>NZ_CP192084.1:0-4800000 GCF_050955845.1 Nocardia sp. CA-135398 | reverse complement strand
GGCGGACAGCTCTGCCTGCAGAGCGACCTCGGCGCGGGTCAGCCGGGTGGACTGCGCGCACACCGCCATCTCGATGTGAAAGCGGCTGTCGGCTTGGCGGGCCGAGACAAGGTCGGAGCTGTCTTTCAGCCGGTCGGCCAAGGCGCGGAGTCCGGCTATATCGGCCCGCAAGCTGCGGCGCGCGGCGAACACAGCAACCGCCCCGGTGACGGCGAAGTGCTCATCCCCTAGATCGCGCAGCTCCTGCACGCTCATCTGCTGCAACCGCGCCAGTGAGGGGGTCTCGAAGACCTCGGCCGAAGCGCTGATGAAGCTGCCGCCCCCGCGGCCACGCTTGGTGTGCACGATGCCCTGCTGCCGAAGTACGACCAGCGCCTCTCGCAGGGTCATCGTCGATACCCCCAGCTGGTTGGCGAGATCGGTCTCGCTCGGCAACTGTTGGCCGTCGGCCATCACACCGAGGCTGATCGCAGCAGACAGTCGCTGCACTACGGCCTCGGTTTTCGGTCCACCGCCCTCGAGCGGTGACAGCACTGCGCCGAGCGCGGACAATCCGGCCCTTTTCTGGGACAACGCGACTCCTGGGGTGACGGGGTCTGACACGATTCTACCCATCTAACAATTGAACTATGAACTATAAAGTTATATCTCAACCCCTTGAACTATGAAATCTAATGTCTTATGTTAAGAGCTACATGAACCGCCCACCCGGACACCTCGACGCCTGACGTCATGATCGAAACAGGAATTTCCCCATGTCCGAGAACCCGACCTGCCATACGGAAGTCGACGGACTGCGTGTGACGTGGCGCTTGGTTCAGCATCATGTGATCGCAATTGTCGCCGTGCACAACGCATCCGACGCTTCGCCAGTGGCATCCTTCTGCCCCAGCGGCTACCCGGATCTCGCGCGAGCGCGAGAACTCCTTCCGGAACTGACGAAGCTGTGGGATGCGGTCCGCCGCGAATTCTGGACGCAACTGATCCCGCCGCGGCTGGTGTCCGGAGGGCGGGCGTTGACATAACGTCCGCAGCCAGCGCGGCGTCGCCGCGCTACGGTCGCGATCGCACCGATGCTGCCGGCTGCTCAGTTGAGCGGCCGGGCGGCGTTGGTCAGTTGGCGGTCGCCGGTTCGCGGGTCGCGGCGACGAATTCGCCGATCGATGCGTCGACCGCTGCGCGCACGCGAGTCGTCTGGGGCACTAGCCCGTTCGCGGCGAGCAAGTCCGCGGCGTGCTGCTGTTCGTCGAGGAATTCCTCGGTCACCGGGCCGATGCCGAACGGCCGACCGCGCAGCGCCGCCTCCCACGCGTCCAGATCGGCGCTGCCACCCCGGGCGACGATGTCGTCGACGAAGTACTCGGCGGCCGCGCGCGGGTTCTGCACGATCCACGCATCGGATTCCTGCAGCGCGGCAATGATCGCCTCGAGGGCTTCGCGATTGTTCTCGGCGAAGTCGCGGCGGGTGAACCACAGCGAAGGATGGCTGAACAGCGACTCGGTGTCGATCAGCGTCCGCAGTTCGGTGACGGCCTCGACGGTGGTCAACCCCGGGTAGGCACCGACCCAGGCATCGAGGTCGCCGGCGATGAGCGCGGCGCCACCGTCGTGCACGTCGGTGTCGACCGGTTCGATGTCGGCCCAGCCCAGTCCGGCCTTCTCCAGCGCGAACAGCGCCAGGGTGGTCTGCCAGGAGCCGTGGGCGATGCCGACGCGCTTGCCCTGCAAATCGGCGACCGATTCGATGCCACTATCGGCCTTGGTGACCAGGCGCCCGTTCTCGATGCGCGGACCGGAGATGCCGACGTAGACGATGTCGCGGCCGTGGGCCAAGGCGGTGACCGGCGGGGTGAAACCGGTGCCGATGAAGTCGTAGCCGGGATCGGTGAACAAGAAGTCCGAGTGCAGCGACGGCAGTGCGGTTTGCACATCTACGCGCTCCGGCTGCGGCAGGGCGCGTAGGTCTACCCATTCGACCTCGGGCAGGGTGCGCTCGAGGATGCCGCGGTGGCGCAGGACGAACAGGGAGTTGTTGTGCGGGAAGTAGCCGACACGAACGGTCATGGTAAAGGCTCCTGGGGATGCTGGGACGTGGTGGTCAGATCAGGCCGCGGCGGCGGGCTTCGTCGGCGAGGCCGGTGCGGCCCCATTGGACAGCCAAATTGGATTTGTCGAAATCGACTGAGCCGCCGAGTGTTTCGGCGATGGCCTGATACTGGGCGCCTTCCTCGAGCAGCACCACCAGCTTGGCCAGCTCGAGCAGTCCGGCGCGGCCGATGACGTTGGCGCCCCCGTTGGCTTCAAAGATGGCGATCAGGTCGGGGTCGCGGGTGAGCTGGGCGAGGATGAAATCCCCTGCGCCGATGCTGCGGTCGATATGCGGCGGGATCTGCCGTGACAGGGTCAGCCGCTGCACCGCGGCGTAGCGGATGGGAAATACGCGGTGGGTCTGGGCCCAGCCGCCCAGCCACGGGCTGTGCACGTGCACCACGGAGGTGATCTCCGGGTGCGCGCGGAACACCTTGGCGTAGCCGGTGACGAACCCGGCGGATCCGGTGCCCGAGAGCACGTCTCCGTCGAAGCCGGCCACGACCGGCACGACAGTGCGGTCCTCGGCCCACGGGCCCGGTTCGTTGAGGGCGACGGCGATCTCGGTGCCCGGTACGCGTTCGACGAAATTGACGGTGCCGTTGCCGGTGACGGTGCCGGTCGCACGCAGCACTCGGAAGGCCTTCTCCGCGTCGCGGGTCGCGGCGTCGACGAAGGCCTGCACGGTCTCATCGAGCCGAATCTCGGTGGTGGTCATGGCTTCTCCTGGTCAGGCGTGGGTGAGCACGGGAGTGGTCGGTGTAGTCAGGCGGGTGCGACCCAGCAGCGGCAGAACTTCCTCACCGATCCGGTAGGCCTCTTCCAGATGCGGGTTACCGGCCAGAATGAAGGCGTCGACACCCAGATCGATCAACTCGTCGAGGCGTTGGGCGACCTGTTCGTAGCTGCCGACCAGACCGAAGGCGGGGCCGCCGCGAATCAGGCTGAACCCGCACCAGACGTTGGGCTGCACTTCCAGATCGCGATAGCCGGTGATGGTTTCGGGCACCCAGCCTTTGATGCGGGCCGCACCGACCGAATCACCTCGAGCGGCGCGGTTGGCGGCGTCGCGATCGACGAAGGCCCAGCCTTTGCCGATCTCGGCCCAGGCCGCTTCCTCGGTGTGACGGGCCACGATGTCGATGCGGACCGCGAATTTCGGGGTGCGCCCGATCGTTTCGGCGTGTGCGCGCACCCCGTCGAACTTGGCGCGCAGATCGGCGTAGGGCTCGAGCCAGGACAGATAGTAGTCGGCGTGACGGCCCGCGGCCCGCACAGCCGCACCCGAGGACCCGGAGAAGTAGACCTGCGGGAACCGTTGTCCGGCCAGCCCAGGCGGCAGGGTGGCGGCGTCGGTGCCGAAGAACCGGCCCTCGTGGGTGAAGGGCGATCCGTCCCACACTCCGCGCAGCACGTCGAGGAATTCGCTGGTGCGTGCGTAGCGGTCATCGTGGGAAACCTTGTCGCCCCACCACAATTGGGCAGGACCACCACCTCCGCTGATGATGTTGTAGACCAGCCGTCCGCCGGTGGCGCGTTGCAGGCTGGCCGACATGCGCGCGGCCTGCACCGGATGCAGGAACCCGGGCTGGAAGGCGACCATGAACCGATAGGTGGTGGTCTCGCGGGCCAATGCAGCGGCAAAGGCCCACGGGTCCTCGGTCACCGGGAACGAGGGCAACAGACCGCCCAGGAACCCAGCCGATTCACTGGCTTTGGCGACGGCGGCGACGTGGTCGATGTAGCTGTAGCCATCGAGTGCGCCGCCGCGCACGGCCGGGGCGATATTGCCAGGGCCGTAGCCGTTGGCGTGACCGCGGTTGTAGCGGCGCGGGGTACGCAGGGAGGCGTGGTCGCCTTCCATGCCGATGCGCCAATAGATGTCGATGCTCATGCCGTGGTCTCCTGCAGGGTGCGGCCGACCGGATCGGCCAGGAACAGCAAATGCTCACCGGCGCGGTGCACTTCCTCGATGTTCGGGTGCCCGGACAACACGATGCTGTCGAAACCGGCGGCTTCGTAGACCTGCAATTGCTGGGCGACATGTTCGTAGCTGCCGACCAAGCCGACCGGCTCCGGGTAGCCGAGCTCGGCGAACCCGGCCCAGCGGGCACCGTCGAGACCCAGCGACCGCGCGCCGGGACCGTCGGGATGTACTTCGCGCCATTGGCGTTCCGCGCGCGCCCACGCCTCGTCCTCGGTTTCACGGGCGATCACCGGCAGCTCCAGGCCCGCGCGCACCCGGCGACCGGTCTCGGCGGTGCGCTCTCGCAGCCGCGCCAGCGCCGCGGCCGGACCGTCGGTGGATTCGGTGAACAGGTGCACATCGCCGTGGCGGGCCGAAAGATCCAGTGCGGGTTGAGAAGTGCCCGACAGGTACACCGTCGGGAACGGCAACCCGGACAGGATGCCGCGGAAGCCGCCGTCGATCACGTCGTAGTATTCGCCCGCGAAATCGAATCCGGTGCCTTCGAATCCGGCGCCGGGCACCGGGTCGGCATTCCACACCCCGCGCGCCACGGTCAGGAACTCCGCTGCCCGCGCGTACCGGTCGTCCCCGCTGACCCGGTCGCCGCGGGTACGTGCTTCCTCGGTGTCGGTGTCGACTGCCAGCCGCCAGCCCAGCCGTCCCGCGGACAGCCGTTGCAGGGTGGCCGAGATCTTCGCCGCATACACCGGGGTACCGAAAGCAGGCTGGAATTCGACGATCACGCGTGCGTGGCGGGTCGCGCGCAACGCGCCACCGGCCACGATCCACGATTCCTCGCCCAGCGGGTCGTACGGCGCGAGCACACCGTCGAGTCCCGCCAGCTCGGCGGCGTCGATCACCTGGTGCAGATCGTCGAAAGGCCCGAAGTGCCCGGGGCGTACATCGGTCGGCTCCCGGTCATCCGGGCGCGCACCGAAGCGTCCGCCGGCCGGTGTCGGGACCAGGTCACCGAATCCACCGCGGTGACGCAACTGCGGGCGAGCCCGGCGGCCGTCACCATGGCTGGGCAGCCGCCACAGATACTCGGTCATGCGGTGTCCTTTCTTGCATGCCCGAGGGGCCCTCCGTGGTTACGCCAGCTGCCTCCTCCGGGCCCTGACTCGGTCATGCCGCAACCTGCCCGGCGGCGACCAGCTCCCGCGCCCGCGCCAAAGGCTCGTGGGCGACCCACGAGTCGAGGTCGAAATCGGCGGAAAGGAAACCGTGGGTATAGAGGAACTGCTTCTGCACCCCGAGCAGCTCCAGGCGTTCGGGATCCAGCGAGGGATGCAGGCCGCGATGGAACTCGGTGCCGTAGGCGGCCACGACTCCCTCAGGCCCGGAAAGGGTTTCGCGTTGCAGCACCTCCCGCACACCGTCGAGATTGTCGGTCGCCCAGTCCGCGGCCCGCAGGCTCTGAGCCAGGAACCCGATCACCGCGTCGGGGTTGGTGTCGAGCAGATCCTGATGCACCGTAATCGGGCGCGGGGTGCCGTTGTTGACGCGCAAACGTTTGGTGTCGGTGGCGTCCAGGTCCACCGCGACCCGCAGCCCGTGCTGCGCGGCGACTTCCTGAGCGCGGGCACCTTTGACGTAGATGGCGTCCACTTCACCGCGCAGCAACTCGTCGGCACCCCAGGTGATGGACCGGGAACGCTGCTGAACTTCGGTGCGTACCTGCGGATCTCGCTCCACCCCCAGTTCCACGACCTGCACATCGGCGAGGGTGAGCCCACCCAGGCGCAGGGCGCTGGTGAACCCGTGCAGGGCCATCGCTCGCGGGAAGCTGCGCGCCTGATCCTGGGCCCAGGCCGGGATGCCGATCCGTAGCCCCGCCAGTTCGGCCGGTGAACTCACCGGCGACTGCGGGCCGACCAGAATGACCTGAGCTTCGTCGATCCAGGTCAGCCCGATCAGCCGGGTCGGTGAGCCGTGAGCGCGCGCGGCCAGCGCGGGCACGTTGCCGCCTTCCCGCACCAAACCCGCGAGGGTGTGGTCGAAGTGGCGGGCGGCCAGCTCCGGGCCGGCGTCCTGCAGGACCCCGAAGTCCAGGCCGTGGGTACGGGCGGTCTCGCCCAGCCAGCCCAGACTGTGCGCCAGGCCGCTGGCGGTCGGCACCGGGCAGCGGGTGTACCAGAGGGTGCCGGCGGGATCGGGCTGTGCTGTGGTGGTCATCTATGCTCCTGAGTTCTGCGAGGGCGCGGCGCCGACGCCGAGTTCGGTGAGGAAGGCCGCGCGATAGCGCAGCGCGGCAGGGTCGTTGCCGTCGCGCGGATGGGCCAGGTCGATCTCGGTGTCCACCGCGAAGCGGCCGCGATCGAGAATGAGCACCCGGTCGGCCAGGCGCACTGCCTCGTCCACGTCATGGGTCACCATGAGCACCGCCGGGTGATGGCGGGTCACCAACTCCCCCACCAGGTCCTGCATCTGCAACCGGGTCAGCGCATCCAGCGCGGCGAACGGCTCGTCCAGCAACAGCAGTTCGGGTTCGCGCACCAGCGCCCGCGCCAGCGCCGCCCGCTGGGCTTCACCACCGGACAGGGTCGCCGGCCACTGCCGGGCCTTGCCGCCCAGATGCACCTCGGCCAGCGCGCGCAGCCCCGCCTCCCTGGTCTGCTTCGAACGGCGTTGCCCGACCGTCACATTGGCCAGTACCCGCTTGGACGGGATCAGCCGCGGCTCCTGATAGACGGTGGTGCGCACCGCCGGCACCAGCACTCGCCCGGCATCGGGGGTTTCCAGGCCGGTGAGCAGGCGCAGCAGGGTGGTCTTACCGGTGCCGCTGGGGCCGAGCAGGACCACGAACTCGCCACGGCGAATGGTCAGATCCACCCCGTCGAGGACGATCTTGTCACCGAAGGCCTTGCGCAGTCCGGTGATCCGCACGGCGACCGGCGCGGTGGCAGGCGGCGACTGTTCGACGGCGGTCATCGGATTGCCACCTGCCGCCGCCAGGGCATCGTATAGCGTTCGGCCAGCCGCACCACGGCGTCGAAGATCAAGCCGAGCACCGCGTACAGCACCACGCACAGCACCATGTAATCGGTGCGGTTGTATTCCTGCGCCAACGTGACCAGATAGCCCACACCCTCGGCGGTACCGACCTGCTCGGCGGCGATGAGGCCGGTGATGCTGATGGACAAGCACACCCGCAGCGCCATGAGGATCCCCGGCAGCGCCGAGGGCAGGATCACCTCGAGCACCAGCCGTGCCCCGCGCAAACCGAATCCGCGCGCGGCCTCGACCACTTTGCGGTCCACATTGCGCACTCCCAGATAGGTGTACGCGTACATGGGCGCGACGGTGGCCACCGCGATGAGTGCCACCTTGTACAGCTCGTCGATGCCGAACCAGGCGATGAACAGGGGCACCAACGCCAGGAACGGCACCGCGCGCACGATCTGCATGGTGGAGTCCACCAATTCCTCACCGAGGCTGGACAGTCCGGCGATCAGGCCGAGCAGCAACCCGACACCGACGCCCAGCCCGACACCGAACGCGGCGCGGGTGAAGGAGGCCACCGCGAAGTCGAGCAGCTGGCCACTGCCCAGCAGCTCGGTGAACGCCGACCAGACCTTGGGCGGTCCGGCCAGCACCTGCGGCGAGAGCGCACCGGTGGCCGAGCCGATCCACCAGGCGGCGACGATCAACGCGGGCAGCAGGAAACGCAGCGGTACCGACAGCCATGCGGGCCTGGACTTCTCGACCCGGGTCCGCGGCGCAGCGAGCGTGCCGAGATCTTCCTCGGCGGCGTGGACAGTGCGGACAGCCATGTCAGCGGCCCGTCTTCAGCGCGGCCAGTTGCTCAGTAGTGAGCTTGGCCTTCAGGTCGTAGAAGATGTCGGAGGCAGTGATCTTGCGGGTGATCACACCGTTGTCGGCGAACAGCTTCACCACTTCGGCCAGATCGGCGGCATCGGAATCGACCGGCAGCCGCGGCACGGTCGCCTCCGCCCCGACCCGCAAAGCGTCGGACAGGCGCGCACCACTGAGCGCGCGCGGACCGGTCTGCTCGAAGACGTTCTCGAACCCGGCGGGATTGTCGTGCTGCTGAGCGGTCAGGCCCTGCAGGACTTCGAGGTACTTGGCCGCGACTTCGGGCCGCTTGTCGAGGATCTCGGTGCGGAACACCACCACCGAGTTGTCCTTGGAGCCGATGCTTTGTTCGGTCGCGATCTCCACGCCACCGTTGGCCTTGGCCTCCTGGTACGGCACCAGGAACGACGCCCACGCATCGACCTTGCCGGTCGCGAACGCCGAGGCCGCGTCCTTCTGCTGCAACGGCACTCGCGTCACCTTGTCGGCCGGGATACCGGCCTGCGCCAGCGCCTCGAGCAGGATGTATTCGCCCTTGCCGGCCGGATTGACCGCGACTCGCTTGCCGACCAGATCCGCGACGGAGTGGATGCCGGAATCCTTGCCGGCGATGATGCCGCTCTGATCCTTGCCCGCCGGGTCCTGCACCGCGACGATGCGCACGGCCACGTCCTTGGACAGCGCGCCGACCACCGGGCTGAACGCGGCACCGGAGACGTCGAGTTCCTTGGTGTTGAACAGTTTCAGCATGGAGCTGAATCCCGGTGTGGTGGTGATCCATTCGACCTTCGCGCCCAGCGGCGCGAGCGCCTTGTCGAAGGTGCCGTCGCGCTTGGCCACCGCCAGCGGACCGGAATTGCCGGGGTCGGCCACCTTCAGCACCAGCTCCGCCCGCGGGCCCGCCTCGGTGGCGGTGCCCGAGCCACACGCCGCCACCAGAGCAACGACGGGGGCGAGCGCGAGCGCCAGACGCCAACGGTTCGGCCTGCGCGTGCGGAACATCGTGGAACACCTCTTCCGAATCGGGGATCGAAGCCGATCCATGAGCAGCGACAGTAGGGGCGCGGCCGCGGCATCACGAGGTAATGCTTTCCGGGGATCGGAAGGATTGACACGCACACAGTGGAAGCGTTATTGGAAACCTATTTGGGGCCGACCGGGTGAAAGCTCAACTGACATGCCGCTTTTCGCTCACCGTGAGCGGAATCCCGATCACGCCAGGATTTCCATATAGCGGAAAGCGCTGTCGCCCAGCGGCACCGCCGCGCCGTGTTACCGTCCCCGGTGTGGAAGCTTCCGGAGTGCAGACCGTCGCCCGTGCCCTGTCTGTGCTGGACTGCTTCCGCGGCGGCGAGGAACGCGGCGTATCCGAGATCGCCCGCCAGCAGGGCTTGGCGGTCAGCACCACCCACCGGCTATTGAGCGCCCTCGTGCAGGCCGGATTCCTCGACAAGAACGAAACCTCGAGCCGCTACCGCATGGGCGGCGCCTTGGCCGAATACGGCCAGATCGCCTACCGCCAGCACCGCATCTACCTCGCCGAACCCAGCCTCGAACAGCTCGCCGCCACCACCGGTGCCAGCGCCTCGGTCGCTATCCGCCACAGCATCCACGCCGTACTGCTCGGCACCAGCCGCTGGCGCGACAGCGACGGCCACCGCCTCATGGGCGTTCGACTTCCCCTGCACGCCAGCGCCCTGGGCAAAGCCTTGCTCGCCTGGTCCGACACCCCCGACGACTTCCTGGCCACCCTGCCCTACGACGAAGGCACCGCCCGCTCGGTCTCCACCCCCACCGAACTGCGAGAAGAACTCACCCGCACCCGATCCCGCGGCTACGCCTACAACGACGAAGAGCTCGATCCAGGCTTCCGCACCATCGGCCTGCCCATCCTCACCCCCACCGGCGAGGCCCGCTTCGCCCTCGGCCTGCGCGGCCCCACCACCCTCATGATCGCCGAGCGCCTCCCGTTCCTCGTCGAGCTGGCCAAGGTGACCGCCGCCGAGATCGCCGCCCGCTTCGCCGCCGATCAGACCGGCGAATGACACCCGGAACGCCGCCGCCTCGGCCCCTCGCCGAAAGTCGGTGAACACCACACGGGATCGGCAGTAGCTCATGCAATTTCGCACTGCGGCGACCGGGAGCCGTTCCGGCGCAGCGCGCAAGTGAGGAACGTGGGCACAGCGCGGAGTTCGGATCAGCCCGAGCGGGACCGATCACCGACGCCGTCGAGCTTGTTAGCGTGGGGCGAGTGGATCTGAATCTGGATGGAAAACGCGCGATCGTGACCGGCGGCAGCCGCGGTATCGGGCTTGCGATCGCGCACGGCCTCGCAGCCGAAGGCGTCGATGTCGTGATCGCTGCCCGCTCGGCCGAACCGCTCGAGATCGCCGCACGGAAACTGGCCGACGAGACGGGCCGACGAGTGATCGCGGTACCGACCGATACGGGCGACGACGACCAGGTGCAAGCGCTCGTTCAGCGCACCGTCACCGAATTGGGCGGGGTAGACATCCTGGTGAACTCCGCCGCAACGCCATGGAGCGCCGGTTCGCCCACTGATCTGACCGCAACCACCGACGAGGTCGTTCGTCGTGAGATCGAGATCAAAGTGCTCGGGTATCTGCGGACCGCGCGCGCGGTCGCCCCACACTTGGTCGAGCAAGGATGGGGCCGGATCATCAATATCAGTGGACTGGGTGCCCGGCAGGCCAATTCCATCGCACAGACTATTCGCAATGTCAGCGTGTCCGCATTGACCAAGAACCTGGCCGACGAACTCGGCCCGCAGGGTGTCAATGTGACGGTCGTGCACCCGGGTCTGACCAGAACCGAACGTCTCACGGCCCGATTGTCGACGCAAGCCGAGGAGTCCGGCACTACGGTCGCCGAGCTCGAAGCCGGCCTCACGCGAAACTCCGTGCGCCGAGTCATCGACGCTCGTGAAGTCGCCGACGTGGTGACCTTTCTCGCCTCACCACGCAGCATCGCCATTACCGGCGAAGCCATCGCGGTCGGGGGCGGCATTCCTGGCCCGGTGTATTACTGACGGCGATCGTGGTCGGCGCACGCCGTGGCCGACGCGAATGTCGGTGCCGGACTTGGTCACCGGGAAAAGTGGAAGACCCGGGGGTCCCCCGCGATTCGGCGGCCGCCCCCGGAACGCGTGCCGAGTGATATCGACGGCGGAGCCGGCGCACCACCCCCGCCCCGAACGGAGACCCGAATATGCCGCGCAGACTGTTCCGCACCGTCGGCGTGACCAGGACCGGCTACCTCGGCAACTCGTGGCTCGCCTCGGACGCGGACCACGTGGTCTTCCCCGACAACCCGAAAGCTTCGACCTACTGCGACAACACAACCGAGGGATATCACCGATGACCAATAGAGCCGTCGATCTGACCTACGCCGCAGCGGAGGACCGCTACGAGACGGTCCCGTACCGCCGCACCGGGAACTCCGGCCTGGATCTCCCCGCCTTCTCCTTCGGCCTGTGGCAGAAATTCGGCACCGACTACGCGTTCGCGACGCAGCGGGAGATCATCCTGCACGCGTTCGACCTCGGCATCACGCACTTCGACAATGCCGACCGCTACGGGCCACCGCACCGCGCCGCGCAGCAGAACTTCGGCGCGGTGCTCGCCAAGGATCTCGCTCCCTATCGTGACGAACTCATCCTTTCGACCAAGGCGGGCAACCCGATCGGTCCGAGTCCTTACCTCAGGGGCGGATCACGTAAGTCGATCCTCAACTCGCTCGACCACAGTCTGCGCGACCTCGGCACGGACTATGTCGACATCTTCTACCATCACAGCCCCGACCTCAGCACACCATTGGAGGAGTCGGTCGGCGCATTGGTCACCGCGGTGCAGCAGGGCAAGGCGCTCTACATCGGCATCTCCAATTACCTGCCCGATCGGACTTACGAGGCCGTCGAGCTGCTCCGGCAGGCGGGCGTCCCGCTGCTCATCCACCAAGCCCGATACTCGATCTACGACCGGCGCCCCGAACAGAACGGCCTGCTGGATACCGCCCGCCAGCACGGGTTCGGCCTGATCGTCTATTCACCCCTCGCACAGGGCCTGCTGACCGACAAGTACCTCGAGACGATTCCCGAGGGCGCACGCGCACAGAACAGCGCCTTCCTGTCGCCGGATGTGATCGATGAGACCTACCGGCTGCGCACTTCCGCGCTCAACAAGATCGCTGAGGCCCGGGGCCAGTCACTGGCCCAATTGGCCCTGCAATGGGTACTGCGGCGACCAGAGGTCACCTCGGCGCTGATCGGTGCGAGTTCTACCGAGCAACTCGACCACAACATCGCGGCGCTGGACTTCCCGGCACTCACCGACGAAGAACTCGCACTCATCGAGGAGCACGGCGTGCACGGGACCGGACTGCGACGCTGAGTCGCCGCGCTCATTCCCTCAGCAACGGCAGCAGTTGGTTTCCCTGACGCTCGATCTCCGGCAGGTACGGGGTGTCGGAGAGGACGAAGTGGGTGATGCCGAGGTCGCGGTACTTGCGCAACGATTTCGCGACGTCCTCAGGGGAGCCGACGAGCCACGTTGTGCCCGCACCACCGCCACCGAACTTCCCCGGTGCGGTGTAGAGGTTGTCGTCGAGCACCTCGCCGCGGACGGCCAGATCGAGCAGTCGCTGCTGTCCAACGGCGGTCTGGCGGAACGGGTTCTGCGCATCCGCACCCTGGTCCTTCGCCATCTCCGCCACCTTGGCCTCGGCCTCCGCCCAGGCCTGCTCGGTGGTGTCCCGGACGAACGTCGTGACTCGCAGACCGAACTCCAGTGGTGCGTGCTCGCGGCCGAGTTCGTCGCTCAACGCGCGCAGGCGCTCGATCCGCTCCCGCACACCCTCGAGCGGCTCACCCCAGAACAGCTGTACGTCGGCCTCGGTCGCCGCCACCCGCTCGGCGGCTTCGGACGCGCCGCCGAAGTACAGCGTCGGATGCCTCCGGTCGCCACGTGGTGTAATCCGCGGCACCACAGTCGATTCGGAGACCTGGTAGTGCTCGCCTCGGTAGGTGACATTTTCCTCGGTCCACAGCTTGCGGACGACCTGGATGAACTCCTTGGTGCGGGCGTAACGGTGCGCCTGGTCGCTTTCGGTTTCGCCGTACGCTCCGAGGTCGTCCTTCCCGGACACGATGTTGACGCGGACCCGGCCGCCGGAAAGATGGTCGAGAGTTGCTGCGGCGGAAGCGAAGTGGGCGGGCCGCCAGTAGCCGGGCCGGATCGCGATCAGTGGTTCGAAGGTCGTCGTCCTGGCGGCCAGCGCGGTGGCGACGGTGATCGTGTCCGGGCGACCCCAACCGGTGCCGAGCAACGCTCCCTTCCAGCCGTGTTCCTCGAGGGCCTTGGCCTGGGCGGACAACGTGTCCAAGCTGTTGTGGTCAGCTGTGACAGGTTCGCCACGGTGTCCCGGCGTGACCTGATTAGGGATGTACCAGAGGAACTCGAGACTCATAGGGTGATTCCTGTTCAGTGGTCGTGATCAGCGGCGAGCTGGACGAGCTGCGCCCGGCGAACATCAGTGGTCTGTCCTTGGATCAGGACGAAGAGGGCGGAGCGCGATACCCGCGGCGACCGCCGGGCCGCGTGTTCGTGTCACGCCGACGCAGCCAACCCGTCGGCGGCGGGCGCGGTGGTCGGCGGATCCGTCGAGCCGGGCTGCCAGCCCAGTGCGGGCGCGATCAGCTGCACGGTGTCGTACAGGATCTGCTCGTAGTCGCCGCGGTCGAACTCATACGGCAGTTCCAGTCGCAGCTCCGAGGTTTGGGTAAGCACGGGATCGTTGCGCAGTCGGTCGAGTATCTGCTCGGCGGTGCCGACCACATCCGGGGCGAAAAGGATGCGCCGCTCCCCCTGCGGAGCCAGGGTCCGCTCATGCCGGCCGGCCGCGTACTGCCGGTACCGCTCGCGGGTCACCCGGTCCGCGCTGTCGAACGGGACGATCACCCGGCCCACCGCGGCCCGGGCCGGTCGGGCCGGATCGACCAGTCGGCGATACTCACCGATCAAGCTCAGCTGGGTGGTGGTGAAATCGTCGCTGTGCTCACCGGAAACGATGTTGCCGGTAAGCAGGTTCAGCCCGTTCTCCCCGGCCCAGCGCACCGATCGGGTGCTGCCACCGCCATACCAGAGCCGGTCGATCAAGCCGGGGTTGTGCGGCTGCAGCCTGGGCCGCTGAGTGTTGCCCGGAGAGTGGATCACCGTGTCCGCGTCACCCAGGTAGTCGCCGCGGAGGTTCTCGACCAGCCGGGCAATCCGGCCGTAGGACAGGTCGTAGCTGCGCCAGTCGCCATCGAAGACCAGGTGCCCGATCAGCTCGGCGTGTGGCGGGGTACCGGCACTGAAGCCGGCTTGCAGCCGGCCCCGCGACAGTACGTCGGCCATCGACAGATCCTCGGCCAGCCGGAACGGGCTCTCGTAGCCGATAGGAATCACGGCCGTCCCCAACTCGATGCGACGGGTGCGTTGGCCGGCAGCGGCCAGGAACACCGCCGCCGACCCCACACCGTGCTCTAGGTGACGTTGCCGGATCCACGCGCCGTCGAAACCGAGGCTCTCGCCATACTCGAACAGCTGCAGCGTGTCCTCGAGCCCGGTGAAGGGATCGTCGTCGGGATAGTTGCCGGGGGTCAGGAACGACAAGGTTCTGATCAGTGGTGTGGTCCTCATCAGCGCTCACTGACCACAGTGCGGAATCTCGGACCCGGCGATCAGTGCAGGCATCGAGTGACTCCTCCCATGACGACGACGCGAGACACTTGACGACAACACGATGACATTGCCGCATTCAACCGTATGCACTTGCGGCCGAACAGAATTGCGATCAGTCCGAACACAAGTACGGCCACGTCGACCAGCTGATCAACGGTCATCAGGCGCGGTTCCGCGACGCGGGCCATCAAATCCATTTCAGCGGGCCAGATGAGCCGACAGCAGCGACCGAGTCGGACACCCGGGTGTGTTATTGGCGTTCGGCCGATAAGCTCGGCACAAGGCTGGAGCCGAACTCCGGCAGTGTTGGACCGATGCGGAGTGAAGACTCATGAGCGCGACCACGATTGCCCGCCAGTGCACCCTGTGTGAAGCCCATTGCGGAATCCTGGTAACCGTCGAGGACGAACGGGTAACCCGGATCGAAGGCAACCCCGACGATGTACTCTCCGCCGGGTACATCTGCCCGAAGGCGACGGCAATGGGTGGGCTGCACCATGATCCGGACCGGTTGCGCACGCCGGTGCGCCGGGTCGGTGACCGGTTCGAGCCGATCGGATGGGACGAGGCGTTCAGCGAGATCGGGCGTCGGCTACGGCAGGTGCGCCACGCGCACGGGGACAGCGCGATCGGAATGTACCTGGGAAATCCGGCCGCACACAGCTCGTCGGTAATCTACGGCGCGCTGTTGCGCACGGTGCTGATGACGCGCAATTTCTTTTCGGCGTCCTCGATCGACCAGTTTCCGCAGGAGTTCGTGGCATGGCGGATGTTCGGATCGAATGTGTTGATGCCGGTGGCCGATATCGATCGCACCGATCGGCTCGTGATCATGGGCGCCAATCCGGCGGTATCGAACGGCTCGGTGACCACCATGCCCAATGCGAAGCAGCGCATCCGAGACGTGCGCAAGCGCGGCAAGGTAGTGGTGATCGATCCGCGGCGCACCGAGACCGCGCGGCTGGCCGATGAGCATGTGGCCATCGCGC
Source organism: Nocardia sp. CA-135398 (assembly GCF_050955845.1). Lineage (NCBI taxonomy): Bacteria > Bacillati > Actinomycetota > Actinomycetes > Mycobacteriales > Nocardiaceae > Nocardia > Nocardia sp. CA-135398. The sequence goes on along the minus strand of NZ_CP192084.1, from coordinate 4,784,398 downwards.
CCGGCGGCGATGTGTATCTGCTGCTGGCGATGCTGCAGGTGCTGGTCAGCGAAAACCTGTGTGAGGAAAGCAGGATTCGCGCGCAGTGCACCGGCTGGGACGAAGTGCGGGCACTGGTCGCCGAGATGACACCGGAGTTTGCCGCGCCGCTCACAGGCGTCGATGCCGAGACGATTCGGCGGCTGGCGCGCGAGCATGCGGCAGCGGATTCGGCGTTGCTGTATGCCCGGATCGGGATATGCCACCAAGTAACCGGCACGCTGACACATTGGCTGGTCAACACCATCAACGCGGTCACCGGGAATCTGGATCGGCCCGGCGGGCAGATGTTCGCGACACCGCCGATCGATGCGCCGCGGCTCGGAAAATATCTGCCGGTGGGCCACGGAGCGTGGACGGACCGCTCCGGCACCTACAAATCGTTCCGCTCGGAGCTACCCGTCGCGGTGCTGGCCGATGAGATCCTCACCGAGGGCGCCGGGCAGATCCGCGCGATGATCACCTACGCCGGTAATCCGGTGCTGTCGACACCGCAGCGCGGCAAACTCGACGCCGCACTGGACTCGCTGGATTTCTATGTCGCCGTGGATATGTACGTCACCGAGACGACCCGGCACGCGGACATCATCCTGCCGCCGATCTCCCCGCTGGAACGTGAGGATGTGAACATTCTGTTCCCGGTGTTCAGTGTGCGGAACAATCTGCGCTATGACGCCCGCGTTTTCGAACCTCCGGCCGACGGACTCGAGGATTGGCAGATCATGGCGCGGTTGGTCACCGAGCTGGTGCCGCTGCCCGCACGCCGGTTCACCACGCGGGCGGTCAATGCGGTTCTGGAGCAGTTCAGTCCGATGCGGTTGACGACCGTCGGGGTGGCCGCAGGTCCGTACGGGGTGCTGCGGCGCGGTCGCAAGGGATTGTCCGTGGCGAAGGTACGCGCCGCGGCCGGGGGCATCGATCTCGGTCCGCTGCAGCCGCGATTGCGCGCGTTGATCGGGACCAAGGATCGCAAAGTGCACCTCGCGCCCGACGATTTCGTCACGGCCGCACAGGAATTGCTCGACGACGCGCGCCGCGGCAATGCGCTGACCGCACCCTCCGACGGCTACGACCTCAAACTCATCGGCCGCCGCCACCTGCGCAGCAACAACTCCTGGCTGCACAATGTCCCGTCCATGGTGAAGGGCCGCGACCGCTGCACCGCCCTCATGCACCCCGCCGACGCCGCCGAACGCGCCCTCACCGACGGCACGCCCGTCGCGGTCACCTCCCGCACCGGCTCGATCGTGGTCACCCTCGAGGTCAGCGACGATATCCGCCGCGGCACTATCGCCATCCCGCACGGCTGGGGGCACCGTGAACCCGGCGTCGGCTGGCAAGTAGCCGCGTCCCTCCCGGGCGCGAATGTCAACCTGCTGCACGACCCGTCGCTCACCGACACGTTCTCCGGCAACGCGGCGGTCAACAACACGTGGGTGACAGTGTCTCCGGCGAGCCCCGCGCCGACGGCAGCGGATGTCGATCGCGAGCCCGCGACGACTTCGTAGGAGTGCACTACCCGCGCAGAATGCACGCCGGTGCTGCCGTTGCCCGGCTTTCCCGGCCAGGAAGTCTGCCGCCCCGGGGTCACTCCACCGCGCGGGCTGACCAACCGGACGCGGTCGCACCTCGGTGCACACCGCCGAGACCGATCACGGCGTTTGAACAGTGACGCGGTAGCCGAGGCGGAGTTCTCTGGCGGGGTGGGCGGCGGCGGTGAGGTGCAGCCAACGGTGCAGGCCGGCGCGCGGGTCGGGGACGTAGGCGGCCTGGGTGTGGGTGATGCCGAAGGGGAAGTTCCCGGATGCCGCCGCGGCGGTGGCGGTCATCAGATGCATCTCCGCCCACAGGTGCGGTTCAGGCGCGTCTTCGGGCAGCGGACGGGTATTCGGGAGGAAGAAGCCGAACGGTTCGGCGGGGGCTCCGGAGGTATGGATGAGCGTTCCGGTGACGAATAGTCGCACCGTCCCGGTATGCACCACACAATTGGGCGTCAGGTGCAGGGGTTGGGCAGGTTGCAGCTCGAGCCGGAAAACCATGGGCCGACTGTACGGTGTCGCCATGTGCGCGAAAAGCACTGGAGCGTCGCGAAGTTCGGTTGCTCACACACCCAGCGTTCCGCAGGTCGATATCAGTGCCGACGGGTGAGTCGCAATTGTCCGATCTGGGCGAATCCGTTCGATCGCGCGGAAATGATGCGATCACCCCCGTGACTCGTCCAGCCACGCCGACGGGATATCGAGCCGAATCGGCGGCTCGTCGAGCACGCCAGGGGCCGCGCATCGGGGAACTCACGCTGCGCGACCGGCACCACGGACCACAAGCGGAACCGTCAGCGCCGAATCGGCGGCTCGCCGAGCACGCCAGGTGGGTCGCGCATCGGGGAACTCGCGCTGTGCGACGGCACCACGGACCACGAGCGGAATCCGTCAGCGACGAGATCCGGACCGACCCCGCTCGACGTCGCCCACGAAAAGCTACATCTCGCGCAGTGGTTCGATGCGCGCCGGAACATGCTTGTGCCATGGCGTTCCGGCAATCGCATCGCGCCAACCGGCATCGGTGAGTTCATTCGCGGCCACACCGGTGCGGGTGCCATCGGGCAAGTCGAGGCCCAACCCGTTGGGCAGCGAGGCATGTCCGGGCCGCATGCGGTCGTTGATTTCGACCGCGGCCACAGCGCTGCCACGCCGGGTGGTGATCCGGGCGCGCGCCCCGGTGGTGAGGCCGAGCGCGCTGGCATCGTCAGGGCTGAGGCGCAATGCTCCCTCCGGATCGCGGCGGCGCCAGCTGTTGTCGCGGAAGATGGTGTTGGCGGTGAAGGAACGCCGCTCCCCGGCCGAGAGGACGAAGGGGAATTCGGGGCTGGTGTGGGTGGCGGGCGTGTTCGGGAGTTCACCCAGCGCGCGCAGCAATTCCGGGATCGCCATCGGGATGCGCGGGTGCGGTACATAGTCCCAGGCATCCGGATAGTCGTCGACGGTGAAGGTGACACCGGAGCGCCCCGCGAGGATGGCGTCGAACAGCGCGTCGGCGGTCGGATGACCCGCGCGACGCATTGCGGCCGGATGCAGCTTCGCGACGCGCTGTGCCAGCGCCCACAGCACGGCGGCCGAGCGCGCACCATCGGGCAGCGTCGGGCCCAGGGTTTCATACAGCAGGTACGGGGCGAGGCCGCCGATCTTCTTCTGCACAGCCAACAGTGCGGCAAAGGCCAACGCGTAGGGTCGGCGGCCGAGTTTCGCGGCCGTCCGCAGCACCGCCAACTCGGTACGACCGACGACACCGAGTGCACGGATCAGGCGCGCGTAGATCTCGGGTTCGGGCAGCGTGCCCGGTAGCGGTTCGAGGACCGGTGCGCGCAGATGAAAGGTGTTGTGCGGGAACTCCAGATTGAAGAAGGTGGCCTCCCATTTCTCGAACTGGCTGGCCGCGGGCAGCACATAGTCGGCCTGGCGTGCGGTTTCGGTGAGCGCGACATCGATGACCACCACCAGATCGAGTGCGTCCAGTGCGGCACGGAAGGCGGCCGAATCGGCGAGTGAGTGTGCCGGATTCGCGGATTCGATGATCATCGCCCGGAACCGGTCGGGGTGATCGGTGAGGATCTCCTCGGCGATCGCATTGCATGGCACCATGCCGCCGAGGATCGGTGCGGCGGTCACCGGGCTGCGTTTGATGTCACGACTGTAGCCCGCCAGCGGGGCCATCCACGAATGTGGTTGCATGGCACCGGGTTTGGCGAAATTGCCGGTGAGCAGCCAGATCAGCTTGTTCAGGTAGGAGATCAGGGTGCTGTTGGGGCTCTGCTGGACACCCAGGTCCTCGTAGGTGGCGACACTGCTGGCGGTGCCGATCCGATGGGCGGCGGTGACCAGCGATTCCACTGGCACACCGCAGATTTCGGCATAGGCGGCGATATCGATATCGCGCAGCACCGCGGTGACGGCGTCGACCTGGTCGAGGTGTTCGGTGCGGAATGCGTGATCGATCAGATCGTCGCGCACCAGCACCGCGAGTATCGCGGCCAGACACCACGCGTCGGTGCCGGGACGGACCTGTAGGTGGATATCGGCGAGATCGGCGGTTTCGGTGCGCACCGGGTCGAGCACGATCATGGTGCGGGCGGGATCCTTGGCGATCTGCTGCAGGACGGTGCGGGCGCGCGGCACACCGTGGGATTGCCAGGGATTCTTGCCGAGGAATACCGAAACCTCGGCGTGTTCGAAGTCGCCGGTGGTGTGCCCCCCGGTCAGATGCGCGTCGACCCAGCCCTCGCCGGTTTTCTCCTGGGCCAGCGCGGTGGAGCGGTAGCGACTGCCCAGCGCGCGCCGCAGTGCACCGCTGTAGGCGCCGCCGAGGTGGTTGCCCTGTCCCCCGCCGCCGTAGAAGAAGATCTTGTCGCCGCCGTATGTTTCCTTGACGTCGGTGAGTCGTGCGGCGACCTCGGAAATCGCGGTGTCCCAGTCGATTTCGGTGAAGCTTCCGTCGGCTTCGCGGCGCAGCGGGGTGGTCAGGCGGGTGCCGCCGTTCTGGTAGTGGTCCAGGCGCAGTGCCTTGTTGCAGGTGTATCCGGCCGAGGCGACGTGGTCCTTGTCGCCGCGGATCTTGGCGAAGCTGCGGCCGTCGAGTTGGATCAGCAGTCCGCAGTTGTTCTCACACAGGATGCAGGCGGTCTTGTGCCATTCCTGTTGCGGCGCGGCATCATTGCGTCTGGGTCGCTCGACCCGGCTGTCTTCCGGTGCGGCGGTACTCATCGATGCTCCTCTGAGTTGTCGTCGATCGAAAGCGGAACTGAAACCGGCACGCTGATTATGGTCCTCACCATAATCGGGATGTCAAGGCCACGCCCCGCCGAAACGTTCCGTCGGGCAGCCAGAAAACGGCTCTGACCGTGCATTCTCCGCACGAACAAAACCCACTTTGTGGATCGCTGTCGGGCGCGCTACTCCTTGGCTGCGCCGATGACGGTGGTGAGATGGGCTTGCAATTCGCGGACGGTGTCCTCGAGCGGTGTGGTGGCACGCTCGACGCGACACAACGCGATCGCCCCCTCGACAGCAGCGACGGTGAGCGTGGCCAGGCGGCGCGATCGCCCCGCGTCGAGACCGTGCCGGATGAGCAGATCGGTGAGCGCGCTATTCCAACGAGCGAAGATCGCCGCGGCGGATGCGGCGAATTCCGGTGCGTCGTCATTGGTTTCCACGGCCACGGCGAAGATCGGGCAGCCCGCGCGATACTCGCTGTCGACGAGGGTGCGTCGCCACAGCGCGACGAACATATCCAGCGCGGTCGTCGGATCGTTCTCGCGGGTGATCGTTTCGATGAATTCCGACATCGAATTACCGGCCGCGGTCAAGGCGTCGGCGATCAACTGGGTGCGACCGCCGGGAAAGTGGTGGTAGACCGACCCGCGGGGCGCGCCGGTATCGGCCAGCACCCGGTCCACGCTGGTGGCGCTCGCGCCGTGGATACGCAGGGATTCGATCGTGCCCTCGATCATTCGCCGCCGCGCGTCACGCAGCCGCGGGCGCGCGGGAGCCTCCTTATTCGATCGGCGTGTCGCTGCCATGTAGCCATGGTATGGGACACCCCATAACGCGGGGGTGTCCGTCTACCGCACGCGGCTGGTGTGGAAATCCAGTACCGCGGCCAAGGTCTCCCTGGGGGCTTCGAGCTGGGGGTAGTGCCCGACCTTCGGCAACTCGACCACATCCGGATCCGGAATCAGCTCGCGATAGCGGCGCACCATATGCGCACCCGATACCGGGTCGAGCAGACCGTCGATCAGCCGCACCGGAACCGTCGCCTCGACCAGCGCGCCCACCCAGCGCGCCCGGTTCGCTCTGCGCTCACCCATATAGCGAATCAGCTTGTGCCCGTTGCTCTTGCCGTGCTTACTGCACCACAGGATCCAGTACTGATCGAGCTCATGGACACTGGGGCGGGTGTCGGGACCGAAGACCCCGGCCAAGGTGCGGCGGAAGACGCGCTCGGTACCCAGCACCCCGAGCAGCGGTCCCAGCGGACTCGCCAGCAGCTTCTGTGCCGGGCGCGCCCGGTGGGTCTCCGGGAACAGACCGCCGTTGAGCAGGCATACCGATTCGATCACCAGCGACTCGTCGCCGTCGGCGCGGCGCTGTGCGTCGCGTGCCAACAATTCCTGGGCGACGGTGTCGCCGTAATCGTGGGCCAGGATGTGTGTTCGGGAAATCCCCTGCTCACGCAGCAGGTTCTCGTGGATATCGGCCTGATCGGCGATCCGGTATTCGTAGTTGCGGGGTTTGGCCGACCAGCCGAAGCCGATCATATCCGGGGCGATGAGCCGCGCGAACCGCTCGCGCAGACCCGGCCATACCGCATGCCAGTCCCAGGACGCGGTCGGGAAACCGTGGATACAGAGCAGATTTCCCGCACCGGCACCGGTGCTGTCCTGCCAGAAGATCTGATGGCCGCGGTGGGTGTGGCGGCGACCGCTCGCCCGCCAGGACGCAAACTCTTCCATGTCTACCTCCTTCGTGCCGACAACTATCGCGCGCGAACGCTACCTCCACTGGCATTCCGGGGAACCGAACCACACTGTCCGTGTCACGTACCGCATGGTCTTTTCGAGCCGGGTGTTTGCTCTGCGAGAATGCCACCGTGCATGTCGCGATCGGCCTCGTTGTTCTAGTCGCCTCGGCGGCGTCGCTCGCGGCGCTCGCGCGACGGTTCGGGATATCCGAACCGCTGGTGTTGACCCTGGCCGGGGTGGTCGCGTCGTATTTGCCGCATGTTCCCCAGGTGCACCCGGATCCCGAGGTCATCCTGCTGGGGTTCCTGCCGCCGCTGCTCTACACCTCGGCGATTCGCACCTCACTGGTCGATTTCCGGGCCAATGCGCGCACCATCGCGCTGCTGTCGGTCGGTCTGGTGCTGTTCAGCACGTTCGCGGTCGCGGCGGTGGTGTGGTGGCTGCTGCCGGTGTCCTTCGCGATGGCGGTGGCGCTCGGCGCGGTGGTCGCGCCGACGGACGCGGTGGCCGCCACCGGGATCGCGCGACGCATCGGCATGCCGCGCCGGATCGTCACCATCCTCGAAGACGAGTCGATGTTCAACGACGCCACCGCGCTGGTGACCGTGCGCACCGCGATCGCGGCGGCCGCGGGCACGGTGTCGGTGTGGAAGGCCGGTGGTGACTTCCTGCTCGCCGCCGGCGGTGGCGCGGCGGTGGGCATCGTGGTCGCCTATCTGCTGGCGATGCTGCGCCGGCGCATCACCGATCCGGTGCTGGACACCACGCTGTCGTTCCTGGCGCCGTTCGTCGCCTATCTGCCCGCCGAAGGAATCCAAGCCTCCGGTGTGATCGCGGTGGTGACCTGCGGCATGGTCCTGGGCCACGGTGCGCCGGTGTGGCAGAGCGCGGCCTCCCGGATCGCCGAACGCACCAACTGGCGCACCATCCAATTCATCCTGGAAAGCGTCGTCTTCCTGATAATCGGGCTGCAGATGCGCGCGATCATCGAGGGCGCGTGGGACAGCGGCCTCGACCACACCACCCTGATCGTGGCTGCGGTGGCGGTCATGCTGGCGGCGATGCTGTCGCGGCCGCTGTGGGTGTTCCCGGTCGCGCTGCTCTCGCGCAAGCTCGGATTGTCGAATGCCGATGTGCCGGTGAGTCATCCGGTGGTGGTGTCGTGGGCGGGCATGCGCGGTGTGGTCACCCTGGCCGCGGTGCTGCTGCTGCCCGACTCCGAGCAGCTGCCGGTGCTCAAACTGCTCGCGCTCGTCGTGGTCGCGGGAACACTACTGCTGCAAGGGACTTCGCTGCCGTGGGTGGTGCGGCGGCTGGGTGTGCGCGGTCCCAGTCGCGCGGAAAACGCGTTGCAGAAGGCGAACCTTTTGCAGCAGGCGACCACCGCCGGAATGGACGAGCTGGAAAAGCACATCACCCCGGATACACCGCCCGGTGTCGTGGAGACACTGCGCGATCGGGTCACCTGGAAGACCAACGCGGCCTGGGAGCGGCTGGGCCGCTCGGAATCGGAACTGGCGACACCGACCGCGGAATATCGGCGGCTGCGGCTGGAAATGCTGCGCGCGGAGCGGGAAACCGTCCTGCGCGTGCGGGATTCCGGTGGCGCGGACTACGAGATCCTGCAGTACGTGCTGTCGCGGCTCGATCTCGAGGAATCGATGATCGACCGCTACGACGAAACCGAAGAGGAGCGCGTCGAACCGCTCGCCGGCCCCGCGGCGGCGGAAGGCTGCGCGCACCTACAGTCCGCGCCACTGGTGCGCGAACCCACCGAACCCGACGAATGCAAGGAATGCATCGCCGAGGGATACACCTGGGTGCATCTGCGAATGTGCCTGTCCTGCGGGCACGTTGCCTGCTGTGACTCCTCGGTGGGCAATCACGCCACCAAACACTTTGCCAGCACCGGTCATCCGGTGATGCGCAGCGTGGAGCCGGGCGAGGCGTGGCGGTGGTGCTATGTGGACGAACTACTCGGCTGAGCGGCGGGCATGGGAGTAGATCAACCGCGCGTACTGGGCCAACAGCTGATCCAGTGAAATGTCCTCCCCGCCCGCGGCGATCTGCTGGTAGCCGATCAGCATCGACATACCGAGCGCGGTGACCACCGCGGTGGTTTCCTCATCGCCCACAACACCTTTGATCGCCTTGTGCACGGTGCGGCGGCGCGATTCGTCGACGCGCTTGAGCGCCAGATTCACCGATTCGTCATTGGCGGCCCAGGCGCGGATCGCGGCCTCGGCGGCGTGGTGCAGGCCCGAGGCGAGGTCGGACATGGCGCGGATGTCGTCGTCGGGATTGCCCTGGTTGAACTTCAGCGTGCGCAGGATGATGACCTGACGGTTCTCCCAATGCTCGAGCAGCGCGTCCACGAAGCCCTGCCAGCTGCCGAAATGGTGGTAGAACGAACCGCTGGTCACCCCGAGTCGGCGGCACAGCACGCCGATATTGAGGCCTTTGAAGCCGAGTTCGGCCAAGACCTCCAGAGCGGTGTCGAAGTACTGCTCCTTGGTGACCACTCGTGACATACGCAGGCGCCGTTTCTGTTCGTGCGGGCAAGGCGGAGGACCAGACAGTACCGCATCGTATTGCCGTCGCGCTGCAACGTTACGAAGTCCACGCCCAGGCGTTACCGCACCGCGAAAGTACCCGTGACCGGGCGAAACATGCAGCGGGATAGTCGAAGCGTGTTTGCCGATGGGATGCCGATTTATAACAGAGCAATTGCTCTGTTATAGTCATGGCATGCCCCGCCCGCGGACCCATGACCCCGACACCGTGCTCGATGCCGCGGAGTCGCTGGCGGTGCGTTCGGGACCCGCGGCGGTCACCATCAGGGCCGTCGCGGCGGCAACCGGCGTATCCAACGGCGCGATCTATCACACCTTCGGTTCGCGTGCGGAACTGCTCGGGCGCAGCTGGCTACGGGCGGCGGGACGGTTTCTGCGAATGCAGACCGAGTCGGTCGAGGCGCATCTGTCCGCGAACGAGGACAGCTCAGGCGCGCTCGAGGCGGTGGTGGCCGCGGCCGAGACACCGGTGGAGTTCGCGCGGCGATACCCGGACTCCTCGAAACTGCTGTTGACCGTCTCGCGTGACGAACTGCTCGGCGGCGAACTGCCCGAACAGGTCGAAGCCGAACTCGCCGGAACCGATGACGCGCTGGTACGACTGCTCATCCGGCTCTCGCGCGCCCTGTGGGGCCGCGCGGATGCCGCAGCGGTCGACGTGATCACCACCTGCGTCGTCGATCTGCCGACCGGCATCCTGCTGCGCCGCGACCGAATCACCAAACCCATTGCCCGCGAACACCTTCGCGCAGCCGTGCACGCGGTGCTCGCGGTCGGCCCACCCGAATCACACCCGGAGCAAGGAAGAGCATGAGCACACTGAGCTACCACGAAAAGATCGCCGTCCTCGACCTCGGCGACGACGAAAACCGTTTCACTCCGGACTTTCTCGACGCGGTCAACGCCCACCTCGACACCGCGCTCGCCGAGGACGCACACGCTCTGGTGACCACCGCGAGTGGCAAGTTCTACTCCAACGGCCTGGACCTGGACTGGCTGCTGGCCAACGGTGAGCGCACCCAGTGGTACATCGGCCAGGTGCAGGCCCTGTTCGCCCGCGTGCTCACCCTGCCCATCCCCACCGCCGCCGCGCTGCCCGGACACGCCTTCGGCGCCGGTGCCATGCTCGCCCTCGCCCACGATTATCGGGTGATGCGCGCCGACCGGGGCTTCTTCTGCCTGCCCGAGGTCGATATCCGCATCGTGTTCACCCCGGGCATGGCCGCGCTGATCCAGTCCAAGCTGACACCCAAGGCCGCCGTGGCCGCGATGACCACCGGCCGCCGCTTCGGCGGCATCGATGCCTCGGACCTGGACATCGTCGACGCCACCGCGGGTGAAGGCGCAGTCGCCACCGCCGCCCTCGCGATGCTCGCCCCGCTCGGCGGCAAGGATCCCGCCACACTGGGCGCGATCAAGAAGACCATGTTCGGTCCGGTCCTCGCCAAGCTGGCCGAATCCGGCTCGTGAAACGGTAGGTTCGCCACAAATCAACAGAGGAGCCCGACATGACCGAGGCCGCCACCCTGCGACGCCAGGGCCATATCGCGATCATCACACTGAACCGGCCCGAGGCGATGAACGCGGTGAACTCCGCGCTCTCGATCGCCGTCGGCGCGGCACTCGAGGAGTTGGCGACCGATCCGGAACTGCGGGCCGGGGTGATCACCGGGGCCGGTCGCGCGTTCTGCGCGGGCGCCGACCTGAAAGAACTGGCTCGCGGCAACGGCATCCACGACCCGCGGCATCCGGAGTACGGATTCGCCGGGCTGGTGCAGCATTTCATCGACAAACCGCTCATCGCCGCGGTCAACGGATTCGCCCTCGGCGGCGGCACCGAGATCGTCTTGGCCTGCGATCTCGCGGTGATGAGCGCCGAGGCCGAACTCGGACTGCCCGAGGTCACCCGAGGATTGTTCGCCGCCGCGGGTGGCGTGCTGCGTCTGCCGCGCCAGATCCCACCCAAGATCGCCCACGAGATGGTGCTGACCGGAGCGCCGATCGACGCCGCGGCGGCCGCGCAGTGGGGGCTGGTCAACCGGGTCGTCCCGGCCGATCAGGTGCTGCCCACCGCGATAGCGCTCGCCGAGACCATCGCCGCCAACGCACCGCTATCGGTGCGCGCGTCCAAGCGAATCATGCACCGCGCCAACGAATTCGGCTCCGACTGGGAGAATCCGATGTGGGAGATGAGCATGCAGGAGGCCGGACCGATCTTCGCCAGCAAGGACGCGCTGGAAGGGCCGCGCGCGTTCGCGGAGAAGCGTGCGCCGCGGTGGCGCGGGGAATGATGGCGCCGGAGGCCACCTCCGGCGCGTGCGGGGATTCGTGGCCGGACCCGCCGAATCATGCTTGGGCCGCGGGATGTTCGCCACGCCAGCGGACGCGCTACCCGGACCCGTTGTCCGGCGCGCCCGTCAGGTGCTTGTCGAAGAAAGCGAAGATGCGGTGCCAGGCGTCGCGGGTGGCCTCGGCGTCGTAACCGAGACCGGCGACCCGCAGGACCGGGTCGATGTCGAAGACATTCGCGAAGCCGTGCATGGTGCCCGGATAGGTCTTGATGTCGTGCTCGACGCCGAGATCGGTCAGCGCACGATCGAGTTTACCTCCCGCGCCGACAAGTAACGGGTCGCGCTGGGCGTAGCTGGCCACCACCGGGCATGCGCCATCGAGTTGGGCGCGGTAGTCGCCGTAGAGGCCAGGATAGAACGGTGCCGCCGCGTCGAAACCCATTGGCGCGGTGAGCAATGCGAAGCCGCCACCCAGGCAGAAGCCGACGACGGCGGTCTTGCCGGTGCAGTCGGGGTCGGCGACGAGCCGGTCGCGGGCGGCGAGGATCTCCCGGATCGTCGGACTGGCGCCGGTGAAGATCAACGACCGCATCACCGCGCGGATACAGCGCACCCTGCCATTGGCGAACAGGTTCGGGGCAATCGTGAGATAGCCGTAGTCGGCCAGCATTTCGACATTGCCGCGGATATCCGCGCCGAAACCGACACCGTCGTGCAGGACCACGACACCGGGCCACGGGCCGTCCCCGGTCGGGCGGGCCAGAATCGCCTCGAGAGCGCCGTCCGGTGCGTCGAGCTCGATGGTGTTCATGCCAGCAATGTAGGCCACTGTCCCAGACGTGTACAGCGATCGCGTGGCCAGCCATGTCGCGGAAGGTGGATTTCGGAGTCGATCGTGAAATCCGCAGTGCCGCGGCGGCGGTTGGTTTAACCTCTGCCGACGCGGTGTCCCCGGGTCAGCGCGTTGTTCGAGCGAAAGAGTGAGATGTTCATGTTTCGGCTGCCGCGGCGCGCGCTCTGTGTCGCGACCACCCTGGCGCTCACCATGTTCGCCGCCTCGACACTCGCGGCGGCCGACAGCGGTGACTACGCCGAATACGATCCCGACCCGACCGGCGACGCCTACCTCGATCAGCATTTCGACACCGGCGGTCTGCCCGACGGCGCGATCCTGTCCTCGCGATCGGTGCAGATCCTGCCGCCGCTGGCCGCCACCAACGACTTCGCCGCCTGGCAGGTGTGGTTCAAATCCACTGCCGCCGACGGCACCTCGATCGCCGCGCTCACCACGATCATGAAACCGAAGACCTGGAACGGCCGCGTCGTCAGCAACAACTACGCGATCGACAGCGTTGGGCTGCAATGCAATCCGTCCTACCAGCTGACCCATTCGGTCTCCATCGAGGCGCCCGATATCACCCGCCAACTGCTCGGCCACGGTTACGCGGTCGTGATGACCGACTACCAGGGCCCGAAGATGGCCTACGCGCACGGGCCCACCCAGGCACGCGAAGTGCTCGACGGAATCCGTGCCGCACTGCAGTTTCCGGCCGCCGGACTGACGGGCAGCCCCGCCACGATGATCGGCTACAGCGGCGGCGCCATCGCCACCGTATGGGCCGCACAGCTACAGCCCAGCTATGCCCCCGAACTGCGCATCCTCGGCGCCGCGGCCGGTGGCACACCCGCCGACCTGAGCCTGCTGCGCAAGACCATGGACGGCAAACCGCCCGCCGCGGCGCTGTATCTGATGGCGGCGCTCGGGGTCGCCCGAGCCACGCCCGCGGCCTTCGACCTGCTCAACGACACCGGAGTACGGACCGCGCAGGAAAGCAAAAACCTCTGCTCCAGCGCCGCCCTCCTCGGTGCCGCGCCGGTCGCACTGCGCACGCTGACCAAGGTAGACCCATACCCCACCGAAGTCGTCCAACGGATCTACCGCGAAACCAAAGCCGGGGGCCTGACCCCGACAATGCCGATCTACCTGTGGCACGGCCTGTTCGACGAATGGATACCAGCCGCTGGCGCACAAGCACTACAGCAGCGATGGAAGAACGCCGGGGTGGACGTATCTCTGACCCTGCTCCCATGCGACCACGTCACCTGCGCCTTCACCCCCGGCGCGATCGACCGGATCGACACGTGGATGGGCGTCGCCTGACGATCGGCCGTCGTCGACCTCGACCAGCAGCGTCTTGTCGCTCTGAACGACCGAGCCAGCCGGTACCGGTCGACGTTGTCGGGAAGAAGGCAATTCGGCGCATGCGTGCTGAAGTCCAGCGTGGCGGCGGTTCCCTGCGGAGATGCGACTGCCTCGGGTTCACAGCACTGATACCGATCGGGGCTTGCGCCGGCGCGATACCTCCCGTTCGGACCCGGCGTGTGGTGGCGGCGGCTCATGTGCGAGTCTTGAGGTGTCGACTCAGGGAAAGGGCTGCTCATGACGCTCGGTATGGTCCTCGGCGACTTCGGTGCTCGCGCTTCGACGCGGAACCGCTAGTCCGTCCTCACAGCCTCGGCTGACCCAGGCCGTTCTTCCGCTCCTCGTCGAAGTGCTCGCCGTGCCATCGCACGTCCGATCACGAGGAGCACCCCATGTCGACCATTCACTGGACCGAAGCAGACACCGACCACAGCGCACAGTGGCATTCCGAAAGCGCGACGGCGGTGCCCACGCACGTCACCATCGCCGATGACCGTATGCGCGCGGATACCGCCTACCGCCTGGCCTGCCAGGGGACGGCGCTGCTGTGGCGCGGCGATTTCCACAACGCGCGTCAGCTATTGCGGGCATTGAGCCACCGCATCGACCGCAAACCCGTTCCGGCGGGCTCGGGCCCGGCCGAATCCTTCCACCTGTATCGGCGGGCACGTGGGCAGCGGGCTCGGGTGTTGGGCAGACTGGTCGTGCAGTTGGAGCCGGACCATACGCTGGCATTGCGGCGCGCACCCGATGTACGGCAGGCATGTACCGAGGCTTATGGGTCGGCGCGCGAGCCGATGGTGATCGCATTGACCGAACTACTCGGGGCGATCGGGGCGCATGAGTGGCGCGAAAATGGTATTTTGATACCGGCTCTCGGCGCGCGGATCCATCCGCACTACGGGGTGTTCTCCCCCGTGCGCGGCGAATACGTCGATCTGGTCGCCCAAGCGCCGTTGCCGGTGGAGCACCGCACCGCATTCGATCTCGGAACCGGAACCGGTGTGCTCGCGGCAGTGCTGGCCCGCCGCGGTGTCGACCACATCGTCGCCACCGATATCAATCCGCGCGCACTCGACTGCGCCCGCGACAATATCGACCGCCTCGATCTCACGAACCGCATCGATGTGCGTGGCCCTGCCCTGTACCCCGACGGCCGAGCGCACCTGATCGTCTGCAACCCGCCGTGGCTTCCGCTGCGTCCGACCTCGACCGTCGAACAAGGTGTCTACGACCCGAACAGCACCATGCTGCGCGCCTTCTTGACCGACTTGCCCGCTCACCTCGAACCCGGCGGCGAGGCCTGGCTGGTCCTGTCCGATCTGGCCGAACGCCTCGGCCTGCGCACCCGCTCAGAACTGCTCACCGCCATCGACTCGGCAGGTCTGCAGGTCATCGACCGGATCGACACCCGACCCCAGCACTCCCGACCCCGCGACACCACAGATCCGCTCCACGCCGCACGAGCCGCGGAGGTGACCTCCCTGTGGCGTCTGGCCGCCCGGATACCGTGCCGGCACCAATGACTCATCAAGTGACCCCTCGCAAGCCGTGGCGACCAGCCTGGAAAGCGGGTCGGGGCGGGCGAATTCGGGGGAAACGGCACGCGGGGATCGGGTGGCAACTTACGGTCGGGAAGAGAATGTGGCTGTAGTGATTGTGGTGTGTGATGACCGAATCGAATACCTCCTGTGCCGCCTTCCAGCGGGTGGCGGCGATCGATCCCGATGCGATCGCGGTGCGCTCCATCGGTGGCGGGCACGCGTTGACCTGGCGGGAGTACGCCGAGCAGGTTCGGCATATCGCGGCGGGATTGCATGCGCTGGGGATCGGACGCGGGGATACCGTCGCCTTGATGATGGCCAATCGGGTCGAGTTCTACCCGATCGAGGTGGGCGCGCAGCACACCGGAGCGACCTCGTTCTCGGTATACAACACCCTCGCACCAGAGCAGCTGAACTATGTGTTCGGCAATGCGGGCAATCGGGTGGTGATCTGCGAGGAACAGTACGTCGAGCGGGTGCGCACCTGCGGCGCCCAGATCGAGACGATCGTGTGCATGGATGCCGAGCATGCCGGAACGATCAGTCTCGCGGAGCTGAAGGCCAAGGGCCGCAACGATTTCGACTTCGAGGCGACATGGCGTTCGGTGCGGCCCGACGATATCGCGACGCTGGTCTACACCTCCGGCACCACCGGAAATCCGAAGGGCGTCGAGATCACCCACGCCAACCTGACGGCCGAGGCGCACGCCTTCAACGCCGTACTCCCCGTGGAATTCGGCGACCGCCAGATCTCCTACCTGCCGACCGCACATATGGCCGACCGGTTCACCGCGCTGTATCTGCAGGAGTACTACGGCATCCAGATCACCGTCGTGCCGGACCGCAACCAACTGCCGGCGGCGCTTTTGGATGCGCGCCCGACGATTTGGGGTGCGGTGCCGCGGGTGTGGGAGAAGTTCAAGGCCGCTGTCGAATTCTCGGTCGCCAATGAGCCCGACGAAACCACAAGGGCCGCACTGCAATGGGCCCTCGGCGTGGCCGCGCGCAAGGCTGCGGTGCTGCTCGAGGGCGGAACCGTCGATGCGCAGTTGTCCGCCGAATGGGCGAGGGCCGACGAGTTGGTGCTGTCGAAGCTGCGCGCCAAACTCGGGCTGGACCAGGTGAAGTGGGCGATGTCGGGTGCCGCGCCGATCCCTCCGGAGACTCTCGGCTTCTTCTGTGGTCTGGGCATTCCCATCTCCGAGATCTGGGGTATGTCCGAACTGACCTGTGTCGCCAGCGCCAGCCCACCGGCCGAGGCGCGCCTGGGCACCGTCGGACGGATGCTGCCCGGCTCGGAAGCCAAGATCGCCGACGACGGCGAATTCCTGGTCCGCGGACCGCTCGTGATGAAGCGCTACCGCAAGGAACCGGGCAAGACCGCCGATGCGATCGACGCCGACGGTTGGCTGCACACCGGCGACATCCTGACCCGCGAAACGGACGGCTATCTACGGGTGGTCGATCGCAAGAAGGAGCTCATCATCAACGCGGCCGGAAAGAATATGTCCCCGGCCAATATCGAGAACACCATCAAGGCCGCCACCCCACTGGTCGGCTCGATAGTCACCATCGGCGACGCCCGCCCCTACAACACCGCCCTGATCGTGCTCGACGCCGAATCCGCGATACCCTATGCGACCCAACGCGGTCTGCCCGACGCCTCCGCCACCGCACTGGCCGCCGACCCGGGTGTCATCGCCGAAATCGCCCAGGGCATCGCCGCGGGCAACGCGAAACTGTCCCGAGTGGAACAGATCAAACGCTTCACCATCCTGCCCACCTTCTGGGAACCCGGCGGCGACGAGATCACCCTCACCATGAAACTGCGCCGCAAGCCCATCGCGACCAAATACGCCACCGAAATCGAAACCCTCTACGCCCCAGCCCTATCCACCACCACCCATGAACCAGCCCCTCGAATCCCCGCCGAGGACCCCACGCCTGAACAAGCGATCACCATGTAACGGTGCGGGAAACGTCGAGAGCGAGCCGCCAGCGCATTCTCACGCCTCGGCGCGCAGGGCTTCGACGGGGCAGGTGTCGATGGCGAGTTGGGCGTCGGGGTGGTCGGGGGTGGGGATGGGGTCGGTCAGGATGCGGACTTTGCCGGTGTTGTCGACCTGGAAGATGTGCGGCAGTAGGGCTTCGCACATGGCGTGGCCTTGGCAGCGGGTTCGATCGGCGGTGATTCTCATGCGGGCCGCCGGGTTTCGACGCGGGCGGCTTGCAGCTTGATCGGGAGGCCGTCCAGTGGGATGGGGCCGGTCGCCCAGCCCATCGGCGGGACATATCCGGCGGGTACCGACCACTGGTAATGCAACAGCATGCGATGCATGATCGCCTTGACGGTCATACCGCCGAAGTACAGGCCGATGCATTTGTGGGCTCCGCCGCCGAAGGGCGCCCAGACGTAACGGTGGGTTTTGTCCTCTTGGCGTTCGGCGGTGAAGCGTTCCGGATCGAAGACATCCGGGTCGTGCCACCAGCGGTCGATCCGCATCGCCGAATGCGAGCCGATGATCACGATGGTGCCCGCGGGCAGGAAGTGGCCCTGAATCGCGGTGTCGCGCACCGTCTCCCGGATCTGCTGACCGACCGGGGAGTACATTCGCAGGATCTCCTTGAACACCAGATCCAGGGTGGGCAGCCGATCCAGATCGTCGTAATCGAGCCAATCCTTGCCCAGCGCTTGCGATTCGGCGCGCAGCCGATCCTGCCACTGCGGATGCAGACCGAGTTGATAGCCCATCATCGCCAATGCGATGGTGCTGGTATCGTGCGCGGCCATCAGCACGAAGATCAGATGGTCGACGATGTCCTGATCGGTGAAGGTATGGCCCTCGTCGCTCGCGGTATGGCACAGCACGCTGAACAGGTCGTCGCCGGTGCCCGCGCGTCGGGCGGGCATTTCCCGGCGGCAGTACTCCTCGAGCACTTTGCGCCCGCGTAGGCCCTTGGCCCACACGCCGCCGGGCAGATTGGTGCGCACGAATGCCTGCCCGCCGCGCACCGCGTCGATGAACGCGCGCTCGAGCCGCATCGCCTCGGAGCCGAGTCGTGCGCCCATGAACACCTCCGATGCCATCCGCAGCAGCAGATGTTTGGTCGCAGGGAAAAGCTGAAAGTCGTTGGCGGGCAACCAATCGTCCATGCCGCGCGCGATCGCCGGTGTGGTGATGTCGAGGTAGCCGACCAGCCGCGGCCGGGTGAAGGCCTGCTGCAGGATACGCCGGTGATAGCGGTGCTCGTCGAAATCGCGCAGCAGGATGCCGCCACGGAAGAACGGTCCGATGAAGAAGTCGTAGCCGCTCTTGGCGGAGTACACCTTGTCCCGGTCGGCGAGCACCTCCTCGATCGCCTCCGGGCTCACCACCATCACGACCTGCCGTCCGAGCAGTCCGGACCACTGCACGGGACCGTATTTCTCGAAACGCCGCCGGGCGAAATCGAGATTGTCCGTCATGGCTGGGAGGGCGTGCCCGATCACCGGTAGCCCGTAATCGCCTAGTATCGGCCGCAATTCACTACCAGCGGGTGGTTCGGCGAGGGCTCGGGTCCGCGACGGATAGCGCTCGGCCAGCGCGGATGCGGCGTATTTTGCCCGTCGGCCCATCGTCGACATCATGGTCGTCCTCTCGCATCCTTGCGAAGATCGTGTGATTCACACCATACCGGAATCAATGGTTTCCGTAAACGGTTGTTTCCTGATTTTCCTGCGGCATACTGAGCCTGTGACACGGGCAGTGACCGGGATCTACCGCGGCGCCTCGGCCGAGCAGCGGCGCGAGGAACGCCGCCGTCGCCTGATGGATGCTGCCCTCGACATCATCGGCACCCAGGGCTGGGCGACCACCACGGTGCGCGGAGTCTGCGAACAGGCCAAGGTCGGACCGCGTTTCTTCTACGAGAGCTTCCCGGACCTCGACGCGCTGGCCGCCGCCGTGCACGACGAGATCATCGACACCGCCATCCGCAGCTCCCTCGACGCACTCGCCGCGGCGCCGGAGGGGATTCCGGCCAAAACACGCGCGGCGGTCACCGCCATCCTCACCTCCGTCATCGACGACCCGCGCCGCGCCCGCATCGCCTTCGCCGAAGCCCACGGCAGCGAAACCCTGATGCGCCGCCGCGCCGCCGCCATGCGCACCATCGCCGACGTCGTCGCCGATCAGGAACGTGCCCTACTCGCCCCACCACCGGGCAGCGACACCCTGGTGCGCGCGGTCTCGCTGATGATCACCGGCGGCGCCGCCGAACTGATCCTGGCCTGGCTCGACGGTGGCATCGACGTCACCCGCGACGAACTCATCGACCTCTGCGTCGAATTCGTGCTCACCTTCGCCGACAACCTCGCCACCATGGCCGCCCGCCTCCCACCCGCACCGAACCGCTGAACCCGACCTGCACACGGCGAGGCGGAAGTCCTCGGAGAGGTGTTGTGGCAGTGGGGGTTACAGCGGGAAGGTCAGGCGGTGGGGGTTGACGTAGTCGACCGGGTCGTGGAGGGAGCGCAGCTTCGGTCGGTGGTCGGTGGGGATGCGGGCCAGTTCGCCGCGCAGTGGGGTGTCGTAGGCGGCGGCCGAGGCGGTCAGGCCGGGTAGCCAGTTGTCGTGGTGGGTGGGAACGAACAGTTCGGGGCGGATGGCCTCGATGTAGCGGCGGGGATCGCGCAGACCGTTTCTGATCTGGTTGAAGCCCTGTACCGCGCCGACCTGGAGGTCGGTGGATGGGAGGTCGGCCAAGACGTCGAAGACCTGCGGGGCTTTCTCCGTGAGCGGACCGGAGGAATCGTGCCAGACCAGCGCGAATCCGGGAACACGGAATTGGTAGAGCAAGGTGCCGCCCTCCGGATCGCGCAGGCGTGACGCACTCTGCAGGACACCGGCCAGCGTGGGTGGATGCCGCACCAGAGCGCGTAGATCCGGTAGCGGAAAGAACGGCGCGGATCCGCCGGGCCGCTCGGGAGCCGTGGGCGCGGAGTGCACATGACGGACCGCGGTGACCTGCACCGGTCCCACGGTGAACTCGTGGAGCTCCCCCGGCAGCGATGCCGCGTCCCCGAGCGCGACCGTCCGGAAAGTCGGATCCGCCACTTGCGCACGGATATTCACGCCGTGATCGGCGGTCCCGTACACGACTGCCCCCGACGCCTCGGCGATCCGACCCGCATCCGCGGCATGATCGAAATGCCCGTGCCCGATGAAGATCGCCTCCGGCGCCAGATCCGCCAGATCCTGCGCCGTCGCGGGCACATAACCGGTGCTGGTCAGCCGCGGCACCCACGCATCCAGCAGAAACACCGACCCTGCCATGGCGAACGCATAGGTCGTGCACCCCACCCACGACAAAACCACCCGATCCGCGCGCACCGCACCCGTATCCGGATCGACGACGTCGGCCCCGAAGAACCGGACCCGCGCCGCCACCGTCCGCGGATCCGTCTGCGCTGCCGAGGCTTGTAACCGCCCCGCTGCCCCCGCGCCGATCACATCACCGAGCGCGGACCACCGTCCCACCAAGCCCCGTGAATGAACACCGCACACCCGTGTACAACACCACGGATCAACTCCCCGAACAACCCGCCCCGCGAACCCGACACCACCATCGAGTCGACATCCCCACCACACAAGCCCTTCGCCACATACCCACCGGATCGCAGATGTGCGGTAATGGAGCGCAGTGCGGACGAGCCGGAGCCGAGCCGGTTCTCGGGTCGCGATCAGTCCACATCCCGACCGGTGGATTACAGCCGTACGCCCAGCAGGCCGTCCACCGCGGTTGCGATCAACGCAGGGGCGTCGTGGTCCTGGCCTCCGTAGTTCAGGGCCTGATTGGCCCAGTTATCTATGGCGGCAAGGGCTTTCGGGGTGTCGAGGTCGTCGGCGAGATGTTGGCGCAGGCGGGCGACGGTGTCTTCGGCCGCGGGGCCGGAGGTGAGCGCGGTGGCTCGGCGCCACAGGTCCAGACGGGCGGCGGCGTCGGTGAGGACGGCGTCGGTCCACATGCGGTCCTGACGGTAGTGACCGGCGAGCAGACCGAGGCGGATGGCGGCGGGGTCGACGCCCGCCGCGCGCAGCTTGGAGACGAGCACCAAGTTGCCGCGCGATTTGGACATTTTCTCCCCGTCCAACCCGATGAGACCGGCGTGCACATAGTGCCGGGCGAAGCGGCGGCCCGCGATCAACGCCTCGGCGTGCGCGGCGGAGTATTCGTGGTGCGGGTAGATCAGGTCGCTGCCGCCGCCCTGGATATCGAATTCGGGACCGACACGGTTGAGCGCGATCGCCGCACACTCGATATGCCAGCCGGGTCGCCCAGCACCGAACGGCGCCGCCCACGACGGCTCGTCGGGACGCGCGGCGCGCCACAGCAGCGCGTCGATGGTGTCGCGCTTACCGCGCCGGGCCGGGTCGCCGCCACGCTCGGCGAACAGGCGCTCCATGGTTGCGCGGTCGTAGCCGGATTCGTAACCGAACTGTTCGGTGGCATCGGCGCGGAAGTAGATGTCGGGATATTCGGCATCGTCGACGGTGTATGCCGCGCCGGAGGCCAGCAGCTTCTGCACGAACTCGACGACCTCGTCGACCGATTCCACCGCGCCGATATAGTCGCGCGGCGGCACGATGCGCAGGGCCGACATGTCCTCGCGGAACAGGTTGATCTCGCGGGTGCCGAGATCGCGCCAGTCCATGCCGTCGCGCGCGGCGCGCTCGAACAGCGGGTCGTCGACGTCGGTGACGTTCTGCACGTAGTGCACGGTGTGGCCCGCGTCGCGCCACAACCGATTGACCAGGTCGAAGGTCAGGTAGGTGGCGGCATGCCCGAGATGAGTGGCGTCATAGGGGGTGATCCCGCAGACGTACATGGTGGCCGTAGGGCCCGGGGTCACCGGGCGAACCTGCCGGTCGGCGGTGTCGTACAACCGCAACGGTGGCCCTGCTCCGGGAATTGTCGGTAGGGCGGTATCGGACCAGGACTGCATGATTCGAGGGTAGAGGTGTGGTTGCGGCCATTGCGTCGCACCCTGCTCCCAACGATAGGTCGGATGGTGACCACCCCGGAGCTGACCTGCCCCGATGTCGTAAAAGTTGGATGTCAATGTTTGCCGTCCGGCGGATCGAATTGCCGCGAGTGGCGCAGGTCACTGCCGCCGGGTTTGCTGTGAGCACCGTGCGCGGCGAATCCGGCCGCGGCCGAGCGCGATCGCGCTAGGTTGGACCGGTGACTGTTCTCGGTGCGGTGTCGATGCCCCAGGTTTCCCCGGAACGCTTGCTCGCGGTGGCGGCCGCGGCAGAGGATAGCGGTCTCGAAGAACTGTGGTTGTGGGAGGACTGCTTCTGGGCCGGTGGGATCGCCACCGCCGCAACGGTGTTGGCGCGGACCGAGCGGCTGCGGGTCGGGATCGGGGTGATGCCGGTGCCGCTGCGGAATGTGGCGCTCACGGCGATGGAGGTGGCGGCGTTGTTGCGGCTGCATCCGGGGCGGGTGACTCCGGGTTTCGGGCACGGTGTGCAGGACTGGATGGGACAGATCGGTGCACGGGTCGAATCGCCGATGACGCTGCTGCGTGAACAGTTGACTGCGCTGCGCGCACTGCTGAACGGTGAGAAGGTCAGTGCCGCAGGACGATACGTGCGTCTGGACAATGTCGCCCTGGACTGGCCGCCCAGCACGCCCCCGCCGATCACCGCAGCCGCGACCGGCCCGCAGACACTGCGGCTGTCCGGCGAACTCGCCGACGCCACCATCCTCACCTCGCGAACCACCCCGGACGGCGTCCGTGCGGCCCGTGCCCGCATCGAGGAAGGCCGCGCGAAAGCCGCACGCACCGAACCACATCGGATCATCGTCAACCTGCTCACCGCCACCGGCCCGGACGCGGCCGAACGTCTGACGGCGGCCCAGCAGCGCAACTCCGGCGAGCACCCGCCCGAGGCAGGCGTCGCGGGCGACGCACCCGCCATCGCGGCAGCCGTCCGCCGCTACACCGAGGCAGGCGCCGACACCGTCGTCCTCGAACCCACCGACGACGATCCCGACCTGATCGAATTCGTCCGCTTCGCCGGGACCGAGGTCCGCCCGCTACTGAGCTGAGCGCGGTATGAGCGGGGGCCGGTAGTCGACCGGGACAGTGCACGCACCGCGGCATTCGATGCAACTCGGCAACGTCCGCTATCGCGGCAACGACCGACTCAGAACGCGGGCCACGGAATCGGCCGCGAGGTCCGCGGCAGCGGCATCACCGGATTGTCCAGCAACTCCTGCGTGCGGTCGCCGAGCGCCTCGATCTCGATATCGGTGAGATGCGGTGCGAGATCATCGGCGATCGCGCCGGGCAGCTCCTTGGCGAAGGCGGCGATATCGGCCATCAACCCGTCGCAAATGGGTTTACCCGCCCATCCCCACAGCACGGTGCGCAACTTGTGCTCACTGTGCAAGCAGATGCCGTGGTCGACGCCGTAGACCTGCCCGTCGACACCCTCCAATGCGTGCCCGCCTTTGCGGTCGGCATTGTTGAGCAGCACATCGAGCACCGCCATCCGCTGCAGCCGCGGATCGTCGGCATGGATCAGCGACACCTCGTTCCCCGCCGGATCCTGGGCGCGCAACACCTCGCAGAACCCGTCGGGCACCGCACCCAACGGCACCAGATCCACCAGATCCAGCCGGTTGCCCTGATCGGTGTGGTTGTCCACCGACTCCACCCATCGCTGCACCATGCCCGGCCCATAGGGGCCATCGCGCAGAATCGTCTCCGGAATCACGCCCCAGCCGAGCGCATCCGACACCCGATACGAGGCCACCTCACGCCCGGCCAGGGTGCCGTCCGGGAAATCCCACAGCGGCCGCTCCCCGCGCACCGGTTTGTAGACCACGCGAATGCCGTCGGAGCCGTCCACATCGCAGACGAGGGTCACATTGCTCGCGGTCGTCACCCGCCCGATCACCGTCAATTCCGCGGTGTGCCACCGAGGCTCGGCCACGGACTACTCCTCCAGCTCGGCCGCGCCGAAAATATCCCCGCGCTTGTATCCGTTGGTTCGCACACACATGTGCCCGCGTGAGGAGAGCGGTTCCCCGCACAGCGGACACGGCGGCCGACCCGCCGCGATCACCCGAGTGGAGCGCAACGCGAACTCCCGCGCCTGGATCGGGGTCAGGAACACCCGCACCGCATCGGGACCCTCCTCGGTGTCATCGAGCACCACCGACTCGTCGACCTCGGTTTCGGTGATCGCCAGCAGCTCCACCACCACCGCACCGGCGTCGGCGTCCCAGCCCAGGCCCATGGTGCCGACCCGGAACTCGGCGTCGATCGGGGTCACCAGCGGGTCGCTGTCGGAGATGTCCTCGGCCTGCGGCGGCACCTCGGCGCCGAAGCGGCGCGCGACCTCGTCCAGCAGCAGACCCATCCGGTCGGCGAGCACCTTCACCTGCTGCTTCTCCAGTAACACGCTGACCACCCGTGGTTCCTGCACCGCCTGCAGGTAGAACGAGCGATCGCCCGGCTCACCGACGGTCCCGGCGACAAAACGATCGGGGGTGCGAAATACGTGGATTGCGCGAGACATCTGCACCTCCTGATACGTGACCCTGATCGACTACCCACGGCGCTGGACTCCGCAACACGCCACCTACTCGTTTACAAGGAATCTCAAAGCTCCGCATTCCCATTATCCGCACTCGGGGTACCACCGAGCTCGCCACCGGGAACCGGACCGGCGTCGGGTTCGGCGGGAGTCCCGGAATCGGAGGCGGGCCGTTGCGGTTTGCTTGCCAGGCCGGACAGATCCGACCCCGTGTCATTGAGCCGGACCACATACGGCGCGGTAGGGGTGTAGCGCACGATGCTGATCGAGGCGGGTTCCACCACGATGCGCTGGAAACCGTCGAGGTGCAGCCCGAGCGCGTCGGCGAGCACGGATTTGATCACGTCACCGTGCGTGCACGCCACCCACAACACGTCGTGACCGGCCTTTTCGGCGAATCGTCTGTCGTGCTCGCGCACCGCGGCCACCGCGCGGATCTGCACCTGTGCCAGACCTTCGCCGCTGGGGAACACCGCGCCCGATGCGTGCCGCTGCACCACTTTCCACAGCGGTTCGGCCAGCAGATCCGCGATCGCCTTGCCCGTCCAGTCGCCGTAGTCGACCTCGATCAACCGATCGTCGTATTCCGGTTCCAGACCGAGCTTTTCCGCAAGCGGGGCGACCGTTCGCTGACAGCGCAGCAGCGGTGAATGCACGATGTGCTCGATCGGTAGCTCGGCGAGCCGTTCGGCGACAGTGCGGGCCTGGGTGTCGCCGTACTCGGTCAGATCGACCCCCGCACTGCGCCCGGCGAGGGTGCGGGCGGTGTTGGAGGTCGAAACACCGTGCCGCAGCAGGATCACCGTCATGGCACCAGCCTAACGATCATGTCGCCGAAACCACTCCGCTCGCGAGCAGGCCCATGACCGTCAGCCCGAGCACGATTCGGTAGCCGACGAACCAGTCCAGTGAATGTTTACCGACGAACTTCAACAGCCACGCCACCGAGGCATACCCGACCACGAACGCCAGAATCGTCGCGACCAGCAATTGCGGACCGCTGGCATTGAGACCCTCGCCCGCCGGTTCGAACGCATCCGGCAGGCTGAACAGGCCCGACGCGGTCACCGCGGGAATGGCGAGCAGGAACGAGAACCGCACGGCAGCTTCGCGCTCGAGCCCGAGGAACAGCCCCGCCGTCGCGGTCGCGCCGGAACGCGACACACCCGGGACCAAGGCCAGACATTGCGCGAAGCCCATGATCAAACCGTCGCGGGTGCTCAGCTGCTCGATCGGGCGGATCTTGCGCCCGTAGTACTCACCGGCCGCGATGACCAGCGCGAACGCGATCAGCATGAAAGACACCAGCCACAGATTGCGGGCACCGGTGCGGATCTGATCCTTGAACAGGAATCCGAGCACACCGATCGGGATGGTCGCGATGATCACATACCAGCCGATGCGGTAGTCGAGGTCACGCTGGGCCCGCTCGTCCAGCACGCGCTTGGTATCGGCGGTGATGACCGGAAGTCGCGTGGTGGGCTGGTCGTGCAGCGGCAGCTGCGGCTGGCCACGTTCGGTCAGCCGATCACGCAGGCCAGCGAACCACGCGACGATGATGCGCCCGATGTCCTTGGCGAAGAACACCAGCACCGCCGCCTCGGTGCCCAGCTGGGTGACCGCGGTGAACGAGGCGCCCGCGTCATCGCCGAAGAACACCGAGGACACGATGCGAAGATGCGCCGAAGAGGAGATCGGCAGAAACTCCGTGAGACCCTGCACCAGACCAAGTACCAAGGCCTGTACCCAGGTCATCGACTCGCCGACCACGAACCAGCCTCCACTTCCGCCCGAAATATCCGTTCCTACTGGGCAATTGGTCCGGTGATCGATCCCATCACTGTGACCACCGCCGCAATCACGCAGCGACAGTACAGTGTCGAGACGGCGGCGGCATGCCCGGCTCGACCGTGCGACCCACGGTGCTGGTGGGCGTCGAGTTGCGTATCCACACTCTAGGCTTGGCGCCGTGACGATTGCGCGGGCACGGTGATGGAACAGCGGACGGTCGGCCGCAGCGGCCTACGGGTGTCCCGGATAGGACTTGCGACCCATACCTGGGGTGCGCATACCGATACCGACGATGCGGCGGTGCAGCTGGTGGCCTTCGCCGAGGCGGGCGGCACACTGGTCGACACCTCCCCGGCCTACTCCGGCGGTGCGGCACAACGAATCCTGGCCGAACTGCTCGGCGATCTGGTCTCCCGCGACGATCTGGTGCTCAGCGGCTGCGCGGGTGTCGCACCGCGGATCGCGCCGGCACCCGTCGGACCGAATGTGCCCGAGCCGGAGCCGGTGCGTCCGGCCGTGGACACGTCCCGTCGCGCGCTGCTGCGCCAGCTCGATCGGACGCTGCTCGAACTGGGCACCGACTTTCTCGATATCTGGCATGTCGCGGCCTGGGATCCGGCGACCCCGCTCGACGAGGTTGCCGCCACCCTCGAATTCGCCGTGCGCTCCGGGCGGGTCCGCTATGCGGGTGCGCGCGGGTTCAATGCCTGGCAGGTCGCCAGCCTCGCCGCGGTCGCGCCCGTCACCGTCGCGCAGACCCCGTACTCGCTGCTGACCCGCGACACCGAAACCGATTTCATTCCGGCCGCCCAACATCACGGTGTCGGCTTGATCGCCACCGCGCCGCTGGCCGGGGGGATTCTCACCGGCAAGTATCGCGATGGGGTGCCCGCCGATTCGCGCGGTGCGGACGAGGCGACCGCCGCCGAGATCCGGCACCGGCTCGACGACCACGCGACCCGGGTGGTCGAGGCGTTGGTAACCGCCGCCGACGGATTGGCCACCTCACCGTTGGCCGTCGCCCTGGCCTGGATCCGGGACCGTCCCGGCATCGCGAGCATGATCGTGGGCGCACGCGATATCGGGCAGCTCACCGGGGTGCTGGCCGCCGAGACATTGGAACTGCCGCGCGCCATCGCGGCCGCGCTCGACGATGTCAGCGCACGCGCGGCGGGGTGAGTCTGTGAGGGAGGCTAGCCTTACCTGCATGAGGTTTCTCGACCGTGTCCGATCCGGCGGGGTGCGTTCCCTCCTGGCCCTGCTGGTACTGATCCTGCTGGTCGGTTCGGCCTGCGGCACCGGCAGCGATGCCACGAGCGGCGGCGGGCGCGGGCCGGTCACCGCGAAACTGGAAAACCTCGATCCGGTGCCGATCGGGCCCGAACCCACACCCACGCTGCCCGTGACCGTCCGATCCTTCGACGGCGCCGAAGTCACCATCACCGATGCCAGCCGCATCATCGCCGCCGACCGCTTCGGCACCCTCGCGCAGACGGTCTGGGCGTTGGGTATGGGCGCACAACTGGTCGGACGCAGCACCGCGGCCGGGTTTCCCGCGGTGGCGAATCTGCCGATCGTGACCGGTGGCAGCGGTTCGTTGAACGTGGAATCCGTTCTGGCGCTGCGTCCTTCGGTATTCCTCACCGACAGCACCAGCGCCGCACCGCAGGTGCGTGAGCAGTTGCGCGCGGCCGGGGTGACGGTCGTCTACTTCGATCCGCAGCGCACCATGGACGGAGTGGTACCGCAGATCGAGGCGGTCGCCGCCGCGCTCGGCGTGCCCGAGCGCGGCCGGGCCCTGGCCCAGCGCACCCGCGACGAAATCGCCGCCGCCAGCGCCGCGGTGCCCAAACAGGACAAAGCCCTCACCATCGCCTTCCTCTACCTGCGCAGCACCGCCATCACCATGCTCGCCGGACCCGGCTCCGGCGCCGACGCCCTCATCGCCGCACTCGGCGCGCGCGACGCGGGCAGCGCGGCCGGATTGACCGAGCCGTTCGTCGCGATCACCAGTGAGGCGATGATCGCGGCCGCACCAGATGTGCTGCTCGTGATGTCGGACGGGCTGAAGTCGGTCGGCGGCGTCGACGGGCTGGAAAAGGTGCCCGGCATCGCACAGACACCCGCCGGGCGCAACAAGCGCGTGGTCGACATGGCCGACTCGGTGGTGTTGAGCTTCGGCCCGAACACCGGCCGGGTGATCGCCGCGCTCAGCGCGGCCGTGTATGGCACCGAGCCCGAATGAGCGGCGGATCACGGTGCCCGGCGAATCGCGGCGATCGGGCAGTGCTCGGGAAGGTCGGCGTGCAGGAGGTACTTCGCGGATGTGCAGCCGGGCATCGGAGCGCTTCCGTAAGCGAGCGAACCACGAGTGCATTTCGTGAACAGCGCAGCCGAGCGTCGGGGACTGCGAGCGTGCACGAAATGACCACGGGGACAACCGACTCGGCGACGCAGAACACTCCGCATCCGATTACGCCGAAGTCGCGGGTGCGCCCGGCCATCGCGATCGTCTTGGCTGTGGCGGGGGCGGCGATCGGGCAGGTGTCGGCGTGAACGAAAGGGCTACCGGGACGACCCCGACCGAGTCGGCGACACCGGAAAGTCGGCATTCGGTCGCGCAGAACTCGCGCGCGTGGGTGGCGGACCGCGATCGTGCTCGGGGTCGCGGTGGCGGCGCTGGTGATGGCAGCGATCGCGCAGGTGTCGCTTTGAGCGAATGGGCAACTGGGACGACCCCGACCGATTCGGCGATGTCGCACAGTCCGCATCCCGTTGCGCTGAAGTCGCGCGGGCGGTTGCGGACCACGATCGTATTCGCCGTGGCGGCGACGATCGGGCGGGTGCGGGCGTGAGCAAAAACGCT
The DNA here is from genome assembly GCF_050955845.1 of Nocardia sp. CA-135398. Lineage (NCBI taxonomy): Bacteria > Bacillati > Actinomycetota > Actinomycetes > Mycobacteriales > Nocardiaceae > Nocardia > Nocardia sp. CA-135398. The sequence continues at coordinate 4,754,984 of NZ_CP192084.1, read as the reverse complement.
ACTGGTACGACCGCAACGGACTCGGCGATGCCGCACAATCCGCATCCGGCCGTGCTGAAGTCGCGGAAGCGGTCGCGGACCACGATCGTGTTCGGCGTGGCGGTGGCGGCGCTGGTGGTGTTGGCGTTGGCGTCGGCGGCGATCGGGCAGGTACCGACGACGCCTGCCGAAGTGGCGGGCAGTGTGTTGCATCGGATCGGGTTGGACTGGGGCCCGATGCCCGCACACCCGGCGGGTGAGGTGACGTTGTGGGAGGTGCGGTTCCCTCGGGTGGTGCTCGCGATCCTGGTCGGCGCGGCATTGGCGACAGCCGGTGCGTTGTTGCAGGGAGTGTTCGCGAATCCGCTCGCCGAACCCGGTGTGATCGGAGTGTCGGCGGGGGCGGCGGTCGGTGCGGGCACGGTGATCGTGGTGGGTGGTGCGTTCGTAGCGGCGTGGTCGGTGGCGGCGGCCGCATTCGTGGCGGGACTGCTGACGACATTGCTGGTGTATCTGCTGTCGCGATCGAATGGGCGCACCGAGGTGGTCACGCTGGTGCTCACCGGGGTCGCGATCAATGCCTTCGCGGGTGGGTTGATCGCGTTCCTGCTGTTCATCGCGACCCCCGCCGCGCGCGATCAGATCGTGTTCTGGCAGTTGGGCAGTCTCAACGGAGCCACCTGGGATGCGGTGCACGTCGTCGCTCCGCTGGCCGCTGTCGGCATTTTCGCCGCCGTGCTCATCGCGCCCCGGCTGGACCTGCTCGCCCTCGGTGAATCCGCCGCGCGACATCTGGGTGTCGACGTGGAGCGCTTGCGCCGCAACGTCATCGTGGTGGTCGCCGTCCTCGCCACCGCGGGTGTGGCCTTTACCGGCATCGTGCTGTTCGTCGGGTTGATCGTGCCGCATGTGGTCCGCATGCTCGTCGGCCCCGCCCACCGCGTCCTGATCCCGTTGAGCGCCATCGTCGGCGCGGTCGTGCTCCTCGCCGCCGACGTGGCCGCCCGCTCCCTGGTCCACAATGCCGACCTGCCTCTCGGCATGCTCACCTCCCTCATCGGCGGCCCCTTCTTCTTCTGGCTCCTGCGCCGCACGCGTGCTCGCGCGGGAGGTTGGGGATGAGTCACGAAATCGCCTGGTACGCAGCCGATCCACGCACATTCCGCAGGCGGCGTAGTTGGTCCCGGAACACTCTTCGGGATCCGCGCTCGTTATGCGCACCAACAACAGATGCGAACCCGCAGAAGGTGCTCGCCACTTTTGGCGGCGTAGGCGCCAAACGGTGCCACCGAGCCGACGGAAGTCCTCATGTGCGGATGCCGAACCCAGCGGCGCTGCGAGGCAGCATCCTCGGCGAAGGGGCGTGCGGGATCGTTGGCGATGGCTGGGCATACATGCCGGAGCCAGTTGGCGGGGCGGAGGTGTGAGCGGGTGCTGGAGGGATTGAGTTCGGTGTTCGCGCGGACGCACGAGTTGCCGGTGCCGCCGAAGCGGGGTGCGGTGACGCTTCGAGCCAGCGGAGTGAGCATCGACCGGCGTGGCGCTTCGGGGGCACATACGCGCCGGGTTCTCGAAGCCGTCGACTTCGACGTGGTCGCCGGCGAGATCGTGGCGTTGGTGGGGCCGAACGGGGCCGGCAAGTCGACATTGCTTGCGGCGCTCGCTGGTGAGTTGGAGCCGAGCGAGGGCACCATCGAACTCGATGGTCGGACGCTGGGGCACTGGTCGCATTTGGATATGGCGCGGCGCCGGGCGGTATTGCCGCAGAGCCACATGGTCGGATTCCCGTTCACCGCTCGCGAGGTGGTCGCCATGGGGCGCGCCCCATGGGTGCGCACGGAGCGGCGGGACCTCGATGACGAGCGGATCGCCGCCGCCATGACCGCCGCCGACGTGGAACACCTTGCCGCCCGGCCATTTCCGACGCTCTCCGGCGGTGAACGCGCCCGTGTCGCACTGGCTCGTGTGCTCGCCCAGGACACCGGAACCCTGCTGCTGGACGAACCCACCGCCGCCCTTGATCTCGGCCACCAAGAAGCGGTGCTGCGCCTGGCCACCGCTCGCGCCGCCGCGGGCGCCGCCGTTGTCGTCGTCCTGCACGACCTCGGTATCGCCGCCGCCTACGCCGACCGGGTCGCCGTCCTGGAATCCGGCCGCATCGCCGCCGACGGCCCACCCCGCGAAGTCCTCACCACCGAACTGCTCACCCGCGTCTACCAACACCCTGTCGAAGTCCTCGATCACCCGATAACCGGCGCCCAACTGGTCCTGCCCGTTCGTCGCTGACCTATCGCCGCACGAGATTCGGAACAGGCGCCGCCGTACCCGCACGACTGACAGTGCACCGCGTCCCTGCCACCGGATCGAAGTCCGCGACCATCGGTAAACCCGGCACCGCCGAGGGGTTCTTCGGTGTGAGGAACGGCATCGAGCCCTCCATCGCGCGTGCCGAGGCCTACGCCGACCTCTTCTGGATGGAGACGGCGTGCCGGACCTCGAGGTCGCCCGCAGGTTCCAAGCCGTCCGCGGCGAGTTCCGGACATGGGACCCGACATCTCAGCCCTGATGCCACAGCAACCGCAGCGCGCCGTTGATCGCCCACAGCGCGAAGAACACGATCCCGGCCACTGCCGTGCAGGCAAGTCCGATCAGCACCGCAGCGCCGCCGAACCAGGTGATTTCCAACAGAGCCCGCCAGGGTCCGGTGAGTGGGTATCGCGCGTTCTTGCCGCCGCCCGCGGCGAACAGTGCCCACACCACGATGAATACCGCGGGTGCGCCGATTCCGGCGATGACGCGCACGATGAGATTCTGAGCACAGTCATCGTCGATCCTCTCACCGGCTCCCAGCGCGGCCCACTCAACGCCAGATCAGCTTCAACACCGCGGGCGTCAACAGCATGCGGACTACGGACGCGTCCAAGACCAGCGCCGCGATCATGCCGTAGGCGATGTACTTCATCAACACCAGATCGGAGAACCCGAACGCGCCGGTCACCACGATGAGAATGGCTGCGGCAGAAGTGATTACGCCGCCGGTGTGGGCGATGCCGTATCGGATGGCTTCCGGCGGCGCCGCGCCGTCGGCGCGCGCTTCGGCCATCCGCGACAGCAGGAACACCTCGTAGTCGGTGGACAGCCCGAATACCACCGTCACGATGAGCGCCAGCACCGCGAACATCAGCGGTCCCGGCGTGAAGTCGAAGATCCCGGCCCCGTGCCCCTCGACGAACACCCAGGTGAGCACACCCAGTGTGGAGGCCAGACTCAGCGCGCTCATCAAAACAGCCTTGAGCGCCAACACGATCGAACGGAATGCCAGATACAGCATCACCAACGCCGCGGCCGCCAGGAGTCCGACCAGCAACGGCAGTCGCACGAGCAACCCGTTGATGCTGTCGCGCTCGAGCGCGGGCACCCCGGTCACCATGATGTCCACCCCGGCAGGTTCCGGAATCGCCCGCAACGCATCGATCACCGCGTCCGCATTGCCCTTATCGATGAGACCGGCATTGAGCACATTGATCCCGTCCTTCGTCGGCGCACCGGGTTCGAAACGCCCGGTCAGACCGGGAATCCGGCTTGCCTCATAGCGAATATCGCTGAGCTGCTGCGGATTCGCGCCCACTACGACGAGTTTGATCGGCTCGGTGCGAAAACTCGGGAACAACGTGTCGAACCGCTCCTGCGCGACCCGCGCCGGATTGTCCTCGGACAGATACCGCTCACTGATCCCGCCGAACTCGATATTGCGGATCGGGATGATCAACGCGAGCAGTCCGAGCACGATCGGCACCACCACCGCCCACGGTCGCCGCATCGCCCGCCTCGCCAGCCGCGAGAAGAATCCGGCGTCGATCTGCGCCTCGGTTTTGGTGTGCGAGAACCGATGCCAACCCCACAGGTCGATTCGCCGCCCGACAATGCTGAGCACCGCGGGCAGCGCCGTCACCGACAGCAACGCGGCGAGCAGCACCGAACTGATGCCGCCATAGGGCACCGACCGCAGCACCCCGTTCGGGAAGATGAACAACGCCGCCAGACTGATCGCGATGATCGCGGCCGAGAACAACACGGTGCGCCCGGCCGTGGCGACGGTGCGCGCCGTCGCGTCCTCCACACTGTGCCCGGCGGCCAACTCCTCGCGGAACCGGGTCACGGTGAACAGTCCGTAGTCGATCGCCAACCCCAGACTCACCAACGTGACCACCGCACTGGCGAAGACGTTCACATCGATGTGATCGGTGAGCATCCGGATGGTGCCCTGGGTGCCGAGCACCGTCATCCCGCCGATCAGCACCGGCAGCAACGCCCCGACCACCCCGCCGAAAACGAAATACAGCAGGATCGCCACGATCGGCAGCGCGATGATCTCGGCCCGGCGAATATCGTCCTGCATGCCCTGATTGATGCCCTCGACAATCGGCTGCAGCCCGGCCAACTGCACCGTGGTGCCGCCGGGCCCGGCGCCCGCGCGCCCGGCGCCCAGCTCCCCCTTGATCGCGGTGTAGTTCTCGACCGTCGCGGTGCCCTCCCCGCGCAATCCGACGCTGGCGAAGGCATGGGTGTGCGAGACATCGGTGGCCTGCGCGGCGAAGGGGCTGTCCCAGTAGCTGTCGATCTTCAGGACCCGGTCGGGGTGCCGGGCCAGCAGTTGCTTCAGCGAATTCGTCACTGCCGCACGCACGGTCGGATCGTCGACGGTCATCCCATCGGGGGCGGTGTAGAGCAGGATGATGTCGCTGTCGGTGTCGCGGCCGAAGGTGGCATCGGCGATCTCGGCGGCGGCCACCGATTCACTGCTCTCGTCGAACCAGCCCTCCTGAGTCAACCGGCCCGCCAGATCCCGGCCGTACCAGCCCGAGAGCAGCACCGCGACAATGGCGATGCCCAGCACCAGATAGCGGTGGCGGTGGATGAGACGACCCCACCGCAGCGAACCGGATTCGATCATCTAGCCGCAGGCCGCGGTGCGGTAATCGGCCGAGCGCAGAATGCCGCACAGGTCGGTGCGCGAGATCTTCCACTTGCCGTCGAGCAACACGAAATGCACGACTGTGGTGCGGATCGCGGTGCCGGTGCCGTCCTTGTCCAGCCGCATGGTCGCGGTCAGCGTGCCGTCGCGGTTGTCGAAGACCGGATCGGTGACGCCGTAGATGGCGCGTGGATTGTCCTGCAGCGCCTTGTACATATCCGGGATGGCGTCGCGGAAGGCTTCACCGTCCTCGATGAGGTCGGTGCGTTCGGAGTCGGGCAGCGCCGGGTCCAGGGCGCGTTTGATCTGCGCGTCCAATTCGGCGGCGGTCGGCAGTGGTCGGTGCGCGGCGCTCGAGGAGGTAGCGATCGAGGACGACAGCGAGGCATTGGCGGAGGAGCGCGCGGCATCGACCGAGGCCTCGTCCGGTCCCGTGCTGCACGCCGCGGCCACCGCGACGAGAGTGGCCCCGGTCAGCGCGGAACGGATGAATCGTGTGGTTGGCATCGCCATCTACATACCATCAATGACTGAACTGATGCGGCCGAGCAGTGCCCGCACGGTTGTCATGTCACGATCCGGGGCCCTCTCGACCGGTATCGCATCCGGGATCATGTCGCGCACCAGCGCCACGACGCTGCGTTCGTCGTCGAGGTCGATATCGGTGGCGCGGGCCTGTGCGACGGCGACCACGTCCTCCGGTCCCGGCACATCGTTGTCGAGGTCGGCGCGGTAGATCTCCAGCTCCACCGTGGAGCGCACCGTGCGGAAGGCGTAGGGCCTGCCATCGGCCGTGGTGCCGAATCCGTGAGCAAACGGACCAACGGTTATGTCATCGATGGCAAATCCCGATGGATGGTCGGCTTTCAACCGGATCTCCCTGAATTGGTCATTGTTTCAAGACCACGGTAACCCCGATCACCGACATTCTCCGCCAGCGACTACCCCGGTACGCCGGTGAGGTGCGCCATCATGGTCAGATGGTGCGGTAGCCGATGATTTGTCGTAGTAAGGAGTTCGGTGGATGCGCCCAAATGGTTCGCTGCCCGCGGCGCTCGCGGGTGTGGCGGTGCTGGCGCTGCTGGCCGGATGCTCCTCCGACTCCGATAGCGACAAGCTGCAGACTCGCCCCGCCGCCACCGCCGCGGTCGCACCCGAGCGGAGCGTGCAACCCACCGGGGACGTGTGGCGACTCGACAACCCGGTCGGCGGACTGTTCGCCGAGGCGGGCACCGGACAGCTGGTCGCGCTCGAATCGAGCCGCGACACGAGCACGATGTTGTTCGTCATCGACCCCGCGACGTTCACCCGCGTCGGTCCCAACGGCGTGCCGGACCCGCAGATGCGCACCCTGCTGCTGCCCGCCCACGGTGTCGGCTTGGCGCAGGGCAAGCCGGGGGAACTGCTGATTCCCGGTGACCACCGGATCATGCGCGTCGACATCACCTCCGACGTCGTCACCGAGGTGCCCGTCGACGGCGATGCCAGATCTGTGCGCTTGCGAGACGACGGCACCTTGTTCGTCGGCACCGCGGACGGCAAGGTGCGCGAACTCTCCCCCGACGGCACGGTCGCCGAAACCATCTCCGGGCTCGCCTCCGCCGACGCACTCGCCCTCACCGGCGACCATGTCTCGGTCCTGGACCGCCGCCAGACCTCGCTCACCCAGCTGGACCTCGGCAAAGACCGTCTCGGCCTGGCACTGCGCGCGGGTGACGGCGCGACCAACCTGATCACCGACCCGTTCGGCCGAATCACCGTGACCGACACCGCAGGTGACGAACTGCTGGTCTACACTGCCGGACCGCTCGTGCTGCGGCAGCGATTCCCGGTAGGATCGTCGCCTTACGCGCTTGCCTACGATCAGCGGTCCGACACCGTGTGGGTGACGTGTACGCAGAGTAACGAAGTCGTCGGATTCGACCTGTCGACGGGTATACCGAAAGAGGTGGGCCGTTATCCGACGGTTCGCCAGCCGAACTCGGTGACCATCGACGAGCACACCGGTGACCTGTTCGTCGGTTCCGCGACCGGAGACGGTCTGCAACGGATCCGCGCGGACCAGCGGAAGAAAGGGCAGTGATGGCGCCACAATCACGCGCAGCGCTACCGGCGAGCTGGGAAACCACCAGTGACGATTATGAATACGTGCCGCTGCGGCTCCCACCGGAGGTGACCCGGGTGACGGCGTCGATGCGGCTGGCCATCCAAGCCGAATTCGGCGGCTGGGAACTGTCGCGGGTACGCGCCTACACCGACGGCAGCAGGCGGGTGCTGCTGCGGCGCCGAAAAACCGCACTACTACCCCAGCCCGAACCGGGAATGTGAGGCCATGTATTCACTGCTGCTGCGCCTGATGTTCCTGCTGCCGCCCGAGCGCATCCACCATCTGGCGTTCACGGCCATGCGGCTGGCCGCCCGGTTCGCGCCGTCGCGCTGGGCGATGACCAAGGTGCTGACCACCGACGATCCGATCCTGCACAACCACGCCTTCGGCATCGACTTCCCCGCGCCGCTCGGGCTGGCCGCCGGATTCGACAAGAACGCCGACGGTGTAAACGCCTGGGCGCCACTGGGATTCGGATTCGCCGAGATCGGCACCGTCACCGCGCAGGCTCAGCCGGGCAATCCCGCGCCGCGGCTGTTCCGGCTACCCGCCGACCGCGGCCTGATCAACCGGATGGGCTTCAACAACAACGGCGCCGCCGCGGCGGCCGAGCATCTGCGCAATCGCCGCGGCGGGGTTCCGATCGGCGCGAATATCGGTAAAACGAAAATCGTCGAACCCGTCGACGCCGCGGCCGACTACGCGGTGAGCGCATCCCTGCTCGGCCCACTGGCCGACTTCGTCGTCGTCAATGTCAGCTCCCCCAACACCCCTGGTCTGCGGGATCTGCAGGCCGTCGAATCCCTGCGCCCGGTCCTGCAGGCTGTCCTGAACAGCGTCGAGGTCCCGGTGCTGGTGAAAATCGCCCCCGATCTGTCCGACGACGACGTCGACGCGGTCGCCGATCTCGCGGTCGAACTCGGCCTGGCCGGGATCGTCGCCACCAACACCACCATCCGCCGCGACAGCCTGCGCACCGATGCCGCCGAGGTCGCGGCCATGGGCGCGGGCGGGCTGTCCGGGCCGCCCGTCGCCGAGCGCTCCCTGGAAGTGCTGCGTCGCCTCTACCGCCGCGTCGGCGACCGCCTGGTGCTGATCTCGGTCGGCGGCATCGAAACCGCCGACCAGGCCTGGGAGCGCATCCTGGCCGGGGCCACCCTGCTGCAGGGCTACACCGGTTTCATCTACGGCGGCCCGTTCTGGATGCGCCAGATCCACCGCGGGATCGCCCAGCGGCTGCGCGAGGCCGGTTACCACTCGATCGCCGAGGCGGTCGGCGCGGAGCACGTGGCACGTACCTGATCCCGACCGGTCGTTTCGTGCGGCCGATGCATTGTTGCGGGACATGCCATTTCGTGGGTGCGCGGCCTAAGCTGGTGTGCGGCAAGACATATCGAATGCAGCACCCAGAGGGGGCGGCGCATGGTCCCGCACGACCCGGGAACGGATGCCGAACCGGCCAACTCGCGTGTCCGTGGCGTCGTCACCGTCGTCGGGGGCGCGGTCAGCGATCACATCTACCGTGTCGATCAGGTTCCGTCCGCAGGGCCGGAGGCACACGGACGCTTCGAAGCCCATCCCGGTGGCAAGGGGCTGAACCGCGCCGTCGCCGCGGCGCGACTCGGCCTGCGCTCGCGACTGGTTTCAGCGGTGGGCGACGATGAGGCGGGCCGGCGGATTCTGGCCTATCTGCGTGCCGAGCGGGTGGATACCGAACACGTGCGCGTCGTGCCCGGCGTGCCGAGCGCGATAACCATGGTGGTGGTCAATCCGACGGGTGTGAGCACCACGATCGGTTGTCGGGAGGATGGCATCGTGCCCGATGTCGAGCACATCGGTGACGGGCTCGCCGCCGCGGATGTGGTGTTGCTGACGTTCGAACAGCCGAGCTGGGTGATCGATCGGGTACTGGCCGCCGTCGGGAGCCTGCGGCCCGCACCTGTGCTGATCGTGCACGCCGCACCGCCGATCGAGGCACCCCACGACCTGCACCGCAACCTCGACACGATCGATTATTTGATCGGGGCACCCTGGGAGCTCGGTGACCTGGCAGGCATGCGTGATGCGGATTTCGACACCTCGGTCGCGCCGTGGTTGCGCGAGCGCGGTGTGCGCAGTGTCTGCGCGGTCGAGCACCTCGCCTGCCGCGTCCGATCCGAAACGGCTAACCTCGACCTGTCCGCGAATCCAGCAGCGCGACAAGGAGATTCACCTGGTGGTGGTGCCGCGTTCGGCGCCGCGCTGGCGTATCGGCTGTTGGCGACCAAGCGCCGCGCGACTGGCCCGGACTACTACTGGGCAACCGCCGCGATGGCATCCACCTCGGTGGACGGGCCGGTACCGGACGGTATGCCGACCGCCGCCGCGATCGATGCGATCGTGGCTCGGCATCCCGCGCCGCGATGACATCGGCCGCCTCCCCTCCCGGCGGCCGATGCCGCGCGGTGCCGCACGCGCTATCGGAACACCCATGGTGTCCGGTCGGCGTGCGGCGACATCCGGGAGCGTCCGGCGGATTCACAATCCACCGGATCATCCTGAATCCCGTTGGGACGCTGGCGTAATCGAGCCAGTATCCGCTTCGACAGCAGGATCACCGCCTGCTCCCAGACGATCCCGACACGTCCGGCCAGGATGGCCGCGTCGGCGTGCGCATGCCGATCGTGCACGATATCCGGATCGCTGAGGATCTCGTCGAGTTCCATGCCCGCGAGCGCCTGTTCGCGGGTCAGCAGCCGATCCGGCAGCCAGCTCAGTCGCCAGACCGCGGCCCCCGACCCGATCTGGCGGTATGCCGACTCGGGGGTGATATCGCTGATCATGGTCCAGTCGGTGGTGTCGACGGTCACGGGTGCCTCCGGTGTAGCAATTCGAGCTGGTCATCGACCAGTGCGTTACGTAGATGGTCACGAATGCCTCCGGTCGAGCATTCGTTGGTGCAGTGTGTGCAGTGCCTGCTGCACGGTGATGCCGAGTTGATCGGCCAATGCCCGCGCGTGCGCGTCGTGCTCCGATGCCGGGTCCGGGTGGCTCAGAATCTCCTGCAATCGCATTCCGGCCCAGGCCTGTTCGCGGGTCAGCTGGTCGGGTAGCCAGCTCAATCGCCAAGCCGGTTCCTCGCGGCCTGCCCGCCACGCCCATTCGTCGGGGGTGACGCTGCTGGTCATCGACCGGCTGCATTCATAGATCGTCACGGCTGTCTCCAAGGGGGCCCGAGCTGTCGCCGACCGCATTTCGGGTGCACTGAGCCCCGGTCGACCACTGCGTGGCGGTCAGCCGGGGCTCGTCGCTGTCGGACGGCGCCGGCGACGAAGTCGGCTCGAGGGTGAAATGTCGTACCGGCGAACTGGATTCGTTCGCCTAGGCCGTGGCGAGTTCCGCAACGAGTTCGGTTTCGGTACCGGCCCTCGGCTCCCCGCGCCGCCGTGCGTGCCGTATCAGCAGAATCACTCTCATCACCAGGGCCCTCCCGAGTCATCTGGCGGACGACACTTGGTCGCCGTAACTCAGTGTGGCATTTGCCATTCACTACGGTCAATTGCCGTTGTAAGTTGGTAATTGCCGGTTCACTCGACGGCTAAACCCCGGGCGATTGGCATATCGTGAGAGTGGTACAGGGAACGATCGCAGCGTCATGGAGGACAGGCCCGCCTATGGTCCAGCAGGACTCGCGCACGGTTGCCATCCGTAACATCCTCACCAGGCTCAGCAAACGCTCGGGTCTGAGTGCGGATCGGTTGCGCACCACGGAAATCGACGTCGCTCCCCTGCTGGATCTGTCCGTTGTCAAGGAGCGAGCGGGCCGCGAGGGCATCTCGGTGGAGCAGGCGGTCCTGCTGGTAATTCGTGACCTCGCCCGGCAATTGGCGCCGACGCACCAGCTGATCGCCGACGCCGAGTTGTCGCTGGGGCTGCTGCGCGAAAAGCCGCCGCACGGAATCGATCTGGCACGTCTCTACGCGGCGGATCTCGGTGAGCGGCGTGAATATCTCACCGCCGCGTGGGAATTGTTGCATCGCACGGTCGGAGCAGACGACATCACCTCCCCGCCGAGCGTGCGCTCCCTGCGGGCGACGCCCGAGCGCCGGGCGTTCACCGCGTTGGCCGGACAGCTCGTGGCCGCGTCGACCTACGCGGGAAGATCCGGATACCGGTTCACCCCCGAGCCGAAAGTGCTTGTGACGCTGCCGGGTTCACAGCCGCAACGCGGCATCGTCACCGTCGTCGGCGACTCGGTGATCGATCACATATACCGCATCGGGCAGATTCCGGTGGCGGGCAAATCGACGCCGGGCGGATTCGAGATGCACGCGGGTGGCAAGGGGCTCAATCGTGCGGTGGCAGCGGCACGGTTGGGACTTCAGGTGCGATTGATCTCCGCGGTCGGCGCCGACGATGCGGGCAGATACATCCGCAACTATCTGGAAACCGAGAACGTCGACACCCGTCTGGTCAAGGAGGTCCCCGGCGCGCAGACCCAAGTGACGGCGGTGATGATCACCAGTACCGGGACCTCGAGCTACATCAGCTGTAAGGATGAGCGGATCCGGCTGGGTACCCATGACCCCCGGGATCCGGAGGTGCGCGCCGCCCTCGCCGCCTCGGACGCGGTACTGCTGACCTTCGAGCAGCCGATCGATGTCGTCGAGCAGACCATCGCCGCCATCCGCGCCATGAACCCGCGTCCGCTGCTGCTGGTGAATGCCACTCCGGCCATCGAAAGCCCTCAGTACCTGTACGGCTACCTCGACACCGTGGACTATCTGGTCGGCACGACGGGGGAACTCGCCAAAATGCTGCCCGGGGAAGATATCGGCTCGGCCGAGAACATCGCACAACGGCTGCGCATGCTGGGGGTTCGGGCGGTATGTGTGATCGACGGCTTCCACTGCACGGTGCGATCCGATGCCGTCAACACCCGCATCGCCGACTTCCCCGTCGCGCTTGCCGACTCACCGGGTGCGGCGGCCGCATTCTCGGCCGCCCTGGCACGCAAACTCGTCGGCACGGTCGGACCCGTCGACCAACGGGTATTCCGTTGGGCCACTGCGGCAATGGTCGCCACTCAGTCGTTCGGCGATGTGCCGGACGCGATGCCGCGCGAGCGCGATATCGATCGGATCGTCCACATCGCCGCCGACGAGCCGACCACGGGCTGAGCGCCTAGGATGCGTCGAGGCCCCGCTGACGCGGCCCCTCGGTTGGTGTGTAGATTGGCTCGCACCCGTCACGGGCGGACGTTACGGCGATCTGCGAGGCCACATCACCTGCAAGTTCATCCCATGTATCGGAGGGCCAGCGTGACCGAAGCGGCGTCTAGCCTCGATGAGACCGGGCACCGCTTGACCCGCCGGGGTCGCGAACTACAGGTCGGCATCGTGCCGATACCGCACGGAGTCGATGGCGGGCATGCCCTCGTCTTCGGACAGGCGACACACGGGTCCCCCGTCATCAGCGATGGCTGTCTGGTTCGGATCCACTCCCGATGCCTCTATGGTGACGCACTGCGGTCCGACGACTGCGACTGCGGCCCCGAGCTCGACATGGCCATGGACATGATCCAGAACGAGGGCGCGGGCGTGCTGATCTATCTGGAACAGGAGGGCCGCGGCGCCGGGCTGATCAACAAGGCTCGCGGGCTACAGACCAGCGAACGCTTCGACCTCGACACCTTCGCCAGTTATGCGCGACTGGAGCTGAGCGCGGATTCGCGGTCCTACGAGTCGGCCGCCCAATGCTTGCGTGAGCTCGGACTCACATCGGTACGACTGCTGACGAACAACCCCGACAAGGTGGAACCGCTGGAGCGGGCCGGACTCACGGTGACCAGGGTGCCGCTGCACACCTGGCCGCGCAGTGAGCGAGCGCGAAAATATCTGCAGGCCAAACGACGTCATCGCGGACACCACATCCCGCGACTGCTGGCTGTTTCGCCGGTCGGGCAAGTCCACCGGGAGCGACGCGCCCGTATTCACCTGGCATCCGTGGCGATTCCGGTGATGGCGCTGCCCTCCGCTCTGCTCGGATACATAGGCGTCGCCACGATTTCGGCGGCCACGGGCTTGGTGGTGCTGGGTCTTTGCATGTGGCCCGACAGGCGTGGGGGGTACCGACCCGCTCGACGAGTCCGCCCCCCGGCGCGTCGGTCGATGGTCGATGTCGAGCAGCCGTCCTACCTGTATCCGAACCTGGGCGAGGTATCGGATGACATCTGCGCACCAGCAGAACCTCGCCCTCCGACACCTCGTCGGATCGGCCGCCGACGTGCTCGCGCGATGGCGCACGCCGGTGCGGACCACCTCGGTACGTAACTGCGAAAACGATACGGCTCCAAGGCTGCTCGCCCGAGCTCTCGGCAGCGGTGCGCATCGGCTCTCACACCGCGGACGATAGGCCGCCGCACGCCCAGGTCCAGCCTTCCCCGCAATCGGACAGCAATGCTGGTCGGATGATGCACGGACCGAAGTGCGTGGCTGGCTTTTCGCACAGCAGGGTTCGCCCATTCGGCTAGGCGCTCAGTCACATTCGCAAATTCTTCGCAGCTGTGATTCAGACCACGCGGCATGGATCTGGTGCGGCGCAGTATTATCCAGATCAGCTGGTCGATGATCTTTCCGCGGCACAACCGATATCGAATTTCCCATCGCGACCGGCCAGTGATTCCGTCTGCGAGTCAAGACATGTCGGACGTCCGGACGGGACGGACATCGGTAGCGCGAGCGCGCCGATGTCGCTCGATCGACCCCGCGCGGCGAAATCGGCGTGCGGAAGCTCCCGCGCAGATGGCGCCGCGATCGAGCAGGCACACCAGGCTACATATCCCGGTCGCGAAATCGGAGGTCACCGTGGCGGACAACTCGAGCGCTCTCGACGACACCGCCCATCGGTTCACCCGCAACGGGCGGGACCTGCAACTTCGTGTGACGGAGGTGTCCGGCGGTGCCGAGTACGGGTATGCGCTGCTGTATGGCGAGGTGAGCGACGGATGTCTGGTCCGAATTCACTCGCGGTGTCTGTACGGCGAATCGCTCGGCTCGCAGGATTGCGACTGTGGGCCCGAACTCGACCAGGCCTTGGACCGGATATGGGACGAGGGCGGCGGCGTACTCATCTATCTGGAGCAGGAAGGCCGGGGTAGCGGATTGATCGCGAAGGCGCTCGGCTATCGGCAGAGTGAACGCCGCGGAATCGATACCTTCGCAAGCTATGAGAGTCTCGGTCTGCCCGCGGACAGCCGCACCTACCTCGCTGCGGCCGAAAGCTTGCGGGATCTCGGCCTCACCACAGTGCGACTGCTCACCAACAATCCCGCGAAGGTCGACCAATTGCGTTCGACCGGCTTGGCGGTGACCCGGGTGCCGCTGCACACCGAACCGCTGAGCCGACGAGCCGCTGAATATCTGGAGGCGAAACGGCGCCGTCGCGGCCACATGATCCCGCCGTACGGCATGCGGTGCGAGCCGAGCGTCGCGCCCGTGCCTCAGCGACAGGGGCCCCTTCCGCGTATCTGGTCGCGGCTCGGACCCACACTGCGCACGCATCACGCGGTCCGGCGGGTGCGCGTCAAAGTGCGGCCGGACACGCTTCGCCGGATCTGGCTGCGGGGCGCGGATCTGCCGTGGAGGCCCGATAAGGGGTCCGATTCGTCCATATCGAAGTAACGCACACGATTACCCCGCGCTGGCTACCATGAGTGAGCCGCGCCACATGGTGTCATCCCACCGTGTGACACGATGAGATAGAGTCGCTTGCAATTTATCAAGAGCAGCGGGGTCTCGAACCGTGTGGAAACCATGCGGTCGCGCCGGGCGCGGTTCACGCCAGAGATATCGGGAAACGGGAAGATGACGACAACAGAAATCGGTTTCGCGCACGAGTCCGGCAAGACGGTGTACACGGTGCCGGAGGCATTCCAGGAGACCGTGAAGCTACGACCGGAGCAGGTCGCGTTGCGGACCGTCGGCGGCACCACGGAAATCAGCTGGCGCGAATACGGAGAGCGGGTGCGCACGCTGGCGGCCGGACTCGCCGGACTCGGCGTCGGCCACGGCGACACCGTCGGCATCATGCTCACGAACCGACCCGAGTTCAATCTGATCGATACGGCCGCATTGCATCTGGGCGCCACCCCGTTCTCGATCTACAACACCAGCTCACCCGAGCAGATCACGCATCTGTTCACCAATGCGGAGAACAAGGTGGTGATCACCGAGAGCGCCTTCCTCGACGTGATCAAGAGCGCGGGCGTCGAACTCGAGCACATCGTGCTGGTGGACGGTCCGGCCGCCGATACGGTCAGCCTGGCCGATCTCGAGGCGAATCCGGCGGCCGACTTCGATTTCGACGCCGCCTGGCAGGCGGTCACCCCCGACGACCTCGCCACGCTGATCTACACCTCCGGCACCACCGGCCCGTCCAAGGGCGTGGAGATCACCCACCGCAATGTGCTCGCCCAGATCATCGCGCTGGTCAACGGCCCGCTACGGGTCGGCTTCGACGACCGCGCCATCTCCTATCTGCCCGCGGCGCACGTGGCGGACCGCATCTCCGGACATGCCATCAGCCTGCTCACCGGCATCCTGATCACCTGTGTGCCGGATCCGCGCGAGATCGCCGCCGCACTGCCGGACGCGCGCCCCACCATCTTCTTCGGTGTTCCTCGAGTGTGGCAGAAGATCAAGGCCGGTATCGACGGCAAGCTCGCCACCGAAGCGAGCCCGGTGAAGAAGGCGCTGGCCAACTGGGCCATCAATACCGGCGTCGCGGCCGCCCGCGCCGATCTGGGGGGCAAGGGCCGCAGCCCGATACTCGCCGCACAGTACAAGGTCGCCGACGCGCTGGTGCTGTCGAAGCTGCGGGCCGCGCTCGGCTTGGACAACCTGAAGGTCGCCGCATCCGGTGCCGCCGCGATCCCGGCCGAAACCCTGGAATACTTCCTCGGACTCGGGTTCACCGTCAGCGAAGTATGGGGTATGTCGGAGACCACCGGTGTGGCCACCTACACCGAACTGGCCAAGCCGCGCCCGGGTTCGGTCGGCCGGGCCGTCGAAGGCCTCGAGCTACGGCTCGGCGAGGACGGCGAACTGCTGGTGCGCGGCGCGATCGTCACCTCCGGCTACCGCAAGCAGCCCGATAAGACCAAGGAGGCGCTCGACGCCGACGGTTGGCTGGCCACCGGCGACGTAGCAACCATCGATGCCGACGGCTATGTGCGCATCGTGGATCGCAAGAAGGAACTGATCATCAACGAGTCGGGTAAGAACATCTCCCCGACCAATATCGAGAACGCGGTCAAGGCGGCTTCCTCGCTGGTCGGTCAGGTGGTGGCGATCGGTGAGGGCAAACCGTTCATCTCGGCGCTGATCGTGCTCGATCCGGACACCGCAGCCATCCGGGCCAAGGAAATCGACGCCCCCGCCGACGATCTGGCCGCACTGGCCACCCGCAAGGAGATCCTCGACGAGGTGCTGGCCGCGGTCGTCGCGGGCAACCGCAAGCTCTCGCGGGTCGAGCAGATCAAGCGGTTCACCGTGCTGGGCCAGCCGTGGGAGCCCGGCGGTGACGAGCTGACCCCGACCATGAAGCTCAAGCGCAACCCGATCGCGGCGAAATACGCCGAGGAGATCGCCTCCCTCTACACCACTCCGCTGCCCGAATCGGTGGTGAACGTCTCGTGACGACCGGTGGCCCTGAGCAAAAGCTCAGGGCCACAGTCGTTTTCGGTAGGTGCTAGGCGACCTCGTACTTGGCGACGATGGTGGCGCGCGCCAGGGTGTGGGAGAACAGGTTGAAACCGAGGAAGGCGGGGGTGGCGTTCTCGTCGATCTCCAACCGCTCCACATCCACCGCGTGCACCACGATGAAGTAGCGGTGGTACCCGTGTCCGGCCGGTGGCGCCGCACCGACGAATCCCGGGAACCCGCCGTCATTGCGCAAGGTGACCGCACCCTCGGGCAGCACGCCGCCCTCGCTGCCCGCCCCGCGCGGCAGCGAGGTGGTGCTCAGCGGAATGTCGGCCACCGCCCAGTGCCAGAAACCGGCGGCGGTCGGTGCGTCCGGATCGTAGACGGTGACCGCGAAACTCTTTGTCTCCGAGGGGAATCCGGACCAGGACAGCTGCGGCGACACATCCTTGCCGCCCGCGCCGAAGACGCCGCTGACCTGATCGTTGCCGAAGCTCTCGCCATCGGCGACATCCTCCGAGGTCACCGTGAAGCTGGGCACCTCCGGCAGCGCGTCGTACGGATTGTAGGAGTAGTCGGGCACGGTGATCCTTTCGATCGTCAGCTGTTCAACAGGAAGTGTTCCAGCACCCGGGTACCGAATTCGAGTGCCCGCACCGGAACCCGCTCATCGACGCCGTGGAACAGTGCGGTGAAATCCAATTCCGGCGGCAGCTGGAGCGGTGCGAAACCGAAGCAGCGAATACCCAAGCGGGCGAAGGCCTTTGCGTCGGTACCGCCGGAGAGCATATAGGGCACGGTGCGGCCCTGCGGGTCGTGGGCGAGAATGGCGTCGTTCATCGCATCGACAAGATGTCCGTCGAAGGTCGTTTCGTAGGAATCGAGTTTGGTGATCCACTCGCGCTCGACATCCGGACCGATCAGCTCGTCCACCTCACGCTCGAACGCGGCCTGTCGTCCCGGCACCACGCGACAGTCCACGACGGCCTCGGCGGTCTGCGGGATCACATTCGCCTTGTAACCCGCCTGCAGCATGGTCGGATTCGCGGTATCGCGCAGCGTCGCGCCGATGATGCGGGAGATCGTGCCCAACTTCGCCAGCTGACCCTCGATATCGGGACTGGACGGATCGAACTCCAGACCGGTCTCCTCGGCGACCGCGGCCAGGAATTCGGCGACCGAATCCGAAAGCACCAGGGGGAAGGTGTGTTTGCCCAGCCGCGCCACCGCCGCGGCCAGAATCGTGACGGCATTGTCCTCGTGCAGGAACGAGCCGTGACCGGCACGGGCCTTGGCGCGCAACCGCATCCAGCCCAGGCCCTTCTCGGCGGTCTCCACCAGATACAACCTGCGGTCGGTGCCGTCCGGGCGCGGCACGGTCAGCGAGAAACCGCCGACCTCTCCCACCGCCTCGGTGATCCCCTCGAACAGGTCGGGCCGATTCTGCACCAGCCACTGCGAACCCCACTTGCCGCCGTTCTCCTCATCGGCGAGGAAGGCGAAGACGATATCGCGCGGCGGCACCGTGCCCTCGATCTTGAACTGGCGCGCGATGGCCAGCATCATGCCGACCATATCTTTCATATCGATCGCGCCACGCCCCCACACATAGCCGTCGCGCACCGCCCCCGAGAACGGATGCACACTCCAGTCGGCGGCCTCGGCGGGCACCACATCCAGATGCCCGTGGATCAGCAGCGCGCCGCGGCTCGGATCGGCTCCCTTCAACCGCGCGAACACATTCCCGCGACCCGGTGCGCCCGACTCCACGTACTCGGTCGTATATCCCGCCTGATGCAGCTGATCGGCCACCCACTGCGCACATTCGCGCTCGCCCTTGGTGGTGGCCAGATCCCCGGTGTTGGAAGTGTCGAACCGGATCAGCGTACTGACCAATTCGACGACCTCGGACACGGCACGAGATGTGGTGTTCGGACCGGATACTTCGCCAGTTGCAGACACGTACCCTTTCCTACCACCTGACACCGCCCGCATGCCGCCGTAGCCGTGCGGGCACGGCCACTGCCGCCGTCACGAGGTGCGCGATCGTGCGCGGGTCCGGGTCGATTCACGCTGATCGCAATCGCGGGCGCCGGTGTGGTCGCGACATCGCGGGGTATGTCTCGGTCGACGCATCGACCGGAAAGCCGAGCCCATGAAGTTGCCGAACCTGCCATTGCCGCCCATCGATAGCGCGACCGACTGGGTCGCTCAACAGGTGCGAGCAAAGGTTCCCAAGGCGGATATGGACGATCGGGATCCCGGATTCATCGCCCGCACCGTCGGACCGTCCTGGCAGCTGGCCCGCACGTACTTCCGCGCCGAGGTGCGCGGGATGGAGCAGATACCCGAGGACGGGCCGATACTGTTGGTCGGCAACCACTCCGGCGGCAATGTCTCCCCCGAGGCGCTCGTGACCACCCTCGCGTTCGCGCACTATTTCGGACCCGAACGCCCCTTCTATCAACTCGCCCACAATCTGGTGATGGCCGTGCCGCTGCTCGGCACATTCCTGTCCCGCTTCGGCACAGTGGCAGCCGATCCAGACAGCGCCAGGGCGGCGCTTCGCAGTGGCGCGGCAGTGCTGGTGTACCCCGGCGGCGACTGGGAGGTGCACCGCCCGACCTGGGAGGAAGACCGGCTCGATTTCGCCGGACGCACCGGATTCCTGCGACTGGCCTGGGAGGAACACGTACCGATCGTGCCGTTCGTGA
Organism: Nocardia sp. CA-135398; assembly: GCF_050955845.1. NCBI lineage: Bacteria > Bacillati > Actinomycetota > Actinomycetes > Mycobacteriales > Nocardiaceae > Nocardia > Nocardia sp. CA-135398. Next base: position 4,735,526 of record NZ_CP192084.1, on the reverse strand, counting down.
ACTACGGCGCCCAGCAGAATTCCCTGATGCTCACCCGCGGAGACCGGATTGCCCGACTACTGCGACTCGATCGGACATTGCGATTGAAGGTGTTCCCGATTTCGCTGGCCCTGCCGTGGGGGCTGAACATCAGCGACCTCGCCGGGCATATTCCGTTGCCCACCAAAGTGACCGTCGAATTCCTGCCGCCGATCGACCTGCACGAGGTGTTGGGGCCGGAACTGGATCTGGATCGCGGCTACGAGTACGTCACCGGGATCATGCAGGAGACATTGTCGAAACTGGCCGAGGAACGCACATTGCCGATCCTGGGATGAGCGCCCTCACCTGGACAGGTGAACGCGCTCGGCGCCGATCCGGTCGATGCGATCGCGACCCCACGCCCCCAGCGGTTCCAGCGCCGCATTCAGGGCGCTACCCGATTCGGTCAGCCGGTACTCGACCTTCGGCGGCACCTCGCGGTAGATCTCGCGATCCACGATGCCGTCCTCCTCGAGCTCCCGCAGTTGCTGGATCAGCATCTTCTCCGATACACCTGGCAGGCCGCGGCGCAGTTCGCCGAAGCGACGCACACCATGATTCGCCAAATCCCACAAGATCAACGCCTTCCACTTCCCGCCCACCACATCCATCGCCGCGTCGATGCCGCAGACGTACGGTCCGGATCTCTTGGCGCCCATCGCTACCCGTTCCACATGCGTATCGGTAAGTACTGTCTCGAATAGTAGGTACTCGTCGCCCGCTCCGGCAAGACAGCAGCGCGACACGGAGAATTACCAGCTAAACCCGCGATTTGGTCAAAGCCGCCACATCCGATAGCCTTGCTGAGCACACCGGTCCGGGTGGCGGAATGGCAGACGCGCTAGCTTGAGGTGCTAGTGCCCTTTATCGGGCGTGGGGGTTCAAGTCCCCCTCCGGACACGTACCATAACCCCAACTGTGCGGGTCGAGAGATGTCTCGACCCGCACGAGTCGTTTTGCGGGGTGGTAGGTCATCTGCAGGTTGAGGTGCCGGTAGACCTCGGCTTTGTCCACCGGATCCGCCCCGGACAGCACGTGCCGGATATCTCCGAGTTCCTTGATGAGACCGCGGATCTCCTCGCTGGTCATTCGCCGTTGCCGTGTGATCGGCCGTGCACGGGCGAGGGCTTCGGCACGGCGGGCTTGCACCTCGGCCATCCACTGCGCCACCAGATGCGGGTCGGCTCCGGCTTCCAAGGCTGCCCGGTGTCGCGCCAGGATCCGGTCACAATCCTCGATCGCCTGTGCGATGGCCGCCACCGACGGGTCGGGGTCATGGTCGGGTTGGGCCCGGTAGAGGGCATCTATGGTCTCGGCAACTCGGTGTGGGGCGAAGCATGTGCCCAGCCAGTCATCGAGTGGGCCGAGTAGATCCCGTTCGGCCAGATACACGTTGCGGGGATGGGCGACTTTGTTGGCCAGGGCGTACTCGTTGGGGTACCGGCATCGGTAGAGCAGCATTTCCCGGCTTCGCTGGCCTTGCATCCTCCGCTGGCACAGCCCACACCGCAGCCGACCGCGAAACATGTAGGTGTGGTGGGTGCGGTGCCGTTCCCGCGTGCCGCGGCCCGCTCCCTTCGCGGCCAGGACCTGCTGGGCGCGTTCGAATGTGTCGGTGTCGATGATCGGGTCGTGCACCAGGTGATCGGAGAAGACCCACTGGTCACGGTCGTTCCATCGCATCCGGGTCTCATGTCCCAAAGCGATGTCCTCGACATCGATGAGGATTTCGTCTTTGCGTTGTTTGTTCCACACCTGCCGCCCGGTGTAGCGAGGGTTGGACAGGATCACCCGAATCGCGCCCTTGGACCAGGCTTCCCCGGGGCGGTGTCGGTTTCGTGCGGGGTCGTAGGCCGACGGCGAGGGGACATCGTCGCGGGTAAGCGCCTCCGCGATCGCGTAAATCCCGCGGCCACCGAGATATTCGGCAAAGATCCGTTGCACGACCGGTGCGGTCACCGGATCGGATTCCAACCGATGCAACCGTTTCCCGTCGGCGGCCTTGGCCGGATTCGGATGCGGCCCCGCGTCGGCCAACCGGTATCCATAGGGAGGTCGCCCGCCCAGGAAGCGGCCCTCGACACTGGCTTGGGCGGCCATCGCCGCACGAACCCGTATCTTGATCCGGTTGCGCTCGCCCTTGCTCATACCCCCGAACACCGACATCACCAAGTCGTGGGCCTCGGAGTCCGGATCGACGGCACCGCCGACCTCAGGCACCCATAACTGCAGTCCGTAGTGGGTGAGGACCGGGAAGGTCAGGCCGTACTGGTTGCCGTAGAAGGCTCGCTGCGGCTCGCCGATCACCACCGCGTCGAAACCACGATCCGGGTCCCGCATCGCCTCCAGCAGCCGCGCCGCCTGCGGTCGACGTTTCCAGGGAATCGACCGAGACTGACCGACATCGAAGAACTCGGCCACAATCTCGCCGTGCCGATCGGTCAACGCCCGCGCCCGCGCCCTCTGCCAATTCCGGGACGCCTCCGGGTCCTGCTGATCCTCGGTCGACACTCGCCCGTAGAACGCGAACCTCACCACTACGCCGCCCTCCGCTCACTGCGGAACTCGCCCTGTCGCCGGGCTGGTTCCTGAGCCTTGTCCCGCGCCTGCCGCTGCGCGGCGTTGTACAGCAGACGCAGCACCGCATCAGCTGCTGCTGGTCCCAACATCGGTGGATCCAATGGTGTTTGCACAACCAGCTCCTCGACACAATCTGAGTCATCGCCACGTAGTCGCCGGCTCATGACGTAATTCCCCTCCTGATCACCAACGCGGTCGCCGATGTTGATCGCCTAGCAGCTTGGAGGGTGTCGCCATCCTGTAATGCAGCACTCATCAACTACTCCTTCGAAGCCGGTGAGGGGTGGGACCGTCGACGCATGCACCGAACACGCGGTCACATCCACGCTCGGTAAACGCCTGGTCGTCAACCCCTATCGGGAACGGTGGGCCGATTTCCACGGCAGCGTTCTCCTGCCCATTCTCTGAATTGTTCTGACCCAATTGCCATTTGGTGACCTTCCATAGAATCCGGGGCTTGTTGATCGGCGAGCCTCTCACCGTCCGCACCCTCGGCGATCCGAATCTCGATGTCCGCCTCCGAAATTTCGGCACCCATGCCGCGACGCGGTCGTATTCCGACACGACGACAGCGACTTCCGCGAAGGCTGCGAGAAGTCGAGTTCTTTTGGTGTGTAGGTCATTTCATCCCGTTTCCCGTATCGATGTCGTATCGGCCGTGCCCGAATGCGGGTCCATGAACGCTCCCTACACCGGCCGTCGTCAAGCGAACCCCGGGATTGCCCGCACCACAGTGCGTGGGTGCCTGCGGGATTTTCGGCGCGACTCGTTTCGGGCCGTGGTGCTGCTGATTCCGGGTCGGGTACGTGGGAATCCGACTGCCGTCACAGAAATGGTGGCAGCCGCGCATTCGTGTGGTGCGACACCTGATCCGGTCCCGGCGTCGGGTATGCGTGTAGTCCTGCATGGGCTGCGTGGAATCCGGTCCCCGTGATCGGCGACGGCGCCGCGCGTGGGCATCCGGAAGAAGATGCTTGTGTAACAGCGCAACCCAGCCACCGCAGCACCAGAGCGCCCGCCTCGGCCGCTCCCCTTTGCTGTGGTGTCCTCGGGCACCGAGTTGCCGCCGGGGTGGGTCGGGGGCGGTGCTCGGTGGCGCGAGTGTGGCGAATCCGGGCTCATACCGACCGACCGTCGAGGAGTACCTCTTCCCCGCTGTCGGTGTCGTCGGCACCGTGATCTGAGGTAGCGGTCCCGGCATGGCCGGGGTCGGTCAGTGCAGGCAGCGATGGCAGCGCGTTGAGGTCGATATCGCTGTCGCCGTCATCGCCCGTGGTGACGAGTTCGCTGGGATCGGTAGTGATCAAAGCGTTTTCGGTGGGTGAGGCCAGGGATGCGAAGACGGCGCGGTCGGTGCCGCCGACTGCGAGCAGGCCGCTGCCGCGTGCCGCGCAGAGCAGGAATTGTTGTTCGCCCTCGGAGAGCCGGAACGCGGCGGCGACCTCGTCGATGGCTTGCGGGGCCTGACGCAACAGGATCTGGGTCGCGGCATTGGACACGATCGCGCGCCCCAACTCGGTGGAGAGCACATCGGCGCTGTCCTGGGTGGCGACGGTGAGCCCGGCCCAGTGTTTGCGGAAACTCTTCGCCGCCCGGAACAGGAACTCAGCTGCGGCGGGTTGGCGCATGAGCAGCCACGCCTCGTCCACCGTGATCATCCGAGGCCGCCGCTCGGCCGGGCTCGACACTCGCCGCCAGGTCGCGTCCAACACCAGCAGGGTCCCGATCGTCTTGCATTCCTCGGGCAACTCGCGCAGCGAGAACACCACCAGCGCGCCCTCGGGGTCGGTGGTGGTCGCCCCGTCCAACAACCCGGCATAGGCCCCGCCACCGACGAACGGGTGCAGCGCGGCGGCCAACTCTTCGGCGGCGGGCGTGGCGAGCCTGCCCAGGTGGTCACGCAATCGGCTCAGTGTCGGGGCGGGTCGGGTCCAGGTGGCAGGGTCCTCGGTGATCCCGACAGCGGCATAGGTAGCTGTCAGGGCGGTGTCCAGTGCTGCACGTTGCGCCGAGGTCTGGTCACCGAGCAGGACGTGGATCAGGGTGTGCAGGAACAGCTTCCGGCGTGTGAGGGCGTCGGCGGGGGCACTGCGACGGCCGTCGGGGCGGGTGTGGATTTCCAGGTCGAACGGGTTGAGTCGGCCCCCGGTGGTGCCGAGTCGGATATGGGTGCCGCCGACCGCTTCGGCCAGGCGCCGGTATTCGTCCTCGGGGTCGATGACGACCTGCTCGATACCGCGATAGAGCGAGCGCAGGATCTCGGTCTTGACCAGATACGACTTCCCCGCCCCGCTACGGCCCAGGATCACCATGTTGTGGTTGTGGGCCTCGGGGGCGAACCGGTCCACGAACAACAACCCCGAGGCGGCGTCGCGGCCGTAGAGCACCCCTTCGGGGCGTGCGGCGTGGACGGGGTCGGCGGCGGGCAGTTGTGGGGAGTCGAACGGGAACGCCGCCGCGAGGGCGGCGGTGTCGAAGGTGCGCCGCACCCGGATCAAATCGAGGCCCAGGGGCAGGGTGGTGGCCCAGGCTTGGGCGGCGCGGTAGGCGAGGGTGCAGGTGTCGATGAGCAGGCTCGCTGCCAACGCCCGCACTGCGGCGACCTCATCAGCCAGTTCCGTTTCGGTGTCGGCGTGCACGGTGAGATACACCCCGGCCCGGAACAGCCGCGCCTCGGCGCGAGCTACACGCGCCGACAACTCGGCGGCGTCCTCGACGGCGACATCGATCTGCGGGTCGCTTAGTCGCCCTCGGCTCGCGTCGTGCATTCGGGAGGATTCCAGGCGCGCGAGTTGGTGGCGTAGCCGGGTGGCGGCGGTGACCGGGTCGACGGGATCGATGTGCACGGCGACCTCGACCCGCCCGGGATGGGTCAACAGCGGCGCGAGCCATCCGGCGGTGACTTCGCGCGGATATCCGGTGACCGCGAGGGTCGCCGCCCAATCGGACCCGACCTGTAGGTGGCGGGTGCCGATCGTCAGCGACTCGGGCGCGAACCCGGTGTCGAGCGCGAACGGGTCGGCGCGGCGAGAGTCGGTGTCGGTGCATCCGGCGGCGGTGATGATGGCCTCGCGGGCTGCAGCATCGGCGGCGGCCGATACGAGTCCCTCGGGGTTAGCGCAGGCGCTCAGGACGGCGGTGGCTTGGAGGTCATCGAGGGCGGTGATCGTGACCCCCAGCGGGGCGAGGGTGTCGGCGGCCTCGGTCATGCGGCGCAGTAGCCGTGACTCGGCTGCCCGGCGCGCGCCGGCCGACAATCCGCGGCGAGCCCGGCCCCGCCCGAGCAGCCACCTTCCGGGTGAGGTCGCGGCGGCCGGATTGTCGAGGGATTCTCTCCAGATCAACAGGACCTGGCGGCGGGTGAGGTGCTCCCCGGCCGCCAACTCGCTCAGGTGTGCGGCGTGGTCGTGGGCGGCGGCAGCCAGGTCCGGGGACATCTCCAGTGCGGCGGTGTGTAGGCCCGCGAGGTGTGTGGACAGGTCCAGGCGGGCCGAGCGGATGAGGATCTGCACGGGTTGGCGCAGGGTATGCAGCCAGCCCGCGAGTTGCCCGACGAGGCTGTCCTGCTCGGCCGGGGTGCGCAGGGCGAGGTTGAGGGTGCCCGCGACCGCGACCACCGCGAGCCCATCGGCCCCGAGGTCGATCACCCCGACACCGCCACTACTGCTGCTGGTGACCGACTGCGGTAACCGCAACTCCTCGGGTGACAACGCTGTCGGAACCGGCGGGCGAGGCCGGGCTCGGGTGGCGCGGTCGGTGATCCATCTTGGTGCCGCGAGCACGGCACCCTCGGATTCGGTCACTAGGTGACGCGAACGCAGGCGGTGTCGGATCGCGGCCACGAGCAGCAGGTCGGCGGGGAGCCCGTCGCGGCGGGTGAGGATCGCGACGGTGACCACGGCCGCGATCGGAGCGGCGGGGGCCAGGAACACCAGCGGCGCGATCACCGCGCGGGTGGCGATCCACGCCGAGTACAACAGGAGCGCGGCGGTGGCGAGGATGGCGAGTTGGCGAGCGGTGAACGGCCCGAGCAACCGGTCACTGCGCTCGACATCAGCGGGAATACGCACAGGAGTCGTCATCGAAGCCCTCCTCGGGGAGCGCGGGACCTGCGGCGGCGGACGGGAAGATCCGGGAGCGGCAGATGCAGCTGCCGTCCCGGCGACGGCGTCGACGCGGGTGGCGGTTGAGGAGGTGTGGGCGGTGGTGGCGCGGGCCGGATTCGATTCACCGGGAACGGCAGCGGATACTGGCCGCTACGCAACGGCCGGATGCGGTCATAGGGATCCGACGGTGCGGGCGTCTCGAAATCGAATGAGAGCTGTTCGGGTCGGCGGCCTCGCGGAACTGTCGCGCGTGGAGGTACAGGCGGTCGCGTGGGCTTCACTCTCCTCACCGGGATCGGTAACGGGTACTGACCGTCCCGCCCGGGTCGAGTCCCCCGGTAGGGGTCGGCCGGGGTGAAGTCGAACGCGAGTTGTCTCCCGCGCGGCGCGCGACCCGTGGTTTTCGGCGCAGCGGTGGGCTGCGCAGAGGCCGGGGAAGGTTGCCGCCGGACTCGGTGCACGCCCTCCAGGGGCAGCATCAGCTGTCCGTCGCGGGTGGCGCGCACCCGCGCGTACGGATCCGGCGACCCGGATGCGACGGTGCGCCGCCCGCGCTGTCGGAGCTGGGCGGGCGTGGCCGGTCCGCCGCGCCCGCGCCCCGTGCTGGTGCCTTTCAGTAGGCCGAAGGTTTTGTAGACGACGTAGCTGCGCACGATCGAGCCGACGAGGGTGCGGCCGTGGCCGATCCGCAGCACCGATAGCAGCCAGAACGGGGTCTTGATCAGCACACCCATCAAGGCGAGCGCGACGATCAGATCGACAATCCCGTTGGCGGTGGGGCCGAAGAAGTTCCATCCGTCCGGGGTCAGGAACACCCGCAAGATGGTGACCAGAGTCAGCGACTGCACCACCTGGATCGCCAGGCACGCGGCGAACGAGCGCCACCACCAGCGCGCCACCATCTCGAGGCCGGGGAGGGCGTGGCACATCAACGCCAGCGGCGCGGAGACGATCAGGATGACGGTGACCGTGACGCGCACCACGTAGGAGACCAGCAGCACGACCAGCATCACCACCAGCGCGAGCAGCAGCAGAATCGTGAAGGTCCCCGGCGCGGTGCCGCCGGTCGATGCCAGCTGGGTCAACGCGGCGGCGGCGGAGTCGGAGTCGACACCGTTACCCGAGAGCGCTTGCGCTAGCGCGTTGGCGAATCCGATCGCTGCGGTCGCGATGACCATGCTCATCGCTGCGGTGATGAACCCGACCACCAGCCGTGGCACCAGCTCTCGCCACGACCATCGCGTCTGCAGGGTTTCGCGCACCATCAGCAGCACCCCGGCCGCGGTCACCACCAGCCCGTACAGCGCGAGCACCAGCTGCCACGACTGATTCCACAACGCACCGACCTGCGGCAGATCGCCCGGTTCGGGGGTGGTGAGCAGGGTCTGCGACACCAATTCGAGAAGCGGGTTGAGCGCGGAGTCGACCAGACGCTGGAAGAACCCGTCGATCGCTTTCGCCACGCAGCCGGAGATGTTGCTCACCCCGCACTCACCAGCCCCCGGCCCCGACCCCGGCGGGCTCGCCGGGGTCGGGACTGCCGAGTCGGGAACACCGGGGGTGGGCGAGGCCGGGCTGGTGGTGGGTGGCGGCGTGATCCAGCGCGACGGAGGCACCGCCGAGGTCGGAGCCGGTGTCGTGGTGGTGGGTGCGGGTGTCGCCGGAGCCGACGGCAGCGGCACGGGCATCGGTGGTGGTTGCGCGGCGGCGCTCACCACACCGGCGAGGGTGATCAGCACCGCCGCGAGCGCCACCGCGACCGTGGCCGCAGCGGGGCGGCCGGTACGCGATGCCCGCAGCCCGACCACAGGCGCGAGGCGGGCTAGTAGTGGGGCGCTCACGTCAGGCCCCGACGATCGACTTGAGGACGGTGACGATGACCGGGGCCAGCATCGCCAGCGCGTACCCCAGGCAGGCCGCGCGGAAGGCGCTCTTGGCCTTCTCCATCTCGGCTGGGTCACCCGCCCCGATGAGATAGCGGGCACCGGCGACGGTGAGGCAGACCGTGGCCAGGGCGGCGAGGATGCCGATCAGCCAGTTGCGCAGGTTGTCGAGCACCTGATCCAGCGAGGACGCGATCGCCTGCACCGGCGGCTGCGGCGGTGGTGTGGCCGACGCGGAACCGGCCGCCGCCACCGTGACGACCACCGCTACGGTGCAGGCGGTCGCGAGGATCATGGCCCATCGCCGGACGGGCACGCGAAGTGTGAGTGCTGTGGCGGTGTCGGGGAGTCGAGTCACGCGCATGTGCGCACCTCCCCGTCTCCGGTGGCCGACCGACTCGGTGGCAGGGGTGGTTTCCTTCGCTGACGGGCTCGCTCCGGTGATCCCCCGGTGGCCTCGACCGGTGCGAGGGTGTTCACCGCGTGGGCTTCGACGATGCTGGTGCGGCCGAGGTCGTGGGTGCGTTCGGTCAGCCAGGCCACGAGTCGGGCTTCGGCGCGTCGGCGTTGTTTGCGCAGCTTCCACAGCGACTGCCCGCGTTCGGCGGCGAGCGAGGTCAGCGTGCGACGCTCCCACCTCGATATCGCGATCAACTCCGCTGCCTCGGCGCTGATCACCCCGGCGGCGACGGCCTCGGCTAGCACCGTCTCGGGGTGTCTCGGCCCGGGCACCATCAGCAGCCGGTGCTTAGCCATCGGGCCGAGATCACGCTCGAGGTCGGCGACCGACACCCCCACCGACTGCTGCTGGTTCGCCGCTCTGATCGCGGCACGGTAGGCCGCCCACCGCAGCCGGTGCCATACGCCCGGCCGATCCAGCTCGACGCATCCGAGATGGGTGAGGAACCCTGTCAACACCTCGGACTCGAGGTCGTCGCGATTGCGGCTGCCCGGCGCGGCGAACAACCCTGCCATGCCCGCGAGCATCGGCTCGGCCAGACTCGCGCACACCAGGGTCGCGTCCCCACCGTGGGCTCGGGACCGCTCGATCAGCCAGACCCAGATCGCGTCGACCGCAGCGATCGGCAGACCGGGATCCCGCAGCAACTCACGCAACCCACCCCACAACTCGACCCGCTTTCCCGACGGTCCTGGTGCCGGTCGCGGGTCGGCGGGCAAGGTCTGCCCGGCGATCCGGTCGAACGTCGCCGACACCACCCCCAACGGCGTGCGCGCTTTACCATGCGACCTCGAGGAATTCACGAATTCCAAATTCGTCACCATCAACTCCCTGTTCGGTGGAATCACGAAAGATTCCGACCTCACAAGGGAACCGAACACCCATATCCAAAACACACCCAAACCTCATCCGAACTACACCCGAACCATATCCAAAACATATCCACGCCGATCGAGCAATCATTCGGCACCCGCCGCACCGAACCTGCTAGGTGCGATGTGAATGTGCTAACTAGCAGGTTGGATATGCGCGCAAATATGAACAGGATATGTTTCGGATATGACCCCCGCGGCCATCGGCAAACCATTTAAAAGGTTCAAAAGATCTTCTAACCCCGTGGTTCGATACCGGCGCTCCCGTGTTCGCTCCCGTGTCGGATAGGCGGTCCCAGCACAGCTGGATTCTCGTGTGCAAAAAATTGTTCGAAAAAGTTTTGTCGGCGGTGTCCCGAAAAGGTGTTTTCGGCGGAAGTAGACGAGTACACACCGTTCTCTCCGACCGTCAGGAGCGCCCCCGTATGACCGCGAAATCCCGTCAGCGTCTGTCCCGGTCGACCACCGGCGACCCCCGTGCCTCGGCCTCGGTGGTGGTCCCGGCGACCGTGTGGGCCGCCGGAAGCGACCCGCTCGATCCGGGCGAGCGATGGCCGCAACCGATCGTGTCTCGCGCGGTGCGCGAGTTCTGCGCCCCGGGCGGGCGGGTGCTGTTGCTCGGCTGGCCCGCCCCCGCCACGCGTGGTGGCCTGCACGCGGTCGCGGCGGACACGGCGACCGCGTGCGCCAGCGTCGAGACCCTCGGCCGCACCGCCCACCACGAACCCCACACCGGCACGGATGAGGCGGTGGATCTGGTTCTGGTCAGCCTGCTGGCCGATCACCTCGACCCGGTGGCCGCCGCCGAGCAGGTCGCCACGCTGGCGGTGCAGCGGTTGGCGATGGGCGGGCTGCTGGTTGTGCTCGGGCGCTGCCGCCACAGCCGCTCCGGGGTGCTTATCGACCCGGCCGGTGCGGTCGTGGCCGCCGCCCAAGCCGCCGATCTGCTCTACCTCCAGCACATCATCGCCGTCCCCGTCACCGGCACCACCATCACCGCCCCACCGCCCGCCACCGCACCCGACTCGGGCGCCGATCGGGGTCTGGTCGCGCACACCGTCGCGCACACCGACGTGTTCGCGTTCCTACTGCCCCGCTGCCAGGAGTCCCTCCCGCAGTGACACCTCCCGCCATGAATCCTCCCGCCATCCCCGTGCCCCCACCACCGGCCTCGCGGGCACGCCGAGGCGCCACAGACCGACCGATCTCGCGAAGGACCCCGATGACTCTCGACTCCACCACCCCCGACACCACGAACACCGGGACCCTCGACTCCGGCACTGTCGACTCGGGCACCGCGACCGGGACCGGTCCCGCCGTGATGCCGGTGTCGGTGTGGGCGACGGCCCAGAACGCGCCCACGGTGCAGCGGCGGGGCCGCTATCACCCCGACAGCGTGGCCCACCCGGCGAAGATGTTCCCCGCGATCGTCCAACACGCCGTCGCGACCTACACCCGTCCCGGTGACCTCGTGCTGGACCCGATGTGCGGGATCGGCACCACCCTCGTCGAAGCCCTGCACCTCGGCCGCCGCGCGGTCGGTGTCGAATACGAGACACGGTGGGCCGAGCTGGCGCGCACCAACATCGGGCTCGCCCACGAGGCCGGGATCGATCTCGACGCCGCCGTCTACACCGGTGACGCCCGCAAACTCCCCACCCTGTTGCCGCAGGAGCTGCGGGGCCGGGTGGATCTGGTGATCACCTCCCCGCCCTACGGCGACTCCGTCCACGGCCATGTCCGGGTGCGCGCCGGGCAGGGCGTGCGCAAATCCAACCACCGCTACGGGGCAGTCCTGGATCGCGGCAACCTCGCCAACGTCGGGCTCGGCCGACTGCTGTCGGGGTTCACCCGCATCCTGACCGGGGCCGCCGAATACCTCGCCCCGGGCGGCCACGTCGTCATCACCGCCCGGCCCTGGCGTCAGCACGCGGAGTTGGTGAATTTGCCCGCGCACCTGATCACCTGCGGCACCCTCGCCGGGCTCGTCCCGGTCGAACGCTGCGTCGCACTACTGGGGCGACTGTCCGAGGGAGACCTCGTCGCGCGCAGCAGCTTCTTCCAACGCGACTTCATCGTCAAACAGCGCGCCGCCGGGCTACCCATGCACCTGATCGCGCACGAGGACGTCGTCATCCTCCGCAAGCCCGCGAGGTGCCGAAGTTCGTTGGAACTCAAGGGTTTTCAGGATGAACCCAAGTGTGGATCGCCACTATTATCGGGGGTCGACCCTTGGGTTGGCAAGGACTCCGGGGGTAAGGCGGCGTGAGGGTCGTCGAGGAGTTTTCGGGCGTTGGTGGCGTAGCGGATCGCGGTCGAGGGGTCGATTCCGAACACGGCGGCCAGGTGCAGTGGGTCGCCGCCGCAGGCGAGGGCTTCTTCGAGTTGGCGGTCGATGCGCAGCCGCTCCAGGTTCGCGGGCAGCCCGCGCAGGTTCTGCAGGAAGGCGGCGCTGACCGGTCCGGTCCGCAGGGCGCTTTCCTTGCTGATCAGCAGGTGCGGGTTCGCGGTGTGCGGCCAGCGCTGACGGCGGTGGTCGAGCCAGTCGATGAGCAGTTGGTGGGTGAGCGGGTCGAGCGGGTGAGCTCCCCCGCTGATGGTGATGCGCCGGTTGCCGAGGTCGACATCGTCGAGATGCAGAGCCCGGATCTGGCCGGGCCGTGCGGCGTGGATGGCCGCCAGCGCGACAAACAGTCTGGCGGGAGGAGTGTCTGCCGCTTTGACAGCTGCGGCAATCTCGTTGTCGGACAACGATTGCCAGATCCGTGGCGGCGCCTTGGAGAGCCGGATTCGCGCGCAGGGGTTGCGGAAGATCAGGGCTTCTCGTTTGGCCCAGCCGAACAGCGACCGCAACCCGGCCATGGCGTTGCTCCGGGCCTCGCCGCGCAGCGTGTCGAGGTGGGCGAGCACGTCGGCGCGAGTGACTTCGCGCAGATGGCTGTATCGGCTCGACCAGTTCAGCAGCGCGGGCCGGATGAAATTGATGTAGCCGGTTGCGGTGGAGGGGTGACGTGGAAGTCGGCGTGGCCCGCCCTCGCGCAGCATGTGGGCCCAGCGCGCGACACTGTCGGCAATGGCGGGGGCGAGGTCGTCGGTTTTGGCTTCCAGCCAGGTATCGAACACTTTCGGTCGGTCGTCGACAAGCACGCCCATGGCCGAGAGCACGTCGATCACGTGGATCAGCGAGTTGCCGCGGCGGCAGATCAGCCGGTGGAAATCCGAGACGCGCACGGTGTCGACGTCGGCGTGGGTGGCCAGCAGCATGATCAGGTTCCGGTTGAGCGCTCGGCGCAGCCCGGGGGCGAAGCCGTGGGTTTCGGCCATAGTCCATGCCAGGTGCAGCGCCCAGGCGAGCCATGGATTATCCGGTGCAGCAACGGATCTGAGATCGATGCTGCTGGGCCGGTAGGTCCGGGCAAGATCGTCGAACAACACCAACTGCACCCCATCGAGGAGGGGGCGGCCCGCGATGGGCGGGGCCTGCTTGGGCGGGCGCCCTTTCGTCCCGTAGCGCCGCTCGACTATGCGGGGCTGCGCTTGTGGCCGGTAGGTATCGGCGAGGAACAGTTGGTGATAGCTGACCTTCGAAAGATGCGGTGCAAGAACAACTTTCGCTCGCGGGCCGTCGGCGGTGACCGCGCGATCGGCTCGGGCTTGGCACCAGCACAACCGGCAGTAACCGTTCCTCAGCCGGACTCGACGCCGACAGGCCCGGCAGTCACCCACCACTTGCCGGAAGCGGGCGGCCGCGAAGTTGTAGCAGGCCAGACAGACGCCTTGGGCGTAGGTGAGCCCCCAGGCCAGGCATTCATTGCAGCTGGTCACCGACCGGGCAATCTTTGCGCCGGTGCCGTCTCGGGTGACCACCGATCACCGGGGCGGGATCGAGCGCCCGTCCCGGCGGCGCGGGACGATGCGCGGTGGCGCGTTCACCGCCGCCGCGTCGGTGTCGGTGTCGGTCAGTGGTGCTGCGACGGCATCGGGCTCGGGCAGCAGCAGCTCACCCACCTCGCACCCCAGAACAGCGCAGATGACATCGAGATCGGCGAGTTTGATCGAGGCCGGCTGCCCGGACCACAGGTGCGACATCTTGCCGCCGGAGATCACCAGGCCGCGTTCGGCGAGCAGCCGTTGCAGCTGCGAGGCCTGCCAGATTCCTCGGTTGGCTGCCGCCAGGCGCAGGTTCCATTGCATTCAGATCAACCCTTCCAGCCGTGTCGCAGCGCGTCGCTGGCCCGCGATCCAGGCCTCCTCGATCCGGGACCGGTGGACATGGACGTACTTCATCGTGGTGGCGACCCAGGCATGGCCATACATTTCCTGGATCGAGATCAAATCCATGCCGTTCAAATACAGCTGCGACGCGCAAAAGTGCCGCAGCACATGGGGAGTCAGCCTCCCGGCCCACGACGGCAGGTGCGTCGCGGTCGCCGCGGCAAGCCCTGCTCGCAGCACGTCGTAGCCGACCCGGGACCGGCTCCCGTCGGCGGCGGCGCGTTCGGAGAGAAACAACGCTGCACCGTGGCGGTCGGGCTCGTCGCCGAACTGGCCCCACACGTCCTGCACATACCAGCGCAAGGCGCGGTCGGCGCCGTTGATCAACGGCACCATCCGTTCCCGCGGCCCCGACCCTCGTGCACCTTTGCCGATCCGGACATGGAGTTTGCCGAATCTTCCCAACTCCCAACGGATATCGGCCAGATCCAGCTGCCGGGCCTCGTTGACCCGGATACCGACATCGGCCATCAGCCGCGCCGCCGCGTAGTTGCGTGCGGTCGGGGTGAACTTCCGGCACGTCGAAAGCTCCCGCGCCCATCCGGTGAACAGCGTGTCGATCTCGGTGGCAGAGGGTGGGATCCGCAACTTGGCGTCCTTGCGTCCCCGCGGCCGGTTCATTTCGTCGATCGGGCACTCGACCACCCGCCCGGTCATCGCATGCAACTCGACTTTGTGCCGCAACTCCAGAAACTCGAAATACAACGAAAGAGCTTGCGCCCGAGCATGTCTGGTGCCTTGAGCGGCCTTGCGGAGCTCCCGCCCGAAATAGGCGTCCGCGTCCGGCGGCTCCATCTCCCACAGTGGGCGGCCGAACCAGTCCCGGATCTGTTCCAAGTTGCTCAAGTCACCGCGAATCGTGGCGTCGGTCAACCCCGACGCCGACCGCGCAAGCACCAACCCGGCCAGCACATCGGTCTCGAACGCCTCGAGTTCCTCCGGCGACGCCACAGGTCGAAGCGACCGCAGATCCCGAACCGCAGCAACAGCCAACCCAGGCACCCTGCCTTCAGCGCAACCGAAAGATGTTCAGGCCCAATGAAATCACTTCAGAAATCTCGAAGCAACCTCAACTTCGACAGGAGGCCAACGGAATACATCAACCACCTGGTCAGCAGCACACGGGCCCAGGGAACTCGATCGAACTCAAGTGATGTCGAACTCTCGGCGACCACCGAACACCGGGGCACACACGGAGGGCTCCAATACGGGGCCGCTCCGTTCCGGGGCACGAGCGGACAACCCAGCCAGGCAGGGGCGGTGGCCGCGTGAAAACCACCATCGCGAGTCCCGAACAGGGATGGCTGGGCCGGATGCTGCTCGCACCCGGCACGACCCTGGGTGATCTCGCCGCGACGATCGAGCACGCCGTCTTGTCTCAGGCCGCGATCGTGGTCGTGTCGGGAGTGGCCGGTGTGCTCGCCGCGGTGCGGGCGGTGGCGAGGCTGCGGCGAGGCCGGCTGAGTGCGCGTGCTCGACAGGTCACTGTGCTCACTCCGCCCGAGGTCGACGCGAAGGGCGCGCTCGCGTTCTGGTCGCATCTGATCGGGCAACTACGCCCGCCGTGGGCGCGGCTGCTGTTGGGGCAGCCGCATCTGGGGTTCGAGTACACCGTGACTCCCGAGGACGGGGCCGCGATCCGGCTATGGATCCCCGGGAGTATTCCGCCCGGGTTGATCGAACGCGCGGTCGCCTCCGCGTGGCCCGGCGCGCACACCGACACCAGCAAGACCACCCGACCACCGCTGACGAACTCTACGGACGGCACCCGGCGGATCCTGGCGGGCGGTGAGTTGCGGTTTGGCCGCCGCGAAGGGTTGCCGTTGCGTACCGATTACAGCGGTGAGCTGGTGCGGGACCTGATCACCGCCGCTGACGACCTCGCACCCGGGCAGGCCGCGTGCGTGCAGATCCTGGCTCGCCCGGTCACCGGCCGTCGCGTCGCCCGCGCCACCCGCACCGCCGGGGTCACGAGGACACCGGCCGGGTTCGTGGCCGCGCTGCTACGCGACGTGTTGAACCTGCTCACCCCAGGCCCTCTCACCCGCTCCCCGCGCACCGGTGGCGCGGCGGCCGACGGGCGGGCGAGTGACCGGCAAACGGCGATGGAGTACACCGCCGCCGCGCGAGCGGCGGCAGGGAAAGCGCGAGGCCCGCACTGGGAAACCGTCGTGCGCTACGCGGTCTCGATCCCGGTGTCCGACGACCCCGACCGGGCCGCCGCCGTCTCCGAGGCGCGGGCGGTGGCACGCGGACGGGCGGATGCTCTGGCGACGGTGTTCGGGGCCTGCACGGACCACAACTACTACCGGCGGCGTCGCCGCATCCGACTCGGCCAGCTGCTGGGTGAGCGGCGGCTCGGGCGGGGGGACGTGTTGTCGGTGCCCGAGTTGGCCGCGATCGCCCATTTGCCCGCCGACGATGGGCTGCCCGGACTGCAACGTGCCGGAGCCCGTGCCCTGTCCCCCGCACCCCAGATCCCCACCGCCGGACCACATACGAAACCTCTCGGTGTTGCCGATACCGGTGGGCGTCGCCCGGTCGCGGTCAAGGTCTCCGACGCCCGCCATCACCTGCACATCCTCGGCCCCACCGGCGTCGGGAAATCGACACTGCTGGCGCGGATGATCCTCGACGACGCCGACGCCGGGCGCGGGACGATCGTCATCGACCCGAAAGGCGACCTCGTCACCGACGTCCTGTCCCGACTACCGTCGCGTTTCGGGGACCGGGTGGTGCTCTTCGATGCCGACTCCCCGGCCCCGCCACCGTGTGTGAACCCCCTCGATATCGGTCGGACCGGGCGGGCCGGTCTGGATCTGGCGGTGGACAACCTCGTCACCGTGTTCCACCGCATCTTCAGCCAGTGGTGGGGTCCGCGCACCGACGACATCATGCGCGCGAGCCTGCTCACCCTGTGCGCCCAACCCGGCACCCCCACCCTCGCCGACCTCCCCCGCCTGCTCACCGAACCCGCCTTCCGCCACCGCGTCACCCGCACCACACCCGACCCGGTCCTGCGCGGATTCTGGGACAGCTACGAACAACTCACCGATACCGGTCGCGCCCAACTCATCGGGCCGCTACTCAACAAACTGCGGGCGTTCCTGCTGCGGCCGTTCGTGCGCTCGGCCATCGCGGGCGGACCCTCCACCGTCGAATTCGCCGACATCCTCGACCACGGCGGAATCTGCCTCGCCCGCTTACCGAAAGGCTCACTCGGCGAAGAGACCAGCCGCCTGGTCGGCTCCCTGCTCGTCGCGCGTACCTGGCAGGCCGTCACCGCCCGCGCCCGCATCCCCGCCGCCGACCGCCCCGACGCAAGTCTGGTGCTGGACGAGGCACAGAACTTCCTGAACCTGTCCACCCCGGTCGAGGACATGCTCGCCGAAGCCCGCGGACTACGCCTATCACTATCCCTCGCCCACCAGAACCTCGGACAGCTCACCCGCGAACTGCGCGACGGCATCTCCGCCAACGCCCGCAACAAAATCATCTTCGCCGTGTCCCCCGACGACGCGCGTGATCTGGCCCGCCACACCGACCCATGGCTGTCCGAGCACGACCTGACCCACCTCGACGCCTTCCATGCCGCTGCGCGGCTGCTGGTCGACGGGCAGAACGCGCGCCCGTTCACCCTCACCACCCGGCCCTTGCCCCCGCCCACCCCAGGGCGTGCTCGCGAGATCGCCGCCGCCGCCCGCGCCCGCCTCACCACACCCGAACCCGCGTCCGGCGGCAAACCCGCCGTCCCGAGCGGCGCGACACCAGCCCCGCGCGACCCCCGGCTCCCGCAGACCACCGCCGGGTCGAGGTCGTCGGAGAAAGGTTCCCCGCAGTGATGATCGCCCACCCCGATCGGCAATCCGATCTCCGCGCGCCGCGCCCGGCCCGGCCCCGCTCGAGCGACACCGTCGCGCTCGTGGCGCGGCTGACCGAGCGTGACCGCTGGATCCTGCGGATGCTGCACGAGCACCGCGTACTCACCACCAACCACCTCGCCGAATTAGCCTTCCCCACCCCCAAACTCGCCCTGCGGCGCCTGGCGATCCTGCACGACTACCGCGTCATCGACCGGTTCCGGCCCCTGCGTACCCGAGGCAGCGCCCCCTCCCACTGGGTCCTGGCCCCCGCCGGAGCCGCCGTGCTCGCCGCCGAAGCCGGAACCAGCGTGCGCGAACTCGGCTACAACCACCAAACCGCCCTCGCCATCGCCCACAGCCTGCACCTGACCCACACCCTCGGGATCAGCGACTGGTTCACCGCCCTCACCAGCCACTACCGCCACCACATCAGCGACGATGACGGCGCGCGAGTCAGCACCTGGTGGTCACAGACCCGCTGCCAGCGATTATGGGGAGACCTCGCGCGCCCCGATGCCTTCGGCCGCTACACCCACCCCCGCTCGGGCACGGTGCTGGACTTCTTCCTCGAATACGACCTCGCCACCACATCCTTGCCGCGCGTGGCCGCCAAACTCGGCGGCTACAGCGAACTGGCCCGCACCACCGGCCTCATCACCCCCGTCCTGTTCTGGGTGCCGACCACCACACGAGAGATCAACGCGCGCGAGCGTGTACGCCAGACGTGGGAGCGACTGCCCGACCCCGAGGCGGTGCCGGTCGCCACCGCCGCCGCCGAACTCCTTGCCCCTCTTCCCGATCCGAGCCCCGCCGACCGGGTGTGGCTACCCCTCGACACCACCAGCGCGACCCGCCTACGCCTGTGGGAGCTGGCCACCGTGTGGCCTCGCCGCACCACCCCCGACCCCGATATCGACACCGAGCACAGCACGGCCACCCTCGGCGGTCAGGTCATGCTCGCGCCACCACCGCCGCTTCGCCCGCCCACACTCGAATACCGGTGAGACCCGATGCTGGTCAAAGCCCTCGGCGCGGGCTGCGTTTCGGTCGTGTTCTGTGTCGTCGTGATCGCCGCCGTGGTCACCACCGTCATCGTCTACCAGCAGCCGCTACCCGCTCTCGGCTCCGGTTCGTCTGCGGGCGCGGGCAGCACACCGAGTCCCCAAGCACGAGAAGACATCCCGCCGGAACTGCTGGTGCTCTACCAGGACGCTGCCAGGGACTGTCCCGGTCTGGACTGGTCGGTGCTCGCCGCGATCGGCAAGATCGAGACCGACCACAGCCGCTCACCCCTGCCGGGCGTGCGGTCCGGGGAGAACTCGGCCGGGGCCGGGGGCCTCATGCAATTTCTCGAACCAACCTTCGAGGGCGTGGTGGCCCGGCACCGGTTGCCTGCGGGTGGGGCGAGCCCGCCCTCGCGCTACAACCCCAGCGACGCCATCCACGCCGCCGCCCACTACCTGTGCGACTCCGGCGCACCCGCTGATCTGCGTGCGGCGATCTTCGCCTACAACCACGCCGACTGGTATGTGGACCAAGTCCTCGACCAAGCCGCCCGCTACCGCGCCACCACCGGCTCCGGCGGCGGCGACTGCCGCAGCATCGCTGCCAAGAGTCCCGCTGTCGCACAAGCGATCTCCTTCGCGTGCGGCCAGCTCGGCCAGCCCTACGTGTGGGGCGGCAACGGCCCCGAGGTCAACGGGGGCTGGGACTGTTCCGGGCTCACCCAAGCCGCCTACCGGGCCTCCGGAATCACCCTGCCCCGTACCACCTACGACCAAATCCACACCGGGCCACGCATCCCCGAAAACCAGCTCGCCCCTGGAGATCTCGTGTTCTACGGCACCACCGACAACAATGTCCATCACGTCGGCCTGTTCCTGGGAGGAGGGCGGATGGTCCACGCACCGGATGTGGGACAGCCCGTCCAAGTCAGTGACTACCGCTGGCGCGGCGACGACTACTACGCCGCTACTCGCCCCGCCGCCATTCCCCCTGCGGCACAGAGCGATTTCCGCGCCTCACCGTAGCCCGGCGCCGAGGCTCGCTGTTCCACGACTACCGAACCCTACCCCGGCTTTCTGCGAAAACGTCTCGGCGACCGCGAATCCCGGGCACCGAGGCACGAACCTGACAGGGGGACCCACCACCATGCACACCCACCACCGGCTCGCCCACACCCGCCGCTCCGTTCGTGCGCTGCTGTGTGCCACCGTCACCGCCGCGACCGTCGTCGGGGCCGGTGTCGCCGCCGCAGACCCGACACCGGCCCCTGCCGCCGCGCCCTGCCCACGCTGGACCGCGCTGCTGGTACCGGGCACATCCGAGACCACCCCGGCCGCCGACCCGGCGCGGCCGGTGGGGATGCTGGCCCCCATCGCCGAAGGACTCACCGCCCGCTACGGCAGCGACATCGACGTGCGCACTCTCGCCTACACCGCCGCTGCCGCCCCCTATGCCACCTCGCAAACCCAAGGCGCACAAGCACTCACCGCCACCCTCGCCCGATTGTGCTCAGGCACGCGAGTGGTGCTCGCCGGCTACTCCCAAGGCGCCGATATCGTCGGTGACCTCGCCACCATGATCGGGAACAACCAAGGTCCGATACCCGCCTCCCGAGTCGTCGCGGTCGGACTCGTCTCCGACCCGCGCCGCGACCCCACCACCGCCCAACTCGGGGATCCCGTGTCCGGCCAGGGGATCGCCGGCCCCCGCTCCCAGGACTTCGGTGATCTCACCGACCGTGTCCGCAGCTTGTGTGCCGAGGGTGACCTCTACTGCTCGACCTCACCCCAGGCATCACCGGCCCTCGCCGCGGTAGGCCGCGCCGTGACCTCCACCCAGGTCCCGGACTCGATGTCGGCAACGGCGCCCAGCACGGGCACGACGGCACCGGCCACGAGCCCGGACTCGACCGTGGGACTGGATCCCTCGCAGGTGCTCGCGCAGGTGGTCACCGTGCTGGGTGGGCTTTCCGGGTTCGCCGCGAACGTGCCCGCCATCATCAATGACCTCTCACAGCTACCCGCACTGATCGCCACCGGCGACATCCCCGGCCTGCACCGAGTCGCAGGGGACCTGAACAACCAGTTCAACCCCCTGGTCGGCATGGTCGCCGGAATCGACCTGCATCTCGTGGCCCGCGCGTTGACGTTGGCCGCGCCGCTGGACACCTCGGGCTGGGTCGGGGTGGCCGCGCAGATCGTCGGGGTCCTCGCAGGTCTCGACATCGCACGGATCGCCGCCGACATCGGCAGAGCCCAGGAGATCGCCTGGACCGCCGTCGAGACACTCGCCGCTGGTGACCCCCTCGCCGCGCTGCTCACGCTGTCCGGAGTCGTCCCTGTCGCCGCCGACCTCCTCACGGCTACCGCCTCCGCGTTCACCGGAACCCGGTTCGGCTCGCTCGCCCAGACCTACACCGCCACCACCAGTCCCGCTACCAGCACCGCGCTGGGCGATCTGGCCCGCCAGGGAAGCGACGCGGCCCGATTCGCTGCCACCGGCGTTCACGCCAACGGCTACGCCCCCGCCACCACCGAGCTGCTGGACTGGCTCGAACACGCCGTCGACCACACGAAGTAGATGGTGTGGTCGGACGGCTCGGGTCTGACGCGAAAACCTGTCGCCCACTGCTGGAATGATCCAGCGATATGCATACCGCCGTCACGATGGGTGAGCTGCTTTTCGATGCAGACGTATCGCCGATACCGCTCCACGATCCCGCTCGACTGGACCTCGTAACGTGCACGACGCCGCTGATTCCAGGACCGTTGCCCCAGGCGATGATCGACGAGATACGAGCGGAAATGCGAGCTCTCGGACCGGTGATTCCTGTTCCCTATCATCCACTTTCGGATCGCCTGCGTCTGGCAACCCGAGTAATTCGCGATGGGCTTGAGCGTTACGTCGAGACCGATGCGGTGCGCGCTGACAGGCTGTATGTCTTGGATTTCCAGGGGCCCGGCGAGTGGCAGTACATCATGTTCGGACACACCACCCGCGGGATGGAGCGGATTAATGAACATATTCGGGCTGCGGAGCCACACGGCTGGGTTCTGCTCGATGGCTGGATCTCCCCGGGAACGGAGAGAGCGCAGGAATTGGAGCAGGTCGCTCTGACCGCCGCAGAGGGCTTCCATGGCTGCATGCTCGGTCGGTCAGAGCGGTTCTATGGCATGGACTTTCAGCTGGGCCTCAAGATCGCACGGACCGTCTTCGAGTTGAACTCGAACTTGCCTCCGTGCGCGCACTAAGTGGTTCGTAATCGCCTGTCCTGCATAGCCTGCCGAACCAATGACGGACCCCGTCTGGCCGACTTGCCCACACACCTTCGCGACTCGAAAGCATCCGTCTCGGGACGACGGCCTCACTGGACACCTCTCCCTGCGGGCCGACGACACCTGTGTCCGAGTCGAGGCTGCTACGCGGGATTCGGGGGACTAGCGCACGAACGGAATGCCGCCTCCCGCCGGTCACATAGACCGACACCAGCCATTTCACAAACTAAGCGGCCGGTGGGGCCGAGCAGATCTTCTGCTTGGCCCCACCGGCCGTTCAGCGTGCGGGCAGGCTAGTCGTTCATCGGGGGCACGGCCGGGGGCACGGCGGGCTGTGCGTGCGGGGCCGGGGCGTCATCGACATCCAGCCGCCACGTCGGTACCAGAGTCATCAGCTCGACCATGTCGTCACCGTCACCGTCACCGTCGGCCTCGACTTCGGGGGCAGGGGCAGGGTTGGAATAGGTCGTGACGATAGCTCGGCACGCGCTGTCGGGGTCGATGTAGGTGACGCCGGTCAGCGGTCCCGTGGTGACCCGCACAGCGGCGGTGACGGGGTGGTATTCGGCCCCGATGCGCTCTCGGCGGTAGTAGGCGAACACCGGAAGCCACTGCGACGCGACGGGTTCGCCGGGAGTCGTGAGTTGGTGGGTGGCCTCGGCGGTGACCGCCAGCCACATTTCGAGGCTGTCGGGCGCGTGCGGGGAGGAGGCGAATACACGATGCAGAGCTGCCGCGACGACGGCAGGGACGGAGATGTCGTTCATGATTGGTAGGGCCTTTCAGAAATTTGCGATCGAGTCGGACGAGAAACGGGTGCGGTGCCCTGGTCCCCAGGGCTGCCGCTGGGGCCCGGCCCGCACAGGCGGCGGGTCACCCCTCGGCGAGGGCGAACTTCTTGGGCCCCTCGCCGGTCTGGCTGGCCGTGCCGAGGGTGGTGAGCTTGACCAGGGCGTTGTGCACAGCCCCGCTCGACCGGTCGAGGGCTTTACCGATCTGGTGCGGGGTGTACTCCTCGCCCGGGTGATCACGCAGGAAGTCCTCCACCTGTCCCCGCAACGCCCCCGGAGCCAACCGCTCCGCCGACTCGGGCTGCGCCGCTACCGCATCCGGGACCAGGGCCGGGGAATCGGGGGCCGGGACGGATTCGTCGCCCGTAGCGGCGGCTACGGGCGTTTCCGGCTGCCCCGTGTCCGGCTCGGGTTCGGCTGGCACGCTGTCTGGCTGCGCGATCGCGTCGGATTGCGAAGACACAGAGTCGGTCTCGGGTTCGGTCGGCTCAACAGTGACCGGGTCCGCCCCGTCAGCGGCGGCGGGTGCGGTCGGCTCGGCGGCATCCGGTTCGGTCGTGCCGGTGTCGGCGGCGGGAGCGGCAGTGGCGTGTTCGGCGGTGGTCCAGGTTTTCGCCGCGCGAGGGGATTCAGGGTCACGGTGGGAGCGGGCGTTCCCGGTGGTTTCCCAGGCCGACAGGATGCGCCGGGTGGTGGAACCGGCGATCCCGGCCGCACCCGCCAGCTCGTCGGCGGTGAATCCGGGATAGTTGCCCAACGCCGCCCACAGCGCTTTCTCGGTGTCGGTGCGCAGCACGGGCACACCCGCGACCGATTCGCCGCCCTGTTCGCCGCCGGGGGCGGCGGCGGACCGGGTGTCGGCCGGGGTAGGGACCGGGTCGGTGGTGCCCGGTGCCGGGCGCTTCGTGGTGGCGGTCTTCTTACGTGTGGACATGACAGGTCCCTCCATGAATTACGGGGTTTCGGTGGGTGTTTCGGTCATGTCCCGGCCGGGACGGAAAACCACGCTGGATCCGGGAAAATCCCCGGGGGTTCGGCGTCGTTCCCGTTCCTATGGACGCTCGATACCCGTGCCGATGTCAAGCGGGTCGTGCAAAAAACTTCCGCGCCCCGAATTCCTCTCGTCCATTCCCGAAAATTCAACAGCGCGAGAGGAATTCGACAATTCCGCATTATCGCAGTGAGTCGATGTGCGCGAAAGAACCGACCGAAGACGAGGCCACCACCACGCGGCGCGGTGGTGGCGATGGAGGTGAACCGGGGCGAGTCGCTGGGTGGTGCGGTGCGAGCGAATCGCTCCGGTGTGGCGGTGGTTATCGCGGCTCGCCGATGGTTGTTCATGTCTGTAGGCCGCCGGTGGCGCGGTGGTCATCCAGTGACGTAATGAGGGTGGCCTGGGCATCGAGCCGTTCGTAATTGGCTCGGCGGTCCGTGGAGGTTTCGGAGTACATCCGCGTTGCCGAAGGCGTTGCTCGCAGGACGTTCGTCCTCGCCGATCGGGCGGATTCGGTTGAGCAGCTCGTCGGGGTTTCGCGTTTGCGGGATTCGCGGCGACGGTGCGGTTGTCGGTGACGACTTTTCGTCTCCCTGGTCGTTCGTGCCAGGGGCAGGCGGTGTGTGCCCACCCGCCCCGGCGCAGTGTCATGCTGTGCGTACGGCTGCCACGGCGGCGCGGGCGATGGCGGCGGCGGTGTTGGCGGGGTTGGTGAGTTCGTGCACGGTCGCGCCGGTCAGCGGGGTGGACCATGCCTCGTCCGGGGTCAGCCACAGCACCGCGCAGCCGCTGGCGCGCAACCGATCCAACCGCTTCTGCGCGGCGGCGCGTGGCTCGTCACGGAAGCAGCCGTCGGAGATGATGACCAGCAGCCGGGTGTTCTCGCGCCGGGACAGTCCGAGCGCGCCGTCGAGGGCGTCGATGGCGGTGTCGATGGCCTCGTACAGGTCCTGCGCGGCGAAGTCGGTCACCTTCGCCGGGGCGGTGCCCGGGTAGGTGATCGGGTGCACTTTCTCGCCGAAGGTGAGTGTGGCTGTTTCGGCTGGCATCACAGTGAGTTTCGCGGCGGTGGCAATGATCCAGGCGGCCGAGGCCACATCGGCGGTGTAGTCCTCCATCGAGGCTGACACGTCGCAGGCGATCCCGATCCGCAGGGGTGGCACGGGAACGGGTTTGGCGGTGGTGCGGGTGAACGGTTGCGCGGTCGGGACCGCCCCAGCGGCGCGCTGGGCTTCCCGCGCCAGCACCCCACGCATCCGCAACCGGCCCGGGGGCAACGCGGAGGTGGTCTTGGTGACCGCCCGCTCGCGCTGGCTGGCGGTGTTCAGGGCTCGCGCCAGCACCCGCGCCGCCCCGCGTTCATCGTCGCGGGGTGCGCGTACTACGCGGCCGGTGCCGGGCCGGGTGCCGAACACGGTCTTCGCTGTCATGGCGGCGCGGTCGGTGTGGTGAGCCTCCTCCCGCGCGGCCCGGTCGGCGACGTCGGCGGGATCGGGCGGGAGTGGGTGTGCGGCAACGTTTTTCGCGACGTTCCCGAGGGCGCCGGTGACGGCTTCGCCCAGCGGGGAGCCTGGTTGCGGGGTGGTGTGGGGTTCGGGGCCGACGATCTGGGCCCAGCGCCGCCCGAGCTCGAGCATGCCGGTGGTGTTGGTGTCCGAGAGCCGGTGCGCGATGCGCCACAGCGTGCGCAATTGCCGCAGGGTGTCGCGGCCGAGCACCGTCTCGATCGCGGTGGTGGCGGGTGCGCATTCGTCGGTGTCGAGTACGCCCGCGTCGATGCGGGCCAGCATGAGCGCGGCGGCGTGGGCGGCGGCGTAGCGGGTGGGCGCGAGCCGGGCGGTGGCCAGCTCGCCGCCGGTGTCGGCGAAGACCAGCTCGCAGGTACTCGCGCGCAGCCAGTGCCGGTCGGTGGGGCGGCGGCGCAGGTGGGCGGCCTCGATGCGGGATTCCTCCAAAAGTATTGCCGCCCCCGCGATCTGCGGGTGCGCGGTCGGTGGTGGACTCCAGCGGGTGTGGGTGGCGTGGGCGCATTCGTGGGTGAGCGCGCCCCAGGTGGGGGCGTAGCGGTTGCGGTCGGCGGGCCGCCACGGGCGGGCGGTGGCAGGGTCGATCCCCAGGTTCGCGCCCTCGATCGCGATGGCGGCACGGTCGGGCACGAACATCGCGAGGTTCCCGTCGGCCGCGCCGGGGGCGATGACCACGGTGAGGTCGTCGCGGTCGGCGATTGCCGGGGTTTCGGCGGTCATCGCATCGGAGAGGGTTTCCCACCCGGTGCGGGCGGGCGGTGCGGCGGTCGGGGCGGTGGGAGTGGTGATCACGTGCGGGGCGGCGGTCATGGCCAGGGGTGTCCTATCTCCGATAGTGGTGCGGGGGTGTGGGTTTCAGAGGCGGGTGCCCAGGGACAAGGGCTCGAGGCTGGCACCGAACACGGTTTTGACGACCTCGGCGACGATGGTGCGGTCCTCCTCGGGCGCAGTACCGATGAGGTTGGCGGCGGCAGTGAGTTCGCTGGTCGCGGTGGCGATCTTCTGAAACGCCAACAGTTCCCGCAGTTGCGGTGCCCACCCGATCTCGCCCTTGGTCTGGCGGGTGGCCAGATTGCGCGCCACCCGCACCGCCAACGGATTCACCCCGAGGCTGGTGGCGAGGTCGTAATCGCTCGAGACCTGCACCTGAAACGCGAACCGCGACGCCAGCGCGTCCGACAGGATCGCCCCGTGCACACCGGGGTTGTGGCCCGCGCAGATGTAGAACCCGGGCTCGGCTTTGACGACCTCGCCACCGTTGGCTTTGATCACGATCTCGCGGCGTCCGTCCATCGCCGGGTACACGCACGAGAGCACGGTCGGGGCGATGAGGGTGGCGTCGTCGACGAACAGCACCCGGCCCTCGCGCATCGCCCTCACCAATGGCCCGTGCACGAACACGAAAGTGCCGTCGGGGGCTTGGGTGTATTCGCCCACGAAATCGGCGACGGTGGTGTCGCCATCGCCCTGCACGGTCAGCAGGTCCCCGAAGGCAGCCTCGATCAGCGAGGTCTTCCCGGTTCCGGGTGGCCCGTACAGCAGCACGGGTACCTCACCCGCGCGCATGGTGCGCAGCACATCCACATCGGTGCTGCCCGCGAGTTTGCGCGGGTGATACATCTGCCCGTTCGGACGCGCCACCGGCCCGCTCGTCGGTTTGGCAGCCCGGGGCCGCCTAGCCGGGGCGGTCCCGGCAGGGGCGGCGGGGGACGGGGCAGCGGGGGCAGCGGGCGTGGCGGGGGCAGTTGGGGCAGGCGTGACGTGGGCGGTCGCGGCTCCGGCAGTGTGGGAGTTGGCGCGGTAGCGGCGTGGCGAGGTGGCGGTGCGGTCGGCGTGACCGGCGGCGGTCAGTGCCTCGAGCGCATTGCCGACGGCACCGGAGGAGCGCGACAGGTTTTTCGCGATCTCACGGGGGGAATGTTCGCGACCCGGATTATCTGCCAGCACACCGGCGACCATGCGCCGCAATTCACCGTTACCCAAACGAGGTGAAGTCATTTTCGTCTCCTTAAAGTCGAACCCAATTCACGTACCGCTGCGCGGATCGTGGCATACGTGTGGCGGAGGCCACCAATGGGATTTCGTGAATTCCCCAGCGAATTCCGGGGCACGGCTCGACGCTAGCTCGGCTCACAGCCAGTCCACAACCCGAAAGCCAACAATTCCCGAAAATTCCCCCGCGAGACCCCATAATCGACAACGCAAGAATGGAATGAAACGCACGCAACCCGCCCAGCCACGACGACAAACCCGCAACAAAAGCAATAAAAGAAAAAGAAAAGAAGGAGGGAGCAGGAGGAGGCGCGCGGAGATAAATAACAAGGGCGAGAACGGCGCAATGCAGACGAGAGGAGACCGCCGACGGATGACGGCGACGCATGTCTATATAGCTTTGTATATAGACAATCCCGGGTAAGCCCCCGCCGGATATACGCCGCCTCACCAGCGGATATGGTGCGATAGAGTGGCGCGATTTGACCACACCACCGAAGACCACACGGAATACCACAACCGAACGCCCCCCGGATCGACCTCTTCAAGATCACGAGAAAATCCGCGCGTTATCCGATAGCCGACAAAGCCACTGGAATAAGAAATGAGCAGACACTCTAGGCGATACAAACAATTCTCTTAGGCATTCATTTCGAGGCCGCAACATATCGCCACATTTCATCATACAGGCAATTTACGATAATGCCGGTCGGTGAATTCAGATAACGGCGACAGACAATAACGTCCCGGAGAGTTGGTTGTGTTCTTCTCGCACCTAGGACGGCCGTCTCGTATTGATGGTGGACTCTATTTGGTGGTGCGGTGTAGGTGTTCGAGGAGTTGGCGTGTTCGGGGGCTCGGGGTCTGGTCGATTTCGGCGAGTTTGTGGGTGAGCAGTGAATAGGTGCGGGTGAGGGCGGCGTGTTCGCAGAGGCGGGCGTGCAGGCGCAGAATGTCTTGCCAGACGGTTTCGTTGTAGGGGTCGATCTCGATGATTGTCTCGAGCAGGCCCAGGGTGGCGCGGGGATCGTTGTCGGCGGTTCGGGCGGCCAGCCAGCCCAGCGCGTTGAGGGCTTCGCGGCGCGCGGCTTCGCGCAGTGGTTCGACCCACGTGTCGGTGAGGTCGGTGGCCAAGACAGTGGTCGCGAGACCGGCGATCCGCTCGCACGCGGCGACCTGGTCCTCCTCGCCGCCGGCGCGGCGGCGTTCGGCCACGGCCGCGGTGAACTCCCAATAGTCGACGGTGATCGCCAAGGGTGAGAGCCGGTAGTGCATGTGGTCATCGGCCAGCGGCGCGGTGACCTGGCCGCCGGTCGCGGTGGTGATACCGGTGCGCACGCGGCTCAAGGTGTTGGCCAGCGCGGCGGTGAGCTTGGCCGGAGGGTGCTCGCCCCAGAGCACATCGATCAGCTCTGTCCTACTCAGCCCGTCGGGATGCAGGGCGAGCACAGCTAGAACCTCCCGGCTGCGTGGCCGCAGCTGGCCCGTGATCTCCACACTCTCACCGCCTTCGGGTGCGCGCCACAGGATCCGGGTCGGCCCGAACAGCCGGATCGCCAGGACCGGTTCCTCGATACCTGGCGGCGAGCCGGTCGACGCCAGCGACGGCGGCTCAGGCCGGGATCTGGGATCGGGGGCGCGGACCTCGCCGCGGCGGCCATCCTCCTCGACAGCGTCGCTTACGCCGGGACGCGAGTCGGACGGCACCGGGACCGGCACGGGGCGGGGTTGTGTGTGGGCGGCAGCAGTATCCGGTTGCGAGCGCGCGGGTGTGGGCGTGGGTGTGGTGGTGGCTGGGTCGAGCCGGTACACCGTGGGCGGCGGGGCCGAGCGACGGCGAGCGACGGCGGCGGGGCGGGTCGGCGGGCGAGTGCGCCGTTGCTGGCCAATCGTGGCCGGTCGCGTCGGACGGAGCTGCTCGCGCACGGCCGCCGCGATGGTGCGGGCGGCCGGGAGCAGACGAGGACCGCGACGCGGCTGGCGAGTCCCGTGCACCAGCGCAGCGGCCGAGGCCCGCGCGGCGGGCAGGACTCCCAACACCGGTAGGGCGAGGGCGGTGGCGAAGTCGTTGTGCGGGGTCTGTCCGATGAGCAGCACTCCACGGTGACGGCACCCCTCGGTGAGCGCCAGGATGCGGCGGGCGGCGCGTGCGGGGTCGATGTAGTCGGCGCGCACGACGACCAGGCAGGCGTCGGCGGCGGCCAGGGCCGGGGCCAGAGCCGAATCCGGCTCGGGGGCACCGCAATCGGCGAACACGCTCGCCCCGAGGGCTCGCCAGCTCGCGTGCGCACCGGCCAGCAACGAGGCGGTCAACCCCGCGCGCGTCGCGTCTGGGCCTGGTGGTGCGGCCAATAGTGGCACGCCGTTGGGTAGGAACTGCACGTGCTCGAGCACTCGGTCGGCCTGCACGGGTGCGTTCGGGTCGATGGTGCGAGCCAGGCTCGCCAACCCCAGATACGGGTCACCGCCCACTAATTCGGCCAGCTGCCCGCCTGCGGGGTCGGCCTCCACCACCAGCGCAGGCTCGCGACCGGGCCAGGCTCGGGCCAGAGCCACCGCCGTGGTCGTGGCCCCGGCACGCGGCCCCAGACCCGCGACCGCGATCAGCAGCGGCGCCTGCGAGCCCGAGGCCGCCGGTGTCGCCGTCACGAGGACACGCTCGTGCCCGCCGCGACAGACAGTGTCGGATGGCGCTCAAAGTTCCGACGTAGCGGGCGGATTCGGCGGGCAGGGTTCTGTGCTGGTGTCGTTGTCATCCCTCCCCCTGGACGTTGCTGATCAGCAGTCGACCGCCCTCACCGGGGCGGGTGTTGATGACCTGGAGATAGTCCACTCGTTGGCGGTCCGGGTGCAGCTCGACTACGTGCACGTTCGCGGTCGTCTCCGAAATCGGGGTAATCGCCACGCAATGGGTGCTGCCTATCGGGATCGAGGCGATCCCAGCGGCGAGCCCCTCGGTGGTGATCCCGGACTCCGGTGCCAGCAGCCGCATCGCCGCCTCGGCGCTGCGATCGATGTAGTAGGCCGCCTCGAACGCCGCAATCACTCCGGAAACGGTCGCGGTGGTGTCTGCGGGGCGGTCGGTGACCACGGTGCCCGACAATCCGGTGCACGCCCCCTCCGCCGCCGCTGTCGCGCTCGGCGCCACCGCCGTGACACCCACCGGATCACCGTTCTCGCGTGCGTCGTCAGCCCATAGGGCCACCACGCCGATCATCACGGCCACAGTGGCCGCCAGCGCGGCCCACACACACCCCGGCACCCGATACCCGCCCCGGTTCCACAGTGGCCGTGCTATCTCTGTGTCTGCCGCGTCCCGAGTCTGCGGCAACGCCACCAGCCAGCGGCCCTGCTGCGGGGATGGTTCCGGACTCGCCTCGACCCCGGTCTCGGAATCGAGATCGGGGTCGGGGTCGGACACGAGGTACAGGGCCGGTGCCATTCGCGGCTGCTCGAGCAAGGCCCATGGGTCGGCCTCACTGGGCTTGGGCTTCTTGCGGAGGATCATTCACCTCGCCTCATTGGGAGTTGTTCTCGGAGTGGTTGATTCGCCGGGCCTGCCCGCACCCCAGGAGGGGGTGTTCGGGGTGCGGGCAGGGTTCCCCGGAGGGGTCTAGGAGCGAACCGCGTGCTCGGAGTCCGGCGTCCGGCGGCACACCGCCGGTGTTCGGCGGCCGGCGAGTGATGTCCTCGCTCAGCCTGGCCAGGACATCGCTGATGGCGGTGCTCGCGGTGTCGAGGTGGCCGGCGTCGTACTCGCGCCAGCTGACCTCGGTTCCGCGTTGCCGGTAAGCGATGAGCGTGCGGCGCCCGGCGTGCACCGGAACGATCGCGTCGCCACTGCCGTGATACAGATGCAGCGGCATCACGGGCCTGGTGTGGGCGAGGGTTTCCAACGCCAGCACACGCCGCCACCACGGATCGTTCCAGGGATCGGGGCGGCGGCACCAGTGCGCCAGCGGTTGCGGGAACCGTTGCAGCAGTTCGGTGCCGGTGAGGTGTTCGGCTTCGGCGACGGCCTGTAGTCCGTCCTCGTTCAGGATGTGGCGCAGTGGGATGTGTTCGTAGGCTCGTGAGAGTCCGATCAACGCGGCCAGCCCCACTGCCGCGCCTTCGCCTTGGCTGAACGCGGGTGCCAGCGCGGCGAGGTCGGAGGCGACGGCTCCGGCGCCGATGCCGCGCAGATCCACCTCCGGCGCGTACCAGGGGTGTAGCTCACTGGCTGCGGCGACTGCTCGCCCGCTGTCGGCGTATCCCCAGGCCAGCACCGGCGCGACCGGAGCACCGAGGTCCGCACCGCGGTAGACTGCGCGCGCGAGATCGAGCACGATCCGGGCCCCGGCGCGGGCGGCGAGGAAGGTATGCGGCCCGGCACCGGTGAGGCCGAGTCCCTCGCCGTCGGGTATCGCCACCACCCACCCCCGCCGCAAGGCCGCCTCGATCCCCGTGGTGTCGGGCTCTGCGCCGATCGCCAGCAGCTTCGAGGGCGCGCACACCCCGCCGAGTCCGCGAAATTCCGGGCAGTACACCAGGATCGCGGTGGCACCGGGGGCTGGGACCGCGTCGGGGATCAGCACGATCCCCGAAGCGGGGATGAGTTCGGAGCGGGAATTGGTGGAGATGTAGATGATCTGCCACGCTCCTGCCGCCGGAGCCAGTTGTGGCACGAACACCGGCCGCGTGCGCACCAGGTCCCCGGCGCGGTGGCCGTCGAGGGTCGGGGTGTCGTAGAAGTCGGCGGTCATGGGTGGCTCCCGGCGAGGTCGTGCGCGAGTGCGGTCATCCACGCGACCCCGCTGGCGAGTTGTCCGGCGGCGGCGTAACCGGTGTGGCGGCCGTGGATGTCGGCGTAGCGAAGCCAAACGCCCGGATTCGTCAGATCGGCGTTGTCGGTGACCAGCTGCCCCCACGCGTCCGAGAGCTGGGCGGCCAGCTTCGGTAACTGCCCGACCGGGTCCACGGCTACGACAGCGATGATCTGCGCCCACCGGGCCGTCGCGGCGGCCGTATCTTCCGGGGACGGTGGTGGGGTGCGGGGGTCGGCGGCGGCGGTGAGCCGCTGGGCCAGACTGGCCTCGGGCACATAGTCGACGACGCCGGGGCCGAGGCGGAAGTCGTGGTTCACCACGGTAGTCCAGGCGTCACCGAGCACGCCGGACAACAGTCCCTGGATCGAGGTGAGCGCTGCTAGGGGATCACGCAGGTCGGCTTGGGCGGCGATCTCGGCGGCCATCCGCAACAGGGCGGCGTGATCGGGTGCCGCGCAACTCAAGTCGCCCTCGACGCAGATATCGGCCACCCGGCCGGTCAGCGCGCCGTAGCTGACGCCGTCGCCAGTGGCGATCCCGCTGCCGGACGCGGGTGCGGTGGTGATCGCCACCTCCGACACCGTCGTCCCCGCTGTGCCGGGGGCCGGGTCGGGGGTGAGTTGGCCGGGGCGGCCGGGGATCACAGGCGATCCGGAGGCGCGATCGGGATCGGAGTAGAGCGCGATACCCGCGATCTTCTCGGGTCCCACCGGTCCCTCGCCCGCGCCGACAGCTCGCGCGAATTCCGACACCACCTGCGCGCCTTGGGAATACCCCACCGCGGCCAGCGCGGTGTCCGGGCACGCGGCGGCGATCCGCTCCGCGGTGGCCTCGAGCGCGGCCATGCCCTCGCGCACCGAGTCCGCGTAGGCGTCGGGGCCGCCGCCGGTGCCCACCGCACCCCCGAACCCGGCCGGATAGGCAATGTAGCTGCGCTGCACCAGATCCGGGACAGCGGCCACCACCGGGCCGAGCAACGCTCCCAGCATGCCGGTATCAGCGATCGGGGACGCGTCCGGAGAAGACTCCCCCGTGCCCTGCACCCCGAGCACCCACAGCACAGGGCAATCCGGCCCGGTCGCAACCGGCTGCGCCGACCCCGGCCCCGGCGCGCACAACACGCAGGCGCATGCCGTCAGCACGGCAGTGGTGAGGATACGGATCCCGGTCACAGTTGCCCCACCCCCACACCGGCACCGAACCCCGCGCCCACCGTGCCAGCGGCGACCGCGCCGACCACGGCGGCGGGAACCCCGGCCACGATCGCTCCCACGGCCGCGCCTACCGCCGCACCTAACGCGGTACCGGCCACACCGGAGGTGATCGTGCCGATCACCGGCACCGCCACCACCGTGCCCAGTGCGGCACCGGCGATTCCGCCGATGGTGCCGCCGACGAGACCGCCCACGACCGCGCCGAGGGCCGCGACCGGTGCTCCGGCAACGACCGCGCCACCAGCACCGCCCACCGCCGCCCCACCCAGCGTGGCTCCGCTGACCCGATCGGAGCGTCCGGCGGGAATACCGACCGAATCCAGGGCGGTCGCGACCTGTGCCTCAGCGCCTGCCGCGGTGTCGTTGATGGCGTCGGCGCACTCTGGGGGTAGCCAGTCTGGGCGCGGTGCTTCCCACTGCCCGATTCGAATTGTGTTCTCCGGCGGCTCGATCGGGGCTACCGGTGCGACCGGTTCGGGCAAATGCAAATCCTCGATCGCGATCGGCTCCACAGGTAGGTCCACCGACGGTGCCGGACGTAACCCGGATCCGTTGCGGATCTCGGGGGGCTGGGAGTAGTACACCGGCGGGGGCGGTACGGGTTCCGGCGGCGGAGCCGGGGTGGAGGTGCCGGGCTGCGCGGGGCTGGTGACACCGGGCTGATCCGTGATCGCCGCGGGTGCACCGGTCGCGCTCGCGGTCGCCGCCGACAGCAACAGCACGATAGGCACCGCACCAGCGACAACCGACCTGCCACCGCGAGACAGATTGGCGTGCACACTGTTTCGGTGCACATCGCCGATCACACAGCGCTGGACCAGACGTGAACGGGGAGATTTCCGTGATTTGGACATGCCGAATAAACCCTTCATCCGTCAGGGCGATAAATGAGAAAGAATGGTGAATACGCGGGAGCGGGATGCGCGTCCTCGGCGGCCTCCCAGAAGCGAAAGTGCTTCTGGGAGGCGGCTTCTCAGGTGCTCACGTCACACGAACATGAAGATGATCGACAGCGCCTGCCACACCACGTTCAAGGCGTTGGATGCCACGATCAGGCCGTCGTTCAGGATCTGCAGAGGATCCACATTGGTTCCTTTCACTTGGTTGGATTTGCAATTCCATCCAAACGTCGAAAACTGCTGCAGCACCAGGGTTTCGATGCACCTACATTGCGTTAACGCCGTCGAAGACAAACTGCGAAACCGCCAAAGTGCAGGAGATTTGCCACCCACTTCACGCAGTCAGCGTGAAGCACAGAAACTTCGAAGACTTACGTCAAATACGCTGTTCGGTGCGTCATCCTCCCCTGTCGACGCAGCGAGCCTCTCTTTGCGAGCTTCGGTTTGAAGGACCTTGCCGCGAGACACCGCCCCGTGGCTAATCCTCCTCCGCCGCAAAGCTTTTAGCGTGACTGACCGCTGACCGCGCTCTCGCGATCGGGTTGGGGCGCCGTGTAGTGTGGCCAGCAGTCGGCGAAATGGGCGGGAGCGATTCGTGCGAGTCCACCACTTGGATGGCGGAGGAATGCGCCCCTTTGGGGGCCGTCTGATCGACGGTCGACCGGGGGTGTTTCGTCGGGCCGAGGTCGCGTGCCACTGCTTGTTGATCGAGCATCCCGCGGGATTGGTCTTGGTGGATACCGGCTATGGGGAACAGGCAACCGTCCAGCCCGAACTCTGGGTTGGTCAGAAGGTCATCCGACGCACTAACCCTGTTTTCGACCAGGTGATCGCCCGGCAAGTCGAAGCACTCGGATTCTCACGCGCCGATGTTCGCGACATCATCACCACACATCTGGACCTGGATCACGCGGGCGGACTAGCAGATTTCCCGGACGCGCATGTGCATGTCTACCAGGACGAACTCGATGCCATGACCGGCCCGCACGGACCCAAGGAACGATTCAGATATCGGCCTGTGCAGATCGCCCACGGCCCCAAATGGATCACCTACAGCGAGTCAGACAGTAGTGACGACCAGTGGTTCGGCTTCACAGCGGTACGCGAGCTACAGGGCCTGTCCCCGGAGATCTTGATGGTTCCGCTGGCCGGACATACCCGGGGGCACGTCGGAGTCGCCGTTGACACCGGGAACGGTTGGCTGCTGCATGCCGGGGATGCGTACTCCTATCACGGCCAGATGGCGGCCCGACCGCGAATGCCGTTGGGAGCACGCATCTTCGAGCAGTCGGTGGACACGCAGCGCCCGAAACGAGCAGAAAACCAGCGCCGATTGCGCGAACTCGTGCACAATCACCGCGGCACCGTGACGGTGTTTTCGTCGCACTGCGCTACCGAGTTCCAGCAGTTACGTGACGGAAGGCCGACAGCTCCCGACAGCGCCGACTAGGGCTTTGACTGCACTGGCCGAAAGCGCCGCACCCGGGCACCCGGTTGCCGGAAGTCCTTGTACGCACTCGATTTCGGGACACAACAGTGTGCTGTTGACCAAGCCCGCTCGTATCGGCTGGTCCCGCTGTTGTCAGTTGTCACCGGACCTCGACCGTAGCCAGCGGACCATCGACTGGCGTCAGGTGGTAGGTCCACCACGGCCGGAACGGCACCTCGCTGACATCGATCGAGACCCACATCGGCTGCTCTTCGCCGGTGTCGATGTCGGTGATCACCGAGTACTCCAGGCTGCTGTCCATCGACGCCCAGCTCTGCGGGAAATCAGTGCTCCAAAGCTCATTCCATTCCGGCGCATGGCGGCACGCATCGACGACGGCGTCGACTTCGTGCTGTGCTACCAGACCGGGTGACATCAGTTTCAGCGCCTGTGTCATCAAGTGCACCTCGAGGCCCCAGCCGTCCAGTACTTTTCGCGCTGCGGGCTCGTTCACCAACCACTCGATGATGTTTCGACCAGGAACCAACCCCGGAAAGGCCCTCAGGTACTTACTGTTCGCCGCCCGTACCTTGAACAATGGCACTTCGTAGTAGCATGCAGGGCCTGGGTAGGCTTCCAGAATCCGCAGGTCACGGGTCCCGATGGGATGATCGGTGCCAACGTGGGAAGGGATGAGGCTTGTACGCGTCAGAGCGAGGACCATCCGCCCCCACCACATCGGCAGTGCGAGCGCCCCGACGATCGCCTCGAATGACTCGATGCTCAATGTGCGTGTGCCGTTCTCGGCCTTCTTGATCTGATCCGCGCTCAGACCCACCAACCTGCCAAGATCCTCGGGTCTTTCCAGCCCGACCTCGATCCGACGCATCCTCAACCATTGGCCGACGGCCTTGGTGATCTCTTCCAATGCTCGCCTCTCCCCTCCCCGGATCGCCGGGACACACTGTCCCCGAGTCGATCTTGACGATAACCGGCCAGTATATCGAGACTTTGTGCATACGCATCGTTGCGAACCCCAGGGCCACAAACGATGTCATCGATCACCAGCAGTCGAAAGAAGTGCCAATGAATGTCGCGCAACACCCCCGCAACGCACGAACCTGCGACATCTCTACCCACCGGCACCAGCAGACAAGGAGTAACTTGGCGTGAACCGCAATAGCCGCTCACACAGCGACCGCAGACGCAGACCTCAAGCCCGCATCCCAACCCTGCCCGACACACTACGGCTGAACCGAGACCACCTGCGTCTGTCACGAGTCGCGGCCTACAAACGCCACGGCGTCGCCCCCTCCTACCTGCGTCAACTCGAAGTCGGGGAGCGAGTCCCCAGCCCCGAGACCCTCGATAAGCTCATCACCGGCTACGGCCTCAGCCACGGACAGGCACGCCACATCCGCGAACTCCGTTACCCAGCAGAAGATCTCACCCCAACCGACAAGCTCCGCCAGTCCGTACACGAGAACGTCGCGCTAAGGAACCACATCCAAGACCTCGAGGGACGGGGAGTGCTCGCGGCCTATGTGGACCCCATGTGGAACGTACTACTAGCCACCACGGAATTCCGTGCGGGTATGCCTGGACTCGAAGAGTCCGAATGCATTCCGATATGGCTATTCAGCCCGATCGCCAAAACGGTCGTCATCGACTGGGAACGCGAAGCAGCCCACTCGGTAGCCACCATCAAAGCC
Organism: Nocardia sp. CA-135398; assembly: GCF_050955845.1. Classification (NCBI taxonomy): domain Bacteria; kingdom Bacillati; phylum Actinomycetota; class Actinomycetes; order Mycobacteriales; family Nocardiaceae; genus Nocardia; species Nocardia sp. CA-135398. Next base: position 4,697,821 of record NZ_CP192084.1, on the reverse strand, counting down.
GTACTCGGCCGATATCGCGACTCTGAACAAGCCCACCACCTGCTACGAAAGCTACGCCCCAACAACGCCTTTCATGACCTCTGGCTATCGAGCTGCAACGTCGCCTACGGCCGCGCCGCCAGCGACCCAGTCCACTGGATCCACCCCTCCTCCGGCGAACCGACCTCCTACAGCCTCACAGTCGCCGATGTCACCCAGCCCCAACATATCCAGCTCATCACTGCTCTACGCAAACCGTACAGCGGACCACGGCCGCGCTAACGCTGCCAAAGCGGCCCCAAGCCCGGGACGGTTCAGGGAGTTCAAACGATGAATCATCCAGTAGCGCAATCGTGCCCGGCGCGGTGCCACGAACACAGTAACCTGGAGGAGCCTGACGAGGGAACGAGCCACCGCGGCCAAGACATTCAAGTCGGCCTAGAACAGCATGGTCCGGTATCGGTGTTCGTGGAGCGCTACGACCACCACGCCGGTAACAGCGAGTACTTGGTGTTTCTGTATCCGAAGGAGGGGCTGGTGCAGCTATCGCTGGACGAAGCCCCCGAGCTGAACAGTGCATTGGCCGCGCGGATTGCCCAGGCGGACAACGACCGTCGCAGCTGACAGGTCAGGGCGGCACGCCGAAGCCCAGCAGTGAGAGCACACCTTCGGCGCCGCAAGCGTTTCGCTGCCGGTCAAAACCTCGCGACATACGCAGGATCAACCGACGACAATGCTGGACATGACTGACACCACCGGGCACGTCGAATGGTCACCGGCCGATTCGCCCTCGGCAATCGCCGTGTCGGAGGCGTCCTGGTGGTTCTACAGTGTGCGCCTCACTATCCAGCGCCTCAGCGACAACGACGACCCTCGTGTTCCGTTCAGCTCGCGCCAGATCGACGCGCGACACCTCGTCTTCGACCTTCGCCAGCTCCTTGCTGCCGAGGAGCTGCTGCAGCGGGCAGTGCGGGAGTCTGTTGCCGCTCAAGAGGTTTCAGCAGCACTGTCCCGCGCGAGGCAGCAGTTTGAGGATGCGCTGCCCGGCATCAAGCACATGCGCGACGCTCTGATGCACTTCGAGGACTGGTCGCGTGGAACAGGCCGTGGCCCGCAACGTGACCGCAACAAAGCAGGTGAGGAACTTCGCGACATCGCTCAGGCGTATTGGCGCTTCGCCTACGACCCGATTGCTGGCACTGTCTCTCTTGGCCCGTACGCCATCAATCTTGCTGCGGCAGCTCGGGCTGCCAGCGAACTGCGCCATGCGATCTTCTGGGCTGGCGGTGAGGTCGAGAAGCCCGAGGCCCTTTCTGCCGGGCACGACCGTCTACCGGGGTAGTGCCCCAAATAGGCGGCGAATACCCCCCCATTTGCCCAGGTATGCCCCGTAAAACGGCGTGGCCAGCCGGTTTGCCCTAGCCCTGCCCAGCGGGCGGCGGTACCGTGGCAGCCAGGGGCCGGGTACCGGGGGAACAGCGCCAAGGAGTTACGCCATGAACGACGTACCACCGAACGACGTCGGCCGTCGACTGCGAGAGATCCGGGCCTGGCGTGGTCAGAGCCTCGAAGTCGTCGCCGGGCTTGCTGGCATCAGCTTCGGCTACCTTGCCCGCCTGGAACGCGGCGAACAAGCCCTGACCAATCGGGCGACGCTTGAAGCGTTGGCACGGGCTTTGAAGGTGGCACCGTCCGAGTTCAACGCCTACCCTTGGCATACCGCAGCGCTGGAATCAAACGAACAAGGCCACGCCAGGCTCATCGCCATTGAAAATGCCCTCGACGTCTACGAATTCGGCGAAGATCCGGAAGTCGAGACAAGAGAGTGGCCGCTCGTCGCAGCCGATATCAAGCGCCTTGAGCATGTGCTCCAAGCCGCCGACTACGTCGCTCAAGGTGAGCTGGTTCCTGGGCTGCTGGGTGAGCTGCACGCGACGTACGTTCGTCACGCCGAACTTCGCCGCGAAGTTCTTCTCGGCATGATCGTTTGCTACAGCTCGGCAATGTGGACAACTAAGAGGCTCGGTGGCCGCGGGCTGCCGCTGCTCGCCGCCAAAGCAGCCCAGCAGTGTGCTGACCTGCTGGAATCCCCTGCGTGGCAGGGGTTCACGATGTGGCTTCGCGGTGATGCGGCGGGCGGTGTGTCACGGCCCGAGCAATACCGCCGCGCAATAAAGATGGCGGATCAGCTGACGGGGTACCTCGACGACCCAGAGGTCATCCAGGCTTACGGCATGCTGCATCTGTCAGCGGCGCTCGCTGCCGCAGTCCAAACTGATCGCGCCACTGCGGACACCCACCTCGATGAAGCCGCCGCCGTCGCTGAGCGCATGGATGACGAAGTCGGCACCTTTGGTCGGATGTGGTTTGGCCGCGCCAACGTTGGTATCTGGAAGGCCAGTATCGGACTGGAATTTGGCGACGGCGCACGAGTGGCCGAACAAGCCCGAAACGTCCACGTCGACGCCATCCCAAGCAAGAGCCGCCAAGCCGAGTTCTATATGGAAGTCGGTCGATCGCTCATGACCGACTCGAAACACCGTGACAACGGTGTGGCGGTGCTGCTGCGTGCTGAAGACCTTGCGCCCCAACGTGTTCACGCTGACGTCTTCGTCCGGGAAGCCGTTGCCGATCACCTGCGCGCGGCTCGACGTGACGCGGGCGGACGTAACCTGCGCGGGCTGGCCTGGCGACTGGGGATCGCCCCGGAACTGGCCCCAAACGCTTGACCGAACTCGGGGAAAATGGTTGAGGGTCACTAACTTTCGCACCTTTAGGGGTTTGTCCTTTTAGGACAAACCCTTTTTTGGTGTCGCTTTACGGTCGGTTTCGGTACCCGGCACCGGGCCGACGCCGTTATCCCCTCAGGCGGCGCATTGGCCCCTGCGAGCCGGGGCCGGTGGCGAAAGCCCCCGGTGCCGGGCACCGCTTCACCTTTGCCGACCGTTCTTCAACCGGAAAGAAGCGATGCCCGATGCCCACGAACTCCCTTGCCATGTACCAACTCATTGCTTTGTGCGACGCTGCCGCGCATGCCGCACCGATGGTGCCGTTCACCCCCGCCCAAGCCCACGAAGTCGCCCAGATCCATATCGCCTGCCGAGCAAAGACCTGCCCGCGTAAGAGTGCGGCGATCGACACGCTCGTCGAAGCTGGCCGGATGGTGTTGTCCACAACTAAGCCTCGGTGACCGGCGATGACCATCAGCCGCACCAGCGGCACACCGGACGATCGCTCATCAGCTGCAACTGTTGATGCTTCAGATGATTCGAATGAGAGCCCGAAATGGGTATCAGATGACTTGCCATCCAGCGAGTTGTTGCTGGCGTCCTTCGCTGGGATACGACAGCTGCGCGAAGGCGACATCGTGGACGCGGCGGTCGACCTGGTGGTCCGCCAGCGACAACACCGACAGGCGCTGCAGGCCCTGGCCGAGGAGCGGACTAGCGCTCGCATCCTGAAACAGGCTGCCGCCGAACTGGTTTCAGCCCGTAAGGACGTCGAGGTCCTGACCGCCGTCATCAACGATGCAGTCGGCCACCGCCAACGACAACGGGCAATAGCACCGTCGTCGGCATCCCCAGCAGTCCCGCTCACCGGCGTTCCCGAGGGCACGCCGGTCATGTTCGTGCAGACCGAAAGCATTGGGGCGATGGTCGCCCGGATGGCCGATCTCTGGATACAGGTGCTCGCCGCAGTAGCGACCGATGAGGAGCCGCCCGAGTCAACCCAGTTGGCGCAGCTGTGCCAAGGCTACGACTGCCTTGGGGCTGCGATCGAATCCGGCCAGCATCTGGTACTCGGACGGTGATCGACAATGACATCCATTCGGCCCGTCCGAGCGCCGCACCCGCCGCGCCGCATCCGGCACATCCACATCGAATCCGGCGCGTTGAAGATGGATTTCGCTGCCTCAGCCGAACAAGCCGCCAGCGTCGCCGACGAACTGGCCCACGGCTTTCCGGAGTTCACCGTCACGGTCGATGACGACGTCGATGCGGATCTCCCGCCGCTTCCATGCGCCCAGCTCTGGGACTGACCCGAGGCCATAGTCCGCGCGCTCGTTGGTTCGACCGCTTCGTTACCAAGACCGAAGGAATCCAACCACCATGCCGTCCGATCGTCCTGAGTGTGTCGTGTATGGGCTCACTCCAGACAAGCCGCTCGCCTTCACGGTTCCACCCATCGAAGCCGAACCTGACCAGCCCTTGCCAAATGCCGGATCCTTCCTTCGGGTCTTTTCGGGTGCGGAAGAACCAACAACGGTCATGCTGCGCTGCGCCCAGCAGTTCATCGGCATCCAGCGCCTGCTCTACGACCATGGCCGGGAGGCGCCTGATGTTATCCACGAGCAGTTGTCTGTTCTGACGTTCCTCATCAACCGCGAAGCCGAAGGGCATACGAAGGAGATCGCCGTCGCGGCCGGCGCCCCGACGAATCCGACGTCGTATGGCGAGATGGTCTTTTGGTTGTCGTGGAAGTACCTACTCTATGGCCTGCAGCAACACGACCCTGAACACAGTGACCGTGATGCGGCGGCATTACTCGAGCACTGCCAGGCATTCGACCAGTTGGTCGAGGACGTCAGGGCTGGCGGAGTTCGGCTGCCGGACCAGGCGACTGACGTGCTGCCGCCGAAGACAATACGACCCGACGGCACCGAATTTGTTCACGGGCAAGCCCATACCTCGGCCGCGAATAGCGGCGGGGCCGCCGATGTCGGCCACACAGCACCATGACGATGCCGGATCCGCCGCAGCGCAAGGAATTCGTCCCGGCGGACGGGAAGTTGGCCGAGCGCTGGTGCCACGCCCATCTGATGGAGCTGACGGTCGTGCGGGCGCGTGAGCTGCAACGCATCCACGGAAAGCACCGGCCGGATGACTGCTTCGTGCATCTTCAGGTGGCGATGTTCCTGCTAGAAGCGAACGACATCTGAACTTCGCCCTGCCGCCATCCCGCTTGTCCACCGCCTTCGCAGCGCGCGTTCTGCCTGTGTGATGTGCCCCCCTTTCACTTGCCGTGCTTTCCTTCACCTTGGAGCCGATTCATCCGTGCCAGCTACATCTCAACGCCTCAGCCGCACCGAACAACGACAGCGGACGCATGAGCGCCTGCTCGCCGCCGCGACCGTTTTGTTCCTCGAAAATGGCTACACCGCAACATCTGTCGAACAGATCGTCGAAGTCGCCGGGTATACCCGAGGCGCGGTGCAAGGCCAGTTCGGAACCAAGGCCGAACTGGCGGACGCGGTCCTGGACAGGCTGTGTAGTCGCGCCATCGCCCAGGCGAGCATGCAGTTGGTACGACAGATGCGCTCAGCCGAGGAGATCGCCGTCGGCGAATGGATGATCGAGCTGGTTACTGGGTGGTGCGAAACGGCAGTCATCGAGCGCCGGGGATGGATACGGCTGGAGCTCGAAGTGATGGCCGAAAGATGGCACGACGGCGATGCGGATATCCGGAGAGATGCACGTCTGGCACTCGTCCGAGCCGCCGTCCATGACCACTTGGCCACTGCGGGTACCGGCACGGGCATCGACCTGGCGGTCGATGCCGACACGATCGTGATGGGGTTGCTATCGGTGGTCTACGGATTGGTCATCCAGAACGAAGAACGAGCGGCAGTGACCGCCAGTGTCCGACCATTGGTGCGGCACCTGCTGCGGCGAAATAGCCCAGTCCACAGCCGAATCGGGCAAGGCTAAAGGCGCGGTGCCGCTGGTGTTGGTTGCCAATTCCGTGGATCTCGGGTCGGTGATCTTTTCGGCTGTGCTGGCATTCAGGCTGGGCTACTGGTGCAGACGACGGAGCTTCAGGGGCGGCATGCGGTAGGGAATGTGTCGAGGCAGGACGATCCGCGGGAATCAGTCGACGAGATGGTAGCGGACGCTGTCGACGATGCGCCTGAGGAGCCGAAGGCTCGATCGGGGTGGCGGGCACAGTGGTCGTGGTATGGCGACATGGATGATGACACTGAAGTGCTGCCGGTGCTGAAGTCTCGGACGTCCCGGATTCGACGGATGGCACCGCCGGACGATCCCGGGGTGTGACCACCCTCCAACGAGAGTTCTCGCCTCGCTGGTCATGGTCCTAACCAGTTCATGGATGGCCTGGCGGTGGTGGCGCTTCGGGGCCACTCGCTGCCTCCGACTGGAACTTGTGGCTGCGAACCGGTCGAAGCGGGCGGCAGTCGCGCAGTGTCTGGATTACGTCCGTCGTGTCGCCCTTCTTGTCTCCGGGCAGCTCCGCATAGACAGCCAGGCGGTGGAACTGCTCGAAGTACCTGCGGGTCTGTTTCTCGTTCTGTTCGTACTCAAAGCAATTCAGCCGCTGGAAGCTCACGGTGTCGGACAGATCGCCGTCAGTGTAGACCAGATAGGTGAAGCCGTGATCGAGCTGCGCGGGCCCGATTGCTTCCTCCCGAACCACCTGCAGGGAGATGGCGTGAAGTCGGCTCAATTCGATGAGGTGATCGAGCTGGCGGCGCCAGACGTCGTCTCCGCCGATTCGGGCGCGCATAGCGGCTGCTTCGACGAGGAACCACGCTCGCGGCCAAGTTGACTGCACCAGTCGCTCTTTGCGGCGCTGGTGAAGTGCCACTAACTGTTCAAGCTCTGCAAACGGGCGATCCGGGTAGGCCATTCGAAGAGCGGCGCGGCTGTACTCCTCGGTCTGAAGCAGCTCAGGAATCAGGCGCTGCTCGTAGCAGAGGATTCGCCAGGCGACCGGTTCCAGGCTGAGCAGCCTATCGAGCCCCTCAGGCAGCCACGTACTTGTAAGTTCCCACCAGCCGGGGAGATTGGCCTGGTGTGCCAACTCGCGCAGCGTCGACCGAACTTGGTCATCTGTCAGCTGGTAGTACGTGAAGAGCTTGGTCAGATCGTCCTGCTTCGTCGGGACCTTGCCCAACTCGATCCGGGACAGCTTGAAACGCGAGATCCCGGTTGCCTGTGCAGCCGTGTTGATTTCGAGACCGCGGTGTTCGCGTAGTCGGCGTAGCTGACCGCCCAAGATCAGTCGCGGGGCGAGGGGCCGCCCCGGATGTGCGACATGACCAGCAGTGCTGGCCGAATACTCCGGCTGGTTGCCGTCGGGCTCGTGCAGTGTTGGCACACAACGAGTGTGGCACGAGGCAAGACCAATACGCATGCGCCGAGTCGGGATTCAAGCGCAAATGTACTTGCATCTGTACTTACATTCGGGGACGGGCAATAATGTCGACGTGACTCCACCTGCGCCGCAGTGCATTCGGATGGTCGCCCGCGGCCGAGCGGAGGGCAGCGGCAAGATCACGCTAAGGCAACGGCACCTCGGCGCCGGGCCGGACGTCGAGCGTGGAGGCGCAACGCGACAGAAATGAACAAGAGCGGATCAGCTTGACGAGCCTAGGGTTTCGCGCCCGCGGTCGGATAACCAGGACATAACCAACGCCGAGAACGGAAGCCGGTTGCCGTCACCGGCTCGGTCCCCGCAGGGCCGTTTGGTTGATGTCCGCAAGTCGGCATAGACGGAGGGCGAACTAGAGGTCTAGCCTTCCCTTGGCCATCTCCGTTCGAGGGGTTCGCCCAGCTCCGAAAGTCGGAGTTCTGGACGCGCGCCCAGAACGGAGGGGCTCGTGGGGAACCACGAGAAGAAGGATCGGAAACACCGGAAGACCCCGAGCGACTGGACTGTAGTGAAGTCTGCGATCTCAGTCGTCGGGGCCGTCATCTGGGTAATCCGGGAGGTGCTCGACAAATAGTCGTCACCACGGGCGGGTCGTCGTTCGAGGACGGCCCGCTTTCCCTTTACCTTTCTTACCTTCCCGCAGCAAAACAAACCTGAAGTTTGTTACGACGCGGTGACCTGAGCGTACTCGCTTATCCCGGGGTTTGTAATCCCCTGCCCGACACGGCCCCTCGGTTGCTCAAGATGCGCTCGGGTTGCTGCCATGCACGTGCACGGCCAGCATAGTCGCAGGCCAGCTGCTCCGTAACCGAAAGGTAGATGGCGATTCAGCAAACAAAAGCTGTCGGCGATTCGTTATTGAACAGCAATCTTCCTAGCTGGATACCGACCGTCATGAGAGCGGAATCACTGCGCCTATGGCCACCCGTGTGCAGCCGCATGCCGCCGAAACCTGCTGCAGCAGTTTAGATTTGCTTGACATTGCACCTCTGCCGACTTCGTCACAGCTGTTCACGAGGAACCGTCTGGAGACATACCCCATGGTGGGCCGCACCACCGAGGCAGCGGCCGTTAAGGCGTACCGCGGTTGATCCGCCAGCTTTCCTGCCGCCGGATCGCAAGTCGAAGTCGCCACTTCCCAATGGCTTTGGGGCCTGACGACCGACTGGCAAGGCTATGACCCTTTGGTATCGCTGAACAGCAGTGTCGGCTCGGTGAGGATGTTCCGGCCAGTTTCGCTCTTATAGATTTCATCGACGCTGCCGAAGCGTGCCTCGGCGTAGTCGAGGCCAAGTTGGTCCGCTGCGTGGCGCACCGCTGCTTCGTCCGGTCCCTCGATCTCCAAGAAAGTTGGCAGGTCCGGCCAGGTATCGAGGTCGAACACCACGTCGCCCAGCTGCCATTCTTCGCGGTAGTTCTCCTGATAGCGGAGCTCTTGCAGGCCAAGCTTGGTCAGGATTTCGGCCATGGCGTGTAGGTCACCGATGGTCGTTTCGATCTCGGTGGTGCCGTCGATTGTGCTGGCATCGGTGACTTGCTTGAGGGTGAGTGTCGAGCGTGAGCCCTCGTTCCGAAGCCGCACCCACGCGCCGTGGGCGAGTGCATCGTTTTCGAATATCTTGCGGGTCAATAGTGTTTGCGGGAACGACTGGGTAGCGGCGAGGGCGGCGAGCTTGGTTCGCACGGCGTCGACGTCGATGGCCAGGAACTTGGCTTCGTACTCATGCTTCATCGAGGCTGGATCCGCCTTTCGTGTGGTTGTCCGGGTGCTTCGTCGCGAAGAGAACGCCCATTCGGTGAGTGTGGTCGCGGGGCTGGCCGACATGGGCCCGTTCGAGGAACGGGTCGGTCTGCAACGTGAGTAGCACGTTCCATGTGTTAGGCGCGAAGTGGCCTGCGAGTCGATCTGGCGTGGTGTAGTGCTCCACCGAATGATGCCGCTCCTCCACCGCCATCATGAACTCCGCGCCGAACAACCCTCCCGGCCGAACGAGTTGCTGCATGCGGTTGACGAATTCGCTGAGGGGGCGCCGTTGGTTGGCGCTGTAGTGCCAGGAGCAGCTGGTCCACACGGCCTCGGCTTGTAGGGCGGTCGGATCGGCGTCGAGAAGGTCCGCGGCTTCGATACGAACACGGTGGCGCAGGTTGGCCTCTTGCAGACGCTCGACCAAGCCGGGGGCGTAGGCGAACCCGGCGACCGGCAGAAGCACTTCACCGCCATAGAGCGCCTGCGGGTCTTTTTCGATGGCGATGACGTCGTATCCGGACTGAGCGAGCGGCAGTACGAATTTGCCGTCGCTGGCACCGACCACCGCGATCGTGGCATCTGGTCGGCAGCATTCGGCGAGGACGCGCAGGAATTGAGGAAAGAAGGTCAGCGTGTCTTCCCAAAGACTAATTGTGGGCACGGTCCACCTCGAACGCGTTGAGGGACAGGATCTCTCGGACTACCTCGTCCGGTGTCTGGGCGGTGGTGTCGATCTGGTGTAGCGGGAACTGGCGGTAGGCCGCCAGGAGCTGGTCGATGCGCTCCTCAGCCAGGACGTCCCATTGGGTCATGGGCTTGTCCCGCTCGGCAAGGCGCCGCAGTCGTTCGTGCGGCTCGCAGAGCAGTTGGTAGGTAACGGGCTGCGGCAGATCCGCTGGCAAGACGACTTCGAGTTGGGCGCCGAAGACTCGGTGGGTGGTCAGGCAGCGGGCGAAGTAGCTTTCGACGACGACGGGGATTCCGGCGTCGAGGTAGCGGCGAATCTGATCGGTTGCGGTGAACAGCGCCGAGAGGAACAGGCACATACGCGCGTTGGTATTGTCACCCTGGTCCAGCTCCCGTCGCAGTGGTTGGAACTGCGGCGGAACGGTGGATACCAGCACCGCTTGGCGGGCGGCAGCCAACAGCGGTGCGACGGTCGTTTTCCCGGTGCCGGGCAGACCCTCGACGCTCTCGAACAGGTGGTTAGGCATGGCCGTACACCACGTCCGGAATGGCCAGTGTTAGTTCGTCGTTCGCCGATGGGCGGTATTCGATCTGGTCGGCGTCCTTGTCGTACCAGAAGGCATGCGAATCCTTGCCGACTGCTTTGCACGACATAGTGAGTGCACCCCGCGGGTCTGATTCGATCCGATCGATGTCGCCCCGCACCTGCGGCACCGCGCACACAGGCGCGCCGTCTTCGGACAGATCCTCGTCCAGAACCACCTCGATGCCCAGCTGGGCGTCCCGCACCTGCAGGCGCAGTCGCGCATAATCTGCGGGGTCGGTCACCAGCATGTCCGGATGCAGCACCGCGTTACCGACCGGCCGCAGCTGATGCAGTTTGAGCTGCGTCACTCCGAGTGATTCGAGAATGCCGGCCAGCTCCACCACCTCGCCGATGTTGTACCGGTTCACCGTTAACGTGGCACCGGTCGGTACGCCGAGATCCTTCGCCAGTTCCAGGGATTCCAATGCGGCCACGTAACTTCCGGCGCGACGGATGTGATCGTTGGTGGTACCGACGCCTTCCAGGGAGATGCGCAGCAGATCGACGCAGGGGGCGATCGCGCGCAGCGTCCGGCCAACGCGGTAGCCGTTGCTGCAGATCTCGACGTCAAGCCCGAGGGTGTGCTTGGCGTAGCGGACGACTTGCGGCAGATCCTTGTGGGCGAACGGTTCGCCGCCGAGCAAGGTCACCACCTCGGTGCCGTACTGGTGCTGCATCAATCGCATCAGGTTGCATGCCTGTTCGGCAGTAAAGGCGTCGGCGTGCTGTAGCCGCTCGCCGTGGAAGCAGTGTTTGCAGGCGAAATTGCAGCGGTAGAGCAGCTGCAGGTAAAGCATCTTGATCTTGTGAATACCTGTGGTTTCCCGGATCACGTTGGCCCCCTGGGGTTTTAGACGAGGAAGATCATCGTGGCTGTTGACCGTGGGACCGCGTAACCGCGTATGGGACGCCGTGCGGGACGTCCTGGAACGTTTTGAGGCGCCGGGATGGTGTGCTTGCTCGGCGCACCGCAGTTGGGTTCTATTGAAGGCGTGAATGTCCGGCTTCAGTCCGTGCTCCACCAGCGGGGGATCGTGCCCGAGTCGTTGGCTGTTGTCTGCCAGGTCGACCCGAAGACGGTGAGCCGCTGGCTCGGTGGCCGCGTACCGCATCCCCGGCACCGCCGACGGGTGGCTGACCACCTGCGCGTGGAAGAGACCTTCTTGTGGCCACCCGACCCGACCACGCCACCGGTGCCGAAAAACATCGAACTAGTTGCCACCTACCTCAACCGAGCCGAAGTGCCGCGGGAGACCTGGCTGTCACTGCTGCGCGAAGCCACTGAACAGATCGACGTACTCGTGTTCTCCGGAACGTTCTTCGCCCAGTCGAATCCGCACGTCGCGAAAATGTTGATCGAGCGGGCAACCCGGGGAGCCCGCGTCCGACTGTGTTTTGGTGACCCCGATGGCCAGGCCGCTGCCGCTCGTGGCGAGGAAGAGGGCATCGGCGGCGACACGCTGGCTGCGAAGATCCGGGCTTCGCTCAGCTATTACCGCGCACTGCTATCTCATGAGCGCTGCGAGGTACGGCTCCATGACACGACCCTGTACAACTCGTTGTTCCGTTACGACGACGTCTTGCTGGTCAACCCGCATATCTGGGGGCAGCCAGCCAGTGCCAACCCGGTCCTCCAGCTGAGGCGCATCGGTGAGACAGGGTGGTTCGACAACTACACCGAAAGCTTCGATGCAATCTGGGCTGACGCGCAGCCCTGGAACCCCTAAAGCGAGAGGCCGATCATGGGCAGGATCGAGTACTACCACGACCCGAAGGCACCGAAGCCCAATTCGCTTGTGGTGGCTTGCAATCTGCTGGTCACCGACGATGCCGGGGCAATCCTGCTGCAGCGCCGCCGCGACACTGGTCAATGGGCGCTCCCCGGTGGTGCCATGGACTTCGGTGAAACTGCCGGCCAGTGCGCGATACGCGAATGCGAGGAAGAGACCGGCATCATCGCGGAGATCACGGGATTCCTTGGCGTTTACAGCAATCCGAACCACATCGTCGCCTATACCGACGGCGAGATCCGCCAGCAGTACGAGAACACCTATATCGGGCGGCCGGTATCCGGGGAGCCGACGATCAACGACGAAGCCGATGGTGTCACCTGGGTCGCTCCGGAGGATCTGGACCAGTACGACATTCATCCGAGTATGCGCCAGCAGATCGCGGACTTCCTGTCCGGCAACTACCCCTACCTTGGCTGAGCTGCCAGCGCCCGTTCCACACGGGCCGCGGTGGCCAGGATCTCCGGCTCGGCCCGCTGAATGAACCTGCCCACCACTGTGTCTGGACCGTAGCGGCTCACAATCTCAGCAATCCGTGCAAGTGCCATGGTCGGCGTGCCGTCCGGGGTGGTGGTTATGTCGCAGTAGGTCAAGGCATCTACAAGAAGCTGATCGTCGAGGATCGGGAACTCGGCTTCAAGTTGTGTACGTAGGTCACGCTCTTCGGCCTCGAGCAGCGCGAAGGTGTGGTTGGCAACCAACCGCACTAGTCGCTCATCGGCTTGGTGTTCATCGCGCAGGAACCGAGCGCCATCGAGTGGATGGAAACCGGTCACGGCGAGCCGCGGTGCATAGCCCACGTCATGCAGGATAGCGGCGGCGAAAAGAAGGTCATGGTCACTTCCTGTCAGAGTTGCCAGCTTTGTGGCGGCTCGCGCGACGCCCTGGGAGTGCGCCCAACGACGAGGCAAAGGCGTCTCCAGTTCGGTCTGAGCGGTTTGACGGGCCCAAATAGAGAAGTGATCAACCACCTTGTAAGGCTATGGGATTTCCGCGGCCCTTCGGACTGGGAACTGCGAGCCAAGACGTGGGGCACCACTCCGGCGCTGGCCTTGGCCGCCCTCGAGCGGATGCGCCTGGTCGACGATACTCAGTCGCCTGGCTGATCATGGCGACGGCAGCCGAGCATCCCATAATGCCCATTTTTTGTGTTTGCACAACTGCGGCCCGTGTAGGCTCCACACGCAAGGCTCACGGCTTCGGACTGGACCGTAGGAAGCGCCAAACCATCCGTACCGCCGAATCGCCGCCGAACAACGCGGCGATCTCATTCATCAGCGCGATCACTCCGATAACGGTGAGCGCCATTACGGTCCAGAAGTACCACCATGGCCGGATCTGGCCGTCCCAGCCGACCTGCCCCAGCTTGTACACCCACATGACCGAGAAGACCCACAACACCAGTAGGGTCCCCAGAAATCGAAATATTCCCCACCGAAACCCTTGGCGCACAAGGCGTTCGGCCTCTTTGCTGCCGGGCTGGGTGCTCGTGATGTCATTGGCGACGCGAATCCGGACGAGCTGAGTTTGGATCGCGGCCTCGATATCGGTACGCCCCTCTACCTGATCTGGCCAATCCTTGGCGATGGCGATCAAGGATTTCGAGATCCCGATACGGTGCCTTACGTTCATTCCACAGCGCCACACCGGCCGCTATGACAGCGGCGACGATCACACCAAGGGGCACGAAGAGCCCCATGTAGTCAACGAACAGGGTCCGCGGTCAGGGTCGGCCGCGAGGAGCTGAGCATCCATGCCGTCGATAGTTCCAAACGAGTTCCGGTCCTGGCGGCCTTCGGCGATAGTCGATGGTACTCGTCATCACTGTTGATAACATCCGCCATTGCCGCTGGGCACGCGTCAACCCCGATGCGGCCGGTGGGACGACGCGCCTCTGTGCGAGATCCGTGGCACAACGAATTCTGCGTGCTGCAAACCGAATTCCCCCACCTGCTGGCGCAGCGACCTTCCTGAGACTAACGCTTCGACCACGTTTGCTCCGCGCCACATGCGGCACCGCAAATTCATGGTTGTCCGTGTGCAAGTGCGCAAGTCGGCTTCCGGATCCGTTGCGGGGCCGACTTCTCGCTGTCGGACCTACCTACGGCTCGTCGGGTTCCAGGACTTGCGCTCGCCGGAGGTATTCGATCCAGGCGGACGGGTCCTCCTCCTCAGTGGCGCGGATTGTGCGCGGCACGTAGGGCTGCAGTGGTGGCTCGTATCGGGGTGGGTGACTCGGCTCAGTGGTCATATCGTTTTAGACGGCCCAGCTTGTGGCGGGGTTCCACCTGTTTCGGGCTTGTGGATAAGCCGCTCGTCGAATGCGTGGTGTCGGCAGTCGGGCCGAATGGGTGGCGTATAGATCGTGTAGTCGCACGCGACACAGGTGTGTGTGCGGTGCCCGCCGACGGTTTGGCACGATTGCCAGCCGACCAGCACCGCCCATGGCCCGAGCCGGTGGCCGCGTGGGCACGCTACGGGGCCCGGTGCCGCGCACCCGCCACGGACTTCATAGAGCCGGTCCGGGTCGACCGGGACGCCGTCGAGTTCGTACTGCGGCGACCACTCATCGAATTCATTCGAACCCACGTTCGAACAATACCGTCTGGTCTAGTCGGTGTCCGCTTCCGGCGCAAGCTCGGACTCAAGGCCGTCCGCTGCGGCCTCCAGGGCATCCAGGAATCGTGAGAGAATCACCGTCCTGCGTGCCTCGCCTCGGCCGGTATCCCATGGCCTCGACAATTGAGGAACCACCTAGGTGAACAACAGGCTGCGGTCTCCGATCACGACAGGCTCACCAATCGTGTGCTGCCCGCGTTGCGCGTCTCGGATACGGGCTTCCTTCGGATACCCGAGCGTGCACTGTTCCCCGACAATGACGGATTCGCCGAGCCGGATCGACGCATACAGCTGCGAGAGCTTCACGCCCCTCACGACATCGACTGTTCGACCAGCCAGTCGACGGTCGTGCCGATCGCTTGGTCTTCACGTTCCCGCGAGTCGAATCCGTGGTCCGACCCGGCAATCGCGTGCAGCGTGGTGTGCGGTCGTGATCGCGCGGCCTGCGCCGCGACGTCATACGACACTGCCGTGTCGTGGTCGCCGTGCACGATCAGCGTCGGCACGTCTGCGGCATGGAAGTCATCCAGCGGCTGGTAACGCGCGAACTCGGTGAACAGGACACGACCGAGCTGGAACTCACCATCGACTAGCAGAAAACCGTTCTCGGCCAGACATTTCTGCCCAACAGCACTGAAATTCTCCTCACGCCAAGCCAACTCCGGAACCAGAAAAGTCCGCCGCAGATCCAACACCGGATTCCACAGAACCAGCCGATACAGATCATCAAGCCACGACAACGACAGCGCCGTCGACACAGCACCGAAGCTCGCCGCCACAATCGACATTCGCTGCCCAGCGAATCGCTCGCGAACCGCGGTCACTACGGCCTGCAGATCCAGGCATTCACCGGCGATCGTCACCCCCTGCTGAGTTCCACCGCTGCTCCCGTGCCCTCGGAAAGAGAACCGCACCACATCGAACCCCTGCGACACCAACTGCTGCGCCAACCGGACGAACATGCCCCCACCCTCGTCCATGTCCACCATGATGCCGTGCACCAACAGCACCACTCCCAGTGCGGGCTCCACCGTGCAGTGGTGGACCGCGAAGTCCAGCCGGATACCGTCCACAGAACCCAATTCGAGGCGTTGCACCGGTCAGCTCCCCTTCACTCGGCCCCTGGCCTCGACCACAGGCTGGCCATCATCTCGTGCGACACCACCGCGTCCAGCTCTCCCGCCGACGCGAATGCCATGTTCGCAATTGCCGCCGAGCCTGGCAATACGGCTACGGTCTTCGTTTGCGTGTTCTGGTAGTCAACTGGCTACCGCGTGTCCGCGCGGCAACGGCTGATGCGAGATGGAATTCATTCGATCCAGTAGCGGCGGATGATGGTGCCGTCGATGTTTGGTTCGACCGATTCCAGTACGCCGCCGCAGGATTCGATGATTCGTCGTGAACCGAGGTTTTCGTCGTCGCACGTGATGAGCGCGCGGTCGATGCCGAGTGCGCGGGCGATCGTGAGACTGTGACGCAGGATTGCCGTGCCGTAGCCGCAACGTCGATACTGCGCCAGGACGCCATAGCCGATGTGACCACCCCTGCGGCGTAACGAGTCGTTAAGGGTGTGTCGGATCGACGTGCGACCTACCACTTGGTCGCGTGCCGTGGCCACCAGATATGTCGCGGCGACGATACTGTCAGGCAGATTCAGCCCCTGCCGCTGGTCCTCGAGCCTGGACACATATTGCGGCCATGCCACGTCCTGGGCCAGTCCCGAGGCGAACGAAAAGCCCTCATCGGACATCGCCTGGTGCGCCGCGCGGACGACCTGCTCATCCGATATCCGCAATGGACGCAGCCGAACCGCCTCCCGGGGGATCGGTGTTCGCGAAACAGGCGCCATGAGTCCGAACCGTAGTCATCGATGTATTTGTCGTCGACGGATTTTCGCGGTCCGCGCCTACTACCCCGGTGTCGTAATTCGCTTGGCGAGCCATTCTCGGGCGATGCGGGCCTTTTCGGCTTGGTGAACGCGGAGGTTCGGTGATCGCGGCGGTGCGGGCAGTCGACTGTTGCGGGCCCAGTAGCCCGACAGCGCACACACGAACGCGGTGATAGCGGCGGGGTTGATGTCAGCGGTGACTGGATGGGTGGCGAGGAGGGGTTCGGGATCGATACCTCTGGCGACAAGCGATGGCATCAGTGAGACGAGGTCGACCCACGCAACGCCGCTGCATGGCCAGGCCCAGTCCACCACGACCACGCTGCCATCGTCGCGGTACAGCATGTTGTCGGGGCGAAGGTCGGTATGCAGCAACGTGTCACCGGCAGCCAGATCCGACCAAGTCGCTTCCAGCTCGGCCAGCCGGTCCAGGTTGCGTAGCGACCACGGGTCGAGATCGACGGGCGGACCGTGTTCGGCGAACTGGCGCCAACCGGTCAGCTCCGCGCCGTAGGACTGTTCGATTGTGGGCAGGTCGGCGACCGGGTTAGGCGTCAACACCACCGCCAGCTGCTGGACTGCGTCCAAGACGGCAGCTAGTTCGTTCGGGCGATCGAGGCGAGGATGACGACCGGGCACAGCTTCGAACACGGCGACCACCCAACCGGCCGTCTCGATCGAGAACAGCACCGCAGGTGTCGGAACCACAGCAGGTAGACGGGACACGGTATCTGCTTCGATCCGATACCGGACGGCGAGGGCGTCATCGCCAGGGATAGCCTTCACGAAAACCGTTCGGCCGTTGTCCAATTCGACAAGCGCGGCCATGCCGTGGCTGAACCCGCCAGACGGAACCGTCACCATATGAGCTCGACCATCTAAGCGGCGCTCGATCGCCGCGCGCACTGGACTGGGCAGCTGATCCCATCCAATCCGATACGCGGCCTGCTCGTATGTCATCACACCATCGTGGGTTTCACACCACTGCAGATCCACTCTTTTCCGGATGGCGTCGAAGTCATTCCTGAACGCATTCGCTATCCCTTTTGAAGGCCGGACCATTCCGGCCAGCAACCCATGCTCAGATCCGTCGTCAACTCATGTGACAGACCGTCGTGACGTGATCATGTGCTCCACCCGCGTTGGTTCATGCGTTCGAAGTAGGCGTCGTCGGCTGCCTGTATTTCGTCTTCTGTCATCGCTTTTGGTGGCTGTGACTCTGGGGCGACCTGTCCAAATGCTTCGCGGATCGCGTTGGTCCCGGCTTGGACGCGTGGGTCGTGGGTGAGCGGGCGCATGGCTTTGTTGACCTTTGCCGCTGCGTCCTGTTCGGCGTCGGCGGTCGCTTGCAAGATCATGCTTGCTAGCCGGTCTCCCCACCGGGTTGCGTCGCGGGTGAGTTTCAGATCGCGCAGGTGTCCGGCCGAGTCGACGATCGCGGTGATGGTGCCGTTGCCCGCGGTGCCGGTGCCGCGGATTTTGGCGATCGCGGCCTGTACTTGGCTGGTTTTGCCCTTGATCTCGGCGATGGCGGCGTCGAGGTCCGGATTGTCATTCATTGAGCAGATCCGCGAATTCGGCCCGCATGGCGGGGTCGTTGCCGATTTCCTTCACGGTGTCCAGGGGACTCTTCGGCCCGAAGT
The DNA here is from genome assembly GCF_050955845.1 of Nocardia sp. CA-135398. Classification (NCBI taxonomy): domain Bacteria; kingdom Bacillati; phylum Actinomycetota; class Actinomycetes; order Mycobacteriales; family Nocardiaceae; genus Nocardia; species Nocardia sp. CA-135398. Next base: position 4,679,712 of record NZ_CP192084.1, on the reverse strand, counting down.
ACGACTTCATCGTCGCTTTGGTCGGGTCGGCTCCACGAGCTCGCAGTAAGCGGACGGTAGCGATCGGGTCCGCGCCCGAGGACATGATCGCCCAGTAGATCGCCGGCATCCCTTTGTCGGTCACGGCGTCGATGTCGGCTCCCGCGTCGAGTAACAGCGCCACCAGTTGCGGCGCGGCAGCCTGCGCCGCGAAATGCAGTGGCGTCCAGTCGTGGTTGTCGCGGGCGTTGACGTCCTCGGCGCCGAGCAAACGCCGCACAGCATCGAGATCGGCGTCAGCTGCGGCGTAATGCAGTGCGGTACGGCCGAATTCATCGCGTTGTGTCATCTACTTGTCTTCCCGTCTGTGGCTTCGGTTCCCGTACTGGTCCTCGATATGGAACCAGTCGGGATGGCTGTTGACGCGTTGATCCAACTGCTGTTGTGTCAGTCCCTCGGCTTGAGCGTCAGCAAGCAGCCTGCGGTTCTCGAACCCTGAATTGTGGCCGAACTCCCACTTCGGATTGACCGGGTACAGCGAGTTGTTTGCCGAGTCGACGTAGTACTTGCCATCGGGCGTCTTCTCCAGCTGGGTCACCCAGGGCTTGTCGTCGTAGGACTTGTTGATCGGCACCTTGACTTCGGTCTCGGAGGCCACGATGTAGAAGTCGTCATCGCCGGTATCGCCGGGACGCTTCCATGTCTTGGTCTTGGCGACGATCTTGTCCTTGGTCTCCTGCGTCAGGTTCGGTCGACGCAGCTTCGAAAAGCTGGTGAACGGTCCCGGCGCCACCGCACCGTCCGCGGCGGCCAGCGCTGGACGCGCTCGCAGGAGCGGGATCAGCGCTTCGCTGCCACGGGCGATGGCTTGGGACACCGCAACCGGCACGCGCACCGTCTCGACCACGGTGACCAGGGCGCGAATCATCGCCGCGATACGGGCGCCGTAGATGCTGAGCGCGATCGCCATACCGCCCTGGGCGGCGGCCGCTGATCCGCCACCGGTAAACGGGGCAGCGACCCAGCCGAAGACCTGGTCGACAGCAACCAGCGCGGCAAGCTCGATCAACGCTCGTTTAATCGCGTTCTTGGTCTGCTCCACCGAATTCGCGTACGAGTCACAGGATGTCGCGAGCTGATCACACACACCCGCCAGCGACTCGAACTGGCCTTTGACGATGTCGGCCTGCTCCAACGCTTGGGGTGTCTCAGTGCTTTGCTGCGCCTCGATCAGCTCCCGAGCCGTCGGCAGCGGCGCCACCACGGTGCGCAGTCCATTGGCCATCGTCCGCCACGCCGCGCCAGCCTTGCGCAGAACATCCGGGTGCCCGTTCGGCCAGACCTCGCCCTCGATATAGCCCTTGATCGCCGACCAGCCGGTCGGTTCCGCGTCGTGACCGCCGTAGGCGGCCGGAGGTTCGGGCGGGTTGTAAACCTTCAGTGCCCCGGCCGGGAATACCAGATCGTTCGGGTTGGGTTCGGGCGCGGACTGTGAGTTCGCGTTGGCGTGGTTGGCGGCGGTGTATTGCAGCAGATCGTGCATCTGCCCGACCGCGAGGGCCAGATCACCGAGCGCGTCGACGGTGTCCCAGGCGGCCGGGTCGTAGTCGTTGCTCCATTTCCGTCCAGCGTTGTCCGAACCCGCGCTGCCACCGCAGGTGGCCAGCACCTTGCTCAACGTGTCGATGTTGTAGGTCAGCGCGTTGTGCACGCCCTCGTACACGTCGGCGGCCTTGGTGAATCCCTGCGGATCGACCTGGATAACCGGTGGTGCCATCAGGGCCACATCTTGGTATTGGTTTCGATTGCGGCACTGTAGTTTTGGTGCGCGTTCCTCGCGACATCACGTAGTTCGTCGAGGATTGCACGCATCTCGTCGACCCCGGCCACCCACTTGTCGTGCGCCACCCGCTGCGCCGTCGCTGCCTGGCTCGACCACGTCAAATGCAGATCGGCGATATGCCCGTCGACCTCGCCTAGCCAGTCCTCGACCGTGCGACCGAACTTGTCCATCGTGTCGATCGCGGCATCCAATTGTTCGAGATCGACCTTGTAGCTGTCTTCACTGGTCACGGCAGATCCAACCCCTGCAGCCCGGTGATCGCATCACGATTCGTTGCGTCACGCAGCTCGTACTGAGTGGCTGCCTCAGCCAGGCTCGCCGCGGAATCCTCCAATGCCGCGATCACGGTCTCGGCACCGTGCTTCCACTCCACCCACGACTCGTCATAGGCACTGGCCGCTTTGCCCTGCCACCCGTCGGCAAGAAGTTCTTTGCCGGTCGTGTTATCGAGCTTCGTCAGCTCATCTCGGATGGATTGCGCTTTACCAGCAGTAAAGCGCGCAGCCTCCCGTAATCGGTCGATCTTGACCTGGAGTTCTCCCGACACCCCGCTCCCCTCCATCGTGCAGAACGCCTTCGAACTATAGGACGCGGAGCGAACCCGGCAGGAACCCGCAAATCGGAAAGCTGGACTGACCTGCCAACGGCCGCACGGGAATCCAACTCTTGTAGCCCACGGAGAAAATCATCGAGAGTCGTTCGCCGCTGCGTTGACATGCGTTCGGATGCCCGCCAGGCTGTCGTCCGCCTGATCGTGGCATCTCGAGCGGTAAGCCAGTCGGAGGACGACTCGCCGCGGGCGGCAAAAGATTCTTCGAACATCTGCCGACGGCGTCCACCCCTGAGTGAATCCGGCAGTCCGACCGTCTTCGTGCCCCACTCCGCATTCCGGCGTCTGCATCGGCGTCGACCTGGCGGCGGTACTGCGCACAACCAGACTGAAGCAACTGGTCATCTTCGAGCCCGCTGATATCACGTCAGCGGAGGATTGTCCGGCCAGAGTTCTTCCCTGCCCCCTTCTTATCACCTGACGAAGATCTCGTGCACCAGTTTCGTGCCCATCGCTGTTTGCGCTCCCGGTCGCGAGCGATCCAGTTCCGGCCCTCAGTGGCCACCGCCTCCAGGATCTGCAGGGCGCTGTCGAACCCAGAGGTCTGCACATATGCCGCGTCCCCCGCCCTGTCATCCTCTCCGGTCGTCTGGTCATCGCCTGTCGCTCGGGGGTTTTCCTTGACCTCGGCGATACACGTGCCGTTGAGCAAGGTCAGCCGAAACATTCGTTCACTGAGGTTGTCGACCGAAGGGCGGCCATCGGCCAGGAAGGTGCGGACGCCTTTCTCCATCACGGAGGCCGATGCCACAGCATCGTAAGTGCACATCTGGCGTTGCTCGTTGCGCACATCCCCGGTAGCGAGACTCAGATACGTTCGCGTGGTGCGCATTCCGTATGCGGTGAGCAGGAAGACGTTGACCAGATAAGCCTCGTATCGGGGCGGCCCGTCGGTGACTCTTCCCTTGCGCGCGTAGGGAGCTCGTTCGGTCAGCACTACGTGCGTCACCAGATCACGCTCGCGAAGATTCGCTCGCCGCAGCGCGTCGTCTTTGAGGTAGGCCTTGTCCAGGGCCAGCCAATGCGCCATCTCGGCATCGTTTGGGCGGTCGGCCAGAACCTGGACCCATCGGTGATACTGTGCCGATTCTTCGGCAAGCAGTACCTCGGCATCATGATCGAGCAGACTTTGCGTCCGGGATACGGAGACGATGCAGGCGACGCCGCGGATACCCCACCAGCCGCCTGCCGCAAGGAGAAACGCCACGAAATGGCTGACCGCCAATGGGGCAAGTCCGGTGGCCCACACCATTACGCCGATGATCCGCAGGTTTGATGCCCGTTGCGATCCGGCTGGTTGCACCGGTGGGTAGTCGCACTGTCGGCGGGCTCGCACGCCATGCCACATGATCAGCCATTTCAGCTCACTGGGGTGAACTTCGTCGTCGCTGTACTGCTGTTGCAGCCTGCGTTTGAGATGGGCTCGATAGCCCGCTGTGGTTTCCCACAGGCCGCCGGGAGTCACCTCTCGAAAGCACTGGTCGACCAGTTTGTCGAACTTCGTTTCCTGCTGATAAGGCAGCGGCGGCTGGAAATTCGCCCACACGCTCTCGGCATGGCGCACATCGGTCTGCAACACGGTCGTGTAGCGCAACATCATGTAACCGCCAGCCGTGATCACCCCCAGGCCGACCACGGTGCTGGCGTTGATCGCATCGACCAGCGCGCACACGATGGCCAATGCCGTTGCCATGGAGCCGAGGACGGCGTCGCGCCAGTCGGTGGCGGTGGAACGAGTCGCCGACGTCAGCCATTTCATCGGCTGTCGAGGATGGGCTTCGAAGAACTTCCATGCCCGCTCGACGCGGTTACCGCTCATCCGTTTCACCGCGACCTGATACTTGCGCTCACCGGTAAGTCGTTCCTGCACAGCACCGCTGAGAATCAGATTCAGGTGCCTGTCGATCTCGTCCTGTCGATCCACTGTCAGCATGCCGAACACCTCCAGCGCGGCTGTAAGTTCCCGCGCGGCGGTCCCGTCGCCGAATTCCGTATGGGCGTAGCGCAGTAGCGTGTCGACGACGTCGAGTGCATCCCGCCATTCGTCTCTCGGGAGTTCGGACGCCGCCCGCATGGCGTTGTGGATCTCGTTCGATAGCTCAGCGGTGATCTCGGTGAACGAGCGGTCGCTGAGCACCGAAAGTACGTATTGGTAGGCGCGTTCGGTGGTGGTGTGGCCATTCGCGAGCAGACTGCCGAGGAATTCCTCGGCACGGCGCGGGTTATCGCCTTTCAGGTGCGCCTTAGCCACCTCATGCTGTCGCTCTGGAGGATCGCCGGGCAGGGTGGTATAGAACATCGAATTGTGCAGGACCGAATCGACGAATTGCGTGCCGACCTGCTGCTCCACACGCGCGTCGCCGGTCGCGGTGACCTGACTGTTCACCGATACTTCGGTCGGTGTGGTGTTGGAGTCCGCAATCATCTCTGTCCCCAGTTGAACTGGACGCCGATCTGCTTGTCGACCTTGGCGTGGTCGCGGGCAGTCACCTTGTTGTTGATCGTGGGCAAGGTCGGAGCCGGTGGTGTGGGAGTCGATGCCGTTGGGTTGGGTTCCGGATCGAGGGAGGCTGCCAGTGCAATGGCAAACGCAGCGGCATTGCGCGCAGCGATGGACTGGCCGCCAGCATGTTCCGAGCTTGCCTTCATTCCGTCCGCGTGGTCACTAATGCCGCGGATGACCACGGCAGGCACTTGATCGGCGAGGGCCGCCGCGTGTGCAAACCCGGAACCCTCCATTTCCACGGCGATCGCGTCGTTGTAGGACGCGTGGATTCGGCGAGCGAGCTCCGACCTGGTGGAGTTCAGCACCACGTCTCCCACTGCGATCGGTTCGAAGTACACCTGCGGTGAGGCCGTGTTCGCATCCTTGGACAGCAAGCTGTGCCAACCATTGCCCCTGCATAGACGGCGGGCCAGCTGGTCGAGTCGGTGTGAAAGCTCCCAGGAACGTGGCCGCACCAGAAACCCGTCATCTTCGCTGCGTCCGCCCTGGTAGGAGTGGACCTTGGTAGCCACAACGACGTCGCCGATTGCCAGCTTGTCACGCAAGCCACCAGCTATGCCGACGAATATCATTGCGTTGGGCGAGAACTCGGCTCGGGCCCGTTCGGTGAGCGCGGCAGCGGTGGTGGTACCCGCGCCGGTGACGCCCACGGCAACACGATGCCCGGGGTACCCGGCGATGGTGCCCACATCGAACAACGTGCCTTTGTCGTGCTCGTGCATCTTGATGTCGACCAGATGCTCCAGCACGGCGTCCTGCTCGACGCCAAGAGCAGTCAGAATCACGATCATTGTTTCTCCCCAACGTGATCGGAACGGAGCGTCAGTCGAGACCTCCGTTCAGTGACGCTAGCCACCGATTCAGTTTACGTCAATATGACGTAAACTTCGTCCGGAGAGGAGACGAACATGGCCGAACGCATCTGGCGAACAACCGAAGTCGCCATCGCGGTAGACCTCGTGGTGCTCACCGTACGGGACGATTCCCTGCAAATCCTTCTGGTGGAACGCGGAACCCCGCCGTGGCAGGGTTTCCAGGCCCTGCCCGGCGGATTCCTCGACGACAACCGCGAGGACCTGGACGCGGCGGCAGAACGCGAACTGGCCGAGGAGACCGGCCTGGACCTCGGCCGGGCACATTTGGAGCAGCTCCGCACCTATGGCTCCCCGACCCGCGATCCACGCAGACGTGTGGTGACCGTCTGCTACCTCGCATTCGTTCCTGACCTTCCAGCACCCGAAGCGGGTGGTGATGCGCAAAGTGCAGCGTGGACACCCGTCGAATCCGCGCTGAACGCACACACCGAACTGGCCTTCGACCACAAGCGAATCGTCGCCGACGCGGTCGAGCGAGCCAGAAGCAAACTGGAGTACACCACGCTCGCCACCCGGTTCTGCCCACCGGAATTCACTGTCGCCGAGTTACGCAAAGTGTACGAGATCGTCTGGGGTGAGCCTCTTGACCAGCGGAATTTCCACCGCAAAATTACCGGCACGGAGGGTGTACTGATCCCCACCGGGGAGCAGACCAACCGCCACGGTGGCCGTCCCGCTGCGCTTTACCGCTGCGGATCAGCAACGGTCCTACACCCCGCGATATTGCGCACGGCCACCCAATCCAGCTTGAACAAAGAAAGTCTATGATCTGCGCTGTCCGTGCCGTCACGGCTACGGCACGGAAACCGTGCGCACAATCTCACGATTGTCCGGGCACTCGATATCGACTGTGCGCTCGTCACCTGTGACAACAACTCGGCTCTCGACGAATCATTGAATCCTTTGGCAGCGTATTGGAATCGGTCGAACCAAACACCGACGGCACCAGCCTCCGCCGCTACTGGCTCACGATCTCAACGGGCAGCAACTGCTGCCATAGTTTCGGACAAGCGACTGTGGCACAACCGATTTCGGAATGTTCCTGTCGTGCTTTATCGCCCGCCACCGAGTCCAGGTAGTTCGATCGTGCAGGGCCCGCCATCATTGACGTGGAATCACTCTCTGCGATCATGTCGGATCTGGCGCTGACGTTGCGAGCTCGTCCTGCACCACGCAAGCCACCGCATGAAGGAGCGGCCACCACTCGGCATGGTCAAGAACCAATCGCCGAAGTGCAGGGCTCGATGCAAGTAGGTACCGGGAGTAGTGCCGCCAGTCGTCTTCCGATGTGGTGCTTGGGTGTCTTTCTGTGGTAAACAGCCCGACGTCCAGCGAATCGGCGAGCATCTCGGCAACAGTCTCCAACCGTGCCCTCTGCTCGGCGTTCAGAGCGGATCCGTCCGCGCCTCCGTAGAAACATTCGCGAAGCTCGGGATACTCCAGAAGATGAGCCAGAACCTGGCGTAGGTCGCCCATGATCGCACGTACCTCTGATGTCGCGACCAGAGCGTTTGCTGTCTGAGTCTGTTGCGCAAGAGCTTTCGTCTGTTCAGCCACGTAGCGAAGTTGCCAGGCGGCGAACCCTGCAGAAGCTGCTGCGACGGCCAAAGCAACGATAGTGAGTGTTGTCTGCATCTACCGTTTCCATCGCAATCCGAAAACCATTCGCAGTCAAGGGTATCCCGCTAGAAAGGCGTGCAGTACTGAGTTGACGAAAGAGCTCCAGCAGGGCCGAGTGCAGTAGCTAGGTTCGATGCCGGTCCCCGCATCGGTATGGGGGCGCAATGACTTCGGATCCGCTACCGCTTCTCGACCGAATGTATGGCCGGGCGGGTCTGGACCTGCTGCGAAAGCGGGTCCTGCATCCCAACTGAACTCGCCAACACTCATATCGCCTGAGCTTCAACGCGTTTCACGGAATCTGCGACCGAGCCCATGCTCATGGCAAAAACAGCTCCGAAGTGGTCCCTTCCTCCTGGCAGCCGACACGGCGTGTCGTGTGAGGACCCAGGACCTCGGTAGCGCGAGGCACTCAAGACTTTGCTTAAGCATCTCACCTGATGGCTATCTCGACCGTTCCCAGACGAGCCCTGGTGCACGCCACATAGAGGACCCGGTGAGATTCTTGGTGCGGGCGCAGTCCGCGCTGCAGCAACCGTCGCTCAGTGGTGCCCAGACAGACACCGACGCGATCCCATTCGCGACCTTTGGCCTGATGGGCCGTCACGCCCGGCACGCAGGTAGTGCCTATTCGGAGCCGTTCACCGATCATCCACAATCTTTCGAGCGTTATGCTGTTCGGTTCCGCGGGCAGTGCGTTGCCCGATTCCGAGCACCGGAACATCTCGGCGAGATAGTCGTACACCTCGAAGAGATCGCCGGAGTCCGCTGAGTCGGCGATTCCCTGCATTGCTTTCGTAAAGCCTGGTTGCATCGCCTCGAACCCGGCGTCTGTGAGCCCCAATGCAAGAAGGGCTTCCGCTTTGAAAACGGCGCCCATCCCGGTGAGCTGGCGAGCGGACAGGTCCAAGAGCACGGTCGCGAGTCCATAGGATATGTCGTCACTGGCGGCACCCCATGCGAGCGGAACGATCTCTGGGCGACCGGTATCCCACAAGTTCTTCCAATTGGGGGCGATGACGATTTCACAGTCGGTTCCCGCAATACCGGACCGTAGTTCGACTCCGACACCAGTTCGAAGGTCTCTAGCCAGTTCTTGCTGCTCACTCGAGCGGAAACGGAAGGATTTCGACAAGTACAGGGTCTCCATGGCCAAGCTCTCCGAGAGGCCGGGGACCTTCTCGGGGCTGGCGCCGCGGAATCCATACAACGCTTGCCATGGGTCACCGATAATGGTGATCTCGCAGCCGGACTCTGCAGCCAGCTCGACAAGAAGCAGATCCAGCTCGTTGGCGTCATACACCTCGTCGACGATCAGGCATCGGATGGTTTCACTCAGCCTGCGCCCGACGTGATCTCGGATTTGTTCTTTGGCGAGCGCGGTATGGAGGACCGAGCGGATATCGTCATGCGTGCAGTGTCCATTCGCTATCTGGGCGTTCACATCGGCTTCGCTGGGCACCGGTCGCAAGTCGATGCTTTGGCGGGTCACCGCGATGCCGTCGTCTTGGTAGGTTGCCACCCAGGTCCTGTAGCCCTGGGTGTGGGGAATCAGTGGTTTCCACGACTCGTGGACGGTCAGCGTGGTATGACCGCCGGGCCATTTGATTACTCTGCTGTGGAGAAGGTCCTGCACCACTGTCTGGACGAAGGCGTCGATCGTGCTGATTCGGTGTGGCCATTGCAGCACTGAGGGACCCCAGGTCGATTCTGTCCGCACTCGCAATTCGCGAGTGGCGGATTTGGTGAAACTCACCGCAACGACGGCTCGGTGGTCACGCGAACCACCATCGGTGAGCTGGATCCGATATCGGAGACAGCCAAACCGCTGAGCGGCGACGGTTGTCTTGCCCGATCCCGGCGCGGCCTCGATGACGACGAGTGGCAATCGCGTGCCCGCAGCGACGATCTGCTCCGCGGTCAGTGAACGCAGGAGCAGACCGTTCGGAGAGACAGTCAAGCCGGCTCCGAGAACGTGTCAGCCAGGAGCGATTCCGTCTGGTCACCCGCGCCTTCTTGTCCGTTGCCATTGTCGGTGCCGTACAGAAAATCCAGCATGTCTGCGATGCGTTCGGGCACAGTTACCAGAGTCCCGTTTTCGACTGCCTGTGTGATCTGTTCGGCGACAGCCAATGCGAACTCGCCCTTTTTCTTGGCTCCTTTTCCGGCCGACCTGACCTGAACCTTGTTCTCCACCTTTGCACTCTGGAAAAGGCAGAGTATTGAGTCGACGGTCACGGGACCTTCGGGGTCCACATTGATGTCGATAATGGCTTTTTCGATGAGGGGCTCGTTGCCAGGGACCAACGTGGGTTCCAGAGTCGGGTGACTCAGAAAGACTCGAACAATTTCGGTGTCGTGTTGGTTCACCCAGGCCGGGGGTGTTGGTTGTTCATGAAGTTCTTTGTCACTGTCTGTCAGGATGGCCAGGCGGTCACAGAGTTCGTGTTCCCGGGTTGCCAGCAACCGGACCGGCCAAGATCCGACCTTGGTCCCCATTGCCGTGATGGTCAGCGCCTCCACGAACGCCTGTTTGCCGAGGTTTTCCCCTGCCCATACTCGGGCGAGCTCACGGATGAGCACCACCTCGGTAACGCCCTCGACCAAGAGCACGCGTTCGGCGAAGATCGAGGCTGTACGAGTGGCATCCAGGTGCAGCCGCGCCTTCCGCATCACTTCCTCTCTCCCGGTCATAGGGATGGTGGCAATAGCGCGACTGACACGGCTCCCGTCGGTACGCTTGCGCATGACGACGACATCTTCGGGCCGGGCAGCGGTAATCACCTCTGGGGCATGACTCGACAGAATTATCTGTAGCTCTGGCCGTTCCTGCACAGTTCTGCGGAGATGCCGAACCAGTCGATATTGCAGCTGCGGATGTAGATGCGCTTCGGGCTCTTCGATGACCAATGTCGCGTGAAAGGGACTCTCTTGGAAGAAGGAGTCCTCCGTCAGCCTCGCTTCCTCCAGGGCCTGCGCCAGTTCACCTTCGGCTCCGGCGCGCGCATCATCGGACCAGTCACGTCGATCCGCGTCAACCTCCGCCGACGTATCCAAGTCGAGAACCGATTCGCTGCCTACGGCTGGAGGTTCAGTAGGCGATGATGGATTACCCGCTGTCGAGTCCGGAATCGCTGCGAGGACGACTGCCATGTGTAGAAGATTGACGTAGCCGAGCCCCGAAACGTCGAGCGGTCGAGCGTAGGCGCGTCCCTCCATTACAGCCAGCATCATTTCCAGCACACGTGCAAGGTAGCCATCATCGACCCGCTGTCCACGCACGTAGGGCCAGTGCGTCGAGACTCCTGCAGTAAGCGATGTGAGATGCGCTGTAATGCGCTCCTCCACCGCCTCGATGACAGGATCTTCACTGAGGTCCTCGAGAAGCCTCCATGCGCGCGTGCGGAGGCCGGTCAAATTCCTTGTGTTGTTCAGACGCTGCTGCTGCGCGCGAAGAAGCTCCACCAGAATCCGTGCCTCGCGCCGCGCGAGTTCATCCAACGGGTTGCGATGCGCCGGAAGGTAGAGCAGCTTGATCGCCTTGCTGGTTTCCGGGGGCAAACCGAACCATTGAGCTCGGATAGAACCGAGACTCCCGGAGAGCGTCCTGGTCCAGGAAGCGACCGTATCCCCAGGGGCCATGCCGACATACTGGGTCAGGATTTGCCGCCCGAGCGGACCTTCTTTGCCGAAAAGTTCTAGATCGTAGTCAATTTCGATCTCCCGAGTACCGTTGCCCAGCCCTGCTGAGCTGAACCGACCCAAGCTCGGAAAGACTTCACCGTGTCCCAGATAGGCGGCATCGCTGAACGTCGTCTTGCCAGCATTGTTCGCGCCCACCAACACCGTGAACCGCCCCGGTAGGCGCACCTCAAGCGGAACTTCGGCACTCGCTCGCAGCCCTTGAACTCGCAAACGGCTCAAATGCACTCTTGGCACTCCCCCTGGTTGTTTGCCGGACGCACGCATAGCCTACTCGCGGACCTATCACCTTTGTGCGACACTGCAATCCGTTGCCGTAGCGGGTCAATTCACCGTGAAGTCAGAGTAGTGTCCATCGTTCGTGGCCGTCGTCGGCGCGGTGTCGACGGCGCAGCCCGGACGCGGTTTGCTTAGCCGGGCAGCCCGCCTTTGAGGGGTGCGCACGCTCACCGAGCGTGTATCTTCACGCCCAGTCCGCACCACTACCCCGGACTCCGAAACGAAGGTCGCCCGTAGAGGCGGCGCGACGCTTTCCTGGGACTTCCGCTCGGCCAAATCCCGCGCAATCTCTTCCGGTTCCAACCTCCTTCGTCGGGAGGCTGCATACCGGTTGCCGACTCCGGGCAGATCGATGTGCTCCCTGGAACGTTGTGGGAGTACAGTATTCCGGTGCGACGCAGAACTTTTGGGTTGCGCCCACAACTAGAGCAACGATATCGCCGGGTCGGTGAGATGTCCTCGCGTGCGGGTGGACGTTGAGCAGCCGCCTGCTCATCAGGTTCCAACACCTGCCAACCGGATGCCGGACACCCATGGTGCGAGCCTGGTTTCGAGTGGCCGTTGAGCAGCCCAGTCTTCCGGCTCGCGGCCGTCACCTTCCCGCAGTCCTCGCACACGTGCTCCACGCTGAACGGACTGCGCCCATAGAACGGCATGTTCACATCATGCCTGTCAGTCCTGTTGAAGGCAGCGAAATCGATTTGATCTGCTGATTACCGTAGTTACCACAGGGATTCAGTCGTAGCCACGATGCATGAAGGAGATCGCGGAATGGCAAGCCGGGACGCCGACCCTACGGTTGGTCGACGAGCAGACCGACACGCAGCCAGGCGAGCCAACCGCGAGATTGGAAATCAGGCCGAACAACGAGGCCGTGGTGTTCCACCGACGGTCGAAGGGTTCGAGCGCGAATTCCACGAGCGCGGTCATGATGGTATCGCCGAAGCTCTGCTCTCACGGCACAACCAACGGATGGAGCGCATCGTCGCGGTGGGTGTGATGACACAGCAAATCGTCTTGCCGGTGTTGTCTAGCTCCATGGCGTTGGGCTTCGTCGCCGAACAACTCGGCGCCCACGAACTGCGCCCGACGATCATTGCAGGTCCGACGTGGGCGGATCATCTGGCCTGGGGGCTGGACAGCGTCAGCGCAGCAGTCCGCCTCCTGCTCGGTCTGCAACCGATCGGCGCCGCGATCATCGCACGAACCCAGCTCGAACGCTGGTCGGCCAATATGGCATTCAACACCGATCTCAACCAAGAACCAGGCGAAGACACCGCAACGTGGATGAATCGCCTCTGGAACCACTGCGGCGTCTGGTTACCGAAACACAAGCGGCAGATCGGAGACTTGTTCGCCGAGCTGAGCGAGCTCATGCATGCCCGCGGCCCGCTGATGCCATTGGTATGGCTCGACGCCGTCGAAATCGCCGACGCTCCCACCAGCGATCACGTCAAATTGATGGAGAAAACCTGCGAGGCGCTCGTCTTGAGCCTCGGTCACTTGCGACTGTGCCTGGCCACTGCTGTGGAGGATCAGGGTGCCCCTGAGTACGCGGAAGCTGTAGCTGGCGTTCGACTTGTAGCACCTGCCCAGAGTTGGGTGCCCAACCTGGGACCCTGGGTATGGCCGATGACGCCGGGCCACTTCGACATTCCTGTCGTTCAGGACTTCATCAACGGTATGCAGGGCTACTTCCACATGGTCTCAGCCGCGCTCCATGCTGACCATGAACCCGAACCCCCACGTGAAGGATGGCCCCTCTACAGCTTCGGCCACCACCGATTCCGAGCAATGGTCATGGCGGTGACGGCCTCCGATCAGGACCGAAAAGTGATGGGCGAGAACCCTGGCCACACGATTCAGGACACGATGATCAACGCAGACCTCGCCGGTGAGATGGCCGCCATGCTGGCTTCTTGGCTGCGGAACGATCCCGGCCGCAAGCCGGTGGCCGACGCACTGGCCGTCTGTAGCTCAGCACTGCGCTCGGCAGTCTGGCTCTGGCTCGAGGACGACTCCCGTGCGATGGGCTGCCTACGAGTTGTGGTCGAACAAATCGCCCGTACACGCGCATGGCGCGTGAAACCCAACCGCGCAGCAAAGATCGAAACCAGCCAGAACTCCACTCCCCGCGACTGGATCGAAGCCGCCGGATGGCGACGGCTGAATCTGTTCAACCGAGCCCTCGGAGAGTTCGCCCACGGTGCGACCACCGCGGACTGGGCTCTCGCTCGCGACGCACTGGTCATCCTCCAGCACAACGCGGACACCAACGAGCACGCCAACTTTACAGGACGAAGCCACGCTATACGGGCATCGATCTTCATCGTCAGCCGAGAATGCGCCGCGTGGGCAGACAGCTTCGGAAGCCCCCTGGGAAAGGCTTACCGCAAAGTCATCGACATGGACGACAACCAAGCAGACGCTGTGATTGAGGGACTGATGAACAGAGCATGGGAAAGGCGCGGTACATCCTTGCGGTAATTCCCTCATAGGCTTGCGCAGGGCGGCCGACCTCGACGACCCCGACGGATGCGCGCCAGGTCGAATCGGGGAATGGGAGTGTCGGAGCTTCGGCGGATCTGATCTCGGTCCGATGAGCCGAAGCTGATCGTTCGGCAGGAAGGACCGACTCATGTCGGACACTGACCGCCGTGGCGAAGAAGGATGCGGCGGAGACGAAGAAGCTGCCCGAGCAGCTGCTGGCCCGGGCCAAGGAGGTCGGGCCGTGTGGGCTGCTCAACCAGCTGACCAAGACCGTGCTCGAAACCGCTCTGGAAGCGGAGATGACCGAGCACGTCGGCTATGAGAAGCACGATCCGGCTGGGCGGGGAACGGGTAACTCCCGCAACGGAACTCGTTCGAAGACGGTGATCACAGAGATTGGTCCGGTCGAGATCGATGTGCCGCGTGACACGGCATCGTCGTTCGAGCCGCAGATCGTGAAGAAGCGTCAGCGGCGCCTGACCGGGGGGCGATGAGATCGTGTTGTCGCTGACCGCGAAAGGCCTGACCACCGGTGAGATTTCGGCGCATTTCGCCGAGATCTATGGTGCGTCGATCTCGAAGGACACGGTTTCGGCGATCACGGACATTGATGGTCGCGGAAATGACCGACTACTTGGATGCGGGTAGTTCCGCGATCAGCACATCGGCGCATTCGGTGCTGTCCGCGCGAGTGCTCACCCGCTGGTCGCAGCGGGTGGCCATCACGTAGAACACATCGCGTTCGGTCAGCCAGTCACGCAGGTAACCGGCTTGGCTGTAGGCTTCGTCGGCGGTGAACCACTAACGGCACTTCCGCGGCCAGGACCCGCTCCAGCAGGGCTATCACCTGCCGGGGGTTTGGTGGCAAAGGCCACCTCATCGGGGCCCGCCGCCCGGCAGCGGTCCCGGTCATCGGTCCAGGACTGAGGAACATACAGCTCCCGGGCGAGCAGCGCATGCCCGCGCCGGGATGCATACGCCAGAAACACGCCGATCTGGCAGTTTTCCGCCCGTCCCGCGGTTCCCGAATACTGGCGTTGCGCCCCGGCCGATTTCACGCCCTTCTTCAGGAAACCGGTCTCATCGGCGGCCACCACCGTGTCGGGATCGCCCAGGTGGGCGACCACATATGCGCGCACATCATCGCGGACCCCGTCGACGTCCCAGTCCGCCTGACCCAGCAGCCGCTGTATCCCCTCCGGCCCGCCTCACCAGCACGCTCGGCCAGTGTCCACCCGTTCTTACGTTCCAAACCCACCAACAGCCGCGATACATATTCACGCACCCGAGCCCGCGGTTCCGAACGCGCGAACCGGTCCCCCAACCCGCAACATCAACGAATCCAACTCCGCCACAACACGATCCAACACCACACACCAGATCTACCAGCACCAACTCGCATAGGTGTCGTTGGAGTACTAACCGACTCCTCTTTTCGTGACATTACTCGGCGGCGCAGCGTCGATCAGCTGTGGTCATCGCCGTCACGAGTGTTCGTCTCCCAGGTCCATCCTGGTACCGCTTCAAGCTGGGTCTTCAGCTCCGCGGTCAGCAGATCTCGAAATCGTCGTTGCTGATGGACCCACTCGCCCAGTTTCACCGCGTTCTCCCGATGCTCACGCGGAACCCGCGAATGTCCTTCCCGCGCCATGAAATTCAGCAGCGCCGCGTACGCTTCGGCCCACGCTGGCGCGATCTGCCCGGTCCCGAACGCCTCGCCGACTCGGTCGATACGCCTCCAGCGCTGCAGCAGTCGCCGCGCGGCGTCGCGGCCGGTGCGGCTGCCCGCGCCCGCGGCGCGCCAGTACCAGGTCTCGGCCTTGCCGAGCTCGCCGAGCTGTTCCAGCACCGCGCCCACCCGCGCCAATTCCTCGGCGTCCAGCGGTGTCGCCGACACCCACCGACGTGTGCGACGAATCAGCGACTGCTGGTCATGGGTGAAAAGCGCTGTGTCCCAGTCCGAGAGCAGGTCATCGTCAAGCAGAACGACCGGCACGGGATCGAGCAGAAACGAGGTATCCACCGCGAGCCAGCTCACCGGGCTCGGCCGCCCGATAGCGGCGTCAATCTGCGCGCGGTAGGCCTCCTCGAGGTCGGTCAGGACTGACCAAGCCGCATGCAGCAACGCTGAGGCAGACAGGCGGGCCACTGACCCACCGAAGACAGTGCCGGTGACGAAGTCGGCCGTCACCGGTTTGGTGTCTTCGAGCAGCGTGCCCGCACGGTTGACAACGTAGCCCTCGCCGAGTGTCGCTGCAAGCGGCACGATTTCCGCGCGGATGTCGGTGTGGCCGTCGGCCAATGACAGCGCCCGCCCCGCACGCATCATCTGCACCGACACGATCGGCAACCGCGCGCGCTCGAAACGGTCGAGCAGCTGTTGCGGTGAGGGCCGCGCCGTCGACGCGGTCTCGTCCGCGCGGGGAAGATCATCGTTTTTCTGCCCGAGCCAGGCCTCACGGTCGGTGCCGGACAGGTAGAGCTGCCCGTCGCCGACCTGCCACCGCACCGGTGTACGGGCATGTCGGTCGCTGTGCACGATACGGCAGGTACGCACCGCCAGGTTCGGCAGCGCGGTATGCATGATCTGCTGCAGGGCGGGCTGGGTGCCCCGCAGAGTCAGTCCGGCGAAGGTCTCGATCCCGACATTGGTGCCGACGCGATGCCAGAACTCGGTGAAGTCTCCCGGTATCTGCTCGATGAGCAGCTTCAGCCGATCCGGCGACAGACTTGCCCCACCGTCGCCCAGGCGGCGCGGGAACAGCTGCGGTGCACCACCGCCGGCGATCCATAGGGTCTCGAGCACCGCCGACACCTCCGCGGCCTGCGTCCCGGTGAGCAGATCCTCGATCGTGGCCAACGCCGCGGCCGTCGATTCCGGGTCCGAGACCATCGCACCGGCGAACCCGTCACTGACCAACCGTGCGGTGTGGCGGGCGTCGTCGGGCTCGAGCAGACCGCGCCCACCCCGCAACACCGACGACGGGAACAACGCCGCCCCCGGCGCCCGAGAATGGGTGGTCAGCTCTTCGAAGGAGACGGCGTCGGTCACCAGCGACTGCGCTGAGCGCGCGGCGGTCGCCAATGCGGTCAACTCACCGGTGGCAGTGATGATTTGGTCGGGGTCCGGGTGCAGTGCCGACAGGTGCACGAACACCGGGCTCGCGTCGGCGTGGTCTCGCACATCGACTACGAGTCGTCCCGGGTCCTGGGTCGAGCGCAGATAGATCTCTCGATGCGCCTGCGCGCCCGCAGTCGGCCATTCCACTACCAGGTCCGGGATGTAGGTATGGTTAAAGTACTCGGTGACCACCACACGTGCCGCGGGGTCGGCAGTGCACAGTGTTTCGCGGACGAGGTCTTTGACTCTGCGCACCGATGCCACGCCGTCGTCGATCCCGAACGCGTCCGCCAACTTTTCCGCGATTCCGGCGTTCATCGCGAGACCTCCGCCCCAACCTTGTAGCGGGCGATGACACCGAGATGTTCACGCGTCATCGTAAGGTGGTCGATCTGCTTGCGCGAGAGCACCAGAATCCACAACCGGTCGGCAACCTCGGCCAACGTCGCGGGATCCGGTGGCGCACAGGCTGCTTCGTCAAGGCTGGTGTAGTTGTAGTACCAGTGTTCGACTACGGAGTCGGCCACCATTTCCGGACTGTCGAGTTTGGACCATTCGGTGGTACAGAACGCCGACCAGGTGATCCACATGAACTGGTCACAGCGCTGCGGGCTCAGGCTGTAGGCACGGAAGCATTTGGCCAGGTACTCCCGATACATCTTGCGTTGATTGCTGGCGTCCTTGTAATGCTTGACCTCGGCATGGAAGAACTGGTTGTGGAACTCGCCGCCGGAGAGGATCCCGCCCATGTCGAAGGAGAACGACCCGCCCGGCCGCGCGAATGTCAACTTGCGGACATCATTGGGATTGGGCTGTTCCCACCACACCTGCGCGCGAGTCGTGTGCTCAAGCCACTTCTTCGCCAACGCCGTGCCGTCCGCCCCCTTGGCGTGCGCGGTCTCCCCATGCATGGATCGCGAGATTACGCCAAGATCGAGCTCTGCGCGTGGAGACCATTGGGTCCGTTACTTGCTCGGGTCCGGCAACGGTGTCTTCCCGGCGTCGATCCCCGCCCAAATCCTGCCCATGCTGCTCCCGAAGTCCGTCGCACGTAACCGGTTTCCCACAGACGACCTCGCCGACGTTGTCCTACACAGCGATTCGCTCGCACATCCCAATTAGCAGCCGAGTCGTCAGGGGCGCCGGAGGGCCAAGTGTCTCCAGCCACGAACGGCAACGGTCCTACAGCCACATCCGGCGCCCAGGGTCAGCTGAACCCTACGAGGAGCTCTCGCCAACCACTTCAGAAGGTAGGACGGTCTTAACGCATTAGCGTTTCCGTCTGCTTCACTGGTTGAAGACTCGCGTCCCGTTACTGTTTCGAAGCGAGGCATGCAGTTCCCCCCAATATGGTCCTACATCGAAGGTTGGTGATGCCGATTTCCGGTCACGGTTTTGGACGAACGTGAACTGGCCATTGTCGACCAAGAAAAGAGGAGAGTACGGCGCGGTTTCGCAGTATAGGTTCGCTGCAACATTTTCCCGAACCCTGACTACACCCGGTGGCGCCCCAGCTATCCAGCCTTTGTATTCTCCCGAGCGAAATATATCAGGATATTTCCAGGTGGCTATGCATGCAGAAGATATGCCGACATAAGTCCCCCGACCACCCATGGAATTCGCGCCATTGCTCGGGTCCGCTTCAAGATACGAGTCAGGACTACTGACGGTTCGTCCTGGCCAGTACGACAGATATCGGGCGTTATTGATTTCTTCACTTGTTATTTGACGAATCTCCCCATGGGGCAGGCGGACTTTGTTGTATGATGTGGACTTTTGGGAATGCGCGAGTGGCGCGGAATTCAGGGTTACCTGCGACCTGTCTGGGGCATTAAAGGTCGGCCTGAAGCTGAGGTTGCACGTCACGACTGAATATGCTTCAACTCGACCGCTCTCACTAACGATGACGTTGACGAAGTATTCACGGCGGACGAATGTAAGCTGACGCCAGTCGGGTGCGTCTTGATGCCTCATATCGGTTATCGTTGGCTTGCCGAGCTTCGATTCGAAGTACTCGATATCGTAGCCAGCATGCAGCTCGTTCAAAATGGAGTATTCGACGGGACGCCAATTGATATTGCGCCAAACACCCGGGGTGAACTGGAGTATTAAAGTTATTGCGGCAATTAGCGCTGAGGTCATGAGTATGGATTTGAGTATTGATTGAAATGGGCTCCAAATCCGCTTGGCGAGCTTTTTTGTCTGCTTAGCAAACTGCGCCGCCTTCTCTCTCGCTCCGGTTTTTGGCGAGATTGAGTTCGGTTTACCCATCCTTTCCCCGTTTCCGAGTCGATGAAGATTGGCTGGATCTCCGGCGACATTAGAGTTTAGACCGCGTCGCGCGTCACCGGCTTCGCTTTCGTCGGATTCCTGTGACAGGTGAGCGCGGCACTATTCTCGACGACACCGCCGCTGCTGCAGACCAAGTGAACGATCCGCACTCGGCGGCAAATCTACGCAACTGGTGCACAGTCGGCCGCGAGTTCGCGGATCGACTCGACCCCACGACAGGCCCAGCCTCACTGGGCAACATACCGTTCGACATCGAGCCCGGTGTCGGCGACTTGCGTCTCTATCTCGGGGGTGGAGTCCAGACGGTCCGCACCAGGACTACCAACGGAAATCCGTTGAGCAACTGGAGCTGAGCAAACCATGGCCATCAGACTGGGAACTCGGAATGCTCCCCTAATGGTGATATCGGCTGCGCCCTGGATGAGCTGGTCGCGAACGGTGTTCACCGCGGGTGTGACCTGCGATGGCCGGGCTCGAAGCCTGGGGTTTCGGCGAATCGACAAAATAAGGGACCGGCGATCCCGGAAGACACACGAAAAGTTTCGGTTAATGGCTCATAGGCGCGGTCGTCACCATGATCTACTGAGATATTTGAGGCTGATTATTGGATTTTCAGCCTGTGCCTTCGACGTAAGAAAACTGGCGAGCGTGCCTCTGATTGTCGCTTCTTGTTCTACCGGGTATCCACGAGCGAGGCAGGCGCTGCCGACCCTCCAGCCACGCGTAGTACGTCGTTCGCGAGATCCCCGCTCGTGCGCATGTTTCGGTGACGGTGCCAGCTTGTCCCGCCGAATCGCGTAGGGACCTCAGTTCGGCGGCAAAGGCATGAAGGGGTAGACCGGGGTCAAGCATCTTCGGGCGCCGTCCCACGGCAACCTCCTTAATACTGCGTAATCCTGAGAACTGCCCGGCGGATGGATCAATCGCCTACGGTCTCCATCACTGCGCGACCGCGAGCCGCCACGGTGCCATCGAGGGCCCCATATTGTTGCAGGTCAGGCAGGGTCCAATCGGCGTTCCCCTGCCGTTCCTTTTGGCGTCCCATGTCGGAGCCGTGAGCCGACTGGCGTAACGATTCCGTCGCTCCCCTTGCCCGCCTTTTCGAATCGGATCATGATCGGATTTGGAGGTCGTAGAGGACGACTGATGCCAATCAGGCAAGCGACCAGCGCGTTCCACCCAACTCCGGCATCAGACCGCCTGCTTCGGCCCGACCCGGATCGCATCGCAGTCACTCGGGCGCTCACCACGGACTCCAGGGGGCAAACGATGTCAAACCAGCAGCCGCCGAATCCGCCGCAGGATCCCGGTCAACAGCCACCACAGCGACATCCGCAGGGCCAACCGCCAGGCGGCTACCAACAGCCGTACCAGGGCGCGGTTCCCCCGCCAGCGTATTGCCAGCAGCCTGCCAAGAAGAAGAAGTGGCCGTGGATTCTCGGTGGCCTCGTCTTGGTCTTCGTCTTGTCCATCGGCGGGTGCCTCGCGTTCCTGGCCAACATCGCGACTGACATCGACAAAGAAAGCACCAAAGAGGTCACCGTCAAGTACGAGGTGACCAGCGATGGACCCATCGCGGGCAACATCACCTACAGCAGTGGCGGCGATGCTGGTCAAATAGCACAGGCGAACGAGCAGCCGCTGCCGTGGTCGAGGGACGTCACCGTCACTGGCTTCGTGAAAGCAGTGTCTCTGAGCGCGCAGGCAGATGAAGGAGCGACCAAGATCACGTGCAGGATCACCGAGGGCGGGAAGGTCATCGCGGAACAAACATCAACTGGCCCCTTCGCCATCGCTTCGTGCAGCGGAGAAGCAGGCAAGTAGTCGCGGCGGGGTCGGGCGTGGATTTCGCATAGCCACGGTCGGACCCTACGTTTGGTTCCGAGCCTGCTATGGGGTTGGCGGGCGGGCCGTGATCCCCGCGACGATGAGGTCGATGCCGTCCATGAACTGCAGGCGATTGTCGTGATCGAGCCCTCGGTCTGCCAAGGCGCGGATGATGGGGAACTCCTCGCGGCTGAGCCCACGCCATGACTGGGCCACGGATTTGAGGTAGGCGCTGGGATCGGGCTCGGGACCGAGGGCTTGGGCGCGTTCGTGGTTTGCGGCGTTCTGGCTGGCGGCACCGAGAACGTAGTGCAGAAGAGCGGTCGTCGCGGTAAACCACCTGTCAGCGGAAATGTCGAGCGCGGATACCTGCTGGCCGATGGTTGACCAACGCCCGCAGGGCATCGCGATCCCTCAGACGGGATACGTACCCACAATGACCAGGCGTTTTCAGTTGCCCGTGTTTTGCGTGCCCTGCCCAGGGCACGAACCTACGACAGGGCTAACTGCAGGGTCGACGCCCATGGGATGGCAAAACTGCACTCTTGTCCGATCGCTCATGTCCGGCATGGTTGCTGGCCAGCCGTCGTGGCTTGACATCAAACCCGTAACGTACTATTCGCGAATTCCCTTGACGTTGCGAGCTTTCGACATCCGCTGTGGCAGCGCACGCCGACGAAGTACACCACGACCAGCCCGCCAGCACCAGCGAATGGCGAAGGCCCTCGAACAAAGGGGCAGTTCGAGGGCCTCGACAGCAAACTACACCGTGATCTGGCTGCGGCGAGGTCGATGCACGGGACTCTGGGGCACCTCGTGCGTGCTCACGCCACCCGAGCCGACGAACACCCTGCCCTCGCCACCCCTGGCTGATCCCCGCCCACGGCGACACCAGTGTCATCGCGAGCTGGTCGCTGCTGGCGGCCCTGCACCCTTGTGGTGTTCACGTCGGCATCGCCTGCTACTCCTGGCGCCCATCGGCACATTCGGGATGTTTGCGTCCGCGGCGCAGCTGTTCGGCGGCGGTATCGAGTCTGGCGGCGTCGAGGTAGGCCTCGGTGGAGATCTCCAGCAGCCGCTGCCAGCGGTCCACGCGGGCCTGCCAATCGATCGGGACGACAGCGGCTTGATCCGGGTCGCCGGGCGGTGTAATCGAGGTTGGGGTCTCGGTGGGGGCGGTGGCGAAAGCGTCTTGCATGGTGGCGAGTTGTTGCCGACAGTACTCGGGGTTGTGTACCTCGGCCCGCAGTTCTGCGGCGGCGGCCCGCAGCGCCCGCAGCCTTTGTCGCCGCTCGTTGTTGACGGCCGCACCGGCCCGGACGGTGTCGCGGGTGCCAGCGTCAAGGCGCGGCTCGGCATCGAGGTCAAGAACTGGCGGGAGCAGGTCATGGTGGCTGATGTCGCGCGGGTCGCGAAGGTGGTCGATGCGCTGGCGCGCGTCGGCGACAGCGGTCTGGCCCAACGTGACCGCGGCGTCGGCGACCTCGTCCTCGGTGACCGGCCGATGATGCAGACGACCGGTCAGGATCGCAACCGCAGTGTCGTGGGCGTCGTGGACTGTGGTGGTGACCATGATGGGCGGAATCGGGTCGGGTTGGCCGTCCAGGCGGGCATCGAGCACCGCGTCTCGGTGGTATTCGACCATCTCGCCGCACACCTCTGCGAACACCGCCGCAGCCAGGCCGGTGTGGCTTTCGTGCACGCGCGCGGTGTAGGAGTCCTCGGTGTCGAACCGGCCCTGGCCGCGCAAAGTCGGCCGTTGATGACCGGCCGCGTCGGTCACGATAGTGAGCCATCGGTAGTCCACTGGTTCGGCATCATCGGCCCACGTCCCGGTAACAGTCGCGCTCGTCTCCAACATCGGTACCCCCACGATCCCTCGGCAGCATTTCCGCATGTGACCCCACTATGGTCGCAGTCCGCGCACCCGGCCGCCGCGTTTCGCGACTCCATCATGCGCGGACGCTCCAGCAGACCCGGTCTACGACCGGCGTGTCCCTGGCGCACGCATCCATCACCTCGACAGCTAGTCTCTGCCGGTGGCGCATCTCCTTTCGATTGTGCAGGGTTCCGAAAAGGGTTGCCGTTGCGAACTTTTCGCGGTATTGCAGGATTCGATTCACGTATGCCCATCGACGACCAGGATTTTGCAAGGACCCATCCAGCCATCAGTTGCCCAACAGCCAGGAACCATACGGAAGCCGGCCAGAATGGTTTATTTCGAAGGATGCTCTGTCAGTCGTGACGGCTTCGGCGCCAGCTAGTCACGCTTCAAAGATATGGCTCATGCCGGGCACCACTGCCTGGTCTCGACACGGCCCCGCTTGTTGCCTGTGCGGATAGCGAAACAGCACAGACCCAGCCAGGTTCCATCGGTCGCACGCGCCCACGTGCATGGGCTTTCGGCAACCCGTGCTCACGCTCGGCGATAAAACGCAAAGCGCGCCATCTACACGGGACGGAGGTAGTCGACCGATGTGGACTCTCCGGCATGCATACGCAGGTGATGGGCCGCGGCTGCGTGCACTGCGAATACAAGCGCTCAGTGATGCTGGTACGCGTTCCGGGAAACAATCGACGAGGCGGGCAGCCCTCGATGCTGCCGAAGGAAACGCCTTGGCGCACAACTTCATCAAGCCGCACGACGACGACCGGGTAACCATCAACACGGCAGACGGCACCGTCGGCGAGAGGCTGGGCACCCGCCCGTCGTATACGAAGCATTCGCCGCACACGTGCAGCACGGCGCGCCGCTGCCGCTGGACACCGCCGATGCAGTCGGGAACATGGCCTACGTCGACGCCGCGTACCGCGCGGCGGGCATGCTGGCGCGCTAGCGCTGTCGTTCCAACATCAGGTAGTGCACTACGCGTGTTCCGACGGAGATCGCGCGCAAACATACACACACTAGAAGGAGTTGCAGCAAACCTGACACGGGAGTGGGTCAACGATGACGATCGAATCGGTAGTCCAACTCCGTGTCCACGGTGTCTCGGGAACTCCGCCCGAAGCGATGCTGCATTACCCGACCGAACTCATCGACCAGATCAGCGGCGACTCCTCGGCAGGCACCTATCGGCGACGAGACAACTCCGCCACTGACGCGGCGATCGACCCGCGCCGCAACGTAGAGGCGTATTCGTGGGGCGCACTCACGTCAGGGAAGGCTAGTCGAGGGCTTTGGCTGTTGTTTCTGCCTTTCATCCTGATCAACTTGGCTCACTGGATGGTGCCGCCTGCCAAGGCGGGTTCTTGGACGGCCACGACTGCCACCAGAACGTCCGTGCGTCTTCTGCGATTGATCGGGCTAACGCTCACGCTCACGCTGATGCTCGCGTCCGTCCTTCTAGCAGTCGACCTGGTGGGCTGGCAGTGCGCGGCGATGCCGCACTGCGGCGCGCGCCTCGGCCCGCTGCGTTTTCTTGTCGATCGGTCAGTGGGCATGCGCTTGTTCTGGACGTCACTGCCTGTCGCGGCGTTGGTGGGCCTGCTGCTGTGGTTCGGTAGAGGCAATCCTGCAGCCGGCGGCAACCCTCCGCCTGCAGCCGAGGTTCCCAGCGACGCTGTCCCCCTCGAGGATCACCTCTTCTGGGAGCCGGATGCGTCGGTAGCCCGCTTGCGGCGGTGCCACGTCACGGTGTGGCTGTCCGGTCTGGCATGCGTGGTCCTATTGGGGGCCAGACCGCAAGTCGACGCCGACGGGGGCCCTCCTCTGACGTGCTTGCTCGTACTCAACGCGGCGATATTCGTCCCAGCCGCGGGGGCGGTGTGCAGCTCATACGTCACGGGTCGGGGCGGCAAAGGCGCACCCCCCGAAGTAGGGGTCATTCTCAGAGGGCTGCAATGGCTGTCGGTCGCCTCCCTCGCGGCCGCGCTCGTCGCCGTCGGTCGCGCGAAGGTCAAATACGATGTCGCACAGCCTAGGTCGTTTCCCTATCTGTACAGCGCCATCTATCTGCTGCTGCTCGTTCAGGCAGCGTTCATCGCCTTGTTGTTTATCTCAACCGCGGTGTCGCGGGGGTGGCCCGCACCGGCCCCGGCGGCTCCAACCGACGCGTCAGAGACCACTGTCAAAGGGTTTCGGCCCACCCTGAGGGGGTTCACATCATTTTTTGTTGCCGCCATCGCGTGGCTCGTCGGGGGCGGATTCAGTGCCGGCGTCGGATTGGTCCTTGCCCAGTTCCTCGGCAACCCTGTCTCCTCCACCGAACTGGCTCTGTGCGAGACGCAAATCGTCGAGGCCCTCGTGGCCGGGAAAACGAACCCGCCAACGGTGTGCGACGGGCTTTCGCATTCGGAATGGCCTTCCCCGGTAGGGTTCCAGGAGCAAGTGGACGCCACCTCGGCCGATGCAGCTCTGATCATTCCTCCCGCCTACATCTGGGCAGCCAGTGTCTTTTTCGGCCTCCTCTTGGTGTTGCTCTTCATCGTGATTCCCGTCGTGTGGGTGATCCGGCGGTCCCGAACGGCGGCTGCACTGAAAGTGGTATCGAACGATTACAACCTTCCACCTGCTGAGCCCGAAAAGGCGAAATGCCGTCAGAAAGATGCGGGAGCGATCGCGAAGGCGCGAGCAATAGCGTCTCTGGCCGACCTGCTGCCCGCGATACTCGCGGTGATGACCGGACTTGCGCTTCTGGCGTTCGCCGCCGTGTTGGTCATGTTTTGCGTCGACGGTGAGGCCGCGCTGCAGCGGAGGCTGCCTGGCACGACTGTCGCCGTCTTGCTCTTCTCGGGCATCGCTGCGGGACTTGTCGGAGTGGCAGTGATGGCATACCGCAGCCGGAAAACGCGTCGGACCGTCGGAATCATTTGGGACGTGGCCACATTCTGGCCGCGCGCCAACCACCCGTTGACGCCGCCCTGTTACGCGGAGCGAGCAGTCCCCGAGCTTCGTCTGCAGCTGTGCCAGCACATGGCGGCCACAGACAAGCAGCGGGTCATCGCCGCCACCCACAGTCAGGGCACCATCATCGGCGCGGCAACCATGCTGCAACTGTCCGACGAGGTCCGGCAGCGGACTGCGCTGCTGACCTTCGGGTCGCCGTTGCGGCGGCTCTACGCCCGAAACTTCCCGGCCTACTTCGGCCTGGGGGCGATGACCCGGCTGCGCACCGTGCAACCCCGCTGGATCAACATGTGGGTTTTCAGCGACCCCATCGGTGGGTGGATCTTCAACAACACCAACGACGAGTTGGCAGATGCACTACGGCTCGTGGACTATCGCATCCCAGATGCAGAAACGCTCGATCCTGGCCCTCGCGACCAAAAGCCAGCGATCTGCGCGCATTCCGGATTCGCCGACCGGCCCGAATACCGGGAGGTCATTGAGGCCCTCGACAACCAGTTGGTGGATCCTGGCGATTGATGCGGTTCATGAAACAGCCGTACCGAAGGAACGCCAAGACCTCGTCGCGCTTTTTACGCGTCTTGCGCCTGGATGATCAACGGATCTCGTTCGGGCTGCTGCACAGGGGGCCAGTGCGACGGACTCGTCCCAGGTGACCGGCACCTCATAGGATCCGTCTCCGCAGTCTTCGACCTTACCGCGGACCTTGACACCCGGTAACGGAGACGGCGAAGATATGGCCGCGCCCACAGCTGCCGTGCATGCGGCGGACAAAAGCTTTGCTGAGGGTGCCTCCAGTACCGGTACGCTGCGGCCCATGTTGCGGGTCGGCCTCGCCGAACCGGCGGGACCGACGCACGCGCCCGGTTGCTCACCGAGTTTCTTGCCCGCCTGTCGGCGCTCAAGTATTTCCGCAGGTTGCCGCGGTTTTTCCCCGTCATCCTGGCATCGATCTCCACGTCGGCCATGACGGCTCCGAACAGATGAATGATCAAGTCCGCGCGGCCGGACCAGAATCGTCACGCCACCGCTATTTGCCGATGACCAGCAGTTTTCGGTGTTGCAGGAGGTTGGCGTACTGGTCGATACCCCCTACCGACATGAACCCCTGGCCCCACCTCGGTGAGTCAGCAGCCGAGCGGACGTTCCAAGTGCAGGCGAATCGCGTGGCAGACTGCTCGGATCAATATTTCGAGGCCGAAACTAACCCGGTGTCAGCGCTCTTCGAAACGCGGCCACTATGTTCAACAGCTATCCGCGGATGACGATTTCGATGGAATCGACCCCGACACCGTAGTTGAGCGCCAGCCCGGCCTTTGCCTGGGCAATCGTCAGTCCGACCGGCACCGTAGGAGAGGCTTCAACCATCGCATTGGCGTCACGTTCGGCCTTCTGGAACTCCAGGCCGTCGAGGCTGATACCCAAAGCAGCCAATTGGGTGTAGCGGACAGGGTTCCGATCGCCAGCCCACACCTCGGGAACGCTGACACGGGCATACTCGCTGAACTGAATCTTCCAACGTCCCGGAATCTCATCCGGCTTCGTGGACGGGCTGATACGAGAAATCCGGCCGATAAGGAAGGCGCTCCCATGGGGTTCATTGCCGTCGGCAAAGGGTTCGAAGTTATGGGCGTTCTGAGTGCAGACGAGCCATTCGCACTTCTTGGCCCGGGCAGCGTCTAGCTTCCATGCCTGGGAGCCGCCCTCATGGAGGATCTTCTCGGCACTCTTGCCGGTGAACACGACGACGGCATCTTCGATCTCAGGCATAAGACTATATTATCAACTATCAACGAAGTATCAGTCTTTTATTTGAAAAGTATAGCGGTGCATGCTTGGGGCGTGTGCCTCTGAGCTCAAACCAGCGGCACTAAATCCGCATGTGCGCGCGTTGAGTTGCGATGCGCCCGAGGTCATCTAGGCAGCGAGTATGTAGTTCGAATGCCGATCGAGATTGGTTCAATACGGTCACAGCGCATGGTCGTGCGAGGGTCGGCATGACGAGCGGCAATCTGAACATCGCGCAGGTTGACACGCCGACCATCGTCGTAACGAATGTGGCGCAGCATGTGCGGGGTAGGCGTGCTGTTATGGGCCGCTGTGGATGAGTGCTGCCCAGAGGTCGGGTCTGGCCGGGTGCGCCGCACGTAGTTCACAGGTGGTGCGATGTAGCGCTGTCGCTGCTCTTTCTGCGGTTGGCGATGGTGGCAGGGATCGGCGCGACGCCGGTGACAGAACGTGTGATTCCCAAGTCCGGTCGGAATTCCGGACGTCGAGAGTGTAGAGGCGCACCTTGCCCAGAACGATCCGCGAAAGTTTCGCTGCCAGATCGTCTTCGGTGCCAAGCTGGTGTCGAGGTTGGCCTCCAGTAGTTCAACGACATGAGACGCGACGTCGGTACTGGTCAGATCCGCCGCACGGCGACCGGTTCTGCAGCTGGTCGCCCAACTGCTCGGCGCCAGCCCGGATGAGACCCGGCAGTTAACCTCAGCTGGGTTGCCCGGCTTCGGGCCTGGTCGCGCGGACGAGGAGACTTTCGGCTGTCCGGACAGGGCCTGCGATCACGCGCAGGGTTGGGACATAGGAGGACACCATGGCGTCGAGGGCGCCAGGACAGAGACTGCACAGCAGGTGAGTAAGCGCAGTAACAACTTCGTCGAGCTCATGCGGCAATAACCGCGGGCCGTCCGCGTTCCCATGTTCGATCTGGCGCTGTCCTTCCTCGCGGGGACGGCTTTGCCGACGTAGCGCACGCGGTGACACTGGGATAAAATCCAACTTCGCTTCAGTCAAGTTCTCTACCGGCCCGTCAGCTATGGACGGTACTGGGCCAAAGTGGGACCCGCGGAGGTCGCAATGATATATAGTGACCCCCTCACATTCGACAATGAGAGGATTACACCCACAACCTTGCTGTGTTCAAAAATCACGCCACTCAAGTCAGTTTTGATGATCTTCGATAGTATGACATTAGCGTTGCGAAATACTGCGCCACGCAGGTCGGCGTCCGCAAAGTTGGCATAACCAATTGAGACACTCTCAAAGTTTACTGGTCCTCCATCAGTATGAGCACCGTCGAATATGGTGTGGCTCAAGTTTGATCTATAGAAATTAACATTCCGAAGGTTCGCTCCTCGCAAATTCGCCCCGGCTAGGCACGTGTCAGTGAGGTCGACCGAAGGTGGGACGTCAAAATCGCGACGCATAATCACTGTTAGGGCTGACTGAACGTCGAGGGCTAGCTTCGCGCTTGCGTCGAAGCCGCACGGGGAAGCGTTCGGTTGCGCATGTAATCGCACGAACGCGGCGAGAATTTCGATAATGTTTCGGCGATCGCTGATTGAGTCACTGGAAATCCTTTCTAGAGAGTAGATGCCGCCGAGTCGCACATCTAGATTTGGCGAGCCTATTTGAGTGATCGCAGCTGTGAATCGGTTCGAAAGCTCCGTCCTTTCCGATATCCTGCGCTGATTGTTGGCGGCATCCAATGTTCTTGCGGTAAAGATAAGTCCGACAAGGACACCTGTAGCCGTAGCTATCGCGCCGACTTTCAGCCATCCGTCCCATGTCACCCCCTTCTTGATGTTTTCGCCGACCTTGCGAGCGCGGCTGGGAGTAGGGCGAGTCAAACTTGTGACCCGCGAAAGTCTGTGTCTCCGTGTCGAAGGTCCGGCGGCTAGTCTCACGACCTCATGATCCAACAAGAACACGACAGGTGTACCTCAAAAGCGCAGCCAGCCAAGATGATTTGAATCGCTCCGGTGAGTCCGGAGACCTACTTGTGTGACAGCCCGGCCGGTTGCCGGGCTGGGTTCTGAGCGTAATAAGCGGCCTCCATTTCGGCGGGCGGGATGTCCCCGCAGTACTGGTAGAGGCGCCGGTGATTAAACCAATCGACCCATTCGGCGGTGGCGAACTCGACGTGGTCGACGCTGCGCCAGGGGCCTCGCGGCTTGATCAGCTCAGTCTTGTACAAGCAATGCCGCGTAGTTGAGCGGTGGGGTCGGTTGTCGAGTCGCCGTCTGGCTGTGGCGGTTCCGGTGCCAGCCATTGGCGGTTGAGGCGGTAGCGTCCACGACCGATCCGGTCGAGGAACCCTTGGTCGGTCCATCGGCCTATTTGGCTGCAAAGGCTGCGGTAGCGAACGTGTTTCAGCTCTTGGGTGATTTCGCTGGGGGTCCAGTCGCGGTCGGGGTCGGTCCGCAGTAGCTGCAACACTTGCTGGCGGTGGCCCGGGTCGGCAGCGCTTGCGGGGTGTTCGTCCGCTTCGGTCTGTTGTGGGTCGGTGAGCGCGCGGAGTTCCAGCCGGATGATGGCTTGGCTCTTGGTAGGGCGGTTGCCGGTGAGCGCGGTCCCGTAGCGGGACATGGGGCATTTGACCTTGCGAGCGCTGATGCGCGGACGGCGGGCGGGCAGGAGGTTCTCCAAAACCGCTCGGGCGATGGCGTTTTCGGGTGAGTCGTTGCTGGTGATGTTGGTTGCGGTGACGATCTGGTTGATGGCGGCGGTCATGGCCACGGTGAAGCTTGCCCGGTCGGGTCGGTTCCCGGAGCGGTCTCCACGGCGTCACACATGGCGCGGCGCAACGTCTGATAGATCGTCAGGGCGGCCCACATCTCCTGCTCGAGGCCGACCGGGTCGGTGGAACGCAGAACGCGTCCGCGGAACATGGTGTGGCGCAACGCGAAGAATGCTGATTCGATCTCCCAGCGCTCGTGGTAGAGGCGGGCGATCTGGATCGATGGATCGGTGCGGTGGTCGAGCAAGGTGGTGATGATCCGGTAGCGGTCACCCACGCGGGATCCGTCGGCGCAGGTGGCGGTGATCTGGATATCGACGATGCGGAAGCGGTAACCATTGATCCTGGTCAGAACCGATCCATCGGGCAGCGTGGCCCACACGGCCGGACGACGGCGAGAGCTGAGACGGACCACGAGCTGAGCGCCGGAGGCCGCGACGCGGGTGAGAATGTCATCACCACCGAAGTTGCGGTCGGCCAGCAACAGCATCGTGTCGTTCAACAGCGGCACCAAACTGGCGGCGTAGTCGGTCTCACTACGCTTGATCGAGCCGAAGACTGCGCCGAGTAGGCCGCGGGTCCCGGTCTCACACAAGGTCACGACCCGCAGATGCGGGTAGCCCTCGGTGCCGCCGCGGTATCGAGTGAACTTGCCCAGCCGCATCCGGATCCGGTCCTGGTCTGGAGCCTGCAGCGAACCGCAGCCGTCGAAAGCCACAGTGCGCCAATGCCGATAGCACACACCCGGGGTGGCGGGCTGCGCCAGAGGGCCCGCCACGACCTCGAACAGCGCCCTCAACGGTGCCGCTCCCAGACGCCGGCGAAGATCCCGCAGTCCCTTCCCCGAGGGCCTGCGAGCGAGCAGCGATCCTAGCCCGGCGATCAGCTTGTCCCAGACCCGCTCATAGCCCAGCGTCGGGAAAACAGCCAGAGCGAGAACGAAATACACCCCGACGCGCGAGGGCAGCAAGCGGGTGCGACGCTGCACCGTCCGGGTCCGGGTGAGAACGTCATCGATCAACTCGAACGGCAGGTACTGCGTGAGCTCCCCGAGGTGACCGGGCGCGAAGATTCCTGCGGCCACGGTAATGGTGCGGGTGAGCGGCGTACTGACAGACTGGGAGGGCAACGGGACCTCTCGGATGCAGGAAGACCTTGGACGGCTTCTCTGCAATAGCAGAGGTCCCGTTGCCTTACCTCCCCGACACCCACCTTAGGAAACACCCCGAGTTGACCTGCCTACCAACGGCTTAACTACGCGGCATTGCTTGTACAAGACTGAGCTGATCAAGCCGCGAGGCCCCTGGCGCAGCGTCGACCACGTCGAGTTCGCCACCGCCGAATGGGTCGATTGGTTTAATCACCGGCGCCTCTACCAGTACTGCGGGGACATCCCGCCCGCCGAAATGGAGGCCGCTTATTACGCTCAGAACCCAGCCCGGCAACCGGCCGGGCTGTCACACAAGTAGGTCTCCGGACTCACCGGAGCGATTCAGAGGCGTTTCGTGTCCGGGACCCGACAGACATCGGTCGCCTTACCCTCTCCCGCGCATGAGGGAATCACATCCCCAGCGGGCGAGAAAGCCGTCACCTAGCTCAATTCGCAGGTCAGGCGGGAAGAGAGTTGGCATTCGCAACATTACGTAGACTTCGAATCGACACCGTCCGCTGGTCTTCCGTCGTGTCGTTCTGGCTGGCCCAGCGTAATCCGACCGGTCTGTCAGTTCGCATTCAGGCGAATACCGTTGCGGCATTAGATCATTTGGCTAACATTTGACTTGATCGGACGACCTCGGTAACTCCAGCCCATCCGGCTCCGACTCTAGGGACAAGGCATCATAAGGAGCATACGAGTTGGCCGATCGCGAACGCCGTTTGAAGGCAATCAGCATCGGCGTCAGCAACCACGCTGGAATGGTCGAGCTGGCGTTCGCCCCAGAGCTGGTAAACCAGGTGTCGACGGCGCTTCGGAAGATCGACTATGAGGTTGTTGAGGTTCTAGCCGACACGATGGGTTCCGCGGAGGTCGGGGCCCGGATCCTCGATGTGATGAAGGCGTGCGCGGTAGATGATCTACTGATCGTGCATGTGCTCAGCCACGGCGAACTGGCCGAAGGTGACGGCACCGTCTACGTGCTGGGCTCGGATGGGGTGAAGGATCCGGCGCTCGATGTGGACCAGTGGCTGAAGTACGTTCAGCTCCGCGGACTACGCACTTTGTTCTTGCTGGATCTGTGCTACTCCGGCACTGCGGCACGACTGCCGTGGCAGTACCGCATCGACGCCGACCAGACCCGGGGATGGGTGATTGCTGCCTGCCAGCCAGACCGGGCTGCCTATGACGGCCGGTTCAGTCAAGCGCTGGTCGCCGTGTTGAACGGGTTGCGGGCCAACGAGTTCGATGTTGATGCGACCATGCGCTATGTCCCTCTGACCACTGTTGCCCGCGCGTTACGACAGGAGGTCCAGCGGCTGTCTGCCGAGGCCGACTCCTACAGCCAAACGGTCACCGCGAGCCTCCAGGACATCAGTACGGACCCGCAACTGCACTTCTTCGCGAACGTCGGATACACGAACAACAAGCACACCTGGATGAGAGCCGGCCTGAACCCGGGGCTTCGTCCGTTCCTGGACGAACTGGACGAGGGCCTCGACGCTCGACACTTTCTGGACCGGGCTGCCGGTGTCGGCCGCCTGACCGACCGGATGGTGGGTTGCTTCAGTGGCCGCAAGAAACAACTGGTCGACCTGTCGGCGTGGATGGACCAGCCCCGAGCCGGGGGTATTTGCGTAGTCACGGGCAGTCCCGGCGCTGGCAAATCCGCCCTACTGGGAATCATGGTTTGTGCAGCTCACCCGGTTCTGCGGCGACCAACCAAAACGATCTGGGACGACGTCGAACGCACGCCATACCAAGTGGACCATCTCGCAGCCGTCCATGCCCGACAGCGTGGGGTTCCAGCGATCGTCCGGTCGGTCGCCAACCAGCTCGGTCTTGACGAAGGCCGCGGAATGAAGGATTTGTTGCGGCAACTGCGTTCCAGCAAAAAGCCGCCGCCAGTGATCGTTGTGGACGCTGTGGACGAGGCTGAGAACCCGATGGCGGTGCTCCATGAGTTCCTGTTGCCGCTCGCCAAGTCTCAGCGGGGCGACGGCGGTCCCGTGGCCCGCCTATTGGCTGGGTTTCGTCCCTATCGTCAGTTGCGTCCGCTGTTGGACCTCGCCCAGAAACAAGATCAGCTCTACGACCTGGACGAGGTGACAGAAGACATCCTCGAGGAGGACCTCTACAAGTACGTCACCACCCTGCTGCGGACAGTCCCTAGCTATCGGCAGTCTGGTGGCGGCGCCGTCGGAGCGTTTGCCGCGGAGGTTGCGCGCATACTGTCCTGCCTGCATGGCGGGGGCCCGTTCCTGGTCGCTGGCCTCTACACCCGACACCTCGTTAGCTCATTTCCTGATGCTCGTGCACTCCCTGCCAATGAAGCCCTACGCCTGGGTAGCGCGGTGCCGCATACCCTCCCCAATGTGCTGGAGATCGACCTAGCCGCGCGCGCCGATCAGCCCTTTGTACGGCCAGTACTCACCGCGCTTGCGCGCGCGCGGGAGCAGGGCATGCCGGTCACCGTGCTCGCCCGCATCGCTGCTTGCTTTTGTGCGGGAAACGAAATTTCGCTGGTGGAGGTGCGTCAGGCGCTGACCGAAGCCAAGTTCTACATTCGGCAGTCATCCGATGTCGACGGGACCACCGTTTACCGGCTGTTTCACCAGGCTCTCGTCGATCACCTGTGGCAGTCGGCGGACCTTCTCGACGCGATGCTTGATCCGCTAGGTCCCGCCGACGACCGCGATTGGGCAGCTGCTGAGCCGTACGTGTTGCGGCATGTGCTGGCCGAGGCCGGTAGCCGGAGCCACGAGATCTTTTCTGACCCGGGCTTTCTGCTTCTGCCCGGTACCGTGGAGCGGCTGTCAGGATCCGACGCCGCGCCGGAGTCACTGATCGATTTCATTCGCATGCTCGATCCATTCGCGACACGCTATTCGTTGGCGCTAGCCGCCGCTCGTGTCGGCGCACAGGATTTGGCACAGCGGGCTGCCCGGTTCCTTCCATGGCAGCCTCTGTGGTCACGTGGAGACGACTTCGATTGGGACCCAATGAGAACTCTTCAGCCACAGAGAGTTTCGGCTATCCGATCACTCGCGGTGACCGACGACGGTCTCACTCTGGCCTGGTCTTGTGAGGACCACACCGTCGCAACGTGGCGCGTCACCGAGGAGACTCAGACGGAGATCCCGGTCGACCTCGATGGCGCAGGCATTGTAGCAATGTCTGGCAACGGCAGATGTTTCGCGGTTGCCAGTGACTTCGATGGGTCGGTCCAAATCGTCCCGCACACCATCGAATCGAACTGGACAGGGCATGTCGCTGTTCTGGCGGTGGAACCGTCCGGAGCAAAGATCGTGGTAGTGCACCGTGATGGTAGCGGCTGGCTGAAGACCGGTGACGGACCGTGGCAGAGCTTCGATACAGGGCTGACCGCAGATTGCTGGGCGGTGGCGTGGGGCGACGATCCTTCGGTATTCGCCAGCGTAGGCCAGGCAATTTACCAGTGGGATCTGTCAACGATGACAAGCCGCGTCATACAAATCATGGATTTGGCTGCGGTTGAACTTCGCGTATCGGCCGAAGGTCACCTACTCGCGTGCCGCGACATCACCGGCCGTGTGGTGGTCACGCAGAACAACGTACTGACATGGAAGTCCACCGTCGACAAATGGATCTCGCCGACGGCACTAGCAGTGAGTGCCGATGGAAAATGGCTCGCCGTCGGTGATGACGAGGGCATGGTGTCGCTATATTGCGTGGAGTCGGCCACCCCGGTCGACACGAGACGCTCGCACGAGGCACCAGTCTCATGCATTGCGATCAGCAGTGATGGCACGACCGTAGCCTCCGGCGACGAAGACGGCGAATTGAGCACCTGGTGGACCCGGAGCTATCGACCGCCCGGATTCGAGGCTCCACTCGTGACCGCATGTCACGACGTAGCCGAAACATCCCGCGGGGTGCTGCCAGTGCCCAAGCACCACTTACTGATCGGAGACAGTGACGGGTCCGTAAACCTAATCGATCCCGAGTCGGGCCGAGATGGGCCACCACAGGTCTACAGGCACTCCACCGTGACCGTCATCGGCACCCAGAACGTCGGCGGCAAAGCCTTCGGCAGAGTGTTCTGGGACGACGGCGACGCCATCGCATGGGATCCGCTGACGGGGCGGGTTTTACAGACGTCCAGCTGGGATGGCTTCGCCAACAAGGCGCAGATCTTGGCAGGTCAGCGCACGCTGTACATCGGAGACCGAGTATTCGAGATCCGCGCCGAAAGCGAAGGTGTTGTCCTGCTGCAAAACCTTGTCATGCCCTCGGAACGTATCCGACTGCCCGGGGCGCACAAGGGAATTGCTGCCGTCGTTCGCGCCGGAACACTGCACGGGCGACCGGCTGTGTACACCGGGGCCACGGACGGCTCAGTTCGTATCTGGCTGGTCGACGACATCGGGTCTCCGTATGTGATCACCGTACCCGGAGCCGTGCACTGCATGGACCTCACCGATGACGGCTACCTGCTGGTAGGCGCCGAACGCGAGCTGATCGCATTTCACTACAACGAGGACGGATCGGCATGAGCAATATCGTGGGAGTGCATGGCATCAACAACTATCGACCGGGGAGGACGGCCGACGACCTGAGCGTGGAATGGTGCCATGCGCTCGGCCGACAGGTACATGTGGCCTACTACTCCGAGCACCTCCAGCGAGGCATCGGCCAAGGTAGCGACGACCCGATGACGCTGGAGCCGGCGGAGCAGGAGATGTTGATTGCGTGGGTGGACCAACTCCAGCCGGTAGGTGCGGTAGCGCAAGGTCCGCGCACGGCTCGCCTCAGGCAAGCGTCGGACTGGCTGACCCGTAAACACGGCGACACCGCGCGCCGGCTCGCGGTGCTGTTTTGCCGCGAGGTGCACACGTACCTGGCCAAGCCGGATTCGCCACGGAGAACGGCGGCGCGAGCCACCGTCGCCGCGACTATCGCCGAGATCAAGCCGACAGCGGTCGTGGCGCACTCGCTAGGCAGCGTCGTAGCATACGAGACGCTCTGGCAAGATCCGCACCTGTCCGTTGATCTCCTGATCACAGTCGGCAGTCCTCTGGCAATGCCCGGGGTGGTGCTCGATCGGCTGGACCCATCGGACCGTGGCCGCCCGCCGGGTGTGCAGCGCTGGGTCAATCTGGCCGACGTCGGAGACATCGTGGCCGTTCCACGAGGCGGCCTCGGCCGTACATTCGCTGGGGTGGAAGACATTCCAGATCTCACCATCGGCAATCTCGCCTTCCATGGCGTACAGGCGTATCTACGCACGCCCGAGGTCCGCGCCATGTGCAATTAAGGAGTCGCCGTAGACAACGATACGATTCGACTGTTGTCCAAGCCACGGGCCGACGCCAGCCTCGACGTCCAACAGGCGATCCGCGGCGGGGAGTTTCACAGCTGAGGCAATCCCAGCAAACGAACTAGTCTACTCGCGTTACCGCCGGAGCGTGCTTCTCGACGTGGACAATCTCTGCTAGCTATCTCCGCGAATCCAATCTTCGAGACCTGTCCGTCCATCGTCGTGGAAGTCGTATGCGCGCGTTGTGCTCCGTGGTCACGGAGGCTGTCGTGTGTGCTGGTGTGGGAAGAAGTCAGGTTGACGGCGCTCGCCGAAGTTGGCTCTGTCCCACTTTCGATGATGGGTCCGGTTGCTACGAGGTGGCCAAGACCCGGAGCCGGAGTAGGTCGAAGCGTGCTCTGCCGTACATGGCTCGTTTGATCAGCTTGAGCCGGTTGACGTTTCCTTCGGTGGGGCCGTTGCTGTAAGGAAGGGTCAGTCCGGCGACCACGGCATCCCAGTCACGGTGCAGTGTGGCCGCGAAGGAACTGATCTCCCGGATTCCGCTGGCCTGTGCCCGCTGGGTCCAAGCCCCGAGTTCCGCTCCTCGCAGCTGCCGTAGCAGCATCGCGAATTCGGTGGCCAGGCCTGCGGTGGTGGCGATCTCGTCGCAGCGATCGATGATCGTGCGAAGACGCTCGCGTTCGTCGTCGGTCAGGTCGTCGCAGCGGCGCATGATCCAGCCAGCGGCCTTGCGGGGTGTGATCGTGGGCGGGGCCTGGACTGGGACGCCGGCCACGCGCCAGTGTTGCAGGTGTCGACGGACCGTCTTGACGCTGCCACCGAATCCCTGGGCTGCGATCTCGGAGTAGAGGACCGCGGCGTTCACGCAGCCCTCGCGCCAGCGGCGCTGCAGATAGGGCACGAACGGGTCGATGAGACTCGCGCGGCGCACCCCGGAACTGAGCAGACCCTCGACCTCGGTGCGCGCGTAGCGGCGGACGGTCTTGCGGTCCAGGTGCAATTCCCGCGCGATCGCGCTGATCGTCCAACCCTGACCCAGCATCTGTTGGATTTGTGGGTGTTGGCGGGTGATCCGCTGCGCCAGCGGGCCATCCGGTGGGGCGGGCTGCGGGATCGGTGGTGCCGGAATCTGGTCCGGGTCACGCTCATTCAGGCAGGAACGCTTGCGCGCGAGGACACGCTCCACAGCACTGGTCAGGTTCGCCAGCAGGTGCCACCTGTCCGCGACTTGCACCGCATCAGGGGCTCCGCGGCGAGCGCCGTCGGCGAAGTAGCCGGCGCGATCACGGCAGATCACCTCGATCCCTGGATGTTCGCGCAGCCAGGCGGCCAACGCATCGGAGCTGGCTTCGGGCAACAGGTCCACCGGACGGCGGGTGGCCATATCGACCAGGATCGTGCCGTAGTTGCGACCCTTACGAAACGCGAACTCGTCGACACCGACCACAGTAAGCCCGCCGATGTCCGGTTGCGGCAGTGCGCGGATGAGCCGCAGCAGCGTCATCCTGCTGACCACACTGGCGACCCCGGCGCACAGTCGCGCCGCGGGCCTGCCTCCCAACGCCAACGCGAACCGTCTCAAAACGTCCCGCAGCGCCAGGCTGCGACGCCCATAACGCACGGTCAACCCGCTCACCTGCTCGGCAAAGATCCGCCGCCCGCACCCGCCGTTACCGCAGAACAGCCGCCGCACCGCCAGCCTGAGCACCACTTCCCGGCCCGCGACCGCGACATCGGCGATCTCACGGGAATAGCGGCTGTGAACCCGCGACGAGACCACCCCGCACACCGGACACGACTGCGGGACCTCCCTGGTCACCGCATCGAACCGGATAATCGGCCCAACCCGGCTCACACCCACCACATGCACACCCGACCGATCCGGGAACATCAACTGCCACAACAGCTCTGCTGCACCATCAGCGACCACACCGGGCAGTTCTACCGGAATCCCCAGCACCCCAACACAATCGACACCCGCCCATCATCGAAAGTGGGACAGAGCCAAGTTCAGTGAGCGCCGTCAAGGTCGCTCCAGAATCGGCGTATCGGGGTGCACGCAGCACGCCGAAGCGGCCCGCGGCCCCGC
This sequence comes from Nocardia sp. CA-135398, assembly GCF_050955845.1. Lineage (NCBI taxonomy): Bacteria > Bacillati > Actinomycetota > Actinomycetes > Mycobacteriales > Nocardiaceae > Nocardia > Nocardia sp. CA-135398. The sequence continues at coordinate 4,640,656 of NZ_CP192084.1, read as the reverse complement.
GCGGCTTCTGATCACGGCAGCTTCGACGGCCAAGACCACCCACTCGGACGCACTGAATTCGGCTAGTAAGCGCGTGTTCAACAGGATGCGCGCTTCTCGGCATTTTCGTCCTCGCTCGGTCATCGACGCACATGCACTCGCGCATCTGATTTGGATCGCACTCCAGAACCACCTCATGAAAGTTGGCCACGTCCCCGCATACCAAGACGCACCACGCCTCCGGCGTCCGAGCGCGAAACATCAACTCGTGCAATGCATCAACTGTGACCTCGCCATCTCATCACTCTCGCCGACATTCCAGCATGCACGCCGCGATTCACGGCAATTCTGTCGCTGTGCGACTGATGAAGATCGACTACACCCGGTTCCCGGCTTGTGTCTTCTGCTGAAGTCTTTCATACGGGGTTTGGCCGTCGAGTCCGCCATCGGGTCGGTGGTAGTTGTAATAGCCTTGCCACTCTTTGAGTTTCGCGTTGAAGATGGCGACGTCGTCGATGACGACGCCGTCGAGCAGCCGATAGAACTCCTCGGCGTCGATGCGGTGGGAGCGCTCAACCTTCCCGTTCAACTGCGGGGTGCGGGGCTTGATGTAGACGTGGTTTATGCCCTTGTCGAGCACGTGCCAGTGGAAACCGGACTGGAACTCCGCGCCGTTGTCGGTCTGGATAGTCTCGACCGCGACCGGCAGCTGGGAGAGCACGTAGTCGAGGAACTGGATCGCGGTCTTCTGATTGTTACGCGGATAGATCTTGAGGATCCGCAGCCGGGTGCAGTCGTCGATTCGCGGTGAACTGGTAGAACTTCCCCCGCCGCCCAACCGGTTTCACTGCGGGGACACCTGGTCCGGGCTTGCCCGGCAGGGGTTCGACGAATTTGACGTCGACCTGCACATGGTGGCCGGGTCGTTGTTTTTCGTAGCGTTTCCATCGGCGGTCGTGCCGCTTGTAGCGCTGCGAAGCGGGCAGCCGCCCCATGTCTAGGCGTTTGAGGATGCGCCACACCCCGGACTTGCTGATCTCGATGTCGTGGTAGCGCTGCAGATACATGCGGATCTTCTCCGGCCCGAAGTGGTAGTTCTGCCGCAGATGGATGATCTTCTCGATCACTTCGGCACGCGTGGCGTTCGGGCTAGTCCGCGGCCGCCGGGACCGGTCTCGCAGCCCTCGACGCCTTCGGTTTCGTAGCGCCGCAGCCACGTGTAGTAGATCTGCCGGCTGATACCGAAGTACCGGCAGGTCATCGCGACGTTGCCGGTGACTTCCTCGACATGACGAAGGACCGCCAGGCGTCGCCGCACCTCGCGGTCCATTACAGGCTCAGTCACCCGAATCTCCTTAGGGGTCAAGGGATCCTGACCTGACTCCATAATTTCGGTCCGGGTGATCTGGCCCCCACTTGTCGGTCCGGACTTACGAGAGTTGAGGGCTTGGTTGGATGTCGAGCCACAGCGTCTCGTACTCGCTGGGGCTGAGGTGGCCGAGGTAGGAGTGCCGGCGCTCGGCGTTGTAGAAGTTGTCGATCCAGTCGGCCTTCGCGATCGTCAATTCCAACGTTGTCGGCCATTTCCTGGTATTGAGGAGTTCGGTCTGCATCCGCCCCCAAAACGATTCCATCGCTGCAATTGTCGAAGCAATCCCCGACAGTCCCGAACGACGGCAGAAGTCGATGCCGTCGCAGGTTCTCACCGAACGACCAGGACGTGAATTGCGTTCCGTGATCGGCATGCAGTATCAAGCCGGTGCTGGTCGTGCGCTCTAACACCGCCATGTTGACCGCGTTGTTCACCAGGGCGGTGTCGGCAACGGTGGAGAACGCTCGTCCAACGATCTTCTTGCTGAAGCAGTCCAAAATGGCGCAGCAATAGACCTTTCCATCTCTCGCGGGGTGTTCGGTGATGTCGGTGCACCACAGCTGGTTGGGTCGAGCAGCGGTGAAGGCGCGGTTCACCAGGTCCGTAGGAGTGCTCACCTTGAGCATCGGGTGACCGCGGCGTTTGCGTCTGGGCAGGCCGAACAGCCCGGGCTCAGCCATGATTGAGGCGACCAGCTTGTGGTTGACGATAATCTTGCACTCGGCCAGCAACGCGGCCTTGATCCGGCGTTTGCCGAGGTGCCGCGAGACTGGGTATGAATGCGGGATATCTCGTCCGCGACCACGATTCTGCGAATTGTTCTGGTGGACAGCGGCTGCCGCCGCTGTCGCAGAAATGTGGATCTGTGTACACCAACAGCACGGCAGGTGGACCGCCCTGAATGTCCGAGCGCGATCAGCCCTCGTCGACCGCGATTCGCCTTTTGGGGACACCACCGCCTGCGCATCGAACAATTCGCAGGCGTCGCGGGTGAGTTTCAATTCGGCTTCCAACGCAGCGATCCGTTTGTTCGCCGCGGCCAGTTCATCGGCTTCCACGCTCGGGATGCCTTCTCGGACACCCGCATCGATGAGGACCTGCGCCTTCCATCGGAACAAGGTGGCAGGGCGAGATCCCTGTCTCCGCCGCTATCTCGGCGACGGGCTCGCCGGCTCGCAGGCGAGCGCACACCTGTCGACGCATCGCCGGCGGAAAGGATTTCGGCATCGTGACCTCCTGCGAGTCAGTCTGCCTCAACTCTCGAAACCACGGCCTCCTGAGTGGGGGCCAGATCAGTTGGACCGAATCCCGGGTCCCGTCAATCCGAGTGTCAAGCATTCCGTCAGTTTCATATTGACAAATTCGAGACCACCATCAGCCGCCACAGGCACCCAAACCGACCACTCCACCCCCATCGCGAGCTGAATGCACCAACATCTCGACTGCCTATATCGCCCAAGGCGACCACCCATACCCGATCAACCACACGCGGCCGAACCACCAACCCAGACCAACTCCCCCACTTCTTACTCGAACCCCGCTGTCACACCAGGCTCGGAACTCGGCTCACTCTCTTGTGGCAAGCGGAAGGGCCGAAACCGGCGACGTCAGACACGCTCTACGTACCTGACCTACAGTCCGCCGGCGACCTCGAATTCGCATAATTCTGATACCGCGCCGAGGTCGTCGTGCATAGACTGCACACGTGGCTTTCAACTGCGTCGCACTCAACGTCATGCTCTCCGGCCCAGGAGATGTGACTCCTTACATAAACGTGGTCCAGGATACAGTTCACAGTTGGAATCGCGAGCGATCGACTGGCAGCAACGTTGTACTCATACCGCGACACTGGTCGACCGACAGCGTTTCTTCATTCTCGCTCGGCGTTGACGGGCAAGCAGAAATAAATTATCAACTGGTAGAGCACTCTGACATTGTGATTGCCGTATTCCATGCTCGAATTGGCACAGTCACCGCACGTGCAGCGTCAGGAACTGCCGAGGAAATAGATAAGGCAATTAGCAAAGGGCTACGAGTCCATGTGCTATTCTCAACCGCCCCCCTCTCTCAGGACCATGATCCGAAGCAGTTCAAGGCTCTCAGGCAATTTAAGTCAGCTCTCGGCACCCGGGGACTCTACCGAGAATTCGCTACCGATCACGACCTTCGGAAGCTGGTGCGACATTCTATCGAGGCCGACATTTCCCATCTGTCCGGGAACTTGCCAGGTCTAGCTCAAGATGCGCCGCACGCAACAGCGACCCTGACGGCGCGATATGAGTTTAGAGCCACACCCGAGCTCGACCCCAGAAGACGTAACAGCACCGGAAGATCCGATGAAAGGATAACCGTCAGGAATAATGGCTCTATACCGGCATCTGATGTATATATCGAAATCAAGCCTGACGGTGACGGTGAGCTTCCTATGATACTGACAGATACGCCAAATGGCGAAATTCGATGTAAATCGATCAGCCCTGCGGCTGAGGTGATATTCCCAGTAATAACTAGCCCAGGAACGGCTAGAGTGCTACATCTGAGTTTTACATGGAAGGACAGAAGTCTGATCCGAACAAGCACTCAGTCTATAACCATTTAGACGCCTGCCGCTAGAGTGTGCACGATCTCCGGGCAGGCAAATCAACGATCCTTTGACTTCCGTCGAGCCAGGACCGGGTTTACAGTTGGGCGGAATTCATTACGCATAAGATCGCTGTGTGGACAGTACACATGCGAGGCGCCTCGGGAGTGATACTTACAAAGATACAGTTCGGTACAACGCTGGACCGAACCAGCGTTATGCTGCTGTGATTTCGCATATAGCATTGGATCTGCCAACAATGACCGAACCATTAGCGTGATGTCTGCATCTCCAACTGCCACTATCTCGTCCGCCATAGCGGCAGTCTCGATGTTTCCAGCAATCAATGTTGGGATATTGAGCTGGCTCCGCACGTATCGAGATTGACGTCGCCAGATACCCGGCCCTTTCAGTCGCCGAGGAATAATCATATCGTCATCAACAGAGTACATACCTCCGGTTATCGAAACAAAGTCCAGCTCGGGCCCTATGCTGCCGAGTCCATCGACCAACTCCTCAACCTGTAACCCACCGCTGCCCTGTTCGAATACATTTACGCGTGCGCCTAGTGTCACATCGACATTCGATCTGATAGCTTGAACTATTTCACCTAAGACTCTAAATCTATTCCTAAGGGTGCCGCCATACTGATCCGAACGATAGTTGGTATTTCTAGAGAGAAAGCCCGAAACAAAGTAGCCATGGGCCGCGTGGATCTCGATCATTTCGCAGCCAGCTGACGCGGCATGTCGAGCAGAACGGGCGAAATCCTGTACCACTTCTCTGATGTCGCATTTAGTTGCCGCCGTCGGGACTTCCTTATAGTACGGACATGGCAAAGGCGATGCAGCTAGCGGTACTGCGCCAATCTCTCTGCTGCCTGCTTGTCGACCGGAGTGCATCAGCTGAACGGGAATGATCATTCTTCGCGACTCACCGACGGAAATGAGCCGCGCGAGTAGTGCTTGCGCTTGAGCGGTTGTCATCACCAGGCTCGTGCGATTTGATCGACCGCGGTTATTAACGGCCACTCCGCCGAGGTATGAAAGCGCTAATTCTCCGTCGGCAAGTGAACCGTAAAGTCTGGACATCGCCTCGTCTAGTCTCCCCGAATAATCGGAGACGCCGGGATTCACCGGACCAAACCCTAGCCGATTCTTCAGTGTTATTCTACCAATGGTTGTACTGGATCTCAAAACTGGAAATGGCAATGGATCTTGGAGATATTGCATGGCCTAGTTCCCACTCATATCTAACTTCTATTCTAGTGATTCACTACTACTCTTCGAAGAGTTGATATCGTTTGCGATCCAAGACGATATTCTGTTCCCTACGGAAGAACGGGCCGCCCCGACTCCAAGAGCTATCAGAGCAGTGACAATAATCGATGATATCTGAAAGACTAAGTCTTTTGTTAGATTCCCCGTGACCGCTCTTGCAGTGACCACCGCGAGGAAGAGAATCAGCGTGGATACGCAAATAGCTGAGATGCATGCCAGGGAGATCCTAACAGTACGGCGACGAGCATTGTAACTGCTCACGAACGACTCGAGTTCCTGTACGCGGTTAGATAATTTCTCCACCTCTTTCTCGACAGGTTGCACGAAGTCGACGTCAGCTACTAATTCGTCAGCCTGCGGGTTCACACTATCCAACTCCGCGTTAACGCCAGCATATGGGGTAATTACTTTTTCAGATAGGCCAACGAGCTGCAATCGAGCGATCTCATATCCGTACGGCAGGTCTACTACATTCCTACCAAGATTCATCATGATTACGCGACAGCGTCCTTCAAATCCTGGATCCATATGCACGGCCGTGCTTAGGACTCCAAGTGGCAGAAGCCGTCCACGTGGATAGACACATCCCGTTAAGTCCAGCGGGATTGATATTTCTTCCTGTGTGATCACTGTTGCAATGTCGCCGGGAGAAAGACGAATCGGATTGCCGGGACCGATCGCGGTTCTTTTGGATCGGCCAGTCTCCGATATCCATGCAACTTCCCCGACGTGCAGTTTTAGAGTATCCTGGCCTACAAGTGGACGACCAGTGCGACTCCTCAATGCACCAATAGAAACCATCTGCTCAAGGTTTCGACGCGAGAGCACGCCTTGCCGCCTACGGTCGGAGCGATTAGCTTCTGACTCCTCCTGAGGGAAAGATGCACTATTTCCTGTTTCCACCTAGGTACCTCGAACATCATCTCGTATATGGCTCTAATTAATAAATTTCTCTGCGCGCGCATCTCCCGTGTTCACGTGTCCTGTCGGCCTATCCGAGAGTTTCTCTATCAAGGTCCGCACGGTGCGAGATGACAACCCAGTTGCACTTTCGAAGTCGCCGTGAAATTTTTCGACCAAATTCTGCCCATGGCCTTGGATTGCGTACGAGCCAGCTTTATTCATGGATTCACCAGTAGCAAGATATTCAACAATCTCTTGGTCGCTGTAGCATCGCATAGTAACTTGGGTGGCGTCCAACTTTGTTACAGTCTCGCCAGTCCAAGTTGCAATGGCCGCAGTGCAGGTAAGGATAGTGTGTGACATCCCCTTTAAGCGATATAGAACGGCCTCGGCTTCTTCGATACTTCTTGGTTTTCCGAGTATTTCATGTTCAAAAACAATGACGGTGTCAGCGCCAATGATGATTGGCCTGGCTGTGCCATGCTGATGCCAGACTGCACGTGCCTTTCGAAGTGCTAATTGAGTGACAGCAGTTTCTGGCGTCCACTCGGTGAGTATGTATTCATCCACGCAGCTTGCTATAGCCTTAGTAGGCAGTCCAAGGCGCCGGATGATTTGACGCCTACTTTCTGATGCTGAAGCGAGTACAATACTCCCATCCCACGATCCCATGGATGTCTCGTGCGACTTGTCCAATGGTGCCACTCTCCGCCCGGCCCGAATATTCGGCAAATTGATTAACAGCCTACTTTAACTACTTCTTTTAGTTTTATGAAAGACTCGGACGGTTAAGATGCAATCCACGTCAAGATTGCGATCTGATCGTGTACGGGTACCGCTCCTGATACGCGGAATCAATTCTGCGCTTGGATGTTCGTCCGGTTATGAATTCTACCTGTTCTCGCGAAGCGCGATTCATAAAAATAGACCACTCTGGCTCGAACCCAACTCGCAAGCCGTGTACATAGTTGACCCAGGTTGCGCCCGTTTTCCTTACAGCTCCCTTAATGACGAGTCTTGACCCTCCTGCGTTGAGCTCCGTCGCCCGATGGAAGGTATCCCCTGCATAAAGGAGCAAACTGCCTCGTGGGCCACACGCTAATTCTTCTTGATCGTATATTTCCGGAGCGTCTTCCACTCTGAGTCGGCCAGGCTCCAAGGGGCGGCTTGCGGTTATGGACCGAGAGACCATCGCCGTCGGTCCGCTGGAGGCAGTGACATCTGAGAGGTATATGATAAACGCCAGGAAGTCGCATGAGCCGTCGCCATTTCGTGGCGTTAGCATAGTATTCTTGGCATAATCGCGATGATGTGATTGTTCGAATTTCGCATACCCGGCCCTTTTCATCCATAACTGCGCCTGATATAGCTGCACTTCGCTGTTTAGAATCTGCTGAGCTATCGTCTGCAAAGTGTGTGAAGCGCAGATATCATTGGCGGCATCGGATCTGAACGGAAAGGTGGTCATCGTGTCGAATGGAGAGATAGTATCTCTAGGCTCGAATTCTCGATGCTCCGGAAACTCGCTGGAAAGAGTCTGCTGCGCAGCGGCATCAATTTTTTCCTGAGGAAATGCGGAATCGAGCAGGATCCATCCATGTTCCTCCCACCTTCGAAGCTGCGCGGACGAAAGTGTATTAATCCGCTCGCCCGAATCGTCCGACGTCTGCATCAATCTCTCCCCACTTGGCTGAGCCGCTACGGCGATCGGTACCGCCGCATCGACCAAGGACAGTTGATGAACGGCGCCGACAGCTGATACATGATTCTTGCACCAAGTTCTCCGGTTCGCGATGGACACGCGGATTTAGCCTCAATCTTTCGCGCGGCTGACGTGTTGGCATGATCGGGTTCGGATTGGCGTTGTGCGGTCAGTTTCCGGCCGCTGAGCGTAGTTGGGTGGTCCGGTCAGCGAGTGCGCTGTCGTTTCGTAGGATCCGGTTGATGCTTTCAGCCGGGTTGTAGTCGGGCGAAGGCGGTGAGGATCAGTGCAGTCCGCGGCAAGTTCGCGTGCATCCAGACATGGGTTCAGTGGGGTGACTGGTCAGGCGGGCTGCCATCGGGAGCCGTTGCGGGCCCTGACAACAGTCTTAAAAGTCCGCATGCGGCGCTCTGACCAGTCCGACCGCAAGTTGCGGCGGCGTGAGCACCTGTGGCACAGAAGAAGTTTGTAAGGCGAAGTCAAAGACCAGTCAGTCGCCTTCCGGGCGGGTGCAGTCGTTCCTTGCGGTAGATGAAGGCGACCGGTAGACATCTCCCTACAGGGCCTGGTTGAGCTGAGTGGTGGGAGTGTCATGGATCAGTACGACTTGGTGAACGCCTTCGGGGAGGCGGTCTCGGCGGGCAACGCCGCACTGTTCGTCGGTGCCGGGCTATCTGTCGGTGCGGGGTTGCCGACCTGGCCCCAACTGTTGAAACCGTTGCAGGAGAAAGCGAATGTGCCCGATTACCACGACTACCCGCTGATCGCGGAGTATATCGCCAACGACAAGAAGAACGTAGGTCGTGAGGCGCTGTGCGAACACATCCTGGAGATGATCGCGATGCCGACGCCGCCGACGCCTGGACATCATCTCCTAACGCAGGTGCCGCTGAAGGAAATCTGGACTACGAATTACGACGAGCTGATCGAGCAGGCTTGTGATGCAACCACTTTCGTGGCCGTCACTGATGAAGATATCCGAACGATCGGTACCAATCATCGGACGGTTATCAAAATGCACGGCAGTGTGAACACGAAGAACAGCACTCCAGCGTGGGCCGAACAGCCAGTGATCACACGCAGCGACTACGAACAGTACGAGTTTCAACGTCCGCGGACGTGGGCTCTGCTGAGAGCCGCCTATGTTAGCAAGACCTTTCTATTTCTCGGATTCAGTTTCACCGATCCGAACATCGACATCCTGCTTCGCCTGGCCCGCCAGCACGCGATGTCTGTCACCGACCGTCACTTGACCGTGCTGAAGAGACCTAGCGCCAACCCGGAGCGCACCTTGCACGACCTTCGCGTGAAGGATCTTGAGGCGAGCGGTGTCAAGGTGTGCGAGATCGACGACTTCCACGAGCTGCAGAGCATCATCCAGGCATTGGTCCGCAGGACACGACCCCTGCGGCTGTTCATATCTGGAAGCGGTGGTACCAATGCAGACGGGAATCCCCGCGACGAAGTCGAAATTCTGCCATGGTGCGTGACGGTCGCTGCTCTGTTGGCTGAACGAAGCGAATGGGAACTCACCTCGCTCGGTGGGCCCGCAGGCTGGAACGTCACCAAGGATGTCGCGAACATCCGCCGATCGGAGCAGAACTACAGGCCCGAGAAGCTGACCTTCTACTTCCGGCAGAAGCAGGACCCGCCGCCCGAACTGCAAGAGCGTGTCGGCACTTCGGTCTATACCGATCTGGCCAGGGAGCAATTGGTGGGGATGCTGCTTGACGATTGTAGAGCGATGCTTGTAATCGGCGGCGGCTCACGAACGGAGGAGGAGATTCGGTGGGCACGCGAGCGCGGGGTGGGTATCGTGCCCCTCGCGGCCTCAGGCGGTGCTGCCCTGCGAGACTGGCAGGCTCACCACGGATCGCCGCCTGAACTCGGGGGACGAACTGCGTCCGGCAATGACTGGGATCTTCTTAACAACAGCAGCGCCATCGTCGCGTCGCGCGCTGCGGCACGGTTGTTGGAGCAAGCGATGTACCGGCGGGATTGACCCCCATGACGATATGCCCTGCCGCCGGAATGTCGGAGTTCTCCCATACAGTCCCTGTCGTGGACACCTTCTCTCTACGCTCAGTCGGCACGGTGATGGCGGCGCTGGAGCTGCTTCCCGCCGAACCCAGTGATCTGTCCGGCATCTTGCGTGATTCTGATCAGCGAAGCATGCTGCTCGATCGAGTTCCCGGCCTTCATCGTTCGCCGCTGACCACGTATCTGTGCGAGAACATCGCGCCCGAACGAGTCGATGCGTGGTCGAAGGAGCTCGAAATGCTGTGTGAGAGAAAGGCTGTCCACACAGCTCTGGCAGGAACGCCGGCCTATCCGGGAAGGCTGGCCGAATGTTGGGACGCGCCGCCGGTACTGTTCACGTTGGGGTCGGCGGCCGAAGGGCCTCATGTGGCGATCGTCGGCAGTCGCGCGGCGAGTCCCGACATCGTCGAGGATGCGCGAAGGCTGGCCGCCGACTTGGCCTCAGCCGGGGTCACGATCGTGTCCGGGCTGGCGGCCGGTATCGATACCGCCGCTCACGAGGGTGCGCTGGCGGTGCGCGGAACTACGGTCGCCGTCATGGGAACCGGGATCGAGACGATCTATCCCGAGCAGAACACCGAGCTTGCGGAACGCATCGCGGACAGCGGAATGCTGGTGTCGCAGTTCGCTCCACGCGCGCCCCGGACCAGCACGACGTTTCTCAAGCGCAACTGTGTCATCGCCGGAATGTCCGATGCCAGCGTGATCATGGATGGGCGGACCCGCAGCGGTAGCCGACATGAACTCGAACAGGCCATCAATTACGGACGAACTGCGTTGATGTGGGAACCTGCACTAGCGCAAGAAGATTGGGCCAAGGATTTCAGGGACCGGGGGCTCGCTACCTTCGTGTCGTCGGCCGCTCAGGTACGTCGAGCCCTAGAAGGCATCGGATGAGAGTTGCGGCCGACGTCGAGTCGATCGTCAGCTTGTCCGATGAGTTGACTTCTCAGCTGGTGGCTCCGCCCCCGGTTGCGGCCGGTGTGTGTCCGCGGTGCCGAACGTGGAACGACTCGGACGGTGCCGCGGACTGCGAAAACTGCTGCGAGATCTCTGCCGAGTTGGGCTGTCCGGCTGTGCCGTTGAGTGTCGTGTCGCTGTATTGTAAACCGTCTCCGCTGCGAGACTGGCTGACCTGCTACAAGGGGCGTATCGACGACAGCGAACCCTTCGTTGAGTCCTATGTGCCGATTGTCAGGGCTCTGCTGGGACGGTTCATCGTCGAGCACGGGCGGGCAATGGCGGCCTTGTCGGACGGTTTGGACGGCGTGGTGGTTGTGCCTTCCACCGACCGTCCCGGCCCTCATCCGCTCGAGGAGATCATCCGTTCATTGGAACTCGATATTCCTGTGCTGCCAATTTTGCGGCGAGGTCACGGTGACTTGGGTTTCAGGAAGCCTTCGCGGTATGGCTACGAGGCCACCGGCACCGGCCACACCGGTCGGCGGCTCGTCGTCGTCGACGACGTGTACACGACTGGTGCGAGAATCAACAGCGCGGCCTATGCGTTGACCCAAGCAGGGTGCACGGTGGGCGCAGCGGTCGTCGTCGCGCGAAGGGTCAATCCCGGCTACTCCGAGGCGGCCCAGGAGTTCTGGAACGGTCAGCGGGAGAAGACGTTCGACTGGACCACGAGTCCCGTTGTGAGCGAGGGGAATCAGGAATGATCGGCACAGGATCTTCGACTTGGCGTGCGTGTCGCGGGGCAGGTCTGGCCGAATCGATGTCGGAACTGCTCTCCTACGAGGGCGTTACGTCGGTCTTCCTGGAATCTACTCTGCGGCAGCCGTCGCTGCGTGGAGGAGACATCTCGGATGAAGCACAGTGGTTGACTCGGGCTGCCCGCGGCGAGTACACCGATCGCGGATTCGGCTTCTGGGATTTTCTTCTCTCCAGTGCTGTCGACGCGTCTGCTCCGACGCGAATCGCGTTGTGGAAGCGCGCGATCAAACATGAGGACCAGACCGATGATCTGGAGGAGGTCGATACCGTCGGCTTCATCCGACAGTTGAGCAACGCTGCGTTCTACGACCTCGATTCGCGCCGGATCGTGTCGCTCACCTCGCAGGTCCGCGTGGACGGCAAGGACACGGAACTGCATTTGCCTATGCTGGATTTCGCACTCGCGGCCTCATCGCACAATGACGCGGTCGCGGTCGAGATGCTCGACGAGCTGGGTCTGAGCGGCAACCTGTACCGGTCGGGACGAAGCTATCACTATTTCGGGGCGACCCCGGTGCCCACGACAGTCATGACGTCCACTCTGGCCAGGGCACAGCTGCTCGGCCCACTCGTGGACCACCGGTGGATCTCCCATCAGTTGATCAACAACCGCTGCGCCTTGCGAATATCGACCGATACCACCCGTCACACGCAAGCGCACGTGCTCGTAGCGACGACCCTGGATGCGGTGAATTAGCCGCTGATGTGGTCGCTCGCAGCCAGAGGGTCTCGGCTACTCTACGGTGGCCAGAAGGTTGTTGGTGAGCCACCCGAGCACAGGCTCGGCGGAATATCCGGAGGTGGTCACGAAGATATCGTTGCAGCCGCTGACGCGTTGCATCTGATCCCGCGCTTCACCGAGAGTCGCTGTGATCGACACGAAGCCGATGGCTTCGGCAAGCCTCTTGTTCGTGGAGCTGGCCAGGAGATCATCGAGCGAGGCCTGCGCATATTCTTCCGGTGTCACGGTGCGCGCGAAAGAATCGAGCAGTGATTGGTGAATGACGAACTTTACGCTTCCTTTGTCATCAAGGATGGGGACGCGCTTCTTGCCGGTTACTGTGATGATCGTAGCGATTGACTCCACCGTAATCGCGCCGACTTGTTCGCCGCTCGTGGTTGCGCGGACGATCATTTGAGCTCGGCGGATCATGACATCCGAGACAGAATCATCCTTCTTATATCCACCCGACAGCCGTAGCGTCGATTGGGTTGCGGCTTCAAGGTTTTCGCGTGCGAAGTAGAACGCGATGACGGTGCCCACCCATGTCCCGAACAGGGGTAGCACGGACGAGAACACGAGTTGTGAGACGCTGCCTTTGTCGCCGGGCTCTGCCATGGTCACGACAAGGACCGATAACGCGGTGATAGCCGCAAGGCTCAAACCGACCACCCATGCAGCCAGCCTGGTTCTGAACGTGGCTTCTTTGGTGCTGCGGAGTTTCAAATGCTTGCTTCTCTCTCGAAGGTTCCGGTCCTGCTCACATCGCGTGCCCGTACGCGGAGTAGTAGGAGGTGCGGAGAGTCGGTGATGGCAACGGACGGCAGGCCCTGTCCGGCTGCGCGAGCACCTCGGCTCTGGCAAGGCAGCAAGTCCGCCTTCGCCCCATCATTACGTCGAACATGTGGCGCATACCCCCGGCTGAAGCCTATTGCGGTCCAGTATGTTCCGCGCGTTTCAAGTATGGGACGCCCGAGTGCTCTCATCCCGACGACCGCGATGTTAGCCGGTGCCGCACCTGACGTCAGGGTTTCAAGTGCTGTGCTTTCACGCGGTGCGGTCGAGGTGACGGTAGATAGATGTACGACGGTGTCACCGACAGACGTGCCGTGCGGACGCGAGGATCGTAGGAATTGGGCGTCAACGCCCCTGAGTTCCACTGCGGTTTGCGCGATGAACCGTGATCAGCGGGATCGGATGGGTAAGCTCGACGCGATGCGGAATGCTCTCTCGTCGGGTGGAATTCAACCGTGGGCGACGCGGCCAGTAATCGGCAACTTGGCCTCTCGAACCTGCAGAACCGTGTTCTGTGCGTCGACCGCTTCTCAGCCCCAGGGGGAAGTCGGTGAACCGGTGATCGAGAGCGTGGTCGCGACCCTGGCGACAGGGGACTCGATGCCTGCGACTGGGCGTGTATCTCGGCTGGCGAGGTCGACTGTGGAGGAGACATTGCTGTGACGTTCGGATTGGAGCCCGAGCGGCTGAGCGCTCTCAAGCGTGCCGCGATCAACGGTCGGTACAACCTGTTTCTCGGTGCCGGGGCGAGCCTGGATTCGAAGTCGGCGTCGGGAGAATCGTTGCCGCGCGCCGGGGTACTCGCCGAGGAGATCGCGGCAACGTTCAGTGTTCCCATCGAGGACGGGGACGCGTTATGGCGTGTCTACGCGCGGGTGGTCGAAGCTAACAGACAGCCTGAGATGTACAAGTGGCTGCGATCGAAGTTCTACCAGGTGAGTCCGCCGGAGTGGATGAGATTCCTGGCGCTGAGCCCGTGGGAAACCGTGTGGACGCTGAATCTGGACGACTCGTTCGAGAATTCGTACGCGCAAGTCTCGACCGAATACTCGAGAACGCTGCGCAGCATCTCCTGGGATGACCAGTACAGTGGGATCCGCGGTCTGGCCGTCGTCCATCTGCACGGTCATGTCTTCGACGAGAAGCCACGTCCTCTGGTGTTCTCCCTCGGAGAGTACGCCGACGCCGCGGTCGCGCGGGCCGCGTGGCCGATCACCTTTCGCGACGTCTACGGGACGGCGCCCATGGTGATCATCGGGGCGAGGATGCGCGATGAGCCGGATATCGAGGCCATTGTGTCGCGGCGTCAGCCCGCCCACGATGCGCCGAACATCTACGTCAACCGGGAAATTTCGTCGGCGATGGCTAGCGACCTGCAAGCGTGGGGAATCCTTCCGGTGGAAATGACCGCGGAAGATTTCGCGATCGCCTGGGCAGATCTCATCGACATCGACATCGACTCCGGACCGGTGCGATCAGAGGAGCTCGCGCTGCGTCTGGGACGGCAGTTCGCGGAACTGCGTACGGATTCGGGGCTGTCGATCCCGAAGGGACATGACCTCGTCGGCGGTGACGAGCCGGTGTGGGGCGAGATCGTAACGGATCGTTTCGCCGAGATCGATTGGATACGCGAGGGGTATGCGCTGGCGCGTCGCGTGGGGGCGGCCGGCTCGACCAATGTGGCCATCGTCTTCACCGGCGCGCGGCTGGCAGGCAGCAGCACGGGCCTGCTTGCGATCTCGCGCATCCTGAGAAATGAAGCTTGGCGGGTATTCCAGTACGTGAGCGACGAGAGGCCCGATCTCGAAGCGATACTCGGATTCGCGGCGGACGGGAAGCCGTTGGCACTGATATTCGACGGCGTGAGCGACCAAGCCGACGACGTCGCGGAATTGCTCCGCCGTGCCCGCAGTGCGGCGTTGCAGATCGCCGTCGTCGCGGTCGATCGCAAGGAGAACGATGCGCGAATCTCGGGAAAAATACCGGATGAGCTCCTGATGGACCGCAAGATCCGATCGATCAACCGACGACTCACCAAGACCGATGCGACCCGGTTGGTCGACAAACTGTCGGAGCTGGGACGGCTGGGCACGCTCGAGAGCAAGCCGGACCGTCAGCGGCTGGTGCATTTCCGAGGGCGCGACCTGTTCGCTGCGATGGCCGAGGTCGAGGACGCTCCCGGGTTTGGCAGACGCATCGGGCACCTCATAGCGGAGCTGAAGGACCAGCAGGATATCGCTCTGGTATTCCTAGCCGCGTATGCCAGCCGGGTCGACCGGAATCTCACAGTGTCGGATGCGGCCCTGATGCTGAATAGCCGAACCGAGGAGGTGGTCCGACGCGTCCAGGGTGTGGATCTGCTGTCGGCGGTGCTCTCGACCGACGGGAGCCATGTCAAGACCCGACATCGCTGGATGGCATTGGCGCCCGTCGTGGCAAGGATGTCGGAGCCGGTGGCGCTGCGCACCCTGGGGGATTCCATCGTCCGGCTGCGGCCGCGGCTGGGCCTAGTTTCCAACCGATCTCGGACCTCGACGTCGCTGTTGGCCGGATCGTTCATGATCTGGCGCAACCTCACCGAAGCGTTCCCCAGCGCGGACCTGGATCGATGGTATGAAACACTCCGCCCCACGTTCGACTGGAGCGCCCGATATTGGGAGCAACGCGCGATCATGAGCCGGCACGAGGGGTCGGCCGAATATCTCGCTCGCGCCGAATCGTATGCCCGCCGGGCGGTGTCGCTTCGCCCCGACTCCTACAGCTACACGACTCTGGGAACCGTCCTGGCGGCGCGGGCCGCAGCAGGGCCAGAAGATACGATCGCTTCCTACTATGAGAAGATGGGCGAGGCGTTCGGCACGGCAACCGTTTTGGAGCCGAATAATCCGGTGACCTGGCTCGCAAGACTGAGGCACACGCTGCCGATTGTGCAGCGGATGCGGGAGATCGGCACCATCGAAGGGATAAGGCGCAGCGAAATCGAGGACGAATGGCTCTCGATGTACTCCAGCGCCATGGCATTCGGCCGTTCCAACCAAGGTATCGAGGACGACCTGACTCGGATCCGCGCGCAGTTTGATTCGATTATCCGCAGAGGCAGAAACGGCCCCAACAGCGCACACTGAGCATAAGTCAGACAACACCTTCCAAAGCGAACCGATGGGTCGGCGAGCTGAGTGCGGGATTCGATCAGCCGGGTCGCTCCGACGGTTATGGACACAGGGCGTCCTTCCGATCAGGTTGTGGGACTGCGGCTCTGGGGCGTATGAGCAATCGCCGCTGGGTTGTCGTGCGCGGGCTGATAGCAGATCTTTGAAGTGACGTAAGTGGCGACATGCCATCACGATTCGCGAGAATTCAGAGTCGATGTCGCGAAGGATCCACGCGACCTCACGCCAGCCACTGCTCGCGTCCTGCTGCGCCCCATCCGCAATGTCGTGTCGAGGCCACGATAACCCGGACGGCCTGTCAATGGCCATTTGTGGGTGGCTCGGGCGCACTTTCGGTGCATCGGTTCAGCAATCGCGTTGCGGCGCTGATGGTTCCGCTGTAGATGCTGCTGGTGGCTGTGAGTGTGGTGGAGTCGGTGTGCGGGGTGTTGTTCCCGCATCTGTCCGGGGTTCGAGTCGATGGTGTGGAGGCGCGCGGGTCCACGGTTTGGTTCGATGCCCGCACTGACACGGAGACCGCGGCCTGCCCGACGTGCGGGACGACGTCCGGCCGGGTTCATAGCCGATACGTCCGGTATCTGTCCGATCGCAGTGTGGGCGGGCGTGAGGTGCGTATTCGATTGCGGGTGAGGCGATTCCGATGCTCGGACCGGCAGTGCTCCCGGGTGATTTTCGCGGAGCGGCTCGGTGAGCTGGCCGGGTGGTATCAGCGCCGCAGCAGAGTACTCACCTCACTGCTGACCGTGGTCGGGCTAGCACTGGGCGGGCGGGCCGGTCACCGGATGACCCGCCACCTCGCCACGGAGGTGTCGCGGTCCACGCTGCTTCGGCTGGTCCGAGCAATCCCGTTGCCTCAGGTGGGCGCGCTGCCGACCGTCGGCATCGACGACTTCGCCATCCGCCGGGGCCGCGTTTACGGCACGATTATCGTCGATATGGCTACCCGCCAGCCGGTCGATCTGCTCGAGGACCGCACCTCCGACACTGTCGCCGACTGGCTGCGTCAACATCCGGAGGTCCGAGTCGTCTGCCGCGATCGCGGCGGTCCCTACGCTGACGGTGCCAGCCGCGGCGCACCCGCCGCGATCCAGGTCGCAGATCGTTGGCATCTGTTGCACAACCTCACCACAGCGGTTGACCGAGTCGTTCGCGCACATCGTAAATGCCTTGTCCAGCAAGAGGATACACCTGATAGTGAACAGGAACCGGTAACGCCGGAGACTGCGCCTGCGGGCTCGGGTTCCAGGGCCGAGGCGATCCGGCAGCGGTATGCGGACATCCACGAGTTGTTCAACCGTGGTGTGAACATCAGTGTGATCAGCGAGCGATTGCGGCTGGATCGCAAGACCGTCCGACGCTACGTCCAAGCCGACAGCGTCGAGCATTTGCTGGCCCCCGTCGCCAAACGTGGCAGTGCCCTCGATGACCACACGCCTTATCTGCGGCAACGCTGGGACGAGGGATGCACCAACGCGCTGCGCCTGCTCGAAGAGGTGCGGGAGCGAGGCTACACAGGCAGCCATCGGTCGGTGCGGCGGCTGGTGCAAACCTGGCGCGTCGCCACGCCACCAGCTGCGACGAACGCCCCAGCGGCGCCCACACCGCGTGACGTCGCCGGCTGGATGATGCGACCGACGACGGCGCTGTCCGACGACGAAAAACGGCAGCTGCAACAGATTCTGGCCGGTTGCGACACGCTCCGGCAGGTAAACCAGCTCGTCGCCGACTTCGCGGGCATGGTCCGCGAACGCGGCGGCAAACACCTGGACACATGGATCGCCGCCGCCCAGGCCAGCGGTATCAAACAGCTCGCGAGTTTCGCCGATGGGCTGCTCAAAGACTATGATGCTGTCCGCAACGGTCTCACGCTGGAGTGGAGTAGCGGTGCTGTCGAAGGCAACGTTAATCGCGTGAAAATGCTGATGCGGCAAATGTTCGGCAGAGCCAACTTCGACCTTCTTCGCCGCCGTGTTCTTCTGGTCGACTAGCACGCCAGCACCGAAAGTGCGCCAGAGCCACTTTCTCATGGCCACGGACACGGCCCAGCAGCGAACGGCGACAAGCATCGAACGCGCTGATCTTGCTTTCGCCGGTGCAGCGCAGGGGTTCCCATAACGCCGTCCCGGTCGAGAGATCCCAGCCGTGAATGCGGTCGTCCTGATCGACAGCCAGCAGTGCCGAGGCATCGCTGGGCCCTGGGGTCAATACTGCGTCGATGAAAACCGTGGTGTCGAAGAGGTTTTCCAGGATCGGCCGATCCTCGACGAAATCCCACAGCGCAAATGTCGTTGTCAGAGAATCTGTTGGAAACTTCGAGCGCAGAGCGGTGAGCGCGAGCACCGAACCGTCCGGGCCGGTCCCCAATGCCCTGATCGTCGTGTCCTTCGAGATAGCGGGCTCGGCCGGGTCCCGGTCGACCTCGCTAACGAAAGTGCCTGTGCCAGTGGACTTCCAGAGTTCGATCCGAGTGCCGCCGGGGCGAACGCCCACCAGATAGTGTTCACCCGAGGGAAGCACGCCACATGCGATCCTGCGGAATCGACTGTCCAGCATTACCGTTCCGATCCGGCGCCGGGCGGCCATATCGAACAGCCGTACCTCACCTGATATGTCACAGGTCGCGAGGATCGCCCCACCCGGTCCACGTTCGAATCCCAGCGCGGAGATCGGCTGCGCGTGCCGGAAAAAGACCGGCCACGGCTCGCCAGCCGAAGTCGGCGTAATGATCTGCACGGCACCCGACGCGCTGCCGACCGCGATGAGCTGGCCCCCCGACTGCAGACTGCGAGCTCCGGGATGGCTTCGACTCGGTCCGCTTCGGGTGCGCTGTCGGTGTCCAGGTTCCAGATCCGGACGAAACCTTGATCGTCACCGGATGCACCGATCCTCTGGCCGCCGACGACCGTTGGGCGCGCGACTGCGGTTACCTCGTGGTTGTGCCCGTGCAGCACGAGTGTGCGCGCCGATCCGTCGCCGGTGCGCGTCTCGACTCGAACCTGACCGTTGTCGTTTCCATCCGCGAGGATCGAGACCGTGGTCGAGTGCGTCTATCGAAAACATGTCCGACATCCACCGGAGATGAGCGTCGCCTGAATTGAAGGGGTCGCACCAACCCCCACACTGCCCGAGTGTGTACGGCTTCGGGACGGGCAGTTTGTTTACAGGAAACCGTCGCTGCCGCCGAGCAGAAAATCAATGCCACCCAGCGGTGGATCGAAGACCTCGCTAACGAACTCGCCGTCGTGCGCCAACGACACCAGCAAGCCCTTCGATCGCTGGGAGCCGTTCGCGGGCGCGACATCCTGCAAGCCGTCACCGCAGACGACGAGGTGCGCACCCGGTTCGATAGCGCGTTGGACGAGATGGGAATCCAAGCCGCCACCGACAGCACAGACGGAGACGGTGGTCGTGCGGCAGGTGAGCTGATCAGCAAACTCGCGCAACAGGAATGGTCACACACCAGGATCGATCGAACCGGCAGGTAGTCGCAGCACTAGCAGTATCATTTCCTCTACTGAGTTGGAAGTCCGTGAGGACATTCCCTTGTCGGGAATTCCGCGTCTGCCGAAACAGCCTGTGCGGCAAGGCAATACAGCCACTATGTTAAGGGACGGCCTCCCCTATGAAGCATTCGACCATCGGCCCGGACCTATCGTTGTTGCCAGGGTGGCCTGAACTGCTTATCACGACACCGAGTGCACAGCCAGAGCAGAGCTTCGATGCGAGCACGTCACTATCACGCCGCCAAATCCCGTTCATCATGTCCGCCCTGTTGCTTGGCGTGTTCCTGGCCGCGCTCGACCAGAATGTCGTAAGCGTGGCGACTGTGCGCATCGCCAACGGCCTTCACGGTTTTGACCAGCAGGCATGGGCCGCAACCGCATATCTGGTCACCGCCACGATCAGCACGCCCCTGTACGGCAAGCTGGCCGACATCTACGGCCGAAAGCCGTTCTACCTCACCGCGATCAGCATCTTCATTGTCGGCTCGCTTGCGTGTACGTTCGCCACCTCTATGTATGAACTCGCCGGATTCCGCGCCGTTCAGGGTCTGGGCGCTGGTGGTCTGATTTCACTGGCTTTCACCATCATCGTCGAAATTATCCCGGCCCGGGAGCGGGCGCGCTACCAGGGCTACGTCATGATGGTGTTCGGCGTCGCGACTGTGCTGGGCCCAGCGCTGGGCGGCTGGTTTGCCGGCTTCACCAAACTGGGGGGCATCGACGGCTGGCGCTGGGTGTTCCTGGTGAACGTGCCGATCGGCGTCCTCGTACTGGCTGTGGCCGCCCGCGTGCTCAACATCCCTCATAAGCGCCAGAACCATCGACTGGACTGGTTCGGCGCAATCACACTGGCCATCTGCCCGGTGCCGCTGCTGATCGTCGCCGGACAGGGCCGCGACTGGGGGTGGGACTCGCGGATGGCGCTGGTCTGCTACGCCATCGGCATCATCGGACTGCTGCTCTTCATCTTCGCCGAGTACATAATGCGGGATGCCGCACTCATTCCGCTGCGGCTGTTCAAGAGTTCGACCTTCAGCGTGACCATCCTGAGCGGGTTTGCCATCGGTGCGGTCATGTTCGGCTGCATCTCGACAGTTCTCATTTACCTGCAAGTGATGCGCGCACTATCCCCGACTGACGCAGGTCTGCTGATGCTCCCCATCTTCTTCTGCATCATGATCGGCGCCCAGATCGCCGGGCGGATCACCCAGCGCACCGGTCGCTACAAGTCTGTGCTCGTGCTGGGCACCGTCATCGTCGCCAGCAGCACGGTGCTCTACGCCCAGGTACAGTTCGACAGCCCGCTGTGGCAGCCGCTGCTCTTCGGTGCCATCCTCGGCCTCGGACTCGGCTGCTGCACACAGGCAACGATCATCTCGGCCCAGGTCGCCGTCGGCCCTGCGGATATCGGTGTGTCGACCGCTTCAGCCACCTTCTTCCGGCAAATCGGCGCCGTGCTGGGCGTGGCGGGGTTCCTGGCCATCCTATTTAATCCGCTGCCGCGCCTCGCAGAACTGCCGGAAGAGATGAGTGTTCCGACTCTGACCGGATTCACGAACTCCCTGCACGAAGTATTTTACGCGGCCACCGGGGTCGCATTGTTGGCTACGCTCGCAGCGCTGTTTATCCAGGAAACCCCTCTCACGATCTCTGCGACCCGGGATTCAGCGCCGGCGATACCGGTTGAAGAGGACATCGGCCCAATTTCCGGGCATCGCCGCAAGATTGTCGACCGAGTACTCAGCGAACCGGCGATCGACGCAGCCGTGATCCCTGAGATCATGGCGCGGCACGGTTCGGCGCTTATCCAACTCAGAACACCGGACCGGCACACGCGGATTCCAGCATTCCAATTCGATGACACCCGCCAACCTCACCGGATCGTCATTCAGATCAACGAGAGAGTCAACGCCACCCGCAATCCACTGGCCGCGGCCGACTGGTGGTTAGGCACACACGCACTGCTGAATACATCACCCGCATCCCTCCTCGGCAACGGACAAGACGACCACATCTGGAGAGCGCTTCTCGACCAGATCGATCCGAGGTACTGACTTGCCGTTCTCTCCACCACCCGACAGCTATTCCAGCACACCTCACGATGAACACCTCCCCGCAGGGACTGAGCTGTGGAGGGTTCACCCCTCCAAATACGCCAGCACGGCGTTCAACTCCACCCGCACTCACCGCTTCTTCGGCGGCGGCCGCTTCGACGGGACCGATGATGACCCCTACTCGTACATCTATGCCGGGTTTACCAAGGAAACCGCGGTCTGCGAAACTCTTCTTCGCGATGTACCGTTCGAGGCAGATACCCCGAGAATGCTTTTGCCTGACGTCTATGAGCCGCGGAGCTTATCTCGCGTAGTTACCACAACTGATCTGAAACTACTGTCTCTCCGAACTACACCGCATCTCAGCCGTGCATATCAAGACACATGGCTCGTAAATGCTGGTAATCGCGAATACGCTCAAACTAGACACTGGGGACACTGGTACAGATACCATATCACCTGGGCTCAGGGCCTAATTTGGCCATCCAAACGCGACGTCGGAAACAATGCGATCATCCTGTTCGGCGACAGATGCACACCGCACGCACTCTTGGACGGTTCAGAGGCATATGATTTCAACACTGCGGCCGGTAGAGCCGAACTAAGTAGAGTCCTCCAACCACTCACTGCCATCATATAGCCGGCCCTTTGCTGGGGACCAGTAATACGCGATTTGTGGTCAGGTGGACCATTGAGAAACTCAAGATCGACTCCGCACCATCGCAGCCTCGCTGACGCGCTCGACGCATTCGTCGTCCAGCTCCAACGCGAGGTTCTTTTCCGCGTCTGTCCAGCTGTTCGGCATGCACCGCGACCGCACCCCTCACCACCGGCCCAACCACCCTGCACCGAGCCTGTGCACATCGCGCGCGATCACCGCGCGCAGCGCTGTCACCGGATCGCAAGCCTCCACGCTGTGGGAGCACAGCGGCGACCGCGCACGACTGCGCACGGAAATCCGACTCAACACACCGATACCGAGCACGGTGGGCAATCGTCCTCAACAGCACAGCATCCGGCAACCGCCGCTTGCGCGCACCATGGGGCGCCTGGGCTGGTTCGCCGCGCGCCAGACCGAGCTCCTGCCGCCGTTCGGCGCGGCGACTGCCCGACCGATATCCGAGCGCGGTTACCCGCCGCCCGCAGTCCGCCGACACTTAATCACCGATACGGCACCGGAGTTGACGCCGCGACTGCGAATCGACCTGCCGGTGAGTGAACCAGATCGCCCCCGAATTCCGTTCACTGCCGGGTCTGCCTACTCGTAGGTAGACGCCCGTGCAGTAACCCACCTGCACGAACAGGCTGACAACCAGGTAGTGCACCCGACATTCCCACAGCCGCAGCAACTACACATCGATGTCGATCCGGCCTGTCGCTCGCGGCCTCCGGTAAGCGTCGCAAGCGCAGCTGTTTCCGAAGGCTTGTTCGCATACGAAACTGACATGTGCAGCGGCACGCGGAACGCGGACGCCGAACGGCCGGGTGACGAGGAGGAACTCTCATCTCGTCACCCGGCCGCATCGTCAAGGGTGTTGTACTGCATGCCGCTTTGATGTTTCGGCGGCTGTAGCAAGGGCGCTAGTGGTGGAGGGCGCTGAGGGCGGCGTATGCCTGTAGGGCAGCGAAGAAGACGGTGAGCGCGGTGGCCGCTGCCCCTGCTCCGATCAGTATCGACGCTGGGTTGGACTTGGCGTTTGCTTTGGCTATGCAGCCAGCCGCCATGGCGATGTTGAGGGCGCAGGACAGCACCAGGAACAGGGAAACGATCATAAGAGTGGACATGGCCGTGGACGCTGTCTGCCCACGTTGGGCGTCCGGCAAGCGTCGGCTGATCGGAGCTGCATCGAAAGGGTGTCCACCGCATCTGTTCACCTCTATGGTGAGCGGGTGGACGTGCCTGCCGCGTACTTTGGAAGAATGCGCAAACTGGTCGAGTTCCGTGACCAGGGCCTTGACCGAGAACCGTCGAACCGAGCAATCGCCAAGGCTGTCAAGCGGTCTCCCTCTCAAGTCAAGAAATGGCTATACGAGGAAGTGTTGCCAACCGAGCCAGCGGAGATGCTCAAACTGGTCTCGATGGTGCGCAGCGAGGCGACGCGACGCGGCGCGCTCGAAAAGGCACTCGACGATCTGCTCGATGCAGACCGCTGGGCGGAGGCATATCGGGCTGAGATCGAATTGCGGGCAAAGGCTACAGGCCACGATATGCGTGCCGGGCAGGCACGAAAAGCGTTGCAAAACAGCAGACCTGGCATATCGTTGGCGGAGCACTCGGTCGACCCGATTCTTCACCTACGAGTACAGCGGGCGATCGATCTGGCGGCAGCGGCCGATCTGCCAGCCGAGCTGACCCTTTATGTCCGTCGCCAGCACGACGACGACCTGGCTCGAGTTGTGCGTACATGTGTCGACCGCGGGGCTAGCGCAATCGTTGTGCTCGTTGGCGGGTCATCGACTGGAAAGACGCGGGCCTGTTGGGAGGCCGTCCGAGGCTTGGAAACACCTTGGCGGCTTTGGTATCCGACACCTTCTGCGCTCGCCCGAGACATCGGCAACGTCGGCCCGAACACCGTCATCTGGCTTGACGACAACCAAGATCATTTCACGGAGCATATGTGCGAGCGCCTGACCGAGCTCCTCGCCGACCCCACACGCAGCCCGGTTCTGGTTATCGGGACACTGTGGCGGAAAAAATGGCGGACCTTGACTGCGGATCCGCCCGGGGAAGGCCCTGCTGAATTCCCGAATGCCCGTGCGCTGCTCAGCGGCCATGGCATCGAGGTCCCCGGCACGTTCACCCCGCTGCACGAAGCGGACCTGACGGCTGCAGCTCACAGAGACCCTCGTTTGGCTTATGCACTGGATGCGCTTGCCGATGTTCCACGCAAGCAACTCATCCAGTTCCTCGCGGGCGTACCGGTCTTGATCGACCGCTTCCGCCACGGCACCGCACCCGAGACCGCATTGATCGAGGCTGCGATGGATGCCCGTCGGCTAGGTGTCGGACCGGAAATACCGGTCGATTTCTTGGTTGAGGCGGCATGTGGCTACTTCTCCGAAGTCGATTGGCACAGCGTCGCACCAGACTGGTTCCACACTGCTCTGGTTGACGTGTCCTTGCCTGCCAGGGGATTCTTGGGCCCACTCAGCCGCAACAAGCCGCAGACCCTGTCTTCTATCGTGCCCGAAACATATAGTCTGGCACCATATTTAGAACAGTTGGGCAGCATCGAGCGGGCCGCAGCCCTACCTCCGCCCGAATTCTGGAACGCCGCACTTGTTCATCTCGGGCAGGGCGAAGCGTTAGCCCTTTTGGGATCTAGCGCGGATCAACTAGGGCACTCCCGATGGGCCGCTGAGTCATACAAGCAAGCTGTTCGAATAGGAAGTGATCGTGGTGCTTATCTACTCCTCGCGACCATCGCCGACATAGACCCCGACCACATCAGGGCCACAGCAGAATGGCTTACCGCCCATTGCAACTCGACCGATCCCTACGAAATCTACAATCTCGCAGCCGCGCTGCAATCACATGGTCTCGACGACCTCGCACACCCGATCTACGCGCGCGCAGCTGAACACATGTCCTTTGATCGGCCCGACGTCGCGGCGGTGCTGGCAGAGCGCATCCACGAGCTCGGAGTTCGCGAGGTCACTTCAGTTCTACTCGCGCGCCACCCCGGTCACCACATGTCACTGGCGAATCCTCGTGAAGTACACGCACTGCTCCGCCTGTTCCGCGAGATGCAAGCCGACGATGAGCTCGCACCCACTGCCCGCGAACAGTTCACCATCCTTGCCGCAAGGATGGCACGGACCGTCACTCCGGGCACCTCGTTTGATCTGCGGTGGCTCATGGAGTTGGGAGCCGACGCTGAAGTGCGCGACGCCGTGGATAGGATTGTGCGGCAAAACAAGATTCGCGATCTCGTCGATCTATGCCGCGTGATCGAAATGCTGCACGACACTGCCTCCGGCGACAAGCTTGCCGATGTGCTCGGGCCCGGTTTTCCACAAGCAGCAATACTTCACGATGCGAATCCAGACGATTTGTGCCGACTTCTCCGCCTGCTCCGCGATCTCGATGCCGAACAGCAGTTGACGTCACTGATCGATGCCCTCCGGACTCAGACCTCCGATAGGGACAACACGTGGATGGCCAGATTGCACATGATATGCGTCGAACTGCGGGTACCTGCTGACATCATCGCCCGGCTCCCCGCGGACCTGCGAAGCGGCGTTCCCGACCTTTCCGACTCAATCGACCGCAATTGGTACATCGCGGCAATCCTTGCACCGGAGAACCGGAACCGCCGCGCGCGCAGCGTGCAAGAGACCGCCACGGCACTGGTCGACATCCACGATCGTGCAATAGCCGAAGCCATTCTCAACGCCGTCTGGGACGCGGACGGAGACCTTGCAGTGAGCATCCTCGTCGCGGCAGCAGACAGGGTGGAACCCAACGCGACCGGCACGATCGCAATATTGCTAGAAGCCCTGCGCGAGCTCGAACGCGACAGCGATATCACGTCCCTCCTCGCACGCGGCGTCATTCGTGCCGTCGATCTAACGGACCCAGCACAAGTAGCCATCCTGCTGACCGAATTGACAGCCGGAAACCACACTGCCCACCTCACGCAACTGCTGGCTCGGTCCCCGGCCGGGAGCGTTGAACTAACAGACCCCGAAGGTCTCACGCAACTGCTCAACACATTCCATGCCATCGACGCGGAACAACAATTGACGATATTGGCCGGGCGGATAGCCGAAGATACAGAAATCGTCAGTCCGAGCACGCTGCTCCAAATCTTGTGCCTGTTCAGCGAACTCGGCCAGATCGGCCCCTGCCAGAGACTGCTCTCCCGCAAACCTGTCACAAAGCTCGCCATTGGCGATCAGTTATCGCCCTATTTCGGAACAAGGCAACTTCGATGGGTCGCCCCAGAGTTGCTGCAAATGCTAGAGTCGCTCGACGCGACGGACCAGGCAGAAGCGTTTGCAACTCGCCTGGCCACTGAGATCGACCTCAACCGCGCTGGGACCGCTGCCGATATCGCGAACGCACTCAAAGCGAACGGCAAGCACGCACAGTTTTCAGCATTGTCGAGGCGCGCAGCGAATTCCGGGTTTTGGAAGCTGCATCTGAAACTGGAACCCGACTCTGTCAACACATTCCGATACGGTCGTGAACTCGACGGCGCGACCCCGTCGCCATCGTGGGGATGGAACGACCTAACATAAACAACGAATGACGTTCATGGAACCCCGAGTCCGCAGGCCGACGTCAATGTCGACATCCGATGAAGTACCCAAGCCCAACGATGCCGACACGAGCCGAATACGACCGGGTCGCGGCATAGAAAGACGTTCTGCGTGTCGGTCCGTGGGATGGGAACGTCCTCTTGATGCGCTTGTCGGGCTTGGTGTCCTATCGCAGTAGGAGGACGTTCGTGGGTAACGGCAGTGGCTTCTCGCGGGATAATCGCAACCGAAACGACCGCCTGGCGCGGCTTCGGGCGCTGGTTCCGATCATCGTTTACGCCATCGTCGGGATCGATCTGGCGATCGCAATCAGACGGTGGTAGGGACCGATCACGACTCGAAAGTCGTGGCACGCAGAATATTCCGATGCCGCGTCTGGGATCTGGGTGCCGCGTTGGATTGGGCAGCCCAGCGGGCAGCCGCCGCCCGGTTCGCGGGGGTAACGGTGGCGGGTGCTGGGCCAGCTCGCCGCGGACCGCGGGATGGCGTTGGTGTGTATCGAGTGACCTGTCACCAGCCGTCGATGACCTCGTGGTCGCGCCACGCCGAGGACCTCACCTGCCATAAAACCAACGAGACGGATGCGGTGCTGATCGTGCGGCTAACCGCCTCGGTTGCGTTGCTATGTTCCCGAACCGGTCGATGAGACTTGAGGTCGGTTGCTGCATCTCCGCGACGCCAGCTTCGAACCCAGATCGTGCGCAAACGTCAACGCCGATTGAACGGGGTGGAGAATATGGTGTTGTCGCTGTCGGCCAAGGGCCTCACCCACGGCGAGATCTCGGCGCATCTGCGCGAGGTCTATGGCGCCGAGGTCTATAAACAGACCATCTCGGTGATCACCGACATCAAGGGGTACGGTCACCCCGCTGGGGTCCGGCGGCGAACCCCGCCTTGGTTCACCCGTGAAGCCAGGCGAACCAAGGCGATGACCCAAGGTCCACATTCGTGGACCACGATTCTCAACTGAATGATCTCGTCCGGGTTGTGATGCGAATCAGTTCCACTGTCTCGGACCCCACGACCCACGATATTCAAGGAAGCTGCAGGTCAGCCGCATACACAAGGTTGGGGATATGGGCCAGTTCCCCCTCCGGACACGACCAATACGCCCACGGGCTGTTGTGGATCGGCTTGGGCTGTCACCCTTCGTGTGGCGTGGTTGTAGGTGAGTTTCAGGCCGAGTTGTTTATAGAGCTCCAGGTTCTCCGCCGGATCGGCGGTACGAATCACTTTCACCAGGCCGCCGAGCGAATCGATGAAGTCTGCGGCGAGTCACGACCGGCCGGTCGACTTCGGGCCGCGGGAGGCCAGTCGTAGCCGAACCCACCGCCGAGGAGATCACCGCAGCTGAACGCCGTGTCCCGGCACTGTTCGAGCGAGCCGACCGGAAGCTGCGGGAATAGCAGGGCGGTGGGCAGTGAAATCGGCCGCGCTTCCCGAGTTTGCGGGCCAGGTCGCAGCTAGGGACACGCGGGACCGGCGCGCTATCCCCGTTCGGTCAGGGACGCGATCAGCGGGAACTTGGTGCGGAGGGTGATCGCCGTAGCCGGGGTGGGGTCTGGGTTCTCGATGGTCAACTCGAACCGCCGCATGATGGTCGACAGCGCGAGTTGCAGTTCCATCATCGCGAACGCGTTGCCGATGCAGAGGTGTCCACCCGCACCGAAGGGCAGGTAGACGTTCCGGTCACGAGCGGCGACGGCGTCGGCTGCGAAGCGGTCCGGGTCGAAGGTGTCCGGCTGATCCCAAACCTCGGGATTGCGGTGCGCGTGATAGTAACTGAACATCACCGGAGTGCCTGCCGGGATGAGGTGGCCTCCGATCTCATCGGCCTCGCGGGCGCGGCGTTGTCCCATCCACACCGGTGGCATCAGCCGCAACACCTCCTCTATCACCTGCTTGTTGTAGACCAACGAGGGCAGGTCGGTCATGGTGGCGTGGCCGCCGGGCAAGGCGGTATCGACGTCATCACGCAGCCGCTCACCCACCTCCGGATGTAGTTGCAGGAGCAGAATGGCCGATGTCAGTGCCGAGGAGCTGGTTTCGTGACCGGCGAAGAGCATGGTGACGACCTCGTCGCGCAACTCTTTGTCGGTGAAGTTCTTGCCGGTCTCGGCGTCGGTGGCGTTCATCAGCATGGCCAGCAATCCGCCATTGTCGTTGTCGCGGAGCTGATCGATCACCGAGTAGATGATGGCATCCATCTCGCCGATCGCCCGCCAGAAGCGGCGGTGGCTCGGAGTCGGAAACTGCAAGGGGATCAACGGCATCCGGATGAACTTTCCCAGTTCGTCGTTCACCCGCTGTGTGGCGCTGCAGAAGCCGGTCACCTCCGGTCCGTGTGGATCCATCCCGAACAGAGCCCGCACCACGATTCGCAATGTGAGCTGGCTCATCTGCTCGCCGACATCGATCGTTCGGCCGGCTCGGGCGTGTTCGGCCCATTCGTCGCACATGGCGTCGATCTCGGCCACCATGATCTCGCTGAGCGTGTTGATCTTCTTGTGGTGAAAGGCGGGTTGCACGAGGCGTCGGTTACGTCGCCACTTGTCGTGGTCAGCGTTGGTCGCGAGCCCGCGGCCCGCGAACGGCTCCAGGATGTTGTACATCTCGGTCTCGCGAGTGAAGTTCACCATGCGTTCCTGCAAGATGTACTTGATGTGGTAAATCCGAGGGCGCAGAACTTGCCACGGTTGGCAAATGCGCCCGAAAACGACTGGCTGCGGTTCGGCCGGTGCTCGCCGTGGAAAACCGGACACCCAGACGGACAAAGCAATTCGCGACGTCTCCCTCGCGGTCGCCGCAGCAGCATTGACGTTGACACACTCCCATGCTTTCGACGTCGGCTTGCTGACCCAACAGGTCACAGACCGTGCCAAGAACCCTGCACGGTTCCGCTGGTCGCTGTACTCGTCGCAGCCGCCGTAGTCGGGCTGATAGCCCAAGCGTTCGGCGCATCCACCGAACGAATCGTGCTGGCGGTCGAGTAGCAGTCCTGGCCGCGTCCCATGCGAACCCTGGCCCGTCAGCGGGTCAACAATCGCCGCAGCCCTTGGCTCACCGCGCATAACACCCACCGCAGCGAATACCGTAAAGCGCACGCACCCAACCCCTTCGACCCCGCTACCCGGCACCGCGCGCAGCACACGAAACAAGATCGCGACGGAATGCGGCCCACCTGGAGCCGAGCGCACGATCGGCGTGTGCTCGGGGCGTCGGCGGACCGCCTTCCACGCGGGCGCGAACGACGGCGAGTTCGAACGCAGTAACTGAAACCGAAACCCCCAGTGCGCCAACGGCACTGGGGGTATGGTGATACCTCGCTGCCGTAGTCTCATGCCAGCGGAGAGCCCATGCGCGTCGAGGGAGCGACCGCCACCGCCCGATGCGCCGTCGCTCCATGATCCGTTAGCGATTCATCACCGGTTGCCGATTAACCCCGGCATTCGAGTCGTGACCTCCACCGGCAGAGCGCAGGGTGCCGACCAGACACAGCACTGCACCGAGAGCGACCCAAGCGGCCAGCACGATCACGGCGTGGGTGGCGCCGCGGCCGTCGAAGAAGGCGGTCGACCGCAGCAACCGGCCACCGGCCCCGGGCGGCAGCAATTGGCCGAACGCACCCGACCATCCGGGCAGCATCTCGGGTGCGGTCGCCGTCCCTGAGAGGGGGTTGCCGACGAGCATCATGACCACCGCGCCGATCCCGATTCCGGCGTATCCGAGCAGTGATTCCAGCCCGAGAACGGTCAGCGAGGTGGCCGCGATGGCCAGGCCGATGGCACCGGCATTGGCCAGGTAGGACCCGCTCAGTGAGCCGAGCCAGTACTGCAGAATCGCCGCCACCGCCATGCCGCCGGTAACCGCGAAGGAGAGTGCGCCGGTGACCCGCCGGATGGTGCCGTGCGCGAGTCTGGTCAGCAGCACGGCGGCCAGTAGACCGCCCATGACAAGTGGCAGCGCACCCGCTGCTAGCCCGGCGCCGCGTGGATCGTCGGCGGGCAGGGCGGCGAGATCGCGGACAGCGATCGGGGTGCTGGTCCCGCCCGCCTGGCTGAGGCCGGTCGCCATGGCCTGCAGCGTCTGGGCGACCGAGGTGCTCGCGGCGGAAGCAACGATGACCTGTGGCGTGCCGGAACTGAGGTCGATCGCCCCGTATACCTGCCGGTCGCTGATGAGTTGTTCAGCAGCCGCTGTGTCGTGGACCGTGGTGATCTCGAAACCGCCCGGCAGCCGTTGTTCCAGTGCGGTGCGGATCTGCGCGACGGCGGTGGGCGGCCCGGCGACGGCGATCGGCACATCGTGAACCGACGAGCGCGCCGATGGCCAGGCGAAGGCGACGAGCAGGACGCCGACGATCGCGGTGAGCACGACGACGGTTCCCGCCACCAGTGCCCATCGGGACGCAGGTACGGCGGTGGCGGAGGGCGCCGGGGGGTTCATGTCTACTCCTCGAAAGATGGGGCCGCGACCGGTGCTCATCGCAGGGTGAGCGGGGTCTCGGTGTCGATGTGGGTCAGCTTCTGCGGGTTGCGGACGTAGTAGAGGCCGGTGATGAAGGCGTCCTCGACGCGCAGCGCGATGACGCCGTCGAGTTCCCCGTCGACGTGCAGAGCCAGGGCAGGGCCACCGTTGACCGCGGTCGGCTCGACAGTGAGCGTGACGCCCCGTTTGGTGAGGCCGCCGACGATGAAGCGGGCCACCTTGTCGGCGCCGACAACGGGCCGGGGCGTGGCCTGTTTGATGCCGCCGCCGTCGCTGATCGCCACCACGTCGGAGGCGAGCACGTTGATTAAACCCTGCAGATCCCGGGTTTCGAGAGCCTGCTGGAAGGCCGTGAGAGCCACTTCGGTCTGTCGCGCGGACACAGTGCGACGTGGGCGGCGCGCCTCGACGTGCCGGCGGGCGCGGTGGGCGATCTGGTGCACGGCGGCGGTGGTCTTGTCGACCGCCGCCGCGATCTCGTCGTAGCCGATCCCGAACGCCTCACGTAGCACGAAGACCGCTCGTTCGGTCGGGGTCAGCGTCTCGAGGACGAGCATCAGCGCCATCGACACGCTTTCGGAGAGTTCGACATCGGCGGCCACATCCGGCGTGGTGAGCAGCGGTTCCGGCAGCCACGAGCCCACGTAGGACTCCCGGCGGCGCTTCATCGAGCGCAGCCGGTTGAGAGCCTGCCTGGTGGTGATCCGAACCAGGTAGGCGCGTGGATCGTCCACGTGCGCCGCATCGATGCCGACCCAGCGCAGCCACGTTTCCTGCAGGACGTCGTCGGTGTCGGCCACCGAACCGAGCATCTCGTAGGCGACGGTGAACAGCAGTTTGCGGTGCGCGAGAAACGCTTCGGTCGCCTCGACAGTGGCGTGGTCGCCACTGCGGCCCGTCCGCCGCCCCTCTGGTTCGTATTTGATGTTCATGGAGTTCTCCCAGGTCGGTCGTCGGGCCCCGGCAACCGGACGGCGATCGGTGATTTCGGTGTCACTGAGCGATCGGTGCCGGCGCGTTGTCGCGCTGGGCCTGCAGCAGCATCGGCCGGTGCTTACCGTCCTTGAACCAGCGGTGTGAGCCGGGCTTGTGCGCTTCGGTCGCCAGGTGCTTGATGCCTGCCGAGCAGGCGAATTCCTTGAGCTTCCTGCCTGCGAAGCCGCTGAAGTACAGCCGCATCGCGGTGTCGTCCTTGTGGCCGAGCTGGTAGATCCCAGCATCGCGCCCGAAGCTCAGGCACATGGCGGGGAACGACAGATCGATCGGCGAGGCCTGTTCACCCGCGATCCGGTGCAGCACTGTGTCGGCGGCGTGCGCTCCCAGACAGTACGCGGTATAGGCGCTCATCCGGAACGGCAAGGCAGACGGCGCCGACGAGTCGCCCGCCGCGACAATGCGCTCATCGTCGACGCTGGTCAGCGTCTCGTCAGTGAGCAGTCGCCCGGCGACATCGGTGCGCAATCCGCTGCGGCTGGCCAAGTCGGGCACCCCGAAACCAGCCGTCCAGATCGTGACTTCACTCGCCAGCGTCCGGCCGTCGCCGAGTTCCACGGCCTCCCGTGTCACCGCGGTGACCGCCGCATCGGGGCCTTCGACGACGTTCACCCCCAGCTTGGCGAAGTACTTGCGGGCCGTGCGGCGAGCCTTCGGGTGCAGGTACGGACCGAGCACCCCGCCACAGACCAGGGTGACGCTGCGGCCCTGCTCGGCCAGCTCCGCAGCGGTCTCGATCCCGGTCGGTCCGCCCCCGATCACCGTCACCGCCGCCGTCATGGGCGTATCGAAGAGCACCGACCGCAGCCGCTGCGCCGCCTCCAGAGTCGCGATCGGGTACGCGAACTCGGCCGCACCCGGCACTCGCGGCCCGGCATTGCCGCTGCCGACCGCGTAGATCAGGTAGTCGTAGCCGATCGTGCCGCCCTCGGCCAGTGTCACGCTGCGCTCGGTCGCGTCGATCCGCGTCACGCTATCGACGACCAGCCGGACACCGCCGGCCAGGATTTCGGTGTAGTCGACGACCGCGTCGTGAGTGCCGCCCACCAGTTGGTGCAGACGCAACCGCGGGACGAAGACAGACCGCGGATTGATCACTGTCACCGTCACACCGTCGCGCTGTGTCAAGCGATTGGCCGCCATCACCCCGGCGTATCCGCCGCCGATCACGACCACATCGATGTTCTTGTCCATGGTGTCTCCTTCGTTCCGAGCGGGTCGAATACAAGACACCGGACCGACTGGATTCCTGACAGTCTGTGAGGTAGATCACTCCGGCCGTGGTCCCGTTCCCATAATTCGGCACACGGTCCCGACCGTCGAGCGGCACTCGATCCGCTCGCGAGTGGCAGCACTAAACACACCGTCGGCAAGCGCCGCGAACCACCCAGAGTGATCCATACGCGGAGTCGTCGATGCGGCCGACGATCATGTCCAGACACGACTGGGTGTCGAGCTGGACCGGCTGCTCGACTATCGGCAAGCGACGACGGTGTCCGCCGTGATCGCGATTCGTCCGACTGGTCCACCTCGGTCGGTTCGCGAGCCAGTACCGGGCCCGATTCGGGGAACTGCCGTCCGAAACGGGGCGGCACCACGGACCGGCCGTAGATCAGGGTCTCGGCAGTCCCAGCTGAGCGCAGACCAGCAGCGCTACCTCGATGTCGAGGCGGTGCTCGGTGAGTGAATGGCCCAGCAGCTCTTCGACTTTGCGCACCCGGTAGTGGACGGTGTTCTTGTGTACGTGCAGCCGGGCGGCGGCGTCGGTGTAGCTGCCGCGGGTATCGAGGAAGACGCGGACGGTCTCGCGTAGACGCGCCGAAGTCTCGTCCTCGTCCATCAGTGCCCCCAGCACCCGGCGGGCCCACGCCTGCACCTCGGGGACGCGCTCGGCCAGCAGGCCGGACAGCGCCACCTCGGAGTACACGGTGAGTCCGTGGGCGCGCTTGGTCACCGCGACGGTGCGGGCACTCTGGGCGTCGTGGAACGTCCGGCGGAAACCGTCCAGGCCCGTGGCCGGATCACCCACGGCCAAAGACAGATTCGGGTGCGAGCGCAGCGCGTGGCCCAGGTGCTCGGTGTCGAGCCCCGGGCGGCGGGTCGAGGTGATCCAGACCCAGCGGGTGTGGTCGTCGACGTCCACCACCATCGGTGTCATGCCGGTCGCGGCGGCCAGCAGGCTCACACCGGCACGCAGGACCGCGGTCGGTTCGGGGGTGGCGGGCGGGGTCCACAGCAGCATGAACTGGTGCCAGCCGCGCAGTGAGGCGGACAGCATCTGCTCGGCCGAGGCCAGGTCCAGGTCTTCGGCGTCGAGTACCGCGCGCACCTGCGCGGCGCGGGCGGCGTCGGTGCGTGCGTCCCAGCGGCGGCGTTCGTTGTCGTAGATGTCGATCAGGCCCTCGATCACCTGGTCGATGTAGCTGTTCACCAAGCCCGCGATGCGGGCGGCGGTGGCCATGGCGACGTCGGTGGGCGGATGCAGTTCGGTCAGCAGGGTCATCGTCCACTGCACGAACATGTTCTCCCCCAGCCGGTATGCGCGCAGCAGCGCGGGCAGGGACAGATCGTGCTGGGCGAAGCGGCGGGCGTATTCGGCGGCGGCCGGGGGCACGGTGATGTCGTCGAGGCCGATGGCCAGGGTGAGCATGTCCAGGATCGCGGCGAGGTTGGATTCGGTGCTGGCCACCATGAGCCGGCGGATCTCGTCGTCGTGCCGGAATTCGGGGATGTACTCGACGAACATCGAGGTCATGGTGGGCGACAGCCGGTCCAGATCCGCCTTGATCCGGCCCGCCACCTCACGCACGAGGGGATCGTTCTCGAGAGCCATGGGCGCAGACAGTACCCGGCGCACCGGCCGATCAGCGCCGTTTGTGCTCGTGACACAACAGGTCCGCCCAACGCTGGGCCGCGGGCCCGTAGCCGGGGTGGAAGGCGCGCCATAACGTGAGTGATGTAAGCCAGGTCACATCAGACATCGGTAGGAATCATGCGCCATATCGCCGACTTGCCCGACGCCCGAGCGGCTTCCGACCCACACGCGCCCTGCGTGGCCGACGACACCACCACGCTGAGCAATGCCGAGTTCCGGGACCGGGTCCACGCCGCCGGCGCGGTGCTGCACGGTGCGGGGGTGCGCGCGGGCGATGTGGTCGCCGTCGTACTGGCCAATCGGGTGGAACTGGTGGTGGCGTTGTTCGCGGCCTGGCGGTTGGGGGCGGCGCTGACTCCGGTGAATCCGGGTCTCACCGACGACGACATCCTTTACCAGACAACCGATTCGGGTGCGACGGTGGTAATCGGCGACACCGCCCGCGCCGGTGTCACCCTCGATGTCGCCGCCTTGTCGCGGAGCGAGAGCCATGCTCCCGTCCCGGTGGCCGAGACCGACGGCAGCGACCTGGCGCTGATCATCTACACCAGCGGAACCACCGGCAGGCCGAAAGGCGTTCTCCTGGACCACGACAACCTCGCGGCCATGTGCACGATGATCATCGACGCGCTCGGTCTGGACGAGACCGACCACAGCCTGCTGGTGCTGCCGCTGTTCCATGTCAACGGAATCGTGGTCAGCGTGCTGTCGCCGCTGCTCGTCGGTGCGCGCACGACCATCGCGGGAAGGTTCTCCGCGACAGCGTTTTCCGGCCTCGTGGAACGCGTGCGGCCGACCTACTTCTCCGCGGTCCCAGCCATCTACGCCATGCTGGTCGCGCTGCCCGAGGGGCCACGCCCCGGCTTCGAGTCGCTGCGGGTCGCGATCTGCGGTGCGGCCCCCATGCCCGCGGAGCTGATCGCCCGCTTCGAGCACCGGTACGGGGTGCCGATCGTGGAGGGCTACGGCCTGTCGGAGGGCACCTGCGCCTCCACCCTCAATCCCGTTGCGGGCCCGCGTAAGCCAGGTACGGTCGGGCGGCCGTTGCCCGGTCAGACCGTCACGATCGTCGATCCCGGCGGCACACCGGTCGCCGCGGGCGAACTCGGCGAGGTGGTAATCGCGGGTCCGAACGTGATGCGCGGCTACCTCGGCAAGTCGGAAGAGACCGCGAAGACCGTGGTGGACGGCCGGTTACACACCGGCGATGTCGGCCATTTCGACGCCGACGGCTATCTGGTCCTGATCGACCGGATCAAGGACATGATCATCCGGGGCGGAGAGAACCTGTACCCCAAGGAGATCGAGAACGCGCTGTACCTGCACCCGGCGGTCCACGAGGCCGCGGTGGTCGGAATCCCGGATCCGGTGCTGGGTGAGGTACCCGTCGCGCACGTGGTGCCCGCCCCCGGCGCGGCGGTCACCGCCGAACAGCTCACCGCCCACTGCCGGGGCGTCCTGGCTGCGTTCAAAGTGCCGGTCGCGATCGTGCTCACCGGCGAGATGCCGCGCAACCCGGTCGGCAAGATCGACAAGAAACGGCTGCGAGCGCTGGCCGCGCGCGTCTGAGGCCCTTGCGCCACACACCGATTCGAACGGAAGACGACTTCCGGTCGCGGTCGCGCGCGCCCGGAGACGCTGGAGAAAGGAATCTAGCCATGGGATTCAAAACGGGAGACTTCCCGCCGGTGGACACCGGCACATTTCTGGAACTACCGCTACGCGAGCGCATGCGGGTGCTGGCGCTGCACTGGGTGGAGTACGGCTTCGGCACCCCGAAGATGGTCCACACCATCTATCTCGCGAAAGTGCTGATGCTCTACATGTTCGGCGGGGTGCTCGTCGCCACCCTCACCTCGGGGGCCGGGCCGTTCTGGGATGTGGCGCACTGGTGGAACGCGCCGATCGTCTATCAGAAGCTCGTGCTGTGGACTGTCTTGCTCGAGGCGGTCGGCGCCGCCGGGTCGTGGGGACCACTGGCGGGCAAGTTCAAGCCGATGACCGGTGGCGTGCTGTATTTCGCGAGGCAGGGCGCGATCCGCCTACGGCCGTGGCGGCGGGTGCCGCTCACCGGCGGTGACGCGCGCACACCGGTCGACGTGATGCTCTACCTGGGCTTCCTCCTCTCGCTGCTGATCGCCCTGCTCGCGCCGGGCCGGACCACCGCCGCACTGCTGGATGCCTTGCCGGACAACACCTCCGGGCTGATCCGCCCCGCCCTGCTGATCGCCCCGATCGCGCTGTACATCCTGTGCGGCCTGCGGGACAAGACGATTTTCCTGGCCGCGCGCGGCGAGCAGTACCTGCCCGCCCTGGTGTTCTTCGCGGTGCTGCCGTTCACCGACATGATCGTCGCCGCCAAGCTGCTGATCGTGATCGTGTGGGTCGGCGCGGGCGCCTCCAAATTCGGCAGGCATTTCACCAATGTGGTGCCGCCGATGATGTCCAACAGCCCGGCCATGCCGTTCCGGTCGATCAAACGCGCCCACTACCGTGACTTCCCGCGTGATATCCGGCCTTCGGGGGTGGCCTCGTTCATGGCGCATGTGGGCGGCACCACCATCGAGGTGATCACGCCGATCGTGCTGTTGTTCTCGACGAACCGGTGGCTGAGTCTGGCCGCCGTCGCGGTGATGGTGATCTTCCACCTGTTCATCACCTCCACGTTCCCGCTGGCGGTACCGCTGGAATGGAACATCCTGTTCGCCTATCTGACGGTGTTCCTGTTCCTCGGATTCCCGAACTCGAAGGGCTACGGGGTGTTCGACATGTCCTCGCCCTGGCTGACCGTGGCCATCGTGGCGGCGCTCGCCTTCTTCCCGGTGCTCGGCAATCTGCGCCCGGATCTCGTGTCGTTCCTGCCCTCCATGCGGCAGTACGCGGGCAACTGGGCTTCCGCGCTGTGGGCGTTCGCGCCGGGCGCGGAAGCCAAGCTGAACACCCTCGCGCACCGGCCCGCGCTCAATCAGGTCGATCAACTCGAGGCCAGCGGATACGAACCGGTGATCGCCGAGATCACCATGCAGCAGACCATCGCGTGGCGCTCGATGCACAGCCAAGGCCGCGGCCTGTTCTCGTTGCTGTACAAGCACATTCCCGACCTCGACCGCTGGACCGTGCGCGAGGCCGAGTTCGCCTGCAACTCGCTGATCGGATTCAATTTCGGCGACGGCCACCTGCACGACTTCGACCTGATCGACGCGGTGCAGCGCCGGGTCGGATTCGCGCCGGGAGAATGGATCGTGGTCTGGGTGGAGTCCCAGCCGATCCACCGCAGCACCCAGGAGTACATGGTCGTGGACGCGGCGCTCGGCGTAATCGAACGCGGCACGTGGGAGGTGGCCGACGCCGTCGAGGCCATGCCGTGGCTGCCCGACGGGCCCATCCCGCACCGGGTGAGCTGGCGGCGTGAGGATGTCGCCGGTGCGAGCCCGGTACGGCCCGACGCGGCGGCACAACCCGCCGAATAGGCAAGCCGTCCAAGGCAAGCAGAGAAAGGACCGGTTCGGTGACAATAGCGACAGTGGTCGGCAGCGGCCCCAACGGACTGGCGGCGGCACTCACCCTGGCCCGCGCGGGCGTCGAGGTGACGGTGCTCGAGGCCGCCACCACCCTCGGCGGCGGCACCCGCTCGGGCGAGGCGATCGTGCCCGGACTGCTGCACGACCACTGCTCGGCCATTCATCCGATGGCGGTGGGCTCACCGTTCCTGCGCCGCGTCGATCTGGAACGCTACGGATTGCGCTGGGCGTGGCCGGAACTCGACTGCGTCCATCCGCTCGACGACGGCGGCGCCGGGGTGCTGCACCGATCCGTTGCGGAGACGGCCGCCGGGCTCGGCGACGACGAGCGACTGTGGCGGCGGCTGTTCGAAGCGCCGGTGGCCGGATACGACCAGTTCGGTGACGACATCATGCGGCCGCTGTTGCGGATCCCCCGCCATCCGATCCGGTTGGCGCGCTTCGGGATTCCCGCGACCGCACCCGCCACGCTGCTGGCCCGGGCCTTCCACACCGAGGCGGGCCGGGCGCTGTTCGGCGGGGTCACCGCGCACGCGTTCCATCCGCTCGACCGGCCGTTGAGCGCCAGTATCGGGCTCGGCATCCTGACCGCTGGGCATCGGTACGGCTGGGCGGTCGCCGTCGGCGGCTCCCAGCGGATCGCCGACACCATGGCGATGGCGCTCGAGGATCACGGCGGCAAGATCGAGACCGGAATCCGGATCCGTTCCGCCGCCGAC
Source organism: Nocardia sp. CA-135398 (assembly GCF_050955845.1). NCBI lineage: Bacteria > Bacillati > Actinomycetota > Actinomycetes > Mycobacteriales > Nocardiaceae > Nocardia > Nocardia sp. CA-135398. The sequence continues at coordinate 4,600,973 of NZ_CP192084.1, read as the reverse complement.
CTGCCAGCCGCCGACATCACCGTCTGGGATGTCGCGCCGACCGCCCTCACCGAGATCCTCGGCGACCGGCTGCCGCCGCGAATTGCCCGCGCCTACAGGCGATTCCGCTACGGGCCGGGCGCGTTCAAGGTCGATTTCGCCGTCGAGGGCGGGATTCCCTGGACCGCGGCGGCGGCTCGGCGGGCGGGCGCGGTGCACCTGGGCGGCTCGTTCGCCGAGATCGCCGCCGGGGAACGCGACGTTCACGCGGGACGGATGCCGCAGCGTCCCTTCGTGCTGGTGGGCCAGCAGTACCTTGCCGACCCGCAACGCTCGGTCGGCTCGGTGCACCCGGTGTGGACCTACGCGCATGTGCCCAACGGCTACACCGGCGACGCGACCGCGGCGATCATCGCGCAGATCGAACGGTTCGCACCGGGCTTCCTGGAGCGCGTGATCGGGCTGAGCACCCGAACCACCACGGAATTCGCCGAGTACAATCCGAACTACGTCGGCGGCAACATCATGACCGGCGCGAAAGACATTCCCCAGCTGCTGTTCGGTCCACGAAAGACCTTGCAGCCCTATGACGTCGGCATTCCAGGCCACTACCTGTGCTCGGCGGCGACACCGCCCGGCCCCGGCGCGCACGGCATGTGCGGCGTAAACGCCGCGCAACGGGCCCTGCGGCGGCTGCGTTGACCTTGGGAGCCGGTGGCCGTGCGGCGGCGGGTGTGCAACCGCTACCGGCGCCGATTCGCGTTGACCGGCCGGGAGTCCTAAACATACTACGGTCCGTTGGCTGTTCTGCGACCGAGTCGCGGCCTGAAGCCATTATTACTGCGAGCTAACGGATCTCGGGCAGTCTCTACACAGAACGAGGTCATGCCCGTTTCAGGGGGTGTCTATTGTCGCGTGAGCACGGAGGCTGGTGAGCAGTTCGCCTATGAGTGACTGACATTCGTCGGTGCTTCGGGCTGTGGTGTAAACGATGTGGTCGGGGCGTGCGATGACTATCGTCCGGTTCAAATCGGCCAGCCAGGAGGTTAGTAGGTTATCCGCTTCGACGGCTGTGTACAGCTCTCCCTGTGGGGCTGCCTTCGTGTTTGCTCCAGCGGCCGAATACCGCGTAGCCGGTGTAGCGGGGGTTCTGCAGGATCGCCGCGACCGTGCCCGCTTGCCAGCCGTCTTGGGATCGGTGCCGGTTCTGCTCAGGCCGGTGCTCCGACGGGCAGGCAACCCCTTCTCGGTTGAGCGCGATGGCGACGGCTTTGTCACCGCACTCGGCGAGGTAGTCACGGAAGATACGCTGCCCCACGTCGCGGTGCGACCAGACTGAACTGGTTACCGAACCAGCATCGTGTTCCCTCACCCACGACAATCCCCGACCACCACCGGGCGGGATTCTTCAGATCAGCCAGCAGACGCGCCGCCTCTCTGCGGCGGTGCCAGGGCACCGACCGCGACTGTCCGATGTCGAAATAGTCCGCGACGATGGCCGCCTCGGCCACGAACTTCTCCGCGTTGCCTCGCTGCCACCGGTAGGAGGTCTCCGGGTCTTGATGGTCCTCGGTCGAGCAGCGCCCGTAGAACGCAAAGCGTTGATCAGCACTGCTTTCCACGGCCTCGGGGACGAGACCGAGCAACTCGTCGAGTACGGCCCACTCGTTGGACTCGCTCGGCATCGTCCTCCCTCTCTGCGCAGTGCTCACGGGCATGTCGAAGCAGCACTCGGGATGCTCACAGCCACATCGGAATACGCGCAGAACATCTTTCGGCACAGCCGGCGAACCCGCCACAGTTGTGCCGATTTCCGGACGGGCGACGACCAGGACTACACGGTCACCAGTGAACTGTCGGGCTGCGTTGCGGATCACTGCTGGAAGCCGAACCCGCCCACGGAATGTGTCCCGGTTATGGCAATTCGTCGCGCCGCTGACAGCTCTGACACCGTGAGCGGTCGAATCCGAACTCGGTCTGTCACAGCGCAATCCGCTGACGATGACTTTGGTGGCGTTGGTGACGCCCGGCAGATCATCTGGTGTCCGCTGGTCCCCAGGAACTGGCGACGCCCGGAATCCGACGCGATGTCTATGGTCGAGCACCTCGAGTCGTTCTACGACCACCGCAGCAGCACAACCGCGGTCCGCGGGGTCGTCCAGGACCTCACCGATATCGCATCGGTGCTTTACGCTCCACCGGCGCCAGCAACCCGGTCAGATACGACCGCGCCCACCGCCGCGGCTCGGACCGGAAGAACACCCCGCCACCCGCGCGAACAGCTCATCGAATGCCGTCCGCCACGCCGAAACATCCTCGGCTACAACATCAGCCAGCACAGACCAGCAAACTACCGCAGAATCAAACATCCTGCATCACAACGAAATACAACTGTCGTGCCTTGCAGTCTTATTGACTTTCATGGAAAACTTCCGCCGACGAGGCGATTCCGCCGAAGCCGCACAATTGAAGGAAACTGCACGATGAGCGAACTCCGGAGCGTCCTCGACATGCCCACCACAGCAATGGATCGGGCGATGCGCGTTTTAGGCTCTCCCGACACTCAGCTGAATATTGGTGCAGTTCTGCACTTGGATGGACAATCGCCGCATCTCGGTGACATCCGGGACTACATCGCTACCCGGCTGGCCGCTCTGCCGGCGTTGGCTGCGTGGATGACTCCGGGCGCCCGGCATTGGACGGTGGCCGACGAAGTGGACCTGACCAGCCATGTCGTCGAGCGTGTTGTTCCCACCCAGGAAGATCTGGAGCAGGTCGTTGCCGAGTTGGCGAGGACTCCGCTGCCGGAGGACGCGCCGCACTGGCGGATGTGGTTGCTGCGAGGTTACTCGCCGGATCGGTACGCCCTGCTGTACCTGGTGCACCATAGCGTACAAGACGCCGCGGGAACGCTTCGAACACTGGAGTCGCTGTTCGCACCTGGTATCCCCGAGAGCGAATCCTCGGCGGTATATCACGGTTTCGCTCAATACCCGCGCACGCCGGCCCGCACGCGAGTGCAGTGCGCCGCAATGGGTCTGCAGAGCCTTCGGAGTCTGGGCGCCTGGGACCTGCCGGGGTGCCGCCCCACAGATGACATAGGATTCGCGTGGGGCCGCGTGCCCACCAGCACGCTCGCCTCCGTCGCCCGCGCTTTCGGCGGCACTCGCAATGACGTATATCTCGCATCGCTCGCCCACGTGCTCACACACTGGCAGAGCGAAATCCGCGGGAACGCCGACTTGCCCGACATCCCGTTGCTGGTGCCGGCCAACGTCCGCCGCCCGGATGAGATCGCCCTGGCGGGCAACAGGACAGCCACCGCCTACCTGAGACTGCCGGGAGCGCTGCTCCCCTTCGACCAACGGCTGACCAGCACCATCCGCGCCACCCCGCCGTTGAAGTCACCTACTGTCCGGGCAGCGTTTCGCAGCAACTTCGACGCCACGCCCACATGGCTCATGCGCACAACACTTTCCGCTCTTTCGAATCCGCGACGTGCTCCGGCCTCACTGTCAAATGTCGTGTTGCGTCATCCCCTCGCGCTGCACAGCGATCCCGTCACCGCGATCGATCCGATCACGACCAGCCTCGGAGGCATTCCGCTGAGCGTGCTCCTCCTTGTCTATGGAGACAGCGCCACCGCATGTTTCAGAACCAATACCGGATTCCCCGGCCTCGACCAAATACACCGCGAGTGGGAAAAGACCCTGCTCTCATGGCAGAGCGATGCGACCACGCCAAGCCGATCCTAGGCCAGGGTCCTGCGCGATAGGCCCATCCGTATAGTGTCCGCCGGGGCACGAACCTGCGTAAACCGGACCAGAACCCACGGCTATTTGCCGATGACCAGCAGTTTTCGGTGCTGCAGGAGGTTGGCGTAGTGGTCGATTCCCCCTCCGGACACCAGTGCTAACCCCACAGGGGGTCGCACCAACGATTGCGAGTTGTTGTTGGTGTTGCTAGCGCACTTGGAGGTCCAGCGCTGTATACAGCTGGATCTTGTGGGAGGGGTTTCCTGCGGCGAGGACAGCGCGGATGCCGAGGGATTCGATCAGTTTCCTGATCTCGGTTTCGGTGAGCCGTTCGATTGTGGGGAGATTCTTCAGCTCGGCGTGAGCGGCGGCTTTGTCGGCTTGTGCGGTGTTCATGGCTGTGACGAGGGCTTGGGGGTCAACGCCTGCTTCTATCGCGGCGAGGTGGCGGGTGAGTCTGGCTTCGGCGTCGGTGATGCGTTTGCGCAGTCTTTGACGGTGGGTGTCGGTGTCGTCGGTGTGCTGGGTGGCGAGTAGGGCGGCGATGGTGGTCTCGCGGTGGTGTCGGTCGAACAGGCTAGCGATCCAGCGGTCTATCGGGCCGATGACAATGTCTTCGCGCAGGTTCACTGTCCGGGGGTGGTCGTGGAGCAGGGGGCTCCCGGGGGCGATGGTTTTGGCGCGGCATCTGTAGTAGACGGCGTCGCGGACCAACTCCGCCTGCATTTTTCGGCCACAGGTAGCCGGCGAGGTAGTCGCGGAAGATACTTTGCACCACCGGCGCGGTGGCTGCGTCGATCGACAGGATACGTAGTTTGAGTCCGTCCGCGGCCCGATTGGGGTTGGGATGGGGTGGGCCGTCGACCACCAGGTAGCCATACGGCGCGCGTCCGCCTTGGTGTCGGCCTTCGTTGAGGACTTGAGCGTCCATGCCGGCGCGGGTGCGTTGCTCCAGGTGTTGGCGTTCGGACTCGCTCAGTCCCCCGAGCATGCTCATCATCATCGAATGTGTGACGTTGCTTGGGTCGTAGCGTCCCCCGAGTTCGGGCACCCACACCTGGACCCCGTGGGCTTGGAGCCGTGGCGCGACCAGACTGAACTGATTGCCGAACCAGCATCGTGTTCCCTCACCCACGACAATCCCCGACCACCCCCGGGCGGGATTCTTCAGATCAGGCAGCAGGCGGGAAGCTTCCGCGCGGCGGTGCCAGGGCACCGACCGCGACTGTCCGATGTCGAAATAGTCCGCGACGATGGCCGCCTCGGCCACGAACTTCTCCGCGTTGCCTCGCTGCCACCGGTAGGAGGTCTCCGGGTCTTGATGGTCCTCGGTCGAGCAGCGCCCGTAGAACGCGAAGCGTTGATCAGCACTGCTTTCCACGGCCTCGGGGACGAGACCGAGCAACTCGTCGAGTACGGCCCACTCGTTGGACTCGCTCGGCATCGTCTTCCCTCTCTGCGCGGTGTTCACGGGCATGTCGAAGCAGCAACTCGAGCAGCACCCTGGCCGCGGCGGCATTCAACTCCGGCGGGTGTTCGGGGCACACAACTCTGATGATGCCAGGCCCATCACCGCCATCGTTAACGCGGCGGTTGCTGTGGTCAGCGCACACGATCCGCACCCCCGCGCTCCAAACAAGTTGTGGGACTGATGATTGTTGTGCACTCGGGATGCTCACAGCCGCATCGGAATACGCGCAGAACATTTTTCGGCACAGCCGGCGAACCCGCCAGAGTTGTGGCGGTTTCCGGACGGGCGACGACCAGGACTAAACGGTCACCAGTGAACTGTCGGGCTGCGTTGCGGATCACTGCTGGAAGCCGAACCCGCCCACGGAATGTGTCCCGGTTATGGCAATTCGTCCCGCCGCTGACAGGTCTGACACCGGGGGCGGCCGAATCCGAACTCGGTCTGTCACAGCGCAATCCGCTGACGATGACTTTGATAGCGTTGGTGACGCTCGGCAGATCTGGTGGCTGGTCCCCCCGAACTGGCGAGACCCGCATTCCGAGGATGAGCTGCTTCCGGATCGTGGTCTACCGGCGGGGCAACCGGGCCGTGATCGTGAGAAATATGACCTGGTTACGCCGAAATCTTCCCGGGATCCTGCTCGCCGCTTCGGTCGCCGGTGCCGCACACACCGGGTCGGGCCGGGTGTTACCGATGGTGGGCGCGCCGATCATCGCCTTGTTCGGCGGAGCCGTGATCGGTGCCCTCCGACGTCGATCGGTGATGGAGACCGGGATGTTCGCGCCCGGTCTCGCCCTGATACGTCAACGATTGCTCGGCATCGCGATCGTGCTGCTCGGTCTCGGGTTGCCCGTCGGGTCGGTGCTCACCGTGGGACGGCAGACCGCCACGGTGCTGAGGGGCCACTGATCGTCGGAGCGGTCGCCGCACTCGTCGTCGGCAGAATGCTTGCGCTGGACCGTGATTCGGCGACACTGGTCGCGGTCGGGACGACGATCTGCGGCGCGTCAGCGATCGCCGCATCGATCATCTCCGGCCTTGGCATCGTGCCCCGCTCCTGGACCGCCCCACTCGGGCAGCTCAGCGCCTGGCTCATCGCCGCCGTCCTCGCCGCAATCGGCACATCCCTCACCTGGCGACAGCTCCGCACCGCCGGTGCGCGACCACTACTGTTCGGCGGCACCCTCGCCGTGATACTGGCGGTCAGCAGTCTCGCACTCCTGACCGCCACCGGCTGGCGTTGATCCGGCCCGCCAACCTTTCGCACGGCTTCCGCACCGAGGAAACGGCCGCTTCGTGCGTGCCCGGCTGGGTCAAGGGGTGATGATGGCGGCCAGTCTCGGCAGCTGGCGCAGCGGGTGGTCGACCAGCACCACCGGCACCGAGATGAATACGCGCCCGGCATCCGGCCGAAGCCGTGCCCCAGCTGACGGCTTTCCTGCCATCGCCATGACGGATTCGGTCCGGTCTCGATAAATTCCGACGTCACGCCACGCCGATGCCGTGGCTCGCGGGCACGAGCTATCGGCTGAGCAGTCGAACCATGGGGAGGGTATCCACCGGTGTACCCGTGGCGGCTTCGATGGTGCCGCGCAACCTGGTCCACGCCTTGGGATAATGATCGATGTAGCGTTCGAGCGCCAGCGCGGATTCGTCGGTTGTCATCGGTGTCGCGATCGCGGCCACCTTGCGGCGGAATCCGGTGGAGATCCGCACGTGCGGGTTCGCGGTGATATTGCGATACCACTGGGCGCCGACGCCGAATCCGGAAACCACGACGTACATAGCGGATTCGGGATGATCGACGACCTCCAGGATGACGTATCGACGGGCGCCGGTCCGTCGCCCGGTGTGCTCCAACAACAACAGCCGCGGTCCGAACAGGAATCCGAGGCCGACACGGTAAAGGATTATCGGTGCTCGGACCACCCATCGGGTTCGCAGCGCGCGAGCGCCGAATCTTTCGGTTCGGCTGGGAGAGGCCATTGCTCATGCTCCTTCGTCGATAGTATCGGGTGTCATTGGGCTCGTTCGCGCACGACGGGGGCGATGTCGATGCGTTGCACCAGGCGGGCCGCCGGGAGCTGTGACAGTCCGGCGGCGGCCAGCACCGCCACGACGGCGAGCATGGGCGCGGCGACGCCGAAGGCGAGTCCGAAAGTGAACATGTCGCTGGTGAACGAGCGCAGCAATGCGCAGGCCGCGAAATATCCGGCGGCCAGTCCGAGCGGGACGGCCAGCAGTGTCGCAGTGAGGTTTTCCGCGGCCAGCGACGCGGTGAGCCTGCGCACGGGCACGCCCGCCGCGCGCAGGGTTGCCAGCTCGGTGGTGCGTTCGGCGAGGTTGACCGTCATGGTCACATAGATGACCGTGAAGGCGAGCACTGTACCGAAGATCAGCATCGCTGTGATGAACGCCCAGAACAGCCCGAGGAACCGGTCGAGCTGGTTTTGCATGGCGTGGGAGTCGCTGTAGGCGATAACGCTGGGCAGCTCGGTTACCGTGGCGCGCAAGGCGTCTCGATCGGCGTTCGCGGTGAAGCGCAGCAGGTAGCCGTGCAGTCCGGTGCCGCCGATGTCGGTGACGGTGGCGTCGGTGGCGTAGGCGTATGCTCCCAGCGGCTCATCGAGCAGTCCCTTCAACTGCTCGGTTTTCGAGCTACCGGCCGCAGGCGTGACGGCGAGAGTGTCGCCGACCGAGACGCCGAGCTGATTCGCCATCGCTGCCCCGGCGAGGATGCCCGTGTCGGGCAACCGCACGCCGCCGCCACCGGGTGCGCGGAAACCGTGCATCGAGGTGTCGGGCACCAATCCGGTCAGCGTCGTCGAATACGAGCGCCCACCGGCGGACAATGTCACCGGCGTGAGACCGACGGGATCGACGGCGGTGACGCCCGATATCGAACGCAGTTGGGCGGCAAGCTCGTTCGATGGACTCGAGGTGAGCACCGTGGCGTCCGCGCGTTCGATCTCGTCGAATTGGATGTGCAGTGCCGAGCGCATGCTGGTGAGCATGCCGACCGAGGCCAGGATCAGGACCAGGGCGAGTACGGTCCCGGTCATCGTCGCCACCGTGCGGCGACGGCCGCGTGCCAAGGAGCGCACCGTCATTCGCGCGACCACGGGTACCCGGCGCCAGCGTGCGCTGGGCAGGGACCATCGACCTGGGCGCGCCGGGCGCAGGCCGTCGCCGCGCATTGCCGCGGCGGGCGCGATGCGCGCCGCGGCCACCGCCGGGGCCAGGCCCGCCGCCACTCCGGTGAGCAGGCCGAGCAGCACGGCGACGATCGCGGTCGACGGCCGGTGATCGACGACGGTGTCGGGAATCCCGACCGCGTTGGTGTAGGCGGCGGTCACCGCCGAGGTGGCGATGAACCCGCCGAGCACACCGAGCACCGTGCCCGCGAGCACCATTCCCAATCCGTAGCCGATGTAGTGGCCGACGACCGTGCGACGGCGTGCGCCCATTGCCAGCAGCGTCCCGATGATCGGCCGCTCGGCGAGCACGAGCCTGGTGATCAACACGTATTCCGCGACAGCGGCCGCGACGAGGAACAGTGCGGGAAAGGCGACCGCGAGTTCGGAGAAGCCGCTGAGATCCTCGTGCAGGGCCGCGTTGGACGGCTGATCGGCCTTGGTCTGCACATCGAGAGCCCCGGCGTCGCGCAACCGCCGGGTGACCCCATCTTGCTCGGATGCCGTTGCCCCGGAATTCATTTCGACGAGGGTCTGGTCGGGGCCGGGACGGCCGGACAAGCGCGTCGCCTCGTTCTGGGGCGCGAACACGACCGCGAAGCCGTGCGGGTCGCCGAGCACTTCTTGGCGGCTGCGGGCCGGCCACAGGTACTCCGATGACCAGGCGATGCCCGAGACCGTGACGGTATGCCAGGTCGTGCCGTCGAAGGTGCGCACCTGGCTGCCCGCGTGCAGGCCGAAGGTTTCCGCCGCGTGATGCTCGACCACCACCTCGTTCGGATGGGCCGGGTCGGGCAATCTCCCTGCGGCCAGGCTGATCTCGTTTACGCCTGCGGGCCCGGTCAGGCCTACGATCCTGCTGAGCAGTTTCGTGCCGCCGATCGACATCGCAGTATCGGCTTGGGTGCGCACGGAGACGCGCGCCACGCCGGATGCCCCGCGCACAGCGTCCGCGATCCGCGCGGGATCTGCGCCGGTGGCGGTGAAGTCGGCGAAGTGCAGGCGAGCATAGGTCTGCTGGTAGGAGGTTTCGAGGTTACGGAAGGAGTCGTAGCTGGCCACGTACAGCAGCACGCCGAGCAGCACGGTGACCGCGATCGCCGCGACCTGCGCGCCTCGATGGAGCAGATCGCGCAGGATCTTCTTCGCGAGCACCCGGTTCGACACCATGAACATCGCACTCACCACCGAATGGTCGCGGCGGCAACCGGATTCGTGTTCACCTCATCGGCGACGACACGACCGTCGCGCATGCGGATCACCCGATCGGCGATGCTCGCGGCCGCCTCGTTGTGGGTGACCATGACAACACCGCGCCCGGCCCGGCTGGTCTGCTGCAGAAGTTCGAGCACACCCTGCCCGGTGGCCACGTCCAGCGCGCCGGTCGGCTCATCGGCCAGCAGCAGGTCCGGATCGGTGGCCAGCGCCCGCGCGATCGAGACGCGCTGCTGCTGACCACCCGACAGTTGCGACGGGAAGTGATCGGCGCGGTCGGCGAGTCCGACCGCGGCCAGCTGCGTCCGCACGCGGCGGCGATCGCCACGGCCGGTCAACTTGACGATGACCTCGACGTTCTCGCGCGCGGTCAGGGTCGGGATCAGGTTGAAGAACTGGAATACGAACCCCACGTGATCGCGTCGGAATTCCCCCAGCGCGGTCGGGCTCCGGCCCGAGATGTCGCGCCCCGAGACAACGATCGAACCGCAGTCCGGCGCTTCGATGCCGCCGATGACATTGAGCAGTGTGGTCTTCCCCGAACCGCTCGCCCCGAGGACCGCGACCAGCTCGCCCGGTCCGAGGTCGAGGTCCACGTCGGTCAACGCGTACACCGCGGCCTCGCCCGCGCCGTAGGTCTTATTCACGCCCCGCAGCGTTATGCCGCCGCGGCGGCGCGCATCACCGCTCGTGTCCGTCCGATCCATCCGACTTCCCCTCGCTCGCTCGGTTTTCGGTCAACCCCGCCGCACGAAGCAGCGGGCCGGTCACATCCACCGCGCCCAGACTCGGATCGATCAGGCGATGCAGGATGAGTCCGTCCAGCAGCGCCGCGACCACCGCGGCCGTCGCTTCGGGATCGGTCACCACGCCGTTGGCGCGGAACCAATTCGCCATCGCCGCCCGCGCATCGGCCAGCAATCGGCCGAGCTCGATACGCAGCCGTTCGTGTCGCGTGGCCGCCAGCATCATCTCTGTCATCGCCACCGTGACCGGATCGGCGGCTGTGTACGACGCGATGGCGGCGAGCATCGCGCGCATCGCCTCCGGCCCGGGCAGCGCCAGCACGCCGGCCATCACCGACTCGTACTCCCGTCGCGCGGCGGACACCGACGCATCGATCAACAGATCGGTTACCGAGTGGAAGTGATAGTGCACCACCCCGGGACGGACCCCGGCGCGCTCGGCGACCATGCGCGTACTCACCGCGCCCCAGCCGTATTCGGCGACGAGCTCGATCGCCGCCGCCATCAGGCGGGCGCGAGTCTGTCGACCTTGTTCGGCTGCGGTTGCCACCAGACCTCCGATTGGACGATCACCTTGGGCGTATGCCCAAACTACGCTCATCAATGGCACTATGCAATAGTTGCCTGCTGCTTATATCTGATGACAGGGCCCTTCCCGAACAACCATTCCAATGTGCATGTTTTCGATGGCCGGACCGCGCCTCCGTCTGCGCGGTTCTCGGACGAGCCGCGCCCCGGGGCTGCGGCCCGTGTTCGGTCGCGGACCTGACCGCACGAATCAGATGTTCGGATACGCCGCGCTTGCGTTACGGCGTCGAAGTCGAGGCCGCACTGCTGCCGCTTGTGCGCCAGTGCTGCCGCAATGGTGATTCGAAACCGCGCTCCGCCGAATCCATCGATGGTGACGCCGCACGGCCGTGCCGATCCTGCCGCGATCGGGAGCGCATCTCCCATCGGAGCCCAAAGGCGGCATATCGCAACTGTTGCACTAGGCGTCTATTCGGTAGCCTCCGAACCCGTGACGCACGACGCTCCGGCACGACGCTCCATGTGCTCGATGCCTGTTTCCGATCGCAGAATCGCCGTGGCGCAACGGGATACGATGGCGGATGAAGGCCGCCGCATGTCGATTCGATGAGCCTGACCGGCGATTGGCTTTTCTACACCGTGGTCGCCGCAGCTCTCACCGCGGTTGTGATCACCCTGTCGGCCTGGAATTCGGTGCGCGGCCCGCGCCCGGTGCGTTGGCTGACGCGACTGCTGATGATCGGAATGTGCCAGGCGACCGCGGTCGCGGTACTGGGGCTGTGGGTCAACGACAGCTTTGCTCTCTACAGCTCATGGAACGACCTGCTCGGCGAACCCGCCGCCGACGACACGGCACCGGGCGAGACATCCGGCACCCCCATCTTCCACGACCTCGGCGATAGGGTCACCGCCGCCGAATACCGCGGCCCGCGGTCGCGTCTTCGGGGGCGGGTGTTGGTCTGGACGCCACCGCAATACGACCAGCCCGAGTACCGCGGCGACCGGTTTCCGGTGATCATGTTGTTACACGGAGTTCCTGGAACCCCGCAGGCATGGATCAAGGGCGGCCGCGTCACCACCGAACTGGCGGAGATGATGCGCAAAGGTCAACTGGCGCCGGCGATTCTGGTCATGCCGCGGGTCGATCCCGGTGGGAATACCGACTGTGCCGACATCCCCCGCGGCGCGCAGACTGCGACATGGCTGTCCCAGGACGTGCGCAATCTGGTCATCGGCCATTTCCGGGCGATCGGCGAAGCCTCCGGGTGGGCGATGGCCGGGGACTCGACCGGCGGCTTCTGCGCGATCACGTTGCCACTGCGATATTCGGCGGAGTTCGCCACGGGACTCGCGTTCAGCCCCGACGACTTTCGCGGCGATCCGGATGTCGTGCCCAGCCGGACGCTGCGTCGGCTCAACGACCCGATTCGCCTTGTCGGCACCGGAGCGCCGGTTGCGCTGCTGGTCGCGACGAGCCGACGCGACCCGTCCAGCACGCCCGCCAATGCCCGAGCACTGGTCGCAGCAGCGAAGGCGCCGACGCAGGTCGCGCCGCCGCTGATCGTCGATGACGGCGGCCACAATTGGGGGACCTGGCGGGCGATGTATCCCAAAGCGTTCGGCTGGCTCAATACTCATCTGAGTCCACCACAAAAGCCATCCGTACCAGCCGCCCTGTCCATCCCCCGGCCCGGCACCACCGAGCTGCCGCAACGGCGCCAGCCCTGTCCGTCGGTATGTTCTCCGCATTGACAGCCGTTCTGCCGCACTCGATCCAGATGAGCGGGTTAACGCCCGGCGAACTCTCCCGCAGCCAGCCCAGAAACGTCCGGCGCGAGCCGAGCGAGATCCGGGGCCTGCTTTGCTCGGCCCCGTCGAGCGCCAGCATGCATGCAGTATGCAATAGTTGCCGTGTACATGAAACACGGTCGCGACATCCGTGACCGAAGACACCGCACCCACGGATGTTCAGACGAGTACCGGGTTCGTCAAGGGCTCGGTCTCCGGACGGAACTGGTCCACGTCCGTGTCGGCGTCGATGCCGCCGCCCCGACGGCGTTCGCGACGGTGTGACCACTGCAGCAGGCCCAGACCCAACAGTCCGGCCAGGGCGGTGGCGATGCCGATCTTCCAGCCCGGTGGCCGCCAGGCCACGATCAGGTCGCCGTCGTGGGTGCCCGGCGGGATGTCCACCGCGACAAAGGTATTCGCGACGGCGCGGAAGCCGATGTCGTGCCCGTCGAGGGTGACGCGATAGCCAGGCCAGGCCAGACGGGCGAACACCAGTTGCCCACCTTCGGTGGAGTCGACCCGCAGGTGGCTGCTGACACTGTCGCGGCCGACCGGGGTGAGGGTGACACCCTGCGTGTAGGCGGGACCCGCACTGGTGGAGATCGGGCCTTCCTGGCGTTCGAGCACCCATATGTAGCGTTCGTGCCCTGGGTAGTCGACCCATTTCCACCCGGCTGGGACAGGTTGGTTGCCTATGTCCGGGTACTGGGCACGTTGCAGCACCACACGATCCACTTTCATCAGGTCGACATAGGTTCGCCCGGTGGACGGTTCGACCGAGAAGGCCGCACCGAACGCGGCCGGGCAGGTGCTGCCGTCCCAGCCCATGCACAACAGCTTGCTGAACTTGCGGTAGCCGATCGGGGTGTAGGCGTTGACGTATTGCAGCCCCAAGTTCTTTGCGTAGTTGCCGAATGCCATCGAGCCCCAGGCCCGGTCGAGGCTCTGTTCGGCGGGCGGCACCAGGGCGCGGTCGCCGAGTTGCAGTGTGACGCCGTCGAAATGCGGGAACACGGCGCGAATGTCCGAACGCCGCTCCGGGAAGTGATACGACAAAGGCGTGGGCGCTTGCGCCGTGACCTGGTAATACGCGATGGGGAACATGGCCGCGATGGCCAGCACACAGGCCGCCGCCACACCGCGAGTACGAGCCAGCCACACCAGGACCGCGGTGAGCACGGCCACCACCGCCACCGCGCCCAGATGCCGCAGCACCAGATGCGGTGCCGCGGAAAAGGATCGGACGAACAGCAACCCGATCAGCACCGCGGCCGCGATGCCCCGGCGTCGCCAGTCGGCGAAACTGCCGTACCGCGACAGCAATACGCACACCAGCACCAGCAGACCGACCGCCAACATGGGCAGCACTCGGGCGGGCCAGCGCAACGGCCCGATGCGCCCCGGCCCGGCGGTCCACATCAAGAACATGAGCGCGAACAGGCCCGCCCCGGCGAACTCGCGCCCCGACCGCCACACAGCGGCCCAATCAATGAAAGCCAGCAACGGAATCAGGAACCAGGCGATATAGACCATGGGGATCGGCTGCACATATCCCCACCAACCGGTGAAGGCCGGAACGGTGCTGGGCAGGCTGGCATTCAGCGATTCCGACCAGCCCACATTCAAGAAATCATCGTTGAGGACACGCTCGTTGCCGCGCCACGTCACCGACGAGGAAAGCATCCCAGGTAGATACGTTTCCAATCCTGCCAGGCCCGCGCAAGCCGCGGCGGCCAGCAGCCGCAGCGAAGGCCCCCATGCACGCCGATACACCACCTCCCCGGCAACCACCGCCACGATCATGAGCGCGGCTTCGACCGCGGGAAAAACATATTGGACCGAGATCGCCAGGTACAGGAACACGAACACCGGAATCGGCCCGTTCCACCAGCGCCTGGCATCCGGCTCGACACGCACATAACGCACGGCCGAGGCCCACGCGTGCAACATCCACGCGGTGCCGGTAAGCGAACTGGCCCAACTGGATTCATCGAAGAACAGGAACCATCCCGACAGCGGGAAAGCCACGCCCGCCACCGCGGCCCACGGCGTGCGCGCCCCGAGGGCCAGACACACCCGAAATACGCCCAACGCGGCGATGATCGAGAAGATCAGCTTCACGACCGTCACATACAGCGCCAGGTTGTCCACCTCCGGCGCGAACCAGTCCACCAGCAACTGCGGCGGGTTGTAGAGCCCCGCCTCCTCCATGGAGTAGTTGCCCGACATCCACTCCCACGGCACCAATGCCGGGAACCGCCCCTGATGCAGGTGCCGCCCCAGCATCACCCACATGGGCCCGTACTGCGACTCGGTGTCGTCGGTATAGAAATGGCGCGGATTGGCCAACAGCACCGACGCATACCCCACGACCACGCCGACGACGGTGACGAATCCCCACCGGCACACGTCCATTCGAGCCCCGGGCGATGTGCGAACTACCACGAGTCGTGGACCCTACCGGATAAAAGCAGTATGCAACAGTTGCGATTTGCCTGAGTTCTGCACCGGCACGACGGCGATGCGGATACCCGCAAGCAGGGCGCGCGCGGCACGATAGAAAGATAGGTACACACGGAGTCGGTGGAGGTGGTCGCGATGGCGAAAGACACGGTGGTCGGAGAGTCGGCCGACGAGATCACAGATGCACTGTTGGCCGCGTCCCGATTGCTCGTCGCCATGTCCGCGCGCTCGATCGCACTCGTCGACGAATCCATCACCATCCCGCAGTTCCGGACACTGGTGATCCTGTCGACCCGGGGACCATCGAAGGTCGTCACGCTCGCTCAATCGCTCAACGTTCAGCCATCGACCGCGGCCCGCATGGTCGACCGACTGGTTGCCGCGGGGCTGGTGAACCGCAAACCAAATCCCGATTCGCGCCGCGAGCTGATCATCGAGTTGACCACGCTCGGGCATCGAGTCGTCGACCGGGTCACCACCCATCGACGGGGCGAGATCGCCACCGTCGTGGAACGGATGCCCGAGCGGGACCGGACCGGGCTGGTGCGGGCGCTCACCGCGTTCACCAATGCGGGCGGCGAACCTCAGCTCGGGTTCGACATCGACAGTTATCAACTCTGATCGAGAGCATCCGATCCTACGACGAGCGGCGTCATGCCGTTCTTCCCCGGATGGCGAGCGGGATTCTCGTTGCGCGGCCCGCCCCCTTCGGTGCAACCGAATAACGCTGGTACCGAAGCGGAACGACCGTTGGCATGGCAATCATCCCTCGTCCACACTGCTCGCCACGGTAACTTCCACCACCCGATACCTTCCTCGGCATGCCCGAATGCGGCCGGGCCCGAGGTCCCCCTGATCGGACCCCGCAATGGCAGCCCAGATTCGATCCCGCACCTCCCCAACCCGTCTCGGACCGAACCGAGCGCTACTCTCCGCGCCCACGGTTTGCCCAGCTGGCGTTTTTACGGCATCTTTACGGGTGGTGCGCCGGGAAGTCTGGTCGGCAACCCGGCCCGGTCGGCGGGTCGGGCGGTCCGGCGAAGGGGTGATTCGTGCGACTCGCGCGGGTGTGCTGTGCGGCGACGGTTGATCGTACCGATGTCAACAGCGGATATGTGTCGGTGACGGCTCGAACGGTCGTATCGTGCTGGTGTGCACGCAAGTCAAATGGCCGAGGATTACCCGTCGGTGACCAAGGATTCCGACGCGTTGGCCGCGGCGAAGCTGCTGGCCGAGCATCGGCTGCCGGGCATCGTGGTAACCGACGCCGACCAGGTGCCCCAAGCGGTGCTACCGGCCTCGCAGGTGGTGCGCTTCCTGGTACCAGGATATGTCCAGGACGATCCGTCGCTGGCCGGGGTGCTGTCGGAATCGGCGGCCGATCGGGTCGCGGAAGCATTGCGCGGCAAGACCGTCGGCGAACTGCTCCCGGAATCGAAAACCAAACCCATCCTGCCGGTGGCCCACGCCGACGACACCGTGATCGAAGTCGCCGCGCTGATGGCCCGCTGCCGATGCCCGTTGGTCGCGGTGGTCGACGGAAAACGGATGATCGGTGTGATCACCGCATCACGGTTACTACAGGTGGCGCTCGCCGCAACCTGACCGGTGAACCGCGCGCGGGTGACCCACGATGACCGCCATCGCGATCACCGCATTCGTTGTGGCGTATCTGCTCATCGCCACCGAACGCATCCACAAAACCAAAGCCGCCCTCGGTGGCGCGGCGGTGATCCTCGCACTGGGAGTGCTCGACTCCGCGGAGGCGTTCTTCTCCCACGACACCGGCGTCGACTGGGATGTCATCCTGCTGCTGTTCGGGATGATGATCATCGTCGGGGTACTACGCCAAACGGGCGTCTTCGAATACACCGCGATCTGGGCGGCCAAGCGCGCCAAGGGATCCCCGGTGCGCGTGCTGATCCTGCTGACTCTGATCACGGCTGTCGCTTCAGCGTTTCTGGACAATGTCACGACCGTGCTGTTGATCGCCCCGGTGACCCTGCTCGTGTGCGACCGACTCGGCATCCGCGCCGCGCCGTTCCTGATCGCCGAAGTATTCGCCTCGAACATCGGTGGCGCCGCCACCTTGATCGGCGACCCACCCAACATCATCATCGCCAGCCGAAGCGGATTGTCGTTCAATGCTTTCCTGGCGCATATGACGCCGATCGTGGTGCTGGAGCTGGTGGTGTTCACCCTGGTACTTCCGAGACTGTTCCGCGGGTCCTTCGACGCCGACCCCGAACGGATCGCCGATGTGATGGCACTGGACGAACGCGAAACCATCCGCGACCGCCGACTCCTGATCGAATGCGGCATCGTGCTGCTCGCGGTGTTCACCGGATTCGTGGGTCACTCGGTGCTCCACGTCGATCCCTCGGTCGTCGCGCTGCTCGGCGCCGGGGTGCTGGTGCTGATCTCCGGCACTGAACCCACCGACTACCTGTCCGGGGTCGAATGGGAGACGTTGCTGTTCTTCGCCGGACTGTTCGTGATGGTCGGCGCATTGGTCAAGACCGGTGTCGTCGAGACGATGGCAGGCTGGGCTACCGACGTCACCGGTGGTAACGCGCTGGTGGCGGTGATGGTGATCCTCGTGGTGTCGGCGCTGCTGTCCGGGATCATCGACAACATCCCGTACGTGGCCACGATGAGCCCCTTGGTCGCCGACCTCGCGGCCGGAATCGACAACCCCGGGCACACCGACGCCCTGTGGTGGTCGCTGACCCTGGGCTCGGACTTCGGTGGCAATCTGACCGCAGTTGGCGCCAGCGCGAACGTCGTGATGCTCGGCATCGCCGCCCGCGCCGGGGCACCGATCTCGTTCTGGGAATTCACCCGCAAGGGCGCGGTCGTCACCGCCATCACCATCGCGGTCGCCGCACCATATCTGTGGTTGCGCTACTTCGTAATTGCCTGACGACAAGGGAGAAACCATTGTTCGTAACGCTGCGCGACCAAACCGGAGCGGCGCTCAACCACGTCACTATGGCGCTGGGCTGGGACCCCGTCCGCACCAGCCGCTGGTTGCGCTCACGAGCCGTCGACATCGACCTCAACGCCGCGGCGCTGTTGTTCGCCGCTGACCAGATCGTCGATGTCGTCTACCACGAACAACTCAGCTCACGCGACGGATCGGTACGGCACCTCGGCGACAGCACAACCGGGGAAGGCAAGGGCGACAACGAAATAATCACCGTCGACCTGACCCGACTACCACCGGAGGCCACCTCCATCGTCTTCATCGTCACCTCCTACTCCGGCCAGACTTTCGACCAGATCGAGAACGCATTCTGCCGCCTGGTCGACGGCATGTCCGACACCGAAATCGCCCGCTACGACCTGACTGGCGGTGGAACGCACACCGGTCTGGTCATGGGCAAACTGTTCCGCACGAACGAGGTGTGGCAGTTCGACCCGATCGGCGAAGCCATCCACGCACAACATCCCGTCGAAGCCATCCCCCAACTGCGGGCGTTCTCGACCTAGTCGCGACGGTCCAGAAGATCTTCACCAACGACCGGATAGTTGGCGAAGCAGTCGAATTGGCCGCCCCGTACGCCGGATGTCGAGGTACTCCCGGTCCAACCTCGAGGCTGAAAAGGTAGTCGCGCGCGCCCCGCAAAATTCCCCGCGAGGCAAGTGTCGCGAGTGGGTACTCTCCCCTCGGGCACGGCCGGATCCCCAATAATTCGAACATTGTCACGAATACCGCGCCGCTGCCATGTAGGAGCACTCGTCATGGCCGAGATCGCCGCATTGGCGCTGATTGGGGTCTTCGTTGGTCTCGCACTGCTGATGCGAACTCAAAACCGCTCCCGGGATTAACCGGTACAACCTTGCCGGCCGATTGGTTCGGCGTCGGAGGCGAGGCTCAGCACCCGACGACAGCACGGTCGGCAATCCCGGCTTCACTGAAGCCCTGAGATTTCGACCCGAAATCGACTATGGAAGCGCAGGATCGAATACATGGCACCGCAAGTGTCGCTGCCGAGTTCGACCATCGAGGTGTATCGATGCGCGTTCTGATCTCCGGGGCCAGTATCGCTGGGCCGGTATTGGCCTACTGGCTCAACCGATACGGTTTCGAGGTCACCATTGTCGAACGCGCTGCGACGCTGCGCAAGACCGGCGGCTACGCGGTGGATCTGTTCCGGCCCGCCATGCAGATCGTGCAGCGGATGGGAGTGGTCGAGGAGATCCGGGCGAAGGCCACCGGAACCGACACCCTGGTGATCCACCGGCCCGGCGCCGCACCGCTGAGGGCCGATCTGGGCAAGATCTTCACCGCCGTCTCCGACGATCACGTCGAGATCATGCGCGACGACCTGACCGAAATCCTTTACACCGCAGCATGTTCCGATGTCGAATACATCTTCGCGGACTCGATCACCGCGATCCGCGACGACGGCCAGGTCAGCTTCGAACACCACCCGGCACAGCGTTTCGATGTGATCGTCGGAGCCGACGGGCTGCACTCGAACGTACGCGCACTCGTTTTCGGACCCGAGGATCGGTTCACCACCTGGCTCGGCGCGTACCTCGCCATCTTCTCCGTCCCAGACTACTGGAATCTGGACCGCGTGATGGAGATGATCGTCGAGGTCGGCCGCAGCGCCGGTTTCTACAGCGCCGCCCACATGGATGACGCCCGAGCCGGGTTCTTCCTGCGTCCACCGCAACCACTCGACTACCACTACCGCGACACCGAGCGACAGAAACAGTTGCTGCGCGACCACTTTCGCGACATGGACTGGGAGGTGCCTCGGCTGCTGTCCGAACTCGACCACACCCCCGCCTTCTACTTCGACTCCATCACCCAACTGCGCCTGGACACCTGGTCACGCGGCCGGGTCACCCTCGTCGGCGACGCCGCGTACTGTCCGGGACCGGCGGTCGGCGGCAGTACCAGCCTCGCGGTGGTCGGCGCGTACATCCTCGCGGGCGAACTCGCCGCCCACGCCGGTGACTACAGCGCCGCTTTCGCCGCATACGAACACGCGATCGGCGACTACGTCCAACGCAGCCGCCGTTTCGCCGTCACTGCGGCCAAGACACTCGTACCCGCCGGCCGCATCCAGCTGTGGACGATGGTCAACGCCATACGCCTGATCAACATGCTGCCGGAATCGGCTACCCGCACCGCTGCCAAGCTCAACACCAAAGGCGTCCGCCTACACGACACGATCACCATCAAGGACTACACAGCCCCCGGTTCCTCGCGCCACTGATTCTCGCCTGGGCTGGAGATCCTGCACGCCCGTGGCGGCGTCCTCCGCGCTCGAAGTGCATAGCGCCTCAAAGCGATCGGCGCAGTCATCCACGCTACGCCGCTGATCCGCACCGGAGGCAGTATTCGCTGCGCTGGCGTACCCGCCGGTTCAGATCAGGAGCAAGTGGGGAGCGAACTTCGCCCGCCATGCCGCGGCTGGTCGATGGTTCCCCGGCTGGCCAGCTCGTGGCCGTCCTCGACACGGTGGCCGATGCAGCCGCGCCAACTCATGAAGGATTGAGCGTCAGGCATCGCGGGGGTAGCGGAAACCAGCGCAGCGCTTCGAAGTGCGGTGGGAGGCCGGTGGCGCCATCGGGGACCTTCTCAGGGCGGGCCTCGAACAGGGTGCGGGCCTCGTGTAAGTGTTCGGCCAACGCGGCCTCGTCGAGGGTCTCGTGGTCGGTCGAGTAGTGCAGAGTGCCCGCACGATCGTAGAAGAGATCGGTCAGGCGCAACGGGGCCTGGTGCGTTCCCCCACGGTGGCGCCACAGGCCGGTGTCCGGACTGAAAATGTAGTCGGTGAGGAGACGGTGGCCGAACGAGGCCAGTAACTCCACGGCCTCGATCAGATAGTCGCGCACGGTGTCGGAAATGAAGTAGTTGAAGTTGATCCGTGTCCAACCGGGTTTGATGCCCTCGCAACCCAAAGCGATTTCGTCTCGGTAGGCGCGCGAATTCTGCGCATCAATGGCCAGGAGCCGATGCCCGTACGGCCCCGCGCAGGAGCAGCCGCCGCGAGCTTGGATGCCGAACAAGTCGTTGAGCAGGGCTACGACATAGTTGTGGTGCAGGTAGCGATCCACGCCTGACCGGACTCGGAAGGACACGATGGACAGTCGTCGGGCATGCGGGTGGCCTAGGATTTCGATGTTCGGGTGATCGCGCCACCGGGCAAAGGCATGACGCCACAGCCGCTGTTCCCGTTGCTCGATGACGTCGGTACCGACGGCGTCTTTGAGCGCGAAGACCAGCCCGGCCCGGATCGACTCGATGATCGCCGGTGTTCCGCCCTCTTCCCGGGCAACAGGATCATCGAGGTATCGGTGACCGATCGGGTCCACGAACGCCACCGTGCCCCCTCCCGGCACGGTGGGCACTGCGTTGCGCACCAACTCACGACGAACCACGAGGACCCCCGGCGTCTGGGGCCCGCCGACGAACTTGTGCGGAGAAAGAAAGATCGCATCCTTGTGGTCGCCACGACCAGGAGCGCTTTCCCGCACCCGGATCGGCACATAGGGACCGGCAGCAGCGAAGTCCCAGAAGGACAACGCGCCGTGCTCATGAAGCACCGTGGCGATCCGATCGGTGTCCGACAAGACGCCGGTGACATTGGAGGCGGCAGAGAAACTACCGATCCGCAGCGGGCGGTCCGCGTAGTGGATCAGACGGTCCGTCAGTTGCGCTGTGTCGATGTGACCTCC
Source organism: Nocardia sp. CA-135398 (assembly GCF_050955845.1). Taxonomy (NCBI): domain Bacteria; kingdom Bacillati; phylum Actinomycetota; class Actinomycetes; order Mycobacteriales; family Nocardiaceae; genus Nocardia; species Nocardia sp. CA-135398. The sequence continues at coordinate 4,579,132 of NZ_CP192084.1, read as the reverse complement.
GGCATCCTCGTCGATCACCACCAGCTCGGCGATGGACTCCCGCCACGGCAACTCGTTGGAGTGATGTTCGTAGGGGCCGATGAACACCACCGGCCGCTGCGAATCGGGGACCCGCCCACCCCACTGGTAGCGCGCAGCCAGCCCGGACGGTACGCGGAGCTCGAGAATGCCAACCAATTTGTTCACCGCCGCCGTTGCCCCGGACCCGCAAAAGATCACCAGGTCGTCCTCGGTGCCGCCAACCGCGTCGTGGATGATCTGGCGTGCGTCCTGCCGCAGCAATGAAGTCTGCAATCCGGTACCGGAGCTTTCGGTGTGGGTGTTGGCGTATCGCGGCAACACTTGCCTGCGGATGAAGTCCTCGAGAAAATCCAGCGACCGCCCCGAGGCGGTGTAGTCGGCGTAGGTGATCCGGCGCCGACCATAGGGCCCATCCAATACCTCGCCTTCACCGATAACCCCTCGCCGAACCCGCTCGAGCAAGGGTGAAGTAGGGACCGGCGCCGCCCCGACCGCCGCGCTCCCGGTCACCGTATCCATGCGGTCCCTCCTTCCGCCGCCGGTAGCCAACACCCCGGATACAGCCAGCGTGCCCCTGGGCCATGCGCCGCGCCAGGGCCATTGGTCTTCTAGGACGTGCGAGCGGGGAAGCGCCGGCGCTGGATTCGCCGCTGTCACGACCTCATCGAGTGCCCTCGGCGCCCTCGAATGCGATCAGCTGCCACCCCCGCATCGACGTCAGTGATAGAGGGCGTCGATGCTGTCGGCGAGGTGCTCGACGACTATCTTGCGGCGCAGTTTCATACTCGGTGTGAGATCACCGGCCTCGACGGATAGTTCGTGATCGATGATGTCGAATTTCTTGATCTGTTCCCAGCGATTGAGTTGGGTGTTCAGGTGGTCGACATAGGCGGCGATCACGTCGTGGGTCTTCTCGTCCCGCGCGATTTCGTCGAGCGGTTTGTCTGCCAGACCGTGCTTGCCGGCCCATTCGGTGACGCTCTGGACGTCGAGGCCGACCAATGCGACGCAATAGGGGCGTGTCTCGCCGTAGACGATGAATTCCGCTGCGTACGGGCACATTCCCTTGAACGTGGCGGCGATCGCGGAGGGCGCGACGTACTTGCCCTGCGAGGTCTTGAACAAGTCCTTCTTGCGGTCGGTGATGTGCAGGAATCCGTCTGCGTCGATCTCGCCGATATCGCCGGTGCGGAACCAGCCATCGGAGTCCAAAGCCTCGGCAGTGGCCTCGGGGCGGTCGTGATAGCCACTCATCACACCGGGACTTCTGAGCAGGATCTCACCGTCCTCGGCGATCTGGACCTCGGTGCCGGGGAACGGCTTGCCGACCGTCCCGAACCGGTACGCACCTGGGCGGTTGATGAAAGAGGCGGCGGCGGTCTCGGTCAGGCCGTAGCCTTCGAGCACGATGATGCCGATCGCGTCGAACCACTGTGCGACATTGCGATCCAAGGGGGCCGCTGCCGAAACGAAGTACCGTAGCCGACCACCGAAGCGTTCACGGATTTTGGAAAGCACCAGCCTGTCGGCGATTTCGTGCTGCAAGGAAACCAGCAACGACGGATCCTCGCCGGCCTGTCTGGTGCGCGAGACCTTCAGGCCGACGCCGACCGCCCAGTCGAAGAGCTTCTTCTTGATCCCGCCCTCTTCGGCCATCATGCCCTCGATCCGGGCGTGCGCCTTTTCGAAGATGCGCGGGGCGGCCGCCACGATGGTGGGGTGAAGGATCGTGAGGTTGTCCACGATCTTGTCGACCCGGCCGTCGATTGCCGTGGGGAAGCCGATCAGTGGTGACAGCGCCAACATCACCTTGCCGAACGCGTGGGACAACGGCAACCACAGGAAATTCAGGTCGTCGGGGCTGAGAACGTTCACAGCGTCGATCGCCGCGGCGCTGTAGGTCCATGCCGAATGCGGCAGCCGAACACCTTTCGGGGTGCCGGTCGTCCCGGAGGTGTACATGATGCTGCCCAGATGCTCAGGGCGGATGCCGCGGATGCGGTCGGCGACCGCATCCGGGGATTCGGCGAGCAGGCCACGTCCGCGCTCTTCGAGGTCGTCGAGACTGATCACCCAGTTCCCGTCGCCTTCGCCGTCGAAGATCACTACCTGTTGCACGTCGGGCAACTCGGCGCGATGCTCGATCAACTTGTCGACGTGATCCTGATTCTCGGCGACCACGATACGGCTGCCCGAGTTGGCGACGATGAACGCGACGCCAGGGGCATTGGTGGTGGGGTACACGGTGGTGGTGGCGGCACCAGCGCACATCACGGCGAAGTCGGCGAGCACCCATTCGTACCGCGTGGACGACACGAGCGCGACCCGGTCTTCGGCCTGGATTCCCAATGCGATCAGCCCGGCGGCGAGGATGTCGACGCGGTCACCGAACTGCTTCCAGGACACGCTGGTCCAACCCTCGCCGTCAGGAAAACGGAACGCCTCCGCGTCGGGAGTCGCGGCTACACGGTTGACCAGCATCTGGGCGACCGACGGTGCCCGCTTCTCGATCTTGCTGAGGTCGGGAGGTTCCTCGGATTTTCGGAGGAACGTCATCACTTCATTCTACGGAATCCCCACGCCGATCGATGAGGTACTTGGACGCGGAAGCCTGTACGAGCGGAGACCCGCATCATCCCTCGAACCACTCCGGACGGAGAGCGTTGACAGAATGTCCCTGTCGGCCTCGAGGACGAAAGCCCTCGATACAAGAGTCTTCGTGATCGGGTGCGATCGGCTGGGAACGAGCACACTGCTGGTATGGATACCGCCCAGCATGTCGGCTCCCGGACTGGTGGGATCGAGCGGAGGCTTCTCAGCGCCGGATGGGATGTGTGCTGGTCGTCGGTCCTGATGTCGGAGCCGAAGCGGCTGCAGGTTGTCCGACCAAACCGGAATGCCAAGCGGCTCACGGTATTCCCGCGGAGCATTCGAAGGTAGCAGTCGATGGGCGCACGCGAATCCCATATGTCACAGTCCGACCTGTTCTCGTGGAGCATGGAACAGGATCCGGTCCTGCGCTCGACAATCGTGTCGGTCCTGTTGCTGGACACAGATCCGGATTGGGATCGCCTGGTACGCACGATCGATCGCAGCACCCGCGTTGTACCGAAGTTGCGGGATCGATTGGTCACAGTGCCGCTCGGTCTGGCCCCGCCCCGGTGGACATCCGATCCGGATTTCGACCTGTCGTGGCATCTGCGACGTGGCGTGCTGCCGGAACCGGCGGATCTGTCCGCGATGCTCGAGTTCGCCCGTACGGAGGCGATGACCGCGTTCGATCCGGCTCGGCCGCTGTGGCGGTTGACGCTGCTCAGCGGCTTCGGCGATGGATGCGCGCTGGTGCTGAGAGTGCACCACAGTCTCACCGACGGGGTCGGCGGGATCCGGATCGCCACCGAGATCTGCGATCTCGATCGCGCCGGGACCGATCGCGGTCGTCCGCCCGAGCTTGCGTCCGACGGTGGCAGCGGGCTGCGCGACATTCTGGCGTGGAATTGGTCCGTCGGCTTTGACCTACTCCGCGGCGCCATCACGGCAACGTTGCCGACCGCGCGGCGAACCGTCACCCACCCGGTCCGGGCGGTACGCGACAGCGCAGCCGTGGCGACATCGCTGGTTCGGCTTGTTCGACCGGTCACTACCACGCTGTCACCGGTGATGACCGGGCGAAGCCTCGGTCGCCGTCTGGCGGTGTTCGAGGTCCCCGTCGAGGGCCTGCACCGCGCCGCCGATGCCGCAGGATGCACGATGAACGATGCGTTTCTGACCGCGGTGCTCATCGGACTGCGCGACTATCATCACCGGCACGGGGTGGAGGTCGATCGCCTGCGGTTGACCATGCCGATCAGCCTTCGCGCGGCCGATGATCCGCTCGGCGGCAATCGAATCACCCTGGCCCGCTTCGCATTACCTGTCGACATCACCGAAACTGCGGACCTGATGCGCGCCGTAGACGCCGTCGTCGCCCGGTGGCGGCGCGAGCCCGCGACACCGCTGTCCGGCGCCGTCGCGGCCGCGCTCAACAGGTTGCCGGTCGGACTGGTTGCCACCATGCTCGAGCATGTCGACTTCGTCGCCTCCGACATCCCGGGGTCCCCGGTGCCGCTCTATCTCGCCGGCGCGCGGATCGACCGGATGTACGCATTCGCTCCGACCATCGGCACGGCCTTCAACGTCGCCTTGACCTCACACGCCGGAATCTGCTGCATCGGGATCAACGCCGACACCGCCGCCATACCCAACCTCGCGATCTTCACCGATTGTCTCGCAGCGGGTTTCGACACCGTGCTCCGCCTCAGCGGTGAACCTGCCCCGGACGGCGGTGTGAAACCCACCGCCGGAGCATCCCAATCCGCGCCGACCGGATCAGTACCGGCGGGGTAGGTTTGGGGCACATCGGGTCCTGCAGCCAGGCCACGGCATGCCACGCTCTCGCTGACATCGGAGCTCAAACACCCGCGATATCACGGCGATCGAACACCGGCAGTGCGGTCAGCACGACCACTGCGCCTGCCAAGACCAGCCACGCGTACGCCGCTGGGAGTCCCGCCCCGAGCGGCCCGCCTTCGATCGCCTGATGGAACGGTGACAACGGACCCCACGGGCGCACACTGTCGACGATCTTGCTCGCGACGTAGAGGACGTAGGCGGCGACGGCGAAGACCGACGCACCGCCGAGCGCAACGATCCTTCGACCGGTCGCCGCGCCGAGAGCCAGTGCCAGCCACCCGAATTCGATGCCGATCAGTGCCATCGCGAGCGCACCGGTCGCGGCGGCCGCGATCGAGATATCGAGACCGAATATCGCCGAACTCACCACGATTGCCCCGAACAGCACCGCGGCAAGGGTGACCACGGCGGTGGCCAGCATGGCGGCCTGCTCCAGGGCGAGGCGTATCGGTGAGAGCCGGGTGATCAGCAGAACCTCCAGTACACCGCTTTCTTCCTCGCCCGCGACCGCGCGAGCACCGCGGCCGATCGCGAACACCAGGAACAGGATCGGCAGCAGCATGCTGAAAAGTTCTGCGTTGAGAAACCCGGTGCCCGTGATGAATTGGTCCATATTGAACAGTTTGCGTAGCGGCTCCGGATAGCTGTTCAGGAAGTCCTGAAGACCCGCCATATTCGAGATCGATGGCCACAGTGCCGATTCCAGCAGCACGACGGCGACGATTCCGATACCCCAGCCCAACAGTCCGTGGCGCTGATCGTGCAGGCTCTTCAGGAATACGTTGCGCAGCATCGCCTCATGCCTGTCCGTAGTAGGTGAGGAAGATTTCTTCCAGATCGGGTTCGCGACTGATGATGTCGACGACGTCGTACGGCGCGACGGCTTTCAGCAGCTCCGCGGTCGAACCCGACAGCTCGATATGCACGGTGGTGGTGTTGTGTTGGACCTCCCGCACGCCCGCGATCCGTCGCAGCACACTGGAGTCGGGCGAATCGCCCGCGAATCGCAGATCGATCTGGTGCGGTGCCCGGCCGGTGAGGTCGGCGACCGATCGGATCTCGATCAACCGACCCTGCCGCAGGAGCCCGACCGTATCGGCGACGGCCTGCACCTCCGAAAGCACGTGTGAAGAAAGGAAAACTGTCCGCCCCGCGTCGCGCGCCTCACGGATCATGGCGAGAAATTCGCGCTGCATCAGCGGATCCAGCCCGGTCGTCGGCTCGTCCAGCACGAGCAGATCCGGTTCGGACATGAAAGCCTGCACGATGCCGACCTTCTGGCGATTACCGTGCGACATCGCACCGATACGGACCGTGGGATCCAGATCCAGCCGCTTGATCAGTGTGTCACGGACGGTGGGATCCACGCCGCCACGCAAGTTGGCCAGATACGTCAGATAGTGCTGCGCCGACATATCGGGATAAGCAACGAATTGTCCTGGGAGATAACCGATATGGCGCTGCGCCGCCTCCCGCGCCCGGACCGTGTCAGCACCACAGACACTCACCGAACCACTGGTAGGCCGCATCAGCCCCACCAGGATACGGATGGTCGTCGTCTTACCCGCGCCGTTGGGGCCCAGGTAGCCGAAGACAACTCCGGCGGGGACGCGCAATGTCACCTCCGCGAGCGCCTGCTTGCGGCCGTAGCTCTTGGTCAGCGCATCCAGCTCGATCATCGACGAAACCGCCTTGCACAACTTTCCGATCGCGGTGTGGTCCGAAACCGGCTGAGTCAACTGTGCCCGAGCCGACTCCGGCATCGACAGGGTCGTGCGGCCCTCCCGCCGTGGACATTGGTCCCCGCCAACCCTCATCGTCGGCTGCACCGAGTTGCCTATCGCCCTCGAGTCGATGATCAAAGCCAGCAGGCCCGAGCTTCGCCTTCCTGCCCTCCGCCGCGGGCGTGGCGGCTTCCGGGGACTGCTGCTCGGCTCGGCGAGCAATTGGCTTGTGCAGCAGGCGCATTGCGCCCGGTCGTCGCAATCCAGAGTCTGCTTGGGCAAGATGTCACGGTGGCCGTCGCTTGCCACCGTGCCACCTTCGACATCAGCCTGCGCGGCGCTCCGGTTCGGATGCGGCCGATGTCAGCGGCTTCGACGTCAAGTTCTCGGTGAACCACACTGCCGCCAAATATGCGACGCGGCGAGACAATTGGGATTCGAGCAACGGGGCGGCGGACGTGAGCTCGGTGATGCGATGCTCACACAGCATCGACTCCGCAGCTCGGCGGTTCTCGACACGCACGCGACAATCCTGGCCGCCGACCAGATACAGCGTCGGCGCCAGCACATTCACCAGCCGCCCGCCCGCCAGATCCGGTCGGCCGCCGCGCACCACCACAGCACGAACCCTGCTACGGGGTTCCGCGGCCGCCCAGAGTGCCACCGGCGCTTCCGAACCGGTGCCGAAGTAGCCGACCGGAAACTCGCGCAGGCTCGGGACCGCACGGAGCCAGCGGTGCGCCGCGATCAAACGACGACCGAGCAGTTCGACATCGAAGGCCTTGCCGCCCTCGATCACCTCGCTGGGTGTGAGCAGATCGATCGTCAGTGTCGCAAGCCGGTGACCGGCCAGCGCATCGGCCACAAACCTGTTGCGCGGACTGTGCCGGTCGCTGCCGCAACCATGCGCGAAGATGACGATGCCGATCGGATGCTCGGGCATCCGCAGCCGCCCGAGCAACGCGACCTCCCCTGGAATTATTACCACCTCTTCATCGCACAGCGTTCGTGCTATGGGCGTATCAACCGTGGTCACAGCGATCCCTTCTCCTCAGCGTGATTTCTGTGCGGCCAGTCGGGTCCGGCGTTCTCGGTCAGCAGCGAGATCGCCCCGTGTAGTGGCGTTTTCGGACGTACTGTCACAACCGCACGGCTGAGAATGTCGTGTGCGTACATGGCTATCAGCGTGGTCGCGTCTCGCGGCGACAACGAGAGGCCTCGTGCCCGCCGCGATGTGACCAATGTCGCGAAGGTCGACGCTATCGAGCGACGCCCGCATCGTGCTCTCTCGGATTGTGTGCCAAGGTGAACAACGCTTCGTCCTCCTGGGCGAAGTGCAGTGTGAGGATCGCGTCCAAGCCGTACAGGGTGGCGCGCAGGTCATCGATCTGATCCGCGCCGATGCCGTCGGGCGACTCGGCGAGATGGCGGCGGATCCGCTCGACCAGGCGCTCGATTTCGGTGTGCTCGCGGCTCATCGTGACCATTGCCTCCGGGTCGCGCAGGTAGCTCGCCAGTGCCGGGTACAGTTGCGTCTCCTCGGCGTGCTCGTGTGGCAGGACGTCGGCGGTGAGCGCATCCAGAGCCCGGCGCAGCGCGGCGTCGGCACTGGGGGCCGGACCGTGCGTCAAGGCATCTGCCGCATCCCGAACCGATGCTCGGGCGGCATGCAGCCGTTCGTGTTCGCGCGCGAATCGCGCCACCAGCGGATCTATCGCGGTGCTGCGACGACCACGGCCGATGCGCAAGACCCGCAGTGCGTTCAGTATCACCGCGACGTCGATCCCCTCCTGCACGAGTGCTCCGGCCGCGGGCACCAAGAATCCGAAGGCCGCCGCGATCATGGCCACCAGTGAGAGCGCCATGCCCGTGAGCGCACTCTGCACGGCCAGCCGACGCGTTCGCTGGGCGATATCTACGGCATCGGCCAGCCGGTCGATACGGTCGTCCACGATTACCGCGTCGGCGGCCTGTACCGCAGCGGTCGACCCGCGCGAGCCGAGCGCGACGCCGACATCCGCCGCGGCCAGGGCCGGGGCGTCGTTGACGCCGTCACCCACCATCACGGTCACGCCGTCGTGTTGTTCGGCGCGGATCGCGGCGATCTTGTCGGCGGGATCGGCATCGGCGACGACCTCGGTGAGGCCGAGCATGCGCGCCACCTCGGTCGCGTTGTCGACCCGGTCACCGGTGAGCAGCAGTAGCCTGCGCAGGCCCGCTGCGCGTAGTCGGCGCATGGTCCGCGCCGCGTCGACACGGAGACGGTCGCGCACCAGCAGCGCCGCGACGGGGGCATCGTTCACCGAAACCCAGATGATGCCGGCCAGATCCAAGTGCGCGCGCCGTGCCGCGGCACCGACCCATGGGACAGGGTCCGTATCGGCGGGCAGCCTGCCGACCCGCACCCGATCGCCCTCTACCGTACCCGTCGCCCCCTGCCCGGGTTCTTCTGAAATATCCACGGCTGCAGCGGGGTTCAGCCTGCGTGCGGTCGCAGCGCCCAGCACGGCCTTGGCCAGCACATGCGGTGAATACTGTTCGACCGCGGCCGCCTGCCGCAGTATCGTCTCCGGGGTCGTGCCGGGCGCGGTGACGATATCGATCACCTCGGGGTGGCCGACGGTCACGGTGCCCGTCTTGTCCATCGCGAGACATCTTGCGCGCCCGAGTGTTTCGAGGGCCGCACCATCTTTGACGACTACTCCTGCCCGCGCTGTGCGCGACATCCCCGCGGTGATTGCCACCGGCACCGCGAGCAGCAGCGGACATGGCGTCGCGGTGACGATCACGGCGACCGCACGGACCGGGTCACCGGTGAGCGCCCATGCGATGGCTGCGATGACCAGCGCGATCGGTAGGAACCACACCGCTACCCGATCGGCCAGGCGCGCGACCGGCGCTGCGGCCGCGGCCGCCTGTCCAGCCAGCGTCACAATTCCGGCATAGGTGCTCTGCTCGGCCGTCGCTGCGGCCCGAATATCCACGGCCGCACCAGCATTCGTCACCCCGCTGCGTACGTCCGTGCCCGCTTTGCGGACGACGGGCACCGGCTCACCGGTCAGCGTCGACTCGTCGAACACACCCTCGGTGCTCAGCACACCGTCGACCGGGACGGTCTCCCCCGGCAGTACCACGACCAGATCGCCGGGGCCCACAGTGGCGGCCGGAACCGTCTCGATTCCGTTCGGCCGCCGCAGATGCGCCTGAACTGGGGCCCGTCGCAACAGCTCCGACAGATCGCGACCCGCCCGACGCCCAGCATAGGCCTCCAACACCCGGCCGGTGGCCACCATCAACGCGATCAGCGCGCCCGCGAAGTACGCGCCGACCGCGACCGCACCGATCAAAGCGACCACCGCGAGCAGATCCGCACCGTAGCGCCGCCTGCGAAGGTCGGCCGCCACCCACCGCAGCGCGGGCACCAGTGCAATCAGGGTCGCCGCGAGCCACAGCAGATCGGCGGCGGCGGTGTCGAACGGGTGCGCGACCAGTCCCGCCGCGAGTAGTGCGCCGATCACGGATCCGAGCAACGCCTGCCGGAACATCAGCACCGAACCTCGGTTACCGCGAAGCGCTCCACCTCAGCGAGATGCCCGCCGGTATTTCCGGCGAGAGTGCCGGGCCATGTCACCGCGAACGGGACTGGTGTCGTGGTGCACGGCGTATCGACTCCGCCGACGAGAATGTCGGAGGCCGCGCCCAGTGGTCGCGCCAGGTCGAGCAGTCGGATCTGCAGTGATTGCGAATCCGACAGCTCCCGCGGCCCCTGGTCCCACCGGAACGGCGGGTACTCGTCTATCGCCAGCAGCCACCATTTGAACAGGACCCAGCCCCGTGACAGCCGCTGCAGATATTCGACCTGGAAATCGGAAGAAATCATGCCAGTGCTCCTAATCGCTTGCACTTCTCCGACTGTCGCATCCGATGCGTCCGTGCAAGAGAGGCCGAAAGCCCCCTGCGCAGGTCCGAATTCCCCTACATGCCCGCTCGGCCCTACGACGACAGTGGAATCGGATCCTCATCCGTTCGAAGGAGTTGTCATGGACTGGCCGACCGCGGCCGTACTCATCGCCGTGATCTTCGCGGTGATGGTCATTGCCGCCACGTATTTGTCCGCCAAGAAGCAGTAGTGCAAGAAGATGACCATGGGCATCGCGCGCCGCATGGCATTGCACAACGGCCATCGATGTACCGAAGGAGGCGTCCGGATCATGATCATTCGCATACTCGGCGAGGGACAGTACGACGTCGCCGACACCCACATGGCCGAACTGAACTTCCTCAACGAGCAACTGGTCGAGGCTGCCGATGCGGGCGATGAGACCGGTTTCGCCCTGACCCTGCGTCAACTGCTCGCCGCGATCCGATACCGCGGCACCGCGATCGTCGACGATCGCATCGCGGACTCCGACCTCGTGCTGCCGTCGGCGGATATGCCACTCGCCGAGGTCCATGCGAGGGTACGGGACGATGGTTTGCTGCCGGGCTGATCGCAAGGGCGCGTCCGATTCCGGGCCGGACCATCGGCGGACGGTTCGAATGGCACTGATCACCCGACCTTCCGCACTGGGATGCGCCGTGCCAGGAGATCAGCTTGCCCCTTCTCCCCCGCGTCACCGGAGTGATCAGGCCGAGGTCGGCGGCGGGTGACCGGACTGCCGTACTCGATACCGGCGCCGATCACCACCGTGTCGGCCACATCCAGGTGACAGCTCTACTCGTGCTGCCCCGCCGCCGCACCTGAACCCCGGAGTTCCACCACTACCGGGCGACGGCGGGACTGCTCGAGCAGTTCGGCGATGCCGTGTTCGATACCCTCGGCGATCAGGTCGATGTCGGGGGTGGTGTCGTAGTCGCCCGTGATGCCGAAGACGAGCCGCTCGTGGTAGCTGAGGATCGCGATCGTGGTGCGTAGGCGCATGGCGATGGGGATGCAGGGCAGGATTTCCAGTACTTCGCGACCATGTACGGTCAATGGTCGGCACGGTCCAGGGACATTGGTGGCGAGGGCGCCTACGCTGTGCTGCGGGAAGTGTCCGGCCAGCCGGAATGCCCAGGCGACCACCGCGAACGGCAGCCATTCGGCCATCGATAGCATCGACTTCTGGGCCTCGGCCTCGCCTTTGGCGCGATGCTGGGAAATCCGGTCGTGCACCGCCACGAGTCGCTGAACTGGATCCTCGATTTCGATGGGCAGATACGGCAGCATGGCCGAAACCCTGTTGTCCATAACATATTTCGCGTCCGAGGGGCGCACGGATATCGGCACCAGAATGCGGAGCCTGCCCGATGTGGGTTCCTCGCCGCGCTTGTGCAGTACGGCTCGGTAAGCCGAGGCGATGGCCGCGAGTGCGACATCGTTGACCGTTGCATCGAAGGCCGCGCCGATCTCCCGGATCTCCGGCAGTGAAGCGCGGGCGACCACATAGCGTCGTTGCCGTCCGATCGGCCCGTTCAACGAGGACGCGGCCGCCGGCGCGACCGCGGCGTACACCACCGGCACCAGACCACGTACCACCGAGACCGCGAACCGCGGCGCCACCAGCGGCAGTCGGATTCCCTTCGTCACCAGCCTCGACAGGCCTCCGACCGAACGATCCTCCGCGCGGGCGGCCTGCACGCTGCCGTGGTCCCCCGGCCCATCGCAGAGGGCCTCGAACAAGGTGATCCCCGAGATGCCGTCGACCATGCTGTGATGGGCTTTGACGATCATCGCCCAGCGATCGCCGGCCAAGTGCTCGACGACCACGCACTGCCACAGTGGATGATCTCGGTCGAGCCGTTCCTCCAGGTCCACAGCGATCAGTTCGCGCAGTACCGACTCGTCGGCGGGCTCAGGCAGCGCGGTCCACCGAATGTGGTGCGCCAGATCGAAATTCGGGTCGTCTTCCCATACCGGCGCGGTCAGGTCGAGCGGCGCCCTGCGCACCCGCTGCCGGAGTCGGGTGTTGTGTTCGAGCCCCTTGGCCACTCTCGCGGTGAACTCCTCACGCGTCGGCGGCGGACCCGCCACGATCGCCACCGCGCCGATGCCCAGGCTGATATGGCGGTCGGTGTCCTCCAACTCCATGAATCCCGAATCCAACGGGCCCAGCTCGGTCATGGTCAACCTCGAATGGATCGATGGTGGCAGCCGGTACCCGGGATGGGACAGTGTGGCACTGCCACTCGATAATCCTCACGCCCTCGTACCGCTAGGGGTGAGAGACAAAGGTCGACAGTCGCAGCGCCTAATTGCCCTATGTCCGGCATCGACATCGGTGGACCTTGATAGTTATGGCTTGCGGCGATCCAGACCGCTCCCCGTCGTCGATTCTGAGCGTCACGCTGAATCCGACCGTGGACATCTGTCTGGAGGTGGAACAGTTGTACGGCGAGGGCAAGAACAGGGCCCGGGTGTGCTCGGTCCGAGGCGGAGGCGGTGGTATCAATGTCGCCCGCTGCGTCGGCAGGCTAGGTGGTTGCGCGACTGCGCTGCACACCTCCGGCCGGGAGATCGGCGAACGGCTCGATCGGCTCCTCGACGAGGAAGGGCTGGACCACCGACGCATCGAGATCGACGGGGAAACGCGGGAAGCCTTGGTCATCGCCGAGACACGCTCCGGACACAGCTACCACATCGTGCCGCCCGGCCCGGTGCTCAGCGAAGCGGATGGCCAGCGGTGCCTGGCGACCGTAATACGGATGGCGCAGCACTTTTCCTACCTCGTCATCACAGGAAGCATGCCGCCCGGAGTCCGCGAGGATTTCTGCGCCGAGGCGGTGCGGCAGGCCACTGCTCGTGGCGTCCGTGTCGTACTGGACGTGGCGGGAGCACAGCTGCGGAAGGTGATACAGGAACCGGTTTTCGTGAACCGCCTCGACCGCAAGGAGGCCGCGGCCCTGATCGGCCGTCCCATAGCGACCTTCGCCGATGCCAGGGCCGCCAACGAGTACGTCCTCGAGGCTGGCGCGGTCAGCAACGCCATTACCACGGTCGGCGCCCTGGGCGCCGTGCTTTCCACCCGCACCGCGCACCATGAGGTCGCAGCGCCGGTGCTCCTTCAACCGCCGCGCAGCGACGCCTGTGCGGGCGACAGCCTGATCGCCGCGGTGACCTACCGTCTCGCGGTCGGCGACAACTGTGTGCGTGCCTGCGAGTACGGGGTCGCGGCAGCCGCGGCGACGGTACTGCTGCCTGGTACCGAGGTATTCGAGGCGACTACCGTCGAGGAACTGCTAGCGGAGGTGCATACGCACTGGTCGATCCGGCAATAGCGGCCGCGCCGCCCCTCGAACAGGTGTGCCGTCGGAACCAGGCAGCCGGGTGCCTCCTTACTGCGCCGCAGTCGAGAATTCCACGCAGGATCCGATCGTGGCCAGGTTGTGCGTAGTCGTCCTCGTCGATCTCGTCGATCCGCACTCCCGTTGCCTTCGTGAGTTTTTCGACGAAAGTCAGGAAGTGGGTACAGTCCCTTCGACGTCACGACCGCATTGGCCTGCGCGATCGTCAGCCGCTGCCGCACCGGTTCGGGACCGAAGGCCGAGAACAGCGGCGAGACCACGCAACCAGCCTCGAGCGCGCCGAGGATCGCGATGTAGAGCTCCGGGGTCCGGCCGCGTAGCACCACACCCGCTAGCCACGTCGAATCCCATTGGCCCGCAGTAACATTCGCGAACCTGTTGGTCGCCACGGCGAGATCGGCTAGCTGTATTCGACGGGGTGTCTACTACGAGGGCTGGGTGCCGAGCCATGTGCCGGTGCGCCATGGCCTTTCGGAATTCGTCACCCAGTTCGCCAGAGAGGCCGGCATCGATGAGGACGAGGTCGGTGCAGTCGCGGGCGCCGTCACTGCCGCGATGTCGGATCAGTTCGCTCCCGGTCAGCTGAATCGAGTGTTCGCGGTGCTGCCGATGCACCTCTATGGGGTGCTGGGTGGCACGCGAACCCGCATCGAGGACGAGCCAGCGGGCCAGCTGTCTCACGGCGAGAATCCGCTCTCTCCAGGCGAGGATCCGCACATCGATCAGCTCACCGCCTTGGAGTATCGGGTCCGTGCGCTCGGCGATGCGGTCGCGGCACTCGCCCACGGTCTCGAGCGGTTGCCCACCGACACCGCGGATGCGAACCTAGCGGCTGCCGCTGCTCAGGAGGCACACCGGATCCTGCTCACCGAGACCCCGGCACACACCACCCCGCAGGCGCGCTGACATGTTGCGCGGCACCATCGCGCTCGGGCATATCGCCTGGCTGCGCACGATCCAGGACCGACCCGAAGCTTCCGACACCATGGGCAGCGTGCTCGAGCGCATCAGCATCGTCCCCCGCAGGGCGTGGCGCGTACCGAATGGGGACGTTGGTCCCCCCTGAACAGGCATCACGGCTCTCACCAGCGGACGGGCTCCTACGCGACGCTGTGGGTATGGAATCGAACGCATCTCGCATCGCGGTCGTATACGCGACCGAAAAGGGATCGACCCGCGATATCGCGGAGTTCATCGCCGCCGAGCTGGGCGAACAAGGCGCCGAAGTGGAGCTCGCCGACGCCGAGCACGCACCGGAGCTGTCCCGTTTCGACACCGTCGTGCTGGGTAGCGCGATCCACGATATGGACCTCCTGCCCGCCGCCGTGACCTTCGTGCGAACGCACCGGGAGGCATTGCGGAACAAGAACGTCTGGCTCTTCAGCGTCGGCCTCGGACCCGCGCTCGGTGGGCCCATCGGCAGCCGGATCGGCCGCATCGTGCCGAAGAAGATCGCCGCGCTGCGTGACTCGATATCGCCGCGGGACTACCAGGCGTTCTCCGGACACTACGAACACGTCGGCGTCTCGCTGAAGGCAAGGATTCTCTATCGCTTGATGGGCGGCGGCCGCTACGGCGATCTGCGCGACTGGGCCGCCATCCGCACCTGGTCCACGTCCATCGCGCAATCGCTGGGTCTGTCCGCCGCACAGTCGAACACCGTTGTCTCGTAGTCGAAGCCGAGCTGATGTCGCACAGCGACGCTCCCGCCGAGATCGCGCTCGGGACCACTGGGCCCAAGCCCGCGACCTTCGGTCGCAGCCGCCGCTGCCAGACCGGGCGATGTTGAGAGCAAAGACATTTCGAGACGCGGAAAGTGACGGGAGCCGAGATGGGCGACTACGTAGCAGGATTCGACGAGCTGCGGCTCGACGATGCGGATCGAGCCGGCGGCAAGGGTGCGAACCTGGGCGAGCTGGTGGCGGCGAAGCTGCCGGTGCCACCTGGTTTCGTGATCCTGCGGGCCTGCTATGAGCAGGTCATCTCGAATGGTCCCGACGGCACGGAACTCGATCGCCTGCACTCGGAGGCGCTCGCGGCCAGCGCTGACACCCCGCGGGTGACCGAATTGTGCCGCCGCATGCGCGCACTCGTACACAAAGCCGCCCTCAACAGCGGTGCTCGCGATACTATCCTGACCGCGTATCACGCACTCGGCGAGCAGGTTCCGGTCGCCGTCCGCTCCTCCGCCGTCGGCGAAGACAGTGCCACCTCCTCGTTCGCGGGCATGAACATCTCCCGTACCAACGTGCACGGCGACGAGCAACTGCTCGCGGCCGTCATCGACTGCTGGGCTTCCCTGTTCACACCGCGGGTGGTGACCTACCGCGCGCGGCGCGGAATGCGTCAACGCCCAGTCATGGCCGTGGTAGTGCAGCGCATGGTGACCGCGCGACGATCCGGCGTGGCGTTCACCGCCGACCCCGCGACCGGCCGCCGGGACCGAATGGTCATCGACGCCGCACGCGGCCAGGGCGAGGTCGTCGTCTCCGGCGCGACCGAACCCGACACCTACCTGATCGATGTGGCGGGCCCCACCCTGCTCGAAACCCGCATCGGCCACCAGAGTTTCGCGATCGTGGCAGGCCCCGACGGGGATCGCCAGATGGAACTGACCGGCCCCGAGGCCGATGCCCCGGTGCTGGACGAACAACAGGCACTGGCCGTTGCCCGCCTCGCGCTGGCCGTGCAGGAGCATCACGGTGGCAAGCCACAGGATGTCGAGTGGGCCTTCGACGATGACGATCTGTGGCTGGTACAGGCCCGCCCGATCACCACGCTGCCCGACGGATCGGCCGAACGGCTCGTCGCGACGCCGGTGCCGACGAAGGTGCTGGTGCGCGGCCTCGCCGCGGCACCAGGCAGCGCGAGCGGCGCTGTGCGCATTCTTTCCTCGCCCGCGCAGGGGCAATCACTGCGCGACGGCGAGGTACTGGTCGCGCCGATGACCAACCCGGACTGGCTGCCCACTCTCACCCGCGCAGCCGCGGTGGTCACCGACAGCGGCGGAATGACCTGTCACGCGGCGATCGTGGCACGCGAACTCGGTGTTCCATGTGTAGTCGGGGCGCGCACCGCGACCACCACGCTCGTCGACGGCACCACGGTCACCGTGGATGGTTCGGCGGGCGAAGTCCGTGCCGGACAACCGAAGTCGAGTCCGACGACCACCGCGCCCGTCGTGGTGGCCGGCCGGACCGAAACCACCGCGACTCGGGTCTACGTCAACCTCGCACTCCCCGAAGCGGCCGAGCGTGCCGCCGCCGGCGATGTCGACGGTGTGGGACTGCTGCGCGCGGAAACCCTGCTGACCCAGGCGCTCGGCGGCCGTCACCCCCGTGATCTCATCGCCCGCGGCGAGGAACACCTCTTCGTCGACCGCATGGCCGAATCGCTGCACCGCATTACCACGGCATTCCAGCCGCGCCCGGTCACCTACCGTGCAACCGACTTCCGCACCAACGAATTCCGCGCCCTCACCGGCGGCGCCAACTACGAACCGGTGGAACATAATCCGATGATCGGCTACCGCGGCGCCTACCGCTACATCCGCGAACCGGAAATGTTCGCACTGGAACTGGCCGCACTGGCCCGCGTGCGGGAACGAACTCCCAACTTGCACTTGATGATCCCGTTCGTCCGGACGCGCTGGGAACTGGAGGCCTGCCTCGAACTCGTCGACGCGAGCCCGCTCGGCCGCCAGCGTGGCCTGCACCGGTGGGTCATGGCCGAGGTTCCCTCCGTCGTGCACTGGCTCCCCGAGTACGTCGGCCTCGGCATCGATGGTGTCTCCATCGGCAGCAACGATCTCACCCAGCTCATGCTCGGTGTGGACCGCGACTCCGAACAATGCGCCGAACTCTTCGACGAATCCGACGCCGCCGTACTGGACGCCATCGCCCGCATCATCACCACCGCTCGCCATCTCGGGATCACGTCGTCGCTCTGCGGCCAGGCGCCCTCCAATCACCCGGACTTCGCCGAGCACCTTGTCCGCATGGGAATTACCTCGGTCTCCGTCACCCCTGACGCGGCCCCCGCAACCCGCCGGGCTGTCGCCGCCGCGGAACGTCGCCTGTTACTCGACCACGCCCTGGCGGCCCGTCCGGATTGACCCCTCCGGATTCCCGGCGCCGCGGTGTTTCACGGCGTGCATTCGCCGGATGGTGCGGAGACGGCCTACCAGAAGAGCGGCTGCCCGGAGGTGGCGGCATCAGCGAGGGCCGACAAGTCGCCTATCAACCTCTCACAGTTCTCACCGCGGCAGCGCGGAGCCGTTGCGAGCCGACGGTCTTGAACCGCCGTTGGCGGTCGAGCTCGGCGTCCATGAACGGGATGCTCCTGTGGCGGTGCTGATCCGCCACCACGCCAATCGTTCGGCGAGTTCGGGCAGCCATCCGGCCGGTACGTCGTTCAGCTCCCGCTGCGCACCGCTGACGGCGGCCGAGAGTACCTCGGCGGAAACGGCGGGAAAGTCTTGTCGGAGGTGCTCCACCGCATCAGTCGGTTCGACGTCGGCCGTGGTGTTCTCGGATCTCACCAATGTCATTTGCTGCTGCCTTGCTGAGTGGTCACATTGCTGCCCACCGTATTGCTGGGTAGCCACACCTGGGCAGGGCCACCGGTCCCTCGATTCGAGGGCCGATCGGCACTAAAGGTGACCGCCGACACCCCCGGTCGTGATTCCCAGTCGAGCCAGTTCCGTCAGCACGGCTTCGACCACCCGCGATACCGCGGCCGCGACCGGTTCGGACATGCCGACGCCTAGCTCGAGGCTGGCGGCTTCAACGGCGATGACGACGAGTTCGCCGGGCACTCGGCCGAGGGCTCGGCCCAATGGCAGGGCGTCGGGAACGCCGAGGGCATGTGAGCTGGCGGCACTGGTGACGCCGCGCAAGGCGTCGATGGTGGTGCGCCAGATGCGGCCCGGAGTGCTCGGTTCACACAGCACCGCATCGACCACGATCGCGAGTTCTACATCCGCCCACACATCCAGCAGTCCGGCTGGCTCGCCGTCGCACAGGGTCACCGATACGCCGGGCAACTCCAGTTCCTCGACGGCGGTGGCCACAGCGGGACCGACGCCGTCGTCACTGCGAAATTCATTGCCGACACCGATGACGACCGCACGCACCCCGCTCATGCACGCACCTCGCCGGCACTGAGCTCCGGCGTGCGCACGGCGATGATTCGCTCGTTCATCGGTGCACCACGTCGATATCGAGGAAGTGGGCGGCGCAGGAGATGCAGGGGTCGTAATTGCGGATGGTGCGCTCGCACAGTGTGGTGAGCGCGGCGTCGTCGAGGGCGAGGTTGGCGGCCACGACGCGGCGCAGATCGTCCTCGATGGCGGACTGATTCTGGGAAGTCGGCGGAATGATGGTGGCGGCCCGGACGGTGCCATCGGCGTCGACCTCGTATCGGTGGTAGAGCAATCCGCGTGGCGCTTCGCTGACACCGTGACCGACGCCCGCACCGGGTGCGGTGGGTACGGCCGGGCGGGACGGACGTTCGTAGCCATCGATCAGCCGCAACGCCTCGTCGACGGCGTAGACGACCTCCACGGCGCGAACCAGGATGCTACGGAACGGGTTACGGCATTGCTCACCCAGCCCGATCTCGGCCGCGACCTGCCGGGCGGTCGGCGAAAGCTGCCGGGAATTGAGGGTGTATCTCGCCAGCGGCCCGGTCAAATACTGGTTGCCGTCGAGCCGCGCGTGCAGTGCGGTGGAATGCGCTACTTGCTGCTCGATGACGTGCGCCGGGAATTCGGCTGCGGGGAAGCGGAGGCCATCGGTGGTGTGCACGTCGCCGCGTTCGATGGCGTATCGGTCCGGTTCGGTGGCAGCGAGGAGTACGTGGTCGAGTTCGACATCGGGGAAATCGAAACCAGCGGCGCATCGGGCGGTGTGCACGGCGTAATCCTGTGCACGGCGCAGTTGTTCGGCTACCCGGGCGAAATCGGAGCGGTCGGGAACCGAATAGAAGCCGCCGACCCGGACATTGATCGGATGGATCGACCGTCCGCCGAGGAGCTCGAGCAGCATATTCCCGGCCTTCTTCAACGCCAGGCCCTGTTCGACGAGTTCGCGGTGGTCGGCGGCGAGGGTGATCGCGTCCGGATAACCGAGGAAATCGGGAATGTGCAGCAGGTGAATGTGCAGGGCGTGGCTGGAGATCCACTCACCGCAGTACAGCAGCCGCCGCAGGGCGGCCAGCGGCTCGTCCAGTCTGATCCCGCAGACCTGCTCGATCGCGTTGCACGCGCTGGTCTGGTAGGCCACCGGGCAGATCCCGCAGATGCGGGCGGTGATATCGGGCGGCTCGGTATAGCCGCGCCCGCGCAGGAATGCCTCGAAGAATCGGGGCGGTTCGTAGATATTCAGCTCCGCGCGCTCGACCACCCCGTCCGCGACGATGACTCGCAGTGCGCCTTCGCCTTCCACCCGGGCAAGCGAACTGACCTTCAATTGCCTACTGCGGTGACTCATCGCGGCTCCGGTCCGCGAAGGCCGGTGCCGCCGCCGCGTATGTGGTGAAAACACGGTCGATATCGGGCTGGTCCATACCGTTGATACGCAGAATGGGAAGTAACGCACCGATATTGGGCTTCGCCATCGGTCCGAAGCAGCCGAAGCAGCCGCGGTGGTAGGCCGGGCACAGCGCGCCGCATCCGGCCTGCGTGACCGGTCCCAGACACGGAATACCGTCGGCGACCGATATACAGGTGGTGCCGCGGCGTTTGCATTCGGTGCAAACGCTGGTATTCGGAATATCGGGTGCACGCCCCGCCAGGAACGCACCGAGGGTATCGAGTAGCTGGCGACGGTCGATCGGGCAGCCGCGCAGCTCGAAATCGACCGGAACGTGCTCCGAGATCGCGGTCGAGGTGGCGAGTGTCGAAATGTATTCCGGGCTGGCGTAAACCACCGAGGTGAATTCGGTGATGTCGGCGAAATTGCGCAGCGCCTGGATCCCACCATGCGTCGCACATGCGCCGATTGCCACCAGAATCCTGGATTGCGCACGAATTTCGGTGATCCGGCGCATGTCGTCGGGCGTGGTGATCGAACCCTCCACCAGCGACACGTCGTAGGGGCCCGGCTCGACCGCGCTGGATGCCTCGATGAAGTGGGTGATGCGGATCCGGCCCGCGAGGGTCAGTAGTTCGTCCTCGCAGTCCAGCAGCGTCAGCTGACAGCCGTCGCACGAGGTGAATTTCCATACCGCGAGAGTCGGGGTATCCATCACAACTCCCGGACGGCCAGTAGTGGTTCGGCCACCGCGTAGTCGACGACCGGGCCGTCTCGACAGAGCAGCAGAGTCCCGAGTTGACAGTGACCGCATCGCGCGACCCCGCACTGCATATTGCGCTCCAGCGCCACCCTGATGTCGGTCGCGGCAATTCCCTTGCGTAACAAGGTCTGTGCACAGAATCGCATCATCGGCTCCGGTCCGCAGAGGAACGCGGTGGTGCGGGCCGGTTCCAGCCGCAGTTGTGTCAGCGGCTCGGTGATGAAACCGATCCGCCCGCTCCAGCCGGGTTCCGGATGGTCGACGGTCTGGTGGACTTCGATCGAACCCGCCGTCTTCCAGTCGTTCTGCTCGCGCCCGAACAAGATGTTCGACGGGGTTCGCGCGCCGGTGACGAGAATGATGCGCCGGTAGTCCGTGCGGGCCGCGAGCGCGCCGAGTACTACCGGGCGCAATGGTGCGAGTCCGACCCCGCCACCGATGATGACCAGGTTGTGCCCGGCCGCCGACGCCAAATCCCAACCGACGCCGAAGGGGCCGCGCACGCCGATCACACCGCCGATTCCGGTGTCGTGCAACGCCCCGCTGACCGCCCCGACCGCACGGATCGTGTGTTCGAGCACATCGCTGTCCGCGGCCGGATCGCCGCTGACCGAGATCGCGACCTCACCGACACCGAAGCTGTACAGCATCATGAACTGACCGGCCTGAAAACGTTGCGTCGCAACACCGACCGGCTCCAGCCGCAGCGTCACGGTGTCCCGCGTCTGCTGGATGCGGTGGATGACCCGGTACGGCAGCATCGCCTCGCCGACCGGCATCCGGCGGGCCACCGTTTCGACCCGCCTGCCCGTCGCCCGGCTGCTGTCGCGCACCGAATCGCTGCGCAATGCTCGAGTCATCGCGCACCTCGCCCGGCGCCTATTCGGCACGCATAGTCGTCGCAGGATTCGGCGGGGTTCTGGTAGAGATCGAGTAGCCGGGCCCGGGTGGCTTGCAGCCGATCGAGTAACGCTTCGAACAGCATCAAGGTCAGCGCATACCCGAATTTCGGGTCCCCTTGGGCCAATTCGGTCAGTGCCGTCGCATCGAACTCGATCGCATGCACCGGTTCACCCGCCACCGCGCCGAAGTGCCAGCGGTAGGGCGGGACCAACCAGGACCAACCCAGTAGATCACCGCTGTCGAGGGTCTGCACGACGATATCGCCGCGCCCCGGCACCGGCGAGTCCAGCAGGATCCGTCCCCGGCGGATCAGCCAGCATTGTTGCGCCGGTTGGCCTTCCACGATCAACCGGTGTCCGGCCGGATAAGACACGTCGCGTCCGGTAGCGGCCAGGGCGGTCAGTTCCGCTCGGCTCAGCGAACCCAAATGGGCAAACTCGGACAACTCGTCAACCGTCGTCATCGCCGACTCCTTCGGCGAGTTCGGCGAGCCGGGCGACCTCGGCGGTCAGATCGATACCGGCCGGGCACCAGGCGATGCACCGCCCGCAGCCGACGCATCCCGAACTGCCGAACTGGTCGTACCAGGTGCCCAGTTTATGGCTGAGCCATTGCCGGTACCGGCCCGCACCGGACTGCCGAACACTGCCGCCGTGCAGATAGGAGAAGTCCAGTTCGAAGCAGGACGCCCACCGCTCCCAGCGTTCGGCGTGCTCGCCGGTGAGGTCGGTGACGTCCTCGGTGCTGGTGCAGAAACAGGTTGGGCACACCATGGTGCAGTTGCCGCAGGTCAGGCAGCGGCTCGCGACATCCTGCCAGTGCGGCGACTCCCGGGAATCGCGGATCAGGGTGCGGATATCGGTCTCCGGCATGGCGCGGCCCATGCGGCCTGCGGCCGCGGCCACCGCCTCGCGCGCATCGCGAACCTCCATGGCGTCGGCAGGACGAGTAGTGACCTGCGCGAGAATTCGGGCGCCGACCTCACTGCCGACATCGACCAGGAACCGATGGCCGTCGTCGTCGAGGCGCTCGGTGAGGGCGAGATCGTATCCGGGCGCCACGCCCGGACCGGTGCCCATCGACGCGCAGAAGCACACGCCGCCCGGCTCCGTGCAGTTCACCGCGACGACGAACGGCGCCCGGTCATCGACGGCCGATTGCGCCCCGTCATCCCCCAGGTCCCCGGCATCCTGGCGAATGCCGGTGTCCACAGCCGGCGCCGCGGTGTCGGCGGGCCGCGCCGCCCGAGTGCCGGGCGGCCCGGCGAACGCGGGGTCGGGATGGGCGCCGCCGCCGAGCACGCGTCCGAGCACCGAGATGGCGGCGAGGTCGCAGCCGCGGACGCCGAGAAAAGCCATGCGGACCGGGACCTGCTCGGCCGGTCGCGGATTCAGGTCCGGCCCGGTCTCCCAAATCTTGCGCCGCGGCGGGTGCAGGAACTGCTTCCACGACCCGGGCCCGGCCGAATGCGCGAATACGGCAGCATCGGTGCGGCGATACACCCGATATCGGCCGGGTGCGGTTTCGACTCCCCAGCCGCCGGGCAACTGTGTCCCCGAATCCAGTTCGTCGAGCACGATCGCGCGGTCGCGCAGTTGGGGGCCGATGACTCGATACCCGTTATCGCGCAGCACATCCACAAGACGGTCGAGACCCGCGCGGTCGATCACCTCGGTGTCGACGGGCATCACCGGGCCTCCCTTCGATCGACGGACAGGTGCTCTTGTTTCGAGTCTCGTCGCGCGGGAGGCCGAGGCGCGAGAGGCGAAGGTCCCACCAGCGGAAGGCCAATGCCCTAACAGATGCGGGGCAACTGTTCACCGACCAGCATGTCCACGATGCGGCCCGCACCGATCAGCGTGCGCGCGGTGACCCGACCGACCGGTCCGTCGGTGACCCGACCGATCACCCTGGCCTGCGCTCCAGCGGGCACCGACCGCATCGCCGCCAGCGCCTTGTCGACGGCATCCGCGGCGACGAGCGCGACCAGACACCCCTCATTGGCCACGTGCAGCGGATCCAGGCCGAGCAGTTCGCAGGTCGCGGCGACGTCGCTGGGCACCGGCACATCGGCCTCGACGATGTCGATGCCCACAGCGGAGGCGGACGCGAGTTCGTTGAGCGCACTGGCCACACCACCCCGGGTCGGATCGCGCAGCGCGTGGATATCGGGGCCGCATGCCGCGATCATCGCCGCCACCAATTCGTGAAGCGGCCTACTGTCGGAACGGATATCGGCCTCGAATCCGAGACCGCCGCGGGCGCACAGGATCGCGATGCCGTGTGCGCCGATCGGCCCGGACACGATCACCACATCCCCGGGCGCGCCGCGCGTCGCTGACGGATCTGCACCCGCCAGCCGCGCACCGATACCGGTGGTGGTGAGGTAGATCCCGTCCGCCGCACCGCGGTCGACCACCTTCGTGTCGCCGGTGACCACCCGCACCCCACAGGCGGCCGCGGCCGCGGCGACCGAGGCGGTGATGGCCCGCAATTCGGCGATCGGCAGCCCTTCCTCGAGCACGTAGGCCAGGGCGAGCGCGACCGGACGCGCCCCACGCATGGCGAGATCGTTGACGGTGCCGTGCACGGCGAGGGCCCCGATATCACCGCCGGGGAAGAACCGTGGCGTGACCACGAAGCTGTCGGTGCTGAAAACCGCACTGGTGCTGCCCAATTCGACGATGGCCGCATCCTGCTGTGCCGAACCGTCGCCGAGTTCGGCGACGATCACCTCGTCGAGTAGTTCGGCCATCAGCTGCCCACCGGAACCGTGCCCGAGCAGCACTCGTTCGGTTTCCGTACGCGGCATCGGGCAACTGGCCCGCACCGGATCGACGGCGGTCATCGCACGACCTCCACGGTCAGCGGACGCGGTTGCCGACCGGCGTTGTAGAAGGCCGCGCAGGTGCCTTCGGCCGAAACCATCGGCGCCCCCAGCGGATTCCGTGGCGTGCATCGGATGCCGTAGGCGGGGCAATCGGTGGGCAGCGCGGTGCCACGCAGAATCGCGCCCGCGATGCAGTCCGAATTCTCCGTGGATTGCGTGTCATCGACCGAGAATCGCTGTTGCGCATCATGATCGGCGAACTCGGGGGCGAGGGTCAGCCCGCTCTCGGGGATGGCGCCGATCCCCCGCCAGTTGCGTTCGGTGATCCGGAATACCCGCCGGATCGCCTCTCGCGCAGCGGGATTGCCGGAACGGCGCACCGCGCGGACATACTGATTGTCCAGTTCCGCGCGACCGTCCTCCAGTTGTCGCACCACCATCAGGATGCCCTCGAGCAGATCCAGCGGTTCGAATCCGGTCACCACGATCGGCACGCGGTACCGCGCGACGATCGGCTCGTATTCGGTCCAGCCCATCACCGCGCAGACATGCCCGGCGGCCAGAAAACCCTGCACCTGGTTTTCAGGAGCATCCAGGATCGCGGTGATCGCAGGTGGCACCAGCACATGGCTGACCAGCACGCTGAAGTTGCCGATCCCGGCGGTCGCGGCATGTAGCACCGCCATCGCGTTGGCGGGCGCGGTGGTTTCGAAACCGACCGCGAAGAACACCACCTCGCGGTCGGGATTCTCCCGCGCGATGGTCACGGCATCCAATGGGGAATAGACCACGCGGACGTCGCCGCCGCGGGCCTTCACACCGAGCAGATCGCCGGTGCTGCCCGGAACCCGCAGCATGTCACCGTAACTGGTGAAGATCACCTCCGGCCGGGCTGCGATCGATACCGCCTGGTCGATCATCTCCAGCGGTGTGACACAGACCGGACAACCGGGGCCGTGGATCATCCGAATCCCGGCGGGCAGTAGTTCATCGATCCCTTGGCGGACCAGGGTGTGCGTCTGTCCGCCACAGACTTCCATGATCGCCCACGGACGGGTGGCACTCGCCCGGAGCTCGTTCAGCAGCCGCTGGGCCAGTACCGGGTCACGATATTCGTCGAGGTATTTCATAATGCCTCCGCTTCCGGGCCGAGTTCTGTGGCCAGGGCGTCCGGAATGGCCCGGATCACCGCGAGCGTCTTGGCGGCTTCGTTTTCGTCCACCCGGCTGATGGCGAAACCGACATGCACGATCACGTAGTCGCCGATATCCGCATCCGGCGCGTAGGCCAGGCACACCGGCCGCCGGATGCCTTCGAAATCGACCGTTCCCATCCGCAAGGCTGATTCGTCGCTCACCGCGACGATCTGGCCGGGCACACCCAGGCACATGATCAGCTCCTACTCATGCGCGCGGCCGCGATGGCCGCTTGGCCATAACTGATACCGCCGTCGTTCATCGGGATCTGTTCGCCGACCAGGCCGTTCAGTCCCGTAGCCGCGAGACCCTCCAGCACCGCGGTGGTCAGCCGGGCGTTCTGGAAGACGCCGCCACCCAGACAGACGACATCGGTGCCGGATACCTCGGCGGCCGCAGCGGCCATGGTCACCACCACGGTCGCCACGGTTCGATGGAATCGAGCGGCCACCTCCCCGACCGGCTCGTCGGCGGCTAGTGCCACGACGTCGCGCAGAGTCGGGGTGGGGTCGTACACCAGCAAACCATCTCGCTGGTGCAGCGCCCATCGCAGTGGCGCCGCCCCGGTACGGCCGACGGCCGCAGCCTCCAGCCGGACCGCTGCCTCGCCTTCGTAGCTGTTGTCGTCGCATATGCCCATCAGGGCCGCGACCGCGTCGAACAACCGTCCCGCACTCGACGCGCGTGGACAATTCAACTCCTGCTCGATCATGCCGCGGATGACCGCGACCTCCCGGGCATCCATACGGTCCAGCAGGCCACCGGCCGCCACCGGTTCGGCGTAATCACCGAATCGCTCTGCCCCGAAAAGGTATCCCAGCGCCATCCGGGCGGGCCTGCGTACCGCGGCCGCTCCCCCAGGCATCGGTGCGGTGCCGAAACGGCCGAACCTGCGGTAGCCGCAAAGATCCGCCACCAGAATTTCGCCACCCCAGAACGTGCCGTCGTCACCGAGCCCCAATCCGTCCAGCGCGATACCGACGAACGGACCGGTGACGCCGTGCTCCGCAGCCGTGGCGGCAACGTGCGCGTGATGATGTTGCACCGCGATGCGAGTCTCCGTCGGCCAGCGGCGTGCGTACCGGGTGGACAGATAGCCCGGATGCAGATCGTGCGCAACGACTTTCGGCCGCGCGTTGTGCAGTAGGCACAGCGTGTCCGCGGCCTGCTCGAACGCCGTGTAAGCATCCGGGTTCTCCAGATCGCCGGTATGCGGTCCGAGGATCGCCATCTCGTCGACGGCGAGGGTACTGGTGTGCTTCAACTGCGCGCCCACCGCGAGAATGGGGGCCGCGGCATGTATGGGCAAAGGAATCCGGGTCGGCGCATAGCCGCGGCCGCGCCGCACGCTACTGGCCCGGCATGCGACGACGCGAACCACCGAGTCGTCGTAACGGGCCCGAATGGGCCGGTCGTGGGTGAGAATCCCGTCGACGATCGGCCCCAGCGTGGCCACTGCGGCGGCGTCATCGATGATGATCGGCGCCCCACCGCGGTTACCACTGGTGACGACCAGCGGCCGCTTCAGTTCCGACAGCAGCAGCTGGTGCAGTGGGCTGTACGGCAGAAAGACACCGATCTCGGCCGATCCGGGGGCGACCGCCGCCGACACCTGCGCATCGGCACGGCGGGGCAGCAGCACGATCGGCGCGGCCGCGGAGCCGAGCAGCTCGGCCGTTATGGCGTCCACACTGCCCAGTTCCCGCGCGGCGGCGATATCGGCCACCATGACCGCGAGCGGTTTGGTCGGGCGCGGCTTGGTTTCGCGGAGCCGGGCCACGACCGCGTCGTCTCCGGCGTCGCACACCAGCTGATAGCCGCCGATGCCCTTCATCGCGACGATGCCACCCCCGGCGACCACCGCACAGGCCGCTTGCAGCGCGTCCTCTCCTGCCGCGCTGAATATTTCGTTGTCGGCATGCCATGCCAGCCGCGGTCCGCAGTCCGGGCAACTGGTCGGCTCGGCGTGGAACCGTCGATCGGCGGGGTCGTGGTACTCGCGCGAACAAGCGGGGCACAGCTCGAAGGCGCGCATCGCGGTGCGCTCCCGGTCGTAGGGCAGCCCATCGATGACGGTCGCGCGCGGCCCACAGTCGGTGCAGTTGAGAAATGGGTACCGGTAGCGGCGATCGGTGGGGTCGAACAGCTCACGCAGGCACGCCGCACAGACCGCCAGATCTGGCGGCACCTGCGGGGTAACCCGGGCGTCGGCGATACTGCCGACCACCGAAAAGCCAGGCCCCAGCACGGTTTCGACCGCCATCGACTCGGCCTCTATGCGATCGACACGGGCCGATGTCGGGGCAGTTTCCGCGAGGTGGGCAAGGAAATCGGCCACCGATCCGGTCGGTCCGGCGACCCGGATGACAACGTGGCCGCCCGCATTGCGCACATCACCGGTCAAACCGAGACCGTGGGCAAGCCGATAGACGAACGGACGGAATCCGACGCCCTGCACGACGCCATGAACCCGGATCCGGATGCACCGACGCACGTCGACCGTGGCCGACCGCGTCATCGCCATGGCCGATCGGTAGCCGGTTGATCATCCATGCGCATCACCCCACGATGGTGGGTGCCCACAGCGCACCTCAAGGGCCGAAAGTCCTGCACCGTGCGACCACTGGCACGCGTGATCCGGTGATGCGCACACCGGATCAGTGTGTCGATCCAATGCAGCATGCCCGAACGGTAGGGACTTCGGTCAGCATCGCGACGAGGATCAGGAGAGCGTGCGACGCCCGCCGCACCAGCCTAGGAAGCGCGAACTCTCGGCAGAGGCGGTCACTGCGAGTCGATCGTGAAGATCTCCTCGACCGGGCGCCTCGGCGTCGACGGCAGCGGCGTCTCCTCGGCAGGCGCGGCACCGATGCGGATCAGGACCTGGGGTGTGGTCCGGGTGTCGACCAGCTCCGCGATAGTTCGACGAGCCGCGGGTAGCTCGGTGACATGAGTCAGTGCGCACGTCGTCAAACCGGCGGCGGTGCATTCGAGCAGCACTACCGACAATGCCTCACCGGTGTGCAGCCACTGTGACACCGAATCACCTTCGGTGCTCAACGCCACCAGCGTGGAGTGATCGGTGAGTTCGCCGCGGCGCATCGAATGCGGCGCGGATGGGTACACTCGCCCGACATCCACCCGTGCGAACTCCGCGTCCGACACCAACCCGGTCGGCGGAATTCCCTCCGTGGTGTCGGGATGTCCAGCCCACCAATACAATTCGGTCTGATACATCGGGTCGTCCTTGCGGGCGGCCGCGGTATGTTCCGACACCGCGGCCAACCGTGCTCGTGCGCTGTCGTCGAGCACGTCGAGGGCGACGTCGTGGGGTGATACGAGTCTGCGCACGGAGGCGAGGACCTCGGCCCAGCCGTGCGGTGGCAGCATCGGCAGCCGATCGGTGCGGCGTTGTTCCATCGCGCGTGCCCGCGCAGGGATCCCGGCTGGCGGGTCGGGCCACGGTCGGAAGGCGATCATCGCCAGATAGTCGGGGCGGTCGGGGTCGGGGAGCCGGGTGATGTCGGTATGCCAGCCGTGAGCGGCAAAACCGGTGCGAAGATGGTGCAGGTTGGCGCCGCAGCTGATGATCCGCTGACGGCCGTGTGGATCCGCGGCCGACAGCAATCGGTCAGGATCGGTGTGCAGGTGCAACCGGCTGCCATCGAAGACCCACCGCCAGGGCTGGGTGTTGTGTACCGACGGCGCACGCTGCGCCAACCGCAAAACCGCCACCATAGTGTCGTGGTCGGGCACCACGGCAGTGTGAGCTACGTCTCCTTCGGTCATGGCTCCAGTCTGGGCGTGACCCTGGCAATCCGCCAGACCCCTGGCGGCTGCCCCAGCGCAGATCACCGAGCGAGGCGTCCGAAAGCCGTACTCAGTGACTCGGCGAGGGCGTCTTGGTCGGGAACGATCACCGGATCCGCGATCACGGCGACTCCGAGGGTGCCCGCGTAGGACAGGACCGCGAAGGTCACACCGGTATTTCCGGGCGTCGCCACCAAAGGCACCATCGTCTCCACTCGGCTGCCAGCGAGGTGTAGGGCGACGGTCGGGCCACGCAGATTCGTTTCGAAGGTGTGCACCATGCGCTGATGTTCGATGAACAGTCGGAACAGCCCCGTCCGATGCAGCATCCGGAATAGCGCTCCCAGCGGGGCCGCGGAGGATGCTCGCCTGCTCGTGCGGCTCGAAGCCTTTGTCGCGGTGATGATTTCGGTGAGCCGAGTCGAGTCGTCGCCGGTCGCCGGAACCGAGATCGGCCGGACCCCGGTGTCATTGCCCAGTTCGTTCGCGGCGGTGCCACGGCGGCCCGAGACCGGTACCGACACCACCAGCCGATCCGGCCACTCACCGCGGGTGTGCAGGACGTGCAGCAGCGCGCCGGTGACGGCCGCTAGCACGACATCGTTGACCGTGCCGCCGTGCCGGTGCGCGGTGGTGACGACATCGTCCAACGGCACCGTGACCCACGCCAGGCGACGTCGCCGGGAAGTCGGCCGGTTCAGCGAGGTCCGCTCGATCGGACGCATACTCTCCCAACCGAATCCGAGTTCGCGCAAACCGACGAACCCGCGTCGGATATCGGCGGGCAGCGAGCGGAATGCCCGTATCTTTTCCCGAGTCGCGTCCGCGGCCAACGCCAACCGCCGCGGCGGCGGCCGCGGAAAATCCCGACTGGGTAGCGCGGGGCTTTCGTCGGCCAACGCGCTCAATACCGCCAAACCGCTGACGCCGTCCGCAAGCACGTGATGCATGATCACCACCAAGCCAACGCATCCGGGCACCGTCACCAGATGCGCTCGCCACCGGGGACCGTCATCGGGTAGCGGCGTACACAGCAATTCGGCGGCGATATCGAACAATGCACGATCGCCGCCCGAATCTGGTCGTCGCACCTCCTCCAGTTGTCGGTCCACCTGGAAATCGGGCGCATCGACCCAGATCGGTCGTCCACAGCCGAAAGGTGCGCGACGCAATGTTTGTCTCAGCCGGGGTATGCGCGTAACGCGGTCGGCGAGCAGAGCGCGGATGGCCGCCGGATTCGGCGCGGTCGCGTCACCGAATACCAGGATCGCGCCGATATTCATCGGCACCGATGTCCGATCGGCAACCAACACGGTCAGATCCGTGGCCGTGGCACGCTCGATCGGAGCGGGTTCCGGCATCCCTATGCCCTCCTCCGAAGACAGCCGGGGCGGCGATCGAGATCGACTGTCGCGCCGAGTGTTCGAGATCAGTTCGAACGCACCACGATCATCGGCACCTCCACCGAATGCAATAACCCGTTGCTGGTGGAACCGACGACCATGCTGGTGAATCCGCCGCGGCCGCGGCAGCCGACGACGACCAACTGGGCGTTCGCCGACTCGTCGAGCAACGCGCGAACGGGCCGGTCGACCACCACGATTCGATGCACCTTCACATCTGGATAGCGTTCGGCCCAGCCCGCAAGGCTTTCGGCGAGCACCGCCTCCGCCGAGCCGCGGGCGGTCTCCCAGTTGACCATCGGCAGGTCGACCGCGCTGGTGTCGCTCCACGCGTGCAAGGCGATCAGGTCCACCTTGCGGTGCGAGGCCTGCTCGAAAGCGAGTTCGATGGCGGGGGCACTGTTCTCAGTGCCGTCGACGCCGACCAGAACCGGTTGGGTCGCCGAGACCGGATCGAGCGCGGCGATCCCGTGGATCACCGCGACCGGGCAGTGCGCGTGATGGGTAGCGGCGATGCTCACCGAGCCGAGCAATCCGCGCTGCAGCGCGCCGCGGCCCCGGCTGCCGACGACCAGCAGGTGCGCGTGCGCGGAGCGCTCGATCAGCGTTGGAATGATCAGGTCGAAGGTCACCTCGGTGGTGATGGCGAGATCGTCACCGGGTGCGGCCGTCCGTGCGAGGCGAGTTGCCTCGGTCAGGATCCGCTCGCCTTCGCTGCGCAGCCATTCGGTATCGGTTTCCGTCAGCAGTACACCGGGGCCGTAGCCCATCTGAATCCCCACCGAGGTGAGAATGTGCAGCCTGCGATGATGCAACGCGCCCTCCGCCGCCGCCCACGCGACCGCCTGATACGAATTCGCCGAGCCGTCGACGGCCGCGAGAATCGGTGCATCGGGTTGTTCCGCGAGCGAAGCATTTTCGTCTGCGATGTGCTGTCGCTTCGAGGTCATTTCCGGTCCTCTTTGATCGTCCGCGAGACCCATTCCCGGTCCCATCTGGTGCCCCGGTGACGGTCCAACAGCCATCGTGTACCCCGCACGAGGCACCAGCCGGAGAACCCGGTGCCAACGAGCACGACGACAGCGACACCGATCCCGGTAATCGGGGCCGCGTCGCCCTGCCGGGGCCTGGTGGTCGGCGCGCCATCGGGTCCGAGCCAGACCGCGACCCGGTCACCGGGCTGCGCCTGGCGCGGCACCGGTACGGTCGCGGTGTCGATGCGCTCGTTCTGCTGCCACTGCACCCGTGCTTCCACGCCGTGTTCCGAGGTATGTTGCGGCTCGTCGGTAATCACCGCGTTCACCACCGATTTCGTCGC
Source organism: Nocardia sp. CA-135398 (assembly GCF_050955845.1). Taxonomy (NCBI): domain Bacteria; kingdom Bacillati; phylum Actinomycetota; class Actinomycetes; order Mycobacteriales; family Nocardiaceae; genus Nocardia; species Nocardia sp. CA-135398. Next base: position 4,546,895 of record NZ_CP192084.1, on the reverse strand, counting down.
TTGTTCGGTATGTATCCTGGCGACGTCGGCGGTGTAGGCCTCGGTGCCGAGGGCACCCGCGACCGGCACCGCGACCAGTATCGCGACCACTGCGATGATCCGCACTGCGGCCTCGACCCGATCGGAGCTGCGCATCAGCGGATTCGAATTCCACGGCCGCAGCCACCACACGCCGAAAATGCGGTTCCACCACCCATGCAGCGGGATTGTCACACTGTCCGACATCGCCACCTCAACTCGTCCGACGCCTCGATATCAACGAGCATCGCGCTTCGACGGCGGCGCGGGCAGAGAAGAAGGTCATCGCCCGGGTGGGCCGAGTGGCCCCGGCTGCTGGTCCTGCTGGAATGCGGCAACGGCTGTCGGCAACGTCGGATACAGATATCGCTCACCGATTTTCGCGGTCAGACCGCAAGCCTGAGCACGCGCGATCCGGCGCGGGCAGCATCAGCCGCAGCACATCCCCGGTCGAGACGCCTAACAAGCCGGGCACAGGCATCCCCGTCACCGAACACGACTTCCAGCCCACATCATGGGGTCGTCGGACCCTGTCCAGGGCGGTCCGCTCCCGCGCACAGTCGACTCATGATCACCATGCATGTGCGCAGACTCGGTGCCAGCGAGGCTCTGCTTTGCCTGTTGTCCGGCCTCGTCGCCACCTGGGCAGTCGCCGGCGTGCTCGGCTTGATGACCGGATCGCTCGACCTCGGCGCTACCATCGAGGACCGAATTCCGTTCCACAGCCCGGCTTTCGCCGGTCTCATGCTCGCGCTCGTCGTCGGATTCCCGATGACGGTGACCGCGCTGTTCGCGGCACGCGATGACGAACGGACACCGCTGGCCGCAATGATCTCGGGTCTGGGCCTGGTCGGCTGGATCCTGGTGCAGCTCGTGGTCATCCGCGAATTCAGCTGGTTACAGCCGATCTGGGTCGGGTTCGGCCTCGCGGTGTTGCTCCTAGGCGGCGCATTGCTACGACGCTACGGCGCCCGCACCTGATCACCGACGGTCGAAAGTCACTCGGGAAGCGTCGGTTCGGCTCTGTGCGCCACCGTGACCCGGACGTAGCGTCGAAATCACTTCCGCCGGTCATAGCAAATTAGGAGACTGAGATGCGGGCTCGGGTCGTGTATGAATCGATGTTCGGCAATACCGCCGCGATCGCCCGGGCGATCGCGGACGGATTGCGCTCACACGCCGAGGTGGAGGTGCTCAGCGTCGCCGCCGCCGCGGAGATGCCGGAGCCGACAATCGATCTGCTGGTGGTCGGCGGACCTACTCATACCTTCGGCCTGAGTCGCACGCGAACCCGCCGCGATGCCGCCGGGAACACCGATGCGCCGGTCGCGGTCGATATCGGCATCCGCGAATGGCTCGACGCGGCGCTGCCGGTGTCCGAGGGGTCTCGGGCCGCGGCCTTCTGCACGAAAGCCGCCAAACCGCGGTGGCTGCCGGGCTCGGCCGCACGTGGCGCCGGGAAACGATTGCGGCGCTTGGGTTATGAGCTCGCCGACGATCCAGTGGACTTCCTTGTCGAGGGCATGCAGGGCCCCCTTGCCCATGGTGAGCTCGAACGCGCTCGACTTTGGGCCGAGCGCTTGGCACATACCGAACTCGATCGCATCACGCATCGGGTCTGAGGTCCGGAGGATTGCGACAATGCGCTACCGCGTCCTGATCGATGAAGCGCGCCCGCAGACCGTTCTCGAACTGCGGCGCGCCATCCGCGCCGACCACGCGGGCGACGATATCGGCGCCGGGATGCAGGCGCTGTACGAGCTGGCGGCCAGCACCGGTCTGGCACCGGCCGGGCCGCCGTCGACCACCTACCTCGGTGACTTCCGCGCGACCACATCGACCGAGGTCGACTTCGCGCTACCAGTCACGATCGGGCCCATCGGGGACAACGGCGACCAAGTGACGGTGCGCCGAGCTGAGCCGTGCCTCTACGCCCGTACGGCCCATCGCGGCGACTATCAACACATCGGCGACGCGTACCGAGCGTTGGAGAATTGGTTGCGCACATCGTCGTTCCATCCGGTGGGACCGCCGACCGAGGTGTATCTGGTCGCGCCCGACGAGGTCGTCGACGCACGCGACCTGCTCACCGAGATCCGCATTCCCGTCGCATCCGCCGAACTCCGCGTGCGGGTGCCGACCCCGTTCGCCGACACCGTCGCCGCCGTACGCGAGGCCTTGGCCGAACAAGGTTTCGGCGTGCTGACCGAAATCGATGTGCGCGCGACCTTGCGGGCGAAGCTCGACATCGAGATGGAGGACTACCTGATCCTCGGCGCCTGCAATCCGATGCTCGCGCACCGGGCGATCGGCATTCACCGGCAGATCGGCCTACTGCTGCCCTGCAACGTGGTGGTGCGCACCGACAACGGCGCCACCATTGTCGAAGCCATCGACCCGGACATCCTCGTCGCCAACACGCAACAGCCCGCGCTGCAGCCGATTGCGCAGGAAGCCCGCGCCGGTTTGGCGGCAGCCTTGGATGCGGTGGTAAAGCGTTGCGCCGCACCGGCTTAGCGGCGTCTCCCACACCCAGCGTGGCCGACCATATACGGTCGGTCACGCTATTGGCGCGCTTACTCGGTGCCTAGGTCCGGCTCGCTGATCTCGACCGGGTCGCCGACTGTATCGGGGACGGTGGGCGACCGAGAACACGGGACCACCGAGGACAGGTGGTTTCAGCGGTCCCCGCTGTCGCTCATGAGCAGCTGGGAGCAGCCGACTCGAGCGGACTGAGCACATCTTCCACCGACCGTCGCGGTGTCACTGGCAACGACGGCGCACTGGTCGGGAGCCAACCGATCCGAAGAACCGCCTGCGGTTGGGCGACGCCGTCGAGCACCTCGAGGCGCACTCTGTTGCGTAGGTCCGCAAGCTCGAGCGGTTCGGTGAGCAGGCAGGTGGCCAGTCCGATATTGGTGGCGGTCAGCAGCACCGCACTCATCGCCTCGCCCGCGCGCAACCGCGACAGCCGATCGTCGGCCGAAGTGCTGATCACCAGTAGTTCGGCGTAATCGGGTTCGAGCGCACCGTCGGCCAACGCGGGTGCTGCGAACTCGCGAGCAGGCAGTCCGTCATGCGACTCCACGCGAGGGGTGCTCCTGGCGGGTACCCCGTCGTCCGAGCTGTGCCTGCCAGACCAATTCGCCAATTCGAAGCGGTATTCCACATCTCCGGCGTGCAAGGCGGCGGCGGTCCGCATTGCCTCGATCAACACCTCGCGGGGACGGTTACCGGCCTGGGTCACGATTGCACCCAGTGCGGCGGCGCGTTCGGTCACCAAGCCCAGATATCCGTGCGGGATCGGCCACGAAGAGTAATGCCTGCGGTCGGTCTGGCGTCTCGAAATCGCCGCGCTCAGGGCGATATCCAGCGGTGTCGACCGATGCCGCAGCAACTCGACCGCGGCCAAGTGGTTCGGATCCGCCGGATTCGGCAGCCGATGCACCACCGCCGACCAGCCGAGCGCTGCCAACGCGACGCACAGGTGATGCAGGGCCGCACCGCAACTCAGCACCAGCTCGCGCTGATCCGGATCGGTCGAGGGCAGTGCGCGCTCCGGGTCCAGGTAGAGGTGGATGGAACGGCTACCGATCCGCCACCGCCACGGCTGGACATTGTGCACCGACGGCGCCCGCACCGCGAGCGCCAGTGCTGTCTTGACGGTGTTGTCGTCGGGCAATCCGTGCTCCATTTCGCCTTCCTTCGTCGATTTCGCCCCACGGTCCCATCGGCGCGCGGTCCTGGGTAAGGGCACGACGACCCCTACTCGCAGGACTTCGGCTGGCTCTGGCCGACCCCTGTCCTGACACCGAGATGGGACCCGAAGACCCTACGGATCAAGGACCTTCGGCCATCACGCGCACCGGGTCGGTGCGCAAGTCTGGGACCACCACTACCGGGAGGATCCGAGCGCCATGTCCGCGGTCCATAGACCAGACCTGCACGGCCACAGCGCCGTCGTCGCCGGCGGCGCCTGCGGGATCGGTGCGGCAGTCGCCCGCATACTCGTCGAGGTCGGCATCGGAGTAGTCGTCGCCGAGGCGACCTTCTCCACCGGGCCGGAATTCGTCGTCGACGGCGGCGCCGCGGCGGGCACGGCCGCGACCGCGCTTGCTGAAAGGCTCGTCTCGTGATCGTGTCGAACGGGTCGCCCGCCGATCTACGCGAAACCCATACCGGCGTCGTTGTGCTGTGCGGCGACCGGGCGTACAAGGTGAAGAAACCGATTGCTACCGACTTCCTCGACTTCAGCACGCCGGACCTGCGCGAGCGTGCGTGCATGCGTGAACTCGAGCTCAATCGCCGGATGGCCCCGGACGTGTATCTCGGTGTCGCTCACCTGAGCGACCCCACCGGTGGCCCGAGCGAACCGGTACTCGTTATGCGCCGAATGCCGGAGGACCGCAGGCTCACCCATGTCCTGACCGACGCGGCGGCCGGCAGCTCGGAAATCTCAGCGCTGGTCCGAGTGCTGGCGCAGTTCCACCACGCGGCTCGCCGCGGTCCGGACATCGACCTGGCCGGAACCCCGGAGGCGCTGGGCGCGCGATGGCAGGCGCTACTGCGCACCCTGCGGGCGCAACCCGCCGATCTCGTGGCTCCGGAGTTGCTCGCGCGGATCGAAGCGCGTGCGATGCGCTACCTCGAGGGCCGAAAACCCTTGCTGACCCGCAGGATCGCCCAGGGTCGCATCGTCGATGGACATGGCGACCTGCAAGCCCAGGACATCTTCGAGCTGCCCGATGGCTTCCGGGTGCTCGACTGCCTCGACTTCGACGATCAGCTGCGCTACGTCGATTGCCTGGACGATATCGCCTTCCTGGCGATGGATCTCGAATACCTCGGCCACGATGATCTGAGCACTCGCCTGCTCGACGATTATCAACGCGTGACCGAGGATTCGGCGCCGTCGTCCCTGCGGGACCACTACGTCGCCTACCGCGCGCTCGTCCGTGCCAAGGTGAATGTGATGCGCTTCGAACAAGGCGATGTGACAGCTCGCGACCGTACTTGGCGCCACCTGCGGATCGCGGCACGCCGTCTGGATCGGGCCGCGGTCCGCCTCACCCTTGTCGGCGGACTGCCCGGCACCGGGAAAACCACAGTCGCCGAACACCTTTCACTGCCGACCGGTGCGGTAGTACTCGGCACCGACAGGGTGCGCAGGGAATTGGCCGCTGCCGACGTTGTGGTCGGCCCGATCGGCGGATACGGCGCCGGAATGTACTCCCCGGTCGACAAGGCTCGTGTTTATGCCGAATTGCGCATCCGCGCTCGGGCGCTGCTGGAATCCGGCGTCTCGGTGATCCTCGACGCGAGCTGGATCGATCCGGACGAACGACGACGCGCCGCCGTGCTCGCCGACGAAGCGAACGCAGAACTGGTGCAACTGCGATGCCACTGCCCGGAATCGCTGGCGAACGAACGCATTCGGCAACGCGCGGCCGGGGATTCCGATGCGACCCCCGCCATCGCCGCCGCCATGTCCGCCGCCGATGCGCCGTGGCCGGATGCCATCGCCCTGGACACCGGCCGGACACTCGCCGACACCCTGGAGGCGGCACGCCGAGCCTGGCGAATCGGCGGAGAATGGGCAGCGGCGGCCGAATCGGACAGATCAAGGGACTTTGGTCACGAAGGAGAGGTCCAACGCCGATCCAACGAACCGGACCGCTCCGTACGCTGAGTGAATTCGGTGTGAGGGAGAGGTGCAAACATGATCAGGGTGTTCTTGGTCGATGATCACGAGATCGTGCGCCGCGGTATCGGCGATCTCATCGCCCTCGAATCCGACCTCGAGGTGGTCGGTGAAGCGGGTTCGTTCTCGCAGGCGCTCGCCCGGATTCCGGCGCTACGTCCCGATGTCGCCGTTCTCGACGTCCGCCTGCCCGATGGCAACGGCATCGAACTGTGCCGTGAACTGCTGTCGGCCAATCCGGCGCTGCGCTGTCTGATCCTGACCTCGTTCACCGACGAACAGGCCATGCTCAACGCCATTCTGGCCGGAGCCAGCGGCTACGTGGTCAAGGACATCAAGAGCCTGGAGCTGATAGATGCGATCCGTGAGGTCGGCGCGGGTAAATCGCTGCTCGACAACCGGGCCGCCGCGGCGCTGATGGCGAAGCTGCGCGCGGAGGCGGAGGCGAAAACCGGGCCGCTCGCGAGCCTCACCGACCAGGAGCGCAACCTGTTGTCCCTGCTCGGCGAGGGATTGACGAATCGGCAGATCGCGAGCCGGATGTTCCTGGCCGAGAAGACGGTCAAGAACTACGTCTCGCGGCTGCTGACCAAACTCGGCGTCGAACGCCGCACACAGGCAGCCGTACTGGCCTCGAAACTGAACCAGCAGGAACCTTAGGTGACCGACCAGTCCATTCGCGGCCGCTGATCGGGCTCGGTGGGATTGATCGTGGAAGAATGCCCGGTATGGAAGGCCAGGCTTCCGCAGGGGCGCACAGCAGTCGGCCACCCGTGACCGACACACTGTCTCAGCTGCGGCTGCGCGAACTGCTCATGGAGGTCCAGGACCACATCGCGCAGATCGTCGATGTGCGCGACCGGATGGATCGGTTGATGGAGGCCATGCTGGTCGTCACGGCCGGTCTGGATCTCGACAACACACTGCGCACGATCGTGCACAGCGCCATCGAGCTGGTCGACGCGCAATACGGAGCGCTGGGTGTGCGGGAGACCGATCCGACGAACAATCAGCTCGCCGAATTCGTGTATGAGGGCATCGATGACCGCACCCGCGTCCTGATCGGCGATCTGCCACGCGGGCACGGTGTGCTTGGCCTGCTCATCCAGCAACCGAAACCCATTCGGCTGACCAACCTTTCGGATCATCCCTCCTCGGTCGGCTTCCCCGAACACCACCCGCCGATGCACACGTTCCTCGGCGTTCCGGTCCAAGTCCGTGACGAAGTGTTCGGCAACCTCTACCTCACCGAGAAAGCGGGCGGACTGGAGTTCACCGAGGACGACGAGGTAGTGGTGCGGGCGCTGGCAGCGGCCGCGGGCATCGCCATCGAGAACGCCCGGCTCTATGAGCTGTCCCGCGCTCGCCAGCAGTGGCTCGAAGCGACCAGGGATGTGGCTACCGAACTGCTGGTCGCCACTGAATCGAGCGAGATTCTCGACCTCGTCGTCCAGCGAGCCCTGACTCTGACCGATTCGGCGTGCACCTTCATCGCCTTGCCCGAAGATCCCGATATCCCGGCCGACGAGGTCACCGAGTTGATGGTGGTCGCCGCCGCAGGCCTCGATGCCGACGAACTCACCGGCCAACGGCTACCGGTCGCGGCATCGAACTCCGGTGAAGTGTTTCTCCGCGGACAGGTTATGTCGGTCCAGAAACTGTCATACGACCCGTTCAGTGACTCCCCTGAATTCGGCCCGGCGCTGATACTCCCGCTGCGAGCCGGACGTTCCGTCGTCGGAGTGCTCACCACCCTGCGTCCGGTCGACGCGCCCCCGCTCGATACTGCGGCGCAAACGATGATGGCCGCCATCGCCGACCAAACCGCACTCGCCTTGCAGTTGGCCGAAACCCAGGAGCGTATGCGCGAACTCGACGTACTCTCCGACCGCGATCGGATCGCCCGAGGCCTGCACGATCACGTCATCCAGCGGCTGTTCGCCGTCGGGCTATCGCTGCAGAGCACCGCGCAGCGGGCTCGCGCGCCCGAGGTGCGATCTCGGCTGCTGGCAACGATTGACGATGTGCAGGCGATTGTGCAGGACATCCGCCATTCGATCTTCGATCTGCAGAGCAATACCACCGCGGATTCCTCCAAATATCGCAAGTACCTGCACGGGATCATCGTCGATATGACCGCGGATTCCGGGCTGCACACCACCGTGCGGTTGGCAGGCCCGGTGACGGTGCTCGCGCCACCGCTGTCCGACGACGTCGAGGCGGTACTACGCGAGGCTGTGAGCAATGTGGTGCGGCATGCATCGGCGAGCACCGTATCGGTCGAGTTGAAAGTGCGTGACGACGTCAGCATCGAGGTGACCGACGACGGCATCGGCGTCCCCGATGACATCGCGCGACGGAGCGGATTGGCCAATATGGCGGCGCGGGCGAAGGAAGCGGGCGGTACGTTCAGCATCGAGAACCGCCCCGGTGGTGGCACAGTGCTGCGCTGGTCGGCACCGCTGCCCTGACGTGTTTCGCAGCGTTCGCGGTAGGGCGAGCAGCCACCGTCGTTGGCCCTCGGGTTCATGACCCTTTGTGCCCTCGGGTTCGTGACATTGGACAGGCGTGCGGGACGCCGTGGAGTTCCTAACCTACGGGTACCCGATCGTTCGGACCGAAGGGCAGCCCATGACCACGCCGAACCGCGATTCGCACCGGATCGCCTCGGCCGCAGTGGTTGTCGGTGTCGATATAACCGTTCGCCCGCGCCGATCCCGCTCCAGAAAGCCGAGAAGCACATGTCCACCAACACCGTAAATCCGCCCGTCCTCGTCGGCGCCGACGGATCCGCCGACTCCGTCGAAGCCGTGCGGTGGGCTGCCGTCGATGCAGCCCGACACGGCGCGCCTCTGCACATCATCTACGCGATCGGCGCACCGGTCGACTACGGACCAAATATCGCCTTCAATCAGATCGACTACGACGTCTATCGCCAAGCCGGCGCCGCCGCGATCGCGCTCGCACGCAAAACCGCTGTCGCCGTATCGGATTCGATCCACCCGCTCGATATCGAGACATTCGTTGTCGAGGCACCACCGGTCCCTGTGCTGTGCGACCGATCTAAGGAGGCCAGGCTGATTGTGGTCGGCACCCGCGGCCTCGGCGCGTTCCGGCGTGGACTACTCGGGTCCGTAAGCACCTCACTGGCCCGGCACGCACATTGCCCGGTCGCGGTGATCCCGGAGACGGTGGCCCCCGAGCGGGCGCTCGGCCCGGTCGTGATCGGTGTCGACGGCTCCCCGGGCGGCATCCGTGCCCTCGACGTCGCCTTCGATGAGGCGTCGCGGCGACGCGCGGCCCTCGTAGCAGTGCACACCTGGTCCGAGTTCAATCGCTATATCCCCCGCACTGATATGGCGAACGAGGCCGAAGAACTGCTCGCCGAAAGCCTAGCGGGCTACACCGAGAAGTACCCCGATGTCCGCGTCCAGCGAGTGGTCACCGAGGACCGCCCCGCCAAACGCATCCTCGCCACCGCCGAACGCGCGCAACTGATCGTGGTCGGCAGCCACGGCGACGGCGGCTTCGCCGGTATGACCCTCGGTTCCACCAGCCAGGCCGTCCTGCATGCGGCCGACTGCCCCGTGATCATCGCCCGCCCCCAGGACTGACAGCCCGATCCTGCCCCGGCTGCCTACGATCCGAGCCGGTCATGCCAGGCGGCCTTCGCACCCCTGTCACCGATCCGGCGGATCGGGTCGGTTGCATCCGTTGCTGCCGGACGAACTTCCCGAGACGAATTCACCCTCAGCTATCGTGGCCAGCCACTCACCGTCACCATTACCCACAGCCGGGCCACGGTGCGGCTGCATCCCAGTGCCGCCGCACCCATCCACCTGTGCGTCGAGGATGTCGAACGCACCCTCTCGTCGGGGCAGACGTGGGAGGTGCCACTCGCCGCCGTGCCGAATCGAACAGGTGCCCAGAAGGGGCCGTCGTAAGACCGCGAGTGCAGGGCCATTGGCCCCTGGCTCGTGGATGTCCGACGCGACGACGATCGAGGTATGGAATCCGGCATCAGCACACTGCCGCCGGCGGCGGTGCGACCACTGTCGACCGCCACGGCCGCCGCGCTGCCGACGTCCGATGTGCTTACCGCACTGGCGGTCACCGATGCCGGGCTGACGGAGGACGAGAGTTCAGGCCGTCTGCGCCGATGGGGACCCAATGCGGTAAGCACCCATTAGGCCAGGCTGGCGCCGGTGTTGTTGCGCCAGTTGCGTTCCCCGCTGCTGCTGTTGCTTGCGTTCACCGCGGTCGTGTCCTTCTTCGTCGGTGAGCGCACCAACGCGGTTATCATCGGGCTAATTCTCGCCGCCTCCGTCGGCTTGGGGGTGGGCAACGAATATCGTGCGGAGAAGGCCGCGGAAGGTCTGCACGATCGGATCCGGCATCGTGCAGTCGTCGTGCGTGCGGGGCGGCCGCGATCTGTCGATATCATCGAGTTGGCACCGGGCGATATCGTCGAATTGCGGGCCGGTGAACTGGTTCCGGCCGACCTGCGGCTGATCTCGGTCACCGCACTGCATTGTGATGAATCGGTGCTGACGGGCGAGTCGACGGCCGCAGCGAAATCGACCACTCCGGTAACCGCGAACAGCGCACTGGCCGAATGGGATTCGTGTGCGCTGATGGGCACGGTGGTGAGTTCGGGATCCGGCCGCGGGGTTGTCGTCGCGACCGGCGCAGTCACGGAATTCGGCCGAATCGCCGTGGGACTGGGCGAAACTCATCCGGATACCGAATTCCAGATCGGCCTACGCAAGTTCTCCATGCAGCGGGTGTACACCGCCGCCGTGCTCACGATCGGGATCTTCGCGGTGAACCTGTTCTTGCAGCGACCACTGCTGGACGCGTTGCTGTTCTCACTGGCGATCGCGGTGGGCATCTCACCGCAGTTGCTGCCCGCTGTCGTGTCCACCAGTCTCGCCGCCGGATCCCGGCAGCTTGCCCGGGGCAAGGAGTCGGTGCTGTCACGCTGCACCGGCGTACCGAATACCGTCCACGCTGTCCTCGACACCGAACTCGCCGCCGGGCACCGCATCGTGGCGGTCGCCGACCGTCCGGCGCCAGGGTGGAATTCATTGCGACCGGACGATGAGAATGCGCTCGCCTGCGCGGGTTCCTGGTATTCCTCGATCCACCCAAGACTTCTGCGTGCGTGGCACTGGCCCGGCTGGCCGAACTCGGGGTGACCGTCAAGGTCATCACCGGTGACCACCCGACCGTCGCCGCCCGGGTCTGCGACGAGCTCGGCCTACCGCCGGGAGATGCCAGGACGGGCACCGATATCGACCGCTTCGACGATCACCAACTCGCCGAAAAGATCACGACGACAGCCATTTTCGCGCGCGTCGACCCTGAACAGAAAGCGCGGATCGTGCGCGTGCAGCGCCGCGCGGGACTCGATGTCGCCTTTCTCGGCGACGGCGTCAACGACGCCCTCGCCCTGCACGCCGTCGACGTCGGCATCTCGGGATCGGCGCTGTCCTACCCGCTACACCACTGGCACACAGTCTGGGTTTCCGTCCACTACCGGACAGCTTCTTCTTGGCCTTGACCATCATGGTGGTGGCCTATCTCGGTCTCGCGGAACTGGGTAAGCGCCGGTTCTTCCGCACCCCGCCGCCGGTGAGCGAACAGCGGCCACGCGCGAGCGGGCACCGGATCGAGCGCCGCGCCGCACGCTTCAGCACAACCAACTCTCTTGTCCGACAAGGACATACCGCGCGCAGACACCGACGTCGAGCCGGACGCGCATTCGACCAAAGGCCCGCCGGATAGGTCTTTCGGCACTGTGGTGACCCACCCCACAACAGCGACCCTGGAGACGACGACCGTCGATGCCCCTGCCCGCCGGACTCGACGCACCCGCCGGACCGGTCAGCAATTTCGCCCGAGAGGACCAGCCATGACCGCCACCCTGACAATAACCGTCCGTCGCCTCGCCGCCGAAGACGCCGCGGCAATTCGGGAGCTTTACGCCGAGATGGACCAGCGGGACAGTATCTTTCGCTTCTTCACACCCGCACCGAAGCACCTGGACAAGGTCGCGGACGCGATCGCTCGCGATGATTCCACCCATGGCGCGGTCGGCGCATTCCTCGACGATCGGCTCGTCGGCGTGGCGAACTTCGTGACATTGTCGGGCACCAGGGCGGCGGAGGTCGCGCTGGTGGTCGCCCACGATGTGCAGGAGCACGGCATCGGCACGGCACTGTTGCACCAATTGGCGACACTGGCTCGGGAGCGGCGGATCGAGCGGTTCGTCGCCGATGTCATGCCGAGCAATTCGAAGATGATGCGCCTCATCATCGACGCCGATTTCCCTGTGACCGCGCACCGCGAGGACGGTATCGCCCGGGTCAGCGTGCACCTGTGATCATCGACCGATTGACCATCGTCCCTGCAAGCAGAGCGTTTCTCCCCTGCCCCGTAGCGGGGCCGCAGCACATGCTGGATTCGACAATACGCATCGGGCCGGGCATAGCGTCCGACCCGCTTCGAGGAGATGGCGCACGATGATGTTCTGGTACGACCACGATATGAGCGGGTGGGGATACGCCTGGATGGGCCTCGGGATGGTGGTGTTCTGGGGACTGCTGATCGCGGGTTTCGTACTGCTGGTCCGATCCGCCGTACAGCCCTACGACGGCCGACCATCCCTCCACCATGCCCCGACCGCCGAACAGTTGCTGGCCGAACGATTCGCCCGCGGGGAGATCGACCGCGACGAGTACGTGAGCCGACTGGAAACCCTGCGTGGACACACCAGCCGCAAGGCGAACGGTTGATCCCTCGAATTCGAGGAGGAAAGGAAACGGCAATGGTCCAAGCGCATCCCGATCCCGATACCGTGCGTTCCGCGCTGGCGCTGGCCGTGCGCGCACCGTCGGTGCACAACACCCAGCCCTGGCAATGGCGCGTCGGCGACCGCACGGTGCACCTCTACAGCGATGAGACCCGGCAGTTGCCGCTGGCCGACCCGGATGGGCGAGATCTGCTGCTCAGCTGTGGGGCGGCGCTGCATCATTTCCGAGCAGCAGCACGGTCGTTCGGCTGGCACACGGTGGTGCATCGGTTCCCGAACCCGGCCGAGCCGCAACACCTCGCGTCCATCGGATTCACCGAGGTCACACCCACCGCCGATGTCATCACGGTGGCCAGAGCCATTACCCGGCGACGCACCGATCGGCGGCGCGTCACCTCCTGGGAGGTCCCGCCAACGCATACCCGGCATGTCGCCGAAGCCGGTGCCGCCGAGGGGGCACTGGTGCACGAGATCGTAGGCGGTGCCACCCGGACCAGGCTGGTGCAGGCATTTCAGGAAGCCGCGCGACTGCACCACGACGATGCCGCCTACCAGACCGAATTGGCGCTGTGGAGCGGGCGGCATATCGCGTCGGAGGGCGTGCCTGCTCGCAGTGCTGTCACTGCCGTGGATCCGCTGACCCGCGAATTCCACAGTCCCACCCTGACCGAGGCGGTGATCCACGACCTCGAGGAGCGCGGCGTGCTACTGATGGTGCACACCGCCGCCGACGATCCGCTGTCCCGGTTGCGGGCGGGCGAGGCCACCAGCGCGGTGCTCTTGGCCGCCACCACCTTCGGCTTGGCCACCTGCCCGCTGACCGAACCGCTGGAGCTGCCGGGCACACGCAACCTGGTGCGCGCGGATGTGCTGTCCGATAGCGGTTTCCCACAGCTGATCGTTCGGATCGGCTGGGCCGCGACGAGTGCCGCGCAGGTGCCACTCACGCCGCGGCGCCCGCTGGATGAGGTAGTGCGCCCGCTGTAGCCGGGCTTTTCGACCAGCTGCTGCGACACCACGCTGGATAGCCTGTCTTCCAGGCGAATTCGCCATCTGGGCTGATCCTGCCGCCGAGCGATATCAGAGTAGCTCGCGCGTGTGCGTAGTAACGGTGATCGGCAGTATCCGACCCGCTCGCCGAAAGCTTCGGGTCGGATACTGCCGATCGCTTGTTTGCTTATTGATTGCCATCGGCCGAGCAGCGTCGGAGGCGGGAAGCACACTACGGCGTGTGGCGGCGTATCCCGCGGGACCAAAGGCCCTGGGTTCTCACGAGCAAGCCAGAACTAGCGTGGGCGGAGTCCCGGGACAGACGGCGCAATTCTCAGGGGCCAACGGCTGTGGAGTCGAGGCCATTCGGTCCTGTCGCGCCACCACGCGGCGGCGTGACGATCGGTACATGACAACGGCCAGCGCGACTCGATATCGGGCACCGGGATTCGGCGCGTCCGTGATGTTGTCGGCACTGCATTGCGAGCTGCGATATCAGGCGCGGCGTTCGGGTCGTCATATCGCCTTACCCGTGTCCTATGCCCGAATGGGCGACAACGTCGTCGTCCGAGTCGGTCGCGCCGAGACAAAGACGTGGTGGCGCAACTTCCATACACCCCGGCCACTTTCGATGTGGCTCGATGGCCGGTGGTACCGCGGTATGGGTCATGTGGCACAACCTGATTCGCTGGAACGCGAGGATGCGGCAGCGGTCTATCAGGCGGTATTTCCTCGCGCATCGTCGGCGGCTTGTTGATGGCCGCGACGATGGCCGCGATCACCGGCTACTTCCTCGTCCGCATCCTGCGCACGGCGGCCTGAACTACTCGGAGGTCCCCTTATGCACGCACAACCAGGAGACTGGCTGATCGTCGAGGGTGGCGCCAACCGTGGCCCGACTCGGCGCGGCCTCATCGAGGAGGTGCATTCACCCGATGGTTCGCCGCCTTACCTGGTGCATTGGTCTGATACCGGGCATCGCGCGCTGACCTTCCCCGGCCCGGATTCCTATGTGCTGAGCAGTGTGCAGCTGCACGAGCGTGAGCAGCGCGCTGCGGCCCGTTTCGCGGCACTGCGAGATGAGTTGTCGGATCCAACCCCGGCAGCGGCAGCGATATCCGAACCGGACGCCACCGCCTAGGGTACGAGGTGACCTGAATGTCGGAATACCCGTCCATACCGATCCGCATGTGGCACCGACGACCGTGGCGCACCAGTTCGCTGATGCGAGTATCGGATCGCGTCGAGGCACTGGTGTGGCTGTTCGCGATCATCGTCATGCTCGTCGCGGTTCCGGTCGCGGGCGCGGCGGGTACCGCGGGTTACACCGCCGCCGCGAACCGGATCCGAGTCGAGAACTCGACGAAAGTCACTGTGCCCGCGACGATCACGACGAAGCCGGAACGGATCGTGACAGTCGACGCCTACGGGTCGACCACCGAACGATTCGACGCCACCGTGCGTTGGGATCAGAGCGGCCGCTCCGGTACGACGACCACCGAGGTACCCGACAAATCCGTGCCGGGCGATGAGGTTCAAGTGTGGCTCGATGCCAACGGCACAGTGACCGCCCCGCCGGTACGCCCTATCAATGCCGCCAACAGTGGCATCGGCATCGGCGCGACGGTACTCGCGGCAATCTGGAGCGGTGCGATTCTTTTGGGCTGCGGCACCGGCCGGTTACTGCGCGCCCACTGCTCTGTGGCGCTGGACCGGGAATGGCGCGGAATGAGCCCGCCGGTCGGACAGGACTCATGACGACGACCGAGACGCACACCCGTCCGTTGCCGATCGATACCTACCGATGACCTTCGCCTTCTGTAGGAAATCGAGCAGGTGACACCGTCGTCGCGCCCCGTCGGTCGCCGCACACCGATGCGGCGACCCACCGAGACCGGAGGACCATGGATATGAGTGCCGGTGCCATCATCGCCTATCTCGCGACCGGAGTCTGGCTGGCGACGCTGTTGTGCCTATTCGCGCTGTTGATCGCGGCGCGGTGGACCCGCCGCCATCCCGATCGTCATCCACGCAAACCACATCCGCGAGACGGGATGTAGGCGAGCACGACTGCGGTGGAGGTGCCCATGACCGAGCGAATCCGAGCCCAACCGAACGAGCGAGCCCAGCTCGCCGCGCGCGATACCGCGGCACGCAGCCTCGGGAGCGCGGCTGAGCTTGTGTCCGGGCAGCGTGGGCTGACCGCCGACGAAGTGGCTCGACGGCTGGCGCACAACGGTCCCAACGCATTGCCGGTGCGGCGTCGGGTCCCAGCCTGGCGTCGCCTCATGGCGGAGCTGGTGCACTTTTTCGCGCTGCTGTTCTGGATCGCCGGAGCGCTGGCATTCGTAGCGGGTATGCCGCAACTGGGAATCGCGGTGTTCGTAGTCGTCCTGCTGAACGGCGCGTTCGCGTTCGCGCAGGAGCAGCGGGCCGAGCACGCCGCCGAACGGTTGCGTGAGCTGCTCCCGCGGCAGGTCACCGTTCTGCGCGACGCGACCGTATCGGAAGTACCGGCCGAACAGCTCGTGTCCGATGACGTCGTGCTGCTGGCCGAGGGCGATCGTGTGTCGGCGGATCTGCGCCTGGACCGGGTGCACGCGGTCGCGGTCGACACCTCCGCACTCACCGGTGAAAGCGTGCCCGACCACCCAGCGGTGGGCGGCGCGGTATACGCCGGATGCTTCATCGTCGAGGGCGAGGCCCAGGCGACCGTGATAGCGACTGGGCAGCAGACCCGGCTGGCCTCGATCGCGAAACTCACCCAGGCACAGCGCCCGGCGGCCACTCCGCTGCGGCGCGAACTGGATCGGATCTCCCGAATCATCGCCGCCGTCGCAGTCGTGGTCGGTGTCGCGTTCTTCGCGGTGGCGCTGTTGCTCGGCACCCCGCCGTCCGACGGTTTCCTGTTCGCGGTCGGTGTCACCGTGGCGGTGGTGCCCTGCGGACTGCTGCCGACCGTCACGCTGTCGCTGGCCATCGGCGCACAGCGGATGGCCCAGCGACGCGCGCTGGTCCGGCACCTCGAGGCCGTGGAAACACTGGGATCGACAACATTCATCTGCACCGATAAAACCGGAACCCTCACCAAGAACGAGATGTCGGTAGTCGAGGTGTGGCTGCCCGGCGGCACAGTGACGGTCAGCGGTGACGGGTACGAGCCGACGGGCGAGGTGCAATACCCGCCCGGCTGTTCGGATGCCGCGCGGGAACTGGCGTGGGCGGCGCGGCGTTGCTCCACGGGCCGCGCGGTCCACCGCGACGACGAGTGGGTCGCACAGGGCGACCCGATGGAGGCGGCGTTGGATACCTTCGCGCATCGGCTGGCGGTTCCGGACGATACCGACACACTCCCCGAAAGCACCCGATTCCCGTTCGACGCGCGGCGACGGCGCATGTCGGTGGTCGTCGCGGATCGAGTGCTCGTGAAAGGCGCACCGGACGCGATTTTTGCGCGCTGCACCGGGCCACTGGAGGCGACAGCGGCGCTGCACCGATTGGCCGGGCGCGGACTTCGGGTCATCGCGGTTGCGCGGCGGATCGTCACCGACCCGCCCACCTCCGCCGCCGAGGCCGAGCGTGACCTGACGCTGTTGGGCCTTGTCGCACTGGAGGATCCACCCCGCCATGGCGCGGCGGACGCGCTGGCCGCATGCCGTCGCGCGGGGATCCAGGTCGCCATGATCACCGGGGATCATCCGGAGACCGCCAGAGCCATCGCCCGCGAGGTCGGTTTGGGCGATTCGGACACACCGGTCCTGACTGGACACGAATTGCCCAGCGGGGAAAAGGAATTGGGCGAGCTGCTGGATCAGGACGCGGTCGTCGTGGCCCGCGTGACCCCGGAGGACAAACTCCGCATCGCGCAGGCCTTACAGGCCCGCGGCCACGTCGTAGCGATGACCGGCGACGGAGTCAATGACGCACCCGCCCTGCGGGAGGCCGCGATCGGGGTGGCCATGGGCAAGTCGGGCACCGACGTGGCCCGCGAGGCGGCCGATCTAGTGCTGCTCGACGACGATTTCGGCACCATTGTCGCCGCGGTCGAACAGGGACGGGCGACCTTCGCCAATATCCGCCGCTTCCTGACCTATCACCTCACCGACAATGTCGCCGAGCTTGCGCCATTCGTCGTTTGGGCGCTCTCCGGCGGCGTGTTTCCACTCGCCATCGGCGTCCTGCAGGTGCTGGCCCTCGATATCGGAACCGATGTCCTGCCCGCACTCGCCCTCGGCGCGGAACCACCGGCACCGCACGTACTCGACCGACCGCCGATCCGCGGTCACCTGCTCGACCGCAAGCTGTTCGCCAGATCCTTCGGGGTCCTCGGCCCGGTCGAGGCGACGACGAGCCTCACGGTATTCGTGCTGTCGTTCCTCGCGATGAGCTGGCGGCCCGGCGAGGCATTCCCCACCGGACCCGCCCTGGCGACCGCTTCCGGCGCGACATTCACCGCGATCGTATTCGGCCAGGCGGCAAACGCTTTCGCCTGCCGCAGCACGATCCGGCCGTTCTGGCGGATGCCCCTGCGCACCAACCGGTTGCTGCTGGGAGCCGTCCTTGCGGAATTCGGCATGCTCGCCGCCTTCCTCTACCTACCGCCGATCGCCCACCTGCTCGGCCAAGCTGGTCCGACCGGTATCGGCGCGCTCGCTGCTCTAATCGCGATCCCTACCCTCTTGTCGGCCGACACGGTCTACAAACACTTTTCGCGCGGACGCGACCTCGGGATCGAAAGCGACGCCGGTTCCGGTCGTTCAACACTGACTACGGCATTCCGGGCGTAGTGCCGGAAGACCCTCGCGGGCGAGGTCTGCACAGCATGGGCGAAGGGGTCAGCGGACTCGGACATTGTCACCACCGATTCAGCTCCGGCGCGATGTCGTGCGCGACCTGTCATGCCATGGCGACGAGATGCGCACCGCGGTCCCGAAATTCGTCCATCACCGACGGCAACGCGACCCCGTGGCCGTGCAGCGCCCATGAGGCCGCGCGCAGTCACACAGCGGCGGTCGGCCGCCGAAACATCAACGGCGCGGCCACCCGCTCGGCGGCGCGGCGTCGCAGGTCGCCGACCTCCTGGTCGGAGGCCTGATCAAATCGCTACCTCCGCGCACACCAGAATCACCACCCGAATCGCCCCGACGAAAGGTCCTGATGTCGGGCCGATGCTCGCTCACCGACTGCTCTACCCGGCCTTGTCGACGAGCCGGATGCCGGAAACGATCGAGGCCTCGATCTCGATGACGGTATCCATCATGCGGTCTGCCCAGGGATGCAGCAGCTGCTCGTAGCGGGCGATGCGCTCGGGATCGGTGACCGGGCGGGCCAGTCCGGTCACCACGACCGACCAGCCGGTGCGCTGGTGTGGGTCGATCTCGTCGGCCTGGTAGGCGACCACCACATCGGAATTGGCGCGCACGCTCGAGGTGAGCATGGATGTAAGGCGGGTGCGCACGACGATGCGGCCGTCTGCCTCGACCAGATGGTTGACCAGATGAATCGCCGGTAATGCGTTGCGGCTGAGTACCACTCGACCGATCGGGACGCTCGCGAGCAGGTCCAATGCCGTCGCACGATCGAGTTCGACGACCGCGTGCGCGGGGTGGCTGGTCGCAGCGAACTCGCTCGAGCGCTCTTCGGCAGGCCATAGCTCGGACGTACTCACCAGACAACCCCTTCTCCTCGGCAGACAACCTGAGCAATCTCACCGTGCCGCAACGGCGCTGAACAGGGTCAAAGGTCCCATGAATCAAGGACTCAGGCTTCATCACAGCCACGCTGCGGAAGCCGCCGCTCGATCGCCCCCGCCATGGATGACTTTCGGCCCTCGCCAATCCACTTGGACATGTCGATGATGAGCGCCAATGGTCTATTGAGAAAGGAGCCGGTTATGACCACCGCACAGGCCATCATGCAGCCCGACGTCGTCAGCATCACAGTTCGCGACACCATGGAAACCGCGGCGCGGCGGATGCGTCAGCTCGATATCGGCGCATTGCCGATCTGCGACGGCGAGGGGCATCCGGTCGGGATCGTCACCGATCGCGACATCGTCGTCAAATGCATTGCCACTGGGGCGAATCCGCACGCGACCACCGCCGGCGAAATGGCCCAGGGTGAGGACCTGCATACCGTCGAGATCGGCACCGACATCAATGCCGCGCTGGCCCTGATGGAGCGGCATCGGATCCGACGACTCCCGGTGACCGAGGCGGGCAAGCTGGTCGGCATCATCACCGAGGCCGACCTGTCCCGTCACCTACCCGACGCTACTGTCGGTGAATTCGTGGAAGCCATATGCGTACAACATCTTCCAGCATCAACCGACAAAGGTGCGCAATAACACGAGCCCGGTGCCCAGGCGCCCGGAACGCTTGACCGAGAACCTCATCCATTCGCCGCGCTCGTCGGATGCCGCCCGCGCAACCCTCGACCGCATCCGGCGACTCGTGCACACTTGCGATCCGGAGCTGGCCGTCACGCCCGCATCGTTGTGGTCGGTGCACTGAACGCCTTCGGCCGCATCGCCCGAACTGGCGGGTGACCATGGACCTTCGAGAACAGGCGCAAGGCCCATATCGACAGGCACCGTAGGCATCGACACTCGAGGGTATGACCGAAACCAGCCCATCCTCCGTACGTTCCGTGCCGGACCATCCAACGGTGCTGGCGGCCATGCGCATGGCCAGTCGAGCGCCGTCACTGCACAACTCCCAGCCGTGGCGTTGGGTGTTCGACGGCCTCAGACTGCACCTGTACCGTGACGACGACCGGCTGCTGGCCTCGGCGGACCCGCTGGGCAGGCAACTGGTGATCAGCTGCGGCGCGATGCTGCACCACGTACGCACCGCATTCGCCGCCCAAGGCTGGCACACCGATACCACCCGCCTGCCCGACACCACCCGCTCCGAGTATCTGGCGGTGATCGAATTCCGGCGGTGGCCCGAACCACCGACCGGCGTGCTGGCCCGCGCCCGCGCGATCGATCAGCGGCGCACCGACCGACTGCCCCTGTCGGCGCCTACCGGCTTACCGCAACTCCTGCACACCGCTCGCATGCTGGTCACGCCCCATGACCTCGAACTCGATCTCCTCGACGACACCGCTAACGCGAAACTCGGCGCGGCCTCTGATCAGACCACCGCGATGCGCCGTTACGACATGGAGTACCAGGCCGAATTACATTGGTGGGCCGGACATTCCGGTGACCCGGAAGGCGTCCCGCGCGAATCCTTGGTTTCCGATGCCGAATTCGCCCGCGTCCGCGTCGGCCGTGCCTTTCCTGCCGCACCACATTCGACGCGCCGCGAGCCCCTCCAAGACCACGCCCGCCTGCTGGTCCTGAGCTCACCACGCGAATCCGTCACTACCTGGCTGCACACCGGCGAAGCACTTTCCGCCGTGCTGCTCGAGTGCACCATCACCGGCCTGGCGAGTTGCCCGATGACCCACATCACCGAAATCCCCTCGGCCCGAAAGATCATCGCGAACATGCTCCCCCACCCCGGGATCCCTCAGGTGATCGTCCGGGTCGGCACCGCTCCCGATGACGAACCCGACCCACCACCAACTCCCCGCCGCCCCCTTTCCGACATCCTGACGATGAGGCACGAATAGACCGTCTTCCAGTCGATCAGACACGATCATGTTCGCGGGCCGATGTTCGGTCGCACTGTGCATCGAAACGCGGCATCTCGATATCGTGGAGAAATGCCGCGAACGGTTCGGCGATGCCTTGATGACATGGGGACCATCGGCCCTCGAACGGGTGCGCAGTGGCCGTAGTGGTAGACGGGTCAGCGGCAAAGACTCGAGGCATGAACGCAAGCGATCGTACCGGTACTCCCGAGCTGCGGACTGTACGAATGGCGCTGATGCTCGCCTGCCGTGCCCCATCGGTGCATAACACTCAGCCGTGGCGCTGGGTGTTCGATGGCGAACGATTACAGCTGTTCAGCGATAACGACCGACTGTTGCGGTCAGCCGATCCGCTCGGCAGGCAATTGGTGATCAGCTGCGGCGCCGTGCTCGACCATGCCCGCCTGGCCTTTCTGTCGATGGGCTGGTTCGCTCATACAATCCGAACCCCTGATCCGAATATGCCGCACCATTTGGCCACGCTCGAATTCCGGCTGTGGCCGGGCTCATTGAATACGACCGCCGCCCGGATCCGCGCCATCCGCCAACGCCGCACCGACCGGTTACCGATGCTGACACCGCCCGGCTGGGTCGAGACATTAGACGCCATTCGCGAACTGGCGAGACCACATCATGTGGCCGTCGACGAGATCGCCGACAGCGATCGGCCTCGGGTCGCCGCTGCCACTGAGCATGCCACCGCACTGCGCCGCTACGATATGCCGTATCAAACCGAATTACATTGGTGGAGTGGACATTCAGATGTCAAGGAAGGTGTCCCCGCGGCGGCGCTGGCATCGGATGCCGAGGCGGCGAGGGTAGATGTCGGCCGCGGTTTTCCACCAGCACCGTATTCGCTGCGCCGCGGCCAGCTCGAGGATCAGTCCCGGCTGATCGTGCTCAGTACCCTCGGTGAGACGCCCGCACAATGGCTGTGTACCGGCGAGGCACTGTCGGAGGTGCTGCTCGAATGTACGGCCCGTGGCCTGGCCACCTGCTCGCTCACCCATATCACCGAACTTGTCACCAGCCGTTCGGTAATCGCCGATCTGATTCCCGATCCGGATGTGCCCCAAGTCGTGATCCGCATCGGCATCGCGCCCGAGGACAGCGAACCGGCTCCGACACCACGGCGACCACTCGACGAGGTACTCGAGGTGCGCTCGCCTCGTCCCTGAGTCAGATCGCGGACTGGCCGTCGGCACCGAAAGAACGATGCTGAGTTGCTCTGTCACTCGAGGTCATCGCCGATCCGACAGCGGGACCATCGGCTTGTCCGAGGGCATCCTTCGGCCCTAGGTCGGTGGCCGCCCGCGGCGCAGGCTTGGGACTCATAACACCGCTACGCTTCCAGGAGGCCAACGATGCCCCACCACGATGATCCCCTCGCGCCCGCCGTGCAGACCGCACACGACTGGCTGCGCGTCGTCGCCGACAATCTCGATACCGACGACCCGGCCTTCGCTTACCGAGCGCTCCGCGCTTGGCTGCACACCGTGCGCGACCGCATCAATGTCAGCAGCTCGGCACATCTGAGCGCGCAACTGCCCGAGATCCTGCGCGGGGCCTATTACGAAGGCTGGGTGCCCGGCCATGTTCCGGTCCGGCACGGCATCGCCGAATTCACCAGGCAGTTCGCTCGCGAGGCCGGTATCGACGAGGACGAAGTCGGTCCGATCGCGGGCGCGGTTACGGCCGCGCTCGAGGAATTGTTTTCTCCTGGGCAGTTGAACCGGATCTTCGCCGTCCTGCCGATGCATCTGTACGGCGTGTTGTGCGGTGCGCGGCCCGCGGTCGACGAGTCGTTGATCGAGTGGGAACCGGGTGCCATGGCGCCTGCGCTCGATCCCACCGCCCAGCTCGAAAATCGCATCCAAGCGCTCGGGGACGCCGTCGCAATGCTGGCACGCGGACTGGAGCGACTGCCCTCCGACAGACCCGATAGCGACCGGTCGACCCGAGCGGCCCAGCAGGCACACCGCATCCTGCTCGCCGAAGGTCTCGCCAGCGCCGAGGCACGGGAGCGCTGAGATGGTGCGTGCGACGATCCCGCTGGGGCGAGTCGCGGGTATTCGCATCGGCGCGCACTGGTCGGCGCTGGTCACCCTCGGCCTGTTCACCTATCTGCTCGGCCGCTCGCTCACCGATGCGCACGGGAACTCGGTGGCGGTCTGGCTGGTCGCCGCGGCGGGCGCGGTCGGACTTTTCGCTTCCCTGCTGAGCCATGAGCTGGCTCATTCGATCATCGCCCGCCGCAGCGGCATTCGCGTCGAAGTGGTCGTGTTATGGCTACTCGGCGGCGTATCCGAACTCGGCGACGAACCGAAGGACCCGCGCTCGGATCTGCGCATCGCAGTGGCCGGACCGCTCGCCAGCTTCACGCTCGGCGTCGCGTTGTTCGGCATGACCGGTGTGGTCGCGGCGACGGTCAGCGGGCCGGTACCGGAGATGTTCGGCTGGTTGGCCGCGATGAATCTCGTGCTGGCCATTTTCAATCTGATCCCGGGCGCACCGCTGGACGGTGGCCGCGCACTGCGTGCACTGATCTGGCAGCGCACCGGGGATCGATTGCGCGCCAGCACCATTGCCGCGCGTAGCGGCCGAATCGTCGGACTGGCTCTGCTGATCCTCGGTGGCGTCGAACTGCTGCTGGTCGGCGCGGGCGGTGGGCTGTGGCTGATGCTGCTCGGCTGGTTCCTGTACTCGTCGGCCAGTGCCGAATTGACCGCCGCCGGGTTGCGACACCGACTGGGCGACACCCGAATTCGCGATGTCATGACCGAACATCCACTATCGGTTCCCGCGACCTGGTCGGTCGCCGATCTGCTGCGCTCGCAGATCGTGCACACCGATCACCGCGTGTTCCCCGTGATCGACACGGTGGGGCGGCCGATCGGTGAGCTCGGCTGGTCCGATCTCACCGAACTATCCGTGGCGGCCCGCGAGACCACCGCGGTGGGCGAGGTTGCCCGTCCGCTGCCGCCGACGGCCCGAGTATCCGGCGACGAACTGCTCTCCACGGTGGCATCCCAGGTGGTGCTGCGCCGCGACTTCGACGTCATCACGGCGATCGATCCGCACGGCCGACTTATCGGCGTGGTCACCGCGACAGATCTCACCCTGGCCGTCCAGCGCAGCGCGCTGGGGCTGCCCGCCCGCCGACCCGAACGGTATCGGCCACCGGACAGCGAACTCTGAGAAGACAATTCGGCCCACGGGGGGCCAGTTGATGGGAGGCTTGCGATGAGCCGCACACGAGTACAGCGGGAACCACCGCGACCGATCTTCCGGGACCGGCACGAGGCGGGGCGAGTGCTGGCAAGTCTGCTCGAACACCATCGCGGCGATCCGGATGTCCTGGTGCTCGGACTGGCGCGCGGTGGTGTTCCGGTCGCATGGGAGGTCGGCTCGGCGCTCGGCGCGCCGATGGACGCCTTGATTGTGCGTAGGCTCGGCGCACCGAGTCATCCGGAGTTCGCGATCGGCGCGCTGGCGATCGGTGGCCGCGTCGTCCTCAACGACGATATGGTGCGCGCCCTGCGGCTCACCGCCGATCAAGTGCGCAGCATCGCGCGCGACGAAGCCCAAGAGATGGTTAGGCGGGAGTCGGCCTATCGCGCTGACCGCGGTCCGATCGAGGTGGCAGGGCGGACGGTGATCCTGGTAGACGACGGATTGGCCACCGGCGCGAGTATGTTCGCGGCCATCGAGGCGATCCGCGAAGGTGAGCCGAAGCAGATCGTGGTCGCGGTCCCCGTCGCGCCGGAGTCGACCTGCCGGGAACTGGGCGCATCGGTCGAGGAGATGGTTTGCGCGACCATGCCGACTCCGTTTCGGGCGGTCGGCGAGTGGTTCTGGGACTTCACACAGGTCACCGACGAGCAGGTTCGCACCCTGCTGAGCATGTCGACCACCGGCACGGCTGTGCCGCGGATCGACGCTGCGGCGACCATCCGAGCCGCCACTGTCGACGCGCCCGGCGGCGTCGCGCCCACGCACGTACTCGATGAACTGATCGGCGACGCCAGATTCGTGCTGATCGGTGAAAGTTCGCACGGCACAAGGGAGTTCTACCGGGCCAGGGCGGAGATGACGCGATGGCTGATCGAGGAAAGAGGCTTCACCGCCGTCGCGACCGAGGCGGACTGGCCCGACGCCTACCGGGTGAACCGGTACGTGCACGGGCGCGGCACCGACACCACCGCCGAACAGGCGCTGCGCGGATTCGAGCGCTTCCCGGCCTGGATGTGGCGCAATACCGAGGTCCGTGAATTCATCATCTGGCTGCGCGCATACAACGCCCAGCAGCACGACGGGCAGCTGCAGACCGGCTTCTACGGTCTCGACCTCTACAGCCTGCATCGCTCGATGCAGCATGTGGTGCGCTACCTCGAGCGCGTCGACCCGAAGGCGGCACAGCGCGCCAGGATTCGCTATGGCTGCTTCGACCACATCGTCGGCGACGATGCTCAGGCGTATGGTTTCGCCGCTGCCTTCGGCGCGGGCAGATCCTGTGAGGCCCAAGCGATCCGGCAGCTGCTGGAGCTGCAGCGCGTCGCGATCGCAGACGGTGAGCTGGAACCCTTTGCAGCCGACGACCTGTTCGACGCACTGCGCAATGCCTGGTCGGTGCGCGATGCGGAAGCCTACTACCGTGCCATGTTCGGCGACCGGGTGTCCTCGTGGAATCTGCGTGACGAGCACATGGCCGACACCCTCGATGCCCTCGCCCACCATCTCGACCGCTCCGGCGCACATGCTCCGACTCGAATCGTGGTATGGGCGCACAACTCTCATATCGGCGACGCACGCGCCACCGAAATGAGCGGGGAAGGCCAGCACAACCTTGGGCAGCTGATGCGCGAACGCCACGGCCGGGACTGCCGTCTCATCGGCTTCAGCACCTGCTCCGGCACGGTCACCGCGGCCGAGGACTGGGGTGGTCCCGCCCGCCGCGAAACCGTTCGCACCGCATTGCCTTCGAGTCTGGAGGTACTGCTGCACGACACCGGCAACCCGGAATTCCTACTCCGCATGGACCTTTCGGGCGAGGCCGGGGAATTGCTGCGCCATCCGCGGTTACAGCGCGCGATCGGCGTGGTCTACCGACCGAACACCGAGCGCCAGAGCCACTATTTCCACACCCGCGCCGCCGATCAGTTCGACGCACTCATTCACCTCGACCACACTACCGCGCTCGAGCCACTGGAGCCGACCAGCGCTTGGATCGCGGGCACCACACCCGAGACCTACCCCTCCGGCCTGTGACCGACCACCGTTGGCGCACACCATGATCGCGCCGGGTCGACGCCGAGCGGCGAACCTGCACGCTGTCGGGTGTGCTCGGCGCCCGCTGGCATTGGCGGCGCTGGTCTTGTAGGCCACGCGATTTCGGCTCACCGCCGCCTTGGTACTGCTCACGGTCCGCCGCCCTGGTAGCCGCGGTCTTCCTCGGCGGATCGGCACTGGGCACGACCACCCCGCCCCCGCCTGGCCTCGGTGTAGGCAGGCCGTCGACGGCCGCAACTCAGCGCTTGCGCACCACGATCATCGGGCACTCCACCGTGTGCAGCAGCGCATTGCTGGTCGACCCGAGCAGCATGCTCGCGAATCCGCCGCGGCCGTGGCTTCCGACCACGAGGAGTTGCGCATTCGCCGATTCCTCGAGCAGAGCCCGAACGGGTCGGTCCAGCTTCAGTATTCGTATCACGGGCACGTCGGGATACCGATCGCGGTAACCGGCCATATTCTCGGCCAGCAGCGTCTGCTCGGACTCACGCGCGGCCTCCCAGCCCGAATGCGGCAGATCGATCCCGCTGGCATCACTCCAGGTATGCAGCGCAGTCAGCCCGACCTTGCGCCGCGACGCCTCCTCGAACGCCAACTCGATCGCCGGCACACTATTCTCCGATCCGTCGACACCGACCAGGACGGGCTTACTCACCGATACCGGATCGAGCGCCGAATTCCCATGAACCACCGCGACCGGGCAGTGCGCGTGATGGGTGAGCGCGGTACTCACCGAGCCGAGCAGTCCGCGCTGAAACGCGCCTACCCCGCGGCTGCCGACAACCAGCATCCTGGCCTGCGCAGAGCGCAGGAGCAAGGTCGGCGTGATCGATGCGAAGATCACCTCGGTCGCCAGATCCAGCTCCTCGCCCGGTGTGGCCTGATGCGCCACCCGGGCCGCTTCGGCGACGATCCGCTCGCCGTCGCGGCGCAACCACTCCACATCCGCTTCGCTCAAGGCCTTGTCGGGGCCGAAGTCCGGCATCGCCACCGAGGTGAGGATGCGCAGCGGACAGCGGTGCAGCACGGCATCGACCGCCGCCCAGGCAACCGCGTGATACGAACTCGCCGAGCCGTCGACAGCCGCGATGATCTGTGGCCCTGTGGATTTGCCCATCGTCGCTTCCTTTCGATATGACCGAACGCCGGTCGATGTCCGGGGTCACCGTGCTCAGGCAACCTCATTACCGGTCCTTTTGATCGGACCGTCGAATTGACGCCACTGCCGATCCCAGCCCGCCCTATGACGATGCTCGAACAGCCACACAGCGCCCCGCACCAGCAGCCACACGACGAACCAGGTGCCGTTCAGCACCACGACGCCGACGCCGATACCGCTCAGCGCGGCGGCACCGGGGCGCCGTGGCGCAGCCGTCGGAATCCGGTCCGGTCCCAGCCACACGGTCACGTGATCGCCTACCGCCGCATGACTCGGCACTCGCACCGTCGCGGCGCCGGGGCGGCCATCGTGTGTCCACGGCACCCGCGCCTCGAACAGATGCGACGGCGTCCGCTCGAGTTCCGCCGTGATCACCGCGCTGACCGCGGAATTCGCCGCGTCCGCGGCACGGATCCGGGCCGCGGCCTCGGTATATGCCGCAACCGTCGCAGCGGTGCCCACGCGTCCCGAATCGAACGCCGAGTACTCCGACATCGCCGGTCACCTTCTTCCCGAGGCGATTGCACTGAACCGAGCATCGCGCATCGGCGTGTGCACGGGCAGAGACGAAGGTCATCGCTGTCCGGAGTCCACCGGCCTCGCCATTTCACCGATGGCCGAAGGTCCCTCGGCAAGCGTCGGTTCGGCACTGGGCGAGGACACTGCGAGGTCGTAGCGTCGAGATCGACAGCCTTTCCACCAGGAGACCGAGACCTTCGGCCACCAACGAACGGAGGTTGACACCATGCCCGAATTTCACAGCCGCAGTGCCGTCGTCACCGGCGGCGCCCGCGGCATCGGCGCGGCAATCGCGCAAACCCTCGTCAAATCCGGCCTCCGCGTCGTCGTAGCCGATCTCCTCGATGCCGAGGGCACTGCGACAGCCGAATCCCTCGGCCCGACAGCGCTATTCCGACATCTCGACGTCACCGACGAATCCGGCTGGCGTCAGGTGCTCGACGATGCCGAAGCGAACTTCGGACCGCTCGCCGTCCTGGTGAACAACGCGGGCATCGTCGACTTCGGCCGCATCGAGTCCGAATCCCCAGCGATGTTCCGCCATGTCGTGGACGTCAACCTGTTCGGTGCCTGGCTCGGCATGCATCTGGCGGCACGGCGATTACGCGCCAACGGCGACGGCGTCATCGTCAATATCTCCTCGACCGCCGGCCTGGTCGGCTACTCGGGGATCGCCGGATACGTGGCGAGCAAATGGGGCCTGCGCGGATTGACCAAGGCCGCCGCTCTCGAACTCGGCGACGCCGGGATCCGGGTCTGCTCGGTACACCCCGGTCCGATACACACCCCGATGACCGCTGGCTTCGACGCGAGTATTGCCTCGGGACAACCACTTCCGCGATTCGGTGAACCGGAAGAGGTCGCGGCGATGGTCGGCTTCATCGTCACTGACGCCACCTTCTCGACCGGATCCGAATTCGTCATCGATGGCGGTGCCACGGCCGGCATGACACTCGTCGCGCCTGCTCAGGCGCACGGATCATGGTAATGATCGCCGCCGCCCAGCCGCGAATCCCAACGACACCACTTCCCTGAGCCGAGTGGCCCGAGCGCGATGCTGCCCGGCTCGAGTGCTCTGTGAGCCAAGGGCTGGATCTTCTGGCATATCCCTTGGTACAAGCGGCCTTTGGGCTCTGCGGTTCGTGATCGCCGAGTCCGAAAACGCCCAGCTCATCGCCGTCGGCAGCCGCGGGCCGCGGTGGCTTCGCCGGCATGACTCTCGGCTCGGTCAGCCAAACCGTCCTGTACGCCACCCACTGCCCACTCATCATCGCCCGCCCTTGATACCCCGCATCCCGCCCTGTTTCCGCCGGCCTCCCGAGGATGGTTCGGCCGCCCGCTGCAACGCGAGCTCGCGAACGTGCGCAGTCACGATGCCAGAACGCACGGGGGCCGACGTCCGAGTATTGCACTGGCGGTGAATTTGGCCGTTCCGCCTGATCCATATCCGTCCTGCGGTCCGGAGGGCCGGTTGTCATCGGATCCGAGGACGAGCGACTGTCGCGGACGAGCCAGGTTCTCAGCCACTGGGCTTGTTGTAGCCGGGTTGTTCGGGCAGGTACGGGAACATCGCGCCGAGCCAGCTGTAGCAGAAGCGCAGCCAATGGTGCTGGGACGGAAAGCCCAGCAGACTTGGGCAACCGCCAGGCAGACCAGCTCGGCATCGGTCAGCCTCTTGGGTCGGCCGGGCCGCGGGTGCGTCTGCACCATGTCGAGATACTCCCGGTCCGACCTCGACAGCTTCCCCGCGTGGCAAGTGTCGCGAGTGGGCTGCTCTGGGCGCGGCCGGAGGTTGCCGGCAGTTCAGGCCAGGGAGAGGAAGACTTTCTCCATCTTCTTGGTGTCGACGCTGTCGGGGCCGCCGGTGGTGAGGCACTGCTGGAGTCCAGTGGCGACAAGTGCGTAGCCGCTGCGGCTGAGAGCCTTGTTGACGGCCGCGAGCTGGGTGATGACGTCCTCGCATTCCGCCCCTTCTTCCAGCATGCGGATGACGCTTGCCAGATGCCCGTGGGCTCGCTTCATGCGGAGGGTCACGGCCTTCACGGACTCGGGTTCCAGCTGCATTGCGGTCTCCTTCACTAGCGCCGATCGGCTGCGCCCGGCGTGCGCACCGATCCAGCCTGCCGTGGTCGGCGGCTTCGTCACTCGCCAGTGTATATCCCCCGGGGGGGATGCTATCGTCGGTGGAAACATCCCCCCGGGGGGATATGAAGGAAGGCGGCGAGACGTGGTACAGACGGTGCAGGAAACCGGCGGTACAACGCCCGTGTCAGCAGGGCGGTTCGGTCCGTTAGGACGGCTCGGAACATGGGTGATCGACCATCGGAGGCTAGTTACAGCGGCATGGGTGCTGCTGGTGATCAGCTTGGGCGCCTTCGCTCCCATGGTGGAGAAGAACCTGTCGGGGGCAGGTTGGCAGGCCGAGGGCTCGCAGTCGGTCGCCGTACGGAAGTTGGCGCAGGACCACTTCGGCGGTAACGCCAGTCACGCGATCCAAGTGGTGGTGCACAGTACCGCCGGTGCGCTCGACAGCGGTGACGGCCCGGCGGTAATCGCCGCGGTCACGCGGGTGGTCCAAAGCGACTCGCGGATCGCACAGGTGATTCCGCCCACGCCCGGCACGAGCCTGTCGCCGGACCATCGCACGGCAGTAGTGCTCGCCGGTGCGGGCGCCGATACCAACGAGATGGTGCGGGCCGCAACCGATCTGAAGGGCCGGTTGCAGGCGTTGTCGACCGACACGGTGCAGGTGAATCCGACCGGATCGTCACTGTTGTGGTCGGACTTCAACGCGGCCAACCTCGACGCGATGATGAAGTCCGAAATGTTCTCGTGGCCGGTCACTTTGGCGATCCTGGTGCTGGCGTTCGGGGCGCTGGTCGCCGCCGGTCTTCCCCTGCTGCTGACCCTCGCCGGACTGATGGCCTCGGCCGGCTCACTCGTGCTGATCAACCACTTCGTGCCGGTATCCATCTGGGCGATGAACTTCGCGATGATGTTCTCACTCGCGCTCGGTATCGACTACGCACTCTTCCTGGTGGTCCGGTTCCGTGCGGCGCTGATGGCCCGGCACGAGTCACCACGCGAAGCCGTCGCGGAAACCATGGACACCGCCGGCAAGGCGGTACTACTGTCCGGCGCCACCGTCCTGGTGTCGCTGTCGGCGGTGATGCTCGTGCCCTCGCCGTCGTTCCGGTCCATGGCTGGCGGCATCATGCTCTCGGTCGTCTTCGTCCTCGCCGCGACCCTGACCCTGCTGCCGGTCGTGCTGTTCAAGCTGGGAAGTCGGATCAACAAGCTATCGCTGCCCTGGGTGCACACCGGTGAGCACCGGTCGCCCGCCTTCGCCCGCTGGGGCGAACGGCTATGGCGCCGACCGGTCGTGTGGGGTCTGGGATCGCTGATCGTGCTGGTGGCGCTGGCCGCGCCGATCGTCGGGTTGAAGACAGCGATGCCGTCGATCAAGGTACTGCCCGAGAACGCGAGCGCCCGGGTCGGGTACTCGCTGGTACAGCAGGCCTTCGGACCCGGCGCGCCGGGCATGCTGCAGGTGGTGACCAACTCACAGGATGCCCAGGCCACGAGCCGAATACTGGCCGCCGACAAGGATATCGGTGCAGTGATGCCGATCATGCCCGCCGCCGACGGCAGCGACTACCGCATGATCGAGGCGGTCCCAACGGTCGACCCGTCCGACCCGGCGCTCACCGCCACCGTGACTCGCCTGCGGGCCGAGCTACCGACATCCGCACAGGTCGGCGGGGCGGCCGTGGAGAACATCGACCTGAAGCACCAACTGGATCGCTCCACCCCGATCGTGATCGGCGTGGTGCTCGTCCTGGGATTCGCGCTGCTGCTGTTCGCATTGCAGGCACCACTGATCGCGCTGCTCGGTACCTTGACCAGCCTGCTCTCCACCGCCGCCGCCTTCGGCGTCGCCCGGCTGGTGTTCCAGGACGGAATCGGATCCGGCATACTCGGCTTCGAGCACCAGGGCTTCCTGGACGCCTGGGCGCCGGTGTTCTTCTTCGCGATGATCTTCGCGATCGCCATGGACTACACCGTCTTCCTGCTCGCCTCGGCCAAGGAGCACTGGGAACGCTCCGGCGATCCCCGCGAGGCCATGGTCGGCGCTGTCGCACACTCCGGGCGGGTCATCTTCGCCGCCGGTGGCGTCATGGTCGCGGTGTTCTTCACCTTCGCCCTCTCTGGCCCGCTGCCCCCCAAGGAAATGGGCGTGATCCTCGGCGTCGCTGTCCTGCTCGACGCCTTCCTCGTCCGGCTGGTCCTGCTGCCGGTGACGCTCCGGCTGGCCGGGCGCACCGCTTGGGCCACGCCCGCCTGGCTGCGCCGAATCCTGCCCACCATCCACTTCTCGCACGGCTGAATCGAAAGGAATCCGATGACAACGACCGAACACACCATCAGTCACGGCAAACAAGTGCTCCGCGAACTGACTCCACTGCACCGCGACCTGCGCAAGGCCATCCCCGAGGTGTACCAAGGCTTCGGCGAACTGAGCAAGGCCGCCTTCGCCCCCGGCGCACTCGACCGCAAAACCAAGGAACTCATCGCCTTCGCGATCGGCGTCGTCGAAGGCTGCGACGGCTGCATCGCTTCGCACGGCCAAGCCGCAGCACGCGCCGGGGCGACCCGACAGGAGGCCGCCGAGGCCATCGGCGTCACCTTCCTGATGCACGGGGGGCCAGCGACCATCCACGGTGCCCGCGCCTACGAGGCCTTTTCCGAATTCGCCGCGGCCGTCGACGCCGGCGAGAACCCCGCCTGATTCGAGGCAAGAGGAACCATCGGTGTGCCGACCCATCCGCTGCAAAACCTGCGCCAAAACCACCTGGTCCGGCTGTGGACAACACATCGCCCAGGTCAAGGCCACAGTCCCCGCCGATCAATGGTGTCCAGGCCATCCGGATGTCGAACGAACCAGCTGGCTGCTCCGAATCCTCGGAAAGTAGGTGTGTCCCACATGAATATCGATCGAGCTGTGCTCGCCCTCGCAGGCACCATCACCCTGCTCGGCCTGACACTCGCGGTGCTGATCTCGCCCTGGTTCCTCCTGCTGACCGCGTTCGCGGGAGCCAACCAACTCCAGGCCAGCGTCACCGGATTCTGCCCTGCCGCAACACTTCTACGGAAACTCGGGCTCCCGGCAGGCCGAGCGTTCAGCTAGTCGTGCTGCAGCAGTCGGGACAGCAGCGAAGACCTCCGGATGCAAGACAGTCACCCAAAGGTGCGTTCATCCGGAGCTCGTCGTGTATGACGGGCGAGCCGACGACAAGTTCCGCATCGACAACCACCGCGGCCAATGCATCACCTCCACGAACACTGTGCCCGAACCGATACCGCGAACCACGACGTCGCACGGCATCCGAGTCGGCGGACCGAGCTCGAGTGCCCGATGCGCCAACGGAGAGCCTGTGCTGTCCTGGGCATGCGGAAAGATCGAATGCTTTCCGATCGTGCACGTCGGCGCCCTACCGGACCGTTCGTCGGGCGGCACATAGGCGTCAGGGGTATAGATGGTGGCGTCCGTGGGCTGGCCTTTGTTCCCGAGCACCGCGTCCGCCTACGGCCGCTGTGTCACGCTTTCGGCGCTGGAATGACGGTGGCTTCTGTCCGGTCGGCGCGTATGGCGTCCTCGACCTCGGTGGCGTCCAGAGCACGGGTGCAGAAGAACCAGTCCTGGCACTCGACTCCGGCCTCATTTCCGTCCATTCGGTCCGCGGCAACCCCATACGATCCCGCGGGCGGAACGATCACCTGATCGCCAGGACGCCAATCCGGGCGCGGTCCTCATCAACACCGCACATGGACTTCGGTCCCGGAATCGCCTTCGACCGAATCGAGTACGACCTGTATCGGGACGCCGGTAACGCGGCCGTTGCCTCGCACACGAATTCGCGACCGCGGCAGCTGCACCCCTCGGCGAGCTCAATATCACCACGTTGGTGGTCGAGGCACCGCCGATCCCGGTCCTACTCGACCGTTCCAAGGACGCCCGCATGCTGGTCGTCCGCGCCCGGGCCTCGGTGCCTTCCGCCGCGGCTTGCTCGGCTCGGTGAGTACCGCGGTGGCGCGGCACGCACACTGCCCTGTCGCCGTCATCCCCGAACCCGAGAACTACACGCCGGATCGGGTGCTCGGTCCCGTCCTAGTCGGTGTCGACGGTTCAGCCGCCAGCGTCCGCGCCATCGAGATCGCCTTCGACGAGGCCGCCCACCGCAATCGCCCTGTGCGCGCCGTACTTACCTGGTCCGAATTCAACCGCGACATTGCCCGCGCCTATATGCAGACAGAGGCCGAGCAGCTACTGTCCGAGAGCCTCGCCGGTTACGTGGAGAAATACCCCGACCTCGAGATTCACCGAGTGGTCGCCGAGGACCGCCCCGCCCGACGCCTACTCGCCGAATCCCAAGACGTCCAACTGATCGTCGTCGGCAGCCACGGCCGCGGTGGCTTCGCCGGCATGACTCTAGGTTCGGTCAGCCAAGCCGTCCTCCACGCCACCGACTGCCCCATCATCATCGCCCGCCCCTGATACCCGACTCGGCTCTTGATTACCCGTAGCCGCGATGCCGCCGGACGCCGACCGGCATCGCCGGGGATGGCCATGATTGGTCTGCCCGGCGCGCCCCCGTCAGTCTCGGCCGTGGGGGCGTTCGTAGTCGAGGCGATCGGCTTCGGCGCGGCGCCGCGACTCGGCGTCGGCCAGCGCGGGGTCGAGGCCGTGCTTGATCAGGCGGCTGCGCCGGTAGACGTACATGAGGGCGGCGGTGAAGTAGATGCGCGGCAGGGACAGCAGCACCATCATCGCCAGACCCATCCATTTCGGGCCGGGCACCAGCAGAAACAACATGAGCACCGGGGTGATCGGGATCAGGAACCGCATCAGATAGCGGCGCGCAGCGCCCGCTTTGGTCAGGTCGTTGAGCACCCATTCCGACATCGATGGAGGGAAAGTGCGGCCGAGGATGTAGCCGACCCGCTGCGGGTGCGGCAGTACGGGGGTGTTCGGCACAGTTCTACTGTTTGCTAAAGTGCGCAATCAAGAGATTAGTCTGGACGAGGTGGATCGCGCCTGGTCAACTGATTGCATGATTTCTAAACTAGACACCTAGCGTTTTTCGAAGGAAGGCACACTCGTGACCGTTAGCTCTGCGCCCACCCTGAATCCCCAGGCCCCCACGCCGCATCAGGAGATCACCGCCTGGGTTCGTGAGATCGCCGAGCTGACCGCGCCCGATCACATCGTCTGGTGCGATGGTTCCCGACAGGAGTGGGACCGGCTGACCGCACAGCTGGTGGCCAAGGGCACCTTCGTGCCGCTGCCCACCAAGCCGAATTCGTTCTGGTGCGCGTCTGATCCCGACGATGTGGCCCGGGTGGAGGATCGCACGTTCATCTGTTCGGAAGACGAGTCGGACGCGGGACCCACGAACAACTGGGTCGACCCAGTGGATATGCGCACGGTGATGACCGAGCACTACCGCGGTTCGATGGCGGGCCGGACGATGTATGTGATCGCCTTCTGCATGGGACCGTTGGACGCGGCGGAGCCGAAATACGGTGTGCAGATCACTGATTCGGAATACGTCGCGGTATCGATGCAGATCATGACCCGCTCGGGTGCGCCGGTATGGGAAAAGCTCACCGGCGGTGTCGATTTCGTGCGGTGCCTGCATTCGGTCGGCGCGCCACTGGCGACCGGGGAGGCGGATGTGCCATGGCCGTGCGACAAGACCAAGTACATTGCGCACTTCCCGGAGACACGCACGATCTGGAGCTACGGGTCCGGGTATGGCGGCAACGCGCTCCTCGGCAAGAAGTGCTTCGCATTGCGGATCGCCTCGGTACTCGGTCGCGACGAGGGGTGGCTGGCCGAGCACATGCTGATCCTGAAACTGACCTCCCCGGAGGGCAGGGTGCACTACGTCGCCGCGGCGTTCCCGTCCTCGTGCGGTAAGACCAACCTCGCCATGTTGGAACCGGCGCTGGCCGGGTGGAGGGCCGAGACCATCGGTGACGATATCGCCTGGATGCGCTTCGGCGCCGATGGGCGGCTGTACGCGGTCAATCCAGAGGCCGGATTCTTCGGTGTTGCACCCGGGACCGGTGCCTCGACCAACCCGAACGCGATGGCGACCATCGAACTCGGCAATTCGATCTTCACCAATACCGCGCTCACCGCCGACGGTGATGTCTGGTGGGAGGGCATGACCGGCCAGCCGCCGGCACACCTGACCGACTGGCGCGGCAACGATTGGACACCCGCCTCCGAAACACCTGCCGCACATCCGAATTCGCGCTACTGCACCCCGATCGAGCAGTGCCCGTCGGTGGCCCCGGAATGGAACGACCCGACGGGCGTCCCGATTTCCGCGATCTTCTTCGGCGGCCGCCGCGCCACCACCATCCCGTTGATCGCCGAATCATTCGATTGGGTGCACGGGGTATTCATGGCGTCCACGCTGTCCTCGGAGACCACTGCCGCAGCCGCGGGCCGGGTCGGAGTGGTGCGCCGCGATCCGATGGCGATGCTGCCATTCCTCGGCTACCACGTCGGGGACTACTTCTCGCATTGGCTCTCGCTCGGTGGGGGCTCGGATGCCGCGAAGCTGCCGAAGATCTTCCAGGTCAACTGGTTCCGCCGCGATGCGGACGGCAAATTCCTGTGGCCCGGCTTCGGCGATAACGTGCGCGTGCTGAAGTGGGCGCTCGAGCGGATCGACGGCGCCACGGGCGCGCGATGGACACCAATCGGGAATGTCCCGGC
Source organism: Nocardia sp. CA-135398 (assembly GCF_050955845.1). NCBI lineage: Bacteria > Bacillati > Actinomycetota > Actinomycetes > Mycobacteriales > Nocardiaceae > Nocardia > Nocardia sp. CA-135398. The sequence goes on along the minus strand of NZ_CP192084.1, from coordinate 4,509,973 downwards.
CACCGACGGGCTGGATCTGTCCGGACTGGACGAGAGCGACCGCGACTTGGTCGAGTCGGCGCTGGCTGTCGATATCGAGGAATGGGTGGCCGAGACCCGCTCGATCGATGAATGGTTCGCCACCATCGGCGGCAACCGCCTGCCCGAGGAACTGCGCGAGCAGCTGGCCGCGCTGAAACTGCGCCTGCTCGGCAATCGCTGACCGTGCGCGCTCTACTACCGACCTGGCAGGAATGGCGGCCCGCGGTTCGTGCGCCCGGTGCGGACCTGATGGCGGGTTTGATCGTTGCTTTGGTGGCGCTGCCGCTCGCACTCGGATTCGGGATCAGTTCCGGTCTGGGTGCGGCCGCGGGTCTTGCCACCGCGGTGATCGCGGGCGCGCTGGCCGCGGTGTTCGGCGGTTCACGGTTCCAGGTGTCGGGCCCGACCGGCGCGATGACCGTGGTGCTGGTGCCGATCGTGCACGCGCACGGCGCCAGCGGAGTGCTCACGGTCGGGCTGATGGCGGGTGTGGTGCTGGTGGTGCTCGCGGTCGCCGGGGTCGGCCGCGCGGTGCGCTATATGCCCGCCCCGGTGATCGAGGGGTTCACCGCTGGCATCGCCGTTGTCATTGCGCTGCAACAGTTTCCGGCCGCCCTCGGCATCGCGCACGCCGAGGGGGACAAGGTCTGGCAGTCGGCGCTCGACGCGGTGCGCCGCTACCTCGAACACCCGAGCATGGCGACCCCGGGGACGGCGCTGGTGGTGGCAGTGGTCATCCTGATCGGCGGCCGCTATCTGCCGAAACTGCCGTTCGCGTTAGTAGCGGTCGCCGTCGCCACGGCCGTCGCCGAGTTGTGCGACCTGAACCTAGCCCGCATCGGCATCATTCCGGCGGGCCTACCCGCACCATCGCTGGGCTTCGTACATCCCGATCAGCTCGGCTCGCTGGTCGCACCGGCACTCGCGGTCGCCGCCCTGGCGGCCTTGGAGTCGTTGTTGTCGGCGACGGCAGCCGACTCCATGGCAGTCGGTACCCGGCACAACCCGGATCGCGAACTGTTCGGACAAGGCCTGGCCAATATCGCCGCGCCGCTGTTCGGCGGTGTACCCGCCACCGGGGCGATCGCCCGGAGCGCGGTGAACGTCCGCTCCGGTGCCCGCACCCGGTTGGCCGCGCTGACGCACGCGATGATCCTCGCGGCGATCATCTACCTGGCCGCGCCGCTGGTCGCCGATATCCCGGTGGCCGCGCTCGCGGGTGTGCTGCTCGCGACGACCGTGCGGATGGTGGAGACCGCCTCACTGACCGCGATCGCACGGGCCTCACGCGGCGACGCGATGATCATGGTCACAACATTCCTGGTCACCGTGGCACTGGATCTGGTCACCGCGGTGGCGGTCGGTGTCGGATTCGCGATTGTGCTCGCGCTGCGGTCGGTGGCGCGAGAGGCGCGGCTGGAGCAGGTGCCTCTGGACGAAACCGAGTTCCTCGCCGAGGAACACGAACTGCTACGCGATCACATCGTCGCCTACCGCATCGAGGGCCCGCTGTTCTTCGCCGCGGCACACCGGTTCCTACTGGAACTGGCTGAGGTAACCGATGTCAAGGTCGTCATCCTGCGCATGTCAAAGATCACCGCCCTCGACACCACCGGCGCACTCGTGCTCGAGGACGCCATCACCAAACTTCAGCGCCGGCACATTACTGTGCTGATGTCGGGACTGCGTGCCGATCACCATCGCCGCCTGTCTGCGATCGGCGCCCTTCCCGCCGGAGGTGATGAGGCCATCTTCACCGACACCGGCGCGGCGATCGACCACGCTCGACGCTACCTCCCCGTAAGCCACGTTCCGGTCGGACCGTAAGAACCCGGATCCGCACAGGCTGGGCTCGTCGATCGCCGGTGGTCAGTTAGCCGTCCACCTGACGACGGGCCACTGCGGCCGTGACACTGTCATGCTGAGTTCCGGGACACTCGAGTGAGCCGCGCGCGAGACGGCGCGACCACCACCGTCCGGCACTTGTCCTCCCGCGCTCGCTCGGCAATCTGCTAGCAGTTGGCATGTCGAGAGACAACCGGATCACGAGGATCCGCCTCAGCCGGTGGCCTCGCCGACCAACCCTGGCTCGGACAGCTCCTCGAGCAACTCCGCCTGACCAGCGACAACGCCGGTCAGGATGGCGCGGGCCACCGACAACAACTCCGCAACCCGAGGCGAAGTCAACGCATATGACACCGACAACCCCTCCCGACGCGCGGTAACCAGCCCGGTCCGTCGCAAAATCGCCAGTTGCTGCGACAAATTGGCAGGTTCGATACCCACCTCCGGCAACATCTCCGAGACCGCGTAGTCGCGCTCACTGAGCAACTCCAACACCCGGATCCGCGCTGGATGGCCCAACGTCTTGAAGAACTCCGCCTTCATTCGATAGAGCGGCTGGCGCGCATCCGCCATGAACTCCTCCACTCCTCGAATACCCGGCACTGAGAATACTTTCTAATCTTAGCAACTCACTATCGCTCTGGACGGCCAGCCGATGCGAGCGCTGCGCGATCTCCACGGCGTCGGCCAGCCGATCGATTCGATCGTCGACGACTACCGCGTCGGCGGCCACCACCGCTGCGGTCGATCCGCGTGAACCCAGGGCGATTCCGACATCAGCGGCGGCCAAGGCGGGAACGTCGTTCACACCATCACCAACCATGATCGTCACGCCATCGCGGCGCTCGGCCCGGATGGCCGCGATCTTGTCGTTGTCCTCGGTGCATCAGTACTGCGGCTGGGAATTCGACCCGGACCGCCGGTTCGAAACCCTGATCGATCGAACCCCTCCCCCATTTCTTGCGGCCGTCTCATGCTTGTCGATTATCACGGCCGACGAGTTCGTCCCCACACAGCCGAGTCGGTCGGACGAGATGCTTTGTCCGACAACCAGATACCCGCGAGCAGGAACAACACAGGGGGCAGCGAAATGAACAAAGCATCGCAGAGCGAGTCGATGAGGGGTGATGGCCCGGCGACACGTGGGCGCGCCGAACATGATGTGGATCAACGTCAGCTGGCCTCGACCGCGGTGGTGATAGGGACCGATAGGAACACCAGCAGTCGCATCGCCAATTAGAAAACCGCATGGGCCGGGTGGAGTTTACTGGCAGGCTCACCATTCCCGCGGACCCGATCAGGAAGCAATGTGCCCAAGCCGACTCGGTTGAGCACGGCCGCGAGGAAGCAGGTGCGCCGACTGCGGCTGCTGCTCCCAGTTCCGCGCGCGAAAACGACTGTTTCGTGCGCTTCCAGGATTATTGGCTGTCGTTGCCGTAGATGCGGGGCCGCGCCGATCTCCGCTCCACCCGAAAGGTCCAGCCTGGCGGGAGCTGCTCGACATGGCCTCGGCATTCGATTTCGATCGGCGCCAGCTCACCCGGCTCCGACCGCACTTGCACGCCGTCGCCACTGATCCGGATGGTCAGCCGGTGACCGCGGTAGCTGATCGGGAACTCCAGCCAACCCAAGGATTCCGGCCAGTGTGGCGTGAATATCAAACGCCCGCTACGAGTTTCCAGCCCGGTCAAACACCGTTGCACCAGGTCGATGCTGCCCGCCATCGCACCCAGGTGGATACCTTCGGCGGTCGTTCCGCCCTGGATGTCCCCGATATCGGATTCCAGGACACTGTTGAAGAACTCGATGGCGCGGTCACGGTTGGCACGGGCCAGCACCCAGGTGTGTACGACGCTGCTCAAGGTCGATCCGTGTGAGGTGCGAGCGAGGTAGTAGTCGATGGTGCGTGGGATCATCTCCCCTGGCAGGTCGTATCCCAGCCGTTGCAGCAGTTCTCGGAGTTCGTCCGAGGACAGCAGATAGAACAGCATCAGCACGTCGGCCTGCTTGCCCGCCTGGTACCGGTTGACGTCGTCGCCCTCGGCCTCGAGGATTCGGTCCAGCCTTCGGATGTCACCGTAGCGCTGCCGGTAGCGGTCCCAATCCAGTTCGGCCAGTTGGTCATAGCCTTCGAATTGGCTGATAACACCGTCGTGGAACGGCACATACATCCTGCGGCTGACCTCGGCCCAGTGCGCCGGCTCCGAGACTGCGACGCCGAGGGTTTCCATCAGTTCAGCGCGATCGCGCGGGGTCAGCAGGTCCAGCGCGTCGAGCGCCCGCAGAATCACCCAGACCGCCATGACGTTGGTGTAGGCGTTGTCATCGATGCCGGCGTGCGGTGCTGCCGGATAGCCGGAGTGGAATTCGTCCGGGCCGATTACGCCATGAATGCGGTAGCGGTCTCGCTCGGCGTCGTAGGTGGCGATGCTCGCCCAGAACCGGGCGATCTCCACCAGCATTTCGGTGCCGTATTCGGTGAGGAATTCGCGGTCGTCGGTCGCCTGATAGTAGTGCCAGACGTTGTAGGCGATGGCGATGCCGATGTGCCTGGCCCGATGACTGGGGTCGGGATTCCAACGCCCGGACCGGGGGTTGAGATGCATCTGCTGGCTTTCCTCGCGGCCGTCGCTGCCGGACTGCCAGGGGAACATCGCACCGACCCACCCGTTTTCAGCTGCGGCGCGGCGTGCTTCGGCCAATCGCCGGTAGCGGTAGCGCAACAGCGAGCGGGTCAGGGCGGGAAAGCGCAGGTTCAACACCGGGAATACGAACAGCTCGTCCCAGAAAACATGTCCGCGATAGGCCTCCCCGTGCAGGCCCCGCGCTGGAACACCCACGTCGAGGTCGGCGGTGTTGGGTGAGAGTGTCTGCACCAGATGCAGCAGGTGCAGACGCAGTATGCGCACCGCGTTCTCGCGGTCTTGGAGATCGATACGCAACCTGTCCCACAGGTGTTCCCACGCCGCGGTATGTCCGTCCAGCAGATCCGCGAACCCGGGCTGGCAGCTCATCCAGCGGGCGGCCTCCTCCTCCGGAGTGGAGCTCGCGTGGTCGCGCCCGGTGAAGACGGTGACGACCTTCTCCAAGGTCGCCGCCGCCCCGGCGGTCATCTGAATATCGATGTCGTGTCCGATCATGCCGTTCTGCTCGACGAGTTGCCCAGTGTCGGTGATCGTTTCCCCGTCCCGCTGAATTCTGTTGCGGGCCGCCATCGCCACGGGGATCCGAGAACGGCTGGTCTGCACGACCAGCAGTACCGAATCGGTGGACAGTTTCGTAGCCCGAACAGGGGTGAGATGGTCACCGGACAGGGCTCGATAGCGTTGCACCAACGAGTTCTGGACGGCGCCGTCGAGTGTCGAGCGGATCACCAGCCGTCCCGACCAGTTTTCGGCGACGATCGTGGTCTGCATGGCACATACGTGCGACCGGTGCATGGCGGCGAACCGTCGCTGCGTGACCTGCGTGATCCGGTCCGCCGTGTCGCGGAATCGGAGACTGCGGGTGAGCACTGCCCGGCGCAGATCAAGTTCCTGTCGGTAGGACAGTAATTCGGTGGTGTCGATGTCGAACCATTCACCGTCATCGATCCGCAATGACACCGGCAGCCAGTTCGGCAGGTTCACCAGGCTTTCGTTGTCCACCGTTCGCCCTGCGAGCTCGTCGCTGCGACGGTCGTAGATTCCGGCCGCGTAGGTGCCGGGATAGTGGTGCTCGCCGGCCCGCGACTCGGGTGCGGCACCGCGCGTGGCGAAGTAGCCGTTGCCCACCGTGCACAGTGCTTCGCGCAGTTTCTCGGTGTGCGGGTCGTACCCGTCGAAGACGAGTGTCCAGGCATCGGCCGTCGCCGAGTCGGATGCGCGAGCCAGGGTCCCTGCCATTCGGTCGAGCAGGTCGCGCGTGCGGCCGGGGCCGTCCACCGCGAATCGTGCCGCCGTGCTACGGTCGCCGTCCTCGCTGTGACGCACCACGATTCCGATGCCGTGCGAGGCGACAGCATCGAAGCCGTCCTCGTCGGTGAGATCGTCGCCGAGATAGATCGGCAGTTCCGGCCCCGGCAGATGATTCAGGATCCAGTCGAGGGCTCGGCCTTTGTCCCAGTCCACATCCGGGCGCAACTCGGTGACTTTGCGCCCGTTCGTCACTCGTAACCCGCCCTGCTGTGCGACCGCGTGCACCGCACCGATTGCCCGGGCGACGACATCGGGCGCTGCGTTGCGATAGTGCATCGCGACGGCGAATCGCTTGTGCTCCACCCGAACTCCGGGAATATCGCCGACCCGGCGGCCCAGTTCTGCGGCTGCGGCGGCGATCGCCTGTTCGGCGGCGGGCGCCGCATCGTGTACGTGATAGCCGCCGTCGGGAGCAACTAGTTCGAAGCCGTGACTTCCCGCATACCAGATTCCCGCCAACCCCACCCGCTTTCGCAGATCGGTCAGATCGCGGCCGCTGACGATCGCGACCGGGCATACCTCGGCGAGCGCGGTGATCGCCGCCGCGGCTCCCTCGACCAGGCCGGCGGTATCCGGGTCCGGGACGATCTCAGCGACCGTGCCGTCGAAATCCATTAGTACGGCTACGTTTTCGGTATCGAGCAGGGCAGAGATTCGGGGCCAGGATTCCAGCGCACCCGCGACCTCGGACATGCGCCGGAAGCCGGCACGCACGCGGACCTCCGCCAGATCGGTGACCACTACATCGGCACCATGGGAACGCAACTGGTCGGCGTGCCCGGTCCGGTCGATACCAATCACCGAGGCGAACCCGCCCCGTCGACCGGCGGTGACGCCCGCTTCGGCGTCCTCGACGACGACGGTCCGGCTCGGATCCGCACCCAGCCGACGCGTGGCCTCCACCAGCATCGCCGGGTCGGGCTTGCCGGCCAGCCCCAACTCTTCGGCAACCGTCCCGTCGACGCGCACCGCGAACAGATCACCGACACCCGCGGCCTCGAGCACTTGGGCACAATGGCGGCTGGCCGAGAAGATCGCTGTGCCGATGCCCGCGTCACGCAACTCACGGACCAGCGCGACCGTGGACTCGAAAACCTGGACTCCGTCGCGAGCCAGCCGATCCCAGAACAGATGATCCTTACGATTGCCCAGACCACAGACGGTAGCAGCGTGCTCCGGATCGGACGGATCACCCCAGGGCAGCGAAATCCCGCGCGCCGCAAGGAAATCCGCCACACCGCTGTAGCGCGGTTTACCGTCCACGAAACGCTGGTAATCGGCGTCGGTGAACGGTGCGCGGTCCTGGCCCGGCTCGGCGGGGCATTCGGCGAGAAATGCGTCGAACAGTTCGGTCCACGCGGCAGCATGTATCGACGCGCTATCGGTGACCACCCCGTCCATGTCGAAGATCACCGCGTCATGTCGGCGTACATCGATCACCGGTGCAGGCTGCCCGCATGCTCTCACCTGTTCAGAGTCGGGCGATCCGTCCCTCAGATCAAGGGCCGGAACTCCCGGCGTGGCCGCGGCGGCACTGACGTCCACATCGAACTCCGCAGGTCTACCCGCACGCAGCGGGTGTGAGCATCATGTCGAGCAGGCGTTGGCGGGCCAACCGCTCACAGAGTTCGGGCAATGCGCCGGGGGGCGTGCCCGCCAGATCCTCGGCGCACTGCCGGACCGTCGAAACTACCCGGATTCGGGAGAACTGGCTGTCGAACTCCAGGCACAGTCGTTCGACCGTCTGATCGAACGGCCTCCGGTCGAGCGTCCGGATCGGTTGTCGCCGTGTCGGTGGGGTGATCACGAGCACAGCATGCCGCTCGCGCGAACCGTGCGGCAGAGCCGAAAGACCCTCCTCGCCGGTGCCTTCCGTCGCCGCAAAGATCACCGGTGTTCTGGCCACACCCGATGACGGTCGAGGTGGCCAAGTCCACGACGGCCGCGCGGCCCGAGCCGGGTGATGAGCAGATGTTGCTCGAGCTGATCGCGACCGAACTCGCAGAAGTTCCTCAGCGCTCGCGTCGCGGTCAGCGACGCGAATTTCGGTATCGCCGAAACCGGTTCGGTGCTGGAAGTGGAATCCGAGGGCAACGGCCGGATGTGTTTGACTCTGCCCGAAACCCTGATCACCGTGATGGCCATCGAGAAGATCCCGCTGTGCCGGCGCGCATGCGGCCCGATCAGGCGTGGCCGGTGTGACGCTTCCCTGTGCCGGGTGCTGTTGCGTCGGCGACGTACAACGGCATAGCGAGCATCAGGCGGTCGTTGTGGCCGCGGTGGGTTTGTTCGGCGATCCATTCGTTGGCGTGGGCGCGGGTGATCGCACCGGCGGTGTGGGCGGCTTCGGCGAGTCCGGTCAGCATCGGCAGTATCAGGGTGTCGGTGAATATCGCGGTGCGGACCTCCAGACTGACGTCGGTGAACCGGCGTCCAGCAAGAGGTTGCGGTAGCGGCGGGCGGCGCGCGGGTTGGTGATGGTGTCGGCGCGGGCGGCCACGATCGTGCGAGTGAGGTCGGGGGTGTCGGAATCGATGACGAACGCGTCCCAGTCCTGCCCGGCCAGCACGATCCTTCCGCCGGGCACCAGCACCCGCCTCGCCTCGCCTCGGCGAGCGCGGCCGCGGGGTCGGCGAGTTCGTGGAACAGTTTGTCTGCTCGGTACCCGTGCATCGAGGCGTCCGCCAGCGGCAGTTCGGTTGCACTGCCGCACCGGAATTCTGTGTCCGGCCACCGGTCGCGAGCCCCCGCGATCATGTGCTCGCTGGCATCGACACCGACAGCCCGCATGCCTTGCCGGGCGAGTTCGGCGGCGGCCCGACCGGTGCCGCAGCCAACGTCGACCACGGCCGCTGCAGGCGGCAGTCGCAGCAGGTCATACGATGCCGCGCGCAGGGCAGTGGCGCCGGGCAACGTTTCGGCGGCGTCGAGCAGCCGGATCAGGGATTCGCCGGGACCGGCGGCAGTAGTGAATGTGGTGGGCTCGGGTGTGGACATAGCGGCAATGCTGCGACTTAATGTCGGCATGAAGTCAAGCAGCGGCGGTGAGGAACTCGCTATCGGGACGGTCGCGGCGAGGTTCGGTTTGGCCACGCACGTGCTGCGCCACTGGGAGGCGCTCGGGTTGGTGACCCCTGACCGCGATCCGGCTGGACGCCGCCGCTACAGCAGCGACGATGTCTTCCGAGTCGCGGTGATCCTGCGGGCTAAGGAAGCCGGGCTCGGGCTCGATGTCGTACGAGCGTTGATTACCGCGGCCGGGCCGGACACCCGCCGTGACGTCCTGCAACGGCACCGCGCGGACCTGGCGGCGACGATCGCCGCCGCACAGACCGCGCTCGCGATCGTCGATGGCGCACTGGGCTGCGAGCACGACGACTTCACTCGCTGCCCGCATTTCCGCGCCACGATCGCCGACCGCATCAGCCCCGATCCAGCACCGCACATCCCCGCATGACTGGGTCGTGCCGAGGCCTTACGAACTCACTGTGCTCACTGGATATCGACGGTTGTTGCGCTGCGCCGAGGTTTCCAGCGTCGGCACTTTGCGGGTGTGGCCGAGGACGGGCAGGCGCGGGGCCCGCAGGTCCTCACCCATACTGGTGCTGCGCGGCTGGCCGACGACAACATAATTCGATATGGACTGGTCCACGCTGGGTATCACGGTGGCGGGTGTTGAACGCAGTCAACCGGTCCGTCGCCGCCGCGAATTCCTCGGCCAGCTCACCGATCTCGGCAGCCGTCCATCCTGGGCGGTGGGCCACACACCCAGCCCCCAGTCCTATCGCCAACTGCGGAGTGAATGCTGTTGCGCCGCAGGCGTAGTCGGTTCCAGACGTCGCCAAAGCGGGAGGCTGTCGCGTTCTTCGCAGCGAGGCAGGCAGGTCTAGAACCGAGGCGAGGATCGGGGTGGGGGTCGCAAGCCTTACCTGTCGCAATCCGGGTAGTGCGACACGTTCAGGCGTCGGTGTTCGGTACCTGGCATTGGCCGCGTAGGGAATCGTTCACCGGGTGGGCAGGTGTAGACGTTTGAGAGCGAGGGCGTTGAGGGCGACGATGACGCTCGAGCCGGACATGGATAGCGCGGCGATTTCCGGTCGCAGGGTGAATCCGAAGGCCGGTTCGAACACGCCCGCTGCGATGGGAAGGGCGAGGGCGTTGTAGCCGACCGCCCAGGCGAGGTTCTGGTGCATCTTGCGCAACGTGCCGCGGCCGATCCGCAGTGCGGTGGGCACATCCAGTGGATCCGAGCGCATGAGGACCAGGTCGGCGGTTTCGATCGCGACGTCAGTTCCCGCGCCGATCGCGATGCCCAAATCGGCCTGCGCGAGTGCGGGAGCGTCGTTGACGCCGTCACCGACCATGGCGACTTTCCTGCCGCCGGACTGTAATTCGGCGATCTTGGCGGCCTTGTCACCGGGCAGCACCTCGGCGATCACGGTGTCGATGCTGAGGGCGGTGGCGATGCGTTCGGCGGTGGCCTGGTTGTCACCGGTGAGCATGACGAATTCGGCACCCAGGTCATGCAATTCGCGCACCGCGTCTGCGGAGGCTTCCCGCGCCGCGTCCGCGATGCCGATCACGGCCGCGGCTTTGCCGTCGATAGCGGCCAGTACGGCCCGGCACACGTCCTCTGGCAAGACGAGGCCTACCGAATGCTCCCCTCCCTCCGCCAACATCGGCTGGCCTAGTGGCTGGGGTAGGCCTCTTCCGCATTGCCGTCGGCGTTTCCGTGCTCTTGACTGTGTTCTGCCAGCACGGCGTGGAACCGTGCGACCAGCGGGCTCGGGTCGTCGGTACGCCACGCGACATGCAGCGCCGTCGAGGTGTCGGCCAGCGGTCTCGGGGCTACCCCGACACGGCGTAACGCGCGGTGCGAGTCGGCGAGCACGGCGGCGCCGAATCCGGCGGCTACCAGTGCCAAAAGTGTTTGGGCGCTGCGGCCTTCGCCGCCGATCCGCGGGACCACCCCGGCTCGATGGCAGAGCGCGATGATCTCGTCGTAGGAGCGGGAGGAGACCTCGCGTGGCCAGATGACCAAGGGGATCTGGCCCAGTGCCGACAGCGGTGCCGGTCCGGCCGCGTGGGCGAGGGGGTGGGCGGCGGGCAGGAACATGGTCAGCGGTTCCTTCCACCAGGCGCGGGTCGCCAGCCGGGCGTCGCGCGCAGGCAGCCGCTGTACGGCGATGTCGTAGCGGCCGTTCAGGACACCGGCGGACATCTCCGCATCGCTGAAGCTCTCTTCGAGCCGCAGGTCCACCCCGGACAGTTCCCTTCGCAGCCTGCCGAGCACCGCCCCGAGCGGTCCATTGATGCCGGATCCGGCGAATGTCACGGTCAGCCTGCCGGTCATCCCTTGTGCGGCCAGCCGAACATCCTCGAGTGCGGCGTCGGCTTCGGCCAGGACGGCGGCGGCTCGTCGCGCCAGGGCCGCTCCCGCCGCGGTCGGCGTCAGCCCACGTCCCTCCCGCTCGAAAAGCGTTACACCGAGCCGTCTTTCGAGTTCGCGCAGCTGCCTGCTCAGGGTCGGCTGGGTCACGTGCAAGCGCCGCGCCGCGCCGCTGACCGTGCCTTCCTCGGCGATCGCGACCACATAGCCGAGCAGTCGAAGCTCCATCAATCCATACCTCCCAAGCATAGGAAGCATAGCTACTGATGCCTGCGGGGCTGATTCGGTCGTTCGGTGCGCGACAGTTGAGCAGTCAGACCGACCGAAGCGTCCAAGGAGAAATCATGAACCGCGAACAGCGTTACACCCACGGCCTCGAGGTCCTCGGGCGCGTCGATGGCGAAGCGGGACAACGGATTGTGGCGTCGCTGGCCGACACCTCACCCGAGCTCGGACATCAGGTGGTGGCCTGGGCCTTCGGCGATATGTACGACCGACCCGAACTCGCGCCCCGCGACCGGCAGCTGGTCACCCTCGGCGTGCTCGCGGCGCTCGGCGGCTGTGAGATCGAGCTGGACGTGCACATCAATGCGGGACTCAACGTCGGACTGACCCCCACCGAAATTTCGGAAGCGTTGCTGCACACCGCCGTCTACGCGGGCATGCCGAGGTCCATCAACGCCACCCTGGTCGCGAAGAAGGTCTTCGGTGAGCGGGGCTTGCTGCCGCTGACCAACGTGTCCGGTGGGTGAGCGGAACCGAGGGATGGTGACGTAGCGACTCCAGCTCGCCGCTGCCTCGGCGGCGAGTTTGGTTGTGGTGACGTGGTGATAGCCGAGTGCGTCGGCGACGACAGGCTACTACAGTTTCCAGCTGCCCGACCTCAGCGGCTGGCACCGGCCACCACGTGAGCACGCCTCTTGTCTGCGGAAATTACTGTTGCGCTAGTGGGGGTGGTTGTCGCTGTAGCCAGTGCCGATAGGTTTCGTGTCGGAACTGATAGGCGGTGCCGTTCACTCGTAGCAGGCCCTTGCGTCGAGCCCAATCCAGGAATATCGCAGGTCGGGCCGGAAATGCCTTGGTGAACCGGAAGACCAGCGTTGCGATGAGAAACCGGCCAGCCGCAGGACTGATCCCAAGCCCAAGCCCAAGCCCGATCGCAAGCCCGACTGGGAGCCCGAACCGGAGCCCGATCACGAGCCCGAACGCCAGCCCGATCGAAAGCCCGAACGGAAGCGCGACCAAGGCTGCGGTGATGGCGCTATCGCGGACCAATCGCCTTTCATCGACCGCAATACGTAACCGTTCCTCGTCGTCGACCGTGAGCCCGGCCGTGAGCCCGCCCGCTAGCCCGGACAGGAGTCCGGCCGTGAGTCCGGCCGCGAGCCCGGTCCGAAGCCCGGCTGTGGCCCCGACCGGGAGGCCGACCACAAGTCCGATCGCGAGCCCGATCGAAAGCCCGAACGGAAGCCCGCGCCATCTGGATCGTCCGGGTACGCGCCACACGATTGGATTTGCCCGCGAGGACTCGGGAGCGCCCCCGAACGCGAGCCCGAACCCGACTCCGAACGCTAGCCCTGCACAGACGCCGGACGCGAGTCCGGACAAGAGCCCGACCGGAAGCCCGAACGCGAGTGTGGTGATGATGCCGACGGTGAGTCCGTGCAGGGCGCGGCATCGGGTGGTTCCTGCGATTTCCCAGATCTCGTCGAGCCGGATGGCGGTGCCATCTGCTCCGGTGCTGCGGCGGTGGTCCAGGTGTGTGGCCAGTGACTGCAGCCAGGTTCGGACGTCGTCACTGGTGTAGTCGCGGTGTTCGTCTTTGGGTTCGCGGCCGGTGACCGCTGCGGGGATCTGGGCGGCGAACAGCAGGTCATCGACGGCGTCGGTGGTGCTGCAGGCGGTGAGTTGGTCGGCGGTTTTCGGGTCATGGCGCAGGACCGTGATGGCGAGGCCGAGCATCCAGGGGGTTTCCAGCCTGGTCGCCAACGGCCCGTGCGGGTTGGTGGCGACGTGGGTGGTGATCGTCGACCAGGACGGGCTGGTCGTGCCGGTGGCATCGCGATGTCCGGTGAGGTGATCGCTGACCTGTTCGGCTGCTAGCGGTTGCAGGGTGACGGTCGCGGCAGCGTGCAGTCCGTTGTCCTCGCCTTGGCGGCACAGTTGCTCGAACAGGGTGCCGCGGCACACGACGATGACCGGCTCGCTACGCCAGGTGTTGTTGAGGTGATCCAGCAGCGCGCGAGCCGACCTGCCCTGACTGTCGGCGGTGTCCATCTCGTCGAGGCCGTCGATCACGGGCAGGATCAACCCCACTTCCACCAGTTTCCGTGTCAGTGCGGGCCGCAACTGCGGATAGTCGAGGCCGAGCCGGGTGATCAACCAGCCAGAGAAATCAGTTGTGCCGTCCCATCCCGCGGCATTCACGCGTACCGGGACCGGGTGTTCGGCGCGAATCGCATCGGCCATGCCCGATCGTGTTTTTAGCAGTCCCTGCACCAGATAGGTCGCGGCGACGGTCTTGCCGCTACCCGGCTCTCCGAGGATGACCAACCGCCGCGGTGGCGGATCGAGTGACTCGCAATAGGTTGCGATCTCGGACGCATCGGCCGACTCGATCACCTCACCCGGTCGCGACTGCGACACGGCGGCGAAGGCGAAATCGACACGAATGAACCCGACCGGACCACTACAGAGGTCCTTGCGCAGGTCCCTTTCCGCGCTCTGCACCGCCGCAGCCAATTCATCGGCCCACATCGCCACCGATACCCTATCGGTAGGCGGTTTCCACCACCGCCACAACAACTTCGACGGTTGGACCAATGCCGCACCAGCCCGCACAGCCGCGGCCCCTGCCTCCATACCGGTCACCCGAAACAGCTTGCCATTCCACTGGGTCTCACCGCCCCTGGATTTCGACCGAACGACCGATACCCACGAGAGATAGCCCGAATGTCGAGCAAACACCGAACACGAACGTTCCCGGGCGTCGTGTGGATTTTCGAACCCGTGTGCGTGGAGATGACCGCGGTTGTCCTCGAACGCGCCCGATACCGCCGATTCCGCCCAGCACTAATGCCACCGCAGCACGCGCTGCGCATGTTCGTCCGTTCCACAGCCGTCCACTCCAGCCGTGAATGGCTGCACCGCCGGATCATTCACTCCCTCAGCGGCCAGTCTGTCAAGTGCGCCCAGGTCCTGCAAACCGGGAATGCGCAGGTGCAGGCGCTGTCCGCACCTGCAATCCGGCCAGGGGCCAGTACTTCATCAGGCACATGCCGGCCATCATGGCCACCGGGTGTCCTTCGGGGCCAAGGGCTTTCGCCGCCGGGCGGATCCCGCAGCAAATTGCCTCGGCCGCAATCGCTTACGTCTGGTTCCGGCATCAATCCCGCGCGGAACCGCCGCATTAGCGCCGGATTCCGTTCGGTCCGGGACCCCGACAACACACGACAGTTGAATACGCGATCTCACCAGTCACATGCCTGGTCGGCGTTGACGAACCGCTCGCGCATAGCGCTGTTCGTGATCAGTATCAAGATGTCGCGCACGCCGAGATCGGCGACGAGCTGCCATGAGCGCTGGCCGGCACCGACGCGTTGTTCCACCAAGCGCCGCAGCACTTCACGGGCAGCACGACGACGTGGCCAGCGCCATCCACAATTACCTCCAAAGGCATGACGGGACACATCGGCGGCCATTGACCGTGTTCGTCCAATCATGGCGTGTCGACGGTCGTAGGTCTCTACGGTGTCGCGGTGCCTGTTTCCGGATGGAGGTTGTGCTATTTTGCTGAGCTGCCGACACCCTCGGCGCCGACGCCATCCTTCTCAGCTATGGTGCTCGATGATTGGCAGGAGTCGCGGGAGGCTGCGGTGATCCCGGTCAAGACGCCGTTTCTGTTGTCGCCGCGCTTCGACTACGACGTTGCACTGAACGGTTTCTTCCTGTCCGCGGACATGATCGGCCTGGCTTGGAATACCCAGGACGATTATGCCCGTGACGTGAAGGCGTTTCTGAACTTCTTGTGGCACCGGAAGCGCCGTCATGCACTACAAGACTGGTCGATCGACATCGACACCTGGGAACAGCTGAGCAGCAAGCTGCCCCCGACGCCCGGCCCCGTCCAGCCTGTCCTTGATGACCGCAAACGCCGGGTCGCCTCGATCTACGTCTGGACCCGAGGCACCAACGGCGAACACCACGACGCGCCCCGACCCATCCAGGCCCAGCAGCCGCTCATAACCCAACAGCGCTGGGCCAGCCAGATCACGACAATCTACGCCCGAATCATTCGCGCCGACCCACACCAGCACTACGTCGACCTGCGGAAGCTTCTCGACCCCATCGCCGACAGGATCGCCCATCGCATCGATGCCCGCGACTGCTCGGCGCTGCTGAAATGACCCATCGAAAGCCCGGCTTGGAACTCCGAGTGGCCAACTATCGCTCTTCATCGTGGCCAACTAGCGATCCTCGAAATGCCACGACCGGCGACCTATCCGACACCTCGGGGCCAACTATCGCTCTTCGTCACATACGGTGATCAGAACGGCGAAAACCACCAGGTCGGACACCACGGTAAGTGACAAATACGGCGATCGGTCACAAGACGTTCCTGTTCAGCCCGGGAATAGCGTGGCGACGTCAGCTGGCTTGAGCCGGGACTATCGGCGGTTGCGGGGCGGGCGTCGCGGGTAGGGGAAGGTGGTGGTGCTTTTGAGCTCCATACGACGGTCATGCAGCAAGTTCACGACATCGGCACTGGACCGCAGCTCGGTCAGGTCGTCGCGCGTCAGCAGCAGGATCTCGATCTTCTGATTCAAGGCGCACGTCGCCGCATGGTAGGCACTTCTCCGCTCACTGGATTTGCCGCCGCTGACGCCATTGGCCGCAACCAGTACACCGAGCTTGCAATTGCGATCCTGAATTTTTGCGCGAAAATCCCGCACGATCATCGAGGAGATGGGTTCGGTGTAATGCTTGCATTCGACCAGAAAATACTTGGGTAGCAAACGGAGTCCATCCTGGCGCCGCTCGTTGCTGACTATGAGATCGATCTCCGAGGAGTGGTAGTAATCCAGCGCGTTGCGCTTCGTCTTGCATCCGGGTACCGATCGGAATATTTGCTCAACCGCATCTTCGCACGCACGTCCGCGCACATGGGAGGGGTTACTGAGGTCATCCGCCCGATTCAGGTGTCGTCTGATCGCGGCGCTCAGGTCGGCCACGGCGACCTCCCTCCGCGGACCAAGCAGTCACGGAGAAAAGGGCCGTAAGGCCAATTCAGTGGATTGACGATCGAAGATTCAGAAATTCGCGCGGGTGTACGGAATTGATGCCGTATCCGATGGAAAGTTCCGTTTTTTGGGCAGCCTCGGTCAAGAGGTTCCTCTAAGAGGAGCGTTTATCCCATCGTTCTAGGCGGCCCATTCACCCTCCGTGTCGCCACTTTTCATACCCGCCGGTTTGCTTTGCGTAGCAAGCGAATACAAGTTCAAAAGTATGCACCACGCTACGGCCCGTCAGCAACAGGTCAGGTCCACCCGTACACCATGCGCACGGCCTGAAGGAACCTCGGCATATCGACACTTCCGGGTGTTTACCCAATCACGCCCCACGTGACTGCGAACGCCCTCGTGTCAGTGCCTGTACATCGACGGCAGCTTCGAAGTTTGGGTCCCGAGTTGGAACCATCTGCGATGGAGAACTATCGCCCGAACCCGCGCTGAAAAACGTTGGGGCATCTACCGTGTGGAGGATGTGGCAGTACGCCTTGTGGGGGATCGCTGGCGCGGCGGCGAATTGCGGCATCGCCTACCTGGAGGACAGCACTCGGGTCAAAGGCTGGCCCTGGCTCAAAAGCAACGGTGGCCCTGGTGGGAGCGTGTACCTGAGCTGGTTGGCGGTCAACCTGGGGGTCGCTGGTCTGACGACATGGGCTATCGCGTACGGCGACATCATCAGTACCAACGCTGCCGCATTCGGGGCAGGGGTCGCAGCACCTGTACTGGTCAAGAAACTGGCCTCCTACAGCGAATCCTCGCTCTCGTCGAAGAATTCCGGGGGTGGGCAATGACTGAGCTGTCGTACGCGCGTCGACTGCTGTCGATGCTCGCCGGAACCTGGCCCGCCTTCCAGCCAGCACCGACGCCGACGGTTGTGACGGATTCACTGGGGCGGCGACTGTTGTCGGTGCTCGCCGGAACCTGGCCCGCCTTCCAGCCGCGGGCCGATCAATACCATCAGCCAGGGCAGACCGAAACACGCTCAGCTGCCGTTAGGAAGAGCCCGGAGCAGCTGCTCGGCGTCATGGTCCGCGCGTACCTCCGCAGCGCGAACCTGCGCGGCGCCAACCTGACCGATGCGTATCTGACCCGCGCGAACCTGGCTGGCAAGGACCTCACCGACGCGAACCTGACCGGCGCGAACCTGATCCGCACCGACCTGCGCGCCGCGAACCTGGGCGGAGCGACGCTGATCCGTGCGAACCTGACTGGCGCGAACCTGACTGGCGCGAACCTGACTGGCGCGGACCTGACCGACGCGGAGTTGTCCGTCGCGGACTTGTCCCTCGCGATCCTGCACGAAGCGAACCTGACCGATGCGAACCTGACCGATGCAAACCTGAGCCGCGCGGACCTGACCTACGCAAACCTGACCCGCACGAACCTGACCGACGCGGACCTGACCGACGCCGACCTGACCGGCGCGAACCTGGCCGAGGCGACGCTGCCGCGGATTGACTCGATCACTTCCCTGATGTGGTCGAGCGAGACTCGTTGGGGTCGGCGGGTTATCGAGGAGATTCGGGCCCGCTCGGTCGAGCGGAGCGAACGGGTCTACATCTTGAATCCCCCCGGCCTGCAGGCCGATGTTTTCTTTGATCACTGACGATCACGCCCGCGGAGGGCCAGAACCATAGCACCCTGACGTGCCGAGCTGCGTGTGCTCAGACCTCGAGCGCGAAACCACCGGGTCAGGATCGCACCTGAATCGACAGGATCGGGTTGCGCACAGCCTCAAACGCTACCGGCGGTGTCCGACAGTGCACCCGGGCTTGGCTCGCACGACCGACGAATCATCGGTTTCAGGCCTTGCGCACGGCATCCGACGTGGTCGATCAAAATTGGGCGGCCCGAGTAGTTTTAGTCATAAAGGGACACAACGGCATTCGACAAGCGGCCGGTGGGGCCGAGCAGATCTTCTACTCAGCCCCACCGGCCGATTTCGTGGTGCGAGCGGCTAGTAGTTCAGCGGGTTGCGGCGGGGTGTGGCTGTGCGTGCGGGGCCGGGTCGTAATCGACGCTCAGCCGCCACGTCGGTAATAGAGTCATCAGCTCGACCATGTCGTCATCGACTATCTCACCGCCACTGGCGATCTCACCGTCACTGTCGATGTCGGCGTCGAGGTCGACGTCGAGGTCGACGTCTGGGGCGGGGGTGGAATAGGCCGTGACGATCGCGCGGCACGCGCTGTCGGGGTCGGGGTAGGTGATGCCGGTCAGCGGCCCGCTGGTGATCCGCACAGCGGCGGTGATTGGGTTGTATTCGGCTCCGATGCGCTTCTGGTCGTAGTAGGTGAACACCGGAAGCCACTGCGACGCAGCGTGTTCAGTGGGGGTCGTGAGTTGGTGGGTGGCCTCGGCGGTGACCGCCAGCCACATCTCGAGGCTGTCGGGGGCGTGCGGGGAGGAGGCGAACACGCGATGCAGGGCCGTCGCGACGACGGCGGGCAGGGAGATGTCGTTCATGACCGGGTAGGGCCTTTCAGGAAATTTGACGAACGAGTCGGACGAGAAACCGGATGCGGTGCCCGGGTCCCCTGGCTGTCGGGGACCCCGGCCGCGCAGGCAGGGTCACGCGTCGGTGAGGGCGAATTTCTTGGGGGCCGTGCACGTTTGGCGGGCGATGCCGCCGGTGGTGAGTTTCATCAGCGCGTTGTGTACCGCGCCGCTGGAGCGGTCGATGGCTTTGCCGATCTGATGCGGGGTGTAGTCCTCGCCCGGGTGATCGCGCAGGAAGTCCTCGACCGGTCCCCGCAACGCCCCAGGGGCCAGCCGTTCGGTCGACTCGGGCTGCGCCGCTGCCGCATCAGGGGCCGGGGCCGGGGCATTGGCGGCAGGGGCGGCGGGTTCGTCGCCCACGGTCGCGGCTACGGCCGTGTCCGCCCGGTATCGGCGGGCGCGCCGGGGACCGGTTCCGTCCCGTCAACGCTCACGGATTGGGGCGGCTCAGCGGCAACCGGTTCGGGCACAACCGATTCGGGCGCGGCCGGTTCGGCCGGTTCGGGTGTGGTGACCTGTTCGGCGGTGGTCGACGTCTTGGCCGCGCGGGGCGATTCAGGGTCGCGGTGGGAGCGGGCGATTCCGGCGGTTTCCCAGGCCGTCAGGATGCGCCGCGCAGTGGAACCGGAGATCCCGGCCGCACCCGCCAACTCATCGATGGTGAATCCGGGATAGTTGCCCAACGCCGCCCACACCGCTTTTTCGGTGTCGGTGCGCAGCACGGGCACACCCACGCCCTGTTCGCCCACAGGGGCTGCCGGGGCGGGGTCGGTGGTCGGGTCAGGGGTCGGGGCGGGGTCAGGGGGCGGCTGCTTGCTGGCGGTGGTCTTCTTCTTGCGTGTGGACATGACAGGTCCCTCCGTGAATTCGGGATTTCGTGTGGGTGTTCGGTCATGTCCCGGCCGGGACGGAAACCACACCGGATCGGGGGAAATCCCCCGGAGGGTTCGGCATTGTTCCCGTCCCTATGGACGCTCGATACCCGTGCCGATGTCAAGCGGGTCGTCAAAAGAAAATCCGCGCCCTGAATTCCTCTCGTCGGTTTCCGGAATTCCCTCAGCCCGAGAGGAATTCGACAATTCCGCACTCCCGACCGTGAGTCGGATGTACCGCCAGGGCCGACCGGAACGAGGCCACCACCGCGCGGGCGCGGTGGTGGCGGTGGAGGTGAGGCGGGGCGGGGTGTGCCTGCCCGCACCCGGCGAGGGTGTTATGCGGTGCGTACGGCGGTGGTGGCGGCGCGGGCGGTGGTGGCGGGGTCGGTGATGGTGTGGACGGTGGCCCCTGCGAGAGGTTCGGTGTAGAGGGTGTTGGGTTCGAGCCACAGCACCGCGCACCCGCTGGCGCGGAGTCGGTCGAGGCGTTGTTGGGCGATGCGGCGGGGTTCGGCGTTGAAGTTGCCGTCGGAGATGATCACCAGCAGGCGGGTGTTCTCGCGGCGCGAGAGCCCGAGCGCGCCGTCGAGTGCGTCGATGGCCTCGTCGATGGCCTTGTAGTTGTCGTTGGACACAAGACGTTGACTCGTCGGCGGGCGAGGGCTGTCGAGCTGCTCGATTGCAGCTCTCGCCCGCTCTTGCGACCTTGGCCGCATCACGCTGTACCGGCTGAGTCCGCGAGGGTAGGCCGAGGCACGGTTCCCGCGCGGCCTGCCCCGCGTGCGCTGGCAGCGGCGATAGGCCCGGTCGCGCCACTTCAGCACTTCGTCGCGAGACGATATCGTGGTGCGACATCGGCTTTCGATATCTGGAGGGGTGGATGCGAGTGAACCGTCGTGAGTTCCTCGGGATGACCGGCGTGGTGGTGGCGGGCGGTGGCGCGGCAGCAGTGGCGGCCGGGTGTGACCGGTCGCCTGGGACGGCGAAGGCCGATCACACGCTGCATATCGGGCAGGGGCAGGTGGAGGTTGCGCCGGGGCGAGTGGTGTCGACCACGCTGTACAACGGTCAATTTCCGGGCCCGCTGCTGCAGTTCACCGAAGGCAAACCGGTGGTGGTCGATGTCCACAACGACACCGGCACGCCTGAGCAGTTGCATTGGCACGGGCAGGCGGTGCCTGTGGAGGTGGACGGGTCGGCTGAGGAGGGCACCCCGTTCATTCCGGCGCATGGGATGCGGCGGTTGTCGTTCACGCCGGGCCCGTCGGGGCTGCGGTTCTATCACACGCATCTGGTCGCCGGCGCGGACTTGAACCTGGGCCAGTACAACGGGCAGGTCGGGCCGGTATACATCGAGCCGAAGCAGAATCCCGGCGCCTATGACCGGGAGGTGTTCCTCACGCTCAAGGAGTTCGGGCCTTCGCTGAGCCAGGGCGGGGACATGGCCGCTGACTTCCTGGCCGGGGAACCGGTTGCGGAGTTGCGCGACAAGGGTGAGGCGGCGATGGCGGCGTCGCTGGCGTCGGGCAAGCCGCACGGCTACGAGGTCGGCTACGACACCTTCACGATCAATGGCCGCATGCTCGGCCACGGCGACCCGATCCGGGTCAAAGAGGGCGAGCGGGTGCTGCTGCATGTGGTCAACGGCGGCGCGACCGAGAACCGCAGCCTCGCCCTGCACGGACACACGTTCACGGTGCTGGCGTTGGACGGCAACCCGGTGCCGAACCCGGCGCGGGTGCCGGTGCTGTGGCTGGGTACCGCCGAGCGGGTCTCGGCGGTGGTGGAGATGACCAACCCGGGCGTGTGGGTGCTCGGTGACCTCTCCGACGACGACCGCGACAACGGCATGGGCATCGTCGTCGAATACGCCGGCCGCACCGGAGACCCGCAATGGGTACCGCCGCCGCCGTTCACGTGGG
Source organism: Nocardia sp. CA-135398 (assembly GCF_050955845.1). Lineage (NCBI taxonomy): Bacteria > Bacillati > Actinomycetota > Actinomycetes > Mycobacteriales > Nocardiaceae > Nocardia > Nocardia sp. CA-135398. Next base: position 4,488,178 of record NZ_CP192084.1, on the reverse strand, counting down.
ACTACCGGCTGTTCACCCGATCCGGTGCGACCTCGGCGGAGCCGGAGGAGCAGATCGAGCTGCTGATCGAGAAACGCAACGCCGACCGCGACGGGTACAACCTGTGGACTCTCAACGGTGTCGCCTTCGACATGGACACCGCTACACCGGTGTTCGACTTGGCGCATGGGCGCCGCTACCGGCTGCGGTTGCGCAACGCCACCGACGACATCCACCCGATCCACCTGCACCGCAACACCTTCGAGGTCACCCACATCGCGGGGACCCCGACCGCGGGGTTGCGCAAGGATGTGGTGATGCTCGGCGGCTACCACGAGATGGCGATCGATGTCGTCGCCGACCAGACCGGCGCGTCGCTGCTGCACTGCCACCAGCAGTTGCACATGGACTACGGGTTCATGGCACTGCTGCGCGTCGGCTGAGCACCCCGCGCGATCGCGGCGTCCAGCGACCAGCGGCCGGGGCCGACCCACAGCAGGAAGATCAGCCCGAGCAGCATCGCGAAGTCGGTGCGGGCGTCGTGTGCCATCCCCCAGAAACCTTGTATGCCTTGGAATCCGCCGGGCCGCAGCTCGCGCAGCTTGGTCAGCACAATCGCCCCGCTGATGTCGACCAGCAGCGGCACCGCCGCCAGCCGGGTCGCCAATCCGATGACGATCAATGCGCCGCAGGCGATTTCGACGACCCCGTCGAGGTTCGCGAAGAACGTCGCCGCTGGTATTCCGATCTTGTCGAAGCGGCCCGGCCCCAGCTTGTCCGGGTAGAGGAACTTCTGGATCCCCTCACTCAGGAACACCAGCCCCACCGCCACCCGGATGCAGATCACCGCCGCCGGGCTGTCCGCGCCCAGGATGCGCGGCCACGACCACCGCTGCGTTCCCGTCATCGGCACTCGCCTCCCGATATCGTCACCCGATATACGTCGGATCGAGCGTACTCATCCAGCACAGCGCGGGCGTGGAACAGCGCAGATTCCCGGACTGCGCGCGGGCGCCGTTTTCCGATGAAGTCCCGCCTGTCCGCTGACGACGACGTCGGGTCCTCCCGTTTCTCGCAGGCCGATCGCCGCCGCTGTTATGCGGTCGCGCTGGTGGCCGACGAGTGCGGTACCGGCAGTGGGCGCTGGAGCAGCGGGACGACCAGCGCCCATGCGCTGCACAGGAATCCGGCAGCGAAGCAGATGCCCCGCATGTAGACACCCCACACGGTGAACGTGTCGAACGCGTGCTGCAACGCGGCGGTGTCGGTGTCGGTGATCGTGCCCACATGCTGCATCGTCGGGGCGGCGATCACGGTCGAGACAGTCGCCCCGAGCACCGCCACCACTGCCAGGTACAGCGGCACCCGGACCGCGCGCCATGCGAACCGATCCCGCCGACAGGCGATAACAGCCGCGAAAACCAGGCCCCACCAGAGGATCCCGCCGATCGGGTATACCACCTCACCCGGCCCCAGATCCGCATGCCGACTGTAATCGGCCCACGCCACCACCCCCAGATCCCGCCACGCGACCGTGGCGACCAGTGCACGGTCCAGCAGTGATCCGAACAACGCGCCGACCACCACGGTCGCGACAACCAGAGCCTCGGCGACCGTCAGGCGGCGGCGAGCCGATCGCCTGGTCACGGCCGCACTCCCCGGGCCGGTGTCACGGCGTGCTGATCGGCTGCGCGGGAACCCTGCCCACGACCTCGCGCGAGCAGTGCCTGGATACCGATCCAGCAACCGATCACCTCCAAGACAATCAGCGCCACGGCCGTGACCCGGAACCACAACGCCCAATCCGACGCGGGAACACCGAATACGCTCTCGGGCCCGGAACCCGCGAAATGCGCGACAACGCCGATGGCGAGCATCACCACCATCGACACCAGAATCACCGCACCCGCCGCACCGAACCTGGACCGCCACAACAGGATCAACCCCAGCAGCGCAGCGATGTTGACAGCGGTGGCGAGCACCAGAACCGTCGGCGGGGGCAAGCCGGGCGGAATCCGTGCCACCACGACCAGATGCCCGGCGAACACGGCCACATGAGCGACGACTACGACCGCGGCCAGCCGTACCAACGCGGGATGGGGTGAGTTCATCGTTCCCCCATATGTCGGATCACTACATGAAGGACTACCACCTACCAGGGTATCGCTTCCCGATATCGGCTATCGTCACGAATGTCCGTTCGTATGACTTCGGGAGTGCGTGTGTCCACCATGCCGACCTCCGGCCGGACCGGCCCTCACCTCCAGCGTCGGCTCGGCGTGGGTCACGCGGTGGTGATCGGGCTGGGATCGATGATCGGCGCCGGGATCTTCGCCGCACTTGCCCCGGCCGCGGCGGCGGCCGGGTCCGGGCTGTGATCGGCCTGGCGGTCGCGGCGGTGGTCGCCTACTGCAACAAAACCAAACAGCCCTACCGCGTCGCGGCCACCGCCTGATCAGACGTCGCGGTCCTCGGCACTGCGAGCCTTCGCCGACGCGCCGCGCTGCCACCAATCGATGGCCTGGCCGTCATCGGCCATGCGCTCAATCAGGTGCGCGGTCGATTCCACCTGGACCGGACTGGGCACAAAACGACCACAGCTGCCGGGCCGCCCGATGGAACTAGTGGATCACCGCATCAACCTCGAACGCGTCCTGCTCGCCGCCATGAAACCAGTCCACCGCCGGCCTACATGCTCAATGAGCACACCGAGCTGCGCCTCGTGATACGCAGCCACCAAATCACGGGCAGCCCGCCGTTCAGCCTTCGTCGCCACCCAAAACACGCTACCGACAACCAGCTTCACCCAGCATCGTCACCAGCCAGAACATCGACCCCACGACCTGACAACGGACATAGGGACACCCCCGCGAAGGCCGGCCGCACCGCCTGATTCCCGCCCTCGGTGCCGCCGGATGCGTGATCCTGGCCTTCGCCTTGCCCGTCTCCTCGGTCCTGTCCGGCACCGCGGTCCTGGCCATCGATGCGCTGGTCTACCTCATCCGCCGACGACTCGCCCCAGCCCGGCGGTGAGCACAGCGTCCGCGTGAGCCGCCGGTAGTGGCTGGCTCACGCGGTGTGCTCGCCGAGCACCTCACGCGCCAACTCCGCCAACGCTTTCCGGTCGGCGGCCAAGGCCGCCAGCCCATCCGAGGTCGCCCGATACACCCGCCGCACCCGGCCGTCCACCACCTGCTGCTCCGAAACCAGCAGCCCATCGGCCTCGAGCCGATGCAACGTCGGATACAACGTGCCCGGACTGATGCCGTACCCGTGGCGCGCCAGCTCCGTGGTCAGCCACGCACCGTGCACACCCTCCTCGGCCGCGTGATGCAGGATGTGCAACCGCACCGCCCCCCGCTGGAACTCCCGCACCCCGCACCACCACCCTCGAACATATGACGAAACCGATATCGGCAACCGATTCTACCCACGCATACCACCCCGGAAGCCACCACGCGGCAGGACCTCCGAACTGCGGCAAGCCCGTCAGAGAGTCGATCACGATCGGATCGACTCCGATCACCGTCCGCGACGCCCGGGATGCCTACCTCGATGCGGTCCGGTCGCCGAACACCCGTCGCGCCTGCGTCATCGCCGTCTACACGACCGCCCACCGGCTCGGTCAAGCCATCGAAACCCTGTGGGGCGAGGCGGCGGTCAACACCTGGAACGCCCGACGTGCCGCCCTCGCCTGTCTTGTTCGGCGGGTTCAGCGGCGGTCGTTGTAGCTGCTGACTCTAGTGGACCGGAGTGCGCGGTAACTAGCCGATTACGGTGCGATGGTCTGGTCCTTGGCCGCTGCAAGATGGTTCACCGGACTTCCGAGCGGGATTGTCAGGAGTTGTGCGGGATGACCAGACCGGATTCATAAGCCAGGACTACGAGTTGCGCGCGGTCGCGGGCATGGAGCTTGATCATGGCCCGGTTGATGTGGGTTTTCGCCGTTAGTGGGCTGATGACCATGTGGTTTGCGATCTCGTCGTTGGACAGGCCCTGCGCGACGAGTGTGACGGCCTCGCGTTCGCGGGTGGTCAGTTCCTTCAGTCCGGCGCTGGTGTTGGGTGGTTGGGAGAGATACCGGTGGATCAGGCGGCGGGTGATCGACGGGGCGAGCAGAGCGTCACCACGAGCGGCGACGCGAACCGAATGCAGAAAGTCTTCCGGGCGAATGTCTTTGACGAGGAAGCCGGCCGCGCCCGCGCGTAGTGCGTGGTAGACGTATTCGTCCAGGCCGTAGTTGGTCAGGATGACTACGTGCACACCGGTCAGGGCCGGGTCTGCCGCGATGTGCCGGGTTGCTTCGATGCCGTTCATCCCGGGCATCTGAATGTCGATGAGCGCGATGTCGGGCAGGTGTCGCCTGGCCAGCGTCAGACCCTCGCGCCCGTCGGCGGCCTCGGCCACCACCTCGATATCGTCTTCGAGGTCCAGGAGCGCGCGGAATCCGCTGCGGATGAGTGGTTGGTCGTCAACCAGTAGGACGCGAATCATGTTGGTTCCACGGGGAGTTCGGCCTGTACGGAGAACCCGCCGTCGCTTCGTGGTGCCGCCCGGAGTTGGCCACCGAGCGCGTTGACGCGTTCGCGCATCCCGAGCAGTCCAACACCGTGGACGGGCGAGTTATGCGGTCCGGCCTTGCCGTCGTCGTCGACCCGAATGATCAACGCGTCGGGGCGGTAATAGATCCGGACCGATGCCCTCGTGGCGGCGGCGTGCCTGGAGATGTTTGTCAACGACTCCTGAATGATTCGGTAAACAGTCCGGTCCACTGCGGCGGGCATATCCACGCGTGGTCCTTCGATCGTCAGCGTCGCGTCCAAACCCGTTGTGCGGGCGCGTTCCACGAGGTCCGGGACGTGGTCGAGCCCTTGTCGTGGGGCGGTGCTGTCGTCGCGCAGCGCCTCCAGTGTCGCTCGCAGTTCCCGCGCGGCCTCGCGACCGGCCTCCCGAATCGCGAGCAGCGCCTCCGGCGCCGCTTCGCCCCGCTTGAGCGCCACATGGACGGCAGCCTCGGATTGCACCTTGATGACCGAGATCTGGTGCGTGAGTGAATCGTGCAATTCTCGCGCGATATGCAAGCGCTCTTCGTCGGCGCGGCGCCGCGCGGTCTCCTCGCGGGTGCGCTCGGCCTCGTCGGCTCGCCGCTCTGCCTGCCGCAGTGCCTCTCCCGCCGCACCGGCCGCGATGAGCCAGGCGAGTTGGAGGGCATCGCGGGCCTGCGTGAACGCCTCACCCACGGACCAGTCGTGATGCGCGAGGAGCATCGCGAACGGCAAAGTGACCACCATGAGCAGCGAACCCGCCACCGCGATGAGGTGATGTCCGGCCCGGACCGTCGCGTACACCGCGATCAGGAAAGCGATGGCGGCCACATCGAAACCGATTGCCTGGTAACCCAATACGCACAACCCGCTCACAGTCAGCACGGTGACCGGAACCCAGCGGTGCGCGGCCAACCCCAGGCCGCCGACTATCAGCAACGCATAGCCCAGCATGTCGAGACTTGTGGGAGAGCGTTGCCCGGACAGACCGGCGCCCAACAGGATGGCCGCCGCTCCGACGGCGACCGCCCAGTCTCCGATCCGGATCGGTGCCCTGCTCATGTGTGCACCCTAACTGGAATCTCGCCTGGGCAACTCCCGCGTACGGACGATGAGTCCGCTACTGCGAACGCGGTAGTTTCGCGGCTTCTACCGCGTCCGGAGCAGTTGTCTACCGCAGCGGTGGCAGCGCGAATTGTCCACGTCTGCAGGATGTTCGGCGGTCGGTCGGCGCACATGATGAAGCGACATCGAGCCATCGACACAGGGAGTCTCATGTCTATCCGTCATCTGCCCGCTGTCCTAGCACCCGGCCTGCTCGCAGGTATCGTCCTCGCCGCACCAGCGACCGCCTCGGTCCAGCAGACTGCCGCCGTCACCGGGATGACGTCCGGGCGGCTCGGTCCGAGCCTGACCGCGCTGGTGGGGCTGGTCGGTGTAGTGGTCGGCGTTCTCGTCCTGGCCCGCGTCGGTCGTTTCGGCACGGGCAATGAGCGGCGAGGCGCGGTGCTGGCCTTGGCCTCGGGGCTGCTCAGTCTGGTCCTCGGTAGCGTGTTCGCGGCCACCGCCGATGGTGGTCCCGGCACCGGCAACGGGATAGTCGGGGCTTGGGTGGCCATGGCATTCGGTCTGATCGGCTTGGTCCTCGGCGGGTTGGGTGTGAACCGCTCCCGTCGCATCGGTGGCCTCGGCGATCGCTGATGGGACGGGCGTAGCGGGTCAGCTGAAGACCGGTGCTAGTGGGTCGAGCCCAGCAGGTATTCGGAGAGATGGGTGCGGAGGGCGCGTGCCGTGCTCTCGACGAGGGCGGGGGTGCCGCGTTGGGGGGCGTCGAGAAATTCGGTGCCGCGCAGCGGATGGGCGGCCGGTCTCGGGTAGAGCCAGGCGTGGAAGTGCGCGATGCGGTCGCGGGTCGAGACGAGGTGCACGCGTTCGGCGTCGGTGGTTGCCCGTAGCGCCCGACCGAGAACGGAACACAGCGGATCGAAGGTCGCGGCTTCGGCGGCGGCCATATCGGCGAAGTCGACGTAATGCCGCCGCGAGGTGATTCGCAGCGCGCCGGGCATGGTCGTGGCCGGTTCGCCGGGGGCCACCAACCAGTGTTCATCGCGATGGAGGATCCAGCCGCCGAACGGTTCGGCAGCGTCGTCTCGTGCCAGGACACAGTAGGCAGGCGAGCCGGTGCAGTGGCTGCTTCTCCCAAGCTGGATTCGCTGACGCGGCCTGGACTGCCATCGGGGTCATCCGGAACTCCCGTCAGCTTCGCAGCTACGCCGACCCGCACCGCAGGGCCGGGAAAGTTGAAGACCTTGATGCATACAAGACGCGGGTGTGGTGGCAGCCGACGTACGCCCGGCGTGATCTGGGTTTCGGGCCGCGCAGGGGCTATACCGCCCGGTTGCTGACCGCTATGCGTCCGACGTATAGCGCGGCCGTGGCAAGGGGTTGTGTCCGGCAGAGTGGTGTACCAGCTCGCTGATCGAGCAGTGAGTGTCGAACCCCGGACAGGCGTAATTCACTACGCAAATGATGTAGAGAGTCCCCTCGAAGCCGTGACACGACACGTGACGGCCACCTACAAGTGCAGTCGAGATGAAAGATGCTCAGCTGCAGCCTATTACGGTAGAAACACTCCACCGATGGCGTTGAACCAAACATCGGAATGCCTATATTAGATGTCGTCGAACACATGGTTTAGGCAAATCTGCCGCACGTAGGGGTTCAAGTCCCCTCTCGTGCATTACTCGAGCACGTATTTGCATCAAATTTGATCCAAATACCTGCTCGGCTGGAGGATCGACGGTCCGGCTACGAGAAGCGCTTATGCAACTGTTCGAACCGGTTCCCCAGGTCCGTGTAGATCTCCAACCACCCACTGCTGGCCGAGATCTCACACAACGGTCCGGTCGGCGCGAAAAGGTCTCGGAGGTCGGATAACCGACTCACATCCCACTGCAACTGCGCAGCGTGATCGGTCAAATCGGCGACGACTGTCCGTCGTGGTCTCCCAGCACCGATCCCGGCTGTGGCTCGGCTGAACACCTGCTCCCATGCGGCCAGTACGTCAGAAATAACCCTCCTGTGTTCGAGTGAACTTCGCCGGGTGCTCCACCACGCACGATCCGCGCAACTGAGCTGTCCGCGTGCACGAGGGCTTCCTCGCGACACGGTGCGACGTATACCCAGACACCGGCGTCATACCCATCACCGGACACGACCGGTCGCGTGTGTCCAGAGGTAGCGCTCAGGTGGCGGATCGGACCGGCCCCGCCAGCGGCACGCACCGCGCTTTGACGTGTGCTCAGGCGGGTGGACGGTAACGAAACCCTCGGGGCCGCCGACGGCCAACCGGGAGTTGCGAGCAGCGGCGAACTGTCGATCAGTGTGACGCAGGCGGGATGCTCTGCTCGTACTGGAAGACGTTGTGGGGGTCGTACGTCGCCTTGATCCTGCGCAGCCGCTCGAAGTGCTGGCTGCCCCAGTAGGCGGTTCGCCACTCTTGCATTCCGACGTTCGGCACGTTGACGTAAGCGCCGTCCGTAAAGGGCCGCAGCGCCTGGCTGAACTCGGCGGTCCATGCCTGGGCCTGCGCGGTCAGCGGGTCGCTGACGCCTGGTTGTGGTGAACGAGTCCCCCAGGCCGCACCGATCTCGCCGTAGAAAAGGGCGTCGCGATGGGCGAACGCCGTGCCGCCGGGGGGCTCGGTCTTGATCGCCCCACCGAAGGCATCGACAAAGTAGTTGCTCTCCTCTGTGGGGGCGTTGCGCATGAAGTCGCCGATGATGTCGATCGCGTTCTTCGGGAACCGTTCTTTGACGAACTGCGAGAAGAACTTCCAGTTCGCGGGCTCTTGCGCGAGCGGGACCTGGGATCCGGCAAAGATGTCGCCCCAGTTACCGACCTGCACCGTGACATCGGGCGTGCCGACCGACAGGATCGGCGCCAGCATCTGCCTGGCCTGTGCCGCTGCCCCGTCCACAAGCCACGCGGACAGCAGGATCTGGGACTTGTGGATCTCGAGCTCGGATCCCAAACGGCTGTCGGCGGACGGAACCGTACGCTGCCATGCTTCGAAGACCCCGGACAGGTTTCCGAGGCCATCCCATGTCGCCTGCACATAGGCGAGATGCTCGAGCGGATACACCTGATAGGTGAGTTGGGTGACGATCCCGAAGTTGCCGTTTCCCGCCCCGCGAAGCGCCCAGAGCAGGTCCGAGTGGTGCTGTGAGTCCGCGTTGATCACCTCGGCGCAGTCCTGACCCGACGCGATGACGACCTCGGCCGCCATCAGGCTGTCGCAGGCCATACCGAAACTGCGGTTGAGGGGCCCGAGGCCACCGCCGAGTGTCGCACCGCACAGGCTCACGCTGCCCTCGCTTCCGGTTGTGACCGCAAAGTTCTGCTTCGCGAGTGTCGTCACGGCTTCCAGTTGGGTCAGCCCGGCACCGACCGTCGCGATGCGAGCGCCGGGGTCGATCTGGACCGATTTCAGCCCGCTGACGTCGATGACGATGCCGTTGTCGATGTTCGACCAGCCCTCGAGGGCGTGGCGGCCGCTGCGCACCCGCAGCGCGATGTCGTGCTGTCGCGCCCACATCACGGCGTTCACCACATCCTGGGTTTCCTGGGCAAACGCGATGACCAGCGGATAGTGAGAAAAGAGCTGGTCCCAGCCGAGTCGCGCATCCGTGTACGACGCGTCACTGGGGCGGACGATGTGGCCGGTCAGCGTCGTGGGCGGGCATCCTGGGCTCCTGGTGGGGCTCGCGTCCGCAATATCCGGCGTGTCCGCGGCCGTAAGGCCCGAGACAACGCCTACTCCGACGCCAGCGGCCACCGACGTCCTGAGCAGGTCACGGCGAGAAAGATCGCTCAAGGTTCAGATCCTCTCAATCGGTCTACGCCAGTACCGGGCTGCCAAGGGAACTCTTACCCGCTGGCCGCCGAACAGTCCTTTGTGGTCTACCCCCGCACGGTAACGGGATGACGTGGTGGTGTGTCCCGACACGCCAATCGAGAACGATGACGACCGCCTGAAGGAGTAATGGACCGAGCACACGCTCTACTCCGCGAGATTTGACGGCTTTCACGATCGCCGAGTGCATACCGTCGGCCACCGAATGGGTCGGGATGATCGCGACATCACCAAATCCCGGCGCCTCCAGGTGGTTTCGATACTCGGTGAACGACAGGGCACCTGCGATGCAGCCGACGTAGTCCCCGCGCTCGGCGCGATCGGCCGGGCTCAGGGCGTCCTCGGCGACGACGTCGGAGATCCCCGTCCGTCCGCGCGCGCCTCTGGGCGAACACTGCGGGCTCGTCGGTCGACAGGTTGATTACTCAATTGGAGATCAGATCCACCAACAAGTCCCCTCCAGACGTTCGGTAGCCGTACATCTGCCGCCACGAATCATCCATCTATCGCGCTCCCCGCCAGCGTGGTCGACGAGTACGGCCGCTCAGGTAGGGATTACTCAATCGCGACCTTTCGGCGCGGCGCTGCGGGAGCCAGCCCTGTACCGGAGCCGATCGACACCACGTGCCCAGCGCCATGGTGCGGACTCGAGGTCCACTTCCACGAGAATATGGGCTGTTTGCGGTCAGTCGATGCCGAGTTCGTGGAGCAGGTCACGGACGCGCCGCTGGATCTGGTCGCGGATGGCGCGAACCGCGTCGATGCCTTGTCCGGCGGGATCGTCGAGTTCCCAGTCCAGGTATCGCTTTCCGGGGAAGAAGGGGCAGGCGTCTCCGCAGCCCATGGTGATCACGATATCGGCGGCTTCGACAGCGGCTTGGGTGAGGACTTTCGGGGCTTGGCAGGAGAGGTGTATGCCGACCTCGGCCATCGCCTCGACGGCGACGGGATTGATGTGCTCGGCGGGGGCCGAGCCTGCGGAGCGGACTTCGACGGCATCGCCGGCGAGGTGGGTGAGGAAGGCTTGGGCCATTTGGGAGCGTCCGGCGTTGTGGACGCAGACGAACAGCACGCTGCGCTTGGGCGGCATTGCGGGAGGCGACCTTTCAGTCGGTGATGGCGGCGGTGTCGTGGGGCACGACGGTGTTGTCGGCGGCCGTGGTGCTGGCCGGGTAGAGGGTGGGGATGAGTGCGAGGCCCAGGAGTGCGCCCAGGATTTGAGCGGCGATGAATCCGGGGGCTGAGCTGGGGGCGATTCCGGCGAAGGTGTCGGTGAAGACACGTCCGACAGTGACCGCAGGGTTGGCGAACGAGGTGGAGGAGGTGAACCAGTAGGCCGACCCGATGTAGGCGCCGACCGCTGCTGCCGAGAGTGTCGCGCGGCCGGATCGCGCGAGAGCGAAGATAACCGCGATGAGTCCGGCGGTAGCGACGACTTCTGCGAGCAGGTGCCCGCTGGTGATGCGGTGATGGGTGGAGATCTGCAGCGCGGGTTGGTCGAACATGCCGTGGGCGAGGATCGCACCCAGGACGGCGCCGACGATCTGGGCGGCGATGTAGCCGCCCAGGTCTGGGCCGGTCAGTCCGGTGCCGTGGCGGCGGCCGAGTAGCCAGTGCGTGGCGGAGACGACCGGATTGAAGTGGGCTCCGGAAACGGGCCCGAAGACCAGGATCAGTATCGCGAGCCCCAGCACGGTGGCGGTGGAGTTTTCCAGCAGCTGTAGTCCGGCATCGTTGGGTGAGAGTTGCTGGGCGGCGATGCCGGAGCCGACGACGATGGTGACCAGCACGGCGGTGCCGAGGAACTCGGCCAGCAGCCGCCGCAGATGCGCGGTCATCTGGCGACCGCTGCAGGGGCGGTGATGTCGAGTAGGTGCGACAGCTGTCGCAGCGCGGCGGGTTCGATGCGGTAGTACACCCACGACCCGCGCCGCTCGCTGCTGAGCAGCCCGGCTTCGCGTAGCACCTTCAGATGGTGGGAAATGGTGGGCTGGCTGACGTCGAAACCTTCCGACAGGTCGCAGACGCAGGCTTGCTGCCCGGCATGACTGGCGACGACCGATAGCAGCCGCAACCGGACCGGGTCCGACAACGCCTTGAAGATGCTGGCCAGCTCCGTGGCGGCGTCGGTACTCAGTGGTTGGCGGACCAGGGGCGTGACCTCACACGGTGGTGAGTTCACGCCGATGAGCGGTAACTGCGGTTTCGACACCTATCGATATTGATGACTATCGAATCAGTGCGCAAGCGAACACCTGGTGAACCCGCCCGGGGGTTAGTTGCAGCAGGTGGCGCCGGAGGCGATGGCTTCCTCCTTGGCCGTGGGACTGCAGCACGTCCCTTCCGTTGCGGGGTCCTCGGCGGTGCCGCAGCAGGCCTGGACGGCCTCGGCGTCCCCGAGTTCGGGTGCGGCTCCGAAGCTGTCACTGTCGGCCAGGACGGTGTAGACCTCCCAGCGCTCGGTGTCGGGCGCGGTGACCCAGACTTTGTCCTGGGTGGCGAAGCAACAGGTCGTGGCGATCTGCTCTTCGGTGAACAGCCCGGCCTCGGAGAGGCGGGCGATCTCGGCGTGCACCTGGTCGGAGGTTTCGACCTCGACGCCGAGGTGGTTGACGCTGCCGCCGTGGCCGGGGTTTTCGATGAGCACGAGTTTCAACGGCGGCACGGTGACGGCGAAGTTGGCGTAGCCGGGCTTGCGTTTGGCGGGCTCGGTGTTGAACAGGGTCGAGTAGAACCGCACGGCCGCGTCGATGTCGTCGACGTTGAGGGCGAGCTGGATGCGGGACATGACTACCTCCACTTGTGTGACATATATCGAAGAACCAGTTCGATGCCGAGTCTGCCACCTTTTCGACATATGTCAATGAAGTCGGTAGAGTCGATCATATGCCCAAGGCACTGCCCGTGATCGACATGTCCGCTCCCGTCTGCTGCCCGCCGGTCGCGGCCCTGCCGATCGACGACGATGCCGCACTCGCAGTGGCGCTGCGGCTCAAAGCGATCGCCGACCCGGTGCGGGTCAAACTGCTGTCACTGCTGCTGACCAGCGCGCCCGGCGAGGAGAACGGCGGCGACCTCGCCACAGCGGTGGGGCTGTCGGAGTCGACGGTCAGCCATCACCTCGGCCAGCTCCGCAAGGCCGGGCTCGTCGAATCTGAACGTCGCGGGATGAACACCTTCCACCGCGCCCGCCGAGACGCCCTAGCGGCGCTGTGCGTCGTGCTCGACCCCAACTGCTGTCGCTGAACATCGCCTGCGTGCCGTACCCGTCGCCGACCAGGACACCGAGCGCAGCCGACCAGTACGAGCGCCGCAGGCTGCTCCGTGATTGTCGGCGTCAGATCCGCGCTGGGCGGGCGCCGCGCCGCCGTGGCCGCAGCTGGTACAGGCGATACCAGGCCAGCGTGAGGAAGACGGCTGCTAGAGCAGCGACGACGCCCATGTCGAGCAGCCACGTACCGAGGGTGTGTTTCCAGAGCGGGTCGGGTCCACCATCGTGCGGTGAGAGAGTGTCCAGGTCGAGACTGGCCGCTCCAGCGCCGTAGCCCCAGCGCGACGGCGACAGGTAGGACAGCTGTTGCAGAACGGGCGTGCCGGGCAGCCGCACCAGACCGCCGGTGAGCACGAGTTGCGCCATCGACAGCACGATCAGCAGCGGCAGTGTCTTTTCCGAGGTGTTCACCGACACCGACACCAGCAAGCCCATCGCCAGCGACGCGATGCCCAGCAAAGCCATCGCCAAGATCAACTCCACCTCGACCGAGGTGAATATCCCTTTCGGCGGGAAACTCTCACCAATGGTGCCGATCAAGAACAACACCACCGCCTGAAGGATGGTGATCACACCCAAGACCAGCAGTTTCGACACCAAATAGACTCCGGCCGACAGGCCTGCCGCGCGTTCTCTGCGGTAGATCGTCTGTTCCTTGACGATCTCGCGAATCGAGTTGCCGGTGCCGACGAAGCATGCACCGAATATCAAGATCATGAGCTTGGTCGGGGCGTCGGTGTTGGTTCCCGGTGCCCCACTGAACCCCGCGCCCGACGGGATCGCAGCGATCAAACCGCCCAGCAGCAGCGGCATCACGCCGAGCAACGCCAGATAGCTGCGGTCCGAGGCAATCACCGCCAGATAGCGCCTGCACAGGGTACTGAGCTGGCTGAGCTTGGACTGCGGCGCGGGCGGCGGTGCCGGTGTATGTACTTCCGTCGGGCCGACGTCGTCGGTCGGCGCGACCGCCACGTAGTTATCGAAGCGTGGCGAATTCCGGAATTCACCGGCCCAGTCGCGGCCCTCCTCCCGGTCGAATGCTTGGAACACCTCGGCCCAGCTGCGCTGCCCGAATTCCTGCAACCCCTCTGCGGGCGGTCCGTAATAGGCCAGCCTGCCACCGGGCACCAGGACCAAGAGGCGGTCGCAGGAATCGAGATTCGCCACGCTGTGCGTGACGACGATGACGGTACGCCCGTCGTGGGCGAGTTCGGACAGCATTTCCATGACCGTCTTGTCCAGGCCGGGGTCGAGGCCGGAGGTCGGTTCGTCAAGGAACAGCAGGGACGGTTTGGTCAGCAATTCCAGTGCGACGCTTACCCTTTTGCGTTGCCCACCCGAGAGCCGATCGATGCGGGTATCGGCGTGCCGCGCCAAACCCAGCTCGTCGAGTACCTCGTCGACCCGCTGCTCGCGCTCCTCGGCTCGCGTATCACCCGGGAAACGCAGTTCGGCCGCGTAACGCAGCGCGCGTCGCGTCGGAAGCTGGTTGTGCAGGATGTCCTCCTGCGGGACCAGCCCGATCCGGTGCCGGAGTTCGTCGTAATCGGTGTACAGGTCGCGTCCGTCGTAGTGGACCGTCCCCTCGGTCGCTGGCCGCAACCCGGTGACCGCGCCGAGCAATGTCGACTTGCCCGCTCCGCTGGGTCCGATGACCCCGACAAGTGAGCGCTGCGGGATGGGGAAGGTCACCTCGTCGAGGAGAACTTTGCCTTCCGGTGTCCGCACGATGAGGTTTTGCACGCAGACCGAGATGTCACCGGTGTCGACGGACTCGCGCAGCTCGTTGCCGACGAGCCGATAGGTGGTGTGTCCCATGCCGATCAAGTCGGATTCGGACAGGTCGGCGGCGTCGACCCGGTGGCCGTTGACGTAGGTGCCGTTGTGGCTGTCGAGGTCGACGACTCGATACCTGCCTTCGGCGATCACCTGCAGTTCGGCGTGATGGCGAGAGACCATGAGATCGGGCACGACGATGTCGTTATCGCCAGCGCGCCCGATCCGCAGCTTGCCCGAGACGATCCGGACCACCGCGCTGGGGCGGGCGGCCGGAAGCGAGGACCGCGACACTCGCCGCGGCAAGCCCGGCTCGAACTGGGTGACCGTGGCGTCATCGTCGATGTCATAGCCGGGATCCGGGACAACCATCGTGTCCCCACCGAAACCACCATCGGTCTCGGGCTCGGCTCCGAGTGAGATTTCCAGCGAGCAGAACAACTGCTCACCGTCCTTGGCGTGACCGAGCTGGAAGGTCTCGTCGTGGTCGATCACCATCCGCTCGACGCGATGACCGTCGAAAAAGGTGCCGTTAAGGCTGTGCGCGTCCTCGATTTCCCAACCGCGCGATCCCCGCTCCAGCACGGCATGCAACGTCGAAACACGCGGATCGGTGACCACAATATCGGCGGCCGGATCGCGGCCGATATTGTATGCACCTCCGGCGCGTAGCCGATAGACGCGTTCTCGCGTCTGCACCACAAGAACCGGCGACTCGGAAAATTCCGTGGAGGACTGCTCATCCGCCATAACGGGAGTATACGACCGCACCGAACTATCGCGACGACAATCGGCGACAATCACCCTCTCGCAGTGCCCGCTTGATCCAGTTTCGCAGCCCAGGTTACACCCGCCTGACCAGCGCAAACCCGTTCCAGCGACGGAGAGGTAACCACATTCGACCGTGCGGAATCCGCAACGAAGCCATACGACGGCCAGGCCGGAGAAGAACACCGATGGAATTTTCGATACGAATCCGATAGAACCCGATGCAAGATCGAAGCCGAATATTTCCAAATTTGTTTCCGCAACGAATTTTGTTACGTCCCATATTTCACGTAGGCCAACCGATCAGATGAACGCGACCGGTGATGTCCCGCAATGTTTGCTTGTCCACGTCGCCGGACAGCGACACGATCGGGTATTCCTCGACCTCGACGTGAACCCCTTCTGGCACATTCTGGTCTCTCGACACTCTTAGATGGTTCCGAGCACTGAAGGTTGACATCCGGGCCGGGAGGTTCGACGTCGAATCGCTTTGTCTTCGCGGTCACGGCACCGCTGGGATCGTGTAGGCCGGTCCGGGTGGTTCAGCCGACGGGGAGTTTCACCACCCGATCGTTACCCATGTCAGTGACGTATACTGTGCCCGCCGTGTCGACCGCCACACCGGTAGGCAGGGTTACGCCGGTAAACGGCAGAGCAGTCTGTGACGAGTGGGCCCCGCCGATAGGTGCGGGCGAATTGCCACCGCCACCTGAATGCCGTAGGACACCAATGATCACCGCTACGGCAGCCAGTATCGCAACCGCGGCCCCGGCGGCGAGCAGCCCGGCGGTCTTGGGCGACAACCTGATTCGCCGCCCACGGCGCGCAGCCACGACCCCGGTGGTGCCGACCGCGGAATCGCCCACCGCGGCGTGTGCCGCCGCGGCCAGCTCGCGCACGGACTGGTAACGATCGTCGGGATCTTTGGCCATTCCCTTGGCGATGACCGCATAGAAGGCAGTCGGGATATCGGGTGTAGTGGTGCTGGGTCGCGGCGGCGGGGTGTACAGGTGATGGGCGATCACGCCCTCTATTCGGTCGTCGGCGGCGTGGGCGATCCCTGATGTTGGAGGGTTTGACATCGCGGTGCGCCAGCCCGGCGTCGTGGGCCGCCTGCAATGCACCGGCCACCTGGGAGATGATCGCCACAGCCACTCACACCGCGTGCAATCAGCCGAAGAACCACATGTTGACGCATCGAACACGATCCGCCCGCTCGTCGCCGAAACACCCATCGAGACGAACCACCGACAGATGTGGAAAGAGCAGGCTCACAACAGGTTTCGCGAAATCATCCAACACCACGAACTTCGTCTATATCCGATCCTCCTGCGCGACAGCGGATCGACACCCACCCGATCATCAAATTCCGGCCAGACCCATTATCACGTGTCCGCTAGCAGACCGCGCTCAGGAGTTCGTGACGTCTTGCGATTCGCGCTAGGTCCGCCCCTGGGTGCCGAAGGCACGAACCTGCGGCAACCGGACTAGAACCGTCACGCCACCGCTATGCAGACCGCCAGCGCGGTCCCGACGAACTCCGCCAGCAGCCGCCGCCCCAGCGCCGGGACACGCGATGTCATGCGGTCGCGGTCACGGGCTCGACCCCAGCGGTGACCAGAACCGCCAAAAGACGGTGCAGCACTTGCGGGATCACCCAGTAATAAACCCAGGTACCGCGACGCTCGTAGTCGATGAGCCCGCCCTCACGCAACACCTTCAAATGGTGCGAGATCGTCGGCTGGGACTGCTCGAACTGCGGGGTCAGCTCACAGACGCAAACCTCCTCACCAGGGCGCGACGCGATCAGCGACAGCAGCCACAACCCGTACGGGACATCACCCGGCCGGGTCTCCAGGGCACGCGGGGTCCAGATCTGAGAAATCTGGCGTATGGCGAATCACGTTCTGACTGGCGGTGATTCGTGCTGCGCCCGCATCCTGCTTGCCCGCCACGGCAACGGGCTGCAGCAACTCCCGCCACAGCTCGGCCCCCATCTCGGCGAGGCCAATCTCTCCGTCAACGTGATCATGGCGGAGATGCTGGAGAGCACGTTGTGGACCTACTCAGCCTGGACCGACAAGTCCACCATCTATACATATGCGAGCGCGGAGCCGCAGAGGTCGACCGTCGCACGCAAGCGAAAGGTGATGCGGGAGGCCACTTTCGTATTCTTCAGCGCACCAACCGACGAGTTGCCCATGTCGCGGGACGAGATCGCCGCCGGATTGCCACGCAGCGCGAGGCGACACGATCGGGACCTCAGACACACTGATCCCGAACGCACCTGCATGCAGAGCAGCCAGTCCCCCTCAGTGCATCAGCTTCAAGACCGAACTCCACCCCCTTGTAACCGCACTCACAAATGCGATCGACCGCCAACGCCACTGAGCGCGCCCATCCCCAGCCTCCCCGCAACAATCTGGAAACCGCCAGTGCTGTGCAACCGCGACCGTACGATCCCATCTGCCCTGCAGCGACTATTCATCACGCATGCCGACGAAGCCTTTCCGGACAATCCGACCCGGGTGATCGAGCTCGAGTCGTCGCATTCACCGTTCCCGTCGATGCCCGTGCGGGCCGCGGAGATCATTGCCACCATCCCCTGAGCTGCGGGCGGTATATCGACTACCAGGCAGCCAAGTGGCGCTCGGGCCCCAAGGCTCGAGCATCACTCAGGTGCGCACGGACCGGTCGCGGGCGCCGAGTGTGGACAGCACGATCTCGATGTAGCGGTCGATGAGCTCGTCGAGACCGAGCGGCCCCGACGGGGAGAACCATTCCCGGATCCCGTTGAGCATGTCGAGTATCGCCAGGGTGGTGACCGCGACGTTGTCGGTCGCGAACTCGCCGCACCGGCAACCCTCCTCGATGACCTCTTGCACCGCGTCGTGGTAGGCGCGCTGCAGCTTGATGCCTTGTTCTTTGTTGGCTGGATCGAGTGCGTAGCGAATCGGGTTGCCGATCAGGAGTTCGGGCCGACGGGCCTGGCTGAACTCGATGTGCAGGCGCACCACACGCCGTATCCGTTCCGTCGGGCTCAGTGAACGGTCCCGCAAGGTGGGGACGGTCGCGTCGACGAAGTCGGTCATGAACCGGGACACGATCGCGTGCAGGATGTCCTGCTTGTTCATGAAGTGGTGATACATGGTCGAGGAGGAGATCCCGACTGCCTCGGCGATGTCGCGGATAGAGGTCGAGCCGTACCCACGCTCGTAGAACAGATGGCTGGCACTGTCGAGAATCCGCCCGCTGAGCACCGGCCCTTCATCAAGGGACTTCTTCCTGGCCACCTGCAACCTCCCGCGCGAGTGCCGACTTCTGCCGCACCATGCCTCCATCCTATGTGTCGATCAATTGATCGGTGCAATCCGCCCGAAGTGGTTGACGGCTCCGTGTGACCTGCATTATGTTTATGTCGATCAATTGATCGACATAAACGGGCTGGTAACAGCATGTAGGACAAGGTGGTCTGACATGGAGGACTTCAATTCTGGCTGGTCGACAGTGCCGTCGGCTGGGAGCCGGATTGTGGTGACCGGTGCAGCCGGTGGCCTCGGGCGAGTCCTCACCGCAGCGCTGGAACAACTCCACTGCGAGGTGGTCGGCATCGATCAACCGGGCACCTCCGGCGCGTCCAACGTCCGGATGGTCGAAGCCGATCTCACCGACAACGACGCTGCGCGTCGGGCCGTCGAGCAGGCGATGTCAGCGCTCGGCGGCATCGACGCGGTAGTCGGCGCGGCGGCCGTCGTCGATACCGTGCACGCAGCCGCGACGTTCGCGATGGACGAGTTCCGAGCGGACATCGAAGCCAATCTCGTCGCGCAGTTCGCGGTTGCGCAAGCGGCGTATCCGGGGTTGACGGCATCGAATTCGCCGTCGATCGTCTTCGTTTCCTCGCTCGCGGCACTGGATGGACTGCCCGGGCAAGTTTCGTACGCGGCCGCGAAGGCCGGTCTTCTCGGCATGACCAGGACGCTGGCGGCAGAGTGGTTGGGTGTCGGCATCCGCGTAAACGCCGTCGCGCCAGGGCTCTTCGCCACTCCGAAGGTGTTGGCGATGCCTGCTGGTGCGCGTGAGCGCCTGCTCGCGGGAGTCCCGATGAAGCGCCTGGCCACCGTCGGGGAAGTGGTTGGTTCGGTGTTGTATCTGCTCTCCCCTGCCGCGGGGTACACGACCGGCGAGGTGCTTCGCCTCGACGGCGGTTCCAACCTCAACTGCAGCGGTTTGTATCGCTGATGTCCTAGTGCCTCGTCCAGAAAGGGTGAGCGGGTAGGTCAGGGTCGCTGCATGATCGTGGGCTTGCCGCTCACGGAGGCAGCGTCGTGATCGGTGAGCCAGCGATGTTCGTCCGACCGGTGACTCCGAGGGAAGGCCGGGAGCTGAAGGATTGCCAACTTGTGTTGCCCGAGGAGGCGATATGCCATGACCGTCGAAGGACCGTTCCCATCCGAGGGTGATGTGCACCTACGGATCTGGCTGGCCGACCTGAACTTCGACTACACGACCACTGCGGTGGTGGCCCGTAATCTGATCCGCGATTGGGAGCGAAAGCATTGGTGCACAATCGAATTGATCCGCGATTTCATCGAGGGCTGTCGGCTGTTGCCACGTCTGCCATGCGAACGATTGTTCCGAGGGCCGTGACCAGCAGCGCCACATGCCCGGCAGGTCGGGTGATCAGCGAGCCCGCTGGGCGTCGAGATCGGCGTCGTCGCGACCACGGTCGTTACAGAAGTCCAGCCCCGTTCTTCCTATCACGGATCAACGTTTCCAGATGAGGCACTAACAGCCGTTCGGCGCTATGCGGGCGGCGATTCGATAGATCCAGGAGTGAACATGTACTACATCGGCGTAGACATCGGCGGCACATTCACCGACTGTGTGCTGGTCGACCACTACGGCAACCATCGCACCGCGAAAGCCTTGTCCACGAAGGACGATCCGGTGGCAGGAGTCATGGCGGGCATCGAGCGGCTGGCTGAGGAACTAGGGCTCGACCTGCAGACATTGCTGGCGCGCACCTCGCGGTTCGGCCACGGCACGACGATTGGCACTAACGCCGTGCTCGAACGTGCCGGCGCACGTGTCGGGCTGGTGGCGACGGCCGGTCACGGCGATGCGCTGACGATGATGCGCGGGTCCGGGCGGGTGGCCGGCCAGCCGATCGAGAACGTCTTCGCCGTCCACGGCACGCGCCTTCCGGAACCGCTGATCGTCTCGGGCGCCGTCACCGAGGTACACGAACGCATCGATGCCCGAGGCGCCGTCGTCGTCGAACTGGACACCGAGACCGCTGTCCACGACATCACACGGTTGATCGCCGAGCACCAGCTCGACTCGATTGCGATCTGTTTGTTGTGGTCGTTCGCCAACGCCAAACACGAACTCGCCCTCGTCGAGGCGTTGACTGCGGCCGCGCCTGGTGTGTTCGTTTCCAGCTCGGCCGCGGTCACGCCGCGGTTGGGCGAATACGAGCGAACCGTCGCCACAGTCATGAACGGCTACGTCGGTCCCGCGTGTTCACGGTATCTGGGACGGTTGGCGCATCGGCTCGAGCAGTCCGGCCTGACCGAGCCGCTGCTGGTCATGCAATCCAACGGAGGAGTGCTCCCGGCGACGGCCGCCACCACCACGTCGCTGGGCACGATCGACTCGGGCCCGGCCGGCGGTCTGACTGGAGTCGCGACGCTGGCGCAGGCCTATGGCCACGATCGTGTCGTCGCTACCGATATGGGAGGGACGTCGTTCGACATCGGGCTGGTAATCGACGGTAAACCGGTGATGGCCGAGGACAACGTCATCGACCAGTACACCTACCGGCTGCCCCATCTTGCGGTGAAAACGATCGCCTGTGGTGGGGGCACTGTAGCCAGCCTCGATGAGGCAACCGGCGGTCTCCGGGTCGGGCCGCAAAGCGCAGGCTCGGAGCCCGGGCCCGCCTGCTACGGGCGCGGAGGTACCGAGCCCACCGTCACCGATGCCGATGTCGTACTCGGCTTCCTGCGGCCGGAGGCATTCCTCGACGGCCGGATGCCGCTGGACCGAGAGGCGGCCGTCGCGGCCATAAGCCGACTGGCCACGCGACTGGGCTTGTCGGTGGAAGCTACCGCCTCCGGCATTCTCGCCGTGAACAACATGCGCGCCGCCACCGCTATCCGCCAGCAGACCCTCGAGCGCGGCCACGACCCCCGTGACTACGTGCTCTACTCCTACGGCGGTGCGGGCCCGGTGCACGCGTTCGGATACGCGGCCGAGTCCGGGGTACGCGAGGTGATCATTCCGCTCGGCAACGGCGCATCCACCCTGTCCGCTTACGGCATCGCCTCCGGTGACGTGGTTCTTTTCAAGGAACTCGAGCGCAGCCTGTCAGCGCCGTTCGAGGGCGCGCACGCCGCCGCGCTGGCCGCTGGCATTGCCGAAATCGAAGCAGCGGCACGGACCGAATTGGCTGCGGCCGGATTCTCGGGCGCCACCGTGACAATCGAGATCGATGCGCTCATGCGATTCCGTGAGCAACTGATGCACAGTCTGGAGATCCCGATCGCGCTCCCCGCCGACAACCAGACCGGCACGGCTCTGGTCGATGGGTTCAACGCCGAGTACATCCGCAGGTACGGCTCGGGCGGGACCGCGATGTTTCAAGCCATCGAAGTATTCGCGTTCCGAGCTCGAGCCGCGGTCGCTTCCGCGATACCGACTCCGCAGCAAAACTCAGGGGCACCGGTGACCGTCGCGCAATCCGACGTCTATTGGCCAGAACTCGGCTGGACCACCACCGATGTTTATGGCGGTGTGCCGGTGCAACCGGTGACCGGCCCGGCACTGGTCGAACTTCCCCACACCACGATCGCCGTTCCGGCAGGGGCGACCCTGTCCGTCGGCTTGCGACACGAACTCCGCTTGAAGCTCGAGACCTCGAAGGAATCGGAATGACCGCCTCTACCACCCCCACCACCGTTGTTTGGGACGGAATCGCCCGCGGCTACATCCCCCCGTTGGAGCTTCGGATATCCGACTCGGTGCGGCTGCACACCACTGCTGTAGACGATGTCGACCCGGTGACGTTCGAGGTCATCCGCTACTCGCTGATGAATATCAACCTCGAGCACGGGCAGAACCTGCAGCGCCTGTGTGTCTCGCCGGTCACGATGATCACCCGCGACTTCCAGCCCTCGATCCTGACCCAGCACGGCGACGTCGTCTTCCTCGGGCCGTATCTGCAGTACTTCTCCATCGCGCAATCGCTGACCACCAAGTGGATACTGGAGAATCGCGCGGCCGATCCCGGCATCGCCCCCGGGGACATGTACCTGTCCAACGACCCATTCGTGGGTTCGCCGCACCAGCCCGACGCCGTGGTCGCGGCCCCGGTCTTTGTCGGCGACGAACTGTTCTGCTGGGTCTCCAATGTCCTGCATCACAGCGATGTCGGTGGCTCGGTGATGGGCAGCTTCTGTGTCGACGCCACCGACCTGTTTCTCGACCCACCGGCCTTTCCACCGTTCAAGCTGGTCGAGCGCGGGCAAGTACGCCCCGACCTCGAGCAGATGTTCCTGCGTCAGTCCCGCGTGCCGACCAACGTGCACATGGACCTGCGGGCGGCGATCTCGGCCAGCACCGTCGCCGTCGACAAGATCACCCGCCTGCTCGAGCGCTACGGCGCCGACGCCGTCAAGGCGGTGATGAACCGCGTCTTGGACGCCGGGGAGAAGACCATCGCCGAACGGCTGGCGAAGATCCCCGACGGGACCTGGTCACACCGGATGTACGCTGAGGCCGCCGCGACCGGTGACAACGCGACCTACGTCTACCAGACCACTATTCGCAAGGTCGGCGAGCACCTCTATGTCGACAACCGCGGCACCGACTCGCAAACCGGCTCGATCAATGTGACATATTCCGGATTCGCCGGATCATTCCTCGCCGCACTGACGGCCTCCCTGACCGCCGATCTGGCCGGCGCCTACGGCGGTGTGTATCGGCGAGTGCACTTCGAACCGGTACCGGGCACGTTGTCGTGCGCCGATTTCCCTGCAGCGGTCAGCCCGGCCGGCATGTACACCATGGAGACGCTGATCAGTCTCGCGGGTACCGTCATCGCCAAAATGCTGGCCTGCGCGCCCGCGGAGATCGCCGAGCTGGCGATCGGTCCTGCCCATCCCGCGTTCTACGCCCTCATCACCGGCGGCGCCACCGCCGACGGCAACCCGTTCATCGGCACCAACGCCAACAACATGATTGGTTCGCTCGCCGCTACCCCGTCCGGGGATGGTGTCGACTTCGGCGGCCACTTCTGGATCCCGGAGGGCACTGCCAGCAATGTCGAGGAGCTCGAACTGCTGTGGCCGATGCTCTACCTGTATCGACGCGGCTTGCCGGGTGGCGCCGACGGAGCCGGTCGTTATCGAGGCGGACGCGGTTTCCTGGAATGCTCCATCCCGTGGGGTGTCCCCGGCCTCGGCGCGGCCGTCTATGTCGACGAGTCGTTCCCGAAGGTGGTGGGCCCATTCGGCGCCAACCCGGCATCGGTGGGACACTTCCGCCTCAAGCACGGGTCCGATGTCCGTGCCAGTCTCGATGCCGGGCGGATTCCGCAGGACTTCGCCGCGGTGGCCGGGACCTCGGAGCGCATCGAGGCCAAGGGGCCCGCGCTGATGGTCGGCGCCGACGGCGTCTGGGAATGGACCGGTGCCAACGCCGCAGGCTTCGGCGATCCGCTCGCGCGCGAACCCGAGCAGGTAGCCGCCGATATCGCCGTGGGCGTGCTGCCGCTGGCGGCCGCCGATCGGGTGTACGGCGTCGTGGTGACCGAATCCGGCGCCGCCGACCTGCCCGCCACTCTGGCCCGCCGCGCCGAACTGTTCGGCCAACGGCTGGCGGCCGCGACAGCGCCGCAGGCCGTGCGCACCGTGTCCGAGGACAGCGCGCTGCACGTGCTCGGCGGCGAGCTCGCCGTGGTCGAACACGACGGCCGAAGCCATTTCGCGACGGCGACCGGGCGGGCGCTCCTCGGCCCGGTCGACGGGAATTACAAGCAGCATTGCGCGGTCCTGGACCGCCCGGTGCACGAACTCGGACCCGAGTACGCCACGGCCGAACAACGCGCGGGTTTCGCCATCCGTTTCCGTGAATACCTGTGCCCGATCACCGGACTGCGGGTCGAGACGGAGATTCTGCGAGACGGGGACGAACCAGTTCACGACATCGCGCTTGCGGTTTCGGGGCGGTGGGAATGAGCACCGCCACACTCCCTGCGACACTGCTGGACGTCGCACGGATCCACGCCGATCGCGAAGCCCTGGTAGACGGTGACATCCGCCTGACCCATGCCCAAGCGCTGCAGGCCGCCGCGATAGCGGCGATGCGGCTGATCGCCGCCGGCATCGGGCGCGGTGACCGCGTCGCGATCCTGCTGCCCAACGGATGGCGTTATGCGCTCACCTACTTCGGCGCACAGCTCGCCGGAGCCGTTGTCGTACTGGTCAATACTCGGCTGTCGCAGCCAGAGCTCGAACACATACTCACCGACAGCGGCGCCGCCCTGATCGTGACCGACGACAAACTCGAGGAACGGCTGCCCCCGTCGTTCGCCGATCGAATCGTGCGGTCCGACGAGCTGACCGCGCTGCCACAGCCAGGGGCCGACATCCCCGACCCGGAAGACCTGCCAGGCCGCGACGTTCAACCCGACGACGTCGCGCATTTGCTCTACACCTCCGGAACCACCGGGCGGCCCAAGGGCGCGATGCACACCCACGCCAATCTGCTGTTCAATGCGGTTACGGTGCGCGAGCAATTGGGGGCGGGCCCGCGGGAACGGACGCTGATCGTGGCACCCATGTTCCATGCCACCGGGACCGTGTCCCAGTTGATCGGCTTCTACACCGCAGGTGGTTGCTGCGTATTCACACCGGCATTCAAAGCCGCGGCAACGGTGGAACTCATTGTCCGCGAAAAGATCACGGTCTTCGCGGGCGTCGCGGCGATGCTGCGGCTGATACTGCTGCAAGCCGAGGAGACGGCCTCGGATCTGTCCGCGTTGCGGCTGTTCGTCATGGGCGGCTCCCCGGTGCCGACATCTTTCCCCGCCGAGGTCGGTCGACGGCTACCCGGGCTCATGCTGGCCAATGTGTGGGGCCTGACCGAGGCCACCTCGATCGTCACCTACACCCAAGGCGAGGACTATCTCGCTCACCCCGATACCGTCGGAACCCCGGTCAGGGGAATCGAGGTCGCCGTTTCGGTCGATGGCGCTCCACCCCGGCACATCCCCGATGCTGTCGGCGAGTTGTGCGTACGCGGCCCGCTGGTCACCAAAGGATATTGGAACAACCCCACCGCTACCGCCGCCACTGTCGTGGATGGTTGGCTGCACACCGGCGATGTCGGGACCGTTGACGCCGACGGATACGTCAGGGTTTTCGACCGGCTCAAGGACATGATCATCCGCGGTGGCGAGAACATCTACAGCCTGGAAGTGGAGACCGCTCTCCTATCTCATCCCGACGTCGACGAGGTCGCGGTGGTCGGGGTGCCGGATCCCGTCTTCGACGAGCGGGTGCGCGCGGTCATTGTGGCGCGACCGGGTTCAGTACCGAACCCTGCTGAGCTACGCGCACATGCGGCAAAGCTGTTGGCCGACTACAAGATTCCGGTGGAGTTCCAGTTTATCGGCGAACTTCCTCGCAATCCGTCGGGAAAAGTACTCAAACGTCAGCTCACCGGCGACATGACGACGGACCCCGTGAAGGAAACCCATGACATCGCTGGCTGATCCGGCACCTACGCGTTCACAGCAGTCCGTGGAGGATACCGACACCATTATCATCGGCTCGGGTTTCAGCGGTCTCGGGATCGCCGCCTTACTCGATGACGCGGGTCTTCGGTCCTTCCGAATTCTCGAATCCGGCAACGATATCGGCGGTACCTGGCGCGACAACACCTATCCCGGATGCGCGTGCGACATCCCCTCACCGCTGTACTCGTTCTCTTTCGATCAGAAACCGGACTGGTCCAGGCTCTTCGCGAGCCAGCCGGAAATACTCGACTACCTGCGTGACGTCGCTCGCCGGCGTGGGCTCATCGAGCGCACTCGATTCGGGCAGACAGTGAAAAGAGCCCGATGGGTCGAGGACGAGGCACGCTGGGAGGTCACCACCGCCGAGGGCCAGCACTACCGTTGCAGGTTCCTCGTCTCGGCCGTGGGCCCTCTGCACCATCCGTCCTATCCCCAAGTGCGGGGAGCGCAAACGTTCGAAGGACCATTGTTCCATTCCGCGACCTGGCGCCACGATGTCGATCTGACCGGCAAACGGGTAGCGGTGATCGGCACCGGAGCCAGCGCGATCCAGTTCGTTCCCGCGATCGTCGATGACGTCGCAGCGCTGACGGTGTTTCAGCGGACACCGCCCTGGATCGTCCCCAAGGCCGATCGACCGCTGAGCGGCAACCATCAGCGAGCCGCGCGCTGGTTTCGGCCCTACCGCTGGTACGTGCGCAATCGGCTCTTCTGG
Organism: Nocardia sp. CA-135398; assembly: GCF_050955845.1. Classification (NCBI taxonomy): domain Bacteria; kingdom Bacillati; phylum Actinomycetota; class Actinomycetes; order Mycobacteriales; family Nocardiaceae; genus Nocardia; species Nocardia sp. CA-135398. The sequence continues at coordinate 4,461,406 of NZ_CP192084.1, read as the reverse complement.
ATCCACGAGAATCGTGCCGCAGGCTTCGTCAGCGATCCAGCCGCCATGGCGCAAACGGCCGCACTCGCGGGTAGACACCTCGCGAGGCAGGTACCCGACGAGGAGCTGCGGGCGGCGCTCACACCGGACTACACCATCGGTTGTAAACGCCTGCTGATCTCCAGCGACTGGTACCCCGCGCTGTCGAAAAAACATGTCACCGTGCGCCGGGGTGGCATTCAGGAGATTCGTCCCCACACGGTTATCGGCGACGATGGACGCGAAGTCGAGGCCGACGTAGTGATCTACGGAACCGGTTTCGACGCCCAGAATACGATCCGCATCGAGATCTTGGGTGCGGGCGGCCGCACTCTCGCCGAGGCATGGGACGGCGGGAACCAGGCTTACCTGGGCACCGCAGTGGCCGGATTTCCGAATCTTTTTCTGATGGTCGGCCCCAACACCGGGCTGGGACACAACTCGCAGGTCTTCATGATCGAGTCGCAGGCCCGCTACATCATCGACCTGCTGCGCAAGATCCATCGCCGCGGGGTGCGGTCGGTGGCGGTGCGCCCAGAGGTGCAGGAGTCGTTCAACGAATGGCTCGACGGGCGCATGGTCGGGACCGTCTGGCAGACCGGCGGCTGCCGCAGCTGGTATCAGGATCCACGCTCGGGCCGCAACACGGTGCTGTGGCCGGATACCACGGTGTCGTTCTGGCGCCGTACACGACGCGCCCGGCTGTCGGACTACGACCTGGGAGCTCGGTTGTGATTCCCTTCGACGCCCGCGGGTCGGTCGTGGTCGTCACCGGCACCGCGAGCGGCATCGGTGACGCGCTGGCTCGCTGCCGTCGGCGCCGGCACGGCCATCGTCGCAACGGTAGGACCACCCGCCGAGGTCCGGCGAGCGAACCCCTTCGGTTCCCCCCGTGGAGCCAGGCGAACCAAGGCGATGACCAAGCTCCACATTCGTGGACCACACTTCTCAACTGAACGATCTCGTCCGGGTTGGGATGCGAGTCAGTTGCGCTGTCCTGGACCACACGACCCAGGACATTCAAATAAGCTGCAGGTCAGCCGCATAAACAAGGTTGGGGATATGGGTCAGTTCCCCCTCCGGACACAGACAGTACGCGAGGTCACCCACTCTACCTGCGGTTATGCAGGAGGGCGGGTGACTTTTTTTCGAGCCGAATGAACGCACAACCGCAGGTGGTGGACTGTGGGAATTCAATATGGGTTCAGCTGAGAGAACCCAGAGCGACCAGTATGTCGACCCGGCGGACCGTCGACCGTAATACGACGAATTTCCTTTCAGCTCTGCGGATATCGTCGAGGCCCTCCCCTTGCGATGCAACGCCGCTCGCCACACCGATCAGAAGGTGGCCTCGTGCAGCCCGTTCGCCCGCGGGAACCCGAACGGAACTCGAAGTGATCGTCCCGAAAGGACACCGACGCCCGAGATCGCGGTATTTGGTAACGAGCCGTTGAAATTGACCGCGGCCGTGCAACCCGTCTAGTCGTCGTTCTCCGCGTGGTTTGACGTCTTTGATGGCTTGGTACTTCTGGCCTTTCCACGACCCTCAGCCCTCGGTCGCATCCACGGCATTGGTGACGCGGTCCGCGAGAGTACTTGCAGCAGCCGCGCTCGGTGTGGGCCCGGCTCCGCCTCGAGCCGACCGGTGCGACATCAGGGCAGACCGTAGGCCAGCAGGACGTTGCCCGGCGCGCCCTGGGTGATCGGGTGCAAGTAGCCGGAGTTGGTGTATAGCATGCCGTTCGAAATGACTGCGCCGTTGCCGTTGAGCGAGCCGCCGGTGCCCGGCACCAGGTTCACGGTCGTGTAGGCACCCAACGTGTTCAGGTCCTCGAGGATCGCGCCGGTGTCGGCCGAGAAGACCCGCAGATGGCCGTCCACACTGCCCTCATAGACCAGACCGGGCGTCACGGATACCGCATTCGGCATGGCCCGACACTGCTGATCGACCAACTTGATGCCGGGCGGGCACAAGGTGGGCGGGTTCGGGGTGCTCCAGATGTGTGTGCCGTCGGCCGGGTTCAGGGCGAACAGAGTGCCCGGACCGGCCTGGTAAGTGGCGACGTACAGGCGTTTGCCGTCGTAGGCTGCACCCCACTGGATACCTTGCAGCGACTCGGCGCCCTGCACCGGCAGGGGCGTGGCTGGAGACGACAGCTGGGATTGCCAGATGATCGCGCCGTCCGTGGCATCGAGCAGGTGGTAGATGCCGCTCTTCTGACCCGCGCCGACGACTCTCCGACCGTTGATGGTGAAGATGTTCGGCTGAGTGCCGAAGTCGTAGTCGTGACCGGGATTCGGGCAGTTCCCTCCTGCCGGTGGCGTCAGGCAGCGGACGTTCCACGTGTCGTTCGGGGTCATCTGATGGTTCCAACGGACCGCCCCGCTCCCCAGGTCTAGCGCGGTGATCGCTTCCGCCCCGTCGGGCGTGCCGGTGTAGGGGTTTCCGGAGGTGTAGTACAGCGTGTTGCTCGCCGGGTCGATGGTGGGTGAGGACCAGACCGCCCCACCGCTGGGCGCTAATGCCGGCGTGCCCCCGGTCGGCTGCGGCTGCGGAATCGTGTAGTGCTGCCACTTGATACCGCCGGTCGTGGCATCGAGCGCTACCATGCTGCCTCGAAACGAGCAGCACTGGTAGGCGACGTTGACCGCCTGGCCCTCCTCCTGACTGGCGGTGCCCACGTAGACCGTGCCGTTGTACACCATCGGCGAGCTGGTAGTGATCGCCCATCGGTGCTGGTCGAGTTTGGTGCTCCAGCGTTTGGCGCCCGTCGCGGCGTCGAGCGCCCACAGGTTAGCGGAGTTGTCACCGAAGTAGACGGTGCCGTCCACGACCGCGATCCCGTCGCGCAACCCGTACGTGGGAAGATTCCCGAGGGTGGTGTGGGCGTCGAACGACCACTTGGTGGTGCCGGTCTTGGCGTCGAGGGCGTACAGCTTCCCGTCTCGCCCGCCGACGTAGAGGACTCCGCCGACCACTGCGGGCTGACTGGATGCGGCTTCAGCGCCGGGAAAGGCGAACGCCCACTTGAGTTTCAACGAACCGACGTTGAGGGGCGTAAGAGCGGTTTCGTTCGGGTTGTATCGCGAACCGGTCGGGTCGAACTGCCACATGGGCCAGTCTCCAGCGGGTGCCGCCGGAGACTGCGCGGAGGCGACAGAGGTGAACAATAGGACAACCGCGGCGAGTGGAAAGGAAGCGCGAAGTCGTAGCTTTCGGAGCCCGGCTGGGAATACGGCGAGAATGGCGGCGATTGCCTTGCTGTTCACGGTCGTACATCCGTTCACTAGCTGAATCCTTATTGACCCGCAGTCGATTTCGTCGCCGCAGGTGCACCGATATCGCCTACCCGGGTCCTGACCGGTGTCGGGAGCAGTGTATGAATGTTGTTGCTGTGGGGCAACGTTCTGGTTGCCACCGCGGCAGGTCGGCACCTAGTTGTTGCGGGTCAGGACGTTGTTGATGGCGGCCGGGGCAAGGTGTCGCGGTAGCGGTTGGGATTAACGCCGGTTGCTGAACGGAATTGCTTTCGGAAGTTGGCCGGGTCGCTGAGACCAACGGGATGCGGCGACGGCTGCGACCGGGAGGTCGGTGGTTTGCAGGAGCGTGGCGGCGCGCATTATGCGTTGCTCTTAAGGGGACGTGGTCACGCCGTCAGGACGATTTTGCCTTGCACGTTGCCTTGCTCGACCAGTTCGTGTGCCTTGGCGGCGTTTTCGAGAGGCAGCGTCTGCTGCACGTAGGGATGCAGCTTGCCGGACTCGACCAGCTGAGTGAGCGCCTCGAGCCCGACGACGTCGGGTTCGACGGAGATCCCGGCGAATCGAACACCAGCTGCCGCAGCCAGTTTCGGTAGGGCAGTGCTGGCCTTCTCTACCGCGGTCACAAGGATGCCGCCCTTGCGTAGAGTCGACAGCGAGCGTTCGGCTGTGCCACCACCGATGGTCTCGAGTACGACGTCGACATCGCGCACCACATCGACGAAATCGGTGGTGCGATAATCGATCAGCTTGTCGGCGCCCAATCCGCGCAAGAACTCGTGTTTGCCTGCGCTGGCGGTTCCGATCACGTACGCGCCGCGGGCCTTGGCGATCTGAACGGCCAGGTGTCCCACACCCCCACCGGCCCCATGGATCAGAACCCGCTGTCCCGCCTGTAGTTCCGCGATATCGACCAGCATCTGCCATGCGGTGAGCCCGGCCAGCGGGAGCGCGGCAGCCTCAGCATGGGTCAGACCACTCGGTTTGCGCACCAGCTGCCGTGACGGGGCCACCACGTACTCTGCGTATCCACCTGCCGCCTTGGGGAAATACGGCATTCCGTACACCTCGTCCCCCACCCGGAACCGGTTGACGCCGGGATCGACTTCTTCCACGACGCCGGAGAGGTCCCAGCCCAGGGTGAACGGTGGCTGCCCGATCAACGGGAAGGCGCCGGAACGGATTACCGGCTCTACCGGGTTGATGCTCACCGCGTGCACCCGCACCAACACCTCGGTCGCACCCGGCACCGGCCGGGGAACCTCGGCGACCTGAAGTACCTCTGGACCTCCGAACGAGTGTTGCACGATCGCGCGCATTGCCAAACCTCTTCTGTATCAACGGGTCTTGCTTCCGGAGCCGGATTTCCCGGCCCGGGGACAATCTTGGGCGCTAAGTAACCTGTTGAACAGTACGCACTCCGATGGTATATAGACACCTTATGGGTACTACCTCTGATCTGCGGTTTTATGGTGGAGCTGACGCGTATCTGGCGAAGTGTCCCTCGCGCACCATTCTCGACGTCTTGGCCAACAAGTGGACGATGCTGGTGATGGGTGCGCTGGCCGACGGGCCTGTGCGTTTCGGTCAGCTGCGGCGGCGCCTGGATGGAATCACCCAGAAGATGCTCACCCAGACATTGCGCAACCTGGAGCGCGACGGCTTGGTCACCCGCGCGCTCTATCCGACAGTGCCGCCGCGGGTCGAATACTCCGTCACCGAGCTGGGTCGCAGCGTTCTCGGGCTGCTGACCTCGATCCGGGTGTGGTCGGAGGTGAACATCAACGAGGTACTCAGCGCCCGATACGCCTACGACGAACGAGCAGAACACGACCCCGAACCAATCATCACAGCCTCCTGAATCACCAAGCCGGCCGCGGACCATGCGACGGATCCCCGTAGCGGAGCCGGGCTGGTCGCCGCCGATAAGTACGGTCCGGGATGCCGGTCAGTCGAGGTTCGGTTTTTCGCTACGCGCTTGCCGAGGATCCACATTTCGGCGGCGCAGCGCGAGCGATCCTCGATCGCCTGCCAGCAGTTCAGCCGATTCACGAATCTCCGAAGTCAGCGTCAGGCGAGTGTTGGTGACGGCGACCACAGCTGCGGGCAAAACTTAGGAATTATGTTTCACTCGCGCCAGCGAGATCGCTGCCATTGTTGGCGCGCCTACCGCAACTCGCCGATAGCCCGCAGCTAAAATAGGATACGACAAAGATAAACGACTGCTTTTGCTGGACACTAATCCGACCAGCGCTCTCCAGGGGGCCAGGCATCAGGAAGCCCTAGTAATTCTGCAGCAGTAATGACTGCCGGCTTTGCAGTCAGTTCAATTCCCTCAAGCGTTGCTTCCGCCCAGGGCAGTCCTAAACTATCGGGCAAAGGGAAAGTTGGTGCGAAATGCCGCCACAGTGTAACCTCCGCACTGAGGACAGAATACGGCATTCCTGATACCTGCTGATTTCGCCAGTTGGGAGCGACGCCAAAGTATCCATCCGCTTGGCGATCGGTTATCTGGACCAGATCGCGACCGTTTGGCCCAGAGAGTATTCTAAGGCATTCATAGCCGTACAGCGTATTTGCGCTAGCCCGCTGATCAGAATCGAAATTGAACGTGCCCACCGCAATCACGAACGGCGAGCCCATAGTGGCGCGTCATGATAGGTGACAACCGAGCCGGTGCGGTAATGAATTCGGGGTCATACGGTGGTCTGCTTGCAGCGCAGTCAAGGTCATCGCCGCTGCGGAGTCGTAGGCACCGAGGTCGAAGGTTTCGCGGCACTACCAGCACCGTCGCTCCGGAACGAATAGGGCGCCCGGTGAGATGCTCGGATGGCCTGCATCTAATTCGAACACGGTGGTTAATTAGCAGGGCGTAGGAGTTCGACTGCTCTGGAGCTGTTGACATTTGATGCGGACACCGCAGCCCGTGAGGATTGTGTGGGATACATCAGTGCTGTAGTGTCTGCTGTATGCAGACCGAGGGGGTACACAGTGCGCGCGGCACGATCTGGCGATGGAATCCTAAGCGTGCGACTGGGATCGTTCGGTCTGTCGACGGAGAGCAAATCTGGTTTGCCGTGAATTCTCTGCGGGGAAGGGATTTCGACGCAATCAATATTGGTGATGTCGTCGACGTCGACTATAAGTTCGCTCAGCAGGATTCACACGATCGACGTGCGGTACTCCTAACCTGGGTCGAAGTCTAGACGAAAATTTCAATTTGGGGGGAATAAATGAATAAGCTACTTTGGGCGTTGATCTCGACTGCCGCAATGCTACTAGCCTTTCCGGGGTCGACGCAAGCGGCGCCTAATCCGGCGGATCTTGAATATACAGCGAGTTCGCCCTATCGGGAATACGAAAACAACGTCGCTCGATTTACCGGGCAGGTGAATTACTCCAGGAGCACGTTGGCTTGGTCTCTGGAGCTCGAGCCAGCCACTCAGCGGGTAGTCTATGGTTCGATGAGTTGCCGCACTACCATAGATGGCATTTCAGGGTATTCGGACAATCATTCGAACATCCCTCCCGACTACCTCCTTCACTCGAGTGTTCAGATCGACAAAGGACACTGGTACAACCTGCGAAGCAGGTGCGACTTCAAGGTCTTGACTGACACCGGAATGCAGCCTGGCGATGTCGAGACTGCCGTGGATTTCATAGCGCGATAGCGCATCTCGTGTGGCACACGACTACTTCAGTCTCGCTGTCACCCCGACTCAAACCCGGTGGTTAGCGCGCGTGTCTCCCACCGGACACAGACAGTACGCCAACCCGTGGCCGTGGGTTCGTCTCGGCCGTGACCGTGTGGTCGTGGTGGTTGTAGGTGAGTTTCACTCCGAGTCTCGGTCAGCCCGGCCGCGGCCTGGCCACTGCGCTGGCCTCGCTCGTGGCAGGCCGAGTCGGCATCGCCGCCGCCGGAGTGTCGCACAGGCGGCCCTGGACCTGGCCCGGCAGTGGCTGCGCTCACGGGTGCTGTTCGGCCGCAAGCGGCGAAATGCAGTACTGGCAGTACAAACTCGCCAAACACGCCACCGAACTCGAGGCCGCCCGCGCCATGTATCAGAATGTGGCCGTACGGTTGGATCGCAGCGACCGCTCCGGGGAACCCGAAGCCTCCATGGCCAAGTCCTTCGCCACCCACGCCTGGCCAAGGACCTCGCCCGCGACGCCCTGCAAATCCTCGGCGGCTTCGCCCGCCAGGTCAGCGCCACCGGCGAAACCTACCGCCTCCAAGAAATCTACCGCGACGCCGAATCCTCGAAATCTTCGAAGGCGCCAACGAAGTCCTCCAATGGGTCATCGCGGGCCACCTCATCGGCCGCGACATCACCGGCTGATCGCATACCGAACAATTCGGCTTTCCAACCGAATTCGTGCCGCTACCATCTCAAAGACCCGCTGGAGGCCCGATTCCTCTCGGGCATACCAACTTTCACCGATGCGGCGTAATGTGATCGGCGGCACGACGGACGTCAGTGCTCGTGGTCGTCCGGACCGTGCGGGTGACCGTGCGCGAGCTCTTCGTCGGTCGCATTACGGACGTCGACGATCTTGACGGTGAAGTGCAACCGCTGCCCGGCCAGCGGATGGTTGGCGTCGATGGTCACCTCGTCGCCGTCCACCCGGCGGACGGTGACGATCTGCGATTCGCCGTCCGGCGACTCGGTGTGGAACTCCATCCCGGCCTCGAGTTCGTCGGCTCCTTCGAACATGTCCCGATCCACCGTGTTCACCAGCTCGGCCAGGTACTCGCCATACCCGTCCTCAGGCTCGACCACGACAACCACCTCGTCGCCGGTGTCCTTGCCCACAAGCGCCTGTTCCAGCCCCGGCACAATATTGTCCGCCCCGTGCAGGTAGACCAGCGGCGCGTCACCGACGGACGTATCCAGCACCTCGCCGTCGTCGGCGGTCAAGGTGTATTCGATGGAGACGACCTTGTCAGCGGCGATCGACATGGCGGTAAACCTTTCGCAGAGGAATGCGGACCGCGCAAATGTATCCCGACAGAGAGCGCATACCGGTTTCACCATGCTCTGAGACGGCCGAGTCCACGCGGTAGTCCTCGGGCGTGACCGTGCCCGACGGCTGTGGCTTCGGGTCCGCGCGAATGCTGCTGTAGAACAACGACCGGGGCCAAGCCAACCCGGGCCCGCCCGACCCCCCATCACTCGGGCCGCGCCTACCTCGCGCAATTCGGCGAGCACGGCCGGGCTGTCAACGAACCATGGTGCGAACTGAGCGCACCCCATCTGTCCTTCCCCTCTCGGGTGTCGATCAGCCCCTGACATCTTGTGTAGATCGCTGCCGAGCATCGGCGGTGCATCCACCCCTGCCGGTCTTCGAAGCGAAAGGCGCGGCCTGCCATGACGGGGGTGGGGCCTGGATCTGTCGAACTGGACTCGGCCGCGGTTCGGCGGCGCGAGGTTGGACCTTCGCCAGCGAAACCGGACCTGCCCTTGCACCCCTGCTGCGACTGGCAGACCCGATCCCGCGATTCGTCACCGGCCGCATCGCACACGGCTTGGCCGCACACCTCGCCGAATGATGCGCCTGACCGAGATCGTCGCGACCGGCTGGCGGAGGAGCCAGCCACGTTCGGTCGCGGCTTCCCGCGGAGGTTCCCTGAGCTTCGCGCCCTGCCGTTACCAGCAACGCACATCAGAGCGGGGCGGGGCATCGAGCACGAGCCCGAAACTCACACAGCCGAGACCAAATCCGGCCCTCCTGTCCGCGAATTCACTCGCATCGTGTGACCGTGTGTCGCAACGGCATTAGCGGATATTCGTCCCGGAGTTCAGTGCTGACGGTGGGGCGGGCAGCGGCTCCGCTCGAAACACGCAGGCCCTAGCGCAGAGCAATCAGCTCGCCGACAACGCCTCGCGCAGAACCGTATCGAAGTTGATCGGCTCGCGGCCGATCAACTTCGCCAATGTCGGGTCGACCGTGGCGAATTCACCGGCTCGGCTGGCGGCGAAGATATCCACCATCAGGTCCGCCTGCTCGGCCGGGACGCCGTAGCCCGCCATCTGTTGCCGGAATGCCTCGTCGGATACGGTGACGCGCTTGATGGTTCGGCCCGTGAGCTCGGCCGCGAGGGCGGCAACCTCGTCGAAGTCGATGGCCTGCGCAGCGGTCAATGGCGGTGTGGGACCGTCGAATCGGCCTTCCTCGACAAGGATCGCCGCGGCCGCGTCGGCGAGGTCGGCGTGCGCGGTCCAGCTCACCGCCCCATCGGCGGGCAACACGAGCTGCCCGGTCTCGGCGGCCTGTCCGAACAACCGCAGTGCACTGGTGGCATAGAACCCGTTGCGGAGCGAGGTGAACGGCACGCCGCAGGCCCGCAGCATCTCCTCGTCGGCGGCGTGGTCGCGGCAAGGCTCGAACTGCGAGGTCGGGCCGGCGCCCATATGGCTGGTGTAAAGGATGCGGCGTGCACCCGCCGCGACGGCACCGTCGATGGCCGCCCGGTGCTGTCGGATGGCCTCCGCACCGAGCTTGTCAACCGACACGATGAGCACCTGGCTTGCACCTTCGAAAGCGTGGGACAGGCTGTCCGGGTCGGTGAAGCTGCCCTGTCGCACCCGCACTCCGCGGTCGGCCAGCTCCCGCGCCTTTCGCGGGTCGCGAACGCTCACCCCCACTCGGTCGGCGGGCACACGCATCAGCAGGCTCTCGACAATCCGACGGCCCAGCAGCCCGGTGGCTCCGGTCACGATGATCATGCTGTTCTCCTTCTCGGTTCCATTGGAAACGTCAATGCGATAACAGTGATACTTTCATTGGAAACAGTCAAGCGCTATCGTTGATTCATGACATTGCCCGCGCCACGCAGGAACGGCACGACCACCGTCGAACCCGACGGCACGGCGTCGGCTCGCGAACAGCACCGGCAGCGCGTCATCGAAGCCGCCGCCGACCTGCTCGAGCGTGCGGGTCGGGACGCGGTGACCACTCGCGCGGTCGCCGACGCAGCGGGGTTGCAACCACCGGCGATCTACCGGCTGTTCGGCGACAAGGACGGCCTGCTGGAAGCGGTGGCGGAGTACGGTTTCGCGAAATTCGTCGCCGGCAAACACGTCGACCCAGACCCGGCCGACCTCATCGAAGACCTCCGGTCCGGGTGGGACCTCGCGGTCGAGTTCGGCCTGTCCAACCCCGCGCTCTACACCCTCATGTACAGCGAACCCGCCGGCACCAAGTCGGCCGCATTCCAGGCCGGACTGAAGATCCTGCGCGGACGGGTCCGTCGCCTCGCCGCAGGCGGCTGGTTACGTGTCGACGAGAAACTCGCGGCTGGGATCATTCACGCCACAGGCCGGGGCGCGGTCCTGACCTGGCTGTCCCTGCCGGAAACCGACCGCGACCCGGCCCTGCTCACCGCCCTCCGAGAGGCCATGGTCACCGCCGTCACCAACGAACACCCGGCCGTCCAGGACACCGGCCCGGCCGGCGCGGCCCGCGCCCTGCGCGCCACCCTCCCCGACGAAACGACACTCACCACCGCCGAGCAAAACCTGCTTCGAGAGTGGCTGGACCGTCTCGCAGCTGACCACTGACCGCGCCACATAGCCACCCGCGGCACCCGAACCTGGTCCGGTGATCACCGGGCCACCATCCGGCCTCGGCGTAGAAGTGGTCGCGGGTGTCGGGGCTATCGCTGTTCGGCGCCAGTGGGGAGAGGCCAGTAGTGCGGCATCGGCCAGGCTTTATGAGCCAATGGCGAGATTTGACCCCGATAGCGCGCCAACGGCCCGAGATAACCTCGGGCCGTTGATCTTCGGACTGTCGCATCTGGCTGCCGCGCGGGGGTGCTGACAGCATCATCGAATACGAAATCCCGCTGGGGACTTCGAATATGCCGTTACTTGACCGAGTTGGCCAACTGATCGGCATAGGGGGCAACGAATCTTCCGGCAAGGGGAAGCTCCGCCCGGACACCGCCGGTGTTGTTCGCCTGGACCATGGCCATGATCCAGACGACGACGGTGAAGACTGCGACTGCGAGTCCGGCGAGGCTGAAGATGATCCCCAGGACCCCGAGGAGCGAGCCGACGATGCTCAGAACAATATTGACCACCGAGACCGCCCCGAAGAAGACGATCGATTGCGAGGCATGGAATTTCACATCGGGATCGTTCTTTCCCACGAATAGGAAGATGATTCCGGTGAGCCAGCCCAGCGCGTAGGACAGGATCGCGCTGGTCTTTTTGTCCAAGCCAGCGGGCTTCGGTTGGTTCGCGGGAGATTGAGAAGATGTCATGGAGTAAGTAGACGCCGCGCGCGCCTCCTACCGATCCCAACTTTCAGCACGAACCCACAGGTCGCGGGCCAGCCGGCGACCGGGATCCCGGACCTGGTTCTCGCGACGAGACGACTGCCACCGACCTCGAATCACCGCTGACCGCAGTCGAATCAGAGCTGCCTGCTGATCAGGATACGGCCATCGTTGCGAAAGCCGCGCGCGAGATAGTAGGGGAACAGATGCCCGACATCACGGCCATTCGGTGCGATGACCAACTCCAGCCGCGCGGTCGGCACCCGAGGTGACGGCCCGGCCCGCCGCAAGGGGTTCGCTGCTTCCGACGGGGGTCGATTCCGCCGCCGGACGAACACTGTGCTCAGTGCAGGCTCGCGCCGGTGGCGAAGTGCTGGCGGTAGCGCTCGGGGGTGGTGGAGAGTCGGCGGATGAAGACTCTGTGGAGGGTTTCGCCGTGGCGGTAGCCGACCGCGCGGGCGATGGCGGTGATGGTGAGTTCGGTGGATTCCAGGAGGCGGCGGGCCTTTTCGATGCGGAGGTCTTCTACGAATGCGGCCGGGGTGGTTCCGGTTTCGGCGCGGAAAGCGCGGGCGAAATGTCGTTCGCTCATGTCGGCGCGCTGAGCCAGAGCGGAGACTGCCAGGTCATCGTCGAGGTGGTCGGGGAGCCACCGTTGGACGGCGCGGATGGCCGGGGTACGAGCGGGCTGGGTGCGTAGTTGGGCGCTGAATTGGGCTTGGCCGCCGGAGCGGCGGGTGAAGACGACGAAGGCACGGGCGATCTGCTGGGCCATTTCGCGGCCGTGATCGTCCTCGACCAGGGCCAGGGCGAGGTCGATCCCGGCCGCGACACCCGCGGAGGTCCAGCGGTTGCGATCCTGGACGTAGATGCGGTCGGGCTCGACGGTGACGCGAGGGTAGGTGCGGGCCAGTCGATCGGTCGTACCCCAGTGGGTGGTGGCTCGGTAGCCGTCGAGCAGGCCGGCGGCGGCGAGCAGCAGCGCGCCCGAGCACACCGAGGTCACTCGGCGGGATTTGCGGGCCAGGGCGGGTAATTCGCGGACCACTTCCGCGGACACCGGCCCGGAGATCCAGCCGCCGACGACCATCAGGGTGTCGATCTCGTCGGCGGAGGCGGCCAGGTCATGCAGCGAGTGTTCGACCGCGATGGTCAGACCGCCGTCGGCCTTGATCGACCGGCCCTGCGGCGAGGCCGTCACGAGCTGGTACATCGTCTTCTCGGCGACCGCGTTGACGAACCCGAAAACATCCATCGGCCCGGCCAATTCGACCAACTGCATGCCCTGGTAGGCGACGAAAACGATGGTGCGCGGTGCGGGCATTGCGCAATCATCGCAGTCGGGACAGATGGCCGCCACGATCAGTGTGTGACCGTGACGGCAATCGGGCTCCCACATCGCCGCGATATCGCCGCGCACAATGGCGATCGGGAGGCTCGCCCAGGCAGCCACATCACCCGACGCGCTTGCCCTCCGCGCCCGTGCCGCGCACCACGTGCTGATCGAGGAAAGGGATGATCACTGCGGCAACACGATCCGGGAACTGGGCGTGTGGATAGTGTCCACCGTTGTCGACCATCGCGACCCGGCCGAAACCGTCCGGAATGGCGGCCACGATCGCATTCGCCTCGGCCTCGGGATCTACGAAGTCCGGCTCCGCCGAACCCATGATCACCAGCGTGGGGCAGCGGACGTCCGCCAGCCGGGCGTGCGCGTCCGCAGGCGTGGTCTGTCCGGTTTTCATGAATTCCGCCCAGCGCTCGGGCTGCCGCAGGATGTTCTCGAGGCCGGCGAGGTATCGGTCGTAGTCGGCGGGCTTGGTCGGATAGGCCACATCCAGATACCGCCGCCACCAGGCAAACGATTTCATCATCGTGGTGAGCGCCAGCCGCACCCCTCCACGGCGGTAGCGGCGGTTCGTGAACAATGCAGCGACATTCAGGGTTTGGGTGAGGGTGAACGGGCCGATCTCGACGATCGCGGTCACCAGCTCCGGGGCCTGCGCCGCGGCGATCGTCGCCGAGCCGCCCGACAGCGAGTGCCCGACGATCACCGCCGGGCCACCGAAGTGCCGGATGACGCCGAGCAGGTCCTCCGCTACATCGGTGCGGCTGATGGCGGCTTTTCCGGTCACCGACGGCCAGTCGAGGCTGGATTCGCCGTGCCCGCGCATGTCCACGTTGACCACCCGGTAGCCCGCGGTTGTCAGGGGGCCGACAAGATGGCGGAAGTCCTGCCGGACGGTGCCCATGCCATGCGACAGCACCACGAGCGGTCCGTCGCCGACCACATCACAAGCGAGCTGTCCGTGTTCGAGCGTCACATATTCGGTCATTGTCGTTTCCTTCCAGCGGAATCAACCGGTGGCCGCGACTGCGACCTGCTGGAATTGAACGCCGGGAAATCGGCGCGGCCGATACCGAAGGCCGGAAGGGTCAGTCGGATGGCCGTTTTCGTCAGACCCTGACCAAGCGCGGAACTCGGCGCCTACGAGCAGTTGGTGGCGAGTGGCGCACCGCGCAGGGCGGAGTCGATCAGCTGTCGCAGTGCGCCGTCGACAGGCTCATCGGCGTGGGAGACCATGCGGCCGGGGCAGAACGACTGGATGCTGGCATTGATTGCACCGGGCAGCGGATTTTTCTCTGCCCCTGCGCTTTCGGAGAAGAGGTGATAGGCGATCAGGCCCGGCGGCACCGCCGGATCCGCGTTGAGCCGGGTCAGAAACGGAGAGCCCGGCATCATATCCCGACACCCTGGTGACACCCCAGCGCACACCGACGAGAGATCATCGCCTTGTTCTGGGGTGCCGTAATCGATATAGCTTCCGACCGAATCGAGTCCGCCGAGGAACTTCACGTAATCACGTTGCGCAAGACCACCCATCGAGTGTCCGACGAGATCCACCCGCCGAGCGCCGGTCTGCTGCCGGATGTCGGCAACCTTGTCGGCCACCGCCTGCGCCGACTCCGAGATCGCCTCTGTCCCACTGGGATTCCCGAGCAGCACCATCGAAAAGGCGTAGTAGCCCTGCGAACCGAGCCATGCCCGAAAACTTTCCAGCGCCCCCTGATCCGCGGCGATCCCCCCGATCACCAGCACCGGATCCCGGTCGCCGCCGGACCCGACAGCCGCCGTGGCATGCGCCGCGACCAGTCCTATTGCCACATACAGCATTACGACGCCCGAGCGTGCAATTCGCGTGAGGGAATACACCGACCTGCCTTCAAAGGAGCACCCGACCGCCATTCCCATCCGACGGTATCAGTCGTCCCCGTGAGGCCGCCGCCAGCGTGCGGATCAGCCGTCCCACGACCAGGAGGCGCCGAATTCTCCTGCGTGACACCGACCACCACCTCCGCGCAGCCTGGCCGGAATATCAGGAAAGGTCGCGACGGATGGAAGCCGATCAGCCCTGACCCGACCGACTTCACTCGAAACCCCGGTGCGCGACAGTCGGTTCAGGATCGGAACGTGACGCGACGCATGGTGCGGATCGATCGGTTCCGACGTAGGCCGCGCCGCTCTGTGAAAGGCACGACTGCCATGAACCCAGGACTGTCCACCACACTGCACACCAGCTTCGACGACGCCGTCGCTCGAACCCGAAACGCATTGTCGCAACAAGGATTCGGAGTTCTCACCGAAATTGACATGCGCGCCACACTCAAAGCCAAACTCGGCGAGGACATGGAGGACTACCTCATCCTCGGCGCCTGCAATCCACCCCTGGCCCACCAAGCCGTCAGCATCGACCGCCAGATCGGGCTGCTGCTGCCCTGCAACGTCATCGTGCGCCGCGACCCCACCTCCGACAAGGCCATTGTCGTCGAGGCGATGAACCCACAACTGATGGTCCAGGTCACCGGCGAACCAGCGCTGCAACCCATCGCCACGCAAGCCAGCACCAAACTCCAGGCCGCCATCGACTCCCTCGACCACACCCCCGCCGCGCACTGATCAGGCGCCGCACGGCACGGCCGCGGTATGGATCGGCAGTGATCGCCGGCCCCCCGGATCTGCAACGTGCCCGCCTTCGCCGCGGTGTTCCACGGCATCCTCCGCGCCGGCGGCGTCGCGACCATTGTGTGCCCTGTTGCCCGGGGTCTCGCACGGTCCGGTCAGAGGAACACTTGAGCATTCTGCGGCAACACGATCGACGTCGCGCCCCGGCAACGACGAGGACCGCCGAAGCCCTGGACGCGCCCCCCACCGCCGCCACGACCGAGTCCGCACGGCTGGCCGAAGCACCCGATCCGTCACCGACCTGTGACCAGCTCGTCGGCCGTCGGCGGGTCCGCTCCGCGGCGGGCGCAGGTCAGCGCTGCGACCAGGGTGGCCTCGTCGAGAATGGCGGTGAGGTCGTGTTTCGGGATGGCACGCAAGGCTTCTCGGTATGCGGCGCCGAGCAGGTGGCGAGTGCGCAGACCGGCGAGGATGCCTGCTGTGAAAGCGTCTCCGGCGCCGACCGTGTCGATCACCTCGACGGGGTGGCCGGGGCGATGGATGGGGGTGGCGTCTGCGGCGGTGGCGGCGAGTGCGCCGTCGGGGCCAAGTGTCACGATCACGAGAGCAGGGCCGCGGGCGGACCAGTCGGCGACTACCTCCTCGGGGCTACGGCCAGGGTACAGCCAGGACAGATCCTCGCCGCTGGCCTTCACAATGTCGGCGCGGGCGAGCATGGCGTGTACTCGGTCCAGGGTGTTGTCTCGAATCATCAACTGCGGGCGGAAATTCGGGTCGTAGCTGATGGTGGCGGTCGACCGGGCACGGTCCACCAGGCGGGTCAAGGCGTCGGCGCCAGGGGGCACGGTCAGCGCCAGGGAGCCGGTGTGCAAGGCCAGCACGCTGCCGTCGAGAGCGGTGGACAGTTCGGAGTCGGTCCACTGCCAGTCGGCCGTACCGTCGACGCGAAAGTCATAGTGCGCCATGCCA
The DNA here is from genome assembly GCF_050955845.1 of Nocardia sp. CA-135398. Taxonomy (NCBI): domain Bacteria; kingdom Bacillati; phylum Actinomycetota; class Actinomycetes; order Mycobacteriales; family Nocardiaceae; genus Nocardia; species Nocardia sp. CA-135398. The sequence continues at coordinate 4,444,913 of NZ_CP192084.1, read as the reverse complement.
TCCGGGTCGACATCGACAATCGCCAGTGACGTCGGCTCGGTGGCATTCACAATATGGTCGAGGGCGACCGCGTTGTCCCGCAGGTGGTTTCGGATGCGATGACCCAGCGGGTCGCTACCCAAGCGGGCCAGCATCCGCACCGGCACGCCCAGCCGGGCCAAGCCGACGGCCACGTTCGCGGGGCTGCCGCCGGGCACCGCCTGGAAGCGATCGGGGGCGTCGGCGGGCACCAGGTCCACCAGTGCCTCCCCCGCGACCGCGATCAGGCCGCGCCCGGCCATGGCCTCAGTGGTGGACACGGTTGTTGTCGACCTCCGCACCGGCCATCGCACCGGTCATGATCGCCACCGCATCGGACATGGAGAACTCGTGCGGGCGGATCACCGCGACCCGACGGCCGAGCCGCTGGATGTGCACCCGGTCGGCGATCTCGAACACGTTCGGCATATTGTGGCTGATCACGATGACCGCCAAGCCGCGGTCGCGGACCTCGCGGATCAGATCGAGCACCATACCGGTCTCCTTGACACCCAGCGCTGCGGTGGGCTCGTCCATAATCACCACATGCCGCGCGAAGGCCGCGCTGCGCGCGACCGCGACCCCCTGGCGCTGGCCGCCGGACAGTGTCTCCACGGCTTGCTTCATGGATCGGATCCCGATCTTCAGATTCGACATGTGCTGCTGCGATTCTCGCACCATGCGATCCTTGTCGATCATCCGGAGCACCGAGCCGAGGAGGCCACGGCGGCGCAGTTCCCGGCCCAGGAACAGGTTGTCGGCGATATCCAGGGCTGGTGCCACCGCCAGATCCTGATAGACGGTCTCGATACCGGCCCGGCGGGCGTCGGTCGGGCGCCGGAAGCGCACCCGTTTGCCGTCGAGCAGGATCTCGCCCTCGTCCGGGATCAGCGCCCCGGACAGTGCCTTGATCAGCGAGGATTTGCCGGCGCCGTTGTCGCCGATGACCGCGAGGATCTCGTTCGGCAGCAGATCGAAATCCGCACCGTCGAGCGCGGTAACCTGACCGTAGCGTTTCACCAGGCCCTTTGCCTGCAGAACCGGCTGTATCGCGGCCTGAGCTCCGTCGTCTGCGGTGGCTGTCTCGCTCATTTCTGCCTCCTGCGGTTGAACTGATCCACGGCCACCGCAGCGATCACCAGGATGCCGGTGATCAGCGTCTGATAGATCGACGGCACCCCCGTCAATTGCAGGCCGTTACGGATGATGCCGACAATGAGCGCGCCGAGCAGCGTGCCGATCACGCTGCCACGGCCGCCGAACAGGCTGGTGCCGCCGAGCACCACGGCGGTGATCGAGTCCAGATTGTCGGTCTGGCCGGCATTCGGGTCGCCGACGCCGGTACGGGCTACCAGCAGCAGCGCCGCCAAACCGTAGAACAGGCCCGCGACTGTGTAGACCGCGAGAAGCACACGGCGAGTGTCGATGCCGCTGAGCCGCGCCGCCTCCGGGTTGTTACCGACGGCGTAGACGTGCCGCCCTGCCGCGGTCAGCCGCAGCACGTACCAGGTGATCGCGAACAACACCAGCATCGCCACCGACCCGTAGGTGATGTCGGTATCGCCCAGCGGAAATGTCTTGTCGAAGAACGTGAATGCGTCCGGCAGACCCGAAATCGTCTGCTCCTTCGAGTAGATGTGAGTGAGCGCGAACGCGATGCCGTACGTGCCGAGAGTGACGATGAACGGTGGCAACTTGATCAGGCTCACCAATGTGCCGTTGAGCAATCCGAACGCGGCCGTCAGCGCCAGCCCGAGCAGAATCGCCAGCGGCGCAGGCAGACCCGTGTCGACGGCCAGCTTGGTGATCGCGATGTTGCCCAGCGCCATCACCGCGCCGTTGGACAGATCGATACCGGCGGTGAGGATGATCAGCGTCTGGCCGATCGCCAGCGTACCGACCACCATCACCTGCTGAACGATCAGCGAGAAGTTGCCACCGGCCAGGAACCGGTCGGACTGGGCGGTGAAATACACCACCGCGATCAGGATCGCGATCACCGGTCCGACGTTCGGCACCGACAGAATCCGGTTCAGCGCCGACTGTTTCGGTTCCGGCGGCGCGGGAGATGTTGCGGTTGCGGTCATGCGAATCCTCGCTCATCGACGAAATCAGGTGAACCGGGCCGAGCGCACACCGGGACAACGAGGCCGTCACGGTCCCGGCATACGTCGCAGCGTCATTCGCCGTCCCAGCGTGCCCTTCCCCGCTGGGCCCCAGCGGTTCTCAGCCCCAGCAGTTGTCCAGGCCGTACTGCACGTCCTTGGAGTCGACCCCGGCCTGTGGCTTGGCGGTGATCAGCGTGACGCCGGTGTCGGTGTACCCGCTGGTCTTCTTGCCGTTCTTGGCGTAATCGACGATCGCCTGCACGCCCTCGCTGGCCATCTTCAGCGGGTACTGCTGCGAGGTCGCCGCGATCTTGCCGTCGCGGACCGCCTGCACGCCGGTGCACCCACCGTCGACGGAGACGATCAGCGCCTGGTTCTCCTTGCCGGCGGTCTTCAGCGCGGTGTAGGCACCCAGCGCGGACGGCTCGTTGATGGTGTAGACCAGGTTGATGTCCGGATCCTTCTGCAGGCAGGTTTCCATCGCCGTCTGCGATTTCGCCTGGTCGCCCTGAGCGGGCTGCGCACATACCACGTTCGGTGCGGTGACGTACTGCGTCATGTCCGCAGTGGCCTGCGCGGCGCCGTAACCGGACAGGAATCCGTTGTGCCGCAATACGCCGACGGTGACGCCGGGGTTGAGGTCGATCATCGCGATCTTCACCGGCTTGTCACCCTGGACAGCCTTGGCGTAGTTGCCGATCAACTGGCCGGCGGTGAAATTATTGGTGGCGAACAGCGCGTCGACCGCACTCTGCGGATCGGTCGGGGTGTCGAGCGCGATCACTTCGACCCCCTTGGCACGGGCCTTCTCAACCGCGGGGACGATCGCCTTGGTATCGCTGGCGGTGAGCAGGATGCCCTTGGCTCCCGCATTGACCATGTTCTCGATCGCCGTCACCTGGCTGGCGTTGTCACCATCGAACTTGCCTGCGGCGGTGAGCAATTTGACGCCAGCGGCATCGGCCTGTTTCTGGGCACCCTCCTTCATCTTCACGAAGAAGGGGTTGGTGTCGGTCTTGGTGATGAGCCCGACGATGACCTGCCCGTTGTTGCTCGACCCCTTGCCGCAGGCGACGACGGAGAAGGCCAGGGAGGTGACCGCGAGACAGGCGGCGGCGATGCGGACGACACGAGAGGACATCGGTGTTCTCCTGCAGGTACTACATAGACAACGTTGTCAAAGACCATATAACGTGATCCACGCCACGTCCAGAAGCTTCTTCTAGGAGATTTGACGGTCCTCGGATCAACATGAGCGAATGGAGAGGGTTGCGATGTCAGCGTTGTCAGAATCCAAGGCACCGCGCAGGGGCGCCACCATGCGCGATGTGGCGGCGCTGGCGAGGGTGAGCATCAAAACGGTGTCGCGTGTGGTCCGCGGCGAGGGCGGCGTTTCGCCGGAGCTGGCCGCGCGGGTCACCGATGCGGCAACCATGCTCGACTATCGGCACAACCTGGCGGCCAGCACATTGCGCGGGCACGGCCAGAAGACCGCCGCGATCGGTCTGGTGCTGATGGATGTCGCGAACCCGTACGCCTCGGCGCTGCACCGGGCGGTCGAGGATTTCGCGCACAGCCGGGGCACCCTCGTCTTCGCGGTGAGCAGCGACGAGAACCCAGCCCGTCAGCGCGAGGTGCTGGACGCCTTGCTGTCCAGACGGGTGGACGGGCTGATCGTCATGCCGGTAGGCACCGATCACGGCCCTCTGCTGCACGAGCAACGCCGCGGTACCCCGGTCGTATTCGTGGACCGCATGCCGGCCACCACCGAAATCGACAGCGTCACCGTCGACAATCGCACCGGCTCCCGCCTTGCCGTCGAACACCTGGCCGCCGCGGGCCACCGCCGTATCGCCTATCTCGGTGACCTGCACACGATCTGGACCGCTGCCGAGCGTTACGCCGGCTACATCGAGGGCCTCGCACACACCGGCATCCCCCTCGATCCGGACCTGATCTGCGCCGACTTGCACTCCTCGGCGGCCGCCGAGGCTGCCGCCGGGGCGCTGCTCGACCGCCCGGACCGCCCTACCGCCCTGTTCGGCGCCCAGAACCTGGTGACCGTCGGTGTGCTGCAAGCGATCCGGAAGCGTGGCTTGCAAAACCGGATTGCCGTAGTCGGTTTCGATGATCTGCCGCTGGCCGAACTGCTGCAGCCAGCGCTCACCGCCATCACCCAGGACCCGGCGACGATCGGCCGCGTCGCCGCCGAAATCCTTTTCGCCCGCCTGGATGGTGACGAGGGCCTCCCCCGCCACGAGGTGATACCCACTCGCCTGCTGGTCCGCGGTTCCGGCGAGATCGCTGCAGACCTTCGTCACAGTCAATAGCCCGGACACGCTCATCTTCATTGCACAGCTGGTGTATATAGCCGACGTCGGATCGGCGTTGCGAATCACTTTCACCAGGCCACCAAGCGAACGATGAGGCCTGCGATCTCCTTAAGTTGGTTGGTGTTCAGTACGTTGTGCTGGACCCCGGGCGGGTCGGGTGAGGCTTGTGTTTTCTTGCCGGCCTTGGTGGTGCGGCTCGAAAGGAGTGGCCGCCCGGCCTGTCTGGACGTTCCTGGCCGCTGATTGAGAACTGCGGACTATCGCTTGGTTTAAGGAGATGACGGCGGGCTCGTCCATGGGTTGACCTGTAAGAACCGCACTGATGGAGGTCGGGTTGGGCAAGCTGTGGGTCGGTATCGACGTGGGCAAGGAAACCCACTGGGCCTTCGCGATGGACAGCGACGGCAACCGAATCCTTTCGCGCAGGGTGGCCAACGACGAAGCGGCAGTGTCGCAGTTGCTCGCCGATGTCACCGCACTGGAAGCCGATGAAGTGACGTGGGCGGTGGACCTGACAACCGTGGAATCGGCTCTGCTGCTTGCGATTTTGTGGGACCACCAGCAGCGCGTGATGTATCTGCCGGGCAAGGCCGTCAACCATGCGGCAGCCGGATATCGCAGCGAAGGCAAGACCGACGCCAAGGATGCCCGTATCATCGCCGATCAGGCCCGCATGCGCCGCGACCTGGCCGAACTGCGGCCGACCGACGAATTGATCCTCGAACTGCGCCTGCTCACCGGCCGCCGCACCGATCTTGTCTGCGACCGTACTCGGACCATCAATCGACTGCGCCAGCAGCTCACCGCGATCTGCCCGGCCCTCGAACGCGCCGCCGACATCGCCCACCAGCGTGGCTGGGTGCTGTTGTTGTCGCGATACCAGCGCCCCAAAGCAATTCGCCGCGCTGGCACCGCCCGTCTGATCAGCCTGCTCACCAGCCTGGGCGTGCGCGAGCAGACCGCGACCACCGTCGCTTCGGCGGCGGTCGCCGCGGCCAAGACCCAGACCACTCGTCTGCCCGGCGAGGATGTCGCCGCCGAGCTGGCCGCCGAGCTGGCGAAAGAGGTGATGCGCCTCGATGAGCAGATCGCCGAACTCGACTCCGCCATCGAGGCCCGATTTCGCCGCCATCGATTCGCCGAAGTGATCACCAGCATGCCCGGCATCGGGTTCCGTCTCGGGGCCGAATTCCTCGCTGCCGCAGGCGATCCCGGCTGGTTCGCCTCCGCCGATCATCTGGCGGCCTACGCCGGGCTCGCGCCGGTGCCCAACGATTCCGGTAAACGCACCGGACGCCTGCACCGACCTCAACGCTACAACCGCGCCCTGCGCAGGGTGTTCTACATGTCCGCACTCACCAGCATCCGATGCTGTCCCACCTCCCGCGCCTACTACGACCGCAAACGCACCGAAGGCAAAGGCGCCAAAGGCGCCACCATCGCCCTGGCACGCCGTCGCGTCAACGTCCTGTGGGCCTTGCTGCGCGACAACCGAACCTGGGAGCCCACAGCAGCGACTACCGCCGCCCGAGCGGCTTGACATTGTCATTGAGACTCCTTTCGGCTCATGTTGGTGGGGGTGGTGAGCTTCAAGCTCTGCTGACTGGGCGGTGAGGAGTTGTCGCTCTTGCTGGACTTTCCCGATCCATCCCGCGACCAGCGTGGGGTCTGAGCCCACTGTCGCCGTCGGTACGCGCCGGTGGATTGGACGAATGCTTCCGTCCGTCGGCTCGCTAGCATGGGACGGTGCGAAGGTTCATGCACGGTGCGGCGGTCTGGGATGTCGCCTGCCCGCAGCGGCCCAGCCGTGTGGCCGGTGTAACGATGGCCGGGTTCCGTGTCCGCCACCTGGACGCACTTCGGATGGTCCCGCACCCGGCCGTGACGCTGCTGCTGGACTTCGGCGCCGGTTCGCCCGTCGTGGACGATGCCACCGGGCGGCAGCAGCGCGGAAGTGTCGTCGCTGGGCTCGGGGTCGGGTCCGCAGGCGCGGTCTGGGCCTGGGGTGCGAATGTCGAATGCGTGCAGGTGCGCCTTTCCCCGGTGGTAGCACGCGCGGTTCTGGGCGTCTCCCCTGCCGACCTCGACGGCGCCGTGGTGGCCCTCGACGACCTGTGGGGCCGGGAGGCGTCACGGATCCGTGAGCGACTGGGCGACGTCTCGTCGTGGGAGGATCGCTTCGCGTTGGTGGACGCGTGGCTCGCCAGTCGGCATGAGGTGGCACCGCCGGTGGACCCGGAGGTGGCCTGGGCCTGGCACCGGATCGTCGGCAGCGGTGGCGTGGCCCGGGTCGACGGACTCGCGGCCGAGGTCGGATGGAGCCGTAAGCGCCTGTGGTCCCGGTTCCGGTCGCAGCTGGGTCTGCCGCCCAAGCACGCTGTGAAGCTGGTCCGCTTCGATCATGCCGCCCACCGCCTGGTCGCTGGTGAAGGCGCGGCTCGAGTCGCGGCCGACGTCGGCTATACCGATCAGTCACACCTGCATCGGGACGTCGTGGCGTTCACGGGGGCAACTCCCGCGACCGTGGCCGGCGAGCCGTTTCTCGCCGTTGACGACATCGCATGGCCCAGCCGCGGAGCAGTCCGGAAATGATTCGGATCAGGCGAACCGACTGACCGGAACATTTGTACAAGATATCGGCGGGCACCGGCAGTGACAGTAGGCCCATGATTATTTCCCGGGAGCTCGATGACCCCGCTGTCTCGACGACGCCGACCTGCCGTTTCCACACCGGCAGGCTGAAATGAGCAGCGGGGTACGGCGTCGGCGGCGCCTCATGATCGCCTCGGCTGTCCTCTTCTTCGTCGTCGGGTTGCTTCTCGTGAACGCGGAGGTGGTGACGCGGCAGAGCGCCGAGGCCAGTGCGAATCCGACCCTGTCCCTCGACGGCGGGAACATCTACGTGCGTCAGGACGGTCCCTCCGATGCCCCGGCACTCGTACTGATCCACGGGCTCGCCGCGTCGACCCGCTCGTGGGACGCGCTCGTTCCGCTGCTGAGCAAGTCCCATCGCCTCATCCGGATCGACCTGCTCGGGCACGGCCAGTCGGCCAAACCGGCCGGTGGTGGTGGCTACGGGATGCCGGAGCAGGGACGCCGGGTCGGTCAGGCAATGGACCGGCTCGGCGTCGAGCACGCCGTAGTGATCGGCCATTCCACCGGTGGCGCGGTCGCCACCGCTCTCGCCGAGCAACGCCCCGAACTGGTGACCTCGCTCGTGCTCATCGACACCGCGCCCCGTTTGGACGCCTTCATCTCGAGCGGCTTCGTCGGCGGGCTCTTGTACGACCCCGTCATCGGGCAGCTGCTATGGCGGCTTCGGACCGACAGCCTGATCCGCAAGGCCGCGAGCACCGCGTTCAGCCGTCCCGGCTACCAGGTCCCGCAGGAGGTCGTGGACGACGCGCGCGGGATGACCTACCACGCCTTCATCGCGACATCGCAGGCCGGTGACGACTATGTGAACCAGCGCGCGCTCCCCGACCGGCTGATTCCCCTCGGCAAGCCGCTGCTAGTGATTTTCGGTGAGGACGACCGGAGATGGCGATCCTCCTCCGCCGCCGAATACCGCGCCGTTCCGGACGCGAAAGTCGAGTTGCTGCCCGGTATTGGGCACTCGCCCATTATGGAGGATCCGCCGAGGACCGCCGCACTTCTTCTGGCCTTCACCGCGAGCCACACCACCGATGCGCACTGAACGAGATGAGGCGCCCATGGCGGGACCCAGTGCAGCTGACGCAGGTGGACCGCCTGCGCCCCAGGTGGATCTGACCGATGTGCTCGAACCTACGTGTATGCCCAACAAACTTCGCCGAGCCCAGGGAGATCGCGATGCCACACACCAGTTCGAATATTTACTGGCAGGAACACGGCCATGGCCCACTGACACTTGTCATGTTGCCAGGATTCGGCGCCTCGGCTGACCTCATGACCGGAATCGCGCGCCACCTGATCGGGTTCCGTGTCCTGGTCTTCGACCTACCCGGACATGGTCAGTCCGTACACGCGTCGGCGGACGGGAGACTGTCCACGCTGGCCGCGACCCTGCACGACGCGATCAACGAAGCGGGCGTCGACACCTACTGCCTGGTCGGCTATTCCCTCGGCGGTGCGATCGCGATGCGGATCGCGCTCGACTACCCCGACGAGGTGCGTGCGCTGATCGGAGTCGTTCCGTGGAACGCCGCGGGGACGACTACCGGCGACGCGGTGACCGCCGGCTTCGACGCCGCGTATGGCGATGTCGAAGCGCTCGAACAAGGCGTAGCGGCAATCTCGGTGGATCCGTCGAAGACCTCGAGTCTGGCGCGCAGCATGCTGACCGTCACCGAGCAGATGTGGCACGGCTGGCTGGCCGGCGGTGCGCTGACAAGCCAGGCCGACGAACTGCCCGGGATACGCGTACCGACCTGCTACATACTCGGCGGTAAGGACGTCGTCGTAGATCAAGCCAAGCAGCTCGACGATATCCGGCGCATCCCAGGAGGCCGTGCGGTCCTGCTGAGCGAGCTCGGACATCTATGTGGTCTCGAGATGCCCGACGTCGTCGCGAACGAGATCTCGAACTTCCTGGAGACGCAGATACGCGCCGATCCAGCTGAAAGTCGTTGAGAGGCCAGGACGCCGAGGAGTGCGCGGTGAGCCCGACGATTGACGGCCGATCGCACCATCGCGGATATGGCCACACCAGCAGTTCGGAACAGCCGCCGGCGATCACGCCGCCCGAATCGGCCGAGAACACGACCCGACTGACCTGCGATCAGGTGCGCATCGCCATCGCGGACAGCAGCTCGTATCCGACGTGTGCGGCTGCGATACCGGTGATTTCGGCGTGGTCGTAGGCGGGTGAGACCTCGACGATGTCGGCGCCGACGATGTCGGCGTCGCTGAATGCGCGCAGCAGACACAGCAATTCGCGGCTGGTCAAACCGCCCGCCTCCGGAGTACCGGTGCCGGGGGCGTGCGCCGGGTCGAGAACATCGATGTCGACCGAGATATAGACGGGCCGGTCACCGATCCGGGCCCGCATCCGCTCGACCGCCGCCGTGACACCGTCGATCTCGATCTCGGGGGCGGTGATCGCCGAGAAGCCGAGCATGCGGTCGTCGGCGAGATCGCTGGTGCTGTACAGCGGTCCGTGGGTGCCGATATGCATGCTCGCCTCGCGGTCGATCAGCCCTTCTTCCGATGCGCGGCGGAACGGGGTGCCGTGGGTATAGGACGCACCGAAATACGTATCCCATGTATCGAGGTGCGCGTCGAAGTGCACCACGGCGACCGGTCCGTGCCGCCGCGCGACCGAGCGCAGCAGTGGCAACGCGATGGTGTGGTCGCCGCCGATCGTCACCAGCCGTGCGCCGGTACCGGTGAGTGCGTCCGCGCCGTATTCGATCTCGGCGATCGCTGCCTCGATGTCGAACGGATTGCAGGCCAGGTCGCCCGCGTCGGTGATCTGTAGTGCGTCGAATGGGGAGACGTCGAGCGCGGGGTTGTACGGCCGCAACAGCTTCGACGACGTGCGCACGTGGCCGGGGCCCAGTCTGGCACCCGGTCGGTAGCTGACGCCGGTGTCGAACGGAACACCGATAATGGCGATATCGGTGGCGGTGACCTGATCGATGCGCGGCAGTCGGGCGAAGGTCGCCGGGCCGCCGTAGCGGGGAATGCGGGTGGCGTCGACGGGGCCGACAGTGGTCATCGTGGTGTCCTCTCGGATTGATAAGTCGCGCAGGCGGATTCAGTCCGCGTAATGCGGGTCGATGCGGTCGAGCAGCCGCAGCAGGGCCGCCCAGGCCAGATCGTATGCTTCGGAATCGGCGAAATCGTCGCCGGTTTCGTCGCCGGCCAGCTGGCGGGCGCTGCGTTCACACACCTGCGGGGACGGCAACGCGAGCGTCCCGGTGGCGGCGGCGGACACCTGGATCTCACACGCCCGATTCAAATAGAACATGCGCAGAAATGCCTGTGCCGCAGTGGCTCCGACGGTGAGCAGACCGTGATTGCGCAGGATCAGTGCGGGATGCTCGCCCAGATCGGCGACCAGCCGGGCCCGCTCGTCGAGATCGAGGGCGACGCCCTCATAGTCGTGGTAACCGATCCGGCCGTAGAACTCCATCGACATCTGGTTGACCGGTAACAGTCCCTCGGCGGTGGCGGCCACCGCACAGCCCGCCCGGGTGTGGGTGTGCAGCACACAATGTGCGTCGGGCCGGGCGGCGTGCACCGCGCCGTGGATGACGAAACCCGCCGGATTCACCTGCGGCCCGGTATCGCCGATGGCGCGGCCGTCCGCATCGACGATCACCAGATTCGACGCCGTGATCTCCTCGAACAGCAGCCCGTATGGATTGATCAGGAATCGCGGGATCGGCCCGGGCAACCGCAACGAGATGTGGGTGAAGATCAGGTCGGTCATCCCGAAGTGGGCGACCAGGCGGTAGACGGCGGCGAGTTCACGCCGCAGTCGCGATTCCGTCGTACGGGCAGCCGGCACCGCGGTCATCGGTAGCCGGCCTTCGCCGCGACCCGATGCTGGAACAGCGCGGTGATCTGATCCCAATGTGCGACAAGGTTCGTCGCATCCGCCGCGGGTGAATTGCGGCCGATCTGCAGGCGGTGCAGCATCGGCATATCCTGGTCGTTGACCTCCCAGAGCACCTCGGTCAGCTGGTGATGGGCTTGCGCGTATTCCGTTCCGGCCGCGGCTGAATCGACGAATACCGCCATATGTTCGATCGTCCTGTCCGGGGCGGCCGGATTGAAGCCGATCACCTGGAACCAGTCCGCCTCGAGGAAGAGCAGGGCATTGGGAAACACACAGAAAATGTCCTGGTGTTCGAGCCGGTCGGCGGGCACATCGCCGAGCCAGGGTAGGGCACGATCGGTTTTGTCCGCCTTGCCGACCGCCCCGTGCGGATAGGTGCCGCCCAGGATGTCGGGATGCAGTGCCACATCATCGACGTCCAGCGAGGCGGTCACCGGCCCGACCTGGGGATGGACGAACGGCAAATGGTAGAAATCGAGGAAGTTCTCCACGACGAGCTTCCAGTTGGCGTCGACGTCGTAGCGGCGTTCCCCGGCGAGGTGGATCCGCTCGAAATCGATATGCGCCCAACGAGTCAGGATCGGCTCGAGGTGGTGTGCGAACTCGTCGGCGCAGCGCTGCGGGTCGGTATCGGTGGCGGATAGGTCGACGAAGACCATGCCCGCCCACACGTGGCTGGCGACGGCGAGCAGGCCGAGCCGTTCGGCCGCCGCCGGATCCACCTTCGCGCGCCGCTCACGGCTGTAATACGGTGCGGCGGACAACTTTCCATCCAGATCGAAGGACCAGCAGTGGTAGGCGCACTGGATCCGGCGGGTGACCACCAGCGGTTCTTCGGTCAGTGCCATACCGCGATGTCGACACGAGTTGTGGAAGACCCGGATCCGGTCGTCGTCGCCGCGGACGAGGAGCAGCGGCTTACCGCCGATCGTGACCGGGTGCACGGCGCCCGGCTCATCCACCCAATGTGCGTAACCGGCCCACACCCAGCCGCTGGAAAAGATGCGGTCCTGTTCGAGGGTGAACTCCGCTGCGCCGGTGTAGGCGCGGGCGGGCACAAGTGCGCGGCCGATCGGCAGCTCGGGCAGTGGCCCGTCGACGACCACGTTCCCGGTGGAGGTCATCCGTTCGGATAGGGGAAATTGGATGTCGCTCAATGCATTCCTCCTCGGGATGTGGTGATCGAAGTGCCGTGCACGGCCGCGGCATACGCTGTCTCGGCCCGGTCGCGCAGGGTGAGTGTCTCGGCCCATCGATCCGAAAGTTCGCGCCCGTTTCGGTCGGTGATGGCATATGGGGTGGTGCCCAATTCGGTGCAGAACAGCACCGGCTCCAGGCTGCCGTCGCGGCGGCGGCGCTCCAGGATGGCGGTGAATGCGCGAATCCAGCAGTCCTGGAACAGTGCCTCCCATTCGCGGTGCTGTGGGAAGCCGAGCGGGATCTGTACCTGGCAGCGGGTCGCGATGCGGCCCTGCACGGATTCGGCGCGCGCGAACAGCGCATCGAGCTGTCCTTCCAGCTCCGCGGTCGGCGGCAGCGGGAATTCGCTGCCGCATACGTAGTGGGACAGGTCGATTGCCAGATTCACGTCGGCGTCCAGTACCTGCAGCAGTCGGGTGGTTGTGCGGATGTCGTCGGTCAGTGTGTTGCGGTGCGTTTCCAATTGCATCGCGACACCCGCGGCCGCGCACCGGCGATGCCAACGGAGCACGGTGTGCGCGACAGAAGTCAGGTCATGGTCGAAGACGCGGCCGCAGACCACCATTCGGTCGGCGTCGATGATCTCGGCATAGCGCAGGGCGGCATCGAGATCGGCATCGTCACCGACAAAAGCGAAGACGGCCGAACGCAATCGGTGCCTGCGCAGGGCGGCGAGTTCGTGGGCCTCGGGCCTGCCGCGTGCGCCGAGGTCGACCGCGACACCGTCGAATCCGGCGGCCACGAGCTGGTCGAGCTGCTCGGCGAGGGTCCACGGGCGTGGCGCACCCCACGGCAAATCCTCCATCGCCCACAGTGAATTGAATATCTCGAGGCGCGGGGGTCCATTTGTCGCCGGATTCATAGTGGCACCGAGGCCGGGGTGGTGACCGGGTGCAGCGGGCGGCCGGTGCGATGCCACTGCACCACATTGCGGGCCTGGGTCAGCACGTAGTCTCGCGCGGTCGCATCCGAAAGATAGGCCACGTGCGGGGTCAGCAGGACATGGGGATGTTCGGCGAGCCGGTCACCGGCCGAGGGCGGCTCGGTGTCGAGCACATCGAGTGCGGCACCAGCGAGGTGGCCGCTGTCCAACGCGTCGGCCAGCGCCGTGGAATCGACGATGCCACCGCGGGAGACGTTGATCAGCCAGGAGCCGGGGCGCATCCGCGCGATGAGATCCGCGTCGAACAACCGCTCGGTGTGATCGTCGAGCGGCAGATGGATGGAGACGAGATCGGAATGGGTGACCACCTGCGCGAGCGACGCCGCAGTGACACCGGTGGGCATGGCACGTCCCGAATGGTCATGGCCGAGAATCGATTCCACGGAACCGGCAGCGAACTCGGCGACCTTGGCGCCTATGCGGCCGAGCCCCACCAGCCCGAGGGTGATCTCGGACAGTCGCCGCGGCCCAGATGTGGGCCGGTCCAGCCAGCCACGTCGGCCGTGCAGGGTGAAGAAGTCGAGGCGGCGCACCGCGGCCAGGGCCAGCGCCCAGGTGTGCGTGGCGACCTCGGCGGTGGCGAGATCGCCGATGGTCGCGACCCAGATGCCCCGGGCCGTTGCCGCATCGACGTCGACGGCATCGTGGCCGCGCGAGAGCATCGACAGGATTCGCACCCTGGGCAGGCGGGCCAGCAGATCCCCGTCGACCGGCGCGTAGCCGATCAGCAGTGCGGTGGCATCGGCGGCCGCCTCGGCGATGCGGTCGGGGTCTCGGGTCTCCAGCACCCGTACCTCGAAACCCGCCGTCTCCAACAGGGTTACGCCCGGTGCGGGGTCGAGGTCGTCGAGATCGGTGTAGACCGCGATCGGAGCTGACATAGCGGAATCCGTTCCGAGTCAGTGGACATGGGACAGGAACGCGCGGGTTCGCTCTTGTTCGGGCTGGGTGAAGAATTGCTCGGGCGGCGCCTGCTCGACGATGACACCGGAGTCGAACAGTGCGACCTCGTGGGCGAACCGGCGGGCGAATCTGGTCTCGTGGGTCACCACGATCATCGTCATCCCCTGTGCGGCAAGGTCTTCCATCACCGACAGCACCTCGTTGACCAGTTCGGGGTCCAGTGCCGAGGTCGGTTCGTCGAACAGCATCACCGACGGTTCGAGGACGAGTGCCCGCGCGATGGCGACGCGTTGTTGCTGTCCACCCGACAGCTCCGAGGGATAGTGCCGCAGATGACCGGCCATGCCGACCCGTTCGAGCATGGTCTCAGCGCGATGCGCGGCCTCGGCCTTGTTCAGTCCGGTCACCGCGGTCAGGCCGAGCATCACATTGCGCAGCACATCGAGATGGGCGAACAGGTTGAAGCGCTGGAAGACCATGCCGATATCGGTGCGCTGTCGCGCCAGCCGCCGCTCGGGCATCGGCACCGGATGACCGTTCCGTCCGCTCTCGACCCCGATCTCTTTGCCGTGCAGCAGGATCGAGCCACCGTCCGCGGATTCGAGCAAAGCCATCAGCCGCAGGATGGTTGATTTACCGGAGCCGGATGGCCCGAGCACGGCCTTGACCTGGCCCGGTGCGACCGCGAAGTCGACCCCTTTGAGGATGAGGTTGTGGCCGTAGCTTTTTCGCAGGGCGATCGTCTGTAGAAGGGGCGCATCAGTCATACCGACACCGGGTCCTTCCGTGGGATGAGCGCACCCGATGAGACCCATCGGTAGCGACGCTCGATAAGGCTCTGCGCACCCATCAGGGCGCTGACGATCACCAGGTAGTAGACGAGGGCCGCGCTGTAGTACTCGGCGTACCGGAATGTCACCGATACCCCCACCTGCGCGGTGGTGAGCAATTCGCGCAGCGAGATCACCGACGCCAGTGAGGTGTATTTGAGCATCGCGATGAACTCGTTGCCGGTCGGCGGCAGCGCGACCTTCACCGCCTGTGGCAGTACGACTTTCAGCAAGACCAGGTGCGGTGGCAGCCCGATCGCCCGGGCCGCCAGATGCTGCCCTTCGTCCACGCTCAACAGCGCCGAACGCAGGATCTCCGCCATATAGGCGGCCTCCACCACCGCGAAACCGAGGAAGGCAGCGATGAAGGGCGTGAACCAGTTCTCGCGCAGCCCGGGAAAGAGCTGCGGCCCGGCATTCCAGATGATCAACAGCACCAGCAGAGTGGGGATGGCCCGGAAGAACCACACGTAACCGCCGCCGACGGCGCGCAGGGTCCGTCCCTTGCTGATGCGCATGAGGGCCACCCCGAATCCGAGCACGGTGGCGAAGATCATCGACACGGCCGCGAGTGCTACCGAAAGCCAAGCGCCGTGCAGGAATTCGGACGAGGTGAGGGCGTCGAGGAAGATCTCCCGATCGAAGGTCATTGTGCTGTTCCGGGGCGGATCCGGGCCGGATCGAGCCCGTATTTGGTGGCGATCTTCGCGAGGGTGCCGTTCTCGGTCAGGGTCCGGATGCCCGCGGCGACGGGGCCGCTCAGCGGCGAGCCCTTCCTGGTGAAGACCCCGAAAACCGTTTCCGCGGTGAAGATGCCAGGAATCGCGGTCAGCGCACCGCCGGACTTGGCGACCATATCGACCACCGCGACGTCGGTCTCGATCAAAGCGTCCGCTTTGCCATTGGTCACCGCCGCAACCGTTTCGGCGGTCTTGGGGTAGGCCTGGATCGTGATCGTGGATTTGCCGGCAGCCTTGAATCGGTCCGAAAGCTGTTGCAGGGTCTTCTCGTTCGCACCACCGCCTTGGACCGCGACGGTTTTGCCGGATAGGTCGTCGACGGTCGCGATCCGAGTTTCGCCATTGCGGGCGATGAGTCCCGGTCCGGTCGCGAGGAACGGCGCGGCATCGGCCACCGCGGTGCGTTCCGCGCTGACGTACAGCGCGGACCAGAGCACATCGCAACGCTGGGCCTGCAGTGCGGGCATGAGTCCGTCGAACGAGGTGACCTGCCAACTCGGCCGCACCTGCCACAGGTCGGCGAGTGCGCGTGCGGCATCGGAGTCGAAGCCGACCGGGTCGGTGGTGTTCCCGTTTTCGAAGTACTCCATCGGCGCGTATTCGGGATCGGTGCAGATCCGAACCTCGCCGCCGCGGATCAGGCCCGCCGGTGCGGCGCCGCTGGCCGCGCTACCGCCCGATCCGCTCCCGCAGCCGGCGATCAGCAATGCCGCACCGGTTCCCACGGCTACCAGTCCCAGCTTTTTCATCTGCTCAATCTCCTGCCAGTGCAGTGGCGTTATGGTCAACGTTCCTGCTCTGATTGATGCTCGTTCGATTGAGATGCACGATAGAAACTGCGATAGGTTCAGTCCACACGGGAAGCTCAGCGACGAGCGCCACTGTTTGACGTTATGCAAACCACTGCTCGACGAATCGCGCGAGAGTCTTGTTGGAGAAGGAAAATGCTGATGATCGGTAAAGAAGACTCGGTTCGGAAGTCGATTGTTAAGTTCCGATGACCGCGGCATCGGGCACCCACATGCTGGACGCCCGCATCCTCGAGGAACTGCGCTTCGACGGGCGGATCGGCCGCAACGAACTCGCTGCGAAACTCGGCGCGTCACGTCCGACGATCTCCAAACGCCTCAACACGCTGTTCAGCACTGGGCGTGCCCAGGTGGTCGGGATCGTGCATCCGTCGACGATCGGGCTGGAAGCGCTTGCCCACGTATCGATCAGCGTTGATCAACCCGTTCGGCAGGTCGCGGGGCGGGTGGCCGCACTGCACGACATTCCGTATGTGTCGCTGACCAGTGGCCGGTACCCGCTGGTCGTCGAGATCCGCACTCAGGGCCCGCCGCAGCTCACGGCCACGCTCGATCGGATCCGGAGCATCGACGGTGTGCGTGACACCAACACGCTGTTCTATTCGGACCTGATCATCGACGTCGGCCGCCCCGAGAAGGCATCGGCGGCCTCGATCGATGCGCTGGATACCCGTTTGCTGGCGGTGCTGCAGGAGGATGGTCGTGCCTCCTACGCCACGCTCGCCGCGGCGGCCGGTACCTCCGCGGGCACCGCTCGGCTGCGGGTGAAGCGCCTCATCGATGAGCGCATTGTGCACGTCGCCGCGCTGTCCGGACCGGGGCACGGCGATACCGAATACGCGGTCGGATTCGGCGTGCGTGCCAGCGGACGCACCGCGGGACTCGCGCCGCTCCTCGCCGAGCTCCCCGGCCTGCGCTTCCTGGCCGCGACGATCGGGCGGTTCGATCTGGTCGGCACGGTGCACGCGGCCGTGCTGGAGGACGTCGTCGGCGCGCTCGACACGGTGCGTGCGTTGCGCCCGGTGCTCGAGGTCGATAGCTGGGTGCATCTGGTCACGGTGAAGGAGCGCTACAGCAACGTGCCGCCGCTTTCCGGGGAACTGAGGGAGCAGTCGTGACGGCGTCGGTGTCCCTGCCGTTCGCGTCGATACCGGTGCGCGGGCGGATTTCCGTTCCGCTCCCGGTTCGCGGAGCATCCTGTCGGCTGGCCGAAGCCGCGCTGACCACCGTGCTGCTGGCCGGTGCTGTCACCGGTGGCACTGTTTTGGCCCGTGCGCCGCTGCCGCAGCCCATTGTGGGGAGAGTGCGTTGTTCGATCGCCGAAACGGGCGCGTACGTGGTGTCGTCGGCCGCTGGGCTCACGGCCACCTCGCGAGCGACCGGCGGTGAACTGGCGACATTTCGATGTACCCTGCCCGCCCATCTGCTCGCGCTCTATGCGGTGGCAGCGGCACGGGCGTCCGATGAGTGCACGATCACGCCATCCGAGGGCGGTACGGCCGATGCGGTGGCCGCGTTCGTCCGGCTCGGTCTGCGGGCACGCGGCGACGGCCGCTCGGTCGTGATCGAACCCGGTTTCGCTGGGGGGCAAGGGATTCTCGAACACGACGGTGACATCTACACTGTCCTGGCGGCCCTGCTCATCGCGTTGCTGCGAAGCGATACGCGCATCGTCGATACGGTGCCCTTGGACGAGCAGATCCCCAACTTCGTCACGCGCTGGTCCGCACTGCTCGTCGCCGACGAATTCCTACTCCCCGGAAGCGGTCTCGCGCCGTCGGACTACCTCCGAACTGCAAAGAATGTGGAAGCTGGCACCACACCAGCAAGCCGAAGCGCGGCGGCGCCCGATGATGCCTCACCCCGACGAGAGCACCACGGACGCCAAGGTGGACCGCCGACCTGAGTCCAGCGCGGCGCCAGCGTCCGCGGCCGAGCCGGCGGCTCTCGATCCAACAGTTGCCGGCACTCGAAGCGCTCGACAACTACGTCCGCGAGCTGGCCGAAAACAACGAGACCCGCGGCCGCGGAAAAGCCAAACCTGCCCAGATCCGCCACCTACAGCGCATCAGCACCCAACTCGCCGACGACACCCCGCGGGCAGAATCACTGTGGTGGGGGCTGTATTGCGCCGGGTTTGGTGCAGGTGAACTGCATGACGTTGAGGTGGCCGTGGCGGAAGTGGTCGGCGCACTCGGTCAGATAGCTGAGGTAGGCGTTGTAGGTGGGTTGCCCGGCCAGTTCGATCGCCCGGTCACGGTGCTCGTGCAGAGAGTTGGCCCAACTGTCCAGGGTCGTGGTGTAGTGGGATCCCAGTTCCTGAATGTGGGCGAGGCTGAATCCGGCGTCCTGCGCGTACTCGTTGATTCCCCTGGGGTTGTGGCCGGTTGATCGTGGGAGCTGGCTACTCGGGAAGACGGTGCCGCGTAGGAACGCGAATTCGGTTTCGGTCGTCAGGGCCGGTGCCTGGTACGCCTCCGCGTGGCGCGGGTCTTGGGCGACGACCGTTTGTACCAGCAGCACTCCGTCGTCGGGCATCATCCGGTAGGCGAAGTCGAAGAAGTCGGGGTATCGCTGGTGGGGGATGTGTTCGAGTGCGCCGATGCAGACGATGCGGTCTACGGGGCGGTCGAATTGTTGCCAGCTTTGCCGTCGCACACCGCCGTAGGGGTAGCCGTGGATGAGCCGGTCGACGAGGCGGTCACGTACATACCGGTGCTGGTTGCGGTGGGGCGTCAGCCCGATCGCATTCACGCCGTAGGTGTCCATGGCGCGCAGCACGGTCGAACCCCAGCCGCAGCCGACGTCGAGCAGGGTCATCCCTGGTCGCAAATCGCATTTGGCCAGTGCAAGGTCGATCTTGGCGGACTGGGCTTGTTCCAGGGTGTCGTCCGGGTGAGTCCAATACGCGCAGCTGTAGGTACGAGTCGGGTCGAGGAACTGCGCGAAGAACTCGTCGGGTAGCTGGTCGCGGGACGCGATCTGACGATCGGCGGGGGCGTAACCGGTCATGGTGCGGGTCTTTCTTGCGTTCAGGCCAAATCCTGTTGGTGTCCTCCCCCATTCAGTTGACGTTGGACCGCCCTTCGGGGCGCGATTGTCTGGGAATCGTCGTTTGGGCGGCTGGGGGTCCCTTAGGTCGAGTGGCATCCCGATCCGAGACTACAGATCTCACAGCTGCGCTGAACGGTACGTGCGCAACATTTAACCAGGAAGTAACTGTGGTTGCTCGTCAGACTGCGTATGGTCGCCGCGCAACGCGACATCCGGCGGCCGACACAACTGCAAAGCCTTCGCGGAGGTCGATTCATCCCTCGCTGTCGAAGGTGGCCGCGCTGTGGTCCAGTGCACCGGTCACGGCACGCCTGGACGATCTGGACAAGATCTGCGCTCGTTGGCCGGCTCCAGCAACGCCACATTTTCGTAAGCGACTACACCGTCAAGAGCGACGCACCGCCGTCTGGGTGAGACGACTCGGGAGACTACTGTGCCGGGGACATCGGCGGCTGGCAGCCGCACGTCTCCCCCAGAGAGAGTTGGACGTCGATGGCCACGAGGCTCCCGTCGGCGTCGGCGGCGCTCTGTGCACTCAGCACTGCCTCGAGGGCCGCGCGGGCGATTGTGTCGATGGGTTGCCGCACCGTGGTGAGGACCAGTTGCGCGTAGGTGTTGCTGCGGTCGCCGTCGAAGCCGACGACCGAAATGTCCTGGGGGATACGCGCTCCCGTGTCGGTGATGGCGCGTAGCGCCGCGGCGGCCTGTCCGTAGGTGCCGACGACCATGCCGCTGGGCGTCGGGTTGTCGGCCAGGTACCTGCTCACCGCGCGGTACGCCCCCGCCGGGGTGAGATCGGTGCGGATCTGGCGTTCGGCCTCGGTGCCCACGACGGAGGCATAGCCCGCATAGCGCTGCGCCACGGTTTCACGGTCACCGTGCTGGACGTCCTCGCTTGTGAATCCGCCGACGAACACGATGTCGTCGCGGTGGTGCGCGATTGCGAGGTGACGGGTGGCCAGCGTGCCGGCCTCGAGATGGTCAGCGCCGATGACGGGCGCCTCGATGTGGTCCCTGTTGTTGTGCACCCAGACGATCGGAATCCGGTTCCGGGCACAGAGTTTCGCGGTCGCGGCACCATTGGCGCCGCCGACGACGATCAGGCCGTCTATGCCCGAGTCGGCGAAGGCGCCGACGAATTCGAGCTCCCGCTCCGGGTCGTATCCGGTGTTGCCGATCAGCGTGAGATGGTCGCGCTGCCGCGCCTCGACCTCGATATGCCCGACGAGTGCTCCGAACAGCGGCAGCGTCACGTCGGGGATGAGCAGTCCGATCTGCCGCCATCGGTTGGGCCGCCGCAGGGCGCGGGCGATGCGGTCCGGACGATAGTCGAGGTCGTCCAGTGCCTCGATCACGCGTGCACGCAACGCATTCGACACTGGTCGTGGACCGTCGTTGAGGACGTAACTGACGACAGCGGTGGAGGTCCCCGCCCGCCGCGCCACGTCGGCGAGGGTCACACGCTTGACAGTCACAACTGCCCCATTCTTGTCGACATTGCGCAGGTCGGACATGGTTTTAATCGTCCTGATTCTCACACCGTACGGCCGCGGGAAAAACCACGCAAATCGATTAGATTGGTAACTCTCGCGATTCACGCACTTAACAACCGACTGGTGGAGTAATTGGCATGGCATTCGTTCGGCTCACTGGCGTCACCTACTGCGACCCCGATCTGGCGCACAACAGCTATGTCCTCTACACCGGATCGGATTCGATCACCCGCCTCATCGACCTCAACGGTGCGGTCGTGCACGAGTGGCCGTTCGCGGGCGTGCCGCCACGTGTCATCGATCCCGCGCTCACCGGTGGCCGGCTGGGCGATGTCGGCGTGCAGCTCGCGCCCAGCGGTGACGCCAGGGGCGGCATCTACGCGAATGGCACCGTGGGGCAACTGACTTGGTCGGGAGAACCGGTATGGGAATGGGGTGAGCAGGCCCCGGGCGGGGCCGCGCGGCAGAACCACGACTGGGAACTGCTGCCGAACGGAAACCGGCTGCTGCTGGTGACCATCCCGCGCATCGTGCCCGGCCTGGGCGATGAGATCGTCGGCGACCAAGGACTGTACGAGGTCACGCCCGACGGCGAGATCGTCTGGGAGTGGCGGGCCGGCGATCACCTCGACGAGCTCGGGTTCTCCGAGGCCGGCTGGAAAGCATTGCGGGACACCGTGTCCCGTGATCCGGATGATCCCTGGGGCTATCTGGAGATGAACAGCGCCAAGACGCTGGGACCGAACCGGTGGCAGCGCGCGGACCCGCGCACTGTGTTCCATCCCGACAACATCCTGATCAGCCTGCGCAAGGCCAATGTGATCGCGCTGATCGACAAGGCCACCAAAGCCATTGTGTGGAAACTGGGTCCGTATTTCGCGGCCGAGCCCGGAGCGCAGCATCAGCGGATCAACGCGCACAAGGTGCCGCGCCCGCTCGACCAGATCTCCGGACAGCACAATCCGCATTTCATCGCCGATGGCCTGCCCGGCGCAGGCAATATTCTTGTCTTCGACAATCAGGGCGGGGCCGGCTATCCGCCGGCGGCGCTGGGGATCTACGCGGGATCACGCGTCCTGGAGATCGACCCGGCGACCGAGCAGATCGTGTGGCAGTACACGGCCGAGGACTCCGGGCAGCCGTCGTGGACGTTCTTCAGCTCCTTCGTGAGCAACGCTCAACGCCTGCCCAATGGCAACACCCTCATCACCGAGGGCATGAACGGCCGTCTGTTCCAGGTGACTCCGAACGGCCAGGTGGTCTGGGAGTACCAGACCCCGTACGAGGGCTACGGGGTCGCCGGGGAACCGGAAGTACACGAACCCCGGGTACCGGGCGTCGATCGCCTGAGCCGGACCTCGCTGATCTATCGCGCACAGGCGGTTGCGTTCGATTGGGTGCCCGTCGGGGCTCCGCAGTCGGCTCCCGAACCCGTCGACCGGCGGACCGCGCCATGAAGACCTCGGACAAACGCTGGGCAGCGATCGGGGGAATCGTCGGCGCCCTCGCTCTGGCCGGAATTCTGTGGAGCCTCATCGTGGCTACCGGGCGCTTCCCCAGGGAATTGTTTCCGACTGTGCCGCAGGTCATTCGGGCCGGACAAAGCCTGTGGTCCGCCGGGCTGCTGGTTCCGGATATCACCGCGAGCCTGCAGCGGGCGCTGTTCGGATTCGTCTTGGGTGCAATCGCCGGAATCTCCGCGGCGATCATCACCGCGAGCACCTGGCTGGGGCGCAGAATTCTGCAACCGGTGCTCAGGTTGCTTTCTCCCATTCCGACGATCGGCATCGTGCCGCTGGCCATTCTCTGGTTCGGGATCGGCGAGAGCAGCAAGACCCTGGTCATCGCGCTCGGTGTGTTCGTCCCGGTGTGGATCAACAGTCATGCCGGCTTCGCGAGTACCCCGGCCGACTATCTGCTGGCTTCGCGCTGCCTCGGCGCCGGGCGCTGGCAGTCCATGACCCGGATTGTGCTGCCCGAGGCGGCGCCCGATGTGGTTTCCGGCCTCCGGGTGGGCGCGGCCATGGCTTTCGTACTCATCGTCGTCGCCGAAATGACCGGCACCACAGCGGGAATCGGCTACCGCATTTATCAAGCTCAACTGTTCTCGCAGGCCGATCGCCTGATCTTCTGCTTGATAGTGCTCGGCGTGATCGGGGCGGCCTGCGATCTGGCGATTGCCTCGGTTTCCGCACCGATCACGCGATGGGCGCACGAGGAGCATTGACATGACCATCGCGACACAGGATCTCGTCGTTCGATTCCCGAACAAGTCCGCCCCCGCGCTGCGGAACATCTCGCTGAGTGTGCCCGACGGCTCGTTCACCGTGTTGGTCGGCGCTTCGGGCAGCGGCAAATCGACTCTGCTGCACTGTCTGGCCGGGCTCATCACCCCCACCTCTGGCACGGTGATCGACAACGACGAACCGGTGCGGGCTCCGGACCCGCGCCGCGGCGTGGCCTTCCAGCGCGACGTGCTGTTTCCGTGGATGAGCGTTTCCGACAACATCGGCTACGCCCTGCGCGCACATCGCGTTCCGCGCAAACGGCGGCGTGCGCGCGTCGACGAACTTCTCGACCTCGTCGGACTGTCCGGCGAAGTGGGCAAGCAACGCCCGAGCCAACTCTCGGGCGGCATGCGCCAACGCGTCGGTATCGCGCGCATGCTCGCCGGCGAACCCGCCGTCATGCTGATGGACGAACCGTTCGCGGCGCTCGACGCGCTGACCCGCCTGCGCATGCAGGACCTGCTCATCGATCTGTGGACGCGGTTGAACCGGACCGTCATCTTCGTCACCCACGATGTCGACGAAGCAATTCGACTATCGGACACCATCAGTGTGCTGAGGGGCGGCCAGATCACCCGGCACATCACCAATCCACTGAGCCGCCCGCGCCCCGCCGATGCGCTCGCCGACCAACCCGGCTACAGCGAGCTCCGCCGCACTCTGCATCACGAACTCGGCGTCGAGCACGACGAGCGACAGCTGTTGAACGGCTGAATCCCTACCACAACATGAAGAGAGACCCCATGAAAACGCTGATGAACCGGCTGCTCACGGCAGTCCTGACAGTCGCCGCGATATCCACGACGCTCGCCGCATGCGCCACCTCGCACGGTTCCGATTCCAAGACCCTCACGGTCGCGTTCGTCGTCGATCCCTCCTGGGCGCAGATACCCGTCGCTCAGAAGGACGGATTGTTCGAAAAGAACGGCGTGAAGGTCAAAGTCGTGAACTTTCCCTCGGGTGTGGAAGCGCTGCAAGCGCTCGCCGCCCACCAGGTCGACGTCGCGACCGCCGCCGATGTGCCGGCCGCCGCCACCCTGACGCGGTCCCCGTCGCTGCGCGTCGTCGCTGACGGGTCCCGTTGGCAGGGATCACGAATCGTGGCCAGGCGCAGCGCGGGAATCACCTCGCTCGAGAGCCTGGCCGGACGATCCATCGGCACCCCGCTCGGCACCAGTGCGGCCTACTTCGCCGCGAAAGCGCTCTCCGACAATGGAATCAAAGCCGATCTGGTGCAGGTGGCGCCCCAGGCGACGCTCACAGCCGCCACTCAGCACAATGTCGACGCCGTCTCCATCTTCCAGCCGTATCAGGCGCAGGTGAGTGCCGCCCTCGGCGATGACGCCGTCCAACTCCCGGGCGGCAGCTACAACCAGCACAGCCTCTACCTGGCGTCCGAGACCGCGGTGGCTCAGAAATCGGCTTCTCTGAGCGCCTTCTTCACAGCTCTGAACGAGGCGAGCACGGCACTGTCGACGCGCACCGACAGCGCGATCTCCACTGTCGCCGCCGCCACTCAGCTCGCACCCGACCTGCTCCAGAAGATCCTGCCCGAATTCGACTACACCATTCAGCTGCAGCCCGATCTCGCCGACAACCTCACCAGCCTCGGCACCTGGGCCAAGGCCCAAGGCAAGATCGACCAGTCGACCCAGCTGCCGAACTACGACGCCCTGCTCGTGACGACCTTCCTCCCCCACGTCGGCTAGCGGGTCAGGTCCACTTGCTGACGATGGCGTATTCCTGTCGCAGGTATTCGAACTTTCCTCCCCTGCCGTCCACGATCACAGAATATCTGCCGAATCCCGGCAGGTTTGGCGCATGCGCCCGACGCCGTCGATCTCGAGATCGATCACATCGCCCGGGCGGAGGTAGGGGAAACGACCGGAGAGGGCTACGCCTTCCGGGGTTCCGGTATTGATGATGTCGCCGGGTTCGAGGACCGCGTACTGGGACAGATGCCAGACCAGGTACGCGACGTCGAAGATGAGGTCGGCCGTCGAAGAGTCTTGGCGCGGTTGACTATTGACCCAGGAGCGCAGGCGCAGGTCCTTCGGGTCGAGGCGATCGGCGGGGATCAGGGCGGGCCCGAGGGGGTTGAAGGTCGCGCAGCACTTGCCCTTCGACCATTGGCCGCCGGATTCCTCGAGCTGGAAGCGGCGTTCGGAGACGTCGTTCGAAATGGTGTAGCCGGCAATGTGTTTCATGGCGTCGTCGGGCGAGTCCAGGTAGCTCGCTCGGCGGCTGATCACCACCGCCAGTTCCACCTCCCAGTCGGTTCGGTCGGACCCGCGCGGGATCAGCACGTCGTCGTAGGGGCCGACCACGGTATTGGGTGTCTTGAAGAAGACCACCGGCGTACGTGGCGGTTCCGCTCCCGATTCGGCGGCGTGCGCGGCATAGTTCATGCCGATGCACCAGACCGCCTGCGGGCGCGCGATCGGTGCGCCGATGCGTTGTCCGGTGAGGTCGATGGGCGACAGCAGGCCCTGTGACAGCGCTGCCGCGGTCTTCGATATGCCGTCCGCGGCGAGGAACGCACCATCGATATCCGGTGTCAGCGTGGACAGATCATAGGCCCGATCGCCGTCGACCACGACCGGCCGCTCCGCGCCGACCGCGCCGATCCGCTGCAATTTCACGCGCTAGCTCCTTCGTTGATGGGTTCCGTCTGATCGGCGGCCAGCCGGTATACGCGCCGCGCCGTCGTGGACAACACCTTGACGCGATCGTCCGGGGCAAGTCCGCCGAGGACCTGGACAGTGGCCCGCCAGACCTCCGCATAGGAGGCGGCGGTCAGGGTGAACGGCCAATCCCCGCCCACCATCAGCCGATCCGGCCCGAACACCGCCAGCGCGTGATCGACGTACGGCTGCCAATCGGCGGCGGTGAATCCGGGCTCGGACACCGTGGCCAGGCCGGAGATCTTCGCCACCACATTGGGTTGCTCGGCCGCGGCGGCCAGCAGATCCGCCCATGGCTGCCAGTCACCGGTCGCGATCGGCGGTTTGCCCAGATGGTCGAGAACCACTGTGAGCGTGGGGTGTTCGGCCGCCACTACCGGCACCTGCCCCAGCAGATCGGATCGCTCGGCCACCGCGTCGAAACTCAGACCGGCCTCGGCGAGCATGGCCAGGCTGTCGGAAACCTCGGGTCGCCGTAGCCAGGTCGGATCCGGGTCACGGTGGATCATGTGCCGCACTCCGACGTATTCGGGTCGCCGCAGCCGGGCCAGCTCGAAGGCGGCCCGCTCGGGTTCGTGCAGCGGCAGCCAGCCGACCACGACCGCCGGGCGCGGGGCGTGGGCCGCCGCGTCCAGGAGCGCGTGATTCTCGGCCAGTGAGTCGGCCGCCTGGACCAGCACCAGCCCCGCGATATCGTGCTCGGGCAGCTGCGGCTCGAGGTCGGCCAGCGTATAGGTGCGATACAAGACATCGGATGTATTTGTCAGCCAGTCGTATTCGACAGAGAATTTTCCACCGCGAATGTCCCAGACATGCGCATGGGCGTCTACAGTCATCGGAGGCATATGTTCACATTCTCGAAAGTGAAGGAACCAGTTTGTCGGTCACCGACGATGCGATTGCGAAGATCAAGGCGATGATCGTCTCGGGCGATCTGACGCCCGGATCGAGGTTGCCGCGCGAGGCCGACCTGGCCGCCGAGATCGGGGTGTCGCGCAATTCGCTGCGGGAGGCGGTGCGCGCGCTGTCGCTGGTGCGAATCCTGGACGTGCGCCAGGGTGACGGCACCTTCGTGGCGAGCCTGGAGCCGAATTCGCTGCTGGACGCCATGAGCTTCCTGCTGGAGTTCCATCAGGACGACTCGGTGCTCGACATCCTGGGCGTGCGGCGGATTCTGGAGCCCGCCGCGACCGCGCTGGCGGCGCAGCACATGACCGACGAGGAGATCACCCACCTGCGCACGCTGGTCGAGCCCGCCAGTGCGTCGGTGACCGATCTGGTCGCGCTCGACCTGAGCTTCCACGCCGCCATCGCCACCGCTTCCGGCAATAAAGTCCTTGCCTCGCTGCTGGATTCGCTGTCCATGCCGACCACCCGCGCACGGATCTGGCGCGGCGTCACCGAGGAGGGCGCGTTCGAGCGCACGGTCGCCGAGCATCGCGGCATCTGCGACGCGATCGCCGCGCGTGACCCGCAACTGGCGCAGGCGCGGGCGCTGGCACATGTGGCCGGGGTGATGGAATGGCTGGGCCGGGCAGTGGAGTGAGCGGCTCATCGCAGTGCTCGATTCACCACAGCGCCTGATCCTCGAGCTCGGACCAGAGTTCGTCCGGCACAGGCAGATCGAGCATGGCAATGCTGTCGTCGATCTCCGCGCGAGTACCGGATCCGAGCACGATCGCCGTCACTGCCGGATGCCGTCGCGGGAACTGCACGGCCGCCGCCCGCAGTGGCACACCGTATTTCGCGCACCGCCGCTCCAGCTCCCGCGCGCGGGTGACGACGGCGGGATCCGCCGTGCGGTAGTCGAAGGTGGCCTGCCGCAAGGGATCCGCCAGCACTCCGCTATTGAGCACCCCCGCGACGAGCACCTGGATCCCGCGTTCCGCACATTCGGGCAGCAGTTCGCGCCCTGCTCGGCGGTCCAGCAATGAGTACCGCCCGGCGATCATGACGGTGTCGATGGCCGACTCCCGCACGAACCGCAATGCGGTCTCGACGTGGTTCACGCCGATTCCGATTCCAGCGGTCAGCCCTTCGGCCCGCATCCGTTCCAGCTCCGGCAGTGCCTCGCCCAGGGCTTGGTCCATATGCGCCTCGGGGTCGTGTACGAGTATCCGATCCACCCGATCCAGCCCGAGCCGAATCAGCGATTGCTCCAGCGACAGCCGTACGCCTTTCGCCGAATAGTCCAGCCGCCGTGACCGTTTGGGCGCACCGTAGAACTCATCGGCCCCGTCGGGTGCGTCCGGGTCGTCGTACAGCAACCGTCCCACCTTGGTGGATACCGTGAATTCCGAACGGTTTCGCCCACGCAGGAACCGGCCGAGGCGCTCCTCGCCGAGCCCGCCGCCGTAATGCGGCGCCGTATCGAAACTCCGAATCCCGGCCGCCCACGCCGCGCGCAGCGCCTGCTGTGCCGTGTCCTCATCGACAGCGCGGTACAGCCCGGCATACCCCGCACCGCCGAGCACCACCTCGGCGCGCGGTCGCGGATTCAGCTCCCAGACCACTGGCAAACCAGCCTCCGGCGCCGAATAGTCGTGGGGCACATCGGTGAACCCGCTCATGCGAGCCTGCCAGGCGATATTCACCGGCAAACCAGCCAGTTCGGTCAGCAGCCTGTCATAGCTGTCGCAGTCGATGACATGGAACAGGTCCAACCCGCTGCGCCAGATGGTCCAGTCGGTCGCACCGGCGGCGCGAATGGCCGCGACGAGTTCGGCCGGTACCGCGCGATGGGCCGCCTCGTACTCGGCCTCCGCACCCGGCTTCAGCCTGGTGTGCAACGCGATTCGCATGCTCACTCCTGCCGCCGTCCGCTGGCGATGCGGGTGATGACCAAGGCGACGAGGATGAGCGCACCGTTGATGAACTTCAGCGAATCCGCGCTCACCCCGCCGTAGGACAGCAGCTTCTGGATCAGCGTGAGAATCAGGATTCCGAAGAACGCGCCCACCACCGACCCGCGCCCGCCATTGAGTGACACGCCGCCGATAACGCAGGCGGCGAACACATTGAAGATCATCCCGTCGCCCTGGCTGACCTGGACGCTGGCGAACTGCCCGGAATAGATGAGCCCGCCGATCGCGGCCAACACCCCGGCGATCACCAGCACGGCGATGACCACCCGATCGGTGCGAATACCGGCGGCTCGCGCGGCCGCCTCATTGCCGCCGACCGCGTACAGTGCCCGCCCGGCCGTGGTGTAGTTCAGCACCAGATATCCGATCACGAACAATGCCAGGGCGATGATCACATTCACCGGCAGGCCCAGAACTCGTGCATTGCCGAGCCATTCGACCGAGTCCGGAATCTTGGTCAGGGTGAACCCGGAGGTGAGGAAGGTCAGCAGCCCGCGCAGGGCAATGAGCATCGCCAGCGTCACGATGAACCCGTTGAGGCCGAAGCGCACGATCAGCAGGCCGTTGACCACACCGACCGCCGCACCCACCAGTAGCGCGATCGGAATGGTCATCCACGGCGACGCCCAGGTGATGGCACCGACCTCGGTGGTGCCCATGGTCACCCAGATCGCCACCCCCGGCGCGAGGCCGAAGGTGGATTCCAGCGAGAGGTCCATCCGGCCGACCACCAGCACCAGCACTTCGGCCAGCACCAGCAGCGAAATACCGCTCATGGTGCTCAGCACATTGGTGAGATTGGCTGTCGAGACGAAGTTGGTATTGATGAAGTATCCGACCACCAGTGCCAGCAAGATCGGCGGCACCAGCAGCAGATCGCGGAATGTGCTCCAGCGCACGTGGATTCGCGCCCGGCGCGGCGGGGCCGCGGTGGGCGCACCGGTTTCGGTCGCGGTCCGGGTCATAGCAGTCCTTCCATGGCGGTGACGAGCTCGCGGTCGTTCCAGCCCTTGTCGAAGCGGGCGGTGAGCCGTCCCTGCACCAGGACAAGTACGCGGTCGGCGTCGCGCAGATCGTCGAGTTCGTCGGAGACGACGAGGACGGCGGTGCCGCGATCGGCGGCAGCGCGCACCACCGCGCGCAGAGTTTCCTTGGAGCGCACGTCGACTCCCGCGGTGGGGGTGATCAGCACCAGCACTTGCGGTTCGGTGGCCAGGGCACGGGCGAACACCACCTTCTGCTGATTGCCGCCGGACAGTTCGGCGACGCTCTGCTGCGGGCTCTCGGTCTTGATATCGAGTTCCGCGATGGCGGTGCCCGCCAGCACATCTCGGCTGCGCCGCGACAGCAGGCCGAACGGGCCGAGCTTGTGCGGCACGGTGAGGGTGGCATTGTCGGCCACGCTCATGGACAGGATCAGCCCTTCCTCGTGACGATCGCGCGGCACGAATCCGATCCCGGCGTCACGCGCCGCCCGCACCCCGCCGCCGCGCAGCGGCCTGCCCGCCACCATTACCGATCCGCCTGCCGCCCTGCGTAATCCGACAATGGTCTCGGCCACCTCGATGCGCCCGCTGCTGCCGCCACCGGCCAGTCCGACGATCTCACCTGGGCGCACGTCGATGTCGATCTCGTCGAATTCGCCGACGCGCGTGAGCTTCTCCACCTTCAATACCGGTGTGCGGGCGGCGTCGGGAGCCTGTCGTGGCACCGCGATTTCCAAGTCGGTCGAATCGCCGGTCATGGCGGCGATGAGCGCAGGCTTGGCCAGCTCGGCGACCGGAGCGGTGACGATATGCCGGGCATCCCGGAACACCGTGACATCGGCACAGATTTCGTAGGTCTCGTCGAGATGATGGGAGATGAACAGAAAGGTCACGCCCTGTTCCTGGAGGTCCCGGATCCGGGCGAAGAGGCGCTTGATGGCGGGACCGTCCAGCTGCGCGGTCGGCTCGTCGAGAATGATGAACCGCGCGCCGTGCGAGAGCGAGCGCGCGATTTCCACTAGTTGCCGATGCTCCACCGACAGCTCGCGGGCGAGCGTATCCACCGAAACCGGCACCGACCAGGTATCGAGCAGCTCCCGCGCGCGCGTCCGCAGCGTGCGCCAATTGACCAGGCGCCTACCGAAACCCTGCCGATTGACGAACAGATTCTCCGCCACCGACAGATCGGGAATGATCGTGGAGTGCTGGTAGACACACGCCACGCGGGACCGCCAGGCATCCCGATCGGCGGGCGCCGGCGCCGGGTGACCCTGGAAGCGCACCTCCCCCTCATCAGGAGTTGCGAGTCCGGTCAGAATCGACACCAGGGTCGACTTCCCGGCGCCGTTTCGCCCCACCAGCGCATGCGTGCGGCCCGCGGTGACCCGCAATCCGACGCGATCGAGCGCGATATTGCGGCCGAACCGCTTGGTCACCCCGATCGCCTCGGCCACCGGTGGACCATCCGGTTGTCGCTGTGAAACTGTCTCGGGCACTGCGGTTTCCATCGCTAGGGTGTCGATCCGTTCAGTGCCCGCGGCCCCACAGCGCGGGATCGGTGCTCGCCACCGTGTCCATATCGCCGACCTTGCCGCCGGTGCGGGTCACGACCGGCGCTGGGAGCTGATCCTCGAGCTGGCCGCCGCCGGTGTCGACAATGGTCGAGCCGTGATCGGTCGGACCGGGAGCGAATTTCTTACCGTCCACGGCCGCTTTCGCGTACATCGCGGCGTACTGCGCGTACAGATCGGCGGGTTGCGAGACGGTGGCGTCGATATCGCCCGCGTCGATGGCGTCGAGCTCGGCCTTGATGCCATCATTGGACACGATCGAAATATGACCCGGCTGACCGGCTTTCACGAGTTTGCCGGTGCGCTTGAGCAATGCCAGCGTCGACTGCAGGAACGCGCCGCCGGCCTGCATGTAGATGCCGTTGATATCCGGATCGGTGAGCAGCTTGTCCTGCAGGCCCGAGGTGGCCTTGTCGGCCTTCCACTCGGTGGGGATTTCGATCACCTTGATATTCGGGTATTTCGTGCGCATGCATTCGGCGAACGCCTGGGAGCGGTCGCGGCCGTTGATCGAGGCCAGATCACCCTGGAATTCCACGACTTTCCCGGTGCCGTGCAGGGTTTCGCCGAGATAGGTGCAGGCGTTCGTGCCGTAGGCCCGGTTGTCGGCCCGCACCACCATGTACGCGCCGCCGCTGTCGGGGCGAGTGTCGACGCTGATCACCGGCACGTTCTTACCGGCGGCGGCGGTGATCGCCGGTTTCGCGGCGGCGGTGTCCTGCGGTGCCATGATGATCGCCTTGACGTCCTTCGAAAGCAGCGTGTCCACATTGGATTTCAGCCGGTTGGAGTCATTGTCGGAGGAGGTGTTCTCCAGCCTCACCCCCGCCGCGGCGGCCTTCGGGCCGAGATACCCGGCGTAGGCGCTCCAGAAGTCGGTGTCCGAACGCGGCTGGTCGGCGCCGACCAGTACACCGTTGTCGGCGCCCTTCCCGACGGCCACGGCGGGACCGCCGCCGGAAGTCTGTTCGCGGGAACAGGCCGCCACCGCGACGACCAGTACGGCGGCTACAGCCGCGCCGATGATCCTGGTGTTCATGAGAGTTCGTGCTCCTTTGCCGAAACCTGGTGTACTGCTGAGAAAGTGGTCGGCTCCAGCCATGCCGCCCCGGTGGGAAAGGTGTAATCGCGGAGCGAGTCCGGCAGCATCTCGGCGCTGAAACCTGGTGCGCGCGGCGTGAGATAACGTCCGCCGGCCACCCGGACCGGATCGCGGAAATGCTCGTGCAAATGGTCGACGTATTCGATGGCGCGACCCTGCATGGTGCCGGAGATGGCGATGTAGTCGATCATCGCCAGGTGCTGCACCAGCTCGCACAGCCCGACCCCACCGGCGTGCGGAATGACCGGCACCCCGAACTTGGCCGCCAGCAACAGGATTGCGAGATTCTCGTTGACCCCGGCGACGCGGGCGGCATCGATTTGCAAGACATCGACCGCGCCCGCCTGCAGTAGCTGTTTGAACAGGATGCGATTCTGGCCGTGCTCGCCAGTGGAGATCGGCACGCCCGCGACGCGGCGGCGAATCTCGGCGTGGCCCAGGATGTCATCGGGACTGGTGGGTTCCTCGACCCAGGACAGCCCGGCCGGTGCCAGCCGCGAAATCCATTCTGCCGCTTCATCGACGCCCCAGCGTTGGTTGGCGTCCACGGCCAGGCCGATATCGGGGCCGATGGCGTGACGCGCGAGCATGACCCGGCGCACGTCCTCGTCCGGATCGCGGCCGACCTTGATCTTGATGGTGCCGAACCCGTCGGCGACCGCCTGCTGGGCGAGGCGGGTCAGCTTGGCATCGGAGTATCCGAGCCAGCCGGCGGAGGTGGTGTAGGCGGGATATCCGGTGGCCAGCAGGCGTTCGGTGCGTTCGGCCCGGCCCGGTTCGGCCTCGCGCAGGATGGTCAGGGCCTCGTCGGGGGTGAGGGCATCGGTGAGGTAGCGGAAGTCCACCTGCGCCACCAGGTCTTCTGGACTCATCTCCGACACCAGCTGCCACACAGGTTTTCCCGCGCGTTTGGCGGCGAGGTCCCAGGCGGCATTGACGACCGCGCCGATCGCCATGTGCATGACGCCCTTCTCCGGGCCCAGCCAGCGCAGCTGCGAATCATCGGTCAGGCTACGCGCGAAACCGCCCAGATCGCCGGTGATCTCGTCGACCGAGCGGCCCACCACCAGATGATCGAGGGCCTGGATCGCGGCCTGCTGCACCTCATTGCCGCGCCCGATCGTGAACGCGAAGCCGTGGCCGTCCGGAACCGTCGCATCGTCGGTGCGCAGGATCACGTAGGCCGCCGAATAGTCGGGGTCGGGGTTCATGGCATCCGAGCCGTCCAGGTGGGTCGACGTCGGGAACCGAATATCCAGCGTATCCAGCGCCGTAATGAAAGCCATGCGTGATCCTCGCTGCCAGAAGTGATCTGGGTCACGACTATACATCCGATGTCTAGGAACGCAAGGGCTGTCGATTCGGGCTGATTTCCGGCAAATTGACCGAATGTGGCGTTCCGTTCGCTAAGCGGTGTTATCTTCCGAAGCTGTAGACATCGGATCAGTGCGCGGATGAGGTCAGTATGACTTACGGGGAGTTGGACGGGCTGACGGCCGTGGTGACGGGCGGCGGATCCGGTATCGGCCGGGCGATCGCGTCCGCATTCGGCCGCGCTGGCGCGCGGGTGGCTGTGCTGGATCTGGTGCCGGGCCCACCGGTCGGCCGCGATGGCCTGGCGCTGACATGCAATGTGTGCGAGGACGATTCGGTGCGGGCGGCCATCGAGACCGCCGCCGACACATTCGGCCGCCTGGACATCGTGGTCAACAATGCGGGCATCGGTGCGCAGGGAACTGTCGAGGACAATACCGACGACGAGTGGCAACGCCTCTTCGACGTGAATGTGCTCGGTGCCGTGCGGGTTTCCCGCGCCGCTCTACCTCACCTGCGCCGCTCGCCGGCCGCCTCGATCGTGAACACCTGCTCGATCGCCGCCACCACCGGACTGCCGAACCGCGCTGCCTACAGTGCCAGCAAGGGCGCGATCCTCGCGCTGACGCGCGCCATGGCGGCCGATCACCTCTCGGAAGGAATTCGAGTCAACTGCGTGAATCCGGGCACGGTCGACACCCCCTGGGTGCAACGCCTGCTCGCCGCTGCCCCTGATCCCGCCGCGGAACTCGTTGCGCTCCAAGCGCGTCAGCCGCACGGCAGGCTGGTCAGCCCCGAAGAAGTCGCGGCCGCCGTGCTGTACCTCGCCGGACCACACGCGGCTTCGACCGCCGGCGTCATGCTGGAAGTCGACGGCGGCATGCACTCGCTCCGGCTGCGTGCGCCCAATGGCCGCCCGAATATCGCCGAGCAATAGGAGAATCCGATCCGGTGACCGAACGCCGCATCCCGAAATACCGCGACCTCGCGCCGTTGGTGAAGTTCGAGCGCCCCTTCGGCGGCCTCGACCACAAACTCGCTCGCGCCCAAACCATCTGGGACCTGCGCGAGTTGGCCCGCAAACGCACGCCCAAGGTCGCCTTCGACTACACGGACGGTGCCGCCGACGCCGAAATCAGCCTCCAGCGGGCCCGACAAGCGTTCCAAGACATCGAATTCCGCCCAGCCATCCTCCGTGATGTCGCCGACATCGACACCAGCACAGCCATCCTCGGCAAACCCTCCCAGCTGCCCTTCGGCATCGCCCCCACCGGCTTCACTCGCATGATGCACACCGCAGGCGAAGTCGCCGGCGCCCGAGCCGCCGCCCGAGCCGGAATCCCCTTCACCCTTTCCACCATGGGCACCACAGCCATCGAAGACCTGGCCGCCGCCACCGATCCCCAGGCCCGCAACTGGTTTCAGCTCTACATGTGGAAAGACCGGGACCGCTCTCTGGCCTTGGTCGACCGCGCCGCCACGGCAGGCTTCGACACCCTGGTAGTCACCGTCGACGTCCCAGTAGCCGGCGCCCGCCTCCGCGACGCGCGCAACGGCATGACCGTCCCACCCTCGATAACCCTCACGGGCGCCCTCGACGCGATCCGAAAACCCCGCTGGTGGTTCGATTTCCTCACCACCGAACCCCTGGCCTTCGCCTCCCTGGACCGCTGGTCCGGCACCGTCGCCGACCTCCTCGACGCGATGTTCGACCCCACGGTCGACTTCGACGACCTGACCTGGATCCGCGACCGCTGGCCGGGGCGAATCCTCGTCAAGGGCGTCCAAACGGTAGACGATGCCAAACGTCTGGCCGCCCTGGGCATCGACGGCATAATCCTGTCCAACCACGGTGGCCGTCAACTCGATCGAGCCCCGGTCCCCTTACACCTGCTCCCCTCAGTGGTCCACGAGGTCGGCGACGACCTCGAAATCCACCTGGACACAGGCATCATGCACGGCGCCGATATGGTCGCCGCCCTAGCCCTTGGCGCCCACTTCACCCTGATCGGCCGCGCCTACCTCTATGGCCTGATGGCCGGGGGCGAACCAGGCGTCGACCGCGCCATCGACATCCTCCGCACTCAGCTCACCCGCACGATGAAACTCCTGGGCGTCGGCTCCATACAAGAACTCGAACCCGCCCACGTCCGCCTGCTCTACCAGCACCCGAGGTAATCGGCACCGCTACCCGCCTCGGCGGCGAACGGCTTCAACCTCCCGTCCCCTGACGGTCGCGCCGCACTGCCGATCCTCTGCGCATCATCGAAACAGCCTGGGGCACAAGGTGTCTCGATGGCCCCGCTCGACCGAGATCAGCGAGTTCGTCCAGCAGCACCGCAGGCGCGCGGCCGTCCGATCCAATTCCCGAGATCGGGGGTGTGGGGTCGATAGCGCCGAAGGGTGGGTGGTCCGATGGTTCATCCGCTGGGAACGCGCCCCAGCATTCGCACGGCGAGGTCGGCCAGCAGATGATACGGGGTCCGGCAACCGCTGAGACGGAAAGTCACGACCCGCTCACCAGGGCGTCGGGGTGGGTGGGGAGGTGCTTTCTCCGCGGACATGGGTAACCGGACGATGTCTGCGCGGGCGTCGCGTCGTGGTACCTGGATGGAGGAGCAGCATGACCCACACCGGTATATCCCATACCGCAGGGCGGATCGCCCAGAGCGGGGTGTTCGCGCGTCTCGCCCGCGCCGGTTTTGTCATGTCCGGCCTGGTTCACCTGCTCATCGGCTACATCGCCATCCGGCTCGCGTTCGGCGGTGGGGGCAACGCTGATCAATCCGGGGCCATGGCGGAACTGGCGGATAAAGCGGGTGGCGAGTTCACCCTTTGGGTGGGCGTGGTTGCGTTCGTGCTGATGGCGCTGTGGCGGCTGGCGGAGGCCGTCTTCGGCAGTGCGTCCGAGCCGGGCGCCGAGAGCCGGAAGTCCGAAGTATTCGATCGGGCAAAAGCACTCGCGCTGTCCGTCGTGTATTTCGCGTTGGCGATCACCGCGTTCCGTTTCGCGCAGGGCAGTGGGCAGTCGAGCAGTAGCCAGAGTGTTGGGCTCACCGCACGTCTGATGCAGCACACGGCGGGCACGATCGTGCTCGTCGCTGCTGGGCTGGTCATCATCGCGGTCGGCGGTTACCACGTGTACAAAGGAGCCACCCAGAATTTCCTCGACGATCTTCGCGGGGTCCCGAGCGCCTTCGTGCGGCGGCTGGGCACTGTGGGCTACATCGCCAAGGGGCTGGCCGTCGCCGCGGTCGGGTTGCTGGTGATCCTGGCCGCGACCGAATCCGATCCGAACAAGTCCGCAGGCCTGGACGGGGCCATGAAAACGCTCGGCGCGCAACCCTTCGGCATGTTCCTGCTCCTGATCGCCGGGGCCGGCATCATCACCTACGGGCTCTACAGCTTCGTCATGGCCCGCAGCGCCAAGATGTAGCGCCGAGCGGCTACCGCTGGGAATTTACAACCAGCCGAGTTCACCGGCCCGGAGGGCGGCTTGGGTCGGGCACCCGCGAACGGGATGGCCGCCGAGCAGGAAACCACCGCATCCGGTGCGGCATGGACCATTCTGCGTCCGTGCGCCTTCGCCTCCAATGCCCTGCGCTGGCTCCCCCAGCTACGCGACGGGAATGTGATGCGCGCGCCGTTCCCCGCCGTCCGCACCGCCAGCCTGGACCCGAAGGACCTCGGCGAGGTGGCGGCCACCATCCTGCGCGACAATGGTCACGGCGAAATCCTCTGGCCCACAGGGCCGGAACCGCTCACGCCCGCTGAGCAGATCGCGTTCCTGGCCGAAGCCACCGGTCGCGACCTCACCTGCATCGGCCTCACCGACGAGCAGGCCCGCGCCCAAATGCTCGCCACCACCCCCGCCGAGTATGTGGACGCCTTCTTCGACTTCTACGTGCACGGGGCGATCGACGAATCGGTGGTCCGACCGACGGTGGCGGAGGTTCTCGGCCGCCCACCTCGCACATTCGCGCAGTGGGCCGCCGCCCACGCGGATGCCTTCCGCTGATGCGGATCAG
This sequence comes from Nocardia sp. CA-135398, assembly GCF_050955845.1. Taxonomy (NCBI): domain Bacteria; kingdom Bacillati; phylum Actinomycetota; class Actinomycetes; order Mycobacteriales; family Nocardiaceae; genus Nocardia; species Nocardia sp. CA-135398. The sequence goes on along the minus strand of NZ_CP192084.1, from coordinate 4,407,101 downwards.
CAGCGGTGGTCATGGCCGGATCGGCGTAGCCGGACGCTCCAGCGGATCCACGCCGGTGAGGGCAGCACTGGCGGCCCAGAGCCCGTCGGCGGCATCGAGGTCGGTCATGTGTGTGTGGGGTGTTTCGCGGCGTGGTCGTCCGCGCAGGCCGAAAACTCTTGGCCCCCACAGTTGCCCACCGGTGATTTCGGTGTCGAGGACGGCTCGGACGATGCTTCCGGCCCCCGCGTGTTTGCCGTGCAGCACAACGCCCGCAGGCAGCCCGCGCATGCGCTGGGCGGTGGTGCGGACGAACAACGGTGGCCGCGACGGGGTCAGCGCGTCCAGGGCGCCGCCTGGATGGACGACGATGCTGGAGGTGTCGGCACCGCGTGCCCGCAGTCGGCGATCCAATTCGAAACCGAACAGCATCTGGGCCAGCTTCGATCGCCCGTAGGTGCGCTTGGGCCGATAGTCGCGTTCTGACTGCAGATCGGCAAGATCCAGCAGTTCCGACCGCGCGGCGAAGCTGCCCACCGTGATCACCCGGCTGTGCGAGGCAGCCATCAGAATCGGCGCCAAATGAGCGACCAGCGCGAAGTGCCCGAGATGGTTTGTCGCGAACATCAATTCGTGCCCCCGAGCATTCACGCGGCGTTCGGGGCACGACAGTAGTACTCCCGCATTGAGCACGACCGCGTCCAGGCACTCGACGCCGAGGGCGTCCACGGTCGCAGGCAGCGAAGACAGATCCGCCAGGTCCAAGCGCACGAGCAGCAGTCGAGCCTCCGGAACCCGTGCTCGGATCGCGCGTATCGCGAGGTCGGCCTTGGCGGTGTCACGACAGCCAAGCACCACGGTGGCGCCAGTGGCCGCGAGTTGCTCCGCGACGAAATATCCGATACCCGCACTGGCACCGGTAACCAGAATCGCTTTTCCCTCGGCTCGACAGCCGCTGCGCCACGTCATGCCGGCAACCCTGACACCATGCTCTTGCACCGCCCTGACATCCCACTGGCATGCAGGCCCACACCAATCGCGCAATGCCACCCAACACCGAATCCGCAGGTCGATGACCTGCGGATTCGCCATTCAGTGGGCCTAACGCTCCACAACCCGAACACCCTGACGGTCGATGGACCAGAGATTCGGATCAGACCGGTAGGCGTTCGACAGGTAAAAACCGTGGCGTGACCCGAGTTTTCACCGAGTTGTCGATGATTAGCGCTCCGCTAGTACGTCGGAGGCCCCGTACGCACCTCCCAACTGTCGGCTAGGTCATTCGCTCGGCATGCGGCAGAAGAGCTCACTCGACCGAGCTATTGCCAGAATAAGGTCAACTCCACTTGACAGTCTCGATTATTGCTCGTGAACCGATGAAGGGGGCGAGGGACCGTCAGGAACCGGGTTCTCCGCCAGCCAGAGACGAAGCATCTCGTCCCCGATCTCCTTCTGTTGGCGCTTGGACAGGCCCCGGTCAGCGAGACGCCGCTTTACGGAATCGATCAGCTGGACGTCCGCTGTCCACGGCATATTTTGGGTTTTCGGGGCGGCGCTGTGGCCGGGCAGGGTCAGGAGCTCGTCGTGGGGAAACATCGTTCGCAGCCCGCTCATCCGCTCGGTTGTCATCCCTACGAGACCGTCACTGGTTGCCCAGTCGAGGATCTTGTTTGCTGCGCTCTGCTTGACGCGAGATCTGTTGTGGATGACGTCGTTTCGAATCTTATTCAGTTCCCCCATGAACGCGCTTTTGATGTCGTTCTTCAGGAAATCCTCACCGAGCCGCCGTGAGTACGCTGCCGCAAGACGCGGGCGATACCACTCGTCCCAAATTGCGTGGATGTAGGCGAACCACTGCCCGTAAGTCATGATCTGGATCGGCGGGAACCGTTCGTACGACACCATGCCGCGCTTGATACTGAGCGACATGGCTCCACTGTCCATCGCTTTGTTCAGATCGGCGGAATGTACCCTGCCCGGCGCGGGATCCCGGGCGAAGACGCACCGTCCCACATCGAAGTACTCACCATCGGTTGGCTTTCGCCCGGCGAGCTTCTGAGCGAGTGTGGAGTGGGCCGACAGCGCGATGGCCAACGTCGCAAGGTATCGGGTCTCGAACGCTTCGATAACCTGCTCGACCTCCTCTTCGTCGGTCATGCTGTCGATCGATTTGATCGCCTCACCCGCGAGGGCATCGATCTCACCAAGATCTTGCACCAGCAGTTGTGGGGTCGCGAGCGGCTTGTCGAGGAACACGAGGACTGCGTCCAGTACAGGTCTGACGATGTCACGCAACTGGGGACTGTAGATCGCCTTCCGCTGGTGCTCTTCCAGCAGGTGATGGAACACTGCCTGCCGCAAGCCCTCTTTGGTCGACTTCTCGGCGACCCCCTTGGAGGCGGGGGCGGCTTCGACATTGTCCCGTGCGACCTCAACGAAGAACGTGAGCTGCCTGAGGTTGTGCCGCCACAACTCGCTCTCGTCACTCATCGCAATGCCTCCTCGCCGACGCGGTCGCCCACTGGGCGATGAGTTTGCATCAAACTGTCCGACTGATAACCGTGCGGCCGACATGGGCTGTTACAGCCATAACGCCACTGATTGGCGCGCCCAACGTTCTTCGGCACTTCACGAATACCCCTGCGCGGCTAGGCCATCAGCGATCACCACCCGACGCCATCCGGCGGGTACCCACGGGCTTGATCCGGATCCAGGCTCCGCCGTCAGGGTGTTCCGCGACCCGCTTGCATTCGGCCTCGGCCTCTCGGCTTAGCCACGTTGGAGGCTTCATCGGAATCCTGCGGAAGGCGGCGGTGGGTTGACCACCCGCCCGCCGCTGTCTCTGCCCTCCGAGCGGCCGGTGAGCAACCGGAGGTTGGTGGGCCTAGATGTTTGGTGCTGCCATAATTTCACCCCTCGTGTTCGGGATTGAGCCAGCAACCGCAATGCGCAAGGCATACCGTGGCGGCGTGGAACTCGCTGGAGATGTACTCGAATTCGTCGGCACGCTTGTTACTGCCTACGGCCTGTTCTACGCATGGCAGAGGTTGACAGGGCGTATCGCGCGTTGGCGGGAGCAGTTCGCCCGGATCGGCACCGAAGTGAAGGCCAGACTTACAGGACGGCGCGACGCCACGGTGAATGCCACCGCAGCACTAGCCGTCGCTGCTGGACTTTCCGCAACCGCGCGCGCCGAATATCCTGTGGACTCAACGGAAACTCTTGAGAACCAGGTCGCGAGACTGATCGAGATCACGAACTTTCTACGAGCAGACATCGATGCCACTCAGGGGCAGATCGCACACGTTCGCGACCATCCTGCGGTGACGATGGAAGCGGTCGAAACCGCAATCGCCGATGCACTTTCGAGTTTCGAGACAACCCAGACCGCGTCAACGATCAGGGATTTAGGGTGGGCAATTGGGGGCATCGGTATGACTGCGGTCGGAATCTTCATCGGCTTCTTCGCCTGACCGCCCGGAGCACCCCCGTATGCGCCCAGTTGAGCGGAGAAAAGGGAAGCTGCCGGTCCACGAGGACGAAGCCGCGGCATCGGATCAGCTGATGCCCGAACTTTCAGGCCCGATGATCGACGGACTCATCATCCAGGGCATCGTCAACGAACCCAACCTGCACATGGATTTTCGTCAGGCGGTGTTCAAGGTCGGCGGCGAAGGCGGAAGGAGCTGCCCTGTGCGACGGCCGAGGACGCGGTTCTCGCATTGTGATCATCGTCTGGCCGCGGTGTGCCTGGTCTGATTGACTGGCTCCGTGGTTCCGACGAGCACCATCACCCGCATCCGCACCCTCGACGGCCTGCACCTGGCAGCCACCCTCGTCACTCCCGATCGACCCACGACGCACGCCGTCGTGCTGGTGCATGGTGGTGGCGTCACCCGCGAGGAGGGTGGCTTTTTCACCCGTCTCGCGGCCGGCCTTGCCGAGGCTGGTATCGCGTCGCTGCGGTTCGACCTTCGCGGCCACGGCGACAGCGAGGGCCGCCAAGAAGAACTGACCCTCTCCGCCATCCTCAACGACATCCGCGTCAGCTTCGTCGCTGTGCAGGACGCCACGGGTGCCAGTGAACTGTCGCTGCTCGGTGCCAGCTTCGGGGGTGGCATTTGTGGCTATTACGCTGCCAAACGCCCCGAGGATCTGTCTCGGTTGGTGCTGCTGAATCCTCAGTTCGACTACAAGAAGCGCACCATCGACACTCGCGACTACTGGACGAACGATGTCATCAGCGACGAGAAGGCCGAAGAACTCAATGAAACCGGAGCGATCCAGTTCACGCCGACACTGCGGCATGGTCGGCCGCTGCTCAACGAGGTGTTCTGGCTGAAGCCGAACGAAGTCCTCGGCGAGATCAAGGCATCGACTCTGATCGTCCATGGCAACGCAGACACCTTGGTCCCAATCGACGGTTCCCGTGCTGCCGTCGCCCAATTCACCGCACCCGTTGAACTGGTCGAAATCGAGGGATCACAGCACGGATTCGCCGTCCATGACGATCCGCAGTACCTCAACCCGAAAAGCCAGGAGTTCCAGGCCGAAGTGATCCGCATCGTGGCGGACTGGCTCACGGCTTAGCGCGACGGCATCAAGGCTTCACGGAGCTGCCGCACATTCGGCCGGTGGTTCCAAGGGGCGAGCGTGCGCACTACATCCACAACGACATTCATCGTTCGCTCCGAACGGGTTTCGCGCGCCACCGCGGCCGATTCGGTTGCCACCGTGGCGGCCTCGTCTGGTTCACCGCTGAGTGCGAGTGCTTTTGCCTGTCGAGCACTGAAGAAACCAGCATCGCGCCGGGACAATCCCCCATCGGCGAGCACCTGACCGAACAGTTCAGTGGCCCGCTGCGGCTTGCCCGCCTCGGTGTAGCAGCAGGCTGAGCGAACCAGAAGCGTGCTCTCGTTGAAGTAGCTCACCAACCCTTGGTCGTCGGCGCCGTTAGCCTCGGTGAGGAGGCGCTGAGCCTGACCAAGGCTTTGCTCCACGGCAGTGGCTGGTTCGCCAATCATGGCGAGTCCCAATGCTTCCTGCTGCACAACTTCCGCCTGTACCCGGATCGGAAGCTGCCACGGCCCCTCTTTGGCGGCTTGCGCCAATCCGAGCAGCGTCCCCGCGTCGCGCGAGTCATAGGCCATCTGGGATTTCTTGAGTAGGACGTATCCCTGCATGGGCAGGCTGCCCGCGGCCTGCGCCCACTCCATCGCGCGGTCATACAGGAAGGTCGCCGTTACCGGGTCATGGAGGTCGCGGTACAGCCACCCTGCGAATTCCGCGCCATCCGATCCAACCGCCAACAGTTGCCGACGCACATCTGACTGAACATCCTTGCTGTGCCGTCGGATTGCCCCGAGCACGGCGAGCGTCAGCGGCAACGCCTCGGCTGGACCAAGGGAACCGTCATCGGCTTTGCAACGCGCAAGCTGAGCACGGAAGAACTCCAGGACCGAGCCGTCGAAGTACCGGCGAGCGTCCTCCAGCGCCAAGCTCACCCGCTCCAGATCGTCACTGTGACTGATCGGTGGGGTACCAGTTCCATCGCCAGCCAACCAGCGTGCAAGTGCCAGCGCGTTATTACCCGTCGTGCTCGTAGGTTCGATGGATACGGCTGCCGCGCCCACCTCGTCGGGCAGCTTGAACCACAGCAACTCGGGCGGAATACGGAGAATCTGCGCCCACCGCGTCAGTTTGGACAGTTGCTCTGGCGCTGAACCCTTTTCAATTCGACTGATCTGCACCTGTGTCATACCAAGCCAACTGCCCATCAGTTCCTGCGGCAGCTGTTGTCCGTGATACGGGTGGTTGCGGTAAGCGAAGAAGACCCGGCCCATGTGCCAGGTGGCGAGCGCATCGCGCATTTGGTCGGTCTGCCAAAAGTCCGGCGGAAGCGTAGGCGGGCGGTGGCGCTGTCCCCGTGCCATGACTTCGCAAGCGCCACAAACAGATTCGGCGTTGTAGCGGCTCAAACGGTTGCCGCAACGCGCGCAATAGCGTTGGTAGTGCGGCGTTTCGGTCATGTGAACCGCTCCGGATTGTCCACGACGGTTGCCTTATCCCCCCGTTTGCCCTGGTCAGAGGACGCTACCACTGGTTTCCGTGATCGGTATGCGTTCCATGTATATCGCGTATTCGCCGTGGTCGTGGTTGGTTTTTGGCCGAAATCCGAAGCTTGGGGACCGGACACATTCAGGCCCTCAAACGAAAGGAGTAGGCCGTGGCCCTGTCCCTTGTTGTACCCATCTTCGGTCCGCCGGCCGCAGGCAAAACCACTCTCACACTGCACCTCGGATCGGCACCAGGGCGGCGCATTTTCCGACTGCGCGAGCATGTGCCGACAGACGTACTGGCCGCCACCGCGACCAGTAGCGAACGGCTGGGCTGGATTGACGAGTTCACCGTTGGGGAAGCGCTGCGCTCGTACTTCGATGCCGCGCACGCCGATCCGGACGTGCATACCGTGCTGCTGGACAACTTTCCCGGTTCAGCGAGCCAGGTCAACCAACTGCTCACCACCCTTTGGGCGTTGATGCCACCCGGTCATATCGAGGCGATCGAAGTCGTAACCGACGCCAAGACGCTCAAGCAGCGCGCGAAGAACCGAAAGGTGTGCCACCAGTGCGAGCATGATCCCATCCGCGACCCCCGACTTCCAGCGATACCCAGCCGGGATGACCCCTGGCAGTGTGCTCACTGCGGTGGCTTGTTGCATCCACGGCGAGGTGATTCGCCGCGGTTGTTCAAGGCCAGGTTGCAGCGCTACCACCAGACGGCTGCCGGTATCCGAGCGGGCTTCACCGACTCCGGTATTGCCGTCACTCAGCTCGACACCACCACCATCGACGGGGCGGCGAATCTGCTTGCCCCGCGTCTTATTTCACGGAGTTCCACACGATGAATACTGTTCCATTGCCCATGCCCAGCCTCAAACCGAGTAGTGATGGATACGGCCATGCCCGTATGCCGCGCGGTGCCACCGTTCCTCAACCGGACCGAATCGACCGCGTGGCCTACGGCCGCTTCCGCAACGTGTACCTCTACATCACCGAGGCGTGTCAACTTCGCTGCGAACACTGCTACATGGGCGAACGGCTAGACCGGGCGTTGAAGATGCCGCTGTCCAAGATCGTGGACACGCTCACCACGTGGCGTCGGCTGGGTGGGAGCAAATTGACCATCCTCGGTGGGGAGCCGACGCTCCACCCCCACTACTGCGAGGTGATCCGACTGAGCAAACAGCTCGGCTACGAGCATGTGATCACCACGACGAACGCTCAGAAACCGGCACTTCGGCGCTTCCGGCAGCTCGGGCCGGAGGACTTCGCCTACGTACAAGTGAGTCTCGACGGTGGCAGCCGCGAGTCCCACGATGCCGTGCGTGGTGTCGGCACGTTCGATGAAGCTATGGAAACCACGCGGGAGCTGGCCGAACGCGACTTCGACACTCGCATCATCTGCACGGTCAACAAAGCCAACGAACGAGATGTGTTCCAACTCCTCGACATTGCGGATGTCCTGGGTGTGAGCCTGGTGAAGTTCCACGTCTTCTCGACCATCGGCACCGGGCACGGCAATCCAGAGATGGCCATGACACCGCCGGAATGGGTGAGTTTCTGCGACACGCTCAATGATCTTGCGCCCCAGTACAAGACAAGGGTGTGGTACCAGCCGACGTACGCCCGGCGCGATCAGATGGAGCGCTACGCCGCCGAGGGCTATCAGGGGTGCATCGGCCGAACACTGGACCGGATTTCGATCTTCCCGGACGGCCGCTGCTACGTCTGCTCCTACCTGTTCGACACCGAGCTGCACTTCGCCCAGATGGTCGACGGGCAAGTGCAGCTCAACAACAGTGCCAACGAGTTCGAGTTGTTCACCAGTGTGCTCGCCGAAAGCTCATGCGGTGGGTGCAAAGCCGGTGCCTGCATGGGCGGGTGTCCGGCCGAAGAGGTGGTGATGGGCCAGTCCTCGTGCGCGGCCTACGAGGACATCGTGCCCATCTGCCGCCTGTGGAAATCCAGCGCCAAGCCCGAGGAGTGAACCCAATGGACGATATGGATCGGATCGCCGAAAATCTGCGCTGGATCGACTGGGGCGACATCGACGATGTCGAGCAGAACTGTCGTGAGGCATTGAACGAACTTGCGGCCGAACCGCGAATTGTGCGTGCACGGCTGGAGGAGCTACCCAACCGGCCCGAGCTGCTCGACCTGTGCGAGCACTACGACATCCTGGACAAAATCGTGCTGGCCAGCGAGGACGATCCGGGAGTACGGGTCCGGCTGCATGTATTCCTGCCGGGCTACTTCGACCGACCGCACAATCACCGCTGGTCCTACGCCAGCAAGATTCTGCGCGGGCACTACCGGCACTACTTGTTCGGCAACGCCGAGCTGGACGTGAAGTGCACATCCTCCGGCGCGATGGTCACGCCGATTTCTTCCCTGGCTTCGCGGATCAGGGCGTCGACCACCGATTCGTCGGCTTCGAGATGACCGCTCGGCAGGTGCCAGGCTCCATCCTCGAAGCCGGTGTTCTGGCGCTGGCCGAACAGCACTTCAGCCCTTCGGCGCAGCAGGAGGTGAACGTCACCAGTCACCTTGTGCCGCTGCGGCTTTGCTTCTTGGACGAGTGCGGTCGTTGTGTCAGTCATCGTTTCGTTGTCTCCTCTCGTCGTGGATGAACTGGTTGTTTGATGCATTGAGCCCCCTGAACGCACCGAGCCTAGATCCCCCGTCATCGGTGCGATATACACCGAACGTATACCGACCACGATATGGATCGGTCCCGGATGCGGATTCACCCTCGCTACCCCAACGCCGTGATGACCTGACCTCCCCCATCGGGACCACGGACCAGGCGGAGAGATTTCTCGGTGTCGATGTCGAAACCGCGGCTTGCCGTTCGACGTAGGGGTGAGTCAGGGTTGAAACGGTCCGCGCACGCTGGGTCGGGCCCGGGCGACGACGAAGGAGCAACGTCATGCGAGTCATGGTTCTGGGGAAGGCGACCGAGGATACCGAGCGCGGGGTCCTGCCCACCGCCGAGGAGATCGCCGAGATGGGGGCCTTCAGTGAGGAGCTTGCCAAGGCTGGCGTGATATTGGCCGGTGACGGTCTGAAACCCAGCTCGGCCGGCAAGCGAGTGGCCTTCGACGAGAAGGGCGGCTCGTCGGTGCTCGACGGGCCCTTCACCGAGACCAAGGAGCTGGTCGCCGGATACCAGATCTGGGAGGTGTCCTCCCTCGAGGAGGCGCTCGAGTGGGTCCGCCGCGCCCCGATCCGCAACAGTGTCGTCGAGGTACGGCCGTTCTACACCGCCGAGGACTTCGGCGAGACGCTGACGCCCGAGCTGCGCGAGGCGTGAGACGACCGGCTGTAGGGCCGAGGTCATCAGGTTGCCGAGCGCAGCGAGGTGCAGCCGTGACCAGTGCGACCCAGCGGACCGTGGAGGCGGTCTGGCGGATCGAATCGGCGCGGTTGACCGCCGCCCTGGCGCGAACCGTGAACGACCTGGACCTGGCCGAGGACCTGGCCCAGGCTGCGCTGGTCGCGGCGCTGGAGCAGTGGCCGGAGTCGGGCGTCCCGGACAAGCCGGGCGCCTGGCTCCTGGCCATCGCCCGCCGGCGCGCGGTCGACACCGTCCGCCGCGAGGTGAACCTGCAGCGCAAGCTCGCACTGCTCGCCCGCGACGCGCCCGAGCGCGCCGATCCGATGGACGCGATCGAATTCGACACCCACGTCGGCGACGACGTCCTGCGGCTGATGTTCACCGCCTGCCACCCGGTGCTCGGCCGCGATGCACGGGTAGCGCTCACGCTCAAGACGGTGGCAGGACTGTCCACGGACGAGATAGCCCGCGCCTTCCTGATCCCGCCCACCACGCTCGGCCAGCGGATCTCGCGGGCGAAGAAGACCTTGTCGAAGGCGGGGGTCCGGTTCGAGGTTCCCGTCGGCGACGAGCTGACCGCACGACTGGCCTCGGTGCTAGAGGTCGTCTACCTCGTCTTCAACGAGGGATACGCCGCCACCAGCGGCGATTCCTGGATGCGTGAGGAGCTGTGCACGGAGGCCATGCGGCTCGGTCGGATGCTCACCGCGCTCGCCCCCGACGAACCGGAGCCCCACGCACTGGTAGCGCTGATGGAGTTCCAGGCGTCCCGGCTGCGGGCCCGAACCGACGCCGACGGTCGGCCGGTGCCGCTCGACCGTCAGGACCGGACCCGTTGGGACCGGTTGCTCATCATGCACGCCGAGGGTGCGCTGCGGCGGGCCGTCCACCTCGGCGGACGCGGGTCCTACATGCTGCAGGCCTCGATCGCCGCCTGTCATGTCCGCGCGACGAGCGCAGACGTTATCGACTGGCAGCGCATCGCCGAGCTCTACCACGAACTCAGCGCACTCACCGGCTCGCCGGTGGTCGAGCTGAACCGGGCCGTCGCGGTGTCGATGGCCGACGGACCCACAGCCGCGCTGTCCATCGTCGACGAACTGTCCGACGTCAACGCCCTGCGCGGCTACTACCTGCTCGCGGCCGTCCGGGGCGACCTACTGCTCAAGCTCGAACGGCGCGACGAGGCTCGCTCGGAGTTCGAACGGGCCGCGGCGATGACCGGCAACGAGGCCGAGCGGACGCTGTTACTCGACCGGGCCGCGTCCTGCTGAATCGGCCGAGACGACGGATGGCAGAGGTGGGAAGCGATGCCGCAACGCCGTGGCGAGATTTCCTGGACTCCAGGAATCTTGACCACCCGCCGCGATCAAAGACGCGAACCCCACGGATGGCTGCGGGGCGTTCCACCCGGCGTGCGCGCGGCGGCCGGTGAACAAATCAACAAAATCGGTTGTCGCCCGTGCAGCCGCCGCTTACCGTGGATGGGCAACGTATCCCGTTGTTTCCCTCTATCTTTCGCAACCTCAGCCGTGCCAGGTGATGGACGGCGGTGGGGCGCTTCCCGGAGTGCGCAGCCATGACGATCCCTTCCGCTCCGATCCCATCCGGTCGCCCCTCTCTCATCCGGCAGGTTGCGACAGCAGCCGCCGTGCTCGCCGCAGTCCTCGCCACCGTCACGATTCCCGCGGCTGCGGCCCCGTCTTCGATCGCGCCGCCCCCATCGACCGGCACAACCGTGCCGCCGACCACCGGCGTCGACACCAGAGACGGCACCGGCAACAGAGACAGCACCGGCACCGGTGACGGCTACACACTGATCCTCGACGTGCCGTCGACGGCGGTGCAGGGCACGACGATCGCTGTGCACGGCGGGAGCTGGCTGTGCAGCAAGGTGACCGTCACCCCGGGCTGGACTACCTCCGCTACCACGGTGACCGTCACGAGCTCCTACATGTTCGACACGACCGTCACCGTGCCCACCAGCGCCCCACCGGGCAAGTCCACCCTGACCGCCACCTGCACCGCGGACAGCTCGATCACCGCGACGAAGCCCATCACCGTGCTCGCGGCCCGGAAGGTGACCACGGCCCCGATCGTGACCTCCGAGGCAGCGAATCCCACGCCACCCACCGCGGACGCACAGGCCCCCGAGAACAAGTCCGGGACATCGTCTGTCGGTCCGCTAGCCGTCGGTGCCGCCCTGATCCTCGCCGCGATCGTGGGTGCTGTCACCCTGCTCGGCCGCCGCACATCCACACCGGAGTCTCCCGCCTCGGGCAGCAGCCGTGTACCCGGGCCCGCACCGGGCCGTAGTCGCGAGACCGACACCGCCGAGCCCGGCGTCTGGGCACCCGGTGCTGCACCGTTCGGTCGCCGCCGCACCGCCGAATCCCCTCGCTTCGGCAGCCCGGCACCCAGCCCTCGACACGCGGGTCGCGTACCCGACGTGCAGGTCCGTGTCCATCAGGACCGAAACCCCCGCCTGGACATCCGGACCTTCCCTTCTCGGCCACCGAATGTGCAGATCCGCGTGCACCGCGCCGAACCCATCACGACCGTGCGAGAGGTGCCACGCTGATGTTCCCCGAAACCCTCACCGCACGAGCCGTGCTGTACGACAACGGATCTCGCGAAATGGGCTGCGCCGAGCTCACTGCCCGCCTGCGCGAGGTCGGCTTCGACCACACACTGCACACGGTCGCACCGGCGCTCGGCGACATGGTGCGCGGTAACGCTCTGCCGAGACTCGCCCAGGCCGTCGACAGCCTGCTCGACATCGATCTCGGTGACGCGGCGGTCGCCGGCTGGCGCGGCTACGATCGCCTCCGCTCCGCGGCCGTCCGCTCCCAGCGCGGTCCCGAGGAGACCGTCGAGCTGCTCGCCCACCAGCTCACCCACACCTACCGCCCGAACCTGGAGATCCTGGTCGACGGGCAGTCCGCAGGCTCGGTCACCGTCGAGCTCGCCCTCACTCTGGAGATCCAGCCGCTGGCCGCCACCGTCCACCACGGGGCCCTCGTCGCCCTCGGCCCCGGCGACTGCACTGCGACCGTCTCGCTCAGCACGGAATCCACCGGCCCGATCCTCGAACGAGAACGGCAGATACCCACCGCCCGCATGGTCGATCTGCGCAGGCCCATTCCCCTGGTCCGGTCCCGGCCAGCAGGCCGTGGCGCCCCCGTCCCACCGAATTCTCAGAGTTGACGGGGTGTTGTATCCGCACCACCTGGCCCGCTCAGCGCGCGCACCCCGACTCACCTCCACCGCCATCACCGCGCGCCGCGCGGTGATGTATTGAAGGACACCCGGAAATGCCACTGATCCCGGCGTCCGGAACGGCCGCAAACACGTCACTAGCACCGGACGGGAACTCCGGATGGGGGCTCAAATAGTCCCCCCACGGGCTGCGAGTCAGCGCCGCGCTACTTCTGTGCAGAGGGCCGAAACGCTATACGTCGAAACGGAATTCGAACCCTGAACATGTGCCCGAAGGTGGATCGCCACTCACTTCCGCGAGCCCGGAACGCAGCAGGCCGATGATGAAATCCACTGCCGCACACCCACTTCAGCGGAACCAGCTAGGCGCGTGATGCGGCCCGTTCGGGCCGAGTCGAGTTCGACAAACAGCGTCAGACCGCCGCCGAACCCGATGGCGGCGGGAAGGTTCTGTTAGCCTCGAGGAAAGGGAGAACTTTCACGGGGGTGGAATCAATGATTCGTCTTACCGCACACATCCTGGCGGCGGCCGGAATGTGCTGTGCTGCAATGGGAGTGCTCGCGCCGCAGGCCATCGCACAAGACTTGGCGCCCGGCGTCCACTGTGACGGGCTTGCCTGCAACAACGACAACGACGAGGCCTACGTCGTGTTCGGCACGTACACCTGTGTGAGCACAATTTGGCCGCCCGATAGCACCGCGCCGCAGTACTTCTACGAGAACAGCCCTATCACCCAAGACATCGAACCGCGCAGCGCCGTAACGATTCTGCTCGGGTGCGGTTCCAGCGGCGCGGTCGTCGGTTGGGGTCTCACCAGCGCGGTCCCGCGCGCGAGCATCCCGCAAACCGGCTCGGCGGGATTCTGACCCGCAGGCCATAGGCTGCCGCGGTTACGGCCGGACAGGGTCACCGTGGTGACGGGGCCGCAGTCGCGTTGCTACTGAATGAAGGCGACAGGTGTCACCGATCACAGATTGCTCCTGTTTACCGAGAGGGGACGAAGCACCCTGCCACCGTCACCTCGAACGTCCGGTAATAGGTGCGGGTCCGTGTCGGAGGCCGACGCGGTATCGGAGGCCGGATGCGATCCGGCCTCCGATACCGGCTTCGTCGGGACGTAGCCGACTCGGCGGTGTCCCGGGTCGGCTACGTCCTGTACCGGAACACGATCCGGCCGCGGGTGAGGTCGTAGGGGCTCAGCTCCACCAGCACCCGATCATGCAGCATGATCTTGATGTAGTTCTTCCGTATCTTCCCGCTGACGTGCGCCAGCACCTTGTGCCCGTTCGCAAGCTCAACCGTGAAGGTGGCGTTGCGGAGGCATTCGATGACGGTGCCCGCTATTTCGATGCCCTTTCGGCTCGTCGTCGCATCCGTCATCGCAGCACCAACTCCAGGTTGCTGCTTGCGCGTCGGGCTCCGATGCCCTCGAACAGTGCCGTGGCCGCTGTGTTGGATTCGTCGACTTCGGTTGATACCGTGTCGATCCCGCTGTGGTGCAATGCGCCCAGCGTGTGGCTCAGCAGCGCCCGCGCGATACCGCGGCGATGCTGATCGGCGCGGACTGCGATCAGCCCGATCCTTGCCCAGTGACGGCGCCGCATCACCCGGACCAGTCCCACGTATCGATCGTGCTGTGCTGCCACCACATACTTCGACAGATCCAGCGGGGTGTTCCCGCTCGGGCAGGGCAACACCTCCGCCGGCATCTGCTGCCATCCCATGGCAGCCTCGACCTCGAGGCGTATCGCGCGGTCCAAGGCGTGCAGCGGACCCTGCTCCGCGTCGCCGGCAGCCACGATCGTGGTATCTGGTGGCGGGGGCGTCGCGTCGAGTCCGGTGACCCGAGGGTCGGTGGGCACGACGTATTCCCATTCACGGCGCCGGATCGTGAAACCGACTCGCTCCCAGCAGGAGGTCAGGCCCACGTCGGTCTCATCGACGACCGTGTACAGCGGGTTCGGAAGGTCCGTCGACATCACGTGGGCGAGCTGGTCGAAGACCGCATCGTGCCAGTAGTCGATGCCGAGGAAGATCCGCCCGTCGGGGCGCCGCGAAGCGTCGCCGCGGCCGACCACCCGGTCGTTGTCCAGCGCGTGCCACTGCGTATGCGTGATCCGCGTGATTACTACGGTCGGCTCGCCGATACCCGCAGTTGAATGCTCAGAATTCATTGGTTGTCGCCTTTCGGGATTGCCTTGTCTCCCAGGCGCTCCCGGCGACGTCTACATCGTTCGCCCAACCGTGATGACGAGAGGGAGCTCCCACATCGATACAGCGTGCATGGGTCTCACCTCCTCGCGTGATGTCACGGTTTCGCCGAGGTTATCAGTCCGAACATCTTCCCGACCAACCATTTTCCCGCGGACCAACTGCGCAGGTCACAACTGCACTTTTCAGCCGCGCAGCGCAGACCGACAGGCTGCACATCGTCGAAGTCGTTCGCGACGACTCGGCGACGGCGACACTACGTTCTACGCGCGAGCGGCCATCTCACAGCCGCAACAGTGTGGTCCGCGAATGTCGGTGCCCAATGGCACTTTCGGTCATGTGGGTGGAGTGCGGCAGGGCACCATCTGGTGTGCCTCACCATCGCCCGGACGCTGAGTGCCGATGACCGCTGCGAGGGTCAGCGTAGGCGGGTCAGGATGGTGGCGGCGACGCCAATGGTCTTGGCGCAGACATCCCAATCGACGCCGGTCGATATCCCTGGGACCGCGATCCCGAGATAGAACGATCCGCCGGAGAGCACCGATACATGGACATCACAGCTGCCGTTGCGGCCGTCGGGACGGATGCTGGGCGCCAACACGGCGCGGTGGCCATCGATGGTGATCTGCTGTTCGAGCGGATCACGAACTTTGCGCTGATCCAGGTCGCTCAGATCGCTGGTGTTCGGTGCGAATCGGATAGTGAAGCCGCCAGACACAGAGGTCTGCACGGAGGACCAGGAACAGGCAGACAGCGCTCGTGGGGGCGTGTCGGCACTGGGTGTGGGTTCGAGTACGAGCCGAGCAATGTCGTCGGCATCGAGCACACTGCACGGGCGATAGGTCAGATCGGCCATGGTCCATGGTTGTGTCGGCACCGGGGCGACCGGCGAAGTCGCGATACTCGACGACGACGCGGCCGCCGACTGGCTATCGATCTCGCATCCCGCCACCACCATCGCGGCGCTAACCACCCCGACCATCCACCAGCCGCGGGCACACGAAAAGATCGGCATCGCTCATCCCTCCCGGCACCGATCTCACCAGACCACTCAGCGGCTGTCCAGATGAGCAATTCTGCACAGCCACGGCTGCGGCGACCGACCAGCCGTGAGTCATGGCAACAGCTCTGGCGGCCACTACACCACCTCGAGGTGGACACCTGAGGCTTCAGAGGTGTTGCGCGATCAGCCGATACCCCGACCAGCACGAGGTGCTGGGTAGGAACGTCCAGACCAGCATCGCCACGCTGACAACGGCCAAGGCAGTTGGGGCGGCGACAGGTCGCGCGTGAGGCGCATCACTCGCAGTCATCTTGCATATACCCCCTGGGGGTATTAACTTTCTTCATGTCGAACAAAGCAAGATCGGAAAGGCCGAAGCGATGACTACGCACACTCACACCAATCTCCATGGCGCACACGGCGATAACATCGCCCATGCCCCGCACGCTGCGCACGCCGGTCAAACCGGACATGACCACCACACCGGACACGGGCACGACGCCCACACCGGACACGGAGACCACGCCGCGCACGGCGGACTGCCGGGAGGCCTGCAGATCACTCAGGACGGCTACACCCTGGTGCTGACCGAGCCGATTGTCGCTCCGGGCGAGATCGACTTCCGGTTCCGGATCCTCGGACCGGACGGCGACCCGGTCACCGACTACACCGCCATCCACGACCGCGAACTGCACCTGATCGTGGTGCGACGGGAACTAACCGGATTCTGGCACGTGCACCCCGAACTCACCGCCGACGGCGTGTGGACGGTGAAGCTGGATCTGCCGGAGGCGGGTGCGTACCGCGTGTTCACCGATATCGCCCCGCGCGCCCTGGGCAAGACCATCACCCTCGGCGCGGATCTGGCCGTCACCGGCGCATACGAACCGCGCCCCACTCCGGCGGCGGCGCGCACCGCGCTGGTGGACGGCTACGAGGTGACCCTCGACGGCGATCTCGTGCCAGACGACGGCCGTCTGCTCACGCTGACGGTACGCAAGGACGGTGCCCCGGTCACAGACCTGCAGCCCTACCTGGCCGCCTATGGACATCTGGTGATTCTGCGGGCGGGCGACTTGGCCTACGTCCACGTCCACCCGAACGGCGAACCCGACGACGGGATTACCGCCCCCGGCCCGGAAGTCACCTTCCACACCGCCGTGCCCGGCCCGGGAACCTACCGCCTGTTCCTCGATTTCAAGCACGATGATGTCGTCCGCACCGCCGCGTTCACCCTGCGCACCGTCTGAAAACCAATGAGCGAGTGTATGTTCCGCTCGCCCGCCCCAAGAGAGGAACACGAGATGTGTGAATGCCACTGTCCCAGCACCCGCGACCCTCCCCGCCCATTTCCAGGAAGTGATTCCGATGCGTTCCGCACCAATGCTCAGCTCCCTCTTCCGCAACCACGACTACCTGCGACTCTTCACCGCCCAGGTTTCCGGCCTGTTCGGCACCGGATTGACCACTGTCGCACTGGGATTGCTCGCCTACGAACTCGCCGGCGGTGCGGCAGCCGCCGTCCTCGGCACTGCGCTCACCATCAAAATGCTGGTCTACGTCACGGTGGCGCCGGTCGTCGCCGCGTACGCCGACCGCTTCCCTCGCCGCACCTTCCTGACCTTCCTGCATCTCGTACGCGCCGCGATCGTGCTGACGCTGCCGTTCATCGACCAGGTCTGGCACATCTACGTGCTGATCGCGATTCTCCAAACCGCTTCCGCCGCATACACTCCCACCTACCAGGCGGTTATTCCGGACATCCTGCCCGATGAACGCGAATACACCCGCGCACTATCGGCCGCGCAACTGGCCGCCACCATGGAAACCCTGCTCAGCCCAATGCTCGCCGCCGCCGCACTGACGGTCATGAGTTTCCACTGGCTGTTCGTCGGCACCGCCGTCGGATTCGCCGTCTCGGCCGCGCTGGTCGTCACCACCAAGGTCCCGAACCCGACCGCCACCAGCGACGACTCGTTCCGCGAACGGATCACCGCTGGCATGCGCATCTTCGCCGCGACCCCACGGCTGCGCGGCCTGCTCGGCCTGAATCTAGTGGTCGCCGCCGCCGGATCGGTGATCATGATCAATACCGTCAACTACGTCCGCGACACCCTCGGCGGCACCCAGTCGGGCGTGGCAATGCTCTTGGCCGCCAACGGCTTCGGCACGATGCTCGTCGCGCTGTCCCTCCCCCGAGTGCTCGACCGCACCGGCGCTCGCCCGGTGATGCTCATCGGCGCGGCCGCCCTGCTCACCGGACTGGGCGCGGCCATCGCCCTGTCGCTCATCGACGCGGGTGACTGGCGGTGGGGTGCGGCCATCGCGGTGTGGGCCATCATCGGCGCGGGCACCGCGGCCATCCTGACTCCCACCGGACAGGTCCTGCGGCGCTCGTCACAGGCCGCGGACCGGCCCGCCGTCTTCGCAGCCCAATTCTCGCTCTCACACCTGGCCTGGCTACTCACCTACCCGATCACCGGATGGCTCACCACCGCGGCCGGATTCACCACCACTTGGCTGACGCTGGCCGTGTTCGCCGCAGTGGGAATCACGGTGGCGCTGCGGATGTGGCCACGCAAGGATCCGGAGATAATCACGCACCTGCACGCGGTCGGCACCATCGCCCCGCAACGGCTGGGTGACGCCGAGCTGGTGAACGAGCGGTACTACCGCCACACCCACGCCTACGTCATCGACGCCGACCACCGGCGGTGGCCGAACCGAACGCGGTCGGATCTCGAAATCGCCATCGCAGCCTGAAGATCCATTCTTGTCGAGCCGAAACTACGAGGCGGGCACCCGATTTCCGGGTGCCCGCCTTCTGGCATCCGGCGGGTTTCACCGCGGTCATGGTGATCGCGACGCGCCTGTCCGTGGCCGCCTCTCGGGTCACCTTCGCCGCCACTGCATACACAAACCGCACCAACCAAGAGGGCACCTCCACAGCAGCACTTACCGCCTGACCGAAACGAGGATCACGCGGCGACCAACCCACTACAGTGAGCGGCGCGGCGATATCATGGCAGCCCCCTTGACAGGCCCTCTTGCCATTCCACTGTTTGGTGATATTTTTTTCTGTATGGTCGGCTAGATCTCGCACTCGCTGAACATCGAGGGAGATGTTATGTCAAAGGCCGGAAACGTCGCCGCTGCAAAGGTCTGCGGGGGAATTCTCGGTACTCTCGCGTGTCTGGTCGGGGTGAGCAACGCGCACGCCGATGATGGACCTGGACCGTTACTGGTCGGCGACACAGCGTATTTCGCCATGGGCGGTTGGAACTGCTCGATCGGTGCGGATGGCACCGTGGGCTGCGACCTCGCAGTTCCGGCCCAGTCCATGAATGTGCTGTATGCCGGAATGCAGGCGTCGGTGCCGAATGTGCCAGCGATCATCATCGACTCGACCATGTTGCCAGCACATCCTCAATGGAACTCCAATGGCAGTCATACTGTGCCGGGCGGAAATCCGCCGCTGCCGCGCATCGCATCCGCGAACTACCATGACCCACAGTATTCGGTCACATACGCCGGAGCGAATTGCCAAATCACCTATCAAGGTGCGGCAGTGTGCACATCGATGGGGCACGGGTTCAGCCAATGGGGACCAGTGCCGCAAGGCTACTGATCCCCACGAATCACCGGCTACCGGTACCAGACACCGGAATCCCAATCACCGTAGTCCCAGACGTTGAAATCGTAGCGACCATGCGCACCCCCGAACAGATAGCCCCACCATCCAGCCGAGGTGTCGCAGATCTGGTCGTCGTGGTTGCATACCGTCAGCACCGGGAAGTCGCCGAACCAGTCGTCGACACCGGCCAGTGGATAACCGACGATCCCACTTCCGGGAGACGACGACAGGCCACCCCAACCGGGCCCGGGGGCTCGCTTGGGATCCGACAGGAGAATAGCGTTGGCATTGCCGACATCCTGATGGGCGGTGACCCAGGCGTGGACTATGCCCGCACCCTCGCTATGTCCGATCAGCCTGATGTGGTCGTCCGGACATTCGCTGCGATGCAGCCAGAACAAGCGGTCGAGTTCGTTCAATCCGGACATCGGATCGAGCGAATTGTAGCCGACAGGTTGATCCACAAAGGGGATGAACACCGACGAGGTGTTGTCGCCGAGACCGCCGATACCTATGGCCCAGTCGCCAATACAATTGTCGGCGTTAGCCTTCGGCCCCATCTGGTTGGTGAGGGAAAGGATGATTGCCAACAGTAATGCGGCGAAGAGCGCCGTTGCTCTACGCATGGTCGTACTTCTTCATTTATCGTGCCTCCGGGTCCAGCCCGGCTTGAATCAGGGGGTACCCAGAAGTTGCTCGCGTTCTTGCTTTCTGGCGAAATAGTTACGCAGGCCATCGATATATTGTCCGTAACGCAATGTCGGAGGCCATTATCCGCAAAGGGGATCCGCTGGCCGAGTTCGACTCGAGCGATACACTCCCCCTTTACCCGAGCTTCGATGGTCGAACATCGTGGGGCGCGGCTGCGGGGGAATGGTTGTCGCGGCGGACTTTTGGGACCAGGTGTCCGTAAGGCGGCCACCCTTTCCGGCAAATCGTGACGTAGGCGAAGACTGTTGGTCGCGACAGGTTTCCGGCAAACCGAGCGCGTGAGACGCGGTCGGGTTCGTGGGCCCCGGCTATGCCGCCGCGGCGCGGGAGGCCGCGATGCTGGTGCGCCCACCATCCACGTCGAGGACGATTCGGTGGTCGAAGGCCGCGGCGCTGGAGGCGATATAGACTGCCGCGGCGGCGATCTCGTCGAGACGACCCACGGGGTCGGCGGGTATGAAGTCCGCTCGCCCGCCAGCCGCGCGAATCTCCTCGCCGCGCCGCGCGTTTCGTCGCGGCCCGAGACGGCCACGTATGCACCGGCCGCCGCGTTGGCGAGGGTGATTCGCCACGTCTGTCATATGACGCCGACCATGACGTAGCCATCCCGGCATGCGACACCCACTCTCGCCCGGACCAATTCCGAGTCCGGGCACCCAAGCGCGTTCACCGATGAGCGGCCAGCACTGCCGCGAGGCCTTCTTGCAGATCCTTGACGAAATACTCGGGAACCTCCAGCGACGGGAAATGTCCCCCGGTTTCGGGCGACCTCCATCGGACGATCTGTCGGTACCGCTCCTGCGCCCAGGGGCGCGGACACTTCTCGACGTCGCGGGGATACATAGTGAGTGCTGACGGGACGTCGACCCGAAGTTCGGGGTCGAGCGAGTTGTGGCTTTCGTAGTAGATGCGGGCCGCCGATGCTCCGGTCCGCGTCAGCCAATACAGGGTGACGTCGTCGAGAATGCGGTCTCTGGAAATCGTCTCGAACGGGCTGTCTTCGGTATCGGTCCACTCTGCGAACTTGTCGAGGATCCAGGCAAGGAGCCCGACCGGTGAGTCGACGAGCGAGTAGCCGATGGTCTGCGGTCGGGTCGCCTGCTGCTTCGCATACGCCGCGCGATGGCGCCAGAAATCGCGGGTTTCCTCGGTCCATTTGCGCTCGACCGCCGTCAGCCCGTCCGTTGTCGACCCGGGCGGTGCCTCCGCGAACGTTGTGTGGATGCCGAGAACGTGCGCCGGGAACCTGCCGCCGAGAACCGTGGTGATATTGCCTCCCCAGTCGCCGCCGTGGGCTGCGAACTTGCTGTAGCCGAGCCTTCCCATCAGTTCCACCCATGCGGCCGCGATCTTTTCGGTTCCCCACCCGGTGGTGGCCGGCTTGTCGCTGTAACCAAAGCCTGGTAGCGACGGCACCACGACGTGGAACGCCGGCGCGTCTGCATCTTTCGGATCTGCCAGCTCGTCTACTACATCGATGAACCGAACAATGCTGTCTGGCCAGCCGTGCGTCAAGATCAGCGGAGTGGCATCTGTGCGCGCGGATCGGCGGTGCAGGAAGTGGATTCCCAGATCGTCGATGGTCGTGCGGAACTGGCCGATCCGGTTGAGGCGCTCTTCGAACGACCGCCAGTTGTACCCGGTGCGCCAGTAGTTCACGACATCGACGAGGTCGGCGAGCGGAACGCCCTGTTCCCATCGGCGCGGGTCGGGTGCGGCGCGATAGACGGTCTCGGCCTCCGGTAGCCGCGCCGCGGCCAGTCGCGCGCGCAGATCGTCGAGGTCGGCGTCGGTTGCGTGGGCTGCAAATGCTTGTACGTCGCTGGTTGAACGGGGCATGAGACCTCCTGGCCATCGCGGAACCGGCTACGGCCTGTCGAGAACCGGCTTAGACGGTTCTAACATGTCTCTCTGTCAGCGTGCAACCAGCTATGGTGGTTCCATGCCCACTGGGTTCCCTGAATTTCGCCTCGGTAGCGTGCTGGCGACCAGCTTCACGGCGACTCTGACGGAGCGTCGTGGCGACGCTGTGGAGCGCATTCCCACGCCGCAGCGACTCGTCGATTGGCTGGCAGTGAACGGCCTCGCCGTGGACTCCTGCACCACCGCCCAGCTCGAACTCGCTCGGGAACTGAGGGAATCGATTCACGCCGCCGCGACAGCGGCCGCGCTCCAAGA
Organism: Nocardia sp. CA-135398; assembly: GCF_050955845.1. Classification (NCBI taxonomy): domain Bacteria; kingdom Bacillati; phylum Actinomycetota; class Actinomycetes; order Mycobacteriales; family Nocardiaceae; genus Nocardia; species Nocardia sp. CA-135398. Next base: position 4,384,766 of record NZ_CP192084.1, on the reverse strand, counting down.
CGCTCTCCCCGCGTCTGCTGTCCAGGTCATCAATGACCGCAGCATCAAGGGGCGGGCGGCGGCTGTCCTGACGCCCGAGGGCAATCGGCAATGGCGACTCAGCTCGGCTTCCTGTGTAGAAGATGCCCTAGGCGTAATTGCCGCCGACGCGATCAGCATCATCGCCGGCGAACGAGACGGAAAGTTGGCCTTGTGCGCATCGCCAACCTGCCAAGCCGCCTTCTTCGACACCAGCCAAAGTCGCACCCGCAAATGGTGTGACATGAATACGTGCGGGAATCGTCAGAAGAAGGCGCGCTTCAACGCCAACCATCGCAAGAACGAGACTGCCGCACGGACGGGTGTCAGCTGATCTGGCTTGCCCGGAAGGGCGGGCATGGAAGGACGGACCGATGCACGATCAGGTGTCAGTCTGACCTGATCGTGCATCGGTCCCATCAGATCTGACTGGCGCGGGAGTGGTGATTGCTCTGCGGCATAGGTGTTCGCCGTCTGATCAGCGTTCCTTCCAATGAGTCGACCGACTCCGAACGGCCCTCAGAACAAGGTGTCGCGCACGCGCAACGGCCGGCAACCGGTCGGCCCCGAGGGGGGCGAGTTCAGCGGTGATGCGCCGCGGCCGCGGCGCCGTTCGGGATCCGGGCGTCTAGGTGACAGAGTCGAGTGAGGAGTACACGACCACATTGGATAGGTAGCTCTTGGCGGTCTGGTCGAACTCGCCGCCGCAGGTGACGACCTGCAGGGTCGCTCCGCCGCGGGCACCGAACACCGTCTGATCGGGGAACTGGGTTTTCAGGTACATCCGCACGTCGGTGACCTTGAAATGCGCGGTCTTCCCGTCCGCGCGGGTCACCTCGATCATGTCGCCCGGCTTCACCTTCTTCAGGTCGAAGAACACTCCGGCACCCTGGTAGGAGTCGACGTGGCCGAGGATGACTGCCGAGCCCTGCTCACCCGGCGCTGGCCCCTGCTGATACCAGCCAGCCTGCTGATAATCCGCGGGAACCTGCACCGAGCCATCGGAATTGAGGCCCAACGCGATCAACGACCCCGAGGCTTTGATCGATGCGATCTTGAATGACATCGGAGTCGACCGGCCCATCTGCGCCGCGGTCTGCACACCTGTGGTCGGCGCGGCCGCAACGCTGGTACTCGCGGTCGAGCCGGTGCCGGCAGACGACCCGCAGCCCGCGACCAGCGCCGCAGTGGCCACCGCTACGGCGACGAGAACGCCGAGCATCCTGCGGCGGGAGGTCGGCGTGGACACGGCCTGTGTGTATGAGGTGGTCACTGTCTGGTCACTCCGGCCATGCCACCAGCGCCCGTTTGGGGCGCACCCTTGGGGATCACGTACCCGCCGGGTGGGACCAGGTCGGTGACTGCCGGGCCACCGGGAATTCCAGTGGTCGCGCCCACGGGAATGGCCATGCCGTACACGGTGTCCTGGCCTGCCGCACCCGCTCCAACAGCGGCCAAGTCGATACCGCCCAGCCCGCCGCCTTGCACACCGACCCCGGCGCCCGCACCGATCTGTCCACTGCCACCGACCTGGACAGCGCCACCGACGTTCCCGCCAGCCTGCACACCGCCGCCGGCGTTGCCGGTCCCCTCCAATTGCCCGCCCGCGCCGAGGTTCCCATTGCCACCGGTTTGTACATCACCGCCGCCGTTGCCGCCGACCTGGACGCCGCCGCCGAGATTCCCGTTCCCGCCCGCCTGAGCGTCACCACCGGCGTTCCCGCCGACTTGCACGCCGCCGCCGGCGCTGCCATTGCCACCGGCTTGCACACCGCCGCCGAGGTTTCCGTTGCCACCGGCCTGGCCGCCGCCACCGGTATTCCCGTTGCCGCCGACCTGGAGGCCGCCTCCGGCGTTGCCTCCCAGTGTTGTGCTGGCACTCGGCGCAACAGATCCACCGACGCCGGCACCGAGCCCGCCCCCACCCTGGCCGTCGACACCCGTCCCGACTCCCCCACCGATACCGACTCCCCCACCGAGGTTTCCGGTGCCCCCGCCCGGCGCGCCCGCGCCGACGGTCGCCGAGGCGCCACCGCCGCCGCCGATCTGTCCGCCGACGTCGACTCCGAGATCGATGCCCGGGGCGGGAGCCGTTGTCGTCGCAGGGTCCGCAGCAGCCGACGATGCGCACACAACGACGGCAGCCGCGACGACCACCGCAGCCGAGAAAGTCCTTGCCGACATTGTTCAGTTCTCTTCCAGCAGTTGTTATTCGACAACCTCTCCGTCGGATGTATCGCGTCTTGTGTTACGGAAAATTGCCCAAAGATCTCGAATCGGTCGCCAATTCGGTCACAACCGCCGTTCCAGCCACATGCAGAGCCGTCAATTGAAGCGAAGCCGGGAGTATTTGAGACCGAACGTCTGAACAAGCCCCTAAGCCGATTAGGGGCGGCCGAGAAATCCCTTGATCAGTCGTCGATATCGGAAAGTCGACGGAATGTAAGTGGAATTCCACTCGCCCTCAATGGATTTCGATGCACGCCATGTTCCCGGACGCTGAAATCTCGGCCAGGACAACCGGAGTCCGTGCCGGCTTCTCGACCGCTGCGGCCTCGTGCACGAACGCACTACCCGCCGCATGTGATCATCCGGTCGCAATACCGATGAGAACGTCGCAGAGAGCACAGAGCCTTGACCGAATATCCGGCGACGCGGCGCCGTGCCGCAAGGGCGGATCCGGCCGCGCAGCCGGTACTCGCGCGATCGCCGAGCGGGTCCAGCCAGCAACCGCATCCCGGTGACTGCCCCGATGCGACTTCACCGGCCGGTAGCGCTCGCCCGGGCCCTCCCTCTCAGCTGATCACACCTCACAAGTGCCCGCCCAGGTGATGGTGGGCGTGCCCGGTCTAGAAGGATGTGCTGGGAGTAGCCCAAGTACAAGGAGAAACGAAAAGTGGAACGCATCGGCGTGATCGGCGGCGGCACCATGGGTGCCGGTATCGCCGAGGTAGCCGCCCGCGCGGGCGGGTCGGTCCTGGTACTCGAACGCGACACCGAGGCGGCCGATGCCGCTGTCGGGCGGATCGAGAAGTCCCTGGCCCGCGCGGTGAAGTCCGGCCGCCTCGAACAGGCCGCCGCCGACGCGGCCCGCGCAAACATCACTCTGACCACGTCGATCGATGATTTCGCTGACCGCGAGCTGGTCATCGAGGCCGCGCCGGAGATCGAAACGCTCAAGGCCGACTTCTTCACCAAGCTGGATGCCATCGTCTCTCCCGAGACCATCCTTGCCACCAATACCTCATCGATCCCGGTCATCCGGCTGGCCAACGCCACCGTCGATCCGGGCCGGGTGGTCGGTGTGCACTTCTTCAACCCGGTTCCGGTGCTGCCGCTCGTCGAGATCGTCGTGACTCTCAAGACCGAGCGTGCGGTCGTCGACAAGGTGACCGCCTATGCCCGCGACGTGCTGGACAAGCGCACCATCGAATCCAAGGACCAGGCCGGCTTCATCGTCAACGCCCTGCTGATCCCCTACCTGTGCAACGCGATCCGCATGTTCGAGACCGGTTTCGCCAGCGCCGAGGATATCGACGAGGGTATGGTCAGCGGCTGCGCCCACCCGATGGGTCCGCTGCGCCTGACCGACACTGTCGGCCTGGATGTCACGCTCGCCGTCGCCGAGTCCCTCTACGCCGAGTTCGGCGAACCCCAGTACGCGCCACCGGTACTGCTACGCCGCATGGTCGACGCCGGATACTTGGGCCGCAAGTCCGGCCGGGGTTTCTACACCTACTGATCCGTCGTGAATATCGCCCGCCCGCGCGACGAGCGCGGGCGGGCCACGACCGGTACACAGGTGGCGCGGCGGACCGGAAGGCGGCACCTCGTACTGAAGGTCCCTGGTCAGGCGAGGAGGACCACCGGATCAATCGCGGAACGGTGTCGGTTGTGCGACGGATCGGTGGAGATGCGCCTCGTTGTCACCTCGGTCGGGGCGTCGCTGCCACATGCTGGCGCAGAGAGGTCGGCCCTGCACCCAGCGAAGGGAGATACCCGGTGGCATTGGGACGTCGTCGGCTGCTGATCGTCTTCGCCGGTACCGGTGGTCTGGCCCTGGCGGGATGCGGGCAGCAAGAGCCAGCCCCCAGACCCGCCACACTCCGATTCGATCCCCCACCCGGCACTCGCGACGTCGATGCGCGGACCCCCGGCAGGGTCACGGTCACCGACGGGACGCTGCGGTCGGTCGAATGGATCGATGAAACGGGTAGACAACTGCCGGGCGCATCGGCACCGGATCATCGAACCTGGACCAGCGCCGAACCGCTCGGCTACGGGCACATCTACACCGCGAAAGCCGTGGCACACGGCGAAACCGGCGATGTCACCGCGACGACAACCTGCAGCACGGTGCAGCCGCAACAGCTGATCGACGTCTCCCTGCGCTCCGCCAATCTCGTCGAGCTCACCGAAAACGACACCTACGGAGTGGGTTTCGTGCTCGTCGCCCATTTCGACGAACCCGTCGACCGCGCGGCCGCGGAACCCCACCTGAAAGTCACCACCGAGCCCGCCGTCACCGGCGCCTGGTACTGGCTCGACGATCAGAACGCGCACTGGCGCCCTGAGCAATATCACGCACCCGGAACCAGGATCACGATCGCGGCCGAATTCTTCGGCGTCGCGCTCGGCGAGGGCCGCTACGGCCTGCGCGACCAACGAGTGTCGGTGATCATCGGCCCCTCCCACGTCGCGATCGCCGACGACAACACCAAACAGATCGAGGTCTTCGACAACGGAACCCTGGTGCGCACCATGCCCACATCGATGGGCCGGGGCGGCACCGCGGTTGTCGGCGGCAGATTCATGTCGTTCTGGACCCGCCCCGGCATCTACACCGTGCTGGACCGCAAAGACCCGGTGATCATGGACTCGGCCACCTACGGCCTGCCCACCAACTCTGGGCTCGGCTACCGCACGAGCATCAACCATGCGGTCCGCATCAGCCACGACGGAATATTCGTACACGAACTGGCCGCAAGCATGTGGGCCCAAGGCAGCACCAACGTCTCTCACGGCTGCCTGAACCTCTCCCCCAACGACGCCGCCTGGTTCTACGACTTCGTCATCCCCGGCGACGTCGTCGAGGTCCGCAACACCGGCGGTGATCCACTCGATATCTGGCAGAACGGCGATTGGGGCATGCCCTGGTCCGATTGGCTTCGCGGCGGCACCCACACGTGACCGAAAGCCGGGTCACCGAATCCGCTCGGTGACCGGCCCATGTGGGTCACGGCCACCTGCGTGCTGCGCCGCAACATCGGCAGCCCTATAGCACGGCTTACGAGGGCCGGCTACGACGGCATCGGGTCCTGAGTGCGTCGGCCAGTCGCGTGGCGCGGCAATTTTGCCCGGTAACACCGGGCCCCGAGCGCGTCGTCGGCTCGAGGTCGCGCCGTGCCTGGATCGAATGTCGGCGACGAGATCGGGTCTGCCGCATACCAATACGCGGCACCGTCGAAGAAATCAACCGAATTTGATCTTATAATTCGCATTCCGAGTGAAGATCAAATGGTGTTACCTTCGAAAAATATGTCGTTAGCCAACTGTTAACCGTGATTATTCGCACAATCGAATAAGTAGATTTGCGGATCTCTTCTTCATAACATTTGCGTTATGCGCCGTGATGGCGTCGTTATCCATCTGTGAAAGGAAGCTCCATATATGATCTCTCGCAAGGCCCTTGCCGCCGCCGCAACCGTCTCCGCCGCCGCCCTGTTCTTCGGTCCGGCCGCGATGGCCTCCGCCGCCAGCCCAGTCGCTAGCCCCGTCGCTAACTCCGCCGCCACCGGCTCCGCGTCGGGTTCGGCCGACGGCGGCTCATCTACGGGTTCGGCAGGCTCGTCCTCCGGTTCCGCCATGCTCGACTCCGGCAGCTCGGCCCTCGACGGCGGCACCTCCGCCATCCTCAACATCATCAATTCGATCGCCGGTATCAGGGACTTGAACCAGCCCAAGCCCGCCTCCTGATTCGGTCGCGGTAGATCACCACTTCGTCCGTGTCGCCCCGCAGGGCCGGACTTCTTGTGCCGCTACGCTACGCATCGGCTAGTGCGCGCTATTGCAGTAAAATTGCCACAACCAGAGCGGTCATTCGCCGTATCGATTTGCTGCGGCGAATGACCCCCTGACGATTCCGTCACGGAACCCGGCCTGATGAGCACCGTCGCGACGATGGGTCTGCTGGCCGCGGTCCTGCGCCGCGAACGCCGCCGCTGAAGGACCGCGCCAGCTCGAATCTGTCGATTTCCGTCGGATCGCCCATACCGCTAGGGCGGTAAGATCAAGGTGAGGATGATCAGCCGGGGTCGGGCGCACAGGCCGGGACCTCGAAACACCCCGGGTGCGGCCATCGACAACTGGACGGCAGGAATCTTCGGCCCATATTTGTCGCGCGCGGGTGCGAGAAGAATGCGGGATTGCTATGCCTTCCAAATACCTGGCTCCAAAGGCAAGAAGCAACCCCACCGATGCGGACGTCGTCGACCTCTCGATTCCAGAATTCGCACGCCGTGGCATAACCTCGCCGACTGATGTACGCCGACGACCACGGTCTGCCCACGTCCGGGTCGTCCGAACGCGGCCATGCGTCGGTGTCACGCTGTACAGCGTGTTCGGTGAGGTCGACTCGTGCACCGCAGCGGAGTTCGAGCGGCAACTGCTCGCAACGCTGCACACTGCTGCACCGACAATCGTCATCGACCTGTCCGAACTCGGATTTCTCGGTGTGGCAGGTCTGGAAGTCCTCGACGACGCTCGAGTGTGGTCGCAGCACACTCACGAGATGTACCTCGTCACCGGAACCGAGTGCGTAGACCATGCGATCGCGGCCAGCGGTATGTCCGCATGCTTCGATATCTTCGCCAATCTCGACGATGCGCTTCGTGAAGTGGCGAAGCGGCACGGTCACGGATGAGCACGCGGTCGGCCACGGTTCCGGCATAAATGCCGCCAACGCCTGAATTCCGTTACCCGGCCTGTGGCACCGGTGCGAGGTCGTCCAGCGCGCTGAGCAGCGGGGTCAGTCGCCGCAGTTCTTCCAGATGTGTGCCGCCGAGCAGGGCAAGGGTTTGCTTGCCCGCTTCGGTCAGCGTGAGTCGGACGACGCGGCGGTCCTTACCCTCTCGTCGTCTGCGGGCGACCAGGCCGAGTTGCTCGGTGCGATCGATCAGTTGCACCACGCTGTGGTGGCGAGCGGACAGATATCCGGCGATTTCTCCGATGCTCGGCCCGTCCGGATCGGAATGCCCCCGGATCGCGAGCAGTAGCTGATGCTGCGTGTCGGTGAGCCCCACTTCGGCCGCCCGGCGCTCACTCCACCGCATCAGCTGGCGCAGCCCGGTCCGGAACGCCAGCAACCTCGAGTACTCCTGATCGCTCAGGTGGGCGGTTGACTCCGTCGACCCATCCATCATGCAGTGATATTATCACAGCATGATATAAGTGAGCGGCGATCAGGACGGCCGCGTTCTGGACCGGTCTCGGCCGCCCCGGCTCGACAGAGCTTTTATTCGCCACTACGTCCGAGGAGTGGTGGAAATGACTAGTGAAACCATGATGAGTCGGCATCCCGACATCGTGGAGCTGCGGGAAAAGTACGAGCGCGCTTCCGAGGCGCCGAACGCGCAGGCAGTCACCGGACTGCTTTTTCTGACCGGGCTGTATATCGCGATCTCACCCTGGGTGGTCGGGTTCAACGGGTTTTCGACCTTGACCGTCAACAACCTCATCGTCGGCATCGCCCTCGCGATGCTGGCAGTCGGATTCGCCTCGGTATTCGGCCGAACGCACGGCATCGTCTGGGCTGCTCCACTGATCGGCCTGTGGACGATCCTTGCCCCCTGGATCGTCAGCGGGAACGTCGATACCACATCGACGATCTGGAATAACGTCGTCTCGGGCGCACTGGCCGTCCTACTCGGCCTGGGTTCGATGTTGCTCGGGATGAGCCGGACCGCGCGACTCCCCGGCCAGACACCCGCTGCGGGCGCGACTCGAACCCATCGACCGTCCGGGCTGCCGCCGGAAACGACCACAGGGTGAAACGACCTCGATACGACGGTGAAACCGAATCCGCTTCGCCGGAGCCCGATCGGCGGTTCCCGCGCTGCGGAACATAATTCGACGATGTGAAGTCGATGGTGAATTGCGCCTCGCACAGACCGGCCCGGCTACGCAGCACGTAGTCGGGCCGGCGCACACTCGGCACGGTTGGGTGCTCAGGCCTCGAGAGCTTCGCCGGGATCTGATCGGGTCGCGAAGCGGGAGATGGCCACGAGTCCGGGCTGGTATCCGTGCGTGGTGTCCACGGTCAGCGTGGGCAGTTCACCGATGGCAGGGTCGAAGTCTTCTTCGGATGTGCTGTCGGTGTCGACCGACTCCAGGAGCTCGTCGCTGCGGGCGCGCCGGTTCGGGTTGGTTTCTATACGCTGTTTGATCCGCTCCCGGATGATCGAAGTCGGTGCCGTGCAGCGCAATACGCGAACCTCGGCGACCTCGGTGATCGCGTCCAGACGGGGGTGCCACAGCTCGCCCGGCAGCGCCGCTTCTGCCACAGCGGTGACTCCTGCTCGCGCCAAGATAGCGATGATGTCGAAGAAAGTGGTCAATGCGGGCCGTTCGAAGGCTGGGCCGAGGCCTGCGGTCCGGGTCGGCGAGTTGGCCAAGACCATGCCCTGGGCGACTTCGTCGTGGACGATCGCCGGGCAGCCGAGCTCGCGTGCGAGGGTGTGAGCCAGGGTTGTTTTCCCGGTGCCTGGTCGACCGGTCACTACGGTCAGGACTGGCGGGGCCATACCTCATTGTCCCCGCCTAGCCCACACAAGCACACCCCCAGCAACTAAGCGCCGAGCGGCACGCCACGCGTGTTCGACGGCGGGCGCTTGCTCGCCGCGACTCCGTGGTCACGGCTCGGATGTGGTTCTCGCAGTACGGCGGCGAGGATGGCGCAACCGAGTGTCGCGGTCAGCAGGAGCAGGGTGATCGGCGGGGCGGCGAGCAGGGTGAGGCCGGTGAGCAAGGCCAAGGCGTACCGGGGGATGTGGTGTTGTGCCATCGATGCTGTGTGGTTCCGGTGTTCGAAAATGGGCGAGATGGTTCTTGGCTGGATCGGGCAGTGTGCGCGTGTAGGGGCGCACGCGCTCGGCTTGCGGTCCGCGCGAGGTGTGCTCGGTGGTGAACACTACGGGCTGGCCCGCGGAAAGTGTTCTGTATCCGGGGGTTTCGATGCTCGAGTATTCGACGAACACCGCCGCGGTGCGGTCATCGGGAGTGAGGAATCCGAAACCTTTCTCGGAGTTGAACCAGGCGACGGTGCCGTGGCGCCAGCCGATCGGATCGGCGCCGATCTGGGGGTGGGTGTCAGTAGGCGAGGGGGTATTCGTCGTCATCGGGTAGTGGGGTGATGAAGGATTGCTCGAATCGGTCGGTGATGTCGGCGGCGTCGAAGGCGGCGCGGACGCGTTCGGCCACCGGATGCAGTGCATGGGTGTCCAAGCCGACGTCGTGGTCGGCGTCGTGGACGGGGGTGCGCTGATCGGCGTGGTCTGCCTGGTCACGGTCGGAGAACGTGGTCATGGTCGACCTCCTACGTCGTGCACTGGTGTCGGATGAAGGGGGCGGGCCCATGTGATCGCTCTGGCCCGCCCCACGAAGGAGTACGTGACTTGCGAGAAAAGGATCCGCGGGCAGTGGCCGATTGCGCTTGGTCGGCGGACCGCGCCCCGCGGATCGGTCGGAACCTTGTCTGTGTCATCACCTCACTTTCATCTCGTGGACGTTGCCGAACCGCTCGAGGTGCGGAGGACCGCGCTGGGTCGCACGCATTCTCGGCGGCGCTCGACCTGTCAGCCTCGGCGTCAGCCGATCGTGGCGCCCGTCGCCGGATGGGCGGGGTGCTCGTGCCCGAAAGTTCCGCCGCGCCGAAACCGGTTCGCGCGCAAGGGCTTCGGACAGGATGTCATCGATTTCGGCGAACAACGGTTCGATATCGGGGTCAAGCATCAGCAGCCGCTCATCGAGCGGGTCGTAGACGCCGAGAGTATCGATTCCGGTCATAGCCTTACCTCCGGGGGGAAGCGTCAGGACCGCCCGGCTCAGGCGTTGATCGCCTTGTGCCCGTTGCCGCAGGCGATCTCGATCCGGCGGGGCTCGGCCTTCTCCTCGACCGGGATCGTCAAGCGCAGCACGCCATCGGTGTAGTCGGCGCTGATGTGGTCGGCATCAAGGGTCTCGCCGAGGAACAACTGGCGGCTGAATACACCGCGTGCGCGTTCCGCGGCGACCATCTCCCGCTCCGCCTCGAGTTCCGGGCGCGAGGCGCGCACTGTCACCACGTTGCGCTCCACACCCAGGTCCAGCGAATCGGGATCCATCCCCGGCAGATCGAACTCGACGACGAACTTGTCGCCCTCGCGCCAGGCGTCCATCGGCATCGTCGCGGGATGGGCCGCTGTGCCGAACACCTGCTGCGCCAGACGATCCAGATCACGGAACGGATCGGTACGCATGAGCATGATCGCCACCTCCAACTAGCTGTCTTCTCGATAGTCGGATTCAGATAATCTATGTCATCTGATGTAGATTTCTTATAGCACTATGTGAAGATAGTCGCAAGTAGCTAGCATAGAAAATCTCGGCAGCAAGAAGTATCGAGGAGCAGGATGGCTCGCCCCCAGCACCAGCCGCCGCAGCCCGATCCCGGGCGCGCGGTGTATGCGATCTCGGTGGCCGCCGACTTGGCGGGCATCGGCGTACAGACCCTGCGCCTCTACGAACGGCACGGGCTGATAACCCCCGCGCGCAGCGACGGCGGCACCCGCCGCTACAGCGGCGACGACCTCTCCCGGCTACACCGGATCACCGCGCTGGTCGCCGAAGGCATCAACCTCGCTGGGATCGGCCGCATCCTCGACCTCGAAGACGCCAACGCCGAACTCCACGCCGACAATCGTCGTCTCCGTGGTCAAGGCACGTCGGGACCATAAGGCCCCGCGTTGAAGGAGACCTACAACGCCGAGGTCATCGACCGGGCGCGGGTGGCGATCAAAGTACTCGGCGGAACGTACCCGAGGCTGATTCGAGCCGCCACCACGCCAACCGCTCGGCGAGTTCTGGCAACCAAGTGGCCGGGGCATCGCAGAGATCGTGTCGCGCGCGGGCAGCGGCGGCGTGCAGAACGTCGGCGGCGACAGCGGGAAAGTCGTGTCTGAGGTGCTCGATCGCATCGGCGACAACGACGTCGGGTGTGGCTATTTCCGATCTCACCGATGTCATCTCGTACCCTTCTGCCCGATCATTCGTGGATCCCTTTGTCGGACGATGGTATTGGCTCGATCGTGGCGTGGGGCAGGGCCACTGGTCCCACTGTCGTGGGCCGATCGGCCCTGCTGAAGCGGCGTCGACGAGTCGCCGACGGCGCTCTACCTCAGCCGTGTGCGCCGCTCCGGAGGTGTCGTGCCGCCGCCCGTGGAGATCTACGGTGGAGATATGACCGCCTTGGAGTATCGGCATGTCCTGGTCGCGCGGGACGGCGACACGGTGCGCATCACCATGAACCGGCCGGAGCGGCGCAATGCGTTGTCGGGTGAACATCTGGCCGAACTGCTCGCCTCGTTCCAGGCCGCGGGCGAGACCGACGCCACCGGGATCGTGCTCGGGGCGCACGGTCCGGTGTTCTCCGCGGGACACGATTTCGCCGACGTCGCCGCGCGTGACCTGCTCGGCGTGCGGGAACTGCTCACACTGTGCACCGAGCTCATGTCGACCATCGAGTCGGTGCCCCAAGTGGTGATCGCCCGGGTGCACGGTCTGGCCACGGCCGCTGGCTGCCAGCTGGTGGCCTCATGCGATCTGGCCGTCGCCGCCGAATCGGCGGGTTTCGCGCTCCCGGGCGGCAAAGGCGGCTGGTTCTGCCACACCCCCGCCGTGCCGGTGGCGCGCGCCGTCGGCCGTAAACGACTGATGGAACTGGCCCTCACCGGCGATCCGATCGATGCCCGCACCGCCGAACAGTGGGGCCTGATCAACCGAGCGGTGCCAGACGCCGAGTTGGACAATGCCGTTGGCGAGTTGCTCGCCCGCGCTACCCGGGGCAGCCGGACCAGCAAGGCACTCGGCAAACGCACCCTCTACAGCCAACTCGACCGCCCTGAAGCAGATGCCTACGCTCTCGCCCTGGAAGTCATGGCCGCCGCCGCCCAACTTCCCGGCGCCCGCGAAGGTATGGCGGCCTTCCTCGCGAAGCGCCCGCCTGTCTGGCGCGATTAGCGACGCCCGAACTCTGGTCACCGGCGTCGCGATACGGGCAACGGGGAGTGAGCCGTCATTCCCGATTCTGGGAATGGCCGATACTCGTTCGCATCGGTCCGTGTGAGTAGAGGATTACGGATGTTGCTATTCGTTGGTCCACAGCCGAGTGACGACGGGGTGCCGCGATGAGCCCCACCGTCGACCACTATCGGATCGTTCCGGAGCTCACCGTTCCCGATTACGCATCGGACATGCTCAAAGGCGTCGTCAGCGCCACCCACGCGGCGGTTCAAGCCAACGTCGACAGGCTGGGCGCGGGTACGCCGTCCAGTGCCCCGAAATTCATAAAACTGCTGCGGGACAAGAAGATTATCGACGACAAGAATCAGTCGATCGCGACCACCAACCACAACGACACCGTCGCCGCCCTGCGCGAGATCGAAGCGTCGATGGACGCGAACGACGAAGGCGTCGACAGCTCGACCTACGGCACCTACTCCGTTGCGGGTGACGCATATGTCGACATCGAGCGAGCGGTCAAGCAACTCCGAGGCACCCTCGACGACGCGAAGCAGGCACCCGGACCGAGCTACGACGCGGCAGGCAAAGCGTACTGGCCGGAATCGGTGGAGGGTCCGCTGCGGACCGCATGCGCCGCCACCGCCGCGACCGTAGAACAGCGGATGCTTGACGCCGCGACCGACATCCAGCGCCATGCCGACCACATCTACAACTCCGCCCCCGCTAACCCGACGAGCAGCGGTTACGGCGGGACCACGGCGCCGTTGACGACACCGTGGTCCGGCCACAGCTTTGTGCCACCCGCCGACGCGAGCACCATCGACAAGATCAAGGGATTCGCCGCCAACGAACTCGGCGTCGCCGAAACCGGAACCAACCACGTGAACCGCCCGTACAACATCGATGACGCGTGGTGCGCGTCGTTCGCCACCTGGGTCTGGAAACAGTCCGGCATCGACGTCGACTGGAGCAACAAGAACTACGTGCCCAGCGTCTGGTCCGACGCTGCCCACAGAGGCTGGGCCGATAGCGACATGTCGAGCGCCCGCCCCGGGGACCTCGTCGTTTTCGGCGGACAACACCACATCGGCGTAGTGGTGGCGCGCGACGGCAACACCATCACCACCATCGAGGGCAACTCCGGCGACGCCGTACGCCAGCACACCTATAACCTCTCCGGCGGAAATTTCACCGGCGTCATCCATCCGCCCGCCAAGACCCCAGCCAACGTGTAACCCGCCAGCTACCCCGTACTGAAAAGATCGGGAGGATCCGCCGGAGTCGATAGGGTGGGTCCGATGTCCAGAATCGATGAGTCTGCGAGCCGAGTGGCCGCGGTCGCCATGCGGTCGAAACGGTCGGTGGCGGTTGCGGAATCGTTGACCTGCGGGCAGTTGTCGTCGGCGTTGGGCGCTGCCCCGGACTCGGCCCAGTGGTTGCGGGGTGCGGTGGTTGCCTACAGCGCCGATGTCAAACGGCAGGTCTTGGGCGTTCCCGAGGTTCCGGTGGTGTCGGAGATAGCGGCTCGCGCCATGGCGATCGGCGTGCGGAGATTGCTCGGCGCGGACGTGGCTGTGGCTGTGACCGGCGTCGGCGGCCCCGATCCCCAGGACGGTGAACCGGCGGGGTCGGTGTGGCTGGCGGTCCACAGCGAGGGCGGGACCTCGGCACGGCATGAGCTGTTCGATGGCGAACCCGAAGTTGTGCTGAGGCGGACGGTCGAAGTAGCGCTCGACATGGTGCGCGAAGCGATGGACGACAGCTCCAGCTGACGTACGCGGCGGCAACCGGGCACCTGTCGACCTGCGGCAGGCCTGCCCCTCCCGTTGCTCGTATGTGGAAACCGTGGCCGATAAGTACGCGGTTGAGGGGTAGCCCACCGATATCCACCGCCGAGCCAGAAGGAGCGACAGTGACCCGATTCGGATACACACTGATGACCGAGCAGAGCGGCCCTCGCGAACTCGTCCGCTATGCCGTCGCCGCCGAGGAGGCGGGATTCGACTTCCTGGTCAGCAGCGACCATTACGCACCGTGGCTCGAGGAGCAGGGACACGCGCCGAACGCGTGGACCACCCTCGGGGCGGTCGCACAGGCGACCCGGCGAATCCCGCTGATGACCTACGTGACGTGCCCGACCATGCGCTATCACCCGGCGATCGTCGCGCAGCAGGCGGCGACGTTGCAGATCTTGGCCGAAGGCCGGTTCACCCTTGGGCTCGGCAGCGGCGAGAGCCTCAACGAGCACGTGATCGGTGCGGGCTGGCCCGGGCTCGAGGAACGGCTGGAGCGACTCGCCGAAGCCATCGGCATCATTCGTGATCTGCATGCGGGCCGAACGGTCAGCCGACTCGGTGACTGGTATCGAGTCGATGCCGCCAAGATCTGGGACCTGCCGGACCAGCCGGTGCCGATCGCGGTCGCGGTATCCGGGCCACGATCGGTGCAGCGATTCGCCCCGCTGGCCGACGAGATGGTCAGCACCAGTCCCGACGCCGAACTCGTTCGGTCATGGCATCGCGCGCGCTCGAACGACTCGGGCGCGGCGCGGTCCCGCGTGACCGGGCAACTGCCGATCAGCTGGGATGCCGACCGCGACAAAGCAATTCAGCGCGCTCACGAACAGTTCCGATGGTCGGCGGGCGGCTGGGATGTGAACTCGAATCTGCCGACGCCGGCGAGTTTCGCGGCCGCGACGCAGTTCGTGCGCCCGCAGGATATCGCCGAGACGATCCCGTGCGGGCCCGATCTCGATGCCATGGTTGCTGCCGTGCGTCCCTACCAGGACGCTGGCTTCACCGATATCGCTGTCGTCGAAATCGGCGACGAACAGCAGGACCGGTTCCTTGCCGAGGCCGCCGAACCGCTACTTGCGAAACTCCGTGCGGCAGATACCGATTCCTGAGTTCCCGGCGACGCAGCGGTTCGATTCTGCACGTCACGGCCGGACCGCTGCTTCAGTTGGTCGTATCCGGTTCGGAGCGTTGGGCCAATTCGGCGATCAGCGGTTGTGCCGTGTCGGGGATCTGCATATCGGTCCAGTGATAGGTACTGGTCCGATGGCCGTCCGTGACGGTGAGTTCGTAGTCGAACTGATCCGGCATCGGCGGACGGTGTGTCGGCATGTCCCGGTCGGGCAGTGTGTCATTGAGCAGGTCGGTGATGACGGGTGCCTGCTCGGCGGGCAGATCGCGGGCGTCGACCGAGGTCGTCATCTCTACTCCGGCGAGGCCGCCGCTTCGCCGGAATTCGAGATGTACGTCGGATGTGGCCATGGACACGATGGTATTCCCGGCGGTCGGGTTCAGCGCAGCGGAACTTTCACCGCATCCCATGCGGACTGCACCGCATGCGCTTCGTTGCTGACCCTCCCGAAACGGTAGCGGGCCTGCTTCAACGTCAACGCGGCGAAGTTGCTGAAGGTGGCGTTGGGCTTGAGCCCGGGGTCGACGAGTGCGTCGTACCAGACTGTTCCCGGCGTCTTCCACGCTTCCCCGCCCAACGTGGTGGCGAGCAGGTAGAAGGCGTGGTTCGGGATGCCCGAGTTGATGTGGACGCCGCCGTTGTCCCTGGTGGTCTGCACATATTTGGACATATCGGCGGGTTGGTTGTCGTGCGGGTTGGCCGTGCCGGGCGCTTTCAGCGATCGCAATGCGGGTGTCAGCAGCGGTCCCACGATGTCCCCACCGATCAACCAGTCGGCTTGATCGACGGTTTGGGCAAGGTGGTACTGCTTCACCAACGATCCGAATACGTCGGACAGGGATTCGTTCAGTGCGCCGGACTGGTTGGAATAGGTGAGATTCGCCTCGAACTGCGTGACGCCGTGGGTCAATTCGTGTGCGACCACGTCGAGGCTGCGGGTGGTATCGGTGAATACCTGGCCGCTTCCGTCACCGAAGAACATGTGTCCCTGTCCATCCCAGAACGCGTTGTCGTATTTGGTGCCGAAATGGACCATCGCGGCGATCGGCATGCCCTGGTCGTCGATGGAGTCGCGTTGGAAGACGTTCCAGTAGAAGTCATAGGTGGCGCCGAAGTTGTCGTAGGCGGAGTTGATCGACGGGTCGGCAACCGGAGGCTGGCCTTCGGCTCGCGCAAGCGTTCCCGGCACCATCGCGGTGGAGTTCTGCTGGTTGAAGATCGAGCGCTGCGGTACCCCGTTGGATACCGCGCCGACGGCTTGCTGCGGCTGTGGTCCCTGTCGGCCGACGGCTTCGGCCCGCAGCATACGGATGCTGTTGTCCAGGTCCATGGATGCGAGCAGTTCTGCTCGCTGTTCCGGCGGGAGTTCACGCGCGACGGCCTGCAGTAGGTCGGGTGGGAGGATGCACGCTGTGGGGTAACGCATTTTCTGCTCCGTTTCGGGTGCTGTGCGGCGGCTGATGCTGGATGCGGGCGGGCCGGTTCGGGCGCGGCGAAAAACCGGCGTCGACCTGCGCATTCATTCTCGGATCGCAGATAGCCACGGACACGGGTAGGCGACTACTCCTTATCCCCTGTCGGAGCAACCGGCCGGGTCAAGTAGTGCCTGACGGCCCACGCAGATACTCGCCACGATCGAGTACGCCCGAAATCACAAACTCGCCCGCGCTAGTCGACACCGGTCTGTCCTGGGCGAAGCGGCCTGCTCACGGGATCTCCCGCAGCGCCGCGACCGGGCAGGAGCCCACGGCCGCGCGGGTGGCGGTCACGAGATCGCCGGGCACCTCGGCGCCGTCGAATTGGTAGATGAGTTCGGCGTTGTCATCGAGGCTGAACACCTCGGGGGCCTGTGCGGCGCACAGACCGTGTCCCTCGCAGCGGGGGTAGTCGACGGAGATCTTCATGATGGATTCCCTATCAGGCTGGAATGAGTTGCAGGGGAAGGTGTTCGAAGCGGTGGATGATGTTGTTGATCGCCCATTCGGGTTCACCGACGATCTCGATCCGCTCGACGCGCTCGACGAGCGCGGCGAGCATGGCCTGTGTTTCCAGCCGTGCGAGACCTTGACCGACGCAACCGTGTACGCCGTGGCCGAAACCGAGTTGCCGGGTGGCGTCTCGGCCGATGTCGAAGGTGTCGGGGTGGTCCCATTGCAGCGGGTCACGGTTGGCCGAGGAGTAGATCACCACCACCCGCGAACCCGCCGGGATGGGGGTTCCGGCGATGTCGACATCACGAATTGTCTTGCGGGAGAACGCACGTAGCGGTGATTCGAACCGCACGACCTCGTTCACCGCGTTCGGTATGCGGGTGGGATCGTCCTTGAGCAGCTGCCATTGGCCGGGGTGGCGTGCGAAAAGGTACATGGCGCTGGCGATAGCACTGATCGTGGTGTCCAACGAAGGGGCCAGATAGTCGATCAGCAGGGCGGGGCATTCGGCGCGGGAAAGCGTGCCCTCGTCGGTAGCTTGCAGCACTTCCTGCCCGACGCTGCCCGGCAGCAGGTCCCGTTCGCGGGCGAGCTGTCGGGTGAAGTGCATCATCCCCATCCCCGACGGTGCGGTGCACATCGACTGCCGGTTCAGTGGCCCGAGCGCGTCGAATGTGGCTCCCGCCCAGCGCAGCAAATGCTCTCGACCGTGCTGGGGCCAGCCGATCAGGTCCGGCACGACCGACATCGGCAGCGCGGCCGCCAATTCGGCACCGTCGATACGCCCCTGCGCGAGCGCCTGGTCGACGGCCGCGGCCGCCTGCTGGTCGATCGATTCACGCATCGCGCGCAGTGCCCGCGGGGCCAGCCGACGAGCGAGCAACGCGCGGCGGCGGTTGTGATCCTCACCGTCGCTGTTGAGGGTGGTGCCCTTCGAGAGCCGGTTGGCCACCGGATTCAACGCGACCCCGGCTCCGGAGATGAAAGTCCGATCGTCGAGCAGCACGGCTTTGCATTCGCCATAGCGGGGCAGCGCATAAGCGCGTTGCTTGGCCAGCCACACCACAGGCCCCAGTTCGCGCAACCGCGCATAGTGCGGATAAGGGTCGAGAATGCCCTGGCGCGAGTAGATGTCGGGGCGATAGACCGGGACCTGGGCTCGATTACGCATCGGCACTCTCCGAGCACCCATAGTGCCCGACACCGGCCAGCTCGAGCATCCCGATGCCGCGGAAGCCGGTCACCGAGTAGGCGAAATGTTCGACACGCTGACGCATGGCCGTCACAGCCAGCACCTCGACGGCGCCGAGCGGCAGAAATCCGATCGCCAACAGCACGGCGAACACGATGGATGCGACTTTCATCGGCGCACACCTACTTTCCATTCGATTGCGACAGCGCTGTCCGCGACTGCGGTGGCAACTCCAGCCGCGCGATACTTCTGACGATATCGTCACTCACGAAGGTATAGTCAGTCAAGCAATTCTGAATATTTCGTCAGTGCGACTGGCTATGAGGCGGCGTCGGCGGTCAGGTGTGGACCGAGGCCAGTGCCGATATGCCTCGCGCCGATGGAAGCATGTCGGCACGCTGGAAAGTACGTTCTGACCGACAGCGGCTCCCGTTCGCTCAGCCGCCATGATCGAGACCGCACGCAATCGGCGGCCTCGCATGTCCCCCACTCGCGCGGTTGCTGACCGCCGCGCTGCAAGGTCGGGTGCGATGCGATGTGATGGATGCCCTTGCGGCGCGGGCGCATTGCAGCGAGGCGACCGCTGCTCGGCGTGTCGGCAAAGGGTCCGACAACTTCGCGGCACAATCAGCGGATGGGGCTCAGCCGAAGATCGTTGCTGGCGTTGGCTGCGGCGCTACCCGCCTTCGGGCGCGCGGCGGCCGCAGAGCGACCACGTTCGGTGCCGCGGTACACCATGACCGCGTTCACCGATGACAGCGAAACCGATTTGTATGTCTACGAATCCGACGATGCGATCAGCTTCCGGCAGCTGTGCGGGCCCGCCTACCGGCCGCCGACGGGTCTGCTGCGTGACCCCAGCGTCTTTCGCAATCTCGATGGCTACTACTACCTCACCTACACCACCGGCTGGGAAGGGCGAACCATCGGTTTCGCCTACAGCGCGGACCGGCTGAACTGGAGTCATCTCTACGACATCACGGTGCCGCTGCCCGGCGTGACATCTACCTGGGCGCCGGAATGGTTCATCGATACCGACGGAAGCATCAACGTCATCGTGTCGCTGTCGGACGGCTACCGGTTCACACCGCACCTGACCACCGCCGACCCGAAACTGCGCTCTTGGAGCGCGCCGAAGCCGATGATCGGGCTGGCCCAGCCCGACAACACCTCCTACGGCTATATCGACACCACCGTGATCCGCGCCGACGGACGCTACTACGCGTTCACCAAGAACGAATCCACCAAATACATCGAACTCGCCGTCGCCGATCGGCTGCTCGGCCCGTATACCTTTGTGGCGACCGATGACTGGGCCGGGTGGGGTACTCCCGTCGAGGGACAGTGCGTCATCGCGCTTCCCGGCGGAGGCTGGCGAATCTATTTCGACGCCTACACCGATCACCAGTACTTCTACAGCGACTGCCACGACGACTTCCGAACTTGGACAACACCTCTCGAACTCCCCGACCTATCAGGCACAGTGCGCCACTTCACGGTCTACCCGGAGTTCGTCGAACAGTCCGATAGTTGATCTCGAGCTCCCCGCCTGTTCGTCGGCGCTACGGACTTCATTCAGCGGGCGTCGGCCCATTTCGCCAGCCAGCTATCGTTTTCGGCGGCGATGGCGTTCTCGCAGTCGTCGACGAATTTCGACCATCGCGGCGGATCGGTCGGAGATCCCGCTGTCCGCCAGTGGTCGAGCAGTCGCTGTAACCGGTTGGCGGTCGCGAGATAGATGACGACCAGGAAGTCGTATCGCTTGCTCGCGAGATAGGCGACGAGCGAACCGCTGAGCGTGGTCAGGACGGCGATCCACGGTGCGATTCGGGTGGCGGCGTCGGCGCTGACCGCGGTGCTGACCGAAGCCGTGATCGTGGCTGTCAGGCCCAGCGCGATAGCGACCCGACGCAGGAGTTGTGCTCGCGCGGAATAACGCAGAGCGGACGGCCGATAGTAGTTGGTGATCTGGCCGTCCACGCGTTTGCTCACATACTGCTCGGGGGTCAGCGCACCGGGTGCCGGTCCCACGGGCACCGTCTCGTCCAGGAAGCACAGGAGGTCCTCGGCCGCCTGTTCGAGCTCCTCGACTTCGGTCCGAAGCTGCGCGGCTGTTCCCGGAATCGCGCGAAACCTGAAGATCTGCTGCCGCATTCCCTCCGACACCGCCCGGGCACGAGTCCACCGCCGGACCGCTTCCGAGGTCAGAAACTGAGCGCCGATGTAGGTGGCACCTGCGAGTGCCGCCGCTCCGGTGGCCGCGACGATACGCGAGGGCGGCCCGGACTGCCGCAGCACCGTAGCCGTCAATGCGGCCGCGATCGCTCCCCAACTGCTCAGCCACAGCACCGTCAGCCGGAGCCGGTCGATCCGCAGCTTCATCCGGGTGGCCGCATGAGACCAGCGAATCCGCTTCTCCCACAGGGCATTCACCAGCTCGTCATCGGAAGCCACTGTCATTTGCCGTCCTCACCGGCGATCGGCAGATTCGGGCACAACTCGACGTAGTCGATCTTCGGCGAAACCCATGACTTCCAGGTTTCCCGGCTCATGTTGTAGGTCATCTTGTCGCACAAGATTTCTGTTGACGCGATCGGGATGGGCCAGACGCGGATCGTTCCATCGGCGCTGGTCGACACGACGCGCTTGCCATCGGGGCTGAACTCCACACGCGTTACCGGTTGGGTATGTCCCATGAGAGCGGAACCGATCTGGCGGCGCTCCTTTACATCCCACAAGCGCACGGTGCTGTCTCCACCTCCGGTGACGAGGGTGCGGCCGTCAGGGCTGAACGCGAGGTCGATTACCCAACCGTCGGTCCGCATGGGCTTTCCGATCGGATCTCCGGTCTGCGTGTTCCACAGCTGTACCGTTTTGTCCTGGTATGCGACAGCGAGGGTGCGGCCGTCGGGGCTGAATTCGATGTTGTTGACCCAGCCGTGACCTGTCAGAACTTTACCGATCTGCTGTCCCGAGTTCGTATCCCACAGGCGGACATTCCAGTCCGTGCCGCCGGTGACGAGTTGTCGACCGTCGGGGCTGAAATTGAAGTCCTTCACCCCCGGGTGTCGAATCGGATTCCCGATCGGCTGCATCGTGTCGATATCGCGTATCTGGATATCTGCACCGTTGTCCGTCGCGAGCTTTCGGTCGGCGACGTCGAGTACTAGGTTCTTGGTGTCCGGCGGTATGGCGATCGAGTTCCCGACCGGAGCACCGCTGGCCAGGTCCCAGTGCCGCAGCGTAGTCAAGGTAGCCGTGACGATCTGCGTGCCGTCGACGCTGAAGTCCCATGAGGCCGCACTCTCGATCGGAATCATCGGAGCCAAACTTTCACCGGTGCCGGCATTCCACCGCCGCATCGTTGCATCGACACCACTGGATACGATCCGAGTCCCGTCCGGGGTGAACGCTGCGGTGTAAACAGCTCCCTCGTGCCCGCGAAGAATCTGTCCGCCACCGACGTCCCATTCGCGCAGTGTTTCGTCGAAGCCGCCGGAAACGAGACGCTGCCCGTCAGGGTAGAAGGCGACCGAGCTGACCGCGAATTCGTGTCCCACCAACGATTCCCCGATCGGCTGTCCGGTCGCGGCATCCCACACCTGCACGGTCTTGTCGTCGCTTGCCGAGGCGAGCCGGGTGCCGTCGCGACTGAACACCACTCGCTCGATAGCGGCGGTGTGACGCCGTAGCGGCTCGCCGATCTGCTGGCCGGTATGGGTATCCCACAACCGGATTGTGGTCTCGCTGCCGCCCGCTGCGATCCGGGTGCCGTCCGCGCTGAACGCGACACTCATGACCGGTTCTCCGGGTACGCGCGACAATTCCATAATTTGCTGGCGGGATTCGGTATCCCACAGCCGAACCGTGCCGTCGGCGCTTGCTGAAGCGACCGTGTTGTCGACGCCGACCGCGACGCTCATCACCTCTGCCTCGTGTCCGCGCATGGGCTCACCGACCTGCTGGCGGGACTCGATATCCCAAACTCGCAGCGTCTTGTCCGAACCGCCCGATACGATTCGGCGGCCATCCCGGCTGAACGCGACACTGGTGACCTGTGCTTCGTGTCCTCGCATCGGCTCGCCGATCGGTTGGCGCGACTCGGCATCCCACAATCGCAATGTTCTGTCGAAGCTGGCGGTCACGATGCGTTTTCCGTCGGGACTGAACGCGACCTGCGACACCTCGAGTTTGTGCTCAGACATGGCCTCGCCGATGGGCTTCCAGGTCTCGGCGTCCCAGAGTTGGATGCGCGAACCATGGCTGGACACGATGCGCGTACCGTCGGGACTGAACGCGATACTCCGGGGGTAGCCACCGGCGGTGGGGATGATCTTACGCAGGTTGCGTAGCTGATTCACGGCACTGAGCAACGAGAAATCGCCGTCGTAGCGGTTCGTAAACCTGCGCGCGGCCAGCACACTCTGCATGGCGAGCACATCGTCGTTGACGCCCGGAAACGAACCGGACAGCATCAGTTGCGAATTCGCGATCAACAACAACGCGGTCGCATCCCTGCTGCGCGCGGTCGCATCCTTCTCCGCTCTCGATGCTTTCAGGAACAAGAAACCGGCGGCCAATGCCGCGACAACCGCTATCGCCAACGCCACCCGCAGGATTTGCGACCGTCGCCGCAGCACCCTGGTG
Source organism: Nocardia sp. CA-135398 (assembly GCF_050955845.1). Lineage (NCBI taxonomy): Bacteria > Bacillati > Actinomycetota > Actinomycetes > Mycobacteriales > Nocardiaceae > Nocardia > Nocardia sp. CA-135398. The sequence continues at coordinate 4,361,777 of NZ_CP192084.1, read as the reverse complement.
TACTCCTGAGCCTTCTCCTTGGCCTGAGTTTCCGCCGCCGCCAACGCTTCCGCGGATTCCTGACGCTCGCGCGCCGCCCGCAGGTCCGCCTCGACGCGCTCGTCCGCACGCCGCCGGGAGGCGAGCAGGAATTCCCGCGTCGGGTTGAGCCGTTCCCGGAAACCCGGTTCGGCGGCGAGGGATTCGGCGTCATCGAGTCTGCTGCCGGTGAGCAGCCATTCGTCGCTGCGGGCGTTGGCTTTCCAGGCGTGCGCCGCACGCTCCAACTCGTCGGCGCTCTTCAAGTCGGTGGCCTGTTCGCGCAGCCACCCCGCTAGCGTATCCCATTGGCGCAGTAAGCTTTCCAATGCGACTTCGACGACAACCTCGCCGTCGCGCTCGTCACGGACCAGCAGGCGTCTGGCAATGAACGCCTCGAGTAGCGAGTGGCTCTCCGATGGCAGGTCGAACCAGCGCGCTGCGCGTCGCATCGGCTGGTCATTGTCCGGGTTGACCGTCGCCAGCCACGGCACGAACGCGGTTCGCAGCACGGCCAATTCCCGTTGCCTGACTTGGGAATCCACAGCGAGGAGCTCGTCGATCTCGCACTGTACGACGCGGCGCAGTCCGCCCATCGCGTTGTACTCGGCGAGCGTGATCTCGCCGTCGCCGTAATCCTGGTAGAGCCGGGCCAGGGTGAGGGAGAGCAGCGGCAGCGTATCCGCGCCGCGCGACCAGTCGTCGAGCAGCCGATCGACCAGGTCGGGCGCGAACGAGATTCGGCTCCCGGCTGCTCGCGCGCGTCGAACGGGCCCGCAGATCACCTCTTTGAATTGGGCCTGCGGCATGGGTTTCAGATCGTCGAATGGGCGGACCTCCAGGGTGGCCAATTGCGGCGCGGTCTGCAGTGGCTCGTACCGGTCCGAGCGAATTGTCGCGATCGCGATCATCGGCAGCGCGTCGTCCGCGCCGAGCAGGCCGGCAAGCACACCGAGGAAAGCGTCCGCCTGCTCACCCGCGTCGACGCCGAATAGTTCTTCGGCCTGGTCGATCGGCAGTACGAGCGTGAGTGGCGCATCATCGGTCGGATCGATAATGCGATCCTTCGCGGCCTGCTGCGCTTCGGCCAGCCACGCGCGCACCTGTGTGACATCGCGAATTCGCTCCTTGATCGCACCGAGGCTAGGTGTGTGCAGACCGACGCTGTCGCGTAGGTCGTGAATCGAGTGCGCGAATCCGCTGCCGCCGGTGAGCGCGTTACGTTGCGGTCGGACGATGCTCATCGGCCGGAAATGGCGGTCATCGCGGTGCAGACGGGGCAGCAAGCCCGCGCGCAGGAACGACGATTTACCGACGCCCGACGGCCCGAGAATGACGAAAATTCGACCGTCGCCGGAATTGCGCATTCCCCGTATCGAATTCAGCGCGCGGCCGATCTGGGTGTCGCGCCCGAAATACACCGCGGCGTCCACCTGTTCCAGTGGCTGCCAGCCGCGATACGGCGCGCGATCCGGTTCGTCGGGCGGCGGCCAGGCAAAGGTATCCGCTCCGATCCCGGCCGCGCGCAAGCCGTCCCGGAGTCGCAACAGGCCATCGGTGAGGAATTGCACCGGCGGCGACTCATCCACGGCTATCGCCGTTTTCGGACCGTCGCCGAACAGGTCGCAGCGCTGCCACTCACTTGTGATATCGCGACCGGTCAAAGGCTGCAACCGAGCCGCAAAGATCGGCTTGCCGAGGTCCTCGGCATGGCGGTATTCGACCTTGCATTCGCGCGATGCGTCCCAATTATCGGAGACCAGGCAGATAACCGCTTCGCACCGATCGCTGGCGCGGCGCAGCGCTTCTTTCCACCGCGTACCGACCGGAATTCCGGTCTGCCGGTCGAGGTCGAGGAAGATCTCGCCGGTCAGGCCCGGATCGGCCTCGGTCAACCACGCCTTCAGCGCGATCGCTTCGCGATCGTCCCGGCTGGAGTGACTCAAGAAGACTCTGGACATCGCCTTACACCACCGTGCATAGACCCCGATGGAAGCCCGCATCGAATATCGCAAGGGTCATACGAAAATCCTGCGCTCGAAAAATTCGACGCACGCGAGTATGGCCTACTCGATATTGCCGCAAACACTACGCAAACGTCGGTGCGACACCGGAAACTCCGTCACACTGGCAGGTGTGAAGCGGAGCCTGACATTCACCGCCGCAATGCTGATCGTCGGGCTGGCAGTCGAGTACGGCCGCGCCGACGACCATTCGGGCGTGGCGGTGGTGCTCGCGGTCGCCGCGGCAGTCTTGCTGCTCGATGTGGTCATCCGCTTCGGGCGCCACTCGCGGTGATCCGGACGTCGCGTGCCGAGTTCAGACTCTGCGCGGGTCGATGCCCTGAGTATCGCGCCGCGGGTTGTTTACTGGGCAGGGGTGCTCGTGTCGTCGGCATCTATGCAGGCCGGAATCGACTTTGAGGAGGGCTGATGATGAACAACGTGGTTCGCCGGGCTGTCGGAGTGAGTGCCAAGCTGGGTTTCATCGGTGCGATGGTGAGTGCGTTGGTGCTTGGACAGCACACCATCGCCCGCGCGGGGGAGGTGATCACCTTCCAGCTCCCCCTGGTGAAAATATCCCAAACATGGGGTGTTCCAACGCAATTCAGTTTCTACTTGACGGCGACCGTCGGCGACCAGCCCGGAGTCACCACCTTCGGTGTGGCCAACCCCGGCCCCTTCGGTGGCAGCACCATGCTCGACTCGCACGCCCGGATCCAGTGGTTGAACGTGACGACCGGGGCGTCCGGCGTGGTCGACGTGGCGGATCGGGAAACCGCGCAGCAGCCCTGCGATTGCGCCCCCGCGCCGGTGCCGGTGTTCACCGGGGCGGGCCGAATCACCGCACTCGCGACCGCGGGCGGCCTCGCCGTCACCATATCTTCGGGGTTCGGCACGTTCACGGCTAGTTGAGCCCGCCCGTCGATACCTATCAGGGTGAATCGGGCAACGGCTCGTCATGTCCGTTGACCGACCGCAGCGCGAGGGTCTGTTTCGGTGTCCAATAGATCCGACCGTTTTCGAACTCCTGGTAACTGCCCGTGTCGAAGGGGAGTTCATCGGATGTCGGCCAGCCGAGCGGCCCGTTCTCGAATCCGCTCCGATTCCATCGGTCGCGGATTTCGCCGTGTACCCAGAAAACCGGTTGGCCGTTGCGGTGGTAGAGCGCCCCGTTCTGGAAGCCCTCCACTTCGCCCCATTCCACATCCTTGGCGTCGCGCAGTACCGTGTTATCGGTGATCGGATAACCCAAAGGTCCTGCTTCCCAACCGGTTTCCGCGTATTTGTCGAATAACGACGACGGGATCGGGTGCGCTCCGGTGGAGGGATGCCAGTAGATGTATCCATTCTTGAACTGAGCGAATCGGCCCACACCGTCGGCGGTCCGCGTTTCGCCGTCGGTGCCCAGTCGCGGGCCCAGCCAGGGCGATTCCGCCGCCTTCGCATCGATTTCTCCGGCCGGCGCGGCACCGGAGAACTCTCGGACGTGGCCTTCGAAGACGTCCCACGGGAAGTTCCAGCCGACGTCGGTGTGGGTGCCTATACCCAGGCACTCCGTCACATATTTATGGTCGGAGATGCCGTCGCGCCGCGTATACGGCGGGGCGATGACGTCGGTGGCGAAGCCGTACTTCTTCGCGTCCTTAACAGCCAGCCACGCGGCTATCCGCAGGTCGTCGTCAATTGCCATCCACTCGTTTCTCGACCATGACGCCCGGCTGCCCGCGAAGCAGAGATTGATCGTGTTCGGGTTGGCGTCCAGGACCGACCACGACGCGTAATCCGTATCGACGACATCGCAGACGATCCCGTTCCTGAGCGTGTAGTGATACGAGGCACCATTGGCCGTGTTATTGAGGTACGCCGCCAGCGATTCGGCCGTGCCGTTGCCTTCCTGGGTGTGCAGCAGAAAGTTCGTGATGCGAGCTCCCCAGCGCTCCGATCGGGAGTTTCCGATTCTGTCCAATTCGGTGAATACAGGGGCGTTCACGGCGTGTTCTCCTTGTGCCTGAGTGCGTTGCATGGACCACTGCCCGAAGTCGGTAGCCAAGATGTCGTTGACGTCGACGGAACTACCGTCGATGTCGGGGCCAGGGTTGGATGGGGTATCGATGACGCGCTGGTACAGGACGGCCTCGGGGGTGTCGAGCCGATTGCCGGACCAGGCGCGCGTCTGCCAGGCCCAATACCGGTCCTCGGAGGTCCGGCCGATCACACCGTCCTGGATGGCCCAGGCGCATACCTTCGACGAGCCGTAGACTCCGGTCCACTCCCGCCCGATCGCGTCGTTGATTCCCCGGAAGAACTCGACCGCTTCGTCGTTCCACTGATTCAGCGAAATGTCCTCGTCCACCGCGAAGAAGATCGGGCACCGGTCGTGTCCTCCTGCGGCGGCATGGATTTCCCTGGCCTGCAGGCCCATCCGATGCCCGCCGTCGTAGCCGGTGGTCCAGTCCGAAGGCGCCTGCGCATTGCCGGGCTTGCCGTACTCCCATACCGAAACGATCTCGAGCCCGGCAGCCCGCACACTATCGGCGTACTCCCTGGTCACCGGCTTGGCGCCGAAACTGGATCCGGGTCGGCTCGGTGACACGTAGACCAGGACAGCGCTGTGTCCGGCTGCCTTGATGGCCTCGGGATCGATGAAACGCGCGGCGAAATCAACTGCGGTCGACATGCGGGGACCTCCATTGGTCGAGGGGGGCGGGTCTTCGGCTTCGGCCAGCAGCGGTAGCGGGTCGAGTCGGTCGGGTCCGGGTGGCACCCAGACATGCCGATGCCACTCGAGGTGCAGATGCGGGGCGACGCCGCCGTTGGATCCGGAATCGGGGTTGATCCGGGCGATCCGCTGCCCGGCTTCGACTCGGTCGCCGACCGCGACTTCGCGAATCACGTGTCCGTACACGGTCGTGCCGCCGCCGTCTGCGGCGGGATGGTCCACGACGACCCAGCCCGCCGGGTCGGGTCCGCCGAATCCGGAGGCCGGACCCGCGAATACCACCGTGCCGCCTTGGACTGCGTAGACGGGCAACCCGCCGCTGCCACCCGGCCAGCCGAGATCGACACCCCAATGGAAACCGTCGTCGCGGGGACCGAATCGGGATGTGATGATGCGGCCACGCGCCAAGGGCCAGTATCTCGTCATGTCGGCCCCCTCCGGGAAGTCACCGCGTTATAGCGAAGCAGTTGCCCAACCGAGTAGAGCAGCGCTGGTGACACGGTTCGTCATCCAAACCGATGAAAAGGCGGTCTCCGTCGACGACATTCGGGAGAATGGAATCGAGTGTCGGACTACTCGTGTGCAGCGCCTCCCGAACACCTATGATCCGCCCCAGGACGATAACCGTTTCTCTTGTGTCGCAGGTCATTTCATATGCCGATGACAGTCGAGAGGTTCTCCGCGATCGTCGCGCGAATCAATCGCGCGGCGCTGCATCCCGCTGACTGGTCGCAGGCGGTGCACGATATCGTCACGGCACTGGACGCGTACTGCGGCGGGTTGGTGGTCTCGGCATCGAGTAGCCGACGGATGACCGCGTGTTCACTCGGCGTGGACGATCTGCGCGACAGCTACAACACCCGATTCTGGCGTATCGATCCGATCGCGAGTGCCCTCGAACATGAACCCGCCGGAGTCGTTACGACGTGCGAAGAGTTGCTCGGGCCGCAATACCTGCACCGGCATCCGTTCTTCTGCGACTGGATGGTGCCGCACCGGCTGGGCAACGGGATGCTCGCGCTGCTGACCAGCGGCACCAGCACATCATGGATCGGGGTGTATCCAGATCTCGGCCGCGATCTCGACCGCTCAGCGGCGACATCGACTATGCGCCTGCTACTTCCGCATCTGCGGCACGCGCTGAACGTGCAGTCCTGTTTGACCGAAGCCCGCAACGAGCATGCCATGGCGATCGCCGTGCTCGACGCGCATCGGCACGGGCTGGTGATCGTGTCGAGTTGCGGCGAGATCAGCTATGCCAACCCGGCGGCATTGACGATCCTGGAATCGCGAGACGGTCTCGGCATCGGACGCCGCGGCCACCTCGAATCATCGGACGCCCGAACGGCGGTCGGGATGCGCGCCATGATCGATTCGGCGGTGCGCGAGTTCGGGCCGTACGTCGGAGGCCGCGCCCTCGTTCCCCGGCGCAGCGGTCGCAGCTCGTACGCCCTGCTGGTGCTACCGCTGGATCCCGAGGTCGGTTGCCCGGAAGAATGCCCGTCGGCGGCGCTCGTCGTCATCGTCGACCCGGATCATGAAATTCCGGGCGGACCGAAGGCGCTGCGGCAGCTGTACGGGTTGACCGGAGCTGAGACACGCGTCGCTGCGGCGGCGTTACGTGGCGAGGGCCTGCGGTCGATCGCGGAGGAACTGGCGGTCTCGGCCAACACCGTGCGCACGCACCTGCAACACGTCTTCGAAAAGACCGGTACGCATCGACAGGCCGAACTGGTCCGGGTGCTGACTGCCGTACTGTCCGGAACCGGTCAATTCGTCGAACGCAACGAGGAATAGGCCGCGTTAAAAAGGAAAGCTATCTTCGAAATGTTCTCCGTTCCGGCCGATTCGTCCGGTAGCCAGCGGTAAGCTGTCGTCGACGCCTCTCCGTGGTACCAGAAGGTGTCCTGTTCGGTCCGGCCGATGCAGCAGCTGTCGGCCTCGCCGGAAGATGTGCTCCAGCCGGGGCAAATCGTGTGCACTTCACCAAGCAGCGAATCGCGTGTCAGCAGTCGATTCGGCACGTGACGCATTCATATCCGGAGTCCGGCAACTCTGCAGCGTGGCCGAGTACGCGGACGTCGTAAAGCTCGTCGGGGTCTACATCGCCGAATTCAGTGCCCCGCGTCGAACCAGACAAAAGCGGCGCATGGCCCCAGCAGGGCCGCCACGGAGATGTCGAGAACAATTCTTGATTTCAATCATTCAGCCGAAGGATGAAAAATGTCCAGCAAGACAGTCAAAACTTTTGCCGCCACTGTAATGGCCTTGCCCGTGCTCGTCCTCGCAGCTCCCGCGGCTTCTGCCGACCAGACCCCATCCCCCACCGCTCCGGCCGGAACGGCCGTATTCGGATCGGCCGTGTGGTGTATCAATCTCGGCAGTGTCATCTGGTGCATCTGAGCTTCTCGGCTCACCGGGGCTGAGCGGGCGAGGACGCGATTTCACGCTTCCGGTGCGTCGTGCGCGACGCACCGGAAGCCGAGATGGCAGGTAGCGGTGTCCTCGGTCTGGCCCTGTCGGGCGGCGGGCCGGTACCGAAGGCAGTAATCGGCCGCGCACAGATACGATCCGCCCTTGATGATGCGGCGTGGAAAGCGTTGCGGCGCTGTTGGTTCGGGGGTGTCGACGTGCGGGTTAAGTGGGGCACAGCAGGTCGGCGTCGGGTGCTGCGGGCGGAAGTAGTCCACGGTCCACTCCCACACGTTGCCGGTCATATCGTGCAGACCGTAACCGTTCGGTGAATAGGTGCCCACCGTCGTGGTGCCGGGTGTCTCCGCCTGCCCTCGGCCGGGGTGGAATCGCCACGGAAATGCGCCGACCCAGATGTTGGCCATCCGTCGGCCGGTGGGTTCGGACTGCTCGCCCCACGCGTAGGTGGCCCCGTCCAGTCCGCCGCGGGCGGCATACTCCCATTCGGCTTCGGTCGGCAGCTGTTTGCCGACCCAGGCCGCGTATGCCGCAGCGTCTTCGTAGGCGACCTGGGTGACGGGGTGGCGGTCGAGCCCGTCGAGTGTGCTGCCGGGACCGCGCGGGTGGCGCCAGCACGCGCCGGGGACATACCGCCACCAGCGGCGCCAATTGTCCAATGGCACCGGCCCCCTGGTCGACTGGAATACCAGTGCGCCCGGAATCAGGTTCGCCGGTTCCGCGTCCGGATAATCCTCGACCGCCGGAGTACGTTCGGCGACCGTGACATATCCGGTCTGCTTCACGAAGCGTCGGAACGCGGCGTTGGTCACCGGGTGCGGGTCGATCCAGAACGAATCGACCCGCACCCGGTGCACCGGGCGTTCCTCGGGGAAGAAGTCCTCCGATCCCATCGCGAAGCTGCCGCCGGATATCCGTACCATGCCTCGCCGGACGTCGTCACGGGTCGCGGTAGCCACGGATCACGCCTCAATCGCGCGAAAACGCCGCAGCCGCCGCCATTTCCAGGTCCTGGTACGGTTTACCGCTCACGTCCTCGATGACCTGGTGCATCGTTCCGCCGGTGAACGGGAACGGTGCGCGGTAGCGCGCGGAAACGGACTGACCGTTGTCGCGGCCGACACGGATTCCTTCCCCGACACCGGAGAACACGACGGGCTGGGTCCGCATGTCCTCCAGAGCGCCGACCGGGTTCTCGTCGATGTACAGGACGGCTTCACCGGTGGGCGTGAAGTTATCGGGGCGGGTGCCGCGGCGTTCGTAGCGGATCCCGAGGATGTGGTCGCCCAGCGGTACCGTTCGATCGGAGACGATGGTCTGCTCTTCCTCGCCGAGGAAGTTGTAGGTGTAACAAAGGTGGCCGTCCTTGACGTACAGGGTGTGTCCACCGAGTCGGCCGCCGTGCGCGAACAGCACACCCTCGGCATCGGCACTGTCGATCGTCGTCTCCGCGAGCAGCGCGAACGATCGTCCCTGAATCTCCAGCGCCGCACCGGGTCCCACCTCGGCGACGCCCGGATAGTAGACAGCACTGTCGCGCTTCGCACCGTAGGTCGGACGGTAGCGGGTCATCATGGAGACGACGTCGAGATCGTTGAGCGGCAAGCCGTTGTATTTCTCCGCCTCCGAAAACCACAGTGCCTTCAGCTCTTCCAGCTTCTCGGGATGAACCTCGGCCAGGTCGTGCATCTGGCTGCGGTCCTGCTCGATATGGAACAGTTCCCAGCGGTCCTGGTCGAAATGTCCCCAGCCGGACGGGCACGCCGCATGAACGGTGTCGGCGAACCACCCGCGATGCCAGATCCCGCGCGTGCCGAGCATCGAATAGAACTGCGTGTGCTTGCCGACGTCCGCGTTCGCGTCATCGAACAGGGCCCGGAAACTGACGCCTTCCAACGGACGCTGTCGCACGTGCTTCACCGTGTCCGGAGGCGTGATGCCGAGCAGATCGTAAACGGTCGGGGTGATATCGCAGACGTTGACGTACTGGTGGCGCACCTCCCCGCGGGCCGCAAGCCCGGCTGGCCACGACATGAGGCATGGGTCGGCGATGCCGCCTTCGTGCGAGGCATATCGCTTGTACAGCTTGTACGGAGTGTTGAACGCCATCGCCCACCCGATGCTGTAGTGGCTGTAGGTGGTTGGTGAACCCAGCTCGTCCAGCTTGGCCAGACTGTCCTCGACCGTGTCGAGGTAGCCGTTGAAGAACTTCATCTCGTTGGCGGTGCCATTCGGACCGCCCTCGCCGCTGGCGCCGTTGTCGGAGAAGGCGACGATGATGGTGTTGTCCAGTTGGCCGCTTTCTTCGAGATAGTCCAGCAGTCGGCCGATCTGCGCGTCGGTGTAGGACAGGAATCCAGCGAACACCTCCGCCTGCCGTCGGAACAGCCGCTTCTCGTCCTCCGACAACGAATCCCACGCTCGCACCGTGTCCAGCATCGGCCACGGCTTGCCGTCGGCACTGGTGGCATTCGCATACGGGTTCATCGGCGACAGCTCGGTGTTCTCGGGCAGTAAACCCATGCGCTTCTGGTTGTCCAGCACGACCTCGCGGTACTTCTCATAGCCCATGTCGAACCGGCCGCGGTATTTGTCGGCCCATTCCCGTGGCACGTGGTGCGGCGCATGTCCGGCCCCCGGACACAAGTAGGTGAACCACGGCTTGTCGGGGGCGATCACTTTGGAGTCGCGGATGAACTCGATTGCCCGGTCGGCCAGATCCTTCGACAGGTGATAGCCGTCTTCCGGTGCATACGGCGGCGAGATCACGTGATTGTCGTAGACCAGGTTCGGATACCACTGGTCGGCCTCTCCGCCCAGGAAGCCGTAGAAGCGCTCGAACCCGCGCCCCAACGGCCAATGCCGCTTGGACGCCGCGAGATTCTCCTCTTCCAGTGGTGTCATATGCCATTTACCGACCGCGTACGTGTTCCACCCGCGTTCGGCGAGGACTTCAGAGCACAGCGCGGTTTCGTCCGGTATGCGACCACACATACTCGGGAAGCCGTCGGTGAACTCCTCGATGGTCGCCATACCGACCGAGGTCGCGTTCCGGCCGGTCAGCAAGGAGGCACGAGTGGGTGAACACAGGGCGGTGGTGTGGAATTGCGTGAACTGCACACCACGATCGGCGATGCGCCGCATATTCGGCATCTCGACCAGACCGCCGTAGCAATCCCAGGTACCGATCCCTATGTCGTCCCAGACCAGATACAGCACATTCGGCGCGTCCTGCGGCGCCGACGGTTCCCGGAACGGCCCCCAGTCGGGCTCCGAATCACGTATATCGAGCGCGATTTTTCCCTCGAACTTCCTTGCCATCATCTACCTCCGGTAACGAGAGCTGTTCGTTTGCCATCGATCCTTTTGCCCGGGGTCGAGACTTCATGCGGGTACACACGCGAACGCCGACCGGTGCGGCGGTGGTGTCGGGATAGGCACGCCCAGCTCCGGTGTTACTGCGGAGACGGGTCCGGATATTCGATTCGACGTGTGGTGGTCACGGTCCTCGCGGACATGATGTCCGGATGTTCGCTGATCAACGCCTTCCGTACTCAGAGACTACGGCGTCGGACCGCGCTGTGTCACCAATTGCGGCCAGTCGCGCAGGCTCGGCTACGGCTGGTACCAGCGCGAGTGTTCAGTCGACGCCGAGGGCGACTTCGGTCGATTTGATGAGGACGGTGACTCGGGAGCCGTCGCTGAGTTCGAGGTCGTCGGCGGCGTCGCGGGTGATGGAGGAAGTGATTTCGTCGCCGCCGGACAGCCGGACGCGGACGACCGCCATCGCTTCGCCGCGGGTGACCGAGACGACTGTTCCATCGAGTTGGTTACGTGTGGATAGTCGCATGTGGGTGATCCTACGCAGTGCGGGTGCCTGTTCATCGGATGTTCGTGCAGGTCGCACTGGGTGCACCCGCCGTTACCGCTCGTGGCTCGACGGCCGGTCCACAGCGGACGCGCATAGGCCGACACGCCGCTACTGCGCCTCGCGTGGTTGACAAATCGCGAATGAGATTGCGGCGCTGGCGGTTATCGGCGTGCTCATCGTCGCCGCGTCGGTCGTCCTGGCGATTCTCAGCGTTGTTCCGGCGTCAGGTGGTGCCCGCGCTCATGCCGCCGGAGATGGTGATGGCCTCGCCGTTGAAATGGCGCCCGGATTCGCCGACGAGGAGCAGGATGGCTTGGGAAACCTCTTGCGGCACAATGAGATCACCATTCGGCGGCCCGGCGGCGAACATCGCCTCCACATCCTCGAGGGTGGGATTATCGATATCGGGCACCATGGCCGAATACATCGCCGGATTCATGATCATATCGGTGCGCACACCGGCCGGTAGCACCGCATTGACTGTGATGCCATGCGGAATGGCTTCCTGTGCAAGCGATTTGACCAAACCGATGACGCCCCATTTCGCTGCCGCGTAGTGGCCGGAGTTCGTCGCACCCATGCGGCCGACGATGGACGAGGTGGCAACGATTCTGCCCCACCGGCGTTCGATCATATGCGGCACCACGGCGCGGAAACTGTGGAAGACGCCGGTGAGGTTGACATCGATCATGTCCTGCCACATCTGCTCGTCCATCTCGGCGATCGGCGCACCGGAGGCGATACCGGCGTTGGCGAGCAGAATGTCGATCCGACCGAACTCGGTGATGGCCCGTTCGGCTAGTCCGTCCATGGCCGCGCGGCTACGTACATCGGCCTGCACCGCGACGCAACGCCGCCCGGTCTCCTCGACGAGCTTGACGGTCTGGGCCAGATCATCTTCGGAGCTCAGCGGATATGGCACGCTGTCGATCGGCTCGGCGATATCGCAGAGCACGATGTCGGCGCCTTCGGCCGCCAAAGTCACCGCATGCGAACGCCCTTGACCGCGAGCGCCCCCGGTGATCACCGCTACCCTGCCCTCCAGCTGTCCCATGCGCATCCCCTTTCGACCGGTGATCCCATGCTGTCACGCTCGATAGCACCCGCGCAGTCGAAATTGCAGCGGCATCGGCGAGGTCGACACCGCACGGGTCAGCTGGCGGACCAGCCCGACCAGTGGGTGACATCGATGGCGAGCACCGGTCCGGGTGGCGGCTGGGTCCGGTAGACGGGATAGCGCGCGGTCAGAAGGTCGAGGGCATGCTCGGCTTCGGGGACGTCGGTGATTCGTGCGGTGCCGTCGGCTCTGGTCCACCACAGGTGCGTCCAGTCGTCGCTGTAGTGGTCGGCGAGCACGGCTACCGTGGGGTTCGCGGCGATATTCGCCAAGCGGCGCAAGGCTGTTGTCGTCTTCGGCTTCGCGTCGACGGCGCTGTAGATGGTGTCCTCGGCGACCGCGAATACGATCGGCACGATGTGTGGCCGCAGGTCGGTGGATACGGTGGCGAGCCGGGCTACCGGTTCTGCCATGAACCGTTCCCGCGCCACATTCGCATCCAGTCGCACCGCACCTCCACATTGCGATCGGCAACAGCCCCATTCTCACCTGTTCGACGACTAGATGCGGACGAACAGTGGCCGCGCCGGATCCACGGGAATCGGTATGGCAGGGCCGATTCCGAACAGGACGAAGATCGCGGGCTCCGGGCTGTCGCCCAAAGTGCCGTCGTAGTGTGCCGTACCCGCTGTGCGCGTGGTGAATTCGCCGGGATACATGGGCAGGGTGGTGCTGAGGTCGATGGTGGGGCCCGCGCCGACGGTCCAGACGCCCGAGAGCATTACGGCGTGGCGGTCGAAGGTATAGGCGTGCGGGGCGCTCATCCAACCGGGGTGCCAGCGGGCATAGCTCGCATAGAAGCCGGGGCTGCGATACGAGCCGAGCACGTCGGCGGTTTCGAAGCTCTGCGGTGGTGCGCCCGGCGCGGGCTGCCAGTTCAGGTCGGCCAAGCCGTGAATCGTGCTGCCCGGACCCGGGGACCGGTCTTGCAGGGTCGGGAATTCGACGGTCGACGGTTCGGCGGCAGTACCGTTCGAGCCCTTCCGGACCACGGGCAGCATCAGCCCGAGCGCGGGCAGCGCCAGCGCGATTCTGCGGCGCATTTCGCGTACTGCGTCGTCGTCGGCCTCGGCCAGGTATCGGCTGTCTTCCACGCGCATGACCTCCTGGACGTCATCGCAGCAGGGCAAACCGAATTCTTGACGCATCATACGGCGGTGTGCCGATGATTTGCTGGAAATCCGCAGAGATCAACTCGGCCGCGCTGGTGATCGCATGGTCGCGAGAGGTCCGCACACCCGTACGATGCGAAACCGAACCGGCTATTCGAGTTACGAAGGGGGTCATCGATGCCGACCGACCAGCTCGTCCAGAAATTCCGGGCCGTCGATACGACGGCGATCTGCGATGCCGATAAGTCGATTCGCGTGCTGGACAGCGCGATTCGCCTGCGCTCGGCCGAGCCGCGGATACTCGGGCCCGCCTTCACTGTGCGCTGTCGCGGCGACTTCCTCGCTGTCCTGCGCGCGGTCGAGACCGCCGCGCCCGGCGATGTCATTGTCGTCGATGGTGGCGGTGCCGAAATCGCCTTCGCCGGAGAACTATTCGCGCGGGGCGCGCTGGTGCGCGGTCTCGGCGGGATTATCGTCGACGGCGGGTATCGCGATATCGCCTATGTCCGAGGCTGTGCGCTACCGGTGTACAGCCGCTTCGTCACGCCTATGGCGGGCAGCACCATGCAACTCGGTGCGCTGCAGATACCGGTGAGCTGCGGTGGCGTCGAGGTATCGCCCGGTGACCTGATCCTCGCCGACGAGGAAGGCGTCATCGTCGTCGATCCGGACCGCATCGATGCGCTTCTCGATGCGGCGGCAGCGGTCAAGGACGCGGAGAGCAGGCTCGTCGCGCTGCTCGACACCGGATCGACGCTCAGCGATGGCCTCAATCTCGCCGAGCACACCGCAGCCATGGACCGAGGCGAACCCTCGACATTACGATTTCTGGTCTGACAGCGAAACGCTCTGTACTGCAGGTGGATTCAGCGCCCGATCCGGTGGCATCAACCACGAGTTCTCGTCGTAGACGGAGTTCGGGATCGTTGCCCGCGCCAAAGAGGTTATCGAATTCGCCGCGTTCGGTGGCCGCGCGGACTAAAGATGTTCCCATGACCAGCCATGTCCTCGCGATCGATCTCGGCAAGACCGGCTGTCGCGGTTCATTGCGCGTCGACGGACGTCAGGTGGGCTACGCGGAAGCGCCGGGTGCGCCTGGGCTGGCACATGCTACGGGTGTCACCGCGGCGGAGCGTGCGATCCGCGCGGTAGTCGATCAGATCGGCTCGCGGCCAACAACATTCACGCTGTCCGTCGGCGCGGCCGGTGCCGCTTCGGCACCGGATGCGGCCGCGACACTTGCCCGGCGACTGGTCGCGGTTCCCGGCGCGACCGCGGTCGCAGTGACTTCCGACGCCGTCACCGCACACGCCGGGGCGCTGGGAGGATCCCCCGGTATCGTGCTCGCCATCGGAACCGGAGCCGTCGCGACCGCCGTCGACGCGGCGGGCCGGTTCACGCGCGTCGACGGATGGGGACCACAACTCGGCGATGAGGGCAGTGGCGGCTGGATCGGTCTCGAAGGCCTACGCGCCGCGCTCCGGGCCCATGACGGCCGCGGGCCACGCACCATCCTGACCGGGAAAGTCCGCGAACACTATGGCATCGAATTGGAGGCACTGCCGAAATATCTTGGGGAACAAGATAATCCGGCCCTGGTCGCCGCCGGGTTCGCGCCCGTCGTAGCCGCAGCGGTCGACGATACCGCGGCCGCGATCGTGGCTGCCGCCGCACGTGCACTCGCGCGCACCGTTCTCGCCGCGATCGAACGATCCGGAATCCGGCCTCCGGTCCCCTATGCGGTCACCGGCGGCCTCACCAACCTCGGTGCGCCACTACTCGAGCCCCTCGACTGCCAGATCGCGCACGCGATCGATCGCCGCGATTCGCTCGGCGATCCGATCGACGGAGCGGCGTTGCTCGCCCTCGATCCGACTACCGCGCTCGAAGCGCTGGTCACCCGAATCTGTGACACTTATTGACAGAGTGGTGTGAACATCTGACACTTAGTTGCACTCAGTCCGCCGCGTCACCGGGGAGCTGCGTTGAACGCACTCAATCTCGCCGTCATCGTCGTCTATCTCATCGCTGTCGCGTGGATCGGCCTGCGGCTGTCCGGAAAACAGAAGTCCAGCAGCGACTATTTCGTCGGCGAGGGACGAATGCCGTGGTGGACGGTGTGTTTCTCGGTGGTGGCCACCGAAACCAGTGTGCTCACCGTCATCTCGATTCCGGGTGGCGCGTACACCGATCAGGCCTTCGGAAATGTCGAATTGGCCATCGGATACATCATTGGACGCACGGCCGTGGCGATCGTGCTGATCCCGCTCTACAAGCGCGGCGGGTTCGTCAGCGCGTACCAGTACCTCGAGCTGCGTTTCGGTCGCTACCTACAGGGCGTGGCCTCGGTGACCTTCGTGTTCACCCGGCTACTCGCCGAGGGTGTGCGACTGTTCGCCTCCGCCATCCCGATCAAGTTGCTGCTCAGTGAATTCGGACTCGACTTCGGCTACGACGTGATCATCGTGGCGCTGACGCTGCTCACTGTCGTGTATACCTACCTCGGCGGCATCAAGGCGGTGATCTGGACCGACGCGCTGCAGATGGGCCTCTACCTCACCGGTGCGCTCATCGCGATCTGCGTGCTCACCGGCCACGTCGGCGCCTCCGGCTGGTCGGATGCGCTGCATGCGGGCAAGTTCCGCGTCTTCGATACCGATTTCGGTCTCGCGCACATTCTCACCAGCACCTTCGCGCTGCCGACCGCGATCATCGGTGGCGCGATCTTCGCGATGGCCTC
This sequence comes from Nocardia sp. CA-135398, assembly GCF_050955845.1. NCBI lineage: Bacteria > Bacillati > Actinomycetota > Actinomycetes > Mycobacteriales > Nocardiaceae > Nocardia > Nocardia sp. CA-135398. The sequence goes on along the minus strand of NZ_CP192084.1, from coordinate 4,345,767 downwards.
GCACGGTTCGGATCAGCTCATCGTGCAGCGCATTCTGGCGACGCGGTCGCTGCGCGACAGTCAGAAGGCGATGATCGGTTCGGGCATCTTCGTTGCCATCCAGTTCGCCGCCTTCTCCCTGGTCGGTGTCCTGCTGTGGTCCTATAACGGCGGCAAGACGGCCAAGGAACTCGGATTGGCCAGCGCGGACAGCCTCTATCCCAACTTCGTTCTGCACGGGTTGCCGGTGGTGGTATCCGGGCTGCTGGTCGCCGGAATCCTCGGCGCGGCAATGGGTTCGCTGTCCTCGGCATTGAATTCCATGGCCAATTCGACGGTCGCCGATATCATTCGCAGCTTCTCCCGACGCACACTCGCCGATGACACGCTGCTACGTCTCGCACGCGTGATGACACTGGTGTGGGCGGCGCTGATGGCGCTGTTCGCCATGGGTTTCAGCGCGACGACAGGCAATGTGTACCTGACGGCGCTCACCATCGCGGGCTACACCTACGGTGCGCTGCTCGGCGCGTTCCTGCTCGGGCGACTGGTCGCGCGCGCCAACCAGTTCGATGCGATCGTCGCCTTCATTGCCACGGTGATCGTGATGACGTTCGTGGTGCGGGTGGTCAAGATCGATGTGACCGTCGCCGGGAAGGTGGTCGAAAAAGGTATCGCGGCACAGTGGTTGGTGCCGATCGGCGTGCTCGTGACCTTGATCGTCGGTGGTATCGCGAGTCTGTTCCACTCGGCGCCCGCACCGGATGAGCCCGAACCTGTTGCGGTGGTGGCGTAGTGCGTGTCATCGGGTTGATGTCGGGCACCTCGCACGATGCGATCGATGCTGTCGGCGCGGATATCGTATTGCACGACACGACGATTCAGGTGCGACTCCTCGGACAGCTCAGCCGCTCATATTCGGATGAACTGCGTTCGGAACTCGTCGCCGCCTTGCCGCCCGGTACCATTGATATGGCTGCCGTGTGCCGTCTGGACACCGCGATCGGCCAAGCCTTCGCCGATGTGGCGGCCGCAGCACAGCACGAGTTCTTCAGCGGCACAGCCGATCTCGTCGCCTCACATGGGCAGACCGTCTATCACTGGGTGAGCGACGGTGCGGTGCGAGGCACGCTGCAGCTGGGTCAGCCCGCATGGATCGCCGAACGCACCGGATTGCCGGTCGTCAGCGACTTTCGTTCGCGCGATATCGCCGCGGGCGGACAAGGCGCACCGCTCGTGGGACTGTTCGACCTGCTGTGGCTGGCGGGCCGTTCCGAGCGCGCGGCCGCGCTGAATATCGGCGGGATCGCGAATGTCACGGTCACCGGCGACGAGCCGGTCGCGTTCGACACCGGACCGGGCAACGCCCTCATCGATGCGGCCGTCGAGCTGTGCACCGGCGACGCCGAACATATCGACCGCGCCGGGGTACGCGCCGCCCGCGGTCACATCGACACCGATCTACTGGAAACCCTTCTCGCGGAACCCTATTACCGTGCACCGGCCCCGAAGACCACCGGGAAGGAACTGTTCAACCGCGGCTACCTGGAGCGCGTGTTGGACCGCCGTGCGCCCTCCCCCGACGATATTGTCGCCACTGTGACCGCGCTGACCGCCCGCACCATCGCCGACGCCCTCGCACCGCTGCGCCCGACCGAGGCCATCGCGTCGGGCGGCGGCACACGCAATCCCACTCTGATGGCAATGCTCGGCGCATGTCTGGGCCCCACGAAATTGCGCACCTCCGACGAACTCGGCCTGCCGTCGTCGGCGAAGGAGGCCACCGCATTCGCCGTGCTCGGCTTCCTCACCGCACACGGTCTGGCGGGCAGCGATCCCGCCTGTACCGGAGCGAGTCGCGCGGCGGTGCTCGGTTCCATCACCCCGGGCGCGGCCGGATTCACGCTGCCCAGTTCACCGACCACCGTGCCCCGACGACTCACGCTGGCAGGGTGAACGATGCCCGATTCCGACGACGTACGCACTCGGCTGCTTGCGGCACTGCCACGACTCACCCCGACCGCACTGCGCGTCGCACAGGTGATCCGGCACGACCCGGCCGCGGCCGCCCAGCTCACGGTGAGCCAACTCGCCGAGCGGTCGGCGACCAGCACCTCGGCGGTGGTCCGGCTGGCGAAAACCCTCGGCTACGAAGGCTATCCGCAGCTTCGACTCGCAATGGCCGCGGTCGGCGGCGATGACGGCGCACCGGTATTCGCCACCGACATCGATGCCGACGATGCCTTGTCGAAGGTGCTGCACAAACTGACCGCCTTCGAAACCGAGGGCATGATGGCGACCGCCGAACTCGCCGATCCGGCGACCATGGAGGCCGTCGTCGACGCACTGGTCGGCGCGCGACGGGTGCACCTGGTCGGCATCGGCGCGTCCGGACTCGTCGCGATGGATATGGCGCAGAAGCTGACCCGCATCGGAATGTGGTGCGGCGCATGCACATCCGAGGATGACGCCCTGGTGCAGGCCAGCCTGCTCCAGGCCGGCGATGTGACCGTCGCGTTCTCGCATTCGGGCGAAACCGCCGCGATCGTCGAAGCCGTCCGCCGCGCGGTCAAGGCGGGCGTGACCACGGTCGCCGTCACCGCGGGAGCAGGATCCGGACTCGCGAATGCCGCCGCGCACACGGTGCTCGTGGCCGGACGCGAAGACGGATTCCGTTCCGCGGCGATGGCGAGTCGCATGAGTCAGCTCCTCATCGTCGACGCACTGTATGTCGGCGTCCTGCAACGCACGCCGTCGGCGGCCAGGGCGCTGCGGCGCACCTACGAGGCGGTAGCCGATCGTCGAACCAAGGAGGCCGAATGAATTACCCGGTGTCGCGGTGACCGAGATCGGTTCGCTGACAACCGAAGCGTCGAATCCGCGCACCAGCACATTGGATTCGATGCCGATCGACCAGCTGCTGCGCACCATGAACGCCGAGGATGCCGGTGTGGCTTCGGCCGTGGCGCAGGCGATTCCGCAGATCGCGCGGGCGGTCGAGCTGATCGTCGCCGCACGGCGACGCGGCGGTCGACTGATCTACCTGGGCGCGGGCACCAGCGGCCGCCTCGGCGTACTCGACGCGGTCGAATGCCCACCGACCTTCGGCACCGATCCTGGCGAGGTCCTCGGCCTGATCGCGGGCGGACCCGACGCCTTTCTGCGGGCCGTCGAAGGTGCCGAGGACGATCCCGCGCTGGCCGCCGCCGACCTGTCCGCCATCACACTCGGCGTCGACGATGTGCTTGTCGCGTTGGCTGCCAGCGGCCGAACCCCCTACGTCGTCGGTGCGCTGCGATACGGCCGTTCGATCGGTGCCGCGACGGTCGCGATTTCCTGCAACCGCAATGCGGAAGCCAGCGCATACGCCGAGGTAGGCATCGAAATCGACACGGGCCCTGAGGTTTTGACCGGATCCACCCGGTTGAAGGCGGGCACCGCACAAAAGATGGTGTGCAATATGCTCACCACCGCCGCGATGGTGCGGGCAGGCAAGGTCTACGGCAACCTGATGGTTGATGTGAAGCCCACCAATGCCAAGCTCGTCGACCGCGCCCGCCGCATCATCGCCGAGGCGACCGGAGCCGACCCCACCGCCGCCGCGGCACTGCTGGACGCGGCGGACGGTCACGTGAAAACCGCGATCGTCATGCGCCTGGCCGGAGTCGACGCACCGGCCGCCCGCGCACTGCTGCACGACGCGGACGGACGGGTGCGTGATGCCGTCCAACACTGATATTCCGTTCGCCGAACCCGCACGCGACCAACCGCTACCCTGACCCACAGTTCCGCGACCCAGCCGGAACAATGTGTCGGCAATTCGGAGGCACCATGCTGTCCCTGCAGGAGATTTCCGACCGCCTGGAGATCGAGGACCTCATGGTCCGGTACTCACATGCGGTCGACACCCAACTGTGGGATCTGCTCGACGAGATCTTCACCGCGGATGCGCATATCGACTATTCGGCCATGGGCGGCGCGGTCGGTGATCTCGAATCCACCAAGAAGTTCCTCGCCACCGTCATGCCGAACTTCCTTGCGTTCCAACATCTGATCAGCAATTCGTCCATCACCGTCGACGGCGACAGCGCCACCGGGCGCACCATGTGCCACAACCCGATGCTCGTTTCGACCGGCGAAGGTCAGCAGAGTCTGATGCTGTGCGGGCTCTGGTATCTGGATACCTTTGTCCGGGTCGACGGCCGGTGGCGGATCAAGCGGCGCGTCGAGGAGAAGAGCTTCATGTTCGTCGCGCCGGGTACGGCCTGAATACGAATCATTCGTGTTGGCATTCGTCTCCGCATGAGCATGTGCCGCCATCCTGGCAACCACACCGACAGTCCGGACCGCAAACGCAGGGAAGAATGTTGGGAGCCATCGCAAACCTTTCCGAAGTAGGTATTGCCGCCTGAGCTATAGCCGGAAAGTATAACCGCGCGCTCAGCCGGGCTTGTGTGCCACGGCGAAGACCCGTCGGAACGGCAGCCAGGTGGTGCCGTCGAGTTGGCGAGGGTAGGCAGCGCGCAAAAGGGGCGCCAATTGTGCAGTGAACTCCTGCCATCCGGTGTCGTCGAGTGCGTTGCGCACCGGACGCAGGGCCGTTCCGGTTACCCACTCGAGTACCGGATCCTCCCCCGAGAGTCGTTGCAGGTAAGTCGTTTCCCATGCGTCGACCTGGCAGCCCGCGAGCGTGAGCACCTGAGCATATCCGCTGGGGTCGAGGACATCGCGCGGCCGCAGGATACCCGCGGGCGCGAGCCGGTCGCGCCACTCGTCGCGGTCCGCGAGCTCGCGAATCGCACGGTGTGACGGCGCGTCGAAGTTACCCGGCACCTGCAGGGCAAGCCAGGCGCCCGCAGGCAGCGCGTGCGCCCATTGAGGCAGCAGGGTGGTGTGCGTGGGCACCCAGTGCAGTACGGCATTGCTGATCACGACGTCGGTATCCGGTGCCGGTCGCCAGTCCTGCACCGTGCCGAGTCGCGCATCGATGCCGAGATTCCTGGCCGCGGCAACCATTTCGGGTGAGGAATCCGAGGCCTCGATGGTCGCGCCCGGCCAGCGCTCGGTCAGCGAGGCGGTGAGATGTCCTGGGCCGCAGCCGAGATCGATGACGCGGCGCGGGTTCTCGGCCTCGATTCGGCCCAGCAGTTCGAAGAATGGGCGCGAGCGGTGGTCATCGAAGGCCAGGTACTTCTTGGGATCCCACATCGGCGTCTCCAAGTCGATTCAACCAAACCGTACGTACGTACTGTATTCCGGGTCGTCCGGTTCGGCAAGGTGCGGGCCGGAATTTCCGGCGCGATCTGTGGGTTGGTGCGGAAAACAATCGATGGGAGTGCAGTGAACGATTTCAATGCGCAGGTGATCAATGAGTTCCGCGCCAATGCGGGCAAGGTCGGCGGCATGTTCGAGGGTGCGCCGATGGTGCTGATCACGACGACGGGCGCCAAATCCGGCCGCCAGGTCACCAGCCCGCTGGTTTACCTCCCAGACGGCGAACGTATCGTGCTCATCGCATCGAACGGCGGCGCCGATAAGCATCCGGCCTGGTACCACAACCTGCGCGCGAATCCGGACTTCACCGTGGAGATCGGTGCCGAGAGCTATCCGGCGAAGGCCGAGGTGGTGACGGGCACCGAACGCGACGAACTGTATGCGCGGATGGTCGAGATCATGCCGGGTTTCGGTGAGTATCAAGCGAATACGTCTCGGGTGATTCCGGTCGTAGCGGTGTATCGCCGACAAGCCTGATGCTTGCCAGCCCGGTCTGTGCTGTCCGGGCTGGCATCAGCCGATCAGGATTTATCGCCGAACCAGCGGCGCAGCGCTTCGGCAAGTCCATCGCGATCACCGGAATCCGCGGCCCAGGCCACATAACCGTCCGGTCGGATCAGCATCGTGGAAAGCTCGCGTGGTGCAACTGGTTTCGCGGTGACCACGCGCACCTGATCCGACCACGGTGTGACGATCGTTCGCAGCTCCGCGGAATCGGCCAGATCCAACACGATTGCCCGGCCGTCGGCGAAGTGCGCACCGACCCGAGTGCCGTCGGACAGTTCGATATCCGGGGTGACCGCGCCGATCAGCTCATGGCCACCGCCGAGATCGTAGCGGTGCAGCACACCGGAGATCTTCTTGAAGATCGCGGTGCTGCCGTCGCGGGTGGCGAGCAGTTCGGTCATCACCTCGCGTAATGCCTTGCTGCGCTGGTCGAGTCGCATCAGCGCAACCTGTGCGCGGGTCCACTCCAGCACCCATGCGCCGACCGGATGACGTTCGGCGGTGTAGGTGTCGAGCAGGGTTTCACTAGCATCGCCGCGCACCACCGCGGCCAATTTCCAGCCGAGGTTGACCGCATCGCCGATGCCGAGATTGAGTCCCTGCCCACCGAAGGGTGAATGCACATGGGCCGCATCGCCAGCGAGCAGCACACGGCCCTTGCGATAGTCGGTGACCTGGCGGGTGTTATCGGTGAACCGCGTTGCCGTATGCACGGCGGTGACCTCGACCGGCACACCCGACACCGCGCGGAGGCTGGCCTGCAATTCGGCCGCGGTGACCGGCGTTGTCCGGTCGGCGGGCGGACCGTCGAGTTCCACGGTGAGTATCCGACCCGGTGTCGGACCGTTGGTGTAGATCCCGGTCTCGGTGGTGTTCCAGCCCCGCCGCAAGCCTTCCGCGCCGGTCATTTCGACCACTGCCTGATGGCCGGTGATCTCGGGGTCCAGACCGGGGAAGTCGAATCCGGCCAGCTTACGGACGGTGCTGCGGCCGCCGTCGCAGCCGACCAGCCAGTCCGCGCGGACGGTGCTGTCGCCGAGATGGACGGTGACTCCGGTTCCGTCATCATCGAATTCGGTCAATTCCATACCGCGTCGGAGCTCGATGCCGAGTTCGGCGGCGCGCCGCGCCAATATCGCCTCGATGGCCTGCTGGGCCACCAGCACGGCCTCGGCCCCGGGGCCGAGTTCGGCGAAAACCGGGTCGTCGAAATCGATTTCGTCGGTGCGGAGCATGATGCCCGCGAAATGACCGGCGATCGGCAGGCGCTGACCCGAGTCAGTCGGGAGCATACCCGCCGCCCGGATGCGCTGCACCGTCGCATTCTGCTGTTCGACCAGGTCGGGCAGCATGCCGCGACGGTAGAAGGCCTGTGCGGTCGGCACATTGATCCCACCGGCCTTGATGGTCATATCGGGTTCGGTCAGCCGCTCGACCACCAGTACCTCGGCGCCGCCGAGGCGAAGTTCGCAGGCCAGCATCAGTCCGACCGGTCCGGCACCGGCGACAACCACATCGAATGTCTCGTTCATGAACTCGACTCTGCCGATGGGCGATTGCGGCGGGCTTACATCGGCTTGCATGCGCCTTGCGTCGCGACCGAACGCCTCAGTTGAGTCGATCGATGGCGGCAACACCGATCTCGTGATCGGTCTGCGACACAGCCACGCCGGCGACGCCCGATGCGCCGATGACGGTTTCGCCCCGGAAGTTCTGCGAGGTGCTCGAAACTGTGGTCCGCCGCCGGGTGCCGCGTAGAGAATCGAGTCGAGCGAAGGAGATTCATGGAACCGATTGTTTCCGTCACCGGCGGCAAGATCCGCGGCCGGACGACCGCGGGGGTCAGCGCATTTCTCGGAGTGCCGTACGCGGCGGCGCCGGTCGGGCCCGCGCGGTTCCGGCTGCCGACGCGAGTGCCGGACTGGCAAGGGGTTCGTGATGCGCTCACCCACGGCGCGACCTGCGTGCAGACCCACTATCCCCCGCCGATCCACGCACTGATCGGCAGTGACGGGATTCCGGGCGAGGAATATCTGAATGTCAATGTGTGGACACCGGATCCGGGTGGTGCCGGACTGCCGGTCATGGTGTGGATTCATGGTGGCGCATTCACCCGAGGGTCCAATGCCAGGGCGATCTACGACGGTGCGGCGTTCGCGCGCGACGGGATCGTGCTGGTCTCGATCAACTACCGGCTCGGCATATCCGGCTTCGCGGCGGTGCCGGACGCACCGCTGAACCGTGGGCTACACGATCAGCTATTCGCGTTGCGGTGGGTGCAGGAGAACATCGCGGCCTTCGGCGGGGATCCGAACCGGGTCACGATATTCGGTGAGTCGGCGGGCGGAATGAGTGTGGCGACGCTGATGGCTTCGCCGCTGTCGGGTGGGCTGTTCCGGCAGGCGATCATGCAGAGCGGCAACGGATCCGCCGCGGTCGCCGTCGAGGATGCACGCAAACTCGCGGGAGAATTGGCCACGATTCTCGGAATCAGCCCCACCGCGGCGGATTTCGGCGAACTGGGTCCCGATGAGCTGCGTGCGGCGCAGGACGCACTTGCGCTGGCGCTGATGAGTGATCCGGATCCGGCGCGATGGGGGTCGTCGATCATCGCCAACGGGATGGGGATCATGAGTCTGCTGCCGGTGATCGATGGTGAGGTGGTCGAAGGACATCCCGTCAAAGTGCTTGCCGCGCAACCCGATCGGGCCGTGCCACTCATTGCCGGATGCACCACCGAGGAGTTCCGATTCTTTACCGTCCCGACCGGTATCGCCGCCGGGATCACCGCGGAGACACTACCCTTGGTCCTCACCCGCTACGGACTAGATCCCAGGCTCGGGGATATCTATGCCGCGAATCGTCCGGGAGCCACGGCGGCGGATGTCTTCGCCGCGATCATTACCGATCGGGCCTTCCGCTCGGACACCCTGCGGATTGCGCAGTCGATCGCCGCCGCGGGCACGCGCAGCTACGCCTATGAGTTCGCGTGGTCATCCGGCATCGAGGGGCTCGGTGCCTGTCACGTTCTGGAAGTGCCTTTCGTCTTCGATGCGCTCGCGGGCGCGCACACCCTGACCGGTCCCAATCCGCCGCAGGCGCTGGCCGACGAAATCCATTCGGCGTGGGTGGCTTTCGCGCAGACCGGTGATCCGGGTTGGGCCCGCTTCGAGGAGGATTCGCGGTTGGTGCAGATCTTCGACAGTCCGAAGTCGGGCGTGGTGAGTGACCCGCGTGGGGACGAATTGGCGGCGTTGCGGAAGTCGGTCGCCTGACACGGCGATCGCTCCGATCGAGATCAGGTGCAGTCGATGGTGAGCGCCTCACTTGTCGAGAGTGCCGGAAATCGTTGCGGCAGAGGCGCGTAAGGCTGCGCGGGCGGCGACCACAGCCGGGTGACGTCCGGTCCCGCGCCGGTAGGCCAAATGGGTTTTGCGTCGGGTGGGCAGGGCCGTGAGCACGATGTTCGGCGGTGGGGTGAGTGCGCCGAGTTCGGGAACGAGGGCGACACCCTGACCGGCCGCGGCCAGGGCGAGGACGGTGCTGAAATCGTCCACGTGATGGCGGACCCGCGGGGTGAATCCGGCTGCCTGGCAGGCCCGGATCGTCATGGTGTGGCAGAGCGTGCCGGGCGTGCCCGCGATCCAGGAGGCGTCGCGGTGGTTTTCGAGCGGCGTGGCGGTCGGAGCGGCCAGGTAGATCGTCTCCTCGAGGAGCGGCTCGGTGTCCAAGGCGGGATCGGGTTCGGCGGGTACGTAGTCGTACTCCTGGACCAGCGCGACGTCGAGAGTGTCCGTGCGGAGTGCGTCCGGGACGGTGGCCGGGTCCAGTTCTGTCACAAGCAATTCCAGGCGCGGATGGTCATGGCTCAACGCGACCAGGGCCGGGGTGAGGATTGTGGCGACGGCCGTCGGGAAAGCGCCGATGCGCAGCGTTCCGGTGAGTGCCGCGCGGGAGGCGGCGAGGTCGGCGGTGGCCTGTTCGAGGGCCGCGAGAATCGTCTCGGCGTGTTCGACCAGGGTCAGTGCGGCGGGGGTGAGAGTGACGCGTCGCCCGGTCCGTTCGAGCAGCGGTACGCCTGCCTCCCGCTCCAGTCCGGTCAGTTGCTGGGAGACCGCCGACGGCGTGTAGCTCATCGCCTCCGCGACCGCCGCGATCGTCTTGCGATGGGCCAGTTCGCGCAGTAGGCGCAGCTTTCGAACATCGAGCATCAGATCAGCTTATGCTCAGTGGAAGAAATGCGAACTGGACCTGATGCATCGCGGCGGCCCAGTCTTGAAACCATGACGCTCACCGGCCTCTTCGTCCCCCTGATCACGCCGTTCACCGCCAATGGCGAACTCGCCTCCGACGCACTGGCAGGCCTTGCCCATGAGGTGCTCGACGACGGCGCAACCGGCATCGTCGCACTCGGTACCACCGCCGAAACCGCAACCCTCACCCCGGAAGAGCGCCGTCGCGTCCTCGATATCTGCGGCGCCGTCTGCCGAGAACGCGACGCTGCCTTGATCGCCGGTGCGGGCACCAACTCCACCGCGGATTCGGCTCGAGCGCTCGCCGCCCTCGATCCCACCGTCACTGCCGCACTCACCGTCGTCCCCTATTACACCCGCCCCTCCGAAGCGGGCGTCGTCGCCCACTTCCGTCAGCTGGCCGCCCACAGCCCGGTCCCCCTCATCGTCTACAACATCCCACATCGCACCGGCCGCACCCTCGGCCACGACACCCTCCACGAACTCGCCCGCATCCCGAACATCATCGGCTTCAAACACGCCGTCGGCGGCATCGACGACACCACAACCACTTTCATGGCCACCCGCGCATCCGACGTCGCCGTCCTGGCCGGTGACGACCTGCACGCCGCCGCACTCCTTGCCCTCGGCGCCCCAGGCGCCATCCTCGCCACCGCCCACCTGGCCACCTCCGCCTTCGCCACCCTGATCCACCGCTGGCGCAACGGCCCCATCGACGAAGCCCGCGCCCTCACCCACCGCCTCACACCCCTGTCCGCAGCCCTCTTCGCGGAACCCAACCCGGTAGTCATCAAATCCGCCCTGGCCGCCCAAGGCCGAATCCCCACCCCCACCGTCCGCCTCCCCCTCCTTCCTGCCGCCCCGGAAACCATCGCCGCCGCCCTCGAAGCCCTGACCCGCCTCCCCGCAATCATTCCCGCATGATCGCCAATCCCTCAGCACCCCAACCGGATTCACGATCCGACAGCGCCCTCGAGCGAGTTCCTTCGTACATCACTGCATGCGTGCAGGCGAGTGCGCCGCCCCGGCCGGAGGAACTGAGGCGGCGACCGTTTCGATCTGAACGCCGAGGCTGACCGCATTCGTCGGCGTCGTGGTGTCGACCCGGATCACCGGGGTCAGTGCCAACGGTCGACCGTGCGCGGCCCAGGTATCCCAATCGCGCGCAAGGCGAAGCCCGTCGTTGTGCACCGCTGCACGCTGTCGCCGCGCATACCTCTCCCGGGCCGTCTCGACGGAAGCGTCACACCAGATCTCGATAGCCCGATCGGCGCCGACACGGTGAATGCCCACTCGCGCGAACTCGAGGTCGCGCGAACCACCCCCCGACATTCTTGCTGGCTTCAGGGTTGATTTAGCACTGGCTCGGGTGGGGATTTGCGCCAGGTAGGGCGGTGGGCGTTGGTGATCCAGCGGAGGGTCCATTCGGCGGGGCCGTAGCGGAACCAGTGGAGCCAGAGGGCGCTCAAAGCTAGTTGGAGGGTGAAGACGAGCAGGGCTGTGGTCATTGTGGCGAGGGGGGAGAAGGTGCCTGCGGCGGCGAGGCCTATGCCGGTGAAGATCAGTAGGCCGATGGCTGATTGGGCCAGGTAGTTGGTGAGGGCGATGCGGCCTGCGGGGGCCAGGGCTGTGCGGATGAAGGACGTACGGGGGCTGTGCATTACGCGAAGCAGGGTCGCCACGTAGGCAGCGGTGAGCAGGGGTGCGGTGGCGATGCTGATTGCTACCGCGAGGGTGTGGCCGACGCCGCCGCCGATCGCGAAGAGGATGCTGCCCGCGAGGCCGATGGGGAAGCCGATGAGTTGGATTCGGCGCAGGATCGGTTCGTCGCCGTGTACATGGGCGAGCAGTTTGCGGCGGCCCGCGACGAAGCCGAGCAGGAACATCGCCAGCGCTGTCGGTCCCTGGAGCGTAAGTGCTTGCAGGACAAGGAGTCCGAGGCCGTCGAGGTGTTCGCCGATTACCTCGCCCCAGCCGCCGAGCATGGCCTGGGTTGCGCGCTCGGCATTGGCTTGCGCCTCCATGGTCGAGGGCAGTAGTGCCGACGTATCCATGAACACCGTGCCGAGTAGCAGGCTCGCCACGACCAAGCCGTACAGAATCGCCGCGACGCGTAAGGCGGTTCGGTCGCTGACCCGCCGCATCCAGAACAACACCAGGCACGCCACCGCATAGGTGGTGAGCACGTCGCCCGCATACAGGAACACGATGTGCAGCACGCCGAGGACGAACAGGCCGCCGATGCGACGCAGCATCCGCGGTTCGAAGGCGGCTCGCGCCGCGGCCGCCGACTCCATCTGCAGGGTGAAGCTGTAGCCGAACAGGAATGAGAACAGCAGATAGAACTTCATTTCGACGAACACCTCGGACAGTCCGCGCACGGCCTCGTCGAGGGCGGAGGTGTATGCGGGGTCGGTCACGAGATTGCCGGGATAACCCGAGGCCATGAAGGTGATGTTGACGATGAAGATGCCCAGCAGAGCGAAGCCGCGCAGAGCGTCGACGTCATGTACTCGCGATCTGGAGGCGACCAGCTGATCGGTCATTATGTTCTCCGCAAATCTTTAGTATCCAAGGGATACTATCCACCATATACTATCTCTGCGGCTAATATCCGCCAGAAGCATCCCGAGGAGGTAAGGCCATGGCCGACGAGGCGGTGCCCGCCGACCTGGGCAGACTCTGGCGACTCCCGGCACCCGCACGCCTCGGACGACCGGCGGAACTGGACGTCGACCGGGTCGTGCGCGCCGCGGTGGATCTCGCCGATCGCTCCGGGCTCGCCGCGGTCACGCTGCTGAAGGTCGCGCAGGCACTGGGTTTCACGAAAATGGCGCTCTACCGCCACGTCGGTTCCAAGGACGAACTCTTCGAGCTGATGGCCGATTTCGCCATCGGCCCGGCACCGGATCTCGGTACCGGGCCGCTCGACTGGCGGGCCGGGCTGCGGCAATGGGCGCACGCGATGCGCGCGGTCTACACCGAGCATCCGTGGCTGCCGCAGTTACCGATCTCCGGCCCACCTCGCGGTCCGAACACGATCGGATGGATGGACGCCGCACTGCGCGCACTCGCCGCCACCGGACTCGACTGGGCCACCAAGGTCGGCATCCTGATGTTGGTGAGCGGGCATGTGCGGCAAGCGAGTCTGCTCACCCAGCAGCTCACCGAGGCACGGCGCGACACCGGTTTCGACGAGGCGCAGGCCAATCGGAACTACCGCCGCACGCTGGCCGTCCTCGTCGATCCGGACCGCTTCCCCGAGGCGGCCGCACTGTTCGCCAGTCCGCTGTTCGAATCCCCGCCGGACGGGGATACCGATGCGGCCGAACAGGATTTCGTATTCGCGCTCGAATTGATCCTCAATGGCGTGGCCGCCGAGATCGATGGTGCATAGGACTCAGTCGAGCAGACGCCAGGCCCAAGTAGTGGACAGTTCCAACGGGTCACTCGCGGTAACCGGTCGCGGGTGGGTGTTGATGCCGTTGGGCGGACCGGATTGCGGCTCCACACAGGCGGATTCGGGTTGCTGGTCGAAGACGACGACCCACTCGGCGGGACTGGTGATGGTCAGCTCCAGGGCGTGCGGCCAGGTCAGGGTGACAGTGGTGCCATCGGGCATGCCGAAGCAGTCGTCCCAGGGTCCGGCTTGCGGGGCAATGCGGCGTCCGGTCGGGAGATAGTCGGGGCCGCGCTCCTCCTGCCAGGCGGGAGTGAAATCGAGTTGGATGTCCTTGCCGGAGCCCAGATTTCGCAGGAACCAGGGATGCCAGCCGACCTGCGCAGGAAACGGCTCGCCAGCGGTTTCGACCCGCATGGTCAGGGTGATCGAGTGCTCGGAGAGCTGGAACTCCTGGGTGACTCGCCCGCGGTACAGCCACGGGTCGGTGAGCTCACAGCTCAGCGCGGCGGTGGATTCCGTTGTGCTGAGGACGTGCCAGGCCCGGTCGCGGGCCGTGCCGTGGATGGCGTGTGGATCGGCGTTGATCGGCATCTGATGCAACGCGCCGCCGTACCGGAACTGCCCCGATCCCATCCGCCCACACCAGGGCGCCATCGGAAACGCGCCGTACTGTGCGCCCTGCCGCAACAGCTCCAGCTCACCGACCCGCAAACTGGTCAGCCGCCCGCCGTTCTCCGGGTCGATGCCGACTCGCGCCTTGCCCGCGGTCAGCACAACACCGGAATTGCCCGCATCGACCATGAGCGCTCCTCCTCCGACTAGGGGTCAGATAAGACACAGTGCCACGAGCGGCACCGTCACGCTGACCGACGCGGCGCGCCCGAAATCACTCGAGGTCACTTACCTGGCGCGACGGCCGCGGGCATGCTTGGGTAAGGACGGCATCGGCGGTCGGAAACGTGAGGTGACGGATTTGCTGGATATAGTGCGGGGCGTGTCCTTCGTCCAGCTTGCGCTCGACCGGATCCCGGAACCGTTCCGGTCGTATCTGATCCAGCGGCGTGAGCTGCTGAAGTTCGCCGTGGTCGGCGGAATCACCTGGTTCATCGATACCGGAATCGTCTATGCGCTGAAGTTGACGGTGCTCGGCGAGAAGCCGCTCACCGCGCGCGTGCTCGGTGTGTTGATCGCGACCATCGTGTCGTATGTGCTCAACCGGGAGTGGTCGTTCCGGACCAGAGGTGGTCGCGAGCGGCATCACGAGGCGGCGCTGTTTTTCGCGATCAGTGCGCTCGGTATCGGTGTCACGCTGTTGCCGCAGGCGATCGCGCTGTATGTGCTCGATATCCGGGTGCCGCACGTCAGTGCGGTCACCCAGGCCGTCTCGAACTTCATCACCGGTCAGATTCTGGGCGTGCTGCTCGCCATGGCGTTCCGGTACTGGGCGTTTCGGCGGTATGCCTTCCCGGACGATCTCGTCCAATCGGAGCTCGAACCGCGGTAGGTCGCTTACCTGCGAGGTAATTGCCGGGAATCGGCAACCGGGCGAAGATCGCCGGTATGACACAGATCGGCCTGCTGCTACCCAGCCGCGAAACCGCGATGACCGGCGAACACGATGCCGCCGGATTGGTCCGTTTCGCGCGCGCCGCCGAGGATGCCGGTTTCGATTCGGTGTGGATCGGCGATTCCCCGCTGGCACGAACCCGAGTCGATTCGCTGCCGCTGCTCGCCGCCGTCGCCGCGACTACCGCGCGCATTCGACTCGGCACCGCCGCACTCACCGCGACATTGCGTCATCCACTGCTCGGCGCCCACACCGCCGCCACCGTCGACCAACTCAGCAACGGCCGGTTGATTCTCGGCCTCGGCGCCGGATTCCCGCTACCCGAAAGCCGCGACGAATTCGCCGCTGTCGGTGTGCCTTTCGACCAACGCGTCGGCCGACTGGACGAAACGGTGGCCATCTGGCGTCGGAGTTGGTCCGGCGGAACCGAATTCGACGGCCGCTACTGGCAACTCGACGATCTGGCCCGCACTCTCCCGGCTGCCAGCCCGACCGGTCCACCGTTGTGGCTGGCGGGCAGTGACACACCGCGGGTGCTCGACCGGGTGGCCCGCCACTACGACGGCTGGCTGCCGTTCCTACCGGACTCGGACGCCTACGCCCGCGCATGGCACACCCTGCGCGAAAAGACCACCCGCGACATCACCCCCGCCCTCTACGCCACCATCAATATCAATCCGGACTCCGCCGCCGCGCGTACCGAACTCGACGGTTACGTCCATCGGTACTACCGCCGATCATTGGACGAAATGTCCACGATCCAAGCCTATTTCGGCGGTTCCGCCGACGAATGCGTGCACTGGCTCGGACGGTACATCGATGCGGGTGCGCAGCATCTGGTGCTGCGCATCGGCTCATTGCAGGCCCGTCGCCAACTCGATCTCCTCGCCGAGGCGATACTCCGAACGGCGTGACGCTCAGCTCTTCAGCTGGGCGATCTGAATCAGATTGCCGCAGGTGTCATCGAGTACCGCGGTGACCACCGGTCCCTGATCGAGCGGTTCCTGAGTGAATCGCACGCCGAGCCCGCGCAACCGCTCGTATTCGGCGTGCAGATCGTCCACCGCGAACGAGGTGAACGGGATCCCGTCCTCGACCAGTGCCTCCTTGAACGGCCGGACCGCCGGATGCCCATCGGGCTCCAACAGCAGTTCGACGCCGTCGGGTTCCTGCTGCGAGACGACCGTCAGCCAGCGCGCCTCGCCGAGTGGAACCTCGGTCTTCTTCACGAAGCCGAGCACCTCGGTGTAGAAGCGCAATGCCTTGTCCTGATCGTCGACCAGAACACTGGTGATATTGATGCGGATCATGGGTCCTCCTGGAGCCAGCGGTCGGTGAGCCGCCGCAATGGTTCTCGATTCAGATGGTGGAACTTGTACCGGCCGTCCCGGCGCGTGGTCACCAGACCGGCGGTCGCCAGCACATCCAGATGCTGCGAGATCGCCTGCCTGCTCGAGGTGAGCTGGTGGCCCATGGTGAGCCGCGCACAGAGCTCGAACAACGTCTGGCCGTCGCGATCGGCCAGTTCGTCGAGGATCGCCCGACGCGTGGGATCGGCCAGCGCCTTGAAGACATCGCCGCTCACACCCCCGACTATAGGCAAGTAACTACTTGCCTATCAAGTGAGGTTCGGATCGAAAACACGGCGGGCGAATGTGTCGGGGGCCGAGTTAAATTGGGTTGATGAGCTATGAGTTCGTGGTGCTGCCCGCGGGCGCGGCGGCATCGCCGGGGGACGTACTTCCTTATTTTCGATCCAGACGCGGGCAACCCGCCGACGACCACCTCTACCGAACCGTCATCGCCGGACTACACAGCTGGAACAGCGGAATTCCGGCCGCGGCCCGACATGCCAGGCTGCGGATCGAGGCGGCTGGCGACTCGGTCCGGGTGACCGCCGCCGACAGTGTGGATCGCCGCAGGACGCGCGGCTCCGCCATGGACTACGCCGCGCCGCGGGTACGCGAACTCATCGAAGCCCTCATCGCGGGTTTCGCATATGAAATCTACGATGCGCGAACCAACACCTTGACCAGCCCGGAAATTCGTCGCTACGCCTCGATCGATATCGGCGGTGAACGCAGATACTCCTCACTCACCCAGCGCGAGATCTTCGACTGGATCCGCCAGCTCCATCTGCTGGCCGCCACGCCGTTCCTGATCGCCGAAAAGCGAAACGACGCAAACAGTTTCATCCAGACTCGCCGCAACTCCCCCACCGACTACACCCTCGAACTACACCACCCGGTTCGCAACCAACGCCTCGGCGCGACGCTGACCGACGGCGCGACCGTCGCCCAACTCATCTGGGACTGGGCCTGCGACGAGTGGAGCCGCCTGGACGGTATCGATTGGGCACCATTGGACTGAATCGGCCAGCGCGACTGGGTAATTCGCACCGGAGCCGCGCGGCGCTCGGCGTCAGCCTCGGTCGTGCCCACGAATTCGTTGCCGCCACTCCGCTGGCGTGGACGACGTCGAGAGCGTGGGTTTCGCGTCCTCGAGGCATTCGATCGCCCACGCCAGGGCGCGGGGTGAGCTCTGGGACAAAGACATTCGCCTACGTCGAATGTCCGGGCAGTACGCACACCGCATCCAAGCCGAGTACATGGTTGAGTCGGCCGAAGGCCAACCATGATCCGATGCTCATGCTCAATTCGACGATTTCGGTCTGGGTGTACTGCGCTCGCATTCGATCCCAGAACTCGTCGTCGAGATTGTGGTGGTCGGTGGCGTAGCGTTCGGCGTATTCGGCGGCCAGCCGGGTGCGTTCGTCGAACAGGTCGGTGGTGCGCCAGTTGGTCACCGCGTCCGCGAACTCGGGCTCCACCTTCTGGCCGTCGCGCTCGGTGCGCCAATCCAGGCAGAAGATGCAGCCGTTGACCTGGGCGATCTTGAGCCGCGCCGCCTCGAATTCGCGCAGACCGAGGGTCGAATGCGAATACACCGACAGTGAGAAGTTCGAGGCGGCCAAGCCGATGCCGGGCACCATCTCACCCCAGACGTAACCGATCGGGTCCTTGCCCTCGGGGATATCGATGATCATGGATGTTTCCTTCCGAGCTTGCCGACTGCGGGACGCAGTGGGACATCGAGCGCGTCATAGAGTCCGGGTTCGGCGTCGACGAGCCAGTCGATGGCATTCACCAATCGGCCGACCGCGGTGGCATTGCCGCCCGCGGAACGGTTTCCGTCCTCGTCGGCGGCCTCGATGGTGATTTCGATGCGCGGGTGGCCCTCGATGAGCACCCGGTGCGCGCCCTCGCCGTCCGGCGGCGTCGGCCAGTCCGGCGCGCACGACGGATGGATCCGGGTGACGTGCTCGATGACGATGCGCGCCTCGCCCTCGACGATCCCTTGCACCTCGAATCGCAACGCGCCCTGCGTACCCGCCGCGAACTCACCCATCCGCTCGGTGCTCACCGTGGCGTCGAGTGCGCGCCGGTCCAGGGTTTCGCGGATCTCCTCCAGTTCGGCGCCCAGCGCACGCGCCATCAACCGAATCTGCCCGCCCCACACCATGGTCGGCACGCCCGGCGCCACCATCGGTGGCAGGTAGTCCATCGGCTGGCCCATACCGACCAGATAGCGCACCGAATCGGGCTGGTCGTAAGTGGTGTAGTCGAAGATCTCCTGGCAGCGGATCACATCCACGGTGCTGCCGAGTCCGCTCATCAGCAGCGGCAGCACATCATTGCCCCAGCCGGGATCGACACCGGAGACGAAAAGCGACCCGCCGCCCCGCGCCACGGCCGCCAGTACCGGATCCCGCATTTCGGGTGGGGCGCTACGTGGATCGTAGAGCGCGTAGAGCGCCGGGGTTACGACGACCGCGCCGGACTCGATGGCCCCGACGATATCGGCGAGCGCGTCATCGGGGCGGATGTCCCCAGAAGCCGCGTACACCACGGCCCGAGGTCCAGCCGCCAGAGCGGCCTCGATATCGGCGGTCGCCGGGACGCCGAGGTCGTAGTCGAGTCCCGCGAGCCGACCCGCATCGCGGCCGACCTTATCCGGATTGTGGACGAGTACGCCCGTGAGTTTCAGCGCCGGGTGAGCGTCCACGGCGCGGATGGCCGCACGGCCGACGTTGCCGGTGCCCCAAACAATCGTGGGGATCATCGAGTGAGCGTAGCAAGCGCTTGGTTCGGTGGCGGGGAATATCGGAATTACACAGTGGGGCTGGGGAATTCGCGCGACTACTTCCCGGTGTTGTAGCGGACCAGGTAGTCGGCGAAACGCCGGATATCGGCGTCATCCCAGGCCGTCAACCGCTCGGCGAACTCCTGATGACGACGCCGTTCGGCCGCCCCCGCGACCCGCCGACCCTCTCCCGTCGGCCGCAGGATGTGGTTGCGCCGGTTCTCCGGATCGACCTCCCGAGTCAGATAGCCCAAGCGCTCGAGCGCCCCCACCTGCCGACTGACCGTGGACTTGTCGAGCACGAAATGGTCCGCGAGATCGGTCGCCTGACAACCGTCGCGCTCGATGACCAGATCCAGAATGCTCGACGCCACCAGCGACAACTCCGGATGTAGCTCCGAGGCGCGGCCACGGGCTCGCCGGGCGAAGGCGGTCAGCTCGCGCTGGATGATGTGGATCGCCGAGGTCCGCGGTGCGCTGGTCATGGTTGCACTATACATCAGTTGTATGATACAACAGTGATAGTTGTATTTACCAACTATTAGGAGTTGACCTTCATGCGTTCGCACCAGCTACGGCATGTCGCCGGACATCTGCTGACCCCACTGCTGATGTGTCTGGGCATGGCGCTTGCCTATCTGGGTGCGTTCCATCAGCCCGAGCCGAACCACCTGAAGGTGGCGGTGGTCGGCACATCCGCGCAGGACATGGTGCTGGCGCAGACCATGAAGGACAAGGCCGGTGACGCACTCGAGGTCGTCACGCTGCCCACCCGCGATGATGCGACCGCGCGGTTGCGCGACCGCACGCTTTCCGGCGCGTACATTCCCGACGCGCGAAATCCCGAACTGCTTGTGGCCAAGGCCAATTCCGACACCACGGCGATGGCGGTCGAATTGGTGTTCCGGCAGGTCGCCGGGACGCGAGGGGTGCCGATGACGGTCACGAATATCACCAAGACCGCCAGTGGCGACCCGACGGGGCAGGGCCTGTTCTTCCTGCTTGTCGCCCTGAGTATCGGCTCCTACGGCAGCGTCGCCGCGATCGGTGCGGCCGGTGCCGGGCTGTCCATGCGGATGCGTGCGGCGATCGGCTTGGCGACCTCGCTGATGGTCAGCGTTATCGGAATCGTGGTGGCCGCACCGGTCTTCCACATCGTCGACCACGATTACGTGGCGATCTGGGCGATGGGTTGGCTCTATTCGGCGGGCATCATCACCGTCGGTATCGGACTGCACACCTTCCTGAAGCGTTGGACCACGCTCACACTCATGGTGCTGTTCGTCATGCTGAACTTCACCACTTCCGGCGGCATCTACCGGCCCGAACTGCAGAACGGGTTCTTCGGTTCGCTGCACGCCTTCTGGAACGGCGCGGGTTTCGTGGAGGGTGCGCGCAGCCTGCTGTACTTCGACGGTGCTGCGGGATTCGCCGGCCGCATCGCGAGCCTGTTCGGGTGGCTGGCCGTCGGCGCGGTAGTGCTGGTGGTCGCCGCGCGATACGAACGCCGCAACTCGCCCGCACCCGCCGATCTCGAGCGGCTACAGCGACCGGCCGAGGCCGAAGAGGAAATGGAAGAGGCGGTCGGCGTCTGACGCTGTTTCGCGGTCGCGTCGCATCGCGGGCCGGGACCGGGTACGATGATCGCATCGCCGCTCTGGCACTCGAATTCCGCAGAACCTAATTTATATGTAACCGTGAGTTACATATAAATGCGTGCCGTCGTCCGGTCGGGCGCGGTCTGCAATATCGCATGGCGCGCAACGTCTCCCGAGTTGATCGACGCACGTATCAGGGTGCAAGATCATGAATGTGTCGCGTGGCGGCGCCGGGTGGACGGCGATCGACATGGAGGCACCGTGATCGAGGAGTCCGCCGTGCGTCCACCTTCGCGCTCGCACTGAGGTCGAGCGGGGCATCGATGCCCCGCCGCATTCCAGCACCCTCTGCGGAGCCGCACGGCCCGTGCGTCTTCCTCGACCGAGAGACGATTTATGGCATCAACCGAGTTCGACGCAAACCGGGCGCGTGCCCTCGGACAGGAACTGGTGGCGATACACGACTGGCTGCGAACCGAACTCAGCAGAATCCGCGCGGATGTCACCGCCTACGCAACCGGTTCCGAGCTGCGGCCGATGCGACTTCGCGCGCACTGCACGGCATTCTGCACCGCGCTGACCAGGCATCACACCGGCGAGGACACCGTGGGTTTCCCAGCACTGGCCGACCAGTTCCCAGAATTGGCACCGGTTTTGGCCGAACTGCGCACCGACCACCAACTGGTCGCAGATATCCTGCGCAGACTGACCGAACTGCTCGACTCGATCAGGCCGGACAATGCCGATACCGTACGGCGCGAACTGGACGGACTGGCCGCCGTCCTGGAATCACACTTCCGTTGGGAGGAACGCAGGCTCGTGCAGGCTTTCGACGGACTCGAAATGGGTACCAGGACGGGCGAGGAACTTCTCGGCGTCACGTTCGCGGTGGATCACATGCGCTCGGCGCGGGACTGAGACAGCCACCAGATCGGAGGCGGGTACGGTATTACCGGCCGGACCGCGTAGACAGGGGCGAGGAAGCATCGGTGAAAGGTCGGGGCGCGATATGAATCAGCCGTATTCGCACTGGTATGCCCAGAATTCGCCGGAGAACCTACCGCTTGCCGCCCGGTATCAATCCGCCGACCCGATCACTTGGAACGGCAGCCTGATCTACCCGATGTACACCGAACAGGTTGGGCCCGCGCCGATCCTGGTCACCATGAAGTTGCTGTCCGCGGCACCGCCCGCGGGTCTGCGCGGACACGGCATGGGGCTCTCGGTGGTCGACGGGCATATCGGCATCGACGGCAGACGCCTGGCCGGGGTCGACGTGTGGAGCGATGCCCTCGCCACCGGTGTCACCTTCGAGGTGGTCCCGACCGAACCGGGCGCCCTGTTCTCGCTGACACCGGTCTGGGTCGACGGATTCGGTGCACAGAAATCCTGGTCGGGCAACTACGGCATCCTCATCGAACAACCACGGACCGGGCGGATCGTCCTGTGGTGCAGCGTCGGCGAGGGGCCGCCCAATTTCGCCAACCTGGTGGTCGAGGTGGACACCGCGAGTGCGCCCGCTGCCGCCGTCCCGGCCCCAGCGGCCGCTGCCCCCGAGCCAGCGCCACAGCCGTCGCAACCCGCGGAACCGCGGCAGGACAGATCCGGGCAGCCGACGCCACCGACTCGGCCGCAGCGAACCGTGCCAGTTGCCCCAGAGCAGACTCGACTCCCCGAGTCGCAGCCGACACCGGCGCAGCGAACCGTGCCGGTCGCCCCAGAGCAGACCCGACTCCCCGAGTCGCAACCGACACCGGCGCAGCGAACCGTCCCGGTCGCCCCAGAACAGACCCGACACCCCGAGCCGCAGCCGACACCGGCGCAGCGAACCGTCCCGGTCGCCCCAGAACAGACCCGACACCCCGAGCCGCAGCCGACACCGACGCAGCGAACCGTCCCGGTCGCCCCAGAACAGACCCGACTCCCTGAGCCACAGCCGATACCGCCGGACCTCGAATTTGTGCGGTTTCCGGAACCACTGGAAACGGCATTCGCACGTCCCGAGCTCCCGGCGGCCGAGCAGACCACGCCGTTGCAACCCGCGCGTACCCGATTGGAGGAGCCGTCACATGCCGCGCAGGTGCCGGAACGTGCAGCGGATTCCGACCATATCCCCCTTCCGGATCCGCCGAAGTCCGAGCAGCCGAAATCGCAGCAGCGGGCCAAGGACGGCGAGCGCGGCTATCGCGCCGCCCTCTACGATCTCGGCGTCGCCATGTTCGGCCGTGGCGAGGAGGAACAGGCGTGCGGTCTATGGGCACAGGCCGCCGAGGCCGGGCATGCCGGGGCGGCCTATGACCTCGGTGTCGTCCTGTTCAATCGTGGCGAACTCGGCGATGCCGAGCGCTGGTGGCGTACCGCGGCCGATCGCCGCGAATCACGCGCCATGACCGGCCTCGCCGAGCTTCTCGAACGTCAGGGCAACCACGCCGAAGCCCAGATGTGGCGCGCCTGCGCAGCGGAGGAGAAGACCGACGAACACGATCGATCGGTAACTTCCGGCTGAGGATCAGCTGGATTGCTGCCGCAAATTGGTCCCGGCGGACATCAGCGCGAAACGAGCGGGTTTGGTCCACACCTCGGCTGCCAGATCCGGGGCCGATTATTGCCGTCGCGCTGTGGCCGGTGGCCTCGGAATTGCAGCGACGGGTGCGAAAATCAGTCGCGGACAACTCCGGCGTGCTCTAGGTTTGCCGATATGGGAGGCAGTCCTGGCTTTAACGGAGCGTGCGTGGTCTGCACGTTCTACGTGCGGCCCCGCGCGGCAGCCCGGCCTCTGCCCGCGCACTGCGCTGCTCCCGTTTCCCGATCGATCCGATCGAATCCCCAGCTCGGTTCAACCGCGCTGAGATGAGTTGCGCCCCAGAGTGTTCCGGCGCGGGTCCGGGCGAATCACATATTCCTGATTCGACCACTCCGTCCGGAGGACACCCATGTCCCGCAATCGTTCGCTGCCGCATGCCCGGATCCGCTCCGGCGGCACCCGCAAACAGCTGTCGCAGAACTTCCTCACCGATACCCGCACCGCGGGAAGGCTGGTACGCGCGGCCGGTATCCGCGCCGATGAACTCGTCGTGGAGATCGGACCGGGCGACGGCATGCTCACCGATCATCTTCTGAACCATGCGCACCACATCCTGGCCTACGAGAAGGACCCGCATTACGCCGAGAAGCTACGCGCACGCTATGCAGGCGAGCCCCGAATTCGCGTGCAGCACGCTGATATTCGCGAAATCTCCCCGCCTCGCGATCCGTTCACGGTCGTCGCCGATATCCCATTCGCGGCGAGCACCGATATTCTGCGCTGGTGTCTCGCGGCACCGAAGCTCAGCTCGGCGACGCTGCTGACCCAACGCGAGTTCGCCCGCAAATACGCCGGCGACTACGGCCGCTGGACGAAACTGACTGTCACCCAATGGCCGACCGTGACAATGGAATTGGGCATCAGCGTGCACCGCGACCAGTTCCGTCCGATACCGCGGGTCGATGCCGCCGTCCTGCGGCTGCGCAGACGTGAACATCCACTCCTCCCGCGCAAGGAACTCCGCGACTATCACCGACTCGTGGAATTCGGTTTTTCCGGCCTCGGCGGCTGCCTGGCTGCCACGCTGCGCCGGGCCTACCCGGTCCACCTGGTTCGAATGGCCTGCGCCGTGGCCGGAATCGCCCTCGACGAACCAGTTGGCCTCGTCTCCCCGGACCGCTGGCTCACCCTCCACCAGGCGTTGAGCTAGCAAATCAGTTGCCCAACTCGGCCGCCATCGAGGTATCGGCGGAGCTACGATGCGCAGATGGCGCATCCCGCTCCGCCGGTCCCGGGGGCGACGGTCGCTCCGGACCGATCGCCGGGCGGAACGCGCGGCACCGAGGTCGCCGAGGTCGTCGAGCGATTCGCCGAAGCCTGGCGGGCCGCCGATATACCCCCGGATCTGCCCGCCTATCTGCCGGACTCCCCCGCTATCCGCCGGGTATCGCTGATCGAGCTGATCAAGGTCGACTTGGCGAACCGGTGGATGCGTGGCACCGAGCCGAAGCGTCTCGCCGAATACGTCGACGACCTGCCGGAATTGCGTACCTGGCCGCTACCGCCCGATCTCATCTACGAGGAGTTCCACGTCCGCAGGCGCGCGGGCACCTCGGTGGATGTCGAGGAATACACCGCGGCCTATCCGGAACAAGCCGAGCAACTATCGGAAATGCTGGCCACCGACGACTACCGCAGCACTCTTCTGGCCGTCTACGCCGACCCGGTGCGTCTCGACGAGATCGACGTCGGCCAGAAGATCGACGACTTCGACCTGATGAACGGGCTGGGTCGTGGCGCCTTCGCGCGGGTATTCCTGGCCAGGCAGCGCTCCATGCAGCGACTCGTCGCGGTGAAGATCTCGCAGGACAAGGGCGCGGAACCACAGACGCTGGCCCAGCTCGATCACGACTACATCGTGCGCGTCTTCGACCAGCGCGTCTTGGCGAGTCGCCGCCTGCGACTGCTGTATATGCAGTACGTGCCGGGCGGCACGCTGTTCACCGTGCTCGAGCGGGTGCGCCAGACACCCGCCGCCGAACGCTCGGGCGCGCTGCTGCTCGATGTCATCGATTCCGTCCTCGCCGATAAAGGCGAGATCCGCCCGAGCGAATCGCCCGTGCGCGCCGAACTGGCCGAATTGTCCTGGCCGGAGACCATTGCCTGGCTCGGCCGCAGACTGGCCCAGGCCCTGGACTACGCCGGACGCTGCGGGGTGCTGCACCGCGATATCAAACCGGCCAATGTGCTGCTGACCGCCGAGGGCATCCCCAAACTCGCCGATTTCAATATCAGCTTCAGCGGCAACGTCTCCGGTGACAGCCCGGTCGCCTACTTCGGCGGCTCGCTGGCCTACATGTCACCGGAGCAATTGGCCGCCGTGCACCCCGACAAGTCGACGACGGCCGCCGACCTCGATACCCGCAGCGACCTTTACGCCCTGGCCGTCATGCTGTGGGAATTGCTCACCGGCCGTAAGCCTTTCGATGACGATACGGTGACCGGCGGCGATCGCACCGCACTCGACGGCATGTTGAACCGCCGCTCGGGCAGTCCGCAATCGCTGCCATATCAGGACCTTCCGGCCGATTGCCCGGTCGCGCTGCGCCGCGCACTGGTCCGCGCGCTCGACCCGGATCCGAACAAGCGGTGGGCGCGTGGTGCGGATATGGCCCAGCAATTCGATGTCTGCCTGGACGCCCGCGCCCGTGACCTGGTCGATCCGCCGCCGCACAGTTGGCGACTGCGCGCCCGGGTGCTCATGCACCCGATCATGGCGCTGGCCATCGGCGGCCCGAATGCGCTGGCAATCCTGTACAGCTACAACCACAATCGCACGCTCATCATCGCCAAACTGGATGAGCAGGCGCAGCATCGATTCGACCAATTCGCCGTCACCACTTACGGCATCTGCTTTCTGATCGGGATCATCGTCACCAATGTGCTGCTGGTCGATCTGTGGTCCATCTCGCGCGGGCTGCGCAAGGGCAAGTCCTACGATGCGCCTACGCTGGCGCGCGCCCGCAGCGATGCGCTGCAACTCGGCCGCCGAAATGTGTTGACCTGCTTCGCATTATGGGTGTTGGCCGGTGTCGTTGTCCCGGTCTCGGTGCAGGTCTCCGGCAATCACCTCACCGCCGAGGCGTATGTGCACTTCTTCATCACCCAGATCGTGTGCGGCGCGATCGCGATGGCCTACCCGTATTTCCTGGTCAGTTTTTATGCGGTGCGCAGCATCTACCCGATGTTCCTGCCGCACGGTGGACTCGGCGCCGCCGACGGCGCCCAACTGCGCCAACTCGACCGCCGCAGCACCTATTTCCTTGCCATCGCCGCCGCCGTACCGCTGCTCGGCGTGGCGGGTGCGACCTTCATTCCCCCCGAGGGTATTCCGGCGGTCATCGTGCCGTTGCGTGTGCTGTGCGTGGGCAGCGCACTGGCCTTCATCGCCATCTACTGGTTGTTCCGGATGCTTGAACAAGACCTCGCTGCCCTGCAACGCATCGTTGCCCGGTGAGACCATGACCGGCACCATGTCCCCCAGAGGTAGCAGTTAGGCCAACGACCCGACGCTTGCCGGAGGTCCCCAGACGGCGCGTTACCGGCGAACCCGGTCCTACGGGCCATGTCGCATTGCACAATGTGATCTAGAGGTGCTTCGTGCACTGTCATTGCGCGAGAACTGGGGAACCGGGAGCGAATATGACCGCCAGAGCAGATCTCGAACTCGAACTGGGCGGCCCCGTCGCGGCCCTCGATCAACTCTCCGAGGCCGAGTCGGCCGAATTGCTGACCATGTTCCGCGACGCGCGTAGGGCCGAGACGGACGGGCTCGCCGAGGCCGTCGACGTATTGGTCGGCGCGCTGCCCTGGCCGCTGAGCACCGCGGCGAAGAAGGTCATGTTCGGGAATCGGCTCGGATGAGTACAGCGTCGCAGAACGACTCGATGGGCGGTGGTGGTCCGGAGACAGGTGGGCCGGACCTGGTGACCCGGGCGCAGCTGATTCTGCTGGCCCGCACACTGCACGTCCCGGTCGAACGCCTGGAGCATTTGGCGAAACTGGGCGCCGGGCAACTGCACGAACTGCAACAACGCATGGCACGCGTGCTCTTCGACGACCACGCCGCGACCTTCGGGCGGCTCAGCAAGCTGGTGCCGATAATTCCGCTGAGCATTTCGATACCGCTGGTGCAGCGGGTCGTGCCGCCGATGATGGGCGGCCGCGCCGCGGGTGCGGTCGGCATCGAACATCCCAAGAAGGCCGCGGAAGCTCTCCGGATGTTGGATCCGAAATATGCCGCCGATTGCGCGCCGTATATCGACCCGCGGACCGTCGGCCGACTCGCCGAGGTCGCGCCGCCGGAACCGGTCGTGCAGGTCGCCAACGAGCTGATGCGCCGCAAGGACTATGTCACCGCCGGACCGTTTCTCGGTTTCGCGACGACGCAACTCGTCCGTGCCATCGAGGCGGGCGTGCCGGATGACGAGGGCCTGATCCTGGCGGCGGCCTATGCCTACTCCGGCCGGAATATCAGCGCGATCGTGCGCCAACTGCTATCCGGGCCGCTGGATCGGATACCGCGTATGCTCGCCACCGTCCTGGCCGGTTCGACCGAGCTACGCTTGGCGGCGGTATCGGTTTTCGCCCGCTGCGACGAGGATGTGATCGAAGCACTCGGCGACATCCTGCTCGATATCGGCTCGCCCGAAGCCATTACCGACCTCGTCGCTACCTTCATCGAGCACGGCGCGCTCGAGGACATGCTCCGCTTCACCGCCTACCTCAGCCCATCGGCACTGGACACCCTGGCGGCCAACCCGATCACCGCGGATCCGGCGGCGATGGCGGCGCTGGTGGCGGCGCTCGCGGGACAGAGCGATCCGATTCCCTGGCGTGGCCTGCTCGATCTGGTCGAGCGCACCGATGTCGAGATCCAACGCCGAATCGGCACGCAGCTACTGGAATTGCCGGAATCGACCCTGACCGCGATACCCGACATCGCGACCAAGGGCCGGTTGTGGTCGACCCTGCTGCGGGTCCTGTCCGTGGCAGACGCCGACACCCAGGCTCGACTCGGCGAGCTCTGGGCCGCGCTACCCGCCGACGACCGAACCGACATCCAGGTCCGCGCCCGCGATCTCGGGCTCGCGACGCGCCTGGCCACACTGACCGTCACGCTGGAAATCTACGGCTGACATCCGGTGCATATCGGCACCCTGTGCAACCGAATGCCCACGCACGCAACCGGTCTCAGGGAGGCAACCCGAGACCGGTTGCGCTATAGGGCACTACACGGGCGTGAAGTCCCGACTCGCGATATACGTCGGTCGCGGGGCCGGGGCGGCGAACGGCTCCACCAGCGTGTTCTCCACGCTGTTGAACACCAGGAAGATATTCGACCGCGGGAACGGGGTGATGTTGTTCGACGAACCGTGCATGATGTTCGAATCGAACAGCAGGGCCGATCCGGCGCTGCCGGTGAACTGGGTGATGCCGTACCGGTTCGCCAGCGCATCGATATCCGCGTGCGTCGGGACGCCGATCTCCTGCTCCTGCAACGACTCCCGATAATGCTCGGCCGGAGTGCTGCCGGTGCACGGCACGAAGGTGCGGTGTGAGCCGGGCATCACCATCAGGCTGCCGTTGATCGGGTAGTTGTTGGTCAGCGCGATGGACAGGCTGACCGCACGCGGTGCGGGCATACCGTCCTCGGCATGCCAGGTCTCGAAATCCGAATGCCAGTAGAAACCGGTGCCGCGGAAGCCGGGCATGTAGTTCACCCGGCTCTGATGGATGTAGACATCCGAGCCGAGCACCTGCCTGGCCAATCCGGCTACCCGGGATTCGCGCACCAGATCGGCGATCGCACTGCTCAGCCGGTGCACCTCGAAGACCGAACGCACCCGGTTCGAGGCCTTCTCCACGATTACCCGGTCGTCACCCTGGAGCGCCGGATCACCGGCGAGACGGTCGATTTCGGCACTGAACTCGGCGACCTCGGCGGGTGTCAACAGCTCTTCGACGATTCCGAAACCGTTGGCATCGAAGGAGGCCAGCTCCTCGGAATCGACCGCGCCCCAGACCGTGGGATCGGTCCGGTCCTGGTGCTCGCCCGCCGTGACGAGCCGAGTCGGGTAGCGATCGTCGGTCTGCACCAACGTCATTGCTTCTCCTATCCGCTTACCTGGGCCGCGACCAGCGGGTAGACGCCGTCGCTGTCGTGGACCTCCTGCCCGGTGACCGGCGGGTTGAACACGCACATCATCCGCATAGCGGTACGCACCTCCAGACGGTGGCGCTCGTGTCCGTCGAGCAGGTACATCGAGCCCGGCGCCAATTCGTAGCTGACGCCGTGATCCAGATCGGTCAGTGTTCCTTCACCTTCGATGAGCCACACCGCCTCCACGTGATGGCGGTAATGGAACTCGTGCACGGTCCCGGCCTCGATGCTGGTCTCGTGGAAGGAGAATCCGACCCCGTCGCCGCCGAGCACGATGCGCTTACTGCGCCAGCCCTGCCCCGCGACATCGCGTTCGGTGCCGGTGATCTCCGCGGTACTGCGCACGATCATCTCAACGCTCCTGTCCACAGACGGTGCCGATCGCGCCGGTCAGCACTCGCAGACCATGCTCGACCTCCTCGTCGGTGACCGTCAACGGCGGCAGCAACTTCACCACTTCGTCGAGCGAACCGGAGGTCTCCACCAGCAGTCCGCGCTCGAAGGCGATTTGGCAGACCTTGCCCGCCTGCGAGGGATCGTCGAAGACGACGCCGTGCACCAATCCGCGACCACGCGTCGAGATGCCGGGGAAGTACTCGGCCGCCTGGGTCAGCGCCGCACCGATTCGCTGCCCCTTCGCCTCGGTCGAGGCCTGCAGCGTGCCGTCGGACCAGAAGTGCTCCAGCGCGGCCTGTGCGGTGATGAAGGCCGGGTTGTTACCGCGGAAGGTGCCGTTGTGCTCACCCGGCGCCCAGACGTCGAGCTCCGGCTTGAACAGCACCAGCGCCAGCGGCAGACCGTAGCCGCCGATGGATTTCGAGAGCGTCACGATATCGGGGGTGATACCGGCGATCTCGAAGGAGAAGAACGGCCCGGTTCGGCCGCAGCCCATCTGCACATCGTCGACGATCAGCAAAATGCCACGCGCGGTGCACAATTCGGACAGATGCCGCAGCCACTCCGGGCGTGCGACGTTCACACCACCCTCACCCTGCACCGTCTCCACGATCACCGCGGCGGGCCGGTCGAAACCGGAGGAGGTGTCGTCGAGCACCCGCTCCATCCACTGGAAGTCGGCGGTGGTGTTGTCGAAGTAGCCGTCGTAGGGCATATGCGCGGCATGTACCAGCGGCACACCGGCACCGGCCCGCTTGGCGGCGTTGCCGGTCACCGACAGCGCACCCAGCGACATGCCGTGGAAGGCGTTGGTGAAGCTGATGATCGTCTCGCGTCCGGTGACCTTGCGGGCCAGCTTCAGCGCGGCTTCGACGGCATTCGCACCGGTCGGGCCGGGGAACTGGACCTTGTATTCCAGGCCGCGCGGCGCGAAGACGGTATCGCGCAGGGTTTCCAGCAGTCCGCGCTTGGCCACGGTCGACATATCGAGGCCGTGGGTGATCCCGTCACCGGCGATGTAGTCCAGCAGCGGCTGCTTGAGCACCGGATTGTTGTGGCCGTAGTTCAACGCACCCGCTCCGGCGAAGAAGTCGAGGTACTCCTTCCCGTCCTCGGCGCGCAACCAACTCCCGGACGCGGTGGTGAACACCGTCGGCCAGGCGCGGCAATAGCCACGGACATTGGATTCGAGCTCCTCGAAAATGGTCGTCTCGGCGGTAATCAACGTCGATCCTCCTGCTTTCGGGCGATAGGGGCGATCAAATAGAGGTCTTCGGCAGCGTGGCTGTCCGGGAAGAGTTCGGAATCGAATAAGGGTTGCTTGGTCAGCTCGGCCGACCGGCGACGCGCCACCGAGGCGAACATCGCGATGGAGGCGGGATTGTCCGGTGCGATCGTGGTCTCCAACGCCGAAATACCGGCGCCGGCCACGGAGTCGAGCAGCGTGTCCAGCAGCGCGGCGCCGAGGCCGCGTCCGCGCTGTTCGTGCTCGACCGCGACCTGCCACACGAACACCGTCTCCGGCGCCTGCGGACGCAGGTAGCCGATCACGAATCCGACAACCCGGTCACCGACTTCGGCAACCACCGAGGTACTCGCGAAGTCACGACACCACAGCAGGTAGGCGTAGCTGGAATTGGTGTCGAGGACCTGCGAATCCTTGGCGATGCGCCAGATCTGGGCCGCGTCGCCGACTCTCGGCGGGCGCAGCACCGGCTGCGCGTGTGGCCCGGAAATCGGTACGGCCGAAGGGTATTCGGTGACCGATGGTTCGATCGTCGTGGTGGACAAGGTGTGCAGTGACATACGTCTCCCTGGTCGGGTCTGCAGTACTTATCCAGGCTTACGAAGCAACTTTGAGGTGAACCTGTCGATCTCTTTGCGGTTGTATTACGAAAAGATCACAACCGCAGGCAGAGTCATACTTCGGTGCGACTGCGGCCTTGGTCACAGGGTCAGCGCTGCAGATCGAGTCGGTAGCCGAGACCTCGCACGGTGACCACGATGCGTGGTTCGGAGGCGTCGAGCTCGATTTTGGTGCGCAGGCGGCGCATATGGACATCGACGATCCGCTCATCGCCGAAAAAGCCGTCGTCCCATACTCTTTCGAGCAGAACGTTGCGGCTGAGCACCCGTCCGGGCGATTCGGCGAGTTCGCAGAGCAATTTGAATTCGGTGATGGTGAGCCGGATTTCGTCCTCACCGCGGCGCACCGCGCCACCGTCGCGATCCAATACCAGCGGTGCGTCGGGGTGCGCGTCGAGTATGGCCTCGCGCGGCGCTTCGCGCTCCATGGTCAGGCGCGCGCGGCGACGGAGCGCCCGCATGCGCGCGGAGATCTCCTTGATCTCGAACGGCTTGGTGACGTAGTCGTCGGCACCGGCCTCCAGCGCGGCCACCACATCATGGGTGTCATCGCGGGAGCTGATCACGATGATCGGGACATCGTGCTCGCGGCGGATCTCCCTGATGCAATCGAAGCCATCCATGTCGCCGAGCATCAGCTCGACGATCATCACATCGGGAGCGCCATTGCTGCGCAGATATGTCAGCGCGTCCTCGGCCTCATGTGCCTCGGCAACGTCGTAACCCTCGTCTTCCATGGCCGTGCGCAGTGCGCCACGTACAACTTCGTCGTCGTCAACGATCATCAGGTTTGCGGTCAAGCCCTCATCCCTTGCAGCCACGCGGACGCGACGCGACGCGGAGACTCGCGTACCCATAACCGACGCGACAGTCCGCCTTCGAGCACCTTTGCCAACTCGTTTAATACCCGGATCGACCAGCCGGTAAACGGCAGGTCACGGGCAGTCGGTTAGCGTCCGGCTACTCCACCCTGCGCATGAAGACCCGATTTGTGCAAATTGCACGAGATTTGCGACACATTTCGGCCAGTGTCACCATTCGTCGCGATGGGACTGTTCGAGCCGGTTGAAGTTGCTCGGCCCGCCGTCGGCCCTTCGCTCCTGATAGCGGAACATCAGTCGGCGCGCATCGAAGGTGGCGAACCATTCGTCCCAGCCGACCGCGCGCAGCACCGCGCCGCCGTACCCGGGAAAATCGAAGCGCAAGACGCCGAGGCGACCGTCGTATTCACTGCCTGGCATGGTGGCCGGGCGCGCACCGCGCTGCTCGGCCCACCGCCGGATCACGTCATGGTTGCGGGTGACGAGGAAGCGACCCGGCTGCTGTGGACCCTCGCCGCGAACGACTGATTCCGGCGGTTTCTTCAGCGACCTCGAAGCCCCCGGTCCGGTGTACGGATCTCGGGTGGCCGGTCGTCGCTGATCGTTCATGACGACCTCCTTGCGCGTCGGCATCAATAGTCCGGTTCCTCTTCGCGTACCCGCGCGTAGCGCCGGGCAAACCGTAGATCCGGTCACTACGAAACAGATTGCGCCACAATGCATTCCCCTCGTCGATCAGTCACGCAGCGCGGCGTCACGCAACTTGCCGAGCGTTCTGGACAGTATGCGGGAGACATGCATCTGCGAAACCCCGAGCTGTTCGGCGATCTGGGACTGGGTCATGGACTCGAAAAAGCGCATGACCAGCACCTCACGTTCCCGGTCGGGCAGTTCCTCGATCAGCGGCCGGACCGCAAGATAGTCCTCCACATACTGGTAGCTCGGCTCGTCCTCGCCGAGGCTGTCCAGCAGCGGTTGCGGCGCGTTCTCGATGTCGTCACCGGCCACCGCGTCGATCGAACTCGACTGATAGGCATTGCCCGCGATGAGCGCCTGGGTGACCTCGACCAGGTCCACATCCAGTTCCGCGGCGATCTCGCGGGCCCTGGGCAACCGGCCGAGCCGCTGCGATAACGCCTCGATGGTCGGACCGATGCTGAGCTGGATTTCCTTCGTGCGCCGGGGCACTCGAACCGCCCAGGTGTTGTCCCGGAAATGCCTGCGCACCTCGCCCATGATCGTCGGCACCGCGAACGACAGGAACGAGGAACCGCGCGATACATCGAAGCGATCCACGGCCTGCACCAGACCCAATCGGGCCACCTGCAGCAGATCGTCGAAGTTCTCCCCGCGCCCGGAGAATTTGCGTGCGATATGTTCGGCCAGTGGCAGACACCGCCCGATCAGCTCCTCGCGCAACAGTTCTCGACGGTGATCGGCCGGATCGATGGCGGCGATCTTTTCGAAGAGCGGTTCGATATTGTCGTAACTGTCGCGGTGCGCTCTCGAATCAGACGCCATCACCACTCCGTGCCCAGCTGAAGTCGACGACAGTCGGGTATCCGGAGACCGCATTGTCGAACGGCTCCTGCGCCGCTGAGATCGACTGCGTCAGCGTGCGGACGATATGCCAGCCGAATCCGGCCTGACCGACCACCTTCTCCGACACCGCGACCGCGGCGACACGCACGAACATCTCGTGATCGTTGTATGTGAAATCACAATCCAAGTTGGACCCCGGCGTTGCCTCCAGGATCAACGAGGTGGCCACTTCATCGAGCGCGAGCCTGATGTCGACAACTTCATCGATCGCGAAATCCGCGATGAGCGCGACGGTTTCGGCGAGCGCGCGCAGCATGGTCAGCTGCTCCAACTCAGCGGGGATGCGAACCCCTATCGTCGTCGTCTTCTCCGCCGCGGACTGGGAACTCCACTCCCCCATGCCCATCACCACCTCTTTTCCTCCGAGCCGACCGGAACCTGCCTTCGAGTCGGGGGCCATTCGCGACTTACCCGGCCGGTCACCATCGAAACATTGCAACCGGTGTGGATTCGACTCAGTCGGCCTCGATCCGTTCATGCGCAGTCAACAGCAGATGATCGAACCGCGTGCGCAATTCGGCCATCGAATCGGTCAGCGTGCCGAGATCGGCGATCAAGCGGGCGGCCAGTGCCCGCAGTTTGATATTGGTCTCCTGCGAACGCCAGCTCAGCACCCGGAACGCCTGTTCGGCGTTGATGCCGTAGACCAACATCAACGCGCCTTTGGCCTGCTCGATCACCGCCCGCGCCGCATACAACTCGGGCAGCGCGTCGTCGAGGGTCTCCTGCTGCCGCTCCTCGAGCGCGTCGGTGACATCGATGTAGTAGCCCGACGTCCCGATCACCGTTTCCGACTCATCGAGTATCTGATCGGCCACCACGATGACGTGGTGCACGTGACCGGTTGTATCGAGGATCCGGTGCCGACTGCAGAACGGCTGCGCGTTTTCGATGGAGTTGGCCAAGGTATCGGCGACCTGCGCCCGATCCTCGGGATGCTTATGCGATAGCAGCAGTTCGGTGGTCGGTGTCACCGTCCCCGGCGCATACCCGTGCAATTGCGCGACCTCGTCTGACCACTCCCACCGCTGGTCGGCAAACCAGAAATTGAAGGTGCCGACGCTCTGCGCCTTACCCATGCCGATGACCCGGCCCAACACCTTCGCCTGCTCAGGCGAAACCGATCCACTCTCCATCACAGCGCAAGTATGGAGTGTGATCATGCTCGGTGCCGGGATATCGGCTCGACCAGGGACTTAAGACCTCTCTATGTGTCGAGAGCGGCACGCATAGTCGGGAAATCACAGCAGACCGCGCGTACTCCGGTCACGGCGAGCACTCGCTCGATCTCCCGGCGCCCCGCGACGATCCGCACAGCGGGACCGCCGTGCGCGGCCCGCTGGGTGATCGCTCCGATGGTGGCCGCGACCCGAATGCTCAGGAATTTGGTGGCGCGCAGATCGAGCACAACCGCATGGCACCTGGTCGTGACGGCGTGTTCGAGCATCGCGCGGAACTCCGGGAGTGCGGCCGCATCGAGTTCGCCTTCGGCACGCACCACCACACATTGTTTACGTCGATCGACGCGTTGCGCCCAGAACCGGTTGCGTGGTCGTTCACCGGCGGGGTGCTGCCCGTTTGATCGGTGCTGAAGAACGGCAGACATGTAAACCTCCCAGAGGGGATTCCGGTCCTGCGCGGCAGGATCGGATCGGCGGGAGGGCGGCGGTATCGGCGGTAGTAGGACGCATCGGTTTGTCGCCACGTTGGGTCAGGTGTCGCTACGCGCTCCCGCTGGCCGAGTCCTGCGTGGTGTGTTACCGCGTCGAACTCAGGGTCGGCTGTAGTCTCAACCGGTCTAAGTCTGGCACGCCGGCTCGGTTCGATTCAACCGCCTGATCCGTCGCGGCCGTCGCGCCAGCGCCACGGCGCCACCACCCAGGCCCCCGCGAACAGCAGCGCGACCAGCACACCCGCCACCGCACCGGCGATGGTGCCCGCGACCGTTGTCATCACCAGAATCGTCGCACCGGTCAGCGCGAGGCCCAACAGCGCGATCCCGGCCATCGCGCAGCGATGCGCCGCGGCCACCACATTGCCCAACCGATGTTGCCGGAACAGGATCCGATGCCACGACACCGGCGCCACAAGGAAGACTGTCGCACCCATCGCCGTGCAGACCGTGCCCAGATACAGCAGTCGCATCGGCTGCGACAAGGTGGTGAATCCGGCCTGGAACGGGAGGATCAGCAGCGCACTGATCAAGAACTGCACACCGGTCTGCACGACCCGCAGTTCCTGCACCAGAGAGGCCCAATTGCGGTCCAGCCGTTGGGTTTCGGTCTCATGTCTGGCGTTGCGGTCCCATTCCTGATCATCGATCGTCACGGCTGGGCTCATCGCCTTTCGATATCGGCACCATGGCTGCTCCTGGCTGTCGCGGCCCGTGTTGGCGGCGTACCCGCGCCGTAGCGGCATACACCCGGCGGCCGCCGAGCGGTATCGCCGTTGATTCGGTGTGCGACGCGCGGGTATGCCGATGCTGACGCCGAGGCGGTCGGCGGCATCGTTTCGAGGAGGAGCGATCCATCATGAGAAGCACCGGAAACGGCCGAGGACGAATCGCCCTGCTGGCCGCGGCGGCCGCGCTGGCGGTCCTGGCGAGTGGCTGCGAGGAGGCCCAGAAGGCGGTGAACAAGGGCGGTGACACGCCCTGTAACGAATTCATCGCGCAGGACAAGGACAAACAGCGCATCACGGTGACCAAATTCCTCGAGCAGGAACGCAACGGCAATGCACCGGCGACCAACGACCAGACCGTCGACGCATCGATCGCCGCCATCGAATTGATGTGCCGGGCGCAGGCCAATCCGGACACCCCTATCCGCAAAGCCGACTTGACCGGCATCCTGGTGCCGAAGTAATTCTGGTGACGAAGTAATGGGTTGCCGGACATATTGTCCGACAACCCATTACTTGTCATATACAGCGATTATCGATAATCACTGCCCCTGCTGGTAAGCGCGCTGGCGCTGTTCATCGAGCTTGGCTTCGGCACGCTTCTTCTCGGCGGCCGCTTCCTTGCTGGCTGCTTCACGCTGTGACTCCGCCTTTTCCTGCTGGGCCTTGCCTTCGTCCCTCAGGTCGTCGTTTCCGAAGACTGCGCCGGCGGCCTCCTTGACCTTGCCCTTGGCGTCTTCGACAACGCCTTCGACACCTTCGCGGGGACCACTCTTGTGCTCGGACACGATATCTACCTCCGAAATATCGGTTTTCAGGTGGACATTCGCCGCATACCCCGGATCCGCCCGTTGAATCCGAACTCCGCATTTTCCTCGTGGATTCGCCGAAATTCTGGCCGCATATCGGGATGTTTCGGCGGTGTGGCAGCGGTTATCGCCGGAACATGAGGTCCCTGTGGTTGAACGATGCCGAGGTGCCGGCGCGACTGCGGCTCACGCCGGGGCTGCGGTTCGACACCGTCGTAATCGGCGCCGGGCTCACCGGCCTGGTGACCGCCCTGCTGCTGGCCGAGAGCGGCGTCGACGTGGCGGTACTGGAGAGTAAGCGAGTCGGAGCGGGCACCACCGGTGCCAGTACCGCGAAAATCAGTCTGCTGCAAGGGGTTCGAGCGCAGCGGATCCGCGCTCGGCACGGCGATCGGGCGGTGACCGACTATGTCGAGGCCAATCGCGAAGGACAGCAGTGGTTATTGCACTACTGTGCGGAGCATTCGGTGCCCGTACAGCGCGTACCGGCGCTCACCTACGCCCAGTCCCGGTCCGAAATATCTGCTGTGCGAAGGGAATACGAGGCGACACGGGCCGCGGGGCTGGACCCGACGCTCGTCGAGGAGCTCGATGTGCCGTTCCCGGCGCACGGTGCGGTCCGGCTCGACAACCAGGCTCAGCTCGATCCGATGGCACTGCTGGCCAGCTTGGCCGCCGATATCGAATCGCGCGGTGCGCCGATATTCGAATCCACCCGCGCCAAGGGCGTGCACAGCGCCGAGCACGACCAGTTGGTCATCGAAACCGAGCACGGCGATCTGGTCGCGCGCACGATCATCCTGGCCACCGGCACACCGATCCTCGACCGCGGCGGCTTCTTCGCCCGGCTCACCGCCGAGCGCTCCTATCTGAGCGCCTTCCGGGTCGCCGAGCCGATTCCGCGAGAAATGTTCATCAGCGCGGGTGAGCCGACGCGATCGCTGCGGTATACCCCGGGACCCGATGGCGCGGACCTGCTGCTGGTCGGCGGCAATGGCCACGTGGTCGGCCGCACGAATAGGG
The DNA here is from genome assembly GCF_050955845.1 of Nocardia sp. CA-135398. NCBI lineage: Bacteria > Bacillati > Actinomycetota > Actinomycetes > Mycobacteriales > Nocardiaceae > Nocardia > Nocardia sp. CA-135398. Next base: position 4,307,379 of record NZ_CP192084.1, on the reverse strand, counting down.
CCAGCCGCCGGGTCGATGAGCTGATCGCCTGGACACGGCGCTGCTTCCCCACCGCCGAACCGCTGCAGAGTTGGTCCGCGCAGGACTATCACCCGGTCGACGAACTGCCGTACGTAGGTCCGCTGCTGCCCGGGCAGAACCACATCCTGCTCGCCACCGGCTACGCCAAATGGGGTTTGACCAACGGTGTCGCCGCGGCCTTGGCCCTTGCGGGCCGGATCAGTGGCAAACCACCGCAGTGGGCCGACACCTTCGCCAGCTGGCGCCCCAGCGAACTCAAATCACTACCTGCCGCCGTGTTCACCAATAGTGTTGTGGCCCAACAACTTTCCTTCGGCTGGCTGAACATGTTCGGCACCGGTCTCGGTGAAGTGCCCGCCGAGGGATGCGGCCGCGTCGAACGTCATGGGCTGCGACCGACCGCCGTATGCACGATCGACGGCGCTACCACCGAGGTCTCCGCGGTCTGCCCGCACCTGGGCGGCATCGTGCGCTGGAACGATGCGGAGCAATCGTGGGACTGCCCACTGCACGGCTCCCGATTCGACGCCGACGGCACCCTGCTCGAGGGCCCGGCCACCAGCTCGCTGACGCCGATCTCGGGCCCGTACCCCGGACCCGTATCGCCAGCCTGAGCATCATGGGGGACGGCAGCCTGACGCCTGGGTAGGAATTTGATCAACGGCGGGGCACAATATTTGCACGGATGAATGTTCCAGGGTGATCTTTCGATAGATCACTTCGCCCACCGATCGAGGGGCGGAAACTGACGACATGCACCGAAACGGCGAACGCCCGAAAGGGCTTTCTGTATCCGCGTTGGCGGCGGTAGCGAACCCGTCGTACTCGCGAATCGACACGTGGAATCTGCTCGATGACGCGTGCCGTCGGCTGGCCGATGTGAATCGCGCCGGGCTGGACACCACCCACGAAGCCGCCCGGGTGCGGCGCCTGCTCGATCGTCTCGGCGCCTACGAGCGGTATTGGCTGTACCCAGGCGCGGCGAGACTGGAGGCGTTTCGCGGATATCTCGCCGATCTGGCAACGGTGCGGCTCACCGAGGAGGTGTCGCTGGCCGTGCGGCTGCTCTCCGAGTATGGCGACGGTACGGCTGTGTTCGACACCTCCGCGCCGCTGGCCGATCAGGAACTCGTGGCGCGGGCCAAACAGCAGCAGTTCTTCACCGTCCTGCTCGGTGACGATTCCCCGCCCGAAGCACCGGAGAGCCTGGCGGAGAGCCTGCGCGCGCTTCGCGACCCGTCCGACGATGTGCAGTTCGAGCTGCTCGTCGTGTCCAGCATCGAAGACGCGATCACCGCCGTGGCGTTGAACGGCGAGATTCAGGCGGCGATCATCCGGCACGACCTGCCGCTTCGTTCGCGCGACCGGGTGCCGTTGATGACCACGTTGCTCGGCGTCAACGACGACGTGGTCGTGACCGATCGCACCCAGAGCTGGGTCGAATGTGGCGAGTGGATCAGGCAGCTGCGGCCGCATATCGATCTGTATCTTCTGACCGACGAATCGATCGCCGCGGAGACCGAGGACGAGTCCAACGTCTACGACCGCACGTTCTATCGGCTCAACGATGTCACCGATTTGTACAGCACGGTGCTCGCCGGGTTCCGGAGTCGGTTCGCCACACCGTTTTTCGACGCTCTGCGTGCCTATGCGGCCGCCCCGGTCGGCCAGTTCCACGCCCTTCCCGTCGCGCGAGGTGCCAGCATCTTCAACTCCAAGTCGCTGCACGATATGGGCGAGTTCTACGGCCGCAACATCTTCATGGCCGAGACGTCGTCCACCTCCGGTGGACTGGACTCACTGCTGGATCCACACGGCACGATCAGGGCGGCGATGGACAAAGCCGCGAAGACATGGTGTGCCGATCAGACGTACTTCGTCACCAACGGAACATCCACCGCGAACAAGATTGTCGTGCAGGCCCTGACCCGGCCGGGCGACATCGTGCTGATCGACCGCAATTGCCATAAGTCGCATCACTACGGCCTGGTGCTGGCCGGGGCGTACCCGATGTATCTGGACGCCTATCCGCTCGAGCCGTTCGCGATCTACGGAGCTGTGTCCCTGCACACCATCAAGAAGGCGCTGCTGGACCTGGAGGCGGCCGGACAGCTGGACCGGGTGCGCATGCTGCTGCTCACCAACTGCACTTTCGACGGGATCGTCTACAACCCCCGGCGCGTGATGGAGGAGGTCCTGGCGATCAAGCCGGACATCTGCTTCCTCTGGGACGAGGCGTGGTACGCGTTCGCCACCGCGGTGCCCTGGGCCCGGCAGCGGACCGCGATGGTTGCCGCCGGACAGCTCGAATCGATGTTGTCCTCACCCGGTTACGCCGAGAAGTACCGCACATGGCGTGCATCGATGCAGGGAGTCGAACGCGCCGAGTGGATCGACCACCGGCTGCTACCCGACCCCGAACGCGCGCGGGTACGCGCGTATGCGACGCATTCCACCCACAAGTCGCTATCGGCGCTTCGACAGGCGTCGATGATCCATATCCACGACCAGGATTTCAAAGCTCTCGTCCGCGAGGCGTTCGGTGAAGCGTTCTTGACCCACACTTCGACGTCGCCGAACCAGCAACTCCTGGCGTCGTTGGACCTGGCGCGGCGGCAGGTCGACATCGAGGGCTTCCAACTGGTCCGGCACGTCTACGACATGGCACTGGTCTTCCGCCACCGTGTCCGCAAAGACCGGCTGATCGGCAAGTGGTTCCGCATCCTCGACGAGGACGACCTGGTGCCCGACGAGTTCCGGACCTCCGAAGTCAGCTCGTACCGACAGGTCAGGCAGGGTGGCTTGGCGGAGTGGAACGAGGCGTGGCGGTCCGATCAGTTCGTGCTCGATCCGACTCGGGTCACCCTGTTCATCGGCAAGACCGGCATGAACGGGTTCGAGTTCCGCGAGAAGGTGCTGATGGACCGGTTCGGTATCCAGATCAACAAGACCTCGATCAACAGTGTGTTGCTGATCTTCACCATCGGTGTCACCTGGTCTAGCGTGCACTATCTGCTCGATGTGCTGCGCCGGGTGGCCACCGACTTCGAGCGCAGCCAGGATGCGGCCGGAAAGGCCGATCGCGCCCTGCGGCAGCGCCGGGTCGACGAGATCACCAAGGATCTGCCCGCGCTACCCGACTTCAGCGAGTTCGTCAGCGTATTTCGTCCCGACGGCGCCCGCTCGTTCGGCGATATGCGGTCGGCGTTCTATGCCGGGTATGAGGATTCCGACCGCGAGCACATCCTGCTCGGCGACGCCGGGCGACGGCTCGCCAAGGGAAAGACGCTGGTGTCCACCACCTTCGTCGTCCCCTACCCGCCCGGCTTCCCGGTGCTTGTCCCGGGTCAGGTGATCTCGTCGGAGATCCTGTACTTCCTGGCCGAGCTCGACGTCAAGGAAATCCACGGATACAACCCCGACCTCGGCTTGTCGGTCTTCACCGAGGCCGCGCTTGCCCGGCTGGCCGCAGCTCGGCACGCGATTGCCACAGCGTATGGTGATGCGCCGCAGGCAGTTCCGGAGTCAGCTCGCGCGCTGGGTCGATAGCGCACATGGTTTCGGCGCGCCAGATGAACCGGCGGCTGGCGAGAATCCGGCGACGATCGCGTCACCAGTTATCGGGTTCGTCGCCGCGAAGTCGTTTCAGCGCCAGGTCGATCCAGGATTCGAAGTAATTGGTGAGATCGCCCGTGGTGGCGGGGCGGATGGTGATGTGCTCGCGGGTTTGCTGCTGGACGTATCGGCCGTCGCCTTCGGTATCGAACCATCCGATGCCATACCAGGGGGCCGGGCGGCTGTGCAGGTATCCGGCGAGCAGGCCCGCGACGCCCGCGCCGGAGCGGTGCTGAGTGAGACGATCGAAACGTTCCAGCGGACTGTTGCGGCCATGATGGCCGTTGTTGTCGGAACGCAGGTCCTCGACATGGAAGGTGTCCGGTTTGGCGCTGCCCGGAGGAACCGAGGGCAGGATGGCGGCCAAGCGTGCCGCCAGCTGTTCGGTGCGGAACAGTCGACAGCGGATCGCGCTGTCGACACCGCCCGTGGCGGTCTGGGTCAGCATAACCGCGTGGTAGGGGGTCCGGGCGCCGAGGACGCGATATTCGCGGGGTTCGCCCTTGCCGAGAACCGTTGAGGCACCGGTAATTTCGATGCGCAGCTCGGAGGTGGTGAGGGTATGCAGGGCGAGGTTGATCTGCTCGGTTTCCTCGACACCGTAGCGGGCGCGCACGGCGGCCCGATGCGCGGCGACCTCGTCGTTGGTGGCCAAACGGCTGACATAGCGCAGCGGGTGCGGGAACCGGTCGTTCGCGTCGCTGTACCACAGCGCCGCGAAATCGTCCGGTTTCCAACTCCATTCGGCCATCGTGGACATCCAATCAAACATCAAGCGGCCCGATGGCGTCCCGGGTACAGCGTGGTACCTCGGAACAGGCAGCGGGCCAACGAAATCCAGGTAAGCAGCCTTCGGCCGCCGATATTTCGACCGGCGGCCGGGGATCAACTCGGTGTCGGTCCGGGTTCGGCGGGGTCGCCGCCGATCACGCCACGGGGAACAGTTTTCGGGGCGGACCCGAGCAACTCTTCGGTGTTCTCCATGTTCCGAAGCCACTCGGGGAGCTGATGGGACTCGTCGTCGCCCTTGGATTGACCACGGCCACCGCCCATTCCACCCATTCCCGCCATGCCGGAGGTACCCGTGCCGGTGGTCGCCGCCCGTGCCGCGTTGGCTGTGGTGCCGGTGGCGGTCGGTGTACCGGGCACGCTACTGCCGGGCTTGCCCGAGGTGGTGCCGGAGGTGCCACCAAGCCCGCCGCTGCTGCTGCCCGTGCCGCCCGGATAGCTGCTCGGCGTCGTCGAAGTGCTCGTCGTGGGGGTCACCGAACTCGATTGGGTCGCCGAAGTGCTCGACGGGGTCTGCGACGACGAATCGGTGGACGTGGGAGTCGTCGAGGAATCCTGCGAGTCATTCGTCGTCGGATCGGTGGCGTGCTGCGAATCTTCCTTCTGGTCACCGCCATTGCCTTGGTTGCCGGTCCCGGACGTCGGGTTACCGTCACCGTTTCCAGGTGTCCCCGGGCTGTAGCCGTCGTTCTTGGTTTCGGGTGCCTTGTACAACGGATCGGTTGGGCTGTTCGGCACCGGGAGCACCGGAATCTGCTTATCCGCCGAAACGAATGTATTGACGTAATGATTGCGCATGGCTTCGCGTGCGGCACTCTCGCAATCGTTGCGCACCGCAGCGGAATTGGGGCCGTGGTAGATACCGAGGTTCCAGCTCTTCGGGTTGTACCAGGATCCGCCGTCCGGCGGTTTGTCCACGGCCTTCTGAGTATCGTTGACACCCGTGGCCGCTGCCGATACCCGATCGGCGAGGTTCTGCAGCGGTGTCGTCAGATCCAATGCGGCCTTGGCGTATTTGTTGATCGCTTCGCGCGAACTATTCGCGGCATTGCCGTCCCAGGCTGCCGAGCTCGAATGATTGATCCGATTGGCGAAAAGTTCTGCGGCCGAAGCCCAGCGCGCAGCGATCTGCGCGTACTCACTTGCGCCGTTGTGCGCCTCGGTTGTATTCAGTGGGGTGAACGCGTTGTAGATCTTCCAGTGATTCCAGCTGTCGACATGTTCACCGCCGCCGGGAATCTTCGACGGCTCATACGAATCGGTCATTTCGAGGCACCGATGGCCGGGGGCGTTGTCACGCCGAGTTGGGTCGGGGTACCGATCTGGCTGGCTTCCACATTCGCCTTCAGTTCGTTGTAGCGAGCGGCGAATTCTTGGTCCTGCTCGACGTATTTCTGGGCGATTGTGCGGTGGAGGTTTTGGATGTTGTCGACGATTTCGTAATGCTGCTGCAGGATGTCGAAGACGTTGTTATCCGTGTCTGTGGCTTGATTGACAACCTTGGCCTTGCCGCGGAAGCGAGCCACCAGTGTGCTGGCCGAACTCATGCCGTCTGTTGTCTCGCCGAGGCCCCAGTGCTCACGGCGCGAAATGTTTTGCGCGATCCGCTGAAGTTGCACGATCTCTTCTTTGAAGGCCGCACAGTCGCGTTCGATGTAGACGAACTCGTCGGCGTTCACGCGCACTTCACTGCTGAAGCTGACGGTCAGCTTGCCGTCCTGAGCGTCCTTGATCGCGCTGGCTAGTGGGCCCGCAGATGACGGTGTCGTGGATTCGCTGCTCACAGTTCGTGTTCCTCCCCAGGGATTCCGGCCGCGATCGACCAGGCTTCAAAGTCTAGAGGGCGGCCGGTATCGCGGGAACGATCCCCTCCGCGAGGCGCTTGGCGATCTCGCAAGAGTGCTGATTCCCAGAATTCCGGCGTGACGGTGGGTTATCGATGCTGATCTCGAGGCTGCCGCCTTTCAGCTCGACGTTGATTACGCAGTCCGCGTGCGGATCCTGGCCGCTGACATGGGAAGTGAGTGCAGCCCGGCCAGCGACCGTGAGCTCTTCGTCGACTGCGAAGTCGTGGTTCGCTCGCACCATCGCCAGGGTGATGTTGGTGGTGTCGATTGTGGCGGCGTATCCGTCGCCTCCAGCCTGAATCCAGCCGCAGCCGCGCCACTTGATGCCCTGGGCCCCATCCTTTTTGTCCGGGTCTGGCTTTATCAAATGCTCCTGCTGAATCACCGTCTGCGGGAGGTCCTTACACGCATCGAACCCCGCTGGCACATCCGCCGCAATGGTCGGCGTTGCAGACGCACTGTTTGCAGTGCCTTTCGACTCCCCACCTGGGTTGCATGCCGAAACCAGCAGGATTAACCCTGCACCGAGAACCACACCCCGGACCACACCACTCCAGCTGGCCATCTCGTCCTCTCGCACCGGTTCCATTCCCGACCTGGGGCCGGACCGGCTTCCCCGCCCCCGCAAGCTCGTCTAGACCGTACCGGCCAGGTCACCAGCACGCAAAGCATTCACCGCGGCCGCAATTCCGGAGGAACGCTGAATCCTCCTGAAACGACACGATCGCCGCAACCTCTCAAATCGAGAGTGTTGCGACGACCGCGTGAACCCAAGAAAACACCTGGGTTCCTGCGAATTCAGATCACCCGCCGTTCAGGACTGCTCGAACTCCCCGCCCTGCACACCTGCCGTGAACGCATCCCATTCGGCGGGACTGAATACAAGAGCCGGACCGGTGGGGTTCTTCGAATCCCGCACCCCGACCATGCCCCCGCCAAGGTGTGCAACCTCCACGCATTCCTTCGTCGAGCTGCTGCGGCTGCTCTTGTACCAGTTCGCCCCGGACAGATCGACGCTCACGCTCTGTGCTCCTTCGCCACAGCCAGGATCTTTCGCCTGGACTTGCTCTCATCCAACGCTACACGTCCGATCTCGGCGAGCGCATTTCGATAAGGCTCCACCTCCGCATCACGCTCCAAGTACAAGTCACCGGCGTATCCCTCGACGTAGACGATCGGCGGTTCCGCGAGCTTGGACTGCGGCAAGGGCGGAAACTCCATCAGGAAGCACGAGCCGACCAACACTCCGAGATGGCTACGGGCGTTGAAAGGGACTACTCGTATCGAAACGTTCGGCAGGGCACCAAGTTCGGCAAGCCGATGCAGTTGTTCCGCCAATACTGCTGGGCCGCCAACCTCTTCACGGAGAACGGCCTCCGACAACAAGACTTCTACAGTGAGACTGGGGTCTTCGAGGCGTCGCTGCCTGCGTGCCAACCACTCGACTCGCCTCTCGATCTGATCAGTTGGCAGTTCGGGAGATTCGGCCCAAGCTATCGCACGGCGATAGGCCGGAGTCTGAAGCAACCCCGGCACAATGGCGACCTTCCATGCCGTCAATCGACTGGCAGCCTCCTCCAAGGCCAGATAGTGATCGAAGTCCCCAGTGATCTGATCGGCATAGGAACGCCACCAACCCCCACCGCGCTCGCGCGCAGCACGCACCTCCTGTACCAACCCCAACAGAATTCGGCGCTCATCGTCGGTGGCCGCGTAGGCATCGCACAGGGCGTTGATCTGAAAGCTGGTGATCCGGGTCGATCGGCCCTCCTCGATGCGACCGATCGATTGCGGGGAGGTTTCGGCCAGCCTGGCCGCCTCGGCTTGGTACATGCCCTTGACCGTCCGCAATCGGCGCAGTTCACGGCCGAGGGCACGACGCGCGAGGGTACTGCCGGTAACGCTCATATCGTTAGCCTCACTATGTAGTGACCGGACTTTTGGAAGCCGTCAGCAGGTGGCGCTCACGTGGCGGTATCCGCGGAGAAAGTTTGGCGATAATACGACGGAAGCGGGCGATCGGGGATGCCGTTTTCCGAAGGCCGGGTGTGTACTTGCATCACCCCGGTAGCCGGGAAGCACCCACTGCCTGAGCGAAATAGTTTGTAGCACAGGCGGTTTCGGCCTCGGCTACCGGGCATTCCAAACGCCCACACCCACGTTCGGAGTATCCGCATGCACGGCCTGCCGGTAACGAACCATAGCGAATTGCCTGTAATGACAATCGAATACGCGCATGTAATCATGCGGAGCCATTTGGACTGCCAGGCGTCGATGTGCCCGGTCAAGGCGCAGGCGAAGAAGCGGCTCATCGAGGCCGGTCGGCTCGTCCCGGCCGATGTCCCGCACCTTGGCTTCTGATATGGCCGCCGATCCCGTCCACCATCAGTATCCGAGCCATGCAATGTCACCGGCCCAGATGCATCGGGAGATATCCAGCGACCTACACGCCGAATGCACAGTGCTGACGTGTGCGATGTTGCGCGGTTGTTGGACACACCTGATCGAGACGGGACATCCGCACCCTACCGATTCGCCCACCGACTGCCCCACCTGCACTAAATCGGCTGCCTGACAACAGATCTCCAACAACCCAGGGGGTGCTGCCCAATGCTCGCTCAGATCACCGCTCGGCTCACCATCCGCCCTTACGGGGTGTGGCCGGTCTGTGCTGTCGGGAAGCCTCACGCCGATCCGTGCGCTGAGAACGCCAGTCAGGGGGGCCGATGAACGCCAGCAAGCCGAGCCGGCGCGAATCGCGAGCCACGGACCGCAATCCAGCACTGCCGCAACGTAATCCGTTCATCGGTCCCCCGGCCATCTACAGCGGTGCACCAGCCGATGTGGTCGAGCGGTTCGCGGACGCGGTCCGGGAATGGGCGAATCAGCCGATGGCCGCCGAGTCGTCCAGATGTCGGGGTATCGAGTCCCTCGACATCGGGCGTACCGACGAGAAGGGGCGTGAGGCGTCGAGATAGATTGCGGACCACCCGAACTCAGGACGATGGCAAGCTCGCCGTGTGGCAGTTGGCAGGGATCGCGGCCCGCATCTTATGCGCGCAATTCACTTCCGAGTCCTTCACCGCCTATTGCCTGCCCTCGCGCACACCGCTTCCAGCAGCCCAACCCGGTACCGTCATTCGATCCGTATCCCGATCTTGCGGCCGCTCGGGAGTTACTGCCTGAGCACGACGACCTGTGGAACGCGCTTCGAGATGACTACTGGGCCGCACTGCGGACCGGGTAAGCCACTATGAGGGTGCAGTCACTGAACAGTGACTGCACCGTCCACTGGCTGCGCCCTCTGGAGAATCTCGTCGATGGTCTGCTCCACGGTGAGATCAGATGTGTCCAACCACAATCCGATGCGCGGAGTCTGCGCGCGCAAAACCTCGTCGAGGCCCTCGACGGTGAAGCCGTCGTAGGCGACCTTGTCCCTGCCCGCCTCGCGCGCGGCGACCGCGGCCGGTTTCGGTGCGAGCACCACCACATACCGCGGCCGGGTCCGGATGCGCTCGAGCGTGTAGGGCAGGAACTCCCCGAGCACGACATCCTGAATGATCGCGGTGAATCCGGCCGCGGCGTACGCATCGGCCGTGCGCGCGGCCAGCGTATGCCGTAACCGCAGTTGCTCCAATGCTTCCGTCGAAGGTTCCGGGCTCATCTCGGCTCGGCCACCGACAATGAAGCGCCGAAACGCATCCCCACGCACATGAGCCGAACGCGGCAACCGCTCCGCCAACGCCTGCGCAACCGTAGACTTCCCAGCAGCCTGGATACCGGTGATCAGATAAACAGCGGATCCCATACCCGCCATGATCGCAGCCCAGCGCCACCCATTTTTCCGCCGATCCCCGATTCAGCTTGTCCGGTGGAACGGGCGTATCCCATATCCGCGCGCCCGGATGAGTATCCGTCGGCCCGCGTCGGTAGACGCCGTCCACTGGCTAGTCCCGCGCTGGGCGAAGAATGGGATTGATCTCGGCCAGCATGGCGATCAGCTGGCTTGCTCCATGACGTACCAATTCATCAGGTGCCTCGGTCAATGTCTCGCACTCGCGCACAGCGGCATCTCGGTCACGGGAGAACACCCCGAACACGTCGAGCACTGCTGTTCGAATCCAGTCGGCGTGGTTCGGATCGGCCGCAGCGAGTCCTGCGGCGACGGCAGCGAAACCGAGCGAGTCCTGACGTCGGAGTAATGCCTCCGCCGTCGCGCGGGTGACGAATGTGTTGTCGGCATCAAGTATGAGACCCGACAATGGCGCCCTGGTTTCGGGCATTTCGGCGAAGTTGGCCAGGCAGCGGCCTGCGTCCGCCCGGTCTCGGTAGTCGGGGCTTTCGGCAAGCCTGATCAGTCTGGCGACTACTACACTTCTCACCTCATTGCTCACGGCCGCATTCTGCTGCGCCCACGCTGGAAGGTCCATCAACTCGGCGTCGACGACCGACATATCCGCAAGGCGCGCAGCCGTTCAGCTAGCGCGGTGGATCGGATGGAGTCGGGATAGGGCGCGGACCGCGTCGGCGCGCGAAATGAGCTGGTCGCCATCGAGTTCGGCGATGGCTGCCTCCATCCATTCCCGGATGAGGGTCGACATGCCGATGCCACGGCTGTCGGCGAGCTGCTTGACCCGGGTGTGCAGCTCCAGCGGCATGCGAATGGAGCTGGTCACCACGATGTCGTCACCGGGGGCGAGTGGCGGCGGCGCCTTTTCCGGCGAGACCGGTTCGTCACTGAAGGTCAGCCGATCCATGAACGCCGCCACTTCGTCCGGGGTGGACGGGAAATCCTTGTTGCTCATCACCGGTTCTCCTGTTCCCACTCCTCGAACATTTTCAGTTCGTCGGCGCGCATTTCCCGGGCGCCGATGATCAGCCAGGTCCACTGGTCCTGTTGGCGCGTCGCCACGATCAGTGGCCGCCCGGTACCTGTGCGACCCCAGACCGACAACACCGTCACGTGCCCGTCATCGGCGATCCGCGGCCAGCGCCGTGCGCCTTCGAGGACTTGGCGTACCTCCCGGGGTCCGATGCCGATCAGATGCGCGAACGCCCAGTCCGGCCACTCGAACCCCATCACCACATACTACGCGCATAGTAACCGACCGATCGGTCCCAGCTATCACCTCTTGACGCGTAGGATTTTTCCTACCTATAGTCGACGCTGTGAACATCACTCATGCCAAGGTCGTTACCGTGCCCGTCACCGATCAGGAGCGGGCCAAGGACTTCTATGTCGACACCCTCGGATTCGAGGTGCTGGTGGATCAGCGGATGGGACCGGTGCGCTGGCTACAGGTCGCACCCAAGGGCGCGCAGACCGCCTTCACGCTGGCCAGTGCGGAGCAGGGTTTCACGCCCGGCAGTTCGAGCGGCATCATCCTGGAAACCGCCGACCTCGATGCGGACTGTTCGGTGCTGGCCCAAGCGGGCGCGGCGGTCGAGGGACCGACCGAACTGCCGTGGGGACGTCAGGCCACGCTGACCGATCCCGATGGCAACCGCTTCGTCCTGGCCGCCGCGGGCCGATGACTGTCGAAGCGCCCGAGGGGCGGGTCTTCGCGGCGCTGGCCAGTCCGGTTCGGCGCGAAGTGTTGCGGTTGCTGCGTGAGGGCGGACCGCAGCCGGTGACCGATCTGGCCGCACATTTCGAGATGGCGCGGCCGAGCTTCTCCGAACATCTGCGGGTGCTGCGGGAGGCCGAGCTTGTCAGTGAGAACAAGGTCGGGCGGCAACGGCTGTATCGGCTCGAGGCGGCCCCGCTGTACGAGATCCAGGAATGGTTGCACCCATTCGAGCGGTTCTGGCGCGAGAAGCTGGCCGGGCTGCGTGAACTGCTGGACACCATGGAACAGGAGTAGGGATGACAGATCCGACCACCATTCACGTAGACGAATTCCTCGCGCACCCACCGGCGAAGGTGTGGCGCGCGCTGACCGAACCGGAATTGCTGGCACGGTGGTTCATGCCGTCCGACTTCCGGCTCGAGGTCGGGCACCGCTACAGCATCGATGCGAAAGCCGTTCCGGCGACTGGTTTTTCCGGTGTGATCGCGGCCGAGGTGCTGGCCTTCGAAGCCGAGCGGATGCTGCGCGTCGGCTGGCGCGATGCCGACCAGGATGCCGAGCACGGCGCCGACTGGACGATCACCTGGACGCTGGAGCCCGAGGGCAAGGGCACCCGATTGTTCTTGGAACACGCCGGATTCGACCCGGACCATCCGCTGCAGCAGAAGGCCCGCACGATCATGGACGCCGGTTGGCGCTCGCATGTCATGCGGCGTATCGATGAGGTGCTGCGGGAGTTGGAGTCATCGCCGAACCTCAGGCGCTGAGTTTGCCTGCTGGTGCCCTACGTGGTCACCGTAGTATCGGCCGAATTTCGTGCAGATATGGCGTAGTGGGCTGGTAGAGAAGGGTTTTCGCGTTCGAGATGCGCGGCCGGGTGGTTGGTGCTCGGCTTGGCTGCCGATGAGGGTTGATCGGCCATCGAGGTCGACATCGACGCCGAGCTCGCCCAGTTGGGGCCGACCGGCTACCGGCCGCTGCGAGTGCGTGACATGTTGTTCTGAGACCGCTCATCGCAGCCGGGCACCGGCGGGCTTGTCCGCGGTAGGGACCGCGGCTGGTGAGTGCGGTCGAGACCCGGCTCAGTTTTCGAGGTAGGCGACCATGCCGCCGATGAGCGCTTCGATAGCGTCGTCGAGGTTGCCGTATGTGCCGAGAGTTCGCTCGGAGGTGATGCCGCGCATGGCGGCTGGGATCAGCGCCGCGACCCGGCGCACCTTGACCGGATCGAGTTCCAGATCGGCGAAGGCTCGCTGGCATGCGTCGTCCCAGTGCGGTTTCCAGGACGCCAGCTCGGCGGCGGTGAGCGGGTAGTCGCGTTCGAGTTCGGCGTGGTCGCGTGGCAGCGCCGCGCGCAGCGTCTCGATGGCCAAAGACTCGGGGCGGCGCAACCCGATGGCCATCGCGTGGATGAGCGCGGCGACGCGTTCGCGCAGGGTGCCGTCCGGTTTGGCTGCCGCGGGCAGGTCCCCGCGCTTGTCGGCGGTGTAGCGCAGGACCGCGGCCCACAGGCCGTCGATGTCGCCGAACTGATATTTGACGACTCCCCAGGTCGCGCCGATGTCGCGGGCGATCCGGTTGCCGGAAACCGCGGCGGGGTCCCCGGTCGACAGCGAGGCGATCGCGGCGTCGAGCATGGCTTCCCGCGATTGGATCCCGCGCTTGTTCGCCCGCCTCATGCTCGCCGCCGCCTCTGTCACAAGGGCCGATGCTACCTCGAACGACCTGGGGAATCCAGTTTCAACTAACCCTCTTGTATTCTTTCAAAGAGGGTTCTATTGTCGTGTTCGCCGGGCGTGGAACCGACGGTCCGCGCCGACACGGACAGCCCGCGAAGACGTGGAGGATCGAGATGGCCAAACCGCCGCTGTCGATGGAGCCGACGGGATGGTTCCAAGTCGCGTGGTGCACCGAGATCGAGGTCGGTGCGGTGCACAGGATGAAGTACTTCGGGCGTGAGATGGTGGCGTGGCGATCGGCTGCCGGCGACCTCGCGGTCTTCGACGCCTACTGCGAGCACCTCGGCGCGCACCTGGGCTATGGCGGGCAGGTCCAAGGCGAGAACCTGGTGTGCCCGTTCCACGGCTGGGAATGGAACCGCGAGGGCCGCAATGTGTGCATCCCCTACGAGTCCCGCCCGAACAAGGGCCGCCGCATCCGCAGCTACCCCGTCGTCGAACGTAACGAGGCGGTGTGGATCTGGTACGACACCGCGGGCCGGGCACCGTATTTCGAGGTGCCGGATATGTTCGAAGCGTTCGGTGACGGCAAGACCGCCGCGGACTACTACCCGCCGGTGCCTGCCGCGACATTGTTCCGGCCGGGCCTGGAACTGCATCCGCAATATGTGATGGAGAACGGCGTCGACTTCGCGCACTTCAAGGTGGTGCACAAGACGCCGTTCGTGCCGGAGTTCACCCGTCACGATTTCTCCGGCCCGGTGTCCTACGTCGATTTCACCATCGCCTTCGACGAGGACATCGCCGAGGACCAGGTCAACAGTGGTGTGGAATCGATCAACGCCGGATTGGGCTGTTCGATCACCAAGAGCTGGGGCATGGTCGACAACCGCACCATGCCCGCGGTGACACCGGTCGACGAATACACCTCCGATGTGCGCTTCACCGTGTGGATCGGCCGCAAGCCCGGCGACGAACGCCCCGAGATCGGCCGCTACGGCACGACCATGGCCGGATTCGTCATCGAGCAGTTCGAAGCCGACGTCCACATCTGGGCGCATCAGCGCTACTCCGACCCGCCCGCCCTGTCGCAGAAGGAGTTCAAGGGCTTCAAGGCGCTGCGCGAATGGGCCGTGCAGTTCTACCCCGACGGCGGACTCGCGGGCACCGACCCACGTCACCCCGACAGCGGCGCCGTGCGCCCGGCGGCCACCACCGCCTGAACCTCCCCCGACCCAGTAGCGACGGCCAGAAAGGCACTTCTCATGAGCACCTCCGACAAGATCCGGGTATTCCAGGTCGCCACCGGCAACCTCGGCACCGAGATGATCGGGCGCATCCGCAACCACCGCGATCTCGAACTGGTCGGGCTGCACTGCTATTCGCCGGACAAGATCGGACGCGACGCGGGGGAGATCGTCGGTCTGGACCCGGTCGGGGTGATCGCCACCGGCACGGTCGAGGAGATCATCGCCGCCCGCCCCGACGTGCTCACCTTCCACGGAGTGTTCCCCGACGAGGACCTCTACGAAAAAGTGCTCGAGGCCGGCATCGACGTGGTGACCACCGCGGACTGGATCACCGGCTTCCACCGCGACCGCAACCACTCGCATCCCTCGGGCCGCAAGGTCAGCGAGGTCATCCAAGCGGCCTGCGAGCGCGGTAATTCCACGTTCTACGGCACCGGCATGAATCCGGGCCTGTGCCAGATCCTGGGCATCGTGCACACCGCCGACGTCGCTGATATCGAGAACGTCACCGTCACCGAATCCGTGGATGTGTCCTGCCACCACTCCGTGGACACCTGGAAGGCCGTCGGCTACGGCCGCCCGATCGACGATCCGACCATCCCCGATTCGCTCTACAAATACACCGCCGTGTTCGCCGATTCGGTCTACCTCATGGCCGACGCCTTCGGCCTGGAACTCGACGAGGTGAAATTCAGCTACGAACTCGGCGCCTGTACCAAGGACGTCGACCTCGGCTGGTACTTCATGCCCAAGGGCTCACTGGGTGGGAACTACATCAAATACCAAGGCATGGTCGACGGTGTCGCACGAGTGGAGACCCACCTCGAATGGCAGATGACCCCGCACACCGACCCCGCATGGAACATCAAGGGCTGCTACATCACCCAGGTCACCGGCGACCCCAACATCTACAGCAAGCACATGATCCTCCCGCGTAAGGGCTTCGACCTGTCGAACCCGGAGAACTTCGCCTCCATCGGCATGACCGTCACCGGCCTGCCCGCCCTCAACGCCATCAAATCCGTCGTCGCCGCCCGACCCGGCATCATCACCAGCGCCGACCTTCCCCTCCGCGGCTTCGCCGGCCGCTTCAACATCTGACCTTCATAAATTCGGCCGATCCTCCGGCGACCCCCTACCACTCGAACATCGCTGGTGCCGAAGGGTATCTGCTGCGGTTGTACGGACACCTCGGGCACGGCAGGTCGCCGTCCTGCCCGTCACGTGATCTTCGGCGGCAACCGCCGACGGTGTTCGGTGGGCCGATCCTCAGGCGAAGAAGGTGTGAGCTGGCGATGCAGGTATGCCGGTGGGGACGTGCAGTCGCTCAGAGGTTTTCGGCGGTCACGATGATCGTGGTCCAGCCACCGAGGTGGATTCGGTCGCCACTTTGGAGTGAGACCGGCGCCTTTGCGGGGATCAAGTCTTCGCTGCCGTTGAGGCTGGTGCCGTTGGTGGAGCCGAGATCGGTGATGGTCATGCCGGTCTCAGCGAGGCGGAGAATCGCGTGGGCGCGGGAGACGCCTGCGTCAGCGGGGGCGATGCCCAGATCGATCTCGGGTTGCAGGCCCTGGGAGACGCTGTGTTTGCCGATCAGGATGTCGGTGCCGCGCAAGGTGATTCGGCGCTCGGGATAGAACGCCGGGAATTCGACCTGATCGGCGTCGGGGCCCTTGCGGGCCTGCACACGGTCGTAGAACTCGCGATCGGCGGTGATCGTGGCGACCCATGTCACCGCACCGGCCGCGCTCGCGACATCGGCGGCGGAAACCGCGGTGACGATTTCGGTCGGCGCGGACGCACGCGGCACCGGCGTCGGCAGCGCCGAATCAGCGCCGCAGACTTCACAGAAGCGGCCGGTGCTCGGCGACCCGCACGACGGGCAGAGCGCGGCCGCGCTCGTCGGCGCGGGCGCGCCGATCGGCGAACCGCAGACATCGCAGTAATCCGTCGCGACGGACTGATGCCCGTCCGGACAGCTGGCGATCGCCATTACCCCTCCTTGCGTACCCGCGCCGTCTTGGTCGAGCGTGCGTCCAAGGCCATTTCGTCCGCGGCCTCGACTCTGGCGCGCAACCGCACCGTGCCATTGCGCTCGTCGACCTCGACCACACCGCGCAACAGTTTGGCGGTGCCCTCGTTCCCGGATTCGGCGGCGAGCTCGACCGCGCGCCGCAGCTTCGCCGTCGCGGTCTCCACATCACCGTTCTTCCGTGCGCTCAACCCCTCCTGCACGACCTGCGCGAGTTCGGCCTGTCCGGTGTAATGCGCGACCCGCCTGCTGATTCGGGCCGACAGCTCGGTCTCGGTGGTCCACACCGCGCGCACCAACCCCTGCCCGACCACCTCATCACCCGCGACCACGCTGATGCGGGCCGCGAGCTTCTCCCGTCCGGGCGCGGCGGGCTCGACCCGCACTTGCACGTGATAGTCGCGGTCCTCCGCACCCCACGCCCCGAGCGGGTACTCCCCCAGCTGCGGTCCGGCATCGGTGCGGCGCGCGGTCAGATCCTCGATGGTCGGAGCGACCTGCTTCACGAAGTGGACGGTGGCACCGGCCGGTGTCCACACCCGCAGGGTGAGTTCCGGAATCGCCTTGGCCATCGATGTCTGCGTCATGGCGGCGAAGTCCGCGGCCAGATTCGCCGGATCCGCGACGATATCGACCGTGCCGTGCAGCGCCGAGGCGATGGTGCGCAATTCGTCCACCTGCCAGTCGGTTCCGACGCCGCGGCAGTCACAGGTGAAGATCCCCTCGGACTGCTTTATTTCGGCGGCCAGCGCCGTGGGCTCCTCGTGTTCGTTCTTGCCGTCGGTGAGCAGGATGGCGTGCACCATCGCACCGGGATGTTTCTTGGCAAGCTGACGGGTGAGCCCGAGCCAGGTGCCCATGGCGGTGCCGCCGTTGGGGCGCAACTTATCCAGCGCGCGGCGGGCCGCGGCCCTGGTGTCGCGGTTGGCCTGCACCGACGGCTTATCACTCGGATAGGTCAGCCGCGCCATCGACGTGCCCTCGATGATCGCGAACCGGGTGCCGTCCTTCAGTACATCGAGTGCGGCCAGGGTGGCTCGGCGCGCACCTTCGAACTTCTTACCGGTGGCCATCGATCCGGAGCAGTCGATGATCAGCACCTCCAGCCGCTCCGGTTCCGGTCCGGCCGCCACGAAATCCGCACCGGTCTCCACGGTCACCACCGCGTCGACCGTGTCCGCGCCCTCGGCCAGATATTCGTTCTGGTCTATCGCTACCGAAATACCGTTATTCGCAATGGAACTCACTGTGCTACTCCCGCATCGACCGATGGCCCGATCGGCACCAGCGCGACGGTGATGTTGTCGCTCCCCCCGGACCGTAGTGCAAATTCGACAAGCACCCGCGCCGCCTGCTCGCGCGGTAACCCGCTGACCATCCGCGCGAGCGCCGCCGGATCGGATACGTAGTTCCAAAGTCCGTCACTGCACAGCAACAGCATCCCGGGACCCGTGGTGTGAAAGGTCTTCACACATCGGTCCGACCACGGTTTGTCCTCGCTGTCGGCACCGAGCCAGCGCAGCAACGTATGGGCCCGTGGATCCCGCATCGCGGACTGCTCGTCCATGGCACCGGCATCGACGAGCGCCTGCGCCCACGAGTCGTCCACGGTCAACCGGGTCGACGGCAGATTCCCGCCCGCAATCGGCTCGATGCCGGTGCCCTGCAACCAATATGCCCGGCTGTCACCGACATTCGCGACGGTGATCTCCACGCCGTCACCACCGTATCCACGCACGATGGCCGAAACGTAGGTGCATGAGGGAGCGTGACCATCGTGCCGCGCGATATCGCGCACGGCCCGGGACGCGGCCGTGAGTCCGGCCAACACCACCGCGGTGCCGGATCGTGCCTCGGCCAAGGCGGTGAGGCAGGCATCGACGCCCGCTCGCGCCGCCGCCCCCGAGGCGGCCTGCGGATCGTCGGAGGTGGAGACACCGTCGCTGACCGCGATCACCGTGACGATCGGCCGCTCGGTCCCGTCTTCCACTACCGCGGCGGCGACCGCATCCTCGTTGCGCGCGTGCGCGATACCGCGATCTGTCATGACGTATACCGCGCCGAGATCGGCCTCGAATCGATCCGGCTGCGGCCGCAATTGGCCGCAGCCGCCGCAGTAACCGTCGGCGTCGTAGCGGGTGCCGCCGCAGCCCTCACACGTCGGCGCCGCATTCGGATCCGACCGCGGCAGCGCGATTCGGCGCGTGCCGAGTTCGCGGCCGCAGGCCTCGCAGAACCGGTCGGCCACCCCGACCCGCGCCGCGCACTCCGGGCACCGCCGCTCTACCGCGGTCTCGGGCCGGGTCATAGGGTCGTCCTCGGCCGGATCGCATTGGCACGATCCACCAGCTCGAATCGGGCCCACATATCTTCGGTTTCGCGGGCGAGGTCGCGATAGCAGCGCTCCAAACCGGTTCGTACTCCGTCCTGATCGAGGTCGGCGCCGAGCAGCGCCCCATGTGTCGTCGGTGCTTTACCCGCACGTAGCCATTTCAATGCGGCATCAAGCACGCGCATCCGCACCTGTGCGCCACGGCTTTTCGATTCGATCCGCAATGCCTCGACCCGTCCGCCCGCATCGCGCAGCAGCGCTTCGGACAGTTCGTCGGGGGTCCGGTCGGCCAGCATGGTCTCCACGGCCGTCAGCCGTGCCTCGGTGTAGAGCGCCGAGGCCGAATCCACCTGATCGAGCACGGCGACGGCGCCGTCGCGATCGCCGTCCGCATTGCGCAGCCGGGCCAGTCCGAAGGCGGCGCTGACAAAGCCGTGGTCGGTGCGCCAGACCGTGTCGTAGTAGCGTGCGGCCTGTTGCCGATCAGGCTGTGCGCCGGTGAGTTCGGCGACGGCCGCCTGCGCCAGCTTCGGTGCGGCCTCGCCGGGCAATGCCGCGTATACGGCATCGAATTCGGCATGTGCCGCATCGATATTGCCCGCGAGCAGTTCGGCTTGGCCGCGATACCAGGCCAGCCGCCAGTCACCGGGCAGGGTCTCGGCGAGTTCGTCGAGTCGGCGCAGCGCGTCGGCCGGGTCGCCGATTTCCAGGGCGGCGCGTACCAGCCGCAATGGAATCTCCACGGACGCGCCGCGAGTCGTGAGCACCGAGCGCAGGCCCGCTTCGAAGGCCGGTTCCAGTTCGGCGGGCGAGGTGCCGCCGGTGGTCGCCAGCAGAGCGGCACCGCTGTCGTTCGGATCGACCAGCGGAACCGGCAGTGCCGCAACGATACTCGTCGGCGTCGGTGCTTCCCGTACGCCGAATACGCCGCGTGGTGGCCCGAAGTAGGCCGACATACCGGGACGTGGCACCCCGTCATCGATGCTCAGCACCTCGCGCAGCACGCCGGTCAGCTGATCGGCCATCTCCTCCATCGAGGAGAAGCGCGCCTCCGGATCGGCGTCGGTGGCGCGCAGGATGAATCGGTGCAGCGAATCATATTGCGCCAGTAACGGTTCGGCGTCCGGGCCGGGCAGCGCGCCGAAGTGCCCGCCCTGCTGCGGCACATTCATCAGCAATACCGCGAGGGTGCGGCCGACGGTGTAGACCTCGGTGGCGACGGTCGGCCCGGTTTCGGAGATTTCGGGGTCCTGATAGCCGATGGTGCCGTAGATGGGGCTGTCCTGATCGTCCATGGCGATCACCGCGCCCATATCGATGAGTTTGAGCTGCTCATCGGTCTGCATCACATTGTCGGGCTTGAAATCGCAGTAGGCCAGGCCGAGCGAATGCAGATAGCCGAGCGCGGGCAGCATCTCCAGAATGTAGGCGATGGCCTGCGGCGGCGGCAGATAGCTGCCATCGGCGTCGCGGCGGGCGCGCAGGATCTGTTTGAGCGAGGTCCCGCCGACGTACTCCATGACGATGTAGCCGACCGCGACACCGTCGGCGTCGCGGTGCTCGACGAAGTTGTAGATCTTGACGATGCTGGGATGTTCGACCTCGGCGAGGAACCGTTTCTCGGCGACCGCGGCCGCCATAGCGTCCAGATCGCCGGAATTGAGTAGACCTTTCAGCACCACCCAGCGGTTGGCGACATTGCGGTCGGTGGCCAGATAGATCCAGCCGAGCCCGCCGTGGGCCAAACAGCCGACCACGTCGTACTGTCCGCCGACCAGATCACCCTTGCTCAACTTCGGTGTGAAGGAGAACCGGGTGCC
The DNA here is from genome assembly GCF_050955845.1 of Nocardia sp. CA-135398. Lineage (NCBI taxonomy): Bacteria > Bacillati > Actinomycetota > Actinomycetes > Mycobacteriales > Nocardiaceae > Nocardia > Nocardia sp. CA-135398. Next base: position 4,286,424 of record NZ_CP192084.1, on the reverse strand, counting down.
GCAATTGGGGCAGAAGCCCTCGGTACGGCCGGGTGTACCGTCACGGCCGCGGCCGACCGGCTGTTCGCATTTGCCGCAGAACCGCTTGCCCTCCGCGACCTGCGGATCGGCCAGGACCGCGGTGGCCGGGTCGACGCGCGGCATCCGAGGCACCTCCACCATGCCCGCGCCGAGTCGGCCGCGCGCGCTGGATTTCGATGAGGTCCGGCCCGTGCGCACCGAACGTCCGGAGGCACGGGTGCTTCCGGAGCGCACCGATAGTGCGGAAGTCCTGCCCGGTGCTGTGCCGCAGGCGTCACAGTAGCCGTCGACGATGGCTCCGGCGCAGCCCGGCTCGGCACAGGTAGCCTGCTGTGATTCGGTCGGAGCCGTACCGCAGGCGTCGCAGTACCCACCGACAATGGTTCCAGCGCAGCCCGGTTCGGCGCACACTTGCGCCTCGCTCGAAACTCCCTGCGGGACGGGACTTTCCGCCGATGCGGTGGTCGCCTCGGCGGGCGCGGTGCCGCACACGGCGCAGTATCCGTCTTCGATCGTGCCGTCGCAGCCAGGCTCATTACAGGTCATCTGCCCCGCCCCGATTTCTCCCCGATGATCTGCTGGAAGTCGGCGACCGCCCGAGTGACGGCCGCCAGATCGCACGGTCGCCGCGCGAGCAGACCCGCCGCGATCTGGTTGGAGGCCAAGACATCTCGGTCCTCGCTGACGCCGAGTCGCGCCGCCTTCACCTGATAGGCGGCCAGCCGCCCACGCAATTCGCTGCGCCGATCGAGCAGGCCCTGAGCCAGCTCCTGCGCGGTGGCCGCCCCGGCGGTCGCGTCGGCGATCCGCATACGCAACCGCACCACATCCGTTGCCGCAACCGAATTCGGCGACAACGCGTCGAGTTCCGCTTCGAGCGCGGCGGTGTTGTCCTCATCTGTCGGCAGCGGGCCCGCCAGAATTTTCGCTTCGACCTGTGCCCTCACCTCCGCCGCGCGGGCACGGGTTGCCCGTAGCGCGGCCAAGCGCCTGCGCGTCTCGGCGATCGCGGCGGCCCAATCCGCCGCCACCGCATCGAGTTCGGCGAGGATCGTGGCCACGTTCCGCAACTGCTCCGACAACTCCGCGATGCGCGCATCGATCTCCGGCGCCGTCAGCGCCAGCGGATCATTCGCCGAACGGCTCAGCAATTCGGCGATGCCGTCGCCGATCGCGCGCAGCTGCGCGGTCTCGCACCCGGCCGCGCCCGCCTTGTCCAGGGTTTCCTGCAGCGGCGCGAGGCCCGACATCACCCGGCCGTTCACCGCATCGACCGCGTCGAAGAATTCGGCGATTTCCGGGAAGGTGGCCCGCATGCGATCAACGGTATCGGCGAGTCCGACGAATAAAACCTCTTCGGCGGGACCGGTGAGCGAACGTTGCGCCATCGGTATCGGCGTGCGCGCGGCCTCATAGGGACGCCCGCGCAGCAGTCGGGTGAGTTCGGCGCGCTCACCGTCGTCGAGGCGGGTCCGAGCGCCGCGCACCTTGCGCGCCGAATCCAGGATGATCTGCAGCCGGCTGTAGTCCTCCCACATCAGCGCGAGCGCGGCGCGAACCGACAGCCACCGCTGTTCGGTCCCACCGGTCGGCGGATAGCGTTGCAGCAGCGTGTGGCCCGGATGCTTGTCCAGTTCCAGCAGGGTGGCCGTGATGGCATCGAATTCGATGGTGCGGGTCGTCAATTCGGCGTCGATTTCGGCGAGTGTGAGTGGCTGCATGGTCTCACTCTTTGTAACGCAGGTCCGGCGGACCGGGCGAGGGGCCGAGGGCGCTGAGTCTGGTGTTGTAGAGCTGCTGCCAGGTGCCGTCACCGCGGATGCGTTCCAGCACACCGTTGACGAAGCGGACCAGATCCGGATGCCCCTGCGCGATGCCGACCGCGTACGCGCCGGTGCCGATCACCTCCCCGACGATCTCGAGATTGCGGTCCTGGGCCACCAGGCCGACCAGGATCGGATCGTCGCCGCTGATCGCGTCCACATGGCCCTGTTGCAGCGCGGCCAGACAGTCGGTCCAGTTGGACGCGCCGAGCACGACGGGCCGCTTGGCCAGGCTGAACAGTGGTCCGGGTGAGGTGGTGCCCCGGGTGACGCACACCCGCTTGCCGCCCAGATCCGCGCTGGATCGGATGCCGGAGTTGCGGGCGGCCAGAAGACGTTGGGTCGCACGGTAATAGACGCCGGAGAAGTCGACGTCACGACGCCGCTCACAGGTCGCCGAGAAGGTGCGCACGATCAGGTCGACCTGTTTGTTCTGCAGGGCGGGTATCCGCTCGGCCGCGGTGACCGACCGCAATTCGATCCGGTCCGGATCACCGAAGAGGGATCGGGCGATCTCGCGCGCGATATCGATATCGAAGCCCTCGAGCTGTCCGCTGCTGGGATTGCGGAAGCCGAACAGGTAGGTGTTCTGATCCACCCCGACCCGCAGTTTGCCATTGGCGACGATGGCCGCCATCGCCGAACCCGGCGGCATCGCACCGGGACTCGGCAACGGACCTGGACGCAGGGTGGTCTCCGGATCGCAATTGCCGCCGGATTCGGACTGCGGCGGTGTCGTGATCTCGACGAGATCGGGTTTGGGGTTGACCGCGGCCACATTCGTGGACGCGGGGGCCTGGATGCCGGAACCGCATGCGGTCACCAGCGCGACCAACGCCATCCATCCGAATCCGGACCGCCGCAGGGTGATTCGCCGTCTCACAGAAACTCCTTCACCCGCGGCCAGAGGCCGGTGACGGTCGATGCCGCAGCGCCGAACAGGAGTATCAGTGTCCCGGCGGGGCTGAGCGTCAATGTCGCACCCGCCGAGTCGACCCCGTCGCGCAAATCGCCGCGCTCCTGGATGAGGTTGTCGCGCAACAGCTGATCGAGATGGGCGAACAATGTCGCCGAGGTCTCCGGACCCGTGCCGATCGCCTGAGCCACGGCCACGGGATAGTTCGCCGCCTCGTAGGCGTCACGCTGTTTGGCATGTCCGGCGGTCCAGCCGAGTACGCCGCGCGAGGCCGTGGAGTCCGGGCCGGTGACCGTCGCCAACCGGTCCGCCAGTTCGGTGGTGTGCTTGCGGTAATCGGTTTCGCTCGTGGTGATATCGCCGCGGGTGATCAACTCCAGGGTTTCGTCGGTGCGCGCTTGCTGGGCCAGGATCCTGGCCTGGGTCAGGGTTTCGAAGCGACTGGTCGCCCCGGACTTACCGGTATCGAGTGCGACGGCGGCGATGATCGTCGCGGCGACCACCCAGAACAGCGCGAGGCCCGTCGCGCCCGCGGCGACCGCGAGACCGAGGTTCACCCGGCGATTGGTGCGGCGCAGCAGGACCAAAGTGCCACCGCCACAGCCGACGAGCACCAGTATCAGCAGCACCATGGTGGTCCACGGCAGCGCGCCGATATCGTGCTGATCCCGGCGGACCGCGGCCATGCGGTCCTTGCTGAGCGTTTCGGCGTTGGGCAGCAACGAATTCTGCATCAGCAGTGAGGCCTCGCGCAGATAGGACGAACCGACCGGGAAGCCCTGCCGGTTGTTCGCCCGTGCCGTCTCGACCAGGCCGGTGTAGGCGGGCAGGTCGGCGGCGATCTTGGCGACGATATTCCTGGTCTGTTGATCGGCGGCTCCGGCGGTCGCCTCCGCCAGTGCGGCCGCCGCTTCGGCGAGTGCCTGTTGATATCGCCCGCGCACTTCCGGTGATTCGATGCCGCCGGACAGGAAGGCCGTGGCCGCGGACGCGTCGGCGGCCGACAGCGCGACATACAGGGTCTGCGCGGCATAGGCCAGCGGTTCGGTGCGTTCCAGCACGGTATCGCGCCGAGCGATCTTGCCGCTCAATTGATCTGCGGAGGTCAACCCGGCGAGCAGACACAACACGACGGTGACGACGGCGACCGCGCCGATGGCACCAGGAGTCGTCCCGGCGAAGCGCCGTACCCATGCACCCCCGTTGCGCATGGTCGCCGGTAGGCGAATCTCCAACACCGCCCCCCTTCATCTACCCGGCCGGTGTTCCCGATCGCGATAGTACGGGAGGGAATTCGGGTTTGCCGCCCATCATGGCGGGGGCATCGAAATCGGCGGTCGATCCGGGGCCACATCGAGCAGCGGTGCGAGATTCGGTGTCCAGCGCGGGTACTGAGTGAAGATCTCCCCGAAGGACTTCGACGGTTTGCCGAGCGGCACCCCCGCCGCCCAGTCTTCGCGCAGTTCGTGCTGCAGCGATTCCACCGAGCGCACCAATCCGGTGTGCAGACTGCGCTGTTCGATGGCGGCACTGCGGCCGGTGATCCCGATCGCGCCGATGAACGCACCCGAGCTGTCGCGCACCGCCGATGCCACACAACTCCAGCCGACCGCCGTCTGCTCGCGCTCGTGCGCGAACCCGGTATCGCGGGCCTCGTCGAGCAGTGCCCGCAGTTTGCGCGGATCGGTCACCGAGTACTGGGTCAGTGGCGCCCAGCGCATGGCGAGGATCTGTTCGGCCTGTTCCTCGTGGGCGGCGATCTGCAGCCGTCCCGCGGCGGTGAGGACCATACTCGGCCCGAACGATGCCAGGCTCGGCCAGTTCTGTCGCTTCATCGCCTCGGCGTAGTTGCGGCCGAACGCCGAACCGTTGAGGGTCAGCTCGCCGCCGTACAGGCTTGCGCACCAGACGATTTCGCCTCGGGTGCGGAGATACAGATCCTGGATATAGGGCTGCGCGGTGACGACGAAACCGTGCTGCTGAGCCGCGCGCAAACCGTGGTAGATCAGCAGCGTGCCCGCCCGGTAGCCGTCCGGGGTCACTTCGAGCATGCCGCGTCGGGCCAGATCGTTGGCGATGCGGCGGACGGTTGGTTTCGGAATGCCGGTGCGGCGCGTCAGCGTGGCCAGCGAGACCGGATCCCGGGAATCGGCGACCGCCTCGATGATCGCGACGGCGCGCCCGACCACGGTTTTGTCATCGGGCATATCGATGAGTGTGCGACCGCATCGGCAGGGGTGTCAAACCGATACCGCGTTGGACGGCCGTTGGTTATTCGTTGGTCGGTGCCGCGAATCTCAGGGGGCCGAAACGTACCGACCCGTGTTCGGTACCGACCCCCAACACACCCCTATCCAACCCTCCAGCATCGCACCCCGGGGCGACCGTAATCAATGCACGCACAGCCGATTTCGATGAACGTGTCACTCAGTGATACGGCGGGGATGTTTCCGCACCGGATTTGCCGGACGCTGATTCCACGTCCCGTCCACCGGGCTTGGCGCGCAGGAAAGTGAATCCAGTGAAGTACCTACTTACCGCCGTTCTCGCGGTGGTCGCGGCGGCCGCGGTTTTTCTGGTGGTCGGCAAGTCGAGTCTCGATATCCAGCTGCCGCAGGTGGATCAGGCGTCGAATCAGGACCAGACCACCGGTGAGAGCACCGGATCCCATGGTGGAAACGGCAATTCGAATACAAACAACAATTCCGGGACCACCAAGCCCACCGGCCCGACCGGGACACCGGACAAGACCAAGAAGCACACCGTCGTTTTCGACGTGAGCGGCAGCGGCAAGGTTCGCGACCTCAGCTGGAGTGACGGCGCCAGCAGCTACCTCGGGGCGGGTGCTACCACACTGCCCTATTCGCGCACCCTGGTCAGCAACCGGTCCGGCGGTTTCGTCGTCTTCATCGAGGGCACGCCCGATCCCGCCGGTGCGGCCCACTGCAAGATCACCGTCGACGGCAAAGTCGTCGCCGAGCAACAGTCCAACGCTCGCGGATTGTCGTGCCGCGCAGAAATTTCCAACTAATCGGAGCCAGGAATGCGTGAGGATACTCGTTTCAAACTCACCCAGGCCGGAGTGAGCGCCAGCCGGGTGTTCCCGTTCTATGTCGTCTGCGATGTCTCCCGTTCGATGTGGGATCCCGCGTGGACCAACCAGAAGATCACGCCACTGGAGACGGTGGAGCAAGCGCTGCCGGACATGCTCAATGTGCTCGAGGAGGATCCGACCACCTATGACACCGCGCATCTTTCGGTTGTCGCCTTCGGTGATTCCGCCGTCGCGGTGCTGCCCTTGACCCCGCTGCGCATCGACCCGTCCATTCCGGCGCTACCGCGCCAGGGCGCGACCGACTACGCGGACGTATTCCGTTATCTGGACCGACAATTGCGCGCCGACCACAAGCGCTTCGCCAGCGCCCGATTGGACACCTATACCCCGGTGATCTTCTTTCTCACCGACGGAAATCCGCAAGTGCGCGGCAAATTCCAGCCCGATAATGTCTGGGTGCCGGTGCGGGCCGGACTGGAGGCGCCCGGCCACCCGTTCCGCCCAGTAGTGGTGGCACTCGGCATCGGTGATGTGCGCGAGGAGACGGTCCGACAGTTGCGCTCGCGCAATCCGGTCGGCGTCGCCTGTGTCGCCGAGGGCAGTGTGGCGCCGGGAGATCTGTTGCGCGCCATCATCAACAGCATCAAGTTCTCGATCAGCAGCAGTGTCGGGCAGGGCAGGTTCCTGTTCCGTACGCCCCTCGGTATGCGGGAACTGGACTGAATAGCCATGACGCTGAATATGTTTCGTCGCCGACCGATTCTGTTCGTAGTCGCGACCGCCCTGCTGGGCACGCTGCTGTCGATCATCGTGCAGGTGCTGGCCGATAGCGGGCCCGACGGCTGGACCACGGCCGCGGTCGCCAAGCGAGTGGCCCACGATATCTCGGGCTGCCCGCAGGTGCCGGAAACAGCTGTCGGTCGGGTGAAATCGCCGGTACGCGCGGAACTGCGCGACAAATTCGGCAATACCTGCGCACCGATCTCGGGCCTGCCGATTATCTTGGCCAGCGGCAGCCAGTTGCCGAAACCGCAGTCGGAGCCGATTCTGTTGCACGATATCGGTGGCCAGCAGGTCAGCGCCCGGCCCTCCGGCGAATTCGGTGATGTGCTGCTGGTCTCGATCGCCGACCCGGCACCCGATCGGTCCGGATGGTGGTGGCTGCCAACGACTCTGATGTGCCTAATCGCCGCGACGGCGACCGGAGCTGCGGTCGTGCTCGTGCGGCCCGGTCCTGGAACCAGTTCGGTCGTGCCGATCGCCGATCGTGGCGGTCCGGAACGTTCTGAGCTGGCCGACGGGGTCGAGGCCGCCCGTCCGGTCGAACTACCCGCCCTGACCACCTCGGGCGTGAGCGGACTCACGGTCGACCGTGGCCGCAGCGGCCGTTACGACGTGTACGCCGCCACGCAGGTGGGACTTTCGCACGCGAAGGACGGCCACACTCGCGAGGACGCCTACGCCATCGGCGGCGACCCGGATCGCGGCTGGGTCTACCTCGCGGTCGCCGACGGGCTCGGCTCGGCCGCCAATTCCCATGCCGCCGCCCAGCGTGCGACCCGCGCCTGCCTGACGCTGCTGCACCGGTATGCGAGTTCGCTCGATCGCATCGGATATCCGTCCACCTGGGAGCCGCTCGCCGCGGAGATCACCGCGAAGGTGGCCGCCCAACTCGACACCGAGACGATCGACGAACTGGCCGCCCAGATCGATTACCGCAGCCCGCACGGCGCGGGCGATAACAAGCGCACCTCGATCCCGGCCTGCACCTTGGCCTTCGCCGCGCTCGGCCCGGTTTCGGCGGACGGCTACCCGCTGGCCTGGGCGACCGTCGGCGATTGCGATCTGCTGCTGGTGGACCTGGATTCCGGTGCCACCAAATGGCTTACCCAGCACACGACCAAGCGCGGCATGATCAGCAACGTCACGCCGTCGCTGCCACGCGATGCCGATCGTGTGATCGCCGGGCTCACCTTCGTGCCGTCGAATCTGATGGTGGTGCTGGCCAGTGACGGGATGGCCGATGCGATCCGGCTGGTGCCCGAACAATTCGCCACGCTGCTGCCGCAGATCGCCGGGCCGCGGCCCGCCGAGCATGTTTTCGGACAGCTCGTCGGATTCGACCTGCCCGGCCTGCACGATGACCGCACCATCGTCGCGGCCTGGCCGACACGCGGGCGCGGGCCCGCCCGGAACATACGTTAGGTGGGGGCTATGACAATGCCGGGGTGGTCGGCAGCCGGTCGTACCGAGTACGGCTTGGACGAACTGCGCATCGTGGGCGATTTTCCGCTGGGTGAGGGCGGTTCCGCGCAGGTGTGGCGGTGTACGACACCGGATGAGGTGTCGGTCGCGTTCAAGCGCTATGACCGAGATACGGTGCGTCAATTGCGGCCGCGGGTGCTGCGTGAGTTGGTCGCCTGGCCGCACCGGCTGGATCAGGACGACCGCAAGCGCCTGCTGGAGCTGTGCGCGTGGCCGCATGCCGTGGTCGTCGAAAACGAAACGGTGGTAGGCATTCTCATGCCGCTGGCGCCGCGCGAATTCTTTTTCGAATCGCGCAGCGGTCCGCAGCCGCGGGCCTTCACCCGGGTCGCGGTGCGGGTGTCGGATGCGCAGAAGCGCGGGCACAGCTATTTCGATTTCCCGCACAAGATCGCGCGGCTTGGGCAGTTGCTGGTGGATCTGCAGTTCCTGCACGACAACGACATCGTGGTCGGGGACCTACAGCCCAACAACATCCTGACCACCGACGCGCGGCCGGTCGACGGTGTCGTCTCGGCGCACAACTACTTCCTGGACTGCGATTCCTTCCTCATCGGCGGCCGCGGCGCGACCCCGCGACTCGATCCGCTGCCGTGGCGGCCGCCGTATCCGGTGCAGCAGTTCACCGCCACCACCGATCTCTTCAAATTCGCCTTGCTGATGATCCGTTGCCTCGCCGAGGATCTGGCCGCGAATCAGCTCGACTATCGGCAGTACGCCCAGTTGCTGCCCAGCGGGGATTTCCAGAAGGTCGACCGGCTGCTGACCACCCCGCATCCGGATCTGACCTCCGCCGATCTGCGGGCGCTCGCGCTGGCCTGGCAGTCGGTGGTGCGGCCGGACGGCCGGGTGTATCGGCGGACCGACTTCGCGCTGCGCGAACCATGGAACGAGCAGACTCGCGCCGCGCACTTCACCGGGTTCGCCGCCTCGGCGCCGACGAGTACTACACCGCGCCAACGTATTCCACCCGTTGTGGTCGTCGCGTGGATCGCGTTGTTCATCGTGCTGCTCACCATCGTGATCTCGCTCGCATGATCAGGAATGAACCGATGTCCGAACCCGCCCTCCTGCTCACCACCGGTGCGATCCGCCACCGGATCTCCGGACGCACCCATTCCCTCGGCTCCGGATCCGGCGCCGATATTTCGGTCAGCGACGACGGCCCGTCGGGCCAGTGGCTGCGGTTCCGGTATGTCAACGGGTGGGCCATTCGCGCCGTGGATCCTACGATCGAGGCGACCCTTGATGATGCGCCGATCGGCCCACGTACCTGGACGGCCGTCGATGGTTCCGGGACGCACGAACTGCGGATCGTGGTGCGCGGTCGTATTTTTCGCCTCGTTGTGGCCGAGGCGGACGGCAACGGAAGCTTCACGCCGCCAACGGCTGTCGGTTCTTCGGGTCGAGGACCGGATCCGACGGTCGACCCGCGCGCATCGCGAACGCCGTCCCCACCCGCCGCGGTCCGACCGACGGCACGCAGTGGGCATGGCGCCGCGGCGAATCTCCGGCCCGTCAACCCCGCCCCGGCCGTGAGCCAGACCCCTCCCAGACGCGCACATTCGACCCCACCAGCTGCTCGCATGCCGAAAGCACGCCCGATAGCCGACCCGACCCTGATCGATGAGCCCGCGCAAGCATTGCCGATAGGCATCGCCCATCACACTCCCGCGCAACCCGATCCCACACCGCGACAACAGCTCTCATCATCGGCACCTGGATCGTGGTCGGTGCCGAGCGATCGGCCGCTCGCGATCGGCCGCGAGGGTGGTGATGCGGAAATCGCCCTGCCCGGACTGGATCTGGCACATCGGCACGCGACAGTGCGCTGGACCGGGCGCGCAGTGGAGTTGCGCGGACTCGCCACCAATGCGCGTCCGTTCGTCGACGGCAAACCCGTACTGCACGCGCGACTGCGGGTCGGCGAGCAATTCATGTTGGCGCATCACACCTTCGAGGTATCGGGCCCCGCCCAGCTGACACTGGTACCCGCGGCGGTAATCGCGCGCGAACCGCTGCTGCGCTTCGACGGCGTGAGCCTGCGGTATCGGGGTCGCACCGAACCCACCCTGCGCGATCTGACCTTCGAACTCGGGCGCGGTGAGGTGCTGGCCGTGATCGGACCGTCCGGGGCCGGGAAGTCCACCATGTGTTCCGGTCTGCTCGGCGAGGTCGCACTGGCGGCGGGCTCGTTGCGGCTCGGCCGAGTCGACCTGGTCGCCTCCCGAATGCAAGCGAGTCATCTGGTTTCCTTTGTGCCGCAACAGCCCGCCATGTTCGGCGATCTCGCGGTCCGCGACGCATTGCTGTGGGTGGCTGGTCTGCGCACGGCCAGCGATACCACCCGGTCCGAGCGGGCGGCCCGGGTCGATACCGTGATCGCCGAGATGGAGCTGGTGGGCGAGGTCGGCAAGCGGATCGACACGCTGTCCGGTGGCCAGCGCAAGCGCGTCTCCACCGCGATGGAATTGCTCAGCGATCCACAGTTGCTGGTACTGGACGAGCCGACCTCCGGGTTGGACGAGGGCTTGGACCGCGCCATGATGCAGCGGTTGCGGGTGGTCGCCGAAACCGGTTGCGCGGTCATTGTCGTCACCCATTCGATGGTCAATGTCGACTGCGCCGACAAGGTGCTCGCGGTGACCGGTCGTGGGCGACTCGGATTCTTCGGGCCACCCCGAGAGTTATTGGGCGCCTTCGGCGTCGACAGCTACGCGGAGGTGATGGATCGGCTGCGTGCCGACCGGCAGGCCGGGCAGCCCGCCGCACCCTCGACCCCGCAACCGGCCGAGCATCCGGTTCCCGCGCCCATGCGTGGTTCGCTGCACCGGCATCTGCCACGCCTGATCGGCCGGGAATGGGCCCGCCAGCGCAATGGATTCCGCACGCTCGCCTTGGGTTCGGCGGCGGGTATCGGCTTGACCGCGATGCTCGGTGCGGCCGCTTCCGACCAGGGACTCGGCGGTGACCCGCGGGCGATCAGTTCGGTCATGATCGCCTTGATCGTCTGTCTCACCTTCTTCTCGATGGCGCAATCCTTCGCCGCCATCGTCGATGACCGCGTGGTCATCGAACGCGAAGCGCGCTGGGGGATTTCGGCGGCGTCGGTGGTGTTGGCGCGCGCGATCACCTGTACGCCGCTGGCGGTGCTGCTGGGTGTGGCATCGACCATCGGCTATCTCGGTATCAAGTCCGGACCCGCGAATCCGGTGCTGCCGCAGCCCTTCGGCCTGCTGCTGTTCGCGATTACGCTGCCGCTGGCAGCGATGGCACTCGGACTGTTGGTGTCGGCATGTTCGAAATCATTGCGGCAGGCGGTTTTCGTGCTGATGGGCGTGCTGGCACTGCAGGTGGTGATGACCGGGCTCGCACCACCGTTCGAAGGCACGCCCGGTGCGGTACTGCGGACCTTCGCCTATGCCGCGCCGTCGCGGTGGGCGGCGGCCGGGCTCGGTGCCGATATCGGACTCACCGGTGCGGCCGATCCGCCACCGGGGCAGCAGAAGCCGTTCGCCGATTCGATCTGGACCCACGATCTGCAGCACGTCGAGACGGCCGCGGCGGTGCTGGTCGTGATCGCGATCGTCGCCACCGCGTCAACCATTCGGGTGCTGCGACGGCAGCTGATGGCCCTGAAATAGGAGGTCACCTTCGAACCGAATTCATTTGCTGTACTGCACTACCGATGGTGCCGGGTTCGAGTTGCGCATCGGGGGAACTCGTGTGGCTGCGTGGAATCGCATCTCCGGAATTCTGTTCGCAGGAACGTGCGGAGATTACTGGTGATCTACCGGCCTTCCTCAGCGAAATGCGCTGGCACCCAGATCTTTCCTAGCGCCGCGAATGCGCCACCCGGCACCGGTCGCCTGTCGGCCATCGGTGAATTCTTCGTGGCAAATGGGGTGATTGAATTTATGCCCGGACAGCTGACGAGTATCGCCTCAGATTCAGAGACCGGATCGCAGAACTGATACGCGCCGCGGCGAATCAGCGAGGCAGTACGCCCACTCCGGCCAGTAGCGATATGACTACGAACACCACTACGGATATCGCTAGAGAAATCCAGCCGAGCCGGATCAAGTGTGCGGCCGATGCGGGCGGTGCGACGAATGCGCGCCGAGCATGAACGCGTTGTCGGTGACCGCGCACGATCGCAATCGGGCCGAGCACGATGCCATATCCCAAGAGCGACAAGAGAATTGTGGCCACGTCGATCAGAATTCGGCGGCCCGAATCGCGCGCGGGGACCGGCGGATCTGACGGCATCCGAGTGGCGACAGGTCGATCGAATGGGGTAGCCACGATATTGCGGGGCGGCAATGCCGGACGGTTGTGCCGCGGCTGCGTGGACCGCACCAGCCGGTCCTCGGCTTCCCTAACTTCGGTGACCTCGCCCGATTCGGGCACGCTGTCCGGCTCGCGCGAAGCGACTTCGTTGACGGCGGTGATCGCGTCCGCCTCCTCGTCCGGTGCGGTGACCTCATCGGTCGGTGACCCCGCCGCGGCTTTACGCCGCCCGCTCCGCTCATCTTTGGCTTGTGCCGCAAGGAAATCCACCAATTCACCGGCCGTCGGCCTGGCATCGGGATCCTTGGCCATCGCCGCGACGACCATGCGCCGGTATCGGCCCGGCACCCCCGCGAGGTCCGGATCGTCCCGAATGATTCGCGCTATCACCGCTGCCTGGGTATCCGCGTGAAACGGTGGCCGACCGGTTGCCGCGAAGGCGACCAACGCGCCCCACGCGAAGATATCCGCGGGCGGGCCCACGTCCTGGTTGCCGAGCACCTCGGGCGGCATCCATGCCAGCGTCCCGACAATGCGTCCCGGTTCGGTGAGGCGGGTGGCATCGATAACCCGGGCGATACCGAAATCGATGACCCGCGGGCCGTCCCAGGTCAGAATGATGTTGTCCGGCTTCAAATCCCGATGGATGACATCCGCGCCATGTATGCACTCGAGCGCTTCGGCGAGGCCGCTCGCGAAATCGTAGAGCTGCGCCGACGACATCGCGCCGCGTTCCCGAATGGCCTGTGCCATCGATTCCCCGGATACGAATGAATTAGCCAGCCACGGCCGCTCCGCTTCGATATCGGCGTCCACCACTTCCGCAATGCGGCGTCCGTGCACTCGCTGGGCCGCGCTGACCTCCTGCCGAAATCTGGCCCGGAACTCCGGATCCCGCGCCAATTGCGTATGCGGCATCTTTATCGCGACGACGGTGCCGTCCGGGCCGAATCCCTGGAATACGACACCCATTCCACCCTCGCCCAGACGGCCGTGTAACACGAACTGACCGATAGCCGTCGGATCATCCGGCAACAATGGTCTCAGCATTCTCCCTCGCCGATTACGCTGAGCTGTCGTAGTTTTCGGAGCTTAGCACTGTCCGAGGGTATTTTCCGACCAAGTTGGTTCCCCGTTGGTGTTTCATTGGTCGCCGCCGCGAATCTCATCGGCATGACCCCATCGACCAACCGGATCCGTCGTCCCGCCGCAGCCTTGCTGGCCGCCATGGCGGGCCTGACGATCGCAGTACTGCCCATCACCGAGTTACCTACGGCCGCAGCGGCCCCCGACTGCGCACACGCCGATGATCCGGTGATCCCGCCGGACAAGGCGCCGACCGGCAACTCCGGCTCACGCAGCCGCCTGCGGGACCTGTTCCCCGACCTCGCCTACCGCCACGAGATCGAAAAGGCGGTCCTGTGTCTGACCAATGCCGAACGTACACAACGCGGCATCCCCGCCCTCGAATGGAATATGGTGCTCGTCGACTCGGCGGAGAAGTACGGCGCCGATGCCGACCGCCTCAACTGGTGGGTCGGCAGCACCAAGCAGGAAACGGTCAAATGGCATATCCACCCCGAGACCCCGCGCACCACGGCCGACGACGATCAGGAGGCCACCGTGCAGGTCGGCAAGCGAGTCGCCGCCGCCCAACCTTGCGGCCGCGGTAAGACATTGGCGCACTGGGCGGAAAATACCGCCTGGGGCACCGGCAACCGATCCACCGCCCGCGCCATCGTGAACGATTGGATGCATTCCGACACCCACCGAGCAAATATCCTCGACAAAGATTCGACCATGGTCGGCCCCGGCGCCGTCTACGGCCTCGCCCAACCCGGCACGGCCCCCGACCAAGCAGGTCTGTACGTCCAGCACTTCGCGTCCTGCAAGTGATCACCGGACCAATCCGGTTAAGCCTTCGTTGGTTGGGATGCCTTGTCGATGTAGCGGCTCATCGCCCAGTTCAGGCCGCGCATCGCGAGGTTGTAGGAGGGCGGGAAGTAGCGCTGGGCGAGATAGCCGATCCGGATGTCGGGCGAGGTGAAGACCATGTACTTGTTGCGCTCGACACCGCGCACGATCGATCGGGCTGCCTGCTCGGGCGTGACCGCATGTCGCATGAACAGCGCTACCGCCTGTTGCACCGCCGCGCCCTGCCGATCGACGCCCGCGATATCGACGCTGTCCACCATCGGCGTCGCCATCGCGCCGGGGCAGACCAGGCTGACACCGATCCGGTGCTGGCGCAGATCGAATCGCAACACCTCCGAAACGCCGCGCAACCCGAATTTGCCCGCGCTGTAGGGCGCATGCCATGGCAGCCCGAAAAGTCCCGCCGCCGAGGCCACATTGACCAGATGTCCGCCGCGTCCGGCCTCGATCATCCGCGGCACGAACTCCTCGATCACATGGATCGGGCCCATCAGATCGATATCGATGGTGCGCCGCCACTGCTTGTGCGTGAGCCGGTCGACGGTCCCCCAGGTGGCAATGCCTGCCACATTCATCACGATGTCGACGCTGTCCACCTGTGCGTGCGTCTTCGCGGCCAGTGCCACCACGGCGTCGTAGTCGCTGACATCGGCGGGCGCGGCCAAGTGCACGACACCGCCCTGGGCGCGCACCTCATCGGCGGTGCGCTGCAGTCCGACATCATCGACATCGGTCAGGACGACCGATGCGCCTCTGGCGACAACCGCGAGCGCCGTACTGCGGCCCAAGCCGCTGGCCGCTCCGGTGATCAGGCAGCTCTTGCCGTCGAACTTCGTCATGGACCATGACGATAGACAATTATGAACACTGTTGTCTATAGATCCAGCGTCGCCTCGGACGCAATACTCGGCCACCGAACGACAGAAATCGAGATTCGATCAGGACACGGCTCGCTGAACGATTGCTGTCGACCATGAACCGCGCTCACGTCGACCGAACAGAGCGTCGCTGCCGTTCACATAGGCCGGCACCGCGGCGATATACCAGCGATGAGGCTGATGGATACCAGCGCCGATGGTCGGGAACGGGCCACGGAAAGGCCCTTCCGTCAGCACGGTGGTGGCATACTCGATTGAAGCGGCCAGCGGCTCGCTCGCCCCGGTCCGATCGAGGCCGACACACCAGCTTCAGCATGGCGCGGTTGCCGGGCGAACACTCGCGGACTCCAACGATCTTGGTGCACCAGGAATGTTCGAGCACTCATCCCATGTTTCGAATATTGTTGCGTGTACAGGATCATCGGGAGGACCACATGGGGAACCTGTTCGGACCCGCCGGGTCAATGGGGCGCAGACGTGGCTGAGGGACGGGAAACGGCGGCGCGGAATTCCACACTCGCGGGATACCGCGATGCCTCGATCACCACCACACCGGCCGTCCGCCCGGTGATCTCCATCGCCCTGTTGCTGATGAGTGTCGCGCTGGTCTACGAGGCCGGTCGCGCCGCGCCCGGGCAGGACCACGGCTGGTTCGTCGCCGTATCGATCGCCGGACTCTTCGTGGTGCGCGGACTGCATCTGCGACGGCCTATCACCCTGCCGCATTTCACCATCGCGGTCTTCGTGCTGGCGGCGGCCAATGCCGCCTACCGCGCCTCGCATCCTGGCTTCGGCTTCGTCTTCCTGGCCGCGACCGGATTCATCCTGATGCTGCCGCAGTCCAGTCGGCCCCAGCCCGAGCAGCTGTATCGGGTCGCCGAACTCGTCGGCCGTACCCAACGCGATCCCCTCGCCGCATTCGCGCTGCATTCGTCGAAGTCCTATTACTTCAATGTGAATTCGACCGCGGCGATCGGCTATCGTGCCCGCTTCGGGATCGCGGTGGTCGCCGGTGATCCGATCGGCGATCGTGCCGACTATCCCGCCCTGCTTACCGACTTCTCCGAATTCGCGGCGAATCACGGCTGGCGGGTAGCGGTGCTCGGCGCCAGTCCGGAGCTGGCCGGAATGTGGCGGCATCGGGCGATCGAACATCGGGGTTTGCGCGCGATTCCGGTCGGCCGCGATGTGGTCATCGATGTCGGGACGTTCGCCATGGTCGGGCGTTCCTTCCGCAATCTGCGCCAGGCCGTGAGCCGCACCCGGAATTTCGGGGTGACCACCGAGGTCATCAGCGAGACCGATCTGACCGAACCATTGCGGGCCGAACTGCTGGACATCGTCGACGAATGGCGTACCGGTCGGCAGAATCGCGGCTTCTCGATGATCCTGGACCATCTGTTGGACGGTCGGAATCCCGGGATGCTGCTGGTACTGGCCCGCGATGCGGACGGGCGCGTGGCGGGCTTCCAGCGCTACGGCGTCTCCGGGCGAGGCCGCGAGCTCAGCCTGGATGTGCCGTGGCGGCGCAAGGATGCACCGAACGGACTGGACGAGCGGATGATCATCGACCTCGTCGACCACGCCCGCACGCAGGGCATCGAACGGATCTCACTGGCATTCGCACCCTTCCCGGAACTGTTCGCCGAGAAGCAGCGCTCGCGGACCAGGAAGCTGCTCTATGTGCTCGTGCACCTGGGTGATCCGCTGATCCGGCTGGAATCGTTGTACCGATTCCTGCGCAAGTTCCAAGCGATGTCCGAGCAGCGGTTCGTGCTGATCCGCTGGCGTGAGGTGCTGCTGGCCGCCGCGGCTCTGCTCACCTTGGAATTCGTGCCGCACCGTAAGCAGTACTAGTCGCGGACGGTAATGCCGATCGCTTTGGCGAATTCGGGTGCCAGATCGAGCAGTTGGAGCGGGGTGATGGTGGCCCCGCGCAAGGCGTCCAAGCCCTCGGCGATGTTGATGTGGGCCGCGCCGCGCAGGTCCACCTGCTTCAGTCGGGCGCGGTTGAGCAGCAGGCCTTCCACGGTGGTGCCGGGGAAGGTGAGCTTGGTCAGCTCGGCATCACCGAAATCGGTATGGCGCAGCACGCAGTCGACGAATTGCACCTCGCGCAGTGTGGATTTGCGGAAGTTCACCGAGTCGAATTTGCAGCCTTCGAAGCGCACTCGACGCAAGTTGGCACCGCCCGCATCGACGCCGGACAGCGCACCGGCGATCAATTCGACGTCCTGCCAGGAGGTATCGGACAGGTCGGTGCCCACCCAGCGCACATTGCGCTGCCAGACATCGGTGAAGCGGGAGAACCGGAGGCTGCCGCGGTTGATCGCCAGTGCGGTGAAGACGGTCTCGGAGAAACGGGAATTGCCTGCCTCGATGTCATCGATATCGGCGCCGGTGACGTGCACACAGTCGTAGTCGCCCTCGGGCTCGAGATCGTCCTCCAGCGGCGTGAGATAACGCGCGTAGGGCAGATCCTCGAGTTCGTTGGGCACGGTTGACCTCCGGGTTCGGTGACGGTTCCCCTTGTCTACCAGTCGGATCCGACAGATCAGGGGTCGATGTGGTCCAGCAGCCAGCGCGGGCCCACCGATGCGGCGCCGAGGGCTTCGATTCGCTCGCGGAGTCCCCGATCGGCCGTGACGACGGTGATCGTGTCCTCGTCGCTGGCCGCCGCCACGACGTCGACGATCGCGTCGTCTCCCGAACCATCAGCCAGCACCACGCGCACGCCGTCGAACTCATCCGATGCCGCGGCCTTCGCCGCGCCCTCCAGTACGACGACCACTTCGGCTGGTTGTGCGAGGTCCAGTGTGCTCAATCGGATGAGCAATCGCCGAGCCGCGCCCGCACGATCGCGCCACCAGCCATCGGGGCGTGAGCCCACGACATTCGCGGCATCCACGACGATCAACATCGCTGCCTTTCTACTCATCGGTGCCAAGGTGGGCGGCGCGGGCGTACAAATAGCGCTGTTGCGGGATGCTCATCGTCTGTTGTGCGGCAAGCAGATATGACTCGCGGGCGCCGGTCCGGTCTCCCATCGATTCCAACAGATGGGCACGGACGGCTGCCAAGCGGTGGTCGCCCGTCAGTTTGCCGCCGTCGGCCAGATCGTCGACGAGTTTCAGTCCGGCCACCGGTCCGCGAGCCATCGCGACGGCCACCGCATGGTTGAGCGCGATGATCGGATTGTCGACCAGCGCGAGCAGGCGTTCGTAGAGCAGCATGATCTGCGGCCAATCGGTGGCCTGGTAGGTCGGCGCCTCATCGTGCAGTGCCGCGATGGCCGCTTGCAGCTGATACGGGCCGGGTTCGCCGCGGGGCAGCGCCTCGGTGATCAGCGCGATGCCTTCGGTAATGGCTTCGGTGTGCCAGAGTGCGCGATCCTGGTCGTGCATCGGGACGAGCTCACCCGCGGGTCCGGTGCGGGCGGGTCGGCGGGCATCGGTGAGCAGCATCAGCGCGAGCAGACCGGTGACTTCGGCATCGTCGGGCAGCAGACGGTGCACCAGACGGGTCAGGCGCATGGCCTCGGCGCAGAGTTCGACGCGGTGCAGGCTCGGTCCCGAAGTGCTGGCATAGCCCTCGGTGAAGATCAGATACAGCACGTGCAGCACGGCGGCCAGGCGCGCGTCGCGGTGGGCGCCGGAAGGTGGGGCGAAGCCGACTTCGCTGTCCTTGATCTTCTGCTTGGCACGGCCGATGCGTTTGGTCATGGTCGCCTCGGACACCAGGAAGGCGCGAGCGATTTCGGCGGTGGTCAAACCACCGACCGCGCGCAAGGTGAGTGCGACCTGTGCGGTGGGTGCGAGCGACGGGTGGCAGCACAGAAACAGCAGGACGAGGGTGTCATCGGAGTCGGTGGGTTCGCGGTCGGCGGGGGCGCTGAGCCAGTCCTCGGGCAGTGCCCAGCGGGCCACGGTGTCCTCTCGCCCGCGGCGGGCCTGTTCGTTGCGGAGCAGGTCGGTCAGGCGGCGGGAGGCGACGGTGATCAGCCAGGCGCGCGGGTTGTCCGGAATGCCCGTGTTCGGCCATTGGGTCGCGGCGGCGAGCAGTGCCTCCTGCACCGCGTCCTCGGCGGTGTCGAAATGACCGTAGCGCCGTACCACCGCGGCGAGGACCTGCGGCGCGCAGCTGCGCAACAGGTCCTCGACCTCGGTATCCGACATCAGGCTCAGCTGAATTCGGGTGCGGACTCGATGATGGGCCGGACATCGGCATAGGCCGTCTCGGCGATGTGCGGCGGAGCCGGGCATTTGCTCAGTTCGGCCGCGATTTCGGTGGCGCGGTCGAAGCTCTCGCATTCGACGATCCAGTATCCGGCGAGTACCTCCTGCGTTTCGGCGTAGGGACCATCGGTCACGAACGGTGCGCCGTTCTTGGTGGTGATGCGGCGGGTGTGCACCGGTTCGGCCAGACCGCGTGTTTCGACCAGTTCACCGGATTCCTCCAACTTCTTGTTGAGGTTGCCCATGAACTCGGTCATCGCCGCGTAATCCGCGGCGCTCCATGCGGGTTTGCCGGTGTCCTTGCCGACCATGCCGTCGTAGTCCTGCTGCGAGCCATAGCTCAGGATCATGTATTTCATGACAACTCCTCCGCTGTGGCGGCGCCTGGATGGTGCCGCTCGTCAGATACGTCGCAGCCGCTGACCATTCTCGGACATGCCCGCCGAAAAAACTTCCGACCGCGGCAGGTGGGCCGATCGACGCGGACAGCGAGCAACCGATCCGGCGACGTCGCCTGGGCACAGCGGCGACGGTATGCGGATGCGTGCGCTGCGGCCGGTCGAGATGGCACAGGCTGCCGACCGCAGGCGTCGTGCACCGCGGTATGGAACCGGACAATGTTCTCGTCGTCGGATCGCGGCTGATGGCCGGTTGACGATGTTCCGCTGCGCTTGCGCGATCGACAACGGACCGTGCGGCGGTAGTGGCTGCTCGATGGCAGCAGCGGGCGAGACCGGATGCGTGACATGCTGGGGCACATGGTGATCGATGGAGTTGTTGCGTCCGGGTTCGAGGCGGTACGCGAGGTATTCGCGGCGAATTTCGCCGAACGGGGGGATGTCGGTGCGGCGGTGACGGTGTACCGGAATGGGCAGCCGGTGGTGGATCTGTGGGGTGGGCTGGCCGATCCGGAGGGTGAGCGGCCGTGGGAGCGGGACACGATGCAGCTGGTCTATTCGGCGACCAAAGGTGTCACCGCGACCGTCGCGCATCTTCTTGCTCAGCGCGGTGAGCTCGACCTGGACGCGCCGGTCGCGCGGTACTGGCCGGAGTTCGCGGCGGCGGATAAGGGCGATATCCCGGTGCGCTGGTTGTTGACCCATCAGGCGGGGCTTGCGGCACTGGACAAGCCGGTGCCGCTGGCGGATGCGCTGGCCTGGGAGCCGATGGTGCAAGCGCTCGCCGCGCAGACACCGAACTGGCAGCCCGGCACCGCGCACGGATACCACGGGCGCACGTTCGGCTGGCTCGTCGGTGAGGTTGTCCGGCGGGCGACGGGGCGCACCGTCGGGCGGATTCTGGCCGAGGATATCGCCGGACCGTTCGGTATCGACTTCTTCATCGGCTTGCCCGAGTCCGAACGGCATCGCGTCAGCCGACTCGTGTTCGCGCCCAAGATTGATCTGGCGACGGTCCCGGACGAGTTGATCCCGGCGGAATTCCGGCCGATGGTTGCCGCGATGCGTGATCCGCAGGCACTGGTCAACCGCGCCTTCGAGGTCACCGATCCGGCCGACATCGATTACAACGACCCCGCGGTGCACGCCGCCGAAATCCCCTCCAGCAATGGCATCGGCACCGCGCGCGGCCTCGCCCGGCTCTACGCGACGACCATCGGCGAGGTCGACGGCACCCGCCTGCTGACCGCCGCAACACGCGCCGCCGCAACACGCGAACAAACCGCCGGCATCGACCGCGTCCTAATGCTGCCCAACCGCTACGCCACCGGATACATGCTCCCTACCGAAGGTTTCCCACTTGGCGGCCCGAACGCCTTCGGCCATGCGGGTCGCGGCGGCTCCCTCGCCTTCGCCGATCCGGATACCGACATCGCCTTCGCCTACGTCACCAACTACATCATCGAAGGCGTACCGGACCTGCGTGCCCGTAATCTCGTCGACGCGATGACCAACGCCATCGCCCAGGCGTAGCGGTCTAAAGGTTCAGCGCAGGGTGCGGATCCACCGCCGGGTGTCGGCCGGGTCGATGACATCGTCGAGTTCCAGGACGGTGGCGGCGGTCAGGGCCTTGCCGTTGGCGTAGGCGAGTTGGACGAGGTTGTCGAAGGCTTCCTGGCGTTTATCGGGAGCTTCGATGGCCGCGAGCTCCTTGGCGAAGCCGAGGCGGACCGCACCCTCCAGGCCCATACCGCCGATTTCGCCGGTGGGCCAGGCGATTACGAAACGTGGGGCCCGGAACGAGCCTGCCGCCATCGCCTGCGCGCCGAGGCCGTAGCCCTTGCGGATGATGACGGTGCCGAGTGGGACGGTGAGTGCGGCGGAGTCGATGAACAGCTTGCTGAACTTGGTGACGGTCGCTTGCTTCTCCGCCTCCGGGCCGACCATGAAACCCGGTGTGTCACAGAGGGATACGATCGGCAGGCCGTGGGAATCGCAGAGTTGCAGGAATGCGCTGAGCTTATCGGCGGCGGGTGCGTCGATCGCGCCGCCGAGGTGCTGGCAGTCGTTGGCGATGAGACCGAAGGGGCGGCCTTCCACGCGAATGAGCGCGGTAACTACACCAACGCCCCAGTCACGACGCAGTTCCAGGACCGAGTCGACGTCGGCGACCGCTGCGATGACCTCGCGGATATCGAAGGCGCGCAGCCGATTCTCCGGCACCACGTGGCGGGCGAGGCGCGGATCCGGTGCCGTCCAATCCTGCAGTGGCCCTTGGAAATACGAGAGATAGCGGCGGGCCGCGTCGACCGCCTCGGCCTCGTCGTCGGCGACGATGTGTACGACACCGTTGCGGCGTTGGACGTCGATGGGGCCGATGTCCTCGGGTGCGTAGACGCCGAGTCCGCCGCCCTCGATCATTGCCGGTCCACCCATCCCGATATTGGCATCCGGGGTCGCGATGACCACATCGCACATGCCGAGCAGCGCCGCATTGCCCGCGAAGCAGCGTCCGGAGACGATGCCCACCAACGGAACTCGACCCGAGAGTGCGCCCATCGCGCGGAATGTCGTCACATCCAGGCCGGAGATACCCGAGTAGTCGGTATCCCCCGGTCGTCCGCCGCCGCCCTCGGTGAAGAACACCACGGGAAGGCGCTGTTCGTGTGCGAGTTCCAGCATGCGATCGGTTTTGGCGTGATTGCGCATGCCCTGGGTCCCGGCCAGCACGGTGTAGTCATAGGACATGACCAGTGCGCGTGCGGCTTCCGCGCCGAATCGGTCGGCGTTGATGGTGGCGGTACCGCCGATCAGGCCGTCCGCGGGGGTGTTGGCGATCAGATCCTCGGGGCTGCGCCGGAGTCGCTGTGCGGCGACGGCGAGCGCGCCGTATTCGAGGAAGCTGTCGTCGTCCACGAGGTCGGCGATGTTCTCCCGGGCCGTCCGGCGGCCCAGATTGTGTCTTTTCGCGACGGCGGCCGGGCGGCCCGCGTCGAGTCCGATCCGGTGGCGCTCCCGCACCTCCGCCAGATCTGCACGCACGGTATCCAGGTCGATCGCCTCGATATCGGCGGCCGGACCGTCATGGTCGGCTGGAATCCAGGTGAGCAGCGACACATGCGGGTCGACCGTCGCGCCCGGTGCCACCAGATGACGCGAAACCCGCAGCGGCTGCTCGGCACGCAGTACGTGCTGCATCTTCATTGCCTCGAGCACAACGACTTCCGCACCGGCCGGAACAACGCTCCCGGGCTCCGCCAGACTCACGACGGTGCCGCCCAACGGCGACCGCATGCCCTGCTCGTCGTCTTCGAGCGCTGCCTCGGCAGCGCCGCTCGCCGTCGGATCCGCTTCCGTAGGGTTTCGATGCTCAGCGAGCACATGCGCCGAATCTCCTGCTACCGAGCCACCCGGCTGGGCCACAGCGGACGCGTAATCATCTGCCCGACTGCGAAATTCGCCGATGTTCTGCTCGAACCAGGAAGTCGACACGCTGACCCCATCGGCGAGTTGATCCAGCACCGCACGCAACAGACTGGCGTTGGTATCGACACCCGCGATCACGGTTTCGGCCAACGCATCCGAACACCGCCGGATCGCAGCCGAATACGTCGGTGCCTGCGCAATAATCTTCGCCAGCAATGAATCGAACTGCGCCCCCTGCCGCATCCCTGTGAACGCCGCGGTATCCACCCGAACCCCCACGCCGGTCGGCGCGGCGAATTCCGTCAATACACCTGTACTCGGCAAAAACTCCCCACCGGCGGTCACCGACTCGGCATTGACTCGCGCCTGCACCGCAAACCCCCGAACACCCGAAAGCCCGTCGCCGACAAAGCCATTCGCCACGGCGTCATCCGCTCCGGCTGGACCAACGCGATCGCTGCGCATCGCGACCGGCACACGATCACCGAGAGGAAGTTCTTGCAGCGTAGCGCCGCGGGCCAGGTCGAGTTGGACTGCCACCAGGTCCACGCCGGTGACCGCCTCGGTGACGGTGTGTTCGACCTGGAGCCGCGGGTTGACCTCGAGGAACCAGGCGTCGGTGGCGGTGACCAGGTATTCGACGGTGATCACGCCGCGACAGGAGACCGATTCGGCTATGCGAATCGCGTCCCGATGGAGGCGTTGTCGAAGGGCGGCAGGAAGATTCGGGGCCGGGGCGATTTCGATGAGTTTCTGGTGGCGGCGTTGGATGCTGCAGTCGCGGTCGCCGAGGGTGATGGCGCGGTGTCCGTCCGCGATTATTTGAACCTCGATGTGGCGCGCTTCGGCGGCCAGCGCTTCGGCGTAGACGGTGTCGTCGCCGAAACCGGCGCGGGCTTCGGCGCGGCAGCGGTCGAGTGAATCGGCGAGTTTGTCGGCTGCGTGGACCGCACGCATACCTCGTCCACCGCCGCCGGCCGCCGCCTTGAGCATCACACCACTGGGGTGGTCGGCGAAGAACGCGGAAATTTCCGCCAGGTCCGCGCCGACGGCAGTTGCGGGCAGCACCGGGACTCCCGCCTGTCGTGCGGCGTCGCGTGCCGACAGTTTATTGCCGAAAATGCGCAGCACCTCGGGCGACGGCCCGACGAATATCAGGCCGGCCGCCGCGCACGCTGCCGCGAAATCGGCGCTCTCACTGAGGAATCCGTAACCGGGATGCACCAGCGCATCGGCTCCGGCGCGCTGTGCCGCGGCGACGACGGCGGCGATGTCGAGGTAGGCGGCGGCTCCGACGCCCGGCAGTCGGATCGCGTCATCGGCCAGACGCACCGGCAGGGTTGCCGCCTCTGCATCGGTATAGAGCGCGAGGGTGGAGTCATTCCGCTCGCGGGCTGCCCGGATCACCCGGACCGCCACCTCACCCCTATTCGCCACAACCACACGCATGCCGCCAGTCTGCTTTGACATTGACGTCAATGTCAACGACGATGAATCCATGACACAGGCAGGCTGGTCGGTGCGCGCGGCGCGGGAAAGGTCCCATACCGACCGGCATCGCGCACTGCTCGATGCCGCCGCCCGCGTCTTCGCCGAGCGCGGCTACGACAAGACGACCGTCGCCGATATCACCGCCGCCGCAGGCGTTTCCCGCGCGACGATGTATGTCTACTTCGCCTCCAAGGACGAAATCTTCCTTGCCCTCGCCGCCCAGGTCCGCGACGATTTTCTGGCCGCTCAGGAGCCCGATATCGATACCGACGATCCCCGGGTGATGCTCGCCGCCACCATCGATGCCTTCGCCGCCGCGGTCCGCAATGCCGGACCCATGCTGCGCCTCATCGATGAACGCGGCGCTGTCGACGACCGAGTCGCCGTGCTCGCCGAGGAAATCGCCGAACGTCCCATCCGTCGCTTTACCCGCTACCTCGAACGCCTCGATGTCGCGGGCCGCATCTCCCCCACCGTCCCGCCACGAGTCATCGCCGAAACCATCGGCTACGCCCTGACCCGCGGCACCCTCACTCGTGCAGACGCCACCCCACGCGCCCGCGCCACCTACCTCGCCCACATGCGGACGGTCGCCGAAACCCTCTTGTCCCCAACCTGATTCGCCCGTATGCCGGATATCTCAGCGGATGTGCAGTTCTCGAAGCGATCCCACGCGGCACGCATGCGCACCGCCCACCGGCAATCCATCGCACCTGGCCTCGTTCACGGGCCAGCAGAGTCGCCTTCAGGATCGCCGCATCGTGTGCGGCCTGCACGCCTCGACCCGTGAACTAGATCGTTCAAGACCCTCGCGGCACAGTAATTTGCCGACTGCTCTGTGCGCCGTCCCGCCAGCATCGCCTCGAGGGCCGCCGAAGCCGGGTCGAGATGAAAGACATTGTCCGCCAGCTCTTGCCATTGTCTTGCGCGAACGGCGTAGTTCAGGCTCGGAACGCGGGGGGTCGCGGCATCGGCGACAGAAACGGCCGCAAGCCTTTCTCCCGCTGCAGGCCTGCTCCTAGGCGATCCGCTTACGCGCCTGACCTCTCGGCTTGCGGCCGGGCAGGGCGGCACTAACAGCCCCGTCGAAGGTGAGTACCCCGTCCTCCAGCGGCGCCTTGCGTAGTAGTGCGCGGTCACGGAAGTAGTTGTTGATGACCTGCCAGGGGCCGCGGGCGCCCTGGCGGGGCATGACGCCGTCGCCACGCTGGATATAGCCGGAGGTCAGGGCGCCGCCCATCAGTGATTGATCGGAGCGGTCGGCGTCTTCGGCGATCGCGACGACCTTGGTGTAGCCGTGCGCCTTCATGTGGTTGAGGACGCGGCAGAAGTATTCGGCGGCCAGATCTGCCTTCAGCGTCCACGAGGCGTTCGTGTAGCCGAGGACCAGCATCGCGTTGGGAATGCCGTCGAGCAGGGTGCCCTTGTAGACCACATGTTCGCGGGTCGATACCGGCTCGCCGTCCACCTCGAGTGCCGCGCCGCCCAGGATCTGCACGGTGAGACCGGTCGCGCTGATCACGATATCGGCGGGCAGTTCCTCCCCGGATACCAGCCGAATACCGGTTTCGGTGAAGCGGTCGATGTGATCGGTGACGATCGATGCCTTACCGCTGCGCAGCACCTTGAACAGGTCACCGTTCGGGACGACGCACAGCCGCTGGTCCCACGGGTTGTACGACGGCGTGAAGTGCCGCATATCGATCTGCTTGCCCAGTTGCATCCGCACCGCGGCCAGCAGCAGCTTCTTCGACAACTCGGGATTGGTGCGCGAAAGCTGGAAGCTGGCCCGCTGCAACGCGATATTGCGCGCCCGGCCCGCCCGGTAGGCGAGCTTCTCCGGTACCCGCGCGTACTTCATACCGACCGCGACCGGGTCATCGGCGGGTAATGCGGTGATGTAGGTGGGCGAGCGCTGCAGCATGGTGATGTGCGCGGTGTCGTCGGCCATTGCCGGAATCAGCGTGATCGCGGTCGCGCCGCTGCCGATCACTACGACGCGCTTGCCGCGGTAATCCAGTCCCTCGGGCCAGTGCTGCGGGTGCACGATCTGCCCCCGGAAGTCCGCCTCGCCCGAAAACTGTGGGCGGTACCCGTTGTCGTAGTCGTAGTAGCCGGTGCAGCCGACGAGGAAGTTGCTGGTGTAGATCTCGGTCTCACCGGTCTGCTCGTCGAGCGCCTCGACGGTCCACAGTTCGGCCTCGCTCGACCAGCTGGCCTTGGTCATCTTGCGTCCGAACCGAATGTGTTCGGTGACGCCGTATTCCGCCGCGGTGTCCTCGATGTATTGGCGAATGTGCGGCCCGTCGGCGAGCACCTTGGTGCCGATCCAGGGACGGAAGCCGAAGCCGAAGGTCAACATGTCGGAGTCGGAACGGATGCCCGGGTACCGGAACAGATCCCAGGTTCCGCCGATGGCGGTACGGCGTTCCAGGATCGTATAGCTGCGTCCGGTCTGCTCGCGGGTGAGATGGCACGCCATCCCGATGCCGGACAGGCCCGCGCCGATGATCAGTACGTCGACATGCCGCGTCATTGAGGTAATCCGTTTCGTCTGCTCTCACCCGGGCACCCTCGCCCGACCGCTCCCCAACATTACCTGTTATCTCCAGTAACGTCTAGTCGCCCGCTTTCGAGAATGCGCTGAGGGCTGGTTTCTCTCGATATCTGCCGCCGCCGTTACATGGTGATCGGCCGTCCAAGTATCGCTTGCCCGGTGATTGCGTTGTGTGCTGGATTGCGTGCGTCGCGGTGGTACACACGGTGCGTGACTGCGCACTGCGCATTCGCGCCGATGGATTGCTTGGTGATCGCCCCGGCGTCGACCCCGCCAACTCGGCCGACCACAATGGATAGCCGACTCCGGCGGTCGGCCGGAGTCGGAGCACGCAGTAAGGGAGTTCATGACCAGCCCAACCCGGTGGCGCCGCCGCCTGCCCGACTCCGCGACGAACCAGGCCGGGGCGCCGACCCTGAAGCGCAGTCTGGGTCGTATCGATCTCACGGCCATGGGTGTCGGCACGATTGTGGGCGCGGGCATCTTCGTCATCACCGGTGTCGCCGCCGCCGAGAAGGCCGGGCCGTCGATCGTGCTGTCGTTCCTGCTGGCCGGAACCGTCTGCGTGCTGGTCGCGCTCTGCTACAGCGAACTCGCTGCCATGGTGCCGGTGTCCGGCAGCGCCTATACCTACACCTACGCCACCCTCGGCGAGGGTCCGGCTTTCCTGGTCGGGTGGAATCTGCTGCTCGAATTCGTGATCGCGGGCGCGGCCGTGGCGATCGGCTGGTCGGGCAGCGTCGTGTCGGCGCTGGACTCCATGTTCGGCATCACCCTGCCCACCGCGATCACGGCGGGCCCGTCCGAGGGCGGCATCGTCAATCTGCCCGCCGTACTCATCATCGGCGTCATCGTCGCGGTATTGGTCGGCGAGGTCACGCTGACGGCCCGGATCACCAAGGCCCTGGTCGCGGTGACCATCGGCGTGCTGGTCCTGGTCGTCGCGATCGGTGCACCGCATGTCGATATCGGCAATTGGACTCCGTTCGCGCCGTTCGGATTCGGCGGCATCATCGGCGGCGCCGCCATCGCCTTTTTCGCGTTCCTCGGATTCGACGTGGTCGCCGCATCCGCCGAGGAGGCGCGCGACCCGCGCCGGGATATCCCGTTCGCGATCATCGGCACGGTTCTCATCGCCACTCTGCTCTACGCACTGGTCAGCGCCGTACTCACCGGCATCGCACCGTTCGCCACCTTGAACAACGCCTCGCCGATCGCGACCGCCTTCGGGAATATGCACATCGGCTGGATCGGCAATGTCATCGTGATCGCCTCGATCATCGCACTCACCAAGGGCCTGTTGCTGATCGTCTACGCACAGGTACGGCTGATGTTCGCGATGTGCCGCGACCGACTGCTGCCGCGCGGTCTCGCCGAGACCGGTCAGCGGGCCACTCCGGTCCGGCTGACGCTGCTGCTCGGCGTCGTGTGCGCGACCATCGCCGGTCTGCTGCCCATCGATATCGTCGTGGAATTGGTGAATATCGGCGCGCTGTCGGCATTCGCTGTCGTTTGTGTCGGAGTGTTCGTGCTGCGAAAGCTGGAACCGAATCGGGAACGACCGTTCCGCACCCCATTGGTGCCGCTGGTGCCGATTCTCGCGCTGATCGGCTGCGTACTGCTGGCAACCACCTTGGACGGGCTCACCTGGGTGCGCTTCGCGGTCTGGGTGCTCGTCGGCATTGCGGTCTACCTGGGCTACGGCCGTAAACGCTCGACCCTCGCGACCTCGACCATAACTGACTCAACGGTTTCTGCCGACGAGTAACCGGCGCGAAATTCGCCATTGGGATTTTGCACGAATGCATTCCGAGTCATTGCGTCCCCGAGGCGAATTCGGCACGCTCTCTTGGTAAGAGCCACGGCGCACACCCTCGCGGCCGGGCCGGAGAGGACGACGACCCGATATGTCCGATGACGAGAAGCAGATCCGGATCCTGATCGAGCGGTGGGCGGCGGCGGTGCATACCGGCGATCTGGCAGGTGTGCTCACCGATCACGCCGACGATATCGTGATGTTCGATGTGCCGCCGCCGAATGAAGGTGTGCGCGGCATCGATGCCTATCGGGACACCTGGCCCGGCTTCTTCGAATGGCAGGCATCGGGTGCCACATTCGACATCGTCTCACTGGAGGTGCAGGCGGGTGCAGACGTGGCATTCGCGCACGCACTGCTGCTGTGCGGCACCGCGGAGGATTTCGCCCGCGACCCGGCCAAGCGCCTGCGCATCACCTTCGGCCTGCGCAAGCAGTACGGACGGTGGGTTGTGGCGCACGAACATCACTCCTTCCCCGACGACAGTCCGACACCCGGGGTCTGAGCTCATCCCGGTTCGCTACGGTGGCATCGAGCGCAACGATGCATCGACCACCCGGTGGCGTGGTAGCACCGTTGCCGCGAATACGGCATCGAGTGCACCGGGAGTTCCACGTGAATCAGCCTGATAGCGAACCCTTTTCGAACCATGCGGGCACCCGCCCCGCAGCCTGGTACGAGAACTGGACGGAGGTACCCGATTCGCCGTGGCGCGATCGCCCCGAGCCCGGCGGCGAACGCGAGTACCGCACGTTGACCTATGAGCGCGATGGGCGCATCGCGCGCATCACCTTCAACCGCCCGGAGAAGGGCAATACGATCACCCCGGATACCCCGGTCGATCTCGCGCACGCGGTCGAGCGGGCCGATCTGGATCCGCGGGTGCATGTCATTTTGGTGTCCGGGCGCGGCAAGGGTTTCTGCGGCGGCTACGACCTGGATATGTTCGCCGAACACGGCAGCCACGGTGTCGACGGCACGATCGACACCACCGGCACCGTGGCCGATCCGGTGGTGCAGGCGGTCAATCACAATCCCTGGGGCACTTGGGATCCGATGATCGACTACGCCATGATGAGCCGGTTCAACCGCGGTTTCGCCAGCCTGATGAACGCGAACAAGCCGACCGTCGCGAAACTGCACGGCTTCGCCATCGCGGGCGGCACCGATATCGCGCTCTACTCCGACCAGATCATCTGCGCCGACGACACCAAAATCGGCTACCCGCCCACTCGGGTATGGGGCATTCCGGCGGCGGGCATGTGGGCGCATCGCCTCGGCGATCAACGCGCCAAGCGGCTGCTGTTCACCGGTGACTGCATCAGCGGAAAGCAGGCCGAGGAATGGGGCCTCGCGGTCGAATCGTGTCCGGCCGACGAACTCGACGAGCGCACCGAGGCTTTGGTGGCACGCATCGCGCGCATGCCGATCAACCAGTTGATGATGGCCAAACTGGCGCTCAATTCGGCCCTGCATTCGCAGGGCGTGACGAATTCGGCGATGATCAGCACGGTATTCGACGGGATCTCCCGGCATACACGCGAGGGCTATGCCTTCCAACTGCGTTCGGCCACGGTGGGTTTCCGCGAGGCCGTGCGCGAACGCGACGAACCATACGGCGACTACAAGCGCGCCCAGTTCCGCGCCGAGGAATAGCGCGCTCAGCGGGTGTAGCGGTGCTTCACGCCGATCGGGAAGTAGTCCGGATCGCCGGTGGGGCGTAGTTCGACATGCGGCAGGTGACGTTCGGGCGGAACGTAATGCGCGTATTCGCTATTGCGGCGCAGCAATTCGTCGCGAATCGATTCGGCGACGCGTCGGGTGCGTTCGGGGCTATTCGGTTCGTCGGGGACCAGTTCCACCGTGACGCGCAACGTCCGGTCGTGATCGGCGTTCTCCCACACTTCCAGCACGAACTTCCCGGTCACCCATTCGCTGACACCCGGCTGTTCCAGCCCGATCGTCACCGTCTCCGGAAAGACATTCGCCCCGAATATCGATACCGCGTGCAGCGACCGCCCGAAGACATAGACGAACGGCAGCTCCGGTCCGGTTTCGCCACCTAGGTCGAGGCCGTGGACCGCAGCGGATCGACTGACATCTGGCGCCCTCTCTCCCCGTCCGCCGCGTCAACGCTACCGGTGGCGGATGCGCGACATGCGCGATCGTCTGATACTTCTTCTGCACGGCGTGGTCCCCGAACGCGGTACCCGCTGCCACGATTGATACCGGAAACGGCGGGGTCGTGGCGCTCGATGGTTATTTCGAGAACGGGAGGACAGGGGGATGTCTGATATGCGGGCGGAATTCGGGGTACTCGGACCGGTACAGGTGACGATCGATGGGGTGGAGCAACCGCTCGGTGGTGTCAAACAGCGCGCTGTCTTGGCATATCTCGTGGTGAACGCGAACCGTCCGGTGTCGACGGAGGCGCTGGCGCAGGCGGTATGGGAGGAGAATCCGCCGCCGGATATCCGGATCAGCCTGCACACCATCGTGTCGAATCTGCGAAAGCCGTTGCGGGATGCCGGACTCGACGCGCGCACCATCCTCTCCCGCGCAGGCACCGGATACCGGATCACGGTGCCCGCGGACAGGTGTGATGTCCAGCGGTTCCGCGCGCGCAAGGAATCCGGTTTGCGGGCCATGGCCGCTGGCCGGTTCTCGGTGGCGAGCGAAGTGCTCGCCAGCGCGCTGGCGCAGTTTCGCGGCACCGCACTGGCGGATTTGCAGGGCCTCGGCTTCGCCGATGCCTTCGCCACCGCCCTGGACGACGAGCGGATCGGCGTTATCGAGGCCCGCGCCCAGGCCGAGATCGCGCAGGGCCGGGCCGACGGCGTCATCGCCGAGCTGGTCGAATTGGCCGATAGGTATCCGTTGCGCGAACCGCTGTGGGAGCAGCTGATCACCGCGCTGTATGTGAGCGGTCGACAGAGCGACGCACTCGAGGCGCTGCGCCGGTTGCGGACGACGCTCGCCGACGAACTCGGCATCGATCCGGTGGCCTCGATACGCGAACTCGAAGCCAAGATGCTGCGCCAGGAACCGCTCACCCCGCCCGCCGATGCCGTCGCATCCGCACTGCGCGCCACCACCGTCGTCGACCTGATAGCGCCCGGATCCCAAGCCTACCTGCGGGATTCGAGCGGACAGACCTTCCCGATCACCGGCCCGTTCACCCGCATCGGCCGACTGCCCGATAACGACATCGTGCTCGACGACGGCAAGGTCAGCCGCCATCACGCCGTCATCGTCAGCAATGGGGTGACGTGCGTGCTGAAGGATCTGATGTCCTCCAACGGTGTGTTCGTCGGCGGGGTTCGGGTCATCGACGGGGCTGCGCTCACCGATGGTGTGACGATCCGTATCGGCGATACCGAATTCACCTTCGGCGTAATGCCGCATATCTAGCGCGCGTGCTTATCGAACCAGTTCAACAGTTCGGCTTCGGTTTTCGGTCCGGGAAGCGGGTTTTCCGGTACCAACGTACAGAACTGGGAGATCAGGTGGGCGGCGTCGTGCACAGCGATCAGGCAGGTCCTGGTGCCGATATCCGGATCGTTGTCCAGGAAGCAGAAGAATCGGCCGATCTGTTCGTTCCCCTTCTGCCAGACTTCGTCGGCGCCCCCGCCACTACCACCACAGCGGTGTCCGCCGAGCACCCCGATATCGGCGCGGTACACGGCGGCGGCCGACTGACTGTCCGGAAATCCGAAGAACAGGGCGGCGGGAGAGTCGGGCGGTGTACTGCAGGCGATGGCGGCGTTCACCGTGCCGCCGGGCGGCGACATGTGCTGACAGTTCCCCGGACCGAAGCCGCGGCCGAGGGCCGCGAGGACCGCCCGGTCCTCGGGCGTGAAGAAGTCCGGGTCACGGGCGGCTTCGCCGCTCAGGAACTGGGTCGCGGCGCCCTTGGCCAGGTAGTCGCGTCGAGGCTGATCGCTCGGTGACGGCCAGATGAAGAAGGCCAGTGCCAGCTGAGCCTCATCGGTGACGATCAGGGATGGTTTCGGCGCATCCGGTGACTCGGCGCGGTTGGCGACGCACGCTTTGCGGCCGATCTCCTTGCCTTCGTAGATCACCGGCCCATCCACCCCGGCGGGGTCACCCGGGCAGTTCGTGGCTTGGAAGGTGCGGATCAGGAGGCTGTAGTAAGCGCGCAATGCGTCGAGATTGCGGAACCGCATGTATCGGACCGCGGACTCACTGGCCGCGGGGTGATCCGGGCAGAAAATGACCGCGACAGTGGTGGAGGTGTCGGGCTGCTCATGCTGGCAGGTGGATCGCTTGCGGCCGGCCTGGGCGACGATCTTCAGCAGATCGATATCCGCGTCGCGCAATGCGGTGGCGTCGGCGACCGCGGTGCCTTTGCGATCGGCGAGCAAGGTCCAGGCTCCGAATCCGGCCCCGGCGGCGATTACGGCAGCGAGCGCCAGGACGAGCGCGGTCAGCACCCGGCGTCGGCGGCGCCGTTCGGCACCTGGTTCCCGCGCATCGGGCTGCTCGACATCGGATCGCTCCGTATCGGGTTTCGGGGCAACGGCCGACAGGTCGTCACGAGTGGCGGTGTCGAGTGAGCCGCCTTGTGCTACTTCACTATTCGCGGTTCGATCATCGGTCGCGGACACCACGGTGTGTCCCTCGGTAACCGCGCCCGCACCCGTCAGCGCCGCCTCCGCCGCATGTGCCAGGTCCCCTGCCGCCCGATAGCGTTCGCGCACGTTCTTGGCCATACCGCGCTCGATGACGGTATCGAGTGCGGGCGTCACATTCGGCCGGCTCGTGCTCGGTCGCGGCACCGGCTCGAACAGATGCGCGCTGATGATCTCGGCGTCGGTGCTGCCCCGATACGGCCGTGCGCCGGTGAGGCATTCGTAGAGCACACATGCCAGCGAGTAGACATCGACCGCGGGCGTGGTGTGCTCGGCCCGGAACCGCTCCGGCGCCATATAGCTGAACGAGCCGATCACCGCACCGTGGGTGGTCAGCCCGTGGTCGGCATCCGAATGCGCGATACCGAAGTCGACCAGATAGGCGAAACCATCCGGTGTGAGCAGAATATTGTCCGGTTTGACGTCACGGTGGACCAGCCCTTCGGCATGTGCCGCGTCCAGTGCCGACGCGATCTGGCGGATCACCGCCACCGCCTGCGGCGCGGGCATCGGTCCCGTGCTCTGCAATACCGATGGCAGGCTGGCACCGTCCACCAGGCGCATATCGATGTAGAGGCGGCCGTCGATCTCGCCGTAATCGTGAATCGGGATGACATGCGGTTCGCGCAGTCGCGCGGCCGCATCGGCCTCGCGCTGGAACCGCTCGCGGTACCCCTCGTCCTGCGCGAGCCCTTCCAGCAGCACCTTGATCGCCACACTGCGGCGCTTGCGCAGGTCGTAGGCCTGGTAGACCTCGCCCATGCCGCCGCGTCCGAGCAGTCGATCCAACCGGTAGTGCCCGAATATCGAGCCCACGGTCAGTGGCTGGCGCTGGCTCGTCATCTCGTCCTCCGCGATGCAGACCGTAGCCGTTCGCTCGTCGGTCAACTGTAAGGTCGGCGACCGGCTTTTCGTGCCGCCTGCGGAAATGTTCCCCCTGATTGATCTTCGCCGTGCCCGGTTTGGTTAACCGCCGGTGCTGTCGCGCGGCCGATCCGGCGTCGGCGATAGAGTCATGGGATGACCTGGACCGTCGGATTCGACCTCGATATGACGCTGATCGACTCCCGGCCGGGTGTGTGCAAGGCGATCGAGCAGTTGGCCACTGAGTTCGACCTACCGTTGCGCGGGGCCGAGTTGGCCGACCGACTCGGCCCGCCGCTGGCGATGCTGCTGGCCGACGCCGGTGCGCCCGCGGAGCTCATTGCGGCACTCGTGACGCGCTATCGCGAGATCTATCCATCGATCGTGCCCTACATTCCGGCCATGCCCGGGGCCGATGCCGCATTGGAGGCCGTCCGCGCCCGCGGCGGACGGGTGCTCATTGTGACCGGGAAGCACGAACCGCTGGCCCGGCTGCACGTGGCCGAACTCGGGTGGCGCATCGATGAGGTGGTCGGCGATCTGTGGTCCGACGGCAAGGCGGCGGCATTGCGAGAGCACGGCGCGGCCCTGTTCGTCGGCGATCACGAGGGCGATATGCGCGGGGCGCGAGCGGCCGCCGTGTACGCGCTCGGGGTCGCCACCGGCCCCTGCGATGCCGACCAATTGCGCACGGCGGGAGCGGATTTCGTCCTGGATGAGCTGACCGGATTCCCGGACTGGCTGGCCGCGCGCTAGCCCGCCGCACTCTCCAGCGCCTCGAACCGCAACGACAAGCCGTCCAGCAACGCACTCAATCCGGTTTCGAAGGCGGCGTCATCGATATCGCGCTGCCGCCCCGACAGCAGATGCGCCTCGTCCAGATGCGGATAATTTCCGCGATAGACCGCCGCGTCCTCCGGGAATCCACCCGCGAACGAGCCCAGCGTCGACCCGGTGACGAAGAACCGCATCAGCGCACCCACCTGGGTGGCCTCCCGTCGCGGCCAACCCGCCGCGACCAAACCCCCGAAGACCGCATCGGCCTGCCGCAATGCATTCGGCCGTCGGCCCATGCCCTGATTCAGTGCGGGCACCACCTTCGGATGCGCCGCCAGAGCGGCCCGATACGACCTGGCCCAATCGCGCAGTGCCACCCGCCAATCCGAGATATCGGTGAACATGGACAGGTCGATCTGGCCGAGTACGGCATCGACCATCGCGTCCAGCAGATCGTCCTTGGTTGCCACATGGTTGTAGAGCGATGGGCCCTGCACACCGAGTTCGTTGGCGAGGCGGCGGATCGAAACCGCCTCCAGCCCTTCGGCATCCACCAGATCCAGCGCGGCCGACACGATGCGGTCGCGACTGAGTAAGGGGCGGCGGGGTCTTCCCACGAAAACCTCCTGGTCGATCAATCCAGTGTCGCATGGCGGATACCCGCAACCTCAAACTTGCATTGTTAGTTTATCGGTGGTTAGCATACAAGAAACTTTCACTGTTAGTTTCCTTGCCCCCGGAGTCGCGATGAACCTGGAACTCTCCGACGAACAGGCCGCCGCCAAGCGCCTGGCCGCCGAATTCGTCGACCGCGAGATCGCGCCGCATGCGAGGGAGTGGGACCGGACCGAATCCGTCGATATGGCGATCGTGCGCAAATTGGGTGAAGTCGGCTTCCTCGGCCTGACCATCCCCGAGGAGTACGGCGGCAGCGGCGGCGACCATCTCAGCTACTGTCTGGTGCTGGAGGAACTCGGACGCGGCGACTCCGCGGTGCGCGGAATCGTCTCGGTCTCTTTGGGTTTGGTCGCCAAGTCGATCGACCACTACGGCACCGAGGAGCACAAGCGCACTTGGCTGCCGCGCCTGACCTCGGGATCCGCACTCGGCTGCTTCTGCCTCACCGAACCAGGAACCGGCTCGGACGCGGCACAATTGCGCACCCGCGCGGTCCGCGATGGTGACGACTGGGTGCTGTCCGGGACCAAGATGTTCATCACCAACGGCACCTGGGCCGATGTCGCCCTCGTCTTCGCACGTACCGGCGGCGAAGGACATCGCGCCATCACCGCATTCCTGGTCCCGACCGATTCCCCCGGCTTCACCGCCCGAACCATCCACGGCAAGCTCGGATTGCGTGGACAGGCCACCGCCGAAATTGTGCTCGACGGCGTCCGGGTTCCCGACAGCGCCCGGTTGCACGACGAAGGCAAGGGTTTCACCGTCGCGATGGCGGCGTTGGCCAAGGGCCGGATGTCGGTGGCCGCCGGTTGTGTGGGTATCGCACAGGCCTGCCTCGACGCCGCCGTCGGATATGCAACCGAGCGTGAACAATTCGGCAAGCCGATCGCCGGGCACCAGCTGGTGCAGGAGTTGCTCGCCGATATCGCCCTCGACGTGGACGCGGCCCGGCTCCTGGTGTGGCGCGTCGCCGACCTGATCGACCGCGGTGCCGAATTCGCCGTCGAATCGTCGAAGGCCAAATTGTTCGCGAGCGAGGCCGCGGTGCGCGCGGCCGACCGGGCACTGCAGGTCTTCGGCGGTTATGGCTATATCGACGAATTTCCGGTCGGTAAATATCTGCGCGATGCCAAGGTGATGACCCTGTACGAGGGCACGAGTCAAATCCAGAAGCTGCTGATCGGGCGTGCGCTGACCGGAGTCAGCGCATTCTGATGGCCGCCGTAGCAAACTCCCGAGGAGGACGTTCGATGACCAGATTCACCGACCGGATCGCCGTTGTCACCGGCGCGGCACAGGGTATCGGCGCGGCCACCGCGCAGGTGCTCGCCGCCCAGGGCGCACAGGTCGCGGCGCTCGACCGCAATGCGCCCGAGGACACCGCCGAACAGATCGTCGCGGCGGGCGGCGTGGCCCGCGGTTATGTCTGCGATGTCACCGACCGTGCGTCGGTGGAATCCGTATTCGCCGAAATCGCAACCGATCTCGGCGGGCCGCACATTCTGATCAACAATGCTGGCATCACCCGCGACGATCTGTTCTTCCGGCTCTCCGAGGACGACTGGAATGCGGTGCTCACGGTCAATCTCACCGGCGTCTTCCACTGCACCCAGGTGGCACAGGAGTACATGGTCGCCCAGCGCTACGGCAAGATCGTCTCGCTGTCCAGCCGCTCGGCGCTCGGCAATCGCGGCCAGGCGAACTACGCCGCCGCGAAGGCGGGCATCCAGGGCCTGACCGCGACGCTCGCTCTCGAGCTCGGGCCGTACAACATCAATGTCAATGCCGTCGCGCCCGGCTACATCGCCACCGCGATGACGGCCGCGACCGCAGACCGGGTCGGGCTCACTGCCGAGGACCACCAGAAGGCCGCGGCCGAACGGACTCCGCTCGGCCGAGTGGGGCAGCCGCAGGAGGTCGCCGCGGTGATCGCATTTCTGGCCAGTGATGAGGCGTCCTACGTCAGCGGCCAGACGTTGTACGTCAACGGCGGAGCACGCTGAATCCATTGGTAGCGACCGGTCGGTATGGGCGAATGGGATGTGTTCGCCGTTCGCGGCGGACCAGCTGTCGACTGGGGAGCAACCCATGCGCATCAGGGTGAACCACCTGTTCGCAGCCACGCTCGTCGCGGTATTCGGGAGCCTCGCCGTGGTGGCCGTTCCCTTGCCGTGGCCCAACCGCCGCCGTCAGGGCCGACGCAGGACTGTCAGGTCGGGGACACTCAGATCCAGGGGCCCTACATCTGCGTCTGTGGCGAAGACGGGCAGTGGGCGTGTCACGAACGGAAATAGGTCGGGCGCTCACCAGGCCACCGGGCCGAGGCGATTGAAGAAGCCGCCGGTCGGGCCGTCGGGACCGATGGTGGCGAGATGCACGATGGCATCGGTGCCCTCGGTGACCGTTTGATGGCCTGAGTTCGCGTTCAAATCCGTTGCGGTGTAACCGGGATCGGCGGCATTGACCCGCATCTGCGGCAGTTCGCGCGAGTACTGCGTGGTGATCATGTTCAGCGCGGTCTTCGAGGACGGATAGACCAGCCCGAGGATCTGCGATTCGATCCGGCTCGGATCGGAAGTGACGGCAATCGAACCGATGCCGCTGGACACCATCACGATGCGCGGGTTGGTGGCCGCGCGCAGTAGCGGGAGAAAGGCATGGGTCACCTGCACCGGCCCGAAAACGTTGGTCTCGAAGACATTTCGGAAATCGGCCGCCACGGTATCGGCTGGAGTGGCCCGCGTACCGCCGATACCGGCGTTGTTGATCAGCACATCCAAATGCCGCGTCCGGCCCGCGATGGTCTCGGCGGCGGCCGCGATCGATTCGACCGAAGTCACATCCAGCTGGACGAGTTCGACGTTCAATCCCTGTTCGGCGAGTTCGGCCGCGGCCGCCTTACCTCGCTCCGCATCGCGGGCGCCGAGGAATACCTGCCAGCCGAGTTCGGCCAGCCGTCGGACCGTCTCGCGGCCGATCCCCTTGTTCGCCCCGGTCACCAGCGCTGTTGTCGTATCGGTCATGACTCGACCCTGGCCTGCCATCCTCATCCGGCTCCAGGGCCGATAACTCCTGGGACCGGCGGTACCACCCCGGCGCCCGCGCGCTGCGGCATCATCGAGGCATGGATCGCGCCGAACTCGCCAAGCTGCTGCGGCAGGCGCGGGCCCGGGTGCGGCCGCGCGATGTCGGGCTGCCCAGCGGTTCGCGCCGCCAGGTGCCGGGGCTGCGGCGCGAAGAGGTCGCGCAACTGGCCGGTGTCAGCGTCGACTATGTGGTCCGGCTCGAACAGGGGCGCGGACCGCGACCGTCGGTTGCGGTGCTCGGCGCACTCGCCCGCGCCCTGCGGCTCGCCGACCCCGAACGCGACCTGTTGTTCCGGCTGGCCGGTTCCGCGCCACCGCAGGAAGGTCGCATCAATATGGTGGTGCGACCGAGCGTGCTGCGACTGCTGGATCGAATGGCGGATCTGCCCGCGCTGGTGATCTCCGCGAAAGCCGATGTGCTGGCTTGGAATTCGATGGCCGCGGCCTTGCTCGGGGACTTCTCGGCATGGTCGCCCGCCCGACGCAACATCATCTGGCAGTCCTTCCTCGGCGCCGAACCCTCCCGCGTGGTCTTCACACCGGCCGAGGCCGAGGCGGCCGCCGAATCCTGGGTCAGCTCGCTGCGCAGCGCGAAGGCGGCCTATCCCGACGATCCGGACCTGGCTCG
Organism: Nocardia sp. CA-135398; assembly: GCF_050955845.1. NCBI lineage: Bacteria > Bacillati > Actinomycetota > Actinomycetes > Mycobacteriales > Nocardiaceae > Nocardia > Nocardia sp. CA-135398. Next base: position 4,246,630 of record NZ_CP192084.1, on the reverse strand, counting down.
TCTCCTCGCCGAACTACGTTCGCGCAGTGCGCGATTCGAGCGGCTGTGGCGCGAAGGGAGCACCGGGAACTGGCGCAGCGCCACCAAGACCATCGATCACCCCGAGGTCGGGCGGTTGATCCTGGATTGCGATGCGCTGTTCGTCCCCGACAGCGACCAAGCCGTAGTCGTGTACTCCGCCGCACCCGACACCCCCGCCGCCTCGGCACTCGAACTGCTCCGCATCACCGGCACCCAGCAACTGACCGAGCAGTGCTAGCGCCCGAAGGTCCATCGCGAGGTCCGACCGGTGCCGTCGAAAAGCTTCTGCCCGCATAGCTTTTGAGCACCTCGCACAAGGTCTACGTTCTGCGAGGTAGTCACCGGGTATGTGACGGGCCCGAAAGTTCGGCGGCAGCTTCGGCCATGAGCGCTCGATCGCCAGCGCGTCGCGCTCGGCGAACTCACCATCGGCCAGGTGAAGGACTCGATGCGGACGGAACACATCGTCCGCCAGTGACGCCCTGGCGTCAGCGACAGACGTTGTCGTAGGGCAGGTTCGGCGCGTAGTACTTCCAGTCCTTTTCGGAGATCGCCGTGCCGAGCCGTTGGCAGGCTGCCGCTTCCGGATCGAGCAACGTCGTCAGCGCGCCGCGGACATCCCAGACCCGGACGGTGCGCGGATCGCGCGAGACGAGATACCCGTCCAGCCGCAACCGCAGCGCGTCCACGGTGCCCAGATGGCCGCGGAGCACCACGGTGCTGTCCATGTTGTCGGTCGGCGCGAGCATGACGTCGCGGCCCAGCGCCATAGTGAGTATCCGCGGGTCCAGGTTGAAGGCGGACGAATTGAGCACCCGCTGGGTCGCTTCTCGTAGCTCCGGCACTGTGGGATCGGTCAGGTCGTAGACCTCGGTGGCAGGGTTGTCGGCGGAAAAGCTGCTGGTTTTCAGCAACATGCGGCCGTCGGCGCTGACCGTCACGCGCCCGGCCGCCCCCGGCAGTTCCGCGAGCAGCCGAGACTTGTCCCGTCCACGAATGTCCCAGATACCGGTACTGTCCGATTCGGTCACCGCGGCGAGCAACCGGCCATCCGGCGACACCGTGTAGACGGGTTTGGGAGAACCGCCGACCGGGATTTCGTCGAGCTGCCGAGGTCGTGCCGGGTCGGTGATATCCCACAGCTGTACGACGTACCCGAAGCGGCTCTCCCGCTCGACGGCCAGGGTCGTCCCCGCGTGGTCCATCCGCACGGTCATCGTGTGCGTGTTGGGATAGGTCAGGCCGATCCCCGAATTCGTCGCGACCGACCCGACCTGTACCGGGTCGGTCGGGTCTACGAGCGACCAGAGTGCAGTCGCGCCGTCGGCGCCACGCACCGCGACCAGATGACCGTCCCGCGCCATGCTCACATCGGCGGTTCCGTTGGCCTGCTCGGGTATTCGGCCGACCCGCACCGGGTGCAGCGGATCGGTCAGCCGCCACACCTCGAGCATCTCGGGTGCCGTGAGCGATGATTGACGGTCGACGATCAGTGTCATGCCGTCCGGGCTGAAGTACCCGTCGTCACCGAGGGCTTCGAATTCGGTCTCGACCTCTATCCCGGTGCCGCCGCCGAGATTCCACAAGGTCGTCCTTCCGCCCCGCCCGCCGGACACCAGCGCGCGGCCGTCCGCGGAATAGGTCAGTGACCAGATCTGGCCCGTCAGTTCGGTGTCGAGGCTGCGTTCGACATGCGGGTGCAGCGGGTCACGCACGTCCCAGACTTGAACGCCGGCACCGCTTCCGCCGACGGTCAGCGTGCGTCCGGACGGACTGAATTCCGCTCGGGTGGCGCTCGGCCGGATCACCCCGGTCGGTCCCGTGTCGGAGACGGTGCGCACTGCCGTCGGCCGGGTGCGGTCGGCCAGGTCTATCAGGGTGACCGGAGCCCCGCGTCCGGTGAGCGCGACCAGGCGGTTGTCCGCGCTGAACGAGGCGAACTCCCGCGTTCCGCCGGTGATCATCATGAACGACGCCGGGTCGGTCTCGATCGGCAAGGCGGTCGAAAACCGCGCCAGTTGCACAGGTAGAGCAAGATCGCGGGTATCCCACAGGACGTACCCGGTGTCGTCGCCGGTTACGAGCATCGAATTGTCTTTGCTGAATCCGAGCAGATTGCCCGGCATGTCTGGTCGTGCGACCTCGGTGACCTGGTCGCCGATGCGAACCAGGGTGGTCACGGAGGCGTTGTCGACGAGCGTTCTCCGGACGCCGACTGTCCCGTCGGCGGAGATCAACGCGACTGTCCCACCGCCGTCGGCGCGGCCGAGGGCCGGCCGCGCCGGATCGCTGATGTCCCACCACTGGACATCGCGCTCACGCTGGTCGACCGGTCGCGTCTTGTCGTAGTCATCGCCGAATACCACGAGCGTGCGGCCGGTCGCGTCGAATCGGAGATCGTCCACGTGCCGGACCCGGAATCTGCCGACCGGAGCGTTGGCCAGCTGGTGGCCGTCGACCCGCCACAGCGCCACATGGCCGATCTCGTCGGCGGCCGCCAGCAGACCGCCGTCGGGGCTGAGCGCCACCGCTGTGATGGCGTCGTCGGCCTCCTGGAATTCGGGCATGATGACCGAACCGCCGAACGGGCTACCGACCAAGGCCCTTGCCAGCTCCGCGCGGTTCCGATCACTCGGCGCGATCCGCGCCGCGGCCAGTTGAAAGCTCAGTGCCGCACGAGGATTGGTCTCCGCATGGACCTGCCCCAGCAGCTGCAACTGACGCACGGCCGCCTCGTCGGCGCTCGCGCGGGCCCGGTTGCGCTGATCGATCGCGAGAATCCCGCTTGCCACCGAGAACACGGTGAGCAGCACCAGACCCATGGCCACGCCGAATTTCAGGCGTTTGGTGAACGTTTGCCTGCCCTCGCTGGCGTGCAGGTACTCCTCTTCCGGCTTGTTGAGCCGAACGCCGCTATCGCGTAACCGCAACGCCGAATCCAGCGCCGGACCGGACAGCAGCAGGCTCGGGTGTCTGCGGGCCTGCCACTCGGCGGCCCGGCTGCGGACCCGCTGTCGCTCCCGCATCCCCGCGCCATACTGGTCGATCCACTCCTGCAACAGCTTCCAGGCGTCCAGCAGGGCGTCATGGATGAGGAATACGGCGCCTCGGTCGATGCCGAGCAGCCGGGCTCGGACAAAGACGTCGAGCACCTGCGGGTCAGGTCGGAGATCGTCCAGCGCGACGACCCGGCCGGTGCGCTGCAGCTCGCCGTCCAGCGGGACCAACGCCAGAAACAGCTGGCGCGCTTCCGCTTTGCCCGCCGCGTCGAGCGAGGCGTATACGGCGTCGGCGCTCTTGGTCACCGCTTTGTCGATGCGGCCTGCCCGGATGTAGTCGGCGGCGGTGAGTATCCGGCCCCGGCGCACCTGCCAGGTCTCCATCAACGCGTGCGACAGTAGTGGCAATACCTCCACCGAGCGGCCCGAGCGCGGCAGCGCGTCGGAAAGGATGATCTCGACGAGGTCCTCTCCCGCCACGAAACCGGCCTGCGCGGCTGGCTTTTCGACCACCGCGCGGAGATCGGCGGGCGTCATCGGTGTCACTTCGACGGCCGCTCTGGCCGCCGGGCCGAGCGCCGGGTAGCGCAGGCAGCGCCCGAGGAAGTCGGATCGGAGGCAAACCACCGTCAGCCGGGCGACGCTGGCCAGTGCCGTCAGCTCCTCGATGAAGACATCGGCAACGGCGAGGTGGTGGGTGAACACGTCCTCGAACTGGTCGACCACCACGGCAATCGGTGTCGTGGTGCAGGTTTCGCGCAGCCGGGTGGGGTCGGTGAGCAGGTCGTCGACGGCCTCCTGGGAAATTCGAAGGGCCCCGGCCAATTCGGTGCGCAGCGCCGCCAGCGGATCGGGGCCGGGCGCGAACGCTACTTGCCGCCATGTCTCCGAGCCGGGGAGCTCCTTACCCTTATCGAGCAGCGGCAGCAGCCCGGCGCCGAGTATCGAGGATTTTCCGACGCCGGACGCGCCGGTGAGCACGATCAGGTCGGTGGCGCGCGCGGCGATGGCCGCGGTCAGCGCGGCGGTCGTCTCAGCACGCCCGAAAAACCGTGACGCATCCCCCTTCTCGTACGCGGCCAGCCCGAGATACGGGTTGACGGCGTCGGCGGCGCCCGCATCCGGCGGCGGCTCTGGCTTCGGTTGTCGGTGGGCATGGTTGTTCGCGATGACCAGTCGCCCTGCGTTGCCGCGGAATTCGATGCCGATCCGGGGCTGATGGGGATCGGCGTCATGCAGCTTGCGATCGAGTAGCTCGGTCAGGCGGGCGAGCGTGGTCAGCGGCGGGCCATTCGGATCGCCTGCGGCGAGGACCTGCAACAACGCGCCGGTGAACACGGTGTGCTCGGCGCCGTCGCGGACCAGCGCGGGTCCCCACGGCGTCGCGGACACCAGCAGCAGGCCGTCGGCGATATCGGAGCCGAGCCTGGCCCGGCCGGAGTAGCAGCAGTCGAGCACCACGAGCACCGTGCTCGCCGTCGACGTGGACAGTGCCGCCGGAATGGCGGAGAACTCCAAAGCCTGACTGGCGGGGCGGTTCTTGGTGATGTCAACGGTCGCCACCGTCGAGAGGAACAGCTCGTTGCCCGCCGCGACCAGCCCGTGCCCGACGAAGTAGATCAGCAGGACATCGGTCGCCGCGGCGGCAGTGGCCCGGATGACCGCATCCAGCATGACCGGATCGGGCGGATCGAGGACGACTCGGATGTTTGCCGGGGGTATGTCGCACGAATCCACCAGCCGCTGTTCGAGATCCGCCAACGACGTGCGCACGGCCGGGACGTCGGACAGCTTCGGGCTATCCGTGTGTGCAGTTCCGATGAGCAGAACGCGTGTGCCTGCGCCGCTCAGTCCGGTCATGATTCGGTGTTGTCGCTGTCGGGTGGGTCGAGTTGGCCGATCAGCTCGGCGAGCGCGGCAGGGAGCTCGGCATCTTTGAGCCGCTTGATCCGCTTGGCGGACAACGTGACTTCGGTCTTCTTGTCGGTGCGCCTGATGCCGATCTCGATGTCCGAGGTATAGACGCGCAGAAAGGCGAACAACGCGGTGGCCAGCGGCACCAGTGTCTGCGGCTGTAGCACGATCTGCAGGCCCTCCAGCACCGGTCCCAAAGTGCCTTCGAGGGCGGGCTTTTCGAGCAGGGTGACCCGGCCGCGCCACCGCGCATCGTTCAGTAGCTCGGAGTTCAGCTCGCGGAGTGCGTCCGCGCCTCCCGGCTGAGTTGATTCGACGAGAACGTCCATGTGCCTATCCCTCCACCGCCTCGTCAACTAAGGATGCCGCACGTTCGCGTCAGTTGTTACACACTCGCGCAATCCGCTGTCCGCCGGTGGAATGAGCCCGGGCTTCGATGAGCGACGAGGTTTCCGTCCTGATCTCCGAGGTGTGTCGTTGCGCTGCAAGAACCTCGAGGTGGCGAGCGTTGGCGTTGCGCCAGCGCAGGCAGCCCTGCAGGCGCCGGGCGAGAACGGTGTGGTTGGGGTGGTTGGTCTACGACGTATGCGGCCACGGCGAGAGCGACCTCAGCTGGCGACGAGTGGTCGGTCGGCTCGGACGAAACCGGACGGGCGGTGCTTATCCGGCGAACTCGTCGGCGAGGGTGTTCCAGAACATCAGTTCGTAGTTCTGGAAGAGTCTGGCGTATAAGTGGGCGTCGTTCGGATTCAATTGTCCGGTGTCGATTCCGGCCTGGATTGCGGCGAGAGCTCGCTGTTCGTATTCGGGGGTATCGGCGGCGAAGAAGTCGAAGAATGCGCAGGCCGGGTCGTCGAACTCGTAGTGGGTGCGCATGCCGTCGGCGACCGCACGGCAGTAGCGGCCGAAGGCGGCGACATTCGCGTAGATGCCCGCCGCGGCGGCTGAGGGTTCGGCGTTGAGCGCCAGCCACGCGACATAGGCGGGATACGCCTGACAACCCGCTCTGGGCAACTCCATGCCCTGATCTGGTCCAACCGCCGCCACGAGTGCGTCCAACAGGGCCAGTGCCTGCTGCTCGCCGGGCGGGAGGCCGTCGAGGAATGCTCTGACGTGCGGGTCGCCCGCCCGCGCCGCCATCGCGTGGAAGCTGCGCCAGTCGCTGCTGGTGATGCGCTGTTCCTCGGCGGCGAGCGCCGCGAACACCGCGCGTGGCGCCTTGCCCACCGAGATGAGCGGAACCATGCGATTGTCGTCGTCGTGCGGGGCCAGCTCGGCTTGGATCCCGTCGAGCAGGTCACGAGCGGTAAGGGTCATCGGAACCTCCCTGGGGAATGCTTCCATTCAAGCGCTGTTCGCCCGCCCGCGACAGGTGTTCAGTCGCCGTGCTCGGCATCCCAGTGTCGGCGGGCGTCGGCGATGCGGTCCTTGTGGTCGCGCGACCAGTCGGCGAGTGCGCCGATGGCCTCGGCCAGGCTCTGGCCCGTCTCGGTGAGCCGGTATTCGACCTGCGGTGGGATCGTCGGGTACGCGATCCGCTCCACCATGCCGTCGCGGCACAGGCGCTTGGTGGTCAGTGTCAGCATCCGCTGTGAGATACCGGGAATCGCCCGCTCCAACTCGCGGAAACGCCGCACTCCTTTACTCAGTTCGACGATCACCAATACCGTCCACCGGTCCCCCAACCGGTCGAGCACATCGCGGATGCCGCAGTCGTCATCGCCACAGGGCCCGTCGGGAATTGTGCCCGCGACCTGCGCGGTGACCGCCGTGTTCGTGACCGACATGAAAGTGCCTCCTTATGCCGCGCGCCGCGGCCGCCGATGCTGGGTCCGAATCCAGCAACTACAACAATCGGGAGCGTTGCGATGATCCTGGTAACCGGCATCTCCGGATCCCTCGGCGGCCTCGTCCACCGCGGCCTGTCCACCCTCGACGACCTGACAGTAGCGGCGGGCAGCCGCTCCGGCGACGACATCACTACGCGCCGTATCGATTTCGACACCCCGGCAACGCTGTCCGCGGGACTGCGGGATGTCGATGTCCTGGTACTGATTTCGGCCGGATACGCCGAAGACGATGTGGTGTTGGCCCGCCACGGTGCGGTGATCGACGCCGCCGTGGCGTCCGGTGTCCGGCACGTGATCTATACCAGCCTCGCGGGCTCGGGTGACCTGACGACCATTGCCCTGCCACACCGTTGGACCGAAAAGCGCCTGGCCGCAGCACCATTCGACGTCACCATCCTGCGCAATGGCCTCTACGCGCAGCTGCCGGTCGGACTCGCCGTCGCCGGTGCAGCCTCCTCGGCCGAATCGGGGGTATTCGCGGCGGCATTCGGCACCGGCCGGATCTCGGTGGTGGCGCGCGAGGATCTGGCCGAGGTGGCCGTTCGGGTAGCCGCGGAGACCGAGCGGGATCTGGTCGCGGGGCGACCCAGCAGACATGCGGGCAAGGTGTACGAGCTCGAAGGTGTGACCGCGGTCGGCGGCTCGGATATCGCCGAGATCCTGAGCGAATCCCTCGGTCGCCCAGTGCGATACGCGCCGATGTCGCTCGGCGAAATGCGGGATATGTTGCAGGGCAGTGGATTGGAGCCGTACCAGATCACGCACACGCTCTCGTTGTTCGCGAATCTCGGCGCCGGACTGCTCGAGGCGTCCAGCACCAACCTGCTCGAGCTGCTGCCGAGCGCACCGCGCGATGTTCGGACACTCATCACCGACGCGGTGCAGGCGGCTGGGTTTCAGTCGGCATCGGTGAACGCGTCGCGCTGAACGGCAGACCGTGCCGAGCGGGCGAGGTCACGAATGTCCAGTTCGCATGCGATATCGCAGTCGCGCAGAAGCGGGCTACGTGACGCGCTCGAGGGCGCGTAGGTCGGCGTCTAGTTTGCGGAAGAGCCAGTAGATGGCGACGAAGGCGAGGCCGGAGCCAGCGCATAAGCCCAGAACCGAGTCGCGTACCAGTGGGAGCTCCGCTGGTTCTAGGAAGCTGAATCCGGCCAGTACGCCGACCAGCGGCACCGATGCCGTCACCGCGAGATAGGCCGTGATTCTGCGACGCAGCGCACGCAGATGGGCGGCCTCGTGCGCCGATGTGCGGCCGTGGCGCAGGTAGATGGGATAGATACAGCGGACGACGTAGAACGTGGAAAGGAAGAATGTATAGGCAACGGAGATGGTGCCCGCCACCAGAACGGTGGCTGCCGCATGGACCAGCAGCCGCGCCGGTAGGTCGGTGAACCAGTGAAGCAGCAGCACCCCCGTCACGGTCGCACACACCGCGAACAGCAAGGTGTTCATCGCACACAGGTCGCCCCAAAATAGTGTTCGCGACCGCACCCGCGCGAGTACTGCCTCGTCGTAGCGTCTGCCATCGCGCAAGCCGCGAGGAACCGCGAGCAAATCACGCGACATGTACGCGTAGATGAGGATCGCCAGCGGCGAGGCGCAGACGAGGAAAATGATGACACCCATGTTGAGCTGCCAGTTGGTGGCGTCGGACAGTCGCTCTCTGATCAGTTCCTGGACGTGCACGGCCATGTAGATCGTGGCCAGGGTGACGCCGAACAGCGACGATGACCACAGAATGACGGTGGGCCATCGTGAAAGTCGTGCCCGCCAGCTGTTCGGCGGCGGATAGACGAGGTCGCGTGCCCGTTCCTCGAGGCATAAGTCGAGTTGCTGGGCCAATTCCGAACCGCAGGAGTAGCGGTCTTCGCGATCGGGTGACAGACACTTCAGCAGCACTCGACGCAAGGCCATAGGGCAGTCCGGCGGCAGCTCCGACAGGAACGTCGGCTCGATGGGGCTGCGCCGCAGCTCGAGCATGCGGGCCAGCGACGTTTCCGACTCGCCTGCCGAGGTTTCGTCCGCGAATGGTCGGTGTCCGGTGAGCAGCTCCCACAGCATGACGGCGAGGGCGTAGATGTCGCTTCGAGTGTCGAGGTCGGCGGCGGTCGCCTGGAAGTCCGGATGGCAGGCTTCGAGTTGTTCGGGCGACATGTACGCCAGCGATCCGCCGAAGTACGCCAGGGGGTTCGTGCCCTTGACGTGGGTGCTGAAGCTGACGTTGAAGTCGGCCAGCTTCGGGATTCCCTCGGCGCTGAGCAGCACGTTCGCGGGTTTGATGTCTCGATGCAGTACCCCTCGTTCGGATGCGTGCTGCAGCGCGTCGGCGAGTCGGCGGCCCAGCCAGGCGACGGTCTCCGGCCAGGTCAGTGCGGCGGTCCGGGTCCGAACCGCTGATTCGGCGGGCCGAACCTCGCCCTTGTCGGCGAGTACCTTGTCGATGGCATCGAGCAGCAGTTGCCCACTGCGGTGTTCAGCGGGCGTCGAGCGTTGTAGGCGCAGTACGTCGAGCAGCGTTCCTCCGGGCAGGTACTGCATGTAGAGCAGCTTCAAGTCGCCGTCGGCGATGAGTCGTTGGTCGTAGATGCGCACGATGTATTCGTGGTCCAGTTGGGCCAGGGTCTGCGGCTCATTGCCGTGGTTGTGGGAAACCTTGACCGCGACCAGTCGCTGCATCGATTGCTGTCGTGCGAGAAACACCTGGGCGAAGGCGCCCGCGCCGATCCGCATCAGGAGGTCGAAATCGTCGACACGGTCGCCGACATCGATGGCGTCGAGAGCAATTTGGGCACTCGGGCGAGCAATCATCGTGCTGTGGTAGTCACTGGTGACCTGAGCGAACCCGGGGCCTGCTGCCGTGGCGTCGAGCTCGGCGGCCATGGTGGCCGCATCGACTGCGTGCAAACTGCGGCGCAGGGCGTGGAATTCCTCGTAGACCAGCTCGGCCGGTAGCGGACCGTCTCGCAGCTCGGCGAATTCCGCGCGGTAGTCGATCAGTCGTTTGGGAAAGTGATAACGAAGCCAGCGGTATTCGAGGTCGATCTTGATCAGTTCGATCAGTATCGTGCGTCGCTCAGCCGGGTTCCGGGGCAGGTACGCCGACAGATCGGGTGGGGACCCGGACGCCCAAGCCGCTGAAAACGACGCCACGACAGTGGCCAGCGTTGTGCGGGTCCGTTCAGCTGAATCGACCAGATCGATCGGCTCGTACATCGGTAGCTCGAGATCAGCCCCAGGCGATCACGGTGGCTACCCGCGATTCTGCCCTGCATCGGAGTCGCCCCACAGTGTCTCCCTTCCACCGAGCCCCTCGCTCCAGGGTATCGCTCGCAACGATAGGGCAAACAGTCCAGAATTCTTTCCGCCGGACAACCGATGGACCAGGCGCTGACGTGTGGTAATTCGCTGGCCGCGCCCTTCGGCTCCGAATAGGCTCGGGTAGATGCGCTTGCTCGTGCCCTACCACCTCGATGAATACCGGCCGGAAATGGATGTTCCGATCACCCCGGACGCGGTGGTCACGGCCGAGTTGCCGGATGTCGACGATCCGTGGGCACGGATGGCCATGCTCTATGACGCGGTGGCGGATCGTGTCGCGCAGTCCGCGATTCGCGGGGAACGCGTGATCGTCGCCTCCGGCGATTGCACGACGGCGCTCGGCACGGTGGCGGGATTGCAAAGGGCCGGACTGGATCCCGCGCTCGTCTGGTTCGACGCGCACGGTGACGTGCAAACCCTCGAGACCTCCGCCTCCGGCTACCACGGCGGCTTCCCGCTGCGCATGCTCGTCGGCTACGGCCGTCACCTCATGGCCGACCGAATCGGCTTGCGCGACATCCCCGAAGACCGCGCCGTCCTGGTCGGCGGCCGCGACCTCGACCCACCGGAAGCCGAATACCTGCGCACCGCGCAGATCCGGCATCGCCCGGTGGACGACATCGGCGATCTGCCGGACGGCCCGCTCTATCTCCATGTCGACTTCGACGTGGTCACCCCGGACGATCTCCCGGGCCTGCTGTTCCCCGCGCCCGACGGCCCCACGCTGGCCGAGGTCTCAGCTGCCGTACGAGCGGTTCTCGCCACCGGCCGCGTGGCCGCCTTCGGTCTGGCCTGCACGTGGCGCGACGACGCCTCCGCCTCCGCGCACGTCCGCCCGCTCGTCGACTCCGCCTGACCGCTACCCGGCGGCCTTGTACTTTCGCAGGTACTCGCCGGTGAGAGAGGTGGGGTGGGTCAGCAATTCGGCGGGGGTTCCGGTGAACACGATTTCGCCGCCGTCCTTGCCGCCGTCGGGACCGAGATCGATCACCCAGTCGGAGTGGGCCACCACGTCGAGGTTGTGTTCGATCACCACCACCGTATTGCCGCGGTCGACCAAACGGTCCATCAGTGCGAGCAGGGTGTCCACATCCGACATGTGCAGGCCGGTGGTCGGTTCGTCGAGGACGTAGACGGTGCCGGTGTTCTGGAGTTGGGTCGCCAGTTTGATGCGTTGGCGTTCGCCGCCGGACAGCGTGCTCATGGCCTGACCGAGGCTGAGGTAGTCCAGGCCCACCTCGTTCATCGTGCGCAGCTTTGCCGACAGTGCCTTTTCGGTGAAAAAACCGAGGGCTTCTTCGGCCGACATGGCCAGCACGTCGGCGATCGACTTGTCGCGCAAGGTCAGTGCCAGCACCTCATCGGAGAACCGTCGTCCGTCGCAGGCATCGCAGTGGGTGGTGACCGGGTCCATGTAGGCGATCTCGGTGATGATCACGCCGCGACCCTCGCACTGTTTACAGGCTCCGGTCGAGTTGAAACTGAATAGGCCGGGCGACTCCCCCGTCGCCTTGGCGAACAGCTTCCTGATCGGGTCCATCAGGCCCAGATACGTTGCGGGCGTGGACCGCGACGATGCCCCGATCGCGGACTGGTCGACGAAGATCGCATCCGGATGCTCCCGGACGAATACATCGCGGATGAGGCTGCTCTTACCGGACCCGGCAACGCCGGTGATCGAGGTGAGAATGCCGGTCGGCACCGCGACGGTCACATCTTTCAGGTTGTGCACGTTCGCGTGTTCGATCAGCAAGGCGCCGTTCGATTTACGGAAGGTCTCCTTCACCGTGAACGGTCTGCGCAATCCGGCACCCGTCGGCGTATCCGCGGCCCGCAGTTCGGCGAAGGTGCCTTCGAACACCACTTGCCCGCCGTGCAGACCGGCGTGCGGCCCGACATCGACGATATGGTCGGCGATCTGGATGACATCCGGATCGTGCTCGACCACCAGCACCGTATTGCCCTTGTCCCGCAGCGCCTTCAGCAGGTTGTTCAACCGGCCGACATCACGCGGATGCAATCCGACGCTCGGTTCGTCGAACACATAGGTCATCCCGATCAGCGTGCTCGACAGATGTTTGATCATCTTGAGCCGCTGGCCCTCGCCACCGGACAGCGTCGATGTCGGCCGATCCAGGCTCAGGTAGCCGAGGCCGATATCTGTCACCCGCTGCAGCGCGGTCCGGATCGCGGCGACAAGTCCGAGCGCGGCCGGATCGGTGATCTCATCGAGCACCGCCACCAGATCGGTGATCTGTAGCCCGGACCAGTCGGCGATATTGCGTCCATCGATCTTCGTCGCCAATGCCGCTTCGTTGAGCCGAGCACCACGACAGGTCGCGCAGACACCCTCGGTGAGGAACTTCTGCATCTGCTCGCGCGTCTTCTCGCTGAGCGTGGAAGTGTCGCGCTGCAAACGGGTCCGGGTGAATTTGGCCGCGAGCCCTTCGTAATTCGCCTTCCAGGTGCCCTTGGCGAAGGTCAGCTCCACCTTCCCGCCGGTGCCGTAGAGCAGATCGGTGAACTCCTCCTCGCTGTAATCGGCCAGTCTCTTATCCGGATCGAAGCGCCCGGATTTGGCGTACATCTGCCAATCGCTGCTGTCCACCGCATAACCGGGCAGCAGAATCGCCCCCTCGTTCAGCGATTTGCTCCGGTCCACCAACCGATCCGGATCGGCGCGCACCGTGACCCCGAGTCCATCGCAGTCCGGGCACATGCCCTGCGGCACATTGAACGAGTAGTTGTAGACGAATCCGGCTGAGGGCGAACCGAATCGGGCGAACATCGCCCGCACCATCGAGTAGATATCGGTCATCGTCCCCACCGTCGAGCGCGGGCCGCCGCCGACCGGCTGCTGATCGATGATGACCGGGGCCGTCAGATTCTCGATCGCCTCGGCGTGCGGCCGCTCATAGCGCGGCAGGAAGTTGAGAATGAACGCGGGAAATGTCGCATACAGCTGACGCTGGGACTCCACGGCGATGGTGTCGAAGACGATCGAGGATTTGCCCGACCCGGAGACGCCGGTAAAGACGGTGATCTTGTTCTTGGGGATTTCCAACGAGACATTACGCAGGTTGTGCTCACGGGCACCGAGCACGCGGATGACATCCGTGGGGGCGACGGAATCGGCAAAAGGCATGTCGCACACCATGCCATGCGCTACCGACAAAATGCCCGAGGACTTGTGATGCAGATCACATTAATGCATTTTGCGTATATCGCTGCGATCTGGCCTTGACCAGCGCATACCTCGGCTCCCGTAGGAGAGTCGAACGGCTCGACGGATGCCGTTGACGCTCTTGCTATCCGCAGGTCTCCGCGCCGACTCACGAGCCGAGGAACAGTCGCTCGCAGGGAAGGCGCGGATAGCGGCTGGGATCGCCGAGGCCGAGGGTGACCGCGTCGGCGTAATGCCGCCTCTGGTGCTCGCGCGTGAATGTCAGCGCGGCGGTGATGCAGGCGGCGTAGTCGAAGCGCACGCCATGCAGCAACACGCTGAGGTGTACATCCGGTTCATCGGGACGAGGTGAAACACCCTTGGACTCTTGGGGTTGCGGGCTCACGAGTCCGCGATGTCACGAACATCGCTGGGCTGGATGGCGATTGCGTCGGCCTTGTCGAGATCGGCATCCGAGTAGGAAATCCATCCGTCCTCGTCGACGGGCACCAGCAAGCCATCAGCACCCTGAAAAATCGGACGGCTGTCGATGGGAGCGCGCTCGAGTTTCTGCTGGGTATCTTGGTGGAACTCGTCGAGCAGACGACGCACGGACGGAGCTATCGGCGGGCCCGCCCACTCCCGAACGGCGAGCGCGACCTGCTCGACCAAATCGGGCGGTGCGCCCGTGTACGCGGCCGGTGGCCCGGTGAACGGATCTCGTTGTGGAAGCTCTGGTTTCGGCGTGGACATGATGCAAAGGGTGTGCCGACCGCCGATGCTCGGCGGGCACAATCGGCGGGCTGCGGATATCTCCGCGAATCACCTGAGAACGGGCCAGTTCTGCCCTTATGATCCTTCCAGTTCGGAAGAAACCTATGCGGTGGAACGGAACAGGGGGAAGCAATGCTGATCGCAAAAAACGACGATGACGATCCCGAAGACACCGGTAGCACGCTGCCTCGACGCCAGTTGGGCCGGTTGCTGCGCGATGCACGAACAGCGGCGGGCCTGAGCTTGGAATCGTCGGCACGCCTGATGGACTGGGGCAAGGCGACATTGAGCCGTCTCGAGAACGGAAAAACCGAAAAGGTCCGAGCCCGCGATCTGCAAGCTCTAGCGGAGCTGTACATGGTCAGCGCGGATGACCTGGAGGCATGGAAGGAACTCGCCGCGCAGGCTCCGGTCCGATCCTGGTTGCGAACTTACAGCGATGTACTGACTCCGAAGTTCAACACGTACGTCCAACTGGAGTCAGCTGCAAGCGAATTGGCGATCTTTCAGCCGCTGGTCTTCCCAGGCTTGCTCCAGACTCAGGCGTATGCGGACGCGATGAATCGAATTACCCAGCCTCGAATTCCGGATGAGGATCTGGACCGGCTGGCGACGTTGCGAACGCAGCGACAGCACCTGATCACGAGGGCCCGGCAGCCAACCAGGCTTCTGGTTGTGGTACACGAGAACGTCACTCGGACAGTGGTCGGCGGGTCTGCCGTGATGGCCGAGCAGTTGCGGCATGTCGCGGACATAGGCACCCGTGAGAATGTCGAGATCCGCTTGTTGCCCTACCACGTTGGCTTTCCGACTGGCCGAGTCTTCTCTCCTTAAGTTGGTTGGTGTTCAGTACGTTGTGCTGGACCCCGGGCGGGTCGGGTGAGGCTTGTGTTTTCTTGCCGGCCTTGGTGGTGCGGCTCGAAAGGAGTGGCCGCCCGGCCTGTCTGGACGTTCCTGGCCGCTGATTGAGAACTGCGGACTATCGCTTGGTTTAAGGAGATGACGGCGGGCTCGTCCATGGGTTGACCTGTAAGAACCGCACTGATGGAGGTCGGGTTGGGCAAGCTGTGGGTCGGTATCGACGTGGGCAAGGAAACCCACTGGGCCTTCGCGATGGACAGCGACGGCAACCGAATCCTTTCGCGCAGGGTGGCCAACGACGAAGCGGCAGTGTCGCAGTTGCTCGCCGATGTCACCGCACTGGAAGCCGATGAAGTGACGTGGGCGGTGGACCTGACAACCGTGGAATCGGCTCTGCTGCTTGCGATTTTGTGGGACCACCAGCAGCGCGTGATGTATCTGCCGGGCAAGGCCGTCAACCATGCGGCAGCCGGATATCGCAGCGAAGGCAAGACCGACGCCAAGGATGCCCGTATCATCGCCGATCAGGCCCGCATGCGCCGCGACCTGGCCGAACTGCGGCCGACCGACGAATTGATCCTCGAACTGCGCCTGCTCACCGGCCGCCGCACCGATCTTGTCTGCGACCGTACTCGGACCATCAATCGACTGCGCCAGCAGCTCACCGCGATCTGCCCGGCCCTCGAACGCGCCGCCGACATCGCCCACCAGCGTGGCTGGGTGCTGTTGTTGTCGCGATACCAGCGCCCCAAAGCAATTCGCCGCGCTGGCACCGCCCGTCTGATCAGCCTGCTCACCAGCCTGGGCGTGCGCGAGCAGACCGCGACCACCGTCGCTTCGGCGGCGGTCGCCGCGGCCAAGACCCAGACCACTCGTCTGCCCGGCGAGGATGTCGCCGCCGAGCTGGCCGCCGAGCTGGCGAAAGAGGTGATGCGCCTCGATGAGCAGATCGCCGAACTCGACTCCGCCATCGAGGCCCGATTTCGCCGCCATCGATTCGCCGAAGTGATCACCAGCATGCCCGGCATCGGGTTCCGTCTCGGGGCCGAATTCCTCGCTGCCGCAGGCGATCCCGGCTGGTTCGCCTCCGCCGATCATCTGGCGGCCTACGCCGGGCTCGCGCCGGTGCCCAACGATTCCGGTAAACGCACCGGACGCCTGCACCGACCTCAACGCTACAACCGCGCCCTGCGCAGGGTGTTCTACATGTCCGCACTCACCAGCATCCGATGCTGTCCCACCTCCCGCGCCTACTACGACCGCAAACGCACCGAAGGCAAAGGCGCCAAAGGCGCCACCATCGCCCTGGCACGCCGTCGCGTCAACGTCCTGTGGGCCTTGCTGCGCGACAACCGAACCTGGGAGCCCACAGCAGCGACTACCGCCGCCCGAGCGGCTTGACATTGTCATTGAGACTCCTTTCATCGTTTTGACATTTCCGAAGGACTCCCAAGGCAAGCCGGTAGAGCCTCCGGTGGTCTATGCCGAAAGTTTCACAGGGGATACGTATCTTGAGAAGCGTGAGGATGTGCAGCGGGTCCGGCGCGCGTTCCGTGCTGTCTCGCAGGCGGCGCTGGATGTCGGCCCAAGTCGCATCCGACTGAGGGAGATAGCGAGGAGCTTTGAGAATGAACGTTGACCTGACCAGCGCGCAATGGTTCAAATCCCGACGCAGCGAAGCCGGAAAAGAGTGCGTTGAGGTGGCCTTCCTCGACGGGGGCCGCGTCGGAATGCGGGACTCGAAGAACCCGACTGGTCCGGCGCTGGTGTTCACTCCGTCCCAGTGGGACGCCTTCACTGCTGGCGTCAACCACGGCCAGTTCAACAATGAACGTTGATGTCGATCGAACCGGCGCCCAATGGTTCAAATCCCGCCACAGTTCGGGGGCACAGGCGAATGCGTGGAGGTTGCCTGGCTCAAGGGCGGGCACGTCGGCGTGCGGGACTCCAAGAACCCGACCGGCCCCGCGCTGGTCTTCAGGTCCGGCGAGTGGGACGCCTTCACCGCTGGCATGAGCGACCGCAAGTTCGACCGGGCGTAGTCTTCCCGGGCCTGAGAGAGGTAGCACAGAGTTATGACAGTGAACGGTGATGTCGTCCTGACCGGCGCTCGGTGGTTCAAGTCGAGCCGCAGTTCGGGGACCAGCGGCGAATGCGTGGAGGTCGCACACCTGGACGGAGGCATGGTCGGCGTGCGGGACTCGAAGAACCCGACCGGACCCGCGCTGGTCTTCACGCCAGGTGAGTGGGACGCCTTCACCGCAGGCATCGGCAACTGCGAATTCGACCGCGCGTAACCCCCAAAATAGCAAAGCGGCCCATAGTTTCTCGACTTGCTGGGGGCCGCTTTGCATATCCGCACCTCAACCCCGGGCGGGCCTCCGATGGCATAGTGCCGTGTCCGGGTCTGCCGTATCGAGCCTTGGTTCGGAGGGTTCCGCCGAACGTAGTCGAATGGTGGTCGTCCACGCCGAATTCGACCGCCATATCACTACGCTCGGCGGGTAGCTCCGCGGACGCGGCTCGGACTACTTGTTGAGGAAAATGCCTGCGATATCGGCTTTTTTGATCGGGGTGTCCTGATTGACCTGGGCACCGCACAGGAGGTCCACCTGGATCATCGTGGCATCGACCGCCGTGCCTGCGGGCTCGTGATCGTCGTTGGTCTGCTGTTTGATGAACTTGGTGATCGTGGTGCGCTTGGTGTCTTGATCCTGTTTGACGTAATCGCGGCAGGTGGTGTCGCCACCCTCGTTGAGCGCCCGCTCGATATCGGTGCAACCGGCCAGCAGTGCCGCGATCGCCGCGACCCCGAGTCCGGTCCGTAACAGCGTGGCGTTCATCTAGATCCTCCTGGCGCTTCGGCGGGCGACCATGCCCGCGACGACGCGTACAGCCTAGGGCAACCGACGGTTACGGTCGGAACGTGCGCAGCGGCACGTTCATCTCCGCGGGCGTGAGCGAACCGTGGTGGCCGATCAGCATGGATTCCAGCGGTTCGGCACCGGTGCGTACGACACCGCGCAGACCACGGGCCGCGACCACCAGATCACCGATGCGCTCGGCGATATGCGGTGCCACGGTGGGGCCGAACCAGCCGCGATCGATCGCCTCGGCGCGGGCAATGACCGCGAAGTCGACGCCTAGAAATTCCTGCCAGATCGCCGCCACATCCTCGGTGGCGCCGTCGACGGTGAAGACGTGGCGGGCGCGCGGCTCGCCGCCGAGTAGGCGTACGCCCTCGCGTAGTACCTCGGTCTTGTCGAAGTCGATCCGGTCGGTGAGTTCCACCATGCCGTGATCGGCGGTGACGATGAGCGCGGCATCAGGTGGCAGATGTTCGGCGATGCTCGCGGCCAGTCGATCGACATGGGCGAGCTCCAAAAGCCAAGCGTCGGAGGATGGTCCGCGCACGTGACCGGTCGTGTCGAGGTTGCCGTGGTAGGCGTAGACCAACGAGCGCGGGCCCGCACGCAATGCGGTGGCGACGCCGTCGACGAAATCGCCGACAGATACGTAGGGCCGGAATTCGCAGCCGCGCAGCACGGCCCTGGTCAGCCCGGAACCAGCCTGCAGTCGCGGCGCGACCTGGGTCACCGCGATACCGTCGGCCGCGGCGCGCTCGAAAACCGTGGCGGCGGGCTGGAATTGCTCCGGCACCA
The DNA here is from genome assembly GCF_050955845.1 of Nocardia sp. CA-135398. NCBI lineage: Bacteria > Bacillati > Actinomycetota > Actinomycetes > Mycobacteriales > Nocardiaceae > Nocardia > Nocardia sp. CA-135398. Next base: position 4,228,065 of record NZ_CP192084.1, on the reverse strand, counting down.
GCTCGTGCAGCAGATCGACCTTCGGTCCCGCGCCGTGTAGCCGCCAGGTCAGCGCATTCACCAGGCGGTCGTAGCCGGGCACGTGTATCAGGTATCCGGTGAAGCCGTGTTCGCCCGGTGGCACACCGACGCCGAGTGAACTCAGACTGACGGTCGTCGTGCTCGGGAAGCCCGCCGTCAGCGTGCGCGTCGCCAGCGCCGACAGGAACGGCGCCGCATCGGGATTCGCGGTGAGCGCTTCCGCGCCGAGGCCGTCGATCAGCAGCACGCAGATCCGGTCGGCGGCGAGTTCGAGGCCGAGCCGGTCGACCTCGCCGGGCACGCCGAGCCCGGCGAGGAGAGAAGGGAACAGATCAGCCAGAGAGCCCGTGCCGTAGTGGGGCGTGATGAACACGAGCTCAGGTTACTCAGGCTTGGCCGGTCTCGAATCGACTGATTTTGCCGTCGCGCACGATGAAGCGCCATGCGGTGCGCATCGAACCCCAGCGGGAATTCGTGTAGTCGGCAACCAGTTCGGTGCCGTTGTCGCCGACCGATTCGACATTCATGCGCCCATTGCTGCCGAAGATTTCGGAATCGGTCCACTGGACCAGATTGCGCTCCACACCGTCATCGGACATGGTCGCGTCGTCGGTCAGGACGGCGTAGAAGCGGTCCTGATCGGCTTCGTTGAGTGCGGCGACGAATTCCTGGACCGTGGGATCGAGCTGCTGCGTCATCGGAACATCCCTCTCGAAGAGTGCGGGTTGCATCAGAGGAGCAAACGTTCGGCTTCACTCTAGTGTCGGGTGCGCTCGCGTGGGTGTCACGCGCCGGGGCCGATCAGCGCGGTGAAGGTGCGCATGATGTCCTCGACCAGCGTCGGCGCGGTGGTGCCGAGCTGGATGCTGCGCTTTTCGAGCTGACCGTCCAGCCACAGCGAGGCCATGCCGTGCGCCAGACTCCACCACATGACGGCCAGCGTGTCGGCTTTGTCGGCGGGCAGCAATCCGGCGGCGACGGCATCGGCGATGGTGTCGGCCAGGACATCGAAGGCCGCGTCGCCCGCCGCTGCCGCGTCCGGATGCTTATCGGGTTGGGAGAGTTCCGGACGGAACATCAGCCGGAAGTAGCCCGGATTTTCCTGGGAGAACCGCACATAGGTTTCGGCCAGCGCGGTCAGTGCTCGCAGCGGTCCGTCGACGGCGGCGCGCGCGTCTGCCAAATCGCGGCCGAGCTGTCGGAAACCCTGGACCGCCAGTGCGGCGAGCAGAGCCGAGCGATCAGCGAAATGGTGGTACGGCGCGCCGGTGCTCACGCCCGCCTCGCGGGCCACCCGCCGCAGGCTCACCGCGCCGAGGCCCTCGGTTTCGATCAGCCGCAGGCAGGCGGCGAGGAGCGTGTCACGCAGCGCGCCGTGGTGGTAACTGGTCCGCGTCACCAATCGAGCGTATTCGACGCCTGCTGGACAGCCTAACTATGCAGTGCTTAGATTATCTGAGCGGCGCTCAGATGAGCGGGCCGCATTCCCTCCTTCGAAGCGGGTAAGCATATGAGCTCACGGGTACTCGTCACCGGCGCAACAGGATTCGTCGCCGGACATGTCATCGCGGAACTGCTCGAGCACGGATATGCCGTGCGTGGCACGGTTCGCGATCTCGGAAACACGGATAAACGCGCACACCTGGTGGCACTGGCGGACAGGCTCGGCGGCGAGTTGGAATTCGTCGCGGCGGACCTGAACGACGATGCGGGCTGGGCGGGGGCCGTTTCCGGCTGCGCGTTCGTACTGCATGTGGCGTCACCGCTACCCGCGACGCCACCGGACGACGAACGCGAGCTGATCGATACCGCGGTCAACGGGACATTGCGGGTCTTGCGGGCATGTGCCGACAGCGACGTCCGGCGGGTAGTGCTCACCTCCTCGATCGCCGCGGTGATCTACGGACATGAGACCGATGCGATGCGCAACGAGGCCGACTGGTCGGTGGTCGAACGCAGCGCGGCCTATCAGAAGAGCAAGACACTGGCCGAGCGGGCGGCATGGGATTTCGCGGCGGATTCGGAACTGGAACTGGTGGTGGTGAACCCCGGAATGGTGTTGGGCCCGTTGCAGTCCGCGGCGACGAGCACCTCGCACGAACCGGTGCGCCGATTGCTCGCCCGGGATGCGCCGGGTTCGCCTCGGGTGGGGTGGGCAGTGGTGGACGTGCGGGATCTGGCGGTGGCGCACCGGTTGGCGCTGGAGTCTCCCGAAGCGGTCGGGAATCGGTATATCTGCGCGGGCGAGCATGTCTGGATGGCGGATATGGGACGGATGTTGGCCGAGGAGTTCGGGCCGCGTGGATACCGGGTGCCGACTCGGGTGATCCCGGACCTTCTCGTGCGGGCGATCGCCCTGTTCGACAAGGGGATTCGATTGACGTTGCCGATGTTGGGCCGCACCGAACAGCTGAGCTCGGAGAAGGCGCGGCGGGAACTCGGCTGGTCGATGCGACCGGTGCGGGAGACCGTGCTGGATACCGCGGAAAGTCTGATCGAGTACGGCGTGGTGCCACGCGCAGCGGGTGCGTCGCCGCGTCGAACAGCCGTGCACGCGTAGGGGCGGGCCGTGCTGATCGCGACACTGGTCATCGGCACCATCGGATTGGTGCGACGCTGGTTGGGCAGGCGGACACCGGAGACGAAATCCGATGTGCCGCAATGGCGAAATGCGCTGCGGCGAACCGTGAGGTCGGCCAAACGGCCGGGTCCGGCATTGGCGGCGGCGGTGGCATTGGCCGGGTTGGTTTGGGCGGGACTGGCACTCGCGCCCTGCTGACCGATCGCGCCTGGTAGACAGGAAGGGTGACGGCTGCGCGACGCGATTTCCGGTTCGGTGTCACCCTGCTCGCTCCCACCTCGCGGGCGGACTGGATACAAAAGTGTCGCAGGGCCGAGGAACTCGGGTACGACGTGGTCGGTGTGGCGGATCACCTGACGATGCCCGCACCGTTTCCAGCGATGATGCTGGCGGCCGAGGCCACCGAGCGGGTCCGGTTGGCCACCCTTGTCTTGAACGCACCGTTCTACAACCCGACGCTCTTGGCGCGCGAGGCCGCCACGGCCGATCAATTCACCGATGGGCGGGTGGAGTTGGGGCTCGGCGCCGGATATGTGCGCGAGGAATTCGAAACGGCCGGAATCACTTTCGAGAGCGCGGGCAAGCGGGTCGAGCAGTTGGCGGCGACCGCCGCGACTTTGCGACGATCGTTCGCCGATCCGGAATATCAGCCGCGGCCCGCGCAATCGAGCGGCCCACCGCTGGCAATTGCCGGTTGGGGCGATCGGCTGCTGCGGGTCGCGGCCGACTATGCCGATATCGTCGGGCTGACCGGTGCCGCACCGGCATACAACGGCGGACCGCTGCGGTTCGTCGGGCTCGCGGCCGTCGCCGAACGGATGACATACCTGCGGGAGTTGCTGGGGTCGCGCGCCGAGGATGTCGAGCTGAATATCCTGCTGCAGCGGGTGGTTCCACCGGATGAACGGTCCGCCGCACTGGAAATGTACGGCCAGTATCTGCCCGCCGATGTCGCCGACCGGCCGGAGGAGTTGCCGACGTTACTGTTCGGCACGCCGAAGGAGATGGCGCGGCGGTTGGAGGAGCGCCGGGAGCGGTTCGGATTCAGCTACATCACGGTGCTGGAGAACAGCATGGAGCAGATGGGTCCGGTCATCGAATTGCTACGCTGACCGAAGGACACGCCACGGCAGGTCAGTTCGCTACATTGTGCGTGGCCAGCCAGTCGCTCGCCCGTTTGCGCGATGCCCGGCTGAGCCAAGCGTCCTGGATGACCTCGGCCAGCTCCTGCTTGCTGAGTTCACCGATTCGGCTGCCGCGGACCAGAACCGACAAATGCCCGTCGAAATGCGGGGTGGTGAAGAATGGCGAATCCGGATCCTGGACCAGCGCAAGCTTGTCCGATTCCGAGGGCACCCAGATCACGATCACATCGGTATAGCGCTCACCGGTGTCCGGGTCGAATGCGTCGGGACGCGGATTGCGGAAGAATACGAAGGATTTCCCGCCGACCTGGTACACCGCATTGCCGTGCGGTCCGTCCACCCGGTTGACGAACGGCATGCCGCTGGCCAGTTCGTGCACGTCGGCCACCTTGGCTCGTCGCGAAACCCTTGCCATATCAGCAGCGTAGACCGCTATCGGGCACCAGCGTTGAATCTTCAATGTAGAACGGTCGGTTTGGCGTCGAACCCTCGACTGAACCCATATGCGTACGCCATCATGAGATAGCGAAGGTGAGCTCACACTAACGATGGGGTCAACGAGGTGGGACAATTCCGCACCCTCACCCAACAACGGGCCGCACTGGAAAAAGAATGGACCCGTTGGGCGACAGCTCCGAGCAGCACTCTCCGCATACCCGCGGGATCGACCTCGCTACGCGATGAGGTCATCCAATCCTGGCAGCGCTCGCTGACGACCGTCGATCCGAATCGCACCGAGGCGCCCGGCCTGAACGATGTCCGCGATCGCTGGACCGAATCCCCACTGCGCCAACCGATTACCGAAATCGCCGGTGACCTGCGCAGCATCTCCGAGGACTCCGGCTATCTCGCGGTCGTCACCGATGCCGCGGGCACCATCCTCTGGTCCTGCGGTGATCGCGCGCTGCGTCGCCAGGCCGAGGCGGTGAACTTCGCACCCGGCGGGTGCTGGGACGAAAGCCATATGGGCACCAACGGATTGTCGCTCGCGCTGCACAGCGACCGACCGACCACCGTCTTCTCCGCCGAACACCTGGTCGCCGCGCTCCACGGCTGGGTCTGCTATTCCGCACCGATCCACGCGCCCGACGGCCGCCAAATCGGTGCGCTCGATCTGTCCAGTTCCTGGGAGCGTTCGCATCCGATGGTGCTGACTTCGGTCCGGGCGCTGGTCACCGCGGTGGAGACAATGTTGCGGGCGGCCGCCCCGACCCCGGCGCGCGGTGTGCGGCTGGAATGTCTGGGCGGCGCACGGCTGGTCCGCGACGGCAGGCCGGTGCCATTGCCGCCGCGTCACCTGGAAATCCTGGCGCTGCTCGCCCTGGAACCCGACGGATTCACCCCCGAACAACTGCAGGCCGCCGTATACGGCGACCGTCCGGTGTCCTCGAGCACGCTCAAAGCCGATGTCTCACATCTGCGGCGCACCACCGGCGGCGAGATCAGCAACCGTCGCTACATGCTGACCGGTCCGGTCTCCTGCGATGCGGTCGACCTGCTCGCCGCCGTGCAGGCTGGCGACACCAGCTCGGCGGTCTGGCTCTATCGCGGACCGCTGCTGCCCGGTTCGGACACCCCGGGGGTGCTGCAGTGGCGCAACCATCTCGATGTCGGGGTGCGCACCGCGGTACTGGCCAGTGACCGCGCCGATCACGCCGTCGCCTTCGGCGAACGCTGTCCCGGCGATATCGAGGTGCACGAGCACGCGCTGCGACTGCTGCCCGCCGACGATGTGCGCCGGGCCGTGGTCGTCGCCCGGTTGTACACCGCGCTGCGCTCCTGAGTTTCCGCCGCGACACGGCACCAACCTCGCACCAACCTTCTCGGGACATAGTGGCCGGAAGGAGATTTCGCGAGGAGCGCCCACAGATGATCTACGCCAAACCGGGGTCCGCCACCGGAATCGTCACCTACGCCAGTCGCTACGACAACTTCATCGGCGGTGACTGGGCGGCCCCGATCGAGGGCAGGTACTTCGAGAACCCCTCCCCGGTCGACGGCGAGACCTTCTGCTCGGTGGCGCGCTCCTCAGCGGCCGATATCGACATGGCCCTCGAAGCCGCGCACAGCGCCACCGAGAAATGGGCCGCCACCTCGCCCGCGCAGCGCGCGAATATCCTCAACAAGATCGCCGACCGGATCGAGCACAGCCTCGAACCCCTCGCCATCGCCGAAACCTGGGACAACGGCAAACCCGTACGCGAAACCCTCACCGCCGACCTGCCTTTGGCGGTCGACCACTTCCGCTACTTCGCCGGGGCCATCCGAGCCCAAGAGGGCAGCATCGCCGAAATCGATGTCGACACCATCGCCTACCACTTCCACGAACCGCTCGGCGTGGTCGGACAGATCATCCCCTGGAACTTCCCGATCCTGATGGCCGCGTGGAAGCTGGCACCGGCCTTGGCGGCGGGCAACTGCGTGGTGCTCAAACCCGCCGAGCAGACCCCCGCATCGATCCTGCTGGTGATCGAGCTCATCGCGGATTTGCTGCCGCCCGGAGTTCTCAACGTGGTCAACGGTTTCGGTGTCGAGGCGGGTAAGCCGCTGGCGGCGAGTCCGCGCGTGGCCAAGATCGCCTTCACCGGTGAGACCACCACCGGGCGGCTGATCATGCAGTACGCGAGTGAGAACATCATCCCAGTCAGCCTGGAATTGGGCGGCAAGAGCCCCAATATCTTCCTGCCCGATGTCATGGCCGCCGATGACGAATTCCTGGACAAGGCCGTCGAGGGCTTCGTGATGTTCGCACTCAACCAGGGCGAGGTGTGCACTTGTCCCTCGCGCGCGCTGATTCATTCGTCGATCTACGACGAATTCCTGGCCCGCTGTATCGAGCGGACCAGAGCCATCCGGGGCGGTAATCCGCTCGACGACACCACCATGATCGGAGCCCAAGCCAGCAACGACCAATTCGAAAAAATCCTGTCCTATATCGATATCGGCAGGCGGGAAGGCGCCCGTGTGCTCACCGGAGGGGAAGCACGCAAGGTGGACGGACTGCCGGGTGGGTATTACATCCAGCCGACGATTTTCGAAGGGACCAATACCATGCGGATCTTCCAAGAGGAGATCTTCGGCCCGGTGGTGGCGGTAACCAGGTTCGACACCGTCGAAGAGGCGACCATGATCGCCAACGACACCCTCTACGGCCTCGGCGCCGGGGTGTGGACCAGGGATATCACCACGGCCTACCGGATGGGCCGAGCAATCAAGGCAGGGCGAGTATGGACCAACTGTTTCCACGCGTACCCCGCACACGCCGCCTTCGGCGGCTACAAGAAGTCCGGCATCGGCCGGGAAAACCACAAAATGATGCTCGAGCACTACCAGCAGACCAAGAATCTGCTGGTCAGCTATTCACCGACAAAACTCGGATTCTTCTGATGCATGGCAGAGTAGCCCGCGTCGCCATCACCGATCCGGCGCGAGAAGTGTTGCGCCGGTTGATAGAACAGCACGGACCTGTGCTGTTCCACCAATCCGGCGGCTGCTGCGACGGCAGTTCACCGATGTGTTTCGGAGTGCGCGAATTCCGGGTCGGCGGCGCGGATGTACTGCTGGGCCGGCTGCCGTGGCATACCGAATTCTGGATCAGCGGCGATCAATTCGAACTGTGGAAACACACCCATCTCACCGTGGATGTGGTGACCGGGCGTGGCAGCGGATTCTCGCTGGAGGCGCCCGAAGGCGTGCGGTTCATCATCAGATCGCGACTGCTGACCGATGAGGAGACGGCGGTATTGGCGGCGGGACCGCCACTGCGGACGGGAGCCGAACGGATGAGTTGACCGCCGAAAAGGCAGTCCCCGGTACCTGATTCACGCCCGCGGGTGCGTCCGCGGGCGACGAACCGGTGATCTGGCCATGGGGTCCGCAGCCCTTGGCCGACACCGGCGAGGCCCCGCCGTCCCGCTGCAGACCGGGACGGCGGGGTCCGGCGTCTACCGGCCAGGCAGGAAACGGAAGCCGCGGGTGAGCGTCATCAGCAGCCGCTGCCACTTGTCCTGCGAAATCACCGGCGGCGCATCGAGATTCATGAATCGCGTGACCACCACGGTTTGCGGTTCGGTGAACTTCAGCAGGCCATCCGGACCGTGCCTGCGCCCGACACCGGAGATCCCCATGCCGCCCATCGGCGCGGCGGTGGTGCCCCAGGCCGGGGCATACCCCTCGTCGACGCAGACGGTGCCCGCGTGCAGCCGCTCGGCGATCCGCTCCCCCGCGGCCTTGCTCTGCGCCCAGACACTCGCGTTCAGGCCGTATTCGGTGTCATTGGCCAGCCCGATCGCCTCCTCGACGGTCTCGACCGGGTAGATCGAGACCAGCGGGCCGAAGGTTTCGTTGCGGCCGCATTCCATCTCGTCGGTGACGTCGGCGAGCACGGTGGGTTCGAAGAACAACGGTCCCAGATCCGGGCGCGCCTTGCCGCCCGCGAGCACCTGAGCGCCCTTGGAGGTCGCGTCGGCGACATGCTTGGACACGGTCTCCAATTGCGCCTCGGAGATCAAGCTGCCGATATCGGCCGAATAGTCGTAGGCCGCACCGAGTTTCGCGGCCTGCACAGCGGCGACGAACTTCTCGGTGAACTCCGCGGCGACCGCCTTCTCCACATACAGCCGTTCGATCGAAATACACAGCTGACCCGCATTGGAGAAACACGCGCGCACCGCGGCCTTGGCGGCCTTGTCCAGTTTCGCGCCGCGGGTGACGATCATCGGGTTCTTGCCGCCGAGTTCAGCGGAGAAGCCGATGAGTCTGCGCCCGCACTGTTCGGCCAGGGTGCGACCGGTCGCGGAGGAGCCGGTGAACATCAGGTAGTCGCAGTTGTCCACGATGGCGGTACCGACGACGGTGCCCGGTCCGGGGACGACGGCGAGCAGGTCGCGAGGCAGTCCAGCCTGGTAGAGCAGTTCGGCGCTGGCCAGTGCCGAGAACGGCGTCTGGCTATCCGGTTTGACGACCACCGCGTTGCCCGCGAGCAGCGCCGGGATCGAGTCGCCGATCGAAAGCAGCATCGGATAGTTCCACGGCGCGACGACACCGACGACACCCTTGGGTTGGTGGCGCACGGTCGCCCGGTTGAGCACCGGGAAGGCGCCGGGCACGCGGTGCGCGTCGAGCAGATCGGGCGCCACCCTGGCGAAGTAGCGGGCCGCGAACATCAGGCCCATGATCTCTTCCTGGGCGGCCCAGCGTGCCTTGCCGGTTTCGGCCTGGATCACGTCCATCAGGAATTCGCGCTGTTCGATGACCAATTCGCGGTAGCGCTCGAGTACGGCGGCACGATCCTGGGCCGAACGCGCGGCCCATTGCGCCTGCGCCGCCTTGGCCTTGTCGAATGCGGCCGCCACGTCATCGGCGGTGCCGACGGGCACGCTGCCGAGCTCGTCGCCCGTGAACGTTTCGGCGATCGTTTTGCGCGCACGGGCATCCGGATCAGCGATCGCGGCGAGCGCGCTCAGGCGGTCGAAGACTTCGGCATTCGGCGCGGGCATCGGTGCCTCCTACTTGTGGGTAACCCCGGGATACACACAACATACGCCGCGCGCGTTCTCCGCAGGAGCCTCTTGCCTCGGTTGGCGGATGACGACGCCTATCCCGATCTCGCTCGGCGACGCTCGAAACCGCGAGTCCTGCAAGAACACCCTGCTGACGCTGGACGAACATCTCATCGAACGGGCCAACGCAAGTGCTACCGAATGTCAACTCGAGTCCCGCTGAGCGAGACATGAGCAACGAAACGGTCACAACGGGTTTAGGTTATGGCGATGTTCAGAGCGAGGCTCGGGGTCCGAACGCGGATTCTGGCGATCGCGCTCGTGCCGAGCCTGACTCTGCTCGTGGTCGGCGTGGGTGCGGCGGGATATCTGGTTGCCGAGGGAAACAAGGCCAAGGACTGGGCCTCGCAGAATCAGCAGGCCATACCCGCCACCCGCGAATTGCTGGAGGCGGTCCAGAGCGAACGTCAACTTACGCTGGCCGCGCTGACCGGCGACGAGAACGCCGCCCCCGCGCTCGGTGTCGCGCGGATGCGCCTCGACGGCGCGCTGAAGGGCCTGATCGACGCCGCCGCCGGACTGCGGGCAGTGGACGATTCGAAGATCGGCGATAACGCCGCGAACTTCATGACACTGTCGACGTCGATGAACCAGGTCCGCACGCTTACCGATGCCGGTACGCTGCCCGCCCCGGACGCATACAACTTCTACAATCGACTACTCGACATCATCACCTTCGGCACCGAGCTCGCCGAACAGTCCGCACCGGATGCCGAGATCGGCGTGCATATCGCCGACGGTATGCGAATCTTCCTGGTGGCCGAGGCGATGTCGCGCAGCACCGCGCTCGCGGGCATGATCGTCAACGCAAACGGGCCGACCCCCATTCCGATGGAGGAGTACCTGCGCCAGATCGGCTTCTATCACGCCGAGGCCGCCAATCTCTCGGGCGAACTGGACCCGAAGCAGCAGGAGAGCCTGCACGCGCTGATGGCGAGCCAGGCCTGGCAGCAGCTGACCGCCGTGGAAAACGCACTGACCCAGCGCAATACCACGGCGACGAGCAGCACCTCCAGCTCGTCGAGTTCATCGGGTTCGTCGAGCAGCACCGCCAAACAGCCGACCCAGCCAGCCCTGCCATTGAGCACCCAGGAGTGGCACAGCGCGGCCACCGAGGTCAACCGTGGGCTGATCGATGTGTGGATCGCTCAGAACAAGTACTCGCAGAAGTTGGCCGAGGACAAGGCCGCCGACGCCACCGCGCGATCGGCGTGGGCCGGTGGCGGTGTCGTCGTGGTCAGCCTGCTGGCATTCGTGATCGCGATCGTGCTGGCCAACCGAGTCATCAACCGGCTCAAGCGGCTTCGCGGTGAAACCCTCGCGCTGGCCGATGAACGGCTGCCCGAGCTGATGCGTCGACTCGGCGAGGGTGAGCTCATCGATCCGGAGGCCGAATCCGCGGAACTGGACTATGGTCACGACGAGATCGGCCAGGTCGCCAAGGCCTTCCAGCACGCGCATGCGGCGGCCGTCGCGGGGGCGGTGACCGAGGCACGCACCCGTGAAGGTGTGAAGGCGGTCTTCCTGAATATCGCGCACCGCAGCCAGATCGTGGTGCACCGGCAGCTGGAAATTCTGGACAAGGCCGAAGAGCGCCAAGAGGATCCGGCCCTGCTGGACACCCTGTTCCGGCTCGATCACCTCGCCACCCGTGAGCGGCGCAACGCCGAGAACCTGATCATTCTGGGCGGCGGTCAGCCGGGGCGGCAGTGGCGCAATCCGGTGCCGCTGATCGATCTGGTGCGCAGCGCGGTCGGCGAAACCCTGGACTACGCCAGGGTACGGGTGTCACGGCTGCCCGAACTCCATGTGCTCGGTGCGGTGGTGGCCGACCTCATCCATCTGCTCGCCGAGCTGGTGGACAATGCGACCGCGTTCTCGCCGCCGCAGTCGCGGGTGGAGGTCAGCGGCAATGTGGTCGGCAAGGGTGTGGTCACCGAGATCAGCGACCAAGGCATGGGCATGACCGAGTCCGAGATCGCCCGGGTCAACGAGATGCTGCGCAAGCCGCCGGATTTCGGTGTCGCGGCATTGTCTTCGGATTCCCGGCTAGGCCTGTTCGTGGTCGCGCAGCTGGCCGCCAGGCACGGCATCTCGGTCCGGCTGTCGGAATCCGATTACGGCGGTATCCGCGCCATCGTGCTCATCCCCTCGGCCCTGCTCGCCAATGAACAAGCCACTCTGACAACCGATTCCGAGCCGCTGGAATCGGCACGCAGGCGACGGCATCCGGTCCCCTTCGTCGACTCCTCCCCCTACGGTGGCACCGTCACCGAATCCGCGGTACTCACCGCGCCGCCGCTGGCGCCGCCCGCCGTCGAAGCACCGCGCCCCACCACGTTCGAGGCGCCGCAGCCCACCGCGCCCGACACCAGGCCCGCGCTGCCGCGGCGCAACCGGCAGACCAGCATCGCGCCGCAATTGGCGCAGTCGACCCCGGCCGAACCCCAGGCGGAGCAGCCGCCGGAGCGGGAACGCTCGGCCGAGCAGGCCCGAGATCTGATGTCCGCCATCGAGAACGGGACGAGGCAGGGCCGCCGCGCTGCCCCCGATGCCGCGCTGCCCGAGGTGGCCGCCGCCGACCAAATCGGCACATATCAGGGACCGAGCGGTAAACACTCGGATGAACAGGAAGGCAACGGTGACTTCTTCCAGCCCCGGTGATCTCAACTGGCTGCTCGACGATCTCGTCGATCGACTGGCCGGCGTGCGCTATGCGGTGGTGCTGTCCACCGACGGCCTGCTGCTCGGCCGCTCCACCGCGATGACCCGCGAGGACGCCGAACATTTCGCCGCTATGTCCTCCACCCTCTACGGTCTGGCCCGCAGTGCGGGCAGCCGCTTCGACGGCGGTGGCGTCCGCCAAGCCGTGATCGAACTCGATCGTGCGGTACTTTTCGTGACCTCCGCGGGCGACAACGCCTGCTTGGCATTGCAGGCGGCCGAATCGGCCAATCTCGGGATGGTGGCATACGAAATGAATGTCACCGTCCAACGTGTCGGCACCTATCTATCCACCCCAGCGCGTTTGCCATGACACGCGGCGGTGGGCAATGGTTCGACGAGGAGGCCGGTCCGCTGGTCCGGCCTTATGCGGTCACCCGCGGGCGGGTGATGGGGGCAGGCCACGACCTGGACATGCTCACCGTGGTCGTCACGGCCGATCCGCCGCCCACCCTGCGGCGGTCCGATCCGGAATACGCGGATATCGTGCGACTGTGCCGCGCACCGCAGTCGGTCGCCGAGGTGGCGGCCCATCTGAAACTTCCCTTGGCGGTGACCAAGATTCTCGTCGGCGATCTGATCGGCGAGGGCCACTTGATCTTCCGGGCACCGGTGCAGCCGGAGGCGGGTCCCGGCGATCTCAACATATTGCGAGCGGTACTGGATGGCATCCGAAAGCTTTGACCCGACCCGACCCGGTGTGACACCGCAGCTGGCGGCCTCGGTCAAGATTCTCATCGCCGGTGGTTTCGGCGTCGGCAAGACGACCATGGTGTCGTCGATCAGCGAGGTTGCGCCGCTGCGCACCGAGGAGTTGATCACCGAGGTCAGCACCGGGGTCGACGACCTGTCCGGCGTCGAACAGAAGACCACCACCACGGTCGCGCTGGACTTCGGGCGCATCACCATCGACCGAGACCTGGTGCTGTACCTGTTCGGCACACCCGGCCAGGACCGGTTCTGGTTCCTCTGGGACGAACTGTCCCGCGGCGCGCTGGGCGCGGTTGTCATCGCCGACACCCGTCGGCTCGGCAATTCCTTTGCGGCCGTGGATTTCTTCGAACGCCGCGGGCTGGCCTTCCTGGTCGCGGTCAACTGCTTCGAGGGTGCGCCGGTCTATACGGTCGACGAGGTCCGCGACGCACTCGATCTCGACGATCACATCCCGGTCATGCTGTGCGATGCCCGCGACCGCGCCTCATCCAAGGAGGTACTGCTGAACCTGGTGCAGCACCTCATCGAACGGGCCGGACGGTCGCCGGTCGCCACCTGATCGCGGCTACCGATATTCGAGGCGGGTGCTGATGTGGTGGCCAGTGATGCCGTCGACCTTCCAGTCGTCGAGGCACGCGACGAGGCGGCGTTCGGTCTGTTCGCCGAGCGCGCATTCCTTCCACAGGGTCAGCGCGGGATCCTCATCGGGATCGGTATCGCGGCTCTGGGCGTCGTGCGCTCACCTCCTGCCCCCAACGAGCACACAGACGCAATGCCTCTCTCGCCAGAGCCAATTCGCCGACGTCGCTGCCTATTGTCGGTCCGGTTCGCTGCGTGCGGTGGCTTTGGTGCCGGGAGAATCAGGCTTGATGCCACCAGGAGATGAACAGCACAACGCCACCGGCGGCCAACAGCAGCGACACCGGAATCGGCCACCACGGGCCGTGTCGCCCGAGCAGCCGACGGGTCAGGCGCACCTGCACCGCGCCGAGTCCGGCCAGCGCCAGACCCCATACGGGCAATAGCCCGACCCCGAGCAGTGCGTGCACCGCCCACGCCCCGGCCAACGTCGGACCGCCCCACGAATGTTCGAGATCGTCGCCCGCGATGAGCGGATAAAAGATTCCGCGCACCGCCGCGATGGTCGCCAGAAAGGCCAGGAACCAGGTCAGCAAGCCGACCGCACCGGCCAGCACCGAATGCACGACCGCACGCACGGCCAAGGCATCCCGCGGCGCGATGAAAATACCGAGCAACCGGCGCGGGACCCGAAACCGGCTGGCGATGGGGCCGAGACCGATGACCGGCGCAACCAACGCGTAAGCGGCCCAACGCAACAGTGAGCGAACCGTGGTCATGGCATCGACGGTATCCCGCGCGGCCGATGCGCGGGCACCTCAGGCCAATCGGCCCGCATCGACGAGGTCGTCGAACAGCAGCTGATCGACCGGCGGCACCAGCGCGCGATCGGCGTAGCGGAACCACGCGACCTCTTCGATCTCGCTGCTCGCCGCGAGGGTGCCGCGATAGTCGGCGGTGTAGCAGCTCATCCGTACCACCACATCGCTGGCCGGTCCGTGCAGTGCGGCCTCGTATGTGCCGACATGGGCGACGGTTTCCGGAAGCAGCGCCACGGTCAACTCCTCTTCGATCTCGCGCAGCAGCGTCTGCAGATCGGATTCCGCACCCTCGCGTTTGCCGCCCGGAATGTAGAAGATGTCCTTGCCCTTCGGGCGCGCGCACAGGATGCGCCCGCCCTCGATGCGCACCCACGCGACCGTGTCGATCAGCTTCCGCGCTCGCCCGTCCGCCACCGCCGCAGCCTAATCGACGTATCGATCAGTGGGCGTGCTGGAGGTCGCCGGGCAGGATCGAGCGCCCGCCCGCCGCGCCCGGACCGTCCACGGGGCGCAGGTCGCGTCCTTGTACGCTTTCACCGCATTCGGCGCAGACCGGTTCGATCACCGAGGTCTTGCCGCAGGATTCGTGCACGACCTGCACCGGCGGGCCATCGGGTGCGGCCCACTGGTCACCCCATTGCCGCATGGCATTGACGACGAGCCAGAGCGAGCGGCCCTTGGGGGTGAGCCGGTAGTCGTAGCGGACCGGATTTTCCTGGTAGGGCACCTTGACCATGATGTCGTGTGCGACAAGGTGTTCCAGGCGTTGGGTGAGCACATTGCGGGCGATGCCCAAGCGTGCGCGGAAGTCGTCGAAGCGGGTCACGCCGAAGAGCGCGTCGCGCACGATCAGCAGGGTCCACCACTCGCCGACGACCTCCAGGCACTGAGCGACCGAGCAGTTCATCTCGTCGAAGCTGGTCCTGCGCATGCCCCTCAGCATAGTCGGTTGCTTCAAAGAACTCACTATTCTAGGGTTGGTTTCATGATGCAACTGACAAGTAGGCTGGGCGATGAGTTCGCACTGGCCGAGACCGACTACCGCATCTGGCGGGCCCAGATCGACAAGTCCTGGCGCGGCTGGACGGGACCGCACGGCGGTGTGATCGCCGGACTGCTGGTCGAGGTCGCCCGACGCGCGGGCGACGCCGATCTCCCAGTGCGCGCGGTGGATCTGCGGTTCCTCGGCCGACCGACCGAGGGTGTTCTCACCTTCCGGGCGATCGCGCACCCGGTGGGGCGCAGCACCGCGGTGGTCGAGGTGACGGCCGATCAGCAAGGCAGGTCCGTCGCATCCGCCGCGGTCACCTTCGGCCGGACCACGCCGACCGGGGTACCGGACCTGCCGCCGACCACCGCGCCGGAGGTGCCCGCGCCGTACGACTGCGTCCAATTCCGGCTGCCACCCGAAATCGTGCCAGCGGGAGCACATTTCGAAATCCGTCCCGCCGCGGGGCCGCTACCGCTGACCGGTGCGGACCAGGCCTGGATGTGCGCATGGATCTCGCTGGTCCCCGAACTGCCGATCGATGCCGCGACACTGGCTGTGCTGGCCGACGCACTGCCACCCGGCTTCTTCCCCACCCTGACCATGCCCGTCGCGGTGCCGACGGTGGCCTTCTCGATGCATCTGCACACCGATCTGGCCCGGCCGACCCAACAGCCGGTCCTGGTCCGCGCGAGCAATGCCAGCACCGGCGGCGGCTGGTCGGTGGACGACGTCGATATCTGGGACCGCGGTGGCGCACTGCTCGCCTCGGCTCGTCAAACCCGCCGAGTCCTCGGCTGAATCGGGAGATATGTCGTGAGTTCCATTGTCGTGCCGAAAGATCGGGTCGATCCCCGAGTGGTGCTCGCCATCGTTTCGGTCGGCGTTCTGCTGTCGAGTCTGGATCTGTTCATCGTCAATGTCGCACTGCCGGATATGGCGCGAGATTTCGGCGACACCCAGCTCTCGGGGCTGTCCTGGGTGCTCAACGCGTATGCGATCGTCTTCGCCGCGCTGCTGGTGCCCGCCGGGCGGCTCGGTGATCGCGGTAGTAATCGGACCACATTTCTGGTCGGCCTCGCGGTCTTCGTGCTGGGTTCGGGAATGTGCTCGGCGGCCTGGAATGTGCAGTCGCTGATCGCTTTTCGGATATTGCAGGCGGTGGGCGGGGCGATGCTGACGCCATCGTCGCTCGGCCTGGTGCTGGCCACGACGCCGCCCGAGCGGCGACCGATGGCGGTGCGGTTGTGGGTGGCCTTCGGTGGGCTCGGTGCCGCGCTCGGTCCGGTGATCGGCGGACTGCTCGTCGAAATCGATTGGCGCTGGGTATTTCTGGTGAATGTGCCGATCGGGTTGGTGGCGGTCGCGGTCGGACTGCGGTCGCTGCCCCGCGTGTGCGGTGACGGTGGCGCGCTGCCGGATGTGTTCGGCGCGCTGATGCTGATCGGCGCTATCGGATCGCTGATCCTGGCGCTGGTCAAGGGTGCGGATTGGGGGTGGACCTCGGCGGGAGTGCTGATTTCGTTCGCGGTCGCGGTGGTTCTCGGGATCGCGTTCGGGGTTTCCTCGGCACGTCATCACAGCCCGGTGGTGGATCCGGCGCTGCTGCGCTCACCGAATTTCGCACTCATGGCGGGCAATTCGCTGTTCTTCCAGATCGCATTCGCCGGAATGCTGCTCTCGGTGGTGCTGTGGGCGCAGAACGTGTGGGACTGGTCGGCATTGCGGACCGGATTGGCGATCGCACCGGGTCCGCTGGTGGTGCCCTTTGTCGCGGTGCTGGCGGGTCGGTTCATCGGTCGGATCGGTCCCGGTCCGGTGATCGCCGCGGGCGGTGTCCTATTCGGTGCGGGCATGGTGTGGTGGGCCCAGGCCATCACCCTCGAGCCCGACTATGTCGGTGGGTTGCTCGGCGGCATGGTGGTCAGCGGACTCGGAGTCGGGCTCACGCTGCCGACCGCATTCGCCGCGGGCAGTGCAGGTTTGCCGCCGCAGCGGTTCGCGACCGGATCCGCGGTGCTGAGCATGTCACGTCAGCTCGGCCTGGCCGTCGGCGTCGCGGTCGTCGTCGCGACACTCGGCTCCCCCATCGGTGCGCAGGCGACCCTCGACGCGTTCCACCGCAGTTGGTACGTGACAGCCGCTGTCGCAGTGATCGCGGGACTGATCGGGCTCGGTGCGCGCATGCCCAAACCGACTGTGACACCGCAGGTCAGCTCACTACCCCACGTGGACGGTGAACCCGGTGTGGCCCATGGCGGCGGCGACGTGGTCGGCGGCGGCTTTCAGGTCGCGGGTCGGGGGTAGGTAGCCGTCGAAGGTGGTGACGGACAGATCGTCGGCGGTGGTCTCCCAGGTGCCCGCGATGCGACCGTCGACGACCAGGATGGGAGAGATCCAGCCCGCCGCCCGGCTTACTCGTGAGCGATGTTCGGTGCGGAGCAGCTCGGTGTCGCCGGTGCCCGGTCCGAGGACGTATTGGTCGAAGGCGCCCAGCAGATGCACCGAAGTGCGAAGCGGCTTCGTGGCGGCCAGTTCCTCGGCGTGCTCGGTGAGTATGTAGGCGCGACGGCCCGCGATATCGACCTCGGTGAGTGCGTCCCCGAGTTCCGAGAACCACCGGCGCACCGTCGTCTTCTGCAGACTGTTGCGGCTGAGCCAGGCATCGAAGGCTTCCGGGGTCGCCGGGCCGTAGGCGCCGAGGTAACCGGTAATCGCCACCGGTGCGGCGGCATCGGGTTCGGGCAGGCCACGCCAACCATTGATCAGATGAGCCGGGCTGGTGAAAGTGACCCGATTGCCTTGCGCGGGACCGTGACACAGCGCTCCCTGCCAGGCCAGCGGCTTTAGCAGCGCACCCCAGCCGGAGCGCAATTCCTCGCCGAGCCGATGGAATGCGGGGTCGGCGACCAGCGCGTCGACCAGTTCGTCTCGACTGAGCACCACCCCGTCGAGCACCTGCGCCACCGCATCGGCCAGCGCAGCGACCTCCGCCGGAGAGGCCCCGAAGGTGCGCTGCCACGCCGGCTTTTCCCAGGTACGGGCCGAGCCGATCAAAGAAAGAACCGCGGCCGCCATATCGGGGGCGAGCGCGTGCAGAGTTCCGCGCATGGCCCAGGTCTTCATCAGGGTGCCCGCCGCCAATTCCGGCAGTAGCGCACCGGGATCGGGTTTGCTGCGCCGCAGCGCCACCGCGAGATCCGCGGCCGCGGTCACCTGAGCCTGCACACCACACAGGCGCTCGACGATCTCGGTGACCCCGGCATCGTTGGGTGCGGCGACGAATTGCCTGCGCAGCCGCCAAGCGAAAACCTGCTCCCAGGTGACGTGCACCTACGCCTCTCCTCTGTTCCGGCCGACCGGACCCAGCCCCTACCGGATCCGATGCAGTGGGGACTCATCCCAGCACTGTGCTGCAGAACAGTACTCCGACCGCGATCTCGAGAAGACCGACTACCGTCGCCGCGATCACAGCGAGCAACGCGGTCCGGTTCGTCGCGCGGTGCATCGCGCCGACCGGTGCGACCAAGCGTTCGGCCCGATCCAGTACGGCGGTGGCCGCAGCGCTCAACGCCCCTGTCGGCACCGGCTCGGTCGCGCCGACAATCGCGAGCAGACCTCCGAGCAGCGGCTCCCGGCCGTGCGTGCGCGCCGCCGTATCGTCGGCGCACATCTCGAGCAGTCGGCCGACTTCGTGCACCCCATCGGTCACCAACCGCATGCCGGGCAGGGTGATCGCGATGCCGCGCAGGAAGCGGAGCAGTCCGGCATGCCGCGCGCTCAGATGTGCGTGCTCGTGGGCGAGCACCGCGGCGAGCTGTTTCTCGGTCAGTGCGTCGACGGCCGCGCTGGTGACGACGATGGTGTCGGGCCGACCGGCCACGCAATAGGCTTGGCGCTCCGGCGAATCCAGCACGAGCGCACCGACGCCGGGAATACGACGACCGACCATGCGAACGGCACGTCCGTGCGCGATGGTCTTGCGTCGCATGTACAGCATCGCCCGTGCGGCATGCGCCAGCAGGCTCAGCAGCGCGACGGCGACCAGGGCCGCGCAGGTCAGGGTCCCCAATTGGACCAGCAGGCCACCACGGAGGCGCATCGGGGTGGCCAGCGCGGTATAGCAGTCGTGCAGTGTCTCGCCGGGATGCCAATAGGTGGCGAATTCGACGATCAGCATGGCGGCCGCGATGACCCACGCACCCAGTGCGCCCGCGATCGCGACCAACCAGGCGAGCACCCCGAGTCGGGGCGCGACGCCACGCCGGGTGAGTCTGCGCAGCACGGTCGGGCCGAAGGTGGCCACCAAGCTGCCGTAGATCATCAGGCTGACGGCTATGTTCACGGCACCCCTGGGGTTTTGCGCGAGGTCAGCCGACGCAGCGCGGCACGCAGTCCGGCCGACTCCTCCTCACTGATGCGATCGACGAAATGGCTGAGCACCAGATCCGAGCGGCCGCCGGAGCCGAGTGCCTCGAGCATGAGCCGCGCGCTGTGTTCTTCGCGTGTCATGGTCGGCCAATATCGATATGCCTTGCCCGCGCGTTCGCGCGCCAGCCAGCCCTTGCGGTGCAGGTTGTCCATGGTCGACATGACCGTGGTGTAGGCAATACCGCGCTCGGCGGCCAGTTCGTCGAATATTTCGCGGACCGTTGTGGTCTCCGCGTCCCGATCCCAGATGCGGTCCATGATCACCGCCTCCAAATCCCCGAATGCACGCACGATGCCGACTCCCTCATCAAATACTGGACATCCCTGAAGTCCCAGGGTAGCTGGCTCGGCCTTTTACTACGTAGTCATACCGTAGATTCGCTCCTCAAATGACACAATCTGCGCGAGGTAGAACACGTTCTCTGGGTCGTATCGGGCCTGCGCCTGTCGCGGCCACTCGTGGTCGGCACCGTAGTACTCGCGCTCGCGGTCCAACTCTCGGCGCTCCCCCTCAATGCTCGAAAATGCTCAGGTCTCCGGGCTCGGTCTCGAGCGCGGCGCGGTCGAATATCAGGAGGCTGAGGAAGAACAGCCCGCCGACAAGGAGCAGACCGACCACGATCAGGTCGAGCACGAACGCCGCCGCGGGCGTCACCAGGACAAACAGCGCGAGGACCGACCACACCAGCGCGGCGACCGCCACCGGCAGCTCGAAGCGTCCGAGGTCGAACGCGCCCTTTCTGCGATCCAGTCGTCTGCGCACCGCCAGGTAGAGGACAATCGTCGTTCGGATCGGTCAGCCGCGAGGCCCATTGGTAGGAGGAGCCGCTGAGCGGGATGCGGGCGGCGAACTGCGCGACCACCAACGCGACCAGTACCTGCCCGACCGCCGCGGCAATCCACAGCCAGATCCCGACCGGGCCCGCGTTCTGCAACACGTCGTCGTATGTCCCGAAGATGCCGACCGCCACCGAGATGAACGCGAAGGAGATCGCGAACACCTGAACACGATCCACAGCGCCGACAGCACTTGTCCGCGACCGGACATAGAGTGCTGCGGTGGACGTGGTGGTAGCTGTGGGAATCGTCATCGGTGCGGTAATCGTCGTTGTGGGAGTGGTCGGCGCGCACTGGTATCTGTGGCGGCGGTTGGTGTGGGATACGACGGAGCGCGGATCGGTCGCCCGCTGGGTGGGGTCCGGCGTAATCGTCGCGGGCACAGTGCTTTTGATCGGTGCGTTCGTCTCCGAATCGGCTGGGGTCCCGTTCCTGATCACCCAGATCATCGCCTGGCCCGGCTATCTGTGGGGTGCGCTGTTCCTGTATCTGGTGCTGTGGCTGTTGCTCGGTGAGCTGGTGCGGCCGCTTATCCGGGGTTGGCTTGCGCGCAGGCCGGAGGACGTTCCCGCAGCCGCCGCGGCGACGGAAGATCATCCCGCGCCGGTTCCGCGGCGCATCTTCGTCGCTCGAGCGGTGGGCGCCGCGGCGACGCTGGCGGCGGTGACCACGGTCGGCTACGGCACCAACAGCGTGCTCACCGGCCCCCGCGTGCAGCAGTTGACGGTGCCGCTGGCCAATCTGCCGCGTGCCGCGCACGGCTTCCGGATCGCCGTGGTCAGCGATATTCATCTCGGCCCGATTCTGGGTCGCGGATTCGCCGAGCGGGTGGTCGAGACGATCAACGGCACGCAGCCGGATCTGATTGCCGTGGTGGGCGATCTGGTCGACGGCAGCGTCGAACACCTGCGCTCGGCGGTCGAACCGCTGGCACGGCTGCGCGCACGGCACGGCGCCTTTTTCGTCACCGGCAACCACGAATACTTCTCCGGTGCCGAGCAGTGGATCGAGCATGTGCAGGAGCTCGGACTGCGGCTGCTGGCGAACAGCCGCACCGAGCTGCCGCATTTCGACCTCGCCGGTGTCAACGACATTCAGGGGCAACGTATCGGGCATGGGCCGGATTTCGCCGCGGCGCTCGGCGACCGTGACATCGCGCGCACCGCGGTACTGCTGGCGCATCAGCCGGTGCAGATCCACCATGCGGTCGAATTCGGCGTCGACCTGCAACTGTCCGGCCACACCCACGGCGGCCAGTTATGGCCCGGCAATTACCTTGCGGGCCTTGCCAATCCGACCGTCGCGGGCCTGGAACGCTACGGCGACACCCAGCTATACGTCAGCCGCGGCGCCGGCGCGTGGGGCCCGCCGGTCCGCGTCGGCGCACCCTCCGATATCACCGTGATCGAGCTCGCGTCGAAACAGGCGTGACGCGCTACCCGCTGCCACGCCACCCGCCGACCCAGCCGATCAGGCGATGTCGAACCGGTCGTTGTCCATCACCTTGGCCCACGCGGCGACGAAGTCGTTCACGAACCTCTCCGTGGCGTCCTGCTGCGCATAGACCTCGGCTATCGCGCGCAGCACCGAATGCGAACCGAAGATGAGGTCGTTGGCGGTGGCCGTCCACTTGGGCTGGCCGGAGGACCGGTCGAAACCTTCGTAGGTGTTCTCCACGGACTCGGATGGCTTCCATTCCGTGCGCATGTCGAGCAGGTTGACGAAGAAGTCGTTCGTCAGCAGGCCCGGACGCTCGGTGAGCACACCGTGCTTGCTGCCGCTGTGATTGGCGCCCAAGGCGCGCAGGCCGCCGACCAATACCGTCATCTGCGGAGCCGTCACGTCGAGCATGTACGCGCGGTCGAGCAGCAGACGCTCCAGCGGAGCCTTCTCGCCGGAACGCACGTAGTTGCGGAACCCGTCCGCCCGCGGTTCGAGCACCGCGAACGAATCCACATCGGTCTTGTCCTGCGTGGCGTCGGTCCGTCCGGGTGTGAACGGCACCGTGATGTCGTGACCCGCGTCCTTGGCCGCCTTCTCGACCGCCGCCGACCCGGCGAGGACGATCAGGTCCGCCAGCGAGACTTTCTTGCCGCCGGTGGCCGAACCGTTGAACTCCTGCTGGATCTGCTCGAGCACGTGAACTACCTTCGCCAACTCAGCGGGTTCATTGACCTCCCAATCCTTTTGGGGCGCGAGCCGAATCCGGGCGCCGTTGGCACCGCCGCGCTTGTCGGTGCTGCGGTAGCTCGCCGCCGCCGCCCACGCGGTCTTGACCAGCTGTGAGACCGAGAGGCCGGAGTCGAGGACCTTGCGCCCGAGCGCCGCGATGTCCTGTTCATCGATGAGTTCGTGGTCGACGGCCGGAACCGGATCCTGCCACAGCTGCGGCTCGGCAACCCATGGCCCGAGGTAGCGGGTGATCGGTCCCATATCACGGTGCAGCAGCTTGTACCACGCCTTGGCGAACGCCTCGGACAGTTCCTCGGGGTGATCCAGCCAGCGGCGGGTGATCTCCCGATAGATCGGATCTTCCCGCAGCGACAGGTCCGTGGTCAGCATGGTCGGGGTTCGGGCCGGCCCGCCGAACGGATCCGGAATGGCACCATCCCCGCCCTTCGCCTGGTACTGCCACGCCCCGGCCGGGCTCTTGGTCAACTCCCACTCGTAGCCGTAGAGGTTCTCCAGGAAGCTGTTGTCCCACTTGGTCGGAGTGGCGGTCCAGACGACCTCGAGACCGCTGGTGATGGCGTCCTTACCCTTGCCGGTACCGAAGGAACTCTTCCAGCCCAGGCCCTGCTGCTCGATCGGGGCCGCTTCGGGTTCGGGACCGACCAGGTCGGCATCGCCCGCACCGTGTGTCTTGCCGAAGCTGTGGCCGCCGACGATCAGTGCGGCGGTCTCCTCGTCGTTCATCGCCATCCGGCCGAACGTCTCTCGGATGTCGCGCGCGGCGGCCAGCGGATCCGGGCGGCCATTGGGTCCTTCCGGATTCACATAGATCAGGCCCATCTGCACAGCGCCGAAAGGTTTCGCCAGATCTCGCTCACCGCTGTAGCGCTCATCGCCGAGCCAGGTGTCCTCCGGACCCCAGAAGACCTCTTCCGGCTCCCAGATATCGGGGCGGCCGAAACCGAAGCCGAAGGTCTGGAAACCCATCGATTCGAGAGCGACATTCCCGGCGAACACCAACAGGTCGGCCCAGGAGATCTTGTTGCCGTACTTCTGCTTGACCGGCCACAGCAGCCGACGCGCCTTGTCCAGACTGGCGTTGTCGGGCCAGCTGTTGAGCGGCGCGAAGCGCTGTGCGCCCTGACCGCCGCCGCCGCGCCCGTCGGCGATCCGGTACGTGCCCGCCGCATGCCAGCTCATCCGGATGAACAGGCCACCGTAGTTGCCGTAGTCCGCGGGCCACCAGTCCTGCGAGTCGGTCAGGACCGAAGCGACATCGGCCTTCAGAGCATCGACATCGAGCTTCTTGAACTCTTCGGCGTAGTTGAAATCCTCGCCCAGCGGGTTGGCCTTGGACGAATGTGCGTGCAGCACTGAGACATCGATCTGCTCCGGCCACCAGTCCTTGTTGGTGCGGGGACGATGGTCGGTCTGCGGAGTCGGAGACGGGATGGCCGGGTTCTCGCTCTCGCTCGCGCTTCGAGTTCCGGTCTCAGGAGTGGATGGGCGGCTGTCGGATGTCATGACATTCCTTCCTGAATGGGTAAGCGGGCTGCGGTCGGGAGGTGATCAATCGACGTGAGATGCGGCGCAATCGGCACACGTGCCCCAGTAGATGACCTCGGCCTCGTCGATGGAGAAGCCGCGGTCGTCGGACGCGGTCAAGCACGGGGCCTCGCCGACCGCGCAGTCGACATCGGCGATCGATCCGCACCCCCGGCATACGACGTGATGGTGGTTGTCACCGACGCGTGTTTCGTACCGCGCGACCGAGCCGGACGGTTGAATGCATCGAAGCAGGCCTGCGGCGGTGAGCACGCGCAACGAGTCGTACACCGCCTGGTGCGACACCGCTGACAGGCGAGATCGCACGGCACGGATGATCGAATCCGTGTCGGCGTGTGGATGGTCGTGCACCGCACTCAACACCGCGATGCGCGGAGCCGTCACGCGAAGCGAAACTCCCCGCAGCATCTGCTGGAATTCCGTGGCCGTGGACACGCCCAGGAGTCTCGTCCGCTTTCTGGAACGAGTCAAGCATCGCCGCGTCGTCGGAGCTGCCAGCAACCTCGACGCGCTACCGAACTGTCTCCTGGCAGGATATGGCTGGCCGCGTGGTGCGCGCATAGCACCTGCGCCCGATCGTCGCCCTTGACCGAGCTGAGGTCGTGGCCGTTGCGCCCGCTCAGTCGTCGACGGCCTGTACCGCGGCGGCGATCGGCTCGAGCCTCGCGATCAGCTCGTCGAGCTCGTCCGCGCTGAGCACGTCGTACGCTGGCGCCGCCAACTCGTCGGTGTGGGCCTCGATCCGCTGCTTGGTCTCCCGGCCAGCATCGGTGAACCCGCCGGTGGCGTCCACAAGGCCGCGGCCGCGCAGCCCGTCGACGACAGCGTCCAGCTGTGCCTTGGGCAGGTGGTGGATCCGGCCGAACTTCTCCGCCCTCATCCCCAGGGAGAGGGCCATGAGGACGTGGGACTCGGTGCCGCCGATGCCGTGGGCGACGAGGGCGGCGTTGTGGCCGTCTCCGCGGTGCTCCCGCAGCAGCGTCGTAGCATGCCAGAGTCTGGCTACCGGCTCCTCGGGCACGTCGAGCGTCCGGAGCCCGGCGTACAGCGCTCGACCCTCGGTCGGCGCGCTCACCGCCGCTCGGACGGCGAGGTCGGCGACCCGCACCAGACCGGGAGACTCGGCGAGCTCCCCGATCTTCTGCCGCAGCGCGGCGGCGCTGCCGCGCTCGCGCACTGCGATCGCCTCCTGCGGGGTGATCTTGCCCCAGACCCATGGGATGTGGCGTGCCACCTCGCCGTCGGCGAAGTTGTAGAAGACCGCGTGCACCACCGCGGCCGGTGCAAGGCCCAGCGGTGCGGCCCGGCCTGCGAAGTATCCGTCCCAGTAGTTGCGCATGCCGAGGGCCAGGAACGCCTCGTTCGGCACCTTGGAGAAAGTGACGGTAGCGATCGGCTCGACGAGTTCGAACATGCGATGGATCTCGGTCTGTGGATGCGGCATCGGTCGGTATCTCCTGTGGTCGTGTGCTGGATATGACTGGCCGCGCCGGTCGAACTCATCGGTGACGCGCCAACGCCTCATCCGCGAACACCCGGGTCGCCGCGCCCGTGGGCACCACCGCGATCGGCGCAGGCGCCATGCCGGGCACCGCTCCGCTGGCCTCGGCCAACCTGCCAGCAAGTTCGACGCGGGAGAGGGCTGTCTCGAGTCGAGATCGTGGCCGGATTCGGCTGGTCTCAGGAGGGAACTACCGTCTCGCGGCGAGCTGTGATGGCCTGGTGCACGGTGAGGAAGAACAGCACGAATCCGATGGTCAGCAGGACGTGACCGATGCCCGACAGCTC
This sequence comes from Nocardia sp. CA-135398, assembly GCF_050955845.1. Classification (NCBI taxonomy): domain Bacteria; kingdom Bacillati; phylum Actinomycetota; class Actinomycetes; order Mycobacteriales; family Nocardiaceae; genus Nocardia; species Nocardia sp. CA-135398. The sequence goes on along the minus strand of NZ_CP192084.1, from coordinate 4,202,137 downwards.
CGATAGTGGTGTGGATTCGCCGTACCCGAGGACGGTGCGGGCACCGATGATGGTCATGCACGACACCGCCCAGAGGACACCGGTGTTGTAGACGGTGAGGAACCAGCGATAGGCGCGGGTGTTCGACAGGGTGAGTTGGTGTTCGAGCACCAGGGCGATCAGGAAGAACAGTGTTCCCAACGCCAGCAGGTGAGTGTGGACCACGGCGAGTTCGGTCTTGCCGGTGAACTGGTGGGCTTTGGTGAGTTCGCGGTAGAACAGGCCCGAGGGCAGTCCCAGTGCGGTGTAGCCGACGGCGGCCCAGTAGAGCGGTTTCATCGAGTCCTCGTTCGTGAAATATGTTGCGGGCGTGTAGACGTCAGGCGAGCTGTGCGGTGGGCGCTGGGGCGGCGGCCTGCTGGGCTGGCGCCTTGCCGGTTTCGCGGAGGATCAGCAGGCCCGTGACCGCGATCAGCGCGGAGGTCAGGCCGTGGACGCCGAAGGCGGTGGCCGTGGAGCCGTGGTGGGCCAGGACGTTGATCATGTCGCCGAACGGGGCGACGGCCACCGTCAGCAGGACCCAGCCCAGGGCGCGGCGGTGGCCGGTTACCAGCAGCGCGCCCATGCCCAGACCCATCGCGAGTTCGCGGCTGCCCTTGACGATGAGGAAGCCGTCGCCGTCGCCCGCGGGCCAGTCCGGCAGGCCGAAGCCCTGGGCGGATGTCGCGGGAGTCAGGACGAACGAGATCCCGAGGTAGAAGGTGAACAGAACGACAGCGGCGGCCAGGACGGTGTTGAGGTTCTTGCGCGACATGGTTGTTCTCCTGTGACGTTGAGACGGGGAGTTGTTGTCCGACAAGGCATCCGGCCCTGCCGAGGGGTAATGCCCGGCCGACTGCGCTCTCGTGCGAGTCGGCCGGGCGTTGGATCTACGGGTTACCGATCGGCGGTCACTGGGACAGCACGTCGCCGGGTCCTAGCTCGAGGGCGAGATGGAAGATCATCGGTCGTGCGGTGAGGTCGAGATCGTTCTGGATCCGCAGAGTCAACTCACGCCATTCCGGAGTGCCGAGGGCGTTGCGCAGGGCGGTGCCGCTGTCCCAGTCTCCGACGTTGACGAACACCGCCTCGGCCGCCTCACCAGCCGCCTGGAACATCCGGGTCCGGCGGAAACCAGACGCGGCCGCCATGTACTGGGCGCTATCGCGCCAGCGCTGCAGGAACAGGTCCCGCTGAACCACGGGTACCGACATCGTGTTGATCACTGTGACCGGGACGTCGGTGTCAGGGACGGCCGGAGTGCTTGGGTTTGTCATATTGTCACATTAAGTGACAATCCTTTTTGATGTCAATACAGTTATATGGCAATCATGTTGAGTTGCTAGTGTAGGAGTCATGACGAACCGGCCGCTGGACTCGCGCGCGGCATTCCTGTTGTCGCAGATCGGTTTCCACGTGTCGCACCGGCTCACCGAGCAGCTGGCGCGATTGGATCTGGACCCGGCCCACTTCGCGGTCCTCACCCAACTGGCCGTCGCGGATGGCCGCAGTCAGCAAGAACTCGCGGATCTGCTGCGGGTTCACCGCAACGCGATGGTCGGACTGGTCGACGAGCTAGAGGAACGCGCACTGGTGACCCGGCAGCCGCATCCGGCCGACCGTCGCGCACACGCGGTCCACCTCACCGACCACGCACGCGAGGTGCTGAAGGCGATCCAATCCGAGGCCGATGCACTGGAATCGGAAATCCTCGCCCCACTCGACGAGACCGAGCGAACCCTGCTCGTTCCGCTGCTCCACCGCATCGCCGCACACGCAGGCCTCCCTCCCGGAGTGCACCCCGGCCTGCAACGACGGCGCCGCGCACGCCGACAACCACGGTGAACCCTGCGCCCCGGCCAGCACCGACAACACCACCCGCACCGTGTCTTCGACCGGAATCTTCAACCGCCGTGACCTGGCCACAGACGGGCTCCCTTCCTGAACTTGTGCTCGGAGTGCGAACCGAGCAAACCCTGCCAGAAAGTTTGACGCCCTAGAGGGCGATCTATGCGAACATATGTTCGTGTCCGATTCTGTCCGCTCATCGATTGCGCCGTGTCCTCGACGGCCGCGCATCGAGGCGCGGGCCGAGGCGTCGATCCTGCATGCGGATCTCGACTCGTTCTATGCCTCGGTGGAACAGCGGGATAATCCGCGGTTGCGCGGGCGGCCGGTGATCGTCGGCGGTGGGGTTGTGCTGGCGGCCAGCTATGAGGCGAAGGCATTCGGCGTGCGCACGCCGATGAATGGCGGTGCGGCGCTGCGGCTTTGCCCGCACGCGATTGTGGTGCCGCCGCGCATGTCGGCCTATGCCGAGGCGAGTAGGGCCGTGTTCGAGGTTTTCCACGACACCACACCGGTGGTCGAGGGCATTTCGATCGATGAGGCGTTTCTCGATGTGGGCGGGCTGCGGCGGATCGCTGGCGAACCCGTCGAGATCGGGCGGCGGTTGCGTGATGCGGTGCGCGAGCAGGTCGGGCTGCCGATTTCGGTCGGTATCGCGCGGACGAAATTCCTGGCCAAGGTGGCGAGCGCGGTGGCCAAACCCGATGGTCTGCGCCTGGTGCCGCCCGAACTCGAACTCGATTTCCTGCATCCGCTGCCGGTCGAACGACTGTGGGGCGTCGGCGATGTCACCTCGCGCACGTTGCACGAACACGGCATCACCCGCATCGGTCAACTCGCCGAACTCGGCGAATCACCGTTGCGCGCCATCCTTGGCCCCGCCGCGGCCAGGCACCTGTACGCACTGTCCTGGGCGCGCGACCCCCGCCGCGTCGAAACCGGCGTCCGCCGCCGGTCCATCGGCGCACAACGCGCACTCGGTCGTCGGCACCGACCACCCGACGAGATCGAGGCCTACCTGCACGGCCTCACCGACCGCCTCGGCCGTCGGTTGCGCGCGGCCGAGCGGGTGACCCGAACCGTGGTGCTGCGCATGCGCTTCGACGATTTCACCCGCGCCACCCGCTCGCACACCCTGCCCGAGGCCACCGATCACACCGAGACCATCCTCTGCGCCGCACGCACCTTGCTCGGCACCGCGATGCCGATGATCCAGGAGCGCGGCCTCACCCTGATCGGGCTGGCACTGACCAATCTCGAGAATGCCGACGCCGTCCAGCTCACGCTGCCATTGGAACCCCGCGCCAGCAATACCCTCGATGCCACCCTCGACGACCTCCGCCGCCGCTTCGGCTCCTCCGCCGTCACCCGCGCCGCCCTCCTCGGCCGCGGGGAAGGCCTCTCGGTCCCGCTGCTACCGGACTGACGTGCATCCTCAGCGCAGTTCGGCGCGGGTGACCAAAGAGAAAGAGCGCCGACGCGGCACCGCCACATTGCGACGCCGATCAGCGAGAACGCTTGGGGCGCTTATCCATCAGCCGCAGGATGAGGGGTGTGAAGATGAGTTGCATGGCCAGCTCCATTTTGCCGCCGGGGACGACGATGCAGTTGGGGCGGGACATGAAGGAGTCGTGCAGCATCGATAGCAGGTAGGGGAAGTCGATGACCTTGGGGTCGGCGAAGCGGATGACGACGAAACTTTCGTCGGCGGTGGGGATGGTGCGGGCGATGAAGGGGTTGGAAGTGTCCACGGTGGGGACGCGCTGGAAGTTGACGTAGGTGTGGGAGAACTGCGGGCAGATGTATTTCACGTAGTCGGGCATGCGGCGCAGGATCGTATCGATCACGGCCTCACTGGAATAGCCGCGCTCGGTCTTGTCCCGGATCACCTTCTGGGTCCATTCGAGGTTGACGATCGGCACCACTCCGACCAGCAGATCCGCGTATTGCGCCACATTCACCGAATCGGTGACGGCAGCGCCGTGCAATCCTTCGTAGAACAGCAGGTCGCTGCCCGGTGTCAGATCCTCCCACGGCGTGAAGGTGCCTGCCGGTTGCCCATAGGGTTTGGCTTCCGACTCGTCGTGCAGGTATTTCCGCACCGAACCGACGCCGGTCTCACCGTAATCCCGGAACAGCGTCTCGAGCTCTTTCAGCAGATTCGCCTCCTCACCGAAATGCGAGAAGGTGCGATTGTGGTTCTGTTCCGCCTCGGCCATCGCCAGCTTCATCTCGTTGCGGTCATAGCGATGGAACGAATCCCCCTCCACGATCACCGCATTGATGCCTTCGCGGCGGAATATCTCCTGAAAGGTCCGCGTGACACTGGTCGTGCCCGCACCGGAGGATCCGGTAATGGCGACGACGGGATGTTTGACCGACATGACACCTCCTCGATTCAGCGCCCGGCCGGACGGAACAACGACCGCGACCCGAACAGCGAACTGTCGAAACTGGGCCCTTCCTCGGGCTCGCTGTGATAGCGCTCGATCCGCGCGACCTCATTGCGCGAACCGAAGATCAGCGGCACCTGCTGATGCACCTGTTCCGGCGCCACTTCCAGCACTCGATCCCCGCCGGTGGTCGCCCAGCCCCCGGCCTGTTCGACGATGTAGGCGATCGGATTCGCGCCGTAGAGCAGCGACACCCGCCCCGGCCGCCGAGTGTCGTACGGATACAGGTAGACCCCGCCGCGGGTCAGGATGTGGAAGGTATCCGCGACCAATGACGCGACCCAGCGCATATTGAAATCCCGCCCCCGCGGCCCGTCCACACCGTCGAGACATTCGTGGACATACCGTCGCACCGGCCGTTCCCAGAACCGCTCATTGGCGGCATTGATCGCGAATCCCGAAGTATCCTCCGGGATTCGCATTCGCGGATGGGTCAATACGAATGCCCCGATCTCCCGGTCCAGGGTGAATCCGTCTACGCCGCTGCCGGTGGTGAGCACTAGCATCGTCGCCGGTCCATACAGCGTGAAACCCGCGCAGACCTGCCGTACGCCCGGCTGCAGGAAGTCCGCGGTACTCGGCGCGGCGTTATCCGGTGCCCGCAGCACACTGAAAATCGTTCCGACAGGCAGGTTCACATCGATATTCGAGGATCCGTCCAATGGATCGAAGGCGAGCAGATACTTGCCGCGCCGGTGCACGTCGGGCACGGGATGGATATCGGTCATCTGCTCCGATAACAGCGCCGACAGATGCCCCGTCCATTGGGTCTCGGCCACCATGATGTCATTGGCGATGGCGTCGAGTTTGCGGTGCACCGTCGGCGGCAGGTTATCGGGTTCGGAGGCGCCCAGTGAGCCGACAATGGCACCCCTGGTCACCTGATTGGCGATGATTTTCGTCGCGGTCGCGACGACATTCACCAGAGCGGAGAATTCACCGGAGGATCCGGGATGCCGGTGCTCCTCCTCGATCGTGTATCGGGTGAGGGTCTTCAGTCCTTCTGGCATGAGTTCTCGATCTCGTCACGCGGGCGCCCGTGCGGTCGGCCCATCCGGCTGCTGTCCTGCCCCGAAAACGCTGCTGCCGTACACATCTCGGTCGGTCAGCGTGATCAGGTCGGTCTTGGTGAGCGGTCGCCGCAGCTCGACCAGCCGTTTGGCCTGCCGTAACCGGCAGCGGTCCAGCGCATTGCGCACGCTGCGCGCATTGGAGAATCGGGGCCGTGTCATCCGCAGTGTGAGATATTCGCCGAACGCGGCATAGCCCGGATCGTCGAACCGGAAATTGTCCCGTGCCACCATGAGTTCGGCGATGCGCGCCAACTCACCGTGGGTGTAGTCGCCGAATTCCAGATGATGGGCCACCCGCGAGGACAGTCCAGGATTCGCGGAGAAGAATTTCTCCATCCGGTCCGGATAACCCGCGAAGATCACCACCAGGCTGGTCCGTTCGCTCTCCATCTCCTGCAACAGGATTTCGATGACTTCCTGTCCGTAATCGCGTTCGTTCTCCGGCCGGAACAGGTAGTAGGCCTCATCGATGAACAGCACTCCGCCGGCCGCCTTGGCCAGCGCCTCCTTGGTTTTGGGTGCGGTGTGTCCGATGAACTGTCCGACCAGATCGTCCCGGGTTACGGTGTGCACCTTGGGTTTACGGATATAGCCGAGCGTGTGCAGCATCTCGGCCATGCGCAGGGCGACGGTGGTCTTGCCGGTGCCGGGTCCGCCGGTGAAGCTCATATGCATGGTCGGCCGGGAGGCCTGCAGACCGAAGCGCTGCCTGGCCCGATCGATCAGCAGCAGCGCCGCTATCTCACGCACTCGCCGCTTCACATTCGCCAGACCGACGAGTTCGGCATCGAGCCTGGTCAACACCTCCGCAACGTCGTTGCCCGCGATATCGGTGGACAGATCCAGCACCGCGTCCTCGCCCAGCAGTTCCTCCGGCGCGGCCTCCGCGGGCACCGCCCGCACCGGCCTGCCGTCGTCGACACCGGGCCGGTGCAATCGGAAACCGCTTGCCGCGCTCGACTTTTCAGCCGCCATACCGGGTACCCGGCCGTTCGTCGGTGGCATAGGAGTGCAGACCGTAGCTCTGGCGCCGGTCCGGTCCCTCGGTGCGGGTCAGCACGAATCCCGGCTCGTCGACGGGACGCTGCACCAGGAAGCTCAGCGCGGTGGTCTGCCTGCCGTAGCGGGCATCGTAGGCGAGCACCCGAATGTAGTGTCGCGGAAAGGTATTGCGACATGCGTCGATCTCGGCGAGCACGCCGTCGGGCTCGTCGAGATCGAACAGCGGCAGCCCCCACATTTCCCAGTAGGCGTTGCGGGGGTGCGGATCATCGGTGTATTCGATGGACACCGGCCAGTTGTTGAGCAGGGCGTAGCGCACCTGGGCCGCGATTTCGGCGTCGGTGAGTTCGGGCAGATACGAGAAGGTTCCATGGCGCAGATACATGTGCGTGGTCCTGTCGTTCAGCGGCTGGCCGTTGGCACGGCATCCGGCGCGTCGGTGGAGGTGTAGTCGAAGGTGACATCGCCCCAGGTCGACAGCGCGACATCGAGCGGGCGGCAGCTCTCGGCGGCCTTGCGCAGCACATCCGGACCTTCTTTCAGCAGATCACGACCCTCGTTGCGGGCCTTGACCACCGCCTCCAGCGCCACCCGATTCGCCTCGGCTCCCGCGGCGATGCCGAGCGGATGTCCGATGGTGCCGCCGCCGAATTGCAGGACCACGTCATCGCCGAAAAGATCGAGCAGCTGGTGCATCTGGCCCGCATGAATGCCGCCGGAAGCGACCGGCATGACACCGCCGAGGCTGGCCCAATACTGGTCGAAGAAGATGCCGTTGCCCGGATTGGTGGGAATGTGGTTCTCCCGCAACGTGTCGTAGAAGCCCCTGGTCGTCGCCGGATCGCCCTCGAGCTTGCCGACCACGGTGCCCGCGTGCAGGTGGTCGACGCCGATCAACCGACACCATTTGGCCAGTACCCGGAAGCTCACGCCGTGGGTCTTCTGCCGCGTGTAGGTGGAGTGCCCGGCCCGGTGCAGGTGCAGCAGCACGCCATTGCGCCGCGCCCAGTGCGACATCGACTGCATGGCGGTGAAGCCAACCGTCAGATCCATCATGATCACGACGCTGCCCAGCTGTTTGGCGAACTCGGCGCGTTCGTACATATCCTCCATGGTCGCCGCGGTGACATTGAGGTAGTGGCCCTTGATCTCACCGGTTTCGGCCATGGCGCGGTTGACGCCCTCCATGGCGAACAGATACCGGTCGCGCCAACGCATGAACGGCTGGGAGTTGATGTTCTCGTCGTCCTTGGTGAAATCCAGGCCGCCCTTGCACGCCTCATAGATCACCCGGCCGTAATTCCGTGCGGACAGACCGAGTTTCGGCTTCACCGTCGCACCCAGCAGCGGCCTGCCGTATTTGTTCAGGTACTCGCGTTCCATGACGGTGCCGTGCGGCGGACCCTGGAAGGTTTTGACGTAGGCCACCGGAATTCGCATATCCTCCAGGCGCAGTGCCAGCAGCGGCTTGAAGCCGAAGACATTGCCGATGATCGAGGAGGTGAGATTGGTGATCGAACCCTCTTCGAAGAGGTCGAGATCGTAGGCGATATAGGCGAAGTACTCCCCGGGGCGGCCGGGAACCTCATCGATGCGATAGCACTTGGCCTGGTAGCGGTCGTGCGCGGTGAGACGGTCGGTCCATACGACAGTCCATGTGGCAGTGGATGATTCGCCCGCGACGGCGGCCGCTGCCTCGATCGGATCCACACCCTTCTGCGGGGTCACGCGGAAGACGGCGAGGACGTCGGTGTCTTTGGGGACATAGTCCGGGGCGTAGTAACCCATCGAGGCGTAGGAGTGGACACCCGGATCCCAGCGGTTGGGTTCGGTTTCGTCGGTCATCATTGCTCCGCTCGTTTTGCGGGTGATCCGCGCTCGGGAGATGTTGCGCGAGGCACCCGCGCCCGGATTTCGAGCAGGACACCTCGGCTCGGGTGTTGTGCGGGATGCTGCGCCTGAGACGTGGGGTGGACGCCTACTGAGTTCAAGGATGACGGCGTTGTCGATGACAAACAATTTGATTGTTCCTCGGAATACTCAACGGATTCATTGAGTTTGATACCGTCGAATCGTGGGTATGGTGAGTGCGGCGAGGATGGAAACATTCCTGGCCGTGGCCCGGCAGGGCAGCATTCGCCGCGCCGCCACCCAGCTGCACATCACCGAGGCCGCCGTCTCCGCGGCGGTCGCGCACGTCGAAAAGCAGCTCGGGGCAAAGCTGATCGCGAAGGCCGGGCGCGGTATCGCGCTCACCGAGGCCGGGCGCATCTACTCCGAATACTGCCGCACCATCCTCGGCCTGATGAAAGAGGCCAATGCCGCGGTGCGCCGGGCCGAAACCGGCAAGCTGCGGATCGGTGTGGTCGCTACCGCGGGTGAGTATGTGCTGCTCGGGCCGCTGGCGTCATTCCGGAATCGCTATCCGGATATCGAACTGAGCCTGTCGGTGCATCCGCGCGACGTGCTGTTCCTCGAATTGCACCACCACGAAACGGATCTCGTCATCGCGGGTCGCCCACCGCGGGACACCGGACTGGTCATCCGCGCTCGTCGCCCGAGCCAGCTCGTGGTCGTCGGCGCGCCCGGCTGCCCCGACCCGCTGCGCAGCACCTGGCTGCTACGCGGTCGCGGCTCCGGCACCCGCGACGCCACCCTCAGCCTCATCGATCGTCTGGAGATCTCGCCGTCCACGCTCACTCTGGGCAGTCACGGCGCCGTCCTGGCCGCCGCCCGTGAAGGCTTGGGCGTGACCCTCATTCACACCGACGCTCTGGCCCAAGATCTGGAATCCGGTCTGCTGCACGTACTTCCGGTCGAGGGCACGCCCATGGACCGTCCATGGCACGCCGTAACCACACGCACCCCGACCCCCACTACCCGGCTGTTCCTCGCCCACATCCTCGATCCCGCCGAAGTAGGCAACCACGCCTTCCACCCCGGCTAGCACCCCCGGGCGGTGGAGTCCGGGGGCACGACACCCGGACTCCACCCGACTGGCGATCGACATGATCGCGCAGGTCGTCGGCGGTGAATTCGCCATTCGTCGATTGTGGACCCGATACCGACTCAGCAGCATGTTTCGCTGTTACGAGCCGGTGAATATCGTGTTCCGCCCGGCCGGGTCAACGCTGTGCCAGACTGGCGCGCATGACTGGTGGGGAAGCGTTGATTTCGAATGTGTCCGATACCGCGCGTTGGGTCGCGGCCTACCGCGCGATAGAGACCGGGCGCCAGGATGCGCTGTTCCGTGATCCGCTGGCCGAACGCCTGGCAGGTGAACGCGGATACGCCATGGTGGCGGCCGCGTCGCGGATGATGCGCAACGGCTGGCCGGTCGTGACCCGAACCACGATCATCGATGACCTGATCGCGACCGCCATCGCCGAGGGCTGCGACCGCGTGCTCAATCTCGCCGCCGGGCTCGACACCCGCCCCTACCGCTTGGACCTGCCCGCCGATTTCGTCTGGATCGAGGCCGATCTGCCCGCGCTCACCACGGAGAAGGAGACCGCGCTCGCGGAGGAGAAACCGCACTGTGCGCTGATCCGCCGCGGTGTCGACCTGGCCGATCCGGCCGCGCTCGGGCAGTTCCTGGACTGGGCGCTCGGCCCGCTCGGTCCGGAAAATACCCCCGCCGCAAAGGCTTTGGTGCTCACCGAAGGTCTGCTGATGTATCTGAAAGAGGAGACGGTCCGCACCATCGCCGCCGCCCTCGCCCGGGCGGAGATCCGCTGGTGGGTCATGGATATCACGGTGAAAATGCACCGCATGCGCTCGAGTTCGATGTTCACGAACGCACCCATCGAATTCGAACCCGGCAACGGCGTCGCCTACTTCGAGGATCTCGGCTGGCAGCCCCGCGAAATCGAACACCTCCTCGTGCACGCGCGCAAACTCCACCGTGCACCGTGGTACCTGCGCCCGTTCACCTATCTGCGCCAGCCCGACCCTCGCAAGCCCGGGCGCAACCCCTGGTCCGGAATCGTCCGCTTCGAGCGCGATTGATTCAGAACTGGCTGTGTTGGGAGTCGAAGGTGAGGATGCGCCCGCCGAGCAGGATCTGGGCACCGGCGGCCAGGGTGGTGGGCTGGTTCGGCATGGCGCGCAGCCACTCGTGGTGACCGGGCATCCGGACATAGGTGCCGTTGGCCGAGCCTTGGTCGACCACGGCGACCTCCCATTCGATCAGCCGAATCTCCACATGCGCCCGCGACATCGCGCCGGAATTGTCCGGTAAACGGATCGGCCGCGCACCGCGCCGCACCGCCTCGGCATGTTCGGGTTCGCGCCCGAGGACTATGTCGTTGTCGAGCACGAACGATGTCCCGTCATCGAGCATCAGCAACCCGAGCGGCGGCCGCACCCCCTCGGTCAAAACACAGGTCAACTGGTCCATCCGAATCCCACAGACCGCGCAGAACGACACCCGCGGATCATTCAGATGCTGCCGCGAACACATGAACCCGCGAACGACGGCCCTACCATTCCCGGGCACCGACGCCACCTCGTTGTTCGTCGGCACAACAGGTCCCTGCACGCCGATCTCGGATCGCGACCCATTCTTCTGCAGCCCGATTCGGCGCCGCTCCCCGACGCCCGACACCGCATTCCTGGGCGGCAGGTTCCCCACGCCCATCGCGGACGCGCGCTCCCATGGCGCCGCCGTCCCCGCCGATCCACCCCCGATCGGTGGCCGCACCGCAATTTCCGACCGCGGTTCGACCTCGTCCGACCGATTCGCCACAGGGTCGACGAGTTCGATCGGCCGACTCCGGGGCTCGAGTCGTTCCGCATCCTCGACTCTCTGGACAGCTTGCACACTTTCGGTCGCCAACGCGTCCTTGGACCGGGCGGCCTCGACCTCCGCTTTCACCGACCGGGCACTGGAATTCAGCCGCACCGCGAGTGCGGGAGTCGACGCGGCCGACCCGAACCACAGCACGGCCCCGGCACCGGGCACCATTCCGTCACCGAGTGCGGCGATACCGCGGCCGGGCAGCGCCGATTCGGTAATCCCGTCCTCGTCCACGAACAACCCGATACCGATAGCGGGCGCCGGGATCACCACGCGGTCGACGGTGAACCCGGCATCCCTGCCGCGCAGTATTTCCGCGCGACCCGAGGTCTCCAGCACCGCCGTCACACCGCCGTGCAGGAACAACGCCACGCCCGCCGTGCTCGGGGTGATCACCCCGAATTCCACGTGCTCCTCGTCGTCCAGGCTCATCAACCAGTTGGTGGCAAGTCGTGCGAACCTGCGCCCGGTGCGTGGTTGCTCGGCCGCACCGGCCTCGCGCACCAGCTCGAGCAGCGCCGCCATCGTCTGCGCCGCAGGCGATTCGGCATCGGCGGCAAGTTCCGAACGGTGCGCGACGACGAGCGCGACACCACCACAGTTCGCGATCAGATGCCTACCCCCGGCCAGGACCTCCAGCTGCGGACTCACAGCAATCGCCCACCCTGGAACCGCCACCGATGGAATACCACCCGCATCGGCCCGTTCACGATGAGCCAGAACACGATCCAGGTCACGATGAACTGGATCAGGAATGCTGTCAGCGACGGATGCAACGCGCGTGGCAGCACAATGGTCGTATGGTGCACGAGGACCCACATCAGCGCCGCCTCGTTGAGCACCGTCCAGAAGCCGAACAGCGTGGGCCAGTCCTTCTCCCACCGGAATTGCTGCAGAAAATGGTAGAGCAGTTCCCACAGTACGCCGACGAGCACGGTCGCCAGCAGCACCGACAACGTCACCCGATAGGCATTGCCCAATGACAGCGATCCGGTCGGCAGAACCGGTGTGATGATCACTGCGACCAGCAATCCGATAATGCCGAGCGCGAGTATGCGGGTCTGAATCCGGCCGTTCAAGGTAAGCAGCATCGATCAGATCTTCTTGTTCGTCGCCCACAACCACCATTGCCGAGTCGACCGCAGCGGCCCCATCCGCTGGCAGAAACCCAGTGCCGCAAGGTCGTCCGCGATCTCCTGAGCCGCGATCTGCAACCCGAGGAAGGTGTCCACACCCGGAAACGGTCCACCCAGCGTCGCACTACCGGATGCATACATGCGTCCGCTGCCACTTCGGGTGCCGATCAACTCGAAGGTGGTCGCCACATCCATCCGGCCCACCGGATTGCGCCCGGCACCGGCATGATCCAGCAGATCGGCCAGCAGCCGATGTTCGCGCACATCGGCCTCCAGCCCGGTGCAATCGATGATGTAATCGGCCGAAATGTCGAACGGCTGGGTCGGCGGCGGAAACGGCAGTGCCGCCGTGGGATCCGGCACGATCGTGGTGATCACCCCGCCCTGGCCCCGCTCGGGCCGCAGATCACGCGCGCTGCCCGCCATCACCTGATACCAACCCTCCTTACGTCCGCGACGCAGTTGCGCCTGCCAGTTCGAGCGCACCGGGGTGTTGGTCCCGCCCATCTCCTGGTAGGCCTGCGCGCGCTGCTCCCCTTGCAGCGTGCGCATTTTCGCTTTGAGCTGTCCGCCCCATACCGACTTCGGATAGTTGAAGCCCTGATAGGACCACCCGTCGCCGCCCTTGCGTCGACTGAAAATATTCGGTCCGTGCGCTGCGGCCACATAGTGCCGAAACAGATGCAGGATCTGGGTATTCAGCCGCAGTTTGTCCCGGTCATCGATGAGCCGTTGCAACACCCGACTGGCCACGATCCCGCTGCCGCGGATCATCACCTTCCCCGGCCTGCGCTGTAGTGCCTGATACACGTGTTCATGCGGTTCATACGCATTGACTACCCGCGTGGGATCCCGGTACTTCTCCCGATACTCCTGCAGATCCGGCAACAACTTCAGCCCCGGATACCCCACGCCCACATGCACATACGTACTGCGAAACGCGATCCGCTTGGTCGGGGCCGCACCGGCGGGCGGGGTGAGGACGCTGAAATATCCACCGCCATACCGTTTGCGCACCATGCGCACATGCCCCTTGTGCAACGAACCCGCGTATCCGATCCGATGGAACTCCCGTTCCATCGCGACGAACGCCTGCCCCGCCCGTGGCGTGTAGTAATTGCTGAAGATCGGCTCGGTGAACACATTCCACAGCGGCCGGATCGATTTCTCCGCCAATGCCTCGCGCACCGCATAGGACGGAAAGCCCCAGATGTTGTCCGGTGTCGAGGCCGAGTCGCTGCGCAGTCGCTCACCGCGCGGAATCTGTGATACCCGGGTCAGATACTCATATGACGACCACGGCACCTCCTGCGGCCCGAGCACCGCCATCGCTGCCGCCGCGACGCCGTAGATCCGCAGGGTGTCATAGGTGACGAAGGAGCCGATCCCGCTGCCGATGGTCACGAACGGCACGTCCACCACCGGAATGCCCGCCCGGCCCACCATCTCATCGGTCCACACGTGGGCTTCGACGAGTTCGCCCGTGATATCTCCCCGCATTTTCGGGATGCTACCGGCCCGAACTTGGCAACCGCTTTCGATTACCTTGCCAGCGCACGCATTCCGCACCGCCACCCGGCGACAGCGCGACGCGTGCGGAGCAATCTGCGCCAACCTGCCACGCCGCACCCCCGCCCCGACGTACCATCCCTGCGTGGCCGACGCGATTCGTTCCACCCCACTGCGGGTCCTGGTCTACAGCAACGACGCCGATACCCGGCGGCAAGTAATGCTGGCACTGGGTAGAAACCCGCACCCCGAGCTGCCCACCTTCGAATACCTCGAGGTGGCGACCGCGCCCGTGGTCATCGAGCAGATGGACGCTGGCGGTATCGACCTGGCCATCCTGGACGGGGAATCCGCCCCGGCGGGTGGGCTCGGCATCGCCAAACAGCTCAAGGACGAGATCGCCCAGTGCCCACCGGTTCTGGTGCTCACCGGTCGCCCGGACGATGCCTGGCTCGCGAACTGGTCGCGCGCCGAGGCCGCGGTGGCCCATCCCATCGATCCGATCCGGCTCACCGAAGCCGTCGTCGCGATATTGCACAACCGCTCGGCAGCCTGACCCCATCTGCCCCGATCACCGCATAGTGCCCGCGTCCCGAGGACGCGGGCACTTCGATGTCACGTGACGGCTGCTATCACTTAGCGATCCGACGGGTCGGATTACCCCCGATTCAGTCATAAATAGCAGTCCCGTTTTCGATCAAAGACCCCAATCGAATAAACGGTCGACCCCCCGCGTCGGTTGTAGGCTGTGCCGTAGCTCACATGAGCGCGGGCCTCGATATGACAGACCCGCGCGGTGCGAGCAGGCCATGAGGCGAGTCTGACCGAGGCGGACAACGAAGTCAGCCCGCCTCGGAAGCTGCCGTCATGATTCGACGCCGACCATCACATCCCCGGGCGCCGTCGGGACATGACGCCCAACCGCCAGCTACAGCTCGCAAGGAGGGGAAGTGCAGTCGTGAATATCGAGATGCCCACTCTGGTCCTCGGCGCGGTCGCCGCCGCGTTCGCGGTGTTCTCCGTCATTCTCTCGGCCCTCGTCGGCCCGAAGCGCTACAACCGGGCCAAACAGGAGGCCTACGAGTGCGGCATCGAAGCGACACCGCACGCCGTCGCGGGCGGGCCGGGAAGCGTTACCGGACAACGCTTTCCGGTGAAGTACTACCTCACCGCCATGCTGTTCATCATCTTCGATATCGAGATCGTGTTCCTCTACCCGTGGGCTGTCCACTTCGATGCGCTCGGTCTCTTCGGTCTCGCCGCCATGGCGCTGTTCATCTTCAACGTCTCGGTGGCCTATGCCTACGAATGGCGCCGCGGCGGTCTCAGCTGGGACTGATCGCCCATACGCACTGGCCCACAAGGCATTACGCCGCGTCGGGCCGTACGCACAGTGGAAGTGAGAGTTAGTCGAACATGGGTCTCGAGGAAAAACTGCCCAGCGGCTTTCTGCTGAGCACGGTCGAAGATTTCGCCGGATATCTGCGCAAGGGCTCGCTGTGGCCGGCCACCTTCGGGTTGGCCTGCTGCGCCATCGAGATGATGGCCACCGGCGCAGGACGTTTCGATATCGCCCGCTTCGGTATGGAGGCGTTCCGCGCCTCACCGCGGCAGGCCGATCTGATGATCGTCGCGGGCCGGGTCAGCCAGAAGATGGCGCCGGTGCTGCGTCAGGTCTACGACCAGATGACCGAACCGAAATGGGTGCTGGCCATGGGCGTCTGCGCGTCCTCGGGCGGCATGTTCAACAACTACGCCATCGTGCAGGGCGTGGACCATGTGGTTCCGGTCGACATCTACCTGCCCGGCTGCCCGCCGCGGCCGGAGATGCTGTTGAACGCGATCCTGACACTGCACGCGAAGATCCAGCAGATGCCACTCGGCGTCAACCGCGAGGAGGCCATCCGCGCCGCCGAAGCGGCGGCCCTGGCGTCCACGCCGACCATCCGGATGGAGGGCCTGCTGCGATGACCTTCGACTCCCCCGAAAATACCGAAACCAGGACGCCGCAGGAATTCGTCGACGCCGCGGCCACCGCGGGCCCGGAAGGCACACCGCCGGAAGCGGATTCGGCACCAGCCGAGGTGATCGGCGTACGCCGCGGCATGTTCGGTGTCACGGGCACCGGCGACACCTCCGGTTACGGCCGCCTGGTCCGTCCGGTGACGCTGCCCGGCAGCACCCCGGCACCCTACGGCGGCTACTTCGACGAGGTCGTCACCGAATTGCATGCCGCGCTCGGCGCGGTCGGTGCCCGCTGGGAGACCGTTATCGAGAAGGTGATCGTCTTCCGCGGCGAACTCACCCTGCACGTGCGGCGCGAACATCTGCTGACGGTCGCCAAGGCGTTACGCGACTACGCCGCATTGCGTTTCGAGCTCTGCCTCGGCGTGAACGGCGTGCACTACCCGGACGACGCGGGCCGCGAATTGCACGCGGTCTATCACCTCATGTCCATCACCCACAATCGGCGCCTGCGCGTCGAGGTGTCCGCACCGGATGCCGATCCGCATATCCCGTCGCTGTTCAGCGTGTATCCGACCACCGACTGGCATGAGCGGGAAACCTACGACTTCTTCGGCATCCTCTTCGACGGCCACCCCTCGTTGACGCGCATCACCATGCCCGACGACTGGCGTGGCCACCCCCAGCGCAAGGACTACCCGCTCGGCGGGATCCCGGTCGAGTACAAGGGCGCGCGCATTCCGCCGCCCGACGAGCGGAGGGCGTACAAGTAATGAGCGACATCGACACCCGGCCCGGCGTCCACAACGACACCGGGCCCGACCCCACTGTCGTCACGGTGGCGGGCCAGGACTGGGACGCGGTCACCGAAACCCTCGACGGCGCGGGCGAGGAACGCATCGTCGTCAATATGGGTCCGCAGCATCCGTCCACGCACGGCGTGCTGCGGCTCATTCTGGAAATCGAGGGCGAGACCGTCACCGAGGCCCGCTGCGGCATCGGCTATCTGCACACCGGCATCGAGAAGAATCTGGAATTCCGGAACTGGGCGCAGGGCACCACCTTCGTGACTCGGATGGACTATCTGTCCCCGTTCTTCAACGAGACCGCGTACTGCCTCGGCGTCGAGCGGCTGCTCGATATCGAGGATCAGATTCCCGATCGCGCCACCATCGTTCGCGTCATGCTCATGGAACTCAATCGGATCTCCTCGCATCTGGTCGCGCTGGCGACCGGTGGTATGGAGTTGGGTGCGCTCACCCCGATGCTGTTCGGTTTCCGGGAACGCGAACTGATCCTGGATGTCTTCGAGACCATCACCGGCCTGCGTATGAACCACGCGTACATCCGGCCCGGCGGTCTCGCCCAGGATCTGCCCGACGACGGTGTCGCCAAGGTCCGTGAGCTGCTGAAGCTGCTGCCCAAGCGGCTGCGCGATATGGATCATCTGCTCACCCAGAATCCGATCTGGAAGGCACGCACCCAGAACATCGGCTACCTGGATCTCACCGGCTGCATGGCCCTCGGCATCACCGGTCCGGTATTGCGCTCGACCGGGCTGCCGCACGATCTGCGCAAGTCCGCGCCGTACTGCGGCTACGAGAACTACGAATTCGAGGTGCCCACCACCACCGGCTGCGACTGCTACGGCCGCTATTGGATTCGGGTCGCGGAGATGAAGGAGTCGCTCAAGATCGTCGAGCAGTGTCTGGACAAACTGCGCCCCGGTCCGGTGATGGTGGACGACAAGAAGCTCGCCTGGCCCGCCGATCTGCAGCTGGGTCCGGACGGACTCGGCAACTCCCCCAAGCACATCGGCCGCATCATGGGCACGTCCATGGAGGGGCTCATCCACCACTTCAAACTCGTCACCGAGGGCATTCGGGTCCCGGCGGGGCAGGTATATGTGGCGGTGGAGTCGCCGCGCGGCGAACTCGGTGTGCACATGGTCAGCGACGGCGGTACCCGCCCGTATCGGGTGCACTATCGCGACCCCTCGTTCACGAATCTGCAAGCGGTGGCGGCGATGTGCGAGGGCGGGATGGTCGCCGACGTCATCGCCTCCGTCGCCAGTATCGACCCGGTGATGGGCGGAGTTGACCGATGACCGAGATCCTGTTGAAGCTGTCCACCCGGCCGCAGCCGTTCGCTCCGTATGTGCGCGAGCGACTGGAGATCGATGCCAAGGAGGTCATCGCCCGCTATCCGGAGCCGCGCTCGGCGCTGCTGCCGCTGCTGCATCTGGTGCAGGCCGAGGAGGGCTGCGTCACCGGCACCGGCATCGAATTCTGTGCCGAACAGCTGGGTTTGACCGGCGCGGAGGTCACCGCGGTGGCGACCTTCTATTCGATGTATCGGCGCACGCCGACCGGCGACTATCACGTCGGTGTCTGCACCAACACGCTCTGCGCGGTGATGGGTGGCGATGCCATTCTCGAGGCCCTGCAGCGCCGACTCGGCATCGGGCACGGCGAGACCACGGCGGACGGATCGATCACCCTCGAGCACATCGAATGCAACGCGGCCTGTGATTTCGCGCCGGTGGTGATGGTCAATTGGGAGTTCTTCGATAACCAGACCCCGGAATCGGCTGCGGCACTGGTTGATTCGCTGCGTCGGGGCGAGCAGGTGACACCGACGCGCGGCGCGCCGCTGTGCACGTTCAAGCAGACCGCGCGCATTCTCGCGGGCTTCCCAGACGAACGCCCGGGCGTGCTCGACGGCGCGGCGGGCGAGGCGACGCTGGCCGGTCTGCGGGTCGCGCAGGAACAGAATATGCAAGCGCCGGAACCGAAGCCGGGCGAGGAATGAACATGACACTGACTCCCGTACTCACCCGGTATTGGGACGACCCGCAGTCCTGGACCATCGAGCACTACCGCGGCCACGACGGCTATCAGGCATTACGCAAGGCCCTGCGGATGGAACCCGATCAGGTCATCCAGACCATCAAGGACGCCGGTCTGCGCGGCCGCGGCGGCGCGGGCTTCCCGACCGGTATGAAATGGAGCTTCATCCCGCAGGGTCCCGGACCCGATGGCGTCACCAAACCGCACTACCTCGTGGTCAATGCCGACGAGTCGGAACCCGGTACCTGCAAGGACATTCCGCTCATGCTGGCCACCCCGCACACCCTCATCGAGGGCGTCATCATCGCGGCGTATGCCATTCGGGCGGCGCACGCGTTCATCTATGTGCGCGGCGAGGTCGTGCCGGTGCTGCGGCGGCTGCAGGCCGCGGTCGCGCAGGCGTATGCGGCCGGATTCCTCGGCAAGAACATTCTGGGCTCGGGCTACGACCTGGAACTCATCGTGCACGCCGGTGCCGGTGCCTACATCTGCGGTGAGGAAACCGCGCTGCTGGATTCGCTGGAGGGCCGACGCGGTCAGCCGCGACTGCGGCCACCGTTCCCGGCCGTCGCGGGTCTGTATGCCTGTCCGACGGTGGTCAACAATGTGGAATCCATTGCGAGCGTGCCGCCGATCATCCTCAACGGCACGGCCTGGTTCCGGTCCATGGGCAGTGAGAAGTCACCGGGTTTCACGCTGTACTCGCTGTCGGGGCACGTCGCCCGGCCGGGGCAATACGAAGCGCCGCTGGGCATTACGCTGCGCGAACTACTCGGCTATGCGGGTGGTGTGCGTGCCGGACATCAGGTGAAGTTCTGGACGCCAGGTGGTTCGTCGACGCCGCTGTTCACCGACGAGCACCTCGACGTGCCACTGGACTACGAGGGTGTCGCCACAGCGGGATCCATGTTGGGCACCAAGGCATTGCAGATATTCGATGACACCACCTGCGTGGTGCGCGCGGTGCTGCGCTGGACCGAGTTCTACGCCCACGAATCCTGCGGTAAATGCACGCCCTGCCGCGAGGGCACCTACTGGCTCGTCCAGTTGCTGAAGCGGATCGAGGCGGGCCGGGGTACCGAATCGGATCTGGAGAAGCTCCTCGATATCAGCGACACCATCAACGGCAAATCGTTCTGCGCACTCGGCGACGGCGCGGCCAGCCCGATCATCTCCTCGCTGAAGTACTTCCGCGAGGAATACGTCGACCATCTGCGGCTCGACGGCTGCCCGTTCGATCCCGCGCGATCCACCGCCTGGGCCGAAGGAGTGAAATGAGCACAGTATCGCGCAGCGATTCGATGGGGGGTGGTGGCCCGGTGACGGGTGGGCCAGCCACCGTGAACACCAATGCCAGCGGACTCGTGCCCGCCGACCTGGTCACCGTCACCATCGATGACACCCAGGTCAGCGTCCCCGCGGGCACCCTGCTGATCCGGGCCGCCGAACTCATCGGCATCCAGATCCCGCGCTTCTGCGACCATCCGCTGCTGGATCCGGTCGGCGCGTGCCGCCAGTGCCTGGTCGAGGTGGAAGGGCAGCGCAAGCCGGTCGCGTCCTGCACCATGACCGTCGCCGACGGCATGATCGTGCGCACCCAACTGACCTCACCCGCGACCGCCAAGGCCCAGGAGGGGGTGATGGAGCTGCTGCTCATCAACCACCCCCTGGACTGTCCGGTCTGCGATAAGGGCGGTGAATGCCCGCTGCAGAACCAGGCGATGTCCAGCGGTCGGCCCGAAACCCGGTTCGACGGCGTGAAACGCACCTACCCCAAGCCGATTCCGCTGTCCACGGCGGTACTGCTGGACCGGGAACGTTGCGTGCTGTGCGCCCGCTGCACCCGCTTCTCCCAGCAGGTCGCCGGGGATCCGTTCATCGAACTCATGGATCGCGGTGCGCTCGAACAGGTCGGCACCGCACAGGCCGAACCGTTCGACTCCTACTTCTCCGGCAATACCGTGCAGATCTGTCCGGTGGGCGCACTCACCGGCACCAGTTACCGGTTCCGGGCCCGCCCGTTCGATCTGGTCTCCAGTCCGAGCGTCTGCGAGCATTGCGCATCGGGCTGCGCACAGCGCACCGACCATCGACGCGGAAAAGTGTTGCGCCGCTTGGCAGGTGACGATCCGCAGGTCAATGAGGAGTGGAACTGCGATAAGGGCCGGTGGGCGTTCACCTACGCCACCGAACGCGACCGGCTCACCACACCGCTGGTGCGCGGGTGGGACGGCAACCTCACCCCCGCGTCCTGGTCCGAGGCCCTGGCCGCCGCTGCGGAGGGTCTGGCCTCGGCCTTCGGCAGCGCGGGCGTGCTGGTCGGTGGTCGCGTCACCGAGGAGGACGCCTACGCCTACGCCAAATTCGCGCGAGTCGCGTTGGGCACCAATGACATCGACTTCCGCGCCCGGGTGCATTCGGCCGAGGAGGCGGACTTCCTCGCCGCCCGTATCGCCGGACAGGGTGTCACGGTCGACTACGACGCCCTGGAGAACGCGCCGGTCGTACTGCTCGCCGGACTGGAACCGGAAGAGGAGTCGCCGATCATCTATCTGCGGCTGCGCAAGGCGGCACGCAAGCACGGTATGCCGATCTTCTCGCTCGCCGCTTATTCTTCGCGTGGGCTGGATCGGATGTCGGGCACGCTGTTGCAAACCGTGCCCGGGGCCGAACCCCATCTGCTCGATGTCCTGCGCACCGGTGAGACGGACGCTGCCGCTGTGGCGACGGCCGCACAGTTGCTGCGTCAGCCGGGTGCGGTAGTGCTGGTCGGTGAGCGGATGGCCGGAATTCCCGGCGCACTCTCGGCAGCGGTGCGGCTCGCCGACGAAACCGGTGCCGCCCTGGCCTGGGTGCCGCGGCGCGCCGGCGAACGCGGTGCGGTCGAGGCGGGCGCGCTGCCCGGGCTGCTGCCCGGTGGTCGCCCGGTCGTGGATCCCCGTGCGCGCCAACAGGTTCGCACGATCTGGAATGTCGACGAACTGCCGGTCACCTCGGGTCGCGATACGGCTGCGATTCTGGAGGCCGCGCCGACCTTGGGCGCACTGGTCATCGGCGGTGTGGATATCGCCGATCTGCCGGACCCCGAGGCGGCGCTCGAGGCCATCGACGCCGCCCGCTTCGTGGTCAGTCTGGAACTGCGGCACAGTGCGGTCACCGAACGCGCCGATGTCGTCTTCCCGGTGGCCTCGGCAATGCAGAAATCCGGCACCTTCCGCACCTGGGAGGGTCGGCCACGGCAATTCGATGCGGCACTGGGCGATTCGATGGTGCGCCGCGAACCCGCACCACTGTCGGATCAGCGGGTGCTGCAGGCCATCGCGGGCGAGATGAAGGTGGCACTCGGACTTCCCGATACCGAATCCGCGCGCGCCGAACTCGCCGAACTCGGCGCCTGGGACGGTCCGTCGGTGCCCGCCCCCGCGCACCGGCCGCACCCGGTGACCCAGCCCAATCCCGGCACCGCCATCCTGTCCGGCTGGCGGATGCTGCTGGATCAGGGCCGCATGCAGGACGGCGAGCCGAATCTGGCGGGTGTCGCGCGGCCGCCGGTGGTGCGGCTGTCTCCCGCCACCGCCACCGAAATCGGTGCCGCCGATGACGATCAGATCGTCGTCGCCACCGATCGCGGCACCGTCACGCTGCCGCTGCTGATCACCGATCTGCCCGATCGGGTGGTGTGGCTGCCGCTGAACTCGCCGGGCTGCTCGGTCAACGAACAGCTCGCCACCCAGCCGGGCGGTGTGGTGCAGCTGCACCGCGCCGACGAGAGGATGAAGGAACACCGCCATGAGTGATCTCTCTCTTTTCGGCCACGACCCGCTGTGGCTCGTCATCGGAAAATCCCTGGCGATCTTCGCCTTCCTGCTGCTCACGCCGATGATGGCGGTCTATCTGGAGCGCAAGATCGTGGCCTGGATGCAGATGCGCGTCGGTCCCAACCGAGTCGGCCCCAAGGGCACGCTGCAGGCCGTCGCCGACGGCGTGAAGATGGCGCTGAAGGAAGATATCGTCCCGGCCATCGTCGACAAGCCGATTTTCATTCTGGCGCCGGTCATTTCGGTGGTGCCCGCCTTCATGGCGTTCGCGGTCATCCCGATCGGGCCGGAAGTATCGATCCTCGGCCACCGGACCGCACTGCAGCTCACCGATCTGCCGGTGGCGGTGCTCTACATCCTGGCCATCACCTCGATCGGCGTGTACGGCATCGTGCTGGCGGGCTGGTCATCGGGTTCGACCTACCCGCTGTTGGGCGGCTTGCGCTCGACCGCGCAGGTGATCTCCTACGAGATCGCGATGGCGCTGTGTTTCGCGACCGTGTTCCTGCTCGGCGGGACCATGGCGACCTCCGGCATCGTGAAAGCGCAGGAGGGCACCTGGTACGTCTTCCTGCTGCTGCCCTCGTTCCTGATCTACTGCGTGTCGATGGTCGGTGAGACCAACCGTGCGCCGTTCGATCTGCCCGAGGCCGAGGGCGAGCTGGTCGGCGGCTTCCACACCGAATACTCCTCGCTCAAATTCGCCATGTTCATGATGGCCGAATACATCAATATGGCAACGGTTTCCGCGCTCGCCACCACGCTGTTCCTCGGCGGCTGGCACGCACCGTTCCCGATCAACCTGTGGGACGGCGCGAATTCCGGCTGGTGGCCCGCGCTGTGGTTCATCGCCAAGATGTGGACGTTCCTGTTCGTGTTCATCTGGTTGCGCGGCACGCTGCCCCGCCTGCGCTACGACCAGTTCATGAATCTCGGCTGGAAGTTGCTGATTCCGACGTCGCTGCTGTGGGTCATGGTGGTCGCCACCGCGCGGCTGCTGCAGAACGAGGGCTACCAGATCCAGACGCCGCTGCTGGTGACCAGCGGAATCGTCATCTCCGGACTGATCGTGCTGATGTTCCTGCGGGCCGGGCGCAAACAAGGCGCGCCGCCCACGGTCGAGGAACCCGCCCCGGCGGCATCGGGCAGCGCGGTCTTCCTCGGGTTCCCGACGCCACCGCTGCCGGATCCATCGACGCGACGGCCGGAACCCGAGGCGGGCCTGCTGGAACCACTGATGGGCTTCGCGGTGACCTTCCTGACCATGTTCAAGAAACCCAACACCGAGTCCTATCCGGAACAGAAGGTGCCGACCGCACCCCGCTATCACGGCCGCCACCAGCTCAACCGGCATCCGGATGGTCTGGAGAAGTGCATCGGCTGCGAACTGTGCGCGTGGGCCTGCCCCGCGGACGCGATCTACGTCGAGGGCGCGGATAACACCGAGACCGAACGCTTTTCACCCGGCGAGCGCTACGGACAGGTCTACCAGATCAACTATCTGCGCTGCATCGGCTGCGGATTGTGCATCGAGGCGTGCCCGACCAGGGCGCTCACCATGACCAACGAGTACGAGATGGCCGATGACAACCGCGCCGATCTGATCTACGAGAAGGACCGGCTGCTTGCCCCGCTGGAGCCCGGTATGACCGCACCGCCGCACGCCATGTATCCCGGTGCGACCGAAGGCGATTACTACCGCGGCAATGTCCCGGGCGGTGAAAGCGGTTCGGATAGGAAGCCCGCCGCCGCGGGCGCGGAAGGAGGTGCGCGGTGACCGAATTCATCCTGGCCGCCCAGACATCGGCGGCCGAGCCACTGACCCACACCTCGACCGGCGAGGCCGTCCAATTCTGGATCCTCGGCCCGCTCGCCGTCATCGGCGCGCTCGGCATGGTGTTCGCGGGAAAGGCCGTACATTCGGCGATCTGCCTGGCCGCCACCATGATCGTGCTGGCCACCTTCTATATGGCCCAGGACGCGCTGTTCCTCGGCGTCGTGCAGATCGTCGTCTACACCGGCGCGGTCATGATGCTGTTCCTGTTCGTGCTGATGCTGGTCGGTGTCGACTCCCCCGAATCGCTCGGGGAAACACTGCGCGGACAGCGGCTCTCGGCCACCGCGGTGGGACTCGGCTTCGGGTTGCTGCTGATCAGCGGCATCGCCAACGGCATCCGCAACTCCGGGATCACCTATCCGGCAAAGGGATTCGCCTATCAAGATGTGATCGGCCAACTCGCCGAACTGATCTTCGTCCGATATGTGTGGGCCTTCGAACTCACCGGCGCGCTGCTCATCACGGCCACCATCGGCGCGATGATCCTTGCGCACCGGGAGAATTTCGGGCCACGCCTGGATCAGCGGGAGCTCTCGCGCCGCCGCTTCCGCGGCGCCTACGATCCGGCCAGGCCCGCCGAACGCGCCACCCCACTGCCGACGCCCGGTGTGTATGCGAGGCACAACGCGGTCGATATTCCGGCGCGGCTGCCGGACGGATCCTTCGAGGAACTGTCGGTCAGCACCATCCTGCGGCACCGCCGCACCAGGGCGCTCACCGAGGCGGCGGTCATCTCGGTCGGTACGACCCCGACCTTCGCCTCCGAGGTCGACGAGCCCGAAACCCCCGCCCGCGAGGCAGACGAGGAAGGCAAGCGGTGAATCCTGAGAACTACCTGTTCCTGTCCGCCCTGCTGTTCACCATCGGCGCGGCCGGTGTGCTGCTGCGGCGCAACGCCATTGTGGTGTTCATGTGCATCGAGCTGATGCTCAATGCGGTCAATCTCGCCTTCGTCACCTTCGCCAGGCTGCATTCGAATCTCGACGGTCAGGTATTCGCGTTCTTCACCATGGTGGTGGCCGCGGCCGAGGTCGTCGTCGGACTGGCCATCATCATGACCATCTTCCGCACCCGCCGTTCGACCTCGGTCGACGACGCCAACCTGCTGAAGTTCTGACGTGGATACCGCAACGCTCTGGGTGCTGCCCGCCCTGCCGCTGGCCGGGGCAGTCGTACTGCTGTTGGTCGGGCGCTACAGCGATAAGTGGGGGCATCTGCTCGGCTGTGCCACGGCGCTGGCCTCGTTCGGCTTCGCCGTCGTCGCCTTCTTCCACATGCTCGACCGTGCCGACGCCGCCCGCGCGATCCACAATGACTTTTTCAGCTGGGTGCCCGTCGATGGGTTGCAGGTGGACTTCAGCCTCCAATTGGACCAGCTGTCGGTGTGTTTCGCGCTGCTGATCACCGGCGTCGGATCGCTGATCCACATCTATTCCGTCGGCTATATGAACCACGATCCGGGACGGCGGCGGTTCTTCGCCTACCTGAATCTGTTCCTGGCGGCCATGCTGCTGCTGGTGCTGGCGGACAACTACCTGGTGCTGTATCTGGGTTGGGAGGGCGTCGGTCTGGCCTCCTATCTGCTGATCGGTTTCTGGTACCACAAGCCGACCGCGGCGACCGCGGCCAAGAAGGCGTTCGTGGTCAACCGGGTCGGCGATATGGGGTTGGCGATCGCCATGTTCACCATGTTCGCGACCTTCGGCTCGATCGACTTCGGCTCGGTGTTCGCGACCGCGCCGAAAGCGGGCGAGGGCACGCTCACCGCGATCGGGTTGTTGCTGCTGCTGGCCGCGTGCGGTAAGTCCGCGCAGGTGCCGCTGCAGTCCTGGCTCGGTGACGCGATGGAGGGTCCGACTCCGGTCTCCGCGCTCATCCACGCGGCCACCATGGTGACGGCGGGTGTGTATCTGATCGCGCGCTCCGGACCGATCTTCGATCTCGCGCCCAACGCACGACTCGGCGTGGTGCTGGTGGGTGCGGTGACGCTGCTGTTCGGCGCGATCGTCGGTTGCGCGAAGGACGACATCAAGAAGGCACTGGCGGCATCCACCATGAGCCAGATCGGATACATGGTGCTGGCCGCGGGCCTCGGCCCGGCCGGATACGCGATCGCCATCATGCATCTGCTCACCCACGGCTTCTTCAAGGCCGGACTGTTCCTCGGAGCCGGATCGGTCATGCACGCGATGGACGACGAGACCGATATGCGCCGCTACGGCGGACTGCGCAAAGTGCTGCCGGTCACCTACATCACCTTCGGGCTCGGCTATCTGGCGATTATCGGGGTGCCGCCGTTCGCCGGATTCTTCTCCAAGGATCGGATCATCGAGGCGGCGTTCAATCAAGGTGGCACAAGCGGTTTGGCTTTGGGCGCGGTGACGCTGTTCGGTGCCGGGCTGACCGCGTTCTACATGACGCGCGTGATGATCATGACGTTCTTCGGCGAGCGTCGCTGGCCCGAACACTTATGCGGCTCCGCCGCGGGGGCCGATAAGCACCCACACGAGGCACCGGCAGTGATGACCGGCCCCATGATTCTGCTCGCGATCGGTTCGGTGGCCGCGGGTGGGTTGTTCGTCCTCGGGTCGTCACTGCAGAACTGGCTCGAACCCGTCGTCGGGGCACATCACGGCGAGGAGGTGGTGCCCGCGGGTGTGGTGACCGTACTGGCGCTGCTCGTGGTCGCCGTCGGAATCGGCTTCGCCTACTACCAGTACGCCCAGCGTGAGGTTCCCGAGACCGCGCCGGAAGCGGTGTCGGCATTGACCATCGCGGCCCGCAAGGATCTCTACGGCGACGCGTTCAACGAGGGCGTATTCATGCGTCCCGGTGCGTATCTGACGCGGTCACTGGTCTTCCTCGACAATCGCGGCATCGACGGCATCGTCAACGGGACCGCCGCACTGATCGGCGGACTGTCCGGGCGCATCCGGAAGGTGCAATCCGGGTTCGTGCGGTCCTATGCCCTGTCCATGTTCACCGGCGCGGCACTGGTGGCCGCCGCCCTGCTGGCAGTGAGGCTCTGGTGAGTGACTATCCCTGGTTGACCACGCTGTGGTTGTTGCCCGTCGTCGGCGCGGTGGCGGTGCTGCTGTTGCCCGCGTCGCGGCGCACTCTGGCGCGCGGGCTGGCATTCGGTGTCGCATCGGCGGTGCTGGTGCTCGGCATCGTTCTGGCCGTGCGCTTCGAACCCGGTGGGGCGCAGTATCAGTTCGTCGAATCGCATGAGTGGATTCCGGCCTTCGGCGCGGGATACACGCTGGGGTTGGACGGGATCGCGCTGGTACTGGTGCTGCTCACCACCGCGCTGGTGCCGCTGCTGATCCTGGCCGGTTGGAACGATGAGCGCGAGGTCGGCAGCGGGCGTCGGGTGTCGCACACCTATGTCGCGTTGACGTTGCTCGTCGAGGCGATGGTGCTGATTTCCTTTGTCTCGCTCGACATTCTGCTGTTCTACGTATTCTTCGAGGCGATGCTCGTCCCGATGTACTTCCTCATCGGCGGATTCGGGCCACGCAGTGCCGATCTCGCACATCGCCAGCAGCGCTCGCGGGCGGCGGTGAAGTTCCTGCTGTACAACCTGTTCGGCGGTCTGATCATGTTGGCCGCGGTGATCGGGTTGTATGTACTCACCGCACGGCAGGGACTCGGATCCGGATCGTCGGGCACCTTCGATTTCCGCACCGTGGTGGCCGCGGCCAATACCGGACAGCTCGGCGCCGGTCCGGCGGTGCTGAATGCGCTGTTCCTCGGGTTCATGTTCGCCTTCGCGGTGAAGGCGCCGCTGTGGCCGTTGCACACCTGGCTGCCGGATGCCGCGGTGGCCGCGACGCCGTCGAGTGCGGTGCTGATGATGGCAGTGGTCGACAAGGTCGGCACCTTCGGTATGTTGCGGTACTGTCTGCTGCTGTTCCCGGATGCCTCGGGAACCTATGCGCCCCTGGTGATCACGCTCGCGGTGATCGGCATCATCTACGGCGCGCTGCTGGCCATCGGACAGACCGATGTGATGCGCCTGATCGCCTACACCTCGATCTCGCACTTCGGCTTCATCATTCTGGGCATCTTCGCGATGACCAGTCAGGGACAGACCGGGGCCACGCTGTACATGGTCAACCACGGCATATCGACAGCGGCACTGTTCCTGATCGCGGGATTCCTGGTGTCGCGCAGGGGAACTCGGGCGATCGCCGCCTACGGCGGGGTGCAGAAGGTGGCGCCGGTGCTGGCGGGCACCTTCTTGATCGCCGGTCTCGCCACCCTGTCACTGCCCGGTCTCGCGCCGTTCATCAGCGAATTCCTGGTGCTCCTCGGCACATTCACCCGGTACGGATTCGCGGCGGTCATCGCCACCGGAGCGTTGGTGTTGGCGGCACTGTATGTGCTGTGGATGTACCAGCGGATGATGACCGGGCCGGTCAAGGAGGGCAACGAGCGGCTCTATGACCTGGTGCCGCGCGAGGTGGCGGTGGTGCTGCCGTTGATCGCGGCGCTGCTGTTCCTCGGTATCTATCCGAAACCGGTGCTGGACTTCATCAATCCCGCGGTGGGTCAGACGCTGACCACCATCGGCGTCCACGATCCCGCGCCGAAGACGCCCGCGATCCCCGCAGCAGGGGCCGATCACGGAGGTGCCCACAAATGAGCAGTCTGCTCGCGGCGAGTATGCCCGCGCCGAGCATCGAATACGCCGAGCTGTCGCCGATGCTGATCGTGTTCGGGGTGGCAGTGGTCGGGGTGCTCGTCGAGGCTTTCGCACCGCGTCGCCACCGGTACGCCATCCAGGTGCCACTCGGGCTTGCTGGGTTGGTCGCGGCGTTGGTCGCGGTGCTGCGGTTGTCCGGCACCGAGGCGACCGCGATGGTCGGTGCGGTGGCGATCGACGGTGTGACGCTGTTTCTGCAGGGCACGATTCTGGTGGTGTCGATTCTGGCGCTGCTGTTCATGGCCGAGCGCGGTGCGGAGCCGCGGCCGCAGGCGCGTTCCGGTCCCGGGACGTGGAGTGTGGCCGCCGCTGCCGCCGTCGGCGGTGGTGTGGACGCGTTCACACCGCAGGCCTCCGCGGTGCCCGGTAGTGCGGGTGAAATGGCCGCTGTCCGTGCGGGTGTCGCGACCACCGAGGTATTCCCGCTGACCATGCTCGCGATCGGTGGACTGCTGCTGTTTCCGGCGTCGAATGATCTGCTGACCATGTTCGTGGCGTTGGAGGTGTTGTCGCTGCCGCTGTATCTGCTGTGTGGGCTGGCACGGCGCAAGCGGTTGCTGTCACAGGAAGCGGCGCTGAAATACTTTCTGCTCGGGGCGTTTTCGTCCGCGTTCTTCCTCTACGGCGTCGCCCTGCTGTACGGGCAGGCGGGGACGGTGAAACTCGGTGGGATCGCCGATGCGATAACCCGGCATCCGCAGAACACCACCCTGGCGTTGCTGGGGGTTGCGATGCTGGCGGTGGGGCTGCTGTTCAAGATCGGCGCGGTGCCGTTCCAGTCCTGGGTGCCGGATGTGTATCAGGGCGCGCCGAGTTCGGTCACCGGTTTCATGGCCGCTGCGACGAAGATCGCCGCGGTCGGTGCGCTGTTGCGGGTGCTGCAGATCGCCGTGCCCGGTCTGCGGGACGACTGGCGTCCGGTGCTCGCCGCCATCGCTATCGCGACCATGGTGATCGGTGCGGTCATGGCGATCACCCAGACCGACGTCAAACGCATGCTCGCGTACTCCTCGGTCGCACATGCCGGATTCATCCTGACCGGTCTCGCCGCGGCGAACGAGGCGGGCACCTCGGCCATCCTGTTTTATCTGTTGGCATACGGCCTCGGCACGCTCGGCGCGTTCGCGGTCGTCAGCCTGGTCCGCGATACCGAAGGTGACGAGGCCACCGCGATGTCGCAGTGGGCCGGTCTCGGCCGCCGGTCCCCCTGGCTGGCAACGGTTTTCGCGCTGTTCCTGCTCTCGTTCGCGGGCCTGCCCCTCACCGGTGGCTTCGTCGCGAAGTTCGCGGTCTTCCAAGCCGCCGCCTCCGGCGACGCCGCCTACCTGGTGATCGTCGGTGTCATCTCCAGCGCCATCGCCGCCTTCTTCTACATCCGCGTCATCGTCCTGATGTTCTTCACCGACCCACCCACCGACGCCCCGACCGTCGCCGCCCCATTCCTGACCACTACGGTCGTTGCATTCACCGCGGGCGCCACCGTCCTGCTCGGCATCATCCCGCAAATGCTGCTCGACTTGTCCGACCGCGCATCAACTTTCGTCCGCTGACCCGTCACCCACACTGCCGCACCCCACAGGGGTGCGGCAGTGTCGCATTTCAGAGGGCGCCTGCAAGTCGTGTTGCGGCGTACACGAGCATGTCGCGTCGGACACCGCCGATCTCCTGGTACTTGTGTAGCAGGCCTTCACAGAGGTATCCCCCGGTTTCGGCTACGTGTATCGACCTCGTGTTCCATGGCTCGATATAGAGCTCGATCCGGTGCAGGGTGGAGATGGTCCAGGCGAAGGTTGTCAGGGCTTGCAGTGCCGCACCTGCGAATCCGCGGCCGCGGAGTGCCGGGGCGACCGAGTAGCCTACTGCCGCTCGTCCTTTCGCCAGATTTTGCAGCCACAGCCCGATAGCGCCGACAGCGTTGTCGGTATCGGCGTCGGCTATCGCGAAGGAGAAGCCGATTCCTTCGGCGTGTCTGCCGCGTTGACGGTGCACCCAGTCCAGTGCCTCCGCGGCGGTCGGAAAGGCGGGCAAACTACCGATCAACGGGATGTAGGGGTCCGCGCCCATATCGATCGCGAGATGGGTGTCGGTTTCGGTGAACTCCCGCAGGATGATCGGGCCGCTGGTCAGCGGTGTACTCGGCCAAGGTGGTAGCTGTTGTGTCATGGGTCCCCTCGCGGTTCAGTGCAGGTATGAGGCTCCGTTGACGTTCAGGACTGCCCCGGAACTCCAGGTTGCTTCGGGTGACGCCAAGTAGCGGACGGCGGAGGCGATTTCCTCGGGCTGGGCGACGCGGTCGAAGGGGCTTTGGGCGCGGACCTCGTCGGTGACGCGAGAGGCGACGCGTTCGGTTGCGACGAAACCCGGTGCGACCGAGGCGACGGCGATGCCGTAGGGGGCCAGATACACCGCAAGCGATTGACCGAGGGCATGGACGGCTGCTTTGGAGGCACCGTAGGCGGGGTAGTCGGGTTCACCGCGGAATGCGCCGCGGGAGCCGATATTGATGATGCGTCCGGGCACCTTGTTATCGATCATGTGGCGCGCGGCGCAGTAGGAGACATTGGCCGTGCCGAACAGATTGACGTCCACGGTCTTGCGCCACACGTTCTGCCAGTCCGGGTACGAGGTTTCCGCGAGGGGATGCGGAAGGTTCACCGCCGCATTGTTGACCAGCACATGCACTGTGCCGAGTTCCTCGATCGACGCCGCGACGATCGCTTCGGCCGCTTCCGGGGAACCGATATCGCCGTCGACGAGGATATGCCCGTCGCCGGGTAACCGGCGCAATGTCTCCTCGGCATCGGTCCGCGCGGAGGAGTAGTGCACCGCCACCCGATCACCGTTCTCCGCGAACGCCACCGCAACCGCCCGACCGATCCCCCGCGAAGCTCCCGTCACCAACACACCACGATTCATCCCACCACCCTGCCACGAGCATTTCGCTGCTCTCACGATGGGGACGAGGTACCAGGTCCCGGCTCCGAAACGAGCTCGGCGCGGGGATGGCACCTCGTTCGCCCAGCGCGCCCTGCGACATGGCGTGGCGATCCTGCCCGGCGCCGGTCTCGACGCCTGGCGTCACCGGCACTGGCTGTTCAGCATGCCCGGCCCGAGACGTGAGACATGGTCTCGGCGTGGAAACATCACTGTGCGTGAGAGATGCGGTACGGCCGTTCTAAGCAGCACCTCCGAGTACCGCACGCAACCGGACGGCGAAACCGGTTGGGTCCTCGACGAATCCGGTATGTCCGCCGGGGAATACGGTCGGAGTCACCCCGATGGCTGCGCCGAGTGCCCGTGACGTGCGGTCGCAATGTTGGCCGGTCGATTCGGAGCCGATGCCGATTACCATGCGCACCGGAGTCGCTTGCAGCACAGTGATATTCGGCTCCCACGTAGTGGTGCCACGCAGCTCGTGATCGAACCAGTAGCGCTCGCTGGCCAGCTGGCGCGGGTCGCGCTCGCCGCCGAATACCTGCTGTAGCACCGGTTCCGGCATCATGATGTTCGCGTTGGCCATGAACTTGCGCCACGCGCCGAGCGCATCACCGCTGCGGTAGGTGGCGATCACGTCTTCGGTTCCCGCACGGACCTGGTCGCGTTCGGCCAGGAGTTCACCCAGCGGCGGTTCGTGGGCGATCACGGTGGTGACCAGATCCGGCTGGGATTGGACAAGGGCCAATGCCGTCACAGCGCCGCCACTGGAGCCGAATACAGCCGCGGGGCCGATGTCGAGGTGGGTGATGAGGCAGGCCAGGTCGTCGGCGCGCAGCTGCGGTGTCGAGTCCTGTTCCGGGTCGTCGAGCACGCTGCCTTGATGGCCGCGCGGGTCGGTGGTGAGCACGGTGTGGTCGGTGGCGAGCAGTTCCGCCAACGGCGCGAAGGCCGCCGCATCCATCGGGGCGCCGACCAGTGCGACCAGCGGTCCGGTACCACGCACCTCGTAGTGCAGTCGCGCGCCGGCCACGTCGAGGGTGTGTGTGGTGGCGGTCGAAGTCGGGGTCATCAAGATCTCCTCGAGCAAATAGTCATGGTCTGCCGAGAAGGTTGACCGGACTTACCGCACGAATTAATCGGTCCGCCACCAACTCTTATTTCGAAGGTTGCTGGAGATGTCTCTGTGCTGGATCGGCCGGGCAACGGCTGGAGGAGCTGGCCGGGCGACGGTGCGGACGTTCCGCCCGCCGATGATGGCGACCAAGAGCAGTTCCATCGACATCTCGAGCAGCGCAACATCTTCGCCGTCACGGTGGCGTGAACCGCTGTCGCATCTGCAGCCGGGTGAGGTGTGCGAGGCCGCCCGCGACGCCGGCATGAACGCGGTGGACCTCCCGGTGGAGCCGGGCGCGTTGCTGTCCGAGCACGCGGCCAGGCTGGACGAGATGTACCTGGGAGTCGCCTCCCGGTTGGATTCCGATCTCCGGAAACGGTGCCCGCGTCACCGATCTCGGGCTGTCGGTCCCTCAGTTACTGCCATATTTACTTCAGGGGGTTTGCGCGCCATAGGATGGTGCTGAAAGACATTCTGATCAAACCTGTCTCGGGGTTCGCGTGCCGAGCGAACGCCTCTCGGTAATGTCGATCGTTCTGATCGGCAAGATCCGGATCGCCGAGATGCTCGAAATATGAATGATACAATGACATCACTTCGCCGAGATTGAACTCGTCACTCCAAGGGTAAGCCCCGCGATAAAAGTCGGTGAACAGCGGCGAACTCCAACCCTCGCCCTCAGGTCCTTTATTCACCGTCTCGAACGTTCTCGACGGTTCCGGCCCAGAATTGAGATCTTGCATAGTGGCATCATTAACGGTCCTGTTCCAGAGACTTACTACTCGCCCGCCAGATTTCAGGACTCGATGTATCTGCGGATTCACCGTTTCCAGATCCAACCAATGGAGAGCCTCGGCCGAAATCACGAGATCGAATGTGTCCGGTTCGAAGTGGTCGGAGATCTCCTCGGCAAGGCAACGGACCACCGTTACCGAGTCACCGAGATTGTGGACAAGCACCTCGAGCATAGCGGCATCGGGCTCCAACACGGTGATATCGGCACCGGGCATCCGTCTTTTCAGTTCATTGGTATTCAGCCCGGTTCCGGCACCGATTTCCAATATCCGCGAATTACTGGGAAGTCCACTCAGTGCCTGTTCCCACGCAGCTTCCGCAAAAGGTTTATGTCGGCGACCCAGATGATATGACCAGGCGTCCGTGCCGAACACATGTTTCAGTGGCACATCGCCTGTATCACCCCGGGCACCGACGTTACGTCCGTCAGATCCCTTCTGCTGATCGCCGCGCGGAACCGCTGTGGCCGAAGTAGATCCGAATCCCTGCGGTCGCACTCCCGAATCCTCCGAAAGCCCCGTCGACGACAAGAAATCCGAGAACGCAGTCCGATATCGGGCGGCGAGGTGAGCAGAGAGTCGTCCTATCGGAAAATCTTTTGCACGGATGGTGCGCTGTATTATCTGCCGGAAATACTCTTCGAGATCCGCCTTCGAGATGCGTGAACTGTGCCACTCTCGCGCGAATTGCTGTGCCATGAAGTCGTATTCGGCGGCTATTGTTCGTTGCATATCATCATCTTCCGGTGAACCCGGCACGGTGGCGGCCCACTTCGAGAATCTGAGGTCGAAGTCATTTCCGGCGTCGAGGTGTGGATACAGATCCCAATCCAGCGCATACGGGGAAATCTTCAACGCGTTTGCCCATCGCTGGATGAAATCGAAGGTGATAGCGCCGCCGTTCTCAGCCGAATCTACCGTAACGACCTCGATACCCATTGCGGTGGCGAGTTGCGCTCGACTCAATCCGCGCTGTTCCCGGACTGTGCGCAGCCATGCCCCCACGGTATCGCGTACAAGATTCGAAACAGGCGGGTAACCATCGACCGCAGTGGCCGGTTGCTTCGCCGGCGCCTTCGATTCCTTCCGCTGCTCGAACGTTCCGGCGCTCGGCGATCGCGTCGCGGACGAACGGCTCCACGGTGTCGGCGATGGCGAATCCGGACTCGACACAGCAGCACTCCCCGGCACAGCGGCAGCAGGATCGTTGTGTCGGGAACGTGCCGGTTTTCTCCGGTAATAGAGACTCGTGGCCTCCTTCCACTGGGGTATCGACGCGAAGTCGCGGGGGTCCGGAGCCGATTCACCGAGCCGATCCATGCGATACGAATAGCCCCACGCCGCGGCGAAATCGTTCCAAGGACCGGCCTGCCACAGGAATCGGTCATACGTTCGTAGCGCGGCGTCCACGCTCACCGGTGGACGACCCGGATTCCATCCGAACAAACGTCTTGTGTCGTTATCGGTGAGCCCGTTCACCCGCTGGAATTCATCTTTGTACTCGGCCGGAGATCGAGTCCTGCCCGGGTCGGGGAATAGGTATATTTCCGTCGAGCAGTGGGGAATGTTCCGTTTGACCACGGCGGGTTCCACAGCTTGATCGATCGACGGAAATGCTTCGATGATATTGCTCCGGATAGCAAGATCGGCAGCACTGTCGTCGAGATACGCGTCCACCATCTCGGTCGACAGCGGAACCCATCCTGTCTCGCGTCTTCTGACCATGACTTCCGTCATGCCCATCGCGGTCGCCACTTGCGATAAGCGAACACCCGCATGCTCGCGGCGATATCGGAGATAGCTGCCCGCGTAGGGATGGCCTTCCGGGAAATGCGGTGTGCCCGGCATTATCGACCGGAGGTAAGCCTCCACGAGTTGTTTGGACGGCGGAGAACCATCCGCCTCGATATCGGTGATAGCTTCCTCCGGCATGCCCATCTTCGTGGCGAGATGCCGACGCGGGAGACCGGTGCGCAACCGCAATACCCGCAGGCAGGCGCCAATGGGCGCATTGTCACCGATGGCATCCGACAACCGGACAGCCAGGGCGCGTACATGCGCCTCCCACACTCTGGGCACCAGATGATCGGCCGCCTCCCGGTTATCGATCGTCAGGGGAATTACGCCGAGCACAACCGCGAGTCGATCCGGGCTCGAACCGGTGTATTCGCGGAACCGCCGCAGGCTCCCGCCGACGGTGGCGGGCGGACCGGCCACCAGATTCGGACAGAAGGCTTGGGCGAGCGGAGCGTAGAGGCGACGGGCATCGGGAACACGGCGCAACAGTGCGCGCACCTGATCGGTAGGCAGTTCGCCGGGGCCGTCCTCGATGCTCTGCCAAGTCCCGGGCTCCGCCTCGGTGAGCAGATCCATCTCGTCGGATGTCAGTGCGAGGTATCGGCGAACATCACGCGCCCAGTCACCAGGGAGGTCGTAGGCATGCGGATGCGGAACGGGTTCGTCAGGGGCCGGGTCGGATTCCGCGCCGATCTCGGCGAGCAATCGCCTGATCCGGCGGCCTTCGACAGTGTGCATCCGCGCGTACTGTCCGAGACTTTGTGTGACGAACCCGGCCTCCCGATTCCGCGCCCGAGTCTCGTACCAGCGCCGGAATCCCTCCGCGTCCAGCGTTTCGGCCACCGCGGGCCCGCCGTCGCGACCATCGGCACCTGCTTCCGGTGACGCGCTCAGGAGGGAGAGATCGAGCTCGTCGGCATGCGGCATCGATTCGTAACCACCGGAATGCGCGACCGCGTGCGCGCCAGCCGACAGACCGACCTGCACCGCACGGTCGATAGGCAGCCCGGCCGCCAACGCCACCGCCAACGCGGCGGTGAACGCGTCGCTCCCGCCGGTCGTGTCGACGACTGAAGTGCTGTGCGCCTCGAACCGCGCACTGCGACCCTGATGATGCACGGCACATCCAGCCGCACCGAGCGTCACCACAATCGTTGGGACACCCAGTAACTCGAACAAACGCTCGGGCAGCAACGCCGCGTCGATCGCCGCGGCATCGATCGATGCCGCGGACAGCAGCGCCCGCGCCTCGATCTCGTTCGGCACGAGAATGTCCGCCATACGCACCGTGTCGAGGGAAACCTGTTCGCGTGGCGGAGCCGGTTGCAGAACGACCTTCGTACCATTCTCCCGGGCAACAGCGGCGACATGAGCGATAACCGCGTCGGATGTGGTGAATGTCAGCAGCACCACCTCGGCGTTCTCGATCGCCCCGAGGTTACGTTGAATGTCCTCGCTGGTCAGCCCCAATTCGCCAGGGTCGTGGTAAATGAACGACACTTCTCCGTCCGCCCGGACGAGACACGCGGTCTTCGCAGTCGAAGTCTCATTCTCGATGCGCACGCCAGCACTGCCGACTCCCTCCCGGTGCAGAACCGCTCGAATATCGCTGCCGAACCTATCGCGCCCGATCGCGGACACAACCTGCACCGTCGCGCCGAGTCGCGCGGCGGCTACAGCCTGGTTGAGAGCCTTACCGCCCGGAACCTCACGAAAGGATCGCGCGTCGCGATACTCCTGCGCCGCCGGAAGTTCGTCGTAACCGACGATGATATCGATAACAGCGTCACCGACCGCCACCACCCTTCGACCACTCAGCGCGGTGTGTCCCGGACCGTTTCCTGGTGACGGGGCGGGCTGGGTCGACGATGAGTCCCTATCAACCGCCGCACGGGATCCTGATTCGACATCCGAACTAGTTTCGTCGAAATAGCGCGCCAAATTACGTGGTGCGGCAGCGCGAAGCATCTCATCCGAAACATCGCAGACACGACCGAAATTGCGCAGATAACTTATGGATACACGAACATCCGATTCCGCCCTTTTTACCGTATCCACGTGGACACCAATGGCGTCGGCGAGTTGCCGCTGAGTCATCTCACGGATGTTCCGGACGGCCCTGTGCCAGTCACCGAAGGTAGCGAAGGCGGGGTCCCTGGGATGAGGGAGAGCGTTGTCGAAAAAATGTCGCAATTCATGCGGAGCAGCAGCACGAAGGACGTCATCCGAAATACCCAGAACGCGACCGAAGCCACGCAGATAGTCAACGGTTATGCGCGCTCCTGCCTCGGCCGTCATGACGGTTTTCCTACTGAGTCCCATGGCGTCGGCAAGTTGTTGTTGTGTCCGTTTATGCAAGATCCGGACGGCCCGCAGCCATTCGCCGACCATGCGCATTCTTTCGCCGCGACTGCGCTCCGGCACGGGCGCCGCGGCATCCCCGGCCCGACTTTCAGGCCCTGGCTCCCTGCCGTCAGAACCGATCTGGAAATCGGGTGGCGGGAAGTCGATTTCGGTTCCGGGCAGCAGTAGCGAATGACCGTCTCTATCGAAGGCCATCACCCAGATGCCTTTCAACTCGGCCGCGGTCGTCTGGTCATCCCACATCCCGAACAGCCCTTTACCGGGATCCTGCAGTTCGAGCCACCCGTCCCCCACCTGCTCGTCGTACCGGTATTCCAGCCGGTAGATGTGGCCGCTGACCCCGTGCTCGTCGACCACGTGCGTCCCGTCGATCACCACGATCGACACCCCGTCGCGCTCCTCGGCAGGCAATCCCGCCACCAGCTCGCGCGCCGACTCCTCGACCTGTCGATGGGGGTTGACCGGATCGATCGCGACCCGTTGCAAACGCCCGTGCAGATCGGACACGCAGGTTTGCACCGACAAGCCATCCAGGCCAACATTTTCCGACACACGGACATCTGGCCTACCGGTCCGATCCCGATGCAACTCCTCGGTCAACGGTGCGCATCGACCCGCGGTATGCCCATCGGGTCGGACATACACCGCCGCAGCGTCACCGGCCGCGGTTTCCTCGAGCTCGGGTGGCGCGACCTTCAGCGCCGTCGTCAATTGGGCGTCGAACTCGATATCGAGTCCATCCAGCTCAGCGGTCCGGATCTGCACCGCGTCGGCCTTATTCACCATCTCGCACAGTTCGGAGCACCGTTCGGCCAGCGGCCGCACCTGCTCGCGAAGGAGCGGATCTCGCAACCGCCGCACCGACTCGATGACGGCGTCGTCCACCTCGACCGGATCCAGCTCCTCGGCCCGCGCTTCGGACAGGGTGTGCAACTGGATCGATGCTTTCGTGCCGAGCGCTGTCATCGTCTGTTGTAGCGCTTCGGCGACCAGGCGACGCAAACCCGCGAGTTGCCCCAGGGGCGGACCCATTCGGCCCAGGTCCACACCGGCGTGGTCGGCGAGCCGGAGCAATTCGTCGGACGCTTCCGCACGGCTCGATTCCGCGTCGAGTATGCGGGAAACCGTGGCCTGAAGCGGCGCCGCAGCAGCCCGCAAGCGGAACCACCACCCCTCCGCCCGGCCGGCCTCGTCGTCGACAGCGATCATCTGGCGCAACGCGCGATACCGCTGGGCCACCGCCGACATGCGGCTCGATTCGGCACTCGACTGCAGGAGGTTTTGCGGTCGGCGCACCGCACCGTCCTGCGATACGTCCCAGCCCGCATCACGCAGCCAGGTTTCGCACGTGGTCGCCGCGAGACGCAGCGACGACCAATCCGGCCCGAGCTCACCTCGAAAAATGTTGCGGTCCAGGGGGAACTGTCGAAGATGGGCCGCCATCATGGCGGCGAGCCGCTCGTTGGCGACCTGCTTCTGATTGCTGGCTTCGGCGAATGCCGCCGCCACGGTATCGATCCGGCCGAGCCGTTCGGTCGCGTGGACGATCCAGCGAACGCGTTCGGTCACGCGGTCGAACCGATCTATCCGTTCCGCGAGCGCGACTACCCCCACCCGGGTGGACCGATGGGCCTGCTTGCGGATGTATCCGGGCATCGACGCCGCCGGGTCCAGCTCCCGCATTTCCGCGAGGTCTGCGGTCATCCGCTCCCGCAGTCCGGTCAACCGAGCCAATTCTTCGGCACCGGTTGTTTCCGCGGCCAGCGCGGTCGGATCGATGCCGAACTTCCGATGTTCGGTGTCCAGCAGTGCGAACAGATCGCGGCGACGCGCAATGACCACACCGTCACGTACCGGGACGAGAAAGGACTCCAGCCATCCGAGACTCGGCAGCTCGGGTCCGGGACCGCGCTCCGCGACCGGCGCGCTCGCGAGCTCCGCAATGGCCCCCGTCAGGCATACATCCAGGTCGGTGCGCAGCCGATGCACCGTATCGTCGAGATCAGTGAGCGTGTCCGCGTCGCGGACCAGCCCACGTAGCTGCTCGGCCCGCGCGGACTCGTGCGCGTCGATGGGCATGCGCCGCAAGCGATCTCGCAATACTAGCGACACCATGCGAGTGCTCTGATGCGCCAGTCCGTGTTCGCGAGCCTCGGCGCGCAGCAGCTGCCGCATCGGCTCACGGAGGCGCCACTGGCCCTCGGCGTCCGACAACGCCGAGCCGAGCAGATACAGCTGACGAGCCCGGCGCTCCAGCCGCTGGAACGCCCTCGCCCGGTGATCCGCCGACGCCAGCGTTGCCCCGAGTACGCCGAGCAGCACGTCGACACGACGGAAACGACCAGCAGCGCCCATCAAGGCGAGTACACGGCCCATCAGTCGGTGCAGCTCAGCGCCGCGCCGGGACAGTTCCTCTTCCACCGCATCGACCGCCCGCGCCCACCGATCCAGGCGATGGATGTCCGCGACCAGTTTCGCGACCGGCTGGGATTCGGCGAATTGCTTTGCGGCGGTGGCGAATCCCGCAGTCGTAGGTCCGGACGACCGCACCCGGGTCACCGTCCGCAGGATCCACTCGTCGTCTGTCAGGCCATTCACGACTCTGAGCAGCCGGATCAGATCGCCGCGGATTCTGGTGTGCTGAGCGAACCAGAGCTCCCGCGTGGGCGAACCGGTCCGCAGCAGTTCCGCCGGATCGACGGCGTGGTCGCGCAGCATTTCCGTGAGTTCCCGCTGTAGCCGCGCGGACTCCTCGTCCACGCGACGCGCGACCACCAGCCGAGCCGTGGGGTCGTCTTCGCGCCGCCGCAATTTTCTAGTAACGGAGCAGGGGGCCGCAGCGACGAGGTCGCGGCCCAGATTCGGGTTCTCACCGACCAGACTTATCAAATACCGCGGGGTGGGGAAGTCGGCTATCGGCCCGTCGAATCGACGCAGAATATTATCCAACAACTCCTGGTCGGCCTCGGTGCTACGGCGACGCAGGTCCATTGCCGCTGCGTTGATCCGCCATACCGAATCTTCGAGATCTCCTGGGTTGTCGATCAGCCACACCGACCCGAAACGCATTGCCGCGGCACCATACTCATGCCTGGCCATGGTATCGATTCGGTCGACTCCGCTTCTTTCGTAGTATTCCGCCGTTCGCTCTGCCAGAGCTGCATAATATCCGTTATCCGGTACGCCTTCATCGAGAATCGATTCGTCGGCAACCACAATCTTGCCCTCGTTATCGAATGCTATTTCCTGGTCGATAACTCCGACGGAGTTGCCGGCATCGTCGAGAATCGAACCTGTGACCGTTATACCTTCAATCGTCGCCGCATACTGGCGCCGCAGCGGGTCGAGATCCACATCATTCCAAAATTTCCACTCTACAATGTATCGTGCCGTCGTTCGCACCCGATACGGTCCAACCTGCCCGGTAACGGGCATCACATGCCGGAGCAGCGCATTGTGTGGTTCCTGATGAACGAGCAGATCGCCGAGGAAAAGAGTGACCGACGCATCTGCGCCGTCCACAGTCGGCAAATCGGCAGATTCGCCTCCTACCGGTTCGGGTTCCACTGTGCGCGATGACGGATCGGCAGCCATGTACTCGGCATAATCCCGAACCAAATCAAGTGCGGTCGACCTCAGCAGGCGCCTGCCCAGCTCACGGTCGTCGCCGACGAGATTTCGCACATCGGCAGGTGACGAGCCGTCGATACCCGCGTGCTCGATCTGGCCCAGGAAATCCACGATCCGACGATGATCGGCGGGGGTGATATCAATGAAGATGCGCGTAGCGGCTTCATACAATTGCTCGACATTCCATTCGAATTTGCCCACACCGTTATCCCACCGAACACCTGGCTCCCCTGCGGCGACCACCAATGCTTCGAATGCAGGCATAAACTCGCTTCGGTAGGCGTACCGGCCGAAATAATCTCTGTCCAGCCGCGAGAAGAACGACTCGTATACTTCTCCGACATATCTCCGTACACAATACGATAGATCACCGGCCCGTACCACGATCCGATTGTGCTCATCGAATTCGATATCGAACTGCGCGCCCCAAATCTCATTACCGTTATCGGAATCGACAAGATTACCGGAGAAGGTAAATCCGCGAACCCAGCGGATCGGGTCGGTGCGCGGCGTCGTGTCCGAATTCTCGATGACTGTGTAACGGGCATCGGTTACCTCGAAATCGAGGCGCCCATACCGGCCGTTGAGGTCTCCGAGCCGTTCACGGAGCAGACCATTGTCGGGGTCGGCAACAGCCAGCAGATCGGTCACCGGCGTCGCCGACGCCGGATCGGCGACGCGGATAGCAGACAGTTCCGGAACTGCCGTGCGCGAGGACCACGGCGTCGGAGGTGACGAATTATCCTGTCGTTCCTCGGTGGACCGGGCTAGTCCCGACCATGGTGTGGCCCTGGAGGATTCGGGATGCGGGGCCGATGACTGCGGGCTCAACCGCTCGTCGGCAGGCCGCGACTTTGTTTTCGCGAACAGCGTGGGATTGACCTCGGCGGGCGGACTCCACACCTGCGCCGCCTGCTCGAAGTCATACGCAAAGCCCAGCAGAGACGCCTCGGAGAACGGGGGGCCGACCCACATCCATCCTTCCGGCCTACCGTCAGGTGTGCGGTATCCGATCGGCTGCGCGACGGTCGGATACCCTGCCCTGGCGCTCAGCTGGGCTCCGGTGTCCCCGGCGAACAGCAACCCGTCCAATCGGTGATCGAACGCGGAATCGAGCCTTTCCCGTGCCGTCGCCACAACATGGGCGCGATGAACCTGATATTCCTCCAAGACCGCTGGATCGTCCAGGTCTATGGTGCTGGCGTGGATCAACCTGCCCTGCCCGTACAGGGTTGTGCCCAATGTGTAGGCGTTGGCCCGGTTGAAACGGATCAGGTCGTCCAGCGTTTTGATCGGCGCGCTCGCAGGCAGCCGGGCCAGGTAGCCATTGAAATCCCGCTCGAGCTCGTAGGGGGCGAGGGCTTTGGGCAGGCCGGTCAGGGGCACCTCGACCGGGATCAGAGTCGCGCCTCGCGCTATGAGTACCGCTTGCGCCGCAATGAACACGGGGGGTGCGGGCACCCCCGCCACGAAAGCCACCCCAATTCGGCTGCCACGCAGGGCGTCGACGGACAGCGCGGCGGTGTAATCCGTGTCGGCGCTACCCGCGATGACCGCCGTCGCCGGATCCTGTGGGTCGGTTCCGGCCAACACGGTGAGCAGCGCTGCCGCGCCGTACACCGTCCGGGCGATGGGGCCTGCGGTGTCCAAGGTGCCCGCGCTCGGCACCATTCCGGTTTTGGGCAGCAACCCACGCGTTGGTTTGACCCCGACCACCGAGTTGAACACAGCCGGACTGTTGATCGACCCCGAGGTCTCGGTGCCGATGCTTGCCGTGGTCTCCGCGGCCGCGACGGCAACTGCCAACCCGGTAGAGGATCCGTGCGGTGGGAACTTCCGGTTGTACGGATTGCGTACGGTCCCGCCGAGAGTGCTATAGCCGAACTCCATTCCATCGCTGACGAAATTCGCCAGTTCGGTCATATTGCCTTCACCGAGCAGTATCGCTCCGGCCGCCTGCGCTCGCTGCACCACGACGGCATCGAGGAAGGGATACGAATTGCGCAGCGCGACCGCGCCTGCGGTCGTCGGCAGTCCGGCTACATCGATATTCGGCTTGATCAACAGGGGAATTCCATGCAGCGGTCCCCGCACACGTCCCCGTCGGCGTTCGGCATCCATCCGCTCGGCCTCATCGAGGGCGTTCGGATGCAGCACATGAATCGCATGCAGATCCGGGTCCACCACCCGGATCCGGTGCAGATACGCCCGGACGAGCTCGACCGAGGTCAGCACCCCATCGGCCATCGCGCGCTGCAGCGTGTCGATATCGGCCCGGTCCAGATCGACAGGGGGTGTTGCGGGGTCCCGAGCTCCGGTCAACGGAAACTCCTCGGGTGCCTCGTTCTCGATGAAATGGTCGACGACCGCTCGCCAGTCACCGAGCTCTCGAGCGCTCGTCTCGGCGTGGATCGGATACCCCAGCCACGAGGCCACCGTGAGCACCCGCCGGTGCATGTCGGTCCTGGCCGGGTGGCTGCCATCCACCAGCGCGAGAACGATGTCCGCGTCCGCACCGGTCAATCGCGCCACCGTTTCTGGGCCGGGCCGCAGGTCCACGCCGACCCCGTCCAGTGCCAGGAACGACTCCGCGTCCGCGAGCAGCGTCAGCATCCGAGAGGCGTCGGTTCGCCCACTCAGCCGCCGGAGCTCGGTGACCGGGTCGGTGGTGACCGACTCCGCCACCGAATCCGCGCCGCCGACCATCTCGGTCAGCTCCCGTTCGATCCGATCAGCCCTGCCCTGCAAGCGATCCCACACCGCGGGATCAGGTGGTCCCCACCAGGCCAACTGTGTCATCGCGGCGGCGATGTCTCGCTGCCACCGCACCGTGTCCTTGATCCAGGACATCAAGCGCAACAGCAGGCCCGCCTCGACCGCATCCCGCCACTGCCCGGAAGCCAAGTCCCGCAACCGATCCAGCGCCCGGTCCAGCGCCCAT
Organism: Nocardia sp. CA-135398; assembly: GCF_050955845.1. NCBI lineage: Bacteria > Bacillati > Actinomycetota > Actinomycetes > Mycobacteriales > Nocardiaceae > Nocardia > Nocardia sp. CA-135398. Next base: position 4,157,546 of record NZ_CP192084.1, on the reverse strand, counting down.
TGCAGCGGTGCGGCCCGCACCTCGTCCGGGTCGATCTCGAGCAGTTCGGCCAGCGACGTGCGCAGAGCGTGCCACCGCTCGGCGGCCTCGCGCGCGGCGACCGACTCGACGGAAGGCTCGGCGGTCGACACCGCACCGATCGGGTCCGCAGCGTTGACCGGGCTCGGCACCGGCCCGAGCCCACCAGGGTCGAGAAACCGTGCGAGCGCCACGATCAATCTCGACAATTCCCTGGATCGCATCTCGGCGGCGATTCGCCGCAATGCGACCAGCGGGTCGACGGTGACCGGTGGTCCGGTCAACCACGCCTTGCCGGCCAGCCCGACCACATGGCGCAGATCGTTATCGAGATCTTTTCTCCGGCCGGCCAATTCGGCTCTTGTGCGGTCCAGTTCGGCTTTTCGGGCCGGGTCTCCTTCGTATTGGATCCGGTCGACCGACGCGGCCCGGAAATCCGCGTCCAGCCGCAACCACTCCCCGATCCAGCGGCCGATTCGGGTCAGCTCACCCGCCTGCCTCGCTCGTTCCCAGCTCGCGGGATCGAAATGCCGCAGCCGCGTCAACACCACGTTCAATCCCTCGCGTAGCGGCGCGTGCCGCACCAGGTCCGGATCCACCTGCATAGATTCGGCCAGCTCCGCCCGCAGCGCCGATCTATCGATCGGCGGTTCGGCTTGGTCGGGCGCCGCGATGACCGGCGGGAGCAGCGTGGTGACGTACTGGTGCACGACCGACCGCGCCTTGCGTGCGATGACGCCGTTCGTCTCCCCATCGGCGAACCCGGCACCGATCGTTTCCTCCGGGTCCAGAATCTTTTTGTCTCGGTCTTTGAAGGCGACGGCCGGTAGGTCACTCCACCACTGCTCGCAGGACTCGTCGATCAGGCCCTGCGCATGCCAGTGCGCCCACGTGTCGCGCAGCACGGTCTCGACGTTGCCGCTCAGTTCCCCCTTCGTGGCGTTATCGATGGCGTGCGCGAATTCGTGGATGACGTAGTCGCGCAGGGGGTTCCCCGTGCTCGGGTGTATTCCGGCGGCGGCGTCACTGCGGGTGCGTTCGAACGCGTCCATACCGTCGGCGAGCCGGCGCAGGTTGATTGTCATCCAGGCTGTCCGGTTGCTGTTGAGCGCGCCCTCTGCTGAGCTATCGAGGTCCGGATCGCTCATGACATCGATCCGCAGCCCCCGAATATTGGTCATCAGTCGGGTGAAGCCGGGCGCGTAGCGGTATTTCGTGAGCAGCTCGTCCAGTGCCGCGAGGATCTGCTCTGCGGCATGAGCGGTGACCTCGGGACGGTCGAAACCGACGATCGTGAAGTACGGGTGCGCGAGGGCGAAGTCCGTCACCGCCCGGGCCTTGACCTGTGCGTCGGCACTGAGCCCGGCGATATGCGATACCTGCTCGGGGCTGTGCTCCGCGTACCGCTCAGCTTGGGCGAGCGCGGCCAGGAACCGCTCGTGCATATCGAGCAGCATTATTTGGTGCATGGGCGGCACGGTGGGGTTTGCGATCAGCGCTCCGAGGTAGGCCACCTCCACCCGCATATCGGTGATGTCGTCGCGAGCGAAGCTGTGGTTGTGCCACAGGTCTCGGCCATCGACGCGCCGGACGAACGCGGCCGCGAACGGACTGACATCCTCGTCCACCGAAGTGCCGGCCCCGCGCCCGGCCACCACCTCGCCGGTCGGGCGGATGCCCCAGTGTGCGGACGTGCGCGCGGTTGCGGTGACCGCGTCGAACAAGCCGAGACGCAGACCGGAAGGTGAGTCGAGATACCGGGGATCCACCGCCGTGGCCGCGGGGAGCACAGTGTGCGCCGATCGTGCGGTCGGGAGCTCGCGGTAGAGCTCACGGCCGCCGAAGACGGGCAAGCTGACGCTGGCGACCGGCGCGCGCATCTTCCTGGCCACCTGGTAGTTCAGCCACTCCTTCGACGCGTCGAACGGATTGGCGTAGGTCTCCCTGATCATCTGAGCGCCGTTCGCGAAGGTCAGGACCTCGACCAGCACCCGCGGCGTGTCCTCGACCACCTCGACCCGTACGATTTCTTCTCGTAGAAGGCGGGCGGCGGCGGTGTCGAACGGCGTGGGTGACAGAGCGTCCGCTCGCTCTCCGGGATGGCGCCGACCGCCACTGCGATGTTCGGCGATCTCGGGATCGGGCGGAATATACGGGGAGGTGCCCTCGGCGGAGGCGGGCACCCCGTCCTCGGTCTCCGGCATTACCTCCAGCACCGAATCCAGCCACCGATCCAGATCCGCGTCGAATCGGTCGATTTCCGCGGTCGGGTCGGTGATCTTGTCGGCGGCATCGACCACTCTGCTGAGGTGGAAACAATGTTCTGCGCGCGCCAGCACCACGTTGTCTCTCGGATCATCGTCGGCCAGTTGAGGGAACAGCTCGAACATCGCCGGAATCACGGATTGAATCAGTATTGCTTCAGCGGGCACTCGGGCCAACTGGCGCAACCGCGGCGGAGCAGTCGATCCCAACTCCTGCGCCAGCCAGTCCAGGTCCTCTTTCACCATGTGGCGCAGTGCTTCCCGCAACTCCGACAGCGTGCCCCACCGGCCCATGTCCACACCGGCGGACGTGGCGGCACGCCATAGCTGGCGGTGGGCCAGCGCGCGCTTCTCGTCGGCGTCACGTCGGCTCAGGAGTAGCCCTTTGAGTTGCGGCCCAGGCTTGCGCAGGCGGTGAACCCATTGACTCCAAGATTTTTCGTCGTCAAGGGCTTCGATCAGTCGACGCAGCCCGAGATAGTGCTGCGCAACGTACTGCTGAGCGGTCGGCTCGTTACTCGGCCACAGCGCCTGGACGCGCCTGTGCACCTCGGCGACGGTCGACTCCGCCCATCCCTCGCCGGGCAACCGGGCCGCACACTGGCGGGCCGCGGCGAGCAGCGACGTCGAATCGGGTCCAAGTCCTCCCCTACGTCTATCCAACGGGTACTTCCGAAAGTGGTCGGCCGTCAGGCGGACGACCCGCTCGCGTGCCAGATTCCGCTGGTGGTGGGATTCGTCCATCACGGCTGTCACGGCATCGATACGGGTGAGTTGGGTGTTGGCGCGGACGATTCCACGAACGAGGTCGATGGCGGTGTCGAGCCGCGCCGCGCCCGCATGCCCGAGTACGTCTGGATGCGCCGACTGCAGACTCGTCAGCCGCATCAGGTCGTACGCACCCGCCCCCCGTTCGTCGAGTGCGGGCGTATCGATGTCGAATTCTTTGCCCAACCCGTCCAGTAGGGCTACGAGCATGCTGCGACGCCGGGACATGACGTCATCGCGCACAGCGGCCAGGCACTTGCTCAAAGATGACAGGGGGCGCAGCTGATCGGAGGTCCCGTGCACAGCGGCCAGATACTCGCCCAACGATGCGGAGGCGGTCAGGCGGCGCAGCTGATCGGGGGTCCCGGGCACCGCCACCGGTATGCCGGTCAACGTCCGAGTCAGGTGCTCGACCGCGGTGGCCGTATCGGTACTCAGTAGATATGTGGTGTCGTAGAGTTCCGCAGCCGCTGTAGCTCGCTCCACCAGCCGACGCAGATCCGCCGTGCGGCCCGTGGCCGTCGCGGATCCCGGGGCAGCCGCCAGCAGATGTCGCAGGCGGACGCCCAGCAACAGCATCCCCGGCCGCGAATGCGCGGACACGGGCAGGTAGTGCCATGCCGCCGAGAGCATCCGCTCATGCGCGGGCTCGAGCGACCGCAGGGTTCGCTCGTAATCCATTGTGGCCGTGCCGAGTTCATAGATCTCGTCAGCCTGTGCCGCCAGCCGGCGCAGAGCCTCGACCTGCCCGACCACCGCCGCGAGCATCGAGCCGATTACTCGAACCAGCGCACCGACCGGCCGGAAGTCGGCGACCACGCGCATCAGACCGTGCACGTGTGCGGTCAGCCGACGCAATTCGCCGGCGCGACGCGTCAGCTCGGCCTCGACCGCGTCGACCGTCCGGACCCATGTGCTCAGACGCTGGATTTCGTCGATAAGCCTTGCGGCGAAGGAGTATTCGGCGAATACCTGACCAGCGGCAGCGACCTCGGGCGTCAGGTAACCCCGCGCCTGCCATTCCCGCAGTACATGATGTATCCATTCGTCGTCCACCGCTTGGCCGCGCCCGATGGCGAGCATTCCGGCCAGATCACCGCGGACTTGTCGATACCTGGTGAACCAGCTCTCCCAGGCAGCCGATCCGGTGCGCAGCAGTTCATCGGGATCGATGCCGCGCGGCCGGAGCAGCTCGACCATTTCCTGCCGCAGCTCCGCGGCGCGGGCGTGGGCACGGCGCGCTGCCGCCTGCCGGTCATTCGGCTCGGCGTCTCCGCGACCAGGCGCGGGGTCATCGGGACCCGTACCTGCGATGGGAAACATCGGCAGCGCGGGATCTCCCGGGAGGGCCTGGACGACACCCTCATGGTTGTAAAGAACCGCGACCGCGGGAGCGTCCGGCAGCTTCATGGAGTCCGGGCGTAGCCCGATGTCGTACTCGTGCTCGCGACCATCGGACGGATCGAAGTACACGAGACTTCCAGGCTTCTCCTTGCTATGTTCCAACGTCACGAAATGCGATCCCGGACCACTGTCGGAAAGACTGATCCGATAGTCGGCCGGATCCACCAATTGCCACCCGACCACAGCAATCGCGCCCGGCGGCAATGTCAGTACATTCCGCTCCAGCCACTCGAACGACTCGACTTCACGGAACTCGCTACCAGCGGCCCGCTGCGCAGCCAGCGGATATGCCCCCCGCGCACCGATCTCCCCCGGCAGCAGATGCCCGAGATCCGCGCGACCGGTTCGATCGCGCACCCGCTTCATACTTTCCACAAAGCAGTGGACTGCACCGGTCCGCGCGATACCGCGACCGGCGGTATCGGCAGTCGCCACCCGTTGGCTCACGAGCAGGCCCTTGGCTTCGAGATACGGCCCGAGGTCAGTGTCCCGGTTCAGGAAATTCCCGATCACTTCTTCGAGGAAAAGTTCCTGATGACGGTAGACGTTCTCGTAAAGCCAATTACCGACCGCGCGGGTGAAGCCCCCTTCTGCCGCGATCAACTGCTCAACCTTTTCCCCGACAACGCTGGCAAAGATGTCGTTCCAAAGATATGAATAGTAAGTACTGTGATAGTCGAGAACGAACATATGACCGTAGGTTTGAAGCGGACCGGCGTCGAGAACCGTCGGAAGATCGAGACCAACCTCGGTCAGCACGGAGTCCTCGAACTCCTGCACCTTGGATCGCAAATCCGCACCCGAAGGAACCTCCGAAGGAGCGAGGCGGTGCCATGCCAGATCCTGGACAGCGCGCGCCATCCATCTCGCCAGCTTCGAGCCATTATTTCTTCGCACCGACTCCCGGATTTGGTCAACCATTTCCGAAGGAATCAGCTGGCCCGTCTCGTGATGGAACGCGTATTCCGTCAGGAACAGCATCGCGAATTCTTCGGCGAGCATGCCGGGCCCCTCCGCCCAGGTGCGCGGCAAACGGCGAGACGATACCTCGTGAGCACCCTCGCCCAACATGTCGTTTAGCCCGTGCCCGAACTCGTGGAAGATATCCGTAACCTCAAGCCAGGTCAGTAGCTTCGGATATTTTACATTGTTCGGTTTCTCGATATTCAAACAAATAATGGACACCGGAGCGCGGTTCAGTGGAGCGAACCTGTCTATAATGGGCTGGGTGAACGCACCACCACTTTTCCCCGGCCGCTTGTAAGGGTCGAAGAATATAAGCCCGAGCGTATCGCCTGCGGAGTCCGTTACCTCGAACACCCTGATGTCGGGGTGGTGAGCGGGTACATCGTCGCGTTCGGTGAACGACACGCCGAAGACGCTCTCGCAGAGGCGCAAGACCCCCTTGGTCAGCACCCGTTCCAGCTCGAAGTACTGCCCCAGGGACCTGTCGTCGACTCCAGCCTGCCTCGATAAGAAGACCTGCCGCGCATAGTCGACATCCCACGGCTCGAGATGATCACGGTCGACGGCTTCAGCAGCCTCGCGTAGTTCGGTGCGAGTCGTCGCCACTATGAAAGGCGCCAACTTCTTCAGGATCGCCGTCGCCGACTCCGGATCGACGGGCTCCTGATCGGCGATAAACGCCGCATGATGCGGGAACCCCAACAGCGCGGCCCGTTCGGCTCGCAAAGCGATCATGTCGACCGCGATCTGAGTATTGTCGAATTCTCCGGTGCGGCAGAGCTCCACCGAAGCCTGGTACACCCTTTCCCGCACACCACGGTTACTCAATCGCGCCAGCGACGTCTGGATATTACCGGTCAATGCGTTGTCAAGCGGTAAAAGAAAGCTGCCCTCGCCGGTTCTGATAACTCCCGAGTCGTCGATGGACAACCCCGCCAGCTCGGCCTCGGTCACCGGAACCGCCGCGGCCGTGAGAGCATCGGACTTGTTCTTCTGAAAACGAATCCGTAATTCCACCATTCTCGTGTCGATCTGGACGATCCTTGCCATGCTTTCTTCCGGAAGACCGAAACCAGTGGCTCGAAAATCCTTGTACACCCGCTCCAAAAGGAAACGCGTTCGCCGGTCCAGATTCAAGCTGTCGCGGCGATGGTACATATCTGTGACCCAGCCACCTAATTCTGCGTTCGTCTTGATCTGGTGGCGTGCTTCGGACAGTATCTTTGATGCCTCTACTTTTGCTTCTATAATGCCCGGGTAACTGTTGGGATCCGAAGCGATAATGGCGTCAACTGTTCGTTCCACGGGACGAAGCTCGGTTCCTGCTGTTAGATAGCGGTGGAATATTTCATCGAAAGTCGACTGGTCAGGATTCCTGATCAACTCGAGCAGCTCGTCTATTTCGGTCATCCACAGCTCGACCGCGTGACGTACCGCCGGAACGATATCCGCGACCTCGATCAGGTTCAGTTGCGCTGTCCCTAGTGGCCCTTTTCGGTCCAGCAATGGGTTCGGCCGGGTGGTGGCGGGCTGCCTGGAACGGTTCGCCACACGATCGGCGAGGTTGTCGATCAACCGATCCCATTCCAAACAGCTGGTGGCGTGATGGACCACCGTGGAAGTTTCGAGGTATTCCACGATTGCTTCGGCCAGCCGGGCGGTCTCGGTGCCGAACATCGCGGTCGAACGCTTCAGTTCGGCAAGCGGATCGCTGCCCTCGGCCGCGGATTGCACCATGGGTTTCGGCACGCCCATCAACTCGGCTAACCGCGCGGTCTCAGCGGCGCGTCGACCGGGCAGCGAATCGGCCAGGGCGGTGTCGCCCTCGATGGCACGGGCGGTCGCGATCTGCGCGTCGTTTTCCAAGCGCATCGCATCCACGATCCACGATCCGAGACCCGCCGGGTTGGTCCCGGCCAGCCGCGACCAACCCGCGTCGTCGAGCGCGCGCAGATGGTCTTGCAGTCGTCTGACCGGTGCCTCGAGATGCTGGCGCACCGTCAGATCCGACGCGGCGATCCCGAGCAGGCTGGCCAGGGTCTCGTGGGCATGCTGAGCCCGAGTCTGCTGCGGTTCGAGTGACGCGGCGCTGGGCTCGAACGGTTCGATCCCCAGCCAAAGTGCCGCAGCGCGAAGCTTATTCGCGGTCCTGACACGTTCTCGTCGGGCGTCGCTGAGATCCTTCTCCAAATCATCTGGTGCGGCAACGGCGCGATCAGCAAACTGAGCGCGCCCCGGCGTCTCGGCGCGCGCCTCACGCACGGCCACGACACGGTCGCCGGGTGCCGACACCGCCCCCTCCACGACCTCGGCGTGGCGCGTTGCGGCCGGTTCGACATGCGACGAACCGGGAAGCCTCGCCGATTGGTGGATGTCCTGCGCGACTCTTCCGGCGAACGCGACTCGGAGTGCGGCGCGGGACTCCGCGATGATCTCGCCCGCAGTGGCGGCATCGATCCGCAATCGCGCGGCGGCGTCCCGCTCCGAAATGCCCTGAATGAAATGCAAGTTGACCAATTGGACCGCGATCTCAGGGTCGGGCAACTCCACCAGAGCGGCTCGCAAAGCGGCCGTGAGCTCCTCAACGCCCAGGTTCGACGCCGCCTGCGCTTCGGTATCGGCAGTCGGATCTGCCAGTTGCGCTTGCCGACCATCGTCGTTCAGCGTTTCCGATCTGAAGGGGTCCTCGATGATTTCCCACGCTTCGGCCACCTCAGCCAGCGACAAGCCGACTGCCCGCGCGATCTCCGTATTGTCAGGAGCCACCGTGGTCCGTGCGCGCAGCTTGCTGACATACGAAGCAACCGCGATCACTTTTCTCAGCTTCTTCCGGCCCAGACCCGGGAACTTCGACTCGAAGTACATCCACCGCGCCACGCCGCGGCAAGTCGCCCAGGCATGAGCATCGAAAGGCACCCCCCACGGCACATGCCGGACGATCGCACGCATAATTGCCATTGCGAAAATCTGGGCTACGTCGTCCACGGACATCGCGGCGTCGTTCACCGACATCGCCAGCGACCGATATCTCCATGCCGCAGCCCGCGCGATCCAGTCGTACCGTTCATAGAGATTGTTGGCTATCGCCGCTTCGTCCGACGATCCCGGCTTGGTGTCTATCAGCTTCCAGAACGCCTCATCGTCCGGCTGCGGCGTCTCCGAATCACCGGGGCTGCGGATCAACCGCACGACTGTGCGCATCGTGTTGTGGGGGACATCGAGCGCATCCCGCCATCTACGCAAGAAATCAAGGCTGGCATACCCGGACTTCTCCAACTTCGACACAGTTCGTGTATCGCGACCCATGCGTTGGGCGAGATCGGATTGCGTCAGCCCCCGGGCCTGCCGGGTAGCCACGAGCCAATCCCTGACCGGTCTACCTTCGGCCAGTGCCGGGATCACTCTCGTGAGGCGGATCCGGCGCTGCTCCGCGCCTTGTCGAAGTTCGTCGGGAATACCCAGCGCCGCACAGAAGTCCGCTAAATAGCCAGCCGTTATGTCATGGCCGCGTTCAGCGGCGCGCACTGCCGCAAGACTGCGCCCCATACGGTCGGCGAGGTCCTGTTGGGTGAGAAGATAGTGCAGGCGGGTCGCTTCGTACCACTGCGCGATCGGCTGATCCGGCGCGTCCTCGGGTTCGGGAATCGAATCACCGAAATAATGTGCGAACTCGGGCCCGAGATGCTGCGCCACAGAATGCAGCACATCACGCGAGATACCCAGAGCCACACCGAAATCCCCTAGATAGCTCACCGTTATCGCAGCACCGTTTTCGGCACTGCTCACGGCTTTCTGATGTGTTCCCATGAGGTCGGCGAGCCGTTCCTGGGTCATGCCCGCACGCTGGCGGACCACTCTGAACCAGTCGGCTATCCGACCACTGCCCGAGTTGCCCGCGATGTCGTGCGATAGGAATGTTCGGGCGAACGCGAGATTTCCGAGATGGGCGAATCGCGGGTTGTAGATCGGCTCGCCGACCCGTGCGCCGAGCACGCGACCGTCAGCCGAGTACGACACTTCTCGCGGCCACAAGCGGAAGACGGTCTCACCGAGAAGTCCACCGGGAGCGAGGATTTCGGCTTCGCCATGGCTGAGGTTCGAGATCGGGCCGCGACCGGAAATATCCTGGAGGGTGGCGTCCACGTCGATGCCGTAGGGATGGTAGATCTCGAGCATGTGGCGCGTGTGCACGTAGGTGCCGTCGGGCTCGCGACGCATCTTGCCCTGGGCCGCCATCTCGGCGACCCACGCCGCGTCGGGGATGTGCTGGAGCCCCCGAACAATGACGTGCTCCGGGCTGCGCGACAGTGAGACGAACCCATCCGGTTTCGCACGGCCGGTGGAGCCCACGTGCGAACTGATACCGAGAGCGCCGATGTCGCGTGCGGCACAACCGCTTTCGAAGATCTCCTGGCCGCGGTCGTCCATCCGATAGAGCGCGTTGCCCGGCTCGAGGTAGGCCTCGCCCGCACTACAGTCGCGCCACACCGGGCGCAGTCCGTCGCCGCGGGTGCTGACGAATACCGCGCTCGGGTCGACCGGGGCGACGGCGTCGGACATCGCATGGACCGGCACGTCACGGGTGAGATACCGCGGCAGCGTCCCACCGGGGATGAAGCTGGGCGGTTGGGCGCTGGTGTAATGCCGTCCGGACGGCACCGCGAGTTCGCTGTCGACGACCTCGGTGAGATACCGCTGACCGATCGTGTCCGGCGTGGCCAGGGTATTCGTGCGGACCCGCTCGATAATGGAATCGATGGCGACCACCAGCCGACCGTCGGCGATCCGTTCCAGCACGTCGGCGCGGCTCAAACCGTGTGCGACGGCGTATGTTTCGATCACATGCTCCCGATGTGGATCCACCGGGACCGTGCCACGTGGTGCCGGGCGGGTACCAACTCCCGCCGCGCCGAGTATCCGGGTGTCAGTTGCGGCGAAATCCGACATCTCCCGCAGGCCGAGTATCGGATCGAAATGATCGATACCGAATACCATGCAGACCGCCGCGCCTTGCGCGCGGTGCCGGGCAGCCAAATCCGCGGCGTATTCTTCGACTCGGTCGGCGACGGCCGCGGTCACGCTCGCGACGATGCTTCTCGGCTGACCAGGGGCGGGTCGCCGCACCGCCTCCGCGCGCAGCCACTCGAGGTCCGATGGTTCGAAGCTACGAGGGAATCCCTTGTCCGGGTACACCAGCTGCATCAGCTGTTGGAACTCGGTGTGTGGATCGTCTACGCCGGTGAGAATGAACCGGAAGGCGTCGATGGTATCGCGCAGGTACTCGTCGATATCCGGCCTGGTGTGCGCGGGCAGGCGCAGCACCTGCGCCATCTCGCGCAGGACGTAGTACAGGAATACCGCTTCGGGCTGGTGTCTTTCGAGCAGGCCCGCGAGCTGTTCGGACAGCTCCTCGTCCGCGGACTCGATGGGGATGCCGTACCCGAGCGCGATGTAGGCGAGCACGGCCCTTTCGGCGTCCGGAGTACTGAAGCAGTCCGCGATCGATGAACCGGGTTCGGCGACAGGGCCTTCCGCGAGGATGACGCGGTTCTGCCCCTCGGTCCGCGCGACCCATTCCTCCAGCAGAGCCACGAGCGCCGTCGACTGCGGGAGCTCCGGGGCCGGAAAGTGTCGGGTTCCGACGAACAGGCTCTCGCCCGACCACACCGCCAGGTGCGAATCTGCCTGTGCGGCAGCGATCGTGGGATCGGGCGGCCCCCGGCCCGGTGGACGATCGCCCATCGGGCGAACCGGGATTTCCCGGCCACGGCGGCCGATCGGTTCGCCGTTGGTCGACAGTGGAAGTTCCGGTGTGCCATCGGATTTGAAAGCCAGACCGTGAAACTTAGCGCCTATGCCTGCTGACTTTGTCAAATGGGCGGCCCATGCATCCACCGCCTTGTCTCCGCGCACCGTCCGCACGGAGATGTGCACCACGCCACCGGGTTCGACACGGGTGGCCTGCTCTACGACTACGACCATCCCATCTTCGTGTTTCACCGTGAACGCGGACGCGCCGCTCTCCCCGAAATCCACCGCGCCGATCACGGTTCCGCCGGACCGTCGCGCATGCGCGATGATCGCCGCCGCATCCGGGAATCCGCCCGGGTGCCAATTCGCAAGGCTCCACCGGGACGCGTCCTTCCCGTCGACCCCTGCCAGCGGGATCTGATCCAGACGCTCCGGCGGAATATCGAACCGAGGCCGCGGACCCGCCCCCTGCTCTGCCGCTTCGGCGGCCACCAGGAAACAGGTCTTCGGAACCGAAGCGAGCCAGTGTGCACCGGTACCAGCCGGCGTGCCCTCCTGTAAGAATTCCTCGATCCGTTCGACCAATTCGCCTGGTGTGGCTGCGGTCAGGTCGGGGAAATGCCGCGCGAGCACGTCACCGATTTCGGATCCGCTGCCCGACGACAGCCGCCACCGCCCTTGATCTCGCTCGAGTGGTATCAGTAACGCCATGGTTGCGCCGAGGTTCGTCGCCCACATCACCCGCTCCGAGTCTGCTGGGAGGTCGCGATGGGTTGCGGCCAGCGGTGGCAGCTGCCGCGTGTACAGCCGATGGAGAAGGTGCGCGGGGTGGGACCATTCGAGCGTCGGCTCGGCTGTCATCTTGTGGTGGCCCACCGACACCAGATCATCGGGATCACGGAGCGGATAAGCCACCGTGGATGAAGGCGACACGTCGCTCGCGACGACTTGTGTCTGCGTATCGAATGTCGCCGAGCCGAGCCGGCTGAGCCACTGGCGGAATGCGTCACTTGTCAGGCTCGCTTCCCGGCAGGTCAAGTAGTGGTCGAGCAGGTGGGCACGAACCTCGGCCGCCGTCTGCCGACGCCGCGGGCCCTCTGCCTCCGCCGGGGGAACTGTCCGAATCTCGACTCGACCGTCGGGTCCCGCTGTCACCGCGAGGTACCGCTTTTCCAGCTCGTCGCGCCACAGTGCGTCGGCGAACCTCGGACGCTCCACCGCCAGTGCCAGCAGACTCGCCATATGCCGGCCGGGCGGCGCGGCGACCACCAGCAGACCACCCGCCGCGTCCGGTATGTACCCGATGCGGTCGTCCAACGCCTGTCCATGCCCGCGGCCGCGCAATTCCGCCGCGATGACCCGGCTGGTCAAGAAGTCGTCACGCTGCCGCTCGCTGTGCGATACGGCATCGGACAATCCGGCCAGCCGCTCGCGCAGGTCGACGTACTCCTGGATATCGGATTCGCGGCGCAGGATCTTCGCCCGGCGAGCGGCGAGCCCCGCGTCCGAGATCGGGATCGATGCCAACTCCAACGGGTCGACGCGCAGTTCATCGGCCAGCAGTTCCCTATCGCGGGTCACCCTCTCCCACAGCACCTCTGACACCGACCGACTTGCTTGCTCATCCCGCTCCGACACCCTGAGTCGACTCGCGACCGCATCGCGTGCCGCAGTCCATGCCCGGAGCTGTTCGGCGGCCTCGGCGGCGGCGCGGACCAAATCCTCGTATCGGCGAACCTCATCCGGGGACAGCCGGACGTCGAGTTTCCGGGGCGCGCGGTCGACCGAATCCAGCTTCGTTTCGCGAAGCGTCTCGGCCACCCGCCGGACCAGCGACCGCAGGTCGGGGTCCCGGATAGGATCCAGCACTGCGCCGCCCCCGGCGTCCGATACTTGCCGTGCCAGCCAGTCGTCATCACCAAGGCTGACGTCGACGGTGATGTGCTGATGACCGTCCGTCGCGAGCAGTTGCCAAGATTCGCGCAAGCGGTAGAAGCGCGTGCCCTCCTCACGTATCGGAGATACCGCCTCCGTGATCCGGTAGAGCAGTCCTTCCGCCGTTTTGGACGACAGGCCCTGGAACCGACGATTCAGGGTGTCGCCTGCGTCGCCGTGCCCGCGTGGTGGCGCGACCCGCCAATTCAGGCCGTCGACCTCGATATCGACCACAGCGTTCAGGACGCCGAGCTCGATATCGGCGCGAAGGACGGCGCGCCAGAACCGGTCGGCGCCCTGATCGGCCGCGACCGGCAGCGCGAACTTCCGGGTGGCGATCCTGATCAGGACGGCGGTGGGATGCGGCAGATCCATATCCACCGAGGACTGCGCCTCGGCCGCCATGTAGGCGAACGCCTGCACCATGCCATCTCGCTTGAGTCGGCCAGCGACGACTTCGGTTCCGGCAGTTGCCTTTCGGACATCCTTCTTGCTGTAGAGGCAATCTTTGCCCAACAGGCCGATCCAGTCGCCGAACGTCCCGGCGACCAGGCCGAGCTGCCGAAAACGCAAGTACTCGTCGAGCAGAATGCCCTCGACCTCGGCATCCGTCGCCGCACGGTACTGCCCCTCCGCGGTGCCCGCGGAAATATTCGTCACGACGGCGCCGTCCGGGCCTGGTGCCACCCCTCGGTATTGCCTGTCGAATCGCGGGTGCCAGCCCGCGTCGACGAATCTCGAATCGGTCGTCACCACGTCGAGCATCATCCGCCGGTGCATGCCCTGCGGTGCCGCGACGACCAATGTTCCGCCACTGCCCGACGGGAGAAACGCGACATAGTCGGTGAGGCGCTCGCCGGTGCGGCCCTCGCTCTGCCAGGAATTGAGCTGGTCCTCGATTGTGCTGCGTGCCGCGTCCCATACCGCGTCACGTCCCTCGTCAACGGCCGCCTGAGCGGGACCGGGCGGCGATGCGGATTCGGATGGCGACGCGACCACCGGGTCGGGATCAGTCGGCGACGTGACCAGCCGGTCCGGATTAGTCGGCGACGCGGCCAGCCGATCCGGATTAGACGGCGACGCGGCGAGCGGGTCGGGATCGGGCTGATCGGCCGCCGCGACGGGTTCAGCGATGGGTCGAACGTCGCGAAGCGACACCCTGCCGGTCTCGTCAACTGTCACCTCGCAGTAGTGGTAGCGGGCCCTGCGCTCCGATAGCCCGGCGCGCACCTCGGGTGCGAGCGCGTCCATCGCGTGATCCAACCCCGCAACGGATCCGGCGACGAATACTTCGGGTGCCTCGGCACCGCTTTCGACGACCGCTATCTGCGGCGCCAGCCAGCGCCCGTCCCGTGCGCTGATCACATTCTGTGCGAGCACATCTCGTGCTGCGGCCGCGGCGGCCTCGGCCCGAGCGCTGCGCTCCCGAACGAGGGCATACTCGTACAGCGCGAGGTGGTCGCGGACGATCTCACCGGAGGACGCGAGATGAGCGGCCTCGGCTAGCTCGGCTGCCATCCCCGGCGGGTGCGGCCGATCGTCTCGGAAGGTATGCGCCCATTCGATGAGCTCGTCCACGGACCGAGCAAGCTCCCGCGGACTCGACTCGTCCGCGTTCGGCAGCCCGAGCCGATGGGCTCGCCGCCTGACCTCGTCCAAGGCGCGCCGTCGTACGCCAGCGGCCTCCGCGATCCATTCGCCCCACCCGCGCAGTGACGCCTCGACCTGCCCGGACGGCTCATACACCCGCGGATCCTCCACCGGCACCCAGCCGGAGCGGCGGTGCGAGCCCTCCAGCCCGAGCTGGGCGGCCAGGTACTCGCGAACACCACGAAGTCGCTCGAACTCGGTGCCGAGAATCTCCTCCAAGCGGTCACATTCGGCAACATAGCCCAGCAGATGGGTGAGCCTCCGATACCGCGCGGCGCGGCTGCCCAGCTGCGGAATTTCGGTCAGCTTCCCGCTGGCCCTGGTGCCTATCGGCGCTTGTCGCTGCTGGAATCCAGCCTGGGTTTCGGCGCGCCGCACCACGCCGAGCGTGAGCTCGGCCCCCAGCGGGAGGATGTCCGCTGCCCGCAGATCCGTACGCAGAGTTGCGGTCAGTCTCCCGAATTCCCGGCGCAAACCGGCGATCGAGAAACTCGGATCCGAGCGATCCGCGACACACAGTTCCAGCCATTTGTCACGCAGGGCACGTACCCGCACCAGCGTATCGAGCTGCCGCGACAGCAAATCCACTTCCTGGCGCACTCCAGTACGTTCAGTGGCGGGTGCTCGAACTGTCTCGAGTTCGTCCGCCGTGGCACGGAACCGATCGACCAGCAACCTCTCCTCGTCCAGCTCGGCCGCACTTTCGACCAGGCGAGCGAGATCGAGATACTCGGTCACTATGTCGATCAGGCGCCCGACGACGGAGGATTGGCCGATCGCCTCACCGAGAACCCGCCATTCTGCCGCCGGGTCCGAAATCTCGACCCGTTCGGTTGCCTGCTCGAAGCCCAGTTCCGGCAGCCAGATGATGCCGGACAGGTTCATCGGCTGGTCGGCATCGAGGATTCCGCGCTTCAGCCACTCGAGGAGGGCGGTGAGCTCGCCGCCCGCCGCCCGCCGCGTGAACCGCTGCCAGTACCGGTGGTCCACGGCGCGCAGCCCCCGCTGGAAATGCTCGACGACACGCAGAACTCGCTGCCGTCCGTCACCGAGTTGAGTGAGGATCTCTGGTAGCCGCGCCTGATCCGGGTGGTCGGGTCGTGCGTTCGCCAACAGGTCGGCCAGCTCCCGAGCCTTCGACTCGAACGCGCCGGACCATCGCGCCAGGTACGCCGAACCGAGCCGCATGCGGGTGGCGTTGGCTCCGCACAGGGCGGCCAGATGATCCAGCTCGCCGGACAACCTTTCGCACCGCGCGACCGCGGCATGCAGCGCCCTTCCCATGTCCCCGTCAACCGGACGGCCATCGGGCTCGTGCGCGGTGACGGGCTCATGTGGACGGTCGCCAGTTTGCGCCGGGCTCGGTGGTTTCGGTGGCGACTCGTTGTCGTCCAGTTCTGTCGCATCGACTTCGTCGGTACCCGCGACCGGGAGCATCGGCGCGCGCGGTGGAGCGAGCGCGATCCCCGTCCACGGTGTGCTGGTGCTCGGCCGCAGTTGCGCGTCGCTCTCCCTGAATTTGATGAAGATCGCGTATATGTGCAGGTTATTCGGCAGTTTTTCCGGTTCGAACAGTTGCTTGGCACCGTTGTCGACCAGCGGGTCGCGCCATTTGATGACGCCCGGTTGGGCCTTGTCGTGGAACAGCAAGCGGGCATGGCCCTGGCCCGACATCGCGCGGGCGCGATCGCTCTCGGTGACCACATAGGCAGCGGCGCCCGGTTCCATTTCGCGCAACAGGTCCGCCAGTTGCTCCCAGGTCTCCACGGGTTCCCACGGCTTGTTGAGCAGCACGGGGGGCAGTCGTTCGGGGGAGACACCGCCGAGCTGAGGATCGGGGGGCAACGGCTCGGCCGCGAGATTCTCGGCGAGCGTGACGCTTTCGGTCTCTTCGGCGGCATAGCCCGCAACCAGATGCGCGCAGTCGATCGGCGTCGGCGCGCTGGGCGGGGTGGACGGACGGAATTCGCTATTACCCTCCAGGGGCGCATCGGCACCGGCGACCGGCAGCAGCGGGCGGTCCGAGTTCGGTCGGGTCGCCGGGGCGCCGGTGCCGAGTTGCCGCCACATTCCCACGGGCAGACTGTGCAGCGGTACCCCAATATCTCGCCTAGGTGGAGCGGATACCGTTGGCCTCGTGGGGAACTCGGTAGAAGCGGGCTTCGGCGCGGCCCCTGGCCGCCGGTCGACCGCGTAGCGGCTCGAGATACCCGGTACCCGGGCACGGCCTGTCGGGATGGCCTGCAGCGCCTGCCATCGCTTGCTCAGCTCCCCCGGCCCCATCTGAACCAATCGGCTCAACCAGTTCTGGCCCGAGTCGCCGCGGACCGCGGCGATGGCTGTCGCCTCGGCGAACACTCGGTTGAACCCGACCGCGGTCTCGGACAGTGCCGCCAAGAGCAGGCACAGCCGCGCGATATCGATCACGCGGTCCGTATGACCTGGGTCCGCTCCAGTCCCAGCCGACGGTGCCTCCCCTGCTGTGGCCTCCGCGAGGACCTGCTCGATCCGCTGGGTGCTCAGTTCGTCCGGCTCCACTCCGAGCAGCCGCGCCAGTTCCGCTGTTGCCGTGGCTAGTTCGTCGTGCAGCCGCGCGAGTTCCGGCGACCGCGGTGTCAGTGCCCAGTGATCGATCTCGATACCGTGTTCGCGGGCCAGTTCCCGAGAAAGTTCGCCGCGTCGCAGACCCAACCGGATCCACTCCGGGCGCAACGGCGATGAGAACCACCACGACTCGCCCAATGACTGCCGGGGGCTGCTGACCGGTCCGGGCGAGGCATCCGGGCGAGAAACGTCTGTCGCGGGCGGCAGATCGGGGTCCTTCGGAATCGGTGGCAGCGCGGCGAATTCGGCCTCGATCCTCAGATATCCGGCGAGGATCTCGACCAGTCGGTGCACAGCCGACGCGGGCCCGTCCTGCGCGGCCAGGCGCTGCAATTCCGTCGTCCGTTGCCCCGATAGCGCCGTGCCGTCCGGTTCCAGTCCGGCATCCCGCAGCCACTGCAGCACCCCGGCCGCTTCACGGTTCGCCTCCGCGATACTGCGCAGTTGCCGCCCGAACATCTCGCCGAGATTCGCCAACAACCCCGTCCGCACAACGGGATCCAGCCGCGACCACCCGAGCTCACCCAGCGATCGGGACCAGCTCTCGAAACTGTCGATCACTCGCTCGAGCGCCTGCCGCCCCCACCACCTCAACTCCTGCGGGGCCACCTGCAATAGCTCCGCCGCCCGCGCGGCGGCATCGGCGTGCTGGCGTGCGAGTTGCTGTGGATCGGGAGCGGTCGCAGTCGCCTCCGGCAATTCGACTCCGGTGGACTGTACGCTCGAAACTCCTTGTGGCGCATCACCATCAGTCGTGTCGACACTGTTCACGGCGGACGTTACCGATCCGAGCATCGCGGCACCGGGCACCAGAGATTGCGCCCTGCCGTCGGGAGCCGATCGCGGCGCGGACGTCTCCTGCGGGGCCTCCCGCGTGGACATCTCCGGCGAGGGATGCGACGCGGTTGGGTCAGCACGGGGAGCCACGGCCGATCCGGTGCCCCCGGGCTCGCCGGACCGCGCAGAGGTCTCGTGCGCGGTCCGCGACGCAGCTGAATCACCACCGGGAGCCACGGCCGAGTCGGCGCTTCGGGGCTCGCCGGACGGCGGCGATTGGGCGGCCGCGCTGTCTCGACGCGCCTGCTCGGTCTCGGCCAATTCCTGGTCACGCAACCCCCGAGCGCGGTCCAGTGCCGCCTCTCGTACCGGATTCTGCGACTGGACACCGTCTCGCTCCAGTACCGCTACCGCACCTTTACCCGCTGTCTCCGCAGGCTGGGCGGGCGGGGACAGCGGAGCCGAATATGGGCCCGTACCATCGCTTTTCGAACCGCGTGGAGCCGCGGAGTCGGCCGATCGAGCGGACATCGAGGCATCATCGGATCCGCCGACAGGCACCAGTGCCCGTGCCGCGTCCGCACCCGCCCTGGCACCGTACTCACGAATCGCCCCCTCCAGCAGGGCATCGCGATCGACACCGGACACCACACCAACCGGTTCAGGGGAGGCCGAAGGCCGCAAACCAGCGGCCGCGAGCGCGTCCCTCGCCGCCGGTGTCAACGCCGTCCCGTCACCACCTGGCGTCTCGGCCAACTCCCGCTCATGCAGCACGCGCGCGTGCTCCAGGGCCGCCGATTCCAGCGGCCGCAACCCAGCGGCCGCGAGCGCGTCCCTCGCCGCCGGTGTCAACGCGGTCTCGTGACCAGCCAGTGTCTCGGCCAACTCCCGCTCATGCAGCACGCGCGCATCATCAAGCGCCACCGCCGAATTCGCGTTGCCCTCCTCGGCTCCGAGCCGCAACACCAACTCCGGAGACTTCATCAACCGATCGGAGGTCGCGTGCACATCCGTCCACCGCTCCAAAACCGCCGCATCCGCACCGATCCACTCCCGCAACCTCCCCCGCAGATCCCCAGCCATCACCTCAGACGGTTGCAACGACTCACCCGGCATCAGGTAACGGCCGCTCTGCTTATCGGCGACAACGCCGCGACGCACCTCGTCGCCGATCAACCCACCCGCATGCGCTCGCGCCTGCTCTGCCCACTGCGGCGACCGCTCCGCTTGCCCGACCCAGGCTTCGACGGCCGCACGCAACCGCGACGGTGTCATCGAATGGAACTCGGTATCCGACAACCGCAGCCATTTGGCCAACCCCGACCCAGCCCGCGCCGACTCCCGCTGCAGCACTTTGAAATCCGCCGCCCGCGCCTTCGCCACGGCCGCTTTGCCCTCTGCAGCACCATGATCACGAATCGCCGCCTCCAACACGGCTTCTCGATCAACACCAGATATCGCGTCGTCGGCAGCGGCACGGCCACGACCGGGCTCCGCCGGTCCGGAAGGTTCGCCGACCACCACTGCTTCGCGTCCGGCATCGGCTGACGTGGCAGTGGACCGGTGCGCGTTCCCGACCACGTCCGCCACCGGCTTATACCGCGGATGATCAGGGTTCCAAGTCCCATCCGCCGCACGGCCATCGGCCACACCGACCTGCGTGTCGGCCGCCTTGTACTGCTCCAAGTGGTCCAGCATTCGAATAACCGGTGCCGCCCCTGCCGCCTCAGCGACGCGCCGCACCGACGACCCGGTCCCGCCAGGGACATCTGTCGGTTCTCCCGCCAGCCCGGCGTCTCCCAGCCACCGCTGCACCGAGGCCGCATTGTGGTTGTCCGCAGCGATTTCCCTGGCCTGGTCCACCAGTCGCGGTCCAACATCGTCCAGCGCTCTGTCTCGGATCACCGGATCCATCCGGTCGCCCACCGCCCGCAGCATCGCGTCGGACCGGCCGATGGCTTGTTCGATCACCTGCCGCCCCCACCACCGCACCTCTTGCGGCGTCACGCCCA
Organism: Nocardia sp. CA-135398; assembly: GCF_050955845.1. Taxonomy (NCBI): domain Bacteria; kingdom Bacillati; phylum Actinomycetota; class Actinomycetes; order Mycobacteriales; family Nocardiaceae; genus Nocardia; species Nocardia sp. CA-135398. Next base: position 4,137,397 of record NZ_CP192084.1, on the reverse strand, counting down.
GCGCTGCCGCCAGGTCGGCGCGCGCCGCATCGCGCGCCGCCACCCGCCGAGCCAGCTCGGCCACGTCGACGCTGTGCGCGGTCGCCTCGTTCGAGCCTCCTTCGTTGTGCCGCATACCATTTGCGCCGCCACCCGCTTCGGAATGTTGCGCATCCTGCGGGGCTTCGGTCCCCGACGCTGCCCGAGTTTCCGCCAACTCCTGGTTCCGCAGCTCGTTCAAATGCCGGTACAGCGCCGCATCCGGATCGCTTGCGACCACAGAGTCTGGTGCCACGCGCTCCCCGACGGTCTCACCGACCGGCGCATCGGCACCCGCGGTGTTTCCGATGTCCGCCGGACCCCGTTCCGCTGGCGGAGCACCGGGCCGCTCGGGCCGAACCACCCCATCGCCACCGGGCAAAAGCCCCTCAACCCCGGCCGGAACCGGTGATGCCAAGTTCTTATGTATCCGGGCCTGCGCATGCGCCGCGGCCATACCAACGGCACCCCCGCTGGCCAGCGCCGACAACGACAGTTCGAACTGACCGGTCACTGCGGCGGCCGCGGCGGCACCGCCGACCACACCCGAGATGCCCGCGGTCGCGGCGACCACCGCGCGCCCGAGCATGACCGGGGTGGCATGCGGAACGACCGCCTGGGCCAGATGGCCGCCGAGCGCTCCACCGAGCCCGGCACCAGCACCGGCGACCGCGGCCGTCAGGACCGACTTCCCATCGATGCTCTTGCGATCTCCACTCAGGATCCCAAGCATTTGGCCGACCTGGACGCCGAAATCGACACCGGCGGTCAGCGCCGCGAACCCGCCCGCGTGCACGACCAGCAGACCGACTCGCTCGGCCGCCGCGGCGGCACCCGCGCCCGCACGCTCGGCGACAAACGCCGCGAACCGAGCCAGATGTTCGGCTCTCGCCTCCGACAGCACCTGCAACGCGCGGATCGGATGCCAGCCGCCCGCCAAGAGGAGCTGATACACCGTCATCGCCCCGAAGGCGTACATGGTGTACACCTCTTTGTCCGTATCGGCCGCGCTGCGCTCGGTGTGGCTCGCCATCGTCTTGCAGAACTGGCCCGCGCGAGCGACCGCCGTGTTCAGCGGCTTCGCGGCGGCGACGATCTGATCACCGAGACTGTCGCGCACCGCTTCCGGCAAGGCCGCGATCTCCGCGTCGAGCCGCTGTCCGATCTGCGCGAGCTCCGCACTCGCCTGTTGCCACGCGGCACTGACCCGTCTACCGGCATCGGTATCCATCCGAGGGACCTCGGCACCGAAGACAACAGCCTGAATCGGCGCCGGCAGCTCGGACAACAGTCGCAACGCGGTCGTCACGACCCATTCCCTTCGCGTATCGGTTCAGCAGCTATCTTGTTGGTCAGGATCAGACAAGTGCCCCCTGGCGTCGTCGGTAGCGCTGTTCGAAACCGGTCACATACGTGGAGGGTGCGATCGACGAGGTGGAATGTTCCACCACACCGTCATCGGCGACATAGAAGATCGCCCGGCCGATCGCGATCTCACCGGGCGGCACCGGGACGTACACCATCCAACCGACTTCGACGCGCTCCGCGGTCAGCTCCGCAAGTGGATAGCCAGTCGTATCCAGCCCCTGATCCAGGATGTAGGTCCGGACCCGATCGGCGGCGTCCGCGCCCGATATCGCCCGTTGTACTTCTCGGGCCGCGACACCCGCGATCGAGAACTGGTACTGGGCTGCGTCGATGTCGAAGCGCTCAGGATCGCCGAAAATGTCGGTCACCGCCGTCCGGGTGACGACACCCGCCTGCGCGGCCGACACCAGCACCTCAACCATGCTGCGCACCCCCGCGTTCGGCTGATCGGGCAGCAGGCCGGTCACGATGTCGACGACGGTATCCGCGGTCCACACCCCGGGAACAGCCGACGCACACTGCTCGACCGACGCGGACTCACCCCGCCACCACTGCCCCTGCTCCCACCAGTAGCAGAACGACAGCAGCCCGGCCGCCGCCCGCGGATTCAGCACCGAGTCCGCCACCCAATCCGGCGCTCCGGCATAGAAATTCGGCATCGGCGCAGCCCCGTTGTACACCGCATCCAACTCGGGCGGATTCCATATCCCCCCGGACAGCACCGCACGCCCGCCGGGCAGCACATAGAGGGTGGAACCTGCCCGCCGAGAACTTTCGAACCAGCCCACCGACGGCAGTATTCGGGGTCCCAACTGCGATCCCACCGCCACGAATGCCGCCGATACCACGGCCCAACGCGCCCACATCACCGGTAGATCGGGCAGTTGGTTCTCCAACGGCACCGGTCGAACCCCGGCCGCGTGGTCGGCGCGCACCGCGGCCACCGCCGACCGCGGGCTACGCGTCTGCCGGTCACCGTGGCCGAGATACGCCGCCAGCCACACCGGCAGCCGATCCCGCGGATATTCCGCCAGATCGGCGATATAGGCCTGCGGGGCGAACAGCTGATCGTCCGGAAATGGCTCATCGCCGTAGTCGTAGCCGACCTCGGTCGCGCCTCCGTCGGACGACCACATCAGCAGACGCCACCAGGGACCCCACTCGAGCCGCGCGGACAGCTCGCGAAGCCGACGCACCGACGCGAGCACCGACGCGGACGGATCCAGTCGGGTCGACCGGTCCCCCTCGGTGAAGACGACCTCTACCGACTCCTCGGCAACGGTCAGCGCGAAGACCGCCGACATGGAATGCCACCCGGACGGACCGGCCGCGATGATATCCGCCGCGATCTGTCGGGCCGCCCGCGTCATCTCGTCATCGAGCGAATCGATGGCCTGCCCGCTCTCGATATCGGTATCGCCCGTGTCCGAATTCGTCATACGACAGCCCCCTCAGTGCTCCAGATTGTTTCTGTCCCAACCGATCACGGCTCGCGCCCACCGTCCCGGGCTGCGGCGGGTGTCGGTGAGCAGGCCGCATAGTGTCTTCGCCGGTTCGGTGGCTTTGTCCCCGTTGAGCATCACGTCGGTGAAAGCATCGGCCAGCGCTTCGCCCGCGTCGAATCGCCCCTTGTCGAAACTCGCACCGCTCAACTGATCACGCCAGCGTTTGTAACCGGCCACCACGCGAGCAAGACCGGCATCGCGGTAGCCCCTGTCGCCGCGCAAATACTCCTCGATCAAGAGTCGCTGCGCCCGGCGCCGTGACTGCCCGCCACCGGCGAGGTCGAAGGCGCGACCGAATTCCCGAACCGTCGCCGCGTACACGGGACGCGTATCCGCCTGCGCGACAGCGGCACCCGGCCGACGCCGGTCGCGCAGGATCTCCTCGAGCCGCTCAGGATCAGCGGCCGATGCACCATCAAGAGTGACCGACCACGAGTCCGCATCGGCAGCCTCCGTTCGACCAACGCGGACGACCCCGCCCTCGGCGACAGCCCCGATCGCGATGGCGCGGACATCGATCACTCGATGCCTGGTGAGCACGTCGTCGGTTGCCGCGAGAAACTCCGCCACCACGGTCGCGTCGAGACCGGTGGCCTCGAAACCGGACACCTCGACGCCGTGTCGCTCGGCCAGCTCGCGAGCTAGTCGCGCGATCGCGTTCCCCGGTCGAGCCGCCGGACCGGCAACTACGGCGGGCCGCTCGCTCGGACTGTGCGGTCGAACAGTCGCGGATTTCTTGTCCGGCGTCGGCTTCCCGTCGCGCGCGCGGGCGGGCCCCGCGACCGGAGTCGATCGAGCAGCCGGGTTGCCACTGCCCTGCCAGGGCGTGGCCGACGGCTTCCGATCCCCGCGTGCGCTCACCGCGGGAGGTCCCGTACCGCTCGCACCCGGCGGTACAGCGGCGCGCGGCAACGGCTCGCGCCCGGGCGGTGCCGTCGTAGGCGCGCCGGGACGAACAATTCGACCGGCATCCGGAACGCCCCGCACGGAAGCATTGGCGGGCTCCGGCCAGCGCTGCCCCCCACCTCCTTCGTCACGGCCGACACCATCTGCGGGGTCAGCAGAATCCGGCTGCGGGCCAGCGCCAACGGACGGATCGGTACCCGACGGCCGCACACTCCCTTGACCATCATTGGCCTCGTGCGCATTCGGTTCCGCGTGCGCACGGACACCTCGCGCCGACGGCGCGGAACCCGAATCCGGAGCGATCGGCCGTGCTGCTGCGGCGGCCGATGCCCGAGGTGCTCCGGCGGCCGATTCCTGAGGCGTTCCGGCGGGTGACTCTCGAGGTGCTTCGCCGGCCGATTTCTGATCGGCCTCGGGCACCACCGGATCTCCGGACACCCGCGGAACCGGTTCGGGGGCCGCAGCGGTGACAGAGTCGCCCGCAGCATGGTCGGCCGCCTCCAGCGAGCCCGCGACGCCGGTCACCTGCCCGCCGAAACCGCGCAACGCCTGCGCTATATCGCGAAGGGCCGCAATCGCCTGCCGCGCATCCGGCTGGTAGGTCTTCTCGAACGCCGCCCCTGCTTCGTCGTCACCCCACCACTGCCCCTCCTCGGACAGGACAGCGTCCAACCGTTGCATTACTTGCTGGACCTCATCGCCGATCTCCTCGAACGCGGCCCCCCGGGCACGCAGCAGTTGCAGATCGGCCCATAGCGATCGACTCACCCCACGCTCCCAAGCTCGGACAGATCGAATAAGCATGACCGGATAGGTAGGTGCACAACATCGGTAGGTGCGAACCTCGTTAGATGCGAGCTAAAACCATTTGCGCGTCTACGGTTTTGGCGGAATTGCCCGGCGGGCCGCAAGCATGGCCGCAGCCTGTTCGGCGGTCGTCACCTCGCGTCACGTCATCATCCGGGCCCTCCCGCAGGACCGCGCCGATAAGGTCCAGCGGGAAACCGCCCGGCTCGGTCAGCAGAGCACGTGATCTGCGAGTACCCATCGGTCGACTACGTCACCGATCCGACCGAGACGATGTTCGCGCGGTCACCAACGATGAACTCGACTGGAGTCGATCAGCGGCGAGCGGCGCACCGTCGGCCCGGCAGATGGTGTCGTACATATGCAGAATCGAACCGTCGGCGCTCGGCGAGGTGCGATCGCGCGAGAGATGGGCGAGGATATCTCCTGCGCGGAGGTACATGTGATCGTAGGGATCCAGGTAGCGGTCGTCGGCCCATCGTCTGGCGACAGTGGCGTATCGCCGCAGCAGCACGATGTCCACGCTGGGTCGACCGCCAGTGACGGGACGCCCGTTCGGCAGTTTCAGCCATTGCATCTCGGCCAGTAGGAGCTCCGGCAGCAGCACCTCGGTCATGATCTCGTCCGAGCCGACCCGGCCGCGGCGACTGTATTCGTCGATCACCGCCAACGAATGGGCGATCGCCGACAATTCCTCGTAGGTGGCGCTGGACATCCACGGCTGTATGCCCAGCCGTGTTGTGCGGCTTCGAAGTTCGGCGTAATTCGGCAGGCCGGCGGCGCGCCAGGAAAGCAGGCGTCGCCGCCGCGGCGTGTAGACCGTTCGAGCGATGTCGATCAGAATCGACCACCACAGATCAAAATTCTGTCGAACATGCTCCTCCGGCTCGACCGGGCCGTGACCGACCGGAAGCGGCATCTCGATGATCTTGCGGCGCAGTCCGGGTGATGTCAGCGTGTCGAAGTCCGCCCGAATCCCGTTGTCCCGCAGGAAGGTCAGTGACCACCAGATAACGTGCGGTTGCAGCCACTGTCGTCCCTGCGAGGTCGCGTAGGAGTTACGCAACAACCGGATGAGGCGGTGCGGGTTACTCAGCTCGTCGCCGATGAGGGTGACCGCCCGGCCCGGCGGGATAGACAACTTGCCGGGAAATTCGGCGAGCACGCCGTTGTCGGCGGCCAGGTTCGAGTGCGCTGCTCGCGCGCGGAAACCTTGTTGTCCCAGCGAGATTGCCGATACGAGGGCCCATGTGCCTTCGAGTAGGAGAAAGCCCCAATTCCGGTCGGTATAGGCGATGACGGCGAGGATGCCGCTGCCGATCGCGTTGCACGCGAGGTAGGAGATCTTCGTGTCATCGACCAGACCCGCCTGAGCGGCGACAAAGGCCGCGAGCAACAGAAGCGCGCCCAGAACCTGTGGAATCTGGCTCATCGGCGGGCCCACTGTGCCATGAACGTCCACGCCATGCGCGGCCACGCATCTTCACCGGCATCGTGTTCGAAGCCGCCGAATTGTGCGGCAAGCACCAGAGATATCCCGGCGAGCTGCACAATCGTCAGGCTTTGGCCCGCGAAGGTCCAGCCGAGTATCACCGCGACCACCGGACCGAGCAGCATGAGCCGAGAACCGGCGGTCGCCTCGACACCGCGCAGCAGGCCGCCGAAGAACAGCGCGAAAGCCGCCGCGGTCGCCGCTAGCGCCAGCCATCCGGTCGCGACGAGTTGGTGCCAGCTCAGGCTGGGTGGTTCCCCCTCGAGCAGTGTGGCCAGCGGCAGCAGCACCAGCCCGCCCGCCAGCATCTGCCACGCGATCGCGCTCAGCGGCGGTGTCGACGGCGGTACGCCCCAGCGCCGGGTGAGCACCATCCCGACGCCCGACAGCAGTGCCAACGCGGCCGCCGCACCGACACCGACCAGGTCCAGTCGGGCCGTGCCGCGCAGCACGACGAGCCCGACTCCGAACAGTCCCAGCAGTGGCGCCCAGAACTGACGCGGCGTCAAACGTTGGCCGGTCATCATCACCACCAGCGGAACGACAATGCACTGCGCCGCGGAAATCGTCGAGACGACCGCACCGGGTATCCGGTGCGCGGCGACCGCTTGCAAACCGAAAAAGCCGCCGAAATTCAGCATGCCCAGCAGCGTGGCGCGCGCCCACCAAATTCCGGCGGGGCGTGCGGGCCGCAGCGCGATCAATACGAGCCCAGCAGGTAATATGCGGAGCACCGCGTTCCACAGCGGCGCGTCGGGCAGGGATTGGATGGCCAGAAATGCGGTTCCGAAAAGACACGGGCCCGTTGCACAGGAAATCAGGGCGTAAGTATTGACCGGGGCTACCTGCCGAAATGTGGTTGTCGCGCGATTTTCCAAGCCGGTCACCGCGCACCGCCCTGCTCGGTCAAAAGAGCCCGCCCAGCATTTCCGCGTCCCAGCAATTCGGTCAGCTCGCCGGATTCCGCGCGCAGCGCGGCCGCAGCCGTTGTCAAATCGCTGGCAACCTCCGCCAGCACCTTGGCGACCTCGGTCGCGTTCGCCCGCAAGATATCGGTCCACAGCCCCGCGTCACCCGCGGCGATTCGCGTGGCATCTCGAAGACCCGCGCCACACAAACGTAATGTCGGATCATCGGCGTCGGCCAGGGTCGCGGCGAGCGCGGACGCGACCAGATGCGGCGCGTGGGAGGTGCGCGCCACGATCCGGTCGTGCTCGTCGTGCGCCATCATCACCGGACGCGCACCGGTCGAACCGACGAACTCGACCACGGTTTCGATTGCGTCCGAACATGTTTCGGCCAGCGGCGTAAGCGCCCAGACCCGGCCGTCGAACAGCTGCGCCGAGGCGGCGTGTGGCCCGGATCGTTCGCTACCGGCCATCGGATGCCCGCCGACATAGGAGGTGAGATCGCAGCCGACCGCCTTCGCCTCCGCCAGCGGAGCGGCCTTCACGCTGCCGACATCGGTATAGAAACGGCCCAGCCCGCGGGCCTGGCATTCGCCGAGAACCGTGGCGATTTCCCCCGGAGGGACAGCGATCACCACCAGATCGACGGTGGGCTCGGGCAACCCCGCGACACCTGCTCCGAGCGCGGCCGCCGCCGCGGCAACCACGGGGTCTCGATCATGCAAATAAGTGAGTACGCCGTGCCTACGTAAGGCGAGGCCCACCGATGTTCCGATCATCCCGGCGCCGATGACCGCAACCGTGCGAGCCGACCGTTCCCGGAGCGCATTCACGAAGGTCTGCCTATTCTGCTCGGGGCCCACAGTGCACAGCAGACTAGTGCGATGACATTCATTACCCGACCTCATCCGAATTATTCCATGCGGGTCCAAATGAATGTCACCGCAGTAGAGTCATCTCGATTCGGCAAAGATACTCGCGTCATCACGAGCGTTCAATCGGTAATTAAAATAGGTAGATCAGACCAGAATTACCTATATACGAAACATACCGATAATATCTGCGCGGCGGTCCGCGGGTGCGGCACGACCGACACCGCCATACGCCAGCATCGCCACCCCGCGGCCGCGCCACCCAGCGCGAACACGTGCGATCCGTCGAAGTCGGTGTCAGTTGCGTTCGCCCTGGCCGCCACCATAGCCGGAGCAAATCCGGCATAGGCCGACGAGCCCACGCCCGGACAGATCATCTCGATCGATGTCAGCCTGCTGGGCTGTTCCCTCGGGACCACATTGGCCTTCCACCTGCGACCGGCACCCCAGACGCCTCTGGCAATACCTAGTATCATTAGGATATGAACTAGGTACCCTAGCTCAGGAGAGGAGGTGCAATGTCGCCACGCGCCGGGTTGACCGCTGAGCGAATCACGCTGGCGGCAGCGGAACTCGCCGATGACATCGGCTTCGACAACATCACCGTCGCCGCGCTGGCCAGGAAGTTCGGCGTCAAGGACGCGAGCCTGTACTCACACATCAAGAACCTCGAAGACCTGCGCAACCGGGTGGCGATGCTGGCAAGCGACGAGAAGTCCGACCGTATTGCCGCGGCGGTGGCCGGGCGCGCAGGACGGGATGCGCTCGCGGCTTTTGCCGACGAATGGCGCCGTTACGCCCTGGAACATCCCGGCCGCTATGCCGCCACCCAGATGCCGATGGACCCCGCCGTGGCCGCCGATTGGACCGGTGGGCGGCGCGCCATCGACCTGACCTACGGGATGCTGCGCGCCTACAGGCTCGACGAACCCGACATCACCGACGCGGTTCGCCTGTTGCGCAGCACTTTTCACGGATATGCCAACCTGGAGTCGAGCGGCGGATTCGGCCACGCCCGCTCCACCGCCGCCTCCTGGGACCGCATTATCGACGCCCTGCACATCACGCTCACCCACTGGCCGACCGACGAGAAAGCAAAACAACAGTGAGATCCGAAACCCTCGAAGTGTCCGGCGCCACCTTATATTTCGAGGTGCGCGGTAACGGTCCGGTGCTGCTCCTGCTGCCGGGCAGTGGCGGCGACGCCGGGATCTTCGACCCGATCGCCGATGCTCTCGCCGAGCACTTCACTGTCGTCGCCGCCGATCCACGTGGCTACTCACGCAGCGTCCTGGACGCTCCCGAACCCGTGGACCAGCGCATCGAAGTTCTCAGCGATGATGCATACCGCCTGATCGAACACCTCACGCCCGCAGGAGAATTCGCCTATGTCGCGGGTGTCAGCGGTGGCGCGGTCGTCGCGCTCGACCTGCTGGCCCGTCATCCAGAACGGCTGCGTCTGGTCGTTGCCCACGAGCCGCCGTGCTTCGCGGTTCTGCCGGATGCGCACGCGCACCGGGCCATGGTCGAGGAAGTGGTCGAACTCGCCCGTGACCAGGGGCCCGCCGTCGCGGGCGGGCGATTCATGCAGGCGGTGGGTGTCACCCCGAAGCCGCTGCCCGATGCCGCCGAGGTCCCGGCTCGCACCGCCGAAATGCTCGGACGGCTGATGGCCAACGCACCGCTGATGTTCGCTCATGAACTGCGCGCGGTCACCGATTACCGCCCCGATACGGCCGCGCTCGCCGCTGTCGTGGACCGCCTTGTGCTGGCCGCGGGTCGGGAAACCCGTGGCCAGCTGCCGTATCGGACCGCGGAAACCCTTGCGAGCGAATTGGACCGACCGCTGGTCGAGTTCCCGGGTGGGCACAGTGGCGTACGGGAAACCCCGACCGAATTTGCTCGTGCTCTGCTGGAAGCACTGACGGTCACCGCGGATCACTGACCCACGCAGGTTCCTCGCCGGAGGCCGAGCCGTGCGGCCGATACTGGGCGTGCATGTTTTGTCGAGACCTGGCAGATATCGCCGGTGCCGACGGACCAGTGCACGCTCAGTATCGTCAAGTCAATGGATCCCGTTGCACCGGAACGTATTCCGTCCGAGGCCGCCAAGGCGGAACCGACAGGTATGTCGCAGCACGCAGTACCCATTCCACCGGCCCGTACGCATGACCGCGCAACCACCAGTGACTGAATGCGAGCTGCGCGCTATAGGTCACCAACGCGATCCCGATGACGCCCGCCGGTGGCACATCATCGGCCAGGGCGAATCCGTAGCCGGTGTAGATCACCATCAACACCACCGACTGCATGATGTAGTTGGAAGCCGCCATCCGACCCGCCGGGGCGAGCAGCGCCGTATACCGTACGGTGCGGGCTGATCGGGTCAACATGATGATCCCCGCGATGTACGCGAACGTCATCAGCGGGTTGACCACTTCCTGGATTCCGTTCCAGTACGACGGCGGTTCCAGCCAACCCATCCCAGACGAGAACGTCACCGCCGACACCGGTAATCCGACAACCAGCCCACCGATGAACACCCGAGGTGCCCAGCGGCGCACCGTCTCCGGTTCGGCGAATAGCTTGCGCTGACCGGCCGCCATCCCGATCAGGAACATGCCGAGCGCCGGAACGCCCTGGGTGATCCAGATCAGGATGATCCACAGCGGCGCCTCGGACACCTGCATCGTGAAGGTATCGCCGAAGCTGCCCGTATAGCCGTCATGCAATGCCACCACATCGAGCAGCTCCGCGACCTCGGAAATTCCACCGGAGCCAGGCAGGAACGCCCATATCGACCACGCGAGATACAACACCGCCCCGCCGACGACCGCCGTCCGTGGCCGCAACCACCGCAGCAGGATCAGAAACAGGCACAGAAACGCGTACAGCGTGAGGATGTCACCGATCCACAGCAGGAAGACATGCGCCAACCCGATCACCATCAGCGCGGCACAGCGCCGCAGCAGCCGCGGATTCGCCGACACCCCGGCCCGCTGCGCCGCCGCTATCTGCAGGGTGAACGAGTAGCCGAACAGGAATGCGAACAGCAGATAGAACCGGCCGCTGAACAGCGCCTCCACCACCGCGTTCACGAAATGATCGAACGGGCCGTCGAAACCGAGTACCGGATCGTCGGCGGTGCCGCGGAACGACCAGAGCAGCGTGGCGACGGCGACATTCACAATCAGGATTCCGAAAAGTGCGAATCCCCGCGGTATGTCGACCTCGGCTATCCGCCGCGATGCGGTGGCGGGCACGACCGATTCGGACATGATCGGAAGATTAAACGGCGGACTCCGAGGGGTCGTCCTCCCACCGACCGATTCGCACCCTGATCGGATCCGACCCGAACAGCTACCTCCGGCGTATTGACATCACACCAGGTCGGCGACCTCCAAATAGAGCTGCCGCTCGACGGCGATGTCGACGAGGAAACCTTGCTGCCCGCCCGCGGTATCGGTCGCATGGAATGCCGCCACCGCGACCTCGCCGACCCGCAACCGTTGGCCCGCGAAATCTCGCTGTCCCAGGATGATCGGCTGCGCCTGATCGAATTCCAACTCGCTGACATCGACGGACAGCGGGGCGCCGAGCAGGTCGGTGACGGTGCCGGGGATGAGCCGGGCCGAGACGATTTGATCGAAGCTGGGCCGCCGCACGATCCGATGCGCCACATACATCTTGCCCGCCCGGCCGAAGCACAGATGAGTCAGCAATTCCGCGGTGCGCAAGCGATGCGGATCGAGCTGTGTGAAGGATACGACGTTGCGCACAGTGGCCACGACATCGCGTGCGATCACGATGCCGCGCCGATCCAGATGGCCGCGAATCAGGTTGCCCCGGAATGTTGTTCGGGGGTGATCCGCGCGCGGATCGAGGTCGGCGAGCGAGAGATCCGCCGGTTCGAATGCGTGGCCGCCACGGAATCCGGTGCGCCGGTCGGCGCCGAGTGCCCGACTGCCGCGCTCGTCCAACTCGATATCGAGTAGCGCCTGGAAGTCGAACGGCGCGAAGAACATCGGCCGATGCGAGAAATAGCAGTCGGTGCCGGTGCCGAAGACGACCATCCCGTGTGTGCCGACTGTCGGCGCCGACCGATATGGACCCGCATATCTGGCCGTATATCTGGCCGTCCTGGTGAACATCCCGCTCATGGGACGCTCCTTTCTTCATCCCCTCCCATAGCCTGGGCCGAGTAGGCCCCCATGCCACGAGTGTTCGGCTACTCGAATCCGCCGACCCCCGCTACTCGACCTCCCGATCCGATAAGTCCCCTTTGCGCTCCACGATCCTCCGATCGCGCCACCTCGGCAATCGGTCATGACCTGGACATATGGGTCGCCGGTGAATGCCCTGGCGAAAAGGCGGCGCACGGCTGTGCGACCGAGGTGGGCGCAGCCTCGGATGCGACCTCAGTTGTAGGTCTTGGTGACGCTGTCGATGAGGTGTTCGAGGGTGTCGATGGTGGGGGTGTCGATCACGTCGATCACATCGCCGGGCACCGAGACGTGGTTGTCGGCGGTGACCTTGGCGAATTGGCTGGGGTCGCTGGTGCGGAAACCGTGTTCGGCGGCGAGGCGTTGCAGGTCGGGGTCGGTGGCCAGCAGGCGGCCGATGCGGTCGCCGGGCGCGGTGAGTGGCACCAGGGTGTGCTGGGAGACCACGGTCGGGGACGGGTAGGTCAGCACCATCCCGGGTTTGATCTGGCCGCGCAGGCTCGCCTCGACGAACTGGGCCTCGTAGATCCAGACCATGGGCGTCGGCCCCATACCCGCGGCGAGATATTCGCGGAACGGGCCGTCGGTGGAGTTCTCGGTGTAGCCCTGGCGCACGAACAGCCGCGATATCGTCGGCAGGACGGCCTGCTCGGCGGCCGGGCCCTGCACGATGGTGTTGTCATTGGCGACGTGGCTGGCGATGGCCAGGTACATGGCGGCGGAGTTGGAGGTCCGTGGGTCGGTCGTGGAGACCAGGATGTTCTTGTGCACCGGGTAGACGGTGTTGTCGCGGAGTTTGTCCCATTCGACATCGTTGCGTACGAGTTCGAGGTACCGGGCCATATCGAAGGTCGGGAGCGGACCGGGACGCAGCACGCCCGCCGCGGTCAGCAGGTCGGCGATGGGCTGGAAGGTCGCGATCGCCATGGGTGAGGAGAACGGCGTGTATTTGGTGCTGATATTGCGGGCCCGCTGAATCCGTTCCGCCGCAGGCGCACTCGATGGAAAGGCGAAATCGTATGTGCCGAGATCGATGGAGGTCGCGATCTGTCGCGATCCGGCCGGATCGACCTGCGCCTTGACGCCCTTGCGGGCCAAGGCTTCCACGACGCGCGGGTCTTCGAAGAAGGCCATCTTCTCCGAGCCGACCACGCCGTGCACGGTGGTCAGCGCTGCTGTCGCGCCGGCCGGAGCGGGTTGTTCGGGCTGGCGCACCGCGAAGGCGACGACCAACGCCAGGACAACGATCGCAGCCGCGGCCGCGAGTGCCATCAGTCGCTTGTCGGCGGCGAATTTGTCGCCAGCCGTGCGGATTCGACCCATCCTCCCCGTCGGATCGGTCTGCGGACTTGGGCCTTGTTGTGCGGCAACGTTTTCCGATTCGGCCTGTTTCGACGAGGCCGCCAGCTCCCTGCGTGCGATCCGCTCGATCAGAATCGGAACGAATTCCCGCACCGGATGGCCTTCGAACCGCCGCCGCACCGTGCCGACCACGCTCTCGACCTCATCGGCCGGGTAGTCGTCGACCAGGCGGTCGGTCAACCGCTGAATTGCCTGCTCTTCGCGGACAGTAACGACACCCACCACAGTCTCCTCGGCGTCACATCGATCTCCGGTCGCGACGGCACCCATCCCCGCTCGCGCCGCCGAACCCTACCGAAATTTTCGACCGGGATTACACCGACGAAACCCCCCATCCCTGGCGGGTGAATCCCACTTCGACTGTGCCCGTGGCCATCTGCGGCAGACCACTACACACCACTGCCGCCCAGCTCACGGCAAGAATCGCAGCCCGACCGTCCACTCGTGGACGGTCCGCGCTACCCCGAACCGCCCCGTAATCCGCGCCGAAAGTTCAACGCGCCATACACCTTTCGACACCCAACGTTGTCCACAAGTTTCCATCCCAACCCGCCGCGTCGCCGGGTCTCGGCACGTCGTTCACGAACACCTTCGCGCGGCGCACACGGAGACCCCGGTATGTCGCACGGGAACCCGCGCACGCGCTGACGCACACTTTTGAATCCAAGGTCCGGTGTGTCGTGCGGTGCGTCCATATGCGCGAGGCCCCGATGGTGTGCGGCAGTTCAGTCGGGTTGGCTCGCGGCCGCTGCCAGCCGATCGAGGTCGCGACCCGTTCGGCCTCTGCTGCCGTCGCCGCGCGCCCCTGGCACCAAGCGCAGTCGGGCAAGCAGCATGACCTCGCGCGACCAGCACTTCCTGTGCCGCAGCACTTTTCGTGCAGGAGCGCATTTTCCTGAAGCCGCATTCGGCGAAAGCGTCTACGGCTCACGCCGGTCCCGGACAACCCGGCGACGAACCGTCCTTCACGGTGCGATCAGGGCCTGGATATCGGGCAGGTTGCCGATCCGTTGGGTCGCGGGGCGGCCGGGGGCGTCGACTTGGGGTGAACCGGTGGCGCGCAGTCGCGCCCGTACCTCGGATGGCGTTTTGCGTCCGGTGGCCGCGGCGGCCAACCCTTGATAGCTGGCGATGGAGCCGACGACGATCGGGGATGCGCTGGAGGTTCCGCTGAATGTGTCTGTGTACCAGTAGTCTTCGTCGGCGCCACCCTGCAGGTCACCGTATCCGGTGGTGGTGACTTCGAGGCCCCAGCCCTGTGTGTCGACACGAGAGCCGTAGTTGGAGAAGGCGAGTCGCGAGCGTGCTGGTCCGTGGTCGCGGCCGTGGAATCCGGGTGGTGGGGCGCCCGCGCCGACCAGGATGGCTCCGGAGTCCGCGTCGCCGCCGCGGAACGGGTTGCGCCACGAGGTCGGGAAGTCCGCGGGTCGGGTGTCGTACAGGGCGCTGTCGAGGTCTTCGGAGCCGTTACCTGCCGCGCCGACCACGATGACGCCGCGTCCGATCGCGTAGCGGATCGCGGCCCAGTCGTCGGGCCACCATTCGATCGCGATGTATCCGGCCTGGTCTGCGCGGTTCTGGAAGTTGTTGCGTGGTCCGGGCCGGTGCAGTTCGAGCAGGATGATGTCGCCTGCGCTCAGTGCGTCGGCCGCGGTTCGGATGGCGGCCGCGGACCCCGCGTCGAATACCGAGACCGCGCGGATGGCGGCATCGGCGGCAATCCCGGTGATACCGAAGGTGTTCGCATCACCGCTGATCTCCCCCGCCACCGCGGTGCCGTGATTGCGCCAGCCCGCATCCGTCGACGGCGCACCGCCGATCACGCCGCCCTGGTTCGCCAGCAGGTCTTCGTGGGTGAATCGCCACGCGCCCTCCACGTCCACGATGCGCACGCCCGCGCCGCGGCCACCGGGTCGGGTCCAGGCCCAGCGTGCGTTCACTCCTTGCGGTGCGGCGTCCAGATAACCTTGCCGGGCTTCGAAATTCGGGGTGACGGGCGGTGCGTCTTCCAGCCGACGGGTCGCGATATCGGCCAGTACGACCGGTGGCGCGATCGGCGGCTCCGCGGGCGGTTTCACATAGGCCGCATCGACCGCGTCGTCGGCACGCAGTCGGTCCGCGACCGCCTCGAGTTCATCCCTGACCCCGCGCACAGCGAAATAATTCAGATATTCCGCACCCACATCCTCCTGCGCGGTACCGGCGATTCGCCGTGGCAGTCGATTGGGCGGCCCGAAGATGCGCACCGGCGCACCGCCTTCCGGCAGCAGTTCGACCAGTCGCGATTGCGCCGCGAGACTCTCGCGCACCGCATCGGGATCGATACCCGCCCGGGCACCGTGGGTGACGACGATCAGTTCCGAACCATTATCGGTGCGTGCCATGACGACAGTTAACCCGCCCCATGATCATCGCGCCAGCGCGATCGGGCGCCAACTCGGATGTGCGCCAGTTCAGTTCGGTGCCGCCGGAATGCGCGCGGTCCGCGCGACCGGGTCGACCGCGCCGGGTCCGCGCGCGACCGTGAGAATTTCCAGCATGCCGATCACGATCGCGCAGCCACCGGCCGCCATGCCGAGTACGTCCAGCGAGTCGAACGGCAGGGAGACCATGATGAACCCCACCATCATGGTCAGCAGCCCGAATATCTCTTGCCAGCCACCCTCGGGCAACTCGTCGGCCCAGACTGCCACGGTCGCCTGCGCGATTCCGCGCACGGTCCAGCCGAGGCCGAGCCACACCGCGAGAAGCAGGATCGAATTCGCGCTGTGGAACGCCATGACGGCCAGCGCGAGCGAGACGACGCCGCTGAAGAATACGAACATCCGCAGCGCCGCGCCGAACCGGGCACCGATCGCGATGATCAGCTGCATCGCGGCGCTCAATAGTAGATAGAGACCGAACAACAACTCCGCCATCGGCTCGGTCTTATCCGGCCACACGGCGATCAGCACGCCGAGAACCACGGCGCCGATACCCGCGACCAATACCGCCAGCCGCGCGCCGTCGGCAAGCGAACCCCCACGACCCGCACTCTCGTTTTCGGGCATAGCTCCATTGTATGGCCCGCTCATGCGGATAACCGAATGTTTGCTTTCGGGTCGCGATATTTCTACGCCGACTCAGCGTGTCGCGATGAATCGCGGGTATACACGAGTGTCCCGACACCGCAGGCGAGGACCGTCCCGAACACGAGCGTCAGCGGCAGGTGGCGGGCGAGCGGGTTCTCGCGCAAGGGGTCTCGCATCAGCAGCCAGCCCGCGACGATCATCACGAACCCCTCGCCGAGCGCCGCGACCAGCGCAGCCTCGACCGTCGGCCGCCATGCTCGGCGGTTCCGCTCGGCCAGCCACCCGCCGACGCCGAGCAGCGCACAGCCGAACCCGATGAGCGACGCACCGATCGCGGTACCGAAGGCCACTGTCGGCGCGTCGACGGTTTCGGCGCGAATGTCGTTCCAGCGCACCGCAACCACTTCATCGCGCCAGGACTCCAGTTCGACACTTGATCCGGGTGCCGCACCGGCGAGGATGGTGTTGTCGGAGGGGAAGTCGAGGTGCCGCTCGATACCGGTGTCGATCTCGAGTCGGTAGGTCGCCGCCTGCGTCATCCCCCCGCGAACGTCGGTGTCGGTGACGCGGGCGGGATTCAGAGCATGTTCTTCGCGTTGGTAGGCCGCGCGATCGCCCGCCGTCCGGGTCACATCGACGACTCCGATGACGGTGGCCGCGAACGCGAGCAGCCCGAATCCGAGGAGTAGCCCAGGACGTAGGGCCGTCCAGGACCACCACCGCTGCTCGGTCATGCGTCGATCGCCAGTACCACGCCGTGGACGGTGGAACCGGTGACGTCCTGCCATGGCATGGCGACTCGGGCGGAGTGCGGCCCGGAAATCGGTTCGTCGGCGTGCCGACTGTCGGCAGATTCGGAGTTCGCGAGTGTCGCATCGGTACTCGGTACCTCAGCGAGTCTATCGGGGTGCTGGGCATAGACGGGTGTCACACCGGAGTTCGGTGCGGCAGCGAGGGCATCGTGGCGTCGGCTATCGGATGTTGATCCCTCGGGTGCGGGACTGGAGTCCGGGTGCGTATCAGGGCGCTGGCTGCCCGCCGCCGATTCATGGGGCGCCACAGTGGAGTTCGGCGCGTCGAGGCGTAGAACTCGTTCGACCCGAATGTTTCGACCACTACCCACGGCAATATCGGTGCAAGTCGACCCCTCAACGGAAGAGCCGAATTCCGTTGCGGCGGAGGGGAACTCGATGGTCGAGACGACGACGGATGGATCCGGTGTGTCACTCGCGCTCTGCGCTTGCGGCTGTGCCTGCCCGGCCAGCAGCGCGGCGATCTGAGCGACCGCCACTGGATCCCGGGTCGCGTCGTAGATCCAGCGCTGTCCGAGCACACCGTGGATCGAGGTGCCCACGAGTGCGTCCTCGGCACCGTCGAGTGGTGCGCCGCGGTAGGTCAGCGGCACGTGGTAGGTGATCGATTCGGGTCCAGCGCTATCGTTCACCAGCACGAATTCGATGCCGACGGAACCCGCCGGGTCATCGAGCCGGAAGCCTCCGGCCTTGCTCAGCTGTGGTGCACGCCCGCTGTCGCGATACCACGGCCGGGTCGGCAACCAGGCGGTGAGCAGTTCGAGCTTGCTGGGCGACATGGTCGTACGGTGAATAACAGCCATGGGGCACCCTATCCTTCAACGAAGGACCCCGGTTTCACGCGGCCTCGAGTTCGGGGGGCGCGATGCCCCAGCTGGATCGCGATCCACACCGCACGTCTCGGGATCGGCCACAAAATTTTCGCGGCGGGATGTCGAGATCACGCGCACGGCTCCCGCTTGTTCTCGCCTAACCGGGAGCACTGTCGGATACCAATCCGGTTCGGCTCTGGCGGGATTCGGCGACCAGATGGTCGAGTTGGCGTTCGGCGCGTTCGGCGCGGGCGAGGGTCTGGGCGCGGGCGTCGTCGAGTGCGGCCATGCGCTCGGCGGCTTCGCGGCGTGCCTGCTCGAGCGCGGCCGCCGATTCGGTACGCACCGCCGCGACTTCCGTAGTTGCCGCGCGGCGCACTTCGACGAGTTCGCTGCGCGTGCGATCCAGTTCCTCGCGTAGCCGGTTCAGTTCCGCGCGCGCCTCGGCTACGGCCTGATTGCGTTCGGCCACGGCCTGTTCGGCGCGTTCGATGGCGCGTTCGGCATCGGCCGCGCGCTGTACCGCCAGATCGCGTTCGGCACCGGCCGCGGTGATCTGCTGGGCGGACTCGCGCCGGATCTGTTCGATCTCCGTCGCCGCCTTTCGCCGCGCCGACTCCACATCCTCGGTAGCCTGCTGCCGTGCCCGTTCCACATCGTCGACGGCTTCGCGACGAATGGCGCGGATCTCGGCCTCGGCCTCGCTGCGCGCCGCGAAGACATCGTCGGCGGCCTGTTTGGTCACCCGCTCGACCTCACGTAGTGCATCCGAGCGCGCCGTATCCGCCTCGGTGACCAGTGATTCCGCATGTTCGGCCGCACTGGCCGCATCGTCGGCGGCCGATTCCGCGGCCGCGCGCGCCTCCTCCGCTTCGCGTCGCGCCTGGTCCGCGGCCACCGTGGCGACCTCGGCCTCCGCGATGCGTCGTGCCGCATCTGCCTGCACGGCCTGCACCTGCGCCTCGGCGATTGCCGGATCGGCCAGCGTGGACAGCTCGGCGACCGCCGCATTCAGCGTGTTGCCCAATTGATCGGCCAGTCCACGGAATTGGGCGAGCAGTTCATCCGCGCGCAACCGAGCCACCGTCACCGGACCCTGTTGCGTCACTGTGACAGCAGCCCCCGGTGTCTGCGACTCCTGTTGCTGCCGTTGCCGTTCCCGCCAAGCGCGCCACCGGGTGTGCTCCGGGTGATCGCAGTATTCCGAGGGCCGCCCCGGCCCACCCCCGCGCGTAATCGGTCGAGCACATCCGGGGTAGTTGCAAACGTTGGACACCACAGAATCGTAGCGTTGGTTTCGTCGATTCCAACATATTCACACGAAACGAAATCCGCGTCGCCCCAAGACCTTTGCCCGCAAGACCACCGATTCTGACCGCCGATAAGTGAACCTTATCGGCGGTCAGGCGTTCTCGGGTTCTCGCAATCCCCCGCAGGAGTTACGTTTACGTTTGGTTTGCGCATACGAAACGAAACCCCAACGGAACCAGCGAAAAACTGGGTACCCCCAAGACCTGATGCGGAGCTGAGCTGTCCGCTCGCCATCGAGCCCGAGCGCCGTCGATCGGCGCGCGTGGACGAGGGCGGGCTCGACGCCGTCGCCGCTGTCGATATTCGAAGTCGCGTTCCCCCGCGACGATGTATCGAGCCCTTCGGCGTCAGCCTTCGATGGTCGGGGTGTTGGTCCGGGTAGCGCCTGCGATGGCACGCAAATAGCGGTCGGCCAGTGCGCGAAGTAGCTCGACCAACTCCGGCGGGTCACCGACAGTGAACTCGATACCATGCATGCCCAGCTGTCCGATGTTGATCGCCAGCGCCTCTGGGGTGTCCGCGCCGGTGTGGAGGACACAGGTCGTATCGTCGATCGCTTCGATGGTGCCCGCGGCCGGGGGAATGCGGGCGCTGAGGAATTCGGCGGGTGCGTGCACGGTCACCGATGCCCGGAATCGCCAGGCCGCTGCGGATACGCCGCAGGTCACCCGATCGGTCATGTCCTCGGGTAGCTCACGGGGAGTGAATCGTGGCCCGGTCGGAGTTTTCGGCGTGATGCGGTCCACACGGAAGGTGCGCCAGTCGGACCGGTCGATGTCGAACGCGATCAGATACCAGCGTCGTCCCCAGTTGACCAGCTGGTAGGGCTCGACCACCCGCCTGCTGTCGCCGCGATTGTGGTCGCGGTAGTCGAATCGGAGCCGCTCGTGATCACGGCAAGAGGCCGCGATCACGGTCAACGTCTCGGCGTCGACCCGTGGACTCGTGCCGTCTCCCGGGACTACGACGGTATATGCCTGCAACGCATTAACTCTGCGCCGCAATCGATTCGGCAGCACTTGTTCGAGCTTGCCGAGGGCCCGCAGTGAGGTCTCCTCGACTCCTGCGATGCCGCCTCCAGCGGCGGTACGCAGGCCGACGGTGACCGCGACGGCTTCCTCGTCGTCGAGGAGCAGCGGCGGCAGGCTGGCGCCCGCCCCGAGTCGGTAGCCGCCCGCAGACCCTCTGGTCGCGTGCACCGGATAACCGAGGTGGCGCAGCCGTTCGATGTCGTTGCGCACCGTCCTCGTGCTGACTTCCAGCCGTTCGGCCAGATCGGTACCGCTCCAGTCGCGCGGGATCTGCAAGAGCGAGAGCAGCCGGAGCAGTCGGGCCGAGGTCTCCAACATTTCTTCAGTCTTCCATTTCTTTAGGAATGAAGTCTTCCTAATGCTCTCCTACGGTTCACGGCATGACGTTCACGACCACCGCGATCACACCCTTCCGTATCGATATCCCGCAGGCGGACCTCGACGATCTACAGGATCGGCTGGCGCGCACTCGCTGGTCCGGCGAGCTGCCACCAGAGACCGAGGGAAAGGTCCAGACCGGGCCGGTGCCGCCAGGCTGGGAGTACGGAGTCCCGCTCGACTATGTGCAGCGACTGACCGCCTACTGGCGCGATGGATACGATTGGCGCACATGGGAATCCAAGCTCAATGCTTACCCGCAGTTCACCACCGAGATCGACGGACAGCTCATCCATTTCCTGCACGTACGTTCGCCGGAGGCTGATGCCACCCCGCTGATCCTGACTCACGGGTGGCCGAATTCGGTGTTCGAGTTCCTCGACCTGATCGAACCTCTCACCGATCCGCGCGCCAACGGCGAGGACCCGGCCAAGGCATTTCACCTGGTGATCCCCTCATTGCCCGGCTTCGGCTTCTCCGGACCCACCCAAGCGAAGGGCTGGAACCGCTACCGCACCGCCGCGGCATGGGCAGAGCTGATGAAACGACTGGGCTACGACCGCTACGGCACACACGGCAACGACATCGGTTCGCACGTGTCGCCCGAACTGGGTCGAATCGACCCGGACCACGTGATCGGGGTGCATGTGACCCAACTGTTCTCCTTCCCTTCCGGTGACCCAGCGGAGCTGACCGAGCTGACCGAGCAGGAGCGGGGGTATGTGCAGCATCTGAAATATTTCAACGACAACATGTCCGGCTACGCCCGGCTTCAGGAGAGCGCGCCACAGAACCTTGCGCACGCGCTGGCAGATTCACCCACCGGGCAGCTCGCCTGGACGGCGCAGCTGCTGGCCTCGCTGGACGACGATCATGTGCTGACCAACGCGACGCTGTACTGGCTGACCAACACGGCGGCTTCTGCCGCCCGCTTCTACTACGAGGACCATCACGCCGAACACCCGACCCAACCGACCACCGCTCCCACGGGCCTGGCCAGCTTCGCCTACGACTTCACGCCCCTGCGCCGTTTCGCCGAACGCGACCACAGCAACATCGTGTCCTGGAACGAGTTCGACCGGGGCAGCCACTGGGCGACCCAGGACGCGCCCGACCTGTTGATCGCCGACATCCGCCAGTTCTTTGGCGAACTGAAGTAATCCGCATCGAATGATCGTCCGTGGTGGTGGCGTCGCGCTGGCGCCACCACCACTGTTCTGTCGAAAGGTCCTGCTGATGACGCAAGTACTCAGTCGTCGGGCGCTCAATCGCGCCACTCTCCATCGGCAGTTGCTGTTGCGCCGCTCCGAATTGTCCGTCATCGACGCGGTGGAGCAGTTGGTCGGGCTGCAAGCCCAGACCCCGCACACCTGGTACGTCGGATTGTGGTCACGACTGGCGGATTTCGTCCCCGAACAGGCTGCCCGTCTGCTCACCGACCGCAAGTTGATTCGAATTGCTTTGATGCGCTCGACGATTCACCTGGTCACCCCGGACGACGCAGGTGCGCTGCGTCCACTGATCCAACCGGTATTGGATCGTGACCTCTACCGCAACCACACACATGGCAAGCCCATCGAAGGCATCGATATGGCGAAACTGATCGCCGACGGTATCGAGTTACTCGCCCCGAAACCGTTGACCAACAAGGAGCTCGGCGCGTTGCTCGGCCAACGCTGGCCCGACCGCGCGCCCGCCTCACTGGTCTACGCCATCCGCAACCAGGTGCCTTTGGTACAGGTGCCACCACGCGGTGTCTGGGGCCGCAGCGGGCCGATCGCGCACACCACCGCTGACGCGTGGCTCGGCACGGACCAGACGATCACTGCTTCGCTCGAGCAAATGATCCTGCGGTACCTGGCCGCCTTCGGCCCGGCCAGTGTGCAAGATATGCAGATGTGGTCCGGCCTGACCAGGTTGCGCGAGGTGGTCGACCGAATGCAGCAGGGCTTGATGATCTTTCAGGATCAGCACGGCCAGGAGCTGTTCGACCTACCCGACGCTGCACGCCCGGACCCCGACACCCCGGCACCGCCGAGGTTTCTGTACGACTTCGACAACGTTTTGCTCTCACACGCGGACCGCACCCGGGTGATCACCGACGAGCACGGCAGGCAGGGTTACCGTACTCAGCGCCCCACTCCGCAGATCCTGCTGGTCGACGGATTCACCGCAGGCGACTGGACGATCAGCCGAAACACCGGATCCGTGACAATCACCATCCGCCCCTATGACCGGCCGTTCACCACACACGATGCGGCCGCTATCACTGAAGAAGCTCACGCGTTGCTGGCATTCACCGACCCCGGCACCCAGACCCGCAATGTCATCCTCGACGGCCCCCGCCGACGAGTGTGATCGGCGATCGCGGTGCCGCCCGCGCCTCCAATTATCTGGCCGACCGGAGAACACCTGTCGAGGCATGTGACCGAGACAGGCGTCCGCCGTGGATCGTCGAGATCGGGTGTCTATTTGCGGTATTCACCGAACGTGGCGCGCAGGTCGTCGACGATGAGGTCGGGTTCTTCCATGGCGGCGAAGTGGCCGCCGCGCTCGAATTCGGTCCAGCGCACGATGTTGTGGTTTCGTTCGGCGATGCGGCGGACCGGAATACCGAGGTCGTGCGGCATGACTGCCACAGCGACCGGCACACCGGTCTCGGGTTCCGGCATTCCCCAGGTCGCGGCGCCTTCGTAGTAGTAGCGCGCCGACGAGCCCGCGGTGGCGTTGAGCCAGTAGACCATGACATTGGTCAGCATCGCGTCCCGGTCGACGGCGTCCTCGGGTGCGTCGGTGGAGTCGGTCCAGTCCTTGAATCGTTCGACGATCCAGGCCAATTGCCCCACCGGTGAATCGGCGAGCGCGTAGGACAGCGTTTGGGGGCGACTGGCCTGCAGCATCGCGTACGCGCCGAGTTCGTACTGAGCGCGGCGAGCCAGTTCGACGGCACGCTGTTCGGCCGGGTTGTCGGGGTCGGCGGTCTCGGCGGTGACAGTGGCGGAGGCGATCATCGTCAGATGCACGGCGACCAGGTGCTCGGCGTCGATGACTGCCAGCTGTCGGGAGATCGCGGCGCCGGTGTCTTCACCGTGTGCGGCGTAGCGGTCGTAGCCGAGGCGGTGCATCAGTTCCGCCCATGCCTGCGCAGCCCGCGCGGTTGACCAGCCGACCGCGGGTCCGGAGAACCCGAAGCCGGGGATGGTCGGCACGACGACATGGAACGCGTCCTCCGCGTTGCCGCCGTGCGCGACCGGGTCGGTCAGCGGCCCGATCACGTCGAGGAATTCCACGATCGATCCGGGCCATCCGTGCGTGAGTATCAGTGGCAGAGCGTCGGTTTCGGCCGAGCGGACGTGGATGAAGTGCACGTTGTGGCCGTCGATCTCGGTACGGAACTGCGGGAAGGAGTTGAGCCGGGCCTCTTGGGCGCGCCAATCGTAGGTGTTACGCCAGTATTCGGCGAGTTCCCTGGTGTAGTCGAGCGGGATGCCCTGCGACCACCCGGCTTCGGGATCAGCGTCGGTCCAGCGGGTGGCGTCCAGTCGCCGATTCAGGTCATCGAGCTGCTCTTGGGGGACGTCGATCCGGAAGGGGGTGATCTCTGTGCTCATGACAATCACTCTAGGGGGCTGCTAGGACAACTTCTGCCCTAGGTTCTGCACACTGTGCCGGAGGCCTCACGAACTCGCCTGCACGCCCCCACGGAGGTCATACCCGACCCCGTGGATCGCCCCGCCGATACTGGAACCTCCTGCTGGACAACAGCTTCGGCGAGGTCCACATGATCCTGTGGACAGATGCCGTGCGCCTGCCGATGCTCGCCAACCTCGCGGGAACAGGCACCTGGTCGACCGCCGAGCCGCCAGGGCACGCAACGTTCGTCGCCGTCCCGTTCTTTGTCGCCTTCGGGAACTCGGATATTTGTCGCCTTCGGGGACTCGCGCCGATCGGGTATCGGTCCGCCGGCGGGGATTGTCGGAAATATGGTCTGCGATGCCCGGTCCGAGGCGTGTCGGATGCCGAATGCTGTTCAGAGCCAATGGCATCCAAGCCCGATAGTGCAGACTGATGGGTTCGCGCTGTGTTCATAGCCGCTGGCGGGGTCGAGCTACGAATGGCTACCGCGCTCGTCGAGGAGTTGACGACCCACGCAGCGGATCACCTATCGAGGAAAGCGGGTACCCGAGTGAATATCGAACCTGAAATCCATACGGCTGCGGGAGTTGTGCGTGGCAGGTGGGAGAACGACGTCGCGGTCTTCCGGGGCATCCCTTTCGCCGAGCCGCCGGTGGGCGCACACCGGTTCGGCGCTCCTGTTCCGGTGCGGCCGTGGGATGGCATCCGTGATGCGCTGCGGTTCGGTCCACCGGTTCCCCAAGGCGCCCATACGGGTTCGGTGATGTCGTCGGTATCTGGCAACGTCGATGACGGGTCCGCCGACTGTTTGACGCTCAATGTCTGGTCACCCGACCTCGGTGCCGCACGGCTGCCGGTGATTGTGTGGATCCAGGGCGGCACCTACCTGGAGAACAATTCCGCCAACCCGCACCAGAACGGTGCGACTCTGGCTCGGGCCGGTGTGGTGCTGGTCAGCATGAACTATCGCGTCGGTGTGGACGGTTTCGCCCACATCACCGGAGCCCCGGACAATCGAGGCATTCTGGACCAGATCGCCGCGCTGCGGTGGGTCCAGGACAATATCGGCGCATTCGGCGGCGTACCGGACAACGTCACCGTATTCGGCCAGTCCGCCGGTGCGGCGTGCATCGCAGCTCTTCTTGTTATGCCGTTGGCGGCCGGACTGTTTCGACGGGCGATAGTCCAGGGCATGCCGGGCACCTACTTCGCCCAACGGCTCGCCGCCGCGATCTCCACCACGATCGCCGCGCAACTCGGCGTGCGAGCCACCGTCGGTGAGCTGGCCGGCATCCCGCCGCGCGCATTGACCGACGCGACGGACGTGGTGATCGAGAAGATGCCGGAATTCGTCGAATCCTGGGGCCCCATGGCGCTCACGCCCACACCGTTCTCACCCGTCGTCGACGGCGACGTCCTGACATGCGCACCATGGCGTGCGCTCGCGGACGGTGCCGCGCGCGACATCGACCTACTCGTCGGCCACACCCGCGACGAATACCGGCTCTACACCTCCCGCCCCGGCAACGAGCCGACCGAGGCGCGGGTGAGGACGACATTCGACCACCTTGCACCCGGCACAGATGGAAACGAGCTCTACCGCATCGCCTACCCGGACACCACACCCGCGCGGCGCTACGAAATCCTCAACTCCGACTGGCTGTTCCGGATGCCCAGCCTGCACCTCGCCGACGCCACCCACATCGGCGGCGGATCCGTCTGGCTCTACGAACTGGGCTGGAGCTTCAACTCCGAGCAAGGGGCCTCGCACGCCCTGGACTTCCTGCTCGTCTTCGGCACCCTCGGCCCCGACGAAATACGGTCCCACCGATCCGCCCACCCGAACGCCGCGAACGAGATCACTCGCGTCTCGCACCGCATGCGCACCGACTGGGTAACCTTCGCGACCACAGGCGATCCGGGCTGGTCACGCTACGATCCGCACACTCGATCCACTCGCGTCTACAACGCCGAGCCGACCACCCAGCGCTACCCTGAGGAACGCTCGCGCCGCATCTGGTCCACGCACCGGTTCGACATCCTCGACCTCCTCCATACCGACTGACGGGGTGTCATGTCACACGGCGGACAGCTCGAACCGTCCAGAGTCCGACACGACAGATCGGGTGGTCGCTCGAACATGCTGGATGCGAACCGTTTTGGGTCGACAAGGCATCAGGGAACGGAACCGGGAAAATGGTCGGCGGGTACAGCAGCCCTGCGAGCAGGAGAGCTGCATTCGATGCGGCTAGTTTTCGGGGAATTCGATCTCGGGTGTCTGGTCGGCATCGAGCAGGAAGTACCCGAGGAATGTCACACCTTTGCTCTCGGCGTCGAAGCGGGCGATGCGCACGCCTTCGGGTTCGTAGAACACATCCCCTGGCCCGAGCACGGACTCCGGTCGGCCGTCGATCTGGTAGATCACCGAACCGGATTCGATGCTGCCGAAGACCGGGCCGTTGTGGACATGCAACCCACCAGCATGGTTGGGGGCGAGGGTGATTCGCCGGATCTCGACCCGCTGTGTGGGCAGCGGTTCGGGCAGTGGCTGGTCGAGCAGAATCGAGCGGGCGATCGGCGGGGTATCGGCGGTGTCGGGAACGGCGGCGTATTCCGCGTCGGTGACCGGGGCGCCTGCTTCGGGTTCGGTGCCGTCATCTGGCAGCTCTTCGACGGCTAGATGGGTCATGGCGGTGGTGGATGTGGCTCCGTGCCAATGCCATTCGTCGGCGGCGATGTGCACGGTGTCGCCGGTGCGTATGGTTTCGACGGGTCCGCCGCGGCGTTGGACGAGCCCGGTGCCCTCGGTGACGATGAGTACTTGACCGAGAGGGTGGCGGTGCCACACGGTGCGCGCGCCGGGTGCGAAGCGGACGCTGTCGATGTGGGTCCGCTGTCGTCCTTCGGGCGCGGCGACCGTATCGATCCACGCGTCACCGGTAATCCATTGGGGCGGAGCAGAACTGGTGGCGGGTGTGCGAGATATGCGCACGGGTGATTTCCTGACTGTTGGGTTACCGGATGGTGTGTGCGGCAAGAAGTGCGAGGATGCCCGCGATCGCCTGGTCGAAGGACTCGCTGGTGCTGTCCGCGCGGGCCAGGACATATCCGCCCTGCATGGTGGCGACGATCGCGCAGGCGGTGGAGGTCGGGTCGAGGGCTGGCGCCAATTCGCCGCCGTCCAGGCCCTCCTGGATCACTTCCGCGAGACGGCCGCGCAGCCAGGTGAAGGTCTCCTCTACCGGCGCCCGCAGTGCGGGATTGGCGATCACCTCGGGGTCCTGGGTCAGTCTCCCGATCGGACAACCGCGCAGAACATCACGCTCGCGACGTAGGTAGGCGGTGATGCGTTCGACCGCGGTCCCGGGTGCCGACAGCTGCGCATCGACACCGGCCCGGATCTCCTCTGCGGTACGGCGAATGGCCGCCAGTGCCAGATCCTCCTTACCGGCGAAATGGTGGTACATGCTGCCCTGCCCGGCCTCGGCGCGCTGCTGAATGGTTTTCGGGCTGGTTCCGACATAACCCCGTTCCCACAGCAGCGCGCGGGCGCTTTCGACGAGGCGTTCCCTGGTGCTCACCCGGCGAGTGTACATACTAATAGGTACAGAATCGCGGCGAGCTGCGATCGTCCCGGCCCAGAGGGCCAGCGTTCGGGGTGGTCTTCGAGAGGAGGGCGCTCGTCCGCAATGGACGGCAGATAAGCAAGGTTAAGGAGGTTACTCACTCCCTATCCCTTTCAACATATATCGCACCCGGGGGCTTGCGGCAAGCCCCCGGGTGTGCTGCAGAATCTCCTGCCGAAGCCGGTACCTGCGGAAATATGCGTGGGTGTCTCGCGAGAATTACCGGTGGCGGTACGCGTGCAGCGGTTGGGTCGAAGGGCAAATCGAGTGAGGGGTTTTCGTGATCGATGTGATCGTGGCCGGTGGCGGACCGACCGGAGTGATGCTGGCCATTGAGCTGCGCATGCGCGGCGTGGACGCGCTGGTCGTGGAGAGGGATGCGGAGCCGACCAAGGTGGTGCGCGGGCTCGGCATCCACGCGCGCACCGTCGAATTGATGGATCAGCGTGGTCTGTTGGACCAGGTGCTCGCGCTCGGACAGCAGCACCCGCTCGGCGGTTTCTTCGCCGGAATCAAGAAGCCCCGGCCGCAAGGGTTGGACACCACATATCCGTTCGTGCTCGCCATTCCGCAGCCCGACACCGAGCGTCTGTTGACCGAGCACGCCACCGAACTCGGCGTCGAAATCCGCCGCAGCTGCGAAGTGGTCGGCCTGAGCCAGGACGACGACGGGGTGAGCGTCGAGCTGGCCGACGGCACACAATTGCGCTCACGTTATCTCGTCGGCTGCGACGGCGGCCGCAGTACGGTACGCAAGCTGCTCGGCGTCGACTTCCCCGGCGAGCCGACCAAAGTCGAGACGCTGATGGGCGAGGTGGAGCTGACCGCGGCGCCGGAGGAGATCGCCGCCGTGGTGGCCGAAGTCCGCAAGACCCAGCTGCGGTTCGGCGCCGTGCCCCTGGGAGACGGCGTGTACCGTATCGGCGCGCCCGCCGCTGGCGTGGCCGAGAACCCCAGGGTCCCGCCGACTCTGGACGAATTGAAGCAGCAGTTCCGAGAGCTCGCGGGCACCGACTTCGGCGCGCACTCGCCGCGCTGGCTCTCGCGCTTCGGTGATGCCACCCGCCTGGCCGAGCGTTACCGGGTCGGCCGGGTGCTGTTGGCTGGCGACGCGGCGCACATCCATCCGCCGATGGGTGGCCAGGGCCTCAACCTCGGCATCCAGGACGCATTCAATCTCGGCTGGAAACTGGCCGCCGAGATCGACGGCTGGGCACCGGAGGGGCTGCTGGACAGCTATGAGACCGAACGGCGTCCGGTGGCCGCCGACGTGCTCGACAACACCCGGGCACAGGCCGAGCTGATTTCGCTCGAACCGGGCGCCCAGGCGGTGCGCCGACTGGTGGCGAAACTGATGGACTTCGACGAGGTGAACCGGTACCTGCTCGAGCAGATCACTGCGATCGGAGTCCGCTACGACTTCGGCGCGGGCCATGAATTGCTGGGTCGGCGGCTGCGGGATGTGAAGCTGAATCGGGGACGCCTCTACGAGCTTATGCGCGGCGGTCGTGGACTGCTGCTCGACCAGACCGGCGAGCTCTCGGTGGAAGGTTGGGCGCAGCGGGTCGACCACATCATCGAGGTGAGCGAGGAACTGGAGGTGCCCGCGGTGCTGCTGCGGCCGGACGGTCATGTGGCGTGGGTTGGTGACGATCAGCGGGATCTGATCGGCCACCTGCCCAAATGGTTCGGCGCTCCGGTCAACTGAACGGGTCGTTGTGGCCCGAACGCTCCAGTGGCTTTCGGGTCACACCAGCCCGCATGCTCGAGCACCAGCCGCAGAGATCGCCGGAACTGCCTGGCTCGCAGGCCCGCGGCCGCACCACTCGGATGCGGGGGTAGTGGTGCAGCCGAACGGAATCCGGCGCCAGCGCCGTGATGCTCCGGGATGTTGATCCCGGAGCATCACGTAAATTGTTGTGGCCGTGACTATTTCGTTTCGGATCCGCTATCGGCGGTTGGTCGCGGCAGCCGATCGAGTCCTGCTGGCGAAACCTGAAGTCGCCGTGCTGCTTTATTCAGGCGGGTCGTGTGTCAGGCATAGGGGTCCGGGGAACCGGAGGGCGGTCAGCGACCTTGTTGCTTGGACATGGATAGCTGCGGCGATCTTTCGCCATCTTCTCGCAGGTTGTGCTTGTCCAGCCAGGAGGTGATGGCGGTGGCGATCGCTTCGGGTGTGGTTCGACCGTCGAGGTCAGGTGTTGAGGGTCATGATGCTGTCCACCGCGATCGTGACGACGACCCGCCCAGGCGGGTTGGGCGGTGGCGACTGATAGCGCCTGGTGTACCGGGACACGCCGTCGGCCACCTCGCGTGAATCGTTGGACACGGTCGCCGTGCCCTCGAGCGTGATCCAGCGAAAACCGTCGACCTGGCACAGGGCGACGCGGCTGCCCGGGTTCGCGGCCAGGTTGCGGGCCTTGCGTGAGGAGCCGACCGTCATGACCCTGGCCAGCCCCACGTCACCCTCCCAGGTGAAGCGAACCGGCGCAGCGTGCAGCGAGCCGTCCGGCCGAATGGTCGTCAGTGTGGCAGACAGCGGTTCGGCCAGGAAAGCCTCGACCGAGGCCGACAGCGGCTTCCGGCGGGTCACTTGAACGCTGTGATGGTGCGTGCCACCCATTCGGCGAAGGTCCGAGGTGGGCGTCCGAGGAGCCGTTCGATATCAGGGCTGACGGCCTGCTCGGCGGCGGACGGTGTGCCGAGCGCGCCGAGGGTGGCCTCCACGACCGGCTCGGGCATGTACCTCAGCATCTGGGTCCGCGCTTCCGCACGGCTCTGCTCGACGAACCGCACCGGCTCGCCCAGTGCGGCACCGATCGCCGCGGCCTGCTGCCGGGGTGAGATCGGTTCCGGCCCGGTCAGCGTATAGATGTTGCCCTGGTGTCCCTGCTCGCGTAGCGCGATGGCGGCTACCTCGGCGATGTCGGCCGGGTCGATGGCCGGGACCGCGACATCACCGAACGGCGCCGCGACCACCCGCTGTGTACGGACCATATCGGCCCATTGCAGCGCATTGGAGTCGAAGTTGCCCGGCCGCAGCATTGTCCATTCCAGACCTGACTGCTCAACAGCGTCTTCGAGCACCGAAGGGTGACGTCCCGTGCCGACACCATGGGACGACAACAGAACCACGCGCGGGACATCGGCCGCCCGCACGACGTCGAGGACGGCATTGATATCGCCGTTCGCCATGAAGTCTGGGGAGGTCAGCAGAAATAACACCGCTGCTCCCTGGAGGGCCGGCTCGAGGCTCTGCGGCTCGGCCAAGTCGGCTTGGTGATGCCGGACTCCCGCCGGTACCCCGACCCCGCTCCGGGACACGGCGATCACCGGCTCTCCCGCCCGGGCGAGTGCCTGCACGAGCGGCTGCCCGACATTTCCGGTCGCTCCCGTCACCACAATCATCTCTGTCTCCTGTTCCGCTTGTTCAACGCACTGGGCGACACTACTATCCAAGAGCTAGTAGGTACCTAGGGGAAAGTGGGTTTCAGGTGACCGAGACCACATCACAGGTCCCTCCGGAACTGGCCTGCCCGATCGCTCCGGTGGTCGATCTCGTCTTCAGCCGCTGGACCACGCCGATCCTGTGGACGCTCAACGAGTTCGGGCGGCAAAGGTTCAGCGAGCTGGAACGCCGCATCACAACGATCACGCCCAAGGTCCTGACGCAGCGGCTCCGGCAACTGGAACGCGACGGGCTTGTCGTGCGCACCTATCACCCCGAGGTCCCACCCCGGGTGGAGTACGAGATCAGCGCACTGGGACGCAGCCTGGCACCCCTTTTCGCAACACTCGCCGAATGGTCGGTCAACCTGGACAAGGTCGATCAGGCCCGACAGAACTACGACGCCCGCGACCGGGCCCCTCACCGGCGAACCTGATCCGAGGGAGTGGTAGTGACCTGACGAAACCGCCGCCCGCGCAGAGGAATTGGCGGAGTTGAATGTCCGCTGACCCACGCTGCGGAGGACGGTGCGTCCGCGCCGATGCTGATGACGCTGTCCGGGCACACCTCGGTGCGGTCGCTGACGAAATACGCGCGGCCGTCGGCGGAGGCGCCGGGTTCCGTTCAGATGCACCACTACCCCGATGCTCGAGCACCGGCCGCAGATCATGCCGAAGCCGCCGCCGCGCTTATGCGACGCGGCGGCTTCGACCGTGTTCAGGCTGCCGGGTCACCGGGTGACGAACTGCGCCGCCACGTCACCGGTAACCACGAGGTGGCGGCGACGGCTGGGCAGCAGCATGGTCGGGTGCGAGATGCTCCAGGCCGTGGACGCGCAGATGAGCTCCTTGATGCGAGCGCCCATACGGCCCGTGATCACCGTGGACGTGGGCTGATCGGCGGGGGTCACCTTCTGGACGATGCCGTCGCGGCGACCGAGGCTGATGCATTGGCTGGCGTAGCCGATCGGGGCGTCGGGAACTGTGCGGCCGGTCAAGCGCGCGGCGATGGCGTCGGCGCCCTGCCATGCCATCGGGGTTGCGGTGGCGCAGCCCATCCGCAGTGGTTTGCCGCCGACCCCTTCGGCGTGCGCGGCGTCGCCGACGGCGTACACATCGGGGTGGGAGACCGAGCGCAGGGTGGCGTCGACGACGATCCGTCCGGTGTCCGACACCGCCAGGGTGGTGGCGGCCGCGATCGGGTGCACGGTGAAACCCGCTGTCCACACGGTCATTTGGGCCGGGATCGTCGTGCCGGTAGCGGTGAGCACACCGTCCGCCGCGACGCGGGTGACATCGGCGTGCTCGTGGACGGTGATGCCGAGCCGCTGGAAAGCTCCGCGCAGGTAGCGCTGGGCCTTCTCGTCGAGCCAGTCGCCGACGCCACCGCGCGCGGCGATCGCGACCTCGAGGTCAGGGCGCGCCTCGGCGATCTCGGCGGCCACTTCGATGCTGGTCAGACCGCCGCCCACGATCAGCACGGTCTGGCCCGGCCGCAACTCGTTCAGGCGCGCCCGCAGCCGCAGCGCGGCCTGCTTCCCGGCGACGTTGTAGGTGTGCTCGGCGACGCCGGGGATGCCGTAGTCGGCGATGGTGCTGCCGAGTGCGTATACGAGGGTGTCGTAGCCGAGTGTCTCGACCTCGCCGGTGAGGTCGACGGTCTTGCGGTCCACATCGACCGCGTCGACTCGCGCGATCCGGACCTGCACACCGGTGCCCGCGAAGACCTCACGCAGCGGGCGAGCGGGAAGATCCTGCCCGCTGGCGAGCTGGTGCATACGCACCCGTTCGACGAAGTCGGGGTCGGCATTGACCAGGGTGATCTCGACGTCGTCGCGGTGCAGCCGCTTGGCGAGGCGTCCGGCGGTGATGGCTCCGGCGTATCCGGCTCCGAGGACGACGATGCGGTGCTTCATGGTCTTGCTCCTGTCTGGATGGGTTCGCTTCCTGAACCGGACAGCGGCCCGAATGCTGACAGGAATGGACTGTGATGTGGGTCACCAGGATTCGATGATGGGTGCTCCATGTTCCGAATTCGCCCACCGGCGGGTGGCGCGCTCGAGCTTTTCCGGGTTGACCTGGGCGTGGATTGCCGCGATGCCGTCGGAGGTCAGTTCGAGGCACACGATGCCGACGACCCGGTCACCGACCACCGTCACCAGCGCGGGCCCGCCATTGGCGACAGCGGAAAATATGGCGGGGCTGCCGCCGAGCATGTTGCGCTTGCCCTCGGTCGGTTTGATGGCCAGGCGCAGGAACCGTACGACGCGCTGCGCACCGATGAGGGGCCGGTTGAGCGTCGGGAAGAAGTCGCCGCCGTCGCCGATGCTGATGGCGTCATCGGTCAGCAGGCCGATCAGCGTCTCGGTTCGGCCGCTGACCGCCGCGGCGAGGAACTCCTCGACGATCTTGCGGGCGGCGACCTCGTCGACCTGCACGCGAGTCCGGTCGGTGGCCAGATGCTGTTTGGCGCGCCGATAGATCTGCTGGCAGTTCGATTCGGTGATCTCGAGCATTTCGGCAATCTCGTTGTGCGCGTATCCGAATGCCTCCCGCAGCACGTACACCACGCGCTCCTTGGGCGCGAGCCGTTCCATCAGCGTGAGCATCGCGATCGATATCGATTCACGTTGCTCGACGGTATCGGCGGGGCCGAGCATCCGGTCCCCGGCGAATACGGGTTCGGGCAACCATTGGCCGACATAGGTCTCCCGCCTGGCCCGCGCCGAGGTGAGCTGGTTGAGGCACAGGTTGGTGAGCACCTTGGTCAGCCACGCCTCGGGCGTCTCGATATGGTCCCGGGCGGCGGCCTGCCACCGCAGAAACGCTTCCTGGACCGCGTCCTCGGCGTCACCGGCCGATCCCAGCAGCCGGTAGGCGATCGCCTCCAGACGGCCTCTGGTGCTCTCGAACAGATCGACTTCGTGCGTGCTGAGCGACATCCGCCCATGGTCGACCATATCCGCAGGCCGCGTCCACTCGCCCCGTTCCCGGCCCCGTCGGGAAACAGTTCCGTCGATAAGGAATGGTGGGATGGTGCCGAATATCAGTCTGGATCGAGTCAGCGTGCGCCACGGCGAGACGTCGATACTCACCGATATCTCCGTGACGTTTCCCGGAGGGCGGTGCACGGCGGTGGTCGGACCGAGCGGCACCGGCAAGACCACACTGTTGCGGCTGCTCAACCGGCTCGAGGAACCCACTGGCGGCCGAATCCTGCTCGATGACACCCCGATCACCCAGCTCCCCGCGCCCCAGCTGCGTCGCCGCATCGGGTTGGTACCACAGCGACCGACCCTGCTCACCGATACCGTCGCCGATGAGATCCGGGTCGGCCGTGCCGATCTCACCGCCGATCGCATCGATGCGTTGCTCGCTCGAGTGGGCTTACCGGACTTCCGCGATCGGCGCTGTCTCGAACTGTCCGGCGGTCAAGCGCAGCGGGTGTGCCTGGCTCGGGCGCTCGCCGTCGAACCCGAGGTGCTGTTGCTCGACGAACCGACTTCCGCACTCGATGCGGAATCAGCCGCCGCGGTGGCGACCCTCATTCGCGAGCACACCGGCTCCGGTGGCGGTGTCATCCTGGTCAGCCATGACACCGTCTTCGTCACCGATGTGGCCGACGACAGCTGGACACTGCAACACGGGCGCCTGTCCGGTGAACGGAAACTCCAGTGACAGAACAGCTTTCGGTCCCCGGCTGGCCGGGTGTCGCGACTTCGCTTGTGCTCGTGGCACTGGCCGCCGCGATCGCCTACCGTCAGCGACTGCAGCTGACCCGTGAGCTGCTCATCGCCGCCATCCGCGCCGCGGCCCAGTTGGTCGCGGTCGGCGCTATCCTGCTGATCCTGTTCCGGCACACCGGATTACCGGGCGCGCTGGCCTGGGTCGTGCTGATGGTGCTGATCGCCGGGCAGGTCGCGGGCCGACGTGGCAAGGGTGTGCCGCGGGCGCGCCGGGCCGCGACCATCGGGGTCGGCACCGGATCTGCCATCACGCTCGGCGCGCTCATTCTGCTCGGTGTGATCTCCACCCAGGCCCGGGTGGTCGTCCCGGTCGGCGGCATGATCGTCTCCGCCGCCATGCAGGCCACCGGTATCGCACTGCGCCGACTGCACGAAGATGCCCGCAATGCGCGTCCGACCATCGAAGCCCGCCTGTGCCTTGGTCTTTCGGCGCGCGAGGCCTTCCTGCCGCACCGCCGCTCCGCACTGCGCACCGCACTGATTCCGACGATCGACGCGACGAAGGTCGTGGGGCTGATCAGTCTGCCCGGCGCCATGACCGGCCTGATCCTTGCCGGTGTCGATCCGCTCACCGCCATTCGCTACCAGATCGTGGTCATGTACATGTTGGTCGCGGCCACCGCTCTTGCCGCGCTCACTGCGGCACGGGTCGCCGAGTCCTATCTGTTCGACGATGCCCAACGGCTGGTGCCACTTCCCAACTGACGCGCACCGCGACCACACCGGATCGCCGAGTCGTCGCGGCGGCCCGGAAATCCCCGGAGAACGCCTAGTCTTGATCACCGAAGGTCGGGTCGGGTGGATGGAGCGAGCGGGTGGGCGATGCGGTGGTCGCGGTGCCGGAGTCGGTGCGCACCGAGTTGCGCCGTGGGGTGCGCAGCGTGCTGGTCGATACCGTGGCGCTGCGCTTGGTGCGGGAGCGTTTCGACGATGAGCAGGCCGGGGCGTTGCGACGCTATTTGGAGGCGTCGCAGTCGGCGAATACGTTGCGCGCGTATCGAACCGATTGGATCGGGTGGGCCGGATGGTGTGCGGCGGAGGGGCGGCAGGCGTTGCCCGCGGATCCGCTCGATGTCGCGGTGTATCTGGCTGCCGCGGCGGATGCGTCGCGGCACGGTGACGACGGTTCGCAGCGGTGGGCGTTCAGCGCGGCCACGCTCGAGCGCAAGGCGGCGGCCATCGCGGCGGTGCACGCCGCCAACGGATTACCGTCGCCCACCCGGTCCGATGTCGTTCGACTGACCTTGCGCGGTATCCGCCGGACTCGTCGCACGCAGCCGAAACGTAAACGCCCCGTGCTGCTGCACACCCTCGAACAACTGCTCGGCGGGTTGCCGGAGCCGGGATGGCCGACCGAGCCCGCGCGACGCCGCGACGCACTCGCTTTGCTCGTCGGATTCGCGGGCGCATTGCGCCGCAGCGAACTCGCCGGATTGCGGATCGCCGACGTGCGCGTCGATCTCGACCACGGCACCGGTGAACCGCTACTGCTCGTGCAACTTCCGACCACCAAAACCGACCCCACCGGTATCGCCGAACAGCGCGTCGCACTCCCCCGCGGCCAGCGCCCGCACACCTGTCCGGTCTGTGCCTTCGCCGATTGGATCCAGTTGCTCGAGGCGCACGGTGCACGCGGCGATGTGCGCGCCTGGCTCACCGAGGCACCTTCGCCGTCTCGGGATATCCACCGCTGCCACGGCTACCGGGGCACCGTTCTGGCCGAAAACGACACCCTCCCACTGTTTCCCACCATTACCCGGCACGGCGGCATCGGCACCGAGGCCATGTCCGGGCGCGCGATCGCCGAACTCGTGAAACGCTATGCCGCCCGTGCCGGACTCGATCCCGACCTCTTCTCCGGACACTCACTGCGCGCCGGATTCGCCACCCAGGCCGCCCTCGGCGGGGCCAGCGACCGCGAAATCATGCGCCAGGGCCGCTGGTCCAACCCACGCACCGTGCACAACTACATCCGCACCGCAAACCCGTTGGAAGACAACGCCGTCACCAAACTCGGCCTCTAGCGCTGATCGGTCCGCGGACTAGGCGCGCACAGTGACGCCTTTCGCGGTGAGTCGAACGATTGTGGTGCGGGGCATGATCTTCGGGCGGCCGTTTACCGAGTGGCCGCACCGGGTGGTTGCTGACCATGGGGACCAGTTGCGAGTGTGGTTGACACTGGGGACCGAGGGGCTGGTGCCCGACCGGTGGCAGCGTGCGATCGAGGGCGCGCGCGTGCAGGCTCTGGATGGTGGCGCGCCGCGTCGGGCCCTTCGCGGAGGATCGGCGTGCGATTCCCGGGTAGGTCAGTCCTGGATGCGCCGCCAGGGGCGTTCGGATTCCAGGGCGAAGGCGATTTCGAGCAAAGTGCGTTCATCGCCGTGGGCGGCGGAGAACTGCATGCCGATCGGGAGGCCTTCACTGGAAGCGCCCATGGGCAGCGAGATCGCGGGTGTGCCTGCGACATTGTTCAATGGGGTGAAGGCGACCCAGGAGATCAGGCGTGCGAAGAGTTCGTCGAAGGGGACGGTCGGATTCAAGTGACCGAGGCGCGGGGTGGTGTGGACCAGGACCGGCGAGAGGATCAGTTCGTGGTCGCCGAACATGCCCGCATAGGCGTGACGCACTTGCGAGAGACGGTAGAGGATGGCCGGTGTGCGCGCCATGGACTTGCGATACAGTGCCGCGAGTCCGTGGGTGAACGCATCCAGATCACCGCGCTGGAACCGCGGATCGATCGCGAGTTTGCCACCCGCCCCGATCAGGAACGCCAAAAATCCCCAGTAAGTGGTGAAGTCGTCGACGAAGCGTTGCGAAACCGGTAGGGTGATCGGCACTACCTCGTGCCCCATCTTCTCCAGCAGCGCGACGGTGTCGTCGAGAACGGCCCGGGTCTGCGGGCAGGTTTCGGTACCGGTGACGGAATCGGCGATCACCCCGATCCGCAGCCGCCGCCGCGCCGGTCCCTGCACCAGACCGACCGGCGGCAACTTCGGGTTGCGCCAATGCCGTTCGGCCGCAGCGAAATACGTCGCGGTATCGCGCACGGAACGGGTGAGCACACCTTCGGAAACCAGATTGATCGGCATCGAGCGCGCCTGCGGGCCATCGATATGCCGTCCTCGGCTCGGCTTCAACCCGACCAGACCGCAGCACGCGGCCGGAATCCGAATCGATCCGCCACCGTCGTTACCGTGCGCGATCGGCACCACCCCCGCGGCCACGAGTGCGGCCGCACCACCTGATGACGCCCCCGGCGAATAGTCCGTATGCCAGGGATTGCGCGTCGGTTCGGCGGCGGCGAATTCGGTACTCGCGTTCAAACCGAACTCCGGTAGCCGACTCTTGCCCAACACCGACATCCCGGTGCTCAGAAACTGTTTCGCATAAGGCCCGTCCTCGGCGGCGGGCCGCCCGACGAACGCCGCGGTGCCGTGATTGGTCGGCAGGCCCCGCACATCGGTGTTGTCCTTGACATAGGTCGGCACTCCGAACAGCGGCGCATCCGGATCCCCCGCCGACAGCGCCGACTCCGCCGAGACCACCAGGGCGCGCAATGTCGGATCTACCTGCGCGGCCCGCGCCCGCGCCGCCTCGGCGACCTCGGCCGCGCCGATCTCCCCTCGACGCACCAGTTTCGCAATCGTCACCGCATCGTGGTCGGCGAGCACATCGTCGTTGAAGGCATGGAATCGCATATCCGGATTCTGCGCGCCGCGATAGCGACCACGCACCGTTTTGGACAACCGACCTGTCGACAGAGGTCCCGCGCGGCGTCGGATATCGTTCGACTGCAACGTGAGCGAGGAGATCGACACTATGAATAGCTCGACCGCCGTCCCGCTATGCCTACTGGCCGCGGGGGTGCTGAGTTTCGTTCCAGCACAATCGGCTTCGGCGGACGCACTGCCGGATCAGTCCCGCACGGTCACCACCGAGGACGGCTGGGAGCTGACGGTCACGAAATCCGCCGAAAACCTCGACCGAGTTCCCAACCTCGCCGAAACCACCTTCACCCGAGAAGGCTTCGTCAGCGTCCGCGCGGCGGCCGATATCACCGGTGCGGGCAGTGTATCGGTCAACTCGGGCACGCTCACGCTGGGTTACCAAATCGGTTGCCAGATAGATGTTTCCAACGGCATCTCACTCGGGCTGGCGGCATCGGTCGGACCGAACGTCAACGTGATGGTCGCACCGACTCCCGGGTTGAGCGTCGGTGTCGGGGCAGCGGCACTGCCCAGCGTATCGGCCACCTTCAAACCCGGTACGATCACCACCATCCCGTTCGGCACCAAAGCCCTTGCCGGACCGCATGGTTCGATCACCACCGATCAGGTGCAGATCAAAATCGATGCCTGTATGGGGCCGGTCAGCCTGCGCTCCTATGTGATCGCGACCATTTCCACCGATACCGCCGACAATTCGGTCGCGGTCTACGGCGATCCGATCTGGTTGTGATCGCCATGTCCGTCACATATCGCCGAGCCGTCCTGGTCGCGGCCGCAGTCCTGGCGATCGCCACGAGCGCACTGTCGAGCGTCACACACGCGGCGCCGATCGTGCCCGCCACCTGCGACGAATCCGATGCCCCCGACTGCACCCAGCCGACCACCGGCAAGACTGGGGGCATCGTTCCGGCACCAGGCGCCCCGCCGCTGCTCACACCGGCCGCACCGCCTCCACCGGCCAAGCCGGGTGCACCCGCCGCCGCGTTGACTCCACCAGCCCCGGTCCCGCATCCGGGCGCGCCGATCGTGCCCGCGCCGGAGTGAATTCAGCTGCGGCGTAACTCGAAAATGCGGAAGGTACGCCCCCCGGACAGCTCGCACTCCATTTCGTAGCCCGGCCAGAACTCGACCGCCAGATCCCAGGCGCGTTTGCGGTCCATGCCGGTGACCTCGCTGACGCTCACCTCGAACCGCTCACCCTTGCGCCGGACGACGGCGGTATCGGCCGCGCGCAGATTCGCCGACCACACCGGATGCTTGGGGCTGCCCCAATTCGATCCCACCAGCAGCAAGTCGTCACCGCGCGGCACATACAGCAGCGATGTGGTGCGCGGGATCCCGGTTTTGCGACCCGGGACGGTGAGTTCGATCGACGGCAAACCCGCCAGATCGAGCACACCGCGCCGCCCTCGGCTGACCCGCCGCACAAACCGTTCCAGCCGCAGCACCATCGGCGCCGTGCGCATGACCCAGCGCTTCTGCGCGATCCGGCGAGCTAGCGCGGGCAACGGATTCGACACCATAATTCGAAATCCTGACAGAAATCCGACACCGGACCACAGCCGGGACCGCCCGTTGAGACCAGCCTCACCCGCGCCGTCATGAAACGCGCTCGACTGTCGCCGGTGGCCGAACAACGGCCACATCCGGTAGCACACCCTGATACGGCTCGATCTCGACCAGCGCCAATTGTCCCGCGCAGCTCTGACTCAACGTCGAGGCGGGACGATCCGCGGTGAGCACATTCGGGTTGCCGTGCCGACAGAAGCTGGGATCGGCCGGATCCGGGTCGTACCAGGCGCCCGTGGACAACTGCGCGACCTGCGGCCGGACCGCGTCGTCGACGACCAGCCCGGCCAGACAGCTACCCCGATCGTTGAAGATCCGCACGATATCGCCATCTCGCAGACCGCGCGCCGCGGCATCGTCGGGATGTAGCCGCACCGGTTCTCGCCCACCGATTTTCACCGACCGACTGTGCGCGCCGACATCGAGCTGGCTGTGCAGTTTGGCGCGCGGCTGATTCGCGATGAGCTGCAGCGGGAACCGCGTCGCGGCGCCCAGCCATTCCTCCGGTTCCAACCACACCGGGTGGCCAGGGGTGTCGGCATATCCGAAGGCATCGATCGTCTCGGAGAAGATCTCGATCTTGCCACTGGGTGTGGTGAGCGGAAAACGGTCCGGATCCGCGCGGAAATCGGCGAACAGCACCTGCTCGGGATCGGGCACCGCAACCGTGAACGACTCGCTGTCCCAGAACTCGTCGAACTCCGGCACCGTCGGATCGTCGAGGCCCGCGCGCCATTGCTCGTACAGGTGCCGCAACCATTCCTCGACGGTGCGCCCCTCGGTGAATTCCTTACCGACACCGAGGCGTTCGGCCAATTCCGCGAAGATCGCGTAGTCGTCACGGGAGGCACCGTGCGGCCGGGTCAGCGCCTTCATCGGGAAGAATTCGCGATCGTTCTGGCCGGAGCCGAAGTCGTCGCGTTCGATGCTCATGGTCGCCGGAAGGACGATATCGGCGTGGCGCGCGGTCGCGGTCCAGAACGCATCGTGCACGATCACCGTCTGCGGCCGCGTGAACGCCGTATGCAGCCGGGCCAGATCCTGGTGGTGGTGAAAAGGATTCCCACCGCACCAATACACCAGCTCGATAGCGGGATACACCAACCGCATACCGTTGAAATCGAACGGCTCCCCCGGGTTCAGCAGCATATCGGCGATCCTGGCGACCGGAATGAACGCCGAAACACCATTGCCGCCCTGCGGGAACCTCGGCACCGACTGCCCGCGCGCCGGATCACCGACGTGCGCGCACGACCCGTAACTGTGCCCGAAACCGCCACCGGGCAGCCCGATCTGACCCAGCATCGCCGCAAGCACCACCCCCAGCCACAGCGGCTGCGCACCGTGCTCGGCACGCTGCAACGACCAGCTCACATTGAGCATCGTGCGCGCGGCGGCCATCTCCCGCGCCAGCGACCGGATCCGCTGCGCCGACACCCCGGTGATGGCTTGCGCCCACGCGGGATCCTTGACAACGCCATCGGTTTCGCCGCGCACGTAGCCGATGAACCGCTCGTAGCCGACCGTGTACCGATCCAGAAATTCCTTGTCCGCCAACCCATCCGCATCCAATACCTGGGCCAGCGCCAGCATCAG
Source organism: Nocardia sp. CA-135398 (assembly GCF_050955845.1). Classification (NCBI taxonomy): domain Bacteria; kingdom Bacillati; phylum Actinomycetota; class Actinomycetes; order Mycobacteriales; family Nocardiaceae; genus Nocardia; species Nocardia sp. CA-135398. Next base: position 4,095,173 of record NZ_CP192084.1, on the reverse strand, counting down.
CGCAGTATCGCTACCGGGCCGCGCCGCGATCCATTCGGCCGACGCCTCCGCCGGAATGTCATCGCGCAGTGGGCTGATCGATACGAAACGGCACCCGCGCGCCCGCGCGGCCGCTATCCAGGTTCTGGTGTTGTGCCGCGACACACCACCGGGCGACACCGCGGAATTCTTCGGCGACAGCCCACCGAAGGCCACCACCAACTGCGTGTGCTCGACGAGTACGCTCTTCGCGGTCGCGTGGCCCTCGAACAGCCCCATCGAGCCGATCACATGCGGCAACAGCACCTGCGAGGTTCCCAGACTGTAGCTGTGCACACTCCGGACATAACCGCCGAGACAGTTCAGAAACCGGTGCACCTGACTCTGCGCGTGATGAAACCGCCCCGCACTCGCCCAACCGTAGGACCCGCCGTACACCGCCTGCGCGCCGTACTCGCCGTACACCCGATGCAACTCACCGGATACCAACTCCACCGCGGTTTCCCACGACACCGGCACAAACGGCTCGTCACCGCGCCCGGCACCACCCGGCCCGCGCTCCAACCACCCCTGCCGCACATACGGCTGATCGATGCGCGTCGGATGATGTTGTGCCGAAGCCACATTCTCGATCAAAGGCGTCGGCTCCGGATCCCCGCGCCATGGACGCACCGCGGTCAACCGCTGCCCATCGCTATCGGCTTCGAACACTCCCCAGTGCGTCAGATGCGCGGCCATCACCCCACGGTAGCCCGGGCCACCGACAGGTTCACTTCTTTATGAACGCCGCGCTGATCCGCGGCTTATGCCCGCCCGGCGATCTCAGACACAGATGCTGAAGCTGAAGAAAGGACCCAGCGGGACGTTGAAGCAGAATACGACCGAACCGAACGCAGGTGTGACCGGCTCCGCCGAGGCCGCAGGAGCGGCGAGAGCGCCAACAGATACGGTGAAGGCGATCGCGGCGATCGCCGTGGCAATTCTGGTGGTCATTACAACGTTTCCTGACTGATCGACGATGATGATGCCCCCGACCAGAAATCGTTACTTCTCCGATGATCCGCTGATCCCCGAGCAGGCACAAGACCACGCATCGTCTCGTCGAGAATGCCTCGGCGCGGAAAGTGCGGTCGGACGGCGGATCGCCCGACCGCACATCAACCCGATTCAGGATTCGGATTCGATCGGCAGGCCGGCTTCGGTCCAATCCTGGATGCCCGCGCGGTAGGCGCGGACATTCGTATAGCCGAGGGCGCGCAGCCTGACCGCGACGACCTCGCTGTTCTGGCAGGCGTTGTTGGAGCAGTAGGTCACGATGGGTGCGTGCTGGTCCGGGAGCAACTGCGCAGCTCGGGATTCCACATCAGCGTCGACCAGCGTGAGCGCGCCGGGCAGATGCGCTTTCTCGTAGTAGCCCGCACCGAGGGTGTCCAGGACCGTCACCGTACCGGCCTCGATCGCGGCGGCCAGTTCGTCACGGGCGATGACTGTGGTCATGAGATTTTCCTTCCTGACGACAGATAATTTATGTGCGTGTGCACGCTATTATATGTGTGCGGGTGCACGCAAGTGGTTAGAATCGGCCCGTGACGCAATCGGAGAAGCATCGCGCGGCAGCCAGCAGCGCATGGTCGGCACTGCTGCGGGTGCATGCGAACCTCGTCCCCCGCTTGGATGCCGAACTGCGCCGAGACTTCGCACTCCCGCTCGCGTGGTACGACGTGCTACTCGAACTCGACGGCGTCGAACCGCTGCGCATGACCGATCTGGGCGAGCGCGTCGTACTCAGCCGCACCCGAGTCAGCAGGCTCGTCACCGAGATGGCGGCCGCGGGTCTGGTCGCGCGCGAATCCAACCCCGACGACGGCAGATCCGCGTTCGTCGCTATTACCGATGCCGGTCGCGAGCGGCTACACGCGGCCGCGCCCGGCTACCTCGCCGGCATCGAGCGCTGCTTCGCCGACAAGCTCGATCCGGACGAATTGCACGCGCTTGCCGCGACTCTCGCCAAGGTCCTCGGCCCGACCGATCTCACGATCACACCCCCGCGCAGTTCGTAGGCCGCAAGTCTGCACCGACTGCCAGACGGCACGAATCAAACACTCTGGCAGTCAATGCAATTCGCATCACATCCGCGCGCATCGCGGCATCATTTCTGAAACACTACCACTTCAGACTGGCCTGTACCTTTGACTACAGGCACATCGAGCGTGCACCCCGGAAAGGATGCAGCCCTTGGCGATCGGCGCGGCACAGCAAGCAGCACACCAATTCTCCCGCCGGCAAGGAGCCCGCTGATGTTCACGCGCTGGGGCAACCTCATCCATCGGCTGCGCTTCGCGGTACTCGCGGCCGTGGTGAGCGCACTCCTCGCACTCGGTGCCTACGGCTTCGGACTCGAAGACCACCTCAGCTCCGGCGGCATGGACGATCCCACTTCCGAATCCGCACAGGCCGCACGCCTCGCCGACGCCGCCTTCGGGCGCAACCACGACTTCGACGTCGTCGTGCTCTACACCGCACCAGACGGAAAGACCGTCGACGATCCGGAATTCAGCAAGCAGATCATCGACAACCTCAACACCCTGCCGGACAAGTATCCCAACGAGATCACCGGCATCAACGCCTCCTACTGGCGCGTCGACGGCGCCAAGATCAGCGGCGCGAAGGCGGCCACCGACGACAAGAAACGCGCCGTAGCCGCGATCGCCATCGCGGGCGACAACGACACCGACTGCGTACGCAACTTCCGGAAAGTCAAGGACGCCTTCGCGATCCCCGGCATCGACGTGCAGGTCAGCGGACTGCAAGCAGTGGCGGGCACACTCAACGACACCATGGCCGACGATGTCCACCGCATGGAAGTCCTGGCCATCCCGGCCGTCGCCGTGCTGCTGTTCTTCATCTTCGGCGGCCTCGTCGCAGCCGCGCTGCCGCTACTCGTCGGCGGACTCACAGTCATCGGCGCATCCGGCATCATCATGTTCCTGACCCGCTTCACCGAGGTGAATTCCTTTGTCTCCTCGGTACTGTCCATGATCGGCCTCGGCCTGGCCATCGACTACGGCCTGTTCATCGTGAGCCGATTCCGCGAGGAACTCGCCGCGGGCTACGACACCCGCGCCGCGGTGCGCCGCACCGTCGTCACCGCGGGACGCACCGTCGTGTTCTCCGCGACCATGATCATCGCGAGCCTCGGCAGCATGCTGCTGTTCCCCCAGGGCTTCCTCAAATCCATGGCCTACGGCGCCATCGCGACCGTCCTACTCGCCGCCTTCACCGCCATCACCATCCTGCCCGCCAGCCTGGCCGTCCTCGGACCGCGCGTGGATATGTTGGGGTTCAAGCGGTTCCGAAGAAACAGGACCGCCGAACAAATCGAGGACGGACTCTGGGGCAAGACCACCGGCTGGGTGATGGCACGACCACTCACCGTCGCGATCCCGCTCGTCATCGTCCTCTTCCTGCTGATCATCCCGGTCAAAAACCTCATCTTCGGCGGCTTCAGCGAGCGATATCTGCCGCCGGACAACCCGACTCGCGTCGCACAGGAACAGATCGACACCTTCTTCCCACAACGCCGATCCGATCCCATCGAACTGGTCTTCGTCGCCGACAACAGCACACCGGTCGGCGAAGCCTGGCGCGCGGCCGGACACGCACCAGGATTGGCCAGTCCGTTCGAGATGCCGTCCAAATCCTCGACGCAAGACAACATCTACCGCTCCAAGGCCACACTGGTGAACCCGAACGAAGGCGGGGAAACCATCGAATACCTGCGCAAAATGGAACTCCCCGACGGCGTCGACATGTACGTCGGCGGCATCCCGGCCATGCAAAAGGACAGCATCGACGCGCTGCTCTACCGCATCCCGGTCATGATCGCCCTGGTCCTGCTCGTGAGCACGCTGCTGATGTTCCTCACCTTCGGCTCACTGGTGCTGCCGATCAAGGCCGCGCTGATGAGCGCGCTCGGACTCGGCTCCACCCTCGGCATCCTGACCTGGATCTTCGTCGACGGCCACGCCGCAGGGCTATTGAACTTCACCCCGCAGCCGATCCAGTCCAATGTGCTCGTGCTGATCATCGCGATCATCTACGGCCTGTCCACCGACTACGAGGTCTTCCTGCTCTCCCGCATGGTCGAGGCCAGAGCCACAGGCGCCAGCACCAGCGACGCGGTACGCACCGGCACCGCGCACACCGGCCGCATCATCACCGCCGCAGCGCTCATCCTGCTGGTCGTGACCGGCGCGTTCGCCTTCTCCGATCTGGTGATGATGCAATACATCGCCTACGGCATGATCGCCGCACTGTTCATCGACGCAACCGTGCTGCGCATGCTACTGGTACCGGCGGTCATGAAACTGCTCGGCGACGACTGCTGGTGGGCACCGGCCTGGATGAAGCGTCTCCAGGAGAAAATCGGACTCGGCGAACCTATTCTGGACGATGAACGCCCGGGCACCGAGGATCTGCGCGACCCGATCGAGACCACACCGGTCACGCTGCGGCTCCCCACCGTCACCGCCGGACGGTCGGACGGTTCGTAGCCGCCCCCACCAAAGGGAACGCCGCGCGCCGCCTCGGGAGGTACGCTCACCGCCGGAAAGCCCGCGGACCCGATCGCCGAGCCGGCGACCTGGTCAACCACCGGCCAACTGGACCGAAGGACGACCGCGATGTGCAGCTACCGTCTCGATGCCGAATACGCCGATCCGACACCGCTGAAGGTGCGGATCCACACCCACACACGCTATTCGGAGCGTCCCGACGACCCCACCGCGAAGGTGCTCACCGCGCTCGAACTCGCCGGAACCGAACATCTAGCCGATATCGGCTGCGGCGATGCCCGGTTCCTCGCCCACCTCGCGAGCAACGGTCACCAAGGTCCGCTGGTCGGCATCGACACCTCCCCCGCGATGGTCGCCGCCGCCAATGCCGTGCCCGGCGTGCGCGGCGTATTCGGCAGTGCGGACCGAATCCCATTCGACGACAACAGCTTCGATGCGCTCACCGCGCGGCACATGCTCTACCACCTCGCGAATCCGGTCGCCGCACTCCGCGAATTCCGGCGCACGACCAAGCCCGGCGGGACGGTAGCCGTGGTCGTCAATCATCCCGGAACCTACCCGTACACCACCGAACTCGTGGCCGCGCATGCCGCGACGTACGGCCTCGACGTCGGCGATTCGGTCCCCACCACCGTCGACTCCGACACCTTGCCCGACCTGATGACCGACGTGTTCGGCGAGATACGGATCCAGCGATCGGATAACGCGCTCGTCTTCGATACCCCCGATCCGCTCGTGCGCTTCGCCGAGGCGCTGTTCACTTTCTACGGTGTCACGCCGAATCACCCTCGGCGGCAGGCGATTCTGAACGATCTCCGCGAGGACGTCGAAGATTGGTTCACCCATCATCCAGGGCGGACGTGGCGAGATCCCAAGGGGTATATCGTCGCAACGGCCGTGGTCGATCACCAGGGCAGCGCGCCTTCGGCATCGACGTAGCTTCCGGTGGGGCCGTCGGGGCCGATCTGCGCCATGCGCACGATGATCTGCGCGCCCTCTTCCACCGTCTGGGTGCCGCTGTTCCCGTTGAGATCGGTCTTCGTGAAACCGGGCTCCACCGAATTGATCCGGATATTCGGGAACGCCTTCGCGTACTGCACGGTGAGCATGTTGACAACGGTCTTCGACGCCGGATAAGCGACGCCCGGGTAGGCGTATGCCGGGGTGCCCGGAGTCGACATCCTGGTCACCGAGGCCAGACCGCTGCTGACATTGACCACGACCGGCGCGGCCGAACGCTGCAGCAGCGGCAGGAAGGCATGCAGGACGCGCACTGTGCCGAAGACGTTCGTGTCGAAGGTCTCTCGCATCACGTCCGCGGTGAGGTCCGCGGCACCGATGATGTCGTCCCGGCTGGTCATCTCCGCCTGGATACCGGCATTGTTGACCAGGACATCCAGACCGCCGTCGGCCTCGATGGTCCGCACCGCGGCCGCCACCGACGCATCGTCGGTGATATCGAGTTGGACGGCCCGCGCGCCCAATTCCTGCGCCGCCTGACGACCGCGCTCGGCATCGCGGCTGCCCAGGTAGACGGTGTGGCCCGCCGCAACGAGTCGGCGGGCGGTCTCGAAGCCGAGACCCTTGTTCGCTCCAGTGATCAAGATTGCTGCCATACGACAACGCTAGGATTTAGAGTGCGCTCCAAGTCAAGTGGCAACCCGGTCCTCCCGGAAACTCACTGAGCCGCAACAGCCCTCGACTCATCAACCCGCCGATTACCACGATTCGATCAGCGGGACCGCATGCTCCTGCCGCTGCCATTCCTCGGTGAGGCGACCAAGTCGGGCCGGGGCGGCGATGCCGCGCACTCCCGCGATCTTGTCGTCGCGGATCTCCAGGATCGTGACGCCCACGACGCGGCCGTCGAGCGTGGCGAGCATGGCCGGTTGGTTATTCACCACGACGGCGTGAATCGAGGGCGAGCCACCGGCGAGTCTGCGCTTGGCCGGAGACGGTTTGAAGCCTGCCCGCACCGCGCTGGCGATCCGCTCCGGGGTCGCGTACCGGATCAGCTTCGCGGCCAACCCCAGACCCGCACCGTCGGAGATGCCCGTCGCGTCGTCGGTCAGCAGCGCGACCAGTCGATCGGTGCGGCCCGAGGAGGCGGCGTCGACGAATGCCTCGACGATTCGACGCGCGGCGGCCCGGTCGATGTCAATGCTGTTGCGAGCGGCGGTGATTCGACGCCGGGCTCGGTGGGTGTGTTGCTGACTCCCGGACTCGCTGATGCCGAGCATCTCAGCTATCTCGGCATGGCTGTACGCGAAGGCCTCGTGCAGCACATAAACGGCCCGTTCGACCGGCGACAGCCGCTCCATGAGGGTCAGCACCGCCAGGGTCACCGATTCGCGCTGCTCGACGGTGTCGGCCGGGCCCAGCATCGGGTCGCCGTCGAGGAGCGGTTCGGGCATCCAGGCGCCGACCGCGCGTTCACGCCGCACCTTCGCCGAACGGAGCCGGTCGAGCGCCAGGTTGGTGACGATCTTGGTCAGCCACGCTTCGGGCACCTCGACGTAGTCCCGGTCGGCCGCCTGCCACCGCAGGAACGCGTCCTGCACCGTGTCCTCCGCGTCGGCGGCCGAGCCGAGCAGACGGTAGGCGAGCGAGGCCAGGCGATTCCGGCTGGCCTCGAAACGCGCCACGGTGGCAGTGTCCATGAGCACGACTCTATGCGGCGAGCACGTCGGCCGAGCGCTCTCGGATGGTGGCCGAGCGGTACTTGCGAGTCGGCCTTCCGAAGGTCGGACGGCTGATGGCCCAGCCGCTGGCTGCCACGACGGCCGACTTGACGCGCGCCGCCGACCGTCCGCACAGGGCCCCGGCCTTCGACCGAGCGTCACCGTCGACCAGCTGGAAGATCGCGTCCTTGCGTCCCAGGCTGATGTGGTTGCCGAAGTATGTCAGCGCGGTCGCCTTGATCTTGCGCCCGGTCAGGTCCCCGACGATCGCGGCCGTCGCCTGCATGCTGGTGTACCCCGCGGAAGCGCAGGACATCGGCAACGGCCGACCGTTGTCGCCGATGACGAAGGCGCTGTCACCGGCAACGTAGACATCCGGATGCGAGACCGACCGCATCTGACGGTCGACCACGATCTGGCCGTTGGGTGCCACCTCCAAGCCGCTGGCGGCGGCAATCGGGTGGACGGCGAAGCCAGCGGTCCACACGGTCGCATCGGAAGCGAAAGCGGTGCCGTCGGCGCCGACCGCCGCCGCCTCCTCGACACGCTCGATGGTGGTGTGCTCGTGTACCGTGATGCCGAACCGGTCGAAGGCACGCAACAGGTGACGGCGGGCCTTCGCGCCCAGCCAGCCGCCCAGTTCGCCGCTGGTGACGAGGCTGACCTCGAGTCCTGGACGAGATTCGGCGATCTCGGTGGCGGCCTCGATCGCGGTCAGGTTGCCGCCGACTACCAGCACCTTCCCTTCTTCGCCCAGCTCATCCAGGCGTGCGCGCAGGCGCAGCGCGGACGGCCGCGCGGCAACATGGAAGGCGTGCTCCTCGACGCCCGGAACGCCGTGGTCGGCGGCGGTGCTGCCGAGCGCGTAGAGCAGGGAGTCGTATTCGAACCGGTCGATGCCCTCGACGCCGGAGACTGTGACAGTTCGGCGCTCGACGTCGACGTTGGTTACCCGCCCCAGCCGTAGCCGGATCCCGGTGCCCGCGAACACCTCCGCCAGCGGCCGGTGGCGGAGATCCTGCCCCGCGGCTAGCTGATGCAGGCGCAGCCGCTCGACGAAATCGGGTTCGGCGTTGACGACGGTGATCTCGAAGTCGTCAGGGTGGAGTTGGCGGGCCAGGTATCCGGCGGAGAAGGCTCCGGCGTATCCGGCCCCGAGGACGACGATGCGGTGCTTCATGGTTCGCTCCTGTCTGGTTCGCGTGCTTCCTGAACGAGACAGCCCCGGAATTCCTGACAGCATCAACCAGTGACGTGGATCACCCCTTCGAACCGGGCCTGACCAGGGGCAACGTCGTATCCGCTGTTTTGCGCGGACACTACGGGACCCCTTGTAGCGCAATGAGTCTGGTCCCCCCCTTCCCCCTTGCTCTCTTGGCTTGGCGTTTGCGCTGGGTGTTGAGTTTTCTTTGATGGGTGATTTGTGTGGAATTTGAAGAGGAAGGTTACATGTTTAGATGCGCATATCTACATAACGAGATGTAATTTTGAGGACATGGCTGCCAGTTCTCCCTAACCTTGGGTCGTCCCGTCTGCCACGTCGGAGGTCGACACGAGCCACGGGATTCCCCTGCGCCCCCGCGTGTTTCCCCACTCCTCCAATCCGCGCTACCGCGCCCGCTCCCCCATCTCACTCGGGGTCGGCACCCGCGGGTGCCGACCCCGACTTATCTCAGGAGCCGGTGAACTGTTGACCGGAGATCGAGCGCGATTGCTCGCCGTCGACGCCGACCGGGATATCGCCCTCGAGAGTGGTGCGGTACAGGACACGGGTGACATCGAGATGATTGAGGTCGCCCGGGGCCAGGTGCGCGGTGGCGCGGTTGTCCCAGAACGCCAGGCTGCCCTTTTCCCAACGGAATCGGACGGTGTAGGCCGGGTTCGACAGTTCGTCGAACAGCAACTGGAGTACAGCGTCGCTCTGGGCCGGGCTCAGACCGACGATGTGGGTGGTGAAGCCGGGGTTGACGAAGAGCACCTTCTCACCGGTCACCGGGTGCACGCGCACCACTGGATGCTCGGTCACCAGCGGAGCATCGGCGACCTTCTTGGCATAATCGCTCTCCTCGTTCCATGCCGGACGGCTGCCGCCGAACCGGTGCACGGCCCGCAGTCCCTCGACGAACTTGCGCAGCGATTCGGGCAGGTTCGCGTAGGCGGCCGCGAGATTCGTCCAGCTGGTGTCCCCGCCGCGCTCCGGTGCGATCTCGGCCCGCAGCAGTGAGGCGGCGGGCGGGTTGATCAGTGCGGAGACATCGGTGTGCCAGTGGTTGGTGTAGGTGAATTTCTTGACGCCGAAACGCTTTTCGTAGAGTCGGCTGTCGACGGCCAGGATTTCGGGGAATTCGGTCGGCGCGTCATCGTCGTAGGGATGCGAGGGCGTCACGGCGCCGAACCGCCGGGAGAAGGCGATGTGTTCGGCGTGGCCGATGTGCTGGTCGCGGAAGAACAGCACTTTGTATTCGTAGAGGGCCGCGGTGATGTCGGCGACCTCCTGATCGGTGAGCTCGGCCCGCAGGTCGACGCCCGCGATCTCGGCGCCGATATGTCCGGCGACGGGCGTGATCCGGAGGGTGGTGGTCGTGGGCTCGCTGACAGTGGTCATGGTCGTACTTTCTTCGGCGATGGTTGGGGATGATCGGCGCAGCACGGGCGACACCCACTGCTGCCCATTCGCATGAAGTCGACGGCGCGCCTCCTGGTCAGCCCGGGACTCATGCGCCGAGTTCGGTTCGGACCTGGGCGAATTGGCTTTCCACCGGTGCCAACCCGTAGTGCCCGCGCAGAGTGGTCGCGGTGTAGTCGGTGCGGAACAGGCCGCGGTCCTGCAGGATCGGGACCACCCGGTCCACGAAGTCCTCCAGACCGCCCGGCAGGTACGGCGGCATGATGTTGAAGCCGTCGGCGGCGCCGCCTTCGAACCAGGACTGCAGCTCGTCGGCGATATCGGTGGGTGTTCCCGCGAAGGTGCGGTGTCCACGCCCGCCGCCCAACTTCCCGATAAGCTGGCGCACCGTGAGGTTCTCGCGCTCGGCGAGTTCCTTGACCAGCGTGAATCTGCTCTTCCCGCCCTCGATCTCACTCTCCGCGGGTAGCGGTGGCAGTGGTGCGTCGAGTGCGTGTTCGGTGAGATCTACGCCGAGCAGCGCGGACAGTTGCCGCAGTGCGTAGTCCGGTGAGATGAGGTCGGTGAATTCCTGTTCGAGGGCCAGTGCTTCCTCGCGGGTATCGGCGATGAACGGCACCAGACCGGGCAGCACCTTCAGCTCATCGGCCGAACGGCCGTACTTGGGCAGTCGCGCCTTCAGATCCCGGTAGAACGCCTGCCCCTCCGCCAACGAGCGCTGTGCGGTGAATACGGCCTCGGCGTAGTGCGCGGCGAAATCCTTACCGCTTTCCGACGATCCGGCCTGGACCAGCAGCGGCCGCCCCTGGGGGCTGCGCGGCGAATTCAGCGGGCCGCGCACCCGGAACCGATCGCTGGCGTAGTCGATGGTGTGCACCTTGTCCGGGTCGGCGAAGATGCCTTCGTCCGGGTCGAGCACGATGGCCGAGGATTCCCAGCTGTCCCAGAGCCGCACGGTGACGTCCACGAACTCCTGTGCCCGTTCGTAGCGCCTGGCGTGTTCGGGAATGGCGTCGAAGCCGAAATTGAAAGCCTCGTCCTCGTTGCCCGAGGTGACGATATTCCAGCCCGCCCGACCGCTGCTGATGTGATCGAGAGAGGCGAATTTACGGGCCAGGTTGAACGGCTCGTTGTAGGTGGTCGAGGCCGTCGCGATCAGTCCGACGCGTTCGGTCGCCGCCGCGATTGCGGCAAGCAGCGTGACCGGCTCGAATACGGCCAAGGTATTGCGCTTGATCCGCGGTCCGACGGCCAACCCGTCGGCGAAGAAGACCGAATCGAGTTTGCCGCGTTCGGCGATGCGGCCGAGTTCTTGGAAATGCCGCACATCCAGGACCCGGCGCTCCTCGGTGCGGGGATGCCGCCAGGCCGCCTCGTGATGACCGACGCCCATCAGGAAGGCATTGAGATGGAATTGCTTGCGGGGGAACGACATCGGAGTCCTTAACGGGAGGGTTCGGCGCGCCATCGGGACAGGCGGCGTTCGAGGGCGACGAGCAGGCCGTTGAAACTCAGCCCGAGCAGCGAGATGGCGATGATGCCCGCATACATATTGGGGATCTGGAAGTTCTGTTGGGCCGCGGTGATCAGGTAGCCGAGTCCGGCACGGGCGCCGACCATTTCGGCGGCGATGAGCACCAGGATCGAGGACGCCGCCGCCATTCGAACGCCGGTGAAGATCGACGGCACGGCGGCGGGCAGGATCACCTTTTGGAACAGTCGAATCGGCGAGAAACCCAACGAGACAGCGGATTTGATCAGTAGCGGATCCACCGTGCGCACACCGGTGATGGTGTTCAACAGGATCGGGAAGAAGCTCGCGTACACCACGAGCGCGATCTTGGATGTCTCCCCGATGCCAAGGATCAGAATGAACACCGGCAACAGCGCCAATGCCGCGGTATTGCGAAACAATTCGAGGATCGGGTTCAGAAAATCGGCCACCGGGCGATACCAGGCGATGGCGACACCGACCGGAATGGCGACCGCGAGCGCGAGCGAGAATCCGATCGCCGACCGGGTCAGGCTGGTCGAGACGTGCTCCCACATCTCACCGCTGCGCACCAGATCCGCGAAGGCCTGCGCGACGGTCGAAAACGGCGGCAGGAAGACCTCGTCCACCAAACCGAGCCGCGGCGCCGCCTCCCACACCGCGACCAGCAGACCGACGGCGAAGGTGGGTTTGAAGATTCGCCACGCCAACAGCGCGACCGCCCGCACTACTCGCGATACGTCGACTTTCGGTGTCGGCACGGACTCGGCCCGGCTGCGGACGACCACCGGCCGTGACTTCTCGACGACTTGCACTGCGCTAGACATGAACCGGCTTCCTCTCGATGCTCGTGGCCGACAGCGACTCGCGTTCGAGTCCCTGCGCCCGGGTGACTTCGCTCTGCAATTGCGACCAGATCTGGTGCCGTGCCTCCCGGAAGGGTTCGCTGGAGCGCACATCAGCACCGGAATTCCGGTCGATATCGATATCGATCACCGACTTGACCCGGCCGGGGCGTGAGGTCAGCACGGCGACTCGCTGGCCGAGGTAGACCGCCTCATCGATGCCGTGGGTGATGAACAGAATCGTTTTGCCCGTGGCCCGCCAGATCCGTAACAGCTCGTCCTGCAACGACTCCCGGGTTTGCGCGTCGAGTGCGGCGAACGGCTCGTCCATCAACAGCACCTCGGGATCGAAGGCGAGGCTGCGGGCGATGGCGACGCGCTGTTTCATACCGCCGGACAGCTCATGCGGATAGCGGTCGCCGAATCCGGCCAGACCCACCAATTCCAGGTACTCGTCGGCGATCTTCCGCCGTTCCCGGCGCCGCACACCCTTCGCTTCCAAACCGAATTCGATATTGGTCCGGGCGGTGCGCCACGGCAGCAGCGCGTACTGCTGGAAGACGATGCCGCGATCCAGGCCCGGTCCGCTGATCGGCTTGCCGTCCAAAAGGATTCGCCCGGCACTGGGCTTGCTGAGCCCGCCGAGCAGATCGAGCAGCGTCGACTTCCCGGAACCGCTCGGGCCAACGAGCACCAGGAACTCGCCGTCGCGCAGTTCCAGCGAAATATCCTCGATCGCGGTGAACTCCTCGTTCGACCCACGGACCGGAAACTGTTTGCGCACTCCGGCGAGTGCGAGTTTCACCTGAGTCATTTCGCCGCGACCACCTCTCCGATCGGCCCGGTGGTCGGACCGTAGGTCCCGTTGGCGTACGGGTTGTCCTTGTTGGTGTACAGATCCTTCGCCGAGAGCTTTCCTGCGGGCACATCACCATTGCGGACCAGCCAATCGATCCAGATCTGCAGTTCCTTCTCCGCGATCACCGCGCCGGGGACCGGCAGGCCAGGGCTATGCCAGAATTTCAGCAGATCGGTGTTCTCATTGCGGCCGCGCTTGTTGATGATCGAGGCGAAGCGCGCGACCACCTCGTCGCGCGGGGTCACCTGCAGCCAGCGCGTCGCCCGCGCGGTCCCCTGCACGAAGTCCTTGACCGCCTCCGGGTTCTGCGCGATGTAATCCTTGCGGAAAACATAAGTGCCGTAGTCGAATTGACCGAACAGGTCCTTATCGGTGTACAGCGCGTGGATACCGCCACGCCCGACCGCGCCCTCCCGGAAGACTCCGCCCAGCGCGCCGACATCGATCTGGCCCTTGCGCAGGGCGTCCTCGGTATTGGCCGGCGGTACCACGATCAGTTCGACCTGTTTGATCTCTTGATCGGTCAGTCCCTGCTGGTGCAGCCATTCCCGGGTGATGAATTCGTGGTGTGCGCCAAGGGTATTGATGCCGACCTTCTTGCCGATCAGGTCACGGGGCGATTTGATGCCCGCATCGTCACGGACGAAGTAGCCGGTGAAGGACTGCTCGTCCGCGCCGTACGAGCTGAGCACCGAGGTCACGGGCGCACCGCCCGCGACCAACTTGACCACCGCGCCGTTGAAGGCGCTGCCGAACTCGATCTGACGCGTTGCGGCGGCCTGGATATTCGCCGGTCCGCTGGTGGTGTCACCCTCCCAGTGCAGCGCGATCTTGCTGAAGTAGCCGAGATCGTCCGCCAGTTCGTAGGCCGAGACCTGGCCGGTCGATCCCTGGTAGCGCAGTACGGCCTTGCCCTCGGCATTGGTGCCCGGCTCGGATTTGCCGCAACCCGCGAGCACCGCGACCGCGGTGGGAATGGTGAGCACGGCGGCCACCGCGCGGCGGAACCGTGGCCTGGATTTCTGGGACAACGTCATGGCAGTTCTTTCACGGAATGCGCTCTGCCGCAGCGTGATAGGGCACGCGGCAGCGGCAGGTAAGCGCGGAGGGTTACCTGATTCGGCTGATGCGGCGACCTATTTTCGGCGACCGCGGATTCAGGCGCGACAGACTCCATGTGACATGCGCATGAAATCCACCGTGCGACGGCGGATCAGCGCAATGGATTCGATCATGTCAACGACCTTTGTGGGATTCGGATAGAAGCGGCGACCCCGCGGCTTTGTGTCCATGGTGGGGTCGACCGCCATGGACGACAATGCCGATTTCACATTGTGAAAATCACCGTGAGTACAACTCCATCGGCGCATCGGTAATGGCGGCGGTGGACTGGAACAGTGGCCCGATCCGGGCCGCGATCTGCCGCATAGCGGGCACGATGCCGCGCACCAGCTCCTCGTTGAGCCGCGCCGAGCGGGCCTGCACACCGAGCGCACCCCACACCTGCTTATCCGGACCGAGGACAGGCACCGCCACCGAGCGGACCGGATCTTCCCGCTCGATGATCTCCACGGCGAAACCGCTGCGGCGCACGCGATCCAGATCCGTCGTCGGCAGCGGCGCTGGCCGTCGATCGAGTCCGTCGACAACCGGCGCGAATGCCAATAGCGCTCGGCCAACGGCGCTGGAGCGAAGCGGCTGACGGGCCTGGGGCAACTGGTTGGGGCAGAAGTACACCGGCGGCCGCGCCTGAAAGACCGTGACCGCGTCCCGATCATCGGCGATGCTGAGGCTGACGGTGATCTTGATGCCCGCGGCGAGCGCGTAGAGGTGTGGTGCGGCCGCGTCGATGCCAAGTCGCGATAGCGCGGGCCGGGCCAGCGAGGCGAGCCCGTGCCCGATGCGATAGCGGTCGGTCGCCGCATCCTGCTCCAGCAATCGCCCCCGCACCAATGCCTGGGCCAGCCGATATGTGGTGCTGACCGGAAGTCCGGCCCGATGCGCCAATTCGCTCACCGACAGTTCGGGATCATCGCCCTCGAAGCAGTTCAGTACGTGAATCGCGCGGTCGACCGCTTGGGCACCCGAACGGGGTTGATCGGCGGCAGTCATGGTTCCTCCTGATATTTCTACCGATCGGGATGTGGCCAGAACTATTGCCGGGTGATTCGAGCACGGCAATGGTTCCGCGCCCGCTGCGCCGATTCCTCGCGTAGGAATGGCGGCACCGTCAAAATCGCGCTGATTCGAAGGGTTTTGCTAACCCCACGACGCGCACAGAATCGAATTCCCCGCGCTGACCCCGCATTCCGCCGACGATTGCCGCTTTCGCAATCCCGACGTATCAGGAGCAGACGCATGAGTGAACTCTGGCAGACCAGCACCGATGTACTGGTGATCGGCGGCGGTCCGGCCGCCGCGTGGGCGGCCATCCACGCCAGGGAGACCGGGGCCGAGGTGACCCTGGTGGACAAGGGCTACTGCGGAACCAGCGGCGCGACAGCACCTTCGGGCACCGGCGTCTGGTACGTCGCGCCGGAGGCGACCGCCCGGGCCAATGCCAAGGCCAGCCGGGAGGCGCTCGGCGGCCATCTCGCCGATCACTATTGGATGGATCGGGTCCTCGATCAGACCTACACCAACATGAATCGGCTTGCCGTGGAAGGCAAATACCCGTTCCCGACCGATCCGACGACCGGTGAGCAGCTGCGCACCGGTGTGCAGGGGCCGGAGTACATGCGCCGGATGCGCGCGTGGGTCAAGCGGCTCGGCGTACGGATCCTCGACCATTCACCGGCTCTCGAACTCCTCGTCGACGAGTCGGGCACCGTGCGCGGCGCGGCGGGATACCAGCGTCAACTCGATCGCGACTACCGCATCTCGGCAGGTGCGGTAGTGCTGGCAAGTGGCGGTTGCGCATTCCTGTCGCGTGCGTTGGGCACCAATGTCGACACCGGTGACGGTGCGCTGATGGCCGCCGAGGTGGGGGCGCGGTTCTCCGGCATGGAATTCTCCAATGCCTACGCGATCGTGCCGAAGGGTTCGACGATCACCAAGACCGCCTACTACGGCTACGCGACGTTCTTCCACGAGGACGGGCAGGTGCTCGAGGGTGCGGGCTCCACCAGGGGCCGATCGGTGATCGCTCGAACCCTGTTGTCGGAGAAGGTATTCGCCCAACTCGATCGCGCCGATCAAACGGTGCAGAAGCAGATGCGGCTGGGTCAGCCCAACTTCTTTCTGCAGTTCGATCGGCGCGGCATCAACCCGTTCACCGATCGTTTCGAGGTCGATCTGCTCGCCGAGGGCACAGTGCGCGGCACCGGCGGCATCGATATCGTGGACGACGACTGCGCGACCACGGTGCCCGGACTGTTCGCGGCGGGCGATGCCGCGACCAGGGAACGCATCTGCGGTGGTTTCACCGGTGGCGGCAGCCACAATTCGGCGTGGGCGATGTCATCGGGCAGTTGGGCCGGAGTGGGTGCGGCACGGTTCGCGCTCGGCTCGTCTCGGCCGGACGATGCGGCCCTGCGCGGCGCGGGACGAACCGGCTTGCGGCCCAGCGACTCCCCCACGCTCGATGCCACCGACGTTGTCGAGGCCGCGCAGGCCGAGCTGATTCCGTTCCAGAAGAACTACCTGCGCCACGGCGACCGGCTGCGGCCCGCACTCGGCGCGCTCGACACCCTCTGGGAGCGCGCCGGTAAGGAGCTCGGTGGTCGCACCGGTGACGATCGCATCCGGGCCAGGCAGGCCGCCGCCATCACCGCGGTCGGGCGGCTCATGTACGAATCGACCCTGGCGCGCACCGAGACTCGCGGTATGAGCAAACGTGCCGACCATCCGGAGCAGGATCCGGCGCAGCGCCACCACATCCTGTCCGGCGGCCTCGACGTCGTGTGGACCAAGACTGCCCAGGTCGCGTCATGATCGAAGTCGTACTCGCCGACGCCTGCATCGGCTGCGACAAATGCGTCGATGCCTGCCCCACCAACGTATTCGACCGCACCGAGTCCGGAATCCCGGTCATCGCCAGGCAATCCGACTGCCAGACCTGCTTCATGTGCGAGGCCTACTGCCCCACCGACGCCCTCTACGTCGACCCCGAATCGACGCCGCTACCGCCCGGCAGCCAGATCGCCGAGGATCAGATCGGCCGTTACCGCGAGAAGATCGGCTGGGGCAAAGGCCGCACGGCGGGCAGTCTGCTGGCCATCGGTCCCCGACTCCCCCATGGCGCACCCCCGCCGCGCCTGCCGCACTAACCGCGATAGCCGAGTTGTTCGAGGAGACCGTCGAGTTGGAGTTCGAACAGTTCGGCGCGGTCGGTGAAGGTGTCGGTGCCGTACTGATCGAAGACGTCGAAGGTTACGGCGCCGAACAGCCCGACCCACATGGTGATGCCGCGTGCGACCAGCCAGTCCGGAAGGTCGTGGTCGAACGCGGCTCTGATATCGGCGAAATTCGCTGCGAGCGCGGCCGATAGCGGGCGCTCCTCGACCGGCGGTGTAAGCAGGTCAGCGCGGTACGCCTGAGCGAAGAGGGCTTGCATGGTCGCGATGACCCGCGTGCCAGGGACGGTGGTCTGCTCGGCGGGGGCGTCGTAGCCCGGTACCGGTGTACCGAATAAGAGCCCGTAGCGGGCGGGCTCGGCCAATGCCCAACTGCGGACGGTGCGGCCGACAATGCGCAGGCCCTCGATCGGGTCGTCGGGGGCATCGGCCAGGGCCGCATCCACCGTGTCGCCGAGTGCGTTGTAGCCGTCGATCACAAGCAGGGTGAGCAGTTCATCGCGGCTGCGCACGTATCGGTATACCGCCGACGACACCACCCCGAGATCGCGGGCGACCGCGCGCAGCGAGAGTGCGGCAGCGCCATCGGTGGCCAGGTGTTCGCGGCCGATCCGGACGATATCGTTCATGGTCTGGGCCCTGGCCCGGGCACGTGGTGTCGTCGCCATACTGATCACCATGCGCGCTAAAGAGAGCAATGTCAACTAATGCGAGCACTGCTCTTGACTTTGGCTCGGACCGGTTGCATGCTTGGTCACAACAGAGAGCACCGCTCGCCAAAGTAGACTAGGACTCACCATGTCGGAGCTGCACATCGTCACCGGAGCCGGGCCAACCGGGACCACCATCGCCGAACAATTGGCCGCGGCGGGCAAACATGTTCGGGTGCTGACTCGTTCCGGGAGTGGTCCCGATCATCCACTCGTCGAGCGACGCAAGGTCAATGCGACCCTGCCCGAACAGCTTTCGGGCGAGTTCGACGGTGCGACAGCGGTCTACCACTGCCTCGGCGGATCGGAGTACACGGCGAAGGTCTGGCGTGCGGAGCTGCCACCGGCCGAGCGCACCGTGCTCGATGAGGCCGAAAAGGCTAGCACGGTAGTGGTTTTCGCGGAAAACCTCTATTCCTACGGCAAGGTCGACGGCCCGATCACCGAAAACCTGCCCCGCAATGCCGATTTCGGTAAACCCAGCGTCCGCACCCAACTGGTGCGTGCCCGCGAGGCACACGCCGCCACGACGGTGAGCGTCGCCGCCGCCGACTTCCTCGGCCCCTATGTTCGGGCGTCGCTGGCCGGGGAGCAGGTGTTCGTGCCGATCCTCACCGGCAAGCGAGTGCAGGCATTCGGCAAGCTCGACCTCCCGCACTCCTACACCTATATGCCCGACCTCGCCGCCGCCATGATCCGCGCGGCCGCCGACGAATCGGTCTGGAATTCCTTCCTGCACGCCCCGACCGCGCCGCCGATCACCCAGCAGCAACTCTTCGACGCGATCGCCGCCGCCGCGGGCCTCGCGGCCCCCAAGGTCTTCGCGGCACCGGCCGCCCTGCTGCGCATGATGGGCATCGCCAACGAGACGATGCGCGAGCTCGCCGAGATGAGTTACCAGGTCACACGGCCGTTCGTACTGGATTCCTCCGCCAGCGAGCAGCGCCTCGGCCTACATCCGACGCCGATCGACGAGGCCATCGCGGCCACCGTCGCCTGGTGGCAGACCCAGCTCTGAGCCTTTGCTACTCGGTAGTAGTGTTACCGGTGTCACTGGCGACACGGATCGAGGAGCACCACATGGACCAGCGAGACACGGATTTCGACGTACTCGTGGTCGGTTCGGGATTCGGCGGCAGCGTCACCGCGCTGCGGCTGATCGAGAAGGGCTACCGGGTCGGTGTGCTGGAAGCCGGACGACGCTACACCGATGACGAGCTGCCCGAAACCAGCTGGGACCTGCGCAAATTCCTGTGGGCGCCGAAGCTCGGCTGCTATGGCATCCAGCGTATCCACCCGCTGCGCAATGTGCTGATCCTCGGCGGTGCGGGTGTCGGCGGCGGTTCGCTCAACTACGCCAATACGCTCTACGTGCCGCCGGAGCCGTTCTTCCAGGACCAGCAGTGGCGCGATATCACCGACTGGCGCGCCGAGCTGACCCCATACTACGAGCGCGCGAAGAAGATGCTCGGCGTGGTGCAGAACCCGCATCTGACACCGGCGGACGAGGTGTTCAAGAAGGTCGCCGACGATATGGGCTGCGGCGAGACATTCGTGCAGACCCCGGTCGGCGTCTTCTTCGGCGAGCCGGGAAAGACCGTGGCGGACCCGTACTTCGGTGGTGTCGGCCCGGACCGCACCGGCTGCCTCGAATGCGGTGAATGCATGACCGGCTGCCGGCACGGCGCGAAGAACACCCTGGTGAAGAATTACCTGTACCTCGCGGAAAAGGCTGGCGCACAGGTCATTCCGATGACGACGGTGACCGCGATCCACCCGCTGCCCGACGGTACCTGGGATATCTCGACCGAGCGCACCGGCGCGTGGTTCCGCAAGCGCCCGCAGACCTACACCGCTGGCCAGGTCGTGCTCGCCGCGGGCACCCTCGGCACCCAGAAGTTGTTGCACGCCATGCGGGATCGGGGCGTACTCCCCGAATTATCCGACCGGCTCGGCGAACTCACGCGCACCAACTCCGAATCGATTGTGGGCGCGGCGACCCGCAAGGTGAATCCGGAGGTCGACTTCACCCGCGGCGTCGCGATCACCTCCTCGATTCACCCGACCCACGACACCCATATCGAGCCGGTCCGCTACGGCAAGGGCTCGAATGCGATGGGTCTGCTGCAGACCCTGATGGTGGACGGCGGCGGCCGGATACCGCGCTGGCTGCGCTTCCTCGGCCAGGTGGTGCGAAACCCGTTCACGCTCATCAGTTTTCTGAGCGTGAAGAACTGGAGCGAGCGCACCATCATCTCGCTGGTGATGCAGCACCTGGACAATTCCATCACCACCTACACCAAGCGCGGCCTGTTCGGCCGCAAGCTCACCAGCAGGCAGGGCCACGGCGAACCCAATCCGACCTGGATTCCGGCGGGCAACGAGGTGACCCGCAAGGTCGCCGAGGAGATCGGCGGCGTCGCGGGCGGCAGCTGGGGCGAAGTCTTCAATATCCCGCTCACCGCCCACTTCCTCGGCGGCGCACCCATCGGCGCGGACCGCGACACCGGCGTAATCGACGCCTATCACCGAGTTTTCGGCTACCCGACCCTCAGCGTCGTCGACGGCGCCGCCGTTTCGGCGAACCTCGGCGTCAACCCGTCGCTCACCATCACCGCCCAAGCCGAACGCTGCGCCGCCTATTGGCCTAATAAGGGCGAGCAGGACCTGCGTCCCGCACAGGGCGTTGCCTACCAACAGATCCAACCGATCGCCCCCGAGAACCCGGTCGTCCCCGCCGACGCCCCGGCCGCCCTCGTCCTCCCGATAGTCGAAATCCGCACACGCAAGTCCGCCGCCAGTTGACGGTGGTTTACCGCTCGTCGAAATCTCCTGCGTCCAAACCGGTTTCACGCAGGAGGCGAGCCAGGGTTTCGGAGTCGACAGGGCGTTCCGGCGGCTCATCGGCCTCCTCCCGGTTCGCCCGGGCAACAGGGAGCATTTCGTCGTAGCCCGGGTCGCCGGGATGGAATTCCTCGTAACCGTCGAAAAGGACGCCGTCGTCGGTCCGGCCGCCCACCCGTCGGAGGATCGTCACACCGTCCCTGGCGAGGATCGGGTGGTCAACAGCGTCATTTGAATGCTCGTTCAAAGTACTCCTCCAACTGTGCGGCGATGCGTTTGTTTCCGCAGGCGAATTTGAGCAGACGCTTGGGGCCCGCTACCCATGCCGCGAAGGCCTCGGCGAACCCCTCCACCGGCGTGTCGGCATAGTGCCACCAGTCCCGATGCTCCCCGATCCTCGCTTTGATCTCCGCGTGCAGATCCTGCCACCTTTGCTCCTCGCTGAGCCAGCGGCCGCCGGTGCCGTATGCGGCATCGGCGGCATGGCCGAACTCGTGAAAGACGGTCTTTCCCTGAAAACCGTCATTGGCGGCGTCGGAGTTGACGTAGAACCGTCGTTGACCAGGCGAATACAGGCCGATGACGTTCTTCCACTTCACTTTGTCGTTGGGACCTTCGGGGTGCGCTTGCACCAAGGACTCGATACCGGGCAGTTGCGTCACGGGCTTCTTCCCGATGACAATGCCGCCATCGGGCACTGCGTTCATGTGATCGCTGACCCGCTGAAAGACATGATCGGGTATCCGAGCCAGATCCTGCAGGACCTGTCTGCTCTCCGGCGTCGAGTCGACAATGTTGATGAACGGGCCACCCTCGGCGGGGGTAAAGCCGACAGTGAATTCGTATGCGTCCGCCCCCAGTGATATGTGATCGCCCGGGCGCAGTGTGACCATGGTGCCGGACTTGATCTTTGTGCCGTTGACGTAGGTGCCGTTCGTCGACCCCTCGTCGCGGATCCAGACCCGGCCCGATGGGTGAACGCCAACGCTGGCATGGCGGTTGGAGATTCTGTCGTAGTAGGGGAGGTCGGCGGGCAACCGCGAGTCGTGCCGCCCGAGTACCACCGGCTCCCCGCCGCGCACCAGATCGAGCGACAGCCCGCCATGCGGACTGTTGAGCTTCACCGGTACCGGACGCACAGCAGGCTCGCGGAAGCCATCGCCGCCGAAGTGTGCCGAGCCCAACCAGTCACCCATCCGGATCGTGTCGCCCGGCTGGAGCCGGACGGGGCCCGCGTCCGGATCGAGTCTTCGGCCGTTGACCCAGGTTCCTCGCGTGGAGTGCTCATCGCGGAGCATGAGGTTTCCGTATTCGTCACGGTAGATCGTGGCGTGGTGCCGGGACACCGAGAGGTCGTTCATATGCTCGGCCAGCGGCGAGTCGAGCCCACGGCCCAGCTTCACCTCCTCACCACGCCGCAGTATGAGTTCCGGAGCGTCCGCGTCATCGAGCAGCCGAACTGCAAGTGGCGATTCCTCACCCACCTGCACCCTCGCGGACACGTTGTCGAAGGTCACCTTGTCGTCGCTGTTGAGGTACCGTTTTTCATTCGATGGGATCGTCTCGTCATTGACTTGCGTGCGAACCGAGCCCTCTGGCGCCGGGTCGCGCACCCACACTCGACCATCGAGGTCACGTCCGACGATGACTTCATGACCGCCAACGGGCTTGCCGTCGCGCCAGAACATGGTGTGCCCGTTGAGCTCGCCGATGTTGACGATCCGCTCCTGACCGGGTTCCAAGTGAATCGGACGACGATGCTGGTCCGGCGGGAAATGCAGGGCGGCGGGCCCGAGATCGGTCGGCTCACCGATGCCGATATGCGCGGTGCCGACGAAATCCGGCCCGAGCTGGACGCTGTCGCCCTCGGTCAAGGTGATCTTCTGGTTCGGTGCGACTCGGTCCCCGTTGACCCATACGCCCGCGGATCCTTCGTGATCCCGAATCCACAGTCGGCCGTCGTGGTCCAGACCGAGCCTCGCATGCTGCGGGTCGACCCCCGCGACGCCACGCAGATGCGCCGCGAACGGCGAGTTCTCGTCCGTGCCCACCGGGACCGTATGTCCAGGCTCGAGCCGCACCGGTATCGCGTTCGGTCCCGTGCCGAGCAACACCCGGACCGGGCTCGCCCCGATCGCCCCATCCGGCGCCACGAATTGCGCCTCACCACGGTATCCGCCGAGTTGGACCGAATCGCCCGGTCGCAGAGTGCGCTGCTCGCCCCCGGCAAGCACCTCGCCGTTGACCCGGGTGCCGTTCGAGGAGTTGTTGTCCTGGATCCACACCCGGCCGTTCTCATCCATACCGACCGTCACGTGGTGTCGCGATACGGTGTTGCGTCCGGGCGTATCCGGATGCAGGATGCTGCGGCCGATATCGATCGTCTGGCCACGATGTAGCCGGACCGGCGGGCCATCGTTGCCGAACAGCCGCACCTCGGCCATCTGGCGCTGAAAGGTGATCCCGAGTTCGAACCCGCGACCGAGTGCCAGGTCCTGGCCATCGAAGACGCGCACCCAGTTCTCGCCGACCACCTGCTTGCCGTCGACAAAGGTGCCGTTCAACGACCCGTTGTCGCGGATGAGTACGTGGCCCTGTTCGTCGACCATGACGCTCACGTGCCGGCGTGAGACGACCTCGGTCGCCATATGCTCGAGCAGCGATCCAGCACCGCGCCCCAAGACGTACTCCTGGCCCGCGAACAGTCGCAGCGGAACCTGTGCACCATCCGGTCCGGTCAATACCAAATCGACGTAGCCGTCCGGATGGTGGTAGAGCCCGGTGGCTCCGGGTGACCTCGTCGCCGCGGCCAGTTCATAGTCGCGCGCCGACGGTTCGGCCGGATCGACGCGCAGCTCCCGCAGGGTCGGTGGACCCTCATAGGTTGGCTCGCCCTCGTGCGGGATCGGCTCGTCGGTGTGCGGATCGGTCTCGCGCACGACCGGGCCATCGGCATTCTGGTGGACAGGTGACAACTCGGGTGCCGGAGCGTCCGCCACCACGTCGGCCCCCGCATGGTTCGGGGGTGTTCCAGGTCGCCCCTGGCTCGGGTGGTCCGGGATCGGCGCAGGCCGGTCCGCGCGCGGAGGGGCCGACACGTCCCTGCCTTCGCTGCTCGGCCGTCGACCGTTGGATTCCGGTGCCCGAACCGGTGATTCGCCCGCGGACGGTGGTGCCACGGGCGAGGCGGCGGACCGGCGGGGGCCGCCGGTATCGACAGCGCGCGCATCGAGCGCGTCCAGCCGCTGCACCACCACATCGTGCAAACTCGGTTGCCCAGCGGAGATGAATGCCGGGCGCAACTCTTCGATCCGCTGTCTGATCTGATGTACGTCGGATCGCGTCAGATTATGGTCCGGCACCACTTCCGTGTAGACGTGGTCACCGTTGACATGCACCGCAGGCATCCGCACCCCGACCGCGTCGCCGGCCCGTGAGACCAGCAATTGCGCGTGTGCCTGCTGCCGATCCGACACCATCTCGTGGAACACCTGAGTGCCATCGGAAAAGGTGAGGCGCTGCACCACTGACGCCGAGTCTCCAACGGGGCGGCTGGGCGTGATCGTGTCGACCCTTGGTGCTTCGCCGGACCGCAAGAGCTCGTTCACCTGCGCGCCGAACTCTCGCTGCCGCAGCCCGGACCGGGAGGCGCCGGTGTCACTCCGCAACGCATCGCGTCCCGCCTGGTGGACCCGTAGCGAGCTGGTTGCCGCGCCGAGGAATCCACCGGCGAAACCGGTGACGGCGGCGGAGCGCACGATCCCGAACAGGTCGCCGAGGCTGTGAATATCCTTGTAGTGCAGGGCCAGCGACGGCAGTGCGCCGACCACGCCACCACCCAGACCACCCGCGCCGCCGATCAGTACGGTGCCACCCATATGCATCGCAAGTCGACCCGCAGTGGTCGTGGCTCTGCCGCCCATGAGGTCCAGCACGTGCGGCGCGACTCTCCGCCCGATCTCCGCACCCGCCGCACCGCCCATTGCTCCGCCGAGTATCAGTTCCACGAACGAGCCGATATCGAACTTGTCGCGGACGCCGTCAACCATGTCCCAGACCTGCGCGCCCGCACTGGTTACGGCCCCGGTCAGGCCACCGATCTTGGCGGCGTGGATGGCGCCGTGCAGTGCGGTCCGCTCGGCCTGACCGGCCGCCACATGTTCACCCACCTCCCCGGTGAATCGCGCCGCGGCCGCACGCATCGCCTCCTCGGCCTCGAGTCGGTCGACCAGCGCCTTGGCGCCTCCACCCTGGAAGAACAGCAACATGTCGTAGGCGAGTTGCGCGCCGAGTGCGATACCCATGGCGACCAGCAGGTGTTGTATCTGCACCGTGGAGTCGGCAACGTCGTAGCACTGCTTTCCCATGCTCTGACACACGGCGGCCTTGTCGCGCATGGCCTGGAGGACGGCGCGGTGCCGTACGGCAATTCCATCCCGAGCGGCACCGCTGACGGTCTCCTCGGTGCGCCGCGCCTCGGCCTCGTATCGGTCGGCCGCAGCGGTGATTTCGCGGCTGGCCTGCACATATGCGTCCCCGTCGCAGCGCATACCGCCGACATTGGTCTCGGGCCAATGTCCCAGGACCAGGTCGCGCACGGTCGAGGGCACCTCGGCCAGTAGGCCACTCGAATCCACCGCAGCCTCCCGGCACCTCCCACATGCCCGACACGTCAATCTTGTTACGGCCGGAAGAAAGCAAATATTCCCATGGCAGGGAATGCTGTCGGCGGAAAAACTAAGAATAACTGGAAATATCCCCAGCAACGGGCAGATGTGACTCGGTGGTGCTGGTCACACCGAAGTGCCATGGGTGTTGGGAGAACGGGTGTGGGCGAACGGTTTTACGCCGACCCGGACGCGTTGCGCGCCCGTGCGCCGGAACACGAGCGCATCGCCGCGGATGTCGCGGCGACCGTGCGGGCGCTGCGCAACGCGCTGAACGCGGAGGGCACGCCGTGGGGTAATGACGAGGCCGGTCGCACATTCGCCGAGTCCTATCTGCCCGAACATCGTCAGACGATGGCCGACCTCGATACCCTCGTCGCGATACTGCGGCAGTCCGGCAGCGATCTGCGCCAACTCGCGAATAATTTCGAGGACATCGATCTGCTCGGCAAACACCGGATCAGCAACGTGCACAACGAAAACCAGAACGGCGCTGGACCGTCCACGATCGGCAACGGAACGGCCGCGCACCCGATCGATGACAACGTCGCGACCAAACGGACCGCGCCGCAGCCACCCACGACAGCCACCGCGCCGGATGGGGTGTCACCGATACACGAAGCACCGACCTCGGCGATCAGACCCACCGGCTCGCATCCAACGGACAACGGCGCACCCTCGGCGGCGAGTCCGCGGCAGCCGGATCAGACAGCGGGCAACCGCTCCAACTCCGATCAGCCGAACCTCGATCAACCTCGCGCAGACAGCGCGGGACCGCCTGCCACCGCTGTTCAGCCGGTTGCGCAGGCGGGTGCCGGGCCCACGCGTCCCACGGCGAGTTCGCGAACCGCTGCGCCCGCGTTCGGTACACCGGCGGCGGCCAGCACGCCGTGGTCCAAGGCCGGTGCGGCAGCGGCCCCTACGCCATGGTCCAAGCCGACAACGCGGCTGCCGAGAGTCAGTGCCCCGGATGCCGGTCGGCAGGAGATGCCGCCGCGCGTTCCGGGCAGGCCCTCTGCCGTGCGGCCGACCGGGAAGGATAAAGAGCCGGAGCGCAAGACCACACAATCGAACTCCGGCGAATCCCTCGCCGCGCGCCTGGCCAGGGAGCTGGCCGAGCGGCACAATGTGCAGGCGTTCGGCTTCGATACACCCGATGTACCCGAGGTGGTGCTGATCGAGATCGTCGCCGCAGTCGACGCAGTGCTGCCGCAATATCCGCGGGTCTGCCTGCAAGCCATCGGCATCGACGACCTGCCCGATGGTGAACCGACACGGCTGGAATGGAATTCGGCGGAGCACACCTCGCGGATCGCGCTGGCGGTGCATGCGGCGACCGACCTCGAACAATTCGCGCGCACCGCAGCCGAGCACGCGCCCCCGGAATATGCAAGGCGCCCGGTATATTCCGCCATCGTGCGTGAACTCGGCGCAGCCCTCGACGCGGCCGGTGGGTTCCGCGCGCGGACCGCCGCGCAACGTGCACTGATTGCGGAGTACTTACCGCAGGCTCACGAGGACCGCGGCTCGTTGAACCGCACCGTATCTGGATTCCGAGTGTGGCGCGCACAATTGAGCCCGCGAAGCTTTCACCGCGGACAACTCGACCCGGCCACCGCCCTGACGGAGGCATTCACCGATGTGGTGCTCAACGGCGCCCGAGCCGCCCCGCCCGCGCTGGTCCTACACGCCCTTCTAATCCGCACCGCCGGAAGCATCGACTGAGTAGAGATTGGACAGATGACCACCATGCGTTTGGTGCGGTTGGCCTCTCAGAATCAGAGCGGTCGAACAGCTACCCCGGGGCAATCGCCCGGTGGGTGCGCGACCGCAGTTCGCGCCGTGGTCGGCCACTCGGTGAAGTGAACTGGGGCAGATACGCACTCGGTTGAGCACGCTCGTCTAGGGTGTGGGGGCGGCTTGGCCGCGTAGTCAGTTATGCGTGAACAGCTCTGCGTTCCGTGGTTCGTTCCACCGAATCGAAAGGCGCTGCATGGCAAAGGACTTGACGCAACTCGAACTATTGACGGAACTGGAGCCGGTCGTCGGTGCCAACATCGACCGGCATTTGGCCACCGTCAAGGACTGGTATCCACACGATTATGTGCCCTGGGACGAGGGGCGCAACTTCGCAGCAATGGGTGGGCAGGATTGGGATCCCGAGCAGTCACGGCTCTCGGAAGTGGCCAAAGTCGCGATGATCACGAATCTGCTCACCGAGGACAATTTGCCTTCCTACCACCGCGTGATCTCCGAGAACTTCACCAATGACGGTGCGTGGGGCACCTGGGTCGGTCGCTGGACCGCCGAGGAAAACCGCCATGCCATCGCCATGCGCGACTATCTCGTATGCACCCGCGCTGTCGATCCCGTCGCCCTGGAGAACGACCGGATGGTGCATTTGACCCGCGGTGTCCACGCGCCGAAGGACTTCGCCGGTGTGCTCGATCAAGTCGCGTACGTGACCTTCCAGGAGCTGGCCACCCGAATCAGCCACCGCACCACCGCACGAGTCTGCGACGACCCGATCGCCGATCGCATGTTGCAGCGCATCGCAGCCGACGAGAATCTGCACATGATGTTCTATCGCAACATCACCGGCGCCGCGTTCGACATCGCACCGGATCAGACGATCGAGTCGGTCACCAAGATCGTGAAAACGTTTTCCATGCCGGGCACCGGAATGCCGAACTGGCGTCGCAATGGCGTGTTGATGGTCAAGCACGGAATCTACGACCTGCGTCAGCACCTCGATGAGGTCGTATCGCCGGTCCTGCGGATCTGGAAAGTCTTCAACCGCACCGACTTCACAGCACGCGGCGAACGCAGCCGCGAAGAACTCGGCGAGTACCTCGAGAAACTCACGCGCGACGTGATGAAGTTCGAAGAACAACGCGCGCGCATCCTCGCCCGCGAGGCGGCGCGCGTCGGGTAGCGCGGACCTTGGATGTCACAGTCGCGCACGAACACGCGACTGTGACATCCGCCCCGATGCCGATCAGGAACGGTCGAACACCTCAACGACTACCCCAGCAGTGAACCCATCCCACTCGCCGGGAGTGCAGACCCGCCCGGCGGGTCTACCCGATTGAACGCGTCAGTTGCGGACGATCAGAACCGCACCCGCGACGAGCAGGGCCAGCACAATGGCGGCGATGCCGAAAACGAGACGGTGGTTGCGCAGGGCCGGGATCACGCGGTCGACGGCGTAGCGGCCCGGACCGGTGAGGGCGAGCGATGCGGCGGCGAGGGTGAGGAGCAGTTCGTATTCGATGCCCTTCGGGGCGAAGAAGCCGCCGCCCCATTTGACGGCGATCGCGTTGAGCAGGGTTCCGACCAGTGCCGCGGCGGCGAGCGGGGTGAGCAGGCCGACGGCGAGGGCGAGGCCGCCGAGGGTTTCGCTGAGGCCCGCCACCACAGCCATCGCCTTGCCCGACGGGTAGCCGCTCATCGTGAAGAATGCGCCGGTGCCATCGAGACCGCCGCCGTTGAACCAGCCGAACAGTTTCTGTGCGCCGTGTGCGGCCATGGTGAGTCCGACCGCCAGCCGCAGGACAAGTAGACCGAGGTCGTAAGTGTGTGTGGGCGTTGCGGTTTCGGTGTTCGCGGCGGGGGCGGTGATGGTCGCGGTCATGGGATACCTTTCGTCGTGGAGTGGATCAGCCGAGCTGGATGGAGCGCCGGGCCATGCCCAGCCAGAACCCGTCGATAACGGTGCGATGGTTGGCGAAATCGTCGGTGCCCGCACCGAGGGTGACGAACAGCGGTGCGAAATGGTCGCTGCGCGGATGTGCGAGATGTACTGCGGGAGCCTTGTTTTCGAAGTCGAGCAAGGCGTCGAGATCGTGGGCGGCGAGGGTTTCGCGGCCCCAGTCGTCGAATTCGGCGGTGAAGTTGTAGACGTGCTCGTCATCGGTGGTTATGGCGCGCAGGTTGTGGGTGAAGAAACCGCTGCCGACGATCAGCACGCCCTCGTCGCGCAGCGGCGCGAGCCGACGGCCCAATTCCATCAGCCGCTGCGGGTCCAGCGTCGGCATCGACAGCTGCAATACCGGGACATCGGCGCCGGGATACATCTCCTTCAGCGGCACGTATGCGCCGTGGTCCAGCCCACGATCCGGCACATCGACCACACCGCCGCCGAACAGCTTGCGCACCTTGTCCGCCAGCTCCGGCGCGCCGGGTGCGGCATATCGCACGCGGTAGTAGCGCTCCGGGAAACCGCCGAAGTCATAGACCAGCGGCACCGTCGTGGTGGCGCCGAGTGCGATCGGCGCGGCCTCCCAATGCGCGGAAATCATCAAAATCGCGGCGGGGCGCGGCAATTCGCGCGACCACGCGGCCAGCTCACCGGGCCACCGCGGGTGATCGGCCAGCGGCGGTGCGCCGTGTGAGAGGTAGAGCACCGGCATCTGCCCGGCCATCGCTGTCCTCCATCCAACTAGTTCAAATTTGAACTCCGACGACTATAGCCTGTTGTTCAAATTTGAACAACACCGGTAGGATGGCGTCGTGGCTGACGCGAAATGGCTGAGCGAGCGGGAGATGCGCACCTGGCAGGGTTTCCTGGCGGCGGGGGCGCTCGTCGGCCGACAGGTCGAACAGCACCTCAAACAGGAAGGGCTCTCGCATACCCAGTACGAGGTCCTGGTCCGTCTCGCCGCGGCGCCGGAGGGCCGATTGCGGATGACCGAATTGGCCGATGCCCTCTACACCTCGAAAAGCGGTCTGAACTACCAGGTCACCCAGATGGAGAAGGCCGGTCTGGTGCGCCGCGAAGCCTGCCCGACCGATGTCCGCGGCGTCATCGCCAACCTCACCGCGACTGGGCGAGACCGCCTCGAGCAGATCGCCCCCGGCCATGTCGAAACGGTCCGCCGCGTCCTCATCGATGTGCTGACACCCGAACAACAGGAAGCCATCGCCACTGGTTTCGGCGAGGTCGCCCGGCGACTCGGTTAGTGCTCAGCGCTTCGTTTCACCCCTCGGCGGTGTCACTCGTGTAGCCGAGTTCTCGGTCACGGGGACGCGGACCCTGTGCGTCGTGGATCTGGCCACGCCATGGCGACTTGCCAGCAACTGGCAGACCGGGCGCATGGCATGCGGATATACCAGGCGCGATCCCGCATCCGCCGCAACCTGTTTCGCGCAGGTCGGACTGCGCGGGCAATTCTGGGGTTTGCCCGAATGAGCCGTGTGCGGGTCCGACCAAAGGAGGACAGCGGCCGCGACCTCGGGGTGATGTCACCGGCTGTGGGAACGCCGCAGAATCAGGGCCGTAAGAAATCTGTTGGGAAACTCTAAGCCCGAACAGATTTGATGTCCAGGTACGGATGTGACGCTGATGGTCGCAGATTTGAGCCGAGAACGGAGAAGATAGTGCCGACGACGTTTCCGAGTTCCGTCACCGAGGCCACATCGGATACGGTGCAGGACTGCCGCCGACGTGGTTGGACGGTCGCGGAAACGACCAACGGCGTCTGCCTGATCACCGATCAGCGGATCTCGGCCATCGAACTGACCGGCGCACTGGCCGCCACCGTGCGCCGGTACCTTCGGGCCAACAATCTGTCCGGTCCGGTGATCGAAATCCCTGGTCCGCAGCGCCGAGAAATTCATCTGGTGGTCGGTGCGGCCAAGGCGGCCATGGCGATCGGCGCACTGCGCGGCCTCGGCGCGATCGTGCACACCGACGGTGCGAGCATCCCGCTCCCGCCGACCCGACTTTCGGCCGGTTCGGCCTGCTGGGGAATTTCCCCGAATGAGGCCCGCTGGGTTCCGCCCGTGGTCGCGATCGCCGCCGCGGTGCGTACCGCCGAATCCGGCCGCAAACGACATGTCACCGATCTGGCGAGCTGAGACGGGGTCAGACCGAGGTCGGGTCCGATTCCGATCGAAGGGTCGTCGGCAGCGCGGCCGCGCTGTCGGTAACTGGTTCGCGAACAACGACTTTCCGTTGGATTCGCCGTAGCCAGGCCGGGGCCCACCAGCAGGCGTCACCGAGCAGCTTCATGGTCGCCGGGACCAGCAGCATGCGCAGGACGGTGGCATCGATGAACAGCGCGGTGACCATGCCGAGGGCGATGTACTGCATCATCACCAGATCCGACAGCGCGAACACACCGGTCACCACAATCAAGATCAGCGCGGCGGCGGAGATGATCCGGCCGGTGCGCGCGACTCCGGTGCGGACCGCGTCTGTCGTGGCAGCACCCGCCCTACGCGCCTCGACGATGCGGGCGAGCAGGAACACCTCGTAATCGGTGGACAGGCCGTAGATCACCGACACGATCAGCATCAGTACCAGCGACATGATCGGCTGCGGCGTGAAACCCAGCAGACCGGCCCCGTGCCCCTCGACGAAGATCCAGGTCAGCACGCCGATGGTGGCTCCGAGGCCGAGCAGGTTCAGCACAGCTACCTTCAGCGGCAACACGATTGAGCCGAAGGTGAGAAAGAGCAGTGCGGAGGTCGCGATGAATACCAACGCAAGCATCGGTGGTAGCCGGTCGAGCAGCGCGTCGATACTGTCGCGTTGTGCTGCCGGTTCGCCGCCGACGAGCACCGTTGTCCCCTTGGGCAGTTCCATCGAGCGCAGATAGTCGATGGTCGCGTCGGCGTCCGCCGAGCTGGCCAGCACGGTCTCGGTGGTGTAGACGAACGGTTGCGCCGGGCGCTGTGTCGGTTTCGGGAACGGTGCGGCCAGGCCGGGGGCCTGCTCGGCGCGCGTCACCACCGTCTCGATATCCGAACTGTTGTAGGTGATCATGACCAGATAGATCGGATCGATCCGCCGCAGCGGGAAGATCTCGTCGAAGTGCTGCTGCGCCGATCGAGTCGGGTGATCCGGCGGTAGAAAGCGCTCGGTAATGCCACCGAATGCCAGATGCTGCACCGGCGCGATGAGCAGCAGCAGTCCGGCGCAGAGCGGGATCGCGACGGCCAGTGGTCTTTTCATCACACCCGCGGCGACGCGGCCCCAGAAATTGTCCGAGATCTCGGCAGCGGATCTGGTCTTGCGGAACCAGTCGAATCCGAGCAGGTCCACCCTTTGGCCGAGCACGGCGAGCAGCGCGGGCAATAATGTGACGGCCGTCAGCGCGGCCAGTGCGATGGTGACGATCGCACCATAGGCGAACGATCTCAGAAATCCCTGCGGGAACAGCAGAATGCCGCCTGCCGCGGCCACCACGATCGTCGCGGAGAACACCACCGTGCGTCCCGCGGTCGATACCGACCGCCGGACCGCCACCGGCACCTCGTGGCCGTCGGCGAGCTCGTCGCGGAATCGGCTCACGATGAATAGTCCGTAGTCGATGGCCAGACCCAGCCCGATCATCGAAACCACCGGGGAGACAAAGGAGTTCACCTCGGTGACGGTGGTGATGGCGCGAATGATCCCCCAGGCCGCGAGCACGGTGAGCCCGCCGACGATCAACGGGAGCGCGGCGGCGACGACCCCACCGAAGAGGAAGAAGAGCAGTACCGCGACGGCGGGTATGGCGAACAGCTCCATCCGCGCCTGATCGTGGACCATCGTGTCGTTCAGCGCGCCAGCGACCGGCTGACCACCGGCGACCTCCATATCGATGCCCGGTACGTCGAACCCGTCGACGACCTTGCGGAAGTTGCGCATCAACTCGGTCTCGTCATGGCCTTTGACGGCAATGGAGGCGAACGCGTGCTTGCGGTCCTCGGAGCCGAACAGATCCGGCACCGCCACACCGGTTTCGGTGGGCCAGTACGTTCCGTTGACCTTCGCGATTTCATCGGGAAAGCGCCGCGGCAGCTCGTTCAGACTGTCGACGATCACGCTGGCGAATGCCGGATCGTCGATCGTCGCATCCGCGGGCGCGTGGTACAGCAGGATGACGTCGCCGCTGTGATCGCGCCCGAATACCTCGTCGCGCAATCGCGCCGCCTGTGCGGATTCCGAGTTCGGATCGTCCCATCCGCTGGAACTCAGATCGTCGCCGAGACCGAGACCATAAGCGCCCGATCCCAGCATCGCGACCACTATCACGCCGATCACGGTGAATCGTCGCCGGACGATGATATCTGCCCACTGCGTGAAATCGGCGAACAATCGCCGCCTCCTATGCGTGCGTGAATCGAACGGCCGGGACCAGCTGGATCGTAACAATGCCGCCGTCATCCACACAGGTATCGGTGCGGATTCCGACAGCACACAACAAATCAGGTGCTCCGATTGTGAGCTGGTCCGAAAAATGCGCGAAATCCCAGGTGGCACAAGGTTCTTCAGTCACCTCGTTGGGTTACTTCACAGTCCGTGCGGCGTGATTTGACGTGATCTACAGAATGTCGCCGACCCTCGTCGCCACCTCGATAGACTCGGCCCCGGTTTGTCCACGGTGTTGGACTTCGTTATGCATATCGCCCTATTCGCGCGGCGACGAGTAGCCGTATTCGGGAGGAACTGCGTGTCGGATATCGCTATTGTTGGTATCGGCTGTCGATATGCGGGCGGAATCGATTCGCCCGATTCGTTCTGGAAATTCGTGGTCGATAAACGCGACGGAGTCATCGAGATTCCGCGGGACCGGTGGGATTACCGCCGGTACTACGATCCGGATCCGCGCACTCCAGGCCGCAGTTACACCAAGCACGGTGCCTTCATGACGGTCGACCCATGGGAGTTCGACCCGGACTTCTTCGGCATCTCACCACGTGAGGCGACGGTGCTGGATCCACAGCAGCGTCTGATGCTGGAGGTGACCTGGGAGGCTCTTGACGATGCCGGGATCGCGGGCCGGGCGTCCGGTGCGCCGGTCGGCGTGTACGTCGGCGGGTTCGTGGTGGACCAGTCGGTGATCGGCGTGGTGGGTCCGGCGCTGTTCCACACCGATATGCACACACCGGCCAGCGCGTCCTACACGATGCTGTCCAATCGAATCGCCTACGCGCTCAACCTGACCGGTCCCGCCCTGACCGTCGATACGGCGTGTTCGTCGTCTCTGGTCGCCTTCCATCTGGCCTGCCAGGCGCTCGATAACGGTGATTGCACGGTGGCATTGGCCGGTGGCGTGAATGTGATGCTGCAGCCGGAAACATTCGTGCTGATGTGCAAGGGCAGCTTCCTGGCCGCCGACGGCCGCTGCAAATCCTTCGACGCCGCCGCCGACGGCTACGGCCGCGGCGAGGGCGCGGGCATGGTGGTGCTGAAGAAGCTCGACGATGCGGTGCGCGCCGGTGACCGCATCTACGCGGTGGTCAAGGCCACGGGGTCCAATCAGGACGGCCGCACGACAGCCATCACCGTGCCCAACGCCGATTCCCAAGAGGCGCTCGCACGTTCGGTGCGCACGCGCGCCGGCCTGTCCCCGAACGACATCACCTACGTGGAGGCGCACGGAACCGGAACGCTGGTCGGCGACCCGGTCGAGTTGCGCGCACTGGGACGCGCCTTCGGCGCTCCGGCGGGACGTTCGAGCATCCTCGGTGTCGGTTCGGTCAAGGCGACACTAGGTCATACCGAGGCCGCCGCCGGAGTCGCGAGTGTGATCAAGGCGGCGTTGGCGATTCGGCATCGCACGATTCCGCCACAGGGCTGGCTGGACAAGGCCAATCCGGATATCCCGTTCGACGAGTTGGGCTTGCGCGTGCAGGTGGACGCCGAAACGCTGCCGCCGGATGCCGCTCCGATGACGATCGCGGTCAACGGTTTCGGCTACGGCGGAACCAACGCCCACGCGATTCTTCAGGAGTACCGCACGCGACCGGCGGCACCGACCATCGGGACCGGACACCATCACGGCATCCTGCCGATTTCAGCCCGCAGCACCGGCGCCGCCCGAGCCCTCGCCGGGCGTTTCGCCGACCTGATCAGCGCGGGTGCCGATCCGGATCATCTGGCCGAAGCGGCGTGGACGCGACTGGCCCACCATCAGTACCGCACCGGCGTCCTCGTCGGCGAAACCGATGACCTGGTCAGGGATCTGCGGCAGTTCGCAGCGGGCGAGGGCCGCGATGCGGTGCGCACCGTGGTATCCCGTAATGACGAGCCGGTGTTCGTATTCTCCGGTATGGGCCCGCAGTGGTGGGGTATGGCACGCGAATCACTGTCCGCCGGTGGCATATTCGCCGAGACAGCGCAGCGGATCGATGCGGAGTTCCGAGCGGTCTCGGGCTGGTCGATTATCGAGGAGTTGCTGCGGCCCGAGGACGAATCGCGCATGACCAGCACCGAGGTCGCGCAACCGGCCAACTTCCTGGTGCAGGTCGCCTTGGTGGATGAGCTCGCGCAGTTCGGGATTCGGCCGACCGCCGTAGTCGGTCACAGTGTGGGCGAGGTGTCGGCGGCGTATGTGAGCGGGATGTTGACGCTGCCGGAGGCGGTACGGGTCGCTTATCACCGAGCCCGATTGCAGGCGACCACCGCCGGATCGGGCGGCATGCTAGCGGTCGGACTCACGCCGGACCGGGCCCGCGAACTCGTCGGTGACGATCCGCGCGTGGATATCGCGGCGATCAACAGCGGGAACTCCCTTACCCTGTCCGGTGCTGTCGACCGTTTGGACGAGATCGCCGAAAAGCTCACCGAGGACGCGGCTTTCGCGCGTCGACTGCGGGTGGAGGTGCCGTATCACAGCCGGTTGATGGATCCGATCCTGGACGAGCTGCGCGCCGAGCTCGCGGATCTGTCGCCGCGTCCGCCGCGCGTGCCGCTGTATTCGACCGTGACCGGCGATCTCGTCACGGATGCCGACTGGGACGGCGAGTACTGGTGTGCGAATGTCCGTCAGCCGGTGCGGTTCTTCGATGCCATCACCAAGGTGATCGCGGCGGGCAGTCGGGTATTCCTGGAAGTCGGGCCGCATCCGGTGCTGTCGGGCAATATTCGCGAGGCCCTGCTCGACGCCGACGTGCACGGCACCACGGTGGCAACACTCGACCGCAAGGAGCCGGATTCGGCGAGCATCCGACGCACGCTGATCGGCCTCTACGGTGCCGGCGTGCTGAACCAGGAGGTGCTGTTCCCGCCGGACCGTCCCGCCACCGCACACGTGCCGCTCCCCCGCTATCCGTGGCAGCGGACTCGATTGCATTCGACGCTACCGCTTTTCGAGCAGGCCAGGCTCGGGACACCGGACACCTACGCCATGCTCGGCGATCCGGATGTCGAGGGCCGATCGGACTGGCTGTTGCAGGTCGGTTCCGAATTGCTGCCCTGGTTGGCCGATCATGTGGTCAACGGTGTGCGGATCATGCCGGGCGCGGCATATCTGGATGCCGCGCTCAGTGCGACGGCGACGCGGCTGGGCGTCAAACGGGTTGCGCTGGAACAGGTTCGGTTCGTCGCGCCGCTGATCATGGCCGCACCGGATGTGCCGCTCATGGCATTGAGCGTCGAGGAGTCGAGCGGCAGGTTCCTGATCAGATCGCGCAATGCCACCGGGACGGCGTGGACTGTGCACTCGTTCGGCCGGACGCTGACCGGCAGCCACGCGCCGACGAAAGCGACGGTGCCCACCATCGATGTCGGTATCGATATCGATCCGGCGATGTTCTACTCCGGTCTGGCGGCCGCGGGCTTGCAGTACGGCCCCGCCTTCCAGCGGGTGACATCGGTGCGGGTGGGCAAGGACGCGGTGGTGGCGACGGTCGACGGCACGATCGCCGCGGACTCCGGACATCTCGCGCATCCGGCCGTGGTCGATGCCGCGATGCAGACCGCGGCGCTGCTGTTCGCCGACGAGCGGATCAATGAGGGCATCATGGTGCCCGTCGCGGTCGCGGCGGTCCGACTGCTCGCGCCGATTCCGGACCGGATCACCGTGGTCGCGCGCCGCGATCCGCGAGCGCGGCTGCGCGCCGATGTGGATCTGCTCGACGCCGAGGAGAATCTGGTGCTGCGGTTGACCGGACTGCAGATCGGCGCGCTGAAACCGGGCGACGATCCGCTGCACCGCATGGCGGATTTCTATTACGCCGACACCATGGAACAGCGCGATCCCATCGATCCGGCCGGATTGGGCGATACCGGTCCGGTGGCCACAGTCGTTATTGCGCTCGGAAAGAGCAGCCGCGCCGAGCAATTGGCGGAAGCGATCCCGGAATCGCGGCTCTACCTCGCCGATCCGGCCGGACCGGAACCGGCGACGGAACTGGTCACCCACCTGCTGGCCGCGCGGACGGAGGAGGTGCGGCGACTGCACGTCTGTGTCGTCGTCGGCACCGTCGAGGACGATCTCGCGGACCTGTGGACGCTCAAGCGGATCGCCGTCGCCGTGCACGAATTCGCCAACCCTCCGTCCTCCGACGGCACGCCGCAGACGGTCTTCGGCGACGGCTCGGCCCACGTCACCCTGGTAACCGAGCGCGCGTTCACCCTGCCGGACAGTGCGATCGCGCCGGATTCCCGACATGCCGCGCTGGCCGGGGCGCGGCGGGTGCTGTTGAACGAGCAGACGCCGTTGCGGTGGCGACTCATCGACGTCGAGCCCGATACCAGCATTGCCGAACTGCTCGCGGAATTGGCAGTGCCCGGGGCGTTTTCGTACGACAACTCCGACGAGGTGCTGCTGCGCGACGGTAAGCGCTGGGTGCCCGTGGTGACCAAACCTCTGCCCGAGCGTCTCGAAGCACTCGATACTTCTGAGCCGCTGACCGACCCTGAGCTCAATTTCGAGCTCGAACTCCCCCGAACCCGGCTGCTGTCGGCGCTGGCCTGGCGGCAGTGCCCGCGCCAGGAACCGGGTCCCGATCAGGTCGAAGTCCGCATGCGGGTCATCGGGCTGAACTATAAGGATCCGCTCAAGGTCATCGGGCTACTCGGCGAAAGAGAGCTGGCACCAACGTATTTCGGCACCGTGCCCGGCATGGAGGGCGTCGGCACCGTGGTGCGGGTCGGTGCCGAGGTCGAGGGCGTCTCCGTTGGCGATCTGGTCGCGGTCGCGGCCAAGGGCATGATGCGGCGCTTCGCCATTGTCGATCGACAGCTGGCCATCCCGCTGCCGCCCGATGCCGACCCCGGATACTGCACCAGCACCATCGCTTTCGGCACCGCCGAATACGCACTGCTGGATCTGGCCCGATTGGAGCCGGGTGAGACGGTGCTGATCCATGGTGCGGCCGGTGGTGTCGGTACGGCGGCCATTCAGGTCGCCAAGGCGGTGGGTGCGCGGATCATCGGTACGGCCAGTTCCGATGAGCGGCGGGCACATATCCTCGCCCTTGGCGCCGATCACGCGATCAATTCGCGGTCGCTCGACTTCGTCGACGATGTATTGGCCCTGACCGACGGCAAGGGTGCCGAGGTCGTGCTCAGCAGCGCGCCCGGGGAGATCCTGCGCCAGAACTTCAATGCCGTCGCCGAATTCGGGCGCATCGTCGAGGTCGGCAAGGCCGATATCTACACCGGCGGGCTGCTCGAGCTGGCCAATTTCGACAAGAACGTGGCCTACTACTCGATGGACCTGGACCGGCTGGTGGCGGTTCGTCCACAGCGGCTGGCAAAGCTGCTCGAGCGGGTGTACGAGAAGGTCCTCGCGGAGATCTACCGGCCGCTGCCGTACCAGATGTTCGAGACCGAGGAGGTGGGCAAGGCCTTCGAGGAAACCATCCGATCGACCCGGCTCGCCCGGATCGCACTCCGGATGGACTCCCCGGAGCCGCCGGTCCGGCCGTACCTGCCCGAGATCGAGATCCATTCCGATGCAACCTATCTCGTCACCGGCGGGTTCGGCGGATTCGGGATGGCGACCGGTCGCTGGCTGGTGCTGCGCGGCGCCCGCAGACTGGTACTGCTCGGTCGCAGCGGTGCGAGCAGCGGGGAGGCGCGCCGACAGCTCGACGCCTGGCGCACGATCGGCATCGAGGTGATCGAGGAACTGGTCGATGTCACCGACGCCGATGCGGTCGCCGATGTCGTGGCCCGCGCCCACAGCACCGAGCACCCGCTGCGTGGCATCTTCCATGCCGCTGGATCAGTGGCCGACAACCGACTCGACCAGATGGAATACGAACAACTGGCCAAGGTGTACCTGCCGAAGGTGCACGGTGCGCGCGCACTGCATCGCGCGGTCTCCGATGCCGGTATCCGGCTGGATATGTTCGTGCTGTATTCCTCCGGCGGCTCGATGTACGGAATCTACGGCCAGTACAACTATTGCGCGGCCAATGTCGCGGTAGAGGCGCTGGCCGAAGAGTGGTCCAGAGCGGGCGAGCGGGCGCTGTGCGTCGGGTGGGGCCACCTATCGGGAGCGACCGGTGGGATGGCCGCCGACGAAACGGCCGTCAAATACCTCGACCTGGTCGGCTTCGGACCGATCGATATGGCCGATGCCACCGCCTATTTGGAGCAGACACTGCGCCTGGGCGAAACGCGGGCGGCGATCATCCCCACCGACTGGGCCAAGCTCACCGGCACCTTCCCACAGCTGTCCCGCACCGGCCGGACCATCGAACTGGCCAAGGCCTCCGCCAAGGACACCTCCGAACTGGCACGGCTGCGGTCCGAATTGGTCGAGATGGACGAAACCAAGCGCGGACCGTTCATCGCCCGCAAGATGGCCGAGGAACTCGCCGTCGTCATGGGCGTGCCGGTGGATTCGATCGATATGACGGTGCCGGTTCCCGAGCTCGGGCTGGATTCGCTGATGGCGGTGGAATTGGGCGCGCGCGTCACCAAAACCCTCGGCATCGACCTCATGTCGCTACAGATGGGTCGATCGTTCAGCCTGGAACAGGCCGGTCCGAAGGTTGCGGAACTGATTCTGGCCGCCGAATCCGGTCAGTCACAACCGATTCCGGTCCCGGTAGTCACGACGAGCGCGACCAATGGGTCCGCACACCACACCGCGGCCGGGAACGGATCGACACCGGAAGGCACCCTGACACCGATCGCCGTACCGCAGCACTGACCGCCCTTATCGACGAATCGAGGTATCGCTGTGGTCGAGTTCGGCCTTATCGACGAATGGAGCCCGGCCCCGGGGCGGCTGGTCACCTGGGTTGCCGCACCGGAATCGGTAGCGCGGGCCGCCAAAGCACCCGTCCATCCCGCACCACCGTCACATCAACAGGAACAGTATCTGCGCCTCGCGGATCGGCACGCCGCCGCCGACTTCCGCTACTCCGGCCTGTGTCTGATCACGGCCGAGATACCGATCGGTGATCTCGACCTGGATGCGATGACCCACGTCATCAATGCATTCCTCGTGCGCCACGACACCTTTCGGACCTGGTTCGCCATCGATTCCGGTGGCACGGTGCGGCGCCACTTGGTCGCCCCGGATGTGGTCGATTTCGTGCCGATCGATTACGGCCGTCTGGATGACGCCGAAGCCATCCGCGAGCATGTGCAGAAGACGACCCCCGGTCCGTTCCAATGGGATTGCTTCACCTTCGGCGCGATCGAGCACGGTGAATCGACCACGGTCTACCTGGCCGTCGACCATCTGCACACCGACGGGCTCGGACAATACCTGTCCTGTTTCGACCTGGCCCACCTCTACGCCCAGCAGGTCTGGTCGGATGTCGAGGACTTGCCCCCGGCGGCGAGCTATCTCGACTACTGCGTCATGGAACGCCAGTACACCGCGGCGATGACCCTCGCCTCACACGGCGTTCGGAAATGGCTGGAGCTGATCCGCGGCAATGACGGCGAATTACCGTCCTTCCCTTTGGATCTCGGCAAGAGAACGGACGGTTACAACCGCAGTGCCCATCGCAGCATCACCTTGATGGACGAGAACGACGCGCGTCGATTCGAAAAGGTCTGTCGGGACAACGATGCCGAATTCGTCGGTGGTGTCTTCGCCGCGGCGGCGCTGGCCGAGCGCAAACTCGTCGACAGCGACTATTACTTCGGCATGACACCGATCAGCACCCGCACGTCTGCGGCGGAACGCGCCTCGGTCGGCTGGTATGTCTCCCTGGTTCCGGTGGCCTTTCCGATCGGCACCACCAGCTTCGCTCGCGCCGTGACCATCGCGCAGCGGGCCTATGAGAACGGTATTCGGCTGGCGCCCACATCATTTCACCGTGTGCTGGAATTGCTGCCCGCCGATACCGATATCAAGGCCGGGCCGGGTTGGTCGACACCGATGATCTCGTATGTGGACGCGCGCGACTTCATCGGCCACGAATTCTTCGGCGAGGTGCGCGGGGGCGTGTATGCCAATCGCGCGGCCTCCGAGGAGGTTCTGGTGTGGGTCAACCGGCTGCCGCAGGGGACTTCGTTGAGCGTCATCTATCCCGATACCCCGGTGGCACACGAATCAGTCGATCGCTATGTGTCCGCGATGCGGGCGGTGTTCACGTCGGTCGTCGGTACTACGTGACCAATTCCATCAGCCCCCGTGGATCGGATGGCATCACCTCGGTCGGGAAGTTGAATCGCACCAGCCGATGTGGCGGGGCCGCGTCGAAATGAGCGACGGATGACGGTATGAGACCTCCGATCACCTTGTCCAAGAAGCTGTTCACATGCGCGAAGCCGGGCCGCAGGTGGACCGGCCAGCTGCTCAGGCGACCGGCGGGCACCTCGACAGTCGCCTGCTTCGCCACCCGCGCCACCAGCGGCCAGTGCACCGAGAAGGCCAGCCACATATCCAGCGATTCCACCGCGCCCTCGCTGAAATCAAGTCCGCGCAGCAGTGTCAGACCGCCGATGATCGGCATGACATTCGACGGGAAAGGCGCTATGCCGCTGCCGAATTGGAGGTGGGTGCTATCGACGAAATGCGCCTCCTCGCGCGAGACGACCATATCGCCGGAACGTGTTTCGGCGCGATAGTCCTGCGCGCGCAACCAGCCGTCGACCCGCTGGAACCGCTGTTCGATACGGATCGTCGGATCGCCGTCACCCGGGCGCATTTCGACGGTCGAGCGATACCCGTCGTCCTCGTGCGCCACCACACTGGTCACCTCGAATCGGTGCGGCTGATCCGCGATACCGACGGTGTACACGGATTTCTCACCATCAGGAATACCGGGATCACGGAAGGCGGTGGTGTGCACAAGTCCTCCTATCGGCGACGATATGGATCGTATTCAAATCGCTTGCGGCAGTTGGGGATACGCGAAATCGTGATCCCTGCGACTATTCACAAAATATCCTCACTGCAGACCGTATTCCGCACATAATGCCCGCCGCCGCGCTGTTCATTGCTCGAGCGCCGCACCGAGTACGGACCACGAATTGTGCAGATCCTCCTGCCAATACCCCCAGGAATGCGTGCCGGTGCGCCGGAAATCGAAGGTGGCCGGAATATCCAACTCGCGGAACCGATCGCGCAATTGTTCGGTGCACCTGGCGGTGATGGCATCCAACACGCCACCGACGAACAGTTGGTCCACGAGTTTCACCGGATTCGCATCGATGCCCGGTCCGTCCAGCGTATCGAGCGGTCCCGGCTGCCCGGTGCCGGTGGATACGTAGATGGTCGTACCGCGCAGCTGGTCGGCATGGAGATAGGGATCGTTGGCGGCCCACGCCGGATCCGTAGGAGGTCCCCACATATTCAGCGGATTTCCGCGACGTGCGGTCACAATGGCATTCACCATCGCTTGTCCCGGCGGGTCACTGGTGCGCACACAACCGCTGTAGGAGCCGATGGCACGGTAGAGGCCGGGTGCGGCGATGGCGAGTCGGAATACCGCCGAACTCGCCATCGAAAGGCCCGCAACGGCATTGGCCCCGGTAC
The DNA here is from genome assembly GCF_050955845.1 of Nocardia sp. CA-135398. Taxonomy (NCBI): domain Bacteria; kingdom Bacillati; phylum Actinomycetota; class Actinomycetes; order Mycobacteriales; family Nocardiaceae; genus Nocardia; species Nocardia sp. CA-135398. The sequence goes on along the minus strand of NZ_CP192084.1, from coordinate 4,051,932 downwards.
CGCGAAAAGCCGAGTCGATAATCGACGGCAGCTCCCCGGTGAGAAAGGTGGTCCAGCGCTGCCTGCCGATCACCGGGTCGTCGGCCCGCCAATCCGCGAAGAAGGTGCCGCCACCCCCGACCGGCATCACCACGGTGACCTGCTTATCGGCGAAGAATCGCTCGACATCGGTCTTGGTGAGCCAATTGCTGCCATCACTCCAGACCCCGGTATCGGTGCCGCCGTCGAAGCCGTTGAGCAGATACAGGGTCGGCGCTGGTTGCGAATTGTCCACCGCCGGAAGGACTTCAACGGGCACGGTCCGCCCCATCGCCTCGGAATATACGGCCAGATCGAGCACCCGTCCCGGCCCTTGCGCCGCGGTGAGCAGTCGTGATCCATCGGGCGCCTGCCGCGCCGCGGCCAACGCCCGCACCGGTATCGGCGCATCCGAGCCCGATGCGGAATCCGCGAGCGCGATACCGCTGGCACACACGAGGACCGCGGTCGTGCACAGCGCGACCAAACGCGGACCACTCCAGAGCTCCACCCGCCACCTCCGATCGGTAAACGGCACGTTCGGGCCGAAGGTAGGCCGAGATCGCGCGGCGGTGGAACGGCCCGGCCGGAATTTGGGTGATCTCGTCAGCCGCCGCCGAACCATCTGGTATCCGCCACAAATGCGGCCGACTACATCGGGTACCGGCTGTGCTGGTGCGGATTGTGTTCGGCGCTCCCGCACGCGGTCGCGGTGCATCCGGATCGCCCGGTGTGCGGGTAAGCGCACCGGTCTCGACGAAGGTGCCCGAATCCAGCAGTGCGCGTGCGCGTTCGCGGAGCATCGGAATTCACTTGGCCGGCACCCGATGCCCGGTGCCGCCTGACCATCCCCTCCGCGGTCAGACGGCGGCAACTGACGCGCGAGGACATCGGCAGTCGAGATGTTGTTACCATTTGGATGATAGACGCATCCGAATATGCATGACAACGCCGAAGGGAGCACGATCGCGCGCCACCAGCTACATCTCGGCCATTCGTAGCGCCGCGCGTGATCATCGAACCGGTACGCTGCGCGGTGCCGCAGGAAGCAAAGGGAACAGCGAAGGGACCGATGGTTCGTCTGACGAGGGCACAGCAGCAGGACGCCACCCGCAGAAAGGTGTTGGCCGCGGCCAAGTCCGAGTTCGCGCAGCGCGGATTCCGCGGCGCGACGGTCGACGGTATCGCCGAGCGCGCGGACATGACCCGCGGTGCGGTCTATTCCAATTTTCCGGGCAAGCGGGCGCTATATCTCGCGGTGCTGGCACACGAAGCCGAACAAGCTCCCGCACCCGCTGGCCACCCGAAGGCCGATACGCCAGCCGCCGCGCTCGGCGCATTCGCCAGCACCTGGCTCGAGCAGCTGCCGCAGTCGAGCCACTACGAGTACAGCGAGGACGAGCAGTTCACCTCTCCCGCGCTGAGTGTCGACTTCGTACCCGAAGTCCTGATGAGCGAACAGATCCGGCGACCGTTCGCACAGCTGCTCGCGCTCGACGCGTTGCTGCTCGCCGCATCGCTGCGGGCAATCAGCCAACCGACGTCGGCGCCGCTGGAAAGTTTCATCGCCAGCGCCGAATCCGTGCTGACGATCCTGTACGGGACGACCCAGCTGTCCTACGTCGCGCCCGAATTCACCGATCCGGCACGGGCCATCGCATTGTGCGAACAGGTCGCGCTGCTCGGCGGCGTGAAAACGCCGAGCCCGCCCACCCCCGCCGATGCGCGCGTCACTCGGGTCGACGAGCCTTGGGAGCCACCGAGCTGCATCGATCGGGTGCGCGCCGATTCGGCGCGGCTCGACGGCGACGGCCTGGTCGCCGTCGTCGGCATGCACCGGATCGCCACCATCGAAGCGGCGCTGTCGATCTGGCCCGAGCACACCGATATCACGCTGGCGCTGGTGAGTGACCGCCCCGCGGAACTCGCACCGCTGGCGCGGCTGGCGATCGCGGATATCTGCCGGTCATTGCGCCATGCCTTCCCGGCGGCGGCGCTACCTCGGCTACAGGTGATCGTCGATGATGCCGCAATGCTCGCTGCCGCATGCGGATTCGATCGGGTCGACGACAATTCCGAATTCGCTGTCATCGTCGAGAACGGCCGCATCACGACGCGGGCCGAAGGGCGGGGCGCGGGCAAGGCCGCGGCAACCGCACACATGAAGTCATCGACTGCGGACCGAGCGTGAATCTTCCAAGGTGCCGAGCGATTTAGCCAACGCCTGACAGGCGCCCGTCCCGGTCGCCCGCGCCACCACCCGTTCGCCGTCGACGAAGACCGCACTCTCGGTGTCGTCGTCGACGATATCGACCCCGCACGCCCGTGCGAGTTTGCCGGATTCGTCGAGCACCACCTGCATGCCGGGAACCGCGGGGCACGGAAACGCGGCGCGCAGCGACCGGCTGATATCGCTGACCGCGAGGCGAGCCAGCTGCGCCACCTCCGTCCCGTCGTCGGTCGCCATCGCGATCGTGGTGCGACCTCCGCTGGGCCGGTCGCGCAGGATATCGGCGACGGCGCCGAGCTTGTTCATCCCGAGCACGGCAACGACGTTCGCGCCCGAAAGCTCGGCGGTCACCGTATGGACGAGGTCGCGGCACGGTGGTGGCATCCACGGTTCGTCGACGGCCGCCACCGCGACGGTGTCCGTCGTAGCCCGCGTGGTGTCGTCGATTCGGTGGTGCACCATCTGCTCGCATGCGGCGATCACTTTGGCTCGGTCCACGAATTCCGGTGCGACGAAGGACAATTGGGTCGCACCATAGAGCAAGGTGATCACCGATTCGGCGATGCCGAGCCAACGGCCGGGCAGTACCGACCCGCCGCCGCCGTCGAGACCCGCCAGCGCCAGGCCGAGGAGGATGGCGTCCAGTTTGATCAGCTGCACGAACGAGCCGCGCAGACATTCGTCGACAACGAGTTCCGGGATCAAGTCGTGCGCCAGCATCGGTGAGCGCAGCTGTGAGACGCCGCCGACCGGGAAGTTTGCCGAACCGGGGAGCCGGTCCACCCAGGTCCGGGCGAATCGGCCGACGGCCGCCACCGGGGTGCGCGCCGGGCCATCATCCAGCAGTTCCGGCGCCCGCTCGGCTTCCGCGGCTAGCACGGCCAGGTACAACGCCCGCTTACCAGCGAAGTTGGAGTAGACCGCGCCGCGGGTGAGGTCCGCGCGCTCGGCGATGTCATCCACCGTCGCCCCGCGGAAACCGCGTTCGGCGAATTCGGCCTTGGCAGCCGCTAGGACCCGGTCGCGATTGCGTTGCTGCAATGCGGCTCTGCTCTGACGACTCATCGGTTCTCCACCAACCGTTCTGTTCGTTTACAGATGCGCATACCATCCAAATGTTGATACCATCTCAATGCTACGTGCGACTGAGTACGAGCGAGGCGGGCATCGAAGGACGGGTAGTGGGCATCACCAGGTACGAATCCGGGTCGCGAACCGCGGCCGCGGTGCTCGATGAGGCCAGGCGTCTGGTCGAGCCCGCATATCGCTCCTCCCTGGATCGCATTGCCCCACCCATCAGAATGATCGTCGGCTACCACGCGGGTTGGTTGGACGCCACGGGGCGGCCGAGCAAACAGGTCGGCAAATCGATCCGGCCGGCACTGGTACTCGCATCCGCCAAAGCCGTGGCTGCGGCGGAGCCACCGCAGGGTGTCACCGAAGCCGTCGCGGTCGAACTCGTGCACGATTTCTCCTTGCTGCAGGACGAGCTGCTGGACGGCGACGAGCAGCGGCGCAACCGCCGATCGGCCTGGTCGGTCTTCGGCGAACGCGGCGCCCAGCTCGCGGGGGACGCACTACTGGCCATGGCGATCAACGAGATGGTCGGCCGCCCAGGAATCACGCTGCTGTCGAAAGCCCTCGACGCCCTATGCAACGAACAGCCCGCCGATATCGACGCCGACCACCGCGAGACCGTGGACGAATCGCTCGCCATGATCGAGTCCAAAACCGCGGCCCTGTTGTCCTGTGCCTGCGAGATGGGCGCGATCGCCGGTGGCGCCGCCCCGGACCAAGCCAGAGCACTGGCCGAATTCGGACACCACCTCGGCATCGCATTCCAATTGATCGATGACATGCTCGGCATCTGGGGCAATCCGAGCATGACCGGCAAGCCGCTCTACCCCGACCTCGCCGATCGCAGGAAATCCCCGCCGATCGCGCGCGCCCTGGATTCGACCGGGCCCACCGCGGATGCGCTGCGCGAGTTGTATCGAGATGCCGGACGAGATGCCGAAACGCTGCACCGGATCGCCTGCCTGATCGAACTCACCGGAGCACGCGAGTGGGCGGAACGGGAAGCTCGGCGACAGCTCGATGCCGCGCTGGACTGCCTGGCGGACGTATCCGCCGACGATGCCACCGAGGACCTCCGACTACTTGCCGCGATGATGACCAGCAGGTCCGCATGAAGAACTCGATCGATTCGATCCCGCTAGCTCCGAACACTGTCCCGATTCTCGGCCATGGCTTCCGTTTTCTCACCGACCCGATCGGATTTCTGTCCGCACTCCCCGCGCACGGCCGCCTGAGCCGAGTCCAATTGGGGCCGCTGCCGGTCGTGGTGGTCTGCGATCCCGAGCTGGCCCGGGTGGTACTGCTCGACGACCGCACCTTCGACCGTGGCGGACCACTCTACGATCGCTCCCGCGAGGTCGCTGGCGACGGTATCGGCAGCTGCCCGCACAGCAGGCACCGCCGACAGCGCCGCCTGTGCCAGCCCGCGTTCCAGTCGGGGCGAATGCCCGGATACTCCGAGGCGATGGTCGACTCGATCGAAGACGTGCTCGGCGCCTGGCAGGACGGACAGCACATCCAGCTGGGCGCGGAAATGTCGAAACTCACTGTCCGAGTGGCGGTTCGGACGATGTTCTCCTCGTCGTTCCCGGAGCACTCGGTACAGCAGGTCGCCGATGATTTCGCGACCATTGCCGGAAGCATATTCCGGCGGATGGTGCTGCCACCGGTCATCAATCGACTGCCCACACCGGCGAACCGGCGCTACTACCAGGCGCGGAACCGGCTGCGAGCGGTGGCCGCCGAACTCATCGAACAGCGGCGGGCCGACACTCGCGACCACGGCGATCTGCTGTCCTCGCTGATGCGTGCCCGCGATCCGGACTCCACCGGCGCACAGGTCACGATGAGCGACGAGGAACTGATCGACCAGGTATTCACTTTTCTGTTCGCGGGCTCGGAAACCACCGCGAGCACATTGACTTGGGCGCTGTATCTGCTCGGACGAAATCCGGAGCTACGACGGCAGGTTCAGCAAGAGGTCGATACCGTGCTGAGCGATCAAACCGCCCGCTACCAGGACCTGGAGCACCTGCCGGTCGTCAATCGGGTGGTGACCGAAACGCTGCGGTTGTATCCGGCCGGATGGTTGCTCACCCGGGTGGTTTCGGCCGATACCACCCTCGACGGCGTTGCGCTTCCGGCGGGCACGACCGTCGCGGTCAGTCCGCACGTCATTCATCGGCGTGATGAAATCTACGAGCGGGCGGGCGAATTCGTGCCCGATCGGTGGATCGGCGTGGAGCCGGACCGAACCCTGTTCATATCCTTCGGCGCCGGTGCGCGCCGCTGTATCGGTGACCAATTCGGGCTGGTCGAGTCCAGTTTGGCACTGGCGACGATCGCGGCACGCTGGCGTGTCGCTCCGCTGTCGACTCGGCCCGTATCCGTCTCGCTCGCACAGCTGCCCGCACCGACCAAACTCGGTATGCGGGTGTGGCGTCGAAATCCGGTGGCCGTCAACGCGTCCGCATCGGAGCCGGGGTAGGTAGAGCTATGGCCGCGCCACCCGAAGCGCCCGAGTGCCGCCGGGTCGGCGTACTGACCAGCGGCCTGCTGCGTGAGATCCACATCTGCTGGTCGTTCAGCGCAGGCGATCTGACCGCAACCGTTGTGCCCGCCACGACCTTCGCCGTCGCGGCCTGGGCGAGCACCCATACCGGTGTCGCAGCACTGCCGCTGGTGTTGGCCGAATGTCTGGTCTATTTCTGGCTTTACATCTACACCTTCAACCTTTCCAACCAGCTGACCGGGATCGAGGAGGATCGCCGCAACAAGCCGCACCGGCCGCTGGTCGTCGGACTGGTCAGCCCGCAGGGCGCCAGGTGGCGGCTGATGTGGGTCACTGCCACCTTCCTCGTTCTGGGTGCGGTGCTGGGGGTCCTGGAATGGACGGTGCTCTGGATAGTGGCGTGGTGCTTCCACGATCAGTTCGGCGGGGCCCGCACACTGTGGGGTAAGAATGCCGCGATGGTGGCGGGGACGATCGCCCAACTCGCTGCCGCCTGGCAGATCGTGACTCCCCTGACCCCCGCGGCCTGGACCTGGATCGCGGCGATCGCCATACCCTTGGGTGTGTTGGTATCGCTGCAAGATCTGCGCGATATCGACGGCGACGTGGCAGTCGGAAGACGCACCGCCGCAGTGGTTTTCGGTGAGGTGGCCTGCCGTCGGTTCTTCGCTGCGGCATTCTCGGGTTATCCGATTGCCATGCATTTCCTCGTTTATCGGAACGCACCGCTCCCCGCGGCGCTGGTCGGGATAGCCGCCGCGCTGCTGTCCTTCGTCATCGCCTACCGCGTGCTGCGGCTGCGCGATCGCCGTGCCGATCACACCACCTACCTTCTCTACACCTACTGGTACTGCCTGACTCTGGCCAGCGCGGTCTTGGCCTTCGGACCGTGACGAATCACGATCATCGGCAGGACGCGCCCACTCAGATCCGGGGAGGGATCGGATTACCCGGACCGGATGAACGCGACCTGCCCTCGAACACCGCTACGCCAGCGGCCCCGACTGCGGCCTCGGTGTCGCCCCTGCGAGTATTCGAGACACGGTGTCGGCGACGGTGCCCGGTGATCACCATGTGTTCTCAGCTTAGGGTTGCCTGAACCCGTGGGCAATCCTATTGGGGCACAACATCGTTGGTCCGTCTGTCGATTGTGATCATTCCCAGGTGCTCGGGGGGCGCATTCCGATGATCATTGGAATCATTCACATGGGCGTCGGTCCACGGTTGGGCGCGAACCCAACTTCGCAGTGAATGGTGGGCAACACGAGTGGGGCCTCGCATACTTGCGTCTATAGGGGTTACCGCCGACCCGAGCTGTTCGAACCGGCCGACGAGAAGTGCATGAGTTGGTTACCGACATCATCGATGTGGGCGCGGAATTCCCGATCGCCCGGCAGGCGCTCTGGGATCTGCTGCTCGAACCGCAGACCTATCCACGGTTATTCGCTGGCATCGGCGAGTGCGAACGCGTGGAATCCCGTACCGACAACGGCATTCTGGAGGTGCGGGTCGGTACACCGGAGTCCGGAATACGCACACATCAGGTGCGGTTGCGGGTGTGCCGCTGGTACGAGAGCTTCGAATTGGAATGCCTCGGAACCGGCAGTTTCGCTTCGGTCCGTCTGCGCGGCGATGAGAAGCACACCAGGATCGTCATTACCCTGTTCGCGGCGGGACGGATGCATCCGCTGCTGCCGGACCAGTCCAATGCCGCGGTGGCGGCGTGGGTCGACAGCGGCTTGCGGCACGCGGTCGATGTCATTCGCGGCGCACACACCTCGGTGGTGGTCAATGCCGAGAATTCACCGCTGCGGCGACAGGTCGGGGTGGCCAAGCAGATCATGAGTACCGGTGTCGCACGGCCCACCAATCCCGGGACAAGCATCAAACAGGTTCGCTCCCTGGCCAAATGGGGTTTCAATCTGGCGGGCGGCTACGCGGCGGGGTCCGCGCATTCACCCGATCGGATCGCCGTCGTCGACGACTCCGGAACCCGCACCTTCGCTCAGATGCACGAGCGCACGAATGCACTGGCCGGGTCCATGGCCACGCTGGGTCTCGCGTCCGGTGACGCGGTGGGGCTGCTGTCGCGCAACCATGCGGGCATGGTCGAAACCATGGTCGCCGCCGGGAAACTCGGGGTCGATGTGGCGCTGCTCAATGCGGGGCTTTCCGGGCGGCGCATCGAGGAAATCGTGCAGCGCCATCGGCTTTCGGCGCTGTTCGTCGATGGCGATCTGGAACAGCTGGTCCGCTATCTGCATACCGATCTGCCCCGCTTCAATACCGACGGCCGCCCGCCGGTACCCGGACGATCCACCATCGACGACCTGATCGCCATGGGGCACTCCGAATTCCGCATCCCGGCACAGCCCGGCAGGCTGATCGTGCTGACCTCGGGAACCAGCGGCACCCCGAAGGGCGCGCGCCGCCCGCATCCGAAGGGATTCGGCACCATCGCGGCGCTGCTGTCGCGGATTCCGCTCACGATGGATGCGGCGATGCTCATTCCGGCCCCGCTGTTCCACACCTGGGGGCTGGCCGGGCTGCAACTCAGTACAGCGCTGCGTGCGACGGTCGTATTGCCCGAGCGGTTCGATGCGGAGGATTGTTTGCGCCGGGTGGCCGAACACCGGGTCGAGAGCATGATCGTGGTGCCGACGATGGTGAATCGGATCCTCGATCTGCCCACCGCTGTGCGCGCACGCTACGACACGTCCAGCCTGCGCACCGTGATCAGCTGCGGCGCACCGCTGGCGGGGGCGACCGTGCTGCGGTTCATGGACGCCTACGGCGAGATCCTCTACAACGTCTACGGTTCCACCGAGGTCTCCTGGGCCACCATCGCGACCCCCGACGATCTGCGCACCGCACCGACCACCGCGGGCCGACCACCGCTCGGCACCAGGGTCGCGGTGCTCGGTCCGGATCAGCGTCCGGTTCCGATCGGTGTCACCGGGCATATCTTCGTCGGCAACCACATGCTGTTCGACGGATATGTCAATTCCGCGCCGCCCACCGAGGCCGACGGCATGCTCGACACCGGGGACCTGGGCTATCTCGATGTGGCGGGCCGCATGTTCATCGCGGGGCGCGATGACGAGATGATCATCTCGGGCGGTGAGAACGTCTTCCCGCGTCCGGTCGAAGAGGCGCTCGCGCATCTGCCGCAGGTCAGTGAGGTCGCCGTGGTCGGCGTCCCGGATACCGAATTCGGGCAGCGCTTGGCCGCCTTCGTGGTGAAACGTGAAGGCTCGGGGCTGGATTCGGATATGATCCGGTCCTATATTCGCAACCGGCTCAGCCGTTTTTCGGTACCGCGCGATGTCACCTTCCTCAACGCACTCCCCCGCGGCGAAACCGGCAAGATCCTCAAACGCCTACTCATCGGATCCGAGCCCGGAGAATCGTCTCCACTGGGCACCTCCGGCTCCGCCTGACCTTATCCGGGTTCCTGCGACGGTGCCGGCAACGCCAGGGTCGGCACCGCCATGGCAATCGCGACGACCGCGATGGCGGTCAGCATGACAATGCTGCCGTCCAGCGTGTGGCTGCGAAAGAACACCACGCTGAGCAGCGCCAACCCGACCGCATTGCCGATCTGCTCGATGGTGGGCAGCTGGCCCGATGCCTCGGCCATTTGACGCTCCTCTAATCCCGCCAGCATCAGCGGCTGCAGTTGCACGCCGAACAGACCGACCCCGAATCCGGCGATGAAGACCGGGCCCAGCGCCAAGGCGAGATTCACCTCGCCTGCGGTCAGCCGCAGATATGCCGCACCGATCGCCACGCAGCATCCGTACATCGCGATGCCGAATGCGAGTGCCCTTACCCCCCAACGCCTTACCAGCAGCAGCGAGGCGAGGGCACCGGCTCCCGCGCCGAGCGCGAACGGCGTCATCGCCACACCGGTTCGCAGGGCGGACCAGTGCAATTCGTCCTGCAGGGTGATCGATACGGTGAAGACGAATGCGGTGAACAGACCGAAGAAACTCGCCACCAGTGCGGCACCGATGGCGAAGCCGCGATCGGCGAACAGATCCAGGCGCACCAGCGGACTGCCGCCGCGTCGAACCAGCCTGCGCTCGTAGGCGAAGAACACCGCACCCAGCGCGAATGCGGCGGCGAGAACACCGAAAGGCCATGGCCGCCAACCGTTCTGCTGAATGTCGGCAAGGGCGGCGAGTAAGGCGAACAAGCTGACCGTGGATAAGGCCACGCCGCCCAGGTCGAAGCGGTCGCGTTCCGGTGGCCCGCCGAGGTGCAGATATCTGAAACCGAGGACGAACGCGAGCAGGCCGATGGGCAGATTCATCAGGAATATCGAATGCCAGCCGAGTCCGGCGATATCGCTGGTGACCAGCGCACCGCCGAGGATCGGTCCGAGCATTCCGGCGAATCCGGCGGTCGCGCCGTAGAGCGCGAATACCTGTTGATGTCGATTCGGTGGGAAGCTCGCGATGAGGATGGCGATCGTCTGTGCCGCCATCCCGGCGCCCGCGACCCCCTGGACGATTCTCGCGATTACCAATTCCGTTGCACTGGTGGACATTCCGCACCACACCGACGCGGCGGTGAATGCGGTGACCGAGACGAGGAAGACGGTGCGGCGGCCGAAGACGGCGCCGATACGCGCCGCGGTGAGCAGGGTGCACGCGAAGGCGAGCGAATAGCCGGAGACCACCAGCATCTGCGCCGATTGTGAGGCCCGCAGGTCGGCGGTGAGATTCGGCAGTGCGGTATTGACGATGGTCACATCGATCATCTGCATGAAGACCGCGATGAGGCAACCGGCGAAGGCGAGCCACGAACCGAATTCACCGCCTGCCCGCTCGTCGGATCGTCGTGTCCCGGTCTCCGTCACAGCTGATCCTCCCGAACGCGGGCATTCGAACGCGATGACGGTAACGAACCACCCGGTGGCTATCGCAGGTCAGCGATCGAATACTCGGTCAATCCACAAGCCGACCGGCACCCCGCTTGTGAACCGGCCCAAGTCGAGGCTCGCTCTCGGTCTGATCAGGCCGACAGATCGGTCGACTCGGCTCGGGCCATTTTCACCAGCATGTCGTGCAACTCCTTCGCCAACTTTCCCGCTCGCTCCCCGTGCAGCGCGACGTCGGTGAACGCATCGAGCAACGCAAGGCTCGGATCCAGTGGGTTGTAGGCGAGATCCGCACTGCCACGCAAGGATTCGGTAATCAGTCGGCGCTGCGCCTCGTGCCGGGCCCGAAAGTCCCCCGCGACATCGAGCGCACAACCGAACTCACGCACAACCGCCGCATACACCGGCCGATCGGCATTGCGCCGCCGCCGCAACCACCTGCGCGGACGCGCACTCCCCGCCTCCGGAACAAGGGTCGCCAGCGCCCCGCCATCGAGCACCATCCAGATCGCCGACGCATCCGACTGCGGCAACGCCGGAGACGGCCCACGTATCGCGGGCGCGCTGACGTCCGGATCGGTAATCTGTATGCCGCGCAAGGCAATCGGATACCTGGTCAGCATATCGTCGACCGCCGCGGTGACCTCCCGGACAACATACGTGTCCACATTCGGCCCATCGAATCCGATGATGTCCAAATTATGCTGCGCCGCCAACTCGACGGCGGTCGGCGGTGTCGACGAAGAATCCGCACCAGGGCGCGGCATCTCGACATCGGGATATGCCGGAAATCGCACCGCCTCGGATTCCTGAACGTAGACCGGCAGCGGTACCGTCTCCGGCTCGAACTCCTCCCCCGGCCGCACCACCTCGGGTTCTCGAACATAGACCGGCAGCGGACCCGACTCGGATTGCTGGACAAAGTCCGGCAGCGATACCGCGTCAGGTTCCTGGATATGTGCCGGTTCCAGCACTGCCTCCGGGCCAAGAACATCTGCCGGTAGCGCCACGCCCGCAGGCCCGGAAGCATCCGTTTGCATCGGCAGGCCCCCGGGCCCCTCGCTATCCACGGGCGGGTGTGCCGTATCGGGTTCCCAAAAGTACGTCGGTTGCGGCACGGAGTCGGGTACCCGAGCGTCCGCTGGCAACGGCACCGCCCCAGGCGTCTCGATATCCACCAGGGAACGTCCCGACTCGCGTTCCGAAGCATCGACCGGTATCGGCGGCCCAAAAACATCGACCGCTCGCGGCAAAGCCTCGTGTTCGCGAATATCCGGCGGCGACACTTCCACCCCGGGCGCCGCAACATCCGCTGATAGCGGCATCACCCCGGGCGGCTCAGTATCGACAGACAGTTGACCCGACTCGGGCTCCCGAGCACGGACCGGCGACGGCGGTTCCTGTACGTCCGCCGGTGGCGGCACAGCCGCGGGCACCTCGATATCTGCCGGTGGGTAGTGCGTCGTGGCCGAGGTGTCGGCCGGTTGCGGAATTGCCTGCGGCTCGCGTACATCCGCTGGCAGCGGCAGCGGGTCTGGCGGCCGAGCATCCACCGGCGGCGAAACTACCTCCGACTCTCGGATATCCGTCGACGGTCGAATCACCTCCGGATTCACGGTATTGCCCGCCAGGCCGCTCGGGGCCGACGCGGCGTCGGGTTCACGGATATCTGGCGGTAGCGCCACCACTGCGGGCTCGGCCGCATCCGCCAGCAGCGGCACAGCGGCTGGCACCTCGATATCTGGCGGTGGGTAGTGCGTCGTGGCAGAGGTGTCGGCCGGTTGCGGAATTGCCTCCGGCTCGCGATCATCCGCGAGTTGTGCCTCCGCCGTTGGCTTCGCGACTTCAGCGAGTAGTGGCAGCCGCTCCGGCGCATCGACATCCACTGGTCGTTGTACCGTCTCGGTTTCCTGAACATCTGGCGGTGGCGCAAGGGCCGCGGGCTCGGCGGCGTCCAGCGGCTGCGGCGGAATCTCCGGTTCGCCATGATCCACGGGCTGCCGTCGCGCCGTCTCGGGTTCCCGAATATCGACTGGCAGAGGTGGAGCCGGGTGTGTCCCGATATCCATCGGCACCGTCGATGCGACGGGCTCCGCAACATTCGGCGACAGGGGCGGAGGATCTGGCGGCCGAAGATTTATCGGTGGCGAAACCACGTTCGGCGCTTGGACATCCGTCGTCGGTCGAATCGCATCCGGTTTCGCGGTGATGCTCGGCCGATCAGCCGCTGCCGAAGCGGCCGCGTCGGGACCCGCGTAGACCGTGGTGGGTTGGCGGGGCTTGGTGCGCTGGATTATCGGTGGGGTTGGGGTCGCGAGTGGGAGTGGTTCGGACGCAGTGGATTTCGAGGGCTCGGCGGATGCATTCGATCTCGCCGGGCGTGGGCGGACCGTGCGTCGGGACCACGGAGTGTCCACACTGCGACGGGACCAGGGAGTGGGTGCGGGCTCACGTCCGAGTGGGCGGTGTCGACTCGTGGTGGGATGGTCTGTCGTCGGTCGACCCGATGCGATGTTCGGGCGCACCGCTGCGGATGTGACATCCGAACGCACCTCGGCACGCGGAACATCCAAATGCGCCGCAGCCGTCGGCACGTCCGAATGCACCGTAACAGGCGCGACATCCGGCCGCGGCGTCGCGTCCGACCGTATCTCTCCGGATCGGCCGAGCGAGCGCATCTCTGTGGATGCCGGGTCCGAAGGCACCGCAACAGACCGGACATCCGACTGCGGCACCTCGGACGCTACGTCGGACCGCACCTGCGCAGATGCGCCGGGTTGCACTTCGGCGGATACCGCCTCCGAACGCACCTCTCCGGCCTCGCCAACTGAATCCACCTCCGCGAATTCGATGGCGGCCTTCAACTCGACCACGGTTCGGTTGGCTTCGGCGATCAGGCGTTCCAACCTCGTGACCATCGCCCGCAGTTCGCCCGGGTCGAACCGCGACCGCTGATTCACCGAGGTCTCCTGCTGTGTCGTTACCGCGGTCAGGTGCAACCGGGTGTGCTGACCCGTAACCACGGTCCGATTCGCATGGACCCGAGTACGGACAGTGGCACAGTCAATCTTCACTCAGGTCGTCAAACCTCCCGAGATTGGGAAGTCCACACCTTGCCGAGCTCGACCGATTCGGGCAGGGTTCATCGGCCGAACTCAGAGGGCGCCGCCACCTCCGATCAACCACGGGTTGAAGCTGCAGTCGAGGTTCGAATGATGCGCGGGATCCAGGGCCTCGAGGGCGATGGAGGCCGAGCGCGGTGAATACATCATGGTCAAGTGGTCGGACAGATCCTGTTCGCAGCCGTCCTGCAGCGTGATGTTGTCGACCCGGGCATCCGGCCCGGCCAGCAGGAACGTCCAGTTGTAGGGATTGGTGACCTCGTCGTACCGCGATCCGACGATCGTGTAATCGATCCCGGGCACGGTATCGCCGTTCGCGTTCAGCCGCGCATAGAACGAAGACCCCACCGCCTGTTCGATATTCGACAGCCCGACGATCGGCTCGTAGAAACCGAGGATATTCACGCCGAGGTTGTTGATGGCCCGCCCCAGCAACGCGATGCCCATCAATGATGTGCCATGGTGGGTCGCACCGAAAGTGACCAGCTTGCCGACCTTATCGCCGCCCCCGTCGAATTTCAGATACTGATCGGCCACCGTGCCGCCCTGCGAGTGACCAACGATATCGACCTTCTCCGCGCCGGTGGCAGCCCGCACCCGCTCCACGAAATCCGCCAGCTGGCGGGAGGATTCGGCCATCGGCCCCACCCCGTATCGACCGGGCAGCGCCGCCCCGATCCCGCCCCCGTCCAGCAGCCCGGATCGCCCGAAATTGAAGGCGAACACACAGAATCCCGCCCGCGCCAGCTGCGGCGAGAGGTAAGCGAAGGTATCGAATGCGTTGAGCCAGGTGCCGTGCAGTAGTACCACCGGGTTCGGATGTTCGGCACTCGGCTTGCAGTCCCACCGGTTGGCACCCGCGGGTGCGGCGTCCGGATGGGTGAGACCGTAGGCGAAAGCCGCTAGGGCCGCGGTCATTTCGGGACCCTCGCCGACGGTATTGGATGCGATGCTCTTCGCCCAGCCCGATCCAGATCCACTTCCACTATCTACGATCGCCTGCGGCCGCCGCCCGTCCGGGGCCGGGGCCAGCCCCGCGTTGATCTGTTCTACGAGGAATTGCTGATCAGGGTCGGCGGGCTCCGCGCCCGCCGTACCGATTCCGAGCCCATGCGCCACGGCCAGTCCAGCGATGAGGGCGGCGCCCGCGAAGGCGCGACACCCGCGTTGCTTCATTGCAAACATTTCGTACTTCCCATCCCGATCGGTTCCGCGCGGTCGCTATGCCATGGGTCACAGATCGATCGAAATGTGATGGCCGCCATTGTGATTACGCGGTATTCGAAATCTAGGACGGTCCTTAGACGACGTCACTACACGGCACGACGAATAAACTCCGCACCGTGTTGTCGTCGACGACAAAGTTCTGGTTGAGAAAACCGAAACGTTGAAGTGCGCACTGTCCTCGGCAACAATCGGCGCATGGCAACCGCTACGACCTCGGCCACCCGAGACGCTCCATTGGTGACCCGGCTACTGACCAGGTGGCAGCAGATCTCCGAGCGCATGCTGGCCGAGGGCCTCGGTGCGACCCCGCCCGCGACGGAATTGCCCGAAGGGCATTTCACCGCGGAGGTGCTGCCCGCCATCTACGCCTGCGGCCGCGCCGTGTTGCAGGCCATCGGCGAAGACCGCGTATTCACCGGGGCCGAGGTCGCGGCCTTCGTGGCACCGGTTGCCGAACGGCATGCCGAAGACCGCTTTCCGCTGTCGATCCTGATCGAGGCAATCCACGGTTCGGCGCAGTCGGTGCTCGCCGAAGCCGCCGCCCTCGCGACATCCGATGAAATGGCCGATCTGGTCCAGGTCGGCTCTCGTCTGCTCGATCTGCTCAAGCACATCAATATCATCGTCGTCGAGACCTACACGGCGGTCGAACAATCCATCTACAACGCCGAGCGGGAAGCCCGCCGCGAACTGTGTTCGGCACTGCTGCGTGGTCAACCCGCCGACGAACAGGCCGCCCGCGCCGATACCCCGCTCAGCGAGCGCTATACGGTGCTCGGCATCCATATCGATTCCGACGACCAGCCCACCTCGGTCGCCGATCTACTGGCCCGGCGACGGATCCGGATCCTGCATCGCACCCTCGATACGATCAGCAACGGCACCGCACTGGTGACCTTCGACGGGTCCACCGGAATCGCCTTGCTCCCAGCATATTCCGAGGAACCGCGGCCGACGCGATATGCCGGGCTGGCGGGCGAGCTGGCCGAACAATTCGGCGCGGCAGCACATCTGGCCGAATGCCCGGCGGTCGCGCGCGCCGAATTGCCCGATGCCGCGAAGGAAGTGGCCGAACTCGCAACGCTCGCACGCCTACTCGGCCGCCCGACCGGCACCTACCGGCTCGACGATCTACTACTCGAATACCAACTCACCCGCCCGGGCCACGCCCGCGAGCGACTGGCCGAGCGGATCACCCCACTGCTGAGCAACCCCCACCTCCTGGACGCGTTGGAGGCACATCTGCGCTACGGCTCCGACCGCAAGGCCGCGGCGGCACGACTTCATGTGCACCCCAACACCTTCAGCTATCGACTGCGCCGCATCGCCGAACTCACCGGCATCGATCCCACCGATCCGAACAACTCGCGCCTGCTCGCCGCATCGCTGACCATCCAGCGCACACACCAAGCGCAGGATCCGCAGCGGTAAGACCGTTCAGGCGCCGATCCTGGCTACTGTTTCGGCGACTCGCTCCAGGTGATCGGTCATCGCCGCACGCGCGGCATCCGGTGCACCGGCCTCGATGGCCCGCACGATGGCCTCGTGCTCGCGGTCGGAATCGGTGCGGCGGTCCTGGGTGAGGTTCAAGAACTCCGATTGCAGGTCCAGCGCGCGGCGGGTGTCGGCGACCATCGCGGTCAGCATCGTATTGCCACTCGCGGCCGCGATGGCGGTGTGCAATTCGCCGTCGTAGCGCACCCATTCGTGCGCATCCGGGGCGGCCGCCAGCTTGTCCAGGATCTCGAACAGCTGCCGCACCTGCTCCGGCGTGCGGCGCTCGGCGGCGAATCCGGCGGCCGGTATCTCGACGAGCCGTCGCGCCTCGATCAGGTCACCGGCGCCGACGCCGGCGAAGGTCGGCTGGGTGTCGGCGTTCTTGGAGACGATGAAAGTGCCGCGGCCGGTATGGGTTTCGGTGAGTCCGAGGATGGCGCAGGCATGTAGCGCCTCACGGACCACCGGCCGACTCACCCCGAACTGCTTGGCCAGCGCCAACTCCGCGGGCAGGCGATCGCCCACCGCGTAATCGTCACTCTGGATGAGGCTCTTCAGCCGACGAAAGACCGCTTCGGTGGCGCCGATGCGCTGCACGTACCCTTCCTCGACCGTCACGCGACCCAGTATGTCATTGACAGTCGCTGTGACCCCCATTACAGTCAACCTGTCTTACAGCCTGACAGCCTTACTTCTTCAGGGCTGGATCCGGCCCACGGAAGGTTTTCGATGCAACACCACGACCAACAGTCGATCGCCACCACCACGCCCGCACCGCGGATCGATATCGGGGACCTCGGCTACCAGAAGCGACTACGCAAACGCCATATGCAGATGATCGCGATAGGCGGATCGATCGGCACCGGACTGTTCCTCGGCGCCAGCGGCCGGATGTCGCTCGCCGGGCCGTCGCTCGCCCTGGTCTACATCGTGTGCGGAATCTTCACCTTCATGGTGGTGCGCGCACTCGGCGAACTGGTCATGTACCGGCCGTCGTCCGGGGCGTTCGTGTCCTATGCCCGCGAATTCCTCGGTGAACGCGGTGCGTACTCGGTGGGCTGGCTGTACTTCCTGAACTGGTCGACAACACTGGTCGCCGACATCACGGCGGTCGCGCTCTACGCGCACTTCTGGTCGTTCTTCGTGCCCGTGCCGCAGTGGGTGCTGGCGCTCATCGCGCTGACGGTCGTCGTCGCGCTCAATGTGATGTCGGTGCGACTGTTCGGCGAACTCGAATTCTGGTTCGCGCTGGTCAAGGTCGGGACCATCATCGTATTCATGGTGCTGGCCATCGGATTCGTCGTCACCGGCACTTCGGTCGGCGACAACGTCCCCGGCATCTCGACGATCACCGATCACGGCGGACTGTTCCCCCGCGGTCTGGCACCGATGCTGACCATCGCGCTCGGTGTGGTGTTCGCCTTCGGCGGCACCGAGATGATCGGAGTCGCCGCGGGCGAAGCCGACAACCCGAGGCTCGTGGTGCCGCGCGCGGTGAACTCCATCATGTGGCGGATCATCCTGTTCTACGCGGGCTCGGTCATCCTGTTCACGCTGTTGCTGCCGTGGACGGCCTACTCCGCCAGTGAAAGTCCGTTCGTCACGGTGATGAGTTCGATCGGCATTCCGCATGCGGCCGATGTCATGAACCTGGTGGTACTCACCGCCGCGATGTCGAGCCTGAACGCCGGGCTCTACGCGACCGGCCGCACGCTGCGCTCGATGGCGGTGGCCGGTGCGGCGCCGCGTTTCGCGCAGCGGATGAACCGCAATGGCGCACCGTACGGCGGCATTCTGATCACCAGCGTTGTCGGCATCGCGGGCGTGGTGCTCAATCTGGTCATGCCGCAGAGGGCCTTCGAGATCGTGTTGAATCTGGCCGGACTCGGCATTGTCGGCACCTGGGCCTCGATCATGATCTGCCACTGGATCTTTGTGCGCCGAGCCGAGCAGGGGCACTACCGCAGGCCCGCCTTCCGGCTGCCGTTCGCACCGGTGCTCAATATCCTGACCCTCGTCTTCCTACTCGCGGTAATCGTGCTGATGTTCTTCGACGATGAGATCGGGCGCATCACATTGGCGGCATTCCTGCTGGTCGTCGCCGCGATGGTGGCGGGTTGGTACCGGGTGCGTGGACGGTTGGATCCGGACGTGCTCGCGCCGATGGAGGGCACCGGCACCGGATCGGATCACGCGTGAACTCGATCAGTACTGCGCCGCAACGCCTTTCACAGATCAGTGTCGACATTCTTTACACCGGTGGCACTTTCGGGATGGTCGATCATGGTGCCGGACTGCGTCCGCGCCAGGGACTTGGCGGCGAAATCGCCGAGGCTCTGGCACGATTCGAGCGAGACAGCGGTATCGCGGTTCGATTCGACTACACCGAACTCGAGCAGGTCATCGACAGTTCCGATGCCGGGTCCGATACCGCCCGCGGTATCGCCGAACGGGTCCGGTCCGGTATCGCGGAGCGGCGGCCGAACGGAGTCATCGTCGTGCACGGCACCGACACGATGGCCTATGTGGGCGCGCGGATGGCATTCGAGCTACGCGATATCGACGTGCCGGTCGTGCTGACCGGAGCGCAGATCCCGCTGGGACTTCCCGGTAGCGACGCACGGCGCAACCTGATGCTGGCGTTGAACAGTATTGCCGTCCAATCCGTTTCGGGAACAGCCATCGCCTTCGGCGAGTCTCTGCATCCCGCCGTGCGCGCCAGCAAACGCGCGTGCGACGACTACGACGGATTCACCACGGTCCGGGAATGCACACCGCCGCCCGCGCCGCCCCGGCTGCCCGATATTCAGGCCCGCCAGGACAGCGCGCCGGTCGGCCTGTTCACTGTCTTTCCCGGAATGCATCCGAGCCTCCTCGACGCGGCACTGCGTCACTATCGGGGCGGACTCGTGCTCGAGTGCTACGGCTCGGGCACATTGCCACTGCACGGTTCGGCAACGGTCGAGGCCATCCGTGCGGCCACCTCACGCGGGACGCCCGTGGTCGTCATCACCCACTGTGACAGCGGCACAGTCGATCTCGACCGCTATCAGCCCGGTCGGGCCATGCGCGCCGCCGGTGCCATCGGTGGCGGCGATATGACCAGGGAGGCCGCGCTGGCGAAACTGGGCTATCTGGTGGACCTCGGCATCTCCGGTAGCGAGCTGCGCCGGTGGATAACCACCAATCTGCTCGGTGAGCTGTCGAATCACGCTGCGATACAGCCGATCCCGCACACATCCAACTGAACAGGAATCCGATGACCGAAAGCACTCGCACCGAACGCGATTCTCTGGGCACCCGCGCGGTACCACGCGAGGCCTACTGGGGCATCCACACCGCCCGCGCGCTGGACAATTTCGCCATTACCGGCGATCGCATCGGCAATTACCCGGCTCTGATCACCGCGCTCGCCGCGGTCAAACAGGCTGCCTGCCGCGCCAACCTGGACCTGGGCCTACTCGATTCGCGCCGCGCTGAAGCCATCGATGCGGCCTGCGACGAGATCCGCGACGGCGCACTGCACGACCAGTTCCCCATCGATCCCATTCAGGGCGGGGCCGGTACCTCGACGAATATGAATGCCAACGAGGTCATCGCCAACCGCGCGCTGGAGCTGCTGGGCCACGACCGCGGCGGCTACACCGAACTGGACCCGCTCGATCACGTGAATCTGGGCCAGTCCACCAATGATGTCTATCCGACAGCGGTGAAACTCGCCATCGTGCACCATATCCACGACCTGATTGCCGCTCTGAGCCGACTGGCGACCGAATTCGACAGCAAGGCAATCGAATTCGCCGACATCATCAAGATGGGCCGCACCCAGCTCCAGGACGCCGTACCGATGACGCTCGGACAGGAGTTCGGCACCTTCGCGATCATGGTGCGCGAGGATTGCGCCCGCCTCGGCGAGGGCACCGCACTGCTACGAGAATGCAATCTGGGCGGCACCGCGATCGGCACCGGTATCAACGGCCATCCGGACTATCCGGCGCTGGCCTGCACCCATCTCGCCGATATCACTCGGATTCCGGTGATCTCGGCCGCGGACCTCATCGAAGCCACCCAGGACTGCGGCGCGTTCGTGCAGATCTCCGGCATCGTCAAGCGCGTCGCGGTCAAACTGTCCAAGATCTGCAACGACCTGCGGCTCATGTCCTCGGGACCGACGACCGGTCTGGGGGAAATCTCGCTTCCCCCAGTACAAGCCGGATCATCGATCATGCCGGGCAAGGTCAATCCGGTCATCCCGGAGGTCGTCAACCAGGTCGCCTTCGCGGCCATCGGCAACGATATGACCGTCACCATGGCCGCCGAGGCGGGCCAACTCCAGCTCAACGCCTTCGAGCCGATCATCGCCTACAGCCTGCTCCGCACCACCGCCCACCTCACCGCCGCCATCGACACCCTCGCGACCAGATGCGTCGCGGGCATCACCGCGCACCGCGACCACCTGGAACAGGGCGTGCGCCGGTCCATCGGCATCGTCACTGCCCTCACTCCGCACATCGGCTACGCCGCCAGCGCCCGAATCGCCAAGCAGGCCTTGCACACCGGTCGCCCCGTCGAAGAAGTCGCCATCGAACTCGGCCTGCTACCAGCCGAAACCGTGAAATCTTTACTGGCTCCGCACCGCCTTGCCGGACTGCCGACTTCGGCGACCGAACCTGCTGCGGCGCAGTAGTTATCGCGGTGGCGCTGCCCTGTTGCTTCCTGCCTCGGTCGCAGAACGGTGGCCTGGTGCGTCGAGATCCGCACGTCTTGGCTTCGGCTTCGGACACGCCGAACACGCCGATGTCGGCGTGGCAACATAGATCTGCGGGCCGATTGGGCTAGCATGGCAGCGCTGTGTGACGTGGCGGCGTTTGCACAGCGAACGGGGAAGGAACCTGCCCGGCGGCACTCTGTGTCGCCGGGCAGGTCGAAAACTCCTCCCGCCATGCTCGACACGGTCCGTGTTCCGATCCCAGCGGCCCAGCATGCACGGAATCGTCGCATTCCTCGCAAGTATCGCCGCACAGTAATCGAAACCCTCTCTGCCCGAGGGCACCTCACTCGACGACGCAGCCGACGAAGTTCGCTCGACGCTCGCCGACGAATTGCTGGGCACCGCAGACCTTTCCGTACGCGGTCTTGCCAGCGGGGTCCGATCATCGCGGTGCAGCTGACTTCAGCTGTGCCACCGGCGGCGGAACAGCGCGAATCCGGGCAAGCGCCGCAGGATGAGGTCGCACCGTAGTCCGGCGCGAGGTCACCACCGAAAGGTGCTGTGGGAGCCGGTATTCGGACAAATCGTCGCGTGCCGCTCCCGGCCGGAAGCACTCTCACGCACGTGCAAGAATCGTCTGCGATGATCACCTATCTCGAAGCGACAGTTATCGGTGCGGTGCAGGGGGTCACCGAACTGTTCCCGATCTCCAGCCTCGGTCACTCCGTGCTGATCGCCGCATGGGTGGGCGGTGATTGGCGGAAGTTATTGGTCCAGAACGAGTCCGGCGCGGGTAATCCCTATCTGGCGTTCGTGGTCGCGCTGCACGTGGCGACCGCTGTGGCGTTGCTCGGATATTACTGGCGCGACTGGTGCGCGATAATCGCCGGTTTCGTCACGTCACTGCGTACCAGGCGCCTCGATACCGTTCCGCAACGATTGGCGTGGCTGATCGTGATCGCCTCCACGCCGGTCGCCATCCTCGGGCCGCTGCTCGTCCATCCGCTGCACGCACTGTTCGAGGGGCCCATCGACGCGGCCATCTTCCTCACCCTCAATGGCATCGTGTTGGTAATCGGTGAGGGACTGCGCCGACGCAATGAGCCGACGCTGGCGGAATACGGGCGACGTGTCGCGCTCACCGCCGCATCGCCTCCGGCTCGCCAAACGGACCGGCGGCTGGCCGCCCTCGGAGCGCGCGATGCCGTGGGCATCGGATTCGCCCAAGCCGGTGCCCTGCTGACCGGGTTCAGCCGTGCGGGTCTGACCATGGTCGGCGGATTGTGGCGCGGTCTCGAGCACACGCACGCGGCCAAATTCGCCTTCCTGCTTGCCACTCCGGCGATCATGGGCGCCGGGATCGTGGAAATCCCCGAACTGTTCGGACCGGAAACCGACGGCATCCGAGGGCCGGTCCTGGTCGGCGCCATCGTGTCCGGGACGTCGTCCTGGCTGGCCGTGCGCTACTTGGAGCGGCACTTCCAAACTCGCACCCTGCTACCGTTCGCGACGTACTCATTGATCGTGGGGCTGCTCTCGATCATCCACTTCAGCTGAATTATCCGATCCGCCTTCGACAAACAGGTTTCGAACTCAGATGACAACACCGCCCTATGACGAATTCGGATTGTTCGCCGAGAATGCTGCCGAGGCCGGGCTGCCCTGGTCCGGGCCGCCACGGGTGCAACGGTTCTCGATCGACATCGGCGCCGGTCGCCGCATCAGTGGCCTGCGCTGGGGTGACGGCGAGCCGGAATTGGTGCTCCTGCACGGTGGCGCGCAGAACGCGCACACTTGGGACACCGTTGCGCTGGCGCTCGATCGCCCGCTCGTCGCGCTCGACCTGCCCGGCCACGGCCATTCCGACTGGTGGGCCGACCATCTGTACACACCACACCGGCTGGCCGATGCGGTAGCCGCCGCCGTCGAAACGGTGGCGCCGCAGGCGAAGGCGGTCGTGGGCATGTCCCTCGGTGGGTTGACCGCACTGCGACTGGCCGTGCGCCGCCCAGACCTGGTGCCCTGCCTGATCATGGTGGACGTTACCCCGGGCACCGGCGACAACCCGCACAAGACCGCGGCCATAGTCGCCTTCGTCAACGGCCCCGCCGACTTCGGCTCCTTCGAGGAGATCCTGGAGCGCACCGTCGCGCACAATCCGGGCCGGTCGGTCCAGTCGCTGCGACGCGGAGTCCTACACAACGCACGCCAACGAGATGACGGCCGCTGGATCTGGCGCTACGACCGAATCCGCCCCACCGCGGACGGCTCGCTGGACTTCGGCCCACTCTGGGACGACGTATCCGCCGTACAAACGCCCCTACTGCTGGTACGCGGCGCGCGCTCACCGGTCGTCGACGATGCCGACATCGCGGAACTGCACCGCCGCCGCCCCGGCGCGCAGGTCGCGGTCGTCGACGGCGCCGGACACTCGGTTCAGGGCGACCGCCCACTCGAACTCGCGGCACTCATCCGCGAGTTCGCCTTCCCCGCTGATTGATCGTGGCCCGAATCCTCAGTGCCGATCAATCCTGCGAAAATCGTGACCCGACGCGTTGCGCCCGAAGGTGGTTCGTAGCAGCGGCGATCGGGTGAACGCCGCGTTCAATCGGTTCAGGAAGGGACTGCGTGGCCGGGTGTCGGCGGTCTGCAGAGCCTCGCTGAGCAGGCTGATCGGTTCGGTGCAGGTGGTGTAGCGGGCGCTGGGATCCTTTGCGAGCGAACGGTGCACGATCGGGTCGACCTCGGGTGGGATCCAGTGTCGGCGCGCGGAGATATCGGGCAGCGGGTCGTGCAGGTGGGCCTGCGCGGTGGCCATGAGATTTCCGCGGGGGAACGGCGGACGGCCGGTGAGCAGTTCGATGGCCGTGGACATCAGCGCGTACTGGTCCGTCGCCGCGCATACCGTGCCTGCCTGCAGCAGTTCCGGCGCGGCATACGGCACCGACACGACGACGAAACCGTGGGCGGCCAAGGGTGGTTCGGGCCGGTGCAGCCACCGGGCCTGATCGAAATCCGAGAGTTTCACTGTCGCGGGATCGTCTACCCCCACCAATACATTCGCCGGTTTGACATCGAGATGCACTATGTCGTTGGCGTGCACGAAATCCAGACCCGCCGCGACCCGTCCCAGCACATGCAGCACCCGCCGCAGGTCCGGATGTCGATGCGGCATGGGGACCAGCGTCGAACCCGTTGCACCGGCGACGTACTCGTGCGCCGACCACAGCCTGCCGTCGGTTTCCCCGTGCGTGTACATCCGCACGATATTGGGATGCCGCAGCACGGACAGGATGTCGAACTCGTGCACGAATCGTGCTCGCGCCTCGGGTGACCGGCTGTCCTCGGGGCCCAGAATCTTCAGCGACACCGGCCGCGATCGTTCCAGATCCTCGGCCAGATACACATCACTGCTACCGCCATGACCAAGCCGAGCCTGCACAACGAATCCAGCAAACCGGTCATTCGGTTCCAGTACCACCGCCACACCGTAGTTCGCCGAGGCACGGCATCGCCGGCGCAACCTCTCGCTGCTGGGAAATCGGATGCGGTCAGTCCTTGGGTATGCGCTCGTGCAGGGTCAGCAGAATGTGGTCGAAGCTGGCGACGATCGCGGGGTCGGGCGCGGGGACGGTGCACAGCTCGGCGATCAGTTGTTCGGCCAGCACGCGCAGCTTGATATTGGTTTCCTGCGAACGCCAGATGAGCACCTTGAACGCCTGCTCGGCGCTGATACCGTACAGCCGCATCAGCACCCCCTTGGCTTGTTCGATCACCGCGCGCGACTCGATCAGCTCCGGCAAACGGACCTCGAGCGCTTCGCGTTCGGCTTCGGCGAGGGTGGCGCTGAGGTCGATATAGAAACCGGAGGTGCCGACCGGTTGGCCGTCATCGTCGAGAATGCGGTCGGCGACCACCATGACATTGTGTTCGACACCGGAGGTGTCGATGAATCGGTGGCGGCTCGAGAACGGCTCGCGACGGTCGATGGAACGGGCGATGCGTTCGGCGACGGGTTCGCGGTCGTCGGGATGTTTGTGCGCCAGCAGCAACTCGGTGGTCGGCTCGATTTCCCCTGGCCGGTAGCCGTGCATGCGGTAGACCTCCGGCGACCACTCCCAGCGGCGGCTGGCGAACCAGAACCGGAAACTACCGACCGCGGACCGCGCACCCGACTGTCCGGGCAACGGGGTATCGGCGATCGGAGATCTGGGCGAGGACGTCACCAACCAATTATGTCCCCGCAAAAACGCTGGTCAACTCACTCGTCGAGCAGTCGCCATGCCGTGAGTGCGAGCCGGGCCCGCAGCAGACCGGTGGGCTCGGCGAGTTCGATACCCGTCATCTTGGCGATCTGTTCGAGGCGGCGGGCGACACTGCTGTGGTGCAGGTGCAGCAACTCGGCCGCCCGCCGCAGCGAGCCGGTGGCACAGTAGGCGTCGAGCGTCTCCAGATCCTCGGGGGTGCTCGCCATTCGGGCGATCGCGGCGACATCGGCGTTCTCGCGCGCGGCATCCAGCGGTACCTGCGCGAGCAAGGCCAACGCCCCGAGATCGCCGTAGTGGACGATCGGGCTGCCCGCGGTGGCGAAACGCAAGGCGGTGCGAGCGTCCCGCCAGGACTTGTCCGGCCGATCGGCCGCTCCGATGCCCGCGCGTACGCCTGCTGGAAACCGGGCCGGGTCCACCGTGGTGGCCAGGATGACGCCCACGTCGGCCAGCGGTGCCGCCTTCACCGGTCGGGCCGGGCAGATCGAACCACCGATTTGATCGAGCGGAAGTTGCGAACGGACGGCCACGACGCGCACCGGCAGGTCCGCGGCAAAACCCAAGAGCCGCAACGCCCTAGCCCTGGCCGCCTCATCACTGTCGGCACTGATCACCAGCTCGACCAGGGCCGGATCAGCCATGGTCGTGCGTGCCGGGCCGTACCGCTCGACGACCGCCGCCGCGGCGATGGCGAGCCGCTCCAACAGCATTTCGTCGAGCGCGCGGGAGATGTCGGTGCGTTCCAGCCACACCGTGCCGATCTCCTCCTCGTCCAGTGTGATCGGTCCCGTGCTGGACGGCGCCGGCGGCGGACCGGACACTTCCCGTCCGTCGGGTGCGAAGCGGATCACCCGGCCCGTGCCGTGCAACCGAATCCCGGTCACACATTCGGCCAGCACCGCCGAGGCCCGGGCGAGCGCGGGCAGATCCACCCGTCGGCGCATCAGGGTGTCGTAGAACATCACGACGCGCAGCGCACCTTCGGCTTCCACATCCAACTGCGACAATCGGACCACCAACGCATCCATGTCTGGAGGCTACGCCTTGTCCGATACCCGCTCATACCACCGATCGAACCGGTTCCCCAGCACCGTGTAGGTATCCAACCACCCACTGCTCGCAGCGATTTCACATAGCGGGCCGGTCGCGACGAACAGAAACTTCAAATCGCGCAACCGACTCGTATCACCCCGCCGAATCAATTCGAGATGATCGGTGAGATCACGCACGAGCTCGGTTTCATCCGCATATCGAGCCTGCCAGCTCACATCCTGCGGCCCGGCCCGGACGACCGCCATCACCCGCTCCAGGATGTCGAGTATCTCCGCCTCCGACTTCATCCCGTCAGCTTGGCATGGCAGTCAGCGCCATCTTCGACGTCGGGGTGAAGTCGGCCATGGGTCGACTCCGCAAATCGTCATCGGCTGCCAAGACTCTCCGGTCGGCCGAAACCACTTGTACCGGTTATGCGGCGCTCGTCGCGGAGCGGGGCCGGAATGCCCGACGGTTGGCGGATGACCGCCGAGTGCCGGATCGCGAGGATAGTTGTCATGGATCCCGAACTCGAACCATTCATCTCACTGTTCCCGCCGTCCGACCTGTCCGATCCGCCCACCGCGCGCAAACAGCTCGCCGAGCTGGCCGCCGCGGTACCGGTTACCGATATCGCGAACTTGGACATCGAAAACCGCACGGTCCCAGCCGATCCCGATGTGCCGGTGCGGATCTATCGCCCCCATCAGGCGCAGGGGGCCATCGTGTGGCTGCACGGTGGCGGATTCGTGATGGGTGATCTCGACACCGAACATCCATGGGCCACGATGCTCGCCAACGGCTCCGGTGCGACCGTGATCTCCGTGGGCTACCGGCTGGCGCCCGAAAACCCGTTCCCCGCCGCACACGATGACATCTACGCGGTGCTGAACTGGACCGCCGAGCACGCGACCGAACTCGGTATCGATCCCACGCGTATCGCGATCGGCGGCCACAGCGCGGGTGCCGGTCTCGCGGCCGCGGTGGCATTGCGGGCGCGCGACGAGCAGGGGCCGCCGATCCGCTTCCAACTGCTCCACCAGGCCGGACTCGACGATCGGCAGCAGACGTGGTCGCAGCGCAATTTCACCGATACGCCGTTCGTGACTCGCGACAAAGTCGCGCAGATGTGGGCGTACTACCTGGGTTCCGCGCCCGCCACGCCGTACGCCGCCGCTGCGCGGGCCACCGATCTGTCGGGTCTGCCACCCGCTTACATCGCCGCCGCGGAGTTCTGCCCGAACCGCGACGAAGATATCGACTACGCACTGCGCCTGATGGCGGCCGGGGTGTCGGTCGAGCTGCACCAGTGGCGAGGCACGTTCCATGGCTCGCAGGCGATCCTGTCCGCGGAGGTGTCACAGCGGCAGAACGCCGAACTGGCGGGGGCGCTGCGCCGCGCGATGGCCGAGTAATCGACCGCGGGCGAGTTCCTCGAATCGTGCGGCAGGCCAAGGCAAACCACAGCACAAACAACACCTACGCGGAGGTACGGCGTGCTCGCATACGCCGCAACCCGATCGTCGCCGCGGCGACCCGTGGATCGAACATGTGCAGTGGCGATTTGGTCATGTTCAGCACATCGAGGAATTTCGCCGCAGTCGCCGGATCGTCCGCAGCTGCCCGGAACATCCTGTTCAAGCCCGAATGCGCAAGTGATTTCACCCCTGGTGAACCGAGTGCGACCGGAGGCATCGTCATATCGCTGACCTTTGTCAACCACCATGGGGTGCGCAGCATGCGGCCGATGCGGCGATAGTAGCGGCGTGGCAGATCGTCGGTCCCCTGCTGGAGTACCTCATCGAGTAGATCCGCCGCGATGGCCGCGACCGTCATACCGCTGCCATAGATGGGATTGAAACTGCACACCGCATCGCCGATCGAGAGTATTCCGCCGGGGACACGATGCAGCAATTCATACCGACGCCATACCGCCGTGCGGAACCGGTAGGTCGCTATATCGTCGACGGGAGTCGCGCTGCGAAGCACGGTAGCCACATCGTCGGGTGCGAATTCCGCGGCGTAATCCAGCAATTCGTCCGGACTCGACGGTGGATGGTTCTCCTTCCCGACACCGAATGCGGAGAGCACCCACACGTCTCCCTCCTGCGCCGCGAACCCGAACCCGCGCGGTCGGCTCGGCATCGGTCCGACCAGGACGATCCGATCGCCGGAGACGGCGTCCAGCGGCAGTCGGAAATGGCAAGTGGCATAGCCGATATCGACGGGCACCTGATCTTCGCGCGGCCTCGGGTACCCCAGCGTTTCGAGCCAGGCTCCGGCCCGCGAACCCCGGCCCATCGCGTCGACCACCAGATCGGCGTGCACCGGCTCCGGTTCGCCCGAGGTCTCCCTGCGCATCACCCGAACTCCGCCGACGCCGGTATCGGAGCCGATCAGGTCGGCTACGACCGCGTCGTCCCATATCGTCACATTCGGCAGCGCCGATACCCGGTCACGTACATGCGATTCCAGAAACGGTCGGCTGGCGGCAACGGACGTCCTGCCCAATTCAGCGCGATGCAGGACGTTTCCGAAGAAGATCGCCCGGAAATCGTCGAATGCGCTGACGGCCTTCGCGCCATCGGTGATCAGCTCGTCGATCAGGCCGGGAAACCGGGACTCGGCGATATCGGTGGCGCGCATCAGCAGGCCGTGGGAATGTCGCGATTGCGGAGTGCCTCGGCGTACGGGTTCCGCGGCCGACAACCGATCTCGCTCGATGAGGGTCACCGCCGCATAGTGGTCGGCCAGAATACGCGCCGCGAACAGACCCGCGATCCCACCACCGAGCACCACCGCATGGTCTCCGGCGCGGTGGTTACCCCGCTGGCTCAATGGGTCCTCCTCGTCGGCGTGACGGCGCCTCGCCGTGGTCGATCGCGGGCAGAGCACGGCGACCCTACCCCGATGCGGCGTGGTCGCGCACGTCGTAGACGCGGCCTCAACGCCCGGATCGGTGGATGACCTCGCGGGCCAAGGCCCGATATTGCTCTGCTCCGGCGGATCGAGGCGCCCAGGTGGTGATGGGCTCACCGGCAACGCTGGCATCGGGGAAGCGGACCGTTCGCGAGATCACCGTGTCGTAGACCCGATCACCGAAGACCTCGGCAACCCGAGCCAGCACCTGACGCGAGTGCAGCAGGCGCTGATCGAACATCGTGACCACGATGCCGAACAGACTCAGCCCCGGGTTCAGCCGGTCCCGGACCTTGTCCATGGTGTCGGTGAGCAGCGCCACCCCGCGCAGCGAGAAGAACTCGCACTCCATCGGGACGATCACACCGTCCGCGCAGGCCAGTGCGTTCACGGTGAGCAGACTCAAGGACGGCTGACAATCGATGAGTATGTAGTCGTAGCGGTCCCGGATCGGATCCAGTACCCGCCGCAGCGAATGTTCCCGGCCGACCTCGTTGACCAACCGAATCTCCGCCGCGGACAGATCGATATTGCTGGGCAGGAGATCGACATTGTCGACGCGAGTCTCGATCAGCACCTCGTCGAACAGCTTTCCCGATCCGCCGAGCAGGTCGTATACCGTCGATGGCAGGTCATTCAGCACGGCGCCCAACCCCGCGGACAACGCGCCCTGCGGATCGAGGTCGACCAGCAGCACTCGCTGACCGCATTCGGCCAGCGCAGCGCCCAGATTGATGGTCGAGGTGGTTTTGCCGACGCCGCCTTTCTGATTGCACAGGGCAATGACCTGCGCTTGCGCACGGGGCGCCGCGAGTTCGGATGCATTGACCGCACTCATGATTCGCAAACGCTTCGGCTCGTCTCCACCGCCGAGCCGGGCAGGCCAATGTGCCGCAGGTAGTTTGCCAACATGTCGCCAGGCTAGCCCTTCATCCGCGGCGACGAACCACAAACCCCCTATTGGTCCCGGCTCACCGATGATCGAGGCGCAGATCGCTGACAATTCACTGAACCGACCGCTTGGTCGAAACCGTATCGCCTGGAAGGAATCCTGGGCGGTGCGCACGTCGGGGTTCGATTCGGGCCAGCTTCGCTCGTGGTGCGGCCGCTCGTTATGATCACGATCCTCTGCTCACGATCCTTCGCCCGCTGTCCACCCACGAAAAGGAATGCCCATGGCACGCAAGGTCGTTGTGACGCTCGTCGATGACTTCGACGGCAAATCCCCTGCCGAGGAAACAGTGGCCTTCGCCCTCGACGGCGTCGAATACGAGATCGACCTATCCACCGACAACGCCGGTCAACTGCGCGGTATCTTCGAGCCCTGGACCTCGAGCGCTCGCAGAATAGGCCGCGCGCCCCGAGCCAAGAGCCAGACCTCGCGCTCGGCCAACGACCGCGCCCGCACCGTCGCCATCCGCGACTGGGCCCGCGCCAAAGGCATCGCGGTATCAGCCCGCGGACGGATTTCAGCAGAAGTAGCCCAGGCGTACGAGAAGGCCAACGCCTAACCGCGTCCGAGGCGCCGGAACGCGGGCCCCGCACTGCCCGCAGTGCCGTTCGCGAGAACAGCAGTGCGGGGCCGATTTCGTCGCCGACCATCGGCGGGCTGTTCGATCCCGGCGCTGACCACCACTTCCTCAGTCGGCGAGATGCAATGTCCCGGTTGCTGTTCGGCGTCCGAAATCGTCCCGCGCGACGGTCACGAGCGCACCGTCGCGCGGGGTCGCCGAGACGACCAGCCCTTGGTGGTCGAACAGCGGCGACCGCAGCCGGTAGTCGAAGACCTGGTCACCGCTGTAGCCGCGGGCCCGGGCGGCCTCGGCCATGGCCAGTGCCTGCAACGGACCGTGCACGAGCAGACCGGGATAGCCCTCGACATCCCGGGCGTAGTCGCGGTCATAGTGGATGCGGTGGCCGTTGTAGGTCAATGCGGAGTAGCGGAACAACAGGGTCGGGGATGTGTCGATAGCCCATTCGTCCTCGGCCGGAGGCACTTTCGCGTCCTGGCCTGGTTCGCTGGACTGTCCCCTCGGTCCGACGGCGTCGCGATAGGCGATATCCTGCCGCTCGTCCACGACGATCCGGTCGCCCTGCAGAATCTGATGGCCGACCACGACGAAGGTCAGCGCGCCGCTGTGTCCCTGCTTCTCTTGTGTGGTCAGCACTTTCGTTCGTTTCGTCGCCGGTTCACCGCATACCAGCGCCCCGCGGGCGCGCACCCGCCCACCGGCCCACATCCGGCGTCGACCGGGCCCCGGCGGCTCAGGAACGGTATTGCGAATCGGATGACCATCGGGCCCCAGATCCGCCTGTGCCGGTCGTTCGAGCAGATAGATCCAGTGCCAGAGCAGCGGAAGTCCCTTGTCGAGATCCGGCAGCGAGACTCCGAGCAGCCCGCTCAGCGCCTCGGCCGGACCGGGCAGCAGCAGTTCGGTGCGTTCGACGACATCGGTCATGCCAGCCGGTCCTCCGAAATATGTTCTGCCGGTGTGAATTCCGCGCGCAGCGCGGCGGTGTGCTGCCCCATCCGAGGCACGGCACCCATCGCCGGTTCCCAACCACCCACCACCGGCGGCAGCATGGCCTGCATCACCCCACCGGGTGTGTCCACCGGCCGCCACCGATCGCGGGCCACGAGTTGCGGATGCTCGGTGAACTCGGCCGGCGTGCGCAACCGCGCATTCGCGATAGCGGCCTGTTCCAGCAGCTCGATGACCTCATCGGTACCGAATGCGGCAAACGCCCGCTCCAGCAGCACGGTCAACTCGCCGTCGTGTTCCACCCGATCGGTATTGGTTGCGAACCGCGGATCCTCGATCAGGTCGGGACGCCCGAGCACCGTCTCACACAGCGCAACCCACTCACGCTCGTTCTGGATACCGAGGAATGCGGTGCCGTCGGCGGTGCGGTAGGGGCCGTACGGCGAGATCGATGGATGTTTGGCCGCGGTGCGCCGCGGCGGTTCGTCGCCGTAGCGGGAGAAGTAGACGGGCTGGCTCATCCACTCCCCGAGCGCATCGATCATCGCGACATGCAGGCTCGCGCCGACACCGGTGCGCGCCCGGTCGTAAAGCGCGGTGAGGATACCGCTGTAGGCATACATGCCGGTGGCGATATCGGCGATCGAGAAGCCCGCCTTGGCTGGCACTTCCGGTGTGCCCGTCGACATCACGAGTCCGGTCTCGCACTGCAACAACAGGTCGTAGGCCTTCTTCGACCGGTACGGACCCTCGGGTCCATACCCGGAGATCGAGCAGTGGATCAGCTCGGGCCGGATCGCGCGCAACGTCTCGGCATCGAATCCGAGCCGTTCGGCGGCACCGGGGACCAGGTTCTGCACGAATACATCGGCCCGGGCTACCATCGCATCGAGCAACCGACGGTCGGCGGGATCCTTGACATCGAGTTCGACACTCTCCTTGCCCCGATTGAGCCACACGAAATAGCTCGACTCCCCGTGCACAGTTCGGTCGTAGCCCCGCGCGAAATCGCCGCCACCAGGGCGTTCGACCTTGATCACGCGAGCACCGAGGTCGGCGAGCTGACGGGTCGCGAACGGCGCGGCAACGGCCTGTTCGACCGCGACGACGGTGACATCTTCGAGCGGGCGGCGCATGCGGTGCCTTCCGGGAAAGTCGGTGCCGGACAACTCAATTGATCCGATTACGGCTGATCAGCTGGCGGGCGATCACACCGCGCTGAATCTCGTTGGTACCCTCACCGACGATCATCAGCGGTGCGTCGCGAAAGTAGCGTTCCACATCGAATTCGGTCGAATACCCGTAGCCGCCGTGCACGCGTACGGCATTGAGCGCGATCTCCATGGCGGTCTCGGAGGCGAACAGTTTCGCCATCCCGGCCTCCATATCGGCGCGCGCACCAGAGTCGTAGCGGCGCGCGGCATAGTGCACCAATTGGCGGGCTGCGGTCAGTTTCGTCGCCATATCGGCGAGATAGTTGCCGACGGACTGGTGCTGCCAGATGGGTTTGCCGAAGCTTTCCCGTTGCTGGGCATAGCGAATCGAATCCTCCAGCGCGGCCTGGCCGACACCGAGTGCGCGGGCGGCCACCTGGATCCGCCCGATCTCCAGACCGCGCATCATCTGCGCGAAACCCGCACCCTCGACCGCGCCGAGCAGCGCCGATGCGGGCACCCGCATATCGTCGAAGCTCAGCTCACAGCTCTCGACGCCCTTGTAGCCGAGTTTGGGCAGATCGCGCGACACCGTGAAGCCGGGCCCCTTTTCCACCAGCAGAATGCTGATCCCCCGATGCGCGGGTTCCGCGGTCGGATCGGTCTTGCACAGCAGGGCGACGAGATCCGACCGGCGGGCATTGCTGATCCAGGTCTTGGACCCGTTGACTATGTAGTCCTCGCCGACTCGGCGGGCCGTCGTGCGCATCGATTGCAGATCAGAGCCGCCGCCGGGTTCGGTCAGCGCCATGGTGGCGCGCAGCTCGCCGGTGGCCATCCGGGGCAGGTAGTTGTCCTGCTGCTGCTGAGTTCCATAGTCCAGCAATAGTTTCGCGACCACGGAATGTCCGCCCATCGCTCCCGCGAGGCTCATCCAGCCGCGCGAGAGTTCTTCGGTGACGGCGGCGTAGCACGGTGTGGACACCTTGGCCTCGCCCCACGGCTCCGGAATGGCCAGGCCGTAGATCCCGAGCTGTTTCATCTGGTCGATCAGCTTCTCCGGGTAGGTGTTCGCGTGGTCGAGCTCCCGTGCGACTGGTTTGACCTCCCGGTCCACGAAGTCACGCACCACCGCTACGATCGCGGTTTCGTCCTCGTTGAGCTCGTCCACGACGACTTCCTCTCGACCCTCTCGGCGATACACCCACGCACTACCATCATGAGAGTTAATACGGGCCTGCGTAAAATGCCGAGTTCTGATACCACTATGCCGGTTCGCGATGCGCAGGAGGAGCGAATGGACTTCAAGCAGTTGAAGGCCATGGTCACGGTGGCCGAGGTCGGCAGCGTCACCAAGGCCGCGGAGTTGCTGCATCTGGTCCAACCCGCCGTCACCCGGCAGATCCGGATGCTCGAACAGGAACTCGGTGTCGCACTGTTCGAGCGCACCCGGCAAGGCATGCGCCCGACCGAGGCCGGAACCGTCATGGTCGAGCGGGCGCGACGGGCCCTGCACGAACTGGATCGCGCCCGCGCCGAAATCCGCCCGGCGCCCGGTGTCGTCACCGGGGTGGTCACGGTAGGCCTGTTGGAGAGCGCTGCCGATCTGTTGGCCGAACCACTTGTTTCGGCACTCGCGCGCGATCATCCCGGCATCGAATTGCGTGTGCTCACCGGTTATTCCGGACATCTGCAGCGCTGGCTCGACGACGGCGATCTGGATCTGAGTCTGCTGTACAACCTTACCAGCACACCGTCGCTGAATGTCGAAGCGCTTGCGCAGGAACGACTCTGGGTGGTCGCGCCGCCGAGCGACGATTTGCATGCCGAGCGTCCCGTCGCCTTGGCCGAGGTCGCGAGCCATCCGATGGTGATGCCCGCGCCGGGGCATGCGCTGCGCGCCCTCATCGACGGCGCCGCCGCCCAGACCGAGGTGAGTTTCGACGTGGCCGTGCAGACCAATTCGCTGGGTCTACAGAAACTCCTGGTGCTCGGCGGACTCGGCTGGACGATCCTGCCCGGCGTCGGCATTGCCGCCGATGTAGCCAACGGAAGGCTCAGTGCCGCACCCCTGTGCGAACCGGAGGTCTGGCGACTGATCGTCCTTGGTATGCCGCGTACCGGTCGCGTTCCGGCTGCCGCCGAAGTCGTTGCGGCCGAACTCATCCGCCAGGTGCGCACCGCCATAGCGGAAGGGCATTGGCCCTCGGCCCGATTCATCGATCACGGCGAAACCACCGCGGACTGATTGCGCAGCCGAACCGATTCCTGTCGGCGTGCATCACGTCCAGAACCAGCGACATATGCCGCCGAGCAATATGGGCATCAGTTCTTTTTACCGTTGGGAATCCATTTGTAATCCGCTGATCCGCGGAGGCGCGATATGGCGGGCCCAACGCTACCCATACGGTGCGTTCCGCCGGACCGAGCGCCCAGCGGGATCCAGTCGTGAACCACCGCATATTCCTTGCGAATCGCCTGGCAGGTAGAGAATGGAAGCCCACCGCCCGCCCTCTATCCAGCCTCTAGCTGCACTGATGTCAGAGTGGAATGATGCGGCTTGCTCGACCAGCGGGAGGACTCCACGATATCGACCAACTGCTTACCGAGATTGCCGCCCTCGAAGACAGCGCGTAGTGCACTCGGTGCGGATTCCAAGCCGCTGCTTACGGTTTCGGCGATGGTGAGTTCGCCCCGGTCGTGCCAGTCGCGCAATGCCGCGAACGCCTCCGGAAAACGGCCGAGATAGTCGAGAAAGATGAACCCTTCCATGCGTGCCCGGCGCATGGCCAGCTGCATGTAGTTCCGCGGCCCGCACTGTGCATCCGCACCTTGATACCCGGAAGAGATTGCACCGGCCAGCACAACACGAGCGCCGGGCGCCAGGTGCGCCAGACCATGCTCCAGAACGCGGCCGCCGACACCATCGAAGAAGACGTCGACACCGTTCGGGGCCATTCGGGTCAAACAGGCGTCGATGTCATCATGTTTGTAATCGATGGCGGCATGCAGGCCCGCACGATCAGTGATCCAGGTGCACTTGTCCGGACCGCCTGCGGTGCCGATGACAGTGCAGCCCAAGGTTTTCGCTATCTGTCCCGCAATCGAGCCGGTCACACCGGCCGCGGCCGACACCAGCACCGTCTGGCCGGGCTCGGGCCGGCCGATATCGGTCATGCCGAAGTACGCGGTCAAGCCGGGCGCTCCGAACAGGCTCAGCATCATCGTCGGGGGTACACCGTCGGGCACCACGTTCAACCCGAACAATCCACCTTCGGACGCAACGGCATAATCCTGCCAGCCGACCATACCGGCGACCCAGCTGCCCACCGGATAGCTCGCGGTGTTCGAGCGCACCACCTGCCCCACCCCGCTACCCCGCATGACCGTGCCGACCGGGACCGCATCGATGTAGTTGTCCGCATCGTTGAGCCAACCACGCTGCGTGGGATCGATACCCAGCCGATGCACCCTGACCAGGGCTTCCCCCGGCCCCACAACCGGAACCGGAACGCTCCTGAGCTCGAAATCCCCATCCCGCAACGCCCCCTCGGGCCGCCTCCGCACAATCCACTGCCGGTTCACCGCATCCGCCACCAGGCGATGCTAAATCACACACACCGCAGTCTTCGAACCGTTTTCCACCGTGACCAATACGCACGGAATTCGGCATTTGCGCGTGTTGAGTTGCTTTGTGCCCGAGGCCATGTAGGCGGCGAGGATGTAATTCGGCTGGCGGTCGAGATTGGTCCGAGCACGGTCATAGCCCATGGTGGCTTGTCGAGATGTCGTGTGCCCGAGGCCATTCTGGGGCATCGGTGCTCGGCGCGTCGGGATGTTCGATTTGTTCGCGGAGGATGTCGCCGTGGCCGGCGTGTCGGGCGAAGTCCTCGATCGCGAGCAGGTAGATGAATCGGAGGCTGACGTCGCCGGCGCGCGGGTGGGTCCTGATGTCGTCGAGGTCGAATTCTGCGGCGATCGCGCGGGAACGGTCGCTGGCGCGCTCGAATTCGGCGATCACGTCGGCCAGGGTTTCGTTGTCGTCGACGACGAAACTGGCATCGCCCGGCGTCGTACCGCCATCGCATTCGGTCAGGGGAATGCCTCCCAGGACGTGCTGGAACCAGATCCGTTCGGCGACTGCGGCGTGATGGAGTAGTCCGATCGGGGTCGTCATCGACGCGACGAGTCGCCGGCGGGAGTCTTGGTCGGATAGGCCGCGCACGGTGTTGACCAGTTCGGCCCGGTTGCGGTCGAGCATGCTTTCGAGCAAGCGGCGTTCAGCACCGGTGGTGATTTGCGGTATCGACCATGTCATTGTCGGCTCGATTCTGTGGCTCGGTTGGATTTGCTTGTCGTACTTGTGGTTCGGTCTCTCGGCGCATCCCTTCAGCATGGCCGATGATCTGCTGCCGGGGAGGTGGCCGGCGGGTGACGGTCGGCGTTGAGGATGCGGCGGTGCGGAGTCGCTGGATTTCGTCGTGCTGGGCGGCGATTCTGGCAAGGGCACGAGTCCGGAAGTCGGTGAGTTCGTCGATCGTGCCGCTGGCCTGGGCGAGCCGTTCGCTCAGTCGAGATTGTCGGCCTCGAGTCGCAAGACTGCGCGTCGCGGGGTCCCCGATGTCGCCGGCCTATTGCATCGCGCGCAGGCGTTGCTCGAATTCTAATACTGAGATGGGTGTAAGGCCGGCTCGACGAGGCTGTCGCGTTGTTCGAGGAGCAGCGTCGCCGTCCGTCATCTTCGATGCCAGAGTGACCGAACTGGTCTGGGTGCGTTGGTCTTTCAGCACGCCGAGGGTTGCTCGGCCAGCGGCGGAGCAGCGGTGTCTGGTTCGTCAGTTGGTGC
The DNA here is from genome assembly GCF_050955845.1 of Nocardia sp. CA-135398. Classification (NCBI taxonomy): domain Bacteria; kingdom Bacillati; phylum Actinomycetota; class Actinomycetes; order Mycobacteriales; family Nocardiaceae; genus Nocardia; species Nocardia sp. CA-135398. Next base: position 4,013,951 of record NZ_CP192084.1, on the reverse strand, counting down.
TTTCTCTGCACAGCCGGGACGGACCCGAGTCAGGTGAATGTGCGCGTTCTGGTGACGGTCATCGGAGTGTGAGCAGGCGCGGCTGCGACTTGACGCGGCAGTACTGGCCCGAACGACCGGAACGCGGCATCAGCGTGCACTTTTACTGGGTATATCCAGCTCGCGGGCTGGGTGAATGCCCCTAGACTGTCTTGATGGCCCCGCCGTCGGCTAAATAGTCTGCGCCGGTGAGGTTTCCGGACTGTGCAGACGCCAGGAACGTCACCAGGGCTGCGGTTTCGTGCGGCTCAGTGAGGCGGCCAGTCGTGATGCCCATCCGGGCCGGGGCCTGAGCGAGGAATTCATCAAGGGTGAGTCCGTTCTGGGTAGCGACTTCGGCGGCGTACCCGTCGGTGGCTGACCAGTTGCGGGTGCGGGTGGGGCCGGGGGAAACGGTGAGCGCACGCAGGCCTTGCCCGCCGAATTCTTCGGCAAGAGCCTTGGTGAGGTTGTTGAGCGCGGCTTTGGCGGTGCCGTAGTCGACGGGATGGTAGGCGGCGCGGGCCCCGATGGAGGAGATGTTGATGACCACGCCACGCTGTCGGAGCAAGCTGGGCAGAACGCAGCGGGTGACCCGGACGGTGGCGAACAGGTTGAGTTCGTAGGTGCGTTGCCAGGCGTCGTCGGCGATGTCGAGGAAGCCGGCGGCGTCGGCGCTGCCGGGGACGACGCCACCGAGGTTGTTGATCAGGATGTCGATCTCGCCGAGGATCTCGGCGGCCCGTTCGGCCAAGACGGCGGCGCCGTCTGGGCTGGCCAGGTCGACCGGCACGGCGGTGGCGCGTCCGTCGAGCTTGCGCAGTTCGGGGGTGATGGTGCGCGCGGCGGCGACGACGCGGACGCCTTCGGCGGTGAGCGCCCGCACGATTTCCAGGCCGATTCCTTTGCTTGCTCCGGTGACAACAGCGGTCTTTGCGGATAGTTGCAGGTCCACAATGCTTCCTTTCTGGAACTACGGTTACAATTTAAGGATCGCATGCGCGGCCTCGGTCGAACGGCCGGCTCCCGTATCGGCCCAGGTGGTGGCGAATTACAGTGCGCGCATCGCCGTTTCGGCTAAACCGGCGAGTCGGTCGGAGCGGGCGTCGGCCTTGGCGAGTACGCGCATGCCGTTGATGGTTGCGAGCAGGAAAGTCGCCGCGGCGTCCGGATCGAGGTCCTCGGCGAACTCCCCAGCACGCTGACCCTCCTCGATGGCTCCCCGGAACGCATCGTGCTGACGGTCGAAGATACGTCGAACGAGCAAGTCGACCATCTCGTCGTCGCCGCCCAGCTCGACAGCGGTGTTGGCGGCCAGGCATCCGCGACGTTCGGTGTCGGTGCGGGCCGCATCGAGCACCATGGTCAGCGCGGCGTGTACTCGTGCGCGAGGTTGCCCCGGTCCGTCGAGTAGATCGATCACGCGCACCGTTTCCTGGGCCTGGTAGCGGCGCAGCGCCCGCTGGAACAAATCATGTTTACCGGCGAACGCGTTGTAGAGGCTGCCTCGGCCGATGCCGATCGCGTCGAGCAGGTCCTGCGGGGTGGTCCGGGCATATCCCTTGCGCCAGAACACCTCCATCGCCTTTGCGACCGCCTCGTCGGGGTCGAAGCTCTTCGTGCGTGCCATGAGGTCGACGATAGATATTCTGTAACTATAAGTCAAATAAGTGGCGGGCCGGTGCTCGTCCGGTCCAAGCCAAAGCTCAAATGCGCGGAAATCGGCATGTGCGGATGGTTGAGATGTCATGTGGCTGAGGCCATCTAGGCGGACAGGATGTAGTTCAGGTGGCCCACCGAGCCGATCCAGAGATGCGATTCTATCGTCCATGCGACGTCTGACGACCTGTCCCACCATGTCAAGGCATTTCTTATCTGACCCAAATGCTCTCTACCGCAGGGGACCTCACGCCGCCGAGTTGTCTGATCGCATCGCCAGCACTTCTCGGTTTCACTGTCCGGATGAGCGTCTGCCGCATTCCGCACCGAATACACATGACCGGCATCATCCCCTACGGTTGCTGTCGGCAGTGAGCACCGGATTCTTTCCGAATCGTGCTGTCCAGCTTCCTAATTCGGTAGTGGGGCACCATACCGTCATAGCCGCGAGGGAACGCTTGGGTTGGCGGCCGGGAGCCGCCCTTGGGCGGCAAAGAGTTATCTTCAGATGCACGCCTTTGCTTTCGTAACCCGGAAACCCCTCGACCTCGCGCTTGAGGACGCTTGGCCGGTAACCACAGAAGTAGCCGAGGATTGTTATGACGTCGACCAGGGGGCCATCATCCTGGTAGATACGCTTGTGTTCCGAGCCACCACGGACTATCCGCGTCCCATCACCGCCGATGACGCCTCGCAACGTGGCGTGGCGCTGCACCGCAGTCATCTCGTTGATCATCGCTAGGAGTTGAGGCGCACTCTTGACCTGCTCGATCCGGGCGCGACGGAGCAGGTCGCGGGCATAGGAATCCCTGAGCCGATAACCCTTGCCGTTCCAGCGGCCCTGCTCGCCTAGGATCTCGGCTAGCCGTTGGACTCCGGCAGGCTTGGTCTGCCAGACGAACATGGAGAAGTCAGCCACCGCGCCACGCGGGTAGTGAGGTCGCAACGGGTGCAACTCCTGGCCCCGCTTGAGTTGGCGTGAGTGAGAGCCACACAGCCCCCTGGCGCGCGCCGGATTGGGGCAACCCTCGAACGCACAGATGGCTACGCTTTCCCACTGGCTGCCGTCCGTGAGAAGCCAGCCCATCAGTTCGGCCTCGTCCTCGGCGAGCTCCAGCCCGGGGCCGTCGGCCATCTGGGCAGCTACCTGCCACGACACGGCCCGCGTGGTGCCCGCGGTGGTGACTTGCGAGTACGTCTCGCTCGCATGATCCCAACGAATCCAGCGGTGATCGCGAGTGCTGCGCACCGACCAGGACATACTGGCGCTCTCCACGACCTCCGCGTTGTCGTAGGTGTGGATGTCTGTGATCCGGCTCCACTCGGTGCGGCCCGTCTCGACGTTGAGACTGGGTGTCTCGTCGCCTCGAAGGATCTGGTCGTACACGACCCAACCCCGCCTGGTGAGGATCGGCACGTCAAGCGGAACACCATGTTCGCCCACAGTTTTCGGACTATAGACCCCCCATTCCGTCGCCGACATCCACTTGGCTCGGCATCCACCAATCCAGAAGTGCGACTTTATCGTCCAAGCGACATGAGGCGAGGTCTTTCACCAAGCCAAGGCATACCTCACAACATTCCGGATGGCCTGTACCACAACTCATCTCACATCTGCGCGAACCAGCGCTGCCGTCGGCCATACGACGCTTTGCCCGTCGATCTTCTGATACGCCGGGCTGGCCGGTTCGGTCAGCGCGGTATGCGGCTATGAGCGGACGCCTCGGCCCTAGCGGATTGATCGGCGCCAGCGAACTCCTTGTGCACGCTCTACTGCAGCGCCGCTCACGTGTATGAGATGGTCCAGGGCCCCACGGTGTTGCTGCCAAACGGCTTCGATGTCACTGTCATCCCGCTGATCTTGTCGCCAAGCTTTGCCCAACGCCGCACCCGCGGCCTGCATTCTTCGCAGTGCTTCGTGCAGCTCGTCATCCCTGCACGCCACCTTCAAACGTGCTTCGGCCAGCAGATACTGGGCGAGAGGCCACTCCGACACAGGACCTCTTAACCCGAGTGTCCGGCCCTCCCACACTCGATTTCGAATGTCCTCCTCGACCGCGATCACCTGCGCGCACTGCTCGAGAATCAGGTCGACGAGTGCGTTTCGACGGTCTTCGAGTCGTATGACGTATTGGCCGACAATCGCGACCAGGCCCCCAGTGGCTACGCCGACCAGAGCAAACCACCCTTGCATGACTTCAGTCTCCATGTAGCGACGCTCAAACCCATGCATCCATTCGCGAGTTGCGGACGTTCCGCCGACCTCGGATTCCCACAGCCAGTTGATCTTCCGATCCCCCGCGTGGCCGGTTCGTACAGCGCGCCACGCGGCATAGAGCATGCATGAGGTGAGGCCGCTGGGACCGGCGATTTCGCGGGCCGCAAGCAACCATCGATCTGCCTCACCGAGCACAGCCCGCGCCCGGAGTCCCCAACCGTATAGCCGTACGCTATTCCAGCCGACGTCCCATAATTTCTGTGCCAAAATCGCCGCCATGCCAAATGCGAAAAGGGGGGCCTTCGCGGCCGCTGCGATTGGAATTCTCACCGCTGTCCCGTGCGCCGGGAACGCCTCGGCGGCAACGTATCTGCCGCCGGATTTGTCGTTCGCCGCCACAGGCCCCGATCAGATCACGGCCACCATCCACAACCCGAACGCGTCCGGGATCTGCTATGCCACCATCAACATCGACCAGTCTGTTCACGAGTTCACCGAGCACTCGCCTTCCGGCCAAGCCGGACCGGGGCAAACCGTCACCCCCCTCCGGACCGGCCTTGCCGCCGGTACCTACCGGCTGTCGGGGTTCTGCGGTACCAGCGAGACCTCCGGAGATCAGGTGAAGGGCAATGACTACACGGTGACGGTCGGCGTCACCCCACCGTCTACCGGCTCATTTGGGCTCTGACCGGACTTTATACAGGCTATGCCTGTCGGCCCCCTCGCCTCTTGGAGAGGGGGCCGAGTTCGTCAGCGCGGCAGGTCGAACTCACCGTCGGCCACACCGCGGATGAACCGGTCCCACGCCGCATTGAAGGTCTACGCCGGGCCAGTGTTGTTCTGGCTGTCACGGACGCCGACGGCGCCAGAACTGACGACGTATCCCGGGGGCCGCGCATCCCCGTCCGAAGGCCTGCTTGCCTGTCGTGGGGTGTGATCGGGTTCGAAGTTTGTTTCGGCTCAACCGGTCTCGAACCCGGTGTTGGGATAGGTCGGTGTTGTCGCCGCCTACCAGCGTGCGGCAATTGAAGACTCATCGAACGACCCCGCGACATCACGCCCGCGTCCTCAGCCGACCCCACCCGAACGGAGGTCGCCTGAAACAGACCAAACCACAGGTTTCGGCAATTCCTCCCATAGGTCTTGACAATCCCTCCTGCGGCGACCGACTTGTCACTGCGGGCGTGGCGCCTCGTGACGTACCGTGAGCCGGTGTCCAGCAAGAGAGGCGAAAAACGCAAGCGCCGCAGCCGACGTTCTGCCGCCAAACCCCACCAAGGCGCACACAACCCGGGAGCTGGCATTGAGGATCCACTGGGCAGCGCGGAATCAGCGGAACAAGCAGTCACTGCCACCGCGCTGCGGCTACTCGAACTGGCCGCGCCCTATGACACTTTCGAGCTTCTGGCACTGCTGCGCTTCCGGTTTGAGCACATTTACGCCACTGAAGAGCCAGCTGGCCTCTGGAACGCGGCCGCAATGGAACTGGTCGCGCTCATCCTGATGGTCCATGAGCAGCAGAGTTCACCAAAGCAACCCGAGCCTGGCGGCCCTGTCGATTACGCCGAGGGCCTCGAAGCCATCGTTGCCGCAGTGGATGAGTTGATCAGTGCCGGTGCCCTGCTGATGCTGGTCACCACCACACGTGACACTTCCTCGGCGCGTCAGCTGAGTTTCGGCTCAGTGCTGCGCGAGGTGTTCGTCCGAAATCCGGCCTACCCCCACATGGTCGGCGATTCTCTGACCGCTTTGTTCGATGAACCAGTCGTAGAAAGCCATTGCCAGCGTGTGCTCGGTGCGACCGCGTCCCAGATCCGGGCTGTTCACGCCGCCATCAGCGATATCTACCGCCCGGTTTGGACAAACCGGGTCCATAGCCTGACCGCCCTGGCCCAGGCAGTAGTCGAAGCCGCCGACGTAGACCTAGACCAGGCTCTCGACATCGACACCCACCTGCACACACTGCCCGAAGACCGCATCGCCTACCCGCTCACCTCCGTCGCAACCGTCGCGGCGCAGTCTGGTCTCGCGATCGAGACGGTGCAAACGGTGCTCGATCTTTTCACTACTCCCCTGCCGACCGATCCGCCCGCGCAAGTGGCCCTGGAATTCTTCCGCGGAGGGTCGCCGCTGCGCATGCGACCGCTTCTGCGGGCAGCGGACGGCTCCTACGCCCTCGCTCACGACGCACTGCTCATCCACGCCATCCGTGAACGGGTAGAGGCCGAGCTCAAGTCCGATACCGCAGCGTGGAACGCCTACCAGAAACACCGCGGTGAATACCTCGAAGCATCCTGCCTCCAATTGCTCGCAGCGCATCTGCCCGGCCACACGGTACACAGCGGATTCGACTATCTCGTCCCCGACAACGATGCCGAGCAGAACCCTCACGACTTCACCAAGAAGGTCGAAGGCGACGGATTGCTCATTCTCGACGACGCGGCTTTCGTCGTCGAAGCCAAGGCTGTGGCAATGCGCCCACCCTCCCGCACCGGTAAGTCCGGCCCGCTGTGGCACGATCTACGGCGCATGGTCACCGAAGCCGCCGAGCAGGGCCATCGGATGCGCGAGCGCATCCTCACGGACGGTGGCCTGCGCTTGGTCGGCGGAACCTGGCTCGATTTGAGCTACATACGTGAGGTTCACACGGTGGCAGTGACTCTGGACGACTTATCCGGGATCGCGACGATTACACACGAACTCATCGACGCCGGTCTGCTGACCGACGAGAACCTGCCATGGGTGGTTTCCGTCTATGACTTGCGGGTCATCAGTGAGCTGATCGAGCGTCCCTCCGAGTTGCTGCTGTACATCCGCCGCCGTACCGAGGTCGAACTGACCAAACGCATCCGAGCCGCCGACGAGCTCGACTACTTCGTGCACTTCCTCGACGCACAGCTTTACGCCGAGCCCGACCCTGGCCGAACCCGCAGGGAACTACCCACTTTGGGAGTCCCTTCCCGAGAGCAACAGCGACGGTACCGACAGCAGCGCAAGACAGTCGAATTTCTCGAGAGTCGTACCGAGCAGCTCGACACCTGGTACCAGGGTGGCCAGCACTCCGCTTCTGGAAGCACGAGCGAAAAACCCCACCTTCGCGCCGACCCCGCTGCGCTCACCCTCGTCGACGAACTCGGTTCCCGCCGCGAACCGGGCTGGCTTGCGATATCCACCACGATCCTTAGCGGTGACACCGCCACTCAGCATCGATTCGGCACGATCGCCACCAAACTCGCGGAGCACACCATCCGTGACGGTAAGTCGCACCGGATCGCTATCCCCGGCGGGTCCACACTCGCCGACAGCTTCCTGCTGGTCTGGATGAATCTGGTTGCCCCCACGTCGTTGGAAACCGCGCGCAGCGAGCTGCTCCGATACCTGCAAGCGAAAAAACACCAGCTCCAAGTCGCCCGTGGCTTCGGCATGCTCTACGACGCCGCGACAGGCCAGATCCTGACTACCGTGTACGACAACCGCATCCCTGGTCCGGACCCTGGCCTGGACGCCGAAATAGCCGAACTTGGGCTCTGGGACATCCGCGCTACGATGCGCCGCCCGACTCCTCCCTTGTCCCGTCGAACGTAGCTTCACCGTCGCTGAGTTAGCCTGCGTGTCTAACCCGACGTGGCCATCGTTTTTCGCGTCGGGGAGGCGCGCAATGACACCTCAATCGGTGAGCATCCTGTAATCGGCATGTGCGCGCGTCGAGTGTCATGTGCCCCCAGCCGCCGTCCAGGTTGAGCAACTCGAGGAGGGCCCGACGACTCACCAAGAACCGGGTGTATATCCCGGTCTACACCGCATTTACTCCGAACGCCTGCTGCGTGGCTTGCCGTTGCCCTGTCGGACTGAACTCGGCAAAGGCGGATGCCTGGCGTAGCAACCGGTCTCGGCCGCGGGCCAGTCGGGCCGTTGCCCGGGCTCCCGCCCAGCGGAATTGCGGCGTGCCAGCGGTCGGTCGAATTCCTCTCGATGCTGTTGTGCAGGATCGGATTTGGAGTGTCGGTCCGAAGGCCGACGCACTGTTTGCGCATCGTGGGACAGTCCACCGACTAGACTTCGCCGTGTGCCACGCTGCCGTTCGCTCCTCCGTGCCGGCATCACATGAGAGCCGTTGTGTACGACCGCTACGGCGGTCCCGAGATGCTGTCGATAGCGGAAATCCCGGTGCCTTCCCCAGGGCCGAAACAGGTGCTCGTCCAGGTGCACGCGACGTCGATCAACCTCTCCGATTGGGAGACGCTGCTGGGGACGCCGCTGTATTCGCGCATCGGCGGGCTCCGGGCACCGAGACGCCCGGTTCTCGGATCCGATATCGCCGGACGGGTCGAGGCCGTCGGCTCCCAGGTCACTCTGTTCGCGCCGGGTGACGAGGTCTACGGCGACAATCTCACGCTCAAAGGCGGTTTCGCGGAATATGCCGTGGCTCCCGAATCAGCGCTGGCCCGCAAACCGGCGTCGCTGAGCTTCACCGAGGCATCGACCCTGCCACAGGCGGGGGCGATCGCACTGCAGGGCACGGCCGATATCACCGCCGGTATGTCGGTGTTGATCAACGGTGCGGGCGGGGGCTCAGGAGCGTTCGCGATCCAGTTGGCCAAGAGCGCGGGAGCGCACGTGACCGGGGTGGACAACGCAGCCAAACTCGCGTTCATGCGCACGCTCGGTGCCGACGAGGTCATCGACTATCGCACCGAGGACTTCACCCGGACCGGACCGTACGACCGGGTACTCGACCTCGTCGCCCACCGATCGGTCTTCGCCTATCGCAGGTCGGTCGCACGCGGCGGCCGGTACCGCTGCGTCGGCGGCACCACCCGCGCGTTGCTGCGGATGACAACGGTCGGCGTGGTCGCCGGGATGGTGACCGGCCGCAGGCTCGGGGTCCTCGCGGTGAAGGAAGGGCCCGCGCACTTCACACCCCTCGCGGAGTCGTGTGTCGCGGGCCGGATCGATATCCACATCGACCGCAGTTTCCCTCTCGACGAGACGGCGGCCGCGCTGGCCCATGTCGGTGGGGGACGTGCCCTCGGCAAAGTGGTGGTCGAGATCCGCTAATCGGCATGAGGGGGCGTTTCGCTTCGCCAGAGGTGATCAACCACGGAAACCGTTGTGAAAGATAGTGATCAACGCCTCTGGTCGTATCGTCTTCGGTCGGTCGCTGACCTGCCCATCGCCGAGTTCGACCAACCGCCATACTCCATCAGCACGTAGAGCGAAGTCAGCTGTTACGAACGGGAGACCAAGACGAGCGATGGCATGCCCGACCACGGTCGGATCGAGTTCAGTAGCGGGCATGTCCTCGGGGGTGTCGGGGTGCGGTCCGATCAACTGGCACCTGCCGTCGACCCACCAGGTACGAACCTCAGCCGAAAGGAAGTTCTCGAATTGGCGGACAACGAATCCGCCTGTCATGTCTTTTCCGCGCAGCTCTTGGAATCTGTTCGCCACGCGCCACGCACCGTCTGCGTCGTCCACCTCGGGAATGAACGCCGCCTCGTGCCAGTAGTGCTTCATCGACTTGGTGTAGTCGCGGAGCACGGCAGGACCGGATTTCAGTTCTCGCAGCGCGCGGTCGAATGCGGTGCGATCGTTCCCGGTGGTCCATGCCGACCGAGGTGTCATGTCGGAGAGCTCGGAGTACCAGCGAGGTAACTCATGGGCGTGCCGGTACTGCTCGGCGCTGGTTCGCAGCGTGACGTTTCGACGTCGCAACGCTTGATCGAATGCCGCGTACCGGTCGCTGTGCAGCATCCAGCCGCGGTAAACCGCCTCACCTCGTGCTCGGACGCGGCGAACGGCTTCGTCCGCATTGTCCGGACAGGTCAGCGCATCATGGTCGACCAAGGCCACATCCATCCCCGCAGCGCGGGCGGCATCCGCCTCAGCGGCGAAATGCTCATCGACACGGGACGCGTGTATTACGTCGGCTGGCACGAGGAGAATCACAAACGTAGCCTCCCACCCACTCCAGCCGACTCCAACCGGTTTCCGTGCCCGCGAAGGTGCCTGGAGCTTCGACAGCCTCCCGCGTCGGAAACGCCATGCACCATCGCGCCAGGCCACCCATCCCGCGCACATCGGCATGTGCGTATGTCCGCTTGATGCCGGAAGCCCTCTGCGAAAACGCCGTCACCGATCTAGCCATGTGGTTGGCGGCAAACCCGGAAATGGCCAATCCGGCGGCAGCCAGCCCGTACACGTTGCTGCCAGCGCTGACAACACGCGCTCATCGGCATGAGCGAGCGTCTACTCCCGCGACACGGACCGCCAGTTCGGAGCACGGCGGGCGTCGACGGCACCTGGATCGCTCGGACACAAACCCGGGGCTCGGGGATGCCCGACCCTCCGCACCAGTGCTGTGCGATCGCTCATTCCACTACGGCCTTGGCATGCGGCCAGATGCGGGCCAGGTCGATCAGGTGCGCGAGCTCGGCGTCGAAACCGTGTGCGACCACGGGCAACGGTGGGGGTGCGCCGGTGCGAGCGGGCGGTAGGCCCGCCTTTCTGGCCTGCGCCGCCTGTATCAGCCGACGCGCGTAATCGGTAATTGCCCGGTCGGATTCGGGCTCTCGCACGGTATTGCGTTGCGTTTCATCGGTTTCGGCCGGGAGGTAAGGACCTAGGTGGAGCATTGCGTCGCGGATCTCCACCGTCATCCGCAGAAGACGGGTGGCTGGATCTGAGCCGTGCCGCGTATCGACGGGCATGACGATCTCCGGGACCGTCGCGGTGAGATCACGCCACAGCGGCAATAGCCGACGGCAGGTTCTGGTAGCGCGATCCATACCCGCTCGCAGCACCAGCTCCGCGTGCAGTGGTATCGAGAGCAGCGTCGCATTGATCACTACCCACAGGGTGAACGCGGCCTGGACCAGCGACAATTGTGGTTCGTCGGGCCATCCAGTGGCCAGCTGGGAAAGCAAGGGTGCCTGCGCAGCCCAGATAACGGCATTGCTGCCGATCAGGCCGATACACACGATCCGCGCCGCGCGCGGCGTATCGGCCTCGCGTAGTGTGCCAAAGCACCTGCGAGTCAACACGAACGCGTTGTAGGTGAACGATACGGCGAAGGCCCAACCGATGCCCAGTCCATCCCCGGGGAGGCGCAGGTCGACCCATCGTCCCGAGTATCTCGCCGATGCCGCGGTCAGGACTATCGAGGCCGTCGCGGCCAAGGCGAGGAGAGCGGCTTTGCGCTGGTGGCGCCCTACGTTATCCGGCTCGCAATCGGCACTGGCAAGTCGACCGGCGCCGTGCTGGTATGTGGTGGTCATGAGAACGCAGCCCAGGGCAAGCTGATTCACCGGGTCATCGATGGTCGGCGTCGATGCGCACCGATATATCAGCAGGGTCGCGATGCTCCACAGGCCCGCGTGGTTTACGAGCCGATCGATAACCTCTGCGCCGCCGATGAGCCATAACCGACCCGACAGCAGAACCGTGACGCAGCCGATCACCGCCCATGCCACGATTCCCGATATCGGTGACGACATCGATACACCTCTTGGTCTGCGGAACTCGTGCTCGGACTGTCGAAGCGTAATGGACTGGGGCCGTTACTATTTCAGTTCGAGCGGGCGTTGAGACACCAAACCCCCGGCCCGCGGATGCAGCCAGGGGTTCGGTGCCGAATTGTATTCAGCTCTTGACCAATTCGGGCACCGCGGTGTCGAGTTCGTCGGCCTCTTCCGGCGCGGCGGCCGCCCGGCTGGGCAGGAGCACTGCCATGGCGATCACGACCAGCGCCAGGGCGGCGGAGACCAGGAAGGCCAGGCGCATGCCGTCGAGGTGGGCCGTGACGGGGTCGGTGCCGTCGGCGACGAGTCCGGTGCTGCGGGCCGACATCACCGTCACCACCAGGGCGGTGCCGAACGCCGCGGCGACCTGCTGCAGCGTGCCGAGCATCGAGCTGCCGTGCGAGTACAGGTGCTGCGGAAGCGCGCCGAGCCCGAGGGTGAAGACCGGGGTGAAAGCGGCGGCCAGCGACACCATCAGCAGGACGTGCAGCGCCAACAGCTGCCAGTACGGCATGGACATCGAGATCTGGGTGAATCCGGCCAGCGCCGCGGCGATTCCGACCGATCCGGGAATGACCAGAACGCGCCCACCGAAGCGGTCGAACAAGCGGCCGACGGTCGGTCCGAGCAGACCCATCGCGAGCCCACCCGGCATCACCAGCAGGCCGGTCTGCAGGGGGCTCAGGCCACGCAGGTTCTGCAAATACAGCGGCAGCAGGATCATCGAGCCGAGCATCGCCATGAACGCGACCGACATCAGCACCAGCGCCTTCGCGTAGGTGCTGGACAGCAGGACCCGCAGATCCAGCAGCGGGGTGCCCGTGCGCTGCAGGCGCAGCTGACGGAAGACGAATACGGCGATGAGCGCCGAACCCGCGGCGACGATCAGGGCCGGGCTGGTGTAGTTGTCGCTCTCGAAGCGGCTGAGCCCGAATACCAGCCCACCGAAACCTAGCGCGGCGAACACCACGCTGGACCAGTCGATCGCCCCCGCCTGCGGTTCACCGACATTCTCCAGTCGACGCAGACCCAGCAAGGTGACAACCGCCGTGATGGGCAGCACGAGCACGAAAAGCCAACGCCACGAACCGATCTGCAGCACCATCCCGGATACCACCGGGCCGAGGGCGGGCGCCACCGAAATGGCCAGGGTGACATTGCCCATCACCCGGCCGCGGTCCTGTTCGGGCACGACGGTCATCAGTGTGGTCATCAGCAGCGGCATCATCACCGCGGTACCGCCCGCCTGAATGATCCGCCCGAGCAGCAGCACCGCGAACGACGGCGCGACGGCCGACAGCGCCGTACCGGCCAGGAAGACCCCCATCGCCACGGCATAGGCCCGTCTGGTCGATACCCGCTGCAGGAACCAGCCGGTGGTCGGGATGACGGCGGCCATCGTCAACATGAACGCGGTGGACACCCACTGCGCCGCCCGCTCGGTGACCTCGAGGTCGGCCATCAGCCGCGGGATCGCGTTGATCATGATGGTCTCGTTCAGGATCACCACGAAGGTCGCGAGTACCAGTACCCGGATGACGGTCGGCGTCCGCCCTCCCGAGGCGGGGGCGGAAAGTTCGGCTGACATCGGGTGTACCTCCAGTGCGTCTCGACAGGATCGGTGTGGCGCGTTGCCGATTCATCGGATCGCGCCACAGTGATTGAGACGGGACCAGCAGCTCGAATTCATCGGCACGCGCCAGTATTGCGGTCGGCACCGACAAGTTCGGCCACTCGTCCACCCATCGACACACACGGCCCGGTTTCACCACCTCGTCGCTCGCATCAGCTCGCGGACCGCGGCCGTCGCACCGGTGGCCGGACTGCATGATTTCGCCTGGTGCCATCCGGCTCGTCCGATACCTGTCACAGCGTTCAACGGCACGGCCGACCCGTTCGTCGCCTACACCGCCGGACCCGGTCCCCAACGCCGGGTTACTGCCGTCGGCAGGATGAGTCGGGCTCGGCGGCCGGGCGGGGCGGCACCATGCCGAGCGGCGTCCACGGTCCCGGACCGGCGAGCATCCCTTTTCTTCCAGCCCATCCGCGCTCCGATGAGCAGGGCATCACCAGCGGTACCAGCGACCGCGGGTCCCCGCGGAATCGGCGGATCGGAAAACAAAGCCGAGCGCCCAGAGCACCAGGACCGCGATCGCGACCCACCATAAAGCTTTCACCGCGAATCCCACGCCGAACAAGATCAGCGCAAGCAGCAGAACCAGCAACAGAGCAACCATTTCTGCTCACCTCCTGCTGCTCGCATACCCGGCAACCAGCACAAATAACGGATACCACCGATCACGTCGATGGGTTCTGTCCCCGGTTCGAGGCATGTCCCGACCGCTTCGGGAAACACCCGATTCGCGGCGTCTTCATGAAGTACGGTCAGGCCCATGTCCGAGGACTGTGTGGAGCGATCCGAGGTAGCGCAATCCAACACCTACAAATGGGAGGTCGTCGGCAGCGGTCCCGCCGGGGATTCCGTGGTCGACTCCGGTGACGGGGAATTCGGAATTCCCGATGAATGCACCGGCCGCACGTGTACCAACCACATCGAGGTCGGCACCGCGGTGTTCGACCGGGTCGTCGCGGACATCATGATCGAGTACCGCAACGCGGTGCTCGACGCCCGCCTCGAAGACGAACCCGACCCCGACCCACCGCTGCACCGGGTCACCATGCAGGTCCGCGACGGCAACGGCATCGAAATGCTCTCGGCGACAGCAGCATTGACCTATCCCGTCGTCACCGTGGCGGACACCGAAACCTACCGTAAGCAAGTGGCGTTGGCCGAGAAACGCGAGCGGCGGCGACGCGAACGCCGCGATAAAGCCATTGCCGCGGGAACCTGCGCGCCACGGTCGGGACCGGCCGACCCCCGACTGGCCGGACTCATCCTCAACCTGCGCGTCGAAGCCGACACCGTGCGCGAGGAAGTCCCCGACGCCGACCACTGCCGAGAACAATTGGCACTGGCCCAGCACACCGTGCAGGCGGCAACCGAAGCAGCGGCCCGTGCACAAATAGACGGAATGCGAGCCGAGTTCGAACATGCCCACGCCTACATCCAACGTTGGACGCCGCGGATAAACCGCTGGGCCGCATTCCTCGAATTGACCACCGAGGCATACGCCGACGCGGACGCCGTCGACGCCCTCGCCGACCGCATCAGCCTGCAACCTCCGCCCGAGGAGTAGCTACTCGATCAACTTCTCGCTTTTCAGCCAGTCGTATGCAACGTCGGCGGGATCCTCGCCGTCGATATCGACGCGGCCGTTGAGATCCTGCATCAGCTCATCGGTGAGGTGTTCGGAAATCGTGCCGAGCAGGGTGCGCAACTGCGGGTAGCGGTCGAGGACGACGCAGCGCACGACCGCGGTGCCGCTGTAGGGCAGGAAGAACTTCTTGTCGTCGTCGAGCACGACCAGATTCAGATTCTTGACTCGACCGTCGGTGGTGTAGATCATGCCGAAATTGCACGGCACGCCCTTGGCCGTCGCCGTGTAGACGATACCGGCGTCCATGCGCGTCACATTGCCGGGCGGAACACCGTTCGGGTCGTTGTAGGGAATCCCGTACTTCTGCAGCATCGGAATGAAACCATCGGAGCGGCTGAAGAATTCGTCGTCGACGCAGAAGGTCCGGTCGGGCACCGGAAGCGCGGCCACGTCGGACAGCGACTTCACCTGCAGGCGTTCGGCATTGGGCGTCGACGCGCCGAAGGCGTAGGTGTCATTGAAATTGGCCGGTGGCAACCACTCCAGGCCGTGATCGCGCTTCTCGATGTCGTGGACCCGCTGCCAGAGTTCCTTCGGATCCGAGATCGTCTCGGTCTCGTTGTGGTAATTGACCCAACCGGTGCCGGTGTATTCCCAGAGCACATCCGCGTCGCCGTTGAGCTGGGCCTGTCGAGACGATGCGGAACCCGGCGCTCCGGTCAGATCGGTGACGTGGGCTCCGGCAGCGGCCAAGTAGGTCGCGGTGATCTTGCCGAGCAGTACGCCCTCGGTGAAGCTCTTCGAGGTGACGACCAGCTTCGCACCGTCCAGTGGTCGCTCGCCGCCGGGCAGCCGCGCGTCGTGGAATGTTCCGGACGAGCTCACCAGACCGCACCCGGCGAGCAGCGCCGTCGTCGCCACGAGCGCCGAAACCAGAGTGACCAGTGGCGATTTCATGAGACACCCCGCGGCGTCGCGGCCAGTTCGACGAGTCGGCCGATCCAGTCGATGATCAACGCGAGCAACCCGACGAGGATCGCGCCGGAAATGAGCAGCTTGGGCAGGAACAGGGTGACGCCGGTGGTGATCAGCGTGCCGAGGCTGGTCGCACCGATGAAGGTGCTCAGCGTCGCGGTACCGACCAGAATGACCAGCGCCGTGCGCACACCGTTGAGGATCACCGGCACCGCGAGCGGGAGTTCGACCTGGAACAGCGTCCGCGTCGCCGAGAAGCCGATACCCCGCGCGGCCTCGATCGTGCGCTGATCCACCTGCCGCAGCCCGACAATCGTGTTCTGCAGGATCGGCAGGATCGCGTACACGACGAGACCGACTATCGCCGTGCGGAATCCGGTGCCCAGCCAGAAGGTGAACAAGACGAGCAGACCGACCGCGGGCGCGGCCTGACCGATATTGGCGATATTGACGGCGATGGGCTCGAACCGTTTCAACGCCGGACGGGTCAGCGCGATGCCGAGCGGAATCGCGACGACGACCACGATCACGGTGGCGACCACGGTCAGCTTGATGTGGGCCAGAATCGTGGTCTGCAGATTGGCCCAGCCGAGGGACGCCCGCTCCGTCGCCGTGAAAGTCGTCGCGCGATACCAGATGACATAGCCGATGGCGATGACACAGATGACGAGCGGTTCGAACCACACGTCGATCGGAACGCGGCGCAGGCGATTCATGACTGCCCGGCCGATCCGGGCTCGTCTTCGGCGGCGACCACAGGTGTCGGCGCCGGATCGGTTCCGTCGACGTATGTCTCGTAGGACAGGTCCTCGCCATCGCCGGTTCCCTCGGCGAGTTTGGCCCGAATCACCTCGGTCACCGAGTTGATGCTGAGCGAACCGACGACCGCGCCGCGGCCGTCGGTGACGAGCGCGGCGCCTTGGCTGGTCGCGAGCATGGCGTCGAGCGCGTCGTTGAGGGTCGAAGATCGTGCGACGACGGGCAAGCGCCGATCGAGGAAGTCGGAAACCTCCGGTTTGGTCGCCACCTCCGTGAGCGAGGGCCACGATCGCGGCCGCCCGGCCTCGTCGACGACGACGATCCAGGTGTGTCCGTCGGCCTTCGCGCGTTCGATCACCCCCTGCGCCGACTCCCCCACCCGCGCGGTGATCACCTTGTCGTAGGCGACATCGCGCACCCGCGACACGGTCAGATACGCGAGCTTCGCACCGGATCCGACGAACTCCTGCACGAACGGCGTGGCCGGATCGGTGAGGATCTCCTCCGGGCGCGCGTACTGCTCGACGTGTCCGCCTTCGGACAGGATGAGCACCTTGTCACCGAGTTTGGTGGCCTCCTCGAAATCGTGGGTGACGATCACGATCGTCTTACCGAGTTCGTGCTGGATGGCGATCAGACTGTCCTGCAGGCGAACCCGGGTGATCGGATCGACCGCGCCGAACGGCTCGTCCATCAACAGCACCGGCGGATCGGCCGCGAGCGCGCGGGCGACGCCGACGCGCTGCTGCTGACCGCCGGACATATCCTTGGGCAGCCGGTCGGCGAAGGTGCCCGGGTCCAGACCGACCAGATCGAGCAGATACTCGGTGCGTTCGGCGATCCGCTTCTTGTCCCAGCCGAGCACCCGTGGGATGGCGCCGACATTCTTGGCGACCGACCAGTGCGGGAAGAGCCCACCGGACTGGATGACATATCCGATCGACTGCCGCAGCTCATCCGGATCTTCCCGGGTGACGTCGCGGCCGCCGATGAAGATCCGGCCCTCCGTGGGCTCGATCAGCCGGTTGATCATCTTGAGTGTGGTCGTCTTGCCGCAGCCGGACGGGCCGACGAAGGCGACGATATCGCCCGCATCTATTTCCAGGTCGAGCCGCTCGACCGCCGGTTTCTTCTGGCCCTTGTAACGCTTGACAACCGAGTCCAGCTTGATGGACGCACCGGTGATATTGCGCTCCGGCGCGGGCTGGCTGGTCACATCGGTCATGACAGTCCCTTTGCGATCGTGAAGCGTCCGAGCAGGACGAGCAGCGCGTCGAACACCAACGCGATGAGGACGATGAGAATGGTGCCGGTCAGCGCCATTTCGAGCGCGTTCGCCCCGCCGAGCCGCGAAAGACCGTTGAAGATCAGCGATCCGAGGCCGGGTCCGAGGACATACGCGACGATGGCGGCGACGCCGACGATCATCTGGGTGGACACCCTGATGCCGGTGAGAATCACCGGCCAGGCAATCGGCAATTCGACGGTCAGCAGGATGCGCCACCGCGAAAAGCCGATGCCGCGTGCGGATTCGACGACGGCGGCGGGCACCGACCGCAAGCCGACGATCGCATTGCCGATCACCGGCAGTGCCGCGAAGAACGCCAACATGAGGAACGACGGGACCACGCCGAGTCCGAACGGGACCAATAGCAGCGCCAATAGCGCAAGCGAGGGAATGGTCAGCGCGACGCAGCTCGAGGTCAGCGAAAGGGCGGACATCAGCGGCAGCCGATAGACCGCCACCGCGATGAGAACCGCGACGACTGTCCCGACCAGCACCGTCTGAAATGCCAGGGAGGCATGCTGATACGTCAGAAACGCCAGAGTCTCTCCCCGTCCTCGGATGTAGCTCCACAAATGCATGGGATTCCCATCGTCAGCCGAAGACCGGTCGGTACCTATCTGCGCGACGTAACCAGACGCGCGAATGTCAAAGACTAAACGAAACCGCCGCCCTGTGCCGGACGCGCGCGGCGAGGAATGGCTCACAGCATCAGCGACGACTCGGCGGGCCTACCGCACAACGAACACGTGATCGTCGAAAGCAGGTTGAAAGACGCGAGTCCCTGTGTGCCACCGCAGTTCGCCAGCGGCACACAGGGACTCGAAATATTCGCGATCCGGATCAGGGAGTGGAGTAGCCGATCAGCGCGCCGATTCCGGCGCCGATCGGGACGGTGACGAGGGCGCCGACACCACCGAGGAAGAAGCCGATGACCGCACCGATTCCGGCGCCGATGAGCGCGCCGATTCCGGCGTTGTACTGCTTGCGGGCGATCGTGTCGGAGGCTTCATCGATTGCCTGTGCGGTCCGCGTGGTGTCGGATTGCGCTGTGAGGGTGAGGGTTCGGCCGTCGTTGGCGATCTCCGGCGTGAGAGCGACGGTCCCGGCCGCCGTCTGCAGCCCCAGTGGTATCGAGGTCACCGCATTGCCCACGGCGTCGGTGAGGGTGATCGAAAGAGCATCGGCGGCCACGGTGAACCGTCCGGCCTCGACGGTGGTGCTGACTCCTCGGCGGTCCGCTGTCGGTGCGGTGATGAAGTTGATGCCGTGATCGGTTGCCTGCACGGTGGTGTCGGCTGCTACCGGCTGGGCCTGCACAGCGCCCGCGGTAATGCCGGTCGCACCGATCGCGAGCAGGGCGGTGGCGGCGAACTTGGTGGCACTCATGGTTTTCCCCACATTTCATCGGCTGTCGCGCGCCGACACGTGCCTGAAAGCCCGTGCCGGGCCACGTGATTCAGTCGACCACATCTGTGATCGAAAGGTAATAGTACCGTCCAGGAGCAACCCCTGGCGGCCTACAACCGGGCAAGTGAGTGTGCCGATCCCGTTGCCGCCCAACATCTCCGGTGGTGAAAGGGTGTCAGCGGATGGTGTGGGGCCGCAGGTCACCGACGATTACGACGTCGCCGTGGCCGTCGCGTTTGTGGCCCACTGTGCCTGCGTCGGCCACGCAGTATCAGCCAGGTCACCAAGGCCGCGATCGCGGCGGTGGCCGCGGCGGCGACGGGCGCAGGACGGCTGCGCGTCACGGCAGCGAACTGGACGGCGCGATCTTGGGTTGCGGCGCTGGCTTTCTCCCGCTTCTCCCGCACGGTTTCGGCCGCATGATGTACCTTCGCGCGGGCGGTGTCGACGGTCTGATGCAGCTCTGCCTCGGCTCTGCCCTTCACATCGAGCTTGCCGGTCAGTTCCGCCACGGTCTGTCCCAGCTCTTGTCTGGTCAGGTCACGGTCGGCGCGCAGCAGTTCGGCTTCGGGCGATCCGACTGAAGGGTTGCTCTCGTCAGTCATCGCTATCCTCCGATCTTGATCGCGTGAATGTCTCGCTTTACGCCGGCGATCGCCTCCTGCGGGACCGGCGGGACCGCCTTCTGCAGGTCCTTCTTGCCGATGAGGGCCAAGACGGCGCCGATGAGGAGCAGTACCACCCCGACGATCAGCGCGGCGGCCCAGCCCGACAGCGGGCCCGCCAGGGCGATGATCGCCGCGGCGATGAGGGCGGCGCCGCCATAGCCCGCCGTGAGCGCCCCGGCACCGGTCACAACCGCGCCGCGCCCCAGACGTTTACCTTTGCTTTGCACCTCGAGTTCGGCGAGCTTGATCTCGTCCCGGATCAGGTGGGCCATTTGCTCGGTCGCATCGTTGACGAGCTCGACGACCGACCGTGTCTCCGTGGGCGACGTTTCGACATACGACCCGGTGGGTGTTTCGGTCATGGCGATTCCTAGGTGTTCGGGAAAAAGCTCCAGATACGACCGAGTTGGCCCGCTTTGCGACTTTCAAACCCCCGACGCCCCCCGCCACGGGATACACCACCCTGAACTCGGACAGATTCAGCGGCTCTCGGCGAGAGCGGTCACCGAATCGGTGATGAGAGCGACGAGCCTCGCACGGTTCGCACGAGGCACTCGGGCACCCAACTCGGCCGTGAGGGCGTCGCGGAAGTCCGCACGGATCGCGGCACCC
This sequence comes from Nocardia sp. CA-135398, assembly GCF_050955845.1. Taxonomy (NCBI): domain Bacteria; kingdom Bacillati; phylum Actinomycetota; class Actinomycetes; order Mycobacteriales; family Nocardiaceae; genus Nocardia; species Nocardia sp. CA-135398. The sequence continues at coordinate 3,993,609 of NZ_CP192084.1, read as the reverse complement.
TGTTCGGTCAGGACTGCCCGGGTAATGCGCCGATCATCGGGATCGGTCTCTCGTGCGACGAAACCGCGCCGCGCCAGGCGATCCACCATGCCGGTCACATTCGTCTTGTCGCAGCCGAGTAATCCCGCCAGCTCCCCGAACGACGGGCGGCGACCGGATAGCAGACAGAGCAGTTCGACCTGTTGCACAGTGAGTCCGAACCGGCGTGACACGACGCCGTACAGCGCACCGACCTCGCGATACAGGGCGGCGAAGGCGGTGGCCAGATCCGAATCATCCGCGGTCATGGCAATTAGTTTAGCTGATGGACAGTTGACAACATGGAATGAATTAGTCGATGATGCCAACTATCGACAATCTCATCTATTGGAGGCCGTCATGCAGGTCGCGCTCGTCACCGGAAGCTCACGCGGGATCGGCCGCGCCATCGCCGAGCGGCTCGGGGCAGACGGCGCGGCGGTTGTCGTGAACTACCACTCCGACCGGTCCGCGGCCGAACAGGTCGTGGCCGCCATCGAAACCAGCGGCGGGCAGGCGGTCGCCGCGCAGGCGGATGTGGCGGATCCGGCCCAACTCACCGGCCTGTTCGACACCGCCGAACAGCACTTCGGCGGGCTGGACATCCTGGTGAACAATGTCGGCACCGCGACCTTCAGTCCGATCGCCGAGGCGACCGACGACGAGTTCGACCTGATGTTCATCACCAATACGAAGGCCACCTTCATCGCGTTGCGCGCGGCGGCCAACCGGCTGCGCTACGGCGGACGGATCGTGGTCGTATCCTCCGGCGTGACCGCGACCCACCGACCGGGTTCCGGAATCTACGCTGCAACCAAGGCCGCAAGCGAAGCACTCGCCCGTGTCCTCGCCAAAGAACTCGGCCCACGTGGCATCACCGTCAACAATGTGTTGCCCGGCGCCGTTCGCACCGAGGCACTCGCGGCGGCACGCAGCCCGGCACTTACCGAACAGATCATCGATCAAACCCCACTCGGCCGGATCGGCGAGCCTGACGATATCGCCGATATCGTCGCCTTCCTCGCCTCCCCCGACGCCCGCTGGATCACCGGCCAATCCCTGCACGCGGGCGGCGGACTCTTCTGAGCGACAACGAGATTCATGCGGCGGCGACTGTCGCGTGCGACTCGCTGTCGCGACTTCGTCGAGTCAGGGGCGCAGGAGGGTTTTGATGGCGCGGCGGTCGTCCACGGCGCGGTAGCCGTCGGCGGCCTGTTCGAGTGGCAGGGTGAGGTCGAAGACCTGGCCGGGGTCGATGCGGCCGGTCAGGACGCGTAACCGGCTCGAGCCCACATCACCGCCGACACCAACCGGTGAAATCGGCCGCCCGGACAGCTTGGAGAAATCCCTCGCCCGGACGAGCTACTCGACTGTCGAATTCGAGGTGTGCGAAGTTTGCCCAGTTCCCCTCGAATACGGACGTTCGACGAAAATTGCAGGACGCCGTGCGGGTTTACTTCCTGGCGGCGTTGTAGGCGGCGACGATATCGGCGGAGATCCGACCGCGCGCCGATACCTGGTGGCCGTTTTTACGAGCCCATTCCCGGATAGCGACCGAGTGCTCCCGATCCACCGGCGACCGAAAGTCTTTGCCGCCACCTCTGGCCTTGGACCGAACCTTCACTCGACCGGTCCTACGGGCCTTCTCCGTCCAACGATCCAGGTCGGCACGAAGCTTTCCGGCATTCTTTTTCGACAGATCGATCTCATAGGTAACGCCGTCGAGGGAGAACAGAACGGTCTCATCGGCTTTCGACGTGCCATCCAAATCATCGACCATGGTAACGGTCACTTTCTTCGCCATGAGTCAGCCCTTCAGGTGTGAGCATTTCTTCGGCATATCGATGGTATCTGCAACTATATCCAATAGTGCAGCGCGCTATCTGGTACACAAGTACGGCGGAGCAGGTAACGATCATCGGACTCGTTCGATAAATGCGAGCCACTTATTATGACGCCCGAACCTCCGCGACGCGGAGTCGGCCGCTTCACAAACCCGCGAGGCGGGCGGTCCAGGTGCAACGGCGCTATCGTTGAGACACGGGTCGGGATGGATGCGCTGACGCGGAGGTGCCGACGAATATTCGATGGACGAACTCGACGAGGCCGCGACACAGCGCGACCTCCCCACCGGAATCGCGGCGGAACTAGCGGCGGCCGGATTCGGCGACGCGACCGAAATCGGCCGCGGCGGATTCGGCGTCGTGTACTGCTGCTACGAATACGCACTCGAACGCTACGTCGCGGTCAAATTGCTCAGATCCGAGGTCAGCGGCGCTGAGCGCGAGCAATTCCTCCGAGAACAGCGGGCCCTGGGGCGGCTGTTCGGACATCCCCACATCCTGCAGGTGCTACAGGTCGACATCACCGCCACCGGCCGCCCCTATATCGTCATGCCGTTCTACGCCTGTGGCTCGCTGGAGAGCGTGCTGCGGGATTCGGGGCCGCTGCGCTGGTCGGATGTGCTTTCGATCGGCGTCAAGATGGCCGCGGCGCTGGCCGCCGCCCATGCGATCGGCATCGTGCACCGGGATGTGAAGCCCGGCAATATCCTGCTCACCGATTACGGTGAACCCCAGCTCGCCGACTTCGGCATCGCCCAATTCGGCGATGCCACCACGTCCTCCCTGCGCACCGTCCAGGGCACGCCCGCATTCACCGCACCCGAGGTGCTCAGCGGTGCGATACCCACTCCGATCTCGGATATCTACGGCCTGGGCGCTACCTTGCACTGCTTGCTGGCCGGGCGAGCCGCATTCGCACGCCGCACCGGCGAACCGCTGCCAGTGCAACTGGCCCGCATAGCCGCCGCGTCCGCACCCAGTCTGCGCGATCAGCACATCCCCACGGCGGTATGCGCGGCCATCGAGGCGGCCATGGCGGCGAAGCCGGAAGAACGACCGAGGTCGGCGATCGAATTCGGGGAATGGCTGCGCCGCGTGCAGCACGAAACCGGCCTGGCGGTGGACGCACTGGCATTGCCGCCTACGGTCGTCGAATCCGGTTCGGCCACATCCGTTCCCGTGACCTCGCATACCCCGGGTGCACTGACACCGCCCCCACCGCCCAGCACGGCGACAAAATTCCGTCCGCCCGCCGCACCGCATACGATGATCGCCCGCACCCGGCTGCTTGCGTTGTTGCGGGACGGCGGCGACCGGCGCCTCACACTGATCCACGGACCGGCCGGATTCGGCAAGACCACCCTTGCTCTGCAATGGGCCACCGCGCTCGCGGCCGAGGACGTCCCGGTGGCATGGCTGACCACCGACCCCGACGACGACAATATCGTCTGGTTCCTTTCGCACCTGGTCGAGGCCATCCGCCGCGTCGCTCCGGAGCTGGCGCGTGAACTCGGCACGCTACTCGAGGAACGATCATCCGACACCGCGAGATACGTGCTGTCCGCGCTGATCGACAAAATCCACTCGGGTGGACAGACGATGGTGCTCGTGATCGATGACTGGCACCGGGTACATGCCGAAACCACCTGTGCCGCATTGGATTATCTGCTCGAGCACGGCTGCCATCACCTGCGGCTGGTCATCGCGAGCCGAACCAGGGCATGTCTGCCGCTGAGTCGCATGCTGGTGCACGATGAACTGGTCGAAATCGATGTCGCGGAACTGCGTTTCGATCCGCAGGAAACCGGTGCTTTCCTGGCCGACTCCGGCGGGCTGTCGCTGTCGACCGACGATGTGAACCGACTGCAGGAAACGACCGAAGGGTGGCCTGCCGCACTGCAATTGGCTTCGCTGTCGTTGCGCGGCCATGATCATCCCGCCGCGTTCATCGACCAGCTCACCGGCCGCCACCGGGCACTGGCCGATTACCTGGCCGAGAACGTGCTCGATTCACTCGAGCCGCCGCTGCTGGATTTCCTGCTTGCCACCGCGATCACCGAGCGAGTGTGCGCCGATCTCGCGGTTCGGCTGACGGACAGATCCGACAGCCAGGAACTACTCGAAGAGATCGCCGACCGAAATCTATTCCTACGCCACCTCGACGAGGAGGACCAGTGGTTCCAATACCACCACCTGTTCGCCGACTACCTGCGGCGTCGCCTTGTCCGCAGTGATCCCGCGCGCCTGGCGCAACTGCACCGCCGGGCGGCCGACTGGTGCGATGAACACGAGATCGCCACCGCCGCAGTCGATCACGCACTGGCCGCCGACGATCCGGACTATGCGGCGGACCTGGTCGAACGACGGGCCATGGACCTCATCGAAGGCTCCCGCATGGCGACATTCCTCGGCTTGCTGACGAAACTGCCGCAATCCGTGGCACAAGCGCGACCAAGGCTGCAGATCTGCCGAGCCTGGGCCAACGTCGGACTGCAACGCTGGGAACAAGTTCAGCTGGCGCTGGAGGACTTATCCGCCGCACTCGACGCCGGCGCGGCGACCGGTACCGAGGCGACCAAGCTGCGAATCGAGGCGGAAACGGTCACCGGTGCGGCACAATTCGTCACCGACCGTTTCGATGGTCTGCCAGAGCTGCTGTCTCGACATCTCGAGGATGCCGACACACCGTTCGCCGCCACGAACGCCGCGAATCTCGCGTCCATCGATGCACTCAACCGTTTCGACTTCGCCGAGGCCCGCCGCTGGCAAGAATGGGCAGCTCCATATCACCGGCGCAGCAAAGGCGCGTTCGGGGTGATGTACGGCAGGTGCGTCGCCGGGCTCGCTGCCCTCGAACAGCTCGACATCACCGCCGCCGAAGAGCATTTCGATGCCGCCATCACCCGTACCCGGCGCGGCCGCTCGCAAACCTACGGTTCACGGATGTCCGGTGCCCTGCTCGGCTCCATCCGCTACGAGCAGAACCGCCTCGATGAAGCCGAGCAACTACTGGATTCCAGCGCTGACCTCGGCCGCCACGGCGGCGCGGTCTGGTTCCTGCTCGCCAGCTTCGGCACCGGCGCACGCATCAAAGCGATCCGCGGCGACCTCGCCGCCGCCGAACAACGCCTTACCCAGGGTGCGGAAATCGCGGAGCACGAGTCACTTCAGCGCTTGGCCGCCCGCATGGTCAACGAACGCATCCGCCTCGGTCTGTCGATTCCACCCGACACCCACGACGGACTCCGCCAGCTGCCGCCGTACCGCAGGCAGGACACAATGATTCACGCCGCTATCGCCGAACTCGAACAGGACTCCGCGATTCGGCTACTGTTGGCCGACCACTCGGCTGATCAAGCCTGCGACCGCGCCGAGCAGATGGTGCGTGTGATCGAAACCCAGCATCGCCCAAGAGCATTCGTCCGAGCACAACTGTTGTGGGCGGGCTGCCTGTGGGCCGCCGGACGCCGCCGCACCGCCACCGAGGCCGCACTACCCGCATTGGTGCTGTGCGCCGAGCACGGCTTGGTGCGCACCGCAGCCGATGACGGGCCGCACATCTCGGCGATCGCGACCGAAGCGCGATACGACGGCGCACCGCACCTCATCCAATTCCTGAAACTGCTCAGGACAGCAGCGGATCGGTCGCCATCGGTCCGATGAGATCACCGCCCGGTGCGCCGACGAAATGCCATGAGCTCCGGCATAATACGCCGGGTGAACGCGCACCCTCTACCATCGTCTACGACGACTCCCCAGCCCGGCCAACCGGTCCCGGAGGAAGCGGGTGAGAATCGGCTGGCACTTGCCGCCATCGTCGATGCACTACTGGCGTTGATCATCGGTTTCGCCTTGTCGCAGCGCGTTTTTCACGCCACGGACGGTGTCGCGAAATTCTGGGTCACCGTCCTCGCCTGCATCCTGGCGATCTCGTTTCTCAACCACGTCGTTGGCACACTGCTGTTGCGGGGAAGCTTCGCCAAGCTGCTGTTCGGTATGCGGGTTGTGCGCTGGAAGAACGGCCGCCGACCGCGCTTTTGGCAGACGATCGCGCGTTGGCTGTTCGGGTTCGTGCTGATCGGCCTGCAGTACCTGCTGGAAGGCGAAAGCGTCGGGCAGGCGTGCGGATTACGCACGGTCCGCCGGCGCGATCTGATCCGCCCGACAACTCGTCGATAACGGCGGACGCTGCCGCATTGAACGAGGTGGCGGACATGATCGACAATGATGGGTATGGCGACGGTGCTGTTGGGCGGCGACGTCATGCTGGGGCGCGGAGTGGACCAGATTCTCCCGCATCCCGGCGATCCGACGCTGCACGAACGGTGTGTCGAGGATGCGCGGACGTATGTGGAGTTGGCGGAGCAGACAAGCGGTGAATTTGCCCGTCCCGTGGATTTCGGTCACCCATGGGGTGAGGTCCTGCCGATTCTCGCTCAGCACGCCCCGCAGGTGCGATTGATCAATCTGGAGACCGCGATCACCGCCGATGGCGTGTTCGCGCCCGGCAAGGGCATCCATTACCGCATGAACCCGGACAATGTGCCGGTGTTGACCGCGATCGCGCCGGTCGTCTGCGCGCTGGCCAACAACCACATCCTCGATTTCGGTGTCGAAGGACTCACAGACACGGTGGAAACACTCGATACCGGGGGCATCCAGCACGCGGGGGCAGGCGCGGACCTCGACCATGCCCGGGCCCCCGCGATATCGGAACTCGACGACGGACGACGAGTGGTAATCGTCTCGGTCGGTGCCGGATCGAGTGGCGTCCCACACCACTGGGCGGCGCGCCGCGATCGGCCGGGGCTGTGGTGGATCGGCGAATCGCCGAATCTTCGCGCCGCCGAGGAGGTGGCGGCAGAAGTGTTGGCGCACAAGCGCAATGGCGATATCGCGATCGTCTCCGTGCATTGGGGACCCAACTGGGGCTACGGGGTGCCGCTGAGCGAAAGGCAGTTCGCGCATCGATTGATCGATGCCGGAATCGACCTGGTGCACGGGCATTCCGCGCACCATCCACGGCCGATCGAGATCTATCGGGGCAAACCGATCCTGTACGGGTGCGGTGACGTCATCGATGATTACGAGGGCATACGCGGCTATGAGCGATACCGTCCGGAGCTTCGCTTGCTATATCTGGTGTCCACCGATCCCGGCGCGATGGAGACGCGAATGATTCCGCTGCGGATTCGGCACATGCGCCTGCAATCGACCGCGCGCGATGAATCTCGATGGCTGTGCGAGACGATCGAGCACATCAGTCACGACTTCGGTACCCGGGTCGCACCGCGCGCCGACGACTTGCCGGTGGTGTTCAAGACCGCACGACACTGAGGTGGCGGCGGAACCAGTCGCGCGCCAGATCGGCCACCTGCTCGAGCGCGCCGGGCTCCTCGAAAAGGTGCGTCGCACCGGGGACGACGTCGATCTCGCTCGGACACGGCATCGCCAGCTGGGCCTCGCGATTGAGTTCCAGTACATGCCGGTCGTTACCGCCGACAATGAGCAGCGTCGGCGCTCGGACATGGGCCAGCCGCGGACCGGCCAGGTCGGGGCGGCCGCCACGGGAGACGATGGCCGCGATCTCGGCACCGGGCTCGGTGGCCGCCCACAATGCGGCACCGGCACCGGTACTGGCGCCGAAATATCCGGTCGGAAGCCCGCTCAGGACCGGCCGCGTGCGCAATCCGCGGGTCACCGCGACGAGACGCTCGGCAAGCAGCTCGATATCGAAAACCCGTGCGCGATCGCCCTCCTCGGCCGCGGTCAGCAGATCGACGAGCATCGTCGCGAGTCCCGCTCGGTTCAGTACATCGGCGACCAGCCGATTCCGGGGACTGTGCCGACCGCTGCCGCTGCCGTGCGCGAACACGACCAAACCGGTGGAGTCCTGCGGGACGGCCAGTATCCCCGTCAGCCGGATGGACTCCGACGACACGATGACTTCTTCTGTCCGCGTCAAGGGATCGGATGCGGAGGGCAGCATCGAACACCTCCTGTTATCCGGAGTACCCGCCCGGTCGGTCATATGCAAGCGGCTGTCAGGCCGGTGCTCCGTCGACCACTTCTACCCGGCCGGTGTCGACTGGGTGGATCTACATCGGTTACGAGACGGCGAATGGGGTGCCAGCAATTGCTGCAAGTATGCGCGCACCCGAATCCGGGTTCCATCCGGCTACCGACGCGCGCACAATGGATACGCGATCAACACGCTCGTGAACGACGGAACATCGGAGAGCCTCGCCGCCGATACGGTCGAGAAGGAACCGGTCATGATTCGTTCCACTGCGACGGCGTCGCCGTCACATTTCATAGCACCGCCGGTGTGATGCTGCGACAAGCACCTGCCCGAATTCATGCACCGGATGGTCACCGTGGCCGCCCGTTCTGGCATGGATATGAAACTGCCCGCGACGCACTGGTCCGCGATTCCACACCGGAACGTCCGCTCGGTCGCCGCGATTTCGCATATCGGCCGAGCGGGCAGCACATTCTTCCAACGGGAAGGCGTTCAACCAATGACCATTTCCGAGAACGTTCGAACGCCGTCGGTGCTCATCCTCGGAGCCGGGTTCGGCGGACTGGAACTGGCCGCCTGCCTGTCCGAGTCACTGCCCGGCGAGGTGCGGGTGATACTTGTCGACCGTAACGACGGATTCACCTTCGGTTTCTCGAAACTCGAAATCCTGTTCCGCGACAAGACCCCGGAATCCCTGCGGGTCAGCTACCGCGACCTGGTCCGGCCCGGGGTCGAGTTCCGGCAGGAGCAGGTCACCTCGATCGACCCGCAGACCCGCCACGTCGTCACCGACCGCGGCGGCTACGACCCGAACTTTCTGGTTGTCGCGTTGGGCGCCGATTACGACCCCGCCGCTACCCCGGGGTTCGTCGCGGACGGTCACGAGTACTACTCGATCCAAGGAGCTTGCCGACTGCGCGATCGGCTGGGCCATTTCGACGGTGGCACCATTCTCATCGGGGTATTGAGCGTGCCGTTCAAGTGCCCGCCCGCGCCCTACGAGTGCGCGATGCTGCTGCACGAGCTACTGACTCGGCGTGGCATCCGCGACCGCACCCGCATGCACGTGCTGACCCCGATGGACGCACCGATCCCGGTCTCCGCGGAAACCTCTGCCGCGCTGGTCGAGGCGCTCGCGCGACGTGGAATCGACTATTCACCCGGGCGGCGAGTCCACGCGCTCGACCCGGACAACCATGTCGCCGAAACCCAGAGCGGTGACCTCGCCTACGACCTGTTCATCGGCATCCCGACCCATTGCGTACCACCCGTGGTCGAGGCATCCGGGCTTACCGTCGACGGCGGCGACGGCTGGATCCACGTCGACCCGCGCACCCTCGCCACCCCGTATCCGGGCATCTACGCCATCGGCGACTGCGCGGACGCGCCTGTTCCCCGGGCCGGGGTATTCGCCGAGAACGCAGCCCGCACTGTCGCCGCGCACATTGCCGCACAACTGCACGGAACACCCCCGCCTGGAAAGTATCTCGGCCAGGGCTCCTGCTATATCGAATTCGGCGACGGACTAGTCGGCAAGGTCGACGCCGACTTCCTTTCCGGGCCGAAGCCGGTCGCACCGCTCGTCACACCCTCGGCCGAATTGGCAACCGAGAAGGCCGAATTCGCCGCCGCACGGATTCGGCGCTGGTTCACCGATCAGCGGACCGTGACGGGGACTTCCTGAATCAGGTTGTTCCCCATACCCAGGCGGTTCCAGAACTGTTCGGCCGGTTGCACATTCCCCTCGGCATCGGTTGCGCGGCAGCCGAGCAGGTACTCGCCCGGTCGCGCCTGCCAGGTGTAACTCCAACTGCACCAGGCAAATTCGGCGACGCTGCGTTCCAAGTGGGCATCCTGCCAGACGCCGTCGACACCAACTTCGACCCGCACAACGGGCGAGGTTCCGCACCACGCGCGACCACGGAGCCGGACCGCACCGGCGTCGACCGTGCGTCGCCGACTCGGGTAATCGGGAATGCCAGGCGGAATCATCAACGCACGCACCTTGATTCGTGAGACCGGTACCCCCGGGTCGTCGGCGTCGCGTTGGTAGCGATAGGCCGAAGCCTGTTGTAACCCGGTGAAGGGCCGGTCGACCACTTCGATATTCCGCAACCATTTCACGCTCGTCATGCCGTACCACCCGGGGACGAGCAGCCGCAGTGGAAAGCCGTGCTGTGGTGGGAGCGGTGCGCCGTTCATTTCATAGGCGAGCAGAATTTCGGGTCTACGGCATTCGTCGATGCTCAGGGAGCGTTGATAGTTGTGCTCCACATTGTCCTGGAATCCGCGATCGGCTCCGGTGAATACCACCTCGACCGCCTCGTCCCGAATACCGCAGTCGTCGAGAATCCCACCGAGTGCGGTGCCCGTCCACGCCGCCGTGCCGATCGCCTCGAGACCCCACGGCTGGCTGACATTACGCGGGTCCATCCTGGTGCGTCCGTTACCCGCGCATTCGAGGGTGACCGGAAGCGTCGCCGCCGGTCGCGATCTGATGTCGTCCAGCGACAGCTCCAGTTCACGCTCGACGTATCCGGTCACCCGCAGCCGCCACGACGAAGCGTCGATCTCGGGGATGTCGAAATGAATCAGCAAGTAGTGCATGCCGATGGGCGTGATGTCGTACCGCATGCCTTCCAGTTGCATGCCGTGATTGCGCGTCGCCAGCGCGAGTTCGTCGAAGCGGACGCCTTGGGCGCGCGAGACGAGTTCGGTCATCGGCTCGGGCTGATTCTGATCGAGGCGGAACGGGCTGTCGGGTCAGTATATGACGGACCCGAAGCAAAAACAGTCGGCCGACTCAGGGCGCGATACCGCCCCGAGTCGGCCGACTTTTCAGCAAATCAGAGATCAGCTGGGCAGACCCGCCTCGATGGCCTCGATGATGCGCGGACGCAGTTCGGCGGCCCGGATGATCGCATCGACCGAACCGACCTCGACGGCGCGCTGGATATTGTGCACACGGTCGAATTCCGCCGCGACCTCACCGAGTTTCTCCGTGCGAACCGAGGACCGGACCTCGTCGCGTTCCGCGGTCAGTGCCGCACGGTCGGCGCCGAGCGCGTTCGCGGCACGGGCCTCGAGATCGCGCACTCGCTGATCGGCTGCCGTACGGGCATCGACCTCGCCGGAGAACACCACCGCGGCCGCGGGGGCGCCGCCGAGCACCGAGGCGAACGAGCCTTCCAGCGCCAGCACGGTCATATTCGGGTTGAGCAGCTTCGAGAACACCACGAACGCGCCGCCGTGATAGCGCGAGATCACGCAGAACACGATGGGGCCCTGGAAGTTCACGATCGCACGGCCGATCTCGGCGCCGTACTCGAGCTGCAACTTCCGCATCGATTCCGGCGAGCCGTCGAAGCCGGACAGATTCGCCAGCACCACCAGCGGCCGATTACCACTGGCCGCGTTGATCGCCCGCGCCGCCTTCTTCGACGACTGTGGGAACAACGTGCCCGCCGTGTAGGTGTCCGGGCCGTCGGTGGACGGGTAGCCGCGGCGCGGCACTCCCCTGGACTCGATGCCGAGCAGACACACCGGGATACCGCCCAGTCGCGCGTCCTGCACCACGGCCGTCTCGGCGTCGGCCATACCCGCCCAGCGTTCCAGCACCGGGTGGTCCTGATCCGCCACCGCCCGCATCACGGTGCGGATGTCGAACGGCTTCTTGCGGTCCGGGTTGGCGCTGGCGGAGAAGATCTCGCCGACCGTGGTGAAGTCGCTGCCCGCCACGACATGCGGGAAGTCGGAGACGTCACGATCGATGGGGTCGCTGGTGCGCGACCGCCGCGGCGACTGCTCACCGGGCGCCACATAGGTGTGGTCGTAATGCGACATCAGCACGTCCCGCGCGGCGAGCAGGTTCGGCGCCCAGTACTGCGCCTGCCCGTTCGGACCCATCACCCGGTCGTAGCCGCCGATACCGAAGTTGTCCTCGGCCGACACGCCACCGGAGAAGTCCAGTGCCTGCTTGCCGGTGAGCACCATCGCCGAGTCCGGCGTCATCACCAGGATGCCCTTGGTGTGCATGAGCATGGTCGCTTCGGCGTTCCAGTACGGCTGCGCGCCGACGTTGATGCCCGAGACCACGATGTTGATCTCGCCGCCGTCCTGGGTGAATTCGACGATCCGCTTGAGCGCCGCCGCCACCCAGTCCATGTTCTCGGTGCCGGACTGCATCGAGATCCGGGCACCGGAGGACAGCGCGTACCACTCCAGCGGCACCTGCAGCCGTTCCGCCAGATCCATCGCGGCGATCACCCGCCGGCACTCCGGTTCCGAAAGCGCGCCAAGGGATTTCGTCGGATCGCCGAGCAGCACCACCCTGCTGATGCCTTCGGGATACTGCGCGGTCGGCGTGGTGACCACGCCCGCGACGATCGCGGCCTTATTGCGTCCCTTGGGCCGATCGACCGGCACCAGCGTGTGGTCGGCATCGAGGTCGTACTCGGCGAACTCCCCGAGCACACCGGTCAGCTCGTAGGGGTACACGGTGTTGCGGCTGCTGGCCCGCAGCACCTTCTGCCGGTACTCGTCGATCGGTTCGACCGCGTCGTCGGACCGCTCGCCGATGGTCACCTGGGTTCCACCGGTGGCATCGAAGGCGATGCGCACGGCGACCTTGATCAGCTCGCCGGTCTTCGGGTGGCGATGCCGTGCGATGAGCAGGATCTCCTCCAGCCCGGCGCCCGCGGTCGTCGGCCGCACGCGATCGATGATCGTCTCCAGCTCGGCGCGGGTCATCTCGACCGGCGGCCAGATGTACATCACGACGCGGTTGGTGTGGAACCGCTTGGCCGAGGGCCGCTGCGACTGCGCCCGGCGGATCGAGTCGAGGCAGGCGGCGATGGTGCTCTCGGCCGTCGGCAGCGCCAGCAGCCGACCGTCGTGTTCGCGCAGCGCGGCCAGGTCACGTACCTGCGCGAAGGCGACCAGACGCTCGTCGGACGAGTTCTCCTTCGCGATGCACCGGAACAGGTAGACCTCCTCGTCCGAGGACGGGAGCCGGGTGAGGTCGAACTTGCGCAGCCGCTTCATCTGCATCCGCTCCGCGATGTACGGATGCAGGCCGCGGATCAACCGCTCCTCGACCATGCCGGTGGCGGATGGGCGGAAGGTGAAGTGGTGGTGCATCACGGCACCGCCGCTGCCCGCGACGGTCGCGGTGATCCGGTGGATCTGGTTCGGCAACGGCCGCGCACCGAGCACTTCCTGCAGCGCCGACGCCATCGCGTCGAAGTCCTCCGGCTGCTTCTCCCAGCTCAGGTAGATGTCGACCTCGATGGACGCGGCCACGCTGGCCAGCTCGGTGAGACCGCGCAGCACGGTGTCGAGCGCGTCGAAGCTCACCGCCGCCGATACCAGGCTCAGCCCCCGGCGCTCGGCGATCACGAATGTGCAGCCACCGGCCTCGCGGGTGTGCACACCAGTCAGACCCTTGTTTCCGTAGTACCGGCGGGTCAGCACCTCGAGCATGGCGGTGTTGTCGGCACTGCCGCGCACCAGCCGCTGACCGAGCAGCCGCACCAGCGGCTCGGTGCTGCGCACCATCTCGGAGATGCGCTCGGCGCGATCGGGCGTCTCGGGGTGCGCGTCGAGGTGGCTCAGCTGTTTACGGACATTGGTGTACACCCGGGCGCGGTTGCGCCGCAGCAGCGGCTGGCCGAACCAGGAGTACACCAGTCCGCGGGTGAGGTCGGCGATCACCGGGAAGCGCACCTGCGTCGCGGCCACCAGCCGCTCCAGCGCCAGACCGACCGGCTCGCGCAGCGCGCGGTCCGGCACCGGCTCGCCCAGCCACTCGCGCAGCAAGGTGGTGATGACCGTGACGGTGTCGGATGGCCGTTGCTGGGCGAGGAAGATCCGGAAGACCGCGGCTTCGAGCTCGGGGGAACGATCCAGTTCGGTGACGCCGTAATGACCGAGCGCCTTGGCGAGCTTGGCCTGATACGACTCCGGCAGCCCGGCCCGCTCGACATCGAGGCTCTGCAGGTAGGTGTGGAAGTACTCGCGAGCGCTGTGGACGTGGCCCTGGACGCCGTCCTCATCCCACGACCGGTTGTGGCTCAGTTCGGACAGGTCCGCGAACATCTGCACGAGTTCGATTTCGTCGGCCAGCGGCCTACGGTTGTCCGCGATCGCCGCCCGGCGCACGGCGAGGTAGTGGTCGAGCACCCGGCGCTCATCGTGCGGGTCGACATCGAACCCGAGCAGCAGGCTGCGCAGGTCCTGCAGGCTGCGGGCGATACCGTCGTGCGCTCGGTCCGGTGCGGGCTCGCTGGGCAGGTCCAGTTCGACCGATGCGACCTCTTCGGCTTCCGCGGCCTCGTCGTCCTCGGCGAGCGGCTCCAGCCGCAGCAGCGGCGCGCCGGTCTCCACCTGGGTGCCGACCGAAACCGCGCATTCCTTCAACCGGGCCCGGAACGGTGCGCGCAGCACCGTTTCCATCTTCATGCTCTCCAGTACCAGGACGGGCGCCCCCGCCTCGACCTCGGCACCGACTTCCAGCGGCGTGGCGACGACCAGCGCGGGGGCGGGCGAGCGGACGACGCCACCCTCGTCACGGCTGATCCGATGCGTCACACCGTCGACGTCGACCAGATGAATCGGCCCATGCGTGCCGGTGATCACCCGATAGCGGGTGCCGTTGACCACGATCTGCCCGGTGTGGCGGTCGAAACGCTCGAGATCGACATCGGCGGCACGCATTTCGCCGCCCGACTCGATGCCGATGCGGAACCGATGCGCACCGATCCGTGCCACGCGCACCCGGTAGCCGACCCCGCGCAACTTGAGGTCGTGCGGTCGACCGCTCTCGTGCTGCACCTGCGGACGGCCACCTGCCGCCGTGGACAGCAGCCGGTGTCGCTCGACGCGCTCTTCCTCTTCATAGGCATCGATCGCTGCGACTGCCACCGCGATCGCGGAGTGGCGATGCGATACCAGGCGACCCTCCGCGCGCACCCGGTCGATCCAGCCGGTGTCGGCGCTGGCATCGATGACCTCGGGCTGGTTCAGCAGGTCGAGCACGAAGCTCTTGTTCGTCGCGCCGCCCTCGATGACGACCCTGGTCTGCGCCACGGCCCGGCGCAGCCGCCCCAGCGCTTGGTCGCGATCACGACCGTAGGCGATGATCTTGGCGATCATCGAGTCGAAGTCGGCGGGAATCGTGTCGCCCTCGCTGACGCCGGTGTCGACTCGAATACCCGGACCGGCGGGCAGATCCAACCGCGCGATGCGGCCGGGAGCGGGCGCGAAGTCGCGGTCCGGGTCCTCGGCGTTGAGCCGGGCCTCGATCGCGTGCCCACGCTCGGCCGGAGGTTCGCCCTCGAGCTTGCCCCCCGACGCCACCAGCAGCTGCGCCCGAACCAGGTCGAAACCAGTGGTGTACTCGGTGATCGGGTGTTCCACCTGCAGGCGGGTGTTGACCTCGAGGAATGCGAAAAGCTCGTCACCCGGGTGGTACAGGAACTCGACGGTCGCGGCGCCGCGATAATCGACCGCGATCGCCAACCGCTCGGCCGACGCCTTGAGTTCGGCCGCCTGCTCGGGACGCAGCACCGGCGACGCCGACTCCTCGATGACCTTCTGATTGCGCCGCTGCACGGAGCAGTCACGGACGCCGAGCGCCCACGCAGTGCCCTGGCCGTCCGCGATCACCTGCACCTCGACGTGCCGGGCGCCGGTGACCAGACGTTCCAGGAAGACCACACCACTGCCGAACGCGCGCGCGGCTTCCTGACGGGTGCGCTCGTAGGCATCGACGAGTTCGGTCTCGTTGGTGATCACCCGGATACCACGGCCGCCACCGCCGGCGGTCGCCTTCAGCATCAGCGGGTAGCCGATTTCGGCGGCGGCCGCGAGCGCGGCGTCCACGGTTTCCACCGAACCGCGGCTCCACGGCGCGACGGGCACGCCGACTTCCTCCGCGATCAGCTTCGCACCGATCTTGTCGCCGAGCTTGCGCATGGCCTCCGGACTGGGGCCGATGAAGGTGACGCCGATCTGCTCACACAGCTCGGCGAACGCCGGATCCTCGGCGACGAAACCCCAACCGACCCATGCGGCGTCTGCCTTGGTCGTCACCAGCGCGAGCTCGAGCGCCTTGAGATCCAGATACGGGCGCGCGGACGCAGGACCGAGGTCATAGGCGATATCGGCCTCGCGCACGAATGTCGCGTTGCGATCGACATCGGTGTGCAATGCGACGGTTTCGATCGGGCGCCCGGTCTCCGCGGCCAGATCTCGGACGGCATGGATGAGCCGCATTGCGGCCTCTCCCCGGTTCACGATGGCGATGCGGCTGAACACTCGCCAACTCCTTCCACTCCACAGCACTGGCCCGGTCGGGCGACGGTTTGCGACTGCCGGTCCCGCGTAGTCTGCACCTCAATTGCGCGCAGGTACACAGCGTCAGGGGGTTACCCGCGCGTATCGTGGGAAATTCCTCATTTATGCCTATGACACTAGTGGCGGAATTCCTCGTCCGGCAGGATTCCAGTACCGTACCCGTGATCGGGTCGTAGCCGGGTTGCGTGTCGATCGAAGCAATCAATCGAGAGGGAGCGTCGATTCGCGCCTGACCATCGTCAGATGAGTTGACCTACAGCCTTTCTCTCGTTCTCGTGCGCAGTGGTGGGAGGTGATCTGTGGCCGACATTCTCGATGTACTGCACGCGCGCTGCGCCGAGGTCGCGGGTGAGGCGATCCTGTCCGGAGCGGAGCACCCGACCCTCACCCTGTCCACCCGCGAGGTGGCCGACCTGCTCAACCATGTCGCCGATCTGCGCCGCCGCTGCCACGACATCGACCTCGACTACCGCGAGCTCGACAACCGGTACACCGTGCTCCGCCGCGCCACCCGCGATGCCACCGCATCGTTGGATCGGATCCGCTCGACGCTGGAACAGCGGACTGCGCACCCGGAGGCTCTTTCCCGCCAGGCCCGCACCATCGCCCGTTTCGCGGCGGAGAACCTCGCGGCCGCGAGTATGAACACGACGACGTCCGGTCCCTGATGCGGTGCCGCCGCCACGCCCGTGATCGCGAACGTGGAGCAGATCTCGTTATCGAGCCCGATCAAGATGGCCGTGCGATGACAGCCCTCAGACCAGGTACCGGTCGACCACCTTGGCGATTTCATCGAGGGCGCAGAGTGTTTCGGGTTCCGGAAGGGTCGGCACGCTGAATACCAATCGCTGCACCCCGGCCTGAGCATAGCCGTCGATCAGCGCCGGATCGACCGGCGCGAAAGCGACTGTGACGGGCAGCTCGCGTCCGTCGAGCCGGGCCAGTTGGGCCGGTATTTCGGCGGGGTCGGCCACCGCGGTGGGAAGCCAGCCGAGGCCGTGTCGGATGGCGCGTTCGGCCGCCGCTTCCGCGCCACCGATGAAGATCGGCGGATGCGGGGTTTGCACGGGTTTCGGCCAGGCGTACATCGGGTCGAAATCGATGAAACGGCCGTGGTATTCGGCGAGATCCTCGGTCCAGATCGACCGGATGGCCTCGAGTTGCTCGTCGAGCAGCGCGCCGCGGGTGCGCGGGTCGGTGCCGTGATCGGCCATCTCCTCGCGATTCCAACCCGCGCCGACGCCGAATACGAAGCGTCCCTGCGAGATTCGGTCGAGTGTGGCGACCTCCTTCGCGGTATGGATGACATCGCGCTGGATCAGCAGGGTGACCCCGGTACCGAGGATCAACCGTTCGGTGACCGCCGCGACGGCGCCGAGTGTGACGAACGGATCCAGCGCGCGGTAGTACTCCCGAGGCAACTCGCCGCCACCCGGAGCCGGGGACTTCCGGCTCGCGGGGATATGCGAGTGTTCGGGCAGGAACAACGATTCGAACCCGCGCTCCTCCAGCGCCACACCGAGTTTCGGACCGCTGATCCCCTCGTCGGTAACGAAGGTGGTAATACCTATCTTCATGATCTGAATACTCGAACCCTCACATCTATGTGAAGGTCAACCCGAGGCGCTGTGAAGTGGAGCACCGATGCGACGGTGCGTCCCGCCACGGCACCGAGGAAACGGAGCGACTTTCGTGCCTATCCACCGCCTGAACCACGCCGTGCTGTTCGTCTCCGATGTGCAGCGCTCGGCCACTTTCTATCGCGAGGTCCTCGGGTTCCGACAGGTCGGCGCAATTCCGGGTGGAGTCTTTCTGCAGGCGGCCGGTTCGGCCAACGACCATGACCTCGGTTTGTTCCGATCCGCCGAACCGACCGTCGCGCATCGCGGCGGACGGGTCGGGCTGTACCACCTGGCCTGGGAGGTGGACACGCTGCGCGAGCTCGGCCGGATACAGGATGCGCTGCGGGCGGCGGAGGCGCTGACCGGAGCCTCGAATCACGCGGTTACCAAGGCGCTGTACGGGATCGATCCCGACGGCATCGAATTCGAGGTGTGCTGGTTGGTGCCGGATGCCGCGATCGAGGACGAGTTGCGAGGGATGACCGCGCCGACCCTGCCGCTCGATCTTGCAGCGGAGATCACCCGATATGGTGCGGACACACCGGGCGGACCGCGTATGGACCATGCGGTCTGGCAACGCTTCGTCGCGGGCACGACCGCCGACTAACAGGCTGAGCCACATAGGCCTTGACTCCGACTCGCAAGCTGCTGGTCGGCACGGCGCGCCCTTCCTGCTGGTGCGGGTCTGCTTTCGGTCTATGACATCTCCGATTGCGTCGACGCCATCAGCCGGTTACGCGACAGCAATGCAATTCCCGCAGGTCGACATGACCGAGAGAACGGACAGCCAGGGCCAAGCGGCGTGACAGATTGCCGACTACCTCGGAAAACGATGCCGCGCGAGATGACGCCTCGACCATACGAGGAAAACCCGACGTGCCGCACACTCGATCTTGCTACCATTCAGCAATCACAACGTAGTGGGCGCCCTGCGATCTGGAGAGGCGTATTCCAATGATTCCCAAATGGTATCGATGGGCTGGGGCGCTGGCCCTTCTGGCTGCGGCGACCACGGCATGTTCATCGGACGAAGATGGAAAGCCAGCGTCGCAGGGGACGACCAGCGCGGGGACTGCGAGCAAGGTGGCGGACACCGGAAAGTTCGTGCCCAAATACGAACGTGCGATGGCTTCGGACTGGGCCAAGGACGGTAAGCAGGTCAGTCAGGACAACAAGGTCCTCGAAGAACTTTCCGACGCCTTGGGTTCGATCTACAAGCTGCCCAAGGATATTCCGGTCATCGGCAAGGAATGCGGCGAGTTCAACGCTTTCTGGGACCCGGACAGCCAGTCGATCACCCTCTGTTACGAGATGTTCTCGACCGCCAAGAAATATGCGCAGCTGCAGGCTACGGAACCAACGGAGTCCCTGGGAACCACCGACGTTTTCAATTTGTACTTCGACGGCGTAACGCGCATGATCGCCTTCCACGAGTCCGCACACATGGCGATCAATGTGTATTCGCTGCCCGCGACGGGACGCGAGGAGGACTCCGCGGACCAACTCGGCGCCCTACTCGAATTGACCACCCCCGGCCCCATCGGTGTCGGCAGCGTTGCCGCGGCGGCCGACTTCTGGTTCGACGTTTCCGCCGATCCGGCAAGTCTCGAGGCGAGCGCCTTCGCCAACGAACACTCCCTCGACCAGGTACGCGCCTACAACCTGTTGTGCTGGGATTACGGCGCCCTACCCAATACGCTCGGCGCCCTGGTGGCCAAACCGGGTGCGCCGGACAAAAAGGGGGAGCTGCCATATCAGCGCGCTGCCGGGTGTCCCGATGAGTACAACCGGATGAAGGCCGCATGGGAGACCCTTTTGAAGCCATATATCAAGATCAACCTCGGCGTTCCCCCGAGCGCGACCAGCACCCCAACCGCGAGTGCGACTCATTCTCCCACCACCCCTACCCGCTAGGTGAGTCGTCCGCGAACCAGACGAACCGCCTTCGCCACCTGGTTACGCGGCCGCAATGGTGCCATCAGCAATCATCGCGTAGCGGGCACCTGCGATTCGGAGAGGCGTATTGCAATGATTCCCACATGGTGTCGATGGGCCGGCGCGGTGGCCATAGTGGCCGCGGCGACGACGGCGTGTTCATCGGATAAAGAAGGAAAGCCCGCGTCACAGGGGACAACCAGCGCCGCGACCGCGAGCAAGGTGTCGGACACCGGAACGTTCGTGCCCAAATACGAACGTGCGATGGCTTCGGACCTTGCCAAAGAAGGCAAAGAGGCCATTCAGAACAACAAGGTCCTCGAAGATCTGACCGATTCCCTCGAGGCGATGTACAAGCTACCCAAGGACATTCCCGTCATCGCCAAGGAATGTGGCAATTTCAATGCCTACTGGGATCCACAGAACCAGTCGCTCGTCCTCTGTTACGAGATGTTCGCGGTCGCCGCTAGATATGCGAAGGCACAGGCAGAGCAACCTACCGAGCAGTTGGGGACTACTGACATTTTCAACCTCTACTTCGACGGCATAACCCGCATGATCACCTTCCACGAGTCCGCACACATGGCGATCAACCTGTATTCTCTCCCCTCGACAGGACGCGAAGAGGACTCCGCGGACCAGCTCGGCACCCTGGTCCTATTGACGATCCCCGGTCCCCTCGGTGCGGCAGGCGTGGCCGCGGCGGCCGACTTCTGGTTCGCCCTCTCCGACGATCCGGAAAGTCTCGATGCGCGCTCCTTCGCCGACGAACACTCGCTCAGTCAGGTACGCGCCTACAACCTGGAGTGCTGGGCCTACGGCTCCCAACCCGACACGCTGGACGTGCTGGTGAACAAACCTGGTGACCCAGAGGTAAAGGGGTTCCTGCCATATCAGCGCGCCGCCGGGTGTCCCGACGAATACAAGAGGATGAAGTCGGCGTGGGAGTCCCTGCTGAACCCGTATATCAAGACCAGCCTCGGCGTCCCCGCCGCCAGCAAAACCCCGAGTGGAACACCTTCCTCCACCACCCAAACGCATTCCACCACCCCAACGCGCTAGGCGTGTCATCTTCCCGCTTTCGCTACGACCATGGAAGCGGCTGACTTCGCGGGCGGCCACAGCATTCACCTTCGGGGCGAATGCCCGCCGCCAAGGGTGTGGATTTGCTCCACCTCAGGTGTCTATTTCCTGCCGTCGTATGCCCGGACCATAGATCACGAGCCATTGGTACCGGGAAGTCCAGACGTGGATTGGCCCCATCCACAATTCGACGACAGACACCCATGGAGGACAAGGAATTGCCACAGGAATACCCATTCGACGCAGCGGCCCAGATCTCGGCCCCGAGCGAGGTGCCCGTCGTCGGCGACGCCACGATTGATCCGCAGGCCGTGGCAGCCCAGCTCAGTCAGATTCCTGGATTCGACGACATCACGAATCAACTGGGCGGAGCCCCCGCTTGCGGTGGCGCCCCGACGGATCCGCAGGATATGTCGGCCCAGCTGAGCCAGATTCCCGGATTCGACGACATCATGAATCAGCTGGGCGGGGTCCCCGGTCTCGAACAACCGCCGGGACCGATCGAAATTCCGGGCATCGAGCTGCCGGTCGACCAGCCACCGGTGGATCAGCAACAGCCGCCCATCGAACAGACACCGGTTGATCAGCAACCGCCTGTCGACCAGCAACCGCCCGTCGAACAGCCGCCAGGGCCGATCGAAATTCCCGGCATCGAACTCCCTGTCGACCAGGCGCCACCCACCGAACAGCAACCGCCCACCGACCAGCAGCCACCCATCGAACAGCCGCCAGGGCCGATCGAAATTCCCGGCATCGAACTCCCTGTCGACCAGGCACCACCCACCGAACAGCAACCGCCCACCGACCAGCAACCCATGGACCAGCAACCGATCGACGATCTGTCCATGGACAACCTGCCGTCCGATGACATCTACAACACGGGTTCCGACGGCCTCGGCATGGGCGGTGCGACGGAAGACGTGTTTTCCGAGGGGCCCTTGGCCGATATCGGTGACACCATCGCCGACGCCATGGACATGTTCTGAGCATGCGAGCCGATCAACTCCCAACGGGTGGATCGGCTCGGCGCACCGAACGGAGGACAGCTCCAATGGGTAAGCCAGCAGCCGAGGCCCGGGACGACGGCAGCACTGCCGTCCCGCCCCTGTTCGATTGGTTGATTCGGCTCGCGCAGTCGGCGGATCGGGAAGACCTGCTCCGCACCCTCCAAGCCGTGCGGCGCCGATCCGCCGACGCCGCCATGCGCGTCGCTGTTGTCGGATCGCGCCAGCAGGGCAAGAGCCAGCTGATCAACGCCCTGCTGAACGAGCAGGTCTGCGTTGTCGGTGACCGTCGAGCCACCTCGGTGGTCACCGTAGTCGGGCACGCGGACGAACCGGTCGCGAAGCTGGTAGTCGAGATGCCGCACGCCGAAACACCCGTCCCGGCGCCGCTGCCATTCGATGAACTGCAATCCGATCTGGCGAAGTCCCCCCGCGCGCGCGGCGGCCAAGTGGTGTGCGCGGAGATCGGCATCAGTACCGCGACGCTGCCGAAGGGGTTGGCGCTCATCGATACCCCGGGTGTCGGCGGCATCGGCCAGCGGCATGTTCCGCGAGTACTGAACGAGGTGGCGCTGGCCGATGCCGTCATCATCGTCACCGACGCCAGCCAGGAGTTCACCGAACCCGAATTTCGGTTCGTGCAGCAGGTGATCGGTTTGTGCCCCGCCGCCGTCATCGCATTGACCAAGATCGACATCTACCCCGAATGGCGGCGAATCGCGGACGCGGACCGCCGCCATCTCGCCGATGCCGGGGTCGGCTGCCGGATCATTCCGGTTTCGTCGACGCTGCGCGGCCATGCGGTGCGCTTGCGCGACAAGGACCTCAATGCCGAATCCGGCTATCCCGACCTGCTGGCGTTCCTACGCACCGAGGGCCTCGCGGACATCGCGATCAAGCGGCGCGTCCGCATCGCGCGGGATCTCGAAGCTGTCGCGCACCATCTGACCGTGCCGTTCGAGGCGGAATTGAATGCCTTGCGGGACCCGGACTTCCAGCAACGAATGGCCGCCGAGTTGAAGGCTCGCAAGGAGATGTCGGACGCGCATGCCAAATCGGCGCGGTCGTGGCAGCAAGTCTTGAACGACGGCGTCGCGGACCTCAATTCCGAGATCGATCACGACCTTCGGGAACGGCTGCGCGGCATCAACAAGCACATCGAGTCCGAGCTCGCGGACGGCGATCCGGACAAGAAGTGGCCGCTGCTGACTGACTGGGTGCAGGAGCAGGTGAGCGCGGCGGTCGGCGACAATTTCGTCTGGGCGTACCAATCCGCTCAGGCACTGGCCGAGCGGGTGGCGGCATCGTTCGCGGTCGACGGCAACGACATCGATCTGCCCGCGCTCGAAGCCATCTGCGAGGGCGATCTCATCGACCCCCGGCTACAGATCGGCGAACTGCGCGATTGGAAGGTTTCGCTGGCGGATCGGGGCCTGACCGCGGTTCGCAGCGGCTATAGCGGCGCGATGATGATCGGTATGGGCGCGACCATGGTCGGCGCGGCCATGATGAATCCGATCACGATCGGAGCCGGAATCGTGATCGGTGTGAAGGCCTATCAGCAGGACCGCGCCGGACGAATGGCACGCCGCCGCAACATCGCTCAGCTGACGCTGCGCAAGTACGTCGACGACGTGTCCTTCCAGGTGCACAAGCTCTCCCGTGACCGCCTCCGTAGCATGCAGCGGGAGCTGCGCGATCACTTCAAGGAGTCGGCCGAGCAGGCCTTGGCGTCGGCGCAGAGCTCGATGAAAGCTGCACAGGACGCGGCGGGCATGGAGGTCGCCGCGCGGGAGAAGCGTGCCGCGGAAGTCGAGCAGAACTTGGCCGCACTCGCCAGGATTCGCGAAGGCGCCGCCCGAC
Source organism: Nocardia sp. CA-135398 (assembly GCF_050955845.1). NCBI lineage: Bacteria > Bacillati > Actinomycetota > Actinomycetes > Mycobacteriales > Nocardiaceae > Nocardia > Nocardia sp. CA-135398. The sequence continues at coordinate 3,969,863 of NZ_CP192084.1, read as the reverse complement.
TGCGAACCGCGCAGGCGCAGGGCGGGTAAACCGACTCCACCTTGGGTGAACGAACCTCACCCCATTCGGGGGTCCGGCTCACCTCTTGGGGATATGGCCGACGGTCCGTCCGTGCGGGAGATTTATAAGAGCAAATCCCGAGCGACCATCAACCGAGAGGTGTGCATGTCCGGCAGTCTTGGCATCAAGATCGGCACGGCCGATTTCGTCACCGCAGCCGACGCGGCGACCGGAGGTTCCGGGCGCAGCGCCCAGCGCCTGCAGACGACCCGGCACCCGGCGACGTTGGTCATGACTCGTGGCATGGCACCGACGCTGTCTCCGCTCGGTAGCGGCGCCCGTCCGGTGCACCCGGGACTGGTGGTCACCGGGTTCGTGGACCGCGTCGGCGACCCGATCGATCTCGTCGCCGCCGACGGATCCGCCCATCGGCCGGAGAAGCTCGTCGCCAGCGCGGTCCAGTACCTGACACGGTATTCCGCCGGTGCCTTCGCCGGGCCTCCCACCATCGCGGCGACCTACCCCAGTTATTGGAAGCCACAGGGCGTGCAGGCGCTTCGCGCGGCGCTCGACCGGATGGACATGACCGGCGTGGCACTAGTGGACGAGGTCGGCTCGATCCTCGCTCGAGTCCAGTCCACACGTGGCTTGCCATCGGACGGCGCCGTGGTGGTGTACGACCTCGGCGGCAACGGCCTCAGCGTCTCGGTGGCCCGCGGTACCGAACAGGTCGGCAGGACCGTCCGGAGCGCGGAATTCGGTGGTAAGCACATCGATGACGCCATCTTGCGGCACGTTCTGCGCGGCCTCGACGGCGACCTCGGCGACCTCGATCTGGCGGCGCCCGCCCTGCTGGCGCCGCTGAACGAATTGCGGCTGCGCTGCAGGCAGGCCAAGGAGACGCTGTCCACCGAAACGGCCGCGGTGGTCGAGGTGGAGCTGGGACCGGTGCGTCACGATGTGCGACTTGTCCGCTCCGAACTCGAGGACCTGATCAGGGCGCAGGTGGTGGGCTCGGCCGAGTACGTCAGAGAAGCCTTGCGCACCAACGAAATCGAAGCTCGTGATGTGCGAGCGGTGGTGCTGGCCGGTGGCGCGTCGGCGACCCCGCTCGTCACCGAGGTGTTGTCCGCGGAGTTCCACGTGCCGGTGATCGCGGAATCCGAACCCGGCCTCACATCGGCGAATGGCGCTGCGCTGCTCGCGCGTTCTTCGGCAAGTGCCGCCCCGTCGGCACCGGTATCGCCGCAAGCCATGCCGGCACCGATATCGCCTATCCCGCCGCAATCGCCCGTACCGGCTCGGTATGCCGCTCCGGCCGGTACCGTGCCGCCGGCGGACATCGCACCCGCGAATTCGGCAGCCCCGCAATCACCCCGAGGCGGCAAAAAGGTCGGCAGTCGGCGTCGTAAACAAGCGCTGCTCGCCGCCGCTGCGATCGCGACGCTCGCCGCGGCCGTTGTCGGAATTGTCGCGCACAGCGCGCCGAAGACCGAGCCGCAGCCCACGGTAACCGAGCAAGTTACCAATCCGGCTCCGTCTACCGAGACCACTACCCCGCTCCCCTACCCCAGCAGGCATGTTTCATAAGCGGTCCTATCGAACACCCCGCCGCAACTCGCTCAGCACCCCTTCGGCGCTGCGTGCCGCCACAATGCAGGCATTGGCCGTGAACTGATCCGCGAGTGGGTGTTCGGCACGGGTTCGCCATCGCCGGATCTCCGCCAATGCGATGTCCTGGCCGAGGCCCGCTACCGCGAATGGTTCGATTCCCAGGCGTTCGGCTGGTCCGGTCCCGCGACCGCCGATCACCCGTTGCAGATCGGTGAGTTCGTGCTCGGATAACGCTGTCTCGGTGGAGCGGAGGCGACTGAGCAGGCGGAGCTCTTCGAAACCGTGCACATTCGCGAGCAGTGTCGCCACCTCCCCGCGCAGCGGTGCGGCCTGCGGACCCCGGTTGGCATCGAATATCTGCCGCAGCATCAGCAGCGCGGTATGTGCCTTCAATTCGTCGGCGCGCTGACCGAACTGAATGTCGATGACACGCTCGAGTTCGCCGATGCCACTGCGGGCGATCAGTTCGTCGACCAGAGCCGCCGAAGTGCTGGCACCGCCCCGTAATCGAGTCAGCGCCATGTTGATTCCGAACAGACCGAGACGTCTGACGAGATGCTGTCGTGCCGCACAATCGATCGGCAGATAATCCGCGTGCTGGAATCGATCGGCCGAGAGCATGGCCAATTCCAGATCGGCCGGTGCCACGGTGGCCAGCTGGCGAAGGGCCACGAACTCGCTCTGCCGCAGCGTTTTCGCGGTAAAGGCGAGCAAACCCGCGACCGGTACGGCCGCCTGACACAGACCCGTCATTTCCAATTCGCGAGTGAATTCTTTGGCTGCCGCGCGGGCAGAGTGCATTGCGTCCGGATGGCCCGCGCCGAGTTCGTCCGCCCGAGACAGGACGCCGATGATGCCGAGCGGACCGGCATTACCGCCGACATGCTCGCCGATCTGACGAATCAGTGCGAGGTCGGAATCATCGAGGGAACGAAACAGATAGACCACCGCGTCGGCTCCGGCGGAGCCGGTATCCGGAGTCAGCAACCGCAGTGTGCGCGCGGATACGTCCCTCGACAATGAGGTGGTTCCTGGGGTGTCGATGATCGTGGTGCGCGCCAGGCGGGGCACCGGCCAGTCGACATCGATTCGATCGACCTGCGCCGCCATGAGCTTGCCGAGGTCGAAGGTCAGACCACCATCGGCTCGCTGTATCGGCACATACTCCGACCGGCCGCCCGCGAGCCGTGCGATGACCGTCGGGGTGGCGCCGTGCCGATACCAGGTCACGACCCGGGTGCACTCGGTGGCGTCGGTCGGGGCGATATCTTGGCCGACGAGTGCGTTGAGAAGTGTCGACTTTCCGGCCTTGACGGCACCGGCCAGTGCGATGCGCAGCGGTTCGTGCAGCCGTCGCGCCCCTTCCTCCAGCGGGTCGGTAGCGGCACGGTTGCCGAAGTAGACGCGATGGGCTTGCTCGATGATTCTGTCGACCCGCGCGATCGGCGCCGCGGTGTTCATATCGGCACCCGGGTAACCCGCTCCGGCTGCCGCGAAGCGTCGCCCAGCATGGTTTCACCCATACCGAACATCATCGCGCCATCGCACCCGCCGCGCGTACCCAACACTTCTTTCTCTGCCGTGACCATCACCGATGGTCCCAGGCACAACCCGAGGTCTGAGGGTTTCCAACCCGGGGGAGGATGATCTTCCGCGCATTCTACGAGGAGAGTTGGTGGTGTTCATGTGCGGGAAGCCTTCGACGGACGAGGGCGTCCCTGAAGCACCCAGTCGAAGGAACGAACATGAAGAGCACCAAAATTCGCGCAGCCGTCGCAACGGCAGCGCTCGCACCGATGATTGCCCTCGGCTCAGGCATTGCTACCGCCGATCCCGCCCCGGCCAATCCGCCTGCGCCTGTCCAAGTGGCGCCCGCTTCAGAACAACTGCCACAGGCGACCGATCCCGCCTTCTTGTGGTGGAACCCATTCCTGTGGTGGGTCTGCTTCATTCCGCCGATCTTCCCGTTCGGCACGGGCATCTGCCTCGTATAACCGGATAGTTGCAGCTCGAGCGATTGGATTGGACATGTTCAGGAAGCTCGCGAGGGCTGCGACTGTGCTCGCAGCATGCGCAGCGCTGGCCGGGGTGCAAGCAGGCACTGCGCATGCCACAGGCCCGGCGGTATTGGGCGGCGGTTCCGGCATCATCGTCGATGACCTCGGCGTCTGCACGCTCACCACGATCGGGCACGATGCCGCGGGTCGGCTTGTCGGGATCACCGCGGGTCACTGCAATGACGCGGGTACCACGATCATCGCCGAAGCCAACCGTGATGCCGGGGTCGTCGGCAACTTCGCCTACTCGAACCCCAATATGGACTATGCCGTCATTGTGTTCGACCCGGACAAGGTCGTACCTGTGAATCGCGTGGGTAATACGACGATTACCCGATTGGGCGGTCCGGCACAGTTCCCGGACATCGCGTGCAAGGAAGGCTATACGACGGGCCAGACCTGCGGATTGGCCTACGGAGACGTGTACCAGACCAACACCTGGACCTGGACGCAGATATGTGTCCTGCCCGGTGACTCCGGCGCGCCGGTCGTGGTCGGAACAACGCTCGTCGGCATGGTGAACGGATACCTGAGAGTGCCGTGCCTTGGACCGGAACTCGGAGCGAATATCGCCGCAATCATGGACGACGTCAACGCGCGCGGTGACATCGGAGCGGGTTTCCATCCGATCTAGCTGTCGACCGTGCCGGACCGAGCGAGTTGCCGCGCGGCCCACTGGGTGCGCGACGCACAACATCCGAAGTCCTACCGTCCGTGGTGATTGACGATCACGCCGCTCTCGAGCGCGCGTTCGACCAGAAACATGCGTTTTTTGTTCTGTGGGAAGGATTCGACGTCGAATATTTTGAACAGCGCCCGCATGTGGGTCTTGACCGTGGCGACGCTGAGACAGAGTTCGTGGGCAATCTGCCAGTTCGATGCGGGATAGGTGAATCCGGTCCGAGCGTCGTACGGGCGACACAAGGCCTCGAGAATTAGATATTGCGCGTCGGTCAGCGCGCTCCGGGTGGGCAGGCTGCTCTGGGCGATCGTTACTTCATCTTCGGATGGGTGGTCGTCGTCCGTGAAGATGAATACCGATTTCCCGAAGCGGATCGTATCGCCGGACTCGAGTTTGCGACAACCGTCGACGCGCTCGCCGTTGACGAAGGTCCCATTTGTCGACAGCCCATTATCGATGACGACCCAGTAGTCGCTCACCCGCTCGATAATCGCGTGTAGGCGCGAGACGGTCGCGTCGGCGCCCACGGTTATGTCGGCCGCCTCCGACCGCCCGATTGTCACACTGTGCGCGTCGCGATCGAGCGGAATCTCCTGCCAATTTCCCTGGCCGATCCGGTGCGACAGGGTGCCACCCCCGGCTGACTGTTCGCGCGCATGCACGCCTGCGTCTGGGTACGGCCCGGGACGCAGTGCCTGTTGTCCGTATGACGTGGACATGATGCGTCGTTCCCAATCCGAGGTACGTCGTGAACTGCGGGCACCGATTTGTATGACTCAGAATGCGCCTTTCTGCCGGCAATTTGTGCGAATTCAACTAACTTGATGCACGGGGTGGGGGGCTGATCGTTCCACCGGTCCGATTTCTGCCGCTATTCCACACCATGGTGCGGTTAGCGGGATATCGGGTTGTTCGTTCGGTCGCGACTATGCCCCAAGGTGGTAGCTTGCTCCGTTTATTGCGGATCCGGGGCGGGCAGCGGCCAGCGATCCACCGTGTGCAACGTCGAACCGGCTTGGCGCGCATAGTGTTCGGCGTGCAGGGCCGCCGGATGTAGTCGGCGGGCGGCCGCCAGCCAGCCGCCCGCTTGGCGGAGTACTTCGGCGCGGGTGAGCGGAGGGTCGTTCCCCAGCAGCAGACCACCGTGTTCGGGGGCCAGGACGACCGCCGATCCGAGGTGCTGGAGGCAGCGGCCGGTACCGAGATCGTCTTCGAGCTCGCGGTAGGCGGTGAGGGCGTGTTGCCAGTGCCGAAGCGCCCGGCGGGGTTCACCACGGGTCCACCACAGGACGCCAAGGGTTTCATGCGTCTGGGCACGACCTGCGGGGTCGCGGCCGTCGCGAGTCAGGGATTCGGCCAATTCCAGGCGGTCCTGGGCGGCGTCCAGCCGACCCTGATGCAGGTGGACGACGGCCAGGTTGATCAGCGCGCAGACCACCCCGGCCAGATCCGTGCGCGGCAGCAGCCACCAGGCGGCTTCCAGTTGCTCGGCCGACTCGGACAGCACGGTCGGACTCGGCGGCTCGGCGTGCAGTCGATGCAGCGCGGTGTAGTGCGACCAGCGCGCCGACAGACTGGTGGACAGGGCGCGCGACCCGCTTGCAGCAAAGCTCTTCTCGTCCCCATGCTCCCCCAACAGAGCGGTGATGGTATCGCCGAGGATTATTGCATCACCCTGCTAGTCGGGAAGGAGCTTTCCCAAGGGGCCCAAGTCGATGTTGAGATCTTCTGGGGTGAGGCCGAAATGGTCGCGCAGCTCGTCCATGCGTTGTTCGAGCAGCATCAGGGTGGTGCCGATGCGTTCGATCTGGGTCTCGGTCAGATCGCCCGCGTCCACGCGTCGCAGGGCCTGCCGTTCCATCAGCTGCCGCAGCAGCTCCACCAGTGTGAGCACGAGCGTGACCAGACCGCGCTCGACGGATTCGGGGTTGGTATCGATACGCGGTGGAATGCCACCGATTTCATCCATCTCGGGGCGGTTCCAGTTCGGGGTGTGCCGCGGATTCGACCGCGGAGACAGATAACGTACTGACGGATGAGATGAGGGCGCGCAGCGAGATCGCGACCAGATCGACGTCCGCGATGGCCAGCCTGATATCGCCGGTGATGACTACCCCGCCCGCCAGCACTCGGTCCAACAGATCGACGAGTGCGACCCGGCGCTCGCCGTCGACGCTCTGGTCGGCCGGTCTCATATCGGCTCCTGGTCAACGCCCGCGAACGAATACGGCGGCCACGGACCGGTGATTTCGAGTCGGATGCCGGGCAATTCCTCGCCGAGTTCACGTACCGTCGCGGCGAAGTCGTCGGCGCGGTCGTCATCGACCAGATAGGTGCCGTTGAGCACCATCCAGTCGCGGCGTCCGCTCAGCGCCGGATCTGTCGCCGCTTGGCGACGTCCCGCGGCGGAGTGTCGGACCAAGCTGGCGTGGATCTGCTCGGCCCGCTCCGCCGCGTCGCGTTCCACAGTCGCCTGTGCAGACAGTTCCGCCCGGCGACGGGCCAGATAGGCTGTGCCCCTGCCCTTTTCGGCCCCCATGCTCGACCGGGCATCGGCCACGGCGGCGGTGAGGGCGGCGCGGTCGGTGTAGGCTTTCACGCCCCACTCGGTGCGTCCGGTCACCAGGGTCAGCGCTGCGACGAAGTCCGCGCGCCGCGCGTCGAGCAGTTCGCGCACCCGCTCGTCGTCGAGAAAGACAGTGGCCAGGCGCAGCGGGACGGTCGGTCCGCGGCGCACCAGGGCCGACACGACCGCGTCGTGCGCGCGAGCCGTCGCAGCCAGCCAGTCCAGATCCTCCAGGTTCCGCCGTAGTGGCTGCTCCCCGAATACCGCGAGCGGCACCGATCCGACGAACGCCGCCAGCACATCCGAAACCACCGTGCATACCCGCTCGCCCGCCACGCCGGTCATCGAGCCGGAGTCCGCCGCGGCGTCCGCGGCGCGGGTCACCGCGTACAGCCAGACACCGAACTCGTCAGTCACGCCGCCTCGATTCCCTGGGCTCGCGGCGACGTTCGATAGATTGCGGGACCTCGCGTCCTGCCTCGAGTTCGGCGATCCGGTCGCGCAGTTCCCGGTTCTCCAGTTCGAGGTCGTGATCCTGCCGCTCGAGTGTGTGGGCCTTGCTGTTGAGCCAGGGGTCGGTTTCCCACCAGTCGATGCCCACCGCCTTGGCCGTTTCCAAGGACGCGATGACCAGTCGCAGCTTGATCGTGAGCAATTCGATGTCGAGCAGATTCACCTGGATATCGCCCGCGATCACCAGGCCCTTGTCGAGCACCCGTTCGAGGATGTCGGCGAGATTCGTCGAGTGATGTCCGCCTCCGAACGGCTGCGGTTCGGACGAGCCGCCACCGACCACCGTCATCGTCGATCTCTTCCGCCGATATCGGTGCTGCCGCGGTAATAGCGCCTGGTTCTGCGGTAGGCCAGCAGACCTCCGTCCAAATCGAGCTCGAGCTCGTAAAGCGCCAACATGTCCCCCGATGACGGGATACGGCGATCCTCGAGCACCTCCATCTCGACCAGCCAGCCGTCCTCGATGGGCTCCATGGAGGTCACTCCCTCCACGTGCTTGGAGGTCAGCTCCACGAGGATCTCGATTGCCGCGGCCGAGGCCTGCGCCGCGGTGATGGGAGGCGGCTCGTCCGACACCGAGTCCACATTCTCGGGGTTTTCGGGAGTGGTCATGCGTGCCACGCGAGTCACTCCTTCCGGGTGTTCGCCGTCGTGTCGCCTTCGGGCCGGAGGCGATCCAGAACGGCCCGCTGCGCTTGTTTCCGCTCGTCTTCGGACAGGCGCCCGGCGGCCGCGGCCGCATCGATCTCCTCGAGTTCGTGCCGCACTGCTGCGGGACTTTGTAGCTGCTGCTCTACCTGGTCCTGGATCAGTTCGCCCAGCCAGATCACGCCGCGCACCGGAGCGAGGGGCAACGACAAGATCGCTGAGACCAGACCCATGGTTCAGCTCTCGGGTGCCTGCTTGGTCACGAAGTCGTAGGCCGCCATAGGTCCGAGCAGGGACAGTTCGACTCGGTCGTCCCAATCCGAGGCGATCCGGCGCAACACATCCTCGAGATCGCCTTGCCGATCCCTGTCGAGTAGGACCGCGATATGGACCGCGTCCTCCTCGTGGGTGGGCTGGCGCTGGTTGACGAGCGGGTCGAACTCGTCGAGTTCGGAAATCACTCTGCGGGTGTCCTCGGCGCGTTTGGCTTCGATCGCCTGATTGATCATCTCGCCCAGCGCGATCCGGGCATCGCGGGTGGCGTCTTCGGGTTTGTCGCGGATCTCCTCGCGCAACCGGGCGACTTCGGCGTTTTCCTCGACGAGTTCACGCAGGACGGCATTCTCGACGTAGCGTCCCTTGATCACGAACTGTGCGCGACCCTCCAGTTCAGCCAGGGCGGCCCGGAACTCGTCCTCGTGTTCCCCGAGCAACTCGTTCTCCACCGCCCCGGCATCGGTCATCACCGCGCCGAAACGCAACGGCAGCACCGGAACCACGGCCGCCGACTCGTCCAGCAGCTTGGCGTGCGCGGCGAGGTCATCGGGCTCGCCGAGCGGGCGATCGGTGGTGATGTCACTGACCAGCGCGGCGATCTCGCCGTGCCGGACCACTTCGACATTGCTCGGGGGATCGCCGACACCACTGGCATGCGGCTGCGGCTCCACATCTGCGGGCACGATTCCATAGACGTACAGGGCGTGGCCGGTGGTCATCATTCCTCCCTGCGCCTGGAAGACCGGGGCGCTGTCTGGCGCCTCTCCTCGACGTCGTCGAGGAAGCCCTTGACTTTCTCGCCCGCCGCCTCCAGCGCACCCTTCGTCTTGTGTTTGCTCGCGCCTTCGGTGACCTCGCCGACGATATCGGTCAAGCCCTTGGGTTCACTGGTGGAAATTTCGAGCCGGTTGACCGCCTCGGCAAAGCGCAGATACGTGTCGACGCTGGCCACTACGACTCGGGCGTCGACGGTCACCAATTCGATGCCGACCAGCGACACGCGCGCGAACGCGTCGATGACCAGGCCTTTGTCCAGAATCGTGTCCACAACGTCGGCGAGGCTGGAGGAATTCGGGCGCGCCATGGTGCCGGTTCCGCCACCGCCTGCGGGTTCGATGGTCATGTTCGTGCTCTCCTCTCGCTCGACCGGCGCGCCGCTGTAGTGCGGCGCTGAGAGCCCGAGCGACGGCGGCGTGGGGCGGGCGCGGGCTGTTCGTCCTCGCCTTGCTCGTCCTCGTCGAACTCGTCGGACTCGTCCGTGCCTTCCTCTTCGTCTCGGTCTTCGTCGTCGACGGTTTCGGCCTCGGCGTCTTCTTCGCGCCGTGCGGTCTCGTCGTCCTTGACGACCTTGCTGTCGTGGATCTCGCCGTGCCAGCCCACGACGTCATCAGGATGCAGCACAGCCTCGGTCATGACGTGCCGCTCGAATTGCTTCAGTTCCAGGCGGCACCGGCGACCGGCCGCGCGCCACAGGTTGGCTGTCTTCTCGAAGACTCCGTGCGGTCGGTATTCGAGCACCACGAGAATGCGGGTGAGGCCCGGTGTGATCTCGTGGAAGCTCACCGCGCCGTCGATGTAACCCTTGGCGCCTTCGGAACGCCACACGATTCGCTCGTAGGGCACCTGCTCGACGATCGTGGATTTCCAAGTCCGCCTGGACCAGAAGACCTTGCCGGTCCAAGTGAGTTTCTCGTCCGAGACCTGCTCGACCTGCTCGACCTTCTTGGCGAACTTCGGAAAATCCGCGAACTGGGTCCACTGGTCATAGGCCAGGTCGATCGGAACGCCGAGATCGAGGTGCTCGACGATATTGGTCAGTTTGCGCTGCTTGCCGCCCCCCTTGCCTTTACCGCGGGTCATCGACTCCTTCGCCGCTTCGAAGTTGTCGCGGACGGTGTGCTTCAGCTTGTCCATCCCCGCACTCATCGAAGCTCGCAGTGGTAGGGCGCCCACGCTGAGTTTTTCCACTCCCGTCAACGCCGAAAATAGGCTTCCCCCGCCGTCGTCGGCGTATTGATTGAGCCGGTCGGCGGTCTTCGATACCTTGCCGGACAGCCCGGCAGCCGCGCGTGCGGCCAGGGTTGCGGTGAGATTCTGCACCGATTGCTGCAGGGGGCTGGTCGGGACGGCTTGTTGGGCCTTGCGCTGGATGGTCGATCCCGCCCCGGTCGCGGCCTTGGTGGCCCGGCCAGCGGACTCGACGCCCTTCTTACCGACTCGGGCCGTCGTATCACGCAATGTCTTGGCCGCCATCGGCCTCATCTCCTCGTGCGTCGCACGGGCGCTTCATCGGGTTCATCGGTTTCGGCGCGACTACGGCGTCGACGGGGCGATGGCGCCTTCCGGTCGGCGGAGCCGGGCGCACGGTCCGAAGTCGGGGAGGCCGTCCTGCGCCCGGCGGTACGCGTGCGGCGTGCCCGCGGGCGCGCGCTTGGCCGCTCGGAATCGTCCTCGTCGTACTCGTCTCGGGCTCGCTCGGAATCGTCCTCGTCGTACTCGTCTTCGTCTTCCTCGGCCGGTTCTTCCTCAGCGCGTTCTTCTTCGGCGGGTTCTTCTTCGGCCAGTTCTTCCTCGGGCCGCTCGTCCTCGTCCGAATCCGGCTCCCGTGACTCGCCTCGGTCCTCCTCCGAATCGAGTATCGCGGGCTGCTGCAACCGGGCGTTGAGTGCGTCGATGCGGTTGCTCGCTGCGGTGACCGCGGCGGAGCGCACAGCGCCCAGCAACTCACTCTTGACGGTATCGGTGATCTGGGTCAGCTCCGGCGACGATTTGAGCAACGATGTCCCGCGCTCGAGCAGATCCCCCGACGTTCCGGCCGACCGCCTCGACATTGCCGCACCCGCCAGCGCCAATGCCAAGCGCATCTTTCGCGTGCGCCCCAGCACATACCCGATGCCCACCCCTATCGCAATTCTTACTCCACCTTTCACGGCTCACTCCTTGCTCGCCTCGACATCCGAACGCATCAGCGAAGCTGGGACGTCCGAGATACGACGCCCAGAGTGGGATGGATCGGGACGCAGAACATTCGGCAAACTTCAGCGTATTCCTGGTTACCGGATAGGTCCATGGGTGCGGCCCGCGAAAGCGGTCGGACTTCGAGGTTCACCCGGACAATGATCTGCGCCGGGTCCAGCCTGGACCTTCCGGCGCCAGCCGGATGGTCCGCGATGCCGTCGGAGCGGGGTATTTCACCCGGGTCGACTCCGCACACAATCGGCGGCGAGTAGTCCTGACGCTCACCGACAACGGTCGAGACCGGCTCACCGCGTCCCAGGACTCGCAGCGTCGATGCTTCGATCGGCTCACCGCGTCCTTGCCCGAACGCTACCGCCGCCAATTCGCCGCCTACCCGCAACGTCTCGCCGACGAGACAACCCGCGACGGCGCTGAGTAGCGTCGACCGGTATGGCTACACCCCAGCACCCGGTCGCCACTGCGGGTACGCGAAAGTTGGCCGCGGCCTGCCGGGCGGAGATTCCAGTGCTGACCCGGCGGTTGCTATCGGCGATCTTCACCGACAACCCGGAGTGGACCGACTACACCTCGGTGCCGCGCAGGGAGTTACAGGAAGGGTGTCGGCAATATCTGACCCGGATTCTGGATCTCCTCGGCGGGGCGGCGACCGATCCCGAACACGACGATGTGGCCGCGGCGATCGGCAGGCATCGCGCGGCGCAGGCGGTGCCGTTGGAGGCGATGCTGCGCACCTTCCGGCTCGGCGGCGGAATCGTGTGGGAGGCGTTGCTGGACAAGGCCGATGCGATTGAGGCGCGGGAGATCCGCGAGGCGGGTACCGCGATGTGGACGGTGATCGATGGGTTGTCCTCGGCGCTGGTCACCTCGTATCGCAATGCCGAACTCGAACAGGTGCGCCGCGACGAGCGCCGCAGGCATGCGCTGATCGAGGATCTGCTCGCCGGGCGCGCGCATGATGCGACCTTCGCCGCGCGGGTGGCGCGCGAGCTGAACCTGCCCGTCCAGGGTGCGTATCTGGTGGTCGCGGTCCGCGGCGGCGAGGGGCGGCCGCTGCGCGCGGGCACCGAAACCGCATTGGGCGCGTTGGGGATTCGGTCGGTATGGCATGACCGGGTGGATGCCACGATCGGGTTGGTGTCGCTGGCCCGTCACGACAGCGCTACCGTGCTTACTCATCTTCGCCCCCAGATACGCGGACTGGCCGGAGTCTCGCCCGCCGTCGGGGGACTCGCCGATGTCGATTCCGCGCACGCCCTAGCCCTGATCGCGATGCAGACAATGCCCTGGGACGCAACGGGATTGGTCGCTCTTGACGAACGTTATCCGGAAGCGCTGCTGGTCCGGTCGCCCGACCTGACCGAGCTGCTGGTCACCCGAACCCTCGGCCCGGTGCTGGCGCTCCCGTCCAAAGAGCGCGACTCGCTGCTGCACACCCTCGCGGTGTGGCTGGCGGAGAACTGCTCGGCGGCCAATGCCGCGCCGCGTCTGCATTGCCACCGCAATACCGTAATCAACCGGCTGCAACGCCTCTCGACCCTGCTCGATCGTCCGCTCGAAGGGCAGCGTTCCTACCTGGAGCTCTCGCTCGCGCTCGCGGCGCTGCAACTCGGCGCGTCGGCAGAGTACCGATAGCGGAATTGGGCTCAGCGCCCATTCTCGAGACCGATTTCCTGGGCTCAGGAGTGATTGTTTGTGCGCTGGGTGGTGACGAGACTCGTCGATGATGACTCGCGCCATACCCGTGCCGAGTCGAAATCGTTCGAGACGAGGAGCACCACGAGTGCCGGACTTCGATCTTCTGGTGGTCGGCGGCGGCCCCGGCGGCTATGTGGCCGCCATCCGCGCCGCCCAGCACGGCTTGACGGTCGCCTTGGTGGAGAAGGAACGGCCGGGCGGGGTCTGCCTGAATTGGGGCTGCATTCCGACCAAGGCCATGTTGCGATCCGCGGAAGTTCTCCAGACCGTCAGCGCCGCAGCGGATTTCGGTGTCTACGCCGACAATGTGCGCTTCGATTTCGCCGCCGTGCGTCAGCGCAAGGATGGCATCGTCAAGGAACTCACCGACGGTGTCGCGGGTTTGCTCGCGGCCAACGGGGTGACGGTCATCGAGGGCCATGCGCGCTTCATCGATCCCACCACCGTCGAGGTGCACCAGGTGGGCCCCTCCCCCGTCGGCCCTGAAGGCCCGCGCTACGCCGCCGCCCCGACCACGCCGATCCGACAGGTCAGTGCCCGTGATGTGATCATCGCGACCGGCTCGGTGCCCGCTCGGCTGCCGATTCCGGGCGCCGACCTGCCGGGCGTGATCACCTCCGACGGCGCGTTCGGGTTGACCGAGGTGCCGAGGCGGCTGGTGATCATCGGCGGCAGCGCGGTCGGCGCCGAATGGGCCAGCCTGTTCGCCACCTTCGGCGCCGACGTCACGATCGTGGAAATGCAGGAACGGCTCGTTCCCGCGGAGGACACCGATATCGGGGCCGCGCTGGGCCGCTCCTTCGGCAAGCGCGGCATCACGGTGCTCACCGGTTCGACAGTGAAATCCATTGCACAAGAGTCGAATCGAACGCTGCGCGTGACTGTGGACGGCCCACAGGCGCGCGAGCTCGATGCCGACGTCGTACTGGTCGGTGTCGGTCGACGACCCAACACCGCCGACCTCGGTGTGGATATCGCCGCGATCGCCACCGACGACCGGGGATTCATCACCGTCGACGAGCAGTTGCGTACCGGTACCGCGCACGTGTACGCCATCGGCGACGTCACCGGTCGGGCGCTGCTCGCGCATGTCGCCTCCCATCAAGGCCTCACCGCCGCCGATGTGATCGCCGGACACCGGGCCCATATCGATTACACGGTGATCCCGGCGGCTACCTTCACCCATCCGGAGATCGCCAGCGTCGGACTCACCGAGGCCGCCGCCCGTGCCGCCGGGCACGAGGTGATCACCGCGCGCTTCCCGTTCGCGGCCCTGGGTCGAGCCAAAACCTTCGGCGAGACCGAGGGTTTCGTGAAAATCATTGCCGGGCAACAGCATCAGGAGGTCCTCGGTGTGCACATCATCGGGCCCTCGGCGAGCGACCTGATCACCGAAGGCGCACTGGCGATTTCGCTCGAGGCGACGCTCGACGAGTTGGCGAACACCATCCATGCCCACCCGACCCTCGGCGAGATCGGCATGGAGGCGGCCCTGGCCGGACTCGGACTGCCCGTACACATCGCGCCACGCAAACGCTGAGGAGTCACCGTGACCACGACCACCGCACCCCGGAAACCCACGTCGAAGGCCGCGGCCCGCAAGGCATTCGCGGGTACCGATCCCGAGACACTGCGCGGCTACTTCCGCGACATGCTGTTCGTGCGCCGCTTCGAGGAGCGCACCGCGCAGGGCTACACCCAGGCCAAGATCGGCGGCTACTGCCATCTCAACCTCGGTGAGGAAGCCACCGTCGTCGGACTCGCCGCGGCGATGCGCCCGACCGACTACTTGTTCACCAACTACCGCGAACACGGCTACGCGATCGCCAAAGGCATCGAGCCCGGCCGGGTGATGGCCGAGCTCTACGGCCGATCCACCGGCACCTCCAAGGGCTGGGGCGGCTCGATGCATATGTTCGACACCGCGACCCGACTGCTCGGCGGCTACGGCATCGTGGGCGGCCAATTGCCCTTGGCCGTCGGCGCCGCACTGGCCATCGACTACCGTGGCGGCGACGATGTGGTGGTCTGCCAAATGGGTGACGGCACAACGAATATCGGCGCATTCCACGAGTCGCTGAATATCGCCGCACTGTGGCACCTGCCGGTAGTTTTCGTGGTGATCAACAACCAGACCGGCATGGGCACCACCGTCGAACAGTCCTCCGCCGAACCCGACCTCTACAAGCGGGCCAGCGCATACCGGATGCGCGGCGAACGAGTCGACGGGACCGATGTGCTCGCGGTACGGGATATCGCCACCGAGTTGGTGGAAGCCGCTCGCCGGGAGGGAAAGCCAGCCCTGTTGGAAGCCGTCAGCCACCGGCTCAAGGGGCATTCGGTCGTCGACCCAGCGAAATACCGTAGTGCCGAAGCGGTTTCGTCCGCGCGCGAATCCGATCCGGTCGCGCGGCTACAGCGCGAGCTGATCGCCGCCGGTCTCCTGGACCAAGACGCGGTCGCCGCCATCGAAGCGGAGGTGAGCGAAGGGGTCGACGCCGCAGTGGCATTCGCCGACGCCAGTCCGCACCCCGAGCCGACCAGCCTGTTCGACTACACCTACGCCACCCCGGTGGCCGGTGAATCCCGACGGCTACCCGCCGATCCGCTGTTCTGAAACCTTCCCGCAACCGCTGAGGACACCACCGTGCCTGTCATGACCTATCGCGAAGCGCTGCGCGAAACCCTGCGCGAGGAGATGCGTCGCGATGACGACGTCCTGCTCATCGGGGAAGAGATCGGCGTCTTCGAGGGCTCCTACAAGATCACCGCCGGACTGCTCGCCGAATTCGGCGAAAAGCGGGTCCGCGATACCCCGATCGCCGAAGAGGGATTCGTCGGGGCGGCCATCGGCGCAGCCATGCTCGGCCTGCGCCCGGTCGTGGAACTCATGACGATCAACTTCTCCTTGCTGGCACTGGACCAGATCGTCAACCACGCCGCCAAGATCTACGGCATGTTCGGCGGACAGACCAGTGTCCCGATGGTGATCCGCACTCCCGGCGGCGGCGGCCAACAACTCGGCGCAACCCATTCGCAGAACATCGAGCTGTACTACGCGTTCGTGCCCGGACTGAAGGTCGTCGCGCCCAGCACTCCGGCCGACGCGCGGGCACTGCTGCGCGCCGCGATCGAGGACGACGACCCGGTGCTGTTCCTGGAGAACCTCGCCCTCTACAACACCAAAGGCGAAGTACCCGAGGATCTTCCGCCCGCCCCGATCGGCAAGGCGGCCATCACACGTACGGGCACCGACATCACCCTCATCGGTTACTCGCGCATGGCGACCATCGCCACCCAGGTCGCCGAACGCCTGGCCGCCGAGGGGATCTCGGCCGAGGTCATCGACCTGCGCAGCCTGCGCCCCTTGGACCGCGACACCATTGTCGACTCGGTACGCAAGACCGGCTGCGCCGTGGTGGCCGAAGACGACTGGCTCACCTACGGCATCGGCGCGGAAATCGCCGCCTCCATTTCCGACGGCGCCTTCGACTACCTCGACGCGCCGGTCCGGCGGGTCGCCGCCGCGGAAGTCCCGCTGCCCTACGCCAAAACCCTCGAACAGATCGCGCTGCCGTCCGCCGAATCCCTGTACACCGCCGCCGCGGAAACACTCGCGGCCGTCGGCCGACGCCGCTGAGAGGACATCACATGCCCGACATCATCATGCCCCGCCTCTCCGACACCATGGAAGAAGGCGTCGTCGTCGCCTGGCTCAAGCAGGTCGGCGACAAGATCAGCCGCGGCGATATCCTCGCCGAAATCGAAACCGATAAAGCACTGATGGAACTCGAGGCCTACGAGGACGGGGTCCTGGAGCAGATTCTGTTCGAGCCCGGCTCGCGGGTCCCGATCGGAAACACCATCGCGCTGATCGGTGACGGAACCGGATCCGCGACGGCCGTACCGAACCCTGCTGCCGAAAGCGCGGCATCGAATAATGCGGTGAAGGAAAAGAGCGCCGCGTCGAGAAGCCTTGGTACACAGGATAATCCGATCGCGGCGGCGGAAAATGCCTCCTCAGCGGTAGAGACCCGTAGGAAGTCCTCACCACTGGCGCGCAAGATCGCCCGTGAACTCGACGTCGACCTCGCCACCGTAACCGGTACCGGACCCGGCGGACGGATCACCCGCCAGGATGTCGAATCCGCTCACCGCACTGACGAATCCACTCCCGCCGCACCGCCGGTCGCCTCCTCGGCCCCGGTGGGCGACTACGACGAGATCCCGCTCAGCACTATCCAGCAGGTCTCGGCCAAACGCCTCACCGAGAGCAAACAGCAAGCCCCGCACATCTACTTGACCAGCGCCATCGACGTCACCGACCTGCTGGCCTTCCGCGCGGAGATCAACCGCACCCTCGAACAAGCAGGCAAAACCAAGGTCAGTGTCAACGATCTACTCGTCAAAGCGGTCGCCACCACACTGCGCACCGACCCCGCCGTCAATGTCTCCATCGCCGACGATAAACTCCTGCGCCACCGCGGAATTCACCTCGGCATCGCCGTCGCCACCCCCGCCGGACTCCTCGTCCCGGTGATCCGCGACGCCGACCGCAAACCCATCTCCGAAATCGCCACCGAAACCCGCGATAAAGCCGAACGCGCCCGTGACCGCAAACTCCGCGCCGACGAAATGAGCGGCGGCACCTTCACCATCTCCAACCTCGGCATGTTCGGTATCGAACAATTCACCGCCGTCATCAACCCACCCGAATCCGCCATCCTCGCTGTCGGCGCGGCCAAGGACGAACTACGCCTCGACAATTCCCAGGTCGTCACCCGCAGCATCCTGCGCGTCACCCTCTCCGCCGACCACCGAGCTATCGACGGCGCCACCGCCGCGCGGTTCCTCCAGCAGTTGACCGAACTCCTGGAACATCCCCTGCGCATCATCACCTGATGTGACGGGCCTTCGCGCCAGGTCGCGGCTACCACATCAGATTAGTTGCCCAAGGCAACTAGTCCGCGCTCCCGAGTGGGGACAAGTCGGACGAATGTCACGTGCCCTTGGAGGAACCTACAAACGCAACGGGATGAACTCGGTCATATTTCGGATTTATCGTTCCTAGCTGCACCTCTGGACGAAACGGTGTACTAGCCGCGATGCAATGCCATGTCGCAATCCAGTTTCCGGGTTGGCCGCCCTTGCACTACCGGGCAGAGTCCCTGGCGGCGCACACCTTCGCGAGGGCCATCTACGCACTGCGACTGGCGACGGTTCTGATCGACCGGGATATGCGCGAAGCTCTGCGGCCCCTCCCTTGTCATCGACTCTGGGTCTGAGCAGCCGTGCGGCCTGACGCTACGACAGAAGACGTCCGGCTGCGTCGACAACGGGCGTCTCGGCTGCTGCGCGTGGGGAGAAATTGTCCGCACCGTGCAGCCACGGTTTGGTCGTGCTGAAGAAGATCGAGGTGTTCAGGACAACCAGCAGCAGGCACAGCGGCGGAACCGCGCCCACGGCCGCTTTCGCGATCAGCGGAAGCTCACCGGGATCCGTTGCGTTGAACGCGTTGCCGACCACGGCGGCCGCGACACCGCCGAGCAGCAGAATCCCGAAATACAGTCGGATGATTCCGGTCCGGTACGGCAACGTTCCGACCATCACGTAGCAGTACGCGATCTGAAATACCGTGAGGCCCACGACAATCGGCCAGAGCCACGCGATGATCGGTGGCGTTCCGGCCAACCGTGCCAGATGGTGTCCGAACATGAAGGATGCGACCGCCGCCAGTGCGATCAGGACCGAGGCGCACACAATAGCGACTCGGTTGACGCAGAGCCGCTCCGTCCATGGATTCATCCGTTCCTCCGAAGTGAGAAAGCGTGTGAGTGAGGGGAATTCGTCGCCGTCGACAGGCAATCCAGCTGTTGCGGCCGAATCGCTTCGCCGTTACGCGGATAGCTGTATCGGCGAGCGAGCTCGCCGCACCGCCGACGCGGGCAGCCGGCCGGTTGTGTAGCAAGTTCGGCAACAACGAGCGACGATCGCACTGATCACAACGGGCCCTTCGGGTCTTGTCTCTCCTCGGTGCAGCTTCGGCTCGCCCAGTATGCCCTCGCCATCACGCCGACACGCGGAATACCCGCATCCACTGGATCGCGATCGGATGAATCACTTTCGGGGACTCGATGGCTCGAGTGCACGCTCCTGTGACAGCCGGTTCGCGGGAGCGTGGGGTTCGGCGCATATCGCGTCCAGTGCGGTGGTCATGGCGGTGACGATGGACTCGATTGTCGATCGATCGAAAAGTTCGGCGGCATAAACTATTTCGCCGCGGATTCCGGCGCATTGTCCGTCGGGATGGTATTCCTCCCGCAGGTTCAGCAAAAGCTCGAACGGGGTTCGGGGCACCGCTACCGGCCGGTGCCGGATCGCCAATCCGTCTGGGGCCGAGTCGGTGTCGAATCCGCGCAGATAGGTCACCATCACCTGGAACAGCGGATGATGGGTTCGGGAGCGGCGCGGGTTCACCAGCTCGACAAGGTGATCGAAGGGGAACTCTTTGTTCTCGTACGCGCCGAGGACACGCTCGCGGACCTGATGAACGAGTTCGCGATAAGTGGGCGCGCCCGACAGGTCGAGGCGCACTACCGCCGTGTCGACCACGCATCCGACGAGATCCTGCAGCCCGTCCGAATCGCGTCCGCTCAAGGCCACCCCGATGGGCAGGTCGGTGCCCGCACCATGACCGTGCAGGGCTATCGCCAGCGCGGTGTGTACCAGCATGTAGATGCTCACCCGGCAGTCGAGGGCGGTCCCCGCGAGCCTGCGATGGGTTTCGTGGTCGACGAGAACGGGCACCGCGGCCGCCGCGTTCGTCCGCCGCTCGGCGCGGGGACGGTCGACGGGAAGTATCGGCTGTTCCGGTACGCCGTCGAGCATGCTGCGCCAGTACCGCGTCTGCTGCTCGAGCACGTCGGAATCCGGGCCGAGCAGCTGCCTCAGCCACCCGGCGTAGTCCGCGAATTGTGTTGCCGTACTGGACCATTGCGGTATCTGACCAGCCACTCGAGCTCCGTAGGCGGTCAGGAAATCACGCTGGAGAATGCCCATGGATTCGCCGTCTCCGGCAATGTGGTGGACCACCCCGAACAAGACGTGGTGCTCGCGGCCCAATCGGTACAGGCGGGTTCGCAGCGGCGGCTGCGCCGTCAGGTCGAAACCGCGCAGCATCTCCGATTCCATTGCCCGGTCGACACTTTCGATACCGTCGGCGTCGACGATGCGGAAATCCGGCTGCGCCGACCCGATCGGCAGAATCCGCTGCACCGGACTGTCCACCGCATAGGGCAACACGGTGCGCAGGATTTCGTGCCGGGCGACCAGATCGTCGATGGCCGCCTGAACCGCCGACGCGTCGAGCGGTCCACGGATGTCGAGAGCGGTCGCGATCAGGTAGTCGGGTTGCTGCCCGCCGAGATAGTTCACCGTCCACAGGCGCAGCTGGGCGGGCGACAGCGGGATCGGGTCGGTGCGGGGGGCATGCGCGAAGCCCGGCCGGGCAGTCCCCGTGCCGTGCCCGCGCCGATCGAGCGTCTGCTCCAGTGCGGCAATGGTCGGTGACTCGAACAGATCGCGCAGCGAGACCTCGACGCCGAGTGTCGACCGGAGTGCGGCGACAACGCGAATCGCGGACAGCGAATTTCCACCGTGTGCGAAGAAGTCGTCGGTTACCCCTAGCGCCCGGCCGCCGAGCGCCTGCGCGACGGCTGCCGCGATGACCTGCTGACGGGGCGTTCGGACCGGAGCGGGAGCAGCGGCGGGCAGCATCGGGAGCGCGCCGATATCGACCTTGCCCGTGCTGGTCAACGGCAGTTCGTCGACCCGCACGATCACCGACGGCACCAGGTAGGAGGGCAAGCTCGCGGCCAGCCGGGTGCGCAGCTCCGCGGTGTCGAAAGCGTCGCGCCCGACGACGTGCGCGACCAGCGACTGACCGCCACCGGACCGCCGCACAGTGACTATTGCCGCGGCAATGCCGGGCTCGCGTCGAATCGCCGCTTCCACCTCACCGGGTTCGACCCGGAATCCATTGATCTTCAATTGCCGGTCGGCGCGGCCGAGGAAGTGCAGCAGACCGGCCGCGTCCCAACGGCCGAGGTCACCCGTGCGGTACATCCGGGCGCCGGGCGGTCCGTACGAGTCGGCCACGAACCGCTCCGAGGTGCGGGCCGGGGCCCGGTGGTAGCCGTTGGCGAGCCCAGCACCGGACAGGTAGATCTCCCCGGACACGCCGACGGGTACCGGTCGCAGCGCCGAATCGAGCACCATGACCCGTGTGTTGTCGGCCGGACGTCCGATCGGGACGGGCAGTTCGGGTGACGCGTCGTCGGGAATCGAGAAGGTCACCGCGAAGCTGGTCGCCTCGACCGGGCCGTACAGATTCCGCACCGCAGGTGGGTGCTCGCCCCGGCGCACCGCCACCGCGGCCCGCGGCGACAGCACGTCCCCGGCGACCGCGAGTTTCGACAAGCGGGCGAGCTCGTCCGGAGCTTGCTCCGCCAGCAGGTGAAACAGGCCCGCCGACAACAGCATCGACGTGACACGGCCCGCGCGCAGCAGGTGCGTGTAGTCATGGACATCGAGCACGCCGGGCCGCGCGAGCACCACGGTGCGACCGGTCAGCAGCGGCAGCCACAGCTCGTAGACCACCATGTCCCAGGTGTGCGGCAGATGCATCAGCACCCGTTCGTGCCCGTCGCCGTGGCCGACGCGATCGCGCGCTCTGGCCACGATATTGCGATGGGTCACCTCGACGCCCTTCGGCGCTCCGGTCGACCCGGAGGTGAACATGAGCGTCGCGACCGTGTCGGGGGCGATGGCGATACCGAGGTCACTGTCGTCGTCGGTCGCGGTGGCCGCGCCGTCGAGATCGTCGAGCACCAATTCGGTTCGGGTGAAACGCAGCAGACGCCGCACGTGTGCGGGCGGATAGCGGTCGCTGAGCGGTACACACACCGAACCCAGTTTGTAGACGGCGAGAAAGGCGACCACCAGATCGACCGAGCGCGGCAGCGCTATGCCGATCGGTACCCCTGGTCCGGCGCCGCGATCCCGCAGCCACCTGGCGACACGATTGGCACGGGCGTTCAAGTCCGCGTAGGTGATCTCCACGCCGTCGGACCAGATCGCGACACGCTGCGGGCACCGGCGCACCACCGACTCGAAATAGTCTGCGATGCTGGCATTTTCGATATCGGTGCGCATGCCGCGTCCGGCGGCGATGAGCTCGTTCCGGCGCGCGGGCTCGACCAGGACGATTCGCCCGACCAGCGGCTGCTGCGCCGCGGCGAGCGCCTCGCAGGCGGCCAGAATCCGCGACCACAGGTCGTCCGCGTCGGCGAGGCAATCGATGCGGGCGAGCTGCATACCGATCCGGAATGTCAACTCATCGCTGCCGGGGACGATGACCACTGTCAGCGGAAAATGCGTGCCACCACGGACTTCGACGTTCGCGACCGAGAAGTCCGCGTCCGGGTCGTCGAGCAGGCCGGTGTCCACCGGGAAGTTCTCGAAGACGAGCGAGGTGTCGAAAAGGTCGGTCTCCCCCACCGCGGACACGATGTCGGTCAGTCCGAGATGGTCGTGCTCCATCAGTTCCGCGCGCCCGGTCTGGATCCGCGCGGCCAGGTCGAGTGGGGACTCTCCCGGAACCAATCGCACTCGCAGGGGGACGGTGTTCATGAGCAACCCGACAACCTTTTCCATCTCGGCGCCCGCACGGCCGGACACCGTGATGCCGAAGACGACGTCATCACCGCCGGTCAGATTCGACAGCACCAGCGCCCACATGGCCTGCATCAGCGAGTTGAGCGTCAACCCGCGTTCGGCGGCCCGTTCACGCAGCGCGGTGACCGTGGCTTCCGGCATGCGGAAGGTGTGGTCTTCGGGCCGCTGCCAGCGCTGCCGATCGGCCCGTGCCACCTTGCTCGGTTCGGCGCCGACGAGCGCCCGCGCCCAGGCCCGGCGGGCGCTGTCGCGGTCCTGCGCCGCGGACCATTCCAGAAACCGGTGAAACGGTGTCGCGGGCGGCAGCTCGATGCCGCGGTAGCCGAACAGCAGCTCGCGCAACAGGATTCCCACCGACCAGCCGTCGAGCAGCGCGTGGTGGTGTGTGAGCACCAATGTGAAGCGTCGAACCTCGGTGCGGATCAACGTGAGCGTGAGCAGCGGTGCCACGAGCGGGTCGATCCGGGCGTCCGCTATGCGCAACAGGTTGACAGCGGACTTCCGCTCGCCACCGGTGGTCGCGACGAGATCAACGACACGCCAAGGCAATTCGACATCTTCGCGAATCTCGTACCGCGGCTGCTCGCTGTCGTCGACAACGAAGCGGCCGATCAGATGCGGGTGCCGCGAGAGCACGGATCGCAGGGCGGCGCGTAGCCGATCCGCGTCGACCTCGCCGTCCAACTCCAATGCGAACTGGACGAGATAGGGGTCGTCGCCGTCGCCGCCGTCGTAGAGGGAGTGGAACAGCAGGCCGGACTGCAATGGTGTCGCGGGCAGGAACCGGTGGCCATCGCTCGTCGCGGCCGGGGTGATCGCGACCGCGGGCGCGGCGACCGGCCGGGCCGTACGCGCGAGCGCGCGCACCGTCTGCTGCTCGAACACTGCTCGCGGCGAGATGGCGAGCCCGGCCGCGCGCGCCCGATCCGCCAGCCGCACAGCCAGAATGCTGTCACCACCGGAGGCGAAGAAGCCGTCGTCGATGCCGATGCCGTCGTCTCCGAGCACATCGACGACGAGCGCGTGCAGCCGCGCCTCGATATCGGTGCTCGGTGGTGCGCCGACGACGCGTGCGGCGCCGTTCGTGGCGATGGCGCGCAGCCGCCGTTCGTCGATCTTGCCGTTGGGTGTCATCGGGATGGTGTCGACCGCCATGATGGCGGATGGAATCGCATGCGCGGGAAGCAGTTCGGCGATGCCGGTGCGAACGGTGTCGACATCGACCCCGTTCCCGGTGACGAAAGCGACGAGCCTGCGGTCACCGGGGTGGTACTCGACGGTGAGAACCGCAGCCGCACGTACGACTGGTTGCCCGCACAGGGCCGCCTCGACCTCACCGGGCTCGATCCGGAAGCCACGCACCTTCACCTGCCGGTCGGCCCGGCCGAGGTATTCGAGCGTGCCGGTGGTGGTCCATCGCGCCGTATCCCCGCTGCGATACATGACGCTGCCGGGCGCGCCGAACGGATCGGCGACGAAACGTTCCGCGGTGCGGCCAGGTCGGCGCAGGTATCCCATGGCGACGCCGGGTCCGGCGACGTAGAGCTCGCCCGGGATGTCCGGCGGGCACGGACACAGCGTGGCGTCGAGCACGTATACGGACTGGCCCGGCAACGGTGTGCCGATGTCGCCCGCCGACGGGTTGCTTAGCAAGGGCGTTCCGGTGGTGAGCACCGTCGTCTCGGTGATGCCGTACATATTGACCAGACGCGGCCGCCGCGGATCGCGTCGCGACCACCACGCGGCCAGCCGCCACGGCTCCACCGGTTCGCCGCCGAAGATCACATGGCGCAGCGACAGCTCCTCGCTCGCGGCGGGCCGGGCCGCCAGGGCGTCGACCAGCATCCCGAATGCGGACGGCGTCTGGTTGAGCACCGTAACCCGTTGCGCCACCAGCAGATCCAGGAAATCACTCGGCGAGCGCGCCACCTCGGCGTCGACGACTACGAGCTTGCCGCCCTGGCACAGCGCACCCCAGATCTCCCACACCGAGAAGTCGAATGCGGTGGAGTGGAACAGGGTCCACACATCGTCGGCGCCGAAGCCGAACCACTGTTGTGCCGATGTGAGCAGTGCTACGACGTTCGCGTGCGTGACCACCACGCCCTTGGGCCGATCGGTGGTGCCTGAGGTGTGGATGACATAGGCGGGGTGCCGCCCCGACGGGCGGGCCGCGGGCTCGGCCGGTATGCCCCGTGGTGGGTCACCGATTCGCAGGACGGGCACCGTCGCAAGCGAATCCGGCAGGGCGACTTCGCCTCCGGTGACGATCAGCGTGGGGACCGCATCGGCGACGATGGCCCGCAGCCGCTGCTCTGGATAGCCGGAGTCCAGCGGAACGTAGGCGGCGCCGGTCCGCAGCACGGCGACCACGGCGACCACGAGATCTAGGGATCGGGGCACCGCGAGGGCCACGAATTCCCCTGCGCCCACACCGTATCCGGCAATCAGCTCCGCCAGCCTCCGCGAATGCCCGTCCAGTTCGGCATAGGTCAGCGACTCCGCACCGCAGACGACGGCGGTGGCGTCGGCGCGTTCGGTGACGGTCCGCTCGAACCAGTCGACGAGCGTCTCGGGCCTTTCCGCGGCAGCGGTGGGCGCCGCTGGATCTTCTGGGAAGGTTCGAAGCGCGGGCTCCGGCGGTGTTCGGTGCGGCGGTGTTCGCGGTACAGAATCCGGCGGGACCGCCGATCCCTGGCCCGCCGATGTTCGTAGGCGACCGACCGGACGATCCTCCGGGGCTGCGGCGATGGCCGCGATCGTCTCGGCGAGCCGTCGATGGTGCGCGGCCAGGTCGCGCTCGGAGTATCGGAGCGTGCTGGATTCCAGCACGAGGGGCAGGACCGGCTCGCCGTTGTCGTATACGCCGATCGTCAGGTCGTCGGAGCGGCCTGCCGAAAGATGGCGCAGCGTAGCCGTTTCGGTGCCGAAGCGGAGGTCCTTCTGCATGGGCAACACATTGATGGTGGGGCCGACGATACCGCCCCCGCCACCGCCCGCCCTGAGGTCGGCGAGCATATCGGCCTGCTGGTACCGCTGGTGGCGCAGGATGACCAGGGATTCGGCACGCACCGCACCGACGAGTTCGCCGACGGACGCGGACGGGTCGACCGGTATGCGCAGCGGCACGACATTCGCGGTGACACCGAGGGCGGTGCGGGACCGTTTCGCGGGCACGGCGAGGCCGAGCGTGACCATGCGCGCGCCCGAATCCGCGTGCAGCAATAATGCGATCGCGGCGAAAACCCAGGCGGGCCATGCGGTTCCGGATGCGTCCGCCCGGGCTCGGAGGGTATGCCATACCGGTGCGTCGAGCGCTCCGGCCTGCCTGATGTAGCGGGGCCCGTCGGCCGTCGCCGGGATCCCGGCGAACAGCGGCGCATCGTCGGGTCCGGGAATCGCGAGCCGTTGCGCCCAGAACCGCCGATCGTCGGCGAACCGGGCCGAGGCGCGGTAGCGAATGTCCTCCGCTACCAGGGCTTGCACCCGGTCGAACACCGATTCCGGCACCGGCCGACCGGCGACGAGCGCGGTGTAGGTGTCGGCGACCCGTTTGATCATGGCGGCCGAGGCGGCACCGTCGAGAACCGCGTGATGCGACCTGACGAACCACGCGGTGCCCTCGGTGCCCAGATCGATCAGATGGTGTTCGAACAGCGGGGCGCGGCGCAGGTCGAAGGGCCGGTCGAGCGCGGCGTACATGAAACGCACCGCCTCCCTGCGCGGGTCGGCCGCATCGCGAAAACTGCTGCGGTGCAAGGGCCAGTCGGCCGCGTCCTCGAGGATCTGGACGACCTCGCCCTCGGCATCGGTATCGAACCGCACCCGCATCGTCTCGGCGCCCGCGACAACGATGCGCAGCGCCCGCTCGAACGCGGCCTCGTCGAGCGCGCCGTGGATGTGCACGTATCCGCCGACCACGAACCGGCGCCCGGTGTCGTCGAGTTGCTGGGCGACCCAGACGTGTCGCTGAGCTCTGGTCAGCGGCCAGCTCGATGTCATCGCAGCTCCTCGACGGCGGCGTCGGGGTTTCGCACGAACGCGGCGAGCAGGTCGCGCAGTTCGACGCCGAGCGCGGCCACCCGTGTTTCGTCGAAAAGGTCACGCAGGTAACCGAATCGGATGGTCAGTGAGTTTCCTGGAGCGATGGTGAGCGTCAGCGGATAGTGCGTGGCGTCGTGCAGTTCGACGCCGCTGCCTGTGACGCCGGCGACCGTGGCGGCCACGGCGGCGAGCTGCTCGGTGTCGACCGGATAGGACTCGTATGCCAGTGCCGTGTCGAACAGGGCGTCGCGCAGCCCGGCGGCGGCATGGATCTCGGTAAGCCCGAGCTGGTGGTGCTCGATCAATTCCGCCTGCTCGGCCTGTACGGCACGCATGAGCGCCACCGCTGGCATGTCCGCGGCGAAGCGTACCCGCACCGGCACGGTGTTGATACACAGTCCGACAATCGATTCGACGCCGGGCAGCGCGGCCGGACGACCCGAAACGATCGCGCCGAACACCACGTCCGCACGGCCGAGCCTGCGCCCCAACAGGATTGCCCAGGCGACCTGTAGCACGGTATTGACCGTGATCCCGAGTCGCATCGAGGTCGTGCCGAGCGCGGCGGTGGCGTCCGGGGCGAGCGCCCAGCGGTATTCGGCGGCTGTTGCGGTGATCTTCCGGTTGCGGCTAGCCGGGGCGACCAGTGTCGGCGCGGATACGCCGTCCAGCGCTCGCCGCCATGCCGCCGCAGACGCCGTCGCGTCGCGGTCGTGGTTCCACGCGAGATAGGCGCGGAACGATCCACCGGGCGGCGGCAGTGGATCGTCGGAGGCATAGAGCGCCATGAGATCTCGCATCAGCAGGGGCACCGACCAGCCGTCCAGCAGGATGTGATGGTAAGTCGCGATCAACACGTGTACCGAGTCCGCGACGTGGGCGAGGGTGAATCGCATCAGCGGCGGCCTGGCCGGGTCGAACCAGTGGGCACGGTCCCGGTCGAGCAGTTCGGACAGTTCGCCTTCGGCACGCAGATCCACCTCGCGCCACGGGAGTTCGACCGTCTCCGGAACCACCTGCCGGGGTGTGCCCGTGCTGTCGGCCATGAATGCCGCGCGCAGATTCGGATACCGCCGCAGCATTTCCTGCGCGGACCGGCGCAGCCGATCGCCGTCCACTGCCCCGCCGATGCGCAGCACCGCCTGCACGTTGTAGACGTCGACCGCGGTGCGACCGGCAGCTAGCGGCTCGGCGAGCATCGCGTGCAGGTACAGGCCAGGTTGCAGCGGCGCGAGCGGCCACACATCGGTGAGCCGTCCATAGCTGCGCTCCCACCGTGCGATGTCGGCGCCGCTCACCCGGACCAGTGGGAAGTCCGAGGGCGTGTGCCCGCCCGCGTGCGCGGTCCGGGCGTGGGCGGTGATCGCGCCGAGCGCGCGCACCCACAGGTCGGCCAGCTCCGACACTTCGGCGGCGTCGAGAAGTGTTTCGGGATAAGCGAATCCGGCACGGAGTCGGGAGCCGGTCACGATCGCGTTGATATCGATCACAGCGGCCGCGGGCAGGTCGGGGTCCGGATCGGCTGGCGTGGTGAGCACTTCGGCACCGCGCTCGTCGACGCGTCCGAGGTAGTTGAAGCCGATCTGCCCTGGCATCGGTCCCGGCAGCAGTTCCGCGGTATCGGGGTTCAGATAGCGCAGCAATCCGTAGCCGATCCCGTGATCGGGGATGGCGCGCAATTGTTCCTTGACCGCCTTGATCGCAGTCCCGGCCGCATCGGTACCGGACAGTGCCGCCGTGGCGTCGATATCGGTGAGGTCCAACCGAACCGGGTAGACCGAGGTGAACCAGCCCACCGTGCGGGACAGGTCCGCGCCGGGCGCGATCTGCTCCTCGCGGCCGTGGCCCTCCAGCCGGAGCAGGGCTACTGGTGCGTTCTCGCCCCGCCGCGCCCGCCACATGAGCAGCGCGACGGCCAGCGCGGAGATCAGGATCTCGTCGACACCGGCGTGGAATAGACCGGGTACGGTTCGCACGAGCGCCTCGGTGACCGTCTCGTCCACGGTGACGTCTACCGTCGCGATGCGCGATGCGACATCGATGCCGGAATCGAGCGGCCGCGACCCAAGCAGCGGATCCGGTGTCGCGCAGATACGCCGCCACAGACCGAGTTCGGCGATCCGGCTGGGATCACGTGCCGCGTCGACGAGTGCGTGCGACCAGCGGCGCATCGAAGTGCCGGGCGGATCCAGTTGCGGCGGTGCGCCCTTCGCGCTCGCCTGGATGGCCACGAGCAGGTCGGGAATGAGGATTCGCCATGACACACCGTCCACCGCGATGTGGTGTGCGCAGACGATCAGTCGGCTGGGCACCCCCGGGTGCCGCGGATCCAGCCAGACGAACTGCACCACGATGCCGTTCGCCGGGTCGAGTCGGTCGAGCGCGGCGTCGACCTCCGCGGCGGCGACCGCCTGCGGGGTGGCGGCGTCATCGATGTCGTACCGGCGCAACAGCTCCGCCGGGTCGACCGTACCCGGCGGGGAGGTCTCCAGCCGCCACTCCCCGCTATCGTCGCGGAACAGCCGACTGCGCAGCATGTCGTGCCGGTCGACGACCGCCGTGACGGCGGATGCCAGGGTGTCGTGGTCGATGCCGACGGGAAGCTCGACGGTGAGGGTCTGGTTGACGCGGCGGAAGCTGCCGCCGCGTTCGGTCAACCAGCGCACGACCGGTGTGAGTGGGAGCTCGCCGACCCCGCCGCCAGGCAGTTCCGGCAGGCGTGGCACCCCTGCGCCGGAATCCACCGTTCGTGCCGCGGCGGCGATCGCGGCCACCGTGCGGTGTTCGAAGACGTCTTTCGGCGTGATGTGCAGGCCCCTGGCCCGTGCCCGGGAGGCGAGCTGAATCGAGATGATGCTGTCCCCGCCGAGCGCGAAGAAGGAGTCGTCCACACCCGCTCGGTCGACACCGAGCACCTCGGCGAACACGTCGGCTATCGCCCACTCGGCCGGGGTGCGCGGCGCCTGCGCCGACCGCGGCCGGAAGACCGGATCGGGCAGCGCCGCACGATCCAGTTTGCCGTTGGGGGTCAGCGGCAGTGTATCGATCACCACGATGGCTGCGGGCCGCATGTAGGGCGGAACACGCTGCGCGACATGCGTTTCCAGCGCCACCGGGTCCAGTGTCGAATCCGGCATGGGAGCCGCGTACGCGATCAGTCGCGGCCCCTCGGCGCGGGCCACGACGGCGGCCTGCGCCACCGAATCGTGTTCGAGCAGCGCGGCCTCGATCTCACCCGGTTCGATCCGGTAGCCGCGGATCTTCACCTGTTCGTCGCCGCGCCCGAGGTATTCGAGGTGTCCGTCGGTGTTCCAGCGCGCCAGGTCGCCGGTGCGGTACATGCGGGCGCCGGGCGCTCCGAGCGGGTCGGCCACATAGCGGCCCGCGGTCGTCGCCGGGCGCGCGTGATAGCCGCGGGCGAGCTGGTGCCCGACGAGGTAGATTTCGCCCGCCGCACCGACCGGTGCCGGACGCAGCCGCGAATCCAGGACGCGGACCGTCATTCCCGGTAGGCCGCGACCGATCACACTTGCCCGCGCCGACCCTGCCGCTTCGCGATCCACCGCGTGGTGCGTGGCATGCACCGTCGCTTCGGTGATGCCGTACAGATTCCAGATCCGCGTGTGGTCGGCCGGGCGGGCGTCGTACCACGCGCGCAGCCTGCGCAGGTCGAGGGCCTCGCCGCCGAGCACGATGTGCCGCAGTGCGGGACCGACGGCACGGCTGTCGTTGTCGAGCAGCGTGTAGAACCCCGACGGTGTCTGGCTGAGCACCGTAATCCCTTCCCGCGCAAGCAGTTCACCGAACTGCAGCGGCGAGCGCGTCAGGTCGGCGTGCACGATGACGAGCGTGCCGCCGGTCGCGAGCGCGCCCCACATCTCCCATGCCGAGAAGTCGAAGGCGGGCGAGTGGAACATCGTCCATACGTCGTTGTGGTCGACATCGAGTAGCGAGGTTGTGGCGGCGAGCATCGCGACGACATTGCGGTGCGTCACGCATACGCCTTTCGGCCTGCCGGTCGAACCGGAGGTGTACAGCACGTAGGCGGCGTTGTCCGGATTGGGCGACGCGGGTGCGATATCGGACGGCGCCAGACCGTCCGCACCGAGCACGAGGCACGGCAGCTCACCGCTGGGCAGCGCGGCCCGGTCGGCCTCCGTGGTGACCACGCAGTCCGGATTCGTCTCGGCGAGAACGAATTCCAGGCGCCGCGCCGGATTGTCGAGATCGAGCGGTAGGTAGCCCGCCCCGGACCGCAACACGCCGAGCATCGCCACGATCAACTCGACGGAACGCGAAACAGCCACCGCCACAATCGATTCGGTCCGGATCCTGCGGGCGGCAAGGGCGCGCGACAGCTCGGCGGAGGCATGGTCGAGCTCACGGTAGGTCAATGCGCGGGCCCCGTCTCGGATGGCGATCCCGTCGGGTCGAGCGGCCGCCTGCGCCAGGAAGAGGTCGACGAGGGTGGCCTCGGGCACCTCCGCGGGCCGCTGCCAGCGCTCCAGCACCAGATTTCGTTCCGCCGCACCGAGCGGATCGATATCGGCGACCGCGATATCCGGATTCTCGGCGATCGCCAGCAGCACCCGCACCAAGCGCTCACCCAGCCTGGTAACGATCCCCTCGTCGAGCAGGTCCGGACGCCAGCCTGCCAGGATGTGCAGTCGGTCGCGCTGCCGGACGGTCAGCGTCAGCGCGTAGTGGGTCGCCTCCCGGGAGCGCAACCCGGTGATGGCCATGCCGGCGCCGGTGGCGGCGGCCGCGCGCAGCCGCGCCACATCGAACGGATACGACTCGACAACCAGTAGCGTGTCGAACAGCCCGCGCTCACCGACATCGCCGTGCGAAACGATGTCGGACAGACCAATGTGGTGGTGCGCCGACAGCGCGAATTGTTCCCGCTGCACCCGGCGCAGCAGCGATCCCACGGTTTCGTCCGGAGCCAGCCGAACCCGCACGGGGACGGTATTGATGAACAATCCGACCATGGATTCGACGCCCACGAGGTCGGCGGGACGACCCGATACGGTGGTACCGAAAACGACGTCCGCCCGATCGGTCATGCGCGCCAGCAGGATTGCCCACGCGGCCTGCAGCACGGTGTTCACCGTCACCTCGAGGTCGGTCGCGAGGCGGGAAAGCCGTTGTGTCCGTGCCTCGTCCAGGGTGATCTCGTGCTCCAGGGGCAAAGCGGCCGGTGCGTGCACGGGTGCGTCGCCCGCCAGCAGTGTCGGCTCCCGCAGCTCCGAGAGCATCTCCGTCCAGGCTTTCAGTGATACCGACTTGTCCTGTCGGGCAAGCCATTCCACGTACTGGCGATAGGGACGCGGCGATGCGGCGGCGACACCGGCATATCCGGCGACGATCTCGCGCAGCAGCAGCGGTATGGACCAGCCGTCGAGCAGCAGATGGTGATAGGTGACGACCAGCTGGGTGCGACCAGCGCCGACACGGGCCAGCAGGAACCGCAGCAGCGGCGGCCGCGCGAGATCGAACGGCGTCGCGCGTTCGGTGTCGAGCACGCGGTCGAGGTCCCCGGCCGGTGCCTGGGCCAGGTCCACCTCGCGCCACGGCAGTGCCACGTCTTCGGCAACGAGCTGGATGGGCGACCCGCTTCGGTCGACGACGAATGCGGCGCGCAGGTTCGGGTGCCGCTCGAGCACGGCCGCCGCGGCCGACCGCAGCCGGACGGCGTCGACGGCGCCGTCCAGGGTCAGCACCAATTGCACCGTGTAGACGTCCACCGCGCCGGGATCGAACATGGCGTGGAACATCATTCCGGCCTGCAGCGGCGAGACCGGCCACACCTCGGTCAGCGCGGGATACCGTGCCTCCCAGGTCTCGATATCCCCCTGATCGAGGGTGACGAGCGGGAAATCGGACGGGGTGTGCCCGCCGCGCGTGCGCGGATCCCGCGCATGCCGCGCGAGGGCGGCCAACGCATCGCGCCACAGTTGCATCAGCTCCCCGCCCGCCGCGTCGGTGAACAGTGTGCGCGCGTAGCCGATGCTGGTCCTGAGCCGGTTGCCGAGGACGATGGAATCGACTTCGATGGCGCCGAGCGCACCGCGCCGGGCGTCGGGCCGGATCGGCAGCATGGCGTAGTCGGGTGCGGGCAGCCAACCGATTCCGGCCAACTCCGCCGGGAGGTCGACACCGGTGATGTGTCCGAAGTAGTTGAACGAGATCTCCCCCGGCTCCTTGCGCGGCAATGCCGCCGCGGTGTCCTCGTTGAGATATCTGAGCAGGCCGTACCCGAAACCGTTGTGCGGTGCGGAACGCAGCTGTTCCTTGACGGCCTTGATCGCGGCGCCCATGGCTGGGCCGCCGGTGAAGGCGTCGTCGATATCGATCCCGGTCAGATCGAGCCGCGCCGGGACGATGGAGGTGAACCAGCCGGTGGTGCGGGACAGGTCCGCGCCCGGTACCGCGTCCTGCTCGCGGCCGTGGCCCTCGAGCCGCAACAGCACCGACCGCTCGCCTTCGCCGCGCCGCGACCGCCATCGGATGACCGCGAGCGCGAGTGCCGTCAACAGTGCGTCCGCCACCCGAGCGCGGTAGCGGCCGGGTATCGCGGTGATGAGCGCGGTGGTGTCATGTTCGTCGAGTTCGATCGGGGTGTGCGCCACATCGGCGGCGAAATCCCGGTGCGGGTCGAAGGGTCGGTCACCGAACGAGGGATCCGGCCCAGCGACGATTTCGCGCCAGAGCGGCAGTTCCGCGACTCTGGCCTCGTGCCGGGCGGCATCGACCAGCGCGTGTGCCCACGCCCGCATGGATGTGCCGCCGCCGGGCAGCGCGGGTGTGCTCCCCGCTGAGACGGCCGCCCACGCGGCGACGAAGTCGGGCAGCAGGATTCGCCAGGAGACGCCGTCGACGGCAATGTGGTGCGCGGCGATGATGAGCCGGCCGGGTGACGTGCGCTGTTCAGGGGTGAGCCAGACGAACCGCAGGACCGCGCCGGTCGCCGGGTCGATCCGGTCGACGGCGGCATTCAGTTCGGCGGTGGCCAGCGCCGCGAGCTCGGCGCCATCCAGGTCGGTGTCGTGGACGACATGGTCGATCAACGAGTCGACATCGACGCTGCCGGGCGGTGCGACGCTCAGATGCCACTCGCCGGTGTCATCGCGGTAGAGCCGCGACCGCAGCATGTCGTGGTGATCGACGACGGCGGAAATGGTGGAAACCATTGCGCCGCGGTCGATTCCGTCGGGTAGATCGAGCGTGATCGACTGGCAGAAGCGGTCGAAGTTGCCGCCGCGCTCGACCAGATAGCGAATCACCGGTGTGAGCGGCAGCTCCCCGACGCCACCGCCGGGCAACTCGGCGAGCCGCACTGTTTCCTCCGCGTCGGCGGCCTCGGCGATGGCCGCCAGACGCGCGACGGTGCGATGCTCGTACACCTCCTGTGCCGTCACCGCGATGCCGTGCGCCCGCGCGCGGGACACCAGCAGGATGGACATGATGCTGTCGCCGCCGAGAGCGAAGAAGGACTCGTCGACGCCGATGGTGTCGCGGCCGAGCACCTCGGCGAAGACGGCGGCGAGTTCGCGTTCGGTCTCGGTGCGCGGTGCCCGGAAGGGCACCGGCTCGAATTCGGGCGCGGGCAACGCTTTTCGGTCCACCTTGCCGGAGCGGTTCAGGGGCAGCTCGGTGAGCACGATGATCGACGAGGGCACCAGGTGCCGCGGCAGCACCTCGCTCAGCCGCTGCCGCACTGCCTGCGGGTCGATGCGGTGTCCGGCCGCAGCGGTGACGTAGGCGACCAGTCGATTGCCCTGGTGGACGGTCGCGACCGCCTGAGCGACGGACTCCTGCCCGGCGAGGACCGCCTCGATCTCGCCGAGTTCGATCCGGATACCGCGCAACTTCACCTGAAAATCACGGCGACCGAGGAACTCCAGCTCCCCGTTTCCGTTGGTGCGCACGATGTCGCCGGTGCGGTACAGCCGCCGTCCCGGATCACCGAACGGGTCGGCGACGAACCGCGTGGCGGTGCGTCCCTGACGTGCGAGGTAGCCGCGAGCGAGTGCGGTGCCGCCGAGATAGAGCTCGCCTGGTACGCCTGCCGGGACCGGCCGCAGGCAGGCGTCCAGCACATACGCACGCGTATCCCAGGACGGCGTGCCGATCGGGACCGTGTCGATGTCCTGCACACCGATCTCGTGCCGGGTGACGGCAACGGTTGCCTCGGTCGGGCCATAGAGGTTGTCGTATCGGGCGTCCGGCGCGACGGCGGGCAGCTGCACGGCGAGGGCGGGCGTCATCGCCTCCCCCGCGACGAGTACGCGGCGCACGCTCGCCGCGAACGGCTCAGCTACCGCGCGTCGGTGCGCGGCGAGCGTAGACGGTGTGAATTGCACTGTGGTGACGGCGTTCTCGGCGATCAGGCGCGCGAGCTCGACCGGATCGAGGTGCGCACCGGAGTCGTCGATCACGACCTGCGCCCCAGCGGTGAAGGGCCACAGCACCTCCCATGCCGACACGTCGAACGACAGCGCGGTCTTGCGCAGCACGACATCGGTGCCGTCGAGTCCGTGCGCGTGCTGCATCCAAGCGAGGTGTGTGCAGAGGGCGGCGTGCGTGACACCGACGCCCTTCGGCCGTCCGGTCGACCCCGACGTGAACAGCACGTACGCAAGGTTTTCCGGACGCAGCGGGGCGATCCGGTCGGCATCGGTCACCGTCGCGGGCGACTCGCCGGACAGGTCGAGTTCGTCGAGATGAAGCACCCGAGTGCCCGGTGGCGCGTCGAATCCGTCGCGCCGGGTCGTGAGCACGCACACCGGACGCGCGACATCGAGTAGGTAGGCGTGGCGATCGCGGGGGTGGTCGGGGTCGAGCGGCAGATAGGCGCCGCCGCTCGCCAGTGCCGCGTGTATCGCCGAGATCTGCTCTACCGATGGACCGATCGCCACGGCCACCACCTGCTCCGGTCCCACCCCGAGGCGGATCAGTCTGCGAGCCAAGCGATTCGACGCTTCATGCAGCTCCGCATAGGAGATGCAGCGACCGGTGCCGACGAGAGCGACGGCGTCCGGCGAGCGCGAAGCCTGGTTCGCGAGCAGGGCTGTCAGTGTCATCGGCGGGACATCAGAGCTGGTGCCCGCGAGGTATTCGATGTCATCGGGCCCGGTGAGGCCGATGCGGCCGATCGGCGTGCGTGGTGCGCGAGCGAGTCGATCCAGCAGCCGGACCACGCGGTCCCGATGCTCCTGCGCGGCAACGGCAATGCGCCAGCCGCCCGCGGCACGGTCGTCGACGCATACGGCGAGCCCGTCCCCCGGACCGAAAGAAGCGGTTATCGCGGATCCGCCCAGCCGGTCCAGCGCCGCATCGGCGAGCATCCGCACCGAGAGCGGCCACCGCCCGCGCACCGGCGATTCGGACCATGGCTCGTCGATATCGGCGATGTACCGGTGTCGCCGGGCCCGGCGCAGTTCCAGCCCCACCTGTTTGGCGATCGTGTCGAAGCTCGTGTGCGGCGGCACCGAAATCCGCAGCGGCACCGTGGTTTCGCCGTCGGCGACCGCGACCACATACTCGCTCGTCATGGTCAGCCGGGATCCGTACACGGCCAAAGCGGCCAGCACGACGGCGGCAGTGCCACCGCCGCTGGTCCGCGCGATCCTGGTGAGTTCCGTCGATGCCGCCACCTCGGTCCACAGCCCCGCGGTCACCGGAACCGGCCCGCTGCCCGCAGCGAGGGATTCGGGACGTGCCGCGGCGGCCAGGGACCGCGCCCAGTACGCGCGGTCGGCGGCCCACGCGCCCGACTCGCGATAACGGCGCTCGTTCTCGAGCCGGTCCGCGATCGCGCCGAACGGTGCGCTCGCGGGTGGATCCGAGCGCACCCCGTCCAGGATCTCGCGCACCCTGGCGACGATCGCGAGCATTCCGGGTTCGTCGTTGATCAGGCGGTGGTAGCGCTGGAACCAACCGAGCCGGTTGTCCGCGAGCCGGAACAGCACCTGCCGGTACAGCGGTCCATGGGCCATATCCAGCGTGCGCGACCGTTCCTCCGTGAGCCACGACGACACGAACCGGTCCGGATCGCTGCCGTCGCCCACGATCACCTCGGTCGGGACGGGCACGGTCTCGTACACCCGCACGCCGCTGTCATCACCGCGAAACACGTTGTGCAGCAGGTGACATTCCCCCATGACGGCATCGACGGCAGCTCGCAATGCCTCCGCGTCCACCGGGCCGCTCAGCTCGAGGTACAGGTCGAAACAGCGGTCACCGGCCGCGAGCGCCGCGCGTCGCGCGTCGCTCGGTACCCACGTGTGCATCGTCTCAGCGATAGTCATGGAACCCCCGTCCGGTCTTGCGCCCGAAGTGTCCGGCGTCGACGAGTGCCGCGAGCGCGGGCGGCACGCGATAGTGCGACTCGCCGGTCTCGCGTCGCAGCACCTCGATGGTGTCGGCCACGTTGTCCAGCCCGATCAGGTCGGCGGTGCGCAGCGGGCCCATCCGGTGCCCGAGGCACTGCTCGAACAGGTCATCCACCGTCGCGGCGTCCGTTCCGGTGTCCAATGTCGCCGCGGCCTCCGCGATAGTCAGCATGAGTACGCGGTTCAGTACGAAACCGGGGCGGTCGCCGACGACGATCGCCTCCTTGCCGAGCGCGGCGATCAGATCGGTGGCCCGCTTCAGGGTCTGCGGTGCGGTCTGCTCGCCGCGTACGACCTCGACCGCGGTCGTCAATGGCGCCGGGTTCATGAAGTGCAGGCCGAGCACCCGTTCCGGTCGTTCGGTGGCGGCGGCCAATCGGGCGATCGGGATGGCGGACGTGCAGGATGCGAGCACGGCGTGTTCGGGACAGTGCCGGCCCAGTTCGCCGAACACCTTCTCCTTCAGCGTGATCCGCTCGGTCGCGCACTCGATGACGAAGCCGACGGCGCTCAACTCGTCGATCCGCTCCAACCATCGCACGCGCCCGCCGATGCCGGATGCGGTCCGGCGATCACCGCGGCCGAGCAGCAGCGCCAAGCGCACCGCCTCGTCGAGGCCGTGGCGCGCCCGCTCGGCGGCGCTGCGATCGGGTTCGACGACCTCGACCTGGTATCCCGCCTGCGCAAGGCACTGCGCGATACCGCTACCCATGGTGCCCGCGCCGATCACCGCGACGACGTCGTTCATCGGGTCACCTCCGTTGCCTCGATACTGCGCAGCGTGATATCCGGCACCGGATCGTCGGGCTTCTCCCGCATGGCGCGCAGCAGCCGGAGCAGATCTCCGAGCATGTCGCGGGCGGTGGATTCGTCGAAAAGCTCGGTGGCATAAAACAATTCGATGATTGCCGCGTCCCCGTCCGGCGCCAGATCGAGCGCGAGCTCCGTCGCGTCCGGTCGGCCGGCGCGGTAGCTGATCGCTGTGTCGCCGACGGTGGCGGTCGGTGTCGCCAGCGCCGCGGTGACCCGCGCGAGCAGTTCGGTCCCGTCCGGTTCGTCGGCGAGGTCGATGCGGGCCGCACCCGCCGCCAGTCCCACCGCGACCTCGTCCGAACCCGAATACCAGCCCAGCAGGGCAATCCACGCGCCAAGCAGCTCCGCATCGCCGGGCGCGGCGTCCAGTCGCGCACGCACGGCCGCGGTGGTGTACCGCATGGTGGCGGTACCGCGCGGTCGGTCCGTCGGAATCTCCAGTGCCGCCGCCGGTTCCGGCGCCGTCTCAGGGGTCACGAGCTCGTCGATCGGACGGTCGGAGGCCGACTCCACCAGCTCGGCGAGGACATCGAGATAGGCGGCGGCGAATCCGGCGGCCGTGCGCTGGGTGAACAGTTCGGTGCTGTACTCGAAGCAGGCCAGCATGTCCCGGCCGTCGCTGCGATCGTAGGTGATCAGGCTGAGGTCGAATTTCGCCGTGCCGACCGGCAATCCGCCGAACGCGTTGTGTATCGAGTGCTCCAGGTC
Source organism: Nocardia sp. CA-135398 (assembly GCF_050955845.1). Lineage (NCBI taxonomy): Bacteria > Bacillati > Actinomycetota > Actinomycetes > Mycobacteriales > Nocardiaceae > Nocardia > Nocardia sp. CA-135398. The sequence goes on along the minus strand of NZ_CP192084.1, from coordinate 3,931,136 downwards.
GAAGAATTCCGGCTCGCCGTCGCCGAGGGGATTGCCCGTGCCGGGGAGTTCCTGGTGGACGTAGAGGACGTCGAAGATCGGGGTGCGGGACAGATCGCGTTGGTCGTCGAGTGCGTTGACCACCCGTTCGAAGGGGATCTCCTGATTCTCGAGCGCTCCAAGGACGGTTGCGCGCACCCGCTCGAGCAGATCGGCCACCGTCGCGGGACCGGACAGGTTGGCGCGCAGGGCGACCGTGCTGTTGAAGAAGCCGATGAGCCCTTCGAGCTCGCGGCGGGTGCGGCCGGTGGTCGGCGTGCCGATCACGATGTCGCGTTGCCCGCTGCGGCGCGCGAGCAGGACGTACAGGCCGCTCAGCAGAACCACGAACAGCGACACCGACGCGCGCTTCGCCACCGCGCGCGATCGCTCCAGCAATTCGGCCGAGACCGTGAACGGTTCCAGATCGCCGACGAACGTCTTGCGCGGCGGCCGGGGAAAATCGGTGGGCAACTGCAGCTTCGGCGCATCGCGCAGCAGGTGCACCCAGTATTCGAGTTCGTGCGCGAGGGCGCCCGACTCGACCATGTCGCGGTGCCAGCGCGCGTAGTCGCGGTAGCGGATCGGCAGCGGTTCGAGCGCAGCCGCCCGGCCCTCCTGCCGGGCGGCATACAGCTCGGGAATCTCGCGCGCGAGGATGGCCGGGGTGGCGCCGTCGGTGACGCAGTGATGGCAGGTCACCTGCAGCACATGCTCCTGCGGTGCCAGCGTCACCAGCAGCACCCGCACCAGCGGGTCCCGGGCCAGGTCGAATGGCGCCAGAGCGGCCTGGCGAATCAACTCGCGCGCGGCGGCGACGGGATCGGCCGCGCCGGAAACATCGGCGACACGGAAGAATTCGCCCAGCGACGGCCGAACCCGGACCGCGGGCTTTCCGTCGATCTCGACGAGGTTGTAGCGCAGCGGTTCGTGCCGCTCGGCGAAATCCTCGAAGGTTCCCTTGACGGCGGCGATATCGATCGCACCCCGCAGCACGTTGACCACCGGGTAGTTGTAGAGCGTGGTATCCGGAACGAGCTGGTGGTGGAACCACATTCGCTCCTGTCCGGCCGACATGACCAGCTCGTCGGTCCGCGTGATCGGCGACAGCCCCGGCTCGGCCACCGCCGGGACGGCTCCCGCACGCAGCAACTCGGCGAAATCGGCGACCTTGGGCCGCTCGTAGACATCGAGCAGCTTGGGTCGGAATCCGTAGGTCTCGGCGACACGCTCGACCAGTTGCACGGCGATGATCGAATTACCGCCGAGGTCGAAATAGTCGTCGTCCGGGCCGATTTCGGTCTCCGAGTGCAGGAGTTCGCGCAGCATCGAGCGCAGCCATTCCGTCGCATCCTCCGGTCGTTCCCGAGTGGACCGCACCGCGGGAATGCCGACGGGCGCAGCCGCGGTTGGCAGCTCGACCCAGCATCGTGAGCCGTGCAGCGGATGTCCCGGCAGCCGCACCCGGCGGCCGTCATCGGCATTCACCTCTGCCCAGTCCAGGTTCACCCCGCGCTCGTAGAGGCGGCCGAGGATGCCGATCGGACCACCCGAATCGGCTGTGCCGAAAAGGATCTCCGCGTCGGCACGGCCCCGCAGGTCTTCGGCGAGCAACCGTCCGAGCATGCCGTCCGGACTCGGGTCGACGAACACAACCGGCCCAGCATCCAACAGCGTTTCAGCCGCCGCGAGCAGTCGGGGCCGGTCCACGACGGGCTCCGCCGCGGCGCTGGCCAGCTCATCGGGATCGACGGGCGCCGAGGATCCGAGCAGATACCTGGCCGCGAACTTCGACGCCGCACCGCTCAGAATCGCGGCGAAACCAACACCGCAGGCGCGCAATCGATCGTGTATCGCGATCTGACCAGCGAGCACATCGGCGACGGCGCCTGTCGCGGGCAGCTGATCGGGCAGCCGGGCAGGCTCGATCCCGACGGGTGCAGCACCGGGCGAGAGCAGTAGCGCCACCCGCGGCGGGACCGGCTGCTCCGCGTCCGGAGCGATGCCGGCGCCACGCCGAACGAGCTCATCGACGAAAGCGTCGGTGCCCGTGGCGCATACCGCCACGCGATAGCCGTAATGCGTGCGGCCCCTGCCGAGGGTGAACGCTATGTCGGCCAGATCGACCGCGGCGCCGCGCAGCGCGGTCGCCAGCTCCCGGCACAGCTCGGCGAGCGCCGCCGGGGTCCGCGCCGAAATCCCGACGAGCCGGTGACCCGGCTCTCGGGGGTGTCCGAGCATCGGATCGTCGGGCGCCTGTTGCACGACACAGTGCGCGTTCGCACCGCCGAGGCTGTAGGAGCTGACGCCCGCGAGACGCGGCCCGCTCTCGGCGGCCGACGACCGCGGCCGGGTGACCACCTCGATCCCAGCCGCGGCCAGATCGAAATCGCCGGTGGGACGGCGGAAATGCAGCGATGGATACAGGCGGCCCTCGGCGACGGTCAACGCCGCCTTGACCAGTCCGGCGACTCCTGCGGCATGGTCGAGATGCCCGATATTGGTCTTGACCGATCCGATCGGCAGCGGCCGCGACCGTCCCGCGAACGCGGTGCGCAGGCCCTCCAGCTCGACCGCGTCCCCCAGCCGGGTCGCGGACCCATGTGCCTCGAGGTATCCGGCATCGCGCGGATCGAGGCCCGCATTCCGCCAGGCTTTCGTGATCACCCGCGCCTGGGCGGCGGCGCTGGGGGTGCTGATCGTCGCGGAGGAGTGCCCGTTGTGCAGCACAGCACTACCTCGGATGACGGCATATACGGGCGCGCGGTCGGCGCGGGCACGGCCGAGCGTGGTCAGCAGCAGGGCGGCGCCGCCCTCGCCGGGCACCGTGCCGTCGGCGTCCGCGTCGAAGGCCCGGCACTGGCCGCTCGGCGAAGCGATTTCCGTCATCGTCTGCGCGGCCCATTCCGGAGATCCGTTGGCGCGCACACTGACCCCGCCCGCGAGCGCGTAATCCGCATCGCCACAACGCAACTCGCGACAGGCGTGATGCACGGCGATGAGCGACGCATTGCAGCCGCTGTCGATCGCGTAGCACGGCCCGGTCAGCCCGAGCAGGTGCGCGATGCGGGCCGTGACACCGAATGGCAGATTGCCCAGCATGCTGAGCGGGCCGGGATCGACCGCCATGGCGTGGTAGGAGGGCATCGGTGCGCTGAACACCACGGCGGTCGTGGCCGCGCGCAGGGTGGCGGCCGCGTATCCGGCGTCCTCGATCGCCCGGTGCGCCAGCTCGAGCGCGATGCGCTGTTGCGGATCCATCAGCGACGCTTCGCGTTTGGACAATTCGAAGAAGGCATAGTCGAAGGTGTGGATGTCGGCCAGATGCCCCATGGGCAGGTAGCCGACGGTGCGGTCCAATGCGGTCGCCGCCGCGCGGGCCTCCGGCATCGGCCCGATCGAGCCCCGGCCGTCGGCGAGATTCGCGCGGAATTCGTCCAGATTCGACGCGTCCGGAAAGCGCACTCCGATGCCGACGATCGCGATGTCGTCGTTGCTTGCTCTATTCACGATTACGGTGTCCTTCACACCTCGAAAGCCAATGGCGTGCTGTCCGCCGGTTCGGACTCGATTCGGGTCGCCCGATCCGGCGACAGCGCGTCCGCCTGTGCGGCCACGGTGTCGAGGTCGAACAGCATCCCCACCGAGATCGCACCCGGCCACCCGGCCTCCAGGCGCAGATGGAGCGCGACCACCCGATGGGAGTTGCCGCCTACGTCGAAAAACCGGTCCGCACGGTCGAAGTCGTCGTGCTGGAGCACCCCGGACCAGATCTCGCCGATCGCCCGCTCGTTCTCGGTCCAGCCATCCCGTGACGGGGCCGTGCGCTGTTCGGGACGGGAGCGCAGCAGCGCGCGCAGCGCCGCCTCGTCGAGCTTGCTGCTGCCCGGTGCGATCGGCAGGGCCTCGACGGCCACGAACCGTTCCGGAACCGATTCGGGGGCAAGGCGTTCCGCGCAGTACCCGGTCAGCGCGGCGACGGTGGGCGGCGGTGCGGAACCGGCTGCCGGCACCCACAAGGCGGCCAGGTACACGGCATCATCGGAGTCCGTCGCGTCCAGCACGACCGCCTCGCGGACGGCGGGATGTCCCGCCAGTACCGTCTCGACCGCGGCGCGTTCGACCCGCACGCCCCGGACCTTCACCTGACTGTCGGCCCGCCCGTGGAATTCGATGTGACCGCCTGCGTCGACCCGCGCGAGGTCTCCGGTGCGATACATGCGCCCGCCCGGCTCGGTCGAGAACGGGTCGGCTACGAATCGGGCCGCGGTCAGTCCGGGCTGTGCCGCGTAACCGTCGGCGATTTGTCCACCGCCGAGGTACAGGTCGCCGCGGGTGCCCCAGCGGACCGGCCGCAGCGAGCGGTCGAGAATGTGCGCCGTCGTACCGTCGGTCGGCGTGCCGATCGGCACCACCGGCTGAGGTGTCTCCGCGACGACGTGGCAGATGCAGGTGACGGTCGCTTCGGTCGGGCCGTATTCGTTGTGCAGGCTTGTCGAGGGCAGAACCTCGCGGTGTTGTGTGACGAGGCGAACCGATACCGGCTCGCCGCAGAGGGTGACGATCCGCAGTGTCGACTTCAGCTCGCCCAGTCGCGGCAGCAGCAGCCGATAGAACGACGGCGTCGCGACGAAATGCGATACGTCATGGCGCACAGCTAGTTCGGCGACCGCGTCGACATCGGGCAGCATCCGAGCATCCGGGAGCACGCTGGTGCCGCCGACGGTGAGTGCCCAGGCCAGCGCCGAGAGGGAGCCGTCCCAGATCAGGCGCATCGCCGAGAAGGTCACGAGTTCGCCGTCGGTGTACGGATAATTCCGCGAGCCGATCAAGGTGGCGAGGTTGGCCCGCGAGACGACGACCGCCTTCGGCGCGCCGGTCGAGCCGGAGGTGGTGATGACGTACGCGGGTGCCCGCAGCGGCGGCTGGTCCGGCAGCGCCACGACGGATGGCTCAGTGTCCTCGGCGATGTTGGCGATGTCGAGCACCGCCGCCGCTGTCCCCGTCACCAGCGCGGCCACCTCGTCACGCGGGGTGGAATCGTCGCGACCGTCGAAGATCAGCGCGGTACAGGTCGTGGCCGCCAACACCGAACGCACCGCCGAGACGGGACGGCCCGGTTCGACCACACACCATGCCGCGGCCGCGCGCAGAGCCGCGATCATGCCGATCACGGTGTCCAGGCTCTGCCGTTGGAACACCATGACGGTCTGCCCTGGCCGCACTCCCATGGCGACCAGACGGCGCGCGAGATGCGCTGTGGCGGTGTCGAGTTCGCGGTATGTGAGCGACCGGTCACCCACCACGAGCGCGGTGCGGTCGGGTACCAGTCGGGCTTGGTGGAGGATTCCCCACAGCAGGTCCGTCGCCCGAGCACCGCCCGGCATCGAATCGGTCTGCGATGCCGGGCGCCCATCCATCACCCGGCCACCACCCCTCATGGAATCGCTACGCGACGCTGTGCTCATCCAGTCACCTCGACATGGCCGGTTCCGCTGATGTCCTCCGGTGGCACCGTGCAGACGAGCAGGACGCGGTCGCCGTCGGACTCGAGCACCTCGAATCCGGCGAATCTCAAGGTCACGAGCATCACCCGGTTCACCGGGGTCGCCACGAATTCCGCGGTCGGTCGCCGACCCGCCGCGCGGGCGCGCCGGACGATTTCCCGGATCAGCGCCGTCCCGACTCCGCGTGACATCACCCGGCAGGACATGAGCAGCAGGAGCAGCACCGAGTCGGAGCCGCGGATCTCCGAGACCGCCAGCCCGATGGTGCCGTAACCACCGAACCGGTCGCGCAGGGATGCCACGAGCACCTCGTGGCGCGGTGACGCGCACAGTTCCCGCAGTTCGTCGATGTCGAAGGTGGCCCCGGTGGTATTGAGCTGATGGGTGCGAACGGTCAGCTCATTTGCCCTGGCAAGGTCGGCCTCCGATGCCACGCGCACGGTCATCACCAGGCCCAACGATGCGAGGAAGTCCGCATCGGATCCGGCGAATTCGGCCTCGCCGACTCGGCGGGCATGTTCCGCGCGATAGTACGACCGGCGCTGCCGCGCTTCGGATGTCACGGTCTCCGGCGAAAATTCCGGAAGGTTCACCAGGTCGGGTACGCGATCGGCCGGATAGCACCGCACCTCGGGACAGGAGGTCGCCACCTCGGCCAACTCGACCGGGTCGTTGTCGACGAATGCTATGGTCTCGCGTCCGATATTCAGCGATTCGGCGATCCGACGGATCGCCGCCGACTTCGGGCCCCAGCCGATCTCGACCGCCGAGAACATGTCCTCGATCCCGTGTCGACGCAAATGCGCTGTGGCGGCGGATAATTCGCCACGGCTCGCGACGGCATGCAGGATTCCACGTTCGTCGAGGGTCCGGATCGCCCGCAGCACTTCGGGTTTCGGAGTCCCGCCGTCGGATTCGAGTACGACACCGGGCCAGACGGTGTCGTCGAGATCCCAGACCAGGCACTTCACCGTTGCCGCCATAGCTCAAACCCTCCGCATCAGGGCAGCGCTCCAGGCGGCCACCGGACTGCTGTTCAACAGCAGCGCATACGCACCGGACGTGCGGGTGGCCGCGGCGGACTCCAGGTTGACCAGCATGTCCGCCGAACCCAGGTGGCCGTATGCCGCGAGATTGCTCCGGCACGCCTCGTCGATCGTGGCGTCGAGGGCCTCCTCCCAGAAGGCGAACGCACCGCCCGACAGGTTCTGCATGAGGATCGGTCCCACCGAGTCGACCTGAATGTCATTGCGTTCCAGCAGCTCCGCAATGATGACGTCGAACCGCTTCTTGCTCTCGACCGCGAGCCGGAACGAGTAGCTGGATTCGTCGGTGCATTCCTCGGCCCACGCTCGCGACGGGGTGTCGCGGTAGTCGATTCGGAACAGGTCCGCGTACTTGCCGTCGCTGCGCAGGATCTGGTCGACGAACTCCCAGCGCCCGCCGGAGGCAGTGACGAGCAGCGCGGCCGCGCCATCGCCGAGCAGCGTCATGGGCGGGCGGTACCGGTGGCGGGTGGGGGTCTTGGCCGCGGCGACGACGAGAACGGTGCGGCACCCGGCGTCGGCGCGCAGCAGCGCCCCGGCGAGGGTCAGCGCGGCGGAGACCGATACGCAGCCGAGATCACCCACGCCCGCGGTGAAGGCGCGAGTTGCGCCGATCCGGTGTTGCAGCCGTGTCGTTTCCGATGCGAGCAGGTATTGCGGCGCGCGTCCCGTGACGAGCAGCAGCGCGTCGATATCGGCGGCTTCGAGCCCGGCCTCGTCCAGCGCCGCCGTCGCCGCCGCGGCGGCCAGGTCCACCTCGGACAGCTCGTCCGCCGTGCGCACCGTCTCGATGCCGAGTGCCAGCGCGTGTTCTCGTCGGTGCGCCGGAAGTTCGTCCAATTCGGTCAGGCTGGCGACCCGCGCGGAGGTGGCGGGGAACCACGTCGCCACCGGACCCAGCCGTACCGGTCCGTTCACCATCGCGCACCCCGCAATACGTGCTCACCGATGGTCACCTCGACGACCTCCTGTGCTCCCTCGATAATCCGCATGACCTTCGCGTCGCGGTAGAACCTGCCGACGCGGCTATCCGGTGCGCACCCCGCCGCGCCCAGTACCTGCACCGCCCGTTCACTCACCGTGGCCGCAGCGTTGGACGCCGCGTACTTCGCGGCGATGGTCGCGACGAGGGCGTGCGCGGATCCGGCGATCCGGTCGTCGGTCGCGCGGTCGCAGATGGCTTGTGCGCCTTCGACATCCACCCAGCAGCGGCCGAGCATCGCACGGATCAACTGGTGCTCGGCGAGGGTGGTACTGCCCTGGACGCGGGTGGCGGCGTGCGCGGCGGCGTCGGCGAGACAGGCTCGCGCGATCCCGACGCACCCCCATGCGACGGTGAACCGCCCGTGGTCGAGTGCCGTACCGATGACATGGGACAGGCCGAATCCCGGCGGGGCGATCAATTGTTCCGCGGGTATGCGCACGCGGTCGAACCAAATGTGCGCCACCTTGGCGCCGCGCATGCCGAGTTGCCCCTCGACCGGCTCCACGGAAACGCCGGGACGGTCGCGCTCGACAAGTGCGGCGCACAGTCCGCCGGGCGCTGTACCGAGTACCAGGAAGACGTCGGCGACCTGCCCGAACGTCACCCACAGTTTCTGCCCGGACAAGACGCGTTCCGCACCATGGTCCTCGAAAGTCGTTGTGACACCGGCCAAGTCGGTACCCGCCCCGGCCTCGGTCGCCGCCAGCGCGGCAACGACCTCGCCGGCCGTGAGCCTGGGCAGCCAATCGCGGCGCTGTTCGGCGGTTCCCCACCGATCCAGCGCGGCGGCGACCATGCCGTGCACGGTGACCAGCGAGCGCAGACTGGTGCAGTGTTCCCCGAGCGTGGCGGCGATTCGGCCGAGTTCACGCGCGTCCAGACCCGCACCACCGAATGTCACCGGCCGATCGGCGCCCAGCAGCCCGGACCGGGCCGCGAGCGTGATCATCTCGTCGGGCAAGCCCGCTCGATCCCACTGGGCCGCATCCGATTCCGCGGCCGCGACCACCTTCTCGACATCGATCACGACGGTCCGTTCCCGGACCGCTTGCGCTCGACGAACGCGGCCGCGCGGGCCGCGGTGCGGAAGTTGTCGAGATCGAGATCCTCGACCTCGACCGAGATCCCGTAGGTCTGTTCCACGTGTACGACGATCTCCAGTGCACGCAGCGAGTTGACCAGGCCCAGCGCGAAAATATCGTCGTCACTGGCCAATTCGACGGCGGCGATCGAGCCGAAGTACGCCCGCAACTCCTCCGCCAACTCCGCTCGGCGTGCCACGACCGGCTCCACCTGTTCCACGCGCACCTTCACCTCTCGACGTCATCCGGTGGCGAACGGCCGTGCGCCCTCGCTCCCCGCAGACCACGACAACACGGGCCGCGATCACCCGACAAGCCCCGGTTTCCCTTGCCACCGGCTCTGCCCAACCGCCGAATTACGGATCTGCTTCGTACGTCTGTGCGGCGCCGAAATTTCATCACGAGCCCACGGATAAGCGAAAGTCTCACTCTCCGCGCCTGATTCGGAAATTGGATCCACCCATCCGGATCACCGAGGTTCTTCGCATATGAAGCGCGGGAACAACCCACCGTACGCAGCCGATAACCCCAAAATTACGGCGATAGAATGCAGCACTCCAGGGTCAGGAAATCCCGATGAGCGACATCATGTTTCTCCCATATGAAAATCCGGACCGAGCGCCTCATTCGAGATAACGTCGAGCAATCGCCTCTGCGGTCGATATCAACGCGCAGGCGGCCGTTTGGGCACGGCATGCCGAAAGTGTCGAGTCCGCAGAACGGGGCAGATCGGCGGCAACGCCGACCGGTGCGCATTTCGCCGCGTACCGCGTGCAAACGCGGGGAGTTGTCGCACAGCGCCCGGAGAATCGCAGTCTCGCGCCCGGTCATAGACCGTGCCGATATGGATCGGCACGACGCATGCCAGCTCCGCAGGCGAATTCATCGGCGGCACGGTCGGGGGTGGACAAATGGGCACAGGGGCGAAAGGCTGTTGGTGAAGTGCGCACCGGAGGGATCCGATATTCCTCGGTGCGGGACCGGGCTCAACCACTTCGAAGCGAGCGACGATGGACCACAGCCTCGGCGCGAGCACACCCGGCGCCGGTGTCGCCCGCGCGACAGCAACGCAGACCGCGTTGACGACTCTGGTTGCCCAGTTCGCCGGGGACTGGAAATCATCGAGCGAACCGCCCGATCTGTCGGCACACCTGCCCGCCGAGCCCGCGCTGCGGCGGACCACGCTGATCGAGCTGATCAAAGTGGATCTGCACGAAAGATGGCAGCGCGGCGATAACGCGCCGCGGCTTGCCGACTATCGCGAACATTTCCCGGAATTGCGCACCGCCCCGCTGCCGCCGGATCTCATCTACGAGGAGATCAGTGCCCGCAGCTGCCGCCACGACGTCGACCTGACCGAGTACGAGCACGACTATCCGACCCAGATGGCCCGCATCTCCGAGACTTTCGACGTCGGCGGCCTGCGCAGCACGCTGCTGGCCGACCCAAGGGCCCTCGATGCCCTCGACTCCATCGGTACGGGTGCCTCCGTCGACGATTTCGATCTGCTGCTGCCCCTGGGCTGCGGCGCCTTCGCGCGCGTATTCCTGGCTCGGCAGCGATCGATGAGCCGACTGGTCGCCGTGAAGATCTCCCGCGACCGCGGCACCGAACCGCAGACGCTGGCCCAGCTCGACCACGACTACATCGTCCGCGTCTTCGATCAGCGTCAGCTCGCCGAACAGCATCTGAAGCTGATGTACATGCAGTATGTGCCCGGCGGCACCCTGCTCGGCGTGCTGCGGGAGCTGCACGGCACCCCACCGGCCCGACGCAGCGGCAAGCTGCTGCTGCAGGCCATCGATGCCGCCACCACCAGCGGCGGCGTGCTCGAGCCGCAGCCCTCGCCCGCCCGTGCGGAACTGGAACAGCTCACCTGGCCTGAAACCGTAGCCTGGCTGGGCGCCCGGCTGGCCACCGCGCTCGATTACGCCAATCACCACGGCGTGCTGCACCGCGACATCAAACCCGCGAATGTGCTGCTGTCCGCCGACGGCCAGCCCAAACTGGCCGACTTCAACATCAGCTTCAGCCGCCACCTGCCCGGCGCGAACCCCGTCGCCTACTTCGGCGGCTCGCTGGCCTACATGTCCCCCGAACAACTCCAGGCCTGTCATCCCAGCCTGGCCACCACTGCCGCCGATCTCGATACCCGCAGTGACCTCTACTCGCTGGCGGTGGTCCTATGGGAACTGCTCACCGGACGGCGACCGTTCGACGACGGCATCGGCGCGGGCGAATCGGAGCAATCGTTGCAGGCGATGATCGATCGACGCTGCGGGCTCGTCGAAGCGAACCTGGAGGCCGACCTGCCCCCGGACTGCCCGGCGCTACTGCGTCATGCGCTACTCACCTGCCTTGCGCCCGACCCCGCCGACCGGTACCCCGGCGGCGCCGAACTGGCCCAGCAGCTGGAATTGAGCCAGGACCGGGCCGCCCGCGACCTGGTCGACCCGCCCGCACACAGCCTGCGGGCACGGCTGCGCGGGCGGCCGATACCGGTGGTGATTCCGGCGAGCATGTTCGGCCAGGTCGCGGCCGGACTGTACCTGTCGGCGCACAATGTCCGGCTGATCCAACTCGAACTGGGGTCCGAGGCCGCCGGGCGGCTTACCCACCTGGGGTACGTGGTGATCGCGATCTCCTATCCGGTCGCCATCGCCGGGCTGCTGTACTGGTGCCGCAACGTCTTCCTGGTACCCGACGGCCTGCGCCGGGGCGAACATTTCGACGAGACCACCCTTGCGCGGGCCCGCGCCGACACCCTCGCCTGCGGCGACCGGATCGCGGCGGTCGCGTTCATCGGATGGATCCTGGCCATGGGCATCTTCGCGGTGAAGCTGCTGTCGTTGGGGCCGGTCCCGGCCGGGCTGCTGGCGAATCTCATCGCGTCGAGTCTCGTCGCGGCCGCGGTGGCGGTCGTGTACACGTATTTTCCGGCCACCTTCTTCGTCTTGCGCTGGTACTACCCGGGTTTGGTCGCCGCCGGTCACATCTCTCCCGACGACGCGCCCCGGCTGCATCGGCTGATCCGGCGGACCCGCGTGTATCTCGGTGTGGCGGCATCGGTTCCGCTGATCGGTGTGTCATTGGGGCTGACATTCCTGACTCCGCATCAGCAGCACACGGTGATCGGTTCGATGGTCGCCCTCTGCATCGGCGGACTGGTCGCCTTCGCCGTCGCGCTGCGCACCTTCTACGCCCTGCAATCGGATCTGGCGGCGCTCGACCGCATCGTGAACCCGCATTCCCGCCCGCACACCTGACCGCTGAACGACCTGCCATCGATCGCTGACCACCATGAGGTGATATTTATGCGAACAGACGGAGACAGCTGGGACATCGTGACGAGCGTCGGCCTGACCGCCCTGGGCGTCGCCACGTTTCGCGCACTCGAGACGCGCGATCCCGAGCCGATGATCCACGACGAGTACGCGGCGTGGTTCGTCGAGGCGGCGGGTGAACCGCACTTTCTGCAGACACTGGACGACCCGGCTTCGGCGGGCAATATCGGACTGTTCGGCCGGTTCATGGGCATTCGAACCAAGTTCTTCGACGAGTTCTTCGCCGCGGCGTGCCAGGGGGGTGTCCGGCAGGCGGTGATCCTGGCATCGGGTCTGGACGCGCGGGCGTATCGGCTGGAATGGCCGGCGGGCACCGTCATTTTCGAGATCGATCAGCCCCGCGTGCTGGAGTTCAAGGACCAGGTGCTCGCCGAGCACGGCGCCGTGGCCAAGGCCGATCGGCGCCCGCTTGCGGTCGATCTGCGCGACGACTGGCCCGCCGCGCTCACTGCCACGGGTTTCGACCCGCGGCAGCCCGCGGCGTGGTCGGCCGAGGGATTGTTGCCGTTCCTGCCAGGTTCGGCACACGACGCATTGTTCGAACGCATCGACGCCCTGTCCGCAACCGGCAGCCACGTGGCCGCCGACGACTTCGGCCGCGGCATGGATCAGCACCACTTCGACATGGCGGAAAGGTTCTTCGGCTCCAACCCGTTCGGCAATCTGAACGTGCGCGACCTCTGGTACAGCGACGCCCGCGCCGATCCCGGCGACTGGCTGTCCAAGCACGACTGGTCGGTCCACCGCATCACCCCCTTCGACTTGGCCGCCGCCTACGGCCGCCCGATCACCGATCTGCCTGCCGACGTGCCCGCCGAGCTGCTCGACCGGTTGCGGCAGGCGTCCTACATATCCGCCGCGAAGCAGCAGTGAAAGACCCACGACTCAGCCACTGGTCAGCGAACGGTCCGCCAATGCGGCGATCACCGGTCCCAGGGTCCTGGCGTAACCGACGGTGAGGTGATTGTCGTCGCGGTACACCAGGTTGTCACCGATGATGAGGGGACAACGGGCGGCGCTGCAGAAGAGCGGGGTCAGATCGGCGTACTGGCCGCCACCGGCGATGGCCGCCGCATGCTCGGCCGCGATACCGGCGTCGTCGACCGCCACCTGCCGCACCGGCGTGCATGCCACCGCATTGTCGATATGTTCGGACAGGCACGCCGGAACGGTGGTGTGTGGATCGGGAATCGACCCGAGGACGAGCACCGCCGCTCCGGTCGAGCGCAGCTGGCCGACCATGCGGTTGAGGCTGTCCACCCAGGCCTGATCGTAGGAGACGAAGCCGAAGTCGGCGCCGTAGCGCCGGGACATGCTCACCACGATCAGCCGAGGACGTTCGGCCCGCAACCGGGTCAGGATCAGGTCGCGCCACTGCTCGCATTCGGTGTATTCCCGGCCCAGATAGGGGCTGGTGATGGGCAAGTCGAGCAACGGGCAGGTGACCTTGGCCATGGTTTCGAGCCGCCAGTGCCGCTGCGCCGCGATCGGCTCGAAAGCCGGATGCCACATCGCGGCGTGTGAATCGCCGACCAGGGCCACGGTCGTGGCCGAGTCCGGATCGCCCGAGGCACACTCGGCCTGTCCCGCCTCACGCCACGATCGCACGCAGCCGTCGAGGAAAACGCCCGCCTTGTCGCCGGGTGCGTCGGCCAGCGATGGGGTGAGATTCGAAGGGACAGCGCGGATTTCGGCCGAGGCAGCGACCACGGCCTGCGTCTGCGCGGTCAGCTGCTCGACCGCCACATCGCCCGCGTCGGCGCTGCTCGTGGCCGCTGCGGCTGGGGTGGCAAGGGTGAGAGCCGCGGCCGCCGCGCCGCGGCCGACCGGAACGGGAACGAGCACGAGCAGCACCAGTGCCACACCACCGGCGACCGCGGTGATCGCACCGCCACAGGCGAGGCTGCGCGCGCCCGACCCCCGCAATCCGGCGGCGAAGCGGACCGGATTCTCGACCAGCCACAACGTGAGCATGGCGAGTCCGCCTGCCATCATCACCGCGCCCATCGAGCCACCCCGTCCGAGCTGGTGACCGAGCACGCACGGCGCCAGCAGCAATACCGGCCAGTGCCACAGATACCAGGAATACGACATGCGACCGACGGCCCGCATCACCGGCAGCGCCAGTGCGCGCCCGACCCCGAATCGTGTTCGCACACAACCCGATAGGATCACCAAGGCGGTACCCAGAACAGGCAGCAGGGCCGCGGTGCCCGGATACGGTGTCTTCCCGTTCAGCTGGCTACACGCCGCGACGATCAGCGCCAGCCCGACCCATCCGGCAGGAGCGGCAACCGATTTCGGCAACCGGGACCACACAGTGACCGACAGCGCGATCATGCCGCCCGCGCCCAACTCCCAGGCCCGCGTCGGCAGCGAGAAGAACGCCAACGGTGGCAGCGTGCGGGTCCAGATCAGCGAGATCGCGAAAGAGAGCGCGGCGACAACCGCCAGAACGATCAGGTACGGAAATACCGCGGCCGATCCGATTCCGCGCCGCCGCGCGAACCAGGCCGTGGCGGCGATCAGTACCGGCCACAACAGATAGAACTGCTCCTCCACACCGAGCGACCAGAAGTGCTGGAAGGGCGACGGAGGCGTGTCGGCGGCAAGGTAGTCGGTGCCGCGCAGCGCGAGCCGATAGTTCCCGGCATACAAGGCGCTGGCGATCCCGTCGCCGAGGACCTGACGAGCCTGCAGCGGCGGCAGCAATACGGCCGCGCCGACCGCGGTGGCTACCACCACGACACCTGCCGCGGGCAGCAGACGGCGGGCCCGCGCGCCATAGAACCGGACCAGCCCGACAGTGTCGGCGAAAGCCGCATCCCGCCAAAGGATTCCGGTGACGAGAAAGCCGGAAATGACGAAAAAGACATCGACACCGACGAATCCGCCCCCGACACCGGGCATGTTCGCGTGAAAAAACACAACGGCCAGTACGGCGACGGCTCGTAGCCCCTCGATATCGGGTCGAAATGTCCCGCGCGGCGTGGCATCGGTCGCCTGATCAACCCGCAGATTTATCAATCCACCGCTCGCCGCCACCGTCATGCGCGGCATTGTTACCGATCGCACCAGCTATGTCACGGCAACTCACCGCGCACCGCGCAGCCCGACCTCAGATCTTCGGCCCCGTAGGCGACGGAGTTCGGTGTCGAGATTTCACTATGCATCGAGCGGTTCGGGCTGCGGACAGTCGGAAGTCCGGATAATTCGACCCGACAAATGAGGAATTCGATCGATGCCGAGAGTGCTTGCAGAGCAAGGGGTTCAGTAAATTCACCGAGGTGTATCGACTGCCGAGGTCGAAGTGAAATATCAGGCCGGTCTCGACCAAGTGCCCGTAGTGGTCACCCAATGTCCAGTGTCTCGGAGACCGGCGCGGCCGTCTTCGACACTGCTGTGGTCCAGCCGACGATCGCGCGGCACGGCGTGCACGCGCGTTGCGAAAAGCCAACTCTCCATTGCGGATCCGCACCGCGCAGTGGGCTACGCTGCCACAGCGCGCTTGGGTGGATGCCGTGAACGATTCTCTACCCGTCCGACGAATTGATCCGAACCGTGACGGCCACCTTGCTCGGAGCCAACGCGCCGTCGGACTCGACCCCTCTCTTTTTCGGCCTCACCCTGGCGGGACCGGATCAGATCGGCGTTCTCACGCTGCCGACATCGGCTGATCCGCCGTTCCAGGATTTAGCGATGCTGGCTTTCTCGCGTGCGCCCCGCCGGACGCTGTGGGGATTCGGATTCCATTCGGAAGCGATCCTGATGCGGACCGTCGACGCGCGGGGCCATGCCTGGACGGCATCGCGTGACCACCCCGATGCCGATGTCGTGGAAACATTCCGGTCGGCAGATCACGGTGTAGCCGAAGATCCGATCGATCGAGAACTGTGGGCCGCCGCAGTGGCTCTCGCGGCACTCTGATGTCGGTCACTCGATAACCTGCTCGGCAACCGCTCAGTGTTCGGCCCGCGGATGCAACCCATGTGACGTCATGATGCCGGTGCCTGTGATTTGATAGGGCACAATTGCTCCAAAATCGATTCCTTCTCGCTGTGTTCGACACTGGTCCGCCAACGGTGTGCCGGGATCCGGCCGGGTTCGTGGGTTTCGGCTAGAGCTGGTTCGGCGCGAGAGGACTGTAGTACTCGAATGGATAGGGTTCGTCGCACTGTTCGGGGTCGAATTCGCCGCAGATCGAGTATTCCGCTCTTCACGCAGTTGTTGGGAGCCGCGGTCGAGTCCGCGGCCGACTCGATCGCGATCCGCTACAACCCGACCGGCGAACCGGCTGACCAGCGCGAACTCACCTACACAGAGCTGGACCAATCGTCGTCACGATTGGCACGGGAACTGATCGCCCGGGGCGTCGGCCCCGGCGACGTCGTCGCCGTCGGCTTCACCCGCTCGATCGAATCGGTTCTGGCGATATGGGCCATCGCCAAGACCGGTGCGGCCTACGTGCCGGTCGACCCCACCCTTCCGCCGGAGCGCAGCGCATACATAGTCGCCGACTCCCGGGCGGTGCTGGGGCTCACCGACTCGACGCACCGCGCGCGGCTCGGCACCGAGATCTACTGGCTCGACCTCGATGATCCGCTGCACCGGGAGCGGATCGCGGCACGACCCGCACATCCGATCTCCTATGTCGACCGGGTGGGCACACCGACCGAACAGCATCCGGCCTACGTCATCTACACCTCCGGCTCGACCGGTCGCCCGAAGGGCGTTGTGGTGACGCACGCCGGTCTTGCGATGCTGGTCAACGCGCAGCGCGAGCGCTACGCGGTCGACAGCGATTCGCGGGTGCTGCACGTTTGTTCGCCGAACTTCGACGTATCGGTGCTCGAAGTGCTGCTGGCCTTCAGTTCCGGCGCGACGCTCGTGGTGTCCCCGCCGACGGTGTTCGGCGGCGCCGAACTAGCCGATCTGCTCCGTCGTGAGGGTGTCACGCACATGCTGATCACGCCCGCCGCGCTGGAGTCGGTCGATCCGGTCGGACTCGACGCGCTGCGGGTCGTTGTCGTCGCGGG
This sequence comes from Nocardia sp. CA-135398, assembly GCF_050955845.1. Classification (NCBI taxonomy): domain Bacteria; kingdom Bacillati; phylum Actinomycetota; class Actinomycetes; order Mycobacteriales; family Nocardiaceae; genus Nocardia; species Nocardia sp. CA-135398. Next base: position 3,914,118 of record NZ_CP192084.1, on the reverse strand, counting down.
TGATGCCTTCGGCCCCGGGCTGGTCGAGCGGTGGGCGGTCGACGGGCGGTCCTTCTACAACGCTTACGGGCCCACCGAGGTCACCATTCTCGCCACCGAAAGCGCCGAGTTGGTGCCCGGGCAGCCGATCACCATCGGCACCGCCCTGCCGGGTATCGGCGCGGTGGTGCTCGATTCGCGGTTGCGCCCGGTACCCGCCGACGTGATCGGCGAACTCTATCTTTCCGGTCCCGCGCTCGCGCAGGGCTACCTGGGGCGGGCGGCGCTCACGGCGGAACGATTCGTGGCGAATCCGTTCGGCGGGGAAGCCGGCTGCCCTGGCGTACGGATGTATCGCACCGGCGATCTGGTGCGGCGCCGCGCCGATGGCACACTCGAATATCTCGGCCGCTCGGATTTCCAGGTCAAGATCCGCGGCTTCCGTATCGAGCTAGGTGAAATCGACGCCGCACTGACCGGTCACCCCGATATCGAATACGCCGCGACTCTCGGCAAGGTCGCACCCTCGGGCGCGACCGTACTGGTCTCCTATGTGCTGGCGAGCAACGGCGTTTCCGTCGATATCCGGGAAATCCTGCGCTTCGCCGGAGCCGTATTGCCCGGCCATATGGTGCCGTCCGCGATCGTTGTGCTCGACGCGATCCCCTTGTCCGCCAATGGAAAGCTCGATCGGCAGGCGTTGCCCGAGCCGGTCTTCGAGGCGGCGGTGTCGCGCGCTCCGGTGGGCTCCGTGGAATCTCGACTCGCCGAGTTGTATGCCCAGGTGCTCGGTGTGCGGGTCGGGGCGGAGGACTCGTTCTTCGCGGTCGGCGGAGACAGCATCCTATCGATCCAGCTGGTGTCGCGGGCCCGTGCGGCAGGGATAGTGTTCACCCCGCAGGATGTGTTCGAGCAGCGCACGGTGGCCGGTTTGGCGCGAGTCGCGGTGATCGGTGCCGATCCCGTGCCGAGGCTCGCGGAGTTGCCCGGAGGCGGTATCGGGGAGATTCCGCTGACACCGGTGCTGGCCGCCCACCTCGTCGGGGGAAGGTCGTTCGGCCGGTTCACCCAGCACATGGTGCTGGACTTACCCGAGCACATCGACCGGGCCGGTTTGGTGGCCACACTCACCGCGGTGCTGGATCACCACGACATGCTCCGCGCGCAGGTGTGGTCCGTGGATGGGCGATGGCAACTGCGAACGCTGCCAGCGGGTGCGGTGGACGTGGACGCGCTACTCACCCGGATCGACGTCCCCACCGGACTCGACATCGATGAGTTGTGCGAAACAGCCAGTGCGGCAATGGATTCCGCCCTCGACACGCTCGATCCGGCGTCGGCTCGGATGGTCGCCTGCACCTGGCTGTCTCGACCGGACGGCCGGGATGCGCTGATCATCGCCGCGCATCACTACGTGATCGACGGCGTGTCATGGCGCATTCTGATTTCGGACTTGGTGACCGCATGGGCACAACGCGACGGTGGACACCGAATCGCCCTGCCCGCCGTCGGCACGTCGTTCCGGCGGTGGGCACACGGTCTGGTCGAGGCGACGACCGACCGTAGCGACGAACTGCCGTACTGGCAGCGGGTACTGACCGTCGCTGATCCACTGTTGGGCGCGCGGGCATTCGACCCGGTCATCGATACCGCGGCGACAGTGCGCCGGTTCACCATCACGGTGCCGACCGAAGTCACCCATGCGGTGTTGTCCGAGTTGCCGACGCTGTATCGGAGCGGGGTCAACGACGGTCTGCTCGCGGCGTTGGCGCTGGCGGTGCGCTCGTGGCGGGCGACGAGAGGGATCGATGCCGCGGCCACGCGAATCCGGCTGGAGGGGCACGGTCGTGAAGAAAACGCCGTTGCCGGTGCCGACCTGAACCGCACTGTCGGCTGGTTCACCAGCATGTATCCGGTGGTGCTCGATCTGTCCGGCGTCGACGCCGATGCCGCGTGGAATACCGCCGACGCGACCGCGGCGATGCTCAAGACGGTGAAGGAGCAACTGCTCGCGGTGCCGGATAAGGGCATCGGTTTCGGCATGCTGCGCTATCTCGGCGCCGATGACGCGGACGAGCTCGCCGGTGCGCTGGGCCAGATCGGCTTCAACTATCTCGGTCGGATTTCCGCGAGCGACGTACCGGATGTGCTGACAGATCGGAGTTGGCTGCCGACCGCCGACTGGGGCGCCCCGGAAGCCGACCAGGATCGGGCGATGCCCGCGGCCGCCGTGGTCGATATCAACGCGATCGCGACCGATACCGACGCGGGCGTGCAACTGAATGCGTCGTTCGCGTACGCGTCCGAGATCCTCGACGAGGACTCGGTGCGGGAGCTGGCCGAGTGCTGGGTGGCCGCATTGACCATGCTCGCCGGACACGTCCACGATCCGGCGGCCGGTGGCCTGACTCCGGCGGATGTCCCGCTCGTGCGGATCACCCAGGGTGAACTCGATATCTGGCAGCGGGAGCACCCGGGCCTGGTCGATGTCCTGCCGCTGTCGCCATTGCAGCTCGGATTGCTTTTCCTGACACAGCTTTCGGACGAGTCGGCAGATCCCTACCTGTTGCAGTTGGCGGTGGAGTTGTCCGGCGTGATCGATCTGGATCGCCTACGACGGGCGGCGCAAGCGGTGTTGGATCGGCAGGCGATCCTGCGGGCCGCGTTCAGAACGTCGGTCGAGGGCACCCCGGTCCAGATCGTTGCCGACGGCCTGGCGGTCCCGTGGCGCATCGTCGACACATCGGACACCGATCCGGCGTCGCTGCTGGCCGCCGAAGCACGCCGCGGGTTCGATCCGACGGTGGCACCGCTGCTGCGATTCACGGTGTATCGCACGAACTCCGGACGCGTACATCTGGTGTTGACCGCGCACCACATCCTGTTGGACGGCTGGTCGATGCCGTTGCTGATGAAGGAACTCCTGGTTTCCTATGCGGCCGACGGCATTTCGACGCCGCTGCCGCCGGTCCGGCCGTATCGGGACTATCTCGCCTGGTTGGCGCGCTACGACCGGGACACCACCGAGCGGAGATGGCGCGCGGCGCTGGCAGGTCTGACGCCCACTCGGCTGGCCAGCACCCTGCCGCCGCCCACGACCGCCGCCGACGGCCACGGTGTTCGCGCCGCCGAGCTGTCACCTGCCGAGACCGCGGAGCTGCTGAGGTTCGCCGCCGCAACCGAGGTCACCGTCAATACGGTGGTCCAGGCGGCGTGGGGTCTGGTGCTGGCGGCCTGTGCCGGAGGCGATGATGTCGTATTCGGTGCGGTGGTTTCCGGGCGGCCGCCCCAGGTCGACGGGGTCGATGAAATGGTCGGCCTGTTCGCGAATACCATCCCCGTTCGGGTTCGGTTCGACTCCGATGCGCCGGTGCGGCAACTGCTGATTCGGCTTCAGTCCGAACAGGTTTCGTTGCTCGACGGTCATTACCTCGGATTGGCCGATATTCAGCGCGCCGCTGATGCGGGCGAGTTGTTCGATTCTCTGGTGGCCTTCGAGTCGTATCCGGTCGACACCGATGGCTTGCGGCAGGCCCACGGGACGATCGACGGCCTTGAAGTCCTCGATCTCCAAGGTCGCAACTTCACCCACTATCCGGTGGCTGTCGTGGTCGAGTTGGGCACCCGACTCCATGTACAGGTGCAGTACCGGCGCGAGCTGATCACCACCGCCGCCGCGCAGGCGCTCGCCGACCGATTGCGGGCGCTCATCGGTGAATTCGTCGCGACGCCGGAGCGCACGCCAGCGGAAATCAATCGGATCTTCGACGATCGCGGCGATCTGATCGCGCAGACGCGCTACTGGAGGACCGCGCTCCAGGGGCTGCCGGATGAGTTGAACCTCCCCAGGGATCGCCCCCGGCCGGCCGTGCCTACCCGTGCGGAAGCCTGTGTCGAGTTCGAGATCGGTGCGGATCTGCAGCTACCTCGGGTCGCGCGGACCCGCGATACGACGGTGTTCACCGTCGTACACGCGGCATTCGCGGTACTCCTCGCGCGACTATCGGGTACCGAGGACATCGCGATCGGCACCCCGGTGGGAACCGGTGACTCGGTCGATACGGTGGTACTGCGCACCGGCGTGCCGGGTGAAATCTCCTTCGATGATCTGCTCGCGAAGACGAAAGACATTGCCCTACAGGCATTCACACGAGCCGACCTGCCCTTCGACGGGTTGGCGGCATTGCTGGATCCGGACCGGTCGCTGGTACAGGTGATGTTGTCCGCCGGTGACCGGACTCCCGTCGCCCGCGGACCATTCGATCTGTGGCTGCACATTCGGGAGAACCGAGACAGCTCCGGCATCGTCGCGACCCTCTACTTCGCGCCCGATTTGTTCGACCGACGCACAGTAGATGTTTTCGCCGAGCGATTCCGTCGGCTACTGGCGGCGGCGGTGCATCGCCCGTGCGACCCGATCGGTGATCTGCCGATGCTCGGCGACGACGAACTGGCCCTGCTGACCAGAGTCGATGACGATGACGTGCGGACGCCCCGATTGCTGCCTGAGCTGCTGACCCGTGGGGTCACCTTGGGCCGGGACCGGGTCGCGGTGCGATACGGGGGTCGGTCGATCAGTTATGGCGAACTCGACGAACAGTCGTCGCGGTTGGCGAGGGTCCTGATCGATCGAGGTGTCGGTCCCGAACTGCCGGTCGCGGTGGCACTGCCCCGTTCCTACGAGATGGTGCTGGCGGCGATCGCGATCGCCAAGGCCGGTGGTGCGCACCTGCCGGTCGACCCCGCTCTTCCCGCGCATCGGGTGCGGCACATGTTGACCGATTCCGGTGCGGCCCTGGGCATTACCGGCTCCGACTATGTCGACCGGCTACCTGATGAGGCCGATTGGCTGGTGCTGGATGCACCGCTGACGGCGGTGTTGTGCGCCGACAAGTCCGCCGACCCGGTCACCGATGCCGAGCGGATCGTGCCGTTACGGATACAACATCCGGCCTACGTGATCTATACCTCGGGCTCGACGGGCCTACCCAAGGGGGTCGCCGTGACCCATGGCGGGCTGAGCGATTTGGTCGATCATTCGGTCGGCCAATACTGCCTCGAACCGCACCACCGGTACCTGCATATCTGTTCGCCGAGTTTCGATCCGTCGGTGATGGAATGGATGTGCGCGTTCTCGGTGGGGGCGACATTGGTGGTCGTGCCGTCGGATGTCATGGGCGGACCGGAACTCGGCGAGTTGCTGCGGACCGAGCAGGTGACGCACACGATCATCACACCGGCAGTGCTCGGCACCGTCGATCCGACCGGCGTGGACCGGATGGAAGTGCTGTTCGTGGGTGGGGATGTGCTGACCCCGGAGCTGTTGGCCAAGTGGCAGCCCGGCCGCCGGTTGTTCAACGCGTACGGCCCGACCGAGGCGACGGTCATGTCGTCGAATGTGGAACTGGTTGCGGGGCAACATATCACGGTCGGCAAGCCGATTCTGGGTAGCTCGGCGTTCGTGCTGGATTCGCGGTTGAATCCGGTACCGCCCGGTATTACGGGTGAGCTGTATCTGGCGGGCGCCGCGTTGGCTCGTGGCTACTGGAACCGTGCCGGGTTGTCCGCGCAGCGGTTTGTCGCCAATCCCTGGGGTGGGCCCGGTTCGCGGATGTATCGCACCGGCGACCTCGTGCGCTGGTACGCGGAACCGGAGCAGCGAGCGGGGAATCTCGCCCTTGCGTCGGCGGATTGGCAGCTCGACTATGTCGGTCGCGCTGATTTCCAGGTGAAGGTGCGGGGTTTCCGTATCGAGCTCGGCGAGATCGATGCCGTGCTCGGCCGACATGCCGATATCGATTTCGTGGTCACGCTGGGTCGTGAAATATCCGGTGGTGCGACTGCATTGGTGTCGTATGTGCTGGCGGCACCGGGGCGGGTCGTGGATCCGGCCGAGCTGCGGGAGTATGCGGCCGGGTTCCTGCCGTCGCATATGGTGCCCGCGGCGATTGTGCTGTTGGACCGGGTTCCATTGACTTCGAATGGAAAGCTGGACCGTAAAGCGTTGCCTGAGCCGGTGTTCCCTACGGCGGTTTCGCGTGCTCCGGTCGGCGCGGTCGAGACGCGGCTTGCCGAGCTCTTCACGCAGGTGCTGGGTGTGCAGCGGGTCGGGGTGGACGATTCGTTCTTCGCCCTGGGTGGTGACAGCATCATGTCGATCCAGTTGGTGTCGCGGGCCAAAGCGGCAGGGCTGGTATTCACGGCGCGGAATGTGTTCGAGCACAAGTCAGTCGCGGGGTTGGCTCGTGTTGCCGTGGTCGGCGCGGAGTCGGGGGCGGCGGTCTTAGCCGAGCTGCCCGGCGGTGGAGTCGGCACGGTTCCGCTCACCCCGGTACTCGCTTGGTTCCTCGCCAACGGTTCGTTCAGTCGGTTCGCCCAGAGCATGGTGCTCGGTTTGCCGGAGGGCATCGATCGCGCGGGTGTGCTGGCCACCATCGGCGCGGTGCTCGATCATCACGATGTGCTGCGCTCGCGGGTGTGGCAGGTGGACGAGGAGTGGCGGTTCGAGGTGTCGGCTCGTGGCGCCATCGAGGTCGACGCGTTGGTCGCCGAGGTCGAGGTGCCCGCGGGTGTCGACCAGGCCGAGCTGAACCGAATTGCCAACGCGGCCATGGATTCCGCGCTGGCCGGATTGGATCCCGCTGCGGGCCGGATGATCACGTGCACGTGGCTGCGCAGGCCCGACGCGCGCGATGCTGTCGCCGTCGCGGTCCATCACTATGTGACCGATGGTGTGTCGTGGCGCATTCTGATCCCGGATCTGATGCTCGCGTGGGCACAGCGCAGCGCCGGGCAGCCGGTGGCACTGCCCACCGTCGGCACCTCCTTCCGACGCTGGGCGCACGCCTTGGTGGAAGCGGCCGCCACACCGGACCGCGCCGAGGAGCTCGGATATTGGCGGCGGGTGTTGGCGACCCCGGATCCGCTGCTCGGCGCCCGTGCCCTGGACCCGGTCGCCGATACCTTCCAGACCAGGGGTGTGTTCGATATCCGGGTTCCGGTCGAGGTCGCCGATGCGGTGCTCGGCAAGGTTCCCGCGCTGTACCAGGGCGGCGCCAACGACAGTCTGCTCGCCGCGCTCGCGATGGCGGTGCGGTCCTGGCGGGCGCGGCGCGGCGTCGATGCTCCGGTCACTCGGCTGCGGCTCGAGGGGCACGGTCGCGAGGAAGGCGCAGTGCCCGGCGCCGACCTGACCCGCACTGTCGGTTGGTTCACCAGCATCAGTCCGGTGACCATCGACCTGTCCGGGATCGACGCCGAAGCCGCCCTCGCCGGTGGCGAGGCGACCGCCGCGGTGCTGAAATCGGTGAAGGAGCAACTACTTTCGGTGCCGGATCGAGGCATCGGTTTCGGGCTGCTTCGGCAGCTGAATCCGGATACCGCCGACGCGCTTGCCGGTGATCTCGGACAGATCAGCTTCAATTACCTCGGCCGCGTCTCCGCGGGGGCGGTGCCCGACAGCGGGTCGGATGCCGGCTGGTTGCCGACCGCAGATCTGGGACCCGTTGCCGCAGAGCCGAATCCGGACCTGCCGCTGTCCGCGGTGATCGACATCAACACGATCGTCAGCGATACCGCGGACGGCCCGCGGATGGTGGCGTCGTTCGCCTTCGCCGCCGCGATTCTCGACGAGGCGGCGGTCCGGGAGTTGGCCGAGGACTGGCTGACCGCGCTCACCGCGATCGCCGACCACTCGAAGGATCCGGCTGCCGGTGGTCTGACCCCATCGGATGTTCCGCTGGTACGGGTCTCGCAGGTCGAGTTGGACCAGTGGCGGCGGAACTATCCCGGACTGTCGGATGTGCTGCCGCTGTCACCGCTGCAGGGCTCGTTGCGGGTACTCATCGAGCTACTGGACGATTCGGCCGAGGCCTACATCATCCAGCTGGCCGCCCAGCTGACCGGCGAGCTGGATATGGGCCGGTTGCGCCGAGCCGCGCAGACGATTCTGGACCGGCACGCGAACCTGCGGTCGGCCTTCGTCCCCACGGTCGACGGGACGTCGGTGCAGCTGGTGGTGAACGGGGTCGAGGTGCCGTGGCAGGTCGTCGACGGCGTGGCCGAGGCCGAGCTGCCGGAACTGCTGATCGCCGAGCGGCGACGCGGATTCGATCCGGCAGTGGCGCCGCTGCTGCGATTCACGGTGTACACCAATGACTCCGGGCAGCAAAAGCGTAACCACCTCGTGTTGACCGGTCACCACATCCTGCTCGACGGCTGGTCGATGCCGCTGTTGATGAAGGAGCTCCTGGTCCTGTACGCGACCGACGGTGACACGGCGCTGCTCGCACCCGTCCGGCCCTACCGCGACTACCTGCGGTGGCTCGCGCGACAAGACCGGGAGGCCGCGGTGCGCGCCTGGTCGGAGGCGTTGACCGACGCCACCGCGACCATGCTCGCCCCCGAACTGACCTGGCCAGCGGCGGTCGGCGACGGGTTCGGCGTCTGTGAATTCGATCTGTCGACCGCACAGACCTCGGCACTCACCGCCTACGCGGCGACGGCCGAGGTCACCGCCAATACGGTGGTACAGGCGGCGTGGGGTCTGGTCGTCGCCGGTAGCACCGGACGCGACGATGTCGTCTTCGGCGCGACCGTCTCCGGCAGACCGCCGCAGCTCGACGGTATCGGCGACATGATCGGCCTGTTCGTTGATGCCGTCCCGGTACGGATCCGATTCGATCGCGGCACGACGGTGCCTGCCCTGCTGACCGGTTTACAGGCCGAGCAGGCGTCGCTGTTGGATCATCACCACCTCGGATTGGCCGCGATCCAACGCGTAGTCGGTTCGTCCGTATCCACCACGCAAGCTCTGTCGGCTGCCATCCCGCTGTGCTCGCCCACCGCGCCGACTACGCAAGCTCCCGCGATCACCCATGACGAGCTTTTCGACACGATGCTGGTGTTCGAGTCCTACCCCGTCGACGCCGACGGGCTTCAGCAGGCCGGTGGCGCCATCGACGGGTTGCGGATCGAGCAAATGCGCGGGGCCGACTTCACGCACTACCCGATCACCGTTGTGGTCTTCCTCGATACCCGGACGCTGGTGCAGGTGAAATACCGGCGCGATATGGTCGCCGACGAGACGGCGCGGGCCGTGGCCGATCGGCTTCGCCGCGTGCTCGACGATCTGCCGACGAGCCCGGACCGTACCGCGGCCGAGATCGCGCGACTCTGCGACGCCGAATCGGACGACCCGATCACCAGATCTCGATACTGGCGCACGGCCTTGGCAGGCCTGCCCGATCGGCTGGAGCTGCCATCGGACCGCCCGCGCACGGCAGTGCGGTCCGACGTCCGTGGGCAAGTGGAGTTCTCGGTGCCGGACGAGGTACACCTGGGCCTACGACGGCTTGCGCACAAGGCGGGCGTGACATGGACCGCGGTGGTGCGCACGGCATTGGCGGTACTGCTCGCGCGACTATCCGGCTCCGACGACATAGCGATCGGCACGCCGACGCCAGGCGGTCGCCGTGCCGAACTGGTGCTGCGTACCCGCGTGGATCGGGCCGCGCGCTTCGCCGACCTCCTGCCGGAGGCACACCAGCGTGAACTCCAGGGATTCGCGCACGCCGGTATTCCGTTCGACGAGTTGGTCGATCTGGTGGGCGCGCGGCGGTCGCCGGGTCGGCATCCGCTATTCCAGGTGGCTCTGTCGTTCCAGAGTCCGCCGGATGCCGTTGGGGATCTGGCACTGGCGATCTCGACCGCGGATGGCGACTCGGATCGACTGTGCGGCGAGATGTCTTTCGCGCGTGATCTTTTCGATGACGGTACGGCACAGATATTCGCCCGCCGGTTCGTTCGAGTGCTGGCGGCGGTCGTGCACGAGCCAGCGGCGCGGGCAGGCGATCTGCCGCTCTTGGTCGAGGACGAGTACGCGCGGCTCACCGGGATGGGCGGCGGCGCCCCGGCAACCCTCGGGATGCTGCCGGATCTGCTGACCCGGGGAGTCGGTTTCGGGCGTGATCGAGTCGCGGTGCGCGACGCGGGGCGGGCCTATACCTACGGTGAGCTGGACGAGCTGTCGTCGCGGCTGGCGCGCGTACTGATCGATCGAGGTGTCGCGCCGGAGACGGTGGTGGCGCTGGCGATGCGACGTTCCTACGAGATGATCGCCGCGGTATGGGCGGTCGCCAAGGCGGGTGGCGCGTATCTGCCGGTCGATCCGAGCTATCCGGTGGACCGGGTGCGGCACATGGTGGCCGATTCCGGTGCGGTGCTCGGCATTACGGTCGCCGCGCAGACCGGTCTACCCGACACGGTGGAGTGGCTGGTGTTCGACGATCCCGCGATGCTCGCGCGCTGCGCCGCCCACTCGGCGGCCGCGGTGACCGACGCGGACCGTCGTGCGCCGCTGCGCATGTCGCATCCGGCCTATGTGATCTACACGTCGGGGTCCACGGGATCGCCCAAGGGTGTCACCGTCACCCACGCCGGACTCGGTGGACTCGTCGGCCACACCGTCGACATGCTCGGACTCGGGCCGCGACATCGGATGCTGCATGTGTGCTCGCCGAGTTTCGACCAATCGGTCGAGGAGTGGTCCAGCACCTTCTACAGCGGCGCCACCCTGGTGATCGCCGCACCGGATATCGTCGGCGGCACCGACCTGCATGACCTGCTGCGCGGCGAACGGGTGACGCATACGATCATCACCCCGGCGCTGCTGGGCACTGTCGATCCCGCCGGCCTGGACGACTTGCAGGTCGTGTCCGCAGGTGGCGAGGCCACCACCGCCGAACTGCTGGCCAAGTGGCAGCCGGGTCGCCGCTTCATCAACGGATACGGTCCGACCGAGGCGACGATCGGCGCCACCTATACGACTCTGCTTGCGGGACAACGGATAACGATCGGCCGTCCGGTACCAGGCGGGTGGGCAGCGGTGCTCGACGAGCGGTTGCGCCCGGTGCCGGCGGGCGTCACCGGTGAGCTGTATCTGGCGGGCCCGGCACTGGCCCGCGGCTATCACGGCCGTTCCGGCTCGACGTCGGAACGTTTCGTCGCGAATCCGTGGGGTGCGCCGGGCGACCGGATGTACCGGACCGGCGATCTGGTCCGCTGGGTCGAGGTACCGAATGCCGCGGCCACCGATTGGGAGTTGGAGTACCTGGGCCGCACGGACTTCCAAGTGAAGATCCGTGGCTTCCGCATCGAGCTCGGGGAGATCGATGCGGTGCTCGCCGCCCACCCCGACGTCGAATACGCGGTGACGCTCGGGCGCGAAAACCCGAGCGGGACCACGATTCTGGTGTCGTATGTGATGGGCCGGTCGCTGGATACGGACCAATTGGTGCGGTGGGCAGCGCGTAGCCTGCCGTCGCATATGGTTCCCGCGTCGGTCGTGGCGCTCGACGAGATTCCGTTGACCGCGGTCGGCAAGCTGGACCGAAATGCCCTCCCCGAACCGCAATTCGCGGCGCGCACCTACCGCGAACCGTCCACGGTCGCGGAACGGACCGTGGCCGGTGTCTTCGCCGATGTGCTCGGTATCGAGCGGATCGGCGCCGACGACAATTTCTTCGAGCTGGGCGGCAATTCACTGCTCGCCACGCGGGTGACAGCCCGCCTCGGCATGGCGGTGGATGCCCGCGTTCCAGTGCGTGTGCTGTTCGCCGCGCCCACCGTCGCGGGTTGTGCGCGGGAGGTGGCGAAGCTCACCGGTACCGGCAGTCGCCGCGCCCTGGTCGCGGGCGCACGGCCGGAACGTATTCCGCTGTCGCCCGCACAGCAACGGATGTGGTTTCTCAACCAGTTCGATACCGAGTCGACCGCATACAACATTCCCGTCGCGATCCGTTTGACCGGCGAGCTGGATATCGCCGCGCTGGTGCAGGCCTTCACCGATGTCGTTGTGCGCCATGAGATCCTGCGAACCGTTTATCCGCAGCCAGCGGTGGACGACTCGGAGGTAGCGGACCCGGTGCAGGTCATCCTGCCTCCCGCACACTCTGACGTGCCACGGCTGGAGGTCCGGACCGTCGATCCCGTCGAGGTGGAATCGGCTGTGCTGGAACTAATTTCGACGACCTTCGACGTTACTGCCGAGGTGCCCGTGCGGGCCGCGCTGTTCCGGGTCGCGGACGGCGAATTCGTGCTCGCCATGGTCGTCGCCCACATCGCCGGCGACGGCTACTCCGGTGGCCCGCTTACCCGCGATCTTGCCTCGGCATACGCCGCTCGTGCACTGGGGCGGGCCCCGGATTGGTCGCCGCTGGCCGTGCAGTACGCGGATTACACGTTGTGGCAACGTGCTTTGCTCGGTCATGCGGACCAGCCGGGGTCGATGGCCGCCGAGCAGATCACCTACTGGCGCCGGGCCCTTGCCGACCTACCGGATGAGCTGCGGTTGCCGAGAGACCGGCCGCGTCCGGCGGTGCAGTCCTTCGCCGGCGGCCGAGTGGAGTTGCGCATCGATGCGCGCACGCATGCGGCGCTGACGAGGTTGGCACGGGCCGAGGACGCCACGCTGTTCATGGTTGTGCACACCGCGTTGGCGGTGTTGCTGGCTCGCTTGTCGGGCACCGACGATATCGCTATCGGAACACCGATTGCGGGCCGGGGCGAGGCGGTGTTGGACGATCTGATCGGCATGTTCGTCAACACCCTGGTGTTCCGAACCCGAGTGGATGCGAGTGCGAGTTTCACGAACTTGCTTGCGCGGCAACGCGATATCGACGTCCAAGCGTTCGCCCATGCCGATGTGCCGTTCGAGCAATTGGTCGAAGTGCTGAATCCGGTGCGCTCGACGGCGCGGCATCCGCTGTTCCAGGTGGGGCTGTCGTTCCAGAATCTTGCCCCGGCCGGCATGGAGTTGCCGGGCTTGACGCTCACCGAGTTGGCAACGGATCGACAGCTGTCGCAGTTCGACCTGCATGTGATCATGGCCGACAGCTACGACGAGGACGGTGCGCCGAGGGGTATCGGCGGCTTCTTCACCTACGCCGCGGATCTGTTCGACGAGTCGACGGTGCGGAGTTTCGTGGACCGGTTCGTGCGCGTCCTCGATGCCGTGATCGCCGATCCGCACATGCCGGTCGGTACTATCGATCTGCTCGGGGCCGAGGAAAGTACACGGATCCTCACGGTATGGAACGACACCGCGCACCAAGTGAATACGGACACCACGTTGGTGTCGCTGCTCGATGGGACTGTCGCTGCCACACCGGAGTCCACGGCACTCGTCACCACCGACGGTATTCGGATTACCTACGGCGAGCTGGATCGACGCGTGAACAAACTCGCGCGGTATTTGATTTCGCGGGGTGTCGGCCCGGAGTCGCTGGTGGCGTTGGCCATTCGGCGTTCGGTGGATCTGGTCGTCGCGATGTATGCGGTGAGCAAGGCCGGTGGTGTGTATGTGCCGATCGATCCCGATCAACCCGCGCGGCGGACCGAGTACATGCTCGAGACGGCGGCACCGGTTTGTGTGCTGACGAATGCCGATGCGGATTTCGGGACCAGCGCTACGCCGGTGGTGCTGGTGGATCGACTTGACCTGTCCTCGGTGGACACGGCCCCGATCACCGACGCCGAGCGGATCGCGCCGTTACGCGCCGAGCATGCGGCCTATGTGATCTTCACGTCGGGTTCCACGGGTCGCCCGAAGGGGGTCGCGGTCTCACACGGTGCGATTGTCAACCAGTTGCTGTGGAAGACAGCGCAATTCGGATTGACCGTGGATGACGCGGTGTTGTTGAAGACGGCGGCGACGTTCGATCTGTCGGTGTGGGAATTCTGGTCGGCCGCGGTCTGCGGCGGCCGCCTGGTAATCGCAGCACCGGATGGCCACCGCGACCCGGCATACCTGAACGAACTGATGACACGTGCGGGCGTGACCACGCTGCACGCGGTGCCATCGATGCTGGACGCATTGCTGACGGGCCGGCCGCCGGATTCGTTGCGCCGGGTGCTGGCGATCGGTGAGACCCTGCCTGCCGCGCTGGCGCGCCGATTCGCGGCGGCGGCGCCCGATACGTCGCTGTACAACCTGTACGGCCCGACCGAGGCCGCGGTGTCGATCACCAGCCATCGGGTAGGCCGGTCCGATGAACCGGCCGTGCCGATCGGCGGACCGGCGTGGAACAGTCGGGTATACGTCCTGGATTCGCGGTTGCGCCCGGTCCCGGTCGGCGTCGCGGGTGAGTTGTACCTGGCCGGAGAACAGTTGGCGCGGGGCTACTTCGGTCGCGCTGACCTGACGGCAGATCGTTTCGTCGCCAACCCGTTCCAACCGGGTGCCCGGATGTATCGCACCGGCGATCTGGTGGCATGGAACCGCGACGGCGAGCTCGACTATCGAGGCCGTACCGATTTCCAGGTGAAGATCCGTGGCTTCCGAATCGAACTCGGCGAGATCGATGCGGTACTGGCCGCCCATGCGGACGTGGATTTCGCCGTCACGGTCGGCAGGGAGAATTCCGCTGGGGCAACGGTTCTGGTGTCGTACGTGGTGGCCGCCCGGGACCGGATGATCGATCCGGATCGGCTGATCCACTGGGCCGCACGGACTTTGCCGTCGCATATGGTTCCGACGGCGATCGTGGTCCTCGATGGTGTCCCGTTGACCCCGGTCGGCAAACTCGACCGCGCGGCACTGCCCGAACCCGAGCTCGGCACCCGCACCTACCGCGCACCGACGACCGCGCTCGAGACCATGGTCTGCGAAATTTTCGCGGATGTCCTGTGTCTGGATCGCATCGGATTGGATGACAACTTCTTCGAACTGGGCGGCAATTCACTGATCGCGACCAAGCTGACGGCTCGGTTGAGCGAGGCGATGGCCGAAACGATCCCGGTGATGTGGGCGTTCACCGCCCCCACCCCCGCGGGCATCGTCGCGGAATTGCGTGCGCGCGGCACAGAGGGTGCCGGTGCCGACGCGGCATTCGACGTACTGCTGCCACTGCGGACCTCCGGTACCGCCGAGCCGCTGTTCTGCATCCATCCGATCGGGGGCATCGCCTGGTCCTTCGCCGGGCTTGCCGCCCATCTCGAACCGGATCGGCCCATTTACGGACTCCAGTCACCGGCGCTGAGTTCGGCGGACCCACTGCCGGATTCCATCGAGGACTGGGCGCGGCACTACGTCAAGCACGTTCGTGCGGTGCAACCGGAGGGCCCCTACCACCTGCTCGGCTGGTCACTCGGCGGTGTGCTCGCGCATGCCATGGCCGTCCAACTCCAGGACGAAGGGGCGCAGGTGGCGCTGCTGGGCATGATGGACAGTCGGCTACTCGAGACCGCTGCCCGATCGCCCATCGCGGGGATCGAGGTTGCGGTGCCAGAACTGCTCGGTGGACTGCTCGGCGATAAAGCCACGGAATTCGGCCTGGACGAAACGGTGGAGTTGTCTCAACTGGCACAGCGATTGAGCACGCTCCCCGAGCCGTTCGCGTCCTTGGGGGCCGCGCGGATCGAACGGGTCGTGGCCGCGGCAATCGATTCGGCGACGCTCGACGCGGCATATCGTGCGCGCTCCTTCGACGGGGACCTCGTCTACTTCACTGCGGCACACGACGATCCGACGTGTTCGGTCGGCGCCGCGACCTGGACGGCCGCAGTGGCGGGTTCGGTGCACAACTACCCGGTAGCCACCACACACTGGCGGATGACCAGCGATGCGGCGCTCCGGCGTATCGCGGAGGTCCTGCACGAGCGGTTGTGACACGACCACTGATGAGTGGAAGTAGACTCGGACTGTGACGCCCGCCCAGCTTCGGGTCCACTCGACTGTGGTGCGGCTCGGCTCCGTCCATGCGGCGGCCAGAGCTGGGGATGTTCGACGCGGCTGTCTCGACGCACATCGCTCAGCTGCGCAAGGAACTCGACAACCGACTGTCCACCCGCGCGCCCTGCCGGATTTTCCAGCGCCGAGATGACGATGGAGCACCGCATGGACGACGACAGCGAACACACGCCACAACTCACGGCGTTCCCGCGCATCGACGACTACGGTTTCATCTCCGACTGCGAGGTCACCGCACTTATCGCGCCCAGCGGAGCCATCGAATGGATGTGTCTGCCCCGCATCGACTCCCCGAGTGTCTTCGCATCCATACTCGATCGTTCCGCCGGTTCGTTTCGGTTCGGCCCCGCCGACTTCATGGTGCCCACCGATCGCCGCTATGTCCCCGGCACGATGGTCATGGAAACGTGTTGGCGCAGTGGCGAAGGGTGGGCGACCGTTCGCGATGTGCTGCTGGTCGGGCCATGGCGGCACCAGACCCCCGGACGCAGCGCCCATCGCCGAACCCCCACCGACTACGACGCCGAGCACATTCTGCTTCGGACGGTGCACTGCGAGACCGGGCAAATCCAGTTCATGCTCGACTGCCAGCCGTCGTTCGACTACAGCAGGTATCGCGCTCATTGGGAGTACCTCGACAGTTATCACGTCGCGCAGGCCAGCGCCGACGAGATCGATCTGCGGCTGACGCTGAGCACCGACATGCGCTTGGGACTGGAAGGGACGCACGCGCTCGCTCGCACCTTGCTGCAGGCAGGCGACACCCGCTTTTGCGCGCTCTCCTGGGGTAGTTGCGATGGGCCCCGCGCCGCCGACGAGGCCGATGAACGGCTACTGCGGACAATCCACCATTGGCGGCACTGGCTGGCGGGTGGGCGGTTTCCGGACCACCCGTGGGCGGCCCAGCTCACCCGCAGCGCGCTGACTCTGAAGGGACTGACCTTCGCACCCACCGGCGCCATCAGTGCCGCCGCTACCACGTCACTGCCCGAAACCCCAGGCGGAGAACGCAATTGGGACTACCGCTACTCGTGGATACGCGACTCCGCCTTCGCGCTGTGGGGCCTGTACACACTGGGCTTCAGCTGGGAGGCGAACGACTTCTTCTCCTACATCATCAACTTGACCGAAGACGTCCGGGACATGCAGATCGTCTACGGCATCGGTGGCGAAAGCGACCTCACCGAGCAGACTCTCACCCACCTGCGCGGCTACGAAAATGCCAGCCCCGTGCGTATCGGCAACGACGCCTACCGGCAACGCCAGCATGATGTGTGGGGCGCCGCGCTGGACGCGGTCTATCTCTACGCGCGCAACCAAGACCAGATCGACGCCCGAGCATGGCTGGTACTGGGGCGGGCGGTCAAAAGCGCCCTCACCTATTGGCGCGAGCCCGACCATGGCATCTGGGAAGTACGGGGGGAACCACAACACTTCACCTCCAGCAAGGTGATGTGCTGGGTTGCCGCCGATCGCGGCGCTCGGTTGGCCCGCATCCACCAGGACTTCCAACGCGCGCATCGCTGGCAACAGGCCGCGGACGACATACATACCGACATCTGCACCCATGCGGTCGATTCGCGGAAGGTGTTCACCCAGTACTACGGCAGCACGGCGCTGGATGCTTCGACCCTGCTCATCCCGCTGGTTCGTTTCCTGCCTCCAGACGACGAGCGGGTACGCAACACGGTGTTGGCCATCGCCGACGAACTGACCGAGGACGGCCTCGTCTTGCGGTATCGCGTCGATGAAACCGACGATGGCTGCCCAGGGGAAGAAGGGGCATTCACGATCTGTTCGTTCTGGCTGGTCTCGGCGCTCTCGGAGATCGGCGAAAAGACACGAGCCAAACAGCTGTGCGAGAAACTGCTCGCCTACGCCAGCCCCCTCGGCCTCTATGCCGAGGAGATCGACCCCCGAACCGGGCGGCACTGGGGCAACTACCCCCAGGCGTTCACCCACCTCGCCCTGATCAATGCCGTAATGCACGTCATCCAGGACGAACAGGCCATACTGCGGCAGGCACTCGGCGGGGAATCGATCGCCCCACGACTGGACGATGCCTCATTCACACTGGGATACATGCACCGCTGACGCTGGTGCCGTCCACCAGGCTGCTCGACCGGATGCGTTCGACGCGATCTCGCGCCGAGCCGGTTCAGCTGGCGATGCCGATTATTTGCTAGCTTTCATCGCAGTGTCCGACCGACTTCTGGGCAATGATCGAATACATCGTCATGGCAAACGGATAGATTTCAGATTAGCTGGTAATCCTGGTTTTGCACGGCAGCCGCCTGCCGCGACCCGAAATCCGTTCGAGCGTCGCCACAAGTTTGCGCAATGGCCACGGCGCTAGATCGCCGACCTCACAACCGTTAGGAGACCATCCATGCTGCTGTCCAGTTTTCGCCGCGCATTCGCCGTCCCGGCGACCTGCGTCCTTGCCGTGACCGGCATGTACCTGGCCACCGGCTGGGGCAGCCAGCCCGGCGCCGACAGCACAGCGGACAACCATGCTTCGGCGCCTGCCGCGCCGGGACGGTCGGGCTTCACCTTCGCCAGCTCCGGGACGAGCGTTGCCGCCGACCAGGCCGGACATCAATGGGCACCCGCCGCCTCCGCTGCGATCACTCCCGGGATGCAGACCTATACCCACGGCGCGGTCCCATGCACGGCGAACTACGTCTTCGTCGATGACAGCGGCAACGTGTACATCGGCCAGGCTGCCCACTGCGCCACCACGGGACAGGTCATCGATACCAATGGCTGCACCGCCGGTAGCCAGCCCCTGGGAACCCCCGTGAGTTTCAACCCCAACGGCTCACCGATGTTCGGGGCAACGACCACCGCCACCGGTCAACTCGCGTACAGCAGCTGGCTGACCATGCGGGAAACCGGCGAGCAGGACCGCAATACCTGCGCCTACAACGACTTTGCTTTGGTGAAGCTCGCGCCGGAGGATGCCGTCAAAGTCAATCCGAGCCTGCCGCACTGGGGCGGCCCGGTCGGCATCAACACCAACGGAACGAATGCCGGGGACCACCTCTACAGCTACTGGAACTCCATTCTGCGTGGCGGAATCGCCAGCCTGTCCCCTCAGGTCGCGGAAAGCAAGATCGACGATGTCGCCGCCGGTGGCTGGACCCACGCATTCGTCGCGACGATTCCCGGCATCCCGGGCGACAGCGGCAGCGCCTTCCTCGACCACGACGGCTACGCGCTCGGCACACTGTCAACGCTCGCCGTTTCGCTTCCCATCGTCAACAACATCGGTGACATCAGCCGCGAATTGGCCTACGCCCGAGCACATTCCGGCATCTCGGGTCTGCGCCTGGTACTCGGCACCGAACCGTTCACGCCCAACCGTTGAGCGGATCCATTTCGGCCGGCTCGCAGGAACCGCGACAACAATCGCGGTCTTTGTGGCGTCCGCAGCCCCGACCCGTTCCGCAACTGGGACTTTCACGATTCCAAGGGATTTCGAATCGATCAGGGGAAGCCGGTTGCGAAGGGAAGTCAGGCGATCCACGACGCCAGTCGGCAGACACTTCCGCGTTCGGCATCATTTCCCAACTCGACGCCGATGCGAATGCGGTGAGGTTGCCGTCGCATATTGGAAGGCGCCATTTCCCTGTCGGCAGATTTGAAGATATGGAGCCTACCGTCGCACTCTGTCGACTTCTCGGGGAGTAAACTCCGGTTTGCTCGTAAGTGCCTATTCGGTGAACGCGACGGAGTGAATCTATGAACATTTCCGAAGGCGCGATACACATGGTCACCTGGACGGCCGACGCGACAGCGGCTGCGGCCGGGGCGGTGGGCGGGGCCGCCGTCAACGGTGTGATAGGCGGCGTACAGGGCGCCGCGGTCGGCGTGAAGAACGGGCTGAGCAGAGGCAGCCACTCCACACCGGCGGCCGCCCTGACCTTGGCGGCGATCGGCGCCACCGGATTGGTGGACTGGCCTGTTCTACTGGGCGTCGGAGGCGCCGCCCTGGTGGTCCGGCAGCTCGGTCGCCAGCCAGGCAGGTACTCGGCGCCCGATGCTGCCGGTCGTTCCGAACAGCTCGAGCCACCGCCGGACGGCGGTCGAACGCCCGACCGAGGCGACGAAGACATCGCCCCCACACCCCAGAGCGCGGCGCGGACGCGGCGCTCGCCGAGCAAGCGTTAGCTGGCGACGGTGGACCTCAGCCGACTAGTACGTACCTCCGTCGCATTGCCTCTGCGCGCCCTCGGCGCGGGTGTCCGCTCCACTGTGGTCGTCACCACCGCTGGCGTGGAATTCGCGACCTCGCCGGTGCGCGCGATAGCCTCCGACCGAATGGTCGGTGCGATCACCGAAGCCGCGACGGAACTGATCGGCGGTAAGCCCGCCCGGCGCCGTTGGCGCGGCGACAACCGCTGCTGGATCGAAGTACGCGGCCTCTCCGAGCGCGAGCCGGACGACGACATCGGCTCCGCGGTCCTTGCCGCACTGCGCGCGCATCGTGGTGTGCTCTCGGCGAGCCTCAACTACCCGCTGTCGCGCGTCATCGTCGAGGTGGACGAAACGACAACCGTCGACGAGCTGTGCGACGTGGTGGCCGAAGCCGAGAATCGACACCCCGATTCCGGGCATCCGCCGGTAGACCTGCCCGCCGACGGCATCATGCTGGCCTGCAACGTGGTCTCGGCAGCGATGAACACCGCTGGCATGGGTGTCGCGTTGGCTGGCCGGGTGGTCGGTCTGCGGCGATTCCCGGCAGGCCTCAACGCCGTTGTCGCGCTGGTCGATTACCAGCCACGGCTGCGTCGCGCCGCGGAACAGCGCCTCGGCACCGACGCCGCCGATACCGCGATCGCGCTTGCCACGGCGGCCGCGTACACCGTCACCCAATTACCGGCGTCGCTGGGCGTCGATTTGTTCATCCACCTGTCGAAGGCCGCCGAGACCCGCGCCGCGGCGACCATCTGGCAACGCCGCGAGCCCGAGTTCGCGCCGCATGCGGCGTGTATCGACCGTATCCGGCCCGGTGACCGGCCGGCGCCCCTGCCGCCGGGACCGGTTGAGCGCCACGGGGACCGCAGCGGACTGGCGCAGGCGGCTGCCGCACCGACGATCGGCCTTCTCAGCGCCGGCCTCGACGCCGCCGCCACTGCTGTCACGGTCGCCGCGCCCAGAGCAGCCCGAACCAGCCGGGAGTCGTTCGCCACGACACTCGCCCGCGGGCTGGCCGAACGGCACGGCGTGCTGCCCTTGCGGCCTCGCGTGTTCCGGCGCCTCGACCGGGTCGACGCCGTGGTCTTCGACCCTCGAGCACTGTGCTGCGACGAACTGCGGATTGCGCGCATCCGCGACGTGCCCGAGCACGAGCGCACGGCGGTATGGCAGTGGGCCCAGGACCAATTGGACTGCGGCGCATGGCAACCCGGGTGGCAGCCGGTGGCACGAGCGGTGACCGCCAGCGGTAGCGCGGTGCTGGTGCGGTACGCCCATCACCCGCTCGCGGCGGCGGTGCTCGGCGAAGTGCGCCGCAGCGGTGCCGAGGTGGTTTCGGTGGACGTCGACACGCTCGACGATCTGCGCCCGTCGTTCGATGACCTGGATCCGGTGCACGACTCCGTCGACGAAGCGCTCACCAGCACGGTGCACCGGTTGCAGCGGGAGGGCCGCACGGTCGCGGTGGTGTCGCGTTCCGCGGCACAGGCACTGGCCGACGCCGACCTCGCGATCGGTGTCACCGCGGGCGGGCCACCGCCGTGGCATGCCGACGTGCTCGTCGACGACCTGGACAACGTGTGGCGGATCGTGCACGCGTTGCCCGCAGCCCGCAAAGCAAGTGAACGCGGCGTCGAAATCGCCACCGGCGCTTCTCTTTTGGGTGCACTGCTGATGATTCCCGGGGTGCGGAGCCGAGGCTTGGCTCCGGTCACCGCCGGGGCCGCCGCCGGCGCATGGACGGGCTACCGGCTCGCCACCCGAGCGCTGAAGGTGCCACCACCGCCTGCCGCGAGCGTGCACGAGTGGCATGCCATGTCTGTCGAAAAGGTGCGTCGTGTGCTGCCGCAGCCGCGACCGGACCGAGCGCTCGAGCAGTCGCGGCTGGCATCGACTGCCCGCCCCGCGCGTTCGCTCATCGATCCGGCACGCCGGGCGGTATCGGATTTCGCGGGCGCGATGCGCGACGAACTGGCCGACCCGTTGATCCCGGTACTGGCGGTGGGATCGGCGGCAAGCGCAGTGCTCGGCTCGCCCGTCGACGCGATCCTGGTCGGGTCGGTGCTCGCCGGAAACGCGGTCCTGGCAGCCACCCAGCGGATCCGGGCCGAACGGCTGCTGCGACACCTGCTGGCCGCGCAGGACCCCCCGGCCCGTAAATTGCTCGGCGTCGATCGCTACGCGACGGTCCATGCCCTCGACCTGCGCCCCGGGGACGTCATCGAGGTGCGGCCCGGTGAAGTGGTGCCCGCCGACGCGCGGCTCATCCACGCCCTCGACGTGGAAGTCGACGAGTCGTCATTGACCGGGGAGTCGCTGCCGGTGGCCAAGCAGGTCGACGCGACACCGGCCGCGCCCGTCGCCGAGCGGGCCTGCATGCTGTTCGCCACCACGACCGTGGTCGCCGGTACCGCGGTCGCGATCGTCACCACCGTCGGTGCGCAGACGCAGGCGGGCGGCGCCGCGGCGGCCCCGCACCCAGACGGCTCCGCCGCGGGCCTGCAGACCCAGCTCAAAGATCTGACGAACAAGGCGTGGCCGTTCAGCCTCGTCGGCGGCGGATTGGTCACCGCGCTCGGGCTGTTGCGGCGCACCGGACTGCGGCAGGCCGTCAGCAGCGGTGTGGCCGTCAGCGTTGCCGCCGTTCCGGAAGGGCTGCCACTGGTCGCGACGCTGGCCCAACAGGCATCGGCGCGGCGACTGACCCGTGCGGGCGCGCTGGTGCGCAGTCCGCGGTCGGTCGAGGCGCTCGGCCGGGTCGACGTGGTGTGCTTCGACAAGACCGGGACGCTCAGCGAGAACCGGCTGCGCGTGACCAGGGTGTACGCGGCGAACGGATGGTCCGACGACGATGTGCTCGTCCACGCCCTCCGGGCGACGCCGCTGGCCAACGGCGAACCGCACGAACACGCGACCGACCGCGCGGTGGCCGAGGCCGGGCAACACCTGGACCGCGGCGGGTCGGCGGCGCATTTGCCGTTCCGGTCGGGTCGCCCGTTCTCGGCGTCGGTGTGCGGCGAACAGTTGTCGATGAAGGGGGCACCGGAGGTGGTGCTCGCGGCGTGCGCGGACGCCGACGACGAGGTGCAGCGGCAGGTGCGCAAGATGGCCGCCGAGGGGCTGCGGGTAATTGCCGTTGCCACCCGGCAGCTTTCGGCATCGCGGGCGCAATCGATACGTGACGAAGCCGACTTCTTCGCCGAATTGTCCAGCGGTGGACTGCGATTCGCCGGGTTGCTCGGTCTATCGGACACGCCACGCGCGGACGCGACCGAAGTGCTGGCCGAGTTGGCCGACCGCGGCATCGGGGTGCGACTGATCACCGGTGACCACCCCATAACGGCCACCGCGATCGCCGCCGAAGTGGGCCTGCCCCTCGACGACGACCAGGTGATCGACGGGCCCGAATGGGAGGCGCTGTCTCGGCGCGAACAGGAGCAGGCGGTGCAGAGCCGACGGGTGTTCGCCCGGATGTCACCCGAGCACAAGGTGCAGATCGTCGAGACGATCCAGCGGCTGGGTCACGTGTGCGCCATGGTCGGTGACGGCTCCAACGACGCGGCGGCCATCCGCACCGCAACCGTCGGCATCGGCGTTGTATCGCGTGGCAGTGAACCCGCCCGCGGCGCGGCGGACGTCATGCTGCTGGACGGGCGGATCCGCTCGCTGTTGGATGCCATCGATGAAGGTCGGCAACTGTGGCGGCGGGTGCAAGCGGCCGTGGCCGTGCTGCTCGGCGGCAATGCGGGCGAGGTGGCTTTTGCGATCGCTGGCACCGCACTCACCGGCCGGACGCCGCTGAATACCCGCCAATTGCTGCTGGTCAATATCCTCACCGATGCGCTGCCGGCCGCCGCCCTCGCGGTCAGTCCGCCGAGTGCCGCGCTGCGTTATACCGGCCGGGGACCCGACCGAGCCGCGTTGTGGCGGACGGTGGCAGTGCGCGGTGCGACGACTGCCTCCGCCGCGATGAGCGCATGGGTTTTGGCGAGGTTGACCGGTCGGCGGCGGCGCGCGTCGACGGTCGCGCTGGTGGCGTTGGTCGCGACCCAACTGGGACAGACACTCATCGACTCGCACAGTCCGCTGGTGGTGGGCACCGCGGTCGGCTCACTGTTGGTGCTCGGCGCGCTGATCAGCACGCCGGGGGTGAGCCAACTGCTCGGCAGCACGCCGCTGGGTCCGGTCGGCTGGTGCCAGGCGTTGTCGACGGCCGCCGTCGCAACCGCCGTCGCAGCCGTAGCTCCGCGTCTGTTCGCCGCGGGCGGTCGGCACCGGGATGATCAGTCGACGACCTCGATGACGCCCAAGCGCCACAGCACCGCGTACAACTCGCGCAACGGCACGGTCAGCACCTGCGTCAACGCACCCGTCAACGGATCCGAGCCGACACCTGCAGCAGTTCTCATCACGCCATCCACCGTGCGGAACCCAAGCGTCGAATTCGCGAAGACACCATGACCGGAAGGCAACAAATGGTCGAAAATTCGCCTACAAGCCACCGAAACGCCGTCGATCGGGTACTTGCGGCGCAGGGTTTCGCGGTGGACCTGCCGGTGATCGGCCGGGTCCGCCTCCCCCGCCCCGAACACCTGGCGTACTACGGTGCGCTCAGCGCGCTGGCCGCGGCCGAGATCATCGAATGGCCCGTCGCGCTGGCCCTCGCGGCCGGTCATTGGCTGGTGCAGGATCAGCACAATCGCGTCGCCCACGAAATCGGCGAAGCCCTCGAAGACGCTTAGACCAGCCAGCCGGAGTCCGCCCGGGCCCTACGACGTCGACCGGGCGGAGGCGCACACTCCGGCCGTTCAGTCAGTCGACGAGTTGGTATGTCGCGAAGATGCCTTTATGGTCGCTGCCCCACTGTGCTGGCGTGGCGAAGAAGTTGTCCTGGGTTGCTTCTTGCCGTCGGGTACCGCGCACGATGGACCCGCGCGGACCGATGATGCCGACGGCGGACAGCCGCAGCGCGGCACCACGAGCGAAGATGTAGTCGACGCGGTCGCGTTCGTCTGCTTCCGGAGCCCAAGCCAGCTCGGAGACATCCACATCGACATTGTCCGAGGGCCAAGTGAGTCCGGGATGGGTGGCCGGGTCCGGATACATCGACCGATACGCGTCGATGAAACCGGCTTCTTGCAGGCGTCGAGTGGTCTCCCACGCCGACACCACGCCGTTGTGGTCGAACAACGTCACTGTGGCGGGCGTCCAATCCAGCAGGGACGGCTCGTTCAGGTCGCCACCCATGATGACCGATGACCCGTCGGCGATCTCGGCTTGCGCGTCGGCGAGAAAGTCGCTGATGACCTCAGGGCGGCCCGAGGCCGCGTTGACGCGCTGGATCACGGCAGGGTCGGTCACTGGGCCGTGCGGCAGCTTGTTCCACTCGTGCTCGGCGAATTCCCCCGGCGCCGGAACCCCGGGCCCATACCCGCGGGGCAGGTTGCAGGCATACCACCGATACTCCAGATGCGCCGAGTACACGGTGAGGCGCTTTCCGTCGATGTTCAACCGCGCCTTGACCATCCATTGCAGATCGGCGCTGTCCTGAATCGGAAACACCGACAGAATTCCGGTGTCATGCGAGGGGACGGCATCGAACTGGCGCCCCCGCCGCGCCAATTCGGACGCGACGGCCGTGGTCGCTTCGGTGGCCTCCGAGAGCAGCACGACCGAGGCCTGTGTCGAGATGATGAGATCGGTGATCAGCTCAATACCCTTGGAGATCTTGCTGCCGCTGTGCCAGGTATTCAATGCCAGCACCCGGATCTCGCGTACCGCGGGTGCCGCAGCGGCGGAAATCTCCGAACCAGCCTCCAGCGCTCCGCCTGCCCTTGCCGCCCCCAAGTCATCGCTTCGCCTCATCAACCCATCATGGCCTCCATCGAAATGCCAACGATTGCGAGCAGCGTCCGCTGCAGCACGTCCAGGCTCAGACGCGGGCCTACCGGCGATCAGTCCCATTTCCAGCCCGCCGTCACCGCGCAGCGATGCGGATCGTCCGGCCCCCGCACGACGATGCCTGGGGCCACCGGTCACACACTGCGACGTGCTCGGCAGAGCGGTTTTCCCACCCGCGCAAGCCCGGAGGCTGCACCATGGATACATGCGGTACCGCGAGTCCCGCGTGCTCTTCCCGTTGTGTTCAGCGACTCATCCCGCCACACAGGAGGAACCAAGATCCATGACGACTACCCGGAATTGTCGGCGCACCACCTGCGTCGCGACCGTCTTCGCGGCGATCGCGACTGTCCTGGTCGTAACGGCTGCTCCCGCTCTCGCCACAGCGACCATCGACATCTCCCGCGCCGGACCGACCATAGTTCAAGTCACCTACAGCTGCGATAACTCCGACCAAGTGACCAGCATTCAGGCGATGATGGGCGAACCCACCGCTGACGGCCCCTCAGCCCAGGGCATTCAGAACGCCGTCACCTGCGACAACACCCAACACGACACAAGCATCCCGATGACAGAAACCCCCGGCCAGCGACCCGCGGTATCGGATCAAGTCCAGGTACGAGTCGCACTCGTCGACCGCAACAACACCGTTGTATCCGGACAGGCGAAGTTATTCTCGAGGCAATAGGGCCGCGCATGCTTTCGTCATGGCGTCGAAAGCTTCCTTCGCACTGAAGCCGAATCGTTTGCCGTATTGGGAATTTCACTGAATACTCGCTCCCGGTTCAGCATCGGGGTCGTGCGGATCTCGCGCGGCCAGCTGCTGCCACACCACGTCCGCGGCGTGGAACACCTGACAGTCGGAGTGCACGTGCAGCGTCGACCCCAGATTGGCCCCTAGGGCTTCGAAGGCGCACGCCTTGTACTCGACTTCGGTGAATTCCCCTGGCACGAAAAAGATCCCGGTGCGGGTCTCGGTATCGACCGCGATCAGATACCGCAGGTACGCGCCGGTGACCGGCTCGAGGTTCTGCCCCGCCGCGATCCGCGGCGCAAGCGCATTCCGTATGGAGCGACGGCACCGTCCGGTACCCGCAATGGCGCTTCGGCAAGCACGGCGGCAGCCACTACCTCGATGGAGAATCGAGGTAGTGGTCGGCCGCGCCGGACGGTATTTCGGCAGCTCGGATCTGTTTATCCTGAGCAACATTGATCGGAGTGCGAGCAGCGTTCACCCGACGATGTGGGACCAGTCGCTGAAACCAGACATATCAGCAAGGTTGACGAAGTTCCCACTGCCATCGAGTTCACCCGACGCGGCCGTGCGGCTCGCACGGTTGTAGAAGAACAGCCGCCCATCCACCGGCACGATATGGGTCCACTCGCTGAAACCAGACATATCAGCGAGATTGACGAAGTTCCCACTGCCATCGAGTTCACCCGACGCGGCCGTGCGGCTCGCACGGTTGTAGAAGAACAGCCGCCCATCCACCGACACGATATGGGTCCAGCGGCCAAAACCAGACATATCAGCGAGATTGACGAATTTTCCGCTGCCGTCGAGTTCGCCAGAAGCGGCCGTCCGGCTCGAGTCGTTGTAGAAGAACATGATGCCACCACCTGTTATCGGAGCTGATTTGGAAGGTCTCACCATCATCGAAGGCCGCAGGTGGTGCGCCTAGGGTAGTGCGCTACCCCAACTAGATGGAGCCCCATACGCACCGACCGATCCGGACAGTGGCCTGACACCGCGACCGGCAGTGTTCCCCGATCACGTTCAGCGAATTATGTGGAACATCCCATGGTTCTGCCCGGCCGTCGCGCACCGGCCCGGCCGCGCAGTGGGGTGATTGCCTGTGCTGCCTCGAGTTCCAGCACGTCCTCCGTTGAGCCGGCACCGCACACCTGTTCGGCGGCATGGAGTTCGAAACCACCGGCGAACACCGACGACCGGGCCCGCAACCGCTGGTCGACCGGCATGCACAACAGCGCCGGACCTCTTCTAACCCGGGCTTACCCTCCAGTGGTAGTCAGCGCCGCATGGACTCTGGCACAAAGCTTTTGGGGCCCTGCGTGACATAGTCGCTACGCCCGTCCGGCAGCAGATCACTGTCTCACCATCGGCGTTCGCCGCGGCCATCCGCGCGGTCACGCTGGACTCCAGCACGATCTTCGCTACCGCGTTGGTCCGCATGTACGGAACTCGCAAGAATGCATGGCCGCCCTCGTTCGACGGACGCCGCCCATTCCGGCATCATAACGAGCCGCACACCGGCCACCTTCGGCTTGCTCGCAGGCGCCGAGGCATGTGCCGCCGAGCGAATGCCATTGCGTGCGCGATCGGGGTGCCATTCGTAACCCTGGGATGCCTGCCCGTCGGCTGGGTCTTGGACCGGCTGAGATCGACGTGGACCAGTACTTCAACGACTTCGGTCTGGACTCGGTTGACCCGCTACGCCATTCGCGCCCGCCGCCTCATCGAACCGTCCTTCCACCGCGGCACCGGTATCAGGTGCAGCACCCGCACCGCTGGTGTCGGGCATGCGACCGGGTTTGTTGCTACGCCAGGCCATGATCGGTTCCACGACGCGCGCGGCGATGGGCCCCAGCACCGCCATCAGCAGCACATAGGTGGTTGCCATCGCGGCGAACTCGACCGGGACCGCGCCCGCAGTAACCGCCAACCCGGCAATGACGATGGAGAACTCACCGTGTGCGACCAGCGCCGTCCCCGCCCGCGCGCGCCCATAGCGCGACGCCCCAGCACGTTTGGCCGCCCACCAACCGGTGGCCACCTTCGTCGCTGTCGTCACCACCGCCAGCAGACACGCCCACCCCAGCACAGGGGGAATACTCGCCGGGTCGGTGCTCAACCCGAACAGCACGAAGAACAACGCCGCGAACAGATCCCGCAATGGCTCCAGCAGCTTGGTGGCATTGTGCGCGGTCGAGTCCGAGATCGCGATACCGAGCAGGAACGCCCCCACCGCTGCCGACACCTGCACCGCCGAGGCCACACCAGCCACCAGCAACGCCGACCCCAGCAGCTTCAACAGGAGGATCTCCCGGTCCTCGCTGTCGACGACCATCGACACATACTTGCCGTATCGCAGTGCCACCACGAGGACGACGGTGACCGCCGCCAACGCGATCCCCAACGTCTTCAACCCGGCCACGAACCCGACACCGGCCAGCACCGCGGTCAACACCGGCAGATACCCGGCCATGACCAGATCCTCGAACACCAGAATCGACAGAATCGTCGGCGTCTCCCGGTTGCCGAGTCTGCCGAGATCGTTCAATACCTTCGCCACAATGCCCGAGGAGGAGATATAGGTGACTCCGGCCATCGCGACCGCCCCGGTGAAACCCCAGCCCAAAGCGAGTGCGACCAGCACCCCTGGAGTCGCGTTGAGGACTATATCCAGCACACCCGCCGCCCAGGACATGCGCATACCGGTCACCAACTCGCTGGCGCTGTATTCCAGCCCGAGCAGCAGCAACAGCAACACCACACCGATCTCGCTGGCCAAATGGATGAACTCGTCAACCTGGTCCAACTCGACCAACCCGCCGGTGCCGAACACCAACCCGCCGATCAGATACAACGGGATCGGCGACAACCCGATCCGCGCCGCGACCCGCCCCAACAAACCCAACCCGAAAAGCACCGCACCCAGCTGAATCAACGCGAGCGCGGTCTCGTGAGCCACCATCGCCTCAGCCGTCCGTGAGCACTCTGGCAGCAGCCGCTAGACCGTCGGCGGTGCCGACCACAACCAGCACATCACCGGCCGTGAACACGAAGTCCGGCGCCGGCGAGGCGAACGCATGCCCTGCCCGCATCACCGCAACGATGGATGTCTTCGTGCGGGTACGCATCTGGGTCTCACCCAACAGCCGGCCGTCATACACCGATCCGCTGCGCACGGTCATCTGCTTGGTCGTGACCCCGTCCAGGTCGCGGTGCTCTTCCTCCAACTGCGCCACCAACTGCGGGGCACCAAGCAAGTTGGCCAGCAAGGCCGCCTCCCGCGGCGACAACGAGATCTGATCGGTCACATCCGGGTTGTCCGGTTTGCTGACGATCAAATCGATCGTGCCGTCCCGATGATCGATCACCCCCACCCGCCGACGAGATCCCCTCAACGGGAAGTCCTTGCGTACACCGATACCCGGCAAAGGCGTCACCTCAACATTCACCCGACCACCATAACCGGACAAAACGGACAGGCACTCGGGCTCGGTGACCCGTTCGCGCCCTGGGATGCTGGCTGGTGCTCGGCTGGATGCCGATGATCGGTGTACGGAACACCACGGCCGAGGCGCGAGAGGCTGGCACCCGGCCCGGTGGTGCGGGTCCCTGGTCAGGCGGTGCGTGGTACGTACATGATGATGACGAGACCGACCAGGCAGATCAGAGTGGGTCGAGGATGGGCCGGAGTTGACACCTTCTTAAGCGCCTCCGGACTGTGTATCCGTCATTATGGGATTCCGGCAGCGTCCGCGATGGTAAGACCAAAAGGGTTCTCGCCGATTGTCCGCTTCGGACCTGGTCAGCCAGCAGTATCCCAGTAATGCTGAACTGAAGAACTTGACAGGGAACTGTGCTCGTGCCCGCACCGCCAACGCTTGGGAGGCGGCCCGGTCATGGCCTGAGTCGGTTTTCCCGCCGAGAAGTTCACATGGACCGGCGAGGGTGGTGAACCCAAGCGGTATCGCACATTCATGATCCGAATCCCCGCCCCGCCAGCGCTAGGGGCCACCCGCTCTCGATGGCTCTGTCGCAACCACAGACGCTCACGAAATATAGGTGGCCTGCCCGGAGGATCGCGAACGAAACCGCCACCCCTGGTGATGATCTGGCCACCGGCGTAGTCGACAAACCTTTGGAAGGAGATGCTCATGTCCGACCCGTTGACCGCATTGACCGAGGCTGGGGTGTCGATCTGGCTCGACGACCTCAGCCGAGAGCGGCTGACCGACGGCAGCCTGGCTCGCCTGGTCGCTGACCAGCATTTGACCGGGGTGACGACCAACCCGGCCATCTTCGCCAAGGCCATCACCGGCAGCGACACCTACGCCGACCAGATACGACGCTTGGCGCTGCGCCGCGTCGATCTCGACACCGCATTACGGGAGCTGACCACCTATGACGTGCGCTTGGCGTGTGATGTGTTGCGCCCGGTCTACGACGCCACCGACGGGGTCGACGGGCGGGTGTCGATCGAGGTCGATCCACGGCTGGCACACGACACCGAACGCACTGTCGCCGAAGCCCACGCGCTGTGGTGGCTGGTGGACCGGCCCAACCTGTTCGTCAAGATCCCGGCCGCCAAGCAAGGACTACCGGCGATCACCGCCTGCCTAGCCGAGGGCATCGACATCAATGTCACCTTGATGTTCTCGCTGCACCGCTACCGGCAAGTGATCGAAGCATTCCTGGACGGGCTCGAACTCGCCCAAGCGAACGGCCATGACATCGCGCGAGTCCATTCGGTGGCATCGTTTTTCGTGTCCCGCGTGGACATCGAGGTCGACCAGCGGCTCGACAAGATCGGCACCGATCAGGCCGCGGCCCTGCGCGGCGCCGCGGCGATCGCCAACGCGCGGCTGGCGTACCAGCTCTACGAGCAATACTTCGACAGCGACCGCTGGCGGGCGCTGACGGGCTCGGGTGCACATCCGCAACGCCCCTTGTGGGCATCGACCGGGGTGAAGGATCCCCGGTACGACGACACCCGCTACGTCACCGACCTCGTCGCGCCCGGCGTGGTCAACACCATGCCCGAAGCCACCTTGCGCGCGGTCGCTGACCACGGCCACATCCCCCGCGACAGCATCCACGGCACCTACCCGCGGTCCCGGCAGGTGCTCGACGAGCTGGCCGCGCTCGGCATCGACTACGACGACGTCGTCACCACCCTGGAAGACGACGGGGTCGCTAAGTTCGACGCCAGCTGGGACCACCTCGCCACTGAGCTGTCGACCACCCTGACCGCGTCGCTGCGGTGACCGCCACGCCCGCACTCGGTAAGGCAATGATCACCGGTGCCGCTCTGACCGACCTCGCGGACCACTCAGTACGAACCCAACAGCCTCGACACCCGTACCCGACACCGATATGGAGCGCGATCGCATGCCCGAGCACCTCAGTGTCGAACCCGTGATCGACCACGAATACCGCGTCCGCATCGACGACCACGGCGACACCATAGAGTCCCAATTCGTCGTCGACGCCGACGTCCTCGCCGAACTCGGCTTCGACCCCGCCGACGAACAACGTATCGTCGAACACACCGCACGATTCCTCGCCGACCACCAACCCGTCATCGACTTCCCAACCCTGGTTTACCTCGACGAAGTCGCCGCCGCCTACAGCGACTACCCCGACGACCTACGCCGCAGACTCGGCATCCACTGAGAATCCTGGCTACCCCGACTTCCACGAACTCTGTACGCCGCCGGAACCCGCTGCACCGTCGATTCGACAGGAGCCGCTGATGGTGACATTGGACCGGCTGGCGAACGTACTGGGTGGCTACGGGATCCGCCTGCGGTTGGGTTCGGTTCCCCGTTCTACCCCATTGCGCACTGTGGTGATCCACGGCGCTGATGAGGACCCCACGGAAATCGGTGACGTGCTGCTGGGCATCGGGGCACGCTCGGTGTCGGAGCTGATGGACTGGGCGGTGTCGGCGCATGCTGTCGTCGCACTCATCCGTGGGGGCGAGGAGACCGCGGACGAGCCGGAGATCGAGGGTGTTGCGGTAATGGTGGTCGACCCAGAGGTGGCCTGGAGCGAAGCCGCCGCAGTGGTCTACGGGTTGGTGCTGGAAGGACGCGAGACCGAGGCCGGTCGCGGCCCGACCGACTTGTTCGCATTGGCCGACAGTCTGGCCGACGCGGTCGGGGGTGCGGTGACGATCGAGGACCGCCGATCTCGGGTGCTGGCGTATTCGAAGCTCCAGCAGCACCTCGACCCCGCACGGGTCGAGACGATCCTCGGCCGGGAGATGCCGCAGTGGTTGCGGAATGTGTTCGATGCCCGCGGTGTCTTCGCACATTTGGCGGTCTCGGATGAACCGTTGTTCGTTCCCGCGCAGGAAGAACCCGGTGTGACGGGACGGATGGTGGTGGCCATACGGGTGGGTCGGCAACTGCTGGGCTCGGTATGGGTATCGTGCCCAGCACCGCTACAGGGAACTCAACGCGTGGCCTTGGCCGACGGCGCGCGCACGGTGGCCCTGCATCTGTTGCGGTCGAGGGCCAGCGCGGATCTGGAACGTCAGGTGGAATCCGAACTGGTCATCGGCTTGTTGGAGGGCGCCGCGGACGCGGCGACGGTGGCCAGCAGGCTCGGGTTGGCGCTGCAGAGTTTGCGGGCAATCGCGCTGCGCGCACGGATCGCTGACGAGCCGCACGCCGCGCTGCTGCAGGTCTTCGAGCGGGCGACAACCGGATTCGGCTGGTCCCGTTCGAGCCGCAGCGCCCTGGTCGGGGACACCATTTACACCGTGCTGCCGGCCGATCAGGCGGCGACGGCACGTCGCTGGATAACCGAGCTACAGGCGGCATTACCGGCCCAGATGACGGTTTTGGCTGGGATCAGCGGTGTTGCCCAGGCCACGGAATTGGCGTTGGCGCGCCGAGAGGCCGACGAATGCCTAGCTCTGCACGAGACCCGCTCAGCGAAGGTAGCGCCGCCCGCCTATGACGAGTCGTGGGACGAGATCCTGCTGCAACGTTTGCGCACCGCAGGGCTCTCCGGCCGCATCCCAGCACGGGGCCCGGTGTCGGCGTTGCGACGCCACGACCGCGCGAACTCCACTCATTATGTGGCGACGCTGCGTGCCTGGTTACAGGCCCAAGGCGACCCTGCCGAGGCAGCCGCACAGCTGGGCGTGCACGAGAACACCATCCGCAACCGGCTGCGCAAGATGGCAGAAGTGACCAACCTCGGCTTGGACGACCCCCGTAAACGATTGGCGATGATGATCGAACTCGCCGTCACCGACGACGACTGATTGTGCTGTGCCATCGCCACAAATCTCGACACCTCGATTGTCGGATCAGCGCAACCAATCGCCGCTACAGCCAGCCAGTATGGAGTTGACAAAAGCCGCAGGTGGCAGGAGCGAAATGGTCAGTATCGATCGGTCCGATCACCGACCATAGCCCGCCAGTGCTGCTGAAGACACAGCCAGCCACGGATCTGACGCGCCGCGCGAATCCAATCCCATTCGGCACGAGCACCGCGATATCCGTAGGTCCCGGCGACTCCGGCCCGGCCCGACATCAGGGCTTGCGCGTTGTCAGGGGCGGCACCGCCGCCTTGGCCCGCCCCTGACGACAAA
This sequence comes from Nocardia sp. CA-135398, assembly GCF_050955845.1. NCBI lineage: Bacteria > Bacillati > Actinomycetota > Actinomycetes > Mycobacteriales > Nocardiaceae > Nocardia > Nocardia sp. CA-135398. The sequence goes on along the minus strand of NZ_CP192084.1, from coordinate 3,879,933 downwards.
TCTCCACCCCGGCCTAGAAGGAAGGAAACAAAACATGACCAGCACCGCAGGCATCTGGATGACATCACAAGCCCATGATCGGCTTCAGACCGAATTGCAGGAACTGCTCGCGCAACGCCACATCGAAATGCCCGATGGTGACGACTACGCACGTAACCAGGCTCTGCATTCCGCGCGCCAGCGACGTATCCGCAGGATCCACCATCTGCTCAGCAACGCCCTCATCGGCCAGCATCCGCCCGACGACGGAATCGCTGAGCCCGGCATGGTCTTGACCGTCCGCTATGACGACACCGAACAGGTCGAGACCTTCCTGCTCGCAGCACGGGAAGCCGAAGACAATGAGATGGAGGTCTACTCCACGCAATCTCCACTGGGCAGCGCCATCACCGGCGCGCGACCCGGCGAACGCCGTATCTATCACACACCCGGCGGCGCGATCATGGCGGTGACGCTGCTAGACGCGGTCCCCTACGCGCTGACGGACTCCGGAAAACACGAGGACAGTTCAGCGAGGGATCTGCCCGTTCGTGCCCAGTCGGTAACTAGCTGAACGGAGTTGAAGGGAATGGAGAACATGCGTGTATGCGAGCTCATGCAACGACCGGTCATCGCGGTGCGGCACGACAACACGGCACGAGAGGCGGCGCTGATGCTTGCCGAACTGGGCTACGCGGCACTTCCGGTTCTCGACCAGGACGATCGCCTCATCGGGGTAATCACCAGCGGTGACCTCCTTCGGGCAGGCGAACTCAACGACCCGGTCAGTGCGGTGATGACCACTCCCGCGGTCTCGGTCGCCGACAATGCGGCATTGGCCGAGGCCATGAGCAGACTGGTAACGCATGGACTGCGTAGTCTGCCGGTCGTCGACACCGACGGCTTCGTGATCGGCATGTTCAGCCGCGGCGACGCGTTGCGAATCATGCTCACCCCCGACGACGCACTCGCCGCCGACGCACAGAGCCTCCTCGATCAATACACCGGAGAACGGCGCTGGCATGTCACCGCCGATGAGGGCCACGCCACCATCTCCGGCCGGTTCGCCGACGAATCCGAACGGCGAATCGCGATCGCCCTCACACGGACAGTGCCCGGTATCCGCATCGTGACCATCGCGCGCATACCAGCCGCCGTGGGCGCAGCCGGACACTAACCCGCAACCGCGACAGTCGACGTAAGCGGCGCGACGACCACAGCCCGGCTCGACCACACCGTCGACCGTGCGCACATGTCAGCCCCAGGTCCGCTGTCGAAAACACCAGGGGCGCGAGTGGAGAAATCGGACAAGTGGGGCCCCGCAGTTGTCGCGGACGGACAAGCGCGGCCATTCCATGTAAACGATCCTGGCCTTGTCAGCGAATATTCGAATGGCGCGGAGGTGGTCATACAGGGACCGCTACTAGGGCGACCAATCCCTCCTCACTGGACCACATCGCAAGCCCAACCCAGGAGATCAGAATGGCCCACGCGCACATCGCCTCCGGCGACCGCTTGATCGACCACTTACCCGCGCTGCGAGCGACGCTGAACCAGCAACGCCGCTTCCGCCTGCAGCAGCTGCTCGAACTCGACGCAGAACTCGACGCCACCGCAGCCCCCGCCAACACGGCTGCCATGGCCAGGCGTGAGGTCACCATCAAATTGGCCGACGCAGCACGACAAGCGTTGGCCGACATCGACGAAACCCTTTCGCTGATCACCACAGGACGTTACGGCCGCTGCCGCCGCTGTCACGCCGAGATACCGATCCACCTACTGCAGACCATTCCCACTTCACAATGGTGCCTGGATTGCCAGCAGCATCGCCCTGCACCCGATAGTCCTCGCCCGATGCATCGCACAGTCTTCCGCACACCACAACGGGACGTGTCGGCGGAACGTGACATCCTCGTGTGCCGTTGACGTAACCGCCGACGCCCGGTAGCCGACAAGGCGTGGGCATGTCAGGTTCCTGGCCACCTGTCCGCTAATTGCTCAGGCCACCTGCATCGGTGACCCCGGCAACCTCGGCCACGCGTCAGACCAATAGGCGCCCGGGCAAACTGCGCCATAACGAGGATTCCTCCGCGCCGACGGATCATCACGTTGTGCGAGCTTCAATCGCTACCCGATATCAACTCACGATACTTCGGATCGACGGCAAGCAGCACCGAACACTGTCGAACAGGACCTTGGACATTGTCGACGAAGGGATAGACGAATTTCATTGCAGTCATTGTCAGCTACTTCCCGCATTCGCTGACCGGATCGTATCGGCAGGAAGCGCATGCTAGAGAGGAACTCGCCGTGCCTTGCTGTGTCGTGGTGTGGCGGAGGGCGATCCGATGATTCTCCGGAAGGCGCCGATTCCTTCGCCGTCGCGACCGCTCGTGTATCACGGACAGGCGTACGAGGAGCTCGCCGTGCTAGTCGCAGCCGCCGGTCGTCGCAACGAAGCCCGTAAAGCCCTCGGCGCCGCAATGCGCTGTTCGATCACATTGGCACGCAACGAGACTCGGCTCCGAGTTCGGGATCGACTCCGAGAACACGGCGTTTGGCCCGCCCGCAGGGCCCGATCGGACAGCGGGCGGAACAAGTCCGTCTCACATCCACTGAGCCGCGCCGTCGCCGATCTCGTCGCCGAAGGATGCTAACAGCACGGCGATTGCGAATCGCCTCTCCGTGGCGAAAAGCACCGTCGACAACCACGTTTCGAAGATCCTGGCCAAACTCGAACTCCGCTCTCGCATCCAATTCGCAGGAGTCCTCACGAGTCCGCAGGCTGCTACCAGGAGACCGATACTCTCGCGATATGAGCGACATCACGAACAGCGTTGACGTCCCGGAGTACGCGGACGCCGAGTTGGTCGGAAGTGAGGAGCTCGCCCGCGAACCGGCCTTCTGGCTTACTCACCTGCTGGTGACGATGGGCGATCTCTCGACCGATACAGATGAATACGGCGTCGCGGTGTCCGCGTTCGAGTCAATGCTGGAACGTCTCAGCGACGCCGGGCAACCGTGGCCTGTGTTCCGGGTCGCCTTCGGCGGCGGACACACAGTCTTCGCCATCTATGCCAACTTCGAGGACACGAATACCGTCGAGTTCGTTGTACGCCACCCTAGATGGGACCGTCTCGGGCATCTGGGGCAGTGCGGGCCCGAGTCGGCGGGGCCGGGGCTGTCCTGGACCGAGTTGACCGCCATCGCCACGAGCGTGCCAGAGAACGCGTCTGACGCCGAGGGCCTCGTCGATCCGGCACAGCGCCTCCTGCTTCTCTTGCCCATGCTCGGGGACGCTGGCACGCCAGAGGACGCGTGGGAGGTCGTCGCGCACGCCCTCGTTCGCTGCGGGGTACCAGACGACGTAGCGCCCCGGTTCGCACGCGACCTGCTCGGGACCGACACAGGCGACGGGCATGCCGAACCGTCGTGGACGGTAGCCGGGGACAATCCGGTGCCCGTCTGCTCGTCGCGCTACAGCCCACGCCAGATCCCTATCGCGCTTGGGATCCCCCCGGATCAGGCCCAAGCCTTGGCCGAAGCGCTCCGCGGCGACGGCCCGTCGGGAGCGATCTGAGTAAGCGTGTCTGGGCATCAACCACTTTGGGCTCGTCGGATCACATGGCCAGGCCGCTATGCACCGCTTTACGACTGCTGGCAACATAGCTCGACCGTCACCGGGTGCAGCGTCAGCTTGTGGGGCACCCAACGAAAGGTATGCCCCCGATATGGATCTGATCACAATGGTTTAGCGCCGGTTACGTCCTTGACAGACACCAGTAGTTCCCGCGCTAAGACCGTGTCTTACGTGGTTGTAGCGTCTGATGCTGCGCGCATAAGTCGCCCGGTCGACTTCGTGGGACTCCTTGTATGAAGCGCGGGTGAGTTACCCCTGTCAGTGGTGCGGCAGCACTCGGTAGACGATCTCCACCCCGCCGCCGTCCAACGGACGCGAACTCTCGAATTCCAAACTAGTCTGTGGATTCAGCGAATCGGTCAGGCGCATGCCGTTGCCGACGAAGAACGGCAGAACCACGAGTTCGAGTTTGTCGAGAACACCGAGGGCGCGGTAGGTCTCGATCGTGCCGGGGCCGCCGATGAGATGGACATCGCCGCCGCGATTGGCCGCGCGGATCTTCTCCAGCAGCCGCTGCGGATCGTCGTCGACGGTCACATCGTCGGGAGTGCCCTCGGGCCGGTGCGAGCCGAGCACGAAGACCTCCAGGTCCGGCCAGGGCCAGCGATCGGCGCTCAGCGCGGGTTCGAAGGTGGTGCGACCCATCAGGGCTGCCTCGCAGGTCTTCAGGAATTCGGCGATGCCGTGACTGCCCGGACCGTGCACCGGATCGATGACCTGAGGCGGCCAGCCGTGCGGAGTCGTCACATAGCCGTCAGCGCTCATGCACAGGCGAGCCAGGATTTGCACGAGTTCATCCTTTCGTCGAGTCACAGAAGAGACGGCGCCTGCTGCCGAAATTCATCGGCGGACGCAGAAGAGCCTGACCGGGATCGTTCACCAGATCCTGGACTGTATTCCCAGCCCGACCGAGAGGCGAACACGCTGCCGAGCAGGTCGTCAGCCCAATCGACTGCGTCGAATCCGGTTGTGCTGCATGATCTTCGGCTTGTGACCGACGAGTTGCCGAAACGTCTTGTGCCGGAGCGGTTGTGGGCTCTGGCCGAGCCGTTGCTGCCCGAGTTCACCCCGCGCCCGCAGGGCGGCGGCACCGCACCGGCCGACGAGCGATCGGTGTTCACGGCGGTGGTGTTCGTACTCACCAGCGGCTGCGCGTGGCCGATGTTGCCGCCGTCGTTCGGCGTCACGGTCCCGACCGCGCACCGCCGGTTCAGCGTGTGGACCGAGGCCAGTGTCTGGCACCGGTTACACCGGGGGGTTCTCGATGAACTCGGCAGCCAAGGCTTGATCGACTGGGCGCGGGCGGTAATCGACGCGGCGTCGGTGCGAGCCAAAAGGGGGACCCATGACAGGGCCCAGCCCGGTCGCCCGCGGCAAGACCGGATCGGAGATCCACGTGCTCTCCCGATCGTGCGGGAATCCCCCTGTCCGTGGGCATTTCGGCAGCGAACACCAACGACGCCGAAGCATTGAAACGGCTCGTGAAGGCGATACCCGCTCTGCGATCGCGGCGCGGCCCACGCCGGCGCAGGCCTGGCAACCTGCACGCAGACAAGGCCTACGACACCGCCGACCTGCGACGATGGGTACGCAACCGAGGCATCACGGTCCGGATCGCCCGCAAGGGCATCGAGCCCTCCCAGCGGCTCGGCCGCAGGGGAGCTCAACAGCGATCTCGACCCCCGATTCATCCTGCTCATGAGTACTTGCCGGCCTTCGCGCCCATCGCGCTACCGTCGATCGTCGAGGGCATCTATGGCGAAGATCCCCTCGGGCCCGACTATCGTCGCGAGGTGTTGTCCCAATTGCTCCTCGTCATCTCCGCCCACGGCCTGGGTGCCAACAACGTCCCTTGATGGACCCGTTTTCGTCGCCGTCAGGACGTGTCAATCGGACGGTATGGCGCGAACGCGGATGCGCGCGGCAGCTTTCCGCCGCGACTCGACCTGTATCCCTTCGCGCCGCTGAGCATCGGCCCGTGCTAACGGCCGGACGACGTGACGAAACTCGCTCGATACGGTCGTACCGGAAACCAGAATTGGAAAGGTCTCGAATGCTTGCCTCCGCTTTTTGCAGGGACAGCGGACGATCTGATCGACTTCCTCCCACGACGATTCGACGAGGACGGCACCACCCTGTACGGCTATCCTGAGCACGGTGGCCTCCTCAAAAAGGGGGGTTGCACCGGTGGTGACGTGCCGGTCCTGGCGGCCGCTATCCGGCCTATACCGAGCAGACCGACGAGATGCGTGCGGCCACTGCGGAAATGACCTGGCACAACCTTGCCGAGCTGGTCGAACTGTACGACATCTTCGAACAGGAGGCTCCTGTCCTCGGTGCGTGAGCCGATGCATTCCTGTTCTCCCACGCCACGATTCGCGTCGGTCCGCCGCGGCTGCGGAAGTTTTTCGAGCTCGGCCAACGCCTACGGTACGACCGACGACACCGGTGACGACCCGAAGCCGGTGTTGCTGCGCCTGTTCGGGATCCGCGGAATCCGAATCCGGAGCCGAGTGGCAGCAGGTGCGCGGCCCGAGTGGGTTCCGTCGCATGCTCGACGACACCTTCACCGCGGTGCCCGACAACGCGACTCAGCGAACCATGCCTGGCCGAGCATGTGCCGAAAGAACAAGCCGTAGGCCTGGTGACGGAAGAGCTCCCCGAATGCAACAGCAAATCCGTACCATCGGGTTCGGTCCTACACTGTACGAAAATATGAAAGACAGTCTTCTCCTATGAAAAAGGCTCCCTATTTTGCAGCTGCTTTCCTGGCTGCATCGACTCTGTCGCTGCTTCCCGCAGCTCCCGGGCCGCGTAGGCAGCCCGGGAAGCCGAGATCGGTTTCGTGTCAGTAGGCAACGGTGAACACAGTTCTGTGTCGGGTCGGCTTCTCGATCTCGTCCACGAAGGCGATGGCGTAATCTTCGCCACCGATGTGCGAGTTTCCCTCGGCGTCGACCAGGAGCACATCGTCTCCCACTCGGAAGGTGCCGGTGCGCGTGCCGCGGTTGTCGGCGTTGTAGACGGCCGGCGGGGACAGGCTGAACCAGTCGACGTCGTCCGGGAGTGCGCGCAGCTGCGCCATAACAGCGGCATGGGCGTTGCCGTCCTCCCGGAATTCCTCAGGGAAAAGTGGGGTATCGAGCACTCGTGGCCCGTCGTGCGAGACGCGCAGGTTGCCTGCGCCGCCGACAAGGCTCAGGCGCACCGTATTCTCGGATGCGATCCGGCCCAGTGTCGGAATGTAGTCGGCCAGTCCAGTGCCGTGGGCCTGCAAGGCGACTACCAGGATGTCACTGTCGGATGCGACATCGCGCACGAAATTCTCATCGAACAGCGAACCCGGGCGGACATCCAGATCGCTGCGGCCGGCCAATGGATCTGTATTGCGTGCGACGGCGATGACCCGATGCCCACGAGCCGACGCCTCGGTGGCGACGTTGCCGCCGGAATAACCGGTCGCACCGAATACTGCGATTGTCGTCATTGCACTCATTGAAGAATGGGGATAATTTCTGCCGGGCCTGGCGGTCGCCGAGCCTCCATATGGGTCGAGGATCACCGATCGTGAAACTCATCGGTCGTGCCGAATCCGCAGTTTCGGCTTCGCCTAGCTCTCCTGCTCGCGCCGATCGATCTCCTCGTTCGCGCCTACGATGCGGGCTCTGCGATGGCCATCTGGTCGAGCAGTTCTGCTCTAGCGGGAGGCTTTGCGCGGAAAGCGGTAGCCACGACACCGAGCGCGGCTGCCGCCGCGATGACGCCGTACCCGCCGTGGATGCCGTGAAGGAAACCCGAGTTCGAACCCAACAGCACTGTCGAGGCTGAGGCGATGACGATCGCACCACCCAACTCCCGTGAGGTTTCCACCAGTCCCGATGCCGCGCCGAAGTTGGTGTCGTCGACCTCGGCCAAGGCCCCGATTTGGACGGACGGCGCGAAGAACCCGACGGCCATTCCCGCGGCGATCAATGCGGGCATGACTCGACTGGCGAAGCCCGCGTCCGCAGGCAGGTAGATCAACCATGCCGACGCCCCGACGACGAGCAACGACGCGAGCGCGAGAAGTATCCGGGGACCGACCTTGTTCGCCAACACCGCACCCGTCAATCCGGCGAACACGAAAGCGGTCAGGGTCGTCAGCAGCCACGCGACACCGGTTTTCGTCGGCGAATAACCCAATAGCCGTTGCAGCACAACTGAAGTCAGGAAGACGAAGGCCAGGAAGCTTCCGAATCCGGACGCGGCTGCGAGGTTCGCCTGCACTACCGGCCTATTCTCGAGGAGCGCGCGGGGAACGAGCGGGTTACGCGCGCGCCATTCTGCTAGTCCGAAGACCACCAGCAAGATTGCCGCGACCGCGCCGAAACCCACTGTGGTGCCTCGGGTCCAGCCGTGTTCGACCCCCCGGTTGAGCGCATACAGTCCTGCGAGTAGACCGCCGGTCACCGAGAGGGCGCTGACTGGGTTGAATCCTCCACCGGGATGGGCGATTCGGTTCTCGGGCAACACGAACATCGTCGCCGCCAACAGCACGACGCCGATCGGAATATTGACATAGAAGATCCATGACCATCCGGGTCCGTCGGTGAGGAACCCTCCGGCCAGTACTCCGACCGAGGCCGCGGTGCCCGCGAGGGCGCCGTAGATTCCCAGGGCGTTCTCTCGCTGTTTGCCCTCGTTGAAGGCATCGGCCACGATCCCGAGTGCCGATGGGGTGATCAGTGCTGCGCCGATGCCCTGTGCGATGCGGGCGCCGATCAATTGTCCGCCGGTGCTCGACAGCCCCGCCGTCAGGGAAGCGGCCACGAACAGCAGGAGTCCGGCCTGCAGAGCAAGCCTGCGACCGACGATGTCACCGAGCCGACCCGCCAGCAGTAAGAACCCGCCGAACGGTATGCCATATCCGATGATCACCCACTGCAAGGCGTCCTCGCCGAGCTTCAAATCGACCGCCATCCTGGGCAGCGAAACATTGACGATGGTGAAATCCACCACCGCCATGAACATTGAGGCGCCGGCCAAGGCCAGCACCGCATACGGATTACGCATTTGTCCATTTCCTATGCTTGTCGAATCGCTTGGCGAACACTCTGTCGTCTAGCTGCGGTATGAGCCGACGAGAACGGCGCGTATCGCCGTTGTCGACCCCACCAGTCGGTCGGTGATGCCGTCGTGGAAGGCTGCGAAGGCCGGTGAGTGCAGTCGGCTCGGGTCCGGTATTGCACGACAACTGCTCTGGTCACGGCGATCACCTCATATATAGGTAGAGGCGAACAGTGCCAACAACTCATCGCCGCAAGCGCACGGAATTTCGGCTGTCCCGCCATCCGGCATGTCGACGTCGAGATCGAACCGCGGAACAAGCGCAGCATCTTGGAAGCCGACCATAGGAATGATTCCCGCCGAGCCGATGATCAGCACGTGAATAGTACGAGCGTGCCACCCAGCGGGGTAACCGACCCAAAAGGCCACCGCCGGTTGGACATTCGCGGATATGATCCGCGACGGCGCCCGGCCGCACTCGGTTATCGCCGTCAGTCTGCCGATAATGGCTGCGGCACCGATAACACCATGTGCGTAGTTTTCTTACTAGTGCGATGAACAATTGCGAACCCCGCAAAGGTCGGCGGCGACGCCGAATAGTCGGACTCGTTCTGATTGCTGATTCTGTTTGTCGTCTTGATCAAGTGCGTGACGGTAGATCTGCCGCATCATGAGGTCGGCGGCCTCGGCTGAGCCGAGCATGAGACAGCAGAACAGCCACAGCTGAGTGCCGAGTGACTCAGTCCGTGCGGCGGTGTTTTCTGGTTCGGACATGGTGTTGCTGTGTCAGAGTCCGAATAGTGGAAACAACGATGCGCCGTGGAACGCGACGATCCGGCCGACGCCCTCGGTCGTGAGCGTCAGGACGTGCAGCGCGTGCGGGCGATATGCGCCCTCACCGCCACGAGCGTAGACCGCGAATGCGGGCTGTCCGTTGGCAGAAGCGGCGACCACCGCGACCGGCCCGACCACGCGCATCTGCTTGGCGAGGAAAGCGCGGATAGTATCGCGGCCTTCGAACCAGGTCGTGATCGGCGGCATTTCCCATCGTGCGTCCTCGGTCAACACCGCGACGAGTTGATCGACGTCCGCGGTTTCGAAGGCGGTGACGTATCGGTCGAGCAGGGCCCGCTGCTGTGGCTCGGCGGGTTCGGTCAGCTCGTCCTGGCTGACCGGGGCCTGAGCTCGGGCACGTTGGAGTGCGCTGTTGACAGCTGCTGTCGTCATCTCCAACAGTTCGGCGACCTCGGCGGTACGCCATTGCAGCACGTCGCGGAGAATCAGCACGGCCCTTTGCCGCGGTGGCAGCTGTTGGAGCGCTCCCATCAACGCGAGCCGCATGGTCTGTCGTTCCATCACGACGGTCGCCGGATCGGCCGGTGCGGTCGTGAACAGGAAGTCGGGTATCGGCTGAAGCCACGGCACCTCGCGAGCGGATGGGCCGAGCGCCGCATCCAGGTCTGTCTGGGAGGCACCGAGATCGGCAGGCAGAGGCCTTCGCCTACTCTTTTCCAGCGCTTTGAAACACGCGCGGGTCGCGATGCGGTACAGCCAAGTTCGCAGCGACGATCGTCCTTCGAAGCGGTCGTAGGCACGCCATGCTTCGAGGTAGACGTCTTGCACCACCTCTTCGGCGTCGTCGACCGAGCCGAGCATGCGGTAGCAGTAGGCAAGCAGCTCACGCCGAAACGGCTCGCTCAGCCTTGCGAAATCCTTGTCGCCGGTCTTGGTGTCGGTCATCGTGTGCATAATCCGAAGATCCTGTCGTGGTGTTGTGCTGTAGCCGCCCTAGACGGCCGATAACCGAGGCCGTGGGCGGATCCGATTGGTGGTAGCGACGAGTGGGCGCGACACGGCGCCGACCGGCGTCAGTGGTCGCACTGCGGATCAACCGTGCTCGGGTGGCTCGATGACTCGGTTGTGTCGAAGCAAATGCGGATCAACGGACGGTGATTTCACCCATGTCGATGGCGACCATCACGATTTGGTCCTCGCCCATCGGGGCGTAGGCCCGGCGAGTGGCCGGGATGATGATGCCCTCGACATCGCGGTAGTCGGCGGCATAAAGCTGTGACTCGGTGGTCGGGTCGACCACGTCGATACGGAAGTCGTGCCGACGCAGCAGCCCGTCCGGGCCGAAGCAGAACACCTGCTTGCGGGTATGGGTTTTGATATGGTCGGGAAAGGCCACGCTCAGCCGCCGCCATTCCTCACCGTCGGCCTCGATGGGCGCAATCTCCTCGCAGACGAATCCCGGCCAGGTGAACAGGAACGGCGTATTCAAATACGTCCATAGTGCTTCCCCGGTGAAATACGCGAGATGCAGGTCGTCCCATGGCGTCTGGAATTGGTGGCCGTCGAACGACCGCTCCGGATCGTCACGTGCGTCGATAACAGTGCCGACCGGTTGCTCGAGGACGACCCGGTCGGGCTCGAACACCGACCGTCGGTCTCGACCGAGGAAGTCCATGGTCAGCCGTTCCCGCGTGGTGTCCACCTCGAAGCGGATGTTCTTCAGCACGTCACTGTGTCCCTTGACCTGCCAGACTGCTCCGGTGATTGCGGCGTCGACGCGGATCGCCCGGATCCGATTCCATCGGTCCGAACCACCGTGCGCGGCGACCGCGCTCGCGAGTAGATCGTTCATTGCCTTGCTCCTCTGTGTGTAGGGGCGCCCCGGCCGCTGGTCTGGGGCCGGGGCGTTCTGCGGTCAGTCGACGATGACTCCGCCGGTCAGATTGGCGACGGTTCCGGTCATCGCCGATGCCCGATCGGAGGCCAGAAGCACTGCCGCCTCGGCGAGTTCAGTCAGCTTGGTCAGCTGCTTGCGGTGGGTCATGCTGGATGCGATCTCGGTGAATTGCTGCTTGGTCATGCCCAGTCCGGTGGCATTCAGCCCGAAGACGACGTCGATGACCGGTGTTTCCACCATGCCGGTCGTGCGCAGGCAGATCGCACGGATCCCGTATGGGGCGAGCTCGGCCGACAGCGACCGGTTGAGGCCTTCCAGCGCCGCCCAGCCCACGCTCATGCCGCCCACCATCGGCATGCCCAGGCGGGCCGGTTCCGGCGTGTGCATCATGATCACCCCGGAATTCTGGGAAATCATGTGTCGTGCAGCGGATTTCGCGGTCACGAAGTGTGCCCTGGGGTACGTCGTGATCGGCAGCATGAAGTTGTCGACCGGGAGGTCGATCAGAGGCGCGCCCTGCAGTCCGAGCGGTGAAATTCCGATGGCGTTGAATGACACGTCGATCGTGCCTGCCTGCGCAACCACTGCATCCAGGTGTTCGGTCACCGCCTGCTCGTCCGAGGCATCCACCTGGGCGGTCTCGACCACTCCCCCCGCAGCCGTGATCTCCTTCGCCACTGCGTCGATGACATCGAGTTTTCGCCCGGTCAGGAAAACCCGGGCACCCTCCCGAGCAAAGCTGCGGGCCACGGCGCCACCGACGGCGCCACCTCCGCCATAGATGACGGCATTCTTGTTTTCCAGCAACATCATTCGTTCCTTATCTGGGTGTAACCATGGGGCTTCTGGGTTCAGTTGTCGGACAGTTCGATTCAGCCGCCGCACTCATCTGCAGTCGTGCATGTGGCGCGCAAGTCCTCACGCCACCGGGCGCAGGCCGTGGCCGGTGAGCAGATATTCCTGGTGCGCGTCGACGTTCTCGGTGTCGAGGCCCAGCCGGGTGACTTCGGCGCCGACCAGATCCGGTGTCAGCACCGGCTCGAGATTTTCGACGAATGTCGCGATGTCGATGCCCTGGCGGCGCGCGTAACCGGCGACTCCCGCGCTACCCAGTTGCGTCGTCGGAGTCAACTGGGGCAACACGGTCACGAAGCGGATCCCGAGCCCGGCGCGGCGGGATTCCTCGGCCGCGTATTCGCCCAGGAACCTGATCATCGCCTTGGCGCCGGCGTATCCGCCGCTGAGGGGCGAGCCACGCAGGGCCGCGCCGCTGGACACCGCCACCACCGAACTGCCCGAGGCGAGCGGGGCACGCAGTGCCGCACGAATCCAATGGAATGCGTGCTGGGTGTCGACCTGCCAGTTACGGCTGAACGAGTCCCACGACTGTTCGTGTATCGGCTGTACCGAGGGGGCAGCGCCGGCGTTGAGCACAAGCAGCGACGGCTGATACTGCTCGATCAGGGTGTCGGCGATGTCGGCGTCGGTCGCGTCGGCGGCGAGGGGAACGAAAGCCTCACCCAGGGTCGTGCGTACCTCGGCGAGTGCGTCGGCGCTGCGAGCAACTCCGACAACCTGGTGACCTGCTGTGACCAGCGCGGCCGCGATCGCCGATCCGAAACCGCGGCTGGCGCCGGTGACCACTGCCGTGGCGCGGGGCGTGTGTGATGGGCTCATATGATTGACTCACTTTCGAATATGTCCGATCGAGTTCGGCCCCTGGAATGGCCGGTCGAGGTCACATCCATACAGACCGCCGCGCGAATCAAAAACGGCCGCCACGTCCGAAATACGGCTAGGAGATCGAGCGCCGCCCGAGAAAAGCGATCAATCTGGCGCCTGACGCCGCATGCGAAGGTATCGGCACCGGCGGACCGAACTCGGGATGTCTGTCGGGGCGGATCGTTCGTTCTGCGACGTAGAGCAGGTCGTCGGCGAGTTCGGAGGGAATAGGTGAGGCGCAACCGCGTGCCTGGTTGATGTCCCACCCATGCACTGCGAGTTCGACAGCCCCGACCAGGGCGACCACACCCACGGGGAGCATGCGGTCGGCCAAGGCGACCGTCCCGTCGTTGGAAGCAAGAGCGGCCACCTGTAGCCGATCGAGGCGCGTGCGAAACGCGACCACCGGATCGGTGCCGACGACGTGGACATGGCGCGGATCGAGACCGATGTAACCGGTTCCGAGACCATCGATAAGCGCCTGCACAGAGTCATCGGCATGGCGGAGCAGCCGACGCAGATCCCAGTTCGCGCACGGAGTGCGGCGGGTGAGCAGGTGTGGCGTCAGGCCGGTCGTGGAGTCGATGGCGTAGGTCGTGGCGGCGCGGAGCAGGGCTAGGGCGTCGATGGGCATGGCGCGCCCCTGTTCGGTTCGTTCGCAACCGGCACTCCGCTGTCATCGACGATCGGCGGGAGCCCGAACCAACGAAACAAAGCCGGATCGAGGAACGAGGCAATGTGTGCGATCCCGCCGGTGGTGATCGTCAGAACCTGAATGGCGTGTGCCCGGTAGACGCCATCGGCATCCAGCAGGTACCCCGCCACGGCGGGTTGGCCGTTCGCTCGCGTTGCCACCATGCGAAACGCGCCCGGCAGGCTGAAGACCGTACCCCCGACAAACCACGCGACAGCATCTCGACCACGGAACCAGGTGACGAACGGCGGCATCTCGAACTCGGCATCCTCGCGTAGCAACTCTGCCAGCCCGACGGCGTCGGCATGTTCGAAAGCCGCCATATAGCGCTCCAGCAGGGCGCGCACGGCCGGATCGTCCGGCTCAGCAAGTTGCTCTTCGCGCGGACTTGCCTGCTCGAGCTGATTCCGGGCTCGCCGCAACAGGCCCCTGACCGCGATCGTCGTGGTTCCGAGCAGCTCCGCGACCTCGTCAGCCGACCAGGCCAGCACATCGCGCAAAATGAGGACCGCACGCTGGCGCGGTGGAAGCAACTGCAGTGCGGCGATCAAACCCAGCCTGAGGCTTTCCCGCGACACGACGACCGCCGCGGGATCCGATGTTGCTGCCCATACCTCGCTGTCGGCCAGGGGTTGCAGCCAGTCGATCTCCTGTCGCACCAGCGCCACGGCGGTATCCGCTTGCTCCTGCGGTGCTGCCAGGCCGGAGGGCAGCGGCCGACGTCCGCGGTGCTCGAGCGCTGTCAGGCAGGAGTTGGTGGCTATCCGATACAGCCACGTCCGCAACGAGGAACGGCCCTCGAAATTGTCGTAGGAGCGCCAGGCACGCAGATAGGTTTCCTGCACCAGGTCCTCGGCCTCGTCAGCGGACCCCATCATGCGATAACAGTGCACCAGCAGCTCCCGCCGGAACGGATCAGTACGGACGGCGAAATCGCCCCGATCGGACACCACAGTCGCCTCACTCTCACAGTCGACAACACCTTCCACCGGTACAGACTGCGCGAACCCGGAAAAAGGACCGGTCTATGGCCAAATAGGCGGTTGACGCGCGCGAGTCATCGCCTCCACGCTCGCACTCCCCCGTACCCCTCGTCGTGGCGGCGCGCATTGCGGCTGTCGTGGCCGCGCGGTATCAGCGCTCCACCACACCGCCGTAATGACCGGGGTCAGCGGGAGGCCGGGATGCGTTGTTGTCAGTCCGGCTGAACCCTGACCCACCTAGTCCGGGTTAACCGTGACCTACCGGGGTCCGAACGCACAAAAATGCCGGTTATGTGATGCTTCGTCTGCATCAGACGAAACAATGGCGCGTGTTGGGCGACTCGGCAGCTACTGCGCGGCTGGGGGTAGAAGCCGGCCGCTGAGGACGGGACGGTTGTTGAGGTCATCCAGCGGCAGCCCGACGCCCAGGTTCTCTGCCAGCCTGTAGAACATTCCGAGGACACCCAAGGGGCCGTCCCCCGAGGGGTCGTATTCGTCTTCTTCGAGTCGGGCGCCGAGCGCCTGCATCTCGGTGTCGAAGCGGTGTGGGTCACTGCCGGTCCGGTCGGCTGAGGCGAGGCTGGTGGTGGTGTAGAGGCCGGTGATGAGGCGGCCGTCCTCGGCGTACCAGAACACCTCACCCGGTTTCTCGTTGGCGTGCAGCACCAATGCCGCGGTTCCGATCGAGGCGCGCAGCACCAGGCCGCGGTCTTCGACGCATTTCCAGCTACCGTGCTCCCACGCCCACGCCCAGCTTCCGTAATGCCCTGCGCTGACCACATATCCGCCGTCTGCGTCGAGAAGGTCGCCCAGCTCGTAGCGGAAGTCGTCCGGCCCGCGCACCGCCACCGTGTTCTGGTCGACACCCATCCGCTCCAATAGCTCCCGGGCGTTGATCTGACGCGCGAAGGTGAGGCAGAGCAGCGGCAAATCCCTGTGATACAACCACCCGAGGCCACCGGTCATGGTGTTCACGACGCCCCCGACTCGTTGATCGCGATCAAGGTCGGCAAACACACTCCATGATCATGAACCAGGCGTCGTCATCAGCTGAAGCAATCACAACGGCTGACACTGCCATGAGCCACCGACACCCATGGCCGGGCGGACAAGCCGGTTCCGCGCACCGGGCTGTTGCGGGATGAGTCGGTAGCTGTCGCTTTTCAGGAGATGGCTTCGGCGTGGTGGACCCAGCCGGTCGATCATGGCCGCAGCGACGATGTCGTCTCCGAACACCTCGCCCCAGGCGGGCTGCTGATCACACCTCGTTTTGCAGGGGCGTTCGACGGGCTGGTCAGATGGGAGCCTTGGGTGTCGGATGATGGCACGAATCGAACTCAGTGCGCTGACGATACTGATGTTTGCCCTCTACCTATTCGGTCAGGATCGTGTTGTGTTCGGATCGTCAGCGGATGCCCTGTTCAAGCGGCGGGTGCGCTAGGGGCGACTGTGGGCCAGCCTTCGCCCGGTCAGAGTAAGGAGTTCTGTGTCGGCCGCATTCGGCTAGGAGATTGCTTTCCATAGATGAGGAGAACCGATATGGGACGAGTTGTCCCTCGTTCGTTGACTGCCGCGGTGTGTGTGGGATTGGGCGGTATCGGTGTGGCCGGTCTCGCGCCGACCGCCGCGGCCGCGCCCTCGATCTACGAACCGAGCATCACCCCGTGCAGTCACCTGTTCACGCCCCCGATCGCGCCCGGCCGCCCGGGTGCGAGCACCTATTGGAGCCCGTTCGGCACCGCCGACATCGTCTGCTATGACGACGGTTTGTCGCCGGTGAGTTACTACCAGCGCGACCCGGCGGGGCAGTGGCACGCGATAAACCAACTGCTCCCGGGCAACTACTTCATCAACATCGTCGGCTACGGCCATCTGCCCGCATAGCAGCGGGCGCGACGTGGATCAAGGACGACAGCATCTGGGTTGAGATGCACGACATACCAACGGGATTGAACGGGCTCGAAACGGTGCGGACGAGTCTGGTGGCCGAATCGCGCCCGACATACCCCGCCGCGCCGAAACGGACGGAGTCGTGTACCGAGCAGCCGACGGTAGTGATGGCCACACTGCGGCAATTCTCCACGGGGCGCACGATCCGGACGACACCGCCGACATCGTTGCGCGGCCGGACAATTGCGCAGGCAGTGATTCGCGAAGCAGCCGGTGAAGGGTGGAATCGATATGAACCTGTCTGGTCCGATCAGGGGGGACCGCTCCGAGTTCAGTTGACTGGCAACCAAAGCCGGGACAGTCCCTAGTGTTATGTGGCCACGGTGTGAAAACCGATGGATTTCACAGCCGTTTCCAGCTTTTGCAGCGGCTGGGGTGAGGTGGCAGGTGATGCGGATCAGGAGGGATATGCGGTCTTTTCGTAATGGTGCGCTGGACATCGTGTCCGGGATGGCTTGTCTGTGACTCGCGGCGGAAAGAGGCGGTGTTTCCGCGGTGCCAATTGGCGGCGCTCCGGAGGTGCTGCGGGCGTCCGTGCGGCAGGGGATGGCTCCGGCTACCGACGCTACGCCAGGCACGGCACAGCAATCGGCGGCGATACTCCGCGGCCCGGTTACCTACCGAAACGTTGCCTGATGCGGCGATCTATGCGTGCCGGCGCGACTCAGAGGTGTCGAGTCCCCCACTGCACGAGCTTCTCGACAGGAATGTTCCATGCCCGCACCGCGGAGTTGGGAACGAACGTCGTGATTTCTGGAATTCCCTCGAGCTCCGGGACAGTGGCGAGGAAGTGGAGGTATCTGCCATCTTCGAGCCGGATCCAGAAGGGTTGCTCCTGCCAGTCGGGCAAAGGTTCGGACAACCACCATTCGGGCTCATCGGCGAGCCACGGTTCCAGCCGATCCTCGACTTGGGTGAAAGAGACTCCGGTGAGCCAGTCTCGCTGCGGCTGATCCATGACGTAACCGTCGATGACGGAGAAGCAGAGAACCGGCCAGTCTTCGAACTCGCTTTCCCGGCACTGCTCGCCCAGCCCACGTATGCCGAAATCATGCACCTCGCGATTCGGATTGCCTGCAACCAAGCTGACGTAGCCGGCGTCGATAGTCTGGCCGTCGGCGCCGAACGCACTCAAGGCAGCCTCCACCGCTGCGACGAACCTGTTGTACTCGTCGAGTGTGAAGTATTCACACCAGCCAGGGACTGCATCGCGCGGGGCGGGTGGGTCCACGCGCGCGGCTTCCCAGCAGATAGCAAGGGTTTCCCGCAGCTGGGCGGCGGATTTCCGGAGGGTGCCCCGTTCTCGATCTCGGACCAGTTGATGCAGAAAGAACTCTAGGATCACACCGTTCGCGAACTCCGCCGGAGCGTTGGGGCGGATGACCGGGGCGCAGTAGGGGTTGAGGTCGTCATCCGCACGATCCTGATAACCCCAGCGGGCCGGCGCGACACGCAACAGGACTTCACCGATGTATCGCAGCGTACCGGTGGTGAACTCCGCGTTGTCCTCGATACCGATGGCCGCCTGGTCCGGATAGCGCGCGAGCACGACCGGTTCCAGCGCGTCCAGGGAGTCGAGGGTGAAGTCGAAAGGAAAGTCCGCGGGCAGGTAGGAACGGCGCCACTGCTGCAACGCACTTCCCATGCCGGCCAGCCATCTGTCCAGAAAGACGCACGCCGACTCGGTCATGTTCTTGCGGTCCTCGGCCATGTACGCCTCGGTTCGGTCATCCTCATGCACGATGTCCATCCTCGCGTACTGCTGGCGGGCTATTTCATGAGCAACGCCGGGACCACCTGCTCGCTGTCTGTAGTAGCCCGCTCACTCGCGGGCATAGTGTCTCGTCAACGAACTGGCAGAGTGAGGGCATGGAGCAGGATCTGAGGATCGCCGAACGACGACTTCAAGCGGCGCAGCTGGCTGGGGATATCCAAACGCTCGATGAGTTGCTCGATGATCGGTTGATTTTCACCTTCGGCGCGGACACCTTCACCAAGGCCGATGATCTCGAGTTGCACCGCACGAAGACTCAGACTCTGACCAAGCTCGAGGAAGAGCAACTGACGGTGCTGGTGGAAGGCACGACCGGAGTTACCTGGTTCCTTGGGATCGTCGAAGGAAACGTTCACGGTTCGCCTTTCGCGGCGAGGATGCGCTACACCCGCACCTGGTCCCACGACGATTCGCTGGGCTGGCGGCTCGTTGCGGCTCACGCTTCAACGGTCGCGTAGCAGCCGGAAGGCGCACATCTGGCGCTCGACGCACCACACGGTTCGCGTATCCGCGAACGCCAGCGTCGGATGCGCACGGTCCGTTGGCATTCAGAGCCCTCGGTCGCTTCGAACCGCACGGGCGTGCCGGTGCATCGCAGGTGACGGCACCGCGACGAATGGCCGCGGTGATACTGCCGCCACCGGTGATAGAAGGGTTGGCGCGATCAAGTCGGGCATGCCGCGACCATATCAATTCATCTGCGTGGCGACCGGTCCGAGAATTGGCCGATGCGGTGGTACTCGTGGGCGTGGGCCTTTCCAGCGTCGTTGCATGCCAGGGCGAGCAGCGCTGAGATGTCCTTCTCTGTCGGTCCGTTCAACGCCGTGTAGAGCGGAGCGGAAATCCTCCGCGCTGCTCAACCCCCATGACCGACTCGTCGCTCTTGGTCGCGGAAACCACTCCTTGTCACACGCTTATCTCGCCGCAGCATGTTGCATCACTTGTCCAGGTGAGGCGGCCGCGCTACCGAGCTCGGTCCCATCGAGGCGCTGCCACGCCACGGTGCCACGTCGGGTTGCGACTTGGTCGCGCTCGATCTCGCTGTCAAGAGGTGCTGCGTTGTGGCTCCGCGCAGTGCGCCAGTCCGACCGCGGGTCGTCGAGCAGGCCACCGCATATAAATGGGACTTGGGTTCCATTAGACGCGTCCTTCTGATACCGTCGCCTGAGTTAATGGAACTCGCGACCCGTTAACATGGCGAGGTTCTCGGATTGCGACCAATCACGAAGTTGAGGGATCGAGATGGGGAAGAGATCACTGAGCGGTGCCGGGGTGCTGGCGGCCGTGGCTGCCCTGGCGGCGGCGACCCTGTCGGCATGTGGCGCCGACCACAGTGGCGCGGCATCGACGGGTGTGGAGCAGTCATGGTCGGCGGCATGGTCGGCGGCGATGCAGCGCCCATCAGCCGGGTTCGGCCCGAACTGGTCCGAAGCAGGGTTCTCCGGACAGACCATCCGCCAAGTTGTGCGGGTCAGCAACGGTGGCGACAAAGCGAGGATCCGCTTATCCAACCGGTTCGGTGCGAGCCCACTCGAAGTTACCGGCGCGACCATCGCCCTTGCCGCCGACGGTGCCGCGACCCGGCCGGATTCGCTGCGGCCGTTGACGTTCGACTCATCCCAGCATCTCGTTATCCCTGCCGGTGCCGAAGTAGCAAGTGACGCAGCGGAATTGCGAGTAGCGCCGCTCGAGTCGGTAACGGTGACACTCTATTTCGCAAACACCACCGGGCCTGCCACCTTCCACTCACAGGCGTGGACCGACACATACCGCGCGGCCGGAGATCACGTGACCGACACCGGCGCGACAGCTTTCGGCGAGCACACGAAATCCTGGTATTACCTGACCGATGTCGAGGTCTCGGATGGTCCGGTCCGGCGAGACACTGTCGTGGCGTTCGGCGACTCGATCACCGATGGTTTCGCCTCGACCTCAGGTGCCAACCGCCGTTATACGGACGCACTCGCCGACCGGCTGGCGGTCGCGGGCAAACAACGGGCCGTGCTGAACGAGGGCATCGGAGGGAACCTGGTGGTCAACGATTCTGCCTGGTACGGCGATCGTGCCGCTACTCGGTTCGAGCGCGATGCCCTCGACAAACCAGGAGTGCGCAGCGTGATCATCCTCGAAGGTGTCAACGACATCGGGTTCAGTGAGACCGATCAGCCAACTTACAAACCCAGCGCGGATATCTCCCCCGACCAGGTCATCGCCGGATACCGTGCGCTGATCGAGAAGGCTCATAACCACGGTATCAAGGTCGTCGGCGCCACAATGCTGCCATTCGGCGACTCGGACCACTACTCCACGCGGTCGGCCGCAAAGCGCCACGCAATCAACGATTGGATCCACAATTCCGGTGCGTTCGACGGAGTCGCGGATTTCGCCACGGCGATTGCTGATCCGGTCGACACGGAGAAGATCGCTGCGATCTACGACAGCGGCGACCACCTCCACCCGAACGACGAGGGGTACCGGGCCATGGCCGCAGCGGTCGATATCGACAGCTTGTGATGACCCCCGTACGGGGCGACAGATGCCGTGGACGCCGGCCGATGTTGAAATTCAGCGCGAACGAACCGGTGTGGGGATCAGCGGATCAGCTATTGGTTGCGATGAGGCGTCGCAGTGCCGCTTGGGCGGGTTGACCCCAAGATCGGGATGCTGGTCACGTAGTAGATCCCGCACCAACTCCGCAGTGATCTCGAACCCGTTGAGCGCCATCGGGGTCCACAGTAGCCAGATATAACGGCTGCGCTTGGAGATTTGGACGACTCGTCCGTACTCCACGTCAACCACGGCGATGTGCTCGCGCAATGCCACACAACAACGAAGCCGCAGGTCGATGACCTGCGGCTTCTTCAGTGAGTGGGCCTAACGCTCCACAACCCGAACCGCTGACGGTCGAAGGGCCGGTGATTCGGATCGTGCCGGTAGGCACTCGGCACGTGAACCCCGCGGCTTAACCTGCTGATCTCGCCGAGTTGTCGGCAACCGGCGCTCCGTTGCCGCATCGGAGACCACCGCGCAACATCCCCAACGCCAGCTCGGGTCGTTCGCTCGGTATGCGGCAAGAGAGGGTGTTGCTAGCCGTGGCAACAGACCCGAACAAGCACTGTGTCGGCGGGCAGTGCCTCCAGATAGTTTTCGATGTCGCCCGGTGGTATCGGGCAGTCGGGTTGGTCCTCACGGGACGTGGTCTCGCCCCAATCCTTATGTCGGCAAATGCCGCTCGACTCGACCCACCAACCGTCCAGGGTGAGTACATCGGGCTCTGACAGGTTGTGCACCGCGACGTTCAGCAAGGACTTCGGGCCGCCCGCGCACTCGCCTCGCTTGGGGGGCAGCACGATGCCGAATTGGTTGGGGCCGTCGTGAATCAGCCGAGGATCGTCCTCATGACCCGGTCGGACGTAGAACCCAGCTCCTTCTCCGCCAACCCGAATCCGCCACGTGTCCCACATATCTCGCTCCGGGAACCCTTGCCGCATCTCGAATGGAGCGAGAGCTCGCGTGATCGCGGCTTCCACGTCATCGATCGCATCCGGCGGCAGACAGATCGTCACCCAGCGTTGCGCCAAACCACATCCCTCCCGCTGTACCGCGCGCATCAGGTTACCTCTCGGAATCGACGAACGCAGATTCCTGACCGCTGTCACCAATCCGCCAGAAGAGTGTCCTGTTCGTAGCCGGCGGCCACCTCGACTCACCCGGCATCGCCCGCGTAACCCCTTCCGGCGATGGCTATGCGCTGGAATACCTCGCACCACCGATCGGCTGATCGAGCCTGTCGGCTCCAGGCCGCGCTCGCGATGGCAGCCGAGGAGGGCGAGCTCGTCCGGAACGCGGTCGAGCCGATCAGGCGCTTCCCGGGCGCGTAGAAGTTGATCAAGGTTGGGGGTTGTTGCTGCAACGGCACTCGGCTGAGTCCGTGCTGGTAGATCTGACTTGTGGTGTTGGATCGCATTGTGGCCGAGTTGGATTCGTTGATTGTCCGGTTCGGTGGCCGGTTCACCCGGTCCGAACCGCGGCGGGCTCGGCCAGCCGCTCCCGATCAGTGCATGGCTCGGAATGAAGCTCTGATACCAGCGGTGTCGGACGAATACATTTGTGTATTGAAATACGGGAACCCGGACTGCGCGTAGCGATCAGACCAGTACGGCCTCGGTATTGCTGATCACCGTGCGAACCTCGGCGATCATGCGGGCGATGAGATGCTGAGGGGCACTGTCGGTCCAGACGATGGCGAGGTCGGATGGAGGCGCGTCGAGGACTGGGCGCCACACCACGGTGGTGACGGGGATCCATCGGCTGAGCGGTTCCGGGGCGAGCCAGATACCTTTGCCGCGCGCGACCATCATCAGGGCATCCTCGACTTTGTCAACCACCGTGCCGCGCAGGGCGGGGGTGCCGTCCGGGCGCGGGTCAGCGAGCCAGTGGCAGAGGTTCTGTTCGGACAGGAAGATGTCGGGACGCAGCACCGGTTCGTCGGACAGTTCGGCGAGGCTCACCGATTCCTGTTGGGCAAGAGGGTGTTTCGGCGAGAGAGCGACCATGCGAGGGTCGCTGCGCACGACCGCGTGCTGAAATCGGTCGTCGCCGAGCGGGAGCCAGATGAATGCAGCGTCGACCTCGCCGGCGACGAGTAGTGTGCGCTCCTGCGGCGGGGTGTGCACGGTGGTCAGGTCGACCTCGAGCCCGGGTACCGCCGCTTCCATGGCATCGGCGACTTCGGTGGCGAACAGGGCTGTCGCGTACGGGCAGCAGGCCAGCCGCAGGCGTCCGAGCCTGCCCCGGTCCGCGGCCCGCACTCGTTCGGTGAGATCGCTCAGGTCGGCCACCACCGTATTGCCGCCCCGCGCGAGCTCCTCGCCGGCGGGCGTGAGTAGGACGCCGCGGGAGGTCCGGACCAGCAGTGTCACTCCGACGGCGCGCTCGAGCTGCTGGATCTGAGTGGACAGGGTCTGCTGGCTGATGTGCAGGCGCGCGGACGCACGCGTGATGTTCAGTTCGGCCGCAACGACGAGAAACGATTGCAGCTGACGGATGTCCAGGTCGATCACACCTGCGACTCTATCTTTCGCATGGCTACCGGATTCGCCGGTGACCGGTACCGAGATCTTTTGTTTCCGCTTTCGCGGCAGAAACAGCAGGCTTGTGGCAACACACCGACTGCTACGAAAGGACTTCGATGCCACGCCTCCCGGCCGACCCGGTACGGCGGCAAAACCGAACCGGCACAAGGGATCTCCTTGGAAAGGTCGCTGTGATCGTCGGCGGCAGCCGCAATCAGGGAGCCGCCTGCGCCGAGTTGTTCGCCGAACGCGGTGCGACCACGGTGATCAGCTACGCCCACGGCGAGCACGCCGCCGCGAGAACCCTGGCCGCGCTCGACGGCTAT
Organism: Nocardia sp. CA-135398; assembly: GCF_050955845.1. NCBI lineage: Bacteria > Bacillati > Actinomycetota > Actinomycetes > Mycobacteriales > Nocardiaceae > Nocardia > Nocardia sp. CA-135398. The sequence goes on along the minus strand of NZ_CP192084.1, from coordinate 3,856,052 downwards.
GGTGTGCGGGCGGAGGCCATCCGATCCGATGCCGTCCAATCCTGTGACGTCAACACCCTTTTCAAAGGTGTCGTCGCCCGCCACGGCCGTCTCGATATTGTCGTGCACGCGGTCGGCGCTTTCCTGCACAAGCCGCTGGCCCAGCACACCGACGTGGACTTCGATCTGCTGATCGACCACAACACCCGCAGCGCCTTCAACACCCTGCGCGCCGCGGCCGACCATCTCGCGGACAACGGCCGATATGTCGTCGTTACCAGCGCGGTCGCCAGCGCCGGACCCGGCCCGTACGGGCTGTACGCGGCGTCCAAGGCAGCGGTGGAACGACTCGTGTCCGCCGCCGCGCACGAACTCGCGGGGCGTGACATCACCGTCAATGCTGTTGCCCCCGGCCCGGTTTCCGACTCCATCTATCCCGGCATCGATGTCCCCGGCCCGCACTCTCGATATGCACGCAGCCGCCTCGGCCAACCCGAGGACGTCGCCGGGGTCATTTCCTGGCTGGTCAGCGATGCTGCCGCATGGATCTCAGGACAAGTCATCCGCGTCGACGGCGGAACCGCCTGAGCTACGAGCGAATCCAGCCCGCACCCCTTCTGCGCTCAATCGGGTTACGCTGCGCGGAAATAATCTCAACATTCATATACTTAATGTAGACATATTCTCGGCAAGGAGTAAGATCATGATCACCGTCGCGACGGCTGATTCGTCCGCCACCGAACGGGTGTCGTTCAAACGCTGGCTCGGCGTAGCGGCGGTAGCCGTCGGCACCTTCTCCGTGGTCACCTCCGAACAGCTCCCAGTCGGGCTGCTCACCTCCGTCAGCGGCGACCTGGACATCTCCGAAGGCACTGCGGGACTGATGGTTACGGTGCCCGGCCTGGTCGCCTCCGCCACCGCGCCGATCCTGCCGGTAGCGATCGGCCGCCTCGATCGACGTCACGTCCTACTCGGCCTCATCACCCTCATGGTCGGCGCCAACCTGCTGTCTGCCTTCGCCCCGAACTTCGCGATCCTGCTCGCGTCCCGCCTGTTGATAGGTATCGCTATCGGCGGATTCTGGTCACTGGCGGCCGGTATCGCCGTACGAATGGTGCCCGACAAATTCGTCCCCAAGGCCACCGCGATCGCCTTCGGCGGAGCCACCGCGGCCAATGTGCTCGGCATCCCGGCCGGCACCCTTATCGGCGAACTCACCGATTGGCGCATCGCGTTCGGTCTACTGGGTGGCCTCGGCATGCTCGTGGTCGTCGGACTGCTCTGGCTGCTGCCCGCCCTGCCCGCCGACACACCTGTGCACCTGCGTACCCTCGCCGATCAGTTCCGCAACCCCATCGTCCGCACCGGCGTGCTCGTCACCTTCCTGCTGGTGAGCGGTCACTTCGCGGCCTTCACCTTCGTCGGCCCGATTGTCGAGTCGCACATTGGAATCGACAAGTCGCTGCTCGGTCCGGTGCTGCTCGCCTTCGGCGTCGCGGGCATCATCGGCAATTTCACTACCGGGGTCGCCACCGGCCGCGATGTCCGCGCCACCATCATCACCATCAGCGTCGCTCTCGCGACGGTGCTGGCCCTGGTCGCCCTCATCGGCGGCAATCCCGTCACCGGAGTCGCCCTGATGATCGTCTGGGGCCTGTCCTTCGGTGGCATCCCGGTCGGCGTCCAGACCTGGATACTGCGCGCTGCCCCCGAATCCGCCGAAGCCGCAACCGCTTTGAACACCTCGGTCTTCAACCTCGCCATCGCCCTTGGCGCACTGTTCGGCGGCATCGTCGCCGACTCCATCGCTCTGACCGCGGTGCTGTGGTTCGGCGCGGCCCTCAGCGTCCTGGCCTCCGTGGCGGTCGTCGCCACCCGCCCCGTCCGCAACTGACCAGCCCACCCATCCACCGCGAGGAGTAGCCCGTGCACACCACGTCCGATCACACCAACCAACCCCAAACCGACACCCGAACCGCCGACACCACCGCCCCGGCGCCGGCCCCCTTTCGCCGCCGACCGAGTTGGCGCACCAACTCCTGCACCGTGCCGCACCCGGCCTCGGCCCGCTGACCCGCTCAGCGCCTGACCTACAGCTCCAGCCCGATCCGAATCCCGGCGCACTGTTCGACAGTGCGCCGGGATTCGACCGTTGATGGACACGCCGCCGCTGGACATCCGCATATCGAATGAAGTGGGCCTGACGCTTCACAACCCGAACACCCTGACGGCCGATGGACCAGAGATTCGGATCAGGGCGGTGTCGGCCAGGGTCGTTCGCTCGGTATGCGCCTGTAAGCGGATGTCCAGTGGGCGTCCTTCCTTGCCCGATTTCCCGCACTGAGACCTCCCTGATCTTGCTGCCGAGCCTTGGCTCAGGTCGACACACCGAGCTTGCGAGCTGGACCGGGACCCAAGATCTGCAAACGTCGTGGGTGACATCAGCGAATCGCTTGCAACAATCGAAGTTTCAGTCCGTGGCGATACCTGGGGCCCGGAGTTCTGAAGCTGTCGGCGTGCCGGGTGCGGCGAACGTGCGGTAGCACTGTCAGCTCGGCGATGCTGGTTTCTCGCCTGGGAAAAGGATCGGGCTGATCAAGTACGGTCTGCGGCCCGGACCGGGGTGGTTCTCCGCGAGGGGTGCGACGAGGTCGCGGAAGCCGGTGAGCATGGTGTCGAGTTCCTCGGGGCTGAGCCAGAGCGTGGCTTGGCGGTAGCCGACCGCGTCGGCGACAGGGTCGGCGTCGGCTTGATCGAGGTAGGCGTTGAACTCGGCGATCAGGACGGCCATGGCGGCCGCGAACCCTTGGCGGTGATCGTGCGGGGTCATCCTGGGTGATGTTCGAATCCGGTGGGGGCGCCGGGCGGACGCTCTGGGATCGAGTGGTGCCGTTACTTGGGGACATCGCGCACACCGTCGCCTACGACAGGGCCGGTCGCGGCCGCAGTGCCAGCGCCGCCGAACCGCAGAGCATCGACGACATGGCGGCCACCCTGGTGGCATTGGTCCAGGCGCTCACGCAGGGGCGGGTGATCCTGGTAGGCCACAGCATGGGTGGGCTGATCGTCCGTCGCGCCGCCGAGACGCTGTCGCCAACTGGGCTCGTCCTCATCGACCCGACACCGGAAGCCGCTCCGAACTACGACAATTGGGCGCCGACCGCGAAGAAGACCGACCGCATCCTCGCCGCGCAGCAGGCACTGAGCCACTTCCCACCGCTCATGCGGATGCTGGCCCGCTCCTATGGGCGCAAGTTCCCCGCCGACAGCTACGCGACCATGCTGGCCGAGGACTTCACTCCAGCCGGTCTCGCCACAACCCGGCATGAAATAGCGGCCGTCGCGGGGGCGATCGACGAATTCCGCCGCCGCCCACCAGAACCGCCGAAATCCGGCGTCATCGTCATCTCGGCGATCCATGCCGCCCGCTACCAGGCTCGCAATCTCGACCTTATCCGCGAATACCAGCACAGATACGCCGAACAGGTCGGCGGGCAATACGAGGATGCCGCCTCCGAGCACATCATCCTCGCCGAGCGACCCGAGCAAGTCGCTGCCGCGGTCCGCCGACTGGTGAACGCCCACTGATCCCGTTGCTGCTCTGGGGCGCCCCCGCGTACGGCCGGGGTTTGAGGGCCGAACGCGTTCGGTTGAGATAGCTATGCTCCCCGCGGCTCCGGCGCCGGAGATCGGTATCAGTACTCCATGAGCGGACCCCTGCTCCACCACGTTGCAGAGCCATCGCGGTGCGGCACACCTGTTCCTTTCTGATGTGACGAGAGGCGACCGAGGAGTTGGTGCAGGGGCATCTGCAGATCGGCGGCTAGGACATTCATGATCCGCAACATGGTTGCGCTGTCGACATCATGAGCGATGAGGATTTTCTCGATAACCATTGCACTGACGACTTGCTTTCGGGTCAGCGACATTTCGGGAAGCCAACTAAGCCGCCACCGCCCCCTGCGGGTTCTGTTGGTCATCTTGGCCGCGAACTCGGTGGATTGTGGGTTCGCGATGCTGAAGTGCGTGACGTGCAGAGCATTGATATGTTCGGCGATCAGTTCGCCAACCGGGCCACCCGGCCATGTCGCAGGTCGGGCCACGAACTCGCTCCCCGCCGCGCCGCCCTCCGTGGTCCGCCCTGCTGGTGCGCGGGTGTGAACTTCGGTGCGTGCTGGGGATATGACGGCTTGTTGGTATACGACCATGTCGAGACTCCTCGTTTGCCTGGTGGGAACCGACATCCAGAATCGTCTGGCCGCATACCCTTTGTCGTCGGCGCTGGCCGCCGTCTATAGGCCCCACCACCGTGACAGTGCGGATACCTGCTAGCTGCAACTCGGCCCGATCGAGCCCGCTGGATCCGGCACCGAACGTAGCCGCTCCGTCGGCGGGACGACTCCACGCCAAGCCCGTGCTGAGCGGTAGAACCGACCGGTCACACAAGATGTGTGCTGTCGTGAACCTCTACTGGGATCGTGATGTACAGCGATGTACCGAGCCCCGTCGGGCTGGTGACGAGTACGTGGCCGCCCAGCGCTTCGATGCGGTCTTTGAGACCGATCAGTCCTGAACCTTTTCTGGAGTCGGCACCGCCGATGCCGTCGTCGCGAATCGACAAACACAGACTGTCGCCCTTCATCGCGGCCCGGACGGACACCTCGGAGGCTTGGGCGTATTTGGCGGCGTTCGTCAGCGCTTCGGCCACCGCGTAGTAGGCGCCGATCTCCACCGAATCCGGCAATCGCCGTTCGACCGCGACATCCAGGTCCACTGGAACCGGGCAGCGGCGGGCCAGCGTCTTCAATGCCGGGACGAGTCCGCCTTTCGACAGGATCGCGGGATGAATTCCGCGCGAGAGTTCCTGGAGATTCTCCGATGCGGCGGCCAGACCGCTCGCGACCCGGGCGATCTGCCCGTTCAGGGCATCGAGTTCGGAGGGCACCGAGTCCTGCAAAGAGCGCAATTCCAATGCGAGAGATACCAGCCGTTGCTGGGCTCCGTCATGCAGATCGCGTTCCAGGCGGCGCCGCGCCTCGTCGCCGGCCGCCACGATCCGGACGCGCGACGCGGTCAGTTCCGCACGCGATTCGGCATTGGCGATCGCCGTCGCGACGAGGTCGGCGAAGTCGGCGACGCGCGCCTCGGTATCCGGTGGCAGCGACCCTGGCTCGGCACTGCCGACGACGGCGGCGCCCCACAGATTGCTCTCGACCACGATCGGCGCCCCCACCCCGCCGCGCAGACCGCGCTCACGGATGCGCGCGGCCGCCGATCCCGGCGAGTCATCGGTGTCGATCCGGGCCGGGCGGCCGCTGGCGCGAATTATGCCGACGATGTTGTCGCCCTCCAGCGACCAGCGCGAACCGACGGGCATCGCCGTATTCTGCGACGGGTCGTCATGAGCCGAGACGAGAGTGGCGGTGCCGTCGGACTCGTAGCGCCACAACGACGCATTGGCGGTGCCGAGCGCGCGGGCCAACTGCTCTGCCACCGTCGAGAAGACCTCGAAGCCGGGCGCGCCACGCGCCACCAGGGTGGCCACCCGCCGCAGCGCGGCCTGCTGTTCGGCCAGCACACCGATCCGGTCGCGGCTCTCCCGCAGGCCGGCTTTGGCGTCCTCGGCTTCGCGGCGGCGTTGCTCGGCTTCGAAGGCCCGGACTCGGGCCAAACCCGCGATGAAGTTCGTACACAATGCCGCCACGAGGAACACGACGACGAGCACACCGTTCTCGAAGCTGAACGACCCGAACTCGTCGCCGGGTCTGGCGCCACCGAAATAGGCCAGGGCGATTGCGCTGACCAGCGAGGTGGCCACCGCAAGGCCCAATCCCCAGACCATGGAGACCACCAGGATGCCGAGCAGATAGACCGGCTCGAACGTCTCACCGGGTGACAGATGCTCCAGGAGGACGATCACAAGCGTCTCCAGCGCGATGACGACCGCGGCGATCACGATCCCCAACCACAGCGGCGGTGTCGCCGGACGCAGCAATGCCGATCGCACATCCCTCGGCGGCATGAACTCAGTATCCTCCCTGGCCACGATCGGACAATCGGGTGGTTGCTCCGGACGAGCCCTGGCCGGTAGCAGGTAGGCGATCTTCCTGGTCGCGGGTGCGGTGAATGGGTGTCAGCGGTGACGACACGAGTTCGTCGAACGGCGAAGCTGATAGCGGACGGGGAACCAAGCGGCAGGTCGAAGCCGATTGCCCGCTCGCGACGACGGCGGCCGAACGCCATGGGCCGCCACCGGCGTTCCTCCGCCGATACCGATTGCCCTGGTCGATCGGGGCCCATCACGAAACGGGAGCAACCATGTCCACCACCTCGATCTTCTCGATCTTTCATGACTCCGCAGTCAGCGCCTCGGGGTTCCGCGCCTCGTCGAGGATGCGCGCGGACCTACAACAGGTCCTTACCGATCTCATCGCATTGCAGTTGCTGGGCAAGCAAGCACGCTGGTACGTCATCGGCCACGATTTCCGCGACCTGCACCTGCAGCTCGACGAAATCGTCGACATCGCGCGCGAGGGCAGCGACACCATCGCCGAGCGGATGTGTGTACTGGACGCCATGCCCGATGGACGGCCCGAGACCGTTGCCGCGACGACACTGCTGAGGGCATTCCCCCGTGGTGAGCAGAGCACCGCCGCGGTGGTCGAGCTGATCTGCGACCGGCTCCGCACCACCGCAGGCACGATGCGCATCGTTCACGACGACGTCGGCGGTGAGGACCCGTCCACGGCGGATCTGCTGTACGACCTCATCGACGACATCGAGAAGCAGTGTTGGGTGTTGAGTTTCGAGAACCGTATGGCCCAGCCGACTCGATGAGCAGCGGCCCAGCCTCCACGATCCGCTGGCGAGGCCGCCGGGACTGTGCCGGTGCGAAAAGTTCCCGTTAGCCGGGATGCGCGCCGGTAGCGCGCTGCCAGACACTCAGGTCATGGTGCCGTCGGCTCAGCGTCTGCGTTGTTTCATCGTGGATGACAACGTCGACTTTCTCGACGCCGGACGCGAACTGCTCGAGCGAGAGGGGATCACCGTCGTCGGCGTGGCGTCGACAAGCGCAGCGGCGATGCGGGGTGTCGCGGAGCTGGAGCCAGACGTGATGCTCGTCGACATCGAGCTCGGCGAGGAGAACGGCTTCGAACTTGCCGAGCGCGTGTACCACCACGGCGGGCCGACGCCGCCGCCGGTGATACTGATCTCGGCCCGTGCCGAGCAGGACATCGCCGATATGGTCGCTGCGAGCAGCGCGGTGGGCTTCCTGGCCAAGTCCGCGCTGTCCTCGGGCGCGATTGGTGCGCTGCTCGCCGCCGAGGACTATGGCAATCCGCTCAGCGAGCATCGAGAAAGGTGACCACCGCGAGGACTCTGCGGTGGTCGTCCCCGGTCTCGGGCAGATCCAGTTTGGTCAAAATACTGCGCACGTGCTTCTCGACCGTGCCCTCGGTGACCCACAGCCGCCGGGCGATGCCGGCATTGGATCGGCCCTCCGCCATGAGCGCGAGCACTTCCCGCTCCCGGGCGCTGAGTACCGCCAGCGGGTCGTCGCGTCGGCGGGCCGATACCAACTCCTGCACCAGAGCGGGGTCGATGACCGATGCGCCCTTGGCGATCCGATGCAGGGTGTCGACGAACTCCTCTACGTCGGTGATCCGGCTCTTGAGCAGATAGCCGATCCGCCGACCTCCGGCCAGCAACTCCATCGCGTCCTCGACATCGGCATGCGCCGACAGGACCAGGATGCCCGTCTCCGGGAGTTCGCCCCGGATCACCCGGGCCGCGTCGAGACCTTCGGTGGTATGCGTCGGTGGCATCCGAATGTCGACCACCACCAGATCCGGAACTTTGTCCCGAACCAGCGCCAAGAGTTGCGCGGCGTCTCCGGCCTGTCCCACCACGTCCAAGCCGCAGCGTGCGAGCAGGCTGGCGACACCTTCGCGAAGCAGGACGTCGTCATCGGCCAGCACTACACGCAACATCCACCTCCGACTTATCAATCCCGAGCATACCGCCAGCAATCGAACGCAAGGCGCGGTTGTCCGAGCGCGCATGCCCACCGGCAATCAACCGGAGTACGACGACCGCTACGGCGCGTCGTGGATTAGGACAACGCTGCCGCGTCTTTGGGAATCGGCAGATGTGCCGCTGGGCTCTCACTGCGGATCGAGGCCAGCACCCGGGATGTGAATCGCCCCGGCGAGTCCGGCGACTCAATGGTGTGGCGAAGGCAGGAAAAACTCCGCCCAAACAAGATCCGGCTATGTCGGCCCCAGAGACGGTGCCGCCGCTTGCAACACAGCAAATCCCCGAAACCAGTCCGGTCCGACGACCGAACCGACGAGCACGATGGAAAACTATCACCTTGCGACTTCGAAACCTCTTGTCGTCGATGAATAGTGCTGGCAGACAAAAGGGTTGGTTGCGTTAGCTAGGTGAGGTACAGGCCGGATCATCCGAAATAATGTGAGCCCACTAAATTATCAGGCAGCAGCACATCAGAAATTCCGGGCTCCGCGCCAACTGTGGCCGCTGCTGGGATGACATGCATTGTGGCAATGAATAACTCAGACAGGTAGATGTCGGCTACGCGGGTGTCGCCGCGTAGCCGTTCCGCGCCTTTTGCCTTTGACAACTTGATAGCCGGATCGGACTCCTCGGTCAGCCGTGTCACCCAGGCTGCGACCGTTCGACGAGTTGACTTCGTCGGACGGTCGCGGGCCGAAACCGTCCTCGTGGATGCCGGGCCTCCAGTCGTCATGCGCCTCGAGCCATTCGGCGTGCAGACGTGTAGTGGGCGCGATCAAGTTCGGGCATGCCGCGACCATATCAATTCATCTGCGTGGCAACCGGTCCGAGAATTGGCCGATGCGGTGAAACTTCGATACTCGATACTAGTGGCGTGGGCCTTTCCAGCAGCGGACCCAGTTGGTGCGTTCCACCAGCCTACCCAGGCATTCGCCGGTGTGTTCGTCGACGATCGAGGTGATCTTCACCGGCCGCCCGTCCTTGGTGGCGTCGAGTTGGAAATCGACACTCACACCCGGTTCGGCGCATCCGCGACCCTCATCGTGACGGTGGGCTCACCGACACGTTTGTGGCGCCGTCGCTGCGGCACCCGCAACCCTCCTCGCGCCACAAGCTTCCTAACGCACCGCCATCATGTATGGACGGGCACGGCCGACAGCCGGGTCCGCGCCGTCTCGTATTCGCCTATGAGGCGTTCGACGACAGCGGCGGCCGGGCGCACCGCGTCGACGTTGCCGATGCCTTGACCGGCACCCCAGACATCGCGCCAGGCCTTCGTATCCTTGGCGCTGCCATCGGCGAAATTCATTGCCGCGGAGTCTGATCCGGGTAGGGCATCGGGGTCGAGTCCGGCGGCGACGATGCTGCCGCGCAGATAGTTGCCGTGCACGCCGGTGAAGAGGTTGCTGTAGACGATGTCCGAGGCACTGGAGTCGACGATCATCTGCTTGTAGTCCGCTGCCGCGTTCGCCTCGTCCGTGGCGATGAACATCGAACCGATATAAGCGAGGTCGGCTCCCGCCACCTGCGCAGCCAATACCGAGTTGCCGTGTGCGATCGATCCGGACAGCACCAGCGGTCCGTCGAACCAGCTCCGGATCTCCTGGATCAAGGCGAACGGCGACTGGGTTCCCGCATGGCCGCCCGCACCCGCCGCCACGGCGATTAGTCCGTCGGCGCCCTTGTCGACGGCCTTGCGGGCGAAGACATTATTGATCACGTCGTGCAGCACAATGCCGCCATAGGCGTGGATGCGGTCGTTGACCTCCGGCCGAGCACCGAGCGAAGTGATCACGATGGGAACGCGGAATTCCTCGACCACCGCGAGATCATGGTCGAGCCGGTCGTTGGTCTTGTGCACGATCAGGTTCACGGCGTACGGCGCGCTCGGCGTCTGCGGATGTTCGGCATCGAATTCGGCCAGCGCCGCGGTGATCCGGGTGAGCCAGTGCCGCAGTTCGGATTCCGGGCGCGCATTGAGTGAGGGGAACGACCCGACTATGCCTGCGGTCGCCTGGGCGATGACCAACTCTGGATTCGACACGATGAACATCGGGGACCCGATAACCGGCAGACGCAGTCGGTCGCGCAGGATGGGCGGCACACTCATGAAATCTCCTCGAAAACGGCCGGTAGTTGGGAATGCACTACTCGGGGCGGCCGCAACGAAATCAGGATACTTTATTGCGGCCGACGTCGTGCCGAACCGTCGGCGACGTCCAGCCGTTCGGTTGCCGCGCAGCAATTCCCCTGGCGCGCAACGTATCCGCCAGCGATGCCGTGGCATCGACGTTCGGGCGAGGACGAGATCGCAAACGCCCTCCTCGGGCGCAGTGCAGCGCGACCCGCCGAGCGCGCCACCCGCGCCGGTCACCATCACAGTCTTGCCTTCGAGCCTCGAACCCATGTCGGGACTCAATTAACTAGAACACTCGGTATGCAAAACCAAACCGCAGTTCTGTCGAGGTCTTTGCGTGCGGACCCGAAAACGCCTAGCGCCGGGTCGGACAACACGCGGTTGTCGAACGCGGCGTTCGGGTTCAGCGCAATGTGATCGCGCCGTACGTGGCACGAGCGTAAATGCGGTGGGTGGGCAGCCGACCACTGCCCACCCACACGGTCAGAAAGTCGGCAGCTGGGGGCGCTTCTTGACGTAACCACCGGCGTCGACGCGCATCTGCATGCCGGTGACCCACCGGGATTCGTCGGAAATCAGATAGAGCACGGCGTCGGCGATATCCTCCGGTTCGACGTAGGGGTTGCCCATGCCGGTGGTCGCGGGGAAGGAGGCCAGGGCGTCCTCGCGCGTCGGATTCTCCAGATCGGGCCGGAACGAGCGGTACATGAGCTCGTTGTTGAGCATGTCGGTGTTGACGTTCGTCGGGTGCACCGCATTGGCCCTGATCTGCCTGGATGCGAGTACGGTCGCGAGATCGTGGATGAAGGCGGCGACGGTGCGCTTGGCAAAGGAGTAACCCAGGCCCCCTGGACCGTTGGCCGGGTTGTCGACGCTCGCCGGAATCAGGGCGGCGATCGATCCGGTCGCGACGATCGAGGCGCCCGCCTTCAGATGCGGCAGGGCGGCCTCGACGGCGTGGACGACGCCATTGAAGTCGACGGTGATGGCATCGATGAACGCCAGTGCACTGTCCTGCGGCCCCAACGGGGCGATACCCGCTTGTGCGACAACGCCATCGAGTCTGCCGAATTCGGCAACACCCTCGGCCACCGCCGCCTTCAGCCCGGCCGGATCGCGCACATCGGCCTTGCGCGCGATGATGCGCCGCCCGAGTTTGTCCACCAAGCGGGCGGTTTCGTCGAGATCGTGCTGACTCGCGAGTGCATAACCGTTGGTGGGGATGTTCTCGCACAGATCGACGGCGATGATGTCGGCGCCCTCCTCCGCGAGCCGCAGCGCGTGTGCGCGCCCCTGGCCACGGGCTGCTCCGGTAATGAAGACGACTTTGTCCTGTACTCGACCCATCGTGGGCTTCCTTCCATCGACTCTCGCGGCGCGGCGGGCCTCTCGAAATGCGGGCGCGGATCTACTCCGGCGCTGCCGTGGATACGGCGCGGCCGCACGATTCCGGCGAGCTGGCGCCACGAGCATAGTGAGTTCAGCCGGAAATGGGTAGACGGAATATTCCCCAACTAGTTGACCGAGGCACAGTTTCCGCTGAGTGGAAAGTAATCAGGTTACACAATAAGCCCAGTGATATAGAGTTTGTGCCAGCACACAGCTGGCTTCGGCTCTGCGCTGCGTATGTCGAGGGCGGAGCAAGCCCCATTGCGGGGACTGCTCCGGCGCGCCGCGATCTGGACGAGGGAGCACAAGATGCCATTGCAGCCATGGATGAAGCTGCTGTCGACCGATGACCACCTGATCGAGCCCCCGCGGCTGTGGGTGGACCGGTTGCCCGCGAAGTACCGGGAGGCGGGGCCGCGGATCGTGGAGCAGGCTCGGGAGGGCTACGCCGCACCCGCGGAGGTGTGGACCTATGAGGACCGGGTGTACCCCTATATCGGGCTGAATGCCGTGGCGGGTAAGGATCCCGAGGAGTTCGGCACCGAGCCGACCCGCTACGACGAGATGATCCCGGGCTGCTATGACCCGAAGGCCAGGCTGCGCGATATGGACCTAGACGGTGTCTGGGGCGCGATGTGCTTTCCCTCGTTCCCGCGCTTCGCGGGCACGGTATTCCTGGAGGGCCAGGACAAGGAACTCGCGCTGCTGTCGGTGCGGGCGTGGAACGACTTTGTGCTCGACGAGTGGTGCACCGCCGGTCCGGCCGACCGGCTCATCCCACTGAGCATTCTGCCGCTGTGGGATGTGCAGGCGTGTGTCGCGGAGATCCACCGGGTCGCCGCCAAGGGTTCGAAAGCGATCTCCTTCCCGGAGAATCCGGCGCCGCTCGGGTTGCCCTCGTTCTACAGCGATCATTGGGATCCGATGTTCTCCGCGCTCGAGGAGACCGATATGCCGCTGTGCTTGCACTTCGGCACCTCGGGCAAACCGCCGAAGACCTCCGAGGAGGCCCCATTCGCGGTGACCATCTCGCTGTTCGGCTGCAACTCCATGTTCGCCACCGCGGACCTGCTGTTCTCGCCGGTGTTCCATCGCCACCCCAAGTTGAAAGTCGGCTTGTCCGAAGGCGGCATCGGCTGGATGCCCTACATGTTGGAGCGGATGGACGGCACCTGGGAGCGGCATCGCTTCTACCAGAACATCAATCAGGACGTTCGGCCGTCGGACCTGTTCAAGAAGCACTTCCACGGCTGCTTCATCGACGACCGGTTCGGCATCGAGGTGCGCCACCACATCGGCGTCGAGCGCATCACCTGGGAATGCGACTACCCGCACTCCGACTCGTACTGGCCCAAGAGCCGTGCCTACGCGGCCGAGGTGCTCGCCGAGGTACCGGACGACGAAGTGCACCAGATGGTCGAACTGAACACCCGTCGGCTCTACAACCTCCCGTCATGAGCCGCAAGCCCGAGTCGGAGCGTTCCGACTGGACAGAACTGGACCTGCTGACCCGCGAGGAGGCCTACGGCCGCCTGCGGGAGGAGATCAGCGAGGTGGAAGCCCGGCTACCTGAACTGGGTGCGGCCGACATCGCCGAGCGTGAGCTGCTCGAATCCCGGCTGCGCGCGCTGCGCGAGGCCGCCGCCGATCTGCTCGGCTCCTGACCGGCCAGATCGGTCAGTCACGCGGAAAGCATTGCACAACAATGGAACTGAGGTTGGTATGGGGCGTGTAGAGGGCAAGGTCGCACTCATCACGGGAGCTGGGCGCGGCCAGGGTCGCTCGCATGCGGTGCGGCTGGCCGAAGAGGGGGCTGCCGTCGTGATCACCGATGTCTGTCAGGAGATCAGCCGGGCGCTGCCCTATCCGCTGGCGACGAAGGAACAGCTGGAGGAGACCGCGAAGCTGGTCGAGGCGGTGGGCGGGCGGTGCGTTACCGTCCAGGCCGATGTGCGCTCGCTCAGCGATATGCGGGCCGCGGTCGATGCGGCGACGGCCGAATTCGGTCGGATCGACACCATTGTCGCCAATGCCGGGGTGATGAGTTCCGGTAGCGCGTGGGAACTGTCCGAAGAGGAATGGGACCTCGTCATGGACGTCAACCTCAAGGGCGTCTGGAATACCGTGCGGGCCGCGGTGCCCGGCATGATCGCCGCGGATGCGGGCGGATCGATCATCATCACCAGCTCGGCCGCGGGTATCCGCGGCCATGTGCCCTACGCCCATTACGTGGCGAGCAAGCACGGGTTGGTCGGCCTGATGAAGGCGCTGTCCAATGAGCTTGCCAAGCATCGGATTCGGGTGAACACCGTACATCCCACCGGTGTCAGCGACACCGGTATGTCGGTCGGCGTGCCGATGGAGGAGCTGACGGAACGTGAGCCACTGTTCGCGCTGGCCGCGATGAATACGCTGCACACCCACGTCGAGCCGCGGGATGTCTCCAATGCCGTGCTGTTCCTCGCTTCCGATGAAGCGCGGTACGTGACGGGACTGCAGTTCACCGTCGACGCCGGGTCGACGACCAAACCATGAGCGCACTCCCGACGATCGGATTTCTGGATGCCGGTCGCATCGGCGAACAGAAGAAGATCGCGGCCGAAGTGGGCGTCGATCTGACGGATCTGCTGACCGTCGCCTACCGCGGGCCGATGAATCTCGGCGAAATCTCTACCCTCGAGAACGGAGTTGTTCGATGAAGATCACTATCGACAGTTCGCTGTGTTCCGGACACGCCCGGTGCGCGGCCGCGGCCCCGGAGTTGTTCGAACTCGATGACGACGGCTACGCCCTGCCTTTCGCAGGTGAGGTGCCCGCACATCTCGAGGATGCCGCGCGCGAGGGTGAGATGGCCTGTCCGGAGCGCGCCATCACCATCGAGTGACATCGTTCTTCCCGAGCAGCCCATGCTCAGTGCCCCGCCGAGAACCTGCCGCAGGTCTCTGGGCGGGGCGTGGTGTTCCCGTACATCCCTGGGCATTGTCGAGATACCCGAGCACCGCCAGTACCCGGCGATGTCCGCTGCGGCAGGCCGAGCTGCCCGCGTCACCATCGCCGATATCGTGGAATCCCGCGCCGACGCCCTCACGGTGACCGCTTCGAAGGGCGCCGCACCACCACGCTGGTGACGCCGCTCAGCTGGCAGTCATATCGAGCACAACCTTCCGGTGGTGCGGCGTTCGACGACATCCGGTCACTTCGCGCATCCACGTCTCGAGAACCGGCAGCGCGCCGCCCTCATCAGGCCCGCCCAACCGACGGCATCGCCGGGTCGCGCGGCAGGCCGAGCACCTGTTCGGCGATCGTATTGCGTTGGATCTCAGCGGTTCCCGCACCGATGGTCGAGGCCCGGGTGCGCAGGAAGCCCCACACCCAGCGGCCACGCTGTACGGCGTGCGGGTCGCGTCGACCGAGCACGCCGTAGGCGCCGAGCATATCGACGGCGAATTCGTGCAGGTCCTGTTCGAAGGTCACGATGAACAGCCGCGATGTGGACGACGCGGGCCCGGGCTCCCCCTTGGCCATGATGTCGGCGATCGTGCGCATGCCCGTCAAACGCATGATCGACACCCGGATCTCGAAGTCCGCCAAGCGATCACGCACCAGCGGGTCCGCGGTCGCCCCGCGCTCATGCGCCAGCTCGATCAGCTCGTCGAGTACGCGCCGATACATCGCGGCCTGATTCATCGCCCCGGCCGCGCGCTCATGCCCCAGGCTGGTGCGCACCAGCGGCCAGCCGCCGTTCTCTGTGCCGATCCGATTGGCGACCGGCACCCGCACATCGCTGAAAAAGATCTCGCAGAAATGCGCGTCGCCGGTGAGGTCGCGCAGCGGGCGCACGCTCACGCCGGGTGCGTGCGCATCGATGAGCAGATAGCTGATCCCCTCCTGCCGCGATCCCGGCGGACCGGTGCGGACAAGGGTGAAGATGATGTCGGCGATATCGGCCGCGCTGTTCCATACCTTCTGCCCGTTGACCACATACTCCGCCTCGGGACCGTCGCCGTCGAGCCGGGCCGAGGTGCGCAGCGCGGGCAGATCCGATCCGGCTCCCGGCTCGGAATACCCCTGCGCCCACACCATATCGCCGCGCAGCATGGGAGCCAGGAAGCGCTGCTTCTGCTCGGCCGTGCCGTATTTGATGATCGTCGGTGCGGCGATGCCGAGGCCGGTCCCCAGCGGACCCGGCACCCGGGCCCGCGCGTACTCCTCCTGGTAGATCACCTGACGGCCGAAACTCAGGTCCATCCCACCGTATTCCCGCGGCCAGCTCGGACCGGCGTATCCGGCGTCGAAAAGCGTTGCCAGCCAAGCCTTCTGCCAGGCCAGTCGCTCGGCCGGATCCTTGGGCCGACGACCGGGATGATGGTCGGTCAGGAAAGCCCGCAGGCGCGCCCGGAACTGCTCATCGGTCTCGACCTGATCCTCGCTGAACGTGAGAGTCACCTGGCTCCTCCATGATTGCGATGCGGCGGTCAGCGCGGGGCCATGCGGATGGCGCCGTCGAGCCGGATGGTCTGGCCGTTGAGGTAGGGGTTCTCCAGCATCTCGATGGCGAGGCGGGCGTAGTCGTCGCCGTCACCGAGGCGCTTGGGATGCGGCACGGTGGCGGCCAGGCTTTCGCGGATGTCATCACGCAGCCGGGCGAGCATGGGGGTGTCCATGATGCCCGGCGCGATGGTGTTCACCCGGATCTGCCAGCTGGCAAGATCCCGGGCCGCGACCAAGGTGATGCCGTGCACGCCCGCCTTGGAGGCGGTGTAGGAGGTCTGTCCGATCTGGCCGTCGAATGCGGCGACCGATGCGGTGAGCACGATGGCGCCGCGGTCGCCGTCGACGATTTCGTTCGCCGCCATGCGGGCGGCGGCCAGGCGCAGCACGTTGTAGGTGCCGATCAGGTTGATCCGCACGACCTCGGCGAAGGTCGCCAGGTCGCCGGGGGTGCGGTCGCGATCGATGATCCGGACCCGGTCGCCGCCACGCCCGGCGCAGTGCACGACGAATCGCAGCGGACCGCTCTTTTCGGCGGCATCGAGAGCGGCGGAGATCTCGGCCTCGTCGGTCACATCCGCGCGAACGAACTGTGCCGAGTCGCCGAGTTCGGCGACGGCCTTGGCGCCCTGCTCCTCGGAGATGTCGGCGAGGACGACGCGGCCACCGCGGTCGATGATCCGACGCGCGGTGGCCAGGCCGAGCCCGGAGGCGCCGCCGGTGACCAGTGCCGAGGAACCGTCGATGTGCATACAAAACTCCTTATAAGCCAAGGGATTTACTGATGATGGTCTTCATGACCTCGCTGGTGCCGCCGTAGATGCGGCTCACCCGGGCGTCGGCGTAGAGCCGGGCGATCGGGGATTCGAGGATGTAGCCGTAGCCACCGTGCAGTTGCAGACAGCGGTCGACCACCCGGCCTTGCATCTCGGTGCAGAACAGCTTGGTCTTGGCCGCGTCGACAGGACTCAACTCGCCCGCGACCAATGCCGTGATGGCCGCATCGAGCATGGTCTGGGCGGCCTCGACCTCGGCGGCGACGGCCGCTAGTTCGAATTTGGTGTTCTGGAAGTGCGCGACCGGCTTACCGAATACCGTCCGGTCCCGCACGTAGGTGATGGTCATTTCCAGCGCGGCCCTGGCCTGCGCGACCGCGCCGACCGAGATGGCCAGCCGCTCCTGCGCCAGATTGCGGCCGAGGTAGGAGAACGCCTCGCCTTCCGCGCCGAGCAAATTCGCGACGGGGACGCGCACATCGGCGAAGGACAGCTCGACAGTGTCCTGCACGGTAAGACCGAGTTTGTCGAGTTTGCGCCCGACGGTGAAGCCCCGCATCCCCTTCTCCACCACCAGCAAGGAAAGGCCCGCGCGGCGATTGTCCGGATCGGTACTGGTACGTGCGACGACGATGACGAGGTCGGCGTGGTAGCCACCGGTAATGAAGGTCTTGGCTCCGTTGAGAACGTAGTGGTCGCCGTCCCGGACCGCCTTGGTCGCGACGCCCGCCAGATCCGAGCCGGTTCCTGGCTCGCTCATCGCGATCGCGGTGTAAAGCTCGCCCGAGGCAAGGCCCGGGAACCAGCGGGACCGTTGCGCGTCGTCGGCCAGGCCGAGGAAGTACGGGACGACGATGTCGAGGTGGGTGCGCAGTCCGCCGAGCGTCACGCCCGCCCGCGCGCACTCCTCCTGGAGCACCACGTTGTAGCGGTAGTCGTCCTGACCGCCGCCACCGAATTCCTCCGGAACGGCGGTACCGATGATGCCGAGCTTGCCCAGCGAGGTGAACAGTTCGCGAGGCACCAGGCCGGTGGTGCGCCACTGCTCGTACTCCGGGACCACCTCGCGGGCGAGGTAGTCGCGGACCAGGAGGCGGAAGTCCTCATGGTCCTGGGTGAACAGCGTCCGGCGCATCCGGTTACCTCCTCGTAGCGACCGCGTCGCGATTGCCATCAAGGGCCGTCGCGGCGAATTCAGTATACGCATTCATTCCGAAAATTAGCCAAATTAAGTATACTGTTCTAGTCGGCGGGGCGGCGCCGATCGACGGCCATGCGAAGGAGAAGATGTGTCGGACGAAGTGCTTGTGGAGCGCCGCGGCGCGGTTCAGGTCATAACGATCAATCGCCCGACGGCGAAGAACGCGCTCAATGCCGGAGTCGCGGCCGGGGTGGCCGCCGCGGTCGACGAGCTCGACCACTCCGACGAGTTATGGGCGGGCGTACTCACCGGCGCCGGGGAAACTTTCTCATCCGGAATGGATTTGAAGGCGTGGCTGCGCGGTGAGAGTCCCGTGATCGAAGGCCGTGGTCTGTGCGGGATCACGATGACGCCCCCGCGCAAACCGCTGATCGCGGCAGTCGAGGGTTGGGCCGTGGCCGGTGGCTTCGAACTGCTGCTGGCCTGCGATCTCGTGGTCGCGACCCGCACCGCGCGTGTCGGTGTGCCCGAGGTGAAGCGCTCACTGGTCGCCCGTGGCGGCGCGGCGCTGCTGCTGCCGCGGCGGGTGCCGTTCGCGATCGCATTGGAGTTGCTGCTGACCGGTGATCCGATCGGCGCCGAGCGGGCGGCCGAGATCGGCCTGGTCAATCGGCTCACCGAGCAGGGCGGTGCACTGGAAGGTGCGCTGGCGCTCGCCGAAACTATTACGGCGAATGGACCTTTGGCCGTCGCGGCGACCAAGCAGATCGCCCGTTCCAGCGCCGACTGGACCCTGGAGGAGGGCTGGGCCAAGCAGGCCGACATCGTACAGCCGGTGTTCTCCTCCGCCGACGCACTCGAAGGCGCCACCGCCTTCGCGGAAAAGAGGGCACCGATCTGGAAAGGTCGCTGATGACCGGCGGACCGCTGGCCGGGTGCCGGGTGGTCGAGCTCGGCGGCATCGGCCCCGGCCCCTTCGCCGGGATGTTCCTCGCCGATCTCGGGGCCGAGGTCGTCCGGGTGGATCGACCGGACCGCGCCGACGAGCCGGACGCGAGCGGACCGACCAATGTGACCGATCGCGGAAAGCGTTCTGTGGTACTCGATCTCAAGCACCCGCGGGGTCCCACCGCACTGCTCGATTTGATCGAACGTGCCGACGTATTGATCGAAGGATTTCGTCCGGGTGTCACCGAGCGCCTCGGTATCGGGCCGCACGAATGCCTGGCTCGCAACCCGCGGCTGGTGTACGGCCGCATGACCGGATGGGGTCAGGACGGCCCGCTGGCCGCCGCGGCCGGGCACGATATCGGGTATATCGCCCTCACGGGGGCGCTGAGTGCGATCGGGACGGCGGGCGGACCACCGCAGATTCCACTCAATCTGGTCGGTGATTTCGGCGGCGGCGGTTGCTATCTGGTGATCGGGGTGCTCGCCGCGCTGTATGCCGTCGAGCGGACCGGCCGCGGCCAAGTCGTCGATGCGGCGATCGTGGACGGCACCGCGCATCTGCTCGCGAGCACCTTCGCCAAACTCGCGCGCGGTGCGTGGACCGACGAGCGCGGGGTCAACCAACTGGATGGTGGTTGGCCGTTCTATTCCGTCTACGAGACCAAAGACGGTCGGCACATGGCGGTCGGTGCGCTGGAGGCGAAGTTTTACCGGCAGCTGATCGAACTGCTCGACCTCGATGTCGATCCGGAACGACAACACGACCGGTCGACCTGGCCGGAGCTGCGAAATATGTTGGCGGAACGGTTCGCCGAACGCACCCGCGACGAATGGGCCCAGCTGTTCGAGGGGACCGACGCCTGCGTCGCACCGGTACTCGGCCTCACCGAGGCGGCAGGCCATCCGCATCTGGCCGCACGCGGGAGTGTGATCACTCGAGACGGTGTGGTGCAACCCGCTGCGGCACCGCGGTTTTCGGCTACCGCGGCGCTACCCGGCGCGACCGCTCCGACCATCGGCGCCGACACCCGCGCGGTGTTCCAGGATTGGGGCATCGGCAACGGCGACGAGCTCGTACACAGCGGTGCAGCCAGGCAGGCAACCAATACCAGACCGGGTCGCCACCGTGCCGACCCGCAGGAATGAGGAGGTCCATGATGAGAGACGCCGTCATCGTCGATGCGGTACGCACGCCGATCGGTAAGCGCAACGGCACGCTCGCGCCGGTGCACGCGGCCGATCTGTCGGCGAAGGTGCTCAACGCGCTGGTGGACCGCAATGGCATCGATCCCGCCATCGTGGAAGACGTGATGTGGGGCTGCGTGACCCAGATCGGCGACCAGTCGAGCAATATCGGCCGATTCGCCGTACTCGCGGCCGGATGGCCGGAACATGTGCCCGGCGTGACGATCAACCGGGCCTGCGGCTCCAGCCAGCAAGCCGTCGACTCTGCGGCGCACGCTGTCATGGCTGGGCAATACGATCTGGTGGTCGCCGGGGGTGTGGAGACGATGAGCCGCGTTCCGCTCGGCTCGCACCGGACCACGGGACAGCCCTACGGTCCGGCGGTGCTGGCCCGCTATGACAACTTCGACTTCAACCAGGGCATCGGCGCGGAGCTGATGGTCGAGCGATGGGGCTTCACCCGCACCCAGCTCGACGAGTTCGCGGCGCAATCGCATGCCAAGGCGGCCGCGGCGATCGACGACGGTGTGTTCGACGACCACATCGTGCCGATCGAGGTCGACGGCACCAAGTTCACCGTGGACGAGGGACTGCGCCGCGGCACAACGGCGGAGAAGTTGGCGGGGCTGAAGCCGTCGTTCAAGCCCGATGGCGTGATCCACGCGGGTAATTCGTCCCAGATCGCCGACGGCGCCGCCGCACTGCTCATCACGACCACCGAACGTGCCCGTGAACTCGGACTCACGCCGATCGCGCGCTATCACTCCGGCGCCGTGAGCGGAGCCGATCCGATCCTGATGTTGACCGGGCCGATTCCGGCGACGGAGAAGGTGCTGCGCAAGGCCGGACTGACCATCGACGATATCGGTGCTTTCGAGGTCAACGAGGCGTTCGCGCCGGTGCCACTGGCCTGGCTCGCCGAAACCGGGGCCGATGCCGACAAGCTCAATCCGCTCGGCGGCGCGATCGGTGTCGGCCACCCGCTCGGCGGTTCGGGTGCCATTCTGATGACGCGGCTGCTGGCGCAGCTGCGCCGCGAGAATCGGCGGTACGGATTGCAGACCATGTGTGAGGGCGGCGGCACTGCCAACGCGACCATTATCGAACTGCTGCACTGAGGAATCCACGTTATGACGCTGTTCGCCCCGGTTCGCCCCCTTCCGCAACAGACACTCGCGAGCGCCGAGTTCTGGCGATCCGGTGCAGACGGCGTACTCAGGATTTCGCACTGCGCCGACTGCGGGCGGTTCTTCCATCCGCCGATGCCGGTGTGTCCGTCGTGCCGCGGGCGCGCGGTGTCGCTCGTGCCGACTTCCGGGAAGGCGGTGGTCGTCGGGTTCAGTGTGAACCACCAGACGTGGTTGCCGAAGTTCCCGCCGCCGTATGTGGTTGCGGTGGTCGCGCTTGCCGAGGACGACCGGGCGCGGCTGACCACCAATATCGTCGGATGCGAGCCGGACGACGTGCACATCGGGATGCGGGTACGCGTCCGGTTCGAACACGTCGATGATGTATACCTTCCGCTGTTCGAGCCGGACCCGAAAACCGAAGCAGCCGAAGGGCCTGGGCCGTTGCCCGAGCCGCGCGAGGTCCGAAATGCGCTGCGGCCCATGGCTTCCACGCGTAAATACGAGGACAAGGTCGCACTCACCGGAGTCGGGCAGTCGCAGGTTGGCCGACGGCTCATGGTCGACCCGATCTCGCTCACCGTCGATGCCTGCCTGGCCGCGGTGGCCGACGCTGGACTCGACCTGAGCGAGATCGACGGACTGTCAACCTATCCGGGACCGGTGCCCGGCGGTTTGAGCGAAGGCGGCATCACGGCTCTCGCGGAAGCGCTGCAACTGACCCCGACCTGGGTCAACGGTGCGCGCGAGGTACCGGGGCAGATCGGCTCGATTACCGCGGCAATGCTCGCGGTCGCGGCCGGGCTGTGTCGGCATGTGCTGTGCTTCCGCACGGTCTGGGAAGCTTCGCACAGCGCGCTGCTGCGGTCGGGCGAATGGCATCCGGACGGTGGCCGTGCGAACGGAATGATGGAGTTTCGGGCCCCATTCGGGGCCATGTCCCCCGCGCAGTGGATCGGCTGCAACGCCTCGCACTACATGCACCGCTATGGTGTCGGACGCGAAGCGCTCGGCGCCATCGCGGTCACGACACGTGCGGGCGCGGTCCGGAACCCGGAAGCGCTCTACCGCGAGCCACTCACCATCGATGACTACTTCGATGCCCGCATGGTGACCACCCCCTTCGGGCTCTACGACTGCGATGTGCCGTGCGACGGCGCGATCGCCGTTGTGGTCTCGGCGATCGAGACCGCAGCCGACCGACCGCGCTCACCGGTGCTGGTCGAGGCCGTCGGCACCGCGATCCTGGAGCGCCTCAGCTGGGACCAGGACACCCTGACCCATACCCCGCAGTCCCGCGGCCCATCGGCCCACCTCTGGACTCGCACCGACCACACCCCCTCCGACGTAGACGTCGCCCTCCTCTACGACGGCTTCACGTTCAACGCCCTGTCCTGGATCGAAGGCCTCGGATTCTGCGGCCCCGGCGAGGCAACCGATTTCATCGCAGGCGGCAAAACCATCGCCCTCGACGGCGCCCTCCCCCTCAACCCCCACGGCGGACAACTCTCGGCGGGTCGCCTACACGGCTACGGTTTCGTCCGCGAAGCAATGCTGCAACTGCGCGAGGAGGCCCACGGCCGTCAGGTCGACAACGCCCAGCTGGCAGTGGTCACCGCAGGCGGCGGCGTCCCTTCCGGAGCAATGCTGTTGAAAAAGGCTTAACGGATTACATTTCGCGCCAGCGCAGTGCTATTTCGTGCTCGCCGCCGTGATCGCGTGGGGCTGATTCGGCCCTTATTCGTTCTGACGCCACCAGGGGAGGATGCGCGGCTACAGCTGACCGTGCGTCCTCCTCACGCAGCACGAAGCGAAAACCACCGGCACGTCCCCCATGCTCGACGGCGTCGCTCACGATCTCGAAATCAGCGGCCGAATCTCGCCCGTTGTCACCGGGATTCTCGGGGTAAACCCAGCCCCCGCTCCGCGATCTGGGTCCGCAGGATCTCGTTGGCACCACCGGCGATGGTGTAGGCACGCGAATACAGGTGCGCGTCCTGCCACCAGCCCGCCGCGACCGCGTCCGGATCGGCCTCGGTCAGCAGTCCGTCCGCGCCCTGTAGCCGCATCCCGAATTCGACCAGGTCGTAATTGAGTTCGCTGAAGAAGATCTTGCCGATCGGGGCGTCGGCGGGCTGTTCGGTGTGGTGCAGCATCCGGGACTGGGCGAGGCCGACCATTGCCGCGTTGACATAGACCCGCGTGGCGAGCTCGCCGATCGCCTGCCGCGTGGCCGAATCCTCGAGTGCGGGCCTGCCGCCGATCGATGTCGCCCTGGCCAGTCGCAACAGATCATCGAGTGCGGCGAACAACTCCACCCCGCGCGCGGCCACGCCGGAGCGCTCGTGCCCGAGGCTGCTCATCGCCACCCGCCAGCCGTCATTCACCCGGCCGATCACATTCGCGACCGGGATCCGGACACCGTCGAGGAATACCTCGTTGAAGTCGGTGGTTCCGGTGATCTCGCGCAGCGGTCGGATGTCGACGCCCGGACTGCGCATATCGAGCGCGAATGCGGTGATGCCCTTGTGTTTCGGCGCATCACGGTCGGTGCGCGCGAGCAGATATCCCATATCAGCGTGCTGCCCGTTGGTGGTCCAGACCTTCTGACCGTCGATGACGAATTCCGCGTCATCGCCTTCGCCCTCGAGCCGCGCCCGCGTCTGCAATGCCGCCAGATCACTGCCCGCTCCCGGCTCACTGAAGAGCTGGCACCATACGTCTTCGCAGGTGCGGATCCGGGGCAGGAAGCGCGCCTTCTGCTCGTCGGTGCCGAAGTCGATCACCGCTGCCGAGGCGAGCGCAGCCGCGCCGATGGGCTGCCAGGTGCGGGCACGGGTGATCTCTTCGACGACGATGAACGGTTCGAGCGGATGCGCGTCGGGGCGACCGCCGTATTCGGCGGGCCAGTTGATGCCGAGGAAGCCCGCCGCGTACAGCTTCGCGGTCCACTCGCGGATCGCGGGCATGAGTTCGGGTTCGGGCGCGCGCACACCGGCGTGGGTCTTTATTCCGGGCGCGTGCTCGGCGACGAATGCGCGCACCTTCTTTCGGAACGCTTCGAGTTCCGGCGTGGACTCCAGCTGCATCGCTTACTCCTCATCGTCTGGCACCACGACCGCGCGATGGGGCCACTCTAACCCGATGCTCAACCAAGCAATCGCACTATTCTTCGCGACATATCTTGATCGGATACCAAAAAGAGTATACTCCTTATCGAAGGAAAGGATCTGCGATGAGCACGACCCTCGAGGACGAGCAGCTAGCGACGGGCCGCCCACTCACTGGCCGCCGCGCCGTGGTATCTGGTGCGGCCACCGGAATTGGCGCCGCCGCCGTTGCCGCATTCCTGGACGCCGGTGCCGATGTCGTCGGCCTGCTTCCTCACACGCCTCCGCCGGATGAGTTGAAGGGGCGTTGCGACTGCCTGTCCTGCGATGCGCGCCACCGCGCTTCCGTCGCCACCGCCTTCGAATCGGCGACCACGATCCTCGGTGGGCTCGATATCCTGCCGAGCGCGTCCGGCGGCTGGCAGCCCAGCTCCCCAGAGACGCTGACCGAGGACGAGTTCGATTTCGTCCTCGACACCAATCTTCGGACCACGGTCCTCACCCATTGGCCGGACCGGGATCGCGCTATATGACCGGCCAGTTGATCTCGGTCAGCGGTGGATTGCAGATGCTGGGCGCGTGACGCTCCGGCGAGTGAGTGGCAAACAGTGGCCCTAATCCCGTCACTCCCCGTACGTCGCGCACACTTTTGGCCGACCGGCCAGTAGACTGAGGATCCGCAAAGTCGGCATTGAGGAGTTGGCCCATAGTGACTGCCGTTGACGTCGAGCCCGCCGACAGCGAGCAGGACTCCGACCTCACCACCGTCGAGAACGGCGCACCGCTCGGCAAACTCGCGGCCCAGATCGCCCATCGTATCGAGGCGGATGTGATGCGCCGCGGTTGGCCGGTCGGCGAATCCCTGGGATCCGAGGTGGACCTGCGCGAACGCTTCGGCGTCAGCCGAGCGGTGCTGCGCGAGGCGGTGCGGCTGGTCGAACATCATCAGGTCGCCAAGATGCGGCGCGGTCCCAATGGCGGCCTGTTCGTCTGCGCTCCCGATGCCGGGCCCGCGACGCGCGCCATGGTGATCTACCTCGAGTACGTCGGCACCAGTGTGTCGGATCTGCTCCAGGCCCGGTTACTGCTCGAGCCGATCGCCGCGGGTCTGGCGGCCGAGCGGATCAGCGAGGAGGGTATCGACACCCTGCGCACCGCCCTCGAATACGAGTCCCACCATGCCGACGAGACAGAGGTTCAGTCGCAGGATCCGCTGCATCCGATGCTCGGCGAATTGTCCGGAAATCCGGTGCTGCACTTGTTCATCGATGTGCTGACCCGCCTCACCGCACGATATGCGCACACCTCACGCCGACTCTCGAAAGCCGAGATACTCAGCTCCAAAGAGACCTCGCGCATCGAGCATCAGGCCATCATCGAGGCCGTCATCGATGGCGACGGCGCACGGGCCCAGACGGATCTGACCGCGCATCTGGAGTCGGTGGCCGCCTGGATCGAGAAGCATCGGGTGCGTCGCGGGCCGCGGGTCGCGGGCAATGTGATCGAACCCGAAAAGGTCGAGGGGCCAAGGGCAAAGCTGGCCGAGGTGGTCGCGGCCAGGATCCACGATGATATCGCCGCGCGCGGCTGGCAGATCGGCATGGTGCTCGGCTCGGAGACCGATATGCTCGCCCGCTACGGGATCAGTCGAGCGGTGCTGCGCGAGGCAGTCCGGCTGCTCGAATACCACGCGGTCGCCCAGATGCGCCGCGGACCCGGCGGTGGACTCGTCGTCACCGAACCCGAACCGCAGGCCAGTATCGACACCATGGCACTGTTCCTCGAGTACCAGGGCGTCACCGCCGACGATCTACGGATCGTCCGCAACGCCATCGAACTCGGCACCCTCGCCCGAGTGACCGCACGCTATGCCGACGGCGACAACGAGGTGGGCCAACGCCTCGCGGCCGCGGTCCGTTGGCCCAGCGAGGGTCCGGCCGACGACCCACGCAAGGCCGACCTGTTCCACACCGAATTGGCCGAACTGGCTGGCAATCCAGTGCTTTCGCTGTTCCTGTCGATCATCACCGAACTGTTCCGTCGCCACGCCGCCGGACACGATCAACCACTGCCCGGCGACACCGCCACCGAACAAGTCGAACACGTGCACCAACGCATCCTCGACGCGATCATCCAGGGCGACGCCGGAATCGCCCGGCACCGAATGCGCCGCCACCTCGACGCACTCACACCCTGGTGGCACTGAGAACCTATTACGGCACCGGGCTTATGCGGCACCTCTCGACGCGCGGAATCGCGATTCCGCCGGGGCCTTGCGCTGAGCCACGTTCGTGGTGTCACGCCGTGGGCGTCGAATGGCCTTGTAGCACTGTGTCGTTCGCCCACGACCGGGAGACCGCCAGCACCGTTGCCAGCGTACGCTCCCGTCGCCGAGGCCGAATCAACCGCCGACGCTGAACCGGGCCAGTTCGTGGGCCACCATGCCGTCGAGATCGGGGGCGGGTGGTGCGGGCAGCTCGACGGGGTGGTCGCGCGTCGGCAGCAGCACGACGGCGGTGCCGGGGGTGGTGATCTCACCGCGCTGGTTCTCGCAGCGCACCTCCAGGTGAATCTCGTTGCGCCCGTCCACCTGTCGCTTGTCGACGACGGTGCCGCGCACCCAGGTGGTGTCGCCGATGTAGTTGAATTTGCGGTGTTCGCAACGCAGCTTCCACAACCAGCCGTCGTCGCCGATCCAGTCGGTGAGCAGATGGCACAGCCAGGTCTCGCGCATGCCGCCGTAGTCATAGGAGTTCGGCAGGCCGAGCTCCTGTGCCCGCGCGGGTTCCCAGTGCAGGCGCTGGACGGTATCCGGAATATTCAACGCATTGGCCGGGTACAGGCCCGGCGCCTTGCGCCGGATATTCGCGGCGATTTTGAACGCTCCAGGCGGGGTGAGCTGCATACCCCAGCCCAGATGCCAGACGACCACATCGGTGGTGGTCAACGGCCCTTTCACCTTGGGCTGCACCACCTCACCGACCGCCACGTCCTCCCAGTAGCGCGGTTCGGCGCCGCGCCGGGCCTCGGCGGCGTACGCCGCGTCGATTTCGGCGAGTTGCGCTGGCGTATAAGGCGTTTGCTCCAGTTTCTCTTTGGCGCGCTTACTCGATGTGTGCCGCTCGGCATTGATCCAGGTACCGCGCCGCACGGCGTGCATCTCACCGGATCCGTTGGTGTACAGGTAATCCTGGGTGACGTGCGCGGTGCGGCCGCCGAAACTGCTGCGCTTGGGCCGCACGCCCACCTGCGTCTGCAGCACCCGGCTGCGGTCGCCGAGACGCAACGGCTGCCACCACTCGAATTCCATTACCGCCTGATAGGAACCCAGTCCGGCGAAGGGGTCGCGCTTCAACAGTGCCTTGGTTTCGGCGTCCGGCTTCGGTGCGGCGTCCTCGCCCATCGTGTACAGAAAGGTCGGCGGCGCGATGAGCGAACCCCAGCGGGAGCCCGCCGCGTACTCCGGGTCGCAGTACAGCGGGTTGTCGTCGCCGTAACCGAATGCGAAGTGGCGCACGCCATCCCAGGTCACCTGGTAGTTGTGCGGCGGGTTGCGCTGTGGATTCGGTATGCCGAGACGGCGGCGGGACCGCTCGATCGCCTGGTCGGTCAGCACGCCGAACTGTTCGGCGGATTTGTCCTCGGTGCTCGTCACAGATCCTCCTCGATCGTTGCGGTCAGGCCGTCGTGCGTTCGGCGAGGCGGGCTCGCACCATATCCAGCAGCTCCACGCGGCTCACCTTGCTCGACGGTGTCCGCGGCAATTCGTCGAGTACGACAATGTGCGCGGGCACCTCATAGGGCATCAGCTGAGTACGGCAGAGCGCGACGAGTTCGGCGAC
Organism: Nocardia sp. CA-135398; assembly: GCF_050955845.1. Classification (NCBI taxonomy): domain Bacteria; kingdom Bacillati; phylum Actinomycetota; class Actinomycetes; order Mycobacteriales; family Nocardiaceae; genus Nocardia; species Nocardia sp. CA-135398. The sequence continues at coordinate 3,827,887 of NZ_CP192084.1, read as the reverse complement.
CGCGGGCGGCGTGCGTCCGGGTTCGACCTCGACCGCCGCCACCGGCACCGCGCCGAGCCGCGCATCCGGCAGTCCGGCCACCGCCGCCTCGCGCACCGCGTCGTGCGCTTCCAGCACGCGCTGGACCGTCTCCGGCTGCACCTTGAAACCGCCGCGAATGATGGCGTCATCGGCACGGCCCTCGATCCACAGGAACCCGTCCTCGTCGATCCGGGCCACATCACTGGTACGCACCCACACCGTGCCGCCCTGCGCGGTCTGCTCGGTGCGGACCTCGAGCCGTCCGGTCTGCCCGAACGGCAATTCGGCGCCGTTCTCGTCGGTCACCCGCAGCTCGACGCCGTCCATGGCGCGCCCGGTGCTGCCGACCTTGCGATCCCACCACTGCTCGTGCATCGGCAGTGTCCACCCGGCGACCGCACCGGCGAATTCGGTTGCGCCATAGGTCATCAGGACGCGCAGACCGTATTTCCGAAAGAACGCGTCGGCGAGTTCGGGCGGGCACGGCGCGGTGCCGGAGGTGACCACCTGCAGGCTCGCCAACCGCTGCTGGGGCACATCGGCCTCCAGCACGGTGCGCAGGGCCGCGGGCACCAAACTCACCGCACGCAGCTGGTGGCGTTCCACCGCACGCAGCCACGGCTCCAGGTCGAATTTGGCCATGAGGATCATGCGACGCCCGGTGGCCAGGCAGCCCAGCGCCCGCCACAGTCCGCCGATATGCACCAGCGGCGCGGAAACGAGTGCGGCCGAGCGCGTCAGCAGCCGACCCGGCTTCGGTGTCTGCCCGCCCGCGACGAGAGCATGGTCGAGCTGTCCGACCCGCAGGTGCACCCGCTTCGGTGGGCCGGTCGTGCCGGAGGTGAGCATTTCGACGGCGACACCCGGGTTGGTCGGCGCGTCAGGGGCGGCGGTACCACCTGCCGGATGCAGCGCACCGTCGGTGCCGAGTTCCACGGCGAGACCGTGTTCGGTCACCGCAGCGAGTACGCCCGCACGGGCGAGCGCCTCGGCCCCGACGATTACGATAGGAAGCTCGCAGCGGGCGATATCGGCCGCGAGCCGGGCGGCGGGCTGCAGCGGATTGAGCATCACCACACAGCGCCCGGAGGCGATCACGGCGGCGACCACCGCGACGTGTTCGGGCCGGTTCTCCAGCACCACGCCGACGCGAGCGTCGGCGTGCAGTCCCGCGGCATCGAGCAGTTCGTCGACGGCCCGCGCGGTCTGCTGGACCATGCCCCAACTCCACCAGCGTTCCTCGTGCTCGATCGCCTCGGCATTGGGGGGCGCCTCGGCGAGCAATAGGGACAGTCGGTCGCGAATTCCCATGTGATCAGCCTTTCGGAAGACCGAGCACCTGCTCGGCGAGAACGTCGGTCGGGGTGTTCGACTCCGTGCGATAGCGCCGCATCGGGCCGTTGCTCGGACCATTACGTCCGCACGGAGATCGAGTCCACGAGCTCACCACCCGAATAAGAGTACACTGATTTATTCATTCCGAGCAGATAACCGGGCAGCCGGATAGATCACATCCGTGGCGTGCAGGTGCAGAAATTCGCACCAGATTTCCAATCTGCCACCTGATTCGAGCGTCCGTGGGAACCGCGACACCAGAAAGGAGGGCCGCGGACCTGGTTGCCCGATATTCTAGGCGGCTCATTTCAGGGCACCGATACCGCGCGGCGGTCGGTTGCGCGCGGCCGACCGGGTGGGTCAGCTTGTACCAAGCCTTGCCGATCGCACTGGCCCTGTGCTCGCCGTGCGAACAAGCACGGTCTGTTCGGTAAGCGGATGACCACCAGATCCGATGCGGGACAAGCGCCTCCGGCGCGGAGTAACGCATGCAGCAGCCGCAGTCGGTCCACGCGCGCGGTGTCAGGAAACCGTTCTGGACGAAGCCCCTGGATCTCGGCGGCATAGGACGCTCAATCGACCGCGCCGCCACGCGGGCCCGCCACCCGACGCCTGCATTCCAAGCTTGATGGTGCGCCTGACAGGATCACGGCGATGTCCGCATTCGAGTTACCGGAAGGCCTTGGCAGAGTATGGATTCCAGGCCAGCGCGTCGGCTTCTCCCGGCCCGGCCGCTCAGATACCGACTAGATCGGCCAGCCGCGACCGATGCCAAGCCGGGCTTCCGAACAACTGCTCGGAGGACTTCGCGCGCTTCAGATACAGGTGCGCGCCGTGTTCCCAGGTGTACCCGATACCGCCGTGGATCTGGATGTTCTCCTTTGCCGCATGGGTGCTGACCTGCGAGCAGTACGCCGCCGCCAATGCCGCGGCCGTCGGCAGCTCGGTCGAACCGGCGGCCGCCACGGTCGCGGCATGGTAGGCGGCCGAGCGTGCGGCCTCGACCTCGAGCAGCATGTCCGCACACTTGTGCTTGATGGCCTGGAACGAGCCGATCGGCCGGTCGAACTGAACCCGGATCTTGGCGTATTCGACCGCGGCGTCCAGACATGCCTGTGCCACACCGACCTGCTCGGCGGCCAGCGCGACGACCGCGAGATCGACGACGCCCTGCAGGTACGCCGACGCATCCGCGGGCGGCCTGATCGGTTGCGCCACAGCATCTTTCAGGTCGATCCTGGCCAGTCGGCGGGTCGGATCAAGTGTCTCCAACCGGGTTCTGGTCACCCCGGCCGTAGTTGCGTCCACCGCGTACAGTCCGAGTCCGGCGTCGCCGACCGCCACGACGAGCACCAGATCGGCTTTGTCGCCGTCGACGACGAACATTTTGGTGCCGGACAGCCGCCAAGCCTCCCCCACTCGCATCGCCACAGTGCTGACATCCGCCAGCCGCCACGAGCCGCTCTCCTCGGCCAGCGCCAGTGTCGCGGTCAGCGATCCGTCGGCGATACCGGGCAGCCAGCGCGCCTTGGCCGACTCGTCATCGCAGGTGGAAAGCGCCTGGCCCGCTAATGCCACCGTCGAGAAATAGGGTGCGGGCAGCAGCGCCCACCCCATCTCCTCGAGCACGATGCCCAATTCGACCGGACCGCCACCCGAACCGCCGTACTCCTCCGGCAATGCCAGGCCGTGCAGGCCGAGTTGCTCGGCCATCTGCTTCCACACCGCGGGATCGTGGCCCGGTTCAGTTTCCATCCAGTGCCGCACCGCCGCACTCGGCGATTTATCCGCCAGGAAACGGCGCACGGTAGCGCGGAGTTCTTCCTGCTCCGCCGTGAACGAAAAGGCCATCACCGCGACAACTTCGAGCGCAGGTAGACATCGAAATCCGGCATCTCTGATCCTCTCTGGAAGGGCGCTGTGTTCGCTTCTCCGTGGGCCTGTGGGCGTTACTGCCGCTCCTGTGCCGTGTAGCGGCCTCGTAGTCGTCACGCACATGCCCTGACCCGGCATGTATCGACTCGTCGTGCTGGTCCGATATACCGGCCAGGTCTAATTTCGTGACCTCTTTTGGCATTGTTCGATGCATTCTCACTAGTCATGCCCTGTAACGACTCGCAATTAGGAAACCATTTGACAGCTAGCAAAAGTTCGGGCGCCATCCCCATGTGATGGAAGAGAACATGTTCCCTTCGGCATGCCTGCCGATTACGTGACCGCGCCGTCGATCTTGAGCGCGATCAGCTCCTCCTCGGTGAGACCGATCTCGAGCAGGACCTCGTCGGTGTGTTCGGCGAATTGCGGCGCCCGCGTGAGGGTTACCGGAGTCTCGTCGAACTGGACCGGGTTGGCGACCAGTTCCCGGTCGACGCCATCGGCATCGACCACCGGGACGATCAGATCGTTGGCACGCAGCGACGGATCCTGCCCGACCTCCCACGCGTTCTGCACCGCTGCCCACTGCCCCTCCCCGCTGCCCAGGATCTCGACCCACTCGGCGAAGGGCCCGGCCGCGATGATCTCGGCTACGAGCTCGGCGGCCTGCGCCGCATTGGCCATCAACTTCTCCGTGCTGTCGAACCGCTCGTCGGCGGCCAACTCCTCGCGACCGGCCAGCCTGCAGAACTCGGGCCAGTACCGGCCGGGCTGCAGCATCGACAATTCGAGCCACCGCTGATCGGAGGTGCGGTATGCCCCGATGAGCGGGTTCGAGGCCGAACCGTGCCGCGGCGGCGTATTCACCGGCAGCGGACCACCGTTCATCAATGCGAGATTGACCGTGAACTGCGTCGCCCAGGCACCGACGCCGAGCAGCGAGACGTCGACGACCGACGGTTCCCCGGTCGTCTTGCGCGAGTAGAGCGCGGCGGCGATACCACCGGCAATGGTCATGCCACCGATCGAATCGCCATAGGCGCCCGCGGGCATCCGCGTCATTCGGTCGGCGCCGGGCGGCGTCACCCCGGCCGCGCTGCCGCCGCGCGCCCAGAATGCCGTGCTGTCATAGCCGCCCTTGGTCGCCTCCGCACCGCGCACACCGAAGCCGCTGCCCCGCACGTAGATGATCTCCGGATTGATCGCGCGCACGTCCTCGAGATCGATCCGTAGTTTCGCTCGCGCTTCCGGCAGGAAGTTCGTGAGGAATACGTCGCTGGTTCGGATCAGCTCCTCCAACACCCGGCGCGCGGACGGCTTCTCCAGTGCGAGACCGACACTGCGTTTGCCTCGGTTCGGTCCCTCCATGATCGGGAAGAACGACGACCCGGCACTGTTCGCCTCGTAACCGAGCACCCGGACCAGTCCGCGCTGGGCATCGCCGCGTTCCGCATGTTCGATCTTGATCACGTCGGCGCCCCAGTCCGCAAGCACCGCACCCGCCGCTGGGACGAAGGTGAATTGCGCGACCTCGAGTACGCGCACGCCCTGCATCGGTTTGTGCATCGAACCAGCTCCTCTTAGCGTCGATATTCGAAGAAGAGTATCCGCTATTCATCGCACACCACAAGGTTATGCGGAGTCAGACCACGTCGGCCAACCCTGGTTTCGGTGGCACGATCCAGGCTGCGAGATGCTCGATGTCCGCGGCCTTCGGCACCCGTTCGGTCCACAGAAACTGCTCCATCATGGCGAAGATCGCACAGGCGATCCTCGTACGCCGCCGCACCGCGCGGGCCACCAAGGACCCGCCACCGGCCCCGGTCGTCCAAGTGGTTCGATTCGGAGCGTCACCGGCCCACGTCGAATATCGCCTACAGAACAATTTGTTACACTCTAATTCGGCCGCTCGTCAGAGCGTATTCAGCCGACCACGAACATCGGAGTTTCCGGATGGAGCTGAAAACCGTCCTGTTCGACGTGACCGACCACGTCGCGACGATCACCCTGAACCGACCGGAAGCGATGAACAGCTTCAACCAGGAGATGCTCGAGGACTTCGAGGGCATATGGCAGCGAGTGAAGTTCGATGACGAAATCCGGGTAGTCGTGCTCCGCGGTGCGGGCGAGCGCGCATTCTGCACCGGCATGGACGTCAAACAGGGCTTCGACCGACAGTCCAATGTCTGGTCGCAGACCGATCCCGGCGAGAAGTTGTCGCCCAAGCTCAACCAGGTGTGGAAACCGCTGGTATGCGCGGTGCACGGGATGGCGGCCGGTGGCGCGTTCTACTGGCTCAATGAAGCCGACATCATTATCTGCGCCGAGGACGCGAGCTTCTTCGACCCGCATGTCAGCTACGGATTGACTGCAGCACTGGAGCCGATCGGTCTCGCGCGGCGTATTCCGCTGGGTGAGACATTGCGCATCGCATTGCTCGGCCTGGACGAGCGGCTGTCCCCCGACCGCGCCATGCAGATCGGTCTGGTCAGCGAGATCCTGCCGCGCGATCAGCTCTGGGATCGTGCCGACGAGATCGCCCGCATGATCGCCGCCAAACCCGCGGCCGCGATCCAGGGCACGGTCCGGGCGGTCTGGGAGTCGCTCGACGCCACCCGGACCCAGGCACTGCGCACCGGACTGTCCTATACCCAGATCGGCAACCCCATCGGCAAGGCCGAAGTCGACCGCGCCGCGGTGCCGCGCGGTAAATGGACGCTGCGCTGAACCCAACACCGATCACAGCAGTCCAAGAGGAGAATTCGATGAAGTTCGGCATGCCGTGGCCCGGCCGCGACGTCGGGAGGGAGGCCGAGCAGGCCGGTGTGCAGGCCTTCTGCACCGGGGACTTCGTCGACCACGACGCCTACCTCACCGTGGCCGAGATCGTCGCCAACACCGAAGGCGCGCTGGTCGGCCCGGCCATCGCCTACGCCTTCGCGCGCACCCCGTACGCGCACGCCACCGCCATGCGTCAACTGCACCGCCAGGCGCCGGGTCGATTGTTCCTCGGCCTCGGCACCGCCGCCTTCCGGATCAACCGCGACTGGTTCGGCGTCCCCGCCGATCGCCCCGTCGACCGGATCGCCGAGGCCATCGATGTGGTGCGCACCTGGCTGCATGCGGAAAACGGCGAGAAGATCCAGTACTCGGGTGAGTTCTACTCGATCGACGCCGATGTCCGAGCCCCAGTGCTCGGCCGTCTCGATATCCCGGTGCTGCTCGCCGGATTCAACAGCCGGATGGCCGCCACCGCGGGCCGGGTCGGTGACGGTGTGATCGGACACGGCCTTTTCACCCGCACCTGGTGGAACGACATCGTGCGCCCCGCGGTCGACCGCGGCTCGGCGGGTAGCGGTCGGCATCCACTCGAACACGGTTGGATCATCACCGCGATCGATGACAACGCACCCGAACGCGCGATTGCCGACGCGAAGCGCATGATCGCGTTCTACCTCACCGTAAAGACCTATGACCCCTACGTCGCCCATCACGGCTGGGAACACCCTGTGGCACAACTACGCTCGGCATTCCGCGCGGGCGATACCGACGGCATGGTCGAGGCGGTCACCGACGAAATGCTCGCCGAAATAGCGATTTGCGGGACCACCGCCGACGCCCGTGCGGCCCTCGCGCACCGCGCCGACGCGCTGCCCCGCGATGTCGGCTACTTCGCCCCACCCTCGTATCTGGTGAGTCCCAAACGTCGTGCGGCATATGCCCATTCCAGTCTCGCGCTGATCGGCGCCACATCCTGAGAAATGGCGCCCGCGTTTCGCACGCGGCCGCCCTCGGCGCGATCAGTGCGGCCGACACCGGATGACAGGTGCCGGAAGTCGCTCGATCCTGCGGGGCAGCAGCACGGCGATGGCACGGGCCACCGCGCTGATGCGGCGGGTCACACTTTCCACTCAGCGGCAATTGGATAAACGACTCGGCCAATTCGACTATTCAGTACACTTTTAAGGCGTGGTGTGCGGGTAGCGTCGCAGGTGGGCCTGCCCAGACCGACGCAGATCCGGCAATCAGGAGACCGAAAATGACCACCGCGTACTCGTTCTCGACGCAGCTCTATATCGACGGCCGCCGCACCGACGGTGAATCGGACGAGCTCATCAGCGTGCGCAATCCCGCGACGGAGGAGACGATCGCCTACGTACCGCAGGCCTCGATCCCGGACGTGCGGCGCGCGATCTCGGCCGCGCGCAAGGCATTCGACGAAGGGCCGTGGCCGCGGATGAAGCCCGCGGAGCGGGCAACGGTGCTGCTGCGCATGGCCGAGGAAATGGAGCGCCGCCTGCCCGAGCTCGTCGACGTCAATATCGCCGAGGCGGGTTCGGTCCGCTCGTTGGCCGAAACCCTGCAGACCCGGGTGCCGGTGGCCCACCTGCGCGATATGGCCGAACGCGTCATGCCGAGCTTCGCGTGGGAGCGCCCGATGGAACCCACGATCGCACCGGGTATCGGCATCTCCCAGGGGCAGATCCGGCGCGAGGGCTTCGGGGTCTGCGCATTGATCGCGGCTTATAACTTTCCGTTTTTCCTCAGCATGATGAAGGTGATCCCCGCCTTGGCCGCGGGATGCACCGCCGTGCTGAAGCCCGCACCGACCACTCCGCTGGAATCCCTGTTGATCGGCGACTTCGCCGATGCCGCCGGTCTGCCACCTGGTGTATTGAATATCGTGACCGGCGATATCGACGCGGGCCGGGAGCTGACCACCAATCCCATGGTGGATCTGGTCAGCTTCACCGGATCGGACACCGTCGGGCGGATGGTCTACACCCAGGCCGCAAGCTCGATCAAGAAGGTCGTGCTCGAGCTCGGCGGCAAGTCCGCCAATATCGTTCGCGCCGATGCCGACCTCGACGGTGCGGTCCGGTCCGCACTGATGGGCATCACGGTGCACGCGGGCCAGGGCTGCTCGATCCTGACCCGCACGATCGTGCACGAATCCGTGCACGACGAACTGGTCGCGCGGCTACGCGTCGCGCTCGCCGGTGTCCGGGTCGGCGATCCGGCACAGGAATCCACCACGATGGGTCCGCTGATCACCGAGGCGCAGCGGGACAAGGTAGAGAAGCTGATTCGGGTCGGCGAGGAGGAGGGTGCGCGGATCGTCGCCGGTGGCGGACGCCCAGCTGGGCCGGACAAGGGCTACTTCGTGGAACCGACCCTCTTCGTCGATGTCGACAATTCGATGACGATCGCGCAAACGGAGTTCTTCGGCCCGGTGGGCGTCGTCATTCCGTTCCGCACGGACGACGAGGCGGTCCGCATCGCGAACGACAGCCCTTATGGTCTCGCCGGTGCCGTCTGGAGCGCTGACACCAAGGCCGCCTACGAAATCGCGACGCGCGTGCGCGCGGGCGGTATCGCGATCAACGGCGGTAGCGCGGGGGTCAACCCGCGCTCGCCGTTCGGCGGATACAAGCAGAGCGGAATCGGCAGGGAGTGGGGTGAATTCGGCCTCGACGAATTCCTGCAGACCAAGGCCATCAGCTGGGCCGCCCGCTGATCGGCCGGGCAGTGTCGCCGCCTGTTACGCTCCGCCGTGGAGCCAATCGCGTAGGGGGCGAGGACACGAGAGAACCGGCATGAATGCAGATGTAGCCGCAGCGGTCGGCGAACTGTTGCCAACGCTGGCCGAACGGGCGGCGCTGGTCGACGAGACCGGTGAGATACCGGCGGAGACGATGACCGATTTGATCGGTACGGGCATCTTCCGGCTGCTGCAACCGAAATCGCAGGGTGGGCTGGAGGCCGATCCGCTGGACTTCTACGACGCGGTCCGCACGGTCGCCACCGCGTGCGGCTCCACCGGATGGGTGACCTCGGTACTCGGCTTGGCCCCTTGGCATGTGGCACTTTTCGACGAGCGCGCGCAACGAGATGTGTGGTCGCAGGACCCGGACGCATTGATCTGCTCGTCCTACGCACCGGTCGGCAGATTCGTTCCGGTCGCCGGAGGTTACGAAGTCAGCGGCCATTGGCGCTTCGCCAGCGGCTGCGCGCACTCGTCGTGGGCGCTGCTCGGCGGCACCATCGTGGCCGCGAACGGCCAGCCGGTGGATATGGTCAGCGGGTTGGTGCCATGCGCCGACTATCGGATGTCGAAGGTATGGGACGCGGCCGGACTGCGCGGTGCGGGCAGCGATGATTTGTACGCCGAGCGGATTTTCGTGCCGGAACACCGAGTAACGCGGTTCTACGACATCGCACGGCTGGAGAGTCCGGGACATAAGGCGAATCCCGGCCCGCTCTACCGGATGCCGTACGGCACCATGTACACCTACGCGAACAGCTCGCCGATGGTAGGCATGGCACAGGGTTGCCTCGACGTCTTTCTGAGCCGAATGCGCGACAGTAACCGGCTCAGCTTCGGTGGCGGCAGCATCACCGCGGACCAGCCGACGGCGGCGGCACGCGCCAGCGCGGAAATCGACGCGGCCATGCTGCAGATGAGCCGCAGCCTCCGCGATTTGTACGAGTGCGTTTGTGCGCGACAGGAGATTCCGCTGGAGCTGCGGTTGCGCGCCCGCCGTGACCAGGCGTTGGGTGCCGAACGTGCGTTGACGTCGATCGATCTGGTGTTCGCGGCGACCGGGGGGATGCTGCTGCGCCGTCGCAATCCGATCGAGCGGTCCTGGCGCGACGCGCATATCGCGGGCATCCACGCCACCAACAATGTCGGCACGGCACTGACGATGTACGGGCGCGGCACATTCGGATTGCCGGTCGACGACATGTTGATCTGAGTCCGAATCCGGACCCGGTCACCACCAGCCGACGAGACGATCCATCAGCAGCGTCGCACTGGCGAGATAGTCGCCGTACCCGCCGCGGAAGAAGAGCAGCGGGGTCCGCACCGACTCGATATTGAGATCGCTGACCCGGCCCACAACCAGATGATGGTCACCGATCTCGACCACCTTTTCGAGCGTGCAGTCGACCCATGCCACTATGCCGTCCAGCACCGGATTGCCCAGCGGTGATGATGTCCAGATCACGCCCTCGAACCGGTCCGGCGTGCGAGCCGACAACCGGCGTGAGGTCGGCTCCTGGTTGCCCGCGAGCGCGTTGGCGCAGAATCGACCGGCATCTTGGATCATCGCCAGCGTCGACGAGTTCCGGTTCACCAGGAAAGACACCAAGGGCGGCTCGAGCGAAACCGATGTGAAGGTGCCGACGATCATTCCGTGGGGACGACCGTCGGAGGCTGTGGTGGTAATCGCGACAACACTCGTCGGAAAATGCCCCAGCACGTCGCGGAAGCGCCTGGCGCCCATCGACACCGGATTCGGAAGCGGACTCATAGGGGTCCTCACCTCTCTTGCGGAAGGATCGAGCCGACGGCCGACTGGAACGCAAGTTTGGTCAGGAAACCGGCTGGGCCTCCGGATGTTTCCGCTCAGCGGAAAGGGGCCCAGGTCCGTGCGGGAAACTCAGAACCACTCGCCGCGCTCGCCGAGCGCGAGGATTCGTCCGACGGTTTCGGTGAGTGCTGGCGACTGCGGCTCATCCCGCATCACGACGGGTTCGAAGCGCGCCGAATGTTTGCGCGCGGTGTCGCCCATCAGCTTTTCCGATATCGCGTGCGCGGTATTGGCGACCAGCGGCGCCAGCCGCTCGAGCGGCGCTCGCACGTCGCCGACGAGCGAAATCCCGCCGACCGGCCCCTTGGGACCGCGGACCGCCGCACCGACACAGGCGATGTGCTGGAAGCATTCGCCGCGGTCGAAAGCCAGACCGCGGCGCGCGCGGATGCGAATCAATTCCTGATGCAGGACCTCCAGATCGCCGATGCTGTGTGGGGTCCGCTTGACCAGGGCATCGCGGTACAGATCGTCGATCTGTTCCGGCGACAGCCACGCCAGCATGCTCTTTCCGACGGCCGTGCAGTGTGCGGGCACCCGGTCGCCGACCACGGAAGGCACCTGGACGGCGGCTTTGCCCCCGAACTTATCCAGGTAGTACGCCTCGGCGCCGTCCAGAACGGCAAGGTGCACCACCATTTCCGTGCGCACCGACAGGTTGTGCAGGAGTGGGAACGCCGCTGTCCGCAACGCACCGTGTCCCTCTTCCCGGCCGCCGAACCCGAGCGCCCGTTGACCGAGGCCGTAGTCGCGCCCGTTGCGCTCGAGCCATCGCAGCCGAACCAGTTGTTCCAGGATGCGATGGGTCGTCGAGCGTGGCAGATTAGTGCGCCCGGCGACATCCTCGAGCGAGAGCCGGATCTGCGGGCCACCGAACGAATCCATGATCAGCGTCATCCGCTCCACCATCGATGGTGGAGCCTCGTGTCGTTCGGAGGTGGCGACCGCGTTGTCATTCACCACTGAGGCCATTGGCCAGCCTCCTTCTTGGAGCTCGAACCTCAGGCGCGAGTGTAGCGAAAGACGGCGGCTTTAAGGTGGGGATATCGGAATTAAGTTTCCTCTTTAGGGTCGACATCGCCGATATCGATCGGTCCGCCGCAGGCCGCGGCGAGCAGGGCCGAGAAATCGACGCCGGAATCGGTCAATGCGGCTGCGCAGGCGGCGACGTCCTTGTGCAGAAAGGGTGCGACCGTGGCGGCGAAGGATTCTGATCCGCCACGATCGACGATATAGCGTCCGGCAGTGCTACCCCCGCTGCTGACCGCGAGCGCCTCGAGCATCACACCTTCGTCTATCCCCACACCACGACCCAATGTCAGCCCTTGCAGGGTCAGCTGCGAGACCGCGGCGAACAGCAGGTTGTTGATCAACTTCACCCGCAGCGCCGACCCCCGTCCACCGGTTTCGATGACGGTTCCGGCATAGCAACCGACCACCCGACGCGCGACCGCGACGTGTTCGGGGGTGCCACCGAGGAAGACCACCAACTTCCCCGCGCGCACTGCCTCCGGAGTGCCGCTGAATGTCGCGTCCACGATCGCGGCTGGTCCGGACGGCGCGAACCGGTCCAGGCTGTGCAGCACCTCCGGGGTCCCGGTGGTGTGCGACAGCAGTACCGTGGCCTCGCCCATCGCACCGACAACTTCGGGCAGGAGCGTGGATATCTGCTCGTCGCCGAACAGGCAGCTGACGACGACATCGGCGGCCGCGATGTCGCGGATCCGATCGACCGGCTCCGCGCCGAGTGCCGCCAGCCGGTCTCGTACCTCCGGCCGTCGCGCGTACAGACGGACCCGGTGCCCGGCCGCCAGTAGCCGCTCCACCATCGCCGCACCGATCCGTCCGGCGCCGACGAATCCGATCGTGAGTGCCGTCATGATCGGTTCCGTCGCTCTCGCACGATATCGAGCAGTTCCATCCGGCTCACCTTGCTGGACGGTGTGCGTGGCAGTTCGTCCAGGACCACGACGTGCACCGGTACTTCGTACGGCAGCATATGGGCGCGACAGAGCGCGACGAGTTCCGCGCTGTCGGGAGGTATCAGCCCCGGCTCGGTCTCGATCGCGGCCACCGGCACGTGTCCGAGCCGGGCGTCGGGCAGGCCGACCACCGCGGCCTCGCGCACCGCCGCATGCGACTCCAGCACCCGCTTGACGGTCTCCGGCTGGACCTTGAAACCACCGCGGATGATGGCGTCGTCGGCACGGCCCTCGATCCACAGGAAGCCGTCCACATCGATCCGCGCCAGATCGCTGGTCTGGACCCACTTTTCGGCGCCGGCCGCGGTCTGCTCGGTGCGGACCTCGAGCCGCCCGGTCGTCCAGCTGCCGAGCTCGGCGCCGTCCTCGTCGGTCACTCGCAGCTCGACACCCGGGAAGGCACGCCCGGCGCTACCAGCCTTCAAGTCCCACCATTGTTCGTGCAGGGCCCGTGTCCAGCCTGCCACCGCGCCCGCGAATTCGGTGGCTCCGTAGGTCATCAGCACCGGGATGCCGTAGGTGCGAAAGAACCTGTCCGCCAACTCTTTCGGACACGGCGCGGTTCCGGAGGTGACGACCTGCAGGCTCGCCAGTCGCTGCCGCGACACTCCGGAATCGAGGACGGCCCGCAGCGCGGCGGGTACCAGGCTCACGGCCCGCAACCGATGCCGTTCCACCGCGCTGACCCATGGTTCGAGCACGAACTTGGGCATGAGAATCATCCGCCGACCGGTGGCCAGGCAGGCCAGTGCCCGCCACAGGCCGCCGATGTGCACGAGCGGCGCGTTCACCAGTACCGCGGAGTGCGACAGCAACCGGTCTTCCCGCGCCGTCTGCCCGCCGGAAGTCAGTGCCTGATCCAACTGCTCGGTCCGCAGGTGCACCCGCTTGGGCGCACCGGTCGTGCCCGAGGTGCGCATTTCCACGACGGTCCCCGGATTCGTTACGGCGGCCGCGCGGACCGTGCCGCCCACCCGCCGCACCGAGCCGTCGTCGCGCAGTTCCAGCGCGAAACCAGCCGTCGTGACAGCATCGAATACGCCATCGCGCGCCAGCAGTTCGGATCCGCTCACCACCGCGGGCAGATCACAGGCGATGATATCGGCGGCCAGCCGCGGGGCTGGTTGCAGCGGATCCAGCAGCACGACGCATCGACCGGATGCGATCAGCCCGACGACCGCCGCGACATGTTCGGGCCGGTTCTCCAGGACCACACCGACGCGGGAGCCCGCACCTAAACCGGCCGATTCCAGCGCATCGACGACCGAGCGCGCGGTCGCCTGGATCCGACCCCAGCTCCACCAGATCTCCTCGTGTTCGATCGCTTCGGCGTCGGCCGGAGCCTCGGCAAGCAGCCGGTTCAGCTGGTCGCGAATTCCCACGGGGTCATGCCTTTCGTCTCGTCACTGCCCGGCCGTGGTTCACCATTCGAGGCGCAAGGACATCAGGCCGTACATATTTCCGGTCTGCTCGAGCTGCTGTCCGGGCGCGATCCGGTAGTCCGGAATTCGCTTGTGCCACTCCTGCATCGCGACATTCAGCTCCAGTCGAGCCAGGTGCGAACCCAGGCAGCGGTGCGGCCCCGATCCGAAGGCGATGTGGTTGTTCGTGGCGCGCCCCAGATCTACTTCGTGCGGATTGTCGAACCGGTCGGCGTCCCGGTTGCTCACCGCGAGGGGCAGCATCACCATATCCCCGGATTTCACCGGACAACCGCCGATCTCGGTGTCGCGCGTCGCCTTTCGCGCCGGAATGACGAACGAATAGACCCGCAGCACTTCCTCGACGCCATTGGCGATCAGCGACGGGTCGGCGACAATAGCCGCGCGATCGTCCTGGTGCGCGGCGAAGTGGTACATGGCCCAGCCGATCGCGATGGGGACCGTGTCGAAACCCGCCTGGAACATCAGGATGCAGAACGCGTGCATATCGGCGTCGCTGAGCAGCTCGCCATCGATGCGCCAGGTCATCATGCGCGACAGCAGATCATCGCGCGGGGCCTCACGACGCAGCGCGATCTGTTCTCCGAAATAGGCCGACGCGGCGGTCATCGCGGCGATTTGCCGTCGGTGGTCGGGATCCTCGGCATGCGGCACGTGCAGCATCTCGTGCACCCATTCCAGGAATTGCTCCAGATCCTGCTCGGGCAGGCCCATCAGCCGCATGAAAATCAGGGTCGGGAACCGGCGCGCGAACTCGTCGAGGACGTCCGCACCCCCCTTGGGCAGCAGCCGGTCGATCATATCCGCCGCGATCTTGCGGATCTCCGGCTCGCGGGCGGCGACCCACTTGGGCCCGAACTCGCTGCCCAACAGCCGCCGCCACTTGGTGTGCAGCGGCGGATCCAGCATCTCCGGAATCCACAGGAACTGCGGGTTCGGCTCGAGCACCGTCACCGAGGTGCTGGAGAACGTCCGCCAGTCCTGTAGCGCCTCCTGGATCGCCTGACCATCCGTGATGACCCAATAACCCTGTGCGACAGTGCTTCTGAACGCGGAGTGGGCGCTGGCGAGTCGATCCCACTGCTCATGATGGCTCAGCAGTGGACCGGATAGGCGATTGTCGAAATAGTAGGCGGGCACACCGTCATGGGTGCCCTGGGATTCGAGCGTCATACCGATCCTCCTCACAATCCGGCCGACGGTGTGGTCGACAGGAACGCGCCGCCCGGACCCACATCCAGGGCCTCGCCGTACCACGTCTGGCCCCACTGCAATTCGGGAATCTTCCATTCCAGCGCCTGCCAGTCCGGATCGAAGATGAGGTATCCGCCGGAGTACAGCTCGACCCGGTGACCGGACCCGGGATCATGGATGTAGAGGTACATCGCCTGCCCGATGCCGTGCTTACCCGGACCATGCCCGTAATCGATGTCGAGATCGCGGATCTCGTCCGCGGCCCGCAGGATGTCGTGGAAGTTCTCGATATTGAAGGCCACGTGGTGGAACGCCCCGTTCTTCTCCTCCCCATTCACACCGATCGCGATATCGTGCACCTGCGGGGTCACCGACAGCCACGAGGCCAGGATGGTCTCCGGGAACTGCGGGATCATCGCGAACTCACGGCGCTTGAAACCCAGCGCATCGCGCAACCAGCCTTCGGCCTGGTTCACCGTGCTCGGGCTGCACTGCACGTTCAGATGGTCCAGCCGTCGGACGCCGAAACCACGCCGACGGGAACTGTTACTGAGCAGCTTCGAGCGCAATTCCGGTGGGGCAACCGGCTTTTCGATGTCGTAGTAGAGCTCGAACGGGTGCTCGCTGCCGGGGACAAGGAACCTGATCGCGGTGCCGCGGCCGAGTTCGTGATCGGCGGCCAGCTCCACCGCCTCGATCTCCGCCTCGGTCAGCTGCTTGTGGAACAGCTCGACATCCTGCGGTCGCTTCACCCGGAAGCTGTAGCTGTTCACCCGCGCCTCGTCCTGCTGGGTGAGCACCAGCGAGTGGTGCACCAGTTCCTGGTACCCGCGCAGATATGCCACGCCATCGGATTCGGCGACCACCTCCATGCCCAGCAGGTCCCGGAAGAACCAGATCGAACGCCGCAGATCCGGCGTCCCCAGGTTCAAGCCACCAGCGTGGGCAATCTGCGGGCCGGGATCGTAGTCGTGCGAACCAGCCATGCGAGCTCTCCTTCGAGTCGGAATGTCCTGCTGGCTGGCTAGTTTGCGGAGGAACCCGGCAGCACAGGCCGGACTTTCCGAACACTGGGACGCACCGGATTCCGACCAGCCACCGTGGACTGCTCCCCCACCACGACCGAGGCCATCCCGCTCAGCGGAAACCCGCGCTCGACCCGACATCCTCGGCCGCAGACTCGTCGAATATCCGAATTCCCGTGAACCAGGTCACCCCACCGGCCGTCGCCGTCGCGAACGGCTGCGGCTGATCAGCGAAACACCTTGGTGCGCAAAGGACTCGGCGGCGCCAGCCCGCGCACGGGTCCGGAGCACCTCGATTCGACAAGGAGAACGCAATGCCCGCTGACGAGGAAACCTACGACGTCGTGGTCGTCGGGTCCGGCGGAGGTGGCCTGATCGGCGCCTATGCCGCCGCCGCGCGCGGGCTGCGTACACTCCTGCTGGAGAAGTCCGCGCTGATCGGCGGTACGACCGCGTATTCCGGTGCCGGACTGTGGTTTCCGGGCAGCGCCCCGATCGCGCGCACGGGCGTCGAAGATGATCCCGAGGCCGCCCGCACCTACCTGCGCGACGTTGTCGGCGACAGTTCGCGCGAACACCTGCAGGACGCCTATTTGCGGACCGCGCCCCGGTTGATCGATGAGCTCGAGCAGAACCCGCTGTTCGGGACCTTCGCCTACCAGCCCGTACCCGAATACTTCTACGGACGTCCCGGATCGACCGCCACCGGGCGAACCGTGTTCCCGCAGGAGATCTCGGTCGCCGAGCTCGGGGAACTCGCCACGCTCATCCGCCGGTCCGTGCCCGAAGAACGCTGGGGTATCGAGGAAGGGCCGGTGCTCGTCGGCGGGCGAGCGCTGATCGGCCGTGCGCTGAAAGCATTCCTGGCAACGGGCAACGGCTCCTACCTGCTCGAGACCGCCATGACCGACCTCGTTGTCGAGGACGGCCGGGTCACCGGTGTAGTGGCGGTCAGCGGCGGGGAACGCCGCACATTCCGCGCCACCCGCGGCGTGATCCTGGCGGCGGGCGGCTTCGAACACAACCGTGAGATGCGCGAGCAGTATTCACCCGTACCGCTCACCGGCGAATGGTCCCACGGCGCGCCCGGCAACACCGGTGACGCGATCCTGGCCGGTCGCGCGATCGGCGCGGGCACCGACCTGCTCGACGAGGCCTGGTTCGTCCCGGGGGTCGTACAGCCCGACGGTCGGCCCGTCTTCCATACCGGCACCCGCGGCGGGATCTGGGTCAATGCCGAGGGCGAGCGCTTCATGAACGAGACGCAGCCCTATGACCGTGCCGGGCACGAAATGGCCCGGCTGCAACGCGAAACCGGCATTACGCACAGCACCGCGCACTGGGTATTCGACCAACGACAGCTCGACCGCGACGGCTTCGGAGGCGATCCGGAGCAGCAGGTGCGCCCGGAATGGTTCGAATCCGGCGCCTTGCGCCGCGCCGACACCCTCGAAGAATTGGCCGATCTGATCGGCGTGCCGCCGGAGAGACTGCGCAAGTCGATCGAGGAATTCAACGGCTATGCGAAATCCGGCGTCGACGAGCGTTTCCACCGCGGCGAGGCACCGTGGGATCAGATGTTCCAGTACATCGTCGGTTACCCGGCCGATCCGCGGCAGAACTACGTCGTGCCGCTGGCGACCGACCTCCCCAATCCGCTGCTCATCCCCGTCGACACTCCGCCCTACTATGCCGCCACCGTCGTGCTGTCCGATATCGGAACCAAGGGCGGTCTCGTGACCGACGAGCATGCGCGCGTGCTCCGCTCGGACGCCACGACGATCGAAGGTCTCTACGCGACCGGCAACACCATGGCGGCGATGTCCGGCGGCGCGTACCCCGGCGCGGGAACACCGATCGGTTCGAGCCTCGTCTTCGCGTATCTCGCCGCACTCGACCTCGCCGGGAATACCCAATTGCCTTGAGGCACAGCGTATTGCGATAAGGAGTCGGAAATGGCACCAGTACCCGTGCAGGCGACCTTGTCGGGGAGGTCGTTCCTGACGGCCACCCTCGACAGCGTGCATCGTTGCCCGGCCCGATCCGACTATATCGACCTGCGCTTCTCGACCTCGGCGGGATTCTGGCAGTGGCGCTTTCCCGAACCGCAAGGGCGTCGGCGAGCGGACCGGAGGGGGGCCGTACCACTCGCGCTGACGTTCGGGCGGTACGCCGCCCAGGCCCATATCATTCGAGACAACGCGCTCGGGCCCGCATTGCCGAGTTCCGCGGCGCTGCCGCTGATTCTCGGCGACGCCTACATCCTGATCGAACGCCGACTCATAATTACCGACACGGGTGCGGCAACCGCCTGACTGGGCCAAGCTGCGCCAAGAGGAGGCGGTCAGCCGCGTCAGGCTCCCCTACGGCGGTGACCGGCTGCTAGTGCGTTGCGAACGAGGAGCGCTAACTATAGCGCCATACGCTATAGTTAGCGCATGTCGAGTCAGAGCGATGTGCTGCGCGAGGTGATGCACAGAACGGGCACCACCCAGTCCGAGCTATCGCGGCTGAGCGGTGTCCGCCAATCCAGTATCAGCCAGATGTTGTCCGACAAACTGAATCTGAGCGATGAGCAACTCGAGAGGCTGTTGTCCTGCATGGGTTATCGCCTCGAAATTGTGCGACGTCCCGTCGTCCCTGAGTTGACCCGTTCCGAGCGCCGGTCATGGCTGTTGCACAGTCGGCTCTCGACACACTTGACCCGGCCGAGCCTCCAGTCGTGGCGGCCGCATATCGAACGCAATCTGGAGCGACTGCGTGACGGAGTATCCGGCCAGCCGCACGTACGCAATCTCGATCGCTGGGAGTCGCTGATCAGGCGCGGTGACGTGCCAGGGATCCACCGTGTCCTCACCGGTCTCGATCGCGACTCGATCGAGATGCGCGAAGTCTCCCCGCTGAGTGGTCTGCTCTCGCAAGATGAGCGCGCCGACGTGCTGGGCCTCGCCAGCTGATGCGGCGCGACCAGTTGGAGCATGCCATCCGGACGGCGTGCCAGATCATCGGCCGACCCGAAGTGCCAGAACTTCGTGGCAGCGCTACTGGGAGCCGGGCTCGTCGCCGCGGGCGTGATCGCCGAACGCCTGCCGGCCGTCCCGGATAGCCACAAGCCCGCGGCCGAACGCGCTCTCGGATGGATCGGATCCTGGTTGTAGGAAGATTGGCGATTCGACCGTCGTGCCAGCCAGGTGCACCGACGGAAACCGTTGCAGCAGAGCGCTGCGAGCGATCTGCAGTTCCAGCCGAGCCAACTCAGCGGGCCTGGGTGGACACGCGCCGCGGTGGATGCGGGTTTCGGAGCACCGGGCGGTGCGCGACGGTCAGTCCGATGCCGGGAGGGGTCTGGCTTCCTTGAGCGTCAGCACCTCGCCGTCGATGGCAGGGACACCGGGGCCTGGCTTGGTGCACAACAATTCGACTGTCGCATCGGCGTTGGTGTAACGCTTGCCGATAGCGGTGCCGCCGTCGGAGGTGTGCAAGGTGGTAGTGCCGTTCTTCTCCGCCGCGGAGAGAACTGCGGGGACGCCGCCGATTGTCAGATCGATCGGGGTTGCGGGGACTTTGACGACGATCAGTTCTGTCGAGTCGACTGCGCTGAAGACGCGGGTCCCGGGTTTCAGGGATAGGGGCATGGGTCTACCTCTCTAATGGGCGCTCAGGTCTTCGAGGACGAGTCTGCGGAGGAGTTTTCCGGTGTCGGTGTGCGGCAAGGAGTTTCGGAAGACGATCGTTTCCGGGGTTTTGGAGCCGCGTAGGCGGGATCGGACGAGGGTGCGGAGTTCTTCGTCGGTAGCTACGGCGCCTGCGCGCAGGACTACCGCGGCGGCGAGGGTTTGGCCCCATTCGTCGCTCGGGGGGCCGACTACGCAGGCCTGGGCTACCGCTGGGTGGGATAGCAGGACTTCTTCGATTTCCGCGGGGGCGATGTTCTCGCCGCCTCGGATGATCGTGTCGTCGGCTCTGCCCTCGATGAATAGGTAGCCGTCGGGATCCACGTGACCCTTGTCGCGAGTGCAGAACCAGCCTTCGGCGTCGAGCAGGCTGCCGGTGGCGTATTCGCCGGAGATTTGTTCGCCGCGTAGGAAGATGATGCCCGATTTGCCTGCGGGCAGGGGGCGGCCGTCGTCGTCGCGGATCTCGATCTCGATCGTGGGCAGCACTTGTCCGGCCGAGGACAAGCGGGCTCGGATCATCGGGTCTTCGGAAAGCATTGCGGCACGGTGGTCTTCGGGGCCGAGGACGGCGATGGTCGATGCTGTTTCGGTCAAGCCGTAAGCGTTGACGAAACCGACATCGGGGAAGCGAGTAAGGGCCTCGCGCAGTATGCGTTCGGATACTTTCGCGCCGCCGTATGACAGGGTGCGCAGCGTCGGGAGGTGCGCGCCGTCGGGTGCGACCGCGTCCACGATGCGCGCCAGCATTGTCGGGACCACCATCGCATTGGTCACGGCTTCGGCGCGTACCGTGTCGAGCCAGACCGATGGCTCGAAGGCGCGCAGGTACACCAGACGTCGCCCGGCGAACAGATTCGACAGCATGTTGGCGACGCCCGCGACGTGATAGGGCGGTACTGAAACCAGAACTGCCTCTTCGCTATCGGCGCTGCCGAATTCGACGGCGCTGAGCAGGTAGGCCATGAGGTGGCGGTGCCGCAGTAGTGCCGACTTCGGGGCGGCCGTCGTGCCGCTGGTGTACAGCACGACCGCCACGGCGTCGTCGAACTGCGGCTCCAGTGGTGGTATGTCGGTGGGCAGAGCGGCCAGCCAGTCGTCGAAGACGTGTGCCCGCGCGGTCACTCGCGGTGCGGTGGCCGCGTCCGCCAGCACGATGGCCTGGGGCTGGCGCTCGATCAGCGCGTTGAGCTGGGCGTCGTCCAGTCGATAGTTCACCGGCACGAATGGCACCCCCGCGCACGCTGCTGCCAGTAGCGCCACCGGCAGCAGCGGATGATTCTCGCCCGCATACACGAGCGCGGGAAAATCGCGCAGCGTCACGGCCCCGCCCTTGGCCAGCGCACCGAGTTCGGCACCGGTCACTCGCCGTTCGGCGTCGCCCAACAGGACACGGTCGGCGAAGCCCGACTCGATCATCTCGACCATCGCTGAGAGATGCACGTGTTCAACAACTTTCGGAATGCAGGGTCGACAAGGATTGATACGAGGCGAGCCGTCGTGTTTCCGCACCGGGCACTAGTTCACCTCGCGATCCGAGGAGGCGTGATTCGCCGCCACGTACCCGAACACCGCCGAGGCAGCGATACTCGCTCCCGCACCGAGATACTTGCGTCCCATAACGGAGGCAGTGCAGTTGCCGGTCGCATACAAACCGCTGATCGGCTCCCCATCGGCGTTCAACACCCGGGAGAACTCGTCACAGAGCAGTCCACCGCTGGTACCGATATCTCCGGGGTACAGCGCGGCCGCGTAGAACGGCCCCTTCTCGATCGGTCCCAGGCTCGGATTCGGCTGGTGAGTGCGGTCACCGTAGAACCGCTCATGATCGCCCTCGCCGCGATGAAAGTCCGCATCGACGCCGTTTTCGGCGAACAGATTGAACCGCTCGATCGTCTCCCGGAGCGTATCTGCGGGGAGATCGCATTGGCGCGCAAGATCTTCCAGGGTGTCACCGCGCTTCAGCACACCACCGGTGATCAACTGCTTAGGCGTCCAGCCCGCAGGTGCCATCCCGAACGGATAGCGCGACCGGTGGCGCGAATCAATGATGAGCCAGGACGGAATCGCCGCGCCGCCCTCGCGGTGCCGCGCGTACATCTGCTGACCGGCCTCCTGATACGAGCACGCCTCGTTGAAATATCGAAGGCCCTTCGCATCGACGATGATCGAGCCCGGCTTGCAGCGTTCGGACAGACACATGCCGGGGGTGCCGTCGGGCATGATCCACGATGGCATCCACCACGCCTCGTCCAGCATGTCGGTCGCGGCTCCGAGACCCTCCGCGATCCGGATGGCCTCCCCTGTGTCGCCCGGGTTGGCCGAGGTCCAGTCGGAGCCGACAGGCAGCCCGTCCGAATGCTCCTTGCGCATCGCCTCATTGCGGGCAAAACCGCCTGCGGCGAGTAGGATTCCATCCCTGGCACGCACGCGCACATCCCGGCCGTCGCGATGGATGACGGCACCGACGACCCGACAGTCCTCAACGAGGAGATCCGTGAGCGCGGACTCGGTCCAGATCGGCACCTCGCGCCGCAGCAGCGCGTCGACCAACCGGGCGATCAATGCCGCGCCATTGGCCGCCAATTTCCGTCCACGAATGCGGCCGCCGACAGTGCGCCGCCCGACCCTGGCCATGGTGGCCATGCCGATTCGCGTGCGCATCAGTGACATCGGCGCCGCCTCTGCGGTGTATATCACCATGCCACCGGCGAAGCCGGGCCGGATCCGGTCGCACCACGCCCCGAGCTTCTTCTTGTCGAAGATCTCCGGTTCGATCGATCTGCCCCGGGCGGATCCCCCTTCAATACCCCGGACTCCAGCGTAGTAGTCGCTGTAACCCTCGCAGCGCCGAAACTTCAGGCCCTCGGATTCGAGGAACCCGACCATTTCGATCCCGGAATTGATGTAGGACAGTCTCCGGGCCGGAGACGATGCCGGGCCCGCGTCACCGACGACGGAGTCGAAATAGGCCAGGGCGGTGTCGAGCGAGTCCGACACACCCTCGCGCTGCATGAGTGGATTGTTGGGCAGCCACATCACACCGCCCGACATGCAGGTCGATCCGCCGAGCAGGTCGGATTTCTCCACGACGAGAACATCTTTGCCGAGGGCATGGGCGCGCAGCGCGCCCACAACCCCGGCGCCGCTGCCGACGACCAGGAAGTCGGTCGTATGGTCCCAGCCGCTCATCACTTGCCCCTGCCCATTGCGGGCGCCTGCCCGATGACACCGTCGTTTTCCAATGCGGCGATCTCGGCCGCACTGAGTCCGAGTCCCGCCAACACCTCCTGGTTGTGTTCCCCCAATAACGGCGCGTGACGCGTATGCCACCGTTCGGGACCGTCCGACAGCGTGAACGGCACCGTGCTGTGCCGCACCGTCGGATTCACCGGATGCTCGACGTACTCGTAGAAGCCACGCGACTCGAGCTGCGGCAGTTCGGCGACACGATGCGGCTGCATCACTTTGCCCACCGGAACTCCGGCGTCCCACAGGATTTGGACGATCTCACCGGCACTGCGCTGCCCGCACCACACGGCGAGATTCTTGTCGATGAGATCGTGCTGCTCGCGACGCCCGCTGGCGGTGGATAGCTCGAGCTCCATCGCCCAGTCCGGCCGACCGAGCGCATCGCACAGCGCCGACCATTGCTCATCGGTGGCCACCGCGACCGCGACCCAGGAGTCGTTGCCGCCGTATTCGTCGATATCGGCGGTCCGATACAGGTTCTGCGGCGCCGCCGCCGGACCCCGATTACCGTCGCGCATAAGCAGTTGCCCGTATGCGGAATGCTCGATCACCTGTTCGGCGGCGACATTCATCGCTGCATCCGCCATCGCGGCCTCGACGAGCATGCCATCGCCGGTACGTCGCCGATGCTCCAGTGCGAGCAGCAGTGCGTTGAGGGCGTGCAGACCGGCATTCGGATCGCCGATCGAGTACGGCTCGACCGGGTTCTGGTCGGGATGGCCGGTCAACCAGGTGAGTCCGGACGCATCCTCGATGATGTAGGCGAAGGCCGGATTGTCCCGCCACGGCCCGTCGAGGCCGAATCCCGGCATCCGCACCATGATCGCGTCGGGGCGCAACGCGCGGACCTTCTCGTAGTCGAGCCCTATCTGCTCGAGCACCCGCGGTGTGTAGTTCTCGACGATCACATCGCAGCTCTGGATCAGCCGGTGCAACACCTCGACTCCGCGCTCGCTGCGGAAATCCAGCGTCACGCTCTTCTTGTTGGTGTTCAGGCTCGAGAAGATCGGTGAGCGTTCCCACCATTGGTCCACGTTCAGTGGGATACCGGCGATGAGCCGGGCTCCGTCGGGCCGGGTGGTCGACTCGATGTGAATCACTTCGGCACCGAGCATGGCGAGCAAGTGTGTGCAGGACGGCCCGGCCCAGAATGCGGTCATATCCAGCACGCGAAGGCCCGTGAACGGCAATCCTTTCGCGGTGTCGGAGGCTGCCTGCCGAGGCGCCGGGGGTGCGGCGCGATATTGTTCGCCGTGCTCGTCGAGGCGCGGGGCGGGCCGGAGTGCGGGCGGCTGCTCGGACCCCAGACGGTACGGCGGGCCGGGTTGGGTGTAACCGTCGCGGGGGTTGGCCACGAATGACCCACGCGCCCGGTACTGCTCCATCTCCGCGATGTTCTCGCCATTGGCTACCAGCGAATTCGGAATTCTGAATGCCGTTGCCAGTTCCCGGATTTCCTCGACAGTGTGCTCGGCGAACCATGGGGCGATCTCACTCGCCAGGTCACCTGCCCGCCCGCTGATCGAGAACGGCGCGCTCTCGTCGATCCACTCCGGATGGCCGATCATCGCGCACAGGTCGAACCACTGCTGCGCGGTCCCGCATCCGACGGCAACCATTCCGTCCCGGGCGCTGGCCACACCGGGCACCATGAGCCCTCGTCCGGGACGCATCAGACGGCCGAGCGCCTCGTAAAAGGCGACGGAATAGTAAGTGAGACTGAGGATTTGGGTCTCGAGCATGGACAAGTCGACCAGCTCGCCGACACCGGTGCCAAGCGTGCGCGCTCGCGATGCCAAGGTGCCCGCGGCGGCATATGCCCCGGCAACCCATTCGCCGACTCGACCTCCGACGTGGACCGGAGCACGGTCGGGCGCGCCGCGACCGAGCCCGATGACCCCGCCCGACCACGCCTGCAGCGTGAACTCGGTCGCGGGGCGGTCCTGCCAGGGACCGTGCAGACCGAACGGGGTGATCGAGGTGACCGTCAGATGGGGATGGCGGTCATGGATGGCTTCCGGAGTGAACGACGGGTGTTCGGCGACCCGCGATCCGCGACTCCAGACCACCGTGTCCGCCCCCGCCAACAGCCGGTCCACAAAGTCGATCTCATCCGGATCGGCGACGACGCTGTGCTTGGAGCACGCGAGGAAACCGAACAGCGCGCCGTCGGCACCGGACGGGATTTCGGTATGCGACGCCGACCATGCCCGCAGCCGATCGCCTTCGGGCGCTTCGACTTTCACGACTTTGGCACCAGCATCGG
Source organism: Nocardia sp. CA-135398 (assembly GCF_050955845.1). Lineage (NCBI taxonomy): Bacteria > Bacillati > Actinomycetota > Actinomycetes > Mycobacteriales > Nocardiaceae > Nocardia > Nocardia sp. CA-135398. The sequence goes on along the minus strand of NZ_CP192084.1, from coordinate 3,802,445 downwards.
CCAGCAGTTTCGTACAGTAGGCGCCCGCGATTCCACTGGAGAAATCGACGACCACATAACCTTCGAGCGGTTCCACGAGCTAGTCCTTCCGCTCCCGAGCGCGCTTGCTCAGCCGCCATTCCGGCGGGAATTTGCTGTCGTTGTCCTTGACCGCGTTATTGATTCCGCGATTCATGGCCTGGTCGAACATCATGTCGTCGGTGTCGGGCGCCGCGAAGCCGCCGACGGTTTCGAAAAGTCCGCTGATCATGCTGCCCAGGTACTCGCCCTGGTACTGCTTCATGAACTCGAAGAAGGACTTCTGCATGAACACGGTGTCCGTGGGCCGGTTGCTGGCACAGGCCTGTGCGTACTTGTCCACTTCCGCTTCCAGCTGATCGCGCGGGACGACGCTGTTGAGGAAGTTGCACTGGTACATTTCGGCGGCGGTGAACGCCCGACCGGTGAACACCATTTCCTGGAATTTGCGCAGGCCCATGGTCTGCGCCCACCACCACATGCGCGGCGCCCACCCGACGTAGCGGAAGGCCGGATGGCCGAACAGCGCATCGTCGGAGGAAATCACCAGATCCGCGTCGGCCGCTTGGTAGAAGTGCCACCCGTAGCAGTAGCCCTTCACCTCCAGGATGCTGATCTTCTTGAAATCCTGGAGGCTGCGAATGCCGGAGTGCGAGTTGGCATACCACGAGCTGAGCGTCGCGCCGTGCCGGAACGAACCCTGGGGCGGATAGGTGACTTCGTCTGCGCCGATGCGGAATTCGGCGAGCTTGGGCCCCTGATCGGGGCTGGTGTGCGCCGCCATGAACTCCGGCAGGTCGGCACCGGTGCCGAGATCATCGCCCTCGCCACGGATCACGAGCACCTTGACGTCGTCGTCGACACTGGCGCGGTGCAACAGGTCGGCATAGCGCACCCGAGCGGCGATGGTCGGCGCATTGAGGTGGTCGGGCCGATTGAACGTGATCGTCGCGATCTTCGTCTTGGGATCCTTCTCGTAGAGGATGATTTCCTCGGCGGAAAGCGCGGGTTCACTCATCCGCCGCTCCGATCGCGATGCCCGCGTTGCTGTTCCACGACGGACCGGAGGTCAGCACCTCGGGACCGTCGGCGGTGATGAGCACCATCTCCCGTCCGAAGACGGCACCGATGCCCTGCTCCCAGACATAGCCGGTGACGGCGAGCACCATCCCGGGTTCCAGGTGCTCCGCGGCGGCGGTGGCCGGAAGTCGGGGCGACACCACGGGCGCGTCGAATCCCAGACCCAGCGCATGCGCCACCGGCAGTGGCGGGAGCGGTTCGCCCGCAGCCTCATAGGCGCTGAGGAATTCGGTGGCGAGCCGACCCGGTCGGCAGGCGGCGAGCAGGCGGGACCACAGCTGATCCCACCGCTCGTAGAGGGCGGTTGTGCCGTCTTTCGGGGCCCAGGTCGGCCACGTCCGGCCGATCTGGGCGATGTAGCCGTTGCCGATGACACCCGCGGAGAAGGCCACCAGGTCACCGGCCTGCGCGCGCCGGTCACCGGACGCGCGCCGCCACGGGTGATCCGGTGCGGTCACCCAGGCGGCGTCCTGGGTCGCCGGGGTACTCATGCCCCCGGCCGCCATCGCCTGCAACATGACCCCGGTCAGGGTCTTCTCGGTGACCCCGGGCCGCAGTTCGGCGACCGCCGCCGCCAGGCCCGCTTCCGCGATGCGGATCGAATCCCGCAGCACCACAATTTCTTCGGCAGTCTTGATCCGCCGGGCGGCCCGCATGGCCTGTTCACCGTCGACCAGCTCCGCCTGTGGAAATGCCATCGGCAGGAACTGGGAGAACAGCGGGGACAGGGCATCGGTACCCACCCGCTTGGCGGTGGCGGCACCGCCGATCTGGCGCAGCACCCCCACGAGGTTGAGCGGATTCCACATGATCCCGTAGAGGTTTTCGTGCGGAATGTCCTCGGGAACGCCTTCATCCCAGGTGCTCAACAGGTGAATGTCGCCGGTTTCCCGGACCAGGATGCATCCGGGGCCGAACGGCCTGGTCCCGGCGGTCCACAGCTGCGGTGTACCCGTGACATAGCGAATATTGGCCTGCCTGCCCAGTACGAGCAGGTCGAGGTCGTGGGCTTCCATCTGGGCCAGCACGCGCGCCCGTCGCCCGAGACGGAGCGCGCGTTCGTCGGCCAGGATTTCAGTTGCCATAGGGGGCGTAGGTATAGTCGGTCAACGGAATGAAGCCTTCCTCGGTGATCACGATGATCTCCTCGCTGCGGTAGCCCCCGGTGCCGTCTTCCCATACCACCGGTTCCAGAACCAGTACGGTGCCCGGTGCGAGGACGAAGTTCTTGTCGAAGTCTTCGCCCAGATCGGTACCGATCATGGGCATCTCGGCGGGGCCGACGCCGATACCGTGCCCCAGATAGAAGTGCGGCAGCCAGGGCTTTTCGCCGCCATTCGCGTCGATGGCCGCCCTGGCCAGTTCATTCAGCGAGGCGCCGGCGCGGGTCACCGCGAGCACCGCGTCCAGAATCTCGCGCCACCGGGTGAATTGCGCCTGCTGCCTCGGCGTGGGGTCCTGGCCGACCACCCAGGTCCGGCCGAAGTCGGAGCAGTAGCCGCCGTAGCTGATACTCACGTCGGTCCACAGCACATCGCCGCGCGCCAACTCCCGCTCGGTCGTCAACAAGGGCAGCGCCAGATCGTCGTGCACGGTCCATACGCCTGCTTGCTTGCTTTCCGGCATGACCTGCCAGATGGGATCGAGGATATTGGCGGTGGCGCCGAGCTCGAACGCCCGCCGCACGAAGGCCGCCGAGAGGTCGATCTGCCGAATGCCGGGTGCCAGTGCCGCCTGGACATCGACCATCGCGGTGTCGGTGATCCGGCACGCCGTACGAATGCAGGCCAGCTCGTCCTGGGTCTTGACCAATTTGGCCGCGCTGAGCACCAGGGCGGCATCGGTCGGCGGACCGGACGGGAAGATTTTCTGCTCCGCGCGCCGCATCGCTCCGGTGGATTGATCCACGGCCATCCGCGCCCCGCTGGGGACGAGCTCGGCCAGGATCCGCGCGAAATCCGTTACGCCCTCGTCGAATTCGAGATAGACGGGGCCGTGCACATAGTCCGCGGGCAGCTCGGTTTCGGTGGCCGCGCCCTCACGGAAGGGCAGGAACAGATGCGGCCACTCGTCGTCTACCAGGACCACCGCGACCGGGCACTCGATATGCGACAGACCCGCGTCGCCGAGCGGCCAGCTCGCCCCGGTCGCATACATGACGGATTGATCTTCGAGCAGCACCAGCGCATCAACGCCCTGCTCCGCCATCGCGGCCCGCAACCGGGCTCCGGTTTCGCGCCGCATGCGGGCGCGATCCGGTTCGTCCGGAATCCGGACCGACGTCCCTACCGCTGTCGGGGAATTAGTCATTCGATACCCAGGAATTTCTTGATGTTGCCGCTGACGATTTGGGCTGCTTTTTCCGGGCCGACCGCGTCGATTACCAGCTGCAGCGACTTCTCCGAATAGCCGAAAGTGCTTTCGTTGTGGGGGTAGTCGGTGGACCACATCACGTTGTCAACGCCGATCTGGTCGATCAGCTGCAAGCCGAGCGGATCCACCATGAACGCGGCACTCATGTGCTTGTTCCAGTAGTAGCGGACGTCGTGCTTCAGTTTCGGCTCGCACATGTGCAGGTAGGACGCGTACAGATGTTCGCCGTCCTGCAGTGCCGACGGAACCCAGGAGATCCCGCCCTCGAACCAGCCGATCCGAAGTTTCGGATGCCGGTCGAGAATTCCGGAGAAGATGTACCTGGCAAACATCTCTCGGAACGAGTCGACATTGACCATCATCCCGACCACGAGGGTGTTGAACTCGCAGGGAGCCTTGAGCCCGGTCTCCCCGATGTGATGGGAAATGGGCACGCCCGACGCTTCGATCTCGTCCCACACCGGGTCCATCGCCGTACTCGCGTAGTCGATCTGGTTGCCGTCGGCGTCCGTACCCGGGTTGAGCGGCAGCAGGAACGTCTTGAGCCCCAACGACTTCAGCTCTTCCAGCGTCCGGCGTGTACCGGCCGGATCCCACCAGTTGATCAGCCCCGCGGCGTAGAACCGCCCCTTGGAGCGCTCCTGCAGACCCGCCATGTACTGGTTGTAGATCCGGAACAAGCGCTCGCGCATTTCCTTATCGGAATGGAAGAACAGCGCCAAGACGGCGTTCGGAAACGCCAGTTCCTTGTAAACGCCGTCTTCGGCAAGCTGCTGAATACGCGCCTCGAGGTTGCCGCTGGCCGCACCGACGAGGTCGTCGTACTGCATCAGGACGGCACTGAATTCGGGCGGCAGGAACGAATGTCCGGCTGCGCCGACCTGATAGGCACCTTCCTCGTACCAGATCCGCGGCGCCTGAGCCTTCAGCTCCTCGGGAAGATACTGGAAGAAAATATCGTCCGAGAGAGAGATGTGATTATCGGCTGAGAACACCTCCGTCCCCGCGGGCAGACCCACGTCACCGGTGGCGTGCCCCTGCCGGTTCTTCGGCGCGCCGTAGCCCTCGGGTGGGTATAACGAGATGTTCTTCGTCGGGCTTGACATTACTTGCCTCCATGCATCTTGTTGGAATTGGTCACCACTCGACCGGCAGCTCATAGACCCCGAAGGCCAGCCGGTCGTGCTTGAAGTCGATCTGATCGATGGTCGTCGCCAGCCGCAGCGTCGGAATGCGCCGGAACAGCGTCTGGAAGACGATCTGCAGCTCGGCGCGGGCGAGCTGCTGGCCGACGCACTGATGGCGGCCGTGTCCGAATGCCATGTTCTGATTGGCATTCGCCCGGTCGACATCCAGCCGGTCCGGCTCCGGGAAGGTATTCGGATCCCAGTTCGCCGGGGCCAGATCGATGATGATGCCCTCGTCGGCGCGGATCACCTCGCCACCGATTTCGATGTCCTCCATGGCAACTCGCCGCTGCCCGGTGTGGATGATGCTGAGATACCGCAGCAGTTCCTCGATGGCGTTGGCGAGTACCTTCGGATCGTCGGTGTCGCGGATGACCGCCAGCTGTTCGGGATGCTCCAACAGGGCCAGCACGCCGAGGCCGATCATGTTCGAGGTGGTTTCGTGCCCCGCGACCAGCAGGCCGACGCCCTGCATCGCGGCTTCCCATTTGTCGATCTCACCGGCCTTGACCCGCTCGGCTAGATCCGAAACCGCGTCCTCGGCGGGATTCTCGGCCTTGACCTCGGTCAGCTCCGCCAGATAGTTGAGCAAGCCGAGGACATTCTGCTGCGACTCCTCCGCGGTGGTGTACCGGCCCAGTCCGACATCGCTGTGGCGCTGGAAGAATTCGTGGTCGGCGTAGGGGACGCCGAGCAGCTCACTGATGACCAGCGAGGGCATCGGCAGCGCCAGCGCCGAGACGAGATCGGCGGGACGGGGCCCGGCGAGCATGGCGTCGATGTGCTCATCGGTGATCTTCTGGATCACCGGCCGCAATGCCTCGACGCGCTTGAGCGCGAACGGTTTCGTCAGCATGCGCCGGTACCGGGCGTGTTCCTCGAGGTCCCGGTTGAACACCGACGCCGGACGCGAGTGCGACATCGCCTTCATGCCTTCGTTCCAGTGCGGAAATCCGGGGCGGCGGTCGTCGACGCTGACCCGCGGGTCGTAGAAAAGCGACCGCGCTTCGGTGTATCCGGTGACTACCCATGGCTCGCTGCCGTCCCAGATCCGCACTCTGCTGAGCGGTTTCGCAGCGGCCATATCCAGCAGCTGAGGCGGCGGCGCGAAGGGACAGCGCATCGACCGCTCCATCGGATACTGGGGCACGGCGGCGTCGGTCGCGGTTCCGATCGGTGTTTCGGACATGGGTCTCCGTCATTCCTCTATGTGGATGGCACGCGCGGGGCAGGCGGCAGCGGCCTGATGGACGTCGTCGGCCCGATCTGGCCCAGGATGTTCGTTCAGCAGTACGACAACGCCGTCCTCATCGCGTTGGTCGAATACGTCGCCCGCGTACAGCGCGCACTGACCGTTGGCGAGGCATTTGTCTTGTTCGACAATCACTTTCATCGAAGGTCCCTGACTTGGCTCTTCATGCCCGCGACGGTGCCGCCGTCGACCGGCAGGATCGTGCCCGTCACATACGCCGACCGGTCGCTGCCGAAATACAATGCGGCTTCGGCGACATCGCGAGCTTCGCCGTCGCGCCGCAGCGGTTTGTTGTTCCGCATGATCTCGCGAGCCGCGCCGACAAACCTTTCGGCTTCCTCCGCACTCATGTTCGCGACGGCCGAGGCGAGCAGGGAGGTCGGAATGTTTCCGGGGGCGATGCAATTGATTCGGATATCGGCGGCGGCGAATTCCATTGCGGCTGATTTGGTGAAATGTATTACCGCCGCTTTGGATGCGCGATACGACATCACGCTGGCACCGGCCTGAATTCCGCCGATCGAGGAAACATTGATGATCGAGCCGCCGCCGTTGGCGGCCATATGGCGTGCCGCTTCCCGCGTTCCCGCCATCACACCGAGCAGGTTGACACCGAGCACCTGATGGAAATCGGCGAGGTCGTCGTCGAGGAATCCGGCGTGCATCGCACCGGAAATGCCCGCGTTGTTGACCATGATGTGGAGGCCGCCGAATCGCTCGACGGCGGTGGCGACCAGCTGGGTGACCTGCTCGGGATCGGCGACGTCGGTCTTGGTGAACATGACGTCCGCGCCGAGGCGTTCGGCCAGCTGGTCACCGCGATCGGGGTCCCGGTCGGCGATGACGACTCGGGCGCCTTCGATCGCGAACAGCTCGACAATGGCCGCACCGATTCCAGCCGCGCCGCCGGTAACGATGGCGACTTTGTCAGCTAATTCATTCACCACAGCGTGTATGCCTTTCATCGACGGCCGAATGAGCATCGGCGACCCGCTGTCGCCCGATACTCGGCGTGTAATACGAAAAATCTTGGACAACAACGGATCCCATGCAGACTGGTCGAGTTTCACCAGGCGCTGCGCTCAGGGCCGATGCTATTGACCGCACGAATTCGTGTGTCGGGCGTCTCACTCAGTAGAAAGCCGAGTTACCGACCCGTATCGCGGCGATCAGCAGCTGGCCGGAGCGCCGCCCTGTAACTTCAGCAGCCCGCAGTACGTCGCCGCGGCCACCTTCCACTTGCCGTCGACAGTGATGGCCTTGCCCGCCTGATTCGGCAGGGCTGGATTGCCGTTGATCAGGACGGTGTAGGTGACCGAGGCATGCGTGCTGTCGTCGAGTTTCACATTGGACACCGTTGCCGTGGAACCGGCGGCCATCGGACTGCTCGCCTGCGCCGCGAGTGTCGGCGCGAATGTCGAACCGTTCTCCACGAGATCGGCTTTCGTGTCGGCTGGGGTCTTGCCGTCGAAGAATGCGACGAAGGCGTCGGTGATTTCCTTGACCGCCGGGTCGTTCGAATCGGCCCGCGCGGAAGTGGCCTGCGCGGCCGCGGCGCTGGTCGCCGTCGTGGTGGAGCTGGCGGAGTCGTCGTTCGAGCTGGAACAACCGATGACGGTCGCCGAGACCACTGCCATGGCCCCGGCGGTGGCCAGTACCCGACGAACGAACAGATGAGTCATGGTGCGTCCTTGTGGAGGGGGTGTGTTGGAAGACACATGAAAGCCCTCGATGACCCATCGCATATCCGTTGTTCCGCTCAGCGGGCAAAGGATGCTCGTAGCTCATCGGTGCGACAGCGCCGAGTGCCACAACCACTATCGCCGTACCCCGGTCACGACCGCATCACCGAAGGTCGACCCACGGATATGCCCGAGTTTCCGGTGAGTAGGACGAACACGCGGACCACGCACGCGACCTCATATCGTCCGCCGCCAAGAGCACCTCATGTGACTCCCATCTCATCGTTTCTCCCCCTGGAGCGCTCTATGTCCGCTACCACCACTCCGCCACCGGATGAAGTCGAACTCTCCGTCGACACCGGCAGGCTGGAGAACGCTTCGCGACTTCGCATCTACGCGGTACTCGCGCTCATCGTGCTGATGACCGAGGTCGTCCCCGTGCAGTACACGATGATCACCCCGGCACTACACGAGATGAGCGCCACCTTCCCCGACGTCGGGGCCAACATCAACTGGGTGGTCATCTTGATCGGCCTGGTCGGTGCCTCCGCGACACCGCTGCTCGGCAAGATGAGCGACATCTGGGGCAAGAAGCTGCTTTTCGTGGCATGCGGCGTGCTGTTCGTCGTCGGCTCGTTGATCGACGCGGTCACAAGCAACTGGACGTTGTTCCTGATCGGGCGTGGTCTGCAGGCGTTCGCCGTTGCCAGCCAGTTCATTGCCTTCGGCCTGATCCGGGATCTGATGCCGCGACGGTTCGTGGCGACCGCGCTCGGCTTCGTCGGCGCCGGGATCGGTATTGCCGCCGCGATAGCGCCGGTAATCGGCGGTGCCATGCTCGACCACTTCTCCTGGCGGTCGTTGTTCTGGAGCCTGGGCGGTTTCACCGCGGTAATGACGCTGCTCGTCGTGCTCGTGGTTCCGGAATCGAAGCTGCGGGTTCGCGATCGGATCGATCCCATCGGCGCGGTGCTGCTGTCCGTCGGCACCCTGCTGGTTCTGCTCTACCTGGACAATGGTCAGAGCTGGGGCTGGGGCCGAGCGACCAGCATCGCCTGGCTGGTCGGCGGACTCGTGCTACTGGCTCTGTTCTTCGTGGTGGAGACCCGAGTGAGCCGCCCGATAATCGACATGCGACTGCTGTTGAACCCCAAGGTCAGCATGGTGTTGCTGATGTCCTTCTTCGGTGTCGGCATCATCGCGATACAGCCGTTGACGCTGGCGTATATGACCCAGACCCCGAATGCCGACGGGCTGCGTGACCAGGTCGCCCAGGGTGTCGTGGCCAAAGCCCATGAGATGACCGGAGCCACCCTGCCGGTCGACATGGTGAAGGTGGTCCTCGATCCCAGCTACAGCTACGGCAACGGCTTCACCATGCTGCAGTACGCGCTGCACGTCGGACTCTGGGCCGGGCTCGTCGCCGTCATCGCCGGTCCCGTCGGCGGGTGGCTGGCGCACCGATACGGCGCCCGCATACCGGCGATCGCGGGCTTCGCCGTCAACGTGGTCGCGGGCCTGGGCTACATTCTGGTCGACTACAGCTGGGCCACCTATTCGGTGTTCTACGCGCTGTCCGGGATCGGGTTCGGCTTCTTCTACGCCGCCGTGGCCAATCTCGTCGTCGACGCGGTACCGCAGGAACAGCAAGGCATCAGTACCGGCATGCTCGGTGTCACCATCAACCTCGGCACGGCGGTCTCCCTCGCCGTGGTCACCGCCTTGCTCAACAACAACCCGATCAAGGCGAACATCGACGTCATGGGCAACCACGCCGTCCAGCCGATACCGCAGGTGTTCGCCGACAGCGGCTACACCCAGACCTTCTGGCTCGCACTGGGCACCGCTGTGATCGCACTGGTCCTAGCCGTGATCCTGCGGCACGGCCGAGCAGCGGCGCGTGGCGGCGCCGACCACCCCGAATAAGCCACTTCCGCAACACAATCCCCCGCCGACGGCCGTCACCCATCGTGCCCACGTCATGTCGGCGGGCCTGACCTCCCGCGGATGTCGTCAACCCTGCACCCCCCGACATCCGCGGGAGGTCCCTCGACCCCCGCGCGAAATGCACTGCCACGGGACGTGATTCCTCGCGCCGAAGTCCCGCAGGATCGCCGCAGAAGTTCCTCGAGCCCCGCCCGCGGAATCCAATACCGCGCGTGCTGTTATTCGGTGCGCTGAAGTCCCGCAGGATCGCCGCGGGAGTTCCCCGAAACCAGTCCGCGAAATCCACTGCCGTGGGCCGGTATTCCTTCCCCCTCCACATCCCGCGGAATTCGCTGCGGGAGATCCGCCGAAATCCGCGCGCGAAATCCACTGTCGCGCGGATCGGTATTCCTTGCTCTCAACATCCCCGCGGGATCCGATCCCCGCGGTTTGGAGGTCGATCAATCTATGTCCGCATTCACGCGCCGGTCGTTTCTCGGTGGCACCGCCGGTGCCGCAATCGCCTTGGCGGGTACCGGAATTGCCGCCGGTAGCAGCGGCTTCGCGCCAAAGATGAGGACGGTCCCGCTCGTTCGCGAAGACCATCGGGTCATCGTGATCGGCACCGGATTCGGCGGCGGCGTCACCGCGCTGCGGCTAGCCCAGGCCGGAGTTCCGGTGTTGATGTTGGAGCGCGGATTGCGCTGGCCGACAGGTCCGAACGCGGAGACGTTCCCGCATGCCACCTCTCCGGACAAGCGCATTCTCTGGTACGAGTCCGCGCCGGAGTTGTTCGGCAAGCCGGTGGCGTTCGAGCCCTATGCCGGACTGCTCGAGACGGTATCGGGCGACAATATGACAGCGCTGTGCGCCGCCGGTGTCGGCGGCGGATCGCTTGTGTACCAAGGCATGTCGCTGCAACCCTCGCAGGCGGCATTCGCCACGCAGTTCCCGGATGGCCTGGATTGGCCGACGATGAACCGGGTGCACTATCCGCGCGTCGCACAGATGTTGCAGCTCGCGGTCGCCCCTGACGAACTGATCGCCAGTCCGAACTATCAGGCGGTCCGGGTCTTCGAACAGCACGTACGCAAGGCCGGTTTGCCGGTGTCGAAGATTCCGATGCCGATCGACTGGAATTACGCGCTCGCCGAACTCCGTGGCGAGATGAAGCCGTCCTACACCAACGGCGACGGTGCGCTCGGCGTCAACAACGGCGGAAAACACTCCGTCGACGTCACCTATATCGCCGCGGCGGAGGCCACCGGTCGGGTGCAGGTCGAAATACTGCACCACGTCAAAGATGTCGAACGGGCCAAGGACGGACGGTGGACCGTCTACGTCGACCGGACCGACTCCGCAGGCACGGTGCTGGAGAACAAGATCCTCACCGCGGGCACGCTGGTCATGGCCGCCGGAAGCCTCAATACAACCAAACTGCTTGTGCGAGCGAAAGCGAAGGGAAGTATCCCGGATCTGCCGGACGGCCTCGGCACCGGTTGGGGCACTAATGCCGACCGCATCTACACCTGGACCTGCCTGGACAGTGATCTCGGCTACCCGCAGGGCGGACCTGTCGTCTACGGCAGCCTGAACTGGGATGATCCCACGAAAGCGGCCACGGTCATCCAGGCATCGATTCCGCCCGCGGGGATAGATGCGCGAACCACCATGCTGGTCGGCTACGGCGTCAGCAATGCCCGCGGACGCTTCGTCTACGACTCGGGCAAGGACGAGGCCGTGCTGCGCTGGCCCAAGGAGGGGGACGCGGTCATCCAGAACGGCACCATCGGTCCACTGGTTCAGAAGATCGCCGGTCCCGCAGGCATTCTCGTCGATACGAACCTGGCGGCCCCCTCCACCTGGCATCCGCTCGGCGGTGCGAATATGGGCCCGGTATGCGACCTGGAGGGCCGCGTACACGAGCAGCGCGGACTCTATGTTCTCGACGGTGCCCTGATCCCCGGCAATAGCGCGGCCTGCAACCCATCGATGACCATCGCCGCCGTCGCCGAACGCGCACTCGACCACATCGTTGCGCAAGACGTCGGTTCGATCATCTGATCGACGCTGCTGGTCAGCACCCCCGCCAAGACGGTGGGCGCTTTCCGGGAAAGTCACCGAGCGGCTGGGTCAGCGAGGACCTGGCTGATCGAGGGGCTCCAGAAGGCTGGCTGCAATTCCAGTCAGGAATTGATGACCGCGTGCGCCGACAAGACCTGGACCGGGTTCAGAGCGTCAGCACCAGTGCTGAGCCCATGCCGCCGCCCGCGCACATGGCCGCGACCGCAGTACCGCCGCCGCGGCGGTGCAACTCGTGGGCCAGGGTGACCACCATTCGAGTGCCGGTGGTCGCGATCGGGTGCCCGAGGCTGCAACCGCTGCCGAATGGATTGACCCGCTCGGGATTCAGGCCCAACTCCCGCACGGCCGCCACCGTCACCGATGCGAAGGCCTCGTTGATCTCGAACAGATCGACATCGCCGATGCCGATCCCGGCCCGGTCCAATGCCTTTCGGATCGCGTCGATCGGCGCCAGGCCGGTCCGCACCGGATCGACGCCGACACTCGCCCACGACCGAACCGTGGCCAGTGGTGCGAGCCGATGTTCGGCTGCCAGTTCGGAGCTGGCGACGACCACGGCGGCCGCGCCGTCGTTCAATCCACTGGAATTACCGGCGGTAATGGAGAAACCCTCGATCTCCGGGTGCAGCGGCTTCAGCGCCGCGAGTTTCGCCATGCTGGTGCCGCGGCGCGGATGTTCGTCTACGTCGAAGACCGCCACGCCGCCATCTCGATCGGTGACCTTGACCGGGACGATCTCATCGAGGAACTGCCCGGCGTCGATCGCCCGGATGGCCCGCTCATGCGACCCGAGCGCCCAGGCATCCATCTCTTCCCTGGACACCCCCGCCAGCCGCGCGGTATTCCAACCGACGAGCATCGCCATATCGTTATTGGGGGCCTCGGGCGTCGACACATGCGAGGGCGAACTCCACGGGTCTTGCCAGTCGTCGGTGCCCGGAATCCGCCGCCGCGAGACGGGAGCCGTCGAAAATGACTGTGTCCCACCGGCGATCACCGCACGATCCATCCCGGCCAGCACGCTCCCGGCCGCGGTCGCCACGCTGGCCAATCCGGAGGCGCAGTGCCGGTTGTGCGCCAAACCGGGGACATGCGTGAGTCCGGCCTCGATCGCGGCATACCTGGCGATATCGCCGCCACCGGCGATGGATTCGCCGAGCACGACATCATCGATCAGCTCGGGCGGCAGGCCGCTGCGTTGCGCCGCCTCCCGGACAACCACGGTGGCGAGATCGAAGGCGCTGGTATCGCGCAGGGTGCCCTTGCGGGCGGTACCGATGGCGGTACGGCAGGCGGAGAGCAAAACGGCATCAGTCATATAATTCGTTGTACTCTATTACCGCCTCATCTGAAAGATGCGAGGCGAAATGCGTGGTGGATCTCGACTAGAGATGCAAAAAAGGATACCTTGGCAATGACATTTATGTCTTCGGCCTTGGGTGGTGACTGATGAACTTCGAGCTCAGCGACGAGCAGACGATGTTGTGCGCCGCCTCGCGCGACCTGCTGTCGGACCGAGCGCCGATCGAGGCGTTACGCACCTGGATGGAGCGCGACGAAGACGTCGACCCGGAGCTGTGGCAGCTGACCGCGGAGCTCGGCTGGCCCGGCCTTGCCCTGCCCGAGGAGTACGGCGGCGCGGGTCAGGGTCTGGTCGAGCTGACACTCGTCGCCGAAGAGATCGGGCGCGGGCTCGGACGCGGACCGTTCGTATCGACTGCCATCGTCGGCGCCGCGATCGCCGCCGCGGGCCCACCCGCATTGCAGGCCGAGGTGCTGCCCGCACTCGCCGAGGGATCCGGTTGGGCCACTTGGGCTTTCGCGGAACCGCGGGCGCCGTGGACCCTGGACGGGATACATACCGAAGCCCGGAGCGACGGGGATGGGTTCGTCCTGGACGGGGTCAAGACCGCGGTACAGGATGCGGGCGGTGCCCGCTGGCTGCTGGTCACCGCGCGGCATGAAGGCGTTCCGACATCATTTCTCGTCGACCGAAACAGTCCCGGAGTCACCGTGCGACGTCAGAAGGTGCTGGATCTGACGCGCGCGTTCTACGAAGTCCGGCTCGAGCAAGTGCGCGTCCGGGCCCAGCACCACCTCGGGGTCGGCCCAACCGAGGTGCAATGGCTGCTCGATTACGCCTCGATACTGCGCTGCGCCGACGCACTCGGGGCGATGGCGCGCATGCTGGAACTCACTGTCGAATACACCGAGGCCCGGGTGCAGTTCGGGCGGCCGATCGGCACCTTCCAGGCCGTCAAGCACGCCTGCGCCGATATGGCGATGTTCGTCCACGGCGCTCGCGCGGCAACTTACTACGCGGCGATGGCCGCCGAAGCCGATGACGCCACGCGCTCGGCCTGCGTCGCCGCCTCCTACACCTGCTCCGCCGCCGGGGAGGTCACGGCCCGCGCCCTGCAATTGCACGGTGGCATCGGGTTCACCTGGGAGCACGACCTGCATCTCTACCTGCGCCGAGCCGAGACCGACGCCGTCCTCCAAGGCGGCGTCACCATCCATCGCGACCGGCTGTGCACCCTGCTGCAACAGTCTCCGGCATCTGTCTGAGCGAGAAGGAAATTCATGGAAATCAAAGGTAAGAAGGCCGTCGTATTCGGCGGTGCCTCCGGCATGGGCCGGGCCAGTGCCGAATTGCTCGCGGCGCGCGGCGCCGATGTCGCGGTGCTCGACCGCCCCGGTACGGCAGGCGCGGACGTCGCCGCCGCGCTCGGCGCTAGTTTCCATCCCGTCGATATCACCGACTTCGCCGCGACCGAGCAGGCACTCGCCGATGCGGTGGAGTCCCTTGGCGGACTGCATGTCTCGATTACCACCGCGGGCGGCGGCAAGGTCAAGCGCACACTCGGCAAGGACGGTCCACACGACCTCGAGACCTTCCGTCAGGTGCTCGACCTCAATGCCGTCGCGACCTTCAATATCAGCAGGCTCGCCGCGGCGCATATGAGCGGCAACGAACCGGAGGATCCGGAGGACACCGGCGAACGCGGCGTCATCATCAACACCTCCTCGGTCGCGGCCTTCGAAGGTCAGATCGGTCAGGTCGCCTACACCGCCGCCAAGGCCGCCATCGCGGGCATGTGCCTGACCATGGCCCGTGATCTCGGATCCCTCGGCATCCGTGTGCTCGCCATCGCCCCCAGCCTTTTCGACACCGGTGCGACGGTCAAAATCCCGGACGAGACGCGGGCACAGTTGGTCAAGGACGCCGCCTTCCCCAAGCGTCTCGGTCGTCCGCAGGAGTACGCCAAACTCGCCCTCGCCATCATCGACAACCCCATGCTGAACGGCCAGTGCCTGCGGCTGGACGCGGGCCAGCGGTTCGCGCCGAAGTGATCTCACCGGTGAAACACTCCGTCTGACAGCAGGGCTGCCGGTTTCATGCAACCCGCACGAAACCGGCAGCGTCGACAAACTATGCGGTCGCGGGCTCGGCCTCGACGGCATCCTTTTCGGCGAGTTCGGCTTCCTCACCCTTGATCGCCTTCAGCAGTACCAGCGGCGTGGCGACCTTCCAGACGAGGTAGGCGAGCGCCGGAATGCCTTGGGCCAGAATTCCGTTCCACGCGAACGGGCCGGTCTTGGTCAGGAAGACGAAGGCGCCCGAGATGAACAGAACACCCAGGACCATGCTCAGGTGCGCGTACCAACGCGGGAAAACCGGCTTGGATCGCTGGTCGAGATAGGAAGCGAACGCGATCGACCAGACCTGCAGGGCGAAAATGCAGGCGTTGCCCACATACATCAGCCAGAAGATGTCGGTCATCGCGGACAGGACATCGGGGGAATGGCTTTCGGCCCGGTATGCGGCCGCGGCCAGAATCGCCAAGGGGTAGAAGAAACCGGTCGGCGCGACGACGCCGGTGGTCAGCTGGACCATCGAGAGCCAGCCCCAGCCGCCTTCGACCCGCTTCATCTGCATGCTGGTCACGACCACATACGGATATTCGAACGGCACGGTCAGCACCGCGATGGACGCGCAGAGCAGAATTCCGTGCTGATGCTCGACCAGGAAGTCGCGAACCTCATTCGCGGTCATCGTCGGACTCATGGGCGAGAGCAAGTCGCCGATTCCGTAAGCGACCATCAGCGATATGAGGACCAGGAATCCGCTCCACGCCGACCAGCGTTGCAATCTGAAATAGACCGACTTTTTCATCTACGGATCTCCTTCGATCTGTTCACTCGTCGCGAGCAATTCCGTCCCGAGGACGAAAGCTCCACCAGTGTGATGACCCGCACATTCGACCAGCGGCGAACTTCCGCAGAGCGGGACGGCCGAACCGCGGCACCGGCATGCTCGACACCTGTTCCCGTTCAGCGGCAGCCGCGTGCGAAACCGAGGTGTTCCGGCTGGAGTACACGGTGCTCGGGGCAAGGGGCCAACGATGTAGCCGAGGCGATACGCGGGCTGCTGCGGACCTGGCCGAGCGCGCGGCTCGTTCGGTTTGTACGTCGATGAATTTGCTGGCCTGAACAGACGGCGACCCCAATGGCCTGCCCTGCCATTGGGGTCGTCGAATTGCGCACTGCTACAGCGGCATCAGGCGATTACCACCCGACTAGCCGATCGAGTACCAGCGGCGCGCTGGCGAGATAGTCGCCGTACCCGCCGCGGAAGAACAGCAGCGGGGTCCGCACCGACTCCACCCGAAGTTCGTGCACCTGCCCGACGACCAGGACGTGGTCACCGATCTCGACGATCTGTGCAATGGTGCAGTCGACCCACGCGACGACCCCGTTCAATACGGGATTGCCCAACGCGGACCGCTGCCATGTCACGCCCTCGAAGCGGTCGCCGCCCCTAGCCGCCATCCGCCGCGACAGGTGTTCCTGGTTGCCCGCCAACGCATTTGCGCAGAACCGTCCGGTCTCGCGGATGCGTTGGAGGGTCGTGGAAGACGTGTCCACCAGGAACGACACCAAGGGCGGATCGAGCGAGGCGGAGGTGAACGTCCCGACGATGAACCCGTGTGGGCGCTGATCGTCGTCGAGTGTGGTGATCGCGACCACGCTCGTGGGGAAATGGCCGAGCACATTACGGAAGTGGCGCGCATTGATCGCCACTACCGTCTCCTGCGGCGATCGGATCTCGCTCATATCCAGCCTCCCTCCTCCGCTCGGGTCAGACCATCACGATCATCGACGGCGGCAGCTCGAGCCCCATCTTGGCCAGGGAATTCGCGTGATAGGCCGTGCCGGGGACGTGGATCATGTGCTGCAGTGCCATATGCGCGTCGCGCCAGTACCGCTGGATCGGGTTACTCCGCCGACCGGCATTTCCACCAGAGCGCGCGAAGATCTCGTCCAACGCCGAAACCGCCCGCCAGGCACAGCGGACCTGATTGCGCCGGATATCCAACCGGTCCTCGAGTGTGATCGGCTGCCCGGCCTCCAGCTGGTCGTACAGCCGACTGACGCCGTTGATCAACTGAATCCGCGAGGCCTCGATCTCCGAAGCCGCCTCGCCCGCGGCGTAGAGCGTGTACGGATCGTCGCGCACCTGGACACCGGTAACGGCGACCCGGTCGCGCTGTTGGGCCAGGTGCACGGCCAGTCCGCCCTCGCAGATTCCGATGACCGCGGCGGTCAGCCCGAGCGGAAACATGGTGGTGAAGGGCAGCTTGTACACAGGGTCGGTGAGACCGCGCTTCTCGGCCGCCGCACCCTGCATGATCTCGTCCTGGACGATCACCCGGTAGTCGGGCAGGAACGCCCCCTCGATCACGACGTCCTTACTCCCGGTGCCGCACAGGCCGACCACGTCCCAGGAATCGTCGATGATCTTGTAGTCCGCGCGGGGAACGACCACATGCAGCACGGTCGGCGGTCCGGCGGGCTTGCCGGTGCCGTCCCCGAGCAATGCGCCGAGGAAGACCCAGTCGCTGTGGTCGGTGCCCGAGGAGAACGGCCAGCGCCCAGTGAGCCGGTAACCGCCCTCGACCGGATCGGCGACGCCCATCGGCATATAGGGCGAGGCGATCCAGGTGTCCGGGTTCTCGCCCCAAACCTCCTGTGGCAGACGGGGATCCATCTGCGCCATCTCCCACGGATGGACGCCGACGACGCCGCACACCCACCCGGCGGCGGGGTCGTGCTGCGCGACCGCCATCACCGCTTCGGCGAAGTCGCGCGGGTGCGCTTCATAACCACCGAACTCCTTGGGCTGCAGCAGCCGGATCACCCCGGCCGAGCGCAGCAGTTCGGCGGTCTTATCGCTCAGCTTGCCGAGCTTCTCGTTCTCCTCGGCGAGTGCGGCCAGTTCCGGCCCCAGCTCCTCGACACGTTGAACTACTTCGTGTGCCACGACGCACACCTCCTACTTACTGGGAAACTACAGGTGCCGCCGCGACGGCCACCGAAAGTGCCGATCTGGCGAGGGGATTGGCTCATTGTGATTCCTTGGTCCATTCGGTCACCACGGACTTTCCGCTCACTGGAAACACGCATGACGCGTCGGCGTCGGGCGGACTATGCGGCCGACGGTTTGCGGGTGAGAAATTCGATCGCGACCCGCTCGAAATCGGACTTGCGCTCGATCTGCACCCAGTGCCCGCAGCGGGCGAAGGTGTGCAGTTCGACATCGGGCAGCCAGCGGTTCGCGAAGTGCGCCTGGTCGTAGGGCAACATCCGGTCGTCGCGACCCCACAGCATGAGCGTCGGAGTCGTGATGGTGGCGGCCTTGGTCCACAACGGCGTATACGTCTGACGCAACTTCGGATCGAACATCGAACCGAAGATCGCCTTCATCCGGTCGAGCACGCCCTCGGCGGTGGCATTGCGCATACGTTCGTCGATGAGTTCGTCGGTGATCATCGCGGGATTGAACACCATCGCCTTGATCCAGGCGATCATGCGGTCGCGGGTGGGATCGCCGAGGAATTCGAACAATCGCTGAAAGCCCTCGCTGGGGTCGGTCTGGAAGATGCCGACCGAAAGTCCGCCCGAGCCCATGATGGCCATCCGGCGCACCCGTTCGGGATGGAGCGCGGCCAATTCCGCCACCACCGCTCCGCCCATGGAGTTGCCGAGGAACACCGCGGAATCGATGCCGAGGTGATCCATCAGCCGCGCGGTCCACTTCGCCGCGGCCACCGGGTAGATCTCGTCGAGTTCGGGCAGCGCGCTATCGCCGAAGCCCGGCAGATCGGGCGCGATCACCCGGAACTGCTCGCCGAAGACCGGCAGATTGTGCTGAAAGTTCGACCAGGCGCTGACACCGGGCCCCGAACCGTGCAACAGAATCAGCGGCTCGCCCTCCCCCACCTCGTGGTAGTTGACGGTGAGCCCCTCGACATCGGCTGTACGCTGGGTCATTTCAGACCCGCCGATGGTGAGGTGGTGAGGAATCCGGCGCCCGGGCCGACGTCGAGGACATCGCCATACCACGTCTGGCCGTACATCAGCTCAGGCATCTTCCACTCGAGCGCCTGCCAGTCCGGATCCATGATCAGATACCCGCCGGAGTAGAGCTCGACGCGATGACCGGACCCGGGATCATGGATGTAGAGGTACATCGCCTGACCGATGCCGTGCTTGCCAGGACCATGCCCGAAGTCGATCTCGAGGTCGCGGATCTCGTCCGCGGCCCGCAGGATGTCGTGGTAGTTCTCGATATTGAAGGCGATGTGGTGGAACCGTGCCTTCGCGTCCTCGGCGTTCACACCGATCGCGATATCGTGCACCTGCGGGGTCACCGACAGCCAGGACGCGAGGATGGTCTCCGGGAACTGCGGAATCATCGCGAACTCACGGCGCTTGAAGCCCAGCGCTTCGCGCAGCCACTGCTCGGACTGGTTCACCGTGCTCGCGCTGGTCTGCACATTGAGATGGTCGAGGCGGCGCACGCCGAAACCGCGGCGGCGGGAACTGTTGCTGAGCAGCTTCGAGCGCAATTCCGGTGGGGCAACCGGCTTTTCGATGTCGTAGTAGAGCTCGAAGGGATGCTCACTGCCCGGCACCAGGAAGCGGATCGCGGTGCCGCGGCCGAGTTCGTGCCCGGCGGGCAGCTCGATCGACTCGATCTCCTGCTGCTCGAGCTGCTTGTGGAAGAGCTCGACGTCCTGCGGGCGCTGGACCCGGAAGCTGTAGGTGTTCACCGTGGCCTCGGCCTGCTGGGTCAGCACGAGCGAGTGGTGGGTGAGCTCCTGGTAGCCGCGCAGGTAGGCCACGCCGTCGTCGGTCCGCGCGACGACCTCCATGCCGAGCAGATCGCGGAAGAACCCCAGCGAACGCTCCAGGTCCGTCGTGCCGAGATTGATGCCACCGGCATGGGCGATCCGCGGGCCGGGATCGTAGTCGTGGGAAAGAGTCATGCGGGCTCCTTGAAATCGGTTGACGGCCAGGAACGCTAATTCGCGTTGCGCCCGCCACCAGAGAATTTCCGCCCACCGGAAGTCGCGCGGTCCCGCCGGGGAGACGGGGGACTGCTTCCGCACCGCGGAGACCGATCCCGGCCGGAATGGCGCAGGCTCCACACTCGGGAGGTCCACGCCCCGGGTGACCAAATCAGTGGGCGCACGAGATCGCGGTCCGAAAGCAAGGAGATAGTTATGCCCGCTGACGAGGAAACCTACGATGTCGTGGTCGTCGGGCCCGCACCATGGGTGCAGGGCCGCTGAATTCCGTTATTCTGCTTGCGCTTTCGGCCGCCAGCTGACGGCGAGCAGAACCGCCGCGCCGCCGACGCCACCGATTGCCGCGATGGCCAATCCCAGACCGCCATCGAGGGTCGTATCGATGCCGAGCGCGCGATCGAGCGAGGCCTTGCCCGGCCCGATGGCCGCGATACAGGCGGCCACCACAGCGAGTATCAGCACGTACTCGTAGCCGTCCTTGAAGACGAAGAAGCCGTTCTTGCGATGCGCGATGACCGCGGCCACGGCCATACTGCCGACAATGAACGCCGCCGCAGGCGCGGTGAGCAGTCCGGCCGCGAAGGCGATTCCGGCCGCCAACTCCCCCGCACCGCTCAATGTCGCGTGAACGCGGGGCGGCCGCAGCCCCATCGAGGCGAACCAGCCCGCCGTACCGGCCACACCACCCGGGCCGAACAGATGGTTATAGCCGTGCGCTGCCATGGTCAGCCCGACCACCAGTCGGAGTACCAGGATCGCGGCATCGATCATCGTCATGCGAAAAGAGACTCCTCATTGTCGATCCGGCTACGAGGTCCACAGCCGCGCGCAGGGCAGCGGGAGCAGCCCGTCGTCGAGCTCGGAATCAATGTCGACATCGACGCCCAATCCCCGCACGGCCGCCGCGAAACACTCGGCGGCCTGTCTGGCCGCGCGGTACTGGAGCGTCGGGTGTCCGTGAAAATGCACTCTGATACAGCACTCGTCACCGCACGGGCGAGACCGTCGCAGCGATATCGGGTGCCAGTCAGGTTGGCATTCGATCGCCGTCGGTGAACTGTGTCGAGCCATTGCCTTGCCCTCGCCGTGCAACACATCGATGTGTCCACTCCTCGCACCGAGATGCCGGGCGAATGAGCGACAGCCAGATTCAGTGCACTAAATATAATCCTCCCAGCAGACCTGAAACAGGCGAATGTGATCCACGCCACATAGGTTGTCGAGGCTATCGCCTAGCAGTATCGGTGGGCAGTAGCTGCCTCAGAAGTGACAGCGGCGTCCGGCGCAGCGCCGGATCGGTACCGATGAGGGGCACGACGCGGGCTCGATGACAGCTCTGGCGTCGGCCGCCAACCGCGGTAGGCCAAGGTCGGCGTACTGCGCCAACGCCGGAGCCAGCGCCGCGACAAACTCTTCCAAGAGTCCGACCTGCTGATCGCTGACGTGCTGGTAGAGGTCTCGGTCGACGGTATGTGCGGCGTCTACTGACCCGAATACACCAGGTCACCGGCCACGATGGTGGCCGCGACGAGCTCGGCGTCGAGGTGGTGGGCGGCTTGATCCGGGGACACCGACAGCAATGTCAGGTCGGCGACCGCGCCCGGTGCGATCCCGCGCGGTGTGGCGGGGCTCTCGGGTGCGCCGAAGAACAGTGACAGCGCTTTTGGGAGTGACACCGCTTCCGCGGCACGGAATTCCGGCGGCCGATGGACCGCGGCACGCAGCACCGACCACGGATCGGCTGCCCCGAATGGCGCATCGGATCCGGCTGCGACGCCCACCCCGGCATCGAGGAGTGAACGCAGCCGCCACAAATCGGGTTGATCCTCGGCGGGCACCTCGGCGCGGTACTGCTCGGCCCGTTCGACCACGAAATGTGGTTGGGTGACGACCGAGACCCGCTGTCGGCGCAGCCAATCCAACGATTGGTCCGGGATCACCGCACCGTGTTCGATCCGATCCCCCACTCGCACACCGGCCAGCTCCAGTGCCGCCATCGTCAAGATGAATTGCACCCGCGTGACGCAGTGCACCGCGACCGCCCGGCCTGCCGCATGAATCGCGCGCAGTCGATCGACGAATTCGTCGAGCGGCGGGAGATCGAAATCGTCGAGCAGGATCTTGGTCGGTCCCAACGTAAATCTCGTGCCGTCGGGCTCCGACACTTCGGGGGGAGCCATGCAGTGCACCCGCTGGACGATCCGCCCGGCATCGACAGTGTCGGCCAGTTGATCGATGTCGGCCTGCGCGAGTCCCGGAGTCGCATCGGTGAATCCGGTGATGCCCATTGCCGCCGCAGCGGTGCTGACCGCATCCAGATCTATTGTCCGCGAGTCGATTCGGTCCCCCAGCCAGGAGTCCAATCGGCGCAGCCGCCCGGTCGGCCGCCCGGTCTCGTCGCGTTCCACACCCGGTGCGTCATTGCCGTCCAGGCCCACCAGCTCGCATGCCATCGAGTTGAGCTGCCACAGCACACCCGTGCGGTGCTGCACCCGCACGGGACGGTGCGGGACTATCCGGTCCAACACCGCGCGATCGAGGGATCCGGCGACCGACTCGTGGTATCCGGTGCCGCGAATCCACCTGCCGGGCCGCAGCTTTCGATCGGCCTCCCGTAGTCGCGCGGCGAACTCGGGTGCGGTGTGCACCTGCGGCGGGCCCAGTGGAACGGATTCGTAGGTCGCCGCGAGTGAGCGCAGGTGGATGTGGTGGTCGTGCAGTCCGGGCAGCAACCAGCCACCTGCTGCGTTGATCTCATCTTCACCCGGGAGGCGGACCAGCCCGGTAGCGCATTCGGTGATGACACCGCGGTGGGTGCGCACGTCCATCCGGCCCGAGCCGAATACCTCGGCGTCACGAATCAACATGAGGCACAACTCGTTTCATGCCGCATCGCCTATTCGCGGCACTCGCGGACGCAGCACCGGTTGCGAACGACCGTAGTGCGGGCATTCGACAAGCCAATCCGCACCGTCGGCAAGCACTCGATGCGGTCCGTGGGTCAGCGCGGGTGCCGAGGCGAAAGCGGCGGCGGTGGCGCGCATGGACAGGTCGATCAGCTGGCCCCCGCCACCGCGAACGGCGCAGCACACCGCAAGGGCGGCACAGATTCCGGTAAGCGGATCAGCGATGGCGTCACCGCAGAACACCGGCTCGCCCGCCTCCCAGCCGACCAGCCCGCCCGCCACCGCCGCGTCATCACCGAATGCCACCCGCATCGGCTCGGCGCGACCATATCCGGTAAGGCTCAACCAGACCTGCCCGTCGCGATGCACGCGCTCCCCCGGAGCCAGCCCCAGCTGGGCCAGCGCCCGCGGCCGGGACGCCTCGATCACCACATCCGCGGTAGATAACAGCTCCCGCAGCCTCGCCTGCCCCTCGGGCGTATGAAAGTCGACACTGATCTGTTCGTGCCCGGCGTGCAGCCAGTCGAAGAAGCGCGGATCACCCCGACGTGCGCCATCCGGACGTCGGGTGCTCTCCACCTTGACCACCCGCGCGCCTGCGCGCCCGAGCAGGTGGGCACACAGCGGCCCTGCCCACATCGAGGACAGGTCGACGACCACCGCACCATCCAACCGTGCGCCGACGACCGGATCGGCGATTCGACCTGTCTGCCATGGACATTGGGACCGCTCCGGCGTCGCGGACGGGGTGGCTGATGATCCCGCGACGGGGCGCACCGCGTCATCGGGCAAACCAGTGACAGGGGGCGCATCAGCAGGCGCCGCCGCAGAGGGGCGCGCGCCAGCAGGGCGCGCGCCAGCAAGGCGCGCGCCAGCAGGGCGCGCGCCAGCAAGGCCCGCGTCAGCAAGGCCCGCGTCAGCAGGCGGCCCAGCAGCAGCGCCCGCGCCAGCAGGGCCCGCGCCAGCAGGCGGCCCAGCAGCAGCGCCCGCGTCAGCAGGGCCCGCGCCAGCAGGGCCCGCGCCAGCAGGGCCCGCGCCAGCAGGGCGCGCATCAGCAGCAGCGCCCGCGTCAGCAAGGCCCGCGTCAGCAGGCGGCCCAGCAGCAGGGCGCGCGTTAGCAGGGCCCGCGTCAGCAGGCGGCCCAGCAGCAGGGCCCGCGCCAGCAGGGCGCGCATCAGCAGGGCGCGCATCAGCAGGGCG
This sequence comes from Nocardia sp. CA-135398, assembly GCF_050955845.1. Classification (NCBI taxonomy): domain Bacteria; kingdom Bacillati; phylum Actinomycetota; class Actinomycetes; order Mycobacteriales; family Nocardiaceae; genus Nocardia; species Nocardia sp. CA-135398. The sequence continues at coordinate 3,778,361 of NZ_CP192084.1, read as the reverse complement.
CGCATCAGCGGGAGGCGCGTCAGGAGGGCGCATGGCCGCAGACACCGCACCAGCAGGGCCCACAGCTGCAGGCACCACAGCGTCAAGCGGCGCGGCGGGAGGCGCGTCGGCAGGCGGCGCACCAGCGGGGCTACCAGTGGTGGGGTACGAGTCGACCGGTAGCGCCGCAGCGGGAACGCCGAGCAGTTGCGCTCGGTTGGCGAGGTCGGTTGCGGTCCAGTCACGGGCGGCCGTGGTGAGCGTCTCCCATGGATCCTCGGCCACCGAATCCACCCCCAAGATCGCGGGCACCGAGTCGATATCGTCTCGGCGGCTCAAGGTGATCGCGCACCAGCCGTCCGAGGTTCGCAGCAATCGACCGGCTCCGCCTGCCGTCCGCTGACCGCCGCGTCGCAGGTTCAGGAATCCGGCTCGGCCGGTCAACAGCAGCCCTGGATCGGCTCGGACCTCGGAGCCGATCAGTGCGGTTATTCGCGCCAGCGCCTCGGTGGTCTCGAGGAGCAGTCCATATGCCGCGGCGGGCGAAATGACGGGGACGCCGTCGGGGCGTCCGGTCAGATCCATGGCACCCGATGCGGCCCACGCGAGCGCCGCGCACTCCTGCTGGTTTTCGACCGGGCGCGACAGAACATCAGGCGGGCACAGCGAGCGCACCCAATCCCACACCACTGTCGTAGCCGAGGTATTCGTTTGCGATCACCTCCTCGTCTGTTCCACCACGTCGACCATGCCCCAATCGAGTGCGAGCGTCGCGGCCAGGCGCTGTTCGGTCAGCATCAACCAGGCGGCGCGCCAGCGACCGATCCGTCGCGGCACGCTGACCGTACCGCCCGCCCCCGGCACCAGACCCATCCGCACTTCCGGGAAGGCGAAGTAGGTATCGGGGACAGCGACAACCGTGCCACCGAAGGCAGCCACCTCCGCGCCCGCACCGATGCAGGCGCCGTGCACGCGCACCGTGACCCGCTCCCGGATCCGGTCGATAATCCGCCACGGCGCCCGCTCCAGCCGGACCATGTACGCGGACACCAGATCCGTCGCCGTACCGAATTCGTCCAGATCGCCCCCGCTGCTGAAAACCGATCCGGCCCCGTTGATTTCGACTGCGGTGAGCGTGGAATCGAGGTCGGCCAGGCGCACCGCCTCCAGCAGATCCTCACGCAGCCGCGCGCTGAGGGCGTTGCGGCGCTGCGGGTGATCGAGCGTGATCGTCAGGCGATGCCCGTCGCGGTCCGTCCGAACCAGGGCATGCTCTGGGGGCGCGATGGTGCGCGGCGCGCCACGTTCGGTCAGCCAACGCTCGAATTCGGTGCCGCCGAGGAGCATTGAATACACCGCCGCCTCCGCCGCCAGTGCGGGCACGGTCGGCAACCGCACCGTCTGACGCAGCAGCTGCCCACAAGCGACTGCCGCACGCGGCGAATGCTGCACCGCCGCCCGCAGCAGATTGATCGCGGCATCGATATCATCCACCACAACAGCCTGCGGCAGCGAACTCGCCGCGGCATCGGTGGTGAGGGTGAGCGTCGCCGCCTCCAGCAGCGGCGCGAGGCCGGACGTCACCGGCCCGCGCAGCACCCCGATCACCAGCGGTAGCGCCTGATTCATCCGTTCGGCGGTCCACGCGATTCGCTCCGGTGTTTCCACGCCGAATCCGTCCAGCGGGACCAACACCATGGGCGTTGCCGGAGTTCCGTCCGCGGCGAGGTCCACCGCGAACTCGTCGAAAATATCGATCCCCGAATCCGGCATAACTAAAAACTAACCGAGATGGCCGACTGCATCGACGCCCCGGCGGTGATGGCCGAATCGGGCCGGAAAGAGTATACCTAATCTGTAGCCTGGTTCCGATTCTCGACCCTGGAAGGCCGACAATGACCGATCAGTCCGATGTCCTCGTGGAACGAACCGACACGATCGTGCGGCTGACCCTCAACCGCCCCGAACGACTCAACGCCCTCAATACCGACATGATGAACGAGGCAGCGGCGGTCATCGAGAAGTTCGGCGACGATCCGACGGTTCGGGTCTTCGTCTTGACCGGCAACGGGCGGGCCTTCAGCTCGGGAGCGGACCTTTCCAACTCGGCCAGCAACGGTCCACAGGTCGCGACCCTCGATGCGGCCAACCGATTGATCCGCGCCTTGCGCGACGCACCGCAACCCGTACTCGCCGCGATCAACGGTCCCGCGGTCGGCGTCGGATGTTCCCTGGCCTTGGCCGCCGACATCACCGTCGCCCGCGAATCCGCCTACCTCCTGCTCGCCTTCGCCAATATCGGCCTGATGCCCGATGGCGGCGCCACCGCCATGGTCCCGAATCTGATCGGATACGCCCGCGCCGCCCGCATGGCCATGCTGGCCGAGCGCATTCCCGCAAGGCTGGCAGCTGAATGGGGTCTGATCGGCCAGGTCGTGCCCGACAGCGACTACGATGCCGAAATCGCAAGGCTGACAACCAAACTCGCCGAAGGTCCGACGGCGGCATACACCCGCACCAAGCGCGCGTTCAACGCGATGGCCCTCGCCCACCTGGGCCAGGCACTCGAACTGGAACGCGAAGGCCAGTCCGCTCTCTTCGAAACCGCCGATGTCGCCGAGGGAATCGCGGCGTTCAAAGCCAAACGCACGCCAGGTTTCATCGGACGCTGAGGGTCGTCGGATGCAGTCAGCGGAACCTGTTTCATAGCTTCGCAAACGACCTGTTCATCGCGGGTAGTGTTGCGCGTCAGGCTGGTTCACGGTGCTCGCGCTGGTCTGCACGTTGAGATGATCGAGGCGGCGCACGGCGAACCCGCGCCGGCGCGAGCTGTTGCTCGGCAGCTTCGAGCGCAATTCCTCCGGCGCGCGCGGCTTTTCGACGTCGTAGTACAGCTCGAACGGATGCTCCGCTCCAGGTCCGTCGTGCCGAGATCGATACCACCCGCGTGGGCGATCCGCGGCCCGGGATCGTAATCGTGGGAAAGAATCATGCGAGCTCTCCTTGAAATCGATTGACGGCCAGGAACGCCAATTCGTGTGGTGCCCCGCCACCAGGAGAATTTCCGCCCACTTGGAGGGGCACATTCGCGTCGGCCGGGCGGGGCACTGCTTCCGCACAGCGGAAACCGATCCCGGCCCGATTGCCGCAACCTCCACACTCGGGAAGTCCACGCCCCAGGTGACCCAATGCACTGGGCGCAGGAGATTCGCGGTCTGGAAGCAAGGAGAGAGTTATGCCCGCTGGCGAGGAAACCTACGACGTCGTGGTCGTCGGGTCCGGAGGAGGGCTGGTCGGCGCCTACGCCGCCGCATCTCGTGGCCTGCGCACGCTCGTCATCGAGAAGACCGACCGCTTCGGCGGCACGACCGCCTATTCCGCTGCGGGACTGTGGTTTCCGTGCAGTGCCCCGCTACGACGCGCGGGCATCGAGAACGATGTCGAAACGGTGCGCGGCTACTTGCGCGAGATCGTCGGCGATCCGTCCCGCGAAGCCCTGCAGGACGCCTACCTGCGCACTGGGCCGCAACTGATCGACGAACTCGAGCAAAACCCGTGGTTCGGGACCTTCACCTACGGGCCCGTGCCCGACTACTTTGCGGACAAGCCGGGCGCGACGGCCGCGGGCAACACCATCTACCCAGCCGAGATCGACCCCGCCGAGATCGGTGACCTCGCCCCGCTGATCCGCGACCTGCTTCCCACCGAGCTCTCGGGCGCGGAGACCGGATCCCTGCTCACCGGCGGCCGCGCCCTCATCGCGCGAGCACTGAAGGCATTCCTGGAGACGGGGAACGGCTCCTACAAGCTCGAGACCGCGCTCGAGAGCCTCATCATCGAGGGCGACAGGGTGGTCGGCGTAGAGGCGATCAGCAGGGGCGAGCGAGTCCGGATTCGCGCTACCCGCGGCGTTATCCTCGCCGCCGGTGGATTCGAGCGCAATCGCGAGCTGCGCGAGAAGCACAAGGTCGCCCCGTATCACGGTGACTGGTCCGATGGCGCTCCGGGAAACACCGGCGACGCGCTGCAGGCGGCCGTCGCGATCGGAGCCGCAACCGAGTTGCTGGACCAGGCGTGGTACGTCCCCGGTGTCGTACAGCCCGGCGGACGGCCGGTCTTCCACACGGGGAGCCGCAGCGGCATCTGGGTCAACAGCGCGGGCGAGCGCTTCATGAACGAACTGCTGCCCTACGACCGGGCCGGGCGCGAGATGCTGCGGCTGCACAGGGAGACCGGCGTCGCGCACATCCCATGCCACTGGATCTTCGACCAGCGCCACCTCGACCGCGACAGCTTCGGCGGCGACCCGGCCGTGCCGCCGCGCCCCGAGTGGTTCGAATCGGGTGCGCTGCGCAAGGCCGACACCATCGAGGAGTTGGCCGAGCTCATCTCCGTGCCCGCAGAGAAGCTGCGCAAGTCGATCGAGGAGTTCAACTCCTATGCCGACAAGGGAGTCGACGAGAAGTACCACCGGGGCGAGACCGTGTGGGACCAGATGGCCCAGCACGTCGTCGGATTCCCCGCTGGCCCCGTAATGGTCTACATGAATCCACTCGACAACGGCTACCCGAACCCGCTCGTGGCTCCGATCGACACTCCGCCCTACTACACCGCCACCATCGCCCTTGCCGACATCGGCACCAAGGGAGGCCTGAAGACCGACGAGCACGCCCGCGTACTGCGCGAGGACGGGGAGCCGATCGAGGGCCTGTACGCGAGCGGTAACACAATGGCCGCCATGTCCGGCCGGGTGTACCCGGGCGCAGGCACACCGGTCGGCTCCTCCCTCGTCTTCTCCTATCGCGCGGCACTCGACCTCGCGGGCGGCGCCATGACAGGCGGCTCGCTCCCCGAGATTTCTTGAGCACGAGTGATATTCAGTAGCCTGCGGCTCGGCGGGGAGCACTCACCTCCCGCCCAAGCCCAGGAGCTCCGGGCGGCGAGACACGGCCGGGACCCATATCAGTACCCTCTTCCTTCCAAAACTCTCTGAACCGATCTGTAGCTACCGCCGCAATGCAGCCCACACCGACAATGTCGCCGAGGTGCAGGGGATGCGTCGGTGCCAGCCGCGCAACCGCGATCGATAGGTACTGGACCTGTCCTGGTTAAGCGCTTAAGCTGACACCACAACCGACCATGAGGCTTCGGGACGCAAGGCCATCCCCGAACTAACAGTCGGCGCTGGGTCAAGTCCTGCGGGCGGCAGGCGGCCAGATCTTTCCTGTGCTTCACAGTGCGGGGTTCTCAACAACTGAAGGCATCGAGCTTCTCCGCGTCGGAGCAGCTCAGCGAAAGGATGACAGACATTGAGTAACACCATCGACATCGCTCCTGCGGTCAATAGCCCTAGCTCGGGTATCATTCCGGTCTTCGACCCATCCACCGAGGAGCTGATCGCGGAGGTCGTCGACTCCGACCAGGCGGCCGTCGACGCGGCGGTGGCCCGGGCACGCGAAACATTCGAGTCAGGTGTCTGGCGCAAGCTGCCCGCCGCGCACCGCGCGCAGGTGCTCTTCCGCGCCGCGGACATCATCAGGGCCCGCACCGACGAGCTCGCCGCGATCGAGGCCCGTGACAACGGCATGAACGCGGTGGCCGCGCGTCAGATCATCAAGGTGTCGCTCGAGATGCTGGTGTACTACGCAGGCTGGGTCGGCAAGATCCACGGCGAGTCGAGCAATCTCGTGTCCGACGGACTACTCGGCCACTTCGAGAACTACCACACCTTCACTCAGCTCGAGCCGGTCGGCGTCGTCGGCCTCATCATCCCTTGGAACGGGCCGTTTTTCGTCGCGATGCTCAAGGTCGCGCCCGCCCTCGCGGCGGGCTGCAGCGCTGTCCTCAAACCGGCCGAGGAGACGCCGCTCACCGCGCTGAAACTGGAGGAGATCTTCCGCGAGGCGGGTCTGCCCGACGGCGTCCTGAATGTCATCACCGGCTACGGCGAGACCACAGGTGCGGCGCTCACCGCGCACCCGGACGTCGACAAGATCGCGTTCACCGGGTCGACGGAGGTCGGACGGCTGATCGTCAAGGCGGCAGCAGGCAACCTCAAGCGCCTGACGCTCGAGCTCGGCGGCAAGTCACCGCTGATCATGTTCGACGACGCCAATCTGGACAAGGCGATCATGGGGGCTGGTATGGGCCTGCTCGCCGGTTCGGGCCAGAACTGCTCGTGCACCTCGCGCATCTACGTTCAGCGCGGCATCTACGAACAGGTCGTGGACGGTCTGGCCGCCTTCGCCAAGATGCTGCCGATGGGCGGAAGCGATGATCCCAACTCTGTCCTCGGCCCGCTGATCAGTGAGAAGCAGCGCCAGCGTGTGCAAGGCATCGTGAACGAGGGGGTGGCCGCCGGTGCGCAGGTAGTGACCGGTGGCCGGGTGATGGACCGCCGCGGCTACTTCTATGAGGCGACGATCGTCACGGGCACTACGCCCGATATGCGTCTCATCCGCGAGGAGATCTTCGGGCCGGTCGGCTCGGTGATCCCGTTCGACGATGAGGACGAGGTGATTGCCGCCGCGAACGACACGGAGTACGGGCTGGCTGGTTCCATCTGGACCGAAAATCTCGGCCGCGCCCATCGCGTCGTGAACGAGCTACGCGCCGGCCAGATCTGGGTGAACTCCGCGCTCGCGGCGGACCCATCCATGCCGATCTGCGGTCATAAGCAGTCGGGTTGGGGCGGCGAGCGTGGCAAGAAGGGCATCGAGGCCTACTTCAACATCAAGTCGGTCTACATCGGCCACTGATCCGCGCTTGCTCGATCGGTGACGGTCGGCCTCACCAACCGGCCGTCACCGCCGATTAAGCGCTTAACCATGCCCTGCCCGGAGGCCGCATCGAAGCAGTCCTGCCGCGAGAATTGCCGAGCGGCGATTTGCCGTGCGGCGCGGTCTAGGTCGAGGCACGCACGACGAGCCGAGCGATATCGGTCGGCTCGGGAGCCGACGGCACCGGATACCCCAGTTCGTTGAGGACTGCCGCGATCGCAGCAGTGGCGACCGCGCCAGGATCGAACTCCACCGTTGTCAAGGGCGGCGAACTGAACGCTCCCATAGGATTTGCGTCCACACCGATGACAGCGAGGTCGTCGGGGCAGCGGAGTCCGGCTTCGCGGATGCCGAACAGCACCAGGCCCGCGATCTCATCGCTCTGCGCGCACACGGCGGTCACCCCGTCGCGCACCCACTCGGCCACCACAGCCGCGACATTGTCCGGAGTGACCTCGCCGACGCTGATGGACGGCAGATCGTGCAGACGTGCCGCCCGGGCAACACCCTCGAACCAATAGTCGCCCAGTGCACGCCATTTCGCGATACCGGTGTAGGCGAACGCGATCTTGTGGTGCCCACGCGAGACCAGATGCCCGACACGCAATGCGCCGACCGACAGCAGCGGATCCCCGAGCGCGGGCAGCAGTCCGATCTCGATATGCGGCACCTTCGCCGCCCGCACAGCGGTGCGTACGCGGCTGCTCAGCGGAAACATGCTGACGACGGCGGTCGGATCGAGATTGCCGATGGCATCGACGACCTGTTGATCGTCCTCGGTCTGGAAGATCTGCACCTGCAGCAGCCCGTGGCGGGCGAGTTCGGTGGTCATCCGATTGCCCGCCTCGATCGGCATATCACCGACCGCCACCCGCGGCACCACATACAGCACCACGCCCCCTTTACCGCGGGCCAGATTTCGCGCGGCGACATTCGGCCGATACCCCAACTGCTCGGCGGCGGCGTAGACCGCTTCCCGGGTTCGCGCCGAAATCCGCTTGCCCTCGGCATTGTTCAGGACGTAGCTGACCGTCGCGGTCGAAACATTCGCCAGCCGCGCGACATCGGCGTTCGTCGGCCGCACAATCCTGTCCTCGACGCTCGGCGCGTCACCCTCACGAGCGGCCATGGCCTCATGATGGCACGCCGCGCCCCGCTCCTCCCCGTCGGCGGTGCTCGAAGAACTCCGCGGCGCGGCGGATCGAATTCTCCACCGGCTCGGGCTTCCACCCGAGTTCACGCTCGGCCTTGCCGTGGTCGAGCGGCGACATCAACTCGGCCATGCGCAAACCGACTGTGGCGAAGGGGAGGTCGCGGTTCACCAAACGGGCGGCAAGGTCGTTGGCGCGGGCACCGAGATAGAGCAGTTTCAGGGGTAGGCCGATACGCGGTGCGCGGACGCCTACGGCATCAGCGGCGATCTCATGGACCTCGCGGCCGCTCATGTAGCGGTCGGAAATGATGTACCGCTCGCCCGGGCGACCGCGGCCGCCCGCGAGGACCATCGCACGCGCGGCGTCCTCGATCCCCACTACCTCCGAGGAGAAATCGAAATAGAAGGGGAACCGCCCGGCGGCGACCCGGGCGATCACCGAACCGTGCGGTGTCGGTGCCCAATCACCGGGACCGTAGGTCGTGGAGACGCACATGGCCACTGCCGGGAGGGACTTCTCCCTGGCGTAGCGCATCACGAGATCCTCGGCCGCCACTCTGGCCGCGATGTAGGGGCCGCCGTCGTCCCAATTGTGCGGGTCGTCCTCGGTGACCGGGCGCTGGTTGCTGATGGCCAGCGTTCCGGCGGTACTGGTGAAGACGAATTTGTCCAACCCTGCCGCCGCGGCGGCGTCCAGCACATGCCGCAATCCTTCGACATTGGTGCGGAACAGGGGCGCCGGATCGCGCAACCACATCCGTGCGTCCACGACACAGTAGTAGAGGACGTCACACCCTTTCATCGCCGAGCGCAGTGCGACGTCGTCGAAGACGTCACCGTAAACGCGCTCGACATCGAGGTCGTCGATTCCCAGCGTCGAACTGGAGGGGCGCAACATCACCCGCACGTCCGCGCCGTCGGTTGCCAACCGCCGGGTCACGTGGCTTCCCAAGAACCCGCTGGCCCCGATGACCAGCTTCTTCGACTGTGTCATGGCCGCCGACATACCTACTTCAGCATGCTGCCCGCGTCGATCGGCAAAGGTACGCCGGTCACATAGCGGGATTCCTCCGATGCCAGGTAGAGCACCGCGTTACTGATATCGATCGGATCCACCCACGGCACCGGCAGGGTGTGGAACATCTGGCAGATCGGCTCGAGATCCTTCGGGCCCGGGTTCTCCAAGTCGGGGCGGAACAGCTTGAAAGTTCCCTCGTTCAGCAACATATCCGTGCTGACATGAGTGGGATGCACCGAATTGACCCGAATCGAATGCTGTCCCAACTCGACGGCGAAGGTGCGCATCAAACCGACCACACCGTGCTTGGCCGCCACGTAGTGTCCGACATGCGGGTACGCCTTGAGACCGCCGACCGAGCTGGTGAGGATCACCGAGCCGCCGCGCCCACCCGAGATGATATGCGGCACACCGGCTTTCACCGTCTTCCAGACACCACCCAGGTTGACGCCGATCATGTCGTCCCACAGGTTTTCCTCGAGATCGACCAGCAGACCACCTTCATTGCCGATGCCCGCGTTCGCGATGATGATGTCCAGTCGACCCAACTGCTCGACACCACTGTCCACCGCTGCCTTCAGCGCCGCGAAATCGCGCACATCGACCTCGGCGGTGACCACGCGCCGACCCTCGGCCTTGACGAGATCGGCGGTGGTCGCCAGATCTTCCGGTGTCGACATCGGAAACGGCACGTTGTCGAGCTGTTTGCACACATCGATGGCGATGATGTCGGCGCCCTCCTGCGCCAGCCGCACGGCGTGGCTGCGCCCCTGGCCACGCGCCGCGCCGGTGATGAATGCGACCTTTCCTTCGACCCGTCCGGTCATGATTACCTCTATTCGTTGTGTTGTTCGGTCGGTCAGGATGTAAAGGCGGGCAACGTTTCCCAACCGCGGACGGTCGAGGTGGGCGATAGCTTGGTATTGGCCGTGTCGACCTCCCACTCGGGGAAGCGCGCCAAGATCTCCTCCAGTGCGATCCGGCCTTCCAACCGGGCCAAGGCCGAGCCCATGCAGTAGTGCGTGCCCACGCTGAAGGTCAGGTGTTGGCGGGTGTCGCGATGGATGTCGAAAACGTCACCGTCCGGCGGGAATTGGCGGTGGTCGCGGTTCGCCGCTCCGATGAGCATCATCATGACGCTGCCCTCCGGAACCGTCCGGCCGTGCAATTCGACATCCCTGGTCACATAGCGCGCCACATGCGGTGCGGGTGGCTCGAACCGCAGCAGTTCCTCGACCGCGTTCGGAATGAGCCGCGGATTCTCGACCAATTGACGCCGTTGGTCGGGATGTTCGGCGAGCACCTTGCCCGCCCAACCGATCAGCCTGGTGGTGGTCTCGTTACCGGCACCGGCAACCACGTTCACATAGATCAGCAACTCATCGCGGGTCAGTCGCCGCACGACGCCGTTCTCGTCCTCGAACTCCACATTGAGCAGCTCGGTCATGATGTCGTCGGAGGGATGCTCGGCACGCCAATCGATATAGGCGGAGAAGATCTCGCCGGTGGCCAGTCCCTCGGAGGCGGCCTTCATCGGTTTGCCATCCTCGGTCCGCATCTGATCGTTGGCGAAGTCGCGGATGGCTTCCTGGTCCTCCTCGGGAATGCCCAGCAGCATGCCGATCGTGCGCATCGGCATCTGCGCGCCGATATCGGCGATGAAATCCAGCCGACCGGTACCGACCAACGGATCGAGGCTGCGGACGCAGAACTGGCGAATCTTGTCCTCGAGTTCCCGGATCTTGCGCGGAGTGAACATACGCGACAAGAGCTTTCGGTGGATGTCGTGGACCGGCGGATCCTCGAAGATCAGAATTCCGGGCGGCATCTCGATACCGGCCTTGATCAGCTCGAGGATGGCTCCGCGTGCGGAACTGTAGGTACCCGTATCGAGCAGTCCCGCATTCACATCGGCCCACCGACTGATCGCGTAGAAGTCGTGCTGCTCGTTGTAATAGATGGGCAGCTCTTCGCGGAGCCGCTTGAACATCGGGTAGGGATCGGCATTGAGTTGGATATCGTAAGGGTCGTAGTAGATGTCGTTGATCGCACTGGCGGTCACGGAGATTCACCTCTCCTGCTCGAATTTCGATATGGCATTTTTTAGTTGGGATGGCGGGGCCGACCGCTTACGGCAGTTCGACCTTGCTCGTCAGCCAGCGACCGTCGACGCGGTCCATGGTCATCAAGATGCGGTTGCGGTCGATGCGGGGCGTCGGGTTGGTCACGTTCGTGATCTCGGCGTCGACGAACAGCATGATCACGGCGTGGTCCTCGGCAGCGGACTGCACACTCGCGGCGACGACGTGTCCCTTGCTGACCGACTTGGCCTGCAGCAGCATCGGTTTGAGCTGATCGGCCGACTTGCTGTACATGCTCTTGAATTCCCCGGTCGCCCCGTTCAGGACGGTCGCGAAATCGCTATCGATATGCGAGGAGTCGATGCTGGTCAGGGCTACCGCATAGTCCTGAGCGGCCGCTAACGCCGCCGTGCCCGCGGCTTGGCGATCGTTGCGGGTCTCGAGTTTCCAGCCGAACACCGTCGCGAGTATGGCCGACACCACGACGAGCAGCATCAGTATCCCGGTCAGCGGACGCGGCAGCCATCTGCGCCATGAGCGGCCGGATTTCCCGGAAACCTCGGCGGCGTCCAGGACCGCGACCTCGGCGTCCTCAGCGGCGGCGGCGTCCTCAGCGGCGGCGGCGTCCTCAGCGGCGGCGGCGTCCTCAGCGGCGTCGGACGCTTCCGCGCCGACAACCGGCGACGCCGAATCGTCGCGGCTGACATCTGGTTTCGCGGCCGACACCTGGTCCGACGCCGCACTCTGGCCATCGGACGAGACCGAGTCGTCGACCTTGTCCATTGCCATCACCGAGCTCTTGTTCATCCTTGTCTCCTGTTCACGATCGTCGTTCCCCCGGTGCGCTATCCCCCTTGCACAAATGGGCCGCCGTACGTCTGTGGAACGGAGTACGGCCCGGTCGGTGTCGGGTCGGCGCGCTGCTGCGGATCCACGCCGGGTGGAATGGTCGCCGTGTTGTCGCCGGGCGGCCGGGGCGCGTTCGCCGCCCCGCGTGGCATCAGCGACGGGTCGGTATTCGTACACCGTGCGTGCAGATAGGGTTCCGGGGAATCCGGAATGGTGCCCGGGAGGCGCGGTAGGTCGTAGTCGCAGGCACGCTTCGGGTAGACACTCGCAATGGCCCACACCCCGCCGTCGTGCAGGGCCGAGATGATGGCATCGAGCGTCGAGCCGGTGCGCTGCTGGGGGAAGAAGAATTCTTGCAGCGCGGGCACGTGCACATAGGCCATCTGTGACGTGGTAGTCAGGTTGCCGAGCAGCTGCACCATGGTCGGCGAGTTGTCGGCGATGATCTTGTCCACCGCGCTGAGCACACCCGGTGTGTTGTCGACCAGCGTCTGGTAACCGCCGGTCATCGATCCGACTCCGGCCATCGTCTGTGACAGGTTGGCGGCGGTCGCTTGCAGCCCCGGTGCGACGTCACGCAGCGTGAAGAGCACTGACTTACTGTTGTGCAGTAGCGAAACAGTCTGCGGCAGAACCGAATCCAGGGTCGAAAGCAGGAACAGACCGCCGTCGACGATGGCAGCCAGTTTCTCGGGTGCTGCCGAACTCGCACCGAGTTCACGCACTATCGCCTCGATCTGGGCCGGATCCATCTGTGCCAGTGTGCCGCTCATGCTGGCGAGCATGGTGGCCATCGTGACCGGCGTGGAGGTGTGCTCTTTGCCGACGACGTCACCATCGGCCAGATACGGCCCGTTCTCGGATGAGGGCAGGAAGTCCAGGTATTGTTCGCCAGCAGCCGACAACGAGGCGACCCGAACGTCGCCTACCTTCGGGATCCGCACGCCGGAGCGGATTTCGGCAACGGCGACGACCTTGTCGCCGTCGACGTCCACCGACCGCACGCGTCCTACCCGGACCCCGCGAAGCGTGACGTCCTGCCCGGGCAACAGTCCGCCGGATTGGGTCAGTTCGATCCGCACCTGGTACTGCGACCGGAACGGATCGAGTTGCAGGGAGCCCAACAGTAGGTAGCCGAGCCCCAGGACCAGTACGAGAAGTAGGCCGATGCACGAGGTCAGCAGGCGGTGGCGCGACATTTGCCGCGCCGTGTACACCAGCGCCCGCGCGGGTGGTTCCAGAATTACGGCTGTGTTCATCGGCCCGGCTCGACTTTTTCTCGCAAGCGGTTGAGGGTGTACTCCAGCGACCCGATGAAATTCACCCAATCGGTCGCGTCCGGCATTCTGGAGCCGGAATCGGCCGGAGTATTCGGATCCGGCAGTGCGCCGATCGCGAGCCGGGCGACATCGACATTAACGTGCGCCGACGACGCACTCGTAACCTTCATAATCAGCGGGATCAGTCCGATGAGTGCGTCGAGGTTCGCGTCGGGATTGTTCGCTGCCGTATTCATGCCGTCGGCCAGCAAATTGACCGATTCCATCAGGCTGCGGTCGTTCGTACCGTTCACCGAGGGGTATCGGGCGATCTGCTGGGTGATCCGGTTCACCTGCCCGACCAGATCGATGATGCCGCTGGTGTTATCGCTGATGACCTGCAGAGCCGGTCCAGCGGCGGCGATAACATCGCTGACGTCGGCCCGCTGCGTGGCGATCATCACGCTCAGATCGCCGGTCGCCGCAAGGATTTCGTGGATCCGGTCGGACCGGACCGCGAGATTGTTCACCAATTGTCTGGTCTGTTCGATCATTTCGGCCAGACGATCACCGCGCCCGCCGACAGCCGCTCCGAGGCTGTTGGCCAGGCTTGTGATGTTCTCGATGGCGCCACCGTTGACGAACAGGGCCGCTCTGGTGAGCACTTCCTCAATGGTGGCAGCAGCCGAGGTCGACTGCAGCGGGATGCGCGCGCCGTCGCCCAGATCAGGAGTCGCGGGATCCGACTTGGTGGGCGGCGTGAGTGCGACGAACACGTCCCCCATCGGTGTGGCCGAACGTAATTCGGCAGTGGTCCCGGCGGGCAACCGCACATCGGACTCGATCCGCATAACGACCACGGCCGTGTAGTTTTCGGCCTGCATCGACTCGACCTCACCGATATCGGCGCCATTGAGCCGGACCTTCGCCTTGGCGGGCAGGTTGAGAGCGTTAGCGAAGGTGGCTGTCAAGGAATAGCTATCCCCGCCGATATCTGGTGCCGGTAATGGCAGTTTGTCCAGGGTCACCGAACACGCGGTGGCCGAACAGGCAGCGGTCGATACCGCCACCACCGCGGTCATGCGGAGCAGTCGTTGTCGCGAACCGAATTTCGTCATAATCGAGTCATCTCTGCTATTTCGGCGGTGCGCCCGCCATGACCGCGAGCATCTGGCCGATGCCGAAGTCGGGACCCATATCGCGCGCGGTTCCGGTCGCACATCCGAGCTCCTTCAGCCCCAACAGGTTGCAAACCGCCTTCAGCATCTGGCCGTCGAGGAAGAACTTGTTCAAATCGACCGTGGCGCGCAGTGCGCCGATATTCTGGTCGATCGCGTTGTACGCGTTGTCGGTCACCAGCGGAAAAACGTCGAGAAATTCGGCAAGGTTGTCGTTGTAGTCGGCCATGGATTTGGTGATCGTGTTCGAATTCGAAGCCAGCGCCCGCAGATTGCCTTGATTACGCTGCAACAGATCGGTCATGGCGATGATGATCTGATTCAGTTTCGCCCCGGTGTCCCCGGCTCCTAGATGCTGGTCGGCGAGGATATCGCTGAGTGTCCGCACACCGGAACCGAATTCACGCAATGCCTGATCGTTGCGGGATGCCGCCGCGGTCAAGGCATCGAGATTCTGCACGACCGAGGTCACCGCGGCACGGGTCGCGGCGCCGTTGTCCGGGCCGAGTTGCATTGCGCGCGACAGTTCGCTCATCGCATCGCGCAGACTGTTCCCGTTGCCTGCCACGATCTGTGAGCCGACGTCGAGAAGACCACCGACCGGTCCCTGGCCTTTACCGTCCCCGGCCAGCGAGGTGGACAACTTGTCGGCCATCGCGAGCAGGCTGTCGAATTCCACCGGGGTCCTGGTGCGATCGGCGCTCAGGACGGTGTGGTCGGCAAGCGCCGGACCGTCGCGGTATACCGGAGTGAGTTCTATGTGCCGGTCGGTCAGCACGGAGTCCGACACGACGACCGCCTTGGCGTCGGCCGGAATCTTGACCCATTTGTCGATATCCATCGTGACGTCGACGTGCGTCGCCCGCGCCTGGATATCGACGACCTTGCCGACCCGCATACCGAGTACCGAGACAGCATTGCCGGTGTACAGGCCATTCGCATTCGCGAACTGCGCGGTAACGGTGATCGAAGTATCGGTCAGTCCGCCGAGCGGGCCGCTGGAACATCCGGCGACCACGGCACCGATGAACGCGACGGTCGCCAGCTTCACTCCTCGGATTACGCTACTCATTTGCAGTCCTGGAAATACGGTTGCTGGTTCACTTGTTTCGCATATCCACTCAATGCGCACATGAAGGAATCGATGAAGGCGCCGTCGGGCGCATTGGCCGCCAGTTCCTGGCCGGAACCGGATGCGTTCGCGAACAACCGCCACGGCACCGGCAGGATCTGCAGGATGTTGCGCAACAGATCGTCGTGGTCGGCGATCATTGTCGTCATCTGCGTCAGATCGGTAAGCAGCTGCTGGATTTCCGCGGCGTCGTCCACCGCGATGGGCTTCAACTGTTGGACCAGCGTGGTGGCAGCGTTCAGCAACGCCGCAATGGCCTGTCGCCGAGAGATGATCTGCTCCAAGACATTTCGTCCTTGACCTACCATGGCCGCCAGTTCCGCCTGCTGCTCGTGCAGCACCTCGAGCACCTGATCGGTACCGTTCAGCAGCGAGCCGATCTGAGTGCGCCGATCGGCGATCACCGAGGACAGAGACCTGATATTGCCGAGGATTTCGGGCATCAACGCCGGTGCACCACGCAGTTGCTCGGACAAGGCGTTCATCGTCTGCGCGACTCGATCGGCATCGATGCTGCTGAAGGTTGTGGTGGCATTCTGCAGTGCGGTTTGCAGGTCGTAGGGCACCTCGGTACGAGACAGTGCGATCGAATTGCCGCGCAGGTGCCCCGACCCGGCGGGACGGAGTTCGACATAGCGCGACCCGAGCACCGTCGTCAGTTTGATGGCGGCCCCGGTATCGGACCCCAGCGGTAGACCGCGGCGCAGCTTCATGGTCACCACCACGTGGTCCCCGGCCAGCTGCGTCCCAGTCACGGTACCGACCTGGATACCGGCGAGGGTCACCGCATCGCCGGAGCCGAGACCTGCGGCTTGCGCGAAATCGGCCCGGTAGGTCTGCTCCCCGAGGTGCATCGAATTCACGAATACCGTCACCGCGACCACCGCCGCGACGACGGTGACCGCGACCAGGCCGATGCCCAATTTGCTGCGGTCCTCGAGCGGGCGGCCGCGCATCCGCTGCCATACCGTTTTCAGTCGTCGTATCATCGCTGCCTCACCTGCAGATCGCCGAGTTCTCGACCTTGCCGCCGGGGTTGCTCCCCCCGAGAATCGCCGCGAGCAGCGGATCGAATCCGGGCAGCATGCTCACCTGCACATCGCAGGGGTAGGCGTCCACATAGGCGCCGTTGTCGGTAACGCGGGCCATTCCCTTCAGCAGGAACGGCAAATTGAAACCCAGCTCGGCGAACTTCTGCTTGTTGTCCATGAAGTGCTGGGCGAATCCCGGTTGCCGATCGATGAACGCATTGATCGATGGACTGGCACCGCGCACTACTTCCGCGGCGCGGCCCAGCACACCGGAGATCGAATCGACCTGCTCGAACAGCACATCACGCTGCTGCGCCAGCGCATCGAATATCCGGCGGGTCTGCTGTAGCACCGTCTTCAGGTTGCCGCTCTGCTTCGACATATCACCCAGTACCGCACCGAGATTGTCGATCACCTGTCCCAGCACCTGGTCCGGACCCGCGAATGCCTCTGCGAGCGAGGCAGTTTCGGCGATCAATGTGGTGATCGCGCCATCGTCGCCCTGCAGCGCCCGCACCACCGCCGCACTGATGTTGTCGACCTGTTGCGGATCGAGCATGCTGAACAGCGGCTCGAATCCATTGAGCAGCTTGGAAATATCGAACGACGGCTCGGTGTGCTCGACCGGGATCTGCCCGCCCGGCGGTAAGACCTTCGGATCACCGAATTCCCGCAGCGACAGTCCGATATAGCGCTGGCCGATGAGATTCTGATAGATGACCGACGCCGCCGTATTGCCGTACAGCACTTGGCCGCGCTGGACCTCGAAGGTCACCTTCGCTCGGGTTCCCTCGAGTTCGACGGCTTTTACTCGGCCGACTCGCACCCCGGCCATTCGTACGTCATCGCGCGCATGCAGCCCCGATACGTCGGTGAATATCGCGGAGTACGTGTCGGTCCGCCCGTTGACGTCACGTGACAACGTCACGTACATCGTCCAGGTCAGCACGATCGAGACCACCAGGAAAACGATCAGGCCGAGCAACGGTTTGCGGTAGCTCATCGCGGCTCTCCTGTCGGGGCATCCGGTGCCGGGGTGAGCTTCACGTCGTTGCCCCTGAGTAAGGGGCCGAACAGGATGTCGGCCGCGGTATTGGGCCCGCCGCCGAGAATCGATGCGATCTGCTGCTGCTCCTGGCTGCTACCGATCGGACCGACATTTCCCCCGATCGGGGACGAATAGCTCGCCGGTGCGGCCGCATTCGGGCCGATGATGGTGGGCCCGCCGACCGGGGCCGTGCGGCAACTCGGTCCCTCGAGATCGCCGTAGCGCGGGCAATCGGCGCGTGTGTACTGCCGATGCGGCGTCAGCTCGACGATGACCTTGGCCGTGACGTTCTGATCCGCGGTGTCCCACAGCCCGAGGAACGTCCGGGCCAACCGAGTCTGCGAAGTGGTCATCTGGACGAAATTGCGACTCCCCACGGCAATTGTGCCGACCACCGGGGACAATTTCGCGGTCATGTCGGTGATCGTCGCCGTGTTGTTCTCCAAGGCCGTGCCGACCGTTGTGGAGGTGCTCAGACCGCCCGTCAACAAGGTCGCCAGCTGGTCGCCGCGCTCTGCCACCGCACGCATCGGCCCCACCGCATTGTGCACCGCGCTCATCAGGTCGGGCGCCGAGTTCCGAAGTCCGGCAAGGGCATCCGAAAGCGCACCGAGTGTCGAAGCAGTCCCGTCGGGAGCCATCGCCGCATTGAACGCCTCCGAGATACGGGTCAGTTCGGCACCGGCCCGAATGGCCTCGGCGCCGCGGCCACTGGTGGCGCGTTCGACGATGGCCAAGACCCCAAGCGCCGGATCCGATTCCGACCGCCCCGCGGCGGCGGCGATTCGGCTCAGCGCGGTCAAGGATGTCTGCAGCCGGACCGTATCCAGGCTCTGGTCCTCGGGAATGCGCGCGCCCGCGGGGAGCGGTGCACCGCCGCCCTGGTAGACCAGCTGGACCGACGGCACCGCGAATACGTTGCTCGGCACCACACGTGCGGTCACCGTCGACGGAATCCCATGCAGATATTCAGGTTTCAGATCGATCTGCACGTAATTCGGGCCGCCGTTGCTCGACGGCGTCACGCTGTCGACCTGACCAACCAGGACGCCCTGATACTTCACATCCGATTTCGGCGGCAGGCCGTCACCCACGTTGACGAGAACCGCCGTAACCCGCACCGTCTCCCGGAATGCGCCTTGCGATCTGGCGATCATCAGGGCCGCGGCCGCCGCGACGACCAAGAGAAAGACAGTACCGCGCACAAGCAGCTGCCAGTCGGGCAAGACCTTGCCGTCGGATTCGAA
Source organism: Nocardia sp. CA-135398 (assembly GCF_050955845.1). Taxonomy (NCBI): domain Bacteria; kingdom Bacillati; phylum Actinomycetota; class Actinomycetes; order Mycobacteriales; family Nocardiaceae; genus Nocardia; species Nocardia sp. CA-135398. Next base: position 3,759,607 of record NZ_CP192084.1, on the reverse strand, counting down.
CGCAATCGACATCTGTTACCCACTGATCCTCGCGCCAGCGTCGAAGCCCCACAGCGTCATCGTCATCAGCAGATTCACGAAGATCATCGCGGTGATGCTGGCGCGCATCGCACGCCCGGCCGCCACGCCGACCCCTTGCGGACCGCCCGAGGCGTAGAAACCGAAATAGCACTGGATCGTCGTGGTGATGATGACGAAGACGACCGCCTTCGACAGCGAATAGATGATGTCGGTGCCACTGAGCACCAAGCGGAAATAGTGTTCGTAAGTACCCGGCGATTGACCGCCGGACAGACCAACGACGATTTCGACGGCCAGGTAACTGGTCGCGAGGCAGGCCAGGTACAGCGGAATCATCGCCACGATCGAAGCCAGCATCCTCGTCGTGACCAGATACGGGATCGGGCGAATCGCTATCGAGTCGAGGGCGTCGATCTCCTCGGCGATGCGCATGGATCCCAGCTGCGCGGTGAAGCGGCAGCCCGCCTGCGCGGCGAAGGCGATCGAGGACATGATGGGCGCCAGTTCGCGGGTCACCGCCGTCGAGGCGATCATCCCGGTAGCCGGTGCCATGCCCAGCAGTTTCAGTGCGCTGAATCCCTCGATGGCGACGATCGCCCCCGCCGCGGCACCGAGCACGAGAACGACCTGCCCGGTCCCGCCGCCCACGACGATGGAGCCATTTCCCCACGTCACATTCGACAGAATGCGCAGGAACTCCGTGCGATAGTGCCGCAGCACCACCGGAATACCGCCCAGCACACGGCAGAAGAAGGTGACCATGTACCCCAGCCGCATGACCGGAACCGCCACCGTGGTCCCGGCTACTATGACTGGCCGGACTCCTGGCGGGTAATAACGCGACGCCATCAGAGCGTCGTCCTCGGAAAAAGGACGGTGTACAACTCGGTGAATCCCGCATTCACCAGCATGAGCATGATGATCGAGGCGACGACGGCGGCGTTGACGGAATTCGCGACGCCTCCTGGCCCCCCCTTGGTGCTCAGGCCCTTTTCACAGGCGACAACGGTGACGATGACGGCGAACACCACGGCCTTCACCATCGCCAGATAGAGGTCCCCGATCCTGGCGAAAGAGGAGAACGTAGCCAGATAGCTTCCCGAGGTGCCGCCCTGGACGTAGACGTTGAATAGGTATCCGGCCAGAAATCCGACGAAGGAGCTCAGAACCGTCAGGCCGAGCGCGACCACGATGCCCGCGGCCAAGCGGGGCACCACCAGCATCCGCAGCGGCGAGACGCCCATAACCTCCATCGCGTCGATCTCTTCGCGGATCGTTCGCGCTCCGAGGTCCGCGCAGATGGCGGATCCGACGGCAGCGGCCAACAGAATGGCCGTAACCATTGGCGCCGCCTGTCGGATCACCGCCAGGCCCCCCGCGGCACCGGCCAGCGAGGTCGCCCCGACCTGACCGGCCAGCAGGCCGAACAGGATCGACATCGTCGCGCTGATCGGGATCGCCACGGCGATGGTCGGCACGTAGGAGGTCTTGGCCATGAACACTGCCTGCAGCACGAATTCACGGAACGGGAACTTGCCCGTGACGATGTCGAGGAACAGGTATTGGATCGCCCGCACGGCCAGGACGACCTGCCCACCGACGGTTTCCAGGGAGGCACCGGGATGACGGCGCAGATATCCGCGCGCCCATTGCTTGATCTCACCGACCGCGGACCGCTCCGCGGTATCGGTCGAAGTCACCGGCATCGTCGCCCGTGCCATCATGTGTGCCTCTATCTGTCTGTGGTGCCGGACTGTTCGGTGATCAGCCGAGTCAAGGTGAGCGAGGCGAGTTTCCAGTCGTCGCGGCGTCGTACCCAGCGTTCGTGGTAGTGCCCGTACCCGGTCAGTGCCGACCCGTTGTCCCATACGACGCGGTCCTGCATTGCCCAGATGACGCGGGCTTCGTCGCCGCCGGCATCGATCAGCGGCGTGTGAACCTGGTGGGCGGTGCGAGCGCCGGTCAGCGCGGCGCGAATCATCGCGACCGCGTCGTCTCGCCCGGTGATGACAGGGATGCCGATGTTGCTGTGGCTGACGTCCAGTTCGATGTCCGGGGTCATCAGGTCGGTGAGGGCCGCCCAGTCCTGGGTGTCGACGGCCAGGCAGTATCGCGCTTTTGCCTGCGTCAATTCATGGACAGTGATGAGAATGTCCGGTGGGACCATCGATGTTTTCCCTCGGTTTGCGTCGCGAGTCATCCTCAGATATTGTTATCGAGTATTCGATAACATCTATCAGTTATTCGATGGTTCGACCGTAAGGCAGAGCGGAAAGGGAGTCAAGATGCGTGGTGCGATATCGGCACCGACCGCGCGTGTCATCGATGTCGTGGAGTTGCTGGCACGTCGCGGCAACGAGCGGCTCCGCTACAGCGACATCGCACGCGAATTGGACCTGACACTGGCCACCACGCATGCGATCTTGAAGACCCTGTGCGATCGCGGATGGGCTACCCGCGACCCGGCAGGGAAGGCCTACGCACTCGGGCCGGGGCTCGCCGTCGTCGCGGCGGCAGTGAACACACGCCCGTTCGTCGAGGCCGCACGAGCCGCCGCGGTCTCGCTTACCGCCGAATTCGGTTATGCCGCATCGGTAACCGAGAAGGTCGGCGACTCGTTGGTGATTACCGCGTTCGAAGGCGGTGAGCGAGCGTGGCCCGGTGATCGCATTCCCTACGCGCCACCGTTCGGCGCCGTGTTCGCGGCTTGGGATACCGCCGAGGAGCGCCGCGCCTGGATCCAGCGGGCCGCGTCCACGAATACGGCGATCGCCGAACGCCTGAACGACACGCTCAGCCGGATTCGCGACCGCGGATTCGATGTCGACTACACCTCGCCCGCTATCGGGCGAGCCGCGAGCCTCATCGGCACGCTCGACACCGGCACGATCGCACTTCCATCGAATATCCAGGAAACCCTCGACCAGTTGCGCGTGGAATTCACGACACTCGGATTTCCGGACGTCAACTCCGGCCGTCCGTACCCGGTCTCCGCCATCACCGCGCCGGTACTCGACTCGCAAGGGCAAGCGGCGCTGCTGCTCTCGGTCCACCCCCTCGGCGAACTCCCGCCGGAGCAGACCGAAACGATCGGCCAACACCTGATCCGGATGACGACCGCGATCACCGACACCGCCCGGTCGCGGGCCTGACGACGCGGCACGGTCCTCACATGCCGAACATTCTCTCCTCCGCGATCGGGTCGAGGTAGACCCGAGTGAGTTTGGAGCTTTTGATGCGCCAGCGGTCACCGTCGAACTCGTAGGTTTCGTGGTAGTGCCCGAATCCGATGACTCGGATATTGCCGGGAAAGATCAGCAGATCCTGCAGCGCCCACACCCCGGTCGCGGTGCTCGGTGACTGCACCTCGATTTCGGGCATGTGCCCCTGATGGACGGTCCGGGCAGTACCGATGGTGAGCTTCAAATAGGCGATAAAGGCATCGTCGCCGGCCGTGATGATGCCGGCCGAGCCTGTCGTGTCGACTACGACATCGGGCGTTACCTGCTGTTTGAGCAGCTCCCAGTCCTTGGTATCCACCGCCCGGAAATAGCGTGCCTTGACCTGCTTGATCGCGCAGACAGCCGCTACTGCGACTGCGGGGTCCGGCGACGCCGCGGCACCAGGGTCCGCAGACACACGTGCCGCTTCCGCTCCCGCGAGACCCAAGGCGGCGGCTCCGGCGCCGATCATGAAGGTTCGCCGCGTGTACGTCACGACTGATCTTCTTGCAGGCGAGTCGATTTGATGCCCGTGATCACCCATCGGCCATCACGGATCCCGTAGGTGTCATGATCGTGACCGAACGACAGCAAGCGCTTGCCATCCGGCCGGACCAGCAGCACCTGCACCGCCCATGTTCCGGTCGCCGCACCCGCGGCGGTGATCGCGATTTCGGGCATGTGCCCGTGATGGACCGTCACCGCTGTGCCGTAATCACGTTGCAGCGCAGCCACGTAATTCGAAGCGCCCGTGACACTGGTACCACCGAGCGCAGTCGTGTCCACATCGATGTCATCGGCGAGAACGGAGCCGAATATGGACCAGTCCTTGGTATCGAGGCCGCGGAAGTAACGCGCCTTGAGCGACTCGATCGCATTGATCGCCTGCAATGTATCCGGATCCACCGCTGTTCCCACTCTTCCTCGTTATCGACGATCGCGACTGCGGCACCGTCGTGAAGAAATTCCGAGCGGCAGAGCATGCAACGATCTTATCTATTATTCGATAATTCATATCGAATAATCGTCAGAACTCTAGGCTGGCGGCGAAAACGCGTCAAGCCCGCAGACTCACACTTCCGACGTCGACATAGAGCTCGATCACGTCCCGGTACCCGAATCGACTGATCCGAACCGGCACTGTTCCACTCTTGATAACGCCTGGTTACCGCCGTTCCACAACGGCGCCATCGTTGAGACACGGGTCGGGATGGATGCGCTGACGCGGAGGTGCCAACGAATATTCGATGGACGAGTTCGACGAGGCCGCGACACAGCGCGACCTCCCCAAAAGCGGGCCCTAGGGCGGCTGTTCGGACATCCCCACATCCTGCAGGTGCTGCACGTCGACATCACCCCCACCGGCCGCCCCTATATCGTCATACCGTTCTACGCCTGTGGCTCGCTGGAGGGCGTGCTGTGGGGTCGCCATCGATCCGATGACACCCGCTCGGCGTCAGTGACCCGGCGTGCGCAACTCGGCAAGTCGACCGCATTCCGGGTGCCTGCCCGGCTACCCCTGCCCCACAATCGAATTCGCTTACCCACGGACCCGGCGGAGCTGATGCCGAGCGTGAGGTTCAGGCCGTTGGCGGCCTCTAGTCAGTTTGACGCTCTTTGCACTGCCAGCCTAAGATTCTATCAACTATTAGATAGAATTTATCGAATAGTCGATATACGGTAATGGCCTGCCGCTAAATCTCCTTCATGCTGGTGCCGCAGGTCGCTATAGCCCCGACGATCAATCAGGAAGGCGAGTGGGAACAGCGGTGGATCCGCATAGATTGCAGGCGATCAACACGATCGAGTCGCTCAAGGCGCGTTACTTCCGCAGTCTCGACACCAAGGACTGGTCCACATTCGGCTCCGTTCTCGCCGATGACATTGACGTGGACACGACGGCGGTCGGTGGGGACCGTATCCGGGGAGCGTCGAACCACGTGGTCGCGCTCCAAACCGACTACGGCACAACGGTGACCGTCCATCACGGACACATGCCCGAAATCGCGATCACCGCCGCGGGTGCGGCGACCGGAACATGGGCGGTCCAAGTGCAGCTGATCAAGCCGGATGGCAGACGCTTGCTGTCGTTCGGTCACGATCATGACACCTACGGCATTCGCGATGGCCGGTGGGTGATTACAGGCATGAAATCGACTCGCCTGCAGGCAGACCAGTCATGACATACCCGCGGCAAACCTTCATGAGCGAGACCGGCGCGACAACATTCGGTCGGGCTCACGTGGAGCTGGGACATGGGTACGTGGGTCCCGGTGACGCACCGAAGGATCGCGTAGAACTTGCCGCAGCGGTAGCGGCTGTTCACGCGATCAAACAGCTCAAGGCACGCTATTTCCGGGCGATAGATACCAAAGACTGGGAGCTGCTGAAGCAGCAGGTGACGCCCGACGTCGTGATCGACACGACAGCCTCGGCCGGGATCAAGACGACCGGCGCGGACGCCTTCATCGCTTATCTCCAGGCCACCATCGGTCCCGCCCGGACCGTCCATCAGGGGCACATGCCCGAAATCGAGGTGCGGACACCGACCACCGCGACCGGGGTGTGGGCGCTGCAGGATCTTCTGATCTGGCCGGACGATATCCGAGGCAGGGGGTCCGGGCACTATCACGAAACCTACGCACTCGCCGGTGACCGCTGGCTCATCAGCAGCTCCACACTCACTCGGCTCTGCCTCGACCCGATCGTGCAGCAGCGCCTGCTTCAGAACCGGCCACGTCGGTGGCGTATCGGCCGATTGCGCCGGCGTCGATGACTCAGCGCCAACCGCAACGAAAGACGGGCTGTGACATCAGCCATCGAGACGAGGCAAAACCCTTGCCGCACATCGCAATCGAGCAAATGGCGCGGCAATACCGAGTGGTCCAATGGACCACCGGGAATGTCGGCCGCCCCGCCCTGCGAGCTCTCATCGAACACCCGAACCTCACACTGGTTGGGGTCTATGCCCACAATCCGGACAAGGTCGGCACCGATGCGGGCCGCCTGTGTCAACTGCCGACGCCCACCGGGATCACCGCCACCGGCGACGTCGACGAAATCATCCGGCTGGCTGCCGACTGCGTGGTGTACACACCGAGCGTCTTCGATATCGACACCGTCTGCCGACTGCTGGCCACCGGGACGAATATCGTGACCACCGACGGCATATTCCATCATCCGGCCAGCATGGATCAAGCCCTGTACGCACGCGTGGAGGCCGCGTGCTGGTCTGGTGGAACCTCGATTCACAGCACCGGCCACAGTCCCGGCTTCATCACCGAAACCATGCCCATCGCCCTGGGCTCGATCCAACGACGCCTGGACCGGATGGTGATCGACGAATACACCGACCTCACCCTCTCCGAAACACCATGGACGCTGCTCGGTATGGGCTTCGGCATGAGCCAAGGGACATTCGAGCAACACCGCCTGATCCAGGCCCGCCGCGCAATCGGCCCGTCACTGCGCCTGGCCGCCGACGCTTTCGGACCGCCACTCGACGCGATCGACGTCCGCGGCGAATTCGCCACCGCGAACCAGGACGTCCAGGTCGGCGCCGCCGTGTTCCGCAAGGGAACCGTTGTCGCACAACGGATCACAGTCTCCGGCACCCGCCGCGGCCATCCGCTGCTGCAGTTCCGCTCGACGCGCTACTGCAGCACCGACATCGACTCCGACTGGTCACTGCGCCCGACCGGTTGGCATATCTCGGTCGAGGGTGATGCGCCGCTCGAGGTCGACCTGTGGCCGGGGGCAGCGTCGCTCCAGACGAATGCGGCCTCGCCAACCTACGCGGCCAACCGCGCCGTCAACACCGTCCCCTACCTGTGCACCGCACCCCCGGGCATCCGCACCGCCATAGACCTGCCATCCATTGCCGCGGCACTGTGGTGAACGCGTCTCGATAACGTAATCCGTTCCTTCCGATGCGGACCGGCGGACTGTTCACCTTCGTCGGCGATACGCTGGGCATTGTCGAAAGGTGAGCGCATGGCGCCCGGTGTTCGCGTATCTGCCGAGTGGATCGCACGCCGCTGATGACAGCCGATGATCCACTTCGGACCCGCCGCGACGCGGTCACACCCGTCACGGCTGACTTGAACGCGTCCGGTTTCGAGGACGCCGAAGAGGTGGGTCGTGGCGGTTTCGGCGAGGTCTATCGCTGCAGGCAGGTAGCGTTGGACCGCACGGTGGCGGTGAAAGTACTGACCGCCGAGCTCGACGAAGACAACCAGGCACGGTTCTTACGCGAGCAACAGGCGATGGGGCGGCTGACCGGACATCCGAATATCGTCACCGTGCTCGAGGTGGGGGTCACCGCAAGCGGGCGTCCCTATCTGGTGATGCCCTATTACCCGTTGGATTCGCTCGATGCGTGGATCCGTCGGCAGGGCCCTTTGCCGGTGCAGACCGCGTTGTGGATCGGGGTCAAGATCGCGGGTGCGCTGGAGAGCGCGCATCGGCTCGGCATCGTCCATCGCGACGTGAAACCGGGAAACATTCTGCTCACCGATTACGGCGAACCCGCATTGACCGATTTCGGTATCGCCCGCATTGCCAACGGATTCCATACGGCCACCGGCGTCGTGACCGCATCCCCGGCATTCACCGCGCCCGAGGTGCTCGGTGGCGACGACCCGACGTCGGCCGCAGATATCTACGGGCTCGGCTCCACCCTGTTCTGCGCGCTCACCGGGCATGCCGCCTTCGAACGCCGCCGCGGTGAGCAAGTAGTTGCCCAGTTCCTGAGAATCACCAGCCAGCCGGTGCCGGACCTGCGGAACAGCGGCATTCCCGACGACTTGTCCGCGGTGGTGGAATCGGCGATGCATCGGGATCCGCGGCAGCGGCCGTCAGCGGCTGAGGTAGGTGAGGCGATCCGGCAGGTACAGCTGCGCCACGGATACCCGATCGGCGAGATGGCGCTGCACGGGAAACCAACCCCAGAGCCGCTGGATTACACCTCGGCGATGCGGGAATGGGGCCCGCCGCCGACGGCTGCAGGCCGCGGCAGCATCGGCGAGCTGCCGCTGGAGCTGACCAGTTTCGTCGACCGCCGCACCGAAACGACCGAGGTGAAGAATCTACTGTCCACCTACCGCCTGGTGACGTTGGCCGGGATCGGTGGCGTCGGCAAGACCCGGCTGGCGCTGCGCGCGGCGGCGAACGCTCGACGCGATTTCGCCGATGGGATCCGAGTTGTCGAACTGGCCGACGTGCGCGACCCGTCGATGCTGATCGACGTCGTCGCGGCCGCCCTTGGCCTACGGGACGATTCGGCCCGATCGACGCAGGAAGTGCTGGTCCAGTTCCTGCAGTCCCAGGAAACGCTGCTCGTTCTGGACAACTGCGAGCAAGTGTTGGCAGCTGCGGCAGAGCTGGTCGAGACGTTGTTGATGGCTTGTCCGAATCAGCGGATTCTCGTCACCGGCCGCGAGCCGCTCGACATCGCCGGAGAGGCGGTACTTCGGGTGTTGCCGCTGACCGTTCCGGACCCCGACGGTGAACCGACGCTGCGCGGACTGCCCAAATACGATGCCGTGACATTGTTCGCCGAGCGCGCCGCAGCGGTGGTGCCGGGTTTCGAACTCTCCGACGACAATAAGGCGGCGGTGGCGGGTATCTGTTCCCGGCTGGACGGGTTGCCGCTGGCGATCGAACTCGCCGCGGCACGGATGCGCGCCATGTCGCCGCATCAGATCCTGCAGCGGCTCACCGACCGGTACGCGCTGCTCACCCGCGGTAGTCGCACCGCGCCAACCCGGCAACAGACGCTACGCGAGTGTATCGACTGGAGCTACCAGTTGTGCACCCCGGTCGAGCAGCGGTTGTGGGCGCGGCTGACGGTGTTCGCCGGGGGTTTCGAACTCGACGCCGCCGAATACGTGTGCGGTGCCGACCTGGCGCCGGAGCCTCTGCTCGACGCATTGTCCTCCCTGGTGGACAAGTCGATCGTGAACCGGGAGGAAGCCGAGGGCGTCGTGCGCTTCCGGATGCTCGAGACCATGCGCGACTACGGTCGGGAGAAGCTGCAAGAGAGCGGCGAATACCAGGATCTGCGCCGACGACACCGCGACTGGTATGAGCGGTTGGCGTTGGACGCGGAGGCGGGGTGGATCAGCGACCGACAACTCGACTGGCTCGCTCGGCTCGACCGGGAACAGCCGAACTTGCGGGATGCGCTCGAGTTCTGTGTGTCGGACGCGACCGCGGAATCGGCCGAGGCCGGGTTGCGCACCGCCGCCGCGTTGTTCGTGTTCTGGGGCTTCCGAGGGCGGTTCGGTGAAGGCCGACGCTGGCTCGACCGCCTCCTGGCCCACCCGGCCGCGCACTCGATACCCGATCGAGTCAAAGCACTGCATACGAGCACGTACATGGCAGCGGTACAGGGCAACCTGGAATACGCGGCCACCCTCGTCGAGCAGGCCCGCACACTCGCCGAACAAGACCCAGCACCCCCCACCAAGGCGCTGGCCGCATCCGCCGCGGGAGCCTTGGCGCTGTTCTGCGGTGAACTCGATCGGGCGATATCCGCACTCGAACCCACCCTCGCGGTATTCGAATCCAACACTCGAGGACATCTCTATATCTCCACGTTGTCCGACCTCGGTTGGGCCCACGCACTCCAGGGAGATACCGAACGGGCGATGCAGTATCACGAGAAGATACTTTCCATCACCGAAGCGTGCGGTGAATCGTTGTTCCGATCGACAACACTGTGGGGCATCGCCATCGCCGTATGGCAGCACAACGAACGGTCCCGCGCACAAGAGCTACTGCTGAAGTCGCTACGGGTCAACCGGCGCGTGCGCAGCCCCGTCGTCGCGGCACTGGCCATCGAGGGACTGGCCTGGACCGGCGCCGAAGACAATGGTGAACGCGCGGCCATTCTGATGGGGGCCGCCGAACATCTCTTGCGCTCCGCCCCGGGAGTGACAACATTTTTCACGGGGGCGCTATCCGGCTATCACGACGAATGCGAGCGCACGGTGCGTCGGGCACTCGGTGACCGCAGATTCGACGCCGCCTTCCGGCGCGGACAGGCCGTGGGGATGAACGCCGCAGTGGCCTACGCCCTCGAAGAAGCACCAGCCACTAGACGACGCGACCCCGGACTGACATTGACCAAGCGTGAACGCGAGGTCGCCCACCTCGTCGCCCAAGGACTGACCAACAAACAGATCGCCGCGAAACTGGTGCTCTCCCAACGCACCGCACAGCACCACGTCGAACACATCCTGAGCAAACTCGGATTCACCTCCCGTGCACAGATCGCCGCCTGGATCATCGACGAAACCCAGCAAGAAGACTCTCAACCGAACCCTGAGTAAGGTACGTCCGCCGCAATGGCGTGTGTCGCCACAGGTCGGCAAGCATCCGCCGATACGGCATCTCGGTAGCTGGAAATTTCCGGTTACAGCAGACCCAGTACTGTTTAAACGGAGTCGCATGCTATATATTCGAGGCTGGCGCATTTATAGCCTCCCGGCAATCACCCAATGGCATTGGGACAATCAACAGCACGCGGTACTGCCGCCGGTTTACCCGCGCCACTGTGGCGCCTCCCATCGCTTTGTCAAATCCGCCTCCCAGTGAGTGAGATGAAAGCGCATCGATCCGCTCTCGCGGATCGGATCTCGATTTACCTCTTCCGCACGAATTTTATTTCTTCCGCCTTTCCTTTTTCGGTGCTAAAAATATCCCAACGTACGGCACCAGTTATATCCACCTCCTATTACCGAGGTAAATTATTTGGGCTCCTTCGGCTCAGGAACACAGCAATGCACGAAATGAACCACGCGTGCCGCACGCCGAGTGGAGGAAATGCTTCCGAATTCAAAAAGACATCACCAAACGGGTTCCGCACGGACCGAAGCACTCGAGCTGCTCGGCCCGGCAGATCATCCACCGCTGACCACAACTCATTCGAGACATACTCAAAGAGGAGAAGAAATATGTCTGTAGAAAACCATCGTCGAGTCCTGGCCAGACCGGGCGAGCGACGTGTACTGCGCGCCGCTGTCGCGTTGAGCACGGCGACAATGCTCGGTGCCATCGGTCTCTCGAGCGCCAACGCCGAGCCGTGGGCGCCCTCGGCTCCGTCGGTCTTCTCAGCGACCGACTCGGTCGCCGAGATCGAAGCGATCAAGCAGCTCAAGACAAGCTATTTCGCGGACATCGATGCGAAAAACTGGTCCGCGCTGCGCGAACTCCTCGCTCCGGACGTCGTGGTAGACACCACTGGCAGCGGCGGACCTATCCTTGTCGGCCGGGACAATTTCATCGCCTTCCTGAAGCTCACGATCGGTCCCGCCAAAACGCACCATCAGGGCTTCGATCCCGCGATCCAGCTGACGTCCGCGACGACCGCCGAGGGCGACTGGAGGTTGGAGGACATACTCATCTGGGGCGGCACACTCGGGGTGCACGGTTATGGCAACTACCACGATCGCTATGTAAACAGCAACGGCAAGTGGGTAATCAAATACTCCAAACTCACCCGCACCCGCCTGGATCTCATCAACCCTGACGACGGCACGGTAATCCAGGCAGACGTTCCGCTCGAGGAGATCATCGAGAAAGTAAAGGATATCATCGGGCCCTGGTAATCACGGCAAAGGCGGGAGACCAGGCACATGGTCTCCCGCCACGCTGCTTTACGGCGCTTTCCCGGAAATGTCAGAAACACCGATAGCGATAGTCCGTGTCAGTGGGGTGGGCCGGATATTTCCAGTTCTTGGACAGTGGGGTGGATTATGGGATTAAGGCTGGTGATCTGAAGGCGTAGGTAGCGGGCGGTGAGTGCGGTTTGCACTGTGCCTGTTGCGGGGTCTGTGGTGACCGGTGTCCAGGTGTGGTTGTCGGTGGATGCGGTGATTGTGTAGGACGGTGCGCGCTCTGCCCAGCGCGGGAGGATATTGCTGATGGGTTGATCGGTGCCGAGGTCGACGGTGAGGGTTCCTGCGGTGCCCTCGGGTGTCCAACCGGTGGCGAGGCTGCCGTCGACTGCCGCGGCGGCGTATCGGCCCGGTTCCTCGGAGGAGGCGGTAACCGGTGTACAGCGGGCGAGGTTTTCGCCGTGGTCCAGATCCGGTCGCCGAGTCGTGACAGTCAACGGCTGGCCGGCACTGAGCAGGTGGATGCCGGTCGGGGTTTCGACCTGCATCGGGACACCATCGGTGAGGGTGATGGTTGTGTTGTCCGGTCCGAGCTCGGCGTCGAAAGTTCTACCCTGCCAGTGCATTCCATGTATGGCCAAGCCGGATTTCAGTTCCGGCGATAGCAGGGGGTCGATGCGGATCCTATCGCCGCGCAGGCGCAGCCCGAGCAGTCCGTTGGTGAAGGACTGCAGGAATCCACCGGCCGCGGTGACGAACGTGAACGCTGGTGCGCTGATCAGGATTTCCTTGATGCCACCGGTACCGCGCGACTCCGAGAATTGCCCGAACGGTGCTCGCATGAATGACCGCACCGCACGTTCGAGATAGGTTTTGGTCGCACATCCGGGGCGCCCGATCGCCGCGGCGGCAATGGCGTGGATGGAGTCGGTCATCGCTGGGCCGTCGGGATCGGTGCGTTCAGCGTAGTAGTCGAGCATATTAGCCGAAATCTCTTGCGGCATAGGCCATTCCAGTGGATAGATCAGCAGCGCGGCGTCGGCCTGTTTGATCGGGGTGCCCGGATAGCCGTCGTACTGCAGGAAGGTCTGCCGCGCGGGGTCGAATGGTATGCGGAGCCGGTCGGCGATCGTGGTCCATTCGGGTGGGGCGGGTTCGCCGAGGAGATCGGCGGCGTGTGCGGCATTGCGCAGGGCAAGCGCGGCGACAGCGTTGGTATAGGCCCCATCCCGTACGCCATTGCTGTATTCGTCGGGACCAGCAACATTGTTGATGGAGTAGCTGCCGTCCGGATTCGGCGTGACACGCGAGACCCAGAATTCGGCCACGTTCGCCATGACCGGCCAGATGCGGGTGCGTAGATAGTCCTCGTCGCCGGTGGCGAGATAGTACTGCCAGGCGGCCAGGGAGATATCACCCTGCAGATGGATCTGGTTCAGGCAGTGCGGCGGCAGCCAGCTGTGACATTCGGCCAGATCGCCGCGGCTGGCGCTGGTCCACGGATAGAACGCGCCACGGAAACCGAGCAGCCGCGCATTGGCTTGCACCCCGGGCAGTGTCTTGTGCCGGTACTCCACAACCGATTTCGCCAGCTCGGGCGCGAACTGCAGCAGCGTCGGGAACATCCAGGTATCGGCATCCCAGAACACCGCGCCCGCATAGTTGCTGCTGAGCCCCACCGGTGAAATGCTGTTGTCCTGTTCGGAATTCGTGCTCGAATACAGTGAATACAGCGAGCCACGCACCCAAGCCTGGACCTCCGGATTATCTGGTATGACAATGTCGCCGCGCCACAGCGCACGCCACTCCGCAGCCGTGTCGGCGAGCAGCCGCGACCACCCCTTGTCCGCGGCCCGCCGCGCGGCGTCGAACGCCGCAGTCGCGGGATCCGAGGCGGTGAGCGTTGTGTCTACACCGACGAACTTCGTCACCTCGTAGGTTTGCTCCGCCCGCACATCCCACCGCGCATCCCGGCCGATACTCAATTCGAGTGCCGGCGACACCCACTGTGCCGTCGATGCTTTCGTGCGTAACACCGAAGCGACCTCGCCGGTGACCGCGGTGCCATCAGTTCGGAAACCGACACCGATACCGTCCTCGCCGCGCGCACCACCGTCGATCTGCGTCATTCGCCGCGCCCCGGCACCGTCGAGTACATTGCCGACGGTGACCTGACCGGACCAGTGCGGAACCATTGTCAGACGCACCGCCCCGACATGCTGATCCACGCGATCGGTGAGCACCTCGAACACCAGATCGGTGGCCCTGCCGTCCCGTGTCGTCCAAGTGAGGGAGGTGCGTACCAGCCCACACCGCTGGTGCACCCTCTGCGCGAAATTCGTGATCTGCGCCGACGATGTTGCGCCGGAGTACTTCTCGGCGCCGACACCTACAGTGAGGCCAGACCAGTTCGGAAGTGCCGCCGCCACTTCGCGGTCTGCGGCGACACCCGGTGTATGGCCGTACAGTCCGGCCACGAACGCGCCGTCATAGCGGGGCATGTACAGCGGCCAGCCACTCAGCTCGTTCGTCACCGCGTATCCCGTACCACGCGGAGGCACTCGCAACCCGAGATAGCCATTGCCCACGAAAGGATGCCGATCGTAGGCGGCGTCGACCTCGCCGCTCGACGGCGCCCACTCCGGCGCAGCCGCGACCTTGTCACCCGGGCAAATATCCCCCACTGACGTCTCGGACATCTGGTGTATCGCGACCGCAGGAACCCCAACCACCAGCTCTGAGACCACAAGCGTCGCGACAGCGATCCAAGCCCTGGCCCACACGCCGACCCGGCCGAAGCACCTGCCTACCAATGACAACTACTTACCTCTCCATGTGGCGGCTACCGCGAGTACGCCAGCGCCACCGAAAGTGAAGGCGGGATTTATCGACTATTAGATAAATATTGACTAATAATCGATAGAATACTATTTGCGCAGTGGTTGACGGTCAAGACCGCGTTCCTGTTGCGGCTGAGAGGAATTCGTGCCCCGAGACGCACGCCGTGGCGGGTCGGCGCCCCCGGCCGCTGAGGCTTCGCCACGATCCTCGGCTCCACCAGCAGCGCCCTCCGGTCAGGGTTCTGGTGGTAGTGCGTGTGGCCCTGGAGCTGACCAAGCCGCATGAGAATCTGTCCCGGCCCGCACCGCCGACTTTGACCATCGCCACGCCAGCAGGCTGGCACCTCTACTACCGCGCCCCGCACGAGCCGCTGTTGCGATGCACGGTCGCACGCATCGGGCAGGGCATCGATTCCCGCAGGCACGGCGGCTACATCGTCGCTCCCAGATCTCTTACACCGCACGGGGATTACGCCGTGGCCGTGAACCGGGCGGTCGCCGATCTTCCCGACATGCTGCTCCAACGGATCATCGCGCCTCCGCCAACTCCGCCACCCATCGCGGCAAAGTACGCCGAGGGTCGAGTGGCCCGGGGAATCTCACGCCCCGGCTCTCCACATTTCGGTTCGATACACGTCCTAGTCGGAGCAGCGGCGTGCGATCTCGTTGAGTGCGAGGCCGAGTGTTTGTCGTCGATGAGTGCGGTCGCGTCGGCGTGTGGCTGGTGCCGACGCACGTACGATTTGGGGAGTACGCGGGAGGTATTGCCGAGTTAGTCGGCGACCTTGGTTACGTCGAGTCCTGCCGAGATACCCTCGGCGCTAAGACATTTGCGCAAGCTGTGTGATGTGACCCCGTCGGGGAGTCCGAGAGCGGCGGCCAGTCCCCGCCTGCAGTGGCCCATACTTCGAGGTTGCGTGGCCCGCCTTCGTCCAGGAATCAAGCACCCAATCGGTATGTCACCCAAGGACTTCCGTCACGGCACGCGAGACCCGTTGCCTACAATACCGAGATCATTTCAGTGCGAGGGCTGAATCCTATCCTGCTTCGCGATGTCGCTGCGGCACCGTCAAATCGCCTTCCGGTGAGCGGGACGACAACGCGCGAACCCTTTCCGCGGATCGGGTTTCGCTCGGCCTTTCCCGCTTTCCGGACCACCGTCTTCGCTCGGGATTTCCAGCAGTACGTTGCCGCGGCACGCTCGCAACGTCCCTGGCGATGGCGCTCTAGCCGACGCCTTTGACGAGACCGTCGTCGCAAGCAATCGGGGTCGTGCGCGTGCTACTAGAATGAGGAGAAGAAATATGTCCGTAGAAAATCGCGGTCGGTTCCGGGCCGGAGCAGGTGGGTGGAAGCGGTCCGGCATACTGTGCGCCGCTGTGGCGTTCAGCGCGGCGACGATGCTCGGTACCATCGGTATCCCGACCGCCAACGCAGAGTCATCGGGCCCGCTTCCCTCGTGTTATTCGCAACCTGCCGTCTCGGCGCCCGGCATCGAGGCGGTCGAGCAGCTCAAGCAAGACTATTTCCATGACATCGATACCAAGAACTGGTCCGACCTGAGCACACACCTCGCGCCTGACGTCATAGTGGACACCACCGGCAGCGGCGGCCCCATATTTCCCGACAGGGATTCGTTCATCGCCTTCCTGAAACTCACGCTCGGTAGCGCTAATACACACCACCAGGGCTACGACCCGCAAATCAAGATGACGTCCGCGACGACCGCCGCGGGTGAGTGGACGTTGCAGGACGTACTTGTCTGGGGCAATACGTTCGGGGTGCACGGTTACGGCCACTACTGGGATTGCTATACAAACACCGACGGCCACTGGGTGGAACAGTACTCCAAGCTCACCCGTACCCGCATAGATCTGATCAATCCCGACGGCACGGTGATCGAGGCCGACGCTCCGCTCGATGAGGTCGTTCAGAAATTCCACGAAGCTACCGGACTCTAATGAGGTGATCTCACCGACTTTCAGTCGGTTCGGCGGTATTCGAAATGAGGAGGAGTGCGACTTTGACGAGGGTGCCGGTCTTTTCGGGGCTCCACATGAAATGACGCAGGCGCGCCAGCGGCCGACCAGGACGGGCGAAGCCCAGTTCGCCGAGGCAGCGCAGTCCGCCGAGCAGGGCGTTGTAGGGTCGGGCACCGAGCCGGGCTCGACGTCACCGACCACAGCGGCAATCCCGTTGGCGCCGAGAGGTCTCGGCGGTTCTGCTGGCGGGCCTGCTGCCCCACGCCTCCTCTCGCCGCGGCGAATTCGGCCACCGATGGGCACTGCTGCGAGGATTGACCCCGATCCCTGACCGGGCGATTTTCCAACGGCAACACCGGCCGAATCGACGCCGGGCTGCCCACCCCAGCAGCTACCCACCACGTGCTGTCATCGCCGTGCCCGAAGGTCCTCGGCGGCCGCGGTCATGATGCGGTTGTCGCCGGAATTCGGACACACCCTGCGCAACAGCAAGGCCATGCACCTTTACGAGGCAGGTATCCCGCTGCCCTACATCCGCGACATCCTCGGACACGTCGACCTGACCACCACCGAGATCTACGCACGCGCCTCCACCGAGGCCAAACGCAAAGCCCTCGAAGCCGCCTACACCGAAATCGTCACCGACGAGCTACCCGAATGGAACCACGACACCGGACTGCCAACTGGCTCGCCAGCCTCTGATCCGAGCACGCACCACGAACGTTATGCGCGGTGATCAACTCCAAAATCGCTGTCCACCAGGCCAACCGGCCAGCGCTGCACATAACCCGGCGCTGTTCATAAGGCGGCGTGGTATCGCCGAGCCTGTGCAACCTACCTACACCGGTTGGACGACTACGTCGAGAACACGCTCATCCCCGAATACACGAGAGGGACACGAAGAACCCGGAACGCCGAATACGGGCGCATCATCGGTTGGCACGGGCACGCAAACGCGGTGACCGCAACCATCCGGTCCACCGCAGCGCACGCAACGAACCTCCCGCTAACCCGCAGCGGCGTGATACTGCTCGCGATGCTCGATCCAAGGCCGTTGCCGCTCTTCCTCACCCATCGCCAACAACTCACGCAACTTCACCCACGCCACCTCATCAACCGGGGTATAGATCTGCATCCACGCATGCGGCAGCGCAGGCAAACTCATGCTCGTCAAGAACATCTCCAACTCCCCCACCGCCAAATTACGGATCTGCTTCGTCCGACTCGCCGGAACAGCAACATCATTACGAGCCCACAACGACGCGAAAGCCTCACTCTCCGCGCACAACTCAGAGATGAATCCCTCCCACCCCGGATCACCGAGATTCTTCGCATACGAGCCACGCAGATAACCGACCATGCGCCGCAAATCATCCCAATTATGGTGATAGGTATTGCAGCACTCCGGAGTCAAGAACACCCGACGAGCCACATTCCGTTCTCCGTTTACGAAACCCGGGCACAACGCCTCATAGGACTTGTTGTGCGCCAACACGTCATAACGCGGACTCAACACCACCCCCGGCAACGGCTCCAAATGATCCAGAATCACCTGAAGCTCCTCCGGCAGCGCCGTTCCCGCATGCGCGGTCGGCACCGTCGGCACATCCGCCAACCGATACAAATGCGCCTTCTCCGCAGCATCCATCGACAACGTCCGCGCAACCGAATTCAACACCTGCACACTGACATTGATATTTCGCCCCTGTTCCAGCCAGGTGTACCAGGTGATCCCGATTCCGGCGAGTTGTGCGACCTCCTCGCGGCGCAGGCCAGGGGTTCGGCGGCGGGGGCCGGGTGGCAGGCCGACGTCTTCGGGGGTGATCCGCGCGCGGCGCGACTTCAGGAACGCGCCCAATTCGGCGCGGCGCGCCTTGCGTATCGCGCGAACGTCGACGAGATCAGGCCCGCCCGTCGCCCGACCGCCACTCATCGAATCGCTACGCGCTGCTGTCATACAGCGATCATCCTGGATACCGCTAGTGGTATCCAGGTGCTGCCAGTAATAGCTTCGGCGGCAACGCATATCGTGTACGGCGTTGCGCGCTGGGGCCACACCAGCCGCTGCCTCCCATCATCGGCCCGGGAACCCGGACCACGGCGTGGCTCTCGGCGGGCCGTCGTGCGGTGGCGTCGAGCGCGAGAACGCTTCGGGTATCCGGAACCCGCTTTCAGCGACCTCAGCGCGCAGGAGTGCGAGATGCTCGCTGCTTCTGGCCCATATCTCGCCGACGCCGAGTGCGATCGCCGCACGCATCCTGCCGGAACCGGCCACGCCCGATACGGCCAGACGCATGTCAGCCGCGTCGGCTTGCCGCACGAAGCGCTCGGACAGCAGCGGGTACGGCACCGCGATACCGCTTGCCCCGGCACCGCGCACCTCCTCGAGGATGGCGTCGATGTCATTGGTACCCGGCAACACCGCCCGAGCCATCCAACCGGCGGCGCCGCGCATCCCTCTGGTGGCCACCGTCAGCGAGTTGATCATCGCCACGCACCGACAATCCGGTGTCACCTCCGCGGCCGCGGCCAATACCCGCAGGTCGACCGCGTGCAGCTCACCTCGCACGCCGTGCCGCTCCAGCGCGGCCGCGACCTCTCGCACCTGCGCGCGGACCTCCGCATCGGACCAGGCGGGCCCTGCGGGCACCTCCACCGCCAACGCCGCATCCGCGAAGGTCGCCGACCGGCATACGAGGTCGAGGGCGGCCATGTCGGCGGCGGCCCGACCCACCTGCGCGACGACCACGTGCACGCCCAGTGCGAGCGCGTCGGTCAACGCCCGCCCATCATCTGCCAGCCCTCCTGCGCCGAGCTGGATTGCGATCCTGGGTCCCACCCTGGCCGTGTCGGAAGCGTCCGCTGCCGCCATACCAGCATCGACCGGATCCGTCCGTCGTGCACCGAGCGGATCGGTCGCCGCGTGCCCGGCGGTCTCGTCGAGTGCGGCCTCCAATTGCGGCGCACGGCGATCACGGGCGGCGTCGACCACAGCCGCGCGAATGCGATGCATCGCGGTCGGGTTGTCGACGGTGGGCCGATGCTGCTCGGTAGGCACCTCGGCACCACGCCCGGCAAGACACCACGCGGCGTAGCGCAACGACTCCGTGGGCTGTGCGGCACCTACCAATGAATACTGCAGGTACTCGCCATGCCCGTCGTAGGGAGCCAGCGAGTACGGGAAACCGCGTTCGGCACGCACTCGGGTCGCGTTCGTGTCGGTCGCTGGGTCGGTCCCGAGCCCGAGCGGCCCGTCACCGAGCAACCGGCCACGCGCGTCCGGTGAAACGCCACCCAAACCGGTCACCGTATCGTCGGATTGCGCCAGCACCCAAGTGTGGCCGCAACTGGCATCGGTCGCGCTGTCGTAGCGTCGGCCACGCCCGGGCGACCCCACGATCGTGCGGTTGCCGAAAATGTGATCCAGTCGCCCACCCACGGTCGCGTCGGATACGACCGGGGTTCCGTAGCTGTAACCGAGCACGGAAAATCTCGCATTGCTCACCGCGCGCAAGGCCTGCACATCGCGCGCGAACATTCGCCCACCGGCCTCGGCGAGTTCGGGTCTGGCAGCCCACGCTTCCTTGTAGTTGGCAGGGGCTTCGTAGCCGATCCAGCACACCACCGCGACCTTGCTCGCACGATCCGCCCGCACCAACTCCTCGTACAGATTCCGCGCACTCCCCAGCCTGGCCGTTGCCGACTGCAGCCGCGTGTTGACCCCATCCGCGTACCAGACCACGTGTTCGGCGTCCTCGAGTCGACAGTTGCCGATGACGAATGTGCCGGATCCGTTGCCGCCGAACGCGTTCGGGTCCAATGCCACCGTTGACACGATCGGCGCGGGGATGTCGCGGTGCACCGTTACCGAGCGGATGAGTGCCTCGTCGACGGCGTAGAGGTTTCTGAATATCTGGCGCCCCGCCCGCCCGGCTTTCCTGCTGCCTTTCGCATGGATATCGGCGGCAGCGGCATATCGCCGATAATCGTTCGCGTAGTTCGCTACCTCCGACGGAATGCCCGGAGCATTGCCGACGATTTCCGGATACCGCGCCACGACCGCGCGCTGCTCGTCGGGACTCAGTGCGTCCCACCACCGTTTGTTGTCGACTGCAAGCCGACCGGCTCTGGTGAAATCGTCCGGCAGACCTCGATGCAGCAGGACATCGGGACCCGCCTCCCGGCCGCCGCGCTTGTCGATCGCACTTCGGGCCAGCGCACCGTCACCGGCGGTCTCGACCAAGGTGGGCCTACCGGTGTCGGGATCGCGCGGAAGGACAGCACCGTAGACCGAGTCGACCTGCGCGTCGACGTTGCGTTCGATGCAGTCGGTGAAGCGCACCCACGCCTCCTGCGCGTCATCATGGCGCGCGACCAGATCCGGGCGACCGGCCAGAATGCGACTCATATTGTTCAGCGACTCGGTGGCCGCCTTGGTGCGATCGTCGATATAGAGGAGGAATTCGTCATCGATCGGCTTGCCCGCCTCGAACGGCTCCTTCTCGTATCGCTGCGCCTTATCGCGCACATCCTTCAGCACGGAATTGGTAGTGCCCGCATCACCGGTCGGAAACCGACACGCGAACTGCACGCCCGGCAAATCCAGGGCTTTCGCAGGGCTACTCGCCCGCGATGCGATCCCGTAGTACACGTCGGCGGATGATGCGATATCCGCCAGTGCGTCACGCATCGTCGCGAGATTCGACTCGCCACAGACCACCACTGTGTCGACCGTATGCGCGGCCGACTCGTGTGACAGTGCCTTCTTCGCAGACCGACCGCCGT
Source organism: Nocardia sp. CA-135398 (assembly GCF_050955845.1). Classification (NCBI taxonomy): domain Bacteria; kingdom Bacillati; phylum Actinomycetota; class Actinomycetes; order Mycobacteriales; family Nocardiaceae; genus Nocardia; species Nocardia sp. CA-135398. Next base: position 3,738,137 of record NZ_CP192084.1, on the reverse strand, counting down.
TGCCGTGCACGACCAGCTGCCGTTGCGGCCGAACCGCCGGATGCGACGCTGCGCCGGTGTGCATGTCGGCGGACAGCGCCGCCATATCCCCGGCCAACCGGTGGCCATCAGTGCCGGACCACACCACGACCCGAACCGGGCGATCCGGGTTTTCCCGTACCGCCGCCTCATAGTGGTTGCACGCCAACTGCATTCGCTGATCCAGGCGGCGCAGATCGCCAGCGGTGCCGTCCACATGCCACGCCTCCGACAGGGGATCGGCGCTGCCGACCGAGATGATGAGCGAGCCAGCGGTCGGTCGGTCCGCATCGAACTGCTCGAGCAGTACGGTCGGTATCGGTACTCCGGGAGTCGCGACCGTCGCGGCCCGCTGGCGCGCCCGGATCAACAAGTCCTCGACATTCAGCAGATACTCCCGCATCGCCCGCTCCCGTGCGGTCGGCCGCGCCGAGTCCTCGACCGCTGCTCTCGTTTTCGCGAACGCCCACCGATTGGCCTGGTCGCGCACGTCTCGCGGGAATCCCCCCGCTTTGCCGACGAATTCCGGCCACACCAGCACCAGCGCCCGCAGCTCATCCGCGCTGAGACCTCGCGCGAGCCGCGCGTTCTCGGCTGCGTGCGCCGCACGTTCCTCGACGGCGACCGCGCGGTTCCCGGCCGGTCGCCGCCGCCAGCGATACACCAGATCCTCCGGGCTCGCCCCGGACCCCCACTGCTCACGCAAAACCCGCTCGGCCCGCATACGCAGGTCCGCATCGGGCGGGGTGTAATCGGGCAGCCCAGCACGGGGATCGATCGGCCCGATCAGGTGAAGGTGACCACCGGCTCCGGCACCTTCCGGCCCCTGCGCCTGCACCGGATCGGCTGGCTCGTCACCGCCACCGGGCCGACTACCGATGAATCCGTCAGGCCCGGTGTTTCCTCGCCCGTCGGACCGGAACGGCTCGATCATTTCGCCGCCGGGCGGGAGAAGGGCTTGGGCCAACGCCGTGACCGCCGGGGTGAGGTCCGGAAGGTCTGTCGGGCGGCTGCCGATGTAGCCGCGGGGTCCGACAGTGCTGGTCGCGGGTTCGGCGACCACTCGGCCGTTCAGCTGCCTCTGGATGAGGTTCAGCAACCGGCGACGATGACCGGCATGCAGTTGCCGACACCAGTGTGCGAGCACGTCGCCCGGGTAGAAGCCGGAGTAGGACGGCACCAGCACACGCCACGTGCCCGATGAGTCTTTCCCCACCGTCACACGCGCCGACATGACACCGAGGTCGAGTATTTCGCTGGAACGTTCCGTCAACGGCGCGGGTTGTTCCAGTATCGGCGCGGGGTGGGCGACATCGTCGGGAGCTTGCAGGACGACCCGCCGCAGGGCCGCCAACGCACTGTGCGGCTCGTCGGACTCACTTGTCCGCGGCGGCCTGCACGCCTCCTCGACAGCACGGTCGGTCAGGATGTGGCCGTGGGTCGTCATCGTGTAGAAGGAGTCACTGGAGCCCTTGAACACGCTCGGCGGGAGCCCCCGGATCCACTGCTCGAAGGTCGGCCGCTTCGGTGATCTCCCCGGCTTGGTCCCCGGCTTGTCGAGCGCTCCCGCACTGCACAGACGCAAGTACTCGTCGAGCAGTCGTCCTGGGATGTTTTTGCGGCTCGGGTCGGCATCGTCGGGCTGGAGATGCGCGACGCGCACGTCCCCGTCGCGCCGCACCTCTACGTCGTCGTAGGCAATCCGCAGGCGGCCGCCGTGCCGCGGAATCGTATCCAGTAGGTCCGGGCGTTCGGAGAACAGTTTGCGCAGGACACGGCCGTGCCCGCCCATACTCGCGACGCTCAGGCCGGTGGGATTGCCTCCCCGGTCCAGCTGTACCGCCACCTGTGGGTGTCCGTCGATCGGCAGCGCGCCGCCCGACCGCAGCGCCTCCTCGATCCGCGTACTCGACACGGCGGCATCGACCATCTCGACAAGTCGCGTCGGCGCACCCGCACTACCCTCGGACCGCTCCCACTCGTTGAAAGCGGCGATCAACCGCTGCGTGTCGGGTCGCCGCTGCGCCCATTCAGCCACGCCCGGGAACTCACGACGCCAATTCTTCTTGTTGAACGGCCGCAAGATTTGCGCTTGCCGGCTCGGTGGCACTCGAAGCTCACCGCCGATGGCCGATGGCTGCGTCCACGGCCCGGGTCCGAACTCGACACGTACCGAGTGCGACCAGTTCGCCATTGTTTTGTTGATGTCCGCGATTGTCGTGAGTTCGACCCCGCTGAATCTCGTCTCGCCGCGGCGCGGCTGTGACGGCAGCCAAGAGCAACGGGCGCCGAACGAAAGCACGCAGGCGGAGTCGGCCCCGCGATCGGATGTGCCGTCCGCCACCGCGACATGCATCAACCGCTCGGGTCCGCCCGGCTCATCCGTGCCCAACCACATCACCACGTCACCGCGCTGTGGGCGCGCCTCTGTGTCTCGGTCCGAGAGGAGTTGCCGGCCGTCCGGAACAAGGAGGTCGGCAGTTCATGGATCCAGCGCCGGGAGAAGTCGTCGGGGTCTTCCCAGTTGTAGATCGCGCGGACTTGCTCGCGGCTGAGTGCACCGGCGGCGACGGCGGCGGACACCACCATGTCGATGCAGCTGAGCGGCAGGTCCGGGGCTAGGGCGGGGACTTGTTTGTCACTCGACCAGACCCAGTCGGGGAAGACGCTGTCCGGCTTCAGCTGACACCAGTAGGCCGTATCTCTGCGGGTGAAGTACCCGAGCAAGAACTCCATGACGCGGGACGACGCGGAGACCGCAGATGATTCCGCCGCGACCATCTCGGCCGTTTCTCGATCACTGACACCATCGTGTTCAGCACCGTCCGACTCATCCTCGGTCCGCACCTCGGCATGAGAATCGCCCGCGCCGACGGTCGACGAGCTGCTTCCCCCGAAGGAAGCCGCGTCGGCCGAGGAGGGGGCTGACGAACCCTGCTCCGATATATGCCCGGCCTCGCCGTCGCCGCCAGATACGACATCGGGCCGGACGCCACGCCCGTACTCACTTGCCTGCGGCTCAGCCGTGACTCCGGGACGTTCTGGCACACTGTGGATTCCCACCGCGGCGGCTGTCTCCTCGGCCGAATCGTGCTCGGTTCGGCGACCTGGGGATTCGTCGGACGGTGGACGATGGCCTATGAAACCGGACGGTCGTGCGGGCCCGGATCATCGGCGCCGGGCTCCGCTGCTGCGTCTGGATAGAACCGTTGCAGGAACGCGGTAGCGATGTCCGCCGGTACGGCCAGCACCTCGAGCGCACGCTGTGCTTGCTCCAGGGTGACCTGAAACTCCTTGGTGCGTGGGTTCGTTGCGCGTTCTTTCACCGCCCATTGGGTCAGGCTCAGACCGACGTGGGCGGCCAAGTCCTTCTGAGACATCTTCCTGCGCTTGCGCGCGGCCGCGATCCACGTGTTGGGGTGCGGGAATTCGGGATCGGCCGGACCGGGTAGGTCGTGCAGCGGCACTTTCACGCCCCGGTCGAACGGGGCAAGATTCGTGGCCGAACCTGAACTGTCGGTCGGCCGGGACCATGGAGTGGCACCCGACGGCTCGGGGCGATGGGTGGAATCAGCCGGGTCGGACGCTGCGGCCCGATTGCCCGAGCGTGACCACGGCGTCGGCTGACGATCTTTCTGCGCAGGTTCCTGCTGTTCGGGCCTCTCCGGTGGCTTGGTGCCGATGAAACCACGCGGCCCTTGTTCATATGCCGGTCTGGTGAAAGTCAGCTGATCCGGCGGGTGGTTCGCGATGGACTCAGATGGGCGATCTTCCTCCTGGGCCGAATCACCTGACTGTTCCGATGTCTCGAATCTGCCGAAGTTCTTGGTGATGTATCCGTCGAGTTCCATCCAAGTGGTGGTCAGTTGGATCAGCCGGGCGAACCGCAGATGATCGAGGAGCGCGTTCAGGAGGCGACCCGTGGGGGGTTGCGCCGCCGAGGCGGCGAGGCGTTCGAGTGCCTGCGGTAGATCAAGATCCGCGTCCGCCGCTACGTCGCCGCTGATGGCAGAGCGACCGAGCATGTCGTCGAGATCTCGTGATCGCTGCGTGCGCCTTTCGCCATTCGAGTGGTTGAGTGCGTTGTCCGGTGTTCCTTCGTGTGCCAGTATCGTGGCACGTTGGAGATCGTCTTCCAGCTCGAGACTGCGACCGATCCAAGGACCGAGCGCTGTCAACAGCTGCTGTCCGGCGTTGCTGAGCAGTCGGTCCCATTCGGGCTGGGTGAGCGCGGTCAACCGCCTGTGCAGTAGGTTGAGCACTTCGCTTATCTGTGTCGTCACCAAGCTGGGGTTGGTTCCGGTCAGCGCGGCAATCGTCGCGGCCGAGGATTTCTGGCCGTGCCGCCATGCTTCGATGGCCGCGGCCTCCGCACCGCGGGCGGGTGGCTGTTCGCCGAATTGCCGTGCCGCCGCGCGTAACTCCGCTGCGGCCTCCGCGCGGTTGCGCGCCAATTCAGCGAAACGGCCGTCCGTCTCGGCGGATTCCGATGGCCGACTGCCGATGAATCCACCGGGCCGGTCCGTGCCGGGCGGCCTGATCGTCTCGTCGAACAACGTGGGGGGCTCGTAAGCGACACCGTCGAGCGGAGTGGTCCCCAGCATTCGCACCCGCAGCTGCCCATCGTGCACCTCGACCGCCAGCGCGCCGGTCCTTTTCAGGCCACCCCAGCGTCGTGTTGCCCGCCCGACCGCCGTGGACACCGCCGAACTCACCCGACCCACATCGAAACCCGTTGCCAGCCCGGCCAACTGCGCGGCGTCGACGTGGCCGATGCTGTTTCGATCTCCCCACAGGTGAACCGACCAAGAATCCGTTTCCCCTCTCCGCCCCCGCCACTCGAACGTGCCGAACCCCTTGCCCAACAGCTCCGACTCCAGAGCCCTACGGGCACGGACAATGGTTGTTCCAGACCGCATTCCGCCGACCGTGAAGCCGTCGTCGTTGTCTCTGCTCGATATAGAAACTTTGACGCTGTCGCCACCCGCAGCTGCTAGACCGTAGTTCACCAGCGACGCAGCGACATCGAGCAGTTCGGTGGGCAGCTCTGCCGAAGTGGTGACCAATCCGAGAGAAGTCAGCGACTCCGCCAGCGAAGTACGTACTTGCGGCGCGGGTGTGTCCGGTGCCAACACCGCGGATGAATACCGGGTCGGATCGTTCGAACCAGGTGTGGAATCCGTTGGGCGACTGCCGATGTAGCCGTCGGGCTGGTCTTGCTCGGGAGCTGATCGTTCGAGGTGTCGTTCGAAGGTGTGAACTGCCTGGGCGGTGTCGGGGTGCCATTCGGCACCTTCGGATTCGGCCACCCATCGGTTCATGCGCTGATGGAGCTCGGCGAATACGGGGGCGACTCGGTCGGGATCGAGACCGGGGTCGGGGTCACGATATTGGACGATCGTGCGGTCGCCCTGCTGATATACGGCAACCTCGATATTGCCCGGTTCGTGGCGAAGAGGGCCGAGGATCAACGGCACTCGCACCTCGTCGGCGCTGCATGTTGTTCCGCCGCGAACAGGCTTTATCCAGAAACCGTCGTCGTAGACAGCGAACATCGACTCGATGCTTCCCAGGACGCCGAGCGGCTTCATGGTGAACAGCGCCGACACCGGTGTCGAATCGAGGTGCCACAGTTTGCCTTGGCTCGCGTTATCGAAGGTGGTGTCATCAAGACGGAGCCCGCGACGTGTCAGCGCATCACGCAGTTGGGCGGTACCCATGGGATCGAAGACGCCGTCCACCCCATAGGGACGTACCGGATCGTCCAGCCGTCCGTACCGGTCGGTGAATAATGTGCCCCAGCCAGCCAGATCGACTCCCATAGCCAATATCAAGTGAACCAAGGAATTGTGATGGATCGCGGCCAGGAATCGGCCCCACTGATCCATCACAAAGGAAACACCCTTCGATCCGGTCCGCAGTAACTCTGACGAGGGTCCGGTCGATTTGATGAAATTCCCGTCATGGACAGCGAAAGCCAGAGCTTCGAGAACGGGAAAATAGTCCTCGTCGTAGGCCCCGAGCAAATCCTGGACCGCAATGGGGCGCGCGGTGTAGGTCGGTCGGATCGGTCTCGGTGTCTCGGAGCCGTGCCGGGCGAGAGCACCGAGGTCGAGCACGATTCGCTCGATCATCTGCGGTAGCAGCGGATTGTGGTCGAGGCCCTGCATGGCGCTGGATCGCATAGCGGGAGCGATCGCCCCGTCAGCGGACGCGATTGCCGCGTGGATGTCCATTCGCAGCTGAAGCAGCGACAGCCCTGCCTCGGTGGCCGCCCGGGTCGACCCCAGCCGATCTACCGCCGCCGCGACCGCGTGGTCCAGCTCGCGAAGCCGGTCGATCGCCTGGTCGGTGTCGTGGCTGCGGGTCAGGTAGTACATCGCCGCCCGGTAGGCGTTCGGAATAAATCGACTGGCAACGTCGCCGAAGGTCCGGTCCGAGCCGGTAAGTGCCGCAACGAATTCCGCCGCTTGCACCGGTAGCGAGCGCAGCGACTGGATCACCTCTTGATCCCAGTCATTGTCGCGCCCCGCGACGAGGTATGCGTCGACCAGCCTTGCCCAATCCGAGCCATCGACGAAACGCGCCGCGCCGAGTTCGGCGACTGCGCGCAGTCGCTCCGGGAATCGGGTCAGGATATCGAGATCGTGTCGGTCGGATACCGACCGCGTGTCGGCTACTCGGAGCGCTCCGATTATCTCGAATACATTGCTGGCGGCATCGGCCGCGGCGAGCAACGATCCAGAACCGCCTGCTGCGCTTCGATGCAACTGTTCGATCACCAACGCGGTCTGAACTCGTGCTGCTGCGATGGCTGCTTCGAGCGCGGGTGGTTGTCCACGGTGCAGGTCCGCGATGTATGCAGAAGTCTCGGTCTGGGTCTGGGTGAGGAAGGTTCGCAGGCCGTGGTCGGACAGCTGAGTTGCCCAGTGGGCGAGTTCTTCTCGCGTGGCGCCAACTGCATCAGGCCTGGCGGGTTCGCCGTGCGTGGTGGAATCCTCGACGGGCAGTGCGGCCCCACCCCCTGGCTCCGATGAGGGCCGACTACCGATCAGACCGCCCGGTCCGCGCGGTCGAGTGCGCTGTTCCTGCTGGTCGGGTGCTCCGTCCGGGCGGCCGCTCCGATTCCACGGAGTGCGTTTGATCTGCGGTTTCTCCGCATCACTGGCCGGCGCGTGCCGGTCGGTGACAATCAGCCGTTCGAGGGCAGGAACGGATGGGTTACCCGGCGGCGTTGTGCCGTGTATATCGAGGGTCTCGAACTGCCGCCCATGCTCGGTGGTCAATGGAACGACGAGTCGATCCGTGTACGTCCCGTCCTCGGCCATCCGCCGCTTGATCTCGTCCTGTGCCTGCCGGATCAGCCTTTGGGTACGGTCGTACTCCCCGTAGAGCATGCGAGTGTCGGGGTCCGCTGCGATGCGTTCTGGTAGCTCGATGACGTGCCGGTCGATCCAGGCCTCGTCGTATCCGGCGCGGCGAAAGGCGTCGCGGATCGGCTCGGAAACCGGACGAACGCTTCGTTCCCCAGTGTCGGGGTCGATGATCAGTCGCTCCTCCCGAGACACCTGCAGGTTGCTGTAACAAGGAATGATGTAGGCGTCGTCGAGGGAGTAGGCGTATCTGGGATTCCCGTCCAATGGACGGAACGTGGCGTCGCTGGCCAGATGAGCCTCGTCCGGTGCTGTCGTCTTGGCCTCGTTGCGTATCGGCGTTGTCTTCATGATCGCGCCGAGCGGCATCACGACGATCGCGCCGAGCGGGTCCGGCAGTACAGTGCTGTTTCCGGGTTCGAGTGTGCGGCGGAGTCCGGCGTATCCGACGTACATATTGAAGTTTTCGGTCCCCTGCCAGTCCCCCGGCTTGATGAAATGCACCCCGACGGAATGGGCGGCCGTTGTGTTGATGACCTCGTCGTGTGCGCCGGATCGGATCATGCCCGCTGTGGCGATGGCGTGAATGTTTGGTGTGAAGTGCAGGTATAACGTGTCGGCCTGATCCACGTAGCTGCCGAAATCGGATCGGTACTCCGCCGACTTGTCCACTACTCGGGTGTACAGATCGGAGCTTGCCTCAGGAATGCCCACCATGGTGCGCACGCGGGCGATGGCGTCCGCCAAGGCCCTGACGTTTCTTGCCTCGTGATCCCCGAACACGAATCCTCGCATCGAGCATTCGGCGAATATGCTTACCGCGGACCGTTCGACCATCCTCAGTAGGTCATCAACGATCACGGTGATGCGCCGGGGCGCGGCAATGGCGACTACTGCATCAACTACATCGTCTCTGGTGCGCAGACCTCGGGCGATCTCTGACAGCAACGGTGCCAGCCCGTTGTCCGGCACATCGTGCCATCCAGCGCTCATATCACGACGCGCCGCCGATATTTCGGATCGCATCGAATCGATGTCGTCGAGCAAACCCTGGACCGTCCGGCGCGAACCGTGGTCATCGAACAGCTCTGCCGCGCGGTCGAGCTGCGCTCGGACTCCCCGCTGCAAACGCCGTATCGCGTCGTCGGCTCGGGACGCCTCCACCCGATGCGAATCCAGTTCCGCAAGCCGAACCCGGGCCGCGGTGTGCAACACCTCTGCGTAACGATCTTTCGCACCGGGAAGCAATGCGGCGAATCCACTCTGCTTGACCGGGACTATCTCGGTAATAACTCGAATATCGCTCTCGTCGAGACGTGGCTTCGCGCTGATCGCACGCAGGGTCGCGATCATCTGGTCACGCCGTCCCTCTGGTGTTTCGGCGTATGCGGCCAATCGCTGGTCCAAGAATGCATTCAGCTCATCGCGGACACCGGTCAGAGACACCATGTCTACCGTTCCCGATTCACCGACCAATGTCGCGAGCGCATGCTCCAACTGCCGCACCTGACCGGTGATCCGGTCGACGGCCTGATCGCGTTCGGTCAGTGCATCCGACAGTGCGACAGCATTCTCCTGGGTGAGCAGAAGCTGCTCGGAAACGAGAGCATGCCCCAGCACCTGCTCATCGGTGAGATCCCCCACCTCGACAACCCCGGCGACGTCCTGGTCGGAGCGATCACCCGGATCCGACATCGGCCTGCTGCCGATGTAGCCGTCCATGGAATCGGCGTCCGTACCGCGACTTTCCGGCGCGTCGTGCGACGCCGCCGGGCCGGAGCCAACCTCCGGCGGCCGCAGGGTGCTCACGTAGTGGTGGACAACCCATTGCGGGGTGCCGACAACGGGTCCGTTGATCTCCACATCGAAGAACCCGACCGCAACGGTTTCACGCGGGGCGAGCGTCTCCTTCGTCGTGCTGGTGAAGGCTGCCTCCGGGAGGTGCCGAAGCCACGCGTCATACGGTTCGGCAATCATGCCGTGCCGCCGCAGCGCTTCCCAGGCGTCGTGCAGCACGGATTCGATATTCGCACTGAGGCGCATTCCGGTGGCGTGATCGATCGCGTGCGCGAATTCGTGGACCACATCGTCGTGGTAGGGATGTCCACTGCTCGGGTGATAACCGGTCGCGCTGTCTTCGCTGTCGTCCTCGATGGCCTGTGCTCGGTTGGCGGCCCTGCGCATGTTGAACGTCATCCACTGGGTCCGATCGCGGCCGCCGGGAACGGTCTCAGCGTTGATGTCCGGATCGTCGAGGAAGTCGAAGCGCAGCCCGCGGATGTTGGTCATGAGCCTGCGGAACCTGGGCGTGTAGTGGTACTTCGTGAGCAGTTCGTCCAACGTCTGGAGGATTTCCCGCGCGGCTTCGACGAGCACGAGGGGGTGCTCGAGACCGGCGATCGCAAAGTACGGATGGTTGAGAGTGAACTGTTCCACCAACCGTGCCTTGGCCTGCGCGTCCGCGCTCAACCCGCTGACATGCGAGGTCTCCTCCGTGGTGTGGACAGCGTGCTGCTCGACCCGAGCCAGCGCCGCCAGCGCCCGCTGGTGCGTTTTGTGCAGCAATTTCCGGTGCGTCTCCGGAAGATCGGCCAGCCGCTCCTCCACCAGTTCCCCGACGTAGGACACCTGCTCCCGGATGGCTGTGATGTCTCGCCGTGGGAGGTGGTGGTCTCGCCACACTGCCCTGCCATCGACGCGCTGTACGAACTTCGCGGCGAATGGGCTGGGTCCGCTATCCTCGGCGGTTGTTGCGCCCCGCCCTGCGAGCACAGTGCCGTCCGGCCCGACACTCCAGTGCCGAGTGCTGCGCCTCGTCTCGGTCGCGGCGTCGAACAGCCCGAGTAGATCACCGGGGGCGGCGTCGAGATACCTGCGGTCCAGGGGGCCGAGCGCCGCGGCCAGCTCCCGTTCTTGCTGGCTCAGGTCATCGTGGACCAGTCCCAAGTCGTAGGCTCGGGCTGAGGACTGCGGGAGCACCATGTCCGCCGGTCGGCCGGCGATGAGTTCCCGGTACAGGACCGTGTAGTCGCCGGGCTGCAGACATGTATCGGCAACCGGTGCGCCCATGGCACCTCCGATCGACGATTTCAGCCATTCCACCGTGGCGTTGACTGCGGCATCGTAGGTCTCCCTGACGGCCTGGTAGCCGTTGCCGAAGGTCACCAGTTCGCACTTGACTCCCGGCGCTCCCGGCAACGAATCGGTACGTGCCACCCCGGCGTCGAGACCGTCGTCTATGAGCTCTGCGAACCTCGCGCCAGGAGGAGTGCGTCGCTCGGCCGGTCCGTCGTGATAATCCTCGAGCCCGGCGTTCCGGCGGGCGACCGTGCTGTCCGTGCCGGTTTCGTCGACTCGCGCAGCGCCGTCGATCGGGCCATCCGACGGCCTGCTGCCGATCAAACCTTCGGGACCGTCCGGCCGGTGCGTTGTGGGTTGTGCCGAAAAGACTTCCGGCGGGCGAAGTTTCGTGAGGTACTCATGGATCACCCATTGCGGGGTACCGACGACAATGCCGTTGATCTCCGCGTCGGCGAATCCGACGGCGATGGCCTCGCGTTCTTTGAGTGTGGTCTTGGCCGAGTTGGTGAACGCGTACGACGGCAGGCGGTTGAGCCATTCCGCGTAACTTTCGATCAGGCCGTGCTCTTTCAGCTTCGCGTGAGCATTACGCAGCACGGTGGGGAGGTTCCGGCTGAGTTCCCAACCGGTGGCTTGGTCGATCGCGTGGGCGAATTCGTGGCAGACGTCATCTGCATACGGTTGGCCACTGCTCGGATGTGTTCCGTACTGGAGACGACGGTTGTCATCAGCGCGAGCCTCATCCCGATCGGCCGCGTACTGCAAACTGAATGTCAATTCCGTCCGAACGGTGGAAATCTCGCCATGCGGACCGTGCTTGTCCTGCTCGGGTTCGGCTTCGGCGCGCGACCCGAACAGGAAGTCGATCCGCAGTGTGCGAATGTTGGTCATGAGCTTCTGGAAACCGGGGGTGTACCGGTACCTTCCGAGCAGGTCATCCAGTTTCCCCAGGATTTCCCCGACCGTCGCCACCGGGACGTGCGGACTGTCGAAACCGGCCAGCTCGAGATAAGGGTGGTCGAGCACGAAGTCCTCGACCACCCGAGCCTTGGCCCGTGCTTGGTCATCGAGCCCGGCCATGCGCAGCGGATGCTCGGCATGCCGTGCCAACTCGCGCAGCGCGCGCATCGCCGCCATCTGCGTATCGAGCACTGTCCGCGAGAGCGACCCGGGAAATACCAGCTGTTCCAGCTCGTCCCCGAGGCGGTCCACCTGCAGTCCGATGTCGACGATGTCTTGCCGACCGAGGTGATGGTCCTGCCACACGCTGCGGCCGTCGACATGGCGGACGAAGGCGGCGGCGAAGGGGCTCTTCTTGCCGGTGATGGCCGCGAAGATGCCGAGCATGTCGGACGCACTGGGGTCTCGACGCGCTCCCTCGTACTGGTAATCGCGGTAGAGGACATGATATTCGGGTGGACTCAGGCGCACCTCGGCGATCGGCGCTCCCATGACCCGGCCGATCAGCGCCTTCGCCCACTCCTGCATGGCGTGGTCGGCATAGGCGTAGGTCTCACGGAGGACCTGGACACCGTCATCGAAGGTCATCAGCTCGATCGTGACTCCCGGACGTCCCCGCATCGCCTGGGTTCGCACCACATCGGGTGTCTCCTGGGCCGTGTCGTGATCGATTCCGTGGTCTGTGTCCGCCCGGTCGGGCAACGCTGTCCGTGCGTACTGCACCGGCATCGCGGCGACATCCGGCAACTGCGACGGGAATTCCGCCGACGCACCGTCGGCGTCACGATCGCTCAGTGCCTGCGCTACCGCCGCACGGACGTCCGCCACAGACATGTCGGGTGAGAACACGTTTAGTGGCTGGCCGGGCGCACTGTCCGAAGGACGGTTGCCGATGAAGCTTGTCGGTCCGTCCGATTCGGTATCACGACTGCTGCCGATGCGACCGGCGTCGAGGGGGGCGAGCGGAGTTTCGTCGTCCCGCGGACGACTGCCGATGAGATCGGGAGGATTACCGCGACCACTGTTCGGCGGCGCGGTCTCCGATGTGGCATCCGGATAGAATCGCTGCATGAACACGCTGGCGACTTCGTCCGTGGCTGCCAGGGCTTCGAGCGCGCGCTGCGCCTGCTCCCGAGTGATCTGATACGCCCTGGTCCGGGGGTTAGTGGCACGTTCCCTCGGTGCCCATTGGGTCACGCTCAGGCCGACGTGAGCGGCCAATTCCTTTTGCGACATTTTCCGACGCTTACGCGCGGCCACGAGCCAAGCATTGGGGTGCGGGAATTTCGGATCCGCGGGATCGGGCAGGTTCTCGATTTCCGCTGTGAACGTTTCCCGGAGCACCGCCTCGGCCACGTCAGCCGGGGCATCCAAGGCATCGAGGATGCGCACAACCATTTCGCGGGTCGGCTTGACACCGCGCTCGAATGAACCGATGTATGTGGCCGAACCGGGCACACCCATGCGGGCGGCCAGTTCACTGCGAGATATGCCCCGGGAATTGCGGGCAGCTTCGAGCCATCGACCGAACGGCTTGACCTCGCCAGGGTCCGGCCACACGATCGGTTGCGTCTGCTCCGGAGACGGGCTCTCCTGCTGCCGTGACCACGGAGTGGCCCCGTTGTCGTCGATCTCGTCGCGCCGATCACCATCGCTTACCCCCGGGCGGCTGCCGATGAAATCCGGTGCGGATTCTTCGAAAGTGACGACCACATCATCGGTGTCGGGGTGGAACATGACACCGTCGGACTCGGATACCCACCTGGTCATCCGCTCGTGGAAGGCCTTGAACACCCGCGCAACCTGTTCAGGTTCGGCACCCGGGTCACAGTCGCGGTACTGCACGATGATGTGCTCGCCCGCACGATATACGACTACGTCGAGGTGCCCAGGCGCTCGACGCAATGGACCGAGAGTCAGTGGCACCCGCACCTCATCGGGGCTTTGGGTGATCGTTTCGCTATCGGTCCGCACCCAGAATCCGTCGTCGTACGCGTCGAAGGTCGCCACGATGCTGTTCAGCAGGCCCCACTTGCGCATAGTGAACAGATCCGGCAGCGATGGCAATTCGCCCTGCCACAGCCGACCGAGAGATTCGTTGTTGAAATGGGTGTCGGTAAGGTCGAATCCTCCCCGCATCAGCACATCGCGTAACTGTGTTGTGCACATCGGGTCGGACAGGCCGCCCAATGCGTAGGGATACAGTTGCCCAACCGGGCGGCCGTCCTCGTCGGTGTACACCACGCCCCAGCCGGCCGCCTCGTCCCCCATGGCAGCCAGCACATGCATCAGGTGGGCGTGTTCGCTCTCACCGACCATCCGGCCCCACCGGTCCATGACAAAGGAAATTCCCGCTGTCCCGGTCCGTAGTGGTTCGAAAGACGTACCTTGCACCGTGCGGAACTGTCCGTCGTGCGCGCCGAGCACCCGAGGCTGGAAATTCGAGCCGATAGCTTCCCGGTAGTCGTCATCGGTGAATGGTTCCTCCGACGTCACCGGATGAGCGGTATAGGCGGGCCGAAGAGGTCTCGGTGTTTCCGAGCCGTGGCGGGCCATGGTGTCGAGGTCATCCACAACCCGCGCCACCATTTGCGGCAAGAGCGGGTTCTGCTCGAGCCCGAGAAGTGTGCTGGCCCGCATCTTCGATGCGATGGCGGCGGCCGCGTAGGCCATTGTTTCGTGAATATCGATTCGCAGCTGAAGTAGCGATAAGCCCGCGTCGGTGGCCGGCCGGGACGATCCCAGGCGGTCCATCGCTGCCGCGACCGCGTGATCCACATCGCGCAGCCGGGCCACCGCCTGCTCGACATCTCGGGTTCGGGTCAGGAAGTAAAGTGCCGCGTGGTAGGCATCCGGAATGTACTGCGTGGCCGACGCGCCGAAGTCGCGGTCCGAGCCGGTGAGCGCGCGCGTGAATTCGGCTGCCTTCACTGGCAGCGATCGCAGCGCCCGGATCAGTTCCGAATCCCAGTCGCCGCCACGGTGTTCGGTCAGGAGCGCATCGGCGACTTCTGCCCAATCCGCTGCGTCGACTCCGGCGGCCTGGTCCAGCTCGGCGGCCACTAGTAGTCGCTCCGGGAATCGGGTCAGCAGGTCGAGCAGACCGTCGGGATCATCGGCGAAGGCCGATGGCAGCGCCGCTGTCATCGGGAGCGCTCCGATGATATGGAAGACGGCGGTCGCGGCGTCGGCGGCAGTCCGGGCCTCGGTGATCGACGCTTCAGTACTGCTGTCCGTGAGCCGCTGCCATCGCTCGGTCGCCAAGGCGATCTGTGCTCGTGCCGTCCCGATGGCCATGTTGACCGCGGGTGGTCGACCGCGATGCACGGCTGCCACATGAGCTGACGCTTCGGCCTGCTTTTCGGCGAGGAAACGCTGTAACTCACGATCCGACAGCTGAGCTGCCCAGACTGTGAGTTCCTGGTGCGTGGCACGCACCGGATCCGGCATCGAGGGCTCGTCCCGGGCCGCTGGATCTTCTTCGAAGGACTGCCGAGCGACCGGCTCCGGTGTGTAATCCGGTGGGCGGCTGCCGATACGATTCCCCGGCTTGTCTTGTCCGGTGGGTGTGGGGCGAGGGGTTGGCGTCGCCTTCTTGGTGGATTGCCACGGCACCCCTTTTGCGTCCTCGGCAGTCGCTCCTATCCGATAGAGGTGGGCGAGGCGGTCGGGGAGATTCGTCTGCTTTTGCTTGGCGCGGCGTTCGATGTTGTGGATAAGCCTCCGGGTACTGTCGGCGGCTCGGCGGTTGATGCTCGCGCGGATTTCGGGCTGGTCGACGTATGCGAGGGCCTCCCGCGCGGCGTGCTCGGGTGCCATCGCCTGAATACTCTCGAGAACTTCTTGCCGGATGATCCGATCGTTTTCCTTTATTCGCTGGCGGTACTCCTCATAGCACCGCATGACGAAGCGCTCCGCGTCCGAGGCGACTGCCGGGTCGCAGTCGATACTCCGGACCGATTCGAGAGTCTGCTCCAAAGGATTCCGCCGGGGTTGCTGCGCGGACTGCCTGGACTCGGCCGGGACGGAGCCGTCCGGTGACAAGCCGTCGCCGAGAGGGCGATGGCCGGCGAGTGCGAACTCGTTCCGCCGAAGCGGTGGAGCGCGGCTCGACCACAGCGATGGCGGGGGCGAACTGGGATCCTGGGCGGAGACGACTGGGCGCTGCGTCGTGGACAGCCGGTCGAGGGGTTCGCCCGCACTGTCGAATTCGATTGCGAGGACGTCCCGGTCCGCCTCATCGAGCAGGTCGATGTACGGCTGCTGTTCGCGCTGCCACTGCTCGAACGGGACGGCTTTGTTCAGCAGCGCGCGGGGTTTGGCCAGATCGGCGGGAGTGATCGGAGCCTCGCCCGGGGCGGCCGCTATGTCGAGGACGACCAGGTTCGGCTCGTCGGCCCGTTCACTGTCATTGACCAGCAGCACCAGGTGACTTTCGACTTGCCCCTTGTTCACCCACTTGTAGACCAGTGCCTGGCTACCCCCGGGCCACTGTTTCAGCGATTCGGCGGTCTCGTCCAGCGAAGCGAATGTCCGGAAGGCGCCGCCGAAGGCCCGCTCGGTGTCTTCTTCGTTGTGGCCCCGCAGTGGCATGTCGGCTGGCATGCGGTAGGCGTGCTCATTGTCGGGGTACAGCACCCGCATCATCGTCACGCCGTTGTTGACGCAGCTCTTCGGGCTGCGCTGGTGGATGGCGACGGCGAGGTCGAGCAGAGCGGTGACGGCCAGGAAGGCGGAGGCGGCGAAAACGCGGAGTTCGGTGGCCGGGTCGTCGGCGGTTTCGGTGTCGCCGAGCAGGCGGGCGACCGCGTCGGCGAGCACGTCGCGGGCGGTGGCGGCGTTGACCTCGGTGGCGGGAACGTCCAGCAGGGTCGCCAGCTCGATGCGGGCCGTATCGACGGCGGCGCCGACCTGGCGCACGCCCTCCGCGCCCGCGACCTGGGCGGGTTCCCAGCCGAGTTCGGCGGCGAGCCGGTTACGCTGCGGCCTCAGATGATTCAGCGCTTGCTCGTCGCTGAGGGCGTCCGTCTGCATCACCGTCACGGGCGGGGCGTGGTCGAGGTGCTGGTTCAGTGCTTCCACGGCAGCGGAGGAGATGCCCGCTCGTTCCATGAGTCGGCTCAACGGGTCGTCATCATTGTCGGTGTCGAATACGGCCGCGGCCGCCTGGACCGATGCGGGTATCCCCAGCCACCCGGCCAGCCGCGCGAACCGGTCCCCCGACAGGTGCGGTTGGACGGCGGCAGGCTCGGCGGACACGGCCTCCGTCGGGGCACGGTCCGAATCCGCTCCGGCGTAGCTGGTGGCCGATTCGGTCTGGCCAACACCCGCCGCAGTGTCCGGCCCGGCGTTGGGGAGGCCCGCAGCGATAGTGCTCTGGAGCGAGGTCGCCGAACTGGCTGCGGGATCTCCTGCGGTCGGAGGCGCGTGGGCGAGGTTGGCGCGGCGCATCGCACGCTGCAGATAGGCGCGGTCGGCCGCGTCGTTCTGAAGCGGGGACGTCAGGCTGCGCATCTCCCGCTCGGCCGCGGCGACATCGGCCGCCGTGGCCGCGACCTTCGTCCGTGCCGCACGCACGGCCTCCTCCGGTTGTGCCGCGTTCGTATTGCCCGCCTGCCGGGCAGCTTCGGTGTATTGGGCGGTGGCCTCGGCATGCTTGGCCACCGCGGCCCGATAGTGGGTGATCGCGACCCGCGCACCGTGATGCTGCGCCTCGCTGTAGAGGCGGTCGGACGCGGCGACGCTGAAACAGAAACTGCCGTTGCGGCCGTTGCGGCCCGCGCGCGCCGACCGCTGATGGTCCTCGTCCGGATTGGTCGGCGAACGCCCCAGCATATGCGCGTGCACCCCGCCCAGCTGATTGACCTCGTCGCTGATCGATACGTCGAAACCCCGGCCCAGCATCCCCGTGCCCACGGTCACCGCGCCCCGAGCACCCGCGGTGTCCTTGACCGACAGCAAGTGCTCCTCGGCGGCATTGTTGTCGCGATGCGCGGCGAACCACTGGCCGTCGATCGCAGTGTGTTCCACATCCGCCTTGGTCAGCATCAGCGAGAATTTGCGAGCCAGATCGTTGAACGGGCAGATCACCAGCACCGGCCGCCCCTCGGCCTGCAACTGCTGCACCCGACTCACCGCGTCCCGCAATTTCTCCGGCTCGGTGAGGAATATCCGATCCTGCTCCCCCACCAGTTTCGACCGGCCGAAGTCCTCCACCTTCGCCAGACCACCCTGGACCGGGAAATTCTCCTTGATCTCCGCCGCGGTCCGCTCCAGCGTGCCCGACATCAGATGCAATTTTTCGTACCCGCCGAGGACGTCCTCCACGGTGACCTGTTTCGATCCCTTCCCATCGGAATACACCGGGGCACCGAACATCGCCTCCACCATTTTGTGGCGGCCTCCGAACCACCGGCTCTCGGTGCCGATCTTCGGATCGCTTCGCGGCTTCCCGTACTCGTCGAGAATCTGTACCTTCTTCTCGGCATCGTGTCCGAAGATCTGGAAGTCCCGATTCAGTTTCAACCGGCCTGCCTTGACGTCCAGGAAAGCACGGGCCATCTCGGTTTCCTCGGCGGTGAACTTCCGCCCCGCGTAGCTTTCCCACAACCGGCTGACCGTGTCGAGGCACTGCTCGGGTTGCTCGCGCAGCGACCGCGCCGTCAGCGTCCGTGCCGCCCCGACTTCCTCCGGCGACAGCGCCCGTACCGCCCCGGCCTCCTCCGCCGTCAACGGTCCGTCGTGGAGTGCCTGTTCGAAATGCACCGACAGGTCCTTCGCCGCCGTGATCCTGCTACGCAACACGGCTTTCAAGAAGTCACGCACCCGGTAGACCCCGGCGGCCTCCACCTCAGAGGCGAGCTCCCGCTGCCCTTCGGACTGGTAGTGCACCGTCTGGTTGTGCACCAGCACCGCGTCCGCCTCATCGATGGTCGCGGTCTTCCCCGGCGGCGGCCGGTCGAACAGCTCGGCGGTCGCGCGCTCGTCGTAGGTCATGTAGTACACGGTCGGGCGATCCACCTCACCCGGCGGACTGTGCGGATCCCAACGCGCGACCTCGTATCCGAGACTGCGCAGCATCGGCGCGAATTCCCGGACCCCCTCATTGGCCAGCACCTCGGTCGTAGTGATCACATGATGCACGCGCGCCGACTCACCGCTCGCCAGCTCCACCGGCTCCCCGCGCGACAACTGCCACAACGTATCCAGCGCACCGACCATGGACTTGCCCTGGCCCGTGCCCATCTGACGCATGAACCCGTGCTCGCCGAGCAGGAATGCCTTGATCTGATTCCACCGCGGCGTCATGCCGGTTCCCTCACGCACCGCGTCGATGTACCGCAGCAGCGACTCCACCCGATCGCCCTGCTCCATCGTGTGCCTGCGTTGCTCCCAGGTCTCACCGGACAGTTCTTCCTGTCGCAGCCGGTACAACGCGAGCGCCTTCTTGGCCGCGGCCTTGAACTGCGTCTGCTGCTCGGCGGTAAGGTCCCGCCTGATCGCCGGATCCGCTGACGGCAACCCGGCCAGCTCCTGTGCCAGCGCCTCCGCCGGGTGGTCGGGTCGGTCGTACACGGACGGGCGAGCGTCAGCGGGCACCGCATCCTTGGTGTGCTCCACCGCCGACGGCTCGTGCGCGGGCGGTACATCCACCTGCTTCGGGGCCGTAACCCGGGCCGGGCCCTCACCACCCGCACCATGGCGGCCGGACGCATTGCCCATCTCCACTGGAGAATCGACCTTCGCCGCCCCCGGTCCCGACCGCGGAGCCGCCGACTCGTGCCCAGCCGCACCGTCGCCGGCCGGAGCCGAGGCGCTCCGGCCGACACCGACCGAGTGCGCGTTGCCTTCGCCGTGGCTTGCCGATTGCTGCGGTTTCGAACCGGAGTGGTCATCGCCCGCACCCGCCAGGAGTGCACCAGAAGCCACAACACTCCCAGCCTGCGCACCGTCACCGCCACCGTGCACACCACCACTGGCCTGCGCATTGCCGCCACTGCCAGCACCGTGCCCACCGCCACCGGTTTGGCCATCACCAGCGTGCGCGCCGCCGCCACTACCGGCCTGCCCGCGGTCCCCGGTTCGCGCATCGTTGGCGCCACCGGCCTGCGCGCCACCGCCACGCGCATCGGCACCATCCTGCTGCCCATCACCACCATGCGCACGATCACCGGTCTGCGTAGCGCCACCAGCGCCCTGCACATCCCCGCCGGTCTGCGCACCACCACCGGAGCGCTCATCACCATGGTCTGCTGCTGCGTGGTCGCCTTGCCGCGCAGGCGAATCCGGCTCGCCCGGGCGCCCGTCCGCCGCTGCCCTTTTGTTCGCGTCTTCATCCGGGGCAGGAGCCTGCGCACCCGATCCCGCATCGGCGAGACGCCGCGGCAGATCTCCCGACCCGTCCGGCTCGTGCTGTCGGTCGCCCGTCGCTCCCGGCGAACCCTCCGATACCAAGTGCCCGCCGAGCAGCGCCGTAGCCTGGCCGGGCGCGGCCGAGTTCGCGAGCTGCGGGGTGGTGCCGCCGTTGCCGTCCACCGGAGCGGGGGTCAGCGATTTCGTCTCCTGGGGAGCCCCCGCCAGCCGCATCACGGCATCCTTGCTGAGACTCACCGTGGAAGGATCCGGAGGGACGTAGGCACCGCTGCCGTCGACCACTTCACCGATGGCGGAACCGGGATTCGAGTGGGCCCCGCCGTGCACATCCACGACTCCGGCGAATCCGCCGTTGAGCAGCGACGTCAGGACGTCTTCGGAGTTTTCCGGCCAGCCCGTGATCAATGCCGCCGCGCCCAGACCGGACACCGCGCCCGCGACCCCCTGTACCAGCCCGAGTGCCGCACGGCCGGTCGCCAGAGCGGGAACGACCTTGGGCGCGAACACGCCCGCGCCCATGCCGCCCACCGCACCTCCGGCTCCCGACACTCCTGCGGCCTCGATCGACTTCAGATCGATACCCATCGGGTTCTCGCCGTTCGGGCCCTTGACGGTCGAGATCCGGTCGCCGGACCCGACCTGCATGAGCTGTACCCCGAGATCCACACCCGCGGGCAGCGCGGCGGCCGTACCGACGGCAAGAGCAAACCGGTGCGGCCCCAACGCCGACAATCGTGCCGCCGTCTTCGCCGCGCCCACCTTGTAGGCCTTCTCCAGCCCCGCGCGCATCAGCGCGACCTTGGCACGGCCCTCGACCAGCATCGACTCCACCATGGGAGCCGCCGCAACCTCTCCGGCCGGACCGGCTGCGGCGGCTACCGCCACCATCCTGATGATGCGCCAGGCCAGCTCGATACCGAACACGAACATCACGCACAGTGTTTTCTCCGCATCGTTGGCGGCCGCGTGCGCTTGATCGGCCAACGCCAGCGCTTCCTCCCGCAGCCTGACCGCGCCCTCGCGGTGCAGATGCAAGACCTCGCGCACTCGGTCACCCAGCGCGCCCAGCGAATCCTCTTGCGCCAGTAGCTTTTCCGCGTCCTCGGCATGAGCGTTCATGGCGGCGGCCTTGGCCCGCAGCTCCGCGGCCATCCATCGCATCCCGGACACGTCGGCGCGTGGCAGTTCTCCCCCGAATACCAGCACTACGATCGGGCGCCGCACCCCCGGGGGCAATTCCTCGAACGCTTTGCGCAGCTCCACGACCGGATTCAGCGACCACAAACCGTCCACCGGCACCACCTACCGCGACGTCGCGTCGACCAGCACCGCGTGCAGCGCTCGCGCCTGAACGCTCGCCTCGTCGCCGCGCAACACGACATCGGCGAAGGCGGCGCCGAGGGCCCGGCGCACGTCGAATCCGAGTGCATCCGCGGCGGCCCCGGTCAACTCGGCACGCCAGCGCCGGTAACCGCGGACAACCTCGGCGAGTGGGTTGTTCCGTACCCCCTCCAAACGCAGGTACTCCGCGATCAGAACATGCTGTGCCCGCCTGCTTGCGACACCGCCACCGGCGAAGTCGAGTGCCCGGCCGAATTCGTGGAGCGTCGCCAGGTAGATTTCCAGCGCCGCCGACTCGGCGTCGGACTCCGCCGCCCCGGTCGCTCGCGTCGCGGTCCGCTGGTCGAGGGTGATCGACCGACCGGTACCCCGCGTATCGCGTGGTTCGAGACTCCACCACACCGGCCCCGATTCGGCATCGAGTTCGGCCACTGCGACGACATCGAGCGCGATCACCGGGTAGTCGGTGAGCACCCGGTCCACCGCGGCCGCGAATTCTCGCATGACCGGCACCTGCAAGCCGGGGATATCGAATCCGGTTACCCGTACGTCGTGGTGCTCGGCAAGTGCTCGCGCCAGCCGGCCGATTACGGGATCGATAGCCGGGCGCGCGTCGGCGCGGCGCTGATCCCGCGATCCATCGGCGGGCTTCGGTGCCCGCGGCGAAGACGGCAACCGAGGACTCGACGGTCTCGCCTGGGCAGCGGCGGGGGGTCCTGCCGTTCTGGGCGGCTGCCCGGACCACGGGGTATCCCGCCGTCCCACACCGCCCGGTGAGCCGGCCGCTGCCTGCCGCGCGGCGGGGGTACGGGGTGCGTCCCGGGTGGCGGCCGGGGGGAACACGGAGGGCGGAGGACGGTGACCGGAGTCTCCGGCCGGCTTGCCGGGGTTACCGTTGCCCGGTCCGCCTGCCCCCCGCTTCCCCTCTCGGCCCGCTGACCGATTCGAAGGATCGGTCAAGGGACCGCTCTCCGGCGTGGTGCGTCCCGCGGACGTGTCCGGTGTCCGGGCCCCGCCCGGGGCGGATCGGTCGGTGGGGTCGGCCCGGTCCGTGGGATACGCCGGGGCCCCCTTGGCCGGAAACGTCGTCGCGGGTTCGGACGTCAGTGGCGACTGTCCGCCCGCGGGCGGCGACGTGCCCGGGCTGCCGATCGGCCAAGGCGACGCAGACTCACCGATCGGGTCCGGGTGGTCGGCGGCAGTGCCGACCAGGCTGGCGCCGAGCATGTCCTGTTGTTCGAATTGGCTTGCGGCGTCCACTATTCCGGCTGCCGTGCTGTGCAAGCTCTGCTCCATCGTCCGCAGATGGGCCAGCAACCGGTCGGCATGCGGTTTGAACTCCTTGGCGAACGCGAGACCGAGGTCGTCGTCGCCCCAACTGCCGTCGGCCTGCGCCAGGGAATCGCGCAGTCCCGCATAGGTTTGCCCCACGTGGTCCCCGAGTTCGGCCAGCCGCGCTCCCCGATTTCGCAGCTGGTCCGGATCCAACCGAACTTCATCGTTCACGTCGCGATCCCCTCCGGTCAGGCTCGGCCGTTGCCGCGCAGCCGGAACCGTCGCTCGAAGCCGGAGACGAACATCGACAACGGCACCGACGTTGTCGAGCGCTCTACAACGCCATCGTCGGCCACGTAGAAAACCGCACGGTCCAAAGCGATTTCGCCGGCGGGCACCGGCGAGCGCACCATCCAGCCCACGCTGACGCGATCGGCCCGCAGTGTCGACAACGGGTACCCCGTGGTGTCGTAATCCTTGCTTCGAATGTGATCACGGACGAGGTCGAGCGCAGCCACTTCGCCGATCCCCTCGGCGTGGTTCGCGTCCAGATCCGCGAGCATCAACTGGAACATCGCGCCATCGATGTCGGTGCCGTCATCGTCGCCGAAGACCTGCGCGATCGCCTGGCGAGTCACCGCGCCGGCTTGTGCAGCCGACACCAACAACTCGGCCGCGCCCGACGCACCACCCGAGTGGTCGTCCAGCAGGTTGTCGACGACACCCGCCACAGTGCCGGCCGTCCACACCGCGGGCAGCGCCGACGCGCACTCCGATATCGGCGCGGACTCACCCCGATACCACTGCCCGTCCTCCCACCAGTAACAAAACGACAGCAAACCGGTTGCCGCCCGCGGATTGAGCACCGGATCGGCCACCCAATCCGGCGCTCCCGCAAACAATTCCGGCATTGCCGCACCCGCGTTGTACGCGGCGTCCAGAACCGACGCATCCCACACACCACCCGACAGCACTGCCCGGTCACCGGGCAGTAGGGTCAACGTCGAGCCGCTGCGTCCGGCGCCTTCGAAGATGCCAACCGACGGACCGATCCGCGGCCCCTGCCCCGATCCGACCGCCACGAAGGCTGCCGCCAGCACCGCCCACCGGGCCCACAACACGGCCAGCTCCGGCAGTTCGTTGTCCACGGCCACCGCCCGCGGACCCGCGCTCTGGTCCGCACGCGTCGCAGCGGCGGCGGCGCGCGGCGGCCGCATCCGACGCTCGCCGCGCCCGAGGTAGGCCGCCAGCCACACCGGCAGCCGATCCCGCGGATAACGTTCCAGGTCGGCGAGATAGGCGTCCGGTGCGAACAACTGCTCGCCGGGGAACGGCACCGCACCGTAATCGGCAGCGGCCTCGACACCGTCCGCATCGATGCCCACCAGCCACCGCCACCACGGCCCGCCGTCGGCCTCTGCCGACAGCTGCCGATGCCGACGCACCGCATCCAACACCGCATTCGGTACCGGGCAGCGGAACGACCGGCTACCGTCGTCGACCATCAGCACGGCCGATTCGGCGACCACGGTCATCGCGAACCGCGCCTCCAGTCGCTGCCATCCGGGTGGGGCTACCTCACGCAGTCCGGCCGCGATCCGAGCGGCCAGCCCCGCGAGGTCCTCATCCCCGGTCCGCGGCACAGCACTCTCCGTGTTCCGGGAACGACACGCGCGTCGACACCTCGGAGGCGCCAACGCGCGAGCTCGACCGCGAACAGTTCACGAGCAGTTCCCCCCAATCACCAGGATCGGTATGTCGTCGGATACAGAAGATTTCGCACTTCGCGTCCCGGCGCAACGCCGGCATTTACCAGCCATGGCAAGCCCAACGCTCAGTGAACTCCGTCATAAGGTGCACTCGACGGCACACGGCAACGGCTCCGATAGGCCCAGGATAATCTGAAGCACTTCCGGCAGAGCCATTCCCGCGTTCGCAGTCGGCACGAATTCGGCACGTCGGGCCGTGATCAGTCAGGCATGGCGAAGTCGGGGTTGCGCGAGGACACCTGAAGACGTAGCGGTGAATTCTTCTCCAGGAGCGTGGGTACGGTGGCGTCGCTGCTCGGTCGGTTCGTTCAGCACAGCACCGTTCCGAGATATCAGCTCATTCCATCATTCTCTTGCACTGTCGAACACCGCTATATGCCAAGTGTCGCTTCGCTTCTCGCATCCCGGTCAGTCGGTCAGAGTCACGATAACGGAAGCTCGACCGCACAATGCTGCAAGCTTCATGGGCAGATCCCGTGAGGGGCGGTCGAATGCTCTCACCTCGGCACGAAGGTCCGATGTCGGAGATCGGCGTGTCGAATCCGCCGGAATCACGCAATTGCCTGCGGCACTGGGCGAGACGGCCGATAGTCGTTTTGAGTGCATCGTGCTGTCTGCATCTATGGACCCCTGCGACGGGAGAAGTGCTGTGACAAGTCTCGACAACGACCAGACCAGCCACCGCGACACGGTTAACGACAAGCCGGAACCACCCGGCGAACGACTCACCCACCTTCTGAATGGGCCGCACGGCCTGGGCACCGAACTCGCCGCGCACTTCTCGACGGTGCCCCGGGTCGAGCCCGGACCGGCGGCACCGCCCGCGTTCGGCGCGATGTCGGCCCCCACACTGCCCAGCGCTGGCTTACGGCACCTTCACGGCACTGGAACTCCCCTGGGCGAGAGCGCGTTTCGGATACCGTTGCGGAACGCGACGGCCGAGATCGAGCCCTACCGAGAACTTGCCTGGGGTGACGGTTCCGCGCCGCCACTGTACTGCCCGCCCGCCACCCGGATCGACGACGATCTCGCCGACCGGATCGACGATCGCCTCACCACGTGGGCGGAGTCGATCGGGTTCACCGACGAGGAGCTCGAGAAGCTGCGCCGGACCGGCTACGGACGGCTGGTCATGCTGACCCACACCGATTCCGACGACCCCGACCGACTGCTGGTCCCGGCCCAGATGAACACCGCCTGGTGGATGGCCGACGACTACTACGCCGACGATTCGGCGCTCGGCGCGGACCCGACCCGGCTGCCGCAACGACTCACCTTGGCGATGGCGGCCTTGGATCCGTTGCCCGACGCGGGCGAGTTCACCACTCCGCTGCAGGAGGTGCTGCGGGAAGACAAGGTACTGCGAGCTTTCGGTTCCGCAATCGCGAATCTGCGCGCCCACGCCACCCCCGGGCAGGTGCAGCGCGCCTGCTACGCGACGTTCACGATGTTCGTGTCCTGGACCGCCTACGCCGCATGGCGACATACCGGCGAATCACCTTCCGCGTGGGAATATCTCGCTGCCCGCCAGCACGACACCTTCTACACCTCGATGACCCTGATCGACCCCGTCGCCGGATACGAGCTGCCCGCGAACCTCTTCTACGACGATCGGGTACGGCAGGCCGTGTTCCGCGCGGGCACCGCCGCCGTCCTGGTCAACGACCTGTTCTCGATCAAGAAGGATGCCGCCGACGAAGTGCCCGTCAGCAATATGGTGCTGCAGATCGCCGCCGACCGCGGGTGCTCGCTGGCCGAAGCGACCGAGGTCACCGTCGACCTGCACAACCAGATGGTGCACCAATTCGAAGCCGACCATCGCGCCCTGCGCGCCATCCCCTCCCCCGAGCTCCAGCTGTTCATGCGCGGCGTTCGCGACTGGATGGGCGGCTCGTTCGAATGGCACAACACGAACCCGCGCTACCGCTAGATGATTCGCCGCGCGCCTTGTCGAGCAGGGCGGCCAGGGCGGCCAGGGCGTCGATGGTGTCCTGCTGTGCCATAACGTTTCTCCGTATTTCTTCGAGGCGATCACCCTGATTGGTGATCGTGATGTGCCATACGGACATGGCGATCCCCTTCTGTAGGGAGTGCTGGGTGGGCAACTGGCTGGAACTCGGTGTATCCCAGCCGATTCCAGTGATCGGTCCCTCGGGCACGCCGTGGCTGCGAGACCTCACCGCCTAGCAGGTGGGCATTTAAGATGCATCGATGACTGATCGGGAGCCGAGCCAAGTCGACGCCCCTGGGGACTCCCCGGCGGGAAAACCGGTCGACGTGCCTGTCACCTTCTCGTGGCCACGCGATATCGCATACGTCAATGCAGGCGGGAGCATGGTGGTACGGGCCGTCGGATCGGAGGTGGGGCATGCGCTGCTGATCGAAGTCGACTTCGGCGAGTTTCCCGACCTGCGCGAAATATCTGAGACACAGATGGCAGTCCGGGCGCTACTGCTCGCGCTCGTCGACTACGAGATATCGAAACTTCCTGAGCGACGACCAGATCCAGACTCGGAGACCGCGGAAAAGCTATTGCAGATCATCAACGAGACCGCGGAGGATCACACCGAAGTCGGCGACTTGGTCCGGAAAATCCTGAAAACCCAAGATGCCGATGCCCTGGCCACGGTGGTCTCCGGTCTCGCGGGACGACTTGCCCCACGGATTGAAGCATCGTTGTCGATCTCGAGCAGTGTGACGGTCAACCCGTGGCAAGAGGTCGTTCAAGTTACCGTTCCTGCCGTCACAACAGGTGGATTGATGGCCGCTGCGGCACGCGCCGGGTGGGTCGCACTGCGCAACGTACCGGCGATTCTCGATGTCATCGTGCGGGCAACCACAATCAAGGCCGAGCGAGCGGCCCGGATCGCGGCTTTGGAAGCGGAAGCGTCTATCCACCAGAACGAGGCTCTGCTGGAGATAATCCGAACCTCGACAGAGGCCGCAGCCGCGCGCCGCGCGCTCGATGCGATCTTGGATGTATCACCTGATATCGCCAGAGGTATTCACGTTCAGTCGATTACCGATGAAGAAGCGAACGAACGACGGCATCGCCTGCTACGAGCCGTCAGACAAGACGCGGAGCCCTCCGATAGCCCATCGTGAGCACTATGGCTGCTGGTGTCGGCTGCTATGGGCAGTGGCAAACGGGCCGTCCCCTTTGGCGAAATCGGCCTAGCCGAATGAACCGGCAAACAGGTCCGAACAACTTGGTGACGTAAGATCAATCTCGGAAGTACGAGGCCATGCGCTGAGCAAGCGCGACCACACAGTCAGATTGGACAGCGATGGCGCTCTACATCGACGAAGTGGCAGCTTCGTGGGAACCACTCTGCACGACCGGCGAATCTTACGTGTGTCGAGGGGCGGTCCTGCGCTATCCATCGAATGCTGCTGTTTTCGACCTTATGCTCATCGAGCAGCCGCCGAGACGGTGGGGCCTCATGAGGGTGACCGGCTATAAAGCGGGCATTTTGGCGGTGGTTTTGCCGATTGATGCTCACCATCCCGAGGAACCAGGCATATCGACGGCGTGGCTGCGACAGCACTGGAACCAGTGGGTTCACCTGGATTCACGACCTGAGGATGTGTTCGTCGCAGCAGAGGGCTACCGCGCGGTCCGTCGAGCACAGTGACAGCTCGAAGCAGAAGCACACGATCGACCGCCGCACGTTTTTAATGCCGGGCGCAGACGATGCCCGAGAATCTAAACCCACCGTCGTTTTGCGAGGAATCTCCCACCGAATGTGAATATTCGATTTCGCTCTCGAGGCGAGAATAAATGTCGCTCGACATCCTCGTCGCGTCGTGCCCACTTTTCCGGGTCATCGCCGAATCGTACATCGACGCCGTCCACGGTGATCGTCTCGAAAAGCGATTACCCACATTTGTGCACCAAGCACCCAACCATCGGCGGCCATGTGTATCACCATGGCGGCCGGGCCTCTCGGCGCTGAACCTCGCGGTTCCGCGCGACGATCGGACGGTGGTGAGGGTACGCGCCGGTCTTTGATGCCCACCAGAACCGTTGTTGTGAGCCAGTTCTGATGAGCTCCCCGCGACCAGAAGACGGCGGTGATGCCACCCCTTCCGCATACATCGGCGCCGAAGGGCCGTACTGAGATAGCATTCAACGGATCGATACATCTGGGGGGCCAACCATGATCAAGAGTGTTCTAACCACCACGCTGGCAACAGTTGCCGTAATGGGGACGGTTTTGAGCGGTCCGCCGGCTCATGCCGATTCGGATCTGCCGCATGACTGTTCCACCAGGTTCGTCACATTCGGGGACGGCGAAATCTTCGCTGCGGAAGCCATGTGCACCCGCGGAGAGGGTTATGTCCAAGTAGTGGTCACGTGCAGTGACGGGTACACCTGGCACGGTGGATGGCAGCCTGTTCCTTCTAGCAGCTCTCAGCAGAGCTGCAACGGCTATGACTATGTCGAAGTCGGATACGAAACGAAAGGGCTACAACCCTAGTTGAAGGCGGGTCGGAGGGCGTTCGGCTGGCCCAGCGGATGGGGTGGGGTATTGGAATGGAAAGACGTTCACGACGCCTCGCCGACCACACCAGGCGGTGGCACATATCGTCGGAGGCCGGATCGAACTGTTCTCCCTCGCAGAGGTGCCGATCACTCGATATCGGTATCGCGGCAACGCGATTCCCATCCCTGGCCCCTGGACGATCACGCCTGACAGCAGACACCGTGGAGAGGTGGATGGGCACCTACTTGGGCGGCGACCCGTCCACGCCTGTGCTGGGATGACATCCGGGATCGGCCGGCAGCCGCCTACCTCCGATCCGCTGTTCTGCATCGCAAGGGTGAACAGCGGAAGGCTGGGCCCCGGTCACCGGTGGCGGCAGTGTCACCGCGGCCATTCGTCGCGGTTTATCGCCATCATCGCAGCGATAGCTGCGAACTGAGCACAGCCGGTCAAGAATACAACGATGACGTCAGGGCCATCCGAGTCGTTTCCGCCGGGCGAAGATGCACTGAAGATTCTGCTCGGCTGGTACGCCTCGGAGCGTTCGGACGGTGCCTCGCTGATGACCGCTGGCTTCACGCAAGTCACAGGGATGCTCGCCTACATCGGGGTCGTCACCACACTCATCGGAAAGTCGCCGGCACCAACGCCATTGGTGATAGTCGCCGCGCCCCTGCCCGCGCTACTCCTCCTGGTCTTCTACACGGTCCATAGCTTCAATCAGGGGCTGCGGGCAACTTCTGTCCGCACCCTGGAGCAACTGATCTATCCTGGCTTGGACGAATACGTGTCCAGTCAACCGCTCCCCGATTCGCATAAGGCTCTGCAGGCCAGCAGATTTCATCGAAATATGGACGTCGATCTTCGCAAAGTGGCAATCGGACTCCACGCAACGGAGATTTTCTACAACGCCGGGCATGCGAATCGCTGGCACGCCTCTTTGCTTAATTTTTACTATGCTCTTGCCGCTCTACTGGTCTTGGGATTCACCGGAATTGTCGATGCAGTAGGGATCTATGCCGCCTTCGGGCAATCAGTCGCCCACGATTGGAGGTACATCCAGTGGGCACTCCTTTGGACGGAATTCGGTCTAGGAATCGCAATGATCGTGTTCTTCTTGTGTTTCTGGGTTTCGGGTATGCGGCATCGCAACCGCGCCGAAGACGCAGCCAGAGAGGTCATCGCGAAGGCAGGAAAAACTCCCCCCAAACAAGATCCGGCTATGTCGGCCCCAGAGACGGTGCCGCCGCTTGCAACACAGCAAATCCCCGAAACCCGTCCGGTCCGACGATCGAACCGACGAGCACGATGGAAAACTATCACCTTGCGACTTCGAAACCTCTTGTCGTCGATGAATAGTGCTGGCAGACAAAAGGGTTGGTTGCGTTAGCTAGGTGAGGTACAGGCCGGATCATCCGAAATAATGTGAGCCCACTAAATTATCAGGCAGCAGCACATCAGAAAATTCCGCGACCCGTTTGGAACAAGGTGACGCCAGGATCGGCGACAGCAGCGCCAAGGGATCGGATTCGCTTGTGCGAGTTGTGAGTCCGCTGTTGGCGCCGGTAACCACCGCAACTCGGCCCTGCTGAGCTGGTATGTCTTGCTCCGTCCACACGTTCGCCATATTTCCTCCCAAGGATGCGGTCGGTCTGGTCGGTTCACCCGACGGGCCGGCGGCCGGGTGAGATTCATATCCACACCGTTGCGCGCCCGGGGCAGTTGCGCAAGGTGCGGCAACCGCCGCGCACGGGTGCACGGCATAGCCCCCTCGTGCGACAGCCGTCGCATCTCCAGCGGGCTCGAAGATGCTGCGGCCCTCACGGAACACGACAAGACCGGTTCCGCCGTGCGATGTCTTCCGGATCAGGGACAGGCGCTCCTGGTCGGCAGTGTCAGCGGTGTTCCCGGGCGGACGGTCGCCGGGCCGCCGGGCGTCTCGATGGTGACCGGACCACCCGAAGTGACGTCGACCGACGTACCTTCCGGCCGGATGCGTATGGTCAACCTGCTATCGCGCACCGCAAGGTCGCGCACCGTCATCCCCTCGGGAAACCCGCTGGGCAGCATCGGGTCCAGCCGGGGACCCGTCTCGGCCCACCGCAGCCCGCTCGGTCCGTACAGCAAACCTTGCAAGAATCCGGCCGCACCCGTGACGAAGATCCACGCCGGTTGACCGACCGTGGTCGCACCCGACCGTTCGCCACGCGCCTCGGACTGGAACCCATATGGCGGTCGGACATACGGCTGCACCGATAGATCCAGGAACTGCTGAGTGCGACAGGGATCATACTGCGCGCTGAGGATCGCGCCGGCGCTGTTGCTCATGTTGGGGCCGTCGGGATCGGTGCGGTCGAAGTAGTACGCCAGCGTCGCCTCGGGCGAATAGCCCGGCGCCGCATAGGAGTACGGGTAGCTGATCAGCACCGTGTCGGCCTGCTTGATTTTCGCCCCTTGATACCCGAGATACTCGGCGGGCACCCCCGGCACGATGTCCGGCGGCATCGCCATGTTGGCGGCGATGTCGGCCCACCGCGGGTTCACCGGAAGTCCGGCCAGCTGGGCGGCCGATATCGCGGTGCGCATCGTGGCCATCACTCCGGCGTTGGTGAGCGCGTTGTCCACGGAAAAAGAGACGTACTCGTCGGCGCCCGCTGCGGGTCCGTAGTGGTAGCGGCCATCGGGCAGCTTCGGGCCGACTCGTGCAGCCTGGTAGTTCGCGATGGCCGTGATCACCGGTGCGCCACCGTCACGCAGCCATTGCTCGTCGCCGGTGGCCGAATAGTACTGCCATTGCGCGAGCGCGATCTCGTTCTCCAGATGTTCCTGGACCAATCCGCACACCGCCGGTGATGCGCACTGCTGTGTCGGTCCGTCGTTCCAGGGGTACAGAGCGCCGGTCAGCCCGTAGGCGCGCGCGTTCGCCTCGGCTTGCGGTAGCGCGGCGACGCGGAAATCCACCACGGTGCGGGCCAATTCGGGATAGAGCGCGAGCAGGGTGGGGAAGATCCAGGTCTCGGCGTCCCAATAGGTCAGACCGCCATAGTCGTCGGAGGACAACCCCGCGGGCTGCACGGACCACCGCTGTCCGGCCCGGACGCTGGCCAGCACCGAATACAGTGCGGGCCGGATCCAGTCCCGATAGTCGTCGCGGCCGGGGATCTCGATGGCGGGCTGCCACAAGCTATCCCACTCTGCCGCGTGTTCGGCGTGAGCGGCGGCGAAACCACGCGCCGCGCTGGAGTCGGAGACGTCGGTGGCAATCGCGCGCGGGTCCGCGCCGTCCGTGCAGGAGGCGATTCCCACGAACTTGGTGACGATGTAACTGCGGCCGGCCACGACAGTGCCGTCGAATCGTGTTCCAGCCGTCGACCCGTTCGCCGGTAGCGCGGCGCCGGTCAGCTCATCAGGGGTGGTGACTGTTGATACGAGAAAGGCGGTGCAGTCGGTGCCGTCGGCGCGCACGCCGACCGTGGTCTGCGCCCGGTTCGGATCGGAGACCGCCGTCGTCGGGGTGACCCGGCGCGCGGCGGCCCCGTCGATCAGGTCGGTGACCGTGAGCGGACCCGAGAAGTGCGGGGTGACAGTGAGCTGCTGGACCGCGAGGTTCTGCTGCGCCCGTGACACGAAGGTCCGGTAGGTCAGATCCAGCCGGTGTTCCGCGGCGGGTGTCCAGGTGGCTTCGGTGGTGACGGTGGCATCGCGATAGTTCAGGCGCTGCCGGTAGTGCGTGAGCGTGGCCGGGTCGACGTCGGCCCGGTAGGTTCGGCCCGCGACATCGACGGTCAGGCCCGACCACGCGGGGAGCGCGGCGATCGCCTCCGTGTTGTTCCACGACACGGACTTCCTGGCATAGAAGCCCGCGAGATATGTTCCGGTATAGCGCGGTTCCACTAAGGGGAACGAGGTGCGCACCGAGATGCCGTAGTCCTGATATCCGCCGCCACTCGGCGGGATCATCGCGCCGATGCGCCCGTTGCCCAGGTACGGAGCAGCCCGGAAGTTCTCGGGTTCGAACGTCTCGGAGACCGCCGACCAGTCGTCTCCGACGGCATGCACGTCTTGCGCGGTCGCTACCGCGGACAGTCCGGGCAGCGGCACAAACGCACAGGTCAATAGCACCGCCCCGATACTCGCCACGAGTCGCATCGGGCCGACGGTAGCAGCGGTCACGCGCAGCCGATCGGAACGACACGGCGGCTGCCCCTGCTACTCGGGTAGGGCGCGGTGCAGCAGCCGTTCGATGCGCTCGTGAATCGCCGCAACACGGCGTCCGGCAGGGCCGATGCCGGGTACGCGATCGACGACTCACGTACCCCACTGCACTGCTTCGATCGGTCTCAGAGTGTGCCCTCGCGCGCTGCTCGCCACAGATCGACCGCACCGTCGTCGTCGAGCAGCACATCGATCTCGGCCAGCTCGTCCGCGTCGAGATCGAGATTGTCCAGTGTGGCGACGTTCTGCTCGAGCTGTTGGGTCGAGGACGCGCCGATCACCAGCGAGGTCACGCGTCGGTCGCGCAACGCCCACGCCAACGCCAATTGTGCCAGCGTCTGTCCACGGCGGGCGGCGAGCGCGTCGAGCTTGCGCAACCGCTCGATCATCTCGGCGGTCAGCAACTCGGTTTGAAACGACTTTCCCTGTGTGGCCCGCGATCCCGCCGGCACGCCGTCAAGATATTTCGATGTGAGCAGGCCCTGCGCGAGTGCGGTGAACCCGATGACCCCGAAACCTTCCTCAGCGGCGATGTCCAGCAGCCCTTCGGTCTCGATCCAGCGGTTGAGCATCGAGTACGACGGCTGATGGATGAGCAGCGGGGTGCCGAGCTCCCGCAGGATCCGCGCGATTGTCGCGGAGTTCTCGGCAGTGTACGACGAGATCCCCACGTACAGGGCTTTCCCCTGCCGTACCGCGGTATCCAGTGCCGCCGCGGTCTCCTCCAGCGGAGTTGTCGGGTCGAAACGGTGCGAGTAGAAGATGTCGACGTAGTCCAGGCCCAGCCGACTCAGTGACTGATCGAGCGAGGCCAACACATACTTTCGTGAACCGCCACCCTGTCCATACGGTCCGGGCCACATGTCCCACCCGGCCTTTGTGGAGATGATCAATTCGTCGCGGTAGGCGGCGAGCTCCGCGCGCAGCAAGCGCCCGGCGTTGATCTCGGCCGCCCCATAGGGTGGACCGTAGTTGTTGGCCAGGTCGAAGTGCGTAATTCCGAGATCGAAAGCGCGCAAAGCGATCTCACGCTGGACGTGGTACGGGCGATCGTCACCGAAGTTGTGCCAGAAGCCGAGCGAGAGCAGCGGCAGGTCGAGGCCTGACCTGCCACTGCGGCGATAGCGCATCGTGCCGTCGTAGCGGGCCGGCTCAGCAAGATATGTCATCGGTACTCCTCCGAGACGCGGTCGTCCCGATCTGATCGAACTTCGAGCTAGGTTTCCCCGAATGCCGAGTATGCACGTCGCATTCGGTGATGGTTCAACACCGGGAGTCGGACGGGCCCTAACTGACGACATCGATCTGTGAGTGTCGTACCTCGCATCGGAGTGGATCGGAGGGTTCGCATTCACCCGTATGAGACGGGTATCCGATGGGGCCGTTTCCGGTCGTCAGATACACGGTCCGCAGCATCCAGTTGCTGTGGACCGACAAGGCAGTGGGTGTGAATCTTGTTGTGGTCACACCTGATAACGTGTTGACATTGAACGAAGTGTTTGCGGTACGGCTGACGCCCGGAGAGAAACGTTGCTCACGTGCGCCTTGGTGGTAATTTCCGGCATTTCGACGACGCGGTGTTGTCGGATGGCTCGGGTCGAACGCCCTGCAGCGCCTCATGTCGGAACTGCTCAGCGCACCGGCGGTGCAGGTTCTCGCGCCCCTGGGAATAGGCAATCACCATGATCATGTGGAGGTCGCCGCGGTGGCGGTGCACGCGGTGATCGGTCACGAGGCCGACCGGATGAAGTTTCTACAAGGACTGCAACGCGTTGTCGGAGCTGCGGTGTCGCCAGCAAAGCCCAGGACCAGGTATAGGCGATGGCTCGCCCGGGCCGTCTCGGACATCGACTGCGAGTTGGCGAAAGATTCGCGCAATCACTCGGCACCGTGCCAAGCAGCGGGAGTGAGCGGTATCGACCGGATCACTGAGATCATCCGGCGCTCACAGAGCCGTTGCGGCGCAGACATCCAAAAATCACTGGATCCGGCGCCCGAACCACGCCCCGCCGACACGGTCGGCCCCGCAGTGGCGGCATTCCGATGCGGGTGATGTTCGTAGCGACGCCGCTGATCGGGCATCTGTTCCCGATGATGCCTCTTGCTATGCATCTGCGTGCGCAGGGGCACCAGGTGCTGGTAGCAACCGGTGGCGATGCCGCGACGGCGGTTTCCGCCGATGTCGCGGTTGTCGATGTCGCACCGCGCATCGGACACATCCGTGCGATCGCGGAGGGGTTGGGCTTGCACCCCGTCCTCGCACTGCGATCCGCGGCGGGAATGGCCGACGCTCGCGGCGGCGCCCACGTGTTCGCGGTCACCAACAAACCGATGATCGACAGGCTCATTCGAGTGGCGGGCCGATTCGCACCCGATATCGTGGTACACGAACCCTTCGCGTCGGCCGCGGCCATCGCCGCGGCCCGCCTCGGCGTCCCCACGGTGCTGCACAATATCGCGCTGGACGACGGCACCGTTATTCGACGGGAATTGTTGCGGCTGCTCGGCGGTGCCGACATTCCCGCGAGCACGGCCACCCTGTCGATCGCGCCGCCCAGCATCGTCTCTGTCCCGGGGTGGCCCATGCGATCCATCCCGTATTCGACATCGGGCGCATCCACGCCACGATTCCTCCTCGACTCCCCCCGCCGACCACGCATCGTCGTAACCCGAAGCACCATGCTCGGCGACGGCCCCGACGCGATGCTCCGATCGGTGCTACGAGCCGCGCCCGACGTCGACGCCGATATCGTGATCGTCCGCCCGAATCGAACAGTCATGCGCGCCACCAACCTTCCCGGCAACGTCCGAACAGTCGGGTGGATCGCGCTGCACTCCGTGCTCCCGACCTGCACCGCGATGGTCAACCATGGCGGCGCCGGCTCGGTGTATGCGGCTCTGCGCGCCGGAATCCCACAGCTGGCGACCCCCGCTCCCGGCGACCGCACGTGGAACGCGGTATCGGTGCAGCGCCGCGGAGCGGGTATCGCGGTGCGGGGAAGCACGATCACCGCGACGCACCTGCACACCTTGATCACCGACGCGCACCTCGCCGACGCTGCCCGCGCCGTCGCGGCCGAGATGGCCACCATGCCTGCCATCGACGAGGTCGCAGCCCAAGTCCTCGCATTGGGCCACAACCGGCCGCCCCTCCGACACTCCTGACCGACGACCGGGGGCACCTCGAGGCGATTCAGATCGACAAAAACAAGACGAAGGCGCCGATCCGAGGATTGTCGCGGGGGTCGCGCGACCGGCAACCGACCATGCGAACTTCGGGATCCCGGGCATCAGCAATGGCCTGGCCTTCAGCCCGCTGATGGCCCCGCACCCTGACCAGGACTCCGATAGCCCTCGTCGCCGATGCCAGCGGCATTCTGGTGACCAGTGTGCAGCTCGGCATCGTGGTCGGGATCGCCTGCTTCGGATCGGTATTCCTCGGCCTCGCGGGCAGCACGGCACTCTCGGCCACACATGCGCTGGGCGGCACCGCAATTGCGGAGGGCGTCACGGTATTGGTCTCCGCGGCACTGTCCGCTGGCGCCGCACGATAAGCGCGACAACCGAGCCCGGATTCGCTGGGTGGCGGATCCGGGTCCCAGACCTGGTACGGGACGGTCGCGGTGTATCCGGTTGTGCGGTCCACCAGGACGGTGAGCATCAGTTGCCATAAGCCGGGCAGCGGGACTCGACCGAACCGGAGTTGGCGGGCAACTACTGGGTGGTCATCGACATCGAGGTGCACACCTTCCGAATTCCAGCCCATCAGATCTGCTCGACCGTACCGAAAGTCCGTCTGGCCACGCCGTGAGGCACGAACGCGGCAGCGCTCGGCCTCGACAGACTTCGGACGAGTCCTGTCATATGGGTTATCACCGTCGCGTTGTTTCACCACGTTGCCTGGGGCGGCGGCCCCAGCGGCTCCCCCGACCCTGCGCCCAAAGATGCCGCAACCCGGTCGCATGCGGCTGAAGCTCTTCCGGCAGCGCGGTTCTCGCATGCGCGGTCGGCACCGTCGGCACATCCGCCAACCGATACAAATGCGCCTTCTCCGCAGCATCCATCGACAACGTCCGCGCAACCGAATTCAACACCTGCACACTGACATTGATATTTCGCCCCTGTTCCAGCCAGGTGTACCAGGTGATCCCGATTCCGGCGAGTTGTGCGACCTCCTCGCGGCGCAGGCCAGGGGTTCGGCGGCGGGGGCCGGGTGGCAGGCCGACGTCTTCGGGGGTGATCCGCGCGCGACGCGACTTCAGGAACGCGCCCAATTCGGCGCGGCGCGCCTTGCGTATCGCGCGAACGTCGACGAGATCAGGCCCGCCCGTCGCCCGACCGCCACCGCGCTGCTGTCATACAGCGATCATCCCGGATACCGCTAGTGGTATCCAGGTGTGCCAGTAAAGTTTCAGTGGGAGCGCATGTCGCGCAGGACGTCCCGCGCTCGGTCGAATACGGCCAGCGGCGGGCTGGTCATGAGGTTCGCCAAGCCGGTCTCGCCCGCGTGCGGGTGCGGCCGGGTGGGGGCGAGCCGCTCGGCGGCGCGCACCATTCCGGCCCAGCGTTCGAGCTGGTTCACCGAGAACTGCTTGAGCAGGAAGGGGAATTCCTCGGTCTCCTCATGTGCGGCATGTTCGGCGACCTTATCGGCGAATGCGGCGAGTTTGGCATCGAAATCGGGATGGTCGATACCCATGTCGTACAGTTCGGCCAGCCCGCGCTTCACCGCGTTTTCCTCGGCCAATCTCGGCCCGATGATGTCGTCGGCGCCGAAGGCCGCGCGCCGCGCCACCGCGTGTACGACCTCCTCCTCGGCGGTTTCGTGCACCGCGAGCAGGCGCACCAGCTCGGTGAACAGTTCCCGCTTATCGTCCTGGCCCGATCTCAGCTTGTCGAGTAGGTGCCGGATCTGCTCGTGCTGGGCGGTCAGCAGATCGATCACGTTCTGATCCAGCTTTCCCATCGTGCACCTCATTTCTGCGGCGGGGTATTACACATCTTCCTCCGAAGGCCGACCAGCGCGCCACGGGCAAACTCACCGCCGAGCCGTTTGCCACCTGCGCCCCTGGGTAGGTCGGCGATATG
This sequence comes from Nocardia sp. CA-135398, assembly GCF_050955845.1. Lineage (NCBI taxonomy): Bacteria > Bacillati > Actinomycetota > Actinomycetes > Mycobacteriales > Nocardiaceae > Nocardia > Nocardia sp. CA-135398. Next base: position 3,700,157 of record NZ_CP192084.1, on the reverse strand, counting down.
GACCATGCCCGAGCTCCTTTACTCGATGCCCTTGCTGAATACCGTGAGCTGGGACGATACGGTTTCACCCCGCCCGGCCACCGACAGGGCCGCGGCGCGGACGAGCGCGTGCGGCGCATCCTCGGCGCCGAAACCTTCGGTTCGGATGTCCTGGGCAACAGCGGACTCGACGACCGCAAGGCAAGTGGTGGCTATCTGAAGCGGGCCGAGGAGTTGATGGCCGACGCGGTCGGCGCCGACTACGCGTTCTTCTCGACCTGCGGTAGTTCACTATCGGTCAAGGCGGCGATGCTGGCGGTCGCGGGCGGCTCGCCGGGTCTGCTGGTGGCGCGCGACAGCCACAAGTCGATCGTCGCCGGTTTGATCTTCTCCGGTGTGCAACCGCGCTGGATCACCCCGCGCTGGGATGCCGAGCGGCACCTGTCTCATCCGCCGTCGCCGGAGCAGATCCGGGAAACCTGGGAGCGCTATCCGGATGCGGCGGGTGCCTTGATCGTCAGCCCGAGTCCATACGGGACCTGCGCCGATATCCGGGGTATCGCCGAGGTGTGCCATGAGCGCGGCAAACCGCTCATCGTCGATGAGGCATGGGGCGCGCATCTACCGTTCCACGAGGAATTGCCCACGTGGGCAATGGATGCCGGTGCCGATGTCTGTGTGGTCAGCGTGCACAAGATGGGCAGCGGATTCGAGCAGGGTTCGGTCTTCCATCTGCAGGGCGATCTCGTCGAACGCGAGCGCCTGTCGGCGTGCGCGGATCTGTTGATGACCACCAGTCCGAACGTCATGGTGTACGCGGCGTTGGACGGGTGGCGGCGCCAGATGGTCGAGCACGGTCACGAATTGCTCGGCGCCGCACTGAAATTGGCCGGACAATTGCGTGCCGATATCGAGGACATTCCGGGATTGCACGTCCTGGAAGACGAACTGCTCGGCGCCGAGTGCTCGCACGACCTGGACCGGATGCAGGTCCTCATCGATGTCGGCGAGCTCGGGCTGTCCGGCTATCAGTGCGCCGACTGGCTGCGCGAGAACGCACGCATCGACGTCGGCCTCAGCGATCACCGCCGCATTATGGCGACACTGTCGATGGCAGATGACGAGTCCACTACCAGGCGGCTGCTCGACGCACTGCTGTCGCTGAGCGCGGCGGCATCGGAAATCCCCGCGCCGGAACCGATTCGACTGCCCGACCCGCAGGAACTCGAACTCGAAACCACCATGCTCCCCCGCGATGCGTTCTTCGGGCCGGTCGACACGGTCGAGATGACCTCCGCGGCCGGACGCATAGTCGCCGAGCAGCTCACGCCGTATCCGCCCGGCATTCCGGTCGCGGTGCCCGGCGAGCGGTTGAACGAGCCGGTGATCGACTACCTGGTCACCGGGGTGCGCGCCGGAATGGTGGTGCCGGACGCCGCCGACAGTTCGATGCGGACGGTTCGCGTGGTCGCCGACTGACGCACGGCATCAACTCCGCTCGGTCCGGCGCAACAGCGTGAGCGTCGCGGGACGGCTGGTGAAGGTGAAATCGTCTCCGCGGAAATCGACCTCGCCATCGGTGGCAAGAGCGACCGGGCCGTCCTCGACGTGCACGGTCAGCCGGTCGGCGCGACGGTTGACGTAGGTCGCGGAGCGATCGAGGGTGCCGGTGAGGGTGGCCCAGATCAGGCGGGTTCGGGAAAATGGCAGGTCCGCGCGCAGATATCGAATATCGAGAGTGCCGTGGTGCAGCGCGGGGCGCGACATCGGGATCTGATGGGCGGGGCGGTAGTGGCCGTTGCCGACGAACAGCATCCAGATCGCGGTACGGGTGCCGTCGATGGTCGTCGGCAGTGGTTGAGCCCGAAACAGTACGCGCAGCATGGCGATTCCCGCAGCGGGCCATTTGCCGAGACGCGGCTCCCAGCGTTCACGGAGATGGACGAAGTCGGGATAGCCGCCGAGGCTGGCGGTATTGACGAAGGTTCGTGGCTCGAGTCCATCGGATCGCACCTCGGCGGTATCGGTTCGGACCGCGTCGCCCGATTCCAATGCGGCCAGGGTGTGCTCGGGGCATTCCACACCGGTATCGCGGGCGAAATGGTTGAGGGTGCCACCGGCGAATACCGCCAGTGGCAGCCGATATTCGACCGCCGCGGCGGCGACGGCCGAAACCGTTCCGTCGCCGCCGAATACGCCGAGTGCGGCGATATCGTCGCGGGCGACTCGTTCGTCGAGCCGGGCGGTGAGATCATCGGTGATCGTCAAAAACTCTGCGGCGGGCAGGTTTTCGTGTAGTAACCGCAGTTGTTCGGAGTCGGTGCCACCGCCCGCGCCGGTATTGATCACCAACAGGAGCCCGAGTCCATTGTGTATCGGTGTGATTCGTTGATGCGGGCCCAGTTCGGCGGGCTCGTCGTCGCGCTGTGCCCACCAACGCCGGGTGCCGAGGGCGATCGCCGCGCCCATCGCACCGCCCGCGATCACATCGGAGGGCCAATGGACACCGATGTGCACGCGTGAGTAGCCGACGGCCACCGCTATGGGCGCGACAATGACCGCGGCGGCCGGAGATTCCAGGGCGACGCCGGTCGCGAAGGCCGCCGCGGACGCGGAGTGGCCGGATGGGAACGAGGAGGACACCGGCGGTTTCACCAGTCGTCGCACGAATGGTACCGATTCGTCGGGCGGTCGGCGGCGCGGAAACAATGGCTTCGCAATGCCGTTCGCCACCGAACTGGCCAGCGCCACCGAGACCAGCCCACGCACGGCCGCCCGCCGCGGTGCTCGACCACCCATCGACATCAGCGCGGCCACCACCATCCACAACCGACTGTGGTCGGCGCTCATGCTCAGTGTCCGCAGGAACCGATCGGCGGCGGTCGGGCGCACCCGCGCACTGCGCGCCACCAGCCACGTGTCCACGTGCCTCGCGAGCTTCGGTGACTGCCTACGCATGCCCCACAGGCTAACCGGCCAAGCGCGGTCGGCGACCGCACGCGCGCGCTGCGACCGTCGAAACAGTGGTTGACCTGCGGCGATGACATTCGGCCTTGACACTTGACCTGCTGTAAAGGAATCATCTGATTCTATTGGAATCGCCCGATTCCCATGAGCAAGGGCGCGGACTCGTCCGGAGGAGTGCACGATGGATCAGCCGACGACGCGACCCGACCATGTGCCGATCGTTGTCATCGGAGCCGGGTTCGCCGGTATCGGGTTGGCGGTGAAGCTGCGCGAGGCCGGGTTCCGCGACTTCGTCATCCTCGAGCGCGGCGGCGACCTCGGCGGCACCTGGAGCGCCAACACCTACCCGGGCTGTGCGTGCGACGTGCCTTCGATGCTGTATTCGTATTCTTTCGCCCCGAATCCGAATTGGTCGCACCGCTACGGCACCCAGCCGGAGATCCTCGACTACTTGCGCGACGTAGCGAATAAATACGATGTGCCACAACACATTCGGTACGACACCGAGGTACTCGACGCCATATGGGACGAGGCGGCCGGACGGTGGCGCATTCGCACCGGCCAAGGCCCGCTGACCGCCGATGTACTGGTCTCGGCGATCGGACCGTTCAGCGAAGCACAGATCCCCCGCCTGCCCGGCATCGCGAATTTCACCGGTACCCAATTCCATTCCCTGCACTGGGATCACGACCACGAACTGAGCGGTGAGCGGGTCGCGGTGATCGGCACCGGCGCGTCCGCGGTGCAGTTCATTCCCGAGATCCAGCCCATCGTGGAACGGCTCACGGTGTTCCAGCGTTCGGCGCCGTGGATTGTGCCGCGCGTGGATTGGGCGACCAGCACCGTCGAACGCACCCTCTTGCGCCGGATGCCGCTGCTGGGCAAGACCATCCGCGCCGCGTACTTCACCGGCATCGAGGGATTCGGGCTGGTCGGGTTCGTGGACAAGCGGTTCCGTCATCCGTTCGAGGCGCTGGGCCGATTGCAGCTGCGTCGCCAGGTTCCCGATCCGCGACTGCGCCGAAAGCTGACGCCCGACTACATGATCGGCTGCAAACGCGCGATCTTCTCCGACGCCTACTATCCCGCGCTGTCCAAGCCCAATGTCGAGGTGGAGACCGCCGGGATCGCCGAGATCCGGCCGCGGTCGATCGTCACCGTGGACGGCACCGAACACGAGGTCGACACGATCATCTGGGGCACTGGATTCGGTGTGCCACCAAGGATATTCGAGGCCATCCACGACACGGCCGGGCGCACACTCGCACAGCTGTATCGCGAACGCCCACGCAGCTATCTCGGCACCACCGTCACCGGATTTCCGAACTTCTTCACCACCCTCGGCCCGTTCGGCGCGGCGGGGAACCAGTCGGCGATCTTCATGATCGAGGCCCAGATCCGCTATATCGTGGACGCGGTAAAGAATATGCGCGACAACGGACTTCGCCGCATCGAGGTACGACCGCAGGTGCAGCGGGACTTCGTCGAGGAGATGGAGCAGCGCAGCCGCGATACGGTATGGGTCACCGGCGGCTGCCGCAGCTACTACCAGACCGCCGACGGCCAGCACAATGCCGGGCTCTATCCGAACTGGAGTTTCGAATACGCCAGGCGCACTATGCGATTCGATTCCGACGCCTACCTGATCGAGGCATCATGAACTTGCTCCGGCTGCTGCCGACCGATGACACCTTCGACGTGGCGGACAAGGTGGTGGTGATCACCGGCGCCGGACGTGGCATCGGCGCCGAACTGGCGCAGATCCTGCACCGCCGCCGCGCGCGGGTCGTCATGCTCGACCTGGACGAGGCAAGGGTGCGCGCTGCCGCATCGCGTCTGGGGTCCCGCGCGATCGCGCTGCGCGCCGATGTCGCCGACCGCGACAGTATGGTCGCCGCCATCGCGACGGTCCGCGACCGGTTCGGTCGCATCGATCTCGTGATCGCCAATGCCGGAATCACCCCGACTCCCGCCACATTGCGCACGATGGATCCCGCCGATTTCGACCGGGTCATCGGGGTCAACCTGACCGGCGTCTTCAATACCGTGCGGCCGGCGCTCGACGATATCGTCGCCACCCGCGGCCATGTCGTCGTGGTTTCCTCCTGCGCGGCTTTCGCGCCTGGTATGGGCGGGTCCCCCTACATGATCAGCAAGGCCGGTGTGGAGCAGCTGGGCCGGGCGCTGCGGGTCGAACTCGCCGCCTCCGGCGCGACCGCCGGGGTCGCCTATTTCGGCATCGTCGACACCGCCATGACCCACCACACGCTCGATGACGACGAATTCGGTCGCGCGGCCGATGCCATGCTGCCCTGGCCGCTCAATCAGCGCATCAGCCCCGCTCAGGCCGCGCTGGCCGTCGCCGACGGCATCGCCCACCGGGCCCCGCGCACCATCGCACCCCGCGTCTGGGCGCCCTATTCGCTGCTGCGCGGTGCGATCAATGTGCTGATGGACCAGTACCTCAGCACAGACGAACAATTGCGGGTCCTGCTCCGCAAGCTGGAACAACGCGAGTCCAGCGGCACATGACATGATTCAGCCCGTGAGTTCGTCAGCCACCACCTGGCGCGGCAGTACCATGGCCAGCCGCGCCGCCGAGCGCCGCGAGCAACTCGTGCGCGCCGGATTCGCGCTGCTCGGCGGCGAGGGCGCAGGGGCGACCACCATGCGGGCGGTGTGCCGTGAAGCGGGCCTGAGCCTGCGTTACTTCTACGAGAACTTCGCCGACCGCGAAGCCCTGCTCATCGAGATCTACGACCGGACCGCACGCGCGCTCGTCGACGCCGTCACCACCCGACTGGCCGACGCTCCCGCCGACGAAACCGCCCGCGCCCGAGTGGCTTTCGACGCGGCGGCGCAATATTTCGCGGACGATCCGCGCCGCGGACGGATCATGTTCCGGGAAACCCTCGCCGATGACACCCTGCGGGCCCGCGGCGCCGACACACTCCCCGCCTTCGTCACGCTCGTCGCCGCGCAACTCGCACCGCAGCGGGCCGCGCGCTTCATCTCGACGTCGGGCCGGATTCCGCTGCCGGTCAGCGCGATATCCGGCGCGCTGGTCGCGCTGTTCCTCGATTGGCTCGACGGCGATGTCGAGGCCAATCGCGACGAGGTGGTCGATTACGCCACCCGACTCACCATCACCATTCTCGGGCTCGCCTGACTACAGCAGTCCACGCAATCGCAGATCGCTGACGTACTTGTCGATGAGCGCGGGCGTGAGATGCGGAATATCTTGTTCGGCACCGATTTCGGCGGCTTGCACGGCAGCGGCAAAACCCTTTGCCGGGATGGCGGCGCCACGCATCGGCCGACCGGGTCGACTATAGGCGTGCAACAGCGGTAGCACCGACGCCTGTCGCTGTTTCTCCGGGAGGCGGCGCAGCGCGGTTTCGAATCGGCTCAACCATTCCTGATAGTCATCGATCCGCCGGATGGGGTGGCCGGATTCGATGAGCCAGTCGACGAATTCGTCGAGGGAGACGCCGTCGTCGTGGGGATTGAGGACGTCGAAGGTGTGGAAATCGGTGCGGGCCCGTGCGCCGATGGTGGTGATCGCTTCGGCGGTGAAGTCGGCCGGTAGGCCGTCGTAGTGTGCGCGTTCGCGTTTGCCGTCCGCATCGGTTTCGTAGAAGGAGTACGGGGCGATGCCGGTAGCCACCAGGCTCAGCAGTAGTCGGGTGAACATGTCCGGAATGTTGAGTTGCCCGGCGAATCGGCTGTGCGCCAGGATCATATCGGATCGGAAGACGGCGACCGGAAGTCCGCAGAGGTCGTGCGCTTCGCGTAGCAGGACCTCGCCCGCCCATTTGCTGTTGCCGTAGCCGTTGGCGTAGCTGTCGTCGATGGCACGCGTTGGGCTGATTTCGCGGATATCGCCGTCCTCCACGAAGACTGACGGATTGATCTGGGCCGCGACCGCGACGGTGGACAGATACGTGACGGACTTGATGCGCGAGGTGATCGCCAGACGGATGAGTTCAGCGGTACCGACGACATTGGGACCGAACAGCTGGTCGTAGGGCAGCACATGGTTGACCAGCGCGGCAGGGTGCACGATCAGGTCGACGGTGTCGGCCAGCCGATGCCATGTCACATCATCCAGGCCGAGATTCGGCTCGCCGATATCACCCGGCAGCACTTCCAGGCGGCGGGCGGCCAGCTCACGATAGTGCCGCAGCAGCTCCGGATCACCGCTGTCGAAGGCCTCGTCGAGCCTTTTCCGCGCTGCCGCAGCATCTTTGCCGCGGATGATGCAGATGAGTGTGCCGTTCGCCTTATCCAGTCGCTGCAGCCATTCCAAGCAGAGGAAGCGGCCGAGGTAGCCGTTGGCACCCGTCAGCAGGATCGTCTGCGTCTCGGTTGTGTGCGGGAGAGTTGTTGCGTCGGACAGTGTTTGCGCGTCGATGAACTTGTCCAGCGTCAGTTCATCGGCACGGGCGACGGCGTGGTGGGTGTGGACAGCGGCGAAGGTGGGTCGCATCGCGCCGGATCCCTGCGCCGATTCGACGTACTCCGCCAACTCGCGCAACCCGTTGGTCGGACTGACGATAACGCCAACCGGTACCTCGACAGCGAAGATATCGCGCAGCAGATTCGAAAATGACAGCGCGGCAAGGGAATCGCCGCCCAGATCGGTGAAATGCGCATCCGGTCGCAGATCGGTCGGGGCGCAGCCGAGCAAGGCTCGTGCGGCTCGGCTCACGGTTTCCAGAACCGGCAGGTGGGCGGCTTCGCGACGTAGCGCGTGTAATTCGTTCGCCTGACCCGCGGCCAGCTCGGCGTATAACTGCTGTAGCCGCTCGCCATAATGCTCGATCAGCTTGGGACGCAATAACTTACCGATGCCGGAGAGCAGACCGTTTTCCGTGCTGAAGGGTTCGGTTTCGATGATGAAATCGCGCGGGATCTCATATGACTCGAGGTCGGCCTCCTTGGCGATGAGATGCAGCGAATCACCCAGTGCCGCTTTGGGATCGGCGCAGCGCAGCGTCTTCTCGGTCGGGACGATCACCGCGAGCAGGTAGGCGCGCTCACTGCTGCCGTAGACAAAGATCTGCTCGAGCAGCGGGCTGCTGGCATATACCGATTCCAGGCGTGCGACCGCGACGAATTCGCCCTGGGACAGCTTCAGCACATTATTGCGACGGTCGAGGTAAACGAGTTCGTCGGGTCCGAGTTCGGCCACGATGTCACCGGTCCGGTAGAAGCCGTCCGCGTCGAAGATCTCCGCGGTGACCTCGGGACGGTGGTAGTACCCGGGAATCATGGTGGTGGTCTTCAGCAGCAGCTCACCGCGCGGGTGCGGCTGGTCGGTGCCGAAATATCCCAGCTCCGGCACGTCAACCAGCTTGTAGTCGAGCACCGGTGGACGGCGGATGACATTGTCGACCATGACGGCACCGCCCGCCTCGGTCGAACCGTAGCCATCGTGCAGGTCCATCTCGGTGACCGATTCCATGAAGGTTTTCATCTCGGCGGCCAGCGGCGCACTGCCGACGATGGGCGATAGGAATCGGCCGCCCAGGAAGTCCTCGCGCAGTTCGGTTTTCACCGCGCGGTCGAGTTCGGCACGGTCGATACCCGGTTCGGCGCGACGCTCCATTTCGCTCTGATAGCGCTGGAAGACCATATCGCAGACGCGTGGCACGAAGAACATCTCGGTCGGTCGGACGAGGCCGATATCCTCGAAAAGCGTCGATATATCGCTCTTGGCCGTGAAATACGCGGTGCCGCCGCGGGCCAGCACGCCGTAGAGCGATATGCGTCCGGCCATATGGCTCATCGGCATGTAGTTCAGGCCGATCCCTCCGACCTCCGGCTGGGCCAACCACATCGCGGTGACCAACCGGCTGGTGTACATGGCGCCCTTGGGCGTTCCGGTGCTGCCGGAGGTGTAGATCAGCAGCTCCAAGGCATCGTCGTCGGGTACGAACAGTGGTGCGGGCGGCAGGGCACGGCCGCGTTCGAGCACCTGCTCCAGCGATTCCACCACTATCGGGGTGTTCGCCAGGCGGTCGCGGGCGGATTCGAATGCCTCGCGATGATCATCGTCCTCGGGGTGGTAATCGAAGACCACGAGGCATTCCGGCGTTGGCCCGGTGCGGACGCATTCCACTGCGGTAGTGAGGTTTTCGGGGGTCGCGGCGAGGATGCGCGGTTCGGTCTCGGCGATGATCGCCGACAGCTGCTTCGGTGCCGCACCGGCCTGCAGCGGTACGGCAACCGCGCCGAGATACAGACAGGCCAGATCGAGCGTGGCGTAGTCACTGCTGGTGAAGCCGAGCGTTGCGATGAAATCGCCTGCGTTGATGGGGTTTTCGGGATCGTGGTGCCAGGCCGCGGCGATCGCGCCGACCCGCGCCCACAATTCGCCGTAGGTGATGGTCTCGAATTCGGGCCGCAGTCGCAGCGTGCGGCGCCCCGACTCGTCCGTCGTCGGTTCGCAGACTCGATGTCCGAGCGCGGGGCGATCGGCGTAGGCCGCCATGACCGTCGCCGCGATCTGCGCGGGCCGCATTCCGGGTTCTCGGATCGCGGCGAAAGTCTCCGGAATCGGTCGCGCGTCGCGAATGTCCGAATAGGTGGCGTACAGATCGGCAATGCGACTCATGAGCCGTTCCATCCGCGTATCACTCAGCATGGCCAGCCTCCTTCGCAGATTGAAGACGCTTACATCCAGTAATACGTTAGCTTGGCTAAATATTCCAGCTTCCAGCCAAATCAGGCCCGTATCCAGGTGTTGCCAGTACCAGTGTTATCGGACTCCTGTTACTGGTGTCGGACAGGTTGCAAGCTAATCGCATGACTCAGACTTTGCGGCCGGATACCGCCGCGGCCACGTCGGCCGTCGTGGAACCGGCAGTTCAACCTGCCGCACTGGGTGCGCGGCGGACGATTGCGGTGCTCGCGGTGTTGCTCACCGGGCAGTTCATGGCGGTGCTCGATGCGTCGATCGTGAATGTCGCCATTCCTTCTATTCGTACTTCGTTGCATACCAGTGGATCCGCGTTGCAGTTGATCGTCGCGGGGTATGTGATCGCCTACGCCGTACTTCTGGTGACCGGTGCTCGGCTGGGTGATCGGTTCACGCAGCGCCGCACCTTCATAACCGGGCTGGCAATGTTCACCGTTGCCTCGCTGGCCTGCGGGCTGGCGTGGAATGAGTTCTCGCTCATTGTATTCCGGTTCCTGCAGGGAGCGGGGGCCGCGGCGATGATTCCGCAGATCATGACCATGATCCAGCGGAATTTCACCGGCAATGCGCGGGCCAAGGCGCTGAGCGCGTATTCGGCGATCATTTCCGGCGGTATGGTCGTCGGCCAGGTGGCGGGCGGACTGATCGTCAATGCCGATCTGTTCGGCAGCAGCTGGCGCGGTGTATTCCTGGTGAATGTGCCGATCGGTGCGGTGCTGCTGCTGATCGCGCCGCGGGTATTGCCGACGGCCACCGCGCGATTCGATCGGAAGCTGGATCTCGCGGGTCTGACCATGCTCACCGTCTCGGTGCTGCTGCTCGTGCTGCCACTGGTATTGGGACATGAGCAGGAATGGCCGCTGTGGACGTGGATCGCATTGGGAGCCAGCGTGATCGGTGTCGGATTGTTCGTGGCGATCGAGCGGGCGGTCGCGGCACGCGACGGTGAACCGTTGTTCGCGCAACGGGTGCTGACATCGCCGGGCCTGGCGCTCACCGCGGGCACACTGTTCACGATCATGGCGACCTTCGGTGGCTGGATGTTCGTCATGGCGATCCACCTGCAGAGCACTCTCGGCTACACCGCACTGCACGCTGGTCTGCTGTTCATTCCGATGGGCGTGACCTTCGCGCTGGCCAGCCTGAACTGGGAGCGCATCCCACATCGCCTGCACGCCATAATGATTCCGTTCGGGCTGGTGGTCGGCGCGACGACCATGGTGGCGCTGGGCACGATGCTGCGCAATGGCGCCGACTTCGGGCCGCTGCCGCTGGTCGTCTTCGGCATCCAGGGCATCGGGTTCGGCCTCGCCTTCAGCCCGCTGATGACCCGTACCCTGGCCAGGATTCCGATGGCCCTCGCCGCCGATGCCAGTGGCATCCTGGTGACCAGTGTGCAGCTCGGCATCGTGGTCGGTATCGCGTGCTTCGGCTCGGTTTTCCTGGGCCTCGCGGGCAGTACGGTGCTGTCGGCCGCACATGCGTTGGGCGGTACGGCGATTGCGGAGGGTGTCACGGTCTTGATCGCCGCGGCGCTGTCGGCGCGCGCCGCGCGGTAAAAGCGGCAACCGATCCCGGGTTCGCGCAATGGCGAATCCGGGATCGCCGGACGATCGACAGCTGGGCGGATTCGGATCATCGCGACGCAAATCATGGCGGTGCCGGACAAGTTTGACGATCGTCATACCAATGAGCGGAAATGTCTTCGCGGTGGGCATCGAATTGGATGGCGAGGGATATCACCCGGCCGCGTGGCGCCGGGCCGCACATGCGCCCGACCAGTTGCTCACCGGCAATACGCTGCGCAAACGAGTGAGCGCGGCCGAGAATGCCGGTTTCACCCTAGCCACCTTCGACGATTCGATCCTGCCGCCGCCCGCAGGGCATCCGGCGGGCCGAATCGACGGGGTGACGCGGGCTTCGTTCGTCGCGGCAACAACCAGCACCATCGGGTTGGTGGCCACGGTCGCGACCACCTACGCCGAGCCGTTCCACACCTCGTCCCAATTGGCAACGCTCGATTACGCCTCGCGCGGGCGCGGCGGGTGGCTCGCGACCACCGATCCCGCGGCCGCCACCACCTGGGGACGACCGCCGCGCACCACCGAGGCGGAACTCGCACGCGAGCAACGGGATTCGATCGAGGTCGCACGTCGACTGTGGGATTCATGGGAAGACGATGCCGTGGTCCGCGACTATGCGGCGAGCCGATTCCTGGATCGAGACAAGCTGCACTACATCGACTTCAGCGGCGAGACATTCTCGGTGAAAGGTCCGGCGATCGTGCCTCGGCCGCCGCAGGGGCAGGTGGTCGTCTTCGCGCACGACACCGGCGATGCGGATGTCATCCTGGTCACCGGAAGTGATCTCGCTCAGACCCTCGCCGCCGCCGACCGCGCGCGGGCCACCGGCGCACTGGTATTCGCGGAACTCGATGTCGCCCTGGACATTCCGGAAGCGACCGCGGTCGAACGCCTCGCCGAATTAGACACATACCGGACCGCGAATCGCACCGATCGCCTGACGTTCTCGGGTTCCGCCACCGAACTCGTCCGCCTCATCACCGAACTCGCACGCCATGTCGACGGCGTGCGACTGCATCCGGCCGTCATCGACGAAGACCTCCCGGCGCTGGCGCGCTACGTCCTGCCCACACTCTTCCGCGCCGGTGTGACCCACCGCCCGGTGCCGGGTTCGACCCTGCGCGCCAATCTCGGCCTGGAGCGGCCGATCAACCGTTATGCGAAGGATCAGCACTGATGTCCGAGGTCCCTTTTCCGAACGCACAGGTCCATTTCGGCGTCTTCTTCCAGGGCGTCAACCACAGCACCATCTGGTCGGATTCCAGCAGCGGCTCGCAGATCGACTTCGAAACCTTCCGGCGTCTCGTCACCACCGCCGAGCGCGGACTCTTCGACGCATTCTTCCTCGGTGAGGGCCTGCGCCTGCGCGAGCAGAACGGACAGCTGCTCGATACCGATATCGCCGGACGTCCCGACGCCATCGCCCAGCTGGCGGCGCTGGCCGGGATCACCAGCCGGATCGGGCTGGTCGCCACCCAGAACACCACCTACAACGAACCCGCCGATCTCGCCCGACGACTCGCGGGCCTGGATCTGCTGTCCGGCGGCCGCGCGGGCTGGAATGCGGTCACTACCGACAATGCCTGGACCGGTGCGAATTTCCGGCGCGGCGGCTTCCTCGACCACGCGCAACGCTACGAGCGCGCGGGCGAATTCATTCGGACCGCCCGCCAGATCTGGGATGCCTGGGCCGACCACGCGATCGCGACCTCGCGCCACGATACCGACTGGGCCGCACCGGATTCGGTGCGGACCGTGGCCCGCGACAACGAGCACTTCCAGGTCTCGATCACGCCGACCCTGCCGCGCAGCGCCCAGGGCCATCCGGTGATCTTCCAGGCCGGAGATTCACCGGCGGGCCGCGATTTCGCGGCGGCCCATGCCGATGTCATCTTCTCCAGACACGGAACACATTTCGACGCCGCGCTCGCCTTCGCGAACGATATTCGGGCACGCCTGGAACGCGTGGGCCGACCGGCCGATGACGTCAAGATCCTGCCCGGCACGCAGATCGTATTGGCGGAGCGGGAGTCCGAGGTCGAGGAGAAGGCGCGCTGGGTGCTGGAGGGCCAGTTCACCGGGCAGACGGCGCTGTCCCTGGTCGGGCAGGTGTGGGGTCGCGACCTGTCGGATCTCGATCCGGACGGTCCGCTGCCCACGGACGATCCGCGGCCGAGAGTGATTTCGGGTGAGCGCGGCGCACAGCGTGACGGTCACGATCCGGTGGCGATCGCCCGGGAGTGGCGGGCGCTGGCCGAGGCCAAGAATCTGTCGCTGCGCCAGGTCGCCATCGAGACCTCGCAGCGGTCCGGATTCGCCGGGACGCCGAGTCAGGTGGCCGACGAACTCACCCGCTGGGTCCGCAACGGCGCGACTCACGGCTTCAATATCTCGCCATATCTGGTGCCCACCGGACTCGATGAGATCGTCGACTGGTTGATTCCGGAATTGCAGGAGCGCGGCTCATACCGCACCGAGTACACCGGTACCACCCTGCGTGCGCATCTCGGACTGCGCCCGCCGCTGACCAGGCGCTGATAACCAGGTCCGATCCGCGAAAGATGGCCGTTTGCCAGGAAAACCGAACCCGAGACCGCGTCTTACTCGTATGTTTGCCATACGCAGTGCAGATCGGAGTGGGACAGTGCAAGCAGGGGTTAGCGCGGATTATGTGATCGTCGGATCCGGTTCGGCCGGTGCGGTTCTGGCCAACCGGCTCAGCGTCGATCCGAATGTGTCGGTGGTGGTGCTCGAGGCCGGACCGCCGGATAAGAACAAGTACGCCCATATTCCGGCGGCCTTCGCGAAGCTGTTCCGTTCGGAGGTGGATTGGGATTACATCACCGAACCGCAGCCCGAGCTGAAGAATCGGCAGATCTACTGGCCGCGCGGCAAAATGTTCGGCGGCTCGTCATCGATGAACGCGATGATGTGGGTGCGCGGATTCCGTGCCGACTATGACGAGTGGGCCTTGCTGGCCGGGGACGAGTGGGGGTTCTCCGCGGCGGTCGAGCAGTTCCGCAAGATCGAGACCGTCGAGGATGCCCAGTATCCGGATGAGGGCGCGACCGGGCCGCTGCATATTTCGCGGCAGCGCAGTCCGCGCGCGCTGACCGCGGCGTACCTGGCCGCGGTCAAGGAATCCGGGTTCCAGGTGGAGCCGCCGAACCGGCCGCAGCCGGAGGGATTCAGCGAAACCATGGTCACCCAGCGCGGTGGCAGGCGGTGGAGCACCGCCGATGGGTATCTGAAGCCCGCGATGCGTCGTCCGAATCTCACCGTATATGCCGAGGCACTCGCGTCGCGGATCATCTTCGAGCCCGCACCGGACGGGCGACCGCGCGCCACCGGTGTGGAGTATCGCAAGGACGGCGTCACCCAAATGGTGGCCGCCCGGCGCGAGGTGATCCTCTGCGGTGGGGCGATCAATAGCCCACAGCTGCTCATGCTCTCGGGCGTGGGCGATGAGGACGAGCTATCGCGCCATCACATTCCGCTTGTGCACCATGCGCCCGAGGTGGGCGCAAATCTGCAGGACCACCTGGTGGCGGCGCTGGGTTACGGCGTCGAATCCGATTCGCTGTTCGCGGCGGAGAAGCCGCGTCAGCTACTCGATTATCTGATCCGGCACCGCGGCATGCTCACCTCCAATGTCGGTGAGGCCTATGGGTTCATCCGCAGCCGATCCGATCTCGAATTGCCCGACCTGGAGCTGATTTTCGCGCCGGCGCCGTTCTTCTACGAGGGGCTCGAGGATCCGACCGAGCACGGCGTCGTGTTGGCGACAGTGCTGCTGCGCCCGCACAGTCGCGGTCGGATCTCGCTGGGTTCCGCTGATCCCACGGCCAAACCGGTCATCGACCCGCGCTATCTCTCCGATAGCGGCGGCGCGGACCGAGCCGCGATCATGTCCGGTCTACGCGTGTGCGCCGAACTGGCGGCCGCTCCGGCGCTGAAGGCGGTACTCGGGCCGCTGATCTATCCTCCGCAGGCTCCGGCCGAGCTCGAGGCCGCGATGGAACTGACATTGAACGGCTACTCGCACACCCTGTATCACCCGGTCGGCACCTGTCGGATGGGCACCGATGTGGGCAGTGTCGTCACGCCGCGCCTGGAAGTGCGTGGGGTGCAAGGACTCCGCGTCGCGGACGCGTCGGTGATGCCGTTGCTGATCCGCGGGCACACGCATGCGCCGAGTGTGTTCGTCGGTGAGCAGGCGGCTCAGTTCATTCTGCGTGGTTAGCGTGCTGTCGTAGGCGAACATGCTCGATCGGCCGCCATCGGGCATGTTGCCGGTCGGATCCTCAGAATGTGCCGAGCGGACAAGGGAATCTGTCGGCCGGATCTGTGCCGCGAAAATCGGGCCCGAAATGGCATGTGGTGCAATATCGCATCGCATGCGCGTCCGCATAAGATGCTGTGCCGCACCGAATGTCGACCGCCTCGCTGACCGACCGGATGCCCGCCCGACAGCATCCGGCGCGACGACACCGGTGGTCTCCGGTGCGACGGGCTAGATCGCGGCCTGGCGGGCATCGCCGAGTCAGGCGTAGGCGAACAGGGCAAGCGAGGCTGCGGACAGGATCAGGTAGGGCATCGGGTACACGATGTCGGCGTACCACTTGGCGCGGATGACGGTGATTTCTGCGCCGAGAAAGTACAGGACGAGACAGACGGCGGCGATGAGGCCGAGTGGCGGGATCGCCAGACCGATCAAGAGGCCGAGGCCGCCGAGGGCCTTCACGATGGCCAGCGGGTTGAGAGTCCATTGTGGGAGGCCGTAGCCGCGCATCCTCTCGCGCACCTGGTCCGCTTTGACGATATCGAAGCCGGTGGCGACGAAGGCGGCTACGGCGGCGAGGACGGTGACGACGACATATGCGACAGACATGGGAACTACCCTCCGGGTATCTCGGTGCTGCGGGTCTGCGATCGTGGGTGGGGCCTCCGATCGCCCTATCCCCGTGACGGATGCCGACCGCGAAAGGTGACCGATGCACGCACAGGAATTGTTGGCGCGACGATTCGAGACGCACCGTGATCACCTGCATGCGGTCGCCTACCGGATGCTCGGGTCTGCCACCGAAGCCGAGGACGCCGTGCAGGAGGCCTGGCTGCGGCTGGACCGCTCCGACACGAGCGATGTCGAGAATCTGGCGGGTTGGTTGACCACGGTGGTCTCCCGGATCTGCCTCGACATGCTGCGCTCGCGGACCGCGCGGCGCGAGGATCCGATCGATCGGATCGCCGAACTCGGCGACACCGCCTATGACCGCGATCCGGAAAGCGAAGCGGTGCTGATCGATTCGGTCGGACGCGCGCTCCTGGTAGTGCTGGATACCCTCGGTCCCGATGAGCGGGTGGCATTCGTGCTGCACGATATGTTCGCCGTGCCCTTCGATCAGATCGCGCCGATCGTCGGGCGCACCAGCGCCGCCACCAAGAAGCTGGCCAGCCGGGCTCGCACGCGAGCGCGCGGCGATGCGACCGCGTCCACGGCCGAACTCGCGCGGCAGCGGCAGGTGGTGGCCGCCTTCCTCGCCGCCGCTCGCAGCGGAGATCTCGACGCACTGCTCGCGGTCCTCGCGCCCGATGTTGTGCGTACGGCCGATCCGGCCGCGTTGCCCTCGGGTATGGCGCGGGTGGAGCGGGGTGCGCAGGCGGTGGCTCGGGAGACCGTCGTCCTGCGCCGCCGCTCGCAGGTCGCCGTGCTCGCGCTGGTCGATGGCGCGGTCGGCATCATTGTCGCGCCGCGCGGCAAACTGCTACTCGCGCTTGCGGTTACGGTCCAAGGTGACCGAGTCGCTGGCTACGAGGTGATCGCCGATCCGGCCCGCCTGCGGCAACTGGACATCGCCGTCCTTCCTGAACTGCCCTGAGCCAGAGGGTTTCAGGCCGTCACAGATCACGCCGCCCCGAACTTGACCGGGCCACATCAGTCGCGGACGGCACCGAAGGACACCGAGCCCACCAACTTCGAGCACTTGGCGAGCACGCCGCCGAGCATTGCGAAGGTTCCGAGAGCCTCGACACGACCGGGCAGGCCTCTGCTCCTCGCCAGGGCAAGCCGAATGGTCGTTTACGGAATGCCTCCGAACAACTGTATGACTCGCCCCGGCGGTCGATCGGGGCCGACAGCATCAGCGGTCGACGACTCCCGAGTCAGTCGCAGACCGCACCGTAGGAGGCCGAGCCGACCAACTTCGAGTATTTGGCGAGCACGCCGCGGGTGTAGCGGGACGGCAACGGTTTCCAACCTTCGCGACGGCGGTCGAGTTCCTCCGGATCGATGAGAAGGTCGAGGGTGCCCGCGGCGACGTCGAGGCGAATCTGGTCGCCGTCGTGGACGAAGGCGATCGGCCCACCATCGACCGCCTCGGGGGCGACGTGACCGACGCAGAGACCGGTGGTGCCGCCGGAGAAGCGTCCGTCGGTGAGCAGCAGCACGTCCTTGCCGAGGCCCGCACCCTTGATCGCCGCGGTGATCGCGAGCATCTCGCGCATACCGGGACCGCCCTTGGGTCCCTCGTAGCGGATGACCACCACATCGCCCGCGGTGATCGTGCCGTCCTCGAGCGCATCCATCGCCGCTCGCTCACGGTCGAAAACCCGTGCCGTACCGGTGAATACGTCGGAGTCGAAGCCTGCCGACTTGACCACCGCGCCGCCGGGCGCGAGCGATCCGGCGAGGATGGTGATGCCGCCGGTCGGGTGGATGGGAGATGCCATGGCCCGCACCACTTTTCCGTCGGGATCCGGCGGCGCGATGGTGGCGAGGTTTTCCGCGACCGTTCGGCCGGTGACGGTCAGGCAATCGCCGTGCAGGAGTCCGGCGTCGAGCAGTGCCTTCATCATCACCGGCACGCCGCCGATCCGGTCGACATCGGTCATCACATGTCGCCCGAAGGGTTTCACATCGGCGAGGTGCGGCACCCGACGCCCGACGCGCGCGAAATCCTCGAGTGACAGATCGACCTTCGCGTCGTGGGCGATCGCGAGCAGATGCAGTACGGCATTGGTGGAGCCGCCGAACGCCATGACCACCGCGATCGCGTTCTCGAAGGCCTCCTTGGTGAGGATGTCGCCCGTCGTGATCCCCCGCCGCAGCAATTCCATCACCGCCTCGCCGCTGCGCCGCGCGTAACCGTCGCGACGTCGATCGGTCGCGGGCGGCGCCGCACTGCCGGGCAGCGACATACCCAATGCCTCGGCCGCGCTCGCCATGGTGTTGGCGGTGTACATGCCGCCGCAGGCGCCCTCACCCGGACAGATGGCCCGTTCGATGGCATCCACATCCTCGCGGCTCATCAGACCGCGCGAGCAGGCGCCGACCGCCTCGAACGCATCGATGATCGTCACTTCGCGCTCGCTGCCATCGCTGAGTTTCGCGATACCGGGCAGGATCGAGCCCGCGTACAGGAACACACTCGCCAGGTTCAGCCGCGCCGCCGCCATCAGCATGCCGGGCAGGGATTTATCGCATCCGGCCAGCAGCACCGAACCGTCGAGCCGCTCGGCCTGCATCACGGTTTCCACGCTGTCGGCGATCACCTCCCGCGAAACCAGCGAGAAATGCATGCCCTCATGCCCCATGGAAATGCCGTCGGAGACCGAAATGGTTCCGAATTCCATCGGATACCCGCCGCCCGCGAACACCCCCTCCTTGCACGCCTTGGCAAGCCGGTCCAGCGACAGATTGCACGGCGTGATCTCGTTCCACGAGGAGGCAACGCCGATCTGCGACTTGCCCCAGTCGCCGTCGTCCATGCCGACCGCCCGCAGCATGCCGCGCGCGGCCGTCTTCTCCAGACCATCGGTGACATCGCGACTGCGCGGCTTGATATCGGGACCATTCGGATCATTCACCATGGCCACATCATTCCCCGCTCACCTCCCCACCCGCTGCCGACCACGCCGATCGGCCCGGCGATTCAACACCGCGCGGGCTCAGCCGTGCCGATCGATCTCGGCCATATGCTCCTCCGCCCACATGCGCAGTGCCGATAGCGGCACTTCCAGGGAGAGGCCCAGGTCGGTGAGGCGGTAGTGAACGCGGGGTGGGACTGTTGGCTCGACGCGGCGGGCGACGAGGCCGTCTACCGTGAGGCCCTGCAGGGTGACCGAGAGCATTTTCTGGGATACGCCCGGAATGCGTCGCCGAAGTTCGGCAAAACGCAGCTCGCCCGGGGACACCTCGGCCAGCGTCTTGACGATCATGGACACCCATTTGGTGCCGATGCGGTCCAGGAGGCGACGCGTCGGGCAGTCGGGGTCGAACAGATCGCCGCGGGTAGTCACCTGGACCTCACCACCTGTCGTGAAAGTGCCGTCTTCTCAGTGCCACACACGTTACCTACTGTCAGGTGGTAACCAATGGTGACTATCAAGAAGTAGGCAATGTCTTCAGATATCTCGATACGGCGCATCGAAACAAATGGCATCAGCACCGAGGTCGCGATCGCCGGGAACGGCCCGGCCGTGCTACTGCTGCACGGTTTTCCGCACACCTGGCAGCTGTGGCACGCGGTGATCGGACCGCTCGCTCAGCGGTATCGCGTCATCGCGCCGGATCTGCGTGGGCTCGGTGCTGCCACCCGCGCGCCCGACGGCTATGACGCAGATACGCTCGCCGCGGATGCCGAGGGCCTGCTCGACGCGTTGGCGGAGCCCAACGCGACAGTGATCG
Source organism: Nocardia sp. CA-135398 (assembly GCF_050955845.1). NCBI lineage: Bacteria > Bacillati > Actinomycetota > Actinomycetes > Mycobacteriales > Nocardiaceae > Nocardia > Nocardia sp. CA-135398. Next base: position 3,680,239 of record NZ_CP192084.1, on the reverse strand, counting down.
CGATCGATGCCGGTACACCACCCGCATTCCTTTTGGCCATGCGGCGGCCAGAGCGCGTGCGTCAGCTCGTCCTCATGGAATCACTGTTGGGCGCTCTACCCGGCGCCGAGGACTTCCTCGCGGCTGGCCCACCCTGGTGGTTCGGCTTCCACGCGATACCCGGACTTGCCGAAACCGTACTCGCCGGAAACGAATCCGCCTACATCGATTGGTTTCTCACTACCGGAACCCATGGGCGCGGTATACCCGAAGACATTCGGGACGCCTTCGTCACGACCTACACCGGACGTGAGGCGCTGCGCTGCGCCTTCGCGTACTACCGTGCGATGCCCAAAAGCGCGAGCCAGATCGAACAAGCCGTCGCAACCGGGCGGCTGACCGTGCCGACCATGGCCGTCGGCGCACATCCGGTCGGCGACGCGTTGGCACGGCAACTACGTCCGATCACGGATGACCTTGTCGCCCACGTGATTCCGGACTGTGGACACATCATTCCACTGGACGGCACCACTCACCTGCTCCGCCTGCTCACGGATTTTCTTGCGGCCGATGTCGATTCGATCGACCCAAGCGCCGGTGTCCGCTGACGAAGGCGAGGCGCGGCCCTACCCCCTGACGCTCGCGAACCCCATGGGCGGCGTCGGTGACGGTCCCGTGCGCAGCACCGGGCGGAAGTCGGGCAGTGCGGGCAGCACATCGGCATTGCGGGCGGCGTAGCAGCGCACGCGCGGGAGTGCGCGGGTTACCTCCGCTCGCTCCACCGGTTCGGCATCGATGAACCCGATGGTGTCCAGTTCCAAGCCGAGGGTGTGCGCGATCCGCAACACCGACGCCGATTTGCGGCCCCATCCGATCTCGATGGCCGAGAACATGTCGTAGAGCCCGTGCCGGTAGAGCTTTTTGAGGGTGAGGTCGCGGTCGCTGCGGCTGGCAACGGCGTGCCAGATGCCGCGCTCGCTGAGCTTCAGCAGCGTGCGCAGGGCGGCGGGGCGTGGTGCGCCGCTGGTCGCGTCGCAGACGACACCATCCCAGAGGGTGTTGTCCAATTCCCAGACAAGGCATCTCAGAGCCGGTGCCATCGCCTGCTCCTATCGGTTGGTCATCGCTGCCTCTCCTGCCGTGTCGTCGGCGGATGGGCTACTGCAAACCATCCAGCGAACGGCACGTGCCGGACAAGCCCCCGCTTTCTCGGGATCCCGTACGGCCGAGGTGATACTACCGATACCGCCGGTGAATGCTCCTGTCAAAAGCCGTAATAGCGGCGAACGAGCCGTTCATAGACCCGGGCGGGCGTGAATCGTCGGGTCCAGAACGAGAGCCGAACGTCGCTGCCGCACAGGTAGGTTCGGCGCGGTTCTGATGCTTCCAGGATGGTCCGGACTTTCCTGGCTACCGCCTCCGCGGACTGCCCGTTCGCCAGATATCCGGTGACGCGCGCCAGCACCGAAGTCCGATCGCCCGTGTATGCCTCGATCGGATCCGCGACGCGCGCAGCGGAATCGATGATAGGGGTGACCGTCCACCCCGGCGCGAGCACCGAGACGTGGATACCGAAACCTGCGGTCTCCATCCGCATCGCCTCGCCGAGACGTTCGACGGCGGCCTTGGTGGCCGAGTACCAGCCGCCATAGGGTTCGGCGATCGCGCCCGCACCGGAGCTCACCACGATCACCCGTCCGTGGCCTTGCGCACGCATGACCGGCAGCACTTCGCGCAGCACGCGGTGGGTGCCGATCACATTGGTATCGATAAGTGCGGCGGCCTCGTCCGGATCGGTCTCCTCCACCGAACCGACAATGCCGTAGGCGGCGAAGGTGACCACCGCATCGATGCGGCCGTGTCGTGCGTGCACGGATTTCACCCAACTCCGCACCGCCTCGCTGTCGCGGACATCGACCGCACACACACCCTCGCGCGCGACCTTGTCGCTGCCCTCGACCGTATAGCCGACGCGCGCAAGGTATTCGACGGTCGCCGCGCCCATACCGTTGGCAGCGCCGGTCACCAGGACGACGGTCACAGCGCACACACCTGCAACACGCGGGGCAGCACCTCTAGGCGCGCCGATTCGACAATCGTGATCTCGCCATCCAATTCGAGCGGCGCGGGTGCGGCGGGCCGAAGTTCCACCGCGGTGTCGCGACGGCAGGTGGCGAGTGCGGAGCCCCTGAATCTGCCGCGGTAGAGACCCGCGATGAGCCCCAGAATCCGTGCCCGACCAGCGGCTTCCCAGATATTCACGTCGAACATGCCGTCCACGCGGGTGACCGGTGTGTCGTAATACATGCCACCGGCGAAGTGGACGCTCTTGAGCACACCGACATTGGTGATCGGTGCGGTGTGTACCCAGTCGGATCCGCGCAGTTGGATGGCCAGTGGCTTGTGGGTGGCGATATTGCTCAGCGCGGTGGCGATAATGGCCGCCTCGACATTGCGGGATTTCAGCCAGCCGATGAGCCCGCGCGCATTGTTGAACGAATGGTTGCCTGCCGCAACGAGTCCCATACTCGCATTGAGCAGGAAGTAGCGAACCGTACGGGTGCCGTCCGGGAGCAGCATGCTGGCCTTGCCGACGTCGACGAGTTCGGGCGCGCCGAGCCGGATGGGGATGTCGGCAATGCTGGTTCGCCCCGGTTTGTGGAAGTCGTTGGAGCTGCCGAGACCGATCGCGCCCAGTGCGACCGATTCTGCTCCGTGCCGTGGTCGATCTGTCGTCGGGTCCATGATCGCATTGAGGATCAGGTTGACCATGCCGTCGCCGCCCGCCGCAACGATCACCTCGGGCGGATCCGACTCGAGACTCGCCTGGACCAGCTTCGTCGCTTGTTCTGCGTCACCGGGCATTTCGACGGTCAGATCGCTATTCCGTTCGCGCAGTATCTCTTCTACCGGACGCCACCTCCGCAGCGCCGTCCCGGCATTGGACTGTGGATTCAGGATGACGAGCATGATTCCTCCTCGATACCGAGCCACTCGCGCAGCCGAGGCCAATCCCCCGTACTTACCAGGCCGGAATATTCTTGTGGGACAGCCGACTCCGGCACGTTCACCAAGAAGACGGGAATTCCGATTCGCGCCGCCGGTGCGTCGTTGGCGGCATCGTTGCCGATCATCACGCACTCCCCCGGTTCCGCATCGAGCCGGTCCAGGAGTTCTCGGTAGAACTCGATGCGGGGTTTCGAGCGGCGCATATTCTCGCCACTGGTCCGAAAGGTGAACGCGGACGGGTCATAGCCGCCCCAGCCGAGTCGGGTGGTGACCGTGCTGTCCGGCCACAGCGGGTTGGTCGCGACGACCTGCACGGTGCCCGCTTCTCGGAGCCGGGTCACGGTATCCAATGCCGACGGCTCCGGTGGAAAACAATGTCGCAGGCGCGGAAAACCCTTCTCCGCCAGACTCTTCAGCTGGAACGCCACCGCGTCGGGTTCGACGCCCAGCCGTTCGGCGAGCAGTCGAACCATCAGGTCGGTGTTGGTGTGCTCGGTGTCATTGGCCCGCACCTGCCGCAGCACGCCGGACAGCACACGCAGGAACCGATGCGGCGGGGTCAACTCGCGAAATACCTGCGCGGCCACCAGCGGCATCAGCGCCTTGAATCGGCGTCGACGCAACCGGACCAAGGTGCCGTCCAGGTCCCACAGCACTATGCGGTTCATTCCTGGCTGTCCAGTACCGCTTGTAGATCGGCACGGGTCAGGCCCAACTGTGCCGCGTATTCGTCGATGCCGGGACGTTCGGTCGCGGTCGTGCCGATTCCGGCCCGGCTCGCCAGTTCCGAACCATATGCGGCACCGAGATCGAAGACAGTCTTGGCCAAAGCCGCCGGAAACAGCCAGCGGCCCAGGTCGCGCTGGAAGACCCGGGTCAGCCGGTAGGGCGCGGAGATTCGCGCACCGAGGTCGGATAGCGGCGATGGGTCGCGCAGCGAGCTCATCTTGCGCGCCTCATCACCGGGCACCAGCAGCAGGTCCGACCACAGGCGACCGAAGCGGTCGCGCTTCTCGCTCGCGAGGGCGGTCATATTGAATTCGGTGTAGGCCTTTTCGATGCGTGAGGTATGGGTGGAGCGGCTGCGCAGCAGGGCATGGATATCGGCGGTCTTGCGCGCGGTGTCGTAGCGGGTGAAGCGGTTGATCTTCGGTTCGATCCAGCCGATCAATGCCGCGAACTCCGGTACCGGAACGAGCCGATCGGCCAGCGAAAGGGCGTGGTACATCAGGCTTTCGCTGCCCGCCTTGGCGATTTCACCGGCGAGCAGGTCGTAGTCGAGGTCCTCGGCGTAGCGGGCCAGATTCCAGATGTCGGCGAGCTCGCGCACACCTGTCTTGTAGTAGGGCAGGTGGATGCCGAGGTGATGCAGGTTGTCCGCGTGTGACATGGCCCAAGCGGGCACACCGTAGAAGTCGATGCGCCGCACGCGCTTCCAGATCGCGCTGTAGTCGACGGTGTATGGGGCCAGCGGGGTGATCAGGCCCCAGTGCGTTCCGACGACAAGCGATCCGTCGCGGGAGACGAACGACGGCAGGTGGTGTGAACGTTCGGCGCGGACCTTCGGCGCCTTGCCCAGCAGTTCGGAGGTGGCGAAAAGGCCCAGCTCCCGGTAGATCTCGATGACGGTGTCGACCTGGTCGAGTTCGACGAGGATGTCCAGGTCGTTCATGCGCTTGTAGCGCGGGTCGTGGTAGACCTCCGCCGCGAACAACATGCCCTTGAGCACGACACAGCGCACGCCGCGTTCGTCGAGGCGACGCAAAAGTTCCCGAGCGCCGGCCAGGCGTCGATCGTTCACGGCGGCGATGTGATCGGTGATGCTGGCGAACTGCGCGCGCACCAGTTCGGGAACGAGGTCGTAGAGCTGCTCGGATTCCAAGCGGCGTTGCACCAGCGGAACGGTCGCATTGAGCTCGGCGAGTTCGAAGACCTCGGCCCAGTCGGTGATCTCGTCGGCGAGCTTCGCCGATGCGGCCCGCTCGTCCTGGCTCGGATCGGCCAGCGCCGCGTGCACCACCAGCCGTTCGGAAGCCGTGCCGCCCGCGGCGATTTCGGTTCCGGTCATATCAGCGGATTCCTTCTTCGGTCGGACCGATTTGTTCGGGATGGAAGGCGAAGCGGCGGGCCACGGTCGAGATCTTCTCCAGGGCGAAATCCAGCTGATCGCGGCTGAGCGTGGCCATCATGCTCACCCGCAGTCGCTGCTGTTCGCGTGGGACAGCCGGGAATTCGACGCCGTTGACGAACACTCCCTCGGCATGCAGCGCCGCGACGACCTCGGCGACGGCGAGGCGCTGCGGCACCAGGATCGGGATGATCGCGGTCTGCGGATCGACCGCGAAACCCATTCGACGCAGTTCGCGCACGAAATAGTCGACATTGTCGTGCAATTGGCGGATCCGCTCCGGATGCGCGTCGATGAAATCGATGGCGGCGAGTACCGAGGCGACGACCGCGGGCGCCAGCGATGCCGAGAACATGTACGAGCGCGCGAAGAACCGCAGCGTATCCACCAGATCCTTCGAACCGGCGACGAACCCGCCGGTGGTGGCGAACACCTTCGAGAAGGTGCCCATGTAGAGCTCGACCGATCCGGCCCCCATACCGAAATGCTCAGCGGTGCCATGGCCTTTCGCGCCGAGCACACCGGTGCCGTGCGCGTCGTCGATGGCCAGCCAGGCCCCGAACGAATCGCACAGCGCCCGAATCTCCGGCAGCGGCGCGATATCGCCGTCCATCGAATACACGCCCTCGACGGCGACCACGATATTCGCGCCCGGGTTGCGCCAGCGGATCTGCATGAGCCGGTGTCGCAGATGTCGAAGATCGTTGTGCTCGAAGGCCATCGAGCGGACTCGCCCGAGCTGGATGCCGTCGTAGAGGCTGGCATGGCTCTGCTCGTCGTAGAGCAGGATGTCGCCCTTGCGCAGCAGGCCGGTCACCCACCCCACATTGGCGGCGTAGCCGGAGGAGAACACCAGTGCGGATTCGCAGCCCTTGGTCTCGGCGAGGCGTTCCTCCAGCCGCCGGTGCACCGAGGTGGTGCCGTTGAGCAGCGGCGGTCCGCCGTGACCGACACCGAATTCGCGCACGGCCCGGACAGCGGCCTCGACGATCTCCGGTTCGTTGCCGAGGCCGAGATAGTTGTTCGACCCCAACATGATCAGGTCGCGAACCGTGCCACCGTCGGGATCGCGGACCTGCACCACCGGTCCCGCCGGTCCGGTGATCTCACGGAGGACGAATCCGGTACCGCGCGCGTTCGCGACGTAGGGCCGGAATTCTTCGAAGCGCTGTTCGAAGGTATGTGCGGCGGGATCGAGGTAATGCTCGAGGCTGAAGTTCTCGCCGTGCGCGGTCTCGTGCGGTGCGGCTGCGGTGGAGGTCATGAGCTGTGTTCCTGAACGATGGTTGCGGTTCCGGCCTTGCCGTCGAGAATCAGCACATCCCCGCTGGCGACCAGCCGGGTGATGCCCGGAACGCCGACGACGGTCGGTATGCCGAGTTCACGGCCGATAATGGCGGTGTGTGACAGCGGGCTGCCCTTCTCGCTGACCAATCCCCCGGCGGCCACCATCAGGAAGACCCAACCCGGATCGGTACTGGATGCGACGAGGATCTGACCGTCGACGACGATATCCGGTTCCGGAGTGGTCAACACCAACGCGGGAGCCTCGACCCGTCCCGGCGCACAGCCGATTCCGTGCAGCACGCTGCCGGAATCGCCGGTCGGGGTGGGATGCTCGAAGGCTGGATCGTTGATGCCGACGGCCGCGATTCCGGCCGTGACGATCCGGGACGGCAACTGCTCGGCGCGCCACCGCTCGTGATCGCTCTTGCGTGTGGCGACCGTGCGCGCCGCATCGGTGTCGACCGCGGTGCCCCGGGTGAGGGCCGCGATCTCCTCGTAGGTGAGCCAGAAGATATCGCGCGGATCCTCGAGCAGCCCGGCCGCGTGCATCTGCCTGCCGTATTCCCGGAAAACCCTCTTGACCAGTCCGAAGGAGCGGCTGCGGCCAAGCCGCATATTCTCGCGCTGTTTCACATGCTCGCGCGCGCGGCCGAGGGCGAACCGGAATGCCAACCGTTGCGGAAGCTTTCCACGGAACAGCTTCGCCGCGGTCTGCTCCGCCGCGCGCCGGATCTGCTTCTCACGGGAGGCCATTTCATCGATGTTCTGACCGCCACGCAGGTAGTTGCGCAGCATAGGAACCAGTCGCTCCGGATGTTCACCGAGCGGATCGGTTTCCAGCTTCAGCTCGTCGACGGTGCGATCGCCGAACAAGGCGATATGCCGAAGGCACGCACCGCGGAAGTCGGCGAATTCGGGCTGCGCCAGTGCTTTCCACACCTCATGCGGTTCCAGTTGTCCCTCGAACAGCTCACGCAGCGCGGCATCGGACCGGACCGATGCGGTCAGTGCGAGCGCCGAGCGAACCGGGTCCACACTGTCGACACCCTCTTCGCCGCAGAACAATTCATTACGCAAGGTGATGGCGGCCGTCTCGGTGAGGCCTTCGCGTTCCAGCAGCAGACCCACGACGTGGAACATCTGCTGGGCCAGAAAGTCATTGAAGATCTGCACCGCGTAGGCGGGTACGAGTTCGTGCAGGCAGCGTTCCATCCACTCCAGCAGTGCCTCCGGATCCCGTTCCCGATCCGGCGTTTCCGGGTTCAGTCGGTGGTCCAGATCGGCGGTGAAGTTCTGGAGTTCGGTGAAGAACGCGCGCAACCGTCGCGGTAGCCGCAACCACCCAACGGTGATGACGGCGGCGATACGCAAGCGCAGCAGATACATCGCGGCCCTGGCCAGACCGCGTTTCGGCGCGACCGGTCGCTGGTAGCGGTTCTCGATATTGAGTGCCGCCTCCCAGCCTTCGATGGCGAACTCCATGCCTGGTATCTGCAGGAACAGCCGGTACCAGTTGCTGATGTTGTAGTAGATGCGGCCGTGCGCGGTGCCGACCAGATAGGGGTAGAGGCTCGCGGCGTTGCGTTCGACGATGGCGTCGGTGGCGCCGAAATCCTTGTGGCAGGCACGGAATACCTGCTCATAGGCATTTCGCAGGATCGAGAAGGTCAGTGGGCTGGACAGACCGGGGTAGGACTCCGCGACATTGACGTTGTCGAAAATTGTTTCGCGGGCACCGGTCGCGGTGATGGGACGGGCCTGGAGCAGATACAGCACGCCGTCCGCGTCATAGGCCCATTCGATATCCTGTGGCGCGCCGAAGGATTCGGCCAATCCCGTTGCGGTATCCACAAGTTCGAGCACCTGCGCGTCGGTGAGTGCCGGATCGGTGATGGCGGCGATCTGTTCGACGACCGTGCCGGAACCATCGGCCGCGACCACGACCCGGCTCTGTTTCTCGGCCACCGAACGGGACACGATCGCGCGCGCGGCGGTGTCGACGAAATAGGTATCGCATTCCACTGTTCCGGCGACCACGCCTTCGCCGAGACCGAGCGCCGCCGAGACGACGGCCTCGCCCGGGTCGCCGGTCTGCGGGTTGCAGCTGAAGACGACGCCGGAGACAGCGCTGTCGATCAGCACCTGCACCAGGACGGCGCAGTCGATCTGGGCGTTATCCAGTCCACGATGCGCTCGATAGAACAGCGACCGCTCCGAGTAGGCCGAGGCGAGCACTTCCAGCACGGCCGCCGATACATCAGCCGGGTCGATATTCAGCAAGGTGTCGAGTTGGCCCGCGAAGGAGTCCGTCGCCGAATCCTCACCGCTCACCGATGAGCGCACGGCCAACCGGGAACCGGATTGTGTTGTGCGATCGATGATTTCGCGCACATCAGCACCGAGATCGGTGCCGATATCCGCCGGGATTTCCTGATCGAGGATGATCGTGCGGATCTTCCCGGACACCGCACGCAACGACGCGGGGTCGGTGTGATCGAGTGAATCCAGGACCGCGGCAATGGATTCACTGATCGGTTCGAGGATGCGCGCGCACGCGGCGGCGCTGAGCACCACGAACGGTGGCACCCGATGGCCCGCCGCCACCAGCCTGCCGAGATTCGCGGCCTTGGCACCCACTTGCGCCGCCATCGTCGCTTCGGCGGCCAGTGCGATATCGCTGACGGTTGTTCCGGTCATAGCGCGGCCTCCTGCATGGTCTCGACCTTCGGCACCGCGGGCGCACGCCGGGTGAGTCGCACGAATACCGGATCGGGGGTATTGGAGATCTCCGGGTTCTCCCGCACCCGCATCCCGTTGACGAGTTCGATGTCGTAGCGGGCCAACAGCATTGCGATGCCCACCCGCACCTCCATCAGCGCCATGTGCTGGCCGACGCACAGATGTGCGCCCCAGCCGAACGGGAAGTAGCGGAAGGGCGGGCGGGCTTTGTTCTGCTCTTTGGTGAACCGGCCGGGATCGAAGGTCAGTGGTGAATCCCAGAATTCGGGGAAGCGATGGTTCACGAACGGGCTGATCACCACGATCGCGCCGGGTCGCAGATCGAAGCGGTCGAAGCTGTCCGGTTCGATGGCGGTGCGGCTGAATGCCCATGCGGGTGGGTGCAGGCGCATGGCCTCGTCGATCGCGCGCCCGGTCAACTCCAGTGCGGGCAGCGCCCGGTCGACGCCGTCGGTCACCGCGAGTGCCATATCGATCTCGTCGCGTACCCGCGCGAGCACCGCTGGGTTGTGGGCGAGTTCGTAGATGGTCCATGCCAGCGCACCGCCGGTGGTCTCGTGTCCGGCGAGCAGGAAGGTGAGCACCTCGTGACGCAGCTGCGCGTCATCCATGGCGTGCCCGGCGTCATCGCGGGCCGCGAGGAGTCGGGCCAGCAGGGACGTCGCTTCGGTATCGGCGTCCCTGCGCCGTTGAATGACGCTGTCCACCACGCGATGTAGTCGTTCCCGAACGCCTCGGAAACGGCGATTGGCCGGGGTCGGCACAGTCGGCGGCACCTGGATGGGTGCGGCCATATGTCGCATCACCCACGAAACACCTTCGCGCACATCGTCTTCGATCTGGGGCAGTACACCGTCGATATCGGAGCCCATGACCGCGCGGCACACCACATCGGCCGCGAAGCCCATCACCTCGGGGACCAGGTCGAAGGCCGTGCCCGCCGCCGCGTACGCATCGAGGCGATCGAGCATCCGCTGTCCGCACTCGACCATGAGCGGAATCTCGGTGTCCACGTGGCGACGGGAGAACGCGGGTTTGATCAGGGCGCGCTGGCGCTTCCAGAGTTCACCGCCGCTGGTCAGCAGTCCGGGTCCGAGCAGATAGTTGAGACTCTGATAGCTGATGCCCTTCTCGTACTTGGCCGCATCGGTGACCAGCACCTGATTGATGTGTTCCGGCTCGACGAGCAGATGCAGCTGCTGATGCACCAGGCGCAGCCGGACGCTGCCACCGTGCGCGACGGCCTGTTCGTAGAACAGCGCGAGCGGGTCGGCCCGGTAATCCGGATACGCACCCAGTGGATGTCGCAGCGCCGGACCGCCCAGACGGCGGCCGCCGAACTTCGGCTGCACACTCATGCCGCGCCCCCGGCGCCGACCAGATCGTCCTCGACCAGGAACAGCCGTCGGGCCTCCGCGCGCTGCACCTTGCCGCTCGTCGTCTTCGGGATGCTGCGCGGCGGCACCACCCGGACCCCGGCGGGCAGCACGCCGGTGCGCTTGCTCACCGCGACCCGCACCGCTCGGCGCAACGCATCGTGTTCGGTCGCCTCCGCCCCGGATTCGACAATGAGATGCAACTCCTCGGAGAGCCCTCGGGTATCGGCATGACCGACGGCCGCGACACCGCCGAGCCGCACACCGGCGACTTCCTGTGCGGCGAGCTCGAAATCGGTGGGCAGGTAGTTCGCGCCGCGGATGATGATCAGATCCTTATGCCTGCCGGTGATGCGCAGCCGACCGTCGCGGAGATAGCCGATATCGCCGGTGTCCCACCAGCCGTCCCGATTGGCGGCCGCGGTCTCCTCCGGCAGCCGGAAGTAACCGAGCGTCATCGACGGGCCGCGGAATTGGATGCGGCCGACCACGTCCGCACCGCAGATGGCGCCGTCCTGGTCGACGATGCGTACCTCGGTGCCTGGCAGCGGTGCACCGCAGTCGACGATGTGCATCGCATCGAGGTCGTCTTCCGGAATATCCAGGGCCACACCGTTTCCGGTGAGCGCCCGGCGCGATACCGAGTCGTAGGCGACCGGCGCGTGCGGCCGGTTCACGGTGACGGCCAGGGATGCCTCGGCCATGCCGTAGCAGGGCACCAGTGCGTCTTTCGGCAGTCCCCAGGCCGCGAAACGGTCGACGAAGCTCTGCACGGTCGGCGGATGGATCGGCTCGGCGCCGCAGAACAGGAACCGCCAACTCGACAGATCCACGCCGTCGAGTTCGGCGTCGGTAACCCGCGCCGCCGCGTATCCATACGCGAAATTCGGTGCCGCCGTGAATGTTCCGCGATACCGGCCGACGGCACGCAACCAGTCCCCCGGACTGCGCAGGAATCGGCTCGGCGGCATGAGCACCGCATCGATACCACGGAATACCGGCGTGAGGAATCCGCCGATCAGCCCCATATCGTGATGCAGCGGCAGCCAGCCGACCCAGGTATCGCCCGCCCCCATCGCGGCCGCCTGTGCGATCTGTTCGCAGTTGGCGGCCAGATTCGCGTGGGTGATCTGCACACCCTTCGGCGTCCCTGTCGAACCGGAGGTCGCCTGGATGAACGCCAGGTCCCCAGGTTCGGGGAGTCTTGGCGCCAGCGTCGGCGCGTCCGGCGAACAGGCCAAGGCGTGCAGTACATCGCCGTCGATGGCGGCCACGACGTCCGGCAGTGCTCCCCCTGCGAGCACCGACCGGGTCGCGACCACCGCCGCGGGTTCCAGATAACCGAGTAGCCGAGTGAACTTGTCGCGGAAGATATCCGCCGAACCGAACCCGCCGGGCGTCGCCACCGCGGTCGGCACCGCGCCGAGCACCAGCGCACCGAAGAACGCCGTGACGAACTCGGGGGAGGTGGGCAGACACAGCATCACCCGATCCCCCGGCTCGACACCCTCAGCCGCCAATGCGGCCGCAGCCCTCCCCGCGGCAGCCGCGAGATCGTCGTGCCGCCACGCGATTTCACCGTCGGCTTCGCCGCGCTCCGGCACGAAAATCGTGGACGGTGCCGATGCCGCACGCTCGGCACTTGCCAATAGCGCGTGCACGATGGTCGGATGCTCGGGAACCAATGCGGTCACTGCTCACCCCGCACGTAATGCACGATCTCGGCGACCGTATTCAACTGTGCTGCAGCGTCTTCCGGAATGATGATGCCGAATGCCTGCTCCAGCTGAATGGTCAGCTCGATCGCGGTCGGCGAATCCAGTCCGTAGTCGATCAATTGCGCGGACGCATCGATCTCGTCCGCCGAAACCCACAGCACCTCACCGACAATGGCGCGCACCCGCGCCTCGATCTCGGTGGCCGGGGTACCTGCCTGTGTATTCACCCGAGTAACTTCCCTTCCGTCACGCAGGCGCGGACCGACTCCTCGAGATCGACGCCGTCGCCGGTGTCGATGCGGTGGAATCCCATTTCGGGGAAGGCCACCGCGAGGGTGTCGCGCACCTGCAGGTATCCGTCACGCAGGGCTCCGAGTCGCTCTGCTGTTTCGTGGGCCTCCTTCGGCCCGTTCCCGGAGCGTTCCGCGCACCGCGCCGCGGCCTGTTCCGGTGGTGCGTCCAGCCAGAGCACCGCATCGGGCAGTGTGGTGCGAAAACGGTCGGCGAAGCCGGGGACGGATTCGGTCACGTCCCGGCGCACCAGATCCGCGATCTCCGACAGCAGGTCCCAGATATCCGGGGAGCTGCCAAGACGCGCGGATTCCGATCGCTGCCAAGCGAGGATGTCGGCGAAGGTGCCCGGTCGGTGGCGCTCCAACACGGCCGCGATCTCGTCGGCGCGATCGTGACCGTTCCATTCCGGGCGGGCCAGCGCGACATACAGCGGCCCGTAGACCAGCAATTCGACCAGCGGATGCCGCTCGAATACCAGCACGTCCGGCGTCCAGGTGGTCAGGAAGTGCCGCTCCACCGGACCGAACAGCGTCATCTGCAGATACATCGCGGTGGCCTTCATTTCCAGGCTGCCGATTTCATCGCATCCGACGCTGAAGGCCTTGAGCTGCTCGGAGAGGTCGGTCAGCGGCACATTCCTGGTGTTGTGGAAGTCCGGGCAGGTCATCGCGGCGAAAGAGCCGGTGGCCGGGGCCAATTCGCGCAGCCCGGCCATGACCGAGGACTTGCCCGAACCGTCGATGCCGACGATCGCGACGCGGCGGGTCACCGGTCGTCCTCCCGCAGTTGGGTGAGAACGGCCCTGGTGATGTCGGCCGGTGTATCGGTGCCGTCCAGGCGAATCCAGCCGAACTCCTCCGACAATGCCTCCAGCGCATCGTGACTGCGTCGCTGGAAGGCCAGGAAGGTTTCCTCGTCGCCGTAGCCGCTCTCGTAGTCGCTGCGCAACTGCTTGCGCCCCAACGCGTCCTGCGGACTCACCGCGAGGTAGAACGTGCGATCGGGTTCCGGGAATCCGGCAGCCAGCTTGCGCAGCACCACCGGATCGCCGCCGTGCGCTACCTCGGTAGCGAAGTACTTGTACCAGTAGGCATTCGCCAACAGGATGTCCGGACCGCGTTCGGCGGCGAGGTCGAAGGACAGCTGCATGGCGTGGAACAGGAAGTGCGCGCGACTCAGCGGAGACAGCAGTTTCAGGTAGCCGTAGATCTCGGCCGGACTGCGCCACGGCAGCTTCGAGGAGACCTTCGGATCGAGGAATGCGTCCCAAATGGTCACGGCGGCAACGCTTTGGCCCTGCGCCTCGAATTCCGCGGCGATGCGGGCCACCTGGGTGGTCTTACCCGATCCGTCGGCACCGGCGATGCAGATCAGGCGTTTGCGTGCGGTCAGTGGTTCATCCGTTCTGGTGGCCGCCGGGCGTGGGTGCTCCGGGGGCTGGGGTTGTTGCTCGGGATCAGTTGGTCGTAGCGGCACCGCACGCGCAGGCACGGCGGGCTCATCCGGTTCCGGGATCGGCGGCTCGCCCGGAACCGGCCGCGGCCGCTCCCGTGCCTGCTCCGGCTCCGGCTCCGGCTCCGGCTCCGGCTCCGCGAGGACGCTGACATCGAATCCGTTGTTGCTTCGATCGGACGGAGGCGCAACCACCTCGGATGCCGTCTCCAGCACGCTGATGACTCCGGCACCGCCGTCGACCCGAATCCGCTGACCGGAGCGAACCGCCGTCGTCGCACCCGCGACATTCAGCACCGCCGGTATTCCGTATTCGCGTCCGATGACCGCCGCATGCGAGAGCATCCCGCCCACCTCGGTCACCACGGCGGAAACCAGCCCGAGCGCGGGCGTCCACCCCGGATCGGTGAACCGAGTCACCAGGATGTCCCCCTCGCGCAGCTGGTCGATATCGGCCAGCGAGGTGATCACCCGCGCGGTGCCCTCGGCAATCCCGGGGCTGCACCCGAGTCCGGTCAGATCACCGTCGCCGATCTCGCGCACCGCGCCGACGGTGACTCCACCGCCGAGCTCGTGCGGCGGCACCAGGTCCCGGTAGCCCGCGTAAACCGCACGGCGATAAGCGATCCGGGGCGCGAGCGTCGAGATGTCCGCCCGTCCGGCCGCGAGATCACAGAGCTCGTGGATGGACAGCTGGAAGACGTCGTCGGCCTGCTCGAGCGTGCCCGCCGCGGCCAAGCGCACCCCGGCCTCGACGACATACGCGCGCACGACCGCATAGCACTGCGATGAGAACTCCCGCATGCGTTCGCGCGCGACGAGATACCGTCGCATCCGCTCGACCTGCTTATCCAAGGCCTTGGCGTGCTTCACCCGCGCCAGCGGCTTGGCCCGCACCCGCGCGCGCACCGCCGCGAGTTCGTCCTCGTAGCGTTTGCGCTGATCCACCAGTGTCAGATCGGGATCCGCGGGTGGCGTGCCGTGTTCGAGCATGCCCGCGATCATCGAGCGCACCCGCTCGGGCGCCTCCGACCAGCGCGGGCTGGTGAGGTCCAGTTCCGCATCGGCGTGGAAGCCCTGATCGTCGAGGAAGGCATCGAGCGCTTTCGTCCATTCGGGACTGTCCAGGCCGTGATCGCGTGCCACCCGGTGCAATTCGACGATGCCGCGCTGCAGCTGCATATGGCTGATATCGGCGAGTCCGCCCATCAGGTCTATGGCCGAGGTGGTCCCGCCGGTCGCGGCGTCCACCTTGTCGAGCAGCTGTTTGAAGTCGGTCTGGACGCTGGAATTGTTGTAGATGGTGGTGAAGTAGGTGCGCTCGGTGGCGGCGTGGAAGGTGAGCAGGCAGTCGGCCAGATCCGCGACGAAGGTGGCCTCGTCGGTGTGCGGCAGTTC
Source organism: Nocardia sp. CA-135398 (assembly GCF_050955845.1). NCBI lineage: Bacteria > Bacillati > Actinomycetota > Actinomycetes > Mycobacteriales > Nocardiaceae > Nocardia > Nocardia sp. CA-135398. The sequence goes on along the minus strand of NZ_CP192084.1, from coordinate 3,664,859 downwards.
GCGTACTCGCTCGCGCCAGACCGCGTATTTCGCGGGCCAGCGCGCCGCGAACGCGTCGACCGCGGCCAGTTGATCCTGGTAGCTCTTCTGCACGGCCAGCGCCGCCGGCAGTGCCCGCGCAATGGTCTTGGCGTTCGTCGGGGTGCGGTGCGGACCGTCGGGGCCGTAGTCGTTGAGCACACCGAGGTCGTCGTCGAAATGCTGTTCGTCGAAGCCGGGAATGCGGAAGAAACACTTCTTCACCGCACTGACATTCCAGTAGGCGCGGCCGTAGTACATGGCCATCCAGTCCGGTTCCACGCCCGGTTCGGCGAGCTTCAGCCGCTCGAAGAACTGCTGCATCGAATACTGGAAGGCGTTGTCGTACAACGAGAACATCATCGGCGTGCAGACCCGCGCCGAGACGCCGCCGTCGCGCAGATCAGCGTCGGAGAACTGGTCGATATCGGTGCGCCAGCTGATCGCGGTAATGGCCCGTGCCTGCAGCAACCACAGTTTCCCTTCGCCATCGATGGCCCACTCGATGTCCTGCGGGCGATGCCGGTGCGCCTGCACCGCGAGCATGAGGTCGGCGAGTTCGGCTGTGGCGGTGGCATTCAGCTCGACATCCTCATCGCCCCCGTCCCGCTCGACCACCGTGCCGTCGAACAGTCGCAGCGTGTATCTGGTCGGCGTGACATGTCCGGAGACGAGTCGTTCGCCGAGTCCGCGGCAGGCTTCGACGACCGCGTGGTCCTCGATGCCGGTAAGCGCGTCGATGCTGAACCCGACACCGGCACAACGCGCGTCGACCATGCGCTGTACCAGAACGGCCACCGAAGCACCGGCCTGGTGATAGCCGTGCCGGGCCAGGTAGGTGCGCACTCGCTCGTTGTGCACCGACTCTCGGCACTGCTCGATGTGTTTGCGCAGGGCGGTGACGTCGGTGATATCGAGGTAGGACTCGTACTGACCGGCAAAACTCGCGTCATCGAGGTCTTCGAGCACACCACTCGAACGCGCGGCGACCGGGAACCCGCCCAGCGCCCGCACCCAGCCGTTCAGATCGTCATCGGATACCTCGGCCAGATCGAGATCGGCGGTGACGACGAAGCCGGGCGGCACCTCGAACCCGGCCACGGTCAGTTCGTGCAGGGTGCCCGCCTTGCCACCGGCACGGTCCGGTGCGAAATCGGCCGCGCCGAGGAACATCGGCGCGGATATGGCTGCGGTGGGAGTTTCGGACACGGTGAGAGCTCCTGTCGGAAGCAGAACCGGGCGCACATCGTGACGGGCGGCCAGGTCGCGGGCGGCGCGTACGCCTGCCACGGTCAGGCCGCCATAAGACGGACTCGGCGTGCGCGGTTCGAAACCGAGCAGAACGGTTTCGGCCATACACGCGTAGACGACCCCGGCGGGCAGCCCGGTTTCGGGAAACGGGGGTGTCTGGCCCAGCGGCAGCGCCATGCGTCCGCCGGAGACCAGGGTGATATTCGGTTGCTGGGATACCGCCGGTGCCACATCGCCGGGGACCGCGAGGTCGACCACGAGCACCGGATGGTCGTCGGCCAGTTCCGCGGCGGTGACCACGGGCACGGCCGAATTCGTGGCGGTGAGGACGACGCGACAGGTACGCAGGGCGGTCAGGTCCTCACTGACCGTCACCACGCCGGGCAGGCCAGCGGCCACCCGCTCGAGCCTGGACGCCGAACCCGTCCGCCCGACCAGGGCGACCGAATCGGCCAGCGGCGCAAGCAGTTCCGCCATGACGGCGCCGATATTGCCGAGCGCGCCGAGGATGCCGATCCGGCGCTGTCCCGGTTCGAGGCGGGCGAGTTCGGCGCGCACCACCTCGTAGGCACAGGCCGCGGTGAGCGAATTGCCGGAAGTCACCTTGACGTTGTCCTCCACGACATCGCGCGAGGCATCGGTGACAATGGACGTATACCCACCGAGCCCGATTACGCTAGCGCCCAAGGCGATTGCCTGATCGACCGCCTCCAGCACCAGATCGCGCAGCCAGGCCCGATGTCCGGCGCGCTGGCATTCGATGATCTGCTCGGCCGAAATCGGCACCGCGATCAGGCATACCTCGACCACGGCGCCGGTCGGCGACGTGACGAGCTGTCTGGTCAGTTCGAAGGGTTCGGCCACCCCGCGCAGCCGTTCGAACAGTGCGGCGAATTGGCCGTCGGACCATTCGGCCAGTTCCGGTGCGAATCTGCGCAGATCCGCGGCCTCGGGCAAATTGGCCAGGAATACCACCCTGGTCGGGGCGTTCCAGTCGCGGGCGACCTCGTGGATGCGCCGCCGCGCTGGCGACCTGCGTTCCGGCACCGGCCAATTCGTGCTGACCGGTGCGGCCAAATGCGCGAGCAGCCTGGCGTAGTCGCCGCGGTGCAACAGGGCGGCGAGATCGTCGAGCGCCGCCGTCAGCCGGTCCAGCTCCGCATCGGCGAGGAACGCCGAGGGCTGGACGCGCAGTGTGGTCGGCGCGGAAAGCGTTGGCAGCATGCGGATCCGGTGGACGTGCAGCAGGTACCCAGCCACCACGTACCCGAACATATCCGGATCGCAGATCTCGCGCAGCAGCGCGGATGTCGGTTCCGGCGGCGATAGTTCGATGCCCTGCAGCAGCCCGCGCCCCCGCACGGCGACGATTTCCTCGGGCCAGCGCCGCGCCGCCGCGTCGAGACGGGATCGCAGCCGCGCACCGGTATCGCAGATGCGGATCTGGTTGTCCCGCAGCAGGTCCAGTGCCGCGTCGGCGACCGCGCAGGACAGATCGTCATCGGCGAAGGTCGAGGTGTGGTATCGGCCGAAGTCGGCGATCGAGCGCTGCCGGTCGACCAGCAAGGCGGAGATCTTCACCAGCCCGCCGCCCAGCGATTTCGAGAGCAGGTAGTAGTCCGCGGGCACCTGCGACGGTGATGCGGCAAGGAAGGTTCCGGTGCGGCCCATACCCGACTGGATCTCGTCGAATACCAGTGCCGCCGTGTGCCGATCGGCCAACTCACGCAATGCCCGCAGGGTCGCGGCCGGAACCTCGCGCACGCCGCCCTCACCCTGGATCGGCTCGGCGAATACCGCGGCGATGGGCGAGATCCTGGTCCACGACCGCACCGGCCGACCCGAGCCGTCGAAGGTGATCCGGCATACCGGCCGCAGCTCCTCGGCGAACGCATCTACCACCGCGTCCGGATCCCAGGTGTCGAGCCTGCGCCGCTCCGGCCCCGGCACCACCAGGTCCGCGGGCGTATCGGCCTGCTCGGTCAGGGCGAAGGCACCGGCGGTCTTGCCGTGGAAGGCACCGGTCAGCGAGACGAAAACCGGTCCGCGCCGCCGCAATTCGTCGATCTCGCGCACTGATTCGGCGAGAATCTCCGCGACCGAGCGGCCGTCGTCGTCGGATCCGTTGTCGGCCACGGCAATCGGACGAATATCGTGCAGGCCGTCGCGCCGAACCCGGCGCAGGGTGCGCCGTAGTTCGGTCTCCAGATCGCCGAGGGCCCGGGCGTGCGCCACCGCCGCATGCCGGATCGCCGCCTCCACCGCATCGGCGCCGGTGGACCCGAAGGTCACCACGTACTCGCGACCGCTCCCGGCGCCCACCGCCTCCGAAAGCCGTCGGGCAAGTCGCGCGGCCCCCGGCCGGACACTGCCCTGGGAGACGAACGGCGTCCGCGAATTCAGCCGCGCGGTCGCCACCCGCACCAGCGCCGGATGGTTGTGCCCGAACAGCGCGGCACCGAAACCACCGACAAGATCCAGTACCCGGGTCCCATCCGGTCGGATCAGGTAGTCACTTTCGGCACCCGCATACACGACATCCAGATGGCACGCACGGAGCAGCCGAGCCAGTCCGGGGCGGTTGTGCCGTGCGAAATCCTCGAATAATTCGTCTTCGGAAACAATGGCGGAGGAATTTATTTGTTCCGAAAACAGAACGCCTGCCGACACGACTTATGCCCCTATACCAGAGTGGCGTTCCGCGGCGGACTTGGCGATCACACAGTCGATTACATCGCGCGCGGTATGCAGTGTCGCGGCTTCCGCGTCGGAGATCTCGATTCCGAACGTGCGCTCAAGTTCGATGACGAGTTCGGCCGACCGCACCGAGTCCAAGCCATAATCCAGCAACGGCGTATTCACGTCGATCGACGGCACCTGCAATCCCCGCGAAAAGAGTTCACGCACCCGCGTACCGACATCGTTCGATCGGGTCATCGCACGTCCTCCCATACGCTCGAACCTGCCGCGTCCGCCGTGCGCGCAACGCGGGCACAAACCGTCGAATCCATCGCGCACAGCATGAATACTCGCTGTTCAACGTGGAATTCGTCGTCAGCCGAGACTGCGATCACTTGCCCTCCGATACGGCAATCAGGACTGTCACGTCCGATATCTAGTCCATGCGCACGACTGTTGGCCATCACAGTGGTGCATGCACACATCTGTACACCGCAGATTTACGGCTGGCAATGTGAATAGCGTTGAGTCAGAGCCGGTTGGATCTAACAGCAACTATTAGGCTAATTCAGCTCATCGATACGCATGGCGCCCAACTACGCCCATCGAAAAGGGGGCCGACGAGGGCGCGTCTGAGACAATGCATTCCACGATTCGCGGTCACAGATAATTCATCCATTCAGCCCTTCATCGCGGCGCGGAATCATTTGGCAATAAATTCGCTGTTCATGCCCGGTTCACTGAGCGGACAGCGAAGTTTGCGAACCGACCCATCGGTATTTTTGTTTTGTATTGGGTGGTAACACATTTCGTACGGAATACAAAGTCACGTAACGGCATTTTTACTTCAGGCGGCCGGTCATGTGCCGCACCCGAACTTCCGGCTAACTTCTGGTCCCGGTGACGGATGTGACGGCTCTCATTACCCGTCGGTAGCTCCTCTGAAGCACTGTGACCGTTCACAAGCGTCCGCCCGCCCGGATGGCGCGCTCTCACAGAACGATGCGAACCGGTCCACACGTCACCTCGGACGGTTAGTGTGAATGCTCCCCACAGCTACACCCGTGGCCGAAAAGGAGACGCCAATGTCCGTCGACCACTCGACCAGGCCGACCCTGACCCTCTCGGGCAAGCCGATGTCGTCCCCGCTCAAGGACGTCCGCGCGCTGTCCCGACAGATGGTCGGCCACTTCGTGGACAACGTCATCCCATGCTCGACGATGCCAGGGGATGCCATTACCGGCGATTTCACCGCCAGCACCCGCGTCTGCCTCGAGATCGCGGTCAGCATGCTCGACGGCAAGGACATCCCGGAGAAGGTGCAGCGGCTCGAGGACCATGCCGCGGGCTGGGCCCGCGAGGGCGTGCCGATCGACACCATCCTGCATTCCATCCACGAGGGCTTCCAGATGGGCCTCGAACTGGTGGTGTCCAGTGCGACGATCAAGGACTACGACAATCTCGTCGACGGCGCCAAGATGGTCGTCGAACTGCTCGACAAGCTCACCTCCGCGATCTCGGTGGCCTATATCCGCGAGTTGCGCGCGGTCGTCAGCGAGCATCACACCGCCGTGCACACACTCACCTCCGCACTGCTCGGCGGACACAGCACCTCGACCATGGCCCGCGAATGCGGCATCGCCATCGCGGAGTCGTACGACATTCTCGCCGTTGCCATTCCACCGCATCGCGATGAGCACAATCCGATGCTGGACAGCCAAGTGGTGGCCCGGCGCAAGTTGCGTCGGCTGCAGGCCGAACTCGCCACCCAATGCGGCGCGAGCGCGCTGTCGCTGCTGAGTGTGGACGGCGGCACCGTGCTGATCCCCTCGGCCCAGTTCGACAACGACGAACTCGACGCCGTGGTGACCAGGCTCTCGCACGCCGCGCAGGTCGGCATCACGGCGACCATGGTGGTGGCCACACCGGAGCAGATTCCGAACGCCGCCGACCAGGCGCACGAACTGCTGGACATGGTGCAGCGGCTGCAGGCGGTGGCCGGGCTCTACCGCTTCGACGAACTCGCCCTCGAATACCAACTCACCCGGCCGGGCCCTGGCCGCGAGTACCTCGGTTCGCTGCTGGATCCGCTGGACGAGCACCCCGAACTGCTGGAAACCCTGCAGCGCCACATCGGCAACAACCTCAACCGCCAACGCACCGCCCGGGTACTGCACGTGCACACCAATACGGTCGACTACCGGCTCAAGCGCATCGGACAACTCACCGGCTTCGACCCATCACAGCCTTCCGGGCTCTGGTATCTGCGCTCCGCTTTGGTCGCGCGCACGTACCGCACGTGACATCGAGAAGGCCCGTCGGATGATCGTCCGGCGGGCCTTTCGCTTGTCTGGTGGGTATTCCCATCAGAAGGGTATGCCCAGCCCCTCGGCCAGCACCGGCCACGAAGTCTTCAGTGCCTCTTGCCAATACCCCCACGAGTGGGTCCCGGTGGGCTGGAAGTCGTAGGTGGCCGGGATGCCGAGTTGATCGAGTTTGCCGCGCAGGTTCTGGGTGCACCAGTTCACCGCCGATTCGATGACACCGCCGATCACCAGCTGATCGAAGAACCCACGCGGCCCCGGCTGCATATGGGTGCCGTTGTAGCGGTCATACATGCCCGGCACGCCCGTACCCGTTGAGATGAACAGGTGGACGCCGCGCAACTGGTCGGCATGCAGGTATGGATCGTTGGCCGCCCACATCGGATCATTCGACGGGCCATACATATTCACTGTATCGCCGCCGCCCCAGCCCTCCACCGCGAGCTTCACGAACTGCTGGCCGATCGGATCACTGATCTGTGCACAACCGCTGTAAGCCGCAACCGCCTGGTACAGACCAGGTTTCGCGATCGGCAACTGCAAAACCGAAGTCCCCGAAGTGGATAGCCCCGCGATGGCATTGACACCTGTAGTGCCGAGCTCCGCATCGATCAGTGGCGGCAACTCCTCGGTGAGAAACGTCTTCCACTTGTACAGACCGAGTTTCGGATCCGGTGCTCGCCAGTCGGTGTAGTAGCTCCACCTACCACCGACCGGCTGCACCACATTCACATCTTTGTCGGCGAGGAACTTCAGCACATCGGTGTTCTTCTGCCAGGTCGCACTGTCCTGCCCGCCCCCACCACCATTGAGCAGATACAACGTCGGCCGCGGCGTCGACCGATCAGCCGGACGCAATACCTTCACCATGATGTCCTGCCGCATAGCAGCGGAATACACCCGCAGCTGCACCGTGCGATCATCCTCGGCCCACGAGCCGGTGATCGACGACGGCGGGTCATCGGCCATCGCATTCGGCGGCGCCACAACCAGGCCCGCTGTTAGCGCGAACGCAGCCGCCGCCAACGCGGGCACCCAACGGCGACACAGTATTTCGATGCCACTCACAACCGAACGCTCCTAGCTGGCTTCATCGCCCACCCTCCTGCACGATCACGGTGTTTTCGAACCGCCACACTGCTCGACGGCACCTGAACTGCGCCAACGCTAGAACCGTGCAACTCGACCGCCCGCAGGGACCGAGATGGTCTGGACACCTCACGAAGGCGCTCGATACCGGCTAGGGACACGACATAACAAGCAGGATGTATCGATTTTCGGCAGCCATACGAGTCGCGCGCCGAGGATCGCCTGACCCAGTGGCCCTTCAACCTGAGCCGGGGCACGAAGATCCGCGTCAGCAAACGATCATCGCTACCACTGGCGGCGAGAACTGATCATGGCGCATGACGGTGCGGTTGCTCGAGCGTATCCCGTGACCGTGCCCATATCTGGGTCGCATCGAACTGCGCGGCCTCCCATGAGTCGGTAGCGATCCGGACACGGCGCCGCCATTTCCGCACGATCTCGGCATGGACAGGCCATCGGACAAATCGCCTCATATCCGCCTCGGTCTCCCATACGGAGATCGAGCCACCGCGGAACTCCGATGGCCTGCCCCACAGCCACAAGCCGACGGCGCCGTGCATCACCGGCCAGGTTCGACCGAGGTCCAAACCGGTCTCGTAGACGAGTTGAACCTCGGATCTGGAGGTGGTCAGGAAATCGGTCACGCTGACGAAGACCGGCCCGGAAATTCCTTCGAGCGGTCCGGCTTGCCAAGGCATGAGCACGGTGCCACGCGAAAACGGGTGTTCTTGGGACGCGCCGTGGCTGTCTTCATCTGGGATGCCGCCACCGAAATTAGTAAGCATATGCACATGATATGCACGTGCACATCATTGGTCAATGCGCGGTTCAGCGTCAGGGCACTCGATTGACGGCACGGTAGAATTGCCATGCGTCGCTGACGATGTCGGTCAGGTCCGGGCGTTCGGGCTTCCACCCAACTCGTCTCGGGCTTCGAGCTGGCCACGATGCAGATCCGGCTGAGGAGTGGCATGGTTGTGCCCAACGGAGTTCGAGCCGATATCGGTTGGCGTCAGGCCATTGCCGACCGTGATCTTGCGGCCGCGCTGATCGGGCGGGCGCAGCGCAATGGCGGGATCATCCGCGTCCGACTGCCGTTGCCGGGGCGGTCTTGGCTGATCAGCGACTTCGATCTCGTCGACCATGTGCTGCGCACCGGCGCAGGAGAATTCGACAAGGGCGGCCCGATCTACCGGATCATCCGCAAGGCGACAGGCGACGAGGGGTTGTTCGCTGTCAACGATCCGCACACCTGGCGGTCCCTGCGCGAACACACCAATCCCGCGTTCGCGGCAAGTAATCTGGCGCCGCTCGCGCATGAGAACGTTCGTCGGCTGATCGACCGCATCGAAACCTGGAGCCCGCACCGAGGTGTCGACGTATTCACCGAATTCAAACTGCTCAACGTCGAACTGCTGGCACAACATCTTTTCGGTCAGGCCATCGACTGCGCGAGACTGATTCGCCTGGCGCAGCCGATCTTCGACAGTCAGCGCAAGCAGTGGTTCCGGATCGGCGGCGGCCGCTACCAGCGCGCCATCGCGGCCATGGACACCGAGGTCAATGCCATCATCGACCGGCGGCGTGCGACCGGCGACTCCGACGGCGACCTGCTCGGACATCTGCTGCAGGCACGTCCGGAACTACCGGTTCCGCGGATACGCGATCAGGTGATGAGCCACTTGATGGCGGGTTTCGACAGCACCGCGTGCGCTCAGGCGTGGACATGCGTGCGGCTGGCGGACAATCCCACGGAGCTGGCCCGATTGCGGGCCGAAGTCGGACAAGCGCTCGGCAACCGACTACCGGACGCAGCGGACCTGCCCCGGTTGCCCCTGCTGACATCGCTTTTCGGTGACGTTGCGGCGCAACGGCCTTCGTTCCCACTCATCTTCCGCAACGTAGCGGCCGACACTGTATTGGCCGGTCACCACCTGCGTGCGGGCGACCAACTGTTCATCGCACTCGGACCCGCCCGCCTACCTTTCGGCACCGGCAAACGCAAATGCATCGGCGAACCCCTGGCATTGCTCACCGGAGCCCTGTCCATCGCGGTACTCGTCCAAAAGTTCAGCCGATGGCAGCGCACGCGGCCCGGCAATCAGCAGGTCCGCTACGCGACCACAGCCCCACCCCGACACAGCGAAATCCTGTTCGCGCCATAGTATCTCGAACACCCGATCTGCTGGCCGTCCTCGTCACCGCCTTCTGGCGCGACCCCGCGGCGACCCTCGAAACCCATGGCGACACAGTGCTCGAGGCACCGGCCCCCAGAGCACAGCACTGAGTCACCGTCGGCCCGATCGCTTCCAGCGATGCTCCTCGGCGAGCTGACCAGTTGCGTTTATGAAATGAATCAAGCCGGGGTGGCGACAAATCGCGGTCGACACCCCGGCTGGTTTCCACGCGTACGCCCAGCCCTCGTCCCGGCGTTACTGGTTACTGCGGCATCTCCCCCACCGTCACATTGGTGTCGATGAGTCCGAACATCTCGCCCTGCGGCGCCGCGACCATCGCCATCCGGCCAGCCGGTGAGTCGGAGGCGGGCATCAGCACCCGCGCGCCGAGTTCGGAAGCCCGCGTTACCCCGGCGTCGACATCGTCGAACTGGAACCAGGTCAGCCAGTAGCTGGGCTGAGGTTCGCCGGGCATCACGGTGTCGTCGTTCATACCGCCGACGGACTGTTCGCCGCCGCGCGGGGTGAACATCGCGTAGATCATGTTCTTGCCGTCGCCGACGTCGGCGTAGGTGAAGCCGAAGACATCGGCGTAGAACTTCTTCGCGGTATCGAGCTGGCGGGTGTGCAGTTCGTTCCAGCAGTAGGCGCCGTGCTCGTTGTGGACCGCGGCGCCGTTGTGCGCACGGGCCTGCCAGATGCCGAATGCCGCACCGACGGTGTCGATTCCGATGAACATGCGCCCCGCGTCGAGCACGTCGAATGGGGGCATGACGATTTGGCCGCCCGCCGCGCCCACCCGCTCGGCGATCGCGTCGGCATCATCGGCGGCGAAGTAGGTCGTCCAGACCGAGGGCATCTCGGCCTGCGGTTTGGGACCGATTCCGGCTACCGCGTCCCCGCCCTTCAACCCCATCAAATATCCGCCCGCCTCGTCCCCACCACTCTCGATGGACCAGCCGAACAGACCGGCGTAGAACTCGCTCGCCTTCACCGGGTCGTCGACCTGGCAATCGACCCAACACGGGGTGCCCTCGGACCAAGGTGTGCTTCGAACAGGCATCGGTATCTCCGTTCACTCGTCGGTTGCCTGCGGTCGCGGGCGGGCGTACCGATCCCACCCGGGATGATGCCGATCACACTGCCGTCTAGTAGTGAACCAGCATCTCCGGCCGGTGTCCTGGAGTTCGCCGAACGGTTACTGCAACGGGTTCGGACATCCGAATGCCCACCGGGCCGATTGTGCGGAATCGGCCCGGTGGGCAGGCCGCCACGCGCCGACACCGACCGGGAAACAGATGCGGGGTAGGAATCCGCTTCGCCGAAACGGGGGCGCGCGGCGGTGGGCGCACCCGCCGGACAGGCTCGGGGAGTCAGGGTTCGTCCTGTCCGGCCGCGGTGCACGTCTACTCGGATGTCAAAGCTTGCCGCCACCTCCGATCAACCACGGGTTGAAGGCGCATTCCAGATTCGGATGCGCGGCCGGGTCGAGCGCGTTGAGCGCGATCGACAGGGCCCGCGGCGAGTACATGATCGTCAGGTGGTCGGACAGGTCCTGTTCACATCCGTCCTGGAGGGTGATGTTGTGGACGGTCACCCCCGGGCCCGCCTTCAAGAAGGTCAGGTCGTAGGGGTTGGTGACCTCGTCGTAGCGAGTGCCCACCACCGTGTAGTCGACGCCCGGAATGGTGTCGCCGTTCGCATTGAGCTGGTTCACGAAATCCGAGCCGATGGTCTGCTGGATGCCCGCGTGACCGACGAAGATCTCGATGAAGCCGAGAATGTCGATACCGAAGTTATTGATGGCCCGGCCCAGTGCGCCGATGCCGTCGAGGCTGGTGCCGTGGTGGGTGGCGCCGAAGGTGATCAGATTCTTCACCTTGGCAGCACCGCCCTCGAACTTGGTGTACCAGTTGGCCATCGAGCCGCCCTGGGAGTGAGCGACGAGATCGACCTCGGAGGCACCGGTCGCCGCGAGTACTCGATCGACGAAGGCCGCGACCTGTTTGGCCGAATCCTGGATGTACCCGGTGCCCATCACGCCGGGTAGCACCGATCCGAGCCCACCGCCTTCCAGCAGGTTCGAGCGACCGTAGTTGAAGGTGAAGACGCAGAAGCCCGCATCCTTCATCGGCTGGCCCATATAGGCGAATCCGTTGTAGGCGTTCATCCATGTGCCGTGCAGTGCGATCACGGGGCGCGGATGTTCGGCGGTCGGCTTGCAGTTCCAGTCGTTTGTGCCGGGCGGTGCGACATCGGGATTCAGCAGGCCGTAGCCGAAGGCTGCCAGCCACGATGTCATCGGCGGGCCGTAACCCACTGTGTCACTTGCGTATCCGCCAGATGATCCAGAGCTGCTACCGGAGCCACCGTAGCAATCACCGGAGCCATTGCCCGATCCCGCACCGCTGCCCGAGGTACAGGCCGAACCCGAACTACCCGCGCTGCCGGAATCGGCGACCGGCGCCGCCTTCCGGCCCGCGGCGATGTAGTCGGCCAGTGTCTGCTCCGTGGGCGCCGGATCGGGATTCGCATTGGCTGTGACCCCGGTCATGCTCATGGTGAGCACCGAGACGCCCATCATCACCGCGGCGCTGACCGACCGACCGCATCTACTTCGTTTCATGACATGCCTTCCTGGAGAACGTCAGCGTTCGAGTCGCAGCGCCGAGGTATGTCGGTCGACGGCACTGAAACTGCGCCAACGCTAAAGCCGGGTGCCGATGAAACCCATGCGGCGGCAACGTAACTGGATACCTCACCAAACGTCTTTGTCCCCGTTAGGGGTGCGGCACAATCACGGTTTTCCGGTGTCGCGGCGACGGCCACAATTCACTCGACCGAATTCGGTGAATTCTCCAGATCACCAATGGATCACGAGGAATTCGGAGCATGCGGGAAGACCATGGTTCCACGATTTCCCGCCGTCGGCGGCCACCCGACGGCTAATGAGTGGAGCTGCCATGTTCGATCCGATCGAATTCGGCTGCGGCATCTTACGGATGACCGCGGGGACCCTGCTCGGCGCCGCGACGGTGGCGGCGGCATTGGTGCACGGCCCGCCCGCGGTCGCCGATCCGGGTGGCTCCGCCGAGCAGCCGCGGGGGACGCTGTTCGGTTGGCCGCCAACCGAACCCGCGCCGTCGGCACAGCCGCTCGGCTTCCGCGGGCCGCAGACCGCGATCGTGGTGCTCGGGTACGGACTGCTCCCCGACGGCGGAATGCGACCGGAGTTGATCAGTCGACTGCACGCGGGATATGTGCAGGCCTTGCTGGCTCCGCTGTCACCGATCATCGTGACCGGCGGTAATCCGCGCAACGGTGTCACCGAGGCGCAGGCGATGGCGGATTGGCTTATCGGGCACGGCATTCCGGCCGAGCGCATCCATATCGAGCCCGAAGCGGTGTCCACCGCACAGAATGCCGAACGATCGGCTCGAATCATGCACGATATCGGCACCCGCGACGCGGTCGTGGTGACCTCGGCCGACCATATCGACCGGGCCGCAGCGCTTTTCGGTGATGCGGGCGTAGCCGTCGTCGCCACTGTCACTCCGGAAAAGGTACCGCCGCTCGTTTGGGAGTTCGGGCCCAGATTCTGAACCGCACCCATTCAGCAACACAGGAGCGAATATGAATAACAGCGCCGTCGACGCCGCTACCGGTCCCGCCGACCAGGCCCGCGCGTTACTCGACCATCGATATCGATCCGCCACCGCTTATGAGGTCGGGCGGGAAAAGATCCGTGAATTCGCCCGCGCGATACAGGATTTCCACCCCGCGCATTGGAATGAGGAGGCCGCCGCACAGCTCGGCTTCGGCGGGTTGATCGCCCCGCCGACATTCGCCTCGATAATCCTGCTGCGGGTCCATCGCGAAATACTCGATACCCTCATCCCCGGCTACGATGCACACCGGATTCTGCACGCGGACCAGGTGCTCGATATCGGCAGGCCGCTGGTCGCCGGTGACCGGATCACTTGTGATGTCTATTTCGAATCATTCCAGCAGTTCGCCGACTACGACGTGCTCGCGGTCAAGAGCGTACTGACCGATCAGCACGGCGAGGTGGTGCAGACCGGATCGACGGCCCTGCTGGCGCGCACCGGACGCGAGAGCGCCGGATCGGCGGAGCGGATCGGCCGGATCGCGATGCACTCGCCCGATGCGCCACCTACGCCCGGTGTCGTCATTCCGCGCGAAGGCGACGGTATCGGGCCCCCGATCTCACCTCGGATACCGTGCACCACAGTCGATTTCGAATCCCTATCGGTCGGTACGGAATTACCGGCACGGGTCGTTCATCTGTCGCGCGGTGATCTGGTCAATTACGCCGGGGTGACCGGTGATGCCGATCCGGTGCTGTTCAGCGAGCAAGCCGCCACCGCGACCGGTCTGCCGACCGTAGTCGCCCCCGGCATGCTCAAACTCGGTCTGGCCGCCGGATACCTCAGTGGCTGGCTCGGTGATCCGGCGGCCGCCACCCGGTTCCGCGCACAGTTCGCGCATTACACGCACTACCTGCATGTTCCGCCACTTCAGGCCAGCGCCATCGAATTCCGCGGCCGGATAACCTCGCTCGACCCGGCTCGCCGCCGGGCCACTGTAGCGCTGGACGCAAGGGCGCACGGCCGTAGACTTTTCGGCTACGCGGCCGCGGAAGTCCTATTCCCTGAACGGGATTGAAGTCCCGTCAACCGAGCGAGTCTGCGATGTGAGTCGAGTCGTGCGAGGCGATCGTAAGTGCTGGTGTGGACCAGGATTTCGTCCGCGCCGGTGCGAGCGACCAACGCCTCCAATGCGTCCGCGACCTCGTCCTCGGTGCCGTGGATATGGTCGCGCAGCGCCTCGTCGAAGATCCGACGTTCCCGCTCGGTCATCGTCATGGATTCGATCTCCACGGGCGGAATCAACACCGGAAATTCGCCGCGCGTACGGGAATACGCGCTCGACCACGCCTCCGGCAGCAACAGCCGATGGGCTTCCTCGGTGGTATCGGCGATGACGACCGCACCGGATACGACGACATACGGGTCGGCTCCCCATGGCGTCGCGCGGAATTGCGCGCGGTAGCGTTCGATCGCCTCGACCATGCGGTCCGGTCCGGCGATCGAGGCGATGACCAGCGGCAAGCCGAAACGTGCCGCCCGTTGCGCGCCGGATCCAGTTGCCAACAGGAATGCGGGTATTCGCAGCCCCTCCGCGGGCCAAGCGTGCACACCTGCCTTGCCCCGAGCGAAGTATTCGAGAACATCGGTGAGTTGCTGATCGAAATCGTCGGCATCGCTCTTGCCGTGTCCGAGTGCCCGTCGCACGCCGTCGGTGAAGCCGACCGAGCGACCGAACCCCATATCGATCCGGCCTGGATACAGCGATTCCAAGACCCCGAATTGCTCGGCGACGACCAAGGGTTGATGGTTCGGCAGCATCACCCCGCCGGTGCCGATTCGGATCCGCGAGGTCGCCGCCGCCGCGGCCGCGGCCAGTACTGTCGGAGCGGAGCCCGCGACGCCAGGCACACTGTGGTGCTCCGAGACCCAGAACCGGTGATATCCCCAATCCTCGGCCAGGCGGGCGAACTCCACGGTCTCCCGCAGTGCCTCCGGATGGCTCTGTCCGCGTCGGACGCGGGAGCGATCCAGGATCGAAAACCGCACCTGATCGAGTTCCGAAGTCATATCTGTGTCAACACCCCGGACCCCGCCGCATTCCACGCGCGGATGGTGCTGGATGGAAGAATGGAAAATCACACCTGCGTAAACCGGTAGCCGGTCCTGCGGTCGTCGACGCGTATCGCGGCTCGGCACGAACGTCGAGCTCGACGTGGAGGCGCGAATGTCCCGGATCGGCCAGTTATTCCAACGCGTTAGCCGTCGCACCACCATTCTGTTGGGTATCGCGCTCGCGGCTGTGATCGTGTTGGCGGCGACAGCGGTGCTGGTCACGGTGCGTCACACCGATCGAGTGGCGAGCGGCGCATGTCCGGACGACCCATTGGCATCGGCTCCCGGCTGGGCGCCGTCGAACGATCAGGTGGAGGTGCCGATCGATGCGCATCCGTTCGTCGGCAACGGCTATCTCGGCTTGCGCGTGCCGCCGCACGGCATGGGATACACCGCGACCGATGAGCTGACCGGTTGGCCGCTCTACACGCCCGCATACGACGGCGCTTTCGTCGCTGGCCTCTATGCACACACCCCGGGTGTGGCCGATAACCGCGAGGTCGCCGCGGCCATTCCGAACTGGTCCGGATTGTTGGTCGGTGTCGGCGAGCACACCTATTCGTCCGCCACACCGGCGGCTCAGATCTCGAATTTCGCGCAGACGCTGCACCTGCGCTGCGGGCTGGTGCGGACCCGGCTGACCTGGACCGCGCCCGATGGCAAGGCCACCGATCTGGTTTACGACGTGCTCACCGACCAGTCGGATCAGCATGTCGGGGCGGTGCACGTCACGGTGGCGCCGCATTGGTCGGGCGAGATAGTCGTCTCCGATCTCGTCGACGGCGCCGGTGCGCGACGAGTCGGTCAGTCCGAGGTGGGCGCGCGCGATGACGACACGATTCGAGTCGGATTCCGTACCGACGGCACCGATGTCGACGGCGATATCGTCTCCGTGCTGCGGCCGGGGACCGGGATCACTTCGAACGCGATCGAGCCGATGCCAGCAGGCCGCGATCTCACTGCGCGCCAGGATGTTCGGTTTCCGGTGCGCGAGGGCGGCAGGTATCAGCTGACGAAGTTCGTCGGGGTCGACACCACCCGCACCTCGCCTGATCCGGCGGCGAGCGCATTCGAGGCGGCACAGCGGGCGGTGCGGACGGGATGGGCGAACCTGCTCTCGCAAACATCCGCGGCCTGGCGGGCGCGGTGGCGCGGTGATGTCGAGGTGCCCGGTCAGCCCGATGTGCAGACTTGGGCGCGCGGTGCGTTGTATTCGCTGTACTCCAGCACGAATCCGCAACAGGACAACAGCATTTCGCCGGTCGGGCTCAGCAGCGACAACTACGGCGGCGCCGTGTTCTGGGATGCGGATATCTGGACGTTCCCCGGATTGCTCCAGTTCGCACCGGAATTGGCGAAATCTATCGTGGACTACCGCTTTCGGACCCTGCCCGCCGCGCAAGCCAATGCCAAGCGGCTCGGCTACCGCGGTGCTTTCTATCCGTGGACCAGCGCGAGCCATGGCGATCTCGACGAATGCCAGAGCTGGGACCCACCGCACTGCCTGACTCAGATTCATCTGCAAGGAGATGCGTCGCTGGCGGCCTGGCAGTACTACGCGGCCACCGGCGACTCCGGGTACTTGCGTGCACGCGGTTGGCCGGTGATGC
This sequence comes from Nocardia sp. CA-135398, assembly GCF_050955845.1. Classification (NCBI taxonomy): domain Bacteria; kingdom Bacillati; phylum Actinomycetota; class Actinomycetes; order Mycobacteriales; family Nocardiaceae; genus Nocardia; species Nocardia sp. CA-135398. The sequence goes on along the minus strand of NZ_CP192084.1, from coordinate 3,647,988 downwards.
GCGCGCTCGCCGAATTCTGGGCCTCGCGGGTGACACGCAACGAAGACGGCAGCTACTCGATTCGCAATGTCGCGGGTCCCGACGAGTACAGCAACGGAGTGAACGACGCGGTCTACACCAATGCCGTCGCTGCCCTCGCGCTGCGCAATGCCGCGAGCGCTGCGCAGATTCTGGGCGAACCGCGCCCGCCCGAATGGACCTTGATCGCCGATGGTCTGCGCATGCCGTTCGATGGCAACCGGCGCATATTCGTCCAATTCGACGGCTACACAGGCACTCCGATCAAACAGGCCGACACCGTGCTGCTCATCTACCCGTTGGACTGGCCGATGCCGCCGGATGTCGCGGCCAATGTGCTCGCATACTATTCTGAGCGCACGGATCCCGACGGTCCGGCGATGACCGATTCGGTGCATGCCATAGACGCGGCGAAACTCGGCGTCCCCGGCTGCGCCACCGATACCTTCATCGAACGCGCCGCCCGCCCGTTCGTCCGCGCCCCCTTCGGCCAGTTCGCGGAGGCTCGCGGTGCCAAGGTCGGAGCCAAGGATCCCCTCGCCGGTGCGCCCGCCTTCACATTCGTCACCGCGGCAGGCGGATTCCTGCAAACCTTCACCAACGGCCTACTCGGCCTGCGCTTCGACACCGACGCGGTCCGCATCGCGCCAACCCTGCCACCGGAATTCCCCGACGGCCTCACCATCCATGGAATCCACTGGCAAGGCCGAACTTTCGACGCCACCATCGGCCCCGACGAAACCGAACTGACCCTGACCGACGGCCAACCGCTACCAGTCCGAACCGATACCGAAACCCACCTCCTCGACAGCGAACTGACCATCCCGACCCGCCGCCCCGACCGCATCCCCACCGATAACCTCGCCCGCTGCAAACCGGTCACCACCAGCTCCGATGAGCCGGGCAAATACGCCGAAGCCGCCGTAGACGGTTCCCCAGCAACCGGCTGGTCCCCCAACACCGCCACCGCCACCCTCACCGTCGACCTCGGCCGGGAAACCCATATCGACCGCATCCTCCCGCACTGGACCACCCCCACCCCAACCACCTTCACCACCTCCCCCGACAACCACACCTGGACCCCGATCACCCCCGACCCCGCCACCGGCTCCCTTCCCACCACCCTCTCCACCCGCTACATCCGCCTAGAACTAACAACCCCCACTCCCCACCCCACCCTCCGAGAACTCGAAATCACCGGCCCCCGAACCTGACCCGCGCCCCCGGGGCACAGCTGGTCAGATGATCACCATGCATCGGTGGCGGCGTCGGCCGAGAGACCGATAACATCAGTACCTGGTGGTCATCTGTTCAATGGCATGCCGTGGGCAGCGCGGCGGTCAGTCCTGTATCTTCAGCGCCTGTCGGATTGTCAGTCGCCCTTGGGTTTGCATCAGGGAGCGGCGGTAGATCTTCTCCGCGATGACAACGATCCCGTAGGTCGCGGCCGCCATGAGGGCCAGGGCTATCAGCGGTTCCCACCAGGACGCGGTGCCTTCGGCCAGGCGGGCGGGCATGGCGACAATGGAGACCAAGGGCACATAGGACGCGACCACCCGAGCGGTGCCGGACAGGAAGATTCCGGCGAACAGCACCGCCATGATGAGCAATGACAACGGTGTCGAGGTGGACTGGATGTCCTCGCTGCGGGTCGCCAGCGATCCGGCGACCGCCCACAGGCTGGCAAGAGCCAGGAACCCGACGACGAAGAAGACGATGAACCAGCCTGCGGCACTGGCGATTTCGCTCACCTGGTCGCCCTTGCCGGTGCATGCCAAACCGATCAGCCCGGCGCCGACGAAGAGCGCGAGCTGTCCGAAGGCCATGACCGTATTACCCACCACCTTCCCGATCAGCAACTGCCGCAATGGAATCGCACTGGCCAGGATTTCCACGATGCGGTTCTGTTTCTCCTCGATCACGCTCTGCGCGATGGACATGCCGAACAGTAACGAGGCCATATAGAACAGGAATGCGAAGACAATGGAAACCACCTTCGCCAGACCGGGATCGACTGCGGAGGGCTCGAGCAGATCGTAGGCGACCGCGCCACCGCGACTCAAAGCCTCCATCGAGGTGCCAGCGGCGATCGCATTGCGCTGCACCGCAATCTGCCGGACCGCCCCCGTCAGAAATGTCGCGGCATTCTCGTCTTGCCCAGCTTTGCCGACCAATCGCCACTCGCCCGACCCGATGGGCACCAAACCGACATCGACCGCATCGTCACGGACCTGTCGCTCCACAGAGGCCGCATCGGCCTGCGGATGCGGCGTGAAAGTGACATTCTTATCGGCACTTTCGGCAAGACTGTTCGCGGTCGCGATGATCTGATCCGCACCCGACCCCGTGATCGCGACCTCGACCTTGTCGGTTCGGCTACTGACGTATCCGCTGATGGCCAGCGACGCCACAATCGCCACAATGGTGATAACGGTGGAGATGAGAAAGTTCCGGTCGCGCAACTTCACCACGACCTCACGCTCGGCGACGATCCGCCACACCCCGCGCGGCGCGGACTCCTCCCTCATGCCGTCACCTCCCGATAGACCTCCGCCACCGACGGCCGTACCTCGGCCAACTCCCGGACCGAACCGTGCGCCAACGCCTCGGTGAGCAATTCATCGGTGCTCGCACCGGTCAGTTCCAACAGCACACCCGACCCATTGCGCTCGAGCACGCGCACCCCGGCGAACGCATCGAGCCACCCGGAATCCCCGCCGAGCACCAACCGGTAGCGCGTCCCGCCCGCCGCACGCAACTCCTCGACCGCACCCTGCCCAACCACCCGACCGGCCGCGAGGATCACCAACTGATCGCACAACCGCTCGACCAGATCCAGCTGATGCGAGGAGAACAGCACCGGCACCCCCTGGGCCGCATATTCCCGCAGCAGAGACGCCATCGAATCGACGGCGACCGGATCGAGACCGGAGAACGGCTCGTCGAGTATCAACACATCCGGTTCGGCGATCACCGCCGCCGCGATCTGCACGCGCTGCTGGTTACCGAGCGAAAGCGACTCCAGCTTGTCTTTCCCACGATCCCCGAGCGTGAACCGATCCAATAGTTCGACCGCATGCCTCTTGGCTTCGGTGGCCGATTGTCCGCGCAGCCGCGCGAGGTAGACGAGCTGATCGAGCACCGGCTGCTTCGGATACAGGCCGCGTTCCTCGGGCATATAGCCGAACGAACGTCGATCCGCGACGGTCACCGGCCGCCCCCGCCACCGGACCTCCCCGCCGTGAATCGCCAATACCCCCATGATCATTCGCATCGTCGTGGTCTTACCCGCGCCATTGGCGCCGACGAATCCGGTCAGCGCACCGGGCAGCACCGGAAACGACACATCGTCTACCGCCACCTTGTCCCCGAACCGGCGCACCAGGTGCGCGACTTCCAGCATCGAATCTCCGTTGGCGTCGATTTGTCCCAACCCTACCGACGCGGCAGACCGAGGCAAGGCTCACCAGCTGACGAGTGTCGCGAATCAGTTCGGGTCGGGTAGGCCGAGCGCCGGTGCGAGCACACGCCACACGCGCGGTAGTTGGGCCTCGAAGTCGGGCCAGGTGTGCATGCCCGTCGGGGCGTAGTCGACGTTGGCCGGGATATTCAGCTCGGCCAATCGTGCGGCGAAGCGCTCGGTGCACGAGCGCGCACCGGCTTCGAGGGCCAGACCCCCGCCCGCCGTCTTCAAGGCTTCGACCAGGTCGGACGCGCGCGAAACCCCGACCAGGTCGGCATCGGTCGGCAGGCCGGTCGCCGCGGACAGGTAGATCGTGGTGCCGCGCAGCTGTGCGGCGCCGAGCAGGCTGTCGTGCGCACTCCACTCCGGCGATCCGGGTGGACCCCAGAGATTTTCGACATTGCCGCCGCGCGAGGCGACGGTGATCGTGGTGACCGCCCGACCGAGATCGTCCGCGGTGGAATAACATCCACTCATCCCCGCGACCGCACGGTATCGCCCGGGATATCGCTGGGCCAGCATCATGGCCGCCTGCGCACCCATCGACACACCCGCGATCGCCCGCCGCCCATCGGTTTTCAGATACGACTCGATGATCGGCGGCAGCTCGGCGGTGAGAAAGGTTTCCCACCGGTTGAGCCCGAGGGTGGCGTCGCGCCGCATCCAGTCGCTGTACATGCTCCCGGTGCCACCACTGGTCAACACCACATCGACCGGTTTATCCGCGAAGAACTCCGCCGCGCGCCCCTTGGTCAGCCATCCGGAGACCGCCTCGCCGTCGACGCCATCGAGCAGATACAGCACGGGACGCGGTCCGGAACCGCTGCCGCGCAAGACATCCACCGTGATGACTCGACGCATGGCGGCCGACGCGATGGCGAAGCGCTCATGCCGCGGCCCGACCGACTCGATGCTGATCGTTCCGGTCCGCGTCATGCCCGGATCGACGGCGGGCGGATCCGCGAGTGCGGGCGCGGACGTCAGCGCGGCGATGAGGGCCATCGCCGCCGCGGTGATCGGTGCTCGGAAACTCATGGTACGACGGCGGCTCGCTCTGACTGTCTGGCCGCGGCACGATCGCGCTGCTCCTCGAAACGTGTTGCCTTGATTGCCAACTCGTCGAGGAAGGCGCCCAGCTCGTCGCGGGCGCGTTCGCCGTCGTCGGACAGATCGGTGCGCTCGAACACCTTCCAGGCGCGCAGCACCGGCCGCAGCACGACATCGAGGTGCTGACGTAAGTCGTAGATGCCGTTCTTTGCCAGTACGACCGCGTTTCGCCGGAAGTTGGGCTGGGTGAGGCCGGGCATCTGGAACCGCGTGACGATATCGGTGATCGCGCGCACGGCCTCGTTCGGTGCGAGGTCGACGGCGGCGGCACTGAGGTTGCGGTAGAAGATCATATGCAGGTTCTCGTCGGCGGCAATCCGTTGCAGCATACGCTCGGCGATGGGCTCATTACAGGCGGCTCCGGTATTTCTGTGACTTATTCTGGTCGCCAGTTCCTGCAGTGTCACATATGCGACCGAGCGAAGAAACTGCGGGCCCTTCTCCGGCTTCGCGACGCCCGATGTCATGTGCGCCATTCTGGCCTGTTCGAGGGCCACCGGATCCACCGCGCGGGTGACCACCAGATAATCACGCATGACGATCGCATGGCGGTTTTCCTCCGCCGTCCAGCGCCCGACCCAGGTGCCCCAGACACCATCCAGTGAGAAGGACTCCGAGATCTCCCGGTGATAGGAGGGCAGATTGTCCTCGGTGAGCAGGTTGGTCACCATGGCGATCCGCGCCACCTCCGACAGCTTCGATTGTTCCGGATCCCAATCGATGCCGCCCATGGCCGCGAAATTCCGGCCGTCATCCCACGGCACATAATCGTGTGGGTGCCACGCCTTGGCCTTGCGCAGATGCTCATCGAGATGACGCTCGGCGACGGGCTCCAGTTCGCGCAGAATATCGAAATCGGTCAAGGCGGTCGTCACACGTGCTCCTTTGTTCACCCCTGAACCGAAGATAGGTGGGCTGGTTCAGGCCGAACGAGTGATTCGTCGATCGTTGGGCGAGGTGACGACGGGCCGACGACCGGGCTGGAAGCCGTCACAACCCGGCAGATCGGCCAGCCGATATAGCCCAGGCGGGCGGCCCTCGGCGAGCAGTCGGGCGAGCAGTTCCTGCGCCGACTCGGCCAATTCGGGAATCCGCGCGGTCTCACCGGAGGCCACCACCGCGGTCAGCGGCACCTCCGCGGCCTCGCTGACCAGCTCGAGCACATCCGGCGTGAGCGCGAGCGGTGTCATGGCCGATATCTCGTCGATCGGCACCAGGACTGTGCCGCCCTCATCCGACAGCAGTGACAGCGCCCGGGAGCCGAGCGGCATCGCCAGCGCCGCCTGGACCCGGCGCAGCTTCCGGCGGGCCGCGGACGGCGCGCCGAGGCCGGGTCTTCGCTCGTCCGGATGCGCGGGAATCGCGACGGCGACGACCTGGTACGACGCGGCGACGCTGATACCGACGCGTCCGGCCAGCCGTGCGACGCCGTGCCCGCTGAGCAGCGCCGATACCAAGGTCTGTGCGGCGGTCTGCTGTTCCCTGGCGACCTGGCGATGTTCGTCCAGATAAGCCGTCGACGTCGCCGTCGTCACCATTTCCAGCACGCGCACGATCAATCCCGCCGCGGCCGCCACCTGCTCGGCATCCTCGTCTGCCGCGTGTTCGGCGAGGAATTCCAGCCCGACGCGCACGCCATCGTGATAGGCGTCCAGCACGGTTTCCAGCGCTACCCCCTCCCGTGCCCAGCGGGCGGCCGATCCGGTGATCCCCGCGGGCTGCTCGGCGACCGGAGCCAACTGCGGTTCCAGTACTCGGGCGGCCTCCGCAAGGCAGGTGCGCGTGATAGTACCGAGATCTTCGCGCTGTGCGCGCCGGGCCTGAAAAATCAAATATTCGACCAGTTTCGATTCCAGGCTCTTGCTGCCCGAACCAGCCTGTTTGCCTACCATGACTCTGAAAGGCTAGCGGTGATCGGAGCAGAAATCGCATACCCGGTCGGTAATTAGGAAAGTCATCACACCACCACGACAAGCTTGGGCGGAATCACAAGCAGCGGAGCGTTTCTCGGTCACAATATTTCCGGTAATTCGGATGATCGGATATGGTCGGTGCGACGGGTCCGTGGCGGGACACCGACGCGGGTGCGCCACCCCGGCGCGACGGCTGTAACGCCCGGCGACGATCCGCCGACGGCATCGAGGACAGCAGCGGTGAGCTGTCCGCTGACAAAGTTTTGAATCCCCGTGCTGCGGGTCGTGTGCCCGATAGCATCGAGCGCCTTGTACCGTTCGGTGACCCCGGACGGCGCATGGCGACGAGTTCGAAGGATGGCATACGACCATATGAGCGGCACGCGAGAAAAGCTGGAGGAACTCCGGGATATCCTGGAGCTCGCCGAGGAACCCGCTGGCGAGACCGGTATCGCGAAACGCAAGACCAAGGGCATACCGAGTGCGCGTGAGCGCGTGCGCATGCTGCTCGACCACGGCTCCTTCGTGGAAATGGGCGCGCTGGTGCGCCAGCCCGGCGGCACCGACGGCATGTACGGCGACGGTGTGGTCACCGGCCGCGGCTATATCGACGGCCGACCGGTCGTCGTCATCGCCCACGACCAGACCGTGCACGGCGGTTCGGTCGGCGAGATGTTCGGCCGAAAGGTCGCCGCCGCAATGGAGTTCGCGCAGGAGAATGCCTGCCCGGTGGTGTCGATCAACGATTCCGGCGGCGCTCGCATCCAAGAGGCGGTGACCTCGCTGGCCTGGTACGCATTGATGTGCCGACGCCAGGAGGATCTGTCCGGCTTCGTGCCGATGGTCGCGGTCATGCTCGGCAAATGCGCGGCCGGTTCGGTCTACGGCCCGGTCAATATGGATGTGCTGGTCGCGACCGAGAAGTCGTACATGTTCGTCACCGGCCCCGAGGTCATCAAGGGTGTGACGGGCGAGGTGGTCAGCGCCGACGATCTCGGTGGTGCCGCAGCCCTGCAGGCCAACGGCACGGTGCACCACGTCGCCGCCGACGAGCAGGCCGCCTTCGACTGGGTCCGCAGCTATCTGAGCTACCTGCCGTCGAGCTGCCTCGAGCAGGCTCCGGTGGTGAATCCGGGCCTGGAGCCGGAGACCACCGCCCACGACCTCGAGCTGAACTCGATCATTCCGGATTCCGATCGGTCCGGTTACGACATGCACGAGGTGCTGCTGCGCATTTTCGACGACGGCGATTTCCACGAGGTCAGCGCTGGTACCGCCCAGAATCTGATCACCGGATTCGCCAGGGTCGACGGTCGCAGTGTGGGCGTGGTGGCCAACCAGCCGCAGGTGCTCGGCGGCGCACTGGACGGACTGTGCTCGGATAAGGCGGCATATTTCATCCGGCTGTGCGACGCCTTCGGTCTGCCGCTGATCTTCGTCGTCGACACTCCCGGTGTGCTGCCCGGTCTCGAAGAGGAACGCAATGGCGTCATCAAGCGCGGTGGCCGGTTCTTCCGCGCGGTCATCGAGGCCACCGTGCCGATCGTCTCGATCGTGACACGCAAGGCCTACGGCGGGGGCTACGCCGTGATGGGCTGCAAGCCGCTGGGCGCGGACCTGGCCCTGGCCTGGCCGACAGCACAGATCGCGGTCATGGGCGCCGAGAGCATGGTCGGCATCATCGGCCGCAGGCAGCTGGAGGCGACCCCGCCCGACCAGCGCGCCACCGTCCGCCAGCAGATGATCGATTTCTACAACGCCACTGTGGCAACCCCGTGGACCGCGGCCGAACGCGGTTACATCGATGCCGTGGTCGAGCCTTCGCAGACCCGGCTGGAGATTCGCAGGGCGCTGCGCCTGCTTCGGGAGAAGGGCGCGGTGCGCAAGCACAACCCGCGCAAGCACAGCCTGTTCCCGGTCTAGTGCCCGGTTTGTGTTGTGTCACAGCGCAAACGGTTGTCGGTCGTGTGATATCCGATGTTCGGTCGCACGCCGCGCAGCCCGATACCGCTGTGCCATAACGTCATCCGTGCCCGACCCGTGTTCGCCGCACGACAGCCGGGTACGCGGCGTGCCCACCGAGAGTGTCCCTACCCACTCCGAGTGGGCGCGCCGCACTCGCACCCTAGGCTTGATCCGGACGCGTCCCGTGATTGCCCCAGATGCGTTCCACCGTGGCCCATTCGGCCTCCCATAGCCGGGCCCTGCGCCGATCGAGGGCTCGGCGCAGCAGTGCGTAGCCGCAGCCGAAGCAGACCGCGATCCCGAAGACCATGCCGGTGCTGATCAGCAACGCCTTGCTCAGTGCCCGGGTGCTCGACGGCGGCTCGGTGACCTTACCCGAGCCGTCGAGCCAAATCTTCACCGCGGCACCGGCTTTCACCAATCCGGTGGCCTGGTAGTCGCTGGTATGGGTGACACCGGCGGCGTCGCGCCATTGCACCCGAGCCGGGGTGATGGGCGCGTAGAGCGGCGCCTTGCCGACCTCGATCACCGTCGCGTCGACCTCGTGCAACCGCGCCGCCTCGGCCCGCGCGATGCGGTCCTCGGTCTGATAGATCCGGCCGCCCACCGCCATCGACAGCAGCGGGGCGATGATCAGGAACAACAGCGTGAGCGTCGCGGCGACCGCCAATTGCAGGCGATCCTCGCGGCGGCGCATCGGATTTCGATCCAGGCCGACCCGGCGGCAGGTGCGGCGGACGACGCTCGGTGACCCGGTTGCTGCGGTCATGACGATGACACCTCGCTCTGGAATTCAGCTGTCAGCCCGTGAAGGGTGTCGAAGAATGTGTCGATGAGATCGGGTAATCCGGCGGTGTCGGTGCCCGCGCCCCAAGCCTGTAGGGCGGCGATGAGCAGTCCGGTCCCGGCCGCGACGGCCGCCTCCGGGCGGCGGTCCACCGCGGGATCCACCCCGAGTCTGGCGGCGATGATCCGCACGGATTCGCGCTGCCCGTCCAGCCGAATGCGCTGATAGCCCGCGGCCAGCGTCGGTTCCGCCTCGAAGCGTTGGAACAGGGCCCAGCGCCGGGCCAAGCGCGCCGCCTTCGGACCGGTATGTTCGGTGGCCAGCCAGTCGTGCAGGGCATTGTGGTAGGCGACCAGCGGCGATTCACCCGAGGGGCGGCGGCACAGCGCCTCGTTGAACAGGTGCACGTCCTGGTCGATTTCCCCGAGCACGGCGTCCTCGATGGAGGAGAAATGACGACTGAAGGTCCGCCGGGTGACCCCGGCGCGCTCGGCGATGTCCTCGACGGCCACCGAACCCAACCCACGCTCGTTGAGCAGGTCGAATGCGGCGCGCGACATTGCCGCGCGACTGCGGAGCGTACGCAGCCGACGGCCGTCGAGGTCGACTTCGTCGTCGATACCCATATCGGCAGTCTACGCCCTATTGTCTCATCGGGACATTAGTTCGCTGTGATTCGTGTCAGGGCTTTCGTGCCAGTCCGGTGACGATGAGTTGCTCCCAGACGGTGAGCTCGCGGCCGACGGTGCCGACCGAGGCCGCGTCACCCGCGGGCGCATCCGGTCGCCACTGTGCCGACGGGACGATATCGGGTTCGAGGACTTCCAGGTCGCCGAAGAGGCCGCGGATCTCCTCGGTATCGCGCCAGCGGCCGCGGCCGAAGGTGGCCTGCAGCTTCTCTTCGGCGGCGGTGGTTTCCGGGTTGTGGCCGGAGCGGAAGTGCGTGATGAATACGTGACTGCCGGAAGCAATCTGGTCGTTCCAGAAGCGCACCACGGCGGCCGGATCCTCGTCGTCGTTGAAGTGGTGCAGGATCGAACTGAAGATGACGCCGACCGGCTGGTCGAAATCGATCAGCCGTGCGACATCCGGATGATCGCGGATCGATTTGGGCTCGCGGGCGTCGGCCTGGATCACCGTGGTGTTCTTATCGGTGGCCAGTAGCGCGCGGCCGTGTGCCAGCACGATCGGATCGCTGTCGACGTACACCACCCGGGCGTCGGCGGCGTGCCGCTTGGCTACCTGATGCACATTGTCGGCGGTCGGCAGGCCGCTGCCGAAGTCGATGAACTGCCGCATACCCGCGCGTGCCATATCGCGCACCCCGCGGATCAACGCCTGCCTGCTGGTGAAGGCGATCGCCACCGAACCGGGCAGGTTCACCTTGAAGTGATCACCGATCTCCTGGTCGACCAGATAGTTGTCCTTACCGCCGAGCAGATAGTCGTAGACCCTGGCGATACTCGGTTTGCTCTGATCGATCTCCCGATCGAGCCGAGTTGAGGGCGCAGCGTCGTCGGTCATTGTCAACACCTTCGTCCACGGGACCTGTGCGGTTCCTATCGTATGAGACCCGGCATCACACCGTACGCACTTGACGAACCAGGCGTGGCACCGCACCACGCCGAGTTCGATTGTCCCGCTTATCGTTTTCGGCGGATCACCGCGAATCGCCGAGCGCGGCTGGATGGTCGAGCGTCTCCGGGTGCCGTTCGCACAGGGCGCGCAGCAATCCAGGGGTGTATTCGGGTGGCGCGGCGTGAACCGATAGTTGATTGGCCACCGCGCGATACGCGTCCAGGTCGGCGGTCTTGTCCAGATACAGCGCACTGGTGAGTTGCTGCAGATAGACGATGTCGGGAAGATCGGCTTCGGCGAAGCGCAACATGGTGAACGCACCATCGGCCAGCGCCGGACCGCCGACATGATCGGGCAGCACCTGCAAGGTGATGTGCGGTTCCTCGGCGATGCGCAGCAGATACTCGAGCTGGGCCCGCCATACCGTCGACCCGCCGATCGGCCGGCGCAGCGCCGCCTCCTCGACGATCAGCCACAACTGCGGCGGATGCGGGCGACGCAAGATCTCTTGACGGCGCAACCGCAGCGCGACCCGCCGCGCGATCGCCTCCGCCGATTCGGTCGGATGCGCCATGGCCAGCAATGCCCGCGCGTAGTCGGCGGTCTGCAGCAGTTCGGGCATCGCCCTCGGCTCGTAGCCGCGGATCAGCTTGGCGGCCTGCTCGAGTCCGAGATAGGTGTCGAACCACTTCGGCAACCAGTCGCTATCGCGATGCCACCAGCCCGAGGCGTTGGCCTGGCGCGCGAGCTCCTTGAACTCCTCGCGCTCTTCCGGGTCGGTGACTCGGTAGAGCGTAAGCAGATCGAGTAGATCGCGTTCCCGGAAACCGGTGCGGCCCAATTCGAGTCGGCTGATCTTGGAATGCGAACCGCGGATCGCCTCGCCCGCGTCCTCGCGGGAGATGTCGCAGGCCTCGCGCAGCCGTCGCATCCGACTGCCGAGCATCATCCGCAGCACGGTCGGCCCACCGTCGGCAGCAGGATCCTTGCCGGAGAATGAATGTCGCACTTCCGAAGCACGCATTCGACAAGTCTGCCATGAAATAACCGCAACCCACTAGAACCAAAATGCCCCATTTCCACAAACATTCGTACATCTGCAAGCACATTCCCGAATATCTGCGGTCCAGCATCGTCGGTCAGCGCAGTAGCACCTCCGCGGTCGCCCGGCCGAACAGCTTGCGACCGTCGGAGATCGCGGTGAGCGCGAGGGTCGCCGCGCGGCGATCCGGATCCAACGCCTTGACGCGGCCGCGGAATTCGACCTCGCAGTGCCGAGTCGCCGAGACCGGTGCGAATCCAGCGAACCGCACACCGTATTCGCTGATCGCGGCCGGATCGCCGAGCCAGTCGGTGAGATAGCTCGCGCCGAGGCCCATGGTCAGCAGGCCGTGCGAGACCACACCGGGCAGCCCCGCGGCGACCGCGACATGCTCGCTGAAGTGGATCGGATTCGAATCACCTGATACCCCAGCATAATTCACCAGATCACCGCGCGAGAGCGGCATGACGCGGGTGGGTAGTTCGGCGCCGACCCGCAGCTCGTCGAACTCCATGCCGCACGGCATCCGCACCGGGGTCTCGTCCGCAGCGCCATCGGGCAGAACGTCGTCGAAGCATTCGATCATGCCGCCGTCCAAGGCGTGCTCCGGCCGCCGGGTCGTGTCCTGCCGATGGGACAGCGCCTCACCGCTCATGATGACGCCGTCGACCGCGGTGACCAGTTCGGTGGCCACTTCGGCGCCGGTGTGCGCCACCACGGTGGTGTGCGCGGTCTGCAGGCGTTCCTTGTACTGGTTGGTCAGCACATTCCGGATGACCATGAAATCCATATCGCCGAATTGCCGGAACGATTCGACATAGGTGTCGCAGCGCAGTTGGTCTCCGGCGACGAGCGGTCGGTGCGCCCGGATGCTCTGCTCGGTCTGCAGCACCTGGCTGATGTCGTAACCGGTCAGCACCGAATCGAACATCGTGCGTTGGAGCAGCAGCCAGATGATCGAGGAGAAGGTGGGTGGTGCGACGAGCCCGTCATAGCCGAGTTCCCACGCCGCCTCTTCATACCGATGTGCGGGATGGAAGCCGCGAACCGCCCTGGCGAATTCGCGGATCTTCTCTCGCCCGACCTCGTAATGGTCGGACATCCGATAGTGGCGCCCCACCATCGCTCTTGCCTGTTCGGATCCACTCAAAAACGTCACGTGTCATACATCGCGACCCCGACACCAGGCGCAACACCAATAGACGATTGCTATAGATTCCTCAGCACTCATCGGGCGCGGGCACGCCCCGCAGGCGCTGATCCAGCCAGACCATCGCCTCCGGATAGCCGAGTGCCCCGGCGATGATGTGTTCACCGAGGACGCTGCGATACACGGCCGAGACACCGAGGCCGCACTGCTCGTGGTAGAGGTTGCGCGCGCCCTCGGCCGGAATCCAGAATTCCTGCTCGCCGTTGTAGATGTAGAGCGGTGTCGCGGACTTCATGTCCGCCATGCGCGTCACATCGTAGATCTCGGTGGCGACCTCCGAATGCAGCGGATCCGGAATCTTGGCGGCGATATCGATGGGCAGCATCAGCAACCCGACCGCACCGAATACGCTGCCGCACAGGTCTTTCAGCGGTGAGGTCGCCGCCCACTGCGCCAGATTGTTCATACTGGCCAGGATCGTCGGACGCTCCCGGCCGACGCCGAAGGTCGCGGCCAGGAAAACACCCGAGGCGAGGTTGCCGTTCATGCTGCGCCCGAGGATTTCGTAATCGGCGGGCACACCGCCGAGCGCGGCGCCGACGATCGATCCGGCCAACTCCGGCGCATAGCTGTCGATCAGCTTCACCGCGCCCTTGGTGGCGATGGCGCCGCCGGAGTAGCCGGTCATACCGAATCGGCTGTCGCCGAATTCGTCGGGGCGCAGTCCGCGCACCGCGCGGATGGCATCGAGCACGGCATGTCCGGCGACGTAGGGCTCCGCGTAGGCCATCCACGGTCCCTCGTGGTCCGGAATCAGCACCGCGTATCCGCGCAATGCCGCCAATTGCGTTGTGGGCGGCAGGAAGTCGGTGATGCTGGTATTGCGTGACCAGCCGTGCGAGAAGGTGTAGCTCGGCGTGCAGTCCCGGCCGAGCGCGTCGATCGGCAGGTTGTTGACCACGACCGGCCGGCTACCCGGACCGGGCCATGTGGTGGCCGGAATGATCAATGTGGCGGTGGCAAACGAGGCCGCGCCCTGCGAATCGGTGGTGCGATATTTCAGCAGCAGCGCCTGCCGCATCGGCACCAGCACCAGCGGCGCGGCCGTCGCGCTCACATCGCGCACCTCCACGAGCTCACCCGGCGCGTAATCGTCCAGATCGGCGGGCCAGGTGTCGAAGATCGGGTCGCCGATGGCGCTCGGCGCCGAGGCCTGACGCAGGGCGGCCAACGCCGGGGACAGGGTGGTCGCCTCCTGCATCGGACCCGAAAGATGCGGCCCGGCAGCGATCGGCGGCGGCGGGATGACGCTATCGATCCACTGCTGCAGATCCGGCAGTATCGAAGCGGCATCGATCGGAATCGGCAATGCGGGCAGACCGGGAATCGCGGGCGGGGCCGGTGCGGGCGGCGGTTCGGCCGCCGCCTCCCCCATCGCGACCGGACACACCAGTAACAGCGTGAAAACAATGACACGCAGGCAGCTCATCAACACACGCCCCAGGGTGGAAGTCGGGTTCCCTGGCGCCCGGGTTTGTGGTGCCTTCGACTCCCGAAATGCCCCTGAGTGCCGAGGCCAGGAAGTCAGGCTAACCGAGGCGGCTCGCCCGGAGACCCCGCCGTGCCCGAGTTGTGTGTGTCACGTCGCCGAATCGCAACAATCCGAGCCGAATCCGCTTGTCCGGCAATGCGCATCAACAGTTGCTCGGTGCGACCTCCCCTCGGAATCGCGCGTCCAACCAATTCAGCGCCGCCGGAATGCCCAGGACCGCAGCGGTGAGATGGTCGGGTACCGGGATCTGCTCGGACTGCACCCGCGCCCCGGCCGCGCACCAGCGCTTATCGGTATTGACCACCGCATCGACGGGAATGAGTCCATCGATCGGCGAATGCCATTCGAAGATCGGCGTTTTCGGCACACCGTCGTAGAGTTCGAGGCTGTTCTCCTCGACCACGGCGCGGGCGGTGGCATCGTTGATCATCGAGGTCGACTTGGCGAAGTCCAACGCCCCGCGCCCGGCGCCCGCGGCCAGGATGTCATTGGTGCAACTGTTGGCGATCGCGGCCCGTGCGTTGAGGCCGCGCTCGTTGAGTTGGTCGCTGAGCGGGAAGCGGTCCGGATACTCCCGCTCCAGCCCGAGTCCGGCAGCCAGCGCGAGCCCGAAGACCGGATGCGAGTTCAAGCCGAGGGTCTCCAGCATGGTCACCAGATTCATCGGCACACCGCCCATCGCGGCCCCGGCGATCTCCAGGTCCGGCGCGTACTCGGGCGCGAGCGCGGCCGCCCATGCGGTCGCCATGCCGCCGCCGGAGTACCCGACCATCGAGACCGGACTCTTCTGCACCCGCAATTCGTCGACCTGCTGCACCGCGCGGATACCGTCGAGGGTGATCATGCCGCCCAATTTGGCGGCGCCGTAGGCGAAATTCGGCCCGAGGTGATCCGGCAGCGCGACGCTCCAGCCGCGCGAGAGCAGCACATTCCAGCCCGGCGCCTCCCGGACGACGAGGTTCGGATCGCCGGTATAGAGCACCCGCGATACCGAGCACTCGGCGCCGAGGCCGTTGATGATGTGCTGGTAGGAGAGCAAGGGGCCGTCAGGGGCGTGCGCCTTGGGGGTGAGCACCGTGGTGGTCGCCGCGATCGGCCGACCTTCGGAGCTGGTGGACCGGAAGCGCACGACGGTCACGGTGGTATCCGGGAAGATCGCCAGCGGCGGCATCATCCGCGTCGCGATCACATCACCGGGTTTCATACCCGCCAGATCGGGCGGGGTCGCATAGAAGGGGTCGGGATCAGGGGCGGGATACAAGGGTGCGGTGTGCGCGGCGCCCGCCGTCGCCGTCAGCACCATCAGCAGACCGATCGCCATGGCCAGCGACTGTTTGCCGGTCGCCCGAATCACGGCGCGGAGTGCGCGAATCGGTCTACGCAGGGCCTGCCTCATCGACGTATTGCCTCCGGGAGAGAGTTTGGTCCAACGTTGCGAACATAGTCGACCGTGACCGTCGCGAAGGCAAAGGGCAAGCGAAATGTTTTGAGAAATCACAACTCTCGCCATGCCGAACAGTGGTCGGTAGCCGGGCGCCGTCGTGACTGTCTCCGATCGCGAGGTGTCGTGCCTGTGACATGTCCAGTCGATCGACGGACCACGTTCTACACCACGGTGCGCGACCTACCGTCGCACCTATCGACACGGCTAGTCGGGTCGGAAGGAGACGGTGGCATGGACGGCACTGTAAAAACTGGAACAGACTCCACCGAGCGAGACTCGGTGTATCCGATGGATATCCAGGATCCACCGACGCGACGGGTCACCGTCTACTTCGACGGCCCGACCCCGGAGGACGCACTCGTTCTCGAGTACGCCGCCACCCGGACCGAGGCCTGGGAATTCACCTCCGCCGCGGTCAACGCCGGGCTTACCGTGACGGTCGACAGCAAGGTGCGACCAGGACTGCGCCGACTGCCGTGCCGCTCGCTGTGGCACTGACGGCGGCGGTGGCACCGCTGCCGTAACCACCGGGCGGCCTTCCCGGTATGGCTGTTGCGCCGCCGCTCGATGACTACTCTCGGATGGTGGACACCATGCGGGAGGATCGACGTTGACCCAGCGGACTACCGGACGGGCACGATGGAGTGCCGTGCTGCTGTGCTGCGGCGCGCTGGTCCCGGCCGTCACGGCGTGCGGCTCCGACGAGACACCGTCGGCCGCGGCGACGACTACGACGCCGACTGCGGCCGCACTCGCATCCACCACTCCCCTTGCCGCACTACCGAGCGTCGATCCCTACGCCGGTATGCCGCTCATCGACCACACCACCTGGACCGAGGGCGTCGACGGCGCACGGCTGCTGGTCTACCCCACCGAGGCCGGGCGGCGCGAGGCCTTCCCGAATACCGAGGAACGGGCGTGGCAGGAGATACTCACCGACTCCCCCGACGCGGATACGCCCGGGATGCGTGACCAGTTCGTCTGTCACTGGGTCTGGGCGCGCATGGTGCAGCCCAACAAGGAGAGCTGGAATCTCGAACCCTGGCGTCCGGCGGTCGGCTATCAGGCCACCGTCCAGGCGTCGTGTAACCCCGGAGGACCCGAACGCTGACCATTTCGAGCGACCTGCAAGCAATCGCTACTGACCATTTCGAGCGACCTGCAAGCAATCGCTACGGCCCCGAAAGGACCCACATGCGCGTCGTCATCGCAGGCGGACACGGGAAGATCGCACTACTGCTCGGCGAAATACTCACCGGGCGCGGCGACGAGGTCGATAGCCTCATCCGCAATGCCGAACATGCGGACGAGGTCGCGGCCACCGGCGCACGGCCGGTCGTCTTCGATCTCGAGTACAGCACGGTGGCCGAGCTCGCCGCCGTCGCAAAAGGCTCCGACGCCGTGATTTTCGCCGCGGGCGCGGGAGCGGGCAGCGGTGCGGCCCGCAAGTACACGGTGGACAGGGACGGTTCGGTGCTGTTGGCCGATGCCGCCGAGGCGGCCGGGGTCCGGCGGTTCGTGCAGATCTCCACCATGGGCGCGGGTAAGCCGCCCGCACCCGGTACCGATGAGGTCTGGGCCGCCTATATCGATGCCAAGACTCAGGCCGAGGACGATCTGCGTGCCCGCGATCTGGATTGGACGATCCTGCGCCCCGGCCGCCTGCTCGATACCGCCGCGACCGATCGGGTTCTGCTGAGCACGCCGCCACTGCCCTACGGCAGCGTCGCCCGTGCCGATGTCGCCGCCGTGCTCGCCGAAATTCTGCCCGCGCCACAGACCGCGCACACCACCTTGGAGCTCGTCGCAGGTGACACTCCAGTAACACGCGCGGTCTCGGAAATCGGTAGCCAGATAATCGCCGAAGGCGGTGCCGCACTTACCGATTGATATTTTTCGCCGCTAGATTGGAGAACGTAACCGTGTTCAGCCGTATCACTTCCCTGAAGCTGCGACCCGGATCCCGTGGCGAATTCCTCGATGTGGTAAGTCGCAGTGCCGCCGCATCGGTGCGCGAGGAACCCGGTTGCCTGCGATTCGATGTGTGCGCCGACCGCGTGGATCCGCATCGGTTTTTCCTCTACCAGGTCTATATCGATGAGGAGGCCGCCGAAGCGCACCGTTTCACCGAGCATTTCCTGGCCTGGCGCTGCGCGGCCGACCGATATGTGGAGCCCGGCACTCAGGTTCACTACAGCACCGATGTGGTGATCAACGCGAAATGATCGCGCCGAATTCGCCACGCACCCGCGCCCGTTCGCGGATGATTAGCAGATGCGAAAACCCAACTGCGAACGCACAATCGATCGTGCAGATGTGCTTGCAAATGAAAGGCACACCGACCTAAACTCAGTCCCGCAAGGCATTACAGGGGACAACCAGGGGAGGCCGCGTGGGTGAACCGAGGGCCGATGTCGCCAGAGGTTTGCTGCCGCCACAGGTAAGGGGTGTTCGAATGGACCAACCACTTCACGGCGGCCGGCTCGGAATCGCCGAAGCCGCACTGGCCGACCAGCCAGCGAACGGTATAACAACTATGAGCACACCGTCGACCCGAAGCGGACAGCGCAGTACCGCGTACTCGCGAGAAACCGCAGTCGCTTTCGTCATCGATGCCGTCGAGTCAACCGGTGCGGCTACTCGACACGATTTCGATATCGACCGGATCGTCACCACCGCGCATGCGATGGCCGACGACTGGGATCTCGAGACCCTACAGCCAGCGACCTTCTGGCGCATCGCCTCCAGCTTCATCAAGCAGTGATCGGTGAGCACCGACCACTGCGTCCAATGATGTAGCAGCGCAACCGAATTGCGTTACGCCTCGGTCGGCGATGACCACTGTGCCGTATAGGCCCGCAGTGCGACCTTGGCCTCACGCAACAGATTCGGATCGCCATCGGGATCGGATCGGAACGCCTCCTGGAGGACGGCATCGCCCATGAGATGGGCGGCGCGGCAAGCGATATCGAGTCCTTCGATATCGGCGACGGCGCCCTGGGCGAGCATGACCTCACGCAGCGTCACCGCCATCCGGCGCTTGTGCTCACGATCGGCGGCCCGTGCGGCCTCGTTGAAATCCTTGCCGAACCACAGCGCGCGGAAGCCGGGCTCGTCCCGGTAGACCTGGGCGAACGCGTCCACCAGGATGCCGATCGGATCTTCCCAGCGCTCTCCGCGCGCGAGCTCGAGTAGCAGGGCCGCCTTGGCCTCCAATTGCTCGATATAGGCCGCGGCGAGGGTTTCGATGACGGCATCGCGATCCGGCAGGTACTGATACAGCGAGCCCACCGAAATCCGTGCCTCCGCAGCCACTCTGATCATGGTCAGCGCCTCGACGCCCTCCGTGGCGATCAGTCGATCGGCCACCTCGAGGACCCGCGCCAACCGCTCCCGACTGCGCGCCTGAATCGGCACGCGACGCAGGCTCGCCTCGGGTAGTGCACGGATCGGCACGGATCACCTCCGAAGGTAACGTGAATCATATTCAGGTTTGGGTAGAGTATCCAGATGACCACGATCGCACCAAGCGAACGCGCCCAGGTAGCGACGGCCTGTCAGCGCCTGGCCGCGCACGGGTTGCTGATCGGCACCGCGGGCAATGTGAGCCTGCGCTGTGGTGATCTGGTCGCCGTCACGGCCACCGGTGCGGTGCTCGCGCAGGTCACCGCCGAGGACGTCACCGTGGTCGACCTGTCGGGCCAGGTGGTCGCGGGACGCTACGCACCCACCTCCGAATTGGGTTTGCACCTCGACATCTATCGCACCTACGACACGCAGGCGGTCGTGCACACCCATGCGCCCAAGGCGACGGCCATCGCCTGTGTGCTGGACGAGCTGCCCGTCATCCACTACCAGCAACTGCTGCTGGGCGGTGCGACGAGGGTTGTCCCGTTCCATCCCTTCGGCACCGTCGAACTCGCCGATGCGGTGCGAACGGCGTTGCGGGGCAGGCAGTCTGCGTTGATGGCCAATCACGGCGCGGTCACCGTCGGCGCGTCGCTGGACCAGGCCGTCGAATCAGCGCTGCTGCTGGAGTGGGCCTGCGCCCTATATCTGGACGCGATATCCATCGGCAGGCCGCGCGAGCTCACCGAACAGCAGCAGGCCGCGGTCGTCGAGGTGGCGCTGCGCACCGGATACGGCACCCGCAAACCGCTGGAGAAGGACATCGAATGCACGTAATCGCTTTGGGCGCACATGTTTTGGATATTCTGGTCCGCCCCGTCGCGGCCATACCCGATGGCCAGCAGACCGCACTGGTCGAAGACATTCGCATCACCCCCGCGGGGACAGCCGCGGGCACCGCGCTGACACTGGCCAAACTCGGCGCGAGCGTACGAACCGCGGGGGCGATCGGCGCGGACACTTCCGGCGATATCTTGCTCGGGTTGCTCGCCAAGGCGGGCGTCGATACGAAACTGGTGGTGCGCAAGGAAGACCAACCCACCTCGTCGTCGGTGCTGCCGATCCGCCCCAATGCCGAGCGCCCCAGCCTGCATCTGTTGGGCGCCAACCCGTTCTACACCCTCGACGATATCGATTGGGCCGCATTGGCCGCCGCCGACCATCTGCACCTCGGCGGTCCGGAACTGATCGGCGCGGCCGATGCCGCGCGAATCCTGCGCCACGCCAAGGACAATGGTGTCAGCACCTCGGTCGATCTGATCGCGCCAGGCACGTTGGGCAGCCTCGACGCCATCGCCGAGGTTCTCCCGCATACCGACTACTTTCTCCCGAATGACGAACAGGTGCTCGGCTTCACCGGTACCACTGATCTGATGGCGGGCTGCGAAGTGCTCAAAGACGCGGGCGCAAGCATTCTCGCGATCACCCGGGGCGCCGACGGCACCCTACTCGTCGGCCCAGACAACCATCAGCACATCCCCGCATTCGCCGTCGACGTCGTCGATACGACCGGCTGCGGCGACGCCTTCTCCGCCGGTTTCATCCGGGCGATCGCACTCGGGCGAAATCTGCGTGCTGCCGCGATACTCGGCAATGCGGTCGCCGCTCTGGTCGCCCGCGGACTCGGCAGTGACCACGGCGATTTCGATCTTGCCGCCGCGGACGCGTTCGCAGCCGAAACGAGCACTATCGCCCCGAACGAGCCGGGACGATAGCGATATTCAGGCGTTCTTGGCGTACTCGGCGAGGATCTTCAGCGACTCGCCGGGCGCCTCGGCCTGCACACTCAGCCGGTCCATGACCGAGAGGTACAGCGCCAGATCCTGTTTCCGATCCAGGTACAGGGCACTGGTCAGATGTTCGAGATAGACGATGTCGGGCAGCTCGGTCTCAGCGAAACGCAAGATGCTGAACGAACTGCCCGCGGCCGCATGCTCGCCCGCCGAGTACGGCAGGACCTGCACCGTGACATTCGGTAGTTCCGCCAACTCGATGAGGTGTTCCATCTGCTCGCGGTGCACCCGGGACCCACCGACCGGCCGATGCAGCGCGGCCTCATCGATGATCGCCCAGATGATCGGCGGATCGGCCCGACGCAGCACCTCCTGCCGACGGATCCGGACCTGCACGCGGCGATCCATATCGGCATCCTCGTAACCGAGTGACATTACGGCCCTGGCATATTCGGGCGTCTGCAGCAACCCGGGCACCAGATGCGCCTCGTAGGTACGGATTTTGGTCGCGGCCTGCTCCAAGCCGAGATAGGTGCCGAACCAGGACGGCAGCAGATCGCTGTAGCGATGCCACCAGCCTGGTTCGTTCGCCTGCCGGGCCAGATCAAGAAAACGCTCCCGCTCCTCGGCGTCATCGACGCCGTACAGGGTCAGCAGGTCGCGGATATCGCGTTCCTTGAAACCGGTGCGGCCCAACTCGAGACGACTGATCTTGGCGTGTGAACCGCGGATGGCGTCACCTGCGGCCTCACGAGTGATGCCGTTCTTCACCCTGAGGTCACGCAACTGCCCACCCAGCGCGATCCGCAATACGGTCGGACCACGTTCCACTACAACCGATTGCACACGACCGTCGTCATCGGGTTCTGCGATCATGAAGTCATCTCCGATACTCGGGTTTGACCACAGTGTGTCACAAACACCACGTCGAAACACACCGCACCGATCGCCTATGTTACCGCTCAGCTAGTCAGGTCGTCGAACTCCCCGGCCTTCGCGCCGCGCACGAACGCGTCGATCTCCGGTCGAGTGTAGAACAGGATGCCACCTTCCGGGTCGCGTGAATTGCGAACGGCGATCGAACCATCCGACGCCTCGGCGACCTCGACGCAGTTACCGCCCGACGGACCGCTGAACGAGCTCTTGCGCCACGCGCCTTTGATCTTGGGTGTACCGGTGTCGAACATCTTCCCCACTCCTCGGCTTCCAGTGTGAGATGTACGCTCGAGCGGCTTTGCAGATGTGCGCTCAAACGTTCTTGCATTTGCACCTACATCTGCAAGATATCACGAAGCTCCCCCCTGTGGCACAAAAGAATTCAGACCTGCCGGTCCTGTTCGTGACGCCTGTTCAACGCGTTACGCGAGTGCTGTCGGCGGCTGCGTGCGATGCGTCGGAAACGCGTGATCGACTACTCGATCCCGCCGGTCGAGTCGAGGCGAATCTTGTACTGTCACAGTGCACATCGGCCGTGCCAGCCAATCGCGACACCCGCCGCCTGAGCAGTCCGGTTCACCGTTTATCAGCTCGCCGAGGAGTCCAGCCCCATGTCCGACGATCAAGCCCCGCTCATCCGGACCGATATCCCCCATTCCGCGCGCATCTGGAACTACTGGATGGGCGGCAAGGACTATTACGAAATCGACCGGATCGCTGGTGATGCCGGCGTCGAGGTGGATCCGGACATCACCACCATGGCCGTGCAATCGCGCCAGTTCCTCATTCGCGCGGTGCGCTATCTGGCGGGCGAGGAGGGCATCCGTCAGTTCCTCGATATCGGCACCGGCCTGCCGACCATGCAGAACACCCATGAGGTCGCCCAGGGCGTCGCGCCCGAGTCGAAGATCGTCTACGTCGACAACGATCCACTGGTCCTCACCATGGCGCGGGCGCTGCTCACCAGCACAACCCCCGAGGGCGTAACCACTTATGTCGATTGCGATTACCACGATCCGGAGCAGATCATCGCCGACGCCCGCAACGTGCTCAATTTCAATGAGCCGATCGGCGTGATGTTCATGGGCGTGCTCGGCCATGCCAAGTCCTATGACGAGTTGCTGCGCATCGTGCGCACGGTGCTGGCCGCGGTGCCCTCGGGCAGCTTCCTGGTCATGTGGGACGGCACCGACGACAGCAAGGAATACGTGACGCTGTGTGAGAACTACACCGGCACCGGCGGCGTACCGTATGTTCCCCGACCCCAGGCCGAAATCCGCGCCGTCTTCGACGGTTTGGATTTGGTCGAGCCCGGATTCGTCTCGATCACCCAGTGGCGCACCGATGCCGCCGAGGTCGGCGAGGTCCGGCCGATCTCCGCCTACGGCGCGGTCGCGCGCAAGCCTTAAAGCGCAAGCGACACAACGGCGGTCATCGACCAACCGGTCGAGGACCGCCGTTCATATTTCTATTGGTCGTTCGTGCAAATGTACTTGCATCTGTAAGTGCCGACAGCCTAAACTCGGAACCAGAATCGGGGAGGTACGCAGGGAGTTCGCGCCGGCGTCACCACATTCACCTCCCCATCCGGCAGACGCGAGGGGCGGTCGAGATGAGTACGCCATTCCGAACTCCGCGCGGGGCCACGATCGCCGGCGGATCCGGGATCGACACCCTGCGGCAATGCTCGGCGCCGGAGTATGCGCCACTCGACTGCGGTGTCGAACCGCGCGGCCTCACCTATCGGCAGGCCCGCGAGATCCTGCACTTGCACGAGGTGCACGGCCCGCAGTGCCGCCAGTGGCTCGCCGCCGCGGCCTACCTCTCGGCCGGACTGGACGACGAATAACGTTCGACCCCAACGGCTCCGCCGGGACATCTCCCAAATCGCTTCGCACGCAGCGCTGTTCGTGCCGATGCACTTGCATCTGCACGACACGCCACTCTAAACTCGTGCGCGACAAGGGAATTTCGCATCCGAGAGCCCGTGCCGCTGTCGCCATCGGGACCTCTCGGCGCCAGAGCCACAGGGGGCATTCGCATGAATCCACGCGCTGCCGGTCGACTCGGGATCGCCGATATCGCCGCGGCCTATGGCACCGAAGCATTGGAGCGGCGCATCGCCGAACTGCGCGCCAGCGGCCAGCACTACGCAGCCATTGCGATCGAACGCGAAATCCGTAGCGGCGCAGTGGTAGCCGATTCAGAGCTGCGGAATCGGCAAGGCGCGGCTTAGATTCCGCGGGCACGACGACGCAGGCGAACCACCCGCAAACGCCGAGCCCGAGGCCGGCGTTAAGACGGCTGGTCACGGAGTTTCGAAACCCGCACGGGACGCTGGAGCTTCCCACCACGGCACATGGCCCGCATGTGGGCGAGCCACAACATTGCCGCGCCGCAATAGATTTCGCGCACTCTTCCGTGGTTCATAACTTTTTCGTATAGTGATGTAACGATTCGGGCGCAGATCTATCACGTCCGATGTGGCACTGGAGCGACGCGTATGACCTTCTCCGCGCTGGATCTGTCCGTCGACCCGACGGACCCTGTCCTAGAGATCGGCGGCCAGCCCGCGTCGATTCCCCTACTCAATACCGACCGCGTCGCCTCGCGCATGGTCGGTTACTTCGCGACCTGTATGGCGCCGTGTCGCACGCTGCCCGGCGAGCAGTTGCGCGGCGATGTCACCAAGCTGACCCGCAGCTGCCTGGCACTGGCCGCCGAAATGTTCGACAAGCGTGCGGTTCCCGGCGATGAACAGCTCGGCGAGGTCAGGGAGGCGGCGGCGCAATGGGCCCGCGAGGCAGTGCCGCTCGGCACCATCCTGCGCGCCTACCACGAGGGACTGCGCATCGCGTTCGGACTGGTCACCGCGCGCGCCAAGGCCGACGATATCGCCGAACTGCTGGTCGCCACCGACCTGATGCTCGAACTCCTGGAGGCGATAACCGCAGCGGTTTCGGACGCCTACGTCGAGGAGCAGCATCTCGTCGCACGCGAACACCAGACCGCGACGCAGACGCTGGCCTCGGCGCTGCTGAGCGGTCGGGGTAGTTCCGCACTAGCTCGCCAGGCCGGGATCCCGATCGCCGACTCGTATCAGGTGGTCGCGCTATCGATTCCCGAACATCCGGACGAACGTGATCCGCGGGTCGACGGCCATGTGGCGGCCCGCAGGAAGCTGCGCCGGCTGCAATCGGAACTGGCCACCGCCTTCGAATCCCGGGTGCTCGCGCTGCTGAGCACCAAGGGCGGCACGCTACTGGTCCCGATCCAGGACGATGCACCGATCCTGACCGCCGAAACACTGCGACGCCTCGCCGAATCCGCCGAGGTCGCGGTGACCGCCACGCTGGTCACCAGCGAGACCGATCAGATACCCGATGCCGCCGAACAAGCCCACGAACTTCTCAATCTGGTGCGGGTCGGCGGACGCAATCCGGGCCTCTATCAGATGGCCGACCTGGCCGTGGAGTATCAGCTCACCCGCGGCGGGCCCGCCACCCGACGCATCGCGACCATTCTCCAACCGCTCGACGCCCATCCCGAACTCTTCGACACCATGCGCGCCTACTTGGGCAACGATATGAATCGCCAGCTGACCGCGCGCCAGCTCTATGTACACCCGAATACGGTCGATTACCGACTACGCCGCATCGCTCAGCTGACCTCGATCGATCTGGCCACCTCAGCGGGCATCTCCCAGGCCGCTATCGCACTGCTCGCGCGCGATCTGGACCGCAGCGTGGCCCGACGGCTGTAGATTGCAGCCTGATGCGGATTCGTGCTGGTCACGAGATCACAAAGGCGTCATCCTGGTAGTGCCGCGACCTCTGGATGGTGGATTATGCGAATAGCGGAGATCTTGCACACGAAGGGCAGCGACGTGGCTACCGTCGCGCCCGAGACCACGGTACGGACCTTGCTCGGCACGCTCGCCGAGCACAATATCGGGGCGGTGGTGGTATCGCCGGACGGCAACCGGATCGCCGGCATTGTCTCCGAGCGCGATGTGGTGCGCAGTCTGCACGCGCGCGGCGCCGCGCTGCTCGATACGCCGGTCTCGGAGATCATGACCGTCGATGTGCGCACCTGCGCACCCGACGATCGGGTCGACGGATTGCGCGGCACCATGACCGAGCACCGCATCCGACACCTGCCCGTGGTCCGCGACGGCCACCTGATCGGCATCGTCAGCATCGGCGATGTGGTCAAGAGCGCGATCTCCGAACTGGCCACCGAACGCCAGCATCTGGTCGAGTACGTACAGGGACAGTACTGAGCTGTCGCGGATATCCGCGACAGGGCCTTCGGTAGCTGCGACTTGTCGAAAGACGTTGGCTACGAGAAATCTTCGAAGTCGCCCGGGAAAGTGCGTATCGTTGGTGACGTCCAGCGCGGTTCTCGGAGGGAGCGGTACGTTGCGGTCACCTGCGTCCGGAACGCACCCAGCCCGACCGATCACCACCCGGATACCGGCGCCATCGCCCATCGCCAGCGTGCGCGAACTTTTTCCGGCGCTGGCCGAATCCACGCAGATCTATCTCGACAGCGCGGCCACCACGCAGAAGCCGCTGCCGGTCATCGAGACCATCCACCGCTATCACACCTCGCGCACCGCCAACGCCGGTCGCGGTACCTATCCGTGGGCCACCGAGCTGACCACGCGGCTGGCCCGGGTCCGCGATCGCATGGCCGCCTTCATCGGCGCCGAATCGCCCGCGGAGGTCGTCTTCACCGCCGGCGCGACCGCGGCGCTCAATGCCGTCGCACTGTCCTGGGGGCTGGCCGAACTCGATGACGGCGACGAAATCCTCTACAACCCACGCGATCACGCCTCGAATGTGCATCCGTGGCACCACCTGCGCCAAGTGCTCGCCCGCTTCGGGCGGCGCATCGAACTGGTCCCCTACCGGGTGACCGAACTCGGTGAGGCCGATACCGCCGACATTCTCGCCAAGATAGGCCCGCGTACCCGGCTGATCACCACCAGCCATCTGCACCACGTCTTCGGCGGGCTCACCACGCTCGAGGAATTGCGCGGGAAGCTCGATCCCCGGATTCTGCTGTGCTTCGACTGCAGTCAGAGCGGGGGACATATGCCGCTGGACGTCACCGAACTCGGCGCGGACTTCGCGATCTTCGCCGCGCACAAGATGTTCGGCGCGCCCGGTACCGGAATCCTCTACTGCCACCGCAGAATTCACGATCGGCTACTGCCGTTCCTGCCCGGTGGAAATACCGGGGTCGACCTCACCGACGCCGGATTGACTTCGACCGGCATGCCGGAACTGCTCGAGGGCGGCACCCAGAACATTCCGGGCATACTGGCCCTGGGCAGCGCGCTCGAGGTGCTGGAATCGCTGGATCTCGGTGTGATCGCCGCGCACAATCGTGCGCTGACGCTGCGGCTGATCGACAATCTGCGTCCGGTGCCCGGGCTGGAATTCCTACCGGGCCCGGCACATGCGCCGTGCGACATCGGCTACGGCATCGTGTCCTTCACGCTCGCGGGCATTTCCGCGACCGATCTCGGATTCGTATTGAGCGAGTGGGGTTTTCTGGTCCGCACCGGCTTACATTGCTCACCCCGGGCTGGCGACGACGCCACGGACTCGGTACGGGTCAGCACGCACATCTACAACACCGTCGAGGAGATCGACCGGTTCGCGGCCTGCGTCAAGACGATTGCCGAGGAGGTCACATGAGAATGGACGACACCCCGCGCTATGACCGGCGGGCCGCGTCCCGGGTGCTGGCTGGCCTGGCCCAACCCGGATTGTTCGCCACTCCCCTCGCGGTCCCGTCGAGTCGACGTATCGAATACTCCTGTGCCGCACTGCGTCCCGAGCCCGGCAGTCACCTCACCTATTCGCAGCGGCTGTACCTGCAGCAGTTCATGCGCCCGTGCCAACCCGCGCAGGTCACCAGCGCGACGCACCGCATCGCCTGGACCGATAGCGACGGCGTACCCAACACGGGACACTTCCGAGCCGACGGCCTCGGCCCGCTGGTGCCCATCGCGATGCGCGAAACCGTGCTGGTGCTGTGGCACGCACTGGCCGCGAATTCCGCACTGACACAACGGGTCGACGGCTTGGGCCCGCGCGAGCACGCGGTGCTCGACGGCACCACCACCGATCACGATCCGATCGTAATCTTCCGCGTCGGCATCGAGGCCACCGGGCGCGCACTGGCCCAGCACGCACTGCTCGCGCGGCAGACGCAATATCGCAGTGCGGCCGAATTCGCCAGGGGCATCCACGATTCCGGCATCTTCTCGTCAGTGGCCACCCGCTGGTTCTGGGAGCTGCAAGCCTCCACTTACCGGCGCGGCATGATCCCGGTGACGCTGGCCGCCCAACCCGACGGCACGGTGCGCTACACCGCCGATACGGTGGCGACACTGCGCGCGATGAAGGACGCGACGATCGAGGACGCGCATACGGTGATGCGGCGAGCGACCCGCGTCGAAGGACTGAGCATCGACGCGGCCATCGCCAAATACCACGACGATCTCGATCTCATCTCCCGCCAATACGCACTGCTGCCGGCCAATACCCGACCCGCATGCCTGGCCGCCATGCCACATCATCTCGGCGGCGGGCACTACACCCTGTTGCCCCTGGTGGTGGACAGGTTCGTGGAAATTTTCGCAGAGCTCGCCGAGCGGATCCGGATCACCGAGGTGAGTGCCGAGCTCGATGAACTGAGCGCCGACGCGCCCGCCAGCGCCGAGGATCGCATCTTCTATGTGCCGGATATGAGCTGTCAGCACTGTGTCCGCACGATCACCGGGGTGCTGGAGGCGATGGGCATCAAAGTGATCGAGATCGATCTGCCCAGTAAACGAGTGGTCGCCGAATTCCGCAGTCCGCGCAATCGGGCCCGCGCCTTCGAGTCGATCCGCGACGGCGGCTACAACCCGGTGACCGAGAAACCGGCACGAACCGCATTGGCGCCCAGCCGGTCCCAGCCCACGGAAACCACCGTATGACGGCACCGCTACCGGCGCTACCCGCGAAGATCCATCCGCTGGTACGCGCCTTTCTCGATACCCGCGATGCCGTCGAGGAGACGCTGAGTCGCTTCGGATCACCGATCCACCTGGTGTTTCCGCAGGTCTACGCGGAGAACTTGAAAAGGTTGCGCGTCGTACTGGACGGCAAAGGCGCGCGCTACCGAATCTGCTATGCGCACAAGGTGAATCAGTCGCGCGCCTTCGTACGCACCGCCGAACATGCCGGTATCGCCATCGATGTGGCCTCCGCGCACGAGTTGGCCAGTGCCATCGGGGCCGGATTCGATCCGATGCGGATCGAGGTGACCGGGCCGAAAGGTGAAGCGTTCCTGCGTGATCTGATCGATTGCGGCGTCACCATCAATGTCGACAATCTGTGGGAGCTGCGGCGGATCACCGAATTGGCCGGTGACCGCGCGAGAGTGCCGGTGCTGCTGCGGGTTTCCGGTTTCGACGAGACCGCGGTGAGCCGGTTCGGTGTACCGCTGGCTCATATGGACCAAGCCCTGGATCTGCTGTCGGCCAACCGTCGGCGAATCGCGTTCCTCGGCTTCGCCTTTCATATCGACTCCGGTGATGCCGCGGAACGCGTCCGGGCCATCGATGCCTGCCTCGAGCTGGTCGAACGCGCCTACGACTGCGGCCTCGGCCCTTCGGTACTGAATATCGGCGGCGGCTTCCGACAGGTGTTCACCGACGACGCGGACCGCTTCGACGGGTACGTGCGGGCACTGCGCGAATCACTGCTCGGCCGTGGCGAATCGATGAGCTGGTCGAACAATACCTTCGGCTATCACGTGGATGACGGTGCGGTGCACGGGATTCCGGTCTTCCACAAGTACGCGAACACCGTGCCCGCGACACAGATGCTGGACGATCTGCTCAGCGCGCCGCTGGAGCGGCACGGTGGCCGCACCGTGGCCCAAGTGGCCGGGGACAATATGCTCGATATCTGGTTGGAGCCGGGTAAGGCGCTGGTCGATCATGCGGGGGTGACCGTGTCGCGGGTGGAGTTCGTCAAGGAACTCGCCGATGGCACGGTGCTGGTGAATCTGGATCTGAGCCGGGACCAGGTGACTCCGGCAGATCAGGAGGTCATGGTCGATCCGGTGATCTTGCCGAGTGTCGCGCACATGCCGAGCAGCGCTCCTGTCCGCGATTCCGCCCCGGGCGATGGTGTGACACCGATGAGCAAAGCCGCCGACACCAGGCCGACTTTGCGTCCGGTGCTCGAATCGGGGCCGGTCGGCGTGTATTTCGCCGGACGTTTGTGCCTGGAGCGCGATCTGATCACCAATCACAAGGTGTGGCTGCCCGAATGCCCGCGCCAGGGCGACCTGGTGGTTTTCCCGAATACCGGCGCCTATCACATGGATCTGTCCGCGGCCTCGGCGTCGATGCACGCACCACCCGCGAAATTCGCTGTCGTGCACCGCGCGGGCAGTTTCCAGATATACCGCGATACCGATTACGAGCCGCTCATACCCATCGGTCTACCGCCACCGCGCCGCACTCCCCCGCGCGCCCCGCGTCGCCCGCCGCTGCCGCACCGACCCTCCGGGGCGCCGTAATGCGCTACGACCACATCACCGAGCTGATCGGCAATACGCCGCTGCTGCGGCTGGATCCGGCGGTGCACGGACTGGCCGATGTCGAGCTGTACGCGAAACTGGAGTCGCACAATCCCTTCGGCTCGGTCAAGGACCGGGTTGCCTGGGCCATGATCCGCGACGATCTGGACGAGATCCGAGCGGGCGGGCAGACGCTCATCGAGGCGTCCAGCGGCAATACCGCCAAAGCGCTGCGCATTCTCGGCGCGATACACGGTATCGACCTGCGCGCGGTGACCAATCGGATCAAGGTCGCCGAGGTGCGGGAGCTGCTGCAGCTCTTCGGCACCGAGATCGTGGAGCTGCCCGGCCTGTCCGAATGTCCGGATCCGACCACACCGAACGATGTGTATTCGGTGATCGAGGCGACCATGGTCAAGCATCCGGGCGCCTACTATCACGCCTCGCAGTACACCAACGAGAAGAACATCGAGGCACATCACCACGGCACCGGCCGCGAGATCCACGAGGATCTGGCGGCCGACGGCATCACCCGCATCGACTATCTGATCGGTGGGCTCGGCACTACCGGCTCCACCCGCGGCACGGCCACTTACCTGCGCAAACACAATCCCGAATTGCGCTGCATCGCCGTGGTTTCCGATCGCTCGGATTTCATACCCGGTATTCGGTCGGAGAGCGAGATGTGGGATGTCGGGCTGTTCCAACCCGATTGCTACGACCGCATCGTCACCATCGATTCCACCCGCGCGGTGGACGCGACCCTCGCACTGGCCACCGGGTACGGCATCATGGCCGGACCGACCAGCGGTGCGAGCTATGCCGCCGCGCTGGAAACCCTTGGCGAGCTGGCGGTTTCGTCGAATGAACCGGTAGTCGCGGTCGTCATCGTCTGCGATCGACTCGAGCCGTACCTGTCCTACATCAAAAAGCGCAGGCCGGAACTCTTCGACCGCGCCGATCGCCGCCGCGCACCCACCCCGGCCGAACTCGCCGCGACACCGGCCGTGTCACCACAGGAATTGGCCGAACTGGACCGCACCGCCCGGCCAACCATCGTGGACACCCGCGGTGCGATGGCCTACCGCATCGGTCACGTGCCGGGCGCGATCAATATCCGCGACGACCAACTCGACGATATGTTCACCCACGGCATCCCGTTCTCCCGATCGCGCCCCCTGGTCTTCGTCTGCCCGGTCGGCGAGCTATCGCTGCGCTTCGCCGCGATCGCCCGCCAGGACGGTTTCGACGCCAGCAGCCTCGACGGCGGAATCGTCGCATGGCGGGACGCCGGATTCGCGCTCGAACGCGGCGGCTGAAACCTCGAATCGGATGCGGTACCGGCGCTGAGCCGATCATTGCGGCCAGGCATTAGTGTGGGCGGGTGCAGAAAGGCCAGGAATCAGCTGACGATGCCGGTCCGCGGATCTGGGGCGGTACAACGCTCACCGAACGTCGGGAGGCGCGCCGCGCCGCGCTGCTCGAGGCCGCGCTCGACCTGATCGGGGAATCGGGTGCCGGTGGTGTGACCATGCGCGCGGTATGTCGGCGCGCCAATCTCACCGACCGGTATTTCTATGAGAGCTTCGCCAGCCGCGACGAACTGCTGGATGTACTCTACCGGCAGATCGCCGACGAATTCCTGGAACCGATGACGGCCTTCGCCGCCGCCGATCCCTCCCGCGACCGCGTGCTGTCGGAGATCCTGGTCGACAAGGTGCTCGCCGATCCGCGCAAGTCCCGGCTGTTCCTGGTCGAACCCTACTCGAGTACCGGACTCGGCCAGACCACCATCGCGGTAATGCCGGTCTTCACCAAGGTCCTGCAGGACCACCTGTTCGCCCATATCGATGATCCGGTGCGCCGCAGACTGGCCGCACTCACCATGGCCAGCGGTAATGCGGGCATGTTCTCGGCCTGGTTGAACGGATCGCTGCGCGCTACCCGCGAGCAGGTGATCGACCACTGTGTGGCGACGCTGGCCGCCTATCGCTCGCTGTACCAGTCCTGATTCGACCCGCATTCCACTCGCGCGCAGCGGGATTCACCGTTGCGCGGCTCAGATCCGGTTGCGAGGTCGGCGATGCGGCGAGCTCAGATCAGCGTGAAGACGAATTCGAATTCACCGATGCGGATCACCGCGCCGTCGGTGAGGGTCACGCTGTCGATGATGCGCACGCCATCGAGGTACACGCCGTTGGACGACCACAGATCCTTGATCACGAAGCTCAGCCCGTTGTCTACGATCACCGCATGCTGACGGCTGACTTTGCCGTGTTCGAGCACGATATCGTTATCGGGCAGCCGCCCGATCCGCGTCACCGAGCCGGTGATCGGGTAGACCTCACCCCGCCGATCGCGCAATTCGCCCCGCGCCCCGGCCGAGGCCTGCTCGACGATGGTGGTCGCTCGGGTAATCGTCACATCGGCGACCGCCCGGACGCTGAGCGGATCCTGGCGCAGGATCCGAGCCTCCAACTCCTGGATCGCCGGACCCGCGTCGATACCGAGTTCGTCGGCCAGTGTGGTCCGTAGCTGCCGGACCGCGCCGAGCGCGTCGGACTGCCGCCCACTTAGATACAGCGCGGTGATCAGCTTCTCCCACAACGGTTCTCGCAGCGGATGCGAACCGACGAGCAGGGCGAGTTCGGTCGCGACAGTGTCCGCGCGCCCGCGCGCGATATCAGCGGATGCCCGCGCCTCGATGACGCCGAGCCGTTCATCGTCCAGCGCGGCGGCGTAGGCGTCGGCGAATCCGAGCCCGCGCAGATCCGACAGCACCGGGCCGCGCCACTGCTCCAGCGCGCTCGACAGCGCTTCGGCGGCCGCCGTGAATCGACCCGCCGCCAGCTCCCGCAGGCCCGCCTCCTTGCGTATCCGGAAGCGCTGCACATCACTGGCCCCGTCGGCCACCGTAATGCGGTAACCGGTACCTACCTGGGCGAGGACGCCGCGAGCGTCGAGTCCGGCGGCGCGCAGCGGTTTACGCAGATTCGAGGTGATGGCGTGCAGGCTCACCCGCACGTCCGAAGGCGGACTCTGTTCCCATACCGCCTGCGCCAGTGCGTCCACCGAGACCGGATGATTGGCATTGATCACCAGATACGCCAGCACCGCGCGCTGCTTCGGCCCGCCGACCGGCTGTGCGACGCCATCGATCGACAGCTGCACCGGCCCGAGCACACCGAATTGCGCCCGCATTTCGGCCATCGCCGCACTCCTCACGACTGGGCCAGCCGCTGGCCCGCAAGAACATTAGCCCAACCCGCCTCGGCTACTCACCGGACCACGCGCGCCAATACTCGAGGTTGCTGCGGGTGAGCAGAGTGTGCGGATGGTCGGGCCCGAGCACTCGGATCTGATCGGCGAGCAGTGGCTCGAATTCGGCGATAGCGGCGCCGACGTCACCCGCCTCGCCGTAGCAGCCCGCCAGGCAATTGCGGGTGTGCAGGGTGTCGGGATGGTCCGGCCCGAGAATGCGCAACTGATCGGTCAGCAGGGACGCGTATTCGCTGATAGCGCTGGCTGTTTCGCCGCTCTCCCTGCGCCAGCGCGCCATGCTGATGCGGGTGCGCAGGGTCTGGGCATCATCCGGTCCGAGGATGCGGACCTGGTCGACGAGCAGCAGTTCGAATTCGGCGAAGGCGCGGGTCAACTCGCCCGCCATGGCGCGGGAGCGCGCTAGATGCAGTCGGGTCCGCAGGGTTTGCGGGTCGACCGGGCCGAGGATGCGCTCCTGGTCGGCGATCAGCTGTTCGAATTCGATGACCGCGCGCCGCAGACTGCCGCGTTCACTGCGCCAGTAGGCCAGGCTGTTTCGCGCGCGCAACGTCCACGGATGATCAGGGCCGAGGATGCGGGCGTGATCGATGACGAGTCGTTCGAAGTCCGCGACCGTCCGCTCGAGCTGGCCCATATGGCCGCGCCAATCCGCGATGTCATAGCGCGTGGTGACGGTATCGAGATCATCCGCGCCGAGTACGCGCGTCTGGTCGCGGGCCAGCTCTTCCAATTCGGTGATAGCGGTGGCGACTTCGCCGCTGCGGCCGCGGCAATTCGCGAGATGATTGCGCACCAGCAGTGTGACGCGATGGTCCGGCCCCATGGCGGCGGTGAAACTCGGCAGCCAGGCCGCCCACAGGTCCCGATTGTCCACCACGCGTGTGGTTTCCAGCGATTCGAGGTAACCGAAGGCGGCCGCCGCGTCACCGTAGGCCAAGTAGTGGCGCACCGCCGCACCACGGGCGTAGTCGGCCACACGCTCGGTGGCGCCCGCCTCGATGGCCGCGATCACCGCGCGGTGCGCATCCTCGCTGTGCACGCCGAGCCGGTCGCATTCATCGATCAGTCCGGGGATCAGGGCGGCGTGGGCGATACCGAGCGATTCATCGGCCGTACCGGGGCGGCTGCGCGTGACCAGCACACCCAAAGCCACTGTGAGATCACGGATTCCGGCAATGCTCACCTCTGCCCCGAGTTCCCGCATGGCCGCATCGAGCAGCTCGAGCGGCAGCACCGGACCGACACCCGCCGCGACGAGCACACCGAGCACCGCGCCGATCCCCCAGGCATCGCCGACATTCGGTGCGATATCCGGTCCATCGCCCGCCGCGGCCCGGATGGCCGCGCCTACCCGCAAGGCCACCAGACCGTCGACGCCGATATCCTCGGCCACCACCCGATCAGTGACCTCGGTGGCGACCTCGGCCAGCAGTCCGGCCAGCAGCCAGCCCGCCGCTGCCGCGGGGGAATCGGCATGCGCCGTTGGTGTTTCGGCCAACCGCGCATCGATCCAGCCGACCCATTCCTGCTCGTCGACGGCGGCACGCTCATATCCGGCCGATTCGACGATGGCGGCGATATCCTCGGCCACCGGCTCGGCGACAACAATCCGATGCATATGCCCCAGCTCCGGATCGTTCTCGAAGCCGAGACCCTCCCGGATGCCCACGATCACCCGGACATGCGCGAGTTCCGGTCGCCTGGTCAACTCGGCGACGGCGGCCACCAGCAGTCGCTGGGTGCCCAGTTCCGGTTCGTTCAGTCCGTCCACGACGATGGTGACCCGGCGTCCCCATCCGCCCAGGTCCGCCAGCGGTTGCCGCACCTCGACATCGAAGACATCGGGTGCGGTGACGCTGTGCCGGGCCAGGCTCCGCGCCGCAGCGACCGCGGCACGGAAGCCGGGCAGCCGGGTGCTCAATTGCGCGGACAGTTCCGCGGCGACCGCCTCGATGGAACTGCTGACGGTCAAAAATACTGCGGCCGTGATGTACTCGGGCGCCACCGGCAGGGTATCGACCAGGCTCGGCCGAATGAGCATTGCCAGCAGTGTCGATTTGCCGACGCCGGGCGGTCCGATTACCCCGCGCAACCGGTAGCTGCCGGATCCGACGATATCGTCGAGGGTTTCGCGCACGGCTGGAGTCAGTAACAGTCGACGGGTGAGTTGATCGACGAAACCCGCTGCCGGACGGCCGGTTACGGCATCGCGGCGACGGGCGATATTCGGCACCAGCCAGAGGCCGGGGTCACCTCCCTCGGCCGCGGATACCGTGCCCGAGGTGAACGACAGATGTTCCGGCTGTTGCCGGGTGCACGCGGCGGCGATCGGATCGACCAGATCCGACGGCAGCAGATTCTCCCCGCGCGCGGGCAGTCCGGCGGCGAAGGTGGACAGCAGCGTTCGGGTGAAGCATCCGGCATACGCGGGCCCGTCACCGGCGGCGACCAGCAACTCCATCCGGCCCGCGGCCCGCGACAACAGGTCGGTCCAGCGACGGGCCGCGCCGAGAACGCCCTGCTCGGTCTCACACGCGTCGACCAGTACCACCAGCCCGTCCAGCGCCGATCGGTTCAACCGCTCCCGAATCTCCTGTGTCAGATGGAAGGCGGTATGCGAGTTCGGCACTGGCGGTGAATCGTGGCCGAGCAGAAAGAAGTCCTCCGCGCTGGTCGCGGTGCCGTGCCCGACGAACCCGATCAGCAAAGTCGCCTGCTCCCGCGCGGCCGCCTCGAACGCCTCGTCCACCGCCGTAACCAGCTGTGCCACCGTCGGATTCAGCACCGGACCCGGTATCTCGGTCGCCGCCCGCCAGCCGCCGGATTCGGTCAAAGTTCCGTATAGACCCGCGGCCAATTCATCCGTAAACCCCAGTTCCCCGAGCGCCGCACACTCGGACCCGACCACCAAGGCGAGCCTTCCTCCCATATCAGCACCACCATTTCCCACCATCGACTCCCCGACGACCTCGGCACCACTAGCGACTGCACGCAGTCGCTCGAAAGGGTCAGCCGTGCGTGGTAGGAAGGTACCCGAACACACATCGGGGCAAGCGACAACGGGGGCGGCTGATGGCGGCGATCGTGTTGGTGCACGGGATCGCACAGGAGCAATACGGTGCGGATCCGCTGGAAGCGCAGTGGCTTCCGGCGCTGGCGGCCGGGGTTCGCACGGCCGGATACGGCGAACTCGCCGATCAACTGTGGCGCGGCCAGCGGCCCGGTCTGCTCGAGACGCGAATGGCGTTCTACGGCAACGCCTTTCTCGATCCTGGTGCGCAAGGAGGCGGTGGTCCGGTCGGTCTCGAGGACGACGAACTCACCGAGCGGATCGCGCAGGCGTGGCTGGCCACGGCCGCCCAGCAGGCGGCCGACCAGCGCGATCGGCTGGAAGCGCAACGCTACCTGGACAATTCCGCGCTCGGCACCGAAGGCGCACAGGGTTTCGGCCGCAAGGCCAGACCCGCCGCGAACGCGCTGACCAAGCTGAAGTGGTTCGCGCCCTTCGGTTTCGGGATGGCGGGCAAGTTCGTCAACCGGTCACTGGCCCAGGTCAGCAGATACCTGGCCGAGGAGG
Source organism: Nocardia sp. CA-135398 (assembly GCF_050955845.1). Lineage (NCBI taxonomy): Bacteria > Bacillati > Actinomycetota > Actinomycetes > Mycobacteriales > Nocardiaceae > Nocardia > Nocardia sp. CA-135398. Next base: position 3,610,441 of record NZ_CP192084.1, on the reverse strand, counting down.
AGGTGCGTGCATATGCGCAGCAACAGGTGCTCGACCTGATCGGTCCGGAGACCCGGCTCGTCATCGGGCATTCGCTCGGCTCGGTGGTCGCCTACGAGGCACTGCACCGGACCCAGCAGCCCGCGGCGCTGGTCACGCTGGGTTCGCCGCTGGCGCTGCAGTCCATCATCTATCCGCTGTTGCGCCCGCAACCGCCCACGGTGCCCGCCGCGCTCACCCGTTGGGAGAATTTGGCCGATCGCGACGATATCGTCGCGGCGCATCTGGATCTGGCACCGTATTTCCCGCCAGCACCCGGACGCGAGGTAGTGCCGACAACCCACCCCGAACTCGACAATGGTTCCAGTCCGCACGATGCCGCGCACTATCTCACCAAGAAATCGGTCGGCCGCATCATCGCCGAGTCCCTCTCGTAACCGGAGCCATTGGCGAAATCGCGCGTACGCTGACAACTCTGGCACCGAGTGCGAGGAGTTCATCGCGATGACCGACCCCGTGCAAGGTTTGACGGGTACGCTCACCTCGCCGATCCGGGGCCCCGGAATGCTCGGCGAAGTATTGGTTGCGATTCGTGGGGGCACGGAGATATATATCGCGCGGGCGGCCGAGCCGATCTCGGCCGGTGAGACCGTCCTGATCATCGCGGTACAGCCGGGCCGCATCGTCGATGTGGTGCCGTGGATTCCGCTGGAACCCGTCCCGGTCGACGACATCTGACACCGCGACCGAAGTAATGAACTGCTAGGGAGGCACAGTGCTGGGTTATCACGTTCCGGATCCTGACGAGGCGATGCTGGTCAGCGGCGGTAAGAGCAAGGACAACGCACCCTTCGGCGTCGTCATCGGGCGCGGCAAATGGGTGATGCCGTTCTTCCGCAAGGTCAGCTATCTGTCGCTGGCGATGTTCGAGGCCGAGATCAAGGAGCGCTGCGTCACCAAGCAGGCCATCCAGCTCGAGGTGCGCGCGGTGATCGCGTTCAAGGTCGCCAACGACACCCAGTCGATCGTCAATGCGGCCCAACGCTTTCTGTCCGAACAGGAGCGGGAGATGTCGGTGCTGACCGGGCGCATCTTCTCCGGACACCTGCGCTCGATCGTCGGCTCGATGACGGTCGAGGAGATCATCCGGGAACGCCAGCGGCTGGCCGACGAGGTGCTGGTGGCCTCCAAGGTGGAGATGAGCAATATCGGCCTGTGGGTGGATTCGTTCCAAATCCAATCCATCGATGACGGCAATCTGGGCTACATCACCGCCCTGGCCGCACCGCACAACGCGGCGGTGCAGCGCGATGCGCAGATCGCGCAATCACAGGCCGCCCAGCACGCGGCCGAGGCCGAACAGGAATCGCTGCGCCGCCGAGCCGAATATCAGCGCGAGACCGCCATCCTTCAGGCGCAGTATCAGCAAGATATCGACAAGGCCAATGCCGAAGCGGCGCAGGCCGGTCCGCTGGCCGAGGCCAAGGCGATGCAGGAGGTGCTCACCGCGCAGGCCGAACAGGCACGCAAAGAGGCCGAGTTGCGTGAGCAGCAGCTGCAGGCCGAAGTCGTGAAACCTGCTCTGGCCGAAGCGGAACGGGTGCGCATCCTCGCCGTGGCCGAGGCCGATCGAACCCGGATCCAGGCCGAGGCGGCGGCCTCGAACAACCGGATCGCCTTGGATCAGTTGCTGATCGAGCAGCTGCCGGAGATCGTCAAGCAGGCCTCCAACGGCCTGGCCAACGCCAATCTGACGGTGCTCAACGGCCCCGACGGTGTCGGCGAATTGGTCAACGGAATGGTCGGTCAGGGCCTCACTGTATTCAACTCGTTACAAAAGGCGCTTTCATCCAACGACGGGGAAAATGCGGGCTAAAGTGGCCGAGTAGCGACGGCGCGAGGAGCGGGTGTTGGTGTCCATCGGGAAATTGGTGTCGTTCGACAGTTCGCGGGGATTCGGGTTCATTCGGCCCGACGATGGTGGCCCGGATGTGTTCGTTCATGTGAACGACATCGGACTGGACGAGGACGAACTGCGCCAGGGCCGGGTGTTCGAATTCGATGTGACCGAGGGTGATCGTGGTCCGAAGGCAGTCAACCTCGCCGTGGTCGGCGGACAACCACTACCACCCGCTCCTCGGCACAAGAAAGATAGATCCGGTTCCGGCCAGCTGACCGCCACCGAACACAAACGCCTGATCACCGAGCTACTACTGGACGCAAGCCCCGCCCTCACCGCCGGTGAGATCCTCACCATCCGCGACCGCCTCACCGCCTTCGCCGATCAGCACGGCTGGCTGGAATAGCCGGGCTCCCCCGCCTCCCCGAGCCTCAGGCGCCAGACCAGGTGCCACAAAAAAGCACTTCGGGCGGTCCAAGCGAGGTTCGCAACCTTGTCGGACCGGCGTTCTACGATCAAGCCACAGCCCCCGGCCGCACCGATGAATCTGCGTCGACTGCGACGTCGATATGGGTGAGAGAACGGACCCGAGGAGGATGGTGTGGACTTACCCGTGATGCCGCCCGTCAGGCCGATGCTGGCGAAAACGGCGCCCTCGGTGCCGCACGAGCCGGGCCTGAGTTATGAACCGAAATGGGACGGCTTTCGCTGCGTGGTGTTCCGCGACGGCGACGAAGTGGAACTCGGTTCCCGCAACGACCGCCCCCTCACCCGCTATTTTCCCGAGGTCGCCGAACTGCTGAAAGCGGCGCTGCCGGATAAATGCGTGGTGGACGGTGAAATCGTGGTGGTCACCGATGAGGGACTCGATTTCGACACCCTGCAGAACCGGTTGCATCCGGCGGCCTCGCGGGTCAACAAACTGGCCGAGGAAACGCCCGCCAGCTTCGTCGCCTTCGATCTGCTCGCCCTCGGCGACAAGGATCTGACCGGCGAACCGTTCGCCGAGCGCCGACGATTGCTGGAGACCATCCTCGATACCGAACTCGCCCGGGTGCACCTGACCCCGATCACCCAGGATCCCGCCGTCGCCGAGGACTGGTTCACCCGCTTCGAGGGTGCGGGCTTCGACGGCGTCATGGTCAAGTCCAATGAGCTGGCGTATCTGCAGGACAAGCGGGTGATGCTCAAGGTCAAACATGAGCGCACCGCGGACTGTGTGGTGGCCGGTTTCCGCTGGCACAAGGATGGCGAGGGCGTTGGTTCCCTGTTGCTCGGACTCTTCGACGAGGAGGGCAATATGCACCATGTCGGGGTGGCGAGCAGTTTCACCGCGGCCAAACGCAAGTCGCTGGTGGATGAGCTGAAACCGTTGCGGGACAACGCATTGGCCAACCACCCGTGGCGGGAATGGGCCGATGCGGCGGCCCAGGCGAAGGCCGATGGCAAGATGCCGGGCGGGGTGAGCCGGTGGACCGGCGGTAAGGATCTGTCCTGGGAGGCACTGCGTCCGGAGTTGGTCGCCGAGGTCCGCTACGAACATGTGCAGTCGGGCCGATTGCGGCACGGCGGCAGACTGGTTCGCTTCCGGTCCGATCGCACACCGGAATCGTGCACCTACGCCCAGCTCGACGAGGTCGCGCCGGCCGAATTGAGCGCCATCTTCACCGAAGCCCGGGGGGAATGATGGGCGAGTCGGTCGATATCGATGTCGACGGCAGAACTGTCGCCATCAGCAATCCGAACAAGGTCTACTTCACCAAACGCGGTGAGACGAAACTCGATCTGGTGCGCTACTACCAGGCCGTGGCCGAACCGTTCCTGCAGGTGGTGCGTGATCGGCCGCTGCTGCTGGAGCGGTATCCCGATGGGGCGTCCGGTAAGTCGTGGTTCCAGAAGCGGGTGCCGAAATCCGCGCCGGACTGGCTGCACACCGTCGAGGTCGCCACGCCCAACGGCACCACCAGCGATGCCCTGGTCGCCCACGATCTCGCGCACATTCTGTGGGCGGTGAATCAGGGCTGCCTCGGTTTCCACGTCTGGCCCAATCACGTCGACGATCTGAATATCGCCGATGAGCTGCGCATCGACCTGGATCCCTCCCCCGGCATCACCTTCGACGATCTCAAACACGCGGCCGTACTCACCCGCGAGCTGTTCACCGAGCTCGGCATCGACTCCCGCATCAAGACCTCCGGCTCGCGCGGATTGCACATTTACGTTGCGCTGGAACCGAAATGGGACGGCTATCAGGTTCGCGCGGCGGCGGTCGCGCTGGCTCGGGAGCTGGAGCGGCGGCATCCGGAAGAGATCACCGCGCAGTGGTGGAAGGAGGAGCGCGGCAACCGCGTCTTCGTCGACTTCAACCAGAATGCCCCGCACAAAACGGTTTTCGGCGCGTGGTGCGTGCGACCGAAGGTCGGCGCGCAGGTCTCCACGCCGATCGCGTGGTCGGATCTGGATACCGTCGTCCCCGAGGAATTGACCATTGCGACCGTCCCCGCGCGGCTGGCCGAATCCGGTGACCCGTGGGCGGACCGACCGGCCCAATCCATCGAGCCACTGCTGAAGATGTCCGAGCGCGATATGGCATCCGGACTCATGGACGCACCGTGGCCACCGCAATATCCCAAGATGCCGAACGAGCCGCCCCGGGTACAACCGAGCCGCGCGAAGAAGCCGGAAACAGACGGCTAGCTACCGGAGGGTTACTGCGTTTCCAGCCGCTATTCGGTCCACAGCACCCACACCTTGCTCTCACACGTGACCGCGCGCCCGTCCGCGGTGCGGGCGCTCTTGGTCGAACCGTCGCATTTGGTGCCGGGCTCCGCGACGGTGCCACCGACGGTGTACGGACCGTTCCACTGATAGACACCGCCGCTGGCCAGGCACAGCAGGGTGGTGCCGTCCGCCCCGGTACCGATGCGGCCCGGCTCGGTGCACACCGTGCCCTTCTTCGGGGCCACCTGGCTCGTCGAGGTGGCGGCCGAGGTGGCCGGAGGCGTGACGGTCGGTGCCACCGAGGGCTGCACGACGGCGGACTGGGCGATGGTCGACGGCAGCGCGACACTCGATACCGCTGGGCTCCGGTGCGCCCCGGACAGCGCGTCGGAGAAATTGCTGCCGGACAGCACGACATATCCGGCGATGCCGACCACCTCGATCACGCCGAGCAGCAGCGCGCACACCGCCATGGTCTTACCGCGCGGATGGCTGAAGGCGATGAACCCGAAGACGATCGCGACCGGGAAGAGGCCGAGCAGCGCGGCCACCAGGGCGACGATCGCATACGGATTGACGATGGGCGGAACCTCGACCCGTAGTCGACCGGCCCGGGTCGCCCGCCGGGTCGGCGGCTCCACCTCCGGCCAGCGGTCGTTGGGATCGGTATCCGGCCACCGGCCGATCGCTCCCGTCTCCGCCTCGTACTCCTCCGGTTGCGCCTCCGGCCAGCGCTCGCGCTCACGGTTGTCCGTCCGTGCCATTCAGGTCCCTCTTCCACACCACCAAACCGCGCAGGAACCTCGAACTGCCCGGACCCGCCCCGATACCGACAAAGGATAGGGGCCGACGGCCGCAACATCATCCGAAACGGCCGATCGATCGTCATCAAACCGTAATCGCGAAAGCCGCCATGTCAACTCGCGTCTACTCGACATCGCGGCGATCGGTTTCGGCCCGGTGCGGTTCGAGCGCAGGAGTAACAAACCGGCAAACACCACTCGCGCGGTGCGCCCGGTGGGTACATGCTGGTCCCGGGACCGACCCATGCGGTGACTTCGGCACAAGGAGGGATCCATGCGCGGCGAGTCCGGTCCGACAGGACAGCAATCCCGCCCGTGGCATTCCCACGCGGGCGACCTGCTCGGTGACGACTACAACGTCCCCGGCATCATTCTGTGCCTGCTCGGCGTCGTCGCCATGGCGTGCACGCTCACCGCGGCCGGTTACGGCTTCATCGGCTGGACCCAGATCGGCGCGATAGTGACGGCCGCATTGTGGATCACCGGAATCGGTGCCCTGCTGATCGAGCATCGCCGCGAGGAAGTGATCGAGCTGAAGTACGGCCGCACCGGGCACGCGCCCGGCCATGTGCGACCCGTCCGCTACAGCGCCACCGAACGCAGACGCGGACCGGGTGAAAGCCGTTCGGAATTGCCGAAATAGCCACGCCGCGGCGTCAGTGTCCCGGATCCACCGTCGGCATGGTCTCGGTCACCAACGTCATCAGCATGTCGGCCAGCAGCACGTGCACCTGCTCGCGAGTGAGAGTGCCGCGGGTGATCCACTCCCGGCCCGCGACCTTCACCAGACCACCGAATGCGCGGACCATGGCACGCAGTTGCGCACTATGCGCCGAATCCGCGCGCCCGACCATCAGCAGCATCCGCTCGGCGGCCGCGTCATCGGCCTGATCCAGAATGTGCTGCACCTCCGGATCGTCGCCGACGCCCTCGTGGCTGGTCACCTTGACCCAGGTGCTGCCGTGTTCGGAGATCACGTCGAGCAGCCAGTGCACACTCGCATCGACACGTTCGCGATCGGTGCCCGTCGGCGCGACCATATCGTGCAGGCGCGGCAGGGTGACCATCCGGCGCACGACCGCGAGATACAGGTCGCGCTTATTGCCGAAGTAGTGGTTGATCAGCCCGCGCGCGACCCCGGCGCGCTGCGCGAGTTCCGCGGTGGAGACCGCCGCGTAGGGCCGCTCGCCGAACATGTCGATCGCGCATTCCAGGATCTGTGCGCGTCGCTCGTCCGGTTCCAGCCTGCGCCTGCGCGGCGGCGCCTCGGTGTTGGTTCGAGCGCCCCGCACGCGATCGGTGGCGGTGACCTCAGAGTGACCTGGCAATGAGATCCTTCATTACCTCGTTGGTGCCCGCGAGGATGCGCAGCACGCGGGCACCGGTGTAGAGCTGGGAAATCGGATACTCCGTCATGTAGCCGTAGCCGCCGAACAGTTGCAGGCAGCGATCGACCACAATACCGAGTTGGTCGGTAAGCCAGTACTTCGACATCGCAGCCGTGGGAATATCGAGTTCACCGCGCAGATGTTTGCCGATGCAGTCGTCGAGGAAGACCCGGCTCACCTTGGCGATGGTCGCGCATTCGGCCATTTCGAATTTGGTGTTCTGCATCGCGAACAGCGGCTTGCCGAAGGCCTCGCGCCCCTTGGTGTAGTCCACGGTCAACTGCACCGCCTTCTCCATCATGGCGACCGCGATGATGCCGGTGACCAGGCGCTCCTGGGCCAGCAGCTGCATCATCTGATAGAAGCCCTGGCCCTCGGCCTCGCCGAGCAGATTCGAGGCGGGCACCCGCAGTCCGTCGAAGAACAGCTCCGCGGTGTCCTGGGCCTTGCCGCCGATCTTGTTCAGGATGCGGCCGCGCTTGAAGCCAGGAGTGTCGTCGCCGACCTCGGCGAAGATCAGTGAAACGCCCGCCGCGCCCTTGGTCGGATCGGTCTTGGCGGCGATGAGAATGCCGTCGCATAGCCAGCCGTTGGTAATGAAGATCTTCGAGCCGGTGATGACGTACTCGTCGCCCTCGCGGACCGCGCGAGTCTTGATGTTCTGCAGATCCGAGCCGGTGCCCGGTTCGGTCATGCCGATGGAGAGCACCATCTCGCCGGTCGCGGCCTTGGGCAGCACCCGCCGCTTGAGGTCTTCGGTGCCGAAGTGGTGGATATAGGGCGCGATGATCGAGGTGTGCACGGCCATTCCCATCGAGCCGTCACCGGCGAAGGCCTGTTCCTCGATGATGGCGGCCTCGTGTGCGAAAGTGCCGCCTCCGCCGCCGTATTCGGTCGGGATCGCAGTGCATAGGAGGCCGAGTTCACCGGCCCGGTTGTACAGGGCGCGGTCCGGATGTCCCTGTGCGACGAACCGCTCCTCGTGCGGGACAACCTCCTTTTCGAAGAAATTTCTCGCCAGTTCCCGGACCGCCTCGACCTCGTCGTCGCTCCATGCCGCGCGTGCCATCGCAGAAATCCTTTGCTCATCGCGCGGGCCTGTCGCACCCGCGTCTCGTCATCAGATTGGCGCACTATTGGCATGATGTCAACAAAGCGGGCGCACGGCGGGTCGAGGCAGGTTATGGGGGAGATCTGGAGCCCTTGCTCAGTGGACGGACGAAATCGCCATTGATGATCAGACCGAACCTCGACAGTCATGTTTGCGTTCGACGTCGGTGGGCATCGGTAGCGTCACCACCGTGGAAACAGGGCAACATATCCGAGAGCTCGCGGACCGCATTGTGGCGCTGCGCGACGCCTACTACCAGGGCTCGCCGTTAGTCGCGGACGCCGAGTACGACGCGATCGAGGACGAGCTGCGCGGCCTGATCCAGGCGCATCCCGACCTCGCGCCGGACCCGAATCCGCTGGAGCAGGTCGGCGCGCCTGCGGTGCTGCACGCCCCGATCCGGCACTCGCGTCCGATGCTGTCACTGGAGAAGGCCACCAAGCCTGAGCAGGTCACAGCGTTCTTCGACCGATTCCCCGGCCAGCCGGTGGTGGTCATGCCGAAGCTGGACGGCTTGTCCCTGGCCCTGGTCTTCGAGGACGGGCGGCTGGTGCGTGCCGTGACCCGGGGTGATGGCACCACCGGTGACGACGTGACGATGCTGGTCCGGGCGTTGGTCGATGGTGTCCCTGAGCGGATCGAGGTCCCGGGGCGGGTGGAGGTGCGTGGCGAGGCGGTGATGCTCAGGTCGACCTTCCTCGCCTACAACACGGCGCATCCGGACAAGCCGCTGATCAATCCGCGCAACGCCGCGGCGGGGACGCTGCGCGCGAAGGACCCGGCCACGGTCGCCGAACGCCGTCTGCGGTTCTTCGGCTTCGACCTGGACACCTCTGACGGCGGCGCCGCGGTCGACCTCGAGGAGGGGCTGGCGGCACTGGGGGTCAGTGGTGCGCAGATGCGGCTGTGCGCCGACGCCGAACAGGCGCAGGCGGCGATCAAAGCGATCGAGCAAGGCCGCAACGAGCTCGACTACGACCTGGACGGCGCGGTGCTGCGGCTGGCCGACCGCGATGCCTACGCCGCGGCCGGGACTCGATCGAACTCCCCGCGCGGCGCGCTGGCGTTCAAGTTCGCCGCCGAGGAGAAGACCACCTTGCTGGCCGAGGTGATCTGGGACGTCGGCAAGACCGGCAAGATCGTCCCGGTCGCATGGCTGGAACCGGTGTTCGTGGGCGGCACGACGGTCACGAAGGCGACCCTGGCCAACCAAGAGGTGATTCGCGCCCGCGATATCAAGATCGGTGACACCGTCCTCGTGCGGCGCGCGGGCGACGTGATCCCGTTCGTCGCGGGCGTGCTCGACGCCTCCAAACGCACGGGCGAGGAGCGCGAGATCGTGCCGCCCACCACCTGCCCATCGTGCGAGCAGCCGGTGACCGAGCAAGGCAACAGCCGGGAGCTGTTCTGCACCAACATCTCCTGCCCCGCGCAAACGGTGCGCAGGCTCATCCACTGGGCGTCGCGAGCGGCGGCCGACATCGACGCCATCGGGCAGGTGTGGATCGAACGCTTGGCCGAGGCGGGCATTCTGGAGCGCCCCTCGGACTTCTACACGCTGACCAAGGAGCGCCTGCTCGAGTTCGACCGCATCGGCGAGGTCTCGGCTGCGCGCATGATCGACTCGATCGATGCGAGTCGTCACATCGGCCTGCGCCGCGCGCTGATCGGCCTGGCGATCCCGATGGCCTCCGACGGCACCGCCGCTCGCCTGGCCCGGGCGGGATTCGGCTCCCTCGAGGAGGTCGCCGACGCGGGCGAGGAACGGCTCGTGGCGGTCGAGGACATCGGGCCGAAGGTCGCCTCCTCCCTGGTCGCGCACCTGGCTCGCCTGCGTCCGGAACTCGAGCGGCTACGAGCCGCAGGCGTAAGCCTCGACGTGCGCGAGGAAGACCTCCCCCCGGTCGTCGCGGCAGGCGCACCCCTGGCGGGCAAGACGGTAGTGATCACCGGCGCGATCAGCGACCCACGCTCCGGCGAGAAAATCGCCCGCCCGACATTCCAACGCCTGTGCGAGAAGGCGGGCGCGACCGCCGCGTCCTCGGTCTCGGCGAACACCGATCTGCTCATCACCGGCGCGGGCGTCGGCGAGAGCAAGTTGACCAAGGCCGAGAAGCTCGGCGTCGAGGTCGTCGACCAAGGCGAGATCTGGAGCCTGCTGATCGCCGCCAAAGTCATCTAGACCGCAGCAGGCGCCGCGACGTGGACTACGGTCGCATCGTGACGATGTCGTGGAAGTACTGACCGTGCGATATGTGCGGGTCCGGGTGCGACGGCTGCCGTCCGCGATCGGGTATCTGGCGGTCGGCGGCGCGACATCGGTCCTGGCTATGTTCGCGCTGATAGGTCTGCTCGTCGTGGCGGCGCTGAGTCTGATCGGTGTGGGGATTCCGGCGATTCCCGAGGCGATGCGGGTGATCCGGCCCCTGATCGGTGCCGATCGGCGCAGGGCGGCGCGGCGACTCGGTGCGCCGATCGAGGCGGTTTATCGGCCGATGGACGGCGATCTGCGGCAGCGGCTCGGGACGGCATTTACCGATCCGGCCAATCGGCGCGATATCGGGTGGCTGCTGCTACATGCGGTGACCGGGAGCTATGTCGCGATTCTGGCGGTAGCGTTGCCGGTCAGCGCGGTCAATCAGCTGTTGATTCCGGCGTATTGGCAGTTGCTGCCCGCGGGCACGGTCGCCAACTTCGGTTTCACCGTCGACTCGTGGCCGAAGGCAGTGCTGAGCCTGGTGATCGCGGTACCGGTCGCCGCGGTGGCGCTGCAACTGCCGATGATCGCGGACTGGCAGGCCGTGGCCGCCCGCACGTTGCTGTCGCCCTCGGAGGATATCCTGCTGGCCCATCGGGTTGCCGCGCTCACCGCGACCAGGGCGGCCGCGCTGGATGCGCACGGTGCCGAACTGCGGCGGATCGAGCGCGATCTGCACGATGGCGCGCAGGCCAGGATCGCCGCGGTGATCATGCAGCTGGGGTTGGCCGATCAACTGCGTGAACAGGATCCGGAAGCGGCGCAGAGCATGGTGCGCAAGGCACAGGACACAGCGACTGCCGCGCTCGCGGAGCTGCGTGATGTGGTGCGCAGTGTCTATCCGCCGGTGCTGTCGGATCGTGGACTGTCCAGCGCACTGTCCGCGCTCGCCGCGCGCAGTCCCATTCCCGTGGTGCTGGATTCGAGTCGGGTGGGCAGGCTTGCGGCGGCAGTCGAGGCAGCGGCCTATTTCGTGATAGCCGAAGCCTTGACGAATGCCACCAAACACTCTGGAGCCCAGTCCATTTCGATTGTGCTCGGCGGTGCCGCCGAGGTGTTGACGATCGTGATCACCGATGACGGTGTCGGTGGTGCGCGGGAGACGTACGGCGGTGGACTGGCTGGCATCCGGCGGCGGGCCGAGGCGCTGGACGGGCGGATGGGGCTCACCAGCCCGGTCGGTGGCCCTACTGTATTGCGAGTGGAGCTGCCGTGCGGGTCATGATCGCCGAGGATGACACCCTCCTCCGGGAGGGGTTGGTGTTGTTGCTGACTACCGCGGGTATCGAGGTGGCCGCGGCCTTCGACAATGCGGACGATTTCCTCGCCGCGGTGGCCGCCGACCGGCCGGATGCGGTGGTCGTCGACATACGATTACCGCCGACATTCACCGATGACGGCCTGCGCGCGGCCGTACGCGCCCGCGAGCTGCATCCGGGCCTGGCGGTGCTCGTGTTGTCGGCGTATGTGGAGGACTCCTACGCCGCCGAACTACTCGGCGGCGGCGCGGGTGGCGTCGGCTATCTGCTCAAGGAGCGGGTCGGCAAGGTCGACCGATTCCTCGATTCGCTGCGCCGCGTCGTCGACGGCGGGACCGCGATGGATCCCGAGGTTATCTCGCAATTATTGGTGCGGCGCAAGGCGGATGATCCGTTGGCGGCGTTGACCGTCCGGGAGCGGGAGGTGCTCGCGTTGATGGCGGAGGGGCACAGCAATGCCACCATTGCCGAGCGGTTGGTGGTCACCGAAGGTGCTGTGCACAAACATATTCGGAATATTTTCGCGAAACTCGGATTGGCGGCCGATGATGTCGGTCATCGCCGTGTGCTCGCGGTGCTCGCATATCTGAACGCGTGAATTCCGCTCCTCCGGGATCGCCCGAACTATGTTGTGGTTCAGGCGATCCCTTTCGAGTCATTCGGCGTGACAGGTCACGTCCGTGGCCGGGAGCGTGCCGTCGCGGAGGTAGGTATTCACCAGATCGTATGTGCAATTGTTCGGGTAGTTCCCGAAGATCCAGTGGATCGGGACATCCTGCAGGGTGACCATGCGGGATGCGGTCAGATCCCGGTGCATGGCGACGGCCCCCGGATAGGTTGTGCGGGTGTCGCCGGTGGACTGCACGATCAGCGCCGGCACCGAATTACGTACCCGCGTTGGCGATTCGGCGGGCGGTGCCCAGAACGCACACGATGTCAGATTATTGACGAAGTCGCCGAATATCGGTTGGCTGGCGCGGGCGGCTTCGATATTGCCCCAGTACCAAGCCGGATCCCTTGGTGCTGCCACGTCGCCGCACATGATGGCGAGCTGTGCCGAATTGTCGCGTGGTTGTGCGTTGAGCATGAAGGCCAGCTCCGCATGCAATTCGGGCGCGAGCTCGACCGTTTTGCCGTCAGCCGCGTCGGCGAGCTGACCTACCGTGGCGGCCAGCGTCGGATACTTTCGCGGGGCGTCCAGTTCGATGAACAGCAGTACCGGCAGGGTGTGGTCGTCGATGGTGAAGTCGCCGAACCGGATCGGGTCCGCCGCCGAGCGACGGATCAGCTCCAGCACCTTCTCGCGCACCTGTTGGCGGGTTGCACCCAGGTGATATTCGTCCTCGTGCGCCGCGGTCCAGTCCGCCCACCTATCCAGCGCCGCCTCATTGGCCGGACCCATATCCTGCATCATGCCGACGGGCCCGTACCGATCTGGATCGGCGCTGCTGTCCAATATGATTCGGTCGCTGCGCTCCGGAAACATCTGGGTGAAGACCGCTCCCAGGTAGGTGCCATATGAGGTGCCGAAGTAGCTGACCCGCTCCTCGCCGAGCGCGCCGCGGATCACATCCATATCCCGCGCGGTATTGCGTGTGGTGTAGTTGCGCAGTCGCTCACCCTCGTTGACCGCGCAGCGGTTGGCCAGATCGTGCTGTGCGGCAACGGATTCGGCGAAGCTGGTGGCGTCTGTGCCAGCGGCTTGCAGGCCGAAGCCGCGCGGCCATCGACAGTCGAGGGGTGATGAGCGCCCAACCCCGCGCGGGTCTATGCCGATCAGGTCGTAGCGGGCGCGTACGTCGGGGGCCATCGCCGCACCGACATCGACCATGAAATCGAGCCCCTCCCCGCCGGGGCCGCCGGAGTTGGACAGCATCACCCCGTGCCGCCGCGCGGGATCGGTCGCGGCCATGCGTGAGATCACCACGGTGATCGTCTCGCCTTGCGGAGCACTATAATTCAGCGGCACAGTCACATCGGCGCATTCGGCATGCGCTTGGTCCAGGCGCGGGTTGTCGCACGACTTCCATTGCAGCGATTGGCTATAGAAGTGCTCCACATCCGGACCGTTCGGGGCGGTAGGGGTGGTGCAGGCGAGTCCCGTGCCCGCGAGCAGAGCGGCGAAGCCGGCCTGGACGGCCATCGTCACCTTATTGCGTAGCACTGTCGAACCTCCATTTCTCGATCGCATGTTTTCGCTGGTCATCCGCTACAGATGGCGATATCGAATACCTTCTCGACCGCGTCGAATGCCGCTTGACTGTTGGGCAGTTGGTTCGTGCTCACCACTACCGCGGTCCCGTCGGCGGCGACGCCGGTGCGGACTTCGAAGCCGGGGATACTGCCGCCGTGTCCCCAGACTTCTTTGCCACACGGCGCCAGGCGACGGATCAACCCCAGTCCGTAACCCTCGCCGGCTCCGCGGTCGAATGGGACGGTCCGCTGCATCTGCGCGAATTGCGCTGCGGACAAAAGCCTTCCGCTCAACAATGCGATGAAGAATCGATTCAGGTCCGATCCGTTCGAGATCATCGCGCCTGCCGTTCCCGCCCACGAGGTATTCAGGTCGGTGAAATCTATTCGCTTACCATCGATTTCGTGGTAGCCCGACGGATGTGGGTCGCGGATTCCGGTGTCGCCGTCGGCCGGGAAGTACGTCGCTCGCAAATCGAGTGGTTCGATGATCCTGCGGGTGATCTCCGCGGCGGGCGGCTGGCCGGTGACGCGTTCGATGAGCATGCCGAGCAGGATGTAATTGGTGTTGGTGTAGACCGATTTCGCGCCGGGTTCGAAATCCGGCGGCATCGTTATGGCCATGCGGACCAGGTCAGCGGGCGCGAACTGGTGACGGCGGACGGTATCCGAGGTGGGGTCCAGCTGATTGCCCGTAGTCTCCATACCGCCCTCGGCGCTACCATGCCCCAGGTAGTCGGGCACACCGCTGGTGTGCTGGAGCAACTGCCGCACGGTGATCCGGTTGCCGTCGTTCCCCGTGCCCTGCACCACACCTGGGAGATACCGTTCCATGGGTGCGTCGAGTTCGACCTTGCCTTCGGCCACCAATTGCAGAATCACCGTCGCCACGAATGTTTTGGTATTGCTGCCGATCCGCACCTGCGCGTTGTCGGCGAACGGCGTACCCGTCCGCAGGTCGCCAACGCCCGCGGTCAACGTGCGATGCCCGCCCGGACCGTCGATTACCGCCTGCACGCCGGGGAAGCCGTTCTCGACCACCTGATCCATTGCGGCGGTCAGCTCCTGGGACGGTGCCGAGGCGATGGGTGTCGTGCATGCCGCAGTGGTCAGGATCGCCATCATCGCGATTCCCGATAACGCGCTCATGCTGGAATGGCGCCGAAATACCTTCATGAGCGGTGATTTCCTCCAGTTCTAGCGCGGGAGTCATCGTTGCTCCCTTGCGATTCGAGCCTAGAAATCCGTACTGGTCACGCCCATGCCGTGCGCACCCGAATTCCGGGTAGAGCCCACTGGTGTCGGTTGGTGGTGCCAGCACTACCAACAACAAGTGCGCCGAAACCCCTCGGACACGAGGCACGGTGAAGAAGGTGGCGACCGCGGCAGCGGGCGGGGATCGCTGTAGCCCGTGCCGCCACGGTCGTACACTGCGTGCCGTCGTGAACTGCGAGCACCCGATCGACTACCGTGCGAAGTGTGGAAGAAGATCGAAATGATATGACACCGCGTCCTTTTCGGTTCGCCGTCGGTTTCTCCGCGGCGGGTTCGCGCGCCGAGTGGCGAGACAAGGCGCGGCAAGCCGAAGACTTGGGCTACGACGTGATCCAGGTTCCCGACCACCTGGGTATGACCGCACCGTTCCCCACGCTGGTCACCATGGCGGAGGCGACGGACCGTGTGCACGTCGGCACGATGGTATTGAATGCGGGCTTCTACCGGCCTGCTCTGCTGGCTCGTGACGTGGCGAGCGTGGATCAGCTCACCGATGGGCGATTCGAGTTCGGACTCGGTGCCGGACCGGATTTCGCGAAGCCCGAGTTCGAGGCGGCCGGGCTGCCGTTCCCGAGCGGGCGGCAGCGTATCGACTACCTGCGTGACACCATCGGCGAGATCCGCACACTGTTCGCGAACGGTCACCAACCACCGGTCCGCCGCCGTATCCCGCTGCTGGTGGCCGGGCGCGGGGACCGCCTGGTGCGCCTGGCGGCCGAACACGCCGACACGGTGGCGCTGGCCGGGGTGCCCGTCGGCACCGATATCGATTCCGAGCAAGCCGGAACTGTCGCGCTCGCGCGCCGGGTCGAGTTCGTCCGCGCCGCGGCCGGAGAACGTTTCTCCGAAATCGAGCTGGGGCTGATGGCACAGGCGGTGCACGTGCAAGGCCACGGCGACAGCGATCTGTCGCTGCCGCGCATGTTCAATCCTGGCCTGTCCGATGCACAATTGCGTTATCTGCCCGGCGTACTGCACGGATCCGCACGCAGCATCGCAGATACGTTGCGGCACTACCGCGAGGCGTATTCCGTCACGCATTACGCCGTCCCCGAGACCCATATGACCGCTCTCGCAAAAGTGATCGAAGAGCTTCGGTGAAATGCGATGTACCGAGCCACACAGCATTTCGGCTCCGACGCCGCACAGCTCATCGTGATTGAGCAGGCACGGGCGGCGGTTGCGCGGTTGCGCGCGGTGGCGGCGGAATCGGATGGGCGGGTCAGACTGGAGCCCGGCATCGCGGACGAGGTGATGGACGGCTGGCAAGTACAGGTGCCCCCGGATATTCGGCTGATCGCCGGGGAGATCGGGGCGATCTGGTTCGACGAGTACGACGCCATCGAATTCGACCACCCGCGCAATGACGATCCCGGGCCCCGTCCCACAGATGCTCCGGAGCGTTATTGGATTCTGCATACGAATTCGGCGGCCGAAACCTATTACGCCGAGGTCGATTCCGAAACCGGAGCGTGGGGGCGGATCTTCTACTACTGGGAGGACCACAGCAACACCTTGGTCGCGGAGAACCTCGCCGAATGGCTGATTTTCGTGGCCCATGGGCTGGAGCTCGCCTTGCGCATCGATAGCGGCGAAATGGTTCCGGAACTGGCCTCGGCCGGATACGTGGACGAAACGGAGCTACCGGAGCTCACCTTCGAGAACGTATTCCGCGACTGGTTCGGCAGTTACGGCGAATTCTTCGCCCAACGCGACGATCCCCGAGCGACGACTCCCTATGTCCTGGGCTAACTCGACAATCGGGGAGATGGGAACAGGTCGAATCCAGGCCCCCGCAGGGCTTCTGCGTGCGGGCGACCACGAGTACCCTCGCCGACGTCCGCACCTCCCTGGCGACCGTCGCCGAGATCACCGATGAGGACTGGCACCTGCACGCAGCCACCGAAAACGGAGAAACCCCAATGCACAACACTCGATTTCGCGCTACCGGGATCACCGTAGCAATCGCGGTAGCCGCCGGTCTCGGCCTGACCGCGTGCGGTAAGACGGAACGCTGGTGCGAACGAGACCAAGATGATGCTGTAGTCGAAAACTGGCGCTGCGAGCAGAATCTGGCGGGCTACGAGTGGGAGCCCGACCATGACAAGCCGAAGACAAAGAAGAAGCCGAACAAGTCGAAGAAAAAATGACCGACCTTCAGCCGGTCGGCCGCTGGGCCTGGTTGACAGCTGCGAGCGAGGTGAAGATCGGGGTGTCCGGATCGGCTGAGATGCCCTGGCGCCGCAGGAATCCATCGATCAGACCCCAGACGAATTCGGTTGCCTGGTCGATGAATTCGGCCGTGCCATCCGGATGGCGGGGATCCGCGTCACCCAGCCACAGATCGGTGATCGCGGCGACGACGCCGACGACCGCGCGGGCCAGATAGTCGATGCCGGTGGCATCGATCGGAATGGATTCGGCGATCTCACGCGCCTGCCGGGCGACTCGGCCGGCGGCCGCGCGGCCGAGATCGAATTGCGGTACCGAACCGTCCGCCTGCTGGGTGACGTGTGCCTGCCCGAGGAAGCGAAAAACGTTGGGGTGCCGGAGAATGCTGTCGGCATAACCGGTGAGCACGCGGCGCAGCGCGACCCGTGGCGGTTGCAGCATCAGCGTCAGATCGTTGCCCGCACCGGCCGCGACCGATCCGGCCATCCGGTCGCCGATTTCGGTATAGAGATCGGCCTTATCGGCGAACTGGCGGTACAGGCGCGGTTTGGTGATCCCGGCCTCGCGGGCGATGTCGTCCATGCTCGGGCGCGGACCGTCCCGGTCGATCACCCGAATGGCGGCGTCGACGATCCCCTCGCGGGTGATCGTCCGCGGCGTCGATCTGGGAGATCTGTCCGAACGGGGCATGGTCCGGAGCCTACACGTACCGGCGGTACGCCCTGTCCAACCGAGACGGCCCTCGAATGTGGGTGACCGACCTCATAGCGGGTGGCGGTTTCGACCCATTGATTCGGGTAATACGTACTGTCAGTATCGGAGCACGTACCGGCGGTACACGCAGCACCCAGCGCATCGATCGAGGCAAGCAGATGACCGAACAGCTCGACTCCCCCGACCCGACCGGCATCCAGCAACCACACCGCCGGTCCACGGTGGCTGGTGCGAATGGTGAGCTGGCCGTGTTCGAATGGGGCGAGCGCGGTGCCGAACCGCTCGTCTTGGTGCACGGCCTGTCCGACACCCATCTGGTCTGGTCCGCGGTGGCGACGCTGCTTGCCGACGGCTTTCGGGTCATCGCCTACGATGTGCGCGGACATGGTGAATCGACGAAACCCGGTGTGCCGCAGGACTATCGACTCGATCACCTGGCCGATGATTTCTTCGCGTTGATCGATGCGATCAGCCCGAAGCGGCCGGTGCACGTCTGCGGACACGGCTGGGGTGCGGTGCAAATGTGGGAGGCGGTCTGCGATCCGCGCGCCAATACCCGGATCGCCTCGTTCACCGCCGTCGCGGGTCCGAATCTCGATCACGTCGGGATGACACTGCGCGAGTTGGCAAGCCAACCGCGCCGAGCGCTGGAGCTGATCGCCGACCGGAAATTCTGGCGACACGGGGTTGGAACGGCCCAGACCGCGGCGCGACGGATCGCCTATCCGCCACGGGTGCGTACCTGGTTGATCGAACAGCTCGGCGGTGTCGCCCGCGCGTACGCGCCGATCGCCCCGACCTGGCGCGCGGATCTGGCCGCTGGCGCACGGATCGCCGTGGCCAATCTGCCGCATCATCTGCTGCGGCCGCGCGAGCGCACCACCGCGGTGCCGGTGCAGCTCGTCGTGGATACCACCGACGTGCTGGTGCCGCCGTTCCTCTACTACGGCAGCGCACGATGGGTGGATCGGTTGTGGCGCTGCCCGATTCCGGCCGATCACTGGCTGCCGATAACCGAGCCACTGCTCGTCGCCGAGGCCATCGCGAACTTCGTCGAGGATCTGCGCGCCGCGAACGCCAACATCCCGCAATGACCGCGTAGGTCCCACCAGCGTTGGGTGGCAGGGAAATCCGACGGGGTGGTACTTTGCGCGCATGACCGGACCGGGGGAACAACAGAATCAGCCCAACGACGCATGGTGGGCGCAGGAACAGCCGCAGCAGGGACCGCAGTATTCGCAATCGGATCCGACGATGGTCGGACAGCCGGGTTATCAGCTGCCATCACAGCCCGCGGTTCCAGTGGTGGCACCACAAGGCCCGGCGGAGCAGCAGCCCGCTGATCCCACGATGGTGCGGCAGCCGTTCGATCAGCCGGCGGCCGCGCCCGCCGGATCCGGGACCGGGTATCAGCAACCGGGATATCACCAGTCCGCGCCGGGATATCCGCAACCGGGAACACCACAGGGCGCGCCCGGACTCCAGCAGGGCGGGACTCCACAAGCCACACCCGCCGGATACCAATCGGGGACCGGCTATCAGCAACCCGGATATCACCAGTCCGCGCCGGGATATCCGCAACCGGTGGAACCGCAGGTCGCGCCTGGATTCCAGCAGGGTGGAACACCGCAAGCCGCACCCGGATTCCAGCAGGGTGGAACACCACAGGCCACACCCGGATTCTCGCAGTCCGGGTTCCCGCAACCCGGATTCGAGCAGCCCGCACCTGGATTCCCGCAGGGCGCACCAGGTTTCCAACAGTCCGGATACCAGCAGCCCGGCGGATTCCAGCCCGCGCCCGGATACCAGCAGCCGCCCAAATCCGGTGGCAAAGGCTGGCTTTGGGCGCTCGGCGCGGTCGTCGTCACCTCCGCGGTGTGGGCGGGCGCGATGTTCGCGATCGGCGCCTTCGACGCGGGCAAGGCCGATATCAGCAAGGATGCCGATCTGCGCGGCTACAAGTATGTCGACAACCTCTGCGATCTCACCGACACCTCGCCCTACACCAGCGCGGGCTTCACGCTGTCGAAGACCGATTCTTCGGGCAAAACCTATCCGAAGCACGAGGGTTCCAAGCACGCCGCCGTCGATTCGATGGGGTGCGATGTCCGCTTCACCCCGTCCGGTTCGACGGAGAAGTACGACTACGCCGCCATCTACACCAGCGCGCAGGTGCACAAGCAGACCAATCCGGGACCAGAATTCACCGCGTCGTACGAGACATGGACCCAGAACGAATACGGCACGGGCGCGAAGGTCGACAAGATTTCCGGATTCGGCGACGAGGCGTATCTGATCACCGGTAAGCACAAGTCGGACGATCCGACGGCCGATGTCTCACTGGCCATGCGCGACGGCTGGACCACCTACCACATCAGCTGGTCGCAGTATTCGTCCAGTTCGTCGAAGTCCTCGGGCAAGATCCTCAGCGCGTCCGAGGTCACCGATCTGCTGAAGAAGACGGCCACCTCGACGATGAGCAAGCTGCGCAAATAGGTGGCATTCGGTCGGCGGGGGACCGCCCGCGCCGACCGGTCCGCATTCGAATGCGACAATGACTGGGTCAACCTCCCAGTTCACGAAGGATAAACCCGCATTCCGATGGTCGAGAACACCGCGTCGACGTCTACCGCACCAGCGCCGAGCGGCACCGCCATCGACCCCGATGAGCTGGCGATCTGCCTGCGGGTGCTGGAGCAGGCCGGGCAGTTGGACAAGGACGATCCGGCGTCGGTCACGGTGCAGCGCGCCGTCGGCCATATGTTCAAGAAGTTGAAGCAGCGCAGGCGCACCGAGGCAAGGGATTCGGTCGCCGAGGCGGACCGGGCGGTGGTCGCGGCGACCGCGACCGGTTCGCCGAATCGGATCGATGACGAAACCGCGGGCATTCCGCTGACCTCGAATGCGGCGGGCGCGAGCGCGGGCACACTGATCCGGCCGCGGCCCTGCTACATCTGCAAGCAGCGCTATACCCGGGTCGACGCGTTCTACCACCAGCTGTGCCCGGACTGCGCGGCCAGCAGCCACACGAAACGGGACGCTCGTACCGATCTGACCGGACGGCGCGCCCTGCTGACCGGCGGTCGCGCCAAGATCGGCATGTATATCGCGCTGCGGCTACTGCGCGACGGTGCGCATACCACCATCACCACCCGCTTCCCCAATGATGCGATCCGCCGCTTCGCCGCCATGGACGACAGCGCCGACTGGCTGCACCGGCTGCGCATCGTCGGCATCGATCTGCGGGATCCGGCCCAGGTCGTCGCGCTCGCCGATGACGTCGCGGCACAGGGACCGCTGGATATCCTGATCAACAATGCCGCTCAGACCGTGCGCCGCTCCCCCGGCGCGTACAGCGCGCTGGTCGAGGCCGAATCCGGCCCGCTGCCCGCGGGTGCGCTGCCGGATGTGGTGACCTTCGGCAAGACCATGCAGGCCCATCCCACCGCACTGACCGCATCCCTGACCCCGACGCTGTCCTCGGCCGATGTGGCGGAGCTGGCCCTGGTCGCGGGATCGGCCACGCCGGAACGCATTTCCCGCGGTGTCGCCATCGACGCCGGTGGTCTGGTGCCGGATCTGGCGCACACCAACAGCTGGGTGCAGACCGTCGCCGAGGTGGATCCGACGGAACTGCTCGAGGTTCAGCTGTGCAATTCGGTGGCGCCGTTCATTCTGGTTTCCCGGCTGCGCCCAGCCATGGCCGCCGCCGCGGCCCGCCGCAAATACGTCGTGAACGTCTCCGCCATGGAGGGTCAGTTCTCCCGCGCGTACAAGGGCGCGGGCCACCCCCACACGAATATGGCCAAGGCCGCGCTGAACATGTTGACCCGCACCAGCGCCCGCGAAATGTTCGAACAGGACGCCATCCTCATGACCGCCGTCGACACCGGCTGGATCACCGATGAGCGCCCGCATTACACCAAGCTCCGCCTCGCCGAAGAGGGCTTCCACGCACCCCTGGACCTGGTGGACGGCGCCGCCCGCGTCTACGACCCCATCATCCAGGGCGAAACCGGCACCGACCTCTACGGCTGCTTCCTCAAGGATTTCCAGCCCTCGCCCTGGTGATCCGGCGGGCCGAGGGCGCACACGCCTAGCGCTACGCTGGGCATATGGTGTATCGGCTGCTGGCCGATGCCACCGCCGCGGTGCATTTCGTATTCGTGGCGTATGTGGTGGTCGGTGGGTTCCTGGCGTGGCGGTGGCCGCGCACCATCTGGCTGCATCTGATCGCGTTCGGGTGGGGATTCAGTACGGTGCTGGTCGGATTCGATTGTCCGCTTACGTATTTGGAGAATTGGGCGCGGCATCGGGCGGGAGTGGCCGGGCTGCCCCCGAGCGGGTTCATCGACCACTATCTGACCGGAGTGATCTATCCGGAGAGTGCGTTGGGGTTGGTGCGCGGGCTGGTCGCGGTGTGCGTGGCGGTGTCGTGGGTGGGCTATGCGTGGAGAGTGCGGGCGATGAGGTCGGCGACCTCGGAAACCTTGTCATCCAGGTAGAAGTGACCGCCGGGAAAGATCGCGTGGTCGAAAGAACCGGTGGTGTGCTCGCGCCATTGCTCGGCCTGCTCCGGCGTCATTGTCGGATCCTCGGTACTGACCAGGGCCGAAACAGCGCACGACAGTGGGGCGCCCTGGCGGTAGCGGTAGGTCTCGATGGCCTGGTAGTCGCTGCGTACCGCGGGCAGCACCAGTTCGGCGAGACTCGGTTCGTCACGCAGGATCCGGATGGACGCGGGATCGGTTGCCAGCCGCTCCAGATCACCGATCAGATCGTCATCCGAGCCGAGATGCAGGCGGCCCGTCTCGACGAAGGTCGGTGCGGGACGGCCGGATACGAACAGCACGGTGAGCGGTTGCCCTTTGCGTTCCAGGCGGCGCGCGGTTTCGAAGGCCACGGTCGCGCCCATGCTGTGACCGAACAGTGAAAGTTGTTCCACCGGACCCTGATTCAGCAGCTCGTCCACGATCCGATCGACGAGGGTGTCCATATCGCCGATGGTGGGCTCCCCGAGCCGATCCTGCCGACCCGGATATTGCACGGCGGCGACGGCAATGCCGTTGTCGAACCGTTCGGCCAGTGCCCGATATGCCGTGACCGCTCCCCCACCGGGCGGGAAACACAGCAGTTGATGGCCGGGCGCGGGATGTGCGCGCAACACCCGCAGCCAGTCCGTCGCGGCAATGGCCTTGCCCACCTCTGCCTCCTTCACCATCGAAAGTTCACCCGAGATATGTCCCGTACCAATCCAGAACCCGCTGCCATGCCTCGGCGGCGGCGGTCGGGTTGTAGCGAGGTCCGGTGTCGTTGAAGAAGGCGTGGTCCGCATTGGGTGCGACGTAGATCTCGTGGGTGAGCTCTGCCCGGTCCAGCGCCGCCTCCGCGGTGGGGCGCGAGGCGATCACCCGCTCGTCCTTGGCGGCGTAGATCCCGAGCACCGCCGCCTTCGCGCCGGACAGATCCCCGTTCTCCGGGAAGGGCCCGTAAAACGGTGTCGCCGCAGCGAGTTCCGGCGTACCCGAGGCCAGCAGCAACCAGACCAGACCGCCGCCGAAGCAGAAGCCGGTGGCGCCGATCTTCTTTCCCGGCACCCGGCGTTCCAGCTCGGCGATTCCGGCCCGCAGATCGCCGATGAACTGGTCCGGCGCGATCTTGCCGAGTTCGGCGGTGGCCGCCGCAGGATCGGTGAAGGCGGCCGTACCGCCGAGTTCGGACAGCAGGTCAACGGCGAGTGCGGAGTATCCGGCGCCCGCGAAACGTCCTGTCACCGAACGGATATGGTCGGTGAGCCCCTTGTTCTCATGGATGACGAGCACGCCGCCGCGCGGCTGTGGCGCGGCCGCCCATGCGGCTTGTAGCGGGCGACCGCCCGGTCCGGGAAAGGTGATCGCGGTGGCCGCGACCGCGCCGCTGGTACCCGGCGGGGCGGACGACGCGCCGGGTTTCGAGCCCGTCGACGCGGTATTCGCCTGGTCGCCGCTACTGGAGCAGGCGGCGAGCAATGCGACCGCCGCGCTGGCGCCGACGCCGAGCATTCCTAGTCGGCGCAGTGCTTCCCGGCGGCCGATCAATCCGTCGGCATGGTCGGTGGCAATCTCTTCGGCGATATAACGCTGCAGCGGCGTCATGGCCCCGACCCTACTACTGCGGCACAACAACTACTCTCGATCTCGTGATTGCGCACGAACAGCTGGTCCGCGACTACGAGGCCGGAATCGGTGTACCAGCCTCCGGTACCGTCCCTGCCGACGATCCGGGCAGCTGTTTGGCTGCGGCGCTGCCGGTTTGGGCGCTGGCCGCCGGATCGGTGGCCGCGGTGACGGCGGCGGCCAATCGAATCCGCGACGCACACCACCTCAATCCGGTACTGCACCGGCTTGATCCGATCCGGATCACCGCCGCCTTCTGCAGTGAACGCCTGCTGCGCGTGGGCGGAGCGCCCGCAAAGATATTCGCCGATCTGTCCGGATTCTTTCCCACCTTCGACGGCTGGGTCCGCACCCACGCCAACTATCCGCATCATCGCGCGCGATTGCTCGCATCGCTCGGACTGCCCGACGACGCCCCGGTCGATCTGGCGATCGCGCAGATGGCGATGAGCCGGGCCAGCGATATCGAGGAACATGCGGCCGCGCACGGCGCCATCGCGGTCCAGGTGCGTTCCGAGCAGGAGTGGGCGCAGAGCCCGCAGGGCGAGGCCGCCGCATCGGGTCCGCTGGTGGCGATCGATACCAGGATCGACCGGGGCGAGCTCGGCCTGCCGATCGGCGCATCGCCATTGCAGCCGTTGCGCGGGGTCCGGGTACTCGATCTCACCCGGGTGATCGCCGGACCCGTCGCGACCAGGACCCTGGCGCTGCTCGGTGCCGAGGTGATGCGGATCGATCCGCCGCACCTACCCGAGATTACGTGGCAGTACCACGACACCTGCCAGGGCAAGCGCTCCACGCTGCTCGATCTGCACCGGCAACTGCCGCTGGTAAACGAGCTGCTCGCCGCCGCCGATGTGCTGATCACCGGATATCGACCGGGCGCGCTGGAAAACGCCGGGCTCACCGCCGCCCGTCGTCCCGGCCTCGTGCACGGTCGGATTTCGGCATGGGGCGAATCCGGCCCGTGGGGTCGGCGGCGCGGTTTCGACAGCATCGTGCAGGCGGCCGCGGGCATTTCGATCGTCGAGGGCGCACCTGCGGTGCCCGGGACGCTGCCCGCGCAGGCCCTCGACCACGCCTCCGGCTATCTGCTCGCGGCCGGGGTGATCGACGCGTTGGTCGCCCGCGCACATGACGGCATCGGCCGCGATGTCCGAGTCGCGTTGGCGCGCACCGCATCCTGGCTTCTCAGCGCGCCCGGCCGTTCGCCGCGTCATCCGCAGGCCGCGCCGCCGAGTCCGATGGCGGCGGTCACTCACGGCAATGTCACCACCGCGGCGCCGGTGCTCGCCGAATATCCGGATTACGCGTGGCCCGCACCGAGGTACGGCGCGGATCGGCCGGTGTGGCCGCTGCACACCCGATAGAACTCGGGGCGGCTGGCACCGATCGATTCAGGACTCACCGGCCAGGGCGGCGATGGCCTTGGCCAGTCGCGCGCCGTCTGGCAGGTTCCCGCCGTGGGTGATCGTCCACAGGATGCCGAGGCCCTGGGTCAGTACGAAGTACAGTTCCGCGATCGCCTGCGCGGTGTCCGCATCCAGATCCGGACGGGAGTCCCGTAGCGCTCGAGCGATGTCCTCGTATGCGCCGTTGAGGCTTTCGTCCATGAACGTCCGGGATTCCGGCGTCCGCGCGACGCGGACCAGATTCTCCAGACTGGCCAGCATGCCCTCCCGGTTGTCCTCGAAGACCTGCGGCATCGCGTTCCACATCTCTGTGAACGCCTCCAGCGGCGGCTGCCCGCTGCCCGCGCGGACCAGCGCTTCCATCCGGTCGCCGATATCGGTGCCGAGCGCCTCCGCGAGCGCCTCGGTGATCAGCCGATCCTTCGAACCGAAGTGGTAGCCGATCGCGGCCAGGCTGACGCCCGCGGCCGCCGCGATATCGCGCGCGGTCGTCTTCGCCACGCCACGTTCGATGATGGCCTTACGCGCTCCCGCCAATAGATCTTCTCGGTTTCCCATGACCTCAGCTTACACATCGCTCAGACATTTGTACTAGACATACGTGCCAACGCCGTGTTAGACATTCGTCTGACACATCCGTTCGGAAGATTGGCCCACGTCATGAGCACCAACTCCCTCCACATCCTGATCAGCGGCGGCGGCATCGCGGGCAATGCGCTCGCGCTGCAATTGCTGCGGGCAGGCATCCGAACCACCGTCGTCGAGCGCGCTCCGAAGCCACGCCCCGGCGGACAGGCTGTGGATCTGCGCGGTCCGAGCCGGGAGATCGCCGAGCGGATGGGCCTCATGCCGGGCATCCGCAAGTACCAGCTCGACGAGCGCGGCATGGCATACGTCGACGCGAATGGTCGCGAGTTCGCCCGGATGCCCGCGGAGATGTTCGACGGCAAGGGGCCGGTGGCCGAAATCGAAATCACCCGAGGTGATTTGAATCAGGTCCTGCTCACCGAACTGGCCAGCACGGCGGGTGAGCTCGATTATCGCTACGGCGAATGGATCGCGGCGCTGCGCCAGGACACCACCGGTGTCGAGGTCGACTTCGGGTCAGGGCGCACCGAGCGTTTCGATCTGGTCGTCGGCGCGGATGGTGTGCACTCGGCGACCCGGCAGCTGGCCTTCGGACCGGAGGAGCAGTTCGTCACCTATCTCGGCGGCTACATGTCCTTCTTCACTATCCCGACCCCGGCTGGAACCGAGCCGGGCTGGTTCAAGATGCATATGGTGCCCAGCGCCGCGGTCGCGATTCGACCGGATGCCGATCCGGCCACTTCGAAGGCGATCATCACATTGCGCACCGAGGCCGATCCGGCGCTGCGCCGCGACGTGGCCGCGCAACAGCGGCTCATCCACGACATGCTGGCCGAGGCCGGATGGGAGACCCCGGCCGTACTCGACGCGATGGCCACGACCCCGGACTTCTATTTCGACATGCTGGCCCGCGTCGATATGCCGTCGCTGTCGACCGGCCGGGTCACGCTGCTCGGCGACTCCGGCTTCTGCGGCTCCCCGATGACCGGAATGGGCACGGCCATGGCGATCGTCGGCGCCTACGTCTTGGCCGGTGAAATCGCCTCCGCCCCCGATGATCTCGCGACCGCATTGATCCGTTACGAGGAGCTCGTCACTCCGTTCCTGGACAAGGCCAAGGAGCTGCCCGGTGGCGGTATCAAGATGATGCTGCCCACCTCCCGCCTCGGCGCGCGGATGGCGCGCACGAGCATGAAGGTCATGACCTCGCGGCTGATGCGTCCGGTCATGCTGCGGATGATGTCGAATACCGACGACTACGTGCTGCCCACCTACTGAGCAGCCGGGTCCGCTCGCTACGCTCGACTGGTGCGGCAGAAGATCGTCATGGACGTCGATACCGGGATCGATGACTCACTCGCGCTGCTCTACCTGCTCGCCTCCCCGGAGGCCGAGATCGTGGGAATCGCCGCCACCGCGGGCAATGTGCCCGCACCACAGGTGGCGGCGAACAACCTCGCCTGGCTGGATGTGTGCCGAGCACCCGATATCGAGGTCGCGCTTGGGGCCGCGGAACCGCTCGCGATCCCGCTGCGCACCACCGAGGACACTCATGGGCCGCAGGGAGTCGGTTATGCGGAACTTCCGCAATCCGCTCGGCCGATCTCGGCCCGGTCGGCGGCCGAGATGTGGGTCGACCTGGTGCGTGGGGCGCCCGGCGAGATCATCGGACTCTGCACGGGACCGCTGACGAATCTGGCGCTCGCTCTTCGCCTCGAACCACGGCTGCCACTGCTGCTGCGACGGCTGGTGATCATGGGCGGAGCCTTCCATCACCCCGGCAACACCACCCCGACCAATGAGTGGAATGTGCACGTGGATCCGGAGGCGGCCAAGGAGGTCTTCGACGCCTTCTCCGCCGCACCCGCCGATCGGCGGCCCATCGTGTGCGCGCTCGATATCACCGAGACGATCGAGATGCGGCCCAAGCATGTGGCTCAACTCGCCGAACGCGCGGGCAGTCTGCCCGTTGAGCTGGTTTCGGAGACCGACCCACCGGAGGCCAGATCGGCGACGAGTAATCCGATCGTGCGGTACTTCACCGATGCGGTCCGGTTCTACTTCGATTTCCACAAGCTCTACGACCAGGGCTATCTCGCGCATATGCACGATCCGTTCGCGGCGGCGGTCGCGCTGGATCCCGCGCTCGCCGTTACTCGCCCGGCCACCGTCGATGTCGAACTCCTCGGAGCCATCACCCGTGCCACAACGGTGGCGGACTGGGTGGGTATGTGGGGCCGAGAACCCAACGCCGACATCGTGGTCGGCACCGACCCGGCGGTGTTCTTCGAGCGATTGATCACCAGGGTCGGTGACTTCGCCCGGTCGGTCTATCCGCAGGAGGCTGCTCGATGATCGGCGACGATAATACCTATCTGACCAATTTCCGCACCCGGCTCGAACTGCCCGGAATCATCGATGTCCATACCCATTTCATGCCGGAGCAGGTCATGGCCAAGGTGTGGGCGTACTTCGATTCGGCCGGCCCGCTGGTCGGCCGGGAGTGGCCGATCGCCTACCGCGATGATGAGCAGGTCCGGTTGAAGACGTTGCGCGACTTCGGTGTTCGCGCATTCACCTCGCTGGTGTATCCGCATAAGCCGGATATGGCGGCGTGGCTCAACGAATGGAGCGCCGACTTCGCCGAACGTACCCCGGACTGCCTGCACACGGCGACGTTCTATCCCGAGCATTACGCCGACAGTTATGTGGAGGCGGCCATCGAGCGCGGTGCCCGGGTGTTCAAGGTCCATGTGCAGGTCGGCGACTTCCATCCCGGTGATCCGCTGCTGAATCCGGTGTGGGGCATGCTCGAGGACGCCGGGATACCGGTGCTGATCCACTGCGGCTCCGGGCCTGCGCCCGGCGAGTACACCGGACCGGAGCCCATTGCCGGTCTGCTGCAACGCTATCCGCGCCTGCGGCTGATCATCGCGCATATGGGCACACCCGAGTACTCCGAATTCCTGGATCTGGCAGAGGAATACCCGGGTGTGCACCTGGACACGACGATGGTGTGGACCGATTTCACCGAGGCCACCGCACCCTTTCCGACCGCCGAGCACGGCAGGCTGCGCGCTTTGAGCGACCGAATTCTATTCGGTAGCGATTTTCCGAATATCCCTTACTCCTACGGACATTCGATCTTCGCGCTGGAACGCTTGGAGCTGGGTGATTCCTGGCTGCGGCAGGTCTGCTATCGAAATGCCGCGCGGCTCTTCGCAATTACATAACGCACCGGAGCCGAGTTGCCACGACCTCAGCTGTCGAAGGCGTCGAGAAGCTGTTCGGCGGCAAGTGCGGCGGTCAATGTGCCCTCGCGCACCTGCTTTTCCACTTGTGCGCGAATGGCTTTGACGTTCGGGTTCTCCGCGAGGCGGCGCAGCAGTTGGTCGTGCACCATGGTCCAGGTCCAGTCGACCTGTTGGCGGCGGCGCTTTTCGGCGAATTCACCCGCCTCGGTGAGCACCCGGCGGTGTTCGAGGACGGTATTCCAGAACTTCTCCAGCCCATGGCCTTCGAGGCCGCTCATGGTGAGCACCGGCGGGCGCCAGAGCGCGTCGTGCGGATGGATGAGGCGTAGCGCCCCGGCCAATTCGCGGGCCGCGGCCTTGGCCTCGATCTCGTGCTTGCCGTCGGCCTTGTTCACCGCGACCAGGTCCGCGAGTTCCAGGACGCCCTTCTTGATGCCCTGCAACTGATCTCCGGTGCGGGCCAGGGTCAGGAAACAGAACACGTCGACCATATTCGCCACCGTCACCTCGGACTGGCCGACGCCGACGGTCTCCACCAGGATCACGTCGTAGCCCGCGGCCTCCAACAGCACGATGGTCTCGCGGGTCGCCTTGGCTACTCCACCGAGAGTGCCCGCGGTCGGCGAGGGACGGATATAGGCGTTGCGCTCCAATGACAGTCGCGCCATGCGGGTCTTGTCACCCAGGATGGAGCCGCCGGTGCGGGTGGAGGACGGGTCGACGGCCAGCACCGCGACCCGATGCCCCTTGCCGATCAGATCCATGCCGAGCGCATCGATGAACGTCGACTTGCCGACGCCGGGAACACCGGTGATACCGACACGATTCGAGGTGACCGTATCGGTGGGCGGGGTCAATTTCAACAGCAGTTGCTGCGCCAGCTCCCGATGGTCGGCCCTGGTCGACTCGACCAGGGTGATGGCCCGCGCCAAGGCGGCCCGCTCCTGGGAGCGAACCGCCTGCGCGAGTGCGTCCACATCGATGACGCGCTTGGCACCCGCCGCCCGACCACCACCGCTGCTCGAATCGTCGCGCGATGCTCGATTCATTCGCCGCTGCCGCCGCCGATCTCGTGACCGAGTTCGCCCGCCAACTTCTTCAGCAGATCGATTGCCGCATCGGCGATCACGGTGCCGGGCGGGAAGATCGCCGCCGCACCCGCCGCATACAGCTCCTCGAAGTCACCGGGCGGGATGACGCCGCCGACGATGACCATGATGTCGGGTCGCCCGACATCGGCCAGTGCCTGCCGCAGCGCGGGCACCAGCGTGAGGTGGCCCGCCGCCAGCGAGGACACACCGACGACGTGCACGTCGTTATCGGCCGCCTGCTGCGCCACCTCTTCCGGGGTCTGGAACAGCGGGCCCACATCGACGTCGAAGCCGAGGTCGGCGAAGGCCGTGGCGATCACCTTCTGACCTCGGTCGTGTCCGTCCTGGCCCATCTTGGCGACGAGGATGCGCGGGCGCCGACCCTCCGCCTCGGCGAATTCCTCGACGAGTTCGCTCGCCTTGCTGATATTGGTCACCTTTCCGGCCTCGTCGCGGTACACACCGGAGAGCGTACGGATCTCGGCCTGGTGGCGGCCGTATACCTTTTCCAGCGCATCGGAGATCTCACCGACGGTGGCCTTGGCGCGGGCGGCGTCGATGGCCAGTGCCAGCAGGTTGTTCTCCATGCCGCCCTCCGAAGAGGCCGCCGCCCGGGTCAATTCGGCCAATGCCCGTTCCACCTCAGCCGAATCGCGTTCGGCGCGAAGCCGGTTCAGCTTCTCGATCTGCTCGGCGCGCACCCGGGAATTCTCGACCTTGAGGACCTCGACCTGCTGATCCTCTTCGACCTGGTACTTGTTCACGCCGATCACCGGCTGCTGACCGGTATCGATGCGGGCCTGTGTGCGGGCGGCGGCCTCCTCGATGCGCAGCTTCGGGATGCCCTCGCCGATCGCCTGTGCCATACCGCCGTGCGCCTCGACCTCGGCGATATGCGCGCGAGCGCGGTTGGCCAGCTGATGGGTGAGCCATTCCACGTAGTATGAACCGCCCCATGGGTCGATCGGCCGCGTGGTGTTGGACTCCTGCTGGATCAGCAGCTGGGTATTGCGGGCGATGCGGGCGGAGAAGTCCGTCGGCAGGGCCAGTGCCTCGTCGAGGGCGTTGGTGTGCAGCGACTGGGTGTGCCCCTGGGTCGCGGCCATCGCCTCGATGCAGGTGCGCGCCACATTGTTGTAGGCGTCCTGCGCGGTCAGCGACCAACCCGAGGTCTGCGAATGCGTCCGCAGCGATAGCGATTTCGCGCTCTTGGGCTCGAACTTCGCCACCAGCTCGCTCCAGAGCAGCCGTCCCGCACGGAGTTTGGCGACCTCCATGAAGAAGTTCATGCCGATGGCCCAGAAAAACGACAGGCGCGGCGCGAACTTGTCGACCTCCATGCCCGCGGCGATACCCGCGCGGATGTACTCGACACCGTCGGCGAGGGTGTAGGCCAACTCCAGGTCGGCGGTGGCTCCGGCCTCCTGGATGTGGTAGCCGGAGATGGAGATCGAGTTGAACTTCGGCATCTTCGCGCTGGTGTAGGCGAAGATATCGGAGATGATCCGCATCGAGGGCTTGGGCGGGTAGATGTAGGTATTGCGGACCATGAACTCCTTCAGAATGTCGTTCTGAATGGTTCCGGCCAGCTGTTCCGGTGCGACGCCCTGCTCCTCGGCCGCGACCACGTACAGCGCCAGGATCGGCAGCACCGCGCCGTTCATGGTCATCGACACCGAGACCTGATCCAGCGGAATGTGATCGAAGAGCTGACGCATGTCGAGGATGGAATCGATGGCCACACCGGCCATTCCGACATCCCCCTGGACGCGCGGGTGATCGGAGTCGTAGCCGCGGTGCGTGGCCAGATCGAAGGCGACCGAAAGACCCTTCTGTCCCGCCTGCAGATTGCGCCGGTAGAAGGCATTCGAATCCGCGGCGGTGGAGAAGCCCGCGTACTGGCGGATGGTCCACGGCTGGTTCACATACATCGTCGGGTACGGACCGCGCAGGAACGGAGCGATGCCCGGCACGCTGTCCAGCGGATACCCTTCGGCCGCAATCGCATCGCGATCGGCCTTGGTGAAAACCGGTGGCACGTCGATACCCTCGGGCGTCGACCACACCAACTGTTCGGGCGTGTAGTTGTTCGCCTCGGCGGCGGCCCGCACGTAGGCCTCGACCTGTGCGGAGTCGACGTCGGCGGGTTCAGCCGGACGTTCGGACAGCGGCACCTCGGCGAAACTGCCGATCCGGTGTTCGATACCGCCGGGCTCGTCGATTTCGCCCGGCTTGTCGATATGACTCAATGTCATCAGGCTCCCACCTTCTCCAGCAGGTCGGACAGTGCGGCCACCGCATCGATGCGGGCCGCGAGATAACCGTCGGGGCGCTGTGTGGCGGTCAGGTCGGCGACGGTCTTTTCCGCACCGGCCAGCAGCACCGTCTCGATTCCGGCGGCACGCAACTGCTCGACCGCCGGGCCCGCCTGCTCGGCGTAACGCTTGTCCGAACCACATAATACGGCGATCGCGGCACCGGATTCGGTTGCCGCCGTGCCGATTCCGGCCACTTCCAGTGGACCGGGGTTGATCGATTCGATACCGCCGGAGGCCAACAGGTTCGCGATGAAGGTGACCCGAACATTGTGTTCGGCCACCGTGCCGAGCGGCACCAGCAGCGCACGCGGTCGCGCACCGTTGGCCGCGAAGTAGGCATCCGAGCGGTTGCGCAGCGCCTCGAAGGCGGCGCCGTAGCGAACCACCTGTCCGGGCTGACGGGCGGCCTCGGACAGCGGCTGTTCGGCCAGGTTCGGGAATTCGTTGACACCGGTGACCGCCGTCTTGCGGTGTGCCACATCGGCATCCCGGGCCGACCGGGTCGCGGCGATCCGCTCGGCGAGCAGGCCGGAGTCCAGGGCGGCGAGATAACCGCCCCCGGCCTCGAGCTCCTGCATGAACTCCCACGCCTTGGCGGCGAGTGCGGCGGTGAGATCCTCGACGTACCAGGAACCGGCGCCCGGATCCTGCACATGACCCAGATGCGACTCCTCGAGCAGCAGCAGCTGGGTATTGCGAGCCATACGGTCGGCAAATGACTTCGAGACGCCGAGTTCGCCGGGCGGCAGCGCGGAATCGAAGGGCAGCACCGTAACCGTGTCCGCTCCACCGACTCCCGCACCGAAGGCCGCGAGGGTGGTACGGAGCATATTCACCCACGGGTCGCGCTGGGTCATCATCGCCGCGGAGGTCACCGCGTGCTGCGGCGCGTCACCGAACGCGGGGGCGCCGCACACATGCGCGACGCGGGCCCAGAGCTGGCGGGCCGCACGGAATTTCGCGATGGTGGCGAACTGGTCGTCGGTCGCGGCGAAGCGGAACTCCAACTGCTCGAAGGCATCCGCGATGTCCTGGCCGTCTTCGGCGAGTGCGCGCAGATAGGCCAGGCCTGCGGCCACCGCCGCTCCGAGTTCCTGTGCGTCCGAGGCGCCCGCATCGTGAAAGGCGGTGCCGTCCACCGTGATCGCGCGCACGGTCTCCGGTCGCTGTACCGCCTGACCGGCCAGAGCGATCGCCTCCGCCAATTCGATATCGGCGGTTCCGGCGAAGCGACTGGTGAGCGGGGCCGCGCCCAGCGCGACTCGAATTTCGGTCCGGTCGGCCACCTGATAATCGTCGAGCTGCGCGAAGACCTGTTGCGCCGCCGCGGAAACCGCGTCACCGGCGGCGAGTGTCAGCGGTGCCAGTTCGAACAGCAGACCCGACAGTGCCGCGGGCAGTTCGGCTACCGGCACACCGCGCTCACCCGCGCCGAGCCACAGCGCACTGATCCCGTTCTCCAGCGCGGCCAGGATCTCCCGATTCGCCGCGGCGCCGTCGGCCGCGCCGATGAAAGCGCTGACATACCAACCGCGGTGGACATCTCTGGTGGCGTCCCGGCCACGGACGAAGGGATATTCGCCCGGCAGCGGCAGTTCGGGCCGTTCATCCCCGCGGGTGTACAGCGGGGCGATGGTCAGACCGTCGTAGGTCTGCTCCTCGAGCAGCTTTTCTGGCTCCTCCGGAAGTTCGGCGACGTCGACCCTGCGGGCCTTCGCCAGTACCCCCGCCACGCCCTTGCGCCATGCGGCGTAATCGGGCACCGGCTCTGAAGCAATCGGCATAGCTGCTGTTCCTCTTCTCCTCGACGCACACCCGCGTGTACGCCCGAAACCATTGCATTCGCCCAGCTCAGCGAGCACATTGGTTAACGACCATTCGTGGCGTTTCCTTCGATGCTAGCGGCAGCTCCGCAGCCGGTTGACCGTGGCCGCCACTACCAACCGGTAACCTGGCGCGGTGCTCAGGCTGATCCGTGACCCACGCATCCTCGCCCTGCTCGTCGGCGGCGCGGCGCTGTTCATCGCGGCCATGCTGGTCCCGCTACCGACACCGCAGCAGATGCAGGACTGGGCCACCTCGGTCGGACCCATCTTCCCGCTGCTGTTCTTCGTGGTCCATGCACTGGTCACGGTGGCTCCGGTCCCGCGGACCGTGCTGACGGTCAGCGCGGGCGTGCTGTTCGGCCCCGCGCTCGGCATCGTGCTGGCCGCCTCCGCGACCACGGTCAGCGCCGCACTCGCAATTCTGCTCGTCCGCGCGCTCGATCGCGATCGAGTGGCCGCCCATCTCACCCATCCGGCGGTCCGCGCTATCGATGCTCGCCTCGAACGCCGCGGCTGGCTCGCGGTCGGCTCGCTGCGGCTGATCGCCTTCGCCCCGTTCTCGGTGATCAATTACTGCTGCGCCCTCTCCTCCATCCGGTTCTGGCCCTATCTCATCGCTACCGTCGTCGGCATCCTCCCGGGGACGATCGGGACCGTCATCCTGGGCGACGCCCTCACCGGAGGTACCCACCCCGGCATGCTCGTAGTCTCCGGGGTGCTCATCGCCATCGGCGTCATCGGTTTGATCGTCGACGCGCGTTGGTCGCGAACCCACCAACCGGACGTCGAATCCGTCTCGGTCGCCGTGGCCGACTGACGCTCCAGCGTGCCCGAGCGATGCCTTGCGTCGATTCCGGTTTGCCGATGCGGGTGGGCGGCTAACCCGGAACAGCAACGACCGCTCGAAGGAGGTGACGAACGATGGTGGTACACGCAGTAGAACCAGGGCCGAATGGCAACAACCACGACAACTGGAATCAAGACCCCCGCGAAGATCTAGCCGACGACGTCATCCGACCGTGGGGCCGCTGACAATCTGAGTCAATCCACCGCCAACTCGATCGGGACGGCGAAGACATCGACCATCGCGCCATTGCGCAATACCGTCACGGGCATCGAGACCCCGATGGCGTCGCCGAAGAGTTGCCGTTGGATGCCTTGGGCGTCGGTCACTTCCGAACGGGCGACGCTGAGTACGAGGTCGCCGCGGCGCAGCCCCGCGTGGTCGGCGGGGCCGCCGCGGACGACTTCGACAATGCGGACACCGGCATGTCGGCCGGTGCGGGCGGCGACGGCCGCGGGCAGTGGGGCCGGAACGCCGACCAGGCCGAGGTAGGCGCGGCGTACGCGGCCGTCTTTCAGCAGGGTGTTGATAATGCGGCGAGTGGTGGCATTGATCGGGATGGCGAGGCCGAGACCGACGCCAGCGACCGCGGTATTGACACCGACCACCCGGCCCGATGAATCCGCGAGCGCGCCACCGGAATTTCCCGGATTCAGGGCCGCATCGGTTTGGATCACATCCTCGATCACTCGACCGGCCCGGCGGGAGGCGACCGGGACGGCTCGCCCCAGCGCGCTCACCACGCCCGCGGTCACCGAGCCCGCCAACCCGAGCGGACTCCCGACCGCCACCACCAATTGGCCGACCACCAGCTTGTCGGCATCGCCGAGCAGCACCGCACCCGGCGCACCGGCACGGGCGCGCAGCACCGCGAGATCGGAGAGCGGATCGATGCCGACCACGTCGATGCGTGATTCCACACCGTCCGCGAACACCACATCGCCGCTGCTCGACGAGCCGACCACATGCGCGTTGGTCAGCAGGAATCCGTCATCGGTGAAGACCACCGCGGATCCGCTCCCCCGCCGGGTTCGCACGCTCGCCACATGCGGGGTGACCGACGCCGCGACGGCGATGACCGAACGGGAATACGCGTCCATCGCCGATTCATCGAGATCGTGTTGCCGTGTGGCGTCCTCCGGACCCGACAACGGGATCGACTCGTCGTCCACGCTGACCACCATCCTGCTCATCAGGCGCGCACTATCTAGGCCGCACTCTCCAGCATCCTCCGCCGCACCGCCCGGTGTGGCGTGTTCGCCACAGGCGCAACCGGATTCATCCGACGTTCACCGATGCCCGCCTATGGCGATGCGATATGGCCCAGAAATCCCATCCCGGTCCTGGATCAGCTACGCCCCCGGTACGCGATCCAGGAAACCGTGCACACCGATGATCCGGCCGTCCTCGGCGAGGGTGATCACATCCGTCCCGGCGACCGGCGCACTCCCGTCGGCCGCAACCAGCTCCCAGGAGAACCGGGCGGTGTCGTGGTGTCCGTCGACCGCACCCAGCTGCCGGAATTCGAAGCCGGGGAACTGCTGGTGCACACCCCCGATGGCGGCGGTGAGTTGCTCGTGCCCGGCGACATCGGCCAGCGGATCGGTGTAGAAACCGTCCTCGCGCCAAGCCTCGGCGACCGCCTTCGCACGCACATCGTCATCGATGGCATTCCATGCCGTGAAGTAGCGCCGCACTGCGTCCTCGTACTGAGACATATCGAATCATCCTCTGCTGGAAGGTATTTCGGTATCCGCCGGCATGTTCCGGCGGATACCTCAACCTTGCCCGCTGCCGATCACGGAGTCGATTACGCGCGAGGTAAGGATCAGCGCGCGAACCACCGCGGCCACTGATGCCCGCGCTCCCACACCGTGTCGCCCGTGACCACGACCAGGTCGCAGATCTCGGTGACCGCGCGCCGCGCCGCCCAGATGTGCTCTCTGCTCGGCACGATGACCGCATGCGCACCAGAGCGCGCGATGGCCGAGAGCAGGCGCGCGACCGGATCGCCATGCGGCCCCACCTTCATCGAGACCAGCTCGTATCCCATCCGAGCCGCGCAGGTGCGGATGGCCCGCACATCGTGATCCACCATCGATCCCGAAATATCCCACCGCACGAACCCGATTGCCCACGGTTTGGTCGCCACCCCGTTGCCAAGTGCCCCCGTTTCGCTTGCCAACCGCCCGACAACCTCCCATATCTCCGACCCGCTCATGTCACCAACCCTGTCTGCCAGCACCCACCGAGAACGGTAGAAAGACGGTCCGGCGCGGCACCATGGTTTTGCGGGGATTTGCGGAAGTTGTTGACCCTAATGACGCTGACCGGTGACGATTAGGCACAGCCAGCGCAATACCCACGCGAGACGAGGCCACTCTCATGCGTATACAACTGCTCGGCGGACCCACCAACAACACCGGCTCGCCCCGGCTCTGGATCGATGAGGATCGACATCTGTATCTCGTGCAGGGATATCGGGTGGCCCATGACGCCAACCGGGTCGAAATACCGCATATGCTGCTCGGCTGGCTGCAGCCAGGCACCTACATCGGCGCTCCGCTGCTCGATTCCGGGCACGGGTCCTTCACCCTCGCCGGACAGCCGATCACCGATCCGGATGCCTTGGCGCACATGCGGATTCCCGATCACGAAACCGCGATCGCGGTCCCGGTCGGGCAGAGTCCGTGGGAATGGTAATGCAATGCTCTTCTTCACTATCGAGGAAACCAACGATCTCATTCGCGAAACCCGCAGCGATGCTTTCCATCTCGAGGTGTCCGATGATCACTCCCAGGTCTCCGACGAGACCGAACCGATGCGCCGCGTGCTCGCGGGCCTACCGCCGTTCGAGGAGGAGTCCTATCCACCGTCGTGGCGGGCCTGGGAGGAGCTCACCAGCGAGGTCGCCGGACGCGGCGTGCCGATCCGGCGCGTGCGGGTGGTCTCGGAGCCGCTCACCGACTACGTTCGATTCCTGCACGCGCTCACCGATCGCAATCAGCGCTACGGCGAGGATATCCGCTGGCTGCCAAGGCATCTCGCCGATCCCTCGGAATACACCGATGACGAATGGTGGCTGCTCGACGAGACGGTCGCCTTTACGATCTTCACCAAGACCGGCGATCTGGCGGGGGCCGCGGTGACCACCGACCCCGTGCTCGTCGCACGCTGCACGACAGTACGAGATAGACTGTGGAACAAAGCAATTCCGCACCACGACTATATGCCCGGCGGGCGGAGTGGATGACCGGTGTCGAGCAGTCCCGGCAAGCCTTCGGGGCACGCTTACGTGAACT
Source organism: Nocardia sp. CA-135398 (assembly GCF_050955845.1). Lineage (NCBI taxonomy): Bacteria > Bacillati > Actinomycetota > Actinomycetes > Mycobacteriales > Nocardiaceae > Nocardia > Nocardia sp. CA-135398. The sequence continues at coordinate 3,571,879 of NZ_CP192084.1, read as the reverse complement.
GCGCAAGGCCGCACATCTGACCGGTGTGCAGCTCGCCGCCGAGGCGGGCTGGCATTCGGCCAAGGTGTCGCGCATCGAACACGGTAAACAAACGCCGAGCGATAGCGATCTGGCCCAGTGGTGCCGACTGTGCGGCGCCGAACTGCTGCTGCCGGATCTGCGTGCGGCACTGGCGAATATCGAGGCGCTCTGGCAGGAGTGGCGACGCATCGCCGCGACCGGACATGCCCAGCAGCAGCGCCGCCGCATCGAGTTGGAGGCACGCGCCAGCACCATCCGCAATTACGAGAACGCGGTCGTTCCCGGTCTGCTGCAGACCGAGCCCTATGCCAGGGCGATACTCGAATCCTGTATCGACTTCGTGGGCGGTATCGACGATATCGATCGCGCGGTGGCGGCACGGATTGCGCGCCAACGGATTCTGCACCACGGCACCCATCGGATCAGCATCCTGCTGGCCGAGCAGGCGCTCTACACCACTGTCGGCGACAACGAGGTGATGGCCGGTCAGCTCGAACGGCTCATCGATCTGATGCCGTTGCCCAGGCTCGGGCTCGGCATCATTCCGCGCACCGCAGATTTCCTTTACACCACAACATGTTTCGTCTTGCTGGACAAACGCATCGCGGAGGTCGAGACCATCTCGGCAGGTCTCACCATCACCCAGCCGCGGGAACTGGCGTACTACGAGAAGACCTGGGCGGCGCTGCACCGGCAGGCCCGGTACGGCGAAGCCGCCCGAGCCATTATCACCGATGCGCTGAAACTGCGATTGACGCAGCTGTAGTTACAGTGCCGCACGGAGTTTCGCGGCATTCTCGTAATCGCGCTGCCATTCGGGGCCGGTCGGCGCGAGGATGACACGCGCGACACCGGCGTCCCGGTGGGCGGCGAGCAATTCGACGGCGGCCGAATGATCAGTGGGCAGTGCGGGCGCGACCACGGTCACCGCAGGTACGGCCCGATCGAATTGCGCGGCCAGTGCCCGCAATTCGTCGAAGTCGGCGGCCAATTGGTCCAGGTTGGGCTGCAGGGTGATCCAGCCGTCGGCGTATTCGGCCGCCCGCCGCCGCGCCCGAGTCCCATTGCCCGCCACCAGGACCGGCGGCATCACAGATCCGGGCGCCAGCGCCACGTCGACACCGTTGACCGTCACAGTGGAACCGGTGACGAGATCGGGCAATACCCGCAGTGCCTCATCGGTGCGCCGACCGCGATTTTCGAATGTGGTGCCGGCCGCGCGCCAACCGATATCGCCGTGCGCCGGATTCCCGGTGCCGATACCGAGCAGCAACCGATTCCCCGATACGTACTGCAGGGTGCTGATCTGCTTGGCCGCCCAGGCCACCGGGCGCAATGCGAGCAGCATCACGTTGTAGCCGATCCCGATCCGATCGGTGACGGCCGCCGCGGTCGCGAGCGTCACGGTGCTGTCCAGCATGGGGGCGCTGGCCACGAGATGGTCGGTGGACCATACCGATTCGAGGTCGAGTTGCTCGGCGAGACGGGCGGCAGCCCGCACATCGCCGAGGATCGGGTGGGCCGGATCGGGGGTGGAGGTCGGCAGGATCACGCCGATATCGAAGGTCATGAGCACAACATTAGGAACGAATCGTGAGCGTTCCAATGGCTCGATCGCTCATTGTCATGCCCGCAACGCTCAAACCGTCGCGGCCGCCTGCTCGGCGGGTTTGCGGTGCAAGCCCTTTCGGTCGTAGTACAGGGTCACCACCGCACCGACGACGAGGCCGATCCCCAGACCGAGCACCGCCATCCAGCTACCGCGCGCGAGCCCGGCGGCACCGCTGGCATTGAAGTAGAGGATGGCGCGCACCCCGAGAAAGACCTGGTGCATGGGTTCGAAGGTGGCCAGCCACTCGAAGTACGTCGGCGTCGCCTCGATGGGCACACTGCCGCCCGAGGAGGGCAGGCCGAGCACGATGAACAGGATCAGATTGACCAGCAGACCCGCGGTGCCGAGCGCGGCCAGCACCGACAATGCGGTCACCCCGACCGCGATGATCGCGAGCATGCAGTACAGGAACAGCGCGAGCGGATGGTCGAGCGGCACATCCAATGCCGCTGCGACGCCGAGGAATACGGCGGAGACGATCGGCGCGGTGACGATGAGGATCGCCCACTTCAACAGCAGGGTGCGGAAGCGAGAGATCGGCGCGAAGGGATAGTGCACGTACCACGGGCCGTACTCCGTCGGCGCGAATCCGAGCGCGGAATCGGTCATCGCGTGGATGATCATCGCACCGGTGAATCCGGCGAGCAGCACCATGATCGTATAAAAGAATGCGGACAATCCCTCTCCGGTGCCTTCGGGCAGCGGACGATACGGGTCCACCACCACCTGGATCGGATGGGCGAGCAGCAATTGGCTGGCACCGGCAAGCTGTGGCGCCTGGCCGCCCCCGACAGGTTGCAGCTGGGTCTGCACGGTATCGGTGAGTTGTTTGCCGACGGTCTCGTCGACGCGAGTCAGCGCCTGATCGGCAATGCGCTGCATGACCCCGGTGGCGAAACTGCCCGCCCGCGGATTCGTATGCACCGTAATGATCGGCTGTTCGACCTTGCCCGGTACCACCCCGGCAGCGCCCAGAATGGCCAGCCGCTTGGTGAAGTCACTGGGGATGACGATCGCACCGTAGGCGTGGCCCTGGCGCAGTTGCCGTTGCGCCTCGGCGAATCCGACCACCCGCACGTCGATCTTATCGGCGGGCAGGTTCGCGACGAGTGCGTCGGTGATCTGATCACCGACATTGGTCGGCTTGCTGCCCAGGGTATCCCCGTCGTCCTGATTGACCAGTGCGACGGGGAAATCGTGCAGATTCTCGGTCGGATTCACCACATACGCCAGATACATCGTGGCCAGCAGCGACATGAGCAGGGTGACCACGGCGATCGGGGCGATCCAGGCCCGTGGCCGCAGATGGCGGGCGGCGGTTGCGGCAGTCGTCATGGGCGCACGGTAATCCGTCGCGGTGGTATTTCGGTACCGATACGGCACGGGTCGGTGGCTGCTCACACCGCGGTACCGGCGGCCATCACCGAGACCGCGATCACAGTTTCAGCGCAACCAGCCTTCCCGTTCGAGGTAGACCACTACGCATGGGCCCGGTTACATGCGTTCAGGGGCGGCGATGCCGAGGAGGCCGAGCCCGTGCGCCAGCGTCTGCGCGGTCGAATCGCACAGTGCGAGACGGTTTTTCCGTATCCGGTCGGGCGCGGTGAGGACCGGGCAGGTCTCATAGAAGGCGGTGAAGTCGCGGGCGAGGTCATAGAGGTAGCCACACAGTCGATGGGGCTCGAGTGTTGCGGCAACCTCGGTGACCACCGTGCTGTAGGCGTCGAGTTCCAGTGCCAGGGCCCGTTCGGCGGGGTCGAGTGCGACGGTCGGATCGATCCGCACGTCGTGATCTTGTGCCTTGCGCAGGATCGACCGGATTCTGGCGTGCGCGTATTGCAGATACACGCTGGTGTTGCCGTTCAATGCGACCATGCGGTCCAGATCGAAGGTGTAATCCTTGACCCGGGATGTGGACAGGTCGGCGTATTTGACCGCGCCGATTCCGGTCGGTTCGGCGATCGCATCGAGCTCGGCGGCTGGCAGTTCCGGGTTCCGTTCGGCGACAACGGTTCGTGCTTTCGTTACGGCGTCGTTCAGCAGGTCCATCAGTCTCACGGTGCCGCCCGCGCGAGTTTTGAAGGGCCGCCCATCCGGGCCGAGCACCGTGCCGTAGGCGATGTGTTCGGCGTCGAGGTCGTCGGACAACCAACCGGCCCGTCGCGCAGCTTCGAAGATCAGCCTGAAGTGCAGAGCCTGACGGGAATCGGTGACATACAGCAAACGTTCGGCATGTAAATGCCGCACCCGGTACCGGATGGTCGCCAAATCTGTTGTGTCGTAGCCGTATCCGCCGTCACGCTTGCGCACCAGCAACGGGACCGGCTGGCCGTCAGGGCCATCGACCTCTTCGGAGAAAACGACCAGGGCGCCGTCGCTCTCGACGGCGATGCCCTTGTCGACCAGTTCGGCAATGGTGTCGGCCAGCATCGGATTGTAGAACGACTCGCCGACATAATCGTCCGCCGTCAGCAGTACACCTAGCCGATCGTAGATTTCACCGAACGCCCGCTCCGATTCGGCGACGATCTCCCGCCACCGCCGCAAGGTGGCCTCGTCGCCGGATTGCAGCGCCACCACCCGAGCCCTGGCCCGCTGCGCGAATGCCGGATCACCGTCGAATTCCGTCCGCGCGGCCTTGTACAGCGCGTCCAATGCCGACACCGCCGACGTGTCACCGCTCAGCTCATCGTTTCGCCAGCGCACCCCGGAATGCTCATCCAGATACTGGATCAGCATTCCGAACTGAGTCCCCCAGTCCCCCAAGTGATTCTGCCGAATCACCGACGCTCCGAGAAAAGCCAGCACCCGTGCGATGCAGTCGCCGATGATGGTCGTGCGCAGATGCCCGACGTGCATCTCCTTGGCGATATTCGGTGCCGAATAGTCGACCACTGTCCGACGACCGCGCTCGGAATCCGGTACGCCCAGCCGATCGCCAGCCAGCCGCGCCGAAACCTGTTCCCACACAGCATGATCCGACAACGCGATATTGAGGAACCCCGGCCCCGAGACCGTCACCGCGTCGAACAGACCACCGCCCGATTCCAATGCCGCGACCAATTCCGCAGCGAACTCGGCGGGCCGCACCCCCACCCGCTTCGCTACCGCAAGGGCCACATTCGACTGGAAATCCGCGCGGTCGGAACGTCGCACCACCGGATCGGTCCCGATCAGCTCCGGACGAGCCCGACCGATCGCCGCGGCCATCGCCCCGGCAACCCGATCGAGCAGCGGCAACACCCCGGAATCAGCCACGCGCAGTCCCTTCTATTCCTGTGGAGCAGTGAGTATCGCAGCGCACCCGGTGCCGGGCCGAACCATTTTCCGCTGCCGCCCCCTGGGCAGGCAGCATTGCCGAAACCCCCTGACCGGTAGCCTCGGGCGAGGGAATCGGTTGCGAAGGTAAGGAACGGATGTGAACGCATTCCGTCTGCGTTACGGACTGGCCGTGCTCGCGGCCGCCGGATTGCTGACCGGTTGTTCCGATAAGGCCGCGCCGGACGCCCATCCCGCCACCACCCCGGCGGCCAACTGCACGCCACTGACCGAAGAGCAGATCAGCCATGCCGCGCAGGCCGACACCCTCACCACCCACCACCGTCCCCCGGTCTGTGTCTGGCAGGCGCAACGCGGCGCCGACGAATCCGATCTCAGCTTCACCTACACCGACCGCGAATCCCTGCAGCAGACCTGGCAGCGAGCCGAGAACGACGGCTTCCAGACCGAACACCTGACGATCACCGAGCAGATCTTCGGCGCGACCGTCACAGCGACCGGCTTCTACATCCACAATCCACACGATCCAGGTGACTGCGCGGTGGCCGCCGCAGACAATGGCACCATCGTCTGGCGCGTCCAAAACCATTCCCACACAACAACACCCGACCCGTGCGCCATCGCGCTCCAATTGGCGACGCTGACCATCGATCTCGCGCCGTAACCGGCGAATAGATCACCCCGGACCTCGACGAGATCCGGGGTGTTCGCAGTTTACTGTGACGGCGGCTGCCAGGGCTGCCCCTGCGGCCCGTCCGGGTGGTACGGCGGCTGATGCGGCGGAATCTGCTGAGGCGGGGTCTCCTGCCGTGGCGGCATGACCGCCTGATGCGGCGAGGGCTGAGTTCGGGTGACCGGGGTCGCCACCCCCTCCACCGATGCGCGGGCATCGGCCTCCGCGGCGCGCACCGCCTGTTCGATGGCCGGATCACGGGCCGTATCGAACCAGCCCTCGACGTCGGAATCGTCCTCCGGCTTGCTCTCCACATCGTCGACGGGGGCGGGCTCGTAGCGGAATACGCCGTCCTCGCCCTTGGTCGCGAAGTTCTGCGCGAAGCCCTCGAGCGCCTTGCCGAAATCGCTCGGCACCAGCCACACCTTGTTCGCGTCACCGCGGGCCACCAGCGGCAGGGTCTGCATGTATTGGTAGGCAAGCAGTTCCGGCGTCGGCTTGCCGGATTTGATTGCGGCGAAAACCTTTTCGATCGCCTTGGCCTGGCCCTGCGCCTGCAGGTAGGCCGCGGCCCGTTCACCCTGGGCGCGCAGAATCCGGCTCTGCCGTTCACCTTCGGCCGCCAGGATCGAGGACTGCTTGGCGCCCTCGGCGGACAGGATCTGCGCCTGCTTGGCACCCTCGGCCGTCTTGATCTGCGATTCGCGGGTGCCCTCCGCGGTCAGGATCATGGCGCGCTTCTCGCGGTCGGCCTTCATCTGCTTCTCCATCGACTCCTGGATCGATGGCGGCGGATCGATGCTCTTGAGCTCGACCCGCGCGACGCGCAGTCCCCAGCGTCCGGTGGCCTCGTCGAGCACCCCGCGTAGCTGACCGTTGATCTGATCGCGGGAGGTCAGCGTCTGCTCCAGGGTCATGCCGCCGACGACATTGCGCAGGGTGGTGACGGTGAGCTGCTCGACGGCGGCGATGTAGTTGCTGATCTCGTAGACCGCCGCCTGCGGGCTCGTCACCTGGAAGTACACCACGGTGTCGATATGCAGGGTCAGGTTGTCCTCGGTGATCACCGGCTGCGGTGGGAAGGACACCACCCGCTCGCGCAGGTCGACCTTCGCCCGGATCCGGTCGGCGAAGGGCACCAGGAAGGTCAATTGACCCGAGACGGTGCGCGAATATCGGCCGAGCCGCTCGATGACGGCCGCCTCCGCCTGTGGCACCAGGGCGATCGATTTGAAGACCACCACCACGACCAACAGCACCAGCACGGCGGCAACGATGAGCACAGCCATTTACGGCTCCTTCCAGACGACGGCGGTCGCGCCGTCGATCTTCATGACGTACACCGTAGTTCCCTTCGGATACTCGACCGTGGAGTCGAACGGCCGCGCGGTCCACTCTTCGCCACCGATTTTGACCAGGCCACTGTGCTCGCCGACCGATTCCAGCACCAACGCCTGCTTACCCGGCAGCGCGTCGACATTCGTCGGGATCGGCGGCGGAGTTCCGAAGCGGCGCCGCATAACTGGCCGCACCCCGAGCAGCAGCACCAGCGCCAGCACCGCGAAGACCACGGCGTCGCCGACCAGCCCGGTATCGGCCACGGCGCTGACGCCCGCGGTCCCGAGCGCGGCGACGCCCAACATCAGCAGCGTGAGGTCCCCGGTGAGCATCTCCGCGGCCGCGAGCAGCAGGCCCGCGACCAGCCAAACGATTGCGGCCACAGACCCACTGTAGTGGTCCGAACCACTTCTGTGGCGCGACAAACCCAAGATCACCGGCAGCGTTTCGATGCGCCCCATGTCGTACTGCTCAGTACAGTTTGTGACCGGCACACCAACTCGCTTGCGCCGCAACCCGAACCGACGGTGCTAGTTTCGGGCGGGTGAGCGGGCGTGACATGTATGGCGGCGACATCTTCTCCGGACATTCGCGATCGAAGAAGCGAACCGTGCCGACGGTCGTGGCCGACCGCGACCTCGTGGTCGAGGATGCGGCGACCGGATTCTGCGGTGCCGTGGTCGGATTCGACCGCAGCTATGACGGCGAATTCGTCAAGTTGGAGGATGCGCGCGGTGCGGTGCGGTTGTTCGCATTACGTGAGGCCGCATTCCTGATCGACGGTGCGCCCGTCACGCTGGTCCGCCCCAAGGCCGCGGCGCCGAAGAAGCCGACCAGGTCGGCTTCCGGCTCGACTCGGGTGGAGGGGCTGCGCGCGCAGGTCGCCAAGACGAGCCGGATCTGGGTGGAGGGGGTGCACGATGCCGCGCTGGTCGAGCGGGTGTGGGGACACGATCTGCGGGTCGAGGGCGTGGTCGTCGAACATCTCGAGGGTTTGGACAATCTGGCCGAGCGGCTGACCGAATTCGCACCCGGACCGGGGCGGCGGGTCGGTGTGCTGGTCGACCATCTTGTCACCGGTTCCAAGGAAACCCGGCTGACCACAGGTCTCGGTAAGTATGTGCTGGTCACCGGGCACCCCTATATCGATGTGTGGCAGGCCGTGCGTCCAGCGGTGGTCGGCATCGCGGCATGGCCGGAGGTGCCGCGCGGTGAGGACTGGAAGACCGGCATCTGCCGTCGGCTCGGCTGGGGCACACCGCAGGAGGGATGGCGGCGGGTCTACAACGCCGTCGAATCCTTCCGCGATCTGGAATCCCCCCTGATCGGCGCGGTGGAGCGACTCATCGACTTCGTCACCGAACCGGAGTGACCATAGCTATCGGGTCCAATCGCTGAAATCATGTCCCACTCCGCGGAATTCGGCCCGCACATGCGGAGCAGCGACGCACCCGCTGTTCCGGTACCCGCGGTATCGGGCGGCGGATCGATGCGCGCAGCTCACCGGGGTATCCGGCATGGACACCCCCGAGTCGCAACCCTCCTTTATGCTCGATAATTATGTGCTCTCCTAGTGCCACGCTGACGGTCTGGGCTGGCTCCTGGCTGGCCGGTTGCAGCGCGCCCGACGACATCCTCGAGGCGCTGTACGCCTGGGCGCCGCGGCACACCATCGCCGCGGGCGATCCACTGACCGGCGGTCGCGACGACCTGCCGTGGTCTTCCCGCGACAATCTGTCGGGCACCGGAGTCATGGCACTGCTCAAGGTAATTCGCGAGGCGATGGCCCAGCCGGGCGCGCAGCTGCGCCTGGTGCTGCCGGTCCCCGGCGATGTGCGCGGACTACCCACCGGAACGGCCTTCGCCGCGGATGCGATCGAGGCGGGCGAGGGACTGCTGTTCGGTGTGCCTGGCCAGGAGGGCACTGGCCTGATCCCGCAGTGGGCCGATGACGACACCCTGCAGTGGACCGTCTACAGCACCGAGATTCCGGCCGCGCCCGGCCCGGATATGTCGCTCGGCGAGGCCGAATACACAATGCGCGAAGCGGTGCGCGACGCCGCCGACGCCCTGATGCGTCTGCACACCACCGCTGCGGGCGCGGCCATCGACTCCGACCCCCGCGAACTCATCGAGGCCGAGCTCGCGGATTACTCCCGCCACAACTATCCGGATTCGATCCCGTTGCGCGCCAGGCGAATACTCGACAGCGCCGACCACGTCGCCGCCATCCTCACTGTCGCCCAGCGCGAACCGGCCTCCTCCCCCACCTCCGCCAGCGCGATCGGCGCGCAGGAGGACCTGCTACGCCCGCTATGGGATGCGATCCGCGCGGCGCGGTTGGTGGCGGTGCACGCCGCCGCTCGCGGCAATGCGTAAAGCACCCACATTCGACGGCCCCCGTCCGCGAAGGCGCGAGAACACCCGCATCCTCTGGTTGAATAGTCCGACCGATCGCCTAAATCATCCGGGAGGCGGCATGTTCCGCATACCTCGCACTGTCGCGGCCGCGGCTGCCGCATTGATATTCGGTCTCGGCGCGCCCGCCGTACCCGCCACGGCGATCGTAGGCGGAAATACCATCGAGGCGAACGCCTACCCGTGGCTCGCCGCCGTCGGCAGCCCGTTGTACTTCCCCCGGCCATCCGGGCAATTCTGCGGCGGTGCGCTCATCGCGCCCGATCGGGTGGTGACAGCGGCGCACTGCGTCGAGTTGGCCCGGCTGCTGCCGCAGGCGATCACCGTCACCTTCGGCCGCACCGATCTGCGCTCGCACGACGGAGTCACCGTGGGAGTCAAGGAGATTCGCATCCACCCGGATTTCCGAGAAACCGATTTCGATGGCGAGACCGTGCACCACAATGATCTCGCGATTCTCGTCCTCGACGAGCCGAGACCGGGGCCGTACCTGGAAATCGCAGCGCCACAGCATGATCCGCGCGCATACGGCGATACCGGCACCATCGTCGGCTGGGGCGCGACCGCTGAGAACGACATCTCGAATACGCTCCTGCGATCCGCCGCCGTCCCGATAGTCTCCAACGCCACGTGCGCCGCCGCCTATGGCTCCGCCTTCGACCCGGCCGATATGCTCTGCGCCGGATCCCCCGACGCCGACACCGCCGAATACGACAGCGGCGATCCACTTCTCGCCGGGGGCCGACTGATCGGCCTCACCTCATGGGGCAAGGGCAGCGCCCGGCCGGGGTTCCCAGGTGTCTACGCCTACCTCACCACCGTGGGTTTCTGACCAAACAGGGCGGACCAGTCGGTATACTCACCGCATGGCGGATGACCAGTCCTCCATCGAATCCCCAGAGGCGCCCGTTCTTGTGGTGCAGACGAGGGAACGCGTCTATCGGCTACGTGCTGGGACGGTATATAACGTCGGTCGCGATCCGGCATCCGACGTTATCGTCACCGATCCGCGCGCATCGTCGATGCACGCCGTGCTGGAGCGTGGCGCGGACGGTTGGGAAATCGAGGACGCGGGCAGTCTCAACGGCACCTTTTTCGACGGTCACCGCGTCGGGCGGATGGTGATCGACCATGACGAGACGTTCCAGCTCGGTCACGCCGTGGACGGCGAGGAGTTGGTCTGTTCCCTAGAGGGGCAAGAAGGACAACCCGACCACGAGTCCGCTGACGATATCGGGGAAGACACGATGGTCGTCTCCGATCCCGGCTACAACCTCGAGGACGAAGAAACGATCACGAAGTTCCACGCGGGTCGCCCCCGGCGGGTTTCGCGATCGGCACCGTCGGCGGGCACCGCCCACGCGGTCGTCCGGATCACATCGCCCACGCTTCGGATAGGACGCGCGGCCGACAACGACATTGTCGCGCACGACCTCATGATCTCCCGCCATCACGCCGAGCTGCGCATGATCGGCGAGGGAAGGTACCGGATAGTCGACCTCGACAGCCACAACGGAACCTACGTCAACGGCCACCGGATCGACGCCGCCGACCTGTCCGAATCCGACTTGATCGGCATGGGACACACGACCTTCCGGCTGGTCGGCGATGAGCTGCGCGAGTTCGTCGACACCGGTGACGTATCGGTCTCGGTGCAGGGCCTCACCGTGCGGACCCCCGAGGGCAAGGTGCTCCTCGACCGAGTGAGCTTCCCCATCCCGCAGCGCTCGCTCGTCGGTGTCATCGGGCCGAGTGGAGCGGGCAAGTCGACATTGCTCGGCGCGGTCACCGGGTTGCGACCGGCCACGGAGGGCACGGTCCGCTACGACGGACGCGATCTGTACACCGATTACGACGAGCTCCGGCACCGCATCGGACTGGTCCCGCAGGAGGACATCCTGCACAACCAGCTGCCGACGCGGCGCGCGCTCCGCTACGCCGCCGAACTGCGCTTCCCCGGTGACACGCGCAGCGAGGAGCGCGAGCAGCGGGTCGACGAGGTCCTCGACGAGCTCGGTTTGGCGCGGCACGCCGATACCCGCATCGACAGGCTCTCGGGCGGGCAGCGCAAACGGGTGAGCGTCGCACTGGAGTTGCTGACCAAACCGTCGCTTTTGTTCCTCGATGAACCCACTTCCGGCCTCGATCCCGGCCTGGACAAGACGGTCATGGAAATGCTGTCCGAATTGGCGCACGACGGGCGGACCGTCATCGTGGTCACGCACAGCGTGGCGAATCTCGATTCCTGCGACCGCCTACTGGTCCTGGTGCCCGGCGGTCGGCTGGCCTATTACGGGCCGCCCGCGGAGGGGCTGCGGCAGTTCGCACAGCGCAGTTGGGCCGATGTGTTCCAGGCATTCGACCGCGAGGAAGACCGCGACTGGGCCGGTGAGTTCCGGAATTCGCCGCGCTTCGAGAATTACGTGGCGGTCGGGCTGACCGATGACGTCGGTCCTGCACAGGTGCACCGACCGGCGCCGCCGCCCGCGCCGCAGTCCAAGCTCAGCCAGCTCAGCACACTGTGTCGGCGATATCTTGCGGTCATCGCCTCGGACCGAAGCTATTTGGCACTGCTCGGTCTGATGCCCCTGATTCTCGGTGGCTTGATCGCCGCGGTGCCGGCGGGCGAGGGATTCGCCGGGACGCCGGGATCCAACGTCGATGCACCGACCAAGCTCATGGTTTTGGCGTTCGCGGCATGCTTCGTCGGCACCGGCAATTCGATTCGCGAGATCGTCAAGGAACAGACGATCTACCGCAGAGAACGCGCGGCAGGCCTGTCAGCAGGGGTCTATCTGATGTCGAAACTGCTGGTCCTCGGCGTGATCACCGCACTGCAGGCGGTGGTGCTCGTCCTGATCGGCACCATCGGGGTGGCGATGCCGCCCAAGGGGCTCTTCACCTCCGTCGAGCTGGAGTTGGTCCTGGCAATGGCGCTGCTCGGCATCGCATCGCTGGCATTGGGCTTGCTGGTGTCGGTGTCGGTGAACACCTCCGAGAAGACACTGCCGCTGTTGATCGTGCTGTCGATGGCACAACTGGTGCTCACCGGCGGGCTGGTGCGGCTGCCCGGCACGCTCGGCCTCGAGCAACTGGCCTACCTCTCGCCATCCCGTTGGGGGTTCGGGGCAGGAGCCGCCACCCTCGACCTCGACACCCTCTCACCGCATACGGGCGCGCCCGACCCGCTGTGGAGACACACCATCGGCACGTGGCTGCTCGACATGGGACTCGTCGCCGGGCTGGGTGTCGTCTTCCTCGCGCTGGCCTGGTACCGCCTATATCAGCTGCGCCCACGGCGCCGCGGCGCCCGCAAGGCGAGAATTTGACGGTGGCCGTCCACTGCGAAAGCTAGGTTGCGACGGCAGGCCGTCGCGGCGGGGTGCAGCAGTCGATAGCACAGGGGGCACCGTTCACGGTGCAGCCGTAGCCTGGAATCTCGCCGAGTCGGCGTGGCGATAGCCCGGTCAGGTGCTCGTTGACCAGTTCGACGACCAACTGGGCGAAGCGGGGATCGGTTCCCGGTGTTGCCGCCCTGGCGAACGCCATGCCGAGTTCCTCGGCCTTCGCCCTGGCTTCGTTGTCCAGATCCCAGATGACCTCGAGGTGGTCGGAGACGAACCCGACCGGGCAGACGACGACCGCGTCCACACCCTTGCCCGACAGCTCCTCGAGATGGTCGACGATATCCGGGTCAAGCCAGGGAATCCGCGGCGGGCCGGAGCGGGACTGCCACACCACGTCATAATCGGCGAATCCGGTTGCGGCGGCACACAATCGCGCCGCCTCGGCGACCTGACGACTGTACAGCCGCCCACCATCCGCGGGCGGTCCCGCACCGATATCGGCCGACACCGGTATCGAGTGCGCGGTGAAAACCAGCCGGACACCCTCCCGGCGCTCAGCCGGAAGCGAATCCGCGGCGGCGCGGATGGCCGCCGCGAATGCCTCGATCAACAGCGGATGATCGAAGTACTGCCGCAATTTCACCAGCTCCGGCGCATCCGCCCCGAAAGCCGTACGCGCCCTTGCGATGTCCTCGTCGTACTGCAGACACCCGGAGTACCCACCCCACGCCGAGGTGGGGAACACCAAGGCCGCCCGCACACCATCGGCCGCCATGCGCGCGACGGTGTCCTCGACCATCGGATCCCAGTTGCGGTTGCCGAAGTACACCGGCAATTCGATTCCGGCACCGGCCAATTCGCGCTGCACCGCGGCGATGATGTCGCGATTGAGCGCATTGATCGGGGAGACACCGCCGAAATGCAGGTAGTGCTGCGCGACCTCGTCGAGACGTTCACGCGGCACGCCACGGCCCCGGGTGACGTTCTCCAGGAACGGCATCACGTCCTCGGGACGTTCCGGACCGCCGAAGGACAGCAGTAGCAGCGCATCCACTTTCCCGGCAGCGGCATCCGCGGCCACGGCTCCTCCTCCAGCTTCAGTTGGCGGCGAACCCGTTTTCCGGGAACCAGGTGTTGTGGCTGGCACCGCCGTCGACGTAGATGATCGAACCGGTGGTGCCGGGCAGCCAGTCCGACAGCAGCGTCACGATGGACTTGGCGACCACGGTCGGGTCGTCGACATCCCAGCCGATCGGAGAGGCGCCATCCCAGTACTCGTTGAGCATGTTCAGTTGCTTGGCGTCATCGGTGGCGGTGCCAGCGATGGCCTTGGCAGCGAGGGTCTTGATCGGACCTGCGGCGATCAGATTCGAACGAATCTTCTTGGCGTTGCCGACTTCCCGCGCCACGTAACGGTTCACCGATTCGAGGGCAGCCTTGGCCACACCCATCCAGTTGTAGTACGGCATGGCGGTGCGCGGGTCGAAGTCCATGCCAACGATGGAGCCGCCCTCCTTCATCACGGGGAGCACGGCGCGGGCCAACGACGCGTAGGACCAAGCCGAGATCTCGAAGGCCTTGGCGGCGTCGGGGCCGGGACCGTCCAGGAAGGCCACCGCGTCCGGACCCATCAGGGTCTTCGGCGCGAAGGCGATGGAGTGCAGGACGCCATCAATGCCCTCGGGAGCCAGCTCGCGCAGCTTCTCCGGCAGGGAGGCCAGATTCTCCTCGCTGGTGACGTCCAAGCCGATGGCCGGGGCGACCTCTTGCGGCAGCCGCTTGGCGATCCGATCGATCAGCCGCAGCCGCTCCGGAATGCCGGTGATGATCACCTTCGCGCCCTGCTCCTGCGCGACCGCCGCCGCGTGGAACGCGATCGAGGAATCGGTGATGATGCCGGTGATCAGGATGGTCTTGCCTTCGAGCAATCCGCCCATGGGTTTTCGGTTCTCCTGTAGTCGAAGTTCAACTGGTTACGCGACCGCCGAACGCGTCGGCTCCCGGTCGGCTCAGTGGCCCATGCCCATGCCGCCGTCGACCGGGATCACCGCGCCGGAAACGTAGGCAGAATCGTCGGAGGCCAGGAAGCTGATCACGGCGGCGACGTCTTCGGGCTGGCCGAGGCGCTGCAACGGAATGAACTTCTTCGCGGTGTCGCGCAGATCGTCGGGCAGTTCGGCGGTCATATCGGTTTCGATGAAGCCGGGCGCGACCACATTGGCGGTAATCGAGCGCGAGCCGAGCTCACGGGTGATCGAACGCGCCAGACCGATGACACCGGCCTTCGACGAGGCGTAGTTGATCTGGCCGGGACCGCCGCCGAGGCCGACGACCGAGCCGAGGAAGATCATGCGGCCCCACCGTGCCCGCAGCATGGCGCGGTTGGCCCGCTTGGCGCAGCGGAACGCACCGGTCAGGTTCGCATCGATGACCCTGGTGAACTGATCCTCGCTCATCCGCATCAGCAGGGTGTCATCGGTGATGCCCGCATTGGCGACCAGCACCTCGACCGGACCCTGCTTCTCCTCGACCTCGCTGAAGGCCGCGTCAACCGAGTCCGCATCCGTCACATCGCATTTCACACCGAACAGACCGTCCGGAACCCCCGACCCACGATGCGTGACGGCCACCTTGTGCCCATCGGCAAGCAGACGCTGCGCGACCGCGAGTCCGATACCGCGGTTGCCACCGGTCACCAGGACCGACCGGGATGTGATGTTCGACATGAGGACCAACCTATCTGTTCGGGTTCGTGCGCCACGCCCGGGCCACACATAGTGCTCTATGGAGAGCCGGGCGCGTCGCGACGGCAGGCATTGACGACTACGGCAGGCGTTGACGATAGAGCAAGCCGGTAACTACACCGGCGGCGACAACGAGCATGCCGAGCAAAAGCCATGGTCTGCTGGCATCGCCCCTGGTCATCTCGTAACCGATCTGCTCTTCGAGCGTGTCGTAGACCGCGGTCAACTCGGTCAGGCTCGAGGCGGTATAGAAATCGCCACCGGAGAGTTTGGCGATCTCGCGTAGCGCATCGTCGTCGACAGGCACCTTGACGCGCTGAGCGCCCTGACCGTCCTGGTCCGGAATTTCCACGGTGCCCCATGAGGTGCCGAACGAAATCGTCGACACCGGAACGCCTTTGTTCTTCGCCAGGCGCGCCGCGGTGAAACCGTGCCGTGGATTGTCGACATCCTTGTCGTCGGGCACCGTCTGCTTACCGTCGGACATAAGCACGATGCGCGCCGGCGGCGGTGTTTCCGCGCCACCGAGCACGGTGGCAATGGTGTCGATCGACTGCAGCGCGGTGAGAATGCCCTCACCGGTGGCGGTGCGCTCGGCGAGTTTGATGTTGTCGATGGCCGCCTTGACCGCCTCGCGGTTCGTCGTCGGCGGCACCATTACCGAGGCGGTGCCGGCGAAGGTGACGAAGCCGAGATTGATACCCGGCGGCAGCCCGTCGACGAATTCCTTACCGGCCTTCTGCGCCACCTTGAGTCGCGACGGCGGCACGTCGGTCGCCTCCATGGACAGCGAAACATCCATCACCAGAACGACTGTCGCGCGATTGCGCGGCACCTTCTTGACCGCCGTCGGCCCCGCGGCCGCGATGGTGAGGAACACCAGACCGACCAGCATCAGCGCGATCGGCACATGCCGCATCGGACTCGGCCGCGACGGGGCGACCTTCTCCAGCAGCTCCATATTCGTGAACTGCAGCATGTGCCGGTGGCGGCTGCGCTGAACAAGGATGTAGCCCAACGCGATCAGTACGACGACGGCAAGGAAACCGAGCCAGACCAGCGCGGTGAAATGCGAAATACTCACTGGCGCGGAGCCCGTCCGCTCGGGGCGCCGAATGCGTGGCGCCGGGTGGACACGAACCGGACCACATCGGAGATCCAGTCCCGATCGGTCTGCAGGGTGAGCACCGGTGCGCCGCAACTGCGCAGGGCCTGTTCGACCTGAACCCGATGACGTTCGGCGGCGGCCGCGAAATCGGCGCGCAGCGTTGGCGTGACGCTGAATTCGCGGGTGCGCCCGGTCTCGGGATCGTGCAGCACCACATCACCCACATCGGGCAGCGACAGATCGCGCGGATCGAGCACCTCCACCGCGAGCAGATCGTGGCGCGCGGAGATCGCGCGCAGCGAGCGCTGCCAGTTGATATCACCGAGGAAATCACTGATGACCACCGCGAGTCCGCGCTTGCGCTGCGGGCGGCGCAGCGACTCGATCGCCTCGCGCAGATCGCCGCGCACACCGTCGCGGGCGTGCGGCGTAGTCGCGATCTCGCGCAGCATCGACTGCGCGTGCACCCGGCCGCTGCGCGCGGGAATTCGGGTCAACTGCTCGCCGGTCGCGACGACCGCGCCGATCCGATTACCGCCGCCGCTGGTGAGGTGGGTGATCGCCGCGGCGGCCGCGACCGCCAGATCGCGTTTCTGGCACAGCGCGGTGCCGAAGTCGAGGCTGGCCGACAGATCGACCACCATCCAGGTCTCGAGTTCCCGGTCCGCGATCATCTGTCGCACATGCGGATGGGTGGTGCGGGCCGTGACCGACCAATCCATCTGCCGCACATCGTCGCCCGGCTGATAGGTCCTGGCCTCGCCCGGCTCGGAGCCGGGGCCCGGAATCAAGCCGAGGTGATCGCCGTGCAGCACACCGTCGAGCCGACGACGGACGGTCAGTTCCAGCGTTCTGAGCGCCGCCGTCAGCTTCGGGTCGGACAGTTCGCCCGATCGGAAAGATGGTGGTGCATGGGGGGACATCGGCACTGGTGGAACCCCGTCTTGTGGAAAATCAGGCACAGCCGATGCCGAGGTCACTTCGGCTGGTTATTGCCGGCGGCCGGAGACATCTGCGCGACCTGCGGCTGCGGCACCGCGTCCTGGGGGGCTGGCGGCTGCGGGATCGGCGGCTGCCCGCCGTGCGGTCCCATGGCGGGCGGTGCGGCCGGAACGGGTGCGGCATGACCACCCGGGGCGACGGCCTGCGGCGCGACCTGGGGGAGGCCGACGGTCTGCAGCACGCGCTTGATCACATCGTCGGGGCTGATCTCATCGGCGAGCGCGTCATAGGACAGCACCAGCCGGTGGCGCAGCACATCCGGAATCACCTCGACGACATCCTGCGGCACCACATAGTCGCGGCCGCGGATCAGTGCGACGGCGCGGGCCGCGGCGATGATGCCGAGGCTGGCGCGCGGCGAGGCGCCGTAGGCGATCCAGCTCGCGACATCCTGCATGCCGAACTCGCCGGGCTTGCGGGTCGCCGCGATCACCCGGACCACATAGTCGACCAGCGCGTGGTGCACGAACGTATTCGCGGCCACCCGCTGCAGGCGGATCAGCTCGGACGGCTCGAGGATCGGCTTGGCCTCCGGCGGAGTGACACCCATCCGGTAGATGATCTCGCGTTCTTCCTCCACCGATGGGTAGTCCACGACAACCTTGAACAGGAACCGGTCGCGCTGCGCCTCGGGCAGCGGGTACACACCCTCGCTCTCGATCGGGTTCTGGGTCGCCATGACCAGGAACGGATCGGGCATCGGGTAGGTCTTACCGCCGATCGACACATGTCGTTCGGCCATCACCTCGAGCAGTGCGGACTGCACCTTGGCCGGGGCGCGGTTGATCTCGTCGGCGAGCACGAAGTTCGCCACGACCGGGCCGAGTTCGGTATCGAATTCCTCGCGGCCCTGACGGTAGATGCGGGTACCGATCAGGTCGGTGGGCACCAGGTCGGGGGTGAACTGGACGCGGGCGAACGAACCACCGACCACCCGGGCGAAGGTCTCCACCGCAAGGGTTTTGGCGATACCCGGCACACCCTCGAGCAGTACGTGGCCGCGTGCGAGGACCCCGACGAGCAGCCGTTCGACGAGCCGATCCTGGCCGACGATAACGCGCTTGACCTCGTATATCGCCTTCTCCAGGGTCTGGACGTCACGCTCCAGGGTGCTGGGTGCGGGAGCAGCGGCCTCTTTCGCCAAACTTGCCCCGCTCACACCGTCCGTCGAAGTCACCAACATCCCCGCTTTCGCTTTGGTCCTGTGCGTGCTGCCACAACTATTCCAGGTAATGGCCGCATATGCCGCAACCGGACCCGAGATCACGGCAAATCAACAGGTTCACGGTCTGGTTCGCGGCGTACGGCCCAGCCTGGGGGTTACCAGACGAGCCTAGGGGTTAAGTGACGATCCGCACCGCGTACGGCATGATGCCGCCCTCGCGCACCGGAGACACCCGTACCACCTCGCCGGATTGCGGCGCCTCCACCATCTTCCCGTTTCCGAGGTAGAGCGCGACATGTTCGCTGCCGTTCGGTCCCCAGAACAGCATGTCGCCGCGGCTGCGCTCGGCGACGGGCACTCTGGTGCCCGCGTTGTATTGATAGCCGCTGTAGTGCGGCAGCGAGACGCCGATACCGGCGAAGGCGTAGATCATCAGACCTGAGCAGTCGAAGCCGACCTTGTTGTAGTCGCCGAAGCGGTCCGCGACACCGCCGTCCCGGATGCCGAGGGTCGGCCCGTCCTCGTCGCCGCCGCCCCAGGCATAGACGACGCCGAGCTGCGACATGGCCCGATCGACCACGGTTTCGATCGCCTCGGAACCCGTGATGGAAGGCATGGTCGGCCCGGTGGCGCGCGGTCTGGTCTGGCGCGGTGGCGGTGAATCCTCCATCTGGACATGCGGCCGCCTACCCTCGCCCGCCTGCGCGGCGCGTTCCTTGGCGGCCTGGTCCTGGGCCGCACGTGCGGCGGCGGCCGCGGCGGCCGCGCGGATGGCGGCCTCCTCGGCCTTGCGCTGTTCGTCCCAGGCCAGATAGGCCTCGCGTTGTCCTTGCAGCCCGGCCACATTCGCGCGCGCCTGGTCGAGGCGGCCCTGCGCCACCGTGCGCTCGCGTAGTAGTCCCTCCCGCCGCACAGCCTGCTGATCCTGTTCGGCTTTCACCGCGGCGACGGCGTTTTCGGCGTCGATCTTCTTCTGTTCGGCCACTGCGGCGGCCGCGTCGGCGGCCGATTTCGCTTGGCGCGCACTGGCATTCTTATTGCCCTGGGCGATCTGGGCGCGCCGCAGCGAGTCCAGCACCGACTGCTGATTCTTCGATACCAGCGTGAACACCTGGGCGCGGTCGAGGGCGACGTTCGGGGTGGCCGAGGACAGGTAGGTGACCATCGAGGTCGCGGCGGGCCGGGTGTATGCCTGCACCGCGAACTGGTCGAAGTTGCGTCTGGCCTGGTCGACCTGGGTTCCGGCCTCGCTCAGTTCGCGCTGGGTCTGCACCACTGCGGCCGCGGCGGCATCGGCGGCGTCGCGCGCGTCCTGCAGATCGACGAGGGCCTTGTTGACCTCTTCGCGCTTCTGGGCGATCGCGGCGTCGAGCTCCTGCAGCTTCTGTTCCGTCGCCGCGACCTGGTTGATGAGCGCGCCGACCTCGGTGACCCTGGTGTCGACCTGCGCTCCGGCATCGGCGATCTGGCTGTCGCTGGGGTTCGGTGGGGCAGGCGGCACCGCGGCTCCCGGTCCGGCCGTGACGAGCACAGCAGCAGTGACCAGCAACCCCAGAGCGACCGACAGCGGACGCCGAGCAGCCGCAACGCCGTTGTTGCGCATCGCACCTCCCAAGGACCCGATCCGGCTTGACCTCACGAGCCCCCTGCGAACCATCACGCTCAGTGGTGCACAGATAGCTCTCTGAACACTCTTTTCCCATCAGCGATCATTCGAACCGTACGTCACATCATTCACCAAAGAAACTCCAGCAACAGAACTACAGCGGCGTAATTTGCTAGTTGCCGAGAAATAGCCGTACGGATACAAGGATTCGGCCGGACAAAACAAACCGACCGCTAGGAAAAGTGACTGAGCGGATACTCGCTACGCGCTGAGATCTCGGTCGTCGCCGCGACTCGAAACCCCTACCGGCACGGCCCGCTCGGCAGAACGGCGAGACTTCACCCAGTAGAGTCCGCCGACCACCAGCGCCGTGCCGACGAGCAACACACTGGTGATCGCGGTCCAGGAGAAGGTCTCCGGCCGCTCCAACTGATCGACGAAAAGCTGCGCCGCCTGCGCCGAATGTCCCTGCGTGCTCTTGGAAAGGTCCTCGGCCCGTTCCAGCTTCACCCGGCTGATCGAATCGCTGTAGGTGCCGACCCAGTCGTCGCTGAACACCACCACGGTTCCGTGCTCGGTCTTGCCGACCTCGGTGGCCAGGTCACGTAGATTGGAGTCGTGACCTGGATTACCGGGAATCACCACGATGCTGAGCTCGATGCCGTGGGCTCGGGCATCGGCGACGACCGCCTCGAGTGCGTCCTGATCCTTACCCTTCGGCGTGGCCACATGATTGTCGACCACATCCTCCTTGATCTGGGTCAACGTCTTGTCGTCGATACCAGGGGGGAGTTCGGCGCGCATGGGCGCGAACACCGAGGTGTGCGAGACGGTCATCTTCCATCCGGTCTGTCGAGCCGCATCGGCACGCGAGGCGACGGGCATCCAACACTGCAGGGTGATCCGGTGCAGGCCCACCGGTCACCCCGAACAACTCGAAAGCACAGTACGCGACGGAGTGTCGGATCACCTTCGGACGGCGCACCCAACGGCACCCGCGCGTTTCAC
Organism: Nocardia sp. CA-135398; assembly: GCF_050955845.1. Taxonomy (NCBI): domain Bacteria; kingdom Bacillati; phylum Actinomycetota; class Actinomycetes; order Mycobacteriales; family Nocardiaceae; genus Nocardia; species Nocardia sp. CA-135398. The sequence continues at coordinate 3,550,558 of NZ_CP192084.1, read as the reverse complement.
AGGACAAGCGTACTGTTAGGCTCGAAGCCGCGAGGAGCCAGTACGTTCCAGGGCTGGAACCCTCCGAACACGTAACCGTAGCGACTGCTTGCAGGTCGTTCGAAAAACCAGCCGCGGGCACAGCCCCGCCCGCGGCAACCCTCACAGACGAGTGGAGCTGACGTGACGACAAGTATCGATACTTTCGGCGCCAAGGGCACCCTCGAGGTCGGAAGCAACTCCTACGAGATCTTCCGTCTCTCGGCCGTGCCCGGTACCGAAAAACTCCCCTACGCACTGAAGGTCCTCGCGGAGAATCTGCTCCGCACCGAGGACGGCGCCAACATCACCGCCGATCACGTCCGCGCGATCGCGAACTGGGATCCGTCGGCTCAGCCGAACACCGAGATCCAGTTCACCCCGGCCCGCGTGATCATGCAGGACTTCACCGGTGTGCCCTGCATCGTCGACCTGGCCACCATGCGTGAGGCCGTCGCCACCCTCGGGGGCGACCCGGACAAGGTCAACCCGCTCGCCCCCGCCGAGATGGTCATCGACCACTCCGTCATCATCGACGTATTCGGCCGGGCGGACGCCTTCGAGCGCAACGTCGACATCGAATACCAGCGCAACGGTGAGCGCTATCAGTTCCTGCGTTGGGGCCAAACGGCTTTCGACGATTTCAAGGTCGTGCCGCCGAGCACCGGCATCGTGCACCAGGTCAATATCGAGCATCTGGCGCGCGTCGTCATGGTCCGCAACGGCCAGGCCTACCCGGACACCTGCGTCGGCACCGACTCGCACACCACCATGGTCAACGGCCTGGGCGTACTGGGCTGGGGCGTCGGCGGTATCGAGGCCGAGGCGGCCATGCTGGGCCAGCCGGTCTCGATGCTCATCCCGCGCGTCGTCGGCTTCAAGCTGACCGGTGAGATCAACCCGGGCGTGACCGCCACCGACGTGGTGCTCACCGTGACCGATATGCTGCGCAAGCACGGCGTGGTCGGCAAGTTCGTCGAGTTCTACGGCAGGGGCGTCGCCGAGGTGCCGCTGGCCAACCGCGCCACCCTGGGCAATATGAGCCCCGAATTCGGTTCCACCGCAGCCATTTTCCCGATCGATGACGTCACCATCGATTACCTGAAGCTGACCGGTCGCACCGACGAGCAGGTCGCGCTGGTGGAGGCCTACGCCAAGGAACAGGGCCTCTGGCACGACGCCGACAAGGAGCCCGCGTACTCGGAGTACCTGGAGCTCGACCTGAGCACCGTGGTGCCCTCCATCGCGGGTCCGAAGCGTCCGCAGGACCGAATCCTGTTGTCGGAGAGCAAGACCGCCTTCCGCAAGGACATCCACAACTACACCAGCGACGCGGAGACCGGTCCGGCCGCCACCACGCCGCACACCCACCTGGACGAGGCCATCGAGGAGTCCTTCCCGGCCAGCGATCCGGCGGTGCTGTCCTTCGCCGACGACGACGCCGTACTGCCGTCCGCCGCCAACGGTGCGGTGGGCCGCCCGTCCAAGCCGGTCAAGGTCTCCACCGAGGAGTACGGCGACTTCGTGCTGGATCACGGCGCGGTCGTGGTCGCCTCGATCACCTCCTGCACCAACACCTCCAACCCGTCGGTCATGCTGGGCGCGGCCCTGCTGGCCCGCAACGCGGTGGACAAGGGCCTGACCCGCAAGCCATGGGTGAAGACCTCGATGGCCCCGGGTTCGCAGGTCGTCAACGGCTACTACGAGAAGGCCGGTCTGTGGCCGTACCTGGACAAGCTGGGCTTCAACCTGGTCGCGTTCGGCTGTGCCACCTGCATCGGCAACACCGGCCCGCTGCCGGAGGAGATCTCCAAGGCGGTCAACGACAACGACCTGACCGTCACCGCGGTGCTTTCCGGTAACCGCAACTTCGAAGGCCGCATCTCCCCCGACGTGAAGATGAACTACCTGGCCTCGCCGCCGCTGGTCATCGCCTACGCGCTCGCGGGCACCATGGACTTCGACTTCGAGAACGACGCGCTCGGCAAGGACACCGACGGCAACGACGTGTTCCTGAAGGACATCTGGCCCTCGCCGCAGGAAATCCAGGACACCATCGACCGGGTCATCTCCCGCGATATGTTCCTCGATGACTACAAGGACGTCTTCAAGGGTGACGAGCGCTGGCGTTCGCTGCCGACCCCGGAGGGCAAGACCTTCGAGTGGGCCGAGGAGTCGACCTACGTCCGCAAGCCTCCGTACTTCGAGGGCATGCCGCAGACGCCGGAGCCGGTCAGCGATATCAAGGGCGCGCGGGTGCTCGCACTGCTCGGCGATTCGGTCACCACCGACCACATCTCTCCCGCGGGCAACATCAAGCCGGGCACCCCGGCCGCGCAGTACCTGGAGGCCAACGGCGTCGAGCGCAAGGATTACAACTCCTACGGCTCGCGTCGCGGTAACCACGAGGTGATGATCCGCGGCACCTTCGCCAATATCCGGCTGCGCAACCAGCTGCTCGACGATGTCTCGGGCGGTTACACCCGCGACTTCACCCAGGACGGTGGCCCGCAGGCGTTCATCTACGACGCCTCGCAGAACTACCAGGCCGCGGGCATCCCGCTGGTCGTGCTCGGCGGTAAGGAGTACGGTTCGGGTTCTTCGCGGGACTGGGCAGCCAAGGGCACCTCGCTGCTGGGTGTGAAGGCCGTCATCACCGAGTCCTTCGAGCGCATCCACCGCTCGAACCTCATTGGTATGGGCGTCATTCCGCTGCAGTTCCCGGCCGGTGAGTCGGCCGCGTCGCTGAAGCTGGACGGCACCGAGACCTTCGATATCGAGGGAATCACCAAGCTGAACGAGGGTGTGACTCCGAAGACCTTGAAGGTCACCGCCACCAAGGAGAACGGCGATGTGGTCACCTTCGACGCGGTGGTCCGGATCGACACCCCCGGTGAGGCCGACTACTACCGCAACGGTGGCATCCTGCAGTACGTGCTGCGCAACATGATTCGCGGCTGAACGACTGTGCTGTAGTAGGTCCGCGCACCGCGTCACCCGCGGTGCGCGGACCTCTTCACATCGCATTGCCCGCTTCGCTCGGAGGAGCCCGCCGAAATGCCCAAAGTCAGTGACGATCACCTCGCCGCCCGGCGTAGTCAGATTCTGGACGGGGCGCGGGCCTGTTTCGCCGAATACGGGTACGACGGGGCGACCGTGCGCCGCTTGGAAGAGGCCATCGGCCTGTCACGCGGCGCGATCTTCCACCACTTCCGGGACAAGGACGCCCTTTTCCTCGCGCTGGCCCAAGAAGACGCCGACCGTATGGCCGATGTCGCGGCCAATCAGGGTCTGGTGCAGGTCATGCGCGATATGCTCGCCCACCCGGAGCAATTCAATTGGCTCGGAACGCGTTTGGAGATCGCGCGCCGCCTGCGCACCGATCCGGAATTCCGCGCGAGCTGGACCCAGCGCTCCGCCGAACTGACCGCCGCCACCCTGGCCCGCCTGGAACGCCGCAAGGCCGCAGGCGCCCTCCGCGACGACGTCCCCACCGACGTCCTCCTCGGCTATCTGGATCTGGTGCTGGACGGCCTCATCGCCCGCATCGCCTCCGGGCATACCAACGAAAACCTTTCCGCGGTATTGGATCTCGTGGAAGCCTCGGTCCGCCGCAAGGAGTGAGGGCCGAAGACAGGCTCGGCTCAGCACGACACCCGGCGGTATGAGATGCCTCGTGAAATGGGGAGTCTCGATAATAATCGTCGGTATGGAACTGAACGGAGCACGCGTACTGATCACCGGCGCGACCGGCGGAATCGGCGGTGCGATCGCCGCCGCGGTTACCGCGCGGGGCGCGAATGCAGTGCTCTCCGGGCGCCGTGCCGAGGAACTCGACCAGGTCGCGACTCGGATCGGCGCGCAGGCGATAGTCGCGGACCTCGCCGTGCCGGGCAGCGCTGAGAAGCTGCTCGAGGAGGCCGGGGACATCGATATCGTCATCGCCAACGCCGCACTGCCCGGTTCGGGCGACCTGCTCGACTATTCGCTGACCGAGATCGATCGGGCGCTGGAGGTCAATCTGCGCGCACCCATCGTGCTGGCCCGCCTCGCCGGTGCGCGCATGGCCGAGCGCGGCCGGGGCCACTTGGTCTTCATCAACTCCTTGTCCGGCAAGGCCGCATCGGGCAAGGCCGCGATGTACAACGCGACCAAATTCGGGCTCCGCGGCTTCGCCTTGGCCTTGCGCGCCGACCTCGAAGGCCGCGGCGTCGGTGTCTCGTCGATCTATCCCGGATTCGTCAGGGACGCGGGCATGTTCGTCAAATCCGGCGCGGCCCTACCACCGGGAGTCGGCACCCGGAGCCCGGAAGACGTCGCGAACGCCGTGGTCCGAGCGATCGAACGGAACATCGCCGAGACAGACGTAGCACCCCTCCCGGTCCGCTTGGGCGCAACCCTCGCCCTGATCGCCCCCAATCTCTCGACCCGCGTCCAGCGCCTGTTCGGCGCCGACAAGGTGATGACCGAACTCGCCGCCGGTCACCGCGACATGCGCTGAACCGCGCCGTCGACCAACGCTGGCCTGGAGGCTTCAGCGGTGCGACAAGCGGCTGAATACGACGCTGGCACCGGCGAATCCGATGGCACCGAGAATCGCGCACCAGAGCAGGGCGAGGGGGGTGTTGTGGCCGGTGTCGAGGGAGTTCAGGAGTCCGCGCACGGTTTCGATGATGGGGGTGGCGGGTTGGTAGTCGGCGAAGCCGCGCAGCCAGTGCGGCATCGTGCTGGTTTGGACGAAGGCGCTGCTGATGTAGGGGATGAACATGATCGCGTAGGTGAGGCCTCCGGCGGCTTCCGGGTTCTTGGCGACCAGGCCGAGGGCTACGGCGATCCAGGAGATGGCGGTGACGAACAGGGTGATGATCGCGAGAGCCGCCAGCCAGCCGAGTGGACCGGCCTGGGGGCGGTAGCCGAGTGCGAGTGCCACGGTGACCGCGATCGCGATGGCCGCGAGATTGCGCATAACACCCTCGGCGACGTGCCCGGCGAGTACGGCCTGCCGGAACATCGGCAGGGTGCGGAAGCGGTCGATGCTCCCCCGTGTCATATCGGTGGAGACGGCGGTGGCGGTAATAGATGAGCCGAAACCCGTGCACAGCAACATGATTCCGGGCACCACATAGTCGAGATACGGCCCGCCGACATCGATGGCGCCGCCGAAGACATAGGTGAACAGCAGCATCACCAGAATCGGCATGAGCAGCGAAATGATCAGGGTGTCGCGGCTGCGGAGGGTGTGTCGGGCGCAGCGGCGGAACATGACGAGGGTGTCGGCGAAGACGTCGGTCACCGGGCCGCGGCCTCGATGATGTCGGCGGTGCGGGCCGCGGCGTCCTCGGTGCTCAGCGTCTCGGCGAATTCCGCTGCGCGGGACCGGCGTTCGGGCGTCAGCAGAGACGCGACGCCTTGTTCCAGTCGAGCCTCGGTCAGTCGCGTGAACGGCAGATGCGCACCGACGCCGAGTCGCTCGACCTGCCCGCCCCACATCGGCTGTTCGAACGACACCGAGCACACCAGCGTCGGCAATCCGGCGCGCAGACTCTCGAACAGCGTCCCGATACCGCCGTGATGCACCGCCGCGGCGCAATACGGGAAAACCAGATCGTGTGCGAACGGACCGACAACCTTCACATTCGGCCCCGCTTGGGCATCGGCAATATCCAGATCACTCCACCCAGCGCTGACCAACGCACGCACACCCAAACGAGCAGACACCTCGGTAACCATCGCCAGCACCGCGGCCGTATCCCGAATGGGCATACTGCCGAATCCGAAGAACACCGGCGGCTCCCCCGCCTCGATCCAGGAAAGAATTCCCGCATGATCGCCCGCCAAGTCACCGACGGCCGCGCGGGCGGCCTGATCGAGCGTCAGAAATCCGGTGAACGGCCTGCGCTCATCCCATTGTTCGGGCAGTCCGGGTACCAATGCCGGATCGTAGATCTGCACTTCGGGAACATGCGCCCGCGCCAATACCGCTGCGGTGCTCGCCCGCGATTTCGGCAGTCCGAGCGTCGCGCGTAGCTCGTTGAGATAGCGCATGAACACCACGCGGCGCAGATTCTCCGCGACCGCCCACGTCGCCCTATTGACGACGGCGGGCGGATTCCACCGCGGCGACAGCGCACCCGGAAACGGATATGCGCCATTACTCCGACAGGGGAAATAGTGCAGGCTCACGAGGGGAACCCCCATTGCCTCCGCAACCGAACTGGCCCGATCCTCGGTGACGGTGCTCGCCACGATCAGATCCGCGCCCGTACAAACGTCGATGACCTCCCGATTCATCTGCTGGGCATAATCGGCCATCTGCCGGGCGACCAATTGCATGAGCCGCAGGGTGTTGCCCGCCGCGAGCGCCCGCTGTCCGGCGTCCGAACTGTAGAGCTGCTGCACATCCGGTCCGCAGGCGACGGCGGCAAGCCCGGTTGCCGTGGCGAATTCGACCAGATTCGGTGGCGCACCGAGCAGCACATCATGGCCGCGACGGCGCAGCTCGAGTCCCAAAGCCACGACGGGCTGGACATCACCGCGGGTTCCGGTGAGCGGAATCGCTATTTTCACGGCACTCTTTCGTATCTGGGCCCTGACGCCGACCGGATAGTCCACAGAATTAAGGGCTCCGCACGGCGGCGACGTGTCAGTAAAGTGCCATTGTGCACATAGCGATGTTCATGGACTACCACCCGGCCACTCTCGGTGGAGTCCAGACCGCGGTGGATTCGCTGTGCCGTGGTCTCGAACGCGCAGGTCACCGTGTCACCCTGTTCGTCGCGCCGCAGCCCGGCGCCGACGAGCTCCCGAATGTGGTGCCGCTGCGCGCCGCGGGTGGTCTCGCGGTGAACGGATTCCCGGTCGTGCTGCCGACCAAGCACAATGCCGAACTCATCGACGCCACCTTCGCCGCACGCGGGCCGATCGACCTCGTGCACACCCACACCACCTACGGTGTCGCCATCGCCGGTATGAAAGCCGCACGGCGACACCGGATTCCGCTCGTCCACACCGCTCAGAGTCGCGATGACGCGTTCATCGAGAACACCTCGCCCGCACCGTATCCGGCGGCGCTGGCCCTGCGTGCCATGCACGGCCGGTTCGTACCGCACGATCAGCACATGCCGCACCGCGCCGAAAGCCGTGCGGCACGCCATGCCTGGTGGACGATCGTCGGTCAGGCCCAAGCCGCGGATCGGGTCATCGCGCCGACCCAGCACTTCGCCGACCAATTGCTCGCACACGGGCTGACCCGGCCGCTTCGGGTGGTATCCAACGGCGTCGACGACGAGCTCATCGAAAACAGCACCGGCACACCGGGTGTCGAGCGCACGGCCGACGCACCACTGCGGCTGATCTGGTGCGGGCGACTGTCGGCCGAGAAGCGGCTGCTCGCCGCAATCGAGGCCGTGCGGTATCTCGACGACTGCACTCTCGATATCTACGGCGACGGCGACCAGTCGGCCGAGGCGGCCGCCGCCATCACCGAGTATCGACTCGCGGACCGAATCCGCCTGCACGGCAGGGCCACTCGAGCGGAATGCCTCGCGGCAATGTCCGACGGCGACGCACTGCTGTTCCCCTCCAACGGTTTCGACACACAGGGCATGGTCCTGCTCGAGGCGGTGGCGGTCGGCCTGCCGATCATCTACTGCGATCCCGATCTCGATGAATCGGTCCCACCCGGGGGCGGCATTCGCACCGCCGATCCGTCGTCCGTCGCGATCGCCGACACCGTCGCCAAGCTCGACGCCGACCGCACCGCGCTCACCGAAATGCGTCAGATCCTCGGCAAATACCGCGATTCGGTGCGCCAGTCGCAGCACATCGGAACCGTGCTGCAAATTTATCGACAGGTCAGGGCCGACTGCGCACGCAGCCCGGAACTGGTCATGCCGCAATCGCTTTCAGAAGTACCGACCGCGCCGGGCCGACTCCCGCTGGTCGGCCACAGCCTGCGCGCGCTGCGCGACGCGCCGGGCTTCGTCACCTCGCTGGCCGATCTCGGCCCGATCGTGCGCCTGCGGTTCGGCCAGAAGACCGGATATCTGCTCACTACACCGGATCTCGTCCGCGAGGTCGGCCTCGGCGACGCCGAACTCAATCGGGATGATCTGCGCGAGGCCATCGATGATGTCGCGGGCGGATCCGTCAATGTCCTGCGCGGCGAGGAACACAAGCTGCGGCGGCGGATGATCTCGCCCGCGCTGCGGCAGAGCCGCCTTGCCGAGTACACGCGGGCGGCGGCCGATATCGCCGAAACCTGGTCGGCGGGATTGCCTTCGGGCGGTCAGGTGAATCTGATGGACGAGGCACACGGCCTGATCCTCGACACGGTCTCCTCGACGCTGTTCACCGCCGATTTCAGCGATGACGCACGCCGCGAGATCCGAGACAGCGTGCCATGGCTGCTCAGTCAGGTCATTCTGCGCACCGCGCTGCCCCCACAGGTGCGCCGACTCCGGCTCATTTCGAACTGGCGCTGGCGCACCAAGGCCAGGCACCTGCGCACCGCCATCGGTGCCGTCATCACCGAATATCGCCGCCGCGACGAGGATTTCAACGATGTGGTCTCGGCGCTCATCCGGCACACCGACAGCGAGACCGGTGCGACCCTGTCCGACGAGCACATCATCGATGAAGCGATCCTCATGCTGGCCGGTGGCGTCGGCTCGATGGCGTCACTCACCGGCTGGCTCTGGCACGAGGTCATGCGCCGCCCCCAGATCGCCGACCGGTTGTACGCCGAACTCGATTCCGTCGTCGGAGCGAGCCCGGTCCGAGCCGATCATCTCGGTGCACTCCCGTACCTGAAACAGGTTGTGGCGGAGACACTTCGGTTCTGGGGCCCATGGATCAGCGCGGGCACCGCCGACGGCGATGTCACCATCGGCGGACTCACCGTTCCCGACGGCACGGCGATCATGTTCTCCCCCTATCTGGTTCAGCACAACAAGCGCTACTACGCCGATCCGGAATCCTTCGACCCGGACCGCTGGTCACCCGAGCGCGCAGCCGATATCGACAAGAAGGCCAACCTCTCATTCGGCGTCGGCCGCCGCCGCTGCCTCGGCGACCATTTCGCCATGATCGAAATCGGCCTCGCCGCCGCGGCACTGCTGGCCCGCTGGCGCCCGACACCGGATCCGAACTACACGGTGCGCGCCTCCAATCGAGACTTCGTGCTGTCTCCTTCGGCGCTGCCGGTTACGCTGCACCCGCGTTGAATACTTGCTTGGAGTGCACTCCAGGTCGCTAGCGTGGGTCGCATGAGCAAAGTTTGGTTCATCACCGGAGTCTCACGAGGATTCGGCCGCGAATGGGCACTCGCCGCGCTGGAACGCGGCGATCAAGTGGCCGGTACGGCGCGCGATACGAGCACACTCGACGATCTCGTCGCCAAATACCCGGACACCTTCCTGCCGCTGCGCCTCGATGTGACCGACCGGGACGGCGATTTCGCCGCGGTACAGCAGGCGGCCGAGCGATTCGGGCGGCTCGATATCGTGATCAACAACGCCGGCTACGGCCAGTTCGGCATGATCGAGGAACTCAGCGAGGACGAGTTCCGCGCGCAATTGGAAACCAATGTCTTCGGCGCACTGTGGGTCACCCAGGCGGCGTTGCCGATCCTGCGGGCCCAGGGCAGCGGCCACATCATCCAGGTGTCGAGCATCGGCGGCATCTCCGCCTTCCAGAATCTCGGCGCGTACCACGCGTCGAAGTGGGCGCTGGAGGGTTTCTCGCAGGCGCTCGCCCAGGAGGTCGCACCTTTCGGCATCCATATCACCCTGATCGAACCGGGCGGATTCGGCACCGACTGGGCGGGCCCCTCGTCGCGGCATGCCAGCCCGCTCCCGGCCTACGACGAGGCCAGGGCCGCCCGAGCCGCGCAACGTTCGGCGATGCGCCAGGGCGATCCGGCCGCCACTAGCGCGGCCATACTCGCGGTCGTCGACGCGCCCGAGCCGCCGCTGCGCATTTTCCTCGGCGAGGTCCCGCTGACCATCGCTACCGCGGATTACGAATCCCGGCTGGCGCTCTGGCGCGAGTGGCAGCCCATCTCCGCTGCCGCACAGGGGGATTGAGCCGGACAGCTCGGGTACGACGCGGCCGGAGAGCGCAGCATCCTCCATGCAAATCAGGGACTGTGCCGCGCTACTCGCGGGTCAGTAGTTGGCGTTCAGATAGTCGGCGGCGTGGGTCGTCCACAGGACATTCGTGCCGGGCATATTGTGTCCGGAGTAGAGAACGTGTTGGCCATCCGGCCACGGCGTCAGATAACCGATGACACCGTTGACCGCGGTCGCATAGCGATCGAGATTGCCGATCGGATCGTTCATCAGGAAACGCAGCAATTCGGCGAAGATCAGCGGGGCCACATTTCCGATACGTGCGCCCTCCACGAACGAGAACGGCGAAATACCGATATCGATGACCCGCAGCGGCGAGTCGCCCGGTGACGCGGTGATGATATCGCCCGGATTCGCGTACTCCTTGACATCAACGGCGGGCCAGGCGCCATGTTCACCGTGCAGGCCGTAAGTCGTTGCCGGACAAAGGTTGCCGACCGACTGACCGCGTTTACGCAGCGGGTTGGCGATATTGACGGCGAAGGCGATTTCCAGGGGCGAGCCGTCGGTGTTCTTGTACTTGCCCGACCGCACCCCCTCCAGGATCTTGCTCGCGCAGATACTTCCGAGCGAATAGCTCAGAAGTCCACAGACGTTCGGCGAGTCCTGAATCGCCTTGACGCCCGCCGCGACACCGAGGCGGATCGAGGTGTCCAGCGAAGGGCCCCACAGATCCGGACTCGGACCCACCGAGGCGGGCCAATCCGGCTCGAAGGCGGTGAAACGGTCGGGATCGAGCAGTTTCGTGACATCGCGCAGCATGCCGGCGGGCGTCCCATTGGTATTCCGCGGTTCACCCGTGCCGCGGAGGGTGATGATGTCGATCATCACTCCATGGTGAACCGATGACCGGCCGAGCACCCGAGTAGCGAACTACCTCATTTCGCCGGGCCTTCGAGGCTGCCGAGCAGTACCCGGGCGATGCGGTCGAGGTCGCGGCGATCCTTCGCCGAGAGCACAGACAGCATCCTCGTTTCGTTCTCGGCATGCGCGGTGACGACTTTGTCGATCAGCGCGCGGCCCGCGTCGGTGAGGGCGACGCGGATGGCGCGGCGATCCTGCGCATCCGCGATGCGCCGGACCAGCCCCGCCGACTCCAGCCGGTCGAGCCGTCCGGTCATTCCGGCACGGGACAGCATCAGCGTGTCGGCGAGCACCGATGGGTTCAATTCGAACGGCTCCCCCGAACGACGCAGTGCGGCAAGCACATCGAACTCACCACGCTGCAGCCCGTGCGCGATGAAGACCGCCTCGATATCCCGCTGCGCGACCACAAGCAGCCGCCCCAGCCGTCCGATCACCCCCATCGCCTCCAACTCGAGGTCCGGCCGCTCCCGGCGCCACTGCTCGACGATCGCATCCACCGGATCTTGTTCGATCTCACCCATGGACAAGATTCTATTCGCTGCTATATAGTTCGGTAGCGAATTATCAATCACCGAATTACTTGGAGAGCACCGTGAACGCCACCACCGACCGCACCTTCGCCATCCGCCAGCCGCAGGATGCCGAGACCCTGGTCACCCCCTCTGTCACCATGCGCCTGCTCATCGATTCGAACGAGGCGGGCGGCGCGGTCAGCCACCTGGAGGTCACCATGGACAAGGGCGCGGACGGCGCGGCACCGCATTACCACACCAAGTCGGACGAGCTGTTCTACGTCGCGGACGGCGAACTGCAGGTACTGGCCGGGGACAAGATCGTCACCGTGGGCGCGGGCGGATCGATCGTCGTGCCCAAGCTCATGCCGCACGCCTTCGGCGCGGCCCCGGACAGCTCCGCGCGAATTCTCATCGCACTCATGCCCGCGGTGGAACGCTTCGGCTACTTCCGTCTGCTCGACCGGCTGGTCAAGGGCGAGGCCACCTTCGAAGAGCTGGCGGCATCGCAGGAGGAATACGACAACTGGTTCGTCGAGTCGCCCGAATGGTGGGCCGAGCGCAACGCGAACCGGCGCGATTCCTGAAGCGACGCAGATCTTTCGAATCCGCCGGGACATCGACGACTTCGACGGTAGGGTCGCAGCGGAGACCGAGGGACACATCCGCGCCGACGGATGCACGGCCGCCAATCCCGGGCAATGCCGCCCGAGCAGAACCGTTCGGAAGTAGCTCAGCGATTGCCGACGCACGTTGTAGCTCGAACCGAAAATCTTTCGGCGCTAGCGCATCCCGAGCCTGAATTCAGTTTGCCAGCGGCGGAGAAATCTCGCGATCCGAACCGTGCGAGACCCCTTGCGCGATATGATCCAGTTCCCGCTCGGGGGTCCTGGCAAATCGCGAGCAGATCGGAGAGCTCACTATGACCGACGCAATCCACCTTCCCGGTACCGGGCCGGCGGGTGACCGCGTCCCCGCGTTGCAGGGACTGCTGGTGGCCGAGTCGGAACGAGATTTCACGGTCAGAGTTACCGAAGGAACCTGGACCTTCCGCCGCGACGATGTGCTGCGGGTGCTCGACTGGGCCGACGGCGCTGCCGCCGAGCGCGACGGCCGCCCGGTGCTGATGGATATCCGCCCCGGCGCCACCGCCGATTTCACCCGCCGCCTTCGCATCGACTTGGTCGACCGGCCGATGACACTGGCCGAGGAACCCTCTGCGGCACTGGGAGACGAAGCGCTGCAACAACTCACCGCATCTTGGGCCGATAGTCTGCAGCTTGCCGAATGCCCCGGCACCAGCGGAGCGACCTTCACCTACTGCCAAACCAAATCGCTCGCGACAAGCGACGACGGCATAAACTGCGACAGTCTCGACTGAACGGGACTGCGCATGGCGGCGCGCCGGACAGGTTCGGTCCTCATCGTCTCCGAATCCGATGATCTGCACGGCACCGCGATGGCGGCGACGTTGCGAGAACACCACGGGCTCAGCCCGATTCAGCTCGACCTGCGCGACTTTCCGCGCGAATCCGGAAGTTTCCGGCTCGATCGGCACGGCACCGCCCGTTCGCTGTCGCATGTGATCGGACTCGACGATGTCCGCTCGGTCTGGTGGCGCAGACCGCATCCCGCGCAGGTTCCGGCCGGTGTGCGCGCCTCCGATGACGCCTACCGCCAAGCCGAATGCGATGGCTTCATCCAGGGCCTGCTGTGGTCGATCCCCGCGTACTGGGTCAACGATCCCGGCGCCGATCGCACCGCGAGCCGCAAGATCGTGCAGTTGGAGACCGCGCGCCGAGCCGGTTTCGTGATACCGGAAACCCTGATCACCAACGATCCGGACGAGGCGCGCAGCTTCATCGAATCACGTTCGGGCTCGGTGGTTTACAAGCGAACCGGCACCGGACGCGCCGAATTCGCCGAGACCCGAATAATCACCAAGTCCGACTTCGGCCGCCTGGCGGGCATCCGCTCCGCGCCGACAACCTTCCAGGACTACGTCGAGGCGCAGTGCGATCTGCGGGTGGTGTGGATGGACGGCGTCGAATGGGCGGTGCGCATCGACTCGCAGTCCGGGGTCGGCCGGGTCGATTCCCGACTCGACACCACCGTCGACTTCGCACCGGAGCATCTGCCCGCCTCGGTCAGCAAGTCGCTGGCCACGCTCATGGGCGCACTCGGCCTGAGCTTCGGCGTGTTGGATCTACGGTTGGGCCTGGACGGCGAGTACTACTTCCTCGAGGTCAACCCACAGGGCCAGTTCGCGTATCTGGAGATCAAGACGGGCCTGCCGATGTTCCGCAGCCTCGCCAACCTGCTGGTCAACGGCGACGGCGCGGTGCCGGGCTATTAGCGCGCTCGATCCCGCTCGGTGTCGGCGAAATCCATTCGCCGACACCGGGATCAAGATCCGCGAACGCTACTGGCTCTTGCGGCGGTTCGCACCGCCGCGGCTGCGGAGCTGCACGTGCGACTCCACCAGCACGTTGTGGATGAATCCGTAGGAGCGGCCGGTCGACCGTGCCAGCGATCGAATGCTGGCACCCGCCTCGTACTGCTTCTTCAGCTGGGTTTGCAAACGGTCTCGTGATTTCCCCGTGACGCGTGTGCCCTTACCCAGTGTGGCCTTGACTTGTGTGGGCCTGTCGCTCATGGCTTCCTCCGAGTCGCCGAGCCGCGTCATTCCAGGCTAGACACTCGAGAAGCTGTGATCAACGGGTCTTTGTGATGAATATCACCGAAGACCCGTCCCGGGGACCTGAAAACCCACCGCTCGCAACGAAACTCCGGCCGGAAGACCCCGGATCAGGCCAGCTGAATCAGTTCCAAATACTCCGCCGACCAGTGGTCTTCCTGACCGTCCGGCAGCAAGATCACCCGTTCCGGGGACAGCGCCTCGGCCGCGCCCGGGTCGTGGGTGACCAGGACGACCGCGCCCGCATAGGTGCGCAGCGCGTCGAGGACCTGTTCGCGCGAGATCGGGTCCAGGTTGTTGGTCGGCTCGTCGAGCAGCAGCACATTGGCCGCCGAGGACACCAACCCGGCCAGCGCCAGACGGGTCTTCTCACCGCCCGAGAGGGTGCCTGCGGGCTGTTCCAGCTGCGGTCCGGAGAACATGAACGCACCGAGCAGACCGCGCAGCTCCTGCTCCCCCGCGTCCGGTGCGGCATGGCGGATGTTCTCCCACACCGTGGCCTGATCGTCGAGGGTGTCGTGCTCCTGGGCGAAATAGCCGACCTTGAGCCCGTGACCGGGCACGAGACCGCCCGCCGTCGGTGTCTCCACCCCGGCGAGCAGGCGCAGCAGGGTGGTCTTACCCGCGCCGTTGAGGCCGAGTACGACCACGCGGCTGCCGCGGTCGATGGCCAGGTCGACGCCGGTGAAGATCTCCAGCGAGCCGTAGACCTTGGTCAGGTTCTCCGCCATCAGCGGCGTCTTACCGCAGGCGGCGGGTTCGGGGAATTTGATCCGCGCGACCTTGTCGGCCACCCGCACCTCATCGAGTTCGGCCATCAAGCGGTCCGCGCGCTTGGCCATGTTCTGTGCCGCAGTGGCTTTCGTGGCCTTGGCGCCGAGTTTGGCGGCTTGGGCGCGCAGCGCGCCGGCCTTCTTCTCGGCATTGGCGCGTTCACGACGACGACGCTGTTCATCGGTCGCACGCGCGTCCAGGTACTTCTGCCAGCCCATGTTGTAGACGTCGGCCTCACCGCGCACCGCGTCCAGGAACCAGACCTTGTTCACCACATCGCCGAGCAGTTCGACATCGTGGCTGATCACGATCAGGCCGCCGTCGTGGTTCTGCAGGAAGCCGCGCAGCCAGGTGATGGAATCGGCGTCGAGGTGGTTGGTCGGCTCGTCGAGCAGCAGGATGGTGTCCGAACGGCCGCCACTGCCGTCGGATGCGGCGAACAGGATGCGCGCCAGCTCGATTCGGCGGCGCTGACCACCGGAGAGCGTGCGCAGCGCCTGGCCGAGTACCCGATCGGGCAGGCCGAGGCTATTGCAGATGCGCGCCGCCTCGCTCTCGGCCACATAGCCGCCGAGCGCCGAGAAGCGCTCCTCCAGCCGACCGTATTTGCGCACCGCCTTTTCGCGTTCGGCATCATCGACCACCTCGGCCATCAGCGCCTGCTGCTTCTCCATATCGCGCAGCAGGGTGTCCAGACCGCGAGCCGAGAGCACGCGATCGCGGGCGAGCACATCCAGATTGCCCTCGCGCGGATCCTGCGGGAGATAGCCGATATCGCTGGAGCGCAAAATCTTTCCGGCGTAGGGCTCACCCTCGCCCGCCAGAATGCGCAGCGTGGTGGTCTTGCCCGCGCCATTGCGTCCGACCAGTCCGATCCGGTCGCCGGCCTGCACCCGCAGCGCAGGCCCCGGGGCCGACAGCAGGGTGCGGACTCCGGCCCGGACCTCCAGGTCCGTCGCGGTGATCACAGGCTTCTCCTACGGGTACGTGGTGCTCGTCGGTTGCTGCTCGATTGTGCGACGAGAAGGCACACAAGAACCACCGATTTTACCCGGCTCCGGAGGTGCTTCTTACACCCACGATCCAGGTGTGACCGCGCTAACTCCGCGATCGACGCTAGACCGCCATGCTCGACGCGATGCTATTGGCATTCGCGACGCGCTGGCCGCGCGCCTCACCGGAGCTTCGTTCGTAGTACTGGTCGAAGGCGGCCGCCGCGGCACCTGCCGAACTCGCCGACTTGATCTGTCCGTACGCACCCGATTCGCTGCCCTGCAGCTCGTGCATCATGAAATCGACCTGGACGTGCCAGTCGGTGACCGACTTGCCCTGAGCGGCGGCGAACGCCTCGAGATTCGTCCGGCGGCCGCCTTCCCATTGGCAGAGACCGATGGCTCCCTCACCAGGGTTGTAGGCACCGGTATCGAAACCCGATTCGACCTGCATATTGCCCAAGATGCCCGCCGCTTGCGCCGGTGTGAAGCCCTTGCTGAGGAGATACTTATAGATCTCGCTCGCCGTCACTCGCTGACCCCCGCTAATGGGTTGGGCACTCGCGCTGTTGCCGAGACCCGCGGGTCCGGTGGAGTTGCGGCGGTTTCCGCCACTCCCGGTGTAGGCGGGGAACTGGTTGCCGCTTCCGATCGAATTCGGGGCACTTCCGCTGTGGTCCGACTCCGGGTCGGTGATCTTTCCGGCGTGATCGTCCAGTTCGTCGTACGCGGTCGAGACCGCCTTCGCCGTTTTGTCGACCTCCTTATCGATCTTGTCGATGGCGGCAATCTGCAATTCGATGCTGCGCGGCAGCGCCACATCGGTCAGATTCGGCACACCGGCAATGATCTCCTTGACGGCGCCGACCAGTTTCTCGACCTCGGTGGTCACGGTGTTGGACACATCGGCCGATTTCGCCGCGATCTGGGCAATATTGCTGTCCAGCGAGTTCAAATCGTCCCGGTACTTCGTGGCCTCGGTCTCCTTGGCGTGGTACTTCGTGACGAGATCGCCATCCTTCAGCTGCGACTCCCCCAGGCCATGCAGTCCCTCGACCGTGATCGACTTCGCCGAGCCATCGCCCACCGCCTTCACCAACTTCGTCAGCACTACCTCGAAATGGCCGATGAAGGCGTTGAGGATAGGTGCATCCGGGCGCGGTGGCAGCGATGTGGAGATACCCATTTCCCACCTTCCGCCGATACCTGTTCGGCAGCTTAATCGCAGCTAGGCGCCATGCTCTCAGCATCGGGTCCCCGCCGGTGGGAACAGTCGTTCCGGGTGGAAATTGCGCAAACCCGACCGGGTCCGCTGGGCGGATTTCAACAGCGGTAGCGTGCCATCACATGACGACCGATCTGTTGGGCAAGAGCGCACTCGTTTCCGGAGCCAGCCGGGGCATCGGAAAGGCCGTCGCGGCGGAACTGCTGCGGCGCGGCGCCAATGTGCTGATCACCGCCCGCAAGCCGGAGCCGCTCGAGCAGGCGGCCGCCGAACTGCGGGCGCTCGGTCATCGGGGCGAGGTCGCCGCGCTGGCGGGCAATTCGGGTGATCCGGACAGCCGGGCCGCCGCGGTGGGTCGGGTGGTCTCGGAATTCGGCTCGCTGGACATCCTGATCAACAACACCGGCATCAATCCGGTCTACGGCTCGCTCATGGATGCCGATCTGGAGGCGGTGCGCAAGATCTTCGACGTCAATGTCGTCGCCGCGCTCGGCTACCTGCAGGAGGCGTACAAGGCGTGGATGCGCGAGCATGGCGGGGCGGTGGTGAATGTGGCCAGTGTCGCCGGGCTCCGCTCGACCGGAGTGATCGCGGCGTACGGCGCGTCCAAGGCGGCGTTGATCCGGCTCACCGACGAACTGGCCTGGCAGCTTGGCCCGAATATCCGGGTGAACGCGGTGGCGCCGGGCGTGATCAAGACCAAGTTCGCCGACGCGCTGTACTCGGCGGATGAGGAGCGGGCCGCGAGCGTGTACCCGATGAAGCGACTCGGCGCGCCGGAGGATGTGGCGCAGCTGATCGGATTCCTGGTGTCGGATGAGGCCAAGTGGATCACCGGTGAGACGATCCGCGTCGACGGCGGGTTGCTGTCGACCGGCGGAATCTGAACCGTCTCACGACAATTCGCAGACCAACACAGGAACCCTAAACTCTCCCAAGAGAATCGATGGCCGTGCGCTGACCCGCACGGCCATCGAACTTTCTAGACCCGCGCGGGCTGGCGCACATCGTCCGGATCGGGCAGCGCCGGCGCGGACGGTCCTTCGTCGAATCCGAAACGCTCGTGCAACTTTTCCAGCGGACCGGGTGCCCACCAGTTCCAGTCGCCGAGCAGTTTCATGACCGCGGGCAGCAGGAAGCCGCGGACCAGGGTCGCATCGACCAGCACCGCAAGCGGCAGACCGATACCGAAGGACTTCATGAAGGTGATATCCGAGGCCAGGAATCCCAAGAACACCAAGGAGATCAGCACCGCCGCTGCGGTGACGATCCGGCCGATCTTCTCCAGGCCATGGGCAACGGCGGATTCGTTCTTGCCGGTGCGCTCGTACTCTTCGAGGATCCGCGACAGCAGAAACACCTGATAGTCCATGGCGAGCCCGAAGGCCACCCCGAAGAGCATGACCGGCACGGTCGGCGGCAGATCACCGGTCACGGTGAAATCGAGCAGACCGGACAAATGCCCGTCCTGGAAGATCCAGACCAGCGCGCCGAAGGTGGCGGTGAGGCTGACTGCGCTGAGCACGATCGCGACGAGCGGCAGCACCACGCTGCCGGTCAGCAGGAACAGCACGACCAGCATGATGATCACGACATAGGCCAGTGCCACGGGAAGCGCCGATGTCACCGCATCGAGGGAATCCGCACTCGCGGCCGCGATACCGCCGACCAACCGCTGCGAGGGTGCAGGCACCGCGCGCAACTCTTTCGCCACCCGATCCAGCAGCGCCGGATCGCTGGTATCCGGTGTCACCGAAAGATATGCGGCATTCTTGGTTTCGAAGCGCGCGTGCTGTGCCATGGCCGGGGCGAGTTGCCCGCCGTGCGCGTAACTACCGGTGGCGGTGTCGACACGACGGACATTGTCGACTTCGGAGAGCTTCCTGGCGTAGGCGTCCAGGTCGGACTTGCCGTCGGGCAGTACGACGAAGAGTCCGTTGGTGTCGGTGGCGGCGAAGTCGCGCTGGATGCTCTCGGTGATCTGCCGGTTGTTCATCGACTCCGGCAATGCCCGCTCGTCCGGGAAGCCGAGTTTCACACCGAGGAACGGCGTCCCGAGTAGCAGCAGGAAGGCCGCGACCGCCAGACCGATGGGGACCGGCTTGCGCATCACGAATACCGCGAGCCGATGCCAGAAACCCTCACCGGGGGCGGGCCGCTGCGGACGGAAGAACCAGCCGAGTTGGCCGCGATCGATTCGGCTGCCGAGCAGCAGCAGAATCGCGGGCAGCACCGTCAGCGATACCGTCGCCGCGATCGCCGCGACCGCCAGACCCGCATACCCCATGGAACGCACCGCGAGCAGCGGGAAGAAAAGCAGGCCCGACAGTGCGACCGCGACGGTGACCGCCGAGAACGCCACGGTGCGACCGGCCGAACGCATGGTCGCCGCGACGGCCGGACCGGTCGCGGCGCCCGCGGCCAATTCGTCGCGGTAGCGGCTGATGATCAGCAGGCTGTAGTCGATCGCGAGACCGAGGCCGAGCAGTGTTGCCACATTGGTCGCGGTGGCGGCGAGATCGGTGCACAGAGTGATCAGCCATAGTGCACCCATGGTGATCATCACCGTCACCGCGGCGACGACCAGCGGCAGGCTGGCCGCCACCAAACCGCCGAATACGAACAGCAGCGCGATCAGGGTGACCGGGAAGGCGATGGATTCACCGAGTACGGCGTCCTTCTCGCTCTGCTGCACCGTCTCGTGCAACAACATCGCGTAACCGCCGACGCGCACCTGCACCGGGCCGTGCGTGCCGCCATAGCGATCTGCCAGGCCGCCGACCTTCTGGTCTACCGCACCCTCCTCGCCGAGAATGCTCGCGACGATCAACCCGGACTTGCCGTCGGCGCTGCGCAGCGCCGGTGACTTGTCCATCCAGTACGACACGACACCCGCGACACCCGGCTCATCCTTCAGCTTCAGTGCCAATTTCACTGCGGCCGTTGCCGATTCGGGATCGTCGACCGAGGTGTCGCTGTGTACCAGCAGCACGAAGTTCGGCGGCGCCTGACCGAAGGTATCCCGCAGAATCTCGATGGCCCGACTGGATTCGCCGCCGGGATCGCTGTAGCCACCGCCCTGCACCTTGTCGAACAACGTCGAGCTGAGCATCCCCATAACCAGCGCGAGCCCGACAAAGATGCCGAGAATCCATTTGCTGCGCCGCGTAGCGACTGCTTGCAGGTCGCTCGAAATGGTCAGCTTGGTCAGTCCGAACACCGCCACACCCTCATCACTCGTTAAGCCGCGCCGCGCTCGCTCCCTGACGAATCCGCGACGTGCCCGGCTTGCACCCGCCTGGCCACCACCCGCATCGGCAGATACTTCGGATGTACCAGGGCGCCGATCACCGTCTCTTGCACCGTGATACCGGGCATCGGGCGCAGGCGCCAGCGCCCGCCGATCGTAGCAACCTGCAGGGCAACCTCGGTGAGCGAGAACACATTTCCCGGGCACTGCCGGGTGCCCATGCCGAACGGCAGGTACGCGCCCTTGGGCCGGGACTCCATTGCCGCAGGCAGCCACCGGTCCGGGTCGAACCTATCGGGGTTCGGGAAGATCGCCGGATCGCGGTGCACCGCAACGGGACACACCAGCAACATGGCCCCCTGCGGCAACGCTTTGCCACCGAGTTCATAGTTCGCGGGCACATCGCGGACGGTCAGCCACGGGGAGTACATGCGCAGGGTTTCGGTGACGATCCGCTTGGTCAGATCGAGCCGACCGAGATCGGCGAATTCGGCCGGGCGGCCGCCGAGTACCGCATCGATCTCGGCGTGGAAAGCGGCCTCCAGCTCGGGATTTCGGCCCAGCTCGTGGAATACCCAGGACAGCGTCATGCCGGTCGCCTCGGTACCGCCGACCAGGAAGTTGATCAGTTCGTCGTGCACCTGGGCATCGGTGAGCGCGAGGCCGTCCTCGTCGCGCGCCTTGATCAGGGTGTCGAGCAGGTCGCCGTGATCCAGGTTCGGATCGGCGGCCAGATCCGCGCGGTAGGCGGCGATGATCTTGCTCGTCGCCGATTTCATACCTGCCACAAGACCTTCGAAGCGGCGGTTGCTGGGCAGTGGCAGCTTGTCGATCCAGGCCGGACGTGTGACACGGCGGGCGAGCAGCGTCATGACCGGTGTCAGCATTTCGTGGATTTCCGCGCCGGTCTCCGCGCCTAGGTCGCCACTGAACAGCGCCCCCGCGACCGTGCGCAGCGCGAGGTCGTGCATCTCGGTATCGACGACAACCATTTGACCGTCGCGCCAGGCGTCGGCCTGTTCGGCGCCCAGACGCGTCATCACGGTGGCGTACTGGGCGATGCGGCCGCGAGCGAAGGCCGGGGCGATCATTCGGCGTTCCCGCTTGTGCTGCGGACCCGACAGCACGGTGACGCCCGCGCCGAGCAGTGCCTGCGCACGATCGATCATCGAACCCTGATCGGACAGACCGACGAACGCCTCGCGGATCAGGTCCGTGTCGGTGACGACGTAAGTGTCGTAGCCCGGAATCTTCACCCGCACCACGGGTCCGAGGTCCGACAGCGTCTGTAGGAAGCGGTACGGCCTGCGGGCCAGGCGGTGTGAATGTCCGATGAGGGGTAACGCGCCCGGTGCGGTCGGCACGCCGGTGGCGCCGGCGGGGCGGCTGGTGAGCCGAGTGGTCATCATGCGAATCTCCTAGGCGTGGAGCGACTTTCGCTCGAATGCGTGGCGTCGGCCGTCGGTCATCCGCGGGCGATGACGGCGTCGACGCCGCCGATCTGTCCGACCCAGTCGACGTAGGCGGACAGCCCGTCGGCCAGCGATACCGTCGGCGCGTAGCCGAAATCCCGGGCAGCGGCGCTGGTGTCGTAGGTGCTGGAGACGGTCAGTGCCGCCGTGGTCCAGCTGGACAGCGGCGGCGCGTAGCGCTCCTTGATCGCGGGCACCCGCCAAATGGTGTCGAAAACCGCGATGGCGGCGTCGAATACCGGTTTGGGAATGGTGCGGGTGGGTGGCGTCAGGTCCAGCGCGACGGCGAGGTCCTCGACGAACTTCCACAGGTCGACATCCTCGGGGTCGGCGAGGAAATAGGCATTGCCCACGACCTGATCCGAGCGCGCCGCCTGCAGGCATGCCTGCGCGGCGTGCTCGCAGTAGGTGATCGACACCATGACCTTCTTGCCGCCGGAGAGGTCGGGCAGCTTGCCGGACTTCAACTTCCGCAGCAGCAGCGTCATCCAGCCCGAGGACCGCGGTCCCCAGATCATTCGCGGTCGCAGCGCGCAGGTGACGAAATCCGGGGTATTGCCGGCCAGGACGAGCTGTTCGGCGACGGCCTTGGTTTCCACGTACAGACTCTTCGGGTCGGTGACGTACGGCTCGGATTCGTCGATGCCGAAGCGGTCGGTGTCATAGGAGGTCGCCACCGATGGACTGCTGACGAAGACGAACCGACCGACACCGGCCTCCCGCGCGGCCTGCAGCAGCCGCCGGGTGCCCTCGACATTGGCCTCCCAGAACTGCGCGCGGCTGCCGACCTCGGCGACCAGACCGGCGCTGTGATAGACCACATCGATGCCCTTACACGCGGTGACCAGCGATTCGTAGTCGCCGAGATCGCCTGCCACCGTTTCGAGTTCGGGCACCGTCGACAGGTAGCCGAGATCGCTCGACGGCCGGACGATGGCACGCACCTCGTCCCCCGCCGCCACCGCGGCGTCGACGATATGGCTGCCGAGGAATCCGGTTGCCCCGGTGACCAGTGCCTTCATGGCGTCATACCCTTTCCGGCCCAAACGGCCAATTCCTCGCGCCCGATCTTGGCGTTGTGCCGGATGTCGACCGGGAATCCCGGATGGGCGCGGAATACCTTGATCGGCCTGGTGAATTCGCGTTCGCGCGCGATGGACCACAGCTCCCGCTGCACCCGGGGGATCTCGGATTCCGCCACCCCGGACCGTAATTCGAAGCACAGCACCGGGATCTGCGCGCCCGGCTCGCCGACACCGACGAGCGCGGTGCGGTGCACATCCGGATGGGTGTTGAAGATCTGCTCGCACTGCACGGTGAACAGGTCACCGGCCGCGGTGCGAACCCGCTGGGCCGAGCGGCCACAGAACCACAGCCGACCGGACTCGTCCTGCCAGGCCAGATCACCGACGCGATGCCAGCGACGCACGGTGCCGTCCGGGCGGGTCTCGTCGATCTTGTTGCGGGCATCGGCGACCGGGTTGCGGTGATAGGTGTTGCTGACTTGCGCACCGGCGGCGACGATTTCGCCGATCTGCCCCGGCGGCAGCACGAGATCGTCGTGCCAGGCGGGGATTTCGTCATCGGAGATGGCGATGATCCGCACCCTTGTATCACTCTCGGATTCCGCGATCGGGCGACCGACGCAGGTGCCCGCGCCCTCGGCGGTCTGCTTGCGGGTTTCGTCGAGTTCGGACCATTCGAGCGTGGTCAGCGGCAATGCCTCGGTGGCACCGTAGGTGGTGAAGACGCGCGCGGACGCACCGAGCGCGGCCCGAACACCCGCCAGCGCATCCAGATTCGCGGGCGCGCCCATCGAGACGACCCGAACCAGACTCGGCAGCGCGGTGCCGGTGCGCGTCAGATATTCGCCCAGCGGACCGAGCAGTGCGGGCGATGCGGTGATATCGGTGGCCTGGAAAGTCTGGATCACCTCGGTGAGCAATGCCGGATCGGCCTTCGAGACCCGCACCGGATCGACCGGACCGAGCACCACGTGCGCGCCCTGGAGCAGATCGAAGATGCCGAATAGCGGCACCGAAGTCAGCGAGACGAATCCGGTCGGGCGACCGTGCAATTGCTCGATCACCCGCAACGAGGCGGCGAACCCGGACCTGGTGAACTCCACGCCCTTGGCCGGTCCGGTGCTGCCGGTGGTGAAGGCGATCATCAGCAGATCGTCGGGCGCATGGGCGATTTCGGGTGCGACCGCGCCGGGTGTCTGCCGCATGGCGAGCAAGGTGTGCCCACCCCAGAACGAGCGTCCGGCCGTCACATGCACCCGCACCGAACCGAAGGTGCGCCGCGCCGCCAGCCGCACCAGATGCGCCA
The DNA here is from genome assembly GCF_050955845.1 of Nocardia sp. CA-135398. Lineage (NCBI taxonomy): Bacteria > Bacillati > Actinomycetota > Actinomycetes > Mycobacteriales > Nocardiaceae > Nocardia > Nocardia sp. CA-135398. The sequence continues at coordinate 3,526,289 of NZ_CP192084.1, read as the reverse complement.
GCGGTATACCGATGAACGCTTCCGCACCGACGCTGCGGAAGCAATGCAACATGCGCCGCACGCCCATGCCAGGATCCACCACCACCGGTACCGCACCGACCCGGAACAGCGCGAAGATCACCGCGAACAGATCGGGATCGGGTTTGACCATGACAATGGTCTTGACACCCTTGGCGATTCCGATCCGTTGGAATGCCGCGGCATAGGCCTCGACTCGCGCGCCGAGTTCGGCGAAGGTCAGCACCGCGAAGCCGAGATCCGTTGCACGCCGGGCGCGTTCCGGATGCGCCACCGTCGGATAGCTGATGGCGGGCCGGTCCGCGCGCCGCTGGATCTGGCGCTCCAGCAGCGCGCTCAGATCTGCGGGCTCCTGGCTCACCCCGCACCGCCCGCGGGCACGGTGTAGCTCACACAGCCTGCGATCGGACCGGATCCGGCGGCGACCAGGAGCAATTCGTCCCCGGTCGACAGCTCACCGGCCTCGAGCAACTGGTGGTAGCCGATGATCAAGCCAGAGCTACCCGCGTCCAGATCGCCGGTCGCGGCCTGATGCGTTCGGGCGAAACCGAATTCGCTCGCCAGGGTGGCCGCGAAGTCAGGCACCGGGTTGTTGGTGACCAGCACGCATTGCCCGTCGGGACGTTCGGCGAGGTATGAGCGAACCGCGGCAAACGCTGCGCCGCTGACCAATTCGGCGTAGTCGTCGGCGACATCGACGGTGATCGAGCGCTGGCCGTCGTTACCCATCGCCTGCAGATCGAGGTACCCGGCGACACCGGGATGAGTACCGACCGCGCGCGGCAGCGGCGCCGGAATGTGCACGCGATCGAATCCGGTGCCCGCATCGATCCCCTTGGTCACCAGCAATGCGGCACCGACCGCGGCGTAGCGGAAGTCGGCCGGTGCGTGTCCGATACCGCCCGGGTGGGCGTCGCTGCCGACGATCAGTACCCGCTCGACCGTGCCGTTCTCGAGCAGCGCACCCGCAGCCTGCAGTGCGTTGAGCACACCGCACGCCCCGTTGCGCAGATCGAGCGAGAAACCCGCTCGCGAGGAGCCGACCTGATAGTCCAGGTGCATCCCCAATTCCTTCTGGATCAGGGCGGCATTGGACGGTTCGACGATATTGCTGTCGCGGTAGACCCCGACATTGATCAGCACATCGATATCGTTCGGCTCGACGCCCGCCCCCGAGAGGCACTCCCCGGCCGCCCGCACGGCGTGGTCGATGGACCCCAGGGTGGGATCGGCGCTGACGGCGGACCGCCGAATAATGAACGTCATTTCATCCCACCAATGCGCTGATAGTTGCCGAAAGGACACCGAAGACCATTCCGGAGGCGGTCGGCACGAAACAGATCTTGGCCCCCTTCGGGATCTCGCCTCGGGAAATGTAGTCGTGCAGCACCAGGAAATGCGTACTCGCCCCGGTGTTGCCATACTTTTCTACGGTCGCCAGCCGCGGCGGCATCGCGGTGCCGTGAATCTTGCTGCCGGATTCGGCGAGCTTCTCGGTGAATCCGACGCCGAGCTGATGGAACACGATGAAGTCGAACTTCTCGTCGGCGAATGTGGTGCCGCGCTTTGCGAGGATATCGCTGTGGAATTTCGCCCATGTTTCCCGGCGCGGCGCGGCCTGCATGGTGAGATTGTCGGTCAACATGATCATGTTTTCGCTGGCATCGCTCGGTTTGGCGATACACAATGGCGAGTACTCGGCGCAGGTCGTCAGATCGACGTAGTGCAGCACGTCCTGCTCGTCCACCGCGGGGTCCAGAATGACCGCGACCGCGGCATCCGCGAGCGTGAGGGCGGCGAACTGTGGATCGCGCGCATCGATGGCCTCGGCGAGTGCGCCCTCGGTTACCGGCGAGATCACTTCGGGCGTGACGACCATGCCATTGCGCACCGCACCCGCGCGAATCAGATTGTCCAGCAGATAGATTCCGGTCATGGTGCCGCCACAGGCATTCGCCACGTCATAGCCGGAGGCATTGACCGCGCCGATGCGCCGGGCGATCTCCTGGGATGCCGACGGCTCGAAGACCATATGGAATCCATCGTGCACGGTGGTGCCGCCGCAAATGATGATGTCCAGGTCGGCGGCGTCCAAACCGGACTTCGCCAGCGCGTCCTGCGCGGCCCGCGCACCGAGGGTGAGGGTGTCCTCGCTGGTGCGGTCCACCATATAGCGATGACCGATGCCGGTAATTCGCTCGACGTCGAATTCGCCGCCGCTCGTCATCCGACTCAGTACTTCCGAAGTGGTGTATTCGCCGGCCGGGAGGGCGGCTCCAAGGGCGCGTAATCGGGAAGAATTCACCGTAGCGGTCCTTTCGACAGAGACGGGCAGCACGAACTCCCCGGCTGGCACGACAATGGCTGCGGGCAGACGATGCGGGAATTCCGTTCCACAGGATCGAGGGAACAGAAGGTTCCGAAATCAACATTGATTTCGGGAATCGGATCCAGATTCCCCGACCCTGGGCAATCCGTCCGACAACGCCGAGCATACGGCGCACCGGACATGGTGACCAGCCAGATGACGACGCGATGCTACTGGCGAGTCACATCGTTGCTGGAAAAGCGAGATCTGACATGATCGCCTTATGAAGAATGTCACCGTCGATATCGGTGAACTATCACAGCGCAACGGTGACCCGACCGCTCGACAGTAGGCTCCGCACGACCGACGAACCACGCCGACGACGAAGGGGACCGCCCTGCACACGACCGAACTCGCTGTGCCACACCGACATCCGCGTTCCGCATCGGCTGTGCGATGACCGCGGACGTCATCGTCTGCGGACTCGGACCCGCCGGTCGCGCACTGGCGCATCGCTGCCTCGCGCACGGAATGTCGCTCACCGCAATCGATCCCGCACCGGATCGACGCTGGTCGGCGACGTATGCGGGATGGTACGACGAGCTGCCCGGATGGCTGGATCCGTCGGTCATCGCCAGCACCGTGGCGCATCCGATGGCCTGGGGTACCAGGCCGCACCGAGTCGACCGAACCTATGCCGTCTTCGAATCCACCCGGTTGCGGGATGCACTGAATCTCGACGGCGCACAAATAGTTACCGATCGCGTTGTCGAAATTCGGCACAACACAGTGACTTTGGCTTCGGAAACAAAATTCAGCGCTGAGCGTGTTATCGACGCACGAGGAATTCACCGCTCCCGCGCACTCGCCGAGCAAACCGCATACGGGGTAATCGTGCGACGCGACGCGGACATCGCACCCCTGTTCATGGACTGGCGCGCTGACAATGGCGCGGAACCCGGTGCGCCACGGTCATTTCTGTACGCGGTGCCGCTCAGCGCCGAGACGATGCTGCTGGAGGAGACCTGCCTCGCCGGTCGCCCCGCCCTCGACACCGCGGTGCTGCGCGACCGGCTGCACCACCGGTTGCGTTCGCGCGGAATCGAACTCACCGGATCCGAACCTGTCGAGCGCGTGCGGTTCCCGGTGCAGGGCGGCCGCCCGGGACGGCGGCGGTTCGGCGCGGCGGGCGCATTCACCCATCCCGCAACGGGTTACAGCGTCACCGCATCGCTGGCCGCCGCCGACTCTGTCGCCCTCGATTCGTCGGTCTGGCCCGCACAGGCGCGAGCGGTACACGCGTTGCGTTCGGCGGGCCTGCGGGCGCTGCTCGCTCTGCCACCCGACGACCTTCCCGTCTTCTTCGATGCCTTCTTCACGCTGCCGCCGCAACTGCAACGGGCCTATCTATCGGGCCGCACCGATTTCGGCGGCACCGTCGCCGCCATGCGCACCCTCTTCACCACCCTGCCCGCACCATTGCGTCGGCGCGTCGCGACCGCGACACTCGGGATTCCGATTCGCTCGCCTATTCGAATGGGTTCGTCCATGATGGAGTAATGGCACGAGCTATCTGGAAGGGCTCGATTGCGTTCGGGCTGGTAAACGTCCCTGTCAAGGTGTACACGGCCACCGAGGACCACGACATTCGGTTCCACCAGGTGCATGCCAAGGACGGTGGACGGATCAAATACGACCGCGTCTGCACGGTCTGCGGCAAGTCCGTGCAGTACGCCGATATCGATAAGGCCTATGAATCCCCCGAGGGGGACAAGGTCATCCTGACCGACGAAGACTTCTCCAAGCTGCCCGCCGCCGAGAAGCACGAGATTCCGGTGCTGCAGTTCGTACCCAACGACCAGATCGACCCGATCCTGTTCGAGAAGAGCTACTACCTCGAACCCGACTCGAATACCCCCAAGGCCTACGTACTGCTGGCGACCACGCTGGAACGCATCGATCGAACCGCGCTCGTACATTTCACGCTCAGACAGAAGACCCGCCTCTCGGCGCTGCGGGTACGCGACGGCGTACTGGTGCTGCAGACCCTCCTGTGGCCCGATGAGGTCCGTTCCGTCGATTTCGAATCCCTGGACGGTGTGGCCGAGCCGAAGGCGCAGGAGATCAAGATGGCCGAGACACTGGTCGAGACCATGTCCGACGATTTCGATCCCGAGCAATACACCGACGAGTACCAGATCGAGCTGCAGAAGGTGCTCGACGAGGCCATCGCCAGCGGCACCGGGAAGGTGGTCAGTCAGCCAGAGGAAGCGCCAGCGGCGATGGACGCCGAGGTCGTCGATCTGGTTGCCGCACTGCAACGCAGTCTGGAGGCCAGTGGGCGGCGGACCGCGGAGAGTTCCGGCAAGGCGGCCGCCGAGCCCAAGGCAAAGGCGGCACCGGCAAAGAAGGCCACCAAAACCGCGGCCAAGAAGACCGCCGCCAAGCCCGCCAAGAAGACCGCGAAGAAAGCAGCCGCCCGCAAGGGCGCATAACCGACGGACACTGCTGGATTCCGCCGACCACGACCTGCCCGCCGTGCCGCCGGGCGCTGATCCGCCGCGGCGGACCGGCCGGTGCGGGGGGCGACCCGCCCGCTGGCGCGGATCAGAACATGCCGTGCGGGAGCTGGTCGGCGTCGGGCACCGGTTGTACGACATCCCAGTGCTCGGTGATCACGCCATCGACCAGCCGCCAGATATCCACCACCGCCACGCCGCGGGCATCATCGGGCGCGGTCATGTGGTAATGCACGACCGCGTATTCGTCATCGGTGACGACCCGTTTGATGTCGAGTCGGGCGGAGGCGACCGGTGCGTTCACGATGAATTCGATGAAGGCGTCGCGGCCGGACGGATTGCCCGGACTGTGCTCGATGAAGTTCTCGTGCAACAGGTTACGGAGTACTTCGATATTGCCCCTGCTGAACTCGGCGAGGCCGTGCAGCACGAGATCCTTATTGCGGTTTGCCAGGTTGTTCATCATGTCGGTAACCATCGCAAGCGCGCGGTAAGCCTGTCGATTACCAGGCATGTAATGGCGGCCCCGCGCACGGTGTGGTGATACTTGCCGGGTGGATAGCGAACGTCCCATCGGCGCGCTGCTGCGCGAGTGGCGGCTGCGGCGCGGACTGAGTCAGCTCGACTTGTCCGTGCAGTCGGGCATTTCGACGCGGCATGTGAGTTTCGTGGAGACCGGGCGCACCGTTCCGAGTCCGGCGATGGTCGAGCGGTTCGCCCAACATCTGGACATCCCCCTGCGCGAGCGAAACCGGTTGCTGGTCGCGGCCGGGTACGCGCCGACATACCAGCATCGAGCGCTCGACGATCCGGATCTCGTGCAGGCGCGCGCGGCGGTCCGGCGGGTCCTCGATGCCCACGAACCGTTTCCGGCATTGGCCATCGATCGACACTGGGATCTGTTGTTCGCCAATGCCGCGGCGGAGGTGTTCTTCGATGGTGTGGCGGCGGAGCTGTTGGAGCCGCCGATCAATATGATGCGAATCGGTCTGCATCCCAAGGGATTCGCATCGCGCGTGCGGAATATCGAACAGGTGCGCGGGTTCATGCTGCCACGGCTCGCGCGGCAGGCGGAGCGGTCCGGCGACCCCGAATTGGCCGCGCTGCATGCCGAATTGAGTGCGTTCGCATCGGAAGGCACTGTCCTACAAGTCGATCCGTCCGAGGTCGCGCTGCCGATCCAGTTCGAGCATCGCGGCACGCAGCTGTCACTGTTCAATGCGATCATGCGGTTCGGCACGGCCTTCGATGTGACCCTCGACGAGATCGCCATCGAGTCCTACTTTCCCGCCGACCAAACCACCAGCGCCTACCTGCACGCACTCGCCGGACGGTGATCTTTCAGGACTCGGCGGCCCGCGCTTTGCCTTCTTCGAAGAAATCGAGGAGGGCCGCGGCGTTGTTCACCTCCTCGCGCGAGCGCAGCGCGCCGAAAGGGGCATTCCAGAATTCGCCGGTGCGCGCCGTCCATGGGCCGACATAGGCGTACGGTCCCGGATGCGCCGAATCTCCCGGTGAAACACCGTAATTGACCTCGTTGACCGTGCTCGACAGATCAAAATGCTCCGGCCACAGTACTGGGATGACATCGGGCGCTGTGCAGCGCAGCGTCGAATCCCCGAGTGCGAACCAGTCCGCGATGAGGCCCGCGGCCTCCGGATCGACCGCGAGTCGGTCGTCGGGATCGACTCCGGTGGTATCGGCGTAGACATTGACCGGTGCCTCGGGTTGGAAGCCCGCGGCGGCCGCGACCTTGTCGAAGGTGCCCGCGAGCGCGACCCGACCCTCCGGCCACACCAGATCGGTGCCGACCACCGACACCGGCCACTGCGCACCGCCGAAACCACCGTGCACTACCCGTAGTCGGATGGTGCCGAACCGCCGATATTGTGGGCCCGCGATCAACAACTCCCCCACCGCGTGCAGCGCGAGCCGGGTGTCCCGATACGTGATGTCGTCCACCCGGAAATCATCGCCGCTGCGGGCCGGCCGCGCTGGCGAATCGCTCAGCGGAATCAGGACGGATGCGCGACGACCAGCGACGCCCGGGCGGGCTCGCCGTCGACCAGACGCCAGCGCTCGCGCATGCTCGCCGAGCCTGGCCTGAGCAGCAGATTCTGCGTGCTGTCGCTTATTATCACTATGTTGTCGAGGGAAGGACACCGCCGTGGAATTCCAAGTGCCGGTCATCGATATCTCCTGCTATGTCGGCGATGGTTCCGCGGAAGAACGCCGGGCCGTCGCCCGCCGAATCGACACCGCCGCGAGCTCGGTCGGCTTCATGCAGATCACCGGCCACGCCATTCCACAGCGGGTGCTCGACGACTTCGCGGCCGCGCTCGACAGCTTCTTCGACCTGGATCCGGCCACCAAACAGGGCTATCGCACCCCACCCGAAATCAATCGCGGCTACTCACCACCCAAGAGCGAGAGCCTCAGTCTGAGCCTCGGCGTCGCATCCGCCACCCGCATGAACGATTACTTCGAGGCATTCAATGTGGGCATCCCCGCGGCCGCCTATCCGGAGGTCGAGTTGCCCACCAGCGACTATGCCGAAAACCTCTGGCCGACAGAGGTTCCCGGCTTTCGAGCACCCGTGGAGCGCTACTTCGCGCACGCCGCCCGCATCGCGCGAACCCTCACCACCATCTTCGCCGACGCCCTCGAACTGCCACCGGGCTACTTCACCCGGTTCACCGACCACTCCCTCGACGTCCTGCGGATGAACAACTACGCGCTGCCGCCCGGCACCGTGGATCTCGACGGCGAACTCACCGGTATGGGTGAACACACCGACTACGGCATCGTCACCGTGTTGTGGGCGGACCAGGTCCCCGGCCTCCAAGTCGTCGGCGCAGACAACCGTTGGCACGATGTACACCCCGCCGACAATGCCCTGCTGGTCAACCTCGGCGATGTGATGGCGCGCTGGACCAACGAACGCTGGCTGTCCACCTTGCATCGCGTCATGCCGCCCATCATCGACGGCAGGATCCAGAGACGCCGCAGTGCGGCCTTTTTCCACGACGGCAATCCGGACGCCGTCATCGAAACGCTCCCCTCCTGCCTGGGCGAGGGTAGTAAGTACGCCCCGATCACCGTCGCCGAGCACCTGCGCACGAAGCTCGCCGGTTCTCGTGCCCTGCAACCCAATACCAATGCCACTCGCGAGGCGGCCCGCGCCCTCGCCGCGGCTGGCCGCGAATATCCCGAGGAGTGAGCGCACCACTCACTTGCGGAATTCGGTCTCCAACTCCGCCAGCGTGGCTTGCAGATCCGCCGCATTATTCGTCTTGAAGATGCCCTGGAATCCGGCCTCCGCCCGGATGGCCGCCTCCACCTCGGGATCGTGGTAGAGCTTGACCAGCGCAAGTAGTTTCGGGTTGTCCTTGTCTTCGGCGCGGGCGGCGAAGATATTGATGTATTGCCTCAGCTCCGGGCGCTCGGGATCGTCGGTGAAGATGGTCTCGTTCTTGGTGAGACCCGCCGGACGGGCGAAGGTGTCATCGACGAATGCGGCGTCGACGCTCTCCAGTGATTGCGCGGTCAGCGTCGGATCGATGGTCTTCAGCGTCACCCGCGATGCGTCGGTGTCGACATCCTCGATCTTCGAATCCCAACTCGCACCACCCTTCAGCACGATCAGTCCGGCGGCGGCCAAGCCGAGCAGCGGGCGAACCTGGTTGGCCGGGTTATTGCTCAGGGTGATCTGGCCGCCCTTGGGGATCTCCGCAACCGACTTGTGCTTGCGCGAGTACAGCGTGAGCGGGTAGATCTCGGTCGCGCCGATCGGCACCAGGGTGTCGTTATTGCGGACGTTGTAGTTGGCCAGATACCGCACGTGCTGGAACTTGTTGAGATCTATCCGGCGTTGTGCCAGTGCGGGATTCGGCTGGTTGTAGTCGGTGAAGTTGATGAATTCGACGGCGATGCCCTGTTCGGCGGCCTTCTTCCGATAGAGGTCCCAATGCGGTAGGGAGATGTCGTTCACACCGATGCGCACGACATCGTCATGGTGCTCCCCACCGCACGCGACCCCACCCGCGGCCAAGGCAAGAAGCAGGGGAATCACCAGAGCACGGCGCAGCAATCGCATTGCAGGCAACCTAGACGCCCGTCCAACTAGTTGCCAGGGTTTCGCTCAGCACAATCCAAACCGTTGCCCGCACCCCGGATGCATCGCTTGGATTACCGGGTTCATATTGTGACAAGCATTCGGGAGCACGAGTGAAATTCCATCGGGTACTGGCGATCCCGGTCCTGGTAGCCACCGCCGCCCTCACCCTGACGGCGTGCGGCCACGACGACAAGGCTTCCTCCGACAACGTAGTGCGCATCGGCACCACCGACAAGGACCACGCCTGGGACGTCTTCGAGGAGAAGGCCAAGGCACAGGGCATCACCCTGCGGATCACCAACTTCTCCGATTACAAGCAGCCGAATCTGGCACTGTCGCAGCGACAGATCGATCTCAATCTGTTCCAGCACCTGCAGTTCCTCGGCGCCTACAACGTCGCCGATAACGACACCCTGACGCCGATCGCCTCCACCTACATCGTGCCGCTCGGGCTCTATTCCAAGAAGCACAAGTCGCTCGCGGATCTGCCGCAGGGCGCCGAGATCGCGATCCCGAACGATCCGACCAATCAGGCGCGGGCGCTGTTCGTACTGCAAGCTGCCGGTTTGCTGAAACTTTCCGGCGACAGCAAGGCGCCGACGCCCGCCGACATCGATAAGGGTGCGTCCAAGGTCAAGGTAACCCCGGTGGACGCGGCGCAGACCGCGCTCTCGCTGGCCTCGGTCGACGGATCGATCATCAACAACACCTTCCTCGACCGCTCCGGCATCGACCCCAATTCCGCGCTCTACAAGGATGATCCGAAGAACCCGGCCGCCGAGCCGTACATCAATGTCGTGGTGTCCAGGGCCGAGGACAAGAACAACGAGCTCTATCAGAAGGTGGCCCAGCTCTGGCACGATCCGGACGTGCAGCAGGCGCACGCCGAGGTCACCAAGAACACCGCGGTCGAAGTGAAGCGCAGCGGACCCGAGCTGGAGCAGATCCTGGCCAGGGTGCAGCAGACCGTCAAAGACGGCAAGTGAGCGACCGGACCGTCCCCGCGGTCGAATTCCGTTCGGTCACCAAGGTTTTCGGCACGGGCGCGGATAAGCAGGTCGCACTCGATCGTATCGACCTACGTATCGAACAGGGCGAAATCTTCGGTGTGATCGGCTATTCCGGCGCGGGGAAGAGCACATTGGTCCGGCTGATCAACGCATTGGAGAAGCCGACCACCGGCGTCATCGAGGTCTCCGGCAGGCCCATCACGGGTGTGCGGGAGGCCGAGGTGCGCCGCATCCGCCGGGATATCGGCATGGTGTTCCAGCAGTTCAACCTCTTCCGATCGCGCACGGCCGCAGGCAATATCGAGTATCCGCTGAAGGTCGCGGGCTGGAGGCGCGCCGAACGCAAGGCGCGCGTCGCGGAACTGCTCGAGTTCGTCGGACTCGCCGATAAGGCCCGCAGCTATCCGGATCAGCTCTCGGGCGGTCAGAAGCAGCGGGTCGGCATCGCCCGGGCGCTGGCGACCTCGCCGTCGCTGCTGCTCGCCGACGAATCGACCTCCGCGCTGGATCCGGAGACCACCGGTGAGGTGCTGCGGCTGCTGAAGAAGGTCAATCGCGAACTCGGCGTGACCATCGTGGTGATCACACACGAGATGGATGTGATCCGCGCGGTCGCCGACCGCGTCGCGGTGCTCGCCGAGGGCAAGATCGTCGAACTCGCCAGCACCTTCGAGGTTTTCGCGAGCCCGAAGGCGGCGCCGACGCAATCCTTCGTCGAAACCGTCCTGCACAATCGGCCCGATGCCGAACAGCTGCGGCGACTCGGTGAACTACACGACGGGCGGCTGGTCACCGTGGATATCGATGACAAGCGCGGGATCGGTGCGGCACTGGCCGCGGCCGCGCATGCGGGTGTCGAGTTCGAGGTGGTGTACGGCGGGGTGAGTACGTTGCAGGACAAGACATTCGGCAGCGTGACGCTGGCATTGCACGGTTCGGATGACGATGTGGACAAGGTGGTCGAACAGCTCGATCGCCGCTAGCGACTGCTCGCAGGTCGCTCGAAACGATCTGCGTCGGCTGAAAGGGGAACTCGTGCACACGGATTGGGACAAACTCCGGCCGGTACTGACCGAGGCCATCGGCACCACCATCTACCTGGTGCTGCTCACCTTCGTGGTCGGGGGATTGATCGGGCTGTTCCTCGGCACCGCTCTGTACACCACGCGCAAGGGTGGACTGCTGGCGAATGCGCCGATCAATGTGCTGCTCAATGTGTTGGTGAATGTGGTCCGGCCGATTCCGTTCATCATCCTGCTGGCGGCGCTCGGTCCGGTCACCCTCGAAGTGGTCGGGACGACGATCGGCACGGAGGCCGCGGCCTTCGTCATGATCGTGGCGGCATCCTTCGGCATCGCCCGCATTGTGGAGCAGAATCTGATCACGGTGGATCCGGGCGTGATCGAGGCGGCCAGGGCGGTCGGCGCCGGTCCGTTGCGGATCATTCTGACGCTACTGATCCCGGAAGCGTTGGGCCCCTTGGTGCTCGGCTACACCTTCGTGGTGATCGCCATCGTCGATATGTCCGCCATGGCGGGCACGGTCGGCGGCGGTGGGCTCGGTGATTTCGCGCTGGTCTATGGATATCAGCGCTTCGATTGGCAGGTCACCCTGGTCGCCACGTTGATCATTATCGTCGGCGTGCAGGGGATTCAGTTCCTGGGCAATATCATTGCCCGCAAGGTGCTGCGCCGCTGATCCCTCGGCGCGGCCACAACCGAGTGCGCTCTCGACGCGGATCGTGTCGAGAGCGCATTCGGTTGTTCGTCAGCTCGCGTTCGCGGTGCACTGCGAATCGACGATGCGCGGTTCGTGCGGCACCGAGCTGCCGAAGTTCAGCAGCGGCGGCGGTGCGGTCGGCCCGGCGTTGGCGATCGCCTGCTGCTCGGCCTCGGCCCGGGTCGGCGCCCACGCCCAGCCCAAGTGATCATCGCCATTGCGGGCGACGGCCGCGCACGCATTGGCGAACTGCACGATGACATGGCAACTGGACAGCCCGCACTGCTGCACGGCGGCGCGATCCGAATCCGCCCAGTTCGAGTAGTTGTACGCCCATCCGAGGGTCGCATCGCCGCGCGATGAGACCGAAATCGCCAGCGAGCCGTAAAGACCCTCGTCCGCCTGTGCGGCACCGGCCCCGCCCGCGACGAACGCACCCGCGGACGCGGCCACCAGACCCATGGCAGCCTTGGACGATAGTGACATGTGTTGCGCTCCCCAGTTCCGAAAATAGCTTCGGCTCGAAATCCTGGCCGTTTCGATCCGAATTGTCCAAATCTTTGTATCACCAGAGCTGAACACCCGTAGGCCAGCGCCCCCCGGCCGAGACCGCCCCGCCTCCGACACTCCTGCCGACGCGCCGCAACAGTGACACCTTTTGTCGCCAAAACCCTGCTCTTTGAGTGCCTTTCGCATTCTCGCGCACGGTCTGCGACGAATACCGTTGTGGGGTCGACTGTGCAGGCGAGATGGAGGGTGACCTCGATGCTGGTTGTCAACGAACGGGATACGCAAGGGGCCGAACAGTACGTCCTCGAATGGATACGCACTTGGAACGGCCAATACGTCATTGTGGGGCTTGCCGTTTCGGGGTATCCCATACCCGACCGACACTACGACGACCCAGGTGACGCGCACACGGACGTGGTGGTCATCACACCACGCGCTGTGGTCGTGATCGAAGCGCAGGACATCGATGCGGACCCGGTTCCGCTGCCCGACAATGATCCATTCGACCTGAGCCAGCTGGTGCGCAGACAGCACCCGGACGCCTTCGTCGACCGGCTGGTCGTGGTCGTGCCGCCCGGTGAAGGGACCGGGACACCGGACATCGAATCGCGAAAGCCCAGCGGTACCGCGGTCCTCGGCTCGGCGACGGAGTTGCGGGCCTGGTTCCTTCGAACGGCGAACCGGAAGCTGATCTGGACCGCTGAGCAGACATACGAACTGCTCGGCGAGCTCGGCCTTTCGCATGTGGTAACCATCGAAGAGCTTGTGGCCGAGGGATTTCCGTCACAAACCAGACGAGCTGAGCGCCCCGCATCAAAGGTGCTGGTTGCGGCGTCCGCGCTCGGTGCCGTCGAACTTCCCGAGGACGCTCGCATGTCGTCGGACAAGTCACCGTCCAGAATCCCATACCCGCCATGGCTCCCGCCCGACATCGACGAAGAGCCGTCCGAAAGCGTATCGCTGCCCCAAGTCGGGACCGATGTGGAGCCGCGGGTTCAGGTATACGTCCCGCTGGAGCCGCAGCCAGTTGACCATCCGGCCGCGATACCGGCTCCGTCGACTCCGCAGCTGACGTCGGCATTCACCGACCGATGGTCGTCGTGGATCGAGTCCGACGGGTTGTCGGAAGTGCCTGCGTCTCGCCGTGACCTCGACCGCCGCGGTCGACCGCAGCGAGAGCAGCGCCTGCGCAACTGGTTGCCGAAACCGACCCCACCGATTCTGGTCGCGACCGCGGCCTCCGAGAATGAGCCTCGGGCGTCGGCCGAGCAGGCACCTCGATCGGTGGCAGAGCCGCAGCGTTGGACCGAGACCGGGTCGGGGTCTCGGTCGGACATCGAGCCGCAGCCGATGTCGACAGCACCGGCACCCGCGCCGATGGTCGGGGCGCAGCCGGTGTCGGAGCCAGAGCCACCGCATTCGTCGGCGGTCGGGTGGGAACCGCCGCCGAGGACCGAGCCGCGACCTCTGCGATCGTTGCGCCCGAACAGTGCTCCCGCCGCCCCGGCTACACCTCGACGGTCGACTCCTCGGCTGGCGTCCGTGCTGCGCACCTGTGTCGCTACCGTGCTCGCCACGGGGTCGAAGCTCATCGCGGGCCTGCCGCAACTGCTCGCGACGGCAGTGGTGATCGGGGTAATAGTCGCCACGATCTGGTTACTTGTCTCCGAAGGTATGCACCCGAAATCCGCTGTGGTCGAGCCAAGCCCGGAATCGAGTACCGAGCCTGCTGTGCTGCCGCAACTACCAGCCCCGACCCAATCACCTGCGGTGCGGTGCTTCCCATTCCAACAGCAGTGCTGATCGACGCGAGCCACGCACTGTTCTCAGGGCGTGGCTCGTGTGCGCGACGGGCTCACCGCCGCATCGGCATTCGCGGTGCTAGACCGTGAAGCCCAAGGCGCGCAGCTGTTCGCGACCGTCCTCGGTGATCTTGTCCGGCCCCCACGGTGGCATCCAGACCCAGTTGATCTTGAGGTCTTCGACCAGGCCGGAGCGGACCAGGGCGTTGCGAGATTGGTCCTCGATGACATCGGTCAGCGGGCAGGCCGCCGAGGTGAGGGTCATATCGAGGGTGGCGATATTGTCCTGGTCGACGCTCATGCCGTAGACCAGACCGAGGTCGACGACATTGATGCCGAGTTCGGGATCGACGACGTCGCGCATCGCCTCCTCGATATCCTCGAGCTGCTTGATGTCCTCGGCCGAAAGTTCGACCTGCTCGGTCGTTTCGGTGGCCGGTGTCTCACTCATGACGTTTTTCCATTCGTGGAGATATCGCTGCTCATGGTCCGCTTGGCCTCTTGCACGGAGGTTATCCGGATCACCGCGTCCTTGAATGCCAGCCAGCCGAGCAGTGCGCATTTGACCCGCGCCGGGTATTTGGACACTCCGCTCAGCGCGATACCGTCGCCGATCATGTCCTCGTCGCCCTCGACGGTGCCGCGGCTGGAGATCATCTCGTTGTACGAGTCGACCACCTTCAGCGCCTGCTGCACCGGCAACCCGATCACCTGATCGGTGAGGATCGAGGTAGCGGCCTGACTGATCGAACAGCCCTGACCGTCATAGGACACATCGGCGACATCACCGTTGTCGTCGAGTTGGACGCGCAAGGTCACCTCGTCACCGCAGGTCGGGTTGACGTGGTGCACCTCGGCACCGAACGGCTCCCGCAGCCCGCGGTGATGCGGGTGCTTGTAGTGATCCAGGATCACTTCCTGGTACATCTGCTCCATGCGCATGTCTTATGCAACTCCGAAGAAGCTCTGGGCCTTCCGCACCGCGGCTACCAGCTGGTCTACCTCGTCGAGAGTGTTGTAAACCGCGAAAGACGCACGGGCGGTGGCAGGCACGCCGAGACGACGCATCAGCGGCCAGGCGCAGTGGTGACCGACTCGCACGGCCACACCCTCGTCGTCGAGAATCTGCCCGACGTCATGGGCATGGATGCCCTCGACCACGAACGACACCGCGCCGCCCCGATCGATATTCTCGGTCGGTCCGACGATCCGCACGCCCGCGATCGCCGCGAGTCCATCCAGCGCCGCACCGGTGAGCGTGTGCTCGTGTGCCGCAACGGCTTCCATGCCGATCTGTTCGAGATACCGCACGGCCGCGCCCAATCCGACCACCTGCGAGGTCATCGGCACACCGGCCTCGAAACGCTGCGGCGGCGGCGCGTAGGTGCTGGCCTCCATGGTGACGGTCTCGATCATCGAACCGCCGGTAATGAACGGCGGGGTCTCCTCGAGCAGCGCGCGCCGCCCGTAGAGCACGCCGACACCGGACGGGCCGAGCATCTTGTGTCCGGAGAACGCCGCGAAATCGACGCCGAGCTCACGGAAGTTCACCGGCATATGCGGCACCGACTGGCAGGCATCCAGCACGGTGAGCGCGCCGACTTCCTTTGCCCGGCGCACCAATTCGGCGACGTCGCTGACCGCACCGGTCACATTCGACTGATGCGTGAACGCGACGACCTTGGTGGCAGGCGACAATTCGAGCGAATCGAGATCGATCCGGCCGTCGTCGGTGATGCCGTACCACTTCAGGGTCGCACCAGTCCGGCGCGCGAGCTCCTGCCAGGGCACGAGATTCGCGTGGTGCTCGAGCTCGGTGATGACGATCTCGTCGCCCGGACCGACGCGGTACGGGAAGCGATCATCGAAGAACGCGTAGGTCACCAGGTTCAGCGATTCGGTCGCATTCTTGGTGAAGACGATCTCGTCCGCGTCCACGCCGACGAACCGGCCGATATCGGCGCGTGCGCCCTCATACGCGTCGGTGGCCTCCTCGGCCAGCTGGTGCGCACCGCGGTGCACGGCCGAATTGCGCTCGGTGAGGAATGCACGTTCCGCGTCGAGCACCGCGAGCGGACGCTGCGAGGTCGCGCCGGAGTCCAGGTACACCAACGGCTTCCCGTCCCGAACCGTACGGTTCAGGATCGGGAAGTCGGCCCGGATGCGGGCGACGTCGAGGGTGCGGACCGTGGCGGTCATATCAGGCTCCAGCGGTAGCGGTCTGAGTGAAGCGAACGTAGCCATTGGCGTCGAGTTCTTCAGCCAGCTCGGCGCCGCCCTCGGCGACAATGCGGCCGCCGACGAAGACGTGCACGAATTCGGGCTGGATGTAGCGCAGGATGCGGGTGTAGTGCGTAATCAGCAGCACGCCACCGTTCTCGCGCTCCTTGTAGCGGTTGACGCCCTCGGAGACGATGCGCAGTGCGTCGACGTCCAGGCCGGAGTCGGTCTCGTCCAGGATGGCGATCTTCGGCTTGAGCAGACCCAGCTGCAGGATCTCGTGGCGCTTCTTCTCACCACCGGAGAAACCCTCGTTCACACTGCGGTCGGCGAAGGCGGCGTCGATTTCCAGCTCGCTCATCGACTCCTTCACCTCCTTGACCCAGGTGCGCAGCTTGGGGGCCTCGCCGCGGACCGCGGTGGCCGCGGTGCGCAGGAAGTTCGACATCGAGACACCGGGAACCTCGACGGGGTACTGCATGGCCAGGAACAGACCGGCACGCGCCCGCTCGTCGACCGACATCGCGAGCACATCCTCGCCGTCGAGGGTGATCGAACCGGACGTCACCGTGTACTTCGGGTGCCCGGCGATGGCGTACGACAGCGTCGACTTGCCGGAACCGTTCGGGCCCATGATCGCGTGCGTCTCACCGGATTTGATGGTGAGGTTCACGCCCTTGAGGATCTTGATGGGCTCGCCGGACTCGTCCGGGTTGGCGACCTCGACGTGCAGGTCCTTGATTTCCAGGGTGGTCATCGAATTCGAGTTCCTTTGTGGGGAGTAGGTTTCGGTCGGTCAGACGCCGATCGCGGCGAGTTCGGCCTCGATGGCCGCCTCCAGCCGCTCCCGGATCTCGGGGACCGCGATCTTCTGGATGATTTCGTGGAAGAAGCCGCGCACCACCAGACGGCGGGCCGCATCCTCCGGGATACCGCGAGCGCGCAAGTAGAAAAGCTGCTCATCGTCGAAACGACCCGTCGCGGAGGCGTGCCCGGCGCCGACGATCTCGCCGGTCTCGATCTCCAGGTTCGGCACCGAATCGGCGCGCGCGCCGTCGGTGAGCACCAGATTGCGGTTCACCTCGAAGGTGTCGGTGCCCTCGGCGGCGGCGCGGATCAGCACGTCACCGACCCACACCGTGCGGGCATCGCCCTTGGGCGAATGCGGATCGCCCTGCAACGCACCCTTGTACAGCACATTCGACTTGCAGTGTGGCACCGCGTGGTCGACGAGCAGGCGCTGCTCGAAGTGCTGACCGGCGTCGGCGAAGTAGAGGCCGAGCAGCTCGGCGTCGCCACCGGGACCGTCGTAGCGAACGTTCGCGGTGAGGCGCACCAGATCGCCGCCCAGTGTCACCGCGATATGCCGCAGGGTCGCGTCGCGACCGAGCTTGGCGTGGTGCGCGGTGGTGTTCACGGCGTCGTCGGCCCAGTCCTGGACCGCGACAACGGTCAGTTTCGCACTGTCACCGAGCACGAATTCGACATTCTCGGCGTAGGTTCCGCTGCCACGCTGGTCGATGACCACCGTTGCGACGGCGAAATTGCCGAGGCGAATCTGCAGGTGCCCGTAGGCGGTCTTCCCCTCGCCGGGACCGGTGACCGTCACGACCACCGGCTCGGCGACCTCGATCTCCGAACCGACCGATACGACCGTCGCCGACTCGAAGCCCGAGTATGCCTGGGCGGCAACACGATCCGACGGCACACCGGCCACGCCGAGACGAGAGTCGGTGCGCGCCACCGTCTCCACGTCCACACCGGCGACCGAGGAGACCTCGACAGTGGCCTTGGCGTCGCGGACCGCGGTGCCGTCGTGCAGACCGCGCAGTCGACGCAGCGGGGTGAACCGCCACGCCTCGTCCTTGCCCGAAGGCACCTCGAAGGCGTTCACGTCGTAGGAGGTGAAGACCTCCCCCTTGTTGGTCGCGGCCCCTGCGCCCGGGTTCTGAATCGGCTTGGCCGTGGGATTCTCGCCCTCGACCGCTCCAATTACACCAGTCGCCATCAGCCAACGGCCCCTTCCATCTGCAGCTCGATGAGCCGGTTCAGTTCCAATGCGTATTCCATCGGGAGTTCCTTGGCGATCGGCTCGACGAAGCCGCGCACCACCATCGCCATCGCCTCGTCCTCGGTCAGGCCGCGGCTCATCAGGTAGAACAGCTGGTCCTCGGACACCTTCGAGACCGTGGCCTCGTGGCCCATGGTCACGTCGTCCTCCCGGATGTCGACGTAGGGGTAGGTGTCGGAGCGGCTGATCGTATCGACGAGCAGCGCATCACATTTCACGGTCGACTTGGAACCGTGCGCCCCCTTGTTGACCTGGACCAGACCGCGGTAGGAGGCCCGGCCGCCACCGCGCGCCACCGACTTCGACACGATGGTGGATGAGGTGTGCGGCGCCAGGTGCAGCATCTTCGCGCCAGTGTCCTGGTGCTGGCCCTCACCCGCGAAAGCGACCGAGAGCACCTCGCCCTTGGCGTACTCACCGGTCATCCAGACCGCCGGGTACTTCATGGTGACCTTGGAGCCGATATTGCCGTCGATCCACTCCATGGTCGCGCCCGCCTCGGCCTTGGCCCGCTTGGTGACCAGGTTGTAGACGTTGTTCGACCAGTTCTGGATGGTGGTGTAGCGGCAGCGGCCGCCCTTCTTCACGATGATCTCGACCACTGCGGAGTGCAGCGAATCGGACTTGTAGATCGGTGCGGTGCAGCCCTCGACGTAGTGCACGTAGGCGCCCTCGTCGACGATGATCAGGGTCCGCTCGAACTGGCCCATATTCTCGGTGTTGATCCGGAAGTAGGCCTGCAGCGGAATGTCGACGTGCACGCCCGGCGGCACGTAGATGAACGAACCACCCGACCACACGGCGGTATTCAGCGCGGAGAACTTGTTGTCACCGGCCGGGATGACCGTGCCGAAGTACTGCTCGAAGATCTCCGGGTGCTCGCGCAGACCGGTATCGGTGTCGAGGAAGATGACGCCCTGCTTCTCGAGGTCCTCGCGGATCGAGTGGTAGACGACCTCCGACTCGTACTGCGCGGCGACACCGGCGACCAGGCGCTGCTTCTCCGCTTCCGGGATGCCGAGCTTGTCGTAGGTGTTCTTGATGTCCTCGGGCAGGTCTTCCCAGCTCTCGGCCTGCTTCTCGCTGGAGCGCACGAAGTACTTGATGTTGTCGAAGTCGATGCCGTCGAGATTGGAGCCCCAATTCGGCATCGGCTTGCGATCGAAGATGCGCAGCGCCTTGAGCCGGTGCTCGAGCATCCACTCGGACTCGTTCTTCTTGGCCGAGATGTCGCGGACGACAGCCTCGGACAGGCCTCGTTGCGCACTGGCACCGGCCACATCCGAATCGGCCCAGCCGTAACCGTATTTGCCCAGGGAAGCAATGGTCTCTTCCTGAGTGAGCGGTTGCACCTGGTCGGTGGTCGTCGTCATTCGGCACTCCTTCCGGAGTCGTTCGTACGATCCGCTGCGGGCTGTGCAGCGGCTTTATGGGAAGCGTTATCGGTGATAGGAAGAACGAACAGCGGCACATGGGTCGTGCACGCGCAATCGCCGTTCGCGATCGTCGCAAGTCGCTGGACGTGGGTTCCGAGCAGGTCCCGGAAAGCATCGAGTTCGGCCTGGCACAACTGCGGGAATTCCTCAGCGACGTGCGCCACCGGGCAGTGGTGCTGGCAGATCTGCACGCCAGCGCCGACCTTGCGGGTGGACGCGGCGAATCCTGCGTCGGTGAAGGCCTCGGCGATCTCGTCCGCCTTGGCGGTGGTGGACTCGGCGGTGTGCTCGGCGACCGGTTCGATGCCTTCGACAATGGTCCGCGCCCGCTTGCGCGCGAAATCGGCAATCGCCTGCTCGCCGCCGACCTCACCGAGCTGGCGAATGGCAGCACCGGCCAGATCGTCATAGGCGTGGCCGAGCCGTCCCCGACCCACGGCCGTCAGTTGATATTGCTTGGCGGGGCGGCCGCGACCCTTCTGCTGCCACGGCGCCGAGCGACTGGCCCGCGCCTGACCGGATTCGATCAGCGCGTCCAGGTGCCGACGGACACCGGCCGGCGTCAAGCCGAGCTTGGTGCCGATCGCGGTCGCGGTGATCGGGCCCTCTTCGAGCAGCAACTGGACCACGGCGGCGCGAGTATGTCCTTCACCGCCCGTGACCAGGGGTGCGGGCGCGGCAACAGACCCGGCACCGGTACGGTGACCGGCCCCTCGATCCTCGTCGTGCGGCAAACCCACGGTTTTCACAACACCAGTGTGACGGAATTAGTTCCCGGAATCTAATAAGGGTGCCCTGACTCGACCGGCCCGATGACCTGCACCGGAGCCTTTTCGGGCGGCGTTCGGATACAACACGTTCGCCACCTGCGGGTCTCGCGCGATCCCTGGGCCGCGCACCCGGCAGAATTGCGAATGCGATTTAGGCCACACATCGGTACCGAAATTCGATCAGCGCACCGCGACCAGCTTCATCGGGGTCGTGAGCAGCGCTTCGACCGCGTCATCCCAATCGGTGGTGACCGTGGTGACAAGCGACGGATCGAAACGACCGGCGGCCACCAGATCCAGTACGGCCGGGATAGCCGGACGCGCGTGCGCGCGGCCGGTATGGAAGGTGCAGCACCGCGAATACATCTGGAAGACAGGCAGCGCGACATCGGTCAACTGGACGCTCACGCTGGTGCACCAGCCGTCGAAGGCGGTCGCGCCGATGGCGGCGCGCAGCGCCTCGGCGCCACCGGCCGCCTCGACCGTGATCGGGAATCGACCGACGCGAGCGTCATGTTCGGCCTCGATCGCTTCCGCGCCGAGCTTGCGCGCGATTTCCAGCCGGGCCGGATCGGTGTCGAGGTAAACCGCACGCGCGGAGCCGAGCGCGACCGCGAGACCAGCCGCATAGAGACCGATGGACGGAGCCGCAGGGCCACCGATCACCAGGACTTCCGCCGCCGGATTGTCGGCCAATTGCGGTGCGACGGAACGGTATGCGTCCGGGATATTGTCGCTGGCGCTGGCCACGGCGACCGGGTCGACACCAGCCGGCAACCGCACGAGCATCGCGTCGGCATGCGGGATCAGCGCCAGCTCCGCCCACAACCCGCCCCAGTTCAGTCCGCCGAGCGCGCCGAGCCCGAAGGTGGACAGCGGCGGGTGACTCGCGCAGTTGCCGGTTCGCCCGCGCAGGCAGGGCCCGCAGCTGCCACAGGAGATCTGGAACGGCACGATCACGTGATCGCCGACCGCGACCGTGCGCACCTCCTCCCCGACCGCAACCACCTCGGCGACCCCTTCGTGCCCGAACGGATACGGGCCGGGCAGCGGGAAGGCCCCGCGCAGTACGGCCGGGTCGATATCGCAGGTGGCAAGAGCCACCGGACGGACAAGGGCCTGGTCCGCGCCGGTGAGCTCGGGTTCGCGGACTTCTTCCCAATGCAGTTCACCGGGTCCGGACAGCATCAATCGCTTCATTGTCCGAGTGTCGCTAGAACGTTCTTTCTAGTCAAGATGTTCCGGCCTGATCATCCTGTGCGCCAGCCACTTCCGGAACATTTTCGGCACCCGGCACATTCGAGATGCCTGCCTCGGCGAGTGTGAGTTCGATGAGACGCTCCATTGCCACCGCCACGGTGCGCAGCGGCGCGTCCGAACGACGGACCCGGGACAGGATCGTCGCGCCTTCGTATGCGGCGACCACCGCGGTCGACAGATCCCGCGCCTGCTCCGCGGCCAGCCCCACTTCGATGAGCAATTCGGTGAACGCGCGCTCCATCAAGTCGAAGGCGGCCACGCAGGCATTACGTACCGCCTCCACATCGCTACCGCCGTCCAGCGCGGGCGTGCCGACTGGACAGCCGTCGGTCCAATCCGAACCGGCCAGTTTTGCCGCCATGAACTCGAACATGGTCGTGGTCGTCGCGAAGACATCGGTCGGCGCCTGAGCGATCAACCGCCCCGACACCACACCGGTCCCGGTGATCGCCGCGACCGCGATCTCCTCCTTCCCGCCCGGAAAGTGGTGATAGATCGACCCGTACGGCAGACCGGCCGCCTCGCTCAACGACTTCAACCCGAATCCGTGATACCCGTGCCGCGCGAGCAACCCGGCCGCCGCCACCTCGATTCGCCGCCTCGACTCCGAAACCATGCCTCCGATTCTGCTCGGTTTCGCGGGCCACCGGATACGCCGGTGGTATCGGCTACGCTGGCCGCGTGATGTCAGGCGAACACGGCGAACCAGGTGTCGAACCCAGCCGGTCGACCACCTCGGGCACCCTGATTCGCCTGCGCCGGACCGCGCCGATCCGCACCGCCGTTTCGCTGGGGCGTCGGATCATCGGCCTGGATGTCGCACCCGACCACACCGTCGGCGACACCCTGCACATCAACGAACCCGAAGCCGCCGAACTCAACCCGCAGGAGACCACGCAACTGCGTCGCGTCCGGCTGTTGGGTGCGACCGGTTCGGTCATGATGGCCATCGGCGCGCTCGGCCTCGGCGCCCAACCCACGCTGCAGAATCCGACCTACGGCAAGGCGATTCTCGGGCTGCCCGCACGGGTGCACAATTCGGGGCTGGCGACGACCATGGTCGGCACGGTCATCGTGATGCTGGCCTGGCTGCTGCTCGGCCGATTCGCACTCGGCTTGCAGTCCAACCGCGTTCGCCGCATCAGCAGATCACAACTGGACCGCACACTGCTGTTGTGGATCATCCCGCTCTCGGTCGCCCCACCGATGTTCAGTCAGGATGTCTATTCCTATCTGGCCCAGGGTGAGATCGCGGCGAGTGGACTCGATCCGTACGACGTCGGCCCGGTACAAGGGCTCGGCCAGGACCACATTCTGACGCGCAGCGTCCCTAATATCTGGCAGAATTCGCCCGCTCCATACGGCCCACTCTCGATTTGGCTCGGGAAGGGCATCGCCGAAATCGTCGGCGACAATATGCTCGCCGGGGTGCTGCTGCACCGCATGCTGGCGCTGCTCGGCGTGGCCTGCATCGTGTGGGCATTGCCCCGACTGGCACAGCGGTGTCGAGTATCGCCCGTGGCCGCATTGTGGCTCGGCGCCGTGAACCCATTGGTGATATTCCACCTGGTATCCGGTGTGCACAATGAGGCCATGATGCTCGGCCTGATGCTGGTCGGGTTGGAGTATTGCCTGGCGGCGCTGAGCAATATCGGTCCGATGCGTGGGCACGCACTCGTGCTGCTTTTATCGGGAACCACCCTGATAGCGCTGTCCGCCATGGTCAAGATTCCATCGATGCTGGCACTGGCATTCGTGTGGATGGCTTTGAGTCGAAAATGGGGCGGCGATTGGCGAGCGGTGCTCAGAGCCGCGCTATTCCTCGGTGGTGTCACCGGCACCGTCATACTCGCGGTATGCCTGGGCAGCGGTCTCGGCTTCGGCTGGATAGACACTCTGACCATGGCCAATTCGGTGCGCAGCTGGATGTCGCTGCCCACCGCGCTCGGTGTCGCCACCGGATTCGGCGGCGTGCTGTTGGGATTGGGCGACCACACCACCGCACTGTTGAGCATCACCCGGCCGATCGCTGCGGCCGCGGCCTCCCTGGTCGTGGTGCGGCTCATGGTGGCCACCTGGCGGGGGCGACTGCATCCGGTCGGTGCACTCGGCGTCGCCTTCGGCGCTGTGGTCCTGCTGTTTCCAGTGGTGCAGCCCTGGTATCTGCTCTGGGGCATCGTCCCGCTGGCGGCATGGGCCAGCCGACCCGCCTTCCGAGTGCCCGCGACGATCGCGTCCGCGGCGATCAGCGTCATGCTCATGCCGTCGGGCAGCGAAATCCCGCCCTTCGTCCTTATATATGCGGCGTGCATCACCGTTCTCACTTGCACCCTGATGATCCTGGCCACCCGCAAGTCGCTGCCGTGGCGGCTGCACCAGCTCGGCGCCGACACGGCGCCCACCGCGGCCGGTCCGTCCGGACCACAGCGGTGACGAGGCAGGGGTGTCGTCCGGGTCACATCCGTCCACGGCTTACGGTGTGACACCGTGAGGGAGCGAAGCGAGCGAACAATGGGCACAGCACCCTTGGACGCGACGGAGCCGAGCACCGAGGCGCGATGGTGACCGCAGCCTCGGAACCCGCCGTCTGTATCGACGGCGTCGTCAAACGTTACGGGGAGACCACCGCCGTCGACGGGATCAGCTTCGCCGTCGAGCAGGCACAGGTGCTGGCCCTGCTCGGACCCAATGGTGCGGGAAAAACCACGACCGTCGAAATGTGCGAGGGGTTCAAAACCCCGGATGCCGGTTCGGTCCGCGTGCTCGGACTCGATCCGATCGCCGACTCGGACCGGTTGCGCCCGCGCATCGGCGTCATGCTGCAAGGCGGCGGCGCGTACCCGGGTGCGCGCGCGGGCGAGATGCTCGACCTGGTCGCCGCCTACTCCGCCGATCCGCTCGATCCCGAGTGGTTGCTGAAAACCCTTGGCTTGCAGGACAACCGGCGCACACCGTACCGACGGTTGTCCGGCGGTCAGCAGCAGCGGCTCGCCCTGGCCTGTGCGCTGGTCGGGAAGCCGGAGATCGTCTTCCTCGACGAACCGACCGCGGGCCTGGACGCGCAGGCCCGGCTCATCGTGTGGGAGCTGATCGACGCGCTGCGCCGCGACGGTGTCACGGTGCTGCTCACCACGCACATGATGGACGAGGCCGAACAACTGGCCGACCAGCTGGTCATCATCGATCACGGACGGATCGTCGCCTCTGGGACGCCCGCCGAGGTGACCGCACACGGCGCGGCCGGGCAGCTGCGCTTCACTGCCCCACCGAAACTCGATCTGCGGCTATTGAAAACCGCTCTGCCGGAGGGCTTCTCGCCGCGTGAGACGACGCCAGGACAGTATCTGGTCGAGGGTGAGATCGATCCGCAGGTGCTGGCGACGGTGACCGCGTGGTGTGCGCAGCAGAATGTGCTGGCGACCGATATCCGGATCGATCAGCGTCGCCTCGAGGACGTCTTCCTGGAACTCACCGGACGGGACCTACGCGGATGAATCAGCCAGAGCTCGCCGGGAACCGCTTCGCGCCAGGCACTTTCACTCCCGATCCGCGTCCGAGCGGCCGCCTCGCCATGATGACCGCACAGACCCGGCTCGAGCTGATCCTGTTGCTGCGCAACGGCGAACAGCTGCTGCTCACCATGTTCATTCCGATCACTCTGCTGGTCGGGCTCAGCCTGTTGCCGTTCGGGGACCTCGGTTCGGACCGGGTCGACAAAATCGTGCCCGCGGTCATGATGGTCGCGGTCATGTCGACCGCCTTTACCGGACAGGCCATCGCGGTCGGATTCGACCGGCGATACGGTGCGCTCAAGCGTCTCGGCGCTACCCCACTCCCGCGCTGGGGCATTGTGGCAGGCAAGAGCGCCGCCGTACTGATCGTGGTGGTGTTGCAGGCAATTCTGTTGGGGGCCATCGGATTCGCGCTCGGCTGGCGACCGGAACTCGCCGGGCTCGGGCTCGGTGCGCTGGTGATCGCGCTCGGCACAGCCACTTTCGCGGCCATGGGGCTGCTGCTCGGCGGCACGCTCAAGGCGGAGATCGTGCTCGCGCTGGCGAATATCCTCTGGTTCGTCATGCTCGGTATCGCGAGCATCGTTTTCGCATCCGACGATCTGCCCTCGGCGGTGAATGTGCTCGTGCGGTTGATTCCATCCGGAGCGCTGGCGGTCACGCTGGAAGACGCCATGCGCACCAGCATCGACTGGTTCGGCATCGCCGTGCTCGCCGCATGGGGCGGCATCTCCGGATTCCTCGCCACCCGCTTCTTCCGCTTCGACTGAGCTGCTCGAGATCAGCTGGAAGTGGTAGCGGGGGGCTTCTCGACCGATGCCGCCATAGTGTCCACCTGATCTCGAGCGGCGGCAACGACGGGATGTAGTAGACCGGATGTGGGTCGTCGGAGGGGCCCCGCTACGATCGTTGGGTGCTGTATCGCGCATTCCTGCGGCTCGTCGATCTGCTCCCGCTGCCCTCGTTGCGGGTGCAGCGACTGATCGCCGTCGCGGTCATCGTCTCCCAGGCGGGCATCGCCATCACCGGTGCGATCGTGCGGGTCACGGCCTCCGGACTCGGGTGCCCGACGTGGCCGCAGTGCTTCCCGGGCAGCTTCACTCCGACCGGAGTGGCCGAGGTACCGGTGCTGCATCAGACCGTCGAGTTCAGCAATCGCATGCTGACCTTCGCGGTGACACTGTGCGCGGCGCTCATCGTGCTCGCCGTCACCCGCGCCCGCCGCCGTCGCGAGGTGCTGGTGTATGCGTGGCTGATGCCGGGCGGCACGGTGCTGCAGGCGATCATCGGCGGCATCACCGTGCGCACCGGTCTGCTCTGGTGGACGGTCTCGGTGCATCTGCTCGCGTCGATGCTGATGGTGTGGGTCGCGGTGGTCATGTTCGCGAAGGTCGGCGAACCCGATGACGGGATCGAAGCGATCCAGGCGCCCGCGCCGCTGCGCTGGCTGACCGGGCTGAGCGGTGTCGCGCTGGCCGGTGTCCTCATCGCGGGCACGCTGGTCACCGGCGCCGGACCGCACGCGGGCGACAAGAGCATCGAACGACCGGTCGAACGCCTCCAGGTCGAGATCGTCACCCTGGTCCACCTGCACTCACAACTGTTGGTCGGCTATCTCGCACTGCTCATCGGCTTGGCCTTCGGCCTCTTCGCCGTCGGCATCACCCCCGCCGTTCGCACCCGCCTCTTCGTCCTGCTCGGCTTGGTCTGCGCCCAGTCCCTGGTCGGCGTAGTCCAGTACTTCACCGACGTCCCCGCCGCCCTGGTCGCCACCCACGTAGGCGGCGCCGCAGCCTGCACCGCCGCCACCGCCGCCCTCTGGGCCTCCCTCCGCACCCGCGAACACGTCTCGGCCCCGATCCCCAGCTCCACCGAACAGTTGACATAGCCCGCCCGGCCCGCCGTTCCCATGGCACCATCGGCGTCGAGTACCGAAGCGCCACAACCATTCCCGGATATCGAGCCGGATCAGCGCGGACGCCTCGCACTACTTCGACAATGCCGCCTGGCTCGATGGTCTTGTTGCGCGCGGCAATTGACGCAGGCCCGGCCGAGTGCCGGGCTGCGGGGTCATCGCAGATTCCGGGCAAACCGGCAGCCCGGCCGTGCGCGGCGCGATACTCGGGGCGTTGGCTCATTTCGCCAGCGGCGTCGGTGAATGATCCGATGATGGGATGCAGTTCGGTGGGGGCGCGGCTAATCTGGCAGGCATGCCGCTGACTGTGCTTGTACCTGATGATTATGGGGTCGAGGTATTGGCTCGGCTCGATGGGATACGGCCGGTTCGGTATACGCCCGGCGAGGCGCTGCCCGCGGCGGCGGAGTTGGCGGAGGTGTTGGTTCCGGCGTTTCTGGGTCGGCCCGAGTCGATCGATCTGGCCGGGCTGCCGAAGTTGCGGTTGGTGCAGATGCTGACGGCGGGCGCCGAACGGTGGATCGGTCAGCTGCCGGATGGGGTGCTGCTGTCGAATGCGCGGGGTGCGCATGGTGGCAGTTCCGCGGAGTGGGTGGTCGCGGCGCTGCTCACGATCTATCGCGAGCTGACGGAGTTCGCCGATTTGCGGCGCGAGCATTGCTGGTATCAACATCGGACGGATACGTTGGCGAGTAAACGGATCCTCGGCATCGGCGCGGGTGATCTCGCTATCGAATTGCGCCGCAGAGTCGAAGCTTTCGACGCGACGCTGACGCTGGTCGGCACGACCGCACGTGACGGTGTGCACGGCGTCGACGAATTACCGTGGCTGCTCGGCGAATTCGATGTCGTGGTGCTGATGGTTCCGGTGACCGATCAGACCATCGGCATGGTCGATGCCGAATTCCTGGCGAAGATGGCCGACGGCGCGGTGCTGATGAATGTCGCGCGCGGGCCGATCGTGCGGACCGAAGCGCTACTGGCCGAACTGGTTTCGGGGCGATTACGCGCGGCCCTTGATGTCACCGACCCCGAGCCCCTACCGCCCGACCATCCACTCTGGACGGCGCCGGGCCTGCTGCTGACCCCGCATGTCGCGGGCAGCAGCCGCGGCAGTCTCGAACGCGCCTATGCCGTCGTCGCGACGGAGGTCGTCCGATTCGCTGCCGGTGAGTTGCCGAAAAACATTGTGCGCGGGGATTATTGACACGCATCAACGACCCGGCTATGCGAACCGTGGCCGAGTGACCCGCGCGAGCGTTCGAATCAACGCATCCGACGCCAGCTGCCCGCGTTCGAGCCGCAGCCCCGCGTAGCACGGATCACCGTTCTCGACGAGCCCGACGATCATCGGCTCTTCCAATTGCTCCGCCGCGAAGGCATATATCTGCTCCAATTTCGGCACGATCAGACCGTAATCGAGCGTCCGTGCCACGCGTCCCTCCAGCGCGAGCACGGCACCGACGGACATATTCGCCAGCGGATACACCTCGGGAAAGACGTTGCGCAGGTCGAGAAACAGCCGAACCGAGCTGCGGCGCGGATCTGCCGACCAGCCGCCGAGTGCCCCGAGCCGGCCGAGCGCGAGCGTCGGCCGCGCCACCAGCACGTGGGTGAACAGCACCCGCATCAGCGTCACATTGATCATCAACCGTTCGGCGGGCAACTCGGCCGCGGCCAGCTCCTGATGTTCCAGATAACCTGCGACGATGCTGCGATTGTGCGCCCGATACCACGCCGCGGGCGAAGCGGCGGTAAGGAATTCGAGCCACAGCCGGGCACCGGGTGTCGACGCATCGCGCGTACCGGCACGGTGCAGCAGCGCCGCCTCCAGTTTGTCGTGTAGTAGGCGGTCGTTGATGGCCCGCCACCACGGGCTGCCGGTATCGGCGTGCAGCACGCCGCGGGCGAGTTCCCACTGCAGAAAGGCGATTTCGGCCCGACGGTAGGCGCGGAGCTCCGGTGGATAGAAGCTCTCGGCGAGCGCGACACGCTGCTGCGCGTCGGCATGCGCGGCACCGACCCGCCGAGCCGCCAGCTCACTCGCTTTATCCGCGTTCATCGTTCCCTACTTTACGATCTGGATGCCGTCCAGACCTGGAACCGGAGACCCATCAATATTCTGATGTCTCTTATTGGCGATCCTATTGGTGCTTCGATGAACGGATGCCTAACGTCGACATCGCGACGGACTGACACTCTGGATGCGGCACGTCAGCACGTCGCCCCATTCCCCGATCAGGAGGCACACGATGTCGAAGGTTCTTTTCGTCATGACCGGCGTCGACTACTGGACGCTCGCCGATGGCACCAAACACCCGACCGGCTACTGGGCCGAAGAACTGGTGGCACCGTATAAGGCCATCAAGGCGGCGGGTCACGAGATCGTGGTCGCCACTCCCGGCGGTGTCGTACCGACCGTCGACCAGGGCAGTCTCGCGGCCGAGGTCAACGGCGGCGCGGACGGTGCCGCGCAGATCGCCCGAACCCTGGCCGACGCGGCGGAATTGCGCAGCCCGCTCCGGCTCGAGGATGTCGACCTGGCCGACTACGACGCCGTCTACTACCCGGGCGGACACGGCCCGATGGAAGATCTGTCGGTGAATACCGACTCCGCTATACTGCTCAATGCCGCGCTGGCCTCGGGCAAACCACTCGGCGTCGTCTGCCACGCGCCCGCCGCGCTGCTCGCGACCGCCATCGACGGCGATTCCCCGTTCGTCGGCTACCGGGTCACCGGATTCACCAATGCCGAAGAGACACAAGCCGGATTCGCGGATAAGGCCAAGTGGCTGCTGCAGGATCGGCTGGTCGAGCTCGGCGTCGATTTCCGCGAGGGCGAGCCGTGGGCCCCACATATCGAGGTCGATCGCAATCTCTACACCGGACAGAACCCCGCATCGTCGGCACCACTCGCCGCGGAGATTGTCAAAGCGCTGAGCTGATCCCGATGGCCGGCGACCGGATCACCGACCGCACCGATCTCCTCCGCCGCGCCATCGTCGCCCTGTCGGACCGCGAGTCCCGAAGTACCCCTCGGTAAGGGCCGTTGGTCCCTTGTTCGACATTCGATGTCTCTGCGAACGTGATACGTCCGATCGTCGGCAAGGGGAAGCGAACTCGCCGTGACATCGCTGTTGTGGATTGCGCTGCCCTACTGCGCGTTCGGGTCGTTCGTGCTCGGTCATGTGTGGCGCTACCGGCGCGACGGTTTCCGCAGCTATTCCCGCTCTCCGGAGATGGACCGCAGCCAGCGGTTCGGATCGAGGGCATTCCGGTTCGGCGTCTGCCTCATAGTCCTCACCCGCCTGATCAAGGTGATCACCGCCGAACCGCACGCCCGTCCCGCCGGTGCGCTGCACGTGGTCACCACGATCGTGCAGATCGGTGGTGTCGCCG
Organism: Nocardia sp. CA-135398; assembly: GCF_050955845.1. NCBI lineage: Bacteria > Bacillati > Actinomycetota > Actinomycetes > Mycobacteriales > Nocardiaceae > Nocardia > Nocardia sp. CA-135398. The sequence goes on along the minus strand of NZ_CP192084.1, from coordinate 3,495,703 downwards.
CGGCCACCGTCGGGGCGGTGTTGCTGTTCCTACCGGATCTGATCGCGGGTCCGTCGCGTCCGGTGATCACTCCGTTCGACCGCATCACCTTCCCCGCGTTGACCGCCGCGCTGCTGTCCGGGGTGATCATCGAATACGACCCGACCACGGTGGCACGCGAATATCGAACCGGCGAAACGCTTTTCGCCTGGTTCCGCTCGCTGTGCACTATCGATCCGTATCCCGAGGCCATGCAGCATGCCCCGCTCATCTACCAGGCGCGCGGCATGATCCTGCTGCTGATCCTCGGCATCTGGCCCTTCACCCGGCTCGCGGGCATCTTCGCGGGCCCGGTACTGCGGCTGGTCCTGCGCGTCGTCCCACCTGAGACTCGCGAATCGGACAGCGCGACCACGCGAGCCTGAACGGCTCAGTTCTCGTTGCGCGCCTTGGGAAAACGGGTCTGCCGGGCAACCCAACCGGCCATCTTGGCCCAGTGTCCCTTGCGCGGGGTGACCACCGAAATCAGCTCGCGGTCCCATTCATCGGCCTCGGTGAGACCGTCGACGGTTTCGACCAACTCCTTCGCGGTCGCCAGATCATCGACCACGCGGTCACCGAGGACACCGTCGGAGCCGATCAGGGTGACGCGCACACCCGCGCGGCCGATCGGCTGCAGCACGGCGGTGGCGGAGCCGCCGTGCTCGGCGACGAATCCCTTGACCGAATCCACCAGGGAACCCGACAGCTTTACTGGGGCGGCGGCTTCAACACTCATGGCGGCTAGTTTACTGACCGGTACGTTCGGGTCCAGCCCGCGTGGGTGTAGAACGGATCTCATGCGCGCTATTCAGGTTTCCGAGCACGGCGGTCCCGAAGTCCTGAACTACGTCGAGGTGCCGGATCCGCGGATCGGTCCGGATCAGCTGCTGGTCGACACCGAGGCGATCGGCATCAACTTCATCGACACCTATATCCGTTCCGGCAGCTACCCGCAGGCGGTCCCCTACGTTCCCGGCGCCGAGGGCACCGGCGTGGTGGCCGAGGTCGGCCCGAATGTGACCGAATTCGCCGTCGGCGACCGGGTCGCCTGGGCGGCCGCGTCCGGCAGCTATGCCCAGCGGGTCGCCGTACCGGCGGCGGTCGCGGTCAAGGTGCCCGATGGTGTCGACGCACCGGTCGCCGCCTCGGCACTGCTGCAGGGTATGACCGCGCACTACCTGATCGAATCGATCTACAAGCCCGAACCCGGCGAGACCGTGCTGGTGCACGCGGGCGCGGGCGGCGTCGGCCTTTTGCTCACCCAGCTCGCCGTCGCACGTGGTGTCCGCGTGATCACCACTGTCTCCTCGGACGCGAAGGAGAAACTGTCCCGCGAGGCGGGCGCGAGTGAGGTACTGCGCTACACCGATGATCTCGCCGAGCAGGTTCGCGCACTCACCGAGGGCGTCGGCGTCGCCGCCGTCTACGACGGTGTCGGCGCGGCCACCTTCGAGGCCAGTCTCGCCTCGTTGCGGGTACGCGGCGTGTTGGCCCTCTTCGGCGCGGCCAGCGGCCCGGTGCCGCCCTTCGATCTGCAGCGCCTCAACCCGGCGGGCTCGCTCTTCGTCACCCGCCCCACGCTGGTGCACTACACCCGCGACCGCGCCGAATTGCTCTGGCGCGCAACCGATATCCTCGACGCGATTGCCGACGGCACCCTGGACGTTCGGGTCGGCGCCACATATCCGCTGGCCGAAGCCGAGCAGGCGCACCGCGATCTGGAGGGCCGCAAGACAACCGGCTCTATCGTCCTACTGCCGTAGCCCTACGCCGACGGCCGTGCACCGGCACGGCCGTTGGCACACGGAATCCCTTGCCCGGCAGCCTGATTCGCTCGACAGATCTCTGCCGGGTCAGTAGTCCCGTCCGGTCAGGCCGCGGTAAATGAACCGCGTCAATCCCTCGATCGCCTGCTCATCGGTCAGCGCGACAGTGCCGTCCTCGACCAGCGCCAACATCCCCTGGGCGACCTGGAACATCATCGCCAGACTGGCATCTATGCTGCTCGGCAGCCGTAATCCCTGGTCGGCCAGGCCATCCAGATGATCGGCGATATCGGCGCGCTGTTCGACCCCGAACTGTCCGAGCACGCGCGCGAAATCGTCGCTGACGATCGCCGCCTGCGTCATGGCGCGCAGCACCGGCGCATGTTCCCGTGAAAAGGTCCAATATCCGGCGACGTGATACCGCACCGCCTCCGGATCACTGAAATCGGAGTTGTGTTCGGGCTGCTCCGCACGCTCGTCCCCGGCGCTCGCCAGATCGTTCAGCAGCGCCTGGAGCAGCTCCTCCTTGCTGGCGAAGTGGTTGTAGAACGACCCGGCCGCGCGCCCCGCGGCCGCGGTGATGTCGGTGATCTTGGTGTTCAAGTAGCCACGTTCGGCGAACACCCGCCGCGCCGCATCCTTGAGTGCCTGTTCGGTCTCTGCGGACTTCTCCCGGCGACTCGACGTCACGCGCACCACCTCCTTGACAGGAAAACCTACCAACTCCATACTGAATTCAGATTCAGTGAATTTCAATTCAGATTGGTGGAGATCATGAAAGCGGCAGTCCTGCACAGCGCACGTGAGGTTCCCGTATACAGCGACTTCGACGACCCTCAGGTGACCGAAGGCCGGGAGTTGGTCGAACTGGTGGCGGCGGGCATCCATCCGATCGTTCGAGCATTGGCCGCCGGTACGCACTACGGCAGCACCGACGCCTATCCCCTGATCCCGGGCATCGACGCGGTGGCACGCACGACCGACGGCGCACTCGTCTACACCGGTTTCCCGCAGGCCCCCTACGGCACGCTGGCCGAACGGATGGCGGTACCCGCTCGGATGCGGATTCCGCTCCCGACCGGCGTCGATCCCGCGCGGATCGCCGGTGGTCTCAACCCCGGGTTGTCCTCGTGGCTGGCCCTGCGCGAACGCCGCGCCGCGCTGACCGACCAGAAGCTCGGCACCGTGCTGATCCTCGGCGCCACCGGGGCCGCAGGCCTGCTGGCCGTGCAGAACGCCTTTATACTCGGCGCGGACCGGGTGATCGCCGCCGGACGCAATCCGTCGGCACTCGAGCGGGCGGCGGGATACGGTGCGATCACGGTCTCACTCCAGGACGACAAGGCAGCGACCGCTTCGGCGCTGGCCGAGGTGATCGGTGCCGAGGCGCCGAGTCTGGTGCTCGACTATGTGTGGGGCGCACCGGCCGAGGCCGCCTTCGCAGCGCTCGGACGCCACGGCCTGACCGAGGACGACGCGGATATCGCATACATCCAGATCGGCTCGATGGCAGGCGGCGAGGCAGCAGTCCCGGCGGCGTTGTTGCGCAGCCGTCGCATCACGATCTCCGGCAGCGGAGCCGGATCCGCGTCGATGCAGTCGATCCTGGCCGCCATCCCGGAATACATGGGATTGATCGCCGACGGCCGACTGGGCACCTCGGTACAGGAATTCCCGCTCTCGAAGATCGAAGAGGCATGGGCCGCAGCGCAATTCGGTGCCACCCGGGTGGTCGTCGTCCCGGATTGACCAATCGACACCGGAACCGCCGACCCAATTCAGTACGGAGATATCGTGCACGCGCAAGTACTCATCGCAGGCGCCGGACCCACCGGCCTCACCCTCGCCATCGACCTGGCCCGCCGCAATATCCCGGTGCGCATTATCGACCGGGCCACCGAATTCTTCGCCGGATCGCGCGGCGACGGCATCCAACCGCGCACCCTCGAAGTCTTCGACGATCTCGGCGTACTGGATGCGGTCCGCCGGGCCGGATCACCGACACCGGTCATCCGCGCATACTCCGGCAATCAATTCGCGGGCGAACATCGGATGGCCGAACCGGTCGAGCCGACGCCGGCGGTCCCCTATCCCAACCCCTGGGTGCTCGGGCAGTCGCATACCGAGGCGATACTGCGGGACCGGCTCGCGGAGTTCGGCGTTCGGGTCGAACTCGCCACGGCGCTGGTCACTTTCGAACAGGACGAGACCGGCGTCAACGTCGAGCTGGCGCACGACGGTATCACCGAGACGCTGAGTGTCGCCTATCTCGTCGGCGCGGACGGCGGCAAGAGCACCGTCCGAAAGACGCTCGGCATTCCGTTCGAAGGCAGCACCGACGATTCGATCCGCATGTTGCTCGGCGATGTCAGTGCCGACGCACTCGATCACGACTACGGCTACTGGTTCGCCGCGGCCGGTCACCCGATGGAGGGAATCATATTGTCCCCGTTGCCCGGTGGCAGCCAGTTCCAGTTCGGCGCACCATTGGATACCGACGCCGAGCCTACCCTCGAGGTGCTGCAGGAGTTCGTCGACCGCTACGCCGGAGGTCTGGATATCGTCCTCACCGATCTCACCTGGGCAACGGTGTGGCGGCCGAATATCCGTCTGGCGCAACGGTTCCGGGAAGGCCGGGTGTTCCTCGCGGGCGATGCCGCGCATGTGCATCCGCCCACCGGCGGACAGGGCATGAACACCGGCATCCAGGACGCCTACAACCTCGGCTGGAAGCTCGCCGCCGCTGTCGCGGGCGACGAATCACTGCTGGACAGTTACGAAGCCGAGCGACGCACGGTAGCCGCACGGGTGCTCGGCATCAGTACCGAACTGCTGGACAAGCTGGTCGACGGCGCCGAGGACGCGATGCAGCGCGGCGCGGAGACGCGTCAATTGGATATCACTTACCGCGATCCCGCCGACCACGGTGTGCTCGTCACGGGTGACCGCGCGCCCGACGCACCGGTCAAAGATGCCGAGGGGCGGCCGATTCGACTGTTCGACCTGTTCCGCGGACCGCATGCGACGCTGCTGTCATTCGGCGAAACCGACGCGCCGGCCGAACCCGGTGCCGAGGTATACCGAGTGATCCGCCCCGGCGACAAGGCGACCGGACCTTACGTCGTGGATGTCGACGGTCACGCCTTCGCCGCCTATCACGCGGTCGACGGCACCACCGTACGAATCCGGCCCGACGGATACCTCGGCTGACCTAGCCGAAGAAGCTGCCGATCGTGTCCCATCCGAGCACCGAATCCACCGCGAGACCACAGAACACAACGGCCAGATAGTTGTTGGACTGTAGGAACAGTCGCAGCGGCTTCACCGATTCACCACGTCGCACACCGGAGTACAGCTGGTGCGCCATGAGCAGGAACCACGCTCCGGCCACCAGCGCGACCGCCGCGTAGACCACACCGGTCGCCGGGGCCAGCGCGAGGGTGGTGAGCACGGTGAGCCAGGTGTAGATGACGATCTGCTTGGTGACGGCCCGCTCGGTGGCCACGACCGGCAGCATCGGCACCCCGGCCGCGCGATAGTCCTCTTTGTAGCGCATGGCCAACGCCCAGGTGTGCGGCGGCGTCCAGAAGAAGATGACACCGAACAGCGCGATCGCGGGCCAGCCGATATTTCCGGTCACCGCCGACCAGCCGACCAGCGCGGGCATACATCCGGCCGCCCCGCCCCAGACCACATTCTGCGAGGTCCGGCGCTTGAGGCCGAGGGTGTACACGAAGACATAGAACAGGATCGTCGCGACAACCAGCAGACCACTGAGCAGATTCGCCTGCCACCACAACCAGGCGAAAGACCCGATACCGAGCGTCACACCGAAGACGAAGGCGTGCGAAGTCGGCACGGCCTCTCTGGCCAGCGGTCGCTTCGCGGTCCGCTTCATCACCTTGTCGATATCGGCGTCGGCGACACAGTTGAGGGTGTTCGCGCTCGCGGCGCCCATCCAACCGCCGAACAGCGTGGCCAGGATCAGTCCGATATCGACATGGCCGCGGTCGGCCAGGAGCATGGTCGGAATGGTCGCGACCAGCAGCAGCTCGATGACGCGCGGCTTGGTCAACGCGATATAGGCCAGCGGTCGCCGCAGTAGTCGGGACAGCAGGCCATCGCCGGTCAACCGGTCGGCCAGCGCCGTCGCGGAGGAGCCGTGTGCGCCATTGCCACCCGGCTGTTGCCCAATCCGCACTGTCTCTCCTCGCACGCTGTGCATCGCATCCGGCATAACCACTACCGCCCTCCCCCTGCTCGAGCTGGTGCGAGGCGGTAACTACTACAGACGATGGTAGACCCAGCCGCACAGCCTTCTTTCCATAGCCCCTCGCTCCGGCACGCTGTCGCAGCGATTCGACACCGAAGTAAGCCGGGTTCCTCACATGCCGGTCATCGGGCACATCTAGGGTAGTTGGGGTAAACCGGTTCGCATTCCACCGCTGCCGTGCGTGCACCCCCTGCGCCACCGTCGACGAAACCAATGTCAGGAGAACCTCGGTCGTGTCAGTCACAGACGACATCCGCGCCCTCACTCAGCCGAACCACCCGGACGACTGGACGGATCTGGACACCAAGGCCGTCGACACCGTTCGGGTTCTGGCCGCCGATTCGGTGCAGAACGCCGGGAACGGGCACCCCGGCACCGCGATGAGCCTCGCACCGCTGGCCTACACCCTCTACCAGCGCACCATGCGCCTGGACCCGAGCGATCCGAGCTGGGTCGGCCGGGACCGCTTCGTGCTGTCCTGCGGCCACTCCAGCATCACCCAGTACATCCAGCTCTACCTTGCCGGATACGGTCTGGAGCTGAACGACCTCGAACATCTGCGCAAGTGGGGCTCGCTCACCCCCGGACACCCCGAGTTCCGCCACACCGACGGCGTCGAGATCACCACCGGTCCGCTGGGCCAGGGTCTGGCCTCCGCGGTCGGCATGGCAATGGCGGCACGGCGTGAACGCGGCCTGTTCGATCCGGACGCCGCACCGGGCACCAGCCCGTTCGACCACTTCATCTACGTCATCACCTCCGACGGTGATATGGAGGAGGGCGTCACCTCCGAGGCCTCCTCACTCGCGGGCACCCAGCAGCTCGGCAACCTGGTCGTCATCTACGACGACAACAAGATCTCCATCGAGGACGACACCACCATCGCCTTCACCGAGGATGTCGCCGAGCGCTATGCCGCCTACGGCTGGCATGTGCAGGTGGTCGAGGGCGGCGAGGATGTCGTCGCCATCGAGGCGGCGCTGGCCGCGGCCAAGGCGGAGACCGGTAGGCCCTCGATCATCGTGCTGCGCACCATCATCGGCTACCCGGCCCCGAACAAGATGAACACCGGCGCCGCGCACGGTGCCGCACTCGGCGCCGACGAGGTGGCCGCCACCAAGAAGATCCTCGGCTTCGACCCGGACAAGAACTTCCAGGTCGACGACGATGTCATCGCGCACACCCGCAAGGTCATCGAGCGCGGGCAGCAGGCACATGAGGCCTGGCAGCAGCAGTTCGACGCGTGGGCCGCCGCCAACCCGGACAACAAGGCGCTGTTCGATCGGCTCGCCAAGCGTGATCTGCCCGAGGGCTGGGCCGCGAATCTGCCGACCTACGAGGCGGATCCGAAGGGGATGGCCACCCGTAAGGCGTCCGGCAAGGTGCTCGCCGCGCTGGCACCGGTGCTGCCGGAGCTGTGGGGCGGTTCGGCCGACCTCGCCGAATCCAACAACACCACCATGCCCGACGCGCCGAGCTTCGGTCCGGAGTCGATCTCGACCGGTATGTGGAAGGCCAACCCGTACGGCCGCACCCTGCACTTCGGTGTGCGCGAGCACGCCATGGGCGCGATCCTCAACGGCATCGCGCTGCACGGCCCGACTCGCCCCTACGGCGGCACGTTCCTGGTCTTCTCCGATTACATGCGTCCGGCCGTACGCCTGGCCGCGCTGATGCGGGTGCCCGCGATCTACGTCTGGACGCACGACTCCATCGGCCTCGGCGAGGACGGCCCGACCCATCAGCCGATCGAACATCTCGCCGCGCTGCGCGCTATTCCGGGTCTGAACGTGGTCCGCCCCGGCGACGCCAACGAAACCACCTATGCTTGGCGCACCATTCTGGAGCGCGACAGCAGCGAGCACACTTCGCACTTCTCGGTCTCCGAACCCGCCCACCAGGACGGGCCGTCCGCGCTCGCGCTGACCCGCCAGGATCTGCCGATCCTCGAGGGCACCAGCTACGAAGGTGTCAAGAAGGGTGGCTACGTGCTGGCCGAGGCGTCCACCGGGACACCGCAGCTCATCCTGATCGCGACCGGATCCGAGCTGCAGCTCGCCGTCGCCGCCCGCACTACGCTGGAGGCGCAGGGCATCGGCACCCGCGTGGTCTCGATGCCGTGCGTGGAGTGGTTCGACGCGCAGGACAAGGCATATCGGGACGAGGTGCTGCCGCCGGCGGTCGCCGCTCGCGTGGCCGTCGAGGCCGGTATCGCGATGCCGTGGTACCGGTTCACCGGTGACGCGGGCGAGATCGTTTCGATCGAGCACTTCGGTGCCTCGGCCGATTTCAAGACCCTGTTCCGCGAATTCGGGATCACCGCGGAAGCCGTAGTCGCTGCCGCGCAGCGCACCCTGGACAATGTGAAGGGATAAGAGCTCATGGCACAGAACGAAAACCTCGCCGCCCTCTCCGCCGCGGGCGTCTCGGTGTGGCTCGATGATCTGTCGCGGGACCGGATCCAGTCCGGCAACCTCGCCGAGCTCATCGAAACCCGCAGCGTCGTCGGCGTCACCACCAATCCGACCATCTTCCAGGGCGCCCTGAGTCAGGGTCATGCCTACGACGGTCAGGTGAAAGAGCTTGCGGCCCAAGGCGCGGATGTGGATTCCGCGATCCGGACCATCACCACCGATGATGTGCGTGCGGCCTGCGATGTGCTTGCCGGGGTCTACGAGGCCAGCAACGGCGTCGACGGCCGGGTCTCCATCGAGGTCGACCCGCGCCTGGCATTCGACGCCGAGCAGACGGTCGCACAAGCCATCGACCTGTGGAAGACGGTGGACCGGCCCAACCTGTTCATCAAGATTCCGGCGACCGAGGCGGGCCTGCCCGCGATCACCCGGGTGATCGCGGAGGGCATCAGCGTCAACGTCACCCTGATTTTCTCGGTCAAGCGCTACCGCGAGGTGATGGGCGCCTACCTCGACGGTCTGCGCAATGCCAAGGGCGCCAGCCACGATCTTGCCAAGATCCATTCGGTCGCTTCGTTCTTCGTCTCCCGCGTGGACACCGAGATCGATAAGCGACTCGAGGCCATCGGTACGCCGGAGGCGCTGGCACTGCGCGGACAGGCGGGGGTCGCCAACGCGCGCCTGGCCTACGCCGAATACCAGGATGTCTTCGACGGTGGTTCGCACACCTCGACCTACAACCATCTGGCCGCCGCCGGTGCGAATCGGCAACGGCCGCTGTGGGCTTCGACGGGTGTGAAGAATCCGGAGTACTCGGACACCCTGTATGTCACCGAGCTGGTAGCACCGAATACGGTGAACACGCTGCCGGAGAAGACGCTCGAGGCGGTCGCCGATCACGGCGAGATCCGTGGCGATGCCGTCAGCGGTACCGGCGCGGCCGCGCAGGAGGTCTTCGACAAGCTCACCGCGGTCGGCATCGACCTCGACGACGTGTTCGAGGTACTCGAGCGCGAGGGTGTGGAGAAGTTCGAGAAGTCGTGGGAGGAGCTGCTTTCCGCCACGGCAGGCGAACTGGCCAAGACCGGAGATAACTGACCCGATGGCCGGCACTCAGACCGATACCTGGAAGAACCCGCTGCGCGACGAGCGGGATAAGCGGGTCCCCCGCATCGCGGGACCGTGCAGCATGGTGATTTTCGGCGTCACCGGCGATCTGTCCCGGAAGAAGCTGATGCCGGCCATCTACGATCTGTCGAACCGGGGGCTGCTGCCGCCGGGCTTCGCACTGGTCGGCTTCGCGCGCCGGGACTATGCGGACGAGGACTTCGCGAATGTCGTGCTCGACGCGGTGAAAGCGCACGCACGCACGCCATTTCGGCAGGAGGTCTGGGATCACCTGGCCGAGGGCATCCGTTTCGTGCAGGGCTCCTTCGACGATGATTCCGCCTTCGCCAAACTCGCCGATGTGCTGGCGAAGCTGGACAAGGATCGCGGCACCGGCGGCAATCACGCCTTCTACCTGTCGATTCCGCCGAATATGTTCCCGGTCGTGCTCGATCAGCTCTCCGAGCACAAACTGGCCCAGCCGACGAGAACCGATGGCGAGGGCCGCAAGCCGTGGCGCCGGGTGGTGATCGAGAAACCGTTCGGCCACGATCTGGACAGTGCGGTCGAACTCAACGCACTGGTCAACCGGGTGTTCCCGGAGGAGACGGTATTCCGCATCGATCACTATCTTGGCAAGGAGACGGTGCAGAACATCCTGGCACTGCGCTTCGCCAACCAGCTCTACGAACCGATCTGGAATGCCAATTATGTCGACCATGTGCAGATCACCATGGCCGAGGACATCGGATTGGGCGGGCGCGCAGGCTATTACGACGGTATCGGCGCGGCCCGCGATGTGATCCAGAACCACCTGCTGCAGTTGCTCGCGCTGACCGCCATGGAAGAGCCGATCAGCTTCGAGCCCAAGCAGTTGCAGGCGGAGAAGATCAAGGTGCTCTCGGCGACCAAACTCGTCGAGCCGCTCGATGAAACCACCGCGCGCGGACAATACGCGGAGGGTTGGCAGGGCGGCGAGCATGTGGTCGGACTGCTCGACGAGGAGGGTTTCGACCCGCAATCGCGCACCGAGACCTACGCGGCGATCACCCTCGAGGTCGACACCCGACGCTGGGCGGGCGTGCCGTTCTACCTGCGCACCGGAAAACGCCTCGGCCGCAGGGTGACCGAGATCGCGGTGGTGTTCAAGCGGGCGCCGCATCTGCCGTTCGACCAGACCATGACCGAGGATCTCGGGCAGAACGCACTGGTCATCCGGGTGCAGCCCGATGAGGGCATTACCACCCGGTTCGGTTCGAAGGTGCCGGGGTCGAGCATGGAAGTGCGCGATGTCAATATGGATTTCAGCTACGGCGAGGCGTTCACCGAATCCTCCCCCGAGGCCTACGAACGCCTGATCCTCGATGTGCTGCTCGGGGTGCCGTCCCTGTTCCCGGTGAACGCGGAGGTCGAATTGTCCTGGCGCATCCTGGATCCGGTGCTCGAGCACTGGGCCGCCGACGGTAAACCCGAACAGTACGAGGCGGGGACCTGGGGTCCGGCCTCGGCCGACGAGGTGTTGCTCCGAACCGGGCGCGAATGGCGGCGGCCATGATCGTCGATATGCCGCAGACCACCACCTCCGATGTCACCAAACGTCTGGTGCGCCTTCGGGAGAGCAATGGTGTGATCACCATGGGCCGGGTGCTGACGCTGGTCGTGTGCACGCTGGACAGCTCCGAGGCCGAGGACGCCATCGACGCCGCCAATGACGCCAGCCGCGAACATCCCTGTCGCGTAGTTGTTTTGGCGCGCGGGGACCGCGAGGCCGAGACCCGATTGGATGCCCAGATCCGCGTCGGCGGTGATGCGGGTGCGGCCGAGGTGATCGTGCTGCGGCTGCAGGGTGATCTGATCAACCACGAGAGCAGCGTCGTCATCCCGTTCCTGCTGCCGGACACCCCGGTGGTGGCCTGGTGGCCGCGCGGCGCCCCGGAGTTCCCTTCCAGGGATTCGGTGGGGCGCTTGGCGACTCGCCGCATCACCGACGCCACCTTCGCGGCCGATCCGCAGGCGACGATCAAGAAGCGGCTCGGCTCCTATGCCTCCGGTGATACCGATCTGGCGTGGAGCCGCATCACCTATTGGCGTGCGCTGCTGGCGGCCGCCATGGACGAACCGCCGTTCGAGCCGGTGGATTCGGTGACCGTCTCCGGACTGCGCGACGAACCCGCACTGGATATGCTCGCGGGCTGGTTGGCCGCCCGGCTGGACTGCCCGGTGCGCCGTCGCTCGGGTGCGTTGCGGGTGGAGGTGCACCGTCCGACGGTGTCGATCGCCATCGAGCGGCCGCAGACCGGGCGCACCGCGACATTGACCCGCACCGGCGACCCGGATCAGCGAATCGCATTGGCGCGCAGGGAAACTCGCGACTGCCTCGCCGAGGAACTGCGACGGCTGGATGCCGACGAGATCTATGCCGAGGCGCTCGCCGGAATCGAGAAGGTGACCTATGAGTGAGCGCGCGAACTTCCCCGCGAACACCGTCGAAGTACACGAGGACACCGACGCCTTGATCGCCGCGGCGGCCGCGCGATTCGTCGCGATCGTGGTGGCCGCACAGGCGGCGCGTGGCACCGCATCGGTGGTGTTGACCGGCGGTGGAACCGGGATCGGACTGTTGGAATTGGTCCGCAAGACACCCGGCGATATCGACTGGTCGCGGCTCGATGTGTTCTGGGGCGATGAGCGATTCGTGCCCGCGGGCGATTCCGAGCGCAATGATCTGCAGGCGCGGCAGGCGCTGCTGGACCATGTGCCGGTGGATCCGTCGCGGGTGCATCCGGTCGCCACATCCGATGGTGAATATCCGGATCCGGTCGAGGCCGCCGCGGAGTATGCGGCGGCGGTGCACGCGCACTTGGCCGAGCACGGGGCCTTCGATCTGCATCTGCTCGGCATGGGTGGCGAGGGGCATGTGAATTCACTGTTCCCGCATACCGATGCGGTGCGGGAACAGCATGAACTCGTTGTCGCGGTATCGGATTCGCCGAAGCCGCCGCCGGTGCGGGTCACGCTGACGCTGCCCGCGGTGCGGCACAGTCGCCAGGTCGTGCTGGTCGTCGGCGGTGCGGCCAAGTCCGAAGCCGTTGCCGCGGCGGTGGCGGGTGCGGATCCGGTGCAGATTCCCGCGGCGGGCGCCGTCGGGTCGGAATCCACTACGTGGCTGTTGGATCGGGATGCCGCCGCGGCATTGCCGGGTGCCACGAGCTAACTCAGCAGCTGCTGCGCTGTCGCGCCGAGGACCAGTTCACGCACATGTGGTGAGCGGGTGGCTCGTTCGACGGTCATGCGTGCGATGACCGGGTCACCGTAGGGCGCATCGGAGCCGAAGAGGGTGCGCTCGGGAATTTCGGCTATGGCCAGGCGGACCGCGAAAACGATACTGGCGGTTGACAGTTCGAGATACATATTCGGCGTATCGCGGACCAGTTCGATCGCATCCATCCAGTGCGCTCCGCCGAGTTGGGAGACGACCAGAGGTACCCGAGGGTAACGGCGCGCGAGGTCGGTCAGGGTGCGCAGGTCGGCGGCGGTCGTCGGCGCGGCGCCGTGGACGACGACAGGAAGTCGTCCGTGGTCGGTCGCGGCACGGAGTACCGGCTCGATGAGAGCCGCTCGGCCGGGCGCCGGGGTCAACTCTCCGATGCCGCGCAGTCCGCGCCCGACTACCTCGCGTTCGACGATGGCTTCGGTCTCGAGCGAGTCGAGCGGAACCGAGGCGAAGCCGATGAAGCGGCTCGGATGGGCGGCGAGTGCTGCGTCGAGTTCGCGTCGAGCCGTTTCGCGGCCGAGGGCACCGTTACCGGCAAGTGCCTGAGTCAGCAGGTCCATCTCCGCACGGAGTTCGGTGAGGCTTGCGGCCCGTTCGGGATGCGGTCGGGTCATGAAGAGAATGGTCTTGTCCACGCCCGCCTCGTCGAGTAGCGCGATGTGGTCGGTGAGCGGGTCGTGGACGTGGCTGTGTGCGTCGATGATCAACATTTCTCCTTGCGGAATCGGGTTACCGACCCGAGTGTTGATCCCTGACACCATGGGAAGGTCAAATCATGCTGATCGGTGAGCTGGCCAGCCGTACCCGCACCAGCGAGCGGCTGCTGCGGTATTACGAGCGGGTCGGGCTGCTGTCGGCCGAACGCCGCCACAATGGGTATCGCGAGTACGACGCGGAAGCCGAGCGGCGTGTCGGGCAGATTCGGGCATTGCTCGCGGCGGGACTCTCCACCCGGGTGATCGGGCAGCTGCTGCCGTGCGCTGTCGACGATGGTGCGTTGCGGGCCTGTCCTGGCGTATTGCCCGCGCTGCGGGATCGGCTGGCGGAGTTGGATCGTCGGGCCGTCGAGCTCGATGCCGCTCGCGATCTGCTGCGGCGCACGATCGAGGAGACCGAGCAGTCACGCTGATGCTGTGTCGATAAATCCGTGATTCATCACCGAGGTACTCGGAGAAGTTTCTCGCAACTACCGAGTTGATCAGAATACTTTCGGAAATCGCACCGAAATCGGGTCCCCGGATCGGCATCCGTCGGAGATGATCACAGCGTGACCGAACAGCGAGTCGATCTTGATGAACGGTTCCGGGCCGAACTATCGGCGCTGGAGCCGCGGCCGAAGCGTCCCGTCGAGCAGCCGCTCGAGGGTGTCGGGCTCACCGGATCCCAATGCCTGGACCTGTTCGAATCACAGGCGACCAGTAGACATCTCGATCTCGCGGCACGCCGGTTGGGCAGCACAAAGCGCGGCTACTACAGCATCGGGTCATCCGGACACGAGGGCAATGCGACGGTGGCAGCGGCCCTGCGTCCCACCGATCCGGCCCTGCTGCACTATCGCTCCGGGGCATTCTTCGTGCATCGGGCCAGGCAAGTGCCCGGTCTCGACCCGATCCGGGATGTGCTGCTCGGCGTGGTCGCGGCGGCCGCCGAACCGATATCCGGCGGCCGACACAAGGTTTTCGGCAGCAAACCAGCCGCGGTGATCCCACAGACCTCCACCATCGCATCACATCTGCCGCGTGCCGTCGGACTCGCCTTCGCGATCGAGCGCGCGGCACGGCTCGGCGTCGGCTGCGAATGGCCGTCGGATTCGGTGGTGCTGTGCAGTTTCGGCGACGCTTCGGCCAATCACTCCACTGCCGCCGGTGCCATCAACGCCGCGATTCACACTGCGCGCCAAGGGGTTCCGCTGCCGCTATTGTTCGTATGCGAGGACAATGGCATCGGCATCAGCGTCCCCACCCCGCCGGGCTGGATCGAACAGTCCTACGGCATCCGCCTCGGTCTGCAGTATTTCGACGCGGACGGCTGCGATCTCCTCGACGCCGCGACAACCGCGACCCAGGCGGTCGATTGGGTGCGTGAACACCGCAAGCCCGCCTTTCTCCACCTGAGCACCGTACGTCTCATGGGCCATGCCGGATCCGATGTCGAATCCGCCTACCGAGGTCCCACCGATATCGCCGCCGACCTGCGCCGCGACCCGGTGACCGCGACCGGTCGCCTCTTGGTCACCTCCGGCCTCGCCACCCCGACCGAAGTCATCGCGCGGTACGACGATATCGGTGGCCGAGTCGCCGCTATGGCCGAATTCGTTTGTCGCGAACCGAAATTGACCTCTGCCGCTGCGGTGACGGCACCGTTGGCCCCGCGGCATCCAGACCTGGTGCAAGCCGATGCGTTGCGACGGGGACACGCGGTTACCCAAGGTGATTCGGTGACATTGGCGCAGGCGATCAATCAGACGCTCGCCGGGCTGCTCGACCGAGACAACGACGTCCTGGTGTTCGGCGAGGATGTCGGGCGCAAGGGCGGCGTGTACGGCGTCACCAAGGGCTTGCAGAAGCAGTTCGGAGTGCGCCGGGTCTTCGATACGCTGCTCGACGAACAGAGCGTGCTCGGCACGGCTCTGGGCGCCGGGCTCGCGGGATTCGTGCCGATTCCGGAGATCCAGTATCTCGCCTACGTGCACAATGCCGCCGATCAGTTGCGCGGGGAAGCCGCCACCTTGTCGTACTTCTCCCAGGGGCAATACCGGAATCCGATGGTCGTCCGCATCGCCGGCTACGGCTATCAGAAGGGGTTCGGCGGCCACTTCCACAACGACAATTCCATTGCGGCACTGCGCGATATCCCGGGCCTGATCATCGCCTCCCCCGCCCGCGCCGATGATGCCGCCGCCATGCTCCGGACCTGCGTCGGCGCCGCTCGCGTCGACGGCCGCGTCTGCGTCTACCTCGAACCCATCGCCCTCTACCACACCCGAGATCTACATCACCCCGGCGATAATGCCTGGCTCGCAACACCTTCCGACACCGATCACATCGCCGTCGGCCGTGCCCGCAGCTACGGCGAAGGCACCGACCTGACCATCGTCACCTTCGCCAACGGCGTCCCCACGAGTCTGCGGGTAGCCCGACGCCTCTCCTCGCGTGGCATCCGAGCCCGCGTCCTCGACCTCCGCTGGCTGTCACCGCTGCCGATCGATGATCTACTTGACCACGCCCGCGCCACCGGTCGAGTCCTCATCGCCGACGAAACCCGCCACACCGGCGGCGTCTCCGAATCCGTCTGCGCCGCCCTGATCGACGCCGGTTTCGACGGCCACGTAGCCCGCGTAACCAGCGAAGACTCCTTCATCCCCCTGGGACCGGCAGCCACTACCGTCCTCCTGGACGAACCCCGAATCGAATCAGCCGCCACCGAACTCGTCACCCGCTGACCTGCCTGAACCGCGCAGTACTCGCCAACCCTCGCACCGGCGGGTACCGGGCACGGATCCGACACGCGGTAGCTCACTTCCCCTGAATCGGATTCGGCGTGGTGACCGAGGAAATACAGTGGACATACGGTGACCAGCGGCGAAAGGGCACGGCTATGACCACGATGTCCATGCTCGGCGAGGTACGACCCGAACACGATCGGGCGATCGAGGAAGGCCGGGTGCTCCTGCACTTTCTGCGGTCGTTCCGCATGCCCGTACTCGACGTATGGTCCGCCTGCGCCGAACACCGGCAATTGGATCGCTGGTTCGGGAAAGTCACCGGCGGTAATGGCAACCTGACCATCGAACCGTTCGACGGGCCCGTCCCTGGCCCCATCGCGATCCGCGTCGAAGACTGCCGCGCACCACATGATCTGGTGATCCACATCGACGGCGGCATTCTGGAACTGCATATGACCCAGGTCGGCGTCGTCACCAATCTGGAACTGATCCGCCGCCACATCTGCCCCGCCGACGCCTGCTCGGTCGGACCGCGCTGGCAGTACCTGTTGGACCGCCTCACCGCCTATCTGGACCGACGCCCACTTCCCAGCTGGGCCGACTACCCCGAATTGACCGACGAATACCGCTGACCCGGCTATTGCGTGAGGGCTGGGTCCGGAACCAGGTCGCGCAGGTGGGTGGTGATCAAGGTGTTGACCTCGTCGGTGCGTTCCAACTGCACCAGGTGACCCGCGTCCGCGATCTTGGTGACGGCACGCAGATCGGGAACGTTCGCGCGCAGGGTCGCGAGCGGGTCACGGCCGCTGAAGCCTTCCATATCCGGATCCCGGTCGCCGTAAAGGAAATAGGTCGGAACGGAGATCTCGGCATCGGCGAATTCGGCGGTGAGTTCCCAGTTCCGATCCAGCACCCGGTACCAGTTGAGACCACCGGTGAAGCCGGTGTGCTCGAAATCCTTTGCCAGGGTGTCGAATTCGGCGATGGAGAGCCAGCGCCACGGCAGCAGCGGGGCCTCGGGAAGAACGTCGAGGTAGCCGGTCCCCTCGGCCGGGAAGCGCCAGGTGTCGAGGTAGTGATAGTCGGCGCTGAGCGAATAGTAGACGCGAGCCAGGAATTCCCTTGTGCGACCGCCTAGTTCGGCATCGGCCACGCCGGGCTTCTGGAAATAGTCCAAGTGCAGGAAGTGACGCTGGGCAGCCTTTGCCCACAACTGCGACGGCGCGCGCGGCGGACGCGGAGCGAACGGGTTATTGAGCACGATGACGCCGCTCACTCGCTCCGGTGCGCGCAACGCCAACTCCCACACCAGTGCCGCCCCGAAGTCCAGTCCGACGAAGACCGCCTGCTCGGCCTCCATATCATCGAGCAGGCCGAGCAGATCGCCGATGACGGCGCGATTGGTGTAGTCCTCGATATCGGAAGGCACATCCGTGCGCCCGTATCCGCGCAAATCCGGCGCGACGGCCCGGTAGCCCGCCGCGGCGACGGCCGCGAGCTGGCGATGCCACATGAACCAGGTGTGCGGAAAGCCGTGACAGAAGACCACCGGATGTCCCTCGCCCTGTTCGGCGACATGCATGCGAATGCCGTTGCTCGTCACGAACCGATGGATCAATTCCACTACGGCCTCCAATAGCTAGAACGTGTTCTTGTTTCACGGTAATGTCCCGGGATCGTGAACGGAATACCTCAGGGTCTAGGCGGCCGGGTCGCGGTGGTGACCGGCGCGAGCCGCGGCATCGGCAAGGGCATCGCGCTGGAGTTGGGCGCTGCGGGCGCCACCGTGTACGTCACCGGGCGCTCGGCCGTACCGGGACGCCTACCGGGGACCGTGCACGCGACCGCGGCCGAGATCGACCTGCTCGGCGGCGTCGGGATTCCGGTCGTCTGCGATCACCGTGACGACGACGCGGTCGAGCGACTATTCGAGCGGATCCGCAATGAGCACGGCCGGCTCGATGTGCTGGTGAACAATGTCTACAACGCACCCGCCGCCGCGCGTTGGCTGGGTAAACCGTTCTGGGAGGTGCCGCCGCAGGCATGGGATGAGACCTTCGATATCGGCGTCCGATCACATTATGTCGCAAGCGTTTTCGCGGCGCCGCTGCTGATCGAGTCGGCGGGCCTCATCACCAATATCTCCTCCCCCGGCGCCGAGCGCTATATGCACAACGCGGTATACGGCGTCGCCAAGGCCGCGCTGGACCGGCTCACCTCGGATATGGCCGACGACCTCGCCGAGGCGGGCGTCACGGTGGTCTCGCTCTGGCCCGGAATCGTCGATACCGAACTGCTGCAAATGGTGCCACGCGATAAGGACGGCCGCCGCGTCGTCACCCTGCCGGGTGAGGGCACCTACGATCTCGACAACGCCGAATCCCCCCGCTTTCCTGGCCGCGCCGTCGTCGCACTGGCCGCCGATCCGGACCGCTGCCAGCGCTCCGGATCGGCTTGGCGCATAGCGGATCTCGCCGAAGAGTACGGTTTCACCGACCTCGACGGCCGCATCCCGCGCAACGACTGAAATTCAGACGAGACTCAGGAAGCGCTGTACCGATCGCAGCGGCGTCGGCTTGACCCGCCAGGTCAGATAGATATGCGAGCGCGGCGCATCCACGATGTCGACATAGACCACGCCCGGATGTGGTGCGCGAGTGCGCGCCAGCACCGGCACAATCCCGATACCGCGTTCGGCCGCCACGAGTTCGATCCATTCGTCGAAATTCGTGCAGGTGATGACGGTGCGGTTCGGATCGGGCGCGTCCCACGATTCGGCATTGGTGGTGCCGGAAACGGTATTGGCCACCAGTGGATAGTGGGCGAGATCGGCCCAGCGCACCTCGATCGCGGTGGCCAGCGGCGAATGCACCGAAACCGCCATTACCCGCTGCTCCGCATCGATTTCGCGGGATTCGAGATGGTGCGGCAACCAGATATCGTTGCGGTGGATGGCGATATCGATCGAGCGGTCGTCGAGTGCCGCCATCGGATCCTCCACGCGGCGCAGCGAAATCCGGCCGCCCATCGCCTCATAGCGGGTTCGGATCGCGGCGAACCAGGCATCGGGTAGCAGCCAGGAGAAGCCGACCTCGATCGTGGCCCGCCTGCGCAGATCCGCCTGGACGGTCTCGATATCGCCGATGATGCGCCTGCTGTGCTCGAGCAGCTCGGCACCCTCGTCGGTCAGCTCGAAGCGCCGGGACGTGCGCTCGATCAACCGGCATTCGACCAGGCGCTCCAATTGCTGGATGGTTCGGGTCAACGCGGGCTGGCTGAGGTGCAGCCGGGCGGCGGCGCGGGTGTAGTTCGCTTCCTCGCAGAGCGCGAGGTACGCCCGCAGATGCCGCAGCTCGATATCCATGCGTCGAGCGTATACATCGTGCACAGAAAGCATTTCACAGGCTGATCCGCGGACCGTACCTTCGGAGGTTGTGACCGCATCAGCTCTGCTCGACACCCCACGCCGCACCCTCACACCGGCACTCGCCGCAGGTGCGGGCCTCGCTGGCGCCGTCGGTGTCGGGCGCTTCGCCTACACACCCCTGCTGCCCGCGATGGTGGACGCGCACCACATCGATGCCCACGATGGCGCGCTCATCGCCGCCGCCAACTATGCGGGCTATCTGGCAGGCGCGGTGCTGCTGGCGCGTCGCCCGGAGCTGAACAGCCGCAATACTTTTCGCATCTCGGCCGTGGTCCTGGTGGCCAGCGAAGCACTGGTCGCACTGCCCGGCCCGACGGTGCTCCCTGCGCTGCTGCGACTGATCGCGGGCGTGGCCAGCGCGGTGATCTTCGTCGGCTGTGCGGGCGCGATCGCTCGCCTCGCTGGCCGCGCGCACGCGGCGGGCATCGCCTTCGGCGGGGTCGGATTCGGTATCGCGCTCACCGGATTGCTCGCCCTGGCAGCGCGGCCGGTGATGTCCTGGCAGGGCCTGTGGCTCGGTGCCGCCGGGCTGACCGCCGTGCTCTTGCTGCCCGCCTTCCGACTGGATATTCACGGCGGGCACAGCACCGAGGTGGTCCGCGCGAAACGTCCGAGCACGGCGTGGCGCGCGCTACTCATCGCCTACACGCTCGAAGGGGTCGGCTATATCGTGATCGGCACCTTCTTGGTCGCCGCCGTCGGCGCGCACAATGCGACGGTCGGCTCGGCGATGTGGGTGATCGTCGGCGCGGCCGCCGCACCGGCGGTGCTCTGGAGCATTGCCGCACATCGCTGGACGCCGACGACCGCACTGGTCCTCGGGCTACTCGCGCAATGCGCGTCGTCGGCCCTGCTCGCTTGGTCGACGACGATGTGGTCGGCGATCATCGCGGCGGCGCTGTTCGGCGGGACGTTCATGGGCATCTGCATGCTCGCGATCCAGCTCGGCATCGAATTGACCGACCACCGGGCCGCGGCCACACTCACGGCGGGGTATGGCGCGGGGCAGATGCTGGGTCCCCTGGTCGTCGCACCGGTGATCGGCGACGGTTATGCGATGGCCTTCATAATCGCGACCCTGGTGCTGGCGGCGGCGACAGCGGCGGCCGTCATCGTCGCCAGGCAAATCAAGCGAACTTGATCTCCAAGCCGATGCCGAGGATGGCGATGAGCCAGATCAGGCCGGTGAAGATGGTGATGCGGTCGAGGTTCTTCTCGACGACGGTAGAACCCGACAGGCTGGACTGCACGCCGCCACCAAACAAGCTGGACAGACCTCCACCCTTGGCGCGGTGCAGCAGCACCAGCAGCACCAGCAGCACGCTGGTGATGATCAGGAGGATATCCAGGAACATCCGCATGCCGGACAGTCTATGGGTGTGCGCCGGCACCCGCATAATCACCCCGGCTCGACACGACCTACGGTGTGTCTACCGCGACCAGGTGCGTGGTGGTGTCCTGGCCGATCATGAACTCCGCGACGGCGCGTTCGCGCAGCTGATCCTGGGCGGTGAGCCGCACCTGATGCTGGTGCATATGCTCCGACCAGGAGCGCACCACGAACGCCTCGACATAGCGGTCGACCACCCCGACATCGCGATACAGCCGCCATTCCATCGCACCGGTACGCTGCATGGACCGTCCGACGAACACCATCGCGGCCAGGAATTCGTCGACCTTCTCCGGCGGGACATCGTAGGTGCGCAGCACCAGCACCGGTCCGTCCTCGGGATCCGGTTCGACGACAAGCTGCGGCTCCGGCCAGAAGGCGCTCGGGCTCAGATCCAATTCCTCCGCATTGTGGCGGATCGGCAGCCAGACCGAACTCAGCGCGGAACCTGCCAACAGCACAGCGGCCGCAAGCAGTGCGGCCACCGGCCCCACCGCGCCAGCGACCAGACCCCACACGAGCGAACCGAGTGCCTGGCCGCCCATGAATACCAGCATGTACACCGACAACCCGCGCGCCCGCACCCATGCGGGCAACAGCAATTGCATGGTCGCGTTCATCGTCGACATCGCGAGCAGCCAGGCGAATCCGGCCCCGACCAGCAGTATCAGCACCACCGGCACGCTGTGCAGCACCGCTACACCCGCCGAGGCGATGCCGAACAGGATCGCGGCCGCCGTCAAGCGTTGCGTGGGCGTCAGCAGGGCGCGGACCCGCCCCAGGCCGACCGCACCCGTCACCGCACCGAGCCCGAGCGCGCCGAGCAGCAGGCCATAACCGGACGAGGACAAGCCGAGCTCGTCACGGGCGATGACCGGCAGCAGCGCCCACACCGCACTCGCCGGGGCGATGAACAGAATCGAGCGCAACAGCACCCGACGGATCGCGGGCGCCGCGCGAATGAACCGGGTGCCAGCCTGCAGCGCGGCCAGCGGACGTTCACTGGGCAGCTTCCGTTCCTTCGTCGGTCTGCGCCAGCTGAGCAGCACCGTGACGATGCCGACGAACGAGACCGCATTCAGCGCGAAAACCAGCGTCGGCCCCGACACCGAAACCAGCACACCCGCGATAGCGGGCCCGACCGCGCGCCCGATATTGATATTCATACTGCCCAGCGCGGCGGCGGACGGAATCTCTTCGCGCGCAACGAGTTCCGGCTGAATGGCCTGCCATGAGGGCCCGGTCAGCGCCTGCCCGCACCCGAGCAGGAACAGCAACGTCAACAGCACACCCGGAGTGGTGTGCCCGGTCGCCGTCGACACCGCGAGCACCGCCGCCAACACCGCCATCGCAGACTGCGCGCCCAGCAACAACCTGCGCCGATCCAACAGATCCGCCAACACCCCCGACGGAATCGATAACAGCATCACCGGCAATGTCGTCGCCGTCTGCACGAAAGCCACCAATGTCGCGGCATTGGGCGCATCGACCAGAATCCACTGCGCCCCAACGGTTTGCATCCAGGTACCAAGGTTCGAGACCAACTGCGCGATCCAGAGCGCCCGATAGATTCGCGACCGTAGCGGCGCCCAGGTGGATAAAGGTGTCGTCGCATCGGCTGTGGTCACGGGCCCGAGCATAGCTACGGGTCGAAATACGTGCCGTTCGCTAATTCCTCAGTGGTGCGGAGTTGATGGCCGAGGCCTGGGTGCGGCTCGGGCCGGGGCGGTGGCAGGCCGGGGCGGCTGGTAGTCGAGCAGCGGGATCGGCCGCCGCAGATCGACCATGGTGGCCAGCGGGATCGGGTGTTCGCGCTTGATGATGGGCCCGACTTCCGGCGCGCCGATCGAGACCGTCACGGTGCAGTCACCAGGACCCAACGCCGCCAGCATGCCATCGCGGACGGTTGCCACGAGTGGCCGAACCAGCACCGCGACACAGAGTTCGAGCTCGAATTCGCCCACCTGGCTGCCGTCGACGGTTACCTCGAGGCGCGGACTGTAGCTCCGCGTGACCTCGTGTTCGAACAGCTCGACCTGCTCGACTCCGCCCGCCCGAGTACGCATCGCCGCACTGTGCAGTCGCTGGTAACGACGCCAACCCGCGACCGCGACGCCGCCGAGGTCGACCTCGAGCAACCCGTCCACCGCCCTGGCCACCTCGCGCAGCGCCGCCGACCGCAGGACCTCGGTAGCGACCGGTGTTCTGCGCAGCGCCAACTGCTCGACCCCACTCTCATGCAGGCGCTCGGCCAATTCCCCCTCCACGACCTCACGCGCTACCCGCCCGAACAACACCGCGCGAGCCGTCATCGATATCGGTCTCGTCATCGCGAAACCTCCCTTACCTGCAACTGCGGCTCACCGACACTCAGCCGAACCCGAACGGCCGGAACAGTGCGACGCATGAACTCCCGAATATGAATCAACGGCCTCGATGCCCCCGCCACCTGCACGCTTACCAGCGGCGGGCGCGGATTACTGCGGGCAGGGCGCGAGGGATCGACGGCCTGCTTACGCCGTCGGCGCAGTACAAGCGTCGCCACACCAACGGCGAGGAGGAACACGCCGATGCCCAACGCTCCCCCAACGTGGTTGCCCCGCTGCGGATCGTCCGCCGTCGGCCCTGCGGTCGGCGTATCGGATGGTTCCACCACAGCCGCTTGTGTGGTGCTCGTAGCGATCGGCTTGGTAGTGGTCGTGGTAACCGGCTTGGTGGTGGTCGTAGTAACCGGCTTGGTGGTGGTCGTGGTGGTCGCGCCGGACCGGGGGGCGATCGTGATCTGCCGGACCGCAGATTCTTCCCAGCCGCATGCGGCGCTGATTGTCTGCGGGCCGGTTGCGGCCTGATTGGACACGTCGATGGAAGTTTCGAATGAACCCTGGGAGACCGTCGCGTTCTGCGGCGAACCGGACCAGCTCGGGGTAATCCTGACCTCCGTACAGCGCCAGTTATCGCCGCTGACTGTGAACCGCGTGCCGCGTTCCGCACGGGATGGCACACCGTTGAAGGTGGGGTCGGGACGCTTACAAGTCTCCCCCACCGCTGTCGGAGTCGTAGGGCACGACCCGGCCTGTCCGGTTGTTGTCGAAGATATGGTCGGCGAAGGTGTGGTCGTCGAAGGCTCCGACATCGCCATCGGTACCGACACCGCGCCGACCACCGCCGCCGCGGCCACCGCGACAAGAAACGCTCGCACCTCACCTCTCATGGCTACCTCTCCGAAACGCGGATCGCCGAGCATCGATCCGTGTCCCGGATTCAAGTCTGTGCCCGCCCCGACACACCGACATGAGTAACCCACTACCTGTTTCGACGGACGCACCCGCCGCGACGGCCAGCTGAGTTCCACGGTTTTCCAGCGGCGACGCCCGTACCATCGGCTACATGTCGGCTACATCGGTGCGCGTGGGGGTCCTGTTCGCTGTGGCGGCCGGTCTGGTGGCCGGGTGTTCGGATGACGATAAGAAAGCGGAGAAACCGGCGGGCTCGCCGATGGGGCGGACATTCATCTCGACCGGGGTCGAGGGGCTGCAGATTCCAGGCGGCGGACCGATGACGCTCACCTTTGCCGATGGCAAGATCTCGGCGAACTCCGGCTGTAATACCGCCGATGGCACGGTCGATCTCACCGACGGAATCCTGCATGTCGGCACACTCGCGAGCACACTGCTGGCATGTCCGGAGGAACGTGGCCTGGCCGATAGTTGGCAGGACACGGTGTTGACCTCGCTGCCCAAATGGCGGGTCGACGATTCGACACTGACGCTGACCGGCAAGGAAATAACGGTCACGTTGCTGGACAAGAAGGTCGCCCAGCCCGATAAGCCGCTCATCGGCACGACGTGGATCGTCTCCGCCCTGATGACGCCCGATGCGCAGATCCGTTCGCAGACACTCGACGATGTAAAGCCCTCACTCACCATCGCGGCCGACGGTGCGGTCTCCGGCAGCGCCGGATGCAACCGCATGACCGGTCACGCCACCCCGTCACCGGCCGCCAACGGTCCGGATGTCACATTCCAGATCGGCACCACGAAGATGGCGTGCGCACCGGAGATCATGGAAATCGAGCAGGCGGTGCTGAAGGCCCTCGACGGCAAGACGACGGCCACCATCGACGCGGACACTCTGATCCTGCGCAACGCCAACGGCTTCGGCCTCACCCTGCGCGCGGCATAGCCGTGGACCAAAACGCGTCCCGCACACCGGATCTGCGCCACCCGGACCGCAAACGCACCTGGCATACCGAGATCGGTCCGTGGCCGGATCTTCCGTCCGCCCACATCGAGAAGCTGCCCGCGCCGCCGTCACCGGTGACCCTCGTCCGCTACGCCGAGCTCTACACCGCCGCGGGCCGCGTCCGCCGCACCGAAAACGGCGGCTGGGATATGGACACCGTCACCGCGCTACTTGCCGCGCGCGACGAATTCCTGCACACCACCTTCACTTTGGGCTTTATCGACCCCGATGGCGCACTCTCGGCCGAATGCTCGGTCGGCATCTTCGATAGCACAGCCAGGCTGTACATCGTGCACGCCACCAAGCAGCCCGCAGAACTCGCCCACCTGCTGCGCGGCACCCTGTACCGATTACACGTGCACTATCCGGACGTGCGGACCGCCGAGGTCTCGATGGACCCGCACGACGAGCCTTTGGAGCTGGCGCTCACCGCCTGCGGTTTCATAGTGAACCACCTCTGATCGGGACTACTTCCGCGTCAGGATCACCCGGTCCGCGATCCGCTCGGCTTCCCCGGGCGGGGCGAAGTAGAGCTCCATGGTCACCCGATCGGCCGACTCCAGCTTGATCACCGTCCGCATCGGAATCGTCTTGCCGACGAACTGCGGACCGAGCACACCCGGATCGGTGAACTCCCCCGCCACCACAATGTCGGCGGCGCCGCCGCTGGCCTTGGCGCCCTTGTAGGTCATCATCATCGGCGTCACGCTGTCCACCGTCGACCATTCGTAGCGGTCGTCGGTGGGCGAATAGCCGAGCGTGCCGAGTCGGTAATACGGCTTGCCGCCGAAGGTGCCCTCGGCCTCCTCCTGCATGAAGTTATCGCCCGTCTTGCCGATCCAGTGCCAGCGCGAGGTGATATCGCTCTTGATCGGATTGTCCGCGGTACCACCCGCGATGTAGGTCGACTTCGCGCCATTCCATTCGCCCACCAGTTGATTCAGCTTCTGGTGCCCGGCATCCTGATTGGTGGGAGCCGCCTCGGAACTCGAGATGATTCCGACCGGTGAGGGGGAATCGTCGGAGCATCCGGCCCCGAACGCGGTCCACGCCATCAGCGTAACCGCGACCAGTGCGCGCGTCTTGGTTGATCTCACGTGAAAGTCCTTGTCGGCCAACTGGATCTACAAACGCGAACAGCATCGCATCCCTGGCACCGGTAGGCCTCACCCCGAGCGGGAAGTCCCGAATGCGAATCAGCCCGGTAGCACGCGATCATGCGTACTACCGGGCTGATTCGAACATTCACCCGTCAGGGCAGCGGACCACCCGCGGCGATCGCGGACAGCGTGGCGAATTCATCGCCCTTGAGCGAAGCACCGCCGACAAGCGCGCCATCGATATCGGTCTGCGCGACCAACTCGCCGACATTCTTGGCATTCACCGAACCGCCGTAGAGCACCCGCACACCCGCCGCGACCTCGGCCGAGGCCAGTTCGACGAGTTCCGCGCGAATCGCGCCGCAGACTTCCTGCGCGTCGGCGGGGGTGGCGACCTTACCGGTGCCGATCGCCCAGACCGGCTCGTAGGCGATGACGATCTTCGAAATCTCTTCCGCCGTCAGACCTTTGAGCGAACCACGCAACTGCTCGAGGTTGTACTCGACATGGGTCTTCGCCTCACGGACATTGAGACCCTCGCCGATGCACACGATCGGGGTGATCCCGTACTTCAGCGCCTGCTTGGTCTTGGCCAGCACGGTGGCGTCGTCCTCGGAGTGGTACTGCCGCCGCTCCGAATGGCCGACGACCGCGAAGGTGCAGCCCAGCTTGGACAGCATCGCGGCACTGATCTCGCCGGTGTACGCGCCCTCGTCATGCGTCGAAACATCCTGCGCACCATAGGTGAGCAGCAGTTTGTCGCCCTCGACGAGGGTCTGCACGCTGCGGATATCGGTGAACGGCGGAATCACCGCGACGTCGACCTTGGCGAAGTACTTCTCCGGCAGCGCGAAGGCGATCTTCTGCACCAGGGCGATGGCCTCGAGATGGTTGAGGTTCATCTTCCAGTTGCCCGCGATGAGCGGTTTGCGTGCCATGGTTCAGTCCTCCAGTACCGCGATACCGGGCAGTTCCTTGCCCTCGAGGTATTCCAGGGATGCACCGCCACCGGTGGAGATGTGCGAGAAACCGTCCTCGGGCAGGCCGAGCGCGCGCACGGCCGCGGCCGAATCGCCACCGCCGACAACCGTGAAGGCACCCTTGCCCGTCGCGGTCACGATCGCCTCGGCGACACCCCGGGTACCGGCGGCGAAGTTCTCGAACTCGAATACGCCCATCGGGCCGTTCCAGAACACCGTCTTCGCCTCGGTGAGCAGTGCCGCGAACCGGTCTACCGACTCGGGACCGACATCCAGGCCGAGCCAGCCGTCCGGAATCTCATGGGCGGGCACAACCTTCGAGTCCGCGTCGGCCGCGAACTTGTTCGCGACGACGATATCGCGCGGCAGGTGGATGACGTCCGCGTAGCGCTCCAGCAGCCCCTTGCAGGTCTCGATCATCTCCTCCTGCAGCAGCGAGGCGCCGACCGAAAGGCCCTGTGCGGCAAGGAAGGTGAAGCACATGCCGCCGCCGATCACCAGGGTGTCGACCTTGGGGGCCAGTGCCTCGATGACGGCCAACTTGTCGGAGACCTTGGAACCGCCGAGCACCACCGCGTACGGGCGCTGCGAGTTCTCGGTCAGCTTGGCGAGCACCTCGACCTCGGCGGCGACCAGCGTGCCCGCGTAATGCGGCAGCAGTTCGGCCACGTCATAGACCGAGGCCTGCTTGCGGTGCACCACGCCGAAGCCGTCGGAGACGAACGCACCGTCATCGCCGACCAACTCGACCAGCGCCGCGGCCAGCTTGGCCCGCTCGGCATCGTCCTTGCTGGTCTCGCGCGGATCGAAGCGCACGTTCTCCAGCAACAGCACATCGCCGTCGGTCAGGCCCTCCGAGCGCGACAGCGCGTCGTAGCCGACGACGTCCCCGGCCAGCTGGACATTGCGGCCCAGCAGTTCGGCCAGCTTCACCGCGACCGGGGCGAGGGAGAACTTCGGATCCGGCTCACCCTTCGGACGGCCCAGATGCGCCGAGACGACCACCTTGGCACCGGCCTCGACCAGCGCACGCAGCGTCGGCACCGAGGCGATGATGCGGCCCGGATCGGTGATCTCGCCGTTCTCGTCGAGGGGGACGTTCAGGTCGGAGCGCACGAGTACGCCCCGACCCTCGACACCCTCGTTCAGCAGATCCTGGAGTGTTTTGACCGCCATGTCAGAGCGACTTGCCGACGAGGCCGATGAGGTCGGCCAGGCGGTTGGAGTAGCCCCACTCGTTGTCGTACCAGCCGACCACCTTCACCTGGTCATCGATGGTCTTGATCAGCGGCGCGTCGTAGATGCACGAATGCGGGTCGGTAACGATGTCGCTGGACACGATCGGGTCCACGTTGTACTTCAGGATGCCCTTCAGCGCACCTTCGGCGGCTGCCTTGTAGGCGGCATTGATCTCATCGATCGAGGCCGACTTGCTCAGGGTCACGGTGAGGTCGGTGACCGAGCCCGTCGGGACCGGGACGCGCAGGGCGTAGCCGTCGAGCTTGCCGTTGAGCTCCGGAAGCACCAGGCCGATGGCCTTCGCGGCGCCGGTGCCGGTCGGCACGATGTTCAGCGCGGCGGCGCGGGCGCGGCGCAGGTCGCCGTGCGGACCGTCCTGCAGGTTCTGGTCCTGGGTGTAGGCGTGGATGGTGGTCATCAGACCACGCTCGATGCCGAAGTTGTCGTTGAGTACCTTCGCCAGCGGGCCGAGGCAGTTGGTGGTGCAGGACGCGTTGGAGATGATGTTCTGGCTGCCGTCGTACTTGTCGTCGTTGACGCCCATGACGACGGTCAGGTCCTCGCCCTTGGCGGGCGCGGAGATGATGACCTTCTTGGCGCCCGCGGCGATGTGCCCCTTCGCCTTGGTCGCGTCGGTGAAGATGCCGGTGGATTCGACGACCACGTCGACGCCGAGGTCACCCCACGGCAGCGCGGACGGGCCCTCCTTGATGGCCAGCGCCTTGATCCGCTGGTCGCCCACCACGATGGTGTCGTCGCCGTCCAGCGACACATCCTGCGGCAAGCGGCCCAGGATCGAGTCGTACTTGAGCAGCGTCGCCAGCGTCGCGTTGTCGGTGAGGTCGTTGACCGCGACGATCTCGATGTCGGTGGTGCCGAGCGCCTTCTGCGCCTCCACCGCCCGGAAGAAGTTACGTCCGATACGGCCGAAGCCGTTGATGCCAACCCGGACAGTCACGTTATCGCTCCTCAGCTTTCAAGCGGATTCATTCCGATGCCATAAAACACAGTAGTGCCCGAGCTGTGTTCGATTTGCAGCGCCTCCGGCGCTGCGTGTTCGCGGCCCCTCGGTGTCTCGGGGCTGACCCTTTCGAGCGACCTGCGAGCAGTCGCTAGCGGTGCCGTCGAGACTCGCGCCTACGGCGCATGCGCTTCGACGACTCGGCTGTCTTCGATGGCCGCGCCTGCGGCGCGGACGCGAGACGGGCCGTGAACGTCGCTCGTAAGACTCGTTCTGTGGCAGTCGACCAAGCCGGAACGGGACCACGAGAACAGGCCGTCGTGCAGCGAGTTGATTGCTATCGGATAACTCTGCCGTGGTGGCCCGAACTACCGCGCTCATTACGCCGCAGGTGAGCATCACTGATATCCGTCGTCGAGACGCATAGACATGTAACGTCCGCTCGAATCTAATCGCCGCCCCGTGGGACGGCGATTCGACTCACGCTTCGTCGAGCAGTTCGGCGGTGACGGCCGATTCGGTATCGGGCACCCCCAGCTCCTTGGCTCGGCGGTCCGCCATCGACAGCAGCCGTCGAATCCGGCCCGCCACAGCGTCTTTCGTCATCGGCGGATCGGCGAGCTGGCCGAGTTCCTCCAGCGAGGCCTGCCGGTGCTGCACCCGCAACTTGCCCGCCGCGGCCAAATGATCGGGCACCTCATCGCCCAGAATCTCCAGTGCGCGTTCGACTCTCGCGGCAGCGGCGACCGCCGCACGGGCCGAACGGCGCAGATTCGCATCATCGAAATTGGCCAGGCGGTTCGCGGTGGCCCGCACCTCGCGGCGCAGCCTGCGCTCCTCCCAGACGATCCGGGTGTCCTGCGCGCCCATCCTGGTCAGCAGCGCACCGATGGCCTCGCCGTCGCGCACCACGACCCGATCGGTGCCGCGCACCTCGCGTGCCTTGGCGGTGATGCCGAGCCGCCGAGCCGCACCGACGAGTGCCAGCGCGGCCTCCGGACCGGGGCAGCTGACCTCAAGCGCCGAGGAACGACCCGGTTCGGTGAGCGAGCCGTGCGCGAGAAACGCTCCGCGCCAAGCGGCTTCGGCATCGCCGATGCTGCCGCCGACCACCTGGGCGGGCAGACCGCGCACCGGACGGCCGCGCACATCGAGCAGACCGGTCTGTCTGGCCAGCGCCTCGCCCTCCTTGGACACCCGCACCACATAGCGCGAGGTCTTGCGCAGACCACCCGCACCGAGCACGTGCACATCGGAGCCGTAGCCGTACAGTTCGAAGATCTCCCGCCGTAGCCGGCGCGCGATGGAACCCATATCCACCTCGGCCTCGACGATCACCCGCCCGCCGACGATGTGCAGACCGCCCGCAAACCGCAGCAGCGCAGACAGTTCCGCCTTGCGGGAACTCACCTGCGAGACCGTGAGCCTGCTCAGCTCGTCCTTCACTTCGGCTGTCATCGCCACGAGACGCGCTCCTTTCCACCCAACCCGGAACGCACATCCTGGCCCATGTGCCGTCCCTCGACTCGAAGCCCTGCCATATGTGGCCGAGGTTGCCGGATCAGCTGATCCAGTGCGGCGGCAAGCTTTCCGGGGTGATGCCGGTCGGTTCCCGCTTCGGCGACATCGGAGAAGGTTACTCGCGCCCGCAATTGTTCGGCAGCCCTGGCCACATGTTCTCTTTCGCGACCCTCCGGCACCGACCCGGAATCGACCAAAACCTCGTCGACCACGAATTCCGGTGCGTGCTGGGACAATACATGGAGATGGCGTTCCGCGGAGAAACCCGCCGTTTCTCCCGGCTCCGCGGCCAGATTCAGCACCAGAACCTTGCGCGCCCTGGTATACACCAGCGCGTCACGCAATTCGGGCACCAGCACATGCGGAATCACGCTGGTGAACCAGGAACCCGGGCCGAGCACAACGACATCGGCGTGTTCGATGGCCGAGGTCGCCTCCGGACTGGCGGGCGGATCGGACGGAATCAGCCGCACGCGCCGCACCTTACCCGGTGTCGTCGCGATGGCGACTTGTCCGCGGATACAGCGGCTCACCCGCGGATCCGCTTCGAGCCCGGAAACATCCGCCTCGATATCGAGCGCGATCGGCGACATCGGCAGCACCCGTCCGGTGATACGCAACATTTTGGCGACCTCGTCGAGCGCGGCGACCGGATCACCGAGCACTTCGGTCAGCCCCGCGAGGATCAGATTGCCGACCGAATGTCCGGCCAGCGCGCCGGTGCCACCGAAGCGATGCTGCACGGTGCGCGTCCACACATCGTCGCCGTCCGCGGCCAGCGCCGCCAGGGCCATCCGCAGATCGCCGGGCGGTGGCACACCGAGTTCCGCGCGTAGTCTGCCCGATGAACCGCCGTCGTCGGCGACGGTCACCACCGCGCTGATCTTTCTGGTCAGCCGCCGCACCGCGGTGAGCGTCGCGTACAGCCCGTGCCCGCCACCGAGCGCAACTATGGCGGGATCCGATTCCCACCCGGTCATTCGCGCCCCAGATCCCGGTGCACAACTCGCACGACATCGGCCGGACCGGATTCCCCGGTCTCCGAGCCGATCAGCTCGCCGAGCGCCTCGGCTATCGCAACGCTGCGGTGTTTACCTCCGGTGCAGCCCACTGCCACCGTCATGTATCGCTTCCCCTCTTGGCGGTAACCATTCGTCGTCAGGTCGACCAGGTGGTGGCAGGTGCTCAAGTAATCTGCCGCGCCGGGACGCGACAATACATACTCGCTGACCACGGTCTCCTGTCCCGAATGTTCCCGAAGTTCCGGTATCCAATGCGGATTGGGTAGAAAACGCACATCCAACACCATGTCCGCATCGAGTGGAACCCCATACTTGAATCCGAACGACTGCACGGTCAGCTGCAGTGCGGTGGGCGCGCCGCCGCCATAGGCCTCCTCCAACTTGCGGTGCAGCTGGTGGATCGAGAGTTCGGTCGTGTCGATCACCAGGTCGGCCGCCGTTTTCACGGCGGAAAGGCGAATCCGTTCGGCCGCGATGCCCGCCGAGAGCGTACCGTCGGCGCTTTCGCTCTGCAGCGGGTGGCGCCGGCGCGCGAAGCCGAAGCGCCGGATCAGCACGTCATCGGAGGCCTCCAGGAACAGGATCCTGGTCGGCACGCCCGCGGACCGCAGCTGATCGGTGACGGCCGAGAGATCGCCGGTGAAGAAGCGACTGCGCACGTCCATGACCAGCGCGAGGCGGCGAATCGGCGGTTCGGCGGAGGCGCCGAGTTCCACCATCCGGCCGATCAGCTCGGGCGGCAGGTTATCGGTGACATACCACCCCAGATCCTCGAGTACGCGGGCCGCGGTGCCGCGCCCCGCGCCGGATAGGCCGGTGACGATGACCACCTCGACCTTTGGCTGCGATGGGTTGCCGTCGCCGCGTTCGACAGGTGCGCCGAGGGTGCCCGCGGGGCCGGTCCGCCCAGCGGTCGACCGCGGGCTGCCCGCACTGTTGTTCGATTCGACGCGTGTCATTTCCTACCGGATCCGTGTCAGGGTGCCTGTCGATCATCCCGCACCGGTTCCGGTATCGGGCGCAGACACACAACGTAGGTGTCTTATTCCTCCCGCAATGCGGCCAAAACGGCCTTCGCGGTCGCCACACCGATGCCGGGCACCTCGATGATCTGCTCGACCGTAGCCTCCTTCAGTTTGGCAACCGATCCGAAATGGGTGACGAGCGCGGTCCGGCGGGACTCGCCGAGCCCGCGCACCGAGTCCAATGCGGATGCGGTCATCCGGCGCGAGCGTTTGCTGCGATGGAAGGTGATGGCGAAGCGGTGCGCCTCGTCGCGCACTCGTTGCAGAAGATATAGCGACTCGCTATTGCGCGGCATGATCACCGGATCGCTCTCCCCCGGCACCCACACTTCTTCGAGCCGTTTGGCCAGACCGATCACCGCGACATCGGTGATGCCGAGTTCGTCGAGGACCTCCGCGGCGGCCGCCACCTGGGGTGCGCCGCCGTCGACCACATAGAGATTGGGCGGGTAGGCGAACTTCCGCGGACGGCCGGTGCGTGGATCGATGCCGGGGCGTGAGGTGAGTTCGAGGCCGTCGTCGGCGTGCCCGTTGTCCTGACCGGATGCCAGTTCCTCGGCCGCCAGCTCATCGCGTTCGCGGCGCAGGCGATAGAACCGCCGCCTGGTCACCTCCGCGATACTGCCGACATCGTCGGAGCGACCCTCGCCCGCGGCCTCCTTGATCGCGTAGTGGCGATACTCGGACTTGCGCGGCAGGCCGTCCTCGAACACCACCAGCGAAGCCACCACATCGGTGCCCTGCACGTGGCTGATATCCACACACTCGATTCGTAGCGGCGCGCTGTCGAGATCGAGGGCATCTTGAATGTCTTGCAGCGCAGCAGATCTCGAGGTCAGATCGCCCGCGCGCTTGAGTTTGTGCTGGGCCAGCGCCTCCATCGCATTGCGCTGCACGGTTTCCGCGAGCGCCTTCTTGTCACCGCGCTGGGGCACCCGCAGACGCACCGCCGAGCCACGTAGTCTGCTCAGCCATTCCTGCACCTGTTCGGCATCGGCGGGCAGTTCCGGTACCAGCACCTCGCGCGGCACCGCGGTGGCCGGTTGTTCGTCCTCACCCTGTTCGGCCATCGCGGCCTGCTCACCATAGAACTGGGTGAGAAACTGCTCGACCAAAGCCGCGACCTCGCCACCGGCCTCCTGACCGTCGATAGCGTCGCCGGACTTGTCGACCACCCAGCCGCGCTGACCGCGCACCCGGCCGTCACGGACGTGGAAGATCTGCACCGCCACCTCGAGCTCATCGATGGCGAAGGCGACCACATCGGCGTCGGTGCCGGTGCCGAGCACGACGGCCTGCTTCTCCAGTGCCCGCCGCAGCGCTTGGACATCGTCGCGCAGCCGCGCGGCCGTTTCGAAGTCCAGGTCCTCGGCGGCGTCGTGCATCCGGCGCTCCAGGTCGCGCACCATGCGGTCGGTGCGCCCGGCCAGGAAGTCGCAGAAGTCCTCGACGATCCTGCGATGCTCGTCGGCATCCACCCGGCCGATGCACGGCGCCGAGCATTTGTCGATATAGCCGAGCAGGCACGGCCGCCCGATCTGGTTGTGCCGCTTGAAGACTCCGTTGGAGCAGGTGCGTGCGGGAAAGACCCGCAGCAGCAGATCGAGGGTCTCCCGGATGGCCCAGGCATGCGCGTACGGGCCGAAGTACCGCACCCCCTTCTTGCGCGCGCCGCGATAGACGAACAGGCGCGGGTACTCCTCGTTCAAGGTGACCGCCAGCACCGGATACGACTTGTCGTCCCGATACCGCACGTTGAATCGCGGATCGAACTCCTTGATCCAGTTGTATTCCAGCTGAAGGGCTTCCACCTCGGTGGAGACCACGGTCCATTCGACGCAGGCCGCCGTCGTGACCATCTGCTTGGTCCGCGGATGCAGCGAAGCCACATCGGCGAAGTACGAATTCAACCTGCTGCGCAGGCTCTTCGCCTTGCCGACATAGATCACACGCCCGTGCGCGTCCCGGAATTTGTAGACACCGGGTTCAACGGGAATCGTGCCCGGCTTCGGCCGGTAGGTCGCGGGATCTGCCACGAATCCAAGCCTATCCACCGGCTCCGACACATCCGCACGGGCGGCTCAGCCGAAGCGGCGGGCACTGGCGACGATCGCGTCGCACAGCGCCCGCTCCGGCGCGGACAGGACGGTGCGGCGTCGCATCAGGACGAATTCGAGGTCGCCGAGGGTCGGGAGTCGCGCGTCGGCGAGCCTGTGCAGACCGTCCGGGATCAGGGTTTCGGCATGCACGATGACACCGAGACCGGCGAGGACGGCGGCGCGCAGGCCGAGCTGGCTGTCGCTGGTGCAGGTCACCCGCCAGGTCCGGGCGTCACGTTCGAGGGCCTGCAGTGCGATGCGACGGGTGAGACTGGGTGGCGGATAGGTCACCAGCGGGACCGGATCGTCCAATTCCGTTGTGACCGAACGGCCCGCCCACACCAGGCGATCGCGCCAGAGCAGTTCGCCGTGCCGTTCACCTGGCAGCCGTTTACCGACGACGAGGTCGAGTTCGCCGGTTTCCATCCGGGTTTTCAGATTTTCGCTGAGGCCGACGGTGAGCTCCAGATCGACGCCAGGATGGGTGCGCTGGAATTCCAACAGTACATCGGGGAGTTCGCGGGCCATCACATCGTCGGAGGCGCCGAGACGGATCAGGCCGGTGAGGGTTGAGTCGGAGAAGTAGCGCTCGGCCTGGCCCTGCGCGTCGAGGATGGTGCGGGCGAAGCCGACCATGGCCGCGCCGTCGGCGGTCAGCGCGAGATTGCGGGTGTCGCGGCGGAACAATTCACGGCCCGCGGCCTTCTCCAAGCGGGCGATGTGGCCGCTGACGGTGGACTGACGCAGGCCAAGGATGCGACCGGCAGCGGTGAAGCCGCCCGCGCGTTCGACGGCGAGGAAGGTGCGCAGCAGTTCGGATTCGAACACGGTGCAATTATCACAGTTTGCGTTTACAGATATCGCTCTGAACGCCTACTGCGTTCAATTGACCGAGTCGTAGTTTCGAGGGGTGAAGTTCCTCGCCAAACTCCGTATCGACGCGTTCATGCTCGGCATCCTGGCCAGTGTCGCGGTGGCCGCGCTGTTGCCCGCGCGGGGTGTGGCGGCCGATGCGCTCGACTGGATGACCAAGGTCGCGATCGGTGTGCTGTTCCTTTTGTACGGCGCCAGGCTCGAGCCTCGGGAGGCGCTCGCCGGATTGCGGCATTGGCGATTGCATACGACGGTGCTTGCGATGACCTATCTGATCTTCCCGCTGATCGGGCTGGCGTCGCATGTGCTGGTGCCGTCGGTGCTGACCGGCGATCTCTACACCGGGGTGCTGTTCCTGTGTCTGGTGCCGTCGACGGTGCAGTCATCGATCGCCTTCACCTCGATTGCGCGCGGGAATGTGGCGGGCGCGGTGGTCAGCGCGTCGCTGTCGAATCTGATCGGCGTCTTCGCGACCCCGCTGCTGGTCATGCTGTTGATGGACACCACCGGCAATGCGACCGTATCCCCCACTGCGATCCTCGCGATCGTCGTTCAGTTGCTACTGCCCTTCCTGGCAGGCCAACTCTTGCGTCCCCGGATGACCTGGCTGCTGCGGCATGCCACGGTGACCAGGGCGGTCGATCGCGGTTCGGTCTATCTCGTCGTCTACGCCGCCTTCGGCGCTGGCATGGTGGAGCACATCTGGAGCGGCATTTCGCCGCGCGCGCTACTGGCGACCGTGGCGGTTTGCGCAGGCATTCTCGCCGTGGTCCTGACGATTACCACCTTCGGCAGCCGCCTCCTGGGCTTCTCCCGGCCCGATCGAATCGTCAGCGTGTTCTGCGGTTCGAAGAAGAGCTTGGCCACCGGGCTCCCCATGGCCTCGGTCCTGTTCGCGGGCCATCCGGTCGGCCTGATCGTGTTGCCGCTCATGGTCTTCCACCAGATTCAGCTGTTGACGTGCACTGTGCTCGCCCAGCGCTACGCACGATCAGCGCAGTCCGATCTCGTGACCGCGCAGCCGTCCGCACAACCGGCGTGATCCGAGGTGTTCACCACTCGGAGTCCGCGACCCGGATGTCGAACCACGCCTTGGCTTCCGGTCGCCACAGCTGGTAGATGATCGTCGCCGACGCACCCAGCGTGAAGAGGACGACCACCAACCGGGCCAAGTCCGGGACGGCCTCGACGTGAATCCGCAACACGGCGACGGACTGCAGCATGACCGACACGATCGCGACTCGCCGCACCAGCCGCCCACGGCCGAAGACGAGTACCGCGAGGCCGAGCGCCCAACTGCAGCAGAATTGCACGGCAACGGATCTGGCCGCCTCGTCCCCGGCGATCAGGCCCATGACGACCGGGTACGCGAGGCCGAAGCCCGCAAGTCCCAATGCGGCCTCTCTGGCCGCGCGGACCGATTCGGGCAGACCGGCGGGCCGCGCCGTCCGCGTGGCCGACGATTCGAAATATGCCTCGGCTTCATACATGGCCACTCCCCGTCGAGCTTGCGCACCGCGATGTGGTGGGCGTCACAGCAAGCTAATTCAGTTCGGGGACATCGACATTCAGGAATGGCAGAGTGTGTCACAGGTCACATAATGCACACTAGGCCAGTTCGTGCCGCCGCAGCACCTCGAGCAGACCTTCGGCGCGCTCCACCGTCGGCAGCGGATCGACCAGCGCGAAACCGCAGCCCGCCGCCACCGCGCCGCCATCGGTCACCGCACTGTCACCGACCATCAGCGCCGATTCGGGACGCACACCGAGCTGTTCCACCGCGGCCAGGAAGATCCGCGGATCCGGCTTCACCGCACCGACTTCGAACGACAGCGTATGCGCGGCGACGAGGCGATCCCATCCGTTGGCGGCGAAGGCCGGGCGGATATCGAAGGCGATATTACTTACCACCGCCACCGGAATATCCTGTGCCGCCAGGGATTTCAGCACGGCACCGGTATCCGGATAAGGCGTCCACACCAACGGGTCGAGCATCCAGTGGTAGAGCCGCTCGATCAACGCCGGTGTCGGCAGCCCGGCTTGTCGCAGCACCTCGCGGTACGCGGTGCGGTGCATTGCCGGATCCAGATCTCGCCGCTCCCAGGCGAGCCGGCCCGCGGCATCGAAGACCGCACCGTCACCGACCGGTCTCGTCATCCGATCCAGGATCGCGGCCTGTTGCGACCGGTCCAGCGGTTTGCCATCGGGACCGACCAGATCGGCCCAGGTTTCATCGGGTTCCAGCCGGAAGAGCGTGCCGGAGAAGTCGAACAACACCGCCTCGATCGCCACCGTGCCAGGTTACCGACTGCTGCCGCCGAGCGGCGCCGCAGCGCTCATCCCCCAGAAATCGCATCCGAATGGGCGCTCAATGCAATTGTCCGCTAACCGTTTTCGCTGAGCTCACCAGGACTGGGCAGCGGATTTCCCGCGATGCTCGGCGATCGGCGATACAGTGCCGTCCATGAGTGGCACGCGAAGAATCTGGGTCAGCGCCGCGGCGGCGCTCACGCTCATCGTCGGCATTGTCAGCGGATGTTCATCCGATGACGCACCGGCGAACGCGGCGTGTAGTGCGACGCCGAACGGGACCCCGGTGGTCGCCACCTCAGCGGGTGCCGCACCCGGCGGGACCAAGGATCTGAGCACCAATCCCGAGATCGCGACCGGCTACCGGTCCGATATGACGGCGGTGCGCACCAAGACCTACGCGGTGTCGACGGCCAATCCGGTCTCCACCAAAGCCGCCTGTGAGGTACTGAGCAACGGTGGCACGGCCGCGGATGCGCTCATCGCGGCGCAGATGGTGCTCGGATTGGTGGAGCCGCAGGCCTCCGGCATCGGCGGCGGCTCGTTCATGCTCTATTACGACGCGGCCAGCAAGAGCGTGGAGGCGTATGACGGTCGGGAGATCGCTCCCGCGGCGGCGACCGAGAACTATCTGCGCTGGGTCAGCGATACCGATCGGACCGAGCCGAAGCCGAGCGCCCGTGCGAGCGGCCGCTCGATCGGCGTGCCCGGTGTCTTGCGCATGCTGGAACTGGCGCATCGCGAGCACGGCAAGACCGCTTGGCGGGACCTGTTCGAACCGGCCATCGGACTGGCCGATCGCGGCTTCCCGATCAGTCCGCGCCTGGCGGGCCAGATCGCCGAATCCGCCAAGGATCTCGCCGTGGACGAGTCCGCGAAGTCCTACTTCCTCAACCCGGACGGCACCCCGAAGCGGGCCGATACCGTGCTGACCAACCCGGCGATGTCCAAGACCTTGAACGCCGTTGCCGCCGACGGCGCGAATGCCTTCTACACCGGTGCGATCGCCCATGACATCGTCGATGCGGCCGCGGCCACCGCGGGCGGGCGCACCCCGAGCCTGATCACCGCCGGCGACCTCGCCGGATATCAGGCCAAGAAGCGGAGTGCGCTCTGCACGAATTACCGCACCCACGAGATCTGCGGCATGCCCAGCCCGTCCTCGGGCGGCATAACCGTCGCGGCCACCCTCGGCATCCTGGAGAACTTCGACCTGTCCGCGCTGAAGCCGGACAATATCGACCGCAACGGCGGCAAGCCGAAGGCCGAAGCGGTGCATCTGATCTCGGAAGCCGAGCGGCTCGCCTACGCCGACCGGAACAAGTACGTCGCCGATACGGATTTCATTCCGCTACCGGGTAATTCGCCGCAGACACTGCTGAACAAGGATTATCTGAAGCAGCGCGCCGGTCTCATTGATCCCGGCCACAGCATGGGCACCGCGCAGCCCGGCGATTTCGGCCCGGTGCCACTCGGCGTCGGCCCGCAATCGCCCGAACACGGCACCAGCCATATCTCGGTGGTCGATAAGTACGGCAACGCGGCCTCGATGACCACCACGGTCGAATCGGCCTTCGGATCGTTCCATCTCGTCGACGGATTCGTGCTGAACAACCAGCTCACCGACTTCGCCGCCGATCCGCTCGGCACCGATGGGGCTCCCGTCGCCAATCGCGTGCAGCCGGGTAAGCGCCCGCGCAGCTCGATGAGCCCGACGCTGGTCTTCGACCACAATGCCGACGGCTCGCGCGGCGACCTGACCCAGGTCGCCGGGTCCCCCGGCGGCTCGGTAATCATCCAGTTCGTCGTGAAAGCCCTGATCGGCGTCCTGGATTGGGGCCTGGACCCACAGCAGGCGGTCTCCGCGGTCGCCTTCGGCGCCGGGAACAGTCCGGCCACCGGCGTCGGCGGCGAGCACCCCGCCATCAATGCCACCGATAACGGCGATCACGATCCACTGGTCCTGCGCCTGCGCGAACTCGGCCATCAGGTCTCGGTCGCCCCGCAATCCAGCGGCCTCAGCGCACTGCAACGTGACGGCACCGAAGGCTGGATCGGCGGCGCGGATCCCAGACGCGAAGGCGCCGTCCTCGGCGACACCCGCTGACCTGCGGCTGCTCTATCCGGTCTGCGGCACCGGATAGAGCATCGGCCGTCGTCGAGCGCCAGGTCGCCCTGCCCGAATCCCAGAAACAGCGGTAAGGCCTTCCGGCGAACCGCAATCGGCAGAAGTAGGTCATGAGCGGATCGTCAGCGCATGCCTCGTCGGCACGATGGCATCCGGCTGCCGACTACTTTTCGGCGGCGGTGTATTTCGCGCCGAGTGCGCGCAGCTTATCCAGGGCCTCGACGGCACGTTGCTTGTCGTTGGAGCGGATTGCCATCAGGGGGACGTAGTCGTCGTCGACGAGTTCGAGACGGGCCCAGGATTTTCGGTCCGGGAAGGACACGCCGCGAATATATTCCCACGGGAATTCGGTGTCACCCAGGATGTTTCGTACCGATACACCGCGCTTACCGACACGCACGCGCGGCCGGGTCAGCAGGAGCACCGCCGCCGCACCGAGCACGCCGATGCCGATCATCGCGAACTGGTCCGCGAGCCGGAAGTTCACACCAGTCGAACCGTGCCGCAACAGGATGCCGCCCGCGGTGAAACCGGCGACAAGCAGCACCGCCACGGTCCATGCGGTCCGCACCGCGCGATGCGGCCGCACCTCGAGCTCCCACTCGCCGGAGCCCGATTCGGCGGCCGCGGCCGGGCCTCTACGCCAGATGCGAACTACCGGCATGGTCTACGGCCGCAGAGCGCGCAGCGTCAGCGCGGCATCGAGCGCTGCCGCGGCGGCCTGTTCGCCCTTGTTCTCGGCTGAACCCGGCAATCCAGCCCTGTCCAGCGCCTCCGCCTCGTTATTGGTGGTCAGCACACCGTTGGCCACGGGCGTACCCGCATCGAGCGACACCCGCGTAAGACCGGCGGTCACCGCATCACAGACGTATTCGAAATGCGGTGTGCCGCCACGGATCACCACGCCGAGCGCGACCACCGCGTCGTGCGAGCGGGCCAATTCCTGAGCGACCACCGGAAGTTCCATCGCACCCGCGCACCGGACCACGGTGATGTGCTCGACGCCCGCATCCTTGGCCACCCGCTCCGCATTCGCGACCAATGTGTCGCAGATCTGGGTGTGCCAGCGCGAGGCGACGATACCGAGCTTCAGATCCTTGGCATCCGACAGCTCGAAGCTGGGTACGCCGGTCCCACTCATCGATATCCTTTCCGGGCCGCGTCGAGGTGCGAAATCACTGTGCGGTCTCGCCGAGATCGAGTTCGTCCAGGCCGATCAGGTCGTGTCCCATCCGGTCCCGCTTGGTGCGCAGGTACCGCAGATTTTCGGCGTTGGCGCGCAACGGCATCGGCACCCGCTCGGTGATCTTCAGCCCGTAGCCGTCCAGTCCGACGCGCTTGGCCGGATTGTTCGTGAGCAGGCGCATGGACCGAATCCCGAGATCGACCAGGATCTGCGCGCCGGTGCCGTAGTCGCGGGCGTCGGCGGGCAGGCCGAGCTCCAGATTCGCATCGACGGTGTCGTGGCCCGAATCCTGTAGCTGGTAGGCCTGCAACTTGTGCATCAGCCCGATGCCGCGACCCTCGTGTCCGCGCATATAGAGAACGACACCGCGACCCTCCTGGGCAACCATCTCCAGTGCGGCGTCCAACTGCGGACCGCAATCGCAGCGCAGCGAACCGAAGACATCACCGGTGAGGCATTCCGAATGCACCCGCACCAGCACGTCGTCACCGTCATCGATATCGCCGCGCACCAGCGCGACATGTTCGACATCGTCGTAGATGCTCTGATAGCCGACGGCTTTGAATTCGCCGTGCGCCGTGGGGATCCTGGCCTCGGCGACCCGAATGACCTGCTTCTCGTGCTTGCGCCGCCAGGCGATCATTTCCGCGATGGAGATCAGCGCCAGGTTGTGCTCGTCGGCGAAGACGCGCAGCTCCTCGGTGCGGGCCATATGGCCCTCGTCCTTCTGGCTGACGATCTCGCAGATGACACCGGCTGGCTGCAGTCCGGCCATCCGCGCCAGATCGACCGCGGCCTCGGTGTGGCCGGGGCGGCGCAGCACACCGCCCTCCTTGGCGCGCAACGGAACCACGTGACCGGGACGGGTCAGATCGTCGGCCTTCGCATTCGGGTCGGCGAGCAGTCGCATAGTAGTGGCACGGTCGGCGCCGGAGATACCGGTGGTGATGCCCTCGCGCGCATCGACCGACACGGTGTAGGCGGTGCCGTGCTTGTCCTGGTTCTGCGCGTACATCGGCGGCAGGCCGAGCCGATCGCAGTCCTCACCGGTGAGCGGCACACAGATATAACCAGAGGTGTAGCGAATCATGAAGGCGACCAGCTCGGGGGTCGCCTTTTCCGCCGCGAAGATGAGGTCGCCCTCGTTCTCGCGGTCCTCGTCGTCGACGACGACGACCGCCTTACCGGCGGCGATATCGGCGACTGCGCGCTCGATGGTGTCGAACCTGGTCACGTCTGTTGTGCTCCATCTCGAAATAGGTGCCTCATTACAGTAGTCCACGGGTTGAGGCGAACCCCGACCGCTCGCTCAGCCACCACGGAGCGAGTCTTGCGAGCGACCGTTCGCGGCCCGTCTAGCGTCCGAGTGGCCGAAGCGCATGCGCCGCAGGCGTGGCAAATCAGACAGAGCGCTGTTGGAGCCGTTCGACGTACTTGGCGATGACATCGACTTCCAGGTTCACCTTGGTACCGACGGCGGCGGCACCGAGGTTCGTCATGGACAGGGTGGTCGGGATCAGCGAGACCTCGAACCAGTCCCGATTGCCGTCGGCGGCGGGCGCGTCGGCGATGCCGAGGCCCGAGACGGTCAGTGAGATGCCGTCGACAGTGATCGAACCCTTCTCCACTACGTAGCGGGCGATCGCGTCGGGCAGCGAGATCCGCACGACCTCCCAGTTCTCCGAGGGCGTGCGGGTGAGCACGGTGCCGGTGCCGTCGACGTGCCCCTGCACGAGGTGGCCGCCGAGCCTGCTGTTCAGCGCGGCCGCACGCTCGAGATTCACCCGCGAGCCCGTGCCGAGTCCGCCGATGCTGGAACGGTTCAGTGTCTCCTGCATCACGTCGACGGTGAACGAATCGCCGTCGACCACATCGACGACGGTCAGGCAGACGCCGTTGACGGCGATCGAATCACCGTGCCCGGCATCGGAAGTGACCAGCTTGCCCCGGATCGTCAGCCGAGCGGCATCGGCCAGCTCTTCGGTGGCGACGATCTCGCCGAGTTCCTCGACGATGCCTGTGAACATGCGGTGACTCCCTGTCGCGTCGTTTATACGGTTGCCGAACAGCCGGGAACCGGCGACTATTCCCGTCGGTACGCCGATCCCTCCTCAGCCTAACGACGCCGGGTCGTAGACAGCACCGCGGTTCCATCCAGCGGTCGGCGGAAACCCTGGTTCGGCAAGTCAGTGGGTAAGCAGACCGCAGGGCACCACAGGGCACGCCGAACCAGCGGCAATTATTTTTCCGAGCGAAATGGTGCGCATCCGTGCGGAAATACAGCCTTTTCCCGGTGCCGATAATTGTTCATTCCCATTTCCGGAACCCCACGAATGGATATCACCTGCCACGCATGGTGTCGAACAGGTCTTAATACCCAGCCGAGACACGATTACACCAAAACCTTGCGCGGGACCGAAAATGGTCGCAAGATTGTTATGTAGCTGATTCCTATCGTTCAACTTCGACCCGAGCAGTTGTAGTGCGGAACGGATCTACCCGGTGCGACGCGGTCCGGCGAGTTCGACCCAGGAAAATCCACCACTCGAGGAAGCCAGATACAGCAGTGGGTCAAATCAGGTTCGACACTAATGGGGGTGCAGCGTGACCACTCTTGTCGATTCGACGCTGGAAGTTCGCTGTGTGCAGTACCGGCGCGAATTTCATCTGCCAGCATCGATCGACCCGACGTCGCGCCGCATCCTGCTCCATATCGGCACCCATTACGGCGCGATCACGATGCCCGCCGATCTGGGCGAACAGGTGCAACAGCAGCTCATCCGGGCACAGATCGCCGCACCGGTGGTGCATCACCCGCGAGCCGAGCGCTGGACCTTCATCACCGGCCCGGCCCGGCCCGATACCCTCAGCGCCGCGGTCTCCGCGCAACTTTTCCGGCTCTATGCGACCGTCGCCTGCACCGGGAGTCAGGTCGTGCTG
Source organism: Nocardia sp. CA-135398 (assembly GCF_050955845.1). NCBI lineage: Bacteria > Bacillati > Actinomycetota > Actinomycetes > Mycobacteriales > Nocardiaceae > Nocardia > Nocardia sp. CA-135398. The sequence continues at coordinate 3,450,960 of NZ_CP192084.1, read as the reverse complement.
CCCTCACCGGATGACGAGCGCACCGGCTATCGCACCTGGGTCCAGCCGCCGGAGACCGCGACGACACTGCCACCGCTCAGTGCGGTGATCGAGGCGACGCGGGCCATCGGCAGCCGGAAAGTGCCCGCCCGCTAGGAGATTCGCGCCCCTACGAGCGCAGCGCGGCGGCCTGCTGCCGAAGCTTTTCGACGGTCGCGCCCGGATCGGCGGTGTTGTAGACCGCGGATCCGGCGACGAAACAATCGATGCCCGCCTCCGCGGCGGCCTCGATCGTGTCGGCGTTGATGCCGCCGTCGATTTCCACGATCAAACGCAGTTCGCCCGCGTCCACCAGTTGACGCACGATCCGCGCCTTTTCCAGCACACCCGCGATGAACGACTGGCCACCGAAGCCCGGTTCCACGCTCATCACCAGCAGGGTGTCGAAGTCGCGCAGGATTTCCAGATACGGCTCGATCGGTGTATTCGGCTTCACCGAAAGACCGGCCTTGGCGCCGGCCGCGCGAATATCGCGCGCCACCGCGATCGGATCGTCGGTCGCCTCGGCGTGAAAGGTGACGTTGTACGCACCCGCCTCCGCGTACGGCGGAGCCCAGCGGCCCGGATCATCGATCATCAGATGGCAGTCGAGCGGAATGTCGGTGGCCTTCAACAGACTTTCGACCACCGGGAGCCCGAGAGTGAGATTCGGCACGAAGTGCGCGTCCATCACATCGACATGCAACCAATCGGCGCCATGCACTGCTTTCGCCTCATCCGCCAGGCGTGCGAAGTCGGCGGCGAGGATGGACGGGGCGATCATCGGCGTGGTCGGGCGCGTAAACGTCGAAGAGGACACATCGCGGGAGCTTACCGGTACCTAGGGTTGCTCCGGCCGGGAGTGGGTAGCCTGCATAGGGTGATCAACATTTCGGCGGAACAGGGGCTCTACAGCACCCCGGTGGAGATTCGGGTGGCTGCGTCGGTGACGCAGCTGCCGATCGTGCGCGGGCTCGCCGAAACACTGGTGCTGCTCAGCGATTTCACCCTCGATGAGGTGGCCGATATCCGGCTGGCCGTCGACGAGGTGTGCTCGACGCTGATCGCGGTCGCGGCACCGGCGACCAGCCTGCACTGCCGGTTTACCGTGGGTGACACCGAATTGCTCGTCAAGGTGACCGGCCTCGCCGGGACGGAGGGGCTGCCGGATCAGCGCAGCTTCGGCTGGCATGTGCTACGCACCCTCACCGATGAAGTACAGGCGACACAGGACCCGTTCGACTCGGCCGCATCCGGATATCCGACGACGGTGGAGTTCCGTCGGGTCCGGGGGAAAGCGTAGTGGCGGACGAGAACACCGTGTCCGACGCCGAGCAGGACGACACCGAGCCCGTACTGACCGAAGAAGCCGCAGAGGAAGTCGAAACCCTCCAGGCCTCCGGCGCGGGGTATGACGATGTCGGCGCGCTGTTCGAGCAGCTCGCCGCCAGCAAACCGGGTACCGCGCGGCATACCGCATTGCGTGCCGAGCTGATCAGTCGATGCATTCCGCTCGCGGATCACATCGCCCGCAAATTCAGTGGGCGCGGCGAGCCGTTCGACGATCTCACGCAGGTCGCGCGGGTCGGTTTGGTGCACGCGGTGGACCGATTCGATATTTCGCGCGGCTCGAACTTCCTGTCCTTCGCGGTGCCGACGATCATGGGTGAGGTACGTCGCTATTTCCGCGACAACACCTGGGCCATGCGGGTACCGAGACGGGTCAAGGAGACCCACCTGCGCATCGGCGCGGCCATCGACGCGCTCTCGCAATCCCTGGGCCGCTCCCCGACCGCGAAAGAGATTGCGGCCGAACTCGATGTGGATCCCGACGAGGTTACCCAGGCCGTCATCGCCGGCAATGCCTACCAGCCGAGCTCCATCGATGCCGCCTCACTCGGACGCGATACCGAGGCATCGCTGCTGGACACCCTCGGCGAGGAGGAGTCGCAATTCGACCGGGTGGAGGAGTATGTCGCGATCCGTCCGCTGCTCGCCGGACTGCCGGAGCGCGAACGCCGCATCCTCACCATGCGGTTCTTCGAATCGATGACGCAGACCCAGATCGCCCAACGTATGGGTATCTCGCAGATGCACGTTTCGCGCATTCTCGCGAAAACCCTTGCCCGCCTGCGCGAACAGTCAGCCCGCGACTGAGCGGGGTCAGCGTGCCCGCTGTTCGCGCAGCTTCGCGGGCGCCGACAACCACCAAGCGGCGTCGAGCAGCTCGCGGAGTTGATCGGGCTCGATCCGGTCGAGGTCGATGAGGATGTAGGGATATCCGTCGTAGTGCGGGGTGGTGAAGAAGGCCGGGTCGCCGGAAGCGAGCACGACCTCCTTCTCCGCCATCTCGCACAGCAGCACCAGCCCGCCCTCGGCTTCGGACCGCAACCGGGCGAATCCCTTACCGCTCACTGTCAGCCCGGGGCTGCGCCACCATGTGGATTCCGCCACCTCGGGAAGTGCGGTCGCCAGCGCCACCACCTGCTCCCATGTCATCGCCATGCGATCAGTCTGCGGCGCCGTCGGTGCCTGTGGCTTGGACGAATGTCGCCGCCGACTTCACAGAACGCTGGGCGCCGCCGATCAGGTGCTATTCGGCGGGTTTGCGTAGCGCAGCGAGGAACATGGCGTCGGTGCCGTGGCGGTATGGCCAGAGTTGGGCGCCAGGGCCGTCGCCGACATCCGTGACGCCCGGGAGGAGGTCACGGGTGTCGAGTTGAACGGCGCCGGTGCGGCGGACGGCGTCCGCGACCACCGCGACGGTCTCCAGGAGATGTGGCGAGCAGGTCGAGTAGAGGACCACGCCACCGGGCCGCAGCAGATCCCATGCGGCGGCGAGGAGTTCGCGTTGCAGGACAACCAGTTCGGCGACATCGGCCGGGGTGCGCCGCCAACGGGCCTCCGGGCGACGGCGCAGGGCGCCGAGGCCAGTGCACGGGGCGTCGACGAGAATGCGGTCGTAGCCGGGGGTGAGGCCGCTATTGCGGCCGTCGGCGACGTGCACGTCGACGGGTAGGTCGTGGACGGTCTTGCGGACGAGTTCGGCACGGTGTTCGGCCGGTTCGACCGCGTCGACGCGATGACCGTCGATGGCGGCGATCGCGCCGAGCAGGGCCGCCTTGCCGCCGGGTCCTGCGCACAGGTCGAGCCAGCGGCCGTTGTCCGGACCGTCCAGTTCCGCGCGAGTCAGCGCGAGCGCGACGAGTTGACTGCCCTCGTCCTGCACTGCCGCCATACCTTCGCGCACGGGTTCCAGCTTGCCGGGGTCGCCACCGCCGTCGAGGTAGACCGCATACGGCGACCACTTGCCCTCTTCGCCGCCGGTCACCAAGGCCAGTTCCTCGGCGGTGATATCGCCGGGACGAGCGACCAGATGCACGATCGGACGAGCATCGTCGGCCGCCAGCACATCCCGCAGCTCCCCGGCCCGCGCGCCGAGCGCGTCCGCGAAGGCCTGCGCGATCCACACCGGATGCGCGAATTCGAATGCCAACCGCCCCACCGGATCTCGCGGCGCGAGTTCATCCACCCACTCGTCGACGGACTTCTCCCCCGCCCGCCGCAGCACCGCATTCACGAAACCTGCCTTGCCCGCCCCGAATTCCGTGCGCGCCAACGCCACCGAGGTATCCACCGCCGCATGCGCCCCGATCCGAGTGCGCAGCAACTGATACACCCCGAGCCGCAGCACATCCAGCAGCGGCCCATCGATCTCGTCGACCGGCCGCCCAGCGCCCGCCGCGATCACCGCGTCGAGCAACCCGAGCGAACGACAGGCTCCGTAGGTCAGCTCGGTCGCCAACGCCGCATCCCGCCCCGAAATCCGCCGGTCCCGCAGCAGCCCCGGCAGCACCAGATTCGCGTAAGCCTCCCGCTCCCGCACCGCCCGCAGCACATCCCGTGCGACGATCCGCACCGGATCGCCATGTGCGGCCGGATCCTTTTGCCGCCCACGACCTTTCGGTGGGTCGACACGCCTGTCCGAAGCGCCGCCGGCCCGGCCGCCTGCGCCTGCCGCAGCCGAACCCCGCGCACGATTCGAACCCCGCTCGCCACCCCCAGCCTGTCGTCCCTCGTTCGATCCGGCCGAACTGGACTTCGCCGGGCGGTTGGCCCGCCGCTGCCCACCGGACGCCCCCTCGCCTCGACCCGCCGATGCGGATCTCGATCCAGCTGAACGGCTCTCACTCCGCGCACTGTCCGCGTTCCCGGCGCCCTCCGCGCCGCGATCCCGCCAGCCAGATGAGCCTGCGGAACGTCCAGTGCCCGGACGATTATCGCCAGACTGTCGCGCGGCCCGTGGGCTGTCATCCGGTGCCGAAGACCGCCTTGTCGCATCGCCACGCCGCGCCGGATCGTCCTGCCCGCCAGCGCCGCCCTGCCATCCACCGCGCGTCGAGCCTTTGCCCTGCGCCGAGGTCGCCCTTTTGCGCTGCGACGAACCGTCCCCCGATGATGCCGACTTGCGCTGTTCGGTCATATTCCGCCGCTCTGCTCGGGTCCGCGGCGCATCGCCACGAATCTGGTCGGTGCGCCACGGCCGGGCTTCGTCGTCGCGCCGCATGGCTTGCGAATTCTTCTGTTGTGCACCACTTTTCGCTGACGTCGCGCGGGCGAGCCAACCGGCGTCGACGGATTTCTCGGTGGACTTGCGATTCGGTGTCGTCACAGGACCACCGCGCCCGGCTGCAGGCGCGCGCCGCGGGCCCAGTCGAGGGCGGACATCATGCGTTTGCCTTGTGGCTGAACCTGATCGAGGCGGACCGCCGTGGTCGCCGTGCCGACGAAGACGCCGGACTTGCGGACCTCGATCGCCCGTTCCGGCAGGACTTCCTCGACCATCTCGACGGGACCGACCTTCAGACGGGTGCCGTTCACCTCGGTCCAGGCACCTGGTGCGGGGGTGACCGAGCGAATGCGGCGGTTGATCGCCAACGCGGGCTGATCCCAGCGGATATGTCCGGCCTCGACCGGCACCTTGGGGGCGTAGGAAACACCGTCATTCGGTTGCGGAACCGCTTGCAGCGTCCCGTCTTCCACACCGTCGAGTGTCTTCTCGAGCAGTACCGCCCCGGTGTTCGCGAGCCGGTCGAGTAGCGCGCCCGTGGTATCGGTCACCGCGATCTTCTCGGTCACCACACCGAAAACCGGGCCGGTATCCAAGCCCGCCTCGATCTGAAAAGTGGACGCGCCGGTGATCTCGTCGCCCGCGTCGATCGCCGCCTGCACCGGCGCCGCGCCACGCCAGGCGGGCAACAGCGAGAAGTGCAGATTGATCCAGCCGAAGCGCGGAATGTCGAGCACCTGCTGCGGCAGCAGCGCACCGTAGGCAACCACCGGACAACAGTCGGGCGCCAATTCGGTGAGCTGCTCGATGAATTCGGGCTCGGCGGGACGCCGCGGCGTCAGCACCGGAATGCCGTGCTCGTCGGCGAGCCGCCCGACCGGCGACCGCTGCACCTTGCGCCCGCGCCCGGCGACGGCATCGGGACGGGTCAGCACGGCGAGCACCTCGTGCCGCTCCGAATCGATGAAACGCTGCAGTGACGGGACCGCCGGTTCCGGTGTGCCCGCGAAGACAATGCGCATCAGCGGGCCCGCCCGAACGGTCCGGCCTCGGTCGAGCCGAGCGCACGCGAACTGCGCACGGTGACACCCGCGCTGAACCAATCGGATTCACGAATGGTGCGCATGGCCTCCTTGCGCTGCGCGGGATCGAGTCGATCGATGAACAGCACACCGTCCAAATGATCGGTCTCGTGCTGCACGCAGCGGGCCAGCAGGCCCTCGGCCGCGAATTCCACCGGTTTGCCGTCCATATCGACACCGGCGGCGCGCACCCGCAGCGCACGCCGCGTGTCATAGCGCAGGCCCGGAATCGACAGGCAGCCCTCGGGCCCGACCTGCTCCTCCGCACCGACCACCGCATAGGTCGGATTGATCAGATGCCCCCTGGCGTCCTCGGTGTCGTAGACGAAAACCCGCAGACCGACACCGATCTGCGGCGCCGCCATCCCCACCCCGCCGTCATCGTGCATGGTCTCGGTCAGGTCGGTGACCAACTGCCGCAGCTCACGATCGAATTCGGTGACCTCCGCCGCACGTGATCGCAGGATGGGATCGCCGAAGAGGCGAACGGGCTGAATTGTCACGGCGGCGGCTCCCCAAAACGATGAACACGGTCGATTCATTCTAGAGAGCGACGCTGTTCACACGGATCTCCCCGACCGAACGGGAGAAAGCTGGTAGAACTCCAGTGCGGTCCGGGCGGGGTGTTCACCCCTCCGCCCGGCCGCCCGCAGACCCACTCGTCGGCAACCCGGAGTCGCCTTTCGCCTGTGGCTCACCTGCCGTTCGACGACACGTCATGGCATTTCACGACCGAAACCAGCGCGGCTGCGCCACAAACGCCATGGCCGGTCCGCGTCGAATGTCTTCGTAACAGCGAGCCGCACACCGTCGACCTGTGGCTTCGACGTGCGTGCGGCGACCTCGGCATCCAAGGCATCCGATCGCATATTTCCGCAGTTCCGGGGTGGTCGAGTGGCGTTAGGGTGAAAGGGGGTGAGTGCGAGGAGTCGAAAGATGAGCACCACCGTTGTGATCGTGATCGTTGTCGTCGTCTTGGTCATTTTGCTGCTGGCCGGCGCATGGGTGTTGCAGCGCAAGCGGCGCGAACACCATCGGGTCGAAGCCGCGAGCATCCGTGACCGCGCGGCGGAACGGGAATTCGAGGTCGGTCAGCGAGAAGCGCGGGCGGAAGAGATTGCCGCCAGCAGCCGGGCGGCGCAGGCAGAAAGCGAGATCAAGGCGGCGCAGGCGGAACAGCTCGCCCAGCAGGCGCATGTGCATCACAGCGAGGCCGCGGATTCGCGAACCGAGTTGGACAAGGAATGGGAACGCGCGGATAAGGTCGATCCGGACGCGAAGTCAGGTGAGAAGCAGCAAGGAGCTGATCCCGGACAGCCGACCCACAATCCCTGATATCGATCCTGGTCAGCAGGTGCGGTCGCCGCTCGCGCCGTGGAAAACCCCCGCGCGAATCCAGGGCAGCCAGCCGATCTTCGACCCCGCGACAAGTCTCCCCCAGCAGGTTGTTTGGCTATCCGAATGCGGGTTATCCGCCACAAGACCGGCTGGAGACAGTAGGCCGGGCATCTTCGAGCAAAGGGGCCGCAATCATGGGCGCTGTAGACAAGGCCAAGAATAAGGCCGAGGAACTCTCCGGTAAGGCCAAGGAAAAGTTCGGCGAGGCCACCGACGACAAAGCCAAGCGGGACGAGGGTAAGACCGATCAGACCAAGTCCAACCTCAAGGATGCGGGCGAGAAGGTCAAGGACGCCTTCCGTCACTGACGCGACACTCGCCAGCGTCTGCCCGGTCTGAATCGGGGGCGAGCGGTCCGCCCGCCCCCGATTCAGCTGAAGCTGGGTAGCTAGCGCTTGTCCAGAGAAGGCAACACCGTTTCACTGATGATCAGCAGTACGGCGGCAGCGACCGGGATGGCGAGCAGGGCTCCGACGATTCCGAGCAACGCACCGCCGAGCAGAACCGACACGACCGTCACGATCGCCGGTACCCGCACCGTTCTGCCGATGATTCTGGGCACCAGTATGTAGTCCTCGAACAACCGCAGGATGATGAAGAAGATGATGGTTGCCACCGTGACGGGCAGGGATACGGTGAGCGCGACCAAGGCAACGATGATTCCGGCCAGGGTGGAGCCCACCACCGGGATCAAGTCCAGGACCGCGACCAGGACCGCAAGCAATAGCGGATAGGGCACGTCGAAGATCAGCAGCCAGATGAAGGTCAACACCGCGGTTATCAGCGAAATGACCAGATTGCCCAGGATGTAGCCGCCGACCTTCACGAAGATCTCGTCGCCGATCAGAATCGCTCGAGGTCGGCGCGAGCGCGGAAACAGCCGGTAGATCGACGTTCGAACCTGCGCGAAATCGGCCATGAAGTAGCCGGTGAGCACCGCGACGACCACCGTGCCGCTGACGATGCTGAACACGAGACGGCCCGCGCCGAGGATGCCACCGGCCAGATTCGAAGGATCGGATCCCAGCCCCTGCTGGACTCGGTCCTGCAGATGGAAGCGCGCGTTGAGCGTATCGATCAATGGATATCGTTGCGCGAGATGCGTGACGTAGTCCGGGGCGTTGTGGACCAGCGCGCTGCCCTGGGTGATCAGTGGCGGTATCGCGGCCGCTAGGAATCCGGCCAGCAAACCGATCGCGACCAGGAACACGGCGGTCACGGCGGCCCATCGTGGAAACCATGGCCGAACCAACCACGACACAACAGGTTCCAACCCGATTGCCAGGAACAACGCGATGGTGATCAAGACCAGAACTTGACTCACGGCGATCAGTGCTTGGATCGCGCCGTAGGTCACCGCAACTCCGGCCGCGCCCGCCATGCCGACCATGAACGGCGACCGCGGATCGAATCGTCGCCCGGGCTTGCCGAGCGGGTTCTGCGGCGTGCTGGCCCGCGCCGCCGCCGCTTCCGCGGTAATGATCGGTCCGCCTTCGTCGGTGGTGTGGGGTTGCGCGACCAGGTCCCTGTGGCCCTGTTCCGTCCCTTCCGGGGTGTGGCGCTTCTCAGGTTCTGCGGTGTCTTCGTTCCGCATCGGAACCGCCTCTTCCTCGACCTATGCCATGTCGACGTACCCATGGGCCGATCGTGGAAACAGGCCCCTCACAAGGGCGCGAGGCGTGTTCGTTTGGTCCATGGGTGTCCGGGTATGCCCGGCTTTGACCTGAGGCGCTCGCACGGAGCGTCGCGCGACGAGGTCCATCGCTCGCCCCCCGGGACGAGCCAGGAAGGAGCTGACATGAGCACTGTGGCCGCGACCGTCGATGTCGAAGTACCGGTCCGCACCGCCTACAACCAATGGACGCAGTTCGAGGAATTCCCGCAGTTCATGGTCGGCGTGGAGGCAGTAGACCAACTCGACGACAAGCACACCCATTGGCGTATCCATGTTGGGCCCGCGACCCGGGAATTCGACGCGACCATCACCGAGCAGCATCCAGACGAACGTGTCGCGTGGAAGTCCGACAATGGTCCCGATCACGCGGGCGTCATCACTTTCCATCGTCTGGACGACACGCATACGCGGATCACCGCGCAAATGGAGATCGATCCAGAGGGCTTCGTGGAGAACGCCGCCGACAAACTCGGCGTGCTGAAACACCGCATCAATGGCGACATGCAGCGCTTCAAGCAGTTCATCGAAGGCCAGCGGCATGAAACGGGCGCGTGGCGCGGTGATATTCCACGGCCTGACGCGTGATCTGACCCGCATCCCCAGTTGCGGCCGATAAACAGGGGTGTACATCCCTGATTCTGAGGCGTCTACTGGAATATGCAGGACATGGGTCGATCATCGGGGCTTCGTTCTTCCCGTGACCGCGATTGGGTAAGCGTAGTGGCGTGTGCTGGCATTGCGCACAGGACCGAATACCAGCACCGGAGGGTTTCTCAGGCCCTTCGAATAACAGCGAAACAGGTAGCTGGCCATGATCGTTCTCGGAGTCATCCTTCTCGTCGTTGGATTCATATTCAGCATCCCGATCCTCTGGACCATCGGGATCGTGGTCCTCGTCATCGGGCTCGTGTTACTGCTGTTGGGGTCGACGGGCCGCGCCGTCGGCGGCCGACGCCATTACTACTGACCCTGAATCACATTCGGGTGCTGATCCGCTCGCCGTCACCGCTGTCGTCTGAGCACGCACAGCGTCGGCGGCGGCCGAGTGGCGGCCGCCAGCGCTTGTCAACCTTATTTCCGGCTTGTTTCCGAGCGCGGCACAACGTCGACCGCATCGCCGAACCGACGTAGCGTCGATGGGGTGATTGTTCCTGAGCACCTGCCGACCACCGTCGGCGAGTTGCGCGCGGGCGGCCATCTGCCGCGCAGCGTGAAGTCCGAGATTCGCGAGAACCTGTTGTCCCGGTTGGGTTCCGGCGACGATCCGTGGCCGGGCATCGTCGGCTTCGATCGAACGGTACTGCCGCAGCTGGAACGCGCGCTGCTGGCGGGCCACGACGTCGTACTGCTCGGCGAGCGCGGCCAGGGCAAGACCCGGCTGCTGCGCACCATGATCGGCCTGCTCGACGAGTGGACACCGGTCATCGCGGGTACCGAACTCGGCGAGCATCCGCTCGCACCGATCAGCCCGGCCGGTCGTCGAATGGCCGAGGAATTGGGCGACGATCTCCCGGTCACCTGGCGGCACCGCTCCGAGCGCTACGCGGAGAAACTCGCCACGCCGGATACCTCCGTCGGTGACCTGATCGGCGATGTCGACCCGGTCAAGGTCGCCGAGGGCCGCAGCCTCGGCGATCCGGAGACCATCCACTTCGGACTCGTACCGCGCGCCCACCGCGGCATCGTCGCCGTCAACGAACTGCCCGATCTCGCCGAACGCATCCAGGTCGCGCTGCTGAATGTGATGGAGGAGCGCGATATCCAGGTGCGTGGTTACACCCTGCGCCTACCGCTCGATGTGCTGCTCGTCGCCACCGCCAACCCCGAGGACTACACCAACCGCGGCCGGATCATCACCCCGCTGAAGGACCGGTTCGGCGCGGAGATCCGCACCCACTACCCGCTGAGCGTCTCGGCCGAGGTGGCGCTGGTCCGGCAGGAGGCCGAACTGGTGGCCGAAGTCGGCGACCCGCTGATCGAGGTGCTCGCCCGGTTCGTGCGGCACCTGCGCGAATCGTCCGCGATCGACCAGCGGTCCGGCGTGTCCGCGCGATTCGCGGTCGCCGCCGCCGAAACGGTGGCCGCCGCCGCACTGCGCAGATCGGCGCTCACCGGCGAACGTCCCGCCGTCGCGCGTCCGGTCGACCTGGAATCGGTACCCGCCGTGTTGCGCGGCAAGCTGGAATTCGAGTCCGGGGAGGAGGGACGCGAACAGGAGCATCTCACGCACCTGATGCGGCGCTCGTTCGCCGAGGCAGGGAGTGCGCTACTCGGTGGGCTGAACCTGCGGCCGTTGGCGGAGGCGGTCGGCGACGGACATCTGGTCACCACCGGCGAACGTGTACCGGGTAAAGACGTGCTGTCCGCGTTGCCGGAACTACCTGTCCTGCACGAGGTCGCGCGTCGGCTCGGCGTCGGCGCCGACGCACCGCCCGCCCGCATCGCCTCGGCGGTCGAATTCGCGCTGGAAGCCCTCTACCTGGCCCGCCAAATAGCCAAGGATTCCGACGACGGCGTCGCGGTGTACGGCTCATGACCGCCCCCGACCGCTACGCCTATGGGCCCTATCACGACGGACCCGATCCACTGGCGCCCCCACTCGACCTGCGCGAGGCGCTGGACCAGATCGGCCGCGACGTGATGGAGGGCAGCTCACCCCGCACCGCACTGGAGGAACTGCTGCGTCGCGGTATGCGCGAAATGCGGGGGCTCGATGAGCTCACTCGGCAGGTGTGGCAGCGCCGCGCGGAGATCAGTCGACGACACCGGCTCGACGGCACCCTGCAACAGGTCCGTGAACTGCTGGAGCAGGGCCTGAAAGCCGAACGCCGCGAACTGTTTCCGGACCCCTCCGACGACGCCAGATTCGCCGAAGCCCAACTGGACGCATTGCCGCCGAGCACCGCGGCCGCCGTCAACGAGCTGGCCGAATACCAGTGGCGATCCGAAACCGGCAGGGAGAACTACCAGAAGATCCGCGACCTGCTCGGTCAGGAACTGCTCGAATCCCGATTCCAGGGCATGAAACAGGCCCTGGAGAACACCACACCCGAGGATGTCGAGCGCGTCGGACAGATGCTGTCCGATCTGAACGACCTGCTCGCCGCGCACGCACGAGGCGAGGACACCGAACAGCAGTTTGCCGAATTCATGGCCGAACACGGCGAATTCTTCCCGGAGAATCCGCGCGATACCGATGAGCTGATCGACGCGCTCGCCGCCAGGTCCGCCGCCGCCCAACGCATGTTGAACTCGATGTCCGCCGAACAGCAGGCCGAACTGGCCGAGCTGATCGGGCAGGCATTCGGCGATCCGCGCATTGCCCAGCAGGTCGGCGCCCTAGACGCCGCCCTGCGGGCGCTGCGGCCGGGCGAGGACTGGGACTCCGCCCAGCGCTTCCGCGGCAACGATCCGTTGGGCCTCGGCGCGGGAACCCAGGCCCTGCAGGATCTCGCCGAACTGGACGCACTCGCCGAGCAGCTCAGCCAGTCCTATCCAGGCGCCAGCCTCGAGGACATCGATCTGGACGCCCTGGCCCGCCAACTCGGCGACGACGCCAGCGTGGATGCCGCCCGACTAGCCGAACTGGAACGCGAACTGCGCAGACAGGGCGTATTCGAACGGGCACCCGATGGCTCACTCCGGTTGACGCCCAAGGCTTTACGACGACTCGGCGAAACCGCGCTGCGCGATGTCATCGGGCAGTTGCGGTCTCGGCGCGGCGAGCGGGATACCAGGCTGGCCGGTGCGGCGGGCGAGCCGACGGGCGGCACCCGGGCATGGCAGTTCGGCGATACCGAACCGTGGGATGTGCCAAGGACCGTGCGCAACGCGGTGCTGCGCTCCATGTCGGTGGGCAGTCGCAGCGTCACACTCGACGTGTCCGACGTCGAGATCATGGAAACCGAGCAGCGCTCCCGGGCCGCCGTTGCGCTCTGCGTCGACACCTCGTGGTCGATGGTGCAGGAGGGTAGGTGGCTGCCGATGAAGCGCACCGCCCTCGCGGTGCATCAGTTGATCAGCACCCGATTTCGCTCCGACGCGCTGAACCTGATCACCTTCGGTCGGCACGCCACCACCGTCGATATCGGCGAACTGACTGCGCTGGAAGGCGTTTGGGAGCAAGGCACCAACCTGCACCACGCACTTCTGCTGGCCGCACGCCATCTGCGCAGACATCCGGACGCGGTGCCCGTCGTGCTCGTCGTGACCGATGGCGAGCCGACCGCGCATCTGGAGCCGAACGGTGCGGCGTACTTCAATTGGCCGACCGCACCGCGCACCCTGGCCGTGACGATGGCCCAGGTCGATGCCCTGGCCAAGCTGGGCGCGTCGGTGACCGTCTTCATGCTCGGCGACGACCCGAGCCTGGCCGCATTCGTCGATTTGGTGGCCCGCCGCAGCGGCGGTCGCGTGGTGGCCCCGGATCTGGACGGACTCGGCGCCGCAGTGGTCAGCGACTACCTGCGCGGCAGGCGCGGTTGACCGGCTAGTCGCTGACCACGACCACCTTTCCCGTGGCGTGGCCTTCCTCCTGGTATCGGACGGCCGCGGGTATTTCGGTGAATGGATAGGTTCGGTCGATGACCGGTGTGATCTTTCCGTTCTCGATGAGCTCGGTCAGCGCCATGAGGTTTTCCCTGTTCCGAGTGCATCGAGTCACCTCCGCCAGCGCGACTCGCTGCGAGATGAGCGGCGCGAGCGCAAGAGCCGCGAACATCCGTCCGGCGGGTTGCAGCCAACGACCCGCCGGGCCGCCAACCGCGACATAGGCGCCCTCGGTAGTCAGCACGCGGCGACATGCCGACATCGAGCGGCTTCCCGCGATATCCACCAGCAGGTCGTAACGCTGCCCGGCACGCGTGAAATCCGCTGCGGTGTAATCGATTACCGCATCCGCACCGAGTGAGCAAATCAGCTCCAGGTTCCGCGTGCCGCAAACACCGGTGACGACCGCGCCGAACGCCTGCGCGAGCTGTACGGCGAACGTGCCGACACCCCCGGACGCGCCGTTGATCAATACCCGCTGGCCAGCCTGAACCCGTCCCTCGTCACGCAGCGCCAGCAACGCGGTATTGGCCGCCAGCGGCACCGCGGCCGCCTGCTCGAATGACAAGTTCTTCGGCTTAGGCGCCAGTTCGGTTTCCCGGACACATACGTACTCGGCGAAGCCACCCCCTCTGAGCATCGCGAATACCTCGTCGCCGGGCCGGAATCCGGTCACCGCCTCGCCGATACCTTCGACCACCCCCGCCACATCGGCGCCGAGGATGGCGATGGACGGCTTGCGCAGTCCGACGCCGCCACCCATCAGCCGCGCGATATACGGCTCGCCGCGCAGGAAATGCCAGTCATAGGGCTGCACCGAGGTGGCGCGCACCCGAACCAACACCTCGTCGTCGGCGGGTACCGGCTGGTCGATATCGGTGAGAGTCAGCCGCTCCGGTGGTCCGAATGCGCGAAGGACATAGGCCTTCATCATGTTCTCCTCAGATCTCGGCACCGAGACGCCGCGCGCACTCATGTGCCTTACGTCGTAAGGTACCCTTACGACGTAAGGCTGGTCAATGGTCGCGCGAGCCGCGCCGACCGAAGTCCTTGCAGATCAAGCAGTCTCACGCAAACGGTCGAGACCGTCGAGAATCAGATCGAGCGCGAATTCGAATTCGAACTGGTCATCACACCAGCCCAGTGTCGAGTCCGAATCGTCGTGTGCGACCTCGCGCAGCATCCCGACCAGATTCGGGAGCGCCTCGGCCATCGCGTCGAGCGCGGCCATGGCCTCCGCGTCGACCGGTCCGTCGCCAGGATCGAACAACTCCTGGGCGAAACCCAGCGCCCGACTACCCAGCACATGCATCGCGTGGTGGGTCTGGTCGTAGGAGAAGCCGCCTTCGTGCATCAGACCGAGCAAGCCGTCGTAGTAGCGCAGCACTGCCTGGCTGGTATTGGTCCGGGTCTGGAACACACCGGGCGCCCACGGATGCCGGAGCAGCACCGCGCGCGCGGAGAGAATCCGCTGCCGCACGGCCTGCTTCCACGCGGCCCCGACAGCGGGCATGTCGATCTCGGCAACGACCTGATTGATCTCCCCCACGATGACGTCGACCACGCCATCCAGCACGTCTTCCTTATTGGCTACGTGGTGATACAGCGACATCGCCTCGACCCCGAGCAGTTCCGCCAACCGACGCATCGTCAGCGCTTCGATACCACTCTCGTCGGCGACGCCGATCGCCGCGGAAAGTACTCGCATCCGGCTCAACGGGATTCGAGACTCGGCTTCGGCGGGCACCTACGCATCCTCCCATACGGCGTAAGTCCGACATGGACAGCAGAACGGGCGGCGGATCGAATACCCTCCGCCCGGTTGCCGAGCCGCGGCCGTCAGGAATGTCCGGCGATGATGACCTCGGGGATGCCGGTGCCGAGCGGCACCTCCCGACACGTCGGAGCGGGTGCGTGGACCGGGTCCAGGGTCCGCAGCAGCAGCTCCTGCACGAATGGGTCGTAGACCATATGGAAGTGACCGGTCTGATCGATTGCGCATTCGTCCTGCAGTGCGATGTTCTGCACGTTCGGGCCGTGTAGTGCGATATTGCTGAAAGGCTGGATCATCTCGTCGACGCGGCTGCCGATGGTCACATAGTGCGGGCCGGGCACGGTGTCACCGCCCGCGTTGAGTTCGACCATCAGCGGCGACCCCTGTACTTGCTGCACCGCCGCGAGTGAGGTGACCTGCGCGAAGGCCTGCAGCGCGCCCGGAATCGACTGCGCCACCGGCACCAGTCCGTACATCACCCCGCCGTAGCTCGGCGATGCGAGACCGATCCACTGACCGACCTTCGGCGCGCCACCGAGCTTGTTCACGTAGTAGCGAGTGACGTTGGCGCCCTGGGAAAATCCGACGATATCGACCTGGGTGGCATTGGTGGCGGCCAGTACCTGATCGACGAATGCGCCGAACTGGTAGGCGCTCACCACGATGTCCTCGGTGCCCCAGGTGTCCTTGCCGGGTGCACCGCCGTAGTTGAGTGCGAAGACACAGAAGCCGAGGGCCGAGATCTGCGGACCGATGGCCGCCCAGTCGGAGTACGCCGAGGAATCGGTGCCGTGTGCCAGGACGACCGGGCGAGGATGGTCACCGGTCGGCTTGCAGTCGAAGTTGTTGGTACCGGCCGGGGCCACGTTCTTGTGCGCCTTCTGGTACACCGCCGCGGCCAGATGGTCCGATTGGGACGGACCGGCCTGGGTGGGTACATCCGGCGGGCGATATCCGGCGACCTGCGCACTCACCGGCGCGGGATCTGCTGGTTCGGCGCCCGCCATCGGCGCCGCGCCGGAGCCGAAAAAGACGACTCCGGCCAGGACACCGGCAGACACCACACGCCCGAACTGTGATACTCCCCAACCCCACGACCCACTCGGCTGTTCCATATCACAATGATGTACCCGATCGGCTCGAAAAGTGCACGCTCAGGCGATGTTTCACATTGCCATCACTTTTCGGGGGAGTCGTCCTCGGCGAGAATGCGGTATAACGACTTACGCGCCTCGGTGAGCACCTCCGCGGCCCGAGTCGCCTGCTGCGGAGTACCGGCCGCCGCGACCTGGGCGGCCGCACCCATCAGCTGTCCGATGAGCGCGCGCAGATCCATCGCCTGGGCGCCGACGTCCTCCTTCACATCGGCCCAAGGATCGCCGAGTTCATCCCGATGCTCGGTGACATAGGTCTCGCCCGCGTCGGTGAGCTTCGCGGTCTTGCGACCCGCGACCTTCTCGATGAGCACCAGACCCTCGTCCTCGAGCTGCGCGAGCGCCGGGTAGATGGACCCCGGGCTCGGACGCCAGACGTCGTCGCTACGGTCCCTGATCTGCTGGATCAGCTCGTAGCCGTGCATCGGACGCTCGGTGAGCAGCAACAACACCGCGGCACGCACGTCACCGCGCCTGCCCCGGCCACCGCGGCCGCGCCCACGTCCGAATCCCGGACCGAAGCCGGGCCCGAAACCAGGACCGAAGCCCGGTCCGAACTCGGGCCCGAACCCGTGCCGCCCACCGCGGCGATGCTGGCGATGACCGGCGTCACCCCCGTCGTGCCCTGGCTTCCGCCAGCGACCACGACCTCTGAATTCTCCGTATTCGATGTTTTCCATATCAGCCTCCTGGGGCTCTCGTGTATATCTCACGCTATCGACGATATATCGGCAATGCATCGCACGCAAGAGTGATGGGCAACACGAACCGACCGGCCGCCCTGAATCCGGCCGACCAGCCGAGAAGGGCTATCCGGCCGGTGTCCTGGAGACCGGGCGGCGCTTCGCCGATCACGAATTCGCCCAGAGCAGCAGGCGCACGGGGAGGCGCAACCGGCTTGTCGCCATCATCTGGGCGGCCACGCGGATATCGAAGGTCGCCGGGAGGTCCGATCCCGGATGGTCCGCCCGGAATCGGCGGCGCCCCCAGCGCCGCAACGGTTTGCGGACCGCGAACCCAGCGGCACCATAACGCCGTTATGGCGCAAGCGAATCGATCCAACGCGCCAGCCGATGCCCCTCGGTCACCATGAGTTCCGGATCGCGGAAGGTGTTGGTCAGCAAGGAGATCCCCTGGTAGGCGGCGAACAGCGCAACCGCGAGCTCTCCCGCGTCCACGCGGCCCATCGCGGCGAACTGCCGCTCGATCCAGTCGAGCAGCGTGCGAATACTCGTCGCTGACGCCAGCTCCAGCCCGTCGCCACGTTTACCCAGCTCCGAGGCCAGAGTTCCAGTGGGGCAACCGAATTGCGCGGCACGGTCGCGCTGGTCGACCCAGCCGCGGACCAACGCCTTCAGCCGATCTCGCGGCTCGTCATAGCTTTCCAGGGCGACGATCAACTCCTGCAGCGTCTGCGCGTGCGCGCCGAGTGCCGCCTCGACCAGCTGATCCTTGGTCTTGAAGTAGTAGTACACATTGCCGAGCGGAACCTCGGCGGCCCGCGCGATATCGGCGATGGTCGTCTTCTCGACGCCCTGCTCGTGGAACACCTGGGCGGCCGCGGCGGCGAGGCGTTCACGCTTGCCCGCCTTGGATGTCGTGCGCCGACCTTCGACTGAGTTAGTCACACAACTAACTATAGACAAGCTCCCGGTCCGTCGACTACGGTCGATTCAGTCAGTCAACTAACTCAGGAGTGAACGTGATCGTAGTGACCGGAGCGACCGGCAATATCGGACGCACCCTCGTGCAGCACCTCGTCGCCGCCGACGAGCAGGTGACGGCCGTATCGCGCGGCAATCGAGACATCGCACTGCCTGCAGGCGTGCGGCATCGGCGGGCCGATCTGGCAGATCCCGAAAGCCTCTCCCCCGCAGTCGAAAACGCTGATGCGCTCTTCCTGCTGCTGACCGGACCCCAATTGGTGACCGGACCGGATCCGGCACGGTTCATCGAGGTCGCGGCGACGGGTGGGGTCAAGAAGGTGGTGCTGCTTTCGTCGCAGGCGACGGGCACCCGGCCCGGACTCGCCTCCCATGCGCGACTGCATGCGTTCGAGTCCGCGCTGCGGCGATCGGAGTTGGACTGGACGATCCTGCGGCCCACCGGATTCTTCTCCAACACCTACGCATGGATCGAGACGATCCGAGCCGAGCAGATGATTGCCGCCCCCTTCGCCGATATCGCACTGCCCGCCATCGATCCCGGCGATATCGCCGAAGTCGCCGCGACCGTATTGCGCACGGATGGGTATTCCGGACGGACCTACGAACTGACCGGACCCGCCGCGATCAGTCCGCGCCAGCAGGCTCATGCCGTCGAAGATGCGTTGGGAACCGCGCTGCGGTTCGTCGAATTGACCCGCGAGCAGGCGCGTTCCGGCATGTTGCGATTCATGCCGGAGGATGTCGCGGATGGCACGCTCGATATCCTCGGCACGCCGATGCCTGCCGAGCAGCAGGTCAGCGCCGATGTCGAACGGGTACTCGGGCGGCCAGCGACATCGTATGCCGAATGGGCGCGACGCAATCGGGCCATCTTCGGCTGACCCTGGCCAGTGATCCGGATGTGCTGCTCGCCCTTGCGATTCTCGCGCATCGACGCCGAGGGCGAGCAGCTCGCTGTCGAGATCATCGCGCCGCGGCCCCCGGAGCGCATCACGGGCAGCGATCCCCGCCTGGTCTCCGGGTGCCATCGGTCCACGGGTGAACTCCGCGCCATGCGGATCGTTCTGCTCGACTAGCCTCAGTCGCGTACGGCTTGTTCGATATCGCGGGCGCTCAGGTCAGTCGCACGAAAACCGGCCAGTCGCAGCCTCTTTCGATCTGTTGAGACCATGTCCGCATCCTCGCGGAGGGCGACGCTATCCGCGCGATACGCACTGTTCGGTCCTGCTCTGGGCCAGTGGTCGGCGACGATCAGCGCCAGGCTCTGGTTCGGGGCTCAGCCGATGTCGACCGGGTCGATTTGGACCCGGAGCGGCGCATCGGAGCGGTGAGTGCTGCGGACCGCCTGGGCGGCGGTGAGGGCGCGGGCCAGGGCGGCGCCGGAGGTGCGGTGGACGCGCAGGAGCATGCGTTCGACTTCCGCGGGGGTATCACCGCTGTCGAACGGTTTGCGGGCGCCGGGTGGAAGGGGCACCGGGCCGAGGACGTCGACATTGTCGGGAAGCTTTGCGGCGGAGAGCAATTCGGAGATGGAGTCGGAGGTGCCGTCGATAGCGGCCATGCGCACGGCGGGTGGGAACCCGACCTCGGCGCGGCTGTCCACCTCGGCACGAGCGTGGCCGAGCGGGTCCCAGCGCAGCAGCGCCTGGACCGTGGGTAGCGAGGGTTCGGCCATGACGATGACCTGACCATGATTGCGCACCAGGGTGGCCGCGGACATCCAGCGGCGCAGCGTGTCCTCGGCGGCGCGCAGGTCCGCGCGACTCAGTAGTGCCCAACCGTCGAGCAGCAGCGCGACGCCATAGCCGCCGGGCA
Source organism: Nocardia sp. CA-135398 (assembly GCF_050955845.1). Lineage (NCBI taxonomy): Bacteria > Bacillati > Actinomycetota > Actinomycetes > Mycobacteriales > Nocardiaceae > Nocardia > Nocardia sp. CA-135398. The sequence continues at coordinate 3,431,259 of NZ_CP192084.1, read as the reverse complement.
GCACCGGCTCCGCGCCGACGGTCGCGACGATCACCTGCGGACCCGGTTCCACCGTGTCGAGCATCGCGCCGCCACTGGATCCGCGAATCGGCACACCGGGGAACGCACGACCGAGTTCCTCGGCGGTACGGGCCGCGCCGATCACCACCGCACGCAGCGCCCTGGAAGCGCAAGCCGGACAGCGGAATGCGGCCTCGGTGATTCCGCACCAGCGGCACGCGGGACTATGCGCGGTCTCGCCGCGATGCCCGGCTCGCCCGTCCGGCAGGGCAAGTGGGCCGTTGCAATGCCGACATCGCGCGGGCGTACGGCATTTCGCGCAGGCCAGTGCCGGAATGTATCCACGCCGCGGCACCTGCACCAGCACCGCCGCACCTTCCTTCAGTGCGGATCGCGCGGCGGCGTAACCAACGGCCGGAATGCGAACCGCCCGCGCCACCGGGTCGCGCTCCATCGCGATATCCGAGTCACCCGGCGCACTGATGCGCGGCGAAAATTTCCGCACCACAGCACGATCGGCGACCAGGTCATGCGCCCACCCCGAATCGACCACCGCCTGGATCTCCGCCGTCCGTGCGAATCCCGCCGCGACGAATGCCGCACCGGTCTCATGTGCCCGCAGCATCGCGACTTCGCGCGCATGCGGATACGGCGCCCGCGGCTCGGCATAGGTGTCGTCCCCGTCATCCCAGATCGCGATCAACCCGAGATCGACAGCGGGCGCGAACACCGCACTGCGCGTCCCCACAATCACCCGCGCGGTCCCCCGCAATGCCGCCAACCACCGCCGATACCGCGCCGCCGGTCCCAACCCAGCAGCCAATCCGATCGCCGAATCCCCCACCAGCCGAACACATTCCGCCAACACCCGATCCAGATCCCGCTGATCCGGAACCATCAGAATCGCACTGCGCCCCCGTCCGACGACAACCGCCGCCAATTCCGCCAACCGCCGCGCCCAATCCTCCCCCGGCACCGCCTGCCACCCCGCCCGCACCCCTTTCCCCTGCCCCAGCGCCGACACAAACGCCGTCCCATGGATGTACCGCTCCCACGGCCGGAGATCGATCCCGTTCGGCATCCTTCCGCTGCTCGAATCAGCCAGCGCCGCAGCGACATCCGCCGATTCCGCCGCATCTACGACGGGCACGCCCTCCTGCGTGGCGTCCCCTGCTCCGGCGGCGGCATCGGCAGCACCAGCACCAGCACCAGCACCAGCACCAGCCTGCCCTGCCGAAGTCACGGCACCAGAATCCGTCGCCGATTCGACCGAATCCGACAGCGGATCCGTCCCAGCCCCCGCCGAGTCCGCACCTACTGCGTTGGCAGCATCGGCAGAAGCTGCCTCCGGCTGTATCGACGGCACGGCACCAGAATCCGCCGTCCCTTCGATCGAATCCGACAGCGGCTGCGCCCCAGCCCCCGCCGAGTCCGCACCTACCCCGTTGGCAGCATCAGCAGAACCTGCCCCCTCCGGCCCTATCAACGGCACGGCACCAGAATCCGCCAACGCTTCGACCGAATCCGACAGCGGATCCCCAGCTTCAGCGGCCGCCACACCTTCTGCCGACCGCGCAGGCACCGAACCGGTACTGGGCCCCCGTGCAAGGTCGACCGACTCGCCCCGCGCCGTCCAATGGTCATGCTGTGCGACCGCATCAACGGACGTAGCGGATCCGCCAGCTTCGGCCGCTGTAGCAGCATCAGCCACCGGCCGCAGGCCACCGGAATCCCCCACGGCCGCTGCGGCATTCAGAGTTTCGGCAGGCCCGACGGCCTCAGCGTGCGACGCCACCGAGTCGTTCACCGGCGCGGGATCCGGCGACGACGAACCGCGCGCCGCCGATGCGGCCACGGCCGGTTCCACTGCGGAATCGTCGGCGAGTTCGCTATCGAGCGGCGCGCGCAAGGTTTCGGATGCGCGGGTCGGCCCGCGCGACGGAGTCGGCGCCTGCGTCGTTGGAGCAGTAGACCTGTCGGAGCCGCCATCAGTCGAGTCCGCCGAATCTTGCTGCGGCTCTGCGGGTTCGGCCGACTTCTTCGAGCCACCGTTCTCGGTGCGCGCATGCCGCGGCGGAATCGCCAGGCGCAGGACGTCCGCGCGGGTGCCCGCGTAGCGGGCGGCTACGGCGGTGGCGAGTCGCAGGATTTCCGGGGTCAGGACGCGTTCGGCGGAGACCACGCGTTCGAGTTTGACCATTTTGCCGGTGTGGTCGCTGTGCGACAGGCGGGCCAGCAGATACCCGTCGACGAGGCGGCCAGCGAAGCGGACGCGGACGCGGACGCCGGGTTGGGCGATCTCATCCAGCTCAGGCGGGACCAGATAGTCGAAGTCGCGGTCAAGATGCGCAGGCGACAGCAGCGGGAGCACCCTGGCGATCGGGTGTCCCGCTGCTGTCGAGTCGTGCGTCGCCGCGGCTCCGGCATCCGCGGGAGCCATAGCGGTGAGGTCCGCTGTGGGTTGGTGCACGCGGCCTCGTCAGAACTACAGGCCGGTGGCCGCGCGCAGTTTGTCCGCCCGCATCAGGCAGAGCCTCCCAGGGCAGGTCGGCATATCCATTTCGGCTACTCCTACAGGCCAGTGGCGGCGCGCAGTTTGTCAGCGCGGTCGGTGTGCTCCCAGGGCAGGTCGACGTCGGTGCGACCGAAGTGGCCGTACGCGGCGGTCGGCGCGTAGATCGGGCGCAGCAGGTCGAGGTCGCGGATGATCGCGCCTGGGCGCAGATCGAAGACCTCGGTGATTGCCGTGGCGATGCGCGCCGGATCGACCTGCTCGGTGCCGAAGGTTTCGACGAACAGGCCGACCGGTGCGGCCTTACCGATGGCGTAGGCGACCTGGACCTCGACCCGGTCGGCAAGTCCGGCCGCGACCACATTCTTGGCGACCCAGCGCATGGCGTAGGCGGCCGAGCGGTCCACCTTCGACGGATCCTTGCCGGAGAACGCGCCGCCACCGTGACGCGCCATGCCACCGTAGGTGTCGACGATGATCTTGCGGCCGGTCAGGCCCGCATCGCCCATCGGGCCACCGAGGACGAACTTGCCGGTGGGGTTCACCAGCAGGCGAATATCGGAGACATCCAGCGGTGCGGGCAGGTCGAGATCGGCGAGCACCACGTCGACGACCTTCTCGCGGATATCGGGCGCCAGCAAGTTGTCCAGGTCGATATCGGCGGCGTGCTGGGTGGAGATCACGACGGTATCCAAGCGGACCGGACGGTCGCCGTCGTATTCGATGGTGACCTGGGTCTTACCGTCGGGACGCAGGTACGGCAGCACGCCGGACTTGCGGACCTCGGTCAGCCGACGCGAAAGCCGGTGCGCGAGTGCGATCGGCAGCGGCATCAGCTCGGGAGTGTCGGTGTTGGCGTAGCCGAACATCAGGCCCTGGTCACCCGCGCCCTGCCGCTCGATCTCGTCGTCCGATCCGGCGGTGCGCGCCTCGTGCGAGGTGTCGACGCCCTGTGCGATATCCGGCGACTGCGCACCGATCGCAATATTCACACCGCAGGAATTACCGTCGAAACCCTTTGCCGACGAGTCGTATCCGATTTCCAGAACCTTTTCGCGGACGATTTTCGGAATATCCGCATAAGCCGATGTGGTGACCTCACCCGCGACGTGGACTTGGCCGGTGGTAACGAGAGTTTCCACCGCGACCCGGCTGCGCGGATCCGCCGCGAGCAGTGCGTCGAGGATGGAATCGCTGATGGCGTCACAGATTTTGTCCGGATGACCTTCGGTCACGGACTCACTGGTGAAAAGGCGGCTGCCAGACGTGGGCACAGTTCTTCCCTCTCCCTCAACGGGTTACTCGTATCGGATTGCGACGGTAACGCGATGCGGCCACCGCACAACCCTTCATTCAGACTATTCCAAACCACCGACGCGACGGGGCCGACGACAGGCAACTGTCTCAGACTATTGAAATCCGTCGACATATCGGGCCGGGGCTCCAGCCTCCAACACATCGACCAGTCCGGGTTGCGGTCGACAACAGCCTAACCATCACTCGGCGGCGTATCCACCGGACACCCTCGGTGCCCAGCAAACCAAGCGCCACAACGAGTCTCAGCGCAGCAGCGGACCGAGCGCGTCCAGCACCCGGCTCGCGAGCAATGCCTTCGATCCGTGGTCGAGCGCCTGTTCGGTGCCGTCGGCCCCGAGTAGCCAGCCGTCGTTGGTATCGACCTCGAACGCCTTACCCTCGCCGACCGCGTTCACGACCAGCAGATCACAACCCTTGCGCGCCAGTTTGGCCCGCGCGTGCGTGAGCACATCGCCGTGTTCGTCACCGGTTTCGGCGGCGAAGCCGACGATCGCGGTTCCGGGTAGTTGACCGTCGCGCCGCGCCTGCACCAGTCCGGCGAGAATATCGTCGGTTTTGGTCAGCGGGATCACGTCGGGCTCATGTGCGCCCTTCTTGATCTTGGCCGCGGCCACGGTGGTCGGCCGGAAGTCGGCGACCGCCGCGGCCATGATCACCGCGTCCGCACCCAGCGCGTGCTTCTCGACGGCGGTCTTGAGCTGTTCGGCGGTGGTGATGTGCACAAGGTCGACGGCGGCGGGGGCGGCCATCTCGATCGTATTGCCCGCGATCAACGTGACGTGGGCGCCGCGTTGCGCGGCGACTCTGGCCAATGCGTAGCCCTGCTTGCCTGAGCTGCGATTGCCGAGGAAGCGCACCGGATCCAGCGGTTCCCTGGTGCCGCCCGCGGTGATCACCACGCGGCGGCCGACCAGATCACGCGGGATGGCATCGGCGCGTTCCAGCAGCAGCGTCGCCAGCCCGAAGATCTCCTCGGGCTCGGGCAACCGGCCGGGACCGGTATCGGTGCCGGTCAAGCGGCCCGACGCGGGTTCCATGACGATCGCACCGTGCGCGCGCAGCGTCGCGACATTGGCGACGGTGGCCGGATGCTCCCACATCTCGGTATGCATAGCGGGCGCGAACAACACCGGACATCGGGCCGTCAGCAACGTCGCGGTGAGTAGATCGTCGGCACGGCCCTGTGCGGCGCGCGCCATCAGATCGGCGGTGGCCGGGGCGATGACGACGAGGTCCGCCTCCTGGCCCAACCGCACATGCGGCACCTCGGGCACATCGGTGAATACGTCGGTGTGCACCGGGTTCCCGGACAGCGCTTCGAAGGTTGCCTTGCCGACGAACTGCAGCGCCGACTCGGTGGGGATCACCCGTACCTGGTGCCCGGTCTCGGTGAACCGGCGCACGATCGAACAGGCCTTATAGGCGGCGATCCCTCCGCCGACGCCGACGACGATCCGTGTGGTCACTACGCCTCCGGCCTAGATGTGGTTGTTACTCGCCTTCGGAGTGCTCGAGCAGGTCGGAGTGGATCTCACGCATCGCGACCGACAGCGGCTTCTCCTGCAGGCCGGGCTCGACCAGCGGGCCGACATATTCGAGAATGCCGTCGCCGAGCTGGTTGTAGTAATCGTTGATCTGACGGGCCCGCTTGGCCGCGTAGATCACCAGCGCGTACTTGGACGAGGTGCGCTCGAGCAACTCGTCGATCGGGGGGTTGGTGAGGCCGACCGGAGTGTCGTATGCGGGCGCGGGCTTGATGTCCGTACTGCTCACTGAGAGGGCTCCTGCGGGGATCGGTTCTTCGGGCTGGGTGGTTTTCCGAGAGTGCGGGTCACGAACTCGAATTTGTGCTAACGAACAACGATACCAACTGCTCACAGGCGTCGGTCACCTCGTCGTTCACTATGACGATGTCGAACTCGTCACAGGCCGCCAATTCCGTCCTGGCGGTCTCCAACCTGCGGGCGATCACCTCGGCTGATTCGGTACCCCGCGCGGTCAGTCGGGAAACCAGTTCCTCCCAGCTGGGCGGGGCGAGAAATACCAGCAGCGCCTCCGGCATGGCCTTGCGCACCGACCGCGCGCCCTCGAGGTCCACCTCGACGAGCACCGGCAGGCCGGCGGCGAGCGCGGCCCGCACCGGTGCGGCCGGAGTGCCCGAGCGCTGCAGTCCCCCGTGGATATCGGCCCACTCGAGGAGTTCACCCGCCGCGATCATGGCGTCGAACTCCTCCCGGGATACGAACCGGTAGTCGCGGCCGTCGACCTCCCCGGGCCGGGGGGCCCGGGTTGTCGCCGACACGCTGAAGACCAGGTGGGGAAGTCGCTCGCGGACACAACGGACCACGGTCGACTTGCCCACGGCCGAGGGGCCGACCAGTACAACCAGTCGACCCTTCCGCGTGTGTTCGACCACCTTGGTGGTCAGGCGAAGTCGAATCGGGCGAGCAGCGCCTTGCGCTGCCGATCACCCAGTCCGCGCAGACGCCGGGTGGGGGCGATCTCCAGCTCGCTCATGATTTCCGCCGCCTTGACCTTGCCCACCTTGGGCAGAGCCTCCAGCAGCGCCGACACCTTCATCTTGCCGAGGATCTCGTCGGTTTCGGCGTCGGTGAGGACCTGCTTCAGGTCGGTGCCGCCACGCTTCAGGCGCTCCTTGAGCTCCGCCCGAGCACGGCGAGCGGCAGCCGCCTTCTCCAAAGCAGCGGCGCGCTGCTCGTCAGTCAGCTGGGGAAGGGCCACGGTTCCTCCGTCTCATCGTTCATTGCATCAACTCCTGCCGGTAACCCAGCAGTCTCAGCGACCGTACCCACGACGTTGCTCGATTGCGAACCCACCCCCCAGGTCAGCGCATGATTCGCCGATGTCGTAGGGGTGGGCCCGGCGGGATGCGCGCAGCGCGTCGATCGCTGCGGTGATCCTACCGCCGAAATCGCGAAATGCCCCGCTAGCAGGGCGTTTTCCTGCCGAAAGCGGGTTAGCGGAATGGTAGCGGCGACATCCCGCATCGGACCAGCAACCGGTCACGTGTCCGACCTGGAATTTTCTAGGATTTTTCCGCGTGTCGCGTTGTTCTTGCGCGTGTCGGAGGTGGGAAACGACCGATTTCAGGTTCCGGCCATTCATATCGACCGCGGCGCGGCAAGTACGCACGGCACGCTGTGCCGGTCCAGTTGGCCCCGAGATCGATCAGGACGCCGCCATGGCCACCGGGGTGCCGAATGGCACCGAAATCGTCGCAGCGGGCCGCACAGCTGTTCGATATGACACGTCATGCCCGCTCAACCAGCCTCCCCACCCCCCGAAACGCGAAGTGGACCGACGCCGAAGCGCCGGTCCACCGCAATCGTCATCGCGTCATCGCCGCAGGAACGCGAAGTCCTCCTGCAGGGCGCTTACCTTGGCACGCAGTGCCGGGACGGACGGACCGGCGCCGAGCACCTCCCGCGAAACATTCGGCACCGCGGCGTGCAACAACTGCTTCGGCACCAGCTCACGCACGGTTTCCGGACCGCCACCCTGCGCGCCGATGCCCGGCATCAGGATCGGGCCGTTGAGCTCGGCGAGATCCGGCGCCTCGGTGAGGGTGGCCCCGAGCACGATGCCGACCGAGCCGAATTCCGGGCCCGCATTGCACTGCGCCGCCGCGTCGACCATGGCCTGCGCGATCGTGCGACCGTTCGCCGCCTGTGCCAGCTGCACCTGTGCGCCTTCGGGATTCGAGGTCGCCGCGAGTACGAACAGACCGCGGCCGTTCGCCTCCGCGAGTGTCAAAGCCGGTGCGAGCGAACCGAATCCGAGATACGGCGAGACCGTCAGCGCATCCGAGCCGAGCGGTCCGTCGCCGAGCCAGGCGCGGGCATAGGCGTCCATCGTGGAGCCGATATCGCCGCGCTTGGCGTCGGCGAGCACCAGGGTGCCGGAGGCGCGCAGCACCTCGATGGTGCGCTCCAGTACCGCGATGCCACCGGAACCATAGGCCTCGAAGAAGGCGACCTGCGGTTTGATCAGCGCCACTCGGCCGTCGAAGGCCTCGACGCAGATCTCGGCGAATGCCTCGACACCGTCGACATCGTCGCTCAGGCCCCACGATTCGAGCAGGCCGGGATGCGGGTCGATGCCGACGCACAGTGGCCCGAAATGCCGCATGGCGTGCTGCAGTCGGGCACCGAACGTCTTCATCGCCGCGTCTCCTCGGTCAGCCACGCAGCACCGAATGCAGTTCCTGCAGCGAGCGCACCCCGATGCCGCCGTTGATGCTCGCCTCGATGCCCTGCACAGCCGCGGCCGCACCCTGCACGGTGGTGATGCACGGGATGTTCACACCGACCGCGGCCGTGCGGATCTCGTAACCGTCCACGCGCGGCCCGGAGTTGCCATAAGGGGTGTTGAACACCATGTCGACCTCGCCGTCGCGGATCTGCTCCACGATGGTCGGCTGATCGGCAGGACCCTGCTCGGAATGCTTGCGCACCTGTTCGCACGGAATTCCGTTGCGGCGCAGCATTTCCGCGGTGCCCTCGGTGGCCAGGATGCGGAAGCCGAGATCGTTGAGGCGTTTGACCGGGAACACCATGGCGCGCTTGTCCCGATTGGCGATCGAGACGAAGACGGTGCCCTCGGTCGGCAGCGAACCGTAGGCCGCGGCCTGACTCTTGGCGAAGGCGGTGCCGAAATCGGCGTCGATGCCCATGACCTCACCGGTGGACTTCATCTCCGGCGAGAGCAGCGAATCCACGCCGCTGCCGTCGGCCTTGCGGAACCGGTGGAACGGCAGCACCGCCTCCTTCACCGCGACCGGTGCGTCGAGCGGCACATGGCCACCGTCGCCCTCGGCGGGCAGCATGCCCTCCTTGCGCAGTTCGGCGATGGTGGCGCCCATGGTGATCCGGGCGGCCGCCTTGGCCAGCGGCACCGCGGTGGCTTTGGAGACGAACGGAACCGTCCGGCTCGCCCGCGGATTCGCCTCGAGTACGTAGAGCACATCGTCCTTGAGCGCGTACTGCACATTGAGCAGGCCCTTGACGCCGATGCCCTTGGCCAGCGCGATGGTAGAGCGACGCACCGCCTCGATATCGCTGCGGCCCAGGGTGATCGGCGGCAGTGCGCAGGCGGAGTCGCCGGAGTGGATGCCCGCCTCTTCGATGTGCTCCATCACACCGCCGAGGTAGACCTCGTCACCGTCGCACAGTGCGTCCACGTCGATCTCGATGGCGTCTTCCAGGAAGCGGTCGACCAGCACCGGATGTTCCGGGCTGAGTTCGGTGGCCCGGGAGATGTAGCCCTCCAGCGAGGCCTCGTCGTAGACGATTTCCATACCGCGGCCGCCGAGCACGTAAGACGGGCGCACCAGCACCGGGTAGCCGATGCCCGCGGCGATCTTCTTCGCCTGCGCGAAGGTGGTCGCGGTGCCGTACTTCGGCGCGGGCAGACCGGCGGCCACCAGCACGTCACCGAATTCGCCGCGGTCCTCGGCCAGGTCGATGGCGGCGGCGCTGGTGCCGACCACCGGCACACCGGCATCGGTGAGGCGCTGCGCCAGCCCCAGCGGGGTCTGGCCACCGAGTTGCACGATCACACCGGCCACGGTGCCCGATTCGGTCTCGGCGTGGTAGACCTCGAGCACATCCTCGAAGGTCAGCGGCTCGAAGTAGAGCCGGTCGGCGGTGTCGTAGTCGGTGGAGACGGTCTCCGGGTTGCAATTGACCATGACGGTCTCGTATCCGGCCTGCGAAAGCGTCTGCGCCGCATGGACACACGAGTAATCGAACTCGATGCCCTGGCCGATCCGGTTCGGCCCGGAACCCAGGATGATCACCTTGTCCCGCTCGCGCTGCGGCGAGACTTCCGACTCCGCCGCCGGATCGAGCTCGTAGGTCGAGTAGTGATACGGAGTCTTGGCCTCGAACTCCGCGGCGCAGGTGTCGACGGTCTTGAAGACCGGACGGATACCGAGCCGGTGCCGCAGTGCGCGCACGCCGGTCTCACCAGCCAACTCCGGTCGCAGCGCGGCGATCTGGCGATCGGACAGGCCATAGTGCTTGGCGCGGCGCAGCAGCGGCTCGTCGAGCACGGGGGCGTCGATGACCTGCTGGCGCAGCTCGACCAGTCCGGCCACCTCGGCCACGAACCAGGGGTCGATGCCCGAGGCCGCGGCGACGTCCTCGATGCTCGCGCCCAGCCGCAGCGCCCGCTCGACCTGGTAGATGCGTCCCTCGGTCGGAGTGCGCAGATCGGCCAGAATGGCCTCGGTATCGGTCCACTTGCCGTCGTCCTGCGTCCAGAAGCCCGCGGACTTGGTCTCCAGCGACCGCAGCACCTTGCCGAGCGCCTCGGCGAAGTTGCGGCCCAGCGACATCGCCTCGCCGACCGACTTCATCGTGGTGGTCAGCGTGGCGTCGGCGCCGGGGAATTTCTCGAAGGCGAAGCGCGGCGCCTTGACGACCACATAGTCCAGGGTCGGCTCGAAACAGGCCGGGGTCTCCTTGGTGATGTCGTTGACGATCTCGTCCAGTGTGTAGCCGATGGCCAACTTGGCCGCGATCTTGGCGATCGGGAAACCCGTTGCCTTGGAAGCCAATGCGGACGAGCGCGAGACGCGCGGGTTCATCTCGATGACGATCAGGCGACCGTCACGCGGGTTCACCGCGAACTGTATATTGCAGCCGCCGGTATCGACGCCGACCTCGCGCAGGATGTCGATGCCCAGGTCGCGCAGCCGCTGGTATTCGCGGTCGGTGAGGGTCATGGCGGGTGCGACGGTGACCGAATCACCGGTGTGCACACCCATCGGGTCCACATTCTCGATCGAACAGACCACCACGACATTGTCGCGGCCGTCACGCATCAGCTCGAGTTCGTATTCCTTCCAACCCAGGATGGATTCCTCGATGAGCACATTGGCCGTCGGCGAGGCGGCCAGACCGCCGCCCGCGATCCGATCCAGGTCCTGCTCGTTGTAGGCCATGCCCGAGCCGAGCCCGCCCATGGTGAACGACGGCCGCACGACCACCGGAAAGCCCAGCTCCGCAACGGTTTCGCGGACCTCGTCCATGGTGTGGCAGACCCGCGAGCGCGCGCTCTCGCCGCCCACCTTGGCCACGATGTCCTTGAACTTCTGCCGATCCTCACCGCGCTGGATGGCCTCGAAATCGGCGCCGATCAGCTCGACATTGTATTTCTGCAGCACACCGCGCTCGTGCAGGGCGACCGCGGTATTCAGCGCGGTCTGCCCGCCGAGTGTGGCGAGAATGGCGTCGGGGCGTTCCTTTTCGATGACCTTCTCGACGAATTCCGGGGTGATCGGCTCCACATAGGTGGAATCGGCGAATTCCGGATCGGTCATGATGGTCGCCGGATTGGAGTTCACCAGCGATACCCGCAGGCCCTCGGCCCGCAGCACCCGGCACGCCTGGGTGCCGGAGTAGTCGAATTCGCAGGCCTGGCCGATGACGATCGGCCCGGAGCCGATCACCAGGATGTGCTTCAGATCCTCGCGGCGAGGCATCAGGCTCCTTCCATGAGACCGGCGAAACGGTCGAAGAGATAGGCGGCGTCATGGGGCCCGGCGGCGGCCTCCGGGTGGTACTGCACCGAGAATGCGCGACCGTCGACCAGGCGCACGCCCTCGACGGTGCCGTCATTGGCGCACACGTGGCTGACCTCGGCCTTGCCGAACGGGGTGTCGAACTGTTCGCCCTGTTCGCCCTCCAGCGCGAAGCCGTGGTTCTGCGCGGTGATCGAGATCCGGCCGGTTTCGTGTTCGACGACCGGGATATTGATGCCGCGGTGGCCGAACTTCATCTTGTAGGTCTTGCGACCGAAAGCGCGGCCGAGGATCTGGTTGCCGAAGCAGATGCCGAACAGCGGCAGCCCCTGCTCCAGCACCCCCTGGGTGATGGCGACCGCGCCGTCCTGGGTGGCCGGATCGCCCGGACCGTTGGACAGGAAGACACCGTCCGGCTTCAGCTCCAGGATCTGGTCCAGTGAGACGGTCGAGGGCACCACATGCACCCGCATGCCGCGCTGGGCGAACATGCGCGGAGTGTTGGTCTTGATGCCTAGGTCGACCGCGACCACGGTGAAGCGCGGGTCGCCGTTCGGTTCGATCGTGTACAGCGCGTCGGTGCTGACCTCTTCGGCCAGATCCGCGCCGAGCATCGAGGGCTGTCCGTTGACTCGGGCCAGCAGTTCGTCGGCGTCGGCGAGCGCCGAACCCGAGAAGATGCCCGCCTTCATCGAACCGCGGGTGCGCAGGTGACGCACCAGCGCGCGGGTGTCGATGCCCGCGATGCCGACGATCCGCTGGCGGTCCAGCTGGTCCTGCAGGGTGCCGGTCGAGCGCCAGTTCGACGCGACGCGCGAGGCGTCGCGGACCGCGTATCCGGCGACCCAGATCTTGCCGGATTCGTCGTCCTCGTCGTTCCAGCCGGTATTGCCGATCTGCGGTGCCGTGGCAACCACGATCTGGCGGTGGTAGCTGGGGTCGGTGAGGGTTTCCTGGTACCCGGTCATCGCGGTGCAGAACACCGCCTCACCGAGTGTCTCGCCCACGGCGCCGAAGGCCGTGCCGCGGAAAACCCGGCCGTCCTCCAGCACCAACGCTGCCTGTCCTGTCATCTCTCGTCGTCTCCCGTCATCGCCCTGGCCCACGCCGGGTACACCGTCTTGTCGTCACCTCGGAAACCGGTATCTATCTCGGTTCCGGTCGGCAGCTTCCAGCGAATTACCAGCACACCATCTTCGGTCATCACCTTGCCCGCATGTCCGCGTTCGGTCCGCACGGCCGTAATGGATTCCTGCGGAATCCAGATCACCGTCGAACCGTCGCGCTCGAGCAGAATTCCCCGTTCGAACCGCGTGAGTTCCGCCGTGGCCCGGAAACCCAGGTCGCCCACCGCGATCCGGTCCTGCCAGCTCGGCGCGATGGTGCTGCCGAGATACATTCCGGTGGTCGGCTCGAGCACCTGAGCGCCGAGATCACCCGGCACATGCGGTAGTTCGCCGATCCGTGCGGCCTGCCGCGCGGCTCGGTTCTGCCAGCCCCGGTACATCAACCAGATGCACAGGGCGAACAGTGCGAGCAGTCCGACCACCCACAGTGCTCTTTCCACTTACGAACCTCCCACCGCCTTGCCCTCACGGGCGGTTACCCGGCCTCGGAGCAACGTCGTTGTCACTCGAGCCGGGAACGTCATGTCCTCGAACGGCGTGTTATTCGAAATGCTGGCGAGTTCGGCGGCCCGTACCGTCCAGGTCGCATCCGGATCGACCAGCGTCAGGTTGGCCGGTTCACCGACCTCGATCGGGCGGCCGTGGCCGTCGAGTCCGACGATTTCGGCCGGACGCTCGCTCATCACCCGGGCGACGCCGCGCCAGTCCAGCAGGCCGGGTTCGACCATGGTCCGCACGATGATCGACAGCGCGGTCTCCAGGCCGAGCATGCCGGGGCGGGCGGCGGCGAATTCGCAGCACTTGTCCTGTTCGGCGTGCGGGGCATGGTCGGTGGCGACACAGTCGAGGATGCCATCGGCGAGTGCCTGCCGCAGCGCGATAGTGTCGGAGACCTCGCGCAACGGCGGGTTCACCTTATTGACCGCGTCGTAGGTCTCCAGGCGCGAGTCGTCGAGCAGCAGATGGTGCGGGGTGACCTCGGCGGTGATCGAAATGCCCTGCGCCTTGGCCCATTTCACCAATTCGACGGTGCCAGCGGTGGAGGCGTGGCAGATGTGCACGCGGGCGCCCGCGTCACGGGCCAACAGTGCGTCGCGGGCGACGATCGACTCCTCCGCGGCGCGCGGCCAACCGGCCAGGCCGAGGCGGGCCGCGGTCGGGCCCTCGTGTGCGACAGCGCCTTTGGTCAGACGTGGCTCCTCGGCATGCTGGGCGATCAAAACGCCGAGGGAATTCGAGTACTCCAGCGCGCGGCGCATGAGCAGCGGGTCGTAGACGCAGTGTCCGTCGTCGGAAAACATGCGCACCGCGCCGACACCGGCCGCCATGGTGCCCATTTCGGCGAGTTGCTTCCCCTCCAGGCCGACCGTGACCGCACCCACCGGATACACATCGACCAGGCCGACCTCCTGACCGCGCCGCCACACATGATCGGTGACGACCACCGAATCGGCGACCGGATTGGTATTGGCCATGGCGAAGACCGCGGTGTAGCCGCCGAGTGCCGCTGCGGCGGAACCGGTTTCGATGGTCTCGGTGTCCTCGCGACCGGGTTCGCGCAGATGGGTGTGCAGATCGACGAAGCCGGGCAGCAGGATCTGGCCCTGAGCGTCGACGACCTCGGCGTCGATGATGCCCAGATCGGTTCCGATCGCGGCGATTACACCGTCGCGCACGAGTACGTCGACCGGCTCGCCCTCGCCGTACGGCCGAACACCCTTGAGCAGCAGGCTCATGCCACGGCCTCCTGGGTACCGACCAGCAGCCGGAACAGCACGGCCATCCGCATATGCACTCCGTTCGTCACCTGTTGCAGGATCGCCGCCTGCGGGGAATCCGCCACGGGCGAGGCGATTTCCATGCCGCGCAGCATCGGACCCGGATGCAGCACGACCGCGTTCTCGTCCAGCAGCGCGAGCCTGCGCTCGGAAAGTCCATAGTTGACGGAATATTCGCGCACGGACGGGAAGAAGCCGCCGTTCATCCGCTCCTGCTGCACCCGCAGCATCAGCACCGCATCGGCGCCGGGCAATTCGGCGTCCAGCGAGGGCGAGATCCGGGCGGGCCACAGATCCGCACCGACCGGCAGCAGCGTGCGCGGCGCGACCAGCACCACCTCGGCGCCAAGAGTATTGAGCAGGAAGACATTCGAGCGCGCGACCCGGCTGTGCAGGATATCGCCGACGATGACGATCCGCTTGCCCTCGACATCGCCGAGGCGCTGACGCAGGGTCAGCGCATCCAGCAGTGCCTGCGTCGGATGCTGGTGGGTGCCGTCACCGGCATTGATGATGGCCGGGCCCTGCCGCCCCTCCGCGACCGCCCAGCCATCCATCCAACGCGCGATCTGATGCGCCGCACCGGAGGCCGGGTGCCGGACGATGAGGGCGTCGGCTCCCGCCGCGTGCAGAGTCAATGCGGTGTCACGCAGTGATTCGCCCTTGGCGACCGAGGAGCTGCTCGCGCTGACATTGATCACATCGGCGCTCATCCACTTGCCCGCGACCTCGAACGAGACCCGGGTACGGGTCGAGTTCTCGTAGAAGACCGTCATCACGGTGCGCCCGCGCAGCGTCGGCAGCTTCTTCACCTCGCGGCCGAGCAGGGCCTGTTCGAAGCGTTCGGCCTCGTCGAGCAGTTCGGTGGCGGTGGCACGATCGAGATCGGTCACCGTCAGCAGATGTCTCACAACTGCACCTCGCTGACATTCGCTCCAGCGAGCCGGTTCACTGCGCTTCCTCCTGATGCAGATAGACGCCGTCGCGGCCGTCGTGTTCGGTGAGCAATACGGATATGTCCTCGCTGCGGGAGGTCGGCACGTTCTTGCCGACGAAATCCGCGCGGATCGGGAGTTCGCGATGGCCGCGGTCGATGAGCACCGCGAGTTGGACGGCGCGGGGGCGGCCGAGATCGCGCAGGCCGTCGAGGGCGGAGCGCACGGTGCGGCCGGAGAAGAGCACGTCGTCGACCAGGACGACGAGCGCGTCCTCGATGCCGCCCTCGGGCACCGAGGTGCGCTCGAGCGGGCGGTGCGGACGGCTGCGCAGATCGTCGCGGTAGAGAGTGATATCGAGCGAGCCCAGTGCCGGGCGGACGCCGGAGAATTCCTCGATCTTGTCGGTGAGTCGCGCGGCCAGGGTGGTGCCGCGGGTGGGAATGCCGATCAACACCACACGCGGTGCGTCCGGCTCGCCCGCATCCAGGGCGGTCTTTTCGATGATCTGATGCGCGATGCGCGCGATGGTCCGGCCGACGTCGGAGGGAGACAGCAACTCGCGTCCCGCGCTCACCCACTCCGGGGTGTGTCGCTGCGACGTTTCGGCAGCGCCGGACTTGGCGGCCCGTTCCTCGGGCACGGCCATGCCGACCTCCTTCCCCGCCTCACCGGACGGTCCGTTAAAGGATGTCTTTACGGCATGCAGCCTAGCAGCGCGGTTTGCACCGCTTTAACCAGGCATATCCGGCTGTGAGCGGGGCCACGCGCGGATCGGGCATTCCAAACATTCCGGGAGCATTCCGGGGAGGTTCACGGTTCCCGGACCGCGATGACGACTCCGATGTCCGGATCGTGCAGAGCGACGGGGCGGTCGAGGGTGGCGACCATATCGTCCCAGCTACGGAATTCGGTGCGCCAGCCGTGTTCGTCCAGCCAGGTTCTGGCGTCGGCGCCGAGGCCGGTGCGCGGACGGTCCGCGCCCTCGTCAGCACGGACCAGGCGTTTGAGTTCGGCGTACGGCCGGGCATTTTCGTCGACGGCGAAGCGGCTGACGCCGAAACGACTTCCAGGAGCGGATAATCCGGTCAGCGTGGTGACCACGTGCATAGCGTGTTCGTGGGTCAGATAGCCGAGGACGCCCTCGTCCACCCAGTGCGTGGGCAGATCCGGCCGAAATCCGTGCTCCCCGAGCAGCTTTGCCCAGTCCTCGCGCAAATCGATGGCGAGCACCGCGCGGCCGCAGCGGGTTTTCGCGTGTGCCGCGGCGAGGACCGGTTCCTTGAACGCGAACAGCTCCGGCAGATCGATTTCGAACACTCGGACGTCGGCGGGTAGATCCATGCGGAATGCCCTGGTGTCCAGACCCGCACCGATCAGCACGATCTGGCGAATACCTTGTTCGACCGCCTCGGCGACTCGGTCGTCGACGAGCCGGACGCCGACCGTGCGGCCTTCGAAGAACATGTCCGCGACTTCCTCCAGTCGCGCCCAGCGCTCGATTCCGCCGTCGATCTCGCGGTACGCGCGGCGGGCAGCGTCGACGAACAGCTGCGCGAAGGGATCGTCATACAGGCGATCCGTGCGCACGGATTCCTTCGCCCGAATGACCGCGACGCCGACCGCGGTCAGCGCGACGCCCGCCATCGGCAGCTTCGGATGCGTTTCGGTCACTGCTGCCTCCACATAGATTACTTGCCGCCCGGCTAGTAAGTCGGGCTCAGCGAAGACGCTAGGCTTCCGCTAGCCGGTCGTCAAGCAAAAAGAGAAGGACGCCATGGACGGACGTCGCAGCGATACGCGGGAGCGGATTCGTACTGTCGCAATGGAATTGTTCTCCGAACGCGGCTACGAGAAGACCTCCCTGCGCGAGATCGCCGACCGCCTCGGCGTCACCAAGGCCGCGCTGTACTACCACTTCCGCACCAAGGAAGATATCGTCGCGAGCCTCTCCGACGACCTGCGTCGCGGCATCGATGACATCGTGACCTGGGCCGAAAGCACACCACCCGGCCAGGAACGTGCCAACGAAATCCTCACTCGCTACGGCGCGTTACTGCACGGCATCGGCCGCGGCATGGTCCGCTTCTGGCACGAAAACCAGCCCGCGTTCCGCCAACTCGATTTCGGCTCGAGCATGCGCTACCAGTTCCGAGTGCTCGCCGACCTGATGGCCGGTCCGGACCACCCGCCATTGGCCGTCTTCCGCGCGCGCGAAGCCCTGCTCGCCATCAGTTGGAGCACCGCCATGATGGGCGATCTCCCACTCACCGATGACGAGTGCTACACCGCCGCCGTCGATATCGCGCGCGACATCCTGAGCAAGAATTGAATGACCGTTTTTCGCTAGCACATATGTTCGATACGGCGTAGATTCGGCGACATGTCGACACCGCTGCAGGGATCATTGCTCGACGGGTTCGGGGATATCGAGGTGGGAGGGCTCGATGGTGTGCACCGGACCGAGTTGACGCATGGCGCCTGGGTGGACGTATTGCCCGGGTGGTTGTCGGGGGCGGATGTGCTGTTCGAACGGTTGGCGGATGCGGTGCCGTGGCACGCCGAGCGGCGGCCGATGTACGACCGGGTGGTGGATGTGCCACGGCTGCTGTGCTTCTACGAGGAGGGTGCGCAGTTACCGGATCCGGCGCTGGATGAGGCACGGGACGCACTCACCGCGCACTATCGCGAGGAACTCGGCGAACCGTTCCGCACGGCCGGATTGTGCTATTACCGCGACGGACGCGACAGCGTGGCCTGGCACGGCGATACCTTCGGGCGCGGGGCGACCGATGACACGATGGTCGCCATCGTCTCGATCGGCGCACCGCGTGCACTCCTGCTGCGACCGCGCGGCGGCGGGGCGAGTCTTCGATTTCAGGTCGGACATGGGGATCTGCTGGTCATGGGCGGCTCATGCCAACGCACCTGGGAACACGCCGTACCGAAGTCCCGCAGGCCCACCGGACCGCGAATCAGCATCCAATTTCGGCCGCGGGACGTGCGCTGACCCCGGCCCGACGGCCAGTTGACCTCAACCACGGTTGAGATAAGAAGCTGATCTCCATGAGCGCAACGACAATTCAGCCCGTGGTCGCGGATACCACGGTCGATCACACCGAAGACATCGCGGCGATCGAGCAGATCATCGCCAACGTGGAAACCGCGTACAACACCAACGATGCCGAACTCATGACCGCCGACTTCACCGCCAATGCCGCGGTGGTCAATGCGGTCGGAGCGCTCCTGGTCGGGAAAGAAAAACTGCTGGAGGCGAACCGTCAGGGGGTGGTGGGATTTCTGAAGGATCAGTATGTCCGCTACGAGGTCGCCGACATCGTATTCCTGCGGCCGGATATCGCGATCGCGCACAAGCTCGCCCGGGCGACGACGGCCGAGGGTGAGCTGATCGATTTCGATCACGCGATGATCGCGCTGTATGTCCTGGTCAAAGAGAACGGTCGGTGGTGGACCGCGGCACGGCAGAACACACTGATTCCGCGGGCGGAGTAGCCGTCAGTTCATGGTTGTGGCGAGCCGTTCCTCGCGCGTCGGGTAGCGACGGCGGCGAACGGTCGCCCCGCGCGACCAGATGGCCCGCTGGACCTGCCCCGTCGAGGCATGTCCGTCGAACCGGACGAGCACTTCGGCACGAGCCTGACGTGCGATGTTCACCTTCCTGCGGTACTGCCGGAAGATCTGTACCTCACCGTTGCGGTCCTCGTCCAGGTACTCGTAGTCCATCCCGTAGTAGGCGTAGGTTCCGAGTGTCGCGAGCGAGGTTGCCCAGGATCGCAGCTGATCGCGAGCGCCGAAGATCGTGACCATGCCGCCGATGCGGTCGATCCGTTCCCAGCCGGTGGGCACATCGACGAAATTCCAGTCGCGCTCCCCCGGCCCCTTCGCGCGCCACTCCTGCAGCTCGGCCACCGCGGCATCCAGACCGAACGTCTGCCAGCGCACCGTGCCCTGCGACCCATCGCGGAACGGCAGTCGCCTGCGCAAAGCGACCGCGGCGGCGCGGGTGAAGACGGTCAGGTCCGCGGGCACCAGCACGATCGGATCCGACGGTGCCGCATCGAACGGGTTGGGATCCAGATGCGCCGGGTCGATCACGACAAGCGTGCCCGGCCGCCGCTGATAGGCCAGGCCCCACAGCAGCCGAGCGAGCATCCGCGCACCGCGCCAATCGGAGAGCACATGCCAGGTCTGGTGGAAATAGTTGGTGGCGAAGCGGAAATCGCTGCCGGGCCGCAGGCTCAGCACCGTATATACCCGCCCGTCGAGCACCATGGTGCGGCGATGCAGTTTCGCCATATTGTCGGTGGCCGGACCGGGGCGCGGCCGTTTGTTGTGCGCGGCCACATTCACCTCCAGTTCTGCCTCGCGTGCCTTTCAGGAGACCACGGCCGCCACTGTGCGGCAACGGATTATTTTCGCGCAGTTGAACAGTGGTCCAGAGCACAGCGGTGAGCGGCCGCCCCCGATAGATTGGCCATATGAGCAAGCGCAGCGAGCGGATCATGTGCCAGCGCGCGTTGCGCATGCCGGAGGCGAGCGCCAGCGAGGGGAAGGCATGAGCAATCCTGGGGCGGGGGTTTTGGCCGTGATGCCGCTGCATACGATCAGCGAGGTGTACGGCGAAAGCGGCCTGCGCGAACGACTGCTGCTGGAAATAGCCGAATTATCCGACACCGAACGGCTCACCGCGGCATTGGATCTGGCTACCGAATTGCACCGCGACGATCGCTACGGCCGCGAACCGTATCTGAGTCATATACTGCGCGTTGCCATTCGGATCGTCAGCCATTACGAGGTACGTGACCCGGATGTCGTCGCGGCCGGATTGCTGCACGATTCTGTCGAAGATCACCCGGTCGAACTGGCGGGCGGGCGTCCCGGTTCGCCGACCGATGCCGCCCTCGCCGAACTCTCGGCTCGGTTCGGCGCCCGGGTCGCCGAACTCGTCGCCGCCGTCACCAATCCGGAGCCGGATCCGGATAGCGATCGGCACGCGCAATACCGCGAACACGTAGCGGAAAATCTCGAGCGCGCGCCGTGGGCGCGCATCGTCAAACTGTCCGACTTCACCGATAACGGTGTCGGCATCCTCTACGCCGACGGTCCGGCGATGCGCAGACTCGCCACCAAGTACCGCCCGCTCACCGATATCTACCGCGAGCTCGTCACCCGCGCGGACACTCCGCTCGCGGAGCACGTCAAACGGCATATCCTGCACCAGCTCGACAGCGCCGACGAACGTTTCGACGCCATTCTCGCCAGGGACTAGGGCGCGCGCAGCACCGATTCGACGAGTTCACGAACCGCCGCGAGCAGCCGTTGGGTCTCCCCCGCACGCGCCAGTCGCGGCACCTGTTCGCCACCAAGTGCGCCGAGCAGCAGTCTGCCGACGACCTCGGCGTCCAGGTCGGGTCGGGCCTCCCGCAGCAGCGCGGTGATGTGGGCGTCCCAGAATTCGTGGATTTCGGCGGCGCGTGGATGCGGAGGGCCCTGCAGGTAGGCGACCGTCACCTCGATGTTGTCGGTCATCATTCGCACGAAAGCGTCGAAGAAGGCCAGCAGTCGCTCACCGGCCGGTGCTCCGGGGCCCAGCGGCGGCGGTCCGCTCCGGACGGCGTCCATCACCGCGAAGGTGCTCTCGGCGATCATCTCGTGCAGTAATCCGGCGCGATTGCCGAAGCGATGGAAGATCGTGCCCTTGCCGACCCCGGCGGCGGCCGCGACCCGGTCCATGGTGAGAGCGTCTGCGCCGTGTTCGGCGAGCAGCGCGGCGGTCGCGGACAGGATCGCCTGCCGGTTACGTGCGGCATCCGCCCTTTCCCTCGGGCGTTCGTCGGTCATTCCACCACCTTCATTGACAACTTGACCGACGGTCCATATGGTTCGAAATATCTGGACCGGCAGTCAAGTTATGGAGTTATCAATGAAGGCAATCGTAATGACGGGCGTCGGCGGACCCGAGGTCCTGGTCGCGCAGGATGTCGCCGCACCCCACCCCGGCCCCGGCGAACTGGTGATCCGCGCCGAGGCGATTCCGGTGCTGTTCCCGGAGACCAAACTGCGTTCGGGCGAGTTCCCGATGGCAGTGGAACCACCGGTGGTCTTCGGTTTTCAGGCCGTCGGGGTGGTCGTCGAGATCGGGGACGAGGTCGACGCGGAATTGCTGGGCCGCCGGGTCGCGGTGGCGACCATGGGCTTCGGCTCCTACGCCGAATTCGTCTGCGCACCAGCGGCTTCCGCGACCCCGATACCGGACGCCCTCTTGTCGGTCGACGCGGCCGCCGTCCTGATGGACGGGTCGGTGGCACTGCCGCTGCTCACGACCGCGGCACTCACCGGCACCGAAACAGTCCTGATCGAGGCCGCCGGGACAGGAGTCGGCAGCGCGCTTACCCAACTCGCCAAGGAATTCGGCGCCGCGCGCGTCATCGCGACCGCTGGTGGCCCCGAAAAGTCTGCGCGCGCACTGGCATTGGGTGCGGACGAGGTCATCGACCACAATGCGCCGGACTGGCCGACCCGGCTGCGCGAAAGCCTCGACGGCACAACGCTCGACGTAGTCTTCGATTCCATCGGCGGCACCACCGCCCGCGACCTACTGGCGGCCATGACCCCGGTACGCGGCCGAATCCTCAGCTACGGCTGGCTCTCCGGAGCCCCGGCCCAGATCTCCACCACGGATCTACTCCCGCACGGCCTCACCCTCACCGCCTGCGCCGGTCCGGCTTGGCTCGCCGAAGTATCCCGCTGCGGCACCGCCGCCCTCGACCGAGCAGCCGCCGGAACTCTCACTCCCCAAGTAGATTCCGTGCTTTCCCTCGACGAGGCGGCCAAAGCCCACCAACTCGTCGAACAGCGCTCCCCCATCGGCAAGATCGTCCTGCGCCCCTGACGCACCGCACAGCCGAACCGCCCCCCGCAGCCGTCGCCGAAATGCAGTCTCCCTCGGGATTGAAATGAACTGTGGCCGTTGGTGTTTCCCGTGGACCATTCGGTGCGTCGACTGCATCGTTGCACCGAGTGCATCCACTGGGTCAGGGGCGGCGGGCAAAACCGGGCGCGTGTTCGGGGAGTATTCCTCGGGCGATCAGGAATGGGGGGACGGTGCGGAGGACGGGGATTCGGCGCAGAATGCGTAGCGGTAGCGGAGTCGTTGCGGCGTTTGCGATATTGATTCGGCCGGACAGGGCGGGGCGGATCACGGCGACGTGGAGGATGCGTTGTAGGCCCTGGGTGACGGCGGTCGGGAGGGTACGGCGACGCTGCACCCTGGCCAGGTCGCGGATGGTCAGGTTGCCCGAAGCCAATGCTGGGGCAAGGATTCTCGCGGTGGCGACGGCGTCCTGGATCGCGAGGTTGATCCCGACGCCACCGGCAGGGGACATGGCGTGGGCGGCGTCGCCGATGCAGAGCAGCCCGTCGGTGTACCACTTGGTGAGGCGATCCAATTTCACGTTGAGCAGTTTCACCTCGTCCCAGTCCCCGAGCGCATCCTGCCGGTCACGCAGCCACGGTGCGGAATCGGCCATGCTGCCTACGATTTCGGTGACCGGACCGCGGCGGGCGGCCGCATCGCTGCCCTTGGCGATGAGGGTCGCGACCTGCCAGTAGTCGCCGCGGTCGAACATGACCGCGGCGCGATTGTCGCTGAGCAGTGCGATCAAACCGACGGGGTCGATTTCGGTGCGCGGCAGGCGGAACCACCACACATCCATCGGTGTCGGCCAACTGCGTGAGCCGAGGCCGACTTCGGTCCGCAGCACCGAATCGCGGCCATCGCAGGCAACTGTCAGGTCTGCGCGGATCTCGCCGGTTTCGCCGTCACTGGTCCGGTATACGACACTGGTGACCCGGCCGTCCTCCCGAATCACCCCTGTCGCTTCGGTATTCATGCGCAGCCGGAAGTTCGGCTCGCGATCGGCGGCCCCGGCCAAGAGGTCGAGCAGATCCCACTGCGGCACCATCGCGATGTACTTGTGCGCACCCGGCAGGTGCTCCAGGGTGAACACGGTCTGCACCGAACCGCGGATCGGCAGCTGGATCTGCCGCAGTTTGCGCGCGGGCAGTTTCGCGAATTCCTCGCCGAGACCCAATTCGTCGAGCAGGTCCAAGGTCGTGGGATGTACTGTGTCGCCACGGAAGTCGCGCAGGAAATCCTGATGTTTCTCCAGGACGGTGACATCGATGCCGGCACGGGCGAGCAGCAATCCGAGCACCATCCCAGCCGGTCCCCCACCGACCACCAGACACGTCGTATGTTCCATTGCCCCGACCTCCCTCCGTGCGCACGCGCCGGACGGACCTTCCGCGGGCGCGGATGTATCGGCCTGTCCCCGGGGCCGACTTCAGGGGTATGCCCGGAAAACGAGCCCAGAACCAAACGAGATAACCGGATCAGCGACGCAGGACGAAAAAGTACGGCTCGACCATCCCCCGCATATCCATCACCCCGAGCAGCGTATCGATATCCACCCGACGGAAGTGATCGATGATCGGCAGATGGTCGTAAACCATCGCGGCGCCGACCACACCGCGGTATTCGATATCGCGCAAACGCGCTGCCGACCTGCGAGTTCGGATCGCCGGACCGAGCACCGGCAGCAGCTTGCGCACCGTCTGCACGCCCGCGAGCGGCACCTTTCCGGCCAGACCGAGCGGCACCCGGCGTGGATCGACCGCGAAGATATTTCCCGATTCGTCGGCGAACAGCAGTGGATGCACCGACTCCGCATCATCGAACTGCTTGCCGTACCAGCCCGAGGCGACCAACACCCCGGCGAACGGATGCCCGGTATCGACTTCCTCCCCCCGCCACCGGCCGACAGTCACCTCCGCGACCCTGGCCGCGGGCAAACTATCGAACAGCTCCCACGCCTGCTCCACCGTGCACCTACCATCGAGCAAGGCTGCCAGCTCGGACTGCGCGCTCTCCTCGGCCATCACCGATCTCCTCACCAACGCTACGTTGTGAGATTAAGGCTATCAATCTCTCATTGCCGACCGACTCAGAAGGGCGCGTCGGCCGCCAACTGCCCCACTTCCGGCGAGTAGGGATCGAGCTCGCCGGATTCGAACCGCGACATGCCGATGACATGCCAGAACTGCCCGGCGATATTTCCCTCGAATTTGTATCGACCATCGGGCGCGAGCGCCGCCCATCCTTCGGACAGACCGAGCAGGATCGCACGGATCGACGGCGCATCGTCCTCCGGCCGCGACCAGAGCAGGATGTTGCCGTCATCACCGCCGCTGGCCAGCAGCTTGCCGGAGGGGTCGAAGCTCAGCGACCAGACTCGGCGCTTATGCCCTTCGAGGGTATGTAGATGACGTCCGGATGCCATGTCCCACATCCGAACAACCAAATCATCGCCGCCGGTCGCCAATGTGCCGGTGCGCCCATCGACCGCAGCGGTCCAGAGTCTGCCGGTGTGCCTGGTCAGCGTATGCAGCGCATCGCCCGATTCGATATCCCAGATGCGGGCGGTGGTATCCCAGGACACGCTGGCGAGGCGGTCCTCGTGGAAGGCGACCGCGTACACCCGGTCACGATGTCCGCGCAGTGCTCGCAGGAATCGTCCGGAGCGTACATCCCAGAGCCGAACCACGGAGTCGTCGCAGCCGGTGGCCATCAGCGCACCGTCGGCACTGAATGCGATCGAGCGCACCCGCCCCCGATGTTCGGCGCAGACGGCGTGCAATGCGCCGGTGGTGCGCATCCAGATGATCACCGTGTCGTCGTCATTGGCGGTGGCCACGTAGTCGCCGGTCGGGTCGAAGGCGGCGGCCCAGATCGGTGCGGATTCGACATTGATGTGCCGCTCGTACAGGTCGGCATCGAGGTTGAACAGGCTGAGCCGCCCGTCGTTGACGACGAGACCGAGCTGATGGCGGCCGAGTTTGCTGAATATCGCCGATTCGAAGGTGAGCAAGCGGTCTTCGCTGCCGATCAGTCGGCGAACCAACCGCCCGGTCACCGGGTCCCACAGTCGAACCACACCGTCGTTGCCCACGCCGGAGAGCAGGGTGCCGTCCGCATTGAAGCTGACCGTGCGGACCTGACGGCCGTGGCCGGTGAGCGTGTGCTTGCAGGCACCGGTTACGGGATCCCAGAGCCGGGTGGTGAATTGGTCGTCGGTAATGGCCAATTGGGAACCGTCCGGGCGAAAGGCGAAGGGCCAGATCGAGCCGGTATGCGCGGTGAGCCGGTGTCGCAGTTCCCCGGTCTCGCTATCGCGCAGACAGACCAGTCCGGCGCTGTCGCCCGAGGCGAGCAGATCACCAGCCGGATCGAAGGTGAGCCAGTAGATGGCGGCGGTGTGTTCGGTGAGCGACTGTCGTTCCGCACCGGTCTCCGCATCCCACAGACGCAAACCGCCGTCGGTATCCCCGCTTGCCACGATCGGGAGGCTGGGATGGAAGGTCACGGTATAGACCCGCCCGGTATGCCCTGATAGTTCACGAATCTTCTGGCAACTCGATGGATCCCACAGCGCCAGCGTGCCGTCGACGCCGCCGACAGCGAGCAATTCACCGGTCGGATTGAACGCCACCCGGAATACCGACCCGGATGCCCCAGTGAATTCGCCACTCTCCCTGCCACTTTCGATATCCCACAGCCGTACGGTGCCATCCCGATAGGAAGCGGCGACCAGCGGTCCGCGAATATCCAAGCTGTAGATGAGTTCCTGACCACCACCTGCCGGACGGCATTCGTGTCGCAGTTCGCCGCTCGGCAACGTCCACAGCCGCAGTACACCGTCGGCGTCTCCGGTGGCCAGCAGATCACCGGCTGGACTCAGCACCACCGGCCACGGCCAGTTCTTGTGCCCCACCAGGATTCGGCGCAGCTCACCGGTGTCGGCATCCCAGATGCCGACAGTGCCGTCGCCGGATCCGGTCACCAACACCGTATCGGTGAACGCGACCGCGAAGGTGCGGGCACGGTGGGTCTGCAAGGTGCGCAGCGGTCTGCCGGTTTCGGCATCGCAGATGAGCACACCGCCGTCATCGCTGCCGATGGCCAGCGTGCCACCGTCCGGATTGTAGGCGACCGGCTGCGGCAGTCGGCCGTGCCTGGCATGGAAGCCGTGCCGGACTCCGATTGCGGCAGGGGCGAATTCGGTCTGTGCCGCGACTCCGGGCACCCACGCCGCACCGCGCAGATCGGTGCCGGTAGGGGTGCCGGTGATCTCGATGAGTGCCGCGCGGGACCAGCGGCTGCCGCTGGCCCGCGATCCGGTCAGATCGGTGTGTACCAGGCGAGCGCGGGTGAGATCGGCCTCGCCCAGATCCGCGCCGACCAGGCTGGCCTCGTCGAGTCGGGCGCCGACCAATCGCGCACCGTGCAGTACGGCGCGGTCGAGGTTGGTGCCGACCAACCGGGCGCCGCTGAGATCCGCTCCGGTGAGATCGACATCGCGCAGATCTCGGTAGGACAGATCCTCCCCGGCCAGGCTCGCACCGCGCAGATCCGCGGTCGGTGCGGTGCGCAGCCGGGTCGCCACCCGAATCGCATTGGTGCGCGACACTTCGTCGGCCGCCTGGTCGGCGAGCACACCCTCGGCCCATATGCGCAGCGCCCGGTTATCCGCGAGGTCACAGAGGAAGTCGATCGACAATTGCGAGAGCGGAGACTGGGCCAGCTGGGCGGGCGCGAGGGTGCCGACATCGAATTGTTCGGCAATGTGGTTGGCCACCAACCATTCCATGACCGAGGAATGGATGAAGCCGAACAGGTTGTCCTCGGTACGCACCAGCAGGCTGCCGGAGCCGATGGCGTGCGCCGACTGCTGTACCGACATCCGGCTCGATCCGGTCAGCTCCGCCAAATCCGCTGCCACCTCGGTCAATTCGGACAGCCGCAGATATGGCTCACCGGTTTCCCAGACGCGCAGGGCGAATGCCGTGACACCGAGCCACAATTCGTGCAGGCGCAGCCCGGGCAGCGCACCGGCCACGCCCGCGGTCCGGTCGGCCTCGTAGGTGAGCCAGGACTCCAGGATCTCCCGGTACAACCCGGCCGGACCCACCGCCTGTTTCGCACCCGCCGCGGCCCGTAGCCGCCGCTCGTCCAGGTCGGCGATGAAGCCGAGCATCCTCGGATTCTGTGCCAGTCCGAGCAGATCCTCGATCCCGGTGATCAAGCCCATTCTGGCGTCGGCGCGGCGGATATCGCCGCCGTAACGGTTGGTCAGGAAGGCGTGAATCTGCGCCGGTGCGAAATCCTCGATGCTCACGATGCGCCGATCCTGCAGCAGACCGACGCGTTCACCGAGAGCGGTGAGCACCTGGGCGCGGGATTCGAAGTGCTGGGTGCGGCTGGCCACGATGATCTTGGCCTTGCCGACAGCGGCCTGCAGCAGGGTTTCGAGGTGGTCGGCGGCGAAGTCGTAGCTGATCCGAGTGACGAGTTCGTCGAAGCCGTCGAACAGCAACACCACCCGACCCTCGCGCAGCATGTAGTGCAGCGCCTTCAGATCTATCCGGTCCTCGCCGTGATTGGCCAGATGTGCGGCGACCAGACCGTCCACCGAATGGGTTTTGTCCAAGGCCCGCAGGTCGATCAGGATCGGAATCAGCGCGGGCATGGTTTCGGTGATGCGACGGGCCAACTCGCGCAGCGCGAAGGTTTTCCCGCGCCCGAAATCACCTAGTATGAGGATGAATCGGCCGTGGTCGGCCGCGATCACCTTCATCAGTTCGCCGACCAGATCATCACGGATCTGCTGGTCGCCGTGTTCGAGGATCCGAAAGCGCTGCGGCACATACAGATCCGGCGGATACGTGCGATCCGCGCGCAACCGCGCCGCCTGGTGCGTGAGGTAGTCGTCCAGATCGAGCAGGCCCTGGAATTCGGTGAAGCTGCGCACCCGCAGACCGTGGCTGGCCGCCTCCTCGCGCAGCGAACGCGGCGGCGCCGCACCGCGATACACGAGTTCGGAACCATATTCCGGATCGTGGCCGAGGAAATCCTCCACCACCTGCCTGGTCATATCGCCGACGTGCACACCGACGCGCCATTGGGCGATGACCTCGTCGTCCTCCCTGGTGATCAGCAGATGCGGCGGCTCCACCTCGACCCGCCGGACTTTCGCACCGGGATACCGGGTCTCGCACACCTCGGCGACGCGCTCGAGCAGACGCCCGTGCGGATCGACCGCCGGTGATTCGGCGGGCGGTTCCGGAAGTTCGGGCTCGTCCGGTCCGAGGAGCTCCGGCTGTTTGGCCGTCGGCAGCGCCGCGGTCACCTTCAGCCAATCGAATTCGAGTTGCGCGGTGGACTCACCGCGCCCGGAGAAACGCGCCAGGCCGGCGGCGGTGAGCTGGATGATCTCGTCGCGCCCCGGCGCGGCAGCGGGCAGCACGGGCAGTGCGTTGTCGAGCCGATCCAGATGCGGCCCACCGGGTCCCGGACCGTGCAGCAGCAGATTCAACCGGCCGCCGAGCAGCCGGGACAGCGTATCCGCGTCGCGAAGCAGATCCGGATCATGGGCGGGCGTGCCCGCGCCGGGCAGCGGATCGTGCCGGACGACGCCCAGGCGCAACCACCCGTTCTCCTCGAACGGGCGCAGCCGCTCGGCGAACCAGGACGCTTGCGGTTCGCCGATTCGACCGTAATCGTCCTCGGGCAGATGGGTCGCGGCCATGGTCGAATTCAGTCCGGCGACCACCACCCGCAATTCGGGAATCGGGAACAGCGTCCACGGCTGACCGACATCGAAGACCAGATGATCCAGGCCCTGGTACAGCGCGCCGAACATCCGTGCGTACTGCTCGAGCTTGGGGAAGTACGGCGGCTGTGGTTTGCGATCGCGGGCCTCACAGCTCAGGAAGTACGCGTGACAGGCCGGTTTGGAGACGTCGTGATTGCCGGGCACCACGATCAGCCGCTCCGGACCGAGGCCGAGCAGCGTGCGCAGTCCGCTCAGAAAGGTCAGCGCCTCCTCGACCTCGCGCGGACGGCCGGATTCGGTCATATCCCCGGACACCACGATCAAATCCGGTTTGGCCACCCCCTGATTCACCAGGTGGGTGACATCGGCGTGGATGCGCGCCTGTAGTTCGGCGGCGGTGCTCGGCTCGTCCGGCGCGAGCAGCCCGCGACCGAAGCGCGGACCCGCTACATGCAGCACCGAGACACTGGTACGCGGCTCGTCATGAGCAGTGGCACCCGGAAATGCGGGGGCCGCAACCGGTGTGCGCCGCGGCAGTGCGGATTCGGGTATGTCCGTGATGGTTTCGACGGCGAAACGGTCCGGCCCATCATGCGGGAACCCCGGCTCCGAAGGTGGCTTCGCTCGCCCCGCCAGCAGATGTCCGACCCGCTCCAGAAGAATTCGCCGCGCCTCCTCGGCGGTGGACACCCGCACCAGGTCGAGATAGGTAATGGTGGCGAGCAGACCCTCGAGCGTGCATTCGGCGATGCGCACCGGCATGAGCTTGCCGGGATCGGTGCGGTAGGCCGCCTGCCATTCCATGGTTCCGTAGTAGGAACCGAGATAGTTCTCCGACAACACCACCAGCACCACTGCCGAATCGCGCACGCCGCGATCCATGAAATCGATGAAGTTGGTGCCGGGTACGAAATCCCAGGCCTGGATGAGGGTGCTGTAGCCCGCCGTCTCCAACTGCCAGGCCAACCATGTGGCCCATCGCTCGTCGGCCGGTGAATAGCTGATGAAGAAGTCCCGCCGCCCGCCCGAAGTCACAGCATCAGTATGCCCCGATGGGTGGCCACGCCAAACGGCAGAAGATCATTACGACGCGGACCGAATACGGAAGTGCCCCAGCCGATATGCTGCATGATGGGGCATGTGTCCGAACAACAGGTCGATTCCACCGCGGAGAACCCGCCGTCGAGTGCCCTGGTGTCCGCACCGCCGAGACGGGCGCTGAGCACGCTGGATTGGGTCCGGCTCGGGCTGTTGGCGGCCGGACTGCTGTGCGTGGCGACCGGATTGCTGCCGCGCGCCGAGGCAGTCGACAATATGCGCCGGATCGGTCCGCTGCTGCTGTTCCTGTGCAGTGTGATCATTCTCGCGGAGCTGACGCGGCAGGCCAAGGTGTTCGATGTGATCGCACACCGGCTGGCCATCCTCGGGCGCGGCTACTATCCGGCGTTGTTCCTGCTCTGTGTGCTTTTCGCGTCGGCGACAACGATTCTGCTCAATCTCGACACCACCGCCGTATTGCTGACCCCGGTCATGCTCGCGCTGGCGGTACCGGCCCGCATTCCACCGCTGCCGTTGGCGATGACCACGCTCTGGCTGGCCAATACGGCGAGTCTGCTGCTGCCGGTCTCGAATCTCACCAATCTGCTCGCCGCCGACCGGGTTGCGTTGCGCGCCACGGATTTCGCGGCGCGGATGTGGGCGCCGCAGCTGGTATCGATCACGGCGACCATGGTGTGCCTATGGGTCTGGTATTGGCGGCGCGGTCGACGTGAAACCGACCGATATGTACCGCCGGAACCGATTCGTCCGGCCGATGCCAGGGAACGCACACTGCTCTATACGACGGCAGGCGCGTGTCTGCTGTTCATTCTGGCGATCCCGTTCGTCGGTGACCGGATCGGTATCGCCGCCACCATCGCCGCCACCATCGCGGTGGTCGCCTTCGCGATCTTCGACCGATCCTCGCTGCGACTATCGCTGATCCCGTGGCAGTTGCTCGTTTTCGTGATCGGGTTGTTCCTAGTGGTGCCGACGCTCAGCAGGTTCGGACTCGCCGATGTCATGCAAGCGCTGATCGGGCACGACTCCGGAGTGGTCGGGGCATACCGCGCGGCGGGCGCTGGCGCGGGACTGTCCAATGTGGCCAATAATCTTCCGGCTTACACCGCAGGTGAGGCGGTGGTGTCCGAGGAGAATCGAAATCAGTTGCTGGCCTTGCTCATCGGCACCAACGTCGGACCGATCGTGACGCCATGGGCCTCGCTGGCGACGTTGCTGTGTCTGGAGTTCTGTCGCACCCATGGGGTGCGGGTGCCGATGCCGCGGTTCGTGCTCACCGGACTCGGGCTCGCCATCGTCGCAACGACCGGTGCCGTGGCCGCGCTACTGGCGACGGGCTAGCTGGGATCGCCCTTCAGCCCGGCAGCCCCGTCACACTCACCTCGGCTGCGGCCTTCACCAGCAACGCCAGCTCGGGCAGCATCTCGGCACTGGCGGCAATGAAGTTCACTTCCCCGCCCGGGAGGTCGAGGTGGTCGTTGAGCGGTGCGCCGTCGAAATCGGTGATGTGGATACCGGATTCGCGGGCCAGCAGGGTGCCCGCGGGCAAGTCGACCAAACCCGCTCGGTAACCGACGAATCCGTCGATATCGCCGCGGCTCAACATGACCCAGCACAGCAGCGGAGACCACAGTTGGATCAGGCGGCGGGAGCCGGATTCCAGGGCAAGGCGCAGGGCGCGTGCCGTGGTGTCGGTGCGGGTCACCGGATAGCCCTGCAGCCAGGCCAGGGTCGGGGCGGATTCGCCGGGACGGTACGGCGGTCGCCAGAGCGGGCCGTCCGGACCTGTCGCGCCGGAACCGCGCACGGCGGACCAGGTGCGGTCGGCCAAAGGTTCGTGGACCAGGCCGAGGACCGGAACTCCGTTGTGGCACAGCGCGATACCGATGGTGCAGACCGGCAGGCCGATCGCGATGTTATTCGTGCCGTCCAGCGGATCGACGACCCAGCACCAAGAATCGTCGACTCCCTGCAGCCCGGATTCCTCGGCGAGAATGCGATGGTGCGGGAAGACCCGGCGGATATGGCCGACGATGATATGTTCGGCACGCAAGTCCAGATCGGTGACCAGATCGCCGCTGGCATCCTTCGTGCGGACCATGAGCGATCCGGCCAGTCCCTCCCGAATCGCCCGCCCGGCCTCGATCGCCGCCGCCATGGCAATCTCGGCAGCAGTCACCAGAACGGTTTCCACCCGGTCGAAGGGGCTGATCGGATCCGGATCGGCCAGCGCCGGACCATCCAGTGACAGCACCAGGTTCGCTATGTCGCCTGCTCGCATCGGTCCTCCAGTTGTTCCGGCAGGGTGGGCGCCTGCAGGTGGTCCAGCACCGTTTGCGCGGCGCGCCGGGTTTCGGTGCGGGTGCAACTGGTTCGGTGCACCCAGTGGTCTGCGGTGGCGAGAGCACCGAGCGATCGGTCCGGTCGGCCGCGGCGAACCTCGCCGAGCACCACGGTGGCCGCCTCACCCCGCACATCGGAGAGGTGAAATACCCCGTGTGGCAGGGTGTATACCTCGCCCGCACGGAAATGTTCACTGG
This sequence comes from Nocardia sp. CA-135398, assembly GCF_050955845.1. NCBI lineage: Bacteria > Bacillati > Actinomycetota > Actinomycetes > Mycobacteriales > Nocardiaceae > Nocardia > Nocardia sp. CA-135398. The sequence goes on along the minus strand of NZ_CP192084.1, from coordinate 3,398,751 downwards.
ATCGGGTGCGGTAGCGGACCAGACGCTCGCTCGCCCGCACCACGTCACCGTCGGCGCCACTGTGGATTTCGAAGATGCGATGGGTCGCTCGGTCCGCGGAGCTCTCCACTTCGAGTATCTCGTTGCCGACCTCGCCGTACAAGACGACGCTGAGCAGATCCCAGCTGTGCGCGTGCATCGCCGAGGTCGTCGGATGTGAGCGCAGCCCATCGGTCCAGACGTGCACGCAGACGCCGAGTCCGCCTTCGCGCCACGCGGGGAAACACAAGAACCCCAACGGATGTCGGATCGCGCCGACCTCGACGCTACCGTCGAGCACCGCGGTCATGAAATCACGCGCCCAGCCGCGCACCGCGGGACCCGCCGCATCGGAGCCGATCAGCTTTCGTAGTCGCGCGTAGTCGTTCATTCAGTACGGATTCCTCGGCTGCAGTGCGCGTCGTACGATATCGGCGACATCGCGATCGGAATAGGAAGCCGGTAGCGCGAGACCGAGCAGATCGAATAGCGCACGAGTCTGATCGACCGACGGCTCATCGGCGAGCGCGAGTTCCTCGCTCCGGCTCAGCGGGACCTGTCTGGCCTGCTTGAAACTGGCGACGAGCTCGCGGTTGAAGTCCCGATAGTAGGGCTTGTCCCGCTCGAACATCAGGGCCGGAGTATTCGGATTGTCCTGCGTGACAATGACGCAACTCGACGAGAGGTCCCAACGGAAGGTCGTCATCACCGTCGACAGCCCGACATCGATGGTCAGGAAGGTGAACCGCTGCCGGTACCAGCAGGCCGCCAGCACCGTCGCGAAGGACTCCTTGCGGGTGCGTTCAGTGGTCCACAGTTCGCCGGTGCGGTCGGCCTCGGGCACCAGCGAGGAGCGGAACTGCGCGTAGGTCTTGCACAGCTGTTCATTGGTCGGATCCAGCACCTCCACCTGGATCCGCAGCGGGCGCTGTTCGCGGCGCGCGTTCTCCACGCACTCCCGCAGCGTCACCGCGCGCAGGTAGGTTCCGGTGCCGCCCTTGAAAAGCCACTGTTCGGTACCCCGTCGGGCCAGGGTATGCGCATGCCCGATCTCGGGACCGTAGAGCAACTGCACCGAGGTCGTATCGCGAATTGCCTTGGCCGACAAGTGCCGATCGCGCAGCAGCGTGGTGGCCAGCAGGGCGAGCACAAGCAGAATGACCGCGTTGATCAGATCCGAATCGAACAGGCCGATATCGATCAGCGATATCACGCCGAAAATCACCGCGAGCACCAACGCGACGAGACCGTCGATATTGTTGCGCAGCCAGATCAGAACCCGTCCCATATGTTTTCGGCCTCCCCAAGGGTTTCTCCCCAGGATAGGTGCACCCGGCTACGACAGCGTATCGATTGGCGAGTCCATCGCAACCCGCGACCAGCGACGTGGTGCGAGTCACATCGACTTGACCTCGAGTGCGGTTGAGGAACCAGTATCGGGGACGTGTCACGGTTCGGGATGCGGTATCTCGCTGCGGATCCGGCACATCCGAGGCCGCGAGACCATCGCAATGGTCGGCTCGCGGTACGCTCCCGCTGGGCCCGTACACCCACCAGCGGGGTACTGAAATGCGAACAGCCGCACACCATTCGAGGTGTGCGGCTGTTCGGCTTGTCGATCAGGCGGAGACCGCGATCTCCCACTCGTACACGGTGAGCTCCGAGGAGCCAGTCGTATGCACCGGGTCGGTGAACGCGATTTCCCTTGCGGCTTCGAGACTTTCGGCGCGAATCACGTACGCACCGCCGGTGCCGTCGGTGAACCGACCGCTCTCCACCAATCGCCCGCGCTGCAACAGCTCGTTCAGGAACTGTCGGTGCGGTTCGATGACGGCGGGGTCGAACGACGGCTTGCGCATAGCCATGACCAGGTATTTGTTGATCACGCCTGCGACTCCGGACGCGGTGCCCTGGTCGCCGCGGCGGCCGCGCGCACCTGCGGGGCAACCAGCACGACCTGACCGAGCACACCGTTGACGAATCCGGGCGAATCGTCGGTGGACAGCTCCTTGGCCAACTCCACCGCCTCGTCGACGGCGACGACCGGCGGAACATCGTTGGCGTGGAACAACTCCCACACCGCGATCCGCAGGATGGCCCGGTCGACCGCGGGCAGCCGGGACAGCTCCCAATCCTTGAGGTAGGACTCGATGGTGCCGTCCACTCGATCCAGATCGTCGGCGACGCCCTCGACCAGCGTTCGGGTGTAGGCGTGCAGCGGGGCGACCGCCTGATCCTGGGTGGCCAGCTCGGCCCGCTCGGTGAGCAGGTCGGCCGCGTCCACATCGCGGGCCTCGGCCTCGAAGAGCAGATCGACCGCCCGTCGGCGGGCCTTGTGTCGCGCGCCGAGCTTCTTGAATGTGGACTTCTTGTCTCCGGGCTGTTCCGCCACAGCAGTCATTATCCCTGTTCGCCTGAGCGGGCGATCAGGCGTTCACGCGGCCGAGGTAGCTGCCGTCACGCGAATCGATGCGCAGCTTGTCACCGGTGTTGATGAACAGCGGGACCTGCACCTCGGCGCCGGTCTCCAGGGTGGCGGGCTTGGTGCCACCGGTGGAGCGGTCGCCCTGCAGACCGATATCGGTGTGCTGCACCTCGAGCTCGACGGTCACCGGCAGTTCGACGTAGAGGGGAGCGCCCTCGTGCGTGGCGACCTGCACGATCATGTTCTCCAGCAGGAACCGCGCGCCGGGGCCGATGGTGTCCTCGGAGATGGAGATCTGGTCGAAGGTCTCGCCGTCCATGAAGACGTAATCCGAGCCATCGTGGTACAGGTAGGTCATATCGCGACGGTCGACGGTGGCGGTCTCCACCTTCACGCCCGCGTTGAAGGTCTTGTCGACGACCTTGCCGGACAGCACGTTCTTCAGCTTGGTCCGCACGAAGGCAGGGCCTTTACCCGGCTTGACGTGCTGGAATTCCACGATCTGCTGGAGCTGACCGTCGATCTTCAGCACGAGGCCGTTCTTGAAGTCGCTGGTGTCCGCCACTGTTCTCGGATCTCCTAGTTCTGGATATGCGGTCTCGGTGACCGGCGTCATTCGACGACGGTCAGGTCTTTGCTGGTGTTGGTGAGCAGATCCGGGCCCCCCTCGCGCACCACGAGCGTGTCCTCGATCCGGACGCCGCCGCGGCCGGGGAAGTACACACCTGGTTCGACGGTCACCGCCACGCCAGACAGAAGTGTACCGGTTCCGGTTTTGGCGATTCCCGGCGCTTCGTGGATCTGCAGCCCGACACCGTGTCCGAGACCATGCACGAACAACTTGCCGTGCCCGGCCTCCTCGATCACCGCGCGCGCCGCCGCATCCACATCGGTGACCTGCGCGCCGGGCTCCAGCGCCGCGCACCCGGCCCGCTGCGCCGCCTCGACCAGCGCATAGACCTCGCGGTGCCAGTCGGATGCGGTGCCGAGCACGAAGGTGCGGGTCATATCGGAGTGATAGCCGCCGACCACCGCACCGAAGTCGATCTTGACGAAATCGCCGGTGGCCAGGACCGCTCCGGTGGGCCGGTGATGCGGGATGGCGGAGTTCGCCCCCGTCGCCACGATGGTCTCGAAGGCGACCGCGTCGGCGCCGTGTTCGAACATCGCCCATTCCAGATCCCTGGCGACCTGACGTTCGGTACGGCCGGGTCGCAGGCTGCCGCGTTCCAGCAGGGTCGCCAGCCCGGCGTCGCCCGCGGCGCAGGCGGCACGCAACTGTTCGATCTCGTAAGCGTCCTTGACCATGCGCAATTGTTCGACCAGCCCTGGCGTGGCGACGAATTCCAAACCGGTCTTCTGTTCGATGAATCCGCGATGCTGGTCGACGGTGACGATATGGCTCTCGTAGCCGACCCGGCCGAGCTGCCACTCCCCCGCGAGCTCCACGATTCGCCGGGCGGTGGCCCTGGCGATTTCGGCGCGCAGGTCGGGCACCTGCTCGGCGACCTGGCTCAGATAACGCCCGTCGGTGCCGATCACAGTGCGCTCCTCGGAATTACGCATATCCCAGGAGGTCACCAGCAGTGCGGCATTGGACCCGGTGAAGCCGGTCAGGTATCTGATGTTCACCAGATCGGTGACCAACAGCGCGTCGACCTCGTTCTCCACCAGCAGACTGCGCAGTGCGCCACGGCGCCCCGCGTAGTCGGGCCCAGGGCCCACGTGATCAGCAGACATGTCTCAAAACTACCGCCGACACGCCGTAGATCCCGCATAAAACACCGGTCTAGCGGTATTCGAGCGAGGCGATCGATGTTCACATCTGCGTCGGTTATCCCCAATCCGGAATCGGGGGCTGCATCCGCGAACTGGGCGGACGAGGCTGAAAGCCATGTCCCCCATCGCTTTTGCCCTGCTGGCGCTCTGGTGCTCGGTGCTCACCGTCTTCGATATCGGACAGCGTCGACTACCCAACGCGCTCACCGCCTCCGGTGCGCTGATGATCTTCGGATATGCACTGTTCACAACACAATTCACAGTCGCGGTGGTCGGTTCGGTCCTATTGGCGATGCCATATTTATTGGTGCACTTGATCGCACCGGCCACACTCGGGGCGGGCGATGTGAAACTGGCCGTCGGACTCGGCGCGGTGGCCGCACTCGGCGGTGCGCAGGTGTGGGTGCGGGCGGCGCTCGTCGCACCGATTCTGACCGCGGCATTCGGGCTCGTCGTATTGGCCCACTGGCGGATTCGATCCGGTGCCGATCGGGCCGGACCGCATGCGCTACCCCACGGGCCCGCCATGTGCCTGGCCACGATGCTGAGCTTGGCGGCGGCGTATGGCCAGCCGATGCCGTGACGCGACCTTGCCGGTGATCACGGCGGGCCGCGTGCCGGAGCACCCGCGCCGACATGGGAAGATGGACGACGTGTTGCGCTGGATAACTGCCGGAGAATCCCATGGTCCCGCTCTTGTCACCATCCTCGAGGGGATGGTGGCCGGTGTCGAGGTGACATCGGACGAGATCTCCGCACAGTTGGCGCGCCGTCGGCTCGGGTACGGGCGCGGCGCCCGGATGAAGTTCGAGGCCGATAAGGTCACCGTCATCGGCGGGGTGCGGCACGGGCGCACCATGGGCGGTCCGGTGGCCATCGAGGTCGCGAACTCCGAATGGCCGAAGTGGACCACCGTCATGTCCGCGGATCCGGTGGATGAGAGCGAACTCGCCGATATGGCCCGCAATGCACCGCTGACCCGGCCGCGGCCCGGCCATGCCGACTACTCGGGCATGCTCAAGTACAACTTCGACGACGCCCGCAATGTGTTGGAGCGGGCCAGCGCCCGCGAGACCGCCGCGCGGGTCGCGGCGGGCACGGTCGCCAGGAACTTCCTGCGCCAGGCCTTCGGCGTCGAGGTCGTCTCGCATGTCGTCTCGATCGGCACCGCCGCCAACACCACCGGCATCGTGCCGACCGCCGCCGACCTTGCCGCGATCGATGAGAGTCCGGTGCGCGCGTTCGACAAGGACGCCGAGGCCGCGATGATCGCCGAAATCGAGGCCGCCAAGAAAGACGGCGACACCCTCGGCGGCGTGGTCGAGGTGGTCGTGGACGGACTACCAGTCGGATTGGGTTCGTTCATCAGTGGCGCGGACCGGCTGGATTCGCGGCTCGCGGGCGCGCTCATGGGGATTCAGGCCATCAAGGGCGTCGAGGTCGGCGATGGTTTCGAAACCGCGCGCCGGCGCGGCAGCCAGGCACACGACGAAATGAAGCCGGGGCCGGACGGCGTGCTGCGCTCGACCAACCGTGCCGGTGGTCTCGAAGGCGGTATGACCAATGGCGAGCCGCTGCGCGTGCGCGCCGCGATGAAGCCGATCTCGACGGTGCCGCGCGCGCTGGCCACGATCGATATGACCACCGGCGAGGAGGCCGTCGCCATCCACCAGCGCTCGGATGTCTGTGCCGTGCCCGCCGCGGGTGTGGTCGCCGAGACCATGGTGGCGCTGGTTGTCGCGCAGGCCGCGCTGGAGAAGTTCGGCGGCGATTCGCTGGTCGAGACCGTCGACAACATCACCAGCTACGTCAAGCGCATCGGCACCCGACCACACGTGCCGCAATGATCGTGCAGTCCGATCCGCGCGCACCGCGCGTGGTGCTGGTCGGACCGCCGGGGGCGGGGAAGTCGACGATCGGCCGCAAGCTCGCCAGGGAACTCGGGGTCGAGCTCTACGACACCGACGTCGGAATCGAGCGCGAGACCGGACGCACCATCCCGGAGATCTTCACCGAGGACGGCGAACCGGAATTCCGCCGGATCGAGGAGCAGGTGGTGCGCCGCGCCATCCTCGCCGAACGCGGTGTGGTCTCGCTCGGTGGCGGAGCCGTGCTGTCGAAGGACACCAGGGCGCTGCTGCGCAATCGCACCGTGGTGTATCTGGAAATCAGTGTGGCCGAAGGACTTCGGCGCACCGGCGCGAGTACGCAGCGGCCACTGCTCAACGGTGCGGATCCTGGTGCGAAATATCGGGAGCTGATGCGCAAGCGTAGGCCGCTGTATCGCGAGGTCGCGACGGTGCGGGTGCGCACCGACGGGCGGAGCCCGGGCCGGGTGGTGCGGATGATCATGGCGAAGTTGGGCATGGAATCAGTACTGCCGCAAGAATCGGAGCCCGATTCGAGCGCACCCCCATCGGCTGTCGTAGCGCCGAAACCGCAGGGCAGCAATAGATCCCGCGCCCGCCGCGCTGCCAGGGCCCGTGCGGCCGCGCGTCGCCGGGCCGCCGCCGCGCAGGCGGATGGCACCGAATCCGCGACGACCGAGCGGATCAAACCCACCGGCAAGGTTACCGCGGCCAATCGGATCACCACCGATACCGCAACAGCCGACCGTCCGAAGCCCACCGGCAAAATCGCCAATGGTCGCGCCGGTTCCGAAGGATCCGGTGATCCGGCGACACCCGGAAGCCGGTCCCGCCGCACCCGGGCTCGGCGCGCCCGCGCGCGAGCGCTCAAACAAACAGCACGCACAGAATCGGAGCCGAGTACCCATGAGTGAGCGAAGCGAGCGGCCAATCAGCCCGGCCGAGCAGCACCCGACTGAGCCGAGTCGCATCGAGGTCCGCACCGCCCATCCGTATCCGGTGATCATCGGCCGCGGCCTGCTCGGCGAGCTCGTCGAGTCGGTCGTCGGCGCGACCACCGGCGTGCGCACCGTCGCGATCTTCCATCAGCCGCCGCTGGCCGAGACCGCCGAAGTGGTGCGCAAGGCATTGGCCGACAAGGGTATCGACGCGCACCGCGTCGAAATCCCGGATGCCGAGGCGGGTAAGGATCTGGCCGTGGCGGGCTTCTGCTGGGAGGTGCTCGGCCGCATCGGACTGACCCGCAATGATGTCGTGGTATCGCTCGGCGGCGGTGCCGCGACCGATCTGGCCGGATTCGTCGCCGCCACCTGGATGCGCGGAGTGCATATCGTGCATGTGCCGACCACGCTGCTGGCCATGGTCGACGCGGCCGTCGGCGGTAAGACCGGTATCAACACCGAGGCGGGCAAGAATCTCGTCGGCAGCTTCCACGAACCGGCCGCGGTGCTGGTGGATCTGGCGACCCTGGAAACGGTGCCGCGCAACGAGATCGTCGCGGGTATGGCCGAGATCATCAAGGCCGGCTTCATCGCCGACCCGGTGATCCTGGAGTTGGTGGAGCGTGATCCGGAGGCCGCGCTCGACCCGACCGGCGATGTGCTGCCCGAACTGATCCGTCGCGCGATCCAGGTGAAGGCCGATGTCGTCGCCGCCGATCTCAAGGAAGCCAGCCTGCGCGAGATCCTCAACTACGGCCACACCCTCGGTCACGCCATCGAGCGCCGCGAACGCTACCGCTGGCGGCACGGTGCGGCCGTCTCGGTCGGTCTGGTCTTCGCCGCCGAACTCGGCCGCCTCGCCGGTCGCCTCGACGATGCCACCGCCGATCGCCATCGCACCGTCCTGGCCAGCGTCGGCCTACCGACCAGCTACGACGCCGACGCGCTTCCGCAACTCCTCGACGCCATGCAGACCGATAAGAAGACCCGCTCGGGCGTGCTGCGCTTCGTGGTCCTGGATGGCCTCGCCAAACCGGGCCGCCTCGAAGGTCCCGACCCCACCCTGCTGGCCGCCGCCTACTCAGCCATCGCCCGCGAGGACAGCGCCAGCAGCGGCGCAATTCTGCTGTAGTCGCGAGAATTGAAGCGACGCATCCAAGTCCGGTCGGTTGCGCCGCTTTTCTTCGTGGGCGCGGCCGCGGACGAACTGCCGACGGCGTCCGCTGCAGGGGCGAACCGAGCAACTGCCCTCGTCGAGATGTCCGGGAACGGACCGTCGAACCCGCCTGCCACCCGGGACGCGAACAGGACTGCGTCCCCCATGTAAAACGAAGGCGACCCTCCGGCCGTATCGGCCGATGAGAGTCGCCTCCAGTCGAATTCGTGAGCGGCTACGCGGGAGTCGCGGCGGCGCCCGGCGCCTGCGGTGTAGGCCGGTCAGCGGACTTGTTTATCTGGCGATCGGCGATGATGCGGCCGATGCCGATGCCGATAAGACCAGGAATGAAGACCAGCAGGACGATGAAGGACGCCCCCGCGGTCAACTCGAAGAGCAGGCCGTTATCGCCGAGATCGAATCGGGGCAGCCAGTCGAGCAGCCACGAGACCGCGCCACTGCCCAGACCCGCGGCGACCGCGGCCTTCAGCCACCGAATGGTGAGGTCGGAGCCGTGCTCCGGATCCGGATGGACCTCTCGGTCCTTGCGGCCATCCAGCACACCCCAGAACACGACCGCGGCAAGCAGCACCACCAGGCACAGCGGTCGCAGCCAACTGCCCTGGGTCGGCCAGTACACCATCGCGAATCCCAGCGCGGCACGCAGGAAAACGACCAGCGCACCGAGCACGATGGCCCGCAACACCCAACCATTCATGGTCAACACCATAGCCTCGAGTCGGCCGGATCCAAATGAGAACCGGTTACAGATTTATCGCCGCGGCCATTTCCGCGTGTGGAGCCGGGCGGCCGGTGAACTGTTCGACCTGCCCGTAGGCCTGATGCAGCAGCATCTCCAGCCCACCCACCACGGTGTGCTCCGCCCGCGCGACCGCAACGGCCAGCGGCGTCGGCCACGGATTGTAGATCGCGTCGAGCACCACCGGGGCCGCCGCCACCGCCTCGGCGACAACCGCGGCCGCCTCGGCCGGGATCGTGCTGACCACCGCACCCGCAGCCGCGCATGCCGCGCGCAATGCGTCTTTGTCGAAGCCGATCACGGCGGTGGTCATGCCGAGCCGCTCCGCGAGATCCACCGCGTTGCGCGCCCTTCCGGTATCGCGGGCGACCACGGTCACCGTCTTCGCGCCGAGTTCGGATAACGCGAGCAGCGCCGGACGCGCGGTCCCGCCCGCACCCAGTACGACGGCCTCGGCCAACTCCCCGACACCACCAGCGCGCAATGCCCCGAGCACCCCATCTACGTCGGTGCAGTCGGCGCGCCAACCCTGCGAGCCGACCCGAACCAAGGTATTCGCCGAGCCCACCAGCACCGCACGCTCCGTGCGTTCGCTCGCATATGCCAGCGCTGCTTCTTTACCGGGCATGGTCACCGAAAGCCCGACCCACTCCGGCCCGAGTCCATCGACCAGCCCGGGCAACTCCTCGGCCGAACATTCGATCCGCTCGTAGGTCCAGTCCAGCCCGAGCGCGCGGTAGGCCGCCAGATGCAGCTCCGGCGACCGCGAATGGGCGATCGGCTTGCCGAGCACGGCCGCCTTGCGCGTTGTCGGCATCGCCTCACCTTCCACTATCGAGAATTCCGCTCTGCCTGGCCTTTTCGATATTGCGCAGATGTTCGCTGTAGCTCTCGGTGAACAAGGTGGTCCCCTGTTTGTCGACGGTCACGAAGTACAACCACGTCCCCGCCTCCGGATTCTCCACCGCGCGCAAGGCATTCAACGACGGCGCGGAGATGGGGGTCGCGGGCAACCCCGGCATGGCGTAGGTGTTCCACGGCGTGCGCTTGGCGCGGTCGGCGTCGGTGGTCGCGACCTCGGTGCGGTCCAGCGCGTAGTTCACCGTCGAGTCGAACTGCAGCGGTTGGTTGGCCGCGAGCCGGTTCACGATCACCCGCGCCACCTTGCCCATATCCTGCGGCAGTGCTTCGCGTTCCACCAGCGAGGCGGCGATCAGGGCCTGGTACGGATTCAGCTTCGTCTCCGCGCCCGACTGCACCAGACCGGTCGACTCGTAGCTGCGCGCACTCGCACTCACCAGCTGTTTCAGGATCTGCTCCGGCGTACCACTCGGATCGAAGTCCCAGGTGCCCGCGGCGATCAGACCCTCCAGCTGCCTGCTGCGGTCGGGCACGTCACGCACCCGCTGCTCGGCCCAGTTCGGCACGCCGAGTGCGGTCAGATCCGCCCCCGCCCCGGCGGCATCGAGCTGGTCGTAGCTGATGCACTTCTGATTCGTACCGGTGCCGACGCAGCTGGCGTCGGCGATCTTGCGGTAGATGCCGTCCTTGCGCGAGCCGGTATTCACATCCTGCTGGTCGTGCAGCTGCCGTCCCTCGGAGACGACCAGATTGCCGACCCGCGAACTCTTGGCGAGCAGCGCCGTCACCGCCTGTGTGGACGGGCTGTGACTCGGGATGGCGTAGTAGCCGGGCTGTACCGAATTCATATTCGAATTGCGCACGGCCGCTTGGAAGAACGCCTCGCTGCTCGCGACGATGCCCTTCTTCTGCATTTCCTCCGCGATCTGGTTGGAGGTGTCGCCGGGATGCACCTGCACCACCACCAGCGGCCCGACCGGACCCGCGAAATCCTCGGGCGCGCCGAACATCTTGACCACTTTCAGCCCCGCGAATACCGCGGCACCGGCGAAAAGCACGCCGAACAGCGCGCCGATCAGCCACAGATTCCGGCGGCGCTTCTTGCGCTCGGCGGCCTTGCGGGAGGCCACCCGGGACCGTCGGCCGCGCGAGGGCCCACTGCGCTGACGCTCCGAGCGGGACTCCGCACCTTCCTCGGTTCGACTCCCGCCGCGCTCGGACCTGCCGCGCCCGGACCGCGCGGGCGCGGCACCGGAGCGTCCACCACCCAACCCGTCACCGCGGGAGCGTCGCGGCGGTGCACCCTCGGCCCGCTGCGGACGCCCGCGCCGAGGTTCCCCGCGCTCGGCCCGCTGCGGGGCCGGGCGCCGCGAACGCTCGGCCGCGAGTGCCTCGTCGTGATCTTCGTCGGTGTAGCGCGGAATGACCGTCGTGTCGTCGTCGTAGTCCTCCCATGCCTGGTCGTTTCGCCGGTAACGCCGCTCAGCCTCGCGCTGACGGAAACGTTCCTCGGCTCGCGCCCATCGATCCGTCATGCACCGTCTCCGGACTCAGACGCCGCTTCGGCCGACTTCAACACCGCACTCCGTTCGTCCAACCATCCCTGCAGGATCGCTACGGCGGCCGCCTGATCGATCACCTGCCGCTGGCCACGCGCGCGAACTCCACTGTCCCGCAATGCACGTGCAGCTGACACCGTAGTCAAACGTTCGTCGGAAAGTCGGATAGGCACGGGTGCTATGACTGCGCGCAAACACTCCGCGAATGCCATCGCCGCGTCGGCTGCGGTGCCTTTTTCCCCGCGCAATGTCCGTGGCAGACCGACGATGACCTCGACGGCCTCGCATTCCCGCACAATTTCGGCAATTCTGGAAATATCGCTTGCCGGTCCCGGCACACGCTTATTCGGCTTCGCGCGCGCCACCGTTTCCACGGGCGTGGCGAGCATGCCGTCCGGGTCGCTGGAGGCGACCCCGATTCGGACACTGCCGACATCGATGCCGATCCGCCTGCCGCGGCCGGGATCGCTGTCGGGCGAGGGACGATGACTCTCCGAGTCGCCCATCACCCGGCCAGTTCGGCCACCCGGGCACGGACCGCGGCCAGACCTACTTCGATACCTGATGGGTCCGAACCCGCGCCCTGTGCCATCTCCGGCTTGCCGCCACCGCGGCCGGAAATGCTCGGGCCGAAGCTGGCGACCAGATCTCCGGCCTTGAAGCCGAGATCCTGTGCGCTCTTATTGACCGTCACGACGAACGGCACCTTGCCCTCGGCATTGCCGAGCAGCACGACGACCGCCGGTTCGGTGCCGAACCGGCCACGGATATCGGTGGCGAGGGTGCGCAGGTCACCGGCCGCGACACCTTCGGGTGCGGCGGCGGCCACCAGCAGTACGCTGCCGAATCGCTGGGCCTCGTCGACGACCTTCGCCGCCGAAGCGAGTACCGCGGCGATCTTGGTGCGCTCGAGCTCCTTCTCGGCCACCTTCAGCCGCTCAACGAGCTGCTCGACGCGCGCGGGCACCTCCTCCGAAGGCACCTTCAGCGAGGACGCGACACCGGCCAGTAGCGCACGTTCCTTCGCAAGATACTTGTAGGAGTCCAGGCCGACGAAGGCCTCGACGCGCCGCTTACCGGATCCGATCGCCGATTCACCGAGCACGGTGATCGGGCCGATCTGCGAGGAATGCTGTACGTGCGTACCACCGCACAGCTCCATCGAGAACGGGCCGCCGATCTCCACCACGCGCACCTCTTCGCCGTAGTTCTCGCCGAACAGCGCGAGCGCGCCCATCTGCCTGGCCTTGGGCAGATCAGTGACGAAGGTGTTCACCGGGAAGTCCGCGCCGACCGCGTCGTTGGAGACGGCCTCGATATCGGCCTTCTGCTGTTCGGAGAGCTGGCCCTGCCAGTTGAAGTCGAAGCGCAGGTAGCCGGGCTTGTTCAGCGAACCGGCCTGCACGGCGTTCGGACCGAGCACCTGCCGCAGCGCGGCATGCACCATATGCGTGCCGGAGTGTCCCTGGGTGGCACCCTGGCGCCAGGCCGGATCGGCCTGGGCGAGTACCACATCGCCCTCGGTGATCTGCCCCTGTTCGACCGTGGCCTTGTGCACCCACAGCTTCTTGGCGATCTTCTGCACATCGTTGACGCGCAGCTTGAGGCCCTGCGCGGTAATGCTGCCGCGATCGGCGATCTGACCGCCGGACTCCGCGTACAGCGGGCTGCGGTCCAGGATGACCTCGACGTCCTGGCCGATGGTCGCGGTCGGCACCCGGACGCCGTCGGCGATCAGCGCGAGCACATGCGCCTCGGAGGTCAGCTCGTCGAAGCCGGTGAATTCCGTTGCGCCGCGGTCGACCAGCTCCTTGTAGATGGACAGGTCGGCATGTCCGTGCTTGCGCGCCTGCGCATCCTCCTTGGCCATCTTGCGCTGCTCGGCCATGAGCGAGCGGAAACCCTCTTCGTCGACCGACAGTCCGGCCTCGGCCGCCATCTCCAGGGTCAGCTCGATCGGGAAGCCGTAGGTGTCGTGCAGTTTGAAGGCGTCCGAACCCGGAATCGTCTTGCCGCCCTTGGCCGCAACCTCGTCGACGGCGTCGGCGAACAGCCGGGAGCCGGTGTTCAGGGTCTTGAGGAACGCCGTCTCCTCACCCACCGCGACATTCTCGATCCGCGCGAAGTCGGTGGCCAGTTCCGGATACGACGGCGACATCAGCTCGCTGACGACCTTCATGAATTCGCCGATCACCGGCTTGTCCGCACCGAGCAGCCGGGCCGAGCGCACGATCCTGCGCAGCAGACGCCGCAGCACGTAGCCGCGGCCCTCATTGCCCGGGTTGACGCCGTCGGCGATCAGCATGGCCGACGTGCGGGCATGGTCGGCGATGACGCGGAAGCGGCGGTCGTCCTCGTGTTCGACACCGTAGGACCGGCCGGTCAACTCCTCGGCCTTATCGATGATCGGGCGCAGCAGGTCGGTCTCGTAGACGTTGTCGACGCCCTGCAGCAGCAACGCGATGCGCTCGACACCCATACCGGTATCAATATTCTTCTTGGGCAGCGATCCGACCGGCGGGTAGCCGAGCTTGGGGCTCTGCTCACCCCGGATGTCCTGCATGAAGACCAGATTCCAGATCTCCAGGTACCGGTCCTCGTCGGCGACCGGGCCGCCGTCCTCACCGTATTCCGGGCCGCGGTCGTAGTAGATCTCCGAACACGGGCCGCCCGGACCGGGCACGCCCATATCCCAGTAGTTGTCCTTGCCGTCGCGGAACTGGATCCGTTCCTTCGGGATGCCCGCGACCCGGTGCCAGATTTCGGCGGCCTCGGGATCGGATTCGTAGGCGGTCACCCAGATCCGCTCGGGATCGAAGCCGTAGCCGCCGTCCTCCTGCGACTTGGTGATCAACTCCCAGGCGAGGGTGATGGCGCCCTCCTTGAAGTAGTCACCGAAGGAGAAGTTGCCCGCCATCTGGAAGAAGGTGTTGTGCCGGGTGGTGACACCGACCTCTTCGATATCACCGGTGCGGACGCATTTCTGCACACTGGTCGCGCGCGGGAACGGCGGCGCCTCCTGGCCCAAGAAATACGGCTTGAACTGAACCATGCCCGCGTTGACGAACAACAGGGTCGGGTCGGCCAGGATCAGCGAGGCACTGGGCACCTCGGTGTGTCCGGCACGGACAAAATGGTCCAGGAATCGCCGTCGGATCTCGTGGGTCTGCACAGATATCCAGCCTACCGGTGTCCCGCATCCCCTTTTTCAGCGCCCGGGTGCTCCAGGGGCGGACACGGAACTGGTCCGAGCCGAAGGGAGCGTTTATCGTCCGCGCACGATTCTGCGCAGCTTCTCGACGCGCCGTTGGATGTCGCGTTCGACGCCGTGGTCGGTCGGGGTGTAGTAGTCACGGCCGACGATCTCGTCGGGCGGATACTGTTGGGCCAGTACGCCATCCGGATCGTCATGCGGGTATTTGTAGCCCTGGGCGTTGCCGAGGGCGGCGGCTCCCGCATAGTGGCCGTCGCGCAGATGTGCGGGTACCAGGCCTGCCTTGCCCGCCGAAATATCGGCGAGGGCAGCGCCGAGCGCGGCGGGCACGGCGCCGGATTTGGGGGCCGTGGCCAGGTGAATTGTCGCGTGGGTCAGGGTGAGTTGGGCCTCGGGCATGCCGATCAGCTGCACGACGTGCGCGGCCGCGACCGCGGTCTGCAGCGCCATCGGATCGGCCATCCCGATGTCCTCGCTCGCCGAAATCACCAGGCGGCGGGCGATGAAGCGGGGATCCTCGCCCGCACTGAGCATGCGGGCCAGATAGTGCAGTGCCGCATCGACGTCCGAGCCGCGAATGGATTTGATGAAGGCGCTCACCACGTCGTAGTGCTGGTCACCGGCTCGGTCGTAGCGGACGGCCGCCTTGTCCACGCTGGCCTCGACCAGATCCACATCGACGGTGCCGTCCAACGAGGATTCCGCCGATGCCTCCAGCGCGGTGAGCGCCCGGCGCGCGTCCCCGCTCGCGATCCGGACGATGTGCTCGAGCGCGGCCTCGGTCACCGTGTACGCGCCGCCGTAGCCGCGCGGATCTGCCAGGGCACGGTCGAGCACCAGCCGGATATCCGCCGCGGTGAGCGACTGCAATTGCAGTACCAGCGAGCGCGATAGCAGTGGTGAGACCACCGAGAACGACGGATTCTCGGTCGTCGCGCCGACCAGCAGCACGATCCGGTTCTCCACAGCGGCCAGCAACGCGTCCTGCTGGGTCTTGGAGAAGCGATGCACCTCGTCGATGAACAGCACGGTCTGCTCGCCCGCCGTCAGACGGCGGCGGGCCACATCGATGACCGCGCGTACCTCCTTCACCCCGGCCGACAAGGCCGACAGCGCCTCGAAGCGACGGCCGGTGGCCTGTGAAATCAGCGAGGCCAGCGTCGTCTTACCGGTGCCCGGCGGTCCGTACAACAGCACCGACGCCGCGCCGGATCCCTCGATCAGCCGCCGCAGCGGCGAGCCGGGTCCGAGCAGATGCTGTTGGCCGACCACCTCGTCCAATGTCGCGGGCCGCATCCGCACCGCCAGCGGCGCACCGGCATCCCGGCGCACCACACTGTCGATGGAGTGTCCGGTCGGCACCTCGTCGCCGGGCACGTCGAATAAGCCTTCGCTCACACCGAGCACGTTACCGAGAGCCACCGACAACTCCGGCGCGTGTGCCGATTTGCCTGCCGAGCGTGGATCAGCTGCTCCGCGCCGGTGCGGCACAAGCTCGTCGGGAGCCTGATTGATCGACTCTGTATCGGCGCGACTTGCCGGACTCCACACGATTCGAGGAGCAGAATTTTTCTCGCGACAGGTTGTCGATTTCCGTCGAGCTCGCTCGTCGGAACGAATACGACGGCCCCATCGGCGGGCCGACGCAAACCCGAAGGAGCGAGATCATGAGCCAGTACCTGGTGCTGATTTACGAGGACGAGAGCGCCTACGCGGGCGCATCGGAGCAGGTCATGGGCGAGGTCTACCAGGCGCACACGACCTTCCAGGAGATCGCGGGCAATGCGGTACAAGGCGGTAACGCACTGCAGCCGACCGCCACCGCCACCTCCATCCGGCAGAACGACAATGGCGATTTCACCGTGACAGACGCTCCGTTCGCCGAGGCCAAGGAGGCACTCGGCGGCTACTACCTGATCGAGGCCGCGGATCTGGACGCCGCGATCGCACTTGCCAAGCAGGTGCCCGCCCGATTCGGCGGCGTCGAGGTGCGCCCGATCCTGACCTTCGACTAGTTCTGTGCCGATCCATACCGATGCGGCCGCGGCCGTCGACCAGGCTCACCGTCGCGAATGGGCCTTCGTGCTCGCCGCGACGGTGCGGCTGGTCCGCGACTTCGACCTCGCCGAGGAGTGCGTCCAGGACGCCTATGCGCGAGCGCTCACCGAGTGGGCCGCGCACGGTGTTCCCGCCAAACCGGGCGCCTGGCTGACCACCGTCGCCCGCCACCGCGGCCTCGACCTGCTGCGCCGCGACTCGACCTTGCGGCGCACACTGCCCATGCTGATCACCGACCGAGCCGAGGACACCGCCGATCTCGCACTCGCGGAACTGGATTCAGCATCGGCCATCCCCGATGACCGGTTGCGCTTGATCAGCACCTGCTGCCACCCGGCCCTGGCCCGCGAGGCCCAGGTGGCGCTCACCCTGCGGCTGGTCTGCGGTGTCACCACTGCCGAGGTCGCCCGCGCCTTCCTCACCAGCGAATCGACCATGGCGGCCAGAATCACCCGCGCCAAGAAGAAGATCGCGGTGGCGCGCATTCCGTATCGGGTACCGTCGGTGCGCGAACTCCCGGCCCGACTCGACGCCATCTGCGCCGTCATCCACCTGCTGTTCACCACCGGTCACACCGCGCCGTCGGGTGCCGCGCTGGTGCGTGCCGATCTGGTCGAACGGGCGCTGCAACTCGCGCGAATGATGCATTCGCTCGTCCCCGATGACCCTTCCGTCACCGGCCTCCTGGCCCTGATTCTGCTCACCGACGCACGACGCGCCGCCCGGGTGGATGCCGAAGGGCGACTGTGCACCCTCGAACACCAAGATCGCTCCCACTGGGATCGCGAGGCCATCGCAGAGGGTATCGCTCTGGTGAAAACCGCTCTGCCACATACGGATCGGTACACCCTGCAAGCCGCCATCGCCGCCGTGCACGACGAGGCGCCGTCCTGGGCGGAAACCGACTGGCGTGAGATCACCGGCCTGTACGTACTGCTGCTCCGAATCTGGCCGTCACCGGTGGTGCGCCTCAACCATGCGGTGGCAGTTGGCCTTTCCGGCAACCCGACCCGAGCCCTCGCCCTGCTCGACGACCTGGCCACCGAACCGTCCCTGGCCACCTACGGCTACCTCGAAGCCGCCCGAGCCGCCTTCCTCACCCAACTGGGCCGGACCACCGAAGCAGCCCGAGCCTACGAATCCGCCCTACTGCTGACCGAAAACACCATCGAACGAGCCCACCTCGAAGCCCGCCTATCCGACCTCACGGCCTGACACAGCCGGGTTGCGAATCAATCCGAAACCTATTCGGACCAGCGCTCTTCGAGCATCGCCGACACATCCTCGGCGAAATCACCGACCGCGTCGTCCCCGGTGCAGCGCGCATCTTCCGCCAGGGCAGCCCAGCGGTTGATCAGGGCTTCCGAGCGCGGGACGGACAGGCCGTGTTCGCGGGCGGCGGCGATGCGGGTGTGGTCGGCGGGCAGGAACCAGTAGGTGGTGAGCCAGACCCAGATGAGACGGGCTTCCAGGATGCGTTCGGCGAGTACGGCGTCGTCGGCCAGCGCCGGCCAGACACCGACGACCTCGGCGCGCCACGCCTCGACCATTTGCTTGGCGCGCTCGCGGGACAATTCGAAGTCGCAGAGGCAGCCGGGGAAGGACACCAACGCGTAGGCGATGTCGAGGGTGGCGTCACGGTAGCCACCCCATTCGTAGTCGAGGAAGCGCGCGCCCTCTTCGTTGAGGATCACATTGTCCGGGCACAGGTCCGAGGGGCTGAATGCGCGTAAGCGCCCCGCGGAGAACAGGCGATTGCCTCGCACGATCCGCTCGGCGATCTCGCCGGGCACCTCGATGCCGAGTTCGCGCTGCAGCATGCCGGGCACCTCGGAGATGGCGGCCTCGGCCTGTTGCGCGATGCCGTCGACCCGGTGCACCACATCCACCCGGCGCAGCAAAGCGACGAAATCCGCTTCCCGCCCGACGGTGGCCGCATGCATCCGACCCAGCGCCTGCGCGAAGGCCATCAGCGCGTGGCGCGTGGCCGGTTCCGCACCGGATTGCAGCACCTGCGTCATCCGGGAGTTCTCACCGAGATCACTCAGTACGAGCAGCCGGTCCGGGAGACTGTGCGCGATCAGATATGCGCCCGGCCGCTGATCGCGGCTGAGCGCGGTGGTGAATTGATACGACACCGCCTCGCGGAGAAATGCGGAGTCGATGCTGGCGACGCCGGGCGCGAGACCACCCGTCGTGCGGTCCGCCGCGGATCCGCGAACCTGCTTGACGATGAGCGTCCGGGGCAGGGAGTAGGCGTTCTCTGAAACACGCACGCGTAGGACCGTCGTCCTACCACTACCGCTGAGTTCCATCGGATCGCTCAGCTTTACCGGAGCACCCATTCGCTTTGTGAGCAACTGCTGTGCTGCGGACACGACTTCGGCGGCGCGTTCGGCCAATAGTGCGGTCATCGCTAATCAAGCTACTCGCACCGGGTCACTTCTAGCGAGCGGTTACACAACCTTTCCGCGTCGTTCGGCGTGTCTGCGTCAAGGTTGCGGAACGGGCGCTGCTTGCTTGACACCATTGCGGCTGTCCGGTTTTCTCATCGTCAACTGCCGTGCGCCACACCGCAAACCAGTTGCGTCGAAAGGTCTGCAGACAATGTCCGACTCACCGTCGCCCAAGCCGAACCAACCGACTGGCTCGCCCGAACCGGGCGGCGGCGCGCGCGACGAAGGAAGTGGCGAACAGTTCTCCGCCCGTCCTGGTCAACACGAAAGTGCCGATCCGCAACCGACGGAAGCGAGCACCGAACACGGCAGGCACGAGATGGCGGGGCCCGCAGGCTACCCACAGTTCGAGGGTCCCGGCGCGGCGCAGTACGGCAGTGAACCGCTGGAGCCGCCACCACCGGTCGGCGCGCCCGGACAACCGGGACAGCCGAGCTACGGTCCACCGGGAACCGGTCCCGGCTCGGCGCATCCCGCAACGATGCCACCTGGCGCGATACCGCCCGGGGCGGACGCAACGCCTGCCGGTGCGGTCCCGTCGGGCGCGATGCAACCCGGCGTCGAACCGGCTGGCGCGGCAGCACCCGGCCTGGCGAAGCCCGGCACCATGCCGCCCGGTGCCGTACCTCCCGGCGCAATGCCGCCTGGCGCAACACAACCCGGCACCATGCCTCCTCCCGGTACCGTGCCCCCGGGCCCCGAGCCCGGCGCACCGACCTACGGCTATCAATCCGCCCCTGGCGCTCCGACCACCCTCGATGTCGGCAATGCCCTGAGCTACGGCTGGGAGAAGTTCCGCGCGAATTTCGGCCCCTGGTTGGCCATTACCGCGGTCGGCGTGATCGTCTATCTGGCCTTCGTGCTCATCGTCCAGACCGTGCAACCGAATTCGCTGTTCAGTCTGTTGCTGATCTTCCTCGCGGTGATGGTCGCGATCTGGCTGCTGCAGGCGGCCATGATCCGCGGCGCGCTCTATGAAACCGACGGCAACAAACCGACTTTCGCGTCCTATTTCCATTTCGTGAATGCGGGAAATGTCCTCTTGACAGCCCTGCTCGCCTTCGCGCTCACCTGGATCGGCGCGGCACTGTGTTTCGTACCCGGTCTGATCGCCGGATTCCTGTGCATGTTCGCGCTGCACTTCGTCGTCGATCAGGAGCAGGGCCCACTCGACGCGATCAAGTCCAGCGCGACGCTGGTCATCGCCAATATCGGGCAGGCGCTGCTGCTCGCCCTCGCGGTGCTGGTCATCACCTTTGTCGCCACCCTGCTGTGTGGCTTCGGGCTGCTGGTCGCCGGACCGGTGTGCACGATCGCGGTGACCTACGCCTACCGGGCACTCACCGGCGGCACCGTGTCCGTGACCTAGCATCCGGCGCACCAGCGCACCGAAAACCCTGACCCGCAATAGAATTGGCGGTCACTTCGAGGGCAGTGACCGCATCCACCACCACTGCTTGAACCGTGCGATCGGGCCGCCCTCGGTGCCCGCGCGCGGGCGCAGCGCCAGCACGAGCACCCCGGCCGTGACGATGCCCGCCAGGTTCACCGCGAGCTGCCCGACCGACATGAAGGCGATATGCCACTGCCCCAAGGTCGCCGCGACCACCGCGAATCCGGCCGCGGGCACGGTGGTCACCGAGATGAATACTCCGACCAGCGCCGCCGATTTCGCGGTCACCACCGCCAGCATGCCCGCCGCACCCGCCAGCAGCGCGACCACCAGTGAGAACGGCCCGACCTCATAGATGAAGTCGACATTCTGAATGGCTTCCACACCGGTCAAGGTGATCCAGCCGAACTGCTCCCACAGCAAGGTCGCCAACAGCGTGATGACCATCGCCACCGGAAAGGCCACCAGCAGCGCGACCGCCGACTTGCGGGCGAGCTGGAAATCGCGCCGCCACAGCCCAACCGAAAAGGCCGCCAGCGGCCCGAATTCCGGCCCGACCACCATCGCGCCGACGATCGTCACCGACGAGTCGGTTGCGACGCCGACGGCCGCGAGCAGGCAGGCGATGGTGAGGAAGGCGAGGAAGGTCAGGGTAAGCGAGGACTCCTCATGGGTCTGCGCGAGCAGTTCCTCCCACACGACGGCATCGGTCGGATCGCCCGGCGCCTCCTCGATCGCCCGCTCGCCCGCATCGGAGATGACCGTCTCGACGGGGCCGAGCGTGATGCCGCCGGTGTGCTTGATGCCGAGCGTGGTCAGATCGGCGAGCACATCATTGGCGGCCTCCCGCGCGACATCGGCCTGGATCAGATCACCGACGGGCTCGACGGCGACACCGCGCGCCAGCGTCACATGGGTGACGCCAGGGTCGGCACTCAGCACCGCCATCACCTTGTCGGTGAGTTCGGGCGGGCTGATCATGCGCAAGTGCAGCACTGGAACCCCTTGTGGTCAGCATCGATGAAACTGACCCAGAAAGTACCGCTCCAGCCGCGGGCCGCGCTATTCCGAACCGCGAGCCGGGTCGCCCTCGTCCTTCTTCTTCTCGGGCTTGAAGTCCAGACCCGCTTCCTTGCGCTGCTGCGCGGTGATCGGTGCGGGCGCATCGGTCAGCGGGTCCACACCGCCACCGGTCTTCGGGAAGGCGATGACCTCGCGGATCGAATCCACTCCGGCCAGCAGCGCGGTGATCCGGTCCCAGCCGAACGCGATGCCGCCGTGCGGCGGGGCGCCGTAGGAGAAGGCGTCGAGCAGGAAGCCGAACTTCTCCTGCGCCTCGTCATGCCCGATGCCCATCACATCGAAGACGCGCTCCTGCACATCACGGCGATGGATGCGGATGCTGCCGCCGCCGATCTCGTTGCCGTTGCAGACGATGTCGTAGGCGTAGGCCAGGGCCGAGCCCGGATCGGTGTCGAAGGTGTCCAGCGATTCCGGCTTGGGCGAGGTGAACGCGTGGTGCACCGCGGTCCATGCCGAATGACCAAGTGCCACATCGCCACTCGCGGCCGCCTCGGCCGCGGGTTCGAACATCGGCGCATCCACGATCCACACGAACGCCCAGGCGTTCTCATCGATCAGACCGCACTTGCGCGCGATCTCGCCGCGGGCCGCACCGAGCAGCGCGCGCTGCGCCTTGGCCGGACCCGCGGCGAAGAACACACAGTCACCGGGCACCGCGCCGACATGCTTCGCCAGGCCCTCGCGCTCGGATTCGCTGAGGTTCTTGGCGACCGGACCGCCGAGCGTGCCGTCCTCCTGCACCAGCACATACGCCAGCCCCTTGGCGCCGCGCTGCTTGGCCCAGTCCTGCCAGGCGTCGAGCTGACGCCGCGGCTGGCTCGCACCGCCGGGCATCACGACCGCGCCGACATACTCCGCCTGGAACACCCGGAACGGGGTCTCCTTGAAATATTCGGTGCATTCGGTGATCTCGACACCGAAGCGCAGGTCCGGCTTATCGCTACCGAAGCGACGCATCGCCTCCGCGTAGGTCATATGCGGAATCGGGAACGGGATCTCGTAGCCGACCAGCTTCCACAGCTGCTCCAAGATCTCCTCGGCGACCAGGATCACATCCTCCTGGCGCACGAAGCTCATCTCGAGGTCGAGCTGGGTGAATTCGGGCTGGCGGTCGGCGCGGAAGTCCTCGTCGCGATAGCAGCGCGCGATCTGGTAGTACCGCTCGATACCGGCGACCATCAGCAGCTGCTTGAACAGCTGCGGGCTCTGCGGCAATGCGTAGAAGTTGCCCGGCTGCAGTCGCGCGGGCACCAGGAAGTCGCGCGCGCCCTCGGGCGTGGAGCGGGTCATCGTCGGGGTCTCGACCTCGATGAATTCATGACGGGCCAGCACCGTGCGGGCGGCCGCGTTGACCTTCGAGCGCAGCCGGATGGCCTTACCCGGCGCCTCGCGGCGCAGGTCGAGGTAGCGGTACTTCAGGCGGGCCTCGTCACCGGGCTGCTCGTCGAGCTGGAACGGCAGCGGCGCACTCTCGTTGAGCACCTCGAGTTCGGTGACGTTGACCTCGATGGAACCGGTCGGCAGCTCCGGGTTCTCGTTGCCGTCGGGCCGGTGCTCGACCACACCGGTGACGCGCACGCAGAATTCGGCGCGCAACTTGTGCGCCTGCGCCGCTGGCTCGCCCTCACGGAACACCGCCTGCGCCACACCCGACGCATCGCGCAGATCGATGAAGATCACGCCACCGTGGTCACGACGCCGGGCCACCCAGCCGGTGAGGGTGACGGTCTGACCGGCGTGCTCGCTTCGCAGCGAACCAGCCAAGTGGGTGCGCAGCACGGGATTCCTTTCGACGAATGTGACACCGGCAGGGCGATCCGGTGCGGTTGCCATCGTAGTGAGACACATATCCCGAGAGGAAACCGATATCGCCGCCCCGCGTGCGAAGCTGTATCAGCAGGATATGACCGAGGCGTTTGGCACACGAGAAAGCGAAGCAGATGACCTTCAACGAAGGCCTCCAGATCGACCCGGACCGCGCTTCTTCCGGCGGTGGACCCGGGATGGGCGGCAAGCTCGCCCTCGGCGGCGGCGCCGGTGGTCTCATCCTGCTGGTAATCGGTCTGCTGCTCGGCGGGGATCCCAGTTCGCTGCTCGGGCAGTTGAACGGCAGCGAGAGCAGCACGGTGCAGCCCGGCACCGCGGGCACACCCGCGCACTGCAAGACCGGTGCGGACGCCAACAAGTACGTCGACTGCCGGGTGGTGCTCACCGCACAGAGCCTCGACGCGGTCTGGGCGGCACAGCTGCCCCAGCAGACCGGCAAGAAGTATTCGAAGCCGAAACTGGTCCTGTTCTCCGGCTCGGTCTCGACCGGATGCGGCAATGCGACCAGCGCGGTCGGTCCGTTCTACTGCCCCGCCGACCGGACCGCCTACTTCGACACCGCCTTCTTCCAGGAACTGGTCGACCGCTTCGGTTCCAGCGGTGGCCCGCTCGCCCAGGAGTACGTGGTGGCACACGAGGTCGGCCACCACATCCAGAATCTGCTCGGCGATATCGGTCGGGCCCAACAGGATCCGCGCGGCGCGGAATCCGGGGCGGTGCGCACCGAACTCCAGGCCGACTGCTATGCCGGCATCTGGGCCCACTTCGCCGACAAGCAGCCCGCCCCCGGCGCCAACCAGCCCTTCCTGAAAACCCTGTCCGACAACGATATCCGTGACGCCCTCTCCGCCGCGTCCGCCGTCGGCGACGACCGAATCCAGCGCGCCGCCCAAGGGCGCGTCAACCCGGAGGCCTGGACGCACGGTTCCTCGGACCAACGCCAGAAATGGTTCCTCACCGGCTACAAGACCGGTCAGGTCCAAGCATGCGACACATACTCGGCCGCGGACCTGAACAACCCGTCGGCATTGCGCTGATCGCCAGGCAATGATCAATAATCGACGCCAGTTGGTCTGCGGCACAGGGTAGATAGGGATTTCATGCGGAAAACAAAGTCGGCACTGTTGCTTATCGCCGTGGCACTCGCGGGTGGCTGGGGCGTCGCCTCGGCGCAACCGGCCGCCGAGGCACCACAACCGCCCGCCCCGGCGCTGCTGACACTCACCACCATCCCGAGCGGTTGGTCCGAGCGCGTCGACCTGCGCCCGCTGCTGCAGGTCTACGCCGACGGCCACGCGGTGGAACAGCCGGATGCGGCATCCACCACCCGCGCCGCCGATACCCCGCCGCAGCGACTCACCGGCACTATCCCCAGCGACGTCCTGAATTCCGCACTGGCGGAAACCAAATCACTCGCCGCGCTCGACCTCGGCATGCCCGGTGCCACCGACCAGGGCACCCAGATCATCGATCTCATGCAGACCCCGCCCGACCAGGATGTCCATCTGCTCATGTACGCCCCTGATGCGACCGAGAACCTCACGCCCGAGCAACAAGCCAACCGCAAACGCTTCACCGATCTCTACCGCAAACTTCTCGACGCTTTCACCCGAGACCACTGAACCGGGTTTCGATTTCGGCAGCGATTGCCGTTCACGCACTTCGACAGCACCCAGACCCGCTCGCGCGCAAACGGTGCTCTCGGCTACCGAATGCGGAGATAGTTCCGACACGGTACGCAACCACGAGGAACGTTGTGCGCCTGCGGTATTCGCCTGGGTGTGGGTAGCGCCAGGGCGTATACAGCAGAGTGCCCCCGCTAGAAACCGAGCGGGGGCACTGGAGCTCTGCTGTGGACTAGAACTGGTCCTGTTCGTAGTCCGAGCTGACCAATTCATCCGGGTGCGTCGCGCCGATGACGTCCGGGGTGGACTCACCGAGAGGCCCGGTGAGGTCGTTGTCGCCGGTGCGGCTGTGGTACGGGTCCACATTGCGCGAGTGCTCGTCGTCACCGCCGCCGCGTTGGCCGGTGGCACCGGGGCTGCCGCCCATGAAGGAGTTCCCGGTGCTCGCCGCGCCGGTCGAGGTACCCGTACCCAAGGATTGGCCGGACAGGCCCGCGACCCGACTGATGGGCGATACGGAGCTGCCGGGCGTTCCGGCCACCTTCTGCGTCGACGGCGAGCCCGAGGTGCTCGGCGAACCGGAATGGCTGCCGATGCCGATGCCCGAGCCCCCTGAGGTGGTGTGCCCGCTGTTGAACGACGCCGCCGTGGTGGACGTGCTCGGCGAACCGGAGGTGCTGGAACCGTCCAACAGGCTGGCGGCATTGGTCGACGCATCCTGCGCGACCGACTGCGCCTGCTCCATGATCGGCTCACCGATGTTCTGCATGACCGCCTGCGCGACCTCCTGCGGCGCGGGCAGACCACTGGTCCCGAGCAACTGATTCACGATACCGGTCAGCTCGGCCGTCTTCCCGGCAAGATCACCGCGGGTGGCATTGGCGACCGCGACGGCCGACCCCAGATGTTCGGTCGCGGTCGCGATGAGCGCGGCCTGACCGGGCGGGGTCAGCGCCACCGGCACGAGTGCGGTTGCCTGCGTGGCGAATTCGCTCGCGATGCCCAGCAGCTGCGCATTGCCCTGCTGCACCACAGCGGCGGCGCGCTGGGTGAGTGCGGAGATATCGATACCGCGCTGACTGGTGTCCTGTCCCTGGGTCTGCGCGGTCTGGCTCGCGGCCTGCGCCTCCCGGGAGGACTGGCCCTGCCACAGCTGCTCGACGGTCTGCAGACCA
This sequence comes from Nocardia sp. CA-135398, assembly GCF_050955845.1. Lineage (NCBI taxonomy): Bacteria > Bacillati > Actinomycetota > Actinomycetes > Mycobacteriales > Nocardiaceae > Nocardia > Nocardia sp. CA-135398. Next base: position 3,372,553 of record NZ_CP192084.1, on the reverse strand, counting down.
CCCTTGCCGACCGATACAGCGGCATCGATGATCTTGGACGACTGACTGAGAATCGCGGTCGGGTCGAAGGCTCCGATGACACCGGTGCCGAAGCTGTTGAGCAGCTCGAGAATCGGCTGGAACAGCGTGTCGATGCCGGGGATTCCGGGAATCGACAGCCCCTGCATCAGCGCCGCGGCCGGATCGGACGGAATATTCGTTGCGGCCGCGGCGGCACCCTGATTGCCCGAGCCGCCGAGCGCACTGTTCACCGCACTCTGCGCCTGCTGCGCCGCGCTCTGCGCCGCCTGCACCACCGGAGCGGCCGCATGGCTGATCGCGGTCTGTGCATCGGTAAGCGCCTGCGATACATCGGTCGGCACCGCGCCGGACAGAATCGCGCTCGCGTCCGGCGTCGAATTGCCGTTGAGCCCAGGCATGCCCGAGGGAATGGTCCCCAGCTGCGGCGATTCCTCGGTGATCTTGCGCGCCAGTACGAATTCGGGCGCCTCGATCGGCGGCAGATCCGCGGGCAACTGCGGCAGCGACAGATGACTCAACCCCTGCGACGCGTTCTGCAGTGCGTCGACCGCGGTGTTCTGCGTCGCGATCACCGCCTCTTCGATGGCCACGCTCTGCTGATCGGGTGCGATCACGCCGGTATCCATCGGCTTCATACCCCGCCCCCGACCTGGTCGGTGATCGCGCTCAGCACGCCCGCGTTGCCGGAGTCGGTGGTGTCGAAGGCAGCGGCCGCCGTGAACGCGGACTTCGAGAGCTTGTCGTATTTGGCCGACAGATCATTGATGTCCTTGGCCTGCAATACCTGTGCCGCCGCGAACGCCAACAGATAGTCGGCGCCGATCAGACCGAATACCGGCGTGAGCGCGGCAACATTCTGTACCGCATCGAAATTGCCCGCTCCCGCGATCTCACCAGCGACTCCGGCATTCGTCACCGCGAACGCTCGGACCGCATCGGTCTCCACCGAGAGATCAGCCATCGAGTTACACCCCCCAAAATCGTCGTGAACTGCAGTTCAGTGTCCATAGCGTCGATCAACATCTACTCCCTGCCCGCACCGGCAGCTCGGCTGCGATCGGGCCCCTGCGCAGCTGCGAGTCGGTACCGGCGCCGCTGCGGTTGCGCTCAATATAGCCGACCCCACCGGCAAGTTTCGAGCCAAGCGCGGGCCGCGAAAGGAACTGGAACAGGTTGCAATTTAGAACAGGTTCTATATTCTCGATCGCATGAAGGTCGCAGTGACCGGCGCAGCCGGCTACCTTGGCACGAATCTGCTCAGCCTGCTGGTCGAACGAGGACACGAGGTCACAGCAATCGATCGCATCGTTCCGGAGCAGCGGACCGATCCCAACGTCACCTGGGTATCCGGCAACGTGCTCGACCCGGAATCCATGCGCACCGCGCTCGCGGGCGCGGAGATCGTCTACCACCTCGTCGCCGTGATCACCCTGGCCGAGCAGCACGACCTCGCATGGAAGGTCAATACCGAGGGCGTGCGCGTCGTCGCCGAGGCGGCACTGGATCTGGGCGTGCGCCGCATGGTGCACGCGAGTTCCATCCACGCCTTCAACCAGTACACCTGCGGCGGCCGCATCGACGAGACCTCGGTGCGTTCGACCGATCCCAGCCTGCCCGTATACGACCGCTCCAAATGGGCGGGCGAGATCGAACTGCGCAAGGTGATCGAGCAGGGCCTGGACGCGGTGATCTGCAATCCGACCGGCGTCTTCGGCCCGCTCGACTACAGCACCCCGCTGTCCAGGATCAACCGCACCCTCAAGGACGCGGCCCGCGGCCGGGTGCCCGCGATGATCGGCGGCGGATTCGACCTCGTCGACGTCCGCGATGTCGCGAAGGGTCTGATCCTGGCCGGCGAGCGAGGCCGGACCGGCGAGAACTACCTGCTCGGCGGTTCGATGATTTCCATGCTCGACCTGTGTCGCACCGCGGCGGAATGCGGCGGCAAGAAGGGCCCGAAGTTCTCGATCTCACCCAAGGTCGTCAACGGCTTGATTCCGGTGCTCGAACCGATCGGCAAGCTGTTCAGGACCGACATCGTGTCGAAGGCCGCACTCGGCGCGCTGGTCTCCGCCCCGATCGTCGACCACGGCAAGGCGGAGCGCGAAATCGGTTATCAGCCAAGGCCCATCGAGCAGACCGTGCGCGATCTGGTCACCTTCTTCACCGATCCCAAGCAGCTCACCACCACCGACGCCCGACAGATTGCTTGACAGCTCTTAGAACACATGTTCGACTGATGGGGTGCGGTGGCAAAGCCAAACCCTGGATGCCGACGACGGCGCCCTGCCCGGTCTCGGCCGGGCGGGTTTCGTGCGCACCGTGCAGACCCCCGAATTCGAGGGCATCACGTTCCACGAGGTGTTGTGCAAAAGCGCGCTGAACAAGATGCCGGAGGCGTCGAATCTGCCGTTCCATTGGACGATCAATCCGATGCGCGGCTGTTCACACGCCTGCCGGTACTGTTTCGCGCGACCCACCCACGAGTATCTGGATCTGGACGCTGGCCGGGATTTCGATTCACAGATCGTGGTGAAGACCAATATCGCCGCGGTGCTGCGCAAGGAACTCGCCCGGCGGTCCTGGCAGCACGAACCGGTCGCGCTGGGCACCAATACCGATCCGTACCAACGGGCCGAGGGCCGATATCGGTTGATGCCCGGGATCATTCGTGCGCTGACCGATTCCGGCACACCGTTCTCCATTCTCACCAAGGGCACGCTGCTGCGCCGGGATCTGCCGCTGCTCACGGCCGCGGCGCGCCAGGTCCGGGTGAGCATCGCCGTCTCCATCGCGATCCTGGATATGGATCTGCACCGCAGCCTGGAATCCGGCACTCCATCACCCAAGGCCCGGTTGGAAATGGTGCGGGCACTGGCCGATGCCGGGTTCGAGGTGAATGTCATGGTCGCGCCGGTGATTCCGTATCTCACCGACAGCCGCGCCCACCTGGACGCACTATTCGGTGCGATTGCCGAGGCCGGAGCGGTATCGGTGGTCGCATTCCCGATGCATCTGCGCGGCGCCACCCGGGGCTGGTTTCTGAGCTGGCTGGCCGAGACACATCCCGCCCTGGTGCGCCGCTATCGCCAGCTCTACGGCCGCGGCGCCTATGTGACGCCGGAATACGCGTCCTGGCTACGCGAGCGGGTGCAGCCACTGCTCCAGCGACACGGCCTCCTCCGCGAGCACACCCCGGAACCTGAGACACCACCCTCGACGCCGCCGACCAACGACACGCAGCTGGCGCTCTTCGCGTAAAGCATTTCACAAGCAATTCCCGCACACGGCGGAGTAGGTTGGCCAATGGCACCTCCCATCGGACGAGGAAGTGAAGCAGGCATATGGTTTCCGACCAAAGTGATGTCGGCACAGCGAAATTGGAAAAGGTCGTAATTCGGTTCGCCGGGGACTCCGGTGATGGAATGCAGCTCACCGGTGATCGCTTCACACACGAGGCGGCCGCATTCGGCAACGACCTCGCCACCCAGCCCAACTTCCCGGCCGAAATCCGGGCGCCACAGGGCACGCTGCCCGGCGTCTCGTCCTTCCAGATCCAGATCGCCGACTATGACATCTTGACCGCGGGCGACCAGCCCGACGTGCTGGTCGCGATGAATCCGGCCGCGCTGAAGTCCAATCTGGAGGATCTGCCGCGCGGTGCCACCCTCATCGTGAACACCGATGAATTCACCAAACGCAATCTCGGCAAGGTCGGCTACAGCACCGATCCGCTCGACGACGACACGCTGAGCGATTTCGTGGTCCACCGCGTGCCGATGACCTCGCTCACCCTCGGCGCGACCGAGCCCACCGGTGTCGGCAAGAAGGACGCTCAGCGCGCGAAGAATATGTTCGCCCTCGGCCTGCTGTCCTGGATGTACGGACGTCCGATCGGTGGCACCGAACGATTCCTGCGCGAGAAATTCGCCGCGAAACCGGATATCGCCGAGGCGAATCTGCTCGCCTTCCGCGCGGGCTGGAACTACGGCGAGACCACCGAAAGCTTCGCAACCACCTTCGAGGTGGCCCCGGCCAAGCTGCCGCCGGGAACCTACCGCCAGATAACCGGCAATACCGCGCTCGCCTACGGCCTCGTCACCGCCGGGCAATTGTCCGGGTTGCCGGTATTTCTCGGCACCTATCCGATCACGCCCGCCTCGGACATCCTGCACGAACTCAGTAAGCACAAGAACTTCGGCGTCACCACCTTCCAGGCCGAAGACGAGATCGCGGGCATCGGCGCGGCCCTCGGCGCTTCGCTCGGCGGCGCTCTCGGGGTGACGAGTACCTCCGGTCCGGGGCTGGCGCTCAAGAGCGAAACCATCGGACTCGCGGTAATGACGGAACTGCCGCTGGTGATCGTCGACGTGCAGCGCGGCGGTCCGTCCACCGGACTGCCGACCAAGACCGAGCAGGCCGATCTACTGCAGGCGCTCTACGGCCGCAACGGGGAGTCGCCGGTCGCCGTGCTCGCGCCGCGCTCCCCCGCGGACTGCTTCGCCACCGCGGTGGAAGCGGCGCGGATCGCCCTCACCTATCGCACGCCGGTGCTGTTGCTTTCCGACGGCTCGATCGCCAATGGCTCTGAGCCATGGTCGATTCCGCGGGTCACCGAGTTGGAGCAGATCGATCCACGCTTCGAACCCGAGGCCGAGGAGGGCACACCGTTCCAGCCCTATTCCCGTGATCCGGACACCCTCGCCAGGCCGCTCGCGGTGCCGGGCACCGCCGGTCGCGCACATCGGATCGGTGGTCTGGAGAAGGCCGACGGCAGCGGCAATATCTCCTATGAGCCAGGCAATCACGAACTGATGGTTCGCCTGCGGCAGGCCAAGATCGATGGCATCACCGTTCCCGATCTCGAGGTCGACGATCCGGACGGGCGGGCCGAACTGCTGCTGATCGGTTGGGGCAGTTCCTTCGGCCCGATCGGTGAGGCGTGTCGGCGCGCCCGCCGCCGCGGTGTCCCGGTCGCGCAGGCGCATCTGCGATATCTGAATCCATTGCCCGCCAACCTCGGTGCCGTACTGCGCGGCTATCGGACGGTGGTCGCGCCGGAAATGAACGGCGGCCAACTGGCCATGCTGCTGCGGGCGAAGTATCTGGTGGATGTGCAACCGTGGACGAAGATCGCGGGAACCGCATTCTCCGCACAGGAACTCGTCGGGGTGATCGACGCGGCACTGGACGGATCGATCGAGGATATGGAACACGATAAGGCCTTCGCGGCACGGTCCCGGGCCACGTACTCGACTGGGGGTAACTGATGACCATCGTCGAAACCTCGCTCGTCGGAACCGATCTGGGTCTCACCGGTCTGTCCGGAGTGCCGTCCGCGGACGGGCCGCAGAAGGTCAAGGACTTCACCTCGGACCAGGAGGTGCGCTGGTGCCCCGGCTGCGGTGACTACGTGATCCTGGCGACCGTGCGCGGCTTCCTGGCCGAACTCGGATTGCGCAGGGAGAACCTGATGTTCGTCTCCGGGATCGGCTGCTCGAGCCGGTTCCCGTACTACCTCGAGGCCTACGGCATCCACTCCATCCATGGTCGCGCGCCCGCCATCGCGACCGGGCTCGCGGTGACCCGGCCGGATCTGTCGGTGTGGGTGGTGACCGGTGACGGTGACGCACTGTCGATCGGCGGCAACCACCTGATCCATGCCCTGCGTCGCAATGTGAATATGACGATCCTGCTGTTCAACAATCGGATCTACGGACTCACCAAGGGCCAGTACTCGCCGACCTCGGAAGAGGGCAAGATCACCAAGTCGACGCCGATGGGCTCGGTCGACCACCCCTTCAACACGCTCTCGGTCGCACTCGGCGCGGAAGCCAGCTTCGCCGCGCGCGCACTGGATTCCGACCGGGCAGGTCTCACCGAGGTGCTGCGAGCCGCGGCCGAACATCGCGGGACCTCGTTCGTGGAGATTCTGCAGGACTGCCCGATCTTCAACGACGGTTCCTTCGATGTGCTGCGCAAGGGCGATGCCGAATCCCGCCTCATCCCGCTGCGGCACGGTCGGCCGATCCGTTTCGGCACCGATGGCGAATTCGCCGTGGTGCGTGCCGGTTTCGGACTGGCGGTGGTGCGCGCCGACGAGGTCGACGAGTCCGAGATCATCGTGCACGACGCCTACTCGGACAATCCGGAGTACGCCTACGCGCTCTCCCGCCTGTCCGACCAGGACCTCGGCCACGTGGTCACCGGCATCTTCCGCAATGTCACCCGGCCCACCTATGACGATGCGGTCCGCACCCAAACCGCCATCGCGCGGGAACGCAAACCGGTACAAGAGGATTCGCTGCAATCGCTGCTCAACGGTTCGGAAACCTGGACCATCAGCTAGGCAGCCCGAGCCGATCGGCGAGCGTGCCGAGGATGCGATGCAGGTCGGCACGCTCGGCTGCGGTGAGGTCCGCGGTGGTCTCGGCGTCGATCGACTGCGCGGCGTCGAGGCATTTGCGCAGTAGTGTGCGGCCGTGCGAGGTCAGACTCAGGTTCTGACGGCGGCGATCCTCGGGATCCCGTAACCGTTCGATGGCGCCGAGGGATTCCAGGTGATCGGCCAGCGCGACGACCAGACTCGGCGCGACGCGAAGTATCTGTGCAATCTCCATCTGTGATGTCGGGCCATTGCTCGCCAACACATTCAGCATCCCGGCATGCTTCGGCTTGAGCCCGAGCCTCGACACATCAGCACTGAAGCGGTCGGTCAGGAACGCACCCAGCAGGCCCAGCCGGAAGGTGGCAGTCTCCGGCAGCTTTTCCGCCTTGACGTTCTTCATGGCCAGCATAATACTGTCCCTAAACCATTCAGAGTGTGAACGATTTAGGGAGTGAAAGATGCAGGACCAGAAGCTCACCAGGTCGGCGATCATTGTCAATGCGGTCGGCGCGGGTGTCGCCGTGGCATTCAGTGTCGCGGCTCTTGTCGATCCGACCCTCGCGATATCCGGGAGCGCGGACTCGCCCGGCATCGATCTGTATGCCCAGGCCTACGCGGCCCGCGCGATCCCGCTGGGTGCCGCGCTGCTGTTCAGCCTGGCCAGCCGACGCAAGCGGGCTCTCCTACCGTTGCTCACCGTGTCGGGCGTGGTACAGCTCGGTGACGTCGCCATCGGCACCACGCAGGGAGTTCCGGGCATGATGGTCGGCGGCAGCGTACTCGCGCTGATTCATTTCGCCACCGCGGGTCAGTTGGCGCTCGGCAGAAATCGCTCCGCCGCGGCCGCAGCCTGAGCTACGACTTCGGGCATGAGTCAGACGTGCTTGGCGAAGCCGAGGTCGATGACGGCGTCGCGTTCCTGCTCGAGTTCGGCGACACTGGCGTCGATGCGGGCGCGTGAGAATTCATCGAGCTCCAGACCCTGGACGATCGAGTATTCGCCGTCCGCGCAGGTGACGGGGAACGACGTGATGAGGCCTTCGGGAATGCCGTAGGAGCCGTCGGAGGGCACGGCCATGGAGGTCCAGTCATCGGCATGAGTACCGAGCGACCAGTCGTGAATGTGGTCGATGGCGGCGCTGGCCGCGCTGGCGGCCGAGGACGCACCGCGGGCCTGGATGATGGCGGTGCCACGCTGCTGAACGGTGGGGATGAAGTCCTCGCTCACCCAGGTCTGGTCAACTAGGTCGAGGGCGGCCCGGCCCGCGATGGTGGCGTGGGCGATATCCGGATACTGGGTCGCGGAGTGGTTGCCCCAGATGGCGACACGGGCGATATCGGCGGCGGGCGCGCCGGTCTTCTTGGCCAGCTGCGCGATGGCGCGGTTGTGGTCGAGGCGGGTCATCGCGGTGAAACGCTCGGCCGGGACGTCCGGGGCATTGCACATGGTGATGAAGGCGTTGGTATTGGCCGGATTTCCGACCACGAGCACCTTGACGTCGTCGGCGGCACTCGCGTTGATCGCTTGGCCCTGTTCGGTGAAGATCGGGCCGTTGGCGGCCAGCAGATCCGAGCGCTCCATCCCCGCGGTGCGCGGCCGCGCGCCGACCAGCAGCGCGACATTCGCGCCCGCGAACCCGACCCACGGATCGTCACTGATATCGATGGACTCGAGCAGCGGAAACGCACCGTCCTCGAGCTCCATCGCCACCCCCTCCAGCGCCGCCACCGCCGCCGGAATCTCCAACAACCGCAGCCGCACCGGCGTCTCGAACCCCAGCAGCGCGCCGGACGCGATCCGGAACAGCAGGCCGTAGGCGATCTGCCCCGCACCTCCGGTCACGGCGACGGTCACGGGCGCGGTCCGAGCAGCGGTGCTCAAGAGAAACTCCTTGCGATAGACGGACACTCGATCCCCACCCTAACGACTCTCACCTCCGCCGAAGCCCAGTGGTGAGCTACGCGACAATCAGCCCGTCACACCCATCCAGCCGCCCCATCTGACCACAAAGCGCCGCGTCGACGACGTGCCCTCCGGACGCCGGATCAATGCTCAAACCTGCCCGGTCGACGCCCCCGTCCCGGCCACTCGATCAACGAACCCGGTACTCGCGGCCCCTGGCCAACGGCCCGTCCCGGAACAGTTCGAGCGACCCCACGTCGGGCTGGCCCGACCGCGGCACCGCGCCGAGCCGCCCAACTCGGTGCCGTACGCCTTCTCGGAATACGCGCTCACCAACGGCACCCACAACGGGGCGAACCGAGGTGCGGCGCTCAGCGCAGCGACCCCACGTCGGGCTGGCCGACCGCAGCAACGCGCCGAGCCGTCCATCCAGGTGCTGTACGCCTTCTCGGAATACACGCTCACCGACGGCACCCACAACGGGGCGAACCGAGGTGCAGCGCTCAGCGCGTCGCGCATGGCATGCAAACTCGCATCGCAGGCCAATTCGCTTGTCGCGCAACTCGACTCGCGCTTCAACACAACGCCGCGACTTCCTGGTCGGTCAGGACGATGGGCGAAACGTAGTCCTTCACCCGGGCCAGCCGGACAGCCCGGTACAAGGGCCGCTCCTCCAGACCGGCGTCTCGTGCCTCGGCGCGCAGTTGGTGGACGAGCATGGTCGAAACCGCTACGGCGGCGGCGAGTTCACTGGCGGCCAGGGCGTCGGCCAGCTTGCGGAGACCGAGCAGGTGGAGTTCGCGGCCGCTGCCCGCATCGGTGTACATCGCGAGCGGGACGACCTGAGAGTCGGCGCCCGCGGTCACCCGCAGGACGATGCGGCTCAAACGGGCCGGGAAGACGAGGATTTCGACGCCGTTGGCGGCCGCGATATCGACCCGGCGCTCGCCGATCACCCGTCGCGCGTGAATCGTGGTTCCGGCCAACCACATCCGTCGCCGACGCAGTGCCACGGCGTAGCCGACGGTGGGTGCACCGACGACGACACCGATCGCGATCGCGATCGACCACGGCAACAGCAGCGCAGCGAGCAGGGCGGCGCCGATGCCGACCCCTAGCGCGGCGAGGGCGAGCCGCCGCAGCATGGGTGCGTAGGTTTCTGGTGCGACGAGATCGAGTCCGACTGCCGGATCCGGTTGGGCTGCACCGGGATTCGTGGGTTCTACCGGCACGGCTGCCCGTTCCTCGTGATGCGGGTGTACCCCGGCACCGTACTACCCGCCCTGGCGTAATGCGGCGGTGACGGCGGCGACCGTCTCGTCCAGTGGGATCTGCCGCTGGTCACCGGTGGCCATATCCTTCAGGCCGATGGTGTTCTCGGCCAGGTCACGGTCACCGAGCACCAGGGTCAACCTGGCGCCGGACTTATCCGCGGCCTTCAGCGACCCCTTGACGCCCCGACCACCGTAGGCCAGATCGACCCGAATGCCCGCCGCCCGCAGCTGTGCCGCGAGCACGACCAACCGCTGTTTGGCCGCATCACCGAGCGATACGCCGTAGACCTCACACCGCGCCGGATCGCCCGCCGACTTGCCCTCGGCCTCCAGCGCCAGAATCGTGCGGTCCACGCCGAGCCCGAATCCGATGCCGGACAACGGTTGTCCGCCCAATTCGGCCATCAGCCCGTCGTAGCGGCCGCCGCCGCCGATACCCGACTGCGCCCCGAGCCCGTCGTGCACGAATTCGAAGGTTGTCTTCGTGTAGTAGTCCAGGCCGCGCACCATTCGCGGATTCACCACATAGGGCACGCCGAGCGCGTCCAGATACCCGAGCACCTGCTCGAAGTGCGTCTTCGCCGACTCCGACAGGTGATCGATCATCAGCGGCGCGCTCGCGGTCATCTCGCGCACCTCGGGTCGCTTGTCGTCGAGCACCCGCAGCGGATTCAGCTGCGCCCGCCGCTTGGTCTCCTCATCCAGCGGCAGCCCGAACAGGAACTCCTGCAACAGCTCTCGATACTGCGGACGACAGGTCTCGTCACCGAGCGAGGTGATCTCCAGCCGGAAACCATCGAGTCCGAGTCCGCGATATCCGGCGTCGGCGATCGCGATCACCTCGGCATCCAACGCCGGATCATCGATACCGATCGCCTCGACGCCGACCTGCTGCAGCTGCCGGTACCGACCGGCCTGCGGACGCTCATACCGGAAGAACGGACCCGAGTACACCAGCTTCACCGGCAGCTGGCCCCGGTCGAGTCCGTGTTCGATGACCGCGCGCATGACGCCCGCGGTGCCCTCCGGTCGTAGCGTGACACTACGATCGCCGCGATCGGCGAAGGTGTACATCTCCTTGGTCACCACATCGGTGGATTCACCGACACCCCGCGCGAACAACGCGGTGTCCTCGAAGATCGGCAGCTCCACATGCCCGTACCCGGCGAGTCGGGCGGCGCGGATCAAGCCGTCGCGCACCGCGACGAACTCGGCCGAACCGGGTGGCACGTAGTCCGGAACCCCCTTCGGGGCGGAGAAGCTGCTGGTCTTGGTCACGATGGTCCAGTTTCCACCACTACGGCCCGTCAAGTCCAACCGGTTTGCCACCGCCAGCGCCTACTTGTCGGTCGCTCGAAAGGATCAGCCGGTTCTTACAGCGTCACGACTGGTCGAAATGGCCTGCTGAGCAGTCTCAGGAATAGATGGCACAATCCTGTGCCGTACGTAACGGATACGGGAGGAACGTGGTAGTGCCGAGCAACGAACAGCGACGGGCAGCGGCGAAACGCAAGCTGGAACGCCAGCTGGCCAACCGGGCCGATCGGGTGCGCAAGCGCAGGCGACTCACGATCGCCGGATCGGCGCTCGGCGTGGTGGTCGTGGCCGCGGCCGCCGTCGGCGTCTACTTCCTGACCAAGAGTGACGATAAGCCCGCGGCCATCAGCTGCGACTACCGCGACAGTCAGAAGCCCGCGGATAAGCCGGTGAACAAGCCGCGTACCAGCGGCATCGAGAACACCGGCGACAACGCGAGCCTCAGCGTCAGCATGGAGACCACCCAGGGCCCGATCGGTCTGACCCTGGACAATGCCAAGGCGCCGTGCACCGTGAACAGCTTCGCCAGCCTGGCCGGTCAGGGCTACTTCGACAACACCATCTGCCACCGCATGACCGCGGACGAGGGCCTGAAGGTGCTGCAGTGCGGCGACCCGACCGGGACCGGCACCGGCGGTCCGGGCTACCAGTTCGACAACGAGTACCCGACCAATCGCTACAACCCCGCCGACCCGGCATTGCAAAAGCCGATGGATTACAAGCGCGGCACACTCGCCATGGCCAATGCGGGTCCGGATCCCATGACCGGCGGCGGCACCAACGGCAGTCAGTTCTTCGTCGTCTACGGCGATTCGCAACTGCCGCCGAACTACACCATCTTCGGCACCGTCGATCCGGACAGCATGGGCACGCTGGACAAGATCGCCACTGGCGGTCAGGACAACTCCAACGGCCAGGGTGACGGCAAGCCCAATCTCCCGGTAACCATCCAGTCGGTCCGCATCGACTGAAGCGACACGCCCGATCCGGAAACTCGCTTCGTTCGGGTCGGCTGCGCAAGATGGGCAGCGGACCCGAACCATATCTCCGACCAAGCCAGGGTAGGCGACCCTAATCGTTCGGTAAGGTTGCACTAAGACCGGAGATCCTCCGAAGCTTTCCCCTGTCCGCCGGAATTGTGCGATATATGCTGTTAAGCGGCACGCCCACACGGTTGGTGCCGAGCTTTCTCGGGTAATCTCGAATGAAGGAGAACGCGTAGCGCAGCCATTCCTGATCGGACGATCCCCACCGGGAGTGCCGCGCGATGAGTCCTCTGGGTGTCCACGTTTGCAGGCGGGGCACCGCCGTGGCGGACTACAGTTCGACATGGCGGCGTCCGTGACGAAGCACCACAACATCCATAGTGATCACTGCAGCATCGGGGAGCAGCCATGTCCGAGGAACTGGACGACATCGGCCGGGAAACCGCGGCCATGATGAAGACCGCATTGCAGCTTGCGACCTTAGTCGCGCTGCGGACCCGTGAGCGTGGTCAGAAAGAAGCCGAAGCCCGCGTCAAGATCACCGAGGCCCGCATCAAGGAGGCCAGGGAGCTTCAGATCCGGGAGGCCCGCGACGCCAAGGCGAAGGACCCACGCAATCTCGAACTTGCCCGCATGGTCGAGAAATCGGTTCCGGCCAAGGGTATTTCACTGGAGAAGGATCGTTTCTCCGCACAGGCCGAGGCCACCCGGATGGCCGCGACCGCGTCGGCTCAGTCCAAACCGCTCGTCCGCTACGACTCCCAGGAACGTCGGCAGGCGATCGCGGCGCATCTCGCCCGGATCGGTATCGCACCGGAACTGGCGGCGGTACGGATGCTCATCGAAGTAGGCCAGGGGCAACCGCCCGAAGAAGCGGTACGCATTCGCGACGAAGCCGCCCGTGCGGCCGCCGCCCGAGGTCGGGAACAGGACGCACGCGGTTTGGAACGCGTCCGACAGTAGGCTCGCTGCACCGGAAACCGAAAACGCCCGCTGAAATCAGCGGGCGTTTCGACGTTTTCGGCCTTCAGATGCGGAAGTCGCCGATAGTCGGATCGCCGAAGAGCCCCTGGGCCGGGGACTTCAGCGGCAGGGGGCTCAGCATGTCCTTGTGGCCGTTGCGGACACTGCAGTACTTGAACGGTCCACGGGGATCGAAGAGTTTGGTCATATGCGGATCGGCGTGGTCGAGGAACCAGATGCTCAATCCGGTGCTCGGCTCGAGTCGGTAGTGCTCCCATGCGCGCCAGAGCGCATCTAGTCGCGCCACCGCCTCGGCATGCTTCCACCACTCCGGGCACCACACCGTTTCACTGATATCGGTGACCTGACGCCGGTACACCAGGCTGAGGTAGTTCTCGACGAACTCCACGACGTTGGTGTAGATCATGGGCTGTTCCTGCTGGTCGGTCACAGCTGCACCTCGCTGGCGCTCGGTTCCGCTGCGACCGATGGTGCTGTGCTCATGGTTCGCTCGCTACGCTCGCTCACAGTGGCCGGACCTCCTCGATTTGACCGTATTCGGGTGGCGGAGCAGCCTTGGTCAGGTTGGGCGAGCCGAACAGGTCGGCGATCTCGGTCTTACGCCCCGGAAGATGGTGCGAGATCGACTTCTTCACATCGTCAGCGTAGTCGCCCTCCCACCAGGGCACGGTACGCACGAGCACCGCGGGCTGGCCGGAGGTGAAGACGATCGCGCGGCCCTGCGGCAGGGTTGCCAGCGCGTTCACGGTGAACGTCTTGGACGAACCGAGTGAGCGCGAATAGCTCTTGCCGCCTTTGGATTCCGAGACCGAGGACGAGATCGCGTCGTATTCGCCGATCGCCTCGGAGCGGTCGCGCAGGAAGTTCATATCGTCGACGCCCGGACCGAGCACCTTGATATTGGCCGCCGACCACAGCGCCAGCATGCCGTCATCACCCCAGCAGCGCGCGCCCTGGGCCCAGGACTGCAGCACCGTCATCACCACGATGCCGCGCGAGCCGAAGTGACTGTACTGCTTGGGCAAATCCTTCCAGCGCACCACATTCGCCGCCTCGTCCAGGACCGCGAGCATCGGGATCGGCAGCCGACCGCCGGGCGAATGCGTGGCCTTGCGCATGGCCACATCGACCACCGCCTCGGTCAGCGCACTGACCAGCGGTGCCGCCGAACCGCGGCCCTCCAGCGAGAGGCTGTACAGAGTGCCGTTGTTCTCGATGAATTCGAGCTCGTCGAACTGCATGCGGTTGTCGCCCGGCAGGATCCACGGGTGCACATTGGACAGCTGCAGGCAGCGGATCATTTTCTTCGCGGTGCCGAAAATGCCGCTCTTGGTGCGGGGATCGGCGTTGTACTGCATCGCAAGACCGGAGGCGGTGTAGTGCTTGCTCGCATTGCGCAGCAGCTCGATGGGCTCGGCATCGTTGGGATTGGTCACCCAGTCCCAGACCTGCACGATCGGGCGACCACCGAGCGCCGCGGCCAGGAACAGTCCGGCGAGCAGGTCCTCGGCCTCCGGATCGAAGAACACATCGCCCTTGGCATCGGAACCGTTGTCGGCGTCGGCGAAATGTCCGGCCAGCCGCGCGGCCCGCATCTCCGCACCGTCGTGGTAGGCGTCGACCCAGGCGAGTGGATCCCAGAACCAGGTCGGTTCCTCCCCCGCGACACCCTGCGGATCGAAGACGAAGGTACGACTTCCCTTGGCCTCGCGCACATCTCGGGTCGCGTCGACCACGTCGCGCTTATTCGAGGTGGACAGCACGGGGCCGATCGCGGTCAGGATGGCCGGAATCACCCGGGAGGTCGATTTGCCCTGTCGCGGCCCCCAGATATCCAGGTGCAGATCCTCATAGGAGCCGTAGAGCATTACGCCATCGGCAACGCCGACGCCGATCGGCACGCCCGGACTGTCGTTGTAGCCGAGCCGAACGCCGAGCATCTCGGCCTTGTCCCGCACGCCCTTCTCGGTGAGTGACTTGATGGCATCGCCGCTACCCATCACATCGGCCTTGTCGTCCACGGAAAGCCGCCCGACCGACCGACGTGCGGCGAGCCGCTTGCGCACCAGCACGAACGCCACGATCGCCGCGACCACGAGCAGCACGATCACCGTAGAAGCCCGCGGCCAGTGCAATTTGCCCTTGACCAGATCGGCGACGATCGCGATCGGGTTCATCGGAATGTCCTGCGGGGTGACAGCCATCGCGTTGCCGAGATGCAGGGCGATCCACAGGGTTCCGAGAGTAGCGAAACCGGCGTAGATCATGTAGAGGGTGATATCGGGTCCGACCGCGGCCGGATCCTGCACCTTCTTCTTTTTCGCCATCTCTGCCTCCTGTTAGGACCTGGCTATGTGGTTGTCGCTGGTGCGGGTTCAGCGGAAGGCGTCGAGCCGCCAACCTTCCGAGGTGCGCACCACGGTCGCGATGACCGTCGCGGGCGGCAGGGATTCCTTGCGCCCGTTCGGGTAGACGACCGTTTGCTCGACCCCGATCTTGAACTGCTGGACATTCGGATCGGCGCTCGTGGGCGGGCGCTCCCCGGATGCGAAGGTGAATGCCTCGATATGCGCCTGCGCCTTGGCCCAGTCCGCCCACTGCAGCGTCGGTTTCGGTGTCTCGATCCCGGTCGGCGTGCTGTCCAGCATGCGGATCAGGCTGGGGCCCAACCATTTCCGCGCACGGGACAGCGACGCGCCCTGGGCCTCGGTGGCGGGCTGCCAGGAGTAGATCTCCTTCAGCGCGGTCACCGCGACGCCCTCGGGCGTCACCGGATCGGGTGCGGGCACACCCTCCAGCAATCGGGTCGTGGACGTGGGCGGCTGCGGCGCACCGGAACCCGACTCCCGATCCGAGCTGGCGCACCCCGCACCCGACATCGCGACGCTCACCACCAGCATCACCACCAGTTTCGCGCGTGCAGTGTTCGACATGCGGCGTTCGCGGGCCCCTTCGTGGTCACGCTCCGCTACCGCCTCCGGGTCCATCGCTCGCGCCGCCGTGTTATTCCAGGCTAGCCGCCGGGACCGACACTTGTGCGGTGCAATCGCCGCACATGCTTCGGCGTGTTCGCCCACCGCGGTATCGGTTGTCCTCACAGCACCCTCCTCCCGCGGCCGTCACCCGGCACCGCGACCTCGGTCACGCCACTGGAATGCCCGTATGCGGCGGGCACGGATTGGATCATTCTGCCGTTGCCGGAATAGATTCCGACCTCGGCGGGGCCGCGTGGGCCGAATGAGCTGAACACCAGATCGCCCGGCTGCAGCTTGCTCAGCGGCACCTCGACGCCCGACTCCCACTGCTGTTCCGCCGTTCGCGGCAACGTCACCGTGCCCGACGACGCCGCGAATACCGCCGCCGAAGTGAGGCCGGGACCGTCCATACCGCCGCCGCTCGGCCCCTGCGGGCCGCCGCCACCCCAGACGTACGGCGTGCCGAGCCACTGCTGCGCCGCCTGGACGATCTGAACGCCGCCGGTACCCTCCTGCGGGGTGAAGCGGCCATTGGAACCCTGGGCGCGGTATTGCGGTTCCATCGCAAGGATATTCGCGACGTAGGGCTGGGTTTCGGCGTAATGCGCGGCCACCTGGTTCGGCATACCGCCGGAGGCAAGCACCGCACCCTCACCGGCGTTGTAGGCGGCCAGGGTCAGCGCGACGACATCGCCCTGCACGCGGCCCTGAGACTCCCACGCCGTGATCTTGTGCGCGAGCGCACACATATAGCGGCCCTGACCGATGATCGCGTCGCCGTCGTCCCATACGCTCGCGACGCCGTTGCCGTCGGCATCGATGACATAGGGCTGACCGTCATCGGGGTCGATACTGGCCGCGGTGCCGGGCAGGAACTGGGCCAGACCCTGCGCACCAGCGGGCGAGGCGGCGCCGCGCCGGAATCCGGACTCCTGCCTGCCCTGTGCGGCCAGCAGCGATGGGGTGATCTGCGGGCAGATGGAACCCGCACGGCGATACCATATTTCGAGTTCCTGGGGCACCTTGCCAGCCGCCAGCGCACCGCCAGCGGTACCGAACCCACGATTGCAGCGCGGATCGGACGAGAAGGCCTGCGCACCACCGACATCCGGGGTCGGAGCGCCGTCGAGCCAGGGCAGCGGGTCGATTTGCCGACCACCGGTGAAGCGTCCGCCGGGCACGATCTCGAAATGCAGGTGCGGACCGCTGGATTCGCCCGCCGACCCGACCTGGGCGATGGGCTGACCGGCCACGACAGTATCGCCCACGTGCACATGCACGCCGCTATCCCACATATGGCCGTAGACGGCCGAATACGCGCGGCCGTTGGTATCGACCGAATCCACGACGATCCAGTTGCCGAAACCCGAAGCGGGACCGGCCGCCACGACCCGTCCGTCGGAGACCGAGTAGATGGTGGTGCCGTCGGATGCGGCGAAGTCCACGCCCTTATGGGTGCCGCCGCGCGCGCCGAATACATCAGACACGGTGAAGGTGCCTGCGGCCAGCGGCAGCGTCCGGCGGATCGGGCCGACGCCCGCGGCCAGCGACGGTGCACCGGTGGCGGTCGAATGGGCTTGGGTGGCAGTCGGATTGCCGGTCGTTCTCGTGGGAGTGGGCGTGCCCGCGACCCGGGAATTACCCGGCGCGTATCCACCGAGCGGCGGCAACACACTCGACGATACGAGCACCGAGGTGCCCTCGCAGTCGTCGTCGACTGCGGGCATCACGATGACGACTACCAGGGTTATCAGCCCGAGTACGCTCGCCAGCGCCACGTACAGGAGGGTCCGTCCGCTCACCGCATCCCCGGCAGCGCCGAACGACCGCGGACCGAACCGAGCAGTTTCATGTTTGCCGCCGAGATTCGTTGAGGGTGTCGGCCAGGGTGCGGTTCATCTCCGCGGCGGCGGCCAATTGTTGTTGTAGCAATGCGACTTTGCGGCGCAGCGCCGTCGCGTCCAGACGCTCCAGACTCGGTCCCTCGGCGGCGCGCACCCAGTTGCGCACCGAGTTGGTGTGCACGCCGATCTGCTCGGCGACCACCCGGCATGCCTCCGATTCACTGCGTAGTTTGCCGGTAAGCGCGATGACCTGCTCGACCGCGGCCTTGCGCACTTCCGGCGACACTCTCCGATAGGACCGGTGCGGCATCATGCGCCCCACCTCCCACAGCCGACCGCCGGTCTCGAAAGCTCTGTTGCTTCGAGCGACCCGCCAGCAGTCACGAGCGGCGCGAGCCCCCTCATGCGGCACTCCCGCTGGGGGAATCGCCGCCACGCGAGGTCGACTCGGTGAACTCGGAGAAGCGCTGGTTGGTTTCGTGGATTCCACTTTCCTTCTCGGACAAGGTGAATTCCATATGGAACGGGATGCCCGGGCGGCGATCCTCACCGATCTTCAGTAGGAATTTGCCGGTGCCCGGTGGTGACGGGCGCAGCTGACCGGGTTTGAGCGCCTCACCCGTCAGCGCTTGCGGTGCGGACCATCCGGTCACCATCTCCTCCTCGGCGGATGTGAACGGAACCACGCTGTCCAGGCGTTTGATTTCCTCGCCGGGCAGCGCGCCGAATATCTTGGCGCGCGCGCGTTCGAGGAAGCCGAGCGCCTTCGCGATGGCGGCTTCCGATCCCAGTGCTTGCAGGTCCTTGATGGTGTGGCTGATCATGATCAGCGCGGTGGCGATGGTGCGCTGCAGGCGGGTCAGCTCATCGACCCGGTCGACCATGAAGTCACCGAGACCGAGCACCTGCCACAGTTCGTCCATCACCACCTGGAAATAGCGCTGCGGGCCGAGTTTCGCGTCGGCGAGCACATGCGCGGCCTCCACCGAGGCGAAACCGTCGGCCCAGCAGGCCAGCATCACGGCGGCCTTGAGCTTCTTGTCGCCGGTGGGGATATGGGATACGTCGATGCAGACGGCGACCGCGCTGGTATCGATCGGAACCGTGGTCTGCCCGTTGAAGATCGCGCCGAACGGACCCTGGGTCAACGCGCGCAGCGATCGGCGCAGGCCCTTGATGGCGACCTGGTATTCGTTCGGATCGTCTGCACCGGCATCGAGCTGCAGTTCGTCACCGCCCGCGACGATCACCTCGAGCAGGTTCTCCATGATGGGCGGTTGGTCGGGTGTGTAGCCGCTGCCCGGTCGGTAGAGGATGCGCAGTGCGGTGGC
The DNA here is from genome assembly GCF_050955845.1 of Nocardia sp. CA-135398. Classification (NCBI taxonomy): domain Bacteria; kingdom Bacillati; phylum Actinomycetota; class Actinomycetes; order Mycobacteriales; family Nocardiaceae; genus Nocardia; species Nocardia sp. CA-135398. The sequence goes on along the minus strand of NZ_CP192084.1, from coordinate 3,353,530 downwards.
GATCAGCGTCTCCTCGTAGTCGCGCACCCGCGCGCCGCGCACCAATTCGACCAGACCGGCGATGAGCGTGACCTGGCGGGCACGCAGATCCTGCAGCACCTGAAGTTGCAGTGCCGGAAGCTCGTCCAGCATCGGCACGACCGAACCGAGCACACCCGCGGCGAGCGGGTTGAGCTTGCCGTGGCCGTATCCGAGGTCGATCACCTGGCCGCCGACCAGTTCGACCAGTTTGCGGTAGTCGGGTTTCACGTCGGCAAGGATCAGCGGCGTGATGCCCTGCGCGATACCGCCGAGCACGATCCGGCGCACCAGCGATGACTTGCCGAAACCGTTGAGCCCCAGGACGAAAAGGCTGGGCGCGGTGATGAAGCTGCCGCGCAGGAACCAGTTCATCGGGTCGAAGCACACCGGGGCGCCGGTGTGCAGATGCGAACCGAGCGGGGTGCCGATCAGCGGCGCACCCGCGCCGACCGACCACGGCCACAGACCCGCGACCTGGGCGGTGGTGGCCCGGTATTCGACCGGTCGACCCACGACATTCATCCGGCCGCCACCGGCACCCATATAACCGCGATCGGTGAGTTGGGCTGTGCTGCGGTCGAATCCGTCCTCGAAGACCTGTTCGGCACGGGCCGCGTAGTTGCGGCGGCGAATATCGTCGGTGCGGATCCGGAACGTCGCGAAGGCCGCCCGCAGGCCGGTGCCCTCACGGCTGATCTGCTCGAGTTTGGCCCTGGTCGCATCGTCGAGCAGCGGCGGACCGGACTGTTTGCGCTTGTCCGACCTGGCCTTCGCGCGACGCGCGGCCTTATCCATCTGCGGGGTGCCCATGGCGCGGTCGGCGGTGTAGTCGATCTTCGCCGCGCGCTGTGCCTCGCGACTCGTCCGCGAGCCAGTGCGATCCGGTCGTGCCACGCGTTCCCCCCGTACCGATCGTTGCGGTGCGCCATCGCGCTGCCGAGCGGTCCTGGCGCCGTCCGAACGTCCACGCTCGGCCGAATTCCGTTCACCGCGGCCGTTTTCCGATCTGGCGCGCCCGCGATCGGGGTGCGGCCGATCGGCACGGCCACCGTCCGCGGCTGCGGCGCCGGGTCGCGCCCGCCGCTCGGCCGCATCGCGCGACGGTCGCCGCTCCCGATCGGACGTTTCGCCGATGCCGGTCCGCTCGCCGCCGCTCATCCGCGCCGGGCCCCGCGCGGACCGCCGATCCCGGTCGGGCATCTCCTCGATACCCGAGCGCTCGACCCGGCCCCCGGTGGGCCGCTGCGCACCTTCGTCCGAGGGCCGCTCCCATCCCGCGTCCTCGGGGCGCCGCTTGCGCCGCACCGGCACTTCGTCCCGTTCGCGCACGGGTGGCTCGTACTCACCTGCCATGTATTGCTCACCCCGCCAAGGCTTTCGGAATTGTCGCGTGCTCCGGCAGGATCACCCCGCAACCGAGCGAGGCCGCGAAGGCCGCCGCCTGATAGCGGTAGCACCGCCGGATCTTCAACCGCGCCTGCGTGGACAGGTCGCGGGTAATGGCTTCGATGCGCGGCAGATCGCCGCGCAGGGGCTCGGTGATGGTCACCAGCGCCCCGAAGCGGGTCACACCGTGACCCCGGGCTTGTTCCTCACGGGCCTGCTGGGTGGCGCCCACCCGCAGGGTCGCGGCCGCCGAGACGACACCGCGTTCACTCTGCTGAGCCACCAGCGCGTTCTTGAAATCGTCGTCGACGATTTCGGCGGCGTCGGCGGCCGAATGCGGACGGTACACGATGGCGATGCGCTTGCGCGGCACTTCGGGATTCGGCGCGAGCAGCCGCTGCAGCACGCGCTCGTCCACCGCGCCCTCGGGTGCGGCGTCCATCTCCCAGGTGACCGAGCGGCCACCGTCGTGCACCAGATGATCCCACTTCTCGTCGTGCGAAACCGGTCCGGCATCGGCCCAATCCAGCCCGTGCCCTTCGGGTTCGCCCGCCGCGACCTCGAGATCGGCCTGCGAGGCCGGATCGTAGCTGCGCCGGATGAACGAGATGACCTCATCGGCCGACATCGGCTGGGCGCGCACGCCAGCCTCGGCCAGCGCGGCACAGATGCCGGGGAGCCTGCGCCCGATCTCGACCGCCTCCTCGGCCGGATTCTTGCGCCGCTCGGCGGTAGTCGCCTTGAAGGTGATCGCGACGCGCGGCAGCAACTGCACCCGTTCCTGCGGCAGCTCGGTGGCGAGTTCGTACATCACCTGCTGCGCCAGCTCCGGCGCTTCCGGACGGGTGATCGTGGCGACCTCGGTGAGCAGCCGGTTACCGGTCTCGGGCACCGTATCGATCACCGGGACGACGGCGACGATGTCACTGGTCTGGCCGACCGAGGCGAGGAAGGTGCCCCAAGCCGAGACCCAGCGATCGATGACCGGCTGGTCCACCGCCTCGTGTCCCTGCGGCCAAGCCCGCAAAACCACTGTGTACTGGGCGAATTGCGGTAGGTGGATCATGCCGAAGCTGTAACCGCCCGCATCGATGCCCTCGTAGAGCTTCGAGGGCGCGAGCAGACCGGGTAGCCGTGTGACACCGCCCGGAATCCGGGAGAACCGGCCGCCGCGATACACATGCTCACCGCGGTTGCGGGAGCGCATCCAGTTGAACATCATCAATCCGTTCTCGTATCCGGAGCGGCCCCCTGTCCGCCACACCAGTGGAACCATCACGACGACGCCGGTGCCGCCCACGATCAGACCCCACTTGAAACCGCCGACCATGGCGCAGATCAGAGCCGTGATCACGACGACGAAGCCGATGACGGTCTCTTCCCAGCGCAGACCGAAAAGGCCTGCGCTGCGCGGCTTCTGCCACAGCCCGTACGAGCGGCGCTCGTAGGTATCGCTGGTCGTCATCGTCATCGCGGAATGGTGCTCCTCCCGAGGTCGGGCGAACGGTTCGCCCAGCGGTCGCCCGCCACATCACCCATGGCTTCATCGGCTCGGTTCAGCGGCGCGGTCGCCGCGCGGGCCACGCCGATCGCACCCGCCGCCCTCGACGCACCGGACGGTACTCCCGCCCCGCCCTGCGGGACGGAGGCGCGCGGAGGTCCGGCCGCGGCCGCTCCGCCGCCACCGCCGCCTCCGCGTGGCGGGACCGGGCGCGGCGCGCCACCGCCGCGCGGACCGCCCGCGCCACCAGGCGGACGCGGACCGGCGGAGGTGCCACTGACGTAACCCGCCGAACCCGGTGCGGCACCCCTGACCGAAGTGGCCTTGGTACCCATTGCGCCCAAAGCGCCGACCGCGAGCAAGGTTCCGCCCGCCGCGGTGAGACCGGAACCGCCGCTGCCGACGATCGCGACCGCGGGCGTGACCAATCGCATCAGCGCGGGCAGCACGAACGCGACGCTGCACAGCAGCACGATGGCGACCAACATCCGTTGTGCCTGTTCGCCTTCGGGCAGTCCGCCGGTATCGGTCAGCGAATCCACGTGGCCCGCGGTGGTGAACGCGATCATGTAGACGATGGCCGCCACCGGCTTCCAGAGCATGAACGCGATGATCCAGCCGATCAGCTTCTGATACGACTGTTTGCCGATATTCATCCCGGATGCGGCGGCGGCCAATGGCAGTACACCCGCCGCGATGATCAGCAGACCCTGACGCACGATGGCGAGCACGATCTGCGCCAGCGCACCGAGCAGTCCGACGATCGCGATGATCAGCACCAGACCCGGCGAAAATGCCTGCAGCTTACTGGTTTTCACCATCAGCTCGGCCAGATCCTTGGCATTGCCATTGGTCGAGTCGTTGATGATCCACTCGGAGAAGCGATCCGAGGCCTGAGTGCCCGCGACGATGACGGCGCCCAGCATCCAGGAGCTGAAAACCACTCGAGTGAACATGCGGAACGATTCGGCCGCCTCGTTCATGACGGCACCGCGTCTGGCCTCGGCCAATCTGGCCCCGGACAGTATCACCGAGGCTATGAGCAGCAATATCTGCGCTTGATAGGTGTAATCGTTGATCTTGACGAACAACGAACCCGAATCGCTGGCCGCCTCGTTGGGGACCTTCATCCAGAAGGTCAGCGCGAGGATGATGGCCTCGCCGAGGCCGTTCATCAGCGAATCGACGACCTTGCCGAAGGTCGAATCCCAGGCCTTGTCCTTGACCGCGTTCGCGGCGCTGCCGGGGTGCGAGGCGGCATTGCCCGCCTTGCATACCGCCGACGCGGCGTCACCGAGGGAAACGCCGGGCAGCCCGACATTGTCGAGAGTGTCGTGCAGTTCGTTGCACGTATCGTCGAAACCGTACGTCTGGCCATAGGCCACCGTCGGCGTCGCGATCATCACCGTGAAGATGACCGCGAAAATCGTGAGTACTCGCCTCACCATTGTGTCCACCCCTCGATGCTTCGCAGGGAATCGATCTGGACTTGCTGCTGTCCGCTCACCGCCGTGAGCTTCCAATCGCCGTCGCGCCATATGACTGCCAGGCGCATGCCGACCCATGTTGGTTGGCCATCAGCTGTTTCTCGGGCCTTTCTCGCAAACTGGATGATCGCGGAATCTTCGGTATAGCTCTCGATTCGGAACGCATCCGAAGCGAACAACAGGGGTCTCAACTTGTCCGGCAGTCGATCCGAGACCTTGCCCTCGGCCACGAGTCGGTCGTAGTCGGCCAGGTATTGCGGGGTGACCTCGACCAGCCGCAGCAGCAGATCGCGATCACGCGGGTTGGCGTTGGTGCGCCAGTAGATCTGTTCGGCCGCAAGGGCAGCGCCCTGCGGTGTATGGGCGAATCCGACGGCGGCCTTGCCATCGATACGCGCCGGGCCGTCCGAGGTGGAAAACCGGACCACGGGTCCGCCGAAAATCCGCTGCCACACGCCTTGTCCGATAGCGGGCTGCGGTGCCGCGGTCTGCCAGTTCGGTGCGCCCGGCTGCTGCTGCAGCGCCGGATTCTGTTCCAGTGCAACGCCGATGCCATTATCGGGCACATCCACTCGACGGCCGAACATATCGGCTTCGGGGTTGCCGAAGCCCGACGCCGCTGTCTCGGGCACATGCTCCGAACTTGTGCCCGTCTTGGAAACCTGGTCGCCGCCGACGGCGTTGTCCCGCATGGCAATCACGGTCACCAGGACCGCGACGACTACCGCGAGCACCGCGCCGACGCCGAGCAGCGCCAGCGGCGAACGGTGCTGTGCCCGACCCGATCCGGGCCCTGGCCTCACCATTTCGTCCACCCGTTCAATGATTCGACGTACTCGGTCTGCGTGTTGTTGGTGGTGGCGGGCTTGAGCCGCCAGTCCCCGGCATCCCACACCATGACCAGTCGCAGGGCCGCCCATAGCTGTTTCCCGTCGACCACGGGCCCGCGCGACGCCAGCTGGATGATCGCCAGATCATCGGCATAGTTCTCGACCTTGAACGCATCCGAGGCGACGAAATACTTGGTCACCTTTTCCGGCTGCTGTTCGGGGAGCTTGTCCTGGGACAGGGCCTTATCGTAGGCGGCGATCTGCTGGGCCGAGACGCGGACCTGGCGGACGTAGAGGTCGCGGTCGGCGGGGCGGGCGTTGAGGCGGTAGGTGATCTGGGCGGCCGCGAGCACCGCGCCCTGCGGGGTGTGCGAATAGCCAACGGCCAGACCGTCTTCGATACGGGTCGGTCCGTCGGAGGTGGAGAACGGAACCGAGGCACCGTAGACCCGCTGCCAACCGTGCGGTGCGGTGGTGCCCTCGGGCGCCGCGGTCAGCCAGTCCGCGTCCGATGGCCTGCGCTGCCGGGTCGGATCCTGCGGAAGTGGTTGTCCGGCAGGGTTGTTCGGGATATCGACGCGCCTGCCGAGAATATCCACCTCGGGAGTCGCGAAGCCCGCACCGCCGGAAGTGGCCGCGGCGGCGGCCTTGTCGCCACCCGAACCCGAGTCGTCCCGGCTCACGTACACGAATACGCCGACGACCACGATGAGTACCAGCACGGCAGCGGACGCGATGGCACCGAAGGAGACGCGATCGCGCGCGTACGACTCCTTCTCACTCACTTCGGCGCCTCCAATTTCACTATGTCCGTGGGTAATTCATCGACCGCCTCGATGGGCCGAGCGGTCGAGTCGGGATCCGGCAGTCGTAATCTCCAATCGTTGCCGAACCATTCGACAGTGGTGTGGTTCACCGCCTTCGAGCTGTCCGAATATTCGGTATAGACATCGACGGCGGAGGCCGCATCGGTATAGCCGGTGATCTTGTATCCGAGCACTCTCGGCGCGTATTCGGGCACGGCCGGACCGGTGATCGAGAGCTGCACCCGATTCACCGCCCACTCGTCTCTGGCCTTGTTCGGCACCACCTCGTGGCGCACGATATCGGCCCATTGGCTGTCGGCGGCCACCGACAAGCGCACCGTGTGCACGATCGCGGCGAGCGCAGCACCGATCGGCGAATGCTCGAAACCCGTTGCGGCACCGTCGGATATCTGCTTCGGCCCCTGGTCGGCACTCGGCAGTGGCACGCCCTGGAACGGCTGCCACCGCACGTGGGTGGGTGCGGCCGAAAGATTCGGACCGGAATCGCCGTCACCGCCGCCGCAGCCGACCGCCGCGAGCAGCAGGGCAGCACCGAACGCACCGGCGGCGGGCTTGCCGATGCCGCGCCGCCACGCGCCGGGGTACTCCCGCACAACTGTGGAAATCATCCCAGGGCCGTCCCCATCCCCGTTCACGCCGGCAGGAACGCCAACGCGATCCCCGAGGCCGTGCTCGCCACAGCCGCCCCGAGCAGACTCATCAATACGCCGTGCGAGGCGTCGTTCATCGCCAGGTCGCTCCGGAACGCGATCCACAGGCGGCCCGCGGACACGATCATCCACGCCAGGCACACCAGCAGTACGAACCAGAGCAGCCAGTTCAGCAGCTGCATCAGCGGTTGCAGCACTTCGGCGGGCATCTGCTTGTAGGCAAGCAGGTCCGTCGCCGACATTCGCACGGTAGCCATCGCCGACATCAGGTTCCGATGACGGCGTTCATGATGGTGCCCGCGCTCGTCGCGACGACGCCGCCGATCATGGCTCCGGCCACCATCTTCGGCGATTCGAGCCCACCACCGGTCCACTTCTCCCACGCGAATTTGCCACCCGCGTAGGTGATTCCGCAGATACCGGAGAGCAACACGAACCAGGTCAGGTAGCGGACCAGCTGCAGGATCTTCTCCGAGCCGGGAGGCGCCTCCGGTGTCGGGTTACCGACCTGAGCCAGGACAGTGCCGTACGTGTCGTGCACGGCAAGGAGAATCATGCTCATCGGCTGCCTTTCTTGGTTGTCGCGGTCAACGGTGGCCCTCCTCGAAAGATGCACTGCTGTCCAGGTTTTCGCGCACGACCGCAACGATATCGGCCCCGAGCTCCCGGATCTCGAGCGGAACCTCCTCGAGCGGGTCGATCCTTTTCTTCTTCTGCGGTATCTCGTCGCCCGGGGTCCAGATCGGCAGGGACTCCGGTTCGACGAGGGTCCATTCCTCGTACCACGGAACCTGCCAGACCTGACCGGCAAGGGAACCGACCACATCACGGTAGCGCCGGATTTCGGCGGGCATGCGGCCCGGACGGGCAGCAACAGTGATCAGTCCGAGGACCTCACTGGACCCGGCGAAACCCGAATGATGTTGGCGCAGAAGATCATGTGCGCGGGTGAGTCCGGCGATGGTCTCCCTGGCCACCAGGACGACGAAGGGCGATTCGTGGTCGAAGACGCCGGGCCAGCGGCGGCCCGAATCCGCCGCTGGCGCGAGCACACGCGCGAGGCTACTGGCTCCGGCACCGCCGTGCACACCTAGCAGCCACCACAGCGGCGCGCGGCCGACGCCGGGTACGGGACGGTCCCAAATGGGCGCGCGACGGGACTCCGGTGGAGCGACCACACCGGCCTGGGCGGCTTCGGACTGGCGACGAAGTTTCATGGCGGCCGTCATGATGCCACTCCGGCGAGCAGCCGCCCATAAGCCCGGCGCGTCTCCGAAGCCAGCGATGCGTGGCGAACGAGTTCACCGCGCGCCAGATGTGGATCGTAGGGGATCTCCCTGATGTCACGAACCCAGCCAGAAAGGTGTTCGCGCAAATGGTCGGCAACATGAGAGTCGGCGCCGGGAAGTTGGTGCGAGACAACGATCGTGGTGTCGCCGACGATGCCACCGCCCTGACCCTCGGCCGAATCACCGAACTGGTCGTCGAGCCATTCCAGGGTCACCCGCAGTCGATTCGCGGCATCGGCGCGCGCCGGAATGGCAAGTACCAGAGCGACATCCGCGTCATCCAGCAGGGGCCGCAGCTGCCGCCCGGCAATCGGGTTGCCGCCGTCGTAGATCGCGGTGTACCCGGCGTCATAGATCGCCCGCGCGACTGTGAGATATGTGGCACGCCGACGCAGTGGCGCGGCGTCGCGCCACAGCAGTCCGATGCCCGAACTCGCCTGCGACAGACACTCCTTCAGCGGCGCCGGTTCATCGTTGCCGCGGCCGTACAACCACGATTGCAGGCTGATCGGATGCAGGTGCTCATCGGCCCCGCGCAGCGCCAGATCGCTGCCCGCCGCCGTGGCGTCCACCGCCACTGTCGATGTGCCCGTCGTGGCGAGTTCACCGGCCAAGCCCAATGCCGTGGTGGTAGTTCCCGCACCACCACAGCCACCGACCACCAGAATCGAACGCTGCGCCGGGTCAGCGGATTCGCTATCTCCGCCCTTACGCCGCAGACGCACCACCGGAGCCTTCGAAGGCGCGTGCCGGTCCGACGAATCACCCGCATCGGGCGCCTCGTCGAGCCAGCGGCTCCAGTCGTCTCCCATCGCTATCAGCTCTCCCTATTCATCCGGCCGCGACGCCCGAGATGAGCGTGCGACCGTCGACCACCACCGTGGTGACGGTCTGCTTGTTGTACGTGGCGGGCGCGCCGCCGGGTCGGTACTCGGTGACCTCGACCGAATACCGGTCGTCGGTGATCGTCTGGATTCGCACGCAGTGCGTGGTCCCCAGCGGAATGGTGTCGATGCCGTGCTGGATCACCGTGGCCGAGGAGATATTCGAATCCGGCGCGACCACCGCCCGGACTCGCTCGCCGGAGCGTTCCACGTAGTAGGCGTATTGGAACGCCAGGATCGCGTCCGGTCCCGAATCGGTGCCGCCGTGTTCGGCGCTGCGCACGATGCGGTCACCGCGTTCGGTCGGGCAATCGGCGATGCCACGGGATTGGACACTGCCCGCGGTGAATTGCATCGAGGGCACGACCGGCGCCGCGGCGCGATCACCGGACGAGCGGAGGAGGAAAAACGCGCCCGCGGCGGCCGCGGCCAACAGCAGCACGGCCACGACGAGCACCGCGACCACCCGGGCCCGGCGCGCGGTCGGATGATCGCGCGCCTCTTGGCGCAGTGCCCGCGTCACACGGGTCGACCGTTCGCGCGGAGCGTCGTCGTACTCGTGGTCGTCGTCCTCCGGCCACGGGAACTGTACAAGTTCGCCGTCGCGCGGACCGATGTAGTCGTCGTCGGGTCCGGGGGCCCGTCCGGCCACCCAATCCGACCACCCACCGGTGAATTCGCTGCGATTGGAGGCCAGATCGGCGGGCACCTCGTTGCGCGCGCGCACCTCGTCGGGATCCTCTTCGCGAATGTAGTGCGGAAACCGGGGCGCACCGTCCTCGTCACCAGGATCCCGCAGTCCTGGTTCATCGGGGTTCGGGGCCGCTATCCCCGTCTCCGGCTCCAGCGCGCCGTACCAGCGCGACAGCTGTTTGTACGACTTCAACATTCCCCCATTCCCGCAGAGCAAGGCACATGCATATCGGACCCTCTCTGCGATCAGTTCGTGGAGAACGGGTAGGTGTTGTTCACGGTGCCGGGTACTACGGTGGGCGGAGTCGACGTCACGCCGCCGGATGAGGCGCCATCGGCTCCTGTCCCGAACGGAAATTGTCCCGTACCGGACGAATTCGGCGTAGTCGACGCGCCGGAACTTTCTCCGAAGAATCCGGTGGTCGATTTTGTGCTGCCACCGATAGGCACCGCTCCGCTGCCGAATTTGTCGGCAAGATCATGTGCCGCCGCGGCGAACCAGTCCGCGACGAATCGGGTGGGCGCAGCACCGGTCGCGGTGACCGCCGTGGTGCTATAGGCGCCGTGGCGTTGCACGGTGTCCCAATACCGCACCCAGGTCGTCACATTGAGCAGTTCGCTGTTATCGGTGATGTTCTGTACCACCGCGTCGAAGGCCTGGGTAACCAGTCGGGCACCGGTCGTCGGTGGCACCAGCTGCGCAATCGCGCCCAGCAATTTCGTGCCGAACAGCAGGATTCCGGAGACCGGATCGGTCAGCCCCGCGGTGGCCAGTTGGCTGATATTGGCCGAGTTGATGACCGACTTGACTACCGTCACGACCGAATTCATTCCGATCATGCCGACCTTCAGCAGCGCCTGAAGTGCCGCAGGAATATTCAACGGCGTGCGCGGATCGGCAGCATCGGCCAAGCGCTGCGAAATCGACTTCTGCGGTGAAATCGACAAATTCGCGAGTGAGTTGCCATGGACATCTTCGTTGACGACTTTGCTGGCGGTCTTGATCGACGTATACGCAAGCGCCTGGGAAATCGACACCAATGACGCGATCGGATCGCCACCACTCAACTTCGACTGTCCGGCAATGGACGCCACTGCCTTCAGAATCGGCGCACCCTCCGGTGCGTCGCACGCGAGATCGCCTGCGGCACAGAAACTCGCGACACGTCCGGTAAGCGCGGCGAAATTGGGGGCCTTATCGCGTTCCGGTCCGATACCGCCGCCGCTGGCGGGCTCCTGCGGCAGTGCCGCGATGGCGGCGATCCGATCCCCCGACGTGCCCGGCGCGGGATCGGGGGTCGCCTTGCCCGGCGAGCCGGGAAATAGCGGCGCACCGGGATTGCGGGTCGGATCGGCGAACAAGGCGACCGCGGCCACCTTCTCGGGCGGGATCACCCCGTGGCCTTGGCCGACCTCCTGGGCGAACATCGAGGCCACATGCGCGCCTTGCGAATAGCCCACGATCGCGAAGCGGGTCTCGGCGCAGCGGGCCGCGACATCCTGGGCCATCGAGCGCAGCCGGAGTAGTCCGCCGATCACCGACTCCGCATACGACGCCGTACCACCGGCGGTCGCGCCGCCGAAGCCGGATTCGTATGGGACATAGGCGCGGTCGAGCAGACCGGGATCGGCCTTGGCCAGCATCGGCATGAAAACCGTGGAGAGCATGCCGGTGTCGGTGGTCGGTGCGGCATCCGGTGACGATTCGCCGGTGCCTTGAATTCCCAAGGCGTACAGTGCCGGACAGGTTCCGATGGTGATGTTCGTCGTCGGCCCCGCGGAATCGGACGGTTCCGCTACGGCAGTCCCCGCGGTCGCCACAGCAACGGCGAATGCGACCAGCATTCCCGAGATCCGTGCCGTGTAGCTCATCATAGCGATCCACAATCAATTCGTGTTGCTGCAGCTAACCTAAACGCCATGAAACGCAATAGACCGTAACAGATTCCGGCTCTTACCGGAGCTTCGACGAAAAGTTTGCGCGAACCGCCGAGTGGCGCATGGCGGTTCACGGCGTGCCATCTCGAATTATCCGACAAGTTTCCGACGACGGAAATCACCCCGCAACCGGTGGGCGACCCTTCGGCGATTCGAATCATCAACCTGGACTTCGCATTCCGGCCAACACCGGACCACACGGACCCACGACCGCAACAGGCAGGCTGTCCACCAGCGTGAGCCCTGCCTCGGACGCAGCAGACGCCGGCTATGTCCAGCGAGGTTGACGGGGGTCTAGGTGGCCGAGGTCACCCGGTAGACGTCGTAGACGCCCTCCACATTGCGCACCACATTCAGCAAGTGGCCGAGGTGTTTCGGATCGCCCATCTCGAAGGTGAACTTGCTGATCGCCACCCGGTCACCGTGCGTGGCGACCGAGGCGGACAGGATATTCACCTTTTCATCGGCGAGCACCTTGGTCACATCCGAGAGCAATCGGGTGCGGTCGAGTGCCTCGATCTGGATGGCGACCAGGAAGACCGAGGACGGCGAGGGCGCCCACTCCACATCGATGATGCGTTCGGCCTGTTCACGCAGCGAACCGGCATTGGTGCAGTCGGTGCGGTGCACGCTCACCGCGCCGCCGCGGGTCACGAAGCCCATGATCTCGTCACCGGGAACCGGGGTGCAGCACTTGGCGAGCTTGGCCACCGTGCCCGAGGCGCCGGGGATCAGCACCCCGGCATCACCGGTCACACGCTGACGGCTCGGCGTCGTCGACGGGGTCGAGCGCTCGGCGAGCTCGTTCTCCACATCACCGATGCCGCCGAGTTGCGCCATCAGCCGCTGCACGACGTGATGCGCGGACACCTGATGCTCGCCGACGGCCGTGTAAAGCGTGGAGATGTCGGTGTAGTGCAGTTCGTGCGCGACGGCGGTCATCGCGTCCACGCTCATCAGCCGCTGCAGCGGCAGCCCGACGCGGCGGACCTCCTTGGAGATCTGCTCCTTACCGCTTTCCAGGGCCTCTTCGCGGCGTTCCTTGGCGAACCACTGCCGAATCTTGGCCTTGGCGCGCGGGGAGACCACGAAGTTCTGCCAGTCGCGGCTGGGTCCGGCGTTCTGTGCCTTCGAGGTGAATACCTCGACGACCTCACCGTTTTCGAGCTGACGCTCCAGTGCGACCAGGCGGCCGTTGACCCGCGCGCCGATGCAGCGGTGTCCGACCTCGGTGTGCACGGCGTACGCGAAATCGACCGGGGTCGACTTCTGCGGCAACGTGATCACATCACCCTTCGGGGTGAACACGAAGATCTCCGGCGACTTGAGATCGAAGCGCAGCGACTCCAGGAATTCGGCCGGGTCGGCGGCTTCGCGCTGCCAGTCGAGCAGCTGCCGCATCCACGCCATATCGTCGACTTCGGTGGAGTCGTTGGAATGCTTGCCGCGGGTTTCCTTGTAGCGCCAGTGCGCGGCGATGCCGAATTCGGCGGTGCGGTGCATGTCCTGGGTACGGATCTGCACCTCCAGCGGCTTGCCGTCGGGGCCGACGACCGTGGTGTGCAGCGACTGGTAGACGCCGTAGCGCGGCTGGGCGATGTAGTCCTTGAACCGGCCCGCCATCGGCTGCCACAGCGAATGCACCACACCGACCGCCGCATAGCAGTCGCGCACCTCGTCGCACAGGATGCGGATGCCGACCAGGTCGTGGATGTCGTCGAAGTCCTTACCCTTGACGATCATCTTCTGATAGATCGACCAATAGTGCTTGGGGCGGCCCTCGACGATCGCGTTGATCCGTGACGCCGCAAGCGTATTCACGATCTCCGCGCGCACCCGCGCCAGGTAGGTATCGCGCGAGGGCGCGCGGTCGGCGACCAGGCGCACGATCTCGTCGTACTTCTTCGGATGCAGGATCGCGAACGCGAGGTCCTCGAGCTCCCATTTGACCGTGGCCATGCCGAGGCGGTGCGCCAGCGGCGCGATCACCTCGAGGGTTTCCTTGGCCTTCTTGGCCTGCTTCTCCGGCGGCAGGAAGCGCATGGTGCGCATGTTGTGCAGGCGGTCGGCCACCTTGATCACGAGCACACGCGGGTCGCGCGCCATGGCGATGATCATCTTGCGGATGGTCTCGGCCTCGGCCGCCGCACCCAGGTTGACCTTGTCGAGTTTGGTGACGCCGTCGACCAGATGCGCGACCTCGGCGCCGAAGTCCTCGGTCAGCTGTTCGAGCGAGTAGCCGGTGTCCTCCACGGTGTCGTGCAGCAGCGCCGCGACCAGCGTGGTGGTGTCCATGCCGAGTTCGGCGAGGATATTGGCCACCGCGAGCGGGTGGGTGATGTAGGGGTCACCGGATTTGCGGAACTGGTGGGCGTGGCGCTCGTCGGCGACGTCGAAGGCGCGCTGCAGCAGCGTGAGATTCGCCTTCGGATACAGCTCGCGGTGCACGCTGGCCAGCGGTTCCAGCACCGGTTTGACCGCCGCGATACCGCGCTGGCCGGTCATGCGCCTGGCCAGGCGGGCGCGCACCCGCCGTGAGGCGGAGGTCGGGACCGCGGCCGCGGTTCCAGGCTGACGCGCCGGTGTGGCATTGCCGCTCACCTGCGGTTTCGGCGTCGTCGCAGCGGGGGTGGCCGCACCATTCGATTGCGGGGCGCCTGCCGATTGCTCGACATTCGCCTCGCCCAGATGCTGAGTCATGCCACCACCTCTCCACGCCGCGATCGGACCACAGTATCCGACCGCTGCAACCGCCCAGACCACAACTTTAGTCCGAGCGCAGACCACCTGCCCGTTCCGAGGTTGCCGAGTCGGAAATGCCCGGTTATGCGGGTGGATTGCGGCGCTGGCGATCGTATGCGGCGGCAAGGATCGGAGCGTGGGTGCGCTATCGACTGGTGACGGGTTCGACGGGCTGACGGATGCGCGACTGTCCGTCGAAGTCCGGGTCGAGCGGAGCGCGGAAGATATCGAGGACTGTCGGGGTGATATCGACCAGGGAGAAGCTGGAACTGGTCGCGCCCGCGACGAAGTTCGGGCCGCGGGCGATGACGAAACTGCTTGTCTCGTCGGGAGTTTGGCCGCCGTGGCCGCCTTTGGGCCGGTGGCCGTGGTCGGTGGTGACCAGGATCGTCCAGCGCTCGGCGGGATTGGCGCGGGCGCGGGCGTCGACGGCGTCGACTATGCGGCCGACAAGGGCGTCGATGCGGGTGACGGCGTCGCGGTATTCGCTGGACGCGCCGCCGTGCTGGTGCCCGGCGCGGTCGACCTGGTCGAGGTGGGTGAACAGGAAATCCGGGGCGTATTTGGTGATGGCGGTGACGACGCTGTCGGTGGTGGCGGCGTCGGTGGCGCTTTCGTTGTCGTCATCGGGGACGAGCGGGGTGGACATGACGACGTCGGCGCGCGGATCGCCGCTCGCCGACATGGTCGCGATCTGATCCCAGGTTGCGATGGACTGGGTTTTGAGGGTCGGATCGTGACGTTCGAGTCGGGTGAAGACCGTGGGGCATTTCGCGAACGGGGTGGCATCGAAGTTGTTGTCGGTGATGCCGTGTTTGCTGCCCCAGACGCCGGTGAGCACGGTGGCCCAGGACGGGCCGGAGATGGAGATATGCGGGGCGATCGAGCTGCGGCCGAGAGTGCCTTCGGCGCTGAGCCGCAACAGGTTCGGCGCCCGCACCTCCTCGATCTTGCGATACATCGTGCCGTCGAGTCCGATCAGGACGACCTTGTCGGCTTGGGTGACCGCCTGTGCGCGGCCGGTGGTGAGGACGGTCGAAACGGCCGCGGCGGCAACGGCACCGGACAACAGTTGCCTGCGTGCGAGGGACGTGGTGGCTACGGTTCGCGCGCTCATATCCCGAACGATCCGGTACGACAGTGCCTTTCGGTAGCGCACCGAGTCAGTGTTCATGGATGTTTCACCGGTCTCGCCATCGCCGGTCGCCTTGCTGAACAACCACTGAACTTGCGATAGCGCATAGCTATTCACACTGCTCACGTGTGTGTATCGGTGAGGTGAACAGCAGAAGCCGGGTCAGTGGGAGCGGCAGCTTTCCCGACTACCCTGGCACGCCCGATCACGGCAGCGCCGAGCACCGTGGCCGGAGGGCCGGTGGACGCATTGTGCGGTCTGCTATTCGTCAGGGGCGAAGGCCCAGACGGCGGCGGGGCGGCCGGTGGCTTTGACGCGGCGGCGTTCGGTGGTGCGTGCCAGGCCGGGGATGGCGGCCAGGGTGCGGTTCAGGTTCGCCGGGTCGGGGCGAGCGCCGAGGACCGAGGAGCTGAGTTCCACCGCGCGGGTCGCCGGGAATTCGTCGCCGGTGAGAGCTCTGGTGAAAGCCATATCCTTCCAGAGCAGGCGGGCCAGCAGGCCGCGGGCGGCATCGACGATGCGATTGTGGTCGAAGGCCAATTCGGGCACCGCATCGAACGAAACCCATTGCGCGGGACCCTCATGCGGTCCGACCACCGCCCACATGGCGATCGATAGGGTCGGCCCGCGCGGGTCGCGATTCGGTTCGTCGAAGGTCACCAATTGCCCGACCGCCCCGATCGCCGCCTCCGGCACGCCCAACTTGGTATGCACCGCCCGCCGCGCCGCCGCGATCAACCGCTCCCCGCGCCCGAGCAGCACCCCCGGCAATGCCAAATGCCCGGTGAACGGCTCCATCTCCCGCGCTGCGATACCCACGCTCACCTCGGCATCGTCGGCCCAGAACCGCAATGCCACCACATCGACCGAAACCACGGATTGCTCCACGCGACCCCATCCTGCCGCACCCTGCCCGGCTCGCACCGAGTGGCACACCAACGAAGTGCTAGGCGGCGGCGACAACCCGGGCCGGGGTGCGGTCGCGACGGTCCGGGCCGTCGGCGGTCAGGACTATCGGGGCACCGAGTCGGTGTTCCAGCCACGGCACCGGATCGGCTGGCACGGCAGTCAGGATCGGCTCGGCCGTGGTCAGTAGCGCGGTGAGATCGCGTTGGTGATCGAGGTCTTGCCAGCGGCCTGGTTCGAGGCGGTCGACGACCCCCTTGGGTGTCGCGTATCCCGTTGCGGCGTAGTCGGTTCCGGGCGCGTCGAGATGGGTCAGGGCGAGTCCGTCGATGCCGCCGGAGACTTCGATGGCATAGCGGAGCAGGATGGGGTCGAGCTGACCGCGACGGAATTGGCCCTGGTAGGGGCCGGTGGTGTTGTGCGGTTCGGGGATGGTCATCGTGCGGTCTTCGGTCGGGAACGGGCCAGCGCCGTGGCGGGTCATGTAGGTCCGGGTGACGCCGAGTGTGTACGCGGGGGCGTCGATTTCGGTGAGTAGTGCCCGGGCATTGCGTGGTTCGACGGTGGACCAGGTGGTGTGCGGGTGGAAGCCGCGCCATTCGTCGAGGAGAACACCTTGTGCACCTTCGAAAATCAGGCGGCCGCGCCGGGCCAGCCGCGCGAGTTCGGCGCCGTCGACTATGCGCACGGCGGCGGCGAATTCCCGATACATATCGACCAGATCGCGAATCGCCTCGTAGCGGTGCGCGCTCGGCGCGATCAGCGGTCCGTAGTGTGCCGCCATCGCCTGCAGCTTGACGTACAGGACGTCGGGGCGCAGGCAATCCGAGACGGTCGGCGCGTCGTATTCGAGTGCGTAACGGGCGGTTTCGCCGATGCCGCGGCCGCAGGAACCGTGCCGTGCCGAACCCCTCGCATCCTCGCGGGCACGGTTGGCGGCGATATGGATCGGAGTGGTCAGCAAAGCGCGACCGTCGATCCGTAACAGCGACAGCGGGTCCGGCACACCGAGTGCCGCCAGCTGTCGCGATTCACTCGCCAGTGCGATCGGCTCGACCAGCATGTGCCGCGAGAGCAGCGTCGGCACACCGCAAAATGTTCCGGACCCGAACTGTGCGAAGGTGTGATGCCGACCGTCGGCGATCACATTGTGCGCGGCCTGCGCGCCGCCGTTGAACCGCACGACCGCCGATACGTCCAGCCCGGCCTCCGGCGAGCACAGCCAATCGACGGTCGCTCCCTTCCCCGCATCCCCGAAACCGAGGTCGAGCACGATGATGTGCGACTGAATCACCTCTCACCCCTTCCAATGATCGTTCCGAGAGCGCGGTCGGTCCGCCCCCGAGCCGGATTCAGCTCCGACCGCGTGACAGGGCACGAATGCTCGGACCCGCCTTGACACCCAAAGCCTTTCCGACCGAATCGGCCTCCGCCACCGACCCCACATCACGCAGATCAGCGAGTCCGGCGTGCATGTCGACGCGGTCTTCCGCCAGTCCGATGGTGAGCGCGATGAGCTCGCAGACCGCGGCGGGATCGTCGAGCTTCATGAAGTTCTGGCCGAGCAATTCCCGCCAGTGCTCGGCGATCTCGGGATCGTCGAAGTAGCTCGACTGGTTCGGCAGGATGTAGTACACATGCCAGCGCTCGGACAGTTCCCGATAGATCGAGCCGACCTCGATATCGGTGCGCACGTGATCGCCGATGACGCCGCGGATGTGCCGCCCCGCCAGTTTCGCCTTGTTCAGCTCGTCGCCGATGATGAACAGATAGCCGCGCTTGCCGCGCCGCTCCCACGCGTCGGTCGTGACATGGGTGGCCATGAAATACGCGGCCAATTCATAACTTTCGGACTTCTGTCCGCCACCGCCGCCCTCCAGCAGGATATTGCGCAACTGCTCGTCCATCCGGTTGTCGGATTCGAACTGCCCCACCTGCAGCGGCACGCGGTCGGTATCGGCGTCGCCGATGGCGCCGAACATGATCTGCGGATCCTCCGCATAGCCCTTGCGCTGCAGCAGCCTGTGCAATTTGCCGAGCTTGTCCTGCATGATCCGCGGCACCCGGCCCATTGATCCGGTGACGTCGAACAGCACCGCGATCGGCAGCGAGTTGCCGTGCTCGGCCGAATCCCGGCATTCGCGCACGGTGACGCCGAGCGGTTCGAGCGCGGGATGCGCCCGCCAATCCGAATACGGTTGCCCCTGCATCTCGGCGGTGTATCCGAAGGCGTCCAGACCTCGACTGGCGCGGAAGGTCTTGGCCGCGCGATAGGCGGTGTCGTCCCAGTGTCCGTATCCCATGTCGGCACTTCCTCTCGTGAATCTAGTTTTAGTGTAGAAGACTAAAACTCTGATCGTCAAGAGTTTCCAATGGTCGAGACCAAGATCATCGAACTTGCGGGATCCGCTCAGGCGTCCTGCCGCTCGCGCTTGCGTGCCTCACGCGCCAATGCCCGGTCGCGCTGCTCCTCGAACCTGAGCACATCCTTGCCCAGCTGCTCCAGGAATAAGCCGAGTTCCTCGCGTGCCTGTTCACCGCGGGCACCGAAGTCGTTGCGCTCGAAGATATTCCACTTGCGCAGCACCGGTGTGATGACGTCCTCGAGGTGCTGGCGCAGATCATAGATACCGTGTTTGGCCATCAGCACGCTGTTGCGACGCCAGTTCGGCATGCCCGCACCCGGCATCTGGAAGTTGCGGATGATCGCCGAGATCGCTGCCAGCGCTTGGTCCGGCGCCAGATCGAGGGCCGCACCGCAGAGGTTGCGGTAGAAGACCATGTGCAGGTTCTCGTCGGCGGAAATGCGCTGCAACATCCGGTCGGCGACCGCATCGTTGCAGACCCGGCCGGTATTGCGGTGACTGACCCTGGTCGCCAGTTCCTGGAAGGTCACATAGGCGACGCCGGGCAGGAATCCGTTGTCGTCCACCCCGGTCGGGTGCTGCACCCCGGCTGTCATGCACACCATTCGCGCGTGTTCCAGCGCTACCGGGTCCACCCCGCGGGTGACGACGAGATAGTCGCGCATGACGGTCCCGTGCCGGTTCTCCTCGGCGGTCCACCGCCCCACCCAGGTGCCCCATGCGCCGTCCTGAGAGAAGGATTCGGCGATCAGTCGGTGATAGGACGGCAGATTGTCCTCGGTCAGCAGATTGGTCACCATGGCGGCCTTGGCGATTTCGCTCAACTGGGACTGCGCTGGCTCCCAATCGATTCCGCCCATCTCGGCGAAATTTCGGCCCTGGTCCCACGGCACGTAGTCGTGCGGGTGCCAGTCCTTGGCCATCGATAGGTGACGGTTGAGATTCTGTTCGGCAATGGGTTCGAGTTCGGTCAACAACTCCAGCTGGGTCAAAGTATGTGTCACGATCTGGTTTCCTGTCATCGGATCAGGGGTTCTCTTCCAGAGTGCCCCGATTGCCGGGCCGCCGAAATCCCCTGCGGCGAATTCGTTCACCAGAGGCATGGCTCCCTACTCGCTGATCGCGAAGACAGGCCGACACGGTATCGACGGTGGACGGCGCGGCGAGTACCGAGTCTGCTGTGCATCGCTGGCCCAGGCACCCGAGGGTGCTGACACGTGAACCGAGCCGGCGATTCGGTAACGACGCCAGCTCAGGAGGCCGACACCAGAGCCGCCGCGCCGACCGTTTCGACGATGCAGTAGAACCAGTTGGGGTAGAAGGCAACTCGGTCATCGAGCACTGCGGATATGATGCGGCCCAATGCCATTCCGCCCAGCGCGACCCCGATGGTGATCATGATTCCGGTGCGCAGCGGTCCATCCTGGGTTGCCGCGACCGCCAGCATCGCCGCCATCGCCAGACCGAATCCGCCGTAGACCGCGCGCACCTCGTAGCGCGCCTCGGGTTGCTCGAGGCGAATGCCGAACGGACGGGTCAGCGCCGCGGGGGTGGCGAGGGCATAGACCCCCATCGCGAGGAAGAACACGGCGACGATTGTGTTGACGACGATTGCCAAGGGAACCTCCTGTACGAGACGGAAGGCAAGCATCCTCGACCGGGCGCGCACCCGCTTCCACAAACGTGCGGTCAGTCGCCGTGGTACTGCAGCGAGCGCCAGGCCTCGATAGCCCAATCCAATTCCGTCCCGGGAACACTGATCGTGACCAGCAGCAACTCACCGTTGCGGCGACTGGCGATCCCTTGCACGCCGACCTCGGCACCGTCCTCGGAGGGCAACCACCATCCGTCACCGGGACCGCCGGTCACCGGTTCGCCGCGATGACCCGCTGTCGCATTGGCGCCGTATTGCAGCATCGCGGCCGGTGGCGGCCCGGTTTTCGGGTCACCGACGCGCAGGATGGTGATCTCGATCTGGCGGGTGCCGTCCCAGGCCCACCACCGATCGCCGTCCCAGCCATAGGTGAAATCGCCGGGAATCCGCAGGCTCCACCCCGAGACCGGAGTGGTGTGCACCGGGCGGCGACGGTAGCCGAGCGGCACCTGGTCCGCGGCGGCGGCCCGCGCGGGCAGGTCGGCGGGCGCCCCCTCCGCGGTGGCGGCCGAATCCGCGAGCAGCAGCCGTAATTCGTGCCAGGCCGCCCACGGCAGCTCCAGCGCCGCGTCGAGCCGGTGCGCCTCGGCGAGCAATGCATCGGCTTGGTGCAGTGCGGGCGTGTCATCAGCGTCCGATGGTGCGCGCCACCGCACGTCGTTCCACATGATGCCCATCGCGGTGTTGCGAATGGTCGGTGCGGTCCAGCCGTCCTCCCACCACGGGAAAAATGCGCGCGCGGCCGCCTCGTCGCCATCACGGACCGCCTGGAACCAGTCACGATCGCGCGGCCCCAACCAGCTCGCGGCCAGTCCGTCATAGTCGAAACGGTCACTGCCCAGCGACAATCCGATCGAAACCCAGGCGTCCTCCGCAGGAACCTCGGTCAGCACCGTCTCCGCGAGACTGCGAATCCACATCAGATAGTCGCGTTCGACCTCGGCGCGGTCATCGCCCAAGCCGAGCGGATCCTCGGTCCCCTCGTCCCACACGATGTCGAATCGCCGACCCATTTCGTGCAGTACCGCCGCCACATGCCGGTGATAGCCCGGCCCGGCCGACGCACAACCCGCGCTCACCACCACCTGACCGTGCGCCGCGCGCAGATCGACCGGTTCGGCCGCCGGATGCAGCACGGCAAGCAGGCGATCTCCGGAGACTTCCACTGATTTCCGCAGCGGCGCGGATGTGGCGGTCCAGTCGACCCGCGCACCGGCGGGGCCGGTCCGCAGCCACTCCCCGACCTGATCGAGGAAGTCCGCGCCGGGCGCGCGGCAGACCCCCGCCGCGTGCAACTCGATTCCCATGGATACACATCCTTGTGTCCGCGTTCCGGCGGCGAAAGTCAGGACCCTACACCTACACTGCGGACGTGGACCCGTTGACGCGGATCCGGGCGATCTGCCTGGCACTGCCCGAGAGCAGCGAGCGACTCGGTCACGGCCGCCCGAATTTCTTCGTGCGGTCGAAGACGGCGTTCACCATGTATATGGAGGATCATCACCGCGAACCGGGTGCGACGATCTGGTGTCCGGCGCCGGAGGGGGTGCAGGCCGAACTCGTCGATGCCGAACCCGAACGGTTTTTCGTACCACCGTATGTCGGGCATCGCGGATGGATCGGCGTTCGGCTCGAGGTGGATCCCGACTGGGCGGAGATCACCGAGATCATTCATGACGCATACCGCAAGGTCGCACCGAAACGGCTTGTGGCCCAGATGGACTGACCGGCTACTGTTCGACGAGCCGACGACAACTGTCCCGACCGCCGGGCAGGCCGGCCGTATCGAGCCAGCGTTCGAGTTGGCCGAGCTGCCACAGATCATCGATCTCCACCAGCACTGCGAGGAACGACAGCTGGGCGGCGGATAGCTCCGATCCGACGCCGATCGGATCCGGAAAGGCTCTGTGCAGGAAGGAAATACAGTCGTAGTGCACCGTACTGGGATTCGCGGCCCAGGCCGCTTCGATCGCGGCGGGCAGCAGCGTCTCGAAATCCTCTACGCGACTGACGAGTTCGCGGATGACATCGTGGCGCAGCCAGCCCTCCTGTCCCGGCAGATGGCGATCGAACCACCGGTCGATGACCTCCGGGTGCTCCAGTGCGGCCAGCAGTTCGTTGGTGGCGCGCCGCTCGTGGGCGAATGCGGGGGCCAGCGCGGCGCAGGTGCGCACGCCGGGATGGGCATCGGCGAGCAGTTGCTCCGGACGACCGCCGTTGAGGCCGGAAATCCGTGCGGCAGTGGCGCGTTCGACCGGATCCGACATGGTCGGCGCGATCTCGTCCAGCCGCCGCAGCAGCGCGACCCGCTTCTCGGCATAGGCCGGATGTGTGGTGAGTTCGATCAGCGCCCGCAGTGCGGCCATGCGCACCGTCACATCCGGATCGTCGATCAGCGGCTCGACCGCGTCGATCACACCGGGAACGACCGCGCGACAGGCGATCTCGTCCCTGGCCCGCATCGCGGCGCGGAATACATGGTCATCGATGGCCGCCAACAAGCCCGGTGGCGTCGGAACATGCTCCACCAGAAGGGCGTTCGCGGGATCGGGCCCCAATTCCAGTAGTCCGGCGCGCCGATTCGCTTTGACGCGCTGCAGATCCGCTTCGGTGCGCTCGGGTGGGTAGGCCTCGGCATACAGCTGCTCATCGGAGATTCCCGAACAGCACCCCTGCGCGAAGACCTCGAGGTAGTCCAGCAGCGCGACGCGCAACGGGCGCGGCCCCGGATCCCACGGCAGGATGTCCTCGAGCTTCATCTCGGTGTGCGGACGCGCCAGCAGTTCGGCCACGATCGCGACGAACGGCGCGGTCGCGGAGTACACGCTGCCCTGATGTAGTAGCGCGGCGTCGAGATAGCCGACCGCGTCGACACAGGCCTCGGCATCACCGTCGATCAGCGCCCGCAGGTGCGCCGGGGCATCCGCCGCCGGGCCGTAAGCATGTTCCAGCTCGGCCCAATCGACATCGGCTATCGCCCGCAACACCGGATCCATCGGATTGATAATGCTGCAGCCGAGCACGTCCATCAACTCGAGCGAAACACTTGCGTTACCCGGAGCGAGCTACGGTGCCGGTTCCAGACGATCGCCGATCAGCATGGTTCCCGGTCCACGCTGGGCACCCGGACCATGCCGCCAGTACACGTTGTCGGCGGTGATCGGCGCGCCGCATTCGCGGCAGACCACCACCCCGGAGGTCGGATGTCCGCAATCGCGATGCACGACCAGCGCGGGCGGGCCCGCGGACCCGGCGAGCCATTTGTCGCCCCACGAGATGAGCATCGTGAGCACCGGATACAGATCGCGTCCCTGTTCGGTGAGCACATATTCGTGGCGCACGGGATTCGTCTGGTAGGCCTTGGCCTCGACGATCCCGTACTGCCGCAACACGTCCAGACGCGCGGTCAGGACATTGGTGGCGATGCCCAGATCACGCCGGATGTCCTCGAACCGGTTCACTCCGACGAACAGGTCGCGCAGGATCAGCGGCGTCCATCGCTCCCCGACCACGTCGAGGGTTCGCGCGATCGAGCACACAATATCGGACATGGCTGCTTTGGGCACCCGCCCATCGTAGTCCATTGCTTTTTGCAAGTGACTCCGATACGTTGCGAAACGTCGAAAGACCGAACGCGAAGGAGTGATCGAGACGATGTCGGATACTGTGGAGCGGTTTCGCGAGGCAACCGAGGCCAGCGATTTCGATGCGCTGATGACGACCCTGGCCCCCGACGCCGAGTTCACTTCGCCGGTCTCGGGCAAATTGGTCTTCCGAGGTCACGACGATCTGCGCATTCTGCTGACCGCGGCGTACGGGAGCCTCGACCGACTGCGCTGGACCGAGCACATCGGCGACGGCGCGCGCCGAGTTCTGCTCGCCGAAGCCGCCGTCGGACCATTCCGGATGACCGAGGCCATGATCCTCGAATTGGCGGCCGACGGTCGCATCCGCCGCCTCGAACCGCACCTGCGGCCCTGGCTCCCGCTGACCCTGTTGGCCGTGAAGCTCGGGCCGCGCCTGCTTCGTCATCCGGGCGTCATGCGGCGCGCGCTATCGCGTTTCGACCAGCCCGTCGCCGGCTAGTTCGAGACGCCTGGTCACCCCGATATCGTCGAGGAAACGGCGGTCGTGACTGACGACGATCAGTGCGCCCTCGAAGTTGGCCAGCGCCTGGGTCAGGTGCTCGAGGCTGGGCAGGTCGAGATTATTGGTCGGCTCGTCCAGCAACAGGAGCTTCGGGGCCGGATCGGCGAGCAGGAGCATGGCCAAGGCCGCGCGCAGACGTTCACCGCCGGACAGGGCCGCCGCCGCGACATCGGCATCGCTGCCGCGGAACAGGAAGCGGGCAAGTTGGGCCCGGATCTGTTCGGCGGCCGCATGTGGTGCGGTCGCGGCGACGTTCTCGAAGACCGTGCGCTGCTCGTCGAAGATGTCGAGGCGCTGCGGCAGTACGCGCCACGGCACCTGCGGCGGTTCGGCGGCGATGCGGTGCAGCAGAGTGGTTTTGCCCGCCCCGTTGCGGCCGGTCAGCGCGATCCGCTCCGGACCGGAGACTCGCAATGTCACCGTCGGACCGCAGGCCAGTTCGACCTCCTCGAGATCGATGACGTCCTGGCCCGGATAGAGCCGGGTGCCCGGTAGATCGATCCGGATCCGTCGGTCGTCGCGCAAGAGATCCTCGGCCTGCTGCAGCTGTTCCTTCGCGGTGTCCAGCTTTTCGATGTGGTTATTGCGCAACTTGCCCGCCGACACCTGGGCTGCCCGTTTGCGTGCCCCCATGACGATCTTCGGTTCGCGCTTGTTCTCGAACATCTTCTGTCCGTACCGCGCTCGGCGATCGAGTTTTATCCGGGTCTCGACCAGTTCGCGTGCCTGTTTGCGAACGTCGCTGCGCGCGTCCCGGATCGCGGCGCGTGCCACCTCCCGTTCGGCTTCGATGATCCGCTCGTATTCGCTGAAATTGCCGCCGAACAAACGCAATTCACCCTGGCGCAGTTCCGCGATGGTGGACATTCGCTCCAGCAGCTCGCGGTCGTGGCTGACGGTGAGGACGGTTCCGGAGAACTGGGCGATGACCTCGTAGAGACGTTGGCGGGCAACGTGATCCAGATTGTTGGTCGGCTCGTCGAGCAGCAGCACGTCCGGATCGCGCAGCAGCTCGGCGACCAGGCCCAGCAGCACGGTCTCGCCGCCGGAAAGGGTTTCGAGGCGGCGGTCCAGCTGTTCGGTGGAGTCGGCGAGGTAGTGCAGGCCCAGTCGACCCAGCAGCGCGATGGCACTCTCCTCGACATCCCACTGCGCGCCGACGATATCGAAATCGGACTCCTCGCCGATACCGGATTCGATGCGGTGCAAGGCCTTTCGTGTCTCGGCGATGCCGAGCACCGCGTCGACGCGCTGACCGTCGCCGAGACCGAGATCCTGGCGCAGGTACCCCAGTCGCCCGGTGACCGTGATCGAACCGCGCGTCGGTGTCAGCTCACCCGCGATCAGCCGCAGCAGGGTGGACTTGCCCGCGCCGTTGCCGCCGACCAGGCCGAGGTGGCCCGGGCCGAGCACCGCGTCCAGTCCGTCGAAGACGGGGGTGCCATCGGCCCAGGAGAAAGTGAGATCGGAAAGAGACAGATTGGTCATGTGGACCCCAGAGGTTGCACGGGAATGCGGCGCACAGGATGCGGGCCGCCCGAGTGGCTACCTCATGAGAGCAACGACATGACTCCGATCAACGGGGATAAGACTCGTCTAGATTAACCACATCCATGGGTGTGGTGCCACTGATATTCCGATCACATGTGCTGTGCGGAATGCCGCAGCGACCGAGTAACCCACCTCGACTACCCGGTCCGCGCCGCTGACGAGCGACCTAGACTCGCACCACCGAGCTCAACGGGTAATCGCCCTGGCGATCACGGCCATTGAGGAAACCCAACTCCAGAACGACTGCGGCCGCGACGATTTCGGCACCGGCGGTCTGGAACAGATCCGCGGCGGCGGCCAATGTGCCGCCCGTGGCCAGCACGTCGTCGAGCAGCAGAATGCGCCGACCCTTCAGGTCGACCCCGTCGGCGGGAATCTCGAGCGATGCGGTGCCATATTCGAGGCTGTACTCACGCGAGATGACCGGGGGCGGCAACTTCCCGGCCTTGCGCACCGCCATGACACCGGTGCCCAGCGTCGCGGCAACGCCCGCTGCGATGATGAAGCCGCGAGCGTCGACGCCCGCAACCAGGTCGGCATCGGGCGCGCACGCCGCGAGGCAGTCGATGACGGCCCGGAAACCCTCCGGATCGGCAAAAACCGGCGTGAGATCGGCGAAGCGAATGCCGGGGGAGGGGAAATCGTCGCGCCAGCGGGTCAGGCGTTCGACCAGTTCGGCCGCCTTACCTGTCCGCTCGGCTAGGACGTCGTCAGATTCCACCGCCGCATGCTTGCTCATCGACACCTCTCCATGATCACTCACCCACCGACACCTGTCACCGCTTCAACACCCAGCGGTCCATGTTCCAGCCGGTGCCCGCCTGGGTGGGCCCGGCTACGCCGTTCTGCAGACCGTTGCCGAACGCGATGGTGCGGGGCGTGACGAACAACGGAATGCTCGGCATCTCCGCCCACAGCAGATTCTCGGCCTCGGTGCGCAGATTCAGCGTTGCGGTCGAGTTGTCGTCGCCCGCAAGCTGATCGGTGATCGAATCGTAGCGGCCGTTACCGAAGCGACCGAAATTGAGCCCGCTACCGGTGCGCAACGCGCTGGTAGCGGCCACACCGGTCTCGGATCCGGCCGGACCCGGGGCCGATCCGGTGCTGCCGAGGACGGCGTCGACTTTGCCCTCGGTGAGCTGGGACGGTGTGAAATCGGCGGATCCGGCATCCACCACATTGATACCGGCCGGTTTGCACGCGTCCGCGATCATCTGCACGGTCTGCGTGCGGCGATCGTCGGGCTTCACATATCCGATCCGAATGGTCGGCTTGGCCGCACCGGCGGCGGCCGCCGCGGTCGCATCACCGCCGTGGTACTTGTCGGCCGCGCCGATCACGTTCGGGTAGTAGAGCGAATCCTGCTGTGTGATACGAGAATTCAGCACACCGGTGCCGAGTCCGGACTTCGGGGCATCCTTGGCCTTGCCGAGTTTGTCGAACAGGTCTTGGCGCGGCACACAAAATGCGAAACCGCGCCGCGCGTCGGCCGAGGCGAAGACTCCCGAAGTACCCAGCACCAACTGCTCGGCACCGCGCCCCGGCACGGTCCGCACCGAAAACCCACCCAGATTGATGTCTTTCACCGATCCGGCGCCGATATCGACTACCCCGACCGCTTTGTCGCCGACCTCGGCCTTCAGATCGGCGGTCTTCGGATACACCACGATCCGCCCGGTCTCGGGCTTATTACCCCACCAGCGCTCGTTGGCGACCAGCACCAGACCGTCCTTGGCGGAGTAGGAATCGATCCGATACGGGCCCGATGACGGGAACCGCGAAAGATCCACCTTGTCCGTGCCGATCGTCCACCCGTTGTTCCAGAAGTCGGCGATCCGCTGCAGCGACGCCTGATCACCGGATTGCACGGCCGTCACCACATTCGGCACGTTCGCCACCCGAGCCGCCACATGCGCGGGCATCAACTCCCCCGCGGTGAACAGATTGCGCCACGGCAGGTAGTGGTGGTCCGCGCGGAACACGACGGTGGCGTCCTTGGATCCGGGCTGACAGTCCACCCGCTCGATATCGGCGTATCCGGCGGTGCTCGCGGCATCGAAGAGCGGAACCTGGCCGCGGTCACCGGGTTTGGTGTAGCGGCCACTGCGCGCGGCCCAGGCGAGCACCAGATCGTCACATGAGGTCGGCACCCCGTCGGAGTACACCCCGTCCGCATTGAGCCGGTACTGCACCGTCTGCGCCTCGCCCGGCACCTCTTTCGCGGTGCCGACATCGGTGTCCGCGACCTGCTGACCGTCCGGGCCGGTGTAGAAGAACCCGGTCAGCACCCGCGCGAACACCGCGGCCGAGCCGCTGCTCGCACCGAGCGCGGTGCCGCCGTTGTAGCTGGCGATCACCGCGTCGACGGCATAGCCGATGGAGGGCACCTGGTTCTGACTGGAGCATCCGGTCACCACCGTGGCGGCCACGGTGCCCGCAGCCACCGCTCCGATCAGACGTACCGCTAGCGACTGCTTCATCTATGCAAACCCCTGCCGTCGGCTGTCAGTGCCTGCGCTTGTTCCGCTTTCCGCTCGGCCGGGCACCCGGACGCGGAGTCTGCCCGGGTTCGCGCACCGGACGCGCACCCAGCTCCCGGCCGGTCGCCGCGACCGCGCGCCGCTCCGCCTCGGCTCCCGCCCGCGCCGATGCCAGTCCGGCCCGCTTGTTGAGCACCTTCTTGGTGTGCGCCGCGACCGGCCCCCACCGCTCCTTGATCGATACCAGCAGAGGAACCGCGAAGAAGATCGACGAATACGCGCCGACGATCATGCCGACCAGCTGCACCAGCGCCAGATCCTTCAGCGTGCCGACACCGAGCAGCCACACCGCGATCACCAACATGCCGACAATCGGCAGGATGCCGATGACCGTGGTGTTGATCGAACGCATAAGGGTCTGGTTGGCCGCGAGATTCGCCTGTTCGGCATAGGTGCGCCGGGTGGTACCGACCACACCGCGGGTGTTCTCTTCGACCTTGTCGAAGACGACGACATTGTCGTAGAGCACGTAACCGAGGATGGTCAACAGACCGATCACCGCCGCGGGCGTCACCTCGAAACCGACCAGTGAGTAGATGCCCGCCGTGACGATCATGTTGAAGAACAGCGAGGCGATCGCCGCGATCGACATATCCCGTTCGAAGCGGATCGCGATATAGACCATGGTGAGCGCGATGAACACGACCAGCGCGATCAACGCCTTCTTGGTGATCTGGCTACCCCAGGTCTCGCTGATCTCGGCGATGCTGATCGCATTGCGAGAAACGTTGCCGTCCTTGTCCTTCGGCTGGAAGGCGTTGAACAGCGCGGTCTGCAGCGCGTCGGTCTGGGTGGCGCTCAGCGTGTCCGAGCGGACCTGGATGGTCTCCGCAGACCCGGATCCCACCTTCTGCACCGTCACCGGCGCGTGGCCGATGGTCTGGGAGTAGATGTCCTCGACCTTCTGCGTGGTGGCCGTCCCCGCCGCCGGCAACTGGATGCGCGACCCGCCCGCGAAGTCGATGCCGAGGGTGAATCCGCGAACTCCGATGCTCAGCAATGAGATCAGCACGAAGGCCACGGTCAGCCCGTAGTAGAAACGCCGCCGACTGACGATCTTGAATCCGCCGGTACCGGTGTAGAGGCGCTCGAAAACGCTGTGCTTGGGCGTCTGGAAATCGTTCACCTCGTCGGCGAACGGCTCCAGAGTCGAGTTCGGCCCACCCGGCACCCGGCCACCGCCCCTCATGGAATCGCTACGCGATGCTGTACTCATCGTGCCGTCTCCTTAACCAGCGCCTCGCCGGCCCTGCGCTCCCTGGCCACTTCCTGAATCGCACCGAGCCCGTTGACCGACGGCTTCGCCCAGAACGACGAGCGCGAGGCCAGCATCATCAGCGGCGCGGTCACCAGGTACAGCACGATCACGTCCAGGACGGTGGTGATTCCGAGGGTGAACGCGAAGCCCTTCACCTGACCGGCGGCCAGGATGTAGAGCACCACCGAGGCGATGAGGCTGACGGTCTTACCGGAGAGGTTGGTGCGCTGGGCCCGCTGCCAACCGCGCGGCACCGCCGAACGGAAGCTGCGACCCTCGCGCATTTCATCCTTGATGCGTTCGAAGAACACCACGAAGGAGTCGGCGGTCAGACCGATACCGATGATCAGACCGGCGATACCGGCAAGGTCCAGCGTGAATCCGATCCACCGGCCGAGCAGCACGATAATGCCGTACACCGCGACACCCGAGGCGATCAACGAGAATCCGGCGAGGAAGCCGAGCATCCGGTAGTAGAGCAGGCAGTACAGCAGCACCACCGCGAGACCGATCGCACCCGCGAGCAGACCCGCGCGCAGCGACGACAGACCAAGTGTCGCCGAAACCGTCTCGGCCTCGGAGGTCTGGAACGACAGCGGCAGCGAACCGTACTTCAAGGTGTTGGCGAGTTCCTTGGCACTGGCCGCGGTGAAGCTACCGGAGATGGTGGTGCGACCGCCCTGCTGCGGACCCGACTGCACGACCGGCGCGCTGACCACCTTCGAGTCGAGAACGAATGCGACCCGCTTGTTGATGTACTCACCGGTCAGCGCGGCCCAGGCATCGCTACCACCGGATTTGAATTCGAGGTTCACCTCGTGGCGCGCCTGCTGCTGGTTGAGCCCGGACGTGGCGTCCTTGATCTCCTGGCCGTCGATGCGGCTCTTGTCCAGCAGCAAGATTTCCTTGCCGTCGGTGGAGCAGGTGACCAGCGGCAGATTCGGATCGTCGTTACCGGCGAGCGGATCGGACTTATTGCAGTCCATCGCGGCCATCGCGGCCTGCTGCACCGTGGCATCAGTGCTCTGCCTGACCGCCTTGGCGTCCGCGATCTCCTTCTTCGCCTGTTCCTGCGGCGTCAGACCACCGGGCGGGGCGGGCGGCGAAGTCGGGGCCTGCGCGGGGAACACGCGCGGCTGCGGGGTCGATTCCGCCGCGGGTGCGGACTCCGTGGTCGGCGTCGACTCGGTCGTCGGCGCGGGCTGGGTCGGCACGGTGCCATCGGGGTTGAGTTGGGTGGTGTCCGGAACCGTGCCCGGCGTCGCCGTCCCCGCGGTACCCGAGGTCTGCGACGATGCCTTGCCGCCGACCGCGGGCACCGCCGAAAGCACCGGACGGATGTAGAGCTTCGCGGTCGTCGCCAGCGCCTTGGCCTGGCCGCCGTCGTCACCCGGAACCGTGATCACCAGATTGTCGCCATCGATGACGACCTCGGAGCCCGAGACACCGAGCCCGTTGACGCGGTTCTCGATGATCGTCTGTGCCCGGCGCAGGCTGTCCTGGCTCGGCTTGCTGCCGTCGGGGGTACGGGCGGTCAAGGTGACGCGGGTACCACCCTGCAGGTCGATGCCCAGTTTGGGGGTCGGGGAATGATCACCGGCGAAGAACACCAGCGCATAGATCACGGCCAGCAGCACGGCGTAGACGCCGAGCAACCGGAGCGGATGCGCCGATCCCTGGGAAGGTGGCACAGTTCGTCATCTCCTAGGCGGAAGTCGAGGGTGGAACAGGCGGGCGCGCACGGCCGGGCACCCGGACGGATGGCCCGCGGCGATCTGCGGCACGCGGGCGGGCCCTTTCGAGCGACCTGCGAGCAACCGCTGCGGGAGCCGGTAAACCGATCAGTCCTTGGTCAGCCGGGTCTCGGTCTGCTCCGCGGACTCCTCGACGGGACCGGCCTCGGCCTCGTCGGTCACGGTCTCATCCGTGGTCTCGTCCTCGGTGCGCACATCGCGGATGGCCTGACGCAACCATGTGGTGATGACGTCCTCGGCGATCTCGAGATCGACCGTGGTTTCGTCGAGATCGACCACGGTTCCATACAGACCCGACGTGGTGGTGACCTGATCGCCGACCTTCAGGCTTTCCTGCATGGACGTGACCTTCTCGGCCTCGCGCTTCTGACGGCGCACACCGAGGAACATGGGCACGAGCAGGGCTACCAGTAGGAGCGGAAACAGAAGTTCCATCGTCGAAGTCAGTCCCTAGTCTGTGGGTGGGAATGGGCTATTACCCCAACAGTCTGCCAGCTCATGTCGTCACCACCACACCGGCACACCCTTGACGTCCCGGAATCCGGATTCCGAGCCGATCCGGGACAGCATGAGCCCCGCGACCGAGCGGCGGTCGCGGGGCTGCGCAACGGGCGTCCTAGGCGGTCTTGCCGTAGGTGTAGTCGTCGAGCGGGAAGCTGACCGCCTCGCGGTGGGCATTGACGGTGCTGGTCGGGCGCAGTAGCGCGGCCTCGCCGTGCTGGTTGAAGTAGTAGCTGCGCGCGGTCGCGCAGTCGCCGCCGTAGAACACCGAGGAACCCAACTTCTCGGTGACGCGGTCCAGGAACCGGGTGTTGGCCTGCTCGGTCACCTCGAAGGTGGTCTCGCCGCGCCGGAACATTTCACCGAGCAACCGGCCCATATGCTTCATCTGGGCTTCGATGGTGGTGAAGTAGGACAGGCCGCTGTAGGAGTACGGGCTGTTGAGGCTGAGGAAGTTCGGGAACTTCGGCACGGTGATGCCCTCGTAGGCCTGGAAACGGTTGTCGCGCCAGAACTTTCCGAGGTTGACGCCGTCGCGGCCGATGATCTCGATGGCCGGGAAGTTCACATCCCACAGGTTGAAGCCGGTGGCCAGGATCAGCGTATCGA
This sequence comes from Nocardia sp. CA-135398, assembly GCF_050955845.1. NCBI lineage: Bacteria > Bacillati > Actinomycetota > Actinomycetes > Mycobacteriales > Nocardiaceae > Nocardia > Nocardia sp. CA-135398. The sequence goes on along the minus strand of NZ_CP192084.1, from coordinate 3,320,859 downwards.
TCTCGGTCTTGTGCCCGTCGACGGTGACGATGCCGTCGGCCTCGATGTGATCGATCGAGTTGGTCTCCAGCCGGACATTGGGCTGGTTGAACGTCTTGAAGTACTGGTTGGAGAAGGTGGGTCGCTTGCAGCCGAAGTCGTAGTGCGGGGTGAGCTGCTTGCGAATCTCCTTATCGCGCACCTGGGCCCGCAGATGCGCCTTGGCGAGTACACCGGCGGCCATATTCAGCGGCTTGGCCTGCTTGAAGTGCAGCACGCCGACCACCATGAGCGCCTCGAGCAGGCTGGTGTTGACCAGCCGTGCGGCCTTCTGGGTGACGGGCAGCCGGGCGAACAGCTGCTGCACGGGCGCGGGAATCGCGGTGTCGATTTTCGGCACCACCCAGATCGGCGTTCGCTGGAATACGGTGAGTTCCTCGGTCTTCTTCGCGGCCTCGGGTATCAGCTGCACGGCGGTGGCGCCGGTGCCGATGATGGCGGCCTTGCGACCGGTCAGGTCGAAATCGTCCTCCCACGCGGTGGTGTGGATGATCTTGCCCGCGAACGAATCGATGCCGGGAAACGGTGGTGTGTAGGGCTGGGACAGGAAGCCGGTGGCGGTGAGAAGGTAACGGCCGGTGAGGGTTTCACCACCGGCGATGGAGACGACCCAGTGCTGGTGCTCCTCGTCCCAGCGGGCGCCGTCCACCACGGTGCCGAAGCGCATCCGGCGGCGCAGGCCGTACTTGTCGGCAACGTGGGCGGCGTACTTCTTGAGTTCCTTGCCCGGTGCGAACAGGCGCGTCCAATACGGGTTGGGCTCGAAGGAATACGAGTAGGTCACCGAGGCGATATCGACCGCGAGACCCGGATAGTGATTGACATGCCAGGTGCCGCCGAGGTCGTCCTCGCGCTCCAGAATGACGAAATTGCTCAGACCCAGCCGGTCGAGCTCGATGCCCGCTCCGATGCCGCCGAATCCCGCACCGACCACGACCGCGTCGTATTGAGGCGCCACGTCGAACCTCCTGCTTCAACATTCCATCAGGAATGTAGGAACCATCCCTCACGGAATGACACATCATTCCGTTTGTGAACACCGTATCATCGGACAGGTGACGAAGCCATCCACGCGTGCGCCCCGCCCAGCGGCCGGAAATGCCATCCAGCGACGCAAGGCCGAACTCCGTCAGGAGATCATCGATACCGCCTTCGTCTGCTTCGCCGAGAAGGGGTATCACGCCACCGGCATCGCCGATATCGCCAACGAATTGGGCATCGGCCACGGCACGTTCTACCGATACTTCAGCAATAAGCGCGAGATCATCGACGTGGTCATCGACGATCTGGCCACCCACATCATCGAGGCGCTCGGCACCGACAACGCACCCGACGCCGCCACCTCCCTTGACGAATATCGCGCCCAGATCGATCGCATCGGCGCCGCGCTGACCCGGATCCTCGTGGCCGACCGACGGGTCGCCCAACTGCTGCTGTTCCACGCCACCGGCATCGATGACGAACTCACCGCACGGCTCTACGGTCTGCTCGATATGGCCGACGCGCTCACCGCGGGCTACCTGTCGCATGGCGTCGAACTCGGTTATCTGCGTGCGGATCTCGATACCAAGTACACCGCCAAGGCGGTGACCGGCATGCTGCTCGCGGGCATCGTGCACGGGCTGCGCAATCCGGACGAGGCCGGGGTGCAGGAATTGAACGAGGCGATCCGGCGACTCTTGATCGACGGTGTCCGCAAGGACTGAAATCCGGCGAATCTCCAGCGGCTACGTGAGCCGATTCCGGCTAGGGTGGGACCCGGATCGACGGCCAACGGGGGCAACACGTGTTCGGCAGAGACCGCCTAGTTCGAAAAAACCGCATTCGACGCGGGCAGGGCAGCGACCCTGGAACAATGTCGCGGGTGACCCCCGACGACGTGAGCCGAATCCACTTCGCCATGCCACCCATGGGGCACCGCGGCTACCACGCCGATGAGGTCGACGCATTCCTGGAACTGGTCTCGGCGACATTGGCCGGTCACGGGGCGCTGACCGCCGACGATATCCGGCACGTCGCCTTCGACGCCCCGCGCTTCGGCGGCCGCGGCTATCAGGCCGATCAGGTCGACGAATTCCTGGACCGGGTCCGCGTGGAACTGGAATTCCGGCAGCGCGGCTCCCGCCCGGTCCCCGCCGGTGGCAATGGCTCCGGCCCCTCCGCGCTGCTCACCCCCGACGATGTGCACCGCACGCGGTTCACCCAGTCCGCGGTCGGCCGTCGCGGCTACGACACCGAAGAAGTGGACGCTTTCATGGACCTCGTCGCCGCCACCCTCGCGCACGGCGGCCCCGGCAGCCTGACCATTCCCGACGTCCGCGCCGTCCGCTTCACCGAGGCCCGCCTCGGCACCCGCGGCTACGTCCGCGACGAGGTCGACGCCTTCTTGGACCTCGTCGTCACCGCCCTCGAAAACAACCACCGCTGAACCGCGCTCGCCCCACAACGCGCATCAAGTTCAGGTGGAATCCACCCGAGAAGCCACCGCTACCAGTCCACCTGATCTTGATCCGGCGGCGCGGGTCAGTCGAAGAGGTCGAGGGTGGGGTGGGGTTCGCGGCCGCGGACTTCGATGGAGCCGAAGACGAGATCGGGCGGTGGAACGAGGCCGAGGTGTTCCCAGGCGGCGGCGGTCGCGACGCGGCCGCGCGGCGTGCGGGCCACCATGCCCGCCCGGACGAGGAACGGCTCGCACACCTCTTCGACGGTCGCGGCCTCCTCCCCCACGGCGACCGCGAGGGTCGAAACACCAACGGGCCCACCGCCGAAGCTGCGGACCAGCGCGCCGAGGACCGCACGGTCGAGGCGGTCCAGGCCGAGAGCATCCACGTCGTAGACCTCGAGTGCGGCCTGGGCGATGGGACGGGTGATCACGCCGTCGGCGCGGACCTCGGCATAGTCGCGGACGCGGCGCAGCAGGCGGTTGGCGATGCGGGGAGTGCCGCGGGAGCGACCAGCGATCTCGGCGGCGGCATCTCGATCTATGGCGACACCGAGGATATGGGCCGAGCGCAGCAGGATACGCAAGAGTTCTTCGGGATCATAGAAATCCATATGGCCGGTGAAGCCGAAGCGATCGCGCAGCGGACCGGTGAGCGCACCGGATCGGGTGGTCGCGCCGACCAGGGTGAACGGCGCGATATCCAGCGGAATCGATGTCGCCCCAGGGCCTTTCCCGACGACCACGTCGACGCGGAAATCCTCCATGGCGAGGTAGAGCATTTCCTCGGCGGGCCGGGCGATCCGATGGATCTCATCGATGAACAGCACATCGCCCTCGACCAGATTGCTCAGCATCGCGGCGAGATCGCCCGCGCGTTCCAGCGCCGGACCGGACGTAATGCGCAGTGCCGTACCGAGTTCGGCGGCGATGATCATCGCCATACTGGTCTTGCCGAGACCCGGCGGACCGGACAGCAGCACGTGGTCCGGAGTGCCGCCGCGCTGCTTGGCACCGCGCAGCACCAGCGCGAGCTGTTCGCGCACGCGCGGCTGGCCGATGAAATCGTCCAGGGACTTCGGGCGCAGACTGGCCTCGATATCACCGTCGGACTTGAGATAGCTTGCGCTGACCTGGGATTCGGCGTCCGGGTCGGAGTCGTGATCCATGACGTGTTACCGATTCTTCCCCAGCGAGCCCAGCGCGGCCCGCAGCGCCTTCGACGTATCGGCCGCGGGATTCTCGGCGAGGACCGCGTCGACCGCGGGTTCGGCCTGTTTGATCGGAAATCCGAGTCCGACCAGCGCCTCGACGACCTGCTCGCGCACCGGCGTGAGCACCGGCGCCGGTGTGCTGCCGGGCGGACCGGCCTGTACCGGAACGAGATTCACCTTGTCCCGCAACTCGACAACCATGCGCTCGGCCCCGCGTTTACCGATGCCGGGCACCCGGGTCAGCGCCGCGACATTGCTCTCCGCCAGCGCCTTGCGCAACGCCTCGGGCTCGAGCACCGCGAGCACCGCCATCGCCAGCCGGGGACCGACTCCGGATACGGTCTGCAAAAGGCCGAACAGGTCACGGGATTCGGTATCGGCGAATCCGAACAGCGTCATCGAATCCTCGCGCACGATCATCGCCGTGAACAGCCGGGATTCCTCGCCGCGGGTCAGCGTGGACAGCGTCGCCGGGGTGACATTGAGCCGGTAGCCGACGCCCGCCGCCTCGATCACCACATGATCGAGCGCGATCTCGAGCACCTCACCGCGTACCGACGCGATCACCCGCGCACCACCTTCCGTTGTTCGGCAAGCCGCTGTGTATACCGCCGCTGCGCCTCGGCGGCGCGCGCCTCGGCCTCGGCCATCCGCGCCATCAGCGGCGCCCGCCAACAATGACAGATCGCCAGGGCCAGCGCATCGGCCGCATCCGCCGGTTTCGGCGCGACCTGGAGGCCGAGGATACGCGTCACCATCGCGGTCACCTGAGCCTTGTCCGCGGTGCCGTTGCCGGTGACCGCGGCCTTCACCTCACTCGGGGTGTGAAAGGCCACCGGTATCCCCCGGCGCGCGGCCGCAAGCGCGATCACACCGCCCGCCTGCGCGGTGCCCATCGCGGTGCGCACATTGTGCTGCGCGAACACCCGCTCGATCGCGACCGCGTCGGGTTCATGCGTATCCATCCAGTGTTCGGCCACGTCGGCAACGCCCATCAGCCGGTGTGCCAGGTCCATATCCGCGGGTGTGCGCACCACGTCGACGTCGAGCGCCGTCACCTTTCGCCCCAGCCCGCCCTCGACGATGCTGAGGCCGCACCGGGTGAGTCCCGGGTCGACGCCCATCACCCGCACACGATCCCCTCTCGAAGGCACGAACAACTGTTCGAGAGTCTAGTGGACGGGGTAGCTACCGTTCACCAACGACACGGTGGCCGTCCGGGATTCGGCTAGGTGAACGAGTGGTAGCAGCTCACATACGCGTAGGTGCCGGAGTCCGAATCCTCGACGACGACCTTGCCGTCCTGCAGGATTCGGCAGCTCACCGTGCCGCCGCTGGATCCGCTGACAGTCGCCGACACCCGGCCGGTGCGGACGTATCCGGTCACGGTCACGGCCTTCGTCCACGGCAACGGTGCGTCGTTGGCATTGGCGGTATCGAAATCGCCACTGTTGTAGGAGATATCGGCGGTGCCGGAGCCGGTGACCTCGTAGGTGATCGAGGTTTCCTTCTTCGATTCCTTGTCGATCCGGTAGGCGATGGATCCGAAGACCGCGACACAGCCACCGACAGTGAGCACGATCGCCAGGAACACGCCGCCGAGGACCCACGGCCACACCGGCTTGCCCTTGGGCGGCTGCGGCGGATAACCCGGGTAGCCCGGATACCCCTGCCCCGGATAACCCGGGTACTGCGGCGGTGGTTGATAAGTCATGTGCACCCTCCCGAATCCTTGCACGACCGGCTATTGGACCTTACCGGACATGACTGTTCGGAGCCCGGTTCACCTGTGCGGTTATCGACCCGCGCTCGACCGGCGTTTCAGCGTCGCCCAGGTTGATCGGAGCGAATTCACAGGTTCTCTCGAGGAACGGTCTCGACAATGCCGTAGGTGCCCGTAGTCCGTGCCCCGCTCGCCGCACCCGCGACCCCCGTGACACCGCCGCCACCACCGCGGCTGCCTTCGGCGAATCTGAATCCGAACTATCAGAACGGCTTTCACCACGGCATATCGCTACTGCACGGCTGGCTGCCGGTGACCGTCGAATTGGTCGCGGTGGCCGCATTGGTCCTGGCGATCGGCTGGCGAACCCGGCGCTGGCGGCTGGTGCTGCTGCCGGTCTGCGTACTGCTCGGTGCGGCGGGTGCGGTCGCCGCATGGGCCTATGTGAACGATCAGGGGCTGGCTTCGGATCCGGCGCCGGTCGAGCTGTGGGCCTGTGTCGGCGTCGCGGTCGCGGCGATCGCGGTCGCCGCGCTCGGCTGGCGCAGTGCCAGGTGGTGGCGGCGCGGCATCTCTGTCCTCGCCGTTCCGCTGGCGCTGTTGAGCACCGGCGTCGTGCTCAATCAGTGGGTCGGCTACTACCCCACTGTGCAGTCCGCGTGGAGTGCGCTCACCGCGGGTCCGCTGCCGAATCAGACCGATATAGATGCGCTGTCCGGACTGCGCAATACCGATGTCGGCACCGGCAAGCTCGTGCCGGTGCGAATTCCGGACGCGGGCAGCGGTTTTCCGCATCGAACCGAATACGTGTACCTGCCACCGGCCTGGTTCGCCGGTCCGACGCCGCCGACGCTGCCGGTCGTCATGATGATCGGCGGCGAATTCAATACCCCTGCCGACTGGATCCGCAGCGGCCAGATCATGCCCGAGGTGGACAAGTTCGCCGCCACCAATGGCGGCCGCGCGCCGATCCTCGTCTTCGTCGATTCCAGCGGCAGTTTCAACAATGACACCGAATGCGTGAACGGTCCGCGCGGCGATGCCGCCGACCATCTGACCCGAGATGTGCCCAGCTATCTCGAATCTCGGTTCGGCGCCTCGGCGGATCCGGCGAACTGGGCGGTGGTCGGCTGGTCCATGGGCGGCACCTGCGCGGTCGATCTGGCGGTCATGCACCCCGAATTGGTGCGCACCTTCGTCGATATCGCGGGCGATCTCGGCCCGGCCTCGGGCAATAAGGAACAAACGATCCGAAGGCTTTTCGGCGGCGACGCCGACCGCTGGGCCGCCTTCGATCCGATCACCGTCATGGCGAAACACGGCCCCTACACCGACATGGCCGGCTTGTTCGACGATCTCACTCCACCCAAATCCGGTCCGGGATCCCATGGTGCACGCCAACAATCCGCAGCAGCCGACGACGACACGGTGGGCATGGGTGGTCATGACGGGGTCTTCGACACCGGTGAGGTCGGCGCCGCCGAAAAGCTCTGCGACGCAGGCCACGAAGTCGGCATCGATTGCACCATTCACACCACCCAGGGCGGCCACACCTGGCAATTCGCCTCGGCCGCGTTCACCTCGTCGTTCCGCTGGATCGTCGCCCGCGTCGGTCTCCCGGTGCCCGATGCGGCCTGATCGGACTACGACGACCGCAAACCGATTGCGGGATCGATGAATTGGTTGGTGACCAACTCTGCCGCGGTGATGTGGTCTGGAACCTGCTGCCCACGCCCGCGCAGCGTTTCGGTCACGGCGGTAATGACACGATCGACCCGCGCGGTATCGAAATTGCCCAGGGTGTCATCGGTGCCGTTGCCGACTATCTTTTCGGCGACCTGCACCTTGACCGAATCGGCATTGCCCGCGGCGGTGATCGGCGGACCGTCGGGAATCGTCTGCGCGATGCGCAGCAGCGCCTGATTCGTCGACTCGGGATTGGTGACGTAATCGGCCTCGGCCTGCTGCAGTTTCGGAACCAGCTTGGTCAGGCACGGACTCAGTTCGGCGAGTTTATCGCTGCGAACCGACCATTGATGTGGGTAGATCTCGTAGCCTGCCTTGTGCACGAGCAGGTAATTCGTCGGCTTCAGCCAGCCCTTGACGTCATGTTCCCAGCGGTAGGGCTCATTGGAGACATACCCCTGCTGCATCACTTTGCCGCGCTCGGCGACGAACCGGCTCGGCGTGCCGTCGAAGGACGCATCCGCCTGCTCCGGCCGCACGTAGCCCTTGGCGATCAGATAATCCATATAGATCTTGCCCTCGCTGTACACCACGGGTGCGCCGGTCGAGGCCACCTCGTTCCAGGACTGGATGTGGTACGTCGCGGGATCCCACATGACGATCTGCGGATTGATATCGAGGGAGGCGAAAACGCCTGTGACATTGAACTTTCCGCGAGCGCGCAAGGCCTCGTCGGTGGGAATCATGCCGAGGGTGATGCTGGGGTCCTGATACATCTGGGCCGGGACCGGCTGGCCGCCGAGGAATGGACCACCAAGGCGCACTTCGACATTGATGCCGGTATCGCCGAGTGGGCCGGAATACGCGCCCTTCTTCACATCGACGGTGCCATCGGGACCGACCAATTGGAAGGCGGCGGCGCGTTCGGGTGTTGCGTACCAATCCGTTTGGATCACCACGGTCGAGGGACAGACGTCGGCGAGTTCACCCTTGCCGGTGGGCGCCGGCGTCGAGGTGGCAGCGTTACAGGCGGTGAGCAGGGCGGTGCCGGACAGCGCGGCAACAGCGAGCAAGCGTTTCTGCACGGGATTTCCTTGGGATCGAACGGATTTGGAGCAGGAGAGAGACTGGTCGGCGTTATCTGCCGCGGGACAGTCCGTGTGCGCGATCGACCCGTCCGGCGAGGAAGTCGAAGGACCAGAACAGGATCAGACCGACCAGCGAGGACAACAGCAGGGCGGTGAGCAGTTCCTCGGTGGCCAGGCGCTGGCGGTAGACATCGATCATGCGGCCGATGCCCGGCTGGCCCTGACGAAAGAAGAAGTCGGCCACGATCGAGCCGATCACGGCCATCCCGCCGGAGATCTTGAAGCCGGAGATCATGGCAGGAAGTGCCGCGGGTAGCTGCAGTTTCAGCAAGCGCTGCCAACGGTTGGCACCATGCAGTGTGAACAGATCGTGTTCGGCCGCGGCCACCGATTTGAGCCCGAACAGGGTATTGGTGATGATCGGGAACAACGCGACCATCACGCACACGATGACCCGGCTGCCGAATTCGTAGCCGAACCAGAAGCCGAACAGGGGCACCACCGCGAGGATCGGAATCGTCTGCAGGATCACCGCATACGGATACAGCGAGTATTCGGCCCACCGCGCCTGGCACATCAACACCGCGAAGCCGACGCCAAGCACGCTGGCGATGCCGAGCCCGACCAAGGCGATCTGCACCGTCGACCACAGTGCGGTCAGAATCTCGGTGCGCACCACCGAATCCGACAGTCCGTGCGAAATGACGGCCTCGGGCGCGGGTAGCAGGAAGCGCGATTCCTCGGCGAGCAGAAAATGACTCACGACCGACCACAGCGCGATGACCAGGACGAATACGATAATCGGCGCGATGATTCGGATCGGCGCGATGGGCATGCGCCAGCGCCGTTTCCGGGTCGTGGTGTCGATCTCGTTCGCGGTCGACCCCACCGTGGTGGCGATCATGCGGCGACCACTGTTGCGGCGCCGCGCAGCGCGACGGAAACCTCGGCCGCGATATCGGCGAACTCGGCCGTATACCGCAACTCGGGCGCGCGCGGAAAGCCGAGCGGCACCGGGATATCCGCGCACACCCGGCCCGGCTGCCCGGTCAGCACGATGATCCGGGTGGACATAAAGACCGCCTCGGCCACCGAATGGGTGACGAAAACTCCGGCGAATCCGTCCCGCCGGAACAAGCTGCCGACCTCCTCGTTGAGGCGCTGACGGGTGATTTCGTCGAGGGCGCCGAAGGGTTCGTCGAAGAGGAACAACTCGGGTCGCACGGTGAGGGCGCGGGCGATCGAGGCGCGCATCCGCATGCCGCCGGACAATTGTGCTGGCTTGTGCTTCTCGAATCCGGCGAGGCCGACCCGTTCGATGGCGTCGCGGGCGGCCGCGCGCCGGGTGGACTTGTCGACTCCGGCGAGTTCGGCGGGCAGTTCGACATTGCGCAGCACACTGCGCCACGGCAGCAGTGTCGATTCCTGGAACACATAGCCGAGCTGATCCGTCGCGACATCCACCGTGCCGGTGGTAGCCCGCTCGAAGCCTGCGGCCAGTCGCAGCAATGTGGACTTACCGCAGCCGGATGGGCCGACCAGGGAGACGAATTCCCCAGCGCGGACCGCGATATCGATATCGGCGAGGGCCTCGGTGCCGTTCTCGAAGGTCAGGGTGACGCCGCGAAAGGCAAGGGCCGGTACCGGATCCGCAACACTGCGGTCGGCAGCGGTCGTATACACGGACGTGCCCTGCCTGGTCGGCGCTGGAGAAGCCGTTGTGCTCATGAACAAGTTCTATCGGCGAGTGATTGCCGAATGCGGTCGGCACGATTACACCCCTGTTTCGTATACAATTTATTTGTCCGTGACGAGCACACCATCGCGGACGACGATCCGGCCACGCTTGAGCACCAACTTGCGCGGCGGGAGGACGACCACCGCGGCCGCCGGCGTCGGCGCTTCGACGACGAGCAGGTCGGCCGGTGCGCCGACCGTGAGCCCGTAGTCATCGAGTCCGAGAACCCGTGCACCACCGTAGGTTCCGGCGAGCAGCGCCAATTCGATCTCGGGATCGGCGACCAACCGGTCCCGATAGGCGACATTGTTGATCCGGCGCAGCATGTCGCCGTCACCATACGGAGTCCACAGATCCCGGATGCCGTCATTGCCGAGGGCCAGGGTCGCACCCACGTCGTGCATGATCCGCACCGGCACGACCGGCGCCTCCCCGACCGCGCAGGTCACCATGGAAACCCCTGCCTCGGACAGGTTTTCGGCGACCCGCCGCTGCTCATCCGGCGCGAGCGAACCCATGGCGTAGGCATGGCTGATGGTGACGCGCCCGGCCAGACCGGTAGCCCTGGTGCGCTCGACGATGAGGTCGAATTCCCAAGCGCCGAGGGTTCCGCCGTCGTGCAGATGGATGTCGATCTTCGCGCCGTAGCGCTCCGCCAGCCCGAAGATGACATTCAGCTGGCCCACCGGATCCCGGTCGTAGCCGGCGGGGTCGAGTCCACCGACGACCTCGACCCCCTCGGCGAGCGCCGCCGCCATCAGTTCGGCGGTCCCTGGCCTGCTCAGCAGCCCGCCCTGCGGGAAGGCGACAAGTTCGACATCCACCCGGTCCGAGTGCTCCGCCGCGGCGGCCCGGACTGCCGCCACCCCGCCCAACCCCACTTCGGGATCGATGTCGATATGACTGCGCACGGCCGTGGTGCCACCGCTGACCATCGCGCCGAGCAGGTTCGCGGCGTATTCCGCACTGGGCAAGCCGAGTTCGACCCGACGCCCCGCACCGTTCGCGATGCGTCCCGACAAAGTCCGACCGCCGGTATTGGGTATCCACGGGCCGCCGAACATCGTCTTGTCCAGATGACAGTGGGTGTCGACCAAACCGGGAAGTACCAGCGCGCCGGCCAGATCGATGATCTCGTCTGCCGTCGATTCCAGATCGGGGCCGATCCGCTCGATCCGTCCGTCGGCGATGCGGATATCGGCGACGTCGGTGGGCAGTCCTGGAATCCAGGGGCGTCCGCCGCGCAGCAGCAATGTGTTCATGGAATGTCCTCTCGAGATGGGGTGCGCAGAGTCAGGTGGCGGGTCACGTCGGGCCGTCGAGCCGCCACCGCACCACCGAGATAGCCCGGCCACAGCGACACCGAATTGGTCACTGTGGCCGCGACCGGTGGAAAATCCGGTGGTCAGCCCAGCAATTCGGCTATGGCCAATAGCGATTCGTCCCGCTCGGGAGCCGCCAACAGGGAAAGCCCGAGCGGCCGCCCGTCGATCTTCGCGACCGGCACACTCAACGCGGGAGCACCACAGACCGGCGCGAGACAGGTGAGTCGCACGAGGGCGGCCCGATCCGCCGCGCTTCCCGTCGCTGTTTCGGTCGCCGGCGCCCCCGCGGGCGGCGATCCGGCGGTCGACGACTCAGTCGGCGATGCGGTCGCCGACCGGAGGCCGAAGTGCCCACCAGGTGATCCGGTCATCGCCGAACCGAGAATCGGCGGCGCGGCCGTGGGCGCGCTCGGCATTGCAAGCACACCGTCGGGGCCCAATCCGCGCAGAATCCGATCGGCAGCGGCGCGCAGGATCGCTCGGGCTGCGGCCGCGGCGTCGGCATCGACCTCGGCGGCCACGGCGAGACGTGCGGTCACGCCAGGCCCGAAAGTCGGTCGCTCGCGGCGAATCCAGTCGCCGTGCACCGACCACACCTCGGCCGCCTGGACCGTTGCGAAGGCCGCCCGAACGTGCTCCCATCCCCCGGTCTCGAACAGCGGGGTAGTGTCCAGCGCCAATTCCGCCGCCAATATCTCGATCGCGGGCAGCACGGCTGCCCGCACCACGGGCGCGACCGGCAGGTCGATCGGAAACCACAGCCGCCGAGGCGATTGCGCCGGCGGCGCGTCATCCAGCAGCAATGCCACGGCGGCGCGCATTGTCGCCACGTCACGTGTCAGTAGACCCGGCACATCGAAAGATGGTGCCAGCGGGACGATTCCGGTGCGTGGTGCGCGAGCGTACGTCGGCCGCAATCCGTACAGGCCGGTGTAGGAAGCCGGTACTCGAATCGATCCTGCGGTATCGGTGCCGAGTCCCAGGTCGGCAGCCCCGGCCGCCACCGCGACGGCACTGCCGCTGGAGGATCCACCCGGAACCCGTCCGGATGCCGCGGGATTCTCCGGTGTGCCGTAATGGTGATTCGTGCCGGCCAAGCTGTATGCGAGTTCGTCGGTATGGGTCTTGCCGACCACCGTGAACCCGGCCCGCAGCCGCGCGACCGCGAGCGCGTCATGTGCGGGCACCGCGTGCGTGGTCAGCCAGCTGGGGTGGCCCGCACCGGTGGGCAGGCCCGCCACATCGATGACGTCCTTGACCGCGAGCCGCTGTCCGGCAGGCGCCGCGGTCACCGGCAGCCACGGCACGAATCCGTTCCCGACCCCGCCGCGCGCGCTCACAGATCCTCCAGATGACTCTTGCTGATACAGCAGTGCACGCCTTTCACCACGTCCACGACCTGCGAGATCCGGAAATCCGCCGCGGCGCTGAGGTACGCGAGCGCGATCGCGGGCGGTATCCGGTACCGCTCGCCGAGGAAGGTAATCGCGTTGCGGGTCGCCTGTTTCACGGCCTCGTCCAGATCGGTATCGAGGCCGAGCAGTAGATGGTCGGTCGCGGTCTCCGCGTACGGAAGGGCCAGTGCGGCAGCCATTTTCCTGGCACCGGGATCGGCATGCAGGGTCAGCCGCAGAGTGGCGCGCAGCGGTGCCTCGAAGGCGGTGAGCGCCACTTCGCCGTCGCCCATGGCGAAATGCGGATCGCCCGCATAGAACATCGCATCCGGAACCTGTACCGGAAGATACAGTCGCGCACCGACTCCCAGCATGCGCACGTCGATATTGCCGCCGTGCGGACCGGGCGGCACCGAGTGCACCGACTGCTCGGTGGCCGCGGCGACGCCCATGATGCCGAGAAACGGGTCGAGCGGAAAGCGCAGCGCGCGACCGTCGCCGATATCGATCACCCCGCGCCCGGCGGCGTCGACCGTGGCGATCGTGCACACCGGCGGCACCGGACCATCCCGATGGACGGATGCGGGCTGCGGAAACTCCCCCGGCAGCGCGCCCTTGCCGTGCCGATTACTGATCACCCCATATGGCGCGCGCCGCAGCAATTCGAGCACCTCGACTTCCAGCACATCGCCGGGACGCGCACCGCGCACCGCGATCGGGCCGGTCACCACATGCGGGCCGTGCACCGCTGGATCGTGTACGACCGACCGGGCCACCGTTGCGGTATCGCCCAGAATCTCCGATATCCCGCTCGCCCCGAAAAAGATCGCCGGATCCCGGCCCTGATCCTCCAGGATGCCCTCGTGGCTGATGGTGTCCAGACACACAGCGGTACCGGAATCGACCGTAAGTACCGGCTGGGCAAGGGAGTTCGGGAGCAATCCCCAGAAGATCCGGTCCGGATCCGCGGGAAGGTATACGTCTCCGGACCGGGCACCGGCACCCGACTGTAGTAAATTCATGGCATCCGATCCGACGATTGAGCAGTGGATCGTATACAACCATTGCTCGGGCCCGGCCGCCACCGCTGACGACCGCGGGCGGATCGCTCGAAACAACACGACTACGCCCGCTGTGGGAGCCATGTGAGCAGCACCACCCAGCGGATGACTCCGCAACAAGTGTGCCGAGCCATCCGCGACGACATCATCCGCGGCGTCTTCGCACCGGGTCAAAGACTCACCGAGGACACGCTCGCCGAGAGCTACGGCGTATCGCGAGTACCGGTGCGCGAAGCGCTGCGTGCCCTGGAGGCCGAGGGGTTCGCCCTTTCCAGGCCCTATGCAGGCACCTTCGTCGCCGAACTGACCGAGACCGACGCCGCCGACCTGCTGGAAATCCGCGCCCTGCTGGAACCGCTGTGCGCGGGGCGCGCCGCTCTGCGCCGCACTCCGGAGCAATTGGGCAGGCTCAAGGAACTCACCGCGCTCGGGCAGGATGCCGTCCGCGACGGCCGGCTCGACGAGCTCACCAGACTGAACAGCCGATTCCATCAGGTGCTCGCCGAGGCCTCGGGCAGCACCCTGCTCAGCCAGCTGATCACCCAGCTCAGTTGGAAGATCGCCTGGGTATATGCGGTGGAATTACCGAGGCGCGCCGAGGATTCCTGGCAGGAGCACGAGGAGATCTGCGCCGCGCTCGACGCACGCGACCCGGATCGGGCCACGCAGGTGGTCACCGCACATATCGCCCACGCCGCCTCGGCATACCGCAGGCGCGACCGCACTGCCGATTCCGCACCGCAGCAAGATCCGTAACGCAGCCGTCGCATTTTCTGCGGCGCGACGAAACATGTAGGTCGTATACAACTCATGTCCCGTACTGCTTCCGGAGGTTGCCAATGGCGGATCTGCTGCTCCGTGACGCCCGCATAGCCGACGACACGGCGCTAGTCGATATCGTCGTCGACCAGGGCGTCATAGTCCGGATCGGCCACTTGCCCGCCGATCGCGCCGACTATGAAATCGACTGTGCCGGACGCGTCGTCATCCCGGGTCTGATCGAATCCCATCTGCACTTGGACAAGGCGCTGCTCGATCGCGAACGACCGAATCTCGACGGCACCCTTGCCGGGGCCATCGCGGTCACCGGCGAACTCAAGCGCACCTTCACCCGCACATCGATCCGCGATCGCGCGCGGCGCATTCTCGATCTCGCGATTACCAACGGCACCACGACAATTCGCGCTCACCCCGATGTCGATCCGATCATCGGCCTGCTCGGCATCGAAGCACTGCTCGAACTGCGCGAGGAGTACCGCGGCCGAATCGACCTGCAGATCGTCGCATTTCCGCAGGAAGGCATCCTACGCGCCCCCGGCACCGTCGCCCTGCTGCGCGAAAGCCTCAGTCGCGGAGCCGATGTCATCGGTGGCTGCGCCTACAATGAGGCGACCGTCGCCGACTGCCGTCGCCATGTCGATCTCGTATTCGAACTGGCCGCGGAATTCGATGTCCCGATCGATATCCACGCCGACTTCGCCGATGATGCGACCGACCCCCGCTTCGCCCTCGCCGACTACATCGCGGAGGTGACCGCACACACCGGTATGAGTGGCCGAGTTGCCCTGGGCCACATGACTTCCCTCGCCGGACGACCACCGGACCAGCGCCGGGAAACCCTGACCCGGTTGGCCGAAGCGGGCGTCGCGGTGGTGCCGTTACCCGCCACCGATATGCATCTCGGTGGGCGTACCGATACCACCAATATCCGCCGCGGTATCGCACCGATCCGCGAACTCTGGGCCGCGGGTGTCACTACCGCGTACTCCTCCAACAACATTCGCAATGCCTTCACTCCCTATGGCAACGCCGACCTGCTCGACATCGGCCTGTTCCTGGCGCAGACCAGCCACCTGTCCACCCCCGCTGACCTGACTCGGGTCCTGGCCATGGCCACCACCGAGGCCGCCGCCGTCATCGGCATCGGCGACCGCTACGGCATCCGTCCCGGAGCCGCCGCGGATCTGGTGGTCCTGTCCACCCACCGCGTTGCCGACGCCATGCTCGACCGCCCGGACCGCTGCTATGTGATCAAAGCCGGCCGAATTGTGGCTCGCACCAGCCGAACCCACGAGCTGTTGCCCGTCACCAACCCACCGCGACCGGTGGCCTGTTAGAACATCAACCCAACGAATCCGAAGGCACGACCGACTCGGCGCGGAACGTTCGGCGATATGCCAGCGGTGCGACGCCGATGGAGTCGTGCAGATGCTGGCGTAGTGAACTGCCGGTGGCGAAACCGACCTCGCCCGCGATGCGGTCCACGGTCATATCGGTCGATTCCAGGAGCTGGCGGGCGCGGAAGACGCGCTGTTGGATGAGCCAGCGGCCCGGGCTCATGCCGACCTCGTCGCGGAAGCGGCGGGCGAAGGTGCGCTTGCTCATGCGGGCCTGGGCGGCGAGATCGTCCATGGTCAAAGGTAATTGGAGATTCTCCAGGGCCCAATGCCTGGCGGCAGCGGTGCCCGCCGAGGTCGACGGCGGCACCGGCTGTTCGATGTATTGGGCCTGGCCGCCATCACGCCACGGTGGCACGACGCAGCGCCGCGCCACCGTATTCGCCACCGCGCTGCCGTGGTCGCGGCGCACCAGGTGCAGGCAGAGGTCGATCCCGGCCGCCGCGCCCGCCGAGGTGAGCACGTCATCGTCGTCGACGTAGAGGACATCGGTATTCAGTCGCACCCGTGGAAAGGTGCGCCGGAACAGCTCGGCCACATTCCAGTGCGTCGTCGCGGGACGACCGTCGAGCAATCCGGCGGCGGCGGTCACGAATGCCCCGGTGCAGATCGACACGATGCGGGTACCGGGCCGGATCCGCGCGAACGCCGCGGCCACCGGGGTCGGCAGTGCGCCACTGAGCGTCATATCGATATCGCAGGCCGGAATGACGACGGTGTCGGCGCTGGCCAGCGCTCGGCTGTCGTGCTGGACGGCAATGGCGAAATCGGATCGGCTCGGCACCGGTGCGCCATCGATCGAGCAGGTGCTCACGTCGTACAGCTCGGCGGCGCTGCCGAAGACCCGGCTCGGGATGCCGAGTTCGAACGGATACACCCCGGCTAAGGCGAGCACCACCACCCGATGTCGCGCCGAATGCCCATTCCAGGTAGCGACCATGGCACGATCATATCGAATATTGGCAATCGTGCCATTTTCTGGTGCCGTCGCCGACGGCAGGCTGAACGACATGAACGACACCACTATGCGCGCGATCAGCCAAGACGTCATCGGCGGACCCGAGGTCCTCACCGAAGTCGAATTGCCCATCCCGACGCCCGGTCCCGGCGAGATCCTGATCCGGATGCGAGCAGCCGGTCTCAACCCCACCGATTGGCGGCATCGCGGCGCCTCCGGGCTCTTCCTCGGCGAACCGCCGTTCGTGCTGGGCTGGGATGTGTCGGGCGAAGTGGTGGCCACGGGTATCGGTGTCACCCTGTTCGAGCCGAGCGACGAGGTCTTCGGCATGCTCCCGTACCCGTATGGCCACGGCGCCTTCGCCGAATACGTCGTCGGCCCCGCTCGCGCCTTCGCCCCGAAGCCGATGAACCTGGACCATATTCAGGCCGCGGCGATCCCCCTGGCCGCCCTCACCGCGTGGCAAGCCCTCGTCGACACCGCGAAACTACAAGCCGGACAGCGCGTCCTGATCCATGCGGCGGCGGGCGGCGTCGGACACTTCGCCGTTCAGATCGCCAAGGCGCGCGGTGCTCACGTCATCGGCACCGCGAGCGCGGCCAACCAAAAATTCCTCCGCGATATCGGCGCGGACGAGATGATCGATTACCGCACAACCGATTTTGCCGAGACGGTCCGCGATGTCGATATCGTGCTGGATTCGATCGATGACGAGAACAGCCTGCGCTCCCTGCGCACGCTCCGCCCGGGCGGCCTGCTGGTCTCGCTTCGCGCCTTCGGAGCGACCGAATTGGCCACCGAGGCGAAGCAATTGGGAGTCCGGGCCGTGCGCATGCTGGTGGAGGACGATCACGCCGGAATGATCGCGCTCGCGGAACTCGCCGAATCCGGGGCGCTGCGCCCGGCCGTCGCCGGGGTCTTCCCGTTCGAAGAGGCGGCGAAGGCGCACGCACTCGGCGAAACCGGTCGCACTGTAGGCAAATTGGTGCTCACGGTGCCGTGAACGACAGTCAGCCTTTCTTGCCCGTGGCTGATCAGTATGTCGGCGCCCCACCAAGTCAGGCGACCCGCGATCGCCACGTATAGGAAGATCGCGAAGTACACCAGGCTCGCGCCGTAGTCGGCAGCCCAGCCGGGCATCCGATTCACCGTCGCGAATGCGGCGATGAGCAGGATCAGTCCGGTCGCGACCGCGAGCGGGGCAAAGGTGCTGTTCAGGTCGGTTGAATCGCCGGGATGCTCGTCGGCAAGGGATCGACTCATGATGGCTGGTCTCTTTCCGGGCGGGACAAGTTCTCGGTGCGGAGGGAGCCTGATCGGGCGGCCGCGGCGGTCTGTCGCGGCGCTCGATTCGCATATCGAGCAATCGAACCGCAATCGTTACACCGCAGATATCGACAGCTACGATCAGTTGCTCCGAACCCAGAAAACGAGATCAGCTAACTGACGGCAATCGCCAATCGGGCGTATCGGACTCGGCTGCCATCACCTCGGGTTTGCGCCATCGGAATTCCTCCACGACAACCCCGCCGTTCGGCCGCGTTTGTGGCGTGCATCACATTCGAGACCTACCATCCGAAGGATGAGCAATGTTGTGAAGGCTGTCCTAGAAGGTGGGCCGAAAGACTTGCCCGCTCGCATCGTTCCGATCACGCCGCCCGGCGTCGAGCTCAAAGTCGAATACCGCGGCGGATACGAGCACTTCAAGGTCACCAATCGGGAGGCCGATACGCCCGAGGGGCGGCTGCGGGTCTACGAGTGGTCCGATCGGACCCGAATCGCGGAATAACCAGTCCACATTGGGTGCGAAACGCACTCGGGGCGGTCCGCATCTCTGCGAACCGCCCCGAGGCACCGGTCGATGATGTCCGGTGTCAGTCCTGTTCCAGCTGGGCGCCGACCTCGTCGGAGATGTCCACGTTGGTATAGACGTTCTGCACGTCGTCGCTGTCCTCGAGCGCGTCGACCAACTTGAATACCTTGCGCGCGCCGTCGACATCGACGGCCACCGACACCGAGGGCTGGAAGCCGGATTCGGCGGAGTCGTAATCGATTCCGGCGTCCTGCAGCGCCTTGCGCACCGGGATCAGATCCGACGGTTCGCTGATGACCTCGAAGGACTCACCGAGGTCGTTGACTTCCTCGGCACCCGCGTCGAGCACGGCCATCAGCACGTCGTCCTCGGACAGCCCGTTCTTCTCCAGGGTCACGATGCCCTTGCGGTGGAACAGGTAGGAAACCGAACCCGGGTCGGCCATATTGCCGCCGTTGCGGGTCATCGCAACGCGCACCTCGCCCGCGGCGCGGTTGCGGTTGTCGGTGAGGCATTCGATCAGCACCGCGACACCATTGGGCCCGTAGCCCTCGTACATGATGGTCTGCCAGTCGGCGCCGCCAGCCTCTTCACCGCCGCCGCGCTTGCGGGCACGCTCGATGTTGTCGTTCGGAACCGACGACTTCTTCGCCTTCTGGATGGCGTCGTACAGCGTCGGATTTCCCGCCGGGTCACCGCCACCAGTGCGGGCCGCCACCTCGATGTTCTTGATCAACTTGGCGAAGAGCTTGCCGCGCTTCGCGTCGATCCCCGCCTTCTTGTGCTTGGTGGTGGCCCATTTGGAGTGGCCGCTCATTCCCTACTTCCTCCAGTCGACAGCACGTCTGATCGTGCGCACGGTACCCGCACCGGCCGGGTAGACAACTCTGCCAGCCTACTCGGCCGGTTACCGCGAATTCCTGAGGGCGACTACTCGGCGCCGCGAACCAGATCGACGAACATCCGGTGCACCCGCAAATCGCCGGTGACCTCTGGATGGAACGATGTCGCGACGACCTTGCCCTGTCGCACCGCGACGATGCGACCGGCGGCCGGTCCACTCGGAACAGTCGCCAGCACCTCGACGCCCGTGCCGACCCGCTCCACCCACGGTGCCCGGATGAACACCGCGCGCACCGGGCCATCGGTCAGCCCGGCGAACTCCAGATCGGTCTCGAACGAGTCGACCTGACGGCCGAAAGCATTGCGCCGCACCGTCATATCGATACCGGACAGATGTTTGGCATCCGGTCGGGTGTCGAGCACTTCGGAGGCGAGCAAAATCATTCCGGCACAAGATCCGAAGGCGGGCATACCTTCCCGCAGCCGCGCGCGCACCGGTTCGAGGAGTTCGAAGACCTCGAGCAGCTTGCTGATCGCGGTCGACTCGCCACCCGGCAGCACAAGTGCGTCCACCGCGGCGAGCTCGGAGGTGCGGCGCACCAGCACCGGTTGCGCACCGCATTCCGCGAGCGCCGCGACATGTTCGCGCACGTCACCCTGCAGGGCCAGCACGCCGATCTTTGGCCGGTCGGGACTGCGCTGCGCGCCCGTTGCGGGCGAGGCGACCGATGCGTTCACGCCATGAGCTTACGAGGCGCGCCGCTGTGGCCCCGCTCACGGTATCTGGTGCGCCACCGACGCCGGTGTCGGACTCCGCAGGACACGGCCGGTCGCGATCGCCAGCCGACGAAGCTCATCCGGCCGGGGTCAGCTGGTGAATTTGCAGCTCTGGTAGCCGGTGCTCACGTAGGTACTGGTGCCCGGATCGAGGTAGATCGAATCCCCTTGACCGTCACTGCGCGCGTACAGCCAGACCGTCGCATTCGTCTGGTTGTCCGCCGCTCCCCGGCCGATCGCTATGTTGTAGGTGCGGTACTCGTCCGGATTATCGATCCGGTCCGAATAGCCCGATCCGTTCTGGTAGGAAAAGCTCCCGACAGCCACATTCCTGCCTCCATTCTTGACGCATGAAACCGTCGTTCCTGGTCGGCGACTTCTTTGCGCGGCAGTCTACGAGCCGCCCGATCAAATACAGACCGTTCGGAATTTCCCAACACTGGGAAAAATGTCGTTTGGGCGCTCACTACCCCCGCAATGTGCGAATCAAGCCCTCTTGAACAACCGCCGCGACCAACTCGCCCGCGCGGTTGAAGATCTTGCCGCCGGTCAGCGCACGACCGAAGCCCGCGGACGGGGAGGACTGGTCGTATAGCAGCCACTCGTCGGCGCGGAACGGACGCAGGAACCACATGGCGTGATCGAGCGAGGCGTTCTGGGTCGGTTCGTCGGGGTGAGTGACCTTGGAGGAACCGAGCAGGGTCATATCGCTCATGTAGGCGAGGGTGCAGACGTGCACGACCGGGTCGTCGGGCAACGCATGCCGGTAGCGGAACCACACCTGCTGCGGGGAGACCACGCCGTCGCGGCGGGTCACCACATCCTGCGGCACGGTGCGAATATCCCAGTGCTCCCATTCGCGCATCGCCCACAGCCGCTCGGGACTCATCGTGGTGCTGGCGTCGGGCAGCTCATCCGGGCCCTGCACCGGCGGCATCTCGTCCTGATGTTGCGGACCCGAGTCACCGAGATGGAACGACGCCGACATGGTGAAGATCGCGGCCCCGTCCTGGACGCCGGTGACCCGGCGGGTGCAGAAGGACCGGCCGTCGCGGATCCGCTCGACGAGGTACACGGTCCGCTCTTCCGGATTGCCCGGCCGCAGGAAGTATCCGTGCAACGAATGCACCTGGAACCGCGGCTCCACCGTCCGCACCGCAGCAACCAGCGCCTGGCCGGCAACCTGTCCGCCGAATGTGCGCACGAGCTGGGTCTTGGTGGAAGCACCACGGAAGATGTCCCGCTCGAGCCGCTCGATCTCCAGCGCCTCTTCGATTGTCGCCATGGGGCCGAGATTATCCCGAGCGCCGACGCGACCTGTCGGTGACCTCTCGGCAATGGCCGCGTCCACCGCCCAGAACCGGGTTCGCGAGCATCGTTTGATGGAATGGATCGGTGCCGCATTTCGATCCGATCACCCCGGACGGCCTGGTCGAACTCGTCGTCAACCGCGTCCGCGAGCTGGCCGGGCGGGTGCTGATCGCCGTCGACGGCGCCGACGCGGCCGAACCCGTCACGATCGCGAACCGCATCGCCACCGCACTGCGCGACACCGGACGCACCGCCGAGGTCGTCGCACTGCACGACTACATCCGCCCCGCCTCGCTCCGCATGGAATTCGGTCGCACCGACGAAATATCTTATCGCACCGCCTGGTTCGACTACGCCGCACTCGACCGCGAAGTCATCGGCGCGCTACGCAACGACGACCGCTGGCTCCCCGCGCTGTGGGACGAGGCCCGCGACCGCTCGGCCCGCTCCCCCATCCGCACCGCCGCCCCCGACACCGTCCTGTTCGTCGCCGGTCCCATGCTGTCGGGCCGCGGCCTCGAATTCGATCTGACCGTCCACCTCGACATGTCCGAACCCGCCCTACACCGCCGCACCCCACCCGATGACCGGTGGACCATCCCCGCCCTGCTCCACCATGACCGCGACAATCCCAGCGCCCCAACCTTTTTCATCCGCTGGGACCACCCCGATCGTCCGGCACTCCGAATAGACGACACCGCCCATCGATAGTCGTAACCCATCCGAGAACACCGGCCGCCCTCCGCTCCTCTGCAATCTTTGTTGGGAGACAGCCATTTCCAGGTCCAACTCGACGTCGACATTTATATAGTTAAATGCGCATATCCGAGTATCGATATGTATTGCATTTCGGCAATCCAACCACTTCCAGGAATTCGTCCGGCCGCAGTGGATGCGAATCCTCAGAAAGGGCAAGGATATTCGCGATATGAGACGCAGCGAGGCGGCGAGCGTAGTGCTCGCCGCCTCGAATCACCCACTCCCCCGGCCGAACCCACTGCGGTCGGGATCAGGGTCAGCCGCAGGCCGTCGACTGCTGACCGAGATTGGTCAACATGGTGCAGGCCCAACTCTTTTCGACCTTCCACTTGCCGTCCTCGGCGACAAAGGGCACATCGACGATGTTCTCCTGGCCGTTGATGGTGAACTTCGCCTTGGCATTGAGCGCGTCGCCGAACGCGCTCACCTCGGTGACCTCGGCCTTGGCGCCCGCCTGCTGGTAGGCCTGCGCCAAGCGGTTCGGCAGTTCCGGATCCGCGGTCGCACCCTGCACCAGGTCCAGCTTGTCCGAGTTCGGCACCGACGGGTCGAGCGCGCGGAGCAATTGGGCGTTGAGGTCGGTGACGCTCGGGGTCGGCGGGACGCTCGCATTCGACTTCGTGACGCTGGTGGAGGTCTTGGTCGGCGTGGTCGCGGTCTTCGAGTCATCGCTGCCACACGCGGACAGGCTGAGCGCGGCCACGGCGGCCAGACCCGCGATCGCGATACGTCCGGTCTTACGAAGCTTCAACTGATCATCCTTTGCCGTTCGGACAGGTCCGTGACCCCGACGGCGCCGCGCCAACTGCCCACACGGCCGCCGATGTGCACCGAATTCCGAAGCTAGCCACCAACTCTGTGGCGGGCATAAGACAACTGTGAGGGCCGCGACAGCATCTCCCCCTCGTCATCGCCCAGGACGAGCGACGCCCGCGGCAGTGGGTCGAACCCTTTGCCGCGGGCGTCGATTCGGTTCAGCGGTACGCGGGCTCACCAACCGCGTTCGGCAAGCCGGTGGTCGACCGGCAGCTCCTCGACATTGATGCCGACCATGGCCTCGCCCAGACCGCGCGAAACCTTCGCCAGCACATCCGGGTCGTCGTAGAAGGTGGTCGCCTTGACGATGGCGGCGGCACGCTCGGCCGGGTTGCCGGACTTGAAGATGCCCGAGCCGACGAATACGCCCTCGGCGCCGAGCTGCATCATCATCGCGGCGTCGGCGGGGGTGGCGATACCGCCCGCGGTGAACAGCACCACCGGCAGCTTGCCGGTCTGGGCGACCTCGCGCACCAGCTCGTACGGCGCCTGCAGTTCCTTGGCGGCGACGAACAGCTCGTCCTCGGGCAGCGAAGACAGCTTGCGGATCTCGGCGCGAATCTTGCGCATGTGGGTGGTGGCATTGGAGACGTCGCCGGTACCCGCCTCACCCTTGGAGCGAATCATGGCCGCGCCCTCGGTGATCCGGCGCAGCGCCTCGCCCAGGTTGGTGGCGCCACAGACGAACGGCACGGTGAAGTTCCACTTGTCGATGTGGTTGGCGTAGTCGGCGGGGGTCAGCACCTCGGATTCGTCGATGTAGTCGACGCCGAGGCTCTGCAGAATCTGCGCCTCCACGAAGTGGCCGATGCGCGCCTTGGCCATGACCGGGATGGAGACGGCGGAGATGATGCCGTCGATCATGTCCGGATCGCTCATTCGGGAGACGCCGCCCTGTGCGCGGATATCGGCCGGAACACGCTCCAGGGCCATCACCGCGACCGCGCCGGCGTCCTCGGCGATCTTGGCCTGCTCGGGGGTGACGACATCCATGATCACCCCGCCCTTGAGCATCTCGGCCATCCCGCGCTTCACGCGGGCGGTGCCGATGGTGTTGGTGGTCTCGGGCGTGGTCACGGCAAACTCCTGAGTCATGTGCGCCAATCGGGTCGCTTGGAACTAACGTCACCGATTCTAGGCGGGCCGATCAGGCCACTTGATAGCCAGTTGGGCGGCACTGGCCTTGCCCCGACCAGCGTGTCTGCGCGGCGTCCGCGGCGACTGGACCTATCGGAAGGTGTTCGGGAGCTGACAACCGCGGCGCGAACGCGGATCCTGTGCGGAAACGGATCCGCCGGGTCGGCGCGTTGTCTCGCCGCCCCGGCGAATACCGGGTTTCGTTCTAGAGTGGGCCTACCACCAGGAGCTGCGCCCAGTACTCGGCAGCGCCCGGACCCAACAACGGCAACAGGAAATCGAACAACAGGTAGGACATGTACTGCTTACCTTCCACACGCCAACGGACCATCTCACTGCAGTGGAAGTACCACCAGAACTCCCGGTAGCGCTCCCCCACCAGCACTACCCAGGCGGCAGCAATCCAGTCGCGACGCTATCACGATCGTGAAACACATCACAGCCGAAAGAACCAGGCGCGCACGCTGATCGCGCACTGTCGGAGGCGCTGGGCTCGAGCGCCGTACTCGCGCCGACCCAGCGGGAATCCGTACAAGCGAGGCAGGAATGGGCGCTCACGGGCAATCCCGGTCAACGAATGGAGCGAACCTCGGGATCGGAATCGGCCGACGCGGCCGACGCGGCTTCGGGCAACAACTGGTCCAAGTGGTACGGGTAGACGGTTTCGCCGGTGTGGTCCAGAGCGACGATATCCGCCCCGGTGCACCATTTGTTTCCGGTGATGCTGCGGCGCTCGACCGCGGTCAGACTTCCCGGCTTCGGGTCGAAAGCCGGGACGCGCAGAGCGAAGAAAAGCTCCTCGGCGCGGATGAGTTCACCGTCGAACGGGAATACCGCGACCCGCCGCCACAGGGGACCGCGCAAGGCAGCCGGATCCGCGGTGTAACCAGTCTCCTCCCACAGCTCGCGCACCGCGGCACTGCGCAGGGTCTCTCCCGGTTCCACGCCGCCGCCGATCGTGAACCAAAAGGAGACATCGGGGGTTTTGGGATCGTTGCCGCGCATGAGCAACACGCGGTCCTGTTCGTCGAGCAATACGATGCGCGCCGAGGTGCGAACCGTATCGACGGCAAGGCCGGTCGAGGCGGCCGGGGTGGCACGTTCGCTGATCTCGAAGTATGTCGGCAGCGGCGCGGTACCGCCCAGGTGCAGGATGCGGACGGGGCGGCGGGTGCGCAGGGCGAGGGTGTCGCGCACCGCGTCGTTGTGGAAGCGGCGGGCGATCAGCACCCGGGCTTCGGCATCGGCGAGTTCGGCGACCTGCTGCGGGCGCAACTGGCCGATATCGACCGTGGAAAGTGCTGCGGAAAGCTGATTTTCGATGGTTTCGCGGTCGGCGCGGCCCGCGCGCTCGGCCCGATCGGCGAGTGTGGTCAGTCGTCTGGCCTGCTCGACCAGCGCGGAATCGGCATGTGGGCCCGCGATGGCCACGGCGACCGACCTGGCCACCACCGCCCGCCGCGCCAGCGCACCGTCGAGGGCCTGCCAGGACTGATCCGACCGCACGTGCAGCCGGTCGAGTCGGTTGGCCGTCGAGGCCGCCCACAGACCGACCGCCACGACCACCGCCGCGATAAGCGCGAGTACGAGAACCGTTGTCGCGGAAAAGGTAATCATCGAACAGCCCTCACCTTGCTATCGCCGACAACCGCCGGCGCACCCGCCCGAACCTCATCCTGATCGCGAATGACGCGGTCACGAGACCATCATCCGGCAGCTCGCACTCGCGTATCACCCACGGTGACAGTCTCGTACACCCGCAGAATCTGTTCCGCGACCACCGGCCAGTCGTATTCGCCGACTACCTGGTTGGCGGTGTGGATCAGGGATTCGCGGCGAACGTCATCGGTGAGCAGGGTGTCCAGCGCCGCGGCGAGTCGAGCCGAATCCCCCACCGGGACGAGCATTCCCGCCGTGCCGTCACGCAATACCCGACGGAAGGCATCCAATTCGCTCGCTACCACGGCGGTTCCGGCTGCCATCGCCTCGATCAGGATGATGCCGAAGCTCTCGCCACCGAGGTTCGGCGCGACATACACATCCGCGCTGCGCATCGCCGAAGCCTTCTCCTCGTCCGACACCTGCCCGAGGAAGCGCAGATGCCCTGCGAGCGGCCCGGCCTCGCGCCGAAGTCGATCCTCGTCACCGCGCCCGACGATGAGGATCTCGACATCCCGATGTCTGCGCACCAATTCGGGTAGCGCGCCGAGCAGGACTTCCATCCCCTTGCGCGGTTCGTCATAGCGACCGAGGAATAGCACCGTCCCGCCCGCGCGCGGATACCCGGGCAGCATCGGCGCCCGGGCGAAGGCGGGCACGTCGACACCGTTGGGGATCTCCACCGCATCCGAACCGAGCGCCTCAACCTGCCAGCGCCGCGCCAACTCCGAGACCGCGATCCGACCGCTGATCTTCTCGTGATAGGGCCGCAGCACTCCCTGAAAGGTGCTCAGCACCAACGATTTCGTGGTCGAGGTGTGGAAGGTGGCCACGATCGGCCCCTCGGCGATCTTCAGCGCGAGCATGGACAGACTCGGCGCGTTCGGTTCGTGGATGTGCAGCACATCGAAGTCGTTACCGTCGATCCACCGCCGAATCCTGGTGTAGGCCATGGGACCGAAGGACAACCGGGCCACCGAACCGTTGTACGGAATCGCCACCGCGCGACCGGCCGACACCACGAACTCCGGCAGCGGCGTGTCCTCGGACGCGGGCGCGAGCACGCTCACTTTGTGGCCGCGTTCGATGAATACCCGCGCCAATTCCACGACATGGGCCTGCACGCCACCGGGGACATCGAACGAATAGGGGCAGACCATGCCGATTTTCATGGTGTCGTCTCCCCTTTGGCGCTGTCCATACCGGCCTGCGCCGCGGCGATCCTGGCTCGCCGCTGCGCCGAAAGGTCTTGCTCCCATTGTGGCTGCAACATGTGCCAATCGGCGGGATGCTCGGCGATATTGGCCGCGAAACGGTCGGCCAGCGCCTGGGTGGTCGCCGCGACGCCACCCGAAACATCCAGCGGCGCTTCGGTCTTCATCCCCCAGCCTTCGCGACCATCGGCATCGACGGTGAACCAGACGTGCACCGGAATCAGCGCGGCGCCGGTCTCGATGGCCAGCTTCGCCGCGCCAGCGGGCAGCCAGGTGCGCTCGCCGTACATGGTCACCGGGACACCCCTACCGGTCAGGTCCCGCTCGCCCATCAGGCAGACGACGTTGTTCGCGCGCAGCCGAGCGGCCAGCGCGGTGAACGGCGGCTGTTCACCACCGGTCAGCGGGAATACCTCGAAACCCAGGCTCTCCCGGTAGGCGACGAACCGCTCGAACAGCGACTCCGGCTTCAGCCGTTCCGCGACGGTCGCCAAGGTGCCGCTGTGGCCGACCAGCCAGACCCCCGCCGCATCCCAGTTCCCGGAGTGCGGCAGCGCCAGCACCACACCGCGTCCCCGTGCCAGTGCGGCATCCAGATTCTCCACGCCTTCCACGACCGAGCCGGTCAGTGCCGAGTGATCCATCGTCGGCAGTCGGAACGCTTCGCGCCAGTACCGGGCATAGGACCGCATGCTCGCGCGGATCAGCTCGTCGGGCACTTCGGCCGGACTCACACCCAGCACGCGAGAGAGATTGCGCCGCAACTGATTCGGCTCGCCACCGGCACGGAAGGCACGATTCGCCTTGTCCGCGAGGCGATTGCCGCCCCAATCGAAGGCCCGCCGCGCCGTCGATTCGGGCAGCGCGCGCACAACCCGCCAACCCGCCGCATAGGCCCAATCCGTCAGTCCGGACTTGATCCGCGAGCCGACGCCTTCGGACTGCGAACTCACGACCGCGCCTCGCTGGCGCTCGGCTCCGTCGTACGTGAAGGCGCACTGTGCTGATGGTTCACTCGCTGACGCTCGCTCACGAGGGCAACTCCGTCGCGTCCGCCGGATTCTGCGGCGGCGCGGGCGGAATCACGTCCCGCGCGCCGGGCGAATTCCGGACCGCCAATATCCGCTGGAACACCGTGATAATGCTCAACACCGCCAGAATCCACATCGCCACGTGCACGGCCCAGGTCAGCCATTCGATCCCCCAATACCCGCCGATACCGGTCAATCCGGCGCCGACCAACACAATGATCAGCCGATCCGGCCGCTCGATGAGTCCACCGTCCGCGGATAGGCCGCTCGCCTCGGCGCGCGCCTTGGCGTACGAAATCACCTGGGAGGTAACCAGAACCACCAGCGTGGCGGAGAGCAGCGGCCCACTGTGCTCGTGATACACCGCCCACCAGGCCAACCCGGCGAAAATGGCGCCGTCGGCCACCCGGTCGCAGGTGGCGTCGAGCACCGCACCGTATTTCGTGCCGCCACCGCGCGCTCTCGCCATGGCGCCGTCGAGCATGTCGAACATGACGAACAGCCAGATCACCATGGTTCCCCAGAACAGATGTCCGGTCGGGAACAGCGTGACCGCGGCCGCGATCGAAGCGACGGTGCCGATCACCGTCACGGCGTCGGGGGTGAGTCCGGTACTGACAAGCGCTCTGCCCAGCGGCGCAGTCGCTTTGGAGAACGTCTCGCGGCCGAAGAAGCTGAGCACCCTACTCGACTTCCTTCCACGCCGCCGAAAGCAGCGCCCGAGTTTCCCGCAGCAATTGCGGCATGACCTTCACACCGCCGACGACGGTGATGAAGTTGGCGTCCCCGCCCCAGCGCGGCACGATGTGCTGATGCAGGTGGTCGGCGAGTGAACCACCGGCCACCCCACCGAGATTCAGGCCGACATTGAAACCGTGCGGCCGCGAGACCCGCTTCATCACCCGAATCGCCTGCTGGGTGAACGACATCAGTTCGGCGCTCTCCTCGACCGTCAGATCCTCGAGGTTGGCCACCTTGCGGTAGGGCACCACCATCATGTGCCCCGGGTTGTACGGGTAGAGATTCAATACCGCGTAGACGTGCTCGCCACGGGCGATGACCAGACCGTCCTCATCCGACATTTTCGGAATATCGGTAAACGGGTGGCCTGTGGTGTCTTTCGGATTGGAAGTCGCGGCCTCGGCGATATAGGACATCCGGTACGGAGTCCACAGCCGCTGCAACCGATCCGGCTCACCCGCCCCGGTATCCACGATGCTCCCGTGCTCGTCCGAGTCCGCGTTCAATTCCGCGAGCCCGTCCGGCACCGTGCGCTCAGTCATGCTCTGTCCGATCTGGTATGCGCGGGGGCCCTCCGTGGTTACGCCCGCTGCCTCCTCCGGGCCCTGACCGCTCATACCGGGCCCTTCACCACAAAACCCTCGGCGGTCGGCGAGGCATTCACCCGGTTCGCGATCCATTCCACGATCGTGGCCACCGCTGCGGCGACCGGCACGCCGTTCACCTGGGTGCCGTCGCGGAAGCGGAAGCTGACCGCGCCCGCGTTCACATCGCGCTCACCGGCGAGCAGCATGAACGGGATCTTCTGAGCGGTGTTGTTGAAGATCTTCTTCTGCATCCGGTCGTCGCTGCGATCGACCTGTGCGCGAATGCCCGCGTCCTGCAGCTGCTCGATCACCGAATCCAGATGCGGCGCAAAGGTTTCCGCGACCGGGATGCCCACGACCTGCACCGGCGACAGCCAGGCCGGGAAGGCGCCCGCGTAATGCTCGGTGAGCACGCCGAAGAAGCGTTCGATGGAACCGAACAGCGCGCGGTGGATCATGACCGGTCGCTGCTTGCTGCCGTCGGAGGCGGTGTATTCCAGGTCGAAGCGCTCGGGCAGGTTGAAATCGAGCTGGATGGTCGACATCTGCCAGGTGCGGCCGAGCGCATCCTTGGCCTGCACGGAGATCTTCGGACCGTAGAAGGCGGCGCCGCCCGGATCCGGGACCAGCTCGAGTCCGGAATCGGTGGCCACCTTGCGCAGGGTCTCGGTGGCCTCTTCCCACATCTCCTCGGAGCCGACGAACTTCTTCGGATCCTTGGTGGACAGCTCGAGGTAGAAGTCGTCGAGGCCGTAATCGGCGAGCAGACCGAGCACGAATTGCAGCGTGCTGGTCAGCTCGGCGTGCATCTGCTCCTTGGTGCAGTAGATGTGCGCATCGTCCTGGGTCATGCCCCGCACCCGGGTCAGGCCGTGCACGACACCGGACTTCTCGTAGCGATAGACCGAGCCGAATTCGAACATCCGCAGCGGCAGTTCCCGATAGGACCGGCCGCGCGAGCGGAAGATCAGGTTGTGCATCGGGCAGTTCATCGGCTTGACGTAGTAGTCCTGGCCGGGCTTGCGGACCGTGCCGTCCTCGTTGAGCTCGGCGTCCAGGTGCATGGCCGGGAACATGCCGTCCCGGTACCAGTCCAGGTGACCGGAGACCTCGAACAGATGCCCCTTGGTGATGTGCGGCGTATTGACGAACTCATAGCCCGCGGCGACGTGGCGACGGCGCGAGTACTCCTCGAGCTCCTTGCGGATGATGCCGCCCTTGGGGTGGAACACCGGCAGACCCGAGCCGAGTTCGTCCGGGAAGCTGAACAGGTCCAGCTCCAAGCCGAGTTTGCGGTGGTCGCGGCGCTCGGCCTCCTCGAGCAGGTGCAGATGCTCGTCCAGGGCCTCCTGCGATTCCCAGGCGGTGCCGTAGATGCGCTGCAGATCCTCGCGGTTCTGGTCGCCGCGCCAGTAGGCGGCGGAACTGCGGGTCAGCTTGAAGGCGGGGATGAATTTGGTGGTCGGGATGTGCGGACCGCGACACAGATCGCCCCAGACCCTTTCGCCGGTGCGCGGGTCCAGGTTGTCGTAGATGGTCAGCTCTTTACCGCCGACCTCCATGACCTCCGGATCGTCGATACCGGACTTGTCGCTGATCAGCTCGAGCTTGAACGGCTCCTTGGCCAGTTCGACGCGCGCGTCGTCGACCTCGACCACCCGGCGCGAAAACCGCTGCGCGCCTTTGACGATCTTCTTCATCCGGGATTCCAGTTTGGCCAGATCCTCGGGGGTGAACGGCCGGTCGACCTGGAAGTCGTAGTAGAAGCCGTCCTTGATGGGCGGGCCGATGCCGAGCTTGGCCTCCGGGAACTCCTGCTGCACGGCCTGGGCCAGCACATGTGCGGCCGAATGCCGGATCACGCTGCGACCGTCCTCGGTGTTGGCCGCGATCGCCTCGACCTCGACATCGGTTTCCGGGGTCCAGGACAGATCCTTGAGGCCCTCCGCATCGCGCACCACGACGATGGTGTCCGGCCCCTTCGTCGGCAGCCCCGCCTCGCGCACCGCGGCACCCGCCGTCGTCCCGGCCGGCACCCGAACGAGGGCGACAGGGCTGATAGGTGCTGAGGTGGTCACGGCGAGAGACTCCTTGGCGTTCGCTGGCGGGCGTGTTCCCGCGCTGGTGCGGGCGGTTGCCCACGGGTCATCGTCGGAGGCGAATTTGCTCCGGCGCGACCATGCTATCGGCACCCTGGCGGCCCCGCGTCGATGGACTCGGATCGCCGCGTCGCCGATCGGCCGGTGTAGTTGCGCGAGACCAGAACGTGACATCGGGCAGTCTGGTTCGCCTCATGCGACCGCCGCGTTCGCGGTTCGGGTTCGATGCTGTGTTCCCGGCAGTGAGTCGACACGTACACAATCGGGCCGGTCCGGCGTTTTCTGCCGCATCCAGGCGAGACATCCACCCATCGTGGCGGGCGAGCATCCGTGTGCGACGCCGAATACCTTGCGGGCGATCAGCTTTCGGCGGCGAGCCGAGCCAGGAGCGTCTCGCGTTCGGCGGCGGGCCGCTTGGGGCAGCTGGTGCACATTTCGCAGCCGGGCACCTCGAAGACCAGGCAGCACGAGATCCGGCGGACAAAGGTCCGCCCCTCGACGTCCACGAACCGCGGAACCGGCAGCTTGCCGCCGACCTCGCTCGCGAGCCGCGTCCCAGCTTCGGGATTCCCCGCATCGAGAGCCCGGTTACCGATGGCATCGGCGGCAATCGCCCAGAGTGACGGCACTCCCGCACCGGAGACCGCCGCTACGGGACCGATCACGGCCGCCAAGGTCTCCCGCAACGCCTTCGCGCAGGCATGGCCCGGCGCGGCGTCGGACTCATGTGGTTCAGCACCGAGACCTACGCCGGTGGCGGAGTGGATGTGGACGCGTTCTATGCCACCGTCCGGACGGACCTCGCAGTCGAGGCGGTCCAAGAACGGCTCCGGAGCGGGTTTCTCGTTCGCGTAGGCGCGGGCGAGCTGCTCGACCAGCGCCGATGCGACCATGCACCACCACAGCGTGCCGGAGACGCGCGGTTCGGTGGTGCCCCATGAGCGGCCCATTTCCGCGATCCGCGCCGACAGCCAGTCCGGTTCGGTCAGGGTGCGGCCGGGGACCGTGTTCACCACTTCAGGGGACTGCGCAACCACTGCCATTCGACTCCGATCCAGCCGCCGACCAACCCGAATGTTCCCAATACCCATAGTGTCGCGAGCACCAGAACGAAGGTCACCACCGCCGCGAACACCTGCATGGCCGGACCTCGTGCGGAGTACCACGCCATACCCTGCCGATACTTGTCACGCAGCCAGCCGAGCGCCTGGCGCGCCCAGGCGAATTCGGTGGCGAGAATGCCAAGTCCGGCGAAGACGATCGCCCAACCGGGTCCGGGATAGGGAATCGCCAGGATTCCGACGACCAGCACCGCGATGCCGACCACCGCGACCCCGATCCGGTAGGCGAGGTTCAGCGTAGGCCGCGCGGCCAGCCGGGCGCGGAAGGCGCGCCATCCGGTGTGGGTGGGTTCGGACTCCAACTCGACACTCATCTCCACCAGCCTACGAGCGATATGCGTGGACCCGCCCGAGCGAGGTCGGGCGGGTCCAGCTGCCATCAGCTCAGACGAGTTCCGGCGTGTCCCGCGCGCCGTTGTCGTCGATATGGGCGAGGCCGTTGACGGTCACCTCGATAACGCGCGCGCTGGCGATATCGAAGAACAACCCCGACACCGTCACCGCACGCTCGGCCATCGCCGCGCGCACCGCCGGATGCCGGTGCAGCGTCTCCAACTGCACGGCCACATTGACCATGCTCAGCTGATCGACCGCACCGAATCCGGCGGCCGCGGCCGCCTGCGCCACCGGATGCCCGAGTTGGAACCGCTCCAGGCTCGGATGGGCATGCGCGAGCCACGGCCCGATTCCCGGTCCACCGTCGGTACCGGAGTGCAGCGCCTTCATCGCACCGCAGGACGAATGGCCGCACACCACGATGGACCGCACATTCAACTCGTTGAGCGCGAAGACCAGTGCGGCCTCCACCGACGCGTCACCGCTGTCCGGCACCAGATTGCCCACATTGCGTACGGTGAACATGTCACCGGGACCGCTGTTGGTGATGATGTTCGGAACCACTCGGGAGTCCGCGCAGGTCAGGAAGAAGGTGTCGGGATCCTGACGGTCACGCAGTTCGTCCAGATGCGGCCGCACGACATGGGCATGGCTGCGGTGGTACGCAGCGACTCCTGAGGTCACCCGGTCGGCAGTGCTGTCATCGCCGCGCCACGGGCCGAGGATTTCGTCGAGCACCGCGCGTCCGAACCCGCGGGCGGGCGGACCGGCGGTCGCGTGCGCCATTCGCGCACTACCGATTTCCACGAAATCGACTGTGCCGCCGCTGCTTTCCTGCTGACGAACCCAGTCCTCGATGGCCTCGAAGGCGGCGTGGTCGAGGAAGTCGACCGTCATCTCGACGGTAACGTCCACGCCTGCGGGCACTTTCGCGAATTCCGCGGACAGCTTCGGCAGCGCGAGGAAGGTGCAGGAGCCGTCGATGGTGAGCAGCCAGCGCTGCGAACCGGGAATCTGCTCGGCCGCCACGGCGACTCGAACTACGCGCCACAGCAGCAACCCGAAAGCCAGTGCCAGACCGATGATTACGCCTTCCAGCAGATTCAGGAAGACCACGCTGACGATGGTGACGGCATAGATGAGTAGATCGCCGGTGCGCCTGGCCATCTTGATGTGCGCCAGTTTGACCAGCTGGATACCGATGACGATCAGCAGACCCGCGAGCGCGGATTTCGGAATCTGCTGCACCACCCCGGCGAGGACGACCGAGAACAGCAGAATCCAGAAGCCGTGCAGCACGGCCGATGCGCGGCTGCGCGCACCTGCCTGCACATTGGTGGCACTGCGCACGATCACGCCGGTGACCGGCAGACCACCTAGTAGACCCGAGAGCACATTGGCCGAACCCTGACCGATCAGCTCGCGGTCGAAATTGGTGCGCTTACCGGTGTGCATCTTGTCCACGGCCACCGCCGATAGCAGACTCTCGACGCTGGCGATGAGCGCGATGGTCACAATCATCAGCGCGACCGCGGACCAGTTACCACTGGGAATGTCCGGCAGTCCGATGGCGTCGAACAGCGAGCCGTTCAACACGATTCGCTCGGCCTCGAACGGCAGCACCAGCGACAACGCCGTGCCGACCAAGACCGCCACCAGCGGTCCCGGCACCACCCGAACCTTGGCGGGCACCCGGCGCCAGCCGAGCATGATCGCGATGACCACCGCGCCGATGATCGCGTCATCGCCGTGCAGCGACAACAACTGCGACGGCAACTGGGTGATGTTGTTCCAGGCCGAACTGCGCGAGGACCCACCGAGCAGCACGTGAACCTGTTGCAGCGCAATGGTTATGCCGATGCCCGCGAGCATCGCGTGCACCACCACCGGTGCGACGGCCAATGCGGCTCGCGCAATCCGGCTGAGCCCGAATAGGATTTGCAGTACACCGGCCACGACAACGATGAATGTCGTTGTTCGCCAGCCGAATTGGTTGATGGATTCGGCGACGACAACGGTCAGACCCGCAGCGGGTCCGCTGACCTGGAGCACCGAACCGCCGAGCGTGCCAGCGACGATGCCGCCGATGACGGCGGCGATGAGTCCGGCGGCGACGGGCGCGCCGGAGGCGACGGCGATGCCGAGGGACAGCGGCAGCGCTACCAGGAAGACCACGATGGAGGACGGTAGATCGTGGCGCAGAATCGATGTCAGACGATCGGACAGAGGTTCGGAACTGCGATGGCCCTTGCCCTGTTCAGTGGGCGGTAACGGTGGTGCGGCTACAGCGCTATCAATAGCCATTGACTTCTCCTTCGCCGACTCGACGCGAACGCCGAGGTCGGTTGACGATCAAAATGTCCAGCAGGGCACAGACCGCGAACCGGCATATCGCGGTGAAGCAGTTCCCGACACAGCGATGGGTCGAGAGGTAAATCGCGTCAAGGCTATTGGTAAAGACTTAGCAAAGCCTGAGAAGTTGCCCCAAAGTGCTCGAATCCATACCTCCGAATCGGTGTGAAAAGCGCCACATCCGCGCCGAGTTCGCCTGTCGGGCCGCATCATTCGGCCCGACAGGCCGCGGGTTAGACAGGCTCGGCAGCCACGCCACGCACGTCGGCCAACCCATCGAACGCCTCGACCGTCAACTCGTCGTCGAACTCGGCGATGCCGTCCATGGTCACCTCGATGACCCGTGCGGTCGCGAGATCGAAGAACAGTCCGGACACCGCCACTCCCCGCTCCTCCATCCCGCGCCGAACCACGGGGTGGGCATACAGCCGCTCGAGTTGCAGTGCCACATTCACCATGCCGAGCTGGTCGACCGGGCCGAATCCGGCGAATGCCGCGGCATCGGCGACCGGGTGTCCGAGCCGGAACCGGTCCAGGCTCGGCCGCGCGTGGGCGAGCCAGTCGCCGAGCCCCGGTCCGGTGCGAACTTCCCGATGCAGTGCATCCATTGCCCCGCAACCGGAGTGCCCGCAGACGACCACGGCCCGCACGTCCAGCTTCTCCAGCGCGTAGACCAGCGCGGCCTCCACCGAGACATCACTGCCACCGGCCGGGACCAGATTGCCCACGTTGCGGACCGTGAACAGGTCCCCCGGCCCGCTGTTGGTGATGACATTCGGCACGATCCGGGCGTCGGCGCAGGTCAGGAAGAATGTGTCCGCATCCGGCCGGTTGCGCAATCCATGCAGGTGCGGGCGCATCAGATGGGCGTGGCCGCGGTGATAGGCAGTGATACCGGCGGCAATCGGATCCGTCCGATTACCCGTCCGCCGCCACGGACCGATGACCTCATCGATGACCTGGCGAGAGCGCCCACGTTCGGGCGGCCCCGCCACCGCGGTCGCCATTCGCGCGCTGCCGATTTCGACGAAATCGACTGTGCCACCGGTGGCCTCACGCAGACCGGCCCAGTCGGTGATCAGCTCACAGGAGGCGTGGTCGAGGAAGTCGACCGTCATCTCGATGGTCACGTCGACGTCGGCGGGGACCTTCGCCAGTTCCGCGGTCAGCTTCGGCAGCGCGAGGAACGTGCAGGTGCCATCGATGGTGACCAGCCAGCGCCCGGCGTCGACCATCTGTTCGGCGTGAATGGTCACCCGCACCACCCGCCACAGCAGCAGGCCGAAGGCGAGCACGAGCCCGATCACCATGCCCTGCAACAGGTTCAGGAATACCACACCCAGCACCGTGACCACGTAGACGAACAGATCGCCGGTGCGCCGGGCCAACCGGATATGGGCCAGCTTCACCAGTTGCACCCCGATCAGGATGAGCAGCCCCGCGAGCGCCGCCTTGGGAATCTGCTGCACCAGCCCGGCCAGCGCGACGGCGAACAGCAGGATCCACACACCGTGCAGTACCGTCGCGGCCCTGGTCCGCGCACCGGCATGGGCATTGGTAACGCTGCGAACGATCACGGCCGCGATCGGCAGACCACCCAGCAGACCCGACACCACATTGGCCGAGCCTTGCCCGATCAGCTCACGATCGAAATTTGTTCGATGGTCGGGCCGCGACTTGTCCACCGCGACGGCCGACAGCAGGCTCTCCACACTGGCGATCAGCGCGACCGTCACCATGGCCATCACGACGGCGAACCAACTGCCGGACGGAATCGCGGGCAATCCGATGGAATCGAGCAGCGACCCGTTCAGCACGACCCGCTCGACACGAGTCGGCAGTACCAGCGACAGGATCGTGGCGACCATTACCGCAACGAGCGGTCCCGGCACCACGCGGATCGTGCGCGGGAGGAACTTCCAGCCGATCAGGATGACTATCACCACCAGTCCGACGAACAGATCGCCGTGATGCACCGACATCAACTGATGCGGCAGCTGGGTGAGGCTGGCGAACGACGAACTCAGCGAGTTGCCGCCGAGCAGAATATGGACCTGCTGCAGCGCGATGATGACGCCGATACCGGCGAGCATCGCATGGACTACCACCGGCGCGATGGCGAGCGCGCCACGCGCAATCCGACTGAGCCCGAACAGAATCTGCAATAGACCCGCGCCAATGGTGATGAAACAGGTAGCGGCCCAACCGAATTGGTGCACACTCTCGGCGACGACGACGGTGAGGCTCGCCGTCGGCCCGCTGACCTGGACGGCCGAGCCGCCTAGTAGCCCGGCGACGACGCCGCCGACGACGGCGGCGATGAGACCAGCGGCGACCGGCGCGCCGGAGGCAACCGCTATGCCGAGTGAAAGTGGTAGTGCGACAAGGAAAACCACGACCGAGGCGGGCAGGTCATGGCGGCCGACGGCGGCGAGACTCACTGGAAGACTTGCGCGAAGCGGCGACGTCCGTGGTGCGGAATCGGTGTCGGTGGACATAATTCTCCTTCGCCGAAACGGCGTGGAGCCGATCGGTTCATCGGTCGAACATGTACTGGCATCGAAAGCGAGCGGCGGGCGAAGCTTTCTGGAGAACGCTGGGTGCTGCATGTGCTCCGCATGGAGCAACTTCGTGGAGCAGTGACCCCATGGCGTGAAGGTCAGGCGCAATAGTAAAGACTTAGCAAAGCGCATGGAAAGGTTTATGTTGCAGATGTGGTCAACTGCTACCAAAATGTGACCCAAGTCACAGCATGAGGCGTGAGAGGGCCCCAATTCGAGGACAGTCGGATTCGCGGCAGACATTGCGCCGATACGAAAGGGGGTCGGGCACTCGTAGTGCACCGACCCTTTGTTCCAATGAGTGGTCCCAGCTGGTTTCGAACCAGCGACCTTCCGCGTGTGAGGCGGACGCTCTCCCACTGAGCTATGGGACCGAACTTGGCGTTGGAGCGGCGGCAGAGCAGCCGTTCGAACGAGATGGAACCTTAGCACGCACTACCGGCGTGCCACCAAATCGCCACCCCGACACGGGCGATCGGCTGTCGAACTTTGCGACCGACGTTGCTTTTGGGTCGTGAAT
Organism: Nocardia sp. CA-135398; assembly: GCF_050955845.1. Lineage (NCBI taxonomy): Bacteria > Bacillati > Actinomycetota > Actinomycetes > Mycobacteriales > Nocardiaceae > Nocardia > Nocardia sp. CA-135398. The sequence goes on along the minus strand of NZ_CP192084.1, from coordinate 3,282,339 downwards.
TACCAAGGGGTGCAGCAAGTCCCGGAGGGGTCGTTCACATGCACAGGCACCATCGCGCTTCGCGGGCTATGGCATCCGAGAGCGCGGAGTTCCGCTTCGATCCCGCCCAGCGGCATCGTCAGTTGCCATCGGGCGCGGTAACACTTCGCCAACGTTCCCGATGGCAATTCGGAAGCGCCCAGACGAAGCGCGACTCTGCCGATCCGAGCCTCACTGCCCGGGATGCGCCTTATCTTGCCGCGCGAACAACACCCGTGTAATTCAACTTCACGCCGTTCTACCAGCGGATTTGTAGGTTGCGCCGAACGTCGGCTAATGTTCTGTCTCGCACCACGGAGGGCCGCGAGCCCCCGGAGATGCAAATGCGGATGTAGCGCAGCTGGTAGCGCATCACCTTGCCAAGGTGAGGGTCGCGGGTTCGAATCCCGTCATCCGCTCGAGGAGTAGGGCCAGGCAATAGTTAAAGCCTTCCCCCTTCGCACGGTGGAGTGGCCGAGTGGTGAGGCAACGGCCTGCAAAGCCGTGCACACGGGTTCGATTCCCGTCTCCACCTCGCGCGATTAGCTCAGCGGGAGAGCGCTTCCCTGACACGGAAGAGGTCACTGGTTCAATCCCAGTATCGCGCACCACCGTTTTACCAGATCAGGCCCGGTTTCCACCGGGCCTGATCTTATTTGTGCCCACCCTCGGACTTGCCGAAGCTGGAGGCGCGTCATGGCGCCTCGCCACGGCCCCGGCGGCTACCCGCGTATGCGACCTCGCGCAGTTGTCGGATTACCTTCGGGACCATCTCGACCTCGGCGGGATGATTGATCATCGGGTCGAAGTAGTCGGTCCGGTGCTCGCCCTCGGCCAGGCGCAGGTTGATCTCGGCGAGTTTGCTGGTCCGGCCGCCGATGGGGCTGCCGACCAAATCGAAATGCACCTCGTGTTCGCCCAGGTATTCTTCCAGGGCTTCGATGGACGCGGAGTTCGGTTGTGCCGCATCGGGTTCGGCGAACACCCAGGTAGGCGTCGAATTGCCGAAACGGTACGGCATCAGGCCGCCGTACCTGGCGCGGGCCCAGCCGGTAGCGACGGTGATCACGAACCGCCCCACCGTGCTGCGGCCCGTGGTCGCCAGGGCGAAGTCCCATGGCTTGTCGTCGCGATCCAGGACGCGAAAGGCGAACCCGAGCACATCCGGCACGGCTCCCGGCAGCCCGGTGCCCTTCGACATACGGGCGATAACGGCCCGTTCCCCGCTGCCGAACAGGTTCTCGAACTGGTATTCGGCGTGCAGCCTGCCCGACAGGTTCAGCCCATCAGGATGGAGGACCCGCGCGTGACGGAGCCTGGCTCCGGCTGCGAACGCGCTTCGCACGACTGCGGCAGATAAATCGACCATGGCGAGCCCTCCGAGGTAGGCGATGTGTTGTCTCCCGGTTGCCCCGCGGGTAGCCGGATAAACGGTAGGCGATCTCGAGGTGGCGATTACCGCCGGATACGGCGGTAGCGAGGCATTGCGGTACGAGTCGTGGTCAGGTCGATGCGGTGCCGGGAGGCTGGGTTCGGCGGGGGCGCGTGCTATCGATGACGCCCGCCAAGGGACGGCCCTGGCTGATGGTGAGGACGGTTTGGGCCAGTTGGCTGCAGGTGTCGTCTACCGCCTGACGGGCGCGGTCACGTTGCGCCGTCATGGTGGCGTGTAGCAGGGCGGTTAGGGCGACCGAGCCGTTGAATGCTTGCAGGGTGATCATTTTGGTGGTCAGGTCGAGGCCAGTGAAGGCCGGGAAGTCGCGGGCCGCCGCGACGATGGCGACCGTCGAGGCGATCAGGGCGCAGGGCAGGGCGCCGGACAGGTGGAAGCGCATCGCGGCCCAGATCAGGAAGGGGAAGACCAGGAAGAGCAGGTTCGCCGAAACCGCGGTGGCCGTTACCGCAACAACGAATGTGCCCACCACGAGGATCGCGGCCTCGATCACTCGTAATGGGCTCAGTGCCTTGGGTATTCGAATACTTTTGCCGACGAGGATGAGCGGCGCGATCAGGAGCACGCCCATGGCATCGCCGGTCCACCAGACCGACCAGGCGCCCCAGAAACCGTGGGCAGGTACCGTCCCGGCCAGCACCAGGGCCACGGTACCCAGCGTGGCACTGATCAGCATGGCGGCGAGGGCACCGAGGAAGACGAGTTCGAGTGCGTCGCGGACGCTGTCGAAATCGCTGCGGAACCCGACCCTCTTGAGGAGCAGGTACGCGACCACCGGGGCAACGGTGTTGCCGAGGGCGATCATGAGGACGGCAGGAAGCGTCGGCCCGAGCAGGGCATTCACCGCCAATGCGCCGATCGTGATACCCGGCCAGGTACGCAGGCCGAACAGGAACAGACAGGCAAGGGCGACCCCGGTCGGTGGCCACAGCGGCGTGATTTGATCGCCGACCAGGGCCGAACGCAACCCGACCTCGGCAGCCACGAAATAGGCGACCGCCGCGACAACCATCCACAGCGCCTGCTCGGCGTGGCTGCGGAAACGACCCACACCGTGAGCATAGAACCGTTTCCCACGACGATCAGGAAATATCGACCACAGCGACATCGAACCCGCGGCCGCCCGTCGGTGGGATCGGCTGGGTTGTCGGTGGTCGGCATTAGGCTTTGGCGCACATGTCGAGTGGAGCCGAGTCGTGGTCAGGGGTGCAGGTGACGGCAAGTGAGGCCGATGGGCGCGATCGCGCCGCCGACGGTGCCGATACCGATGTGCTCGACGATATCGCCGGGGATGTGTCGTTCGATCTCGAGGAGATCAACGAGCTATTGGGGGAATTGATCGAGATGCGGGGGGACCGCAAGCGGCGCGATGCCGAAATCGTGGGGTTTCGGCTGGGAGTGAGCGGGGCGGCGCCGGAGACGTTGGCGCGGATCGGTGCTCGATTCGACCTGTCACGGGATCGGGTTCGACAGTTGCATACCCGGGCGGTGGCGCAGATTCTGCGGGAAGCGCAGTTGAGTGGACATCGGGCGGCCGAGGTCTTCGGGGCGCGGTATCCGGTCGGGACACGGGATCAGCAGTTGGTGCGGGCGCTGCTGGTGGAGACCTATGCGACGGATACCGATCTGGCCGCCAATGAGTTGGCCTATCTGAAGCTGCGGTTGGCGGGGCATGCGGGCGAGGACGCCAAGCGGGTGGCCGGATACGTCATGCAGCGGATCATGGCGTGGCAGAAGAAGACGAACCGGCGGTTGGCGAAACTGCACGAACCGGCGGCGACAGATGAGCTGAATTCGTGGCTGGGACAAGTCGATTGGCCCGCCTCCGTACCGGTCCCCGCTCCGCTGCCGATCGTCTCGGCGCGGACCGTCGACGGCGATGACGAAGGACGCGGCCGGTTCTATCTCGACAAGGTCGGACGCGATATCGGGTTCGATTCCGGACTGGAGGCTCGGCTGCTTCGGACGGTGAATGCCAGCGATCTGGTCGAGACGTTCCAGGAGCAACCGAGTGCGGTCACCTACGAAATAGACGGCGCGGAGCGGATCTACTACCCCACCATCGGCGCACGGCTGGCCGACGGCCGCGTGGTCCTGATCGATGTCGAACCGCTGGGACATGTCGGCTTCCACATCAATCGGATCAAATCGGCGGCAGGTCGCGCCCATGCGCATGCCAACGGCTGGGGCTGGCTGGTGTGGACCGGCAGCAAGATCGGGATTCCAGATCTATTGCGGCGCAAGGTAGCCGCGGAGGTCGAGAATCGACTGCGGGAGCTGGTCGAGCGCGGACCGGTGTACTGGTCCGCGCTGCGAGAGTTGCGCGCCGAGGTCGAGCTGGATCTGCTCGACCTGATCGCGCTGGTGCTGCGCAACGAATGGCGTTGGGACCGTGCGCCGTTCCGCTTGACCGGCGCGCACCCCGACTGAACCGGCTCAGCGCACGAACATCGCCCCGGCGATGAATGTCACGATCAGCATCATCGCGCAGCAGGTGATCAGCTGCCAGTGGCCGATCGCCTTCTGCATGTTCACGATGGTGGCGCGCAGGCTGGCGTCGATGCGGTGGTGATCGTCGAGCTTGCGCCTGACCTCGGCCAGCGAGTCCGCGCGTTGCTGTGCGGAATCCTCGGCGCGTTCCAGCCGGGTGGTGAGCTTCATGATCTGTTTCTGCTTGTCCCGCACGGTTTTTCGGGACAGGGCCAGGGTGGTGCGTTGGTTGACCAACTCCTGGCGCTGCCGAGCGATGACGCTGGCCTGCGTCCTCGTGTGGTGTTCCCAGTCGGTCACGGTGGCCCATCCTCCTGTCATCACATCGCGGTAGCCCCACGCGATTTCACCCCGCACCCAGCCGTACAGGAAATCACGCAGTTCATAGGGTTCCCGGCGCGGCACGACGAGCGCGCTGTTCGAGGCATCCAACATGCCGTCTTCGGCCCGGTAATCGCACGCGGGCGGCGCGAAGTCGGCAATGCCGAGTGCGGGCAGATGCCCGACCCAGTAGCCCGGCGGGCACAGCCACAGCACCCCGTCACATCCGGAGGCGCGCAGCCGTGCCGTGTGGTGTTGCGCCGACTCCCGATCCAGCGGGCCGGTGCGGACCTCGATGGCATACTGCCGCTCGCCGCTGCGCCACAGCACGTCCACCGGGACGTCACCCACCCGGCGATCCACCTCGGCCAGGTCCGCACCGTAGGACGCGAGCCGACCACACAGCCAATATTTCAGCCGCTGGATATCCCATTGCGCGGCGGCACATTCCGGACATGTGCAGCCGTATCCCCCGGCTCCCACCGCTCCGCCGACGGGTGCGCGTCCATCCGGCACCCTGGTATCCGCGACGCGACTGTCCGATAACCCCAATTCGGCGAGCATCGCCCGACGCCCGCACGCCCGCTCGACGCGCTGCTTCGTTCTCACGCGACCTCACCCCTGCCCAAAACCACCGCAGGTCAGGTACGACCTACGCCATAGATCAAGAGTGCGTCAGCTTTGGCCCGGCCGCCAGCCCCCTATACCCCGCGCTCGGGTGCGCCACCACCTGCGAACACGCTCCGACCTGCCGATGTGTGCTGTCTCACAAGAGATTTCATTGCGACACGCGAGAGCATCGCCACAGTTATTCCGGTGATTGATAGTTGCGGCCATTCCTGGGACACGGACCGCTGCCGCCGAATCAGCGGACGAAAGCCGCCGGGTAACCGGACGAAAGGTGCGCAGCGCGGCCACGGCCGGTACTCGAGCCGGCGTCGGTACCGATCGACAGATAGAATCGGCCGGCCACGAGCGGAGTTTCGGGCAATACGGGGAAGAAGGTATGGGATGGACCACGACGAGCGGAGTGGCGAATCGATCGGCGCACTCTTGTCGAGTCTCGCGACGACCCTGCGTGAGGTGAGCAGCAAGCTCGACGCGGTCGCCGCGCACGTGGACGACGACCGTAATCTCGCCGGTCGCTTGGCCAAGTTGGAGGCGTGGGCTTTCCGTACGGGGGAGGATGTTTCCAAGATCGGAACACGGTTGGAGCAAGTCGTCACGGTCGAGGCGGGTGACGAAGCGGCCGAGCCCGCGCCGGGGATCCGTCCGGAGCCCGCTCCTTCGACCAGGGAACGGCGCGAACCGATCCCATCGCGACGTGACCGTCTCGATGCCGTCAACGGGCGCGCCGACACCACGAGCGCGCGTGCCGAGACCGGACGCAACGGCCTCCCGGATATCACGACCGTGCTCAGCGAAACGCCGACCGGGCGCAACAACCGTCCCGACGCCACCGGAACCGATGAGCGCCTCGAAACCGCGACCGGCCGCAACGACCGCGTCACGCCCACAACCGGCCCCAACGGGCGGCTAGCGACCCCGACGGGCGGCCTGGACACCCCGACCGGGCGTAACGAACGACTGGAAGATCCCGCGAACATCACGCCCCGCCCCGCACGGGCAGAATTCACCGCGCCGATCACTCGCACCGAACACCTCGAACCCTTCGGTCCCGCGACACCCAACGATTCCCTGTCCCTCCCGTCGCGGACGCCGCAACCCGTGCCGCCCGCGGCTCCCCCGACCTATCGCAGCGAAGCGCTGTCCGCACCCAGCTCGCGCCCCGATTGGCTCGACTCGGCCACACCGGCCCACACCGAGCCCGCCGCGCCGACCTACACCAACTCGCAACCCGCGAGCACCGGCGACCGACTCGAATATGGCTCGATCGGCGCCAGCAACGGCCGCCTGGAGCCGCTCACCTCCCCGCCCCGCAACGGCTACGAATCCGCCACGCCCACAACCCGTCCCGACACCGGCATGACCGCACCCCGCGCCGAGGACAACGGCGCACTGACTCCCGGCGCGCACCGCGCGGGCACCGGCGAGGACACCTCCCACGTCGACAAGCTGCAGGCCATGCTCGACGAACTCAAGCGCAACCCGCACGGCCCGTTCGGCCGTCCGGAACCGAGCTCGACGCCGAACGAGCTACCCGGTATAGACCCGAACTTCGCGATCCGCACCGAGGGCTGATCACCCGGCCGACGAGTCCAGACCGGCGAGGGTGTCGCGGATCAATTCGCGCAGCCATCGGTGGCCGCTGTCGGCGGTATTGCGGGGGTGCCACGCCATGGCGATGGCGATTTCGGGGAGGGGTAGGGGGATTTCGAAGGCGCACAAGCCGAGTGCGGTGCGTGTTGTCGCGGTGAGCGCGGCGGGGACGGGGCAGACCAGATCGCCGGAGCGGACCGCCAGCAGGGCGCTGGTCAGATCGGGAACAGTGGCCACGACGCGGCGGGTGCGGCCGTGCAGGGCGAGGCGATCATCGATGGGGCCGCGGGCGCGGGCGCGGCGGGAGATGCCGAGTTGGGCGGCCGCGGCGAACCGCGCCACCGTGACACGGTCGGTAATCAGCGGATGTTCCGGTGCGGCAACGCCGATCACGCGGTCGCGCAGGACGCGTTGCACGGTGGTCTCGGGATCGGTGTGCTCGATGACGCCGACCTCGACATCGACACGACCGTCGCGGAGTGCGGCGGTGCCCTCGTCGCGATCCGGGAGCAGATGCAGTGTCACCCCGGGCGCCTGCGCGCGGACGGCGGCCAGCAGCGGCGTCGCCAATTCGCCGAGAACCATATCGCCCGCCTGCACCGCGAAGTCGCGCTTGAGCGTGGCCGGGTCGAGTGCACCGCGCGGGGTGAGTAGCGTCCGTCCCCGCTGCACCAGAACGCTTACCTCGTAACGCAATTCGAGTGCGCGCGGCGTCGGCACCAGATTGCGGCCCGCGCGCACCAGCAGCGGATCGCCGAGCACGCGCCGCAGCCGCGCCAGCGTTCGGCTCATCGCGGGCGCCGAGGTGTGCAGCCGTTCGGCGGCCTCGGTGACGCTGTTGGTCTCCAGCAGCGCATCCAGAGCAACCAGCAGATTCATGTCGAGGGCGGCCACTCCTGGATTATCCAGAATGGAAAGACTGGTAACCAACATTGCACTGGCGATAATCCGTTGCGACGACCTCGGGGCGCTGTCACATCCGATCGTCGACTCGCATCGGAAGGGCAGCGCTCCCTATGCGGCATCGGTCACACACTGAACTCGCTCGACTCGAAACCCGTAGTCGCACTGCGAAAATCGACACCACCCTGTTTCGCTCCGGCATCCTGCGGCCGACCGCTATCACGCGGCATCGACTGGCGAGGGCCGAACGATCCCTTCCCCGCGATCGTCGACGCTGATCGAAACCGTATGTGCGCGCCACGGACGCACCTCGCCGCGGCGGCCGAGAGACAAATCGTCGGCGTCGAGGTACGCCCGGCCAACCCTGGGCGCATTACGAGCAATCGACCTAGGGCGTGCGCTGTTCGGCGGAGACCGGCGTCGCAGCTTCCGGCGCGGCTATCACTACCGGTCCCTTCGACCGCTCCGCGAGACCACGATACGAAGACGGCTTGATCGTCCGGAACCATTGTGCCGCACGGGTTCTGCGCGGCAGCCGGAATTTCAGGTCAGCGAGCATCTCATCGATATTGTGGATGGAGAACGGGGTGATCGCGCCGCCGTGTGCGTGATGGCCGCCCGTGCGTTCGGCCATCCAGCGCAGCCGCTTGTCGACATGCGCGGTCATCTCCTCCTGCGTCGGCAGGGCGAGTCGGCCACGCAGCAGTGCGGCGGTCCAATGCGCGCCGACCTCGGCGCCGAGCGTGCTGATGACCGAGGAGTTGTACCCGACGAAGCTCAGATTCGGCACGCCGATCGGCAGGATCTGGCGATACAGGCGGAAATTGCCATCCTCGTCGGTGAGTTGACGCTGCACGTACGGGGTGAGGAACGGCACCCGCTGGTGGAATCCGGTCGCGCAGATGACGATATCGGCCTGCAGGGTCGTACCGTTGGACAGTCGCACCTGATTCGCGGCCATTTCGGTGATAGTGCTGTCGCGGTGCACCGCGATCAGTCCCATTCCCACCCGCTCGAAGAAATCCTCGGTGACGAGACTGACCGTGCTCTCCGCGATGTCCTCGAAGCGCCCCTCCGGCACCAGACCCAGCTCGCGCAGATGCGACTTCTTGGTGGCGAGTTCCTGGATCACATCCAAGTTGCTGTCGCGGAAACTACGCCCGGAACCGTGCAGGAAACGCTCGATCCGCCCGAGCTTCTGATAGCGGAAATGCGCCTCCCCCAGCCTGGTCAGCATCAGCCGCTCGTAGTCGACCAGCCCGCGCGCCAACCCGCGCGGCATCTTCCACAGCAGTCGGCGGGCGACCACATTCGTCGACGCCGCGACATGACTGACCGCCTCGGCGATATCGCAGGCCGATTTGCCGTAGCCGACCACCACCACCGACTTGCCGCGCGCCCACTCGACATCCAGAAACTCCGAGGCGTGCCCGACCTGCCCGCCCGCCTGCCGGAACCGCTCGACGCCGGGAAAGTCGGGCACCGCGGGCTCGCTGAAAATTCCGTTGGCGATGACCAGATGGTCGCAGGAGGTGCGGTGGACGCCGATATGGTCGCGGATCTCCAGTAACCAGCCGCTGTCCACCGGATCGGCCGCGACCACCTCGGTGCCGAGCCGCAGGCTCTCGCCGAAGCCGAAGTGCCGCACGTACCCGTCGAGGTACTGCTGGATCTGCTGTCCGTCCGGCACGCGCGGATAGTCGTCGGGCATCGGGAAGTCGGAGAAGTGATACGTCTGTTTGCTGTTCTGTGCGCGCAGGCCGGGATACCGGCGCGTCGCACTCCATACTCCGCCGACGTCCGGGGTCCGATCGAATACCTCGACCGGAAATCCCTCCTGGCGCAATACCTTCGCGCAGGCAAGGCCTGCGATGCCCGCACCTACGATTGCGACGCGGTTCCCGCTCGTCATGGCACGGAGATTACGTCGCTCGCGCGAATGCGGCAAAGCCTCGGTGCGATTTCACGAAGCTGAACGGGGGGTGACTACAATCCTGGCCTTGTCGCGCGGCACGGTGGTGATATTGCGCACCCGTCCGCGTTCGGATTTCGCACCCTCGGGCACGGCGAGGGTGTAGCGGGACAGGATTTCGCGCAGTACCGTGGTGCCCTCCATCAGCGAGAATCCGGCGCCGATACAGCGGCGCACTCCACCGCCGAAGGGCAGCCAGGTATTCGGTTCGACTTCGCCGTCGAGGAAGCGCGACGGCCGGAAGGTCGAGATGTCGGGATAGTTGGCGGGACTGCGGTGCGCCAGCAGAATCGAACAGCTGACGACGGTGCCCGCGGGCAACTCCCAGCCGCCGATGGTCATATCCCTGGTGAGTTTGCGGACCGCGCCGGGTATGACGGTGCGCAGCCGCATCGCCTCCTTCATGACGGCCTCGAGTGACTTGTCGTCGTCGGTACGGACCGCTTCGCGGGCGTCGCGCTGTACCTGCGGGTTGACCGACAGTTCGTGCAGCGCCCAGGACAGCGCGGCCGCGGTGGTTTCGTGACCGGCCAGCAGCAGGGTGATGAGTTGGTCGCGCAGTTCGGCGTCGGTGAGCGGCGGATCGGATTCGGTTTCGCCGCCCGCCTGCAGCAGCCGGGACAGCACGTCGGTGCGTTCGGCCAGGTCGGGTGCGGTGCGCCGGGCGGCGATCTCGGCGTACAGCAGATCATCGATGGCGGCCATATTGTCGTGGAAGGACTTCCACGGCGGATACTTCTGCAGCGCCGGTTTCATCAGGCCGAGGTATTGCAGCTGGCCGACCGTGACGATGCGGCCGAGGCGCGGCGCGAGCGAGGCCCGGGTGCGCTCATCGGTGACGCCGAAGACCACCCGCATGATCACCTCGAGGGTGAGCGCGTTCATCCGGTCGAGGGTGATCACCGTCGAACCGGGCCGCCAGCGTTCCACCTCCGCGGCGGCGATCTCGGCGACCAGATCGCGGTAGCCGCGCAGGGCCGCGCCATTGAATGCGGGCATCAGCAATCGGCGGGCCCTGGCATGTTCGGCCTCATCGGTCAGCAGCACCGAATGCTGACCCATGACCGGGCCGAGGATCTGATTGCCTTCGCCCGCGTGCAGGTCGCGTGGGTCACCCGCGAAGATCTCCTTGATGTGTTCGGGGCGGGTGAATACGACGAGGTTCCTTGCGAACGGCGGGACATGTAGCGAGAAGACATCGCCGTAGCGGCGCCGCAACGGCGGCAGCATCTGGGCGCGGTTACGGATGTACAGCGAGCCCTGCAGAAATGCGGGAATCGGCGGACCGGGTGGATACGCCGCAGTCATCGTTTCCCTCCGCATCCGGCGCCGGACGCATCGTTACGCCGGTTCTCTGCACTGTTGCACAGTTGTCCGGCGTGACGGAAGACCCTGGGACACAACGCCTGATCAGCGGGGCCGTCCGCAGATCTGCGCACCCCGGAACGCCGGACTCAACGCAGCGCGGGTGTCCCTGCCAATTCGACCGGCAGATCCCGCAATCCCCGGATGAGCATGCTCTCCCGCCAACGCAATTCCGCACCATCGGCGGCCAAGCACAGGTCCGGATACTGCTCGACCAACCTCGTTATCGCGATGCGCGCCTCCAGCCGGGCCAGGCCCGCGCCGAGGCAGTAGTGGATGCCGTGGCCGAAGGCCAGATGGCCGGACGTCGAACGCTGCGGGTCGAACTCCGCGGCGTCACCGAAGTGCCGTTCGTCGTGATTGGCCGAACCCAATGCGACCAGTACCAGTTCGCCCGCGGGAATGTCCGTGCCGCCCAGGGTGATCGGTTCGGCGGTATAGCGCAGGGTCGCCACATTCACCGGACCGTCGTAGCGCAGCATCTCCTCGATCAGGGCGGGCACAGCCTCGGTATTGGCGTGCAGCGCGCGGTAGCGCGCCGGATCCGAGAGCAGGGTGAGCACGGTATTGCCGATCAGGTTCACGGTGGTCTCGTGGCCCGCGACCAGGATGAGGAACACCATGGAGATCAGCTCGTCATCGGTGAGGCGGTCACCGTCGGCATTGGCGGCGATCAGATCCGAGACGAGATCCTCCTCGAGGCCCTCCGCCCGTCGCCGAGTGATCAGCTGCTCGAAATAGTCGGCGATGGCATCGGTCGCGTGCCGGACCTCCTCGGGCGTCGCGGTGGACAGTTCGACGATGATGCGCGACCACTCCCGGAAATCCGCGCGATCGGCGACCGGCACACCGAGCAGTTCGCAGATGACGGTGATGGGCAGCGGAAACGCGTACTCGGACAACAGATCCACCCGGTCCGCGCCGTCCGCGGCGATACGGTCCAGGAGTTCGTCGGCGATCGCGAGCACGCGCGGCGCCAGCGCCTCGATCCGGGCGGGCGCGAATGCGGGCGCGACCAATCGGCGCAGCCGGGCGTGCCCCGGCGGATCGGTATTCAACAGGTGGTAGCTGATTCGGGTATTCACCGCACCGACGCCGGTGTCATCGGTGGGCAGACCGCGGGCCTTGCGGCTGGCGTCGGTGCGCGGATCCTTGCGGATGGCCGGATGACGCAGCACCTCGCGCGCGACGTCCAGATCGACCACCAGCCAGGCGCGCACGCCGGTATTCAACTCGATGGGGTGCACGGGGCCTTCGGCGCGCAGCTCCTCGTAGAAGGCATACGGCGTATGAAAGAAGTCCTGCGGCAGCTTTCTCATTCGACGGCCCTTCCCCGTTCGCGAGTTGTCTTGCGCCCCTTCGATAGTGGCACGCGTCACCGATCTCGACCACCCGCGCGCCGACCGTGGCCAGCGAATCTGACCAGAGGATGACCTTCGCGCGCACCGCATCCGACGAAAGGATGACCGCGACGGTTTCACCGGGCACGGCCACCGCCGGGCCGATACTCTCCGCAGATGGGACCGATTTCTCCTGTCCTGCGCGGAGCCCGGATCGCGAATTCGTTCGCCTTCGGATTGCAGGGCTTTTTCTTCGCGGTGGTGCTCACCGAACTGCCGCAACAGAAGGATCGCTTCGGCCTGTCCGATGGCTTGATCGCGGGTTCGGTGGTGCTGGTTTCGATCCTCGCGGGCGTCGGCAGCGTGGCGGCCGAGCAGGTGGCCACGCGATGGTCGAGCCGAGTCACCGTGCGGATCGGACTGCTGGGCATCACAATCACTGGATGCGCCATCGCGCTGGCTCCGAATACCCCCGTACTACTGATCACGCTCGGGCTCTACGGAATCGCGGTCGGCATCGTCGATGCGAGCACGAATATGCAGGGCGTGTTCATTCAGCACGGATACGGGACCTTCATCCTGTCGTCGTTCTACGCGGCGTGGAGTGCCGGATCGATCCTCGGCGCGCTGTTCGTATCCGCCTGCGAGGCAACAGATGTCACGCTGCGTGAATCGCTGATGACGGCGGCGGGCATTGTTCTGGTAGTCGGAGTGGTGATCGGCCCGCGCCTGCTCGGCGCCAAGGAAGCCGAATCCGGTCCGGCGGAAGTGGCCGACAGTGAATCCGGAGCATCCGGGATGGTTCCGCTGCGCATGTACCTCGCCTTCGGCATCGCGGCCTCGCTCGTATTCGCGATCGATCTCGCCGTCAGCAACTGGTCGGCGTTGTATGTGAAGGAGGATCTACTTGCTAGTTCGTCCACCGCGGCGTTGGCGTTGGCGGTCTATCAGTGCGCGTCGCTGGCCGCCCGGCTCAGCGGGGATCTGTGGGTACGGCGGCTGGGCGGACGTCGGGTGGTACGCATCGCGGGGGCGATCGGATTGCTCGGGCTGGCCGTCGCGGTGATCGCGCCCGGACCGGTCGTCGCGATCGTCGGATTTCTGATCGGCGGTTTCGGTACCGGCGTCGTCGCACCGCTGTGCTTCAGCGAGGCCGGACAGCTGACCAGCGGACGGCAGCTCGACGCACTCATCGCACGTCTGAATCTGTTCAATTACGCGGGCACACTCGTCGGCGGCGGGCTGGTCGGCGCGATCGCCGCCGGGTTCGGACATCGGATCGGTTTCGTGATTCCGGTCCTGTTCATGGCAATCGTTATCGGACTCGGGGGTGTATTCCATTCCCGTTCCGAACCGGATGAACTTTCCGCTGACAGCGCCGGTCGTGCTGTACTGGACACATGAGCAACATCCCAGTCACCGTCGACCGGGCCGGATTGTGGGACGCCGAGGCGCTCAGTGACGTTGCGGCCGCGACCTTTCCGCTCGCCTGTCCGCCGCACGCCACTGCGGACGATATCGAGATCTTCATCGCCGAGGTGCTCTCCGGTGAACGCTTCGGCGAATATCTGACCGACCCCACCCGGATCGTGCTCAAGGCGGTGGCGAACGGCGATATCGTCGGCTACGCGATGTTGCACTACGGTGACCCGGCCGATCCCGACGTCGCCAAGGCCGTCGACCTGCGACCGGCCGTCGAGATCAGCAAGATGTACGTGCTGCCCGGCCACCATGGCGCCGGTGTGTCGAAGGCACTGATGAAGGCATCACTGGAGCAGGCCCGCGAGGAGGCGGTCGCCGGGGTGTGGCTCGGGGTCAACCAGCAGAACCAGCGCGCCCAGCGGTTCTATCTCAAGCACGGATTCGAACGGGTCGGCACCAAAACCTTCACCGTGGGCAGCCAGTTGCATCACGATTTCGTCATGCGACGGGTTTTCTGACCGGATCAGGCCACGAACTCGACCACCGCCGCATGGAAACTCGGCTCCACCACTGCCATCAGGTGATCGCCGGGCACGACCCGCAACGTCGCGTCGGGTAGGGCAGCCGCGAGCCGATCGGGCTCGGCGGCGAACGGGTCCTTGTCACCGGCCAGAACCAGGCTCGGCATCGTGATATCGGCCAGGGTCTTGATCGGCTCGTCATCGAGGCCGGTCGCGACCGCCTCGATGGCATCGCGATCGGCGCGCACCGCGTCGGCGAGAATCCGGAACATCATCGCGATCGGTGGTGTGCCCGCGCCGTCACCGCGCATGGCGGCGCGCAGATCGTCGATATCGATGACGCGCCGGTCGACGCCGCCGCAATCGAGCACACCGGAGCCGATGCCGCCCACAGCCAGCTTGCTCACCCGCTCGTCCGCGCCCGCGACCAGCAGCGAGATGATCGCACCCATCGAATAGCCCACCTGCACAACGCGATCGAAGCCGAGTTCGTCGTACAGTGCGCTGACATCGCGTGCCATCCCCGCCCATGAATACCGCGCCGGATCATGGGGTTTCTCGGATCGACCGTGCCCACGCGCATCCAATGACACCACGGTGCGCCCGGCGGCCTGCAGAGCGGCGACCACCCCGGTGGCCATCCAGTTGGCATTCGTATCGGCGACAACCCCGTGTTGCAGTACGACCGGGATGCCGGTGCCCTCCCATACGCGGTAGTTGAGCTCCAGGCCGTCCCAGGTCTTGAACGTCGTCATGACCGGATCGTAGCCCCTCTGATGATTGACAAGTTCCGTATGTTCAGTCTTTACTGAACATATCAGTCTTTACGGAACACGAGAACCTTGCGTACCTGTCGAAGGAGCATCATGACCACCGCCGCGATCCGCACCGAGGGCCTGACCAAGCACTACGGCAAGCACGTCGCACTCACCGACCTGAACCTCGAGGTCGGCCAGGGCGAGGTGTTCGGGTTTCTCGGGCCCAACGGCGCGGGCAAGTCCACCACCATCCGCATCCTGCTGGATCTCATCCGACCGACCGCGGGTCGCGTCGAGTTGTTCGGCATCGAGCCGCGCGTCGGCGGTGCGCAATTGCGCAAGCGCATCGGATACCTGCCGGGCGAACTCGAGATCGAGGGCCGCAATACCGCTCGTGAGCTACTGACCTTCCTCGCCGATCTGCGCGGCGATGTCGCACCGACACGGATCACCGACCTCGCCGATCTGCTCGATCTGGATCTGTCCAAGAAGGTCGGCGCGATGTCCAAGGGCAATAAGCAGAAGGTCGGCATCATCGCCGCCTTCATGCACAATCCGGATCTGCTGATCCTCGACGAACCCACCTCGGGACTGGATCCGCTACTGCAGCAACGCTTTCTGGACCTGGTCGCCGCGGCCAAGCGCAACGGTCAGACGGTGTTCATGTCCTCGCACATTCTCAGCGAGGTGCAGCAGAGCGCCGATCGGGCGGTCATCATGCGCGCCGGTCGACTGCTCGGCACCGAGAATGTCGAGGATCTGCGCAGGCGTTCGCCGCGATCGGTCGAATTGGTCTTCGGCGAGGACGTTTTCGGCGACGACTTCGCCAGACTGCCCGGCGTGCGCGATCTGTCCGTCGACGGAAAGACCTTGCGCTGCACCACCGAAGGCGAGGTCGACGGTCTGTTCAAGATTGCCGCGAAATACCGACTGGTGAGCGTGCTGTCCACCGAGCCGGATCTCGAGCAGATCTTCTTCAGCCTCTATGGCCGCTGATCATCCCCAACCGAATCATTTATCGCACAGGAGCATTCGTGATGACTCGCTCGATTTTCACCCAGACCTCGAAAGAACAGCGGCGCGGCTTGATCGGCTGGTCGACCGGTTTCGCCATCATTCCGATGATGTATCTGCCGTCCTATCAGTCGCTGAAGGAGCAGGGCTCGCTGGATATCAAGCAGAACAAGATGTACGAAGCCATGGGTCTCAGCAATTTCGCCAGCGCCAGTGGATATTTGAACGCGACGGTGTACTCGCTGATGGGTCTGCTGCTGATGCTGATCTTCGCGGTCACCTTCGCGAGCCGCTCGGTGGCGCAGGAGGAGAACGGGATGCTGGATCTGCTTCTCGCACAACCGATCAACCGGATGAACCTGCTGCTGCAGCGATTCGCCGCACTGGCCGTGCAGATCGCGATCGCCACCACCGTGCTCACCCTGAGCGTTATCGCCGGGACCGATGCGGGTGGGCTGGACGTTCCCACCGGCAATATCGTGGCGGCCAGCGCGGGCCTCGGATTGCTGGCGCTGGTCGTCGGTGCGATCACGCTGCTGGTCGGCGCGGCCACCGGAAAGCGTTCGGTGACACTGGGTACGGCGTCGCTGATCGCGGTGGCGGGCTATCTTGCCAACAACCTCGGTGATGACTTCGTGCGCAAGCTGTCGCCCTTCTACTGGGCCAATGGCGGTGCGCCCCTGGTGCACGGCTGGAACGGCACTCACCTGGTGGTGCTGATCGTCGTGGCGGCCGTCGCCCTGGTGCTGGCGCTCGGCGCCTTCGATCGCCGCGATCTGGCGGTCTGATCGACCGATCCGGGGCGGACCGACACGGTCCGCCCCGTTTACCGCTATCCGCGTTCTGGAAGGGATACTTCTGCGATGGGCACCACCGACAACGAGCAGACAACCGGACCGACTCCGGAAAAGCTGGCATTCGTCGAGGATTTCGCGCTCGTATTGGAGCGGATGGGCCTGGTCCGGATGACCGGCCGGGCCGCGGGGTGGTTGCTGGTCAGCGATCCGCCGGAGCAGACCTTCGGCCAGATCGCCGATGCGCTGCAGGCGTCCAAGGGTTCCATTTCGTCGGCATTGAAGACACTGGTCACCATGCGCTGGGTGGACAAGATCTCCAAGCCAGGCGATCGCAAGGACTACTACTCGATCCGGCCCGGAATTCTGCCGGAGCTGACCCGTCAGCAGAGCGGTATGTACACCGACCTCACCAACATGACCGCCCGCGGACTCGCGCTGTTCGACGACCCGAATGGTGCTGATGCCGAACGGGTTCGGGATATGCACGAGTTCTTCGTGTGGATGGGCAAGGAGCTGCCCGCATTGATCGATCGCTGGTACGCGGAGCACCCCGCCTGAATCAGGCGAGCAGCTTCGCCTTCAGCGCCGCGATATCGGTGGCCGACAGCTGCAATCCCTCGCGGACGTAGTCGTCGAAACTGCCGTAGCTCTGGTTCGCCTGGTCGAAGGCCGCATCCAGCCATCCGGCCGAGACGCCGTTGAGTGGATCGTTCGGGCTCGCATTGCGGTACTGGTTGGACAGCAGGTAATCCTGCGTGACGGTGTCGCGGTCCACGCCGAGGACGGTCAGCAGTACGGCAGAGGTCCAGCCGGTGCGGTCCTTGCCCGCGGTGCAGTGGAACAGGACGGCGCCGTCGGTATCGATGATGTCGCGCAGCACCGAGGCGAAGGCCTCGTTCGCGCCCGGCGCGGTGATGAAAGCGCGGTAGAGGTCATCGCCGCCGGTGAGGGTGGTGACCAAGGTTTGCGGCGGGGCTTGGCCGATGACGTCGTTCCAGTTCGCGACCGCACCGCTCGGCACGCGATCGGCCGCGATGGTCCGCTCGTAGACGGTGCGCAGATCGTCGACGACGCGCACCTGACGGTCGGTCAGCACGGCCAGATCGGCCGGAGTGGCATTGTTGAGCTGGCCGGTGCGGTAGACGAGTCCGGTGCGCACCCGGTGGCCGTCGGTGGTGCGGTAACCGCCCGCGTCGCGGCCGTTCTGCACGCCCTGCAGGTTCAACGCGCGGTCGAAGGTGACCGGATCGGCGACGTAGACCGGGTCGGCCGGTGCGACGCCTGCCACCGGCCCGAAGGCGACAGTCAGACCCGCGGCCAGCGCCACCGGAACTCGAGCGGAACGACGGACCGCGCCTGCTCCGACCATTACGCCGCTACCTCGAAGCGCGAAAGCGCGAGCAAACGCGAAATCGCGCGCAGGTACTTCTTGCGGTACCCGCCGTCGAGCATTTCCTTGGAGAAGATCTCGTCCAGCTTCGCACCCGAAACGGTCACCGGGACGCTCGCGTCGTACAGCCGGTCGGCGAGCACGACGATCCGCAGCGCGACCGCCTGATCGGTCACCGGATGCACATCCGAGATGTATACCGAGGACACCCCCGAGATCAGCGCGCCGTACTTGGACGGGTGCAGTGTGCTCAGATGCTTCAGCAGCGCGTCGAATTCGTCGAGCGTGGAACCCGGTGTGGCAGAGGCACGTTCGGTGAGCAGCTCCGGCGAGGTCGGTTCCGGCGCTGGCGGCAGATCGCGGTGCCGGTAGTCCGGACCGTCGACGCGCACCGCCTCGAAGATCGAACCGAGCTTCTTGATCTCGCGCAGGAAGTCCTGGGCGGCGAAGCGCCCCTCCCCCAGCTGGCCGGGCAGGGTGTTGGAGGTCGCGGCAATGGAGACGCCGCGCGCCGAGAGCTCGGTCAGCAGCCGCGAGACCAGCATGGTGTCGCCGGGATCGTCGAGTTCGAATTCGTCGATGCACAGCACGCTGTTCGCCGCGAGCCGCTCCAGCGCGTTGTTGAAGCCGAGTGCGCCGACGAGATTGGTGAGTTCACCGAAGGTGCCGAAGGATTTCGGCGCGGGCGCACTGTGGAAGATGGAGGCCAGCAGGTGGGTCTTGCCGACACCGAAGCCGCCGTCGAGGTAGAGGCCGGCCCCGCTGATCGGTTTCTTCTTCCCGAACAGGCTCTTCTTGTTCGCGGCCTGATAGATCTTGGTGACCTGACCGGCGAAACCCTCGGCCTTGCCGACCGCGGCCGCCTGGGACGGCTCCTGCGGATCTGGAATGTAGGAGGCGAAACTGACCTCGTCGAACATGGGCGGTGGCACCATCTGGGCGACCAACTGGTCCGCCGGAACCTCCGGATGGCGATCGACAAGGCGCTCTTGCATGCTGGAAGCCTAATGACGTGGTGTGATCTTTCTTCATGCAGCGTATCCACAATGCGATCCAGCTCACAGGACTGAGCCGGGACGACCTGGCCGACCTGTACGCCTACCCCACCGAACTCCAGGCCCCTTGGGTCCGCGCCAATTTCGTCTCCAGCATCGACGGCTCCGCCACCAGCGACAATGTCTCCGAGGGCCTCGGCACCCCAGCCGACAAAACCGTTTTCATGCTGTTGCGCCAATTGGCCGATGTGATCGTGATCGGCGCGGGCACCGCGCGAGCGGAGAACTACGGCGGCGCCGGGACCGACCCCGTCTTCCGGCGTGCACTCTACGACCGCGGAATCGGCGGACATCGCGACGGCGCGCCGCCGCCGATCGCCGTGGTCACCGCGAGCGCCGCGCTGGAGCCGGGCGCGCGGCTGTTCACCGAAACCAAAGTTCCGACACTCGTCATTACGACCAGCACCGCGCCGGAGGATCGCAAACAGCAGCTCGCCGAGGCGGGTGCGCACGTCATCGAGGCGGGCGGTGTCGCGATCACCCCGCGGGGCCTGCTCAACACACTCGACGACCTCGGGCTGCGGCGCGTGCTGTGCGAGGGCGGTCCGCATCTGTTCGGTGAGCTGCTGGAGGCGGACGCGGTCGACGAACTGTGCGTCACCACCGCGCCGATACTGGTGGGCGGCACCGCCCGCCGAATCTCGCTGTCCGCCCACGAGTTCCGGGTACCGATGGTGCGCCGGCACATCCTGCTCGACGACGACGGCACCATGCTTGCCCGCTGGACCCGTTCATGAACAAACCGCACGAACCTGGCAGGCTGTAGCGCATGCGCTGGACTCGAGCCGTCGTGCTGGCATCGACACTCTCGATCATGATCGCCGGATGCGGTGCGGGACCTTCCGATCGCCCCGGCGTCGCCGTCGAGCGCGCGCCGCAGGGCGGGGCGGTTCCGCACCCGACCACGGTCATCGCGCCGCCGCCGGATGCCGGTGTCCCCAAAACCGATCTGACCTGGCGCGATTGCACCACACCGACGCTGGATCTGCTCGGCCTCGGTCCCGCGCCGACCGGCTTGGTGCTGGACTGCGCCGAATACACCACGCCGATCGATTCGACCGGTGGTGTGCTCGGCAACTTCCGCACCGGCGCCATGCGGGCCCGGCTGCCGCAGACTCCGACCGATGTCGCGCCGCTGGTCATCACCTCCGGCTCGGACCGCTCCTCGACCGCGACACTGGCCGGGCTCGCCGTCGGCGCGGGCAACGGGCTGCTGGCCGGTCGCCCGATCGTCGCGGTGGACCGGCGCGGCCTCGGCACCTCGCAACCGATCGACTGCATGACCGTCGAGTCCCGCCGCGGCCTCGCCGATAACGGGCAATTCGGTCCGGGCGCAAGCGATCCCGTCGAAGCGGTGACCGGATTCAGCCAGGACGCCACCATCGCCTGCCGCGACTTCCTGCAGCCTTATGAGGGCACCTTCGACGCACCGCACGCCGCCGACGACATCGAACAGTTGCGCAGGCAGTGGCAGGTCGATCGGATCGATCTGCTGGGTTCGGGCAATGGCGCGAAGGTCGCGCTCAGCTACGCCCGGAAGTTCGGCGACCACTTGGCGCGGCTGGTACTGGACTCGCCGGAGGCGGTCGGCGCCGATGCCGTCACCCGCACCGAACAGCGCGTCCAGGGCGCGGAGGCCGCCGTTACCGCATTCGCCCAGCGCTGTACCGGAGTCGGCTGCTCACTCGGTGCCGACCCACGCGCGGCGATCATCGAGCTGGTGCGCAAGGCGGGCAGCGGCGGACTCGGTGACATCTCCGCGAATGCGCTGTTGACCGGTTTGTCGGGCTTCCTGGCCGGTCCACGCGACCAGTCCGCGCACATCACCGAACTCGCCGACGCGCTCTCCGCCGCCGGGCGCGGCGATCGCGGCCCGCTCGGGACGCTGATCCAGCGCGAAACCGCCGCTACCGCGGCCGACGGTCAGTTCGTCAACCGCTGCACCGATAACCAGCTGCCGCCGAGCCCCACCAAGGCCAAGGAACTCGCGGACACCTGGGGTACCAAATATCCGGTCTTCGGCAGGTCGGCCGCGATCGGGATGATGGAATGCGTCGCCTGGCCGGTCACTGCCGCGCCGCCGCTGCCGGAGAAGCTGGACCTGCCGGTTCTCGTGCTCGGCGGGGTGGCGGATCCGTTGGTCGGCGACGGCGGTCAAGCCTCGGTGACCGGAGCGCTCGGCGCTGCGGGGGCGCGCAAGGCCGCGATCACCTGGCAGGGATGGGGTCATCCGGTTTTCGCCCATTCCGGTTGTGCGCAACGGGCTCTCACCGATTACTTGAAGGATGCCAAGCTGCCCGCCGATGGCACTGCTTGCCCCGCATGAGCAAGTGAATCGGACAACATCGGCGCGCCAGGTAGGTCCCGGCAACCGTGGCGTGCGGATCCGGTGTACCGTGCCCCAGTGTTACTTCGACAGCTCGAGCCTCGCACCGCTCGCACCACCGCCGAGGTGATCAAGTTCGCACTCTGGCCCCTCGCGGTCATGACCGTGCTCAACCGGATCTTCATCAAGGCAGTCAACGGGTTCATCACCGATGACTTCAAACCGGTCTACAACGCGTCGCTGGCCTTCCTCAACCACCGACCGGTGTACACGGCAAATTACAACCTGGTGGATCCGCACTACTTGTATCCGCCGAGCGGCACGCTGCTGATCGCGCCCCTGGCGCTGATCGATCCGGAAAAGTCGCGCTGGTGCTTCATCCTGCTGAATGCCGCCGCCATCATCGTGGCCTGGTACCTGCTGCTCAAGCTGTTCAAGTTCACGCTGTCCTCGGTGGCCGCCCCGGCGCTGCTGCTGGCCATGTTCAGCTCCGAAACCGTCATCAACACACTGGTTTTCACCAATGTGAACGGATGCGTGCTGCTGGCCGAGGTGGCCTTCCTCATGCTGCTGCTGGCGCGGCGGGATCTGTGGGCCGGTGCGATATTGGGTTTGAGTATCGCGGTGAAACCGACGCTCGCCCCGCTGGTGCTGATCGCGGCGGCGCGTGGGCAGTGGAAGGTGTTCTACACCGCCATCGGTGTTCCGGTGGCGCTCACAGCGATCGCCTGGCCGATGTCCGAGGATGCGGACAAGTTCTTCACCCGTACCGCGCGCTACATCTTCGAATCTCGGGACTACTTCAACAGCGCGATCGTCGGCAATGCGGCGTACTACGGTCTGCCACTGTGGCTGACCTGGGGTATCCGGATCGTCATGGGCATCGTCGTCGCCATAACGCTGTGGCTGCTGTACCGCTACTACCGCGAGGACGAACTGTTCTTCGTCACGACCGCCTCCGGTGTGCTGATGACCGCGTCGTTCCTGCTGTCCTCACTTGGACAGATGTACTACTCGATGATGCTGTTCCCGCTGCTGATGTCGGTGGTGCTGCGCAATTCGGTGATGCGGAACTGGCCGGCGTGGTTGGCGGTCTTCGGATTCATGTCCTACGACAAGTGGCTCTCGGACCGCTGGCAGGGCCTCGGGCGCAACCTCGAGTATCTGCGCATCACCTTCGGCTGGGGTCTGCTGCTGATCGTTATCGCGTGTGTGCTGGTCGAGCGCTATCTGGCGGCGCGACGGGAAGGTCGGCTGCCGTTCGGAATCGATCCGGAGTGGATGCGCTCGGCGCCGGATTCGCGGGATTCCGCCGAAGACGCGCCGCGGGTGGTCGAGCCGGAGACGGCATACGAGAGCACTCCGCAGGAGGCGGCGAACGGCAGGGAATTGCTCGACGAACCACGCGCGAGTGCGCTCAAGTAGGACGGCACATTCGACGCATGCGTCGAAAACCTATTAGCGTGGAGCAATGAGTTCTGACGCCGACACGTCCCTACCCGCGCCCCGGATTCAGCTGACCCCACAGGAGTGGAAGGCCAAGCTGAATCCGGAGGAGTACGCGGTGCTGCGACAGGCCGCGACCGAGCGTCCGTTCACCGGCGAGTACACCGACACCAAGACCGAGGGCGTCTACGTCTGCCGCGCGTGCGGGTCCGAATTGTTCCGCAGCACCGAGAAATTCGATTCGCATTGCGGTTGGCCGTCGTTCTTCGACCCGGCGAAGTCGGAGGCGGTCATTCTGCGCTCCGACGACGCACTGGGCATGCACCGGGTCGAAGTGCTGTGCGCGAATTGCCACAGCCACCTCGGCCACGTCTTCGAGGGCGAGGGATACAACACGCCCACCGATAAGCGCTATTGCATCAACTCCATCGCCCTGCAACTGCACCCCTCGGGCAGTGCAGCGGAGTAGAACGACTGCGGCGCTGAGCGAAAGATACAGACCGACCGGCATGTTGCGCATGCCCCGAAAAACTGGGGCACCCGCAAACGGTCGGTGAATCGGACCGGTCAGTGATCAGGGCAGCGCGGCGATGAGCTTTTCGATTTCGACGCGGGGGCCGGTGAAGAAAGGGACCTCTTCGCGCACGTGCAGGCGGGCCTCGGTGGCGCGCAGGTCACGCATGAGGTCGACGATGCGGTGCAGTTCCGGGGCCTCGAAGGCGAGGATCCATTCGTAGTCGCCGAGGGCGAAGGAACTCACGGTGTTGGCACGCACATCCGGGTAGCCGCGCGCGGCCTTGCCGTGGTCGGCGAGCATCTTGCGGCGCTCGTCGTCGGGCAGCAGATACCACTCGTAGGAGCGGACGAAGGGGTAGACGCAGATGTAGTTGCCCGGATCCTCACCGGCCAGGAACGCCGGAATGTGACTCTTGTTGAATTCGGCGGGCCGATGCAGCGCCACATTGCTCCAGACCGGCGCGCTGGCCCGGCCGAGTTCGGTGGTACGCCGGAAATCCGCGTACGCCGACTGCAGATCCTCGACCCGCTCGGCATGCGACCAGATCATGAAGTCGGCATCGGCGCGCATCCCCGCGACATCGTAGATGCCGCGCACCACGACATCACGCTCGTCGAGCCCGTCGAAGAACGCCCGCGCCTCCTTGATGGCAGCCTCACGGTCGTCTCCCAGCACCCCTGGCTGCACCTGGAACACCGAGAACATCAGGTAGCGGATGGTGGAATTGAGTGCTTGATAGTCGAGTCGCGCCATGATTCCTATCGTGCCACTGCCGCGGATCGACGCATCGCTGCGGGCCGTTCCGGACCGGGATGCGAGCGCCGCGTGCGCGACCTCACCCGTACGGTCGCTGCGTGAACTGCTCGGTGCGGATGCGTTGATCGGGCGTATTGGGTGCGCGAACCGACTGCACCATCACGGCCGGATGCCCCGCCGTGAGCGACAGTCGGTCATCCGGGTGCGGTTCAACGCATCAACTCGTCGTCCATAGCGGACACGCCCACCGCCCGACCGGGAGCAGCACGCGTTCACGCCGAGACCGTCGACAGATCGAATTCCCGACCGACGCGAGGTCTTCGCGGCCATCAATACCGGTCATTTGACGGTGCGACTGCCGAGCGGCAGCGTGTGGTGTGGTGCCGATCAGCTCGCCGCAGCTCGGGCCAGGGCACTGCGACCCCGTCGCCGCGTGGCGCAGCGCCAACCTGGACACGGCAGCTCAGGTCTGGGCACGAGTGAAGTCCCAGTGCGGGCACAGCGCGGATCAGGATGCCGCAGCTCAGATCCAAGCGCTCAGCACCGCTGTCGCGCAGTGCGGATCACGGGGCGGTGGTGTGGGTCAGGGTGGTGGCTATGCGGTGGGCGGCCGCGGTGCCGGAGGCCACGCAGGCGGGGACGCCGACGCCGTGCAGGTAGGCGCCTGCTATGGCGAGGCCCTCGAAATCGGCTGTGGTGGATTCGATTTCGGCTATGCGGTCGAGGTGGCCGGGGGCGTATTGGGCGAGCCCGCCCGGCCAGCGTTGCACCACGGCGGAGATCGGCTCGATGGTGGCGCCGGTGACGGTGGCGAGGTCTTCGGCGGCGGCCGCGATCAGGTCGGCGTCGGACCAGGTCTGAGTGGCGTCGTCGCCGAATTTGCCGAATGAGGCTCGGACGGCGGCGGTTTCACGTTCGGCGAGGTGGGTCCACTTGCGGCTGGACAGTGTGAACGCCTTGGCGCGCAAGGGTTCTCCGGTAGCGACCAGGATGCCGGAATTCTGCGGTAGCGCGGTGTCACGCGGGAGAGCAAGGGCCACAACGACGGACGAGGAGAGCTGGATTCCCGCGGCGGCCGATGCGGCGGCCGGGGCGAAGGGGCGCAGCAGGTTCGCGGTCACGGGGGCGGGTGTGGCGAGCACCACCGCGTCCACCGCGCCGACCGGTTCGAGGACCCAGCCGTGGCTCGCGCGGGTCAGGTGGGTTGCCGAGGTCGCGGTGACGAATTCCGCCTCGGATTTCGCGGCCAACACATCCAGGAGGACCCGGTAGCCATCGCGCAGGCCGCCGAAGACAGGCGCGTTCGAGGGCGGCGGCATGGCGGCGCCAACCGCCTCGGTGAGGCTCGATGCGCCATCGTCGAGCGCTGCGGCCAGGGTCGGCAGTGCGGCGCGCACCCCGATGGAGCGCGAACTGCCCGCATAGACACCGCCGAGCAGCGGATCGACGCTGCGCTCGGCGACCTGCGTGCCGAACCGGTCGGCGACCAGACTGTAGACGTCGATATCGGCGTCCGGATACCAGGCCAGTGGTCGTCGCGTCTCCGCATCGATCCGCTCGAGCGTGTCGGCATCGACCAACCCGCGCATCGACTCGGCGTCCGACGGAATGCCCATCAGCGTGCGTTCCGGCAGCGGATGCGCACACCCCTGTGCCCAGACCAGTGGCCGCAATCCGGCTGGCACCACCAGCTGCGACTCCATCCCGAGCTCGCGCAGTAGCGCGGGTACCTCCGGCCGCCGCCCGACGAACGCCTCCGCCCCGAGATCCAAAGGCTCCCCGGCCAGTTCGCCGGTATACAGAATCCCGCCGAGCCGCGCACCCCGATCGATGACCACGATCTCAGCGTGTGCCCCGAGCAGCCGCCTTAACCGGTACGCCGCGACAAGCCCGCTGATCCCGCCACCGACCACCGCGATTCTCATGTCGCGACCGTAGCCCGCCGACGGACCCGCACCGAGCACACCCCTGACCTTCGTGACCGAGCACACGGTCGAGCGGCGGGTCAGCGGTCGCCGCGCAACTGCGCCCGGATCTCCGGCTTGAGCACCTTGCCGATCTTCGAGCGCGGCAGGTCGGGCCAGATCTCCACCTGCTTGGGAGTTTTCACCGCGCCCAGGCGTGCCTTGGTGTGCGCGCGCAGTTCGTCGCCGGTCGCGGTGTGGCCGCGAGTCAATTGGACGACAGCGGTGACTCGCTCGCCCCATTTATCGTCGGGAAGTCCGATGACCGCGCAGTCCTGGACGGCCGGGTGGGTCAGCAGCGCCTGTTCGACCTCGGCGGAGTAGACGTTGAAGCCGCCGGTAATGATCATGTCCTTGGCCCGGTCGACGACATAGAGATAGTTGTCGGCATCGAGGTAGCCGATATCCCCGGTGTGATGCCAGCCGTATCGCGACACCTCGGCGGTCGCGTCCGGATTCTTGTGGTACCCGGCCATGACCAGCGGGCCCCTGACCACGATTTCGCCGCGCTCCCCTGCGGGAAGCAGGTGCCCCTCGGCATCCATGATGGCCACGCGAGTGAGCGGAGTGGGCCGTCCGGCCGAGGACAGTCGTTCGGTGGCGATCGAGCCGTCGGGGCGGAAGTGATCCTTCGGTGCGAGCGTGGCGACCATCATGGGCGCCTCGGACTGCCCGAACAGCTGGCCCATGACCGGTCCGATCCGGTCCAGCGCCGCGGCGAGCCGGGCGGTCGACATCGGGGCTGCTCCGTACCAAAGGCACTGCAGCGAGCCGAGATTCGCCTCCGGCAACGCCGGATGATCCAACAGCATGTAGATGAGTGTCGGCGGCAGGAAGGTGTGGGTGATCCGGTGCCGGTCGATCAGCGTGAGGAATTCACCGAGGTCCGGCGCGGGCATCACGACGATCTCCCCGCCGAGGACCAGGATCGGAAAGCACAACACTCCCGCGGCGTGGGTCAGCGGTGCCAGCGCCAGGTAGCGGGGTCGAGGTTCGAACGGATAACTCATCAGGGTCAGGGCCGTCATCGTCTCGATATTGTGGCCGGTGAGCCGAACCCCCTTCGGCCGCCCGGTCGTGCCACCGGTGCCGACCAGCATGGCGAGCTCGTCGATCGGCTCGACCTGCCACGGATCATCGGGGCATTCCCGCACCCAGTCGTCGAAAGATGGTGCGTCGGCGGCCTTTCCGTCCAAACAGACCAATGTCCGCAGCCCGGGCAGTCGCGGTGCGATAGCGGAAACCAAAGGTGCGAAGGCGGATTGGAATATCAGACAGGTGCAGTCGAACAGGTCGAGCAGCTCTCGATTCTCGGCCGCCTCGTTGCGAGGATTGATCGGGCACCACACCGCACCGGCACGGGCGATGCCGAAAACACAGGCGAAGGCCAGTGTGTCATTCGCCGACAGGATCGCGACCCGTTCGCCGGGCCGGACCCCGGATCGCGCCAGTGCGCGTGCGATCCGCCACGACAACTGCTGTACCTGCGCGTAGGTCAGCGTGTGCCCGTTCATGGTCAGGCAGGGTGCGGCGGCGCCGAGCGAGGCGCCCTTGTCGAGATAGTCCGTCAAACGCACGGTAATCCTCTGCGGAAGCTTTTGCGGGAGACGCCGATTCGGGCCACAGGCGGGCGACACTGTCCACCCGTGACCCGAGGCCGCGATCAACGGTGCACGGTCAGTACCGGTTCCGCGACCAGCCCGAAACCGCGCAGCACCCCGAGCAGTTCCCGATGGCCGAAGGCCTGGCACGCCGAGGCGAACCCGGTTCGTTTCGGCGGCGCCTGCAATAGGGCGTTCGCGGCAAACGCCTGCAGCAGGCCGGTCTGCTTGTAATTGCAGTTCCCATGGATCACGCAGTGGGCACGCGCCAGCGGTCCGGACGCGTACACGGAGTCGAGCGAGGTGTTGATCCGCGGATTCTCCCGCGGCGGCATCTCGTCGCGAACCAGCGCGGCCTGTTCGGCCAGTACGCGGTATTTCTCCTGCACCGGAAGGTCTTTCACCTGCTCGACGACCGCCTGCACGATTTGCGGCACGCCCTGCATCAACGGCCGGTTGAATACGCCGCCGAGCACCTTCACATTCGCCACCCGCGGATCGCGCTTGAACCACACCGGATGCGAGGTGCCGCCCCAGGGCAGTGCCAGCCCGATCTCGTGCTGGCCGGGCACAACCACGTCGTAGAGTCCACCGTCCGCGGGCCACTCCACATACTGGTTCTGTTCGAGGTAGTAGGCCTTGGACAGCGCGGCATTGACCAGGATCGTCTTCGTGGACGCGACGGTCGGGAAGCCTTTCCAGAAGACCTGGATATCGAGGGTGTCCAGACCGGGGGTTTCCAGGCAGATATTCGCGGCGATCTCGCCGGTGGTGTACATCTGCGCGACGCCCGGCGCGAGCAGCAGACCCCGCGCGGCCATTTCCTCGCCGTATTGCTCGTCGCAGTCGATCAGCCAATCCTGTTCGCCGGTGGTGTCCAGATAGTGGGACCCCGCGGCCACACATGCCCGCACCACCTCGTGCCCGTACTGCGCGAACGGGCCGACGGTATTGCAGACAACGGCGGCGCCGCGAAACAGTTCGGTCAGCGATGCGACCTCGTGTGCGACCTCGACGACCTCGTGCTCGACGGTCTCGATGCCGGGAATCTTGTCGATCGCCTCCTGCAGCCGGGCCTTGTCCCGGCCCGCGGCGATGAACGGAATATTGAATTCGCGGAGATATTCACAGACCAGTCGGCCGGTGTATCCGGATGCGCCGTAGACGACTACGGGCTTATCGGTACTCATCAGATCTCGAACCTTTCGCTGTCGTTCCCGCTCACATGCCCATGCCACCGTCGACCGGCAGACCGGCGCCGGTGATGAACCGCGCGGCGTCGGAGGCGAGGAACACCACCGCGTCGGCCATATCGGCGACCTCGCCCAACCGCCCCTGCGGTGTCTGTTCGACCACCGCGCCGACGGCGGCTTCCGCGCTCGGGAACAATCCGATCCGCGCGACATCGCTGGCCAATTGGGCACCCATCTCGGTCGGGACGAGGCCGGGGTATACGCAGTTCACCCGCACGCCGTAGCCGAGCTTCCCGGACTCCATCGCGGCGACCCTGGTCAGGCGATCCACCGCCGACTTGGTCGCCGAGTACACCGAAATTCCGGGAAAGGCGATGGTCGCGGCGACCGAGGCGATATTCACGATCGCGCCGCCCCGGCCCGCCGCACCGCCGGGCCGCATCGCACGCAACGCGTGTTTGATCCCCAGCGCGGTACCGAGCACATTCACCTCGAGCATCCGGCGCACCTCTTCCGGATCGAGATCGACCATGAGGCTGGTGATTTCGACACCGGCGTTGTTCACCACGATGTCCAGGCCGCCGAGCGCGGCGACGGTATCGGTGACCGCCTGGGCCCAGCGTGCGTCATCGGTGACATCGAGCGGCACGAATTCGGCCGTCGCGCCGCTGGCTCGCAAGGCTTCCACAGTGTCCTTGCCGAGATCCTCGCGCACGTCGCCGATCGCGACCGCCGCCCCGGCGCGGGCCAGCGCCTCGGCCATACCCGCGCCGAGTCCTCGCGCGCCACCGGTTACCAGGGCCGTGCGGCCGGCCAGCTCGTACCCACTCATCCGGCATCTCCTCCTCGAGATGGTCCATTCGGCTGTCATCGCATCCGCCCCTCGGGCGAATGCGACGTGGATCACAGTCTGCGCGCATTCTTGACGACCGTCAAGAGTTTTCTAGACAGTCGTCAAGCTTTTCTTGCACAACCGTCAATCCGGCTGGTCGCCCGCGCCCGATACCGCGATACACTGGGCGAATTCACAGGACGCGGTGACGGAGAGAAGCCACGATGACCGAAATCGTTGCGACAAGGCGGGATCGCATCGCGCGCCGCCAGGTCGACAAGTTCGGCGAACGGCGCGCGCAGCTGGCCGCCGCCGCGCTGCACACCCTCGCCGAGCTCGGCTACGCCCGGACAAGCCTGCGGGAGATCGCGCAGAAGTCCGAGTTCACCCACGGGGTGCTGCACTACTACTTCAACGACAAGGTCGAACTGATCACCCAGGCGGTGCGGCAGTACGAGCAGGTCTGCGTCACCCGCTACGACGACATCGTCGCCGCCGCGACAACGGCCGAACAGCTACGTCACGACTTCGGCGCCGCGATGGCCGCCACCCTGGACGCCGACGCGCCGCTGCACCGGCTCTGGTACGACCTGCGCAACCAGAGTCTGTTCGAGGAGTCCTTCCGCGCCGACGTGCTCGAAATCGACGGCCACCGCGAGCAGATGATCCGCAATGTCGTCGACCGGTTCGCCGACCTTTCGGATCGACCACTCCTGGTCCCCTCGGCCACGGCCTACGCCATCTTCGACGGGCTGTTCCAACAGGCACTGCTGCGCAAACTCGCCGGACACAGTGATGCCGCCGAAACTCTCGCCACCGAGGCCGCCGGTCTCCTCGACGTGGTGATCGGACAGGGCAAGCCCTAGCCGAAGTCCGGAATCATCCTGTCGCACAGCCGGTTAGAGACGATCAAGCCGCACCGGGAATGATCAGGTTCACGTGCTCGCGGGTGCGGTCGGCGGCGAAGTGGGCGTCTTCGGCGGCCATCCATTGCTCCCACAAAGGGAGAGTGTGGGCACCGTCGCGTTCGAGACCGCGTGCGAGACGCACCGCCCGCGGGGTCTCGATCCAGACCGCCAGCGACAGCCGAGCACGGACGGCGGCGCGGGCCGAGGAGACGCCCTCGAGAATGAGCACTCCCCCGGCAGCGACATCGTGCCATTCGGCCAAAGCCCGCTTGTCCCAGTCGAATCGCTGATATCGACCGGGACGGCTATCGGCGATCGGCACGAGGACCTGCCGTTCGAGACGAGGCCAGTCCGGGAGTCCGTTGTTTGCGGCCGCGAAGTCATCGGTATGCACCACGTGCGCGTCGCACTGCGCCGCCAAAGACGCTGCGAACGTTGACTTTCCGGCTCCGCCCGGTCCGTCGACGGCCACCAGCCTGGTCGAACCGAGTCGCGGCGCGCTGGTGACGACCCGATGCACGATGCCGTCGAGCGCCGTACTCCTACCTGACGACGCAGGTCGAGGATCACCCACGACTAGTCGGTCACAGTTCGTGGACGAGTTGCACCAGGGCGGTCAACACACCCGGATCGGTATCGGGCAGCACACCGTGCCCGAGGTTGAAGATATGACCCGCAGCCCCCATGGTGATCGCCTCATCGGCCTCATGCGCGATGCGCCGCGCCTCGGCTTCGATGGCGGCGGATCCGGCGAACAGCACGGCGGGATCCAGATTGCCCTGCAACGCCTTTCCGGGTCCGACCCGGCGCACCGCCTCGGTCAGCGGCACCCGCCAATCGACGCCGACGACATCGGCGCCCGCCTCCCCCATCGCACCGAGCAACTCACCGGTGCCGACCCCGAAGTGGATCCGCGGCACGCCGGCCTCGGCGACCTCCGCGAATACCCGCTCCGAATGCGGCAGCACGAATTCGCGATAGTCGGCAAGCGAGAGCGCACCGGCCCAGGAATCGAACAACTGCACCGCGTCCACACCCGCGGCCAACTGCGCCTGCAGGAAGGCGATGGTGATATCGGTGAGGACGCCGAGCAGCTCGTGCCAGGTCGTCGGGTCGGCGTGCATCATCGCCTTGGTGCGCTCATGGTTCTTGCTCGGCCCACCCTCGACCAGATACGACGCGAGCGTGAACGGCGCACCGGCGAATCCGATCAGCGGGGTATCGCCGAGCGCGTCGGTCAGCAGCCGCACCCCGTCGGTCACCGCGCCCACCTCTTCGGGCCGCAGCCGGGGCAATGCACGTACATCGGCGATGGTGCGCACCGGCGCGGCGATCACCGGCCCGACACCGGCCACGATATCGAGATCGATACCGGCGGCCTTCAGCGGAACGACGATGTCGGAGAACAAGATCGCCGCATCGACACCGTGGCGCCGGATCGGCTGCATGGTGATCTCACACACCAGTTCCGGATCGAAGCACGACTCCAACATGCCGACGCCCTTGCGCAGTTCGCGGTACTCGGGCAGCGACCGGCCGGCCTGCCGCATGAACCACACCGGACGACGGCTCGGTGCGGCGCCGGTAGCGGCGGCCAGGAAAGGGGCATCGGTCAACCGGCGACGGGTGTGAGTGCTCATCACCGCCTATCGTATGCGGCCCGCAAGGCCCGCTAGCGGCGCGCCTCCGACTGCGCCGGGCACCCAAGGTCTACCGTCGCTTGCGTGACACCGCTCGACTTCCGCGACGGAGCCGCACCGACCGAAGGACCCAACGGCGAGCCAGCTCAATTTCGCGCCGCGGTCGATGCGATGGGCACCGCAACCGTGCACCCTCGAATCGAGCTGGCACCGATCCGACCGCCACAACGTCTGGCCCCCTTTTCCTACGCACTAGGCGCGGAAGTCAAACACCCCGAAACAAATGTGGTGCCGGTCGATTCCGAGGGCGATGCCTTCGGCAGGCTGATCCTGTTGCACGATCCCGATGGCGCCGAAGCGTGGCACGGCATCTTCCGCCTGGTCGCCTACATCCAGGCCGACATCGATGCCGCACTGGCCACCGACCCGCTGCTGCCGGAGGTCGCCTGGAGCTGGCTGGTCGACGCACTGGAATCCCGCGGCGAACCGTTCACCGCACTCGGCGGCACCGTCACCTCCACCAGTTCGGTGCGCTACGGCGATATCGCCGGACCACCGCGCGCGCACCAATTGGAGTTGCGCGCCTCCTGGACCGCGATGACTACCGAGATGCGCCCGCACGTGGAAGGCTTCTGCGAAGTGCTGGCCTACGCGGCCGGTTTACCGCCCGCCGGAATCACCCATCTGCGACCGGAGTCGTATACCAGCAACGACCACACCTGATCGCCACGTAAAGTTCAGGTTTATGTCGGTAGCAGACGAGTCCGAGCAAAGCAACACCCCACCAGAAAGCACGGCGGAGCCGCTGCTCGTGCCCGCCGACGGTGTGCCGCCCGTGCTCGTCACCGCCGATGAGGTCGCCGATGCCGCCGCGCGGCTCGCCGCGGGCGACGGTCCGCTGGCCGTCGATGCCGAACGCGCCTCCGGTTTCCGGTATTCGGCGCGTGCGTATCTGATCCAGTTGCGGCGGGCGGGTTCGGGCACCTTCCTGATCGACCCGATTCCGGTCGCCGATGCGCTGGAACCGCTGGCCGCCGCGATCAACGATCTGGAGTGGGTCCTGCATTCGGCCGATCAGGATCTGCCCGGACTCGCCGAACTCGGTCTGCGCCCCGCGCGGCTGTTCGACACCGAATTGGGTGGCCGGTTGGCCGGATTCGAGCGCGTCGGACTGGCGGCCATGGTGGAGCGACTGCTCGGCCGGGCGCTGCGCAAGGGTCACGGTGCGGCCGACTGGTCGACCCGGCCGCTGCCCGATGACTGGCTGAACTACGCGGCACTCGATGTCGAATTGCTGCTCGAGCTGCGCGACGAAGTGGCCGCATCACTCGATGCCCAACACAAGACCGACTGGGCCGCACAGGAATTCGAGCACGTCCGGGTCACCGAACCGGGCACCCCGAAGGCCGATCGATGGCGGCGTACCTCCGGCATCCACACCCTGCGCCGCACCCGCCAACTGGCCATCGTGCGCGAACTGTGGACCACCAGGGACACCCTCGCCCGCACCCGCGATGTCGCACCGGCCCGCATTCTCCCGGATGCCGCGATCATCGCCGCCGCGAACGCCGAACCGCGCACCATCGCCCAACTGCGCACCCTGCCGGTCTTCGGCGGACCACGCCAACGCCGCTATTCCCGCGACTGGCTCGCCGCCGTCGACCGCGGCCGCACCCTGCCCGACACCGACCTACCGCCCCTGACCCAACCGTTCGAGGGACCGCCGCCGGTGAACCGCTGGGAGCGCCGTGATCCGGCCGCCGCCGCACGTCTGGTTCGAGCGCGCGCGGCCATGGGTGAACTGTCCATCGAGTACGCGATTCCAGTGGAGAACCTGCTCTCCCCCGACCTGGTGCGTCGCTTGTGCTGGGACGGACTCCCCGATTACGACCGCGTCGGCGAGCTCGACGATCTGTCCGCCGCTATCGATGGATTCCTCAAGTCGGGCGGGGCCCGGCCTTGGCAGCGCGAACTCGCGGTCCCCCGGCTCGCCGCCGCCCTGACCCCGAACCCTGTGTAGGCCACGAATC
This sequence comes from Nocardia sp. CA-135398, assembly GCF_050955845.1. Taxonomy (NCBI): domain Bacteria; kingdom Bacillati; phylum Actinomycetota; class Actinomycetes; order Mycobacteriales; family Nocardiaceae; genus Nocardia; species Nocardia sp. CA-135398. The sequence continues at coordinate 3,248,087 of NZ_CP192084.1, read as the reverse complement.
GGGTCGGTGGGCGCGCCGCCATCGCCGAGCGCGGCGGCGACCGAACTCGGCGTTCACGACGAGGTCGAGACAGCACTCTCCACGGCCTGCTTGAAGACCTGCAGGCCGTGCTCCATGGACGCGCCGAATGCGTCGGCGAGTTCGTGCGGCAGGGTGTCGTGGATCCAGACGAAGCGGCTGCCGTCGGCGTGCGGGAAGACCTGCATGGACGAGTTGTCGTGCTCCGGGGTGACGCTCCCGCCGACGATGGAGAACACGAGCCGACGTTCGGCTTCGTCGAGTGCGATGAACCGTTCGTGCAGCACCGTGCCGTTCGCGAAGGTGACGATGCGCAGGTCCGGGCCATCGAGGGTGCTGTCGGTGACGAAGCCGGGCGCCATTCGGACCGGGCCATGTGCGAAGTCGCCGATGATCGCCCACAGCTCCTCGGCGGGCGCCTCGACAATGATCTCCTTTTCGACCGATCCCATGACTGATCCTCCTGTACCGGAGCGGAGTCCCGCTCGTGGATAACTAGCGTTCCAAAAACGGTAGTTATGTAACCAGCCATCGTCAATGGGCAGTTATGATGGATTCCATGTCCGACACAGCCGATGCCGCACCTGCCGCGCTCGCTCGCCTGGTGGAATTCGTCAACACCCGCCGTGCGGACGGCGACGCCATCGGCACACCGGAGCAATTGACGAGTTGGCTCCGCACACACCAATTGCTGCCGGAGGGCACGGCGAATACGGCCGCACAACAGCGAGCCGTACGTGTCCGCGAGGGGCTGCGCGCCTTGCTCGCCACGAACAATGCCGAACCCGTCACCAGCCCGCGCCCGGACGGTCTCGATCCGACGGCCCGCGCCGAACTCGCCGCGCTCACCGCGACGCTGCCGCTGACGTTGGACGTGACCAGCACCCCGCCCTGCCTCGTACCGAACACCGACGACGTGGTCGACCGCGCCCTGACCACCCTGCTCGCCGACATCGCCACCGCCGTCGCGGCGGGCACGTGGTCACGCCTGAAGACCTGCCGAGAACCGAGCTGTCGCTGGGCCTTCTACGACCATTCCCGCAACCGCGGTCGCACCTGGTGCTCGATGGATGTCTGCGGCAATCGGGTGAAAGTCCGTGCGTCCCATCGGCGTAACGCAGCACGCTAGTCGCCGTCGCACAGCTGGGCTGTCACCCCGGCGATAGCGACCCGAAACGGACCGGCACCGAGTAACCGTCAACCGATCCCGCGATCACCGATCGGAAAGCACCGATGATGGTGCCGCCCAGCCCCAGTCGGTACCGAGCGGCGCAAACGCTCAGCGTGCGTCGAGCCAGCCCGAGATGCGGCGAGCGATATCGGCAGCGGTCAGACCGAGCTCCTCGTGCACTTCATTCCGCGACGCATGGTCCAGGAAGTGTTGCGGCACACCGAGATCGCGAGTAGTCACATCCAAGCCCGCGCCGCGCAACCGCGCGGAAACGGTGGACCCGATCCCGCCGTGCAGGCCGCCGTCTTCCAAAGTCACCACGAGACGGTAATTTTCGGCGAGTTTGACGACGGTGTCGGAAACCGGCAGCACCCAACGCGGATCGATGACGGTGACCGAAATACCTTCCGGTGCCAGCAGATCCGCGACCGCGATGGCGGTCGAGGCGAAGGGCCCGACCGCGACCAGCAGCACATCACCGCGCTGAGCTCGAGCAGAACCGCCCTCGCGCTCGGGCAGCCGCAGCACATCGACCCCGTCCAGCCGCTCGACGGCCGAAATATCCTCGGCCACACTGCCCTTCGGGAAGCGGATGGCGGTCGGCCCGTCGCTCACCGCGAGCGCCTCGGCCAACTCCTCCCGCAATGTCGCCGCATCACGCGGGGCCGCGACGCGCATGCCTGGAATGATGCCGAGCAATGACAGATCCCACATGCCATTGTGCGATGCGCCGTCCGGGCCGGTGATTCCGGCGCGATCGAGCACCACCGTCACCGGCTGCTTCAGCAGCGCGACATCCATCAGCAATTGGTCGAAGGCACGGTTGAGGAATGTCGAGTAGATCGCCACCACCGGATGCATGCCGCCGAGGGCGAGTCCGGCGGCCGAGGCCATCGCATGCTGTTCGGCGATGCCGACATCGAACATCCGCTCCGGGAACCGCTCCCCGAATGCCGCCAGGCCGGTCGGTCCGGGCATGGCCGCGGTGATCGCGACGATATCGTCGCGCTTCTCCGCCTGCGCGATCAACTCCTGGGAGAACACCGAGGTCCAACCGAGCGCCTTCGGGCCGCCGAGCGGACGTCCGGTCAGCGGGTCGATCGGATCGCAGGCGTGCATCTGGTCCGCGACATGGTTCTCGGCGTGTGAGTAGCCGCGCCCCTTCTGTGTCACCACATGCACGACCACCGGTCCGCCGAAATCCTTCGCGCGACGCAGCGCCGCCTCCAGCGCGACGGTGTCGTGACCGTCCACCGGTCCGACGTACTTCAGCCCGAGATCGCTGAACAGCTCCTGCGGGCTCACCGCATCCTTGATCCCGGCCTTCACCGCGTGCACCATCGAGTACGCGGATTCACCGACCCGCGGAATGCTCTTGAGGATCCGCTTACCCGCATCCAGCGCATGCTCGTAGGCGGGCTGGGTGCGCAGCGCGGTCAGCCGGTCGGCGAGGCCGCCGATGGTCGGCGCGTAGGAGCGGCCGTTGTCGTTGACCACCACGACCACGGGCCGGTCCGGTGCGGCGGCGATATTGTTCAGCGCCTCCCAGCACATGCCACCGGTGAGCGCCCCGTCGCCGACCACCGCGACCACATGCCGGTTCTGCCCGGTCAGCGCGAATGCCTTGGCCAGACCGTCGGCATAGGACAGCGAGGCCGAGGCGTGCGAGGACTCGACCCAATCGTGGGCGCTCTCGGATCGACTCGGGTAGCCGGACAACCCACCCTGCTTGCGCAGCGTGTCGAACTGATCCTTGCGACCGGTCAGGATCTTGTGCACATAGGCCTGATGCCCGGTGTCGAAGATCAACGGATCGGCCGGCGAGTCGAAGATCCGGTGTAGTGCGATGGTCAGCTCCACCACGCCGAGATTGGGGCCGAGGTGCCCGCCGGTGACGGCGACCTTCTGCACCAGGAACTCGCGAATCTCCTCCGCCAGTTCACCCAATTCGGCGACGGTAAGCCGTCGCAGGTCTTCGGGCGTATCGACCCGGGAAAGCACTCCCACCTGAACTCGCTCCCTCCGGATAGCGCATTTGATCCGATCAGTCTACGGAGCCGCACCAGTGGTTCCGCACGACAATGCCCCGCCACCAGCCGACTTCGCCTGGAAGTGTGAGCCTCCACACGAATCGCCAGCCCATCCGAAGACACGCTCGGGCGGACGAGTTCACCGGTCAACGTAACGTTACCCAGCTTAGAGTGGACCTGTGGCCCTGCCCGAGCAGACGGTTCCGCAAACGGTCGACCCGACGTGGTGGCGCGTCGATCTCCAAACCGGTCATGGCGTGTGTTGTTCCGTGACCTGCTGGATTGGACATTTCCGAAGCATCGACCGTTGCACCCGCAAACCGAGGACGTAGGAGAGCGTCGTGAGCAAGAAGAAGTCCGACCACACCGCCGGCACGGTCACCACCTTCGGGTCCGGTAGCGCCCGCGCCACCCCGGATCTGATGCGCGTCACCATCTCCATCGAAACCCGGGCCAGCAAGGTCGCGCTCGCCTACGGCCAGGCCGGTGAGCGTGTCGCCGCCGTCACCGAGTCGCTGCGCTCCGATGGCGTTCCCAGCACCGATGTCGCCACCAGTGGACTGTCGGTGCGCACCGAAACCGTCTGGCTCGAAGGCGGCGGCTCCAAGATCACCGGCTACGTCGCGACCACCGACCTCACCGTCGTGCTGCGCGATATCGGCGAAACGGCCGATCCGGGCCCCGCCACCATCATCGCCAACTGTGTCGACGCCGGTGGTGACGATGTCCGCCTCGGCGGGCTCAATCTCGGTTTCGCCGATCAGGAGAGCCTGCTCATCCGCGCTCGGGATGCCGCATGGGACAACGCGGTCGCCAAGGCCGAACAGTATGCGGGCCGCGCGCGCCGCACCCTCGGATCGGTTCTCGAGATCACCGAAAACGCGGTCTCCGCCGTGCCTGCCGCACCTCGGCTGATGGCCATGTCGGCCCCGATGAACGAGTCGTACGGCGGCGCGCCGGTTCCGGTCGAACTCGGCGAATCCGAAATCTCGGCGACCATCCGCGCGACCTGGCAGCTCGACTGATCACATCTGACCTAACGCTTGCTTGGGTATAGTGAGGGCCTCATCGAGTCTGATTAGGGGTCCGCATGTCGTTCGTGCTCATCGAGAAACCGCGACCACAGGTCGCGCTGGTCACGCTCAATCGGCCGGAACGGATGAACGCGATGGCCTTCGATGTGATGATCCCGCTGCGCGAGACACTCGAAGCGGTGAGTGCCGATAACGAGGTGCGGGTCGTGGTGCTCACCGGTGCGGGCGAGGGCTTCTGCTCCGGCGCGGATCTGCAGAACGCGGGCCGGATTCCCAATACCGATGGCCTGACCAAAACCAGCGTCGCGCGGCGCTCGATGGATCTGCTCAACGATGTGATGATCACGCTGCGGCGGATGAATCAACCGGTCATCGGCGCGATCAACGGCGCGGCGATCGGCGGCGGGTTCTGTCTCAGCGTCGCCACCGATATCCGAATCGCGGGCGAGGACGCCTACTTTCGCGCGGCGGGCATCAATAACGGCCTCACCTCAGCGGAATTGGGCATCAGCTATCTGCTGCCACGCGCCATCGGGGCATCCCGCGCCTTCGAAATCATGTTGTCCGGGCGGGATGTCGACGCGGTCGAGGCCGAACGCATCGGCCTCGTGTCCCGCGTCGTGCCCACCGCCAAACTTCTCGACACCTGCTACGACCTGGCCGAACGGATCATCAGTTTCAGCCGCGTCGGCACCGAGCTCACCAAACGCATGCTCTGGAGCGGTATGGAGGCGGGCGGTTTCGAATCCCATATGCAGCACGAGGGCATGTCCCAGCTCTACGTCCGTCTCACCACCGAGAATTTCGACGAGGCCATTCGGGCGCGGCGCGACCGTCGGCCACCGGTGTACGAAGACTGACCTTCACGAGCGCGGGTCGATGCCCTTGACCAGCAGCGTCACCGTATCCGCGCCCGCGTGGCGGTCCTTCGAGATCTCCTGGTACTCAGGGGAATCCGCCCACTCGAGAAACGATGGCTCATCCGGGAACGACATCAGCACGACCTTCTCCCGATCCGAATCGCCCTCGATCACCCGCGGGGATTCATCGGAAGCCAGCAGCGTGCCGGAGTAGCGGGTGAACACCTCGCGGAAGCGCGCACGGTAGCGATCGTAGGCGGTGCGATCGGTGAACTTCAGTTGTGCGACGACATACACGGTCATGGTGTGACTCTAAGCCGCGCTGCCACATCGGCAATCGAGGGAACCGGACAAGTGTGCGACCTTCGGGCGACGCAAGCATCAACGCTCGAGCAGGGCGAGGCATTCCACGTGGTGGGTGGCAGGGAAGGCGTCGAAAGCGCGTAGATCAGCGAGGTGGTAGCCCGCCGATTGGTAGAGGCCGAGATCGCGGGCGAAAGAGGCCGGATCGCAACCGATGTGGATGATGCGGGACGGGCCGCTGGTGGTCACGGCGGTGACGACCTCCTTGCCCGCGCCCGCGCGGGGCGGATCCAGGACGACCACATCCGGAGCGGCACCGCTGGCGTGTTCGGCCAGCCAGTGTTCGACACGCTGGGCGCGCAGGTCCAGCCAGGGCAGATCACGCAGCGCGGCATTGCCGTCGGCGACCGCGGAGCGCGTCGATTCCACCGCGAGCACCGAACCGGTCTGACCGACCTGTCCGGCCAACCGGGCCGCGAAGACCCCTACGCCGCTGTACAGATCCCACGCCCGCTCCCCGTGACGGAGCCCGGCCCATTCGGCGACCAGATCCGAATAACATTGCGCCGCACCACGATGCGCCTGCCAGAACCCGGTCGCCGCCAGCTCCCACCGCCGCCCGGCCACATATTCGACGGTCCGACCGCTACCGCCCATCACCCACTCGTCCCGAGCCGCATGCGTCGCCGCTCGGCGCGCCGCCGCTCGCCGCCGATCACCCTCGCTCCCAACGGATCCGGACCGCTCATGCCCGCGCGCGCCTGCATCACCGAACTCATCGCGACGAGATCGGTCCCGTCCGCCACGCCCCCACTCGCCATCGTGCCCGCGTTCCGCACCACGACTCGAACCGATATCCGGATCCCGACTGCCGTCGCCGTCATCGAGACGCCGCCACTGCGCGCCACCCCGACTCCCTCGACGGCCTTCGTCGCCGTGCCCGCGCGCGCCGGTCCGCGGCCACTCGGTGCCGCTGCGCTCGCCACCGGGTCCCCGCTCGGCGGCGCGACGTTTCCCTGCGCGCCGGTCCGTCCCCCGCTTGCCGCGCCGATCGCCACCGCGGGTCGAAGGCCGTTCGGGCTCAGCACGTGCCGCGACGGCCGACGGGGCCAACTCGACAATGTGCCGCATCCCATCACCGTCCACCGCGACCACCAGATCCGCACCGGGCGTCCACAATCGGTCGCCTATGCCGTCCATCGCACCCGAAACCGGTTGGGGACAGCGCAGATCGGTGATCACCTCAGTGCTGCGATACCCGTGCACGCCGGCTCGGCCCGCAGCGTCTACGGCCAGCCGGACGCGGGTGCGCCAGCCGCCGGTGGCCTCGGCCGGATATCCGGCGATCGGCTGCACGGTGATCTCGCGTTCGATTCCGGCGATGCGACGCAACTGCTCCGCGACCACCGCCGCCTTCAGCGCCCGCTGCGCTGCGGGAGTGGCGAAGGAGAAGTCGCAGCAACCCGCACCGCCCGGACCCGAAACCGGACACGTGGCGGGGACACGGTCAGGAGATGCCTCCAGAATCTCGATCGCGTCGGCCCGGCAGAACGAACCCCCGCGATCCTCGGTGACCCGCACCCGAACCAGTTCATCGGGCAGCCCGTGTCGCACGAAGACCACCCGGCCCTCGTGCCGCGCGACACAGAATCCGCCGTGCCCGGGCGGTCCGAGCCGCACCTCGAAGGTGTCCGAGCGCCAGTCGGTCATCCCTGGTCCTCGTACCCGCGCCGCACCGCACCCGGCGCATTCACCACGCCCGCCTGCCTGGCCTTCGCGGACGAGGTCAACTGCCACGGCACACTCGTCACCATGACACCGGGCTCGAAGAGCAATCTGCCCTTGAGCCGCAACGCGCTCTGGTTGTGCAGAATCTGCTCCCACCAGTGTCCGACAACGTATTCCGGAATGAATACGGTCACCACATCGCGCGGCGAATCCCGACGCACCCGTTTGACATAATCCAGGACCGGCTTGGTGATTTCGCGATACGGCGATTCGATCACCTTGAGCGGCACCGTGATATCGCTGCCCTCCCACTCGCGCACCAGTGCCCTGGTGTCGGCCTCGTCGACGTTCACCGTCACCGCCTCCAAGGTGTCGGGGCGGGTGGCGCGCGCGTAGGCCAATGCCCGACGCGTCGGCAGATGCAGTTTGGATACCAATACGATCGAATGCGACCGACTCGGCAGCACGCCGTCCCACTCGTGCTCATCGAGCTCGCGGGAAACCGAATCATAGTGCCGCCGAATGAGTTTCATCACAACGAAGATCGCCACCATGGTGCAGATCGCGATCCAGGCACCGGCGAAGAACTTGGTGATCAGCACGATGACCAGCACCGTCCCGGTGGCGCTGAGCCCGATCGCGTTGATCACCCGCGAACGCATCATCCGTGCCCGCTGCGACGGATCGGTTTCGGTGCGCAACAAGCGGGTCCAGTGCCGCAGCATGCCGGTCTGGCTGAGCACGAACGAGACGAACACGCCGACGATGTAGAGCTGGATGAGCTTGGTCACCTCGGCGCCGAACACCACGACGAAGGCGACGGCCGCACCCGAGAGGAACAGAATGCCGTTGCTGAACGCCAAACGATCACCGCGGGTGTGCAACTGCCGCGGCAGGTAACGGTCCTGCGCCAGAATCGAACCCAGCACCGGGAAGCCGTTGAACGCGGTATTCGCGGCGAGCACCAGGATCAGCGCGGTCACCGTCGTGATGAAGTAGAAGCCGATCGGGAATCCGTGGAATACCGTCTCGGCGAGCTGTGCGATCAGCGTCTTCTGGTGATAGTCCGCCGGTGCGCCGATCAATTCGGATTCGTTGTGCGCGTAAACGATCCCGATCTTCTGGGCCAGGACGATGATGCCCATCAGCAGTGCGATCGCGATGCTGCCGAGCATCAGCAGCGTGGTCGCGGCATTGCGTGACTTGGGTTTTCGGAATGCCGGCACGCCATTGCTGATCGCCTCGACACCGGTCAGCGCGGCACAGCCGGAGGAGAACGCGCGCGCGATCAGGAAGGTGAACGCGAGTCCGTATAGGTGCTCCTCCTCGGCATCGAGCTGGAAGCCCGCCGATTCGGCACGTAGCTCATCGCCGAGTATGAAGATGCGGAACAGTCCCCAACCGAGCATCGCGAACATGCCCAAGATGAAGGCGTAGGTCGGAATCGCGAAGGCGACACCCGATTCCCGGATACCGCGCAGATTGATCGATGTCAGCACGACGATCGCGACCACCGCGAACAACACCTTGTGCGTGGCGACGAACGGAATCGCGGAACCGATATTCGACGCCGCCGAGGATATCGATACCGCGACCGTGAGCACGTAGTCGACCAGCAGCGCACTGCCGACGGTGAGCCCGGCATTGGGTCCGAGATTCGTGGTGGCGACCTCGTAGTCACCGCCGCCGGAGGGGTAGGCGTGCACATTCTGCCGATAGCTGGCCACGACCACCGCCATCACGAATGCGACGGCCAGACCCACCCAGGGCGCGTAGATGTAGGCCGAGATACCCGCCACCGAAAGGACGAGGAAGATCTCCTCCGGTGCGTAGGCCACCGAGGACATCGCATCGGAGGCGAACACCGGAAGTGCGATTCGCTTCGGCAGCAGGGTATGGCCCAGCGCATCGCTACGGAAAGGCCTGCCCAGCAGCACACGTTTGGCTGCCGTCGTCAACTTGGACACTGGAGCGAGCATAGATCCCCGCAGGGTGGAGCGCTCCCTCGGCCGGTTCGCGTCGTATGTTTGGTTTACAGCCGAAGGGGGAAGTTGGGCCATGGAAACATCTGGCGGGTACGGTTCGATGCCGGAGATAGCAAACCGGACGCCCCGCGTCGTGAGCTCACGGCCCGGAGGAGGAAGCTTGCCTAACCACGCAGGGCCTACCCCCGCCGCGAAGGCGACGAGCAGCTCCGGCAGTGCCGCCAATTGAACACAGTTTCCAGGAACGAGGTTGCGGTGTACGTAGTGATCATGGGTTGCGGACGGGTCGGCTCATCGCTGGCACGCGCCCTGGTCCGGGTCGGCCATGAGGTCACCGTGATCGACCGGGACCACAGCGCCTTCCTGCGCCTCGGCGAGGACTTTCCCGGTGAGCGGGTGGTCGGTGTCGGCTTCGACCGGGACGTGCTGACCCGCGCGGGAATCGAGCGGGCCGACGCCTTCGCCGCGGTCTCCTCCGGCGACAACTCCAACATCATCTCCGCGCGGGTGGCCCGGGAAATGTTCGGCGTACAGCGCGTGGTCGCGCGCATCTACGACGCCAAACGCGCCGCCGTCTACGAGCGCCTCGGCATTCCTACCATCGCCACCGTGCCGTGGACCACCGACCGCTTCCTCACCACGCTTATCGGCGACGGTGGCACCACCACCTGGCGCGATCCGACGGGCACCGTGGCGGTAGCCCAGTTGACGCTGCACGAGGACTGGTACGGGCGCAGCGTGCGCGATCTGGAACACAATGTGGGCGCCAGAGTCGCCTTCATCATCCGGTTCGGTCAGGGCCTGCTCCCCGAGAGCAAGACCGTGGTCCAAGCCGACGACATCGTCTATGTCGCAGCCACCTCCGGCTCCGTCGGCGAGGCCGTCGCCTTGGCCGGTAAGCCCCCAGCAAGCGAGGACTGAACATGAAAGTGGCGATCGCCGGAGCCGGCGCCGTCGGCCGATCGATAGCCAGGGAACTATTGCGCGGCGGCCACCGGGTGATGTTGCTCGAGCGCCAGCTCGACCACATCGACCCCGCCGCCATCCCGGATGCCGTCTGGGTCCATGCCGACGCGTGCGAACTCGCGCTGTTGGAGGACGCCGGCCTGCAGACCTACGAGGTCGTCATCGCCGCTACCGGCGACGATAAGGCGAATCTGGTGCACAGTCTGCTCGCCAAGACCGAATTCGGCGTGCGCCGGGTGGTGGCGCGGGTCAACGACCCGCGCAATGAATGGCTCTTCGACGCGTCCTGGGGCGTCGATGTCGCGGTGTCGACGCCGCGGCTGCTGGCCTCGCTGGTGGAAGAGGCGGTATCGGTCGGCGATCTGGTCCGGTTGATGACGCTGCGGCAGGGGCAAGCCAATCTGGTCGAGATCACCCTGCCCAGCGATACCGCCTTGGCGGGCAAGCCGGTCCGCACGCTCACCCTGCCGCGCGACGCCGCCCTGGTGACGATTCTGCGTGGCGGCCGGGTGATCGTGCCGCAGCCCGACGACCCCTTCGAGGGCGATGACGAGCTGTTGTTCGTGACCTCCGTGGAGGCCGAGGAAGACCTGCGGGTGGCGCTGGCCACGCACGGCATCAAACCCTGACTCCCCGACAAGGCTGATGCGGATCAGCGCCGGAGCTGCCTCAGGATGCGGCCACGAGCTGCGCGCGCAGCTTGTTCAGCGCGCGATGTTGCATCACCCGAACCACGCCGGGGCTGGTGCCGATGGCCTCGGCGGTCTGCGCCGCGGTCCAGCCGAGCACGATCCGCATCACCAGTACTTCGCGGTGCGCGGGCGCCAGGATCTTCATCAATTCCCGGGTCGCCTCGCGACGTTCGGACGCGATCGCCCACTCTTCCGGGCCCGGGGCGGTCGATGCCGTATCGGGCACCTCGTCGACCGGGTACATCGGGTGCAGCTGCGAACGCCGGAACGCGTCGGCCACCTTATTGGCCGCGATGCCGTAGACGAAGGCGAGGAACGACTTGCCCTGATCGCGGTAGCGCGGAATGGCGTTGACGGTGGCCAGCAGGATCTCCTGCACCACATCGTCGGCCGTGACGTGCAGATGTGCGGTATTGCCAAGGCGCGCACCGCAATACCGGCGCACCAGGGGGTGGACCAGTCGGACGATCTCGGAGACCGCGCCGCGGTCGCCCGCGGCCGCCGGACCGATCAACTTATCGAGTTCGGCCGATACCCGACGGCTCTCCGACAGGGCCGGGTTGTGATGGGCTTGATTCTTCGACAGTGCCGCAATGCTGTGCTCGGTAGCCAACGTCCGAGTCCTTCCTCGCCGATCGTGCTTTTTTGCTTGCACTGATCGTCCGACGAACTCGAACGCCCAACCAGGCACCCCAGGGTGGGTCCTCCCCCACCTCCGGCGGCGATTCGTTAACACCCCCAGCGGAATTGGGGGCGGAAAGCCTAGGCCGTTTCGGCGGCCTTACCCCGCCGCACCGGCAGATGTCCGGCCCGGCGCACCGCCCACACGGTGACGGCCAGCGCTACCGCGGTCAGCGGCCAGCCCATCGCGATGCGCGCGAAGGCCAGCCAGCCGGTGCGATCGGTGTCGTAGAGCTGGGACTGCACCAGATAGCGCGCGCCGAATACGACCACCCAGGTGGTGGTCGCCAGGTCGTAGAGGCGCACAACGCGGCGGTCTGAGCGCCATTCGGTGCCGTGGCCGTTGAGCACACCCCAGATCACACCGACCAGCGGCCAGCGCACCAGCATCGACACCAGGAACACCCCGGCGTACACCAGGCTCGTGTAGATGCCGAACAGGAAAAAGCCCTTCGCCTCACCCATCCGGTAGGCGATGAACGCGCAGATGCCCACGCCGAGGAAGCCGGAGATCGCGGGCTGGATCGGGCTGCGCCGCACCAGCCGCCACACCAGAATCGCGGCGGCCACGCCGAGTGCCGACCAGATCGCCGCGGTGAGCCCGGCGAATGTATTCACGGGCACGAAGACCAACACCGGCAACGTCGAGTAGATCAGGCCGCTGAAGCCGCCCAACTGCTCGAGCAGGGTTTGTTCGGCCTCTTCGGTTTCGGCGTCGACAGCGCGATCTACGAGGTCGGACGGGCCCGCCTCGATCGGCTCGCGCCCTGCGGTGTGGATCTCGGCGGCATTCTCGTTGCTCGATGGCATACGTCAGCTGTTCTCACGCAATTCGTAGTAGGGGTTGTAGATCACCTTACGGCCATCCCGGTCACCCACACGACCGCGGACGAGGATCTTGCGTCCCGGTTCGATACCGGGGATGCGGCGGCGACCGATCCACACCAGACTGATGGCGTCGGTGCCATCGAAGAATTCTGCCTGAACACTGGCGCCGACGGATTTCGGACACGCCTCGACGCTGCGTAGTCGGCCGAGCATGGTCGCTTCGTCACCGCGCTGACAGTCCGAGGCCCGGCAGGCACCCGACGCATCGGCCGATTCGGCGAGTTCCTCGGCGTCCAACTGATCGATATCCTCGGTCAGCCTGCGGCTCAGTCGGCGAAAATAACCTGAGGCGGCGGATGACATTTGACGCTCTCCTGCGTGGAGCAAGACGACGTGGGTCACACGCCATCGTGGTTGTTCCGGTGATGACCGGCTTAAGGCCGTATACCCGCCACTGTAGATGGGCAACCCTCCCCCCGCTACGCTCGGACCGGTGTTCGACTCCCCACATTTCGCGCCGGACCGCGCCCCGATCGCCGTGGCGTTGCCGGGCACCGGATCGGATGCCGACTTCGCCCGTCGCGCATTCGGACCGGCTTGTGCGGCACGCGGAATCGAATTCATCGCCGTCGAGCCCGACCCGTGCGGAGTGGTTGCCGGGTACCGGGCGGCGCTGGACGCCGCCGCCGAGCGCGGGCCGGTCCTGGCCACCGGGATCTCCCTCGGCGCGGCGGTCGCACTGGAATGGGCGGCTGAACATCCCGAGTCGGCAACCGGTGTAGTGGCGGCGCTACCAGCCTGGACCGGACCCGATACCGCCGCCTGCCCGGCCGCGCTCAGCGCCGCCGCCACCGCGGACCAGTTGCGTGCGGACGGGCTGGACGCGGTGGTCGAACGCATGCGCGCGAGCAGTCCGCGCTGGCTCGCCGACGCGCTCGCCCAGTCCTGGCATTCGCAATGGCCCCGGCTGCCCGAGGCACTGCAGGAGGCCGCCGACTACAAATGGCCCGACGCGGAACGACTGAGCACCGTCGCGGTGCCCGTCGCGATCGTCACCGCCGTCGACGATCCGGTGCACCCGCTGGCGGTCGCCGAGGAATGGGCCGAGCTGATCCCGCGCGCCGAATTGATCCGGATCACCCTCGATGAACTCGGCGCGAATCCCGCGATTCTCGGAAACGCGGGACTCGCGGCGCTCTAGTTCAGCCCGAGCTGCTGCATGGCCGAACCATCCGCGCCGCGGCGCGGCTCATTCGGCATGCGCGGCGGGACCAGCGGCTGGGGTGTGGGCTGCACTGCGGCCTGCTGTGCGGCCATTGCCTGCTGCTGGGCCTCCACCTGGGCCTGATGTGCGGCGGCCAGCTGCTCGGCCAGCTCCGGCGGCAGCACGACGGCCAGCGGCTCACGCACCGGCATCGGGTCGTCGCCGCGCCGAATCACGGTCTCGGTCAAGATCGCTCGCGCGGCCCGCACCAGCGGCGCACCGTCATCGGCAGCGCCCTGCGGACCCGCGGCCACCAGCCGCACCATCCATCGCGGACCGTCCACCCCGATGAAGCGCAGATCCGCGCCCTCGGTGATGGCCAGTAGTTCCCGGCCCCACGGTCCGGTCTCCACCGCCACCCTGGCGCCGTCCTTGCGTAGTGATTCGGCGAGATCGGCTGCCACCGAACGCCATTGGCCTGCCGACTTGGGCGCGGCATAGGCCGCGACAGTGATTCGACCGTGTTCGGTCGCCAGGTGCACCGCCTGCGGGGTCCCGTCCGGGGTCATCTCGACCTGTAGTTGGCCGCCGGGCGGCACCGGCAAGATCACCGAACCCAGATCGAGGCGCTGATCGGAGACATTGTCCAGCAGCTCGGCCACCTCGTCGTAGTCGTACGGGCCGGATTTGGGCATTTCCACGACGTCGTCATCGTCGTAGTCGGGCTCGTCGTACTCCGGCTCGTCAGCGTAGTGCGCTGCGACGTAATCGGCTGGGACGATCGGATTCTCGTCGGTGATCGGATCGATGATGGGGTTCTCGTCGGTGATCGGCTCATCGTCGTAATCCGCGTCGCCGTAGGCCGCGTACTCGCCGTATTCGTCGTCGTAGCGGTCCTCGACGTATTCGTCACGTCCGCCGGACTTGCGTCTCTTCCCGAACATTGCCGTCATGCCTCCTTGCCGAGAGTGCCCGCCTCGTCGGCCGACGCGGCCAGAATCGCGTGGCCACCGCTCGACCCGTAACCGCCCGCACCCCGTGTGGTGTCGTCGAGCGCCTCGACCTCCACGAAATCGACCAGTTCCACCCGTTGCACCAGCAGCTGCGCGATCCGATCGCCGCGACGCAATTCGATCGGGGTGCGCGGATCGTGATTGATCAGGCACACCTTGATTTCGCCCCGATAGCCCGCATCGACCGTGCCGGGCGTATTCACCACGGACAGACCGGTTTTCGCGGCGAGTCCGGACCTGGGATGGATCAGGCCGACCGTGCCGACCGGCAGTGCGACCGCGACACCGGTGCCGACCAGCACGCGCTCCCCTGGTTCGATGATGACGTCCTCCGTAGTGCACAGGTCCACGCCCGCGTCTCCGTGGTGGGCACGCGTCGGCACGGGGATGCCGGGATCAAGCCGCAGCAAAGGTATGGGTGAAAGGGCGCTCATGACTGCGCCTCGCTGACGCTCGGCTCCGTCATGACCGCCCGGGCGGCTGTGTTGATTAATCGCTCGCTGCGCTCGCTCACGTTCACCGAGCCTACGCGTACGCCCTCGACCTCAGTGAATTAGTGTTGAGTCGTGTCGGACCAGCCCAACCCCGTGACTATGGACGAACAACAGCGAAGCTTCGAGCCCTATCGCGAGCGCCTGTGGGTGCCGCTGTGGTGGTGGCCGATCGCGTTCGCCATCGCCGGGTTGCTGGCCGCCGAAATCCATATGGGCGCACCGGGTCTGCGCGCCTGGTTGCCCTACGCGCTGCTGTTTCCGGTGCCGGTGTGGGTGCTGTTGTGGCTGAGCCGCCACCGGGTGGAAGTCGCCCAGGATGGTTCCGGTATCCGCGAACTGCGCGCCGATCGCGCGCATCTGCCGGTGAACTTCGTGGCCAGATCGGCCACGGTGGCCCCCACCGCCAAGAGCGCGGCGCTGGGCCGCCAGCTCGACCCCGCCGCCTATGTCCAACATCGGCCATGGGTGGGGCCGATGGTGTTACTTGTCCTCGACGACCCGGACGATCCGACGCCGTACTGGCTGATCAGTACGCGACGTCCGGACCGGGTCTTGGCCGCGCTTGGCATACCTGGCTGAAGCCGGGCGTGCCGAGCGCGGGCTGACCGTTGATCTCGGCTGGAGATCAGATCTCGCGCCGCAGATCAGGCTGCGCAGTCCATGCAGATCAGCTGACCGCCACTCTCGCTGGCCAGCCTGCTCCGGTGATGGACCAGAAAACAGCTGGAACAGGTGAACTCGTCGGCCTGCTTCGGGATCACCCGAACTGTCAGGACTTCCTCGGACAAGTCCGCGCCGGGAAGCTCGAACGACTCCGCGGTATCGGATTCGTCGATATCCACGACGGCGGACTGTGCCTCGTTGCGACGAGCCTTCAGCTCCTCCAGCGAATCTTCCGACACTTCGTCGGATTCAGTGCGCCTCGGTGCGTCATAGTCGGTTGCCATGTCGTCTTCCCCTCGTCCTTACTCCGTATATCCCGGACCGGGCCACTCACACCGATTCTCTCGAATCGGACTGACCAGCACCGCCCCGCCGGTGGTGCACGTCACACGTACACCGGTCCCCTATCAGGGCGGATCATGCGGACCCACCTTTGATAGCGCTCGGTAAACGCAGGACATGCCCTTCTTGTTCCCGCGACCGACCACCGATTTGGGCTGCGATGTTTCGATCTGGGCCGCCAGACAATAGCGGACGCCAGAGCAAAAGTCGCAATCAAAACACAGACGATTCGAAACTGAGGGGTAATCGACACCAACCGTGAACTCGCCGAGACCTTACGCGCTGTCCAGAAAACGTTTTCGTAGAGTGTGCACGTGGTTTCACTCATCACCGAAGGCAGCGCAACGGATCGAACGGGTCAACCCTTCGTCCGGCGACGCAACCAGCCATGGTTGATCCTGGTCGGCGTCCTACTCCTGATCTGCACCGTGGTGTGGATCAAGGCCCTGACCACCGAGGACAGCAGCGGAACCGCGATGGCGTGCAATTCGCCGAGTCCGGCCACCGACGCCAAATCGCCGCAACCGGCTCCGCTGGGTCAGCGGGTCGGCCAGTCGCGGTTGACCGACGTCGAACCGGCGGCGCTGGCCTCCTCCAAGGTCCGCGTGCTGAACGCGAACAACAAGAGCGGTCAGGCCTCGCACATCGCCTCGGCGCTCGGCGATCTGGGCTTCGCGAGCGCACCGGGGCAGCAATTCGGTAACGATCCGGTCTACGTCAACGGCGACCTGAACTGCACCGGCCAGATCCGCTTCGGTGTGAACGGCCGACCGGCCGCCGCATCGGTCCAGTTGGTCGCGCCGTGCGCCGAGCTGGTCGAGGATCAGCGCAACGACGACACCGTGGACCTGGTACTCGGTTCGGTATTCGGCGAATCGCTGCGGCCCAGCCCCGATGCCGAGGAAGTGCTGAAATCGTTGAAGAATCCGGCGCCGGGCGGATCGACATCCATCGATCCCAAACTGCTGTCCGCCGCGCGCACGGCACGCTGCTGACCTCCCACTGAACCGACCTTCATCGCCCCGGTCTGCCGTTTCGGCACACCGGGGCGATCCGTTATTCAGGCGTCCTGGATCGCGGTTGTCGCGCCGACGCGTTCGAGCAGTTCGGTCAATTCGTTCGCCACGCCCGGCGCGGCGGCGACCACCAACTCACCGGCCGCACCCGGGCTGGTCGCCGCGGGCAAACGCAACGACGCACCCGCCTCCGCGGCGATCAACGCGCCCGCGGCCCAGTCCCAGGCGTTGAGTCCGTGTTCGTAGTACGCATCGATGCGGCCCTCGGCGACGAAGCACAGATCCAGTGCCGCCGCGCCGAGGCGGCGGATATCGCGGATCTCCGGCAGGATCCGCGCGACCAGTTCCGCCTGCCTGGCCCTGCGTTGCTTGCCATAGGCGAATCCGGTGGCCACCAAGGCCATCGATGCCGACCGCACCGGTGTGCAGCGCAGATGTTCCACCGTGCCGTCACCGGTCACCTTCGTGGCGCCCATCCGCACCCCGGCACTGTAGGTCGCTGCCCGCGCGACATCGACCACGGCACCGGCGACGGGTTGTCCGTCGCGCACCGCGGCCACCGAAATCGCATAGCCCGGAATGCCGTACAGGAAGTTCACGGTGCCGTCGATCGGGTCGACGACCCAGTGCACGGTGTCACCGTCGCCGCCCGCCAGACTGCCGCCGCCCTCCTCACCGAGGATCGGATCGCCGGGGCGCGCTTCGCCGAGCAGTCGCCGGATCAGATCCTCGGTCTCGGTATCGACGATGGTCACCGGATCGGTGGGGTGGCCTTTGGCCTGCACGGCGCCGTCGCGCGCACCCTCCGGACCGAATACCTCGGGGCGGCGCGAGCGCACATGCGCGGCCGCGGTTTCGGCGAGTTGGACCGCGATCCGGCGCAATTCGGCGACGTCTTCGGACGGCGTCGCGGTCGGGCGGGCGGTAACTGACGCTCTGGTCTCCGGCATGCCCCCATGCCATCACAGATCCTCGGCGAACGGGAACCGATGCCCGCCCATTACTCTTGTCGTGCACGACACAACGCCGTCGTCGGGCACATCACCGCATGCTCCGCGACCAGCCAGTGGTGAGCTCCCGTGCGGCGGCGCGTTCATCACATCGGCCAGCACAGGGAACGAGGGAACGTCATGTCCGCTCGGGGGCACGCATTCGGAATCGATATCGGTGGCAGCGGCGTCAAGGGCGCCGCGGTGGATCTGACCACCGGAGCATTGGTCCATGAGCGGATAAAGATTCTGACACCGCATCCCTCGACACCGCAGGCGGTCGCCGACGCGGTCGCCAAATTGGTCGCCCAGGCCGATTGGGACGGCCCGGTCGGCATCACGCTGCCCTCGGTCGTGCTGGGGGGCGTGGCGCAGACGGCCGCCAATATCGATAAGGCGTGGATCGGCACCGACGCGCGGGCGCTGTTCTCCGAAGCCCTCGACGGCCGCGCCGTCACCGTGCTCAACGATGCCGACGCGGCCGGTCTGGCCGAAGACCGCTATGGCGCGGCAAAGGATTTCGAGGGTCTGGTGCTGCTGCTGACCTTCGGTACCGGAATCGGCTCGGCGCTGCTGTTCCACGGCACGCTGGTGCCCAATACCGAACTCGGCCATCTGGAGATCGGCGGTATGGAGACCGAACACCGCGCCGCCGCCTCGATCAAGGATCGCGACGGACTGACCTACGAGCAGTGGGCCGCACAGGTCAGCATTGTGCTCAGCGGCCTGGAGAATTTGTTCTGGCCGAAGGTCTTCGTCGCGGGTGGGGGCATCAGTCGCGCGGCCGAGCAATGGATTCCGTTGCTCACCAACCGAACCCAGGTAATTCCCGCCACTTTGGAGAACACGGCGGGCATTGTCGGGGCGGCCATGGCGATCGACGCAGGCATCGCGCCGTAGACGCGCGGAGGTGCGGCATTAGCCGTTGCCGGGATCGTCCCGTAGGTACCCTGGTTCGATCGTTACAATGGAACGTACTCCGGCCGCAAGCCGGAAACCCCAGACCCGGCGCTCAGCCGGTGAAACCCGACAGACCGCTCCGCCGGAACACCACTCTGGCGTGACGCCGCACGAGACCGTCACGAAAGGGCGTACGTGGTAGCCACGACCCGTCAGACCGCCGAATCGGCCGATGCCGACTCCGCAGATGTAACCGAAGCACGGCCGGTCCGCAAGGCTGCCGCGAAGAAGGCTCCGGCCAAGAAAGCCGCCGCCAAGAAGGCTCCGGCCAAGAAGGCCGCCGCGAAGGCGACGAAGGGCCCGGCCAAGAAAGCCGGACCGAAGAAGGCCGGTCCGGACGGCGAGCCCGGCGGCGACGAGAACCTCGAGACCGAGGATCTGGATCTGGAGGATCTGGGCGATCTCGAGGTGTCCGAGGACGATCTCACCGACGAGGCCGAGGAACTGGTCGAGGACGTCGCCGAAGAGGTCGAGGAGGGCGAACCGTCCGCCGCGGACAAGGCCTCCGGCGACTTCGTCTGGGACGAGGAGGAATCCGAGGCGCTGCGCCAGGCTCGCAAGGATGCCGAACTCACGGCATCGGCCGACTCGGTGCGTGCCTACCTCAAGCAGATCGGCAAGGTCGCGCTGCTCAACGCCGAGGAGGAGGTCGAACTCGCCAAGCGGATCGAGGCCGGTCTCTACGCCGCGGAGAAGGTGCGTGAATTCGCCGAGCAGGGTGAGAAGCTGCCGGTCGCGATGCGTCGCGATTACACCTGGATCGTGCGCGACGGCAACCGCGCCAAGAACCACCTGCTCGAAGCCAACCTGCGTCTGGTGGTCTCGCTGGCCAAGCGCTACACCGGCCGCGGCATGGCATTCCTGGACCTGATCCAGGAGGGCAACCTCGGTCTGATCCGCGCGGTGGAGAAGTTCGACTACACCAAGGGCTACAAGTTCTCCACGTACGCCACCTGGTGGATCCGGCAGGCCATTACCCGCGCCATGGCCGATCAGGCCCGCACCATCCGCATTCCGGTGCATATGGTCGAGGTCATCAACAAGCTCGGGCGCATCCAGCGCGAGCTGCTCCAGGATCTGGGCCGCGAGCCCACCCCGGAGGAGCTGGCCAAGGAAATGGACATCACGCCGGAGAAGGTCCTCGAGATCCAGCAGTACGCGCGTGAGCCCATCTCGCTGGACCAGACCATCGGCGATGAGGGTGACAGTCAGCTCGGCGACTTCATCGAGGACTCCGAGGCCGTCGTCGCGGTGGACGCGGTGAGCTTCACGCTGCTGCAGGATCAGCTGCAGTCGGTGCTGGAGACGCTGTCCGAGCGGGAGGCGGGCGTGGTCCGGCTGCGCTTCGGCCTGACCGACGGCCAGCCGCGCACCCTCGACGAGATCGGCCAGGTGTACGGGGTGACCCGTGAGCGCATCCGGCAGATCGAGTCGAAGACCATGAGCAAGCTGCGCCATCCGAGCCGCTCGCAGGTCCTGCGCGACTACCTCGACTAGTTCGTTCTGCTCGATTTTTCGAAGCGCCCGCGCCCAACAGCGCGGGCGCTTCTTTTTTCGCACCCCGGCCTTTTTGTCATTCCATCGACCGGCAACTCCGCCCGCATTCGCTCCGCCTACGGTCCCGCTACTGTCGAATCCGACTGCGCCCATAGGGATTTTCCATACTCTCGAGCCGAATCTATTCTGCGACAGACCCTTTCGGCGTTCACTTGCGCAACCGATCAGCCACGGAACGGCAATCGACACAGCGTCCGCCTCGCTAACCAATTCGGGTTTCAATCAAACCTGAAAGTGACCGAAACCACTTCTGCGAAACCAGATTTCGGCTCCACCGAGTCGATGACTGTCGTATCGTCTGACCCGCTGTTGTTTCAATCGCCGGAAGTTCGGTCTTCGGCAGTGGGGGCGTGCGTGCTCGACATCTACCATTTCAGTTACGGTCTAATGACCCCGCTGCTGGCCTACTCCATGTCGGTCACCGGATGCCTGCTCGGCTTGCAGTGCGCCGCGCGTGGCCGCACCGGCAAGGACCGGATCGGCTGGCTGCTCGGCGCGGCCGTCGCCATCGGCGGCACCGGTATCTGGGTCATGCATTTCATTGCGATACTGGGCTTTTCGATCCGCGGCTCGGAGATACGGTTCGACATTCCGCTCACCCTGCTCAGCGCGATCACCGCGATCGCCGTGGTCGGCATCGGGCTTTTCATCGTCGTCAAACCCGAACCGTCACTGCTCGGCCTGCTGAGTGGGGGGACGATCACCGGACTCGGCGTCGGGGCCATGCATTACATGGGCATGTACGCGATGAAGTCGAATGCGGTGATCACCTACGACGCGCGCCGCGTCGGGCTCTCACTGGTCATCGCGGTGGTCGCGGCCACGGTTGCACTCTGGTTCACGTTGCGGGTCAAAGGATTTGCGGCCACCGTCGGCGCCGGACTGATCATGGGCGTTGCGGTCTGCGGTATGCACTACACCGGGATGTCCGCGATGCACGCGCACACCGGAGATACCCATACCCCGACAGGGGCCGGTGCCATGGATCTGATCGCACCGCTGATCGTGGTGGCCAGTGTGGTGACCATGCTCCTGCTCATCAGCGTGAGCCTGACCGAGATCGAGCGCAATATCGAACTGCCGCCGCTGCGCATCGCACCACGCGCCAAACTCGATCCGCTACCGCCACTGCCGCCGGTGGAGTCGGAGATGCCGTCCGCGACCGCGTACTGGCCAACGCGGACCGAGGTACCGCGTTCGTGAATCCAGCAAAATCGCCTGCGCGACAAGCTAACCGAGGACTCAGTCCCTGGTCGGCCAGTAGTGCGTCGGACGCGGTCCACGCGGACCGTCGTAGGCCGAGTCATCGACATCGGTAATGCCGATATGCAGTAGCAGCATCATGGTCACCATGCCGACACCGACCGTCAGCGGAGTAAGCAGTTGGGTCGCGCCAGCGCCCGCGGGCGGATGCATATGGTGGCCGTTCTGCACATGCATCGCGAACATGCCGGTGTAATGCATGCCGCAGACCGCGACGCCCATTACCAGCGCAGCGCCGATGGTGGCCAGGGTGCCACGGACATGCAGCGCGAACCACAGTGCCGCCGTCGCGGCGATCACCGCGATCACCATGGACAGCAACACGATTCGTCCGTCGTATTCGATCACAGCATCGGATTTCATCGCGTACATGCCGGAATAGTGCATTGCGCCGACGCCTACACCGGTGATCGCACCGCCGATGTACAGCGCCACCGGCTCCAAGCCCGGCAGTTGCGCGACCCGTAAGCCGATCCACACCACCACCATCGCGATCACCGCGCTGAGCAGGGTGATCGGCACGTCGTAGCGGATCGAGGCGCCGTGGATCGAAAAGCCCAGCATGGCAATGAAATGCATGACCCAGATACCGGTACCGCCGATGGCGACCGCCGCGGCGACGAGCCATCCGGCGTGGCCGCTACCGGCCCGCGCTCGGACCACGCACCGCAGACCTAGCAATGATCCGGTGAATGACATCAGATAGGCCACAATCGGCGTGAGCAACCCGTGGCTGAAGTGGTTGATTTCCAGCACGCGAACTCCCTCGTTGGGCAGACCTCGGCCATCATCGCGACAGCGCGAGCCCGCCCGCTTGTACAAATCAGCAGGTAGGCGATTTACAGTACTACCGTCCGCTAAATTTGTCATGGGATGAATCCGGCCAGCGAGACAGCGCCCGTTACCCGGCAGCGACCCACGTGTCCCATACATACCGAACGGTTCCCCGCCGCCGAATCCTGTCGATTGCCGCTTCCGGCAATCGATCAGCACCGATATTGCTGGGACACAATGCATCTCGCGAATTCGACAGTCCACGGCTGGCGATCGCGCATTTGCAAGAACATCGCAGCAATTTCGGTACACATACCGAGTCTCATTGCGGCCCAGGACCGCCGAGCCGGATCAGCCTCGGTCGCCAACCGGACTTGACCCGCGTCGTGCTCGCCGCGGGTCTGCAGTATTCGCGTGGGAACTAGCGGAGGTCGGCGGATCAGGCGGGCAGCGCTTCGCCGGTTATCCATCGCGCAGCAGCGCGTGACCCGTGCGACCGGCAGTGCGCGGCGGCGAGGACAACATGTCCAACCGGAAGTACGCGGCCACCGTCTTGTCGGCGACCGAATCCGCGGAGCCGGAAATCAATCGCCAACACGGCGAAAAGACCAGCTCAGGTGAGCCAGGACACAGACCGGGCGGGTCTGCGGGCAGAAGCGCCTCGGAACCGGCAGACTTGTGCATGTGGTTGCCCCCACTTTGCGCCGAATCCACTCCCCCTGGACGCAGACCGTCGACCTCGCTGCGGAATTGCGCGCGGTCTGGTCGTGGGCGCGTCGGCCCCGGTTGCTGCGCCGACTGCTGCCCGAACTGCGCCAGCACCTGTCCGACGCACCGGCCAGCACGGCCTACGCGTTCACCTTGTTCGTCACCTGGTGGACGCTGCGCGGCGTCGGCGATTCGGTGGAGCGCAGGCTGATCTTCTCGGCCTCGACCAATCTCTACAACATGCAGCACAACCCGATCCAGGTGCTGGTGGCCTCCGCGTTCTGGACTCAGGGCCAATTTCCCTGGGTCACCATCGCCGAGATTCTGGTGGTGATGGGCTTCGCCGAACGTTGGCTCGGCACCAGTCGCTGGATTCTGCTGTTCGCGACCGGGCATATCGGCGCGACACTGCTCACCGTCACCGCGATCGACCATGCCATCGACCATCACGTCATTCCGGTGCGCGTGCAATATGCCGCGGATGTCGGCACCAGCTATGGATTCACCGCGGTTCTGGCGGCGATGGCCTTCCACTTCCGCGGGATGGTCCGCGCGCTGTGGGCCGGTGTCATCGTCGTATTCCTCGCCTCGGCGCTATTGATAGGACCGACCTTCACCGACTACGGGCATATGTGCGCGGCCCTGATCGGTTTGGCGGTCGGATTCGTCGCGTCGACTTTCTGGCGGCGCATCGAACGCCTGCGTACCGAACGCGAGGCGACCTCCGCCGCGCCGACACCGGTTACGGCGACGAATCCGCTTGCGGCGGAACCGATTACCGCCGCCGGTGGCGATGCCGGGCCGAGTTCCGTTGCGGCGCGGCCACTATCCGGTGCTGACGGCGGGGTTGAAGCGGCGCTGCACCATGCCGATGACCGGTTCGACGACGCGGGCCGCGATCGGGCCGAGCACCGCCATCAGTAGCACATAGGCCGAGGCCAGTCCGGCGATCTGGCCGTCTACCCCGCCCATGCTCACCGCCAGACCCGCGATGACGATGGAGAATTCACCGTGCGCGACCAGCGCCGCACCCGCTCGGGCCCGGCCCATCCGGCGGATGCCCTGGCGACTCGCCGCCCACCAGCCGGTGGCGACCTTGGTCACCACGGTGACCACGGCGAGCAGCATCGCCCAACCGAGCACGGGCGGAATGGCACCGGGATCGGTGCTGAGTCCGAAGGCCACGAAGAAGATCGCCGCGAACAGGTCCCGGATCGGCTCCAATAGTTTTGTCGCCTCGCGCGCGGTCGAACCGGAGATCGCGATGCCGAGCAGGAACGCGCCGACCGCCGCGGAAACATTCAGCGCCGACGCCAGCCCGGCGACCAGCAGCGCCGCGCCGAGCAGCTTCAACAAAAAGACCTCGCGGTCGGCGCTGTCCACGATCGCCGAGACGTACCGGCCGTACCGCAGCGCGACGACCAGCACGACGGTGACGGTGGCCAGGGCCAGACCGAGCACGGTCAGCCCGCTCAGCAGGCTCGTTCCGGCCAGGACCGCGGTGAGAATCGGCAGATACATCGCCATCGCGAGATCCTCGAAGACCAGAATGGACAGGATCACCGGGGTTTCCCGGTTACCGAGGCGTCCGAGGTCATTGAGCACCTTGGCGACGATGCCCGACGACGAGATGTAGGTGACCCCGGCCATCGTGATGGCTCCGGTTACCCCCCAGCCGAGTACCAGGGCGACCACCACGCCGGGTGTCGCGTTCGCGACGAGATCGACCAGACCCGCGGCCCAGGAGCGACGCAATCCGGTCACCAACTCGGCCGCGGTGTACTCGAGGCCGAGCAAAAGCAACAGCAGCACCACGCCGATTTCGCCTGCGATATGGCCGAATTCGTTCGCGGCGCCCAGTTCGATGAATCCTCCCTGGCCGAAGGCCAGCCCACCGAGCAGGTACAGCGGAATCGGTGACATGCCGAATCGTGCCGCCACTCTCCCGAGCATGCCTAGGGCGAATAACACCGCCCCGAGCTCGATTAGGGCGAGCGCGGTTGCGTTCACGCTCTCACCCGTGCGTCAGGATCTTCGCGGCCGCGTCCAGACCGTCGGGAGTACCGACGACCACGAGTATGTCATCGGCGGTGAAGGTGAAATCCGGTCCCGGCGAGGGATGCAGCTGCCCCGCGCGCATCACCGCGACGATGGAAGCCTTGGTGCGCGTGCGCATTCCGGTCTCGCCGAGCGTGCGGCCCTCATACGGCGAATCCTCGCCGATGGGCAGCTGACGGGTGGTGATCCCGGGTAGGTCGCGGTGGTCCTCGCGTAGCTTCGCCACCAGCTGCGGCGAGCCAAGTAGGTTGGCGAGTACCGAGGCCTCATCGGGAGTCAGCGGCACTTGCGCGGCGCAGGAGTCCGGGTCATCAGGTTTGGAGACGATCAGATCGATGCCGCCATCGCGGTGATCGACCACGCCGATCCGGCGACCCGACCGCAGCTGGAAGTCTTTGCGTACCCCGATCCCGGGTAGGGCGGTGACATCGACGTTCACCCCTCCACCCTAACCGTCTAAACGGGCTGGCCGCCCCAGCGGGGCCGATCACGTCGGACATCGGATGGACCGGGACTAATTCCTTTGGCCGGGACTCATTCCTTCGACGGACCCGGGGACGCGTTGGCATGTGCTGTGATGGGGCGATGCGGCGGCAGTGGGATGCTTTGTCGGCGACCGCGCAGGACGCGCTGGTCGCCGCCTTCGCGCTCGTACTCGGCGCCGCGCTCTACCTCACCGGCCTGTTCGAGATGGCCAGTGACCTGAGCCGCCACCCACCACTTCCGGTGCGGATCGGGGTACTCGCGCTGATCTGTGTGGCGACCTTCCTGCGGCGTCGCATGCCGATGTCAGCGCTCGGTATCGGACTGATCCCGTTCGCCATCGATTTCGCACTCGGTCCGACGGTGCCGGTCTGGCTCATCTATTCGGACTTGATCTATGCGGGCGTGCTGTATGCCACGCCCGCGCGTTCGCGCTCGCTTGTCACGGTGTGCGGGGTGGTTTCGGTCGTATTGACCGTGCTCGCGCTGGTGCTGGGCGACTGGCGAGTCGCGGTGATCACCATCGCCGCGCTGTTCGCCTTCGTCGCGACCCCACTGTGGTGGGCGCTGTCGGTGCGCGGGCACAAGGAGATCGCCGAGGCCGAACGCAAACGCGCACAGGCGATGACATTGGTCGCCGAATTGGATCGGCGTGCCGCCATCGCCGACGAACGCAAGACGATGGCGCGGGATCTGCACGATGTGATCGCCGGACACCTGTCGGCCATCGCCATCCAGTCCGAGGCGGCGCTCGGAGTGCTGGCCCGACAGGACACCGACCCCGCTGTCGCCGGGATCATTTCGTCGATCCGGTCCAATAGTGTCAGCGCGCTGCAGGAGATGCGCACCATGATCGGTCTGCTGCGCCGCGACGACGGCGCCGAGGACGATGCGGCCGCACCGCGCAAACTGGCCCAGCTGCCGATTCTCGTCGATGCGGCCCGCGCCGCCGGAATAACCGTGCGTGTGCGGGATTCGCTGAACGGGACGGCGCTGCCGAGCGCGGTCGACCAGGCCGCCTACCGAATCGTCCAGGAAGCACTGACCAATGCCATCAAACACGCACCGGGACAGGAAGTCGATATCGACGTGCGCGCGGAGGCAAAGGATTTGGCCGTCTCGGTGCGAAATCCCATACTTGTGCGCAATCGACCGACCGACGACGCGCGCCACAGCGGCCTGATGAATATGCGGGAACGGGCGGTGGCGCTCGGCGGCACCTTCACCGCCGGACCTGGTGCCGCCGGCTGGGAAGTCCTTGCGCGGCTGCCGATCTCGACCACGGAGGTGTGATGATCCGGGTACTGATCGCCGATGACCACGGCGCGATCCGGGCCGGACTGCGGATGATCCTGGAGACCGCCGATGGCATCGAGGTGGTCGGTGAGGCCGCCGACGGTGATATCGCGGTGGCGCAGGCCAAGGCGCTGCGCCCGGATGTGGTGCTGATGGATGTGCGCATGCCGGGCGTCGACGGCATCACCGCCACCGGCCGCATTACCGACGACGGGCTGGCCAGGGTGCTCATCCTGACGACCTTCGACCTGGACGAGTACGTCTTCCGGACGCTGCGCGCCGGCGCGTCCGGCTTCGTGCTGAAATCCGCTTCGGGACAAGCACTTGTCGACGCGGTGCGCGCGGTGGCCGCGGGTGACGGTGTGCTCGCACCCGAGGTGACCGCCGCGGTGATCAATGCGTTCGCCTCGACCGATGGCGAAGCGAGCGCGCCCGCACCGCACGGACTGGACGAGCTGACCGAACGCGAACGCGAGGTGCTCGACTGTCTCGGCGATGGCCTGTCCAATGCGCAGATCGCCGCCCGGCTGTTCATCGGCGAGACAACAGTCAAAACGCATGTCTCCCGTGTGCTCACCAAACTCGGTGTGCGGTCCCGGGTTCAGGCCGCCATCGTGGCGCGCGAGGCCAGGGACCGGTAGGTCAGGACTGCGGAAAGTTCGGGTCCAGTGCGGCGAAGGTGCCGTCGGGGCCGGGCTGGTACTCGACCACGGCGGTGACCGCGCCGACCGGCAGCGGACCGTACAAATGTGGGAACAGCATCGATTCGGGATCGGTGGGCACACCCGGTTCCCATTTCACCGGCGCGCCGACGCGGGACGGATCGATGCGCAGCAGCACCATGTCACGCCGTCCGGCGAACAGTCGATTGGCGGGCAGATGCGCCTGCTGCGGCGTGGAGAGGTGGATGAACCCGATCTCCTCGAACGAGTCCGGGCGGTACTCGCCGGTTTGCCGGGCGGTCAGCCATTCGGCGAGGGTGCAAATATGAACGAGCGTGTGAGTGTCATGGATCACGGGTAATCTCCCGGTAGACAACTGGATAGGCCTGTTCGTGATCGTGGTCGAGTGGAGTTCGATAGCTGACCAGTGATGTTCGCCAGTAGCGAAATCCCAGGTGGTGTTATCGAAAACACACAGAATCACTTCCGGGAACAAAGCCCCCGTCCCGAACGTCTGACAGAGTAGTCATACCCCTGCTGGGAAGTAGCGGTAGCGAGCCCGCGGAGTGACCACGGGCCCCACACCAGGTGAACGGACTGTAGTGCCGGGAGCCAGGACGGAGGAGTCATGCCAGGAACCCTGACAAGCACCCCACTGACCGCGGTCGATCGTTGCGACCGCTGCGGTGCTGCCGCACGAGTTCGTGCCGTATTGCCCGCAGGTGGCGAGTTGCTCTTCTGCCAGCACCACGCGAATGAACACATGGATCGCTTGCGTGAGCTCGAAGCCGTGATCGATACGGAATCGGCTCCCGCGCTCTGACCAGTCCTCGCGTCCCGACACAACAGCATCGAACAACAGAACATCGCTGATAGACGACAGCGGGCGACCTACAGGTCGCCCGCTGTCGGCGTGTCCGGTCCCGCTACGCCGGAAAGGATGCCGTCGAGCAGTTTCCCGAGACCGAAGGCGAAGTCGCCCGGCGGATCCGACGGCGCTTGATAGCGTTCGCCTACCGCCGCACCGACCCGCGAGGCGATCGGGAACTCCTCGACCGACATGACCTCGGTCAGCAGCGGACCGTGCTGCTCCCACCACTGCGCGTCGGTCAGCTCCGCTGTACTGCGAATTCCGGCGATCGCCATCCGCGCGTTGCCGGTCGCGAATTCCGACAGCACCGCAATCACCCGATCCATGGCCAGATCCGATAATCCGATCCCCTCGATCGCGGCCAGCTGGCGTTCATAGCGGCGCATCCGCCCCGGGCCGAGCACCAGTCGCCACGGGGGCACCTCGAGCAGCCATGGGTGCGCCATCAGTTCCGCACGAACCTGCTCGGCGATGGCGGACATCCGGTCACGGACCGGGATATCGATCGGGATGGGAACGTCCTCCAGTGCGACCGCGTCGACCATCAAAACGGTCAATGCCTCCTTGCTCGGCACATAGGTATAGAGGCTCATCGGGCGTAGGCCGAGTTCGGCGGCGACCGCCCGGATCGACACCTTCTCGTACCCCTCCCGATCGGCGAGGGCGATCGCGGCGGCGATGACCGCATCCACACTCACCGTCTGCTTCGGGCCGCGCCCGCCGGAACGCGGTGGCACAGCATGCCGCCAGAGCAGGCTCATCAACTGTTTCGCCTGGTCGGTCACGTGGTCCTCTCGGAATTAATTCGGTACGCTGTACGTTGTTTACAATACTCCGTACATGATACGACGATCTAGGGGACCGTTCTGCCCAGCACACAGGCCACTTACCTGCCCGACCGCCACATGTTCGCGCTGTGGACTTGGAACGGCTCCACGGTTGGACCCGCGCCCGAGGGCGATCGGGAAACGCTCTCTTTAGCCGTGCCGACCGGTGCCGGCGGCGCGATCGACGTCGCCGATGTCGATTGCGCACTCGTCGATCCGGACGAACTGTTGAACCTGGACCTCAGTGCGGCGGCCCCGTCCGTCCATGCGTGGCGCGCGGTGCTGTCGGACGGCACCGAAATATGTGATGCGCGGCCGCAAGCTTCTCGGCGACCAGCCGGGCCGCAGGCCGACGCCGCGCCGGATCAAGCGAGCGACATATCGCTGCTGCGCGCACCGGCACCGTCCGAGTCGGCAAGCGGTCCGGACGCTCCAGCGCGGCTGCCGATCGCGGCGCACGCGATCCCCGATGCCACCGGGACGGCGATCGTGTCCGCCGAGCGCGCGGTACGGGTGCTGCGTGAAACGCGATGTGTCGGGGCGGAATTGGGGGCGGGGCTGAAGGCGGAGTTGCGGCCCTATCAGGTGCGCGGGGTGGGGTGGTTGCACGAGACCGTCGCGGCGCACGGCGGGGCGGTATTGGCCGATGAGATGGGGCTCGGGAAGACCGTGCAGACGATCGGGTTTCTGCTCGGGCGGGCCGAGGCCGGGGCGCAGCTGGTGGTCTGTCCGACGTCATTGGTCGGGAACTGGGCTCATGAGATCACGCGGTTCGCACCGGGACTGCGGCCGGTGCTGTGGCGTGGGGGTGAATTCGCGGATGAGGCCGGGACCGTTGTGGTCACCGGGTATCCGATGTTGCGGTTGCACGGTGGCGTATTTGCCGAGCGGTCCTGGGCGACAGTCGTTTTCGATGAAGCACAGGCGTTGAAGAATCCGCGTACCCAGGTGTCCAAGGCGGCGCGTGCGTTGATCGCCGATGTGAAGGTCGCGCTGACGGGTACGCCGGTGGAGAACCATCTCGAGGAGCTGTGGGCGCTGCTGAATCTGGTGGCGCCGCGGCTGTTCGGGCATCGCACGCAGTTCCGGCGTCGGTTCGTCCGGCCGATCCACGAGGGTTCGGCGACCGCGGCGGCCCGGCTGCGGGATGCGCTCGAACCGGTGCTGTTGGCGCGCAAGAAGGTTCAGGTGGCCGCATCGCTGCCCTCGAAGATCCACAGCGATCTGCTCTGCGATCTGAGCACCGAACAGGAACGGCTCTACGACCAACTGCTAGACAAGGCGATCGATGACGGTTTCGGCCATGGCGTGCAACGGCAGAGCCGGGTGCTCGCCGCACTGACCGCCCTCAAGCAGGTCTGCAACCACCCGGGGCTGATCACGGGTGAGCTCGGCGAATTGGCGGGCCGGTCCGGAAAGCTGGACCTGTGCACCGATATCGTGGCCAATAACCTCGAAACCGGCCATCCGACGCTGATATTCACCCAATACCGTGCCACCGGCGACCTGTTGGTCCGCCACCTGCACGAGCAGTTCGGGGTGCGGGCACCGTTCTTCCACGGCAGCCTGAACCAGGCCGAGCGCGCCGAGATCGTTTCGGGTTTCCAAGCCGAAGACGGTCCGCCCGTGCTGATCCTGAGTCTGCGCGCCGCGGGCACCGGACTCACCCTGACGCGTGCCGCGGATGTCATCCATTTCGATCGGTGGTGGAATCCGGCCGTGGAAGCCCAAGCCTCCGACCGGGTGCACCGCATCGGGCAGACCCGCACCGTCACCATTACCACGCTCACCTCGGGCACCACGGTCGAGGAGCACATCGCGGGCATGCACGACCGCAAGTCCGCGCTCGCGGACCTCAACGATTCGGCGGGCATCGCGGCGCTGGCCCGCCTCGATGACGACCAGCTCATCGAGATCCTGCGCCGCAAGAGGGAGAACTGATGGCGGACAACGAATTCGGATATACCGCGTGGGGTATGGACTGGGTCCGGCTTGCCGAATCCTTGCGCCAGACCCGACCGGATCCGCTACTCCCCCGTGCCCGCAGCATTGCTCGCAACAATGGCGTCCAAGCGACGATCGAAGGCCGCATCGTGCGCGCCGCCATCCATCGCGGTGGGAAGGCCTCGGTCACCCACCTCGAAATCGCGCCGATGGCCCGTTCGTCGAGAACCGCGATCGCCGAAATCATCCCGGATACAACGGTTCTCACCGACGAGATGCATCGGGCGTTGGTCGGCGCTGGCATCAGTCCTGCGCCGAATCCGGCCGGAACGGACTGCTCCTGTTCGGCCCGCACCGCCCGGTGTGTGCACGTCCTCGCGGTGTACTACGACATGGCCCGCCGCGTAGACGAGAACCCTCGCCTGACCCTGGAGATCCAGGGATATTTCCAAGCAGCAGAGCAAGGTTCGCCAGGGCCGGTCGAGTCGGCCCGCTGGACGCCGATCAACGCACTCGATCCTGCGGACTACTTCGAGGCCGCATTGGCGGTGCACTGAAAGCCTCCTCACTCGGGGCGGCGCGCGCGGAAGCGGAAACTTGTTGCGCCGGTTTCGATCTCGACATCGGTGAAACCGACTCGGGCGAGCCGATCGGCGGCCTGCTCCGGCGGTACCGGGACGCAGGTGTCGCCGAGGTGCAGCAGACGGAATATGCGGCCGTCGAGACCGTCGCTGCCCGCGAATACACCGCCGGGGCGCAGGACGCGTAAGGCTTCGGCGAAGAGAGCGTCCTGCGCTCCGACGGTAGGTACATGGTGCAACATCGTGAAGCACACGACCGAGTCGAATTGCGTTGGCGGCAAGGGCATATCCGCGCCGTCGCCCTGGATCACCGTCATCGAGGCGCCGTGCCGGGTGCGCAGCCGATCGACGAGCACCGGATCGATCTCGACACCGGTCAGTTCGCTCGTGCGCTCTCGCAATGCGCGGATATTGGCACCGTAGCCGGGGCCGATCTCGAGTGCGGACGCTCCCAGCTCCAGGCCGGACAGCGCCCACGGAACGATCCGCGTCGCACTCGTCCGCTCCCAGGCCGCCGACCGGCACAGCAATTTGTGGAGGTAGTTCATCGCCATGCGATTCACGCTAGGAGCGGCCGCTTGTGACCACGACAGGCTACGGTGACAAGTTGTGTCGCGAAACGGCCAATCCCTGGTGCCCGGCCAACCCGGGACATCCGAGCCGACCGAGGGATCCGTGGTATTCCCGGCCGCGATCGGCGATACCGCCATGGTCTTCGGGGCTGGCGTCATATCCGCGGGCTACTGGTTCGACACCCATGAACATCCTCAGCACCAAATCGCCTGGGCGGCACGAGGTGTCATCGCGGTCGAAATCGGCGACGGATACTGGGTGCTGCCACCGACCCGTGCCCTGTGGATCCCCGGCGGCACCCGGCACCGAACCGGAACCACTCAGGGCGCCACCATGCGCGGGATCTTCGTGGCGCCCGACCGATGCCCGGTCTCGTTGACCGCCCCGACGATGCTGCGAGTATCGCCATTGCTGCGCGAACTGTTCGACCATCTCACCGGGCCCGACACCGCGCCGACGCGCAATCCTGCCGACGACAACGCCGCCGCGCGGCGCGAACGGGCAGAGGCGGTCGTCTTCGATCTGATCGAGCCGGTCGATGTGATTCCCGTTGGTGCCCGCCGACCGGTGGATGCCCGAGCCGGACAGGTCGCCGACGCCTTGACCCACAATCCCGCCGACCCCCGCACGCTCGACGAACTCGCCGCAGACGCCGCCACCAGCCCACGCACGCTCGCCCGCCTGTTCCTCGCTGAAACCGGAATCTCCTTCGGCCAGTGGCGAACCCAGATTCGGCTGGCGGCCTCGCTGCCCCTGCTCGCCGAGGGCCTGCCGATCGCCCGCATCGCGGGCCGCGTCGGCTACGCCACCCCGAGTGCCTACGTCGCCGCCTTCCGCCGCGCCGTCGGCGTCTCCCCGGGCCGCTACTTCGCCGGGTGATCACGGAGTCGGCGGAATCAGGCGTTGGTGCCACCGTCGACGGTGAAGGTCGCGCCGGTGATGCTGCGGCCGGACGGGCCTGCGAGGAAGGTTACGGTGGCGGCGATGTCATCGGCGGTGCCGAAGCGGCCGAGAGCGGTCAGCTCGATTTGCCGCGGAGCGTGGTCGCCGTCGGCGGGGTTCATATCGGTGTCGGTGGAGCCGGGCTGCACCAGGTTGACCGTGATCTTGCGCGGACCGAGTTCGCGCGCAAGGGCTTTCGTGAAACCATTGAGTGCGGATTTGCTCAGGTTGTACAGCGTGACTCCGCCGAACGCGGCGCGTTCGGACAGGTTGCTGCCGATGCTGATGATCCGTCCACCGTCGGTCATGTGTTCGACCGCCGCCTGTGCGCCGACGAATGCCGCCCGCGCATGGATATTGAGCGCGCGGTCGATCTCCTCGACGGTGAACTCCTCGAACGGCTTGGCCGGGAAGATGCCCGCGTTATTGACCAGGACATCGAGTCTGCCGAGTTCGTCCGCGGCCCGATGCACCGCCGCGACGACTGCGCCCGCGTCGGCGCTGTCGGCTTGGATGGCGATCGCACGCCGCCCCGATGCTTCCGCCTCGGCGACCACGGATTTCGCCTGCAATTCGTTGTGCTGGTAGGTCAGTGCCACATCCGCGCCCGCAGCGGCCAAGTGCCGGACTATCGCCGCGCCGATCCCCCGGCTGCCCCCGGTCACCAGCGCTACCTTGCCCGTCAGATCCGACATCGCAACTCCTCCTAATTCTGTGTCGATCAATACATAAATAGCTAAGCGCACGGGCGGCGACGGCGTCAAGGGGGTATATTTAACGATCGACACAGAAAGGGAACGAGCCATGGCCGAACGTGGACGTCCACGCGCATTCGACCGCGAGGTCGCGCTGCGTCGCGCCATGGAGGTGTTCTGGGAGCACGGCTACGAGGGCTCGTCGATGAGCGATCTCACCGCGGCGATGGGCATCAACTCACCGAGCCTGTATGCCGCCTTCGGTGGGAAAGAAGAGCTGTTCCGCGCGGCTGTCGGGCTGTACGGCACGACCGAAGGCGGCTACACCGCACGCGCCCTGCGCGAGGAACCCACCGCCCGCGCCAGCATCGAAGCAATGCTGCGCGACAACGCCACTGCCTACACCCACAAGGACAAACCGCACGGCTGCATGGTCGTGCTGGCGGGCTCCACCTACACCACCCGCAGCGAAACCATCCGCGACTTCCTGGTCGAAAAGCGTCGCGAGACAACCGAAGACATCCGCGAACGCCTGGATCGCGGTGTCGCGGAAGGCGATCTAGCGCCGGACACCGACACGGCGGCCCTCGCCAGCTTCTACACCACCGTCCTGTACGGCCTGTCGATCCGGGCTCGCGACGGCGCCTCGCACAGCGAACTCACCCAATCCATCGACTGTGCCATGGCAGTGTGGCCCGCATCGGCCGTCGCACGCTGATCGCCCCGACTACTTCCGGCGCAGGGCGGCGATGCGCTCACCGAGTTGGTCCGCGCTGGCCAATGCCGTTGGCGGACCTCCGCATTCGCGGCGCAACTCACCGTGGATCACACCGTGCGGCTTACCGGTGCGATGGTGGTGCATCGCGACCAGGCTGTTGAGCTCGCGGCGCAGCTCACCGAGTTTATCCGCGGTCGCGACCCGTTCGGCGGCCGAGGCGACCTGCGGACCAGGATCGGGCGTCGCGGCCTCACCGCGTTCGGCGAGCTGCTTCGACTGACGTTCACGCAGCAGCGCCCGCATCTGCTCGGCATCCAATAGTCCGGGAATCCCGAGATAGTCCGCCTCCTCCGCGCTGCCCGCGAAAGTGGCTGTGCCGAAGGAGGATCCGTCGTAAATCACCTGGTCGAGTTCGGCGTCGGCGGCGAGTGCGACGAAGGGCTTCTCATCCTCGCCCGGCTCGTCCTTCTGCTTGTTCGCCTCGATCAGGAGTTCGTCTTCGAGGCCGTTCTGCTCGCGGTGCGGCTTGCCGATGACGTGATCGCGCTGCAGCTCCAGCTGCGCGGCCAGATCGAGCAGTACCGGCACCGACGGCAGGAACACACTGGCGGTCTCGCCCGGCTTGCGCGCACGCACGAACCGGCCGATGGCCTGGGCGAAGTACAGCGGTGTCGAGGCACTGGTCGCGTAGACGCCGACCGCGAGGCGCGGCACGTCGACCCCCTCGGACACCATGCGCACCGCGACCATCCACGGCTGGGTGTTCTTGCTGAATTCGGCGATCCGGTTCGAGGAAGACGGATCATCCGACAGCACCACCGCGGGCCGCTCGCCCGAGATGTGTTCCAGCAGTTCGGCGTAGTCGCGGGCCCGCTCCTGATCGGTGGCGATCACCAGACCACCGGCATCGGGCATACCGGACGCACGCAACTGGCGCAGCCGCGTGTTCGCGGCGACGAGCACCTTGGACATCCAATCGCCAGCCGGATCCAATGCGGTGCGCCACGCGCGGGCGGTGTGTTCGGCGCTCAGCGGCTCACCGAGGCGAGCCGAATACTCCTCGCCCGCGCTGTCGCGCCAGTGCGCCTCACCGGAGTACGCCAGGAAGACGACGGGCCGGACGACGCCGTCGGCCAATGCCTCCGCGTAGCCGTAGGCGTGGTCGGCACGCGAACGCGGGAAACCGGCCTCATCGGGTTCATAGGTGACGAATGGGATCTGGCTGTCATCGCTGCGGAACGGGGTGCCGGTCAGCGCGAGCCGACGGGTGGCGTCACCGAAAGCCTCGGCGGTCGCCTCACCCCAGGACTTCGCATCGCCCGCATGGTGGATCTCGTCGAGAATCACCAGCGTTCTGCGTCTTTCGGTGCGGACGCGGTGCCGCGCCGGATGCGAGGCGATCTGCGCGTAGGTCACCACGACGCCGTGATAGTCGCCGGAGGTCGCACCGGTCGCGTTGGAGAAGCGCGAATCCAGCTGAATACCCACGCGGGCCGCGGATTGGGCCCACTGATGTTTGAGGTGTTCGGTCGGGGCGACCACGGTGACCTGGTCGACGGTCCGGTCGGCCAGCAGTTCGGCCGCCACCCGCAGTGCGAAGGTGGTCTTACCCGCGCCAGGCGTCGCCACCGCGAGGAAGTCCCTCGGCTTGGTGGACAAGTACTTCATCAGGGCCCGGCGCTGCCAGGCACGTAGCGAACCACCTGCAGAAACCGCGGCGCTCGATTTTTGCGAATCGCCCGGTGTTTCCGCTTCTCCCGCCACAGCGGCGCCACCCGACACAGTCACGAAGACGACCCTAGCTGTCCCCCATGGCGTGTCGCCAAACCGACGCGGCGTGGGCGACGGGCATCACACGCCGAACCGTGCGCCACGCCGTGTTCATGTGCTCCCCATCGACTCGATGCCATGGCAAACCGGAACAATATGCCCGGATGCGCGATGCTGTTAGGCATCATGACCGACGAAAGTGCCCTACCACGCCATACCGCGGGGACCGGCGACCAGCCGATCCACAGTGGCGGAAGCGGCGCGGAACCCACCGCGGCGACCTATGCCCACCATGCCGCAACGCGGGTCGCGCATGCCGCGCGACAGGGTGGCAACCTCGTCGTGCGGGCGGCGGTGAAGTCGTGGAACGATTCGATTTTCGCCAAATCCGCGGCCGCGGCGTTCTGGCAGACGATGTCGCTGGCGCCGCTACTGCTCGGGGTGCTCGGCAGCCTCGGTTACGTCGGGGAATGGTTCGGACCCGACACGGTGCAGATCGTCCAGCAGAAGATCATCGCATTCAGCCGGGACCTGTTCAGTTCCAGTGTGGTGAGCGATCTGATCGAACCGACAGTCACCGATGTGCTCGGTCGCGGACGCGCCGCCTTCGTCTCGGTGGGTTTCGTGATGTCGCTGTGGGCCGGATCCTCGGCGATGTCGACCTTCGTGGATTCGATCGTGGAAGCGCACGGACAGAAGGATGCCCGGCATCCGGTCTGGCAGCGCATCTTCGCCTTGCTGCTGTATGTGCTGTTCCTGGTGGTCGCGGTGTTCCTATTGCCGCTGATCGCGCTGGGGCCGACGCTGATCGGTCGGGTGCTGCCCGATTCTTGGCGCGAACCCGGGCTGCGGCTGATCGACTCGTTCTATTACCCAGGTGTCGGACTGGTGCTGATCATCGGACTCACCACGCTATACAAGCTGGCACTGCACAAATCGCTGCCGTGGCACCGCTTGTTCGGCGGGGCGCTGGTCGCGGGCGTGTTCTTCATGGCCGCCAGCGAGGGGCTGCGCCGGTATCTGGGCTGGGTCACCAGGACCGGCATCAGCTACGGCGCGCTCGCGACGCCGATCGCGTTCCTGCTTTTCACGTTCTTCCTGGGCTTCGCCGTCATCCTCGGCGCGGAATTCAACGCCACGGTGCAGGAATTCTGGCCCGCTCGCAGCACCCGCATCGACCAGGTGAAGGAATGGTTGTCCAATCAGTTGAGCGGGGACGACTCCGACGCCGACCAGGATGATCCGGGCACAGCGAAGCCCCCGAACCCACCGGAGGCTCAGGGGCCGATCGAGCGGGCAGACGACGACACCGACGCCGCCCGCGCACGGCTCAGCGCGCCGGGCGGTTCGTCACCATCTCAGCCCTTGCGCAAGCTGTCGTAGACCTTCTTGCACTCCGGGCACACCGGCGAGCCGGGCTTCGCCGAGCGCGTCACCGGGAAGACCTCACCGCAGAGGGCAACCACATGGGTGCCCATGACAGCGCTCTCGGCGATCTTGTCCTTCTTCACATAGTGGAAGAACTTCGGGATGTCATCGCCCGTCGTCTCATCGGTGGTCGTATCCGGGCGAACCAGGGTATCGGTACTCACGGATTCCATGATGCCGCATACTCGCGGGCTCGGCTGATCACGGTCCGCAGTCATCCAACTGACCAGGCCGTGTGCGGTGCGCCCTCGACAGTGGAAGACTCAGGGGTATGCAGCAGCACGGCGACACCCCCGACGCCGACGACATCGGCAGCGGTGATCGCCCGGACGTGACAATGCCGACGCCACCCCGCAAGTCCAGCGGTTACTTCCCCGGCAATGACGAGAAGCACCCGGTGCTGATCACCGAGGCCGCGCCGTCACTGGAGGATCAGCACCGCGCCAGGGTCCGCCGCTACACCATCATCATGGCGTTCCGCATCCCCTGCCTGATCCTGGCCGCGATCGCCTACAGCGCCTTCAGCAATGCACTGCTCTCGATCCTGATCATCGCCGCCTCGATCCCATTGCCATGGATCGCCGTATTGATCGCGAACGATCGGCCGCCGCGCCGCAAGGACGAACCGAGTCGGTGGGACCGGCCACGCACTGCTATCGAGTCCCGGCCGCACCGGGCGATCGATTCCTGAGGCTGGGCTCGAGAGAGTGCCGCCACCAGCGCATTCTCGGCGGTGGGTTCAGGGGTGGCGGCGGATGCCTGCGGACATGAGGGCGGCTGCGGCGCAGAGGGCGCCGGCGATGTACCAGGCGAGGGTGTAGGAGCCTTGGACGTCGCGGATGATGCCGGCACCGGTGGCGGCTATGGCGGAGCCGATCTGGTGTGAGGCGAAGACCCAGCCGAAGGCGACCGGGCCGTCGGCGCCGAAGAGTTCGCGACAGAGCATGACCGTCGGCGGGACGGTGGCGATCCAGTCCAGGCCGTAGAAGACGATGAATACCCACATGCTCGGCTGGGTGTCCGGTGCGAACAGCGAAGGCAGGATCAGCAGCGACAGTCCGCGCAGCGTGTAGTAGCCGACCAATAGGTAGCGGGGGTCGGCCCGGTCGGTGAGCCAGCCGGAGAAGATGGTGCCCGCCACATCGAAGATGCCGACCAGTGCCAGTAGGCCCGCGGCGGTGGTCGGCGGCATGCCGTGATCGTGTGCGGCACTGACGAAGTGGGTGCCGACCAGGCCGTTGGTCGATGCTCCGCAGATCGCGAATCCGCCTGCGAGCAGCCAGAATCCGGGGCTGCGCGCGATCGTGGTCAAAACCGTCAGGGCGCGGGTCGCGCCGCCGGTCGCCTGCACGCGCAGTCCAACTGTGCTGCCGGGTTCGGCACCGTAGGCGAAAACGCCTGCGTCACTGGGGAAGTCGCGGATGAACAGCAGGACAAGCGGCACCACGGCCAGCGCGACAGCCGCCACGATGAGCGAGGGCACCCGCCAACCGTGTGCGTGTGCCACCGCGGATACCAGCGGCAGGAAGATCAGCTGGCCGGTCGCGCCCGCCGCGGTGAGCACGCCGGTCACCAGACCGCGCTGGCGCACGAACCAGCGGCCGGTGATCGTCGCCACGAACGGCATGGACATCGATCCGACGCCGACTCCGACCAGGAGCCCCCAGGTGGCCATCAAATGCCAAGGCTGGGTCATGAAGACGGTGAGTCCGCTGCCCGCCGCGACGAGCACCAGGGCGGATGCCACCACACGGCGGATACCGAATCGGTCCATCAGCGCCGCCGCGAACGGTGAAATCAGGCCGTACAACAGCAGATTCAGCGAGACCGCTGCCCCGATTGTGCCGTGCGACCAGCCGAACTCCTCGTGCAGCGGATCGAGCAGCACACTCGGCACCGATCGGAACGCGGCCGCGCCCAAGAGCGCGACGAATCCCACACCGGCGACGATCCAG
The DNA here is from genome assembly GCF_050955845.1 of Nocardia sp. CA-135398. Lineage (NCBI taxonomy): Bacteria > Bacillati > Actinomycetota > Actinomycetes > Mycobacteriales > Nocardiaceae > Nocardia > Nocardia sp. CA-135398. The sequence continues at coordinate 3,208,005 of NZ_CP192084.1, read as the reverse complement.
GCGGGATGCAGCCGCCTCGGCACGGAATCGACAGGTACCGTAGGCGTCCGCAGTTCAGTCACCCGCTGAGCGTGCCGGAATTTCGCGGATCGAACGAGTGGCCGGAATGCCATAAACCGCCAAGATCGTGCCAGTCACGGCCGAGCCGAAACCGGCTCGACAACCATCGTGGGCGACACCTACTGTGTGGCGGGGTACGAGACGGGAACTCTCTCAGCGTCAGTGATGTGCGACACATCCGCGCCAACCCGGCGCGGGCGGCGCCGAATCGCCGGAAGATGCGACAACTGCACGCCGGCGGCGGCGCGGAAACTCCCGCCAGGAAACAGGAGAAAGCATGATTCGGTGGGTCTGGGCCTTCCTCGACCGCCCGACGCAACGTTTCGACGAATGCGCGACATTCTGGTCGACGATCACCGACACCCAACTCTCGCCGCGTCGCGGTGAGAACGACGAATTCCTCACGCTTCTTCCAGATCCCGCACTCTTCGCCGATGCGGGCGTCAAGATGCAGGCGGTGACCGGACTCGGCCGGGTACACCTGGATCTCGACGTCGACGATGTCACCGCCGCGGTCCGCATCGCACTCGACCTCGACGCCGAACTGGTCGCCAACCACAAGAGCTACGCCGTGCTGCGCTCCCCCGGCGGTCAGATCTTCTGCTTCACTCCCAACGGCCGCGCGAAGGGTACTCCCGCGCCGGCAGTGCGCGCCCCGGACGGCACCCTCACTCGCCTCGACCAAGTCTGCCTCGATATCGGCCCGACCGACCACGCCGCCGAAACCCGGTTCTGGACCACTCTCACCAACTGGGACCTGACGCAGGGCCGCCTGCCCGAATTCGGCCGGCTGCGCGCGAAAGAGTCGATGCCCATACAGCTTCTGCTGCAGCGTCTCGGCGAGGATCGGCCCGCCAGCGCGCATATCGACCTCGCCTCCGCCGATATCGACGCCACCGCCGCCTGGCACCAGTCCCTCGGCGCGACCCTGGTCGAACGGCACGAGCACTGGATCGTCATGTCCGATCCCGCCGACGCGCCCTATTGCATCACCGGCCGCGACCCGAACGGCGTGTGAGACCGCACGAGCGCTGTCCATGTGACACGACGGACACGTTTCGGTTGCTGGCTTGTCGCGGTGGCAGAGTACCGGTGTGCCTACCAACCAGACGACCACCGGATCGCTGCTCACCGCGCTGTGCCCCGATCTGCGGGCCGCGCTGATCCGCGTCGGCTACAACGCCGACACGCTGCTGGAAGTGCTCGGCCCCGACGTGCACGCCGCACTTGGCCGCTCCGAACCGGTACCGGTACGCCGGGCCGCTCGGCACGCGGGCGCGCTCGGCACGCTGATCCGTCTGTTGCTGCTCGGTGACGCACTGCCCGAACGCGACGTCGCGGCCGCACTGATACCGGTGGATATCGACCGCGCGGTGGCAGCCGGGCTGCTCACCCGCGACGGCGACGATGTGCGCGCGGCGCTCGACCTGCGCCCGCTCGACGCAGGCGAAGGCACCCGCTGGATCCTGTCCGACCTCGACGATTCCATGTTCCGGCGCACGCTGACCGAGGATCACGTGCTCGGCGTCGGGCACGCCTCCCTCTCGCTGTTGCGCGCCACTCCCACCCGCCACGTCGGTTCGGTCCTCGACCTGGGCACCGGCTGCGGCGTGCAGGCCGTCCACGCTGCCGCGTACGCGGACCAGGTGACCGCGACCGACGTGAATCCGCGCGCCCTGTGGTTGGCCGAGGCGACAGCCGCACTCAACGGCCTCGATATCGAACTTCTGCCTGGTTCGTGGTTCGAGCCGGTAGCCGGGCGCCGCTTCGACCAGGTGGTGGCCAATCCACCGTTCGTTGTCGGCCCGGCCCGCATCGAGCACACCTACCGCGACTCCGGCCTTGCCCTCGACGGCGCAAGCGAATTGGTGATCTCGCAGGCACCCAACGTGCTCGCACCGGGTGGCACCGCCGCGATGCTGGCCGCGTGGGTACATGTGCACGGCGAGGACTGGCGCCAACGCGTCTCGTCCTGGCTGCCCGCGCACGGCGTCGATGCCTGGGTGGTCCAACGCGATGTCGCCGATCCGGCGCTCTATGTCGGAACATGGCTGCGTGACGCGGGTTTGGATCCGCGCGACCCGGCCGCACAGGCCCGCGCCGAACAATGGCTCGACGCATTCGCCGCCGCCGATGTCGAGGGCGTCGGCTTCGGCTTCGTCTATCTGCACGCCATCGACGGTCCGACCGAACTGCTCGCCGAGGACTTGACGCATGGCTTCGACGATCCGCTCGGCGCCGAGGCCACCGCGTATTTCGCGCGCTCGGCCTGGTTGCGCCGCGCCGCCGCCGAGGAAAACCTCGCCTTGTCAACACGTTTCACGGTGGATCCCGCGACCGCGCTGGAACGGGTCTATCTGCACCGCGAATTCGGTTGGGAGCAGCAGGTCGCGCGGCTGCACCGCGGCGACGGTCCGCGCTGGCAGCACGAGGTGGACGAATCCACCATCGCGCTCGTCGCGGGAATGCGAGCCGACGGTTTGCCGTTACAAGAGCTGATAGAACTGCTCGCGCTCGCCCACGGACCGGGCGAAGTCACCGAGGAGTTCACGGCCGACGCATTATCCGTGGTGGCCGGATTGGTTCGCCACGGTTTGGTGCGGCCCGTGTAACGAAGCGGCACCCGCTCGCATCCCGCCGGACGCTTTCGCGCACGGGTGGTTCCGACAGGGTGGGGTTCTCAGGAACTTCTCAGACGCACGTGACGGAAACCGCAGTTCAGAGCGGTTTATCGGAGCAGTAGCGGGGAACTTTCTACCTGTCGGGTCCGTTGATCGGAGTGAGACACCACCGACAGGAGGCAAGTCATGACAAGCCCCGCCACCACTCGTGTGCGCACCAGCGATTCGGACCTCGATGCCCAGAGCCCTGCCGCCGACCTGGTACGCGTGTACCTGAACGGGATCGGCCGTACCGCACTGCTCACGGCAGCCGACGAGGTCGAGCTGGCCAAGCGCATCGAGGCGGGCCTCTATGCGCAGCATCTGCTGGAGACCGGCAAGCGACTGTCGGCCACCCGCAAGCGCGATCTGGCCGCCATCGTTCGCGAAGGCCAGGCCGCCCGCTCGCATCTGCTCGAAGCCAACCTCCGGCTCGTGGTCTCCCTCGCCAAGCGCTACACCGGCCGCGGTATGCCGCTGCTGGACCTGATCCAGGAGGGCAACCTCGGTCTGATCAGGGCAATGGAGAAGTTCGACTACGCCAAGGGATTCAAGTTCTCCACCTATGCCACCTGGTGGATTCGTCAGGCCATCACCCGCGGCATGGCCGACCAGAGCCGCACCATCCGGCTGCCCGTTCATCTGGTCGAGCAGGTCAACAAGCTGGCCAGGATCAAGCGCGAACTGCATCAGCAGCTCGGTCGCGAGGCCACCGATGCCGAACTGGCCAACGAGTCCGGCATTCCGGTCGACAAGATCTCCGATCTGCTCGACCACAGCCGCGACCCGGTAAGCCTGGATATGCCGGTCGGCAATGACGAAGAGGCCCCGCTGGGCGATTTCATCGAGGACTCCGAGGCCACCTCGGCCGAATCCGCGGTGATCGCCGGACTCCTGCACCACGATGTGCGCAGTGTGCTCGCCACCCTGGACGAGCGCGAGCAGCAGGTCATCCGGTTGCGCTTCGGCTTGGACGACGGCCAGCCGCGCACCCTGGATCAGATCGGCAAACTGTTCGGGCTCTCCCGTGAGCGCGTTCGTCAGATAGAGCGTGAGGTCATGTCGAAGCTGCGCAAGGGTGAGCGGGCCGACCGCCTGCGCGCCTACGCCAGCTGATTCCCGCAATAGCTCGTGCCGGTGATCCTGGCACGTGACGTCGGACTACTCCGAGGCCGTCCGACTTGGTGACCGGGGACGGTCACCCCGAAACGCCGACCGGTGACCGCGCGTCCCGCCCCCTCCGGGTTCGCGCGAGCCGGTCGGCGAACGTCATTCAATCCCCGCCGAGCCCGTCGTTCTCCGGTTTCAGTACGAGCCCGGAGTTCTCGGCCTGCAGATCGAACAGTATCGCGAAATCCTCCAGCACTCGGCTACTGCCGACGCTGGCCTGACCTAGTGTGCGGTGGCCGCCGCGAGTGGCATCGGCACGTCGAGTTGCCGCGCCGCGCACGGATCGAATCCTTGCGCAGAAGTAGTGGTGGCGCGACGCGTTAGTTGACCTGGACGGACCCGAGGCCGCGATCGAAAGTCCGCCCGACGCGACCACCTTCGCATTGCCGCTGGCCGGTGCGGCCAGGAAGCCGACGCCACCCAGTTCACAGGCCCCGCGAATGGCTGCCCAGGATTCCGTCGAGATGGTCGAGCAGTCCACGACTACCGCAGATCAGTGCGTTGCAGGGCGGCGGGGTCGCATGGGACGGCGGGAGTTCAGCCGAGGCGGCGGGGGCCGGAATCGAAGCGGCTCGGTTGGGGGCCGAAGCGGGCTCGGGCGTAGAGGATGGCGGCAGCGTTGGCGGAGGCGAGAACGGGGTCGAAGGATAGTTCTCGGATTTCGGGGAGGTCGTCGAAGAGGGACGAGACGCGTTGGACGAGTTCGATCAGGGCGGGTTTGTCGACCCGGGGGCTGGCGGGGGTGCCGGAGAGGAGGGGGGCGGCGCGAGGAGCGTCGATGAGGGCGGCCGCTTCATCGGCGGTGAGTGGAAGGGCGCGGTAGGCGCGGTCGCCGAGGAGTTCGATGATCATGCCGGAGAGACCGAATTCGATGACCGAACCGAACGACGGGTCGTCCTGCACCCGCAGCACACAGCCGACGCCAGGGGTGGCCATCTTCTGGATGTGCACGGCGGGGTCACCGCATAGTTCCACCAGATGCGAATAGGCCTGGCGCACAGCCTCCGGGCGCCACAGGTCCAGTCGGACGCCGCTGAGATCCGGTCGGCGCCGCCACATTTCGCCGGTCGCCTTGGCCGCGACCGGATAGCCGAGTTCCTCGGCCGCCGCCACCGCATCGTCGGCGCTGCGGACCTCACGGAATTCGACGACGTGAATTCCGTAGCAGTCCAACAGATCCACAGCTTCGAGGTCGGTAAGCCAACGCCCGTCGGATTCGCCCATCCAGCCCGCGACCAGCCGCCTGGCCCGTTCCGCGTCGATGCCCGCCGGACGCACCACCGTCGATACCGGTTTCGTGCGCCACTGCGCGTACCGGTGCGCCCTGGCCAGCGCCCGTGCGGCACGCTCGGGATCCGGATAGGACGGTATCGACCCGCGCACCGCCGTACCGGCCGTACCGCGCACGGCCAGTAAGTTCGGAATCCCTTGTTCGGCAACGAAAGTGGTGAGAATAGGCTTCGCCGCATCTGGCACGACCGCCGCGGCCTCGCGAATGGCATCGGCGAATCCGGCCATCGGCAGCGGCACCGGCGGCGCGAAAACCACGATCACCGCGTCGATCTCGTCCGAGCGCAGCGCGGCGACCACCGCGTCCAGATAGGCAACCGGCGTCGCGTCCGGCCCCAGGCTCACCGGATCGCCGATCGACTGCTCATCCACCACACGCTCGGTCGGGCGCGGGCGCCGAACACCGTCATCCAGCACCGTGGCGGGTCGCCGGACATCGAGCCCCTCACCGCGCGCGGCATCGACGGCCAGCCAGTTCAACGCCGCGCTATTGCCGATCACGGCGACCCGCGGACCCGCGGGCAGCGGCTGATAACCCAGCAGCGCCGCACAGTCGAACAGCTCGGAAATCGAATCGACCTGAACGATTCCGGACTGCGCGAACAGGTCTCGCACGATGGATCGGTCCATATCACCGGTCGGCTGGGAACGCGCGGCCAATCGCCCACTGCTCACCGCGACGATCGGTTTACTCCGTGCGACCCGACGCGCGATCCGGGAGAATTTGCGCGGGTTACCGAAGCTCTCCAGATATAGCAGGATCACATCGGTGGCGGAGTCGGCGTCCCAGTACTGCAGTAGGTCGTTGCCGGACACATCGGCGCGGTTTCCCGCCGAGACGAAGGTCGACAACCCGAGGTTGCGCGCGGCGGCCTCGCCGAGGATGGCCGCACCCAATGGCCCGGACTGACAGAAGAATCCGATGCGCCCTGGCCCGGGCAGCACCGAGGCCAGAGTCGCGTTCAATGAAATCGAGGCATCGGTATTGGCGATGCCAAGCGCGCTCGGCCCCACCACTCGCATCCCGTGTCCGCGCGCCGCGGCAACCAGCTCGTGTTCGGCAAACACACCGCCATCACCGGTCTCCCCGAAGCCCGCGGTGAGCACCACCAATCCCTTGACGCCCTTGGCCATACAGTCGTCGAGCACCGAGCTGATCGCCTCCGGCGGCACGGCGACCACCGCGAGATCCACCTCGTCGGGAATCTCGCGAACCGTCGGGTAGGCCCGCACACCGCGCACCGATCGCCGATTCGGATTGACCGGGAACACCGGCCCCTGGAACACACCGGACAGCAGGTTGGCCAAGATCACTCCGCCGACCCGGGCCGGGCCCACGGTGGCGCCGATCACCGCCACCGAACGCGGCGCGAGCAGATTGCCGACACTGCGTGCCTCGGAGGCGCGCTCCCGCGAATCGCGCACCGAGAGCAGGGCTTCGGTCGGATCGATGGCGAATTCCAGATGCAGCACCGAACCGTCCCTGGCGCGCTCCACCTGATAGCCCGCGTCACGGAAAACGGTGACCATCACAGTGTTCTCGGCGAGCACCTCGGCAACGAAGGTCTCGATCTTGTTCTCCGCGGCCGCACCCGCCAGATGTTCGAGCAGGATCGACCCGAGTCCGCGCCCCTGATGTTCGTCGGCCACCACGAATGCGACTTCGGCGGCGCGCGGTCCGGTGCGATCGGTCAGCAGTTCGTAGCGGCCGACCGCGATGATCGCCTCACCGAGTACCAATAGCAATCCGACCCGGTCGTGGTGGTCGACGTGGGTGGAGCGGTACAGATCCTTGGGCGAAATCCGCGGGTACGGACCGAAGTAGCGCAGATATCGGGAGCGATCCGATAGTGCCGTGTGGAATTCCTGCAGCCGCTGCGCGTCATCGGGCGTGATCGGGCGCAGTCGGACTACGCCGCCGTCGGAGGCGAGCACATCGGCGAACCAATGTTGCGGTGGTGGTGGCGGCACCGCGGGCGTGCTCGGAGATTCCGGGACGGGCGGGTTCTCAGTCACGGGGGTCCTCCGGATCCAGGCCGAGCAACCCGAAGGTGGCTCGGCGCGTAGCCAATACGGCCGTATCGATAGCGCGTTGCGCGCGATCGATACGCGCGTCCCCAGTCTCCCCGGTGCCGCCGGGACCATCCCAAGGGCGGTAGGCGGTGTCACCACCATCACCCATCGTGCGCGGCGGTTCGACGGTCGGCGCCGCGGAGCGGATCATATCGATCCAGTCCTGCGGCACCGTGGTTTCCGGTGCGATGGTGCGGTCCAGTGCGGTCGCCAGCAGATGCGTCCACGCGCGCGGCACCACCCGTACCAGCCCGTAGCCACCGCCACCGACGGCGAGCCACCGGCCTTCGGCGTATTCGTCGGCCAGATCACGCATGGCGATGAAGGCGGCGCGTTGACCGTCGACGGTCAGTTCCATATCGGCGAGCGGGTCCTCGCGATGGGTGTCGACACCGCATTGGCTGACCACGATCTGCGGTCGGAAGGCCGCGAGCGCGCCGGGCACGATCGCGTGAAAGCCGCGCAGCCACTGGGGATCCCGGGTGCCCGGCAGGACCGCCAGATTGATCGCGGTCCCCTCGGCGGCGCCGTGACCGGTCTCCTCCGGCCAACCGGTATTGGGCCACAGGGTGGCCGGATGCTGATGAATCGAGATCGTCAGCACGCGCGGATCGCCGTAGAAGGCGCGCTGCACACCGTCCCCGTGATGCACGTCGACATCGATGTAGGCGATCCGATCGAATCCGTTGTCCAGCAGCCAGGAGATGGCCACGGCCGCATCGTTGTAGATGCAGAATCCGGCCGCCGAATCCGGCATCGCGTGGTGCATTCCGCCGCCGATGCTCACCGCGCGCCGAGTCCGCCCTTGGGCGATCTCGCGTGCGGCGGCCAATGTGCCGCCGACGATCACCGAGGCCGCCTGATGCATCCGCGGGAATACCGGATTGTCCGGTGAGCCGAGACCGTACGGCGGTGCGAGCGGCGCACCCGCAGGTGGTGTGGCATGTTCGACGGCATCGATGTAATCCGCGGTATGGATGCGGAGCAAATCGGACACTTCGGCCCGCTCGGGCACCAATCGCTCGACACCGTCGAGTAATCCGAGACTTTCCGCCAGGGCCATGGTGAACTGCAGGCGCGCCGGTTTCATGGGGTGCTCCGGCGTCCACGCGTAGTCGAGGAAGCGGTCGGTCCAGACGACGGTCCCGGATCGCGTCTCGAGATCACCTTCGTCGAGCGGCGCGGACTGTTCGCCGTGCGGTGCAGTGGCCATGCTCGCAACGCTACGCGGGAAGGTAACGGCCCCGTTGGACGTTCGTATGCAGTAGAAATACAAGCAAGAGCGAACACGGTGACAGGCCGTGCGCCGACAGAATTCCCACAGCGCAGTCACGGGTGTAGCGCGAGACCACGCGGCACGCGGGGGGGCCGGCGTGCGTGGGTAGAATTCGTGCCGACGAAGGGGTAACAGGTGAAGGATCTGGTCGACACCACGGAGATGTACCTCCGTACCATCTACGACCTCGAGGAAGAGGGCGTGGTGCCCCTGCGTGCGCGCATCGCCGAGCGCCTCGAGCAGAGTGGCCCGACGGTCAGCCAGACCGTCGCTCGGATGGAACGCGATGGTCTGCTGCTGGTCGCCGGCGATCGCCATCTCGAACTGACCGAGAAGGGCCGCAGCATGGCGGTCGCGGTCATGCGCAAGCATCGCCTCGCCGAGCGGTTGCTCGTGGACATCATCGGGCTGGACTGGCAGAACGTGCACGCCGAGGCGTGCCGGTGGGAACACGTCATGAGCGAGGACGTCGAGCGGCGGCTGGTCGAGGTGCTCAACCACCCGACCACCTCTCCCTATGGCAACCCGATTCCGGGGCTGGACGAGCTGGGCATCATCCCGTCCAGCGGCGCCGACGAGACCCTGGTGCGGCTTTCGGATCTGCCGCATGGACAGGTGCACGCGGTCGTGGTGCGCCGCCTCGCCGAACACATCCAGACCGATCCCGAGGTCATCGGCCAGTTGCGGGAGGCGGGCGTGGTGCCCGATGCCCGGGTGACGGTCGAGACCAAGCCCGGATCGGTGGTCATCACCGTGCCCGGTCACGAGGGTTTCGAGCTCTCGGACGAAATGGCCCACGCCGTCCAGGTGAAGTTGGTCTGAGACGTGAAACTTCTGGTCACGGGTGGCGCGGGTTATGTCGGTGGCGTCTGCGCGCAGGTGCTGCTCGAATCGGGGCACGAGGTCGTGGTGGTCGACGATCTGTCGACCGGCAATGCCGAGGGCGTGCCCACCGAGGCGCGATTCGTCGAGGGTGATGTCGCGGTCGCCGCGCCCGCACTGCTCGAGGCCGAATCCTTCGACGGCGTACTGCATTTCGCGGCGCAGTCGCTGGTCGGCGAGTCGGTGCAGCAGCCGGAGAAGTATTGGCACGGCAATGTGGTGAAGACGCTCGAGCTGCTGGAGGCGATGCGTCGCACCGAAACGCCGAGGCTGGTCTTCTCCTCGACCGCGGCCGTATACGGCGAACCCGAACGGGTGCCGATCACCGAGGACGCGCCGACCCGACCGACGAACCCCTACGGCGCCTCCAAGCTGGCCATCGACCATGCCATCACCTCCTATTCCATCGCACACGGTCTGGCCGCGACCAGCCTGCGCTACTTCAACGTCGCGGGCGCCTACGGCGGCCTCGGCGAAAACCGGGTGGTGGAAACCCATCTCATCCCTCTCGTGCTCCAGGTCGCCCTCGGTCATCGCAAGGCGATCTCGGTCTTCGGCACCGACTGGCCCACCCCCGACGGCACCGCGGTCCGCGACTACATCCACATTCGCGACCTCGCCGACGCCCACCTGCTGGCCCTCGGCTCCGCGGAATCCGGCACGCATCGCATCTTCAATCTCGGCAGCGGCACCGGTTTCTCGGTCCGCGAGGTGATTTCGGCCTGCGAGCGGGTCACCGGCCTGCCCATCGCCGCCGAGGACGCACCGCGCCGCGCGGGCGACCCGGCCACGCTGATCGCGTCCAGCGACCGCGCCGTCACCGACCTCGGCTGGCAGCCCAAGCACAACAATCTCGACGAAATCGTCGCCGACGCTTGGGAATTCCTGCGCGACCTCGGCCCGCTGGCACACAGCGCGAAGTAAGCGAGTTCACCATCGAGCGCGGTCACATGGTGGTGCTGTACGTGCCGCGACCACCATGTGACTCGCCGAATCACCTCTGACCACCCGAGAACGCGCTCACCGGAGAACCGGCCCCAGGTCGATGCCGAGGTCCGCGGCGATGCCGAGCCCGCAGTAGGCCAGGCGGCGCAACGTATCCGGGCGCATCCCAGTGCGCAGGGAAATCTCGAGCAGACTCGCCATGGAATGGGCGGGATCCGCTTCCAGCGCCGCTTGCAGCGCGATCCCTGCGAGCGGCCCGTCACCGCGGATGTAAGCGCTGTAGCCGAGAAGTGTTGCGGCGTCGGCGCGGTCGCCGCCCGACAGCGCATGTGTCAGTGCCACCCACAGGGTTTCGGCAGGGGCGGCGTCGGATCCGACCGCCAGCCCGAACAGCGAATCACGCACCGTCCGATCACGCAGTGCCGCGGCCAGTTCCGCGTATTCCCGCGCGTCGAGGGCCACACCGGAATCGATGTTGGCTATCTGCCACAGCACGTGTTCGAGCGCCCGCCGGTGATAGCCGTCGGGATCACCGCGCCGGACGGCGGCCGCGTACCGCTCGTGCGCGAGTGCGCGGGCGCTGTCGAGATAGACCGCGACCTGTTGCGCCAGCTCCTCGTTCGGTGCCACCAGATCGGTCAGCTCCGAGCGGGTGCCCCGGATCGGTCGCCCTTCGAGCACATGCGCCACCGTCACCATCGATGCCGCCGGATCCGGCAGTGTCCCACGGTGATCCGCATCGAGCAGACTCCACCACCGCTGCTCGGCCTCGATGGCGCGCACCGCCCAGGCACCCTCGAGGTACACCTCGCCCCGGGCCAGTCGCCGCGCGAACGCCGCGATGAGCGTGCCCCACGTGCCCGTACTCCCTGCACCGTTTCGGCGCGTGCGCCGTGGTTCGCGTGCCCGATCATCGATGATTACCGCGAGTACTTCCGTCGCGCCCTCCGCGGCACAGATATGCGAAACGCACTCCGCATACGCCGCCGCGAGGCCCCGCCTGCTACCACCCTCCTGATCCAGATCGAACCGCACCACCGCCTCGATGATCGGACTTCGCGCCGCGCTCCCGCCTCGCAGCACAGCCACCACCAGCGACCGCTCCGGCACGAATCCGACCATGGCGGGCACCGCCACAATCAATTCACCGGGATCGTCGACATGCAGCGAATCGCCCGCAAGACGATCCCCGAATTCCGGTGGCGGTTCCGCACAGATTCCCGGGCGCAACTGTTTTCCGAAACCACGTGTGCACTCCGACGATCCATCGTCGACATCCGGATCGAAGAAGGCCAACGAATCGATGCGCGCCGAGATCTCGTCCAACCACACGGCTTCAGGACCTTCTGTTGTTCGGTCCATTCGCACACCGCCGCCCGTATCCGCGACGTCACGCGAATGCTCGACATCGCATGGGCCCGGGCCACCGACTCGCGGCGGGCGAGCGGATTTGCGGAGGTGAACGGCGGGGCTCGGGCAAAAATCGGGGCGCTGCGATGCACCATCACCTGGATCTCCGAGGGCGGCAGCGGCGTTCGTGGAAGTCGTCATGCATCGAGGGTGCGCTCACCCACCTCGAAACCCGCGATGTCGACCTGGGGATTTCGCGGGACCCAATTGTCCTGTGGAAAACACTTGGACTGTGGACGAATCGAGGATCACACACCAGAACGGCGGTGACCATGTCGGTGCTACCTGCTACTGTCCGGCTGCGAGCTCCAGCTGCCGCTCGACGGAGCCCTCCACATTCACCCCTTCTTGACCTTCAGCACCGCCGCCGTGAACAACTCGTCCAAGGCGGCGGTATCCGGCTTCGCATCACCGAATGTCATGTACGTCACCGTGATTCGCACATCGGCGATCTGCCCGGTCAGTGTCTGCATCGACTGCGTCAACCCGGCCGCGCTCACCTGCGGCGCCACCGTGCGGCGCAACGCGAGCGTGTCGTCGGCATCGATCGGCGGCGGCGCCTGCAAATCGGTGGTCACCGTCGTCGTCGCACCCGCCCGGCTGACGTGCACCTGCCGACAGCGCTTCACCTGGTCACGCAAGGCCGACAACGGCTGTCCGGTCCTGGTCAACTCCACGGTCATCGTGGCCCGCGTCTGGTTGTCGGTGCCCACCGCGATGGCCGTCTGATTCGAACCGAATTGCTGAGCGGGCGGGGCACACCCATCCGGTTGCACCGTCGAACCGCGCCCGACCCCGGTCAGATCCCCCGCCGCCTGCGCCGCCGCTTCCGCTGGCAGCACCACGGCCTCGTACTCGGCCGGGAACTGCGCGGGATCGGGCAGCAGCGTCGAAAGCTGTGCCGCCACATGCCGGGTCACCGTACTCGGTCCGGAGCCGACCGGATGGCCGGTCACCGTCGACGCGCAGCCGGTGAGCAGCATCGCACTCGCGGCGAGGGACACCCAACCCGAGAGCCCGAATCCGCGTGGTCCCCTGCGCGTCGAATTCGGCACGGTCACCGCTCCACTGTGCCAAACTCCCCGTGTCCGCCCGCGATGCCACGCCGATTCCTCGAGCGCGGCGGGAATGTGCGGGGCACGACCGATGTTGCCCTGTCTTATGGGTCGGTGTCGCCTGTGGCAACGTGTGTCGGTGCCATGGGGGACAATGGACAGTGGTTGACCGCCGCGAATTGCCCAACAGGCCTGTGAACCTGGAAGCTCGCATCGGTGAACCGCGCAGGAAGGAGACGCGATGGACCACGAGTCGCGAATGTACGAGTTGGAGTTCCCGGCTCCGCAGTTGTCGAATGACGATGGCTTGGGTCCGGTCCTGGTACACGGACTGGAGGGCTTCACCGATGCCGGGCATGCGGTGCGGCTGGCCACGACGCACCTGCGCGAAAGTCTGGAGAGCGAGCTGGTCGCCTCGTTCGATGTCGACGAGTTGCTGGACTACCGCTCGCGTCGTCCGCTGATGACGTTCAAGACCGACCACTTCTCGGATTACGCCGAACCCGAGCTGAATCTGTGGGCGCTGCGCGACACCTCGGGCACCCCGTTCCTGCTGCTGTCCGGCCTGGAACCGGATCTGCGCTGGGAGAAATTCACCACCGCGGTGCGTCTGCTCGCCGAACAGCTCGGTGTGCGGCGCAGCATAGGACTGAGTGCCATCCCGATGGCGATCCCGCATACCCGCCCGCTCGGCATCACCGCCCACTCCTCCGATCGCGACCTCATCGCCGACCATCAGCGCTGGCCGGGCGAACTACAGGTGCCGGGCAGCGCGTCCTCGCTGCTGGAGTACCGGATGGCCCAGCACGGCCACGAATCCGTCGGGTTCTCCGTGCACGTGCCGCACTACCTCGCGCAAACCGCCTATCCGGAGGCCGCGCAGACCCTGCTCGAACATGTCGCCGACAACGCTGGTCTGGAATTCCCGCTGGCCGCGCTCGGTGAGGCCGCGGCGCGGGTGCGCGAGCAGGTCAACGAGCACATCGCGGGCAACGCCGAGGTCGAGACCGTCGTGCACGCGCTCGAGCGCCAGTACGACAGCTTCGTGACCGCTCAGGAACGTCAGTCGAGCCTGCTGGTCGGCGACGGTGAATTGCCGAGCGGTGACGAATTGGGTGCCGAATTCGAGCGCTTCCTGGCCGAGCAGGGCGGCTACGACGGCGACGAGGGCGAACAGCCCAACTGACCCGATCACCCTGACCGGGCCGTAGACGGCTGCCCGTAGGGTGGTCGGAGTGGATCTGACCGAACTGCTCGAGATACCGGGAACCGACGCCGACGCCCTCTACGAATCCTTCGGGGCGTGGGCGGCCGAGCAGGGCACCCCGCTGTATCCGGCGCAGGACGAGGCGCTGCTGGAATTGGCGTCCGGATCCAATGTCATCCTGGCCACCCCCACCGGGTCCGGTAAATCCCTCGTCGCGGTCGGCGCGCATCTGTTCGCGCTGACGCGCGGGCTGCGCACCTACTACACCGCACCGATCAAAGCCCTGGTCAGCGAGAAGTTCTTCGCCCTGTGCGAGGTCTTCGGCGCGGACCGGGTCGGCATGGTGACCGGTGACGCCGCGGTGAATCCGGAGGCGCCGATCATCTGCGCCACCGCCGAGATCCTGGCGAATATGGCGCTGCGCGAGGGCGCGGCCGCCGATGTCGGCCAGGTCGTGATGGACGAATTCCACTTCTACGCCGATCCGGACCGCGGCTGGGCATGGCAGGTGCCGCTGCTGGAACTTCCGCGCGCCCAATTCCTGCTGATGTCGGCGACTCTGGGCGAAGTCGACTTCTTCGCTACCGATCTGGAGCGCCGCACCGGCAATCCGACCGCCATTGTCGCGGGCACCGAACGTCCTGTCCCGCTGAGCTTTTCCTACGCGCGCACCCCGATCACGGAAACCCTGGAAGATCTCGTCACGACCAACCAGTCACCGGTGTACGTCGTGCATTTCACCCAGGCGGCCGCATTGGAACGGGCGCAGGCATTGACCAGCGTCAACTTCGCCAGCCGCGCCGAAAAGGACGCCATCGCAACGGCTCTGGGTGATTTCCGCTTCTCCTCCGGCTTCGGCAAGACCCTGTCGCGGCTGATCCGCCACGGTATCGGCGTCCATCACGCGGGCATGCTGCCCAAGTACCGTCGCCTGGTGGAACGCCTGGCCCAGGACGGATTGCTGAAGGTGGTCTGCGGCACCGACACCCTCGGCGTCGGCATCAACGTGCCGATCCGCACGGTCCTGCTCACCGGTCTGACCAAATTCGACGGTGTGCGCACCCGCAGGCTCAAGGCCCGCGAATTCCATCAGATCGCGGGCCGCGCGGGCAGGGCTGGATACGACACCATGGGCACCGTGGTCGTGCAGGCGCCCGACCACGAGGTGGAGAACACCCGGCTGTTGGCCAAGGCGGGCGATGATCCGAAAAAGCAGCGCAAGGTGGTGCGCCGCAAGCCGCCCGAGGGCTTCGTCTCCTGGAGCGAGGAGACCTTCGACCGACTCGTCGCCGCCAGCCCCGAACCGATGGTGTCGCGCTTCAACGTGACGAACTCGATGCTGCTCAATGTGATCGCCCGCCCGGGCAACTGCTTCGACGCCATGCGTCACCTGCTCGAGGACAATCACGAGCCCCGTCCCGCGCAACGCCGCCACATTCTGCGTGCCATCCGGCTGTACCGCGCCCTGCGCGACGCCGGTGTGGTGCAACAGCTTCCGGAACCCGACGCACAGGGCCGCCGTGCCAGGCTCACCGTCGACCTGCAGCGCGATTTCGCCCTCGACCAACCACTGTCCCCCTTCGCCCTCGCCGCACTCGAGCTGCTCGACAAGGACGCCCCCGCCTACACCCTCGACGTCATCTCCCTCATCGAATCGACACTCGAGGATCCGCGCCAGCTGCTCATGGCCCAGCAGCACAAGGCCCGCGGCCAGGCGATCAACGAGATGAAGGCCGACGGCATCGAATACGACGAACGCATGGAGCTGCTCGAAGAGGTCACCTGGCCCAAACCCCTTGCCGAGCTGATCGAACCCGCCTTCGAGACCTATCGCGCCGGGCATCCATGGATGTCGGAATTCGCCCCGTCGCCCAAATCGGTCGTCCGCGACATGATCGAACGCTCGATGACCTTCGCCGAGCTGATCTCGCACTACGAACTGGCCCGTTCCGAGGGTGTGGTGCTGCGCTATCTCGCCGACGCCTATCGCGCGCTGCGGCGCACCGTCCCGGAATCGGCGCGCACCGAGGACCTCGACGATATGACCGAATGGCTGGGCGAGCTTGTGCGCCAAGTGGATTCGAGTCTGCTCGACGAATGGGAGCAGCTCACCAATCCGGGCGCGGAGACCGATGCCGATCAGCTCGCGTTCGGCGCGGAAACGGTGCGGCCGATCTCGGCGAACGAACGCGCGTTCAAGGTGATGGTCCGCAATGCCATGTTCCGTCGCGTCGAACTCGCCGCACTGCGCCGCTGGGAGGTCCTCGCCGAACTGGGCACCGGGCCGGACTGGGCGGCCGAGCTGACCCCCTACTTCGACGAGTACGAGAGCATCGGCACCGGCCCGGACGCTCGCGGTCCGCAACTGTTCCAGGTGGAGCAACGCCCCGGTTTCTGGCAGGTGCGTCAGGTGCTCGACGATCCCGCCGGTGACCACGGCTGGGCCCTGGCGGCGGTGGTCGATCTGGCCGAGTCCGATGCCGCTGGCGAGGTCGTATTCGACGAGGTCACGGTAGCCGCGGGGTGATCATGATCAAGGTGTCGTCAACGAGTTGGTTACCAGGGGCATCGCGCTGATACTCTCTCGCGCGGTGCCCGAACGACGGCCGACCCCCAAACGACGGAGAGTTCCCCTAGATTGACCGGTTCAAACCTGCCCGAATCGCCCTATCTGGTCATTCACCCAGAGCGGGTGCGCGAGAACTATCGCGCACTCGAGGCCGCGGTACCCGGAGCCCGAATTCGCTTCGCGGTCAAGGCGAGTCCGGTCCCGGAACTCATCCGTCTGCTCGACCGTCACGGCGCGGAGTTCGATGTCGCCAGTGTCGGTGAGATCGAACTATGCCTGCGCGAGGGCGTCGACCCGGCCCGCATGTGCTACGGGAACCCGATCAAGAAGGCCGCCCATATCGCCGCCGCCTATGCCGTGGGCGTGCGCCGCTACGCCTTCGACACCGAGGACGATCTGCTGCGCATCGTCGAGCACGCGCCGGGTACGGAGGTCGAGTGCCGGTTCCTGTCCTCGGCGCCGCAGTCGACGACGCCCTTCGGCACCAAATTCGGCTGCTCCCCCACCGAGGCGCTGCGCCTGCTGGTACGCGCCCGTGATCTCGGACTGATCGTCGGCGGTCCGTACTTCCACGTCGGCTCCCAGCAGACCGACCCGCGGGCCTGGCGCATCGGTATCGAACAGGCAGGCGTCATCACGGCAGCGTTGGCGGACAAGGATATTCCGGTTCGCTCGGTGAATATCGGTGGCGGCCTGCCCATTTCGTACGTCGAGGCGGCGCCCGCACTCGACGAGATCGGCGCCGTCATCGCGGCCGCCACCGCCGAATTCCTACCCGAGACCGCCGGACTCGTCATCGAGCCCGGCCGTGCGCTCGTGGGTTCGGCGGGCACCATTCACGCCGAGGTCATCGGCGTGCGCATCGCGCCGGACGGACGGCGCTGGGTGTATCTCGACATCGGCCGTTACAACGGCATGGCCGAGACCGAGAACGAGTACATCGCATACCGCTTCGTCACCGAACGTGACGGAGACCCCGTGGACGAGGCGGTGGTGGCCGGACCGACCTGTGATGGCGACGATGTACTGTATCAACGCACGAAGGTCCTTCTTCCGACCTCGTTGCGAGCCGGTGATCGCATCCAGATCCTCGATACCGGCGCCTATACCGCGAGTTATTCGTCGGTGTCCTTCAATGGTTTTCCGCCCTTGACCGTTCATGTCTCGGGCGCTGAGCGAGAGTGAGTTTGCCTATGACGGCGGAATTCACCGGCTGGCATGTGCTGGCCGAGTTCGGTGGTGTCGACGCAGATCTCTGCGACGATCTCGAACGACTCGAATCGGCGTTGCGCGAGTCTCTGATCGCGGCGGGCGTCACCATCTGCGATGTCGTACACAAGAAGTTCGATCCGCAGGGGGTGACCGTCCTCGCGCTGTTGTCGGAGTCTCACGCCTCGATTCACACTTATCCGGAGTCCGGCGACATCTTTGTCGACGTATTCACCTGCGGAACTATCGGCGCCGGTGCGTCGAAGGCCGTCGAACTACTGCGAGATAAGTTGTCTCCCAGGGATGTTCGCATGCAGGTCATCCAGCGCGGGCACGGCTCGACACGGATCGAGGAGCCGGTCGGCAACGGCCTGACCCGGATCTGGGATCTGCACGAGATCATCGTCGATACCCACACTCCGTTCCAGCACATGGTGATCGCGCGCACCGAACAGGGCATCAGCCTGTTCTCCGACGACGATCGCCAGTCCACGGAGTTCTCCCAGCTGACCTATCACGAGGCGATGATGGTCCCCGCCTTCGCGCTGGCCGCGAAGCTGGACAAGGTGCTGATCATCGGTTCGGGTGAGGGTGTGGCCAGCCAGATGTCGGTCGCCGCGGGCGCGACGCTGGTGGATCACGTCGATATCGACCAGCGCGAGGTCGAGTTGTGCGCCGAGCACCTGCCCTACGGCTACACCAGCGACGAGCTGGCCGCCGCGGTCCGGGGCGAGGGCCCGGTCAAGGTGCACTACGCCGACGGCTGGGACTTCCTGGCCAACGCGACCGAGGCGGGTACCCGATACGACGTGATCGTCATCGATCTGCCCGATGAGCGGGTCGAGGACGCGCAGCACAACCGGCTGTACGAGTCGGAATTCCTGACGCGATGTCGGGCACTGCTCGCACCCGGCGGCGTGCTCAGCGCACAGGCCGGATGCGCGACGATGTGGCGCAACGAGACGCTGAAGCGGTCCTGGAAGCGCTTTCACGACCAGTTCGACACGGTGGTGCAGTACGGCAGCGACGAGCACGAGTGGACATTCCTGTTCGGGTTGAACGAGCGAATCGATGATCCGGTCCAGGCGATGACCGATCGGCTGGGCACGCTGCCCTACCGCGCCGAGACGATCGATGCGCGGGCGCTGGTGCGCGGCGCGATCGAACCGCACGCTTTGCGGGTGTAGCAGCACGCTCGAATCGCACCGGCTCCCAAGGGGTTTCCCTTCGGGAGCCGGTGCGATTCGGTCAGGCATGCGGCGCGGCCTAGGCCTGCTGTTTGCGCCAGTCTTCGACGTTCATTCCGCCGATGCCCCAATCGGTGAGCTCGACCTCGTCGATCACGACGAAGGTGGTCGCCGGGTCCTTGCCGAGGACATCACGCAGCAGGTCGGTTACGCCCTTGATCAGTTGGGTCTTCTGCTCTCGCGTGACGCCCTCGTTGGTGACCTTGATATTGACGTAAGGCATTATGCGGCCCTTCCCGAGATGAACCCACCGTCGACGGGGAAGATGTGGCCGGTGGCGAAGGTGGCGTCCGCGAGATACAGCACCGCCGCGGTGGTTTCGCTCACTTCACCGATTCGGTTCAGCAAAGCCAGTCGAGCCGAGGCGCTTTCGTCGCCGTCACCGAAAAGCGGTGTGCGAATGATGCCAGGTGCGACGGCATTGACCCGGATTCCGTCGGCGGCGAGCTCCGCGGCCAGGCTCGTGGTCAACGCGTGGACGCCACCCTTGCTGACCAGTGCCGCCGATGCGGGCAGTCCCGCGAGCGCGTGGTTGATCAGGACCGTCCCGATATTCACAATGCTGCCACCGCTTTTCTGCGCTCGCAGCTGGCGCACGACGGCCTGCGTGGTGAAGTAGGTCCCCTTCAAGTTCGCGTTCAGGTAGCCGTCGAGATCCGCCTCGGTGACGTCGACGAACGGTTTGGCGCCGAAGATCCCGGCGTTGTTCACCAGTACATCCACTCGACCGAACCGCTCCACGGCAAGGCTAACCAGCTCGGAACCCGTTGTGGGCGTACCGATATCACCGGCGAAAGCCACCAACCGCGAGGGCGCGCCCAACGAATCCGCCACCGCCGCGAGCTTGTCCGCATCCCGCCCGTTGAGCACGACATTGTCACCACGCGCCACGAAGGCTCGAGCGATATCGCGCCCGATCCCGCTGGAGGATCCGGTAACGATGACCGTCTTCACCATATTCATCTCTCTTCCTCGTTGACAATGACCGATACGACCGGTCGTCTTGGAATACGCAAGCGGCTACACAGACCGCAAAACCTATAGGTCAGGGCCGAAAGTAGTCATCCAGCAGTCGGCGCAAACACTTGTGCAGCGGTTCGAGCGAGCGCTCGATCTTCATCCTGATCACCGCCCCCTCCCACGACTCCAACAGCAGATCGGCCAATTCGGTGGCGTCGATATCGTCGCGAATCGTCCCCAGTTCCTGCGCCCGCCGCAGCGCGGTCGCCACCCCGTCCCGCCAGGAATTCCAGGCCGCCGCCAAGGATTCCCGCAGCACCTCACTGCCCTCGAGTTCACCGCCGAGGTTCGCGATCAGGCATCCACCGGTGTACTCGGCCCGCACGAAATCGTCCATGAGCCGCCCGAAGAACGCGTGCAACCCGGCGATCGGATCCGGCGAGCTTCCGAGCGTCTCGGCCAGATTCCGCTGCACACACAGCGAATGGTGATCGATGATGGCCTGCCCGAAGCTCTCTTTGCTGTCGAAGTAGTTGTAGAACGAACCCTTCGGCACGCCGACCGCGTCCAGGATCTGCTTGATACCGGTGCCGTGGTAGCCGTTGGTCAAGAACCCGGCAGCACCCTGCTCCACCAGAAGCTGCCGAGTGTCATCACTGCGTCGCGGTCGCGCCATGGAGTTAATATATGACCGGTCGTCTTGGAATAGCAAATCCGGCCATGATTCAGAGCAGGCTTCGCCACGTGGCACACCTGGCCACGAACGCACCCAGATGCGCGGCGGCAAAGCGCTCTGCGTACCAATCATCTGGCGCAACAACGGAAGTCCACACATACGTCCACGCCGCCGCCGGACCCGGCCGAACCCGCCGCAACTCGTATTCGTCATCCTCGAATGCATCCAGCACCGCCCACTCCCCCGCGTCGAGCCCCGACAGCACCACACCCCGGGCAACACCGCCCGCTGCGGGCACCAGCCCGGGATACACGCGCCCCGGCAGTGCCGCGGCCCGCCACCCGACCAGCTCCGCCGACACCAATTCCGGACACCGCCCGATCAACTCGACCAATACCTCCGGAAACTGCAATGTCCCGTAGACGAACAGCCGATCACCGTGCGCGATCGAGCGACCGATCCGTCGTCCGGGCCTGGCATCCACCTCATCCACCGCGAACCCTTTCCGCCTGCCTACCAGCGGAGATTACGCCCATCGCAGACACAATCCACCCGACATCGACGCCTGGCTACCAGGAACCGGCTTCCCTGCGTGCACCGTGCCACAGGAACCGACACATCCGCCGGGCCGCGACCGCCCGCAGCCGCCATCACCTGGACCAACTCCGGTATCGACATCGAAAAGGCACCGCCCACAACGGATTCCCCGGCAATTGTCCGCACGGGCGCCACAGCCTTGCAGCGCCGAGTTCGAAATCTGCAATCAGTGTCCGCACACGAACGCGTCGATATTGCGCGCGCACCACTCGGCGAACGTACGCGGACTTCTACCGAGCAGTTCACGCACGGTGTCGGTGCGGAACCCCACCGTATCGGCGCGCATCAACTCGAACCCCTCGATGATCGCCGCCTCGAGCGCTGGTGGCGCACCGCCAGGGTAGCGGGATTCCAATGCCTCCTGCGGAGTGGCCGCCTCGTGCACCTCGATGGCGCGGCCGATCGTACGGGCGATGGTCGCGACTTGTTCTGCGACAGTGCAGGTTTCCGCGCCGGTGAGGGTATAGGTCATACCGGCGTGGCCGCTGCCGGTGAGCACCTCGGCCGCCACCGCGGCGATATCGGCGGGGTCGATCGGGGCGTAGCGGCCGGGTCCGGTGGGGTCGAGCACCGTGCCACCGCGGCGGATCGTCTGCGCCCACGCCAGCGCATTCGTCATGAATCCGCCGGGCCGCAGCACGGTCGCCGGTATGCCGGATTCGGCGACGACCCGCTCGCGCTCGCGATGCCAACGCCCCATCGCTGGGACCGGGTCGCCCATCGCATTGAACGACGACAACTGCACGATATGCCGCACTCCCGCTGTTTGCGCCGCATTCACCGCATCAATGGTGTGCTGCAGGCCGATGCCGGGCACGAGCAAGAACAGCGCGTCGGCACCATCGAATGCGGGAGTGAGGGTCGCCGGATCGTCCAAATCGCCGACGACCAATTCGCCCCGACCCGGATCCGCGACACGATCCGGATCACGCACGAGAACACGAAATTCCGCACCTCTTACAGCGAGTTCTCCGACCAGTTCACGACCGATATTTCCGGTGCCACCGGTGACCATTATCATCAGATCTCCACATCGTTAGCCGTCTAACGAGATAGAACGTTAGACGGCTAACGATCTATTCGTCAATCGCTGAGGAGATCCGACAGGTGCCCGAGTTCCTCGACCTACACGGCCGCAGTTCGAAGGCGCTGCGCGCGCTCGCCGACCGCGAAATGCGCACGCACGGACTGCATTTGGGCCAAAATCATGTCTTGGCCCTGCTGTGGGAGCGGGACGGGCGCACCCCGGGCGAGGTCGCCGCCGCGCTGAATGTCGCCACACCGACCGTGGTCAAAATGGCCACCCGCATGACCGCCGCGGACCTGCTCGAGCGCCGTCGGGACGACCACGACAACCGCCTGGTCCGCCTCTGGCTCACCGATAAGGGTCGCGCCCTGCAACGGCCGATCGAGGCACAGCGACAAGCCTTGGAGGACAGAGTGACCGCCGATCTCACCCCCACCGAACGCCGTTACCTCATGAGTGCCCTGCGCAAAATCCACCGCACCGCAACCGAACTCCTCGGCGAGGCCGCGCCCTGATCGCGCGGACTCAGTTCACGCCCGGCCGCTGGGACCGGATGATCTGCGCCAGCCGTTCGTAATCGTCCGCACGCGCCGTCGATGCGCGAAACGCCAGACCGAGCGTGCGCCCCGGCGCAGGTGCGGCGAAGTGCGCGGTTTCCAATGTGCCGCGCGCGGTTTCGGCCGCCACCGCCATCTGCGGAATCAATGTCACCCCGAGACCGCCCGCGACGCACTGGACTACGGTCGCCAGCGACGCGGCGCGGGTATCACCGACCGCACCCGGATGGGCGTCGGCGGAGCGGCAGAATTCCAGGGTCTGATCACGCAGGCAGTGGCCCTCGTCGAGCAGCAGCAGCGGCAGCGCGTCCAGACTGGCGGGCGCGATATCGGTGCGACCGGCCAGCTCGTGACCGCGCGGAGTCACCAGCACGAATTCCTCGGTGTACAACGGGATCTCGACCAGGCCCGGCGCCTCGGTCGGCAGCGCGAGCAGTGCGACATCCAGGACGCCGGTGCGCAATCCCTCCAGCAGCCGGGCGGTTTGGTCCTCGATCACCTGAGGATTCAAGGCGGGCAATACCTTGCGCAATTCAGGCAGCAGATTCGGCAGCACATACGGGGCAACCGTCGGGATGATGCCGATCCGCAGGGTACCGCCCAGGCTGTCACCGGTCGCCGAGGCGACGAATCGATCGGCCGCCTCGAGGGTCGCCGTCGCCTGCGGCAGCAGCCGCATACCCGCGGCGGTGACGAGCACCCGCCGGGTGCTGCGTTCGATCAGCTGCAGCCCGAGCCCGTGTTCCAATGCGGCGAGTGCCTGCGATAACGTGGGCTGGCTCACATTGAGCCGCGCGGCCGCGGTGCCGAAGTGGCGGTACTCCGCGACGGCCACGAACGCACGCAGCTGCGACAGGGTCGGCTGATAAGTCTGATCAGTCACGCCTATCAGTGTAGTGCGACTGATCACGTTTACCTTTCACCGGCCGTTGGGCAAGATCACCAATGAGCTTTTCGATCCACTCGCTCTAGCAAACCGACTGACGAGGAGACAAGCATGGCTTTGCTGACCATCGGCGACCAGTTCCCGGCATACAACCTCACCGCGGTGATCGGCGGTGACCTGTCGAAGGTCGACGCTCAGCAGCCTGACGACTACTTCACCCACATCACCTCCGACGACCACGCCGGTAAGTGGCGCATCGTCTTCTTCTGGCCCAAGGACTTCACCTTCGTGTGCCCGACCGAGATCGCCGCCTTCGGCAAGCTCAACGAGGAGTTCGAGGACCGGGACGCGCAGGTGCTCGGCGCCTCGGTCGACAACGAGTTCGTGCACTTCCAGTGGCGCGCCCAGCACGAGGATCTCAAGACCCTCCCGTTCCCGATGCTGAGCGATCTCAAGCGTGAATTGGCCACCGCCACCGGCGTTCTCAATGCCGACGGCGTGGCCGATCGCGCCACCTTCATCATCGACCCGAACAACGAGATCCAGTTCGTATCGGTGACCGCGGGTTCGGTCGGCCGCAATGTCGACGAGGTGCTGCGCGTGCTGGACGCGCTGCAGTCCGATGAGCTGTGCGCCTGCAACTGGAAGAAGGGCGACCCGACCATCAACGCGGGCGAACTGCTCGCCGCGAGCGTCTGAGCATTATCCGAACCACCTGAAAACCCCCGAACGAGAAGAGGATTCGCCGAATGAGCATTGAGACCCTGAAGAACTCCCTTCCCGAGTACGCCAAGGACCTCAAGCTCAATTTGTCGTCCATCGCACGCACCACCGTGCTGAACGAACAGCAGCTGTGGGGCACCCTGCTCGCGTCGGCGGCCGCGACCCGGTCGGCGACGACGCTGCGGGAAATCGCCGAGGAGGCCGCGGACAATCTGTCGGCGGAGGCCTACAACGCCGCGCTCGGCGCTGCCTCGATCATGGGCATGAACAATGTGTTCTACCGGGGCAAGGCGTTTCTGGAAGGACGCTACGACGATCTGCGTGCCGGTCTGCGGATGAATATCATCGGCAATCCGGGTGTCGACAAGGCCGATTTCGAGCTGTGGTCGTTCGCGGTGTCCTCGATCAACGGCTGCGCGCACTGCCTGGAGGCGCATGAGAAGACTTTGCGCGAGGCAGGCGTCTCGCGCGAGGTGATCTTCGAATCGCTGCGCGCGGCCGCGATCGTCGCCGGTGTCGGCCAGGCCGTGCAATCCACGGAGGCGCTGGCCACCGCCGCGGTCTGATATCTCGCCGGAAACCCGCAACGGCCCCGTCCGAATAGGACGGGGCCGTTGCCGTTTCCGCGCCGACCGGCACGTGTCGGAGCGGCTCGCTAACCTGTCCGCGATACGCACCTCGTGAACAAGGGAGCAGGCCGATGGCTGTCCACACGCCGCCGACCGATGAGGACACCTGGGTGGTACCCGCCGCCTAGTGGTCGAAACCCGATCCGTTCCGCGGTCGTTGGCCCGCACGCGGCGTTGCCGTGAACGCGGCTGCGGCACAAACCATTTCCGACAAGTTGTTCGCAGTCCGCGGATCGGATTCGCGCCATCCTGAGCCATTCCGGCTCGCACCAGGCGCTCGCCGAACGGGGTGCGCGGTATCTTGCCGATCGGCGGCCAGACCCGCTCGGTGCGGCCGTGTGCGCCGCGATCGGCATGGACGCGAAGCTGTGGGATGACAGGGCCCTGGACCGATTCGGCGCACGCGCACCGCATCCTCGATCTGCTCGGCTGGCACTGGCATCTGCTGCGCGACAATAAATCGCTGATCTACAGTGTCGCAGCACATCTCGGTCCGGACGCCGCCTCGGTCCTCACTCGACTGTGGGAGGCGGGCCGGGGCAACAGCTCCGCACCGGGACCGGAAACCCTCTGGAAGTCGCCGCGTCCGATCCCCGCGACCTCGGCGATTGGGTGCTGGAGGCGCTGGCCCAAGCCGATCCGGCGCTCGCCGAGCCGATCCTACGTGCCGAGTGCACCTGGTTACTCTGGTCGGTCAACGGGTTGATGGCGGTCACCGCCGCGCACGGTGCGGCGGCCCACGACCTCGTCACCGGTGCCATCGCGGCGGACCCGCGTGAGCTCGCCGCCGCGATCGCCCCCTTCGAAAGCCCAACCGTCGCAGCCTTCGTCGTCGACCGGCTGGGGTTGCGCACTGAGCAGGGCCACACGGCGGCGGTCCGCGATGCGGCGCACACCCGTGTCGCCGATGTCGCTGGCGAATTGGGTTTGAGCGAGGATCAACTCGCCGACCGTATGGTTCCGGATCTCGGACTGCGCCCCGACGGTACGGCGCTGCTCGACTTCGGGCCGCGCCAATTCGTGCTCGGCTTCGACGAGCAGCTGCGCCCCACCGTCACCGGTACCGAAGGCACCCGCTACAAGGCGCTGCCCAAGGCCGGAGTGCGCGACGACGATGCCCTGGTAGCCGCGGCGATTGCAACGTATCGATCGCTCCGCAAGTCGGTCGAGAAGTTCGCCGCCGACCAGATCCGGCGACTCGAACGCGCGATGGTCACCGAACGCCGCTTCACCCTCGACGAACTGCGCACCCAGTTCATCGCACATCCCGTGCGCATCAACGTGACCCGCCGCCTGATCTGGGCGACCTATCGCGACGACCAGGTGCTCGACTCGTTCCGCATCACCGAGGACAACACCTTCGCCGATGCCGACACAACCGCTCTCGATATCGCGGAGAACGCCGTCATCGGCATTGCCCATCCGCTGCACCTCGGTACCGAGCTGACCGCCGTGTGGGCCGAGGTGCTCGCCGATTACGAACTCCGGCAACCATTTCCACAGCTCGAACGGGAGGTGTACCAACCCCATCCGGAACTGCTCGCCAGTTCCAGCGCCCTCATTCCGGCGAACACCACCGTGCCCCTCGGCCGCATCCACGGCCTGACCAACCGTGGCTGGAATCCGCCCGAACGCGGCGACGGCGGTCGCATCGGAAATCCTGCGTGATCTCGCCTGGCTCTCCGGCCAGCATTGATAGGCATATCCGACAAATCAGGACAGGGGTTTTATCCCGAACAAAAATTCTGCGGCAGCGCACCGACCACTTCTCGGCGGCCGGTAGGCTCGCGAACATGGGCACACAGGGTGAACCAGAGACCATCGGTACGCGGGTCGAGGTCGTGCGCGTTTTCACGGACCCGACCGGGCGAGGCGGCAACGAGCTCGGTATCGCTCGCGCCGCGGACGTCGCCGAGGTCGACCACCAGGCATTGGCGGCGAAGGCTGGGTACAGCGAGACCGTCGTTGTCGAGGACCCGGTCGACGAGATCGCCAGGGTACGGATCTACACCCCCGCGGTGGAGCTGCCGTTCGCCGGGCATCCGTCGGTGGGTACCGCCTGGTGGTTCGCCGAGCAGGGCCAGCCGGTACGGATTCTGCAGGTGTCGGCGGGTGCGGTCGCCGTGGAACTCACCGACGGGCTCGTCTGGATCAGGGCACGCGGGGAATGGGCGCCGGATTTCACCTTCCACCAGCTCGACGACGTCGATGAACTGGCGAATCTGCGCGCCGAGGATTTCGACAGCGGCTCGCATTATCTCTGGACCTGGACCGACGAGCACCGCGGCGCCCTGCGCTCGCGCATGTTCGCCCCCGCGATGGGCGTCCCCGAGGACGAAGCGACCGGCGCTGCCGCGGTTGCCCTCACCGCTCTACTGCGCCGCAGCCTGATCATCACCCAGGGCAAGGGCTCACAGATCTTCACCGAATGGGACTCCGACGGTTGGGTTCGACTCGGCGGCCGCGTCGTCGCCGACTCGGTCGTCAACCTGTAAACCGCGATTATCCGACGTCAGGTCCACTCGGGCTGCTGACAAGGGCTTCGAACCCGGGCAGCTCGACGCGATCAATCGTGGTAGCGCCGAGGCCCTCTTCAACAGTCTGATCAGACGCGACGCGGGCGCTCTATCCCGAGACGGCGGCGACCAGCATGTAGGCGGTGCCCAGGTCCATGACGATATGGGGCACGATCGCGGATGTCAGTGCACGGGAGATGAAGGAAGCCGACCGCCGCGGGTCGGTTCGGATACCGATCTGGTGGCCGAGCCAGCGCTTGCGGCCGGTACTCGCAGCGACGATCAAGGCGAGCGCATCGGCGGTGAAGATCGCGGCCAGTGTCAGCGCCGGTGCGGGGGCCGGCCCGTCGGCGTGCATGCCCATGCTGTGTCCCGCGATCGAGTACAGCATGGTGGCCGCGACGGCGATGTGATATCCGAGGGCGATGATTCGATCATCGGGTAGCGCACGAGTCACATTGCGCCACTGCGCAATTCGATCTGTCAGCAAGGCCGCGAAGACGATGATGAGCGCGATCAGCACACCGCGCAGCACGACCGGATCCGCTCCCATCGGGAAGACCAGCATCGCCAGCATGACCATACACATGATCAGATGTGCGGCATCGGATTCGTGACACACCGCCGCTCCGGCCGAATTCGCCTGCAGGCGAACGGGTTCGGTCCGGCCGATGCCACCCGGCACCGCCAACCTCCCGAGCACCACCACGGCCGCGAACAGAAACGCCACCACCACCGACCACCGCAATGCGGCATACTCCTGCGCGAACTCCACCACACCCACCTCCCGAGGATCCGCGGACTAGCGTGCCACGCTGGGGCGCAGACGATCGGCGGCAGCGCGAGCGAAGCGACCGGGCGAGATGCCGCGCCATTGTTTGAAAGCGTTGGAAAAGCTCGGTGCGCCGGAGTAGCCCATGCGGTAAGCGACATCCTCGACGGTGAGACCGGTTGCGAGTAATTCCTCGGCGAGGGTGCCGTAGGTTTCGACGCACAGTCGACGGTAGGAGGTGCCCTCGTCGGCTAGGCGCCGACGCATCGTGCGCAGGCTCATGTGCAGGCGTTCGGCCACATCCTCCTGGGTGATGCGCCCGTTCATCTGATGCAGCAGCACCTCGCGCACCGATCCGGCGAGGCCCCGCTTCAAACCGCGACGTTGCAGCAGGTCGGCGCACTGTTCCTCGAACAGCAGCGCGGTGAGCGGGCTGGCGTTGGGCATCGGTCGATCGATATCGGCGGCGTCGAAGACCGCGAGCTGCAGCTCCGCGGATTCGGTGCTGGGAATCTCGAATTGTTCGAGTATCGGCCGTATTCGGGACAGCAGCCCACCGGCGACCTCGGCCCGCACCACCGGCGGCGGCACCCCGAAGACCAGATACCAGTTGTACAGCAGCGCCGCCACATCGCGTTCGGCGAGAAAGGCGCGCACATCCGCGGGCAGATCGCGGTCGTCGCCGTAGAGCCAGATCTCGTCGCCGTGATAGACGTGCCAGGCCCGCGCGAACGAGGTCATCATGCTGAAGTAGCGCATCGCGACATCGATGGCCGAGCGCATGGTCGGACTGCTCAGCACCGCCATACCCAGCACGCCGTGGGTGGTGATGCGCGTGCGCATACCCGCCTCGAAGCCGAGTCCAGGTTGGTCGTCGAGCAGGCTGACAAGATTGCGGACGAGTAGAAGTTCTTGTGCCGCAGTGATCTCCGCGCCGGGCGTTTTCAACGCCACCGGATCGATACCGGTGCCGCGCAGGAGGTCGGGGCGCGTCAGGTTGTGATCATCGGCGAGCTCGGCGAGGATCGCCGCATTCGCCACCGACCGCCGCCACTCCCAAGAGGCCACGGATACATCGTGAGCGCTGCTGGCCGATACTCGCAAGGTTTTGGCCGAACAACATATATACCAAGCGAGTTCGGCTCGAGCTGACCGGTATGCGCAATCTCATGACCCGATATCGCATGGCAACGGCACCATCGCATATCTACCGTCATAGCTATCGTTGAGCGAAGACCGAGGTAGGCGAGAACAACATGCCGAGAAAGACCCTTGTCGGCACGCGCGTCGCGATTACGGGCGGCACTTACGGTATCGGCAAGGAGGCCGCACTGGCCTTTCTGGCCGCCGGTGCCGATGTAGCGATCGGAGACGCAGACCTCAGCAAAGTACGTGCAATCACCGCCCAGCTCAACCGGATTCACGGGGCCGAAGCCGTCGGCCTACCCGTCGAGGTCACCGACGGTGTGCGCTTCGCCGAATTCCTGGCGGCCGCCGAACGCAGGCTGGGTGGTCTCGATGTCGTAGTGAATGCCGCTGACGTCGAGCCAACCGGTTCGTTCCTCATCGAATCCGATCATGAATCTGATCATCAGATCGATACCAATCTGCGCGCGGTGATCACCGGATCCCGGCTCGCCGGAATGCGTTTCGTCGAACAGGGCCACGGACATATCGTCAATATCGGTTCGGCCATCGGCGTCACGGCCGCACTCGGCGCCGCGGTGTACTGCGCGACCAAGCATGCGGTGATCGGGCTCGGCACCGCCCTGCATCGCGGACTCGCCGAACAGGGCGTACTGGTCAGCACCATCGCGCCCGGTTGCGCACCCGATCCGGATGCGGTGGCGGACGCGATCGTCGACTGCGTCGAGCATCGCCGCGGCGGACTGGTGGTGGTGCCGCCGACCGGATGGTTCCGCACCGCGATGCCGGATCCGATGCAATTGCGTCATACGATGCGGCGGATGCTAGGCAGTATGTGAGCCGTCAGGCCGGGAGGTCACGCAGGACTCGTTTGAGTACCTTTCCGGTGGGGTTGCGCGGAAGTTCGTCGACGAACAGCACGTCACGGGGGACCTTGAAGCGCGCCAGATGCGTCTTGACGTGCTCGCGCACCTCGTCCTCGGTGAGCGAATGCCCTTCGCGGACAACGACTACCGCGCGCAGGCGCTGACCGTAACGATCGTCGGGCACCCCGAACGCGCTGACCTCCGCCACTGCCGGATGCGCGGCGAGCAGTTCCTCCACCTCGCTCGGAAAGACGTTCTCACCGCCGGAGACGATCATGTCGTCATCGCGGCCGTCGATGAAAAGTCTTCCGGCACTGTCGAAATGGCCGACATCGCCGGTGGACATCAACCGTCCGATGCGCGCCTTGTCACCACCGCCGGTGTAGCCCTCGAATTGGTAGTTGTTGCCGACGAAAATACGTCCGGTAGTGCCGGGGCTCACCTCCCGGTCGTTGTCGTCGAAGATCTTCACCGTGGTGCTGGGTACCGGAGAGCCGACGCAGCCCGGTTCGACCGCCAGATCCGCTGGCGTGGCAATGGTCGCGTAGGCCACCTCGGTGGATCCGTACACGTTGTACACCACCGGACCGAATGCCTCGGTCACCCGGACGCACAGGTCGGCACCGAGCTGCGAACCCGCGACGAAGATGATCCGCAAACGCGAAAGATCGCGTCCGGCAAAGGCTTTCGGTCCGGCATCGACGAGCCGCCGCAACATCACCGGCACCGCGATCATCGCCGTTGCCCCGTGCCGGTCCAGACTGTCCAGCACCGCCTCGGGATCGAAGCGCCGCCGGATCACCAGCGTGGATCCGAAGCCGACCGCGAGAACGGCGTGCGCGAACCCGAGCGTATGGAACAGCGGTGCTGGGCATTCGGTGATTTCGCGGGCACGGAACGGCACCTTGCCGAGGATCGCGCCCAACGGTGACAACGAAATCGGCTCGCTGCCGCGCGGCGCACCTTTCGGGGTGCCCGTCGTCCCGCTGGTCAGCAGGATGATGCGGGCGGCCGTGCGCGGCTTACGCGGTGGCGTGCGCGCCGCACCGGCGATCAGATTGTCGATGGTGTCGACACCGGGTTTATCGGCCCAGGCGCGGTAGCGGCCGCGACGCGGTGTGAAATCGCCGAGCATACTTGCGTATTCGTCGTCGAAGATCAGCAGATCGGCACCCTCGCGGGTCACCACCTCGCGCAGTTGCGGCGCCGCGAAATCGGTATTGAGCAGGATGATTCGAGCACCGCATTTCGCCGCCGCGAAGACCGCGTAGTGGAAACCTCGGTGGTTGCGCGCCAGGATGGCCACGCCCTCGCCGTCGCGCAGTCCGCGCGCCCGCCAGGCATTCGCGAGCGCGGTGCTGCGCTCGTCGAGTTCACGAAAGCTGACCCGGCCGAGTTCATCGATGATGGCGGTGCGGTCGCGATAGCGCAGGGCGGCAACGGTTGTCAGCCCGCCGAGCAGACCGGAGCGCAGCAGCGCGGCACCCATGAGGGCGAGTCGGTCCGGCCGTTCGGGGGTCGCGAGTCCGGCACGCACCGTCAGCGCGGCGTAATAGGTCTCGTCGGCGGCCCGACGCGCCGCAGCCGCGGCCAGCGCCCCGACCTTGTTCGCAAACTTCATGATTCGATCCTGACGCCTATTTCGCCCAACCGCTCGTCGACCCGAATCCCTGCTGAGGGCGAGTGCCCTCACAGTAAAGCGTCGCCGGTGGATTAGTCGAGCACCGACCCAGACAGCAGGGACCACGCCGACACAATCCATGATGGACCGATGTCCAGCGATGTCGGCGAACACCTGCCGAACCCAACCGAACCGGCCGCCGCGCTGCGGATCATCGTCGATGATCTGTCCGGTTCGCAGGTCGCTGCCCTGCTGACTCAACACTTGGCCGAGATGTACGACAACTCGCCCGAAGACAGCGTGCACGCCCTGGACTTGGATGCGCTCCGCGGACCGAACGTCACCTTCTGGAGTGCCTGGGAGGACGACGAACTCGCTGGTTGCGGCGCACTCAAACACCTCGACCCCACCCACGGCGAGATCAAGTCGATGCGCACCGCCAGCGATCGCACCGGCCGCGGCATCGCCTCGGCCCTGCTCGAGCACCTGATCGCCGAGGCCCGCGCACGCGGCTACCAGCGGCTGAGCCTGGAGACCGGAGCATCCGAGTATTTCGCCCCCGCGCAGCGGCTCTACGTCCGCCACGGCTTCGAGATCTGCGCACCGTTCGCCGACTACGTCGAGGATCCGCACAGCCTCTTCATGACGCGCACCCTCTGACGCACGTTCGGTGCGCCCATCGACGCCGGTGGATCGGACGGTCAGCCCGCGTTGATCGCGGTGATCAGCGTGCGGTTGCCCGCCGTCCGGGTCGTGATGATCTGAGTGAAGGTCTGCGGCTCCTCCCCCGGCCGCTGCTGGGTGAGCCGGACTTCCCAATGCGCCTCCCCCGCATCGCTGCCCGCACGGGTGATCTGCACGCAGTAAAGGGTGCCGATCGGCACCTGGTTGATCCCGCGCTGGATCTGGTCGGCGGCGGGCACATTCGCGTCATTGGCGACGACGCCGCGTGCGGCGAAGCCGGAACGCTGCACATAATAGGCACGTTCGAATGCCAGGATCGCCGATGGCCCATCGCTGGTGCCGCCGGGATCGGTGCCGGAGATGACATCACCGGTGCGCCGCTGTTCGCAACCCGGGGTGGCGATCGCCGACGGTTCGTCGCTCGGCACAGTAGTCGCCGGGGCACGCCCAGCCGTCCCGCCCTGGGCGGCCGCCGGTGTGGTGGCCGCGGCCGATCTCTTGTGCTCACCCGAACCGCCGAAGACGAACATCAGCACCGAGACGACCGCCAACACCACACCGAGCACGATCAGCACCGCGACCACTCGATTGCCGCCACCGGTCGGTTGCGAATCGCGACGGCGCGGCGGATGCCGCAGTGCCGGACCGGGATTGCCACCGGACCGATCGATAATCGTCGGCACGACGGAACTGGTCTCCACCGGTAGCTCGGCCTCGGCTTCTACCGCACGCGTCCGAGGCCGACTGCGATCCGCCTCCGGAGGCGGATCGGCGGGGCGGCGCGGTTCGAGCCACTCCTGCCAATCCCCGGCGGGGCGGGGACGGTGCGGCCGCTCGGGTGGATCGAGCGCATCGGCCAGCGGTGTCCGGTGCTGGCCAGAACCACGGCGTGCGTTCGGGCGGCGGCGCCGCTTCTGGGGTGCCGCGGCGGGCCGGACCATGGGCAGCCCGGTGTCGAACGGATTGCCCTGGTTCTGGCTCGAAGAGCCGGAATCAGAGCTCGTCATCGTCGAATTCGCCGATCACCGCAGGCGGTACGGTCGCCAATACGGTGGGCACGGTGACGCCTAGTTGACCGTCACGCGGTCGGCGGTCCTCATCGGACTGCGACGAGGGCGGCATCGCCAGACCACCGGTGGTACCGGGCTGATTCGTCGGTTCCGGACCAGACGGACGTGACGGCGGGGTGTCCGCGCCCGCGGCCGGTGCCTGCGGCGCGGGTACCGGGGTCGGCGCGGGCGCGGGTTTCGTCGCGGTCGAGCCGCCGAGCGGGAACGCCGAGTTGGTTCCGGTATTCGGGGTGGGCTTCGACTGCCCCGACCCGCCACCGAAATCGATGACATTCGACGGCTTGCTGGCACTGTCACCACCGGTCGGCGAATTCGTGGTGCTGCCAGGATGGATGAGTTCGGGTATCGCCTTATCGATGACCTTGTCCGCGGAGGCGGCCGCGGTATCCATCGCGTGCATGCCCACTTCGGCGATCTTATCGATGAGGTGGGTGCCGATATTGACTCCGGCATCGATGGCCGCGGTGCCGACCGAAACGCCCGCGTTGATCAGATACTGCTGCAACTGGAGTTGGGCGGCCTGCACCGGATCCAGTGGCGTTGTCGTGGTCACGCCCGTAGTGGTCGTGCCGTTCGTCGTACCCGGCACTACGGTTTGTTGGGTAGTGCCGACACCCTGCGGGGTGGTCACCGTGAGCGGTCCCATCGCATCCAGTCGCGCGGTGTGGCCGTCCATTTCCGACTGCGCCGTGCTGACCGCGGTGACCGCGTCGCGGAGCGCCTGGGTCGCCCGCGCGATCACCGCGTCGGTGTCCGAGGAGGCGCTCGCGGTGCTCATGATCTGTTTGGCGTCGCGACGGAAGTCCGCGATGATCTGGTCCACCTTCTGCGCGGCCCGGGCGCTGGTGGCATGGGCGTCGCCGAGCACCGACAGGTACTCGGGTCCGCGGTCGGAGATATCACCGATCTGAGTTTGCGTAGTGCGCAACGCCGGAACGGCGTCGTCGGCGGCGCGGGAGGTCCAGGTCGATTCGAGGGCGTGCAGGCCCGCCCGATGCGGGCCCTCGGTATCGGCCGCCTGTGTGGACGCGGCGGACAGCGCGTCGACGACGGACCGGTCCGGAGTCGCGACCCCGCTGCCGAGCGAGGCGCGCAACTGCAGCATCGGTTCGACCAGCGCCGCCACGATCGGCGGATCCACATTCGGATCGATAGGCGTGCTTGCGGGGGTATCGGAGGCGTTGTTCGCGGGCCGCCGTCGGAGCAGTCGTCTCATGCCTGCGCCTCGCTGACGCTCGGCTCCGTCATGTGCGGTGCCTCTCCTTGCCGGGCGAGGGCGCCCGCGGAATCGACATCGATACCCTGCATGTCCGCGCTGTAGTCGCGCAGCACCTGCCCGTAGGCGGCGACCAATTGCCCTGCGGTCGAGAGCGCCTGCACGTGTTCGTTCACCTTCTCGGTGAACCGGGCCACGAATCCGGCGCCGACCTGACCGAGGTCGGCGACCAGCCGCTCGGGATCGACCGCGCCACCCGCGACCGCCGAGGCCGAGGCCAGCTGTTGCGACACCGTATCCGCGATCGTGGTGTAGGCGGCCATCGCCGCCGGGTCGAGCTTCAGCGCGTCCACTGTTCCCCCTTAATACGGAAACCAATCTGTCGCGTCACATTTCGACACTCCGAGCGTACTTGGGACCCGGGCAATACGCGCGCGGATCCTTTCGTTCCGGTGGAGTCTATGCCGCCGGATCCATCGCTTGTGCGACGCCGGTCCGGTTCCACAGACTCCGAGGTCGAAAACGAAAATGATCACTTTCACCCGGTGCCGGTTCTATGCTTGATCGCGACGAAGTTGGTCCCATACCACCCTGGCGATCCACGCCCAGGGTGCCGGCACCGGTTAGGGGTCAGAAGCGTGAAGAACAGCAGACGTTTTCGAAAGTTGTCGGTAAGATCCGCGGCGCTGATCGGTGCCGTTTCCGCAGGACTGCTGATGGCGGGAACGGCACAGGCCGAACCGTTGTGGCCCGGCGGTCCGGATATCGGTACACCGGCGATCATCCCACCGATTCCGCCGGCTCCCGTCTACGCACCGTGTGGCGAGACCGCACGTATGTGCATGCGGCTGTCGACGAACGAGGCCTGGCTGATGGACAACGGCAAGGTCACCTACGGTCCGACTCCGATCTCGCACGGACGGCCCGGATACGAGACGCCGCCCGGCGTCTTCAAGGTCGCCTTCAAGCGGGAAGACTTCTGGAGCACCATGCACAACGCTCCGATGAAGTGGGCGGTCTTCTTCAACGGCGATATCGCCACCCATATCGGCCCCATCGAGGAGCAGTCACACGGGTGCATCCGCATGACACCCGAGGGCGCCGAAGCGACCTACCGCTATCTCAACCCCGGTGACGTGGTCGAAGTCGTTCGCTGACACCGGATTTGCGCATGCGAAGGGCCCAGGCGGATTCCGCCCGGACCCTTCTCATATCCTCGCCTGCCTCAGTGTTCGCCGACGAGCTGTCGATCCGCGTCTTCGGCCATGACCGCCTCGCCGCGCGCGACCATTCCCGCCTCATCGGCGAGTTTCAGATGGGGGATGAACAGGGCGAGCACGAAGGCGATTACCGCGCCCGGGATCAGGTACCAGAAGCCGGGAACCAACGCGTCCACGTAGGCACCGACAATGGCATCGTGTAGGCCGTCGGGCAGATGCTTGACCACCGAGGGCACCAGGGCGCCCGGATCCAGCTTCGCGGCAGCGGCTTCGGGGCCGTGGGAGACGAAGACATCGGTGAGGCCCTCGGTCAAACGGTTGGTGAAGATGGAGCCGAAAATCGCCACGCCCAGTGCGCCGCCCATTTCCCGGAAATAGTTGTTGGCGCTGGTGGCGGTGCCGATTTGGTCGGGGGACACGGCATTCTGGACGACCAGGACGATGATCTGCATGATCAGGCCCAGGCCCGCACCCATGACGAACAGCATGGCGGAGACGACCCACATCGCAGTGTCCGCGTCCAAGCGGGTCAACCACAGCATGTCCGCGAACATCAGCACCGCGCCGAGCGGTGGGTAGAGCTTGTAGCGGCCGGTTCTGGTGATCATCGTCATCGAGGCGACCAAGGCGATCATCAGACCGACCATCATCGGAATCAGCAGCAGACCCGACACCGAAGCCGAAGCGCCCGTTGCCATTTGCAGATAGGTCGGGATGAAGGCGAGGGCGGCGAACATCACCAGGCCGACCACGAAGCCGATCGCGGAGGTCAGCACGAAGGTGCGATTGCGGAACAACCACAGCGGCAGCATCGGCTCTTCCGCGCGCGCCTCCGCGAGTACGAACGCGGCGACCACCACGACGAACGACGCGATCATGGTGACCATAACCATTGAGCCCCAAGCGTATTGCTTGCCGCCCCAGTCGGTGATCAGGATCAGCAGCGTGGTCGCGGCCGACATCAGCACCACACCGAGATAGTCGGGCCGGGTCTTGGGCCGATGGCTGGGAATGCTCAGGTAGCGAAAGGCGATGAACAGCGCGGCGATTCCGATCGGCACATTGATCCAGAAGCACCAGCGCCAGCCGAGATGATCGGCGAAGAAGCCGCCGAGCAGCGGGCCCGCGACCGAGGTGATGCCGAAGACCGCACCCATCGGGGCCATATACTTGCCGCGATCCTTGGCGGGCACCACATCGGCGATGATGGCCTGCGCCAGGATCATCAGACCGCCACCGCCGACGCCCTGCAGGCCGCGGAAGGTGATGAACTCCCAGAAACTCGTCGACGCGGCGGCGCCGATGGAGGCCACGGTGAAGATGGTGATGGCGAACAGGAACGGCCAGCGTCGCCCGAACAGATCACCGAATTTGCCGTAGATCGGCATCATGATGGTGGTCGCGAGCAGATATGACGTTGCGGTCCAAGCCATATGGGAGATGCCGCCCAGATCGCCGACAATGGTCGGCATCGCGGTGCCGACGATGGTCTGGTCCAGGCTCGCCAGGAACATCCCCGCGATCAGCGCGCCGAAGATGAGCCAGATCCGCTTCTGGGTCAGGACGATCGGTGCAGGTGGCGATTCAGCCGTGATGGTCATCTCTCGCGTCTCTCTTTCTTGCCGTCATGCCGTTCGAACAGCCGCGCGGCCATTGCGCAGTGTTCGCGTACTGCCGCCGCCAGCGATGCGGTCGGATCTCCGACCGTGGTCATCGCTGCCCGCGTGGTGATGTTTGTCACGAATCCCGCTGCCAGACCGGCGAATTCGGGAGAAACCGCACTGCCGAGCCGAGCAGCGAGCAGGTCCGCGAACACGCTCTGCAAGCGGGCGCCCGAGGCGACGAAGGCCGCGAGCACCCGCGGCTCGGTCTTGATGATCTCGGTAACCAGCGCGATGCCCTCGCGCACCTCGCTCTCGGATTCGAAGCCGTGCACGAACAACCAGGCGAGGTCGTCGATAAGCACGCCGCTCGGACCGCCCGCGATGAACTGCTCGCGCAACTGCGGAGTGCCGATCTCGCCGATCGGCCCGACGACCGCATCCATTTTCGTCTCGTAGTAGTTGAAGAACGTGCGGGGCGAAACCCCCACCGCTCTCGCGATGTCCTCGACGGTCGTCGCGTCCAGCCCGCGCTCGACCGCGAGCCGTCGTGCGGCGAGACAGAGATCGAGCTCTGTCTGGCGTTTCTTCTGCTCCCGCAACCCGATCGGGCGCTCGTCCTTGGACATGTCCGCCAAAGTAGCACAAACTGCAATTTTTCAGAAACTGCAAGTTCTGGAGAGCTCACGGCTGATCGGCCGAGACCGGACGGCTCCGGGGGGCGAAATCCATCCGGAAGCGAATCTCCAGTTACGCGCAACCCGACGCGTTCACCATCCACAAATCGCCCCGACGCGCGAATCTCCTTGGCAGGAAGGAGAATTAGCGCACCCTCCAAGCCGAGTTAACTCGGTTATAACTCAAGATTCATCGACTTGATACCGGATTTTCGATAGTGTTGATATCGCCTACAGCGAGGTGGGATTTCGAGAACTCACGTCGGTCGGGGGGAATAACGCCCGTAGGAGAACTCCAAGTGAAGTACCCAGTGTGCGCTCGCGTGTTAGGTCCATTGACGCTTGCTCTCAATAATCACAACGCAACGCCGACAGCACAGAAACAACGCCAACTGCTCGCCTTACTTCTCGTGCGACACGACACCGTCGTTCCGGTGACCACACTGGTCGAAGAGTTGTGGAACGACGATCCGCCGCGCAGCGCCGTCACCGTCGTGCAAACCTATGTGCTGGGAATTCGAAAGAAGATGGCCGAGCAACTCGGCATAGGACAGGCGGAGGTGGCCGAACGATTTCTCCGGACACGCAGTAAAGGATATTCGTTCGACGTCAAGGACTGCGTCTTCGATTTGCGCGACTATCAGAGCATGTCCGAGGCCGCGCGCTGCGCCGCCAAGGCCGGCGACGACTATCGGGCGGTGGATCTGTTCACCGCCGCGGAGGCGTTGTGGAGCGGTCCGGCGCTGGTCGATGTGGAGGGCGGCATCCCGCTCGCCGCGGAGATCTCGCATCTGGATCACCTGCGGCTGACCAATATCGAGTTGCGCGTCGAGGCCGAGCTGCGGCTCGGTCGATATCGCGAAGCCTGCCCTGACCTGGCCCGACTCACCATGCAGCACCCGCTGCACGAGCGGCTGCAGGCGTATTACATGTTCGCACTGAGCCGGGCGGGTCAGCGTGCCCGCGCACTGGAGTCCTACCAGCGGTTCAGTAGGTCGATGCAGCGCGAACTCGGGCTGGATCCATGCCAGAAGCTGCAGAAATTGCATCAGGATATCCTCGCCGCCTCCGATGTATCGGTCAGTGCCATGCTCAACAGCCGACACGCGGGATACCTCATCGGCTGGTACTCCCCCGAATTCCGCTCGGCTCGAGCAGAACCGGCCTAATCCGCCCGCAACATCTCGTCCACCAGTGCGGTCGAATGCGTCGCCGACCGCATGGCCGGGTGGTCGAGTACTTCCCCCAGAAAATCCCGGGTCGTCGCGACGCGCGCACCCGAAATCCGGAATTCGGCCAGGGCTCGTCGCATGCGGGCGAGCGCCTGGTCCCGGTCCGGCGCCCAGACGATCAGTTTGGCGAGCAGCGAATCGTAGTGCGGTGGGATCGAATATCCGGCGTGCACATGTGTATCGACGCGCACGAACGGACCGCCGGGCGGTGTGAATTCGGCCACAATTCCGGGTGCGGGCGCGAATTCGGCCGCCGGGTCCTCGGCATTGATCCGGCATTCAATTGCCGCACCGTCGAGGGAAATATCGCTCTGTGTGATGCCGAGCGGTTGCCCGGACGCGATATGGATCTGCTCGGCGATCAAATCGATTCCGGTAACCATTTCGGTCACCGGATGTTCGACTTGGATTCGGCAGTTCACCTCCATAAAATAGTAATTCCCCTGCCGATCCACCAGAAATTCCACGGTTCCGGCCCCGACGTACCCGGCTTCCAACACCCCGTCCACCGCGGATTTGCCCATCCGCGCCGCGAGCCCCTCCGGCAGCCGCGGTGCGGGCGACTCCTCGATGAGCTTCTGATGCCTGCGCTGCACCGAGCAGTCGCGCTCACCGAGGTGCACACCGTTGCCGTAACCATCGCACAGCACCTGGATCTCGACATGCCTGGCGCCCTCGAGGTACTTCTCCAGATAGACTCGACTGTCCCCGAACAACATTCGCGCGGTCGCCTGCGTTTCCTGGTAGGCGCGCGGGAACGCGGCACTCTCGCGCACCACCTGCATGCCTCGTCCGCCGCCACCAGCGGCGGCCTTGACGATCACCGGGTAGCCGATCGAGTCGGCCAACGCGTGCGCCTGCTCGGGGTCGAGCGGATCCAGACTGCCCGGCAGCAGCGGTAGCCCCGCCTTGGCCATCAGGGTGCGTGCCGACTGCTTGTCACCCAGTTGGGCCATCACATCGGCGGGCGGACCGATCAAGGTGATCCCCGCCGCGCGGCAGGCATCCGCGAAATCCGGTGACTCCGAAAGGAATCCGTAGCCGGGATGGATCGCATCGGCGCCGGTCGTCTCGGCCGCGGCGAGTACGGCGGCCGCATTGAGATAGCTGCGCTTGGCCGCGGCGGGCCCGATCTGCACCGACTCGTCGGCGAACCGCACGACGGCCGACTCGGCGTCGGCGACCGAATGCACCGCGACGGTGCGTACCCCGAGTTCCCGACAGGTGCGCGCGACCCGCAGCGCGATCTCGCCGCGATTGGCAATGAGAATCTTGTCGAACATGGCTTCCCGCACTCTCTTACGCCACCGACCGAACCGGAACCTGATGCCGCGCACCGAACCGGCGGAACCGGGCGCGCCGCTCGGCGGCGAGGTCTTCGCCGCCGCGGCCGGTCAATTCGCGCAGGCTCGCCCCCAGTGCACGGTGCAGTTGATTCGCCGCCGCCAGCGGTGCGGCACCGACATCGTCGCCGGGTTCGGGCAGCACCGCATCGACGACACCGAGCCGCAGCAGGTCGGCTGACGTAAGTGACAGCGCGGCGGCGGCTTTCGGTGCCGCGGCAGGATCGTTCCAGACGATGGCCGCGCACCCTTCCGGGCTGATCACCGAATATGTCCCGTTGGCGAACATCAGCACCCGATTGGCGACGCCGAGCGCCAACGCACCACCGCTGCCGCCTTCCCCGATCACCACACTGATCACCGGCACCCGCAGCGCCGACATCAGCCGGATATTCTCCGCGATCGCGACGGCCTGCCCCTGTTCCTCGGCGGTCGCACCGGGATAAGCGCCAGGGGTGTCGATCAACGTGATCACGGGCAGCCCGAGCTTTTCGGCGAAACGCATGAGCCGTGCGGACTTTCGGTATCCGGCCGGTGTCGGCATGCCGAAGTTGCGCGCCATCAGCTCCTTCGGCTCATGTCCTTTCTGATGTCCGATGACCACGACCGGCCGGTCACCGAGCCAGGCGGTACCGCCGACAATTGCCGGGCAGTCCGCCGAGATGCGGTCACCGCGCAACTCCTGGAAGCCGTCGAAGGCCAGGGCGAAGTAATCGAGTGCGGTCGGCCTGCTCGGTGTGCGCGCCCGCCGAACCTGCGTCCAGGGATCGTGCTGGGGAATCCGGGCCGGATCGGTGATGGTTCCCGCGTCCAGTTCGGTCACCGCATCGCCAGTCGGATCGACCGGACCGGCCACGCGCAACAGCGAACCGAGCGCCTGCCGCAAACCGGCACGCGGCACGATCATATCGATCAGACCACGCTCCAACAGGAATTCGGCGGTCTGGAACTTCGGCGGCAGCTCCTGCCGGATCGTCTGCTCGATCACCCGGCGACCCGCGAAACCCAGTCGCGCCCCTGGTTCGGCGATCAGCACATCCGACAGCGTGGCGAACGACGCCGCCACCCCACCGTAGGTCGGGTCGGTGATCAGCGTGATGGTGAGGATGCCCGCGCGGTCCAACTGTTCCAGGGCCGCACTGGTTTTCGCCATCTGCATCAGCGACAGCGGCCCCTCCTGCATCCGCGCACCACCCGAGGCGGTCACGATGAGCAGCGGAATACGTTCGGCGAGTGCGGTTTCCGCGGCGGCGGTGATCATCTCGCCGACCGCGGTGCCCAAACTGCCGCCGAGGAAACGGAAGTCCATGGCGGCGATGAGCACCGGATTGCCATCGATCGCCGCGAACGCGCACAGCACGGCATCGTGCATACCGGTGCGTGTCCGTGCGGCGGCGAGCCGGTCCGGATAGGACTTGGTATCGATGAAGGTCAACGGATCGTCGTCGGTGGGGATGACGGCGAGCGGTTCGAACCGGCCCCCGTCGGCGAGTTGGGTGATGCGCTGCTCGGCGGTGATCGGGGTATGTCTGCCGCATTCGCCGCAGACCCCGAGGTCGCGGGCGAATCGCTTGCCGTACAGCGGAATCAGACAGGCCGGGCAGAGCACCCAGTCCGCGGCACCGTCCAGGCCGTGTGCTGACTTCATCACGCATGTCTCCTGTGCTCGGGGAAGATGCGATCAGCCTGCGCGCACCCGCTAGAGAACAGCTCGACTCCGGCGCTCGAGTCAGGTTCGAGGACCGCCTTCGATGCTTGACCCCACGATCGAAGGGAGTCTCAATGACAATGTCAAGCCGCTCGGGCGGCGGTAGTCGCTGCTGTGGGCTCCCAGGTTCGGTTGTCGCGCAGCAAGGCCCACAGGACGTTGACGCGACGGCGTGCCAGGGCGATGGTGGCGCCTTTGGCGCCTTTGCCTTCGGTGCGTTTGCGGTCGTAGTAGGCGCGGGAGGTGGGACAGCATCGGATGCTGGTGAGTGCGGACATGTAGAACACCCTGCGCAGGGCGCGGTTGTAGCGTTGAGGTCGGTGCAGGCGTCCGGTGCGTTTACCGGAATCGTTGGGCACCGGCGCGAGCCCGGCGTAGGCCGCCAGATGATCGGCGGAGGCGAACCAGCCGGGATCGCCTGCGGCAGCGAGGAATTCGGCCCCGAGACGGAACCCGATGCCGGGCATGCTGGTGATCACTTCGGCGAATCGATGGCGGCGAAATCGGGCCTCGATGGCGGAGTCGAGTTCGGCGATCTGCTCATCGAGGCGCATCACCTCTTTCGCCAGCTCGGCGGCCAGCTCGGCGGCGACATCCTCGCCGGGCAGACGAGTGGTCTGGGTCTTGGCCGCGGCGACCGCCGCCGAAGCGACGGTGGTCGCGGTCTGCTCGCGCACGCCCAGGCTGGTGAGCAGGCTGATCAGACGGGCGGTGCCAGCGCGGCGAATTGCTTTGGGGCGCTGGTATCGCGACAACAACAGCACCCAGCCACGCTGGTGGGCGATGTCGGCGGCGCGTTCGAGGGCCGGGCAGATCGCGGTGAGCTGCTGGCGCAGTCGATTGATGGTCCGAGTACGGTCGCAGACAAGATCGGTGCGGCGGCCGGTGAGCAGGCGCAGTTCGAGGATCAATTCGTCGGTCGGCCGCAGTTCGGCCAGGTCGCGGCGCATGCGGGCCTGATCGGCGATGATACGGGCATCCTTGGCGTCGGTCTTGCCTTCGCTGCGATATCCGGCTGCCGCATGGTTGACGGCCTTGCCCGGCAGATACATCACGCGCTGCTGGTGGTCCCACAAAATCGCAAGCAGCAGAGCCGATTCCACGGTTGTCAGGTCCACCGCCCACGTCACTTCATCGGCTTCCAGTGCGGTGACATCGGCGAGCAACTGCGACACTGCCGCTTCGTCGTTGGCCACCCTGCGCGAAAGGATTCGGTTGCCGTCGCTGTCCATCGCGAAGGCCCAGTGGGTTTCCTTGCCCACGTCGATACCGACCCACAGCTTGCCCAACCCGACCTCCATCAGTGCGGTTCTTACAGGTCAACCCATGGACGAGCCCGCCGTCATCTCCTTAAACCAAGCGATAGTCCGCAGTTCTCAATCAGCGGCCAGGA
Source organism: Nocardia sp. CA-135398 (assembly GCF_050955845.1). NCBI lineage: Bacteria > Bacillati > Actinomycetota > Actinomycetes > Mycobacteriales > Nocardiaceae > Nocardia > Nocardia sp. CA-135398. The sequence goes on along the minus strand of NZ_CP192084.1, from coordinate 3,163,832 downwards.
ACGTCCAGACAGGCCGGGCGGCCACTCCTTTCGAGCCGCACCACCAAGGCCGGCAAGAAAACACAAGCCTCACCCGACCCGCCCGGGGTCCAGCACAACGTACTGAACACCAACCAACTTAAGGAGATAACGCCATGAACCCCAACGCATCCGGTGGTGCGGTATGAGCCGCCGCGTTGTCGTCACCGGCCTCGGTGTCCGCGCGCCCGGCGGTTCGGGCAAGGACGAGTTCTGGAAACTGCTGTCCGAGGGCCGCACCGCGACGCGCCGGATTTCATTCTTCGACCCCACGCCCTACCGCTCCCAGGTGGCGGGCGAGGCCGATTTCGACCCGATTCAGGAAGGGTTGTCGCCCAGGGAAATTCGACGCATGGACCGAGCGGTGCAGTTCGCCGTCGTGTGCGGACGGGAGGCGGTGGCCGACAGCGGCATCGATATCGGATCGCTGGATCCGCACCGGCTCGGCGTCAGCCTCGGCAGCGCGGTAGCCGCGGCGACCAGCCTGGAGCAGGAATATCTGGTGCTGTCGGATTCCGGTAAGAACTGGCTGGTCGACCAGAGCTATCTGTCTCCGCACATGTTCGACTACATGGTGCCCAGCGTGATGCCCGCCGAGGTGGCCTGGAGTGTGGGCGCCGAGGGGCCGGTCGCCATGGTCTCCAACGGCTGCACCTCCGGGTTGGATTCGGTCGGCCACGCTGTGCAGCTGATTCGCGAGGGTTCGGCCGATGTGATGCTGGCCGGTGCCGCGGATACCCCGATCACACCGATCGTGGTGGCGTGCTTCGACGCGATCAAGGCCACCACCTCCCGCAATGACGATGCCGAACACGCTTCCCGGCCGTTCGACAACTCGCGCAACGGCTTCGTGCTCGCCGAGGGCGCGGCGATGTTCGTGCTGGAGGAGTACGAGAGCGCGCGCAAGCGTGGCGCGCATATCTACGCCGAGATCACCGGCTACGCCACGCGCTGCAATGCCTACCATATGACCGGGCTCAAGGCCGACGGCCGGGAGATGGCCGAGGCGATCCGGGTGGCACTGGACGAATCGCGCATCGACCCCACCGGCGTGGACTACATCAATGCGCACGGCTCGGGCACCCGGCAGAACGACCGGCATGAAACCGCCGCCGTGAAGCGCAGTCTCGGCCAGCACGCCTACGCGACACCGATGAGTTCCATCAAATCGATGGTCGGCCATTCGCTGGGCGCCATCGGGTCGGTCGAGATCGCGGCCTCCCTGCTCGCGCTGGAATACCAGGTGGTGCCGCCGACGGCGAATCTGCACGAACCCGATCCGGAATGCGATCTGGACTATGTGCCGCTCACCGCGCGCGGGCACCGGATGGACACCGTGCTCACCGTCGGCAGCGGATTCGGCGGCTTCCAGAGCGCGATGGTGCTGCGTAAGCCCGAGGCGGTGGCGGCATGATCCTGGTAACCGGTATGGGCGTGCTCGCGCCGAACGGCCTCGGCGTCGAACGCTTCTGGGATGCGGTATTGGACGGCCGGGGCGGTATCGCACCGCTGACACGGTTCGATACCAGCCGCAGCACGGCGCGATTGGCCGGACAGGTCGCCGATTTCGATGCGGCCGAACATCTGCCGAGCCGATTGCTGCCGCAGACCGATATTTCGACCCGGATGGCATTGGTGGCCGCGCAGTGGGCCCTGGACGATGCCAAGGTCGATACGGCGGCACTGACCGATTACGACATGGGTGTGGTGACCGGAAACGCCTCCGGCGGTTTCGAATTCACCCATCGCGAGTTCAATAAGCTGTGGTCGCTCGGTTCCGAACATGTGAGTGTGTACGAATCGTTCGCCTGGTTCTACGCGGTGAATACCGGGCAGATCTCCATCCGGCACGGTATGCGCGGGCCGAGCAGTGCGCTGGTCGCCGAGCAGGCGGGCGGTTTGGATGCGGTCGGGCACGCGCGGCGCACGGTCAACCGCGGTACCCCGCTGGTGGTCACCGGCGGCGTGGACTCCGCCCTCGATCCCTGGGGCTGGGCCTCGCATCTGGCCAGCGGCCAGGTCAGCGGCTCGAACGTCCCGGAGCGCGCCTATCTGCCGTTCGACACCGCGGCCGCCGGATACGTGCCCGGTGAGGGCGGTGCGATGCTGGTGGTCGAGGACGCAACGACGGCCCGCGCCCGCGGCGTGCCGAAGGTGCACGGCGAAATCGCCGGGTACGCCTCGACATTCGATCCGGCACCGGAGACCGGTAGGCCCTCGGGTCTGCGTCGCGCCGCGGAACTCGCACTCGCCGATGCCGGTCTCGGGCCGGGCGATATCGATATCGTCTTCGCCGATGCGGCGGGCGTGCCCGACCGTGATCGGGACGAGGCGGCGGCCATCGAAGCCGTCTTCGGGGCCGACGGCGTGCCGGTCACGGCGTCGAAACCGCTGACCGGACGGCTGTTCTCGGGTGCGGGCCCGCTCGACATCGTGACCGCCCTACTGTCCATTCGGGATTCGGTGATTCCGCCGACCGCCTACACCACCACCCTCGCCGAGGACTACCGGATCGACCTGGTTCTCGGCGCACCGCGGCCCGCCACCGTCGGCGCCGCCCTCGTCCTGGCCCGTGGCCGTTGGGGTTTCAACTCCGCGGTCGTCGTGCGCGCTGTCGACCAAACCTAGGGAGCCGATCATGACCATGACCATCACCGAATTACGCCGGATCCTCGTGGAATGCGCGGGCGGCGACGATATCGTCGAAGATATCGCCGGACTCGACTTCGAACAGCTCGGCTACGACTCGCTGGCGCTCATCGAAACGGCCTCGCGGATCCAACGCGATTTCGGCGTGCTGATCCCGGAGGAACAGCTCATCGATGTCAAGACGCCGCAGGAGCTGGTCGATATCGTCAATAGTCAATTGCAGGGTGCGGCATGAATACCCAAGTGATGAGCCACACCAAGGTGGTGCAGGCGCCGCCGGAGGTCGTCTACGACCTGGTGGCCGATGTCACCAAATGGCCGGTGATCTTCGCGCCGAGCGTGCTGGTGCGCCATCTGAACCGCGGACCCGACGAGGAGCGGTTCCGGTTGTGGGCCACCGTCAATGGCGAGGTGAAGAACTGGACCTCCCGACGCGTGCTCGATGCCGCGCAACGGCGCATCGTATTCGAACAGGAGCGCAGTCAAGCGCCGATCGCGTCCATGGGCGGCGGTTGGTCCTTCCGCGAAATCGAGCCAGGGACAACGAAGGTCACCCTCGATCATCGCTTCACCGTGGTGGACGGCGCCGATCCGGATCTGGTCGCGGGCGCGGTGGATCGCAACAGCGAGACCGAGTTGGCGGCGTTGGCTCGCATCGCCGAATTGGGCCATCCGGTCGACGAGGTTGTGCACACCTTCGAAGACGCTGTACCGCTCGATATCTCGGCGGCCGAGGCGTACGACTTCATCTACCACAGTGAGCGCTGGCCCGAACACGTCCCGCATGTCGGCCGGATCGAACTCGACGAAGACGGCGACGGCGTGCAGCTGATGGAGATGGATACCGTTACCGCGGGCGGTATTCCGCACACCACCAAGTCCGTGCGTATCTGCTTCACCGACGAGCGCATCGATTACAAGCAGCTGCTGCCGCCTGCCATGCTCTTCGGGCACAGCGGCGCCTGGGAATTCGCGGACGGTCCGGACGGTGCGGTGGTGACGGCACGGCACACCGTCGCGATCAATCCCGCCGCCGCTCGCGAAATCCTCGGGGCCGACACCGATCTCGCCGATGCCCGCGCATATCTCACCGAGGCGCTGTCGACCAACAGTCGCAACACGCTGCTGTGCGCGGTGCGGTACGCCGAATCCGTGAAGTCACCGACATGACGGCCACCGACCTACCACGGGTGGCCGGAGGCCCGGTCGTGCGCGAAATCGCCGACCGGATCTACGCGTACACACACAATCGAGGCGGCTGGTGTGTCAGCAATGCGGGTGTGCTGGCGGGTCCGGACGGCGCGGTGGTGATCGACACCCTGGCGACCGAGGGACGGACGCGCGCGCTCGTCGAATTCGTCGACGGGCTCGATATCGGCCCGGCCAGAACGATTGTCAATACCCACCACCACGGCGACCACAACTTCGGCAATCACCTATTCGGCCCCACCGCGGTGGTCATCGGCCACGATCGGATCCGGCCGGAGATGATCGAGACCGGACTCGCGCTGACCAAACTGTGGCCGCAGGTGCAATGGGGCGACGTGCGGGTCACCCTGCCCGGCATCACCTTCAGCAGCCAGGTGACCCTGCATATCGGCGAACGGCGCGTCGAACTCATCCACCTCGGACCGGCCGCGCACACCACCAACGATGTGGTGGCGTGGCTGCCCGAGGAGAAGGTGCTCTTCGCCGGGGATCTGGTGATGTCGGGCGCCGCACCGTTCTGTCTGATGGGGTCGGTGCGCGGGTCGATCGACGCGATCAACAAGCTCGCCGAACTGGGCGCGGAAACGGTGGTGTCCGGGCACGGTCCGGTGACCGGACCCGACATCTTCGATCGGACGCTGCGATATCTGCGCTGGGTGCAGGAGCTGGCCGCCGAGGGGCGCTCCCTCGGGCTCACCCCGCTGGCCATCGCGCTCGAGGCCGATCACGGTGAATTCGCCGATCTGGTCGACGAAGAGCGCATAGTCGGCAATCTGTACCGCGCAGATGCGGAGTTGGCGGGCGGTCCGCTCGGCGAAGCGCTTGATGTGCTGTCGATTTTCGATGAGATGATCGTGTACAACCACGGGCAGGTGCCGACATGTCTGGCGTGACAACCAAATCGGTGCAGGTCTGCGTGGTCGGCGGTGGACCGGCCGGACTGATGACCGGTCTGCTGCTGGCCCGATCGGGCGTGGAAGTGCTTGTGTTGGAAAAGCATCCGGACTTCCTGCGAGACTTCCGTGGCGACACCGTACACCCGTCCACCCTGCGGGCGATGGACGAACTCGGTTTCGCCACCGAATTCCTCGCGCTGCCGCACGTCGAGCTGCCCCAGCTGCCGATGGCCACCGCGAGCGGTCCGGTGATATTCGCCGACTTCCGGTCTCTCCCAGGTGGTTTCCCATTCGTAGCATTCATGCCGCAATGGGATGTGCTGAATTTCCTGGCCGAGGCGGGTGCGCGATATCCGGGCTTCCGACTGATCCAGCGGGCGGAGGTCACCGAACTCGTCCAGCAGCACGACACCGTGGTCGGCGCGCGGGTAAGCACACCCGAGGGGCCGCTGGAGGTCCGGTCCCAGCTGGTGATCGCCGCGGATGGACGCAATTCGATTGTCCGCGGCGGCCTGCTGGAGGTCGCGGCCAGCGCGGCGCCGATGGATGTGCTGTGGTTCCGGGTCGGCAAACCCGACGGCGAGCGGCTGCCTACCGTGCGCAGCGGCAATGGCTTCTTCATCGTCTGTATCGACCGCGGTGACTACCTACAGGTCGCCTACATGATCCCGAAGGGTGGATTCGCGACCGTCAGGGCCGCAGGGCTCGCCGACTTCCGCGCCGACCTCGCCGCGATCTATCCCAGCCTCGCCGAGCATCTGGCCGCCGAGATCCGCACCTGGGATGATGTGAAACCCCTTGATGTTCGGGTGGATCGGCTGCGGCACTGGTACCGACCCGGTCTGCTCGCGATCGGCGATGCGGCCCATGCCATGTCGCCCGCGGGCGGAGTCGGTATCAATCTCGCGATACAGGACGCGATCGCGGCCGCCCGGCTGCTCGCGCCCATACTCGTCGCGGGTGCTCGACCGAGCGTCGCGCAATTGCGTGCCGTGCAGAGCAGGCGTGAATTCCCCATGCGGGTGGTCCAATTCGCGCAGCTGCGGCTGCTGTCGGATCTCTATCCGAATGCCGGGCGGCCGGGCACCGATAAGCCACTGCTGGTGCGTCTGCTGCGGCGCTTTCCCCGCCTACCCCGTTTGGTGGCCCGGGTGATCGGGCTCGGTATCCGGCCGGAACACGTACCACCGGCGGCCGATATCACCGGAACCGTCACTGCCCTAACCGAATTCAGGGAGAACTGATCGTGTCGACATATCTGCTCGTCCATGGCGCATTCCACGGCGGCTGGGCCTGGCAGCGGGTGGCGCCGCTGCTCGAGGACGCCGGACATCGCGTGCTGGCCCCGTCCCTGGTCGGCCTCGGCGATCGCGCCGATCTTTTGACCCCCGACGTCGGCCTGGATACCCACGTCGAGGACCTGGTCGGACTGCTGACCTCCGAAGATCTCACCGACGTCATCCTGGTCGGGCACAGCTACGCGAGTATGGTGGTGACCGCGCTCGCCGACGCCGTCCCTGACCGCATCGCCGAACTGGTCTACATCGACACCTTCGTCCCGCGCGACGGCGAGGCGGTCGCCGACATCATGCCCGGTATGGTCGACGCCTTCGTCGCCGCGGCCGCCGAATACGGTGACGGCTGGCGCGTACCGCCGCAGACCGAGCCGATGGGCGACGGCGGTCTGTACGGGATAACCGAGGAGCCCGATCTGAGCTGGGCGGCCTCGATGATGACCGCCCAGTCGCTGGAGACGTTCCAGCAGCGCATGCTGCTCACGAATCCCGTTGCGCTGGCGGGTATTCCGGTCACGCATGTGTATTGCAGCGAGGGCGGCGAGACCTACCGGGCCATGCGCGCCGCCATGCCGCGCACGCTGCCACCCGCCGACCTGCCGCCCGGCCGCCTGCATGTGCTGCCGACCGGACACGACTGCATGATCACCATGCCGCGCGAATTGGCCGGGCACCTGCTGACATTGGCACCGCGGACCAGTCTTGCTTGATATCCCGCCCAGCCGGGTCGGGGTCAGGATTCGGCCGAGTCGAAGGCGGCCCGGGCGGCGAGCACTTCGCTGAGATGTGCGCTCGACCAGTCCACGATGCTCGCGAAGACCGGGGTCAGGGTGACCGCGAGCGGGGTTGCCTCGTATTCGACGCGTGGCGGCACCTCGGCGTGGTAGGTGCGCGACACCAGTCCGTCACGTTCCAGCTGACGCAGGCGCTGGGTCAGCACCTTGGGGGTGAGGCCGGGAATGCGCTGCTCGAGTTCGGTGAAGCGCAGGCGACCGTCATGGGTCAGCACCCAGAGCACCTGGGTGGACCAACGGCCGAAAACCAGGTCGATCACCGGCGTGATCGGACATGGATCCACAGTGGCAGGCCTACCGGCCACTCGACCACCACCCGTCATCGATTCGCTACGCGATGCTGGCCTCATTGGTCCTCACTTTCCACTTGGTAAGTACTATACTTTGGAAAGTACTGTGAAACCAGGGTCCGTGAGCGAGCGCGGCGAGCGATAGACGCAGCCGCCCAGCACCGCGAACGAAAACCGAAGGGACACAGTCATGACAACGACATCAGTGGACGGACGCATCGATCTGCCGCGCCGCTCCGGCGACCGGCCGCGCACCCGGGCACACAATCCACATCAGCAGCTCAGCCAGCTGGCACCACCCGACCTGCAGGAAACCCTGTGGTCGCGGATGACCACGCTGAACGGCGTACTGCTCGGCCACAGCGGCGTCTCCCTGCCCGATACCCGGGCGCTGCATTTGCGCCCGACCATCGCCAAGGGACCAGGCGAGGCCTATCTGATCGGCACCGAATTCGCCCATTTGCACGGATACGACGACGGCAGCCTGCACATGTGTCTGCCGAAAGACATCGCGGCCGAGGCGATCGCGCAGGGATGGGCGGAATTGCATCCCATGGCGCGTCAGCGTTTTCTGCCGCAGACACTGGTAATGGTCTACGGGCCACGCGATCTCGACGAACTCGAGGTGGCCTGGCGGCTGGTACGGATCAGCCACGGATTCGCGCGCGGGGCGGCTACACCGTGATTAGAGCGGCGGCCGCCATCGTGGGGGGCATGAACGCGACCGATCTCGTCGGAACCTGGGAATTGCTGTCCTACTTCGATATCGACGAACACGATGCGACCAGCACCGGGCCACTGGGTGACGCACCGCGCGGCCTGCTGATCTATGGCGCGCACGGCTATATGTCGGTGAGCATGATGCGCACCGACGCCGCGACGGGCGGCACACCGCCTTTCCTAGGTTATGCGGGAACCTGGCGCAGGCGCGGCTCGGAGCTGGTGCACGCCATCACCGTGTGCTCGAATCCGGCCTGGGCGGATACCGAACAGGTACGCCAGATGTCACTGAACGGCGACATTCTCACGCTGATCGGGGCCGCCCAGGTCGGCGGGCGGACGCAGCGCCGGGTGCTGACCTGGCGCCGCTCCGGCCCGCCCACCTGAAATCCCTTGCTATTCCGGCGAATACGAGAATAAGGGCTCATCGAATTGGACCGGTTCGTTGTCTTGTTTGAGCACCCCGGTGACCACACCGCTCGACTGCGCGGTCACCGGGATCATCAACTTCATCGCCTCCACGATGGCGATCTGCTGTCCGGCCGTGACACGGTCGCCCACCTGGACGAAGGGATCCGCACCGGGTTCCGGACTCCGATAGAAGACCCCCACACTGGGCGCGCGGAAGACCGCGCCGATCGGCGGGTCATCCTGTGTAACAACCGCTTCCGCCGCTGCGGGCGCGGCCGTAACCGGTGCCGCCGAGACCTGCCATTCGGCCTCGATCGTCACCTCGCCCACCTGGACACGCAGCGCGCTCGGCTGCTGCGGGAAGCCCGCGAGCAGTTGCAGCGCGCCGGTCTGGATGGCTTCGAGCCCCCGCAGGTACTCCTCGTGCCCGGTTGTGTTCTCCTCCACTGCGGTCATTGCCCAGGCCTCTCAGTAATTGCCGAGTCCGCCACAGACATTCAGCGCCTGCGCGGTGACCGCGCCCGCACCGGGGCCGATCAGATAGTCGACCATCGCCGCGACCTCGAACGGCTGCACATAGCGCCCGATCGGCACGCGCGCGCTGACCCTGGCGTGCACCTCGTCGGTATCCACACCCCACAGACCGGAGTAGACCTCTCGAACTCGTTCTGCCATCGGTGTTTCCACGAAGCCGGGACATACCGCATTGACCGTGATCCCGGTCTTGGCCAGTTCCAGTCCGAGTGCCTTGGTGAAGCCGACGACGCCGTGTTTGGAGGCCGAATACGGCGCACCGTGTACGACGCCCTGTTTGCCGCCGGTGGAGGCGATATTCACGATGCGACCGCTGCCACGCTCGAGCATGCCGCCAGCGGTCAGCACCGCCTTGGTCATCAGGAAGACGCTGTTGAGATTGGTATTGATCACGTCGAACCACAGTTCGTCGGTGACCTGCGCGGTGACGCCGCCGCCGCTGCGACCCGCGTTGTTGACCAGAATGTCGATCGGGCCGTAGCGTCGCACGCCCGCGTCGACGTATTCCCGGATCTGCGCGGCGTCGACGACATCGCAGACCGTGCCGTCGACCTCGCGACCGTCGTCCTGCAGGCTCTTGACCGTATCGGTCACCTTCTGCTGATCGCGAGCGCAGATGAACACCGCGATGCCCTGGGCAGCAAGGCTTTTGGTGATCTCCAGGCCCATACCGCTGGTCGCTCCGGTGACCAGCGCGACGCGCTGAGTTTCCGCCATGACTCCTCCATCGGTCTTTCCGTACTCGCCGGGCTTATCGACCTCAAGACTCGTCGCGGGTCCTATAGCCCCGGTCAACCCGCGCGCGGCTCGAGCCAGCCTCTAGCGGCATCGGCGAGCGTTGCGTGCAGCCGCGCCCCGCCGCACCAAGGAGCCACCATGACCACCGTCGCAAGCCGCACCGAGTTGTATGCCGAGGTCCAGCAGTTCTACGCCGATCAGATGCAGCGGCTGGACAATCGCGACATTTCCGGTTACGCCGAAACCTTCACCGAGGACGCGGAATTCGAACACACACCGGGTCGGCCACCGGCCCGGACCAGGGCGGGCATCGTCTCGGACCTGGTCGAATTCCACAAGCGCTTCGAGGCCGATCCGATGCAGCGTAGGCACTGGTTCAACATGATCAACCTGCAGCCGCAGGACGACGGAACCATCGTCTCCACCGCCTACTGCCTCGTGGTCAAGATCCGGCCGAACAGCAAGCCCGAAATCGCGCCGAGCTGCGTCGTACACGACGTGCTCGTCCGCGTGGATGGCAATCTGCTGACCCGGTCGCGGCGCGTCGCCCATGACTGATTCCGCTGTCCCCGACCATATTTCGAGGAGAACCACGTGAACACCGTTCAGCCGGCAACCCTGTTGACTCTTGCCGCCGAAGCCCAGGACCTGTTGTTCCGGGAGGCGCGCACCGCGAACACCTTCACCGACGCACCGGTCACCGACGACCAGATCCGCGATATCTACGAACTGATCAAATACGGCCCGACATCGATGAATCAGCAGCCACTGCGCATCGTCCTGGTTCGCAGCCCCGAGGCCCGGGCCCGCCTGGTCAACCACATGATCGACAACAACAAGCCCAAGACCGCGGCCGCACCCCTGACCGCGATCCTGGCCGCCGACTTGAACTTCCATGAAAACCTGCCGAAGGTCTTCCCGCACGCCCCCGAAGCCAAGGACTACTTCGCCGACCCCGGCTATCGCGCCGAATCGGCCCGCTTCAACGCCCTGATCCAAACCGGCTACTTCATCCTCGGCATCCGCGCCGCGGGCCTCGCGGCAGGCCCGATGAACGGATTCGACGCCGAGGGTCTGGACAAGGATTTCTTCCCCGACGGCACCCACAGCGCGCTGGTCGTGGTCAATATCGGCATCCCCGGCTCGGACGCCTGGTTCCCCCGCTCCCCCCGCCTGACCTACGACGAGGTTGTCACCACGGTTTAGCCGCGATGCCGACGAGTGGCACGGCTCGTTCGCCACTCGTCGGCCTCGACCGCCAGCCCACCACGAGCTCATCCGCATCGCGGCCGTGTGGCTGACGACAATTTCAGCGCTGCCGTGATACTCATAAGCTATGACTGCGTCGGATGATTTCGATTTCGAAGCCATCTACCGAGGCACGGGCGGCCCGTTCGGGCCGGGCGTCAAACCGCCGTGGAGTATCGGGGAACCCCAACCCGAACTCGCCGTGCTGATCGAGCAGGGCAAATTCCATGGCGATGTCCTCGACGTCGGATGCGGGGAGGCGGCGATCTCGCTGTATCTGGCCGAGCGGGGCTACACCACGGTGGGGCTGGATCTGTCGGCGACCGCGATCGAGCTGGCCCGCGCCGAGGCCGCCAGGCGTGGCCTGGTCAACGCCTCCTTCGAGGTCGCCGACATCACCTCCTTCACCGGCTACGACGGCCGCTTCGGCACCATCGTCGACAGCACGCTGTTCCATTCGATCCCGGTCGAGTCGCGCGAGGGATACCAGCAGTCGATCGTGCGCGCCGCCGCGCCGGGCGCGTCGTATTTCGCGCTGGTTTTCGACCGGGCGGCCCTGCCCGAAGTACCCGTCCCCGGGCCAGCACCGGTCACCGCCGACGAGCTCCGTGCCGCGGTGCAGAAGTACTGGACGATCGAGGAGATCAGGCCCGCACGAATCCATGGCGACCTGCCCGCTGGCGAGATCGCGTCGCCCGCGGGTGGCCCGACGTTCCGGTTCGAGGGCATCCGCGACGAGCCGAGTGGCCGCAAGTCGGTTCCTGCCTGGCTGCTGTGCGCCCGGCTGGGCTGATCCTGCATAAGCCGTTTCGCGGGCTGTTCTGTTCGGCGCGACCCGCGGGTCGTCGCATCGTAGGGCTCAGCCCAGAGCGCGGCTGAATCCCTCGACGAGTTCGTCGACCTGGTCGTCGGTCATCACGAACGGCGGCGAGATCTGCATTGCGCCCTGGCCCGCCGCACGTCCTGAGATGCCGTTCTCCCGTAGGGTTTTCACGAACGGTAGCCCCTCGGCGGGGTCGGCGAGCTGGATCGCGGCGACCGCGCCGAGACCGCTGCGGACCTCGGCTACTCGCGGGTGGTCCGCGAGCGGAGCGAGTTTGGTGTGCAGCGTGGATTCCAGGCGCTTCGCCTCGTCGAGTAAGCCCTCGCGTTCGACGATGGCGAGGTTGGCGAGGGCCGCGGCGGCGGCTCCGGCGTGACCGCCGTAGGTGTAACCGTGTCGCCACCAGACACCGCCGCGGAAGAAGGGCTCGGCGATGTGCGCAGCGATGAAGACCGCGCCCATCGGGACATAGCCGGACGTCAGGCCCTTGGCCGTGGTCATGAGATCGGGTTCGAGCTCGAAACGGGTTGCGGCGAACCAGGATCCGCCGATGCGGCCGAAGCCGGTGACGACCTCGTCGACGACGAAGAGGATGTCGTGGTCGCGGCAGATGCGCCGAACCTCGGTGAGGTAACCGTCCGGCGGTAGGTAGATGCCGCCCGCGCCGATGATGGGTTCGCAGAAGAAGGCCGCGATGCGCTCGGCTCCGAGCTCCTCGATGAGTGCGAGCAGCGCCTTCGCATCGTCCCATTCGACGGTGCGGGCATCGGCCATCAGCTCGCCATAGCCCTCCCGGTTGACCGGGATGCCCGCCAAAGCCGTTCCCGCGATATGCATTCCGTGATACGCGCGCTGCCTGCCGACCACGATGGTCTTATCCGGCCGACCCAGCTCGTGCCAGTAGCGGCGGGCGAGCTTGGCCGCGGTATCCACCGAATCCGAGCCACCTGAGGTGAAGAAGATCTTGCTGCCCGGCACCGGTGCGATACTCGCCAACTTCTCCGCCAACTCTTGGGTGGCGGGTTCGGCGAAATCCCCGAAGTTCGAGTAGTGCGCGACCGTGCGCAGCTGTGCGGCGACCGCATCGGCGATCTCGGCGCGGCCGTGCCCGACATTGGTGAACCACAGCCCGGCCGTCGCGTCCAGATACCTGGCGCCCGCCTGGTCGTAAATGTAGGCACCCTCGCCACGCGCGACGACGAACGCGCCGTCGCGTTCCACCGCACCCATATCGGCGAACCCATGCCATAGCGCGCCCATATCAACCACTCTCTACTCGACAACCACGTCACTTCGTCGCTCTACCGATTCGTCCGCACCGCCCCGGCGGCCGCCCAGTGCACCGAGCGCGGCCACCGCGACGGCGACCGGTGCCAGCCCCCAGTCCACGATCATCACGATAGGCATGCTGCGCTGCAGCACGTCATCCACCCACCGCTCCCGTCTCGCACTGAGGTGTGCGCCAGCAGCACCGCGTAGACGATGCCGGTGAGCATGACGTCGACCTCGGCGAGCAGTACGGCGTAGACAACGCCGGTGATCAGCAGGTAGAGGGTGGCGGCGCGCGTGGTCACCTGCCGGCGCCGGTCGCGAGGGTCGCCCGACTCGGGTTCGACGCGTCGGTTTCGCTACCCTGGTGAACGCAATGACCAGGACAGCCGACGCGAATCTCCGCGAGCTTCGGACCCGCCTGGCCGCCGTAACCCTCCGCGATGAACACCGGTTGCGCCGCAACCTGGACCGGTCGCGCGGCGGCGATCTCACCGGCATCACCGCCGAGATCGCGGCGGCCGAGCAGCGCGTCGAGGCCCGCCGCGCCGCGGTACCCGAAATCCGCTATCCGGAGCAGTTACCGGTCTCGGCGCGCCGCGACGATATCGCCAAGGCGATCCTGGAGAACCAGGTCGTCATCGTCGCCGGTGAGACCGGGTCGGGTAAGACCACCCAGATTCCGAAGATCTGCCTGGAACTCGGCCGTGGCATCCGCGGCACCATCGGGCACACCCAGCCGCGGCGGCTGGCCGCGCGCACCGTCGCCGAGCGCATCGCCGAGGAGTTGGGCACCGAACTGGGCGATGTCGTCGGCTACACCGTGCGTTTCACCGATCAGGCCTCCGATCGCACCCTCGTCAAGCTGATGACCGACGGCATCCTGCTCGCCGAAATCCAGCGCGACCGGCTGCTGCGCCGCTACGACACGATCATCATCGACGAGGCGCACGAACGCAGCCTCAATATCGACTTCCTGCTCGGCTACCTGAAGCAATTGCTGCCGCGCCGACCGGATCTCAAGGTCGTCATCACCTCCGCGACCATCGACCCGGAATTGTTCGCCAGACACTTTGCGGACGAGACAGGCACTCCCGCACCGATTGTCGAGGTATCCGGCCGTTCCTATCCGGTCGAAATCCGGTACCGGCCGTTATCGCTGGAGCTACCCGTCGCCACCGATGACGACGACGAGGACACCAGGATCGTGGACCGCGACCCGGTGGACGCCATCGGCGAGGCGGTGCGCGAACTCTTCGCCGAGGGCGACGGTGACGTGCTGGTCTTCCTATCCGGCGAACGCGAGATCCGGGATACCGCGGATGCGTTGCGCGACTTACAGATTCCGCGCACCGAGATCCTGCCGCTCTACGCCCGCCTGTCCACGGCCGAACAGCATCGCGTCTTCGCCCCGCATCCGGGGCGCCGAGTTGTGTTGGCCACCAATGTCGCCGAGACCTCGCTGACCGTCCCCGGCATCCGTTACGTCATCGATCCCGGCACCGCCCGCATCTCGCGCTATTCGATGCGCACCAAGGTGCAGCGCCTGCCCATCGAAGAGGTCTCGCAGGCCTCGGCCCGCCAGCGCGCGGGACGCTGCGGCCGCGTCGCCGACGGCATCTGCATCCGGCTGTATTCCGAGCAAGACTTCGAATCCCGGCCCGCCTTCACCGAACCGGAGATCCTGCGGACCAATCTGGCCGCCGTCATCCTGCAGATGACCGCACTCGGACTCGGCGATATCGAGAATTTCCCCTTCGTGGAGGCGCCCGATCGAAGGGCCATTCGCGACGGTATCGCGCTGCTGGAGGAATTGGGCGCGCTCGCTCCACGGGCGACCGCTAAACCCGCTCGGCGGCAAGCTGATTCGCAAGAGGTTCCGGACCAAGCGAGCAGTACTTCGGCCGAACGGATCCCAGCGGAACAGACATCCGATGCGACGCTGACGCTCACACCCACCGGCCGCGAAATGGCACAGATACCAGTGGATCCGCGCATGGCGCGCATGCTGGTCGAAGCCCACCGCAACGGCGTGCTCGCGGATGTGCTGATCATCGTCGCGGCGCTGTCCATCCAGGACGTGCGCGAACGTCCGGCGGACCATCAGCAGGCCGCGGACACCAAACACGCCCGCTTCGTGGTCGAGGGCTCGGATTTCCTGGCCTACCTACGGTTGTGGGAATACCTGACCGAACAGCGGAAGTCGCTGTCGTCCAATCAGTTCCGGCGCATGTGCCGGGACGAGTTCCTGCACTATCTGCGGATACGAGAGTGGCAGGATCTGCACGGACAGTTGCGGACCATCACGAGGGGACTCGGCTGGTCGGCGCACGCCGACGGCTCGGACGCCGCCGAAAGCGGTTCGCGCCGTGGGCGCTCCGCCGCGGACGGTCGCCGTTCGGACGGTGGGCAGCGCAAGACGCGTGACGCCGATTCGTCGCGCGCGGACTCGGGCGGCGCGAACTCGTCTCGCGCGAAGGCGAACCGCCGTGGCCGCGCAGGCGACGACACCACCGCTTCGCGACCCCAGGCCGCCGAGGCACTCGAAAACGATGGCACCCCATGGGATTCGACCGCCATCCACCAGGCGCTGCTGGCGGGCATGCTCTCCCACATCGGCGTCCGCGAGGCCGAGACCCGCGAATTCCTCGGTGCCCGCAATGCCAAATTCATGATCTTCCCCGGATCCTCGCTGGCGAAGAAGCCACCCCGCTGGGTGATGGCGGCCGAACTCGTCGAGACCTCCCGGCTCTGGGGTCGGATGGCGGCCAGGGTGGAGCCGGAGTGGGCCGAGCGGCTGGCCGGCGATCTGGTGAAGCGCACCTACTCCGAACCGCATTGGTCGTCCAAGCGTGGTTCGGCGCGCGCGTACGAGCGGGTCACGCTGTATGGCGTACCGCTTGTGGTCAGCCGCGCCGTCGATTACAGCCGGATCGATCCGGAGCTGTCGCGTGAGCTGTTCATCCGGCATGCCCTCGTACAGGGCGAGTGGCAGACCCGGCACGAGTTCTTCCACCGCAATCGCGAACTGCTCAACGATGTCGCCGATCTGGAGCACCGCGCCCGCCGCCGCGACATTCTCGTCGACGATGAGGTGCTGTTCGAGTTCTATGACAAGCGCATCCCGGCCGATATCGTTTCGGTGCGCCATTTCGACAGTTGGTGGCGCGGCGCGAAGCGCAAAGATCCTGCGCTGTTGGACTTCTCGACCGATACCGTGGTCAATGAAGCCGCGGCGAGGCTCGACCCGACCGACTTCCCGGATGCGTGGCGGCAGGGTGAGTTGAGCTTCCCGCTCACCTACCAATTCGAGCCTGGTAATGACGACGACGGTGTCACCGTGCGGATCCCGGTCGAGCAACTGGCACATGTGCGCGCCGTCGGCTTCGACTGGCTGGTGCCCGGTATGCGCGAGGAGTTGGCCACCGCGCTGATCAAGACGCTGCCGAAGGCGCTGCGCCGCACCGTCGTTCCCGCACCGGACTTCGCCGCCGCGGCACTCGCCGCGCTCACGCCGCGCGCCGAACCCCTGCGCATCGGGCTGGCCAGGGAGCTGTCCCGGCTCGGTTCGGTCAGCATCGCACCGAGCGATCTCGATCCCGCCGCGCTGCCGGACCATCTGCGCATGACCTTCGCCGCGATCGACGCCCGCGGCCAGGTACTGGCGCGCGGGAAGAATCTCGCCCAGTTGAAAACCAAACTGTCCGAGCAGGTTTCGGCCTCGGTCGCCCGTGCGACCGCGGGTGCGGAACGTGCGCCCGCCACCGTGTGGACCTCGGAATCGCTGGGGACGATCCAGCCGACGGTGCGCAGCGAGGTGGCCGGACAGACCGTCACCGGTTATCCGGCGCTGGTCCCCGAGGGCGAGGGTGTCGCGGTGCGGGTGCTGAGCTCCCCCGCGGAGCAGGCCGCCGCCATGCGGGTGGGCACGCGCGCGCTGGTTTTGAGCGCCGTTCCCACCTCGGTCCGCTCCGTCACCGCGAGTCTGCCACCGCGGGATCGGCTCGCGCTGAGCCAGAATCCGTACGGCTCGCTCGACGCGCTCATCGAGGACTGCCGCGCCGCGGCCGCGGACGAACTGATCGCCGTCGCCGGTGGTCCGGTACGCAGCCCCGGCCAGTTCGACGCTTTGGTCGCGAAGATCCGCCCCGACTTCGTCTCCGCCGTGGCCCGCATCGTGCGCCTGGTGGTGCCGGTTTTGGCTGGGGCGCACCAGGTTTCGTCCGCGCTCGCCGATACCGCCGAACGCGATATCGGCGACGATGTCCGCCACCAACTCGACGACCTGATCTTCCCCGGTTTCATTTCGGAGTGGGGCAGCGCTCGCCTGCGCGAACTTCCCCGTTACCTGGAGGCCGCCCGCATCCGGCTGGAGTCGCTACCAGGCTCCGCGGTCCGCGACCGACAGGGCATGGTCGAAATAGACCGCGCTCTCGCCGCCTACGACCGCCTCGTCAATGCCCTGCCCGAAACCCGCAAGCACGCCCCCGATGTCACCGAAATCTGGTGGATGATCGAGGAATTCCGCGTGAGCCTCTTCGCCCAGAAACTCGGCACCCCCTACCCGGTCTCCGTCAAACGCATCGAAAAGGCCATCGCCGCCATCCGCCGCTGACGTCGCTGCGGCCGCCAGCGTGCCCGATCGGGGGCAGACCGCACCCCTTACACCCCAGTTGTTTCCAGGCGCTGGCTGAGCTCGCAACGGTGGTTCTGGGGGCGCGACCGGGGCCAGATCTGGCGATACAGTCGCCGGATATGGTGGCGCGCAAGAATATTGCGGCCGCTGACAGTACAGCGCCGGTTCGGCAGCCCGACGTGCAGTCTCGAAGAGAGGTGTTCGCCCATGCGGAAATTCCTCGCGCCGATTCTCGCCGCCGGTGCCGTCGCGCTCGCCCCGATGGCGACCGCTTCGGCAGACGTACCGGCACAGCCCGCGCCGGTGCGCGCCGACACCGAGGTGTTGCGGCAGTTGGTTCGGCTGCTCGACACCGGTTCGGTCAGCATCTGTCCGGGCAGGCGATGGGCAGCTTCGGCTGCTCGTGCCCGCCGGGGATCTGTCTCTGACCGCCCGATCAGTCAGCGGAGGCGGCGACCGTCGCATCCTCGCGGTGTTTGCGCAGGTCGGCGATTTCGCGTTCGAAGTCGTCGGCGGAGGTGAAGGAGCGGTAGACCGAGGCGAAACGCAGGTAGGCCACCTCGTCCAGATCGCGCAGCGGACCGAGGATGGCCAGGCCGACCTCGTGGCTGGGCACCTCGGGGGAACCCTTGGCGCGCACCGCGTCCTCCACCTGCTGGGCCAGCAGGTTCAGGGCGTCTTCGGCGACCTCGCGGCCCTGGCAGGCGCGGCGCACACCGCGGATGACCTTCTCCCGGGAGAACGGTTCGGTGACGCCGCTGCGCTTGACCACCGATAGGATCGCGGTCTCCACGGTGGTGAATCGTCTCCCACACTGCGGGCAGGAACGCCGACGGCGGATGGCCGCGCCTTCCTCGGCCTCACGCGAGTCGACGACCCGCGAATCGGGGTGTCGGCAGTAGGGGCAATGCATCCGAGAGATCCTTCGTCGATGCGCGCGCCCGCGTCCGAATCGGCTCCGGTTCGCCAGTCCCGATCCGGCGAGCACGTGTACAGGGGTCTAGACCGATACGTCGATATCAGGTCCAGGATACCCGGGAGGGGTCAACAACCGTCTCACACGTCCCAACTACCCCGTCGAAACGCTCAGCCGAGTTGCCACTGTGTCGTCAGATCGGCGATCAGATCCGGAATGCGAGCGATCATCCGGCCGTGCGCGAGCTTGCTCCAGAACGATTCACCGAGCACCGCCTCGGCGAACGGCCTATTGCTTTCCATATCGATATGCCGCAGCACCAGATCGCCCGTGATGTAGGTCCAGCGGGTATCGCGGTCGGCCCAGTTGAAGTCCGGCAGCGGGGTCCGCAGCGAGACGGTGCGTCCCGCGATATCCGCGCTCACGGTGGCGGGTGCGAAAACACCTGGTGCGCGGACACCGGGAACCGCGGGCTTACCGGCGACCGTGCTCACGTAGGTCATGACCCGGCCCATCGAGCCGCGGCCCGCCGAGGTGACATCCCACTGGTCGGCGATGACGCGGTTCTGCTCACGATCGGTCATGCGGATGAGCGCGTCCACATATCCGTCGCGGGTATGGGAATCGATCGACTGCCAGGCGGTGCGGATATCGGCATCGATCACCCCGGCCGCATACATTTCGTCGATTCCGGCCATTCCCAGCGCGGCATAGGCCTCGTGCATCGGGACCAGATCGGTGAAGATGTGCTTCTGCATGATCATCAGCCGGGTCTGGTACCAGGCGACATCCTCGACGCTCAGGCGCGAACCCTCGGTGGCGAGCAGCCGGATATCACCGGGCACCTCGGCCACCAATTCCGGTGGGGTGCCACGCAACAGGTCGGCGACCGCATCGCCGAGCTGATGGATGCCGGGCACATCGAGCACCAGCCCGACATCGCTGAGATCGAAGAAGCCGGAGGCGAAGGAGCCGCCCGCGATTCCGGCCAGGCCCGCCCACCAGTACTCATGATGCTGATTCGCCAGCCGGAAGTAGTTGACGTACACCTGGCTGAAGGTGCGCTGGTTGGCACGCACACCGAGCGCAGGATCCCAGGCCGCGAGGTCGATATCCGCATTGCGGGTCGAGACCACCAGCCAATACTGGTGCAGCAGTGTGCCATAGCGGCTCGGTGCCACTCCGTCGGCCCTGGCCTGGTCGAGCGCCGCACGCAAGGTCGATTCATCCAGGGGCAGTGCGGGATTCAGTCCACCGCCGCCGGCACCGTCCGCGTTGAGCGCGGGTAGATCCAGGTACGGCTCGTACGCGGGTGCCGCCTGTGCGGCCGGAATCATGGTGAGCCCGAAGATAAGACAGGCCAGCAGCCCGGCGATCCGGGCGAGCAGACGGACGGCGTGTGCAGCGGTGGAGCGATGCGTCATGCGTGGTGTCCCGAAATCGTTCGTCGGCAAGAGTTGCCTAGGTCACGTTTTCAGGCACAGTAGCAACATGTTCTAGTTCGTAATCGACAATTTCGGCCACGCTTTGTGGCGGATCGGTCGGCCGCCATCCGCCACACCGACTTTCGACGAACTACCGCGGCACGCCGGCTCCCGCACTGTCCTGGACGGACTGCTGCTCGACTACGGCGGGCACCGTCCCCGGGGTGTCGCCGCCGAAAGTTCCGGCGCGCCAATGCGCCAACCCGATCAATACCGTCACCACCAGCGCACTCAACAGCGCGGCCACGGCGAGCACCGCGAAGCCGACCTGCGCCTGTTCCACCCGATCCATCGGATGCGGCGCCCGCGCCCGACGTAGTGCGGGCGTTCGAACGAAACCGCGGCCGTACAGCACAACCGCGCCACCGGGCCGACTGTCGCGCGGACGCCGATCGGTCGTGGCGCGCGCGGCCTCCAGGGCACGCACGCCACCGCGATGCGGGCGCTGCACGCGCGGAACGGATTCGAAGCCGAGATCGACCTCGGCCCCGTCCTCGAGGTCGGTGCTCAGGGCGCTGATCGCTGTGCTCATCGGACAAACCTCCGTGAAGGGGTGTTGGTGGGTGCTCAGGTATGTCGCGAGACGATGGGAGTAGCTATTCGATCAAATGTTCGAAGAACTTGTGTTCGATTTCTACCACGCGGCACCGACAAAGTCAGCAGAAAACGCCGACATGCCTCGAACAGATGTTTGATACATCGGCGCGACCGGACTAGATTCGTAGAACGAAATCAATGGACAGGCGACGAGAGCGACGGGCACGGAGGCGGCAGCTTGCGTAACCACCCTGCGTGGAAGTCACGCAGCGCCCCGCGAACGGCGCGAATTGAACACAGAAGGGCGGTTGCGGTGAGCCACACAGACGACACGGGCGACGAGAGCGGGGTCGGCACCGACCCGTCCGTCACCGGAGCGGATCTCACCGTGCGTCAGCGCAAAGTCCTGGAGGTCATCCGCACCTCGGTGAGCGAGCGCGGCTACCCCCCGAGCATCCGCGAGATCGGCGATGCGGTCGGACTCACCTCCACCTCGTCGGTCGCCCATCAGCTGCGCACCCTGGAACGCAAGGGCTATCTGCGCCGCGACCCGAATCGCCCACGCGCCGTTGACGTTCGCGGTCTCGACGAGGCGGTGCGCGCGGTGACCAGCCTGCCGACCACAGATGACGCCGACACCGGGCGGCCAGTTCCGACCTTCGTGCCCGTGCTGGGGCGGATCGCCGCCGGTGGTCCGATCCTGGCCGAGCAGGCGGTGGAGGATGTCTTCCCGCTGCCGCGCGAACTGGTCGGCGATGGCTCGCTGTTCCTGCTCAAGGTCGTCGGTGAATCGATGGTCGACGCCGCGATCTGCGATGGCGACTGGGTGGTCGTGCGCCAGCAGAATGTCGCCGATAACGGCGATATCGTTGCCGCGATGATCGAGGGCGAGGCAACGGTGAAGACGTTCAAGCGCACCGGTAAGGATGTCTGGCTCATGCCGCACAATCCGCTGTTCGAACCTATTCCAGGTAATGACGCGCAGATCCTCGGCAAGGTCGTCACGGTCATTCGCAAAATCTGATTCCAGTCGCACACGACCCGACCTGGCTCAGAGTGGCGGCAGCATGGGCGTCCAGAAGTCGGCTCGATGGTCGGTGGCATAGCTGTCGATGAGCCGATTTCCGCTGGGCCGGAAGGACATGACGAGCGGCGCGGCCGGATCATAGGTGGGGATCGGTTCGAGACCGGCCGGATCCGGGCGCGCGGCAATGGTGAATCGGGCCCAGTACCTTCGCATTTCGGCGGCGAGGCGCTGCTGGTCCGGCGTCTGGACGGCGCCGTAGAGCCAGCCGAGGTCGCGCAGGCTCCACAGTGATGCCAGTTCGCTGGCGTGGTACGCGCCCAGCGGGAAGGTATTCGGTGGGCCGAGCGGCGCGGGGTCGTCGAAGGAATAGGTGTAGGTGGGTGTGCGCGGGCCGAGCCCGTCGTATTCGACGACCAGCATGGTGAGGATGCGGTCGGTCCAGGCGCGGGACAGTGCGAGTGCGGGCTCCGGATAGGCGGCGGCCGGATAGGTCTGTTCGACGCGGTCGAGTTGCTCCGGCGTCAAGTCGGGCATGGCGGCGGCCAGTGCGCCGCGGTATCCGGCGGCGGTCAGCGGCTTGCCGAGGGGCACACCGTATTTCATGTACACCCAGAGCGACATCTCGTCGTTGTTCGCACCGACGAGCGTGGGCACATCGGCGAAGGCACCGTCGCGCACGGCCGCCCGTGGCCCAGATGGCAGGAACTGGCCGCCGAAAACGGTTGCGGTGATGGGATCGTTCACCAACGTATCGACCGGCAGCGCACGCAGACACGCCGCGGCGCCTGGTCCGGCGCATCCGAGACGTGCGGCGTATGCGTCACCATCGGCCACCGCCGTCGCGGCAGGCACACCGGCGCTGCACGGGCCGCTCTCCATGATCGCGGCCCGGAACAGCCCGCGCGAACTCGGCGCGGTCAGCTGAGTGCATACCGATGTGGCACCGGCCGACTCGCCCGCCAGCGTCACGCGGTCCGGATCACCACCGAATGCCGCGATATTGCGCCGGACCCAGCGCAGCGCGGCCTGCTGATCCAGATATCCGTAATTACCGGGACCGGAACCGTCGTCGAGCGCCGAGGCGGCGAGATACCCGAGCGTGCCGAGCCGGTAGTTGATCGTGACCACGATCAGGTCACCGTCACCGTGCGCGATCAGCGGCTCGGCGCCGTAAACGTCACCGGAGCCGGTGACGAAACTGCCGCCGTGGATCCAGACCAGCACCGGTAGCGCAGCACCGTCTACGGGCGGATCGCGCGGCGTCGAAACGTTCAGATACAGGCAGTCTTCCGACTTCGTCGGGTTGGCACCGACCACCCCGAAAAAGTCGACGTCCTGCGGGCAGCTCGGTCCGGCCACTCTCGCATCCCGAATACCGGGCCACGATGCGGGCGGAGCCGGTGGCCGCCAGCGCAACTCGCCGACCGGCGGGGCCGCGTAGGGTATGCCGGCGAACAACCGATGCTCGGCGGCCACCATGCCACGCAACTGACCGGTCTCGACGGTGACGAGATCGGCGGCGACCGGCTGGGCGGGAGTCGGTCCGGCTACCCCGATCAGCACGATGACCGACGCCAGGATCGCGACCCAGCCCCGTGCCGCCAGCCGCTCAGGCAATCCGCGCAGCTCATACGTGCCGCGTACCCAGCCTCCCGTTGTCATCCAACGATGCTTGCGCACGCGCTCACGCTAACCACCCGCATCGCCGAAGCGGGCGGTAATTCCGAAAGTGACCCTTGCCACACCTCGGTACATGAGCGTACCGTGCTGTTGGTACACAGATGTACCACGCTGGGAGGTGCCGCATGACCACGGTGAAATTGCCCGACGGGCCTACAACTCCGGCCTTCGTACAGGCCATCGAGGTATTGGCGGGCCGCACCCGCGCATGGCGTAGATTGCACCGGCGCTACGGCTCGGCGTTCACGGTCTACCTACCGCGCTTCGGGCGGATGGTGGTGCTATCCGAACCGGCCGAGGTGAAGGCGCTGTTCACCGCGAGCTCCGATGTGGCCGATAACGTCGATGTCAATCTCGGCCAGTTCCTCGGTCCCGGCTCACTGTTCTCGCTGCGCGGTGCCGAACACCGCAAGCAGCGCAAATTGCTGACTCCGCCGTTCCACGGTCGTCGCCTCGCGGTGTACGAGACGCTGATCGAGGAGGAGACGGTGCGCGAGCTGGCCACCTGGCCGCAGGGCCGGGAGTTCGCGACGATGGATTCGATGATGCGGATCACCCTGAATGTGATCCTGCGCGCCGTATTCGGCGCCGAGGGCAAGGAATTCGACGAACTGCGCGAGCTGCTGCCCAAGCTGGTGCTGGTCGGGTCGGCACTCGCGGCACTGCCGGTGCCGCGAAAGTTCTTGGGACAGTATGGTCCTTGGGCCCGCTTCGCCGCTCACCGCCGCAACTACGACGAAATCGTCGGCAGGCTCATCGACCGTGCCGCCGCCGACGAGCACCTCGCCGAGCGCGACGATGTGCTGGCAATGATGCTGCAGGCCCGCTACGACGACGGCACCGCGATGACCCGCGGCGAGATCGCCGACGAACTGCTCACCCTGCTCACCGCGGGCCACGAGACCACAGCGACCACACTGTCGTGGACCATCGAGCGTCTGCGCAGGCATCCGGAAGTGTTGCGGCGCTTGGTCGCCGAGGTCGACGAAGGCGGCTCGGCACTGCGCGAGGCCACCCTGCTGGAGGTGCAGCGGGTGCGCCCGGTCATCGACTCGACGATCCGCAAGATCCGCGCGGAGTCGATGCAGCTGGGTCGGTGGACACTGCCCGAGGGACAGAATGTGCTGATCAGCATTCGGCTCATGCACGACAATGAGGAGCTGTTCCCGAATGCCCGCGCCTTCGATCCGGATCGTTTCGTCGGGGTCCGGCCCGGCACCTTCAGCTGGATTCCATTCGGCGGCGGTGCCCGGCGCTGCATCGGTGCGGCCTTCGCCACCATGGAGATGAATGTCGTATTGCGCACGCTGCTGCGAGATTTCACGCTCGAGCCGACCGACGCGGCGGATGAGCGCACCCACTTCCGCGGTGTCGCGCTGGTGCCCGCGAAGAAGGGCCGCGCCGTGGTTTATCGCCGCGCGCCCCGGCCTGTTGCGGCCGAGGCCAGAGCCGAACAGGTAACGGCATGAGCGAGCAATTCGCCGATGTCGGGCACGGCGTCACACTCGCCTACGAGCGCCTAGGTGAAGGCGGCACTCCGCTGCTGCTCGTCGCCGGACTCGGGCAACAACTGCACGACTGGCCAGACGGTCTCTGTGAACTCCTCGTCGCACGCGGCTACGAAGTCATCCGCTTCGACAACCGTGATGTCGGCAAGTCGACGCACTTCGGCTTTCCACCGCCGGGTCCGCTCGATTTCCTGCGAAAGCGTTGGCACACAGCGCAATACGACCTCTCGGATATGGCCGCCGACACGGTGGGGCTACTCGATGCGCTGGAGTTGAGCTCCGCGCATCTGGTCGGGATGTCGCTCGGCGGAATGATCGCGCAGACCGTGGCCGCCCGCTACCCGGCCCGGGTCGCCTCACTGACCTCGATCATGTCGACCACGGGTGCGGCACGGGTCGGGCGTCCGGCCCTGTCGACGTGGCGGTTGATGTTCGGCCGACCGGCCCGCACGCGCGCCGAACACATCGAACGCTCAGTGCGCATGTACCGACACATCTGCTCGCACGGCTATCCGTTCGACGAGCCCGCGGTGCGCGCCGCCGCCGCGGCGACCTGGGACCGCGATCCCCATCCGGCACCGGGCATCGGCCGCCAGCTCGCGGGCATCCTCAAATCCGGTGACCGCACAGCGGAACTCGCCGCGGTCATCGCACCGACCCTGATTCTGCACGGTGACCGCGATCTGATGGTGAATCCGACCGGCGGCACCGTCACGGCAAGCGCCATTACGGGTGCGCGCCTGCACACCCTGCCCGGTATGGGCCATGACCTGCCCGTCGACGTCCGGCCGACGCTCACCGACCTCATCGATACCCATATCCGCACCGCCAGGAGCACCGATGCCCCGCACCGCTAGGCCGCTGTCCGGCCGTCCCGTCATGATCACCGGCGCCGCCTCCGGCATCGGCCGCAGTCTCGCCCAATTGCTTTCGCGCCGTGGATCGCCCGTGGCCATCGCCGATATCGACGAGGTCGGCTTGAAACAGACGGCCGCCACACTTACCGGTCCGGTGCTCGTCCGGGTGCTCGATGTGCGCGATGCCGCCGACCAAATCGCCTTCGCCGCCGAGGTCGAGGACTGGCTGACCGAGCCGCTGGCGGCGGTATTCAACAATGCCGGTGTGGCGGTGAGCTCGTCGGTGCTCGACGCGGTTCCGGAAGACGATGAATGGTTGCGGCAGATCAACTTCGACGGTGTGGTCAACGGCACCCGCGCGTTTCTGCCCATCCTGGTCGAACAGAACCAGGGCACTATCGTGAATACCTCCAGCGTATTCGGACTGCTCGGCATGCCGAATCAAAGTGCCTACTGTGCCGCGAAATTCGCGGTGCGCGGCTTCACCGACGCACTGCGCCAGGAACTTCGGGGCACGGGAGTGTCCGCGGTCAATGTGCACCCGGGCGGTATCACCACCAACATCGCGCGCAATGCTCGGGTGCGCAAGGATCCCGAGGGGCGCGGCCGCTCGCACGAGCAGATGGCGGCGGAGTTCGAGGCGATCACGATGACCTCACCGGACAAGGCGGCCGAAATCATCTGTCGCGGAGTCGAGCGCGGGAAGTCCCGCATTCTGGTCGGGCCGGACGCCTACGTCTTCGATGCGCTCGCACGTGTCGCGCCGACGCACTACTACGACATATTCTCGGTGCTGGAGCGACGGCTGCGCGCCCGCGCGAACGCGGGAGTGACAGCATGAGAGCATCGCGCGGCGATTCGATGCAGGGTGATCACCGAGAGCCAGGTGGGCCCGAGCATTTCGATGTGCTGATCGTCGGCGCTGGTCTGTCCGGCATCGGCGCGGCCCACCATCTGCAGACGGCCTTCCCGAAGCGCAGCTTCGCAATTCTGGAGGCGCGCACGGCGATCGGCGGCACCTGGGATCTGTTCCGCTACCCGGGGGTGCGTTCGGATTCCGATATGCACACCCTCGGTTACCGTTTCCGCCCGTGGACGCAGGCCGCGGCAATCGCCGACGGGCCATCGATCCTGGACTACATCCGTGACACGGCGGCGGACGCTGGTATCGATCGTCGAATCCGATTCGGACACAAGGTCATCGGGGCGTCCTGGTCGACCGAAGCGGCGCAGTGGACGGTGACGGCCGAACACGACGGCGCCACCTCGACGTTCACCTGCGGCTTCCTGTACGTGTGCAGTGGCTACTACCGCTACGACCACGGCTATACCCCCGAATTCGCCGGAATCGAGGATTTCCGTGGCCGACTCGTGCATCCGCAGCAGTGGCCCGCCGACCTGGACTATGCGGGTAAGCGAGTCGTGGTGATCGGCAGCGGGGCCACCGCGGTGACCCTGGTTCCGGCCATGGCCGAGACGGCTGCGCAGGTGACCATGCTGCAGCGCTCCCCCACCTACATCATGTCCGTACCCACCGAGGACGCGGTGGCGATCCGCCTGCGCGAACGGCTCGGGCCCCGCCGGGCCTATACGATCACCCGCTGGAAGAACGTGCTGATCGGCACGCTCATCTACCAACTCAGCCAGCGCCGTCCCCGCATGATGCGCGACTTCATCCGCAAGCAGACGGCCGCGCAACTGCCGACCGGATACGAGGTGGACGTCCACTTCAAGCCGACCTACAACCCGTGGGACCAACGGCTCTGTCTGGTACCGGACGGGGATCTGTTCCGGGCGATCCGGGGCGGGCGCGCCACCGTGGTGACCGATCGGATCGAGAAGTTCACCGCCGACGGCCTGCGTCTGGCCTCGGGTGCCGACCTCCCCGCCGATATCGTTGTCACGGCCACCGGTCTGCAATTGCTCGCCTTCGGCGGAATCGAGTTCAGTGTCGACGGCCGAGCTGTCCCACTACCCGACACCATGGCCTATAAGGGGATGATGCTGAGCGGCGTACCCAACTTCGCCTTCACCATCGGCTACACCAATGCGTCCTGGACATTGAAGGCCGATCTGGTGGGCGAATTCGTGTGCCGATTGCTGCGGCATATGGACGACAACGGCTACGACCAGTGCACGCCGTGGCCGGATCCGAGCATCGCCACGGAACCACTGCTGAATTTCCAATCCGGCTACGTCCAGCGTTCCATCGACCACTTTCCCAGGGCCGGGTCGCGACGACCCTGGCGATTGGGTATGAACTATGCCCACGATGTGCTCGCACTGCGGCACGGGCGGCTCGAGGACGGCACCATCCGGTTCGCGAGCCGGGCCGCCGCGCCCGACCATGTTCCGGTGCGTGTGAGGTCATGATCGCGGTGGCGGCGGGGCGAACTAACCTGATTCTCGTGACCCGTGCCGAGCCCGCCGCCAGTATCGCCACCGAGGGCCCGCCGGAATCCGCATTCCGGCGTCGGCTCCTCGATGCGATGGCCGATGCCGTGCGCGATCGCGGCTATCGCGAAACAACCGTGGCCGATGTGGTGCGCAACGCGCGTACCTCTCGCCGCACGTTCTACGAACATTTCGACAGCAAACAGGACTGCTTCATCGCGCTGCTCGCCGAGCGGAACAGTGAGACGATCCAGCAAATCTACGATGCCGTCGATCCGGCCGCGCCATGGCGCACCCAGGTCCGGCAGGCCATCGAAGCCTGGATTCACGCATCCGATCAGGACACGACGATCACCCTGGCCTGGATTCGGGACACCCCCGCGCTCGGTGAGGCCGCTCGCCAGGTCTACCACGACGCGGCCGAGGCCTTCGTCAATCTGATCCAAAGCCTCACCGCCACACCGGAGTTCGAAGCGCCCGGGCTGCATCCGCCGACTCGTCAGATGGCGACCATCCTCTACGGCGGGTTCCGCGAGCTGATCGCCTCCACGGTCGAAGAGGGCAAGGATATCCGCGACATCATCGACGTCGCGGTCGATACCGCCATCGCCCTGGTCGGCCCGCGCTACGAGCAGGGACGCTAGTCCTTCACGGCCGTGAACTGCGCCAGCGCGCCATTGCACACCAGCTCGACCTCGCGCAGTCCCGCCGCGGCGATCCAGCCCGACAGCTCGGCCGCGGTACCGGACGGACCGAATACGCCCATCGTCCGCATCACCCGCATGTGTAAGTCGAAGCGCGGCCGGACCCCGCGCACCACACAACTGCCGACCAGCCGTCCACCCGGCGCGAGCACGCGGGCGAGCGAGGCGACCGCGGCGGCCGGATCCGGCATACAGTGCAGGCCAGCGAAACTCACCACGAGATCGAATTCGCCGGTTATGAACGGCAGATCGACGACATCCGCGCGCACATAGTCGATATCGGACAGACCGGCGCGCTCGGCCGCGCGACGCGCCGCCGCCAACTGGTCGTCGGAAATATCCGCCGCCACATAGCGGAGCTTGCGACCGGATTCGAGTCGACGCAGGGTCACGCCGCCGCCGACCGGCAGATCGAGCAGTGCGGAACCCTCCGGCAGCTGGTTGACCACATCCATCGCCGCATACATCCGGCGGGTATCGCAGCCCCACATCAACTTTCCGGCGGGCCGGGCGAGCCGCGGATGGTCGAGCACGAAGTCGTAGACCGGAGCCCCGAGATTCCCCCAGACTCGGCTCTGCCACACTTCACGGACGTCGGGCACGGTCGTCTCCTCTTCGCGCGGTGGGAGTCCAGGCTAGGCCGGAGGTCATCGGCGCGCCAAGACTTTCGCCGACCCGCTCTGTCTTGTCAGTGCGACCGCGTGGTGGATGCGATTGCGGCACATCAACGGTTTTGGACGACACCGCTTCCCACGACGACGGCCAACTCCGGCACTCCGCGACGGCGGTCGATCACGCACCGCAATACGCATGCATTACCATCGGCTAGCTGTGCGTGCGGAAATCGAGATGGTCGCGCTGCCCGAGGGGCGGGTGACGCTGTCGGATCGGCGGACCCAGCGCAGTTGGGCAGTCGAGGTGGCGGGGTTTCGGTTGGGTGCGTTTTCGATAACTCGAGCGCAGTATGAGCAGGTCACCGGTGCGGTGCCGAGTGCGGCTCGGGGTGATCGGCTGCCGGTCGAGGGTGTCTCGTGGTTCGATGCGATCCGATTCTGCAATGGCTTGTCACTGGATGCGGGTTTGCCGCCCGCGTATCGCGTGCACGACGACGAGGTCGAGTGGGATGCCGACAGCGACGGGTACCGGCTGCCGACCGAGGCCGAGTGGGAGTACGCGTGCCGGGCGGGCACTTCGGGACCGCGATATGGCGCGCTCGACGAAGTCGCCTGGTATCGCGGGAATTCCGCGGAGCATGTGCACGAGGTCGGCGGCAAGCTGCCCAACGCATGGGGCCTGTACGACATGCTCGGCAATGTATGGGATTGGTGCTGGGACATTTACGACGCCGAGGTGTACGACTCGTATCGGGTGCTGCGGGGCGGCGGCTGGTCCGATGAGAAGTGGAGCTGCCGGGCCTCGGTGCGACGGCGCAGCCATCCGACCTACCGGATCGACGATGTCGGATTCCGTGTCGCGCGTTCGATATCCGGGTCAGACGCCTTATCGCCTGCGGCCCAGTAACTTCGGCAACTTGCGCCTGCCGCGCGCGTCGAGCGCGCGCATCAATCCGGAGATCACCCGCACGCGCGCACGCGAGGCCGGATACCAGATCAACTCGCGCCTCGTCGCCGGTCCCCGCGGCACCGTAATCGCTTGCTGGCGACAGTATTTCCGGATTCCGGCGGCACCGCCCCACCGCGCACCGACCCCGGAATCCTTCCACCCGCCCATCGGCAGTGCGAAGCTGAACAGATTCGCGAAGGCGTCGTTGATATTGACCGCACCCGCTTCCAGCCGCCGTGCCACTCGCTCGCCGCGCTTGCGGTCCGCGGTCCACACGGTGGCCGAGAGCCCGTAGACCGAATCATTGGCCAGGCGCACCGCCTCGTCCTCGTCGGCGACCTTCAGCACCGGAATGGTCGGACCGAATGTCTCCTCGGTGATGCACGCCATCGAATGGTCCACATCCACCAGCACGGTCGGTTCGAAGAAGGTGCCGACCCCGGTCGCCTTCCCGCCGGTGGTGATCCGCGCGCCCGCGGCCACGGCCTGTTCGACGTGACGTGCCACGATATCGCGTTGGGCCTCGGTCGCCATCGCGCCGATATCGAAGCCGAATCCGCGCCCGTCGTGGCCCTGTCGCAACTTGCGCACCTGTTCGGTCAGGCTGGTCACGAACTCGTCGTAGACCGGGGCCTCGACATACACCCGCTCGATCGACACACAGACCTGCCCGGAATTGAACAGACCGCCATAGGCGATGCCCGCAGCTGCCCGCTCGATATCGGCGTCCGCGAGCACGATCGCCGGATCCTTGCCGCCGAGTTCCAGACTGTACGGGGTCAGGGTCGCGCCGCAGGCGGCGGCGATCGCCTTACCGGTCTTGGTCGACCCGGTGAACTGCACATAATCGACCGCCTCGACGACCGCACGTCCGGTATCCCCGCGCCCGGTCGCGACCGCGAAGATCGGTGGCGCACCGATCTCGGCCCACCCCCGCGCCAGCGCGACCGCACTCAACGGCGTGACCTCCGACGGCTTGACCAGCACCGCGGCACCGGCCATCAGCGCGGGCAGCGCGTCGAAGCACACATTCAGCAGCGGAAAGTTCCACGGCGTAATGACCCCGACCACCGGATGCGGCCGATAGGTCTTGATCAGTCGCTTGGTCCGGCCGAGCGGATTATGTGGCGCCGGGTGCTCGTCGAGCAGGAATTTCGCCGCATTGCGCGCCCAGTATTTGATCAGATCGACGGCGGCGGGCACCTCGATCTCCGCGTCGTAGCGGGTCTTGCCGGTTTCGGATTGGACCACATCGGTGAGCTCGTCGGAATTATCGATCAGCCAATCCTGCAGCCGAAACAGCCATTCGGCCCGCTTATCCGGACCGATCGCCTCCCATTCCGGCTGGAACAGGCGCAATTCGCGCACCGTCGCGGCCACCGCCGCACTCGATTCGTCGGGCACCCGGCCGGTCACGCTGCCGTCGGCCGGATTGTGTACCTCGATCTCGACCCGCTGTTGCGCCGTACTCACCCGGCTCACCTCCTGTGCAGTACCTCGCCCTCCAGCGTGGCATTTCCGCCGCCGTGGCACCGGGTGTTCCGATTTTCCTGCGATGAAGAAGAAATGATTGATACGTTCCGCCAATAGCGAGACCGGACCGGCTTCGACGAGGATGCAGTTCAGTGTTCGATTGGGATCTACTGCGTACAACCTCCAGCGTGCATGTGTTGATGCAATTGGCGCAGGAACGCGGCATGTCGCCGGAAGCCTGTCTCGAGGGCACGAGACTAGTGCCCGATGCGGTGCGCGATTCCGATGCCGAGGTGACGGCACGTCAAGAGGTACGCATCGTGCGGAATCTGCTCGCGCGATTCGGCGCTGAACCCGGATTGGGTGTCGAGGCCGGGAACCGCTATCACTTATCGCTGTACGGGCCGTGGGGGCTGGCGCTGCTGAGCAGTCGTACCGTGCGCGAGGTGATCGAGGTTTCACTGCGCTATGTCGATCTGGCCTTCGTATTCGGCCGGTTGACCTTCGAGGAGGGACCGGCCGAGTCGCGGCTCGTCTTCGACGATTCGGAGATACCGGAGGATGTGCGCGCCTTCCTGACCGAGCGCGTCATCACCGGTATCCAATCCATCGGCCGGGAGCGGTTCGCCGCCGGTGTGCCCGCCACCCGGCTCAGCTTCCGCCATCGGGCTCCGACGGATACGACGCGCTACCGCAACGTCTTCGGTGTCGAGCCGGAATTCGACGCGGCGGTCAACGAATTGGCCTTCGACAGTGCCTATCTCGATATCGCGCTGCCGCAGGCCAACGAATGGGCGCGCGGGACATGCGAACAACTGTGCCGCGATCTGCTCACCGCGCGCCGCGCCCGCACCGGTGTCGCCGCCGCGGTGCGTGACCTGCTGGTCCGCAATCCGGGGCAGATTCCGGACCAAATCGCCGTCGCCGCAGCACTTTTCATGAGCCCGCGCACGCTGTCTCGCCGGCTGCGCGAAGAGGGCACCTCCTTCCGCAACCTGCTCGACGAAGTCCGCCAGATGATGTCGGAGGAACTGCTCAGCCATACCGATATGACCACCGAACAGGTCGCCGCCCGCCTCGGCTACGCCGAGGCCGCGTCCTTCATCCGCGCCTTCCGCCGCTGGCAAGGCTGCCCGCCCCAGGAATTCCGAGCCCGCACCCCCCTCGTGGGAACCAGGTGAACCCTCGACCATGCGCTGGTGGCGACAAACGTCGAGAGCGGACTTACCTCAGTGCATTGTCGCCTCGGCGTTGGCGTGGATGATGGCGGAAAGCCAGGGGGTCAGGCCGGGGGCGAGGGTGTTGTAGAAGGTGGTGTGGTCGGGGGTGGTGAGGTAGGTGCGGGCTATGCAGAGGTGCATGGCAGGAGGGCAGTCGAAATAGGTGTCGATGGAGGCTCGGTGGCGTTCGGCGAGGGTGTTGGCTTCGGCGCTGCCGGGGAGTACTCCGGCGCGGTAGGCGGCGGCCAGGTCGGTGTTGAGTGCGTCGACGGTGGCGGCGATCTGTTGCCAGTCCTCGGCGGTTCTTTGCGCGGCGCGTTCGGCGTACTGGGCCCACTGGGCGGTATCACCCCAGCGCTCGTGGGCCTCCGCGGTCCAGTTGGGTTGCCAGTGCTCGCCGAAGATCTCGATCTGTTCCTCGGCGGAGAGCAGGATTCCGGACGCCCTGGCTTCGATCATGCGGTCCATGCCATCGGCCATCTGTTGCAGGCGGGCGGCGCGCTCGCGGAGCTCGTCGCGCTGGCGGCGCAGCGACGAGGTCGCATCGGTGGCAGGTGCGTCCAGGACCGTCTTGATCTCATCGAGGGGTACGCCCAGCTCACGGTAGATGAGCACCCGATGGATGCGGGCGAGGTCCGCGCTCGTATAGAGCCGGTACCCCGCGTCGGTGCGCTCGGTCGGGCACACGAGTCCGATCGCATCCCAGTGATGGAGCGTTCGGATCGTGACACCCATTTGCGCGGCGGTCGCACCGACGGTGCGACCGGCATCGGCCTGATCAGTCACACCGTCCAGTTTGACAGGCACGCTCACGGCCCCTCGATCCCGATGGACCGCAACTGCTCGGCCTCGGCACTGTTCGGATCGTACGGGCGCGCCGCGGTCATGATCACCCGCGTGTTGTCCGGCGTACCGACCTCCAGATCCACCGTATTCCACGGCATCGGCCGTGGCCCCGATGTGCAACCGGGCAGCAGCTGCTCACACGCGGCCGCGATCTCGTCGAGCTGGCTCAGCACGCAGGCGAAGCTCACGCTCAGCTCGGTTGCCGCCGCGGCCTGGTCAGCGGATACGAGCAGGACGTCCTGGAATGCCCAGCGCCGCAGGTGGGTGAGTCGGCCGGGGACAGAGAACAGATCGAAGAAGCCGAGGCCGCGCGTCCAGAAGTCCACCGACGCGGCCAGATCGGCCGTAGGCACCGTGACGAACATCGGCATCCCGTAGATGCCGCGGAAAAGTTCCGGCGGCACAGCGTCGAAGGCTGGTACGGGAACCGGACTGATATCGAATGCTGGGTAGTTTTCGCTCACCGGCACATCGTCGAGCCTGACGTAACGTCAGGGTCAAATCACGGCTCGCCGGACCGAGATGGGCGAGAACCGATCGACGAAAGTCGCTAGGCCGCACGGAAGAACAGGTAGTCGAACAGCGCCAGAATCCGGTCGATGCCGAATTCATCGGGTTGGTCGAGCACCAGGCGCGCCGCTGTTTGGATGGTGCCCTGTACGAGCTGGGCCAACACATCCGGATCCACGCCATCGGCATCGGGCTGCCGCGCCAGCCACCGCCCGAGTGCCTGTCGCAGCGGCGCGCGCAATTCGTCGCGAGCCGCGGCAACCCTTTTCCGCAGGACCGGCGGTACACCATCGATCGGGAAATACACCAGCCGCCAGGTGTCGGGCATCGAGCAGACTTCGGTGAGGAAGTGCCCGAGCATCGCGGGCAGCTGTTCCGGTGCGGCGGAACCGAAGTCGGGTGTCGTGGCGGTATCGGCGACCGAGCGGGCCACCGCCGCCGCCATCCGGGCGGTCTCGCGTTCGATGAGCGCCTCGAGCAGTTCGTCGCGGCTGCCGAATGAGTCGTAGACGACCGGCCTGGTCACCCCGCCGCGCTCGGCGACGGCGGCGATGCTGACACTGGTGAACCCTTCTTGCGACACAAGACGCAATGCCGCGTCGAGTAGTTGTTCACGTCGGTCGGCAGGCTGAAGCCGCTTGGCGTACTTGCGTTTAGCCGGTCCAGGTGCCGGTTGCCTATGGGGCGCTGCTTGTTTCGCGTCAACCATGGCTAGTTCTCCCCGACTCCGGCGGCGACGACCGTCCGACGTGCCAACCAGCGCAATGTCTTGGATACCGCCTCGCGCCGTTGCGCGCCGTCTGCGGCGAGCACAAGTCGGGCACTGGTCTCGCTCGCACTGATCACCGCGTGGCTCAACAACTCCTCGTCCATCTCTCGCTCGGTGAGCGCGGCCATCAGCGCGAGCACCGCTCGACTGCGCGCCCGCAAGGCCTCGCGGGCGCGGTCGACTCGTTCGTGCGCGGTGTCGGGCAACCCGTCGCCGGGCATGAGCACGAAACGCCAGCTCTGCGGTGCGGCCGAGACGAGGTCGAGAAAGATATCGACGGCATCGGCGGAGACGTCCGCGGCGATCGCGGCCAGGTCCGCGCCGTCCTCGAAGACCGGAGTCGCCGCGGACGCCATGGCCAGTACCCGTTCTTCCTCGCGATCGAGCAGTGCCTCGAATAGCTCGTCCCGATCACCGAATTCGGCGTACAAGCCGGGTCGGGTGATGCCCGCCGCTCGCGCGATCGCATGCATACTGGCGCCCGCGTAGCCCTCGCGCACGATCAGATCCCGTGCCGCGTCGAGAATGTCGTCGCGTCGTGTTGACAATTACCCTCCAACGTCGGCTGACGGACACCTGTTTCAGATTTGCTTCCGGCGGGTCAGTGTACGCATTTCGCTCGCGTGCGCTGCCGATTCGACTTCCCAGCTCACGCGAATCTCGTACCGCCGCAAGGGGTGCGTTGAATTTGATTCCGTCGTATTCGATGCCGGTGCCGTTCGGAGTGGTCGTCAGGGGTTGGATCCGAGACGGGGCGGCAATGTCTGCGATGCCACCTTCGCCGGTACGCGCATCGAACGGATCGGTGCCCCACGGCTGCGCATCCTGCCATGCGCGGTGGGGATGTCGAAGCAGGCGCGGTCGCGGTCGAGGTGGGCCGGATTCGCCTCGTCGGACAGCGGCCGGTGCATCACCACTGCTGCTCACGGTCACAAGGCGCTGATGCCGCCACCCGTGGCATGCTCGTCTTATAGGCGATTTCCGACCGGAAGGCGGGTGCGATGCCCGGACCAGTGCCATGACCGAGACCGTGTGGTACGCGTCGTACGGCTCGAATATGCATCTGAGCCGCCTGCGCTGCTACCTCGCCGGCGGCACACCCGACGGCGGCGCGATCACGCTCCCCGGCTGCCGCCACGGGGCCGAACCGCTGCGCTCGGTACCGCTCACGCTCCCCGGCCTGCAATATTTCGCCACCGAATCGCTGACCTGGACCGGCGGGCGCGCCTTCTACGATCCCGACGCCGCCGGTGAAACCGCCGCCCGCGCCCACCTGGTCACTATCGAACAGTTCTGCGATATCGCCGCCCAGGAGATGTACCGGACCCCCGGCACCGACCTGGACCTGCGCGAGGCGATCACCCACGGCCGTCTGAGGCTCGGTCCCGGTCGCTACGAAACCCTGGTCTGCACCGACACTTTCGAAGGACGTCCGGTCCTCACCATTACCGCCCCTTGGCGCTATACCGACCTCCCGGGCAACCCACCTTCGGCCGCTTATATACGCCACCTCGCCGCAGGCCTGACCGAATCCCACGCCTGGACAGTCGAAGAGATCGCCACCTACATCGCCACCCGCCCCGGCGCGGACCTCGGCTGGACCGCCGCGACCATCGCCAGCCTGCTGGGTCGGGACACGTGAATGGACGCTCAGCAGATCGAGTACGTGGACTCGACGAATAGCACGGTGGCGCTCGCGGACGACCGCAGGAATTCCGACCGCGCCAATTCACTGTCCCAGCCGATGATTTCGGGGATCGGCGCATCGTCATTGCGCGCCTTGGTGATGTCCAGCGCCATAGACCAGTGCTGTACCGCAATTCGCCTGCACACCACCACGGCGGGTGTAAGAATCACCCGATGAGCCTGGGTGCGGGCAATATGTTGCTCGAAGGGGATGTGGGGCACCTACGAATACTGGTGGCCTCGCCGCTGGGGCGGGTCATCGAGCCGGCACTGAAACAAGCGTTCGCCGGTTCGACCATCGCGGTCGCCCTGGACCGACAGGCCGTGCGTCGCGAGGTCGTGCACCAGGTCCGCTTCGATGTGGTGATCACCGACCTGATCTGGAACGATCCGGCGCTGGAGTACGGCTTCGACGGCCTGGATGTGCTGGATATGCTGGGTTCGGCGCATCGCCGGGCCGCGGTGCTGATGGCGGCGCAGGGGCACAGCACGGAGCGCGACCATCGGGACGAAGCATTGCTCAGGTCTTCGGAATTGGCCGGTTTCTACTCGAAATCCTCTGGCGTACCGGCATTGTTGGAGGCGATCGCCGCGGCGGCGACCGGACGACGGCCGCGTCTCGAGCCGCCACCGGCAACGCCGCCCCCGCTGTATCGGCTGTTCCAGGGACAGCGCGGTGCGACCGCCGCGCGGCTGGCCGGAGCCATTGCCGCGGGCCGCGCCACCGACGCCGTCACCCTCGCCAGGGCCGCTCGGGTCGGTCTCAATACCGCCAATAAGGTGGCCAGCGTCTATATCGGGCCGATCGTGCTCGAACGCGGCGAGCACGATCCCGAATTGCCGCTGACCGCCAATGCGATCTATCGGTGGTGTGGCGTGCACGCGCATTACCTGCTCAGTTGGTGCCGCCGCAACGGTCACGACGACGTACTCACGGCTGACCCATCGAGCATCAGTTCGTCGAGGGCTACCCGATAGCGCCCGGGCAGGTCACCACCGCATGCGACCAAACGCGCGGCGAGTGCGCCGACGGCACCCGCCATGGTCGCCGCGGTACCTGGCTACTCCCCACCGACGTGGCCGAATGGGCCCACTCCCAAGCACATTCACGTAGATCTGCGCGTCGAAGATCTGGATATCGGTGTATTCCGTTGCCGCCCTTGGGACCCCGGTCCTAGTTGTCCGCGATGCGCAGGATTTCGTCGACGATCAGGTCGGGTTCGGTGAACATGATGAGGTGACCCGAGCGCTCGGCCTCGACCAGTCGGCCCCTGGGTAAGGCGGCGGCGGTGCGGCGGTGGGCGGCGGTCAGCGCGGTTCGGGTGGTCTTGTCGAGACGCGGGAGTTTCGTGCCGGTGATGACGCTGACATCCACGCCGTCGAGTTCGTGCGGCTGGTCGCGGAGATTTCGCAGACCCGCGCTGAACTGGTCCTGTTCGGCGATCATGGTGCGCGCGGCACGCGGGGTGAAATCCTCGGCACGGTGGTCGGCGGCGACATCGGCGGGCTGCTTGCCGCCGATCCGGCTGCCGAGCAGACGGTAGAGGCCGGAGCGGGCCAGCTTGGGCAACAGGACGCGGGTCATCGCGTACCGCTTCTGCGCCGAAGGCAGGAAATACATTTCGCAGTTCTCGTCGCTCTGATCGACCAGCACGATTCCCCGGATGCGGGTCGGATTCGCGGTCGCGGCGACGCGGACGATCGGGCCACCCCAACTGTGGCCGACGAGAATGACGGGCCCCTCCCCCAACTCCGCCAAGACCGCGGCGAGGTCGTCGGCCATCCGGGCGAGGGTGCGTGGGTTCGGATCGTCATCGCTGCGGCCGGTTCCGGCGCGGTCGTAGACAACGGCGCGTACGCGCTCGGCCACAACCGGCTGCACCAGGCCCCAGATCGACCGGGAGAAACCCATACCCGATTCGAAAACGACGGTCGGCCCACCGGTTCCGCGCACCATGTAGTGCAGTCGACGGCCATCGGAGGTGGTCGCGAATGCGCTCGTACCGAAGGTGTGCTCCTGCCCGAGGGCCTGCTCCGTCACTGTGCCCAACCAACCTTTTCTAGCCCTGCGAGCCACGGTGGCCCGATAACAGGACTAGACAACTTCGGCCGGTGGCGCAACAGCCTCGATTTCCCCGCCGCAGACCGGAGCCCGCGGCGGGGCCGCGAAACCGGTTGGTATCAGCTCAGTTTCAGCGAACGACCGATGATTTCCTTCATGATTTCGGTGGTGCCGCCGTAGATGGTCTGCACGCGGGCGTCCATGTAGGCCTTGGCGATCGGGTATTCCTTCATGTAGCCGTAGCCGCCATGCAGCTGCAGGCAGCGGTCGATGAGGTAGAGCTGTTCCTCGGTGCTCCACCACTTGGCCATGGCCGCGTCCTCGACGGACAGCTTGCCCGCGTTGAGGTCATCGATGAAGCGGTCTACCAGGACGCGGACGGCGGTGGTCTTGGTGGCCAGTTCGGCCAGCACGAAGCGAGTGTTCTGCAGGGCGCCGATCGGCTTGCCGAAGGCCTTGCGGTCGCGCACGTACTGGATGGTCATCTCCAGGCAGGCTTCCATGGCCGCGGCCGCCATGACGGCAATGGACATGCGCTCCTGCGGCAGATTGTTCATCAGGTGGATGAAGCCCATGCCCTCGGTGCCGAGCAGGTTCTTTCCCGGGACGCGGACATCGGTGAAGCTCAGCTCGGCGGTGTCCTGGGCCTTGAGGCCGAGCTTGTCGAGGTTGCGGCCACGCTCGAAGCCGGGCATACCGCGCTCCACGACGAGCAGGCTGAAGCCCATCGCGCCCTTGTCCGGATCGGTCTGGGCGACCACGATGACGATATCGGAATTGATGCCGTTGGTGATAAAGGTCTTGGCGCCGTTGAGGATCCAGTCGTCGCCGTCGCGGACCGCGCGGGTCTTGATGCCCTGGAGGTCGGAGCCGGTGCCCGGTTCGGTCATCGCGATCGCGGTGATGATCTCGCCGGAACAGAATCCGGGCAGCCAGCGCTGCTTCTGCTCATCGTTGGCGAGTTCGAGCAGATAAGGGGCGATCACATCGTTGTGCAGGGCGAAGCCGAGACCGGAGTACTGACCGCGCACCGACTCCTCGGCGACGATCGCGTTGTAGCGGAAGTCCTCGACCCCGCCGCCGCCGTACTCCTCTGGCATGGCCATGCCGAGGAATCCCTGTTTACCGGCCTCGAGCCAGACCTCGCGGTCGACAATGCCCTGCTCTTCCCACTTCGCATGATTCGGCGCGACGTGCTGATCGAGAAACTTGCGGAACGACTCCCGGAACAGCTCGTGTTCGGGCTCGAACAGTGTGCGCTCCACGCCAACCTCCTAATAACCCCACGGCCGGTCCACACCGACCCGTCGTTCCTCCCTACGTTACCCGCAACAAGAACCCCCGTTCACTTCACACCCCAAAACCGCACCACCCAGGACGCGCGCAGCGGCGAGAATGCGCTCATGGAGGTTCGCTCTCGACGTTTGCCCGCACCATTACGTGGTGATCATCGGTGCCATTGCGAGGTGAGCAGTCAGCCGGACTCGATGACCGGATCGGCGACGTGGCCGCAGACGCGAGTAAGCCACCTGATGCGACTGGAAATCCCACCCGAACTGCCGCTACAGCGGCCATTCGCACTCTCGTTCCAGCCATTCGGCCAAGGCGGGGAGAGCGATCGGAAAATAGCTGAGAGCAGACTCAGAACAGACTGCGCAGGCGACCGAACAGGGTGCGACCCGGATCACGGTCACGCTCGCTGAACAGGAACTTCAGTTCCTCCTCCAGCTCCTTGCGCACCACGTCGCGCAATTCCACTGCGGCAGCGTGCTTATCGGGCGCATCGCGCCACGGCGTCGGATCGATGGGCGCACCGGCGGAAAAATAGAAGCGCTCGGGACGCGGGATCCCGGTCGGGCCGACGCCGCGGATCAGCGGCGGGGTCAGGTCCCGGTTCAAGCCCAGCGCCTCGACGGCCCAGCGCAGCGGTCGCATGACCGGATGGTCGCCGTCGAAAACGATGTCGTAGGCGTCGTCGACGCCGATCATCGCCACCGGCACGATCGGCGCGCCCGCCTCGATCGCCATATGCGCGAACCCGGAGCGTCCCTCCCATTTGAGGATGTACTTCTCGTTCTTGCGGCGCACCGCTTCTCGACCGCCGCCTGGGAATACGATGACGGCCTCGCCGCGGGCCAACAGCGCCAGACAGTTGCGCCGGTTGCCGCGCACCGTGCCGAAGTGGTGCAGCAGCTGACGGATACCGGGCACATTGATGAGCACATTCTCGGCCAGCCCGCGGATCAGTCGACCGCGCCTGCGCAGCACCTCGGGCAGCAACAGCGGGGCGTCGATACCGCCCATCAGATTGTGATTGCCGACCAGCAGCACCGGCCCCTGCGCCGGAATGTTCTCCAAGCCGTAGAACCGCGGACTCGTCCACGCGCGCAGCGGCGCGAGCAGGGTGTCGAGCACCCGAATATCGGTGTCGGTGAGCGAAACCGACAGTGGCGCACCGTCACTCAGCGCCGGGGCGGCGACCGACGAATCACCGGAGCGCCGATCACCCGAATCGGCCGAACCGGAGTGGTCATGCGACATTTAACCCTCCTGATGTCGATTCGATGACGATAGCGCAACGAATTCGCCTATGTCGCACCGGATGTGCGAGGCATGCGCGACCGACCGGCCGGTTCGTGAAGGCATCGGAGTCAGGCGAAACCATTGGCTTCGGGCGAACCCGTGCCGTTCGTCTCGGACGAACCACCGGCATGCGCATACTGTGACAGCGCCGCCGCCAGCGCGTGCGGGACGCGGGCGTGCACCCTGGTGCCGCCCTCCTCGTGCTCGGAGGAGGTGATGCGACCGTCCGCATGGATGCGGGCGAGCAGATCGCCACGGGTGTAAGGCAGCAGCACGCTGATCTCGACGTCGAGGCCGCCGAGCACCTCGGCGAGGCGCTCACGCAGTTCGGTGATGCCGGTCCCCTTGTGCGCGGAGACATAGGAGGCGTCGGGCAGCATCGCGCGCAGCCGCGTGAGCTCGACCGGGTCGACCGCATCGATCTTGTTGACCACCAACAGCTCCGGCGGCGCCGGTGACCCCGATTGCTTGATCACATCGGTGATCACCTCACGGACCGCCTTGATCTGTTCGGCGGGCAGCGCGTCGGAACCGTCCACGACGTGCAGCAGCAGATCCGCGCCCGTGACCTCCTCCAAGGTGGACCGGAAGGCCTCGACCAACTGAGTCGGCAGATGCCGCACGAATCCGACGGTATCGGTGAAGACGACCTCGCGTCCGTCGTCCAGTTCGGCGCGGCGGGTGGTCGGATCCAGGGTCGCGAACAGTGCGTCCTGGACCAGCAGGCCCGCACCGGTCAGTGCGTTCATCAGGCTGGATTTGCCCGCATTGGTGTAGCCGACGATGGCGACCGACGGGATGCCGCTGGAGGTGCGGCGGGCCCGCTTGGTATCGCGCGCGGTCTTCATTTCCCGAATCTCACGGCGCAACTTGGCCATTCGCTCGCGAATGCGGCGGCGATCGGTTTCGATCTTGGTCTCACCGGGACCACGCAGACCCACACCGCCGCCGTTGCCGCCCGCGCGACCACCGGCCTGCCGGGACATGGACTCACCCCAACCGCGCAGCCGCGGCAGCATGTATTCCATCTGGGCCAGCGATACCTGCGCCTTGCCCTCGCTGGAGGTGGCGTGCTGGGCGAAGATATCCAGGATCAGGGCGGTCCGGTCGATCACCTTGACCTTGACGACCTTCTCCAGCGCGGTCAGCTGCGCCGGGGTCAGTTCACCGTCGCAGATCACGGTATCGGCACCGGATTCGAGTACCACCGCGCGCAGTTCGTCGGCCTTGCCGGAACCGATATAAGTGGCCGGATCCGGCTTGTCGCGACGCTGGATCAGTCCTTCGAGCACCTCCGAGCCCGCGGTCTCGGCGAGCGCGGCCAGTTCGGCCATGCTCGCCTCGGCCTGCGTCGCGGTGCCGGTGGTCCAGACCCCGACCAGCACCACCCGCTCCAGTCGCAGCTGCCGGTACTCGACCTCGGTGATATCGGTGAGCTCGGTCGACAGACCAGCGACCCGCCGCAGCGAGGAGCGTTCGTCGAGCTGCATCTCGCCGACCGTGGGGTCGGCGGTCCACCCGGACCGCCGCATCCGCGCGGCGTGCTCGGCGACTACATCGCCGGTGTCTTCCGTCGTGTCCTCGACGGCCTCGACGTGGTCGTTGTCATCGGCGGCCGGAGTGAATTCAAAAGTCTTCGATTTCGTCATACATCCTCCATGCTGCCACGACTGCTCACCGATGCGCATTCGGTTATCCCTGGACACCGCCCACACCCGGTCATCATGGCTTGCACAGACGAGAGGTATCAGCACTCAGCTCGGCGAATGCGACGACCACCAGTTCTCGGCAATCCGCCCCGTCGCGACCAGCACCGACGGTCCGCGCAACCAAGCCGCGCCCGCGGCGAGGCGGACGGTGACCTCGCCGCCGAGCACTCGCACGCGCACCTCGCCGGTATCGCTGGCGATGTGGAAACCGTCGGCGGCCAAGGCGGCCGCCGCGGCGGCGACGGTTCCGGTTCCGCAGGAACGAGTTTCGCCGACACCGCGCTCGTAGACGCGCATGTCGACCGCGCCGTCCGCCAGTCCGGTCAGGATCTCGACATTCACACCCTGCGGGAACAGGTCCGGGTCGAAGCCGGGAGCGACGTTGAGATCGAGCTTGGCGAGCGCGTCCGCCGACATGCTCGCATCGACGCAGGCCAGGTGCGGATTCCCGACATCGATGCCGATGCCGGGCAGCGCCCAGCCACCGATGGTCGCGGTCGAGGAACCGAGTTCGCGAACGATGCCCATCCCGACGGTAACCTCGCCATTGGCCGGACCACCGGAATGCACCGTGACCGGCCGTGCCCCCGCCCGACTGCCGACGACG
Organism: Nocardia sp. CA-135398; assembly: GCF_050955845.1. Lineage (NCBI taxonomy): Bacteria > Bacillati > Actinomycetota > Actinomycetes > Mycobacteriales > Nocardiaceae > Nocardia > Nocardia sp. CA-135398. The sequence goes on along the minus strand of NZ_CP192084.1, from coordinate 3,120,167 downwards.
TACTCCGTACGCGATTCCAGCCCCTCAGCCGCCAGGTAGTGCGCGAAAACCCGCACCCCGTTGCCACACATCTCGGCGATCGAGCCGTCGGCATTGCGGTAGTCCATGAACCAGTCGGTATCGGCGATGCCTTCGGGAATCTCGGCGAGCACACCCGCCTCCCGCAGCGCACCCGCGCGCGCCACCCGCAGCACACCGTCTGCGCCGAGTCCGCGGCGACGATCGCACAGCGCGGCGATCCGCTCCGGCGTCAGGTCCAGCCGGACCTCCGGATCGGGCAGCACCACGAAATCGTTCTCGGTGCCGTGGCCCTTGGTGAACTCGATATCCGACACGTCGCGCATTCTCCCGCCTTATCGTCCTCGAACCAACGTACGGCGCTGCCGCGAAATTTCGTACAGCGCGACCGCGGCGGCCGAGGGCGCACCGAGCGAGCTGGCGGTGCCGCCCATCGGGATATAGACCATATCGTCACAGGCCTGCTGCCACGCCGCGCTCATACCGCTGGTCTCATTGCCGACCACCAGAATGGTGGCTTCGGCGAAGTCGTAGTCGAAGACCGCGTCCGTGCCGTTCTCATCGGTGCCGACAATGCGGGTCGGAATGCCGCGCTGGATCTGCCGGTCACGGAATTCGAGCACCTGCGCGGGCCCGGCGGCGCGGAAGATCGGCATGGCGAACAGGGAACCCGTTGAGGCGCGGACTGCCTGCGGATCGTATTGGTCGGCCCCGTGACCGGTCACGATGATTCCGCTGGCGCCGAACGCGTCGGCGGAGCGGATGAGCGTGCCGAGATTGCCCGGCGAGTTGGGTCGGTCGAAAACCACCACAACCGGTGGCGCGGCAGCACCGGGTTCACCGGGTTCGAAGGTGTCGAGCTCGGCTTGCCTTGATATCGCGACCGCCACCAATTCGGGTATGCCGCTGGACTTTTCGCCGAGTTCGGCCATCAGTTCCGGCACCAGGCCGACCTGCGGCACGCCGCTGGCCTCCAGTAGTTCGCGCGCCCAACTCGACAGTTCCGGCGCGCCGAGACGGTAGAGCATCGTCTCCAGCGGCCAGTCGTTGCCGATCGCCTGGGTGATCGGGCGCACGCCCTGCACCAGGAAGCGGCCGTCGCGGTGGCGCTTGGTCCGGTTGTTCAGATACGCCTGCCACACCTGGACCGAGGCGTTGCGGGTGCTCACACGACGTGTCACTGCGGGATCCGTTCCTTCTCGAGCAGGGACAACGCGGTCGCGACCAGATCGGGATCGGCGCCGTCCACCCACCGCACCCTGGGATCGCGGCGGAACCACGAGCGCTGCCGCCGGACATAGCGCCGGGTGCCGATCAGGGTGCGTTCCTGCGCGTGGTTCAGGTCGTATTCGTTGTCCAGATACGACAGGACTTGTGCGTAGCCGATCGCCCGGCGCGCCGTGACACCGTCGCGCAGACCCTTATCGATCAGTCCGCGCACCTCGTCGACCAGACCGGCCCCGAACATCAGCGCGGTGCGCCGTTCGATGCGCGCGTCGAGTTCGGCGGTCTCGCGGTCCACGCCGATGATCACGGTGTCCCAGCGCGGTTTTCCGATGACCGGAGCCGAGGCCGCGAACGGCCGGCCGGTGAGCTCCACGACCTCGAGCGCACGCACCATGCGGCGGCCATCGGTGGGCAGGATGGTCGCCGCGGCAGCCGGGTCGGCCGCTTTCAATGCCTCGTGCACGGCACCGACGCCGCGCTCGGCGAGCAGCGTCTCCCAGCGTGCGCGGACGGTCGGATCGGTGGCCGGAAATTCCCAATCATCGAGCAGCGCTTGGACATACATCATCGAGCCGCCGACGATGATCGGTGTGCGGCCACGCGCCATGATCTCGCGCACGTCCACGCTGGCCGCGGCCTGATAGGCGGCGACGGTGGCGGTTTCGGTCACCTCGAGTACATCGAGCTGGTGATGCGGGATGTCTCGGCGTTCGGCGGGCAGGAGTTTCGCGGTGCCGACGTCCATGCCGCGATAGAGCTGCATCGCATCGATATTCACGATCTCGCCGCCGAGTCGTTCGGCGAGATCGAGGCCGAGATCGGATTTGCCGGTGGCGGTGGGACCGACGACGGCGATCGGCTTCAGCACCGATCACCTCCCGATGCGCGCCAGACGCTCACCTGATACCCGACGCCGAATGGGGCGTCGCTGTACAGGGTTTCGACGGATGGGGCGACCGGATCGGCGGCGAAAAGTCCGGCGAGCACCTGATAGGCCGCCCGGCCGGACAGCACGAGTTCGGCACACAAGTCGGGATCCAGAGCGAGCAGCCCGGCGGTATCGCCTTGGGCCAGTGCGCGATCCAGTTCACGCTGCACATCGGGGGCGCGCTCGTCGAGGTATCCCGGCGCCTTGCGGGTCAGGGTCGCCGCGCCGTCCGCGACGACGAGAACGCCCGCCTGCTCGGGCACATCGTCCAGGGCGATGCGCAACCGCGCGCCGATTCGAGCGCACTCGTCAGCGGGGGTTTCCGCGGCGACGATGGTCGTCGCGGCCACTGCCTCCGGTGCGACCCGGCCGCGCAACCACCCGGCGATCAGAGCGGGCAGCGGCTGCTGCGGATCCGCTGCGCCGGGGGTGTGTCGGGATCGCGACAATGCGTCCGCCGAAAGCCCGACCCGCACGTCCGCACCGAAACCGCGGAAGGTGCCGACGGCATCCGGTCCGAGGACCTGCGCGGCCGCGCCTACACCGACGACGGTCCAGTGCCGAGTCGTCGCGGCCAACGCGCCGACCGCGGTGAGTGCGGCCGCCCGCAACACGGCGGTCGCGTCATCGGAATCCGACCCGGCCGCGTTCGCGACAGCGCCGCAGAGCTCGGGCACCAGGATCGGCGGCGACGGGACCAGAGCCGCAATGGAGAACACGCCGTAACCGTAGTCGTTCGCCGAATGCGCGATCCACGGCACCGTCGCGGCGTCCGCAACCTCGGGGTTCGAGTGTCTGTGCCGCAAACTCGGCCGAGATTGATAGTGTTCGAGGTGCTACAACCCAGGTCATCACGGGTTGATTTCCCTGGGAATCATCAGTCGGAGGGCATTGATCGATGGTTTACAGGGCTCGGACCGGGTTCAATGGAGTGAGCTAGGGCGTAACCAGGCAGCCGTGACGCGCGGCAGGGACGAGGAGCTATGAGCGAGAGCAACGGAACGGCGAAAGCGACCCCCGGCAGCACGCCGCGCCCCTCGGATTCCCCGAAGGCCGCCGTGCCTAAACCTTCCGCCGCCCCGAAACCAACCGCGGCCCCCAAACCGGGCGGGTCGGCGGCCCATCCCAAGCCACATGCGGTCAAACCGGCCCCCGGACCCGCCGCGCAGCAGCATCCGCATCCCGTCGTCGTCCCGACCGTCAGCGATCCGAGCGTCTGGGGTCGCGTCGATGACGACGGCACCGCGTGGGTCAAGACCGCCGAGGGCGAGCGCGTCGTCGGATCCTGGCAGGCCGGTGACGCCGCCGAGGGACTGGCGCATTTCGGCCGACGGTTCGACGATCTGGCCACCGAGGTGGCGCTGCTCGAGGCGCGGCTGGCGGCCGGGGCGGATGCCCGCAAGACCAAGGCGGCGGCGGTCGCCATCGCCGAATCGCTGCCAACCGCGGCGGTCATCGGCGATGTCGAGGGGCTGGCCCGGCGACTGCAGGCCATTGCCGAACACTCCGAAGAAGCGGCGGCGCACGCCAAGGAGGAGAAGGAAAAGGCCAGGCACGAGCACACCGAGCGTAAGGAAGCGCTGTGCGCCGAGGCCGAGAAGATCGCCACCGAATCCACCCAGTGGAAGGCCGCGGGCGATCGGCTGCGCGAAATCCTGGACGAATGGAAGTCCATCCGCGGCGTGGACCGCAAGGTCGACGACGCGCTGTGGAAGCGCTACTCCAAGGCGCGTGAGGCGTTCAACCGCCGCCGTGGCGCTCACTTCGCCGAACTCGATCGCGAGCGCGCCGCGGCGAAGTCACGCAAGGAAGAACTCTGCGTGCGCGCCGAGGAACTGTCCGGCTCCACCGACTGGGTCGGCACGGCCGGTGTGTTCCGCGATCTGCTCGCCGAATGGAAGGCCGCTGGCCGGGCGCCGCGCGAGGCCGACGAGGCCCTGTGGCGGCGTTTCAAGAGCGCACAGGACGTCTTCTTCGCCGCACGCAATGCCGCCGTCTCCGAGCGCGACGCCGAATTCGAGCAGAACGCCGCCGCCAAGGAAGAACTGCTGCGCGCCTACGAACACATCGATCCGGCCGCCGGTCTGGACGCCGCCCGCGCCGCCCTGCGCGAACTCCAGGACAAATGGGACGCGATCGGCAAGGTCCCGCGCGAACGCATCCAGGAACTCGAAGGCAAACTCCGCACCATCGAAAAGCGCGTCCGTGACGCGGTCGACGCGCAATGGCGCCGCACCGATCCCGAGGCCATGGCCCGTGCCGCCCAATTCCGCGAGCGCGTCGCCCAATTCGAAGAGCAAGCCGCCAAAGCAACCGCCGCAGGCAAAAAGCGCGATGCGGAGAAGGCGTTGGAGCAGGCCAAGCAGTGGCGCGAATGGGCCGAAGCCGCAGAGGGTGCGGTCAGCAACCGCTGACCCAGTAGCGCCATGCGCAGGTGGGCAGCGCACCGACTGGTCGCAGAGCGCGTTGACGAACTCGGATGCGAGCATCTGGCTGTCCATAGGACTCGCCTCGCGGAGGCCCCGAGGGGTCACAGAGCTCGTTGGCGAACTCAAATGCGACCATCTGGCCGTCGATAGGGCTCGCCTCGTGGAGGCGAGACAGTGTGCATAAGGCCCGCGAGAGGCCAGCACCATGGATCGAGCACCCGCAAGCGCCTCGGGGGCGATCAAGCTGAGCGCCCAGTAGACCAACGGATCTGATGCTCAGCACCGTCGCGCCCGAATCATGCCGCCGCACCACCCGCGTGGTCGGAACCGCCATGCTGGCTGGCAGCGCAGCAGCACTGATGTAGCGGCGCGTGGAGTCGAACTCCGCAGGCACAGACACCGTGAGCTCGAGCCGATCACCACGAATCGCCCAGCCGCAACGGATCTGGTGCGCGACATGGGTGCGCTATGGACCGTGCGCCGAACTGCGGGCCAGGACAGCCGCATTCTCACTGAGGCGCGGTCCGGCCGCGGACACGCAACGGTGGAACGCCCGAGGTGTCCCGCGCGACGTTGCGTAAGGTGCGCAGGCAGGTCAGAAAGAGTCGAGCCGACTCTCGTCAGCGCATGTGTGCTGCCGGATCGAGGTTTCAGCCGTTTTGTCGTGAAAGGTGTTCGCGTGCGCTGAGTGGGTCAGGAGTCGCCGGTGAGGCGGCGGCGGTCACGTTCTTCGGCGGCGGCTGCGGCGTTGCGGCGCTGTTCCTCGGCGGCGAGTTGCAGGGCGGTGCGGCTCCAGACGACACGGATCCAGTGGAAGGTCAGGACGATGATGGCGATGGCGCCGAGGATGAGGCCGATACCGGGGCCCGCGCCGTGGTAGTTGCCGAGGCCAGGGGTCTGACGGTGCCAGATCGAGAAGACGCCGAAGACGCTGCCGATGGCGGAACCGGCGACCGCGATCCAGGCGAGCACCCAGCGGCGAGTCATCAGCGCGAGCAGCGAGAACCCGATGCCGAAGAGCACGGCGAACCAGACGAAGATCCGCGACGGCAGACCGATGTGCTCGGCTCGCGCGGCATCCGTACCGAGCAGCACATCGAACCCCCTGGCACCACCCGCATGCGATAGCACCAGCGAAAACAGCAGCAGGAAAACCGCACCCGCGACCACCATCGCGCGCACCCCGGGGTCGATTTCCCCCGCGATGCGCCGCTCGACGGCATCGAGTTCGTCCTTGAACTGCTCGAAGTCATTACTGCTCTCGACGGAGTTCACTGCGCCCGCGTCTCCTTCGGCTGATCCCTGCTCCGCTGCCAAATCCGCATTTACTGTGCCATCACCGCCCCCGTCCCCCGCACCCACCCCACTACGTCCGGTAGTACTCGCAACCTCCGCACCCGATCGCGAGTCCGCGCCGCCCTCGGCCGCATTCGAGGCACTATCGGGATCGCCCGCACGCACCCCATCGCCCCCAAGCGAATCGACCTCGGGCGAGCTCGACGCCACCTCGCTGCGTTCACCGCTCATCGCGGCACTCGCGCCTGCACGCTCCTCGCGATCAGCCTGCGCGCCGCCCGAATCCGGCTCGCCCGAACTCGCCCCGGATTCGCGACCCGCTACCCCGTCGGCACGCGTCCCGCCATCCGCTTCCGCACCGACCGAATCCGATTCCCGCGCACTCCTGCCAGACGCATCGGACACACGACCGGACTGGTGACCCGCTCCCTCGGCAGCACGCACCCGACGATCCGCTTCGGCACCGACCGAATCCGATTCCCGCGCACCCCTGCCAGACGCATCGGACACACGACCGGACTGGTGACCCGCTCCCTCGGCAGCACGCACCCGACGATCCGCTTCGGCACCAACCGAATCCGGCTCGGAGGATGCTCCAGAAGCATCGGGGGCGGGACTCGATCCCCCAGTACGAGTCAGGTCATCGTCACCAGGCCGGGTGTTCATTCGCCGCAGCCGGTCGAGCAGCCTGTGGCGACGGGTTCGGGGGTGGGGGCGCCGATGCGGGGCAGGCCGAGGCCGACGCCGATGGGGTCGGTTTTGGGGGTGATGCCGCGTTCGTGAGCATCACCGGCGCGGGTCCGGCGGTGGGTTTTGACAGGGCCGTCGGCGATCAGATGGTGCGGGGCCGCGCCCGTGATATCGACGGTGATGATGTCGCCGGGGCGAACCTTTTCCGCAGCGCCCTCGGGGCGGAAGTGCACGAGTCGGCCGTCGCGGGCACGGCCGCTCATTCGGGCGGTCGCGGCGTTCTTCTTGCCCGCGCCCTCGGCGACCAGCAATTCCACCTCGGTGCCGATGAGCGCCTTGTTCGCGTCGAGCGAGATCTCCTCCTGCAGCGCGATCAGCCGTTCGTAGCGCTCCTGCACCACCGCCTTCGGCAGCTGGTCGGGCATATCCGCGGCGGGCGTGCCGGGCCGCTTGGAGTACTGGAAGGTGTAGGCGCTGGTGAATCGCGCCTGACGCACCACATCCAGGGTCTCCTGGAAATCCTCCTCGGTCTCGCCGGGGAAGCCGACGATGATGTCGGTGGTGATGGCGGCATGCGGCATCGCGGCCCGCACCTTCTCGATGATGCCGAGGTAGCGCGTCTTGCGGTAGGACCGCCGCATCGCCTTGAGCACCCGGTCCGAACCGGACTGCAGCGGCATATGCAGCTGCGGGCATACATTCGGCGTCTCGGCCATCGCCTCGATCACGTCATCGGTGAATTCGGCCGGATGCGGCGAAGTGAAGCGCACGCGCTCCAGCCCGTCGATGCGCCCGGCCGCGCGCAGCAGTTTGGCGAAGGCACCGCGATCGCGCGCCTCGTCCGGATCGGCGAAGGACGCACCGTAGGAGTTCACGTTCTGCCCGAGCAGCGTGACTTCCAGCACGCCCTGATCGACCAGCGCCTGCACCTCGGCGAGCACATCGCCCGGACGGCGGTCGACCTCCTTGCCACGCAGTGCAGGGACGATGCAGAACGTGCAGGTGTTGTTGCAGCCGACCGAGATCGAAACCCAACCGGCATAGGCGGATTCACGCTTGGCGGGCAGGCTCGACGGGAACGCCTCCAGCGATTCCAGGATCTCCACCTGCGCCTCGGCATTGTGCCGCGCGCGTTCCAGCAGCACCGGCAGCGATCCGATGTTGTGCGTGCCGAAGACCACATCCACCCACGGCGCCTTGCGCACGACGGTGTCGCGGTCCTTCTGCGCCAGGCAGCCGCCGACGGCGATCTGCATGCCCGGCCGGTCGGCCTTGATCGGGGCGAGGTGGCCGAGCGTGCCGTACAGCTTGTTGTCGGCGTTCTCGCGCACCGCGCAGGTATTGAAGACGACGAGATCGGCCGTCGCGCCCGGCGCGGCCTTCACATAACCCGCATCCTCGAGCAGGCCCGACAAGCGTTCGGAATCGTGCACGTTCATCTGGCAACCGAAGGTGCGGACCTCGTAACTGCGCGCACCGTCCGCGGCCGCAGGGGCGGGAGACAGCACTGCCTGTCCGATCGAATCCACCCGTCCAGGGTACGGGGGTGCGCAACGCGGGTTTTCAGCGCATCGGCGCAGGCTCCGGGCCCCGCCGGGTCGCATCAGTAGGGTTACGGCGCTGTGTCGTATCGGCGCGGCGTCACGGTGTGTCGCCGAAACCCGGGCAAATCGCCGTTTTCCGCTTAAGGTCTTGGACCATGACCGACGACGCCACCGCACCCGACACAATCGGGTTGGCCAAAACCGGGGCAGCTAGTGCTGATGAGGGCAGTACCGCCACAAGCGCGCCGATGATTTCGATGCGCAATGTGCAAAAGCACTTCGGTGACCTGCATGTACTGCGCGATATCAATCTCGAAGTCCCCAAGGGGCAGGTCGTGATCGTTCTGGGTCCCTCGGGGTCCGGGAAGTCGACACTGTGCCGCACCATCAACCGACTCGAGCCGATCGACTCCGGCGATATCGCCATCGACGGCGTGCCACTGCCCGCTGAGGGCCGCGCGCTCGCCGCACTGCGCGCCGATGTCGGCATGGTGTTCCAATCGTTCAACCTCTTCGCGCACAAAACGATCGTCGAGAACGTGATGCTCGCGCCGCTGAAGGTTCGCAAGGTGAAAAAGGAGGACGCCCGCAAGCGCGCGATGGAGCTGCTCGAGCGGGTCGGGATCGCCAATCAGGCCGATAAGTATCCGGCGCAGCTCTCCGGCGGCCAGCAGCAGCGCGTGGCGATCGCCCGCGCGCTGGCGATGAGCCCGAAGGTGATGCTGTTCGACGAGCCGACTTCGGCGCTCGACCCGGAAATGGTCAACGAGGTGCTCGACGTCATGGTGTCGCTGGCCAAGGAGGGGATGACGATGCTGGTCGTCACCCACGAGATGGGCTTCGCACGCAAGGCGGGCAATCGGGTCCTGTTCATGGCGGACGGGCTGATCGTCGAGGACGACACACCCGAGGTGTTCTTCACCGCGCCGAAGTCCGACCGTGCCAAGGATTTCCTCGGCAAGATTCTGAGCCACTGAACCGAGCAATCAACGCAGCCGTAAAGACCTCGGCCACCGTAATCACCAGAGGGAGAAGGAACACGATGAGGATCAACCGTTCGCTTCGACTCGGCATCGGGGCGGTCGCCCTGACGCTGGCCGCAACAACCGCCGCATGTGGCGGTGGTAGCGACAAGTCCGCACTCGACAACGCCAAGGACGGAAAGCTCACCGTCGGCATCAAATTCGACCAGCCGGGCCTCGGCCTGCGCAATAAAGACGGCTCCTACAGCGGCTTCGACGTCGAGGTCGCCAAGTACGTCGCGGGCAAGCTCGGTGTGAAGCCGGAGAACATCACGTTCAAGGAGTCGCCGTCCGGCCAGCGCGAGACGCTGATCGAGAACGGTCAGGTCGACTATATCGTCGCGACCTACTCGATCAACGACGCACGGAAGCAGAAGGTGGACTTCGGCGGACCGTATTACGTTGCGGGCCAGTCGCTTTTGGTTAAGGCCGACAACAGCAGCATCAACGGTCCCGATGATCTGAAGGGTAAGAAGGTCTGCTCGGTCAAGGGCTCCACCCCGGCTCAGAACATCGAGAAGAACTATCCGGGTACGCAGCTGCAGACCAACGACACCTACTCGCTGTGCCTCGAGGGCCTGCAGGCCGGTTCGTACGACGCGGTGACCACCGACGACATCATCCTGGCCGGTTACGCCGCGCAGAGCGCGGGCACGTTCAAGGTCGTCGGCAAGCCGTTCACCACGGAGAACTACGGCATCGGCCTGAAGAAGGGCGATAAAGAGCTGCGCGACAAGATCAATGACGCGATCGAGGCCATGATCGCCGACGGGTCGTGGAAGAAGGCGTTCGACTCCACGGTCGGCCTCTCCGGCTACCAGGCGCCAACGCCGCCGACGGTGAACCGGTACTGAGATACGTGATCGGGTGGCCCGCGCGGGCCACCCGATCTTTTGGCTACGAGCAACCTGTACATAGCGCGCGGAAGGACGATCTCCGGCCGCCGCACAATCCGATCGGAGGGACGCGAGCACGTGTTCGACCTGATCTCGAGGTATGACGTCCTCGGCGCCTTCTGGGTGACCATCAAACTGACCGCGGCGTCGGCGGTCCTGGCCCTGATCCTGGGCACATTCGTCGCCGCGATGCGCGTGTCCCCCGTGCCGGTCGCCCGTTTTCTCGGCGCCGCCTATGTCACCGTCTTCCGCAATACCCCGCTGACGCTGATCATCGTGTTCTGCTCACTGGGCCTCTACTCCACCATGGGCTGGAAGCTCGCACCGGAGGGCCCGAACTCGCTGGCGCAGAACAACTTCCGCTACGCCGTACTCGGACTCAGCATCTACACAGCGGCCTTCGTGTGCGAGTCGTTGCGCTCGGGCATCAACACCGTGCCGATGGGCCAGTCCGAAGCGGGCCGCTCACTGGGCTTCACCTTCACCCAGAATCTGCGAATCGTGGTGCTGCCGCAGGCATTCCGCTCGGTCATCGCCCCACTGGGCAGCGTGCTGATCGCGCTCACCAAGAACTCCACGATCGCTTCGGCGATCGGCGTCGCCGAGGCCGCCACCCTGATGGCCAAGATGAACGAGAACGAGGCCGCCCTGATCACCATCGGCTTCATCTTCGCCCTCGGCTTCGTGATCCTGACCCTGCCGACCGGCCTGCTGTTCGGCTGGCTGGCCAAGCGATTCGAGGTGGCCCGATGAGTGCCGGAGCTTCGGTTCTGTTCGATGCGCCCGGACCCCGCGCGCGCATCCGAAACCAAATCTATTCCGTCATCGCGGTCATCGCGGTGCTGGCGCTCGGCTGGGTGTTCTACCGCGGCTTCGCCGATAAAGGGCAGTTCACCGCGGAGAAGTGGAAGCCGTTCATCGAGGTGGACGTCTGGAAGACCTATCTGCTGCCCGGCCTGCGCGGCACCCTGGTCGCGGCGCTGCTGTCGATCGTTTTCGCGCTGGTGATCGGCATGGTCTTCGGGATCCTGCGCCTGTCGGATCACCGGGTGGTGCGCTGGGTGGCGGGCGCGATCGTCGAGGTGGCCCGGGCCATTCCGGTGCTGATCCTGATGATCTTCCTGTTCTACGTCTTCTCCGATTACAAGGTGTTCAAGGTCGATCAGCTCGCGCTGTGGGCCGTGGTGATCGCGCTGACCGTCTACAACGGTTCGGTCATCGCCGAAATCGTGCGGGCGGGCATCAAATCGCTGCCGAAGGGACAGACCGAGGCCGCGGTGGCGCTGGGTCTGCGCAAGGGGCAGCTGATGCGGTTGATCCTGCTGCCGCAGGCGATTACCGCGATGCTGCCCGCATTGATTTCGCAAATGGTTGTCGCGCTGAAGGATTCGGCGCTCGGTTATCAGATCACCTACCTGGAGATCGTGCGTCAGGGCTCGCAACTCGGTGCGGCCGAACGCAATACGGTGCCCGCACTGATGGTCGTCGCCGTCGTGATGATTCTGCTGAACAGCACGTTGACGGTCGTGGCCAATAAGCTGGAGCAGCGGTTGCGCTCGCGCAAGCGGACCAAGGGCGCGGCCGTCGTGGCGGCCGACTCGATTCTGACCGACGCGACTCCGGGGATGGATATCACGAAGAAGTCGTGAGTCCAGCGGGTCTGAGCGCGAGCGGGACAGATTCGGGTGGATAGGCGGCTGCTGCCACCGAGGTGGCTGCGCGGACGAAGGCCGCCACCGCCGGTGAGTGGCAGCTCTGCGGCCAGGCAACTGCGAGGGTGGTCGGTTTCAGGTCGGTGACGGGGCGATAGGCGATGCCGGGGCGGGGGTGGCGGCGGGCGACCGAGGAGGGCGGGAACCAGATGCTGTTGCCGAGTTCGACCAGGTTGAAGATTTGTGCCAGATCCCGGACGAGACGACGGGTTTCGGAAGGCGGCGCGAGGCCCTCGCGGTCGGCGGGAACTCCGTCGGGCAGCGTTCGACCGGCCAAGTCGGCCAGGCACAGGGTTGCCCGGGCGGCGAGCGGATCGGATGCGGCCAGCGCGACCAGCCGGGGTTCGGTGAGCAGCGGTTCGACGTCCAGACCACGGTCGTCGTATGGGGTGGACAGCAGGGCGACATCCGCACGGCCCTGAAGCAGGGTCGGAACCTGCTCGCCTCGACCACCCAGGATCAACTCCACCGGGACCGCCGCTTCGTGGAGGTGATATGTCTCGAGGATCCGCGGCAGAAGTCCGCCGTCGTAGTCGGCCTTGAGCGCCAGCCGTAACCCTGGTGCGGGCCTGCCGACGTGGCGGGCACGCTGCGCCGCCGCCGCGACGGCATCGAGTGCGGTCCGCGCGTCGCGGAGCAAGGTCTCGCCGGGCGGGGTGAGCACGACGTGTCGAGTGGTGCGCTCGAAAAGTTGCACGCCCAGTTGACGTTCCAGTTCCCGGATCGCCCGGGACAGGGGTGGTTGCGCCATCCCCAGTCGGTCGGCCGCGCGTCCGAAATGCAGTTCCTCCGCGACGGCCACGAAGTATCGGAGTTGCCGAACCTCCAGATCACTCATATCCCCACGGTATCAACGCTTATCGAATCGGTCCTTCAGGTTCGGTGCCGCGCCGACTTGACTGGCCAATGCCAAATCACTCGAGCAGAGGTCGTCATGATCGTTGTTACCGCACCTACCGGCACCATCGGCCGTCAGGTCCTCCCGCATCTCCTCGCCAGCGATGTGCCGGTCCGCGTCATCGCGCGTGATCCCGCACGCCTGCCCGCCGAAATCCGCGAGCGCGTGGAAGTCGTAATCGGTTCGCACGGGGATATCGATGTCGTCACCAAGGCATTCGCGGGTGCCGATACCGTATTCTGGCTGCTTCCGCCGGATCGGCAGACCGCGAGTCTCGACGCGGCCTTCCTGGATTTCACCCGGCCCGCCTGCGAGGCATTCAAGAGCCAGGGCGTCCAGCGCGTGGTCGGAATTTCGGCCCTCGGGCGCGGTGCCGCGTCAGTCGGGAACGCCGGACTGGTCACGGCATCACTGGCCATGGACGATCTGATCGCGAGCACCGGCGTGAATTACCGCGCGCTGGCGATGCCGTCGTTCATGGACAATTTCCTGCAGCAAATCGAGGCGATCAAGACTCAGGGCGTGTTCTTCGCACCGCTGTCCCCCGATCTGAAACGCCCCACTTGCGCAACCCGCGATATCGCCGCCGTCGCCGCCGAACTGCTGCTCGACGACTCGTGGCATGGATACGACAGCGTCCCCGTGCTCGGCCCAGAAGACCTGTCCAGCAACGACATGGCCCGAATCATGTCCGAAGTGCTGGCCCGCCCGATCCGGTTCCAACAAGTCTCGGGTGAAGCCTACAAAGCCACCATGCTCGAATCCGGCATGTCCGAGGCCTTCGCCCAGGGCATGTACGACATGCTGGAAGCAAAGGAGAACGGCCTCGACAACGCCGAACCCCGCACCCCCCGATCCACAACCCCCACCACCTTCCGCCAATGGTGCGAGGAAGTCCTGGCCCCCGCCCTCCAGCTCTAACTGCCAGGCCAGCCCGGAAGCAGCTCCCGCGAGCTCAGCGGGGCAGTCTGCCAGGGCGGAGCCAGGGTCCGGCTCCGTGAACTGCCCTGGGCCAGCTCGGCTTCCGCTGCGGTCCGGCGCGGATAGACTGCCGCCGCGACGTGTCAGTGGGCGCACAGCCGAGACCTGTCGCAGCGCCAACTGGCTGATAGCCGGGGGTCATTCGGGGTCCCCCGCGTCGAATTGCGCTTGTGCGAGTTCGGCTTTCACTACGGTGAAGGCGGTGGATTGGTTGTAGCCGCGGCGGGCGAGCATGGCGACGAGACGGCGGATTGTTTTGTCGCGGTCCAGGTTCGCGGGCATGGTGCGTAATTTGCGGCGGACCAGTTCGGTGGCTCGTTGTTCCTCGTCGTCGGCGGTGATGGCCTCCAGGGCGGAGGCGGCGTCGGACTGGGATACGCCTTTGCGGCGAAGTTCTTGGGCGAGAGCTTGTTTGCCCTTGCCGGAGAAGGTGTGGCGGGAGTGCACCCACTGTTCGGCGAATGCGGCGTCGTCGATCAGGCCGACCTCGGTGAAGCGGTCCAGGGCGCGTTCGGTGATTTCGGGCGTAAAGCCCTTGGCCGCGAGACGCTGCGCTAATTCGGCACGGCTGCGGGCGCGGACGGCGAGCAGGCGAAGACACGCCTCCTTCGCCTGCTCGACCGTCCCGCCTTGGGGGCGGCGCTCTGCACGGGACCGCGGATCATCCCCGCCTGCGTGGGGAACAACGGCACCTGTGTGTTGCGTACCCTCCTCGGATCCGGCCGCCACCGGACCCGCCCATCGGCCTTCGTAACTCTGGATGTCAGCCGAGTGGGAGTCGTTGCGCCGGAACTCGTTCGGGCGCCCGCGACCGCGCCGGGACCCAGTCGAACGCGCCCGCTGCGGATCGGGCGCGCTCGACCGAGTTCCCATGATGTCCGAATCGGCCAAACCACCTTCGGCCAACCGGACCCGTCTATCCCCCTGCCCCCGCCCCCGAAAACCCGATCCCCCCGAATCCCCTCGTCCCGCCCCGGACTCGTCCGACCGGAAATCCTCAGCCGCCGACCACCGCACCCAATCCGGCTCGGGCTCGCCCGAACCGGTGGGAGTTGAGACGGGTGGGCGACCTGAGGCGGAGAGTAGTTCGTTCAGGCGGCGGCGGACCTCGATTACCGGATCGGGTCGCGTTGTATCGGGTGCGTCCCGGGTGGGGTGTGGGGTTGGGCGCCGAGGGGTCATCGGATCAGAAGTCGGCGGGGACCTCGGCGGCCGCGCCTTCGGCGGTCACGTCGGCGCCGATGCCGAGCTTTTCCTTGATCTTCTTCTCGATCTCGTCGCGGACGTCGGTGTTCTCCAGCAGGAACTTGCGGGCGTTCTCCTTGCCCTGGCCGAGCTGATCGCCCTCGTAGGTGTACCAGGAGCCGGACTTGCGGATGAAGCCGTGCTCGACACCCATATCGATGAGCGAGCCCTCCTTGGAGATGCCCTGGCCGTAGAGGATGTCGAATTCGGCCTGCTTGAACGGCGGCGAGACCTTGTTCTTCACGACCTTCACGCGGGTACGGTTGCCGACCGCGTCGCTGCCGTCCTTGAGCGTCTCGATGCGGCGCACATCCAGGCGCACCGAGGCATAGAACTTCAGCGCCTTACCACCGGTCGTGGTCTCGGGCGAACCGAACATCACGCCGATCTTCTCGCGCAGCTGGTTGATGAAGATGGCGGTGGTGCCGGAGTTGTTCAGCGCACCGGTCATCTTGCGCAGCGCCTGGCTCATCAGACGCGCCTGCAGACCGACGTGGCTGTCACCCATCTCGCCCTCGATTTCGGCGCGCGGTACCAGCGCGGCCACCGAGTCGATGACGATGATGTCGATCGCGCCCGAGCGCACCAGCATGTCGGCGATTTCCAGCGCCTGCTCACCGGTGTCGGGCTGGGAGACGAGCAATGCGTCGGTGTCGACGCCCAGCTTGCGGGCGTAGTCGGGATCGAGCGCGTGCTCGGCGTCGATGAAAGCGGCGACACCGCCCGCGGCCTGGGCATTGGCCACCGCGTGCAGTGCGACGGTCGTCTTACCCGAGGACTCCGGACCGTAGACCTCGATGATGCGGCCGCGCGGCAGACCGCCGATGCCGAGCGCCACGTCCAGGGCGATGGATCCGGTCGGGATCACCGAAATGGGCTGGCGCGCCTCCTCACCGAGACGCATCACCGCGCCCTTACCGAAGCTCTTCTCGACCTGAGCCAGCGCCAGCTCGAGCGCCTTGTCACGGTCGTACGCCTGTGGTGCCATATCCTGATCCCCTTTTCGACGGGTAAGTCTCGTTCTTGGTTGGCGCCCACATTAGAGGGCGGCACCGACAAGTTCTGGCGACCAGCCTAGACGAACAGGTGTTCGAGTCAAGCGACGCGCCCGACAACACGCACCCCGAACTCCCCGAGCACGGCAACCGCCGCGCTACGGCCGGTCGCAGCCCCTTTCCGAGCGCCGAACACCCATCACCGCCCCAGCGAAATCCGATCACTGTCCAGCAACGTCTGCGCCTGCTTGTACACCCGCAGCGCGGGCGTCACCTCCACATCCGTGATCCCATCGAGCGCACCCAGCCGCTGCGTGACATATCGGTAGAGGTGTGCGGTATCGCGGCACATCAGCGATGCCATCAGATTGGTCGGCCCGGTGGTCGCGGCGATGAAGACGATCTCCGGATGGGTCGCCATCGCGGTGCCCACCGCCTCGAGATCCGCCGGTCGGGTGCGCAACCACAGCGCCGCCCGCACGGCGTACCCCATCCGTTCGATCGCGAAATCGAGATCGAAGTACAGCACCCGGGATTCGACGAGTTCGGCCATGCGGCGCGCCACTCTCGTTGCGGTCCAACCGATTTCGGCGGCGATCCGAGCGTACGGCGCGCGACCGTCGCGACCGAGCAGCGCCAGCATCGCCTCGTCTTGCGCCGAAAGCTCCACCGGAGCTTCCGGTCCGGTATCGGCCCGCCACAACGGCCGCGGGCCGAGTTCGCGCAGTTGCGCCGCGGTGAACAGGTGCCCGAAATGCGGCCACTCCTCGTCGAGCGGGAAACGGTGGAGCACCTCATGGGCCGTCAATCCGATCACCTGACTGGCCTGGGGCAACGTCTGCATCAACAGCTTGTCGCGCCGCTCGACCGAGCGCGGCCTGCTGACGCACGTCACCTCGGATCCGGTGGACAGCAGGGTGACCCAGCTCAGATCCGGAAAGCGAGCCAGCGATTCGGCCAGCCGGGCCGCCTTGTCCGGCGTGGACCGCAGCCGGATCACCCAGCGCGCATGCCCGAGCGGCACCGCGTTGACCTGCCCCGCCACATGCAAGATGCCGCGCTGCCGCAGCGATCGGTAGCGCCGCGCCACCGTCTGCTCCGAAACCCCGAGGATGGCGCCGAGCTTGGCGAACGGGATGCGCGCATCGGTCACCAGTGCGTGCAGGATCTGCTTGTCGAGGACATCGAGTACGGAGGAATCCGCGCCCTCTTCGGATTGCATAGGAGGAATCTAACGCAGACTGCCCTGTGGCTATGTGGATATCAACGCCTGTCGCACTCTGAGTGTCGATATCGTTCGAATCGCCTCGGAGGCTCCCGTGAGGAAATGGCTGCCCTTATTCGCCGCGTGCCTGGGCACGCTGATGCTGCTCATCGACGTCACCATCGTCAATGTCGCGCTGCCCGACATCGCCGCCGATCTCGGTACCGGCCTATCCGGACTGCAGTGGGTGATGGACGGGTACGCGCTCGCGCTGGCCGCGCTGCTGCTGGTGCTCGGTTCGCTGGCCGACCGAGTCGGTGCGAAGCGCGCCTATCTGGTCGGCCTCGTCGTCTTCGCACTCGCATCGCTGATCTGCGGGATCGCCGATACCTCGGCAAGTCTCATTGCGGCGCGGGCACTTCAGGGCATCGGCGGCGCCGCGATGTTCGCGACCACGTTGTCGCTGTTGAACTCCACCTACACCGGCCGTGATCGTGGT
The DNA here is from genome assembly GCF_050955845.1 of Nocardia sp. CA-135398. Lineage (NCBI taxonomy): Bacteria > Bacillati > Actinomycetota > Actinomycetes > Mycobacteriales > Nocardiaceae > Nocardia > Nocardia sp. CA-135398. The sequence goes on along the minus strand of NZ_CP192084.1, from coordinate 3,102,583 downwards.
GTCGCCTTCGGCGTCTGGGGTGCGGTCTCGGGTGCGGCGGCCGGAATCGGGGTGGTGCTCGGCGGTGTGCTCACCGAGGCGCTGTCGTGGCGTTGGATCTTCCTCGTCAATCTGCCGATCGCGGTATCGGCGATCGTATTGACCGCCATCGTGTTCCAGCCGTCGCCGCGGCAGGCGGATCGGGCCATCGACGTGCCCGGCATGCTCGCGTTCGCGACCGCAGCGACGGCGGTCACCTATGGCGTCATTCGCGGCGGTGAGCACGGCTGGTCCGATCGTCCTACGCTGCTCGCCCTGGCACTGGGCGTGGTCGCGCTGGTGGCCTTCGTATTCATCGAATCCCGCAGCGCGGCAGCGATGTTCCCGCTGGCACTGCTCGGCAATCGCAACTTCGGGGCAACCCTGGTCTCCGCATCCGGCCAGACGTTCGCGGCCTTCGCCGCCACTCCCTTGATTTCGCTCTGGCTGCAGCAGCAATTGCATATGTCGCCCATGCGCGCCGGACTTGCCATGCTGCCGATGGCGGCGACGGCATTCGTGGTCGCCGGTGCGTTCGGCAAACTGCTGCACGACGTTTCGCCGAAGTGGACGATCGGCGCGGGCCTGGTGCTGGTCGGTATCGGCACCGGGCTGCTCACCCTCATCGACACCGAATCATCGTGGGCCGCACTGGTTCCCGGATTTGTGGTGATCGGCGCGGGTATCGGCATCAATGCGCCTGCGCTGGTCGCGGTGGGGATGGCGGCGGTGCCGCCGCAGCAGGGCGGGATCGCCGCGGGCGCGGTGAACACCGCACGTCAGCTCGGCCTCGCATTGGGAGTTGCGGTCCTCGGCACGGTATTCCGCGAGGTCGCCGACGACAGTCGGCCGATGACATTGTCGCGCTTCGTGGATGGGTTGGATGCGGCGTTCGGCGTCGCGGCCGGAGTCGGAATCGCGTTCGGCGTGATCGCATTCGGTCTGTTCCACCGTCAGCGCCAGGTTGCCGACGCTCCGGCCCAGCCGGAGGCCGTCGTCGCCTGAGCACCAGCCAGCGTGGCCGCATCAGTCCCCGCCAGGCCGGGCACCCCGCACACGCGGTGCCCGGCCTGGACGGGGCGCCCGACACTGCCCATTACTGTTGTGGCAGCACGGATTCGTCGCCTTCCGGGCGCGGGCCGCGGATGCGGCGGTCGGATTCGTCGATGCGAACATCGTTGATGCTGGCCTCGCGCCGCGACATCAGCCCGTCCGGGGTGAACTCCCACTGCTCGTTGCCGTAACTGCGCCACCACTGGCCGGATTCGTCATGCCATTCGTACTGGAAGCGGACCGCGATGCGGTTGCCCTCGAATGCCCAGAGGTCTTTGCGCAGTGCGTAGCCGTTTTCGATGGACCACTTTCGGGTGAGGAATTCGACGATGGCGGCGCGTCCGGTGAAGAACTCGTCGCGGTTACGCCACACCGAATCCTCGGTGTATGCGGCCGCAACGCGCTCGGGATCCCTGGTGTTCCACGCATTCTCGGCGGCACGAACCTTTGCCTCGGCGGATTCCACGTCGAACGGCGGCAACGGAGGTCGCATTGCAATTTCCTTCTCGGATGACGGGGTCAGGGGTTGACCGGGGAGAGTTCGGCGGGGCCCCAGCGGAGCGGGCCCGCGCCGGATACTTCGACTACTTCCGTAATGGCGAAGTCGATCGAGCACTGAGCTCCGGCGGTGAAAGTTTCCGGCGCCCAGGACAATTCGGCGGTGCCGGTGAGCTGGAGGGTTCCGCCGGTGGTCCAGTCCGGGATCAGGATGCCGCAGCGTGGGTTCACCGCGATGTTCCCGAGTGTCATGAACATCGAATTGCCCTGGTAGTCCGGCCATCTCAGCCGGGTGGGCGAAAGTACCTGCAGGAATCCGGGATTCCCGCCGCGATGGGAGGCATCGGCATTGCCATCGGCATCCGCGGTGGCGACGAAGAAGGTATCCGCCGCGGCGATCAGTGCACGCTGCCGCGCATCGAGTTCCGTGCCGTGCCGGGGCGCTGGCGGGTCGATATCGGGGCGATATGATTCGATCTGCCTGCGCGAGATGTACTTCGGACAGTTCGAATACACCTGATCGACGGTAATCCGCAGTCCCGTCTCCGTCGGGGCAGTCGATCCGTTGACGCGCATTCGCCTACGCCGCTGCGGCTGCAGCGCGATCATGCCGATCCGAGCCGGACGAGCCAGCGCATCGCGTAGCGGATCCTCGGCGGCCGGAACTGCGTCGATCGCGATCGTCTCTGCATCGATGACGTGCACGAACCCCGGCGATCCGACCAACGAACCCGCCCACATCCGACCTGCCAGGTCCGCGGCCGCGATTACGACGATCGACTGCTGCGCCAGGAAGTCCGCCGCGATATCCGGGATTTCGGCGCGAATCATCCGTCCCACCCGATCGGCGATATGCGCCTGGCCCATTCGCTGCTGCACGGCGACCTCGCCCGAGTGGAAGTGGGTCATCAGATCCTCCTGAAGTGTTCGACAGCGCTCGGGCTCAGAAGAATCCACACGTCGGGGCGGCACCGCTGGGTGCGGGAGCGGATTCGGCGCCCGTCGGCGCGTACACCTCGAGGCGGATGCCGTCCGGATCGGTGAAGAAGATGCCGCCGGAGGCGACGCCCTCACCGTGCGCGACAACGCCGTCGTGGGCAAAACTCACCGAGAGTTCACGCAGCAGCGCCTCGATCGAGCGCACCTGTTCGATGGTGTCGACCTGGAACGAAAGATGGTGCAGGCCAGGGGTTTCGGCGGAGAACGTGCCGTCGGACTGCTGCCAGAGGGTCAGCACCAGTTTGCCGTTCGCACCGAGGAAGGCCCAACGCTTGTCGTTGTCGGCACTGGCCGCGAGCTGTTCGAAACCGAATGCGCGGCGATAGAAATCCACCGATCGGTCCAGATCGGAGACATTCAGTCCGATATGTCCGGTGGCCAACTGGGGCGCGATGGCTGTCGTCATGGTGATCCTCCTCGGAATTTGTAACTGCTCTCTAGAGTTTTAACAGTTAGAACATAGCGAGCAGGAGGAAACACGTCAACCTCTAAAATCGAGTTAGCTAGTTAGAACGGCGGTGGTTGCCTTGGAGACGAAAGGGAGATCGCTACCCTCAGGTATGCCCGATCCACGCCCCCACCTCGGTGAACCGCTGGCACTCGACCTGCTGAACACCCGGTGGAACCAGGACGGACCACAGGATCTGCTCACCGATGTCGCGGGTCTCGGCATCTGGCTGACCACGGCCGGACTCGACGATCGCGCGAAGGCGGACGAGCGCACCCTGCAGGCGGTATTGTTCGCCCGCACCGCCCTCTACGACGTGGTAAAACACGCCTCGCACGCCGCACTCAACGAAGTACTCGACCACGGCCGGATTCGACGCACCCTGACCGATACGGGCCCCGCCGATATGGTCGACGTACCCGAAATCACCTGGCTCCCCGGCTGGCTCGCCGCCGACAACCTGCTGCGGCTACTGGCCGAAGCGCCCGACCGGATCCGCCAGTGCGCCCATCCGGACTGCGTGCTGTTCTTCTACGACACCTCGAAAAACGGCACCCGCCGCTGGCATTCGATGGCAACCTGCGGCAACCGCACCAAGGCCGCACGCCACTACGCGAAAAAGGGCTGAGCTCAGAAGAGTTCGTCGAGCAGTCGGTAGTAGTCCAGTCGCCGACGGTCCGGCTCGGCGAGCCCGTAGGCAGCGTAGAACGCGCTCAGTTCGTCGGCATCGAAGTCTTCGCGCAGATCGCGTTCGACCAGCGCCAGATCGCGGTATCGATCCGCGACCCCCAAACCGCCTACGTCGATCAGCAGACCACCGGCCAGGACGTTGGACGGGGTGAAATCTCCATGCGCGACAACGAGATCCTCGTCCGGCGGACGTTCGGCGAGCAGTCGCTGGTAAATCTGTTCCGGCGTCAAGCCTCGATGGTCCTCGTCGAAGCCGTCGACGTCGACCAAACCCTCGAGCACCCGGCGCCGCGCCTGGGCCAGCATGACATCCAACTTGCCGCCGAACGGACACTCGGCGACGGGAATATCGTGCAGACGCCGCAGCAGCGTGCCCATGACCGCGCCCACCGATCCTGTCGGCTCGGCGGCCAGACTCGGCAGTCCCGCGTCGGCGAGAACCAGCACGTCCTCTTCGAAAACCGCGATGCGCGGTACCTGAATACCCTTGTCCCGCAACCAATTCAGCCGCGCATACTCGGCTGCCGTCTTCGGTCCCCGCTTGACCCAGTACGCACCATCGACGTGCGCGACGCCGCCGCTCATCCCCTCGTGCTCCTCCGACCAGGCGGGGTTGTCACCCAGCAACGCGGCGACCCGCGGCGGCAAGGTCGTCGGCAGGTCGTCGAGGAGGTCGAGGGTGGTGCGCGTGGATTCGATCAGCTCGGCGTCACCCTCCACGACGCGCAGTTTCAACGCCTCGGTGAGCCGCGCCCTGGCCTCGGACAGTCTGCCCTGTTCGGCGAGGGCCTTGCCCAAATGCTGCAGTGCGAACGAGAGCACCTCGGAGTCGCTGGCTCGATCCACGGCTCGGCGATACAGCGTTTCGGCGGTGACAGTGTCACCCCAGTAGCGGTAGACATCGCCGAGATTGATCCAGACCGACATCCGGCGATAGTCGCTATCCGCTAGTTCCAGGGCGCGATCGAGGTGATCGAGAGCCTCGGCGTAGCGGCCGAGCAGCATCAGCTCGATGCCGAGCTTGCGGAATTCGGCGAAGTCGACCGGCCGAGCGGCCGCAACGCGAGCGGCCAGCTCCCCGTGATCGGTGGGGATCATGCGCAGCCGCTCGTCGAAGCGGTATCCGTGGTCGGTCACCGCCGCGCCGCGCTGACGCTCGGCTCCGCCGTGACCGACGGTGCGGTGTTCATCGTGCCCTCGCTGCGCGCGGTCACCAGCGTGATCTCGGTACGTCGAAGTCGGCGCAGAGCGCGCGCCAAACATCACGCGGATCGACGCCCGCCTCGATGGCGGCGGCGCCGGTCCGCCCACCCAATGCCGGGATGGTGTGGTCCTCGAGCAGCGCATCGCCGCGGGCCACACCGAACTCGGTGTGCAACAGCTCCTGGAACTCCGTCAACCGCACCGTATTCAAGATACTCGCGCCGATGCGGCGGTTCACTCGGGCCGTTCGATCGCCGTCAGCGCCCATCATCCCGAGGAACGGCAGGCGACTAGTGGGCCCGCACGCTGAGCACGTCCCGGCAGATGCGGATCGGGTCGGCGACTTCCGCGATACCCGCGGCCGCTCGCCGCGCCGCGGCCCGGTACTCGGGCGTGTCCAGCACGTCCAGGACCGCGGAACGCACCGCATCGGCGGTCAGCGGGCGGACCAAAATCGAACTGCCTTGGCGGGCAGCGCGATTGGCCAGTTCCCACTGGTCGCCACCGCCGGGGACCGTCACGATCGGCACACCCCCGAGCAGGGACTTAGCGAGCAGACCGTGGCCACCCCCACCGACCACAACCGAAGCGTGGCTGAGCAGTTCGTCTTGGCGGCCGAGTCCGGCGGTCGCCCACGGCGGCAGATCGGCGGGCGGGGCGTCGAGCATGGATATGGCCACCCGAACACCCGCTCCGTCCAGTGCGGCCAGCACGGTTTCGACCATGCCCGCCACCCCGGTGTGGGCGGTGGACGGTGCCACCATGACCAGCGGCTCGTCGCCAGGTGGTGGTTCGAGGACTTTCGGGGTGGGCTCCCACAGCAGCGGGCCGACGACGTGGGTGTGCTCGGGCCAATCGGGCCGCGGCACCTCGAGGGCGGGCAGGGTGGCGATCAGGCGCGCCGCGGGGCCCGGATCGGCGGCGGGCAGTCCGACGCTTTCGCGGGCCTGCTCGCGCTGACGCACACCATGGCGGATGGCGCGGGCGGTCATGGTGCGCAACATGCCGTCACGCAGGCGGCCGCGCACCCCCTCCCCAGCTGCGAGGCCGCTTCCGATGGGCGGCAACGCTTTCGACGGCAGATACAGCGGATGCGGTGACAGCTCGACCCACGGCACCCCGAGTCGCTCGGCAGCCATCCCGCCACCAGCGGTCAGCACATCCGACACCACGAGTTCGGGGAGCATCGCGCTCAGATCGGGCAGGATTTCGGTCGAAATATGCGCCGCACGCTCATGAATGCGCTGACCGGCATCGCTGTCGTCGTCGACCGTGCGCGGCGCGAGCCCCTTGAGTCTGCGCACCGCGATGCCCGCCCGCTTGGCGGCGTCGAACCAACGCGGTCCGGTGAACAGCACCGGATCGTCACCGGCGGCCAGGAACCGTTCGCACAGCGCCAGCGCCGGAAACGCATGGCCGGGATCCGGCCCGGCAACAACGGCAACACGCATGCGGCCAGCCTGCCACATCGATCTCCGAACGCGGTGCGCCGCGGATCGAGCTCGACCGAGCACCCGATGCTGAATCCGCTGACCGGATGCGCCGACATCTGGGATCGGCCGACGAGTCGCCTCCGTCCAAACCTGACGTCCAGTGACCGAACGAATCACCGGCACCCGCTGAACCCAACCGATTTCAACACTCCCCCACCCATCCGTTACCCTTGCCCAGCAACACCGGTCCGGGTGGCGGAATGGCAGACGCGCTAGCTTGAGGTGCTAGTGCCCTTTATCGGGCGTGGGGGTTCAAGTCCCCCTCCGGACACAACCAATGTGACACGTCACCCGCTCTACCTGCGGTTATGCAGGAAGGGCGGGCGACGGCGGCGAGCCGAATCAGTGCAGAATCGCAGGTGGGAGCCCTGTGGGGGTTCAATTCGGGTTCAGCTGAGAAAATCCTGAGAAACCGGCGCGTCGGCCCGGTGAATCATGGACAGTCACATCACGGAAGTCTTTCCAGCTCTGCGGATATCGGTCGAGGTCCTGCACACCAATCTGGGATGCGGCCCCGCTCGCCATGCCGATCAGTAGAGGACCCAATGCGGCATGTTCGCCCGGTCGACTCCTCGGTCGAGTGCCGCAAGGTGCTGTTCGCACTCACCGACCTCGGGCCACTCGCGCACCGGGTGGTGTGGCTCGCGCCCCGATGGCCGGGCTCGACGATGCCGCCAAAGCGGTGGACCCGTGCTGTTCTCGGGCAACCCGTGGGACACCACCGCCCCGTCGAACCTGCGCAAGCTGACCGATTTCCGGCAGAACGAGCTCATCCCGTTCGTGGCCCAAGGCCGAAGGTCGAACTATCGCGGATGACCGTCGATTCCTCGCCCACCGATCAGGCCGATCAGATCGTCCGGGTCCGCGCATGATCGGAGCCGCGCGATGAAGATGCGCTTACTGGTCTCGGGCACCGCCATCGTGGTGGTGCCGGCGCTGGGCGTCGGTTATATGGTGCTGGGCGCGTTGCGGATTCGGCCGTTCGCGGACTACACCACCGTCCGGATGCTGCTGCAGAACTCCAGGGGCCTCAACACCGGTTCCCCGGTCCTGCTGCAGGGCGTCGAGGTCGGCAAGGTCACCGGCGTGCACACCGCCGCCTCCGGAGTCGAGACCACCCTGCGGGTAGACGACACCTACCGGATTCCCGCTGACAGCGCGGTCCGCATCGAGAACCTGTCCGCGCTCGGCGAACCCTACGTGGATTCGAACCGTCGCACGCGATGTAGTCCATCGAGCGCTTCCCCCCGTACATGTTCGTCTTCGGCAAACCGATCGGAAGGTCGGTCCGTATCGAGGCGCCGGATTGCCTCAGTTCGGTGAGTTCCCATCCCGCTTGTGTGCAGAATGGTTCCAGGTCGTCGACGGTCCAGGTCTGCGAGACGGGCGATCCGGGTGGCGCCCTCGATGTCGACATGCATGCACTGGCTCCCCGGCGCTAGCCTTCGTCCTCCGGCTCAGGCTCGTCTTTCCAAGCCTGATACCGCGGACTGACCAGATCTAGGTAGATCGCGCGTCCAACCAAACTTAGGACGATGACTACTGTCGGCAGATCCCATCCGATTTTCGGCGCATGACCAGATTCGGAACGTGTGGGCTTTCCAAGGACAGCGGTGAGGGCCGCATTGAGGTCTGCGAAGCCGTCGACGAGTCGCGGCCGCACCTCCGTCATGGGGGTGTTCGTGTCGCCCAAGTCTGTGATGAAGGTTGAGAAGTAGTCCATCAAGCGTTTACGCCCGTACATGTTCGCCTTCGACGGACTGACATGAAGTTCGACTGGTCCTGGACCGTCAACGACCTGGAACCGCAGCATCTTCTGCTGCTGATCGGTGAGCGTGTTGGCCGGCGGCGTCGTGGGGCTCGGCGCAGCCGTTGCGGCTGGGGCACCCGGGGCTTGCCCCGGCTCTCGGCGAGGGTGGGGCCCTGGACGGGATAGACGGGTTCTTGTGGTGCCACAGTTGTGTACCTCGGTATTTCACGAAAAGCCGCTCCGCGCTGGGGAGTGACCGTGGGGGCGGAAATAGCAAGTGCCGTACCAGATTCGGTGTGAATCGAGTACGGCACGGATTGGTCCCGAGACAGGCGCCACACCGCAGACGTGCCTGTGTGGGCGACCGTCAGCTATCGGGACGATTCGCAAGAGGACTGAGCGCGACACACGTGAAATACGTTCGCGCACACCAGCGTCGGACGTAGCAACGACCGGCGGCCAGGTCATCGGCTGCGCCGATCACGACCGCAACCGCGCACTATCGGCCGGTCACAGACCTTTCACCTGCTTTGCCACCAGCAGACGGTATCTGCACGGGTCAAACCGGCTTCAGAGCCAAAGATACTGGTGCGAACCGAATCGGAGCCGATTCCAGTCGCCACGCGATCCCAGTAGTGGTCGCATCATCGATGCCTGGGCATGAAAAACCCAACCCGAGGAGTTCCGCCGCGACGTCGTCGCCGTGGCCCGTAAGGGCCAGGCGCCGTTGAGGCACGGAGCCATAACGCAAGAAGGCTGTTCGGTGCGTGAGATGTGAATGGCCCTAAATGGTTTGCGCCGGATCGTGCGTGCGGGGATGCTCGGCCACACAGTTAAAGAGAGGAAAGCGAAATGGCCGCATCCGGCAAGCCGTCCGAGTCCGCGCCGGAGGTCCGCACGGCAGCCGGTGTGCTGCGCGGTGCCCGAGAGGCGGGGCTGGCGGTCTTCCGTGGTATCCCGTTCGCCGCGCCGCCGGTCGGCGACCTGCGTTTCGCCGCGCCGCGGCCGGTGCGCGGCTGGGACGGGGTGCGACCCGCCGTCGCCTACGGCCCGCCGCCGCCACAGTCCGCCGTACTCGCGGTGCCTCAGGACACCGCCGGAGGCGACTGGCTGTCGGTCAATGTCTGGACGCCAGAACCGGATCCGGCCTCCGAGCTCCCGGTGATGGTGTGGATTCCCGGCGGTGGTTATGCCATGGGCAACTCCGGCCTGCCGGAATACGATGCCGGGCACCTGGCCATGATCGGCACCGTGGTCGTGACCCTGAACTACCGCCTCGGCATCGAGGGGTTCGCCCAGATCGAGGGCGCCCCGGCCAACCGCGGACTGCTCGACCAGGTCGCGGCCCTGGAGTGGGTGCGAGACAACATCCGGGTGTTCGGCGGCGACCCTGACCGCGTGACGGTCTTCGGACAGTCGGCGGGTGCCGGATCGGTCGCCGCGCTGCTCGCGATGCCGCGCGCCGCCGGGCTCCTCCGCCGGGCGATCGCACAGAGTGTGCCGGGGACGTTCTTCTCTCCCGAGCTGGCCGCCGACCTCACCGCGGCCTTCGCCGCCGAGCTCGGGGTGGCGCCAACGGTGTCCGGGCTGTCGACGGTGGCCCCGGAACTACTCCCCGCCGCTGGTGACGCGGTTTTCGCCAAGATGGACCAATGGCGGGAGCGCTGGGGACAGATCACCCACCGGCCGATTCCGTACGCGCCGGTTGTCGACGGTGACGTGCTGCCCACGACTCCTTGGCGGGCGCTGGCCGAGGGCACCGCCCGGGACGTCGAGCTTCTCGTCGGGCACACGCGCGACGAGCACCGGTTGTTCAGCCTGATCGACGGTGTGCTCGGCCAGGTCACGCGCGAGCAGACCGAGACCGCGCTGCACGTTCTCGCGGCCGGGCCGGGCCGTGCGCGCCGGTATCGGGAGGCGTACCCGGCCGCTGACGACGAGGAGCTGTACGAGCTGGTCAACGCCGACTGGTTGTTCCGCATGCCGAGCGTCCAGCTCGCCGACGCTCAGATCGCCGGTGGCGGCCGGGCTCACCTCTACGAGCTGACCTGGACTGCCCCGGGCATGGGTGGTGCTCTCGGCGCCTGCCACGGGCTGGACGTGCCGCTCGTCTTCGGCAACCTGGCCAGTGGGCGGACCGCCATGCTGATCGGCGACCCGCCCGCACCGGAGGCGGCGGAGCTGTCGGCGCAAATCCGCGGGTCATGGATGTCATTCGCCGCGCACGGCGACCCGGGCTGGCCCCCGTACGACACCGATAATCGCCTTGCCCAGATCTTCGACACACCGTCGAGGGTCACCGCCTACCCGGAGGAGACCTCGCGGCTGCTGTGGCAAGATTTCACCTTCCCGGCGCTGCCGCTGCTCGCGCGGTGAAAATAGCCGCGCTCGGCCGAGATCGACGTTGGTGTGAAGTCGCGGCTCGCGCCCAGATTGGCTGCTCGAGCTTTGATAGCCGGTCCTGAGCCCACGTTTCACCGAACCCGCGGGGATCGGCGCGTGCGGCGCGTGGAAATCGGTTTCCTGATCCGGGCGTGCTCGGGTCTACTGACGATATGACGATCACACGTGCCGCGGTGCGTGCTGCCGGTCGCGTCGATCTGTCGGATGTGTTGGCGATGGCTGTCGCGTTCTATTCCGAGGACGGTTTCGCTACCGCCGAACCCGAGTTGCGTGACAACCTCGCGACGTTGCTCGCCCGCGGCGCAGGTCGCCGTGGTGCATTCGGCGGATCGGTTGCTCGGCTTCGCTGTCACCACAACCAGTTTCGGTCTGGAGAACGGATCGGTCGCCGAACTGGAGGATCTGTTCGTGGTGCCGACCGCGCGGCGTCGGGGCTGGCCCGCCTGCTCATCGAGGACAGTGTCGAGTGGGCGGGTGAACGAGGTTGCCGGTGCCTGGAGCTGGGCATCGCACCGAATGGCCGTGATGTCGGGCACCTGTTCCCCTACTATCTCGCGCGCGGCTTTCGCAACGATGGCCGTAGGCTGATCAGCAGGCAGCTCTGATTCGACTGCGGTCAGCGGTGATTCGAGGTCGCTGGCAGTCGTCTCGTCGCGAGAACCAGGTCCGGGATCCCGGTCGCCGGCTGGCCCGCGACCTGTGGGTTCGTGCTGAAAGTTGGGATCGGTAGGAGGCGCGCGCGGCGTCTACTTACTCCATGACATCTTCTCAATCTCCCGCGAACCAACCGAAGCCCGCTGGCTTGGACAAAAAGACCAGCGCGATCCTGTCCTACGCGCTGGGCTGGCTCACCGGAATCATCTTCCTATTCGTGGGAAAGAACGATCCCGATGTGAAATTCCATGCCTCGCAATCGATCGTCTTCTTCGGTGCGGTCTCGGTGGTCAATATTGTTCTGAGCATCCTCGGCTCGCTCCTCGGGGTCCTGGGGATCATCTTCAGCCTCGCCGGACTCGCAGTCGCGGTCTTCGCGGTCGTCGTCTGGATCATGGCCATGGTCCAGGCGAACAACACCGGCGGTGTCCGGGCGGAGCTTCCCCTTGTCGGAAGATTCGTTGCCCCCTATGCCGATCAGTTGGCCAACTCGGTCAAGTAACGGCATATTCGAAGTCCCCAGCGGGATTTCGTCATCGAGGATGCTGTCGGCGGCCCTGCCGGCGGCCAGATGCGACAGTCCGAAGATCAACGGCCCGAGGTCATCTCGGGCCGTTGGCGTCCGCGCGGACGTCCGACAATTCTGGTCCGTGCACCGGGTATCCAGCGTCCAACTTGTCATTTGTTTCACTGAAGCAAATAAAGGGGCAGACTGGGCCCCAACTTTCCCGCAACCAGGCGGTCCAGCCGTCATGTATGTGCAGAACGCCCGCTCATCGGCTACCGCTCATTGCCAAGTCGCAGGAAGTCCTCCCGGCAAGCGGTCAGAGGCGCAGCCGTAACAGCTGTGTGTGCCCATGATCGCCCGGTCGAACGCGCGGGTCGCGGCATGAGCATGCGTATCTCCAGGGACGCGCACCCGTCCGAATCTTCGACAACTGCGCGCCTCCTGTTCTCGAGTTGCTCGGTGCAGTCCTCATGGGGCATTTGACCCCACCCGCGGTACTGCGATCCCGTCGGCAAGCCCTATGCGGACCCGGCCGCGGTGACCGCTGCGATCAGGGCGTCGCCGGTGTATGCGCGACCACCGATTCCCCAGCCTCCGTCGGGGGCATTGAGAATGTTCACCCAGGTGTCGGCACGGTTGTGCGAGGGAGTCGTGAGTGCGTCGACGATGTCGGTGGCAGCCGTGATGAACGCGGCCCGGCTCTGCGGATCGGGGAGACCGATATTGGGCAGCTTCAGCTCGACCATGACGATCTGCCGGTTCACCGCACCCGCGTAGATGGCGCCGGGTGGCAGCAAATGCACTGTCCCACCAATGATTCCGGTGAAGAACTCATTTCCCGTGCCGCCGCTGATGTCGAGCAGGGCCGCGGTGAGCCGGGGCAGAATTTCGTGCTCACCGGCCTCGGTGAAAGTTCCGGTCGGTGCGGTAACGGTGATGGGCATAGCGGCCTCCTCGAATCGACTGCTAGTACGTACGTACTAGCGAAGATAGTGTGCAGTAGGATGGACGTACTAGTCAACGTGCCTTCGGAGGAACTCATGGCGGCAGATACGCGAGACCGGATGATCGGCGCCGCAATCGATGTGCTGCGCACGAAGGGTGTCGCGGGAATGTCGTTCACCGAGGTTCTCGCCGCCAGCGGCGCGGCGCGTGGCGCGATCTACCACCATTTCCCAGGCGGTAAGGCCGAACTCGTCGCCGAGGCCGCGACACGCAACGGCCACGACGTGTGCGGACATCTCGCGCAATTGCCTGCCGAGGATCCGCTGACCGCGGTCGAGGTCTTCCTCGCCTCCGTGCGACCGGTGGTCGGCGCTTCGGCCGAGGGCGGCGGCTGCGCGGTTGCCGCTATCACCATCGACCCGGACAACGGAACACTGCGCGATCTGGCATCCGGCGTCTTCGACTCGTGGACAACGACTCTCACACAACGATTGACCGCGGCAGGTGTGGACCACGATGCCGCCACCGACCTGGCGACGACCTTGATCACACTGCTACAGGGGGCGCACGTGCTCTGCCGCGCCAATGGCGGCCTCGAGCCGTTCGACCGGATAACCCGCACCGCAATAGATCTGATCCGACACCGCTACCCCAGCGATCGGTGAACACCCAAGCAGTGCACCACCGCCCCGCGACCATCACGCCACGAGTCGCTGAAACCCGGAACCGGTCCATGACCGCGATTCCACACTCATGCCTGCCTGGCATTGGACCTTCTTCCGCAGCAACGCTGCTGACCAACACCGAAGATATCCACCGATTCGCCGACCGGCACCGATTACCTCCTAGAACACGCCGCTCCCGCATGCCTCCACCGCCGAGCAACAGCGCCCTCTTCTCCCGCGCCAGCAACACAGAGCCTGGCGGCCCAGCCCCGGTCAGAGGGCGAGAAATATCACCCGATGAGTACGAACCGCCCATCACAGGCTATTGTTGGTCAAGTGCGTGACATGTCACGCCAAGCGTCGTAGATCGCATTCGCTTCCCAACCAGCGTTTGCCGCATCCGCTCTTCTTACGGCGATCGATTTTGCCCATCGGCAATCTCGCCATTTCGTGCCCCCAGGCGCGGACCCGGAAGGTCCGCAGACGGTTCGGGCACCACCGATGCCCGAAAGGCACCGCAACACCTATGAGTTCTGCTGACATCTCTTTTGCCGCGCTCGGCGTGAGCGCACCGCTGGTGAAGGCGTTGACTCGCGCCAAGATCACCGAACCTTTTCCGATCCAGACCGACACCCTGCCCGATTCGCTGGCCGGACGCGACGTGCTTGGCCGTGGCCGGACCGGCAGCGGCAAGACGCTCGCCTTCGCCATTCCGATGGTCAACCGTCTCGGCGGCGGTCTCGCCGGTAGGCGCGCACCGAGCCGCCCGACCGGCCTGGTGCTGGCGCCGACTCGGGAATTGGCCACCCAGATCGCGGCCGCGCTGGAACCCCTCGCCGCGGCCTATCGCATGACCGTCACCACGATTTTCGGTGGGGTCGCACAGAACCGGCAGGTCCGGGCGCTGCGCGCCGGTGTCGACATTGTCGTCGCATGCCCCGGCCGGCTCGAGGATCTGATGAACCAACGGCTGATCTCCCTGGATGCCGTCGCGGTCACCGTGATCGACGAGGCCGACCACATGGCCGACCTCGGGTTCCTGCCGGGCGTGACCCGCATTCTCGCGGCCACCCCGAACCACGGTCAGCGCCTGCTGTTCTCGGCCACCCTGGATAACGGCGTCAACAAGCTGGTCAGCCGCTTCCTGCCGGATGCCAAGCTGCATTCCGTCGATGAGGCGAACTCCCCGGTCGCCGCCATGACCCATCACGTTTTCGAAACCGCGACCGTCGAAGCCAAGCGCGAGGTCGTACACCGGCTCGCCTCGGGCTCGGGTCGGCGAATCCTGTTCATGCGCACCAAACATCAGGCTCGCAAACTGGCCAAGCAGCTGACCCTCGCCGGAATTCCGGCCGTCGATCTGCACGGCAACCTCTCGCAGGGCGCCCGCGACCGCAACCTCGCGGTCTTCGCCGCCGGTGATGCCCTGGTGCTGGTGGCGACCGATGTGGCCGCGCGCGGTGTGCACGTCGACGGTGTCGAGCTGGTCGTGCACGTGGATCCGCCCGCCGAACACAAGGCGTACCTGCACCGTTCGGGCCGTACCGCGCGGGCTGGCAACTCCGGTGAAGTGATCACCCTGGTGCTGCCCGGCGAACGACGCGACCTGGCCGACCTCATGCGCAAGGCCAAGATCACTGTGACCCCGCAACGGGTCACCGCCGATTCGCCCGTAGTGGCCGAGCTCGTCGGCACGATCGCCCCATTCGTCGCGCCCTCCTACAGCGAGCGGGCGGCACGTGAAGACGACCGCCGCAGCAGCGGCGGCCCCTACCGTAGCAGTGGCGGACCGCGCAGGGGCAGTGGCCGTCGCAACAGCAGTGCGGCGCAAGGGCGGGCGCGCGCCAAGCCGCGCGCTCACTCCGCGCGCCGAACGGCTGCATAGGGCCCGTTTTTCGGTCGCTCCCCCAGACCAGCCTATGCCGAGATCGCCGAGGAGCTGAGCATCGCCGGCGAGCTGCCGGGCAGCGAATGCTGTTGAACGTGGCCGATGACACCGGTACTGGCGGGCGAACCCAGCTGGTATCGGTTCGTCCAAACGGTTCTGATGGCCTTCGCGGCGTTGTTCGTCACCTCGCCCGGCCCGGAACTGATGCTGTACAACGATCACGGGCCGTGGCTGAGCGAAGGCTCCGTGGCCGCGGTTGTCGTGATCTTCGCGTTCACCGGGTGGGGGATGTTCGTGCGCGCCCGCAGACAGTTGGTCGCGGCGCTGCTGACCCAGATCGACCACGCCCGCGCCGACCGCGGCGCCGCCATCGAACATGCCCGCGCCGCCGAGCGCCGGGCCATCGCGCGGGAACTGCACGACGTTCTCGCACACCGGCTCTCGGTGCTGGGCGTGCACGCCGGCGCCCTGGAATTTCGTCCCGACGCGCCGCCCGACCAGATCGCCGGCGCGGCCCGGCTGATCCGCGAGACCGTGCACGAGGGCCTCGAGGAGCTGCGCACCGCCATCCGTGTCCTGCGCGACGCCCCGGACGACAGCCGAGCGCCACTGCCTGCCCTCACCGATATCCCGGCGCGACGGGTCACAGTTGGGCCGGGGTGACACCTCGATGTGATCGAAGGCAGCGAGTCTGATGACGCGAGTGCTCATGGTGAGGTTGCCCAGGTAAAACTATCGAGATCAAACGCATGTATGTCGATCCTCACCTACGCCGACACGGCATCACTCGACAACTGCTGGCCCGCTTGGAAACAATGCCCGAAACGCCGGGGTCTCGAGCCGCCATTCTCGATACGGGCAGCAAACAGGCTGCAGCACATGCGCTTTATGAAAAGTGCGATTACAACAGAACAGCCGGTTTTCGATTTACAAGGATCGACCCGGAACCGGGCCTACCTAAGGACCTACTGGGTGAGTGCGGCGATCGACGCCTCGATGACTTCGAAGATGTGTGAATCGGTCTGCCGCTGCCACTCCGGCATATCGTTCCAATCGGCGATGTAGGACGGCTTCGGGGAGGGAAAGTGCTTGTGGATCTGCCCGATCCAGCACAGGGCCACCCATCGCCCCTTCTGCTCAGGCGTGAGTTTGGTTGCGGCGCTATCGGTGGTGGTCAAGAACTGGGCCACCTGGTCGTAGACCGCGATCGCGGCGGCTTGCTCCCAGCCCGGCATGTCGTCCCACCCGGCGACGTATCCAGGTTTGGGCTCACCTGGGTAGTAGGTGCGGACGCCTTCGATCCAGGCGTTGCGGAAGATCCGGCCGCGGTCAGTGTCGTTGAGCAACGTCTCTCCTCGGGGTGGTCGTTGACGACGGTAAGTATGCAATCTGCTCGTCGAGGTTGCGGACGTGGACGTCGACGAGCAAGGGGTGGAGGTGCTCACGTAAGTCATCCAGTCGGCGACCTAGGTATCCGGAATGGGTTCGGTGCGCCGTGTCGAGAGCGGCGTTGCCGAAGGCGACCAATTGGATCGGGTCTCGCCGCAGCGCGGAGCTCGCAGCCAGGTCGATGAGAACCCCTGCCCGTCGCCGCGTAGACAGGGGCCGATCCAGCAGGGTCGCCAGCGTGGCTTCGGCGCGCTCATGCTGTCCGAGTTGGACCAGGCAGTGGCCGCGTTCCTCATCCAGACGTGTGCCGTCGAAGCGTAGCCAGCCGGTCAGCGTTTCGAGGCCCAGATCTTGCACACCTTGCGCGGACTCGGCGGCGCGTGCCCATCCGGTGGCGTCGCCAAGGCCTGCGAGGGCTTGCGCGTGTACGGCGTCGACCCAGTAGCGAGTGGTCAGTTGGGAATCGCCCCGCTGCGCAAGGTGATTGGCGGATCCCAGGAGCGGGATCGCGGCGGCGTATTGGTGGTTGTAGATGCCCAAATAGGCGTGTCTGGTCAACGCGCATGCCCACAAGTCGTGCGCGGCGGCTTCTTTTCCGAACGATGCGGCGAGGGTGTAGCAGGACGCTGCAGCGTGGTAATCGTCGCTGTCGAACAGGATCTCGCCTAGCAGTTGCAGCGCCTCGCTGCTCAGTTCGTACAGGTGTGTGCGGACCTCGCTGTTGCGCGCATGTCGCACATCGTCGATCAGCTTGTCGAGATGACTGCGGACCGCCGCGAAGATCTCAGCTTTCGTTTCTGCCTCGGAGTAGTCCTGCCATAGCCCTTGGTTGATGACTGCGTACTGCTCGACGGCGGCTGCGTCGACCGAACCCGTCCTCGTCGCCGCCACGATCCGATCCCAGTCAACCGGTGCCGCCAGCACAGCGCTGCCGACACCCAGCACGCTGAGAAGCGAACGGCGGTTCATGTCGTTGATCTCCATGAGGTACTGCGATTTGTGCGGGGCGGGTGACCGCTTGGGACCATCACCGCTGAGCTTAGGCGTCGGATTCGACGGCTCGGACAGGTTGTGCTCCCGGCGCAGCTCAGCGCAGCGCAGTTCGAAATGCGTGCGTTGGTCGGTGGTCGTCCGCGCGAGGGTAGTGTCCATGATCGCGGCGTTCACTGCGCGCAGCGTCAGCGTCGGGCCCCGACGCTCCCACTTTCGAAGGGCATCGAAGCGCACACCGGTGAGCTCACAGAAGCCGGTGCGGGTTTCTCGCAGTGCGTCGCGCAGAGCGCGCACCTCCAAGCCGGTCCATAAGAGTTGCACAGGCATCTGCACTCACCCCCGTACCAGTTCGTGTGAGAAGCGTACCCCCTAAGTGCCACCGCAGTGCCCCTGACGTTGCTTCCCGCATCATCGTAAAACTGCGACCGTGGAAACACCGCATCACTCACTCGGTCGCTGGAATGCCTAGCACCGCAGCGGTTTTCGCGCATTCATCTCAGGCTGATCGCTGGGTGATGCGCGTGCTAGGTGATGCGGCACCGGCGGCGACCCGACCGTTTCGCCGCCCCGTAACGGAGGTACCGGTGAGCATCCATCAACTGGTCGTGATCGGCTTCGACGAGATCGTCCGCAACAAGTACATGCCGTGCATCAAGGCGGCGATCGCCGACGGCTACCTGGATTCATGGTCGATCGTCGACCTGGAATCTGAGCGAGAGGTCATCGAGGCGCGGCTCGTAGGCGCCGACCCACAACCGCGCATGAAATTGTTTGTCCCCGCAGACCGGGGAAATCCGACGCGGGCGCGTGACACGCCCCATGACTCGTCGGCACCCGCGTCGGCGGCGGGGGGCGCGGCGAACGCGAGCACCGCCACAGCGGCGAGGGAGATCGGAAAAGCCAAGCGGCCCACGGTGTCTCGCCGCCTACGGCACTACCGTCAGCACGGGCGGCTGCCAATGCTGGCTGATGGCGACATCTTTCGGCGCGTAGAGCCGCATGATGAGCGAGAACTGGCCCGATGCCGGGATGGGCAGCCAGTTGCCCGCGGGCACGCTGGCACCCGGATTCTCATACTGCACGGCGAGATCGACCGAACCGTCCGGATTGGTCACCACCGGAACCTGATGTCCGATCGCGTAGATATTTGCCGCATTCGGTACCAGGTAGCCGTCGGCGTCGTAGGCGGTCAGTGACCAGAACGCGTCGACCGGTGGGAGTTGTCCCGGTGGGAAGTGCAGCCGAAACTTGGTGGGCGCGCCATTGCGGTCGGCCTTGCCGAACATGGTCGGGTAGATCGCGTCCCGCGGTAGGTTGGTCCCCAAGCCGCCCCACGCGGTATTGGCCCGCAGCAGGTAGTCGGTGCGGTAGGTGCCGACTCCTGGATCGAGGCGCCATCCGTTCTCGTTCACCACGTTCGCGGTGTAGGCCGGAATCTCCTTCTTCGCCACATCGGCCGC
The DNA here is from genome assembly GCF_050955845.1 of Nocardia sp. CA-135398. Taxonomy (NCBI): domain Bacteria; kingdom Bacillati; phylum Actinomycetota; class Actinomycetes; order Mycobacteriales; family Nocardiaceae; genus Nocardia; species Nocardia sp. CA-135398. The sequence continues at coordinate 3,083,526 of NZ_CP192084.1, read as the reverse complement.
CGCGGTCAGCTGATCGTTAGAGATGCCGTGGACGCTGCCGCCCGGCCGAATCCCGATGGCGGCGAAGCGTTTCATCGCCGGTTCATCCTCGGAACGTGGCGGATTCACCGCCATGACCGTGCACATTCGGTTGAAGAAGGTCGCCGCGTCCATATCGTGTACCTGCTTCGGCGGCGGGACGGCCATGGGACCCGGCGGGGTCTTGGTGGACGGCGACGGCGTGTCCTTGCTCGTGGCCCATGCGCTGAGCGGCACCAGCTTCAGCTGTTGCTGTAGCGCCGTGACGGCGGCGATGTCATCGGGACCGTTGACCTCGATCCGCCCGAACAACCACACAGTCGGTGTCGGCACCGACAACTCGATCATGGCATCGGGCACCATGCCCGACCACTTCGGACCGGTGAGCAGATAGGTGAAGGGCGGGCGACCCGAGTTCACCTGCGGCCGCACACTACTCGGGTCGTGCACGGTATTCGTCCAGGCATCGGTCACCTGCATCAGCCAGTAGCGACCCGGATCGATCGCGGGCACCTGCAATACGATCGGCTCCGCCGAAACATCCAGCCACGCCGTCGAATACAGGGTGTCCCGGTTCAGTCGCAAGATATCGCGGCGCTCCGGTGTCGGCAGCGCGGTGGCGTGCTGGAAGGTATTGACCGGTGCAATCGCTTCGGCCGCAACCCGAGTGGCGTCCATCAACACCAGCGGATAGCCGAAGATGTAGGCGTCCTTGGCGATGGCCTCGACATCGTCGGAGGCGGACGAGGTCGACGCGGATCTGTCCGAGGACTTTCCGCATGCGGCAAGTCCGATACAGGCGGCGGCGAGCCCGAGGACCGTCCGACGCGAGACCTGCGACGGGGTAAGGATGGCACCGTGGTTATCCATCGATCTCCTCGCTCATCCGACTCGGGTCAGACTCGGCGGTTGCCAGCTGCCGTCGAGTGCCCGGTCATCGGGCACATAGAGGCGCAGCGCGAGCCGAAACGTCCCTGATTCCGGAATCGGCAGCCAATTGCCATATGGCACTTCACCTCCCGGATCCTCGGCCTGGATGGCGAGTTCCAGCGCACCGTCCGGCAGCGGCACGACGGGACGCTGGTGGCCGACCGAGTAAATGCCCGCCGCATTCGGCACCAGAAAGCGCGTCCCGGTATAGGCGGTCAGCGACCAGAAGGCGCGCGCGGGCGGTGCCTGACCGGCCGCGAAATACAGCCGGTACCGGCGCGGCGCGCCCTGCTCCCCCGCATTCGCGCTGATCTCCGGATAGACGACATCTCTGGGCAGATTCGCGCCGAGCGCGGTCCACGCGGTGAAGGCGCGCAACCGGTAATCGGTGCCATATGTCCCGAGGTTGGTCGCAAAGTCCCAACCGTTCTCGTGCCTGGACTTGGGATTGGCGAAATCTGGAATCTGCAGTTGGCCCGCCGCCACCGCGGCGTCGAGATCTGCGGCCGGAGCACCGTACGCCGTGCCGCCAGGTCGAATGCCGATCGTCGAAAACCGCTGCAGGGCTGCGGTATCGGCGGCAGCGGGCGGATTGGTGAGCATCAGTGCGCAGAGCCGCTCGAAGAAGGTGCGTCCATCCATCCGCGCGACCTGCTGCGGCGGCGCGATCGGGGCGGCAGTGTTCGGATCGATCATCGGGGTCGGTCGTTCACCGCGCAGCCAGGCGCTCAGCGGTGCCATCCGCACCTGACGCTGTAATTCCTCGGCGGCGGCGAGATCGGCCTGATCGCGCTGTTCGATGCGACCGATCAACCATGCGGTCGCGGTGGGCATTGCCAGCGGAGTCAGGTTATCCGGCAACGTGCCCGACCAATTGGGGCCGGTGATCACATAGCCGTACGGCCCGGTGTGTCCGTCCTTCACCTGCGGTGCGACACTGCTCGGATCGTGGGTGGTATTGGTCCAGGCGTCCATGATCTGCATGACCCAGTACCGGTCGCCGTCCATTTCCGGAACCTGCAGCACCACCGGTTCGTCGCCCAGATCGAGCCAGGATGTGGCGTAGAGGGTGTCGACATTCGGCATGACCACCGCGGTCATCCTGGGATCGACCGGGCCGAAGCCGCCGATCCGATTGGCGGGCAGGCCCGCGATATTCGACTGCAGCGTGGCATCCATCAGCACCAATGGATAGCCGAAGATATAGGCGTCGATCGCGACCGAGCGCGAATCGCCCGGCGGCACACTGCTGGAACTCGCCGCACCGCCGGAATCCGTCGATTTGCCGCACGCGACCAGGCCCGCGCCTGTAGCGGCACCGGCCAGCAGCATGTATCGCCGCGACACATGACTCATGGCGTTCTCCCTACTTCCCGATCAGGTCGGACAACTTCGAGAGATCAGCCGGAGTATAGCCACAGATTGGGCTGCACTCGGATTCGACGATCTCGACGCCGCCGCCGGGGTCGCACCCGTCGCGGTCTGGATACGCGGCAATGGGCCGATTCACACTGACGGCACGCCACGGGTCGGTGTGGTCGGTGCGCGGGCGTCGACCGAGCGGGGCGAGCGGATCACTCGCGAGATCACCGTGGGGTTGGCCGATCACGGCTGCCATATCGTCAGCGGCGGAGCCTACGGCGTGGATTCCACCGCCCACCGCGCGGCGCTCGCACGCTCGGCGTCAACGACGATCGTCGCCGCGACCGGCCTGGACCGGGTCTATCCCCACACCCACCAGAAACTGTTCGACGCCGTGCCGAATCAGGGACGGTCATTTCCGAATACCCACTGGGCACCGGCACCAGCCGCGACCGATTCCCGCAACGCAACCGGTTTATCGCGGTCCTGTCTCAGCTGCTGGTGATTCCCGAGGCCGGGCAGCGCTCAGGCACTCTCGACGCCGCCGGGTGGGGCCACCATCGGATCCCCTTCAGCAATCCCATAGCAATCATCGACGGGCCGTGCTTGGCTGGGAAAGGGGTCCATCACAGAGGAGACATACCATGACCAAACCGTTCAGGGGTGTAGTCAACCTCGACATTCGCGACTCCGTCCCGGACTGGGGTCCGTACGGGCAACCAAAGGCGCCGCCCGGCTCGCCGAACGTGCTGTACATCGTCCTCGACGACGTCGGATTCGGCGCTCTCGGCTGTTATGGCGGGCCGATCGATACTCCGAATATCGACAAGATCGCCGCGAACGGTCTGCGCTATGGCCAGTGGCACACCACCGCCCTGTGCTCGCCGACCCGGTCCTGCCTGATGACCGGGCGCAATCACACCACCAATGGGATGGCTTGCATCAGTGAAGCGGCCATCGGATTCCCGGGTGCGAACGGGCATATTCCGCCCGAATGCGCCACCCTGCCCGAGGTGCTGGTCGAGCACGGTTTCAGCACGGCGATGGTCGGCAAGTGGCACCTGTGCGCCGAGGACGAGATGAATCTGGCCTCCACCAAACGCAATTGGCCCGTCGGCCGGGGCTTCGAACGCTTCTACGGCTTCCTGGGCGCCGAGACCAACCAGTGGTATCCCGACCTCGTCCACGACAACCACCCCACCCAGCAAACAGCCACTCCGGAGCAGGGCTACCACTTCAGCGTCGACATCACCGACAAAGCCATCCAGTACATCGACGACGTCAAGGCGATCGCGCCCGACCGGCCGGTCTTCCTCTACTACGCGCCGGGCTGCGCGCATGCGCCACACCAGGTGCCTCGTGAATGGGCCGACCGCTACCGAGGCCGATTCGACGACGGCTATGAGGCCATGCGCGAGCAGACCCTGGCACGGCAGAAGGAGCTCGGCCTCGTCCCCCAGGACACCGAACTGCCCCCGCTGAATCCGATCGGCACCCCCGACACACGCCGCGGGCCCGGCGGCGAACCCTTCCCGCCGCTGGACTACACCCGCCCCTGGGACACCCTCTCCGCCGACGAGAAGCGGCTGTTCGCCCGCATGGCGGAGGTGTACGCAGGGTTCGTGTCGCACTGCGACGATCAGATCGGCCGGTTACTGGACTACCTCCACGACATCGAACAACTCGACAACACCATCGTCATTGTGGTCTCCGATAACGGTGCCAGCGGCGAAGGCGGCCCCGACGGCTCGGTCAACGAGAACAAGTTCGCCAACGGCATCGCCGACGATATGGCCGAAAACCTGCGGATGCTCGACGACCTCGGCAGCACCAAGACCTACAACCACTACCCGAACGGGTGGGCGATGGCGTTCAACACCCCGTTCAAGATGTGGAAGCGGTATTCGTTCAACGGCGGCACCTGCGACCCGTGCATCATCTCCTGGCCCAACGGGATCGCCGCCCGCGGCGAGACCCGCGACCAATACCACCATGCCGTGGACCTGGTCCCGACCGTGCTGGACTGCCTCGGCATCGAACTCCCGGCCACGGTCAAGGGCTACACCCAGCTCCCGCTGCAGGGTGTGAGCATGCGATACAGCTTCGACGCGGCCACCATCCCCTCGGCCAAGCACACCCAGTTCTATTCCATGCTCGGCACCCGCGGCATCTGGCACGACGGCTGGAAGGCCGTCACCACCCACCCCGCCATCAGCGGCTGGAGCCACTTCCCGCAGGACACCTGGGAGCTCTACCACGCCCAGGTCGACCGGTCCGAGATGCGCGACCTCGCCGCCGAAGAGCCCGAAAAACTCGCGGAACTGATCGGGCTGTGGTTCTACGAGGCCGGCGCCAACCAAGCGTTCCCGCTCGACGACCGCTCCGCCGTCGAGGTGCTGACCACCCCGCGTCCGCAACTCGCCCCGCCGCGCAACCGCTACGTCTACCGGCCGGGCGGGGCCGAGGTGCCCGAGTCGGTGGCGGTCAATATCCGCAACCGCTCGTATTCGATCGGGGCGCTCGTCGACATTCCCGGAGCGGATGCGGCCGGGGTGTTGTTCGCGCACGGAGGCCGGTTCGGCGGCCATACGCTGTACGTCAAGGACAATCGGCTGCACTACGTGTACAACTTCCTCGGCACCGAGGAACAGCGCATCGTCGCCACCGAGGAGCTACCGACCGGCGAAAACGTAATCCTGGCCGCCTCTTTCGATAAAGACGGTGAGGACCCACCCGGCACCGCCCACGGCACCCTGACTCTGTTCCACGGCGAAAGGAAGGTCGGCGAGGGCCGGATCCGAACTCAACCCGGCAAGTTCACCATCGCCGGCGAGGGTCTCAGCGCCGGTCGCGACACCGCAGAAGCCGTCACCGACGACTACCCCGGCACCGCACCCTGGGCATTCACCGGCGGCACTCTGCACCGGGTGGCCGTCGACGTCAGCGGCGAACCATACGTCGACCTCGAACGCGAAGCCGTAGCCATGCTCTCCCGCGAATAACACTGCCGACCCCGCCACCCGGTGCTCGATACCGGGTGGCGGGCTACACAGCGGAGAGCCCCGCCATCTATTCGGCGTGTTCTTCGGCATCCCCGCGATAGGTGCCCCGGTGGGCGCGGACCCGTCGACCCCCAAAGGCCAGCGGCACGGAAGCCGAACTCCGCACGTTTCGACTCCGTCACCCCGGCAACGAGATCCGACATCCCCATCGGCATTCCCACCATCACCACAGACGTCACCATCTGGCAGACCACCGGAGCGAGCCAACCGTGGTCGATCATGTGGCCGGAGTTGCGCAACCTATGACATGTCGCCAGCCCGCGGGGGGATTCTCACACCAGGTTGCCGCACACGTTTCGCGAACGGGCTACTGGCGATCAGCGTAGGACCAAGGCGGCGTCAAACTGAGAAGTCACCGATGAGGACCCCGCATCTCCCCTTAGCCCAGGGCGAAGCCCGCTTCGACCACCAGTTGGCCAGAGCTGATTCCCAGGTCTCCCGCGTTCCCATCTTCGATGTGCCCCGCCGGGGGCACATCCCTGCGGCAACCGGACCAGAACCGTCACGCGACCGCTAATTGCCGATGACCAGCAGTTTTCGGGGTTGCAGGATGTTGGCGTACTGGTCGATACCCCCTCCGGACACAGAACTGTGGCATTTATGCCCCCAAAATCGGGTCCGGGCATCGCCTGGACACCTCGTTCTGGCCATGCACCACCACCTGCGGGTTTGTACCGTTGGGCGGTGGTCGATGTGACCTATGACACATTATCTCCGCTGATCCCTTCCTTCTCCTCCATCGGGCTCGCCGGTGGCGATGGCTGCGGAATCGGTGCCGGTCTGCCGATGGCGACCATCGAGCAATCACCAGCACACACTGCGGTGTACAGCGTGCGGCCGGTCGACACCAACGGACGCGTGGTCGACAAAACCGTTCTGGCAGCGCTGGATTGGCACCCCAGGTGACCTCCTGTCCTGGCGGATCGCTGTGGGGCTGATCGTGATCACCCGCCCCGGCTACGGCCGTCGCGGCGTCACCAAGCATGGGCATCTATCCCTGCCCGCCCATGCACGCCGCGCCGCGGGCATCCAGCATCACGACAGGGTCCTGTTGGCCGCCGATCCTGATCAACGCCTGCTGGTGGTTTTCCCACCACATGTCCTCGACGAGATGGCCGCCCGCCGCTTCTCCGAGGGGGTGGGACGATGAACTCGCGCAGCGACCAATGGCAGCCGGTCTCGCCCACACTGATGCGCGCGCTGTGCAGCCACGCCGAACAGCGCGGAGCAGCACCGAACGAGCAACTACTCCGCGCACGCAATGGCAAGCCCATCACTCGCCGTCGCTACAACTACCTGTTCGAACGTCTCGGCCGATATCTGCCCTGGGTCATCACCCACGGCATCTCCATCCACTGGCTGCGCCACACCACAACCACCTGGGTCGAGCGCCGCTACGGCGGCGCGATCGCACGCGAGTTCACCCGCCATGGTCTCGGCAGCGCCGGACCCACCAGTGTCTACACCACGGCAACAATCAACGAAGTCGCATCCGCGCTCGCCCACCTCACCGGGAACCCCACCCCCTCGCCACAACGGTCACGCCAGCACAGAAGAACCACATGACGACATAAACGACCCAGCCAGGCAGATCCTCTGCCCCGAGGCCGGCGATAGCCACTGGGACGCACTCTTCGACATCGGTCCACAGCGAATGCCGGTCACTCGGGGCCCATTAGGCTGCGTTGAGTCCACTCGGTTCAGTGCAATCGGCCCGGTCCCCCACCCCCTGACGGTGGCGATTGTTCAGCAGGGAATACATCGACCGTGCAGAAACCGCTTCCGCGACAGGCCAATCCCGGCAGGCTCGCCGGATTCAGGAGCTGCTCACCATCAACGCAGGTATTCAAATCCCCTCTCGCGCACGGATCTTGGACCTCGCTTCGTAGGCGAAGTCCCAGCAGTGCTCGGTCAACACCTCGCGGGTGAGCACCATTCCCGGTTGCGTGAGGAACATCTCCAGCAGGGCGTATTCCTTTGCGGTCAAGACGATTTCCTCATCACCACGCCAGCAGCGACGCTCGCCGGTATCCATCCGCCACCTCGCAGTTCATCGGTCCCGGGGTGGTGCCGCGCCGGTGTTAGTGGGTTGCGGTCTGCCGCGGCGCCGGCCGCGCCAGGGTCCCGGCCAGACCGGGACCCTGGATCACGCCTACTGGAACGAACTCACGTTCCTCCGGGAGCCGTGACTCCCTCTTTGGCAGCGGCCCGCACGATGACGAGCCGCGGTTCTGACCGAGGCCGGGCCCGGGGCATCAGTTCATGTCGGCAGTGGGGTCGATCTCGGCGGTGACTCGATCCACGAGTTTCCTGGCCTCGCGGCTGTCGGGGTCGGTGGGTAGCTCCACGGACTGTCCGTTGATCGGGGCGGTTAGCGGCCGACGATTCGCCGGCGCCTTGCCAGCACCGTCGCCGAGCGGTACTCCGGCCAAGGCCGCGATGCGGCCTATCCCGGCGTCGCCGACATCCGCCGGGATAGCGACCGGCCAGGTCACGCCCGGGATGTCGAAGAACTGTCTGTAGCCGCCTATGTGCTGGTATCCGACCTGTTTCAGGTAGTCGGTCACCTTGGGGTTGAACGTGCCTGGGAATACGCCGTTGGTGGAGTCGAGGTGTGCATACTGGCCCGAGCTGGACGCCTGTTCGATCACGTCGAACAGTCCGGGCCAAGGAGCGGGCAGGTTGTTGTCGGAGTAGAAGGTCTTGGCGCGATCGATGTCGTCGGGGTTCCAGACGTTCGGGATAACGTCGAGGCTGTTGGCGTAGCGCCGCACCCGCTGCAGGCGTTGGGTGGTGTAGGCGACGAATTCGGGATTGCCGAAACTCGGTCCGGCGGTGGACAGCACGCTGACCCTGCCTTTCTCGGATGGGTCCCACAGCTGCTGGGTGTCGCGCAGCAACAGGGCCAGTGTGGGTGACAGGACACCAGCGAGGCTGTGGCCGGTGACGGTCAGGTCGATATCGGTGTGATCGAGCGCGCCGAGAAACGCGTGTAGGGTGCGACCGGCGCCGGGGCGGTCGCCGGAGGGGGTGATCTTCGTGAGGATGTTCACCCCGATGGCCGCGCCGGTCGTGTAGCGGGCGGCGGGATGGGCGAGCCACGGGATCTGGCCGATCAGGAAGTTCTCGACGAGCCAGTCGAACGGTCCGTTCGTGCTGCCGGCCACGGCGATCACGTACCGGGAGGGGTCGTCGGTGCTTCGCACCATGTACAGGACGTTGAGCGCGTACAGGTCGGTGGGGAACACCTCGATCCCTGGACCCCAGACAATCTCCCACCCCCCGATGACCCCCCGGTTGACGTCGAGATTGTCCTGGATCCGCTGCTGAAGCAGGTGCTCCAGGTTGCCGTCGTTTTCCTCGCCGTTGATCAAGTTCGCGTACAGCGACAGCTGGAATGTGACCTTGTCTTGTAGGGTCGCCTCGTTGCTCGTCGTGGATTGTGCAGTCATGTGCCGCTCCTTGTCGAAGAGAAGTTTCATCCGAACAGAGACAGGGGTGAAGCGATGACGCGGATTCACGGGCCTGGTCCGCAGCGGAGACAGATCATCCCCGGACCGCAAGCCGTGGAGGCGAGTCCAGACCTTGGTCCACCGGACATGCCGGCTCAGCGTTCAGCTTCGCTGAATTGGGCGGTTGACCATGGATCTGATGGGCCGGATCCGGTCGAACCGCTGGCCGCCCGATTCGCTCGGCTGGTGGGGCCCGCCCTGGGCAGTTACGGCCTTCGTCGCCTGCCTGGTCCGTGCCGGGGCGAGCCGTCTGCTATCTCGCCCGACGCCGTGCCGGGAGACTCGCTCATTTCGGAAGCGCGGTGACGCATTCGTAGTGATGGCCGGCTTCAGAACCAAATGGCGCGGATGTGTCATCGCGGCCTCCGTCAGAGGCTGGGATGTACTTCTTCACGGCCTCTGACGGGTTTTGCAGCTCGTCACGGGAAGGCATCTCAGATATGCAGAGCTTGTGCATTTTGTCATCCTCCTCAGTTCGTGATCGCTCGGCGCACGGCTCCAGCGAATCGTTCAACTGTTCGGATTGGGCTGCGGGGCTTCAGCGCGGAACCGCTGCCGGGCGGCGTGGTGACGATCGGATACGTGCCATCGAATTCAGCCATGGGTGCGTCCTCACCGTGTGAACAGGGCGCCACCGGATGTCCTCCACCACCGGTCACGCCACACTGATCTCGTAGACGGTCTTCCAAGGCGAATCTCCGGATCAATTGAATCAGGATCGCGTCGAGACCGGTTCTGATTCCGCACATTCGCCGACCGTATCGACAGCCCCGCCCGTCGCCCCCGGGTCGTGCGCGGCGAACACACCGGTCCGGTCCCTGCCGACGGCAGCGGCACATGGCGGGCGAGGGCCAGAGATCGCGAGAACAGTGGTCAGCACGCGGGCAACCACCGTCGCGCCAGGTCACTGGGTGACAGTTACCGGATCCTTCAACGCGTGTGGCAAACCGCCAGGTCATCCACTGACATCCCGATGGCAAGTCACACCAGGCAAGCTGAGCTGCCAAAACGACTGCTTGTAAGTCTGAATCCTGACCACCGATAGTGGGTCAACTCGGCGGCTGAGATAGTCGGCGAGGCCAGAGTAAGAACGGGCGAATCGTATCCGTGCGGAGGTGTGAACAGGGCAAACTGTTTGGTGGACTCTCGCGGTCTCACGGTAAGGCTGACCCATCGGCAGTATTCCGGAGCTAGGAGGACGCGTTGACTACTTTTGCAAGCCAGCAGTGCATCTCCCCGATGTCGGAGACGAACCCGCGGGCGCAAATGTTCGTTGATGGCGGCGCCGCATACGCCTACTTGATGTATCGGGATGTCCAAGACGGCCGATACGACCGCATCCCCACGCCACCGGGCAAAGAGGATCTGGTGTTGCACGTGGAGAAGGGGCTGCGGGTGACGATGTTCTCCGAGCCCGTGTTCACCGGAGCCAAGACGGTAGTGGCAGCGGATCAGGGCAGGCGTGTCAGGCAGTTGGTTGACCGTGCGGTGGTGAAGTCAGCGATCGTCGAATCGGTCTGACGCAGACCACCATCGCCGCAGCCGCTCGAAGTCATTTCATGGACTGTCGAGGAATTGATGAGTTTGCGGGAGCCACTGTATGGGTCGGATACAGCGGCCTGTCGACCGGCTCAGCCCGACACGGCTCGGCGAGTCTCGCGTGATCCAGCCGGGTTCGTGTCGTCGATTGCAAGACCCAGTGCACGATCTTGTAGGAGGGGCAATGACCAGAACCGACAGAACTTCACCACCCTGCTCGACACCATCGCCCAGCGCCACAGCGCCGGCGACAGCACAGGTTCGGCGGCGTCCGCTACTGACATCCCCGCCCCCGACGTCAGAGTGGCGAATATTCCCCAAGAGGTCAAAGACGCCCTTCAACCCACCAAGACCGGCATGCTGGACCAGCTCAACCACACCGCGGACGAGGCGGCCGCGGATGCTCAGCGCTTCCGCGCCGGTGACATCTCCGCCGGAGAGTTCGACGACCTGATCAATCAACTGGTGGATCGCGCCGTAACCCAGTACGAGCAGCTGCAGGACTCGACCAAGGAAAAACCAAAGACCTCGGCCACCAGCACCCCGACTGGCAGCAGATGATCCTTAACGTATTCGGGGCGGTCAGTGACCTTCTGAACAATGTGCTGAGCAAGGAAATCGGCTTCCTCACATCGCTGTCGAACACGCCCCAGCAGGCAGGTCAGGTGTACGGATTCTTCAGCGACCTGGCGCGCGACTTCATCGACGCATGGAATCAGATCCTGGGGTGATCAACGCCGCCGAGCCCACGCCCAGCCGCGCCCTAGCAGCTGCGTAGAACCCCCGGGCGGCGGGAGCCCAGCACCTAGGACGGCCCCGGAACACTTCTTCCGGGGCCGTCCAACGGGCTGGCGCGCAGGCTGTGTGCTGGTAAATCGCAGCCCCGCAGGCGTCGAGAATCGATCGATTCTCAACACCCACAGGCATTCTCGGCGGTGAGATCACCCCCTACAGTGCGGGGTTCGGGGTCGCTTCGGTCAGAATCGAGCGATGCTCGGGTGGGTGAGCGCCGTCGGCGCGACAGCACGTAGGAAGACCAGCGCGGTCGGTTCTCGGATCAGCAAGCTCAACAGAGCGATCAGGTACCGCGCGGGACGAATCAGGTTGCTACCTGCAGTCGTCCTCGCGCTGGGCGCTGGCCTGGCTGTGGCCTTCATCGCTTACCAGGTACACAAGGGTCACACCCACCAGCAATGTCGCGGCCGCGCCGATCGGCCTCACCAAGGTCGCGTTGACCGTCGTCGCCGGCGTTGGCGGTGTGGTTGCGGTCTGCATGAGATCGTGTGCCTTCAGGGATAGTGCCCTCGAATGTCTGGTATTCCAGCGGATGGTCTTCGGTTCTGCGGGCCATCCGTTTGTCCTTCGGATTCGTGGACGGTCCCTTCGGCGCCGCCTACGACGCCAGCGCGCCGTCGATCTCGAGCCGTACGTCGTAGTGATCAGTACTCGCCGCATGGTGCTGGGTCACGAACCGCGGGCCGACGTTCCCGGTCGCGCCGACGACAACGACTCGCATGTCCGCTCCTTCGCTCGACGTCGAGGGTCGCCAGCGACATACCCGCCGTTGTGGCGACGACACCGCAGCCAGCGATTTCCGCGGTGCAACACTGTAGCCACCGCGGCAGCGGCCCTTAACGATCCTGGTCGGCAGGCTTGTCTGCGTGGCGCATCGCTTCCATCAGTTCTGCGCGAAGTCGAGCGACAGTCGACTCATCACCAGCATCTTCGGCTGTGGTGATGTCCTGGCGGAGTTGCGCGATAACGTCCTGGTTGCTCATGGATTTCTCCCGTCGTCTTCATGGTGACCGGGATGCGCGGCTAGCGATCACGGTCACGCCGTCGGTCGATCCGATCCGTTAGGCAGGGTGTCCGGATTCAGGTCGGTGAAACAGCGCATGAGCCCGGATCATGCTGAAAAATGTTTGTGCGAAAACAGCTTTCGGCGGATGGGTTCGTCCTATGCCGATTCGCGGTTCTCGAGTCCGACCGCGTCGATGAGTTCGGTGCGGTGATTGCCGAGTTCGGGGTAGTCGGTGCTGAGTTCGTTCATGAGGTCGGCGAGCGCGTCGGCGATGGCGTTCAGTTTCTGTTGGAGGGCTTCCTCGGAGCGGGATTGGGTGTTCTGCAGCAGTGCGACCAAGAGGAAGGTCACGATGGTGGTCGCGGTGTTGATCACCAGTTGCCAGGTGTCCACGCTGGGCAGGATCACAAACGTCGGCGCCCAAAGGATCACCATCAAAACGCAGAATACGAAAAACGCCGCTTTGGAGGTCAGTGCGGCGGCCCCGCTGGCGAAGCGGTCGAACAGGCCTGGCTTGCCGTCGACATCGGAGGGCATCGTGCTGTTCTCGCCGGAAGGGGCCCGTGTGTACTTGTTCATCGACGGTCCTGCGCGGGGTCGGCGTGCCAGGCTCGATCGATCGGAAATGGTGCGGGGCGCACAGTGAACTCGATCCCGAAGTCGTTCGATATCAACGGCATTGGTATACCAGTCGGCAGTTTGCGGGGGCTCGAACAGGATTCGCGAGGTAACGCGCGCATGCGTGTCAGGACCCGCGCGTCCGCGTTCGCGCGCTCGAGCAACCCCATCACGCGGTGGCGCCGGGCGATGACGCCCGTGGCGAAGGCCGCGAATCCGAGGTCGGACAGCGCGGTTGATGCGGTGGTACCGGCCAGTCGGTGTCCGTGCTGATCTGCCATCGATCCTCCTGGTCATGCGGCGAAGCAGCCGATACGGCTCTCGACGCGCTGATACCCGCGCCGTCCGCGGTGAAACCGGATGCTTAAGACCGGACTCCGAGCTGACGCCTCCCTGCTCGGCTCGTTCGCTGACGCCCGCGCGGGTACGGCCAGAGCGACCTGAAGATTTCGAGTGAGGAACATCGACTGGCATCTGTGGTTCGGACCTGCGCCTGTACGAGGTCCTCGGTGCCAATATGAAACCCGACGACGTGCTCGGTCACGAGCCGAGGGCCGGGTCGTCGAGACCCGCTCGGCGGTCACCGGACTGACCAGCGGGGACTGATTCCAACGCAAAACCGACAGCGGTGAAGATCGTGCTCGCCCTGCGATGAACTCCAAGCACTGATCAACCCACGACCGAGGCGGGCTGTCGGTGGTAAGGGTGATCCGGCGGGTTCAGCGGTGGGTTCGGTCGGCACGGATGACCACCAGTTCCTCGCATCGCTGAGTGTGGTCCATGCATCCGGTCTCGATCAGCCACTGCGCACGGTCGCGGAGCACCGGACCGGACGCACCCAAAATCGGGTCCGGGCATCGCCTGGACACCCTGTCCTGGCCGTATCCGCCGCGGTCACTGTGAGGTGCTATTGATCGGCCAGCGCACGACCACTTCCACCGCAACTGCTTCACAGCCGCTGCGCACCGTTTCCGCAATCACTCCACGGACAACTCGGGCACCTCGGCAACGATGCGACCGGCCATTGCTACGCCGGTTCGATCGCCCAGCCGGTAGCTGCGGTGCCGACACGCGCACTCAGACCCTCGATTGGCCGTCCTTCGCCGCTGCGCTGAAGGCGTTGCGTGACCGCTAGGCGCGCTGAAGCCTCGGGACGGGCAGGCGCCGGGATGATCTGGCGACAACCGGTTCTGCCTGAGCGGTACCGCAGAGGTCGAGCAACGGATCGGATTCGTGCCGGGCGCGCGATTGGCGTTCCGGCGTACACCAGGTACGCGCGGCGAATCAGTCTGCGGCGGCCTCGAGGTGCCGACCGCTGACCTGGTACTCCCAGAACACGGCCCACCCGACCAACACCACTATCGAGCACACCAATCCCACCGCGCCGACGTGCGGACCGAAGGCACCGAGCACCACAACGATCACCAGGCACGGCACCGGCCAGCTCAACAGCCAGCGCCAACGCGCAGGCCCAACAACGCCACCGATACCGAGGATCGCGAAGAACACCGCCGCGCCGCCGCAGAGTACCCAGCCCACCCCGGCGGACAGGTGCCCCTGCGGATGCTCCGCCACCAGACCGAGTCCTGCGGCGACCGTCGCGATGGCACCGGTGACCACGCAGTGCAGGGCCATGATGCGCTGGCGCGGCAGCACCTCCGGTGGCACCTCGCCGGCCATCAGGCGCGGCACGAAGCCGTGCATCAGAGTCAACGCCCACATGCCGACCAGGATCGCGAACCCCCCGATCCCGACCACCCCCAGCGTCGGTGTCCACGCGACGCCGCTCACCGCGCTGCTCACCGCGATGACTCCCTCACCGAGCACGATGATCACGTAGAGGCCGAGCCGTTCCCCGAGATGAGCGGGATCGGCATGCAGCGCTTGTATTTTCGGCAACTCGACGTCATCGAAGCGTTTCGAGCGCCGCAGTCGCCCGTCGAAGCGCCGCTGCGCCGCAATCAATATCTGCTCACCATTGACCGCGAACATGCTCCACATATCCACGGCCAGCCCTAGCGCCCACAGCCAGTACTTCCACGGCTCGGCCACCCACAGTGAGACAACCCAGGGCAGCACACCGCCGCCCAACTGGGTGACCGGCCAGTCGACGATGACCCAGCCGCGGCCCCACACCTGGCTGGTGGCGATCCGAACCAGCACATACACCGCGGCGAACGCCGTCGCGTGCCGGTCCGGGATGCCCGCGACCGCCGCCGCCATGACGCCGAGGCCGAGCATCGCCGACAGCATCAGCGGCAGCCTGGTCTGATCGCGGGCGATGTTGCCGTACACGGTGATACAGGCCCACGCCATCCAGAAGGCCAGGTAGAGCAGCAGGTACAGGGCGGCGTGGAGCAGCGTGGGCCCGCGATGCAGCAGATGGGTGAGTTGTCCGATGCCCGCGACCGCGACCAGGTCGAAGAACAGCTCCATCCAGGTCGCATGCCGTTCGTGCGGCTGTGTGTCTGCTGACGGCGTGACTTTGTCCACCAGCCGAGAGTATGGCCGCTCCTGAATAGATGTCGCCGCACTGCCAGGATGTGTGTGGTGTCGGTAACCATTACCCGCCGGCCATGCGCTCTAGCGCTGGACTCGCTCGATCCCGAACAGGCCGCCGTGCGCGCGCCATGGGGTCCCGGTGTGCGTGCTGGCCGACGCGGGAACCGGCATTCCACACATGGGCCTCTACCTCGGGGAGATGTGGACTCTCGACGACTCGCCGAGCACTGTGCTTGTGGGCATCTCTGGTCTCACGGCCGGTGTGCTTCTCGCCGAAGCTGGAATCGACGTCGAAATCCTCGGACTCACCGCTGTATCCCGACGAGGTGGGCTCGGGAAGCACACTGTGACGCAAGGTTTTGCGCGTCCTTCGCCGCGGGAGGTATTGACCCGATCGGCGTGGATTCGATCAACGCCCACATCGTTGGCAGACCCCAGTCATACCCTCGCGGCAATTGCGGCACCGACCGCACGAGATAACCATGGCCCGCCGTAGTTGCT
Organism: Nocardia sp. CA-135398; assembly: GCF_050955845.1. Lineage (NCBI taxonomy): Bacteria > Bacillati > Actinomycetota > Actinomycetes > Mycobacteriales > Nocardiaceae > Nocardia > Nocardia sp. CA-135398. Next base: position 3,067,681 of record NZ_CP192084.1, on the reverse strand, counting down.
CGTGAGAGTCTTGACGATCGCTCGGGCCGCGCGGATCCGGGCGTCTTCCGATTGTGAGATTTGGTATGGTCGCGTCCGGCTGAATACTGGATCTGGCACGCTTTCCGTGATTGACCCAGGCGAATTGCGTTCTGCGGCATGATGATGATCATGTGCCCGGTGTTCAGAGGTTGTGCCGTGGGCGGTCTTGTTCCCGCACCTGAACGGGTTGCGGATTGATGGAGTCGGTGCGACGGGGCCGGTGATCGGGATTACGGGCGGGACCGGTGACGGTCCGGTCGGGGGTCCGGGTTGCTCGATGCCGTCGAGGCGGGTGCACAGCCGCTACGAGCGGCGATTGTCCGACGATGCCGTCGCATGACACGCATGCACCGATGGCAGCCACTCCGGTGTCGGGCAGATGGCGCGGGTGGCGTCGGCCTGGCGCCGACCGGCCATCCGCGGCCGTGGGACTCGAGCACGGCTCTGGCCGGTGCCGCTGTGTTGGCTACGCGGCAGACCGGTCCGGTCGGCGGTCGAGTCCTTTGTGGTCGTAGTAGCGGGTTACTGCGCCGCCGAGCACGAGGCCTACGGCCAGCCCGAACATCGTCATCCACACCGCGTGACTCAGGCCGGCATCGTCGGGGCCGTCGAAGAACAGGATTGCGCGAATTCCGAGGTACACCTGGTGCATCGGTTCGAAATTCGCCAGCCATGCCACTGCTTTGGGGGTCGCCTCGATCGGGATCGTCCCGCCCGAGGAAGGCAACCCCAGCACGATGAACAGCACGAGGTTGACCAGCAGGCCCGCCGAACCCAGGGCGGCCAGCACCGAGAGGGCGGTGATCCCGACCGCGACGATCGCGAACACGCTGTAGAGAAACAGCGCCAAAGGACGATCGAGTGGCATCCCCAGCCAATGGCCCACCGCCATGTAGATGCCGCTGACCACCGGCGCTACACCTGCCATGATGGCCCACTTCACCAGCAAAGTCCGCAGCCGCGAGATTGGCGCTGCCGGGATGTTGGAGTACTTCGGGCCGATTTCGGTGGGAGCGAATCCCAGCGCCGAGTCGATCAACGAATTGATCACCATGGCACCGGTGAACCCGGCCAGCAGCAACATCAGCGCGTAGAAGAATGGCGTGAGCCCGTTGCCGGTGCCCTCGGGCAGCGGGTGAAAGGGCGCCACGACGACATGGATCGGCTGCGCCAGCATCAGCCGGCTCAAACCGACCATCTCCGCAGGGGTTTGTCCGCCCGCGCCCAGTTGGGCATTGACCATGGCGGCGATCTGCGCCCCGACGCTGTCGTTGGTCTTGGCCAGGACTTGCTCGGCAATCTTGACCACGATTTGGGTTGCGAAGGTACCCGTTCGGGGATTGGTGTTCACAGTGATCATGGGTTGGGTGACATCGCCGGGAACCACGCTGGCCGTGGCGAAGATCCCGAGCCGTTTGGTGAAGTCGCTGGGAATCACAATGGCCCCGTAGACCTCGCCGCGCTGAAGCTGGCGTTGGGCCTCGGCGATACCGACCACCCGCAAGTCGATCTTATCCGCCGGTACCTCACGCACGAACGCATCGGTGATCTGGGCACCGACGTTGGTGGGCTTCCCACCGAGGACATCGCCGTCGTCCTGGTTCACCACCGCGAGCGGAAACCCGTGCAGGTGCTTTTCCGGGTTCACGACATAACCCAGATAGGCCGTCGCCAGCAACGTCATCAGCAGGACGATCACCACCCCCGGGCCGATCCAGGCACGCACAGACAGGCGAGGGACGCTCGAACCCTCCATAGAGCCTCGAATATCGGTCATGACGTAACCGTAATATGTGTTCTGCTCCCTTGCGACCCGTGCGCGCGAGCGCGCAGTCTCGGGCCACGTGGACATCGCCGCGAGACCATCTCAGAACCGACAGCGGCCACTGGGTCGCGCTCACGGTCAGCAGCTTGCGGTATCTGCCGGGGGCCGTGCTGATGATGCGGTGGATGGTCCCGCCCCCCAACCTCTCCAAACGAGTGTGTTGCGAAGATCGTGAACCCAAAGCCGGCGTTTCCTGGGCAGGGGCCGTCCCGTCAATACGTTGTAGGCTCTACTGCCACTTGTGGCGCCGTTGATCTCCGAACATTCCGACGTGGCGATCGGCGCCCGGCTGAGTTCTTCGTCGCGGGTAGTGCGCGGCCGGAAACGCGAGTTCATTTCCCGTTGCTAGCCATGGGTTCGTCGTCGATGATCAGTATCCGCGGAGCCGTGTGCTCGACGTTCTCGTTCATTCGGCCGTCAAGTCGAACACCGTGACGCCGTCGACCTCGACAGCGCGGTAGTGATCGCGCACCCACTGTGTGATCTTCGTGCCCTCGGTCGTCGTCGAGGACCCAGGAGCGCCGTTGGCGAAGGCGCTGGCGAGGTAATAGTGGATACGGCCCTGCGAAACATAGTTCTGGAACTGTGCGAGGGTGGGTGCCGGGTCTCCACCACTGAAGCCACCGATGGGCATCACGGCACCATCCGTGGCCAACTGGTAGTCGGCCGCCGCCGTGGAACCAACAGTCGCGGCAACCCAAGTGTATGACCTGGCGTTCGCCGTGAGCAGCGCCACCAACCGACTACTCGGTTCGGTTGCCTCGCCGGGAGGCTTCACCCCCGGTCCGCCACCGGGGGCCCCTCCCCCTGCTTCGGTCCCTGATTCAGCATCCAGCTCGCCGAACGGCGGAATCTCATTGCCGGGCGGCATACCCCCACCCCCTGGCATCCAGGGCAGACCGGTCTGCGGACCTGCCTTCGGTATCGATCCGCCGTGCGCCGACTGCAGTGTGTCGACGGCGTAGGCGGTCGGTGCAGCCAGACCGACGAACAAAACCGCGCACACAGCGGCGTATGCCAGCCGCGAGGTTTGCACCAGTACACCGAGCACAGCGACGACGGCGCCTCCCGCGATCACCCATCGCAGCCACGGCACGAAATCCGGCATTCGCGCCAACAGGATCCACGCGGTGACCGCAGTCAGAACTATGCTCACCGCCAGCGCCGAACGCACCCACAGGCGATCCCGATCCCGCCACAGCACCGCACTGCCGGCACCCACCACTGCCGCGACCGCGGGCGCCAGCGCCACGGTGTAATACTCGTGGAAGATGCCGCTCATGAAACTGAACACCAGTCCGGTGACCAGCCCCCACACTCCGAACAAGAGTAGTGCCGCGCGCCGCCGATCAGTGCGAGCCGCTTTGCCACACAACACGATCGACACCACCAGCAGCACCAGTGCGGCGGGGATCAGCCAGGCGATCTGACCACCCACCGAGGCCGTGAACAACCGCGTGATCCCGGCATGCCCCCAGGGACTGAACCCGCCGGGCATATCAGGCCAGCCGCCCGGTCCCGATGAGGAGCCATTCGAGCCGAACGACCCCAGCCGATCCAGGCCGTTATATCCCAGAGTCAGCTCGACGATCGAATTATGTTGGGAACCACCGAAGTACGGCCGTGAATCGGCTGGCCACAGCTGTGCTACCAGCACCCACCAACCGGCACCGACGATCATCGCCACGCCGGCGGCGAACAGTTGCGCGATCCGTTTGCCGAGCTTCGGTGGCCCGGCAACCAGATACGTCAACGCCAACGCGGGCACCACCAACAACACCTGCAATTGCTTGGCAAGGAAACCGAACCCGACGAACAGTCCGCACCACACCAACCACCGCCATCGACCGTCCTCCACTGCCCGCAACATCGCCCACACCGCCGCGATCATCAACAAGACCAGCAGCGCATCCGGGTTGTTGAAACGGAACATCAACGCCGCCACCGGAGTCAGCGCCAGCACCAGCCCAGCGCCCAAGCCCGCCACCGGCCCGAAATATCGACGCACACACGCCCAGAGCAACGCCACCGATGCCAACCCGAATAACACCTGCGGCATCAGTATGCTCCAGCTGCCGAACCCGAAGATCCGTGCCGACAACTCCATCGGCCACAGCGACGCGGGAGTCTTGTCGACGGTGATCGTGTTCGGCCAGTCGGACGAACCGAAGAACAGCGCCTTCCACGACTTCGAACCCGCCTGGACCGCGGCGGCATAGAAGGTGTTGCCCCAGCCGTTGGCGGTCAGATTCCAGAGATACGCGGCGGCGGTGCCGACCAATAGCAGCGCCAGTCCCATGTACTCACTTCGTGGAGCACTTCGCCACGAACCGTGCCGCAGGACACGCCGTTGGTCCGTGTCCCGTGGAGTCGACACCATCACTGAATCGGTCATGCGGGACAGAATCGGCGACCAACCGCGCCGAATCCTTGTGGCCGGCTGTGAAATTGCTGGGAATCAGCTCCAGTCGCTCATCGGGTCGAGGTCGAGCACGAACCGATCCGGGCACGAACTGAGCGAACCAACCCGAGCCGATCCCGGCTGAGCGGAGCAGTTCCAATCCAGGAAGTTCGGAGAATACTGACAAGTTTCGCGGGCGCAATCGCCTCAGCCACCCGCGAAGCCACAAGCCGCCTGGATGACAAACCCTGGCGGCCCAGCGGCCCGTATTCGGGCCCTTCAGCAACTAATCTGCAGGATCGCGTGACTCAGATGCCCTGCCCTGCAAGCTTTCTCGGCATTCGCCCGGGCTCGTCCGAGGGCGGGAACCTCTGCACTGCGGCCTGGTTCCGTGCCGGTTCCGGTCCGACGTTTCCTGCACTTCGTCCGGAGGCCCCGTCGTCTCGTCTGGCACTTACGCCGCCGCCTGGTTCGGCTCGCAGCGGCTGGTCGCCTCGACGGCATCAGCCACACACCATATGACCCGAGAGCCGGCCGAGAGCCAGCAACAGCAACCGAGATCGCGGAGTTCCCAGTGCTGCAACGGCCCTCACCTGAATCGGTGCGGTTAGACCTGAATCTCCATGGCATACCCGGAGACCCAACAACCCAGGGCACCGCAAGTCCCAAGACGCCGAATTGCCGGTAGGTCAGCGGAATCGCGTCACCGGCCGCGGACAGCGCGATGGTTCGCGGAGCAAAGACGACCGTTACCGTCCCAGGTCCTTATATGAAGAGTGCGGTCGAGAACTCTCGCGCTGGGCCTCGTCCGCGACCCAGGCCGCAATCTGGGCACGGGAGGTGAATCCGAGTTTGCTCAGGATATGTTCCACATGCCCCTCCGCGGTGCGTAGCGAGATCACCAATTTCGCGGCGATCTGCTTATTGGTGAGTCCCTGGGCAATAAGGTCTGCGACCTGCCGTTCGCGCTTGGTTATTGTCAGCTGTGAAGCGGGCGCGGCGGCGATTGTCGACTCCCCCAGGGCGTAGGTCACAGCAGCGTTGTGCCCCATGGCCCGGCCGCGCCGGAACGCGGCGTCGAATCGTCGTTCCCCGAGCGCACGACGCACCATGCGCTCGCATTCGTCGTGAACGTGAGACAGCTGCGGGAAGACAGAAAACCCGGAGGAGGCTCTCAACAGATTCTCCGCTGCCCCCATCAGCACGGCCGCGCGCTCACCATCGCCAGCTTCGAGGGTCCAGGCCAGCCCCTCGAGATCGAACGCCGCGACGACAGGGCTGCGTATCCGCCGGTTGACTCGCAGCGATTCCCGCAGCAGCAGTTGTGCGCGCGAGCGCTCGCCTTGCTGCCATGCGGCAAGGCCCAACCCCCACAGCGCAGACGACCGATAAAGCGATTCACCGCATTCTTCGGTGATGGCCAGCATTTGCTCCTGATATTCGATCGACCGCGGTATATCGCCCTGCGCTGCGTGGGCCCAACCGAGCAGCATCAACGCAGAGACGTGGAGGTATCCCCGCCGATTCGAGCTGAACACCTCCACGGCACGCTCGAAGAAGGGGACCGCGCGAGCAGGTTCATCCCGATAAAGCGCCACGGCGCCGGTGGCGTAGGCGATCAGCGCTTGGTTCATGGGAGTGGGATCCTGCTCGGCGAGTGCGCGCGCCTGCTCCAGCAGGGAAGCGGCCGATCGAAGGTCCCGCTGCGTCGCGGCCATAAGAATGCAGGCTTCGAGCGCTTTGATGCGGTCGGGTATCGAGCCGGCGTCGGGGTTGGCCAGGGCGCGGTCGAGCCACCGTCGACCTTCACCGTAGAGACCCCGAAAGCTCCAGAACCCGAACAGCGTGTTGGCCGTGCGCAGCCCGGCCTCGGCCGAGGCGGCACTGTCCTCGGAGAAACAGAACTCGAGTGCCTCCCGCAGATTGGGTTGCTCGCGATCGAGGCGGGCCAGCCAGTCGGGCTGGCGCTCACTGAACCAATCGTCCACGGAATCCTGCACCAACCGCTGGCACCAATCGCGGTGTCGCCGACGCAGATCCCGGTATTCGCCGGACTCTCGCAACTGCTCGCGCCCGTATTCACGCACGCTCTCGAGCATCCGGAAACGCACGACGCCATCCAGTTCGTCGCGGAGCACAATCGACTTGTCCACCAGCGACGACAACGCGTCCAACAGATCCTCAGCTGAACCCACATCGCACACCTGCTCGGCGGCATCGAGTTCGAACCCACCGGCGAACACCGATAACCGGGCCCACAACCGCTGCTCTACCGGCGTGCACAACTGGTAGCTCCAGTCGATACACCACCGCAACGTCTGATGCCGCCTCGGTGCGCTGCGACTACCACGGGTGAGCAGCGCGTACCGATCGACGAGCCGCTCCAGGATCTGCTCGGGCGACATGGCCCGCATCCGCGCCGCGGCAAGTTCGATCGCCAACGGCAACCCGTCCAGCCGCGAACAGATCCCGACCACAGCGGCCTTGTTCTCCTCGGTGACCGCGAAACCCGGCACGACCGCCGAAGCGCGCTCGGCGAACAAACTCACCGCATCGTATCTGGGCAGTCCCCGCAGCGTCGGCGCACCGCCAGCGTCCGGAACGGCCAACGGCGGCACTCGCAACACCGCCTCCCCGGCAACATCCAACGGCTCACGGCTGGTGACCAGAATCCGCACACCCGGACACCCCAGCAACAACTCCTCGACCAGCTCCGCCAACGCATCCACAATCTGCTCGCCATTGTCCAGAACGAGCAGCACCTCCTGGGAACGCAGGAACCCGACCAGCAGTTGCCGCATCGGCCGAGCCGAATCGTCGCGCAGGCCCATACCGGCCGCCACGACATCGACCAGCAGTACCCGGTCGCGCACATCGGCCAGTTCGATCATCCACACCCCATCCGCAAAATCGCGTCGCGCATTCGACGCCGCCCGCAACGCCAGCCGGGTCTTGCCGACGCCACCGATCCCCGCCAAGGTCACCAACCGCGATACCGAAAGCAGGTTCTTGATCTCCGCCGTCTCGGTGCGGCGGTCGACGAAACTGGTCAGCTCGAGCGGCAACTCGCCGGGACTGCCGTGACTTTCTTCGACCTGCCGCGGGGTCGATTCCGGCATCGACGGCATGTGCTCCTGCGGCCCGGGGGCGGCAGCGTGTGTGCCGTACAGGGCCATATCGCCCACCTGATACCCGTGGTGACGCTGTACCTGCCGGAAGGCCTCGCCGACCTCCGCCGCCGTCGGGCGTGCCTGCGGATCCCGGTTCATCGCAGACTCCACCACCGCCGCCACATCATCGGGAATACCGCCCTCGCGCAGGTCCGGCACCGGCTGGCTGGTGATCCGCAAAAACTGCGCCACCACCTGCTCACCACTACGACGCTCGAACGCCGCATGCCCGGTCAACGCACAGAACAACGTCGCACCCAGCCCATAGACATCCGCAGCCGCCGTCGCCGACTCGCCACTGAGCACCTCGGGGGCGGTGAACGCCGGGGACGCGGTCAAGACGCCCGTCGCCGTCTCGAACCCGCCGACGATGCGGGCGATACCGAAATCGGTCAACGCCGGTTCACCGTAATCGGTCAGCAGAATATTGCCCGGCTTCACATCCCGATGCACGATCCCCAATCGGTGCGCACTCTCCAGCGCGCCGGCGATCTTCACCCCGACCCACAACACGGTCTGCGCCGGCATCGCCCCCTCGCGACGGATCCACGCATCCAGCGAATCCAACGGGTGATATGGCATCACCAGATAGGGCCGCCCGCTCGCGGTGACACCCACCTGCAGCACCGTGACGATATTCGGATGCCCGGTCAACCGACCCATCGCCTTCTGCTCGCGAAAAAACCGCTCCTGGTTGTCTTCGTCCAACTCGGCGGTCAGCACCTTCACCGCAACCGTGCGATCCAACGCCACCTGCGTGCACCGATACACCACACCGAAACCACCACGGCCGATCTCTTCGGCGTCCTCGAACCCGGACGCGCTCAACTCCACCGAGACGGGCATATTCACATCACGGCGGGTCCGCGGCGGATCGTCGCCGACCATCAGCAGTGTGCGATCCACTCCGCACGTGCACGAACACCGGACACCATGCGCTTACCTTTCGACAATGCCCAGCGTATCGCCGACCACAGTGCATGGGCCGCGCTTCCGGGCCGCGCATTGTCGGCCTTCAGCAGAGATCGCCCTCGGCCGGAAAGCGGTGGAACTCGCTCGCCACACCGCCCTGGCGACTCCTTCAAATGCCGCGTCAGTCGGCGCACTCTTGCGGAGCTCGGTCACAGTAGATCGTGAGCGGCGCGCAATGCTGTCGGAGTCGATGCCGTGATGCCGGTAGACATCGTCGAGTGAGCCGACCTGCCCGAACCGTCAGACCCCAGTGCCGCGTGGCGCACTCGATTGATCCCGGACAGGAACGCCAGCCTGTGCGGGTGGCCGTCGAGGACGGTGACTCTGCTCATTCACGTGGCAGCACGCGACGCGGATGACCTCTACAGGGTGGCTGGTCACATCCTCGACATCAAAGGCGTCAAACAGTACCGCACTGGTTATGCGCGAACTGGTCGATTACCGCATCAATCCGCTGGTCGCCGCACGGGCCAGTACCGCGCAGGACGAACGCGAACCCGACACACGGTGAGACCAGCGGCCACACACATGAAGCCTCGGGTGACCGCTGGTGCGTTGATTCGGACAGCCTGTCGCGCCCGTAAAACGACTCAGGTGAGGGAACAGGACTGCGGGAGATCGGCTCGCGCCAACAGTCGCGACTGGGCACGGCACAGGATGTCGACGTAGACATCGGACAGATATCGAGAACCGGGTCGGGAGTACGCGCAGATTTCGCGGTAAATCGGCGGTGTCAAAGATCGGGCGAAGCGACGATATTCCCCGCGTACCGCATTGTCGGGGACCAGCGTAACCGCCACACCGCTGGACGCCAGCTCCAATGCGGCCTGGACCTGCGCGGTCCAGACCGCGGCGATCGGTTCGAATCCGGCTGCGGCGCAGAGTGTTCTGATGACCCGCGTCAACCCGTTCTCCTTGTCGAACAGCACCCACTGGTGGCCCTTCAGATCCGCCAGTGACAGCGGCGCGTCGGTCGATACACCACTGTCGGGCCCGACGACAAGGACCAGTTCTTCGAACCCGATGGAGCCCACATCGGCGCCGGAGAACCCCGTTCGAGGACCGATCGCCAGATCGCCTTCACCGTCACGGAACGCAGCCTCCATCGATTCGGCATGCGGGTAATCCTTGATCTCCAGCACGACCTCGGGAAACCTTTCGTGCCAGACGGCGATCCCTGCGGGAAGGATGCCGTTGGCCACCGATCGGACGGTGAGCACCTCCAGATCGCCTCGTTGACCGGTCCGCGCATCATCAACTGCTTGTTCGGCCCTCTCGACGGCGGCGAGAATATCTCGCGCCATCGGAAGCAGGGCCCGGCCCGCGGGAGTGGGCCGAATACCCTGCGGCGTGCGGTCGAGCAGCGCGACCTTCAGATCTGTTTCCAGACGCTTTATCTGCTGGGAAAGTGAAGGCTGGGCGATGAACAAACGCTCAGCCGCCGCAGTGAACGACTCCAACTCACACACCGCGACGAAATAGTGAAGCCGTCGTAGATTCACGACTGCGCACGCTACGAGCCCGCATCGGCGTTGTCTACGGGGGCCTGTGTCTCGGGGCTGGAATGTGCGCGGATCGGCTAGTCGCAGCCGTTGGACAGCTGTGCGAGATGGATTTTGACAGTCTGCTCCAGGTGCACCAGATCGTTGGCGATACTGACCCAGTCGAAGCCTTCGGCCAGCCGACGGGCGGCGGTGACGCCGTCCGGACAATGCATGCCCACAGCTTTTCCCGCCGCTTGGGCCGCCTTCAGCACGGTGCGGACGGCCTCGTCGAACTCGGCGTCGACCGAGGGGTCGGTGGAACTGGTGCCGCCGAGCGACAAGCGCAAATCCGATGGTCCGATGTAGATGGCGTCGACTCCGGGAACCGATGCGATCTCGTCGACATTGCGGAGCCCGGACGCGGTCTCGATCATCACCACGCAAGCGATCTCGGCGTTGGCCTCGGCCGGTGACGGCCCGATTCGCAGGCCTGCGCGCAGTGCCCCGTTACTACGGACACCTAACGGCGGAAAGCGACAGGCCGCCACCGCCGCTGCGGCCTCAGCCGCCGTATCGATCATCGGAACAATGACGCCGCGAGCACCCGCGTCGAGCGCCTGGGAGATCCAGAACTGATCATTGGCCTGCACCCGGACGAGCGCAGCCGTACCCGCTGCGTCGATCGCGGTGATACCTGCCAGCAGGCCCCGGTATTCGAGCAGCCCGTGCTGGGCGTCGAGGCAGACAAAGTCATAGCCGGACATGGCGATCCGCTCGGTGGCCACCGGGTTGTCGCACACCACCCAGTAGCCGATGGTCCGCCGCTTGGACCGCAACCGCTCGGCGAATCCAGTCGCGCCGTTCGTCGAATTATTCGTCATCGTGCTCATTTCCGGGCCAGGAGCGGCCTCTCAATGGGAGTGATGTTTCCGATGTTCGGCAAGGGTGTCGAAGCCGAAGTCCGCGGACAGATCCCGCCATATGGCATGCGCGTGATTCGCCTGACGCTGTGTGTTGTCGTACTCGATCAAAAGGTCAGGGCCTTGTATCCGGTAATAATGGGGATGATCCGGTGCCATGCCACCCGCCCAGCCGAACCAGGTGACGTCGAGTACCACGTCGGTTGCGTAGCGCGCGAAATGTAGCTCTGCTATTGCGGTCGTGACCTGGCCGGTATACAACGCGATCAGTCGCCGGAGGTCGGCACGCTGCGTGGAATCGAGGTCTCGCGCACAGATACCCTTGGGCGGCACGGTAATCGCCAGGGCGGCGTGATCGGCTTCGGTGTAGCCGCTGGCCTGTTCCGCGCGCTCGTCGATGTCATCGACAAGCTTATTCAGCGCGGGGTCCTCGAATTGGCCGCGCCATAGATCCTGCATATGCATCATGGTGTCGCCGTGTGTCACACGGGCGCGGTTGCCGGAAACTATGTCCGATATCGCGGACTCGTGCAGCAATGCGTGTTTGCGCTGTTCCGCGGTGAAGGACCTGACCAGGTTCCGTGCGACATCCTCGATCCCGCCGAGCGGGCGAAGCGGCGCCCCACCCAGCAATAATGTGCTCGCCGGATCGGCGCCGATGAAGCACGGGGTCGTCGATACCAGGCGGCCGTCGACGATCAGGTTGTTCAGCGAAATGTGGTGACCGCCGAAGCTCCAACCCCATACCGGGCCGCCCGGCACGCCGAAAACCCTGATCCAGTACAACCCGGGGTCGCGCCCCCGTTCCCGCGCCCAGCGAGCCGTCCAGCCTTCAACCTGGTCCAGGACGTTCTCCAGACCGACAACAGTCGAGACGGTGGCATACCCGGCCTGCGACAGTCCCGACGCCACCAGTTGCATCGCCAAGCTCTGCTGGTGCGCCGACTGCTGACGCAACGCCAGACCGCCATGGTCGGTCGGCGTGTAGTACCACCGCACTCGCTCCGCGTCGGCATCGGGCAGCAGCGGGGAATCGAACAGCGCGGCGGCACGCTGATCGGCGGCCAGCGCAGCCAACCATGCGGTGGCCGCGCCCTCCATCGCGGCGGCCACTGCCTGCCTCGGGTCGGTCACGGCACTCGACGTCACCGGATCCTGGACGCTACCGACCATGGATCGCTTCCGCGTGTCGGATATGTCGAGCATCACCTTGATGGCATCGCCTCTGCGTTCGGCATAGGTGTCGAATGCTTCACCGATGTCCTCCAGTGGGAAATGGTGTGTCACGAGTGCGTCGGTATTCAGCCTTCCCTGGCCTGCAAGGGAAACGGCTCGTGCCACCGAGCCCGTCCCTTCGCCACGCACGGTTTGCAGTGAGATTCCGTTCATCACGGCATGGTTGAGGTCGGCCAGCACCGGCTCCGCGAAAAAGCCGACGAGCACGACTTTGCCGGACCGCTTGGCCATATGGATCGCCTGATCTACAGCGGGCCCGGCACCCGAACACTCGAGGACGATATCGGCGCCGAACCCGCCGGTGTGGTCGCGTACCGCGGCAACGGCGTCCTGCGCGCGCGAGTCGATCACCAAGTCGGCGCCGAACTGCTCACCGAGGTTCAACCGGCTGGCCCTGGTACCCACCAGAGCCACCTTGTCAGCGCCGAGTTGGCGTGCGACCTGAACAGCAAGCAGCCCGATGGGCCCGGGACCGATCACAGCGACACTCGCGCCGACAACGAGGGAACCGAGAACATCGAAGGCGTGCATGACCGAGCCGACGGTGGTGAGAACTACCGCCGCATCGAAATCCACCGAAGCCGGAAGCAGATGCAACGTGGACACATGGTTGTTTACATATTCGGCGAATCCGCCGTCGACCGTCATCCCCTGCGACCTGTGCCCCTTTCCCGCTTTCCGGAATTCAGGCAATCGGTATAGGAGCCCGCCAGGCAGTTGACGCATCGCATACAACCTCGATGCGCCTCGGCCACGACCCGATCACCGACCGAGAACTCGTCGACATTGCCGCCCACCGCGGCCACCACACCCGCGTACTCGTGGCCGGGGACAAAGTTTTCAGCAGGCGGCCCGCCACCGCCGAAGAACTTGTGACTGCGAATTTTGAGGTCCGAACCGCATAGCGACGCCCGGCGCACACGGACCAGGACGTCGTCCGGTCCCACCTCGGGCACAGGCAACCGCGTGGTTGCGATCGTCCCCGGCTCGCCGAGTACGGCAGCCAACATTGTCTCAGAGGGCATCTGCGACCTTTCAGTTCGAGCAGAACACCAGTTGGTCCTTGATTGTGTTGGCCCCGTAGCCGGCAAGTCCAAGACCAGAAGCGCGAGACACGCATAGGCAACGCCTATAGAGGCGCAGATTGCCGGCGCCCGCTTCCGGCTCTCCCACCATTGACAGCGAGCATAATAACGGCAACACTGTGACCACTATGATGGATGTGCTCTACTCCTCACCCCAGGTATCCGATGGGAGGCGTTCATGAACTCTGACGGTCGCTTGCTGCTACGCGGCGGAATCGTCCTCACGATGGACGAAACACTGGGTGATCATGAACGCGGCGATGTGCTCATCGAGGACGGCAAGATCGTCGAGGTGGGTCAGGATTTACAGGCCGATGCCCAGGTGCTCGATTGTGCGGGCAAAATCGTGCTTCCCGGCTTCGTGAACTCCCACCACCACATGTTCCAGACCGCCTTGCGCTCGTACTGGGCCGATGCGACAGATCTGGACTATTTCATGCAGTCCCGGACGGGAGCCGACGCACTGTTCCACCAGTACACGCCCGAGGACGTCTACTGGGGACAATTCGGCGGGGCACTGGAGAACCTGGCCGCGGGCACCACGACCGTCGTCGACACATCACAATGCTCGTACACTCCCGAACACACCGACGCCGCACTCGAAGGAATCCGCCGATCCGGCATTCGGTGCGTCTTCAGCTTCTCGCCTTCGCTCGGCGATCACGAGCCGGACCCGTCCTATGCCCATCCCGAGGACATCCATCGCCTCATCGATAAGGCCGGTGCGGTCGACGACGCAACACTCGTCCGCCTGGCACTGGGCTATCACATCGATGAGGATTTGTTCGCGCTGGCCCGCGACCTCGCTGTGCCCGTGTTCGCGCACGTCAACGAAGCGAGCTGGGGTTATGCGCTCGAGGAGTTCGAGAAGGAAGGACTGCTCGGTCCCTGGATCACCTACATCCACTGCCTCGGTCTCGAGGACGCCGCATGGCGAGCCATCGAACGGACCGGCGGCAAGGTATCGATCTCGACCAGTGCCGAGCAATCGCTCACCATGGGTGAACCGGCCTTGCAGACGGCCCTCGAACATGGCGTTCCGGCGAGTTTCGGCACCGACACCGTGGGCATCGCACCCGTGGACTTCTTCTCCCAGATGCGCGCGGCCTTCTACTGGCAGCGCAGTCGCATCCAAGCGGCGATGCAGAATGACTCCCCTGCGGTGCAGCCGATTTCGGTGCGCGACATCCTCCGTATGGCAACACTCGGCGGAGCCCAGGGGGCTCATCTCGACCATCTCGTCGGTTCTCTCACCCCAGGCAAACGGGCAGACGTCATCACGCTCAACGCCCGCACCCTCAACGCCGGTCCGGTGAATCACGCGGCCGGCGCCATTGTCCAGCACATGGACACCAGCAACGTCGACACCGTGATCGTGGACGGGCGCATCGTCAAGCGCGACGGGCACCTACTCGACGTCGACGTCGACGCAGTACTACAAGAACTCGAACGTTCGGCCTCCGGCCTCATCAGCCGTTCCCGAGCGACCGACATCCTTTTCACCGGTTGCCGCCACCTGACATGACGTTCGACGTAGCTGTGATCGGCCTGGGTCCGGTCGGAGAGTTGGCGGCGCTGCTGCTGGCCCGTGCGGGGCTGACGGTATTGGCGCTCGAACGCGAGGACGAAGTGTATCCCAATCCGCGCGTCGGCGTTCTCGACGGAGAAGCGCTGCGCACGCTTCAGAAAGCGGGAGTGTACGAGCGCACGGCTCCCGACATGCTCCTCGGGGCCGGCGCCCAGTGGGTGTCGGCTCGCGGCAAGGTTGTCGCGACGACGTTACCGACGGAGCAACTCCAGGGGCATCCGTGGATATCGGCGATCTATCAGCCGTTGCTGGATAAGCAACTTCGGGCGGCCCTTGCGGAGTATCCGGATGTCGATATCCGACTGGGTCACCGGCTCACCGGGTTGACCCAGGACGACGAAGGCGTCGAACTCACGTTTCGTGATATCAACGGCGGGACCGGTAACGCGCGTGCACGCTTCGTCGTCGGCTGCGATGGCGCCAACAGTGCCACCCGCGAAGCGATCGGCGTCAAGCTCGTCGGATCCGCATATACCGACACGTGGCTCATCATCGACGCGAAGCTGCCGGAGCCGGTCACCCATCTTCCGTATTTTCAGATGACGCTGGACCCGGCGGCGCCGCGCCTGACGGGCCGACTCGCCGCTGGTGGGCACCGCTGGGAACGCAAGGTAATGCCCTGGGAGGACCCCGACGAGATCCTTACACCACGGGCCGCGCGGCGAGTGATCGCTGAGGATGCGGATCCCGACACCGCGGAGATCTTGCGCCATCTCATCTACACCTTCCGAGCCAAGAGCGCCGATCACTGGCGGGTAGGGAGAGTGTTGCTGTGCGGGGATGCTGCCCATCTGATGCCGCCGATGATCGGCCAGGGTCTGAACTCGGGAATCCGCGATGTCACGAACCTGACCTGGAAAATCGCGGCAGTCGTAAACGCCGGTGCGCCACTACGAATCCTCGACACCTATGAGGCCGAGCGGCGTCCGCACGCCGACGCGATAACCAAGCTGTCGGTCCGGGCGGGTCATCTGGTCACCATGCAATCGCGCTGGGCGGCGGCGATTCGCGACGCGACCGCCGAGACGCTCCTGCGTGTCCCGCCATTACGGGAACACGTTCGCCAAGGCCGCTGGCGCCCGCCGGCACGGTACCGATGTGGTTTGCTGTTGGCACAACCATCGCCACGCTCGCCGGTTGGCCGGCTGTTTCCCCAACCGCTCGTGCGGACGTTCAGCGGAGCGGAGCATCGACTCGATGACGTCTCGGGCTCTGGCTGGCGCATCATCGGCTGGGACGCCGATCCACGCCAAGCGCTGAGCACACAAGGCCGCCACATCGCCGAGCACGTCTTGGGCGCGACCTGCGTAACGCTGACATCACCGGGGCAGCGCCCCGTCCATCCGGGCGCACCGACCCAGATCCTCGAAGACCTCTATGAGCTGACCCGCCCATACTTCAGGCGGCAACCATTCGTCGTACTCCGTCCCGACCACTATGTCTGCGCGAATCCCTCGTCGACTGCGCTCGATAGCACTGTGCGGAAGTTGGTGCAGCAGATATCGAATGAATCGGTTTCTTGTCCCCGTCAGGCACACACCGAGGCCGTCGAGCGGACCGGTGTCTGGAAACTCGATCCCGCAACCGCGGACATCAGGTTCGTCGCCCGCGGGCTCTGGGGGGTGCTCCCGGTACCCGGCCGTTTTAGTCGAGCATCCGGCTCGATGACCTGGGGCCAGGATGGAATGGCCACGGTGCTGCTGGAACTTCACGCCGCTAGCATCGCGACCGGTATCGGGCTGCGAGACCGGCATCTGTGCGCGCCCGACTTCCTGGGCGTTCGAAAGCACCCGGTGATTTCGTTCCATGGCGACGCCATCAGTCGCGGCCCCGCGCGACTCGAGGTAAGCGGCAAGCTGACAATTCGCGACACCACGACCGAAATGCGACTCCATGTCGAACTCACACCGGACGGTCCCGAACTCGTCGCCACGACGACCGGGCGGATCGACCTGTCCGCTTATGGCATCGCGCCGCCATTCGGCATCGTCCGCCCCGAGGTCGACCTCGAGATCCGGGGCCGTCTCATCCTCGTCCACCCGGGAACCGAAAGCATCGACCTGCTTACCTTCTCCTGACCTCGCGGGCATGAACCGTGGCCGCTAACAGCGCAGCGCATCCGCTGGAAGATCCCCTGCGGCGGTGAGCGGAAGCTCGAGGGTGACGAGTAAGTCTCGATACCGTTGCGCCAGTTGTGTCGGCACGCTGCGGCTGTAGGCGACGATCTCGCGGTAGACCCCGGGACCGATCCGTCTGGTGTGCTGTACCCAGCCGCCGGGCACGACATTGTTGGGCACAAGTGCTACGCCGAGGCCTTCCATCGCGAACAGCAGGGCGGCGGTCACCTGCCCGGTGCGAGCCACAGCACGAGGGGTGAATCCGAGGCTGGTGGCTATCCGGTCGGCGATTTCACTCATGCCCTGCTCGGGCTCGTAAAGGATCCAATCGGCCGCGGCGAGTTCCTCCGGTCCCACCGAGGAACCCGTGTCTCGTCCCGTCGGGCCGACCAGCACCATCTCCTCGTAACCGAGTGATTCGACCGGTCCGTCCCACGGTTCGGGCCGTGGGCCGACCGCGATATCACCCTGTCCGCTGCGCACGGCGTCCTCGAGGGCACGGCGATGCGAGAAGTCGTGCACCCGAAGGACAGCGGTCGGAAACAGCGCGTGCCACCGCACCGCGCTCGGGGGCAGTATCCCGGAGGCGACCGACCGCACGGTGAGCACGTGCACGTCGCCGCTTCGCCCCTCGACAACCTGCTGGACCGCTTCCGCTGCTTCCTCGGTAGCCCGCAACACACGCTGGGCCCGGGGCAGGAATACGCGACCCGCAGGAGTGAGGGCTAGACCGTGCCGCCCGCGTTCGAGCAATACCGCGCCTAGTTCCTTTTCCAGCAAACGTATCTGCTGGGACAGTGACGGCTGCGAGACATACAGCAGTGCCGCGGCGGCGCTGAAAGACCCGCTTTCCCAGACGGCGAGAAAATACTCGAGTTGGCGCAGTCGCATCAGTCGAAATTACCGCCGTCTACGGCCATTGCAAACGTACTCGAAAATCATTCAACCAGTTTCACTCGGCCGTCCCGGCGACCGAGGCGGGCGAGCAGATAGTCTATTTCGGACCGCGCTCGGCTCGACAGCATGCCGCGTGGCGCGCGCTGTGCATCGGAGGCGAGCAGTCCGCGGCGCTTCATGACGTACTTGCGTACGGCCAGTCCGATACCCGGTTGTTGTTCGTACCGCAACAGCGGCAGGTGTGCGTCGAAGATGTCATGACCTTCATCGAGGCGGCCCGCAGCGGCATGACCGATCACATCGACCAACATTTCCGGAAAACAATATCCGGTCATGGCGCCGTCGGCCCCGCGCTCGACCTCGAAATCGAGGAAGAGACCACCGTTACCGCACAGAATCGAAAGACGGGGCATTTCGCCGGCGGCTTCGAAGTCGCGCAATGCGCTGATCTTCTCCAGCCCGGGCCAGTCCTCGTGCTTCAGCATTACACAGCTGGGGACTGCACGGGCGATGCGTGCGACGACCTTGGGGCTCATGACAACCGAGAACGATAACGGGTAATCCTGCAAGACAAGGGGGACCGAGTCGCCGAGCGCGGCCGCGACGCCCTCGTAATAACCGACGATCTGGTCGTCGGTGCGCAATGTGTTGGGCGGAGCGACCATGACACCCGCCGCCCCTGCCGCCATGACATCGGAGGTGAGTTCGCGCATCGCCGCGTAACCAGGGGCGGACACTCCGACGACCACCGGCAGCCGGGTCCACTGCAGCACTTGGCTCACGATTCGTGTTGCTTCGTCGTGGGACAGTTTCGGTGCCTCGCCCATCTGGCCGAGCAGGGTAATCCCGGTGACACCGACTGATTCGTAGAAATCGACGAGTCGGCGCAGTGAGTCGAAGTCCACCGCACCTTCCTCGTCGAAGGGTGTGGGCGAAATGGCGAATACGCCCTTCGCCTCGCGGGTGAGCAGGGCCATGGTTGGAATCCTTGTGGCTGTGGTGTTTTCGGGATCAGAGGCTGGGAATGAGTCCGCCGTCGACGCGCACCACCGAGCCGGTGATGTAGGACGCTGTGTCGCTCGCCAGGAACGCAACGGTCGACGCATACTCGTGCGGGTCGCCGTAGCGGCCGATCGGGATGGTGGCCACGCTGTCGGCCGCGATCTGTTCGACTGTTCTGCCTTGCGCCTCGGCTTTGATCTGGTCGAGCCGCTCTACGCGCTGGGTGCCGATTCGTCCCGGAACGACGACATTGCAGGTGACGCCGTCCGCTGCGACCTCACGGGCCAGCGTCTTGGACCAGCCGAGCAATGCCGCACGAAGGCTGTTCGACATGCCGAGGTTGGGAATGGGGGCAACGACCCCCGAGCTGGTGCTGGTGATGACGCGCCCCCACCCCCGCGTCTGCATCCCCGGGACGAGTCTGTCGCTGATCGCGATCACAGACAGCACCATGGAACGGAAATTGTCGAGCCACAACGCAGCGGGCTGGCCGAGGACCGGCGCGGGCGCGGGCCCACCGGTGTTGTTCACCAAGATGTCGACCGGACCGAAGGTCTGCTCGATCGCGGCGGCGTTGCCTTCGATGACATCGAGGTCGGCGATATCCCAACGCACTGCCATGGCCCGGCCACCCGCGGCAACGATCGCGTCACGGCGTGATTCGGCGGCTTCGAGATGGATATCCGCGACGACCACATTGGCGCCCTCGGCCGCGAGTCTTTCCGCAATCGCACCTCCGAGTCCGCCGCCTCCGCCCAGCACCAATGCCGTTCTGCTGTCTATTCCAAGATCCAACGTTGACTCCTCGACCGCAGGCCCGATGAAATTCCGGTGTTTTCCATGAATCCGGCATTCACATACGCTCCGAACCGTACATGATGGAGGAGAGCGCACCCAATAGGAATAATCCACGGTGCCTATAGGACAAGCTTATACGCCCAGTTCAGCACGTCGTCGACGAAGAGCGCTATGTGATCGGCGCAAAATGACACTTGGACAAAGGCGATTTCTTTCACGTAGCCTCCTGATAATTCATCGATAGCCAAACGAAAGGCGGTGCTGTGTCTATTCCGGATACTATGCTCGCGGCCGTAATCGGCGAGCCGGGAATTATCGGGACCACAATTTTGCCGGTGCCCCGCCCGGGGCCGGACGACGTTCTCGTGCGGGTACACCGGGCGTCGTTGTGCGGCACCGACCTCAAGGTCCGTAGCCGACGCTTCTTCGGTGGCGCAGGCCCGGCGCCGGGCACATTCGTTCCCGGCCACGAATACGCCGGCGTCGTGGCAGCCGTCGGCAGTGCCGTCGACGAATTCGCGGTCGGCGATCGTGTTGTCACAGAGGCACATCGGGGTTGCATGCGCTGCGCCAACTGCCTGTCCGGTTGCTATACGGACTGCTTGAACTACGGCGACCAGACCAAGGGCCATCGCACACTGGGCATGACGGTCAACGGCGGCTTCGCCGAATATGTCGTCAACCACGTCTCGACGCTGTATCGGCTGCCCGATCACATCGACTTCGACTCGGCGGTAATGCTGACCACCGCCGGCACCGTCATGCATGTCTACGACGTGCTCGATTCGCTCCTGGTCGGCGCCACCGTCGCGGTGATCGGCCCCGGCCCCATCGGGCTGTTGGCAGTGCAGGTAGCCCGCCAGCTAGGGGCGGACCTCGTGACGCTTGCCGGCACCCGCACCGAGCGGCTGGAAATCGGAAAGCAGTTCGGGGCCGATCACCTGTTCAACGTGCGCACGGAGGATGCCGTCGCCGCGGTCCGGGAGGTCACCGGCGGCCTCGGCGCCGACGTCGTCGTCGAGTGCTCCGGCGCGGCGAGTGCGGTCGACGACGCGATCCACATGGCCAAGCGCTCCGGCAAGATCGTTTTGGCCGGATTCTTCGAACAGCCGGTATCTGCCGACCTCAACCACGCCGTCATGAACGGGATTTCGATCCAGACCGTCCGCGGCGAAGGCGCCGGCTCGGTGGCCAGGGCCCTGTCGCTGGCATCCCGCGGCCGACTACACACCGCCGACCTGGTGACACATCATTTCCCGCTCGAGAACATCGCCGAGGCTTTCGACACCTACGCCGAACGACGGGACAACGCCATCAAGGTGATGCTCGATGTCGCCGAATGACGTCACCGACCTTTCCGTCCGCGAGCTGATCGCCGGCGATATGGCCGAGCGTGCGACAGCGTGGCTGGCGACCCTGTCCCGCGAGCAACGAGTTCGGGCGCAGTTCGCCTCCCCACTGGCTCCGGACGCGGAGGCCGAACGGCTCCGATGGTTCTACACCCCGACCGACCACGGAGGACTTGCCCTGCGCGACCAGACCGCACGCCAGCAGGGCTTGGCAATGCAACTGGTCGCTTCGGGTCTGTCGGAGGCCGGATATGCCACGGTCGCAACGGTGATGGGCCTGGAGAATGTCCTCGATCAGGTCGAAGGATGGCATGTTCATTGGGGGCGCGAACGGGGCCGGGATCCGGGCCTGTACTGGCTCAGGTTGTTCGGCCGGCCCGGCGATCCGGTCTGGGCATGGCGCTTCGGCGGTCACCACATCTCGCTGAACAATCTGATCGTCGGCGGCCGCGTCGTCTCGACGACCCCATGCTTCATCGGAGCCGATCCGGCCAGTACCGCACTGCTCGGTTCGGCGCTACGGCCACTGGGCGGACCGGAGGAGGCGGCGCGGCAACTGGCACGGTCGCTGGACTCCGACCGCTACCACGTGGCGCTATTGCACAAGAGCGCGATCTCCGACATCGTCTCCGGAAACCGGCCGACCATCGCAGACGGCGACATGATGATGCACATGCAGGATTTGTGGCGCGGCCGGTTCTCCGACCCGGGGCTGCGGGATCTGGTCGACGATGTCGACCGGCGCGCCGAAGAAGGCAGCGGATACACCGAATCCGACCACGCGGCCATGGCCATCTCCGTTCCACCTTCGGGCCTGTCCGCGCGCGACCTCGATCCCGAGCAGCGCCACACTCTGCGAAACCTGATCGCCCTGTACAGCGGTCGTGCACCGAGCGTGCTCGCCGATGCCCACGCCGCACACTATGCAATCGACGACGTACTCGACGAGATCCATTTCGGATGGGCAGGCAGCCTGCGGGTGGGAGAACCGCATTACTACCGGATCCAGGGCCCGGATCTGCTCATCGAATACGACAACACCCAGCGCAACGCCAACCACGCACATTCGGTCTGGCGCAACCCGCGTTCGGATTTCGGGCTGGACAGTCTGGCCGAGCACCGCCGACGCTCACATTGACAACACAGCCGAAATGCTGCCCCGGTGCGGCAATTCGCCGGGGCAGCATTCTCTAGAACATTCCCGCCGTATTCACGGTCGGCAGAGAAAACAGGCATTGGCACGGCATCGCCGGATAGCTTTGGTCCACCCGATCATCGACCGCGACGGCCCGGGCCCAACCCCCTTGGATCGCCTCCCGCGCGAAGGTAACGGCCGCCTCGCGGGAGGCAACGAAATGCAATGGTGAACCGATACCGAAATCGACCATCAGATGCCACATCATCGCATTTCCACACTGATAAACGCCTTCAGCAGCGCTGACGGCGGTCCGATCTTCTTCGAGCACTAGGTGTCCGAAGCTCGTCAGGTCGCGACGTAGCCGTTGCACGCAGAGGATTCACGCTTTCCTCCCGGCGTTGGGTACGGCAGGGGCGACGACGGCTGGAGTCATCCCAGCGGCATATGCCAGCGTCACCCGAGTCATATCGGTAGTCGCGATGGAGCCGATATAGCCGTCGGGGCGGATCAACAGGAGTGCGGAGTCGGTCAGACCGTAGATCCGGGCAAAAGAACCGGTGATGTCGGCGAGCGCCACGTCGGTGTCGACATGATCTCCGCCGTTCACAGCGACCTTTCTCAGTTCCGCGCCCGCTGTCGGCCACCGCAAGGCGGCCAGTTCTTCGGCCGCCGCCGCGCCGTAGGCGATTGCGGTGAAATGCGGTCCGCAAAACAGATCGAACAGGCGCTGCCCTCCCCTGGCCGCGTTCAGTAGTTTCGCATCCGGTGCGCGGTCGCCGACTCGCAGCGTCGCGGTTCGTTCGGCATCGGCCATCACCAGTGGGCCGCCGCGGTAATGGAGGCCGAGCTGGCGTTCGTCATCGCCGCGCTTGATCGACGACGGGTCGAGTTTGGCCAGGCCCTCGTACTTCTTGGTCGCCAGCCCCAACACCCCGGCCGCGATCGGCTGCCGCTCGGCCTCATAGGTATCGAGCAAGCTGTCCGGCGCACCAGCGAGCACCTGGCCCAGTTTCCAGCCCAGGTTGTAGGCATCCTGCAGACCGGTGTTGAGCCCTTGCGCACCCGCAGGGGGATGTACATGAGCGGCATCACCGGCGATGAATACCCGGTCCAACCGGTACCGTTCCGCCAGCCGAATGTTGGGGCGAAACACCGACTTCCAGCCGATTCGCGTCAAGCGCAGGTCCTTCTCGCCGGTCTGAGCGCGGAAGCGCGCATCGAGGTCGGCCTCGTCGAGAGCGGGCTCCTCACCAGGCTGCAGACGGATCATCACCTGAAACCGATCGGAATGCGGTAGCGGGCACGCACCGACGAACCGACCACCCGGACGCGGCCACACATGCCAGCGGTCCCGGGAAAGACCGTCCACCACGGCATCGACGATGATCATTCGATCGGCTTCGTCGGTCTTGCCTTCGAACCCGATGCCCGCTGTTTTGCGGACCGTGCTCGCGCCGCCGTCGGCGCCGACGAGGTAGCGAGCGCCGATCTCGTCGACCCCGTTGCGACCCGAGACCGTAGCCACGACCGCATCCGGGTATTGCTCGAATCCGACCAGTTCACAGTTCTTTTCGACGGCCACGCCCATCCGCAGGAGCCCGTCGCGCAGCGCGGCGTCGGTGCGGAACTGGGGAATCAACCACGTATTCGGGTGCGGCACATCGGATGTCACCTTGTTGCGGGAAACCATATGCCACGGAACAGTCAGCGGACCGGCGTGGATGCCCAACGGCGGGTAGCCGGCTCCAGCGGCGAGGATGTCGTCGAGGACGCCCAAGTCCTCGAGTACCTCCAGGCTGCGTGGCTGGACTCCCTTGGCCCGCGAACCGTCGAAGGACTTCGCGGTTTTGTCGATGATCCGCACCGCTAACCCGCGGCGGGCCAGATCGATCGCCAAGGCGGTGCCGGTCGGACCGGCACCCACGACGAGTACGTCGATCAGTTCGGGCTTCGGCTCTGTCTTCATCGTGACGACTCTTTCTTGGCAGCTTCGACAAACGCGGTGAACAGCAGACTCATCTGGGCTGGCTCCTCGTAGGGCACCATGTGTCCGCATGGCGAGACAATGTGCGACTGGGTCGGCATGAACAACGCGGATACCTCGTCGAAGCTCGTGATCGGGGTCACGGCGTCTTCGTCGCCCCACAGCAGCATCTTCGGAAACGGCAGAAGCCCGGTCTGTCGATAGAGGTCCTGACGGCCGGCCAGCGGGAAGTCGGCGATCGTGGAACTCAAGGCGTAGATCGAGCCTTCGAACTGGTAACACTCGCGCACCATCGCCGTGAGCGCCGCTGACTGCTGCGGATCCCGGACATTGTGTGACAGGTGCCGGTCGAGCATTTTGCTACCCAGCTTCTTTGCCAGAAAGGTGCCTAACATCTCGTGGCGCAGCAAGGGGGCGAAGGCGGGCGCGGGCTGCAGTCCAGCGGGGCCGGCCAACGTAAAGGTGGCGATGCGGTCGGTGTGCTGTTGAGCGAAAGCCATAGCCACCAATGCACCCATCGAAGCTCCGATGAGGTGGAAAGGTTCGGCCAGATCCAGGCGCTGAGCCAAGTCGGCGATTTGCCGCACGAACAGGGCCTCATCGTAGGTGGCCTGCACGCGATCGGAATAGCCGCGTCCGTAGGCACTGAAGGTAACGGTACGAAACCCCCGCGAATGCAGCTCACCGACGAGTTGATCCCAGTAGAACAGCGGGGTGGTCAGACTGCCTGTGAACACGACGATCTCGCCGCCCTCGGGCCCGGCCATCTCGTAATGGGTTATCCCGTCACTGCATTCGATGAAGTCACCGCGCAGCTCGGCACGTGTGGCCTGGTCCAAGTGGCGGGTCTCGCCGGGCACCGCGAAGTACTTCATCACTGTCCCTTCTTCGACGAGTTCGCCTCGGCGGTCAAAAAGTTCAGTAACGCGCTGGCCACCCATTCCGGATCTTCGTCGGGGAGCAGGTGGCCACCGCTGGGGTGAATCCGTTCGAGGCTGCCGGGGATATCGCGAGTGAAATACTGCCCGTCGATGGACGCGCTGCGCAGCACCAGTGTGGATGCTGCGATGGCCGGAATCTCGGCGGTGCGATCGATCTGTTCGGTGTTGGAGAAATCGATGAACGCCTCTTGGTTGCCGGGCCGGGTCAGCATCGCGTACACCCGGTCGACCATCGCGTCGTCCACCACCGACTTGCGCGACCCGACCGCCGAGCGCAGATTGCTTGCGGTAGCCGACCTGGACGACAATTTGCGCATCAGCACGCGACCGGCCGGATTACGTGCCAGGCGCATCGCCAAGGGCAGCGACTTGCCTGGATAGCCGGTGGCATTGATCAACACCAGCCGGTCCACCCGCCGCGGGTAATCCAGCGCGAAGTTCCACGCGATATTGCCGCCGAGTGAATTGCCGACCACCGACGCCTTGGAGACCGCGATGGCGTCCAGGAAGGCGGCGACTGTCTTGGCGTATGTCTGAATCCGGTAGTCCCGGTCGGCGCGCGGACCCGTGAGGCCGAAGCCGGGCAGGTCCGGGCGAATCACATCGAACGACGACGATAACGCCGCGGCCACCGGGTCGAAGCAGTGCAGCGAGGAGCCGCTGCCGTGCAGAAGCAACACCGAGGGCCCCGTCCCGGCCCGCTTGTAGTGGATGTTGTGGCCCTCGACGATCGCGAAGCGCGAATCAGGGTCGATGTAATCATCGGCGGCTGCTCGTCTACTCATAATGGTTACAGTGTTGCCGGTACATGACCCCAGGTCAAGTGATAATGGCAACATTGTGACCATTATATAGTGATCAAGTGTCCAACCCGTCGATGCGCAACAATGCGAGTGTGACCACTGCCGATTCAGACGCCGCCGAGACCCCGGCTCGCCGCTCCCCTGGCCGTCCGCGGGTCCCCTTCGACCGGATCGTGACGACCGCATTGCGCATCATCGACGAGGAAGGTGCCGACGCGCTGTCGATGCGCGCGCTCGCCCAACGCCTCGAAACGGGCACCGCCGTGCTCTACCGAGCAGTCGCCAATCGAGCCGAACTCATC
The DNA here is from genome assembly GCF_050955845.1 of Nocardia sp. CA-135398. Taxonomy (NCBI): domain Bacteria; kingdom Bacillati; phylum Actinomycetota; class Actinomycetes; order Mycobacteriales; family Nocardiaceae; genus Nocardia; species Nocardia sp. CA-135398. Next base: position 3,041,648 of record NZ_CP192084.1, on the reverse strand, counting down.
GCCCACGTGGTCGACTGGGTGCTCGGCGAGATCGAAATCGACGACGACGCGCCCGACGGCGACTGGCAGCGCGCGTGCGTCACTGCCGCGGAGGCCATTTTCTCGGTGCTACACCGTCACCGCGGGATCGCGCCCCTGCTCATCGAGCAGGTGCCGGTCGGGCCCAATTCGCTCGCCTTGCGCGAGCGAGTCTTGGCCATGCTGCTCGCCAACGGTTTTCCCCCGAAGTCCGCGGCGCTCGTGTACGCCACCATTGCCCGCTACGCCATAGGCTTCGCGGCACAGCTACAGGGCCACGACACCGAAGCCAACGTCAACCCCGCCCCGCTCACCGCGCTCTATCGCCAGCTCGATCCGGCGCGATTCCCCGCCACAATCGCCGTCGCCGATTGTCTGCCGACGCAAACTCTGGAAAGTGAATTCCGGTTCGGTCTGCAGCTGCTCGTCGCGGGCCTCGTGCCGCTGCACGACGCGGCGGGCTCCGCCTGATTCGTTCGGGTGCCGCTGCTTTCGATGCATCTTGGCGCTGGATATTAATTCGGCTACGCTGTATCCGAATTAGTCACCCGAACTCCGCGCGGCGACAGCCGCCGTTGCGCGAGTCGCGAGTGTTCCGAGAACAGGAGAATCGCATGCGTACCGTGCAAACCAGCGCCAGCTACAAGGCCAGTCCCGACGAGGTCTGGAAGGTTATCGGCGATCCGTCGCGCTGGGGCGAGTGGCTTGTGATTCACAAATCGTGGAAGAGCGCCGTCCCAGCCCAGCTCACCAGTGGCGATACCGCTACTGCCAGTGCGAACGTGATGAATATGCCGGTCACCATCGACTGGACTTTCGAGAATGTCGACGCGCCACGCTCGATCGCCATGGGCGGAACCACAAGGGCCGGAGTCAAATTGGCGCTCGCCATCAGCCTTCGAGACGAGGCCGCGACCACCACGGTCGACGTGACAGCCAGTATCGAAGGCGGGATGATCGACGGCCCCATGGGCGGGGTCTTCAAGAACTCCGTCGTCGGCGCGCTGGATAAATCGCTGAAGAAGGTTCAGGGGCTCGTCGCCTGATCATTCAGTGGCCCTGATCATTTCAGTGGAAGAGCACCGTCCATACCGCCGACGTCGGTAATCTTCCATCCCGCACCCGAATCGACGGTGACGTTATACGTCACCGTCGTTTGGCCTCCGTCGGGAGTCTGGGCGTTAGTCGAGTGGACATTCAGGAAGACGTTTACCTTGTATACGCCGCCGGTTTCCGAGATGACCACCGCACTGACCGGCGTTGCGGTCGAAGACCATTTCAACGGCACCAGAATTTCCTGCAGTTTCGGTGCGGTGGCATCGAATTTGTTCGCCAACTGAGGGCTGGTGTTCGCCTTCAGTTTGGCAACCCACGCGTTGTAGTCCTGAAAGTTGATGGTGGAAGCGCCGACCGCGTATTCGGTGGCGACCTGCTCGGCACGGTGGTCGGCGGCGACCGCGGCGTCGCGGTCGCTGAGCTGACCGCGAGCCGAAAGCCACAGCGCGGCGAATACGCCCGTTGCCGCCACCAGAGCGATGATCGCGGCTCCGAGTGCGATTGCGGATAGCCGTATCGACACCGTCCCCGATGCCTGCCCGGCCACTACGGATCGCTCCTCTGCCCGCACCGGTCGGTCAGTTGTCTTTCCGTCGTCGATTCGGTCGTTGGTATCGATTGTCATGTGTACTCCTGGGGTGTTGTTTTCGATCTGTGCGGCGGCTATTTGACGTTGATCTGCAAACGCACGGCGCCGTCCCCGGTTTCGGCGAGTGCTTGCGAAATCAGCGCACTGAGGTCAACGCGACTCAGCTGCCCGGCGGCGTGCGTGGCCAATGGAGTGAGCACCGGCACCAGCTTCGCCATGTCGGGACCCATCTGCTCGAGGTAGTCGGTGAATTCGGCGGTGAACGGAATGAGGCCGGTGCCTTCGACATACATGTCCGGCATCCGTCCGATTCGGACGAGTCGCTCGATGGATTGCGCGAGGTTGTCCGCCGATGTTCCGATTTGGTTCCAGCCCGGGGCGGCGGCGCTCATCGCCGGACCGGTCCAATCCATATCCGCGCCCAATGCCTGCAGGTTGGTGAGCATGCTGTGGATGGCATCGGTGCGGGCCAGCAGGGTGGCCGCGAGCAGGCTGGTGGATCGAGCCAGCTGCGGCACTATCACCTCGGTGCCGGCCAGCCCTCGGGTGAACGTGTCGACGATGTCACCGATCGCCTGTGGGTCCAACTGTTCCATCAGATGGGTTACCTGCCGGGCCACCTCGGGTATCGAGGTAGGCGTCCGAATGGCCCGGGTATCGATATGCTGTCCGTCGCGCAGATACGGGGCGGTGCCGCCTTTGGCGGGAGTGAATTGGACCTGTGGTTCGCCGAGCGCGGAAAGGTTTTCGATGGTGACCGTGCTTGCCACCGGGATGTGGTAGTCGTCGCGTACTTGCATGGCGACCTGAACGCCGTCGTCGCCGTTGTGCACGGAGACGACCTTCCCCACCCGAACGCCGGACAGCAATACCGGTGATTCCGGACCGAGGCTGCCCGAATTGGTCAGTGTCATCGTCAGTTTGGTATAGCTGGTGAACCAGTCGACGCCGACTACCTCGAACGTAAGGTAGGCAAGAGCGACCAGTGCTACCAAGGCGATACTGCTCAATGACACCGCAGGACCGAGGATTCGTGATTTCAACGCACTGCTCCGATCATGCGCAAGGTGCCGATGATCCGACCGGTTTGTTCCTGTGCGGGGACCCCGTTTCCGGCGTCGACGCCGGTGATATCCACTTTGGGCCCATGTTCGACGAACGGGATGATCTGGTCTCGAAGCAGTGACACGAGCCGGTTGAGGTTCGATGGCGCGTTCAGGTCCAGTGGCCGATCGGTGAACAACAACGGCACGAATGCTTTTGCGGCGGCATCGCCCGCCGTCACCAGGGGCGTCATCCAGGTCAGGGCGTGGGCGATGTCGCCCATCGAACCAGCCAGCCCGAGCACGAGGATCAGGGATTTCAGCGCCGAGGTGACGTGTGTGGCGCCTTGCTCGTTCAGCAGTCCGTTCATTGCTCGATCGCGGTCGAGCACCATGGCCACATTGGCTTCCATACCGTCGAGGAAGTTGTCGACCTCGCCGAGATGCTGTGCGACGTCGGTGAAATCGGCACCGATGACCTGCGCGATATGAGCGCTGTCGGAGGGCTGTTCGGGCAATACCGCATTCATGCGATTGACCAGGTCCTGGAACTGCTGCACCGCGCCGCCCTGAACGAATGTTGCCAGGCCGGCCATGACGTCTTCCACCTGTACGGCTGGTTTCGTCTGTGCGATCGGGATGGTGCCGCCGTCGGCGATGGTTTTGTCGAATCCGTTCGCCGGTGTGGTCAGCTCGATGAAAACATCACCCAGCAGGGTGTTCTGCCGCAGTTGTGCGGTGGTGGCGGTGGGCAGTTTCACCGCGCGATCGATGTCGAGGTCCGCGATCACGTGGCCTGGGCCGGTGGCCGCGGGATCCACCACTCTCACTTTCGCGAGGTCACCGACCTCTACACCGTTGGCCATCACCTTCGCCCGCCCCGGCAGATTGAGCGCATTGGCGAACTCGACACGCACCCGGTAACCATCGCCACGGCCCGTGCCCGGGACCGTAATGGCCGACGGATCGAGTGCGCAGCCGCCCAGCGTGCATCCCGTCACTGCGACCGCGAGCAGCTTTGTCGCGAGTTTCATTGCACCCCAGCGCCTTCCGCGGCTGCCGAGCGAAGTTTTCGACCGCAGTAGCACCGCGTACCCGTTCTTCATTTCGTTCCCGCTATGGCAAGTACCAGCGGAACCAGATCGATATCGGCCAAACCGTTTTCGCCGGACCGACACCGGCCGGGGAGAGCGGCGTTGATCGCCGCACACATTTGATCGGCATCCGGTTGGGCGAGAGCCACTTTGGGCGCGGCGTAGGCGAGTGCGACCTGTCCGGTGCCGGGATCGACCGACCTTCGGAAGGCGTCGGTCAGTGTCGGAATCATGTCGACCAACTGCTCGAGTGTGCCGACATTGGCGCCGACCCAGCGGACCAACGGCACGCTCGCTCGCACGACGTTCAGCAGCGACCGCCCGAATTTCGTGGTGATGTCGTTGAACCAGGGCAGTAGTACTCGCAGCGCGTCGATGATTCCGACGAACGGCGCGATTATCTCGTTGTTGGCTTGGTCTACCATGGCGCTGAGTCGCGTGAGCATATGTTCGACGTCGCCCCAGTTATTCCTCATCGCCGCGCTGAGTGTATTGATCGCATCGATCAGTTCGCCGATGCGCCCGATGGCCGCGTCCGGTGATTTCAGCGCATCGCCGAGCTCGAAAAGCAGCTTGTTGAGCGCATCGCCGGTACCCGACACTGCGGTATCCAGGGCCGAAACGCCGCCGCTGACGGTGCTCTGTCGGGCTGGGTCGTCTGGCGTGCTCATCTCGGTCGCGAGCTTCGACAGGGCATCCAGTGTCTGGGTCATGCTCTTCGGGGTGAGTGCGCGGGTGATGCATCGACCGGAGTCCCACATGGCTGCGGGTTTCGGCGCCGACAGCATCGCGAGGTTGCGGTCGGCGACCAGGGTGTCCGACAGTGTCACCGCCGAAACGTCGCCGCGCAGCGGGTGATCGGACTCGACTCGAAAATCGACCCGCACCCCGTCACCGGACGGTTCGATCCGGGTCACCGAGCCGACCGGGATGCCGAGCATGGTGACGTGGCTGCCCAGATAGAGTCCGGCCGCGTCCGGCATCATCGCGCAGTACGAGCGCATCGGCTTGTCGGCGCCGGTCAGCACGACGTACCCGGCGGCCGCGATCACGACGATGACCAGGACGGCTGAGACCGACATGAATCCGCGGGAAGCAAGAAATCGGCGCATCAGCAAGACCTCCCCGGCAACGGAATGCACAGTGCGGGCGCGGGCACAGTTGTCGCGGATCGGTCTACGGCGGGACCACTCGGTCCACCGGCGATCTGCTGCAACTGCTGCCCCAGGTGCTCGACGGTGGACACGACCTGGTCGAGTCGGCCGGCGAGCCGATTCAGCTCGGGGACCAGCTCGGCGAGTTTGTCGAGCATCGGTTTCAGCGAGCTGTCGTAAGCAGGCTCGGCCGCCGCGAGGCGCGACAGCATCCGTTCGGTCAGTTCCAACGACGCGCGTAGCTCGGCCCGCTTGCCGACGAGGATGTCGGTGGTGAGGTTGAGTTCGCGATCGAGTCGACCGTACAGCGCGGTATTGCTGCTCATCGCACTCAGGTACTCCTGCGAAACCGCCAGTGCCCGTGAGACATCCGCGTTCTGTCTGTCGAGGATATCGACGATGGAATCCACCGCACGTCCCAGTTGTCGCAGGCCGTCCGGGCTCCGGACGAGTGCCGTCTGCAGCTCGCCGAGATTCTGCCGCAGAGTTTCCCCATCGACCTCGCGGATCGGGGTCACCGCGTCCTGGAATGCCTGACCGAGCGTGTATGGCAGCCGCACCCGATCTTTCGCAATCACTTTCTGGCGCAACGGTTTCGAGCCAGCCGATGTCAGTGCTACATAGTGGCCGCCCGCGATGGTGAGCATCCGGATGTCGAGAGTGGACTGATCGCCGACGAAGACATCGGAATCCACCGTGAAGGTCATGTGCACCCGGTCGTCGTGCAGTTCGAGCGATTTGACCGCTCCAACGGTGATGCCCGCCATACGTATGTCCTCACCGGCGCGGATGGCTCCGGCCTCGGTCATATCGGCGCCGTATTCCGCCTGGCCCGGTGGCATTGCGTACAGGACGCCACAGGCAGCCAGTACCAGCACCACCGTGGCCGCACCGATCAGGCCCAGACGCAGCTCACGGCGGCGCATCGACCGGTCGTCTGCGACGGGTCGATCGCTGGCGAGGTGAATCCGTTTGCGTAGTCCTGAAATCAACGGTTGCATAGCTCGATCCTCTGACCGCCGATGAATACCCGCAGCTGCGCTGGCACCGACGCATTTCCTTTAGAACAAGTCCCGTTCATGCCCGGTCCGGCCGTAGGCAACATCGCATCGAGCGCCTGCAGGAGTCCGGGGAGTTTGCCCAATACTTCGGTCGCCGCCTGCGGATCGGGAAACGCGGCGTGCAGGGCATTTTCGAGGTCGGGATTGGTATCGGGGGTGAATCCGAGGGTCGCGAACATGTCGTCGATGGGACCGAGCACCGGCGGCGCGGTAAGGGCATAGTCGACGAGGCCTTTCAGTTTGTCCTCCAGCACGGTGAACAGATCGGTCAGGCCCTGGATCAGAGTTTCCAGATACTGCGACTTGCCCCCGATACGGTCGTCGATGTCGTGCAAGTTGCGGACCAGCGTGGAGATCACGGCCTGCCGATCGACGGCATAGCGGCTCAGTTGTTCCACGGCATCCAGCGCGGGTCCCAGGCCGGTGCCGTTGCCCTGGATCACCGCGAGGACGCTTTCGGCGAGCTGGTTGAGGGCACTGGGCGAAAATTCCCGAAGTACCGGTTGCAGCCCGTTGAACAGTGTGGTGATGTCGAAGGACGGGATCGTGTGCTCGGGCGCGACGGTCGCCCCTGCCACCAGCCTCGGGCCGGGCGCAGCGGGTTGACGTAGGTCGATATACCGCTGGCCGGTCAGCGTCTGGTAGCGGATCGCGAAGGTGCTCGTCTCGAACACCGGGTGGTCGCGTTGCACGCTGATATCGACCGAGGCTCGTCCCTGATCCAACGCGATAGTCAGTACCTTGCCGACTTGCACGCCGTACATCCGCACATCGTCGCCGGCCTTCAAACCATTGGCGTCGGTGAAAATTACGCGGAACGAGTCGGTGTTCCCGGAGACGGGCCGCTCGATCGCCGCCACCACCGTGGCCAACAGCACCCCCATCCCGGCCGCGAATGCCATGAGCCGCAAAACCACACCGACCGTCGATTTCATCGTGTACCTCCCGCAATCGCGGCCGGATCGCCCGGCGATCCGGTGCCTAACAGTGGGGCGGCCAGCACCGGAAATCCGCGCAAGGTGAGCTCGAGTAGCAAAACTGGTCCCTCGGGGGTGTCGACGAACGAATGGTCGATGCGTTCCAGAAGGGTTCGCAGTTCCGCACTCGACCGCTGCGGGGTGGGCACCATCTGCGCCATGACGTTCAGCAACGGTGACAGCACGTCGCTGTAGCCAGCGTAATGCCGCTGCCCGGTGTTACCCAGGTTTGTGATCGCGGGGAACAACTGGTTGGCGATCATGTCGACTCCAGAGTCGAACAGCGGCTGGTCGGTGCGCAGGACTTCGATGTTGTTGATGTGGTCGAGCAGATCGACAGTGGCACCGGCGAATTCGGCCGTTCCATGCAGTGTGGAGGCGTACTGCCCGATCAGAAAGGACGGATCGTAGCGCTGGGTTTCGGCGACCGCACGGCCCAGCATCACGACGGCTTCCAGGATCGGAGTGAAGGCCTTGGCATCGGTGGCCAGAGCGGTCAGCACGTCGGCCAGTTGTGGTGTCAGTACCCGGTCGGTGGTTTGCCCCAGCGACCGAATCAGTGTGCCCAGCGTGGCATTCGAGACTCGAGACGCCGACGCGCCGGTGAGATCGACATTCCCGCCGTCGTGTAACGGGCTACCGCCCTGACCGCGGCGCAACTCGAGCTCGCTGATGCCGAACAGATTCGACGGCGCGTAGTCGAGGACGAGTGCGTCGGTGAGTCCGGTGAGCTGGGACTCGTCCAATCGCAGCGTGATCTGCTGCTGCCCGTCACCGGCACTTTCGATACTGGTGACTTCGCCGACGTTCACCCCGTCCAGCCGCACTCGCGCTCCGGTGACAACGCCGTCGCCGATCTGCTCGGTGCGCAGCGTTACCCGCATTCGCTCATCCGCGCGCACCGCCTGAGACCCGGCCCAGACCGCGGCCACGACCGCGACAACGGCGAGGGCGATCACGCCCGTCCGCCGTGCGGACTTCCCGGTGGTGGCCGCCCCTGGCAACCCATACGTTGGCATTTTCGCTACCCCGTGAACGTGATCGTCGCGCTGAAACCCCAGATGACCAGGCTCAACAGCATGTCCAAAGTGATGATCGCGACAAAACTGGCTCGCACCGCACGTCCGGAGGCGATACCGACGCCCTCCGGACCGCCGGTCGCGAAAAACCCCTGATAGCAATGGATCAGGATCACCGCGATGCCGAAAACCATCACCTTCAGCACGGCAGCGGCAATGTCGGGACCACTGACGAACTGGCTGAAATAGTGCTGGTAGACCCCCGATGCCTGGCCGTGGACGCCGACGACGACCAACGTGCAGGACAGATAGCTGAGGATCAGTGTGATCAGAAAGGTCGGCACGATCGCGACCACGCCCGCAATCACCCGAGTGGTCACCACGAACGGAATCGACCGCAGACCGAGACATTCGATCGCGTCGATCTCCTCGGATATCCGCATCGACCCGATCTCCGCGGTCATCCTGCATCCGGCCTGCGCCGCGAATCCGATACCCGCGATGATCGGCGCCAGCTCCCGAGTGCTCGCGAACGAGGAGACGATCCCGGTCAGCGGGCCGAGCCCGATCATGTTCAACGTGCCGTACGACTGGATACCCACAGCCGCGCCGAGCACCATACCCAGCAAGATCAGCATCGGCACCGTGCCGCCGCCGACGATCAGCGAGCCTCTCCCCCAGGTCGTTTCGCTGATGGCGCGAATAGTTTGGGTCCGATAATGCTTGAGCGTCAACGGGATCGCCGACAGCACCTGCCAGCAGAACGACAGCATGAACCCGATCGAGTCGATCGGCAGCAGCAGCCGTTGCCGTCGGCGGACCACCCGATACGCCCAGCGCAGTCCCCTCGGCGCGTACGGCGTCGCGGTCATCAGGCCATCCTCGTCGGTACGAACATCTGAACCAATTGGCTGACAACGAGATTGACGACAAGCACGGACACCACCGACAGGACCACCGAGGCATTCACGCCATCGGCCACGCCGCGGGGACCGCCCCTGGCCTCCAGCCCCCGCTGGCAGCCGATGACCGCCACGATGAACCCGAACAGGATCGCCTCGAGCAGCGAGATCCCCACATCGGTGACCGTGGTGAAGGAACCGAAAGTGGCCCAATAGCTTCCCGACGTCACGCCCTGCGCGCTGATCGCGACGATGTAACCCGCGGCCACACCGGTGAAGATGATCAGCACGTTCAACAGCGGTGCGACCAGCACCATCGCGACAATGCGCGGAACCACCAGCCTGCGGACCGGACTCACGCCCATTACCCGCAGCGCATCCACTTCCTCGCGGATGGTGCGTGCGCCCAGGTCTGCGGCGATCGCCGCGGCGCCGGCCCCGCCGAGTAGCAGTCCCGTCGCGATCGGGGCGCCCTGCTTGATGACCCCGAGCCCGCTCGCCGCCCCCAGCAGCGAGTCACCGCCCAATTCTCGGATCATGTTGCCGATCTGTACCGAGACGATCACACCGAACGGAACCGCCATGAGGATCGCGGGTAACGCCGTGACCGTGACCATGTACCACGCCTGATGCAGCATCTCGCGCCACTGGAAACGGCCACGCACCAGATCCAGCAGCCCCTCCCGAACGGACTCGATCGCGAGATCGACCGTCCGTCCCCAGGTACGTAGGCCCGATACGACGGTATCGGAGAAGTTTGTTCGCACGATCCGCAGCGCTGACGAATCTTTGCGCTGTGCGGTCGACACGTTGGGTGCCAGAGTCAAAACAATCTATCTTTCGCTCGGGATGCTCTCGCATACCGGATGTCCCAGGGTGAAGAGCACCTGCTGGGCGAGGGTCTCGATCCACTCGGCAGTCACAGCGGCCGGATCACGCCGCGAAGTTCGCAGGATCGCCAGAACGACCCCGCCGGTCAGATCCAGAGCGGCTCCCACATCGTGGACGTGGAAGCACCCCGCCGATAGCCCGGCACGAATGCCGAACGATAGGCGTGAGCGGATGTCAGGGCTATCGAGAATCCGGTACCGCGCGGCAAGGACAATCGCGGCGGTGTCGGGATCGGTGACGCCGAGCGCACCCAGTGCCCGCAACTGCGCCCGGACGAACTCGACAGGCTCATCGATGCCCGTGACAGCGTTGTCCAGGATCCGGGCAAGCTCCTCGACCACCTCGGCGATAACAGCAGCGAACAGCTCGTCTTTGCCACGGAAGTGGTTGTAGAAAGATCCGGTCGCGACACCAGCGTGACGGGCCAGATCGGCGATCCCGAGACTCGCGGCGCTGCCGCTACCCAATGCCCGACGGCCTGATCGCATCAGCGCCGCGCGCGTGCGCAGTCCGCTCCGTGTTCGGGCGTTCACCGCCTCGGCATCCTGCGACTCCACCCTCTCGGGGCTGCCGTGGACACTCTGGTCACGAAGAGCGGATCTCGGGTGGATCTGGTCCTCGGCAGTAGCTCGTCCACTCATAGTGGATACAGTGTGACCGCTATCACGACAGACGTCAACAGGTTTCAGCAACATTGTTGCCGTTATTTTTCCGCTGCAATTCGGCTACGCTATAGCCGAATTAAATACCAGGTGGAACGATGTTTGTGCATGCATCCAGCTCGGTGCCGCACTGCTGGGTAGCACCGACGCAAGGCTGTCCCTGGGTGGCGCGCACAACCTCGCTGCGGTGGTTACAGAGCAGGTAGCCCACTGCGACAGCAACGGGCGCGGGCCGAGCTGGTTCACGGGATCTCCCGCAGCGCCGCGACCGGGCAGGAGCCCACGGCCGCGCGGGTGGCGGTCACGAGATCGCCGGGCACCTCGGCGCCGTCGAATTGGTAGATGAGTTCGGCGTTGTCATCGAGGCTGAATACCTCGGGGGCCTGTGCGGCGCACAGACCGTGTCCCTCGCAGCGGGGGTAGTCGACGGAGATCTTCACGATGGATTCCCTATCAGGCTGGAATGAGTTGCAGGGGAAGGTGTTCGAAGCGGTGGATGATGTTGTTGATCGCCCATTCGGGTTCACCGACGATCTCGATCCGCTCGACGCGCTCGACGAGCGCGGCGAGCATGGCCTGTGTTTCCAGCCGTGCGAGACCTTGACCGGCGCAACCGTGTACGCCGTGGCCGAAACCGAGTTGCCGGGTGGCGTCTCGGCCGATGTCGAAGGTGTCGGGGTCGTCCCATTGCAGCGGGTCGCGGTTGGCCGAGGAGTAGATCACCACCACCCGCGAGCCCGCCGGGATGGGGGTTCCGGCGATGTCGACATCACGAATTGTCTTGCGGGAGAACGCACGTAGTGGTGATTCGAACCGCACGACCTCGTTCACCGCGTTCGGTATGCGGGTGGGATCGTCCTTGAGCAGCTGCCATTGGCCGGGGTGGCGTGCGAAAAGGTACATGGCGCTGGCGATAGCGCTGATCGTGGTGTCCAGCGACGGGGCCAGATAGTCGATCAGCAGGGCGGGGCATTCGGCGCGGGAAAGCGTGCCCTCGTCGGTAGCTTGCAGCACTTGCTGCCCGACGCTGCCCGGCAGCAGGTCCCGTTCGCGGGCGAGCTGTCGGGTGAACTGCATCATCCCCATCCCCGACGGTGCGGTGCACATCGACTGCCGGTTCAGTGGCCCGAGCGCGTCGAATGTGGCTCCCGCCCAGCGCAGCAAATGCTCTCGACCGTGCTGGGGCCAGCCGATCAGGTCCGGCACGACCGACATCGGCAGCGCGGCCGCCAATTCGGCACCGTCGATACGCCCCTTGGCGAGCGCCTGGTCGACGGCCGCGGCCGCCTGCTGGTCGATCGATTCACGCATCGCGCGCAGTGCCCGCGGGGCCAGCCGACGAGCGAGCAACGCGCGGCGGCGGTTGTGATCCTCACCGTCGCTGTTGAGAGTGGTGCCCTTCGAGAGCCGGTTGGCCACCGGATTCAACGCGACCCCGGCTCCGGAGATGAAAGTCCGATCGTCGAGCAGCACGGCTTTGCATTCGCCATAGCGGGGCAGCGCATAAGCGCGTTGCTTGGCCAGCCACACCACAGGCCCCAGTTCGCGCAACCGCGCATAGTGCGGATAAGGATCGAGAATGCCCTGGCGCGAGTAGATGTCGGGGCGATAGACCGGGACCTGGGCTCGATTACGCATCGCAGTTCCTCTTCGAACAGTCATAGGTGTGCGTCGAACACAGTCACGACATAGGCGAGGGCCAGCACACCGACGCCGATCGCCGGTGCGTACTCGGCCACACCGTCACCGACCTTCATATGGGAGATGACAGCGCCGATCATGAACAGCACCAGCCCGATTCCGGCCGCCGCTCCGAGCGGCCACCAGACCGTGCCAGCCAGTACGCCCAAGGCCCCGGCAATCGCCACCACACCGATGCCACGGTAGGCAGTCACCGAATAGTGCAAATGCGCGGCACGCTGACGCATCGACGCCACGGCCAGCGCCATGGCCGCACCGGCGGGCAGAAATACGACCGCCAACAACACGGCGAACACGATGGATGCGATCGTCATCGACCCACACCTACTTTCCATTCGATTGCGGGTCTGCAGTCGACCATCGACAACTCCCTTCAATCGCTGAGGATATCGTCACTTATGAGAATATCGCCAGTCAAGGGTACTGAATATTTCGTCAGTATCGCTCTCAACAGCGCCGACCAGCCCCGCACCGATGTAGTACGCCCATCCGTCGAGGAATTGCACCGAGGCTGCGGCCGCGCAACTCACCCCGCCATGCGGGATTACTCGCTCAACGAGCTATCCGCGAAACCCCTTGCTGGACTTCAGGATCCATAGAACTCGTCGAGCCACGGCCGAAGCGGAGCCTCCACGTCGAGAGTGGGGTCCAGTGCGGCGGCCGAACGCAGCGCCGCGACAGCCAGTTCGATCAGGCATTCGACCACGGCGTCGACGTCGAACGGCTCATCGTTTTGCAGCCAATAAACGGCGGCCTCGTCGATCGCGCCGACAATCGATCGGATCATCATGCGCAAGGCCTGGTTCTGCGGGTCGAGCCCGAGCAGCGAGATCCATGCCTCGATGGTCTGCCACCGGCCTGTCTCGAACACCTCCCAGGCCTCGGGATCGGCGCCCCGACCACCTAGCACCAGGCGTAATGCAAGCCCCCGATGTGCGGCCAGATAACGGAACTGCGCGGTGAACGCGCTGCGAATCTGCTCGACCGGCGATATTTCGGGACGCAGCACATGGGTCTGCAAGATGCGATTCGCGGTGTCCCGTATCGCCTCCAAATAGAGGCCACGCTTGGTGCCGAAGTAATGGAACACCAGCCCATGGGCGGCATCGGCGGCCCGGCAGATGTCAGCCACGGCCACCTCGTCATAACTGCGCTCGGCGAACAACTCGACCGCGGCATCGACGAGGCGCTGCCGAGTTTCGGCGGCCTGCGCGGCGCGCGAGGTCGGTCGGCTCTTATCGGTCGTGCTAGTCATTGCGCCCTCCATCGCCGAACACCTCTGCTGCGCCCGATAGTGCCCGGTGACCTGGGAAAAAACAAGTTGATTTCAAGTCATTGACATGAAATCAACGAAATGGTTACGCTGCTGGCAGGTCGCATCATGTGACCCGACTCACCCATCCACCGCGGTAGCAGGACTGGTACGTCGCACCGTTGCCGTGCGTTGTTCAGGGCGGATCGCAACAAGGAGGCGACCATGGAGGCCCGGAAGAAACTGGCCCGCATCGGCGGGCACCTCTCCAACCCCGCGGGACCGGTGACCGGAGAAACTCAGCCCCCCGGGTTCTCGCGGAGCTATTGGATGAGCAACAGCTTCGGGACCGAAGCCACGCCGTCAGCATTGACCACGCCCAGCGGTCCGGACCAACTGCGGCTGGCCTTCGGTTGTTTCCCCAGTGGCGTTATAGCGGTCTGCGCAATGCGCAACCAACAACCCGCAGGCATGGTGGTCAGCTCGTTCACCTCGGTGTCGCTGGACCCAGCGCTGGTATCGATCTGCATCATGAACAGCTCCCGGACCTGGGCGTCGCTGCGCGATGCGCCCAGGCTGGGGCTCAGCATCCTCGGTGACGAGCAGGAGCCGATGTGCCGGCAACTGGCGTCGCGCTCGCCGGATCGGTTCGCGGGCGTGGAATACGAGTGCACCGCCGAGGGCGCCGTGCTGCTATCCGGCGCGGCAGCATGGCTGGACTGCGCCCTGCACGAGGAGTTTCGCGCAGGCGATCACACGATCGTCGTGCTCGCCATCCGCGGCCTCCACGCCCATCCCACCACCCGTCCCCTGGTTTTCCACGGCTCACGGTATCGCCGTCTCACCACGTGACGGACATCGAATTCAGCAGTGCCACAACATCTTTCATTCCAAGGAGCGACAATGAAGATCGGTAATCTCGGTGATCGCCTGGTCATCGTGACGGCAGCGGGAGCCGTCGACGTCGAGCGCGCCAGCGGCGGCCGCTTCACCGCCGAGCCCCAGGTGATCTACGAGCGTTGGACCGCGTTCCGGGAGTGGGCCCACAGCGCCGACCTGTCCGCCGCTGAGCCGCTGGACCCCGCGCTCCTGCGACCTCCGGTGCCGCGCCCCCCGCAGATCTTCGCCATCGGACTGAACTATCGGCAGCACGCCGCCGAGTCCGGTCTCGACCTGCCGAGCGACCCGCTCGTGTTCACCAAGTTCGCGAGCTGCCTGACCGGTGCGCACAGCAGCATTCCAGTGCCGACCGACGGAACCACCGACTGGGAGATCGAGCTGGCGGTCGTGATCGGCATCGGTGCCCGCAACGTCTCGGCCGACCACGCCTGGGAGCATGTCGCCGGCGTCGCCGTGGCCCAGGACATCTCCGAGCGCTCCATCCAATTTCGCGGTCCCGCACCGCAATTCAGCCTCGGCAAATCGCTTCCCGGCTACGGCCCGATCGGCCCCTGGCTGGTCACCCCCGACGAGCTGCCCGATCCCGACGACCTGCACATGACCTGCACGCTCAATGGAGAGGAAGTGCAGAAGACAAGTACCAAAGACATGATCTTCCCAGTGCCGCAACTGATCTCACGGTTGTCGGCTTTGCTCCCGCTGCTGCCCGGTGACCTGCTGTTCACCGGCACACCCGCCGGCATCGGCAGCGCGATGAATCCGCCGCGCTTCCTGGAGCCCGGCCAGACCCTGATCAGTCGGATCGACGGTGTCGGCGAACTGCAAAACCTCATCGTTGCCGCCGATCCAGCGTGAACCTGCCGAATTTTCAACCATCACAGTAATTTTGGAGTACGGATGACCACCGTAGAGAATGACCGCACCGAGACCATCGAGGATGTGCTCACGCGCATCGCAGAGTTGGCGCCGCTGATCCGGAAGAATGCCGCCGCCAGCGAATCGGACCGGCGAGTATCCGAGGAGACGATCGATGCACTGAAGGAAGCCGGAGCGTTCCGCATCGTGACGCCACGGCGTTTCGGTGGCCTGGAGACGAGCTTGCGGTCGATGCTGGATGTGGCCTCGGCGGTCGCCGAGGCCGACGGCGGCGCGGCATGGGTAGTCACGCTGTCGAACACCAATGCCTGGACCTCCGCCCTCCATCCCGGCCGCGGCCTCGACGAGATGTACGCCGACGGCCCCGACACGATTGTTTCCGGCGTGCTGGCACCGTCGGGCAAAGTCCGTAAAGTGCCCGGCGGGTATCGGGTGGACGGACGCTGGCCATACGCTTCGGCCAGTCTGCACTCCGACTGGACCACCAACGGGGCACTACTGGTCGACGACAACGATCAGGTGCTCGACCAGGTCGCGGTGGCGATCCCCCGGGCAGACTTCCGGGTCGAGGACACCTGGTATGTCGCGGGCATGCGCGCGTCCGGCAGCAACACCATCGTCGTCGAGGACGCGTTCGTCCCCGAACATCGCGTCGCTACGCTCGGCCCGTACCTGGCGGGTGCGCACATCTCCGACCATCCCGATGCGCCGCTCTACCGGTCGGCCCTGACGTCGTTTCTGAACACGGCTGTCACGGGGCCACAACTGGGTCTCGGCCGGGCCGCGCTGAACCTGGTCCGCACCAAGGCGGCGGAAAAGGCACTGGCGTACACCACGGTCACTCGGCAAGCCGACTCCGTCGCCTTCCAGATGCTGGTCGCCGAGGCCGCGATGAAGATCGAAACCGCCCACCTGCACGCCTACCGGGCAGCCGATGACGTCCAGGCGCACGCGGACGCTGGTGTGTTCCCGGAGCTCATCGCCCGCGCCCGGATTCGCGGTGATGTCGCGATCACCTTGCGCAGTATCAACGAGGCGCTGAACATCTTGCTCGACGCACACGGCGCCGCAGCGTTCGCCGAAGTCAATGCCATGCAGCGGATTTGGCGCGATTCCAACGTTGCCGCGCGGCACGCGGTGACGCTGCCCCATGTCTCGATGGAAACCTACGGCAAGGCTCTGCTCGGCATCCCCGAGCACATCACGCCGCTGATCTGACCGGCACCTCGATCTGACGGTCATGGCTGTAGTCCAGTCGAGGGCGTGCTCGCCGCGCCCTCGGCGTGGCAGGTATGGCCAGCCGAGCGAAGCGAGACCGCTTGTCGTCAGCGATGAACGGGACTTTCCGACCACCGTCATGCTGCCGTCCCTCGGTGAGAATGTCACCGAGGCCACCATCAGCCGCTGGCTCGTGCAGCGCGGGGACCCGGTCGAGGCCGGCGAGCCGCTGCTCGAAGTCGCCACCGACAAGGTCGACACCGAAATCCCCAGCCCCGTAACCGGCATACTCGTCGATACCCTCGTCGCCGAGGACACCGTGGTCGCTGTCGGCGCGGCCCTGGCAACAATCGGCACCCCTGTCGAACCCGTCGCTTCTCCGGAGCCACCGGCTCCGGCTGCTGAGGATCCCGTCGAAAGCCGATCCCAGCCGCTGGCCGCACCAGCCACTGACCGGGTGGTGACGCTGCCGCGCATCCGCCGGACCATCGCCCGGCGGATGCGTGAATCCCTCGACACCTCAGCCCAACTGACCACCGTCGTAGAGGTAGATCTGACGGCGATCGCGCGACTGCGCGATGCCGAGAAACAGGAATTCGCCCGGCGCACCGGTGTAAGACTGTCGTTCCTTCCATTTGTCGCGACCGCCGCGGTCGGTGCGCTGGGCGAGCATCCAATCGTCAACGCATCCGTCGATAACGCCTGTACGGAGCTCACCTACCACGACGCCGTCCACCTGGGTATGGCGGTAGACAGCGCCAAAGGTCTGATGGTGCCCGTCATCCGCCACGCCGACGAGCTCGGAATCACCGAAATCGCCATCCGCACTTCGGCTCTCGCCGACCGGGTTCGTGCCGGGACGATCGGCGCCGACGACTTGACCGGTGGCACCTTTACCATCACCAACACCGGCAGCCGCGGAGCCCTCTTCGACACCCCGATCATCAATCGCCCGCAATCGGCGATCCTCGGCGTCGGCGCAGTGGTGGAACGGCTGATTCCGTTGCCCGACACCAACGGTGCCCTGCAGATCGGCGTGCGGTCGATGGCATATCTGTCGCTCACCTATGACCATCGCATCATCGACGGAGCCGACGCGGCCCGCTACTTGGGCGCGGTCCGTGGCAGGCTCGAGACCGGATTCGATCCTGCGCAGCTGCGCTGAAACACCACGGAGGAGGCATCCCACCGCCCCACCGGCCAGACCACCGGCCGGCGTGCCGACAGTGGCACCGGTCGTGATGGTCGTGACCATCCGGTTCCAGGCGGCCTGCTCTCGGTCGTAGGGTGTTTTGAACGGTGCCCGGTCCTCGAACGGCAAAGCCACTGGGCGGTAGATCGCACGCGCCGGATCCAAGCGCGGCGTCGATGTCGCGGTGCGTCCGTCGATATCGGCGGTGATCGGAAAGACGAAATCGTCGATGCGAAAGGACAATTCGGCACCCGCGACTGTGCGCCCGTCCGCGGCCGCGATCGTGAAAACGCCGCCGTCGATATCCATTCGCCCACCGTCGATGGAAATGACAGTGGATGGGGATCGGTGGTGGCGGTGTAGTGCACACTGCCGTTGCCACCCGGTGCCGCACTGGCCACACCGTCAGGGACCGCGATCGAGTACAGCTCGCTCGCTGAGACTAATTGCGCAATCCGTCGCATATGGGATCTGTTAGTGACTGATGGCGCGGGCTACCGCTTCGCCGACTTGTTCGTCGGTCAGGTTGCTGCGTTCGATCAGTACGTGCGAGAGCGCGGTGCGGACGGCGATCTCTGCTGCTTGCGCTGGTGTCACCGTGAGTGATGCGCTGTCGTCGCGGGCGGCGAGCAGTGGTGCGATGAAGGCGCCGACGGTTTCGATCAGGTTGAGGTTGGATCCTTCGTGCTCGATCGCGACGTTGAGTAGCCATGCTGGTTCTCGGTCGCGCAGTCGGGAGATCACCGGGTGTCGGCGCAGGTAGCGGATGGCAAAGACCACAGCGTCTTTCGCCAGTTGCTGCACTGGCGCGAACATGTCGATCTCCAAGTAGGCGGCGCTCATCATGCGGGCTACCTCGATTTTGCTGACGGCGCTGATGAGACCATTCTTGTCTCCGAACTCACGGTAGGCCGTCGCGCGTGAGACGCCGGCTTGGCGGGCGACCGCGGTCAGTGTCAGATCATCGAGGCCGATCTCGGCCATCATCGCCAAGGCGGTGTCCATGAGTAGCGAGGACGACTGCGTCGCGTTGGTCATGCCGGTCATTCTGCACGCTCTCCGATCTGAGACTCCTCGACTGGTTGCGGCATCTTCAGTTCTGAGACTACATTCGCAATCAGTCTCAGTGATGGATCTTTGATTCGATCCACGCGCAGGACTCGGAACATCGACGTTCGGAGGTAGGGCATGCGGAAAATCGGCGATCATGCGGTCGTGTTGGGTGCGGGCATCGGCGGGCTGCTGGCCGCTCGTGTGCTCAGCGAGGCTTACGCGAAGGTGACGGTGATCGAGCGCGATGCTCTGCTCGACGATTCCGAGGCGCGGAAAGGCGTCCCGCAGGGGCGACACGTGCATGGGTTGCTGCCGCGGGGTAAGGACATCCTCGAGGAGCTGTTTCCGGGGTTCGGGCAGGACCTGCAGGCCAGCGGTGTGGTCGAATGCGACGCGCTGTCCGAAGTCCGCTTCGCTATGGCCGGTCGCACCCTGAAGCGAATACCGACCGGGCACAGAGCATTTCAGGCAAGTCGCCCACACCTGGAGTATCACCTCCGCAGGCGGGTCGAGGCGCTGCCCAATGTCACCATCCGCGACAGATGCGATGCCGGGGCGCCGGTCGTCAGCGCCGACGGCACCCGGGTTACCGGCGTCGCGATCCTGGACCGCACCGACGGCACCCGTGAGACGCTCGATGCGGATCTGGTCGTGGCGTCGATGGGTCGTGCCAGCGTCGTGCCGTCATGGCTGGACAAGCTCGGCTACGAGCGGCCGGCCGAAGAAGGCACCACGATCGACATCGTCTACCGCAGCACCTTCATCCAGCTGCCGCCCAACGCGCTGCCCCGCGACAAGCTGATCACGATCGGTGTGCGCGATCTACCGCCGCGTGCGCTGGCCTTATTCGCCGTCGAAGGCGACCGCCACATCCTGACGCTGATCGGCCACGACGGCGAGGAACCACCGAAGGACCCGGCAGGATTCCTCGACTTCGCCGCAGCCATCGCCCCACCCGATGTACTCGATGCCATCAAGAACGGTGAACTCCTCGGCGAGATCTCGGCCTTCCGATACAAGGCCAACTTGCGGCGGCGCTACGAACGGCTCGACCGTTTCCCCGAGGGCCTGCTCGCGGTCGGCGACAGCGTGTGCAGCTTCAGCCCCGTTTACGGCCAGGGAATGACGGTCGCCGCGATCCAGATGACCGTGCTGCGCGACTGCCTCGCCCGAGGTGGAAAGGACCTTGCCACAAGGTTTTACACGGCGGTCACGCCCGAGATCGACAACGCTTGGCAGCTCACTGTGATCGCTGACGGCGCGATGCCACACGTCACCGCCAGCGCCTCACTGCCGGTCCGAGCCGCGGTCGCGGCTCTGGATCCGGTGTTGATCGCGGCCGAGCAGGACTCCGCGGTCGCGACAGCTTTGTACCGGGTGATGGGACTGGTCGACAAACCCAGCGCCCTCCTGTCACCCGCCGTCGTCGCGCGTATCGGCATCGCCAATGCCCGTACGGCACTGGACAGCCTCGGTGGCCTGCTGAAGGTGGGTCGCAAATGATCGAGAGTCCCACCGCAATCCGAGATCAAGGACTATCTGCACCGCTGCGCCGACGACTTCGGCGTCATCGACCATCGATTCGGACACGACGTCCTCGACGCCGCCCGGGACGACAACGCCCAACTCTGGCGTGTCACCACCTCGCAAGCCGTCGGAAACCGCTCTCGCCGCCGCGCCCGACCTGCTGCTGGCCGACTCAGAACATGCTCTCGGCAGCTGTCATAATGTCGGTGTCCAGGGCAGCGATGACCGCATGGTCGGCACTCAGTCGCGGCAGCACCTGCTGAGCGAAGAACCCGGCCACCGCGACTTTGCCTTCATAGAAGGCTCGATCGGCGCCGTCCGGATCGGAATCCAATGTGGTGAGCGCGGTTTCCGCGGCGACGATCAGGCGCCATCCCACCAGGAGATCCCCGACGGCCAGCAGAAAGCGAACCGACCCCAGGCCGACCTTGTACAGTTCGGACGGCTGTTCCGGGGTCGCGAGGAGGTAACCGCTCAGCGCGGCGACCATCTGCTGCACCTGTTCGACCGCGGTGGCCAGCAGTTCCTTGGCCATCTTCAGCCGCGCCTGGCCGTGCTCGGATTCCGCTGTCTCCCGGACTTTGCCGAGCAGGTGTGCCAGCGCGACACCACGATTGCGTGCGATCTTGCGGAAGATGAAGTCCTGCGCCTGGATTGCCGTGGTGCCCTCGTACAGCGAGTCGATCTTCGAGTCGCGGATGTACTGCTCGATCGGGTAGTCCTGCAGATAGCCGGATCCGCCCAGCGTCTGTAGCGATTCGGCAAGATATTGATAGGCGCGCTCGGATCCGACGCCTTTGACGATCGGCAGCAGCAGATCGTTGACCTGCGCCGCCAGCTCCGGGTCCGCGCCCGACAGGTGCCGGGCCACGACATCGTTCTGATGGCCGGCGGCGTAGAGGTAGACCGAGCGTAGACCCTCGGCATACGCCTTCTGTAGCAGCAGGGAGCGGCGTACGTCCGGATGGTGGATGATGGTCACCTTCGGCGCGCTCTTGTCGGCCGTCTGCGTGAGGTCGGCGCCCTGCACTCGGGTCTTGGCGTACTCCAGAGCCGTCAGATATCCGGTGGACAGTGTGGCGATCGCCTTGGTGCCCACCATCATTCGCGCTTCCTCGATGACCTTGAACATCTGCGCGATGCCGTCGTGCCGGTCGCCGACCAGCCAGCCGACGGCCGGCACGCCGTGTCCGCTGAAGGTCAGCTCACAGGTCGCCGACGCCTTCAGGCCCATCTTGTGCTCGACATTGGTGACGAAAACGCCGTTTCGTTTACCGAGCTCACCGGATTCGGGATCGAAATGGAATTTAGGCACCAGGAACAGCGACAGTCCCTTCGTGCCAGGTCCGGCGCCCTCGGGCCGAGCCAGGACCACATGCATGATGTTCTCGGACAGATCGTCCGAATCAGCGCTTGTGATGAAGCGCTTGATGCCCTCGATATGCCACGAACCATCCTGCTGCCGAACGGCTTTCGTGCGGCCGGCGCCCACATCCGAACCCGCGTCCGGTTCTGTGAGCACCATGGTCGCGCCCCAGTTCCGCTGCACCATCAGCTTCGCCCAGCGCTGCTGCTGTGGGGTGCCGATACCGTGGATGATGTTCGCCATGATGGTGCCGGTGAGGTACATGTAGGCAGCAGGTTGCGCACCCAGCACGAATTCTGACACGGCCCAGGCGATCATGGCTGGTGCAGGCACGCCGCCGATCTCCTCGGCCTTGCCCACCCGCCACCATTCGGCGTCCTGCCAGGCCCGCACCGCCGTCTTGAATTCTTCCGGCAGCCGCACCGAGTGCGTCGGCGGGTCGAACACCGGTGGGGTGCGGTCGGTCTCGGCGTAGTGTGCGGCCACTGGGCCTTCTGCCAGCCGGGCCGCTTCGGTCAGCATCGACCGCACGGTGTCGCCGTCCAGGTCACCGTAAGCACCCGACGCAAGTACGGCGTCGAGCCCATACACCTCGAACAGGTTGAAAACGAGGTCACGCACGTTGCTCTTGTAATGGCTCACGGGGCCAATGCCTTTCGAAAAAAGAGTGAAGTGCCGCAGACGGTTGCATGGACGCGTCGCCGTCCGGCCACACTCTGCGGCAGCCGCAGGCGGAGCGCAATCGCAAGTTAACAGCCGCTAAGCAGATATTCCGGGCAAACCCGGGGACGAATTCTCTGATAGCACTACCGTTGGCGATCAAAAGTTAATGGCCACTAAGTGGCGCGAATCACTTCGCCATACCCCGCTGTCCGATTGGAGCCGATTGGATGTGCTCCCCCACGGCAACCAGCACATCGGCGAAATCTCCCCGCCGACACAACCGCGGATTACGCACGGCGTCGATGACAACAGTGGCGGCGGCGCGAACCAGTACTCGAGCCACCGGTAGCGGAACCTCAGGCCGCGCGGCCTGCAACAGCCTGCCCCACTGGGCGATCCCGTCTCGGCGCACTCGGCGATACCGCTGCACCGCATCGCCGGGCAAGTGCCGCGCCTCGCTGACGGTGATGGCGAGTAGATCCGGTTCGTCGACGCCGAAGCGCGCGAAACTACGCATGAGCGATCGCATCGACTCCTCGGCGCTGCGCCCCTCCGCGACCGCCCGTGCGAGCATCAGCCGTAGCCATTCGTCCTGTCGGCGCACAATCTGATCCAGCAGGTCGGCCTTGCTCGAAAAGTGGTAGTACAGCGCGGGCCCGGATACGCCCACGGCCGCGCCGATATCCTCGATACCGACCGCGGCGTATCCGCGCGTGCTGAACAATCGCGCAGCCTCGGCCAGCATCCGCTCCGACCGCAGCGCCCGATCCAGTTCGATATTGCCGGTATCCGAACGCACCGGCCGTACCAGGCCACTGCTTGCCGACCTAGGCAGTCGAGTCGAGACCACCGCTGCGACAGCAGCATCGAGCACATGGGCCGTCATAGGTGGCGGCAACTCGGCGCGATGATAGGACGGGCTCATCGCGACCGAGAGCACGCACCAACTCAGCAGCTCGACGTCCGGACCGCTCAGCTCCGGCCGAGACCCGTGGATCCAGCGCCGCAGATGCCCGGTGAGCCGGATGACGCGCACCAGCACAGCACTTCGATCGTCAGGCGCGAGATTCCGAAACTCCAACTGCCACAACCTCGGCAGCCCGCGCAGCTCCAGCGCCACCCGAACCAGCTCGAACGGCACCGCGGAGCCGCGGCTGTCGGCACGACTGGCCGCGGCGATCCTCGCCAGGGTGTCATCGAGTCCAACCAACAGACACTGCCCGAGCAGCTGCTGTTTGTTACGAAAATGGCGATACAGCGCTGGCGCCGAAATACCCACGGCCGCAGCAATATCGGCCATAGACGTCCCGTGATATCCGCGGTGGGCAAAGGCATCTACCGCGGCGGCGAGGATCATGGCACGCCGGTTCGGTGGTCGGCTACGGGAAGTGGTGCGCATCGCCACCCAGTCTTGCCCACCGGACCCGGACCCGAGGGAAGCGGGTCGAGATCGCGAAGTGTCAGTGTCGTGCCGCCGCTGCGTGCCGGGGGTCGCCCGCGAAGGCGACCGACATCGTGCTGGGGCTGACCAACGCTGCCCCTCGCGCCGTTGCGATCGGGCATGTCCATGCGATCATCGGCGCAGTCGATCGCCGGTCGGCCCCGTCGACGAATTGAACGCACCAGCTTCTACGGGCGGTTGCGGATGTCGCGCACGTGAGTGATCGGCGGCTTGCCGTCGCCCGGACTTCGTGGATCCATATCGAACAAGGTGGTCGCGGCGAACAGCTCGCCCAGTTTACCGAAACCGTAACTGCGGGAATCGAAGTCGGGCCGCTGCTTGGTGATGATGGAGCCCACGGTGTCCAAGCGGGCCCAGCCGCTGTCATCGGACGCGGCGTCGACCGCATTGCGGAGCAGGTTCATCAGCTTGCTGTCGCCCTTGAGCTGATTCGCCTCGACGCTGCGGCGTTTGGGTGCGGGCGTTTCTTCGGTGACCTCGGCGAGATTTTCGGTGTAGATGAACTTGTCGCATGCCGCGACGAACGGTTTCGGCGTCTTGCGCTGGCCGAATCCGTATACGGTCAGCCCGGATTCGCGGATCCGGCTGGCCAGTCTGGTGAAATCGCTATCGCTCGAGACGATGACAAAACCGTCGAGCTTGCCGGTGTACAGCAGATCCATCGCGTCGATGATCATCGCCGAATCGGTGGCGTTCTTGCCGGTGGTGTAGCCGAACTGTTGGATCGGCTGGATGGACTGGGCGAGCAGGTGTTCCTTCCAGCCCTTCAAATTGGTGCTGGTCCAATCGCCGTAGGCGCGCTTGACGTGCGCGGTCCCGTACTTGGCGACCTCGGCCAGCAAGCCTTCGGCGATTGTGGGCGCGGAGTTGTCCGCGTCGATGAGCACGGCAAGCCGCGTCGCATTATCGCTGGCCAAGACGTTTCCTCTCGCAGACGGTCGAGAACCAACCGTAGTCGCGATGGGAGTGTTCTGGATCTTCATCGGGTTCGGCCGAGAGTTCGCATCGGGCTTTATGGACGGTGTGCATCTCGCGCACGCTGATCCCGGCTAGCGCCCTCGAACGATAGCTCAATACTTACTGTTTCCGCAGGTCAAGGCGCGTGGCAGTAGACGATCCCGCTTACCACTTCGGCCTGCATCGTGTGGCCGGACGCATCGCAGCGCACCAGGCAACGCGGCAGATATTCGCGCGGCGAAGGGTTCTGTGTACGTTCCAGACGGCCGCGGGCCCTCCGCAATCGGCAAACAACACTCCGGCCCCTCAGTCCTCTAGGTTGGCGGCCTTATTTGCCGAGTCCATTCTCCGTCGGCGCCGCCGGAATCGGGCAAAACTAATACCGCCCAAGGGATCTCGGCGAGATAATGCCACACTCCCGGCGGCTAGGAGAAAGCTTGAACCTCCCACGGGGTAGCGGTGGTTCGATATGCTCACTGGCGGAACGACTTTCGGCCATACGCCGCGATGTCATGCGGATCCGTCCGGGCTATATTGCTGGAGCGGGTAGTACGACTGTGAGTGTGTTGGTTCGCGGGAAGGACATCGACTGATGACAGTGCGGCGAGTAGCGGCAGGGGTCGTGGTGTCGGCAGGGATCGGTGCGTTGATGTGTGGAATACAGGCGACGCCGGCACAGGCGGATCCGCTACCGCAATGGGCGCCGTTCGGCACCACCCTCTACACCTTCGGGGATGCGAATTTCTGTGCTGGGACGATCGGCGTGGCGGTGGAGGCCGCACCGCATCTGCCCGGCCACGTGCTGGCCCACGTGACACCACTGGGCTATCAGCGCGGGCCATGCGGCAATCATGTGATGCTGGGGTGGCTGGGCTCAGCGGGTGCGCGGGCGCAAGATGTGTATGTGCACACTGATGCGACGCCGGGCGACACCGTGACCGTGGACCTGTGGGTGGGCATGGGTCCGGCCAAGATCATGGCCGACACTTGGCCGATCCAGGGCCCGTTCGCGGAGTGGTATCTGCTGGTGCCATAGCCGAGCGCCTGGGTGCGGGCGGATGAGGGGCATACGCCGACGCGGCCCATAGATCCATGTAATCCGTTGCGCGCCCGAACTTTCTGGAGGAAACTGGCCGGATTCAATCGGTGGTCGCAATACCGGGTTGTCGAAGCGATTGTAGGTACTCGTTGAAGGCTTCGGCAGGTGTCTTCCATCCGAGGGTTTTGCGTGGTCTGGTGTTGAGGGTGTGGGCGATGGCTTCTGGTCGATACCCCTCCGGACAGACCACTACGCCCGCGGCCGGTTGGGGATGCGACTTCTCGACCAATGGCTGCCGTGAACCCAGGACCCTGCCCGGCTCGTTTGTGCTGCGCGCCACCCCGTGGCTGGTAGCCCTCGTCGCCGGGTCCGGCATCGGCTACGCGCTGTACTTGAAACAGCGTGACCCGGCCCGCTACGCCATGCTCGGACGGACCGTTCTCCAAGAATCGCACGAGCGGTAATATCTGGATTCCTTCTCGTGTCCCGGTTTCCGGGCCAGGAGAGTTCCTCCCGTACTGACGCCGTCATCACAAAACCCGACCATGTTTTGCGTGTCCTGCCGCGGCCACAAACCTGCGGCAACCGGACCAAAACCGTCACCGCTATTTCCCGATGACCAGCAGTTTTCGGTGTTGCAGGAGGTTGGCGTACTGGTCGATACCCCCTCCGGACACCTAGCTGTGGCATTAATGCCCAAAATTCAGGTCCGGGCATCGCCTGGACACCACTGTCCTGGCCGTACACCGCCACCTGCGGGTTTGCTCCATTCGTGCCGTTAAGGATCGCGTCAGGAGCAACAAACCCTTCAACTCACAACAAAACAAGTCACGACTAACTTGCCCGCCTAATTTGAGGCGCGGCAAACTAGCCAACAACGAGCGATTTCCGCTCCCGTCTCCCATAATGAAGATGTCGCCCCCTGAGGCGTCAGCGTCGTATTCCTCTGAGGAATGGGGCAGGTTCATGGGAATCATTTCGCGAGGCTTTCACGGCCGGACGCGTCCAGCGGATGTAAAGCTGCCTCCCGGGCAATATCTCACCGACGACTTTCCGGTGCTGTCAGCCGGTCCCACGCCGAGCATCGCACCGGAAGAGTGGGAGTTCACCATCACAACCGAGAGCGGGACACGTCACCGCTGGACGTGGCAGGACCTGTTGGCGCTGCCGAGCGAGCGGCCGACGGTAGACCTGCACTGCGTGACCAAATGGTCGAAGCTGGGCACCGACTGGCAAGGGGTGTCGCTGGACACGCTGTTCGCCGGGGTGGAGACGGCGGCCGATTTCGCGCTGGTCCACTCCTACGGCGACTACACGACGAATCTGCCGCTGGAGGACATGCTGAACGGCGGCGCGTGGATCGCCTACCAGTACCAGGGCGAGGACCTGGCTCCGGTGCACGGCGGCCCGGCCCGGCTGCTGGTGCCGCATCTGTACCTGTGGAAGTCGGCCAAGTGGGTGAACGGGATGCAGCTGCTGACCGAGGACGAGCCGGGGTTCTGGGAGAGCGCCGGCTACCACGACTATGGTGATCCGTGGCGCGAGCAGCGGTACCAGGGCGACTGAAGGCTCCCCTGATCTGGCAGGCCGCCCGGTTGGTCGGTCTGCGCAATGAGACGCTTTCGGCCCGAACACTGGTCTTCGATGTGCCCGGCTGGTCCGGGCACCTGGCCGGTCAGCACGTGGATGTACGGCTGACCGCCGAGGATGGCTACAGCACCCAGCGCAGCTACTCACTGGCTTCGGCACCCGACGACGACCGGATCGAGCTGACGGTGCAGCGTGTAGCCGATGGGGAGGTCTCGCCGTATCTGGCCGATGTGATGGAGATCGGTGACCTGGTGGAGATCCGGGGACCGGTGGGCGGCTGGTTCGTCTGGCGCCCGGCCGACATCCGCCCGGTGCTGCTGATGGGCGGCGGATCGGGGATCGTCCCGTTGATGGCCATGATCCGCATGCGCCGCAGCCTCGGCAGCCGCACCCCCTTCCGGCTGATCTACTCGGTCCGCACCCCCGAGGACCAGTACTACACCTCCGAACTGCGCACCCCGCAGCCCGGTGACGGCGGCCTGGACGTCACCCACCTATACACCCGGCACACGCCTGAGGGCTGGCCGAGACCCGCCAAGCGCCTGCAACTCGCGGACCTGCAGACCTATGGCTGGCCGCCGGAGTTCGAGCCGGTCTGTTTAGTCTGCGGGCCAACTGGCTTCGTCGAGACCGCCGCGGCCCAGCTGGTGGCCCTGGGCCACAACCCCCGCCAGATCAGAACCGAACGCTTCGGCCCCACAGGAGGCTGACATGGACCCACAAGACATCGCAGAGTACGAGGACGGAAACGCTCTCGCCGGCCCCTTCGGTGAACTGTTCACCGCGGACGTCACCACGGCCTCCGGGCGCTGTGCCGAATGCGGGCACACGGCCCTCGTCGCCGATCTGCGCGTGTACGCGCGCGCCCCGGGCCTGGTTGCCCGCTGCCCGAGCTGCGGTGCGGTGATCCTCCGGTTCGTACGGGCCCCCGATGCCGCATGGCTGGACCTGCGCGGCACGGTCCACCTGCGTGTCCCGCTGCCGCCCGCATGAAGGTACCGAGCTGATCGCACCGCACACCGTCAGGACCATCCCGGAAAGAGCACTGCAGGTCAGGGAAATCACCGAATTGGCCGCTTCAATCGTGTCCACGAAATCGGGAACACTCCAGGGAGGTGTCGGATGAAGGCGATTGTGGTGACGGATCAGGCCACGGGGACGGCCGGGATGACGCTGGCCGAGCGTCCGGAGCCGCAGGCCGCGGGGAACGACGTCCTCGTTGAGGTTCACGCGTCGGGATTCACCCCGGGCGAGCTGACGTGGCCCGGAACCTGGACCGATCGCCTCGGCCGTGACCGCACACCGTCGATCCCGGGCCACGAGGTGGCCGGAGTGGTCAGCGCTCTCGGCTATGGCACGAGAGGGCTGTCGGTGGGACAGCGGGTGTTCGGGCTCGCGGACTGGACGCGCGACGGCACCCTGGCGGAGTACGTGGCCATCGAGGCGCGTAACCTCGCGCCGCTGCCGGGCACTGTCGACTTCACGGTGGGTGCGAGCCTGCCGATTTCGGGTATGACCGCATGGCAGGGGCTGTTCGTGCATGGCCGGTTCCAGGTGGGGCAGAGCATCCTCGTGCACGGCGCGGCTGGTGGCGTCGGCTCGGTGGTGACGCAGCTGGCTCGCGAGGCCGGCGCATACGTCATCGGTACCGGACGCGCTGGCGACCGGCAGGCGGCGCTCGACTTCGGCGCGCAGGAGTTTGTCGATCTCGACAATGATGCACTGGAAAACGCTGGTCGCGTCGACCTGGTTTTCGACGTGATCGGTGGCGACATCGGGAGGCGGTCGGCGGGTCTGGTTCGAGCGGGAGGGATGCTCGTGACAATCGCCGGCCCACCTGAGGCGCAGCCGAAGGACGGCCTGGCGGTTGATTTCGTCGTCGAGGCCGATCGCGCACAGCTGGGTGAGGTGGTCCAGCGGGTCCGGGACGGACGGCTGCGCACGAACATCGGCCAGGTCGCGAACCTCGACGACGCCGTTTCCGCTTTCAACCCGACCGAGCGGGTCAAGGGCAAGACGATCATCCGGATTCGCCCATAAAAGAACGCGCAGACAACGGAGACCCCGTCACGCGCAACAGGATAGGCGAGGAGTGTCATAGAGAAAGGGGAGTCACATGAAAGCGATCGTGGTGACGGACCGGGCCGCAGGAACTGCGGGGATGACGCTCACGGAGCGGCCCGAGCCGGACGCGGCCAGGCTCGCCAGTCTCGAGGGCGCGAATTACGGCGATGTCGTCGTTGAAGTTCATGCGTCGGGATTCACCGGGAATGAGCTGGAGTGGCCGTCGACTTGGATCGATCGCCTCGGCCGTGACCGGACGCCGTCGATCCCCGGACACGAGCTGGCTGGAGTGGTCACCGCTCTCAGCTATGGAACGGCGGGGCTGTCGGTGGGACAGCGGGTGTTCGGTCTTACGGACTGGACCCGCGACGGCACGCTGGCAGAGTACGTTGTCGTCGAGGCGCGCAACCTTGCGCCGCTGCCCGGCGACGTCGACTTCACGGTGGGCGCGAGCGTCGCGATGCCGGGCCTGACCGCGTGGCAAGGACTGTTCGATCATGGACGTCTTCAGGCGGGTCAGAGTGTCCTCGTGCACGGCGCGGCGGGCGCAGTCGGTTCGATGGCGACGCAGCTCGCACGCGAGTACGGCGCATACGTCATCGGTACCGGACGCGCTGCCCACCGTCAGACGGCGCTCGACTTCGGCGCGCAGGAGTTCGTCGACCTCGAGAACGACGCGCTGAAAGATATCGGCGGAGTCGATCTGGTGTTCGATGTCTTCGGCGCAGACATCGGGAAGCAGTCCGCGGGTCTGGTTCGTGCCGGAGGAACACTGGTGACCGTGGCCGGGCCGCCCGAGGCACGGCCGGCCGAGGGCCTAGCAGTCGACTTCGTTGTCGTGCCCGATCGCGCCCAACTGGGGCAGATCGCCCGGTTGATGCGGGATGGACGGCTGCGGACGAACACCGGCCACGTCGCGGCCCTCGACGATGCCGTCGCTGCCTTCAACCCAACCGAGCGAATCAATGGGAAGACGATCATCCGCGTTCGTCCGTGAGAGCTCAGGGACAGCGACCGTCCGTCCCCACTTGCGGATCAGTCGACCACTCCTGACGCACGCCCGGCAGCAGTAGGCGAATCACTTGTTCCAGCTGTTTACCTCGTTCAGGGGTTCCGGGCTCACCACGCGGCCACCAGTAACAGCACTGCCGCTGCCGCGGTGAGCACCACCACGCACACCACGAAGCGCCACAACACCGCCCACCCGTCCATCGCCTTGCGCACCGTCTCACCGATCTGCGACCACATCACCGGCCCTTGTGTACATGCGGAACCTCCATTATTTCAGGCATAGGACATCGCCGCGCGACGCCGATCGACGACAGAGGTTGCGTCGATTAGGGGCGCACGGACACTCGAGGTTGGAAGCGCTCCACTTTCGGAGCCGGAAATGCCCTATGCCGTAAGCATTTTCGGTCGGTGAAACAAGGCCCGACAATAGGCCGGACGATTCAATCAGTTGTCCAGCTCTTGTCATGCAGGTCAACGCCGGTAAATATTCCGCGAGCAGGTGATGCGGCAGTGCCGAATCACTGTGGTGGAGCAAAGATTCGCTGGATCGGCAAACGCTGCTGGATGCCGCGTGGGATCCCGACGATCCCCAAGTCTGGGCCGAGCAGCAGCGCTGGGTTCAGTTGGTGTCGACCTGGCGCGGCGTCAGCGCCGGGTGGCGTCGGATCGACCCGGGACCGCTTCGAAGATCTGTCTGTGCCCGCATATGTCGAGCAGTTGCTTGGCGGCAATGGATGTGGCACGACTGCGAGTCGTTCATTGCGAGACCGGTGTTTACCGACGGTTTCTGCACGCGGGGAAATCACGCCGGGGGGCGGTGACGACGGTCCTGCCTGGCTTGCCGTTAATACCCGCGGGTTGACACACGATTCTTTGGAGTACTCAACGGCGCAGGCCCGGACACCCCGACCAGAACTGCAAAATCCTAGGAGATCAGATGCCTACAGTGACCATATTTCGGCCAGGAACGATCGAGGACAGCGGCCAGCACTTTATGAAGTTCGTGTTCAGGGCCAGCGTGGATGGGCAAGTAGGGCTCGTACATGTCACGGTTAATGACGAAGCAGGCCAGATGAACGAGGCCAGCGCCGCCGAAGCTGCAGAATTGCTTCTTCGGCGACGCCCCGACCTTCTCGAAGGTATAGCGATCACCGAAACAGCCGAAGGCGAGGGCAGCACCGGTGGCGGCAGCGCCACCGGTGGCGGCATCAGCGTCGGGGGCAGTGGAGTCGGTACCCGCGGTGGGGTCAGCGGCGGAAGCGACGACGACAACGATGATGATGATGACCTCATCAAATTCGAGGCAGCGTTCCTCTCAGGCAGGCCACCGGGAGCGGCGGAAGCAGAACAGCAACCAGGCGATGCTTACGAGGTCGACAACCACACGAAGAGCAAGAATCCCGGTACCAATACTTAGCCGAGTGGGGGACGGTTTGGTGCCGAAATCGCCTGCTGCGGTGTAGCTCCCAGATAGAGTCGAGTCCCACCCACGTCAGCCGAGGAAGCGAATGTCGAGGTTGTCGCGAGCATCGATCCATTGAGCCCGGGCGCGGTCTTCACTCGCGCCCCACGACTGGTCGTCACCCAAAACCCCGGACCGACAGTTGAATACACCGCACCGGACTTCACCAATAGGGAGAGCGTCGTCGTCATCGCCGAGGCCTACCGCCGCAACGATGCCTGGAAGGTGCGGGCAGTGGGCCAGGACTACGCCTCCGGTCTGGGTGGCTTGGCCAGCGACTACGGAGTCGATGTCAACACCGACGAGACACCCGCCCAGGTCGGTGCGAGTACGCCATCGGGTTCGAAGACACCGACCGAACTCGCGAAGGTAACCGACATCGCGCCCGAGTTGCTGCCGGTGGCAACCGAAGCGAACCGAGCTGGTCCGCGGCTTCAGGACGTGGTCTCGAGCGCAGGGTTGAGTCCGGCCGATTCGACGTGAGGACCGCTGCTGATCGGGCCGCGCGTTCCGCAATGTCGGCGAGGTGATTCTGTGGGCTCGTTCAGTTCGCATCGGGCACTGTGGACGCGCGTGCATCTCGCGCACGCTGATCCCGGCTCGCGTCATCGAACCGTAGCTCAATACTTACTGTTTCCGCAGGTCAAGGCGTGTGGTTAGCGCATGTGTTCCCCTCCGGACACGTACCATAACCCCAACTGTGCGGGTCGAGAGATGTCTCGCCCCGCACGAGTCGTTTTGCGGGGTGGTAGGTCATCTGCAGCGCCCGGCGCGATTCCTGAGATGACCCGGTGCGGCACGAGCGGTCGAGCCCTGCGAAACCGGTCGGACGGTGACGGGGAATCGAGTGGCGACGGCTCGGGGAACTTCCGGTTGACCCGATTTTCACACTCCCCCCACCAGTGAGAATGACTTACCTTGCAGTCATCCAGACCGAACAGTATGGGATGCCGATAGTGAACGTTTCGAAGGCCGTCCGGGTAATAGCCGCAGCCGATATGGCGGAGAAGATCGGACGGCAGGGACAGCACTTGGTCCCGTGTGTCACACGGGAAACCTCAGGGAGCCATGGTATTTCGGCCGGAATGGTGAATATGGCGCCGGGGAAAGCCTCGCGGGCGCATTACCATGCGCACAGCGAGATCATCGTCATCTGCTTGCAGGGCACGGCGGCGACGCTGATCGGGCCGGAATTGACGCCCCATCTGCACGGACCGGGTGAATTCATCTATATCCCCGAGGGCGTGGTGCACGTGGCCGTCAACCTCAGCGAGACCGAGGAGCTGGTGGCGGTCGAGATGCGTACCGATCCGATGTTCAACGAAGATGTAGTGCTGACACCGGAATTCGACGGTCGGGTAGCCGAGGTGGTCGCGCGGGTACGACGTGACCCCGCGATGGTAAGCGCGAGACTGTGACCACCCGGGTCAGCCGTGGCGCCGCCGCAGTGCGCAGCGGGCCGATCGACGATATCTTCGCGACGCTGGCCCGCCGTCCCGAGGTGATCTCCTTCGCTGTCGGCGCGCCGGATCCGGCACTGCTGCCCGGCGAGCTGGTGGCGTCGCTGGCCGCGGATGTCTATGCGGAGTACGGGAATTCGGTGTTGCAGTACGGGATGACCCGGGGGTTCCCGCCACTGATCGAACAGGCGCGGCTGCTGCTAGCGGCACGGGGGATCGGGTGCCCGGCCGATCGGCTGCATATCGCGACGGGCGGATCGGGTGCGCTGCACAGTGTCTGTATGGCGCTGCTAGATCCTGGCGCCACGGTGCTGGTGGAAATACCGACCTACGGACCTGCGGTGAAGGTGTTCCGTAGTCACGGGGCGAAGGTTACCGGGGTGGAATCCGATGGTGACGGAATCCTGCCCGCCGCACTGGATGTCGCGCTGAGTGGGCAGCGCGTGGCATTCGTCTATCTCTTGCCGACCTTCCAGAACCCGACCGGTCGGACCATGTCGGCGGTGCGCCGCACGCAGGTGGCCGAGGTCGTCAAGCGGCACGGCGCGACGGTGGTAGAGGACGATGTCTACGTAGATCTCCGGTACCGGGGCACGCCGCTACCCGCGTTCTGGTCCGTCGCGCCGGATAACACCGTCTACATCACGTCACTGTCGAAAACCCTCGCACCGGCGCTGCGGATCGGAATCGCGGTGCTGCCCGGGGAACTGCTCGACCATGTACTCGCGCTGAAGCAGGGCATCGATATGCAGACCTCGACCTTCAACCAGGCCATCGCGACCGCATTCCTGCGCGATGTCAAAGGTGCCGCCCATGTGGCCCATGCGGTCGAGAGTTATGGGGCCAAGCTGGCCGCGCTCACCGCGGCGCTCGGTGCGTATCTGCCACCCGGATTCTCCTGGACCGAACCGGAGGGCGGTATGTTCGTATGGGTCGAGGGCCCCGGTGATTTCGACGCGGGTGCGCTGATCGGACCGGCGCTGGATGCCGGTGTGGCGTTCCTGCCCGGCGCGATGTTCTATGCCGCCGATGATCCGCCGCGCAACGGGATCCGGCTGAGTTTCGCGAATGTGCCGACCGCCGAGATCGGCCGTGGCATACAACTTCTGGCCTATTTGTGCGGGGCGCGATGAGTATCGTCGGCGTCTGGGAAGTGCGAGCCGACGGCGCACCGTTCGCATATCACGTCATGACGTTCCACCCGGACGGCACTATGGCGCAGTCGAATCCGGATCGCGGTAACCGCGTCAGCAGCGATAGCAACGGCATGGGTAACTGGCGGGCGGATGGCGCGACGGTATCGGGCGCATTCCTCGAGTTCACCGTCGACCGCGCGAATCCGGAGTCGGTATACAGAGGGATTGTGCGCTTCGAATTGACCGTGCGCGGCGACGAATTCAGCGGCTCGGCGAGTGCGATGTTCTACGATCTCGACGGCACACCCCGACGGGGCCCGCTCACGGCGGAGCTCACCGGTCGCAGGTTCGACCATCTGTCGTTGCCACTGCCCGCCGAGGCCGGCGCTCCGGCGCCACCGAAGGCGACGGCGATCTCGGCGATCTCGAAGCTCGGCACGGACTGAGCGTTCCCTGGCCGACAAATATCGGCGGGCGATATTTCCCGGGACGTAGATGTCTGCCGAGTGACGACTCCGCGTCGGTCATCGGACGACCGTTGCGCCCATGCGCCGCGTCGGCGGATAAGGGGTGCACCGTTCTCTCACAACGGCTGCCCACCGGGCTGACCCGTGTCGGTGACCAGAGTCCGACCAACGTATCCGCATTCGGGTCGCGCCGACCGGCCCACTCGAATTCGTTGATATTGGCACTTTTCCGCAGGGGCGGCGGCTTATACGGTTCAACCGAACGAGGACGAAACGGTGGGCAGGCACGAGTAATCGGCGTCCATCCGGTGATGGGCCGCGCACATCCGCCCCGGAGCACATGGCGGTGCCCACCTCCTCGACTCTGGACAACGTTATCCGTGAGGACATCCCATGGCTGTACCCGAGCACCGCCACGACAAAAGCGACCGAAATACCCTGCGGTTACGTGCGATAGCCGCCGACGTTCTCGAGGTCGACGAAGACGGAATCGATATCAGAGCGCATTTCTATGACGACCTTTGCGCCACATCACTCGAGAAGGCCGAGATATTGGCGCGTATAGAACGTGAATTCGGCGTCGCGCTGGCCGACGGATCGGTCGAAGCCGTGGATTCGCTGGGTGACGTACTCGCGGTCGTCGACGGCGGTGTTCGCAAGTGAACCTCATCGACTTCTTCGTCGGAAAGCATATCGACTCGCCGCGCAAAGACCGTGCGGCCTACCTCGATTCCGAGATAGGCCAGGTCACCTATGCCGAATTATTCAGGGCCGCAGGCCTATTCGCCGGGCTCCTCGCCGACGCCGAGGTGGCGCAGCGGACTCGGGCGATGGTGCTCGCCGACGATTCGGTCGCGACCGTGGTGGCGATCCTCGGACTCTGGTGGCACGGATGTGCCGCGGTACCGGTGAATCCGGCGTCGGCGGATAAGGAGATCGCGTTCATCGCCGCCGACTGCGGGGTCGAGTTCGTCTACCTCGACGTACCCGCGTCGAGAAGGGACGGTCTGGCAGCCGTACTACCGCATACGGCACAGCTCGACGGCGATACCATCCGCGAGCTGATGCTGCAGCAGCGACGGTTGCCGGGAACGTCGGACCACGCTCAGCCCGCGCCGTGGTCGCCGGATCAGGTCGCGCTCCTGCAATACACCTCCGGTAGCACCGGGGTCCCCAAGGGGGTGCCGCACCGGGCGGCCGCCCTGATCTCGGTACCCGCCGGATTCGGCACAATCCTCGCACTCACCGAGGCCGATACGGTGTTGTCGACCGCGAAACTCTCCTTCGCCTACGGTTTCGGCAATTCGTTGCTGCTGCCGCTGCACGCCGGTGCGACCACGGTGCTGCTGCGCGGCGGTGTGGACGCCCCGGTGGTCGCCCACGCGCTGCGCCGCTACAACCCGACGATCCTGTACTCGGTGCCGCGCCTGTACGCCGCGCTCATCGAATTGTTCGACCGCACCGCGGATAGCAGGCTGCGGGTGGCGGTTGCGGCGGGTGAGGGTCTGCCCGCCGACCTGAGCGAACGGATCATGCGGCGGCTCGGAGTTCCCCTCGTCAACGGTCTCGGGACGACCGAAGTCCTGTATATCGCCGTATCGACATCGCCGTCCGAGCCGGCGCCGGGCACCATCGGCACACCGGTACCCGGTGTGCACGTGACGATTCGCGGCGACGACGGCGCGATACTGACCGGTGAGGAGGTGGAGGGCCGCCTGCATATCGCCTGCCCCTCCGTGGCGACCGGTTATCTCGATCGGCCGGAGGCGACCCGCGCGACATTCGACGCGGGCGGCGCCTACACCGGTGACATCGTCCGACGCTCGGGTGCGGGACCCATCCGGTATCTCGGACGGGCCGATGATTTCATGAATCTCGGCGGCTACAAAGTCGCGCCGGCCGATATCGAGACCGTGATCCGCGCCGTGAGCGGAGTACGTGATTGCGCCGTCGTCGCGACGGAGGACCGGCACGGACTCGCCCAAGCCGTCGCGTTCGTCGTACCGGACGGTAGGTTCGAGACCGCCGTGGTCCGCCGGGCCGTCGTCGCAGCGCTGCGCGCGGACCTCGCCTCATTCAAGCGACCCGGTCGCGTCGAAATCGTCGACGCGCTGCCGACCACCTCGACGGGCAAACTCGCGCGCAACCAGCTCCAGGCGATCGGCGCACGCTGATGTCGTGGGAGATCAGCGGGATGGCGGCGGTCGCATCCATCGGGGACAGTCCCGACCGGATCTTCGACGCGTTGTGCGCCGGGCGCAGCGGCGTGGGCAGACTGCGCGCATTCGACGCGACGAGATACCGGACCCGCCACGCCTACGAAATCGATGATCGCGGTCCCGAGGATATCGATCACCCCTTCCGCGCGACGCGCTGGTTGCGCGCGGTGGTCGAGCAGGCGCTGGCGGACGCCGAACTCCCGCCCACCACCGATCAGTACCCGCTATTGGTGGGAACCACACTGCGAGAACAGCGTTCGGTCGAGCTCTGGTGGAAGCAGGCGAACTCGCCGTCCGCCCCGCAGCTCGATCCGCGGCGGCTCGACTTCGCGGCGGCACTGCGCGAGGACCCACGTATCGGCGCGGTGCACACCGTCGCGAGTGCCTGCGCCGCATCGCTTTACGCACTGGGTATGGCGACGGATCTGATCGAATTGGGCCGGGCCGATACGGTAATCGTCGCCGGTACTGATTCGATCACCGAAAGCGCGTTCGGCACGATCGACCGTGTGCAGAGCGGGGTGCCGAGTGCTGTGCGCCCGTTCGATTCCGGCCGCGCCGGCATGATCATGGGCGAAGGCGCGGTGGCGGTGGTCCTGCGCCGGGCCGGAACCGGGGACAGCGGATACGCGCGGCTGCGCGGCGTCGGTATGAACTGCGACGCGCGCCATGCCACCGCGCCCGACCCGGCGAGTATTCGCGCAGTCATCACCGACGCCCATAAACGCGCGGGTGTCGGCGTGGAGGATATCGACCTGGTGATGTTGCACGGCAGCGGCACCCAACTCAACGACGCGGTCGAGGCGTCGGTACTGGCCGATGTATTCGGCGCACTCGATTCGCCGCCCGCGATGACCGCGATCAAGTCGATGACCGGTCATACCCTCGGCGGTTCCGGGCTGCTCAGCCTGATCATGGCGGTTATCGCGATGCGGCGCGGGCAGGTACCCCCGATCCTCGGCCTCACCGATCCGATCGCCGAGGCCGCGCCGCTGCGGCTGGCCGGGGAAACCGTCCGCGCCGACCTCGCGGTAGCCCAGATCGACGCCTTCGGATTCGGTGGTATCAACGCGGTCGCCGTTATCGAGAAGGGCAGGACGTGAAGCGACAGCCATCGGTCGTGACCGGGGTCGGTCTCGCCGTCAACGGGCTCGCGACCGCGGCCGATCTCCTGTGCGATCCTCCGGAACGCGGAGGCGCCGAAGCGCCGATCGACCTGAGCGGACGCGAGATGCGGCACAAGGACCGGGCATCGCGACTGGCCCTGCGCGCGGTCGAGCGCGCGCTCGCCGACGCGGATTTGGATTCGGCCGCCGCGAACGCCACGACCGCCACCGTGGTCAGCTCGAACTACGGAAACCTCGACAGCGTCTGTGAATTCACCGACCGCATCGCCGAGGAAACCACCGCGGGTCTGAGCCCCTTGGGGCTGCCCCACGTTTCGTCCAATGCCATCGCCGGTTGGATCGCGATCCGGCACCGATTGCGCGGGCCCAATCTGACCCTGTGCAATGGCAGCACCAGCGGAATCGACGCGCTGTACTGGGCCGATGACCTCATCACCGCGGGTCGCGCCGATATCGCGGTCGTGGTCGGCGTCGAACCAGATACCCCGCAGGTGCGGCGACTACTCGGCGCGGATCAGGACGGTGCGGTATTCGACGGGGCAGCGGCCGTCGTCATGGAATCGAACGCCCATGCCGAATATCGGCGGGCCACGGTGCGCGCCGTAGTCGGAAGTCGTTCTCGGACAACCAGTCTCGGCCATTTGATCGCCGCAATCGGTGTCGCGGCGCGACCGCGGGCGCTCTGGCTGACGCCGACAGCACTGCCGCCGGATATCACCTCGCCGATCCCGACCGCCGACCTGACCGGGCGGCTCGGGGACAGTTCGGGCGCCCTCGGTGTCCTGCAATGCGTGGCGGCGATCGACTATCTCGGTACCGCCGATACCGGGCCGATCTACGCGACATGCGCCAGCGGGCCACACGGCGACGCCGCGACGCTGCAACTACTCGGCCCGCGTATTTCCGGTAATCCCACACCCGATCAGGAATGACGATGACGAGTAATGCACGGCCGACGGCGGATATCGAGGAGTTGCGAGTACTTGTCGCCGCCGTCCTCGAGCTTCCGGTTACCGAGGTGACCGATCAGGCCGATTTCGCGGATGATTTGAATGTCGATTCACTGCTCGAACTCGAGCTCGCCGCGCGCCTGGAAAAAGCGTACGGCATCGAGATTCCCGAGGTCGGGAACGCATCGTTCACCTCGCTCGCGCATATCCGAGATCTCGTCGAGCGGTTACTCGATGCGAAATCCATTGCGGCCGAGTCGAATACCTCGGAACGGACAACCGCGTGACAACCCCGGAATTCCTGCGCGTCGACGCCGCTGTCGATCCGGTGACCGCGATGGCGCGACTGGCCGGATCGGGCCTGTTCGGTGATCACGTCATCTACGAGCGGCCCGGTCAGTGGGTCTTCGCCGCCGCCCCGTTGGGCGCTATCGAACTCGATACCGACCAGGTACAGGTCACCACGGCGGGCCATCAGACCACGCGGGGCTGGACGGGCCGACCGGTAGCGGCGCTCGCACGTGCGCTGGAATCGTTGCGGGTCGGCTGTGGCGAGGGGGCATCGGGCACCGCGTACGGCTGGATCGGATTCGAGTCCTGCGCGTACACGCTCGACGCGCAACAGTATCTGTCCGGGGGAACAAAGTTGGCGCACTTGATGATTCCCCGCATGGAGGTGACGGTCACCGATGCGGAGGTGACCGTGAACGGGGCGAGTACCGCCGAACTCGTCGCGATCGAGGAGCTGCTCGGCGCACCCGCCGGACCGCCCCCGATGGGACACCCCACCGATATCAGCGCCGATCCGAGTGGCTACCGGGAGCGGGTCGCGGCAGCCGTCGCCGAGATCGCCGCAGGCCGCTACCAGAAGGTGATCCTGTCGCGCCGGGTCGAATTGCCGTTCCGGGTGGATATACCCGCGAGCTATCGCCTCGGCCGGATGCACAACACCCCGGCTCGCTCATTCCTGCTGCGGCTCGGCGACCTGGCGGCGGCGGGATTCAGCCCGGAACTCGTGGTCTCCGTCGACGACGACGGGGTGGTCACCACCGAGCCGCTGGCGGGCACCAGAGCATTCGGCCGGGGTGCGGTCGCCGATCTCGCCGCCCGCGATAGCCTCGAATCGGATCCGAAAGAGATTATGGAGCACGCCGTTTCGGTGCGGACATCCTTCGCGGAGATGGTCTCTATCGCCGAACCGGGTTCGTCGGCCGTCGCCGATTTCATGGCGGTCCGGGAGCGGGGCAGCGTCCAGCATCTGGCTTCGACGGTACGCGGACGGCTCGGCGGCGATCGGACCAGCTGGGATGCGCTGGAAGCGCTTTTCCCGTCGGTCACCGCCTCGGGCATACCGAAGCGGGCCGCTGTCGACGCCATATTCCGTCACGATGAACCCCGTGGGCTGTACTCCGGTGCGGTGGTCACGGTTTCGGCGAACGGTTCGATGGAGGCGACGTTGGTGTTGCGCGCGGTGTACCAGAGCGGCGGCGCAGCGTGGCTGCGTGCCGGCGCGGGCATCATCGGCCAATCCAGTCCCGAACGCGAATTCGAGGAAACCTGCGAGAAACTGGGCAGTGTCGCGCCCTATCTGGTGCGCGCCACCTGAACGCCGTAGCCCATCCGGTTAGGTAACCGGATGCCGGGATCCGCGTATCCGTAGGTCCGGATGTGCGGGGATCACCCGAGTTCAGTGGGGTGAAACGAGGCCGCGTCGGAAAAGTTGCGTGCTCCAAGCTGTTCAGTAAGCTGCGCGTATGCTCGACCGAATTCACATATGAACGCGGCACCCGCGTACCATCTCGTGCTGCCGTCCCGCCGCCGAGACTGATCGTGGACGTTCACGTCACGTTATCGGGTCGAGGCGATCTGGGCGGTCAAATCTACCGCCAGCTTGCGGCCGCGATCCTGGACGGGCGGCTGGTGCCGGGGCAGCCGCTGCCACCGTCACGCGAACTCGCGCGACGTCTGGCGGTATCGCGCAATACCGTGACCGGAGCCTACGATCGGCTGGTTGCCGATGGCATCGCCGAAAGCCGTATCGGGGCAGGGATATTCGTCAGTGCGGTCCCCGCGGCACCGCTGATCGATTCGGCGTCGTACGAGGGAGAGCAGGTGGTCCGGCCACTGCCCTCGTGGGCGAATATCACGGTGCCGCCCGCCGAATTCTTCGCCGACGCACCGCAATACGATATGCGCCCCGGTATTCCTGACGTCCGGCTGTTCCCCTACGAGGCGTGGCGGCGGTTGACCTCACAGGTGCTGCGGGCATCGTCGATGGGTACTGGAATGCCCATCGACCCGGTCGGATTGCCCACGCTGCGCACCGCCATCGCGCGTCATATCGGCGTCTCCCGCGCGGTTAAGGTGACCGCCGACAACATCATCATCACCCAGGGGATCCAGCAGGCGCTCGATCTCGTCGGACGGGTGCTATTGCGCCCCGGCGACTGCGTGGCGATCGAAGATCCCGGCTACTCACCGGTGCGCGAACTGTTCCGCACTCTCGGAGCCGAAGTCGTCGGCGTCGAGGTCGACCGGGAGGGACTGCGCGTCGACGCACTGCCCGACCGCGCCAGGATCGTCTACGTGACGCCGTCCCACCAGTTCCCGTTGGGCATCGCGATGTCGCTGAATCGCCGACTCGCGCTGCTGGATTGGGCGCGCGGCCGCGACGCCGTGGTGATCGAGGACGACTACGACACCGAATTCCGCTACAGCGGCCGGCCATTGCAGCCGCTACACAGTCTCGATTCCGCTGGCCGGGTTGTCTACGTCGGAACCTTTTCCAAGGTCATGCTTCCGGTGCTGCGGCTCGGCTTCGTCGCCGCACCGCCCGCGCTCCGGTCGGCGTTGCGGGCCGCGAAGTTCGTCACCGACTGGCATTCGCCAGGGCCGAACCAGGCCGCTCTGGTCGGCTTCATCGAAGAGGGGTTGCTGGCCAAACATATCCGCCGGATGCGCCGGGAGTACCAGGCCAGGCACAATATGATTGTCGACCGGCTGACAACGAATTTCGCGAAGTCGATGACCGTTATTCCGTCCGCGGTCGGACTCCACCTGTCGGCGTGGACGGCGCCCGGTCTCGACGCGCGCGATATCGCCCGACGCGCCCGTGCCGACGGCATCGGGCTGCTGCCACTGTCCCGATACCGGATGACCGACGGCGCGGACGGCCTCATCTTGGGATACGGCGCCATCTCACCTGACGATATCGACAAAGCTCTCGACCTGCTCGCCTCGGTGATCGACAGGACGCCGTGAGGAAAGCCTCGATGGTATCGCGAAACGGCCGGAGATCGGCGACGCGGCCGATGGCCGAAACGTTCGGCAATGCAATGATTCTCGGCGTATCGAGATCTGAGCGTCCGACCTTGGAGACGATTCCCGGCGCAGCTTCAGCAACCGGCGTCGCATGAACTGCCGAGTTGCTCGGCTGTTCGGTCCGCACCCTCAGCCGCGCCGCCCGCGATGCCACCGGCAAAGGGGTGCGCGAGCTCATCGACGAGCGCCGCCTACTCGAAGCCCGGCGTCTCCTGGGAAGCGCTCGGTGGGACGCTCGAAAAGTAACCGCTCACCTCGGCTTCACTGATACTGCGAACTTCGGCCGCTTCTTCCGCGAGCGCACGGGCCTCACCCCGGCCGCCTTCGCTGCCCTCGAAGCCACGACCCCACCAGCGCAATCCCTTCCGAAATCCGCGGATGAGAACGCATGACCGATGGGTGGCCGCGGCGCACACGACTGCAGCCGCCCATAGCCGTCGTACTCTCGACACGGATCAGTTTCTCGTGTCGAGCCAGCGACGAATGGCGTTCTCCCACTGTTTGTTCCGGGTGGATTCCATGATTTCCCTGCGGTCGATGAGTAGGTAGATTTCCCCGCCGGGCAGGGTGTCGAGGATGAGTGGTTTGCCGGAGTCGAGGAGGCCGCCGAGGAATCGGCCGTAGAGGTCGGTGTAGGTGCGGTCGATCGAGGTGATGTCGTTGCGGTGCAACCGGAGTTCGCCGGTTTCGCTCCATGCGGTCAGCGTCAGGGTGTCGGGGCCGAGTTCGATGGTGCCGCGGCGGCGGAACAGGGCCTTCTGGCTGATGGCGCCGGCGGCTTTGTCGGCGCGGGTGTTGGCCCGCAGTTCGTGGGCGGTGGCCCCGAGGTAGTTTCCGGTAGTGGTCATGGTGAATACGGTGCCGGGCGGGAGAGTCTCGCCGCATCCGCCGTCGGTACCTCATCGGGGCACACGGGCGCGGCGGCTACGACCGAAGTATGAGCGGAACGTCCGACCTCGGTCTACTAATTTCCTGTTCCCGTCGTAGTTCGCGGCGCTGTCCTACAGTGGCACAGGTGAGGACGCTGTCGCGGTCACGGGCGCGCGATGCCCTGGTAGACGCCACGCTGACCGCCCTGGCGCTGGCGATCGGCCTGAGCTCGAACCATTCGCTGCTACGCGGCATCGACGGATTCCCCGTCTGGTTGCGGGTCGCCGATCTCGTCCTGGGCTGCGGGGGCTTCATCGCGCTGTGGTGGCGGCGGGAGCGGCCGGTCGTCTTCGCCTGCTACGTGCTGATCGTCTCGGCGTTCACCACGTTGTCGGGGGGATTGGTGCTGGTCGCGACGTTCACCCTGGCCGTGTATCGGCGGTGGCCGACCGCAGTGGCCTTCGCGGCGTTGTTCGTCGCCTCGGCCGGTCCGGGACTGATGCTGTACAACGATCACGGGCCGTGGCTGAGCGAAGGCTCCGTGGCCGCGGTTGTCGTGATCTTCGCGTTCACCGGGTGGGGGATGTTCGTGCGCGCCCGCAGACAGTTGGTCGCGGCGCTGCTGACCCAGATCGACCACGCCCGCGCCGACCGCGGCGCCGCCATCGAACATGCCCGCGCCGCCGAGCGCCGGGCCATCGCGCGGGAACTGCACGACGTTCTCGCACACCGGCTCTCGGTGCTGGGCGTGCACGCCGGCGCCCTGGAATTTCGTCCCGACGCGCCGCCCGACCAGATCGCCGGCGCGGCCCGGCTGATCCGCGAGACCGTGCACGAGGGCCTCGAGGAGCTGCGCACCGCCATCCGTGTCCTGCGCGACGCCCCGGACGACAGCCGAGCGCCACTGCCTGCCCTCACCGATATCCCAGCGCTGGCCGACCGGGCCCGCGAGGCCGGAGTACGCGTCGACGTCGACCTCGATCGCGTCCGGCCCGAGAACGTCTCCCCGCAGTGCGGCCGAGCCGCCTACCGCCTCGTTCAGGAGGGACTGACCAACGTGCGCAAACACGCTCCTGGCGCGACCGCATCCGTGCTCGTCGCCGAAGAAGGCAACGGGCAGTTGACCATTCGCATCCGCAATACCCGGCCGCACTGCTGGGCGGCAGCAGCGCAGCAGGGTTCCCATAGCGGGCTGATCGGCCTCGGCGAACGGGTCGGCATCCTCGGCGGCATCCTGCGCCACGGCACCACCGACGACGGCGGATACCTGCTCGAGGCGACGCTCCCCTTGCATCGTCCGGCGGTGGTCTGGTCGTGAGCGCACCGACACCGATCCGCGTGCTGGTGGCCGACGACGATCCGCTGGTGCGGTCGGGGCTGGCGCTCATGCTCGGTGGCCGAGACGACGTGCGTATCACCGCGGAGGCCGCCGACGGGCAGCAGGCCGTCGCCGCG
This sequence comes from Nocardia sp. CA-135398, assembly GCF_050955845.1. Taxonomy (NCBI): domain Bacteria; kingdom Bacillati; phylum Actinomycetota; class Actinomycetes; order Mycobacteriales; family Nocardiaceae; genus Nocardia; species Nocardia sp. CA-135398. Next base: position 2,996,844 of record NZ_CP192084.1, on the reverse strand, counting down.
GCGGGTCGGGTCGACGTCGTGCTCATGGACGTGCGGATGCCGAGAATGGACGGTATCGAAGCCACCCGTGCGATCGCGGCGCTGCCACACCCGGTCCCGGTCATCGTCCTGACCACCTTCGCCGACGACGACCTCGTCCTCGAGGCGCTGGACGCGGGCGCGGCGGGCTATCTCGTGAAGGACAGCGCCCCCACCGACATCATCGACGCCCTGCACGCCGTCGCCGCCGGCCATGCGGTGCTGTCGCCGATGGTCACCCGTACCGTCCTCACCGCACTCGGCGACCCTGGTTCGCGGACTGATCCCCGCACCGCCCCCACCCGCGACCGCGCCCGCTCCCGTCTGTCCACCCTCACCGACCGCGAACTCGAGGTCGCCGTCCGTGTCGCACACGGGGACTCGAACGCCGAGATCTCCGCACGCCTCTACATGAGCATCCCCACCGTCAAAACCCACATGTCCCGAATCCTCGACAAGACGCGATCCGACAACCGCGTCGAGGTCGCCCTGCTCGTCCACGACGCCGGACTCGACACCTGACGACGCGGCCACACCACGGTATCGACTGCTTCGTCCGCAGCGTCCGGTATGGAAGTCGGGGCGTGGCTCAATCACGGATTCCTCTCGAATGCCCGTCGGGCGCGCTCCCACCTCAGGCGCGGGACGATCCCATCCCGCGACGCCACCGCAGCCGAGCAGCAGCCCACAACTTTCCGATTTCGCCGGACGCGCTATCGCTGAAACCATCGCTGTCCGAACGGCATTCGAACCACGGTCCGGACGGCCGGCGCTCCCTAGCTCGGCCGCCCCAGGCTCGCCGACACCGCCTTCGCCGCGCGCTCGCCCGACGTAGCCGCGTCGGCGAGCGATGGCAGATCGAGCTGATAGTCGCCGGCGAGGTAGATGTTTCCGAGCGGGTCGCGCAACGTCGGGAGTGTGTTGCGCCGCCCGGGCGCCCAGAACGGCACTACCCGACGGTGCCGGCGCAGAATGCCCTGCCCTACCTTCCCTTCCAGCTCGGGCAACACGGTGAGCAGGTCGTCGGTGAATCGCGAGACGATCTCGTCGTCGGGCAGATCGAGCAATGCGTCGGCCTTGCCGCCACCGGCGAAACAGGCCAGAGCGCCGCCCGGCTTACGATCGCTGCCGGTGCGCAGCGCCGCGGCGTGGTTGAACACCGCCTGGAACGACAGCTGCGGCGTGGAAATGGCGAAGTACTTGTCCCAGCGCTGCGGCCCGACCTCGTCGGTGAAGAAGCCGACGACGACGTACCGTCCGTAGGTGATGTCGTCGAACGCGTTGCGGTACCGCTGTGGGAGGTCCGGGATGATCCGCTCGCAGATATCGGCGGGCGCGGTCACGATCGCGCGCCGGGCCCGCAACCGCGCCGGACGATCGCCGGCGAGGTAGTCGACGACGACGCCGTCACCGTCACTGCGCAGCGACTGCACCACCGAGTTCAGCCTGATGCGGGCACCGAGATCTTCGGTCAGCACGTCGGTCAGCGTCTGGTTGCCACCGGCGGGCAGCGAGAAGTTCGGGATCTTCTCGGGGTCGGCCAATGCCATGCCGACCGAGGTGACGAACTGGGTGGCGGCCGTCTCGTCCAGGTCGCATCCCATCCACTGCGCCGACCACGACCGGACCACGGAGCGAGCCAGCTCCGAGCGGACTCCCTTCAGCAGATACGACGCGAGCTTGGTGTCGAGCCGGGCGCGAACCCGTTGGGCAAGACGGCTTTGCGATTCGAGGAACGGTGTCGCGGCGAGAATGCGCGAACCGACCAGGGCCAAGCCGAAACGATCCAGCATTGTCATCCGGGTGCGGAACATGAGCGCAAAAGGATTCGAGGTGTCGACCGTCCCGCCGTTGAGGTGCAGCGCGATGCTCTTGCCGGCAAGCGAACCCATCTCGATGCCGTGCCGATCGAGGGTGTCGATCAACGTGCCGGTGCCCTCGGTGAATTGGGTGCCGACGTTGATCCAGTAATCGCCCTGCCGGACGGTGTCGACTCGTCCGCCCGTGCGATCGGTGGACTCGAGGACAACCATGTCGGTGTGCCGCCCGAGCGTCGTCGCCGCTGTCAATCCCGCCATTCCCGCGCCCACGACGACTACTTCGGTAGTCTCGTCGGCCGCATCGTGCGTCTCCATGTGGACTCCTTACTCTGGGTTCTCGAAAGAAAAGATCTGGTGAACGCGGACCCGGCGCCGTCCCTACCGGTTTCTCGCAGCTCGAGCGGTAGCCGAAGCGCCGGCACCGACGGCCTGGGCGTCGACGCGCTTGTTGTGCGCGTCGAATGCCCGGTAGGCGCGGAAGTACGCGAGCATCTGCAGGCCCCACGTGGCCAGCGCGAAGATGTAGAAGATCGTGTGCTCGGAATCGTCGCCCGGGATGTGCACGAAGTCGTAGATCGCGGCGATGACGAATGCGCAGGCAGTGGCAACGGCGGCCCACACGGCGTGTCCGTGCTCGCCGATGTTCCACAGGCGCTTGACGAAGTAGATCAGGAACATCGTGGTGAGGACGTTGACCACGATGTAGAAGATCTTGCCGGGGGTGCCGATCTCCTCGGCGAACGTGCTGAGGACGAAGCCCACCACGGCCGCGAGCGCGAAGACGCCGATGTCCACCGCCGCGGAAGGCTTGTATCGGTGGGTGACCTTCATCAGTCCGAGGACCAGGATCAGCGTGATGCCGATGGACCGGGAGAAGGCGTCCAGGAAGTACGCGAATGCGTACATCGGGCTGTCGTGACCCGCTCGGATGAGGCCGTAGATCAGGAAGTTCGTCCCCGACGTCGCGACGATGATCCACTCGATGCCGAGCAGGTAGTTCTTGTAGTTCCGGATAAATGCGATCCCGCAGGTGAATCCGACGGCGATCATCCAGATGTCCGACACCGCGAAGAGCAGTTCTCTGATGGACATGATTTCTCCTAGGAAGCTGACATCAGCCGACCGGCGGCGATGGTCGTTTTATTTCGTCTCGTCTGCGGGGACGACCGCGGTGCCGCGAGCGCGCACGGCGACCAGGGGCGGCTGCAGGACCTGCGCGCGGCCGGTGTCATCGGAGCCGCGGCAGATCACGCGGAGCTGGAAATCGACTGTGCGGCTGCGGTTTCCCTTCTCCACCAGAGTCGCTTCGACCTCGACCACGTCGCCGCCCCGAACCGGGGCGAGGAACTCGACGGACGAGTAGCCGGCGAACAGGCCCTCGTGGCCGTCCAGCTCGATCGACAGATTCGTGCCGACGTCGCCGAAGAGCTTCAAGGCGTAGGCGCCGTCGACGAGGTTGCCCGCGTAGTGCGCGTCGGAGAAGGCGACGTAGCGCCGATGGATTGCGCTACTCATGCGATCTCCAGGTGGATCGGGCCGAGGGTGCGGGATTGCGCTTCGCCGTCGATCGCGACGCCGGGGTAACCGCGCTTGGCAATCTCGGTGCACATGCGGCGGTACTTGCCGACACCGCCCACGTAACCCATGAACGTGTTGGGTTTGCCGTCGATATTGGAGCCGCGATACCAGGAGTCAGTCGTGGCGTACAGCGTGGGGCCGACGGTCTCCTCGGTGACGTTCACCCACTCCTGCTCGGCCTCGGCGGTGGCCTCGATCACCGTGGCGCCGGTCTCGCGGGTGTGCTCGATGAGGTCGGCGATCCAGTCGACGGCCTGCTCGATCGTCACCACCACGTTGCTCACCAACGCGGGGCTCAGCGGACCGCCCACCATGAAGAAATTGGGGAAGTCCGCGGCCATGATTCCGAGGTAGGAGCGGATGCCGTCGTGCCAGGCCTCCTGCAACTTCGTGCCGGACGCGCCGGTGAGGTTGAGCCCGTACAGCGGGCCGGTGAAGGCGTCGAATCCAATGGCAAGCACAATGGCGTCCACCTCATAGGTGCCCGCCGCGGTGACGATCGCGTTCTCGGTCATCGTCTCGATCGGCTCGTCCCGCAACGACACCAGCGACACGTTCGGCCGGTTGTAGGTCTCGTAGTAGTCGGTACCGAAGACGCTGCGCTTGGCGCCCAGCGGGTGGTATTTCGGCACCAGCAGCTCGGCCGTGGCCGGATCTTTCACGATCTCCCGGATCTTGTCATGGATGAACTCGGACGCGGTCCGGTTGGCCTCGGCGTCGGTGAGCAGGTCGACGAACTCGGCGCCGACCCCCAGAAAGCCGCTGCGCTCATAGGCCTCCTCGTAGCGCCGCCGGCGCTCCTCGTCCGACACGTCGAAGGCCTTATCCGTGACGGGCCGATCGGGGATGCCGCCGGGCGAGTGCCTGCACTCCTCACGGATCGCGGCATAGTCGCCCTTGATGGCATCGACCTGCGCGGGAGCGAGTTCGGCGTTGCGAGCAGGCATCACATAGTTCGGGGTGCGCTGGAACACCGTGAGGTGTTCGGCGACCTCCGCGATCAGCGGAATCGCCTGCACCCCAGACGATCCGGTGCCGATTACGGCGACGCGCTTGCCGGCGAGGTCGTCGAGCGAGATATTCCATCGGCTGGTCGACACCTGCAGGCCGGTGAAATTCTCGAGACCCGGCACATCGAAATCTTTCGGGGTGGACAGGCCACCCGCACCCGAGATCAGGTATCGGCTGCGGCGCGTCTCACCGTTGTCCAGCCGCACTTCCCACAGCCGGTCGCCCGCGTTCCACGTCGCGCCGACCACCCGGGTGTTGAACGTGAAGTGCTTGCGCAGGTCGAAACGATCGGCGACATGCTCGAGATAGCGGAGGATCTCGGCCTGCGGCGCGAACCGCTGACTCCAGGTCCATTCCTGCTGCAGCGCCTCGTCGAACGAATACGAGTAGTAGATGCTTTCGACGTCGCAGCGGGCACCCGGATAGGTGTTCCAGAACCACGTGCCGCCGACGCTGGGGCCGGCCTCGAAGCCCGCGAAGGTCCACTCGGCGGTGGTGAGCCGGTACGAGAGGTAGAGACCGGTAAAGCCGGCGCCGACGCCGATGACGTCGACGACCCCGGCATCCGAGGTGGTGGTGGAGTTCATGGAGATTGCTGCTTTCGTCCGAAGTAGTCACATGACTCGATCAATTGACTTAGTTGCTAGTAGACCAGTGGTCCCAGTCACAGTCAAGGGGCGGCCGCGAAAGTGGTCACGATCGGCACAGCGGAGTTCGGGCGGATCGATCAACCATGCACCGGGTTGACCTGCGGCGTTTGTTCAATAGCCTCCAGTCGCCCGACTTAGTCGACTGACTGCAAAGTTCAGGTAGCGGTTCGAGAAGGTCGCCGACCGATCGCTGACCGACCGACGGGGACCTTCTCAGGTATTCGAACGCCACAACCACGGCCAACTGGACGGGAGCGAGGCGTGCCGACCGCGCAGACGAGGAACGCTGGCGCATTCTGCGGCCGCTCCGCCGCTCGACATGTGCACATTCGAATCCGGCTGGGCGGCATGGCTTTCGCCTCTCGCGCCGCCGAATGTGGCTACATGACAGAAGCCTTCAAAACGGCCGCGCATCAACAATTCCGGCGCGTATCGATTTCGGCCGATCCCCTTGACACCTGAATGTTGCCGCCGTCACACTGCTTTCACTTAACGAATGATCGTTAAGTCGCCGCGGGATCCCACACGGTCATCCCCTTCCTGCGGCTCCTCCTTCGACAGGCAACCCGCCGCAGCGGGACATCGAGCCGTTGTCGAAACCACTCCCTGAGAAAGCGAACTCGCATGAAGTACAACCGAATTGCAGCATCGATAGCGAGCGGGACCGCGGTCGTCGGACTCGCGTACGGACCGGCCCACGCCAGTTCGGACCAGCCCGGCGCTACGCAGCCGACCGAGCCCGTCGCATCTCTGCATACAAACCTCGCACCCGGTGTCGACTACACCGGGAACGCCGGCGACAGTTCCGTTTTCATCACTACGCCGTTCGGTTCGCTGACGACGAGGGGCGGCCAGTTTCAGGTGCTCGACCAGGACGGCAGGTACGTCGCCGGCCAGCCACTGTCCCAAGGGGCAGATCCCGCGGAATGGCCGATGGCTGCCCGCCCGCAAGCGAGCCAGGCCTCGAGTTTGCCTGGGCCGCAACAGAACAGCGACACCGAGCAGGGTGCCGCGTCCTCGTTTGCGGCCGCTGCGGCCCCCGCACCGAATCGGCAGATCGACGCCGACGCCGACTTCAACGCGGCATTGGGCCAAGCCGCGGTGCAATTCGGTCTCGCCACCGGTGTCGGAACACTGGCAGGCGGTGTGGTCGGCATGGGCCTCGGTTGTGTGGGCGGCGCGCTGACCGGCGGCTTCCTCGCCATTCCGACGGGGCCGATCGCGGCCCCGGCAGCGGCACTCGGCTGCATTATGGGCGCCTCCCTTGGGGCCGGCATCGGCGGCGTGACCGGTGCCGCACTGCTCGGAATTCCGGTCGGCGTCGCCAGCGCGGTCCAGATGTACAACTCGTTGCATGCGGCCGGCGACATCTGAGGCCAAGTCGTCGACCACGAGCCCCGAGACACACTGGCAAGGTCTCGGGGCTCGTCTCATATCATCGAGTGCGGTCCGCGCGCTTCGTCATCTGCTGTCAGCTCAGGTAGTTTGCGAGGCAAAGCGTTGCCGCAGTTCGGTTTTGCGGAATTTGCCGGTAGCCGTTCGGGGAATCTCCGGCAGATATTCGAACCTGTCCGGTATCTGCCATTTGGCGTAATGGGCGGACAAATGTTGTTTCAATTCGTCAGGATGCACCGACATTCCGTCACGGATCACGACTGCCGCGAGGGGACGTTCTCCCCACCGCTCGTCCGGCACAGCAATCACGGCGGCCTCGGCCACAGCCGGGTGGCCCATCAACCGGTTTTCCAGATCCACCGACGAAATCCACTCACCTCCGGACTTGACCAGGTCCTTGGCGCGGTCACAGATGCGGATGCACCCGTGTTCGTCGATACGCACGATGTCCCCGGTTCGGAACCAGCCGTCGGCGGTGAAACTGTCACTGCCTCTGCCGTTGTGGTAGGCCGACGCTACCCACGGGCCGCGGATCTCCAACTCTCCCATCGCGGAATCATCCCGTTCGATCGGACGCCCGTCGTCGTCGACCGCGCGAATTTCGACCAGCGGAACCGGGGTGCCTTGCCGGATCCGATACTCGTACTGCGCATCCGAGCCCTGTTCATCGAGCCCGACCGGCAGGCGGCTCACCGTCCCCAGCGGCGCTGTTTCGGTCATACCCCACGCCTGGATCACACGGAGACCGTGCTGGTCGTAGCCTTCGATCAGCGCCCGTGAGACCGCCGCACCTCCGACGATCAGCCGATCCAAGCACGTCAGGTCCCACCGTTGTGGTTCCGCGTCGAGGGCGGCCAGCATGCCCATCCACACGGTCGGCACTCCTGCCGTCATCGTGACTCGTTCTCGAACCAGCAGGTCGAGGATGCTGTGCGGGTCCAGTAGCGGCCCCGGCAGGACCAGGCGAGCTCCGATCATCGCCGAGGCGTACGGCAAACCCCACGCGTTGGCGTGAAACATGGGCACGACGGGAAGCAGCGTCTCGCGCGCGGACACCCCGAGCGCGTCCGGGAGCGCGGCGGCCAAGGAGTGCAGCACCAGCGCACGATGCGAGTAGACCACTCCTTTGGGGCGCCCCGTCGTTCCCGAGGTGTAGCACATGGCGGCCGCGCTTCTCTCGTCTAGAACCGGCCAACTCATCGGCTCCGCCCGCTCCGCGAGAACGCGGTAGTCCCACATCCCTTGCGGCGCATCATCATTGTGCGTCACCACGACAACGTGCGTGAACCGGTGTATGTGCCGGAAACCCTCGAACACATCCAGCAGTGATTCATCGACAACGATCACCGAATCACCGGCGTCCGCGACGATGAAAGCGAGTTCGTCGGCATGCAGGCGCGGATTGAGGGTATGAACCACCGCGCCCATAGCCGGCACCGCCAAGTAGATCTCCAGATGCTCGACCTGGTTCCACAGCAGCGTGGCCACTCGGTCACCGGCTGCGACGCCCAAGCCCGCCAGTGCCGTGGCCACCCGCCTGGCCTGTTGCACACACGCCGCCATCGTCGTCCGGGTGAGACTGCCGTCCGGACGTCGTGAGACGACATCGACGTCGTGGAACAGCTGCGCGCGCTCGACGACAGCGGTCAATGTCAGCGGATAGTCGTCCATCGTCAAGGCGTTGAACATTGTTGCTCTTCAGCTCTTTTCAGGTCAGCGGAGCATCTCGGCACTCCGGATCAATTGTTCGGCATCGCAAATGATTGACTCGACGCGCTCGTCGACCGAGGCGATGTCGTGGATGAATGCGAGACAAGGCGGAACGGCTCCGCCGGCAGAGTCGGCTCGTCAGCCGATCCGGAGCATCCCGCGAACTAGCTGCCAGTAGTGATCGGCGACGTCTGCCACTGTCAGCACACCATCGGGCCGGTACCAGTTCAGCACCCCGTCGCAGAGTGTCGTGACCGCGAATGTGGTGGTGGTCAGGCCGGCCTCGCTGTCGATCCCGCTCACCTCGGCGATGCGCCCACGCACCAGCTCGTAGTACGCCCGCCGAGCATCGTGCAGCAGTTGGCGTTCTTCTCCGGGGAGGAATCGGTCGGTTGCCTGCGAGTTCAACAGCAGATCGTGGGCTCGGGCCAGTTGCGCGTGTTCGAGTTGGTAGGTGACGTGTCGGCCGACCGTCTCGCCGAGGCGCGCCTCAGCGTCGACAGCCTCGCCCGGCGCGGATATCCGGGCAGTGCGCGCAGCATCGCCTCCGAGAGAATGGCTTCTTTCGATCGGAAGTGGCTGTAGATCCCCGGCGGTTTGATCCCGACCGCACCCGCGAGATCCCGAACGGTACAGGCCTCGAAGCCGCGCTGCGCGAACAAACCCATCGCGACCTCGAGGATGCGTTCGCGGGTGTCGGATCGGCCGAGCGATGGTGTCGTTTCCTCGATACACCGATCCATTTGTTCGATCAGCGCATGGATGCGGGAGACAGCGGCGGCATCCGCGCCTTCCGACTCGGCGGCGACCACTTTGCCTGCTGCAGTGGCCAATTCGGAATCCCTTCGAGCGAACGACCATTCGTTCGCTCGACTCTACCCCGGTTCATCAGAGCGGAAGATCCGGCGAATCGACGCCGACCACCCGATCACCGCAGAAGACCCGCACCGACTCTGCGGGGCCGTGACCACCGATTCCCGCCGAGCCCCAGAAGCTCTGCGCGGAGTCGTCGCCGAGATCGGCGAGCTTGGCGCCGTTGATCCGCACCTCGCCGGACAACACTCGCGCGCCGATGTCGATGGCTCGGTCGGTGTCACTGCCGAAAACATAGGCGTCCAAGCCGGACGGGTTCGCGTTCGCAACGCGAAGCGCCTCCTCGTCGGAATCGACGGCGTGCAGGGACACGACCGGACCGAACAGTTCCGCAGTGGCCTCCGATCCACCGATACCAGCTGCGATGGTCGGAGAAAGGAAGAATCCCCCGAGCTCGGGCAGCCGAGCCGGCTGGTGAATGCTTGCGCCCTTGGCACGAAGTTCCTCGATCCGATGCCGCAGGGTGGCGAAGTGGGGTGCGTTCGAGATCGGGCCCAGCTCGACGCTGTCGTCCAGCGAATGACCGGTCGCGATTTTCGCGATCCGCTCGGTCAATGCTTCCAGTAGGGGCTGAACCAGACTGCGGTGCGCCAGCACCTTGCCAGGTCCTTCACACCACTGGCCGTTGAGCTTGGTCATACCTTCGAAGATGCCGTCCGCCGCGACGTCGATGTCCGCGTCGTCGAGGACCAGCGCCGGGTTGTTGCCGCCGAGCTCCAATTGGAGGACCTTGAAGTCCTCGGCCGCGGCCCGTGCGATCGCGCGCCCGGCTTGCGGGCCGCCGGTGAACGACACGATCTTCACCCGGCGATCTCCGGTGATCGCGGCCCCGACCTCGCCGCGTCCGTGCACGAGTTGCAGTGTCCCACTGGGCAATCCGGCTTCCACGAAGCATTCGACAATGAGCTGCGCGCTGCTCGGTGCGTGTTCCGACGGCTTCAGGATCACCGGGCATCCGGCCGCGACCGCACTCACCACCTTGGCCGCCGGAATGAAGCTGGGACCGTTCCACGGCGTGAGGATCGCCGCGGGTCCCCACGGGATCTTGTGCAAGCGGACGTCTCGGCCGCCGGCTGCCAGGGCGCGCACCCGCGGAATGATCCGCAGGTCCGAGGCTGTCGCCCGGATACGGGCGGGCAGGAAGGCCGCCGCCTTCCTGGTGTCGCGAATCGGAACTCCGCTTGTCATGGCATCGGTTCGCGCGATGTCCTCGACGCGCCCCTCGATGAGGTCGGCAACGCGCTCCAAGATCTCCGCGCGCTCCTTCCGAGCGGCATCGTCCCAGCGTCCGATGCTGTAGGAACGCTCGGCGTGGGCGAGTGCCCGTTCGACATCACGGTCGCTGGTCGTGACGGATCGGTGCAGATGCTCGCGGGTGTTGGGGTCGACGTTCCATTCACCCGGGATCGTGTCGCATTCGATCCAGCTGTCGGCGATGTAGTTGACCGGCTCAGGAATCGACATGGTCGAGTTCGTCATTCGATAGCACCTCTACATTCGGGATTCGGCTTGGCGCATGGGTATCCAGGCCGTCGTTACTGCTCCAGATCGACTACGACGCGGGTGACATCACCGGACCGCATCGCCTCGAAGCCCTTGTTGATCTCACCGAACGGGATCACCTGCGTCACCATCTCGTCGAGCAGCAACCGCCCCTGCAGATAGAGCTGCGCGAGCTGCGTGATGTCCCGATGCACCTGCCCCGAGCCCATGTACGACCCGATCAGGCGCTTCTCGCCGAAGAAGAAGTCCGACGCGGGCAGCCTCAGCTCGGTGCCGTCCGGCGCGATGCCCACCAGGCATGCGGTACCGGTCGGCCGCAGCACCGCCAGCGCCGTGGCAGCGGTGCGGGCGGACCCGACGGCCTCGAACGAGTAGTCGACCCCGTCACCCAGCACGTTCCGGATCTCGGTGGCGACATCTTCGACGCCGCCGTTGACCACATGCGTCGCGCCGTAACTGCGCGATGCCTCCAGCCGTGCCTCGTCGAGATCGATCGCGACGATGGCGGAAGCGCCGGCGAGCCTGGCGCCCTGGATGATGGCCGATCCGACGCCGCCGCATCCGATCACCGCGACGGTGCTGCCCGGGCGCACCCGTGCACCGCGGAACACCGCCCCGACACCCGTGATGATGCAGCACGACAGCAGACATCCCAGGTGCAGCGGCACCTCGTCGGGCACCTTCACCAGTGCGTTGTCCCGCATCAGGATGTGCCGCGAGAATGCGCCGATGTCGCCGAGCCGCTCGACCGGCCGCCCGCCGGGCAGCTGGAACGCGGGCCGGGGCCGGTGACGGATCTCGGCGACGCGCTGACACTGTGTCGCGCGGCCGGCTTCACAATTGACGCAGCGGCCGCAGGACGGCGTGAGGGCACCGACGACCCGGTCCCCCGGGCGCAGTCCGGTCACCGCCGAACCGACGGCCTCGACCACGCCCGCCACCTCGTGGCCCACGACCACCGGTAGCCCGGTATGCACCGTTCCGGTCATGTAGTGCAGATCGCTGTGACACAGACCCACGTTCGAGACCGCGACACGTACTTCCGTGGGCTCGGGGTCGTCCACCTGAATCGTGGTGATCTCGAGCGGTTCGCCGACCGCGGTGAGTACGGCGGCTTCGGTATTGATCATGGTCTGTCCAATCGGTTGTTCTTGTGCGCAAACGGTTGTGCGTTGCCCTGACCCCGGTCTTGCTGCGCGGCCCAGAAGTCCGCGACACCCGAACTGAAAACTCCGCTTTCCCAAGACTTTTGCGCTGCGCGGTCCTCGCGGGCGAAGGCGGACTCGATCTCGTCGGGCGCCGGCCGCAAGAGGGCGAGGTGGAGCGCGGTCGTGTTGTTTTCCGGGGTCCACTCCACGACCACCTCGATCGCCCGGTCGAGCAGTCGATCGGGGGCGACGATTTCGTCGAGGAGCCCGATCCGCAAAGCCTCCTCGGCGACGATCCGCGGCGATCCCAGAACCATTCGCATCGCGTGGTTGCGGACGAGGCGGGCCAGCAACACGCTCGACGCGTTCGAGATGGTGATCCCGCGACCGTTCTCCGGCTGGAAGTACTCGGTGGCTGGCGTCCCGATCCGAGCATCGCAGCACAGCGTGATCTCCGAGGCGCCGCCGACCGCGATCCCGTTCACCGCGGCGATAACAGGAACCTTTGTTTCCAGGATTGCCCGAGTGATGTCGTGGAATGTCTCGACCGCTGCTCGGAGGTCCGCGTACGACGTCGGTGGCGTCTGGAGGTCTTCGCCCGCTGAAAATGCACGCCCGGCCCCGGTCAGGACGATCCCGCGCACGCGGTCGCCGGTGCCGAACTCCCGGATCGCGCTCGCCAGCCGCAGCCGGGTGGCGACATTCATCGCGTTCAGTTTCTCCGGGCGACGCAGGGTCAGGACGGCGACATCCCGTTCGACTCGGGTGTCGAGGAAGTGCGTCGTTGGGGCGCTCATGCGCGCGGCCCGTTTTCGCGCAGGTCGTACACGATTCCCGGGTTCTCGGCGGCGCGCGCGGTGAGCGCCGGCTTCGACACGCGTTCGGAAGGCGTTCGAGGAAAGTCGTCGACGAATTCGACGTAGCGAGGCACCTTGAAACGAGCCAGCTCCCGACGCGCTCGCTCGATGATCCGCGCGGCGGTCGAGCGCTCGGCAGGGACGCCGGCGGCGAGCCGGATGTAGGCCTTGACCTCTTCACCGAAGGTCTCGTCGGGTTCGCCGAGTACCGCCGCGGAGACGACCGCGTCGTCCTTTTCCAGGACTGCCTCGACTTCGGCGCTCGCGATGTTCTCCCCGCCCCGGCGAACCATGTCCTTGATCCGGCCGACGAGGTGGTAGCGGCCATCGGAGCGACGGACGACGACATCGCCGGTGTGCAACCAGCCATCGCGCAGCGTACGGCCGGTGGCCTCGGCGCGGTTCCAGTAGCCGAGCATCATCGGCTTGCCCGACACGATCAGCTCACCGGGTTCGCCGTCCGGAACGTCGCTGCCGTCCGCGTCCACCACCCGCGCCCGCTTCGTCGGTACCGGACGTCCGAGGTTCCCGCTCCCCACATCGTCCGTATCTTCCGGAAGACCGACCAGGTCGGAACCCGACTCGGTCAGCCCGTAGATCTCCCGCCACGGCGCCCCCCAACGGTCCTCGAGACGCTGATGCAACGCCGCCGGAATTCCCGAACACATGACGAGCCGCAGGTCGTTGTCCAGGTCGTCGGTGCTCGGTGGCTGCTTGAACAGCAGGGTGGGCATGGCGCCGAGTACATAGGTGAACGTCGCCCGATGGCGCCGCACATCGGCGAAGAACCCCGATGCCGAGAAGCGCGGCAACACGACAAGCGGTGCACCGATTGTCAAGGCCAGAGCGGTGTTCCACTGCGGATCGATGTAGGAGAACGGCTGCGCGGTGAGCAGGACATCGTCGGCATGCAGACCGGCGGCCGCCGCACAGACCCAGCCCAACCTGACCCAGTAGTCGTGGGTGAGCATGCATGCCTTGGGAAAGCCGGTGGTTCCGGAGGTGTATTGCAGGTTCGCGAGGGTGTCGCCGGTGATCCGGACATCCGGAGCCTGGTCCAGAAAGTGCTCGGAGCCGTCCGCGGCGATGTCGACGATGCGCAGGCCCGCCAGATCCGCCTCTGCCTGTGCTACTTCGCCGAGCAGGCCCAGCTTCTCCCCTTCGGAGAACACGACGCGGGCACCCGAGTCACGAAGGACGAAGGTCAGGTCCGCCCTGCGATAGGACGAGTTCACCGGCACCGTCACGGCGCCGGCCTTCAGCGTCGCCAGCCAGACAACCGGCCAGTGCACGACATTGGGGAGCATGATCGCGACCCGGTCACCGGGCGCGATGCCGTCGACCTCGATGAGCCGATGCGCCAGGCGCGACGTCCACGCGTCGATCCGGCCGAACGTCCACGACTCGTCCCCGAAGCGGAGGAACTCTCGATCCGGCGATGTCCGTGCACACGTCGACAAGAGTTCGATCAACGTGGCCGACGCCGGATCTTCCCCCATGCGGTCGCGGGCGACCGCCGGCCGCCGGACCACGTCCCGGGTCGATTCGATTGCGTTCACAGTCTCTCCTCGCAGTGTGATGCCGGCCATAACGCTAGCGCAATCATAGTCATCTGATCAAGCCAAATGACTAACTCGGCGCTGAATCGCCGCATTCGCAGACTGATAAACGATCATGGGCAGTGATATTGTCGAAATAGACTTGATCATCCGCCCAACTATTTCAGGAGGCAGCAGTGGCACGGATCCCTGCGGCTGAGCGACGCAACGACCTCGTCAACGCGGCCATTCAGGTGATCGCTACCCACGGAGTCGACGGCGCCACCACGCGTCGCATCGCCGAACAGGCCGACGCTCCGCTGGCGACACTGCACTACTGCTTCGCCTCGAAAGAGCTCCTGTTCGCGGCGGTCTTCGAGCGAGTAGCCGCGGAGTACCAGGAGGTCATCGTCCGCAGCGAGGTCCGCGGCGACGTGGCAACCACCGCCCGGGAACTGCTGCGGGGCGCGATGACCTGGTATCTGGACTCCACAGCCTTCGCCGCCGCGACCATCGAACTCATCAGCTGGGCACAACGCCAAGGCGGCAACTCGGCCGCCGTCGTCTACAACCAGGCATTCGCCGTCCTGCGGTCAATTCTGGGCAAGGCGAACAGCGACCAGGCGCTCGACGCTGAAACGATCGATGAAATCAGCTACATCGTCGCGGCGCTGTCCGACGGATTCGCACTGAACTGGCTCACCTTCGGTGATCGCGAGGCGGCCGCCAGGCAGGTGGATACGAGTATCGCCGTGCTCGACGCGTGGCTGGCCACGAAACTCGCGTCCCCGGCCTCGGCGGAGCAGCGGGCACCCGAACCCGTCCAGCCGAAGACGGGAATGAGCTCGTTGATCTCCTGGGTGAACGTCGGCTGAGCGGGCCGAGATACGTCGTTCCGACTACCCATGTAGCGTCCGGGCAACGGACCGGGCCGGCACTCCGAAAAGCGGTACCGGCCCGGAATTCCACTGCGGCAGAATAGCTCTCGATCCCCCGCCGCCTGACGGCAAATGGCCTCTCTCACAGGCTCTGGCCGACGCACAGACGCCTGGCCGCTTCGTCGACGACCCAATGGAGAGCCCGGTCATCCCGCTTCATCCACTCCGGGTGCCACTGCACACCCAGGACGGCAGCACCGGGAAGTTCGATCGACTCGACGACGCCGTCCGCGGTCCGGCCCGTGACCACCAGGCCGTCGCCGCAGGCATCGACGGCCTGGTGGTGCCACGAGTTCGTGACCGCGCGGTCTCCGAACAGCGCCTGCGCGACCGATCCGGGTTCGAATGACACCACGTGATCGGGTCCGCCGTCGGTGAGCGCGAACCGCTCCGACAGATGCCGCACCGGTCCCGCCGGGAGATCGGCGATCAGCGTGCCACCCCGCGCGACGTTCAGCACCTGCAGACCACGGCACACGCCGAGGACCGGGATATCGCTATCGATGGCCGCGCGCACCAGCGCTATCTCGTACGCATCCCTTTCCGGGTCGTGCACCATCGGATCCGACCGCGCATCGACCGCACGGACCACCGACAGATCACCACCCCAGCAACGCGGATGGACGTCCTGACCACCGGTGATGACCAGCCCGCTCAGCCAATGACAGACCGCGGCCGGATCGGCGTCATAGGGCAGCAGCACCGGAACACCGCCGGCTCGCGCGATCCGGTCCGAGAAGTCGGACATGAAGGCGTCGGTGAGACGGTCCGCATATCGGGGGTCCAGTCCGTTCACCAGTCCGAGCCGGAACCGCCGGCCGGTAATACCGATGAGCGGGCGCACGGCACCCGAGATCTCGCGCACCACGGTCACGGGAACTCGAAGTAGCGCGCGGACTCCCATTCCGAGAGTTCGGCGAACGGGTCGCCGCCGCCGGTGTGGAACTGCATCCACTCCCATCGGCGAGTGCCGATCCAGTAGTCGACGAACTCGTCGCCCAGCAGCTCCCGCAGGATGGGGTCGGCGTCGAGCGCATCGGCGGCCTTGGTGATGGTGTCGGGCAGTCGCTTGATTCCCGGCGGCATGCACCAGGCCATGTCCGACACCGGCTCCGGCGGCTCGATGCGGCGCTCGAGACCGGCGATCACACCGGCCAGCACGCCCGCGGTGGCGAGATACAGGTTCGCATCCGCGCCAGGGACTCGGTACTCGAGCCGCGAATAGTCGCGATGCCCGCACACGGCACGGACCGCGGTCGTCTTGTTGCTGATGCCCCAGCTGACGGTCACCGGCGGACCACTGAGGTCCACCAGCCGACGGTATGAGGTGATCTGCGGGAGCACGATCGAGGTGTTGCCCTCCAGCGTCGCGAGCAGACCGCCGATGGCGTGGCGCATCGTCTCCGATGGCCCGTCCTCGGCATAGAACACGTTGACGCCGTCGCGTTGCAGCGACAGATTGATGTGCGAGGCCTGCCCGTAACCCGCGGTCGGCTTGGCCATGAACGTGACCGAGTGCCCCTGTTCGAACGCGACCTCACGCATGACCTGGCGCGTCCGCGCCCAGGCGTCGCAGACCGCGATCGGGTCGCCCGGAACCAGGTTCAGTTCCACCTGCCCGGCCGCGTCCTCGTCGCTCCACGCCTCCCATTCGATGCCGACTTCGTCGAGGCGCCGGGCCACCGCGGTCATGTAGTCGATCCAGTCTTTCGACTTCGCGAGGTGGTACGCGGTGCCGGCGGACCCACCGAGCGGAGTCAGGTCGCGGTAGCCGCGGGCCCGGGCTTCCCCGATCGATTCCGAGAAAAGAGTCGCCTCGATCTCGACGGCGATGGTCGCGGTGTAGTTCAGAGTTGCGAGGCGGTCGACCATCTTCCGCACCAGGTTGCGCGGACAGATCGGGACCGGCGTGCCGTCCTTCAGCCAGTAGTCACCGATCACCGATTCCAGGCCGGGTTCCCACTCGACCAGGGTCGCCATGTCCGGTTTGAAGCTGACATCGTCGAGATGTCCACGCCAGTGCGGGTAGGCGAAACCCAGGCTCGGAAGGTTGCCGAGGTCGAGTCCGAACAGCAGGTCGGCGAAATTGAATCCGGACTGCGATCCCGAGTCGAACTTCTTCGGCGAGACGTTCTTACCGAGGAAACATCCCTCGTGATTGGTGGCCTCGAGCCGGACCGCGCGGGTCTCGGAATTCCGGCCGCCGTATACGGAGGAAGCAGTGAGCTCAGACATCGAAACGAACCTTCCAGGACGCGCCCGTCATGACGGACAGTTGAGAAAGGGTGCCCTGAATTCCGAGAGCACCGGTGGCCAAGGTCGCGAACAGATCGTCCGCACCGGAAAACACCCCGGCCAGCGTCTCCGGTGCACCGGCGATCACATAGTGGGTCTCCCCCTCACCGAAGACGGCCTGCTCCACTCCCTCTGGCCCTTCGGTGACAGCGATGAGCATGTCCGGAATTGCCGGGACCGAACGCGATACGGTCCAGAAGTGCTCGGCGGCCGCGCGCCAATCGGGTAGCGGCGGCATCAACGCAGCCAGCACATCGGTGACCAGATCCTGGTCACCGACCGGATCACCGACCGGGGCGAACCTGGCGTTTAGGTCGACGGTGATGATGGCATCGGGCTCGATGACGACACCGCTCGACACCTCGACAACGCCGTCGGCGAAAGCGATCGTCGCAGCCTGAGGCGTGTCGTGTGAGCGGATTACCGCCGTCGCGGCGGATCGTCGCAACGCCGACAGCGCATGGCCGCCGCGTGCGGAATCTCGCAGGGTCCGGCCGATCAGCCGGACGATCGGCGTGGCATCGTCCTCGATCCGTATGTCGACGCCGCCGGCCGCGCCGGCGTTCGGCACCACGCGGTCGATCGTGGTTTCGGTCATCTTCCAGTCCTTTCGACTACGCGAGATCGCGTGGCGCCGGAAGGCGATCGCTGCAGACCTCGAGTGAAACGCAACCTTCATAGTCAGTTGTCTGGGTCACGTGACTATGATGGTGAGGCACACGTCACTCGTTGTCAACAACTCGAAGGACCGGGATGAACCCATCGACATCCGCATACGGGAATTTGCTGGACCCTGACGCGTGGGCAGCCGCGCAGGTTATCGCCGCGACGCTGCCGAAGCCGATCCGCGAACTGGGGCCCGAGACTGCCCGAGAGCTGCTCGCGACACGGCCGCGCGAACACCCCATCACGGCGATCGACCGGGTCGAGAACCTTGAAATACCTTCCCGCGCCGGCATTGTGGGAGCTCGGCTCTATCGAGCCACCTCCGCGGCAGATGCTCCCGCCCTGCTCTATATGCACGGCGGAGGGTTCATCCTCGGCACCCTGGACGGCGTCGATGAGCTCTGCCGCGCCATCGCAGCTCGGACTGGTTTCGTCGTCGTCTCCCTCGATTATCGGCTCGCACCCGAAAATCCGTATCCGGCCGCACTCGAGGACTGCTTCGACGCGTACCTGTGGCTCCGCGAGCACGCGGTCGCCCTGCATATCGACCCCGACAGCATCGCGGTCGGCGGCGATTCCGCCGGCGGCGCTCTCGCCGCGGGACTGTGCCTCGCGCTTCGCGACGGCAAGCTGCCGCTGCCGATATCCCAGGTGCTCGCGTACCCACCTGTAGACGACTCCTTCGCCGCCCCTTCATGGACAGAGTTCGCCGATGCGCCGCTACTGACCAGTGCCGATGCGAAATGGCTCATCGAGCAGTACCGCGGGCCCGACTATCGGGACCAGGTCGATCCCCTCGCGGCGCCGATGCGCGCGGAGTCGCTGCACAGCCTGCCGCCGGCCCTGATTCTCACCGCGGAAGTCGATCCGATCCGTGACGACGCGGAGGTGTACGCGGCGCGCTTGCACCGTGACGGCGTCGCGGTCACGACGATCCGCTACCCGGGTGTGTTCCACGGCTTCTTCACCGAAGTCGGCGTGTTCACCAAGACCGAGCAGGCGATCGAGGACGTGTGCGACTACCTGCGCCGACTCACCCGCCCATGACACTGCCGATGCGGCAGTCCGGACCGATCCCATTCGGCTGTCGAAGCCCGCAGACCGACATCGCCAGCTTGTCGGTCATATGTCGGCAAGGCGGCGTACCACGTCGGCCGATCGACGCGGAAGAGGTTTCGTAGCGCGGCCGACCGACGCAGATCCGCCAGATTCCACCGCGGGACGTTTCGGTCTCCGGACAGTCGGTCGGCCCGAGTCGGTTGCGGTGCGTCGGCCGCTCTCGAAGAACCGTGCGCTGCAGCGTTTTCCGCGCCTTTCGGCGCGCTCCTTCCGCGGTAGTGGTCGCATATTCGAGAAGTTGTGCATCTGATCAAGTTCTAGAAACCCCAGCTAGATACCTTCATCGCGCGATTTCCGCTCTCTCGTTTTGCAAAGAGTTGGTCGAATACCTTGATCATATGACTATGTAGCTTCTAGTGTATGGCGCGGATCACAACTCGGTGCCGCGACTGCAGGCAAGTGTGCGGATGAGGCGGCCGGTTTCTATGGAGAATCAACATGACTGAGATCAATGAAACGACCGGCGTCTGCCCGGATTCGAATGCTCGCAGCGCGCCGCCGAGAGGGGTGCTGATCGGCGTCGGCGCCCTGATGGTGACCCTGACCAATGCGATCATCTTCGTCCTGCCGCCACTGCTGCCGATCATCCAGGCGCAGTACGGTCTCGCCACGGTTTCCGAGACCACATGGATCTACACCGTGCTCACATTGGGCGGCGGGGCGGGCTTCATCCTGCTGCCGCGACTGGCCGACGTATTCGGCGATCGCAACGCGACCGCGTTCGCCGCCGGCTGCCTCACGCTCGGAGCGCTCGTCCCAGCCGTCGGCGATTCCTACCCGGCGCTCCTCATCGGATCCGCACTCATGGGAATCGGCGGGGCGGCTCAGCTGCTGCCGCTGGGATTTCTCCGGCGAAACTTGGCCGACAACGGGGTCGCGACGGCGGTCAAGGTCCTGGTCGTCGCCACCGGCCTCGGCATCGTCGTCGGCATGATCGGCGGCGGTCTGATCGTCGAGTACCTGTCGTTGCGTAGCTTCTTCTGCATCCTCACCGCGGCCTTCGCGGCGACGACCGTCGTATCGTTCGTCGTCGTTCCGCACAGTCCGCCGGCGGAGCCTACCGGCCGGATCGGCGTGTTGGGCACGGTGTGGATGATCGCCTGGGTTGCGGCGCTGCTGCTGGCTCTGACCCAAGGCTTGGTGTGGGGGGCAGCGGCGTTCATTCCGCTGGTCGTCGGCGTCGTCGGTGGCGCCCTGTGGGTGCGGGTCGAACGCAGGTCCTCGGCGGCCGTATTCGACGTCGCCATGCTGAAGTCGCCCTTCGTCACCGCGGCGAGCGTGTCGATCGCGTTGTTCGCGGCGGTGAACGCGGCGTTCCTGTTGCTGCTCAGCACCTACAGCCAGGTCGATCCCGATTCGCTTTCCCCGTCGGACGCGTATGGGCTCGGCCTCTCCGCGCTGCAAACCGGCTTGCTCATGGTGCCGTTCGCCGTGCTGTTCAGGGTCGGTGGCCGCGTGGCCGAGGGCCCGATCGCGAAGGGACGTGCTTCCCATGTCTTCGTGGTGGGAGCACTCATCTGTGTGGCGGGACTGGTCTGGCTGGCGCTCGCCGACGACCACCCGTGGCAGCACCTCGTCGGCGCCGGCGTGCTGGGACTCGGATGCAGCATGGGATACGCGGCCGGCTTCACCGTGGTGCAGATCGCAGTGCCCGAAGAGAAGGCCGGAATGGCCGCCGGCGTAGCCGGCACCTCCATGGCGGTCGGCTTCGCATTCGGCACGGCGCTGATCACCGGCGTTCTGAGCGCCTCGGTGGTCCTCGTTCCCGGAACAGACATCAGCGTCGCCCGAAAGGGCTTGTACGGCACGAGCTACTGGATCGCGGCCGTCCTCGCCGCACTTGTCCTAGTGACTGTGCTGATCTCACGCGGACGTAGCCGCCGGCGTGTCGAAGTGGCCGTGTCCTAGCCCAGCGACAACCCAAAAACGAGGGATCAGCGAAATGAACACGGATAACGTGGAATACACCACCTTCACCGGATGGATCGAACCACCGAATGATGTCCGCACGGCCTTGAAGGAGGACATCACCTGTGAGGTAGCAGTCGTTGGCGGCGGTCTCAGCGGCATGTCGACGGCGTTGCGACTGGCGGAGCGTGGTCGCTACGTGGTGTTGCTGGAGGCCGAATTTTGTGGGCACGGCGCCAGCTCCCGCAATGCGGGACAGCTGGCAGGTGCCCCCGGCGGAGATATTCAGCTCTTGAACCTCCTCTACCGAAAGAAGCTGCCCAGCATCGTGCAATTCGCGGATCACGCCGAGCATCACGTCGAAAATCTGATCAAGACACACGACATCGACTGTGAGTTCGAATCGACCGGCAACGTCGGCGTGGCGGTCTCGCGGGGACAGATGGGGCGCGCGCGTCGCGTCGCCAAGATTCTGCAGCGGGCCGGTGCCGAAGCCGAGTATGGCACGAGCACAGAGTTGGGCATCCCTCGTGGATTTCTCGGTGGGATGCGCGAGGCCACCGGCGGAATAATGAATCCGGGCAAGTTCACCATGGGTGTGCGACGAGCCGTACTCTCTTCCGGCGCTCGGGTTTTCGAACAGACACCGGTCTCCGACGTCACCCGAGAAGGCGGGCACGTCGTCATCCGTACGCCCGGCGGTGTGGTGCGTGCCGACACGGTCGTGCTCGCGACGAACGCTTACGGTGGCGAGCTGGCAATCACTCCCGAGCACCTGTCCGTGCCCATCTGGGTCGTCGAGGTGGAGACCGAGCCGATCGATCCCGCGCGTTTGGCCGCGCTGGGCTGGGCCAGTCGCGCCGGGCTGTTCACACAGCACAACTTTATGGAGAATTACCGGCTGACCTCGCGGAACACGATCGTGTTCGGGGTTCGCCGGATCGAACGAGGAAAAGCGGGCCCGTTGCCGACGAAGGAGCCGGATCCGGGGCTCGTCGCCGAACTGGCACGCGCCTTCGCGACACGATTCCCGGCACTGGCCGACGTTTCGGTCGCTCGGGCGTGGGGCGGCTGGATCGCGATCACCTCCTCATGGCTGCCGCTCGCCGGTCGGGTCGATGACAACGTCTTCTACTCGATCGCCTGCAATGGCCACGGATTGGCCCAGGCGCCCTACCTCGGGTCACTCATCGCGGACCTGATCGTCGACGGTGAGCAACACGAGGATCTGGCGGCCCTGTGGCAGCGGAAGCCGAAGTTCCCGCGCCCGATGATGATGGGCGCCCTAGGGCTACGCACCATTTGGGCCATCGACCGGTTCAACGATCTGGTCAACGGGAGCCGGCGTAACGCTCGGCGAGGCTCGGCGCCGGTCAGCTGAACGAGCGAGAACGTGTGGCGTCCAGGACTCGCCGCCCTATCGACTCGGGTAGGGCGTCGCGATGCCGGCGCTCCCCCATTTCCGAGGCTCGTGGCCTGCCCTGTGGATCGTGGTGTCCTCGCGCGATCGCCAGCCGGCGATGGCGGCCTGGAGCGGCTGGGCAAGAAGCGCTAGACCGTCGGCCGGATGTTCTGGTTGAGGTGGAAGACGTTGGCCGGGTCGTAGCTGTTCTTCAGCGCGGTCAGCCGGGCCAGCTTGGCGGGTGGGAAGGCGCGGCTGACGCTCTCGCCGTTGAGCGTATTGACGTAGGCGCCGCCGGCGTAGGGGTCGAGGGTGGTGGCGTAAGCGCGGATCGTGGCGATCTGTTCGGCGTCGTCGGCGGGGTCCTCCCAGCGGGTGGCGGTGACGAACTCGAACAGGGTGTCGCGGTGGCTGAAGGCGGCGTCGTCGTCGGGAACCTCGGCGATCGCGCCGCCGTACGCCTGCAGGCTGGCGCCGACGCCGGGGTTGCGGAGCAGGGCGCGGATCGCCTCGTCGGGCAGGGACTTGAAGTAGTGGCCCTTCCAGTAGCGGCGGAATCGATGTCCTTGCACGCTGTCTTCGCGGCTCTGCAGGGTCAGGTAGGACAGCTCCTCGATGTTCTCGGCAACTATCGTGCCGAGCTCGCGGAAGGCCGCGATCAGCTCGGCGCCCTCGTCCGGGTCGCCGACCCAGACGAAGCCGATGGTCAGTTCCTGGCCGCGGATGCTTGCGGTGCAGGTGGCCTGGCGGGGTGCGGAAGCGTTCAGGTCGCGCCAACCTCGCAGCACGGCGAAGGCATCTTCCCAGGCGTAGGTGAATTCGGCGACGAGGGTGCGGGTGCCGATGTGGTGCAAGCGGAACTCGAACAAGGTGACGATGCCGAAGTTGCCGCCACCACCGCGCAGTCCCCAGAACAGCTCGGGGTTCTCGGTAGCGCTCGCTGTCACGATGTCGCCGGCGGCGGTCACGAGTTCGTAGGAGGCCACGTTGTCGCAGGCGAGCCCGAACTGCCGGGCGAGCCAGCCCATCCCGCCGCCGAGGGTGAGGCCGCCGACGCCGGTGTGCGACACATTGCCGGCCGTGGTAGCCAGGCCGTATTCCTGCGCGGCGCGATCCAGTTCGCCGAGGAGGGCGCCGCCCTGGATCCAGGCGAGCTGCCGCTCGGGGTCGACGCGGACCGCGTTCATCGGCGTCAGGTCGATCATCAGCCCGCCCTCGGGTACGGCGATTCCGGCGATGTTGTGGCCGCCGCAGCGGACAGCGATCTCCAGGTTCCTGTCCTGGGCGAAGCGGACCGCCGCCGCGACGTCCGCGGTGCTGTGACAGCGGGCGATCACGGCCGGGTGGCGGTCGATCATCGCGTTCCAGACCGTTCGCGCCTCGTCGTACCCGGCCTGTCCCGGGTGCAGCAGTTCGAGGGTGAGAGTGGTGGTGGTCATCGCGTACTCCTATAGGAAGTGGTGTGCTCACCACCCTGACAGCGAAGCGGTACTTATATAAGGTCCAGTTCTATGCGTCGTTCCAGGACCAATTCGGGCGCGGTCGAGCTGCTCATCGAGCTCCGGCGCGACTCGTCCGTGCCGCTGCACCAGCAGTTGGAAAGTGCTATCCGGGACCGGATCCGGCAGGGGCTGCTCCGGGCTGACGCGGTGATGCCGGCGACTCGCGCCCTCGCGACGGATCTCGGACTGTCCAGAGGAGTGGTCGTCGAGGCCTACCAGCAGTTGGTGGCCGAGGGATATCTGGTCAGCCGGACCGGCGGTTACACGCAGGTGGCGCCGGCAGCGGCCGCGATTCAGGTGGGGCAGAAGAGCGCGGCGACAACCGGCGGGCCACCCCGAATCGATTTCAAGTACAGCAAGCCGGACGTCTCCCAGTTCCCGCGCGCGGCTTGGTTGCGGTCGATCCGCAAGGTGCTCAACGAGGCGCCGAACAGTAGCCTGGCCTACCTGGACGGGCGCGGCACCACCGAACTCCGTGAGGCCCTGGCCGACTACCTGAACCGGGTCCGCGGTGCGTCGGCGCGGCCGGAGAACATGCTGATCTGCAGCGGATTCGCCCAAGGTTCGCGGCTGCTCCTGCAGGTGCTGGCGGCTGCCGGGTATCGCCGGCTGGCGGTCGAGGACCCGTCCGACAATGAGCTTCGTGACGTCGCGACGAAGGCGGGGCTGGAGACGGTCGGCGTACCGGTGCTGGAGACCGGACTGGATGTGGAGGCGCTCGAGCGGTCGGGAGCCGACATCGTCGTGGTGACCGCGGCCCACCAGTTCCCGACCGGTGCGGTGGCTTCGGCGCAGACGCGGGCCGGGTTGGTCGCGTGGGCCACGAAGCACGATGCCTTGGTCATCGAGGACGACTACGACGCGGAGTACCGGTACGACCGCGAGCCGATCGGCGCCATCCAGGGCCTGGCGCCGGAGTCCGTGGTCTACGCCGGTACGGCGAGCAAGACGCTGGCGCCAGGGCTCCGGCTCGGCTGGCTGATCCTGCCGAGTCGTCTGGTCGAGCCGATGTCGGCGGCCAAGGTGATCGACGATCGCGGCTCGCCGGTGATCGACCAGCTGACCTTCGCCGACTTCGTCGCGCGGGGCGAGTTCGATCGGCATCTGCGCCGGATGCGGCCGCGGTACCGGCAGTTGCGGGACACGCTCGTCGGCCGGCTGGCAGAACAGGTGCCGGACCTCGTGCCGATCGGAGTCTCCGCCGGCCTGCATGTGATGACGTGGCTGCCGCCCGATCTCACCGAGGCCGCTGTGACGAATGCAGCGCTGGAACGCGGCCTCGGGGTCTATGGCCTGGCGCCCTACTGGGTGGAGAAGGCGGGACCGGAAGGTCTGGTCTTCGGGTACGGCAGCCTGACCCAACCGGCCGTTGCCGAGGGCATCGACCTGCTCGCCGATGCCATCGGCTCCCTCCGCCGCCAGTAGCCCCCGCGGTCGTCTACCGCGCACGGGCGATCACCATCGGGTCAGGTCGTAACGCAGTATCGAGAGCCCGTCGCCGTCGCGGACGCATAGGATGTCGCCGCAGTATCCGACGACTCTCGGTGTCGTCCGACGCCGGATCTCGGCGAGGTGCCAGCCGGTCGACGGCTCCACGATGCGCACAGCCGCGGAGTCGTCGCCGACGATGAGCAGCGGTCGCCCGCTCGCGGTCCAGCCGATATCGAACGCGCTGATCTTGCTTTCGCCGGTGCAGCGCAGGGGCTCCCATAGCGCCGTCCCGGTCGCGAGATCCCAGCCGTGAATGCGGTCGTCCTGATCGACAGCCAGCAGTGCTGAGGCATCGCCGGGTCCTGGGGTCAATGCTGCGTCGATGAAAACCGCGGTGTCGAAGAGGTTTTCCAGGATCGGCCGATTTTCGATGAAATCCCACAGCGCGAATGCCGTTGTCAGACCATCTGTTGGAAAAATCGAGCGCAGCGCGGTGAGCGCGAGCACCGAACCGTCCGGGCCGGTCCCGAATGCCCTGATCGTCGTGTCCATGGAGATAGCGGGCTCGGCCGGGTTCCGGTCGACCTCGCAGACGAAAGTGCCTGTGCCAGTGGACTTCCAGAGTTCGATTCGATTGCCGCCGGGACGGACACCTACCAGATAGTGTTCACCCGACGTAAGCACGCCACATGCGATCGTGCGGAATCGACGCTCCAGCAGTACCGATCCGATCCGGCGCCGGGCGGCCATATCGAATAGCCGTGCCTCACCTGATATGTCACAGCTCGCGAGGATCGGCCCGGCCGGACCACGTCCGAATCCCAGCGCGGAGATCGACTGCGGGTGCCGGAAATAGACCGGCCACGGTTCGCCAGCCGAGGTCGGCGTGATGATCTGCACGGCGCCCGATGCGCTGCCGACCGCGATGAGCTGGGCACCCCGACTGCAGACTGCGATTTCCGGGATGGCTTCGACTCGGTCCGGTTCCGGTGCGCTGTCGGTGTCCAGGTTCCAGATCCGGACGAAACCTTGGTCGTCGCCGGATGCGCCGATCCGCTGCCCGCCGACGACCGTCGGGCGCGCGACCGCGGTTACCTCATGGTTGTGCCCGTGCAGCACGAGTGTGCGCACCGGTCCGTCATCGGTGTGCGTCTCGACCCGAACCTGACCGTTGTCATACCCGGTGACCAGTGTCTGCAGGCCGTCGGCGACGGCGAAATCCAGTGCCGTCACACTGTCGTGAGCCACCTGGAACGATGGCCGGATCTGGGTGCGGGACCTCAGATCCCAGCGCCGCACCGCACCGTCGGCATGGGCGACTACCAACTCGTCTCGGTTCCGCTGGACTCGCGCGAAGGTCAGCGCGGACACCCGTACGCCGTCGTTGGAGATCAACCGGTCGAGGTACTGACCGGATCCGAGATCCCACAGCCTTACCGAGCCCCACCGATCGCCGACCGCCACTCGACCGCGGCCGTCCGCAAGCGTGCCGAAGGCGATGGGTACGTCCGCCAAGGCGAGGTCCACGAGTTCGTTGATGACACTGTCGCCGTGCCGCAGCGTCCGCCACAGGGTCGGCAGCACGCGCGGGAGGCGAATCGTACTGATCGGTTCATCGGTCAGCGCGTCGGTCAGCTCTATCGATCGAAGCGTGCGCCGGACCCGGATCAACCGCTCGCCGACCCCGACGAGTTGCCCGAAGTGATCGACGCTGCGCCCCGACGCCGCTGTCGACACCGGTGTGCAAAGCCGCGACATCGACGTCCGGATCATCGATGCGCCGACCGGAATGGATATCCCACAGCTCGCTATCACCATCGCCGTCGATCGTGAACAGCAGATCCCGGCCCAGCCGATCGGCGCCGAACCCGAGTGCGGCCAGATTCGAACGATGCGCCCGGAAAACGAGTGCGCTGTCATCACGGCCCACCCACACCCGGATGGTGGTGAAGGAGGGGGCGATCGTCGATTCGTCGAATAGATGCGCGCTCGTGGTGACGGCGACCGCGGCTTCTGTCAGATGCGCGAGATTGTCCGCCGGACGATCGGTGAGCAGCACGGCAGCACGCCGGTAACTGCGTACCGTCTCGTCCTGCGGCATCGCCGCGAGCACTCCGCTCAGGATCGCCGGATCGGCGACCGCGAGGTAGTCCGGTTCGGCGAGCAGCACCTCGACCCAGTCACGTCCAGCGGCGCTGGCATGTTCGGCGAGATAGGTGCGTAGATATGGATGAACCTCGCTCCAGGAACCGGTGCGCCGGGCCACCGCGAACAGCGCTTGCACGATCAGTTCGTGCATCCTGCGGGGATGATCGGCGGCCTCGCTACCGGCGGTATCGGTCGGCGGGCGGCGTAGATGTTCGGCCAGCAGATCGTGGAAGGGCCGGAACACCGATCGGCCACCCGGTCCGACATCTTCCCGGATATAGGCCCCTGCGTTGGCAAGCAACCAGCGCACATCGTCATCGTCGATGGTGCACGAATCGCCCGCGATCGCCCGGGCGACCGGTGCCCAGATGTTTTCCCACGGCAGCCCCGGTCCATTGGCCCAGGCCAAGGCCTGCAACAGAATTCGTGCGACGCCTGCCCGTTCCCCGAACCGCTCGAGATCCTCCTCGAAGGCGGCGTATACGGTCTGGGGAATATTCATGGCGGACCGGACCGCGGTGGCGTCGGCGATCACATCGGCCCGGGCTCGCACGGCCAGCGCCAGCGAACGGGCGATGACGAAGGAGTCGGTATCCGCTGTGCTCGCCTGCCCGCCGATCGCCTCCGCCACCGCGTCGACGACGGTATCGGCAGCAACCTGATACGGAGTGGTCAGCTCAGGCTCGCACGCCGCGACGAGCAGCAACCGGGCATATTCGGTGAGTGCCGCACGATCCCGGTATGGCTGTGCGTCGAGGTCGATGACACGGTTCACGGTTTTCCAGCGGTCGAGCAGATGTTTGCGAATGCCGAACACCACCCGAATCCGCGCCTGCTCCGACAATTCCTGGAGGAAATCGATCACCGCCTCGGGTGTGGCGGCTTCGTCCACGGCGTCCACGACGATGCGTCGCAACGCACCGCCTGCCGGTTTCGTGGCCGCCAGTCGGGCCGATACCGACTTTGCCGTCGTCCCGGGCGCACCGACCACCTCGCCCAATTGCGCGGCGATCTGGTCGGCATTCATTCCGCGCGCGTGCACGCCGATGATCCCGAGGTCTTCCGAAACCAGTTCGGCGGCCCGGCGTATCAGCAGATTGCCCGGCCCCGGCCGCAACAACTCCGCCCGCCCCTCCCGAGAACTCAGCAGCACGGGCAACGCCAGCAGGGTCGACTTGCCCGCGCCTGGGCTGCCGGTGACGATCGCAACGCCGGGCCGCACACCGGCGAGGAATTCGGCAAGATCCTCGACCGCCCGCAGGCGACCGGTGCGACCGGTGAGGTAGAAGCCGGTCGGCTGCGCCGCTGCCTCCTCGATGCCGAGCTTGGAAATCCAGTGCCGCTGTTCATCGATCGTGAAACCGGCGACAGCGGGCTGGAATTCAGGATTCGGCAGGAAGGGCAGCAGTCCGGTGACGCCGCGGCTCGCCGGCGGAAACCAGCGCGCCTCCTGCTCGGCACCGGCCGACGATATCGCGCTGTTGACCTCGCCGACCAGTATCTCTAGGCTCAGATACCGTTGCGAGCGACCGATTTTGGGAGATCGAAGGTAGTCGGTCAAGGCCATCGCGAACACCCCGTCCTCGGCGTATTCGGTGGTGTTGGCACTAGCCATCACCCAGGTGTTCGGATTACCGATCCCCTGCAGTTGGCTGTGCATGTCCTCGATCACCGCGGTGCCGGAAAAGCAGCAGTCGAAGATCACCAGCACCTTCGGCTGCTCGGCGGCGACCTCGCCGTCCGGGTCGAGCCGTAGCAGATGGTCCTCCAGCAGCTCGCGGGCACCGATCGCAGTGGCCGCCATATCATTTCGGGTTGTACTGGTTGGCAGGTAGTACTTGTTGTTGAACGGCACACCGTGCCCGGTGTAGTACACGATCACCACCGACGCGTCGCGCACAGCGGTCCCGAGTACCGCGAACAAATCCGTACGCTCGGCATCGAGCAGATAGCCCGTCGGTGTACCCGCAACGGGTGTGATCCCCAGCCCGGACATCGCCGACACCACCCGTTCCAGGGATGCGGGCACCCGGTCCAGCGCCACCAGGTCATCCCGCACATATCGCTGGGTGCCCGCAGCGACCAGCACAGGCGGACCGTGATCCGTTGGCAGCCTGAGCTCGCCGACCTCAGGCAAGGACGTCCCCCATGGCGGTGCCGGTCTCGGCGGCGTTGAGATATCGCTCGATCGCGTGCGGCGCATCGCCGTTGTCGACGATCCGATCGCTGATCCGCGCGATGCCGTCGGGCGGCGGGAACAGGTCCGCGAGGCGCTTGCGCAGCGGCACAACATCGTTCACGTCCACGATGTTCACCCAGCGCGCAACACCGGCAGGCCACGTACCCGTCCCGTTCGACGGTGCGGGGGTGAGTCGATCGAAGATCAGGTTCGGCACCCCGAGCGGTGAGCCCAGCGTGAGCAACAATTGGACCGGCGCCGCTGTCCGGCACAGATACTCATAGGCGACCACCGAGCCGAGCGAATGGCCGACGAGAACCCGAGTGTCCGGCCCGACCATCGCCGAAACACGTTCCAAAACCTTGGCTTTCACCATTGGCTCGGCAAGGAACCGCACTGCTTGCTTGACGTTGCCGATCAGCGCATGCTGCGCCACCCCCGCGAAGGTCCGCGATCGCAGCAACCGCTCCACCATCACCTGCACCGCGACCAGCCCAGGCCCCATCGCCCCCGCGGGCGGACCCAGTTCGGGTTGAACCTCGACAGCCCGCTGGTATAGCGCTGTGAGCAACTCGCGTTCCGGACCGGGCCGTACATCACCTGGGGTGAATGGCGGCTCGGCACCGGCCATCGCCCCAGTCGGCCGGAAAAGGTCACCGAAGAAGGCCACCCGCAAATCGCCCGCCGCCAACTCCCCGGCACGCTGCGAATGCCCGCCCGCCACCAGCCCGTCGCGCACCGCATCCAACCACACGGTCGCCAGCTGATACCCACCTCGGTACTGCTGCGCGATCCCGTGTACACCGACGACTACGGACATGTCCCACCTCCCACCGGCAATGGCCCGTCTTCCGGGCAACCACCCATGCCCCTCAGACTAAGTTGTCACCTGCCAGCCTGGAGGGTTCTGGCGAGCACAGACCGTCAGATGAGGCTTTTGTTTTTGCGGATGCGTCGGCGCAGGTCTCGCATCAGCGCGTAGGTAGGGGCGAAGCGCACGAAGCGAGGGATGAAGCGGTTGACGAAGCCGACGAACAGGAAAAGATGTTCGAAGCGGCGTTGGTCGGCGTCGGTCCATTCGACCTGGAGTTGTTGCTTGAAGTACGGCGCCAGGAAGCCGATCGTCAAGAACTTCAACAGGTTTCGGAACGGCAGCCGCAGATACCAGTGGATCATGCGAAGGTTGAGCAGATCATCGAGGTACGCGCGGACCTTGTCGTCGAGGACGGCGTGGCCGCTCGCCTCATTCCAGTACAGGTCGAAGTCCTTGCGGGTGGCCGGCCACATATCCTGAGTGACCTGCACACCGGTGGCCAGGGTGGAAGCGGTCTGATAGAACTGCTCGGCCTGTTCATCGTTCATCTTGCCGTGCAACAACTGGTAGGTGTCTTCGAAGCCGATGAAAAGACAAGCGGCGACCCACTTTTGGAGATCACGATGGAAAGCGTTGTATTCGACCGGACTGTCGGGCCCCGAACGCACCTGCCGGTGGGCGACGTTGATCGCCTCTCGATAGGCGTCGATCTCGTCCTGGGTGCCCAGAATCGCCACCGCCAGATACTGCGTGGTGGTCCTGGCCCGCTTCCACGGATGCACCATGAGCGCGCCGGACTCGACTCGACTCTCCGAGACGCCATAGCCGACACCCGGCCGGGCCATCTGCATCACCACATTGGCCGCGGCACCGGCGAAATTCCAGAAGTCAAGTGCGTCAGCGATTTTCAGCGGCCGCCTGGTCTGTGAGCGATGGATGGCCGGAATGTGGATCCGGGTTTCCTCGGTGGTCAGCGGTGGCAGCGGTCGAGCGGTGGCGGTCATCGGATTCCTTCCGTTGTCGGGTGCTGTAGACGGCGAATGAGATGGGCCAGCCTCAGCCATGCCGACCGCGCGGATCAATAGGACCGAACCGACGGCGAGGAGCACGATGACGAACCTGAGACAGTCAACTCCTCTCCGCGACAGCCAGCGAGCCCGCCATCTCAAGAATATACAGTAACTTACCGCTCGTACTTCAACAGCAGAACCAGCAAGTGAACGCGGATGTGTAC
This sequence comes from Nocardia sp. CA-135398, assembly GCF_050955845.1. Lineage (NCBI taxonomy): Bacteria > Bacillati > Actinomycetota > Actinomycetes > Mycobacteriales > Nocardiaceae > Nocardia > Nocardia sp. CA-135398. The sequence continues at coordinate 2,965,107 of NZ_CP192084.1, read as the reverse complement.
TTCGCTACGCCTCCGAGTCGACGTCCTGTCGGCAACGAATGGTCGGTAACATCAGTAACCCCAAATCGCCACGGCCGGCAGCCCTCCCCCATCAGCCGGGACGCAGTGCGAACTCGCTCCAGTCCGACCGATCCCTCGGCCGACAGAGCGGCGTGGGTTATCGAGATGTTCTGGGCGAGAGTGTGCGCACGGCAAAATCGACAGGGCGGCCACAGCACGAGAAAAACACGGGCACAACCGATTTCGAATATCGAAAAGGGGGCGCTCAGCGGTAGAGCAGGTCCCTATAGGCCTCGAGGATGCCGCGGATGGACGGCGTTACCAGCAGCTCTCCGTCCAGAGATGCCCATACATAATCGGCGTGGGCGGTCAGCACAATCGGGCTGGTGGCCGCCACTTCAACGGCGAAATGCAAGCGCCGCACCGGCTTTCCGGCCGGGGACAGGTAGTCGAAATCACCGATGTGGTGGCCGATATCGGTGACGGTCAGCCCGGTTTCTTCACGGACGCCGCGAATCAGTGCCGCCGAGACCGATTCGCCCGGTTCCACAGTGGCGCCCGGAAGCTTGCGGGTGAGCGGAAGCGGCCCCGTGCTGTGGGCCTCCAATAGCAACACTTCGCCACCCCGATCGATGATCGCACCGACGCGCAGACCGACACCATCACGTTCGCCGCGCGGAAGCGCCTCATCGAACATCGACACCGACATCGGCGGACTCACCAGCCTTCGGTCATGCGGACACGCCGCATTCGGGTGAAAGCAATCATCCCAATATTAACGTGACGGGCCCGTCGCACGACAGAGGCACCAGAGGTGCGTTCGCGCAATTGATTTCGCCCGGTTGCCCGCCGAGGAAGCGACCCGCGACAGTGCGGTTTCAACCAATTGGTTTCAAATATTGAACGCACGGGTTTGCGGTCCCCAACCCCGACGGTCGCGTTGTAGGTCAGATGTCAGCCTTGCAAGCCCTGAACCGGCTTGTGCGTGTGGGCTTCGATATCTGTTATCGCCGCGTGCAGCAGTTGGTGGGCCAGATCTTGCAGCGCGCGAGCACAAGCGAGCTCGTCGCCGATGGCAGGCACGTTCTGGTCGGCGGGATGGGTGTGAGCGGACCCGGCCGCGCTCAACGGCTCATCTCCGCGGCCGATCAGCTGGGCTTTTACTTTGGTCATGCGATCGAGTTCTTCGATGGCGATCGAGATGTTCCAAGTTTTCGACGGCATTCGCACTGCCCTCCGGATTCAGTAGGGACTGTGTCGCTTCACATCCAATATCGCACCACTATGGCTCGTGGACACCAAGCGGGACCCCACCAGACCTGCCGGCGTAGCGAACCGACCGAGCGGAGCGGGCGCATCGAATATTGGCTGCCGCTTGTCGGTAGCTCGATATTGTCTGCTTCTGTATCGTCGTGTCTGCACTCGCGTCGGGTCGCGGACGCTTCGACGCGAACGGCCGTGCGGCGGACGGTGCAGGGAGGTTTCGGCGAAGTCGTTTGGGTCCACGAAGTGTTGTCGCACAACGGTAGCTCGGAATGAACGACGGAGAGGGGCGTAGGTGGCAACAGCTGCGCAATTGCGAGCAGTGCTGGCCGTATTGCAGGCCGATGTAGCGGACACCGCTTCTGGCTGGTCGGCCGAGCCGCCCGTCGAACGCGCCGAGCTAGCCGGTCGGCTACACGGTTTGATCAGTAGTGAACTGCGGGACTTGGTAGTCCAGGCCCCATTGGGGCAATGCACGGGCCACTGGTCGATGGCCGCGACCGCGGAGCAACACGCCGTTGGCGATGTGTCGGCGCAGGCCCAGTTCGACGCGCGGTGGCTGCGTCACAACATCGCCACATTGGCCTCCCGAAATGCCCCGACTCCGGTGCCCGCGCTACTGGCTGCCGCGGTTCAGGCCGTTGATGCCGCCACCACTTTGCTCGCGCTGGCCCGCGATCCCCGCGGCGAGGGCAGTCAGGCCGCGTGGCAGGCGGTAATCGATGATCTCGCGATCGCATTCCATCTCGTCAACGACGAACACGACGCCGTCACGCAGCCGATCCGCTGAGTACGGCACCTGATTATTCACCGGTTCCGGGCACCAGAACCGACCGGAACCGGTGACGATTTCAGTCGCCTTCCGGGGTGTCGGTGTAACGCTGCAGGTACAGTTGCTCGCCTAGCTTCTCCAGCAGATCGAGTTCGGTCTCCAGGTAGTCGACGTGCGATTCCTCATCCTCGAGAATGGCCTCGAAGATGCGCGCGGAGGTGATATCACCGCGCGAGCGCATCAGCTCGATACCGCCGCGCAACCGATCCACCGCCTCCATCTCGATCTTCAGATCGGCCCGCAATTGTTCGGGGACAGTCTGGCCGATGCGCAGCGGGTTGAGCTTCTGGTAGTTGGGCAGCCCCTCGAGGAAGAGGATGCGATCGGTGAGCACCTCCGCGTGCTTCATCTCATCGATGGACTCGTGGCGGGTGTGCTTGGCAAGCTTGGTGAATCCCCAGTTTTCCTGCATCTTGGCGTGCAGGAAGTACTGGTTGATGGCCGTGAGTTCGGCTGTCAGCTGCTCATTGAGCACTGAGATGATTTCCTTATCGCCTTCCATGCGTGTGATGGTGTCACAGCTCACAATCGGCGAACCGGTAAGGACGGCCTATCGTGTCGGGCTACGCTGCGGGTGCCTCGACGTCCTGTACAGGCGCCGCGCAGGCCCGGCCGACCAGCTCGGCGAGGCGGCGAGTGCAGCTGCCGCAGCCGGGCTTCCAACCGCACGCCTTTTTGACCTGCGCGGTCGAGCTGGCGCCTGCGGCGACACAGCTGTGCACGTCCGATTCGGAGACGGCGTTGCAGATACAGACGTACACGATGCCTCATTGTGCGAGCGGACATTGACGAGGTTAGCCTCAACTAAAGAGGTAAGCCTCCCCTAATGTATAGCACCTCCATGCCGATTCTTGTCAATAGCCGCTCGGCACCATTCGAGGCCCGGCACGAGTCGGGATCGTCGGGCTGCCCGGTTTCGGATTCACCGGGCCACCGATGGTCGGCCGGTGAATGCTGAGGATGCTGGGGGTTGCCCGCGACCGCCACGCCTACCTGATGCGGCGGACGAGTCGGGATCGTTCGAAGAGGGCGAGCAATTGCTGTACCTCCGCTTTGGACAACTCCGGTGCTGCGGTCAGCACATCGGCTACGTCCAGCGCCACTCCGGTCGGCAGCTGGTTCACCCACTGGCACGCGGGTAGGTAGCCTCGGTCGAGTTTTACGGTTGTGGTCGAGGAGTCGCGGAAACCATAGGCGGTCACGGCGATCTCGGCGGTTTCGGCGTCGGTGGCCTCGACGTGCAATGCGCATTGCCCGGCTCGGACAAAGCTGGTTTCGGGGGTCACGGGCAAGTCGGGGATCGGCGACCGGGCCAGATCCAGGATGCCGATTCTGGCGACCGCGTCATCGAAAGCGCCCCGGGCGGCGGTCAGCCACTGCGTGCTGTCGGGGTCGTATACCGATTCGCGCCAATACGGTTCGCGGAGCAGTTCGTTGCGCAGCGAGGCCAGCAGGAAGTCCAGGCGTAGCGGTGGGATCAGCAGGATGTGCAGTGAGATCGAATCCTGGTCGGAACTGGTCTCGTGCCAGTATCCGCGCGGAACATGCAGTACCGCACCGGGTTCTAGACGGTATTCGGTGGCGTCGTCGGGGATCTCCGAGGGTGGCTCACCTTCCCCGTAGATGCGCATGACCGCGGGCACCGGATCGTTGGGCGCCCACCCCTCCAACGGCGCGGGGGCGAAGCGATTGGGGGCGACGCGCCAGGTCTTGCATCCGGTCAGCTGGACGGTGATGACATCGATCGGGTCGAAATGCACGGAGGTGACCGCGCCGGGGCGATTGCAGAACAGCTGGCATTTCGCCGATTTGGCTGACACTCCGAACGCCTCGGCGGCTTCCAATACCAACGGTGCGAAGTCGGCGACGTCCTGATAGAACAGCGTGGTCCCGGCTTCGTAGAAGGTGCGCGCGCTGTCCGGTCGGATGACCGCCGAACTGAGCGTGCCGTCCAGCCGCGGAAACCAGGCCGATACCTGACGGACCCGTTTGACGAACAGGTCCTCGACGGATCGGGTGGCGAGCGCGTCGCGAAGCCGTTCGGCCAGATCCGCGCGCGGTTCGGTGACCAGTACCTCGCGGCCGAGCGCACCGTCGCGGAATCCCGCAAGATCCAGCGGTGTGAACCAGTCGGCGAAGCCGAAACCTGGTGTCGCGCTGGTCATTTGTCGTCCTCCCGACTGCGGAAGACGAGCTGGGCGGGGCGATTGACGAACTCGTCCACCAAGCCGTCCGCTGCTGTTACCTCGGGCTTGCTCATCGGCCGAACCGTGGCATCGCCTTCTTCCGGAATGGATTCCGACCTCGAAATCAGCCCTGACGGACGGGTGAGGAACTTGTCGACCTGACCGGCCGTGACACTCACCTCGACCACGCCGATCGGGCGAACCGCGGCATCGTCGTCCGCGTCAGGAAGGGCTTCCGACCTATTGATCAGCGCCGACGGTCGGTTGAGGAACTTGTCGACCTGACCGGCTGTGACACTCACCTCGACCGCACCGACCGGGCGGACCGCATAGTCCGTCTCGACATCGTGATCGACCTGAAGATGGATGGCGGGCGGAACTTCGGGATTGTCCATGATGGGCATCGGCTACTCCGTGAGACTGCGTTGGAGGCGACTTCCCCCGCGATGCAACATCTTTCAGATGATCGCGGTGAATGCCTGATTGCGTCCGCCAATGCTGCCCCGGCAGGCGAGCGAGCGTCGAGGACCGGGTCCGCTGAGCGAACCCACCATGCCATCACCGAAAACTCGGTTCGCCCAGCGGACTATGGCCTGGACGCCTACTCACGCGCACAGTCAGTGTGGACAGCCCACCCACACCCCAGGAGCGAGTCGATGCCGATCATGGACAATCCCGAAGTCCCGCCCGCCATCCATCTTCAGGTCGATCACGACACCACGAAGGATTATGCGATCCGCCCGATCGGTGCGATCGGGACGACCGTGACAGTCGGACTCGTCGACGAATTCACCAGCCGCGCAAAGCGACAGATCGTCAAGGCGGCGGCGGTTCGCGACGAGGGCGAACCCCCGGGCACGGTGCACGACGAGGGAGAACCACCCGACACGTGATCGCCCGAGCCCGCGGCACCGTGAGACGCCGGTGAAACGTGGGTGAGAGCTGGAAGTCGGAGGCTTCTCACTATCTGCACGGGAGGACAGACAGTGAGCGAAGCGATCACGCCGAAGTCGGCGGCCATCGGTGGGCGGGGCGTACTCGAGGGGGCATTCGCCCTGCTCGAGGTACTCGCGCACGGCAATGAGATGGGTTTGACCCGGTTGGCATCGGCAGCGGAATTACCGAAAGCAACGGCCTACCGACTGCTCAACCAGCTTGTCGCGGAGGGGGCCGTGCAGCGGCGCGGTGGCCGCTACCAGATCGGCCCCAGGGTGTTCCGGCTCGGCCAGACCTGGCAACCGGCGCGGTTGCTGCGGGCGGCTTCGGCACGGACGCTGCGACAGCTCACCGCGGCATCCGATCGCGGCGGCTTCAGCCTCGCGGTAACCGACCGAGGAAACACCATGCTCATCGGCGGCATCGGACGCGAAATCGACGAGATCTTTCCCCTGCGGCCCGGAGTACTACTGCCGCCGGGCACGGCAGCCGAGCAAGTCTTGGCCTTCGGCCACCCGAATCCCACACCGCCGGAGGGACTTTCGTCGCGTGAATGGCGCCGCCGGGTCGACATGAGCAGCGGCCTCGCCTATGACACCGATATGAGCCGATTCCGACTCGCCTGTGTCGCCGCACCGGTGCACGGACCCGCGGGTGAGATCGTCGCGGCGCTGGCGGCGACCGTGGCCGAAGTCCAGCGAATCCCGGCCGTGGCCGAAGCGGTAAAGCGGGCGGCGGGCTTGGTGAGCACCGATCTCACACGGCTGCTCAGATCACACGGAGTGCTGACGCTCTGAGCGAGCGGCCGCCGGGCGCACCGCGTCGACGCTGCCGATGCCCTGACCGGCACCCTGTCGACGGCCTTGCGAGCGTAGACATTGTTGAACGTCGTGCAGCACGGTCGACTCCGCGCAAGTCGCGGTGGTTACCGCGGGCGGCGGTGTCCGTTCTGGAGCGATGCTGCCGAAATGGTGTAGTGGTCACCTTCTTAGCGCGACCAACTCGCCCAACATGATGAACCTATCGTCGCGACCTAGGCACGGGTGGCGACCGAGATTTTCTCGGAAACCAGCGACCCCGAGTCAAGCGATCTTCGACGCGCGGCAGGTCGGGCTATCGAATCACCTTGGTGTCCAACGGATTCGGCGTGGTGATTCGTTCGACCAGCCGCTGCCAACCGTCAGCCAATTGCTGTCGCGCGGCGGCGGTGTCCGCCGCAGTCGTGGCATGCAGATAAAGCAGGACGGGGGCTTCCAGGGCCGCGGTCAACTGGATGGCAAGGGTGTCGGTGTCGGGATGGTCGACGCGCGCCTGATTCAGCAGCATGCGGATATGGAATTGGGAGATGGTGGCCGCTCCGACGGGGATCGGCTGGTTGGCGTCCAGGGATGCGCGGGCGATCGCGACGTGGTCGAACAGGAAATCCAGGCGGGCGCGGCCGTAGGCGATCAAGCGCTGGATCGGATCGGCGCCGGGGCCCAGTGGCGGTGGGCCCGACAGCACCGATTGCTGGAAGGTCTTTTCGTCCTCGTCCATCAGCGCGTGAAAGATGCCCGCCCTGGTGCGGAATCGGCGAAATACGGTGCCCTTGCCCAGGCCGGCACGTTCGGCCAGTCCATCCATGGTCACCTTTTCGACGCCGAGTTCGTCGACCAGCTGCCGCGCCACTTCCAGCAGATGTCGTCGATTACGTGCGGCGTCGCCGCGTTCGTTACGCGGCGGGCCCAGGTGTAGCGCGGTCGGTTCCACGGGTCCAAGTTACCGCCGGGAATGAAAGCGGGGTAAAGTCCGCTTTCGATTCTGTTCGTGTTCGCCTGCTCACCGCCTGCGGTCGAGCGATTGACTAGGAGTTCTCGATGAACGTCTTCCTCTGGATCCTGCAGGGCCTGCTGGCCCTGGCCTTGGTAGCCGCCGGCGCCGGGAAACTCGCCCAGCCGCGCGAAAAACTCGCCGCCAAGATGTCCTGGGTCGAGAGCTTCACCGACCAGCAGGTCAAGGCGATCGGCGCGGTCGAAGTGGTTGGCGGACTCGGCCTCGTGCTGCCCGCGCTCACCGGAATCGTCCCGATACTCACCCCGATCGCCGCGGTCGGCGTCGCGATCATCATGATCGGCGCCGCTCTGACGCACGCGCGCCGCAGCGAATGGGCCGAAATCGCCCCCAGCGCAGTGCTTCTCATACTTGCCGCCGTGATCGCGTGGGGCCGGTTCGGCCCTTATTCGTTCTGACGCCACGGCAGCGCAGCGTGGTCGCCGGGGACGGGTCAGGCGGGACGCTGAACCTGGCGAGTTCGTGATCCACGCCGCAAATGTTTCCGACGACTATCGCCGAGCAGTGTCGGTGGGCAGTAGCTGCGTCAGAAATGAGAGCGGGGTCCGGCGCAGCGCCGGATCGGTGACGATGAGCGTGACGACGGCGGGCTCGATGCCAGCTCCGGCATCGGCCGCCAACCGCGGCACGCCGAGTTCGGCACACTGCGCCAACACCGGATCCAACACCGCCACAGCCTCTTCCAAGCGGTCCGCCGTCGCGAGACAGCACGCCGACAGCAGTCGAGCCTCCAAAAGCGCCCGCGGGCGGTGCTGAGGTTCGATGCCGCGAACCAACCGCTCGGCCGATACGACGGCTGCCTCGACCGAGCCATCCGCCAACAGCAGCCGTATTGCCGAATCCCATTGGATTTCCGAGGTGAGGATGGTGATCCCGTCACCTTCGGCGCGGTAGGGCTCGAGCCGCCGCAGTGTCGCGGCCTCATCCGCCGCGATGGGCAGGCCGAGGCGGATTCGTTCGTTGACAATGCGCGCGGCCAACCGGGGCAGCGCGAGATTGCGCGCTATCTTCGTCCCCTCTGCCAGCCGCTCTCGCGCCGCCTCGAGATCGCCCCGCAGTGCCGCGATTCGCGCGCCGATTCCATAGGTCGCCGACATGGATTCGACAGCGCCACCTTCGGGCCCCGCCTTGACGCTGTCGTCGAGCAGCGCCTCGGCTTCGTCGATTTCGCCGCGCCAATAACACAGCGCGCCGAGCAAGGCGCCGGTCATGCGCGTGATGTATGAATATCGGCCGGTCTCCAGTGCCAGGGCTCGGGCGGTTTCCAGCTGCGCCCGCGCCGCCGCGATATCGAGTTGTTCGAAGGCCGCCACACCAGCCGTGCCGTAGGTGTGCATCAAGCCGGTCGGCCCCTTGACCCTGGCCCGGTGCGGCGCCACCCACTGCTGCCACCAGTACACCTCGTCGAAGTCGAACCGATAGAGGGCGGCCGCCGAGCCGACTCCCGCCACGACGGTCGCGATGAACGGGTTGACCTCGGACCCGAGCCGATGCGCTACGAGCTCCGGCATTTCCGCGTATCGGTCGCCGGTGAGTCGGCAGGCGGCACGCGCCAGCGCGGATTCGACATGGAGATCGGTGATGTCGTCCGCATCCGGTTGACCGGCCCCCAGCACCGCGTCGGCCCGATCCAACGCCGCCTCGGCGGGCACCGGCCGCTGCAGCGAGATATTCCCCCATGCCACGAACAGTTGCAGGCGCGCACTCGATACCGCGACCGCGGTCGGCAGTTTCGCGACCAGACCGAGCAGTGTGGCCGTGCGGGCACTCTCCAGCAGTTCCGTCGCGCGATCCTCGATCAAACGCAGCGCGCCCGCCGAATCATGCGCCGCCAGTGCGTGATCCACCGCCTCGTTCAACATCGCGTGCTCGGCGAACCAGTCGGCCGCGACGCGGTGCAGCCGGACGCACCGGTCGGGATCCTGTTCGGCGAGCCTGCGGCGCAGGAAGTCGCCGAACATGCGGTGATAGCGGAACCACTCGAATTCGTCGCCGACATTGTCCGGGAAGTCGATATTGCGCAGGAACAGATCTCGGGCCTTGACCTGCTGCAACAGCTGCGGGGCCGCGGGGCCCGACAGCGCTTCGGCCAATGCGGCGCAGATCTTTTCGGTGATCGAGGTCGCCAGCAGAAAGTCGAGCAGGTCCGGATCGAGTGTGTCGAGCACGTTTTCGACGAGGTATTCGCCGATCGCTTGATGTCGGCCCGAGAGTTGATCGATGAATCCGGCGGGATCACTGCTGCCGCGCAGCGACAGCGACGCGAGTTGTAGGGCCGCGACCCAGCCTTCGGTCGAGTCGAGCAGTTCGGCGACCTGCGATCGGTCCAATGTCAGGCGATTGATATCGAGCAGGAACGCCGCCGACTCGGTGTCGTCGAATCGCAGGTCGTCGGAATCTATTTCGACCAGTTCGTCGCTGACCCGCATCCGGCTGAGCGGTAGCCCCGAACGCGTTCGGCCGGTGACGATCACCCGCAGGTGATGGCATCCGTTGTCCAGCAGGAATTCCATGGCGGCGCGGGTACCGGCCTCAGTGACGAGGTGCCAGTCGTCGATGACGACCGCGAGTGCCGCACCGCTATCGTGCACTTCGTCGATGAGCGATGCCAGCACGTAGCGAGTGGCATCGCTGGACCGCTCCTCCAGCATTGTCACGAGGCCACCGGCCAGATCCGGGCGAGCCCGGCGAATCGCCTCGACCAAGTGTGCGAGGAACCAGACGACATTGTTGTCGTCGTGGTCGATCGTCAACCACGCGACCGACATCCCTTGTGCGGTAAGCACATCGCGCCACTGCGCGGCCAGTGTGCTCTTGCCGAAGCCCGGCGGCGCGTGGATGAGCAGCAGTCGGCGATTGCCGCCCTCCTGCAGTCTGCGCAGCAGCCGTGGCCGGTTCACCAGGGGACGAGCCGAGGTCGGCGGACGATATTTGGTCGACGCGACCGGCGGTGGCACCGTGGTGCGTAGCCCGGTCCCGCGCTGTGCGGGCACCATTATCGGGCCGGACCGCGGTTCCTGCGCGTCCGCGGGCATTGCCATGGCGTCCACATCGAGCCCGCAATGCCGTTGGACATCGCGCAGCAGATACCCGAATTCGACTGCCGTACGCGGTCTTCGATCGGGATCGGTGGCCATTGCCGCCTCGATCGCGGCGCGAAGTTCGGCGGGGACGTCGATTTCGCCCAGATCGGGCCCGGGGGTCGAGGTGACTCGGACGAAATGCGCGAGCACGGCCTCACCGGTCCGGCGTTCGACGGCCGCGTGCCCGGTCAGCAGGGTGAACAAGGTGGCACCGAGGCTGTAGATGTCCGAAACCACACTCGGCGGCGCACCCCCCAGCACCTCGGGTGCGATGAACGCCGGTGTGCCGGTGATGCGTCCGGCGGAGGTCTCGAATCCCCCGCCGATATGCGCGATGCCGAAATCCGCCAGCTGCGGCTCCCCGTAGTCGGTCACCAGAATGTTCGCGGGCTTCACATCCCGGTGCAGCGTGCCCGCCGCATGCGCCGCGGCCAACGCCCCGGCGATCTTCACCCCGATCGACAGCAACTCCTGCCACGGCAGCGGCCCCGTCGCGCGCAATCGCGCATCCAGCGACCCGCGCGAATGGAACGGCATGACGATGAACGGGCGGCCGTCGGCGGTCACATCGGCCTGGTGGACCGCAACGATATTGGGGTGACCGGAGAGTCGACCGAGCGCATGTTGCTCCCGAACGAAACGCTCGCGTTCGTCGCCGGTGATCTCCGAGGTCAACACCTTGACCGCGACCGTGCGATCGAGCGAGCGCTCCAGACACCGATAGACCACCCCGAAACCCCCGCGGCCGATCTCCTCGGCATCCTCGAATCCGGCGGCGGTCAGTTCCGCGGCGATCCCGGACTGGATATCGCGCTGGGTGCGGTCGTTCTCGGAATCGGGCATGGCGAATCGGCTAATCGACCGGCGTCGATGTGCGCGAACCCCCGAAGCCGTAATGTCCGACCATACGATCACCTCTCGAGGCAGAACTCCGACCCCGACGAGCCGATCATAGTCGGGAAAGCCGAGCTCCGGTGAAGTTGCCGAGGCCGTGCCGGGAAGCCGTTGCCGACGCGATGACCAGGCATACTCGAGTTCCGGCAACACGTCGGTCCGCTGGGCGCGGGCCGACGCGTCAAGTTGGTCAACAATGCCGTATTCGACGCACAGCTCGGAATACTCACCGCGGCAGTGGATCTCGGGAAAGCAGCTCGGCGTCGCGGGGCGCAGGTCAGAGGCGCCGTTCCGACCGCGCCACGCTGCGCGGATATGCATCAGACTCGGACGGGGACTTCCGCTTCGGTCGGCTCGGCCGGGTGGGCGGCAATCGCGCGACGGACCGGTATGGCCATCGCGACCAGTGCCGCCAGGACCGATACGCCACAGCCGATCAAGAACGCGACGCGGAAGCCGTTCTCGGTGGGGATGCTGTGACCGCCGACCGTAATGGTCAGCTGTGCGAGCACGGCGCCGACCACGGCCGCGGAGATCGAGGTGCCGATCGAGCGCATCAGGGTGTTGAAGCCGTTGGCGGCGGCGGTCTCCGACTGCGGCACCGCACCCATGATCAGGGCGGGCATGGCACCGTATGCGAAACCGACACCCGAGCTGCAGATGATGTTCACGATCAGCAGTCCCCAGGTGCTGCCCATCAGGACCTGCGCGGAGCCGTAGCCGACGGCCATGACGACGGCGCCGACGACAAGGGTGAACTTCGGACCGCGCAATGCCGAAAGCTTTGCGCCGACAGGCGAAATCAGCATCATCATGATTCCGGCGGGGGCCATCCACAGACCCATCGCCATCATCGACTGGCCGAGACCGTAGCCGAGCGAGCTCGGCAGCTGCATCAGCTGCGGGACACTGAGCTGCAACGCGTACATGCCGACGCCGATGGCGACCGTCGCGAGATTGGTGACCAGTACCTGCGGACGCGCGGTGACCCGCAAGTCGACCAGCGGCTCGACGGTCCGCAGCTCCCACCAACCCCACACCAGCAGCAGCACTACGGCCGCGACGAACAGACCGAGGATGCTGCCACTCGCCCAACCCCACGTCGCCCCCTTGGACACGGCGAGCAGCAGCGCTACCAAACCACCGCCGAGCAGCACCGCACCGAGTCCGTCGAAGCGACCCGACGGCCCTTCGGCAATACCCTCGGGCACGATCACTGTGATCAGCGCGGTGGCGATGGCGACCAGCACGGCCGCCGCCCAGAACAGCACCCGCCAGTTGCTGTACTCGGTGACCGCCGCCGCCAACGGCAGCCCGAGCGCGCCACCGATTCCGAGCGAGGAGCTGATCAGTGCGATGGCCGAGCCGAGTCGCTCGGGCGGCAGCACATCCCGCAACAGCGCGACGGCCAGCGGGATGGTGCCGAAGCCGAGGCCCTGCAGGCCGCGGCCGATGATCATCGGCAGCAACGAACCCGCCATGGCACAGACCACCGAGCCGATGATGAGCGGCAGGGTCGAGGCGATCACCATCCGGCGCTTGCCGAACATATCGCCGAGGCGCCCGGCGACCGGGGTGGCAACCGCGCCCACGAGCAGGGTGACCGTGACCACCCAGGACGTATTGGCCGCCGAGGAATTCAGAATCTGCGGCAACTCGCCGAGCAATGGCACCACGAGCGTCTGCATCAGCGACGCGACGATGCCGGTATAGGCCAGTACCGCCAGAATGGCGCCCGGCCGGACAGCAGAATCAGGCTTGTCCACGCAAATCTCTCTCGGACTCACAACAATAAACATGTATCGTACATGCCATGTGTATCATACATTCCACGTGAACAATACACGCGCTGTAAGTCTCCGAGGAATTCCGGCGGGGGAACCACGGATCGTCGCGGTCGCGTGTGCAATCGCGGACCCTGCGACCAGGTCGAACACGATGTCAGCGCCCCACGCATCCAACCCTTGTCCTGCGCGGGATTGCGCCGGATCTCCAGCGCACCCGCAGGGCGTTGGCGTGGCGGGATCTTCACGATAGGAGACATTTCTGCCACTGTTGGGATGTCGCGCCGGCAGCGATGCTCGTAGTGTTCGCAGGAAACGCACGAGACAAAGGAAACGCACTTTATGATCGTCCGTTCACTGGAAGAGATCACCGGCACCGAGCGAGAAGTGCAGGGCCCCATGTGGAATAGCCGTCGTCTGGTGCTCGCCGGGGAGAAGGTCGGGTTCTCCTTGAACGACACTGTGGTGGACGCGGGTGCGGAGATCAAGATGTGGTACGCCAACCACATCGAGGCCGTCTACGTCATCGAGGGTCGGGGCGAACTGGTCGACGACGAGACCGGTGAACAGCACTGCCTAGAGCCCGGCGTGATGTACCTGGTCGACGCACACCAGCATCACACCCTGCGCGCCCACACCCGGTTCCGCGCGGTCTGCGTGTTCAACCCACCCCTCACCGGCCGTGAGATCCACGATGAGAACGGCGCCTTCCCACTGCTGACGGAAGAGGATCAGTGAGCGACACCTTTCCCAATTGCGAGCGGGTACGCGGTTTCGCCAGTGACAACAACGCCTCCGTGCACCCGGACATCATGGCGGCGCTGGCCGCCGCCAACGAGGGCCACCAGCCTGCCTACGGCGCGGACGTCCACACCGTTCGGCTGGGCGAACTGATCAGGGACCATTTCGGCGAGCGCGCCGATGTCTATCCGGTCTTCAACGGCAGCGGTGCCAATGTGGTTGGGCTGCAGGCGATGTGCGACCGGTGGAGCGCGGTGATCTGCCCGGAGTCCGCGCACATCAACCTGGACGAGTGCGGCGCACCCGAGAAGGTGGCCGGGCTGAAGCTGATCCCGGTGCCCACCTCGGACGGCAAGCTGACGCCGGAGCTGCTCGACCGGTACGCGTGGGGCTTCGGCGAGGAGCACCACGCCCAGCCCAAGGTTGTCTCTATCACGCAGAGCACCGAGCTCGGCACCCTCTACACGCCCGCCGAAATCGCGGCGATCGGCGCGCTGGCACGCGAGCGCGACATGCTGCTGCATGTGGACGGGGCCCGACTGGCCAACGCGGCCGCCGCGCTCGATCTGCCGTTGCGCGCGTTCACCGCCGACGTCGGAGTGGACGTGCTGTCGTTCGGCGGCACCAAGAATGGCTTGCTGCTCGGCGAGGCGATCGTGGTGCTCAACCCGGACGCGGTGCGTGGCATGACGTACCTGCGCAAGGCCGCGATGCAGCTGGCCTCCAAGATGCGTTACGTGTCGGCGCAACTCGTCGCCCTGCTGGAGGGTGACCTGTGGCTGCGCAACGCCCGGCACGCCAACGTCATGGCGGCCCGGCTTGCCACCGCAGTCGCCCAGGTGCCCGGCGTCGAGATCGTACGGCCGGTCCAGGCCAACGCCGTCTTCGCCATACTGCCCACGGAGGTCACCGATCGACTGCGGAAACGGTTCCGCTTCCACATCTGGGACGAACGCACCTGCGAGGTCCGTTGGATGTGCTCGTTCGACACCACCGAGGCCGACGTGGACGCCTTCGCGGAAGCCATCGCCCAAGAGATGGCCGCTTGAACCGGATTCGGCCGTTCTATGTCTGGCGATGCTCTTCGACGCGGCGAAGCCATTCGGTGACGAACGCCCTGACGAGGTCGCCCTGCTCGTGCGGCAGTGCGTGTCCGGCACGGTCGAGCACCGCGAATGTGGCGTGGGGGTAGTGCTCGATGAGGTGCCATTGGCTGGCGTATCCCATTGCGGAGTCCTGGCGGCCGGTGAGGATGAGGGTCGGGTTGGGATATGGCGGTCCGTCCTCCGGACCAGAGCTCAGCCGCCATCGTTCGCCGATCCGCGCCATGGCGGCCTGGTCGGCCAGGGGGATCGCGGGAGCCACGAAACGCTGGTACCGCTCTTGCATGGCAGGGGTGTGCACCACGAAGTAGTCCTCGAATTCTGTGCGGTCGTCCGGGGCCAGAATGTCGCCGAGGTCGCCCGAGGCGTGCACCACCTGGTGTGCGGGTATGTCGTATGGGTTTTCGACGAGGGGACAGATGACGGCCAGTCCGCTCACCTGATCGCGGCGGCTGTCCGCGACCGCCCGGGCAAAATACCCGCCCGCGGAGTGACCGAGAGCCAGCAAGTCCCGATCACCGATCACTCCGTCGACGAACCCGAGGACGAGTTCTACGACATCGTCGGAGCTGTTGATCGTTTCCGGCGCCGGAGTGCGCCCCATGCCTGGGAGATCCGGGTAGATGCGCCGATAGTCGGGCATCTCACCGAAGATCGGCTCCATCGCGCCGACCATCTCGCGATGATCCACCCCCGAACCGTGCAGCATCAAGATCGGAGTCCCGGTGCCGTGCTCGACGTAATGCACTGAAACGCCGCCGACTTCGCACTCCATGTCGACATGCTAGTCATCTGGAAACGGCAGCAGAGCGCGGTCGCGAGGACATCCGTTACCTTCCTCGAATTAAGTCGTGCTCCACGAGCGCCGGCGGCGGACCGCACTGCGGCTGGTATCCGGCTCTATGGCATCACCGTCGCGGGCGGCGTGCCCTACTACCTGCCCCCTGAGCGGCTAGGTGCAGAAGTACCGGATCCGGCAGAGTCTGCGTGCGGCGTGAGAATCAGCGGCTGATGATGGAATGTCGTGGCCAGGGGCGGCCGTGGTAGCGCTCGATATCGGTATTGAAGCGTTCGAGATAGGCCGCGAAGGTGGCGACGTCGTCGGGCGACCAGTCGGCCATGATGTTGTCCAGATCGCGGACGCTTTTGGTGCGGTCGGAGTCGAGTTGGCGATTTCCCTCGGGGGTAATGCGGAACAGTCGAGCCATGCCGCCCTCGGGGTCCGGGATCCGTTCGATCAGGCCGGCGCGCATCATGGCGGCGGTTTGCCGACGCAGCGTCGAGGCCTCCAACCCCAGTGCGTCGCTGAGCTGACCGATGGACATCGGGCCTTCGCCATGTAGGCGGTTGAGCAGGGTGTAGGCGCTGCGGTCCATCCGATTGGCACCACGTCGAGACGCCAGGCTGTATCGACCGAGCAGCATGGTCTCGAATTCGATCAAATGCGTGGGCTTGTCCATCCCGCCCCTTCCGCCGATGCGCACGTCACCAATGACGCATGTGTATCACACACGTTGTGCTCCACCCGCTCCAGTGCGCATATTACACGGCACGTGTATTATGCACGCCCCCTTTCGAGCCGAAAAGGCGCGCCCGCTCAGGGCAGGCGCGCCTCGGCTGGATGGTCAGGAGGTGGGCTGGCTCAGGTCGTAGACCGTGGTGCCGCCGACCGTGCTGGCGGTGTAGTGCGCCTCGACCCATGCGGTGATTTCGCTTGCGCTGGTATTCGATCCGCCGCCGGGGCCACCGCCCATGCCACCGCCCGCGATGAAGTAGGCGATATCGCCGTTCGCGACGTACTGCTGGAATTGCGCCAGCGTCGGGGAGTTGTCGCTGCCGGTGAAACCGCCGATCGCCATAATCGAAGCGCCGGTGGACAATTCGAGACCGCTCACCGACATCGAGCCCACCGCCGCTGCGGCCCAACGGGTGTCGGTGTTACGCACCAACTGCTGCAGTTCGGTGTTGGATGAATTCGAGCCGCCCGGTCCGCCGTCGCGGTTGGCGGTCACGTCGGTCGCGGTCTGCTCGGTACCCGCTTGTCCGGTTGGCGCATTATCGAATGACGGTGCGCCGGTTTCTGATTCGCCGGAACCAGCGGGGGCCGCTCCCCCACCGCCACCCGGTCCGCCCATACCCATCCCCCTGCCAGCGACTGCCGGACCGGAGGTCGGAATGGAACCGGAATGCGCAGCCGCCGCCGTCTCGATCGCATACGCGGTGGTCCCCGCGAGACCGAACAGCAACCCGGCGATGGCGACGACGGCGGTGAACCTGCCGAGCTGATGTGCGCCGACCGCGACGATGGCCGCGAATACGATCGAACCGATCAGCACGATCCAGCGCAGCGCCGGGTACCAGTCGGGTGTGCGGTCGAGCAGGATGAAGTTCCAGATACCGGTCGAGGCGGACATGGCCGCGAGTGCGATACGCGCCGTGCCGAATTGGCGGCCGCGCCACAATTCGACTACCGCTATACCGATCAGTGCCGCGATCGCCGGGGCGAGGGCGACGGTGTAGTACGGGTGCATGGTGCCCTGCATGTAGCTGAATACGACACCGGTGACGAGCAGCCAACCGCCCCACAGCATCAAACCCGCACGGGTGCGACCGGTACGCGGGGTGCGTCGGGTGAACCACAGACCGGCCAACAAACCGATCAAGGCCGCGGGCAGCAGCCAGGAGATTTCGGTGCCCATCGAATCGCCGAACATTCGGGTGATCCCGGTGCTGCCGCCGAAGCCGGTGTTGCCACCTCCACCTCCACCGCCGCCGTTGCCCTCGCCGCCGAGGACACGGCCGAGACCGTTGTAGCCGAGTGCGAGGTCGAGCAGGCTGTTGTCGGACGAGCCGCCGATGTACGGACGGGAGTCACTGGGCCACAGGCTGACCAGGGCGACGAACCAGCCGCCCGAGATCACCATTGCGATAAACGCGGCGAGCAGCTTGGCGATGCGACGCCAGAAGCCGATCGGTGCGGCGACCAGGAACACCAGTCCGAGTGCGGGTAGTACCAGGAAGGCCTGCATCATCTTGGTGAGGAAGCCGAATCCCACTGCCACACCGGCCGATACGAGCCAGCAGCCGCTGCCGCGCTCGGTGGCGCGGACAGTGCAGTACGCCGCGACGACGAGCAGCAGCACCAACAGCGCGTCCGGGTTGTTGAACCGGAACATCAGTGCCGCAACAGGAGTCACTGCGAGCGCCGTACCCGCAAGCAGCCCGGCCGCCGGGCCGCTCCACCGGCGTACCGCGGCGTACACCAAACCGACCGATGCCACACCCATCAGCGCCTGCGGCAGGAGCATGGAGAACGAACTGAAGCCGAGCAGCCTGCCGGACAAGCCCATTACCCACAACGATGCGGGCGGTTTGTCGACGGTGATGGCGTTACCCGCATCCAGCGAACCGAACAGCAGCGCCTTCCAACTCTGCGTGCCCGCCTGGACCGCGGCCGCGTAGAAGTCGTTGGCCCAACCGGATTTACTGAGTCCCCACAGGTAGAGGACGGCGGTGGCCGCCAGCAGTGTCCACAATCCGAAGCGCGCCCAGCGTGGCTGATCGGGCGGGCCGAACAGCCAGCGCGTCGATCGTTTCCGGTGCGTGTCCGCATGCCGCGGACCCGCTGGTTCGGCGTGCCGCACGGGCCGCGCTTCGGTCATGGTCATCTCGAGTCCCTCTCGTCTATTCATGGTCAGTGGCTGGCGGTGAGGTCGTAGACGGTGACGCCGTCGGTCGTCTGGGCGATGAAGTTGGCCGCGACCCAGGCCGCGATTTCGCTGGCGGCTTGGCTGCCGCCGCTCGCGGATCCGCGCATCCCACCCATGATCTGGGCGCTGATGAAGTAGTGGATCTTGTGTTGGGCCACATAGTCTTCGAACTGCGACAGCGTTGGCGCCGGATCGGTGCCGTTGAAGCCGCCGAGTGCCATCACCGGGTCACCGGTGGCCAGCTGGTATCCGGCGGCATTGCTGGAGCCGACTACGGCGGCGACCCAGGTGTAGTCGTCGGCGTCGGCGCTCAGTGCCGCGGTCAGATTCGCGCCCGGCGTTATGCCGCCGAACATTCCGCCCATCGGGGCACCGCCGCCAGCGCCGCCGCCGATGCCCGTCGACGCCCCCGAGCCACCCCCGGTGCCGGTCGTTGAGCCCGCACCTCCGCCGGTGCTGCCCTTCGCACGTGCCCCACCATCGGTACCGGTCGACGAACCCGCCCCACCGTTGATGCCGGTCGACGCACCTGTGCCACCATCGGTTCCGCTGGTCCGTCCACCGCCAGGGAAGGACCGGCCCGCACCGGCCGGTCCCGCGGATGGAATCGCGCCGCTGTGTGTGGTCGCAGCCGTGGCCAGCGCATAAGCACCGGGCGCGGCCGAACCGACGGCCAAAGCGACCGCGAGGACGCCAGTCGCAACGGCCTTCGGCAATCTACCGATGACCAGCAGCAGCGCCGTCGATCCGACACCGGCAATCGCGACCACCGGGCCGAGCCATGGCAGCCAGTCCTGAGTGCGTGCGAGCAGGACGCAGGCCAGCACGACGGTCACCAGCAAAGAACCAGACAGCACAGCCGTGTACCGAATATCGTTGCGGCGCTGCCACAATAGGCTCGCACCGGCCCCGATCGAGCCCGCGATCGCCGGTGCCAGCGCCACCGTGTAGTACGGGTGCAGGATGCCGTTGGCGTAGCTGAACACCACGCCGGTGACGATCAGCCAGCCCAGCCACAGCAATAGCGCCGCTCTGGTCCGATCGGTCCGCGGGGCCCGGCGGGTGAGCCACAGTCCGGCAATGCCGAGGATCAATGCCGCAGGAAGCAGCCAGGCGATCTGGCCGCCCATTTCCGAACCGAACAAACGGGCCCAGCCGACGTCGGAATTCAGGTTCCCGAGCCCGCCGGTCTCGTTACCGGTCAACCGGCCGAAACCGTTGTAGCCCAACGCGAGTTCGAGCACGCTGTTGTGCTGCGATCCACCGATATAGGGCCGCGACGACGCGGGCCACAGCTCGACCAGTGCCAGATACCAGCCCGCAGATACCACCATCGCAAGCACGGCGGCGACCGATCGGACGATCCGGGTGCGCAGCGGCGCATGCGCGGCGAGCAGATACACCAGCGCGAAGGCGGGCAGCAACAGGAATGCCTGCATCATCTTCGTCAGGAATCCGAAGCCGACCGCGACACCGGCCAGCGGCAACCACCAAGCGCCGCTGTCCTTTTCGATGGCCCGCAGCACGCAATAGGCCGCGACGGTCAGTAGCAGAACCAGCAGTGCGTCCGGATTGTCGAAGCGGAACATCAGCGTCGCCGCCGGTGTCAGTGCCAGCACCGCACCGGCCAGCATCCCAGCCCAGTGACCGCTGACGCGCCGCACCGCCGCGTACAGCACCGCCACCGCGGCGACGCCCTCGAGCGCCTGCGGCACAAGCAGACTCCACGAGTTGAAGCCGAACAGCCGTGCCGAAATATCCATCACCCACAGCGCGGCGGGAGTCTTGTCGACGGTGATCGCATTGGCCGCATCGCTGGACCCGAACAGCATCGCCTTCCAACTCTGCGATCCGGCCTGCACCGCGGCGGCGTAGAAGTCGTTGGCCCAGCCGCTGGCACCGAGATTCCACAGATACAGCAGTGCTGTCGCGATGAGCAGCACCGCGAGCGATACCCGCCGCCACAGCGGGCCGCGCCCGGATGACCGCGCACCCGACGGCTCGACCGCCGCGGCGGCGGGAGCTCCCAGCAATGTTGTCGTCATGCTTCGATCGTCGCGGCCGGACGTAGTTGCAAGCTCTGCCGTAACTGTGAGTTCGCTGTGTGGCGCGGCGTTCAATTCGTCGCGGCGGCGCCGGGCAGACGCACGGTGAATTCGGTGCGGCCGGGTGCACTGTCGACCGAGATATCGCCGCCGTGCGCCTTGACGACCGCCGCGACGATCGCCAGCCCGAGACCGGTACTGCCCGCCCGCCGCGACCGCGACGAGTCGCCGCGCGCGAAACGCTGAAAGACCATCGGCTGCAAGGCTTCCGGGATGCCGGGACCGTCGTCGGTGACCCGCCACACCGCTCCCCCGTCGCCGGTGAATTCGAGCGATGTGACCACCGTGGTGCCGGGACCGGTGTGGACGCGCGCATTGGTCAGCAGATTGGCGAGCACCTGATGCAACCGAGCCGCGTCACCGGCGGTCACCACCGGCTCGTCGGGCAGCTCCAGATCCCAGCGGTGTTCGGGACCGGCGATATGCGCGTCGCTCACCGCGTCCACCGTGAGCTGGGTCAGATCCACCGGCTCGTGCTCCAGCCCTCGTCCGGAATCCAATCGCGCGAGCAACAGCATGTCCTCGACCAAACCCGTCATCCGCCGAGATTCGGAGTCCACCCGACCCATCGCATACGCCACCTCGCCGGGCACCTCGGCCCGTTTGCGTTGCGCCAGTTCGGCATAGCCACGAATGGCGGCCAGTGGAGTGCGCAGCTCGTGACTGGCGTCGGCGAGGAATTGCCGGACCCGAGTCTCGCTGTCGTGCCGCGCCGACAACGCGCTGGTGATGTGATCGAGCATCCGGTTCACCGCCGAACCGAGCTGCCCGACCTCGGTGCGCGGATCGGCATCCGCGGCCGGAACCCGCACGGGCAGTACGACTTCCCCGCGATCCAGTTCCAGATCGGCCACCCGCGCGGCCGTCGCCGCGACCCGATCCAGCGGTGCGAGCGCGTGCCGGATGAGCCAGATGCCGACCGTGATCGCGATGATCGACACGATCGCGGTGACGATCCCCAAGATCAGCAGGACGCGCAGCAGAGTGGCGTCGACCGCGGTCAACGGCATTCCGGTGACAACGATTTCACCCGACCACGCCGTAGCCGCGACCACTCGATAGCGGCCCTGCCCGTCGAGCGCGACGTCGACCGGCTTCCCGTTCGCCGGCACCGCGGAAAGCTGCTGTTGCGCGGTATGCGAGAGCGAACGCTGTGTGCCGTCGGCGCCGATCCGGCCCGCCTTGGTGACAGTGCCCTGGTTCACGATCGCGCCGATCGTGTCGGGCTGGATGCCGCGCCGGTCCAGGAAGTCCGGTCCCGGACCGGAACCCGACGGCGGGGGTGGCGGTGGCGGCATCGACGGCTGACCGCTCGGTCGTGGCCCGAGGCTCGGACCGCCGCCGACATCACCGAGTGAGCGCTTCTGCACATCGATCAGTTCGGTGTCCAGCTGATGCACCAGGAACTGCCGCAATGCGAATTCGGTCGCCGCGCCGATGCCGACGACCACAATCACCAGCAACAGCACCTGCCCCACCAACAGGCGCGCCCGCAGCGACCAGCGCCGGGGCTTCCGCAGTCGGCGCACCAGCTCAGGGCGCGGGCTTGAGGACATATCCGGCGCCGCGCAGGGTGTGGATCATCGGTGCCCGTCCACTGTCGATTTTCTTGCGCAGATACGAGACGTACAGCTCGACGATGTTGGACCGGCCGCCGAAGTCGTAACTCCACACCCGATCCAGGATCTGCGCCTTACTCAACACCCGCTTGGGATTGCGCATGAAGAATCGCAGCAACTCGAATTCGGTGGAGGTCAGCACAATCAGCTCACCGGCCCGGATGACCTCGTGGCTGTCCTCGTCGAGCACCAGATCGCCGACCACCAACTGTGCGCCGCTGTCCTCGGTGGCCACGCCGGTGCGGCGCAACAGCGAACGCAGCCGCAGCACCACCTCTTCGATGCTGAAGGGTTTGGTGACGTAATCATCGCCGCCCGCGGTCAGCCCGGCGATGCGGTCCTCGACCGAATCCTTGGCGGTCAGCAAGAGCACCGGCAGATACGGCAGGTGCGCGCGCAACTTGTGCAGCACCTCGAGCCCGGTCATATCCGGCAGCATCACATCGAGCACCACCACATCGGGGCGTACCTCGCGCGCCTTCGCGACAGCCGTTCGACCATCGCCCGCTGTGGCGACCTCCCACCCCTCGTACCGCAGGGCCATCGACATCATGTCGGCAAGCACGGGCTCGTCATCGACGACCAGCACGGTGATGGGGCTGCCGTCGGCGCGGCGCATGACTACTCGTTCGGCCGGGCCGTTCCCGGCGCTCATCGCGGACATCGTCCTACCATGACCGCGAACGCTAGGGGGGAGCTGTGCCGAATCTTTGGGTCAGCTGTGAGCGGCACCCAGCCGATCCAGAACCAGCGCACAGCCCACGCCAAGGTAGGCGGACCAAGGTCGGATCCGAGCACTTATCCGGTCCGCACCGCAAGGAGCACCATGAGCCATCCCACTCAGCAGCCGCCATCGGAACCCGACACGGTCTGGGGCGCACCACAGCCCGCGCAGGCGGGCACCTGGTCCACCAAGAAGACCCTGGCCGCGGTCGGAATCGCCGGAGCGATCGCCGCGGCGGGCGGCGGCGCCATCTACGCGGCGTCATCCAATTCGAATAGCAGCCATGGGCCGGGTGGGCCCGGCGGCATCGGGATGTCGATGAACGGCGCGTCGGGTCGGTCCGGTCAAGCGGGTGGGCCCGGTTCCGGCAATGCGATGATTCCCGCTGCGCTACACGGGGAGTTCGTCGTCGCCGACGGCAATGGCGGCTACACCACCGAGCTGACCCAGACCGGCACCGTCACCGCCGTGAGCGCGACCTCCATCACCGCCACGAGCAGCGACAATTACACCCAGACCTACACCATCTCCGGCGCGACCAGCGCGTCGACGGTGCAGGCCGGGGATACGGTGAGCATTCGCGCCACCAAGGCCGATGGCACAGCCACGGCGACCTCGATCACCGCGGGCAATGCCGCCACGCCGGGTGGTATTAGCGGGGGTCCGGGTGCGATGAACGGCGGATCGGGTCAAATGAGCGGCGGGCCAGGCCAGTTCGGCGACGGTACGTCCGGGGCTGGCAGGGACGGCGGGCAGAGTCGAAGCGGGAACTGATCGGTTCATAGCTGGCACTTAACTTCCACCAACGATGGACAAATGTTGGGGCTCAACGATTCTCGGGGTCGACCGAACAAGTGGCCGACGGTTTCGGATCTGATCCGACAACAGGAGGAATGCAGATGAGTTTCACATCGAAGCTGGCAGTGACGGCAGCAGCCGGTGCCGTCGCGCTCGGCATGCTCGGCATCGGAGCCGGTGCGGCGAGCGCCGACGGACAACAGGGACCGGTGCCCGGACAGCAGTGCCAGCCTCCTGGCGATCACCCGCAGGGCCCGCCTCCTGGTGACCACCCGGATGGCCCGCCGCCCGGCGACCACCAGGGCCCGCCTCCTGGCGATCACCCGGATGGGCCGCCGCCCGGCGATCACCCGCAAGGTCCACCGCCGCAGTGCCAGTCCGCTCAGTAACCCCTCGCAGCCCAACACATCCCGATGATGTGAGCGCGGCGGTGGCCCCGACAGTCCACCGCCGCACTTCGTCGGCGTAGCCGCGTGATCGCAATGAATCGCCCGCACATCGAGCGCGACACCCACACCGCGCCCACCGGATCCGCAGTGGCGGCCCCGGATCAAGATCAGGTGGAACTGAGGGCGGTAGCTTCTCGACCGATGCCGCCATAGATTTCACCTGATCTTGATCGCGCCAGCGAGACGGTGCGTGGGGGTGAGTCGAAAGCCTTGTGAATCACAGCATTTCGAATCTTGCGGAGTGAAGTATGATGGCGCGGGTAGCCGCTGGAAGTTGCGGGCGGCGAAATCTTGTGCCAATCGACCGAGGTGGCGGATGTGGGTCTGAGTGGTAAGCGGTTCCTGGATGTGGCCGGGAGCCGGGAAGCGGCCGTGACGGTGCTGGCATCGATCACCGCGTTGTACTACCTGATCGTCGCGGTCACCAACTGTATCGATACCGATACCAACCGGCGCGGTGTGCAGGCGGTGCTGTCGATGCAAGCCACGATCCACCACTCCGGTGTCGACTGGCATGCCATCACCAACAGCACGGCCGTCCTTATCGCCTACATCCTCATTGTGACCTGGGAGTATCTGACCGGCTTCGTGCTGCTCGCGGGGGCAGCGACCGGCTGGTGGGCACTGTTCGGCCGGAACTCCGCCAGAACCGCACTCGCAGCGAAGTTGTCGAGTCTCGGCTGGACCATGGCCGTGCTGCTGTTCGCGGGCGGCTTCCTCACCATCGGCGGCGAATGGTTCCGGATGTGGGCGAATAAACAAGTGAACGCCACATCAGCGGCGCTGCAGAACTTCCTCATAGCCGCCGTCGGCCTCATCCTCGTGCACATGTCGAGCCGCTCCGAATCCCGAGAGAAGCCGTAGCAGAAGACCTTTCGCCTGCCCGCGAGCCGCACCTCAACCAGAGTAGGGGTAGCGGCGCATCCACTTGGTCATGATCCATTTTTCGCCGGACAGGACCGGCGCTCCGGCGTGCTTCGTGGCCGGGTCGAGCTGTCCGAGGTCGTTGAAGTATCGGAAATAGATCGCATGGCCTTTGCGCGGAGAAATCGAAATGCCTGCCTCAGGAAAGACAGTATCACCGCCGTCTTCGACGTCATTGAGGTAGACGACGAGAGTCGCCGTCCGCTGACCGCCGCGAGCGATATGCGCGATATGGCCGGGTTGGTCCGGCGGAAAGTAATCGAAATGGGAACGGTACTCGCCACCGGCCCCGTACCGCAGAATTTGCAGGCCCTCACCGTTTTCCAATGGCCAGTTCATCAGGGCGGAGATCCGCCGATCGAGTCGGTCGATCAATGGGGTTTCGGACAACTGAAAAGACGTGCTTTCGCTGGAGCGATTCCCAACTACCTCCGGACGCCCGGTGGCGGGATCGACGATCGTGGACCGCTGCAATTTACCTTCGGACAGCTCGATGACCTGATCACATTCTTCGTCGGAAAGCACGTTGGCGAACAGGATCAACTGCGGCTGCTCCACCCGCAATATCGAGTGGATCGCGCGGTCGTGCGCGTGAATAATTCGATCGGACGAAACGGGACAGGTGTCGTACTCGTAGCGCGTGGGGCCCGGAAGCTCTCCCGCCAGCAAAGCGCGTACGGCCGCCGCGGCGACATCCTTGTCGAAACCACCCCTGATCATCGATTCGACTACCGATTCGACAGAACAACCCCGTGCGAGATTTTCCTGTAACCAGTTCCGCCACGAAGCATCCATTGTCGTCGTCATATTCCCAGAGTTTATGCGCCGATATCCGCGGGCCGACTTTCCGCTGTTGGGAATTATGTCGGATGCGATGCGTCAGCGGCTCAGCACCGTGGTGTCGAAGAAATGCCGCGAGGCCCGGTACACGTGCCTGCCCATTTCGATCGGACGCCCGGAATCATCGAAGGCGACCCGCTGCATGGTCAGCAACGGCGCGTTCGTACGCTCGTCGAGCAGCCGCGCCTCGGTCCTGGTTGCGCCGCGCGCACCGATCCGCTGGCGCGCGAGTGCGATGTGAATTCCCTTGGCCCGCAGGCATTCATAGAATCCGTGCAGTTCGAGCTGGTCGGGGGCGGGGGCGAATTCGGCTGGCACGTAATTGGTCATGACGGCCAGCGGCTCACTCCCGGCGCGGCGCAGCCTGCGAAACGTGACGAAGCGGGCGTCCTCGGGCACGCCGAGTTCCTCGGCGATATCGGGATCCGGAGCGCCGAGCTGATAGTCGAGCAATTCGGTGGTCGGTTCCTGGCCAGCGGTGAGCAGGTCGTCGTACAGACTGGTCAATTCGACCGGGCGATGCACCTGATTCTGCACCACCTGGGTACCCACCCCACGTCTGCGCATCAACAGTCCTTTATCGACCAGACCCTGGATCGCCTGCCGCGTGGTGGGCCGGGACAGATTGAGCCGTTTGGCCAGGTCCAGCTCGTTCTCCAGGCGGTCTCCCGGGGCGAGCCGCCCTTCCAGGATGGCGTTCTCGATGCCCTGTGCCAGTTGGAAATACAGCGGGACCGGGCTGGTGCGGTCGATCGCGACATCCAGTGGCGCGGGCATCGTCGGCTCCTCGGGGCGAGCGGGCGCAGGTGAGCGCCGTTTCGTCCACTGTAAATCACACCGAGAAGGCTTGTTGCTTATGTCTGTAAGTCCATATGTCCTTACAAAGTCTTGACAAGTAGGTATGGCGCGCGCACAGTCTGGATACGCGGCGATGCCCATCCCCTAGGACCGAACCCTGGAGTCAGCCTGTGAATGCTCAATTCGAGGTCGTGTCGACCGGTCGGGTCGGTGTCGACATCTATCCACTCCAATCCGGAGTGGGGTTGGAGGATGTCGACACCTTCGGCAAGTTCCTGGGTGGCAGCGCCGCCAATGTGGCCGTCGCGGCGGCGCGGCTGGGTCGGCGCACCGCGCTGTGGTCCGGCGTCGGCGCCGATCCCTTCGGTCGGTATGTGCGGCGCGAACTGGTTCGGCTCGGCGTATCGGATGCCCTCGTGCAGACCACCGATCGCCTGCCGACCCCGGTGACCTTCTGCGAGATCTTCCCGCCGGACGATTTCCCGCTGTACTTCTACCGCGAACCCAGCGCACCGGACCTGCAGATCACCGGCGGCCAGGTGGATCCAGACATCATCCGCGGCGCGGGCGTGTACTGGTCGACGGTCACCGGATTGTCCCAAGAGCCCTCTCGTGCAGCGCATTTCGATGCCTGGTCGATCCGGGAACGGCGGCCGCTGACCGTACTCGACCTGGACTACCGGCCGATGTTCTGGGCCGGGGAGAACGAGGCCCGCACACACGTGCGCGAGGCACTGACCCAGGTGACGGTGGCGGTCGGCAACCGCGAGGAATGCCGCATCGCCGTCGACGAGACCGACCCGCATCGTGCCGCCGACGCGCTATTGGACCTGGGTGTCGAACTTGCCATCGTCAAACTGGGGCCGGATGGCGTGCTCGGTAAGACTCGCCACGAATCGGTGGTGGTGCCACCGGCCACCGTCGAGGTGGTCAATGGCCTCGGTGCGGGCGATGCCTTCGGCGGCAGCCTGTGTCACGGCCTGCTGGCCGGATGGGACCTGGAGACCATCCTGCGCCGCGCCAATGCCGCCGGTGCCATTGTGGCCGCCCGGCTCGAATGCTCCACCGCCATGCCGACCAGCGCCGAAATCGACGATCTCGTCGCGCTGTCATTGATTGGAAAGGCCCGGAAATGAAGGTAGCCTCGCGCGGCGGGCCCGAATCGACCTCGGCACCAACGGGGGTGCGGCTGTCCTATGCCGAGCTGACCGAGTTGCGTGCGGATGACCCCGCCGCCATCGCCAGAGCTTTCGCCACCCGAACCCGCCGCGGTCTGGTGCGCGGCGACGGGCGGTTGATGATCATCGCCGCCGACCATCCGGCTCGCGGCGCGCTGTCGGCGTCGGGCAACCCTTTCGCCATGAACAGCCGCAGGGAACTGCTGGACCGGTTGGTGACGGCTTTGGCCCGGCCGGGCGTGGACGGCGTGCTCGGCACCGCGGACATCATCGAGGATCTGCTACTGCTCGGGGCGCTCGAGGACAAGGTCGTCTTCAGCTCGATGAACCGCGGCGGCATCGCAGGCGCGGATTTCGAACTCGACGATCGGATGACCGGATATACCGCGCGCGCGACCGCCGCGGCCGGGCTGAACGGCGCGAAGATGCTCAACCGGTTCGATCTCACCGATCCCGGCACCCTGTCGATGATGACCGCGAGCGCAGCCGCCATCGATGAACTCGCCGAGCTCGGTTTGACCGCATTGCTCGAGCCGTTCATCTCGCACCGACCCGCCGGGCCGGGAACCCAGGTGGTCAACGATCTGTCACCGGATGCGGTCATCAAGAGTGTGCATCTGGCGCAGGGGTTGGGCTCCACCTCGGCCTACACCTGGTTGAAGCTGCCCGTTGTCGCGGAGATGGAGCGGGTCATGGATGCCACCACCCTG
Source organism: Nocardia sp. CA-135398 (assembly GCF_050955845.1). Lineage (NCBI taxonomy): Bacteria > Bacillati > Actinomycetota > Actinomycetes > Mycobacteriales > Nocardiaceae > Nocardia > Nocardia sp. CA-135398. The sequence continues at coordinate 2,936,600 of NZ_CP192084.1, read as the reverse complement.
CCCACCCTGTTGCTCGGCGGGGATCCGCAGACCGGTCCCGATGAAACCTACGCACGATGGGCGAAAGCCCTTGCGCTGCCGGGTGTTCGGGGCCTCATCGTGGGCCGTGCGCTGCTGTATCCGCCGAACGACGATGTCGCGAGTGCGGTCGATACGGCCGTATCGCTGGTGCGGTGAGCGCGATGCACAGCAAGCATTACGTACCCGCCGCCCGTACCTACCGCGCGCCGTACACGGTGGCGCTCACCCAGGAGGCGGCCGGGTGGGATCACGCCAGCCTGCACGTCATCGAGCTCGCGCCGGGGCAGTCGCATCGCACACATAGCCGTTCCGAGGAGATCGTCGTGGTGCCGCTATCCGGATCGTGCACCGTGGCCAGTGCTGGCGAGACGTACGAATTAGCCGGGCGCAATAGCGTTTTCGACGGCCCGACCGATTTCGCATACATCGGAAGGGACCGCTCCTACACCGTAACCAGTACGGGCGGTGGACGATTCGCACTCGGCGGCGCCCGCGCCCAGCGGCAGCTGCCGCTGCGCTATGTGCCCGCGGCCGATGTGGCGGTGGAGTTGCGCGGTGCGGGCAATTGCAGTCGCCAGGTGCACAATTTCGCGACGGCGGACGCCTTCGAGGCCGATTCGATCATCGCCTGCGAGGTGATCACGCCAGGCGGCAACTGGTCGTCGTATCCGGCGCACAAACACGACGAACTGTCCGATACCGAGACCCCGCTCGAGGAGATCTACTACTTCGAATTCGCCCGTGGCGCAGACGATTCGCCCGGCTTCGGGTACCACCGCGTGTACGGGACGCCGGAGCGACCGATCGATGTGCTCGAGGAGGTCCGGGACGGCGATGTGGTGCTGGTGCCACACGGCTATCACGGCCCGTCCATCGCTGCGCCCGGCTATCACATGTACTACCTGAACATCATGGCCGGTCCCGGGCCGGAGCGGGCCTGGCGGATCAGCGACGACCCGGCGCAGACGTGGCTGCGCGGCACCTGGGCCGATATGGATATCGACCCGCGACTTCCCGTGGGCGCGAAGGAGACTCGGCCGTAAGTCCGCGCCGATCAACTGCGCCATCGAGTTCTCAGTGCGGGGAAGAGCCCGTTCCTGACCGATGACGCACAATCTGTCCTGGCTCGCAATGGGCTGCTCTTCTTGCACCCCAACGCTTTTGCTCGGCACCGAGCGGGCAACGAGTGCGGAAACGACTCCAGGACAGGAGATGTCGTGACGACCATCGAGCGGGACGCGCTTTCGGACAAATACCGCAAGTTCCGGGTCGAGAACTTCCCGCAAACCGATTTGGCCGGTTACCTGCCGGTCGACGGCGTCGAGGTCAAATTTCTCGACGGATGCAATCGGTCGTGCATCTTCTGCGTGAACGAGGACTACATCGGGAAACGGTTGAACCCGTTGGATACCGGGCGCTTCACACAGTCACTGTTCGACTGGATCGACTCGCCCACCGAGCCGGAACGCCCCGAGGCGGTCTACGGCACCGGGGGTGAGCCCCTGATGGCGCTGGATCTCGTCGAGGAGGTCTTCCGACCGCTCGGCGAACGCGGCATCACCACGCGCCTGGTGACCAATGGCACGCTGCTGGACGAGAAGCGAATCGCCCGACTGGTCGATATGAAGTTGTCCGGGGTGAAGGTCACCTACAACACCGCCGATGCCGCTCGCTTGGCCGCCCTGATGAAGGGCTCGAAATACGGTGACGCCGAACTGATCCTGCGCAATATCCGGCTGGCCAAGGCGGCCGGACTGTGGGTGTTCATCCGAATCGGGCTCGGCAAGCACAACTTCGACGAGGCACCGCGGATCTATCGCATCATGCGCGAGATCGGCGTCGATGTCGTGCAGATCAAGCCGTGGATTCCGTCCGGACTCGCGGCGGCCAATCAGACCGAGCTGAGCCTGAGTCCGAAAGTGCTGTTCGATCGGTTCACCGGAATCATGGAAGAGTTGTACGACGAGATCCAGCAACCCGGTGGTCCGGAGGTGACCGTCTCCTGCTATCCGCCCGCGCGAAATCTGGGATTCACGGTCAAGGATTGCGCCAATGTGGCCAAGATCTACTGTGAGCCCTGCGGCCATGCGCTGGTGTGCAATTTCTCCGACGAGTACCTCGGCAGCTGGTTTCCCGAGGACGGCGGTCTGCTCGCGTGCGTGCAACGCCGCCGCGAGTTGTATCCGAAGATCATGGACGCCAACGGTGTCGCGTCGTGTCCGGCGCGGCTGAACTGGTCGTCCCCGACCGCGGTGGTGAACCCCGCGCCCGAGTGGAAGCCCGCGTCGCTATTGCCGCTCGCTGTCGTCAAAGCCGAATGAGTCCGCAGCGGATCTTGCTCCTCTCGCGCAAACCGCTCATCGAACGCCCGCTACACGAGTGGCTCGCCGAGGTCGTGACCGACACCGTTCTCATCACCGTGCCGGGGGCGTTGGCTGATGTCGGCGCGGACGTGCCGGGGCGGTTTCGGGACTGCCGGACCGTAACGGATTACCAATCGTGGTTTACGGAGTGGACGGCCGAATGCGCGGCGCGCGAACACCGTGTCGGTCTCGTAGCCAGTTCGAGTGAGGACGATGTGCTGCGCAGTGCACGACTGCGCGACCGGCTCGGATTGCCAGGGCAGACAATGGCATCCGCGCTCGCCTACCGCGACAAGCTGATCATGAAAAATACGGCCGGAGTGCAGGTCCCTCGGCTGCGGGCGATCGATGGGCCGACCGACCTGATCGAGTTCATCGAGGAGGTAGCACTTCCCGTCGTCGTGAAACCGCGGCGCGGCTCCGCATCCATCGGTGTGCGCATCCTGCGCGACGAAGCGGATGTCACCGCATTCCTGACCGCGGGCGAATTGCCCGCCGCGCCACAGCGTTCGGGACGGTGGATCGCCGAGGAATACATCGACGGCGATTTCTTCCATGTGGACGGCGTCATAGCCGACGCGGCGGTGGTGCACTGCTGGCCCAGCCAGTACAACAGCGGCAATGCCGAAGCGGCACAGAGGGAGTCCGAGTTGTCCAGCGTACTGCTCGCCGCTGATGACCCGAGAACCATTCTGCTGCAACGCTTTGCCGCCGATGTCCACCGCACACTTCCGACACCCTCCTTCCCGACGAGCTTCCACCTGGAGGCATGGATACCGGCGCACGGCAGGCCGGTGCTGTGCGAGGTCGCCTCCCGAACCGGCGGCGCCCTCATCGCCCGCACCTATCGGGAAGCGTTCGGTGTTCATCTGTCCCGGGAGAATCTGCGCGGGCAGTGCGGACTCGGCCTCGAACTGAGGCATCAACCCACCGCCCCCCGGCGCCAGGGTGGCTGGGTACTCTTCCCGCCGGGACATGGCCGATTCGAGCCGCCAACGGGTGCCTGTCCGGTTCCTGGGACCGAGATCGAATTACACATGCCCGCAGGCACTTTCGCGCACGGACCCGAGTTCGCCGCGCATTCGGCCGCGGCGGTCGAGGTGCATGCCGACACCGCCGAACAGGTGCGGGAGCGAATCCGGGAGACCACGCGCTGGTGGAGCGAGGAGGTCCGGTGGGTGAATTGACCCGCGAGCGCTCGCGGCGGGTGGCGGTGCTGTCGAAGAAGCCGCTGACTACACATCGCTACGATCGTTGGCTATCGGAATTCGGCATCCAGACAACACTTTTCGCGGAAGACACCGCTGCCAGTCGCGCCTTTCTTGCTGGCGCACACCAATACTCGACCTCGCGCCTCTTTCCGGACTGGAAGCGCAACCGAGCTGTCGATCAAGCGGTGGCGGCCGCACATGCCGACGAGCCCTTCGACCGGATCATCGCGCTGAGCGAATGCGATCTCGTCCGAGCCGCCGAACTTCGCGACCACCTCGATATTCCGGGGCAGACCCTGGCATCGGCCACCGCGTTTCGGAACAAATCCGTCATGAAATCACTGGCAGGCGGGGCCGGGCTGGGTATTCCGGAGCACCGGCTCGTCGACTCGGTTTCCACCCTGATGGACTTCGCGGACAGCCACCCCGACGGTGTCGTGGTCAAACCGGTCGACGGGTCGGGTTCGGTCGGCGTCGTCGTGCTGCACGATCGGGCTGAGATCGAGTCCTGGGTGCGAGACCGCGCGCTGTCGTGTGACGACCCCACCGATTACCTCGTCGAGGAATGGGTTGCGGCACCGATGCTTTCGGTGGACGGATTGATGCGAGCCGGACAGGTCCGGGCCGTGATGGTCGGGGCATACACCCGGACCTGCCTGCACTCGCTCGTCGAGCTGGCGCCGCATGGCATTCTGCTGCTCGACGCCGACGATCCGCGCGTCACGGCGGCCCGCGATTACCTCACCCGGCTGCTGCGCGCAGTGCCCGCCCCGGCGGAGACCATGAGTTTTCATTGCGAGCTCTTCGATCACCCGGGCCATGGCCCGATGCTCTGCGAGATCGCCTGCCGCACGGGTGGCGGCAATCTGAACCTGATCGCTTGCGAAGCACTCGGTATCGATCTGGAATGGGCATCCTGCCTGGGGCAGGCTGGCATCGAGGTAGCGATCGAACGGACACTGCCCGAATCCGGCCGCTGCTATGGGGATATCGTGGTGCCGCGGTCCCCGCGATCGCTTCCCGCTGGTCTGCGCTGCGATTTGCCCGGCGTCGTGCGCTTCCACCGGGATGACCGCCCCGGACGGGCCGCGAAGGTGTCGGATTATGTGATCGATGCGCTGCTCGCGAGCGACGACCACATCGGTGTGCGACGGGTCTACGACTCGGTCATCGCATGGCTGGACGAGCACACGCTATCCGAACCCGCGACGGTAAGGCGCTGACCCGCAATGGATCTCGGACTGGCCGGGCGCGCCTATTACGTCACGGGCGGCAGCCGCGGCATCGGACGAGCAGTGCTGGCGCTGCTGCTCGCGGAAGGTGCCGCTGTCGCGACCTGCGCGAGAGACACCGCGGCGCTGGAGCAGATGCGTGCCGCATTGCCACCTGAGCACACCGATCGGCTGCTGACGCACACCGCCGACGTACGGGATGCGGTTGCCCTCGAACAGGCCGTCGGACAGGCGCTCGAGCGATTCGGACGGCTCGACGGTGTGTTGGCCAATGCGGGAGCCGGAGTCTCCGGCGGCGTGTTGGCCACACCGGAATCGGAGTGGCACAACCAATTCCAGGTGAAGGTGGGATCGGTGCTGAACTTGGTCACCGCGGCGCTGCCCGCGCTGCGCGAGTCGGACGCCGGACGGGTGGTGGTTGTCAACGGTGTCACCGCACACACGCCCGAGCCGGGCATGGCCGCCGTCAGCGCCACCCGCGCCGCCGTGGCCAATCTGACCCGTTCGCTCGCTGTCGAATTGGCACCGTCCGGCATTCTGGTCAATGCGATCAGCCTCGGCGCGATCGCGACCGACCGGCAGCACGCCCGATATCTCGCCTCCGGGTCGACCGAACCCTTCGCGGACTGGTCCGCGGGCGAGGCGAGCCGCCGGGACATACTGCTGGGGCGCTTCGGAACGGCGCGGGAGGTGGCTCCCGTTGCGGCACTGCTACTTTCACCGATCTGCTCCTATGTGACCGGTAGTTCCATCGATGTCTCGGGCGGCTCCGGTGGCCGCACCTGATTGGGAGATCGTCATTGCCAGGCACGGCCCGACCGAATGGTCACGAGCGGGGCGATTCAGCGGTCATACCGACATCCCCCTGTCAGCCGAGGGTCGGACCCGCGCGGCCGAACTCGGCAGAACACTGCGGCGACCGCGACCGGAAAGCATCCTCAGCAGCGATCTGACCCGGGCACGACAAACCGCCGCGGCAATCGCCCTGGCCGCCGAACTCGACCCGCACGACATCACGATCGACAGCGGGCTGCGCGAAGAATCGCTCGGATCATGGGAAGGCCGTACTCGAGGCCAAATCGCCAGTGCCAGCCGAGATGGCTACGCCCGCTGGCTGGCCGGTGATATCGGCGCGTTCGACGGCAGGGAAGGACTGGCGGCGGTGGCGCGGCGGGCCGTTCCCGTGGTGCTCGACCATTGCGCTGGGCGGCCCCGGACCACCGGGCGCTTCGTCGTGGTCACCCATGCGAATACGGCGTTGGCGCTCATCGGTGCGCTCCGCGATATACCGCCCGGTGAATGGGCGGAGCTGCCGTGTCCCGGACCTGCGGAAGCCATGCTCCTATGGTGAGTGGGGCCGCTCGGGCACTGGCCTGCGCGGTGCTGATCACTGCCATCGGCAACGGTCTGTATCTCGCCGGTGCGGTGCTCTTTCTGACCCGCTCGGTCGGGCTGAGCGGCACCGACGTGGGAATCGGACTGACGATCGCTGGCGTGGCCGGACTCGGTGCGGGACCTGTGGTGGGTGCCCTCGCCGACCGCTTCGGTGCGCGTGAGATCTATCTGGTCACGCTGACCGCCGAGGCGCTGGCCACCGGAAGTCTTGTCCTGGTTCATAGTTTCGCGGTGTTCGTGGTCGTCGCGGCCGCGGTCGGGATTGCCGAGCAGGGCAGCAGAGCGGTGCGCGGTGCGCTGATCGCACGGATCGGCGGGGATGCGCGAGCGCGGCTGCGCGGGTATTTGCGATCCGTCACCAATATCGGCGTGGCTGTGGGTGCCGCCGGTGCGGGTCTGGTCATCCGATCCGATACGCGCACAGCGTATTCGGCGCTGATCCTCGTCGATGCCGCCAGTTTTCTGCTCACCGCGCTGATAATCGCGCGTATTCCAGGCCAGCGGCCGCTGCCTCGCCCCGAGCGCACTGTGCGCCCGGACCGGTTGGACCTGCCGTTCCTGGCCGTCACCGCGATATTCGGTGTCCTGTCCCTGCAGTATGCGGTGCTCACCGTGGCACTGCCGCTGTGGATCGTCACGCATACGGCGGCTCCGGCCTGGCTGGTCTCGCCGCTGCTGCTCACGAACACCGTGCTCGTCGTCTGTCTCCAGGTGCGGGCGGGCCGCGGCGTCGAGTCCATCGCCGATGGCATTGCCATCACCCGCAGGGCCGCTGTCCTGTTGGCACTGGGCTGCCTGCTGGTCTGCGTAAGCGGCGCAGGTTCGCCGGTATTCGCCGTGACGGTGCTGACGCTCGCGGTGATAGTGCACACATTGGGTGAAATCGGCCACGCCGCAGGCGAATTCGAGATGAGCTTCGCGCTGGCTCCGGAGCACGCACAGGGCCGCTATCAAGGGATCTTCGGCATGGGAACGGGAGCCTTCATCGCCGCCGCCCCGGCTCTACTGAGCCTGATCTGCATAGCTTGGGGCCCGGTTGGATGGATTCTGCTCGGCGGCATACTTCTCAGCGCCGGACTCGGCATCGGGCCGACAGCGCGCTGGGCGCAGCGCCGCGCCGCACATCTTGTCGACGCCTGAAACCGAGCAGTGCAACTGCGCCCCAGCAGATCTGGACGAATGGCGATTGTGCGGCAAACCGCGTCGGGCGAGGCTGGACCGATGGTCATTGCTCGGATGGCACGCTCACCGGCACCTACTGGTAGCTCGGTGAAGCTGTTCCGGAGTGGTGGTCGTGACGATGGTATACCTCTGCTGGTGGGCGATGAATTGGTAGCCGGTGAGCTGACCATCGACGGGCTCGCGCGCAGTTTTGCCGTGCGTCCGCCGCGCGGGCGGAATGCGCCGTTGGTACTCGTGCTGCACGGGAATCAATCGGGCAGCACGAGGACGTATGACCGGCCGATCATGTACGACTGGACCAGTTTCGCCGCCCATGCCGACGAATGGGGCATCGCCGTCGCGTATCCCGACGGTCACGGCGGCTGCTGGGCCGATGGGCGCGGGGTCACAACGGCCGACGAAGCGGGGGTGGACGATGTGTCGTTTCTGCGCGCGGTGATCGATTGGTGCGCCGACCGGTTCGGCACCGCCCCGGATCGGACACTCGTAGCCGGTATTTCCAACGGCGCGTTCATGTCTCACCGATTCGCGCTGGAAGCCGCCGATCGAGTACCGGTGTTCGCCGCCGTCGCCGGGGGCCTCCCTGCGGCATTGTTGGATGTGCGGCCCACCCACGCGGTATCGGCGATGCTCATCAATGGCGATGCCGACCCGATTCAACCGATCACCGGCGGCTACTCCGGTCGCCGTGGCGCCAACGGCGAACCTCGCGGCCGCACACTGGGATTGCTCGAAACAGCCCGACACTGGCAGAGCCTCGATCACTGTGTGGACGACGAGAACCCGATCACGACCGACAACTCGAGCCGCCACACGGTAACCGGCGGCGTCGGCGGAACCCAGGTCACCGCATGGACAGTATTCGGCGGCGGCCACACCTGGCCGGGTACACCAGTCCCCACGGAATGGGCGAACTCCCCCGCCGCAGCCACAACCCTCGAATTCGACGCCGCAGACCAGATCTGGCACTTCGCCCACCCCCTCCTGACCCCAGCATCAACCCGCCAACTCTGAACCCCGGCCCGCGTCTCTACGAAGAATGCTGCCCCGCGCTGAAGGTGAGCGGATTCGCGCGGTTGCGGTCAACCGCTGGCCGCGGCACTCGGGTCAGGCACGGATGTGCAGCCCGAACCCCGTGCGCCCCTTCGGTTCCAGGCCTTCGCGTAACCGCAGAGCTGGCAGTTCGTAGTCGCCGCCGTTCTGGATGCGGAAGGCGATCGGATCTGTCTGTTCGATCGTCAGTAGGCGCTGCTCCCATGCCTTGGCGGCGTCGGTGAAATCTTCGGGCGAAATGCGGTCCGTGCCGTAGATCAGGAATGGCGGCAGCACGTCCATGCCGGGGTAGTAGAGGATGCCGTGCTGGATCGGGAAGAGCAGATCGTCGATGGGGCCGTTGATGCCGCGGTCGCTGTAATGCGGTTCCCGGCCGCCGATCGTGACCGACAGTAAGGCTCGCTTACCCGCGAGGGTGCCCTCGCCGTAGCGGTCGCCATAGCGGGTGTCGCTGTGTTCGCCTACGCCATAGGCGAAGTGGTAGGTGAAGACCCGGTCGAACCAGCCCTTGAGAATCGCGGGCATCGAGTACCACCACAGCGGGAATTGGAAGATCACGTTGTCGGCCCAGCGCAGTTTCTCCTGCTCGGCCGCGATATCGGCGCTGAGTGTGCCGGTGTCGTACGCGCGGCCGGAGTCCGCGGCGACCCGCAGTGGGCCGCTCGTCCCGCCGAAATCTTCGGCGTCGACCGTCGCCTTCCATCGCATCGCGTACAGGTCGCTGACCTGCACCTCGTGCCCGGCCGCACGCAGGGTGGTGACCGCGATGTCCTTGAGCGCGCCGTTGAGTGACTGCGGTTCGGGGTGGGCGTGGACGATGAGTGTCCGCATTTGCTGCTCCTTCGGATCGGATGTGTTCGATCTTCGGACTCCACGCGGACGCCGTTCAGGGACGCTTTTTCCATCGGATGGGACTTCCTGGTATCGACAGGACCACCCTCGCCCCCCGCAGCCGTGGCAATACTGGAGGGATGGACGAGCTCAGCGACTTCCTGCGCACGCGGCGGTCCCGGGTGGATCCCGGATCCGTCGGCATCACTACCGACTCACGCCGCCGAGTGGCCGGATTGCGCCGAGAGGAGGTCGCACATCTGTCCGGGGTGAGCGTCGACTATTACGTGCGCTTGGAGCAGGGGCGGGCGCGGCAGCCATCCGCGCAGGTCCTCGACGCGCTGGCCCGGGTGCTCGGCCTGGCCGAGGTGGAACGTGAGCATCTGCACCGGCTGGCCCGCCGCCCGCAGCGCCCGGCGAAGTCGGCACCGAATGTCCGCATCCGCCCCGAGCTGCGGCGGGTACTGGATCTCATCCCCGACGCGCCCGCATTCATCGTCGATCACCGCCTCGACGTGATGGCGGGCAACCGGCTCGCGGAACTGCTGTACGGGCACAGCCCGATGAAGGGCCTGAATATCGCCCGCCACATCTTCTTGGACGACTGCGGCTCGCGCTCGATCTATGCCGAATGGGAGGTTTGTACCCGCGATGTCGTCGGCCACCTGCGTCTCGCGGCGGGCAAGTATCCCGACGATCCGAAACTGTCGACCCTGATCGGCGAACTCGCCGTGCACAGCGACCGCTTCCGCAAGCTGTGGGCGCGCGCGGACGTCCGCTCCCGAACCCACGGCCGCAAGGCCTTCGTTCATCCGCTGGTCGGCACCCTGGACCTCCATCAGGAAAACTTCGCGCTGCCGGAGGAAACCGGCACCGAACTTGTCATCCTCTCCGCCGAACCCGGCAGCGAATCCCACGACAACCTGCGCCTGCTCGCCAGCCTGGGTGCCACGGACGCCGCCTCCCCCGACCGCCATATGACACAATCCTAGCGAGCGTCACATTCATGTAATACCGTGGGGTGGAAGGTTACTGGAGAACGGGGCCGCCGATGACCACCCCACGCGACGCACTCGAACGCGATATCGTCACCGATTTCAGCTCTCGCATGAGCTACGGCGCGTACCTGGACCTCGACACCTTGTTGAGCGCACAGCATCCGGTCAGCCGACCGGAGCGGCACGATGAGCTGCTGTTCATCATCCAGCACCAGACCACCGAGCTGTGGCTGAAGCTGGTACTGCACGAATTACGGGCCGCGCGTGCGGCTTTCGATGCCGACGACATCGGCGTCGCACTCAAATGCATTGCGCGGGTGAAACATATCCAGAAGACGCTGACCGAGCAGTGGTCCGTACTCGCGACGCTGACGCCCACCGAATACGCGCAGTTCCGTGAATTTCTGGGGAACTCGTCCGGGTTCCAGTCCTATCAGTACCGTGCCATAGAATTCATCCTGGGCAATAAGCACGCGGCGGTACTCCGAGTGTTCGAATCCGATGCCGACGCACACGAACTGCTGACCACGCTGGTCCGGGAGCCAACCCTCTACGACGCATTCTGGCGTCATCTCGCCCGCACCGGGCTGGACGTGCCGCGCTCGACGCTGGAACGCGATGTCACCGAGGCCCATACGCTCGACCACGAATTGCTCGCCCTGGTGCAATCGATTTACGCGGCGCCGGAAGAACATTGGTCCGTGTACGAGACATTCGAGGAACTGGTCGACCTGGAGGAGAATTTCCAGCTGTGGCGGTTCCGGCATCTACGCACGGTGTTGCGCGTCATCGGAAGACGAAGCGGGACCGGCGGATCCAGCGGCGCGGGATTTCTGCAGCGGGCACTCGAGCACACCTACTTCCCGGAACTGTTCGCCGTCCGCACCTGGACCGGACACTGACCGAATCGGCGGTATCGCCGCTTCGAGTCGAATCGCCACTCGACACCCGCTCGACCTCGACCTCGAATGGATACCCGACACGCGATGACCACTGACCAACAGCCGCTCGCGGCCCCCGTGCTCGACGACTTCGACGCACGGCCCGGCAGCGCGACGTCCGTTGTCCGCACCGTGCTCGGCGCGTATGTCCGTGACCTCGGCGGGTGGATCGCAGTGGCCGATTTCACCGAAATTCTCGCCGTGCTCGATATTCCGGCACCGAGTACGCGCACCGCGATCACACGACTGAAGAGCAAAGGCGTGCTGCACGCCGAAAGCCGCAGCGGGCGTGCGGGTTACGCGCTGACCGACGCCGCACTGGCCATGTTCACCCGCGGCGACCCGCGAATCTTCGGATTCCGCCAGATGTCCTCGGGCGATCCGTGGCGGCTGCTCTCCTACGGCATCCCTGAAACCGAACGCGCCGCGCGACACCAGCTTCGGCGACGGCTGTCCGCGATCGGCTGCGGCACAGTCTCGGCTGGTCTGTGGATCTACCCCGAGTACCTCGCGGCCGAAGCAGCCGCCATCGTCACGGCCCTGGAACTCGACGACTACGTAACCTCATTTCGCGCGACCGAACTTGTCGTGCCCGGCACCCTGCGCGAGGCCGCCGCACAATGGTGGGATCTCGACGACCTCGCGACCAAACACCGAACCTTCTACGAGCGGCACCGCAAAATCCTCGACCTCGGCGAGGGCAGCGACCGAAATGCCTTCGCCCACTTCACCATGATGCTCGACGAGTGGCGAACCATCCCCTACGTCGATCCTGGACTTCCGGACGAAATGCTGCCCGTCGATTGGCCGGGACCTGCCAGTGTGCAACTGTTCGCCGAAGCCGGACAGCGATATCTCGAACCCAGTCGACGATGGGTGCAAACGTTCATCGGCTACCGCCGTGCCTGATGAGCAGGCACGACAGCACGATCTCAACCGTCGAGACGCCAGCGCCCTGATCCGTCGGCACCGAAAGCGGGCACGCCGATGCGGCGGGCGCTCAACTGTTCGCAGGCATTCGCGCGGACACTCGACTCCCTGGTTCAGGCACGCTTCGGGACCAGCTCGCATACGGTGGGGCGGGTGCCGAGCACACGTTCTTCCGTGCTCTGCGTGAGCACATTCGACGAACCGAGATGCCATCGGCCCCCGCGCGAGGACACCGGTTGGGACAATGTAATCCCCGATCCCCGCTGATCGCGGCTGTTACCTCGATCATCCGCAGTTGTCCGCTCCGGTCCTGACCTGGCGCGGGAGGCTGGCGCGAACACCTTCCGAAGGCGAGACAGCAATAGGACTAGGCTTCCACCGAAGGTGACAAGCCGAACGGAGAGGGCTGATATATGGCGTCCGCGACAGGATCCGCACAGATCGGGGTTACCGGACTGGCGGTCATGGGTAGCAATATCGCCCGGAACTTCGCCAAGCACGGCTACACGGTGGCGCTGCACAACCGCAGCATCGCCAAGACCGACGCACTGCTCGCCGAACACGGCGGTGACGGCGATTTCGTACGCACCGAAACGATCGAGGAGTTCGTCACGGCGCTGGAGAAGCCGCGCCGGGTGCTGATCATGGTCAAGGCGGGCGATCCGACCGACGCGGTCATCGAGGAACTCGCCGCTGCCATGGAGCCCGGCGACATCATCATCGACGGCGGTAACGCGCTCTACACCGACACCATTCGCCGCGAGGCAGCCATGAAGGCGCGCGGGTTGAACTTCGTCGGCGCGGGCATCTCCGGTGGTGAGGAGGGCGCGCTCAACGGTCCGGCGATCATGCCGGGCGGCCCCAAGGAGTCCTACGAATCCCTCGGTCCGCTGCTGGAATCGATTGCCGCGCAGGTGGACGGCACACCGTGCTGCACGCATATCGGACCCGACGGCTCCGGGCACTTCGTCAAGATGGTGCACAACGGCATCGAATACGCCGATATGCAGCTCATCGGCGAGGCCTACCACCTGTTCCGCGACGCGCTCGGCTTCGACGCCAAGCAGATCGCCGATGTGTTCACGCAGTGGAACTCCGGCGAACTGGAGAGCTACCTCGTCGAGATCACCGCCGAGGTGCTCCAGCAGGTCGATGCGAAGACGGGTCAGCCGCTGGTGGATGTCATCGTCGACGCGGCCGAGCAGAAGGGCACCGGTCGCTGGACCGTGAAGTCCGCACTCGATCTGGGTATCCCGGTCACCGGCATCGCCGAGGCGGTCTTCGCGCGGGCGCTGTCGGGCTCGCGTGCGCAGCGCAAGGCCGCGGTCGGTCTCGCCGCGGGCAAGCTCGGCGAAAAGCCCACCGACGTCGCGCAATTCACCGAGGACATCAGGCAGGCGCTCTACGCGTCGAAGATCGTCGCGTACGCCCAGGGCTTCGATCAGATCGCCGCGGGCAGTGCCGAATACAACTGGGACCTGCGTCCCGGCGACCTCGCCACCATCTGGCGCGGCGGCTGCATCATCCGGGCCCGCTTCCTGAACCGGATCAAAGAGGCCTATGACCAGAACCCGGAACTGCCCAGCCTGATCCTCGCACCGTATTTCCGTGCGGCGATCGAAACGGCGATCGACAGCTGGCGCCGTGTGGTAGCAACGGCCACCCTGCTCGGCATCCCGGTGCCCGCGTTCGCATCCTCGCTCTCGTACTACGACGCTCTGCGCGCCGAACGCCTTCCCGCCGCCCTCACCCAGGGCCAGCGCGACTTCTTCGGCGCGCACACCTACGAGCGGATCGATGCGCCGGGCAAGTACCACACGCTGTGGAGCGGCGATCGCAGCGAGGTTTCGGCCGACTGATCGGGAGCGGACAAGCCATCGGCATGTAGCGGTATCCGCGGTCATCACCGACCGCGGATACCGTCGCCGCGATCCCCTCACGCGGCAGACGTCGCGGACCGGGTCGCGTCCTGCCGGACTGACAGCGTGACCCCAATCCCAGCTCTGGGAAGGCCCGACAATGAACAGCCGGATATGGGTTTATCGCGCTGGAATGAGGAGGACTGCTTGGTGGACGAACCGGGCGGACCAGCCGCCGAGCAGCAGCTCGCCGATGCGCTGAAAGCGCTCGGACCGACGGGCTGGCAGCAAGCGGACGCGGTATTCGCGATGACGGTGGCGGGCGAAATCGGCCAGCTCGTGTACTCCGTCGGCGACCAGATGATTCCGCTCTCGCCTCCGGAGTCGGTCCTCGAGCTGGTCCGGGAGATGCGTACGGTCGCGGCCCGAGCCAACGGCGGACCGTGGTGGCGCATGCTGGTGGTGCTGGCCGAGTCCGGCGCGCTCGATATCGATTACGACTACGGCGAGCAGCCGTTCCCACCCGGGCAGCTATTCGCTCCAGAGGCGTATCGCGCGGACCTCGCGGCATATCCGCGCGCCAGGATTCCGGTGTGGTTGGGCGCCTACATCGGCCACGGCGACCGGCAGCGCCGCACGCCGCAACAGGCTGCGGCCCAAGCGCGCGCCGATCGATCCGGCCAGGTGTGGGCGACATTGGCGGAGTACGAATTCCCACCCTTCCCGCAGATGTGGGCGCGCTGGGCGACGATCGCCGCGGCATTCGTGGCCGCCCGGTCGGAGCACGGTCCGCGCATGGAGCCGTGGACAGGTGTATTCGACGGCGCGGCATTGGACGGATCGACGCTGCATGCGCTCCCGGCCGGACGGGCGGTGCTTTCGGGCGGGGTGTGGAATGCCCCAACCCTGGACGCGGTCTACAACGGCGGCGAGCCGATGCCGAATCTCTATGCCGGAGCACCGGATTGGGTGGCCGATCCGGTGCTCGACCCGCGCGCCGCATCGGGTCTGCTGTCGTTCTGCTACTGGTGGGAGGCCGGGCGCTGGTATCGCGGGGCGTCGCCGTCGGCGGAGGAGTGCGCTGTGGCGGTGCCGGGTGTGTGGACCAGGGAAACCGTGCTGGGTATCGTCGCCGATCTGCTCGGCGAGCCGAAACCTGGTGCGCGCGAAGCGATTGCCGCGCTGCTGGCCGCGGCCGAGGTCGGCCGGGTCACGCGCCGGGAACTGGTGGATGTGTTCGGCGAGGACGGCCGGTTCGATATCGACGGTGCGCTCTATCAGTACTCGATGGCGGGATTGGCGCCGCCGACCCTGGAACCGATCCCCGCGGCGGAGGCGATCTCCCGAGTGCGGGATTACATCACCGGGCGGGTACTCGACACCACGGGCTATCCGCTCGACCAGTTGGTCGCCGAACGATTCAGCGTCGGCTGGATGGTGCATGTGCCGGTGCCCGCCGGGATGGTCGCGACCGATCGGGCCATCTTCTACATAGGCGACGACGGTCTGCTGGAGCAATCGTCATCGTCCATCGATCCGCCGCGCTATATCGCCGACTTCGAACGCCGATACGCCGAACGCCACGGCTGATCCGGAGGAAGGTAGTCATGGACCGTTGGGAGCGAGAAGGGTTGCGCTCGGCCAACTTCGGGATCCGCAATCAGGTCGAGAACATTCTCGACGCACTCGGCGAGCAACGCGCCCACCGGGCCGAGGCGCAACGGAAGTTGGATACCGCACGCTGCGAGGCGACCTCGGCGGATGGTCTGGTGGAGGTGACCGTCGACAACTCCGGTGTCCTGATCGACGTGCGGTTCACCAAGGATGCCGCGCATAGTACCGCCGAGCAGCTGGGCCGGTCGGTCACCGAGGCCGGACGGGAGGCGGCCCGGCGCATGCGGGAGCAGACCACACAGATCCTGGCCCCGGTTGTCACGGCCGTCCACGCCATGCCCGATCTGCCCGATCTGGTGCTCGGCGCATCGAGCCTGCGTCAGCCGGAAGGAGCCGAACCCCCTAGCTATTCCCAAAATTGGGAAGGCGGGCCACGCCCGAAGTAAGATTCTTCGCCAGGCAATCGCCTTCTCGGTTTCGCTGGTGAGGGTTGAAGGGTGACCGGGTATGGGCCAGTCGTTGCATATCGATCCGGACCGTATTCATGCGCTCGTCACCGAACTCGCCGCGGTCGCCGAATCCGCTCGCCAAGATCTGGCCGAACTGACGAACGCCCTGGCTCACGAGGGCAAACCATGGGGTGACGACGAGCCGGGGCGAATGGTCGGCGAAACCTATGAGCCACAGGCGAAGAAGGGGCTGGAGGGCTACCAGAACCTGGTCGATAATCTGCGCGGATTGAGCAAGGGTGTCAGCGAGGTCGCCGATGCGTTGGACGACCAGGATCGCGACGGCGGTCAGCAGATCCGCAGCATCGGCTCGAACCCGCCGGTATCCGTTACACCGGATCCGGTGTGGTCCGGTCCCGGGACACCCCGAACCATCTCGCCCGCAACCGATTCCGGGACGAACACGAACGCGACGCCGACATCTCCGAACACTTCCACTCCCACCTCCTCCCCCCAGCCGACCGCTACCCCGACCGCCTACCCACGACCGGAGACCCCCGGCTACGGTCCGGTCGCCGCACCCACGCCGGTCGCTCCGCAGTCCGTGTACCCGGATTCGAGCACACCGCCGACCGGACCGGACGCCGCATCCCAGCCCGAGGCGCAAAGCTCGACCGGAGACGGTGAGAATGCCGCGACGCCGTCGGTCGCGGACGATTCGATCCCAGCCGCGCCAGGTGCGACATCGCCCGCCGCCACAGCGCCACCTCGGGCCGGTGATCCCGCGGCTGCCGAGAAGCCGACGGGCACCCCGTGGTCGCGGACTCCGGGCGCGACCTACCCGCCGATACAGTCGGGCACGCCCTGGTCGGGAGCCCGTACCGGCGCTCGCCCACCGGCACAGGTCTTCGCACCGTCCCCGGCCGGGGTTGGCCCGGCACAGTCCGGCGATCAGAAACGAAAGGACAAGTCGCGCAAGAAAAAACGTGAATCGCCCGAGGCGGCGCAGGCCCGAGTGCCGACCGATGCGGCGGCATTGGCCGCGGTCCGGGAGCTCGCCGATCGGCACGGACTGCAGATCGTCGGCTTCGACACCTCGGGTATCGGCCAGGAGACGGTCGCGCAATTAGCCGCGGCTATCGACGATATTCTCGGCAAATATCCGTTCGTCGAACTCGGCGGCCTCGAGATCACCGGCCTCGGCGACGGCCGGATCTCTCGGGTGACCCGCGATCGAAGCGAGGACGAGTCGCAGGCGAGTACCGGCTCTTGGATCCTGCTCGACCGCGCTCTCGTCGCGAACCCGGCCCAACTCAGCGAAAGAGTCTCCGCCGCAATACAATCCGGGAACTCTGTAGCCGGATCCGAGGAGCGACCGATGTATTCGACGATTGTCGGCGACCTCGGCCGGATCATGGAGAGTCAGGCGGGTCAGCCCATCCGGGGACTCGTGCAGCGAGCGCTGATCACCGAATATCGGCGCATCGACGGCCCCTGGGGCGCCGGGGACAGCCTGGCCCGCATCGTCGGCGGGTACCGGCGATGGCGAGACCAATTGGGCGCCAACAGCATCCTCGACGGTCGGTTCCAGCCGAGCGCGGCGTTGGTCGCGGCATTCGTCGAGGTCGAGTTGCGTGGCGATGACGCGTGCGGTCCGGCGCGGGTGCTGTATCGGTTGTTGGTGGAGGGCGCGAGAGGGCGGTCGACGCCTCGGTGAGTGTCACTATCCCTCCCGACTGGCCCGACTGGCTGACCCGCTGGGTGATCGGCCACTTCCCGGTCGGTAAACCCGACGACATGCGCGCCGCGGCCGACGCTTGGGCGCGCTCGGCCGAAAGTCTCACCGTCACGCAGCGGCACCTCGAACGACTCGCACACGAAGTGGCCGCCGCGATCCAGGGTGAGGCGGGCGACGCGATCCAGCGACAGCTGAAGACCGAGATCGCCAATACACGCAATCAACGCGAATTCGCCGACGGCATGGCCACCCTCCTCTACGACTCGGCCAACGCCATCGAACTCGAGCAGTACATCGTCATCGGTATCGCGGCGGTACTTCTCGCCAATCTCCTCATCGATTCCGCCGTACCGATGAAGGCCGCCAGCGACCGTATCGCCGCCGATGTCGCGGCCACCGCCGCCCGCCGCGACACCATGGCATTCTTCTTCCAACGCGTCGGCGCCTTCATGCAGCGCTACCCCACTATGGCGCTCGCCATTCGCGCGGCCATCATGGGCGCGGTCTCCATGGGCGGCGTCGTCGCCGGGGCGCAATACGTCCAAATCGTCCAGGGCCACGGCAAACCCGGACGCCGCACCAGCATCGATTGGAACCAGGTCGGGGTGGCGGCGACCGCCGGTGGGGCCGGCGGCCTGTTCGGTGCCCTGGCTACCCGCGCGGTGCTGCCCGGGCTCACCCGCATGGCGGCCAATGCCGCGACACCGATGGGACGCACGACCGGACGCGTCGTGGCCGTCGTGCTCGCCAGCGCTACCGGTGGAGCCGCGGGTGGAGCCGGTGCCGCGGTGGTCGTATCCGAGCTCACCGACACCAAGCTCACCGGCCGGTTCGTGGTCCAGATGATGGTGATGGGTGGCGCCAGTGGCGCCATCGCGGGCATCGGCGCGGCGGTGCGCGTCAGCCGAGCCATGAGCACCGCCCGGCCGCCCGAGGGGACCGTCCCCGAGATCGGCGGCTCCCGAGGCAGTCGCGACGACAGTTGGCGCGATGGGCTCCCGGTCCGATCAACGCCGGACTGGGCCAGGGCGCAGAGCAGTGACGTCACCCCCCGGTCGCGCGAGGAGACCGTCCCCGAGATCGGCGGCTCCCGGGACAACAGCTCGCGTGATGGACTCCCGGTCCGAGAAACCACCGATGATGGCCACAGACCCTGGCAGCCGCCCAAGAAGACCGTTGACGATATCAACGAGCTCGGCAAGTTACGCGATGACGAGAGCGGCGGGTCATTAGAAGATGCCTTCCGCAAACTCGATGAGGGCGGCACTTCGCGGCCTCCGGATACCGACCAACCGTCATCGGGTACGCCACAGGATCCCTCCGCGTCGCCGACCTCCCCCGCAAACAAATCCGAATCCGGCCACGGCCCGAGTCCCTGGGATGACGCGCTGGAAGGACTCATCGCGGGAGAGTTCGATACCGCGCCTGCCGATATCGTGGCCGCACCGGGGAACTCGTCAGCGCCCGGAACCGCGCAATTCCACAGCAGCCGACCCGAGACTCCGCAAATGAGCCTGGCCGGAACCGTCGTCGCCGCCGAGGGCCAGCCCAGCGCCACACCGGGATCGGTGATGACGATGAGTGCCGACGCCCCCCATGTCGAGAACAACACCCACATGGCCGCCGCCAAAGATCTCGGCGGCAGTGGAGGCGGCAACGGATCCGGTGTCACCGCGGGACCGCCTGTCTCACACGGGGGTCCACCAACTGGAGGCGGACCGCGACCACCCGGGTCCGGGGAAGGGCCCGGCCAATTACCACCCGACCCAGACGAGGCCATCCTCCTCAACCTCGATTTCTTCGACTACGAGCCGGTCACACCTACCGGTAACTCCCCGACGGCGACGCCGCACACCGCGACCGCCACACCGGTCGAACCAGTTCCGGGCAGCGGGTCCGGCTCGATGCCGACGGAGGCGAAGAGCCCCACGGCACAGGGCGGTCCCGGCGGCACACCGGCAACACCCGCTGCCACACCTGTGGCCAACACGCCCCAGGCCACCCCGCCACAGCAACCCCACGCAGCACCGCACGGCAACCCGCCCCAGCAACCGCCGGTCAACCCGCAGGCAGCACAAGCCAATACACCCCAGGCCACGCCCCAAGCGGCGCAAGCCAATCCAGCGCACCCGCAAGGCACACCAGCCAACACACCCCAAGCCACACCACCAGCGGCGCAAGCCAATCCAGCACACCCGCAAGGCACACCAGCCAACTCCCCACAGCATCCCCATGCCGCAGCTGCCGGTGCCGCAGCGAATAACCTTGCAGCCCAGGCCATCCCACCGACAGCACTGGCTGGAGCCGCGGCACTGAGCGGACCATCGAATCCCGAGAACACACTGGGACTCTCGGCACCGCCGCCCGCGATGTCCGGCGGGCAGCCGACCGACAACGACCAGACCCACAGCGACCCAGAAGAATTCCCCGACCGCATCGGCACGGTCGTCACACCCCCGATGCCAAGCTACGTCCCCGCCCAACCACAAATCGACGAATACCCCAACAACGCACCCGACGAATACACCCAACCGGGAGGCAGCACCTACAAGATCCCCGGCCAACCCGACGCGCCGAGCGGCCCACCCCCCAACGCGATCCCTATAGTCCCGCACCCGTCGACCCCGGCAATTCCCGAGACCGGACCTGCCATACCGCCGACGGACCGCCCACAGCTCCCGATCCCAGACCACGCCGTCCCCGGCGCACCCGCCGAAAACGACGAGCAGAAGCCCCGCGTCCACGACTCCGAACCACCCCTACCCCGCCACACCAACACCCCCGCACCACACCTACCCGCCACACCAGCCGACCGACCCACCGAACTCAACCCACCATCCCACTACGCCACCACACCCGACCCCGGAACCCCCGGCGCCCCAACCCAACCCACCACCCCCCAACTCGACCGCCACAGCACCAACTACAACCCACCCCTCACCACCGAACCCACCCGCGGCGGCGTCCCCCCAACCACACCCGCCGCACCCCTGCCGCAACCCGTGGCTCCGGCGCGCCCGGTCCCGATGATGGCCCAAGCCTCGGCCGTCAAGAAGAAGCCCAAACCGAAGACACCGCCACCTGAACCAGCCAAGTCGACGCTCAAACCCCTGCCGATACCGATACCGGTGCCGATCCCACAACCCGCGGCCCGTCGGCGCACCCAACCCTCCACGCCACCGGTCCGCACGAACGCGACCAGACAGTCGGCACGCACAACGGGACGCGACCTCGCCATAACCCTCGCCAACCCCACCGGTGCGATGACCGCGCCCGTGCTCACCCCCACCGAACCACGCGGCCGCAACCTCGCCGAGCAGGTACTCGGCGGCGGCCTCGCCACGGCGACCCGCCCCACCCGAGCCACAGACACATTGGTCCGCCCCGTCGAGGAAGCCGAGCTCGGCCGAATACTCGATAGTCCCGATAACAATTGGCTCGACGGACTCCTGCTCCCCACCGAGCCCGAATCGGCCGACAAACACCCGACCGTCGACGGACACACATCTTGGCTGCACGAGCAGACCATCGCCGACATCGAGGAGATCGGCAGCGCCCTCTTCCACGAACTCGGTCTACCCGACGACGAGGGCGGCACCCGACAGAACGCACCGGGTCACGGGTGGAGTTCCTGGGACGCGGCCCTGGAAGAACTCACCCGAGATGCCCATGCACCCGCGCCGACCGACCCCATCACCACACCGGCAAACCCGGCAGCAACCGGCCTCCCCGGCACCGGCCAATTCCGCCGACCCGAGACTCCGCGACCGAGCCTCGCCGGAACCATCCTCGCCGCCGAAGGCGAACCCGACACCACACCGGGATCGCCGCTCACAACAAGCACGCCCACCCAAGCCGACACCAACACCCACACCGCCGCTACCACTGACCTCAGCGGTGCCGACAAGGAGACCGAACTCGCGGCGGAACCACTCGCCACGCACGCGACCGGCCCCGAAGCCAGCGAGCTCCCGTCCGCACCGCACGAAACGACTCTCGTCGACCTCGACTTCTTCGACTCCGAGCCGGTGATCGACAAGGCCGCCCAACCGTCCACCCCGCAAATCGGCCCACGCCAGCCCAATACACAAGGCGCTGAAGCCAATTCACCACAGCCATACGCCACATCCTCCCCCGACGCGGCACCGAGCAATCTCGACGCCCAGACCATCCCACCGGCTGGCACCATGCCGCCGAATGGGCCGACGGCGCTGGGCGGCGCGATGCCGCCGAGCGGGCATGGACCATCGAATACCAATGCCACCTCGGGACCCTCGACACCGCCGCCCGCGATGTCCGGCGGGCAGCCCACCGGCAACGACGAAAACCCCGGCGACCCAGAAGAATTCCCCGACCGCATCGGCACCGTCGTCACACCCCCGATGCCCAGCTACGTCCCCGCCCAACCACAAATCGACGAATACCCCAACAACGCCCCCGACGAATACACCCAACCTCAGGGCACCACCTACAAAATCCCCGGCCAACCCGACACACCAAACGGCCCACCCCCCAACGCAATCCCGATCGTCCCACGCCCGACCACTCCGGTCGTGCCGGAAAGTCGACCCGCTGTCCCCCTCACCGACCGCCCACAGGTCCCGATCCCAGACCACGCCGTCCCTGGCGCGCCCGCCGAAGACGACGGGCAAAAACCCCGCGTCCACGACTCCGAACCACCCCTGCCCCGGCACGCCAACACCCCGGCACCACACCTACCCGCCACACCCGCCGACCGCCCCACCGAACTCAACCCACCATCCCACTACGCCACCACACCCAATCCCGGAACCCCCGGCGCCCCAACCGAACCCACCACCCCCCAACTCGACCGCCACAGCACCAACTACAACCCACCTCTCACCACCGAACCCACCCGCGGCGGCCTCCCCCCAACCACACCCGCCGGCCCCCTGCCACAACCAGTGGTCCCCGCCCGCCCGATCCCGATGGCCCAAGCCTCGGCCGACGACCCCAAGAAAGGCAAACGCAAACCGAAGACGCCACCGCCCGAAACACCACAGACGCCACCGGAACCACCTGCGCCGGTACCGACCTCGCCGCCACGCCCGCAACCACGTAAGCGCAGCAGCCCGTTTAATCCACCGATTCGCGAACAGTTCATCGTTCGCCGAGACGGCGAAGATACCGGCGTAGTAGGTGAAGAAGGACAGCGAGTCGTTCCCGCCGGACGTGCCCGCGCATGGGTGCGATCGCTGCCGGAGAAGTTCCCTTGGCTCACCGAGGATCTGGTTGACACCGCAGAGCTGCTGGTGTCGGAGACGGTGGCGAATTCATTGCGGTGGACTGCGCACGAGGTCGCGGTCATCCTCACCGTGACGGATACCGACGACGTCCGCAAGGTCCGTTTCACGGTCACCGACAAGAGCACAGTCGTCCCAGAAGGCACCGACATGCCCGACTGGGACGCCGAACGCGGCCGCGGCGGCCCGTTGGTAGACATGCTCTCGGCCGACCACGGAACCACCGTGCAGGACAACGGCAAAGCCACCTGGTTCGAACTGGATTTGCCACCGGGTGACGCATCAGCCCGCACCGATACGACAATTCCGGGCGACGATCAGCCGGGCTCAGATGCGACGCCGCCGTCGCGTCCGGGCTCGCCGACGGATCGAACGGACAACGGATCCGATTCCGCAACAAACGCAGAGCCGCAAGCGCGAGCAGAAACTCAGCGACGAAACGGCGAACCTGAGCAGGCACCGCCAGCCGAGTCCGACTCCGGCACACCACCACCGCACCAAGTGGCCGATTCAGACAGCCATGCCGGGAATCCGAATGCCGATTCAGCCTCGCAACGGTCGCCGCAAGAACTGCGCGAACAGCATGGGCCCGAAATATTCCGCTCGATACTCGTCCTGCTCGGTGTTCCGGCGCCACCGGTAGGTCGGGATGCCGCAACCGTGGTGCAGTTGGCTCGCGAAATCAACGGCATAGTGTTCCGTTTTGCGGAGACGCACACGCGGCTGATTCCCGAGGACACGGGTGTCAGCGAGTGGTTGCGTGGCCTCGCAGCGGATGTCGTAGACCGGTGGCGTCAGCTGAATCCCACTCAGCGAAAGCTTGTCACCGAGGCCATGAACGCAAGGCAGCGTGGCTCGAACATCAGCGTGCTACAGCGCGGTGCGCTCCGCAGGTTGGTCCTGCAGGCACCTGAGGAATTCGACGAAGCACTCGACGACGGCAGTCAGCGGCACGACGACAAGCCACCCGCCGACACCACTCCCGCCGCGACCGACCCAGAGGCGGCAGAAGCAGCAGCCCGACTGGAGGCAGAACGCACCGCCGCCATCGCCGAGGTAGCCCTCGAGGTCGGCGTCGGTGTCGAGATCGTCGAGATGGTGTTACAGGGGCGGTCCGCGGTCTCCGAGGAGGCAGCCACGCAAGTGCGGGAGGCAGCCGATCGGCTCGGGTACTGGAACCAGGTCACCAAGCCGGATGTCGCCCGTGCGGCGGGAGTCAGCTTGACAACGGTCGACAAGGTGCTGGGTAACGCGCGCGGCGGGATCGACGAACGCACCAGACAGCTGGTGCTCACCGTGGCGGCGCAGATCGGCTACACCGGCAGAATCACCCGTGCGGCAGTTGCCCGAGAAGCCGGTGTCGGGGTGGGGACAGCTGAGAAGGTCTTGCGGGACGGACCCGTGCTCACATCGGGCGTTGCGACCGCCGTCCGGGAAGCAGCCAGCCGTCGAGGACTGCTGAAGCCACCTTCGGATCATGGCCTGCCGGGCCCTGGCCAGGTCGCGACCGGTGCCACCGCAGCCGAGGTGGCGGAGCGAGCCGGGGTATCTCGACAGCGGGTCTACGGGGTGATGCGCGGCGAGAACACCCGCGATCCGGAGACAGCCGCCCGCGTACTCGAAGCCGCCGACGCGGCCGGATTCCGAGTTCAGTCCCCAGGCGCCCCTCAGCTCCGCATAATCACGCGTTCGGCGCTGGAGCGCGCCATCGAGGACTTGCCGGAGGATGTGGCCGAGTACGTCACGCTTCGCTACCTGGAGGGTCGATCGGCGGAGGACATCGGCGCCGCTCTAGGTGCCGACGCCGATATCGATGAGCTGCCCAGGTCAGCGCTGTCTTATCTCAGCGCCTTTTTCGCCGCTGAGCTCAGTGACGACACCGTGGTGTACGGCAGCGCACGACAGGCAACTGCCGCTGACGTGGCGTGGCTGGCCGGAACGACCACTGATACGGCGGGCCGCGCGCTCGCGGGTGACGATGTCACTGACGAGACCGCGAACCGGGTAACAACGGCGGCTGATCGCCTCGGCTTGCGACGCGGCGCTTCGCCTTTGGACTCCGATCCGAACGCGGCCACCGGGCTTGTCTTCGAACTGAAGCCAGAGCCGGGTATCGGTCTGCCCGGGGGCGAGGTTATGCAGAATCTGGCCGCCCGACCGAAATTCGTGGATAGACCGAGCCAGCCAACCTTAGCCGACGTTGCCCAAGCGGCCGATGTCGAGATCGCAACGGCGCATTGGGTGTTACTCGGCGGATCCGGTCCCGGGCCGGACACCGTGAGGCAAGTTCTCGAAGCTGCCGAGAGCCTCGGGTATCCGCACCAACCGTCGACGACCGGCGGCGCACGCGGACATCAGTCGTTAACGGTTCCGGACGTGGCACAGCACGCTGATACGACCGAAGCACAGGTCCAGGCAGTGCTCGGCGGCGAAATTATCGATCCGGCCATCGCGTCCCGCGTCTGGGAGGCGGTCCATGCGCTGCTTCCGCAGGTACGGTCCGACGCCGACCTAGACCCAAGCGCGGTGGCTGTGCCGAGGGAGTCGCTAGAGCACGCTATTGGCCAGCTCCCGGAAAGGCTGGCGACATATGCGACATTGAGGTACCTGGCCGGATACACACCCGCACAGGCCACTTCCGCGGTTGGCCTCCCGCCGCAAGCTTCTCAGCGAATCGGCCAAGCGGTCCTTCGCCAACTGTCCGAGCTCCTGTCTGCCAGACTGGAGACGGAGCTGCCACGCCAGAGCACTCTACGGCGAGTTCGAATCGAGGACGTTGCACAGGCAGCCGGGGTCAGTCGCACTGCGGTCTTCCGTGTGCTCGATGGCAAGCAGGTAATCGATCCGGATATCGGCCGTCGTGTCTGGAATGCCGTGGCGCATTTGGGATACCGACGGCTGCGATACACGAGCGACCCGATACCGGACGATCCCGACGTCCTCACCGGGCTGGCGTTCATGTCCGGCTCAGCAGCAGGCGCTACCTTCAATCTGCCCGAGCCCCCCGATTCTGGGCGTCCGGGGGATGGGACTACGGGCCGTGCCCCCGGTCCCACACGTCAGCGTCCATCTGGCCCGGGCGCTCGACACCACCACGCAGGCCCGCCGCATCACACCATCGGGATCGGTCCCGCCGATTTCGATTCGAGGCGCCACCACCACCCCCCGACAAATGGCCCAACCGGTCCCCACGGACGCCGCGGGCGCCAATCGGGCGCAAGGAATCCCGAGCCTGACGGCACTGCCCTGCACCCCAGCGGTACCCCCACCGCGCCCGCGCCCGATCCAGTCGGCATCGTGGGGCCGAGCGGCGACCGACTGTCCCCTCGCGAAGTCGAGGTGCTCCAGCTGGCGGCCGAAGGCAAGTCGAACAGCGAAATCGCACAGCAGATCGGCGTGTCTGAAAGCGGCGTCAAGAAAAGTCTACAAAGAACCTTTCGCAAGCTAGATGTGCGCAATAGGACCGAAGCCGCGGTAAAAGCAAGAAACGCCGCCGATGCGGTGGCCGTCATTGCGCCGCTGTCCAAACGGCAAGCAACAATTCTCAGACTGATCACTCAGGGCAAGACTAATGACGAAATCGCGGAAGATCTGCAGATAACCGCCGAAACCGTCAAAACTCATGTCAAGCGGATCCGCCGCACGCTCGGCGTGTCCAGTCGTAGCGAACTGGTAACGGGAGTCGGCCCTGACGGGGTGGAACTAGCGGAAGCCGACCATGAATTCCTTCGGCTCCGACGCGGAATTGTGCTGGCGTACTTGATCGGCAACGGCGCCGTGAGTCGTACTGATATCCGCAGAATAATTCAAGGTACCGACGCCGACCTGCAGGATTTACTCGAAGAACAGGACAACACACGATCCATCGATACGGCACGCGCGTTGGCTGGCATGGGCAAGCAGACACTGCGCCGCACCTTATCCGGAATGTACGTTGGCGCGCGCAAACTCCTGAACGAAGCCGTCGAAGCCGTGCGCAATGGCCGCCGGATAGACCCTTATCAACTCTCCGCGGTCAACCGGTTCGCCGGTCGAGTACACCAGATACTGCCCGAAATTCAGCTCAACATACTCGAACTAATTGCCGCCGGAAAGACGAACAGCCAGATCGCGCAGGACCTCACGGTGACCGAAAGTGTTGTGAGGAAGAGCATCGAGAATATTCTACGAACGCTCGACGCCAACGATCGCACGCATGCGGTAGTTCAGGCGCTGCGTCAGGAACTTCTGACGTTGAATGACATCCCGCAGCGGGATCAAGAGGCCGAGCCTCAATTAGGTGAACGCGAAAGTAGAATACTACCTCTACTCGCCGCCGGCGATACACACGAGGAAATCGCGCATGCGACCGGGCTGTCGCAAGGTATTGTGGCAAACAGCATCAAGAGAATTATACGAATATTCGGCGCTCGCAATCAGACCGAGGCGGTAGTTCGCGCGCTGGTGCTGGAAATTCTCGAACTGGCGAGCATCCCGATAGCAGAGACCACGCCTACTCGTGCGCTTTCCAAGAAGGAACTGAACGTTCTCCGACAGGCCGGTGCCGGTAAGGCGACCGGGCGGATGGTAGAAATTCTGGAGGCCCTCGGTGCCCGCGGCCGAACCGAGGCCGTTGTTCGAGCACTGCGCATCGCACTGCTCGACCTGGACGAAATCCCGCTGCCAGACGGCCCCCTCGATCTGTCACCCCAAGAAATTCGAATGCTTGCCCTTGTCGCCGCAGGCAATGCAAACAATCGAATCGCATCTGCTCTGGAACTGTCGGAAGAGACAGTGAAATCGGCACTGCCGCTGATCTTCCTGAAGCTAGGAGTCCGTGACCGGACCGGCGCTGTGGTCGAGGCACTACGCCGGGGCAACCTTGCCCTGGACCGCATCCCAGAGTCTGATGACCCAGACCAGCCATCGGCGCAGCCCCCCACCCCCGCTGGCGGATCCACTGGAAGTGCCAGGCGCGGAAGAGGTCCCGCACGTCAGCGCCCAGCCGGCCCGGGCGCACCCCACCGGCATACCACGAGGCCGCATCAGCTCTTCCCTGGCGGGATCGCACCTGCCGACCGCGACCCATTCGTCCGGTACCACCATGGCGCAACCGGCCCCGATGGACACCGCCAGCGCCAATCAGGCGCGAGGAATCCCGAATCCGACGGCATCGCAGCACACGCGAACCAAGATCCTGGCGGCGTTGGTGAACCAGATTCGGCCGCAGGCACTTCCGCGGCAGCCCAGTCACAGCCGGAGACCTCAGACCTTCCCGCCCGGCCCCCATCGGAGTCACTTCGACTGGATGAAGATCGGCGCACACACATCCTGGATGGCGATGCGACCGGCGGAGGCCACCGGCACGGTACGGGCAAACCGGGTAAGACCGAATTCCCGTCGGACTGGGACGATGAGAAGATCATCGAAGTCACCTGGGCCGTCGTCGAAGCCTGGAGTGATCCGGAGTTGCGCGAGTCACTGGACGGTAGGACCGGAGACACGCACTTCTGGCAGCTCGAGCAAGTTCACGAGGGCGTTCATGTAGTCGTTCGGGTGGCGTTGGACGGGCGGATCCTCACGGCCTGGCCCGCGAGCGGCCCTGGCGTCGTCCGGAACCCGGCGCCGCCACCTCCACAACCCCAGCCGCCGACCCGGGTTTCGATAAGCCGTCGGACCGTGCGCAAAGTCCTGGTCAGTCGCGGACCGAACAGCAAGGCGCCAGGATTCGCCAAGTTCCCGGCCGATTGGGTCGAAGACGAAGACGGCTTCATGGCCATCGTTGCGACGGCGGCAGAACGCGCCGTCCAGAACGACGCCTTCGCCGATCACCCAGGTCGACCGAATCGGCAATGGTTGCTGCACTGCGAGTACGACGGCGTCACCTTCGTTCTCGATGTCGATGCCGCAGGCCGAGTGATATACATGTGGCCGGAAGGCGGTCCCGGGGTCACCTACAATCCACCGGCCACGCAACAGCATGCACACGCCAACCAGGCCGATGCGACTCCCGCACAGACATCGAGCACCACGCACACAGGTGAAGGCGATTCCAGCACAACAAGTTCCGGCTCGCCGACAGCCAACGCCGAAACGAGAACGACGCCGTCCGACGGCGAAGGCGGGCCGGGCGGCGCGCCAACGCCGAGAAACGACCGCGACTCGGGCTCCGAACAGCTCGCACAGGCACCCGAATCCCCGGCTCCCGATTCACCATCGACGCGCGATTTCGCGACGGCAGTATTCGCGTATGCACTGAACGCGGTGGCGCAAGCAGTCGGACAGGGCATTATCGAACTCGATCCGGACCAACAGCGGCAACTGGCTCGTGACATCACCGAGCAAACACTGCTCATCGCGGACGAAGCCGGTATCACAACCGATTTCGGTCAAATACTCGCGATCGCGGATGCCAACACCCCGGTTCTGCTCGAATACACTCGGCACAGCTTGCCGACCCAGCCCACCGAGGCCGTCGAAGAACGGCCCAGGGATCGGGCAGAGTTGCTGCTGGAGATTTTCCCGGCGGATTTCTCGGCGGCAGATCTAACGGAGATCGCGCAAGCCATGGGCTGGCGCGACACCGTGACATTGGCGTTGCGCCAGGCGATCCTGTCCGGCCGAATTCCACCGGAGACGCACCTGCCCTCGAGCAGAGCAGCCGCCGACCGTCTCGGTCTGTCGTTGGCAACTGTGGCAGCGGCGTACCGCGAACTAGCAGGCTATCTCGAGAGCAGCGGCAGTCGCGGCACGACGGTGGCCCACGACAGCCAGTGGCCGAATGAACCGGCATCGGACCCAGGTGTACCGATGCTCGCACAGCAACTGCTCGACGTGCTCGCCGCAGAATCACCGACCGGGGAGCTGGCCCAGAGCGCGCAAGCCATCGGCTGGCGCGACACGGTGACATTGGCGTTGCGCCAGGCGATCCTGTCCGGCCGGATACCAGAGGACACCCGACTGCCCTCAGCCAGAGCGCTCGCCGACAAGCTCGGCGTGTCGTCGGCAACTGTGGGAGCCGCGTACCAGGAACTCGTCGCCGACGGCGATCTCGTGAGCCGCGGCAAGCGCGGCACCACGGTGGCGAGACACCGTCAATCGCGCGATGCCGCGGCCCCCGATGCAAATCGGACTACCGCCGGTGGTGCGGGACCGACACGTCGACGCCCGGCCGCTCGCCCCGCATCGCGGCAAAAACCGCGACACGACCCCCTGATCGGCTGGGGTGCACTCCCTGACCCGGACGCCCCCTGGGACGGTGGCGAATTCAAACTCACACCGGCACGCAGACAGATAGCCGAACTCGGAGTGTGGCACAACGACGGCGGCGGCGCAGCGCGAGGAGGAGACAAATCCGATAGCCCGGATACAACCCCCACCGAGCCCGACGACGCAGTCCCGAACCCCACCGCACCAAACCCGCAACCACAAGCAGCACCCCCTGGCGGCGGACGCGGCGGACAGACCGGGCCTCTGATGTCCGGGCGCGAATTTCTCGCACGATACGAGGCGGCCGAACGCTCTGGGCCTCCTGTTCTGGTGACACCCGACTACATGTGGAGGCAGAGCAGCATCACGGAGTTGCTCATGTATCCCGATGGCTTCCGTATGGTGAGAAAGAGCGGGCTGTCGCGTGCGCAGGTCGCCGCCGAGGTAGTGACGTCCGTGGTCGGCTATGTGCTCAAAGCACCGGTACCACCGGTGTACGAGGTGGCTGACGACGCCGTGATAATGCCATGGCTGCCAGGCGAATCCGCAGGCATGAATCGCGACCTCGAAGGGGTCGCTCCGATGGAAGCTCTGTCGAACCATCCGGACGCCGAGCAGTTGGGTCTCCTCGATCTGTTGGTCAACAACCGGGATCGAGAAGGCAACTGGCTGAAAGACACCGATAGCGAGCTCGTACCTGCCCACGAGACGGATCACGAACCAGGCATTCGCTTGTACGGCTTCGACCATGCCCTTGCCTTCCTGAGGCGCGGTGTCGACCCGCACGACACACCGTGGGTCCGGCACTATGTCAGCGCCCTACACCTCGATCGCGAACCCGACCCCTACGACTGGGTCCCCAACAGCCGGAGCCAGTCCGAGCTCGACGAGTACGAACGCGGCATCCGCGCAATACACGAGTGGTTCGACTTATACGAGGATGACCTGGCGCCGAACGCCTACGAAGACATGCTGGCTCGACTGGCCAAGGTGCGAGAGCACGCCCGCGGGCCAGCCCCCACGGACGACGGCGTGCTGGGCGAGCAGGCGTCCATTGATACCGACAACGGACCGAGTCCAGCGGCGGACGAACCGGACTCAGGTTCCGATGCGACCTCCGCGCAGACATCGAGTAGCGCGCGCGAAGGCGATTCCAGCACAACAAGTTCCGGCTCACCCACAGCCGATGCCGAAACCACTGCGACGCCGTCCTATGACAAAGCAGGCCCGGGCGGGACAGTCGGCGGGGCGCCCCCCGGCCCAGAGTTTGATGCGGGTGTCAACCAGGCGATCGCCGCACAGGTGTTCACATTCTGCGGCACCGAGGTATTGGGGCTGGACCAGTCCGGAATTCATGTCGATACGGCGCTGGCTGTCCGGAATGCGATCGTGGACGCGGCGGCCGAAGCCCCCGCTGCTCATGCTGCGGCGATAATCGTCATCCCCTTGCCCGACGACGTCTTTGCCGCCGCTGATTGGATACTCGGCGAGTATGTACTATTTCTCAATGAGAACTATTTGACCAATCCGGAATATTTCGCAGCCCGGATGGAAGCAGGTTTCAGGAGCGGCTGGCAGGCAGCTCCGACCGGCAACCCCGTATATGACATGCTCCGTCATGAGCTGGCACATCTACGCGACGGAGCTGAACTGGCGGGGCAGCATATGCCCCCGATCAACCCAGCCCAATATGCTCTTCTCAAAGAGATGCTGACTTCCGGAAGACTCGCCTCGGATGCCCGGTTCGATACACGACAAGACTACCAGAACCAGCTGGCTCCGAGAGCGTTCGGATTTCTTTATGAATATTTTGTCGGACTGCGAAAGAAGAGTGCTCTATCACCTGATGCTCGCTTCGATAAATGGTTGGATCTACTCTATGGATACGCTTTCGCGGGGAAAGTGGATCCTAAATCCCCCACGAAGGGAGATCCTAGAGTCGAACTTATCCCCGGAGACGACGTAGACCCGGATTGGGAATTGTGGGGCCAACAGCCTGTCTTCATGCCTGCGGAGGCACTTGCCGAGGCGAACAATTCATTCGGCCGCAGCGCGCAGCCAGATCCGAACCACCCGGTGTACGCCCTGCGGGCATTTCTGAACGGCCGCACGGTCGCGCAGGCATTGCAGGACGAGCCAGGGAATGCCCTGACGGCGGATCAGCCTTACAACCGGGGCTCCATTCCGGCCAACTCGGGGTTCGTCGCAAGTATCGCGCCGGACGGCGTGGTTGCGACGCTGGCACGGAAGTGGCAAACGATGAGTGCCGCCGCTCGAGCCGCGTACCAGCACGAGCAGGAAGCCGAATTCACATACATCGGGGAAGACGGGGCACCGCGCTTCATTCTCGACGACCTGGTTCCCCTGGTGGCGCAGCAACTAGCCAGAATGGGTGTTCCCAGCCCTGCTCCACAGCAAGATGAATCCGACAACGGTCCGGATCATCTGGGCCCCCACCGGGGCTCGGCAAGGTATGCCCGACCCGATCCGAACGATCACATCACTCCGCCGAGCGAGCCCTCATCGGCAGCGGACGCAGCGGACGCAGCGAGAACCGATGCGGATGAACGGGATTCGGCACAGACCGGCGCTGGGGCCGATCAGAACGCTCCTGGGGTTGGCGATGAGGCACGCGCGAATCCCGAAGGCGCGCGGCCGAATCCACGTCCCGATGACGCCCGACCCGGCAACATGGAGCCCGAGGATCCCGCTGCCGAGGTTCGGACGTCGCCCGACACCGTGGTGATCGAATACCGCGCGGGTGTCTATACCGACGAGGTGCAGGAGCGACTCGAGGAGTCGGTCAACGCGGCGGTCGACCAGCTCATTGTCGGCCAATCGACCGAGGCGGTCGAGGTGGTGCGGACGCTGGTCGCTCAGGTGGTGAACGCTGCCTTCACCGACCCGCTGGTCGCCAGTGCGCAGCTCTCGGCGCGTCTCGTCGATCGATCAGGCGGCCAGGAACTCCAAGTCGCGATGGCGGACAACCGCGGGCGGCGAGTGACCGGCTATGTGGCGATGGTCGAGCAGCCGACGGCTGCGGATATCCGGCTCGAGCGGACCCTGGATGTGGTGCGCGGCGCGGGGGCCACGGAGCTTGGGGCGCGGGCCGCACCAATTCTGTCGGAGTGGTTGGACTATGAGATGGCCGAGCTGGTCTGGGGCGCACTCGACCAGCTCACCCGGGCCGCGAGCGCGGACGGCTATTGCGTCCTGCGGACCGTTCAGACCGAGGACGGTACCGACACGCTGTCGATTGCGTACGGGCGCGAACCCGACCTGCGCGAGACCGGGATGTCGCTGGCCGCGGATCGTTCCGCGGATGTGTCGGGCCGCGTGGTGCGGATCGCGGTCGCGATCGATCCGCGGCAAGCAGTTACCACCGGCGTCACCGAGATACAGACAGTTGTCGATGAGTTGACGTCCGACTGGCTGCCGAAGCAACGGCGGCTGCTGGCGGCTACGGCCGAACAGATGCTTTCGGAGGCCCGCCCGGTCGACGAACCGAATACGCCGGGTTGGTTCCAAATCGAGCTGTCCGGAGAATCTGGCGAGCGGCTCATGGAATTCCGTGTGCTCGATGGCCAGACGGTGCTATCGACATCGGCGATTCGCCAGATCTCGCGACCGAATACAGCGGAGCTGATGATTCAGACCCTTCCGGCGAACGCCTGGTCGGAAGAACAGCTCGACACCGCAACCCTTTTGGTCGACGAACTGGTAGACACCGTTCTGAACCGTGAGGAGGCGCTCGGGGCGCTCGTGCTGACCCGGCTGACAACCGACGACGGCGCGGCACTCGGTCTCGAAATGCACGTTCGCGGGGCGGGGGCCGCCCAGCTGAGCTTGATCCCGGACTACGCCGACCGATACGGCGTCGAGTACCACCCAGACGGCTACACCGCGTGGACCGTTCTCGGTAACGGCACGCCGGAGGCGGCGAACCTTGTTGCCGCACTGGCCGATCGCGATGATCCAGCGCGCAATAGCGGCGAGCGGGTCGCCGTCGTACCGCTGGGCCTCGACGCCGACGACCTCGAGCTGGCGCCGACCGATGCCGAGGCTCCCGCGGCGAGCACGGCGACGGTCGACACCCAACCGGCGAATGTCGTCGAAGAGGATCGCACCGAATCCATTGCCGCCGTTGCTCCGGACGCCGAAGCGCCCACGCAGACAACCTTGATGCTGCTTGTAGGAGATCCACAGGCACAAGCGCGGACCCGAGCGGCGATCGACGAAGTGATGGCCGGGTGGCCCGCTGCCGCGCGAACTGCGGCGGCCGACACTGTCTGCGCGGTGCTCGCCGACGCGCTCGCGCGCTCCACCGACCCAGCGGCCGAGGTGCGGGTCGAACAGTGGCACACCGGACTTCGGGTGAGCCTCACCCACCGCGGTGACGCCGAACTGCCGCCGGAACTGGTGCGGGAGCTGGAGCTGGGAGCCACCGCGTGGCAAGCGGTGTTATGGCCCGACCTCCGGCGTGTGGTGCTCGACTTCGAACGAATCGACGACTCGGTCAGCGTCGCCCGCGATACGGTCTGGCAGACCGTCGAGGACCCGGACGTCGATTTCGAAGTTCTCGACGTGGAAATGAGTCGACAACATGTCAGGGCGGCCCGTCGGATGGTCGCGGACCTGTTCTACGACCATGGCGGGAGCCGCGACCGGGCCGAGGCGAACTCTCTGGTGGAAACCCTCGCACGCGGGGTGACCAACGACGAGACGGTGTTCACGGCGCGGGTATCGCAGTCGGGATTGTTGACACTGGAACTCGACCACGGTGGCGAAACCACCGGGCGAGCAATACTTCGGCCAGCGGGTCGAGGCGAAACCCATATCTTCGCCACGCCGAGCGACGATCCGGAGACGACTGCCGCCGCTCTCTGGCAGATAGCTCGGCGCGAGATGCTGCGCCATGGTTGGACCGATTCCGGGCAGCTCGCCGCCGCCGAGCATGTGGTCTCGCGGCGCGTGACGGAGTATGCGGCCACGGTCCACGAGCGTCTGCCCTGGCGACTGGAGGTGCGGGTATCCGGAACACCGGGTAATAGGGCCCTGGCCGTGAGTGCACCCGATCCACGTGGCCCACATATCCTGCCGCTGGTCGAGCTGTTCCAACGCACGGCGACGGAGCCGAATTCCGCTGCGGCCGTGCGCTTCTACGGCAACGCGTGGTTGGCCGATCTGCACTGGTCGGCCGGGGACGGACCGGGTGTACACGACCCATTGTTCGGCGGGACCGACACATTCTCGCGCGCGGAAC
The DNA here is from genome assembly GCF_050955845.1 of Nocardia sp. CA-135398. Taxonomy (NCBI): domain Bacteria; kingdom Bacillati; phylum Actinomycetota; class Actinomycetes; order Mycobacteriales; family Nocardiaceae; genus Nocardia; species Nocardia sp. CA-135398. The sequence goes on along the minus strand of NZ_CP192084.1, from coordinate 2,901,068 downwards.
ATCTGTTCGCCCCCGGTGTCGGTGCGGTGGATGCGCTCGGGCAGGCAGCCGAGTTGAGTAGGAACGTATTCAATACGGTCCCTGAGGAATCCGTCGCACCCGAAACCCGGCAGGAGGCGCGGTCCCAGACCATCGAACTGGTGAACAACCTGGTGCTGGGTGCGAACGACGCCACCTTGCTGACCGGCACCATCGTCATGACACCCCAAGGCTTGGAATTCCGTGTCGCGGTGGCGGATCGGAGTCGGGCGAGCGTCGCCGACGAGCCGGGCGGCTGGCACGTGCAGAACCTGGTCGGCCCCGGACGCGCGAGCCGAGCCGGGACGATGTCGCTGGGCGGGTTCACGATCACCTGGGCCGCAATGCCATTAGCTGCGCATGGAGGCGGTGCCGGCGGTGGCAATGAGGGTGGATCCGGTCCGGGCACCGGTGATACGGGTGGACCTGGCACTGCCCCGCCGGTCGACGTCCTGGGTAGGATCGCCGACGCTCTCGGCGAGGAACCCCGATCCCCGGCCGCCGAAAGCGAAGTCAACGCAGCGCCGCACCGTCGCGGCGCGGAGGACGTCATTGCCGACGCCGACGCCGCCCTGCGCGAGCATGCTGAAACGGAAACGCTGCCCCCTGAGACGAGCGAAACAGAACCCACTCCCGACACCTCGGAAACAGCCGATGACTGGCTCTGGGTCGATGATGAAACCGATCCGAACATCGACCCCGAATCAGCGCATACCGCAACGGATTCCGGCGATACCACAGTCGTTTCCGACCAACCCGCAGCACCTGCTGAAGACAGCCTGGTCTACCACCTCCTGATGGCTCAGGTCGGCAACCCACTGATCGCACGAAACCTCGCCGCCAGAGTTCATGCACGCGCGGCCCAGGAGCAACTAGCCACCGACACCGCCGCACAACCACTGCTCGAGATCATCGACAACGTCGTGGCCGAACACCGAACTGCCATGGCACAACTCGACGCGGTCTTCGGCAACAAACCCGCACCCGGGAAACCGAAAGCCCCCGCCCATCTCCAGCACGGCGGCGTCTTCTTCCACAACCTCCCCGGCCAACCACCGAACCCTGAAGACCCGGACGAACCAGCGGAGACCGGCTCGCAGCAGTCGACACCTGATGGCAATAGCGAAAACACCACGGGCACAAGCAGTTCCGAGGAATCATCCAGCACGCCAGAGAAATCCATTGATCCGGCATCCAAAACGAAGAAGATTTCGGCACGAGAGCTGCTGGCCGTCAACAAACCATACGCGCATTTGTTGCTGGGGACGGCTTTCAAACCGGGCGGCCAGGTCTTCAACGAGTTCGGCTCCCGCGCCGCAGCGACTGCCCTGCCATTCTTCGCGTTGAATGAAGGGTTACCACCGAGCGTCGCCGCACTCATGAGTGCGGCAGGGTGGGCCACAACACTTCTCGCCCCACACGCAGGTGTTCTCGCCGACCGCAAGGACCGGCGAAAGATAATGCTCTACACGCAATCAATCGGCGCGGCCGCCGCGGCCACCGCCACCGGTCTCATCCTCTCGGACGCACCCGATCTCGGACTGGGGCTGGGACTGGCAGCACTGATCGAATCTACTGCGGGCGTGTACTACATGGGCGCCTTCAACGCATCGTTCGGGGATTTCCTCACCAAGGATCAGGGGCTGACCGGATACAGCTTCAGAAACGTCGCCGGATCCACAGCGGACGGCGCCGCAAAAGTATTCGGCGTCAGCGTGGTCAATGTAATGCCCGCAGCACCATTCGGCGTGAATGCCTTCTCCTATTTGACGAATTTCCTGAACATATTGAAGATTCCTTTTCCGCCCCAGACCTTCAAGAAACCACGCGGCCTGTTCAAGGATATCGGTGAAGGCGCACGGACTCTGTGGAAAGAAAAATTTATCCGAGATTATACCGCGGTTTCTACGATCAACAATGCGGCTTGGGCCATGATGTGGTTCCGCAATACGACAGTGATCCAGGCCTCCGACCTATCGGAGTTCGCCAAAGGCGCGGCGGTCGCCGCACCCTTGGTCGGTGGGATGATGAGCGGTTTTCTGTCAAAGCTGACCAGCGATGTCGATACCGGCCTCCTTTTCCGGGCAGCACTGTTCAATATGGCCGGACTCTTCGCGATCGAGGCAGCGACCACCGACCCGGCCGCGATCGCGGCCGCGACATTCCTGGACTCGATGGTGATGATGACCATGGGCACTCGGGCTTCCGCCTACGAGCGGGACATCTTCGACTCGGAGGTCCGAGGCGGAGTACAGGGTGTGAAAAGACTGTTCCAAGGAACCGCCCCCGTTGCTGGCCTGGTTGCGGGCGGCCTCCTTATGGGCGGCACCGGGGTGACCGCGCACAGCGGCGACACGCTTGCCGCGGTGGCAGCGACCATCAGCGGAGTCACCGCGGCTGGCTACAACGTCTTATTCTTCGTCAGAAAAGGCCGTGTCTTCTCGCGGATCGTGACGGGGGGCCGCGGATGGTTGGGGCGGCTGCAACGCGCACCTGCGGCCGAGGCCAAACCACACCACATCGAGGTAGAGGCGGGCGAGGAGTCTACTCCGCACGCGGATCCGGACACCCCTAGCCACGAGGTCATCAAGAACTGCGCCATCCAGGTCGGTCGCGTACAACGCGCGCTCGGCCTCGACACCGGACCGGAACCCGACGATACCGACCCCCGATGGAACGCCGAAGACAACTGGCGAATCACTGAAGAAACGATCGGCGCCCAACTCCGACGGCTCAAAGTCCAGGGCGCCGACCCGGTCGACCACGTCGTCGCAACCATCCGCGCCGAAGACAACGACATCGACTCCGCCGTCCTCGCCATCGACGGACATGTCATGGTCATCGTCAATGTCGAAGGCACCATTCTCATATTCGACCCCCTTATCGATGACGCCCACGACGATATTCCTCGTGTGCGGAAGTACAGCGACGAAGAGAACGACGAGAACAAATGGCACCCCTTCTACGAAACCGAAAACTACGAGGGCGAAAAGAAAACCTTCGTTGCTTACTTCAAAGACGACGAGGGCAGGCCCGTGCCCGCCCGCCGCCAGCTGCCCGGATTTCTGCATATCAGCCACCCGAAGGAGAAGCTCGAAAGCACATCCAGCAATCCCCAGGACCCAGCCGACCACTCGGAACCCGCGCAGCCGACACCCCACAATGCGCCCAACGAACAGGCACCCGCGAACTCCGCCGATGGCGAGCCGGGAACCGCTGCGGCCCAAGACTCGCCCGGCGCACGCGCGAGCGGGCCAGGTGCACAGCCGACTACCCGCGAGCGTCTGGCAGCACAGCGGGAACAGGCCCGCGCTCACCGTGACGGACTCGCCGCGCAGCACGGACTCGATCCGACAAACCTGGGGTCGGGCTCCGAAGTAGTGCGCGCCCTTCGCAAGAACTGCACGATGGCACAGTCCCAAGCCGCCCCCCGCCTGGATGACGACAAGCGCGCCGACCCACCGAGGCCGCCCGATCTGATAACCCGCACCTATCTCGAGTCGTTCAAGGCAAACCGCGACATGCTGGCGGCAGCCGAACGAGTTAACGCGCTGGATGCCGAGATTCGGCTGCTCGACAAGGTCGACGCGGCCCGCCGCCATGCCGATTCGAAGGGAACACACGACCTCGATGCCCTGCGGCAGCAACGCGACGAGGCGGGTGCCGAACTCGCGAGGCAGCTCGGCATCGCCCCGGCGGTGCTGGGCGCCTGGGCGAGCTGGGTAGTCACCTTCCTGGAGGCCGACGGCGCGGCGGCCGACGACCCCCGACTCCGGACCGCGAAGCAATTCCTCGAACTCCATTCGCAGACAACGGCCGCCGAGGAAGCTCGACAGCTGGCGGGACAGCGCGGTCAACTCGATGTTCTGGCCGAGCAGCGGCGTCTGGCCGAGGCACAGCGTGAGGAGGCCCGCGCGGCCATCGGCGCGACGGCCGACCTGGTCGTTCTCGGACTGACCGACCCGGCGCAGCCGAACGCCCTCGCGACACCGGAGTGCGTCGAATTCCAGCGCTTGGATCAGCAGGTTGGTCAGCTCGACGACCAGTTGGGCGCACTCGCCGACCAGATGCTCACCCCGCCGCGACAGCCGCGGCCGGTGCTACCGAAGGATTGGGTCGCCGCGCATCCGGAGCTCGATCTGATCGCCGACGGCGCATGGGATCAGCTGGCCACCGTGCGCTACGACGCCGCCCAAAGTGCCGGTATCGACGAGATCACCGCGGCCATAATGGGTTTCGACTCATTGAACCGCGAGCAGAAATGGGCGCTGGTCCCGCAACCACACGACGATAAACGCGCTTTGACCGCGCGGTGGCGCGACCGGATCGCTCGGTTGGGCCTCGCGAGGGAGATGCAGGACAGCGACCAATTCCAGCATGCCGATTTCCTTCGCCAGCGGATGCGTATGCAGGCGGCGGTGCTCGGCATGGCCGCGGCCGCGGAACTCGCCACCGGTCTGACCGGTCACCCCCGCGTGCACGTCTTGGACTACTACTCAGGACATTTCGAGATACCGGCGCATTTGGAACTCGCCATCGGCGATGTCGATGCCGCCGACGAAGTGCACGTTCGGGTGTTCGATCAGGATCTCACGACGGCCACAGTGGTCACCGCGGTCGCACAGCTGGCGCAGGACGCCGAGGCGGCCGCGCGCGATAATCCCGGAAAACGCGTCGCGTGGGTGCTGCGCATGACCGGTGGCGCCGGTGTGGATCAAGCCCTTCCGGCGCTGACCGAAGATCTTCTGGCACGCAAGCGGATTCGCGACCACTACGCCACCCGGCCGGGCGGACGGCCACCGCTGCCCGGCTTCCATCTCGTCTCCGGGCACGAAGGTGCCGACGAGTTGGTACTGCGTGCGAAACAGGATCCCGAACTGGCTGGCCTGCTGCTGGACACCCCACAGCCGCAAACCGATTCGACGGCGCGCGGCGACGGCTCGATCGCATTCCGAAGCCCGGACGGGCCACCCGTGTCCTGGGACGACTTCGCACTGGCCCTGCTGTTGGAAGGCGCGAACGCCAAGGACTGCGCACCCAACGTGATCGATGTGCTCGAACGCGAGGGCCTGCCGGTCCGTCGGCGCCCGGATCAGGACCCGCCCGGCGAAATGTACGCGGAGGCGTTCAGCTGGGCGACGAGCGCGGGCTGGGTGCCAGGTGGTTTCGTTGCCGACCAGTACGGCACCGCACGCGACAAGGCCGCGGACTTGCATCGTGCCCTCGGTCCCGGAGCACGAGTCGCGGTCGTATTCGACCGTCCGGGCGGCCTCGGCGCACACATGTATCTGACGAAAACCGATGAGAGCGGCGATGTCTGGGAACGCGAACTAGTCGGTTACGATCCGCGCGAAGAGCCGCTGGAGTACCGTCCGCGCGAAGAACAGTGGACGCGGTACGAGCGCGGCACACCGGACGAACCGGGTGCCTCCTACTTCGGGGTCGCCTTCGTCCCGAATGAAGACGGCACCGGCCTTGCGCCCATCCCCCGGTTCGACCCCGATACCGCCCCGGCGGCAACCCCTGGCGAACCACTCGCGGACTACCCGATCCACCCGATGGGGTCCCGGGCCGAGCCCGACGACAGCACCCCCGATACCGCCCCCACGGCAACGCCCGGCGAACCACTCGCCGACAACGCGATCCACGCGATGAGGTCCCGACCCGAGCCGGACGAGAGCACCCCACCCACTCATAGCCAGGCCCGAACCTCTGCTCCGACAACCGAACCTACCGAATCGCCGCACGAAACACGCGGAGCGCCAGCGCCGCTGACCGCTCCAGACGGCCGTACAGATGCGCCCAATGATTCCGCGGCTGTGCGCAATAACGACGCGGTGCCGGAAGTCACCGGTTTCAGCGCAACGGAATCGGTGGTGCCGGCTCCGAAAACACCGTGGAGCAGCCGTCGATCCGCCGCCGTGAGTGCCGCATCGCAGGACCCCGAACCCCGCAAGTCCAGCAGGTCCACGCCCTGGGGCCGTACTCGGCCCGCGGCGGCGCCGACAGCCCCGACCCCATCCGACAACAGCCCCGCGCAAGCCGACGTACACCACATGTCAGACGCGCAAATTCGGCTGCTGATCGATGAGCATGTCGCGCAAGGCCGTCCGGATCAGGCAGTCGCGGCGCTTCGGGAATGCTTCGGTAGCAACGTATTCCCATGGATTCAGGCGCACGTACGTGAACCTCGGGTGGCCCAGGAAATTTTCGACGAGGCGTGCGCCAACGCAATCAGACGTCTTGACCAGATCAACGAACCAAGCACCGTCAAAGAATGGGTCGCCCGCAACGCGGGAAACCTGCTCAACAGACACCTTCTCGACTCCGAATTCTGGCGCCGAATCGGGAATTTCGTAGTCCGTGGTGCCGGGATAGCGCCGTCGGACCCGCTGTGGGCAGTGTTGGCCGGAGCGAATCCTGCGCAGGTACGCCAACGCCTACACGCGCTCGGTCCCGACGGCCGACAACTGCTGAATCGATTCGATCCGAGGCGCACCGATGTCCCGCCCGATCCGGCAACCGAGCCCCGCGCGGTATGGACTGCTGCCCGGACGTTGGTCATCGCGGTCGCCGAGCGACATGGTGTGCACGCGCAGCTCCCGATGTCACCGCAATCGCGCATGATGCCGCCGTCGGCGCCGCCCGATCGCGGAGTGCTGACCGATCGTGAGGGTGAAGTGCTGGACCTGCTTCAGGAGGGCCTGACGCATGCCGAGATCGCGGCGAGGCTGCACGTGGATGAGCGGACCGTGAAGAATCACCAGGCCAACGCCGCCGCGAAGCTCCGCACCACCGGTGCGGTTCAGACGGTCATGGAGGCACGGCGCCAAGGGTTGCTCACCAGGCTGAACCCTATCCAGTCGCAGATCGTCAGGCTGTCCGCCGAGGAACTCGAAATACTTCGGCTGATGGCGGAAGGCTTGTCCGACATAGAAATCGGAGCGCAGCTGGGAATCGTCACCAGAACAGTAATCCGCCGCCGACAGCGCATGGCCGAGGAATTCGGGGTGCATAAGCGAACCCCGCTATTGATGAAGGCGCTGCGGTTGGGGGTGTTGGATACGCAATCGCCGCAGCCGGGTACCGCGGCCCCGACGCATGCGAAGCCCATCCCATCCGCGAACAGTTCCGAGACACCGGTACCCGGACCTGCTGGCAGCGGTGAAAAGAGCGGCTCGACCACAGCAGAAACCGGTGCCCCGCAACAAGACGCGCCCACACGGACTGATTCGGCGCCCGCCGAGCTGACCGAAAGCGAGGCACATGCCGAAACAGCACCTTCCCCGTCGACCGCAGGACCCCGTGGCGCATCACCCACAATGGATGTCGAATCGCCCTCGGCAGCAAGCGGTCCTGAGACCGGCGATACCACCGCACAGCCAGCCGCCGACACATCCGAAGCAACCGATTCGCGCGGGACCGACCAGGCAGCAGCCGAGTCGGTCGTGCCGCCGAACGTCCGCACGGTCGCGCTGACCGAAGTCGAGGCACACACTCTTCGCTTGGTCGCGGACGGCATGTCACGCGCGACCGTGGGGGCCGTCCTCGCCATGGCGCCGAGGCGTGTCGATCGGTTCCTCACCCAACTGGCCGAGAAGATCGGCACCAACGGCCCGGTTCAGGTGATACCTGCTCCACTAGAGGCCGAACGCACGTCGACCCGCATGTCGCCGCGCCAACTCGAAAGGCTTCGCGTCGTCGTCGAAACCCTGCCGGATACGGCCGACGGTAATTCGACGACAATTTCCCCGGAGGCGGTAGCGGACTTCCGGATTCGGATGAGCGCCGAACGCGGCACCGAAGACACACCGTCTGAATCAACCCCAGATCAGCCCCGCTCGGCGACGGCTGACGAATCCGACCAGCCGGACGAGCCACGGATAATCGGTCCGCGACAACCATCGGCGGCAAGCAGTTCCGGAACCGCGGAGATCGCGCCGTCCGCCGCGAGGCGGAATGACAGCGGCACCGCCACACCACAACCGGCCGCCGAACCGCCGAGCGCTGCCCCACTCGCACCCGGAAAAGCCCGAGCCCCCCAGACCGGCACGAGCCCAGCACCCAGCGCGACTACGGATGACACACCCCCCGCCGAAATGGCCTTCCATCACCCAGGCCACAACCCCTTTGTGGACAAACCCCACCGCGCCGCGGGTTTGAACCGGCCGAAGCACCTCTTCAATCAGGGCTTGGGCCACATCGATAACGACGAGATTCTCGGTGACCGTGACCGTGTGCCGTGGAACAACCCGAAACAGCTGCGCCGCGGTACGCAGCCAGTCACCGCCGAATCCGCGGCGGAAGCCCCTGGCACCCCAGCGGATTCCCCGGCCGACAGCGGCGTCGGCTCCGGCGGCGGTGCCACAGGTCCGGGACCGGCCGATCTCGACCCTGAGGCCAATCCCGTGCTCGCGGCGGTCTTGGACCCGGCCGGAAATCCGGCCTTCGACCGCATGGAAGCGCGGCATTTTCCGCCCGTTTTCGAATTCGCGATGCAAGCGCAGCTCGACGCGGTCGATGACATCATCGCGAACCCGGGTCCAACGCCTGCGGATACCCTGCGCCGATTTGCCGAGTCCGGCCTGCTACTCGGCGCGGTGAAGCTGCTTTTCTCGCAGAAAGCGGCAGTGGACCGGGATTCCGAAACCGCATCTCTGGAATCTGAGATCGCGAGGCTGAATACCACCCATGATAGAAAGATCCTGAGTAGCAGGCCATTGCTGTCCCTCTTTTCCCAAATGCACGCAAGCCTCTACGGCCTGGAACTTAGCCCGCGTGACCGGTGGTTTGTGTTGCATATGGAAAAGCGACTCAAATACGCCGGAGCATATCTCGAGTCGTGGGAGAAGCCGAGACTCCTCGAAATCGATAATCAGGTGTCCAGACTTCAGGCCGAATACAAGGCGAACCAGATCAACGCGGTCGACGCCTTCGAGATCCACGTGGCCGATGTCGATAGGTTGAACGGTCTGCCTGCCGACAAAATCGACAATGCCAGATCTCGCGCTGGGGAGAACGGCGGTTACTCGCTGTCCAAGCCCGCCGGAATCAGCGGTGTATGGCACCCGGATCTGGCGTGGCTGACAGATCGCGCGATGCGGCAACAGGTTTACGAGAAGGTCTCGACCTTATGCGTCGGCGGAGAGCACGACAACTCGCAGAACGTGTTGGATCAGGCCAAGGCATTCGGCGAACGCGCCAAAATGATCGGGTACCAGAACTATGCGGAATACATCATATCTTCGGGGATTTTCGATTCCGTCGAAACGATAAAAGAAATCCTGCACGCTATTGCGCCTGCAGTGACGACGGCAGCCCGCAGTGAACTGCGGCAATTCGCCGAGGCGCTCGGCGTGGCGGAGGCGAAACCGTGGGATTCGATGCACGCAACACAATCCCTGCTCCGCGAGCGCGTCGGGATGGACGAGGAAGAACTCCGCGAGTACCACGAACTGGATCGCGTGCTGGACAATGGCGTGTTCTTTGTCGCTCGAAAGCTGTTTCGCCTCGATATCACCGAGCTCAACGGAGCTGATAAGCCTCCGGTATGGCACGAAGACGCGCGAGTATTCGCGGTGATCCACAAGCAGGGGCAGTGGCTCGGGCACATTTACTTCGATCCCTATTCGCGCGAGGGCAAGAACGGCGGAGAATGGACCGACCCGGTCCGGCTCAAGTTCACACCGACCGGCCAGACCCCGCTGGTGAGCGTTCACCTGAACATCGACAAGCCACTCGACGGTGGACCAGTACTGCTCAGCCAGTTCGAGGCGGACGCCCTATTCCACGAGTTCGGGCATGCATTCCATTTCATGCTCAGTGAGGGCACCTACAATCCAGCCAACCGTCACTTGGTTTTCGCTTGGCTCGAGTTTGTCGCCAAGGTATTCCAGCGATTCCGGAAGCATCCGGATGTGATGGCTGAATACGCCGTGCATTACGACAGCGGCGAGGCGCTTCCAGCGGAGATGATCGAAAAGCTGGACGAATGGACGACGGCCTACCGCGGCGTTGCCACAGTTTTTCGAATGGCAGGTGCCGTCGTCGATCTGGCGTGGAGTTCCCTACCATCCCAGGACGTGCCCTCTTCGCCCTACGGCGAGGATCCTTCGGTAGTGGTAGACGCTTTCGAAGAGGCCGCTCTGGCGGAGTTCGGACTCGGCTTCCGCGAGTTCGGGAAGCTCTACCCGTCCCAGTGGTTCCGTCACATATTCGCTCACATGGGCGGTTTCGGTACATACTTCGGACAATACTGGTCGTATCTGCTGAGCGATATGCTCGCCCTGATGGTCTTCGCGCAACATATTGATCCGATCCTCGAAGAACAGGATGGACTTACGCCCGAGGCCGGAAACTTCATCATCGACAATGTCTTTGCTACGGTAGAAACAAATCTCGCGGAGTCATTGCGCCGACTGATCGGACTGAATCCCGATATAGAATCCTTCCTCGCCGATCAAGGCCTCCTGTGGGCACACGCCTTGCTGAAGCTCGGACCGCAGGCCACACCCGAATGGCTGACCGACCCCGATATGCGCCCGCCCGGGACCGACATCGAGTCGTGGTGGACGCTGCAGCTGACTCCGGCCGAGCGAGCAGCGCTGATCCGGGCGTACCCATCGGAGGTGCTCGCGATGGATATGACGCATTCACCGGAGACCGTGGCCGCCGCCGATCAGCGACGGATGAAACTGCTCGAATTGCCCTCGGCCACAGTTGATTCGTCGACCGAGGAAAGCACCGATCAGTCAACACCAGGCGGTCGAGTAACACCGCCCACACCCTCGGAGCGCGAGGCCGAGGTACTTCGACTGGTCGCCGAGGGTAGGTCGGACACCGAAATCCTGGCGGCCATGCGGTTGTTCGACCAACGTGTCGGCGAAGCTCACATCGTCCGCTTGGTCGCGCAGGGACAGTCGCGCGAGACGATCGGGGCAGTGCTCGGCATGTCGCCGAGCCAGGTCGACCGGTTACTTGCGCAGCTGGCCGACAAGTTCGGGACCGGCGACGCGGTACCAGCAACACCGCCGGTGGGCGATCCCGCTTCGACCGAGGCGCCGACGAATCTCATCGAGCTGTCCCCCAGCCAGCTGGACATGCTTCGCGTTGTGGCCGAGACCATTGCAGATACGGCCGACAACGATTCGCCGACGGTCTCCCCGGACACAGTGCGGGACTTCCGAACTAAAATGGATGAACACAGCGCCGCGAACGCAAAGACCGCGGACGCCACCCGGACCGAGCCGACCGACCGTGAGCGAAATGTACTTCGGCTCGCCGCGGAAGGGTTGTCGTTCAAGGCAATCGGGAAAGCAATCGGCGTATCGGACAACACGGTACGCAAGGACCTCGACAGCCTGGTGGGCAAGCTCGGTGCCCCGGACCGAGCGGCCCTGCTCGAGGCGACGCGCCCCTTCCGGATGCCGGACACCAGCAGTGGGTCATCCTCCACACCGGATGCCCGAACCGCATTGTGGGCGCGCGTCGCTGCGATGCTCGCGGACGACCCCACGCCGGACCCGGAAGGCGGACGCGCCGATGCGGCCGAAACATCCTCCGCCACTGAGAGTCCCGCCGATCAGGCGGACGACCGCGATAGGTTTACCGAGCAGGAAATCGCAGTGCTCGAACTGGCCGCGCAGGATTGGCACTACCGGGACATCGCTGTCCACCTAGGCGTTTCGCTCGGTTTCGTACGGACAACCATGCGGCATGCGGCGCAGGAATTCCGCACCGATGGCCGGGCCGCGACGACCGTTGAGGCGGCGCGCCGGGGATTTATTTCTCTCGATGCAGACACACCGGAAGCTACCGCTGCCGACAACGAGAATCCGCCTCCTGTCGAATCGGATCGCGTCGACGACCTGGTGGTCGACCAGCAGACCGCACCCCGCTCCGCGCCCGAGCCGCGATACCAACTGGCGGACCTGGACGGTGACCTCCCCTACCATCCGGACGTGGCCGCGAATATCGCGCATGCTGTCGACTTCGACGAGCACGGCGTGGTTCGCGATGAGAACGGGGTGGCGTTCAGCACGGGCCCGGATGGCGCAGTCTTCTACTTCGCACCGGCGGGAAAGCGCACGGCCCGCTTCCCGGCGAAACACTTCATGCTGCACAGCTCCTACGCCGAATCCGGGCACTTTCCATACGCTTTCGGGCACTGGTACCTGACCGACGGCGAGACGACCCGGGTCACCCCTGGGAGCCTGATGCTGCCGGAAGCCAACAAGCATCCGAAGTTCATCACCCAGTGCAAGTTCGAATTCGCCATGCACATGAATCTCTCGACGATCGAATTCGACGATGACCTTCAAGGCGAGCTATGGCGCAAGGTCCGACCTCTCGGCGTACCGAGCTTCGACCAACTGATCGATCGACGCGGCATGAAAGCAACGGTGGTGGAAGCCGACGCCACGATGTTCAAAGGCGGCGACGTCGAATTCTGGGTGAATGTCGAGCGATGGGAAGCCACGACGGACGGGCTCGCCATCACACTTTCGGTGGGTTCGGTTTTCGACTGGGAGGGCCAACTCACGCTGGTTCTCGACCGCGCGAACGGTGCCAAGACCGCGCGTTACATCAATGTGGCCCCCGGTACGGACCCGGAAAACTTTGCCGCAGCGGTCGAGAAGTTCCACACCGAGCGGGTAGCTCCTTGGCTCGCGGAATCAGACGTCGTAGTCGAGGAATTCAGTCTGGACCGGGAATCCACGCCCGTCATCTCTTCCGCACCCGGTCCCGGTTCAGAGACGGTTACTCCGAGCCGAGCCCGCTACCAGACGATAGCCTCGCCCGCCCCGTCGGCTGGTAGCGATACGAACGTCGATCTCGTGTGGCCGACGATCGATTCTCGCGGCTGGCTCCTCGGCCCCGATGATCAACGCTTTCGCACGACCTCCAACTCGGGTGCGGCCTTCCTGCTGACGTCGGCTGGCGATTTCGTCACCTCGGAGAACGGCTGGCCGGAAGAACTGCTCGCCACATTCCTAGCGCGCGGTGGCGCGCTCAACGAGGTGAGCGGCCTTGGAAGCTGGTCGGTCATCGGCCCTATCAGCGAGCTCGACCTGCAAATGCTCAATCTCGGGGAGACAACCGACCCGATGAATCCCGCGCAGATCCTCGACGCGTTGCTCGAAGCAGGCGCGGACCTCTCCCGAGTGCGAGTCGATGACGTCGCCGGTGACCACCAGGGCCTGATGTGGCGCGGCCTGGCGAGTCGGATGACGGCCGCCGACCTGTGGCGCGACCGCGGCCGCGATGCCCATCTGCTGTTCGCAGGCTTCGGTATCGCCCCACAGACCGGTAGCCGCGGGGTCGCCTTCGGCGTTGATCTCGCGGGTTTCGAGGTGACAAACGACGGTATGTCGGTGCGGTTGCTCGTCACTGTGCCGCGATGTGATCCTGTGTTGGTCACTTTCGAATTGATCCAGCACGGAGACACATTCACGTTCCGACGCGGTGCATTGGACCTGGGGCGCGACGAGGAACGTGCCGTGCCGGCGTTGGCCGTCGTGCACGAGAAACTGACCGCCTGGTTGGCAGAGTCGGGCGTCTCGTGGGCCGAAGACAGCACCGCTCCACCCACCGAGAACCTGCGGCCGGAACAGGCACACGGTCCCCGGGAAGCCGCCCTATCGACGCAGGGCGCGGAACATGTAGTGCGCGCCGAAGCATACGAGCACTGGACCCCAGATGCTTTCGCCGAGGCTGCGGACTGGCTCGCCCAACAACTTGTCGGCTTGCCTTCGCGCCTGGTCGATGCGGCCTGTGCCACATTGAGCGAGGCTGTTGGAGAGGCTCTGCGGCGGCGCCTCGGCAAACTCCATGTCACCGTCGAAACGACGGATGAGCTCGTGCGTGTCACGCTGCTCGAAACGACCACCGGACATGTCGCCGCTGCGCCCGAACCTATTGCGACCGAGGGTGATTCGCCTCCGATGCGGTCCGGCGTGGAATTCTTCAGGCGTCCCGTCGACGGGTGGAATCAAGCATCATGGTTCGAGCTTCGAATTCCGAACGACACAGCGCACACAGCGGCCGTCGACGCCGAATCCGCCGCACAGCGTCGCCCCGCACACCTCCCGCACGACTTCCATATCGTCCCCAACCCGGACGACGACATCTTCGGCGACCTCGGTAGCCCCCTCAACCCCGGCCGCAAACCGATACGCGGAAAGAGACGGATCGAGGAACTCGGAATAGTCCACATCGACGGTGGCGGTTTCGGCCGCGCAGCCTCCGGAGACGACGAATCCGAGCCTACCCCAGCCACCGAGCAGCCCGGTGAAACCACGCCGCCCGACGGAACTGCGGCGTCATCGAAAACCGGCTTCCTGCAATGGATCCGCAGCAAAGCCCCGCGGCCCGAGAACAAGAATCTGGCCCTGCTCTACACCGGCACCGGCATCTCCGCCATGGGCAGCGCTGGGCTGATGAGCGTCGTTGCACCGCTGGTATTCGAAATGAGCGACTCCGCGCAATTGACCGGCCTCGCGACAGCCGCGACCCAAGCGGCCGCAGTGGTCGCGTACATCCCGGCCGGACAGCTCGCGGACCGGGACGCCCGCGACGTCTTGCGCAAGGCGTCGGCGTTCGGACTCGCGGTCACGGGGGTCGCCGGTGGCTGGCTACTCGCCGGTCTGCCAGGCGCGTTGCAGGCCGTCATCGGCTCGGCGGTTGTCGTCGCGGCGAGCGACACCATCGCCGGGGTGAGCTCGACGGTCTACGGCCGAAAGCTGGCCGAAACGGCGGAACAGAAGAAGGCCGCGATAACCCTGACACTGCTGGAGCGTCAGGCGGCCGGAACGTTCGGCAAGTTCAGTTTTCCCATTCTCGAACACATCTCATCGGCGATTCCCTTCTTTGCCGACGCCGCTTCCTACGCGGTGACTTCGCGGACGCTGAGCAAGCTTCCCTCTCTGCCGACGCCGCCGACCGAACAGCGCCTGCTCGATGGCTTCCGCGCCCTGGCGAAAGACCCCTACCTGCACGGTGCTACCTGGCTGCTGATCCCGTCGACCTTCGCGCTCTTTTCCGGCGGGGTGCAGATGGCCGAACTCATCAACACCGCAGGCTATTCCGCGACGACGACCGGACTGCTGCTCTCCGGCACCAGTACGGGAGTCCTGCTCGCGGCGGTACCGGCGACCCGAAAGCGGTTCATGGACCGCATCAGCGTGAAATGGATGCATCCGCTCATGCTGACGTCATTCGGCGGGCTTATGGCCGAGTACGCGACTACTACCAACCCATGGACCATTTGGCCGACCTCGGTTGCCACCGGTTTGTTGATGATGTTGAGCAATCAGAAGATTCTCGAGTATCAGCAAGACGTAGTTCCCATGGAGATGATCGGTAAATCAGGCGCCGCAGCCTCAATGGTGGGTGCAGTAAGCGGAATGCTCGGCAGCGCATTCGGTGGTCTTCAGTTGGAGCGGGCAGGCGGTACTGCGACCGGCGTGACGAACGCGGCCCTGATGGGCGCCTCGGCATCTGCCTCCGCCGTCCTCGCACACCTCACGCGTGACAGGACTACTCGCAAAAATGAACCGGCCGGTGACGGCTCGACCGAGCACGCAGACCCGGACACCCCCGCCCTCGACCCCGCAGTCATCCGAAACTGCGCCATCCATTTCGCCGACGTCGACCGAGCCCTGACACTCATCAACGACGGCTCACCCGAACCCGACCCCAACGACCGCAAATGGAACTCCAACAAAAACTGGAAACCCATCGAAACCACCCTGCAAGCCAAACTCCAACCCATCGAATACGACGGCGACCCACGCTTCACCCAAGTCGCCGAAACCGTCCGCACCAAACGAAACGGCATCGACAGAGCCGACCTCGTCGTCGACAACGGCAAAGACGCACACATTTTCACCTTCGTCCACACCGAAGGAAAAGACCCAAACCCCGACAACAACCAAGTCCTAGTCTTCGACACCCTCATCAAAAAAACCGACAACAACAAACCCGACAACCAACCCAACCCCGAAACACATCCCTCAGCTCCCGCCGCAGCACAGAACCAAGACATCCCCATCCCCCGCGTCCGCAACTACGACGGCGACGAAAACGGCCAAAACAAATGGCAACACACCTACGAAGACATCACAGCAGTCTTCGCACTCTTCAGCGCCAATGGCACCCCCGTCCCCGCCCCCGACACCCACCGACCACTCCCCACCCACCGACACCTCCGACGCCGACACCCACACAAAATCCAAGGACCACCCGCTGACAAGGCGGAATCAGCAGCGCGGCCGAACCTGATCCGGCAGGTACTACCTCCCGAGGTGGATGTTGCCGAGATCCTCGGGAATGAGCACAGCTCGGCGCTGAACCTGCGGTTGTGCGCCGAACAAGTACTCGACGCTCGTGGTCTGGGCGATGCACCGATATCCGTGGGGGCAGGCGGCGAACCGCAATGGCCGGAAGGACTGATCGGGACAACCGTTCGAACCGAGAACTACACCGCCGTCGCCCTTGCCGACGCCGAAGACTTCCTGGCCATCAACATCGCCGCCAAGGATCATGTCGGCGTTCGCACCAACGTGCTGATCGGTATGACGCAACCCGAGGAACGTACCCGCTTGCGGGACCTCAGTCTGGCCCACACGGGAACACACTGGGATCAAGTGATGGCCTGCGCCAAGGACAACGTCCTCGACCTGTACGCCCGAATCACCGGACACGACCTGCAGCACAACCAGGTGGAGGTGACGATCCATCCCGGCGCCGCCAACGCCGAGACCGGCACGTTCGAGGCAAGGCTCCCCGACGACGCGGTGCCATCCGCCCCTTCATCCCCCGCAGTTTCCGGCCGCTTCCATGTCGGCGAGGTCGTTGTCACCGCAATCGCGGTACAGCACGAGGATCACGCCGTCGAGGAAACCAGCGATGCGTTCGCACCTGAGGAGCCCGGTGTCGCGTCGGAACGCACCGACGCCGAAGAACCCGCACGATCCGACCCGTCTCGACGCCGCAACACGACCGAACTCGTCGCCGCCGTGCGAGCCGGTGACGTGGATGCTTACGGCGAGTTGTATGAGCGCAACGTCGCCACGGCACGCAGGGCGGCAATACGTCTCGAAACCCCGGCCGACCTCGTGGACGACGTTGTGTCCGAAGCATTCACCAGGGTGTTCGCGACGCTGCGCAATGGCCGCGGGCCTTCGTGGGACTTCCGTCAGTACCTGCTCACCGCCATTTATCATTCCGTGAACACCGGACAATTCCGCCCCGACACGCGTCTGGTGCTCGCCGACGACATGAGCGACTACGACGTGGCCGAGCCGTTCACCGACACAGCGGTGGCAGGCCTCGAAAGATCCATGGCAGCACGGGCATTGAACGCTTTGCCCGAATCCATGCAAACCGTGTTGTGGCACACCGAGATTCAGGACCTGACCAAGCCAGCGACAGCCGAACTGCTCGGCTCCAACGCGAATGCCACTGCGGCGGCCGCCTTCCGGGCACGAGAGCACCTGCGCCAGATGTACCTGCAGATGCATCTGAAACAGACCACCACCGAGGCGTGCCGCGCCACAGTGGAAAACCTTGGCGCATGGGCACGCAACGGTCTGCGGAAGCGGGCCGCGGCCAAAGCCGCCGCCCATCTCGAGACCTGTGCGAACTGCCGGGAGCTGGCCGCATACGTGTCCGAGGAGAACAGCCATCTCGGCGGCCCGCACCGCAGTACCCCGGCTACGAACGAGAACCGTTCCGGCATAGCGGCTTTCGTCGACGCCGAAATACGTGACAGGGAGCGGGCACTCGGCATCGAAACCGACGGACCCCGGCCCGAGAGCGACGAGCAGGTCCGCGCGATAGTCGATCAGTCGCTGCGTGACGAGCAGCCGCGAACAACGGTCTCGGCTGAGCCGACCAAATCTGTGCCTTCGGAATCTGCTGCGCTGAGGGCGCAGTTGCGCGCCTACGGCTTCGACTACGCCGAAAGTCTGCCGGAGCCCGCGGCTGGCGAGCCGCGGGGGCGGGCCTGGATCGATAGCCCGGAACAGCGAGCCTGGGAGCTGTCCTGGTTGGCGGAGCGGAGTGCCCGGTTGAGCGCGCTCGCCGCGGTCACCGGGGCCGCATTGGAGGCGGCAGCGCAAGTGGGCCTGCCGAATTCAGAGCCGGGCGCGCTGCTGATCGTGCAGTATCGGCAGAAGCTGCCCGGTGTGCTGATCCCGATCTGGAAATTTCAGACCCAAAACGCGGCTGGATTGTCCAACGTCATCGCCCGGATTGCCCGCGAGCTGTCGCTCGACGAACTTCCGCAATATCCCTATACGTTGTTGGTCGCTCCCAGACCGCTGCTCCCCGAAGAACACGAGTGGATGGGGCCGCCCCTGCTGACGTCCGCCCGACACGCACACTGGAACCAGATCCTGCGTGGCGGCGTGTTCGGACTGCACTTCCCGGGCTGTCGCTTGCTCGAGCGCCAATCACCGGCATACCTGCTCACTCGAGAGGTTGCCGATACCCTCTATGAAGACCATCTCGCCTGCCGGACGGTCGACGAGAATTACTTGAACAAGGTTGTCGAGCCCTACCTGCTCGACACAGCTCAGGAGATACGGGCGAGCTTCGACGGCGCGACATCAGCCGAGGATCGGATCGGCCAGTGGTTCGCGACGATCGTCGCGGAAATGCTTGCGGCGCCCTTCGATTCCGCGCCCGATCTACTCCGCCAAGCCCTCCGAGTGCACACGGACCGAAGCGACGCGTTGTCGAGCGAGGAGCGAGCACTCCGACAATTCGTCTCGACTGTGCGAGACCTGCTGGCCGGAGAGCACGATTTCGGCCGGTACCTGCACCGTCGCGGACTCCCTGAGACGCCGGCGTACATCCGCGATGTCACCGATGCCGTCCAGCAGCGCGCCCCGCGGGGCGCCACCATCGCCGTGCCGTTCATCGATAACCTGATCGGATCGTCGCCAACGCACACACCCGCGGCACATGAGGCGAATTCCGCTACGAGGGCACAACTTTCCGTTACCACAGGCGTCCCGAACGCGGATCGCCCATCCGCCCAACCGATGTCGGGCGATCCCAGTGACCGACCCGACACGACTGCCCCGAATGAACTGGCGGCGCGCCGGACCGAAACCCGCCGCCAAGCCATCACCGGCACCGCGGGTATGCCCGGACTCGGCGACCCACAAGGACCAGAGCTGCACTTCGACGGCAGCTTAGACCCCGCGGTACTCGACCTCCCCTCCCCGAAACACCGCAGACGACTTGCTCCCCACCTCAACCCGGTCGTCAATGCCATCGGCCCCAACCCCGAGGGACACGCATTCGGCCTACCCGGCCGACAAGCCGAACCGCCGACAGAGTCGGCCGCTCCGGCTTCAGCCGAGGGCAATCCGGTGCACACCGAGCCTCCGGCTGGTAGCGAGACCCGGACCACCTCCACCGAGCCGGGCAAGGCCGCGAAGCCGCGCGGCGCGGGCGGCACTACCCCGCCAGGACCCATAGTCCCCTTCCACGAGTTCGACCAACGATCCGCACTCGATCTACCCGCACGACGCGGACCCCGCCGACCACGCATGGGCGGACCGGGATTCGCCGGAATCCCTGACGGCGGAGTCGCTTTCCATCATGATCCGCACACCGGCCAGGAATGGGGGCAAGACGCAGCCGAGCCTCCAACAGCGTCACCGCGGGCTCAGGCCACTCCCGGCGATGTCGCGCCCCCGGCCCAACCCGATCAGCCGGACATTGCCACCCGACTGGAGTTGGCACCGGAGCTGGCGCGGGCGCTCGAGACCGCCGAGAGCGAGGCCGCGGAAGTGGCCGCGGAAGCACTGCGACCGGCTCGTGATGCCGGGATGAAAACCGAGCACGCGCATCGCAAGGACGTCGAAGACGTCGAGCAGGTGATCCACGATCTGCAGGCCAGGCAGAGTCGGCGATTCGATACGGCGTTGCGGGGGCTCGTTGTCGACGGGTTCGCGACGCTGGTGCTGCGCGACGAAGCGTTGCAGCTGGTCCCCAAGGCGACCGAGCATTTCCGATTGCTGAAACCGCACATCAAGAACGCCCGTAACTATGTGCACGAGGTGCGGACGGCGGTGGCGGTGCTGGCGGCCCGGGACGTGCTGACGGCCCTCGGCGCGGAACCGATCCTGGATGACGACAATCATCGGATCGAGGGATTCGGGGTGGTGCCGGGCCAGGGCCTTGTAGTCGCGTCGCCACTGCTCGGTCAACATAAGCTCGCGGACGAGCTGATACCGGGGTTGCGGGAAAGGCTGGCGCGCGAAGGGATTCCGATCCAGTACCTGCAAGTATCGATCGACGAGAATGCCCAGCTGACTGTGCGTGCGGTGTCCGGGGAGCACGACGAGCCGGAACCGGCGATCCAGTACTACGTCAACCGACCGGACACTCGCCAGGCCGACCGTGACGCCAAGATGTGGCTGAACGACCTCGCCGATGAGCGATCATTCGCCGAGAAGTTGGCCGAGGCGGAAGCCTCGGGTGAGATCGCGCGTATACGTCTGCAGACCGAGGACCATCCCACCTCGTCGAGATCGGTCTACTTGATCCTCTACCGGAACGGTTATATGGCGGTCCAGAAGAAGGTCCGGGAATTCAAGCATGCCGATGCCGAGCAATTGGCCGCGCGGACGCTCCGGGATGTCGGAACACGGGCCCCACAGGTGCTGCGCCTCCCGGATGGTCTCACGCTGATGGTGGAATACATGCCGGGGATTCCCGCGAACGCGCTGTTCTGGCACGGGAAAGACGGCTGGCGCGAATTTTTTCCAACCCCTGCCGCATTGCGGCAGGGGTTGGGCGACATGCTGATTCGCCCTTGGGATCGACATGAGGGTAAAAATTGGCTGCTCGCGCACGGGTTCCATATAGTGCCAATCGACAACAGCAACGCCTACCAGGAGCCGTGGCCGAAACCACAGGGGTTCAGCGACCATTTCATGGCAATAGAACACGGCTTGAATGTATTCCGTAAGCATCATTTCCCGAGCACAGAATTGGAGGCCATCCGCGAACGAATCCGAGCCTCCGAATCCGAGTACGGCGAGCGACGCCAGTGGGACTGGTACCTGCGGGTAATCGGAATCCTCGAGCAGATCATGGAAGAGGCCGAGGACACCACGCCGCCCACGCGTGAACCCATCGAGGTGCTGCGGATTCTCGAACAGCTTCGCGACGATCTGGCCGACCGGCTCGGCCTGCCATACCCGCACGACGCCCGGACACCACGCGAATGGCGTAGCGCGGTGGCCGAGCTGCGCCAGACATACACCGATAACCCCGACCCCGTAATGCTCGGCGACGTAGACACGTTGGACGGACTGGTCAAACTGCACCTGCACGCGCAGTTGAACGAGGTGAGCGCCGACGAGCTCGACTTCACCTGGGAAACCGACGAGCCGGTCGACGGCACTCGCGTCGAATTGATAGATGCATACCTGGATAACCTGTCGCTGCGACTCACGGATTTGGCGGAAGGCGCGCACTACCCCGATCCCAATGGCGAGACCGACGCGCAATGGCAGGCGCGCTTCGACGGCGAAATCCAGAGTACGACAATCGAATTACCTGTTGACGATGCTCCCAGCGGACCGGTGGCAGGCCAGCAGCGCGTTCGGCAGGAACCGGAGCAGCTGCGGGGCACCGCGGGCGCGCCTGGGCTCGGCGACCCCCACGGACCGGAGCTGCATTTCGACGGCGGCATCGACCCCGCGGTATTCGGCCTCCCTGCCCCGAAACATCGCAGACGACGCACCCCCGGACACCTCGACCCGGTAATCAACGCCATCGGCCCCAACCCCGAGGGACACGCATTCGTCCCACCCGATGGATCCGCCACAGCCAAATCGCCGGGCTCTCCGGCCGATCCGCAGTGGCTGGTGCAGCAGCTGCGGCAGGTGGCGGGCCGGGTGCGGGAGCAGGCGTGGAATACGTTGCGGGAGAAGACGGCATCGTTGCCGTTCGCTGCCGAGGCGGTGTTGTCCGGGGAGTACCGGGAGCATCTCGAGGATGCGGACAAGGTTCAGGAATTTCTCGCGGCGACAAACGCATTGGGGTTCGAGGGCCGAATGGTCCTGATCGCGGAACTGGAGCAGGCGGCGGCCAAGTTCGGCGCGGCCGGGTTGCCGATTCGAGCCGATGCACTGGCCACGTCGGTACAACAGCTGTCGGTCATCGCACGGCCCGATGAGCTCGACCCCGCGCAGGCGGGAGCGTTGGTTGCCGACGCCATCGAAACCCAACTGCTCGGAAAGCAAGCGCTGTGGGCCACCGCGAAACTCCCGGTGCGCTTTCACCAATTCGACCGATGGGCGATGTCTGCGGCACCTTCGGCTCCCCCGGCGATCAATATCGCGAACGGCTTGAACTGCATCAAACTGGCGCTGTACGGCGGCCTTCTCGGTGGAGTCCTCGATCGGGACTATCTGCGGTCCTATATCGGATTCGAATGGTGGAACGACCAGATCGCCATGCCCATCGGCGGCTCGCCGATGTGGTCGGACAATTCGGAGATCGACGATGACGACCTGGATCAGCACATGCGCCTGGCCGAGATGGCCGTGTCGCCGCACGGGGTGCACTCGATGTCGCTCGCGCCGCTTGGATCGCACAGCTATCTGGAGCCCAACGGGCCACAGCCTCGTCGCGGCGACCTGGTCTACTTCAACAGATTCGACCATGTGGCGGTGGCGACCGGACGACTGGGCGCGGACGGTACCCCGGAGGTGTTCACCTTCTGGCCGTACCGTTTCTGGCCCGCGATGGATACTGTCCGGGTTTCCACCGTCGGCACCGAGGTAATGCGCATGACCACCGCTCCGGAACACCGCGCGATGAATTCCATCATCTCTGCCGTCAAGGTCGAATTCGGGTCAGGGCCCTGGGGCCGCGGTGGTCGCCTACACCAGCCCGAACTCGATGAGTGGCTGCAACGACACCCGAAAAACCCGTCCTGAGCGGCATTCCGGCTCACTCCCGCGTTTTGGGTGAGCGCGAACGGCGGTGTGCCGGAATGGCTTCGGTCCAGAAGTCGTGGCGGACGGCATCCCAGAGTTTGGCTAGTTTCGGGAGGCGTTCGCGGGCTCGCACGAGGTCGGGATAATCGTCGGGGTCGAAAGAGGCTAGTGGTGTCGGGTCGGATGTGTTGTGTACGAACATGATTGCGATTTCGTGACGTTGGTTCAGCTGCCATGTTGCTTGCAGGCCGTCGACTTCGGTTCGGTGGATGCCGTCCATACGGTGTCCGCGGCGGTTATGACCGGGTGTCCCCGGCGGCGTGGGAATTCGCGTCGGTTAGCGCGTCGAGCACGTCCAGCAGGGTTGCGAGATCGGGGCCCCGCCATACCGGAGGTTCGCTTCCGATCGGTTCGAATGCCAGGCCGCGGGCCGCGGCGCGTTCGCGCGGGCTCATGGCCGGTGGGACGAGCGCGCCCGCGCGCACCAGACACCGCAGGGCCGCAGACTTCATCGCGCAGGTGACGGCACGGCATGTTATGTGCCGCTGCATGATTCGATGTGACTCGGCGACCGAGAGCGCGTGGTCGGGGTGTGCGTGATCC
This sequence comes from Nocardia sp. CA-135398, assembly GCF_050955845.1. Lineage (NCBI taxonomy): Bacteria > Bacillati > Actinomycetota > Actinomycetes > Mycobacteriales > Nocardiaceae > Nocardia > Nocardia sp. CA-135398. Next base: position 2,877,477 of record NZ_CP192084.1, on the reverse strand, counting down.
GGCGTGATGCTGCCGGGCATGGCGCGCGCCCATGTCACCGGCGGGCAGACCGTCTCCAGGTCGCAGGTCTCGCAGACGCGGGCGGGGGTGTTGTCCACGCTGGCCAGGTCGTGGATGATCAGGGCCGCGGCTTGTACACCGGCGGCGATGGTGAGGGCGTAGCCGATCGGATCGGTATCCGGATTCTCCGGTGGCCGGACGGTGTAGAGGTAGTGGTACCCCAGTTGTTCTGCGTGGCGGCGGATCTCGGCCGCATGCCGCGGCGCGGCAAGGCCGGACACGCCGGTGCGGACCAGGCCGACCGCCTTTGGTCTGCGCGCGTCGCGACCGTCCGATCGGGTACGGACGTAGGCTGTATCCGGCTGTCCCGCTTGCATGTTCGTCATCGTCGCGAACCTTCGCCTCGGCGTATCGGTGGTCAATGATGGCGGTCGTCCCGTGGGACCGGCCGACCGCCACGACTAGGATACACCCGCTGCGGGCGTCTTGGAAGGCGGAAACGGGAACCCCTGTCAATCGGCGGAAAAGCCCGAGAACCCGGACGGCATCGCCATCGACTCCCCGTTCGCCATCACCATCCCCTGGACCGAACTCGAATACTGATCATGGGCGCAAACCACTTCGAGGCGGACATCCGAGTCGAGGGCAGTCCAAGATCCCCACGTGCTGGTGGCGGTAAACAGCGCTGTTTACCGCCACCGGCGCATGGTGATCGTGGTCAGGGACAGGTGAAGCGGCGGCCGGTGAGTGTGGCGGGGAGTGGGCCGCGGCGTGGGGTGCCGGATAGGTCGTAGAAGGTCGCGGTGGCTGAACCGGTGAATTCGTCGCCGTGCACGGTGAGGTCGAAGCGCACGATTCCCTTCTGCACCATCTCGGCGTCCGCGCGGTCGACGGTGAATTCGAGGAACGCGCCCGATACCGTCGCGCCTTCGGCCTTCCAGGTGCCCATGCCGTTGCTGTCGCTGGTGGCACGATTGCCGTGGTCCGGATTCGATTGCGCCATGGTGCCGTCCGCGTGGAAAGTCATGACGTGGTAGCGGAACGGTGCGCCGTCGGCTATTACTTCCCAGACGCCGATGATGCTCATCGGCATAATTCGGCGAGCAGTTCGATGCCGGGGTCGATGCGATGTTCGGGCACGCTGGCGAAGCTCAGCCGGAGCGCGTTGCGGGGTGCGTCGGGGGCCGCGAAGAATGCGGATCCGGGCAGGAATGCCACTCCCCTGTTCAGCGCTGTGGCAACCAACATGTCGGCGTCGAAATCCGTTGGGCCCTCGACCCATACGAACATTCCGCCATCGGGTTCGGTCCAGCTGAATCCGGATGGAAAGTACTTCGCCAATGCGGTCACCACTGTATTCAGTTTGGCCGCATAGGATTCCACGAGCAGACTCAGATGCGCGGATCCCACTGGCGTGCCGAGGAATTCGGCGGCGATCGCCTGGTTGAACGCGGAGGTCTGCATATCGATGCCCTGTTTGAGGGCGAGTACGGGCTCGAGCAGGTCGTCCGGCAGCACCGCGATGCCGATCCGCAGTGCCGGCGCAAGGGTTTTCGACAGCGAAGTGATGTAGGCCGTGCGGTCCGGCGCGAAGGACCAGACCGTCGGCAATGGCTCACCGCGGTACCGCAGGTCGGCGTATACATCGTCCTCCACAACCAGCCCCCGATGCCGGGTGATCACCTCGGCGACCTGCGCACGCCGGGCCGCGGACATGGTCCGCCCGGTCGGATTCTGGAAGGTCGGCAAGAGGTAGACGAGCACCGGATCATGTTGTGCCAAAGCATGATCCAATGCATCGGGCAGGATGCCGTCGGCATCGGAGGCGACCTCGACCACCAGCGCGCCGTGGCTGCGGAACACCTTCACCGCCGGACCGTAGGTCGGCGTCTCCACCAGCACCACCCCGCCGGGATACAGCTGCGCCATGCAGATGTTGTGCAGTGCGCCCGATCCGCCCGTGGCGATATGCACCCGCTCCGGCGAACATCCGATGCCACGGCCGGACAATAGTATTCGCGCCTGCTCCAGCAGCGGCGGGAACCCCTGCGTGAGTCCGTACTGCAATGCGGTGTTCCCGTACTTCGCGATCGCGGCCGTAGCCAGCGACGCCACCAGCTTCCCCGGCAGCAAAGCCGGATCGGGCGCGCCGACGGCGAACGAGATCACATCCGGTCGGCTCGCCAATGTCGCGAACGCGTCGTCGATCGGCCCGCTGCGCATGGCCGCTTCCCGGCCGAACGTGACACCCGCGCTCATACCCGAGCCAACTGCTGCCGCAATCGCGCGGCGATTTCCACTGCCGCGGCATCGAATTCCGGGGTCAACACCAAATCGTGGCTGAACAGCGGATCGGTGCGTACATCCACCGCCACCAAACCCTCGGTGTCGCTGAGATTCACCGCCACGTGCACCACGCCCTGCGGGATGTACAGAAATTCCCCTGGCCCGTGCACATAGGGCTCCAATTCGGGGCCGATCAGCGTCACCGCCCGTCCCGTCACGCAGAACACGATGGTTTCGCTGTGCTCGTGCAGATGCGCCCGCGCCACCTTTCCCGGTGCCATATTCACCATGGCGGCCGAAATACCCTCGGCCCCACAAGTATTCGTAGTTATGCAGGGCAGTAGATGCTGTTCCTGCGGTCCGACGACCTCCGCGACGTCGGCTGCGGCAACCACTCGCACGGACTTGGCGATCTTTCCCATTCGGCAATCCCAAACATCTTTGGAGCGGACAGCACAATTACCGCCATTCAGCGAGCTTCGTTCGCGCTGTATCCGACCGAGTTCTCGGCAATTGGCACGGTATGGCACCCACCCATCGCAAACATCCGCCGTGCCTGACCGAAATATCCGCATTGTTCGTATGTTGTGTCGTCCCGGCATCGCAACGGATCGAGCTCGATGACCGGCCGCAACGGCATCGAGTCGGCCGGACGACATACCGCCGAGCGATCCGCCTCCCATAGATGCGGATATTCCCGTCCGAAATGGCGGATGATCCGGCTCCCCGGCTGGCCTAGTGTGCGAAATGCGACCGCCCGGCCTGTTCGAAATCGGCCGGGCTCAGAGCATTCGAACGCAGAGGGATCGAGTATGCGGGTGATCGTGGTCGACGGCAACGACGATGCGGGCGACGCACTGGTGCACAAACTGCGCCTGCGTGGGCACCATGCCGATCGCAAACGTCGGGGCGCGGACCTGCTGGTTACGCATCATCGCTATCACGCGGTCATCCTGGACCTCGACCTGCCGGATATGTCCGGGCTGGCGGCGCTGCGCAAGCTGCGCGAGGTCAGCTCGGTGCCGGTGGTCGTGCTCACCGCGGATACCGACGAGCGCTCGGTGGTGCGGGCGTTGCGCAGTGGCGCCGACGATTACCTGGTGAAGCCGCCGCGAGTGGCCGAATTGGCGGCTCGGCTGTACGCGATCACGCGACGCCTCCCCGTGCCCGCCGACATCGTGCCCGCGACGACGGTCGTCGCGGGCGATGTCCGGGTGGATCTGGAGGCCGGTTCGGTCGAGGTCGCTGGCCGACAGGTACAGCTGACCCGGGTCGAGTTCGCGGTGTTGCGAGCCCTGCTCGAGCAGCCCGGTGCGGCGGTCAGCCGTCAACAGCTGCTGGACCGGATCTGGGGCGATGCGTTCGTCGCGGTGTCACATTCGCTGTACGTGCACGTCAATGCGCTGCGAACGAAGCTGAACCGCCCGGGGTTGATCACGACCATCCACAGCTACGGCTACCGATGGAATCCCGGTGCCGCCGTGGCGAATTCGGTCGATGTCGAGCAGTCGATGGCATTGAGCGCTCTCACGAGCCGTACCGCCTGAACGGTGATCGGGAACGACACGGCAACGGGCTCGATCAGCTGGCAGACCATCGAATCGGTGATCGCGGCCGTCCTGCCATCGCGCCCGGTCACCACATCGCGACCATCGCGGCATCACACTCAACCACCCAGCTAGTCGTCACAGCGGTAATCGCAGTCGCCGCCATCGTGGCATTGCACTGAATCACCCGATAGTCATTTCATAGCTGATCCGACCGTCGCGGCATCAGGGCGGCAGCGAGCACCGCACCGGTGAGAAGCAGTGCGCCGCAGATCAACAGGGCAATGCGGAAGCCGCTGCCGAACGCGACGGCATCATTGAGCCGCGCGGCGGAAACGCCGACAAGTCCAGGCAGTGCGGCGACGGCAAGCAATTGCGCTGTGCGGGCGACCGCATTGTTCACTGCGGAGGCGATACCCGAATCCGTTGCCGACACCGCGGCGAATACCGCACCCGTCAGCGGAGCCACGAATACAGCTAACCCGACACCCAGTACGATGGTCCCGGGGAATACCGCGCTGAGATAGCTTGTGCGCGAGCCGATCCCGGTCAGCAGAACCGCACCGCAAGCGGCGAGCGCAGGCCCGAGAATCATCGGGGTCCGCGCGCCGCGTCGCTGCGCCCAGCGACCGGCCGATGCTGACGACACCAGCATGATCCCGGTGATCGGCACCGTCGCCAGGCCCGCCGCCAGCGGCGAGTAACCCGCGACCACCTGCAATTCCAGTGGCAGCAGGAAGTAGACACCGCCGAGACCGGCATAGACGGCAGCCGTCACCAGGTTGGCCGCGGTGAACACACGCGAGGAGAACAGTGCGGGTGGCAGTAGTGGATGATCACCGCGCAACTGGATCCAGGCGAATATCCCGAGCAGCACCACGCCGAGCAGCGACATCCACCCACGAGCACCGATGAACCCATAGGTCACCGCACCCAACCCGGCAGCGGCGGTCGCCGCACCCGGCAGATCGAGCGGCCGCGCATCCTCAGCCCGCGACTCCGGAAGAAACCGCACCGATACGACGGCGACTGCCACCGCGAATGGCACGCTGATCAGAAAAACCGAGCGCCACCCGGCCAACTCGGTCAACCAGCCGCCGACAATCGGCCCAACCGCCTCGATGACGCCGATGAGCCCCGCCCACAAGCCAATTGCGGCACCATGGTCGCGCCGATCGATCGAGGACGAGATCAATGCCAGGCTGCCCGGAGTGATCAACGCACCCGCGATACCCTGCACCACCCGCGCGGCGACGAGCATTTCCATCGAGGTAGCGAAGCTGCACAACAACGACGCCAACGCGAAACCGACACTGCCCCAGACGAATACCGCGCGCCGCCCGAGTCGATCCCCCAGTGCCCCGCCGACCAGAATCAGCGACGCCAAGGCCAGCGTGTAGCCACCGACGACCCATTGCAAATCGGCCACATCGTCGCCGAGACTCGAACCAATTCGCGGCACAGCGATATTGACGACCGACGCGTCGAGCACCACGACCGCCGATCCGAGCACCGCAGCCGCGACAACCCACCGTCCGGTGACCGAACGCAGGCGCGGCGGTGCGGACGCAGCAAGGTTCGGGACAACGAGATCGCTCATCCTCGGCAGGCGAGAACCAGCGCGAATCGATCGTCCGAATCGGTCCACGAATGCTGTACCCGGAAGCCGGAGGTCTCGAGCTCCCGATGAAATTCGGTCAGCCGGAACTTGGCCGAGATCTCGGTGCGCAGCTGCTCACCCGCCGCGAAGTCGACAGCGAGATCGAGCTCGGCGACGGTGACCGACATATCGGCCGTGGCCTCCAGCCGCATCTCGATCCACTCGTTGTCCGGATCCCACACCGCGATATGTGCGAACCGACCCGGGTCGAAATCGGCGCCGAGCCGCTGGTTCACCACATGCAGGATGTTGCGATTGAACTCGGCCGTCACCCCTGCGGCATCGTCATATGCGGGGACCATGACCGCAGGATCGATCACCAGTCCGACGCCGAGCAACAACTGTTCGCCCGGCTCGGTCACCGCGTGGACGCAACGGTAGAAATCCGCACGCTCCTCCGGCACCAGATTGCCCAGTGTGCCGCCGAGCAGGGCGATCAGCCGCCGGTCACCGCGCGGCAAGGTGTGCAGCATGCTGGTGAAATCGCTGACCACCCCGTGCACCGCGAGTTCGGGATATTCCTCGTGGATCCAGGACACCGCGGTGCGCAGCGCAGATGACGAAACATCCTGCGGCAGATATGTTTTCAGTGACCCATGCGCACGCAAAGCGGTCAAGAGCAGACGCGTCTTCTCCGATGAACCCGAGCCGAGTTCGATCAGCTCGCCCGCCTCAGCCGCCGCCGACGCGATCGCATCGGCACTCCGACGTAACAGCGTCCGCTCGGTGCGGGTGGGGTAATACTCGGGTAGCTCGGTAATCGCTTCGAACAGCTTGCTGCCCTGTTCGTCATAGAACCATTTGGACGGCAGCCACTTCCGGCTTCCGGTCAGCCCGCGCTGGACATCGGCACGCAGTGCGGCCGCGAGATCGTGCTCGGTGAGTTGGATATCGATGCTGACGTGAGGCCGCACTGGCTTACTCCGATCGATGCTGAATCGCCAGGGTCAGGTCTGGAGTACAAACCTCGCGGTCCACTTCTCCGACAACGGAATTGTTGACGCAGCCACCAGTGTCCCGCCAACCCGTGATTCGCATATTTACATCGACTTAAGTCTGGCCACACGCTGCGAATCAATCGGGTGAGCCCGCATGGTGGTCGACGACGATGGGCCATGCATCCCGGATGCCGACCGCGCTCGCGTGTTCAGACACCACCGAATCGGGTCATATGCGTCAGGATGAGTGAGAGGATCTTGGGGTATGGAGGTGTCAGAGGATTCCTTTGGAGGGCGGCGGCCGACAAGTCATGAGCGGATGACGGGGCTGCCGTGGGATGCGTCGTATCAGGATGGCCCTGCGCCCTGGGATGTGGGTCGGCCGCAGCAGGCGGTAGTGCGGTTGGGGACCGCTGGCAGGTTCGCGGGGGCGGTACTCGATGCGGGGTGTGGGAGTGGGGAGAATGCGCTGTGCATTGCGGCGCAGGGATTTTCGGTGCTTGGCGTCGATGTGGCCGAGACGGCATTGGCCAGTGCGCGGGCCAAGGCTGCCGAGCATGGGATCGATGTGGAGTTCGTCGCGGCTGACGCGCTGCGATTGCAGGGATTGAGGCGCAAATTCGAGACGGTGCTGGATTGCGGGCTGTTCCACACGTTCGACGCGGACGAGCGACCGGGATATGCCGCGAGTCTGGCGTCGGTGACCGAGCCCGGCGGCACGCTGTATGTGTTGTGCTTCAGCAACGAGGGTCCCGAAACCGGACCGCACCCGGTCAGTCGCGAAGAGCTCGAGGCGGTTTTCGACGCCCACAGCGGCTGGCATATCGCCACCATCGAACCGGACCTGATCGAGACGAGGTTTCACGACCAGGGCGCACCAGCGTGGCTGGCCACGATCAAACGGAACTGAGCCTCGTCCAGACTGGTCGCACTGCGACGACCGGCGTACGAGGCGCACCGTTCTATCGTGCTACCGCACGCATTTCACCGGCCTACTGGTACGCGCGGGCGCGCTTCGGTACACCGGAGCGGAGTCGGCGCTACCTGCCGGACAGAGCCGCCGCGATATCACGCCGCGATCCGATGCCGAGCTTCGCCAGAATATTGGACACATGCGACTGAATCGTCCGGCGCGACAGGAACATCTGCGCCGCGATGTCGGAGTTCGAAAAGCCTTCGGCTACCAACGCGGCCACCTTACGCTCGGTATCGGTCAAGGCGGCCCGTCCAGACTTGGGGCGGTTGCGGGGTCCGCGGACGCCACGGCGAATTCCGTACGGACGCATGCGCGCCACCGCGCGGGCGGTGTCCCAGGAGGCGCCGAGACCGGTGTAGAGCGCGACCGCGGCATCCAGCGCGCCACGCGCATCGGAGCCACGACCGTCCGCGGCGAACAGTAAGGCGGCGTTCTCATACGCCTGCGCCTCGTAGAACGGTCGTCCCGCCCTTCGGAAATCAGCGGCGGCAGTGCGCAGGATCGACGGGTCGCGCTCGGCGACGCCGCGACACAGTAGCGCGGTACCGGTTCGAGCAGCCGTGGGTTGGCGCCGTGCCATTTCGGCCGATGCCGCCACCACCGAACGCGCCGCCTTCTCGTCACCGACATCGGCGGCGAGGCGGGCGATATCCGGGAAGATGTAGTACAGCGTGGCAGTGGTCAGGCCGCCCGCGAGCCGCTGATGCGCATCGACGAGGAGATCCAGTGCGCCGCGTGGGTCACCGCGGGTCTCCAGCATGAGGGCCTTGAGCCATGGATAAAACTGGCCGTTACTACTGCTGCCCAGTTGGTCGTCGGGTGCGGCAATGGTGTCCGGATCCGGCAGGAAGGTGCCGCGGTGGATGCCGATCAGCGCGGCCAGGATCTGCAGGATCGGGGTGTAGCCGAAGGCGTCGGGCACCGACTGGCCCGAAGTGCATTCGACGAGCGCATCGTCCCAGCGTCCGTTCAATGTGTAGAGCCGGGCCTTGGCGACCACATTCGCCCCCAGATAGAAACCGTGGATCCGGCGACTGTGTCCGATTGCCTTGTGCAGCGCCGCTTCCGCGTCGGCGAGCCGATCGAGCTCGATCAAGCAGTGGGCGTTGAGAATGTAGGGATCGAACTGGTCGGAGCCGAATCCGCTGTCGAAAACGGCCAGGATGCGGTTGCTCAATTCCAGCGCCTCATCGAGATAGCCCTGGGTGTGGCGCACAGATCCCACGGTCAACAGTCCGTATCCGGTCACAAGCGGATTCTCGGTGGCATCCCCGATCGCCAGCGCCCGCGCACCCGCCGCCTCCGCGGCCTCCAACCGGCCGAGGAACACATTGCTCAAGCCGATCATGCCGTAGAACCGACCCGCGTCCTCAGCCGCGAGATTCGAGGTAGCCAGGGTCTGCTCGGCGATCGCAACCACTTCGCGCAGGTCGCCCCGCGCATGGCAGGCCTGGATCAGCAACCAGCGCAGTTCGATATCGTCCTCCGGCCGGGTCAACAGCGCCGTGCGCACGAGGGCCTCGGCCTCGGCCGCACGACCGTTCCACAGCAGCGCCTGGATGTGCAGTTGCAGCAGTACCGGACGCATGCCGAGGTCCGCGGTGTCGGCCGCGCGCTGCAACAGCTGCACCGCGATCTCTGGCGCGCGCACGATCAGCTTGTCGGCCAGCGCGACCAGCCAGTCGAGTGTCGGCTGGTCAAGCTCGTTCTCCCCTGCCAACAGGTAATAGGCGATCCGCTCGATCGGCGCGTCGGTGGCCAGCAAGATCTGACCGGCCCGGCGCAGCAATCCCGCGCGCAGCGAATCCGGCAGCTGATCGGCGAGCACCTGACGGATCAGGTCATGCCGGAAGACCAGTTCGGAATCGGCGCGGGTGAGCAGTCCGCCGTCGGTCGCCTCGGTAACCACATTCCAGATTTCCAGAATCGGACTGTCCAGCACCGCGGCGAGTTCCGCGACGTAGACAGTCGGCCCGAGTGCGGCCGCCATCGGAAGTACTTGCCGCGCCGACCGGGACAGGAATTCCAGCCGCTGCGCGATCGCCTGCGCCAGTGATGCCGAGGGAGAATCGGCCGGTTCGGTCGGATCGGCGGTGTCGGCGACCACCGTGATCGCCTTGTCGCGCAACAACGAGGCCACCAATTCCGTAATGTAGAGCGGATTTCCGCCCGCACCGATCACCTGCCGCATCAGTCCCGGACCGGGTGCCGCACCGACCATATGCCGAACCAGTTCCGCCGCAGCCGGTTCCGGTAGTGCCCCGAGTCGAATCATCGGCGCACGGCGTTCCACCAGTTCGGCCGTCAATGCGATCATTCCGGTATCCCGTGGCACCGGACGCGTCCCCAGCACCAACAGCAGTGGCAAATCACCGGCCACATCGCAAAGCCGATGCAGCACTGCCAGACTCTGCCGATCCGCCCAGTGCACATCGTCGATGATCAACGCGACCGGACCCGCGGCACACCAGCTATCGACGAGATCGAGGATCGCCTCGGTAATCGCGAACTCGTGTGTCGCCGCACCGTCGCCCGCCCGATCCCCACTGCGCAGCAGCGCACGCACCGGATCGGATCCCCGATCGCTGTCCAGCCAGGAGCACACGGCCGCGAACGGCACCTGCCGCTGCAATTCCTTCGCCGCTCCCCGACGCACATTCAGACCCTCAGCCGCATATCGAGCAACGGCCACATCGAGGAGCGCGGTCTTGCCGATACCCGGCTCGCCCTCCACCAGCACCACCGTCCCCTCCCCAGCGGCGGCGCGTCGACCTAACGAGACCACACGCTCGACCTCGGCATCGCGACCAACGAAGACGGAGGTAAGGGGAGGGGCCTGCACGCAGCGAATCCTATGCCCCCGCATGAACCTGTGCAGCACGCGCATCGCCCGGTCAGCGCAATGTTTCGATACCTGATACGGATATTCCTACCCGTTATGACGGATGTTTCCCGCTTGGTGGTGCCCATAGGGTCCGTCTACGGTGGCTCGCGACCGGCGAACCTACCGGGTACAGCAGATCTGATCGGCCGCCGAACAAGAGGAGAACACACAGCGTTGGCCACACACGTAAGGACGGTCTGCGTCACCCCTGAGCGCGGTCGACGCTGAACACCGAGCATGAAGATCTTCAGTAGTCGTTGTCGCACCTTCGAATACACCGTCACTACCGCGAGTCCGGCCGCCGTCGATCTCGAATCGGCGGCGATCGGCGTGCCCAATGCGTTTTCCGATTGCCTGCTGCTCATGGTCGGCGTGGAGCGCGGCGATTCGACTTCGTCGACGGCCGCCGCGAAGATCGTGCGGCGCATCGCGTCCAAGACCGAAGCGTCGCATATCGTCATCAACGGGTTTTCCCATTTGGCAACCCCCGGTGAACGATCCGATATCCCAACGGCTTTGCACGTACTGGCGAATCTGGCCGAATCCCTCGAGGCCCGCGGTGCCCGCGTCCATCTGATGCCGTTCGGCTGGAACAAGCGCTGGCAGGCCGACGTCCTCGACGGCGAATGGGAACAGCGCGTCGTCCATCTGCCCTCCTGAAGCGGCTGTCCCCGCTCCTGAGAAGGAGCCCGGCATGGCGCGTACTCTCTCCGTGGCCGAACCCACTTGTCGCACTTGACACGGGTGCGTCCGAACCACCGTGCGCGAAATCTCCAGTTCTGCCCGCAGAAGCGGGAAACTTACCGGAAAATCCGTAGATTTTCCTAACGGGTCACTATTGATTGTGCCGTCAAATAGCGGCACAATAGATCTCAGACAACCTGCATCCCCGGCACACTCACTTACCGACCAAGTCCGGGCTCGGCGGGACGAAGGAGATATCGGTAACCATGAACCTCAAGTCGAAGAAGGTCGTCATAGCCGGTGCGGTCGCCGGTGCACTGGTGATCACACCGGCCGCGATGGCGATTCAGTCGACCATCGCGGCGCCCGGTAACCACAGCAACAGCAATGGCGGCGGCGCGCGAGGCGGCGGATACAGCAACGGCAACGCGGGCAGCCGCCGTGTCGCCGACCAGGATCACGCCGCCTCCGGCAACAACTCCAGCCGCGGCGGCTACGAAAGCAACGATGGCGGACGCTGGGTCTGGGTGCCCGCCGAGGGCAGCCGCTGACCCACTCCCCTTGCGGCTCTTCATATTACGAATGCGACCGTCGCTCCCTCCGGAGCGACGGTCGCATTCGTATGTTCGCCGTATATGACGGATCGCTTCGTCGTACACCGACCCGAATCAGCGCCATTCGTCAACTACCCGTCAGCATCGTTCGCCAACTGCCCTCCGCCGGTGGCCAACTGGACGCCCACACAGACCGATGCCCTCCCGGGCGGTGCGTGCGGAGTTGCACGGCCCACCCGAAAGGGCATCGGCGATAAGAAGTTTCGCGGTCTGTCGGCTAGGTCAGGTTGCCGTCGACGCACAGGCTCGACGACCGCCACGACGGTCCCGGCCGGTTCGCGGCCATATCGAACGTCCAGTCCGAAATCGGCCCGGCCGCACGCCAATACAGTCCGCCGCGACCGTCCGCAACGGCCTCGTAGATATCGTCGCGACCCTCGATCAGCTGACTGCCGACGCAGTAGTCCATGTAATCGGTGCCCGGCTGCTGCGCACCCGGACTGAACTTGCCCGCGGGATTACCGTTGGTGCCCGGGTTGTACACGCTGCTGCGACCGGATGCGTAGCCCTCACGAGACCAGCGCGCGAAGCCGAAGAAATCGGACTGGCACCGGAACCTCCAGCCGCCCGCGGAGATCGCCACACCCTGCGGCACGGCTTCGCCGGCCCACAGGCAGCGCACGCCGATATCCGCGTTGGCCGCGGGCGTCTCGGTGCCGATACCGAATCCGCCGACCCCCGCCGCGATCGCCGCAAGCAATGACAGTGCTCGGATCTTGTTGCGTCCCTTGGCATTACGTGCCTGGTCAGGACATTCCGTAGGTTTGGGTGCGCCGCGCAGTTCGCTGACGTTGATCATCGACGTCTCCTTCATCATTGTCTCGCCCCACCGGCCGACGTCGATACGGACCGATGGGAGGTGCTGATCCCGCTGCCTAATGTAACGCTATCTAACGGCACGTTAAGTTAAGTATCACCACACGTGGGAACGATGGAAGAGAAACACCTGGCCAGGCACATGCAGCAGCCGCAAGCCAGGTAAGAAAATGCGCGCCTCGGCGCGTCAGGCTTCGGGCAGCGCCTCGTTGAGTTCGCTGTCCTGTTCGAGATACTTCGCGATAAAGCGGTTCACGAGCTCGGCGGTCGCCTGGCCCGGCCGGATCCGAGTCTCGGCCACCCGGTCGGCCAGTACCGCCGTATCCGCGGGTGTGCGCTCGGAGTTCTGATACGGCTCCCACGCCGACCGATGGAACAGATCGACGAAACGGCGGGCGATCCGGTCGCAGTCCGCGCGCAGGCGCTCCAATTCGGCGAGCAGCGCATCGACCGGCATGCCCGCGCCCTCCAACTGATCGAAGATGCGGATCAGCTGCGGATCGGCAATGCGGTAGGTCGCCGCGTCGACCGGTTCGTACAGACCGGCCGAGACCACGCGGGCCAATCCATGGGGCACGTCGCGGTAGCGCTGCTCGAGTTCGGTCGCCGCGATCGTGTCGCCGGTCGGCGGCGCGGTGGATTGCGTCGCACCGGGCTCCGCGACGCCGAGGATGTCGCCGAGATCGTCACCGCGATCCCATGCCTCCAGCAGTTCCCTGATCCCGTTGAGCTTGATCCCTCGGTCCAGCAAACGGCTGATCGTCTGCACCCGATTGAGGTGATCCGGTCCGTAGAAACCGGTGCGGCCCTTGACCTGTGGTGGGGGCAGGATGCCGCGCTCGGCGTAAACCCGCAGGCTACGGACGGTCGTACCGGCCTCGCGCGCCAGCTCGTCGATCGTGTACTCCACGTCCCCTGCCATATGTCTAGGAAACCACACAGAAACATTACCCACAGGTAAGCATACGTCAGTGATGTCGGGTACCTATGGTGAGCCAGGCGTTGTCAACCCCCAATGACGCCCCTAACTATTCCCGCCGTTGGCAATTCATACACACCGAAACGGAGGCAGCGGGGCTTATCCTTCCGATATGACCGAAGCGCAGGCTTCTCGAATTACCGTGACGGAACGGGAACGGGCGCTGGAGCAACTGTCGCACCATCTCGGTACCGGGCGATTGAGCCTGACCGAGTTCGACGAACGCAGCGCCATTGCCGCGGCGGCGACCACCAAAGGACAATTGGCGGAATTGTTCGTCGACCTGCCCGGGATCACGCCGGATGCACCGCCGGCACCCACCGGCAACGCACTGCAAAGATTGCGGACGATCGCCGCGGTGGTCTCGATCGTGGCGGTCGTGCTCGCGGTCGCCACGGGTAACTGGCTGTGGCTGCTGGCGGGCACCGGAACCATCGTCGCCTTCGTGGTGCAACAGCTGCGCTGAGCCCGACTGTCGTCGCTACCAGCGGGTGCGCGGCCGAACCGAATTCGCCAGATCGACCAGCCGGTAGCGGTGCCAGCGATCCGGCGCGGTTCTGGCCAGGGCGCGCAGGCTGGTCTCCAACCCCTGCCGCAGTCCCGCCGAGGTGACCGGGAAACCGAGGATCGTCCGATTCGGATTCCGCGGCCGCCCGCCGACCCGCAGCCACTCCAAGGCGGCACCGACCACGATGACCTGCAATTGCAGCGTTCGCGCATCGTCGGGCAGCGCCTCCAACCGCCCCGCCGCCGTACAGATATCTTCCTCGGTGATATCGGCGATCGGCCGCGATACCAGCAGCAGACATCCCGTCGTATGCGCGACGCTGTGATGCCGGGACGCGGCGGGTACCTGTTCGAGCACCTCGACGGCCTCGAGCAATTCGCCGTCGGCGGCGAGTCGACGGGCCAGGCCGAAGGCCGCGCTCACCACACCGTGGTTGGTCCGCCAGACCGCACGGTAGTGCTCGGCCGCGGCGCGGTGCCAGCGATCGGATTCGGCCGGGTCGTCCAGATGCTGCAGCACCAGTTCCGCGGTGGCGGCCAGGGCGAGTTCCGGTCCGATCTCGCCGGGCAGCATCCCGTGCACGGTCTCGAAATGCTCCCAGGCGCGGTGGTAATGGCCGTCGAGCAGCGCGGCGACGCCGACGTACCACTCGATGCGCCAGTCCGCGCCGTAGTCGGGGCGCAGATCGGCGAGCAACTGGCAGGCCGGAACGGTTTCCCCCAGGTCCAGATAGGCGCGGACCGCGGTCAGCGGCCCCTCCAGGTCGAAGGATTCCGGGGCGACGATGGTGCCCGCGCGGATGCGTTCGTGTGCCCGGCGCAGCGCGTCCAGCGCGTGCCGCGGTTCGCCGTGCAGCAGGGAGGACAGCAGTTCGGCACTGGGATCCTCGCTATCGATCAACGGCGTCGGCAGGGCCGCGACGACATCGCGCGCCTCGAGCACCGGCATCCTGGCCATGCCGTCGACGATGCCGTCGGTCTGGCCGATGAGCGTATCGATGCCGAAATCGTCTCGCATGGAGCTCAATTCGACCGAAGGCTGCGGATGTTCCAGGCCGGTGTCGATCGCGAGCACCATGCGCAGCGCGCCGGCGAGCTGACAGTACATCGAATACGCGGACGGGAAGCGTCGCTCCGGCTCCGGATCGGTGGCACGCAGCAGCAGGCGGTACAGACACGGGTAGCGCGCGAGCAGCGGCTCCTCATCCGGTTCGGGTATGCCGCCGAGAAAATGCCCGTCGCGATCGCGCGGCAGATCCAGGGCGAGCGCCGCCAGGGTGCGGCCGACGGTGTAGATATCCGAAACCACGGTGGGCCCGGTCTCGGTGATCTCCGGGGCCTGATAGCCGGGCGTGCCGTAGATGCTGCCGTAGGAATCCATCGCGGCGACCGCACCCAGATCGATCAGTTTGACCTCGTGCTCGCTGACCATGATGTTGTCGGGTTTCAGATCGTTGTATGCCAATCCGAAGGAATGTAGATAGTCCAGCGCGGGCAGGATTTCCATGATGTAGGCGATAGCCTCGACAACCGGAATGCGCTCCTTGCCGCGCAGATCGAGCATCTTCTTCAGCGATTGTCCACCGACGTATTCCATGACGATGTAGCCGTCCGGAATATCGCGGGCAGACCGGTGTTTGACGAAGTTGTATATCTTCACCACGCCGGGGTGGGCCACCTCGGAAAGGAATTGCCGTTCGGCGAGCGCGACCACATGCGCCTCGAAGTCCAGCGGGTTCTGCAAACCCTTCAGCACGACCCAGCGATCGCTGACATTGCGGTCGACCGCGAGATAAATCCAACCGAGTCCGCCGTGTGCCAGCGACCCCTGCACCTCGTATTGATCGGCGACGAGTTCGCCGCGCTGCAGGGTCGGACGGAAGTTGAACGGCGAACCACAGCGGCCGCATTCGCCGACCACCACGCCCGGCTCGGTTGCGGTGCGGCGTCCGACCGGTTCCTGACATTTCCAGCAAAACCGTTTGAGTTCGGGCACTTCCGGATCGTCGAGAATGGCGGAGCGCGGGTCGACCGGCGCCACCCGAGGCATCGGCACCAGGCCCGCGCCGAGCCGCCGCACGCTCGGCCGAGAGCGACCGCTGCGGCCGGAGACCGGCTCGTCGAGTTCGAGGGCCTCCTCGGCGCCCGTCACCGGATCGCTCACCGGCATGGTATCGCCGGGCGATGGAGGCGCGGAGATCCGTTGCGCCGGAGGACGTTCCACGGTGCTGGGCCCGGACCATGGATGCTGGCGGCGTTGCGATGTTTCGAGTTTCGACATGCCGCGGGTAGCCCAGGGATGTGGCGTCCGTCGCGGAACCTCGGTACCGCGCATCCGCCGATTCGCCCATGGGTGCGGCAGCGGATTCTCGGAGGCGCTGGGTTGTTCCGGCATGGGAACCTTTCGAGCCTGGTGAATAGGGGACCCATTCTCTTCCGCCGTCCGCCGCCGCGCGCCTTGCCTTATTCCCCGCTATGGGAATAGCTCCGCCCCGGACATGCTGTCCGGGGCGGAGATCCCGTAGCGACTGCTTGCAGGTCGCTCGAAATGATCTGCTTTCTACTCCTCGTCGGGCTTGTCGAGAACCACGACCGCGTCACCTTCGCGGCGCGGCCGCTCGGCGAGCACCGGGAACTGACCGGTGATGCCCTCGCGCTCCTGAGCGACCTGCAGCACCCGCTTGCGGGCCAGGAACCAACCGCCGACGAAGGCCGGGACTACGACCACCGCCATGGCGATCACGGCACCGCGCTGCTCGATTTCGTGGCTGCATGCCATCAGCACGATCACCGCGACCAGGAACACCAGCGTGGCGTAGCTGGTGTAGGGCGCACCGATCAGCCGGAACGAAGGACGCTCCGCCAGACCCTTCTTCGACCAACGGAACAGCTGCAGCTGGCAGATCACGATCGCGCCCCAAGCCGCGATGGTGCCAAGTGCGGACATGTTCAGCACGATCTCGAAGGCCTTGTCCGGCACCATCGCATTGAGCCCGACACCGACCAGCGCGATCGCACCGGTGGCGAGGATGCCGACGTAGGGCACACCGCCGTTGGACATCCGCGAGGCGATCTTGGGCGCACTGCCGTTCATCGACATCGAGCGCAGGATGCGACCGGTCGAGTACAGACCCGCGTTGAGGCTGGAGAAAGCCGCGGTCAGCACCACCAGGTTCATGATCGAGCCGGCACCCCCGACACCGAGCTTGGAGAAGAAGGTGACGAACGGGCTCTCACCGGACTTGAAGACCACATAGGGCAGCAGCAGGCCGAGCAGCACCAGCGAACCGACGTAGAACAGCGCGATGCGGGCGATGACCGAATTGATGGCCCGCGGCATGATCTTTTCCGGGTTCTCCGCCTCACCGGCCGCGGTACCGATCAATTCCACTGCGGCGTAGGCGAATACGACACCGGTGGTGACGGTGACCAGGGGCAGCAGACCGGTCGGGAACAGGCCGCCGTTATCGGAGAGCACGGTGAAACCTGTGGTCTGACCGTCGACCTTGAATCGGCCCGCCAGGAAGATGGTGCCGACGATCAGGAAGGCGACGAGTGCGACGACCTTGATCAGCGCGGCCCAGAATTCCAACTCACCGAACCATTTAACCGAGATCAGGTTGATGCTGACCACGATGGCGAGTGCCACCAGCGCGATCAACCACTGCGGTATCGCCTCGGTGGCTCCCCAGAAATGGACATAGGTGGCGATCGCGGTGATGTCTACGATGCCGGTCATGCACCAGTGGAAGAAGTACATCCACCCGACTGCGAAAGCCAGCTTCTCGCCGTAGAACTCACGCGCGTAGGAGACGAACGAGCCGGAGGACGGACGATGCAGCACCAGCTCGCCCAGTGCCCGCAGGATGAAGAAGACGAAGATGCCGCAGACCGCGTAGACCAGGAACAGTCCCGGGCCGGCCGTGTGCAACCGACCACCGGCACCAAGGAAGAGTCCGGTGCCGATCGCGCCACCGATCGCGATCATCTGCAGCTGGCGCGGGCGCAACGCCTTGTGATAGCCCGCATCCTCAGCATGCAGACCATCCGCGGGCGCCGGCACTTCCGCGGAGGATTGAACGGTTGTCATGGTGGAGCCTTTCAAGTGACGGCGATCATATCGCTGCTTAATGTATCGCTATTCAACGGTACGTTCAATAGGGAAGCAAGACTTGTAACCACGCGGAAACGTCGCGGAGCCGCTCTACCCGCCGTGACCTCGGCATTAGTTGATCGTACCGTTGAACATCGGTACGATGTATACGTTTACGGCTGATGGAGCGCGAGCATGGCATGGTTCGAACGGGAGTTCATCGCGGTCCCTGAGGACCGCAAGAATCAACTGGTCTACAAGTGGCCGGATGTCAACATCCGTCGCTACAGCCGTGCCAACGTCAATGCCGACGAGATCGCCCTGTTCGTCAAGTCCGGGCAGGTCGTGGCCGCGATGGGCCCCGGTCGGCATCGGATCGATGCCGACGAACTGCCGGTACTCGGCGCGCTCGTGGATACGCTGACCGGCAACAACTTCTACCGCGCCGAACTGTATTTCGTCTCCACCCGCGAGTTTCCCGGCATCAAGTTCGGCGGCCGCCTGGCCGATATCGCCGATCCGGTCAGCGAACAGGTCGTGACGCTGCGCGTCTTCGGGGAATTCGCACTGTCGGTGCGGGATCCGGCCGAACTGGTCACCGCACTGGCGGGCACCACCGACCTGAGCGTCCCGGCGACGGTGGAGTCCTGGTGCTCGGACCTACTGCTGAAGTCCATGAAAGTCGCTGTCACCCAGGGGATTTCCCGGGGCGAATGGCCCGTGCTCGGCCTGTCCGGACAGTTGGAGCCGATCGAGGCCGCCGTGGTGCGCCAGACCAATCTGACGCTCTACGAGTACGGCCTGCGCATCGCGCGCCTCGGCAACTTCGATATCACCTTGGCCCCGGAGGATGCCGAGCGCATCAAACGACTTGCCAAGGATGTCACCTATATCCGGCTTGCTGGCGACTTCCAGCGTTATGCGGCAGGCGAATTGGCACTCGGCGCCGGCCAGGGTTTCGCGCACGGCCATGGTGGTGGCGACGGATTCCTCGGCGCCGCATTGGGTTTGAATGCCATCCAGCAGCAGGCGCCGAGCAATCCGTGGCAGCGCCAGGCGGTTCCCCCTGTCGCACAACCGGTTTCGACCAACCCGAAGCCCGAATGCGCCAGCTGCGGAACCGACAATCCCGCAAATGCGCGATTCTGCATGAACTGCGGCGATCCATTGGCCGCCCGCCCGCGCCACTGCACCGAATGCGGCGCGGATCTCGCTGCGGCAGCGAAGTTCTGCGGAAGTTGCGGCACCCCCGCCCCAAGCTGACCCTCCCGACGGCCTACCGCACCGGCGGACCCGACGTCAGCCTCTGACGCAAGCCTTCTGGCCCTGTCGCACACCATCGAAGCCGTCGCACATCGACTCCCCGCACGACACACCGATCCGGAAATCCGAAGCTCTGCGCGAGCCGTACTCGAGCGTGAGCCGCCCAAAGGAAAACCCCGTCGTCCCGGCGAACACCGGGATCCACTGCGGAGGTATGGATCCCGATGTTCGACCGGACGACGGGGCACCTACTACCGCCTATCCGCCTCCAGCAGCCCGCCGAGCGTAGTCATATGGCGGTCGAGTTCGCCGTGGGCGACCACCATTCGACTACGTTCGGCGGGACGACGGCTAGCTAGAAGCCGGTGCGGCCGCGGCGGATTCGCCGCTGGTGACCATGCTGCGGACCTGGCGGGCGGCCACCGAGAGGGTCGCCAGGTCGTGGGTGCCTGCGCCGAAGATCTCGCCGAGTGAGGCACCGGCACGGGCCAGGCGGGGGCGGTTGACCGACTCCCATTCGGCGATCTTGTCGGCGGTGCTCTCATTCGGTTCGGATGCGGTGAGCACGTCCAGGGTGAGCGAGCGCAGCGAATCGTAGAGATCGTCGCGGACCGCGAGCCGGGCCAGGGTGCGCCACCGGTCGTCGCGGGGGAGGTTGCTCACCGCGGTCAGCAGCCGCTCGATCTGGAAGTGATCGTCGAGTGCGTAGTACAGCTCGGCAACCTCCTCCGCGTCGCGCTCGGCGATATCGGCCACGTCGAGGATGTCCAACAGCGGGAACAGGTGGATGAGTCGGTACACCTCCTCGGCCAATTCCGCGGGCGCACCCCGCTCGACAGCGGCACGTGCATTCGTCGCCAGATCCTCGGCGTGGGCCGCGGGCAGCCGAGCAGGCAGCATCTGGCCGGCGAGCTTGCGGACTCCGTCGCGGTAACGGGCGATATCGGCGCCGATGGCAATCGGTTGCGGGCGGCTGGTCAACAGCCAGCGGGACACCCGGTCGAGGGTACGCCTGGTCTCTCGCTCGAGTTCGTCACGTGCCGCGGTCGGCATCGGCGTGGTCCGAATGCGTTGCCAGAGCGTGTGCAGATCGAAGATCTCCACCGCAACGGTGAAGGCGCGCACCGCATCGTCGGTGCTCGCGCCCGCCTCCTCCGCCAACCGGAACGCATAGGTGATGCCGCCATGGTCCACCATGTCGTTGACCACCATGGTGGCCACGATCTGACGACGCAGCGGATGCCTGCCGATCGCGTCGGCGAACCGTGCCCGCAGCGGTCCGGGGAAGTAGGCCAGCAGCGCCGAGGCGAAGGCCGCGTTATCCGGCAGATCCCCGGCCAGCAGGTCATCCTTGAGCGAAAGCTTCACGTGGGCAAGCAGATTCGCCAGCTCGGGCGAGGTCAGCCCGGATCCGGCGGCGGCACGCCTTTTCAGCTCGGCATCCGAGGGCAGTGCCTCGAGCCGCCGATCGACACCGCGCCGGGACTCGAGGTCGGCGATGAGACGGCGATGCACGCCCGACATCGGCACCGCTTGCGCCCGCGAGAGCCCCATCCGGAAGTTCTGCGAAATATTGTCGCGCAGTACGAGTTCGGAGACCTCGTCGGTCATGGCGGCGAGCAGTTCGGTGCGGTCGGCGGCATCGAGCTCGCCGCTGGAGATGACCGCGTCCAGCAACACCTTGATATTGACCTCGTGGTCCGAGCAGTCGACACCCGCCGAATTGTCCAGGGCGTCGGTATTCATCCGGCCGCCATTGGCGCAGTATTCGACGCGGCCGAGCGCGGTCGCGCCCAGGTTGCCGCCCTCGCCGATCACCTTGGCGCGCAACTGGTTCGCGTCGACCCGCACCGCATCGTTGGACTTGTCACCGGCATCGGCATTCGTCTCGGTGGAGGCCTTGATGTAGGTGCCGATACCGCCGTTCCAGAACAGATCGACCGGTGCGAGCAGGATCGCGCGGATCATCTCCGGCGGTGACAGCCTGGTCACGCTCGGATCCAAGCCAAGTGCCTCGCGCACCTGCGGGCTGACCGGGACAGCCTTGGCGGACCGATCGTAGACACCGCCGCCCGCGCTGATCAGCGACTTGTCGTAGTCGGCCCAGGACGAGCGCGGCAGTTCGAACATCCGCTTGCGCTCCCGGAACGACTTCGCCGCATCGGGATTCGGATCCAGGAAGATGTGCCGGTGGTCGAAGGCCGCGACCAAGCGGATGTGTTCGGACAGCAGCATGCCGTTGCCGAACACATCGCCGCTCATATCGCCGACCCCGGCGACAGTGAAATCGGTTGTCTGCGTGTCGATATCCATCTCGGCGAAATGCCGTTTAACGCTCTCCCACGCGCCCTTGGCGGTAATGCCCATCGCCTTATGGTCGTAGCCCACCGAACCACCCGAGGCGAATGCGTCACCCAGCCAGAAACCATATTGGCGCGCAACATCATTGGCGATATCGGAGAAGGTCGCGGTGCCCTTGTCGGCGGCGACGACGAGGTAGGTGTCGTCACCGTCGCGACGCACTACCCGCTCCGGTGGCAGCACCTCGCCGGAGGCGTGGTCGACGTTATCGGTCACATCCAACAGACCGGAGATGAAGGTGCGGTAGCAGGCGATGCCCTCGTTCAACTGCGCCTGTCGATCCGCGGTCGGATCACCGGTCGCCGTCGGCGGCTGCTTCACCACGAAACCGCCCTTGGCGCCGACCGGCACGATGACCGCGTTCTTCACCGCCTGCGCCTTGACCAGGCCCAAGATCTCGGTGCGGAAGTCCTCCAGACGGTCGGACCAGCGCAACCCGCCACGCGCGACCGGACCGAAGCGCAGATGCACGCCCTCGACCCGCGGCGAATACACGAAGATCTCGAATTGCGGTCGCGGCCTGGGCAATTCGGAGACCGCATGCGGATCGAATTTGAACGACAGGTACTCCGGCGCGTTGCCGTCGCTGTCGCGGCGATAGTAGTTGGTGCGCAGCGTCGCGGTGATCAGACCGAGTACCGCGCGCAGGATACGGTCGGCATCGAGGCTCACCACCGCGTCGATCTCGGCCTGCAGCCGTTCGGCGATGCCAGCGGCCCGCGCCGATGCCACCGCTCCGACACCCTCGGGATCGAAGTACGCGTCGAACAATTCGACGAACAACCGGGCCATGTTCGGCTGTGCCAGCAATACACGGGAGATATTGCCCAGTGTGTAGGCGAATCCGGCCTGCTGCAGGTACTTACCGTAGGCGCGCAGTATCGAGATCTGCCGCCACTGTAGTCCGGCGCGCAAGACCAGTTCGTTCAGTGCGTCGACCTCGGCGCTGCCGTTCCACATGGCCGCGAAGGCCTCCGGGAAGTATTGCCGCACACCGCCTTCGACCGACGACTCGTCAGCCGATCGAGTGAGGTCGGCCTCCAGGTCGGCATCGATCGCGGTGCGCAGCAGCGCCGCCGGGACGCGCAGCCCGAAATCGTAGATCCACTTGTGCGTATCGTCCGGAAGGGCGATGCGATGCGGCCGTTCGTCGACCACCTCCACCCCGAGACTCTGCAGCACCGGAAGCACCCGGCTCAGCGAGACGCCCTCGCCCGCGACATAGAGCGTGAAACGCCACTCCCCCGACGGTGATTCGGCATTCCGATACAGATTCGTATCGATGGCGCCGTCGGCGAGACGGTCCAGCCGCTGCAGATCGACCAGCGCGTGCTCCGGCTCGTACTCCTGCTGGTAGCCGACCGGGAAGGCGCTCGCGTAGGCATTGGCGGCCTTCGGCGAGATCGCGGGTACACCGGTCGCGGCCGCGACCAACCGGTCGGCCCAACTCCGGGTGGACGCGAACAGCAGCTCCTGGATGCGTTCGCGATTGGATTCGGAGATATCGGCAGGCTCCGCATCGGGACGACGGTGCACCGTGAAATAGACGACAGCCAACTCGGATTCGCTAGCCCTTGCCGAGTACGCGACCTGCTCACCGTCGAATTCCGCGCGCAGGATCTCCTCCATGCGCAGCCGAACCTCGGTCGAGTACCGATCGCGGGGCAGGTATACCAGGCAGTAGACCGCACCGCTGCGTCCGTCGCGCCGGATGAACAGGCGAACCTGCCTGCGCAGCCCCAAATTCATAACCGCGGAGACGGTTTCGAACAACCGCCGGGCGTCGGTGGAGAACAGCTCCACCCGCGGGAAGGACTGCATCATCTCCAGCATGGCCTGCCCGGAGAACGAATTCAGTTCGAAGCCCGCCCATTCGATGACCTGATGCACGCGGCGGGTGATGACCGGGATGTCGAGGATGTTCTCGTGCAGGCCGGTCACCGTGAAGGAGCCGACGAAGACGTGCTCGCCCTGCACCGGGCCGACACCGCCGGAGCCGCCACTGCCGTAATCGGCGACGCTGACGAAGTACAGCTCACCCGATCCCGGGATCAGCGCATCCACCGATCCGTTGGCCAGCCGCAGGACGGGTCGGGTGTTGCCGAGCACAGGGACATCGAGATCGACGTTCGAACCGTTCCAGAGCACGCCGAGGCCGGTACCAGGCACCTGTTGCGGTTCGTTACCGCCATCGGTGCGGTTGCTTCGGTAGTACCCGTAGCCGAGCACCGTGAAATGCCCATCGGCCAACCAGCGCAACAACTTCGCGCATTCGGGTACCTCCGGATCGTCGGAGCGTTGCGCGATATGGTCGAGGCGACCCGCCAGCGCGACCATCGCGTTCGCCATGCCCGGCGTATCGTCGACGACCTTGCGCAGCACCCGCAGCAGCGCGGGCAGCTCGCGGTCGATCCGGTCCAGCAGCGCGGTGCTTACGCCGGGGGCCAGCTGCACATGGATCCACGATTCGGTGACAGTGTGACTGCCGCTCGCCGCTACGGTATCGGGCTCCTTGGCGGCGATCGCCCGCAACCGCCCGCGGCGGTCCCGTGCGATATCGAAGACCGGGTGCACGACCTCGGTCACCGCGGCGCCGAGACGGCGCAGCGCGGTGGTCACCGAATCGACCAGCAGCGGCATATCGTCATTGACGATCTGGATCGCCGCACCGAGTCCGCTGCCGTCATCGGGGCGGTACACCCGGGTGATGGCCGCACCCGGCAGCCGAATCGCCGCCAGTTCCAAGTGGTTTCGGAAGATCTGTTCGGCCCGATCGGTGATCGTCGGCGCGGTGGCGCCCGGCTGGATCCAACGGAAGTAGGCCGCCTCCAGATCGGTCGGATCGTCGCGGAACCGTTTGAATGAAATCGTCTGCTGGGTGGTTGCCACCATCGACTCGTGCCTTCCCGAGATCTGAGCCCGTAACCGTACGGTTCCCATACATTACATGGTTTGATGTGCCGTTGTATAGCGGTACGTTAAATGCGTAGCATATTTATGGAAGAGATCAGCACTGGTCAAGTGCACTGACCGGCCGGAGCCCGGTCGGTCAGGGAGTTAGACCGGATCGTGACATGAAGGTCTGAGCGGCCGCACGTCCGATGAAGGCACCCGTCTCGACCCGAAGTCCGACAAGGGTATTCGCGTACCGCAGGGTTGCCGACGGACTGATCGCCACGAAGACGACACCATCGGCCAACACGGTTCCACCCGCCGTTCGCCAATTCCGCACGGTGTCGGCCCGGCGCTCGGGCGGATCCAGTGCCACCGAGAGCGTCAGATCCCGGCCACCAGTGATTCCACCCGCGAGCAGCGGGTCGGCCGCCGGAACGACACAGTTCTCGGCCGTGGCGTCGACCGGCTGACAGGAGGCGGCCGCACGCAATTGGCCGGGCAGCGCCTGATCGACACCAAGATCGGCCATCGAGGACAGTGGCGTCGAACACGAACGCACGACCGTGAAGCCGAGGCCGAGGACCATGGTCACGATGGCCGCGATCGCGGCACCCCACTGCCAGCGCGGATATTCCTTGGCGACAAGCTTTTCCGCACCCGACGCCGCGTGCTCGGCACCCGCCACCGCATCCCCGGTCGCCGCCACGGCCCGCTCGGCACCCACGACCACCCGCTCGACCTGCTCCGGATACCTGGTCAGGCTCGATAATCGATGCACTGCGGTCAGCGGCGCACCGCAGTGCCCACACTGCGCCGGATTACCGATATTGCGGTGGGAGCAGTACTCACAGACCAACTCGGCTACTGACATGGCAGCGGCCTCAGTGCCCGGTGATCACGATGGAGGAAATCGCGGTGGTATTGATTGTCGGATCACCCTTCGATTCCTGAATCGTCAGCACGATCTTCGACGCCTGCACGGGCACCTCGAACTTGGTGACGACCAGGGTGCGCTGATCGAGGGTCTGCTGGGTATAGGCCGTCTTGTTCGGATCATCGAAGTTATACCGAACCCGGCTCGCGGTGCGGTATTTCGTCCACTGGTCCACACCGTCGCTGCCCACACTGTCCCAGCCTGGGACGATGCCGATCGAATCGATCTGATAGGTCTTGCCGAGATCGATGGTCAGCACCTGCCCGTCGACCTTGTATGCGCGCGGGCATGACCAGGCCTTGCCCTGCTGCCCACCGAAGGCGTCCATACCCGGCGTACTGCCCGGTGGGCAGTTGGCAGTGGCGGATTTCGGGGTGATCGTTCCGGACGCGGGCGAAGACGGTTCCGGTTTCGATGTCGGGGCGGGCGCGGTCGCCGAAGGAGTGATGACCGCGATGCGATCCGGCGCCTGCGCATCGTCCTTCCCACCGGTGGAAACCAACGCGATGATCAGCAATAGCACCAGCACACCGCAGATCGCCAACGCGACCTTGGGATTCTTGAGCTTCTTCGCCAGCAAGGCGATCTGCTCCGCGGTGTCGGGTTTACGCGTCTTGGACGTGCCGGACGCCGACCGGGCCGGTTCCTCGGGCGGCGGCTGCTTCGCCGAGACTTCGGAGTAGTCCGCCGAAAAGTCCAGTCCCGGTGCGGCATCCGGCTGCTGTCCGTTCAGCAGGGCGATGATCCGCTCACTGGCCTTGGGCCCATCGGAGGACCGCCGCGGCGGGAGCTCCTCGGACATCGCGCCCTGGGCGGAACCGGCTGCTACCGCGGCACTGGAATACGGATCATCACCGAAACCCAGTTCCCCGAATTCCGGAGCGCCGACCATGGGTCCGCTCAGCACGGATTCGGAAGCCGGATCGTTTTCCCCGAACGAGGGATCCGAGAGCAGCGCATCCAGGACAGCGCCTCGATGGCGGAGAATGACATCTCCCGGATCGTCGCCAGCCATGCTCGGGATCGTATCCAGACCGGGCCGCACCACGACTCGGCGTTATTCCCGCTGGCGGGAATAACGCTGTCAGCGGTTTTTCTGCTCGGTGACGAAATGTTCTGGCGGCACGTCGAATACCCGCGCCAAGGCGATAATCAGATCGAGCCGGGGCACCGCGTCGCCATGAATGAGCCGATATAGACCCGACTGGGAAACCGGAACATCCGGGTACGCCTGTTCCAGGTGCTGGGCAAGTGAATAGAGCGTCAGCGACCGCGTCGAGCCGTCCTCGGTCGAGACCACCGATTCCGCGATCAATTCCGACAGCCGACTCGAGAAGATCGCTACCGCGGCCTGTCTCGGGGTCAGTGCCTCCCCACTGTCCTCCTGCACATATTCGCCGTCATTCGGCTGGGAGTCCACAACCACGCTGATAGACACTACCTGTCTCCCATCAGCTCATGCGCCGAACGTCCGGCCCTGGCGTGGCACCATTGCCACCCGCGGTAATCGCAGGTTGTTCGGCGGCGGAATCGAAATAGCGGGTTTCACCGCGCGGCTCGATCAAATCGACACGCACGGTCCGCATCGGAATGCTGACATCCACCGCGGTCGCGCTGACCTGGTTGATTGCCAGATCGACCGATCGCCGCCGTGGCCCACCGGGCTCGCTGATCGTTACGGTGGTTTGCGCGGACGATACCTGCGGCGGCAGATTGTCGAAGACCGTGATCGTAGCCGATGACGATGGCGGACCCGAACCGGCATGCCCCGCAGCGACATTCGTGGCACCGGCCTCCGGAGCCAGCCGCAGCGATTCCGGATCACCGACCGCGGCGACCAACTGCCACCAGCGGTGCGGGCGCCCCGAATGGACCTCGACATCCGCGCCTACCACCATGGCGCGCAAGACGATCTGCTGCGCCACCGGTAGGTCGGCGTGCACGTCGATGGTGCGCCTGCGCGGGTTGTAGCGGGCCGGATCGAATAGCGGGAGCGCCAAGGTATGCCGCGGCTGACCACTGATGGAACCGAGAATCTGGCCATTGGGGCCGATCGCGATCGTGAGATCCGCCAACAACTCCTCGGGGGCGACATCGCGGCCCGAATCATCGACGGGCACCGCGCGGATGGACGTCCCCGTCGGCATAGTGGCCAGCAACGCGATCGCCTGCCTGCCGGTCAACCGACGCAAATAGTCCGGTGGCTCGGTCGTGATCGGCGGACCGATATACCGCGCGAGCGCGCGCGGCCCGGTCGTGGCATCGGTGAGGCTCACCACCAACGTTGTCCGGCCGCGGTTCCACGACCAGCAATCGTCCAGGCCGGCGCCGTCCATCCGCGTCCAGTCGATCAGGAAACTGGTCACGCAGCGACCCGGTACCGAGGATTCCAAACAGGTCCAGGTCTCACGCAGATCGCCGAGTTCGACACCGGCGTGTAGCACCCTGGTGGCCTCCTGCATCGCCGCCGCGGGCAGCGCGTGCGCGGCGATACCGCGTTCCCGCAATCGGCCCGCGATGCGGTGCGCCGCGGTGGCCAACGCTCTCGGCGCGACCATCGAGACCAAGCCGCGCCGCTGCAGCAGATCCAGGTTCCGCTCCATATCCAGTCGGACGACCAACCACGTGAGGCGATGGCCGACCACCGGATGGGAGCCGATCAGCTGGTCGTAGAGCATGCTGTAGTTACCGGTCGGACGAACCCGCTGACCGGTGGTCACGATATCGATATCGACCGCGAGGCCGAATTGATCGAGCAGACCGACCAGGGCGTCGACCGGGACGGTGTCCTCGGTGTAGATGGATTTCTCCGCGATGACCGTCGGCAGGTCGAGGTTGGGCGCGAGTTGGATCATCGCCGTGAGTACGGTGCCCTCGGAGCGAATACCACAGACCCCGGGAGGCACCTCGATGTCGACCACATTCGCCGGTCCGGCCAGCGCCTCGGCTCTGGTGGCCCTGCCGAATCGGTAATCGGCCCAGTCGAGCAGCCATCGACTCGTCGTGCGGCCGTTCACCTCGACCGCCACGGTCACCAGCAGCACGGTGATCACCGCCGCGCTCGCCCAGATCGGGGTGTGCGACCACAGGCCGGTTACCACCAGGCTGCCGCCGATTACGGCGACGGCGAACGGACCACGTTCGACACCGCCTACCCGAACACTCGGAAGGCTCACCGCCGCCTCCGGACCGCGGAGCTCGCGTAGGTGGCACCGAGCCCGAGCAGCAAGGCGGCGACGATGACGACGGCGGCCGCGAACGGCGGACGACGATCCTTCGCCCGCGGCGGATCCGGCAAAACCAGAACCGACGAACGGTACAACCCGATCGGCGGCTTGGGTGCGGTGCGGTAGCTGAGCGCGGTGAGCGGATCGATGACACCGGCGCCGATGACGTTATCGATACCGCGCGCGGGCGCGTGCGCGCTGGCGGTCAGCCGGGCCATGATCTCGGCCGGGGTTTCGTTGGGGAACCGGGAACGCAGCAGGGCCGCCACCCCGCTGACATAGGCGGCCGCGAAAGACGCGCCACCGACCGGCACCAGTTTGCCGGGTTCACCGACACCATTGATCAGGCCACCGCCACCGGGCCCGATCGATTCGATCGCGGTACCCGGTGCACCGACCGAAACCCATGGGCCCGTCAGCGAATCGGACATGGTGGCGCCGGTGGCGGTGGTGAAGCCCACTGTCAGCACGTCCGTCCCGAACCAGCCCGGCGCGGATACGGTCTTGACATCGCGCCAGTTCCTCGGGTCGCTCGGCCGGGTCGGATCGATATCCGGATTCTGATCACAGCCGGTGGCGGCATTGCCCGCACCGGCGACGATCAGCGAGCCCCGCACGTGGACGGCGTAGCCGATCGCCACCGACAGTATCGACTGATCCACCGCGAGTCCCACCGGAACGCAGACCGGCAGCGCCACCGTGATCACCCCGGCACCGAGATTCGCCGCATGCACGATCGCCCGAGACAACGTCCGGATATCCACCGTGAGTTGTTGTGCCGCATCGTTATTCGGGCGCTCGGCGCTGAAGGCACCGGAGCGGTACCGAATGGAAATGATTCTGGCGTCCGGAGCGACTCCAGTGAATCCGTCCGAGGGATCGGATGCGGCGCCGATGATTCCGGCGATGAGAGTGCCGTGCGCATCGCAATCCGACAGACCGTCACCGCCAGCTTGAATATAGTCACCACCGCCGACCAGACCCGGCAGGCGGCTGCTTGGCGTGACGCCGGTGTCGAGCACCGCCACGGTCACCCCGGCACCCCGGCTCAGTGACCGGGCGTTCGGCAGATCCAACGACAACTCCGAGGGCGGCGTGCGCGTCAGATCGCTGTCCTTCAGAACGCCGGTCGCCAAGCAGCCCTTGTCCTGTTTCATCGGCAATTCGGGGCCGGGCGGATCATCCGCGGGCGCGCCGATGACCACCTGCGGCGGTTCCACCGCCAATGCCGGTGTGGCGGAGGCGATCAGCGCGAATCCGGCCAGCACCGCGACCGCGGTTGCGCCGATTCGCATCAGATCGCCCGCATCGCGGTGTAGATGCCCATGATCCAGCAAGCGATGATCGGGATCACCAGAATGAGCGCGTACTCCACCAGGTCGATCATCCGGCGGGTGACCGGCGAGAGCCGCCGACCCGGCAACCGCACCGCCGCGACACATGCCACGGCAGCAGCCACGCCGATCACGAAGACGACGACCAGCCGAGCCGGGGCCGTCTCGTACGCGGTGACCAGCACGAGACCCACGCCTACCACGGTGATCGCCGATGCGATGACGAGCGCGATCGCCTGTACCCGGTCCGGGAACCAACGCGCGCGCAAGGCCAACAGACCGCCGATAGCCGCGGCCAGCACGATTTCCCGAATACCACCGGGACTCACAGCGGCCGACAGCACAGCGGCGCCCGCCAGCAATGTCGAGGTCGCGGCGATGAGCCCGCGCAGACTGGTGACCGCCAGTCGGGCCCGGCCTTCGATACCCGCTCCGGCCTGCTCCCGCTGCCGCTCGGTATCCTCGGCGGAATCGAGTTCGGCGTCGTCGCGCGCGGATTCGGCGTCGAAGATATCGGTGAGCGTGGCTGGATTGACCTCGTTGCCGGGGTCCGGCAGATCCGGTGGTCGAATCCGGGCGACCACGACCGCGAGACGCGGTGCGGCGGTGAGCAGGATGAGTCCGAGAAGTACTGCGCCCCCGGATATCTGGCGCACCGACAGATCCAGATAGGTCAGCGGGATCGCCGCGGCAGCGACGGTCACGCCGAGCACGGTGACCGCCATCAACGTCGCGATCCCGAGTTTGGTCACGCGCATCATGGCCGCGGCCGCCACAGCGGCGACCACCGATCCCGCGGCCAGATTGGCCGCGGCGAACGGACCCGGCTCACCGTAGGCCGGTGGCACCAGCATCGCGCCGCCCGCGAACAACAGCGGAATCGAGGACAACGCCAACCCGAGGCTGATCCGCGGCGCGAAATTACGCTGTCGCGCTTGCACCGCGCCGCCCCAGCACACCGCCCCGAGCAGTAGCGCGGGCAGCGCGTACCACCAAATCGAGCCGGATTCCGTCCACGACAACGACAACATCGTGGCGATGGCGACCGCCCCGAAACCCAGCGTGGTCAGGCCGACAACCGCGGCGGTCTCCGCGTCGAATTCGGCGAATTCGCGCTCGTTGATCAGGGCGAGGGCATCGGTAATGTCCTCCACGACCGGCGTGAAGACCTCCGCGGATTCGACCGCGGCCAACATCAGCACGGTGCCGTCGACGACATCGTGGTCGGCGAGGCTGCGCCAGCGCGGCATCGGCGCTTCGCCCGGTCGAGCCAGGCTCCACTGTCCGGTCGGCGGGGTGAAATCGACGGTGTCGTCGTCGATGGCGTTGGCCAGCACGACGAGCAGATCATCGATGAAGGTCTCGATAGTGAATTTGGTCGGCACCACGACATCGACCTGGTAGCTGGACACCAGGACCGCCATCCGGGCACGCGCCACCTCAGCGGATGCCGCGGGCGCCGCTCCCGGCGGCGAAGCAACGGCAGTACTCATCGCCACCCTCCGGCGGACCGGCCGCCGCCACCAACATAATTCGGGAATCCATCGGCAAGCCCGGCCGCGAGTTCTTCGAACGCGAGCAGGGTTTCCTTCTCCACCAGGCGCAGATCGATTTCGCCGCCCTCGGCCAAATGGTCGTCGAAGGGCAGGATGCACGTCGGGCGCTGTCCGGTAGCGAACAACTTCTCGATCGCCGCGACATCGACGATCGGCTTGGATGGTTGCTGATGCACGATCGACACAACCGATTTGGCGATCAGGTGCTGCATACCGTGCGAACTCAGCCAATTCAACGTGGCCACCGCACCTTTCACCCCGCCGACGGTGGGCGGGGTGACCACCACGACGGCGTCGCTGGTCTTCAGCACGCTCAGCGTCACCGAATCCAACACGCCCGTACCGCAATCGACGAGCAGCAGATTGAAGTGGCGGCGCAAAACCTCGACCGCCGTAGCGTATTCGCGACCCGAAAGGGCCTCATTGGCCTCGATGGTCCACGGCGAAGCGATGACGGCGAGATCGGCCGAATTGATCGACATGAACGATTGCACCGTCGAGAAGGCCTCGAGATTCGAAGCATGCGCGAGATCGCGCAAGGTCAGGCCGTACGGGTGCGGAGCGGTACGGGTCGGCAGATCGCCGAAGTCCGGATTCGCGTCGACGGCAACGACCCGGTCCGGGCGCAGCGCCGCGAAGGTCGAGCCGAGCGTCGCGGCGGTAGTGGTGCGGCCGACGCCGCCCTTCACGCTGATCACCGCGATCTGGTACGGGGTGTTGAGCTGGGTCCGGATTCGGGCGCGCCGATCCTCTGCGCGCTGCTCGGCGGGTGAAAGGCCGAGCCGGAAGCCGACCTTGTTCAGTGCGCCGCGTACGCCGGTACTGGACTGCAGCTTGGCCCGATTGGCCGCCGAGATATCGGCCAACAGGTCCATCGACGTCAGTGCCGCGGGCAGCACCTCGACCTGCGGTGCCGCCGTGCGGTCGATGCGATCGGGCACCCAGTTCGCCGCCTGAGCGGGTTGCCATGGGGTATCGACGGATTCGGCGCCGGGTCTTTCCGCACTTGGTCCGGTATCGCCGCTGGACGTATTCGCCGAATTCGACGCGGTGTGGGTAATCCGAGCGGTAGCGGGCTCGGCTCCGGTGTGGGCCGCCCACGTCTCGGGTGTTGAAGGCGTCGCGGCCGCGTAGTTCTCGCGCGCCGAATCCGCCGTCGGCGCAGCTACATTCGGCGCAGTCCGATGCGGTCCTGTGGTGTATGCCACACCAGCTTCCGGCGTGGTCGTGCTCCGCGGGGGCGCCGGCCGGTCCGCCGAGGCCTGCGGCACTGACTGACCGGGCGCACCGATCACCGGTTCGCTGATGCCTGGGTTCGGGCGAGCCGGGACGCTGCCATCGGGCGGGCCACTTTCCGGCTCCTGCTCTGCCTGCATGAAAAAGGCGTCGTAGCCGCCCTTGTGTCGGACGGACTCGGCCGGATGACCATTCGTACTCGGCGCTCGGCTCATATCTGTCGTCCTCTCCAAAAACCCATCGGGACGTTCAACCGATCCGGCTGGTATCGAACCAACTTCGGTCCGGCAACAGCTCGACCAGTCCCACGATCGCGGCATGTAGCGCCGCATCGTCACCGGGTGTGTATGTCGATCGGACTTCCCCGTCCATCGCCACACTCGGCGTCACAATGATGCGCCCCGACAGCGTATCCAGCACACTCACACCGTACTTCGGCTTCAGCTCAACTCCGTCCTGGTGTTGCACCACCGCCACTTCCGCGCGCCGGACTACCTCGCCGAGCGCTCGACCGAGCACCCCCGCGGTGTGCGGCTGCGCACCCAACTCCAGCAGTGCCTGCCGTCGTCCGTCCTGGTCGTCGGGCACGTCGGCAAGATCCTGCTGCGCTGCGGTCATCGGCTCGAAACTCAGTGCCGGAGTCTCCCCCAGCGCCGCCGACACCGCCGCCGACACCGAATCCAACTGCTTTTCCTGCTGGTACACCGCCTGGATGACGACCTCGTCGTCATAGCGCACCGCGAGCACATGGGTATCGCCGCGACGCACCAACGACATGCGCAGCATGCCCTTTTGTTCGCCATCCAGGCCGGTGGCCAACACGAGTGCCATCAGTTCCACATCCGGGCGGTACAGGCACTGCAACCAGTGCTCGACCGTCGGATGCACGCGGTCGCCGTCGATGATGCCCACCTCGGTGAGCTGTCCGGCGACGACAGCGCGCACCCGCTCCAGGTCGTCGACGTCGAAAATATTCGGCATCAACGCCAGGATCGGGGGGTAGGAATCGATGCCGGCCATGTCTTGCAACAGCAGCGCGGCATCGACATTCAGATCGATCGAGATCGGATCAGTTTCCACACCTTCACCAAACGACCAGTCGCCTGCAGCCTCGTTGCGCCATGGCCGGAACGACGAAGCGGACAGGGGCTGCGAGACTCCTAGACGCCACCGATCGACATGAACCGAGCGCCCTGCTGGTGGTCGGTCTCCTTCATGAAGCCCTCGGATCCGGAGGTCTGATGGATCGCGTTCTTCACCTGCTGGAGCTGGCCCTGGTAGCCGGTACCTTCCGCGGCGCTGCCGAGCGCTGCCTTGAACCGGTCCATCAGCGGTTTGGCCACATCGGCCGCCAGACCCGTGAAGACAGTCTCGAGTTGTTTGATCAGTGAGGTCAAGTGGGCGGCATTCTGGTCCATACCATTCAGAACGCCCTGCACGGTGAGATTCGTCGAGTCGACGGCTCCGTAGTTGAATTGCATTGCCTGCCAGCCTTATCTGTGGTTTTTTACGATTCGTACCGTGTCGCTCGCGGCGTTACTGCCACGAGCCGGTGTCGACCTTGCTGTCCGTACCGAGCTGGACCGCACGGTTCAATGTGGCAGCATTCTGAAGGTCTGTCGCATCGATTTTCACGCCGGTGTCTTTCAGCGTGTCGATGATGTCCTGCAGGGTGCGGGCCAGCTTCGTACCGGCGGTGTGCGCATGGTCCATTGTGGTCTGGATCTGCGTACCGGTTTGCGAACCCGTGACCGCACTGGCGAATTCGTCACGCAGGCCCATCCAGCTGCGCAGATAGCCTTCGAGTTCACCTTGGCACGCCATGGCATTGACCGCGGTTTGGTTCAATACCTTCGGATCACCGTTGTAAGTGGTGGCCACTGTTGTTTCCTCTCTCGAGTGGATCTATATTCCGCCGCGGTGTATTACCGGGCAGGCTCTGGCTCGGCTACCGCCGCCTCGTCGTCATCGGAACGCTCAAGGACACCCAGCACCGACTCGCCTTCAGCGACAACATCTTCCGGATGTTCGTCGGCGTATTCGATGACGCCGATCACCGGCGGCTTCTCCAATACCGGGACTTCCAATTGCTCGCCCGGCACGAATACCTTGCCCGGTCTCCGTTCCTCGTCCCGCCTGCGCCGCATTTGTGCCTTCGGTGCGATGGCGCCCTTACGCGGAGCCCCGCGGCCAGCCGGTCCGACGCCCGCCGGATTCGACGACGCGCCGAATGCCGTGCCCGGCCCGCGCAGCCAATTGGACGGCAGCCGGAATCCGGTGGACGCACCCGGCATGGAGCCGAGTCCGCCCCGGGCCAGATTCAACGTGACCATACTTCCCACGCCCCCGCTCAAACCCGCCAGAGTTGGCGAATTGGGCGAGGTTCCATAGAACCCCGACTGACCGGCTGACCCGTCCGTGCCTGCGTACGATCCGGAATCGCTCAGCGGCGAAGTGACCTCACTCGGATCCGCGGTCGTCGGCTGGGTCGGCGACTCGGTGGTGTCGGTCGGCGTATTGCCGGTGTCGGTATTCCCGGTATTCGTATCGCCGGTGTTGTTGTCGGTGTTATTGGTGTTGGTGTTATTGGTGTTGGTGTTATTGGTGTTGGTGTTGTTCGTAGTTGTATGGTTGTTCGTCGTGGATCCGTCGAATTGCCCATTCGGGCCCGACTTCGGGGTATACACCGGCACTTCGAATTGCGGCGGCGGCGGCAACACACCAGGGTCGGTCACGATAGGCGTCGGCAGCGCGGGCGGTGGCAGCGTCGCCAGGGTCGGCAGCACCGCTCCGGCGTAGCCATCCATCACCCCTGCGGCGGTTACCCAAATCGCGATGTACTCGAGCTGGTTGAGAAGCAGTGGAATCGCGTTCTGGCCCCCACTATTGGTGAGGAGCAGCACCCCCTGCTCGAACCTGTTCTTGGCAAGCCATCCGCCGACCGCCGCCATCGCGGATTGAGCCGCGCTGAATTCGCCTGCCACCGCATGCAATACGCCCGACACCGACTGGGCGACCATGGCCTGCTCGTGTAGCCAATTCGTGTGGTTACTGAATGCCGACTGCGCCAGATCACCCGACTCGCCGTTCCAGGTCTCGCCCATATCGAGCATCGCGGAGGCGGTGTTGCTCGCCGCGGTCATGAACGTGTACGCCGCGTTCTGATAGGACTCGGCCGCAGCCGTGATCATCTCCACCCCGGGGCCGTCGAGCAGATTGCCGACGTTTATCTCCGGAGGCAGTGCGTGCCATATCATGACATCAGCCTTCGCTCGGGCCTGCGGCTCGGACTACCTGGGCATTTCGCTGAGTGTCGCCCCGGTGGACTCGATACCGGCGCCATTGATGATGTCACTGCCGGAATAGGCGAGGGCCGTCGGCGGTAGCGACGCCGACCCGACCTCACGGTGCACGAATCCGTCACCCGTGCAACTGAAGAACGACTGACCATATGCGGCGGTCACTTCGGGAAGGATCATCGCGCTCACGGCGTCGAACGCGGGCGGGAATACTACGCAGGTGGCTGCCGAGCTAACAAGGTTAGCGATCGCTACGTCGGCGATCAAATCGAGTTGGGAACTGACTACGGGCAGATGCGCCGGGTCGACATTGAGAGCCATGAGAGATCTCCTAACGATGAGCGCCGACTCAATAACGAGCGGTACAGGACAAACGCTAAGGCATTCTCAGTGCTGGGAAGGCTCGTCGAGTCGATGCCGGCCACGCCTGGTACCACCGCGAACAGGGCTACTCCTGCGGTGGGATCCATGCCGACTGCACGAGGTCCTTGCGCGAATGCAGCGGCTCGACGAAGATGCCTCGGCCCACCGGTTGCTTGGTCGGCTTCACATCGCCGATCAGAACTCCGTCCAGTTTCGAGCCGTCCATGATGATGCCCGAGGAATTCAGATTCTTGATCTGCCCCAGCACGTTGTCGTACAGCGCGGTATCGGCCTGGGCGATACTGCGTGCGGCGATGACGTGCAAACCGGTGTCGCGGCCGTCGACGATGATGTCCTTGAGCGGCTCCAGCGGATTGCGCATCCCGCGCTGGGCGACCATGTGGTAATCGTCGACCACCACGAAGATCTCCGGTCCGGACCACCACGAACGGTCCTTGAGCTGTTGCGAGGTGACACCGTCCGGTGGGCGGCGGCCACGCATCTTCTCCGCGAACGACGGCAACCCCTCGAGCACATCGCGCTCACTGGTCAGATAGCCGATCAACTGTTCTTCCGGAATGGCATCCATATGCTGGCGGCGATAGTCGACCAACAGCACCCTGGCCTGATCCTTGTTGAATTGCAGACGGATCGACTCCAGCAGCGCGGCCAGCACCGTCGACTTGCCCGAGCCGGACGACCCGAGCACGATCAGATGTGTCGAAACACCGAAATCGACTGTGGCAGGGTACAGATCGGATTCGCGGATGCCGAAGGGCACCACGAGGCGCTGCGCCAGACTGATGGGCTCCGGACGACCCGCGCGTACCTCGGCCAAGGTGATCTGCGCGGGCAGCAGCTTGACCTCCGGCGCCCGGCGGTTCTGGTACTTCTGGTTCAGCTGGTCGATCGCGGCCGACAGGCCAGCGCCGGCGGAATCGGCATCGCCCACCCCATCGATCCGGGGCAGGGCGGTCAGCATGTGCAATGCATCGCTGGAGATACAGCGACCGGGGCGATCCGGCGGAATCGCGGCGACCACATTGCGCTGGCCGAGGAAGATTGTGTCGGTGAGATCGCCGAGCCGCATCTCCAGCCGAGTCTGCAGCAGATCTTTGATGGCCGGACGGATCGCCGCCCAGCGCGAGCTGCTGACCACCAAGTGGATGCCGTAATTCAGACCCTGCAGTGCGATCGACTCCATGACCGGGAGGTATTCATCGAAATACGGTCCGGTGACCGCGAATCCGACATCCCAGCCGTCCACGACGATGAAGACATCGCCGTGCTCGTCACCGCGGGCGGTGAGTTCGGCGGATTCCCGCGGCGAGGAACGCCTGCGCCGGAATTCGCGCATGGTGTCGATGCCGAGTTCGCCGAACAGCACCTGCCGACTCGCGATGAGATTGGTGATGAGCGCGAAGGTGCGCCGGACCCGATCGCCATCGCGGCCCGCGGCGACCGACCCGACATGCGGCACGTTCCGTAGTCCGCCCAGACCGCCCGAGAAGTCGAGGCAATAGAACTGGACCTGTTCGGGCGTATGCGTCAACGCGGCGGACATGACCAGTGTTTGCAGTGCGGTCGACTTACCCGACTGCGGGCCGCCGACGACGGCCACATGTCCGCCCGAGCCGGACAGGTCGACCGACCATATGTCCTGACGCTGCTGTCGCGGCTTGTCCACCAGCGCCCACGGCAACTGCAGCGAACCGAGAGTCGCACCGGAGAGGAACTTGTCCAAGGTCGGCGGCACGGTCAGCGGCGGCAGCCACATCTTGTGCGCGGGCGTGCCGAATCCGCCGAGTTGTTGCAGCACCGTCTCCATTACGGTGACCGGCTCGCTGTCCGGCGTCTCCGGTTGCGGTGCAACAGGTTCGGGCTCGACAGCGGCGGGCCGCACATCGATGATGTGCGCTGTGGTGAATTGCTGCGGTGGCCGATAGCCACCGCCGGGTCGCCTGGCACGTTGGGCACTTGACGCCGATGCCTGTGCGGGCGCGACATACGGCGAACCGACATAGGCGGCCTGGAATCGCTGCAGATCGCCCGAGCCGACGCGCAGATAACCCGCACCCGGCTTCTTCGGCAGGTGATAGGCGTCGGCAGTGCCGATGGCGTCGCGGGAGTCCGCGGTCTGGTTGGTGCGCAACGCGATTCGGTAGGACAGGTGGGCTTCCAGCTCACCCATCCGGTTCGCGGGCACCTTCTGCGAGGCCAGCAGCAAGTGGATACGCAGCGACCGACCCAACCGGCCGATCGCGACGAACAGTTTGGAGAAGTTCGGATGCTGCTCGAGCAATTCGGCGAACTCGTCGAGGATGATCAACAGCGTCGGCAGCGGCGCGAGCTGCGCGCCCTGCTCGCGAGCACGCTCGTAATCGGCGACGCTGGCGAAGTTGCCCGCATCACGCAAAATCCTTTGCCGCCTGCCCATTTCGCCGTTGATCACGTCTTCCATACGGGTGACGAGATCGGCCTCTTCCTCCATATTGGTGACCACGGCCGTCACATGGTGCAGCCGGTCGAATCCGAGGAAGGTCGCACCACCCTTGAAGTCGACCAGCAGCAGGTTCAGCTGATCCGGGGTGTGCGTCGCCACTGCCGAAAGCACCAGGGTGCGAAGGAATTCCGACTTTCCGGAACCGGTGGCACCGATGCACATGCCGTGCGGGCCCATGCCCTCCTCGGCCGATTCCTTGATATCGAGATAGACCGCGCCACCGGCCGGATCGTGGCCGAACGGAATATTCAACCGCGACCGGTCCGCGTCGCGGCGGCGCGGCCACTGCTGCTCGACCCGGATCGCGCCCGGATCGGTAATGCCAACCAGTTCCTCCCACGACGTGCCACCGCTGGCCTGGTCCGCGACCACGGCCTCGACCACGGTGGACAGCCGGTACGGGGAGATGCTGCGGGCCAATGCCTTCGCCGTCGCCACCGACATCGCGTCGGCGACTCCGACCCGCCGCAACCCGCGCGGGGTTACCTCGTGCAGCGCCCGATCGGGCCCCACCGTGAACTTCAGCGCCCGCGGCAAGGTCTGCTCGGCCCGCCCCAGCCGTATCCAGGTGCAGCCATCGATACCCGAGATATCCCGATCGGTGGCCGGACTGCTGTCATCCACGATCAGCAGATAGTGCTTGCGATCCAGCGTCGGTTCGGAATTCGCGGAGAACGGACCACGATTGAGTCCGGCAAGTGCCTTGGCACGCAACTCCGAAACGCTGCGGTACACCATCCGGCTCGACCCGATCGCGTCCGTATCGCTCGAATGTTGGGTGTGCGGCAGCCATTTCAGCCAGGACCACTCCGGTGCGTCCGGATTGGCCAGCACCGCCGCGACCGCGACCTGATCGGGCCCGTGCAGCACGACGATTTCGGCGACCATCGCCCGCACCAGCGCGGCCACCGAATCGGGATCACCATCGACACCGATCTGCGGCGCCGACAGCAGATTGATCGCGACCGGCATACCCCCGACAGTCGAATACGCCTTCGCGAACCGCGTCACCTCGACCACACCCACCGGATCCAGATCCGAAGTGGGTGCGGCCTCGGGCACGATCACCCGCACCTGATTGGCGATCCGGCCCCGCCCCACCCGCACCCGCAGGAACTGCGGACTGGCGACCTGCACCTCCCACATACGCTTACCGCCGATCAACGCGGCGATCTCGGCCGGACCCGGATGGGTGTAGCGCAAATAGGTGTGCAGCTCGGACTCCGCGGCGTGCACGGTCTTACGGTTATCGGTAATGCTGCGCAGATAGTCCTTGCGTTCCTCGTTCAGACTCGCGGCCCCCCCGCTACCGCCACCGGAGAACGCACCGCCCATCATCCCGCCCATGGAAACCAGCATCATGACCGGGAACATCAGCATCATCGGCGACATCTGCCCGCCGCCGCGGAACATCATCACCATCATCCCGGCCATAGCCGCCACCATGACCACCGGCATGATCATCTTCAGCCGCGACGGCGGCACCGGTTTGGGCAGCTCGGTCGGCGGCTGCAGGCGCAATTCGGTCACCGCCGGGGCCTTCGGCCCGCGCAGCATCCGAGCGGGCCGCACGAACCGGCGGGTAGCCGTCACGAGGTACCACCCGGAAGCCCGATGACGGCCTTATTCGTCGGGATGCCGTCGTGCTGGATCTTGGCGTCCTTCTGCGACAGGGTGGGTCCGACCGCGAACAGCGAAACGATGGACCACGGTGCGGGCACCGGAGTACGCAGGCCGAGCGAGGTCAAGGTCGAATCCGGGTTGGAGTTGTTCTCCACCACGGCGTTGATGCCATAGCGAACGCCGCTGTCGGAGATCCAGAACAGCGACTCACGCCGCGGCGATCCGGGGTCGGCACCGG
Source organism: Nocardia sp. CA-135398 (assembly GCF_050955845.1). NCBI lineage: Bacteria > Bacillati > Actinomycetota > Actinomycetes > Mycobacteriales > Nocardiaceae > Nocardia > Nocardia sp. CA-135398. The sequence goes on along the minus strand of NZ_CP192084.1, from coordinate 2,836,661 downwards.
TCACCTGGACGAAGCGTCCGGTGGTTCGCGGCAGATATGCGGCGTCGGCGGTGGTGCCGCGCGATCCGGTCGCCGTCACCAGGCCGACGGTGCGGTTCTGTTCTTCCACGTTCAACGGCAATTGCCGTCCCACGAGCAACTCGGTCGCGGCATTCGGATCGGTGCCCCCGCGCGACCAGTGATAGCAGGTCACCCCCAAGCGCATCGGATCGATGACATGGACCGGTCGAGTCGGGTAACTGGCCGTCCCCGGCCACGCACCAGGACGCAGATTCGCCGCGATGACATCCGGACCGACTGTCCGGGTCGTTATCGAACCGTGCGAATCGGCGTTGCGGATGATCGACGCGAGCACCGAATTGATCTGTACCACACCGGATTCCGATACCAGATAGTAGGACGCGGCACGATCCGGCGCCGCTACCGTGAGCACCGAACCGACCGGCACGCTCAGCCCCGAAGAGAAGGTCACGGCGCTGCCCGCACCGGGCACGTCGGGCACGCGCAGCGGCGGCACCTCGGGGATTGCCGAGATGAAACCCTTTGAGGCCGAGACCACGGTCGAGGTCGGGTCGATGCCCAAGGCCAGGATCACCGCCGAATTACTCAGATCTATGGCCGCGCGAACAATGCCCTGCTGCTCATCGGAGTACACGAGCCAGGTGGTGCTGTCATCGCGCAGCAGTCGCGCCTCATCGGGGCCGAGTCTGCGGATCGCATCACCGTCGACGGTCAGCGGACCGCCTATCGCGGTGGTCAACACCGGCGATAACGCGACCGTGGGCAATCCGGTCTGCGGATTGACCGGTGCCGCCGCACCGACCTTCGCGGTATCACACACCGTCCATGACGAATTCCGGTCCCCGTTGTCCGCGATCACCCCCGGCGCGCCCGGAATCCCGACCCACGGGCCGCGCGGATACCTGGCCAACTCGTCACGCGAGACCGGCACCGGATTGTCCGGCGAACCGGCGATGAGTCGCGCCGAGGTGAGATTCAGCGCCGGATGCAGACGACCACCGACGCGCACATAGAGCGCGCCCGTGTCCTTCTCCGCGATGATCTTCGAATCGCCCACCTTCTTGGCGGGTTTGAAGAATGCCAGCAGCGCCGCACCGGCGATCACCAGGCAAGCCAATGCGATACCGATCGACAGCGCGGTGGAGCGACCGCGCTGCGGATCGTCGATCATCGAGGCGTCCCGACGGACCAGCGCATGCTCGATCCGGCGCAGCAGAAAACGCCAGCCCGATATCTGGTGCTTGGTCACCACCCGGAAGCGCGCCATGCGAATCAGCCCGTCGCGGCCGGTGCCAAGCCCGCGAGCGCGGCGGTGATGTCCGAAGAGTCGATGGTCATCAACTCCTCATTGGTCATCGAGAGCACATCCGCGTTGTCCCTGGTGAATCGATAGTCCCGTTCGGCTTCGGCGGCCTCGACCACGTTGCGGACGAAACGACCGTTGCCCGCGAGGTCGATGAGCCGCCGACCGTTCTTGGTCTGTCCCGACAACTGCTCGCACCGCGTCCGCAGCACGTCTTTGGCATCGGCGGCGAGTATCGAATCCTTTTTGTGCGCAATATGATCGGCGATCCGCACCAGTTCATCGGCGTCGTAGCTGGAGAAGCGGATGCGCTTGGTGAAACGGGAGGCGAGGCCGTCGTTGGAGGCCAGGAATCGGTCGATCTGGTCCTCGTAACCGGCGATGATCACGACCAATTTGTCGCGATCGTTCTCCATGCGGGCCAGCAAGGTGTCGACGGCTTCCTTACCGAATGCGTCACCGCCGGACAGACCCTCCTGGATCAGGGTGTAGGCCTCATCAATGAACAGCACGCCACCGAGTGCGGAATCGATCAATGCGTTCGTCTTGGGTGCGGTGTGGCCGAGGTGGGTGCCGACCATATCGTTACGCGACACCTCGATGACTTCGGCGTTCTCGACGACGCCGAGTCCGGCGAAGATTTTGGCGATGACGCGGGCGATGGTCGTCTTACCGGTACCGGGTGGGCCGGAAAAGATCAGATGCTGCGATCGGGAATCCACCGCGAGCCCGCGTTTGGCCCGGACCTGATCCATCAGCACACCCGACTTGAGCCGGTCGACCTGCTCCTTGACCGAATCCATGCCGATCTGGGCCCGCAGCAGATCGGAGGCCTCCTCCAGCAGTGACTCACGGGCGAGTCGCGCGGCGGAGGCGGCGACCTCGGTCGGATCGTCACCGGATTTCGGATCCCACTGATTGGTACGCGAGGCGATGACCTCGGCGGTGGTGACCTCGAGTCGATAGGACTTGTCCCGCACCGCACGCTGCCATTCGGGACGGTCCGGCCACAGCGCGGAACCCTGCAGACCCTTGAGAATCTTGTCGGCGGCATCGTGATCGCCGTCGTGGCGCAGCAGCATGCCGAGCAGGTAGTGCGCGTCGGCCCAGATGTAGGAGAGGTTGCCGGACTGACTGTCCTCGACGATGCGCTGCGCGCGCGGCAGGGCCTCGCCGAATCGACCCAGATGCGCCAGCGCCTGTGCTGTCATCAATTCGGCCGCGATATCCAACAGCCCATCGTCGAGCGCGGGCTTGGCATTGCGAGCGGAGAGCACATCCAGCCACTGTTTGGTGCGGAAGTACAGCGACATCCGTACGAAGTCGGCGACATCATCGCGCGGCACTTCGGCGAGAATGGCCGCGGCCTCCTCCCATTCGCCGCCGTCGGCATAGGAGCAGGCCTGGGCGATGGCGATCTGATCCCGATCCGCCATGGCCACGCGCAGGCCGAAAACGCCGATTTCGACCTGACACCACAGCGCACGATCGACCAGACCGGCGCGTTGCTGATCCCGGTAGAGGTTGTGCACCGATCGGTACGCACCATAGATCACCTCGGAGGTGACCTCACCGGCCATGGCGCGCCCCAACCAGGCATCGCACATATCCGGATCCAGGTCGGTGGCGGCGCGGAAGGCAGCCGCCGCCTGCTGTTCATTTCGCACGCCCCCGGCGACGAGCGCCAGACTTTGCACACCTGTGTAGAACGCGTCCTCGGCCGCAGACAACTCGGGCTTCCCTTCCGACGATCCTCGTAGACCGAAGATAGCCATTTCGCGCCCGGTCAGGAGCGCCTAATCATTCCCAAGATTGGGAAGGCTGTCATTGTTTCCCGACGACAAGGTCTATCTACATCATTTATCGGCTCGATATTGAATGTGCCGCTATTTAGCGGTATGTTGTTGATGGGTCGACGGTCCCTCATCCCGAAGACCCAGCCCCGTCCAGCGGTGGCCGGTGACCGAGATCCGGCCGTCGGCCACCGCCTGGCAAGCGGCGGATCGTCACCCCAAAACCCCGGCGATCTGTCGTGCGGCGGCCGACGGTACCCCCACACATCGTCGGCCGCCGCACCCCTGCTTCGCGGCCTACTCATCGGCCGCCATCATCCCGGCGTCGGACCGTGGGAACGGTGACCGCCATTTCGCTCGAAGTCGGCTCCGATTGCCGCGCGAGCTTCGACCACGGCGTCTCCCGTGGCTTGCGTGCCGTTGTCGCCCGCCGGTCCACTGTTTGGAACGCCTTGGAGGGCACCCCTTTCGAGAACGCCGCGCGCTGCGCCGAGGCCCGGACCGCATGCGCCCAGGGTGTTACGAAGCCGCGTGAACGACTCGGACCGAGCCCAGGTTGCATGCGAGGGCCGACGCGACCGCTTTGGGCGGCGCCAGTGATTCCCGCGTCATCGGCGGAAGAAACGCTGAGTATCTGCGATTCGGCAGGAGGCACGCTGGGCATATCGGATTCGGCAGGGGTCATGCCAGGCGTACGCGGTTCTGCGGGGGTGACGCCAGACGTCAGCGGTTCGGCCGAGGGTACGCGCGGCATCCGCGGTTCCCTAAGCGCCCCACCAGATTTCTGCGATTGCTCAGGGGTCATGCCAAGCTTCTTCGGTTCGCCAAGCGCTGCACCCTGTTCCTGCCCTCCAGCAGTGGCTCCACCGGATTTCGGCGATTCGCCAAGCACCGCATCAGGATTCCGTGCCACGGTCGAGGCCACGCCGGACATCCGCGATTCACCAAGCGCCACAGCAGGTTCCTGCCCTTCGGCATGGGCCACACCAGGATGCTGCGGGTCACCGGCGGCCACACGAGAGCTCTGCGATTCACGAAGCGCCGCGACAGGTGTCCGCGATTCGGCCGAGGTCACGCCAGACCTCCGCCGTTCGCCAAGCACCGCATCAGGTTCCTGCCGTTCGGCGGGGGTAAAACCAGGCTGCCGCGGTGCGGCAGGCAACTGCGCTTCGCCCGAGGTCACGGCAGGCGTCCCTGGTTCGGCAGCGACGGCAGGCATCGGCGGTTCGGCCGAGGTCGCGGCTGGCGTCTGCTGTCGGACTTGCGCTGCACCAGTCAACTGCGGTTGAGCGGAGGCAGCGCCGGACAGCTGCGATTCGGGGGCCGGTTCAGCGGACGACATGTTGATCGACACCGCACCGGAGAACAATTTGTCGACGCCGCGTTCGAGCGGTTCGACGGCCCTGCCGATCACCTCGATGACGAGGTAACCGATCAGGGCCAGCTCCATCTGCGTGCACAGTCGACGCGCCGCCGCGGTGACGAGTGGTCCGGTGATACGCGCCGCGGGTGTGGCCGTCATCGCCGCGTAAGTCGTTGCCAGCGCGGCGAGTTCGGTCAGGACCACCGCCTTCGTCACGGTCATGACGTAGGCCACCGCATCCAGTGCCTTCGCGATGGTGGCGCACACCCGATCGAGCTCGGCTTGCTGGTCGTCATCGGAACCGGCCCAGGCCGCGGCCATGCGCTGGTACGCGGCGAGAGCATCGCCGGGCTCGGGGGCATCAGGATCGCGCGTACTCGCGGCAAAGGTACGTACCTTGAGCGCGAGCCCCCGCACGTCACCTTCGTCGATGTCCGGGTACCGCACCCCACAGCAGTCGAGGAAATCCGCGACCTCCGGCGGAATCTCCACCGCCACTACAGCACCCGCACCACAACGGCATCGCTGGACATGCGCGACCACTTCACGGTCGAACCGGAATACGGCGCCTCGATAACCATGCCGTTGCCCGCGGCCAACTGGACATGCTCGGGCCCACGTGCGCTGAACGAGCTCGCGGGAAACACCAGGTCGCCGGGGCGCACATCCGCCGCGGAGACCCGCACCCCGCTGTAGATCTGCTCATACGTCGTCCGCGGCAGCACCACATCACCGCCGGAAGCCTGCGCGATCGCGTATTGGGTCAGACCGGAACAATCGAAGCCGCCGCCGGTCGGTCCGCCGGCGCCACCGCCACCCCAGATGTAGGGCGTGCCGAGCCATTCGCTGGCCAAGGCGACGGCCTTGCTGCCCGCGGTTCCATCCGATGGCACCCGGGGTCGGCCGCGCCGACCGTTCGACAGCACCGCGGATCGCGAACGAGCCCGCCGCCGACGACGCGGCGTCGAACTCGCCACTTTTCGGCGGGACAGTTCCGGCATACTCGGCGGCATGATCTGCGCCGCCCGCTGACGCGCCGCCGCGACATCCGTATCGACCTGCTTGGCCGCTTTGGCGATGGTCGTATGCGCCGCTTCGAGCAGGGCGGGCCCGCTGAACCTGGTATCACCGACCGATGCGATCGCCTGGATGCGCGATTGCAGATCGGCGATCTGATTGGTCAACCGGTTCCGTCCGACGACGGTGCCGTCACCTGCCTCACCCACGGTTTTGTGCACGACGCCGTCTTTGCCCGCATGGGATTCCACGATTGTCGATTGGATGCCGCGTGCGTCGGTGTAGCTGGCCACGCCGGACCCACCATGCCCACTCAGGTCGGCGTTGATCGATCGGGCGAGGCTCGCCGTGGCGGCCGGAGTGGGTTGCCCGTCGCCGTACAGCCCGAGCAGGGCGCGCAGGACCTCATTGAGGTCGCCCGTCAATGCCGGCGACATTCGACCGACTCGCTCTCGCTCATCACCGACCGCCTCTCAGGACCTGCTCACCAAATGCATCGCCGGTTGGCACCGGTCGCCCCGAATGTCGGGGGCTGACAACGACTATGCGGCAATTTCGCGAATGATTCATCTTCCCAGCGACGGGAAGACACGACAATGGGAACAACTTCTGGGAGGCGGTGGCGAGAATATGGCGGGCGAAGTGGCGGGTACCGCGGCCGAGACATGGCAAACACTGTTCGGCTCACCCACCGCTGGCAATTCCGCCGAGACCGGGGCCTCATACGGTGCGCAACCAGGTGGTCTCTTCGGCCGACCGCCCGGTGGTCCACCGGGTCAGCCCTCCGGCCAGCCGCCAATCGACGGATCGGGCCCGCCACCCGGTGGCCCGCCCGGTCAGCCTCCTGGCGCGCCAGCCGGCCAACAACCGCCAATCGACGGTTCCGGCCCACCCGGTGCGCCGCCCGGCCAACCGCCAGCTGACAGGTCCAGCCCACCAATCGACGCCAACCTGGTCAGGAAACACAACGACACCACCACGGCGAGCAAGGCCAAAACCGGTCACTACTGGACGGTGGAACTGACACCACCGCCAGGCGCGTCGGCGGGTTTGAAGGCATTCATCGCGATGGCCGAGGAGGCCATCCAAACCGCCGTCGATCTGCTGGGTCGGGGCACGCCCGACCTGCCGCCGAACGTCGATGATCTGCTGCGACCGGTGATCTACGAGAGCATCGGCGACAGCCTGATGAAGGAGCAGTACCAGGAAGCCATTGCGAAGGTCGAAGCCCGGCAGACCGCGCTGCTGACCTACGACACCAAGGTCATGAAGACCTCCATCGTGGTCGCCGCGGGCAGTGACGAGACGCTGCGGGCGATCAAAGCGATCGTGGCCGAACTCCAGGCGAAGCTGAAGGCCGCCGGAAGCGGGAAGCTCAAACCCGCTCAGGAAGTGGCTCTCATGAAATTGGTCGCCCAGGCGATAGACCTCGTATACGACAAGGTCGAAGCGGTCTACCAGCTCAACAACGATATGGCTGGAAACGGCCAGGGCTCCAACGGCAGCGGCTCCGGCGGCGGCAGCGGCCAGTCCGGATCGGGCGGTTCCGGTGGTGGTGGCGGCGGCGACGGCGGGCTCGGGCAATTGGTGTCGATGCTCGGAATGCTGCCGATGATGGCGATGCCATTGATATCGCAGTTGCCGGAACTGCTGAAGCAGCAGGACAAGGACAAAGATAAAGACAAGGACAAAGACGCAGCACAGGACGGCGCGCAGCCCGGCGAGGGCCAGCCGCAAGCGGCAGCCCCCGGCGCAGCGCCGGGCAGTCCCGCACCTGCGGCGGCACCCGGCGCCGGCCAACCTGCTGCGGCGGCGGCGGCGAGCGCGAGTACGCCCGGATCGGCCACGCCGGTGGCGAATACGTCCGGAGTGTCGGCTCGCACCAATGTCCGACGCGCGGTGAACCGGACCGGATCGACTCCGACCGATAGCGAGACCGACGAAACGCAGGATACCGATCCCGATGACGAGGTCACCGTGGATTCGCCTGTGGTGCAGGCATAATCGCTGATTCCCACAGCCCGAGTGGGCAGACGATATCGTCCGCCCACTCGCCTGCGGGCCGAATCAGTTTGGCGCGGACTGGATTCCACCTCTGGGCCACTGCGATCCCGTGAATTTCCGCGGAACGGCAATGCCGTCATCATCGGCGTGAGAACCGCACACGCGGCAGTCGTCGTAGCGGCGCGCGGTGGTGCTGCGGTGATGAACGCGCGGCACCGGTGGACTTGCATCTGAGCCACTGCGGTCCCCGGTGGATTTCAGCGAGACGACAGCGCAGTCATCGTCGGTGTCAGAACTGCACACGCGGCTGTCGGCCGAGCGGCGCACAGTCGCGACGAACGCGCAGCACCGGGACTCACATCTAAGCCACTGCGGTCCCCGGTGAATTTCACCGAGACGACAGCGCCGTCATCGTCGGCGAGAACCGCAGTCAGGGCTGTCGGTGTGGCCGATGCTGTAGTCACGCCGGGCGTGCCGGGCGCTCTCTTACAGCTGCGCAGAGTTGTCCAGATCGGCGCCGCCCCGGGTGGAAGCCCCTTTGAACTCGCTGTAACCGCTGGCCAGCTACAGCGCGGTCGCGGAAGTCGACCTGCTCCTCGGCGACCGTGGTCCCCCTGGTTTCCAGAGGGACCACCGTCCGTATCAGATCGTGGTCGGCGCCGGAACCGAGGGCGGAGCTGTCGGCGTCGGCGGCGCCGTAGTGACTCCGGGCGCACTCGGCGTCGACGGCTGCTGCTGCTCGGCCGAGTTGTCCAGATCGACTCCGCTCGGGTGGAAGAATCCCTGGAATTCGCCGTAATCGCCGTTGCCGCCATCGGGTGGGTTGTTCGGGTCCAGCGGCACGAGCTGGCCGTTGATGATGACCTCCAGGCCCGAGGGTTCCACCACGACGATCGCACTGCGATTCGCCCACTGCACCACGTCACCGGTCTGCAAGTGCGCACTGTCCACCGAAACCCACGGACTGCCCGCCGAGGGCTGTCCGGTGGTGCCCGAGTAAGCCGACCTGGCATCACTGCCGTTCGGGTTATTGAGTTCCTTGTTCACCGCCTGCGAGACCGCCGAGGACACCTTCTGCGTCGTACCGTCGGGCAGCTTCATATCGACCATCGACCGCCCACCGGCGCCCACCGGCGGCGGTGTCGCACTGGCGTCCGCCTGAACGACATTGGTCGGCTGGTTCGAGGCGACAGCGGGCTGAGCCTGCGCCTGGGCCTGCGCCGCAGCCTCCTGCTGTTCCTCCCTGCGCCGCCGACGCCGCTCCTCGCGCTCCTCTTCCTCGCGCTGTTTCTGTGCGTCCTGACCGTTGTTCCCCATCATCTGCTGCATCATCTGCGACATCATCAGCGGCAGCATCATCGAGCTCATATCCGTGCCGCCGCCGGACCCCGACGAACCGCCGCCGCCGGTGTTGTACCCGGCCTGAGTCGCGCTGGTACCCGACTTACTGTTCTCGAGCGCGCTGATAGCGGAATTGATCGCGGACATGATGCCACTGTTCGCGCCGGTACCGGTACTCGTGCTGCCATCGGCACTGGTCGTGCCGTCGCCGCTGGTTGTAGTCGAACCGTCGCCGAGCAGATCGTCGAAGGTGTCGCCGTAGTCGGTGTCGGTGGGCGTCGGCGTAGGGGTCGGCGTAGGGGTTGGTGTCGGAGTGGGAGTCGGCGTAGGGGTCGGAGTCGGAGTCGGAGTCGGAGTGGGTTTCGGGGTTGGGTCCTCGTCGACCTTGGCGGCCTGTGTCTGATATTTCTTGGTCGCTGCCGCGTAAGCCTTCTCCCAATCCTCAGTAGCCGTGTCGATGCTCGAGACGTAGTATCTCTGCTCCGCTTCGGGAGTCAGCACGAATTTCCCATTAGTCGCGCTGCCCTCGGTCGTGTCCTTCTCGTAGACAGGGATCTGCATGTCGGAAGTGGCCGGCCCACCAGAGTGTTCGGTGATCGTATTACCGGTGTGCTTGGTGTCCGTTGGCTCACGTTGGAGGTCTTTGTTGAGTTCGTCCTTGATTCCCACGAGCTGCTTGAAGACATCCGAGCCGGTTATTTTCGAGTCGTATGTGGCGTTTGTGACGGAGTCATGTTTCTTGGTGTAACCATCCTGCCGATCTTTCAGCTGGTTCTGCAGGCCGTCGTGTGCATCCCTGATTTTCGACCAGCCACCCGCGGTCGTGACCTGATCGCCTGTCAGCACTTCCGTGAAGTCAGGGGCGGCCTTCGGATTACCGACACCGAGTGTGTCGAGATCCCACTGCATAGTGAACTCGGTGTCCGCGATCAGGGCTCTCAGCTGTGCACTGGCACCCTTCGGGATATAGAGGTCGACCAAGTGCGCATGCTTTTCCTCTTTTCTGAAATCGTCGAAGCCGTATTTCTGGAACTCCGGCGTTTCTTTACTCTGTTCGTCTGTTGTCTTGGCGCCGACGTAATCTTTGTAAGCTTGGGAGTCTTTACCCCCCTCGAGAGCCTTTACGAGCTCAGGATACTTTTTCTTGACGTCATCGCCAGCATCCTCGAGGAGCTGTTTTCTTACGTCTTGATACGTGTGCCCCCCAACAATCCAGGGATCCGAATATTGATAACCAAGCTTGTCGAAGACCGTCTTGAAATCGGCCGAATTCAATTGACTGAGTTGCTTCAAAGCGTTTTCGGCTTGGTCATCTTGGAAGCCAATGTTATCTATAGTACCCGGCTCGTAATCCTTTTTTATCTGGTTGTAGACGTCGTCTGCGCTCATCAGCCTCTCCTCTGTTCGCTGGAGCCCCGGGACGCCGCCGGACCTGTCAGCAATTCGGCGATGGAGGGCGGAGCTCCGACGAGACGGGAACCAACGCTAACGGAGCCGACGCCTTGGGCACCGGGTCCGGCGCTGCGGGCAACATCGATGTTCGGAACCGGCGTACCTGTACCCGCGCCTATTGTCCCTGTAGCCAACTTCCGCGCCGCCTCCGGTAACAGCGGGTGCTCGGTTATCTGACCATACGTGTACAGCACATCGCGCAGAACCTGCCGATCAGGTTCGCCTGCGGCGAGCAACAGCAGCAATTCATCGGCACGGCGCTCGAAAACCATGCTGCGAACTGCATCCGTGCCGAATACACCTATGGAGACGCCGCCGACCGGAACCGAGGACACGTCTACCCGCCGCGACCACAGCTCCGACGCCGTCACGTCATCGGCGGCACGCATCTGATCCCACCAGCTCATCGGGACGGGCTGACCGGCGTGCAGTGCGTCGAGAATCCGCTGCCTGCGGGCGCGGCGGATCGAGGTCTCGCTGTCGACGCCGGAGAATGCTGCGCGGACCATCGCATCCGCGGCTTGTGCCAACTCCAGGCACTTGGCACGAATTTCCGTTTCGGGTACCAACACGGCCTGTCGCAGCAACTCGTCCGAACCGGCCAACGCGAGACGGTCGACCAGGCCTGGACCGGGAACTGTGAAGTCGACGGCGGACTCTGCGGGAGACACCCACTCCTCGATGGCGGTATCGGCGCCCACCGCTGCGCGTACGCCGTCCGGGATTGCCGCGGACGACACCAATGCGCTGATCCAGACACCATTGCGGCGGCGGCCCACCATCAAACCGAACTCGGCGAGCACTCGGGCCGGGTCGCTGGTTCCTTCCAGCGCCGCGAAGGCATTCTGACCCGCCGTAGGAAGAGCGGCGTCCCACCGCCATGGAATGCAGACCTCCAACGGCAGGAACAGTCCGGGAGGCAGCCAGCCCCGCCCCTCGGTGGAGGTCAGAAAAACGACGGGCCCGGCATGGTCACGCCCCACTATCACCGCCCATTCCACACCGCGCGCCGAGTCGGCTACTGCGGCGAGGGTCGCGGAAAGCAGTATGCGGGCGAGGGCCAAGTCATCGGCGACCTCCATACCCACCACGAACGACGGCAAGGCTCGTCTGTCTTCGGCCGAGTGGACCGCTGCGGCGAACGGTCCCGTGGCGAGGGGTGCCGGGCTCCGGGCAGTTAGGCCAGCACCAGCGCCAGCGGGGTCGACCGTCGCCGGGTACGGACCTGTCATCAGGGGTGCCGGCATTCCGCCGACCAGATCCGAGCCACCAGCCGGGCCTGCGGGACCACTGGAATCACCAGCTGCGGCCGCCGACATATCGGCGCTGTACTCCGGTACACCCATCGTTGGCGACGTAGTTCCGATCGGGGCGATGCCGCCTGTTGGCAGGGTGTCATGGCCCTGTGGTGCAGATGCGGCGGGCGACAGGGGCGCCTGATCGGAGCGGGGCGTCCCGTCGGGCATGCTCGAGGTGTCGGGGGCGGTCATGGAAGGCTGCCCGGGCAGCGTGCCGTTCATTATCGGCGTGTCCGGTCCGTTGTACACCGGCCGGACGGGATCTGGGGGTGCGCCGTGTCCCGAACCGCCGGGAGTGGCGTTGTCGCCACCCGACTGAGATACCTGGCGTCCGCCAGCCTGATCGCGTTCTTCGAGTGCACTTGCTGCCGCGAGCAATTGATCTCGCGTCTGCAAATGGTTGAGAGCGAGGCGTTCAGCACGGTCGTGACGCGCGTTGTAGTAATCAATGAGAGCCCACCGCATGGGGTCGGCAATCGTGCCGTATGTGTCTTTGAATTCGGCGAGCCAAGCATGCGGGATTTCACCCCACTTCCGGAGGTTTGCGGCGGCCAGCTCGTGTTGCTTGGCGATCTGGCGCAGCTCCTCCGGCTCGACAACCAGTCCTTCGGGCATGCTCGGTTGATTCCTCCCGCCAGCTAACTCAGATTCATTGTTCCGGCTTCCCAGAATTGGGACGCTGGCGATCCGGTTTGCCCCGCCATTGCCCCATGATCTCCGAGAGTGGCCGCGGCAGGTTGTCGGGGTCGTTCATCGCGATTTGGTATTGCCGCCGCGCATCCTCGGCGCTCTCGGCGATAGCTGCCATGATTTCGGCAGCAAGTTCCTCATTGCCGAACCGGTTACACGTCCCCGGCGCCAGATAGAGATCCCGCAGCCGTCCGAACGCATCAACCTCGGGAATGACCAAGCCGCTCGGGGAGGGACGACGCGCGACAATCGCATCGGCACGTTCGCGCACGTCGGCGATGCGGTGGCGCAGCCGCCGCATCAGGCTGAGTCCGGCGAGTACGTCGGGATGGAGTTCTCTCATAGAGCTTCCAGGATGCGCCACGATCCGCCACCCGGAGTTCCCAACGCCGGGAAGCTTCACGGGTCGCCCGATGACGCCGCGCGATACGGGCCACTCCTATGATCGCCGTCACACCCGTGGTCGCTCCCCAAGAATGGGGATGAGAGCGAGTGGACATCGGCCGAATGGGAGAGATTTGTTGATATGGGAACTGCCGGAGAATTCCTGGTCGACCTCGCTGAGCGGCTCACGCTGGATTGTGCCCCAGCGACCGTCCGCGCCATGCTGGAAGTCGCTTGTGGCGGACAGCTGAAAGCCCGAAGGCCAGATGGAAGCCCAGCCAGCCTGCTGACCAGGTCCGGCATTCCATTTGAAGCCAGTGTGACCGGTGGCTGTGGGAAGTTCACACCTGCTCTTCGCTACACCACCGAGACCGCGACGCAGGAGATGGAGTTAGGGATTCGTGTCGCCGCTCAACTGGCCGCGATCCGGGATCTCGTCAGATGGTTGCCGAACGGAGATGAGACGGTCGTCGACATCTTTCGGTCGTTCGTCTCGACGTTATATCCCGATCCCGCGAGAATTCCGACGCGCGACGCCACGTGGACCGGAGTTGTCCATCACACCGCAACGCCCCATCACGCGGCCCGTATCAAAATGTATGGCAGCGTGAAGGTCGTGCCGGGGACGCTGCAACGGTTGTGCAGCACGTGGCCGGGCTTCGCCGGATTGGCGCAGGTACCAGCGGAAGAGAAGCTCATCACACCTTCTTTTGCCGCGATCGAGGTCGACGCGCACGGCAATGTGAATCACAAGCTCTATCTGAAGACTCGGCATGACGACGTCTCCGTGCCGATGAAGCTGGTCCGCTACTTTGGCGATCCAGCATGGGAAGTGCTGTCCGAACTCGTTCGGTGTGGCACCGACGCGGCCGAGCTCCACCGATACGGTTTCTTCGTGTGCTGCGTACGGGGGGAAGGCGCCCCCGAATTCAGTCTCCACGTGGGCACAGAGCACGACGAGTTGGCCGAACTCGTGCGCGAACTCGCCTCCCGCCACCATGGCACCACCCATGCCGTCGACGCCCTCGCCAAGGCAGCGGAGTCGTGCGGGGCAAGTTGGCGTTACACATGGGTCGGGCTGGGCTTCTCCCCCGACCACGGCATCGACAAACTCAATGTCTACGGCACCCCCACCTGGAGTGCCGCGTAGGACGCGAGTGCTGGTCGGCCCGGACGAGACTGCCGCCGTCGAACTTCAGCGCACAGTCCTCGTCCTGCCACCTCACTGCCGATCCGGCGCCACGACAGGCGGCGGCGAGCTCGGCGCGACCACGGCACCGCTCGGCGGCCCGCCCACAACCGGAGCGCTCACCGCGGGTGCACTGACCGCAGGCCCGCTGACCGCTGCACCCGCCGGGCGGGAAACGCGCTCGTCGCCGCCGACCGAGACCGCGGCCGGAACCTCCACGAACTGTGGATGTTCCACGATCTGCTCATGTGCGTAGATCGCGTCGCGCAGGCTCTGCCGCTCCGTCTCCTCGGCCAGCAACAAGACCAGCTCGTTGCACCGACGCTCGAAGATCATGTCGCGCAGCGCGGAAGACTCGGTGTCGATCCGCAAGTCGCCGAGTCCGACTCGACCCACATCGACCCGGCGCGAGAGCATCGAGGCGGCCAGCAGATCGTCGGCATCACGCAGCTCGTCCCACAGCTGCCGCGATACGGTCTGCCCGGCTGCCACGCTCGCCAGGATCCGCTCGCGCAGTTGTCGCGCCCCGGCGGCATCGGCGCTGGCGGCTACCGACCGGCCGACCCGGGTGTGCGCATCCGTCGCCAATTGCACACAGCGCTCGCGGACCTGTTGATCCGACACGCTCGCCACGGATTGCAGTGCGGTCGGGGAACCGACCAGACCGAGCCGGTCCGCCGTGTCCGGGGTGAATTCGCGCAAGTCGACGTCGTAGGTCGGGCCGACGAGTCCTTCCATCGCCACTTCGCTGAGCTGTGACCGCAGGCCGGGATCGATCGGGCCGGAGGAGACCAGCGCCGACAGGCTTGCGTTCACCTTCGGCCCCCAGGCGAGGCCGAATTCGACCAGCACCCGGGCCGGATCCGACACGCTTTCCCAGGATGCGGTGCCGCTGTCCGGGCCGAGTACTTCATCCCACAGCCAGGGTGTCGAGACTTCGCGCGGCAAGAAGAGTCCGGCAGGCAGCCAGCCGCGCCCCTCGTTCGAGGTGATGAACACCCCGGCTCCGGCAGGGCCGCGCATCACCGCGACCGCCCATGCCATGCCCACCGGCGAGTCGACGGCCGCGAGCACACTGCTGAGCAGGGTCCTGGCCAGTACCAGATCGTCGTTCACCCCATTGCCCACCACATAGGCCGGCTCGGCTTCTTTATCCTTCGCGGCGGCGACGGCGGAGGCGAACGGGGTGCCCACCGGCACCGGTATCGGCATGCCATTGGCGCCCGCGGTGGGCCCGGCCGGTGGCTGACTCGAACCGCGATCGTCGGTCGGACCGGCGTACACCGGTCCAACGCCCGGCCCAGCGCCGAGCGGCCCGGCCGACACCGGCGACGCTGTGCTTCCGGCTGTCACGCCGGATGTACCTGCCGAAATCGACTGGTCCGGGTGCGACACCGCGCCGGGCGTACCGGGTGTGCCACCAAGTGCCCCGCTCGTTGGCGTCGAACCATTCGATGCCGCAGGGGCCATGTGGGTATCGGGCGACGTAGGTCCACCGCCCGGTCCGCCACCGGGGCCGCCGCCCGGTCCGCCACCGGGGCCGCCGCCCGGTCCGCCACCGGGCGGCGGGGTGTACGAAGTGTTCGGGTCGGTTCCGTTCGTCGTCGGCCCCTCGTGCGGACCGCTGAAGTCGTGGCCGACCCGGCGCAGGTTCGACGCCATCTGGTTGTCGGCATTTTCGTAGGAATCCGCCGACTCGCGGAGCGACTTCGCGGTGTTGAAATGCTCCTGTGCCAGCGCCTTACCGGCCCGCTCGCGGGCACCGTAATACGAAACAAGCGCCTTGCGAACGGGATCGGCGATGGTGCCGTAGGTCGACTCGAAGCTGGCCAGCCACGCGTGTGGCGGCTCCGCCCACGCAAGAGTATCGCGCCCGACCTGCTCATGCTGCTGCGCCAGCTGGCGCAGCACTGCGGGGTCGATATTCATGCTGGTCATTGCTCGATCAGACCCTTTCCCGCCGCTGTTCTCAACATTGTCGATCCTTCCCAATGATGGGGAGATGGGACTCGCGTCGAACCGCGACCCAGGAGAAGCCGTAACTGTATGTAGCGCAAGCTATTCCACGCACGCAGCCTGACAAACTCCCAGCCTTCGGGAAGTGCACATCGGCCGCGTTGAGTGGCCGGTCCATAATCGGCGAACGGCAGTGCCGCGGAGGCATCCCAGCGATCGGGTGCCCGACCCGCGCCGACGACTTAGTACGAGCAGGTGGGAGCCGCCATGGATCAATGGGAACGCGAAAGCCTCCGGTCGGCGAACAACGGCATGCGCAACCAGCTCGACTACATCATGGACGTCTACGAGAAACAGCAGGCTCAGCTCGCCGAGATCCAGCAGCAGGTGGACGCGCTCCGCGCACAGGCCAGTTCATCCGATCAGTTGGTCGAGGTGACAGTGGACAGTGCCGGAGTCGTCACCGACGTGCGATTGACCGCGCAGGCGATGCGCGCCAAGCCGGAAAATGTCGGGCGGGCGATTGTCGAGGCCGCCCAGGCGGCGGCGCGATCGGCGCGTTCGCAGCATGATGCGCTGATCGCCCCGGTCGTCGATATCGCCGAGCTCATGCCCGATCTGCCCGACCTGGTACCTGGGTCGCCGAGCTGGCGCGATGCCCGCGAATCCGCCGAGAACGACGGTCCGCGCGCAGGCTGAACCCTCCCATCATTGGGAAGACTGGGTGGGCCGCGTGAGAATTGTCCGCAGAGATGCGTGAGGAGTCCGCGTGGCACAGCCGTTGGAAGTCGATGAGGAGCGACTTCGTGCACTGGTGCCGGAATTCGAGGATATCGGCGCCGACGCACAGCGCCTGCTCGATCAGCTGAAGGCAGCGCTCGAGCGCGAAGGCGAACCCTGGGGCAAGGACGCTCCGGGCCAGGCGTTCGCCGAGACATATGTGCCGGATCGGGACAAAGGACTCGCGAGCCTGGCGAAGACGGTCGCGAGCCTGCGCGAGGAGGGCAAGGTCGTCAGCGACCTCGTCGAAAGCTTCGACCGCCAGGATCGCGAAGCGGCTCGCTCGATCAGCGACGCCGGGGACCAGCCACTGCCCAACAGTCAGAACGTCACCCCGACCGCACCGACAGATCCATACCCGCTGGGCCAGCAGAATCCGATCACCACACGCACCACGCCCGATACGACACAATCGCCGACGCCATCACAATCCCATCCGGGCTATCAGGCCGCTCCGACTCCGACTCCGGCACCGAGTACCTCGGGGAGCCCACAGTCCGGACCCGCCTCCGCCACGCCGACCATCCCGGGCAGCCCGAACGGGAACGGCATGCCCAGCATGGGTAGCCCGTTCGAAAGCCCCGGGTCACCGAATACACGCGAAACATCCGGTTCCCCACCAGAATCGGCGCCCACGACAGGTAATTCAGCGCCGACCGCTGCCCGACCGACTGTCGACGTTCCAGCCACCGACCGCAAGCAGCCGAATACGCCGTGGTCGAGAGGTACAGCCGGTACCGGTGCCACACCGGATACCCCCGCGCCCAAGGCAGCCGCCGCGGGAGCCGCGCCGACATCGGCACCGAGTAACGCCGGACCTCGGGTATCGGCACCGTCGAGTATGCCGCCACGGATGCCCACGCCGCACCTGCCCGACCAACACCAGCAGTATGCCCGTCCGGCACCGAAGGCGGCGGGCAAGGCCTTCGGCGCCGAAGGGAAATCCGCCGCACGTCATCCGTGGGCGGCCGATGGCATGGGCCTCGGTGAAAACGCACTGCTGGCACGGAAATTGGCCGAGCGACACGATCTCGAGCTGGTCGGCTTCGACGATCCGAGCGTCGACGGGTACACGATCCGAGAGATCGCGGCCGCACTGGACGACGTGCTCACCCAGTATCCGTATGTGGATCTGCGGCAGATAGCGATCGCCGAATCCGCCGACGCGGCCACCCGCCTGGAATGGGATTGGGTCGCGGGGGCCACCGGCCCGGAGCCGTTCACCCGTCGCATCGTGCTCGATACGGTGGTCGCCCGCAGTCCCGGGGTATTCGCCGAATACATCCGCAGTGCAACGCATTCCGGAAAACTCGCGCGCGGCTCGGACCGGCGGCCGGTGTATTCGACAATGGTCCGCGAACTCGGACACGCGCTAGATGTCGCAGGTAGCTTTCGCGCCAGGCAGGCCGCTCAGGACGCGCTCATCGCCGAGTTCACCCGCACCCGAGGCACCGCATCGCGCGAGAACGCGGCCAGCGCGTCGAGTTCGGAATACGAGCAATGGCGCGCCCAGCTGAGCGGCTACGGATTCCACGACGGCAACTTCGACCCCGGTATGGCGATGGCGGACGCGTTCACCGAGGTACAGATCAACGGCGCCGAGGCAGCGCCGCCCGCAAAGGTGTTGCACCGCTTACTGATCGATACCGCACGGAAAACGGCGACGCCGTGAGCGTCGGCGGTGGACACACCGCCGACGCGCGGCACAGCACCTTCGAGACCGAACTGTCTGCGGCGACGGGCGGTCGCCCACTCCGAATGCACGTGGGGTTGGGACCGGACACCGACTCGGCATTGATCACCATCGCCCTGGCCCATCCGGACATCACCGAGGACATGATCGCAAACGCACGTCGAGCATTCCTCATGGAATCGGTTGTCGCCGACAGCGATACCGAGGTTGCGGAACTACCCGAAGAACAAATCGACGTGCCAGGTGCGGCGCTGTGACACTGACGCTGCCAGCATTTTTTCCGAAGTGGCTGGTCGAAGCCCTGGCGGGGTACTGGCCGGATTGCGACGAGGATGCGTTGCGCCGCGAGGGTGACTACTGGGCGACGGGCGGCGACGGCTGCCGCAAACTCGCCACACGGCACGATACGGCGTCTGCTACGGAAAAGACGGCCCTCAACGGCTTCAGCGCCGACACGAAGGCGAACAGGAATGTGCAGCTCGGCGACGATCTGCGCAACCAGGCCGAGTACTGCGACTCCATGGCAGAGCAGTGCTATCAGAAGGCCAAAGACTGCGAATTCATGAAACTGCAGGTGATCGCAACCGGAATCGCGCTGCTGACCCAGCTGGTGGTGGATGCCATGCTGTCCGCACCAGGTGTCGTGAAGGCCGCCGAGGACAGGGCGGCCGCCGAAGCCTCATGGGCCGCGAGCGCCAGACGGTACTTCGGCAGGGTCAAGAAGGTCGGGCTGGACTGTGCCACCAAGCGCGGGGGTCTGCCGCTGGCCAAGGCCACTGCTATCGGGGCAGGACTCGGTGCCGGTACTGCCGCCGCCGTCAATGCCGGTGCCCAGTTCTACCAGAAGGAGGTATTACACCATCGGGACGAAATGGATTGGGGCATGGTCGGAGATGCCGCGATCATCGGCGGCGTCGGCGGTGGAATCGGAGCGCGCTTCGCGTCGCGAGTGGCTCCCCGGATCAACAAGTTCCTCGGCAAGGTCGCCGGAAAGTCCGAGTCCAATCTCGTCCGCTACGGCGCGCATGTCACCGCAGGGGTGCTGATCGGCGGTGTCGGCGGTGTCGCGGGCGCGGTGGCCGGTGCGGGCGCGGGGATACTCGTCACAGGACATATCCCGGATGCCAAGGAACTGCGAACCGCGGTACTCCAGGGTTTCGTCGGCGGCTTCGTCGGTTCGGCGACCATCTTCGCCCGGCCCCTGCCACCGCGGGTCGTGCGATCCACTAACAGGACATCGACGTCGACCTCCACTTCGACGACGCCTCCGGCCACCACATCGACCAGCGGTAGTGGACCCCACTCGGGCACGACGCCGCGCGGCACAAGACCACCGGCCACACCGCCTGGGACCTCGCCACCGGCCACTCCCCCCGGCACCACACCACCGGCTAATCCGCCGGGCGGCACCACACCACCTGTCACACCTCCGGGGGTCACACCACCACCCCACACCCCACCACCGGGAGGCACCACACCACCGCCGACTCCGGGCACCCCGCCCACAACACCGGGCACCCCACCACACCCCACAGCGCCCGACGGAACCCGACGCGTTACGCCACCACCGCAGGGAACCCCACCCCCCACAACAACACCGCCGGGCACAGGCACGCCTCCCGGCACCAGCACCCCGCCGACCACCACCACACCCCCGGGCACCACACCACCGGGCGGAACCGGCCCACATCCGCCCGGCCCAACCGGATCACGCCCAGACTCCACTGCGCCCGGACCGGGTGACCCGACGGGCGGCGAACCCGCCAAACCGTCGACCGATGAACCCGAGCCACTCCCCCCACGCACCGGCGAACCGCCGAGCCCGCGTCCAGACTCGGGCGGGTCCGACGGGGGTGTCCCGCCACAGCAACCGGAAGAAGGGACCACACCACCCGACCACACTCAGGGCAAAACAGATCCGTCCGAGCCCGCGGGGGCCGTGCCCTCACGCGAGCCCTACGAAATGTACGAGCCGGACGAACTGCCCGACTACCTCAAACGCTCCCCGGGCGACAACTCCGATCCGCCTGAGCCGCATTCTCAGGATCGGCCGAGCGAGGAGCCACGTGTCGAGCCGCAACGGCCGCATGGCGAGGAGGAGACACCGCCTGCCCCAGCGCCACAGCATCCCGACGAACCCGGTTCCCCAAATGGCGACCAACTGGTCTGGCCTCCGCGTGCACCCGACCACGAAGCAACTCCGGGCGCACGGGATCCGGGCGACCCACCGCAGCACGCAGAACAACCCGTGCCCCCCGAGCACGACCCGGAGGTCGGGTCCCAGCGTGCACATGACGAAGCGACAACACCGCCACCGGACCACCACACCCAAGGTGATGGGGATCCGCAGCGAACGCCGCCGCTCGACGAGGAAACACCGCCCGCTGCGGGCGAGTCGCCCGATGAGTTGTGGCCAGCATGGCATCCGGATCGTGACCTATTCGAATATGCCGTGCGAAAATACCCGGAATTGTTGGACCAGCCGCGCACACTTGAGGAATTGCATCGCGCGCTGCGTTCGGAGATGTCGTTCGAGGATTTCCATCAAGCAGTGCGTCCCGATCTGTCCCCCGAGGAGTTCGGGCAGCTGATTCGCCCGGATATGTCGTTCGAGGAATTGCATCAGGCGCTACGGCCCGACATGCCGTTGACGGAATTCGTCTACAGCATGGATCCGGACATTTCTTTCGATGGACTCATGGCAGTGCGGGACCTCTCATATCAGGTACATGGACTGGAAGCACCGCCGCTGTCTCGCGAGAACCTCGAACAATTTCTCCAACACATCTGGACGGACCAGGACGCCATCGGGCTTCCGAACGATGTCTACGCCAGATACCACGCCTCTTCCGAGACCAACCCGGTATCCGATCCCCGCGCCTTCCTCGACGAAATGGGGAACATTCTCGGCAACCGCGCGCCAGAGAATCAGCGGGCGGTTCTGCAACCTTGGGAAGGACGCACGAGGCGTCTCGCTCCCGAGTACATAGATAGGGTGGACCCATCGGACGTCAGTTTTCTCTTTTTCCACCGCCTGGACGCCGATACCGATGCTATCGGCTACCGCGTGTACATCAATGCACGCGGCGATGCGACCCCGGCTCTCATGCGCGGGATCGTGCACGAGATAGTTGACCGCCCCGATCGATTCCCTGGGGTCGCCGCAGCAAGAGTCGGCGGCCCACGGAGGCTCAGCGCGGACAGCACGGTCATTTATGTCAACGAGGTGGAGGACGCCTACAGGGTCGTCGACTGGCTGAAGCAATACCAGGAACAGCACCCCGATACTTTCCACTGGGATGTCCCTGCCATGACGCAACAGGTCATGGAGGGAGTGAGCTTCGGCGCCGAGCCGCTGACAGCGGGGCGCAGCGGCTTCGGCGGAATCCGAGCGGATGCCGTCTTCGAGGCACTGCAGTCGGTCCGCATGCGTGACGGCACGTACGAGGACTTCCGCGAAGAGGTCCTTGCCGCGCTGGCGAGACATGGAGCGGACCCTGAACTGCCGCACGAGAACTACACCCGATGATCGACGATGCGGCATACGGAGGATGAAATGACCGAGCAACGGCGGATCACCGTGGCCCGCGACATCGTGACCGAGTACCTGCGGGGGGATATCGACCCGGTCCGAAGTCCGGAAATGTTCAACGACGATATCGTGTACTTCGCGGTGGCCCGGCTCGACCGCCGGGACACCGACTGGCTATTGGCACAGCTCGCGAATCCGCAATGGCCGCAACACATTCGAGCCGATATCGCGGCGATGATGCCCGGGCATTACACCGAAGGCCAGGCGGCACTCGAGGTGGACAACGGCTGATGGACCATTGGCAATACGACATGCAACGAGCTCAACTCGCCGATGTCCGGGATGAGTTGTCCGCCATAAGTGCCACGGCCGGTTCGCGGGATGGTTTGGTCGAGGTAACCGTCGATCAGTCCGGCATCGTCACCGAGGTGCGGTTGGACTCGCGTGCGCTGCGTGGTGCCGCGGCGGATCTCGGCCGGGCCGTTACCGAAGCGGCCAGAGAGGCCGCGCGACTGGCGCACCAGAAGGTCAGCGAGACTATCGGCCCGATCGAGGATATCGTCGGCCGGATGCCCGAGCCGGAGGATCTGCTGCCGGGTGCGCCGAGTCTGCGCGAACCGGACGCAGAAGTCGTCCAGGAACCCGCACCGGTCCCCCATGAGGACGACGAGTACGACGACTATTACGACTGACGCGGTGGTCCCGTGCTGATCGTCGGTCGCCGGGCGGCCGTGGTTCCGGTCGGTGCGCGTGGCGCGTCCACGAACAATGGATGATCGACGATCTGTCCGTGGGCGTAGGTCGCATCGCGCAAGCGCTGCCGATTCGGCTTGTCGACGAGCATCAGCACCAGTTCGTCACAGCGCCGCTCGAATACCATCGCCCGCAACAGCATCGCCTCCGATGCCGAACGTCCGTCGGTGTCGGATCGCAACTCCCCCAATGCCACTCGGGATACGTCGGTTCGGCGCGACAGCATCGACGCGGCGAGCAGATCGTCTGCGTCGCGCAGTTCCTCCCACCAGTCGCCGGGCACCTCCCGGCGCTGCCGGATCGCCTCCAGGATCCGTTGCCGCAGGCGGGGCAAGCCGAGTGAGTCGGGCGCACCGCCCACGCGCCGATGCGCATCCCAGGCGAGATCGATGCAGCGCGATCCGATTCCCTGAGCCGGTACCTGTGCGAGCCGATCGAGCAGCTGCGGCGCGGCCACCACGCCGAGCCGATCCGACAAACCGGCTGCCGCCACGCTCAAATCCATTGCCGAGGAGGCCGATACGGGCCCCTCCATCGGCACCTCACGCAGTTGGGCGCGCATACCGGAATCGATGGGCTGCGACGATACGATCGCCGTCACCTTCGCCCCGGTCCGGCGTCCCCACGCGGCGCCGAACTCGGCGAGCACCCGCGCCGGATCGGAAACACCTTCCCACGCGGCGTCGGCTACCTCCCACATCCAGGGCGTCGATATTTCACGCGGAAGATACAGACCCGCTGGCAGCCAGCTGCGGCCCTCGTTCGAAGTGACGAAAGCGTTGATGCCGCCGGAATGTCGCATCACCGACACCGCCCACTCCAGCCCTATCACCGACGAATCCACCACGGCCAGCACACCGCCAAGCATTGTCCGTGCCAGCACGAGATCGCCGTCGACCCGCTCGCCGAGCATGAAGGTCGGAGCGGCGGCGGCCACCATCGCACCGCCGACGACATCACGGATCAGTTCGTCGCTGCCGCCGGTATCCGGTCGACCGCCCGCTGCCTGCGGATCACGTTGCGGCGCATTCGATTTCGCGGGCGGGACGGCCGCCGCATTCGGCACCGGCGCTGCGGGCCCGGCGGTTACCTTCGGCACCGGAGACCCGGACCCGCGCGCGTCGACCTGCGGTGCCCTCGATTCCATCGCCCCGGACCGAGACTGCGCGGCCGGGGCATTCGCCGACGGTTGCGCCGAAGACACCGGCGGCGCGGACGACGGCGGCGCGGAGATACCGGTCGAACCGGCTGCGGGCGGCAGGATAGTCGGCAGCATCGGGGACATCTGTCCTGCCGACGCCGTCTCCCGTGTGATCTCGGCGGAATCGGTACCGTGGCCGGAATCGGTTGCGGCCGTGTGTGTTTCGCTGTGCTGCGCGGTTTCGGTGGTATCGCCTCCGGCCTCGTCATGGGCACCTGCCGCGGTACCGTCCCGGAATTCGCCGGTGCCGGTCGCGGTGGACGGCGCACGCGACGAGACGCCGGTCGCGGAAGCACTCGGATCGGCACCGTCCGGCTGCACTGTCGGTGCATAGCCCGTGGTGACGCCCGGAGTAGCGGTCGGGGCCGATACCGCTGGCGGCATTGCTGGGCCGGTAGGCGAATCCGTTGGCGTGCCATGCGATGGCGAATCAGCGGGAAGTTCTGTCGGCCCGCTCCCCGGCAACCACATGTCGGTCGGATCCATCACCGGCGAATCGAATTGGGGGCCGAAGCCGAGCGGAATCGGGACCTGGTGGTTCGGTCCGGCCCCCGGATGCCCGATTTGCTGCGGTGGGCCAGGGAGATGCGGATGTGCGGGCCGGTGTTCCGGCGGGCCTCCCGGCAGATGGGGACGCCCGGAAGTCCAGGGCGGCTGCTGCTGCAGCTTACGGTAGAGCTGCTCCAGCGTCGGCAGAATCGTGGGGCCGATCGATCTGTGCGCGGTCCGCACAACATCTTCTACGTCGGCACGGGCCTCGGCGATGATCCGGGCGACACGGTCGCGCAGTGCGGCCGCCTTGGCCTCACGTTCGGATTCGTCATCGGATTCGTCGTTCGCCGCGGCTTGCTGCGCCTTGCGGATCTTGTCGGTGGCCGCCTCGACGATGTCGAGGATCTGGTTGCGGGTGCGATAGACCAGATCGGAGAAATGCCCGAAGATTTCCGCGGCGGCGTCCAGCGCGTCGGCGAAAGCCTGTGGATTCCCCCGCTGCTTCAACATATTTTCTTTGACGGGTTCGAGCCCCTCGCTGGCACGAACCCGATTGTCGAACTCGTTGCGGGCTTGTTCGGCGCCCAGGGTATCCAGCGCCGCGGCACCGTCGCGCGACGTGGTTTCCAGTGCGCTCCAGTCACCGGGCGGGACTTCAGGCCAGTTGTCCTGGACTATCTCGTCCCAGTACGGACTTTCGTGCTCCGGTGGCATCCGATGATCAGATCGAGTCGTATCGGTGCACGTGCGCGCCGCCTTCCACATCCGCGGCGGAGAGGACGTTCGTCGTGCTCACCGTCGCGGTGTGGGTAATCCGCGCCCCGCGGTTACTGGCCGCCAATGCGTGACCGAATGCGGTCACGATGCCCTGCCGGTGCGCGTCGAGCGACCGGTCGAGTGCCGATACCGGCCGATGGTGCAGGACCAGATCCGAAACCGTCCCGGCCACCTGCCCCGAGACCGTTTCGATGGCACCGGCGAATCTGCCTGCCGCAGCATTCACTTCGTGCGGTTCGTCCATATCCACCATGTCGGGGTCCCGTCTGAGAGAGGTTCGGTGCGGAGATTTCAGTTCAGCTGGTGGTGCCGAATTCGGCATTCACCATGGCGCGGAAGGAAGCTTCGGTGGGCAGATCGAATGAGTCGATGGTGTAGGGACGCGTGCCCTTGAACTCCATTTCGGCACGCAGCCCCACTCGGGACTTCACATGCGCCAGGCGCGCGAGCCGCAGAATCTCCCTGGCCAACCAGGCATCGCCGTTGTCGCGCGCGTCGTCGGTGATGTGCAGCCCGACGATCTCACCGTCACGATCACAGGCGACGCCACAGGTGTGGTCGGGATTGAACACTTCATAGACCATGCTCCGCCAGTCGGGAGCAGGTGCCGCCTCGTCCACGTCGAACTCGTCCGGATGTGTATCGGTCAACAGGATCACTCCTAAAGTCGTTCGGCGTGTTGACGATTCGAGGATGTGCTACGCACAGAAGGATCCTCCTCGGGTGCTTCCAGCCGCTCCCCAAGGGCAGTCCACGCGGCATCATCGATGCTCATGATCTGGCGCAGCTGCCAGAATCGAGCGCCGAGGTACATTTCGGCGGTTCCGTCCGGAGCCACATCGAGATGATCGGGCCCCTCGTTCGACGGGTTGAGCGTAACGGTCGTAATCGGGGGACGCGCGTCGTCGATATTCATGATCGTCGCGCCGCCGCCGGGGATGAAACTCTGTCGGCAGCGCGGACTCGACGCGATCGCGACATCGGCGCTATTGGTTGTCACCGTGATCTCGGGGTTCAGCAGCAACTGCACCGCCCAGGCCCGGGCCGCGAGCTCCGGCCGGTCGGCATTGATCGCGATGGTCAACGCGGTCGCCAGGTCGACGACCAACAATGCTTCGGCCGTGGTGACACCCACGATCACCAACCGCTTGGCGGTGCCGACAGGATAGGGCAGATCGTCGGCGCCGAGGGTCACCACATCCGAGCCGACACCGGCACCGGTCGCGGGATGGGCGACGACGGTCCCGGTCGCGACGTCGATGGTGTACGCGGCCACCAGACTCGGCATCCGTTCCGCGACACCGGCCAACCGGACCAGGCCCTCCTCGTGCAGCCACCGCACGGTATCGGCGACGGTGACCGCGCCGGGTTCTGTCATGACGGCACCGCACCTGCTGTCGCCGAAGCCGACCCGGACGGACCGGATGGCCCGGACAGACCCGAAGCCTGGAACGGCTCGGGCGGGGGCACCGATTCCATCACGCTCTGATACTGGCGCGCCGCATCGGCGGTGCTCTCCCGAATGGCCGCCATGATCTCGGTGACCAATTCCTGATTGGTGAGGCGGTCTACGGTGCCCGGCGCCAGGAACAGATCCGTCAGCCGGCCCATCGCATCAACCTCGGGGATGATCGCACCGCTGGGCGAGGGCCGACGAGCTCGGATACTGTCGATCCGCTCACGCATATCGGCGATGCGATGCCGCAATTCGCGGGCGGCATCGAGGGCCGCCTGTACGTCGGGGTGGATGTCACTCACACGGAACCTCCGGATTGGGTCGGGCCCTGGCCTGGCGCCGGTGTCGGCGGTGTCACGGTCGGGGCGATCGTCGGCCGTTCCCCGATTACCTGTTCGGTATGAGGGGTGT
This sequence comes from Nocardia sp. CA-135398, assembly GCF_050955845.1. Taxonomy (NCBI): domain Bacteria; kingdom Bacillati; phylum Actinomycetota; class Actinomycetes; order Mycobacteriales; family Nocardiaceae; genus Nocardia; species Nocardia sp. CA-135398. Next base: position 2,809,755 of record NZ_CP192084.1, on the reverse strand, counting down.
CGTCGACGTACATCAACCGGTCGGGATGCCAGGCGACCACCCGATTGCGTTCGTTGCCATTGGCGCCGCCACCTCCCATACCCGGGGACATCGGCATATAGGGCATCATTCCGTTACCGGCACCGGCACCGCGTGCGGCCGCCGCGCCCGATGAAGAGGATGACGCAGCTTCGATAACCGGCGTTCTCGGCATCCCGACCGCGGTGCTCGATGCCGCGCCCGCGGTCGCGACGATCGGCATCGCGCCAACCGAGACCGAGGTACTCGCGTCGCTGATGTCCGGAATACCGGCGCCGGAGATCGCACTCCCCGAGCCGCCCCCCGAGCCCAGCGATCCGAGGCCCGAGGGGATGCCGAGGTCGTCGTATCCGTAGTCGCTGTACTCGTCATCGAGGCCACCACCCGAGATGTCCTGGTTCTGCGCCATACTGGCGGCTGAGGACATGGCGCTCATCATCGCGGGCAGCATCTGGGACAGCATGCTGCTGCTATCACTGCCACTGCTGCTTCCTTTGCCACTGCCGCCGGTATCGCCCGTGCCACCCCCGGTGGGAATTTTGGAGTTGACGGTCGTGGAGTAACCGGTGATCGCCTCGGCGGAGCGGGCATTCTGCTCCTGGAATTCGGCAAGTGCCGCTTGCAGCGCAACCTCGTTCTTGGATTTCATCGCGGCCAGCAACCGCTTGCGGGCCGCGATGATCTCCTCAGGTGTCGGATGTTTGGCCTTCGCGGTGCTGAACGCGGTGCTGTAGGCGTCGACATTGTCGGCGAGTGCCCCCAATTCGGTGCCGAGCTGGCCCAACCAGTTTCGATGTTGGGTCAAGTGCTCGGACACCGTGGTGCCGACCGGGCTCCAGTTCTGCATCAGGGTTGCCGCACCGTCGACACCTTCGGCGGCCGCGGTGTGGAAACTCCCGGTGTACCTGCGGACATCGGCCGCGAATTTGGTCGCCGGGCCAGGACCCGGGCCGGTGTGCAACTGCTTCGCGAAGGTGAGCGGGTCGACGGATCCGGTGGCCGCGGGCAGGTTGAAGGCAGGTGCCTGTCGGGGACCGAATTCCTGCACATCACCTACCGGATTGGCGAGGATATCCGCGCCGCCGCCATTCACGACGCGCGCGCCCAGATCGTCGGCCGCGGTGTAATCGGCTGCCGCGCCGCCGATGTGGTGTGCGTGGCGTTGGACCTCGTTGAGCACGCCGAGCACGCCATTGAACAACGACGCGGCCTGCGCGTTGAGCTGGGGCACATGCGTCCCGGAGATCGGGTCGGCCCCCGCGGGCTGTACCCAGCCGTTCGGCAGTCCCGCTCCGGTGTCACGCGCCAGTGCGGCCAATTTCGCGGCGACATCGATGAGTTCCGCCGGATCGACATTCAGCGGCGCCATCGCCTCCTCCTCTCACATCCGGCTCACGATCACGCCGGAGCGGCCACTGCGGGCATGGCCGCACTCGCCGACGGATCGCCGGTAACCGGGGTACCCGCCATCTTGCCCTGATCGTGGTCCTCGGGTGCAGTCGCTTCGATGCCGTTCGGGTGGTTGAATCCGACGAATTGGCCGAATTCCCCAGCACTGTCGGACATTTCCGTCGGAGTGAACTGCTTGAGTTGACCGTTTACCACAACCTCCAGTGTGCCGCCGTCGTCGGCGGGGAAGGCCACCACGATCGCGGTGCGGTTGTCCCAGGTCGCGACATCACCGGTCATCAGCTGGTACGGATCCACCGGGGTCCCGATCTGCTTCTTATCCGACCACTTCGCCGGAGTCTTCGCGTATGCCGCCTGGGCGTCGGTGCCGCTGGCGTTGCCGAACGCCGCATCCAAAGCCTGTGCGACAGTGACGGATACCTTCTGGGTCCGACCGTCCGGGAAGGTGTACACCACGGTTCCGTCGGAACCCGGCGTGCGACCCGGCATTCCGGTCGTCGGCTGTGTGGAGGACGAATTCGCCGGAGGCGCGGTATGGCTCGCGGGCGCGGCCGCGGGCGCGCTGGCCGCGGGCTGTACGGGTTGCGCGGGTGCGACAGCGGCGGGGACGGCACGAAGTTGGTCCTCGTACGGGTCCAATTCGCCGCGCCGACTGTTCAAGTCGGTGTCGGCCTGACCGCGGTTCATCATCTGCGCCATCAGCATCGGCAGCATCGAACTCATCATGTCCATACCGGAACTCGCCGGTGATGCGGCCGCCGCACTGGGCACCGATGGTGTGGCGGTACTCGGATCCGTGGCCCGGTTGTTGAGGTTGTCGAGCGCCTGCTGCACCTTGTCGTCGAGCGAGCCACCGGTCGGCGTGGTTCCGGTGTCGACCCCGGGTGTAGTCGGGTTGAGGTCGTCCAGCCCGGGGACTTTGGAACCGTCGTCGATGGGGGTGACCTGGGTGGGGTCGGTACCCGGCGTCGTCGGAGTCGTCGGCACGGTAGGGACCGTCGCCGGGTCCAGGAGCTTCTTCTTCAGCTCCGCGTTCTCCTGCTGGAGCGCCTTGATCTGCTCTTCCAGCTTTTTGAGCGTCTCGGTCTCCTTGTCGGCACCAGCTTTGACATCCTTGCCCGCGTTGGCCGCCTCGTCGAAAGCATTTGCGACAGACTGGATCGCCTCGTTGCAGAACTCGTAGATGTGCTGATCTTCCTTCATCCCCGGTTTGGGCACAGTCGGGGCATTGGTGGAAATGTGGTCGATGCCACCATTGACAGCCTTCTGCGCGGCAATGGAGATGGCCTCTTGCTTCTTCGCCAGCGGCGCAATCGCCTTGGACGAGTCATTGATCAGGTAGGCTGCCTGTTGCAGGCTGGCTGCTGTGCTCCCGTAGTTCGTGAAATGGCCGGCCACGTCACCAACTTTCACCTGCTTAGGCATTTCCATAACAGGCGGCTCCCCCTTATTCTCCTCGCCGTTGCCGCAACTGTCGAAATAGCCTTGGAATTTCGCGGGCAGCGTCTTGTACCAAGCTATCGTGCCTGGCAGCGGCACATACTGCGCATACTTTGGATCCGTCATCTGATCCGGGTCAGGCATCCGCATCGGGAGGTGAATTTGAATCTTCAAGGAGTTGCTCCTCTGCCGCAACCGCTACGCGTAAAGGAGCGTGGTAGGTAGTTCACCCACTGCTGATGCCGCCCCGCTTGGCTGATCGTAATCTCGCCAAGCCTTTCCCCCGTACGCCGTGGCCACTGCCGCGGTCACGGTACCCAAGCCCATCTTGTTCATCGCAGACTTTGCGTACGCCAATCGGGGCAACCCGGCGTTCTTGACAGTCTTTGTAAAAAAGGCGGTTCCGGCGTCTTTGAAACTCTGGCCGAGCGCCTTCGCGCCGCCTTTCATCAAAGCGCCCTTGGCCGCACCGCCGACCAATCCACCAGGAATGGCGCCGAGGGCGCCATTGACCAGGGTGGCCTCCATCACGTCGTCCCAGCCTTTACCCTCGAACGCCGCGACTGCACCACCCACAACTCCGCCAACCAGCGCGCCACCGACCGGCCCACCAAACGCGAAGCCCACGCCGGTCGCGACGCCGGAGAGGACGTCTTTCCATCCGAGACCGAACATGTGATCACCTATCCGCTGTCGAGTGCGCGCCTACCCGCGATAGACCGTTGACGACCGTGCGTGGAACTTCTATCGACTCCCTCATTGTTGAGGATTCCCAAAGATGGGAACCCGAGGCAGGCGCTGAACGAGTCAGGATGGTTGCGGACAGGACGTGCCCCGGCCTGCCCGGATTGCCGTGGCCCCCAGTTTGTTCCGGTCCATCGGGGCGATGGATGTAGGAGGAGCTCGGATGTACCTCCGCCGCTCGCTGCACGGGTACCCGATATCGCCGGTCGCCCACGCCGACGTGCGGTGGCTGTTCGGCGGTGTGCGGTGACCAGCGCCGAGGCGGAGATCGCCGTCGAGCATCCGGAGGATGAAGGCAATGCCGAACAGGGGCAATCCGCCCCGGTAACCCCGTGGACGAACAGGCAGCGGCGCACGAATCCGTCCGTGCCGGGCCAACCGGGGGCACCGGGACCGAATAGTTCGTCACCAGCGAATCAGGGAACGACCAACACCAATCCCGTCCCGGGTCAGAGTGGTGTGTCGGCGGCGCCGCAGGGGCAGGTGGTGCCGGGTGGTTCGGGTCCGGGTTCGGCGGTGGTGCCGCAGGGCAATGTTGTCGCCCCGCCGGATGCGGGGGCTGGGCAGCCGGGGCAGGCGCCTGCTGTGCAGCCGCAGGCGCAGGCCGCGCCTGCTGAGCCTGACCCGTTGGTGGATCCGGATACGGTGGCGGCGTTGGCGCCGGCGGCGCTCTCGGCGGGGGCGATGGCGTTGGGTGTGTTGCCGATGCTGGCTTCGGCGTTGGCCGGGCTCGGTAGCGGTGGCGGTAACGGCAGCGGTGCTGGTTCAGGGACGGGTACCGGTGCTGATGGTGGTGCCGACGGGTCCGAGGGTGGGTTGTCGCCGGAGGCGCAGAAGGCGTTGCAGGCGTTGAAGTTACTCGCCGCTGTCTATGGTGACGGTAAGACCGATGACCCGGAGGTCAAGCAGTTACGGCAGCAGTTGGGGATCAACGGGACCGGTTCGGGGGCGACCGCGATCAAAGCGCGGCAGTTGTTCCAGAAGAATGCCGCGACCGCGTTCAACAACCTCGACAACCAATTGGCTTCCTACATCACCGGTTTGGCCGGTAACCACAAGGTCGACAAGAAAGCGGTCACCGCGCTCATCCGTGAGGTCAACGTCGCGTTGGCCGAACTAGGCCCGCAGGCCTACACCAAGGCCGGACGCCAGAAGGTCCACCAAATCCTCACCAGCGCACTACAAAAAGCCAGCCAGATCGTCACCGGCAGCAACGCAAGCGCCAGCGCTACGGCCAATGCGATCAACCGGCTCACCAATCAATATCTGTACAACATCGCCGGGAAAAAGTATGCGGCCGCCAGTACCGCCGGTACCAGTGGCCAGATGCCCGGCGGAACAGTCGGTGACTGGATCCAGCAGGCGCTGCAGGTGCTGCAGCAGATGGGCTACGACATCAGCAAGATCGATCCGCAGGCCATCGCGATCATCATCCAGCACGAATCGGGCGGCAATCCCAATGCCACCAATAACTGGGACAGCAATGCCGCCAAGGGCACACCATCGATCGGCCTCATGCAGACCATCGGCCCGACGTTCAATTCTTACGCTGCACCCGGGCACACGAACATCTACAACCCGGTCGACAATATCGTCGCCGGGGTCCGCTACTCGATCAGCCGATACGGTTCGGTCAGTAATGTGCCGGGTGTCAAGGCAGTACGCGCCGGCCGACCATATGAGCCGTACTGATGGCGCCCCCACAGCGAAACGCACCGGATCCGAGCCTCGACAACACCCACGAGGCCCGGCCCGGCACAACGACATCCGCGCCACGCCGGAACGCGACGCGAGGCAGGCCGGCGCGGGCACCGACCGGAACACCGGCCGCTCTCGCACAGCAGCCTGCCGCGACCGCGGCGACGCGCAGTCCAGCCGGGACGCCGATCGCCGAATCAGCCACCGCCGCAACCGGATCGCCTGTCGGCGCCCGCCCCGACGCACTCGCCGGATTCGGTGCGAGCGCACCGTTCGCGGCGGCGGCGCTCGGTGCGCTGGCATCCATGGCCGCCCAGTACGGCAACGCCAACCCCACCGCGGATACCGGTCAGCCGTACGCACCACCCGCGCTCGGCTCCGGACAACCGACCTCATGGCCCGGCGAATCGGGCACACAGTACGCGGCGAACAATCTCGACACGGCGCGGCGCGGACAGTCGACGCAATCGTTGAACGCCGAACTCGGCCGCCTGCTCGGCGGCGCCGCAGACAGCACCATCCGGGGCCGGGCCGCCATCGATGGCATTGTCGCCGAGGTGAATACCGCCATGACCGCGCTCGGTGGCGTCGCGGACACCACCGCCGGGCGGCAAATGCTGATCACCACTCTCAGCAATGCCTTACAGCGCGCAGGCGCCGTACTCGGACAGGGGCAGACCGCAGCGGCGATCACCGCGGACAAGGTTGCCGCGCTGGCCGACCGGTTTCTGCAGAACGCACGCCCGATCAGGCAGCCGCAGCGCCGAACCCAGCCGAGCACCAGCGCAGCAAGTGCACGTCCGCCGCGCACGCGCCCGTCCGGTCGCCAGGGTCAGTGGATCAACGACGCCCTGCGCATTCTGGCCGCCAACGGATACGACACCCGGTACATCAACCCCGCCGATATCGCCGCGATCATCCAGCACGAATCCGCGGGCGATCCGAATGCGATCAATCTCTGGGACAGCAACGCCGCCAAGGGAACTCCGTCCAAGGGTCTGATGCAGACCATCGATCCCACATTCAACGCCTACGCGCTGCCGGGGCACCGCGATATCTGGAATCCGGTCGACAACATCATCGCGGGCGTGCGCTACGCCATCCACCGCTACGGTTCGGTCAGCAATGTGCCGGGCATCCAGGCGATGCACGAAGGCGGGCATTACGTCGGATATTGAGCAGGCCACTCGGGTCGGCGTTGGATGGGTCAAGACCAGCGAGTGGCGTGATAACCACTCGGCAGCTTGACCACTTTGACGACATCACCGGTATGCGGGGCCTCGACGCATTGACCGTTGCCGATGTACATCATGACGTGACCAGGATTCCCGTTGTTGAATTGGGCGTCGGGGAAGATCAAGTCGCCGGGACGGATGTCAGCCGGATTGACCTTCGGCAACTGTTGATACTGGGCCGAGGCCACACGCGGGATCTTCACACCCGCCTGAGCAGCGGCATATTGCATCAGACCGGAGCAGTCGAAGGAACCCGGACCTTCGGCACCCCACACATACGGATCGCCCTGCTGGGCCATCGCGACCTCGACCGCCTTCTGTCCGGCCGTGGACGCCCCGGCGGCCGAGCCGGCGTATTTCTTTCCGGCGATGTTGTAGAGATACTGGTTCGTCAGCCGATTGATGGCGGCCGCGGTGTCGGTGGCGCTTGCGTTGCTGCCGGTGACGATCTGGCTGGCTTTTTGTAGTGCGCTGGTGAGGATTTGGTGGACCTTCTGGCGTCCGGCCTTGGTGTAGGCCTGCGGGCCTAGTTCGGCCAACGCGACGTTGACCTCACGGATGAGCGCGGTGACCGCTTTCTTGTCGACCTTGTGGTTACCGGCCAAACCGGTGATGTAGGAAGCCAATTGGTTGTCGAGGTTGTTGAACGCGGTCGCGGCATTCTTCTGGAACAACTGCCGCGCTTTGATCGCGGTCGCCCCCGAACCGGTCCCGTTGATCCCCAACTGCTGCCGTAACTGCTTGACCTCCGGGTCATCGGTCTTACCGTCACCATAGACAGCGGCGAGTAACTTCAACGCCTGCAACGCCTTCTGCGCCTCCGGCGACAACCCACCCTCGGACCCGTCGGCACCACCATCAGCACCGGTACCCGTCCCTGAACCAGCACCGCTGCCGTTACCGCCACCGCTACCGAGCCCGGCCAACGCCGAAGCCAGCATCGGCAACACACCCAACGCCATCGCCCCCGCCGAGAGCGCCGCCGGCGCCAACGCCGCCACCGTATCCGGATCCACCAACGGCTCAGGCTCAGCAGGCGCGGCCTGCGCCTGAGCCTGCGGCTGCACAGCAGGCGCCTGCCCCGGCTGCCCAGCCCCCGCATCCGGCGGGGCGACAACATTGCCCTGCGGCACCACCGCCGAACCCGGAGCCGAACCACCCGGCACCGCCTGCCCCTGCGGCACCGCAGGCGCCCCACCCTGCCCCGGCGCTGGTGATGAGCCGTTCTGCCCCGGCGGCGTACCGGATCCCGGATTCACCGGGCCGGTGCCTGTGCGCGGTGCCGCCTTGTGCCCTCGCTTACCCGACCAAGGCGTCACCGGACCGGACTGTGAATCACCCTCTCCCCCAGCGTCTTCGGTCGGCTCGTCGACCACCTCCGCCTGGTAATCGGCAGGCCAGACCTCCGCGCTCGTCACGAATCACCCCCGAGCACTCGCTTGATCCGGACATCACGGCCGGTCGGCATCGACTGCTCGACGAACCGTCCGGAATAGGGATCATAAGTCATGACTTGGGTTGCGCCGAGGGCGATTCCGGTCCGGGTCGGCGCATTGTTCTTGTACTCCCAGAAGACCAGATCACCCGCCGATACCGCGGACTGGTCCACTCGCTGCCCGCATGCCGCTTGCGCCGCAATCGTCTTCGGAAGCACGATTGCCGCCTTCCCTACACTCGACGATTGCCCGCAGGCGGTACCAGCCGAACTCGGCTGTCGGGTCGAATTACCGGCTGGCGGCACGACCGCGGTGCCCTCCGGTGGTACTGCCGTCGGGTCACAGCGTCCGGTCACCGCGGCGGCCGAGGCCTGATAGATAACGTCGCGCGTGAGTCCCGCCGCACTCGAGGGTCCATTCGGTGCACCGTCCGCGCTCCCGGTCGATGCTGTCAGCGCGTGGTTGATGGCCAATTCGCGAGCACAGTCACCGAGCAATCCATTCATGGCCGTCTGCAGCGGCGGCAGTTGGTAAGGCGCGGTGTGAATCGCGCTGGCGCAGGCGCGCTGCCAGTCCGACGCGGACGTATCATCCGGTGCCACAGTCAATTCCGCGTACGGGTTCGCGGTGGGCGCAGTGGAGGGCGCGGCGGCGGAGCCGGAGGCGGTGGCGGTGGTCGTGCGCGGTGCGGCGGTCTCGGTCAGCGACGGGTCGGGACCTACCGCGCTGTCGCACTGGTAGTGCAAGTCGGCCGAGATGGCCGAGGTTGTGCCGCCGACGACGAGAACCATGATCACGAGAAGCGAGCCGAGTCCGGACACCGCCGCGAGCAATAACCATGCCCAGGCGGGAATCATGGCCAGGAACATGAGCCGACCGATCATCGAATACCTCTCCGCACAGGACCTGCGACTTTACCTTCCCACGAATACAGACTTAATTCCCCAGCAGCCTGCGGACCTCCGCCATTGTTGGCTGCCACCTGGGATCGGCTGCATTTGTTCCGCGTGGCGTCACCGTATTCGACAAATCTCCGGACCGACCCGAGCCGAAATGTTCTGAGCGGACGGCCTGGTAGACCTGGTCGCGGAGCCTACGGATTGCCTCTGGATCGTCCGCGTTACGGATTAGCGCGTTAGTGGCAGCCTGCGATTTCTTGGCATGCTCGTTCATAATCCACTGCTTCATACGATCTGCCGTCATCTCGTCGACACCTGAAGCCTGCAATCTGCGATATTCGGCGCTGGTAGAGGACGTGTTGCCGTTTATCACATCATTGAGCGCCTCCATCTTCCTTCGCGCAAATTGAGGGTCCGCAGCGATCTCTCGCATATATGTCTCGACATAATTCAGATGCGAATAATAAGGATTGCTGTTATCGGCCAAAGTAACACCGCCCGCCCTGACCCTGCGGAATTCCCGCGCCGCCTGCTGCAGCGTCCCCATATTGGCGGCAACCTCCTCGGCAGAGCCGGTGCCATTGATCAGCATGCGTCCTGAATTCTGGGTATGTCGCAAAGCAGCGGCCAGGAACGCCAGGTCGCGATCCTGGAGCGGCTCGTTTGCAGCAGCCTGGCCGATAGTCGCACGCGAGCGCGCCGCAAGTCGGGCTCGTTTCTCGTCCCGCGCACCGGCAGACAACATGGCCCCGAACGAATCGGCCGCAGTGCCACCCACATCGATAACGCCTTGCACCGCTGCTGCGTTGCCCAGGAACGAGTCCAAACCGCCGTATTCTGCAGCTTCCTCGCGGGCATTGGCCGCGTAAAGTTCGCGGTTCTGATAAGACTGTGAATACCAACCGTACTGCCCGCCGAACCGCTTGTCCTTGGCCCACACGCCGCCCTGCGCTTCGGTAATCGCCTTTTTCATCCTGGATTGCGGATGGAACGACCCGGGCAGCCCCATCATCATCCATTCGGTCAATGGCGAGTTGGCAAGCGTGCTGGCGCCGCCCATCAAAGCCATCAACCCCATGCCCCCCATCTTGTGGCTCGCGCCGAACTGCCCCATACCGAGGGCATAACCACCGCTGCCACCCGCGCCTGTACCGGCTCTGGCACCGCCATTCTGAATGGCCAGCGCGAACCGGTTCGCAATCCAGTCGTTACCTTTCTCCAGACTCGCATTGAGGCGCTTGATCTGGAAGATGGCGACGATTTCCACGATGGCTCCGATGACGAACACCGACATGACCTGCCCGCCCGCCTGTCGGAACAGATTGCCGATAAACAGCTCATAGACGCCGAGGAATATGACGAACGCGGCCATGCGTCCGGCCGAGACGAATCCGTGGACCACACAGCGAACCGTGAACGTCTGTGTCGGTCCGTATATGAATCCACCCGCGGCGAATCCGAATATCGTCATGAATCCGTAGTAGATCGAATCCAGCGCGGCCCAGATGACCTTGATGGCCAAATATGCGCCGAAAAGCAACAACACCAAACCAGACAACAGCAGCAGGATCCCGGCGCCGATTTGACCGACGCTCGGGTTATCGGCCGACGCATAGGCGGCGCTGTCCCCGCACGACTTCATCCCGTTCTTGACCCGGTCCTCGTCACCGGCCATGACCCCGGCCGACCACACCGCCTTGCAGGATGCCCGGTCATCCACCACATGCCCGAAGTTCCACACCTGCAACGGACGTCGCGCGAAATTGTCTGCCATATCCGCTTGCATCGTCCGGATCAACTGGTTCGGATTCGGATTGCTATTGCCGTTCAACCCGGCAGCCACCGAAATGCCCACATTCCGCCCCTGCGCGAGCAGTCCGTCCGGTGCCAGTACTTCCGCCAGCGGCTCGGCCAGGAACAGCGGCCCGAGTATCGCCACCGCCACCATCGTCACGACCTGCATCGAGCCCTTGGCGAAATAGCCGCGCACGTAGAACACACCCACGGGGACCGCGCCGATCGCCACCGCGGTCATCAGCATGATCGGCGTCGCGATCTGCCCCGACAGAGCGTGGGCCACGCCCTCCAGCGGCTTGCTGACAACCGTCAGCCAGCCGAAATCCAGGGTATCGGTGGGCAGCCAGATCCCGGTTGTCGTCAAAACCAGCCAGATCGCGAACAGCAAGATGATGACGAACGACATCACAATGTTGCCAGGGCTGAGGACCCCGCCGCGATTGGTGGCGAACAGATAGCTAGAGAGCTCGACCCCGGACGAGTCCTTGATCCGCATCCAGCTGAGCGCACTGTTGGGTGCGGACACGGTGCTCGTGCTGGTTTGCGCGCTGGCCAGCACCGCCATGATGCCCGGACAGATGAACAGCACGAGCAGAACAATGGTCGCCAAGGTGATCCAGCGTCGACGGCGAGTCGCACCGATCCATTTGCGACATCGACGGAAGACCGCCGACGGCCGCCACTGGACTGGATCGAACAGCTCCGCGTCCTGGCCCAACCCGAAGTCGGTCTCCCCCGATCGAATGCCGCGACCAGTAGCGAATCTCAACGCACTGCCTGTCTTTCCGAAATAGCCGTGCGGCTGCCCGCGGGAGCGCTCGGCGTGCTGTTGATCGCGGCGGCGCGATCGATCCGGGCCGGGCCGAGCACCTTGCCACGGCCGATCCGGTTCAGCGCGTCGCGCATGAACATCTCGCCACGGCGTTCCTCCGGGACCTGACGACCGGCGCCGACCGGCGGGGACGTCTCCTCACGCAGGATCTGCAGCAGAAACGGCGCTTCCTCCAGATCCACGCCGAGCCATTCCAGACTGTTGCGGGCCAGGGTCTCATCGCGCTGCCGGAAGACGAACCGGTTCGGGATGAGATTGTGCGCGGCCCCCTGGAAGTCGGTCGCCGGATCATGCGAGGCCAACCCGATGGCCGCCAGATGCTTACGACCGTCGCGGCTGAAATCCGAGGTGACCGCCGAACCGACCTGTGTCTGGGTGAAGTGGTGCGCCTCGTCGCCGACCAGGAGTCCGAACCTGCCGTTATCGGTGAGGAATGCCTCGCGGGCCGCCACGCCGACGAGTTCGTACAGCGCGGTCCCGAGCCGTTTGGTCAGCGGCAATCGGTTGTACAGGTGTGGTGTGGTGAGCTCCTCCGCCGTCGGCAGCGCCAGTTGGTGACTCCGCACGACCGTCGCAGCGGCATTGAGCCGCAATGGTTTCAGTGTCGGATCGAACAGCACCGGCACCCGCTCGACAACAGTGCCGAGGCGCGCCGCGAGATCGGCGTATTCCTCGGAATTTCCGGGCTGGTCACGCAGCCGCCGCACGACATGGAACAGATCGAGCAGACTCCGGATACCGTGTTCGGCCATCCCCCTGATGGTCAATAGATTGCTGGCGGCCGCGCCAGCACCGGAGGTCGGCGAGAGATCCAACAGCGGCAGGATGGAGTCGAGCGCACGCTCACCGGCGATTCTCGGCTCGAACATGCGCAGCGGGTCCAGCGACACCGTCGGATTCGCGAGATCGATGACAACCGCGTTATCGATCGCGGCAGCGAAATGCTCCCATTCACCGACCTGGCTTCGGTCGATGGCCAGGAACTGCCCGCCCATATCGTGGACGAGCACCGCCATCAGCTTCAGGAAATACGATTTGCCCGACCCGAGTTCGCCGGTCACCGCGAATGATGCGGACAAGTCGTGCAGCGCGGCCTCCATGATGCCGAAATGGATCGGCTCGTATTGGCCGGACAGCAGGTTGATCCCGATCACCGGGCCGCTGTCGTCGCCGATCTGGCTGGTGATGAACGGCACGAATCCGGCCCACATATCCGATGGCACGATATGGGCGAAGTCGTCGAACGCCCGGCGCGGCGGGCTCCCGGGGACCAGCATCGACCACAGATCGACCTGGGTGCCCAGCGGTGCGGTCATCTCCACCTGGAACCGCTTATAGCGACGCTTGAGCATATTGACCGCGTCCATCGTCACTTCGCGCGAGGGTCCGCCGATTGCGATGACGGTAGTGAAGGACACCTCCGACTCACCGCCGTTGACCTCGAAATGCTGGTTGTATTCGCCCAACATCTGCGCCTTCGAGGTCAGCGTATTCTGCGCGAACGAAACCTCCTGGTCGCGCTGATCCATCTGTTCGCCCAGGCGACGCAGGCTCAGCTCATTATTCTTGAGCACCTGGTCGGCCGGTTTGGTGGAAACCCGCATGCCCCAGTCGACCGTGACATCGCCCAGGCCCTCCAGAACATTCAGAAATTCGCTGCCACCGGGAAAACGCATACCGGCGTACGGAAAAGAATGTGGAGTCAGCATCGCCTGATAGGACGGGCGATATTCGTAATCCGGCTGTACGACCTTGATCACCGGGACGAACGACGGTCGTAGGCGCCGTTTGCTGTCGGCCTGCGCGCCTTCATCCAGCGCAGCCGAACTGAATACCGCCGCCGTCGCATCGTCCAGTACGCCGGCGCGGGTCGGGGCCACCGGATCGCCCGCCGCGCCGCGCGACAGATAATGTTCCCAGAGCCATTGGAATAAGGCGGCGGGTACCGGAATCGGATCGAAATCGCCGCCGATCCGGGACAGGATTTCGTTGGCCTTTTCGTCGTAGGCATCCAACTCGGCCCGCGAGATGGCCGTCGCATCGATCGTGGTGGTACTGCCCCGCCACATCCGCGATATCGTCGACATACCGGAGTTCGCGGAGCCGACCGGGATCGTCAGCAGAAAGATCCGAGTTTGCGGCGCGATCGCGCGGACCCGTTCGAACGATGCGACCACCTCGTCCGCGTAGTCTTCACATTCGTCGAGATCGACGCCCTCCACCATCTTGGTCAATACATCGATCGTGTTCAGCCGCGCCTGGATACCGAGTAGGAGCGAACCGCTCGGCAGGCTGTTGATCAGGGCATGGTGGGCCAGCTTCACGTCGTGCTTGTCGCCCGCTTTACGCAATCCGTAGCCGAGCGGATTGATGAAGTAGGTCGCGGTGACCAGACCCGAATGGGTGAATTGCAGATTTCCGCGAATCGCGGCGGTGGGCTGCAGATCTCGTCCGAACGCCATCAGCGGCTCCCTTCCGATGTCGAGCCGCCGTTGCCGTTCATTCGATTGCGCAAGTCGGCGCCGCTACCACCCGCGCCGATGACCTCGAGCAGGCGGATCTCCGATTTCGAAGTCGTCGCCACCGCGGTCGGCCGATCCGGCAGAAGCAGTACGACGGACTCTTCGATGAACATGGTCTGACGCGCCGACTCCGTGGTGACCGGCATACCGGAGGCGGACACCGGCTTGCGGTACACGATGATCCGACCGACCCACAGTGCCCGGGAGGTCATACGCACCCCCGTATACGGCACCAGCCCCAGCGCGAACACGACCGCGATCGTCACGACCAGCCCCACCACGAAGGTCACCGCCGGGTTGAGCGGAAATGTCATCGCGCATACCGAGGTGATCACCATCAACACCACCGCTCCCGCGACCTGCGGCAGGGTGTACGGCCCGAAGGGCAGTTTCTGCCCGTTCTGGGCCTTGCCGATCATGGTGGGAACCCGCTTGATCGGCGTGAAGACCTTGATCACCTGCTGACTCATCGATAGCCACCGATGGGGTGATCGGGGACAACGATGTTGGAATCGGTGCGCGCGTAGTTGACCAGTGTCGGGAGTATCCAGAACAGGACAGCGGCCAGCAGCGCCGATCCGGCGACGGCGAGGATTTTCGCGGGCGACAGCTTGGATTTGGCCGCCTCGGATATCAGCACACCCATGCTCAGGATGGTGATCAGGATCAGGCCCGCCCACCGGACGAAGATCAGGATGTTGTACAGGATCGCGCTCAAATTACCCATGGCCGTGCCTCTTTCGTATCAGTTCTGGGTGGCCCGCGGAATCTGCACCGTGGTCGACGGCACCGACGTCGTCGAGCTCGGCGCACCTGCCCGCGGGTTCTGCTGGTCGGCGATAACGGCAGGCGGGTTGGTCATCGCGGGTACGGAATCGACCGACTGCACCTGCCATTGGCCACCATCGCGGACCATGGTCAGCGGATAGGCGAGCGTCGCGGCCGCCCCGCCGTCGGCCTTGGGATTGACGGTGACGAGCACCTGCGCGCTGGAACGCGCTGTGCCACAACTGTTGTCGTCCGAGGTGACCGCTACGGTCTCCACGGCGCTGAACGGGGCCGGTTTCAGCGCGGCGATACCGGCATCCAGGGTGATGTAGCGGCCTACATCGCCATTACCCGTCAGATAGGTGGTCAGAAAGCCCGAAGCCACTTGCGCGAGCGGCGTATCCGCGGTACACGGCGAGGAGTACGCCTGCGCCAGATCGGCGCCCCGGCTGGGCGGTTCGACCAGGGCGGGCAGCGCGAGCGCCCGCAGTCGACCGTTGAGCACCGACACGCCGACCCGATAGAACTGGCGGACCTCCGCGTTGGCGCTGCTGCTGCTGTTGGTGGCGGAGGTACCGGTAGTGCTGCTGCTGGCAGTCGGGGCGGACTTACCCACCTTGACCGAAACGGTCACCGACCAGACCTCGAGTGTGTCGAAGCTGCCGACGCGCGATACGTACACAACGGCGGGATCGGATACCTGCCGGGCCGTCGAGGGCAGCGTGATCTGCTGCGCACTGGCTCCGACGTATTCGCCGAGCCGATCCTGTTGTCCGGCAACCGAACTCAAGTAGGTCACAATGAACTGCTGGGCGAACGAGCCGGCCAATTGCGCACGCCCGATGGTCGCCGGTGTCGCACTGTCGGACGGCGGCGGCGGATCGGAGGCGAAGAAATCGAGGATCGCGTGCCCGCCGCCGAGTACGGCCAACACCGCGAGCACCGCGACGATCACATTGTCGCGACGGCGGCGTGCGACCATTCGGCGAAGTAATTCATCGCCCGAATCCGTCGATCTGCCAACCATTGTCCGCACTCCCGAAATGGTAGAGAGCACCATCATTTCCAGCCCCCGTCATCGTTCCCAATGTTGGGGACAGCGGATCAGTACACAGGACTACGTTTCAAGCGATGTTCGAGCCGATACTGCAGCTGATCGTCGTACCCGATCGGCGCGTGCCCCTGCGAGGTTTCCGGCGCATGGCGCCCGGATTCCAGCATCGGCATGTCATCGGCGACACGCACCAGCTGGGCGATCGCGAGTTGCCGACTCGGATAACCCGGGTACGGGTACAGCAGCAGCGACGTCGGGGTGTAACCACCGCCGTAGTTGAGGGCCCGCACCGTGACTCCCGCCGTATCGCCGGATTGCAGCCGATCACTCAGCGCCATCAAACGAACGCGGTCATCCGGATGGAAGACATCCACCGGACGGAACAGATAGTCCCATCGAATCCAGGGCGCAGGATCGGTCAGCCAATGCGAGATGCTGGCGCGCTCGGTCTGGATGATCGCAAGATGAGTTCCGGCCCGACGGTGCGCTTCGCGCAATCCGACCCGCTCCAGCGTCGGCCACTCGGACATCTCATTGTCCGAGGTGACATCCTCGATCAACAACCACGCGCCCTGTGTGCGAGCGTCGTCACGCGCCCGGATACTGATCCGCCACCGCCCCGGCCGCTCGGGACCATCGGTCACCGTGACCTCGAACTGAAGCTTGTCACCAGCCTTCGGACTGTAGAGCAGATCCAGGACCTCGGCATGTCGATTGAAGGCCGAGATCCGATGGAACAATTCCGCGATCGACATCACCGGCACGTGTTGCTCGGCGGAGTTTCCTGTCAGCCTGGTCGCACCGATCGGCTGCTGAATGGTCTGCGTATCGAGATCCCAGATCGCACCGACAGCGGGCGGTAGTTCCGGACACGTCGTCGCCGCGGAGCCCATCCACAAACGGACCGCGTGCACATCGCCACCCGGCCCGAACACCGGTCGTATCCGCAGCGCGTGCGGACCCGCACCGGTTGCGAGCGTCAGATCCACGTCCTCGGCTTCGTCGCGCGCCGCCCGGATCGCATCGATCAGGCTCCGGGTCTTGAGGCTGTCGTAGAGCGCCGGAGTCCGCGCCATCAGCCGCTGGAGCACTCGCTGCCAGTCGGCGAATCCACGCGGTGCGTCTCCGACAGATGCCACCGACATCGCCTCGGGCGACAAAGTCTCGATCGTTATCCAAGGATTTACTGCACCACTTGTCATCGCACTGCCCGTACCAACCGTTCGTCGGAAGCCGCCACCTGTGTGTGACACGGATAATGTACCGCTATATAACGGCTCGTTCAACAGGTTTGCGGATGTCGACATCAGTTGCAGTCTGCATCACCTGACCATCCAGCGTTCAGTGAGCGGTTGTTTCTTAACGTCCGCTTAAGAACGCATGCGGACACGTGAGAATTCCCGCAGCTCAGCGCAGTTCGCGCCGGTACGGCAGAATCGCGGCACACGGCCTGAGACCAGCGACGAACACACTGGTCTCAGGCCGTGATTGCACGCCCGCGATCGCGACGAGCTAGCCTTCCCCCGCCGTCAGGGCCAGCACACCGGCACCGGCCAGCACACCCACCGCGCCGAGTTCCGATGGCACCACCCGCAATCCGGTCAGATTGCCGAGCCGTGCATGCGTCGCTACCGCAGCACCGAGGGCCTTCCACAGCGAAGTGCCCGGCACCGCCAAGCTGCCACCGAGGACGACCAAGTCCAAGTCGAGCAGCGCGGCCACCGAAGCGACCGCGCTGCCGAGCGCCGTTCCGGCCCGGGTCAGCGCGGCATCGGCGAGTTCGTCGCCTGCACGCGCCTGACCGACCAGGTCGTCGACCGATGTGCCCTGCCAGCCTTGTGCGCGGGCCCATTTCACTGCCGAGATTCCGCCCGCCACTGCCTCCAGACAGCCACGTCCCCCGCATTCGCAGCGCTCATCGAAGCCTGGCACCAGCACATGGCCGAGGTTTCCCGCGTTTCCGGTCCGACCGACCACCACGAAACCACCGACCATGACCGCGGCACTGATCCGGTCCGAGACCGTAACCGCAAGCGCGTCGAGTACGTCGTTCGTCGCACCGAAGTTACGCTCGGCCAGGCCGACGCACACGCCGTCGAGCGCCAACAGAACGAGGGCACCCGGAAACAGCTTCTCCACCGCCGATACGATCGCGAAACCAGTCGCCCACTCTGCGATTCCGGGCGGCGCCACTACACCGGCGGCCATATCGAGCGGCCCGATCGAACCGATTCCGACTCGGGTCACATCGTTACCGCCAGCCGCCTCGAGTAGCAGGTCACGGCAGGTATCCCAGGCCGCGCGGGCCGGGATCGGGACCCGCCGGATCTCGTCCTCGCCGACATTGTCGGCCACCCGACTCGCCGCGAAACCGTCCGGACCGATCTCCAGAGCCAACATCGTCATGAGTTACACACCGCCAGAATGAAGTCCGTCGTGAACAGTGGACGAATCATAGGTCAGTGCGCGCCGGTACCGGTCGGTTCCAGCCTCCGACCGAGCACAATGTGACGGCGCGGGGTCGCGGGAGCGGGTTCGGCGGGGGCCGGGCGCGAGCCGGTTCGAATGATCCGCAGCGGCCGCTTGTGGTCGATGGGGGTGATGCGATGACGGTCCAGGTCCGAAACAACCTTCCCCGCGCTGTCATAGGGCACTCCTGCCCAGATCATCGCGCGCGGGCCGGTGCCGCGCTCGATGAGCGTCTGCGCCAGTTGTTCACATTTCGCGAAGACCGGGCAGCTCTCGCAGATTCGCATCGCCGCACGCCAAGAGTCCGGAGTGCCGACGTCCAGGTCCCAGTCGTCGGGCCCGTCCGCGCAGGGCGGCCGATGGGATGTCCCGCTGGGAAGCGTGGAAACCTTTGCTGTCACAACGGTTTCCACGACGAGGGAAGATTGCGTGATGCTCATAGCCGTCTCCGGGGATGCCGAGGGCGCGCCAACTCCGTTGTGCGGGCCCATTGGTCGGGCGGTCATCAGGGCTGCTCAACAGTCCCCGGAAGGGCCAGCATGTGCTGGTCTACGCACGTTAACGCACGATTGGCCAACTCGGCAATCGTTTCTGCCGCTACTTAACGGCACGTTGACCAACATGTGATCCTGGCGTATCGTTAGTTAACGGTACATTTGTTCGCGGGCCATCCGCTTGGGGCGAATTGTGGTTTCCTATGGATATGGCTGTTGAGTCCGAGTACACGATCGACGAACTGGCGCGGGCGGCCGATACCACCGTGCGCAGCGTCCGCGTGTACCACGAACGAGGACTCCTTCCCTCCCCCGATGTCCGGGGGCGCATCGGCTATTACGGGTCGGATCACCTCAACAGACTGCAGACGATCAGTCGTCTGCTGAGTCGGGGCATGAAGTTGAACGGGATTCGGGAACTGCTCGAGGCCTGGGATCGTGGTGACGGATTGGCGGAGGTGCTCGGTGTCAACGACCAGCCCGTCTCCGAACCGACGACGGTCGCCGCGCCGGGCACTCCCCGGGCACAGCGCAAGCATGCGCCCCCGGAGCTTCCGGAGTATGTGCAGCAGGCGCTCGCCGCGAGCGGCGATCCGCACGAGGCCTACCGGGTGACAAATCCGCGCTGCGCCGACCTGACCACCCGACTCGTCGATGCGGGCATCCCCGCGCGCGACGCCTTCCAGGTGGTCGAGCGGCTCAGAGCCGACTGCAATCAGATCGCCGATCAGTATGCGACCCAACTGTTCTACTTCCTGGCGGGCCAAGCCTATGAACAGTCCGGGCGCACACCGAAGGACCGCGCGAAACTCGAATCGGAGTTGGCCATCGCGCGGCTGATCGCCACGCGCGCCACAACGGAGTTGATCGATCAGGCCTTCGCCAGACATTCCGAACTGCCGCCCACCTGATATCGAATTACGCCACAACAATTCGATGTGCTGTCGGTAACAGTCGCCGGGCTCCGCTACGAATTCGATTACGAATCATCCTGAGCCCAATGGGTTTTCGGTGTTCGACCAACCATTACATTTGTCAGCGTGGTCGGGCGATCGGATAATATCGTTGGTACGCGACTCGGATCGGGCAGGTCAGATCGCCCGAATACGTTGTCGGACTGGGAATTCTGGGATACAGCGCGGTGGCAGCCGCGTGCTGTGATCCGTCGATACGGTTATTGGATCGGCGCGACTCGGCTGCGCAGAATAACGGCCCGGCTGCTGCTCGGCGTATTCGCGCTATTCGTCGTTCCGGTGACGATCGGCGCGGCGGCGACGGCACAGACGGGAACCGCGACCGCCGGATCATCGACGATCGATGGCGTCGGCTGGATGAATGTCCGGGATTCGCACGGAGTTCCGCTGGCCAATTATGTCTTCGCCACGAATCACGGCAGCATTCTGCATCCCGGAGATGCCGCGGTGTCCTCCGCACTCGATCTGGAATTCGCGGGGTTCATGGCCACCGAGGTCACCGGCATCTGGGTGATCGACTACGTGGTGAGCTTTCGCTGGCTCGACCTGATCGCGGAGCCGTTGACCCGGGTCGCCGACACACTCGCCGGACAACTCGGCACCCCCCTCATCCTTGTGCTCGCGGTGACCATCGGCGGAGTACCCGTGGGCTGGTTCATCGTTCGCGGATACTTCTCCAAGGCCACACTTCAGGTCGTGACGATGATCGGTGTCGCCTTGTTCAGCGTTCCCTACCTGGCACACCCGATGGCCGATGTGCTTTCTTCGGACGGATTGCTCGCACAGGGACGTGACGTCGGGGTGGCGGTAGCCGCGGGCCTCAACGGCCAATCGAACCCGAGCCCGAATGTGGTCGTTGATTCGATAGAGGGCACGCTCGCCGACAACTTCGTGCGTTATCCATTGCAGGTGTGGAACTTCGGCCATGTCGTGGACGACTCACCGGCGTGCCGAGCGGCGTGGTCGGACGGGGTATTGGCCGGTAGCGATGACAAGGTCACCAGCGGTATGAAACGCTGCGGCGACGTCGCGGCGTACACCAAGAGTCAGAATCCCAATGCGGGCCAGATCTGCACCGGACTGCTGTTGCTGGTTTTCGCCGCCGTTTTGCTGATGTTCGGCGTTTATCTGTCCGGAAAGATCGTGGTGGCCGCGGCGGAGGCGATCTATCACGCGTTCATGGCCATCTTCGGCTTCGCCGCGGGCGGATACGTCTATGGACCGAGTCAGACCTTCCTGCTGCGCAATCTGGTGGATGCTTTCGTATCGGCGGGGAAGATGATCGCGTTCACCGTGTATCTCGGCATCTACGCCCTGGTCCTCGGCGATGTCTTCAAACAGGCGCAGGGCCACGGCATCGCGGTGATCTTCATCGGTGGATCGTTCATGATCATCGGAATCGTCTTGCTACGTCGGATGAGCCGCGGCCTTGCCGCCGCGCCCGCCCGGATAGCTGGCCGGATCAGTGGTGTGCTCGCGACCGGACATGCGGCACAAGCCAGTGGTGGCGGTGGCGGAGGCGGCGCCATGATGGGAGCGGGCGGCAGTATGTCCGGAACCCAGCGCCTCATAACCGGACTCGCGGCGCTCAACACTGTGAACGCCTCGCCGGTGACCGAGTATCTGATGGGCCGCAGGCGCGCGCCGTTGAGTTCCCGCTCGAGGCTGCGCCAGGAAGCGGAGCTCGCCAATATGGTGCAGGCTGCGGAGGCGGGGCGCTTCGGCTGGATCCGCAATTACTACCGAACGCGCGAGCAGATCATCGACTCCGCGCGATCCGCCGCGGCGACCTACGGCCACACTCCGATGGGCGCCGCCGTTGCAGTGGACCGGGTGATCGACCGCGGCGGCGGCCTCGGTGATGCCGAAGCGGCCTTGTTCAGTGCAGGATTCACCGACAAGGAAATGCGGACCAACGCGATCAAGGCCTACAACTACCGCACGAGTTGGGGGCCGAATATGTGGGACGGGGACAAGCATGTCGGGCAGGCGATCGCCTCGCTCGGTGTGCTCAAGTTGGGCGAAACACCGGCCAATGTCGCGCTGTTCAAGCGGACCGCGCATCGGCTCGCGGAACGTCGCTTCGCCGATCCCGATCTGCAGTTCAGCAGCTTCACGGCGCCGGAGCAGCAGTTCCTGCGCGACTACTTCAACAACCCCACCGAACGGGCTATCCATGCGATTCGGGATGTCGTGTCGGGTACCGGAAATTCGTTGCCCAACATGACCGGCACCGTGACCCGGGAGCGGGCGGCGCTCATGAACAGGTTTATCAATGTGCACCTGAGTCGGGAGTACCTGGCGGCCGCCGAGGCCGAAGACTTCGCGGCGGCATCGGGAATCCTGCAGAAGATGGCTCTGCCCGAGTACTGGACCGGCAGTAGCACGTTGACGCCGTCGAAGGCGATACCGACGTTCTAGCCGATGACCGGAAGCTGCTTCCAGCCGACTTCGAACAACTGTCCCGCCATGCGACGGCTCGGCTTCGGCCGCGAGACGGGACAGTTGGGTCGGGATCCAATCGAGCTGCCCCGGGTCTCGAAGGGTTTGCGCCACAATAGCGTCGGTGACTCGGTCGAAGTGAGAGTCGGCGCGACCGCTACTCGGGCCGAGCCGAGGTGAGAATCTGTTGTTTCTCCCGCGCACTCAGCCGAGGATCCACCTGCGCGAATACCGCACCTATATTCCGGACGGCCGACATTACCGCTGCGAAGGCAGGCGAATTCGGTAGTTCGGCCGACGACCACGGCACCCGCGCCGACGCCATTCTTCTGCAAACACCATGCGACGGTCGCGGCCCACGATTCCAGGTGACCGAATGAATGGCGCGGGTGGTATCCCACTCCCGTTGCGGAATTCGAGATTCCGCAATCGGGAGTGGGGTCACGAACGGCACCCATCGCAGGTCGCGGCAGTTATCCCCGGCACCTCCCGGCAAGGGGGGAACAAGAGGTGAGCAATGGAACCCGAAGGGCTGCGCGACCAACGCCTTTCCGCATCGTGACGTCTCCAACACCACATCGAGGTCCAATTCTTAGCGGTGCCAGGTGCGCAACAGTACCGCCACGAGATGGCGGCTCGCACAATCCCCGTTCCCATTTTTGGGAACTCGACTTACGCTGCACTGTCTGGATCAACCGGAGGGCGCATGTCTGATCAGTACGAGCCGGTCGGCCGCAAAAGGGATGCGGCCGCAACGCGACTCGCCATATTGGCGGCCGCACAACAACTGTTCGCCGAACGCGGCTACGAACGTGCCACGGTGCGCGAGATCGCGGCACGCGCCGGGGTGAATCAGGCGCTGTTGTTCCGGTACTTCGGCAATAAGGACGAACTGTTTCGCGCATCGATAGCGGATCGGGGGCGGCGCGTGCTCGAGGAGGGCCCCGTCGAGGCGCTGCTCGGCCGCCTGTTGGCACGCGCACTGGAGCCGACCGACTCTGCGGCACAGGGGCATTGGCTCCAGGCGGCGCTGCGTTCGAGCGGACACGACGAGGGCGCGGCCGCGGTGCGGCGGGAACTGGGTGACGAATATGTGCGCGCGCTCTCCGCGCTCACCGACGGTCCGGACGCCGAGTTGCGTGCCGATCTGCTGCTGGCCTGGTTGCTCGGTATCGGTTTGGTCCGCTCGGTACATCGCCGAGATCCGCTGGCCAGCGCCGATCCGGCGGCGATTGCCGAGCATGTGCTGCGCGCCGCGCGGGTGCTGCTGGCAAGGGTGGATGTGAATTTTCCACCGTCATAACGGGATTCATCCATTGACGCGCCGACGCGCCCTGCCTACCCTCAGTTGTAAGCACTCGCTTACATCGCTTGGACACCTACCGTCCGCGTCGCGGAAGGGAGATCTGATGAGGGCAGCATCGCACAGCGATTCGATGGGTGGCGGCGGTCGGGCGACGGGTGGGCCTGTCGACCACGAGGTGCGCAGCTTCCCGTTCAGCACCCCGGTCCGCTTGGATATCGATCCGCTCTACGCCCGGCTGCGCCGCGAAGAGCCGATCAGCCGGGTACGACTCCCCTATGGCGGTGAGGGCTGGCTGGTCACTCGGTACCAGGACGTCAAACAGGTACTCGCCGATCCGAGATTCAGCCGTGCGGTGGCGGTCGAGCGCGAGGATATTCCGCGCACCACACCGGAGCCCGCGCGCCGCAATTCGCTGCTGAGTATGGATCCGCCGGAACACACGCGGCTACGCAAACTGGTGGTCAAGGCGTTTACCGGCCGCCGGGTGCAGGCATTGCGCCCACGCGCCGAGCAGATCGTGGACGAGCGGCTCGACGAAATCGAGCGCTGCGGCCCACCAGCGGATCTGGTGCAACTGCTCGCCTTGCCGCTGCCGGTCACCGTGATCTGCGAAATGCTCGGCGTCCCACCGCAGGACCAGCACCGATTCCGCGAGTTCTCCGATACGGTGCTGTCCACTACCGCGCACACTCGCGAACAGATCAGCACCGCCCGCGCGGGCCTGGAGGCCTACCTCGCCGAACTGGTGGCGCAGCGTCGCGAGGAACCGACCGACGATCTGCTCGGCGCATTGGTCGCCGCACGCGATGACGAGGACCGGCTCAGCGAGGCGGAGTTGGTCAACCTGGGCATCGGCCTGCTCATCGCGGGCCACGAGACCACCGCCAACCAGATCGCCAACTTCTGCTATGTGCTGCTGACCGAACCCGACCGCTGGGAGTTGCTTTGCGGCAGGCCTGAACTCGTCCCGAGCGCGGTCGAGGAACTGCTGCGTTACGTCCAATTGGGATCGGGCGGTTCCTTTCCCAGAATCGCCACCGAGGACCTCGAACTGGGCGGTGTCGAAATCCGGTCCGGTGAGTCCGTATTCGTCAATACCCAGGCCGCGAACCGGGACGAAACCGTCTTCGACGATCCCGAATACCTGGACCTGACCCGAGAACGCAACCCGCACATGGCCTTCGGGCACGGCGCGCACCACTGCCTCGGCGCGCAGCTGGCCAGGGTGGAGCTGCGAGTCGCGCTCGGATCACTGCTGCGACGCTTCCCGACCCTGCACCTCGCCGTGCCCGTGGACGAGGTCCCGTGGAAAACCGGCCTGCTCGTGCGCGGACCGAAGGCACTCCCGGTGGCCTGGTAAGCATCTCTCCCGATGCGACAGACCGCCGCGATACCGCCGCAGCCCCGCGCACCTGCCGTCGAGGCGCGCACGAAATCGCGGGGCGCGAACACGCGCGACAGGCGAATCGGTGCGCGGGAACAGCCTCAGGCCGCGCGACTGCTGGTTGTCAGTCCGTGAGGGCGGCAGCGAGTTCTCGGCACGATTCGCGCAGGATCTCGCAGTAGTCGTCCAAGTCGGGGACTATCTCCGGATCGCATGCCACGGATACGGTGAAGGTGTCGCCCGCGCCGACGAACGAATGCGCCAATCCGATTTCCGGATACACCGGCGGCAGCATGCCCGCGAAGCGAAACGGCTTGCCCGACAGTGACCATTCGGTGGTCGGCTCGCATCGGATGCTGGTCAGGATGGTGTGTGCGTATGCCGGGGCGTCCGGGTCGGCGGGCCCGAATGTACCGAATCGCGTCCGGTAGGTGCGGCTGGGCAACAGATCGATGAGTTCGAGTCGATTGATTTCCCGGCGACCCGATGGCGAATCGCGGCGCACGCGCAGTGTGGCGTCGACCGCCCGTGCACGAGCGGCGAGGTCGGGTTCCGCAGCGGCCAGCTCGACCGCGGCGGCGCCAACGTAATTGACACCCATTACCGGCGCGTCGGGTACCGCGACGGTCACAAGTACCGCGAGATCGTCAGGGCACGATCCATCCCGCTTTTCGAGATAGCGCTGCATGGCGCGGGATATCGCCGTCAGCCCGACCGCCGTCACCGTAATCCCGGGCGCACGGACGACGCTCAGTTCCAACGGAATCGTCCGCATGGCGCGTCCCGGCCCGATCCGGCGATTGAGCCGGGTGGCGGTGACCGGTGGCGTATTCGGCCCGCTCTCGTCGTTTTCGCGGGCGATCCGGCGCATCTCACGCCGGACCCGCACATTGAAACGCAAGGCCTGCAACGGCCAGCGCAGTGCACCGACCACGGCGGCGAGCGCCGGGCGCGGACGCCGCGTTGCCGGACCCTGCCCGTCGATTCGCAACGGCGCCGAGGCGAACAACGCCTCCGACAGCGACGTCATCGCCGGACCCGCGATCAGCGCATGACTGACGTGGATCAGCACAACGGTGCCCACACCGCTGAGCGTCGCGATACCGGTGACATTCGGAAAGACATGGAGCTGCCAGGCACTGACCCGAGCATCCAGCGGTTGCTCGAGAATGCGTCCCATCTCGTCCTGGCACTGTGCCCAATCCAGTTGCGCCGCAGCATGGGTGACAATGTGGGCGTCGATCGGACTGTCGTCGGCCACCCAGAACGGATGCCCGAGCCCGCCGGGCACCTCCTGGACCCGACGGCGCAGCGGCTCGAGCAGTTCGGCCCGCGCACCGAAATGGTCGGCGATATCGGCAGCGGTCAGCGGCGCGTCACCGTTGTCGAATACCCACCACATCGGCCAGTCGGTCACCCGGCCCGAGCGGGCCAAGTAGTAATAGGCGGCGTCATTGGCCACCATCTGTGCTTCGTACATCATGCTGCTCTCGTCGGTTCGATTGCTGCACTATGCCATCCGTCATGGGCCAGCACGTCTGCCGGAATCCACATCGGGTGCGGGCGACCGATCCACCCAGCCGCACCCCCGGCGCCCAGCGCTTTCTCTGGTGCCGTGCCCAGATAGCTTCTGCCGTATCGCTGCCGGGCCCGGGGTTGCGTCGAACGTAGTCGAATGGTGGTCGCCCACGCCGAATTCGACCGCCATATCACTACGCTCGGCGAGCTCGCGGAGGCGGCACTAGCCGCGCGACACTTTCGGCAGCAGTGAACGCCATCCACGAGTACCACCCGATGCGGGGGTGCTCACGGCGGACAGGGCGGCGAATTCGTCGTCGGTGAGTGTGATGCTGGCGGCTGCGGTGTTCTCCTCGAGATGCGCCACGCTGGAGGTACCCGGAATGGGCAGGATGACCGGCGAGCGGCGCAGTAGCCAGGCGAGCGCGAGCTGGGACGGGCTGGCATCGTCGCGCGTGAGCGAATCCAGCGGACCGCCCGGTCGCGCGAGATCGCCGGTGGCCATGGGGAACCACGGGATGAAGGCGATGTTGTTCGCCTCGGCGTAGTCGAGTACGTCCTCCGCACTGCGGTTGGCGAGGTTGTACTGGTTCTGCACCGAGACGATATCGGCGATCTTGCGGGCCTTCTCCAGCTGAGCGACACTCACCTCGGACAGGCCGATATGCCGGATCTTGCCCTCTTGCTGCAGCGACGCCAGCTCACCGAGCTGGTCGGCGAGCGGCACCTGCGGGTCGATCCGGTGCAGCTGAAACAGATCGATGCGGTCGACGCCGAGGTGGCGCAGGCTCAATTCCAGCTGTTGGCGCAGATATTCGGGGCGCCCGATCGGCACCCACTCACCGGGACGGGGCCGGGCCAGCCCGGCTTTGGTCGCGATGACCAGGTCGTCCGGATAGGGGTGCAGCGCCCGGCGGATGAGCGACTCGCTGACGAACGGCCCGTAGGAATCCGCGGTATCGATGAGCGTGATACCCAGCTCGACGGCGCGACGCAGGACGCGCACGGCCTCGTCCGGGTCCTTCGGGTCGCCCCATACACCGTCACCGGCCAGCTGCATTGCGCCATAGCCCAGGCGGTGAACCGGCAGGTCACCACCGAGGGCGAAGGTACCCGAGGCGGCGGCGGGACGGGACTGGGCTTCGTCGGTCATGCTTTCCTCTCTACAGCTGGACGTCGCTCGGAGCGGGGAAGAAACCCGCATCGATGAAGGACCTGACATAGGCGTCCAAGGCCTCGGCATCGATGGGCGGGCAATGGATACCGTACTGCGCCAACTCGAGTCGGGTATTGGTGTCCTCGACGGCGGCCGCGGCCCCGCCATAGTTGCCGCTGACCAAGGCGGCGCGCACCAGCGAATCATCGCCGGTCGCATCGCGTGCCGCCGCTTCCTCGGCCAGTTTGGTCGCGAGCTCCTCGATCGATGCGATCTCGATCGGAATCCCGTTCCTGCGCAGGGCTTCGAAGATATCGCCGATCGCCACCGGCAGGTTGTTCACCAGGTGATACGCCGCACCGACCGGCTGCTGATCCGCCAGCGCGACGATGGCGCCCACCACATAGTTCACCGGCACCAGCGACATGGTGGCGTCGCCGATCTCCGGGGCGAGTCCGAGGATCGCGGCCGCCCGGATCATGTTCCAGAACGAGTCGTCGACGCTGTTCACCCCGACCCGCGGGTCACCGCTGACGATTCCGGGACGGTAGATGCTCACCGGCACGCCGCGCGCACCGGCCTGGCGGACCAGTTGTTCGGCGACCCATTTACTTGCCACATAACCGTTTCCGGATACCTCGCCGACCGCTACCTGCGCATCCTCACGGGCGACGAAATCCGGTGCGGGAGCATTCGGAATCACGGCGTTGACCGTGGAGACGAAATGCACCGGCTTGACCCGAGCGGTGGTCGCCAGCCGCAGCACCTCGCGGGTGCCCGATACATTGGCGGCGCGCAAGCGTGCGTAGGGCTCGATGTGATTGACGCGAGCTCCGTTGTGGTAGATCGTGTCGATCTGCTCCGCGAGCCGGGCCCAGTCGGACTGGTCCAGTCCCAGTCTGGGTGCGGCCAGATCGCCTGCGACAGCGACGATTCGGCCCTGATAGGCATCGTCCCAGATCCGGTACAGCTGCATGGCGTCGCGAATTCGCTTGAAGGCCCGCTCGCTATCGTCGCCGCGCACCAGGCACCAGACCGTTGCCTCGGTGCTGGACAGGAGTTCCCGGAGCAGGTGCACACCGACGAATCCGGTTGCGCCGGTAAGCAGTACGTCACGCGGGGACTCGACCCGAGCTGGTGCGAGACCCGCACCATCGATGTCCGGTTCGAGTACGGCATCGGCGGTGATCGTCGCGGTGTCGGTGCCCGGGACCACGGCCGCGGGCTCATCCGGATTGTCCAGGCGGGAGGCCAGGCCGCGCACGGTGGGCGCGGTGAACAGCGCCGCCATCGGCACGTCGATGCCGAGACGGGTGGCCAGTGCTCGCTGCAAGGTGAAGGCGAGCAGCGAGGTACCACCGAGGTCGAAGAAGTCGTCCTCGGCTCCGGCCCGAGCGATGCCGAGCACTTCGGCGAAAACCTCGGCGACAGCGAACTCGGTGGCGGTCGCCGGTGGCACGAATTCGCGGGCACGCAGGACCGGCCGCGGCAGTGCGGCGCGGTCCAGTTTGCCGCTGCTGTTCACCGGGAAGGATTCGAGCACCATGATGGCCGAGGGCACCATATAGCCGGGAAGCACGTGCGCCAGCGATTCGCGCAGGACATCGGCATCGAGCTCGGTTACCGGCACCACATACGCGACCAACTGATCGCCGGTCTCCGACTTCGCCACCACGACCACGGCCTGGGCGACCGACGGATCCGCCAGCAGCGCGGCCTCGATCTCGCCCAGCTCGACCCGGTGGCCACGGATCTTCGCCTGGAAGTCCGTGCGCCCCAGATATTCCAGTACACCGTCGGCGCGGCGGCGCACCAGATCACCGGTCCGGTACATCCGGGCACCGGCCGGGCCGTACGGGTCGGCGACGAACCGATCCGAGGTCAGGTCGGCACGGCCGAGGTAGCCGCGCGCCAATTGGCTTCCCGCCAAATACAATTCGCCGACGACACCGGCGGGGACGAGATGCAGCCGGGAATCCAGCACATAGGTCCGGGTATTCCACAGCGCCACACCGATCGGCACCGTCAACCGATCGTCGATGGAGGCGGGCCGGTACGTCACCGATACCGCCGCCTCGGTGGGGCCGTACAGGTTGTGCAGTCCGGCATCCGACAGCGCGGCGAAATCCGCGACGGTGTTGGGCGGCAAGGCCTCACCGATGACGAACACGGCACGCAGCGAGGCCAATTGCTCTACCCGGGCAGCGGCCAGGAAGACCTGCAGCACCGACGGAACGAAATCGGTGACCGTCACCTGATGGGTCGCGATCAGCTCGGCGATATAACCCGGATCGCGCTGCCCGTGCGGTGCGGCGAGCACCAGCCGCGCGCCGACCCACAGCGGGGCGAAATAACCCCACAGCGACACGTCGAAGGTCGTCGCCGTCTTCTGCAGGTAGACATCCTCCGGGCCGAACCCGTACTCCGCGACCATCCATTCGATCTGGTTGGCGATCGCACCGTGCGAGACCATGACGCCCTTGGGCCGACCGGTCGAGCCGGAGGTGAACAGCACATACGCCGGATGATCGGCGTGCAGCGGTGCACGCAGCTCACCGGAATCGACCGGCTCGCCGGAGTATTCCGACAGCTCGAGGGTGTCGATATCGATGACCGGAACTTCGGTGACGGGTACCGAATTGCCGTCGGTCGTCAGCACACAGACCGGCTCGGCCGTCGCCACCATGTACCCGATCCGGTCGGCCGGATGGTCGAGGTCCAGCGGCAGATACGCGCCGCCCGCGGTCAGCACCGCGTACATCGCGGCGACCAGCTGCGGTGACCGCGGTATCCCCAGCGCCACAACGGATTCGGGACCGACCCCCTGTGCGATCAGGTACCTGGCGATGCGGTTGACGCGCTCGTCGAATTCCCGATAGGTCCAGGCGGTCTCGTCGTGCACGACCGCCACCGCATCCGGTGTCGTCGCCACGGCACGGCGGTAGCCGGTCAGCAGGTGTTGCGCCGATACCGGGTGCGCGGTGTCGGCCGCATCCGACAGCAGCGCGGCGCGTTCGGTCGCATCGGTCAGCTCGATCTCGCCGAGCACCACATCGGGATCGGCGGCGATGGCGGTGAGCAGGCGCGCGAACCGGTCCACGAAACCCTGCACGGTGGCCGGGTCGAACATATCGGCGGCATAGGTGACCATGCCGCCGATACCCAGCGGCGTGCCGGCCTCGTCGTAGGCGTCGCCGATATACCAGTGCAGATCGAACTGCGATACCTCGACGCCGATATCCAGGCTCGCGACGGTCAGCCCCGGCAGTTCCAGTGCGACGCGGTCCAGGTTCTGGAACGACAGCCCCACCTGGTACAGCGGATGCCGCGCGGGCGAGCGCACCGGGTTCAGCACGGTGACCAGCCGCTCGAATGGCACATCCGAGTTCGCGAAGGCCTGCAGATCGGTCTCACGCTGCCGGGCGAGCAGCTCCGTGAAAGGTGCGCCGCCGTCGTACCGGGTTCGGAATACCAGGGTATTGATGAACATGCCGATGAGGTCGTCGAGCACGGCGTCGCCACGCCCCGCCATCGGCGTACCGATGGCGATATCGTTCGTCCCGGACAACCGCGCCAGCAGCACGGCGAGTGCGGTGTGCACGACCATGAACACCGTCGCACCCCGCGCACGCGCCAATTCGGCCAGCGCGCTGTGGGTTTCGGCGTCGATCCGCACCGACACCTGGCCGCCGGCGTAGGAGCGCACCAGCGGGCGCGGCCGGTCCGAGGGCAGGTCGAGCTGCTCGGGAAGTCCGGCCAATTCCTGCTGCCAATACCCGATCTGCTTGGCCGCCAACGATTCCGGATCGTCCTCGGACCCGAGCAGCTCGCGCTGCCAGATGCTGTAGTCGGCGTACTGCACCGGCAGCGGGGCCCAATTCGGCGCCTGTCCGGCGCTGCGCGCCACATACGCGGTCATCAGATCCCTGGCCAGCGGGCCGATCGACGAACCGTCGCCCGCGATGTGGTGCACGACCATCGCCAGCACGTATTCGCGCCCTTCATCGCCATCGCCGAGGTCGAACAGACTGACCCGGACCGGCACCTCGACGGTGAGATCGAAGGCGGTCCTGACCAACGCGGCCACCGCGTCCACGATTTCGGCCGGGTCGATGCTCTGCACCAGCATCGGCGGAATGGCCTGCGCCGCAGGCAGGATCACCTGCACCGGGCCGTCATCGATGGGCGGGTAGACCGTGCGCAGAATCTCGTGGCGGGTCACCAGATCCCCGATCGCCGCCCGCAGCGCCTGCGTATCGACGGCGCCGGTCAGGCGCACCGCCATCGGCACGTTGTAGGCCAACGAGGAGGTATCCAGGCGGTTGAGGAACCACATGGCCTGCTGCGCCGCCGACAGCGGAATCCGCTCCGGCCGCGGACCGGCGATCAGTTCCGGACGGTCAATTCCGGCCTCATTCTCACTCAGCCTGGCCGCGAGTGCCGACACCGTCGACGCCTCGAACAGCAGACGCACCGGAACCCGGGTGTCGGATGCGGCGCCCAGCCGCGCCGCGAGCCGGGTGGCGATCAGCGAGTTGCCGCCCAATTCGAAGAAATCGTCGTCGGCGCCGACCGGTGTCCCTGGCGCGAGCAATTCGGTGAATACGCTCGCGACCAGCTCTTCCCATCGTCCCGACGGCGCACGGTAGGCCCTGGTGTGCAGGACCGGCGCGGGCAGGGCGGCACGGTCGAGTTTGCCGACCGGGGTCAGCGGAATCTCGTCGAGCACCATGACCGTGGTCGGCACCATATGCGCGGGCAGGCTGTTCGCGGCGAAGGCGGTGAGCTCGTCGGCATCGGCCTCCGCACCGGCGGCGGCATGCACATAGGAGACGAGAATGGTTGCACCGCTGGCGATTTCGTGACCGACCGTGACCGCGAAGTCGACGGTTTCGTGCGCCGCGAGCACGGCGTCGATTTCGCCGAGTTCGATGCGGAAGCCGCGGACCTTGACCTGGAAGTCGTTGCGGCCCAGATATTCCAGCGCACCGTCGACCGTTCGGCGGACCAGATCGCCGGTCCGGTACAGCCTGGCGCCGTCGCGATCGAACGGATTGGCCACGAACCGGGCGGCGGTCAGCGCGGGGCGCTCATGGTAGCCGCGGGCCAGCTGCGCGCCGGTGATGTAGAGCTCGCCGACCGCGCGGTCCGGCACCGGCGAGAGCCGCTCGTCCAGTACGTATTCGGTGATGGCGCGGATCGGCCCGCCGATGGTGACGGTCTCCCCCGGCACCAGCGGCGCACTGATATTGGTCATGATCGTGGTCTCGGTCGGCCCGTACCCGTTGTAGAACTCGCGGGTACGCCGCCCGGCGATCGGAATCGTCCAGCGCCGGACCAGCTCCGGCGGGCAGGCCTCGCCACCGGCGATGACCACGCGGAGTTTGTCCAGGCCGGTCGGGTCGACGGATGCCAACGCGGCGGGCGTGATGAACGCATGCGTCACCCGCTCCCGGCGCAGCAGGGCGGCCAGCTCGTCGCCGCCGTAGACCGTCGGCGCGGCCACCACCATGGTCGCGGCGCCGCCGACGGCCAACAGCAGTTCCAGCACCGATGCGTCGAACGAGGGCGATGCGAAATGCAGGGTGCGCGAACTGCTCGTCACCCGGTAGCGCTCGCGCTGTTCCGCGCAGAAACTCGACAAACCGGCCTGCGTGACGACAACGCCCTTGGGCTTGCCGGTCGATCCGGAGGTGTAGATGACATAGGCCGGATGCGCGGCGCGCAACGGCCGCAACCGATCCGCATCCGTCACCGGATCGCCGCTGTAGTCGTCGAGCCGCTGATCGATATCGTCGGCATCGATGGTCAGCCACTGCACCTCGTCGGGCAGGTCGGCGCCGACCTCGGTGACGGTAAGTCCCAGCACCGCATGCGAATCGGCGATCATGTGCCGGACCCGCTCGGCGGGATAGTTGGGATCCACCGGAACGAATCCGGCGCCGGTCTTGGCGATCGCCCACACCGCGAGCACGGACAGCGCCGAACGCGGAATGCCGATCGCGACCAGATCCTCCGGGCCGATGCCACGGTCGATCAGCAGGCGAGCCAGCCTGCTCGAGCGCTCGTCGAGGTCGACGTACTCCCATTCGGCGAGCTGTTCGGTGGCATCGGCGAAGATCACCGCGACACCGTCCGGGTTGGTGTCAACGGCATCGGCCAACAGCTGCGGCAGCAGCGTGACCTGTTCGGCCGGTCCTGGTTCGGCGGTCCGGACGGGCGCGGCCAGTGCCCGGTTCCGTTCGGCCTCGTCGAGGATGTCGATGGCACCGACGATCACCTGCGCATCGGCGGCGACCGCGGCGAGGATCCGCTCGAACCGGCGGCCGAGGCCCTCGATGGTGGCTTCCTCGAAAAGGTCTGTCGCATAGGCGAAGCCGACGACCAGCTCGGCCGGCGTGCCATCGTCGTGCTGGCGTGCTTCGACGATCACCTGCAGGTCGAATTTCGCGACGATCTCACCGGTGTCGACTGCCGAGACGGTCAGGCCCGGCAATTCCAGTGTCGGCTGCTCGATGTTCTGGAACGACAGCATCACCTGGAACAGCGGATTACCCGAGACGGCACGGGCGGGCAGTACCTCCTCGACCACCCGCTCGAACGGGATCTCCGCATTGGCGAAGGCGGACAGGTCGGTCTCGCGGACCTGCTCGACGAATGCCGCGAACGAAGCGTCGCGATCGACATCGGTGCGCAGGGTCAGCGTATTGACGAACATGCCGACCAGATCGTCCAGTTCGGCCGAACCGCGACCCGCGATGGGCGTGCCGATCGCGATATCCGAGCCGCCGGACAGCCGCGCGAGCAGCGCGGCAAGCGCGGCGTGTATCACCATGAACAGCGACGAATTGTGCTGGCGCGCAAGGTCGGCCAGACCGCCGTGTACCTGGGCGGGCACGGCGATTTCGGTCGCCGCACCGCGCATCGACGCCTGCGCCGGACGCGGACGGTCCAGCGGCAGCCGCGCGGTTTCGCTCACACCGGCCAGCTGTCGCCGCCAATACGCCAATTGCTGTGCGGCGATGGAGTTCTCGTCGTCTTCGGTGCCGATTACTTCGCGCTGCCAGAGCGCGAAATCGGCGTACTGCACCGGCAGCGGAGCCCAACCGGGCGCGATCCCCGCGGTCCGCGCGAGGTAGGCGGTCGCCAGATCCCGCGCCAGCGGTGCCAGCGAGACACCGTCCGCCGAAATGTGATGCGTGACGAGGACGAGCAGATGCTCGTCGCGGGCCGGGTCGGAGAACAACCGGATGCGCACGGGTGGATGCTCGGTGACATCGAATCCGGCGGACAACAGTGCCGCGACCCGTTCCGGATCGGCGGTCGTCTCGACCTCCAGCCCGTTCGGCAGTGTTTCGGCCACGGACAGGATCTGCTGGCGCGGCGTCGCGTCCGGACCGTCGACCGGGAACCGCGTGCGCAGCGCTTCGTGCCGCTCCAGGACATCAGCGACGGCCACGCGCAAGGCGGGTACGTCCAGCGTGCCGGTGAGCCGGATGGCGAACGGCAGGTTGTAGGACGGGGATTCGGTATCGACCTGGTTGAGCACCCACATCCGATGCTGTGCCAGCGACAGCGGGATGCGCTCAGGTCGCACCGCCCGGGTCAACGGCGGCCGATCCGCGTTCTCGGAATCCGGCACGATGCGCCCCGCCAGGTCGGCGACCACGGGTGCGTCGAACAGCGTGCGCACCGGCACCCGCGCGCCCAACGCCGCACTCAGCCGAGCCACGACCTGGGTGGCGACCAGTGAGTTGCCGCCCAGGGTGAAGAAGTCGTCGTCGGCGCCGACTCGGTTCACACCGAGCACCTCCGCGAACACGCCAGCGACGATTTCTTCGAGCGGAGTGGACGGCGCGCGGAATTCCCGGCCCGCCAGGGTCGGTCGCGGCAGCGCCTTGCGGTCCAGCTTGCCCGCGGTACTGAGCGGGAACTCGGCCAGCTCCACGATCGTGGCCGGAACCATGTACGCGGGCAGCGTGCCCGCCAATGCGGCACGCAGCGGCTCCACCTCGAGGTGCGTGCCGGGCGTCGGGACCGCGTAGGCCACCAGCTGGTCGCCGAGCTCGGTCGGCACCACAAGGACCGCCGCCTGACTCACCGACGGCTGCGCCAGCAACGCTGCCTCGATATCGCCGAGTTCGATGCGCTGTCCGCGCAGTTTCACCTGGAAGTCGGTGCGGCCCAAGTATTTCAGGACACTCGGCGCACTCCAGGCCACCAGGTCGCCGGTCCGGTACATCCGCTCGCCCGTTCCGAACGGGTTGGCCACGAACCGTTCCGCGGTCAGATCCGCGCGCCCGAGATAGCTGCGCGACAGCTGATCACCGGCGATGTAGAGCTCACCGGTGACCCCGGCGGGCACCGGCCGCAGGCGCGAATCCAGCACGTACAGGCGGCTGTTCCAGACCGGCGATCCGATCGGCAGGCCGCCCTGATCGTCGACGGTCGCGAGCCAGGTGGTGACGGCGACCGCGGTCTCGGTCGGCCCGTACACGTTGAGCACTGACGCATCGCAGACCGCGCGTACCGCGGCCACGGTCTCCGCGGGCAGCAGCTCGCCGCCGACGATGATGTGCCGCAGCGTCGGGATCGCACCGGCGGGCGTGTGGGCGGCGAATACCGCGAGCATCGACGGCACGAAGTCGGTAACGGTAACCTGCTGCGCCGCAATGGTTTCCGCGATGTAGGTGGCGTCGCGATGGCCATCTGGCGTGGCCATCAGCAACTTGGCGCCGAGCCGCAGCGGAATGAAGTAGCCCCACATCGAGGCGTCGAAGGTGAAGGCGGCCTTCTGCAGGTACACGTCGTCGGCGTGCAGCGGATACCGGGACTGCATCCAGGCCAGATGGTTGCCGATCGCCCGGTGCGAGACCGCGACACCCTTGGGCCGTCCGGTGGAGCCGGAGGTGAACAGCACATAGGCCAGGCTCTCCGGGCGCACCGGCCGCAGCAGCTCCTCGACCGTCAGTGGGGTACCGGCGAATCCGTCCAGCTCCGCGGTGTCGATGTGCAGCAACGGAATTCCGTCCGGCACCGGCACGGCGTCCCCGGTCGTGGTGAGCACGCACACCGGCTTCGCCGCGGTCAGCACGTGCTCGACGCGATCGGCCGGATGATCCGGGTCCACGGGCACGTACGCACCGCCCGCGGTGAGGATCGCGTACATGCCGACGACCAGATCCAGCGAGCGCCGGATCGCGAGGCCGACCAGCGATTCGGTGCCCACACCCTGCGAGATCAGCAGGCGGGCCAGGCGATTCACTCGCTCGTCGAGTTCCGCGTAGGTGAGCTCGGCGCCCTCGTAGGCCACCGCGACCCGATCCGGATGCGCCGCCACCGCGCGTCGATAGCCGTCCAGCAGCAGTTCGGGTTCGACCGGATGACCGGTATCGTTCCAGTCCAGCAGGATTCGATCCCGCTCGGCGTCGGAGAGCATGATGTCGATATCGCCGACCCGGGCGGCGGGATCGCCGATCAGCGCGTCGAGCACCCGGATCAGCCGCGCGGCAAAGGTTCCCA
Organism: Nocardia sp. CA-135398; assembly: GCF_050955845.1. Lineage (NCBI taxonomy): Bacteria > Bacillati > Actinomycetota > Actinomycetes > Mycobacteriales > Nocardiaceae > Nocardia > Nocardia sp. CA-135398. Next base: position 2,772,637 of record NZ_CP192084.1, on the reverse strand, counting down.
CCTCATCGGCGGTGAACCCGCCACCGGCATACCGCCACGTCAGCTCGATCGTCGACGTCGCGATCGCCACCAGCGTCAGCGGGTAGTGCGCGCCGTCCTCCATACCGACGGCGGTCACCGACATGCCGTCGATGGAATCGGCGGCGGCGATCGCCTCCCGGTCGATCGGGTAGGACTCGAAGACCAGCAGGGTGTCGAATTGCGCGCCGGCACCGGCGATCTGCTGGATATCGGTGAGACCCACGTAGTGGTGGTCCAGCAGACCGGCCTGCTCGCGCTGCAGCGATTGCAGGAATTCGCCGACCGCGAGCCGTCCGTCGACCCGCACGCGCACCGGCAGCGTATTGATGAACAAACCGACCATCGACTCGACGCCGGACAACTCGGCCGGACGGCCGGACACCGTGGTGCCGAACACCACGTCGTCACGACCGGTGAACCGTCCGAGCAGGATGCCCAACGCCGCCTGCAGCACGGTGTTCACGGTGACGCCGAGTTCAGCCGCCAACTCCGAGATCCGGCGGGTGCGCTCGGTGTCGACCTCGGTGACCACCTTGCCGCCGCGGCCTTCGACCGCCCGCGATTGCGGGGCGAGCAGCGTCGGCTCCGTCACACCGGACAGCGCCTGTTCCCACGCCCGCAGCGAAGCCTGCCGGTCCCGACCGGCCAACCAGCTCAGGAAGGTGCGGTAGGAGGGCACTCGCGGCAGCGCGGACCGATCGCCCCGAGTCGCGTAGAGCACCAGCACATCTCGCATCAGCAGCGGCATCGACCAACCGTCGAGCAGGATGTGGTGGGTGGTGATCACCAGATGCCACTGGTCGGTGCGATACAGGGTGAACCGCATCAACGGCGCAGCCGACATATCGAAGCCGGTCTCCCGCTCCGCCGCCACCTGCCGCCGCAGCTCCGCCAGCCGCTCCGATTCCGGCAGATGCGTCAGATCCACTGCCCGCCAAGGCACTTCGACCCGATCCAGGACCACCTGCACCGCGCGGCCGTCGGCGGCGGTGACGAATGCGGTACGCAGATTCGGATAGCGGTCCAGGATGGCCTGGGCCGCGGCCCGCAGTCGCTCGGCATCCACGGTGCCGCCCAGGTCGACCGTCGCCTGGCTGGTATAGACGTCGATACCCGCCTCGGCGAGCTGCGCGTGGAACAGCAGACCGGACTGCAGCGGCGACAGCGGCCACACATCCGACAGCGCCGGGTAATTCCGTTCCAGCACTTCGATATCCGACTGGTCGACCGTGACCAACGGCAGATCCGACGGCGTCAGCCCACCGGCATCAGGACGTCGGGCGTGCTCGGCCAGCGCGTGCAGCGCCGCGACCCACAGATCGGCGAACTCCTGCGCCCGCTCCCGCGAGAGCAACCCGCGCGGGAAGGCGAAGGACGCACCGAGCTGCGGTCCGTCCGCGCCATCGGTGACGATCGCATTGATATCGATCACGCCGTTCGCGGGCATATCCGGATCCATCTCGGCATCCAGCTGCCCCAGATCCCCGACCGGCACCCACCCCAGGGCACCGAGCTGTTCCGGAATCTTCCCCGTCGACACCCGGCCCAAGTAGTTGAAGCTGATCTGCGGGGCACCGCCCAGTTCGGCGGCGGTCTCGGGGTTCAGGTAGCGCAGCAGGCCGTAGCCGAGCCCCTTGTCGGGCACCGCGAGCAGCTGCTCCTTCACCGATTTCACGATGTCGCCCAGGGCTTTTCCGCCCGCGAACGCGTCGGCCAGATCGGCACCCGCGAGATCGAGACGGACCGGGAATGCGCTGGTGAACCAGCCGACGGTCCTGGACAGATCCGCACCGGGGACGAGCCCCTCTTCGCGGCCGTGGCCTTCCAGTTTGACCAGCGCGGTGCCGCCCGCGGTTTCGCCGCGCCACTTGCTCACCGCGAGCGCCAGCGCCGAGAGCAGGCCGTCGTTGACACCACCGCGGTACCGGCCCGGGATCGCGGTCAGCAGCGCATCGGTCACCTCGGCGGGCACCGTCACCTCGACGCGATCGACGGTACCGAAGGTGTCCACCGCCGGATCGAAGGCGCGCGCACCGAACAGCGGGTCTTCGGTACCCGAAACCTGTTGCCAGAATGGCAGTTCCGCGACCCGTACCGGATCCTGCGCTGCCTCGCGCAGGGCATGCGCCCAGCGCCGCATCGAGGTTCCATTGGCGGGCAACGCCACCGACTGTCCCGCCGCCAGCTGCGACCAGGCCATCGCCAGATCCGGAATCAGAATTCGCCAGGACACGCCGTCGACCACGATGTGATGCGCGACGACCAGCAAGACATCACGACGGCGACCGCCCTGCGGGAAAGCGAACCAAACGCACTGCACCATCACCGCATTCGCGGGATCGAGTCGGCCGAGTGCCGCGTCGTATTCGACGCTCGCCCGCCGCGACAACTCCGCATCGTCGATATCGGCGGGCAGCTCGACCCGATGCACCAACGCGTCGACGTCGACCGCGCCGGGCGCCAAGGCCTCGAAGGTCCTGGCGGTGTCCGCGGTGGCTTCGCGCAATCGAGCGCGCAGCATGTCGTGGTGGTCGAAGACCGCGCCGATGGTCGCTACCAGGGTTTCCCGGTCGATGCCGTCGGGCAGCCGCAGCGCCATCGTCTGCGAGAACCGCCGATACGACGAGTCACTCGGCAGCATCGCCGCCATGATCGGCAGCAACGGCAGCTCGCCCACCCCGCCGCCGGGCAGTTCCGCAAGGCGCTGCTGCTCCACCGCGTCCGCCGAGGTGGCGATCTCGGCCAATGCCGCGACCGTGCGATGTTCGAAAACCTCGGCGGCGGTGAATACGACACCGCGCGCCTTGGCCCGCGAGACCAGCTGGATCGACAGGATCGAATCGCCGCCCAGTGCGAAGAACGAGTCGTCGCGACCGATGCGCTCGACCCCGAGCAATTCGGCGAATACCTCGGCGATGATCTCCTCGACCGGCGTCTCCGCCGCGCGGAACTCGCGCGGCGCGAAGACCGGCTCGGGCAGTGCCGCGCGGTCGAGCTTGCCGACCGGGGTCAGCGGGATCTCGTCCAGCACCACGAAGGCGGCCGGAATCATGTACGCGGGCAGCGACTCCGCGAGGAATTCGGCGAGCGCCTCGGTATCCACCTCGGCCCCGGCCCTCGGCAGCACATAGGCCACCAGCGCGGTCGCACCCGACGGCAGCGTCTTGCCGAGGGTCGCCGCGAAGTCGATATCCGGGTGGCCGGTGAGCGCGTTGTCGATTTCGCCGAGTTCGATGCGGAAGCCGCGAATCTTCACCTGGAAGTCGGAGCGACCCAGATACTCGATGACGCCGCCCTCTTCGGTGCGCCGCACCAGATCCCCGGTGCGGTACAGCCGCGCGCCCGGTGTGCCGATATCGGCGCCGAAGGGGCTGGCCACGAACCGCTCGGCGGACAGGCCCGGGCGCCCGAGATAGCCCTGTGCCAAGGCGGGACCCGACAGATACAGTTCGCCGATCACCCCGGCGGGCACCGGGCGCAACCGCGCATCCAGTACGAACGCGCCGATACCCGCGATGGCCGTGCCGATCGTGATGGTTTCGCCCGGCGCCAGCGGCGGGGTACTGGTGGCGAGAATCGTCGCCTCGGTGGGTCCGTAGCCGTTGTGGAACGCACGCTCGCCCGCCCAGCGGCCGACCAGCTCCGGTCCGAACTTGTCACCGGCCACCACGACGACCCGCAGCTCGTCCAGACCCTCCGGATCCACTGACTCCAGGGCGGCCGGGGTGATGAGCATGTGGGTGACGCGCTCGCGCCGCAGCAGGTCCGAGAGTTCGGCCCCGCCGAAGACCGATGGCGGGGCGATCACCAATGTCGCACCGGAGGAAAAGGTCAGCAGGAGCTCGAGCACCGAAACGTCGAAGTTGGGCGAGCAGACATGCAGGACCCGCGAATCCCCGGTCACCGCGTACTGTTCGCGCTGCGCGGCAACCAGTCCTGCCAGCCCACCGTGCGTGACCACGACACCCTTGGGCCGCCCGGTCGATCCCGAGGTGTAGATGACGTAGGCGGGGTGGCGCTCGTCGAGCCGACGGACCCGGTCGGTGTAGGAGATCGGATGAGCCGGGCGTTCGGCGATGCGTCCCGCATGCACCGGGTCGTCGAGTTCGATCCAGTCCACGGTCGTGCCGAGCACCGGGCGGTGTGCCGTGGTGGTCAACCCGAGGACGGCACCGGAGTCGGTGAGGATGTGCGCGATCCGGTCGGCCGGATAGCTGGGATCCACGGGCACGTATGCGGCGCCGGTCTTGGCGATCGCCCATACGGCGAGCACGGATTCGATGCTGCGGGCGATACCGATCGCCACCACATCGCCCGCGCCGACACCGTGTTCGATCAGTTCGCGCGCCATGCGCGAGGACAGCTCGTCGAGTTCGCGATAGGTCAGCTGTCTGTCATCGGACGGGTCGCCCGAAGGGTTGAACCGGATGGCGACGGCATCGGCGGCGGACTCCACAGCGGCCGCGAGCAAATTCCCGAAGAGGAGACCGACTCGGCGTCGACTACCACGTGCGGAACGACGATCCCTTGCCATTTCCGGTACTACACCTCTCACCTATTGCGCGCCTAAAGACCACACCCGCATAATGGAACGCACGTACTTCACTAACGGACCGCTTACCGCCGCGAGCCAAGCGTTCGAGTTTACAAGAGCGAACTTGTCGCATATCCCCAAGCGCGGGAATCCGTTACGACACTCGCTCGAAGAAACGCGATCGGCTGCACGCCGCGGCCCGTAACAGCCTAGGTGAACGTCGGCCCCGACGTTCCCATCCTCAGCCGCGCCCCCCGGATCAGTACGCTCTCGCTATCACGGCAAAACCACATGATCCGCCGTGTGCCCCGCGTCCGAACGAAATCTCCACGGTTCATCAGGACCTGCTGACAACGGCATTCGCACCACCGGGCAGGCTGACCAGCCGGGCAGTTCATCGGGCGGCTCCAGTCCGGTCGCCACCGGCAAACGTGATTTCCACGACATTTTCGCGGAAGCGGGTCCGACGCCCGAAATCGACGTGACCGTCATCACAACGATCAGCCGAAGTGGTACAGCTCGAAGCCGACCGCGCGCGAGGCGGGGAATCCCGGCTTCGGAGCGGTCGCCATGTCGATGACCGCCCGCACCTGATCCGCGACCGGCTCGGGGCTGAGCACCTCGAGGTAGCGGCGGTGCTCGGCCAGCGAGGCGGCGGCTTGCTCGATGGTGTCGGTGACATCGACGGCGTGGGTGGCACTCGGTCCGACCACCGCGGCCAGCCGGGGCGACCACGGAATGTCGGTGAGATCCGGAAAGATCCACTCATTGCCCGCATCGGATATGGCATCGAGGGCAGCGCGGCCGACCGCGCGATGATCGGCGCTGTTGGCATAGCCGGGAGCCCAGGTGTCGCCGAAATTGAACAGCAGCACGAATTCCGGACGATGACGGCGAATCGCGGCGGCCAGGTCACGACGCAACGCCAGGGTTTCCTCGACGCGGCCGTCCGGATAGCCGAGGAATTCCACCTCGTGCACGCCGACCACCTTGGCGGCGGCGAACTCCTCGGCCTCGCGCAGCGGTCCGGCCTCGGCGGGCGGCATGCCCGCGATCCCGGCTTCGCCGGAGGTCACCAGGACGTAGCGAATGTCCTTGCCCTGTCCCGTCCAACGCGCCACCGCGGCGGCCGCACCGTATTCGATATCGTCCGGATGCGCCACGATGACGAGACCGCGCTGCCAATCCTCGGGAACCTGCTCCACGTGGGTCATTCAAGCAGACGCCGCGAACACGGGTGGGCCGTGCGCTGTCCGCGACGGACGGCGCACGGCCCACCTCTGGCAACCGCGGCCCCGGAGTCCCGGCGGGGCCCGCGGGTGGAGGCTACAGCTTGGTCACGGTGGAGTTGTCCGAGCCCGCGACCGCCTTGTACAGCAGGTACAGCCCGAAGACGATCGCGCTGATCACCAGAATCGGGAACAGCCCCTTGATCAACGCACCGATGATGGCGAGCGCGATCCAGACGACCGCTACGACACCGATGATTTTCCACAACATGGCAGCCTCCAGAAGGTCTCGGGCGAACCGCCATCCGACGATCCGACTCCTCAATGCTGGCAGCCGGATATAGATAAATCACCAGCTCAGCACCGATATCCGGGTGAAGATCAGGGTTCACCCTGACCTCGCGTCGGCACCTCGAGCCGCGCGCCACCGCGCACTGGATCTCCGAATTCGGCAGTGCGACAGCGGGAAACATCGAAGTTGTCGCCTCTGGCGCACCTGGGACACTATTGGCTGTCCGCTTGCATGTATTCCGAACCTTAAGGGGCCACCCATGACCAGGTACGCACACTATGTCGGCAGTCTTCCAGCGGACCTGATGACGGGCGATCGCGCTGTGCTGCAATGGTTTGCCGACCGTACCGCGGGCTGGCCGGTCACCGCGCTCCCCTGCGATCTGGACCCGGACTGGATCATGGACTATCTGCTGACGCGCAAGCAGCATTCCGACGTCTTCGAGATCGTCCAGGACGGCGGCTACGCCGACTACAGCGACTTCCCAAGCTACGGGCTGCGATCCGGGCGCAAGCTCGAAGTGCGGCAGGTCTCGATGGACCGCGTCGAGCGCATCGGTGAGGTGGTGGCCGCGTTCGAGTCGTTGCAGCGCGAACGGCCGGAGCTGGCCGAGACGAAAGTCCAGATCAGCCTGCCGAATCCACTGGATCTCGCGATGTTCGTATTCGCGGGCGCGGCGGTATCCGGCGGCCTGCCGGTCGGAAAGGCATTGCGGCACTTCGATCTTGCGGTCGCCGCGCTGCGGCAGCTGCCGGTGTTCACCGAAGCGGTGGTGCAGGAGGTGGCGGAGGTGATCGCTCGGCACGACGATCGGATCGTCTGGCAGTTGGAGTCGCCCTTCGCGCTGTTGAGCATGGTCAAAGCGACACAACTGGGTTCGCGGTGGGCGTTGGCCCCGCTGGTGGCCCGCCAGCTCGCCGGTGTGCTCGGGCGGCTGCACGAGATCGGTGCGGAAACCATTGTGCACCTGTGCTACGGCGACTACCAGCACAAGAGCCTGCTGGACCCGCGCAGTCTGGCTCCCGCGGTGACACTGCTCAACCGCACTGCGCGACTGCTGGATCGGCAAGGCGTGCCACTGCCCCCGGTACACATTCCGTGCGCGTACGGCGCCGAGCCCGCACCATTGGAACCTCGCTTCTACGCTCCCCTGCGCAAGTTGGCCACCGACTGGCGGGTGATCGCGGGGGTGGTTTCGACCGATTCCGTCGAGAACAGCGACCGAGCGCGTGCGCTTTTCGAGCAGGCGCTGGGTCGCGATGCCTTCGGTGTCGCCACCGCATGCGGACTCGGACGATGCACCCCCGAGGTCGCCCGCCACGCCGCGGAGGCCACGGTCGCGGTAGCAGGGGCCGTCGAGCAGGCAGCCGAATAGTCGTCGCGATCAGATAACGCGGGTGCCCTTGACAGTTCGCACCCGCGTTGCTGGCCACTGTCCAGGCAATTGACTTCTACCGCAACGCAATCCGGGGATTGATCGCCGCGCGGAGCTCGCCAACCGCAGAAGTCAACTTTGCGAACGCCTCGCGCGGACCTGGTTTGGGCTTTACCCTGAATTTGCCGGAAAGCAGGGGGTGATGCCAAACGACACCGAACAGCCTTGCCTGTCACGCCCAGGCGATTCCCACCGATCGCGGCGCACGATCTCGACAAAAAGCGCTGCGCTGATATGCATTCGCGGACACCGCGCCGCCGCATCCGACACCCGCCCAGGCGTGCTTTGTAAAGGGCGAGTCGGCGATAAGGTCCGATTCGCGGTATTGGCTACCCTTCAGACACCGGTTACCACCGATTGCCTGGATCTCCAAATCTGCTTCGGCGATTGATGATTCGATAGTTGCCGCTACAATCTGACGAGGGCGTCGCCACGAATGGCTAACTGATGGCGACGCTCGGTCCGGGTTGATCCACCACCGTGGGACCGGAGTTGGTTCGGTTGCCGATGCGGACGCACAGTCCGCGTTGGTGCCCGCTGTTCCAAGGAGTGTGCTATGGCGAACGATCCGCATGTCCTCGTTGTCGGTGGCGGCCCAGCGGGGTCGACAACCGCGGCTCTACTGGCTCGATCAGGAATACGGGTGACGCTTCTGGAACGAGATACGTTCCCGCGGTACCACATCGGTGAGTCGATGCTCGCGTCGTGCCTGTCGACGCTGCGTCTTTCCGGCGCATTCGACAAGGTCGCGGCGCACGGCTTCCAGATCAAGCGGGGCGGCTATTTCCAGTGGCAGAACGATAACTGGCTGTTGGACTGGTCCCAGCTCGTCGATGCCGAAGCCTGGTCATACCAGGTCGAGCGAGACGCGTTCGACGACATTCTGCTGCGTAACGCGGCCGAACAAGGCGCACAGGTGATCGAGAACGCCAATGTCGAGAACGTGATTTTCGACGGTGACCGGCCGGTAGCCGTGGAATGGACCGGCCCCGGCGACAACCGCACTCGGACCACCGAATTCGATTTCCTGGTCGACGCGTCGGGACGGTACGGCCTGCTCGCCAAGCGGCGCTTCAACATGCGTCGCCAGCATCCGGCCTTCCGCAATGTCGCGGTCTGGTCGTACTGGGAAGGCGCGCGCCTGCACCCGGACAGCCCGGAGGGCGCGATCAATGTCGTATCCACCCCCGAGGGTGGTTGGTTCTGGCATATCCCCCTGTCCAACGGCCGATTCAGCGTCGGCTATGTGGTTTCCGCCCGCAAGGCGGGCGAGCGACTACGCGAGCAGGGTCGAGACGCGTACTACCTCAACACGATTCGCGACAGCAAGGCCATGAGCGCATTGCTCGAAGGCGCAACGCAGGTCGCCGAGGTCAAGGCCGAACAGGACTACTCGTATGTGTCGGACCGGTTCAGCGGTCCGGGCTATGCCCTGGTCGGCGACTCGGCCGCCTTCCTCGATCCGCTGCTGTCCACCGGCGTGCATCTGGCCACCTATGGCGGGCTCGTCGCCGCCGCCGCGATCGCGACCGCCCTGCGTGGCGAAATGAGCGAGACCGATGCGATGGCCTTCTACGAGCACACTGCCCGACGGGCCTACTCACGCTTCCTCGTGCTGGTCTCGCGTATGTACGAACAGTACATAGGCTCCGACGAATACTTCGCGCACGCGGACAAGCTCACGGAGGCGCACGAGGGCGACACTCCAGAGGTGTCGTTCACCCGAATCATGGCCGGGCTCACCGATGTCGACGAGACCTCGGGAGAGCAGGGGCGCACACCGACCGACACCATTGCCTCCGCGCTCACCGAGACCGAAAAGCTGCACGCGGACTCGGCCAACCTCGAGTACATGGGTCATCTGGATATGTCGGTCGTCTGGGACCACTGGCGTGACCCGCTGGCGGATACGGTGCTCGACAATGTGCGAATCACCACCGAACCGGTACTCGGCCTGACCACGCGGCCCCGCGACGCCGCCGAGATCGAGGCCATAGCACGTCCGGTGCTCCCACCGAAGGTGGCCGACGTCCCCGCGCTCTAGTTCCGGCCTTCGTGAAAACCCCAGCGCGAAGTCGATCACTATGACTATCACGCGCTCCGACCCCGAACCGCCGGGCGATTCCCCGGTCGGCGGTTCGGGTTCCCGGACAGCCACACAGCAGATCGCACGATTCGGCGATCCGGTCACCCGGATGCTGCTGGCCAGCGACGGCTTCACCCAGCCGAGACTCGAGGCCATACTCGGCACGGATCTCCAGGTGCGGGTGCTGCGCCAGGACGAAATCGCGGCCGAGCAACTGCCTGCCACCATCGCCGACGCATTGCGACTGGACGGTCCCGACCGCGTCATCGTGCGTCGTTCGTGTCTGATCAATGCCGATATGGTGACCGCATCGGTCAACTATGTCGTCGCCGTGAGCGGCCCCGCGGCCGCGGCGGGCGCCGACGATGTACACGTGCCGATCGGGCGCGGCTTGGTTTCGCGGGGGGTATCCCAGCGTCGGCATGTGCTTCGAGCGGGCGTCACGCGATGGCCCGATGGTCGCCTCTGCGCGGCCAAAGCGTATGTCATCATGCTCGGAGATCATCGGCCGCTGTGCTACATCCGCGAGATATTCAATCCCAGCTTCGTGCCACCGGAACACGCCCCCATCTCGGATGAGGATCTGAGTTGGGCCGATGAGCCGGAATACCCCCGATCGCTACCTGCCGCGCCAGCCCGCCGTGGTGGCTGCGATGCCGAATCACCGCGCACCGGCGGGCAGTGTTCGCGAGCGCTGCCGGAGCTGATCCACCCGCGCGAATGCGACTCGCTCACCGCCGATCTGGCGGCGGCGGCGCGCGGACAGGCATTCGCGATACATCTCGGCGCCCGCAGCTCGGCCACCCTCGATGTCGCGACACTGCCCGACCGCCGTGCTCTGGCCATCTGTGCTGCCGCCGTATTGAACCACGGACTGGATATGCCGATCGTGACCATCGGCCAATTGCGGTATAGCGGCGAATCATGCGGGGCTCCAGCCGATTCCGCTGACGAAACTGGGGATCGGGAATACCCCCGCGCCGCGGCACAGGTCGAGAATTGGCGCATGGCGACCCCGCCCATCGCACTCTGCGCGCAGATGCTGCGCGGCGCCGCGGAGCGCTACCCGGCATCGGTGGTGCGCGATCTGCTCGTCGAGGTCGCCGCTATGCTCCCGATCGCGGCCAGCGCGCCCGCAGCTTCCCGCGAGCTGTACAGTTCCATTGCGGCCCTGCATATCTCGCGCGCGGTACGATCGTGCGAGTCGGATGCGACTCGACCTCAGCCGATACGGCACGAGTGGGACCGTTCGACCCAACTGCTGTGGATCGGCGACCGAAACCACGAATTCGCGCCCCAGCACCTGTCTTTCGCCGCCGGGGTCCGCAACCCGCTGGCGATGACCCTCGGACCCACCGCGACGCCGGACGATGTCGAGTTCCTGTGCCGGTACCTGAATCCCGCGCGTCGTCCCGGTCGGCTCACGCTCATCCCGGCGCTATCGGGCACCCGGACCGCCGCCGCACTTCCGGCGTTGTTCGAGGCGGCCGCCCGGTGCGGCACCCCGGTGAGCTGGATGTGCGATCCGATGCATGCCGACGATCCGGCCGCGGCGATCCACACCTACCTCAGCGCTTGCCGGAGCACGGGCACCGCACCGGCAGGCCTGCACCTCGACTGCGAACCCCGAAGTCGCCTCGACACCAGACTCGATACCGGACGGGCATTGCACTGTGTCATCACCACACTGAGCGCGATGTGGGCACGCTGATCGACGCATGCCCGTCGAATCGCGAGGGAGAAGTAAGTGCAAAGTAGTCAAATCGTCGTGGTCCTAATGGATCTCGCCCTCATCATGGCAGCGGCACGGATCCTGGGGTGGCTGGCCGAACGGGTCGGCCAGCCCGCGGTGATCGGGGAGATCACCGCCGGGATACTCGCGGGCCCGACCGTATTGGGGCCGCATCTGTCGGACATGTTGTTCCCGCACGAGGTCCGCTCGTATCTGACCCTGCTCGCCAATGTGGGCGTCGCGGTGTTCATGTTCGTCGCCGGGCTGGAACTCGACCGCGGTGTATTCGCGGGCAGCCGACGCTCGATCCCGGCGGTATCGGTCGCCGCCTACGCGGTGCCGTTCGTCTTGGGTTGCGGCATCGCCGCCACCGCGCTCGCGCGCCACCGCACCGGCGACCTACCGAGCTTCACGCTATTCGTCGGCTGTGCCCTGGCGGTGACCGCATTCCCGGTGTTGGCCCGAATCCTGCACGATCGTGGCCTCACTCGCACCGGAATCGGTCAGCTCAGCCTCGCCTGTGCGGCGCTGGTCGACATCTTCGCCTGGACGGCGCTGGCCGTCGTGCTGGCCGTCGCGCACCCCGGCGCGGGCAGCCAGTGGCGACTGGCACTGCTGGTGCCCGTGGTCGCGGTGACGTGGTGGATCGTGCGTCCGGCATTGGCGCGGATCGCCGCGGCGGGCACCGAGCAGACGATGATCGTGATCGGTGTCGGCGGCGCGCTGTTGCTCGGCGCGATAACCGAATGGATCGGACTGCATTTGATATTCGGCGCGTTCGCCTTCGGTGTGGTGTTCCCGCGCGCGCGACGCGAAGCGGTCGAATCCGGCACCCGGATTCTGAGCTTGGTGCTGCTGCCCGGATTCTTCGTCGTCGCCGGACTCGCTGTCGATCTCGGGGCGATCGACCGGGCCGCCGTCGGCGAGTTGGTGGTGATCATGGTGGTGGCCGTCATCGGGAAGCTCGGAAGCGTTTATGTCGCCGGGCGACTGACCGGTCTGACATCGCGATCGGCGGCCGCGTTGGCGGCCTTGCTGAACACCCGCGGCTTGACCGAACTAGTCATTCTCAACGTCGGACTCAGCACGGGACTCATTGGCCCGCAACTGTATTCGATACTGGTGGTAATGGCGTTGGTGACCACCGCGATGACGGCGCCGCTGCTGCGATTGATCGGTGTCCACGAAACGCCACGGGTCGATTCGGCCGCGCCGGTCAACCGCTTGCCCATCGGTGGTCCGGTCGAATAGTCGGCGACGACACGCTCGAACAAACGGGGTCGCAACGAGGTTCCCGGGGCATCGTCGCCTGCCCGTTGCTATGTTGCTAGCGTGGGCGAGTCGCCAGGTACCGGAAAGGTCCTAGGAAGGGTGTGTCGTTTCGAGCGCTCGACGACGCACCGCTGACCTTGCTCGAGGAACCTGCCCGCGCTCATTGATTCAGTCTTTGTCGAATTCTGTTCCACCGTTTGGAGTAACGTCTTTGACCACACCGCATTCCCCCACGTCCGATCCGCACACCGGCACGACCGGAGTTTGCCCGGTTCAGCACGGATCATCGAGCCTTACCGGTGAGCGGATCCCGCTGTACACCCCGGAGTTCGTCGCCGATCCGCACCACGCCTATGACGAGATGCGGCGCAAATACGGCACGCTGGTTCCGATCGAGTTGGCCCCCGGAGTACCGGCCACGCTCGTGATCGGCTACGCGACCGCGGTGCGAATCCTCAACGACCCCACGCACTTCCCCGCCGACCCGCGCACCTGGCAGAAGACCATTCCCGAGGACTGCCCGGTGCGGCCGATGATGGCCTGGCTCCCGGCCGCACGGAACAACGACGGACCTACCCACATCCGCTATCGGGAGCCCTCCATCGCGAGCATCGACGGAATCGATGTGCACGGACTGCCGTCGATCATCGAACAGATCGCCATCCCGCTGATCAACACCTTCTGCAAGGCCGGGAACGCCAATCTGGTTACCCAGTACGCATTTCCGCTCGTCCTCGGCGTGCTCAACCAAATGGTCGGCTGCCCACCCGATATCGGGCAGCGTGTCGCGAACGGCATGGCGGCGCGCTTCGACACGGTCCGCAGCGCTCAGGGCATGGTCATGCTCAAAGAGGCACTACTGGAGCTGATCCAGCTCAAACGCGAACACCCCGGCGACGATGTCACCTCACGGCTGGCCCACCACCCGGCCGCCCTGGACGACATAGAAATCTTCGCCCAGCTGATGAGCTTCTACGGCGCCGGATTCGAAGCGCAGCGCAACCTGATCACCAACGCGCTGTTGCTGATGATCACGGACGACCGGTTCAAGTGCGCCGATGTCCTCGGGCGGAACCTGTCCACGATCACCGCGATCGACGAAGTTCTGTTCAACGACCCACCCATGGCGAACTTCTGCACCACCTACCCGCGCCAGCCGATCATGGTCGACGATATCTGGTTGCCCGCGGACCAACCGGTCGTCATCAGCCTCACCGGCTGCAATAACGACCCACAGATCCGTGGCGACGACGACGCCGACGGACGACGTCTCGGCAATCGCTCACATCTGGCGTGGAGCGCCGGTCCGCACGCCTGCCCGGCCAAAGGCGTTGCGTACCTGACCGTTCAGTACGCCATCGATCAGCTCTTCGACGCACTGCCCGACATCCAGCTCGGGGTGCCCGCGGACCAGCTGATCTGGCGACCCGGTCCGTTCCACCGTGCGATGGCGGCATTCCCGGTCGTCTTCACGCCGTCCGCGCCGATGAAAATCATGTAGGTGTCGGCCGATGCTCGCGGCCGAGATCGTCGGTGGTGCGGCGATCTCGGCCCTGCGCTCGGCGGGGTTCTCAGGGCGGCGGAAATTCCGGGAACGGAGCGGACTTCGGGAAGACGACCGGCAGCGCGGTCAACGCCCGGTGGAACGGTCCGGTGCGCCAGCCGAGTTCGGCTGCCGGTACGGCCAACTCGATCTCGGGCAGGGCATCGAGCAGTTGGTCGATCGCGTCCTGGGCGATCAGATAGGCGGCGTCCTGTGCCGGGCACATGTGCGGTCCGGCGCTGAAGGCCAGGTGTGACCGATTGCCATCGCGCTCGACGCCGTCGACGGCATTGACGGTGGGATCGCTGTTGCATGCCGCCATGCTGATGACCACCGGCTGGTGGGCGGGCAACCACACCCCATTGAGCAGAATCGGTTGCCGGGGATAAGAAAAGCAGTAGTTCGCCAACGGCGGGTCGGTGAACAGCACTTCGTCCAGCGCGTCGCGGGTCGACAGACTACCGCTTTGCATGCCGGCGGCGAAGCGATCGTCGGTCAACATCAGTCGCAATGCGTTGCCGATGAGATGGACCAGCGGCTCGACACCGACCGCGTAATACGTCACCAACTGCTGGATCACCTCCTCATCGGTCAGACCGCTCGGGTGACGCATCAGACGGGTCGTGATGTCGTCACCGGGTGCCTCACGTTTGCGATCGATGTGCTGTCGCAGCGCCTCGTGCAGCATGCGATCGCCCGCACCGATCTCGGCCCCGACATCGAACATTGCGTCCATCGCCGCCGCGATCCGCGCGCCGATATCGGAGTCGACTCCCAGCATGGTGTTCACCGCGGTGAAGACCAGCGGAAAAACGTAGCGCTGCAACACATCAGCCTGGCCGTCGGCACAGAACTCGTTGATCAGCGGGATGGCGATCTGCTCGATCACCGCGTGCATGCCCAGCAGGTCGACGTCGTTGAGCGCCGCGCTGGTCGGCTCGCGATAGCGTTTGTGTTCCTGCCCGTCGGTGCGCAGGGCATTCTCCCGCCGCCGCATCATGGCGAGCACCGGGCACTCGGCCGGGACGTTTCGCTCCCAGGCCCGAGGATCGGCCGGGAAGTGGTCCGGATCGGTCAGAATGCGGATCGCGGTGTAGTAGCCGATCACCAATGTGGCCGGTACGCCCGGGGCGAGATCCACCGGCACCAGCGAACCGTACTTCTTGCGCATCTGCCCATAGGCCCGGTGCGGGTCGGCCGTGAATTCCGGGGTGTACATGACGATGCGCGGCCCGGCCCCGAAGCCCGGTGAGCCGCCTACCGCGGACCGTGATTCGGGCGGGTGATGTGTATGCGTTGCCACAGATGAACTCCGAACTTTTGAAAACTAAAGAACCTTGACAATCGAGCAGACCCAGCACTGGCCTCAGTTACGTCAGAGCAGCGAGCTTTCGGCAGGTTGGTGACAACGAATTACGAACAAACTGCTCGCACGACTTCAGTCGCGCCGATCTGCCCCACGTGGGCAGCCCGTGTGGTGCGGGTCATGAGCCCCCTGCCGGTGCCCATGATCCAAATCCGTTGCCCCAGACCAGTTCTTGAGTGTCCGCCGTCATGATAGCCACCGCCCATGAGACGCGCAGCCCCAACGGCCGTACGAGCAAGCATTCGCCCGGCGTCAGCAGATCAGGGCCCCACGGGCAGGCGTCATTCGGCTCGCCGGTTGCGGCCTACAGCAATCTTGCGGACCACGGTCAGGACAGTAACCACCATGACCGTCACCAGTTCCAACAGGTTCCAGGCGATCTGGTTCTCCGGGGCGGATTCGGCCGCCGCGATCGGTGGTCGGTGCGGGATGGTGGGGGTCGGCGTTTCCGGAGCGATCGCGAGTGCCGGTGCGGCGGCGGTGAATTCCGGTGCCGGTGCGGGTGGAGCGGGTATCGGTGGCGCGGGCGGCGGCGGGCCGAGTTGGAGCGGTATGCCCGGTGCTGCCGGTTCCGGGACCGGGAGTAGGAGCAGACAGGTCAGTAGTGCGCTGCCCGTCATCGCGCTGCCGACCACGACGCTGCCGAGCCCGGATCCGCTCGAACCGACCGAACCGGTGCCGATCAAACCGGATCCGGTTATGCCACTGCCGGTCACGCCGCTGCCGGTCGCCAGTCCGAGCAGTATTGTCGCGCTTCCCATTACGGCGCTGCCGGTGCAGGCGGATTGGACGCTGCCCGGGTCGAGACCGAGGGACTCGCCCGCTCCGGCCGTCGCATCCGCGCGCCCGCTGGCGGGTGGGTCATCGACACCGCTTTCGATGCCTGCCGTGTCGTCCCGTTTCGGATTGCCCGACCTCGCTGTCCCGGCAGCCGCACTGCCGGTGGCGACGCTGGGTTCGAGATCCAAGACGCCGCCATAGGAACCACTCCCGGAATCCGCGGCCGCACTCCCGGTCCCGATTGCGTCGCCAGCGGCACTCCCGGTGGCGATATCACCCATGACCGGCCACTCGGGCGCGGGCGGATCCGCGGCCGCGGGCCCGCCCATGAACAACGGCAGCGCCGTCGCCACCGCCAATCCCACTGCGGCCCTCCGTCTTTGCACAACCGACGCCATAATGCCGATATCCCATCCGTCGCAGCTCCGCGGGTGTCGAGCAGCCCGTCAGGTGATGTGGTCATACCGGGACATGGCGTATTCGAAGGCGTCCTTCGGGACACTGTTTCCGCCGGAGAACGGCCGGTCGAGGTTGTAGATCGCCAGCACCGTCGAGCCGACGACGATACCGAGCAGCGCGGTCATCAGCAGACTGCGCTTGGTGACCTCCACCCCCGACAGCACCGCGGTGCACAACAGCAGGATGGTGCCGAACCACAAGGCCGCGTAGAGGAATACCGGCATCTGGTAACTCGCGTCCATGGCCCGGTCCTGGCGCGCCTCGGCAGCCGCATCGAGGCTGGCCATGGCACTCGTGCGCAGATCCGCGACGTCCGGATCCGTCGTATTCACCGAAGCCACGGCATCGCGCAGGCTGTCGAACGTGTCCTGTGTGGGTTCACTCAGCCGCCGGTCCCCCTGCATGACCGGCCACTCCCGGTTGAGCACCTGATCGGTGTAATCCCGCACCAGGCCCTGGATCTGGCGATGCTCCTGATCCGGCATGGAATGTGCGGTCCAATACGTATCCACCAACGCCTTCGCTTCGGCAATGGTGTGATTGTGCGCGTTGTCGTACTCCTGCCAGCAGATCACCACCACGAAGGCGACCACCGCCAGAAACAGCGTGTTGATCAGTTCCAGTACGAGGGACCCGGCCGCTTCCTCCTCGGTCGACACCCACGAATCCGGTCGCAGTCGATCTCCGATCACGAAGATGGCCACCGCGATGATCGCCGCTAGGACGGGCACGATGAATATCAACAGCATGTGGCGACGCACCTCCCGAAACACACCGACCAGATCCGCGCCGCTGATACTCGCCGAGGGCGACTATCAGCGGCGTCGATCAACCTGTATTCGGTGCGGAGACCCGGATGGATGGTGTCCCAACACATTCCGCGTGTCGCGGGTGGATCTCGATGGGCCGTTCCGTCCAGTTCCTTTGGTGGCGTATACGTAGCCGCGGCCATCGAGTACGGCGCCGATCGCAGCGCTGCGGACGGGATGCGGTGGTCGCGGCTGGCCGTCAGCGGCATTATCCGATGGTCATGCGACACTTCCGATGTCGGATCAGGCGTCGAATTCGATACGTCGGATGGTGCCCATACCGATCAGGGCGAGGACGGCGAGCAGCCCGTGTGCCGACACGAACCACAGTGCGATATCGAACGAGCCGGTCGAGGAAACCAGATAGCCGATGACGATCGGGGTGACGATGCCCGCGATATTGCCGAAGGCATTCATGGTGGAGCTCACGAAGCTGACCGCCTGCGTCGGCGCGATATCGGTGGTGATCGCCCAGCCGAGGGAACCGATGCCCTTACCGAAGAAGGCCACGGTCAAGATCGCCACGATCACGGTGGTGCTGTCGCTGAAGTTGGACAGTGCGATCAGGGTGGCGAGCAACATGCCCGCGGCCGCCGGGATTTTGCGCGCCGCCGTCAGTGATCGACCGCGACGCAACAGGGCATCGGACAGTATCCCGCCCACCAGGCCGCCGATGAAGGCCGCCAATGCTGGCAGTGCGGCGACGAATCCAACGTGCACCAGCGACAGGCCGCGTCCCTTGTTCAGATAGATCGGGAACCAGGTGATGAAGAAATAGGTCAGCGCGTTGACCGCGTACTGGAAGACATAGACGCCCCACAGCGGCCGAGTGGAGAAGACGCGCACGAGCATGCGCCGATCGAGTCGCTTGCGCTGAGTCGCGTTCTCGCCCTTGGTCGTATCGAGGTCGACCAGCGCGCCACCGGCGATGATCGCATCGAGTTCGGCCGGGGTGACGCGGCGGTGTGCGCGCGGCGGATACAGCCAGCGCCACCAGAACACCGCCAAACCGAAGCCGAGCACGCCGAGCAGTGCGAATACCCAGCGCCAACCGAATTGATCGGTGACCCAGGCCATCACCGGGGCGAACATCACCGTCGCGAAATACTGCGCCGAATTGAAAACCGCTGTCGCCCTGCCGCGTTCGGCGGTGGGGAACCACATGGTCGACACCCGCGCATTACCCGGAAATGCCGGTGATTCGAATACACCGAGCAGCAATCGCAAGCCGAATACGATCGACAATGCGATCAGCACCGGGGTGGTGATCAGACCGACCGAGCTGGTCGCCGCGGTGACCAGCGTCCACAATGCCAGGCTCGCCGCATAGACCCGTCGTGCACCGAATCTGTCGAGCAGCATCCCGCCGGGCAATTGCGCGACGACATAGGCCCAACTGAATGCCGAGAAGATGTAGCCGAGTTGGACGGTGGAAAATCCGAGGTCCGCCCGGACCGCGCTGCCGGTGATCGACAGGCTGCTGCGGTCGGCGTAATTGACGGCGGTGATGACGAACAACAGCCCGAGCACCAGATAGCGGGTGGGAATGCGACGAACCGGCCGTTGTTCGGTGGGTATCACCACGGCGCGGGCGCCCCCGCCGGCGGGCATGGTCTCACGTTTCAACATCACTGTCCTCCTGTGACCGGCCGGTGTGCGCCGGATCACCCTGCAATGGGTGTGAAAGGAGGCTAAAGGGCCGAAGCGATACCCGTCGAACACCAATTCGGTATTGAGCGATACTCAAATGAGAGGTTGCCGCTCGGAAACCGCCCAGCCTGATCTGATGCCATTCGAGTATCGGTCGATTTCCAAACAGTGTTGGACCGGCATCGGGCAGCGGACCTAATCTCCAGAGAAATCAGCATTTCCGTTGCCAGGAGGATATCCGTGTCGCAGTTATCCGCTGAGGAATTGGGACCCGCGCTCGGGCGCGGATTGCTCTCGTTCCCGGTCACCCATTTCGACGCCGAACTGAACTTCGACGAGCGGGCCTATCGGGATCACATCGGCTGGTTGTCCCGATACGAGGTCGCCGGCCTGTTCGCGGCCGGTGGGACGGGCGAAGGCTTCGCCCTGACCAGTGCGGAAATCGATCGTGTGGTGCGCGCCGCGGTCGCCGAGACCGCCGGACGGGTACCGGTGATCGCGCCCGCGAGCGCGGGCACCAGGGTGGCGGTGGAACAGGCGCGCACGGCCGAGGCGGCGGGTGCGGACGGAATCCTGCTGCTGCCTCCCTATCTCGTGGAAGCCGCGCCGGACGGCTTGGTCGAACATGTGGCCCAGGTGTGTGCGGCTACCTCGCTCGGGGTGATCTTCTACAGCCGCGCCAATGCCGCCTGTGACGACGTGACCGTGGCCCGGATGGCCGAGCGCAGCCCGAACCTCATCGGCTTCAAGGACGGCGTCGGCAATATCGAGTCGATGACGCGGATCTACGCCAGGATGGGTGACCGGCTGACCTACATCGGCGGCCTGCCCACCGCGGAAACCTTCGCGCTCCCCTACACCGAAATGGGTGTGACCACTTATTCCTCGGCGATCTTCAATTTCGCCCCCGAGTTCGCGCTCGATTTCTATCGTGCGGTCCGCGCCCGTGACCGCGTGACCGTCTACGCGCACCTGCGCGATTTCGTCATTCCGTATCTCGATATCCGCGACCGCCGACCCGGCTACCCGGTATCGATCATCAAGGCCGGTCTCACCGCGGTCGGCAGACCATCGAGCCGGGTCCGTCCGCCGCTCACCGACCTCACCGAGGCAGAACTCGCCGAGCTGACCGCGCTTGTGAAGACGATCGCCTGACCCCGAAGGACCACCACCATGGACTCTCCCATCCTCGACCGGATCACCAGCGTCAAGATCTCTTCGGTCACGGTGCCCCTGCCGACCGGGATCAGCGATGCGAAGGTGCTGACCGGTCGACAGCGGCCTATGACCGAAGTCGCCGTGCTCTTCGCCGAGATCAGCACCGAAGCCGGACTCGAAGGCATCGGCATCGGCTACTCCAAACGCGCGGGCGGACCTGGACAGTTCGCACATGCCCGTGAGATCGCACCCGTTTTGCTGGGCGAGGACCCCAGCGATATCGCCAAGATCTGGGACAAACTGATGTGGGCGGGTGCTTCGGTGGGTCGCAGCGGACTGTCGGTGCAGGCGATCGCCGCTTTCGATGTGGCTTTGTGGGATCTCAAGGCCAAGCGGGCCGGATTGCCGCTGGCGAAACTGCTGGGCGCCCACCGTGATTCGGTGCGCTGCTACAACACCTCCGGCGGATTCCTGCACGCACCCGTCGAAGAGGTTCTCGACCGTGCCACGGCATCGCTGGAACACGGCATCGGCGGCATCAAAATCAAGGTCGGACATCCCGACCATGCGGTGGATCTCGCTCGCCTCACCGCGGTGCGCGAGAAGCTCGGCGACCGGGTGCCGTTGATGGTCGATGCCAACCAGCAGTGGGACCGGCCCACCGCCCGGCGCATGTGCCGAGCCTTCGAACCTTTCGAGTTGGTATGGATCGAAGAGCCCCTCGACGCCTACGATTTCGACGGCCACGCCCAACTCAGCGCCACCTTCGACACCGCCATCGCCACCGGCGAAATGCTCACCAGCGTCGCCGAACACAGCCAACTCATCGCCGCCCGCGGCGCGGATATCGTGCAGCCGGACGCACCGCGCGTCGGCGGCATCACCCAATTCCTGAAGGTGATGGCCCTCGCCGACAGCCAAAACCTGCAACTGGCACCGCATTTCGCCATGGAAATCCACATCCACCTCGCCGCCGCCTACCCCCGAGAGCCCTGGGTCGAACACTTCGAATGGTTCGACCCCCTCTTCAACGAGCGCCTGGAAATCGCCGACGGCCGCATGCACCTGTCATCCCGCCCTGGCCTCGGCGTAACCATCAGCAACCAAGCCCGCGCCTGGACCACCGCCGAACACACCACCCACTCCTGACCACCCCAGCGCGCCGGTCAGATGATCACCATGTGCTGGTCGCGGCATTCGCCGAGAGACCACTCCACCAGCGCATGGTGATCGCCTGTCCACTTCGTCGGGGGGCGTCTACTGCGTCAGTTCCAGTTGTCGATCTTGACGTCGTGCGGGTCGGGGGCGCCTTTTCCGGTCTCCACCAACGCCTTCAGGCTCAGCAGGAAGACCGCCCACTTGGTGCTGCAATGGTGCATGAATTCCACCGGCTCCTTCCAGCCTTCGTGCTTGAAGAGCACCACGGCGTAGTCGTCGACCTGGTCGAGACTCCAGTCCACGCGGGTGCCGACCCACTCCTCGGGGCCTTCGACGACCTCCCAGCGCACCCGCTTGCCCGGGTCGAGCTCGAGGACCTTCATGTCGAATCCACCGGCATCGAAACGGAATTGGAGTACGCCGCCCACGTCATTGCCTTTGCCCTGGGTGTTGGTCGCCCACCAACCGGCCAGTCCCTCGACGGTGGTCAGGGCCGCATAGACCTCGGTTGTCGACGCTTCGATGGCGACTCGGTGCAGGATATCCACCATTTTCGAATCCTCTTTCCAGTGTTGGAATTTCACTTCTGCTGATCTTTTGTGCGCTGAATCGCCTCGGCGATCCGCTTGATGCGCCGGAGCCTGGCGTCCCACGCCGCCCCGACCGAGGACAACTGCGCGATCGCGCGGGCAAGTTGTGCCTCATCCACTCGATACCTCCGCTCCCGCCCCGCGGGCGTGGCGTGCACCAGACCGACGCGGTCGAGTACACCCAGATGTTTCGCGATGGCCTGCCGGGTCACCGGGAGCTGCTCGCTGAGGCTGGTGGCCGTGCCATCCCCGGCCGCCAAGAGCAGGTCGAGCATCCGCCGACGGGTCGGATCCCCGACCGCGGACCACAGGTCGTCGTCGACGGTAGCGGTCACGGGGTCGACACCAGCCGCGCGATGTACTCGCCGAGCTGCGGAACGAACCTGCCCCAACCCTCCACGTGGTCGAGATAGGTCTCCTCCAACTTCGCGGCCTCCCACCCCATTTCGCGGAATCCGGACTCGGTGAGCCGAATCCTGGTGCCCGCGCCCGACGGGGTGAGCTCGAAGGTGACCAGCAGCGAGTCGGCGAGGTCGGTCGATCCTTCCGGGTAGCACCAGCGGAACGAGAACAGCCGTGGCCGCTCGACGGTCACCACGGTGATCGGGGCGACATGCTCCCGATCACCGAAGACCAGCTCACCGACCGCGCCGGGAGTCACCTGGAAATCGGCCGCGTCGGACCACCATTCCGAGATGTGTTCGGGACTGCTGACCACCTCGAAGACCACCTCGGGCGAGGCGTCGACGTGGATCTCGCGTTCGATGCTGCCGTACTCCATATTCTGCCTCCATCTGCAATGTTTGGTTGCACATCACGCTAGTCGACCGCGCCGCATCACGCAACCATTGGTTGCGCATTGGTGCGACCGAGCCGACACAACAGAAACCCGGCAAGTCCATCACGCATGGTCAGCGGGTACGACCCACATGGCAGACCTCGACGCGGCATGCAAGGCGGTCGCCAAGGCCCTGGATATCGCCGCCGATGTAGTCACGGTCGTCAAGATTGCGATGCTTGCCGAATTGACGGCGCTGGCGCTGAGTTACGCCGCCATCATCGCCACCCCCGCAGGCCGTCAACCCCCCCTTGCTGCGCACCGCGGCGCGCTGGAAATGCGATCAGCGCCCTGGCAAGCGTGACATCACCCCGCCCGAGCAGAGTCCGACCACCGATGGTCAAATCCCCTGTGGGGGAAGGGAAGTCGGGGTGTGCCGGTCGGCTATCTCGGTGAGAGCCTGAGCCCACCCGTCGAGGCGATCGGCCGCATCGCGCAGGTCGGCGACGATGGTGTCGAAGTTGTGCCGCAGCACCGCGCTTTCGGGGACCGCGAGAATCCGCCCCGCAGCGGCGACCACCTGTTCGTATTCGGCGACGCCGGTATCGAGGCGGCCGAGCGCGAATTGCATGTTCTCGGTAAGGCCAACGGCGGCAACAGATTTCGAGCGCCCCATGGCGCCGAGTGCTTGTTCCATCGCGGTGATATCGGCGGCCAGCGCATGCAGCGCGGCGGCGCCCGAACCCGCGGTCTCGATCATGTCGGCGAGTTCATCCTCGGGAAGCCGATTCGAACGGGCGATCTGTGTGCCAAGGCCGTGTAACGCCTTTTCCGCGCGAACCAGGCGAGCGATCGGTCCGCGCGCGGAGGACCACGGCGGTGGCTGCTTGCGCGGTATGAAGGCGGCCTGCGGCAGCGGTGCGCCGCGCAATTGGAGGTAGCGGCGGGCGCTCAGTGCGGTACCGGTGACCAGCGCCACGGCTCCCCCACCGACCACCACCACGGCCCATACCGGTGCCGAAAGCACCATCAGCCCAACGGTTCCCGCGGTGGTGAGACCGCCGACTGTGCCCAGTTGGAAGCTGCGGCGGCGGGCCCTGCGGCGCTTACGCAATTCCCGCTCGCGCGGGTCCGCCCAACGTCGCACCGCGACCAGCGCGTGCTCGCCCACCTCGCGCAAACTGTCGGGCAGACTCCCCGGCTGTGGTGCGAGCGCGGCCTGTGCCCGCACGAGCGCGGCGCCGCGACGACGACCGCCCTTACCCGGTTCGCGAGGTCCCTGCGGGCTCATCGGTCTCCTCCAGGCCACGCGTTCGGCGCGACCCGCGGTGGCCGGACAGGCAGGGCCCGAGCATGACCGACGGCCGACCCGCCAGGTACCCGTGCCATGTCTTCCACCGAACCAGTCCTCGCCGAACTGTACTTATTTCGAACGCTGTACCTATTTCGAACGAGGCGCTACTGCTGCGCGGTCTGCCCCTTGTTCATCTGCGGCTGCGGCTGTGCCGGATTCGCCTGCGCCGCAGCCGGATTGATCGCGGTCGCGCCACCGGCGGGCAGTGCATCGCCGCGCATCGAGGCACGGATCTGCTCCAGCTTGCTGTGCCCGGCCATCTGGATGCTGGCCTGCTGCACCTCGAGCATCCGGCCCTGCACCGTATTGCCCGCGAGCTCGGCGGCGCCCAGCGCGTTCGCGTAGCGACGCTCGATCTTCTCGCGCACGGCGTCCAGGCTCGGCGTGGTACCCGGCGCGGACAACGTCGAATCCATCCGCTGCAGCGATGCCGAGACCTGCTCCTGCATCTTGGCCTGCTCCAGCTGGCTGAGCAGCTTGGTGCGCTCGGCGACCTTCTGCTGCAACAGCATCGCGTTCTGCTCGACCGCCTTCTTGGCCTGCGCGGCCGCCTGCAGCGACTGGTCGTGCAGCACCTTGAGATCCTCGACGGACTGCTCGGCGGTCACCAACTGCGCGGCGAATGCCTCGGCGGCATTGGTGTACTGGATCGCCTTCTCGGTGTCACCGGCCGCGGCGGCCTGATCGGCGAGCATGACCGCCTGGCGCGCATTGGCATTGAGCTTCTCGACATCGTCGAGCTGACGGTTCAGCTTCATCTCCAGCTGACGCTGGTTGCCGATGACCGATGCGGCCTGCTGCGAGAGGGCCTGATGCTGGCGCTGAGCTTCCTCGATAGCCTGCTGAATCTGGACCTTCGGATCCGCATGCTCTTCGATCTTCGAATCGAAGAGGGCCATCATGTACTTCCAGGCCTTGACGAACGGATTAGCCATCGATTGATCCCGCCTCCATAAGATGCGCCGCGCTTTACCGCGACTCTAGTGCGCGACCGTCACGCACCCGATATGTGCCTATCCTCCACCATCTGGCACCCGGGCCGGGCGAACCCGGCCCAACTGACGCCTAGTACAGAATCTATCCGCTTTCGGCACTGGTTCGCAGTGTCGGCCGCGGAGGCTACCTCTCGTCTATCGATCAGTTGCTCTTCACCAGAACCAGCATGTCCGCCTTGGGCGCCGGAATGACGATCCGGGTCTCCTCGGCGATGTGCGGCCGGGCACCGGCCACCGACATCGTGGCGGTCGCGGGCTCCGGCGCGGCCTCGGCGGGTTCGGCCGCGGCGGTCCGCTCCGCCTCTGGTGCGTCGGCGGCCTTGGCGGGCGCATCGGCAGGCAGGCCGTCGGCACCGGCCATGATCGTGCTCACATCCCAGAGCACCCGCGACAGCGGCACATCCAGGGCCGCGCAGATGGCGGCGAGCAGTTCGCTGGATGCCTCTTTGCGACCCCGCTCGACCTCCGACAGATATCCCAGGCTCACGCGCGCCGAGGTGGAGACCTCACGCAAGGTCCGGCTCTGGGCGAGACGAGCACGCCGCAGACTGTCCCCGATCGCCTCTCGCAGCAGCGTCATGTCGTTCTCCTTAGCTCCCAGTAACCGGGCCCGCATGCGCCTACCAGCGCTGCGCACGCCGTCCTTTCTGGCACAACGTCGAACAGGGGCCGGTTGGTTCCCACGGTGCAAACCAGATGCCGAAGCACCCAGCCAGCTGACCCTTTCGAGCGACCGGCAAGCAGTCGCTAACGGTCGCCTCCCACGATACGACGCAACTCCCGTACCGCGCTGTGCGTAGCGCCGATTCGGATCGCCCACCGGTCACCGTCCAGTTTCAGCCGCATGACCTCGGTATGCCCCGGCCCGGCCAGTCCAAGGAAGACCGTCCCGACGGCATGCCCACCCTGGGATTCGGGTCCGGCGACGCCGGTCAATCCGATGCCCCAGTCCGCGCCGCAGCGCAACCGCGCACCGACGGCCAACTCTTCGGCCGTGCTCGCGGCCACCGGCCCTTCGGTGGCGAGCACTTCGACACTGACACCGGCGAGGCTGTGTTTGAGTTCCGTCGCGTAGACGACCAGCCCGCCGCGCAGCACCGCACTGGCACCAGGCACCCCGGCGATGGTCGCCGCGAGCAGGCCCGCGGTCAGCGATTCCGCGGTCGCCACGGTCTGCCGGGCAGCACCGAGCTCGCGCACCAATTCGACGACGGGCGCTCCGGCTGTCAACGGATCGGTCATGCGCCGCGCGCCCGGCCCGGACCTCCCGCGAGCCACACCCGCGCCGCCTGCCCCACATAGTCCAGGCCGGTGATGACCGTCAGCGCGACGGCCACATACATCAGTGCCATACCGGCGGTGGCGAAACCGCCGTGCAGCGGCAACAGCAGAACCGCGATGGCGACGGACTGCACCAGCGTCTTCAACTTGCCGCCGCGTCCGGCCGGAATCACCCCGCGCCGCACCACCACCAGCCGCAGCAGCGTGATCCCGATCTCGCGTCCGCAGATGACCAGGGTGATCCACCACGCAAGATCACCGAGCACGGAAAGTCCGATCACCGCCGAACCGATCAGCGCCTTATCCGCGATCGGATCGGCGAGTTTGCCGAAATCGGTGACCAGGCCGTATTTGCGCGCCAATTGCCCGTCGAAGCGATCGGTGATCGCGGCGACGCCGAACAGCGCGGCGGCCGCGATCCGCCAGCCGGTCTGGTGGCCGCCGTCCGCGAAAAGCGCGAGCACGAACAGCGGCACCAGCGCGATGCGCAGCATGGTCAGCACATTCGCGATATTCATGAGCGGGACGACGGGATCGGCCTGGGCGGGCGGGAATCCGGTACGGACCGCGGGTTCGCCCCAGCGTCGATCGATCTCTTCGGGCTGCACGCTCACGCCTCCGCCTCGCTGGCGCTCGGCTCCGGCGCGTGCGTGCACGGCTGTGACATGGTTCGCTCGCTGCGCTCCCTCACGGCCTCCGCCTCGCTGGCGCTCGGCTCCGGCGCGCAGGCCACACCCACCGCTACGAGGCTCGGACGCATGCCGACGCGATGCGGTGAGCGGAGCGGGTGGATGTGCGGCACACGTTCAGAGTATCGGTAACCTGGCCGACTACTGTGCACCCCATGACCTCTCGGGGACCACTTGGTGGTTCGACTAGCGACGCGTATCCGGACGCGGCTGCGGCCGCGCACAAATCCGTACCCCTGGTGCGACGCGCCCGAACCTCCGATGTGCCCCAGATCAAGGCCCTCGTCGATGAATACGCCGGTCGGATTCTGCTGGAGAAGAACCTGGTCACGCTCTACGAGGCGGTGCAGGAATTCTGGGTCGCCGAACTCGACGGCCGGGTGGTCGGCTGCGGTGCGCTGCATGTGCTGTGGGCCGATCTGGGCGAGGTGCGCACCGTCGCGGTGCATCCCGATGTCAAGGGGCATGGTGTCGGGCGGCTCATCGTCGACCGGCTGGTCGCGGTGGCCAGGGAGCTCGAGCTGGGACGGCTGTTCGTCCTCACCTTCGAGGTGGAATTCTTCGGCAGGCACGGGTTCGTGGAAATCGACGGGACACCGGTGACCGCCGAGGTGTACGCGGAGATGTGCCGGACCTTCGATCCCGGTGTCGCGGAATTCCTCGACCTCAGCTATGTGAAACCGAACACCCTCGGCAATACTCGAATGCTGCTGAACCTCTGACCAGAACGGATCGATCGTGCCCATCTTCGCCGTGCACTACACCTATTCCGACGCCACCGTCGAGGCGCGCGACACCTTCCGCCCGGAACATCGGGCCTGGCTCAACGGTCTGATCGATGCGGGCGCCCTGCTGACCAGCGGTCCCTACCCGGACGGTTCCGGCGCCCTGCTGCTGTTCCAGGTCGCGGACGAGGCGGCCATCAAGGAACTGCTGCCGCAGGACCCGTTCGCCCGCGAGAACCTCATCGACGACGTGCGCGCGGTCGAGTGGCTCCCGGTGATGGGCGCATTCGCTTCCTGACCGATTCGGCTGCCCGCCGCGTGTCACCGCTCGACACTCGACGGTCAGCAAACTTACGGCGACACGCCGTGCCAGGTGCGAGCGAATCCGAGCCCGCCGACGCAGACTCCCCCGTATGCGCATATCCGTCGCGATTTTCGCGTCGATGTCGGTCGCCGGCCTCGCGCTCACCACCTGCTCGACGGCCACCGATTTCGACAACTCGGCAAACTTGGCTGCCGGGGATCGTCCCCTGCTACGACCGGGTGTGGTCGACGAGTCGAAATACCGCGCCGCCGACGGCTACTACTTCCGGACCGCGGATGGCGGCATCGCGTGCGGCTTCCTCGATGAGCCGTTCGGACAGCCGAAACGACCGGTCGGCTGCCAGGGCACGACCCAACCAACCCCGCCGACGATGCAGGCCTGCTGGAGCAGCGACCCGAGCGCGGCTGCCCTCGCGGTAGGCGAGAGCGCCGGATATCTCTGCGTGAACCGGGGGTTCTTCGTCGGAACCACAGCCGGGGCCGACGCCGACGGGCCGGTGCTGCCGGTCGGGTCGAGCCTGAGTGTGTCCGGCTTCACCTGTCTGGCCCAGCCCGTCGGGGTGACCTGCCGCAATGACGCGACCGGGCGCGGCTTCGAGATCGCGCCCGAATACAACCGGGTGTTCTAATCGCCGATCCGGCTCTCGGCGGTCCGGGCCGCGCCACAGGTTTTGAGCAGGCTCGCCACGGTCGCGATGAGCAGAATCCCGATGATCACGCCCAGCGAGACCGGCGTGGAAATCTCCGGCACCTCGATGTGCCGACCACCGTTGACGAAGGGCAGGGTGTTCTCGTGCAATGCGTGCAGCACCAGTTTGACGCCGATGAACGCGAGAATCGCCGAAAGGCCATAGGACAGGTAGACCAGGCGATCCAGCAGGCCGCCGATGAGGAAGTACAGCTGCCGTAAACCCATGAGCGCGAACGCGTTCGCGGTGAACACGATGTAGGGCTGCTCGGTCAGACCGTAGATGGCGGGGATGGAGTCCAGCGCGAACAGCAGATCCGCGAAGCCGATCGCCAACAGCGCCAACAACAATGGGGTGACCGCGCGCCGACCGTCGATTCGAGTGAGCAGTTTGTCGCCGTCGTATTCGTCGGTGGTCGGGAGCACCCGTTTGGCCAGCGCCACGATCCGACTGTCGCGCTTCTCCTCCTGCTCGACCTCGTGTCCGCTCTCGCGCAGCAGCTTCACGGCCGTATAGACCAGGAACAACCCGAACAGATAGAACACCCAGCTGAACGCGCTGATCGCGGCCGCGCCGACGGCGATGAACACACCGCGCATGACCAGCGCCAGCACAATGCCGATCAGCAGCACCTTCTGCTGGTAGATCCGCGGTACCGCGAAGGTCGACATGATGATGACGAAGATGAACAGGTTGTCCACCGAGAGCGCCTTCTCGGTGACGAAGCCCGCGTAGTACTCGCCCGAGAAGGTCGAGCCCCACTTCAAGGCGACGAAACCACCGAATACCAGGGCCAGTCCGATGTAGATCGCCGACCAGATGCCGGATTCCTTGAACGTCGGATCGTGTGGCGTGCGGACATGGGCGTAGAAGTCGAAGACGAACAGACCCAGGATCACCGCGATCGTCAGGGTCCACTCGAGTGCGGTTACGTGCATGCGGGCTCCGGTCCCCAAACGTCTGTCATGACAACAATCATGCCCGATTTGTCCGTTCTGTCGAGCTAGCCGAGGAGTTGCTGACTATAATTTCACATACGGGTCCGGCGGCCGCCACGTCGCTCTCGCGAGCATGACCGACGACTACCTCATTCTGAACAAGGCGAAATGGGACGAGCGCTGGACGAATCTCACACCGACCACCCGACTTTCGGCTATCCCTACTTCGAAATGCCTGAGCCCATGGTGCTTTCGTCCGGAACGACTTATGTCGAGACCGATACGGAATTCACGCAGATCGCGACGACGAGTGGAACCACGGACTCGGTGACGTGGTGACCGCACTTCTCGAGCACGGCATGGCGATCACCGGACTGGTGGAACACCGCAGCGTTCCCCTGGGAGGCATTGCCTGGGCAGGTGACGCGCGAGGCGAATGGCGAATGGCGACTCAGCGACCATCCCGAACGCCTTCCGCTGACTTACACACTGCAGGCACGGCCGACAACTCGCCGGTGGGGAATAAATGGGTTCCTCATCGCGTCTTCCGGTGTTAGCGTTGTCTGCAACGTAATCGATCGGTTATCGGAACCACGAAAGGCAAAGGCAATGACCAGCACCCAGGACCAGGGACTACGCTCCCTCGCCGGTGCCTGGCAATTGCGTTCCGGCACCCATCGGCCGATGTCGCAGCTGCGCCTGAACTGGCTATTGATGTCGCAGCTGGGACAGGCGAGTATCCGGAGCCGCCCCTGAGGTCTCGATTCGAGAAGGCCTGAACAGGGGCCGCTCCAGGCGAAATACTCGCCACGGAGCGGCCCCTTTTCCTGTCCAACGGATGTAGCTCAAAGCGGAAGAGCAACGATCTCCAAAATCGTGAGCTGGGGGTTCGAGTCCCTCCATCCGTGCTCATAACTCCATAGTAATTATACGGCAGTAGGCATTTCGTATTACAGGAATTGAATAACCCTGCCGCATAACGGTTTTGCGCCCGTGTAGCTCAGCGGACAGAGCAGCGTCCTCCGACGGCGCAGGTCGGTGGTTCGATCCCACCCGCGGGCACCAAAACCAGTCCCTCGTAGCCCAATTGGCAGAGGCACCGGACTTAGATTCCGGTAGATGCGAGTTCGAATCTCGCCGAGGGAACCAGTCCCCGCGGATTGCGTGGATCAGCGCTCGTAGCTCAACGGACGGAGCACCTGTTTACGAAGCAGGCGGATGAAGGTTCGAATCCTTCCGAGCGCACTGATGGGGTGTGGTGTCAACGCAGAATCCTGGCACTCCAGCGCAGACCAACTCCAGGCTCATGCAGGTTCGCCCCGGGGCTCTCATAAGGCCCTGCCGCGTGGTTCGACTCCACGATGAGCTACCACGTCACACTCGTCTGGCTCCAGTCTCGCGGCAACCAGCCGCGTTCGCGAGTGGTTTGCCGAGCCGGTGCCTGGTCGGTGTACAGATACCCTTCGGACCAGATGTAGCGGGCACCACCCCAGCGCGCGGCGGCGGTCACATCCGGAAAGAACCCGCACCCTTCGGAATTCGCGCTGGTATTGCACAACACCGGTATGCCGCTGATGGTCTCGTACGCCGCCAGAATCCGCGCGGTCGCGCTCTGTGCCGCGGCATCGATGGTCTGCACTCGCGCGGTACCGTCCAGCTGCACGGCGGGAATGCGGTCGGCCCACTCCGGGCGGATGCGGTGCTCGAAGGTCAGGTACGGATCGCTGCCGCCGGGTCCGAACACCTCCGCCGCCCGTTCCGCCAGGCACACTGCCGCCACCGACCGGTCGGCCGCCCGGCGCTTGATGCCGTTGAGCCGGTCCCGCATGGCCGAATCCGTTGCGGGAGCGAGGATGCTGCGGTTGCCGAGGGCGCGCGGGCCGATCTCCGCGCGACCCGAAAGCACCATCACCGGCTCCCCATTCCGGTGCAGTAACTCCGCCACTCCCCGCTCGTCACAGAGCTGTCTGCGCCAGTTGTCCGGCACCCCGCATACCTTGACTCGTGGACCTGAGTACACACCCCACCGCAGCGCCGGATTGCGACCCTTCCGGAACATCTCGCAGCACGCCGCGCCGATGGCGGCACCGGAGTCGTCGGGAAACGGCGGAATCCAGATCTCCTCGACAATCCCCCGCAGTCGCGAGTTCCACTTGACATCGAGGGCGCTTTCCCCGGTCACCACGAGCTTCGATGGCAAAGAAGCGGCCTGGCGCACAAGCGAACTCAACGTCGACAGTTCGCTCGAATCGGCGCGGAAGGTGGCGACCGAGCGGACCTTTCGTGCTGCCGCCACGACATGGTAGAGCCGCCCGACAGATCCACCGTCCCCGACCAAGACCAGCGCATCTTCCCCACGTGCCGCGAACGGACTCGTGCAATAGCCGCTCATGATGTGCTGGTCCACATGGTGATAGCTGACGTATTCGTCGGCGGCGGAACCGAATCCATGACCGCTGAAGCGGTGCCGCGCCAGCGGTATGGTGCGTCCGGGCCGATCCTGATACGGCGCGATCGTGAGCTCGATCGGACGGCCGCCGACCAGCGTCGCAATGCGCGCGGGCTCGGTCGAATCCGGCTCCGGCCCCGAACCGTCCACCACGAACCGGTCGATATCAGCGGGCGTCAATCCCTGCGCACGCAATATCTCGGCGACCTGGTCGAGATCGCCCAACCTGCGGTGCCGCCTGTTGTTGTCCAGTTTCTCCAGCTCGATGCAGAAAACCAGCCGGTCGCCCTCGATCACTGCGACCCCACCATCGTGCGACACTCTGATTCCGCAGATCACCACGCCGAACCACTGTACCGACGCCACCGCCGCCCACCGGCGGTGAGAATAGCTGCGGCCGAGGCATTTTCACTGCTCCGGGTTATCCGGCTCCGCGTCCCCGCCGCCGCGGATCGTCCACAGCAGACCCTCGAGCTCATCGGGCTTGACCAGCACATCACGCGCCTTCGACCCCTCACTGGGGCCGACCACGCCGCGGGTTTCCATCAGATCCATCAGGCGACCAGCCTTGGCGAAGCCGACGCGCAGCTTGCGCTGCAGCATCGAGGTCGAGCCGAATTGTGAAGTGACGACCAGTTCCACGGCCTGGACGAAGACGTCCAAATCGTCACCGATATCTGGGTCGACATCCTTCTTCTCACCGGCCTTGGCGGCGGTGACGCCCTCCTGGTACTCCGGTTCGGCCTGGTTCTTGGTGAAGTCGACGACCGCGTGGATCTCCTCATCGGAGATGAACGCACCCTGCAGCCGGGTCGGCTTGTTCGCACCCATCGGCAGGAACAGTCCGTCACCCATACCGATCAGCTTCTCCGCACCCGGCTGATCCAGGATGACCCGCGAATCCGTCAATGATGAAGTGGCGAAGGCCAATCGGGACGGCACATTGGTCTTGATCAGACCGGTGACCACGTCCACCGAGGGTCGCTGCGTCGCGAGCACCAGGTGAATGCCCGCGGCGCGGGCCTTCTGGGTGATGCGCACGATCGCGTCCTCGACATCGCGGGGCGCGGTCATCATCAGGTCGGCGAGCTCGTCGACAATGGCGAGGATGTACGGATAGGGCCGGTAGACCCGTTCGCTGCCCAGCGGTGCGGTAATGGCACCCGACTTGACCTTCTTGTTGAAGTCGTCGATGTGGCGCACCTTATTGGCCTGCATGTCCTGGTAGCGCTGTTCCATCTCCTCCACCAGCCAGGCCAGCGCGGCGGCGGCCTTCTTCGGCTGGGTGATGATGGGGGTGATGAGGTGCGGAATGCCCTCGTAGGGGGTGAGTTCCACCATCTTGGGGTCGATGAGGATCATCCGGACCTCATCCGGAGTCGAGCGCGACAGCAGCGATACCAGCATCGAGTTCACGAAGCTCGACTTACCGGAACCGGTGGAACCCGCGACCAGCAGATGCGGCATTTTCGCGAGATTCGCCGAGACGAAATCGCCCTCGATATTCTTACCGAGGCCGATCACCAATGGGTGGTGGTCATTTCGGGTCGAAGGCGCCTTGAGCACATCGGCCAGGCGCACCAGTTCGCGATCGGCGTTGGGCACCTCGATGCCGACGGCGGACTTGCCCGGAATCGGGGCGAGCAGCCGAACATTCTCGGTGGCGACGGCATAGGCGATATTGCGGGCCAGCGCGGTGATCTTCTCGACCTTCACACCTGGACCGAGTTCCACCTCGTAGCGGGTGACCGTCGGGCCGCGCACGAAACCGGTGACCGCCGCGTCGATCTTGAACTGCACCAGCACCTCGGTGATCGCCTCGATCATCGATTCATTGGCGGCACTGCGCTTCTTGGGCGGATCGCCGTCGGTGAGCAGCGTCAGCGGCGGGAGCGTGTAATCACCCTCGACCTCGCGGTCGGTGATGAACTCCAGCTGCTTCGGCGGCGGCGGGGTCTGGTCCTCGACCTTGATCGGGGCACGCTTCTTCGGCTTGGGCTTTTCTTCGGGCGCCGCCTCTGCCGCAATCGGTTTCGCATCGCGCAACGGCGGTTCACCGATGATCTCGGTCACCGCATCGGAGCCGCCGAATTCGTCGGGCGGGTAGTTCTCCTCGGGCGTGCGACCGCGCCGCTTCGACTTGGCATTGCGATGCAGCGGGAATCCATCCGCGTCGTAGTTGGCCGGATCGAAATCGGAATCGCCGTCGTAGTCACCGTATTCGTCGCCGCCGCTGCCGGTGCCGAAGTATTCGCGCAATCGTTGCGGTACCTCACGCACGGTGGTTCCGGTTACCAGCAGCACACCGAAAATGATGGCCAGCAACAGAATCGGCACCGAAAGCCAGGCGGTGAGTCCGTCGGTGAGCGGTCCGCCGACCACGAAACCGACGAAACCCGCTGCGCGCGAACGGCCGTGCGCATCGGTCGGCGATCCGGCCGCGACATGCCACAGACCGAGGACCGGCAATCCGATCAGCAATCCGCCGAGCACCAGCCGCGGCCTGATCTCCGGACGTGCCTCGGTCCGCATCAGGACAATGGCGATTCCGGTGGCCACGAACGGCAATCCGGCCGAAGCCGATCCGGAGACCGCGCGAATCGCCTCCTCGACCCAGTGCCCGATCGGTCCGCCCGCCGAGAGCCATACCGCCGCCGCGATCACCGCGCTGACGGCGATGAGGGCCAGTGCGATGCCGTCGCGACGATGGCCGTGTTCGATTTCGCCCGCCCGACTCACCGCCCTGGTGGTGGCGCCGAGACCGCGCGCGAGCATATTCCAGCCGCTGCTGATCCCACGGCTGAACACCGCGAGCGGTGCGGTATTCGACCTGCGCCGGACCGGGCGGCGCGCCGGTGTGGTGCGGGCGCGCGGTGCGGGCGAGCGGCGTTGCGCGGTGGTGCGAGCCTGGCCCGAACGAGATGCCGCAGTGGTCCTCCCCCGGGCCGATCCCGCCCGCGCACGAGTGGTCGTGGAGCTGCGGGACTTACCTGCCATGGACTCAGGCTAGCCGCAAACGCCCCATCCAGACCATCAACCACACAGGTATCGCACGTCCCTCGCCCGCCTCCCCGGGTATTTCGCCGGGCGTGAGTGCCACCGAAGTACCTGGCCGGACCGGAAGTAAGAGCTAGGCGGCTTTTGGGCGTACCCGATGGGCTACCGACGTGCGTACGAAGTCAGTCGTCGCGAAAATCGGTCGCTCTTGGCGTGTCGGCCTCGATCACAAAGAGCGATCCACCGCGAGGACGGCCTGCACATCCGCCGGATCACCCGCGGTTTCGATCCGGACCGCATCGCGCCCGAAGGCGTGCAGCAGCAGTTCCGATGGCTTGCCGGTCAGCGTCACCCGCGCGGTTCCTGGCTTCGTATGCACCACGGCACGCCTGCCGTCGGGCGTGGCCAATTCGACGGTGACCGGCGCTTTGCGATAGGCCATCCGCCCCATGCGACGCAGCGCCGACCACAGCTTGTCCTCATCGGCGGCGGGCAGGTCACGCGGCTCCCAGCCGGGTTCCGCACGGCGCACATCCTCGTGATGGACGAACATCTCGGTCAGATTGACGACGGCATCGAGCGGTTTGAGCGGAGACCACCACGGCGGTCCGGACCGCACATCGGCCAGCAGTTCCGGAAAGGGCTGCCGCGCCGCCTTGGCCTGCACCGACTCCAGATATCCGGCGAACGGTTTCAGCATGATGCCGGGCGACGCGTCCGGGCGGCGCTCCCGAACTACCAAGTGCGCGGCCAGATCTCGCACCGTCCAGCCGCCACACAGCGTGGGCGCGTCCGGCCCCGCGGCGAACATTGTGTCCACCAGTGCCCGACGTTCCCGTTGCGCCATGCTCATCTGCTGAACATATCGGATGCGGTGTCGGCGCGGCAGTCCGACTCCGATGGGCGCACCGAAATCGGGAACTCAGGCCAGGGCACCGTCGACGTACCGCTGTCCACCTCGCACTACAGCTATTCGGCAGTAGCCACGGACACGCGAAAACCGCCGGATAGCAACGGCTTCCGGCGGTTTCCGGTACGTGTCAGACGCCGATGACCGTCGGCACGATCATCGGGCGGCGGCGGTAGGTCTCGGCCACCCAGCGACCGACCACCCGCCGCACACTCTGTGCGATCCGGTGGGTATCGGTCACCCCCTCACCGGCCAGCCGCAGCAGTTCGATTTCGACGAGTTCCGCGGCGTCGACGAGTGCGGTCGGATCATCGGAGAACCCGCGCCCACTCACCTCGGGTGTGCTGACCGCCTTACCCGTGGTCGAGTCGACCGCGAGGGTGATCGAGATGAATCCGCCCTCGCCGAGCACCAGTCGATCCGAGAGCGTCGATTCACCCACATCGCCGACCGAGAGTCCGTCGACATACACATGCCCGACCGGCACGCGCCCCACGATCGAGGCGATCCCGTCGACCAGGTCCACCACGACGCCGTCCTCGGCGAGCACCACCCGATCCTCGGCCACACCGGTCGCCACGGCCAGCGCGGCATTGGCGCGCAGATGCCGCCATTCGCCGTGCACCGGCATGGCATTGGTGGGCCGCACGGCGTTGTACAGGTAGAGCAATTCACCCGCAGAGGCGTGTCCGGAGACGTGCACCTTCGCATTCTGCTGGGTGATCACCGTGGCGCCGAGCCGCGACAGACCGTTGACCACCGCGAATACCGAATTCTCATTGCCCGGGATCAGCGAGGAGGCCAGCACCACGAGATCGTCGGCGCGGATATTGATCTGGCGGTGTTCACCGCGCGCCATCCGCGACAGCGCCGAGAGCGGTTCGCCCTGCGAGCCGGTCGAGATGAGCACCAGCCGATCGCCCGGCAGAGTCGCGGCGACATCGAGATCGACGACCACGCCGTCGGGCACCGTCAGATAGCCCAACTCCTGCGCGATCTCCATATTGCGCACCATCGAGCGACCGACGAAACATACTCGCCGCCCGTACTTCTGGGCGACATCGACCACCTGCTGAATGCGATGCACATGGCTGGCGAACGAGGCGACGATCACCCGGTGCCTGGCCTTGCCGATCACCGTATCCAGTACGCCGCCGATTTCGCGTTCCGGCGTGACGAAACCCGGCACCTCGGCATTGGTGGAATCCACCAGGAACAGATCGACGCCCTCGTCACCGAGGCGGGAGAATCCGGCCAGGTCGGTGAGGCGACCGTCCAGGGGCAGCTGATCGAGTTTGATATCGCCGGTGTGCAGGACGACACCGGCGGGCGTGCGGATGGCCACGGCGATGGCATCGGGAATCGAGTGGTTGACCGCGAAGTATTCGCAGCCGAACGGGCCGTGCGTGGTGTGCTGGCCCTCGACCACCTCGACCAGCTTGGGACGCTGCCGGTGCTCGCGGCATTTCGCGGCCACCAGCGCGAGGGTGAATTTCGAACCGACGACCGGGATATCGGCGCGCAGGCGCAGCAAGAACGGCACCGCGCCGATGTGATCCTCGTGGCCGTGGGTGAGCACGATGGCTTCGACATCGTCCATCCGGTCCTCGATGGGCCGGAAGTCGGGCAGGATCAGGTCGACACCAGGCTGCTGGTCCTCCGGGAAAAGTACGCCGCAGTCGACGATGAGCAGTTTGCCGCCGTATTCGAAAACAGTCATATTGCGGCCGATTTCCCCGATGCCGCCGAGCGCGAAGACGCGCAGACCGTTCTTGGGCAGCTTCGGCGGGGTACCGAGACGGTCGGCTGTTGCCCGCTCGACGGGAGCCGAAACGGGTTGCTCACCGCGTCCACGTCCGCGCTGCTGACGGCCGCGGGCCGGTCGGCGGGGCTGCTCGGCCGGGGCCTTCAGCGCGGCCTTTTTCGCGGGGGCCTGCTCCGGCGCGGTCTGTCTGGACGCGGTCTCGGACTGCGATAGGTCACCGACGTCGGATTGCGCTGCCTGATCGGGCCTTTCGGTGCCGACCGGTGGGCGCTGCGCGGGGGGTTCGGGTGCGCCCGCGGCCCGGCTCGCGCTCCGGCGGGGGCGACGGCCTGCTGCTTCAGTCATGACTGCACCTCATTACTGGTCGGTTCGATCATGTCTGACAATGTGGTGATTCTGATTCGCTCACTCCTCATGAAAGCACCCCTGCCAGCCGGAGATCGGCGGCGAGGGCATCGAGTTGTTCGGTGGTCGGCATCAATTGCGGCAGACGCGGTTCACCGGCATCCACCCCGAGCAGACGCAGCCCACCCTTGCTCATCGCGACGCCGCCCAGTCGCGACATCGCGGCATTCAACGGCAGCAGGCCCGCATTGATCTCGCGGGCGCGCACCACGTCACCGGCGGTGTAGGCATCGAGCAGGGCGCGCAGCCGCTCGGGCACGAGATGTCCGATGACACTGATGAATCCGGTCGCGCCGACCGAGAGCCACGGCAGGTTCAGCGCGTCGTCACCGGAGTAGAAGACCAGATCGGTATTCGCGATGAGATCGGCACCCGCGTTCAGATCACCCTTGGCATCCTTGACCGCGACGATGCGCGGATGTTCGGCGAGTTTGCGAATGGTGTCGCTGGCAATGGGAACCACCGAGCGCGGCGGAATGTCGTACAGGGTGACCGGCAGGTCGGTGGCGTCGGCGACGGCGGTGAAATGCGCGATCAGGCCGTCCTGGGTGGGCCGGGAGTAGTACGGGGTCACCACGAGCAGGCCGTGCGCGCCCGCGCGCTGGGCATTGCGAGCGAGCTCGATCGAATGCGCGGTGTCATAGGTGCCCGCGCCCGCGATGACGGTGGCGCGCGCGCCGACGGCGTCGACGACGGCGCGCAGCAGATCCGCCTTCTCCGATTCGGTGGTGGTGGGAGATTCCCCGGTGGTACCGGAAATCGCCAGCAAATCGACGCCGCGGTCGACCAGGCGAGCCGCGAGCGCGACCCCGGCATCGACATTGAGCTTGCCGTCGGCACCGAAGGGGGTCACCATCGCGACACCAACTGCGCCGGACGCGCGCAGCTCCCTAGGCGTCGATTCACCGTTCGTCATGGTCAGAAAGGCTACCCGCTCCCGGGAATAGCCTCGACACCCTCATCGCCGAACGGCCTGCCACGGCGAGTGATTCACCCCCCAGTATTCGATCATGATGTCAAATCCGCCCTTGAATGACATCAGATATGGCGTCACACTGATGTCATGGATTTGAACAAATACACCGCCCGGCTACGCGAGGATCTGATCGCGGCCGCCGCACTCGGCGATGAAAAGACCCAGGCCACCGCCGCCGCCTTGGCCGCGGCGACCGAGAGTTCGGCGCGATTGGCGCTGCTCGCGGCGTTATCTGACCTCGCAGCGGAGGTCAGCACCGAGCTCGGCGACCGCACGGTTCACGTCTCGGTGG
Source organism: Nocardia sp. CA-135398 (assembly GCF_050955845.1). Taxonomy (NCBI): domain Bacteria; kingdom Bacillati; phylum Actinomycetota; class Actinomycetes; order Mycobacteriales; family Nocardiaceae; genus Nocardia; species Nocardia sp. CA-135398. The sequence goes on along the minus strand of NZ_CP192084.1, from coordinate 2,732,956 downwards.
ATGGCACCGACGCCACCGTTGACGTCCGCAAGAATCCGGCGGCGGAAAGCGAGCATCCGACGATCGAGGAGATGACCGGCGATATCAGCCGAGTCACCCTGCGGATGGTCGAGCAGTTGAAGGCCAAGGCCGAGGAAGCCGCCGCCGCCAGCGGAGTCTCCTTGAACTCCTGGCTCTCGAATGCCGTCAGCGGCGCACTGCGCGACCAGATGCGCGGCTACGGAGGTCCCAAGCGCGACATTTGAAGAGAAGCGCCCCAGAGCAGCGACGAGGACACCTCCGGAAGTTAGCGAGAAGTTCACAGTAGCGGCGCGAGATCGCCGCGTTCGCCGATGACCACCTCGTCCAGTTCCAGCCAGTCCGCCATCTCGCGGAGCGCATCCGCCAGTGCCGCAGCGGTTTCCGGTGTGCGGTGGCCCGGCTCTGCGAACGCACTCGGCACCAGCAGCCTGCCCGACGCGCGCTCGGCACGCAGGTCGACACGGCCGACCAGTTGTCCGTTCAGGAGGAACGGAAATACGTAATACCCGTGCACCCGTTTGGGTTCCGGCGTGTAGATCTCGATCCGGTAGTGGAAGTCGAAGATCCGCTCGGTGCGGGTTCGGAAGAAGATGAGCGGATCGAAAGGGCACAGCAGGGCAGCACCCTCGATCCGGCGCGGCGTCGAGGCGCCGGTGCGCAGATAGGCGGGTTTACCCCAGCCCGCCACGTCGACCGGTTCCAGCTCCCCGGCATCGACCAACTCCGCGATGGCCGGTTCGGTTTGTGAGCGGTGCAGGCGGTAATAGTCGCGCAGGTCGGTCTCGGTCGCGACGCCGAGTGCGGTGCCCGCGCGCAGGACCAATTCCCGCACCGCCTCCGTCTCGGATACGTTGCGCGCCAAGATCTCCGATGGGATCACCCGCTCGGCCAGGTCGTAGTGGCGGGTGAATCCGACTCGCTTGTCGACCGAGAGCGCACCCGCGGCGAAGAGCGCCTCACAGATCATCTTGGTATCGCTGAGATTCCACCACGAACCCTTGGGGCGCGGCTTGTCCAGCTCGAGATGGCGTTCCACCTCACCGGCGGTGGACGCGCCGACCTCGGTGATGACGTCGAGAATGTCCTTGCCGAGGGTGGGGTTGCGTTCGGTCACCCGGCGCATGCCGCTCCAGCGCCCGTGTTCGTATTTCCGCATCCGCCAGCGCATGAGCGGCCAGTCCTCGACCGGGATCAGCGCGGCCTCATGTGCCCAGTATTCGACCAGTCGCCGCGGGCGTCGCACACCATTGCTCCAGGCAGCCTCGTCCAGCACCGTCCGGTCGTAACCGCCGATCCGGCTGAAGACCGGCGCATAGTGTGCGCGCACCACCGCCGATACCGAATCCAGTTGCAGCAGTTGGGTTCTGCCGAGCACATCGAGGATCGTCCGCCGGGTCGGCGTGGCCGGTTTGCGTCGCCCGAAACCCTGCGCGGCCAGCGCCGTCCGACGCGCCGCGGCCGCACTCATCGTCCGCATGCGCACGACAATGCCATGGGGGTACGACAGATTCGGGAGTGCATGCAACTCCCTGCCGAAGTGGGTGCGGGAAACGGTACGACGGATTACGTCGAGACCGAGACCTCGCCTGCGGTGTCGATCTCGGTCCGCCGATCCCGCTCGGGTGCGTTCGCGAGGACCGTGGCCAGCACCCGTCGACCCATCGGCAATACCCGCACGGTCACCGAACCGGCATTGGCCGCGTCCAATTCCCTGGTCGCCGATTCGATCACCTGCTGGCGCACCCATTTCGGTACACCAGCGAATCCGCCGTCGTCGAGCAGCACCACCTCGACCCCGCGCGAGCGCGCACCACGTGCGGCACTGCTCAACTCGTCGGTCACCAATTGCGGTGCGCGCAGACCATCGCGGAGTTCGGCCTCCAGCAGCCTGCACTCTTCGCGTTCGGCCGCGGTGAGTTCGGCGCCTTCGGCAATGCGTTCCAGAATCGGCCGGGCCACCTTGTCGAGCCGGGCCAGTTGCCGATCCCGCTCGCCGTTCTGCGCGGCCATGGTCGCCTCGGCGGCCGCACGCATGGTCGCCTCCTCGCGCAGCAGCCGCAGCGAGCGCTGCATCGGCCGCATCACCGCCGCGCCGATGGAAACCCCGGCCACCGTGGCGATCGGCACGATGGATCCGACCACCACCCGCAGCCCATTCGTCGCACCGACCACCGCGATCACCGCCGCGATGCCCGCGACACCGCACCAGGCCACGCCCAACCGGCCACGCACCACCAACACCGCGAGCACATAGGACGAAGCGAATGCGGTCCAGACCTGCTTGGACATGCCGTGGTCGATACCGACGGTGGTCAACGCCGCCGCGATCGGACCGGCCGCGGCCACCGCGATGGCGGCGGGCAGCGGCAGCGGATCGACCGGAATCACCAGAACCAGCACTCCGGCACCGGCCACCAACACCAGCGCGGTCACGGCCAGAAGCAGCGGCGATTCGGCGAAATTGCGCACCATGTACAGCAGGATCGTGGCCTCGAAGATGACCAGGAAGAGCCAGGCCGAGCGGTCCCGCAGCCCGAGCAGATCGCGCAGGCCGAATTCGTTATCGGTATCAGCCATCGCCACCCCAGACCAAGGTCACCGTGGTTCCCTCCCCCGGTTGGGATTCCACGAATCCGGCGCCGCCGGCCAACTGACGCATCCGCCCGAGGATGCTGACCGAGACCCCGAGCCGATCGGCGGGCACCCGGTCCAGATCGAAACCCGCGCCGTCATCACGGAATACGACCCGGATACCACCCGCACTGATCGTCACCGTGACGGTGCGCTGCACAGTGCGGCCCGCAACGGTGGCGTGACGCAGACTATTTCGCGCCGCCTCGGCAAGGGCGGCGGCGATGGTGCCCGCCGCATGCACGGGAAGGCGCAGGTCATCGAGTCCGGCCCAGCGGCGCGCGGTGAATCGGATGCCGGGATTCACCTCGTGGATCGCCGAGCGCAGGAAGCCGATCGCCGATTGCGCGTCCAGTCGGTCGGGTTCGGTATTGGTGCCGCGACATTCGTCGAGTTGCTCCAACGTGCGTTCGGCCTGACGGCGCAGCACCGGCGATTCGGCACCCGCGCGCGAGGCGTCGAGCAGGGTCGAGAGCACCGCATCGTGGATCAGTGCGGCGAAGCGCGCGCGCTCGCGATCCCGGGCCGCGGCACCGGCCACGGCGGCCGCGCGTCGGCTCGCGATCACCGATTCCCGGTCCACCCGCGCTGCCGCCGCGAGCGCGAAGATGCAGCACCACAGGAATAGTGCGCACAGGCCAGCGGCCCTGGCGAAATCGCCGATCAGGGACCAGACCGTCGTACTGGGCACCGCATACCGGTTCCCCACCGTCGCCGTTGCCGCGGCGACCAGCAGATAGCCGGTGGCCACCGCGGGACGCCAAGCCAATACTGCCGCAAGCACGCCGAGTGCGAGGACTCGATACATCCACACCGAAGTGGTGTCGGTCAACGGCACGGCATAGATGAACGGGATGGTCGCGAGCGCCGCAAGATAACTCACCGCGGCCGCCCCTGCCACCACGCGAATCGCCCTGCGGCCCATGGTGAACGAGACGACCGCGAGCACCGGGAACCAGCCGAGCGCCACGCCGACCACCAGGCTCACCCACGGGCCGGAGACGAATTTGGCCTGGTCGGCGATGTCGGGAAGCTCGACGATCGCGACGATTACACCGGCGATTCCGACGGCCAGCCCCATGCGGCGCAGAATCCGGTCCGAGGCCGCTTCGACAATCTTGTCCCTGGACACCGCGATCCGCCCACGACGCCATCGACTCACCCGGAACGGGTCGACGGAACTCGCAGTGGTTGTAGAGGTGTCCAGCGCGCTGGACGCGGTCATACCCGCGCCTCACTGGCGCTCGGCTCCGATACGCCCGCGATTGCGGCTGTGTTCATGGACGCTCGCTCATGCCCTGGGATGCCGCTCGGGAACCGGTAGCCATCCGTCCTCCACCGCCCGCTTGTAGAGATCGGTCTTGGTGGGCGCCGGACGACCCGCATCGGCGTACTTCTGCCGGATACGCCCCAGATAGTCGTTGACAGTCTGTTCGGACAGACCGGTCAGCCGCGCGACGCGGGAAGCCTTCTCACCGGAGGCATAAAGGGTGAGCACCTCTTCCTGGCGCGGACTCAAACCGACATCGGACAGTTGCGGGTCACCATCGATGGCGGCAGCCCAGTCGGTGGTCACCACCTGCTCACCGGAGGCCGCACGGCGCACCGCCGCGACTACCGTCGGCACATCCTCGGATTTGCGCACCACGCCGAGCACTCCGGCCTTCGCGGCCGCGCGCACCAGGAATGCGTTATCCGCGCCGGTGAATACGAGGACCTCGACACCGCGATTGCGCAGCGCGCGCACATTGTCTTCGGGCGCGGAGCCGTCGGCCAGTCGCAGATCGAGAACAACCAGATCCAGCGGGGCGCTATTCGCTGACGCCGCAAGCAGTTCCGGTACGGTCCCCGCGGTCAGCACCAGATCGAGATCGGGTTCCGGCGCCAGCATCGCAGCAAGTCCGATCGCCACCGATTCGTGGTCTTCGACCAGCCCGATCCGGCGCGGTGCTGTTTCGCCCCCTTCGGCCCACATCACCTCGATACTCCGTTCCCGAGCAAACTCGTCCACATCCCCGCCGCTACAACGTCGCCTCGTAGTATGCCCGGACTCACCGGATACCAGTCAGACACCAAAATTCGGGGGACGGCGCATTACCCCATGAGCTGCGCCGCGACGGTCGCGCCGAGCTCCCAGCACTGCTGGATCTCCGCTTTACCGGGCGCTCCCATCACGATGACCGGCGCGGCGACCTGCTCCCAGCCGAGTCCGGTGGTCACGCTGCGCACGCCGCGCTCGGCCCCCTCGGTGCCCTCATTGCCGTGCAGATAGAAGCCGAACGGCCGACCGCGCGTCGAGTCGAAGCACGGGTAGTAGAAGGTGTCGAACGCATGCTTGAGCGCGCCGGACATATAACCCAGATTCGCCGGGCTACCGAGCAGATAACCATCGGCGGCCAACACATCGCTCGCGGTGACCGCCAGTGCTGCCCTGCGCTCGACCTGCACCCCTTCGATCTCCGGATCCGTCGCCCCCGAGACAACCGCCTCGAACATGGCCTGCATATGTGGTGACGGAGTGTGATGAATGATCAGCAGCCGAGGCACATCCAGCAGCGTACTGCCGCCCTCGAAATCGAGTGATTCCAAGGGTCCCCGGCTATTGACTAGCGACAAAATAGGAGGAAAATAAAGGTTTACACCAGAAAACCGGAAAGCGCCGAAGAGTCGGCGGAGACGTCCAAAGACATCGGAGACGCTTTCAAGGATCTGGCCAGGCCCCCGGCAAGCCAGTCGAATATCCGGAGTTGTCAGCGACGACTGAGACTCATGGATTCGATGGAGACTACCGGGGACTGTTCTATGTTGGGGGTCTTTTGCGCGGGGGGTATGTCGCTCGAGGGCTGTTTTCAGGGCCTTTCGAGGGTCGTTCGATCGACCGGATTCGGGGTGCGGGCGAAGGTTAGGGGGTGTGGTCTAGTTTTTCCAGGGCTACTGCGCGGCGCATGGTTTCGCGGGCTCGGGTGCGGTCGCCCGCGTAGTCGTAGGCGCGGGCTAGGCGGTAGGAGACGCGCCAGTTGTCTGGGTCGGCCTCCCATTCCTGTTTGACCTTGTTGAAGAGTTCGTCTGCGGCGGCGCGTTCGATGCGGCCGGAGGGGCGGCGGGGGAGGTTCGAGGTGTCGAGTTCGAGGCCCTCATCGTGGATGCGGCGGGCGAGGTGTTGGTGGGCCAGGGCGGCGCGGAGGGTGGCGACGATTATCCAGACGCCGAGCAGCGGCAGGATCAGGACGCCGATGCCGATGACGACGGCGGCGAGGTCGCCGGAACCGATGAGGCTGAGCGCGATGCGGCCGAGCAGCAGGAAGTAGAAGCCGAGCACGACGACCAGCGCCGCGATGAATGCGACGACCTTGCGGACGTCGGTGCCGCGTGCGTCGGTGTCCGAGCCCTGGTCTTCCGGCTGGACCGGTTCCTGTGTCACAGATCCAGGAACGGGTCGAGCCCGACCGTCAGGCCGGGGCGATCGGCGATCTCGCGGACGCCGAGCAGTACGCCGGGGGCGAAGGACGAGCGGTCGATGGAATCGTGCCGGATGGTGAGGGTTTCGCCCTGGGTGCCGAAGAGCACTTCCTGATGCGCGACGAGTCCGGCCAGGCGCACCGAATGCACCCGCACGCCATCGACGTCGGCGCCGCGCGCGCCCTCGAGTTCCTGGGTGGTGGCGTCGGGGCTGCGGCCGACTCCGGCCTTGTCCCGTGCGGCGGCGATCAGGCCCGCGGTCCGATATGCGGTGCCCGAGGGCGCGTCGACCTTGTTCGGGTGATGCAGTTCGATGACCTCGACCGAATCGAAGAATCGCGCCGCCTGCTCGGCGAATCGCATCGACAGCACCGCGCCGATGGCGAAGTTCGGGGCGATGAGGACACCGGTCTCCGGCCGCCCTGCCAACCAGCCGCGCACTTCGTCCAGTCGGGCCTCATCGAATCCGGTGGTCCCGACGACCGCGTGAATTCCGCGTTCCACCAGGAACTTCAGATTCCCCATCACCACATCGGGATTGGTGAAGTCGACGACCACCTGGGTGCCCGATTCGGTGAACGACTCGAGCGAATCGTCCTTGTCGACGGTCGCGACCAACTCCAGATCGTCGGCCGCCTGCACCGCCGCACAGATCGCCTGACCGACTTTCCCCCGCGCACCGAGCACTCCGACCCGAATGGTCACCGCACCTCCTAATTCCACCAACGACTCCGCCAGCCTATCGACCCCACTCCCCTCCCGGTCCGCTGACCTCCGGTGATCGGCAGCACGCGGTCACGCGCCAGCCATATTCTCGGCCATCTTCTCCAGCAGGCGAACGGCCTCGACGTACTCGTCGTCGGTGATCCCGTCGAGCATGGCGCGGCGGCGCTTGCCGATCAGGGCGAAGGCTTGGTGGTGGGTGATACGGCCCGCCTCGGTGAGGGCGAGAGTGCCCGAATCATCGGTGATGTCACCGCGATCCACCAGCTGTGCGAGTTGGATGCCCCACTCCGAAGCGTCGTTCCAGAACGGGGCGAGGCCGTCGCGGATATCGGCGGCGGAGCGGGGACCTTCGGCGAGTGAGTTGAGGATCTGCCAGTGGCGACGAGTCAGACCGGACGCGGCCAGATCGTCCTCGAAGCGGGCGTCGATCCGGCGGTCGAGTTCCTTGAGCCAGTAGCCGATCGGGCGCTGTGCTGCCATCGTTCCTCCAAAGCATGTAGAATTACAACTACATGTAATATGACATGAAAGTGGAGCGGATGGAAGAGCGCGACACGGTGGCCGCGGCCGTCGAGGCTGCGATGGTGCGAATCCGGCGGCGGCAGACCCGCGGGGCACTCGGCAAGGATTCGCCGGTGCCGATCTCGGTGTTCCGAGTGCTGGACGCGGTGGCCGGTGCGAATGCGGACACCGTCGGAACCCTGGCAGCGGCACTTGGCGTCGATCAACCGCGCGCGAGTCGCCTTGTCGCCCAGGCGGTTTCATCCGGTCACCTGGAGCGGGTGGCGGATCAGCAGGACGGCAGGCGCGCCGTCCTACGACTCACTCCCGCCGGACGCGCCGCCGTCACCACAGCACGCGACGGCCGTCGCGCCGCCATGGCGGCCGCGATGTCCGACTGGACGGACCGCGAACGCACCGAATTCGCCCGTCTCCTCGCACGATTCGTCGACGCACTCGACGAAAGCCCCCGTACCCGAGGCGAGGTGGCTGAGCACTGAGACCAACTTGCGCGTCTCGAGGCGGTCACACAGTGCACCCGCCAGATGCTTTCGATTGCGAGGTACCGTTCCGAGCACAGCGCGCAGTGGCATGCCAAAAGCGCCGCGGCGAACGGCCGCACACCGGCCCGCTACGCAGGTCCACCGCACACCGGCCCGCTACGCAGGTCCACCGCACTCAGTGCAGAACGCCTCCACCTCAGTCACGAAGGCGGACGACCTACTCGAACACGATCACCTGCCGCAACGCGTGCCCGGCAGCGAGTTCGTCCATAGCGCGGTTGATTTCCTCCAACCCGACATGCGAGGACACCAGCTTTTCGACCGGCAGCCGCCCTTCGCGCCACATGCGGACGTACTCCGGAATATCCCGAGAGGGCACTGCCGAGCCGAGGTAGCTGCCGACGATGGTGCGGCCCTGAGCAACCAACGCGAGGGGCGAAATGCTCGCGCGCGCGTCGGGGGCAGGAAGCCCGACGGTGACCGTCGTACCACCGGGTCCCGTTGCGGCGATGGCGGTTTCGAAGGCACGAACATTGCCCGCGGCCTCGACCACGACATCCGCCTGGATGCCCTGTTCCGCCAGTTCGGCCGGTGTGTACGCGGCGCTCGCACCGAGTTCCTTTGCGAGAGCCAGCTTTTCCGGCACGGTATCGACAGCGATCACTTCGTGCTCGCCGAGCGACACCGCGACGAGCACCGCCGCCATGCCGACACCACCGAGCCCGACCACCATGATCCGGTCGGCCGCACCGGGTTTCGCGGAGTTGAGCAGCGCACCACCACCGGTGAGCACCGCGCAGCCCAGTACCGCGGCAACCTCCGGCGGCACATCGGGATCGACCGGAACTACCGATCGGCGATCGACGACGGCGTGTGTTGCGAAGGCGGACACGCCGAGATGATGGTGCACGTCCGCACCCTCGCGATGCAGCCGTCGCCCACCGTTCAATAGCTCACCCGCATTATTGGCAACACTGCCCGGTCCGCATGGCGTGCGCCCGTCACTGGCACAGCCCGCGCACTCCCCACAGCGCGGCAGGAAGGTCATCACCACGCGCTGCCCCACCGCCACGTCACTGTCACCGGGCCCGATCGCCTCGACGATGCCCGCCGCCTCGTGCCCGAGCAGCATCGGCACCGGTCGCACCCGGTTTCCGTCCACCACCGACAGGTCGGAATGACACAACCCGGCGGCCTCGATCCGCACCAGCAGCTCACCCGGACCGGGCTCCCCCAGGTCCAGCTCACAGACGGTGATCGGCGCCGACTCGGCGAACGGAGTGGGCGCCGCGATCCGCTCCAGGACCGCCCCTCGAATCTTCATTCCACGACGCTACCGCGCAGCGTCACAGACAGAGCAAGATGGCCCACATCACTCAGGGGTGGCACCATGGAGCGCGATTGGCTAACCTCGACGCCCGTGACGGTGCTCCCGTAGGCCGCCTTGTACCGAGCCCGGGGTCGGGACCGTCACGACACAAGGAGAAATCCCCTGCCAGTACAGTTCAACCACACCATTGTCGGCTGTCGCGACAATCGGGTGTCCGCCGAATTCTGGTCGGACATCCTGGGTTTGGAACTAGGAAAGGAATGGGGTCCGTTCATCCCGTTGCCAACGGGCAATGGAGTCACCTTCGACTTCGCGAACGTGCCACCGCACATCACCGAAATCCAGCCCCAGCACTACGCATTCCTGATCTCCGACGCCGAGTTCGACGCGGCCTACGCCAAGATCCAGCGCTACAAACTGGAGCATTGGGCCGACCCCCGCCAACAGGGCGTCAACGAGATCAACCACAATGATGGCGGTCGCGGCGTCTATTTCCTCGACCCCAGTGGTCACTTCATGGAACTGATCACCGTCCCCTACGGTGGTTGGCCGACGTAACCGCTACACTGCGGCGGTCGGCGGCCATGGATTCGGCTTGACGCTCGTTGGTTTGCGGGTGGGCGCGTCATCCCAGTCGAAATGCGTGCCCACCCAGGCCCTCGGCCGATCGAAATGGATTTCGTTGGCGGCGAAACGCGTGCCGAGGAACGAGATATCGCCGAAGAAGTCGCCCTCGGTGAAGTCGACCGTGCGTCCGCCGAGCACCGTCCGCGGGAATCTGACGCCGCCGTGAAACTCGGCCTGCGAGAAATCCGTTTCGCGAGTTCCTCGGTTGCGTAGTCGGTTCTGCGCGCCGATCTTCGCCTCGTCGAAGGCGGTGAGCGTGGCGTAGAACTGCGTACCGCTGAATACGACTCGGGCACTGTTGAATTCGGTGCGGTCGAAGGCAATGTGGTCGCCATCGAAGACGGCGCGCTCGAACAGGGTCAGCTCCGCCCGGAACTTCGTGTCCTGGAATGAGGTCCGTGCACCGAGGAAGCGGGCGCCGCTGAAGTTGGTGCGCGGGCCTTGGAAACAAGCGCTCTCGAACGACACGCCACTCTCGAATGTGGCATCGGCGAAAGTGGTGCCATTACCTGCCGGTTCGTGCTTTTCGATACGGCTGGTATCGAACTTCGCGTGGTCGAACAGCGCCGGGCCGTCCCGGAAGGTCGCGTCCCGGAAGGTGACATGGTGGCCGTCGAACCGCACACGCTCGAATGTCGCTGGCCCGATGAACGTCGCGCCCGCGAACGAGGTATGCCGCCCCGAGAACACCGCGTCCCGGAAATCGACCTTCTCCAGCACCGCGCCGTTGAACGTCAGGTTGCACGCCGACCAGCGGATATCCGCGGATGGTCGCAGATGTTGGGCGATCAGGCGGACGATGGCGCGGCGCACCTCCCGGTCATTGCGCCGGAATTCGTACACCCGCTCGACCTTCATCCCGGCTTCCTCCGCCGATTCGGCCCGCGAGACAAGATGATTCGCGCCATCGGCCGGTTCGTACGGCAGCTGCAGATATCCACACAGCACGTCGATGCACTGCTGTCTTCGACTCGGCGCGGAAAACTCATCGGCCACCCCTGCCATCGCATACACCCCGGCGATGCGAACAGCCGGATCCGCATCCCCCAACTGCCGCGCCGCGGCCCCGAACAACTCCGCGAACCGGCCGCGCTCCAGATCCCGCTGCCGCCGATACGCCACCACCAGCGCGACTGCACCGCCAACCCCGGCGGCCACCGACAGCGCGATCTTGGTGAGGTCCAACTGATTCGGCGTCTCGGCCGTCGCACCCAAAAGCCACCACAACAACCACCAGGTCAGCCCGGCAATCACCAATCCACCGACAACCGCGCCCAACACCGCGAGCAACAGTGCCGCGCGGTGTAGTCGGTCGCCCAACCGCCCCCATCGCATCACCGCATGGTAGCCGGGTTGTCGCTCGCCGACTACCTGGCCAGCTCAGCTACCCCTGCGGCCCTTACCTTTTCGAATGCGATTCATGCGGAGCGGCCAGATGACCCGATCCGGCGGTCACGGCAGGTCGGTCACGCTCGGCCCTGGATCGGCTGTTGGTCGAACCGGCCGCGCAATTGTTCGGTCACATCCCATAGGCGCCGTGCGGTCGTCACGTCGTAAGACTGTGGGGACGACTTGACCGGTTTGAATCTGTTGTAATACGAACCACTTTCGATGTCCGGGCTGGTGGCCAGTTCGATGATCGGTGCCGCCCCCTTGGCCGTCGGAAGTGAAATGGCGTGCATGGGTGCCACCCGCAAGCGAGAGAACCGCCGACCGAGGTCGGAGCGAACCATTCCGGGATGCAGTGCGACGACGGCCAATTCGGGATGTCGACGCTGTAATTCATAGCTGAACAACAGGTTTGCCAGTTTGCTGCGGCTATAGGCGAGGAACGGATCGTAGTGGCGTTCGCTGCCGAGGTCGGCGAAGTCGAGATCTATCGCACCCGAATGGAACAGCGCCGCGCGATGGCCCTCGGAATTGACATTCACCACTCGCCCGGCGCCGCGTTGCAACAGCGACAGGAGAACGCCGGTCATGGAGAACGGCGCCAGGTGGTGCACGGCGAAGTTCAGCTCGACGCCCTCGGCGGTGACCTCTCGATCGGGCACCATCACTCCGGCGTTGTTCACCAGTGTGTCCACCGCATCGGTCACCTGGGCGATCTGCGCTGCGGCACGGTCGATTCCGGCCGCCGTGGCAATATCGGCCGTGATCACGGTGGCATCCGGCAACTCGGCGCGCAACTCGGCGGCGCGGCGCGGGTCGCGTCCGATGAGGATCAACCGGTGTCCGTCGCGCGCCAGCCGCCGCACTGCGTGCCTGCCCATTCCAGATGTGGCCCCGATGAAGACGATGGTTCGCGATACCGATGCGCTCACACCGCACCCACCACACGAGATGCCGAGCGCAGCCCATACGCGGTGGAGATCGCGCGTTCGCGCAACGATACAGGCAGGTGGGCCAGCAGCGCGAAAGTGCGGACTCCGGTTCCCGCGGCATAGTGCCGCTTGGGCTTTCGCGTCGTCACCGCCCGCACCACCGCTCGGGCGACCGGACCGACCGGACCGAGTTTCATGCGTTCACCGGCCGCCGCGACGGCCTCGAGCTGACCGCGGTAGAGCGCGACGCGCTCCGTACTGGAGTCGGAGATCGCTTGCTGGGTGCCCAGTTCCGCTTTGGCGAAGATCTCCGTGCGGGTGCCGCCCGGCTCAACGAGAACCACCGGAATATCCCAGGCGGACAGCTCCAGCCGCAACGCATTCGACCACGACGCCAGCGCCGCCTTGCTGGCCGAAATCGGCGCCATGAACGGTATCGGGATGCGGGCTGTCGGCGCACTGATATTGACGATGCGGCCTCGGCCCGCGCGCACCAGCGGCAGAAACTCTCGGCAGACATACGCCGGGCCGAGCGTGTTCACGTCGAACTGGTGGCGCAGCTGATCGGGCGTTACCAGCTCGAGCGGCCCCTGCACGATGATTCCGGCGTTGTTGATCACCGCGTGCAGTCCCTCGGCGCCGACCTGCGCGGCGACTGCGGCAGCCGCCCGTGCCACGCTGTCGGGATCGGTGACATCCATTGCTACCGAACGAATTTCGGCGGAATCGCGGCTGGGTGCCGTGGTGTGCACGCCCGCATAGACGGTATAGCCCCGCTGGACCAGTAGATCGGTGACCGCGGCGCCGATGCCGCCGGTGGACCCGGTAATGAAGACATTGCCCTGACCGTGTTGAGGCACGGCTCCTCCAGTTGTTCGAATCAACATGTTACTTTGAACAGGTGCATGCAAAGGAAGCGTCGCAGATATCCATCGACATGTCAACAGCAACATGTCCACATGAACATGACAAGGATGGTCAGCCGTGTCGCTGAGACATGCCCTGCTGGGACTGCTCGCCGAAAACCCGGCAAGCGGCTGGGATCTGAGCCAGCGATTCGACGAGGTACTCGGTTCGGTATGGCCCGCCGGGCATCCACAGATCTACAGCGAGCTGCGCAAACTACAGGAGAACGGATATATCGCTGTCGACGCCGAGGGCCCGCGCGGACGCAAGGACTACCGGATCACCGAGGCGGGCCTGACCGAGGTCCGGCGCTGGCTGACCCAGACCGAGGTCGATCACACCATTCGACTGGAACCGCTGCTGCGTTCGGTCTTCTTCTGGCTGATGACACCAGAACAGGTGGCCGAGCACCTCGACCGCGAGGCCGCCTACTATCACGGCCTCGCGGAGAACTACCGCAAGATCGCCGCGGCCAAGGACCGCGGCGAATACGGTCGAAGCCCGCAGACGGAATCGCTGCGCATCGCCGCCGAGGCCGGAATCCGGCTGACCTCGGCCCTCGGCGACTGGGCGGACTGGACCAAGGCGCGTCTATCGCAGGAGTCGCCAGACGAGTAGCGCCGAACCGGCTAGTCCCCTTGCTTTTTCGCTTCCTGATTCCGGCGCAGTCCGAGCCCGGCCGCCACCAGGCACGCCAATGCGACCGCACCGACGAACCATGGGAACACCTCGCTCAGCCCCCATTCGGTGGCCGCCCATCCGGCGAGGATGGTCGGCAGCGCCATGGCCGAGTAGGCGAGCAGGTAGTACGCCGACATGGTCTCGCCCCGCTTGTGTTGCGGCACAACCTCGGACAGATGCCGCAGCGAACCGCCGAACCCGAGCCCGAAGGTCGCGCCGAGCAACACTCCGGCCAGTAGCACGATGACCCAGTTGCCGGTGTGCAAAGCGGGCACCGTGAGGACCAGCGCCACCGCCATGCCGGTATCGCCGCCGATCGCCGCGCGTCGCGCCGGAATTCCGGTGGCGAACAGCTGGGCGGTCGCACCGGCCACCGCGGTCGACGCGACGACCGCGCCACCGAAGACCAGATTGTGGATGCCGGTCTCGGCCGAAGCGAGCGACGGATACAGCGACAGCAGTACGCCCAGCACCGACCAGGCCGCCATCACGCCCAGCGCCGAGAACCAGAAGTCACCGCGAATCTCCTGCGGCACAGCCGGTTTCGCGATCGTGATGCGTCCGGCGATCCGAGCGGTATGCGGTTCCCGCAAAGCGATGACACCGGCGCCGATGAGCAGGCACACCACCGTGATGACGACATAGGGCGTGCGCAGCGGATGCGGCGCGTACTGGGCAAGCAATGCCGAACCCAGAATCGCCACGGCCATACCGACATTGAAGGCAACGCCGCTGAGCTGACCGGACCGCGCGCCGTGCTTCGGGCGCAGATCGAGCAGTGCCGCGGCGCCGGCGACCACCGTCGAACCGACCGCCAACCCGTGTAGCGCCCGCGCCACCAACAGCATCGCGACATTGTCGGCCAACAGGAACACCACCAGCCCGACGATCATGGTGGCGAATGCGCCGAGCAGCACCGGCTTGCGACCGACCACATCGGAGATGCGCCCGGAGACCAGCACCGCGGCCAGCGCCGCCAATGCGTACACCGCGAAGACGAAGGTCGTCGTGAGCGGCGTGAAATGCCACTCCTTCTGGTACATGCCGTACAGCGGTGCGGGCACCCCGGAGACGCCGAGCGCCACCCCGCTGGCCGCCAGAATCAGCGCATAGGCCCAGCGCTGTGAGGTCTGCTGGTCGGCCGCCACCGTCATTGTCGCTGCCATCGGAACCCCGATCAGGTAAGTTTGATGATGATCGAACTTCAATTGACGATACAGCCGGTACGATAACCATCAAACCACTGTGAGGTAGATCATGACCGAAGCGAAGGAATCGGCCACCGAGGCGCCGCCGGTCGCCTCGTTACCCGCCGTGCTGGGCGCATTGCAGGATCCGGTGCGGCTGGAGATGGTGCGTCGGCTGAGCAATGCGGGCACCGCCGTGCGCTGCGGCGCGCTCTATGAGGTGATCAACAAGTCGACCGCCACCCACCACTTCAAGATTCTGCGCGAAGCCGGTGTCATCGAGCGACTGATTATCGACGGCCAGACCTGCCAGCGCCTGCGCTCGGAGGATCTCGACCACGCCCTGCCCGGCCTGCTGCCCTCGATCGTCGAGGCGGCCAACCGCGCCCACAGCGACTGAGACCTAACCCGCGGGTGTCGGCAGCACCGGCGGCGTGAAGTGGAACGTCGGGACGGTCGGCGGTGACTTCGGGGCAGTCGGCACCGGAGTCCGCTCGTCGCTGTGGAAGGTTTGCGTCGCGGTCTGCTGCAAACCCCACCAGAGCGCGAGCGCGGTCAATGCCGCGACCAACAGCACGCCCCCGGCGTACGCGTCGAACATCCGCCACCGGTACTCCAACGCCTGTACCAGCAGAATCTCGAGCAGCAACGTCACAACCACAATGCCGACGATCGCGACGAACACCCCGAACGCCGCCGGCTGACGAGCCCAATGCCGCAGCGCGGCAAGCATTCCCACGAATGGCAGCCCGCCACCGAGCACGATGATCACGCTCAGCAGCGCGAATTCCTCCCCCGCACCGCGATCCGACTCGCCGTCGCGCCGCACGACCCACGCCACGAACAGCAGCAGATGCGCCAGTGCGGCACCCACCGCTCCGACGAGCACCGCGATGTACCCGCCGCGTATACCCTCGGCCGACCAATCCGATCGCAATACCAGCGCACCGATATCGGTGACGAAACTCGACAACAGCCCGATCACCAACGCCAGCAACGCTTCCGGCCGCCGCAGCAGCCGCTTGCGCAGATATCCCCGCGGCAACTGGCGAACCAGCTTGCGGAATACACCGAACCACGCACCGAGCACACCAACGAACAGCGCAGGTGTCAGGACCCGCAGACCACCGGTGGGCATCCACATCGACAGCGAAACCACGGCCGCCGCGAAGAACCACACCCAGGCGGCCAGCCTGATCAGCGCCCGCCACATGATTTCGGCGAGCAGCCGACGTGCACCAGCATCGCCCGGATTCGAGCCGAGCAGTCCACGCAGCGTCGCGACGGCCTTATCCCTGGTCGCGATGTTCTCGAAGTCCAACCGCGCCCGAGTCTGCAGCAGTTCGGCATGTACCGGATCCTCGGCGAGACCGGCCTCGACGTGGCGACGTGCGGCGCCCGAATCATGCAGTCGCCGATAGGTTTCCGCCGCGTGGGCGTGTGTGCCCGCATGCGCGGGGGCGAGTCTCGTTGCCCGTTCGAGGGCATCGCGGGCTTCGGCTCGCGGCCTATCGGAGGTCGCCGCATTGGCGATGACCCGAGCCAGCACCAGCAGGGCCGCGACATTGTCCGGCGCCAACCGAGTCGCCATGCGGGCGTGCCGCTGCGCTTCCGCACGCATGCCGTAGGCGTCGTAGGCCAGGGCCGCGGTCAGGTACGCGTCGAGGCGCGCCGGGTCGGCGGCGATCGCCGCGGTCGCGTAGCGCAGCGCCTCGTCGGTCTGATCGAGTCGATAGGCGATGTCGGCCATGCGTTCCAACAGCACCGGGTCGTCCGGTTGGGCGACCAAGGCCGCACCGATGATCCGGCGCGCCTCGTCGAGCCGTCCGAGTTCGGCCGCCACCTCGGCGCGACCGAGCGCCGATCCCGTCATATCCACCCCCGATCGGATCGGTAGCCGACGCGAATCACGTCGGCCACCAGGTGATCTACCTCAGCCCTCGACCAATCGCCGCACCGCAGCGGGCAAGTCCCTGGTGCGTCGGTACGGTCCGGCCACCGAGGCCGCGAACGGTCGCGCCAGCAGGGAGCGGGCGATCGCGGAAACCTCGTCGGTGGTCACCGCATCGATGCGGGCCAGCGTCTCCGAGACGCTGCGGTGGTTGCCGTAACTCAGTTCGCTGCGACCGATCCGGTTCATCCGCGATGCCGAATCCTCCAGGCCGAGCACCAGTCCACCACGCAACGACCCCTTGGCGCGCGCGCATTCCGCGTCGGTAATGCCATTGGCCGCAATCTCATCCAGCACCCCGCGCGCCAATGTCGCCACCTGGCCGAGATTTTCCGGTTGGCAGCCGATATACACCGAGAACGCGCCGGTATCGGCGAAGGTGTCCACGCTGGAGTACACCGAGTACGCCAGCCCGCGTTCCTCCCGAATGCGTTGGAACAGCCGCGAACTCAGGCCACCGCCGACCACGGTATTGAGCACCGACAGCGGCCAGCGCCGCTCCCCCTCGTGCCGCCCGAAGGCGCGCACGCCGAAGACCAGGTGCGCCTGTTCGCTGTCACGGTGGCTCCAGTGCAGTTCCGGTGCGCTGTGCGGTCGAAACCGGCCCTCGCGCCGTGGTGCGGGTTCGGCGGATGGATCGAGCCGGCCGGCGAAGGCATGGTGCACCAATTCCACGGTGTGGTCGTGCTCCACATTGCCCGCGACCGCGACGACCATCCGGTCCGGCCGGTAGCGGCGCAGATGGAAGCCACGCAGCTGGGTGGCATTCATCGCCTCGACGGTTTCGATGGAGCCGATCACCGGCCGCCCGATCGGGTGATCACCGAAGAGCGCGGACAGGAATGCGTCACCGACCAGATCCTCCGGATCGTCGTCGCGCATGGCGATCTCCTCGAGCACCACCTGCCGCTCGACATCCACATCCTCGGCCCGGCACAGACCATTGAGTACGACATCGGAAACCATATCGACCGCCAGCGGCAGATCCTCGTCGAGGACGTGGGCGTAGTAGCAGGTCTGCTCCTTCGCGGTGAACGCGTTGAGTTCACCGCCCACCGCATCCATCGCCTGCGCGATATCCAATGCCGAACGCGTCGGAGTCGCCTTGAAGAGCAGGTGTTCCAGGAAATGCGCGGCGCCCGCGACGGTGGGGCCCTCATCGCGCGAGCCGACCCCCACCCAGACCCCGATCGATGCCGAACGCACGCCGGGCACATGTTCGGTGACCACGCGCAGCCCGCCGGGCAATACGGTGCGCCGTACCCCCGCGTCGGTGCCCCGCATCTGGTCCATCCGCAGCTCCAGAGACGAACCCCCCTGCTCGCCGCGGAGCAGAGGGGTTGCCGTCTTCTTCTTCGTCACAGAGACAAGTACTACTCGGTCTCCGCCGTGCCCGCATCAGCGGTTTCGGCCGCCTCGGGCTCGTCAGCGTTCTCGTCGACCGGGACCAGCGAAATCTTGCCGCGGTTGTCGATATCGGCGATCTCCACGCGCAGCTTGTCGCCGACGTTCACCACGTCCTCGACCTTGGCCACGCGCTTGCCGTTGCCCAGCTTGGAGATGTGCACCAGACCGTCGCGGCCGGGCAGCAGCGAGACGAACGCGCCGAAGGCGGTGGTCTTGACGACCGTGCCGAGGAAGCGCTCGCCGACCTTCGGCAGCTGCGGGTTGGCGATGGCGTTGATCTGGTCGATCGCCGCCTGCGCCGCGGGGCCAGTGGTCGCACCGACGTAGACGGTGCCGTCGTCCTCGATGGAGATATTGGCGCCGGTCTCCTCGGTGATCTGGTTGATCACCTTGCCCTTCGGGCCGATGACCTCACCGATTTTGTCGACCGGGATCTTGATCGCGGTGACGCGCGGAGCGTACGGGCTCATCTCGTCCGGGGTGGCGATGGCCTCGGCCATGACCTCCAGGATGGTGGTGCGGGCATCGTGCGCCTGGCTCAGCGCACCGGCCAGCACCTGCGAGGGGATGCCGTCCAGCTTGGTGTCCAGCTGCAGTGCGGTGACGAAGTCCGGGGTGCCCGCGACCTTGAAGTCCATGTCGCCGAAGGCATCCTCGGCGCCCAGGATGTCGGTCAGCGCGACGTAGCGGACCTCGTCCTCACCCTTGTCGTTCTTGATCGTGTCCGACACCAGGCCCATGGCGATACCGGCGACCGGGGCCTTCAGCGGCACACCGGCGTTCAGCAGCGACAGGGTCGAGGCGCAAACCGAACCCATCGAGGTGGAACCGTTGGAGCTCAACGCTTCCGAGACCTGACGGATGGCGTACGGGAACTCTTCCTGGCTCGGGAGAACCGGAATCAGCGCCCGCTCGGCCAGCGCGCCGTGGCCGATCTCGCGACGCTTCGGCGAACCGACGCGACCGGTCTCACCGGTGGAGAACGGCGGGAAGTTGTAGTGGTGCATGTAGCGCTTGGAGGTCTCCGGGCCGAGCGAGTCGACCTGCTGGGCCATCTTCACCATGTCGAGGGTGGTGACGCCCATGATCTGGGTCTCGCCACGCTCGAACAGCGCCGAACCGTGCGCCCGCGGGATCACGGCGACCTCGGCGGAGAGGGCACGGATATCGGCCAGCCCGCGACCGTCGATGCGGAAGCCGTCGGACAGGATGCGCTGGCGCACCAGCTTCTTGGTGACCGAGCGGAATGCCGCGCCAAGTTCCTTCTCACGACCGGCGAAGTCGTCGGCCAGCCGATCCAGCACGGCGAGCTTGATCTCATCGATCTTCGCCTCGCGCTCCTGCTTGTCGGCGATGCCGAGCGCCTCGCCCAGCTCGCGCTTGGCGGTGCCCTCGACGGCCTCGTAGACATCGGCCTCGTACGGCGGGAAGAGCGGGAACTCCTCGGTCGGCTTGGACGCCAGCGAGGCCAGATCCTGCTGCGCCTTGCACAGGCGGGCGATGAACGGCTTGGCGGCCTCGAGGCCCTGCGCCACCACGGCCTCGGTCGGCGCCTGCGCCCCGCCCTCGACCAGCGCGATGACCTTCTCGGTGGCCTCGGCCTCGACCATCATGATGGCCACATCACCGGATTCGACGACCCTACCCGCGACGACCATGTCGAAGACCGCGCCCTCGAGCTGCTCGACGGTCGGGAAAGCGACCCACTGGCCATCGATCAGCGCGACGCGCACGCCGCCGACCGGGCCGGAGAACGGCAGGCCGGCGATCTGGGTGGACGCGGATGCGGCGTTGATGGCCACGACGTCGTACAGATCGTTCGGGTCCAGGCTCAGCACGGTGACCACGACCTGGATCTCGTTGCGCAGACCGTCGACGAAGGACGGACGCAGCGGACGGTCGATCAGGCGGCAGGTCAGGATCGCGTCGGTGGAGGGACGACCCTCCCGGCGGAAGAACGAACCCGGGATGCGGCCGGCGGCGTACATGCGCTCTTCGACATCGACCGTCAGCGGGAAGAAGTCGAACTGATCCTTGGGGTGCTTGCCCGCGGTGGTCGCGGACAGCAGCATGGTCTCGTCGTCCAGGTAGGCGACGACCGAACCGGCGGCCTGGCGGGCCAGACGGCCGGTCTCGAAGCGGACGGTGCGGGTTCCGAAGGTGCCGTTATCGATCAGCGCGACGGATTCGAACACACCGGGTTCGACCTCGATGGCCGAGGTTGTGGTTGTTTCGGACATTTTTCTGCTCTCAACCTCTCGTCTTCGCCGGATCGAGCGCCGCAAAGGCGCGATCCAGCTGTCGTCAGCCGTACCGGATACGGACGCGCGGCAACCCTCCTGGCTGCGACGCGCACACCCGGCCGATTCCCCTTGGAAACGGCGACGCGGAGGCGGTCATCGATCGAAGCCCGCCGGCGACTGCGCGCCTGCCGGGAGGCCACTACCGAAGACCGACGCCACGCGGGCGGGTGCATACGGCTGTGCAATGTTGTCGTGCAAACGGGGTGTGAATACCCCTCATACACATATAGCCAACGGGGAGATTGTACTTCTCCCCGTTGGCCACCTGACCGACCGGCTCTGCTAAGCAGCGTGTCGAGCGCTTCCACACCCGACTCGGCCACCACCGAGCGAGTCTTACGAGCGACGTTCGTGGCCCGTCTCGCGTCCGAGTCGTCGAAGCGCATGCGACGAAGTCGCGAGTCTCGACGGCTCGGATGCGAGACACCAGGGGCCGCGAACACGCAGCGCCGCAGGCGCTGCAAAATGTTACCGACGCAGACCCAGGCGCTCGATGAGCGAACGGTAGCGCTGGATGTCCTTATCGGCGAGGTACTTCGACAGGCGCTTGCGACGACCGATCAGCGCCATCAGGCCGTGGCGGGTGTGGTGGTCGTGCTTGTGCTTCTTCAGGTGCTCGGTGATGTCGGCGATCCGCTTGGACAGCAGCGCGATCTGCGCCTCCGGGGAACCGGTGTCCTTCTCGTGCAGGCCGTACTCGGCGAGAATGGCCGACTTCTGCTCGGTGGTCAGCGCCATGGGGCATCCACTCCTATTTCTCAGTTCCGCGCTCGAGGATTCCGGTTACCCGGTCGGGTGCCGCCGCGGACCGCAGCAAACCCGAGGATCCACCTTACCGGATTCGGTTCGCCGCACCGAATCCGATATGACGAACCGAATCGCGCGAACAAATCCGCTGGTGGGGGCGTCAGTCGAGGGCGGCGAGGACCTTGCGCGCGTTTTCCACGTCACGCCCCATGGCCTCGAGCAGTTCTTCGATGGAGTCGAATTTGCGCATCCCACGTAGGTGCTCGACGAAATCCACTGCGACATGCTGACCATAAAGATCAGCGTCACAGTCGAGGACATACGCCTCGACGGTGCGCGCGCGACCGGAGAAGGTGGGGTTGGTGCCGATGGATATCGCGGCCATCGCACGCTCCCCCGGCGTCACGGTGCCGATGGTCGGGCCCGGGCCGAGCACGGTGAACCAACCCGCGTAGACGCCGTCGGCCGGAATCGCGGCATACATGGGCGGCGCGATGTTCGCGGTCGGGAAACCCAGCTCGCGGCCGCGACCGTCGCCGTGCACGACCACGCCCTCGACCCGGTGCGGACGACCCAGCGCCTCGGCGGCCGCGGCCATATCGCCCGCGTCGACGCAGGCACGGATGTAGGTGGAGGAGAAGGTGACCGCGTGCTCGCTGAGCAGCGTCACACCGTCGACCTCGAAGCCGAAGCGCCCACCGAGTTCGCGCATGGTCTCGACGGTGCCCGCGGCCTTCTTACCGAAGGTGAAATTGTCACCGACCACGACCTCGGCCACATGCAGCCGCTCGACCAGCAGATCGTGGACGTAACGCGCCGGGGGCAGCTTCATGAATTCTTGGGTGAAGGGCATCACGCAGAAAACGTCGACGCCCAACTCCTCGGCCAATTCCGCGCGCCGGGTCAGCGTGGTCAACTGCGCCGGATGCGAGCCGGGGCGCACCACTTCCATCGGGTGCGGGTCGAAGGTCATCAATACCGCCGGAACTCCCCGCGCGGCAGCGGACTTCACGGCCCTGCTGATCAGCTGCGCGTGGCCGCGATGCACACCGTCGAATACGCCGATCGTGAGTACGCACCGCCCCCAGTCCGCGGGTACGTCGTCGAGGCTCCGCCATCTCTGCACAGTCCGCAGCCTACGCAAAATCAGGGACGAACAGTATTCGGAGGTGTCCATCCACACTCATGTCTCGAGCGCCGTGTGTACATGGGGTGAATTGCGGGTTCGACCGGTGCAGGTGTAGCCCGAGCTTCATGCCGATTCCATTGCCACCGAACTCGTCGGAACACCAGCCGCCCGCATCGGCTCCGCACGGTCGGGCTGACCGCACACCGGTGCCCCCGAGAGCGGCCCTGACCAGCCGAAACCGACTGATCGGCGAGCCGGATCGACGCTGCCGGACAACGGCACCGAGTGTTCAAGTGTCTGAATGTGTGAATCGCGAGTCCTATGCATAAGCTCGAAGATGTGCCCGGTAAACGAGACATCGCAACCCGACGCGAGCTGGCCGACACCGCAGCGCAGCCGACCGAGACCACAGGCCCCCACGGCAGCACCGCGACGATCGCGCCGGAGCTCACCTCGGTCGCCCAGGACTATTTGAAAGTGATCTGGACCGCTCAGGAGTGGTCGCAGGAAAAGGTATCGACCAAACTGCTCGCCGAACGGATCGGCGTCTCGGCCTCCACCGTCTCCGAGGCGGTGCGCAAGCTCGCCGATCAAGGCCTTGTCGAACACGCGCGGTACGGATCCATCACCCTCACCGAACACGGGCGGCGCGCGGCGGTCGCCATGGTGCGTCGGCATCGGCTGATCGAGACATTCCTGGTCAACGAACTCGGCTACGGCTGGGATGAGGTGCACGATGAGGCCGAGGTGCTCGAGCACGCGGTTTCGGAGTTGCTGATGGCGCGCATCGACGCGAAACTCGGCTATCCGGACCGGGATCCGCACGGCGATCCCATTCCCTCGGTCGACGGCGCGGTGCCGACGCCGCCCGCCCGCCAGCTCAGCGATTTCCGAGCGGATGAATCCGGCCATGTCGCACGGATTTCCGATGCCGATCCGGACATGCTGCGCTACTTCGATTCGGTCGGCATCGCCCTCGATACACCGATCGTCGTGGTGGAACGCCGAGACTTCGCGGGCACCATCGCGATTCGCATCGGGGACCGCACCATTGATCTCGGTCGCCCTGCGGCCGAAGCCATCTGGCTCAGCGACTGACTCGCGTGCCGGTGGTGACGGTCCGTTGTCACCACCGCACGCCGCCGCGGCCACCGCGTCCGCGGCAAGAACACACTCCGCTATTCCCCTATCGCAGCGCCGGTCCTCGGAGTTAGCACAGGTCAAGCCCCATAGATATGGCGGACGCCGAATCGGTCCGCCGAACCCAGTAGCGCACTCGACTTCGGTCGCCGCGCCCGTTGGCGCATAGCCACCGACTACTTCGCACAGGGCACACCCTGTGCGAAATAGTCATCCGATATGCGACACCTGCCCGGAGACCGGTCAGCCTGCGGCGGGGACGTGGGTAACAGGTGGATCGGTGTGCTTTGGGTGGGCGGCGGTCAGCCAGAAGAAGATCGGGGGTAGGGCGAATTCTATTGCGGTGAGGACGATTTGGAACCAGTGCGGCCAGCCGTAGACGGCTACCGAGATCAAGCGGGCGATGCCGCTCAGTAGGAAGATTCCGGCGAGCCAGCGCACCGCGAGTGTCGAGATCGGGACTTGACGGGCGGCCCAGATCCAGGCGACGCCGTAGCCGACGAAGATGCCGCCGAAGAAGCGGGTCTGGCTGTCGGCGGTGACGCCGGAGGAGCCCATATCGGGAATGCCGTCGATACCAGCGGCCATGTGGAAGATGCCGATACCCACGATGACAATGCCCATCGCCATGGACAGCCATTTGAGTGCCGCGGCCATGAATTCCTCCCTTCACTAGTAGACGTATGTCTACTAAGCCCGACCCTACGACGCTTAGTAGACATACGTCAACTAAGCTCGCAGAGGTGACCCGCCGCCGCCTCGCCCCCGACGAACGCCGCCGTCTGCTACTGGACGCGGGCGCGAAACTGTTCGCCGAACGCGCCTACGATGCGGTGCTGATGGAGGATGTCGCGGCGGCGGCCGGAGTTTCGCGCGCCCTGCTCTACCGCCACTTCCCGACCAAACGCGACCTCTTCGCCGGCGTCTACCAACTGGCCGCCGATCGCCTGCTGGTCGCCACGAAACTCGATACCGAAACCCCACTGCCCGAACAGCTCGCGGCCGGACTCGACGAGCACTTCGACTACTTCGAGGCGAACGCCAATACAGTGGTGGCCGCCAATCGCCTGCTCGCGGGCGATCCGACCATCCAGGCGATCATCTCGGGTGAACTCGGCGAACTCCGAGTACGTCTGCTCGACGTCATGGGCGTCGAAGGCCATATCCGCGAGCTCACCTCATCCGTGCTGATGGGTTGGCTGACCTTCGTCCGGGTGCTATCGGTCGATTGGCTGGAGAACCGCACCTGCAGCCGCACCGAACTCCGTGATATCTGTGTCGGCGCGCTGCTCGGCGCGCTGGAACCACTTGGCGCGGTTAGAGATTCGACGGACGCACGACCATGACCGAAGCCGCGCGCTTACCGCTCTCCTGCAATAGCGCGATCGCACGCCCGGACGGATCGATGGCGGCGTAGACACCCGATATGCCGACCGGCTCGAGCCAGCGGCCGTTGCGCAGATCGTCGGCCTGTTCGTCATCGATATCGCGCTGCGGGAATGCGGTTCGGATGGCGTCATCGATATCCAGGCTCAACGGCGCGTCCTCGGATTCGGCCAATTCGTCGAGGGTTCTCGCGTGTTCGAGGGTGAATGGGCCGACCCTGGTGCGACGCAACGCGGTCAGATGACCACCGACACCGAGTGCGGCGCCCAGATCGCGCGCCAGCGCACGAATGTAGGTGCCGGACGAACATTCGACGACCACATCCAGATCGACAAACTCCGAAATATCGCGGCGGGCAAGGATATCGAAGCGTGAGACAGTGACCGGGCGAGCGGCGAGCTGGACCTCCTCACCGGCCCGATGCCGGGCATAGGCGCGTTCGCCGTTCACTTTGATGGCACTGACCGTGGCAGGCACCTGCTCGATCTCGCCGGTCAATTTCACGGTGTGCGTTGCGATTTCGGCATCGGTGAGATGGGTCGCCGATGCGGTCGAGAGCACTTCGCCTTCGGCGTCGTCGGTGGTGGTGGCCTGGCCGAGCCGGATGGTCGCGGTATAGGCCTTGGTTGTCAGTGTGAGCAGGCCGAGCAGTTTGGTGGCGCGCTCGACGCCGAGCACCAGTACGCCGGTTGCCATCGGATCGAGTGTCCCGGCGTGCCCGACCTTCTTGGTGCGCAATAGTTTCCGACATTTCGCCACGACATCGTGACTGGTCCAGCCGCCGTCCTTGTCGACGATCAGCAGACCGCCGAGTGCGTCGATCCGTGCGTCGGCCATCAGTCGTGCACGATCGCCGTGAGGATGAGTCCGTCGCCGATCATCCAGCGGCCGTCGAAGGACATCAGCGGCGCACCACCGTCGGTGACCTGTCCGGGCACCAGGATCTGGCTGTGGAAGGTGCCCGAACCCGCGCCGTCCGAGCTCTCGTCGATGATGAAGGTGATGTGGGCGTCCTCGAAGCCGAGCCAGCGTGCGGTCAATGGCCACCATGCCTTGTAGGTGGCTTCCTTCGCACAGAACAGCAAGCGGTCCAAGTGCAGACCGGAGCCGCCGACCCGCGCCAACCAATCCCGCTCGGGCGGCAGGCTCACCGAATCCAGCACGCCCTCGGGCAGGGTGCCGTGCGGTTCCGCGTCGATGCCGATCGAACGGAACCGCAGCTTGTGGCCCAAGGCCGCGGCCCGATAGCCGTCACAGTGCGTCAGGCTGCCGACAATGCCGCGCGGCCACACCGGCGCACCCCGCTCGCCCTTGCCGATCGCGACCGGTGCCTCACCCAGTTCCGCCAGCGCCAGCCGGGCGCAGTGCCGTGCGCCGATGAAGTCCCGGCGGCGCTTCTCCACCGACTTCTCGATGAGGTGCGCCTCGGCCGGATGCGGCTGCAGATTCTCCGGATATTCCAAGAGCTCTGCCGAAGCAACACCAGCGGGAAGAATTTTCTCGATCAGCTCGTCCGCCTCCCCGCACCTTCGACTCGAGTGCCACGCGAGCGGCGTCGGCGTCCGGCGGTCAGAGGGCAGGTGAGTTTGCCCGTACCCGACGACTTACCCATGTACACACCAAATCAGTAGTTGCGCTGCGAATCAAATTGCCGCCGCGATGCCGCACCAAGAGGTCATACGCCGCGGCGACGCTCGGCTTTGGCGCGCATCTCGTCGGCCGCGGCCTCCATCTCGGGGGTGACCTTGAAGTGACCGCCCCATTTGTTCAGCGAGCCCGGCGGGTAGTCGGGGGTCGGCAGGATTTGACGCAGCAACTGGTCGGGCAGTCCGCGGCGTTGCCATTCGCGGGGGTAGCCGAGCGATACCTCTTCGAAGCGCACGCCGTCGTAGTAGGAGGTGCGCGGGATGTGCAGATGGCCGTAGACCGAGCAGACCACGTTGTAGCTGGTGTGCCAGTCGGCGGTCAGATCGGTGCCGCACCAGAGCGCGAATTCCGGGTACCACAGCACGTCGGTGGGCTGGCGGACCAGTGGGAAGTGATTGATCATCACGATCGGCGTCTCGGCTGGCAGGGCGTCCAGCTTCCGCTTGGTGACCTGGACGCGGGCATGACACCAGGCGTCCCGGGTCAGGTACGGATCAGGTGAGAGCAGGAATTCGTCGGTCGCCACCACATTGCGTTCCCTGGCCAGAGCGAGGCCCTCGGCCTTCGTTTTGGTGCCCTTGGGCAGGAACGAGTAGTCGTAGAGCAGGAACATCGGAACCAGCGTCACCTGACCGCCGTACTGCTCGGACCCAGCGCCGGTCCACACCGGGAACGGATCCTCCGGTGTGATGACATCGAGGTCTCGGCAGATCGATACCAGGTAGTCGTAGCGCGCGACACCGTGCATCTGCACCGGATCCTTCGCCGTGGTCCACAATTCGTGGTTGCCCGGCACCCAGATCACCTTGGCGAAGCGGCCGCGCAGCAGCTCGAGCGCCCAGCGAATATCGTCGGACTTCTCCCCGACGTCTCCGGCCACGATGAGCCAGTCTTCGGGCGAATCCGCCCGAATCTGCTCGACGACCGGACGATTCCCCTGGTGCCCGACGTGAATGTCGCTCACCGCCATCAACTTGGGTATCACCACACCTACATTGGCATATCCGCGCGCGTCGCCGCCGTTCGGCTCGATGATCATGGGCGATGCCCGGCGCTAGCGGCCGCGTTCGTACGGCCGGTCCGGAGCCTCGATCCGCTGGTAGTCGGTGACGACGACGGTGGGCGTGTGATCCGGATCCCGCTGGGCACTGCCGGATTCCACGACACCCCGGACCTCCAGCCACGCATCGTCCTCGATCACCTCCGGCATCCCCGACAGGTGCACCAGCACATACCGCGCATCAGCGACACAGCAGGTAATGACCACCCGCGCGAGATCCGCATCGGGCGTATCCGGATGCTGCTGCTCGAGATCCTTGGGCCGAATAATGAACCCACTGATCGTGACCTCGCGCCCGTCCAGGGAGTGGCTGGAGTCCTGCAGCGCCCGATCCACCAGATCCACAATCGGCAAGCGCGGTGCTGGCTCGGCAGGAAGCGGCGGGAAGGCCCAGAGCTTCGGCTGCTCCGCGGCGATGTCGCGCGGCACGACTTGAACAGGCGAACTGGTCACCGCCGCCCCCGCACCCAGTGCGGGTGGTGCGATGAGCAAGAGCGCGGCGACCGGGGCGAGCAACAACCATTGCGCGCGGCCGGAACCATGGTCGTGCTCGCCATGCCCGACCGTATCCTCGTGGCTCCGCGCGTCGGCGTGGCCCCGCGCGTCGGCGTGGCCCCGCGCGTCGGCGTGGCCCCGCGCGTCGGCGTGGCTCAGTGCATCGCCGCGGCCAAATGCGCCCTCGATCATGTCACCGTCGCGGTACGAATTCGCTTGGCCGACCAGGTCGCTGCGGCCGACCATGTCGGCGGGGCCATCCACACTGCCCGGGCTCAGTACGCCCCCATCTCCCGCCACATCGTCCTGACCGAATGTGCCTTTGTGACCGATCACGTCACCACGGCCGTCCATGCTGGCATGGCCCATCCCAGCATCGCCCGCGCTCAGGTCGCCACGGCTGAATGTGCCCGTACGGCCGACCATCTCACTGCCGCCGCCCGCGCTGTAGCCCAGTGCGCCGGCACCGCCTAGCAGGTTGTTGGGGCGGCGGATGTCGATGTGGCTGAACACCTCACTGTGGCCGTGCATGTTCACGTGGTGGTCGGATGCGGTGCCGCGGCGGATATCCCGAATGATTGCGATCAGAGCCAGCAGGATGAAGCCGGTGCTGCTGATCAGCAGGAAGGGGTAAAGGCTCGGTTTTACGTAGCGTAGGTAGCTGCCATCGAGGGTTATCCAGAGCACTGCGCTGCCGATGAGGAGCAACAGCAGGTTTTGTGTTTCGCGCTTCATCGGGCACCTCCGAGGAAGATGTATCCGGCCACGGTGCCGCAGGTCACAGCGACCGCGAAGGTCAAGGGGGCGAAGCGCATTGCGAAGCGGCGGCCGAAGCTGCCCGCCTGCATGGCGAAGAGCTTCACGTCGACGGCGGGGCCGACAACCAGGAAGACCAGACGCGGTAGCAGCGGCAGCGTCGACATGCTCGCCGCGACGAATGCGTCGGCCTCCGAGCACAGCGCGAGCACGATCGCCAGCACCGCCATGACCAGGATCGCGACCACCATCTGCCCGGCCAAACGCTCGTACCAGGTGGGCGGTACCAGTACATGCAGCGCGGCGGCGGCCGCGGCGCCGAGTACCAGAAATGCGCTGGCCTGCAAGAGATCGTGTCGTGCGGCCTCGGTGAAGACCTCCCACCTGGTTCGCCCCGTCACACAGTGGTCGCGTCCAGCGCCGCGCGGCAGCAGCCAGGCCGGGCGTCCGATCCGCGACCAGATCAGCCCCATCACCACCGCGGTGGCCAGCGAACCGGTGAACCGCGCCGCCACCATTCCCGGCTCCCCGGGAAACGCCACCGCCGTGGCGATCAACACCACCGGGTTGATCGCGGGAGCCGACAGCATGAAGGCCAAGGCGACCGATCCTGGCGCACCCTGATCGGTCAGCCGTCGCGCCACCGGCACCACACCGCACTCACAGCCGGGCAGCGCCATCCCGGCGAGTCCGGCGACACCGATCGCCGCAGGCTCGTTGCGCGGCAATACCTTTCGCAGCAGCTCGGGTGAGACGAAGGCCGCGATACCGCCGCTCACCAACACCCCGAGTGCCAGAAACGGCACCGCCTGCACGAAGACACCCGCGAAAATCGTCACCGCGGTCTGCAATCGCGCGGACGCACTCACCGCATGCGCCAACGGCACCTGCAGGAGCAGTCCGAGGACGATCAGCGCGGCGAGCACATATGTCGAGGACACCCGCGTCCGTACCGAATTCACAGCGTTCTGTGCGAGCACGTTCCCATCCTGCCTTGTGCGGTCGGGGATCCCGCTTCTGGGCGATCAGCCGCGTCGCGCCGCTGGATCGCGGCGAGCGTTCGGCGCGTGCGACATCACGGGTCCGCCCATAATCGCAGCACAGCGGCTGAACGCCAATCGGGCAGCCCATCCACGCGAGCCGCACGTAGCACTATCGAGGTCCCCGCGGTTCGTTGCCGCATCTCGAGATGCACGGCACGCAGACCGATCTCGACTACCCGAACCAGCGGATCCGCGCGTTCGGCGCGAAACCCGCGGCGACCGTGAGCTTTCCGTTGGGTTCGCGGCGACAGGATGCGATGGCGATGTGGCACGGTCGCGGGATATCGGGCGGAATACGGACGCCGCCGTCGATTTCGTACCGCATATTGGTGACCTTCCAGGAGCGAGCCTGTGGGTCGTCCGGGGTGATCGGCGGCTGGTCGGGCCGCACGACGGCCATGACTTCGGTGACGCCGGTGGGCCAAATGAAGACCAGAAGTCCCGCCTGCTCGGCGAGGCCGCTCACAGCCGGGATGCCACCGGGCGACCGATCGTCCTGCGATTGTTCTTGTCTGCCTTGCGGTTTCGCGGCCTCGCCGATATCGGATCGGGTGATCTCGGAGTACCGGCCCGCGACGGCGGCGGCCACGGCGTACACCGGCTGTCCGACGGCGGGCGCGCCACCGTCCTCGAGTTCGGTCGCCTGGGTGCGGCCGACGACGCGCCACGACCCGTCCGGCTGCAATCTGGTCACTCGGTAGGCGACGTTATCCGTCGACGTCGGCGACCACGCCACGAGCACCGACCCATTCGCCAAACGGGTGGCCTCGACGCGCTGCGGAGCCTCGATCGGCGACTCCGCGAGAGCAGTGGCCGCGCCGGCGTGATCGGCGCATACCTCGACCGCGGCGAGCAGTCCGCGCATCCTGGCATCGGCCGGACCCGCTTGCGCCTCGGCGACGAAGCGGTCCGCTTCGGCAATGGCCTCCCGGGCTTCGGCGAGCAACTGGTCGATATTCGGCACCTGGTTCGGCGGCAGCAGATCGGATGCGGTGCGGCGCACCTGTTCCAGGTGGGGCAGGGCCTCGACATACCGCTTTGCCGCACACGCGGCCGTGGCATCACGCCAGTGCGTCTGTGCCTCGTTCAGTACGCGGTCTACCTCATCGGATACCGACCGAATCTGGGTGAGCCCTCCCCCATTCGGGCCGACCAGCCGGTGCGCCTCCTCGACATGCCGAGCGGCTTCTCGTGGGCGTCCCCCGCGCAGCGCCGCCCGAGCGGCCTTGAGTGGTGCCTCCCAAAGTCTGGGCGCAGGTGGTTCGGGTTGCGGCGGGGCGGTGGAAGCCGAAGTCGATACTCGCGCACCGAGTTCCGCGGCGATTTCGGTGAGCACCCGGCCGGCGTCGGCCCGATCGAGGCCCAATCGCATCGCCTCATCGAGCAGGTATTGGAAGTCGTCGCCGACGAGTTCGTCCTCGACCAGCACCGCCGCCCTGACCTTCGGCCGCAATTCCGTGGCGACATCCTCGGCCACCGCACGCAGATACTCCCGCAGCGTCGCCTCGTCCGATTCGAGCACATCCTGGATGTGAATCAGCAACTCGTCCAACACAACTCGAATGCGCCCCGGCGGTAGCTCGCGCGACCGGGCGCGCAGCGCATCGGCGCGCAATCGAATCTCCTGGGTTTGACCGGCTTTCGCCGGATCCACCCGCAGCAGCGCGAACAGCGTCGGCGTCGGTTCACCGTCGATGAGCCGTTCCCATTCGCTGAGCAACTGCCGGATCTGTTGTCTGCGTTGTTCGGTGAGCACACCGGCGGGTGTGGGGGCGTCCTCGATGACCCGGTGCCTACGCAATCGAGTCGTGACTTCGGCGGCACTGAGCCCACCCATCGCGCCGATCTCCTCCAGCCCGGGCACCTTCCCGGCCGGAACCCCGCCGTGGCGCTGCACCAATCGCGAGATCGCCGCGTCGAGCATCTCGTAGCGGTCCGCATCCCGCCGCTCGCGCATCTCCCGGATCCGCCCGGCTTCCACCCGACGCACCGCCGAATCCAATAGCACGCGTGACAACTTGGGGTGCGCGTCCACCAATAGACCCACGAGCACCCGATATTTCGGATGGTCGCGCTGGCGCTGCCAGAAGCCCCAGACCTCTTCGACCCGCGCGGCGATCTCGGCATCGCTCAGCGACTCCACCTCGTCCAATGGAATGTCGTAGAGCTCGAACGGATCGGATTCCTCGAGCCCGCCGCGGCGCTCGACATCGGCGAGTACCCGCTTGCGGTAGTCGTTCGGATCGAACGCCTGCATGGTCACGGCTCAGCTGTCGCGGCGGCGGGTGCGCTGGACCTGATCGAGTTCGCGCGCCACATCCGCTTGTGACAGGGTCGCGCCGGTTTGCGCGGTCAAGACCAACGGAATATCGGCGTCGACGTGATGGCAGGTGACGCGCAGGACACCGTCGAAACCCATCTCGAAGGTCACCCGCACCTCGCTGCCCTCGGGATAACCCGCGGGAATGCCGCGAATGCGGCCTTCCACCAGCACCTTCGTATCCTCGGGTCGCGCCGATGCCGCCTGGCCCTGCTGTTCCACGATGGTCAGCGCGATCTCGTCCTGATCCGCGCGGACGGTGCCGAAGGAACGACGCACCTTCACCGGCAGTGTGGAGTTGCGATGAACCAACCAGGTCGCCGCGAGCCCGTATTGATAGTCGAGCGCGAGCACACCGAAACCGCGCGAAACCACAGTATCGACCTGGGTTTCCAGCATCCGGCGCACCAGTCCGACCGGTTGGCCGAAGGAGGCGGCTACGCGGGCGATCGATTGATCCAGATCGGCCGGTGCGGCGTCCTCGAGATGCGCACCATCGCGCAGTCGGCCGCGCGTGGTGAGGTCGGCGAGGACCAGACGTTCCATCTCCAGCTTCTCGCCGTAGAGCGCCGCGCCGCGCGCCACCGAGAGGTCGGGATCGCGCAGTTCGCCGGAGAGGCCGAGTTCCTTGCGCAGTTCGCGTTCGACCATCGGCATGCGTGAGGAGCCACCGACGAGCAGCAGCCGGTCGACGGATGCGACGCCGCGCTTGCTCGCCGCGGCGAGACAGTCGCGGGTCAGGTCGATGGTGCGACGCATGAGCGAGGCGGTCATCGCGTCGACTTCGTCGCGTGTCAGCGGGATCACCGCACGGGCGCCGTCGTGCGCGATCACCACGTCGGTGCGCTCGGCATCGGTCAGCTCACGTTTGGCGCGTTCGGCGGCGAGCACGAGCATCTGCGAACCGGCCGAATCGTCCAGCGGGTCTTCGGCATCCGGATTCGCTTCGCAGAACTTCTGCGAAAGGTACAGCGCGATGCGTTCATCCCAGTCCGCGCCGCCGAGTTGATGATCGCCCTCGACCGCGAGCACCGAAATGCGACGGTCGGCGAGTTCGATGACGGTGGCGTCGAAGGTGCCGCCGCCCAGGTCGTAGACGAGAACCGTCTCGCGCGGGCCCGGCTTGCCGACGTCCACACTGCCGTCGAGTCTGCCGAAGCCGTAGGAAAGCGCCGCGGCGATCGGTTCGGAGAGCACACCGGCGACATCGAAGCCCGCATACGTGCCCGCCTGAATGGTGGCCCGCCGCTCCTCGTCACCGAAGTAGGCGGGGACGGTGATGACCACGCGTTTCACCGGCTCGCCACCGCTGAATTCGGCATCGGCGGCAAGGCTTTTCAGAATCAGCGCCGAAACCGCGGGCGCGGACCAGGTTTGCCCGTGCGCCGCGAACCGCCAATCCGTATCGCCCATCCGCCGCTTGACCAGCGCGCACACATGCTCCGGATCGAGCCGTGCCTGCCGCCGCGCGCCCTCGCCAACCAGATGATCGAACGCCGACGCGAACAAGACGACCGAAGGCACCGTCGCCTCGCCGTTCAAACCGATCATGACTTCGGGCCGACCATCGGCGTCTATCCGCGCGATCGCCGAATTCGTCGTACCAAGGTCGATGCCGTAGACCCCCATGGGACGCGATGGTAGCAGCCACCTCCGACACCAGCCCAGTTCCCAACAGTGGATCCCGATGCCGCCCAAAACAATCGATGTATCCCCACGAACCCGCGTTAAAGTGCGAGCATGACCGACCCGGCCGCGCCGCACCCCGAGTACCCCACCCCCGCCGCGCCGCAGGTCGAGGCCAACCCAACCGCACCGCAGGCCGGTCACCCCACCAGCCCCCGCTTGCCACAGCTCGAAAATCTCGCCAGCTCAACCGCATCGGAGTTCGGTCATCCCGCCAAGCCCCGCACGCCGTGGGCCGAGAGCACACCGAGCCCAGCCGCGCCACAGACCGATTACTCCCACATGTCACAGTTCGAAGACCCCACCGACACGCTCGCGCAATTGGCGGAACGCATCGAAGACCTCACTCGGGTAATCGCCCGCCAAGCCACCACCATCGAGCGCTTGGCCGATGAGGCCAAGGCACGCGACCGCCGGGATCGCGCCGGCGCCGATCTACCGCTCGTGCTGGAACTCTTTGCCCTCCATACCGACTCCGCCGCCTGTGCCACGACCGCCGAATCCCCGCGCGAACGTGCGGCGTTCGAAGCCATCGCCACGCGCATCGAACGGCTCATCGTCGGCCGCGGCGGCACACTGGTCATCCCACAGCCTGGCGATGCCTTCGACTCGTTCACCATGGAGGCGGCGGACGTCACGAAGACCGACGATCCGGCCTTGGATCGCACGGTGGCATCGGTCGTCCAAACCGGCCTGACCGCCTCCGGCCGCTCAGTGCGTCCGGCGGGAGTGGTAGTCCGCCGACACCACTAGTTCGCCCGTCAAAACGTGCGCCGGACACGAAACCATGGGCTAAGCACTGACGCGTGGGATCTCCGTGCCGATTCGGGCCCAGCGGCCGGATTCTGCGCGCCAGACCACGGCGACAAGGCGTAGCAGCATGAAAGCTACGAGACCGGTCCAGATACCTGCTATGCCCCAGTCGAAGATGAGGGAGAGCCAGATGGCGGGAAGGAAACCGAGGAGTGCCGCGCCGAGGGTGGTATTGCGGAGGTAGGCGGCGTCGCCCGCGCCGAGGAGGACACCGTCGAGGGCGAAGACGACGCCTGCGATCGGGATGATGGCGACGAAGAACCACCAGGCTACGTGGGTGCGGTCGAGGACGGCCGGGTCCTCGGTGAAGAGTTCGGGGATGACGGTGACTCCTGCCGCGAAGGCCGCTGCCAGCACCAGCGCGAATCCACCCGACCAGCGAGTGATCCGGCGCGCAAGCCCGCGCGCACCGCTCGCGTCGCCCGCGCCGAGCGCCGCACCGACCAGCGTTTGAGCGGCGATGGCGAGCGAATCCAGGGTCAGGGCAAGGAAATTCCAGAGCTGCAGCACAAGTTGATGTGCGGCCACCGATGCCGCACCGAATCGGGAGGCGACGGCCGCCGCCGAGACGAAGCTGGCTTGGAAGGCGAGGCTGCGGGCGATCAGATCGCGACCGAGCACCAGTTGCGCCCGCATCACCGACCAATGTGGCGCCAGCGGAACACGTGCCCGGACCAGCGCGGTCAGGAACAGTCCGGCCGTCACGGACTGGCCCGCCGCATTGGCGACCGCCGAACCCGCCAACTCCAGCCGCGGTGCACCCAGCAATCCGTGCACCAGCGTCGGGCACAGCACCCCCGAAACCAGCAGTCCCGCAACAACGAACAGCAGCGGCCTACGCGTTTCCTGCACCCCGCGCAACCACCCGTTACCCGCCATCGCGATCAGGATCAGCGGCACCCCGAACAACGCGATCCGCACCCAGATCAACGCCTCCCCCGCAATATCCCCACCCCCCGCGATCACACTGGTCAGCGGAGCCGCAATCGCCTGCCCTACAACAAGAACCAGCGTCCCGACGATCACGGCGACCCAGGTCGCCTGCACACCTTCCCCGATCGCACCACCCTCATCCCCCGCCCCGTGCCGCCGCGCCGCCCGCGCCGTTGTCCCATACGACAGGAACGTCAGCTGCGAGCTGACCTGCGCCAGAATCAATCCGCCGACCGCGAGCCCGGCCAATGCCAACGCCCCGAGCCGCCCCACCACGGCCAGGTCGAACAGCAGATAGATGGGCTCGGCCACCAGCACGCCCAAGGTCGGCACGGCGAGTCCGAGTATCTGTCGAGGCCGCACCGCACCGATCGGATCAGACGCGGCCCCGCTGATCTCCGAGGTCGTCACGGCCTCGCGCATCGGATTCGCCACCGAATGGCTGCCCGCTCCGGCCGCCGCAGGTGCCGAATCCGGTCGTGTCTCACCCATCAATGCCCCTTCGCGACTCCGCCGGAGTCGGCGGGCACGGGATGCATATCCGCCGGGGACCTAGTCATCGGCGCACCACAGTGGAACCGAATACCGATCCGCGTCGAGAACTGTGTCGCCGCCACCCGGACAGCGCTGACGCGTCGCGCACCTCTGCCCACCGAGACCCATAATCACCCGAGTTCAGCCAACAGAGCCGCGACGACCGACTCGGACGTGCCGTTGGTCGTGTACCCAGCCGCGAACCGATGCCCACCACCGCCCAAAGATGTTGCGACAGTGGCCACATCGACACCATCCTGCGCTCCCGGGGCACTGTCGCGCGACCGCAGCGACACCGTCCACCGATCCGGAATCGTGCGCGATTCCTTGAACACCGCGGCGACCCCGGCCTCGGAGGTGGTGCGGACGATATCGACCACACTCTCCACCTCTTCCGAGCGCATCCCATCGACATCCTCGCGCCGCACAATGGCATACACCAGCCCGGTCCCGCCACCGGCCTGCGGCTCCAACCGGGCCGAGCCGAGCACCCGCGACAGCATCGGCAACCAGCCGAACGGATGGGTATCCATCAGCGAGCGGGTGATTTCGGCACCGTCGATGCCGGTGGCAAGCAGCCGTTCGGCCAGCTGATGGGTGCCGGGCCGCACCCAGCGGAACGATCCGGTATCGGTGACCAATCCGGCGTAGAGGCAATGTGCCACTTCGGCATCGATGGGCTCCTGCCAGGTATCGAGCAACCGCGCGATCAGACTCGTCGTCGATTCCGCACCCGCATCGATCACATTGATCGTCCCGAACCGGGTGTTGGAGCGGTGATGATCGAGCACCAAAGTCGTTCGGGCCCCGGCCAATCGGTCGGCGAGCACACCCAGCCGACCGGCGCTGCCGCAGTCCACGCAAACCAGCAGATCCACCTCGGCGGGTACATCCGCGGGCCGCACCAGATGCCGCACACCGGGCAACGTCCGCATCGTGGCGGGCAGTTCGGCGGGCTCGGCGAACGACACCCACACCGGGATACCGCGCCGATGCAACACCAATGTCAGGGCGAGCCCGCTGCCGATGGTGTCGGCATCGGGCTGCACATGACACAGGATGGTCACCGAACGTGCCGCGCTCAACGCGGCGATGGCCGGTCCGAAATCGACCGAATCGACCGCCCCCGTACCCGGGTCGACGGGCATCGTCGTCATGGTCTACCGCACGTCACTCGTCGGATTCGCGTTCGACCTTGTACGGGTCGGCGTCGCCGGCGTGGGTGGCGGTGGCCGCAACCTTCGCGACCGCGTCATCGGCGGCCCGCGCCCTGGCCAGTAGCTCTTCCATATCACGTGCCGCATCGGGCACCTTGTCCAGCACGAACGCCAGCGTCGGGGTGAATTTCACGCCGGTGCCCGCGCCCACCTTCGAGCGCAGCACACCCTTGGCCTTCTCCAGACCGGCGGCCGCGGCCGCGTAATCCGGTTCCACGTCGAGGGTTTCGCCCATCACCGTGTAGTACACCGTCGCCTCGCGTAGATCGCCGGTGACCTTCGCATCGGTGACGGTCACGAAATTCAGACGCGGATCCTTCACCTCGTATTCGATCGCGGTCGCCACGATCGCGGAAATCCGCTTGGCGAGTCGGCGTGCCCTGGCTTGATCCACCATGGCCGAACCCTCCTCACTACATGCTGTGTTAAATCTGTGGCGGGCCCGGGGCCCTTCGTGGTCACGCAAGCTACCGCCTCCGTGCCCGTCGTGCCCGCCACGGGTCAGTCTTCGGGTCCGAAGATCCTGCGGCGCACTGCCAGCAACTCTAACTCCGGACGAGCCGCGACGTGACGCTCACATTTGTCGAGTACCTCGGTCAGGTGATCCATACCGGAACTGACCACGGCGACTCCGAGTAGTGAGCGACGGTGGCGGTCTTGTTCCCCACCCTCGGCGGCACTCACGCCGAAGCGCTGCAATTCGGCCAGCACTGGCCGGATCACCGAACGCTTCTGCTTCAGCGAGCGCACATCTCCGAGCAGGACGTCGAACTCCAGTGCACCCAGGTACACCCAAGCCTCCTGTATCGGTGCCTACGAAAAGATTGTCTCGGTGGTCCGGCCCGTTGTCGACGGGCCGGACCACCGACGCACAATCTCAGTCGCGCGGCTTCTCGCGCAGCTCGTAGGCCTCGATCACGTCGCCTTCCTTGATGTCGTTGTAGGTCAACGTCATACCGCATTCGAAGCCCTCGCGGACCTCGGTGACGTCGTCCTTTTCCCGCTTCAAGGTGGAGATCGTGACCGTCTCCGCGACCACCAAGTTGTCGCGGAGCAGGCGCGCCTTGGCGTTGCGCTTGACCGAACCCGAGGTGACCATGCAGCCGGCGATATTGCCGACCTTCGACGAACGGAAGATCGCGCGGATCTCCGCCCGGCCCAGCTCGACCTCTTCGTAGATCGGCTTGAGCATGCCCTTGAGGGCCTTCTCGATTTCGTCGATGGCCTGGTAGATCACCGAGTAGTACCGGATGTCCACGCCTTCGCGGTTGGCCAGCTCGGTCGCCTTGCCCTCGGCCCGGACGTTGAACCCGATGATGATCGCGTTCGACGCCGACGCCAGGTTGACGTTGGTCTCGGTGACACCACCGACACCACGGTCGATGACCCGCAGGCGCACCTCGTCGTCGATCTCGATACCGAGCAGCGCCTCCTCGAGGGCCTCGACGGTACCGGAGTTGTCGCCCTTGAGAATCAGGTTGAGCTCCGAAGTCTCCTTCAGCGCGGCATCCAGATCTTCCAGGCTGATCCGCTTGCGGCTGCGCGCGGCCAGTGCGTTGCGCTTGCGCGCATTGCGGCGGTCGGCGATCTGGCGTGCAATCCGGTCTTCGTCGACGACGAGCAGGTTGTCACCGGCGCCCGGCACCGACGTGAAGCCGATGACCTGGACCGGCCGCGACGGCAGCGCCGCGACGACGTCGTCGCCGTGCTCGTCGACCATGCGGCGGACACGACCGTAGGCGTCACCCGCCACGATCGAATCACCGACGCGCAGCGTGCCGCGCTGGATGAGCACGGTCGCCACCGGGCCACGGCCGCGGTCGAGGTGCGCCTCGATGGCGACACCCTGTGCGTCCATATCCGGGTTGGCCCGCAGATCCAGCGCCGCGTCCGCGGTCAGCAGGACGGCCTCGAGCAGCTGCTCGATATTGGTGCCCTGCTTGGCGGAGATGTCGACGAACATGGTGTCGCCACCGTATTCCTCGGCAACCAGGTTGTATTCGGTCAGCTGCTGCCGGATCTTGTCCGGGTTCGCGCCTTCCTTGTCGATCTTGTTGACCGCCACCACGATCGGCACATCGGCCGCCTGCGCGTGGTTGATCGCCTCCACCGTCTGCGGCATGACGCCGTCGTCGGCGGCGACCACCAGGATCGCGATATCGGTGGCCTTGGCACCACGGGCACGCATGGCGGTGAACGCCTCGTGACCCGGGGTGTCGATGAAGGTGATGAGCCGGTCGTTATCGCCCAGGTGGGTGAGCACCTGGTAGGCGCCGATGTGCTGGGTGATGCCACCGGCCTCGCCCTCACGGACGTTGGCCTTACGGATCGTGTCGAGCAGTCGGGTCTTACCGTGGTCGACGTGACCCATGACGGTCACCACCGGCGGACGCTGTTCGAGGTCTTCCTCGCCGCCCTCGTCCTCGCCGTAGGTCAGGTCGAACGATTCCAGCAGCTCGCGGTCCTCGTCCTCGGGGCTGACCACGTGCACGACGTAGTTCATCTCGCTGCCGAGCAGCTCGAGTGTCTCGTCGTTCACCGACTGGGTCGCGGTGACCATCTCACCGAGGTTGAACAGGGCCTGCACCAAGGCGGCCGGGTTCGCATCGATCTTCTCCGCGAAGTCCGACAGCGACGCACCGCGAGCGAGACGGATGATCTCGCCGTTACCGCGCGGCAGCCGCACGCCACCGATGGCGGGGGCTTGCATGCTTTCGTACTCGGCGCGCTTCGCCCGCTTCGACTTACGGCCACGACGCGGGGCGCCACCGGGACGACCGAACGCACCGGCCGCACCGCCACGGCCACCGGGACCACCCGGACGACCGCCGCCACCGCCACCGGGACGACCACGGAAACCACCGGCCGCGGGAGCACCGGCACCTGCACCGGGCGCACCCGTGCCACCGCCGCCACCACCGCCGCCGCGGTAGCCACCGCCACCGCCGCCACCGGGACGACCGCCACCGCCACCGGGGCCACCGCCGGGGCGACCCGGACGACCCGCACCGGCGCCGCCGCCCGGACCCGGACGGGCCGAACGCGCGGGCATGGCACCAGGATTCGGGCGGGGCGGCATCGAGCCGGGGCTCGGACGCGGACCACCGGGACGCGGACCACCCTGGCCCGGAGCCGGACGGTTACCGCCCTGGGCGCCGCCACCCGGACGCGGACCGGCCTGGGCCGGACCCGGACGCGGACCCTGGCCGGGACCCGGACGCGGTCCACCCTGGCCGGGGGACGGTCGCGGCGCGGGACGCTCCCGATCGGGTGCGGAAGAGAAGGGGTTGTTGCCGACGCGCGGGGTCTTCGGACCCGGCTTCGGGCCGCCCGCCGAACCACCGGGACGCGGACCACCGTGTGCCGGAGCACCGGGACGCTGCTGCTGACCGGGACGTGCGCCACCCGGGGTCGGACGCGGTCCGCTCTGCGGCGGAGCGCTGGGTGTCGAAGCGCTGGGGCTCGGGGCGGCCTTGGCGGCCGGAGCCGCCGGGGTCTCCTGGACCGGTGCGCTTTCCCGGGCGGCCGGCTTCGCCGGGCCGGGCCGCGCGGCCGGACCTGGCCGGGCCGCGTCAGCCGGACGCGCGGCCGGAGCCGCCGTCTCACGGGCGGCCGGAGCCGTCGGGGTCGCCGCCTGCGCGGGCGACGGGGTACGTGGACCGGGACGCGGACCGCCACCTGTGGTGGGCTTCGCGGCCGGAGTGGATGTCGGTCCGGGACGGGCCCCGGACTTCGCGGTGCCGTTCGACGGGGCGGATTTCCCCGCGATCGACTCGCGCAGTCGACGTGCGACGGGTGCTTCCACCGTCGAGGACGCCGACTTCACGAACTCGCCCTGCTCCTTGAGCGTTGCGAGTAGTTCTTTGCTCGTGACACCGAGTTCTTTAGCCAACTCGTGCACGCGGGCCTTGCCTGCCACTGCTCTCCTCACTGAGAGGTCGAGCAGTGCCTCCGCCTAGGGAAGGCGGGCCCGCACGACCTCGGGTTATCTCCGATGGACGTTCATCGTTGGTGCTTCACGGTGTGCTCATGAGTGCTCGTGCCTGTTCTCGAGGTACTTCTCCAGGGCTGAGATATCCAGTTGTCCGGACACTCGTAGTGCTCTGCCGAATGCTCGGCGTCGTTCTGCGGTGCGCAAACAAACCGAAACGGGGTGCAGCCAGGCACCCCGTCCGGGAAGTCTGCGCCGCGGATCGGGGACTATCGCAACAACCTCGGAACCGTCACCGGTCTCACAGTCCTGCGCCACGATCCGCAACAGATCGACGGCCAACTCGTGCTTTCGGCACCCGATGCACGTACGCACCGGAGCCGATCGACGTCGGTGCGCCGGGGCCAGCTCGGTAGTGCGTTCGAACAAAGGAACCGAAGGCTCGCGTTGAACCTGAGACCACTCTACCGCTGTCCCTCTCGGAACACCGAACCCCGCCCCTTCCGAAGTTACGAACCTGTCATCCGGCGGGCCCGATTCGCGGGAATCGGTCAACTCCGATGTGCCTCCGTCCGCACACTGCCGCTGCCCGCATCCGGGGTGGCATCGCTGCGGATATCGATCCGCCAGCCGGTCAAGCGGGCCGCCAACCTGGCGTTCTGCCCTTCCTTGCCGATCGCGAGCGAGAGCTGGAAGTCGGGCACGACCACGCGGGCGGCGCGGGCTTCCGGATCCACGATCGTGACCGATACAACTTTCGAGGGCGAGAGCGCATTCCCGACGAAGGTCGCCGGATCGTCGGCGTAGTCGATGATGTCGATCTTCTCCCCCGCCAGTTCGCTCATCACGTTGCGCACGCGCTGCCCCATCGGGCCGATGCACGCGCCCTTGGCATTGACGCCGGGCACGGTGGTGCGCACCGCGATCTTGGAGCGGTGTCCGGCCTCGCGGGCGACCGCGACGATCTCCACCGAACCGTCGGCGATCTCGGGCACCTCGAGTGCGAACAGTCGACGCACCAGATTCGGATGGGTGCGCGAGAGGGTGATCTGCGGGCCGCGCGGGCCACGAGAGACACCGACGACGTAGCACTTGATGCGGTCGCCGTGCTCATAGCTCTCGCCGGGCACCTGCTCGGCGGGCGGGATCAGCCCCTCGGTGCCGTGCAGTTCGCTGCCGATGCGCACCACAACGGTGCCACGGGCATTGGCGCGGGCATCGCGCTGCACCACACCGCCGACGATGTCGCCCTCATGGGTGGAGAATTCGCCGAAGGACTTCTCGTTCTCGGCATCGCGCAGCCGCTGCAGCACCACCTGGCGCGCGGTGGTCGCGGCGATCCGGCCGAAACCCTCTGGGGTGTCGTCCCATTCGGAGATGACGTTGCCATCGGCGTCGAGTTCACGCGCCATCACCCGGACCACGCCGGTCTTCTGGTTGATATCGATGCGCGCGTTCGGCTGGTGGCCCTCGGTGTGGCGGTAGGCCGTGAGCAGTGCCGACTCGATCGCGGAGATCACGGTCTCGATCGAGATCCCTTTATCGGCGACAATCGCGCGCAGGGCTTCGATTTCGATGTTCATTCCACGATCCCTTCGGTCGGCGAATCGGACGCTTCTAGTGATTCGGTTGGTACATCGGTTGTTCCTCGGACATCGGCGGTGGGGTCCACCGCTTCCTCTTGGCCCGGTCGCGGACGACCAGGCGCGACTCCACCCGCGAGTTCCAGTTCCCGCGCGCCGGGCGGGTTGAATTCCACCTGGACGACGGCCTCGGCGATATCGGCCAGCGGAATCGTCACCCGGTGCGGCTTGTTTTTCCCGCCGAGCACCAGCGCCACCGTGTCATCGGTGAGGACACCGACCCTGGCCTCGAACTTGTCCGATGACTTCGGATCCGGCGACGGCGCGCCGGTGCGTAGCTTGATCCGGACCTTGCGGCCCTGGGCGCGGCGCCAGTGGCGGTCGGCGGTGAGCGGGCGGTCGATGCCGGGGCTGGTCACCTCGAGCAGATAGGGCGTCTCGCCGAAATCGCCCGCACTGTCGAGTGCCTCGGAGAGTTCGGTGCTCAGTCCGGCGATGGCGTCGAGATCGGAAGCGGCATCGCTGTCGACGATCACCTTCACCCGAGCCTGGGCATCCACATGCTTGCCCGCCGTCGAGATCTCGACACCCTCGAGGTCGAATCCTCGGCGCTCGACGAGTCCAGCTACGAGCTGGCTCACCCTTTCCTCGGTCGGCATGGGCATGTGGGGCGGCTCCTGGTTCAGTTGTCAGACGGCTGATCTTTCGAGCGACCTGCAAGCAGTCGCTAGCTGGCCCTTTCGAGCGACCTGCAAGCAGTCGCTACGGAAAAAAATTTCTCTACCGGAGATCTAGCGTAACGCGCCTCGAGAGTGTAATGGACCAGCGGCCTCGAGCAAGTTTCCTGGCCACGCGCCCGCGACACGGCGCGCCGAGTCTCGCACCGACCGCACGGTAGGCGCTCGGTCGGCCGTGCCACGCGAATCTGGCACGATAGTGCCGTGCCAATCCGCCTCCCCGCCCCGCCGCGCGCCGGGTGCACTTCCGGCATCCCCGTCGACCGGCTTCAATCCGAGCACGGTCGCACCGGCATTGTCGACCGCCGCACCGCATTGCGGCTGGCCGGCGGCACGACCGTGGGTGTGCTAGCCGTCGGCGCGGTGGCCGGATGTACGGACAAGACGGTATATCAGCCCGAT
This sequence comes from Nocardia sp. CA-135398, assembly GCF_050955845.1. Lineage (NCBI taxonomy): Bacteria > Bacillati > Actinomycetota > Actinomycetes > Mycobacteriales > Nocardiaceae > Nocardia > Nocardia sp. CA-135398. Next base: position 2,688,843 of record NZ_CP192084.1, on the reverse strand, counting down.
CCGCTTGCCGCACAAGAGATCTTGGCGCGCGCCGATGCCGCGGCCGCGACCGCGGCGATCGCGGTGACGCCGCAGCGACATGCCGAATTGACCGTCATCGCGAACGAACGCACCGCGCACGCGGATGCGCTGCGTGCCGAAATCAACCGGGTGATCGGCGTTTACGGTGACGGCACCACCCCGGCGCACCGCACCCATGAACCCGCCCCGTCCACTTCGGGCACTTCTCCGGCGGCATCCGGCGCATCCGCATCGCCCACAACGCCGCCGAGTATCGACGAGTTGCGCACCCGGCTGGCCAAGTCACAACAGTCCGCAGGTGATCTTGCTCGCACCCAATCCGGTTATCGCGCAGGGCTATTGGCATCGATCAGCGCGTCATGCGCGGCGCAGGCGGGGGTGTTGCTGGCATGATTCGTGCCGGACACCACGCTCGGTCCGAAGCCGGGCACGCGAACACGACCGACTCCGCACACCGTGCCCACGAAACTACTCCACCAGGCAGAGATGAGCGCATGACCGAAGCCGGACGCCAAGCCCTGCTCGACTATGTGGGCGCGAAGACAACCGACCCAGCATGCCGAGCGGTGGCGCCTTCCATGCGCACGGTCGACCACATCCCGACAGGGATGCGCGCATGACCGAAGCCGAACGCCAAGCCCTGCTCGACGCCTTGCGCGCCGAATACGCGGCGGTGTACGCCTACGGCGTGATCGCGGCCTACGCCTCCGCGGAACGAATCCGCTTGGTCGCGCAGGACACCGCCGCCCACCGTGCCCGCCGCGATACCACCATCGATGCGTTGAAGGCGGCCGGAGTCGCGGTGCCGCCGCCGGACGCGGCCTACACCACACCGTTCCCGGTGAACGATCCGATCCCGGCGGGGAACTTGGCCGTCACGGTGGAAACCGACACCGCCGTCGCCTGGCGCGCGGTCGTCGAGAACGGCAACTCCGAATCCCTGCGCCGGATGGGCGTCGACGCACTGACCGAATGCGCGTTGCGCCTTGCCACCTGGCAAGCCATCCTCGGCGCCAACCCACCGACAGTCGCCTTCCCCGGCAAGGCCTAACCGCCTCGCCGGGCAATCTGCCGGGCGCCGCGCACGGATTCATCAGAGCGAATTCGTGCCCGGCACACCAAGTCCTGCCCGGCGCGTCAGTTCATGCCCGGGCACGCCGGCTCACGCATGATGCAATGCCAGGGGCCGCCGAACCGCGCACGGCGCCGAACCGCGCGCGGAGATGGCCGATGTCAATGGCTACGGGCGCATTTCGTAGGTGCCGTCGTAGGCGGCGACTTCGGCCCAGACGCGGTCGAAGCGGGGGCCGTCGGCGACCGGCGGGCGTAGGGCGGAGGCGGCCCAGGCCTGCTGGTCGGGGCTGGCGGAGGGCTTGCCGTAGAGGGTGGTGGCGTGGCCGTTGAAGTCGCGGATCTGGAAGTCGAAGATCTGCTCGATGATGTCGCGGTCCAGGCCGGTGATGGCGGCCTGCTCCAGGATCAGCTGGCCGTAGACCACCAGGGAGAACAGGTGGCCGATGGTCAGCATGAAGTCCAGGTCCTTCTGCTGGTCGGCATCGGGTGCGGCCGTGGTGAGCAGGGTACGCAGGGCTTGGGCCTGTTCGTAGAAGCGCGCGACATTCGGCAGGTCGGCGTGCTTTTCGTACACCGGGGTCCAGTCGGCGAACTGCACCTTGCCCGCGCCACGGGCCGGACCCTGCCGGAAGAAGAACTCGTCGTCGGCCGCATCGAGGCGGGTGCCGATCTCTGGGTAGTCCGTCGGATTGAACAGGTAGTTCGGCATGAATTTCAGGATCTGGCCGACGTTGACATGTACCGTGCCCTCGAGCCGGGGCAGGGTACCGATATAGCGCGCGACCTGCGCGAAGTAGGTGTTCTTCTCGAATCCCTTGGCAGCCAGCACATCCAGTAGCAGCGTCATGACGGTCTCGCCCTCGGAGGTCACCTTGGACTTGGTCATCGGATTGAACAGCAGGTAGCGGCGGTCCTCGAGGCTGGCGCTGCGGAAGTAGTCGACGGCGCGGTCGCTGAACAGCTTCATCGCGACGATGCGTGCGTACGCATCCACGAAATTCGTTCGCACATGCGGGAATTCGGTGACGGACTTGCCGTACAGAATGCGGTTGTTGGAGTGTGTGATGGCCTCGTAGAACGAGTGCTCGACCATGCCGATGCTGCCGTGGCACAGGTTGAACTTGCCGACATTGACGGTGTTCAGTGCGGCGGAGAAGGCATCCGGACCGGTCGACAGGATGTCGGCGGCGGTCACCGGGTAGTCGTGCAGCGCGAAGGTGCTCACGTACAGCTGACCGTGGATGACATTGTCGATGAGCTCGTAATTGTCGTGGCGGCTGTCCGCGGCGAACCACACGTAACCGTCCGCGCCTTCGATATCGGCGCGGCGGGAGAATACCGACACCATCGATGCGACATTGCCATTGCCGATGTAGTACTTGACGCCATTGGCGCGGAACAGGATTCCGGCCTCGGCATCCGCACTGCCCGGTTCGGTCGGCGTCAGGATCAGATCAGTGTTGTAGATATCGGCACCGTGGTCGCGCTCGGACAGACCGAATGCCATCACCTGTCCGTCGGCGAGATCAGCGGCCGCGCGCTTCTTGGCGTCCTCGTTATCGCTCTGCCAGATCGGGCCGAGGCCAAGGATGGTGACCTGCTCGGCGTACCAGTACGCGAGACCATAGAAGCCGAAGATCTCCGACAGCGCCGCATTGCGCGCACCGTCCCAACGCCGGTTCGCGTCACCGTCGGCGTAGGCAGCCGGGGTCAGGAAGGTCGCGAACAGTCGCTCCTTCTTGACGAACTCGAGGAAGTCCGAGACCCAGACCGCATCCGCGTCATCGGCCAGCAGCTGCCGTTTGCCCCGCGACTCGAACCACTCGATGGTGGCCTTCAACAGCCGCCGCGTCTCGGCGTCGAACTGCTTCGGGTCGTAGCTGGTGGGGTTGAACAACAACGCGTCGGTGCTCGTCATGCCGCTAACTTACCAGCGGGTAACAGCAGCCAGGAGCGGGTCCGGGATAACCGCGCGCCACGAATCGTGCCTACGGAACCGTAGGTCGGGACGAATGCGAGAAGCCCGGTCGACCGGGCTCAGTCAACCGGGCTTCCCACCGATTATCGAAGCCCGAACCTACTGGCCGCCGCGGACCTGCGCGAGCACCGATTCGACCACCGAATCGGCCGGAACCTCGTTGGATTCGCCGGTGAAGCGGTCGCGGATCTCGACCTTGCCCTCGACCCAACCCCGCCCGACGACCACGACCAGCGGGACGCCGATCAGCTCGGAATCCTTGAACTTCACACCGGGCGAGGCCTTGCGATCGTCCAGGACGACGTCGAGTCCGGCCGAATCCAGCAGCGCCGCAACCTGTTCGCCGCCCGCCCGCGAGGAGTCGTCCTTGTTCGCGATCACCACGTGCACGTCGAACGGCGCGACCTCGCGGGGCCAGCGCAGGCCCTTCTCGTCATGCTGCTGTTCGGCGATCACCGCGACCATGCGGGAGACGCCGATGCCGTAGGAGCCCATGGTGAGCCGTACCGGCTTGCCGTTCTCGCCGAGCACATCGACCTCGAACGCGTCGGTGTACTTATTGCCCAGCTGGAAGATATGGCCGATCTCGATGCCGCGCGCGGACACCAGGACACCGCGCCCGTCGGGTGAGGGATCACCGTCACGCACCTCAGCCGCCTCTATGGTCCCGTCGGGGGTGAAATCGCGGCCCGCGACCAGGCCGACGACGTGCTTGCCCGGCTCGTCGGCACCGGTGATCCAGCTGGTTCCGGTGCCGATGCGCGGGTCGACGAGGTAGCGAACACCGTTGGCCTGCAATGCCTTCGGGCCGATGTAGCCCTTGACCAGGAACGGGTTTGCGGCGAAATCGGCCTCGGTGAGCAGTTCCACCTCGGCGGGTTCGACCGCGGCGCCGAGGCGCTTGTCGTCGACTTCGCGGTCGCCCGGAATGCCGATGCCGAGCAGTTCGGTCTTACCGTCCGGGTGGCGCAGCTTGACCATGATGTTCTTCAGGGTGTCGGCCGCGGTGACGGGGCCCGCGGAGATGCCCGCGTTGTTTGCCCAGTCCACCAGTGTCGCGATGGTCGGGGTGTTCGGGGTGTCGTGTACGACGGCCGCGGGCAGGCCCTCGATGGGGCGCGGTTCGGCAGCGGGCGTGACCACCGCTTCCACATTCGCGGCGTAGCCCGACTCACGGCACACCACGTAGGTGTCCTCGCCGACCGGACTGTCCGCGAGGAATTCCTCCGACGCGCTGCCGCCCATCGCACCCGAGGTGGCCGCGACGATGACGTACTTGACCATGAGCCGGTTGAAAATCCGCTGGTAGGCCTCGCGATGCGCGTTGTAGCTGGCCTTCAGTCCGTCCTCGTCGAGATCAAAGGAGTATGAGTCCTTCATGACGAATTCGCGCCCACGCAGGATGCCCGCGCGGGGACGCTCCTCATCGCGGTATTTGGTCTGGATCTGGTAGAGCGTGACCGGCAGATCCTTGTACGAGCTGTATTCCCCCTTCACGGTGAGCGCGAAAAGCTCCTCGTGCGTGGGCCCGAGCAGATAGTCCGCACCCTTGCGGTCCTGCAGCCGGAACAGGCCGTCGCCGTATTCGGTCCACCGGTTGGTGGTCTCGTACGGCTCGCGCGGCAGCAGCGCGGGCAGCGAGATCTCCTGCGCGCCGATGGCGTTCATCTCTTCCCGCACGACCTGCTCGACCCGCCGCAGCACCCGCAGGCCCAGCGGCAGCCACGAATACACACCGGGGGCGATGCGCCGCACATATCCGGCGCGGACGAGGAGTTTGTGACTGGGCACCTCGGCGTCGGCGGGATCGTCGCGCAGGGTACGCAGGAACAGGTGGGAGAGGCGGGTGATCACGGAACGACAGGGTAGTCGCTGGCCGGACGATGTCTGCAAGGCATTAGCCCATTTCGGCCTGAGCGAGTCTCTCCGTGGTTACCCGAGCTACCGCCTCCGAGCCCCGCACCGTCCCGACCACACCTCGCGCACAACAGTTCGCTCATCGCATCGCCCAGATTGTTCCCGTTGCCTGCCACGATCTGCGAGATCGCCCGAACCCCTCGGTGCTCCCTCCGTCGTGCGCGTTTGCGCGATGTCGAGGTTCGCTCGCCGCGCTTGCTCTCCACCTGACTGGCGCTCAGCTCCGCCGACACCGAGCAATGCGCGATTGTGTCGACGGCACACCAGTTGACGTTCGCTTACGCGGTACCGTATCCGCTCGTGCTGGTGCTGCTGCCTCCCTCCGAAACCAAGTCCGATGGTGGAATCGATGTGCCGCTGGAGCTGGAGTCGCTGGCGATGCCGCAGCTCACGGCGGTGCGCGACCGGCTGATCGACGAGGTCGTCAAGCTGGCCGCCGATCCGGACGCCTCGCGGGCGGTGCTCGGGCTCGGCAAGGGGGCCGATACCGAGATCGCACGCAATTCGACCTTGCGCACCTCCGCCACCCGGCCCGCGCTGGAGCGCTACACAGGCGTGCTCTACGACGCGCTGGATGCCCGCTCCTTCACCAAGGTCCAACGCGCCAAGGCCTATGCCCGACTCGGCATCGGCTCCGCACTGTTCGGGGCTGTGCGCGCCGATGACTTCATCCCCGCCTACCGGCTCTCGGGTGGTGCCAAACTTCCCGGCCTCCCAACGCTTTCCGCCATCTGGCGCGATGTCCTACCCGACGCACTGGTCGCCGAGGCCGCCGGTGAACTCGTCATCGACCTGCGCTCAGGCACCTATCAGCAGCTCGGACGGATTCCGGATGCCATCACCGCCAATGTCCTCACCGAACACCCCGACGGCTCTCGAACCGTGGTGAGCCACTTCAACAAGCACCACAAAGGCCTGCTCGCCCGCGCATTGGTCCTGACCCGCGCCGAACCCACGGACATCCGCGCCGTAGCCCGCATCGCCACCAAATCCGGCCTGCGCACCGAAATAGCCTCCCCTACCGAACTCCTCATCATCACCAGCTGACATACGGCTTGCGAGGCGGATGACCGTTGCTGGTGCAGAACCAGTGCATATAGCACACAGGTCGCAACTTGTGTGCGGCGTGCGCTGGCGCTGCGTGGGTGCTTCACTCACGAAAGTCGGTGGTTACCTTGGTTATCCGCGTTCGGTGGGATGCCAGGTGCCGGTTCGGTTGAGTCGGTGGGCGAATGCGGCGGCTCGGGCCAATCGTGTCAGCCAACGGTCCGGGGTGTCCAGGTCGGGCCAGGTCCAGCGGACGACGGCCCAGCCGAGGGCGCGCAGGGCGTCCTCGCGAAGCTTCTCGGCGATCACGATGGATTCGGGCCAGCCGGGGCGGGAGTTGTTGCGGTACTTGATCATTCCATCGAATTCGCCGATGACGCCCAGCGCCGGGAACAGGAAGTCGACTCGGGCGACGAATCCGCCGTTGATATCGAGAATCGTCGACTGGAGTTCCGGTGTGGGCAGTCCAGCGGTGCACAAGACGACCCGGCTTCGCGATTCGCCGGGACTCTCGGCGCGGCCGTCGAGGAAGTCGATGACGCGGCGTGCGGCCGGGCAACCCGGGCGGCCGTTCGCCCGCAGCAGTTGTTCCGCTAGTTCGGCACGGCTGGTGCGCCCGAGACGCAGTGCGCCGTCCCCCACCACGACAGCTTGTTCGAACGGCACAGTTCTGGCCAGGTCGACGATCGTGCGCGCCACCGTCGTCACCCGCAGATCACCGATCTGCACCAGCTCGTCCGGCTCGATGGACGCGGCGTGCATCATGACCCGCCTACCCCTGCGTGCCCCGGTTCTTCGACTGCGAGTCAAATGAGCCCGTGCCATCGGAATCGACCACACTGGCAGGCCGTGCACGACAGCCGCGGAGACATGACTGACGACGGCGGCTGAACTGGAGCCCGCGGCGACCGCACCGGTGAGCACCAGATGCCTTTGTTCAGTGGTCATTTCGCTGATATCGGCCGCACTCAGGTACTGCCCCCGACACACTCGCTGCCAAGGTCGCCTGCTCAGCTCACGGCTGGTGAATCCTGCCTCCAGCGCATTGCGCCGGGAAATTGTTCGAGGTACGTCCACACCACGATGTTCTCGATCAACCTCACCCGGCCGAAAGCCCCCATCTACGGATTGTGGATAACTCGCGCCCTGTGCATAACTCCACCCCCAAAGCTCACACGCTGCGCGCGACACGCGAACCACACTGACAGCGGCTGGCGCAGACCCAGTGAGCGTCGCGCATAAGTTGCAACCTATGCGCGGCGTTCACTGGGTATGCGACACCAGCGGCGCCGGGCGATGGAGGTTCGGCGCGGTGCTGTCCTGGCCATCAGCGCTGCGCGGCGGCGAGGGCAGTGCGGATCTTTTCGGCGGGAGCGGGGGCGGCGGGGTGCTCCCAGAAGGGGAGGGCTTCGGCGTAGGGGTCGCCGTAGACGGGGGTGTTCACCTGGGAGCGCCAGCTTTCGGTGAGGGGGCCCGCGTCGACAATGTCGTAGCCGAGGGTGTCGAGTAGTTCGGCGGCGGCCTTTTTCGCGTCGATGTCGTCACCTGCGATCGGCAGGGCCGAGCGGTCGGGTGCACCGGAGGGGCGTGCGAGGGCGGCCAAGTGCGGATAGAAGATGTTGTTGAAGGCCTTGACGACCTTCGAGCTCGGCAGGTGGCGTTGCAGCAGTTCGCTGCTGGTGGAGGTGCCGTCCTCGAGTTCGGCGAAAGTCCCGTCGCGGTCCGGGTAATAGTTGTTGGTGTCGATGACGACCTTGCCCGCCAGCGGCTCCACCGGGACCTGCCGGTAGTTCTTCAATGGCACGGTGACCACGCCGATGTCACCGGCCGCGGCCGCCTCCACGGCGGTGCCAGCGCGTGCCCGCGGCCCGAGCTCAGCCACCAACTCTGCCAGCGTCTCGGGCCCCCGTGAGTTACTGACCACGACATCGAGCCCGGCCGCGACGGCCAACCGCGCCAGCGTGCCGCCGATATTCCCGCTACCGATCAATCCAAGCGTTGTCATTCCCCACCCAACCGAGGCGGCACCACGATTGTTCCCGCCGCTGCTCGATGCGTCCTGCTCGATGCTCGGGTGATCGGTCTGCGCATCCTGGACACATCCCCACGTCGATGGTGGATCCGGATGCACCGACATGCTCGGTCGACGCGGCGGTGTCCTCTGGGTCCGCCGGTGAATACAGGCTGGCTTGAAGCGACGCGACCGCGGCAGGCCGGTAGTTGTGCTCACCGATGAGTTCGGTCCGGGCGATCAGTCCTATTGGGCGAGGCCTTCGGAAACTAGCTTGGGAGTAGCACATGGTGATCGTCGCCGGACATATCGTCGTAGACCCACAGCAGCGCGAGTCCTACCTGATGGGCTGCGTGAGCATCGTCGAACAGGCTCGGTCGGCCCCTGGCTGTCTCGACTTCAGCATCGCCGCCGATCTGCTGGACGATGGACGTATCAATGTCTTCGAACGCTGGGAATCGCAGGTGGCGGTTGATGCCTTCCGCGGGAACGGTCCCAGCGACGGGCAGCGCGCCGCGATACTCGCTGCCACGGTCTCGGAGTACGACGTCGCGGAAGTTCGCGCACTGATGTGAATACTCGTCATGCGAATTTCGGCACGCGCGCCGTCACCGCGGTGCGGCTGCCACCGATGATTTCACCGGGCGGCTAGGCAGAATCGTCAGAGGATGTGACGGTCGGCGATGGTCAGGGCACGATCGAGAATGTCCAGTCCCTCTTTGGCCTCGGCCTCGTCGATGATGCACGGCGGAACGACGTGCAGTCGGTTGAAGTTGACGAACAGCAGCAGGCCCGCCGCCTTGGCCGCGGCGACCGTTTCGGTCATGGCCGGGTCGGTGCCGCCGTACGGTGCGAGCGGTTCGCGAGTTCGCTTGTCCCGCACCAGTTCCAGCGCCCAGAACACACCGATCCCGCGCACATCACCGACGCTGGGATGGCGTTCGGCGAGTTCGCGCAGGCCGGGCCCGAGAATGCGGGTGCCGATGTCGGCGGCGTTCTGCACGATTCGCTCGTCCCGCATCGCGTTGATGGTCGCGACCGCGGCAGCCGTCGCCAGCGGATGACCCGAATAGGTCAGCCCACCCGGGTACGGACGATCATCGAAGGTCGCCGCGATAGCGGGACTGATCGCGACACCGCCGAGCGGCACATAACCGGAGTTCACGCCCTTGGCGAAGGTCAGCAGATCGGGAACGACACCATCGAAATGCGCTATGGCGAACCACTTTCCGGTCCGGCCGAACCCCGACATCACCTCATCGGCGATGAAGACGATGCCGTATTTATCGCACAACGCCCGGACACCCGCCATATACCCGGGCGGCGGAACCATGATTCCCGCCGTGCCGGGAATGGATTCGAGCACGATCGCCGCGATCGTGTCCGGTCCCTCGAAGACAATGGTCTGCTCGAGATGCGCCAAAGCCCGCTCGGCTTCCTCGGTTTCGGTGCTCGCATGGAATTGCGAGCGGTACAGGAACGGACCGAAGAAGTGGACCACGCCGCTATTGCCGTGGTCGTTGGGCCAGCGCCGCGGATCGCCGGTGAGGTTGATCGCGGTCTCGGTGCCGCCGTGATACGAGCGGTAGCGCGAAAGCACCTTGTAGCGGCCGGTATGTAGGCGCGCCAGCCGAACCGCGTGTTCGACGGCATCGGCGCCGCCATTGGTGAAGAAGATCTTGTCGAGCTCGCCCGGGGTCCGCTCGGCGATCAGTCGGGCCGCCTCGGAGCGGGCATCGTTGACGTGCTGCGGTGCGACGGTGCACAGCTTTGCGGCCTGCTCCTGCACCGCGGCAACGACCTTCGGATGTTGGTGTCCGATATTGGTGTTCACCAGCTGCGAGGAGAAATCCAGCAGGCGATTGCCCTCGCCGTCCCATACGTAGCAGCCCTGGGCCGCGGTGATGGTCATGGGTGTGCGGTGTGCCTGTGCGGACCAGGAGTGGAAGACGTGGCGGCGGTCGAGCTCGTAGGCGCGGTCGACGGCCTGCCGGGCGAGTTCGGGCGTCGACGCATTCGGGAGGGTCATCGAATTCTCCTGCGTAGCTACTTGTTCTGCGGGAATCCGAGTTCGAGTCCGCCGTGGCTTGGATCGAGCCAACGCGACGTGACAGCCTTGCCCCGAGTGAAGAAGTGCACGCCCTCGGCGCCGTGCGCATGCGAATCACCGAACAGTGAGTTCTTCCAGCCACCGAAGCTGTAGTAGGCCATCGGAACCGGAATCGGCACATTGATGCCGACCATGCCGACCTCCACCTCATTGTGGAAGCGCCGGGCGGCGCCGCCGTCATTGGTGAAGATGGCGGTGCCGTTGCCGTAGGGGTTGGCATTGACGAGTTCGAGTGCCTCGTCATAGCTGTCGACGCGCACGACCGAAAGGACCGGCCCGAAGATTTCGTCGGTGTAGACACTCATTTCGGTGCCGACATGATCGAGAATCGTCGGCCCGAGCCAGAATCCATCCGCCGCGCCATCGGCTTGGACGCCGCGACCGTCGAGAACGACACTGGCACCGGCGGATTCGCCCGCATCGATATAGGCGGCGACCCGATCGCGATGCTCGCGGGTCACCAGCGGACCCATATCGGTATCGCGGACACCGTCACCGGTCCTGATGGTCTCGGCCCGCTCGGCGATCTTGGCGACCAGCTCGTCGCCGACCGGACCAACCGCCAGCACCACACTGATCGCCATGCAGCGCTCCCCCGCGGAGCCGAATCCGGCATTCACCGCGGCATCGGCGGCCAGATCCAGATCGGCATCGGGCAGGACCACCATGTGGTTCTTGGCGCCGCCGAGCGCCTGCACGCGCTTACCGCTGGCGGTGCCGCGCTGGTAGACGTACTTCGCGACAGGTGTGGAGCCGACGAACGAGACGGCCTTGATATCCGGATTGTCGAGCAGTTCGTCGACCGCGACCTTATCGCCCTGCAGCACATTGAAAACCCCTGCGGGCAAACCGGCTTCGTGCCACAACTCGGCGAGCCACAGCGATGCGGACGGATCCTTCTCACTGGGCTTGAGCACCACGGTATTCCCGGCCGCGATCGCGATCGGGAAGAACCACATCGGCACCATTGCCGGAAAATTGAACGGCGATATCACCGCGACCGGGCCCAGCGGCTGGCGGATCGAAAAGATATCCACCTTCGTCGAGGCATTCTCGGTGAATCCACCCTTGATCAAATGCGGGACACCGCAGGCGAATTCGACAACCTCCAGGCCGCGGTTCACCTCACCGAGCGCATCCGAACGCACCTTGCCGTGTTCGGCGGTGATCAGTTCGGCGAGTTCTTCATTGCGCTCGTTGAGCAGTTCACGGAATCGGAACAGGATCTGGGTGCGCCGCGTAAGCGAGGTGTCGCGCCAGTCCGGGAACGCGGCCTTGGCCGATGCGATCACCGCCCTGGCATCCTCGATACCGGCCAGTGCGACCTGCCCGGTCACCACCCCGGTCGCCGGATTCGTCACCGGCGCGGTCGCCGAGCTCGTGCCCGCGAACGGTTTGCCGTCGAGCCAGTGCGCGATCGTCTGCATATTTCCTCGATTCGATGCTGAGCGCCGAATGGTGTCGTGGTTCCGACTCTGCACCATCGAGACCCGATTTCTGCCCGACGTTCTGTATTCGATATCGGATTTCCTATTACGATTCGTCGGATGCTGCTCTCTGTCGCCGATGTGCTGGCCATGCCGGTTGTGCGCGCGGGCGAGCCGGAGGTGGTCGGTGCCGCCGCGCTGGATCGGCCGGTGCGGTGGGTGCACGTCAGCGATCTGCCGGATGTCGCCGCATTGCTGGTCGGCGGTGAACTGATGCTGACCACGGGTTTGGCATTGACCGGCAGCGAGGACTCGACGGTGGCGTATCTGAATTCGCTGGCCGCCGCAGGGGTGGCCGGACTGGTCGTCGAACTCGGCGCGGCCATGCCCCAGTTGCCGCCGATCGTCGCCGCGACCGCCGACGCACTCGGGCTCCCGGTGATCGCGCTGCATCGTGTCACCCGCTTCGTCGAAATCACCGAGGCCGTGCACCGGGTGATCGTGGCCGACCAATACGCCGAACTCGAATTCGCGCGCACGGTGCACGAGACCTTCACCGAGCTCAGCGTGCGTCGCGCCGCGCTGGCCGAAATCGTCGAGACAGCCGCCGACATGCTCGATTCCTCGGTCGTACTGGAGGATCTGGCGCACCGGGTGCTGGCATTGTCCGCCCGGCACACCAGTGCCTCGGCGATCCTGGAGAATTGGGAGACCACGTCACGACTGCTGCCAGCAGACTGGGATGTGGTGCAGGTCGGTCCGCATACCCAGCGCTGGGGTCGGCTGATCCTGCGTTCGAGCCGGGTCGCCACACCGCGTGCCCGCATGGTGCTCGAGCGGGCCGCACAGACGCTGACGCTGCATCGGATGATCGATAAGGATCGCTTCGGCCTGCATCGTCAGGCGCAGACCGGACTCATCGACGACTTGGTCAACGGCCGTGTCCTCGACGAACGCGATGCCCAGGCCAGGGCTGCGGCGCTGGGGCTGCTGACCCGGCGCGTGCGCTACGTTCCGCTCGCGATCGACGTTGCCGCCCTTGCCGAATCCGATCAGGTCGCCAGGCAGCGCCGCAGCGCGGGCGTGCTCGACGCCGTCACCCACGGTCTCGGACTGTCGAAGGCCACCGCCTTGACCGCGGCCGAACACGGCGATCGGGTCGGCATGGTGCTCGCGATCCCGCGCAGCGCCGATCTCGACGACACGCTCCGCGCCGTGTGCTCGGCGATCGTCGCCGAGGTCCGCCGGGTGGACGGGGTGCGACGTGCCGTCATAGGCGTTGGCGTGGAAGGGGATTCGCTGCTCGACACCGCGCGCGAATTGGCGCATGCGGCACACGTCGCCGAGGTCGCGTTATCGCTGGAGTCGTCGGCGTCTGATCGGCCGCGCTCCCGGGACGCTACGTGGTCACGCTCCGCTGCCGCCGAGTCCGTCGCTCGCGCGGCGGGGCCGCGACCGTTCTATCGCAGCGGCGATATCCGGCTGCGCGGACTGCTCTCGCTGATCCGCAACGAACCAGGGGTGCAGAGTTTCGCCGAAACGGAGCTGAGTGCGTTGCTGCGCTACGACATTCGGCATGCGGCCGATCTGACGCGCACGTTGCGACAGTTCCTCGACGTGGCGGGCAATAAGACCGAACTCGCCAAGCGGCTCAATATCAGCCGACCCACCCTCTACGACCGGCTCGCCCGCATCGAGCGGATTCTCGATGTCGATCTCGAGGACGGCGAATCGCGCACCTCACTGCATACCGCACTGCTCATTCGCGATCTGATCGCCGATTCGAACTCCAGGACCGACAAGTGATTTCGATCGGATCGGGAATGTCGGTGAATCGGCCGACGTTTCACGAATGCATGACAGCTGTGCTCTCCGAGGAATTGAAGAAGTACCTGGACGAGTCGAAGGTCTTCGCGACCGCGGCGACGATCGGACCGAACGGACAACCGCACCTGACCGTCATCTGGCTCGAGCGCGATGGCGACGATCTGCTGTTCTCCACGACGGTGGATCGGCAGCAGGGCAAGAACCTCGCCCGTGATCCGCGGATCACGGTGATGATCAATCCGCCGGACAATCCGTACGTCTACGCGGAGATTCGCGGCACCGCCACGATCACCCCTGATCCGGACAGGGCACTGCCGGACAAGCTGTCGCACCACTACACCGGGCTGCCGTACGCCGAATTCAACCCCGCCTCCGTCAACGACGGACCCCGCGTAATCGTCCGGGTGACCCCGCGCAAGGTCACCGGTCGGCTGTGAGCCCGCGACCGGGCGGGGTTCAGCCCTGCCCGGTGGCCTCTTCGCGCGCATGCTGCGCCTGGCCGACCTCGGCCGCCGTATACCGCAGTGTCAGTGCCACCAGACCAACCAGCAGTGCGCCGATGGCGGTGACGAAAAGCACCAGCGTGTAACCACTTCCGAGGGCATCCAGCTCCGCGGGCGTCATACCGGTCGGCTTACCCGTCCGGCCGCCGTGCGACAGCGTGCGAGAGGCCGCGACCGGCGCGAGCAAACCGATCGCGAAGGGGGTGCCGAGGTTCATGAACATCTGGCCGACCGCCGAGAGCGGGCCGATATTCTTCGGCGCGACACCGACCAAGACGCACAGCGGGACGATCACCACGGCTACTCCGATGCCGAAGCCGATCATGATGAACAGCCCCAACAGCGTCGGCCAGTACCGCACGCCCCGTTCGAGCGTCGAGCCGAACAGCAGCCCGACGACGAGGAGCGCCGCGGCACCGCTCAACAACCAGCGCGGCGCGACCGTCATCGCCAGCTGCGAAGCCGTGGCGGTGCCCATACCAGCACCGATGGTGAACGGGATGAACGCGAGCCCGGCGACCAGCGGGCTGTAGCCGACGACATTCTGCACGAACAGACCGGCGAAATAGGTTGTCGCGGCCAATACTCCGCTGGCCAGGAAGATGGCGCCGAAGGTGGCGACCCGATCACGATTATCGAACAGCGACCAGGGCAGCAGCGGGTTGTCCACCCACCGCTCGGCGAGCACGAAGACGATCAACAACACCAGACCGACGCCAATCGAACCGATGATGACCGGACTGTCCCAGCCGAATTCGGGTCCCTCGGTCGCACCGAAGACCAGGGACGCGCAGGCGAGGGTGCCGAGTACGGCCCCGCGCACGTCCAGGGATAGTCGGTGGTGACTGGTGTCGCGCAGCCGCAGCACCGCGCCCGACAGGATCAACGCACCGATCGGCACATTGATCAGGAAGATCCAGCGCCAGCTCACCTCCGTGAGCGCGCCGCCGATCACCAGACCGCCGACCGAGCCGACCGCCATCATCGAGCCGAAGATCGCGATCGCCTGATTGCGCACTCTGCCCGGCGCGAAAGTGGTCGCTACCAGCGCAAGGGCGGTCGGGGCCGCGAGGGCGGCGCCGGTGCCCTGGATCGCGCGGGCCGCGATCAGCATGCCCGCGTTCTGCGCGAGACCGCACAGCAGCGACGCCAGTGTGAACAGCGCGACACCCACGATGAACATGCGTTTGCGGCCGAAGGAGTCGCCGATCCGGCCGCCGAGCAACATCAAACCCGCGAACGGCAGACCGTAGGCGGTGACCATCCAGGCGCTACCGGAGCTCGATAGCGCCAGTTCATCCTGTAGTCGGGGCAAGGCCAGAATCACCACGGTGCCGTCGAGCACAACCATCAGTTGCAGCCCGCTCAGCACCAGGATCGCCGCACCGAAGGCCCGCCGCGTCACCGGAAACGGCGTCGTAGCGGAATTGTCCGGCACAGTCAGCCACTGTAGTCAGAGCGACGGATGACAGGTAGCGGCCCGGTCCGGGGCACCACCGGCATGGACCCGGTACGCTGCGACTCCTCTTGCGCGTGCTGCGCCTCGGCCAGTTGTCTCGGCGTATAGCGCAATGTCAGCGCGATCAAGCCCGCCAGCACCGCGACCAGTGAGCAGACCGCGAGCACCAGCGTGTAACCGCTGCCGAGCGCGAAGATCTCGGCCTCGTTCATATCGGCCGCCTTGCCGGTGCGCCCGCCCATCGACATGGTTCGTGATGCCGCGATGGGAGTGAGCAGACCGATGAATACCGGCGTCGCCAGGTTCATGAACATCTGCCCCACTGCGGACAGCGGGCCGATATCGGACGCTGGCACGCCGACGAGCACGCACAGCGGCGCGAGCACCATTGCCACACCGACACCGAAGCCGATCACGATCAACAGTGGCAGCAGGGTGGTCAGGTAATTCACGCCACCGTCGAGCTGCGAGCCGACCAGCAGTCCGGCGGACAGCACGAATGCCGCGCCGCACACCAGCCAGCGCGGTGCGACGAACAACGCCGCCTTGGAGGCCACCGCGCCGCCGATGCCGATGCCGATGGTGAACGGGATCGATGCGATACCGGCGACCAGCGGTCCGTAGCCGAGCACATTCTGCAGGAACTGCGCGACGAAGAAGGTCATCGCACCGAGTACGCCGCCGGCCAGGAAGATCAGCAGGAAGGTGGTGACCCGATCGCGGTTGTCGAACAGCGACCACGGCAGCAGCGGATCATCGACGGTGCGCTCCACGACCACGAAAACGATCAGCAGCACCGCGCCCGCAACCAGCGCACCGATCACGGCCGGACTACCCCACCCCAACTCCGGGCCCTCGGTCGCGCCGAACACTATCGACGCGCAGGCCAGGGTGCCGAGCACCGCGCCCTTGATATCGAGTGCGGAGCGGTGGTGTTCGGTATCGGCGAGCTGGGACAGCGCGCCGAGGATGATCAGCACGCCGATGGGCACATTGATCAGGAAGATCCACCGCCAGGACAGCTGGGTGAGCGCGCCGCCGACCACCAGACCGCCGACCGAGCCGATGCCGACCATCGAGCCGACGATCGCAATGGCCTGATTGCGCGCCTTTCCCGGCGCGAAAGTGGTTGCCACCAATGCGAATGCCGTCGGCGCAGCAATCGCCGCGCCCGCGCCCTGCACGGCGCGTGCCGCGATCAACATGGCCTGTCCCTGCGCCGACCCGCACATCAGCGAGGCGATGGTGAACATCCCGACCCCCAGGATCAGCATGCGTTTGCGACCGAACGCGTCCCCGAGCCGGCCGCCGAGCAGCATCAGTCCCGCGAAGGTCAGGCCATAGGAGGTCACCGTCCACGCGCCGCCCGCGCTGGTCATGCCCATTTCTTCCTGCAGTCGCGGCAGCGCGAAGATGACCACGGTGCCGTCGAGCACAACCATCAGCTGCAGCCCGCTCAGCACGAGGATGGCGAGCCCGAAGGCCCGCTGCGTCACCGGGTACTGCGTCTTCGCAGGGGGATTATCGAGCACGGTGAGCCACTGTAATTGATCCGGAACCCAGGTCTCCGCTCCCGCGGGTGCGATTCATCTAGTCATAGCGAAAGTCACTGAGCGGTTGTGACACCCTCCAGTTGCGGCAGCCGAGCTGTTGTGCAATCGAATATCGCGCTCGGCGTGCGGTGGTCGCCGCCGGTTGGAGCATCGGTGAACCCGGAACGAACCGAGAGGTCTCCTCGACCAGCGTCGACGCGATGATTCGAGGAAGCGGCACGTCGATGCGCGGATGCGTTATCAGGCAGATGACTCGGCCCGCGCCTCAGCCGCAGCAACGGAGAAGCCCGCGGTGGGGCCGATCACAACGATCGCGGGTGGCCGGATGCCTTCTTCGCGAACGCGGGCGGCGACAGTGCCGAGGTCGGCCCGCAGGACGCGTTGGGTGCGCAGGGTGCCCTCCTGGATCACCGTCGCCGGGGTGTCGGCGGGTCGTCCGCCCTCGATGAGTGCGGTGGCGAATTGTTCGATGCGCTCGACGGCCATCATGAGCACGATCGTGCCGCGCAGGCGGGCCAGCGCGGGCCAGTCGACCAGGGAGTCCGGGTGGTCGGGGGCGACGTGGCCGCTGACCACCACGAATTCATGGGTGACGCCGCGATGGGTCACCGGAATGCCCGCGGCGGCGGGGACCGAAATGGGACTGGTGATACCGGGAACCACGGTCACCGGAATGCCCGCCTCGACGCAGGCCTCGAGCTCCTCGTAACCGCGCCCGAATACATACGGGTCACCGCCCTTGAGCCGCACCACGAATTTGCCCGACTTGGCGCCCTCGATCAGCGCGGAATTGATCGCCTCCTGTGCCATCGCCCGCCCGTACGGAATCTTGGCCGCATCGATCACCTCGACGTCCGGGCCGAGTTCGGCGAGCAGTTCCGGCGGCGCGAGCCGGTCTGCGACAACGAGATTCGCGCGGGCCAGCAGGCGGCGACCGCGCACCGTGATCAGATCCGGATCGCCGGGACCGCCGCCGACCAGCGCGACACCCGGGGTGATCGGCGTCGAATCGTCGTTCACCACACCTGATTGCAGCGCCTCGAGCAATGCGGTGCGCACCGCCGCGGACCGCCGATGCTGCCCACCCGCGAGGACGCCGAGCGTGAGGCCGTCGTAGCGAGCGGTCGCCGGAGTCACGGCCGTGCCCAACCGGGCGACATCGGCGCGCACACAGAAGATCCGTCGCCGAGTGGCCTCCTCGACGACCGCCGCATTGGTCTCGGGTTCATTCGTGCATGCGATCGCATACCAGGCGCCGTCCAGATCGCCGGCGGCGTAGGCACGCAATGTCAGTGTGAGTTGCCCCGATGTAGCCATTCCCTCCACAGCGGGGGTGACTTCGCGACTGATGACGTGCACGTCCGCCCCGGAGGCGATCAATAGCCCGAGCCTGCGCTGCGCCACCGTCCCGCCGCCGACCACGACGACGCGCCGTCCATTGAGATCGAGCCCGACCAGGTAATTCGGATCACTCACGGGACGGTCCGCCGGGTTGGTTTCCGGCTGGTCATCGGCAGGTACTGACGTGTTCGGCACAGTGTTCGAGCCTACGTCCTGCGTGCGCGTCCCCGGCAATCACCCGCCTCGGACGGCCTCCCTATACTTCGGCCCATGAATCGCTGGGGTCGGGCGCCGGTGTCGGCAGTACCGATCGGTTGGGTCGGGACCGGTGCGATCAGCAGGGTGCAGCCATGACGCAGGTAGAGCAACTGCTCGAGGTGGCCTACCAGGAGGCATTGCGCGGCCTGACCGAAGGCGGGATTCCGATCGGCGCGGCGCTGTTCGCGACCGACGGCACCCTGCTCGGACGCGGGCACAACCGTCGGGTGCAGTCCGGTGATCCCAGCGTGCACGCCGAAACCGATGCGTTCCGCAATGCGGGCCGCCGCCGCGACTACGGCTCGACCATCATGGTGACCACCCTGGCGCCGTGCTGGTACTGCAGCGGTCTGGTGCGCCAGTTCGGGATCGGGGCGGTGATCATCGGGGAAGCGCAGACCTTTCACGGCGGGCAGGACTGGCTGGCCGAGCACGGCGTCGCGGTGACCGTGCTCGAGGACCAGCGCTGCATCGACCTGATGACCGAATTCATCGCCGATCAACCGCTGCTCTGGAATGAGGACATCGGCGTGGCGGAGGATTGATCATGCTGTCGGACAAGGGATTTCAGCGGAAGTACGGATAATCCTGCACCCAGTTGAACCCGCGGCCGCGCAGCGGGAAGCTGTTCAGATCGACCTGGCGCAAGGTGATGGTCACCGGCCGACCGTTCAACTGCCCGTTCAGCGTCAGGTGGTCGGGCGCGGGTTGTTCGAAGGTGAAGTCGGCGATCCGATCGGGTGGCGCGTCCGGCCGCTCCGGCGCCGCGGACACCGAGATCTTGTGGGCGGCGGTATCGACAGCGGGGACTGCGGGCACGAGGGTGCCGTCCATCTTCTGGTAAGTCATTCCCGTCACATCGAAAACCACACGCTGCCAACGTGTCTCGTCGGTGGTCAGCGGCGGTACCCGCACACCGTCCTCGGTGAATTCCGATACCGTCCAGATCCCGTACAGCGGCGGCTTCGGACTGCCACCGCCACCTTCGTTCCAGTACTTCAGCCCGGTGTGTACGAAGCCCGATGCCATCCACACACCCAATGCGACTTGCAGTGCGATCGCGATCCAGCGAATTCGGTTGCTACGGAACGGATCCGGCTGTGCAGCGGGTTCGGACGGCCGGTCCAGCACCAGCACGTTCGCCAACCGTCGCGCCTGCGGCGCGAGCAGCACCATGCTCAGCAGCATGAGGTGGAAGGCCAGGATCTTGACCGGGACGTCGAAGGTCATATTGAGCACGAACACCTGCGCCAGGCTCACCAGGCTC
Organism: Nocardia sp. CA-135398; assembly: GCF_050955845.1. Classification (NCBI taxonomy): domain Bacteria; kingdom Bacillati; phylum Actinomycetota; class Actinomycetes; order Mycobacteriales; family Nocardiaceae; genus Nocardia; species Nocardia sp. CA-135398. Next base: position 2,669,050 of record NZ_CP192084.1, on the reverse strand, counting down.
AGCATCGCGCCGAGCGTCGCGGTCCTCGGCAGGAACAGCAACAGTCCGCCGAGTACCTCCGCGCAGCCGAGCAGGATCTCGTAAGTGGGTGAACTCCCGACCTGATTCCACAGCACCGAGGCGGGGCTGAACTCACCGTAGGGTTGCAGCAGTTTCGCCAGGGTCGGCTCCGGCATTTGGGTCGGAATCGCCTTCGCGAAACCGTAGAGCAGCATCTGTCCGCCCAGGCATATCCGGATGAAAAGCAGGAACCAGGCCTGTAGCCGCCGATAGTTCGGCCTGCGCCGATCCAGTGCGGTCCAGATGAGGGTCGCCACCGCGGCGGCGATCAGCAGGCAGAAGACGAATGTCCAGATGAAGTATTGATCGCCGCTACCCGAATCCTCGCGCAGCACCACATCGGTATCGAAGAACAGTCGTCCGACCGACTCGATGATCGGACGTAGGGCGCGAAATTCCCAGAGCACCGCATCGTCGGGCAGCGATTCGGCGAACAGCCCGGCGAAGGCGAACGGAATCTGGGTGAACAGCAGGCAGAACAGTCCGAAATAGCCGAAGGAGAACCGAAAAGTGATCCTGGTCAACGGATTCCACCGCGGCGGCGGCTCGGGCGGTATGACGCTGTCTGCTCGATCGAGAACCTCCGTACCGACCGCACTCACACCGATCCCTCCCTCGCACGACTCCACGTCAGCCGACACTATCGGCGCCCAGTCACGGCCCGCTTCCAGGAAAACCCCGATTTCCACCCCATCCATCGGCGTACGCGACTCCGCCGCAAGTATGACCCCCACCCGTTGCAGTGGCTTGTCAATACCGAATATCACCCAGTGAGGGTCGCTCGATTTCTTCGAATTTCTGCGGTAAGCACCGACTAGAACGCGTTACAGTTTCCGCAGGCACATGCGTCAGGAGGACAAAGAATGGCCGACGATCCCGATCCCACCGCCCGACGGCAGCTGACCGTCAGCGCACGGGACCTCGACACCCTTGCCGAGGACCTGTCCCGGTGGCTGGACGGCAAGGTCCACGCGGATCACCCGCCCAAGATTTCGGCGCTGTCGCGGCCGCAAGGGGCGGGGATGTCGAGTCCGACGGTGCTGTTCGATGCCGAATGGAGTGTGGACGGGCGCGTCGACGGCGGTTCGTTCGTGGCCAGGATGACACCGGAGGCCGATTCCTTCCCGGTCTTCGAAAACTATGATCTGGAGCTGCAATACCAGATCATGGCCGGGGTGGCGGCCGCCTCGGCGGTGCCGGTCCCCGAGCTGTGCTGGCTGGAAACCGACGAGAAGCCGCTCGGCACAAAGTTTTTCGTCATGCGACGAATCGAGGGCCGGGTGCCCTCGGACAATCCGCCGTATGTGTTCATCGGCTGGCTCTTCGACGCGAGTCCCGAGCAGCGGGCCGAACTGACCGCGAAGACCGTCGAGGTCATCGCGAAGGTGCACGAAATCCCGGATCCGGCAACGCGATTCCCGATGCTGGCCGGTCCGGGTCAGGCGCTGCGCCGACATGTCGAATGGCACCGCAACTGGTACCGCTGGGCATTGGCCGACGACGGCTATTCGATTCCGCTGATCGAGCGGACCTTCGACTGGCTCGACGCGAACTGGCCCGCCGATCCAGGTCCGGACGTGCTGAGCTGGGGCGATTCGCGACCGGGCAATATTCTGTACGACGGCTTCACCCCGGTCGGTGTACTCGATTGGGAGATGGCCGGACTCGGCCCGCGCGAACTGGATATCGCCTGGGTCATCTTCATTCACCGCTTCTTCCAGGACCTCGCCACCCGCTTCGATCAGCCCGGACTGCCGGACTTCCTGCGGCGCGCGGATGTCGTGGCGAAATACGAAGCGATCACCGGATATACGGTTCGCGATCTCGACTTCTACATCGTGTACGCCGCACTGCGACACGCCATCGTGATGGCCAGGGTCAAGCGCCGGATGATCCACTTCGGCGAGGACACCGACACCCCCGATCGCGACGACTACGTGATGCACCGAGCAAGCCTGGAAGCGCTGCTCGACGGAACCTACGAATGGGATTGACCATGCCTTCCCCCCTTGACGAATACCCCATCCACCAGACCCACCTGTCCATGGCCCGAGTCGCCAGCAGCGACCGGAACTTCTACGACAGAAGCTATTTCAACGGTCACGACCGCGACGGCGGCACCTTCTTCGTCACCGGCGGCGGGGTGTATCCGAACCTCGGGGTGATCGACGCGTACGCCTGCGTGCGGCGCGGTGACATCCAGCGCACGGTCCGCTTCTCCGACGCGCTCGGCGATCGCGGCGTCGAGCTGCAAGTCGGCGGCTACCGAGTCGAGGTGCAGGAACCGCTGCGGCGAATCCGGGTGATCTGCGAGCACGATGACCTCGGCTTCGACCTCACCTGGCACGGATCGTTCCCCGCCGTCGAGGAGCAACCGCATCTGATCCTCAACGGCAACCGTCCGATCATCCAGGCGACCCGGTTCGCGCAGGTCGGCTCGTGGGAGGGGACGCTGCACGTCGACGGCACCGACCTCACCGTCGATCCGGCCGTCTGGATGGGCACCCGGGACCGCTCCTGGGGCATCCGCCCGGTCGGTGAACCCGAGCCACCGGGCCGGGCCGCCGCCGAACCCTCCGGCGGGTTCTGGTGGATGTACGTGCCGCTGCGCTTCGACGATTTCGCCATCGTGCTGATCCTGCAGGAGGAACCCGACGGCAAGCGCACCCTCAACGACGCCGTCCGCATCTTCCCGGACGGTCGCACCGAACAGCTGGGCTGGCCGCGCTATCACATCGAATACCGCTCCGGCACAAGGCATCCCATCGGTGCCCGATTGGAACTGACTACCCCCGACGGTAAACCGCTCGAGGTCGAGGTCCGTACCGTCACCAATATCCCGCTGCACGTCGGCTGCGGGTACGGCGGCGATCCGGACTGGTTGCACGGTCGATGGATGGGGCGCGACTGGTCCTCGAGCAGCAGTTACGACCTCACCGATCCGGCCATCGCGGGACGCATCCCATTCGGGGTCATCGACCATGTCGCACATGCCCGCTGCGGGGAGTCCGAGGGCTGGGGCCTGTTCGAACACGGAAGTCTCGGGCGGCACGATCCGACCGGGTTCGCCGACTGGGGTTCGGTCGCGCCGTAAGGATTTCGGTGGGCACGTACTCGTGCGTGCCCACCGGCAGCCCGTCGCGAAACAGCGCGCGGCCAAGGCCCACAACGGGTTTCAGCTCGCCGGTCGAGCCGATTCGGGACGTTCCAGGTAATCGGTGGGCTTACCGTGGCTGAGAACCGTCATGCACGGCGGGCGCCCGATGCCTGGCACCATGGGCTGGCACCGCCGAAACATCTTGCTGAGCAAAATGATTCGGCGGAAGCTTGGTCTGGTCGCGCACGCGACTGATCGTCCATACCCGTGCCAACGGGTCGGCACCGTCCGAGGGGTCATCATGACAAGTCTTCCCGCATTCCCCGCCGCCGACGAAAGCCCGCTCGACACCTGCATCCGACTACAACAGACAGCCGAGGTGGTCGAAGTGGAATTCCCGGGTGGTGTGCCGGCCTATTTGGCCTTGACGCACAACGCCGTTGCGGAGATCCTCGCCGGTGACAACAAGACCTTCGCCAGGGACCCGAAGCATTGGCCCGCGCTGTACGACGGATCGATCCCGCAGGACTGGCCGCTACGAGCCATCGTCCAGGGCGACCATCTGGCGACGAAGGACGGTGAGGATCACCGTCGGTTGCGTGGGCTGGTCGGGAAGGGGTTCACACCTCGACGGGTGCAGGCGATGGAACCGCGCATCCAAGAAATCATCGACGGACTGCTGGACAGGGTGATCGCGGCCGGTGACGGAGTGGACCTCGTACCCACGTTCACCGACGCACTGCCGATGGCGGTCATCGCCGAATTGTTCGGCGTGCCCGATGCGGACCGGCCACGGCTGCGGAAGTGGACCGCCACGCTGCTGGCGCACACCACCCCACCCGAGGTGGCATTCGCGACCCAGAACGAGCTCGGGGCGTTCCTGCACGAACTGGTGCAGCGCAAACAGCGGGAGCCCGGTGACGATCTGACCTCGGATCTGGTGCAGGCTCGCGATGCCGGCGATCAGCTCACCACCGACGAATTGGTCGGCGTGCTCTGGCTGATGCTGATCGCCGGTCACGAGACCACGGTGCACCTACTCGGCCACGCCGTCGTCGCACTGCATCGCAATCCCGACCAGCTCGCGGTCGCCAAGGCCGAAGACCGTTGGGCGGATGTGGTCGAGGAGACGCTGCGTTATCGCCACTCGGTGATGATGACCACCTACCGGTTCACGCTGACCGATGTGACGATCGCGGGTGTGACCATTCCCAAGGGAAATGCGGTCGGTGTGGCCTATCAGGCGACCGGAATCGATCCGGACAAGTACGGCGAGACCGCGAACCAATTCGACCTCACCCGCGAGCAGACCGGACATCTCGGCTTCGGACACGGACCGCGCTACTGCATCGGCGCACCGCTCGCCCGATTGGAGAGCCGACTCGCCCTCGCCTCGCTCTACCGGCGATTGCCGGATCTGCGGCTCGCCATCGACCCGGACGATATTCCCTACTCGCCGTCGTTCTTCACCGTCGGCCCGTTGTCCCTGCCGATCGAATTGGGAAAGGTGTCCTGACTCTTGTTACGGCAGTGGCGATTTCGGAGTGAGCGCGGCCGCGATCACTATTCCGTCGACGGTCCGCTTGGGAATGACGAGCGGACCGTCGGCGGCCAGGAGCGCGGCCGCCTCGGCGACGCTGGCGGTGCCGAGCGCGTCATCGGTGCGCGATGAGGGGTTCGGCACATCGACCTGTGCGAGTTCGGCCGCCGTGAAGGTGCGGATCGAGACACCCAAGTGATCGGCGGCAGCACGAAGTTCCTCGGCACGCCGGTCGATGGTCGCGAGACAGGAAATGGGCTTGTCGCCCAGTCCTTCTCGCAGTGCATCGAGAATTCGTTCGGTCGATGTGCCCGGTCGAAACCCGAGACCAACCGCCAGTTCGGGTGCACGCGGGTATCCCGCCGGCGCTGCCTTCGCATCGAACGGCGACGCCGCCGGATCGTGCGGATCTGCTCCCCGGTCGAGCTGTTCCGGCGACGAGCCAGTCCATATCGCCGGTGCCGCGGGACCTGACGCAGGCCTGTCAGGCGGTTGCACGGATACGGGCGTAGTCGGCCGCCGCCGCAACGAAACGGCATGTTGCTCTTGGATTTCCGGCGGGGTGGGTGTGCAGGTACGAGGCGTGAACGCGGTGGATGAGAGCGCCCTCGCGAATGCGGTCGCCTGCGGTATGCCAACCCCAGGCGGGAGTTTCGGCGCCGGTGGCGACCAGGCGGGTGCGATGGAATTCGTGGCCGCGCACCCGTTCTCCCGCGCGCCATAGGGCGGAATCGGTCAGTGCCACGGCATCTCGATAGCCGAGGGTCAGGCGGGGGCCGAATTCGGCCGTCGCATCGACTACACCGGCCATCGGATGGCCATCCAGGGACCGGCTGAGGTACAGCAATCCGGCACATTCGGCATGCACCGGAAGGCCCGCCCCGGCCTGCTCGGCAACCTGCGCCAACAGCCGATCATTGGCCGCCAGTGCCGCCGCATGCTCCTCGGGAAACCCGCCGGGCAATACCAAACCGGCTGTCCCCGTGGGAAGTTCATCCCCCATCGGGTCGAAGACCACAACCCGTGCTGCTGCGGCCTCCAGCAACTCGCGATGCTCCGCATACCCGAAGGTGAACGCTGGCCCGCCAGCCATCGCGATCACGGGACCGGGCGCTGCCACGCTTTTCACGGATACCCGATCCTCGGATTCGCGCACCGCGTTTACCGGGTCCCAGGCCGGAGTGGTGATGTTCGAGCGGGCGAGACGGGCGATGGTGGGGAGGTCGACATGGGCGGCTACCAGGTCGGTCATCGCTTCGACGGCGGCGGTCGCGGCGTGGCCGTGCTCGACGGCGGGGATGAGGCCGAGATGGCGGGAGGGGACCTCGAGTTCGGCCATGCGCGGCAGTGATCCGAGCACCGGCAGGCCGACGCGGTCGCAGGCTGCGCGCAGCACTTGGTCGTGGCGTTCGCTGCCGACTCGGTTCAGGATGACGCCGCCGAGGCGGATCGCGCTATCGAAGGTGGCGAAACCGTGCAGGAGGGCGGCGAGGCTCTGACTGTGGCCGCGCGCGTCGACCACCAAAATCACCGGGGCGCCGAGTAATCCGGCGACCTGCGCGGTGGATCCCTCGGCGATCGGTGCGACGTGGTTCTCATCGATGCGGCCGTCGAACAGGCCCATTACGCCCTCGACCACCGCCAGATCACATCCGTCGGCACCGTGACGGTACAGCGGGACAACACGTTCCGCGCCGACCAGCACCGGATCGAGATTGCGACCGGGCCGCCCAGCCGCCAACCCGTGATACCCCGGATCGATATAGTCCGGCCCCACCTTGAACGGCGCCACCCGATGCCCAGCCCGACGCAGCGCCCCGATCAAACCGGTCGCCAACGTCGTCTTCCCACTCCCCGAAGCGGGCGCGGCGATCACCACCGCGGGAACACCACTCAAGGCCGCACACCTTCTCGGAACCTCTCGGGGGAACCCACCAGGAGCGCAAATGTCGCCAAGGGGTGCGGGTCGTGCCGAACCAGCGCGCGGTCGAGTGGCGCGGGGCGGCGACCGGCGAGCGGCACGCGGGGGCAGCCGGGTGTTCGCCGCACCGATGCGCCGCTCGGTGCGGTCACCATTCGATGCCTCGCTGGCCTTTGCGGCCCGCGTCCATGGGGTGTTTGACCTTGGTCATTTCGGTGACGAGGTCGGCGGCATCCAAGAGCGCCGGGGGCGCATCGCGACCGGTGATGACCACATGCTGGTTGCCGGGGCGGTTGCGGAGGATTTCGACGACCTCGTCGACATCGACCCAACCCCACCTGAGCGGGTAGGTGAATTCGTCGAGGACGTAGAAGCGGTGCTGTTCGGCCTGAAGCCTGCGGGCGATCTCGCGCCAACCGGCCAGTGCCGCGGCGGCGTGGTCTTCATCGGTGCCCTGTTTGCGGGTCCACGACCAGCCCTCGCCCATCTTGTGCCATTCGACCGGCCCACCCACACCGGTCTCCTCGTGCAAACGGCCGAGCGTGCGAAAAGCCGCCTCCTCCCCCACTTTCCACTTGGCGCTCTTGACGAACTGGAATACCGCGATATCGAATCCCTGATTCCACGCCCGCAATGCCATCCCGAAGGCAGCCGTCGACTTCCCCTTGCCCGGCCCGGTATGCACCGCGAGCACCGGCAAATTCCGCCGCTGCCGCGTGGTCAGCCCATCATCCGGAACCGTCTCCGGCACACCCTTAGGCATCGAAACTCCTTGATAGCGCATTGATCAGAACGTCCACACCGGCCTGTTGCGCCACGGTCACGCGGCCCGTGACACGCCGGGGCGACCGGATCCGGTGCGGACGATGTCGGCGACCGAATCGCCGGTCAGCTCGGCGAGTTGGAGGTAGCCCGCGCGCAGGGTGCGGGCCAGGTCGGCGGCGAGGCCGAGCCGGATCATGCCGCGTTCACAGTCCACGACAATCGAGGTGATCGCCTCGGCGGCAAGCAGATTCGCGGCGGCGCGGGCGCGGGGCACCGGATCGACGCCGCCGGTGGCGCGGCCGTCGGTGAGCAGGACCAGCATGGGGCGGCGGCGTGGATCGCGGACGCGTTCGCGGTGCACCACCTCGCGTGCCTTCAAAAGCCCTGCGGCGAGCGGGGTTTTACCGCCGGTGCGGATCCCGGACAGGCGTCGTACCGCGATATCCACCGAGGAGGTCGGTGGCAGGACGAGTTCGGCTTCCATGCCACGCACGGTGATCACGGCGACCTTGTCGCGCCGCTGGTAGGCGTCGCGCAGCAAAGCGACGACCGCGCCGGTAACCGCGGAGAGGCGGTCGCGCGCCGCCATGGATCCGGACGCGTCGACCACGAAGACCACCAGATTGCCCTCGCGCCCTTCGCGATACGCGCCGCGCAGATCATCGGCGGCCAACTTCAACGGACCTTCGGCTCGGCCACGGGCGTGCTGGTGCGGTGCGGCGGCGAATACGGTGCCGAGCAGATGCAGACCGCCGGAGGTATCGGTGCTGGATCGCACCGTGCGCCCCTGCCTGGTCTGCGCGCGCGAACGACGGCCCGCCGCGCCCTCACCGATGCCGGGTACTTCCCAACGCGGCGGTGTCACAACCGATTTCGCGGGCGCGCCGATACGACCCTCGCGCGCGGACAGTGACTGCCCGCCGCCCGGCGAATCCGGACCGCCGTCGGGTTCGGGACCGCCTGGTCCGCCATTGCCGGGCCCGCCATCCGGATCATCCTCCGGGCCTTGACCATCCGGGCCGCCATTGCCGGGTCCGCCATCCGAATTGTTCGATGCGCTATCCGTACCGCCATCGGGCCCGGCGGCATCGGCATCGCTGGAGCGACTGTCCAGACCACGCGAACCCCCATCGTCCGAATGACCGTCATCGAGATCCCCGTCCTCCGCCAACTCCGCACGCTCGCTGGACTTTTCCGCTTCCTCCCCCGCCGCACGCATCGCCTCGTCCAGCTGCTCTTCGCTGATCCCCGGCTCATCGAACGGATCCCGCCGCCGACGATGCGGCAATGCCAACTCGGCCGCGACCCGCACATCCGTCTCGGCCACCTCGGCCGCGCCACGCCAAGCCGCATGCGCGGTAGCGGTCCTGGCCACCACCAGATCGGCCCGCATCCCGTCCACATCGAAGGACGCACACAGCGCGGCGATCCGCCGCAGCTCCACGTCATCGAGCGCGACCGATGCGACCCGCTCGCGGGCGGTGAGAATCCGCTCGGCCACCTCCCGATCGGCGGCGGCATAGCGCGCGGCGAATCCGGCCGGGTCCGCCTCGTAGTCCAGCCGACGCCGCACCACCGCCATCCGCACGTCCACATCCCGGGACGCCGCCACATCGACGGTGAGCCCGAACCGGTCGAGCAGCTGCGGCCGCAGCTCACCCTCCTCCGGATTCATGGTTCCGACCAGCACGAACCGTGCCGGATGCGAATGCGAAACCCCATCGCGCTCGATATGCACCCGACCCATCGCGGCGGCATCGAGCAGCACGTCAACCAGGTGGTCGTGCAGCAGATTCACCTCGTCGACATAGAGCACGCCGTGATGCGCGGCCGCCAACAGTCCGGGACGGAAGGCCTGCTCGCCATCGCGCAGCACCCGTCCCAGATCCAAAGAACCAACCACCCGGTCTTCAGTCGCCCCCACCGGCAGCTCCACCAGCCGAGCGGGCCGCGCACCCGTCTCATCGACAATGGGCGGCAGCAATTGCGCGAGCGCGCGCACCACCGTCGATTTCGCGGTCCCCTTCTCCCCGCGCACCAATACGCCACCGATCCCGGGGTGCACCGCACACAGGATCAACGCCAGCTGTAACCGCTCCTGCCCCACCACCGCCGAGAACGGAAAGCCCGCCTCACCATCGGCACCAGGACGCATCCCGGTCAGTGAAGGGACATCCGGCGCGTTTCCGGTACGGGGCAATGACACGCCCCAAACTCTATTCGCGCCGCCGAGCAGCACCCCGCACCACCCCGCCACTCGGCAAGCTCTCGCATGCCCGGATAACTACCTCGCACAAGCCGCACCCTGTGGAGGTAGTTACCGGGTTTGCGAGAGCTCGAAGATCGCGGGTGGTCAGCCCCTGCGCATGGGGAGGTGCATGATGCCGTCTTCTTCGAATTCGTCGCCGTCGGGTTTGAAGCCGAACTTGGCGTACATGTCGACCAGGTAGGTCTGGGCGCTCAGGCGCACGGTCGCCGAACCTGCCTCGGCGAGCGCGGCCTGCACCAGGCGGGTGGTGTACCCGTGCCCGCGCGCCGGAGGCGAGGTGCACAACCGGCCGATGCGGAACGATTTCACACCGTTCTCATGCTCCTCGGTCAACCGCAGCGTCGAGATGACCTCGCCCTCGTCATCGAGCCAGAAATGGCGCGTCTCCGGCAGCAGGTCGAGGCCGTCCAACTCCGGGTACGCGCACTTCTGCTCGACGACAAAGACTTCGACGCGAAGCTTCAACAGCTGATACAGGGTGGCGGTGTCGAGATCGAGCGCCCAGGACCGTTTGAGTGCAACCGTTGACATCATCGAGTCTTGCTATCACAACTACGCGTTCGGCGCGACCGCTGTGTCCAATTTGCGATGTCGCGGGCCCGGCGTGATCAAGCGAGCCACCGCCTCCGGGCCCGTCGCTCACACGGTGTGCTTTGGCGTGTTGTCCGACACACCGTTCAGGTTCAGGGTTTTGGTCGACCAATCCCAGACTTCCTGGAACAGCGCCTGGTTCTCCGAAAGCTTCACGCCCAGCGAGGGCACCATTTCCTTCAGCTTCGGCGACCAGTCGTCGTACTCGCGCGGGAAGCACCGCTGCAACACGTCGATCATGGCGCTCACACAGGTCGACGCGCCGGGCGACGCACCGAGCAGACCAGCGATGGTGCCGTCTTCGGCCGCGATAACCGCCGTGCCGAACTCGAGCACACCGCCCGCACCCTTGCGCCGGATGACCTGCACACGCTGCCCCGCGGTGATCAGCTCCCAATCGTGGCCGTCCGCGCGTGGAATGAACTCCTCCAGCGTGGCCACCTTGCCCGCCTCGGACTTGAGCAGCTCGCTGATCAGGTACTTGGTCAGGCCGAGTTCGGTGACGCCGACGCCGAGCAGGGAGAAGATGTTGTTCGGCTTGACCGACTTGAACAGATCGGTGTTCTTGCCGTCCTTGAGGAACTTCGGCGTCCACCCGGCGTACGGGCCGAACAGCAGGCCGGGACGGCCCTTGATGATCCGAGTGTCCAAGTGCGGCACCGACATCGGCGGCGCGCCGACGGCGGCCTTGCCGTAGACCTTGGCCTCGTGCTTGTAGATCAGATCCGGGTTGGTGCAGCGGATGAACTGACCGCTGATCGGGAAGCCGCCGAAACCCTTGGCCTCCTTGATGCCCGCCTTCTGCAGCAGCGGCAGCGCACCGCCACCGGCGCCGACGAAGACGAATTTGCTGATGAGCGTGCGGGTTTGGCGGGTACGCCGGTTGCGCACCTTCACCAGCCAGGAACCATCGGACTGCTTGGTGAGGTTGCGCACCTCGTGACCGAAGGCCAGATCGACGCCGGTGCGGCCGAGGTAGGCCAGCAGTTCGCTGGTGAGCGAACCGAAGTCGATATCGGTGCCCTCATCGGTCCAGTTGAGCGCGATCGGATCGGAGAAGTCGCGTCCCCTGGCCATCAGCGGCAGTCGCTTGGCGAATTCATCGGGGCTGTCGATGAATTCCATCGTCGAGAAGAGCGGATGCCGCGACAGCGCCTCGTATCGCTTGCGTAGGTAGTCCACATTGTCCGCGCCGTGCACGAAACTGACGTGCGGGATGGGGTTGATGAAGGCGGAGGGGTCGCTGAGGATGCCGTTCTCCACGCCGTAGGACCAGAACTGGCGCGAGACCTGGAAACGCTCGTTGATGTCGATGGCCTTGCTGATATCGACCGAACCGTCCGGATTCTGCGGGCTGTAGTTCAGCTCGCACAGTGCGGAGTGTCCGGTGCCCGCGTTGTTCCACGGATCGCTGCTCTCGGCGGCGGCCGCATCCAGCCGCTCGAACAGGGAGATCGACCATTCCGGCTGCAGCTGCCGAAGCAGTGCGCCGAGAGTGGCACTCATGATGCCGGCACCGATGAGTACTACATCGGTCTTTTCAGTCATGGCAGCGTTCGGCACGGGTAGATCGACTTCCTTGTCCTTCTGCGCACGCCCACCCCCACGGTGGGCCTGCTGGGCACGGGCGCTATGTGGTTGTTGCGAGTCCTGCATGACTCGGCGGGGTGTAGGTTACCCGCCGTTCACCTAGCCCAATTGTGCACCTCACCTGTTCGAAGTCCGGCAACGAACCTACCGAATGTGACATAGATTCCTTCCTGGCTTCGATCTTCGAAACGGCGCTGACGTCGCTTACATTGATCGTTGTGACGAACGAAGCCTCGCTCAGCGTGTCCGATATCACCGCCCCGGCAGCCGAGCGATGGCAGCCCGACGTGCTCGGCGCGGGCTATGAGCAGCGCACTCTGCCGCTCGGTCCGGACCCGGATGGTGAGGGCGAGGCCGTGGCGACGCTCGTTCGCTACACGCCCGACACCGGTGCCGCTGCCACCGAACCCGCGGTGCTTTACGTGCACGGTTTCACCGACTACTTCTTCCAGCAGCATCTGGCCGAACACTTCGCACGGCGCGGGCATCGCTTCTACGCGCTGGATCTGCGCAAGTGCGGTCGTTCGCTGCGCGACGGCCAGACGCCGCACTACGTCACCGACCTCGCGCTCTACGATGCCGAACTGAACGAGTCGCTGCGCATCGTCCAGGAAGAGGCGGGCGATAACGTCCTCCTGGTCGCGCATTCGACCGGCGGACTCATCGTGCCGCTCTGGCTGAATCGGCTCAACAAGACCAACGGCACGGCCGAATCGGGAATCGTCGGTCTGGTGCTCAACAGCCCCTGGTTCGACCTGCAGGGCCCCTCGTACTACCGGAGCATCGGCACCCCGGTGATCAAGATGCTCGGCCGATTCCGGTCGATGTTCGAACTACCCGGCGGCAAGATCAGCTCCTACGGCGACAGCCTGCACCACAGCGTGGCGGGTGAGTGGCATTACAACCTGGATTGGAAGCCGCTGGAAGGCTTCCCGGTCCGGTTCGGCTGGCTGCGTGCGATCCGCAATGGGCACGCCGAGCTGCAGGCAGGTCTTTCGGTCGGCGTGCCCGCTTTGATTCTGCGTTCACGCATCACGAAATTCGCGCGCAAGTACGGTCCGGCCGTCGATGTGGCGGATGCGGTGCTCGATGTGCGCCAGATTCAGCGCTGGTCGGGTTGTCTGGGAGATCGGACCAATATCGTCCCGATCGACGGCGCCCGCCACGATGTCTTCCTGTCCTCGGCCGAACCGCTGGCCAAGGCCTTCGCCGAACTCGACAGCTGGCTGGACTGGCTGACAGTCTTCCGCAAGAAGACCGCCGGATCACCAGAGGCTGGTGCGTAACACGATCTCGGTGGCCAATTCGTGGTCGGCCTCGGTCGCCACATTGTCGACGTCGATCTCCACCACCCGGAATTCGCCGTAGACGTAACGACCGGAGGCATCGGCGACCGAACGCGGCAGATTCTTGGTGACCAGCACGGTGGCGGCGACCTCAACCGGCCGACACGTGGGGTCCGCCACGGTGCCGTCCGCGGCCGGTATCGCGGGATGGCCGCGATCGGCGACGACAAGGCTGATGAACCGGCCGAAACCACCCGCGCAGACCTGCCAGCCCAGCTGCGCGCCCGCACCGCGTCCGGCGACATTCACCCAGGGGATGCCGAGTTCGTCGAGGATGGCGTGCACCCCCGCCGGATCCAGGTCCGCTACCGATTCCACCGCGATGGTGCGCAGGTCCGAGGTGTGCAGACGCGCACACACCTGGTCGTACACGTCGACCGGATCACCGGCGTCGGGCAACAGCAGCACGCTGTGCCGAGACTCCGGGCCGTCGACCCGTACGGTCCATGCCCGGTCACCGACCGTGATCCGCCGAGATTTCACCCGAAATACGGTACACGCCCGAAGACGACTTCTCGGTCCGTAAGGCCGAGCTCGCAGCTCTGGCCCGCGCCTGGCTGGCGTTCCGAGGAATCCGGGCTGATCACAAAGGAGTGCTGCAGACTCCCAGGCCGGAGACGATGGTGGGCAGATCGTTGGGTGCACCGTCGGTGAGCAGGCGTTCTATGTGGGCGATATCGAGATGCTGTTCGAGCAGGTCGGCGAGCAGGTCGAGTTGGGACGAGCGGATCGCGGCTGCCGAAATGTTCTCGGCGACGACGAAACCGTGCCGTCCGGCATGCGCGGCGACCTCGCGGAGCCAGCAACGACGGAATTCATCCGATTCCAGCAGGCCGTGCAGGTGGGTGCCCCAGATCGCCCCACGGGCACTGCCCTCGGCTGTCGGCGAGCTGTCCAGTTCGAGCCACGCCGGATCACCGCTGCGCACCACGCGACCATGGTGAATCTCATAGCCGTGCACGGGAATTCCATAACCTCGCCCCGCGCTGCGCCGCAGCACCTTCGGATCGGCGAATTCGATCTCCAGATCGAGCAGACCCAACCCCGCGACCGTGCCCGCATCCGATTCGACCCGATCGACAATGCGGCTGCCGAGCATCTGATATCCGCCGCAGATGCCGAGTATCGGCCGACCCGCTGCCGCCCTGGCCGTCAGCGCATCGGCAATTCCGGTGCGCCGCAACCACTCCAGATCCGAGACGGTCGCCTTACTGCCCGGCAGCACCACCAGGTCGGCATCGGCCAGCCGAGACGGGTCGCCGACCCAGCGCACCGAGACACCGGGCTCACAGGCCAGCGCTTCGACATCGGTGGAATTGGAGATGCGCGGCAGGCGGATGGCGGCGACCGTGAGCCATTCGGCGCCGATCGGCGGGCTCGGACGGCCGACCGGTGCGTCGGTGACGGTGCCGAGGGAGTCCTCCGCGTCGATCCACAGTTCGTCCGCGTAGGGAATGACACCGAGGGCGGGGCGTCCGGTCAGCTCGGTGAGCCGGTCGAGTCCGGGACGGAGCAGCTCGACATCGCCGCGGAACTTGTTGACAATGAAGCCCGAGATCAGTTGCTGGTCTTCGGGTTCCAGTACCGCAACGGTGCCGAACAGGTGCGCGAGCACACCGCCCCGGTCGATATCGCCGACCACGAGCACCGGTAGTCGCGCCGCCCGGGCGAGACCCATATTCGCCAGATCGGTGGCGCGCAGGTTGATTTCGGCGGGTGAACCGGCGCCCTCGCAGATCACCACATCGAATTCGGCGCGCAGCGAATCCAGTTCGACGGCAACGACTTCGCGCAGATCCCGGCGATGCCGGAAATAGTCACGCGCGCCGACGGTGCCGATTGCCCTGCCGCGCACCACGAGCTGGGAGCGTCGATCGCTGCCGGGTTTGAGCAGGATCGGATTGAACCGCACACTCGGCTCCAGCCCGCACGCCGCCGCCTGCATGGCCTGGGCACGACCGATCTCGCCGCCGTCGAGAGTGACCACCGAATTGTTGGACATGTTCTGCGCCTTGAACGGCGCGACTCGTATCCCCCGCCGAGCCAGCAACCGGCAAAGTCCGGCCACCACCACGCTTTTCCCTGCGTCGGAGGTCGTTCCGGCGATCAGCAACGCGCCCTTCGACGTGCTGGTCACGGTAGCTCCGTCAACAGCGCGAGCTTCGAACTGCGCGGTCCACCCCTCACGGCAAGGTGAGGATTTCGGCGCCTGTTTCGGTCACGACCCAACAGCGCGAGCTTCGAACTGCGCGGTCCACCCCTCACGGCAAGGTGAGAATTTCGGCGCCTGTTTCGGTCACGACCCAACAGCGCGAGCTTCGAACTGCGCGATCCACCCCTCACAGCAAGGTGAGAATTTCGGCGCCTGTTTCGGTCACGACCCAACAGCGCGAGCTTCGAACTGCGCGATCCACCCCTCACGGCAGGGTGAGGATTTCAGCGCCTGTTTCGGTCACGACCAGTGTGTGTTCGAACTGCGCGGTCCACTTGCGGTCCTTGGTGACCACGGTCCAGCCGTCGTCCCAGATCTCGTAGTCGATGCCGCCGAGGTTGATCATCGGCTCGATGGTGAAGGTCATGCCGGGCTCGATGACCGATTCGATCGCGGGCTGGTCGTAGTGCAGGATGACCAGGCCGCTGTGGAAGGTGGGACCGACACCGTGTCCGGTGAAATCGCGCACCACGCCGTAGCCGAAGCGGTTGGCGTAGGACTCGATGACGCGCCCGATCACATTCAGCGCCCGGCCCGGCCGAACCGCCTTGATCGCCCGCATGGTCGCCTCGTGCGTGCGCTCGACCAGCAGTCGTACCTCCTCGTCGACATCACCGGCGAGGAAGGTCTTATTGGTATCGCCGTGCACACCGTCGATATAGGCGGTCACATCGATATTGACGATGTCGCCGTCCTCGATGACCGTCGAGTCCGGAATGCCGTGGCAGATCACCTCGTTCAGCGAGGTGCAGCACGACTTCGGAAAACCCTTGTAGCCCAAGGTCGATGGATAGGCGCCGTGGTCGCACATGAACTCGTGTGCGATCCGGTCCAACTCATCGGTGGTGACACCGGGCGCGACCGCCTTGCCCGCCTCTTCGAGAGCCTGCGCCGCGATCTTGCCCGCGATCCGCATCTTCTCGATGGTCTCGGCCGTCTGCACCCAGGGTTCGCGCCCCTCGTTCACGGTCTTCTTCCACGCATACTCCGGACGCTCGATCGAGCGCGGAACTTCACGGGTGGGCGAGAGCGTGCCGGGAACAAGCGGCTGGCGGGTACGCACTGACATGGAACAAGACTATCCGCACCGGTCAGCGCGCACTGTCCGTGCCCGCGCCGGGAACGCGTGGTCAGCGGATGGAATAGTTTCGGACCACGGTCCGTTTAGGCCAGTGGTTGACGTAGAAACTACACACGAACAGGACTCGAGCTGTGGAACTGGGACTCACGACTTTCGCGGAGCTGCACCCGGTCGGCGACCGACCGGCGCCCACCGCGGCCGAACGGCTGCGCGAGGTGGTCGACGAGGCGGTCGCCACCGAACGCGCCGGACTCGACGTCTACGGCGTAGGCGAACATCACCGCAAGGATTTCGCGGCATCCGCACCCGCGGTGGTACTGGCCGCGATCGCGGCGCGGACCGAGCGCATTCAGCTGACCAGCGCGGTGAGCGTGCTGAGTTCGGATGATCCGGTACGGGTGTACCAGGATTTCGCCACGTTGGACGGACTCTCGAACGGTCGCGCCGAGCTGATGGCCGGACGTGGTTCGTTCACCGAGAGCTTTCCGCTGTTCGGTTACGACCTGAGCGACTATGACGAGCTCTTCGAGGAGAAGCTGGCACTACTGCTGCACATTCGCGCGGACGAGCCGGTGACCTGGAACGGCAAATTCCGTGCCCCGTTGCGCGATGCGGTGATCTACCCGCGCACGGACACGCGGCCGCTGCCGGTCTGGATCGCGGTCGGCGGCAGCCCGGAATCCGTGGTCCGCGCCGGACTGCTCGGCTTACCGCTGGCGATCGCGATCATCGGCGGCCAGCCCGCACGCTTCGAACCACTGGTGGACCTGTACCACCGCGCGCTGGAAGAGGGCGGCCACGACAAGCAGCCGGTGGCGGTGCACGCGCACGGCTATATCGCCGATACCGACGAACAGGCCGTCGCCGACTTCTACCAGCCGTATGCCGGGGCGATGAGTGCCCTTGGGCGCGAACGCGGTTGGGGCCCGATGACCCGTGCGCAGTTCGACGCCCTGCGCTCCCAGAGCGGTTCCCTCTTCGTCGGCACACCGGACTATGTCGCCGAAAAGATCACCGATATCCGCGACACCCTCGGCCTGGACCGCTTCATGCTGCACACCAGCGTCGGCACATTGCCGCACGAAAAGGTGCTGCGCAATATCGAATTGCTCGGTGCGAAGGTGGCACCCGAGGTGCGCTGACGAACCCCGGCGCCGAGGCACGGAAGGGGTCGCGCTGCGCTGAGCACCATACGATGGCCCCATGTCAGCACTGCCCCTGATCTTCACCGCGGGCTGGGCGAGCGGGGTCAATGCCTATGCGGTGGTTCTGCTGCTCGGGCTATTCGGCGTGGCCGGTCTGTCCGATGACGTGCCGGAGGCGCTGCAGCGCACCGATGTGTTGATCGCGGCCGGGGTGTTGTTCCTCATCGAGGCCGTCGCGGACAAGGTTCCCTATCTCGACAGCTTCTGGGATGCGGTGCACACCATCGTGCGCCCGGCATCGGGTGCGGTCGTCGCCGCACTGCTCGCAGGCCAGGACGGTTCGCTGCCCCAACTGGCGGCCGGTGCGGTCGGCGGAACCACCGCCCTGGCAAGCCATCTCGTGAAGGCCGGGACACGGATGGCGATCAACACCTCGCCGGAGCCCGCGAGCAATGTCGTCATGAGCCTCGTCGAGGATCTGACCGTCGGCGGCATCGTCACCGTCGCCATCTTCCACCCGGTCGTCGCGGCCATCTGCGCGGGCACACTGCTGGTGATCGGCGTGATCCTGGTGTATCTGCTGGCGAGCCGGATCCGCCGCTACCGCATTCGCCGCAGACAACGTCGCGAGGCCAAGCGCGCCGCGACCGTCTAGGCGGGTTTGCGCCACACCAGCGAGTAGCGCCAGAAGACCAGCCGCCGTACCCGCGCACCGGGCAGAATCGCCGTGACCCGGGCCCGCACCTGCCGCGTCGTCAGCGGCGGATCGAGCACGACCGGCATGACATCATGCGTCGCCTCGACCGCATACCAACTGCCTCGCCCACGCGCCCGAAGAATCCGAAACACCATCCCGAGCACCCGATGTCCGATCGCCGCTACCAACTCGACGGGCAATTCCCGCAGGAGATCGGGCCGCGGCAGTGCCACAGCGGCGATCACACCACCCGGCCGCACTGCCCGCGCCAAAACCGGCAGCACCTCATCGAGCGTCATATGGTGCAACGTGCTGATCGACACGATCGCGTCGTAGGCGCCCTCGCCCAGTGGTTCCGTCAGCACATCCCCGAGGATGCAGCGGACATTGTCCGGCGTGGCCTGCTTCGCGGCATCGATCATCACCGGCGACCGGTCGATCGCATCGACGTGCTCGACTCGCCGCGCGAGTTCCCCCGCGAATGTCCCGGCCCCACAACCGAGGTCCAACACCCGACTACACGGGTCGGGCAGCTGCCGCATGAGAAACCGTTGGTAGTAGGCGTTGTGACTCCAATTGAGCTCGGTCATCGATAACACCTTGCCACGCGTGCGCCGAAGCTCCGTCCGCGCCCGAAGTTATGTTCCGATCGCGGCGGAATTCCGTTGCGGAGCAGAGGATCTGGATCGGGGCGCGAACGAGGCGGCCGCTGATCGACACTGACCTGGTCCGAACCCGGATGGTCCGGGTGCCATCCGTCGATCACACCATTGGAGACAGTATGACCGAGTCGGTCATCCAGCTGCCCACCGCTGGAGAAACGGTTCTCGAAACCTATGAGCGAATCTCTCGACGCGGACCGCTGGTTCCGATCGAGCTGACCGGCGGTGTCGCGGCCTGGAGTGCGGTGAGCTATCAAGCCGTGAGCGAAGTGCTCGCTGGCGACGGCACAATCTTCAGCAAGAACGCCGAGAACTGCCCGGCCCTGCACGACGGAACCATTCCGGCGGATTGGCCGATGCGCGCGCTCACCGACATCGACCACATGTTGAACAAGGACGGCGAGGACCATCGGAGGTTACGCAAAACGATCAGCGCCGCGTTCACACCCGCTCGGGTGGCCGGGCTCGAACCCCGGATCCGCCAGATCGCTTCCGAGATCATCGATGACTTCGCCGACGAGAAAGGCGAATTCGATCTCATCCCACGATTCACCACCCCGTTTCCGGTGCGGGTGATCTGTGAGCTGTTCGGTGTGGAGAAGGCGGATCGGTCCCGAATCCGGGACTGGTCGACCACGATCGTGTCCCACACCAGCACCATCGAACAGATGCAGACCGCGATGGGCGAGATGATCGCATTCTTCACCCAGCTCATCGAGGGCAAACGGCGCGAGCCGGGTGACGACCTCACCTCCGCGTTGATCGAGGCCAACACCGACAATCTGACCACCGATGAGCTGGTCAACATGTTGTGGCTGGTGATCGTGGCCGGACACGAGACGACGGTGCACCTGCTGGCCAACGCGATCATCGCGCTCACGGAGAACCCCAGGCAACTGGACAAGGCACTCACGCAGGACCGTTGGGCGGATGTGGTCGAGGAGGCGCTGCGCTACCGGTCCCCGGTGTACAGCGCCAACCTGCGCTATGCCCAACAGGATGTCACCATCGCGGGCGTCGACCTGCCGAAGGGCGCGATCGTCATCTGGTACGGCGGTGTCGGGCGGGACCCGCAGCGATACCCGAACGCCGATGTCTTCGATATCGATCACGATCACCGCGGTCAGCTGGCCTTCGGGCGCGGGCCGCATATCTGCCTCGGCGCTCCGCTGGCCCGGCTGGAGGCGCGCATCGCGCTCTCCACGCTGTTCAACCGCTTCCCGCTGCTGCATCTGACGCGTGACTCGGCATCACTTCCGATCAGCCCGCAGATCCTGACCGCGGGCCCGCTCACTCTGCCGGTGCGGTTGTATCCGTCCGAATGACCGCCGCTGTCGGCTGGTCGATGGCCTCGGCCAGCCGACGTTTGCGGAATTCCCTCGGGGTTTCGCCGAATCGCGCCTTGAACGCGGCGGAGAACCAGGTGACGGTGAATCCGCTGCGCGCGGCGATTTCGCCGATGGTCAGTGGCGTGCTCGGGTTTTCGAGCATGCCGCGTGCGGCACGTAGGGATTCATCCTGGCGCACTTCACGATACGTGGTTCCGGCCTGCTCCAGCGCGGTGCGCAACTGCCGTGGCGACCAGCTCAGGGCCCTAGCCACCGCCGCCAGCCGGAGGTCGGCGACCCCGATATTGTCGCGCACATACCGGCGCACCGCCTCGGCCGTCTCGGCCAGCTGGGTCCGCTGCGGGGTCCTATCGCCCGCGGCCATCATGCAGAGCAGCTCGGTGGTCCGGTCGCAGACCGCGTTGAATTGACGGTCGGTGAGCCGGGATCGCTCGGCATGGGTGTCGCGGATCATGTTCCGGGCGATGCGGCCGAGCCCGGAGTCGAGGTCGAATACCGGTCGGCGCACGCCGAGCGGTGCTATCGCGTGATCGACCTCGGTGCGTGGGATCTGAAAGCCGAATGCCACCGAGCTGGGCACTGCTAACCGCAGTGCTTGGTCCAATCCGGTCAGGAGGGCCTGTCCCGGTGCCACACAGGTGGTTTCGCGATCATCGGCGACCGTGAACGACCCGCGCTCCGGGACCACCAGCCAGTAGATGTTCTCCGCGGGCATCCGGCGGATGTGTGACGGTGTGCGAAACGCCAGTCGATCGCCCGGCTGATCCCAGCGCAGCAGGTTGTAGCTCGCCGTATGCTGCGTGATCAGCGTGACCTGCCACTGGTTTCGATCTCGATATCGGTGGTCCATCGGAACGATGCTGTTGGCCACAGCGGTCCATTCATCGATACCGGTCACGTGCAGTTCGTCGTATCTCATGTCGACACCCCGATCACCTCACCGGATAACGATATCCGCTCCGCTGAACAAAAGGTCGGCCGGACGGGATCGCGGTGACCGCGCTGGGTCTACCAGCTGCGCATGCGGTGCGCGACTGTGCAGTTCGCGCAGGAAGACTTCCACCGCCAGCTGTGCCAGTTGCTTTCCGGGGCAGGTATGCCGACCGAACCCAAAGGTCAAGGGCACCTTTCCGGCGCTGTCCATCGCCAGTGGATCCGCGAATGCCCTCGGATCGCGATTCGCGGCACCGAACATCACTAGCACCGGCCCTTTCGGAAGCCTGGTACCGCTGCGTAAAACGATGGGGCGCACGATGTTCCGCTTCCAGCCCACCAGTCCCGGATCGAGCTGCAGCACCTTGGCAGCGACGCGGGCGGCGCCCGCCGGTTCGCCGAGCAGCTTCCACCACTTCCGATCCGGGTCGCCGAGCAGCCGCTGCATACCCTGCTGGATACTGCCGCTGACAGTGTGCACACCGGCCGCCAGCGAGTTCGCGACCGCGGAGACCGCCACCCTCGGCGGGATACCGGCCGCACGCAGATGCCCCGGAAAGCCCGTGCCGTGCTGGCGGCTGTGCGCCACCGCCAGTCCGCTGACGGTGAACAATCGGCCGAGTGCGCCGACCGCGTCGGCCAGCTCGCGTCCGCGCATCCGCCGACCGAGCAGACCGGACTGAGCACCGCTCCATTCCGCTACCGCGGGCCAATCTCGTTGCGGCAGACCGACAGTCTCGCCGATAATGCGGGCGGCGTAGGTAATCGAAACCGCGGTCACGTCGAGCGGTTCGGTTACTTCTCCCGGCACCGGCAGCGACTGTCGGAAATGTTCGGCGAGCGCGTCCGCCCGCTCGGATCGCGTGTCCGCGTGCACCGTGAAGTATCCGCTCGGCCCCGCCATACAGGCCCACACCCGCCGGTGCAGGACGTCGTCGGTCAGGTCCGCCGTCGCCTTCGCGGGCGGCGGGAGCAAATGACGACAAAAATGGCCCACCGCACGCGGATTCACGGCGATACGTCCGAAACCGACCAATGGTCGTAGTGATTGCGCATTCGAGATTTCAGGCGCCGCGGCTTCCAGCAGTTCTCGCACATCGTCGTAGCGCCACACCAAGCACAGCCCGGAATCATGCCGGCGGCTGGGTTCGGGCCGAGCGTGCAGCAGTCGGTACCCTTCGTCACGCTCCGAATAGGTCAGCTGGTTGGAAGTCAGCCGCGAGAAGGGGAATTCCGCTGCCATTCTGCCTGCCTGTCGATCGAACGCTGCGCGATGCAGCAATATATTGCCCGACAATA
This sequence comes from Nocardia sp. CA-135398, assembly GCF_050955845.1. Taxonomy (NCBI): domain Bacteria; kingdom Bacillati; phylum Actinomycetota; class Actinomycetes; order Mycobacteriales; family Nocardiaceae; genus Nocardia; species Nocardia sp. CA-135398. The sequence goes on along the minus strand of NZ_CP192084.1, from coordinate 2,646,493 downwards.
GAACTCAGGCATGCACCGCTGGCCTGAAAACATAAGTTTCCCTGCCTCGGAACATAATTGAGGCGGTGCCCCATGCGTGACGCGCTTGTCGACCCGGCCGGTTCGTAGGTAGTTCGGGCAACTGCCGCGCCGCGTTGACATTGGTCCGGCCTGCGGGTTACCCATGAGTCATGCACAACGACGGAATCATCTGACCGTGGGCACGCTACTGGCGTTGGTTTCCGCGTTGAGCTACGGGCTGTCGGATTTCCTGGGTGGAGTCGCATCACGGCGCGTCGGATTCGGACGTGTTGCCCTGCTCGGCCAGCTCGGCGGGTTCGTCGGCACCGCGCTCGTCGGCCCGTTCGTCTCCCATACGGTGCCGCAGCCGGTGGATCTCGGCTGGGGAGCACTCTCCGGCGTGGGGACCGGTATCGCCATGACATTCCTGTTCCGCGGAATCAGCCGCGGGGCAATGTCCGTGGTCGTACCGGTCAGTGCCGTCGGCGGTGTGGCGCTGCCGGTTCTGATCGGAACCGTCCTACTCGGTGAACATCCGACACCATTGGCCTGGGCCGGGATTATACTCGCACTGCCTGCTCTCTGGCTCGTCGCGGGCGGCACCACCGGCACCGGTCCGATTGCCGGCGCCGCCATCGGTGACGGTCTCATCGCCGGTCTCGGGATCGCCGTGCAGTATCTGGCGCTGGCACAGGCCGCGCCCGCGGCCGGGATCTGGCCGGTGACGGCGGGCCGGGCCGCGGCCGTTGTCGTCGTCGCCCTGCTCGCATGGCAGCTCGCGTCCGAATACGCGGATACCGCACCGGCCCAACGACATCGCGACGATCTCCTGGCCGCATGTTCCGGCATCCTCGCCGCGGTAGCGCTGGTGTCCTACCTCTTCGCGACCCGGACGCAATATCTGGCGGTGGCAGTCGTGCTGTCCTCGCTCTATCCCGTAGTCCCGGTAATTCTGGGCGTGTCCGCACTGAAGGAGCGACTGCGCCGAAGTCAGGTCATCGGGCTGGCGGCCGCATTGATCGCCAGCACCATCATCGCCACTTCCTGATGCGTGACAACAGATCTCAGAACGGGATGCTGCTCATAGCAGCTGGGGCAGCATGATGAGCGCGACGGTGAGCGCGAGAACGGACAGGATGATTCCCGTGACCGCCAGACCCTTGGCGCGACGTCGTCCGGTGCAGCCGACGATCGCGAGGACGAGTCCGGGAATCGCGAACGGGAGACCGACCAACGGTCGCACACCGGTCAGGTCGATCGGCAGGAACGGGAGTACGCAACCGACGATGCCGAGGATCACCGAGGCGATGGCGAGCCACGGCCCCTGCCGCGCATCGGTCGACTGTGGGCCGCCATGCCATCCGGGATCGTTGGTATACACCCAGGGTTGCTGCTGCTGAAAAGGATTCGGCGCGGGCGGGATGGGCGTGGAGTATCCGACGTTCGGGCCGGGAGTCGCCGCTCCCGGGCGCCAGGCCGGGTTGTCGGGCGGCGGCGGACTGTACGACATCGGTGATCCTCACTCACGATTCCCCGAGAATGGCCTGCTATCGTCTGCCAGTCACAATAGCCGCATACCGCACGGTCGGCCCGATGCGGATCCGCGCGCATGCGGCAACGACACCTCTCGTCACGGGCAATCTGAAAATGGTTCCGGTCCAGGGCTGTTCAGCCTATATTCGAATGCGTGTTCGAAGCACTGGTCGAGCGGGCGCTCCTCAACCCGGTCGGCGCGGCGCTACTCAATGCATCGGACATATCCTCGCAGCAGCACTGATCCGAACGGCGGCGCGACAGAGGGGGTTATCGAGGGATGGCACAGGCGACGAAGCTGTTGCGGGATATCGAGCCGTTGACGGCACCCGAGCGACAGCATGCGATCGCGGCGGGAGCGTTGCGATTGGCGGGGACGCCCGAGCTAGGGCAGCTACTGGCCGATCTGGCGGGGCGGGGGTACTACGAGCGGGTCATCGCGATTCGCATGGCCGCGGTCGTCGCCGACCATGAGCATCTGCTGGCCGAACTCGATTCAGGGGGACCGGAATTCGGCACGCGAGCGGTCGTCGGGCTGGTACGGACAGGCGTCGAACCCGCGGTGCTGATCGAGCGACTGCCCCGGATGTCGCAGCGGATACGTCGCACCATGTATCGAGCCCTCGGCTATGGTCAGCGCTGCCGGCTGGCCGACCCCCTGCTGCCGGAAGTGCGGCGCTGGTTCGGCGATGCCGAGGCCGCACGGATACTGCCGAATTGCTCACCTCCGGTGGTCGCGAAGTATTTGCCGGAACTCGATTACGCGATCGAGAACTGGGCCGCATTGGGCCGCAGGCATATCGACGCGGTCCTCGACCATGTCGAGGGGCTCGCGGCGGAGGCGGGCGAATCGGACTGGCCGAATCTGTGGCGCTGGATTGCGGCCGGCGCCGTTCCGGCCGCCCGACGCCACCCGGATCGGCTGCTCGACCTCGCTGCCCGCGCGGTCCGGTACACCTCGATCCATGAATTGGGTTCAGCGGCCGGACAACTCGCGCGGCACGACTGCGCCCGGGTCGTCGAGCTGATTCTGGATCCGACCGGACATGGCACCGGCCTCAGCGGAACCGCCCTGTGGCGGCCGCTGAGCGGACTCCCCGATGATCGGCTGGTGGCACTGGGCACGGTCTACTCCGGATACCAGCGCGAACGGTTTCTGCGCGCACTTCCGCTGGCCCGCCGCGCCATCGTGGTGCGGCAGGTCTTCGCCCGACCCGGTGTCGATCCCGACCACGTCCCGATGGCCGCGCTCGATGCCCTACCGCGCCAGGAACGTACGGCCCTCGCGCGCGAACTCCTGGACCGGCCCGGCGGGGCAGATGTGCGCGCGGTCCGCGAACGGTTGACCGCTCGTCTGCCCTGGGACGAGGCCGAACCGGTACTGGCCGAGGCGATTCGGCGCCCGACAGCCGATGAGCGCGGGCAGGCATACCCGCTGTTCATCGCCGCGGCCGCGGGCACCCGCGATCCCGCGACCGTCGGCACCATGCTCGAATCCCTGCGCCGCCTGCGCAATGAACAGGATCCGGTGCGCTGCGCCGCACTTCAGGCGATCAACCGAGTTCCGCCATCGCTGCTGCGTGCCGAACACCTCCCGGCTCTCGAACAACTCGGCTCGGACGCACTGCAAGCGCGCGACTGCTCCTATCCGACCAGAACAACCATCTCCGGACTGGCGCGAACGCTGCTCCGCCGTGGGGTCGAAATCGATGACCCATCCTTCACCGCGTCCGCGCTGCACCTGATCGAAAGCCTCGCGACCCATGCGATTTTCCCGGATCTGAGCGACCTGGACCGATCGCTCCCGCGCGGCACCGAACAGCGGATCTTCGCGGCGCTACGCCGACGAATCGACAACGACGCCGCCCGCGACGAATGGCGCCTGACTCTCGACCTGGCCGATGGGCTGAACAAGCGAGCCTGGAAAATCCCTGGCCTACAACAACTCCTGATACGCGCATGCGGGGCGCGCGATGATCATGTGGTCCGGCGGGCGGTGCGCTTGGCGCTGAGCAATCCGACCACTCGCGACCAGAGCCTCACCACCCTGCTGAACCGGGACCGCTCGCTGATCACGCTGGATATCGTCCAGCGGCTGATCGCCACCCGACGCACGGATCTACTCGATTCGCTCCTCGGCTCCGCGACACCCGGACGCTTCGCATCGCCGAAGGTGCGCTTGGTGCCCGACTTCTACTCCGGATTCGACCGCTGGCCCCCGCGGCAGATCGAATCGTATGCTCGGCTGCTGGCCAGCCACGCCGAGTCGAAGAAGTCGGCGCAATACGAAAAGGTCCAGGCGGTAAGGATTCTGGGCCGACTGCCGGGTAGCGCGGTCCGCCTCGCGGAATACACCGAGCACCCCGATATACCGATCGCCGAGGCGGCACTCACCGCATTGGGACGCAGCGACCAACCCGAAGCGGCGATCGAACTGCTCGCCCGCCATATCGACACCGATCGAGCGCGCGTCGCGGTCAGCAGCATCGCGACCTGCACCAAAAGCCTTGGGCCCGATAAGGTCGTGAATGCTGTCGCAGCACTGCTCGAGTCCCCGAAGATCACCGCACGCAAGGAAGCGGTCCGGCTGCTCGCCGAACTGCACGCCCCGGATGCGATGGATGCGCTCCAGACGCTGTGGGCGCAGCCGGATCTGCATCGCGATATCCGCCGAGCGGTGGTCTTCGCCTGCCGCTGGCTGTTGGACACCGATTCCGCCTGGCGGATATTCGCCGATGCCGCAGCCGATCCCACGGTGGCGGATGAAATCCTGAACCTGCGACCGGAACTGCTGCCGATCGCCCAGCGTCACCGCATGGCCGAGCTGATCCGGCAGATAGCCGCGAGCACCGACGGTCAACTCGCCGCCCGGGCAATCCCGGTATTGAAGCGTTGGAGCCGCTGGAGTCCGCCCGATACCGCGATGATGTTGGCGCACCGGATCTGCGACCTCGATGAACTCGGCCTGTGGTTGCCCGCCGCACAGGCGCTCGTAGACAATATCGCGGCCACCGCAGCCAATTCGGCGCTGACAACCGCGGTCGATCGGCTACTCGCGGCGGGCGATCATCGCATCCCGGGACGTGACCTGCCCGCCGTACAGCGCCTGGTCGGACTGACCACCGCGCTCGGCACGGCGGCCGAACGCTCCGATGCTGCCCGGTTCGCGGCGGGCGCGCTCGCCGATCGGTTGTCGACCGAGCCGTTCTGGGCCGAAGCGGCCATCGATCTGTATCTGGCCCAAATCCGGTGGACGGAAAGCGAACCGACCGCTCGGTTGATTCAGCGCGCGGGTGCGGTCGCGGCTGGCGCGCTGGTCGACCGTCCCGCACAACAACTGAAGGCGACCTTACCGAGCGCGCTGCGTACCGCGCGGCCGGAGACGATGCTCGCCATCGCAGATACGCTATCGCGTAGCGACGAGTTGGCCAGCCTGCTTGCCGCGGTGACGCTGATCCGGCAGTGCGGGAAGCGCTTCGGTTGGTCGGCACCATGGGTCGATCTGCTCGCCGCGCTGCGCGCACACGACACGACCGATATTCGCGTTGCGGCGACAACGGTCTGGATGGTTGCCGAATGAGTTCGGGCACTGGCGAATTCGCAAGCGGCGGCGAATTCGTGGCGGGCGTGCCGCGCCAGTCGACCACGCGGCACGCCGGGCGGGGCGCCCCGTTGCGCCCGCCGTCACTGTGCCGGCGACGTTTGCATCCTGGTCGGGTCACTGGTCGGATAACGCGGACCCGGGACGTCGCCAATTGAGCAGTAACGCTCTCGGGGCAGTGTCGAAATTGCGGACGAAGGTCGCCGTCAGGACTTCACTGTTCAGGCAAACGGCGGCGGCCACCGGCCACGTCGGTTACCAGATCAGTGTAGCCGTCGACGAGTTCGGCCAAGTGGTACCAGTGTTTATGGGTATTGTCGCTGCGCGCGCCGTCGACATCTATGGCCGTGTTGGCGTCCACCCAGCTGCGCGCCATCCGATCCACCACCGCGCCGAGGCTCTCGGTATGTAGCGAGGCGCCATTGCGATGCTCCGGGATCTCCTGCGCAATCCACTCGTTGATATCATCGACGAGTTCGCTACGACGGCAATCGATTTCGGCCACGAGGTTCATGTCCTTGACCTCGGCCCGGCGTGCGTGCAGTTCAGCGAGAGCGTGTGCGGAACGCAGTAATTCACGATCTTGAAAACGTCGTCCCTGGAATGCACACAATATCTGCGGAGCGGTCGGCAGCACCCCTACCGTAGGCGCGCTCATCGCCGTACTCCGAATTCACCCGACACCAACGCGCTTTGTACCAACATGATTGGCTCTCGATTCGGTAATCCCGGTCATCGGATCGGTTCTTCACAACTAGCGTAGCTGGATCATGCTCTTACAAATGCAAGAACGCAAGAGTGCGTTCTCATTGCTGCGGTTACGACTCGATCACCGAGTAGCAGCCCCACAGACAGCTGGTGACAACGACTTTCACGCTCGATACTCATCGGGAGCTGGACCGGTGGCCAAGAGTTTGCCACATCATCGCCCAGCGCGTGGGCAGTATGCGATCGCCGCCTACGGGCGGGGGTCCCGAGGTAACTAGTCACCCCACCCGCTGGACTCGAGGATCGTCTCCCAGGTCGGCTGCGCCAGCTCCGGGTGACGCAGGCGCAGAATCTCACCGGGCAGTGTGCCCAGCGGCGCCTTGTTCGGATTGGCGACGGTCTGCGCCTCGATGGCCGCGGTGAGCGCGCGAGTACCGCCCAGTCGCGGGTACGCGCGGTGCACCCGATCCGCGTACCCCGGCGGCAGATCGCCGGGACCGGCCGCGACGTCGATGCCGATGCCCGACACCGCGATCCAGATCTCCGCCGGACGCCGACGCCGGTAGACCGGCGACTCGGTGAGCCCGGTGGTATGCGCGGCAATTCCGTCCCATACGATATCCACTCGTCCGTCGGTAAGGCCGTTGTCCTCGAGGAACTTCGCGGCGAAATCCGCCCCGTCCATTTCGAATCGCTGGTCACCGTCGGCTATTTCGGCGAGGCCGATATCGTGCAGCACACAAATCAGGAACATCAGTTCTTCGTCGTAGTCCGCGCCGGGACGCATACCGGCCCGCTCGGCGAGAGCGCGCCCGAAAAGAAATCCGCGCACGCTGTGATTGCGCAGCGATGTGGCCAGTTCGCGCGTCACCAATTCCTGTGCGGCACCGGCCAGTGGAGTCGATGGCAAAGACAATGAATCCGGTTGTGCCGCAGCGGTTCTGCCGGACCATAGTAGCGTGGTACCGGCCAATCCCACACCGAGGACAGTGCGTCGTGAAACGGGCATGGGTCAACTCCTGATCTATTCGTGCGGTGCTGAATTCGGCAAAAATTCGCTACGGCGCGTGAAAACGATGGCGATAATCGGTGGGTGTAATGCCGAGTAATTTCGAGAAGATGCGCCGCATCGTCTCCTCGGAACCGAAGCCGCAGTGCCGCGCAATGGTGGCCACCCCGTCGGTCGCGGATTCGAGCAATGCCTGGGCGGCCTCGACCCGTACCTGCTCGACGTAGCGGCCCGGCGATATCCCTATTTCCTTGGCGAACAAGCGCGTCAGATGACGTTCACTCAGCGCGGCACGTTCGGCCATGGCGGCCAGACGGTGATCGGCCGCCGGATCCGCGACCACGGCATCGACGACCCGACGCAGTCCGGGCGCGCGCGGCGTTCCGATGCTGTTGCGGACGCTGAACTGGGATTGCCCACCGGGTCTGCGCAGGAATACCACCAGATGTTTGGCAAGTGCGCGCGCCAGCTCGGCGCCGTGGTCCTCCTCCACGAGCGCGAGTGCCATATCGATGCCCGCGGTCACACCCGCCGAGGTGATGATCGGGCCGTCGCGCACATAGATGGCATCGGGGTCCACCGCGATTCCGGAGTAGCGTGCCGCGAGCTCACCGCAGGCCAGCCAGTGCGTGGTGGCCCGCCGCCCGTCGAGCAGCGCGGCCTCGGCCAAGACGAATGTGCCCGTACACACTGACGCGATCCTGCGCGCGTCGGCGGCGACCGCGCCCACCGCGGCGCTCAGGGCGGGCCGAATCGGTTCTCCCACCGCGTATCCCGGCACGACCAAGGTATCGATCCGCCCGGTGAAATCCGTGATCGCGCCTTCCACCCCGAGCGGCGCACCGACATCGGTCGAGACCGCGCATCCGTCCGGCGAGGCGAATCTGATCCGATGTCCCGCCCAGTGCAGTACCTGCACCGGCCCGGCCACATCGAGCAGCAGCACACCATCCGAAACCGCCACCACGATGTCGCCGCGCTCCGCCGATCCCATGCTCCCAGTCTCGAGTGGCGAGGCCGCGGCTACAAGGACGAATACCCCACAGATCCGGCCATCGACCCGCGATCCGCCGCGACGAGGGCATATCGCGCGAAATCTCCGAACTTCACTACTGCAAAAGGCGGTAGTCTCTGACCACACTGCGATTGCATATTTGCGGTGTGTGGCGGGCACTTACTACAGACATGTACGCAAGAGTGCTATCGGGTGCGCCGGGCGAAAGGGTTGTCATGGCAGGCAAGCGCACAGTCCTCACCGCGGGTTTGCGGCGGCTCTCGGTGCTACTGACCGAGATGCGCGAACACGCGGGGCTGAGCAAAGAGGATGTCAGCGGCAAGACCGGCATCAATATCACCACGCTGTACCGCATCGAGACGGCGCAGGCGCGCCCGCAGCGACGCACACTGATGGCGATGCTGGATCTGTACGGCGTCACCGAACAGCAGCGCACCGACGCGCTCGAGCTCCTCTCGGACGCACTCAAACCCGGCATGTCCCGCCCGTACGAGGCGACGCTGACCGAGGTGCACGCGGCCTACATCAACTTCGAATCCGAGGCGCTCTCGGCCCGGCACTACCAAACCTCCTATATCCCAGGGCTATTGCAGACCTCGGACTATGCCGAGGCGGTCATCGACACCAACATGCCGAAGCTGGACGGAGCCACGGTGTCGCACAATGTGCGGGCGCGGATGGATCGGGCCATGCATCTCACCAAACCGGATCCGCTAGAGCTGTGGGTGGTGCTGGACGAGGCGGCGATCCGGCGGATGGTCGGCGGACCTGATGTCATGAAAGCACAGTTGAAGCGGCTGCTCGACGATTCGCAGATGAAAAACGTTATCCTGCAGATACTTCCGTTCAGCGCGGGCGTGCATCCCGGTATGGCCGGATCGTTCACGCTGCTGGACTTCAAGGATCCGGCCGATCCGGAGCTGGTGTATGTCGAGGGCATCGCGGGCGATCAACTGATCGAGGGGCACCCCCAGATCCGCCGCTTCGGCATCATTTTCGACCAATTGCGCGCCATGGCGCTCAGCCCGCGCGACTCCATGGCGCTGATCGACAAGGCCGCCAAAGAGATGAGCTGATCAGCGGCGGCTGGCCCGTCGGTAGCCGAGCGCCGCGGGGACCGCGAAAACGACGAGCGCGCCGACACACCAGGCGATGGTGGCCAGCAGCGGGTCGCGCACCGGACCGCCGAGGGACAACCCGCGCATGGCATCGATGGCATAGGACATCGGCTGATGTCGCACGATCGGCTGCGCCCACTTCGGATAGGCGATCAGCGGCACGAATCCGGAACTGAAGAACATCAGCAGCGACGAACCGAGCGAAACCGCCTCCACCAGAGCGGCTTTCGCGCTGAATACCGCCACCGCCGTCACCACGGTGGCGAACGCGATGCCGAATATCAACGGCACCCCGAACAGCGCGATGCCCGCCAACAAGCCCTGTTCGAATCGGAAACCGAGTGCGACGCCCACCGCGAACAACACCGCGGTGCACAACAGGATCCGGATCGCCTCGGCCAGAATGCGCGCGGCAAGTCCGGACGCGCGATGCACCGGCAATACCCAGAAGCGGGCCAGCAGGCCCTCGTCGCGTTCGCGGCCGAGGGTGATGGCACCGGCCACCGATCCGGACATCACGCCCACCAGCGCGACCATCGGCACCGAACCGTAGAGCGCACTCGCACCGGAAAAGGACGAAATCTGGCGTCCGAGCACGGTATTCAGCATCACCAGCAGTAGCGCGGGAAAGATGAGCGACTGCACGACGGTCAGCGGATCACGCCACCAGCGCACCAGTAGCCGCTTGGTCTGGATCAGTGTCTGCGGGATCAGCAGACGCCAGGTCTCGGTCCGCCCGTGGACCTTGGGCAATTCCTCGGTGGGAGTCAGTACCTCGGTCATGCCGACCTCCGGATCGAGACGAATACCGCACCCGCGCCGAAGACGATGGCGAGCCCGAGCGTCCAGGCCAGCGCGGGCCCGAAGATGGACCAGCCGACCTCGCCCGCATTACCCGTCGAATCACCGGCGAGTGCTCGCAGTCCGTACACGAACTGCGATACCGGTTGGTTGCGCGCGAAACCCTGGATCCAGTGCGGGAATTGGTGGGCGGGAGCGAATCCGGTGGACACCATACCGAGGATCAGCTGCGGCAGGATGAGTGCCTGAGTGGTCGCCTCCGGACTCTTGGTCAGGCTGCCCAACAGATCAGCGCCCAGGCACAGCGCCAGTGCGATCAGCATTGCGAAGCCGATGAAACCAATTGTGTCCCACCAGCTTCCATAGAAACGGAAGCCGATCACATAGCCGGATACCAGCGCAGCGGCCAAGGAGACCGCGGCCCGATACAGCCCTGCCGTGACCCGGGCCGCCAGCGGCACCGGCGAACCCATCGGCATCGATCCGAAGCGGATATTGAGCCCGTCCTTGGCGTCGGTGGCGGAGCGGAATGCCGCGGTGATCGCACAGAAGGCGATCGCCTGCATCACGATCATCGGCATCAGGAATTGGGCATAGCTGCTCAGGCCGTGTCCGTAGACGGTCATCACCAGGTTCAGCGGCACGTAGAAGCCGACAGTGAAGACCGTGGGCGCCAGCAGTGCGGTGATCAGTTCGCCATTGCGCCACGACGGCCGGACCAGCCGGGACGTCAGCGCCCACCATTGCGCCGCTGTCGCCATCCGCGGCGGCGGTGCGTCCACCAACCTCTCGCTGCTCAGGCGGCGATTTTCCCCGTCGCCGCGGTCCTGCTGGACGGTGCTCGATCCCGCGTCGCTGCCGATGCTCATCTGCACGCTCCCATCCTGCGCGTCAACCGTGCTTGTCGGTGGGGAACCGGCTGTTCTCAGCATGTCGCACACAACCGGAGCCGGTGCAGCTTTCCGCACACTTCGCCTACGTACCGCATGGTCGTCTCGCTCGTCTCGTCCGAAATCGGGCGCACCGCTGCCACGCGGGCGATCAGGTCGCGGTCCAATCTCGCCGAACCGATGACATTTCGATACCTCCCCCCGGTGTCGGAACGAGACTCCGAGGGGGCGAGGAATCCCACCAAGGTGTCTGCCGATTCGACACGAACGGTGGCTCACGGGTAGGTGAATGATGCAGCACCGCTATCGGTTTCGACGGAATGTCCGATTCGCGAAGTGACTACCGCGCACGGGGTGAGTAATGTATGCCCCGATGACCAGCATGGAAGCCCGTTTCCGTGAAGCAGCGCGGACCGTGCCCCTCCCCAGTCCTTGGAATCTGTCCGCCTACCTCGCAAGTGTCGCCGCGCACCGTGGTCGTTCCATCTCGCTGCAGGCGATCCCCGCCGCCGCGCTCGCGGATATCGGTTGTCGCGGCAGCGGACTCTGGGTCGCGCGCGGTCACGACGACATCATCGTCTACGACGCGTCCGCCACCGAGCGCAATGCGGATCACATCATCCTGCACGAGATCGGTCACATGCTGTTCGGGCACGGCAAGGAAGGCGCGGAGGCAGGCAAGCCGATCACACCGTCGCTGGCCGCACTGTTGCCGTCCATCTCACCGTCGTCGATCAAGCACGTGCTCGGCCGCGAGCAGTTCGGCGCCGATGGTGAACGGGAAGCCGAGGTATTCGCCGATATGACCATGGTCTATGCCACCCTGCCGCGCCGCCCGACGCGTTCGTTCCGACTGTTCGGGCGCGGGCGCTAGCCACCGGGTAGTCGGCGGGTGCCCTCCCGTAGTCCATCGACGAGATCCTGATAGCTATCGGCCAGCTCGTTGAGCTGCACCCACGCCTCATAGAAGACGGCCTCGGGCGCCGCGGACAGTGGCACGAAGGCCTGCGCGGTCATTCTGGCCAGCCGATCCACCAGCTGGCCGACGGTTTCGGAGGTCAACTGCGCCTCCGAGCACGGCACCGGCATCGCCAGCGCCACCCACACGTCGATCGAGCGCACCAGTTGGGCACGTCGCCGATCCAGCTTGGCCATCTCGGACACCGGCGTCCGCTCGCGAATTTCGTGCAGCTGCGCCAATTCCCCCGCCGCCTCCAACATCGGATGATCGTCGTGCGGTAGCCCGCGGCATGCAGACAGCAACATATCCCGCCCCGGAATCATCCGGTTACTTTCGACATTCCTCATCTGGGCCTCCCGCTGACGCCGGACCGCGTCGCGGTCGGCGAACCTCCCGACCAGCAACGCCGTTTCCGCACCGCACGACCACACGCGACGCTTCGATTATCGACCCAGATCCGCCCCCGCGAACAGAAACCGTCGATATCAATCTGTTACAGACATTCGCCTTCGTGGCAAATACGCAGTAACCCAAGCTATGGTCCGGCGGTGAGCAAGCGAGAAGCCTCGACTAGGCGGGTATGTCTCGGCCCAGGCCATCGGTCAGATAGTCCTGACCGCCGACATAGAACGTGCGACCGGATTCGCTTGCGGCACTTGCGGCCTCGCCGACGACGGCGGCGAACTCCTCGATGGTCGGCAGTGCGCCGTGATCGCGGCGAGCCGAAACCGCCTCGGGATTGCGACGTTCCAGTAGGCGCACGATGATCGTGCCATCGATCATGTCGCCGGACACCACATTCAGCCCGATGCCATGCTCGGTCAGCTCCGGAATCATCGCACGCAAGGCGTCCTCACCCGCACGCTTGCTCGCGGCGATCGGCTCATAGTCCGCCGGAACGGGTTTGCGGCCGTGGAAGTGGGCCTGATGGCTGGTCACGAAGACGATCCGGCCGCCGGATGGCAGGTGCGGCAAGGCTTCCCGCACCAGACGGACCTGCGCGTCACGGTTCAACGCCGTCGCATAGTCGGGCGCGGCATCGCGCTCGAGACCGCCGGACGCGTTGAGCACCAACACATCCAGCCGACCGAACTCCGCCACCACTTCGGCGATCATGGCCGCGGTGGCGTCCGCATCCGCGATATCCGCACCGGCGATCGAGGCACTGCCGCCAGCGGCACCGATCTCATCGGCGATCGTCTGGGCGCGCTTGCGCTTCTCCCGATAGTTGATGATCACGTGATCACCGCCCGCCGCCAGCACTTTCGCCGTCTCGGCTCCGATCCCCCGCGACGCGCCGGTGATCAGCACAATCCGTCGTTCCGTCGAGTCGCCCACCATCTGCCTCTCGCTCATGCCCACACCTCACTTGCGCTCGGCTCCGGTACGAGCGAGGCGCTCGGCTGTGTTGCTTGTTCGCGCCCACAGCAATGCTTCTAATTTAGAATCACTATGGTAGTTCGAAATGAGAAGTGCAAATGGAGCCAAGCCGTCGCGCGGGCGAAACGACCCGGCGCACGCGCCCATGCTGGCCACCATGGAGCTCATCGGCCAACGCTGGATCCTGCGCGTGCTCTGGGAGTTGGAACCCGGCCGCCTCGGCTTCCTCGAACTGCGCCGCCGCATGGGCAACTGCTCGTCGAGCATGCTCTCGACTCGCCTGCAACACCTCCAGACCGCGGGCGTGATCAGCAAGAACGCCGACAAAACCTACGAACTCACCCCGGCGGGCCTGGACCTCACCGCGGCCCTGCAACCACTATGGAGCTGGTCCGAACGCTGGACCCCGCCATCCCCCGATCCCGAGCAGTAGCTACGACAAAGGCGGTCCCCGACCGGGAACCGCCTTCGCCTATCCAAGGGTTACTTCAAGCGGAGCTTGCCGAACAGACCTTCCTTCTCGTCATCCGGACCCGCGGTGAAGTACAGCGAATCGGCATCGCCCAGGCTCTCGCCATTGCCGAACATCAGGGCCCACAGACCTTCGATCTCGACCGGCTGGCCCTTCTCATCGCGCAGGTAGTCGACGAACTTGCCGGTGGCGTCGTCGTAGGCGAGCACATGGCCGAGGCCGCCGAAGTTGCCGACCAGCAGCTTGCCGCTGAGCGGACCGAAGTTCGCGGGCGCCACCGCGACACCCCACGGCGCATTGAGGCGACCGCCGTCGTCGAGGATGCGGACCAGCTTGCCGCTGCCGTCGAATTCCGCGACCTTGCCCTTGGCGGGCTTGCCCTTGGCGTCCTTCTCCTGGTCCTTGTCGAGCGAATCCTCTTCGGCCTTGTCGAACTTGGCGGCGTCCTGCTCATCGGGCTTGGTGTCCGCGTAGGAGACGAATACCCGGTTGCCGATGGTGGTCACGTTGAACGGCGCGGGATCGCCGGGCTTGGCCTTCTTGCCCTTATCCGGTGCGGCCGCGTCGATCTGATCGCCGGTGGCGAAGGGGTTGGCGAAGCCGACGGTCGGGATCAGCTGCCAGTCCTTGTCGAAGGTGCGGATCTGCGGGTTCTCGCCGAAATCGGCGGCGAGCAGCTTGTCACCGGACGGGGCAAGCGCGATGCCGAAGAACGCCATGCCCTGGGATTCGCCGTCGAAGACCAGGTTCGCCGGACCATCATGCCGGATGATCGCGCCCTCGGGACCCTGCTCGGTCCATGCCGAAATCTTGCCGGAGTCGGTGGCGAAGATGAACCGCGACGAACCGGTCAGCGGCACCGGCGCACCGTCGACGTCCACCGGCTGGTCGCGCACGACGAACAGATCAGAGGTGATGGGAGCGCCGTTGAAGACGACGCCGGTGGTCTTGCCGATGCTCTTATCGGAGGTGTCGGCATCCGCGCCCGGAATCGTGACGATCTGCAGTGGATCCTGGAACAGCTTCTGCACCTTGGGATCTGCGGACGCGCTGACATCCCCGACGAACTGGAAGGACTTACCCCCGGCGCCGACCCAGAAATGCCCGCCCGCACCCTTGGGGCGATCGGCTAGCCCCCACGCGTTCACCATATCCGGAAAGGTGTACTGCGCTTTGTATTCGGCATTGTTGGCGGCGAGGTTGGTCTGCGCGTAGTGATTGCCGTCGAGGGCAGGCACTTCATCGTTAGACGACTTCGAATCCGAGCATGCCGCGGCCACGACCAAGGCAGCGCCGAGCACCGATGCGCGCAGCAGACCGTTACGGGTCCGCGACCGCCGGGCACCGTTGCGGCGCGATTCACTAAGGCGTGCGTTCAACTTCTTCGTCCTTTCCAGCCACTCGCAACCCTCATGTGGCGATTAGGCGACGCTAACCTTACCTTGGCGGAATTTCGACCGTATCGGAACACCCGGGATCCGACAGGTTTAAGCTGTCGCGCGTGGTCGCCCCTCAACCTTCCGTCGCCCCCCATCCGGATATCGCTCCGCTCGCACCATTGCTCGGCACATGGCGCGGACCAGGGCGTGGTGAGTACCCGACCATCGAGTCGTTCGACTATGTCGAGGAAGTAAAGTTCGGCCACCTCGGTCGACCGTTCCTCACCTACCGGCAGCGCACCCGCGCGGCCGACGGCAGCCGACCGATGCACGCCGAAACCGGCTATCTGCGTTGCCCGCGCCCGGATCACGTCGAATTGATCCTGGCCCACCCGACCGGCATCACCGAGATCTGTGAGGGCAGCCTCACCATCATCGATGGTGAACTGCGGATGGAATTCGAATCGACCAGCATCGGCCGCAGCAGTACCGCGAAAGTGGTGACCGCCCTCGGCCGTTCGATCACATTGACCGGCGACACCATCGACTACACCCTGCGCATGGCCGCGGTCGGCGAACCACTGACCCACCACCTCGCGGCGACACTGCACCGCGCCTGATCAGTCGCGGGACGGATCCGGACGCCAGGGCATATACACCCTGCCCTCGGCCTGAGCGGCGGCCTCGGCCGAATGCAGTTGGTACGGCGTGATGCCGCCCGTTTCCCATGCGCCGACGGAGCCCGCGGCGAGGGCTTCGGCCGACTTCGCCGTCAACCCGATCTCATTGCGCACCACCGCGATCGGCCGATCAGCGATCGTGAACCAGTCCAGGTCGAGGAAATCGTGGCTGCCATGGGTGAGTGCGCCGCGTCGCATGGCATCGCCGAGACGGGTCGCCATGCCCGCGGTGCTCAAATGTCCTTCGTTGGCTTCGAACAACCCGGCTCCGGTTTGTAGGTAGCCGGTTTCGAAAAGCGAAATCACCATGGCGAGCAGGCTGAACGCGCGCGGATCGTCATTGGCGCGCGCCATGAAGGCGAATACCTCGATCTCGTTCTCCAGCGTGGTGCCGTATCCGGCGAGCACGTGCACCCAGTCGTGCTGGGCGAGCAGTGGCGGCGCGGAACCAGGCAGACCGGGCGTGACGAAACCACGATCGGCATAGAAATCGGCGACGCCGCGCCCGAGTGTGCCGACGGGCAACTCACGCAGGGTGGCCCAGCGCGCGGCCAAGGCCGGATCATCGCTGACCTGTCCCCAGGACGAATCCAGACTTTCGGTGTGCAATGCGGTCAACCGGCTCGGATCCAACCCGCCGAGATAACCGTTGCGGTCGAAGTCGACCGCGGCGAGTTCGATCGCGCCCTCGGCGTACTTCTGCGCCACCGCGATCATGTCGTCGTCGACCTCGAGCGCGTCGGCGAATTCCCGCAGTTTGGTCGCGATGGTCGACGGCAACGGCCTCACGACCAACGCGGACAGCAGCATCGTCTGCACGATTCGCTCCCGGAAGATCCGGTTGCGCCGGGCCAGCCCGGCCGCCAAGGTCTCGGCATCGATGGACGGCAGGGTTGCCAACTCGACCCGATGCCCGGTCATCGACAGGAACAGCGACGGAATCAGCAACTGCTGCAACGGGGTCAGCCCGTCCGCACCGGACGCCGCGGCGACCACACCACTGGCCAGCAGCGCCACTTCGGCCGCATCCGGCGGGCTCAGCAGTACATCATCCATCCGGTCAACTCCAACAACATCGCCGACGAGGTCCAGCCGGGTGGTGGACGATCACATTATCGATCCGAATTCGGTACGGCGCGTAGTTGTTTCGCCGAGGGCGTAGTCGCTACCGGCACGGCGTGCCATCGATGCGTATGCTGAATTCCATCGCGTGACGCTTCCGTCGGCGAAACAGCCGTGGGGCAGCGGCGGTCCGGAAGCGGATTGCGCTCGGAGGGAATCTGGTGGGCTCTGCGGGCTCGAATCAACCGGCGCTCGATCTTCGAGTGCTCGGACCGGTGCGCCTGCTGGTCGACGATCAGGCGATACCGTTGCCCGGCGCCAAACTCCGCGCGCTGCTCGCCATGCTCGTCATCAACCGTCGCAATGCCGTCGCGAAAACCACACTGGCGAACAGCATCTGGGAAGAGGAGATGCCGAATCGCTCGGTCGACGGCCTCTACGCCTACGTCTCGAATCTGCGCACGATTCTGCGCGCGACGGGGGTCGACGATCGGGCCGTGCTGCGCACCGTGCACGCCGGATATCTGCTCGATATCGGCGAGGATCAATGCGATGTCGGCCGCTTCGAGCGGGCCAGAACCCAGGGCTCGCTGGCCTTCACCACCGGCGATTTGGAAACCGCGGCCGAATGTTTCGCCGACGCGCTCGCGCAGTGGAGCGGTGAGGCGGTCGCCGGACTGCGCGGCCTGCGTTTCGCCGACAATTTCGGCACCGATATGGAAGAACGCCGGTTGAATGCCATCGCCGATCGCCTCGACGCGGATATCGCGTGCGGACGCGAGGGCGCGGTCCTCGGCGAGCTGACCGCATTGACCGCCGAACACGCCGTGAACGAGCGACTCTGGCGACTGTTCATCTCCGCGCTCTACCGGGCCGGCCGCCAGGCCGACGCACTCGCCGCGTGCCTACGCATCCGCCGCAACCTCGCCGACGAACAGGGCATCGATCCGGATCCGCGCACCCTGGCACTGGAGGAGGCGATCCGCAGCCAGCAGGCACTGCCGACGGTGTCCTCCTCGCCCGGGGCGACCAAGCGGGATCTGCCAGATCTACTGCGGCAGGCCTGGCTGCGGGTCGGCGACGGTGAAGCGATCGCCATACCGGCGACCGGGCTGCGAATCGGCCGCGAATGGGATAACGACATCGTGCTCGACGATGCCCGGGTCAGCCGCAAGCACGCGCGCATCGTGCCGCGCGACAACCGGATTTTCATCCGGGATCGGGATTCGGCCAATGGCGTCTACGTCAACGGTGTGCCGATCGGCGCCGATACCGCACTCGCGCACGGCGATGTCATCCGAATCGGTTCCACCACACTGCGTTACGAGATGCCCGATCGCGGCACGCCGCCGGAATCCACCAGTCGCACCAACTCCAGGCGGGTTCAATAACCCGCGGGCAGGGCGGCGAGCATATCGCGCGTCACCGCGACGGCATGGTCCGAACTGCCGCCCTTCACCAGCAATGTCGCGAAGGCCAGATCCCCGCGATAGCCGACGAACCACGAATGCGAGCCGCCGTCGACCTCGGCCTCTCCGGTCTTGCCGTATACCTCACCCTGGTCGGCAATGCGTTCGGCGGTACCGCCGGTGACCACCTTGCGCATCATCACGCGCAGACCATCGATGACCTCCGCACCGATAGCCGGACGGTCCCCCTTGATCTCGGTGGTCCGCCCCGCGATCAGATACGGCACCGGCGCGGACCCGTGCGCGACGGTCGCGGCTAGCACCGCCATTCCGAACGGACTCACCACCACCTTGCCCTGGCCGATGCCGTCCTCGGTGCGCTGGATCATATCGTCGGCCGGTGGCACCGAACCCGATTCGGTCGGCAGGCCGGGAACCGTATATCCCTGTCCCACACCGAATTTCGCGGCGGTATCGTGCAGCGCGTCGCCGGGCAGCGCGCTGGCCAATTTCGCGAACGCGGTATTGCAGGATCGCTCGTAGGCGGTGGCCATCGGCACGTCACCGAGTTGGAAGAGGTTGTAGTTCGGAATTGTCCGCTCCCCGACGTTAATTCGGCTCGGACACGGCAAAACCGTTTCGGGCGTGGCCTTTCCGAGTGACATGGCCGCGGCCGCAGTCACCGTCTTGAAGACCGAGCCCGGCGGATACTGACCGATGGTGGCCACCGGACCGTCGCGGTCGGCCGCCTTGTTCTGTGCGACAGCGAGAATCGCGCCGGTCGAGGGCCGCAGCACCACCATCATGGTCTGTTCCGCGCGGCCGTTGACGGCCCGCTGTGCCGAGTTCTGCACATTGCGATCGATACTGAGCGAGAACGACGGGGCGGGTTGTGCGGGTACCTCGGTGAGTACGTCGGTATCGGCGCCGTTGGCGTTCATGGTGACAACGCTCCAACCCGCTTTGCCGTCCACCTCGGCGATAACCGTCTTGCGAACCTGGGCGAGCAAATCAGGTGCGAAATCCCGGTCGGTGGCGACCATATCCCACTGTTGGGTCACCGTGACTCCGGGCAGGCCGATGAGATCGGCACTGACCTGCTCATATTCGTACTCGCTCAAGAGCGCGACGGTGTACTCGCCCTTGGCGGCGTATGCCGCATTCAGGATCGACTCGGGGGTGAGTCGCTCGTCGAAGCGGTTCAGCGCCGCCGCAAGCGAGTTCGCTGTGTAACCCGGATCCGGAGCGGAGGACACGGTGAACGCGACCCGAGATACCTTGCCCGGCACCAGCACATCGCTGCCGGATTGCTCGTTCACCCTGGCCCGCGGGGCCGGGTTGGCCCGCAGTGCCATGGTCTGGGTGTCGCCGAGTTTGGGGTGGATATCGGAGGAGGTCCAGCGCACCGTCCAGCGACCGTCGCTGCGACCCATCTGCAATTGGCCGGTGTATTTCCAGATCCGATTCTTGGGCAGGCGCCACTCGTAGGTGTAGTCGACGGTGGCGGTATCGCCGGTCACCCTGGCCGCCCCGGTATGCGCGGTCAACTTCTCGGCCTGCAACTCCGCCCATGCCGAACGCAGTGCGGCGGTTGCCTTCTCGGGCTGACCGGTGAGTTCGGCCGCGGCATCGATGTCGCGCTCGGCGAAGGCGGCCAGGAAGGCGTCGGCCGCGGGCACCGGTCCCTGTGGGCTGGCCGAGCAGCCGGATCCCGCCACCGCGAGCGCCGCGACGGCCAGCGTAATGAGCATGCGAGTCGACATCGGGACCGATCGTATAGTCAATGCCGGGCAAACGGCTGTGGCACACCGATGTTCGGCGCCGCGTTCAGTCGAGCAGCACTGTGGCGAAGGTAGCGATCTGCCGGAACCCGACTCGGCTGTAGGCCCGGCGGGCGATGTTGTTGTAGTCGTTCACATACAGACTGGCAGTCCGGCCCGAGGCCACCACCGCATTCGCCACGGCGGCCGTACCGCGGGTGCCAAGCCCCCCGCCGCGCCGTTCGGGATGCACCCACACGCCCTGGATCTGCCCGGTCCGCCGGGACAGCGATCCGACCTCGGCCTTGAACACCACTTCGCCGTCCTCGAAACGCGCCCAGGCGCGGCCGGATTCGATCAGGCTCTGGATCCGGCGCCGATAGCCGCGGCCGCCGTCACCCACGCGCGGATCGACCCCGACCTCCTCGATGAACATGGCGATCGCCGCGGTGAGATAGCGCTCCAACTCATCGGGCCGAACTCGGCGGACCTGCGTATCGGCGGTGGCCAGCGCGGGCTGGCCCATGGCCAACAGTGGCTGCGCACCGCGTAGCTCGCGTTCGGGTCCCCAATGCGCGGACAACATCTCCCACAGCGGCAGCGTCAATTCCTGACGCCCGACCACCGAAGAACACACCCGCGGCCAGCGGACCGCCCGCGTGGCGAAGGCGCGCAACGCATCCTCGTCACCGCGCAGGGGCACCAGATTCGCACCGGAGAAGCACAGGGACTCCGACGGTCCACCCCGACTCCACAGTTCGCCGTGACCGACACCGGTATCCAAGCCGAATTCCTGTAACCGTGCCGCCACCATGCACGAGGCGATCGGATCGCTGTCCAGCACCCGCAGCACCTGTGCCAGATCCCGATTCGCGAGCTGACGCGCGGGGGCATCCTTGGCCCGTCGCGCCGGCTCCAGCAGACTCCGCACATCGACAGCCTGCCACGAATCGGCCGACTCCGGTACGGCTACTCGGGAACCCGCCCGCAACGATCGCTTGCGGGTCGCCCGAAAAGGTCAGCCGTGGCGATCGCTTGCGGGTCGCCCGAAAAGATCAGCCGACCGTGACGACGGGATCGCCCGCGCCTGCCGTCTCGCCCATCTCCTCGGCAATGCGCATGGCCTCTTCGATCAAGGTCTCCACGATCTGCGCCTCCGGCACGGTCTTGATGACCTCGCCCTTCACGAAGATCTGGCCCTTGCCGTTGCCCGAGGCGACACCGAGATCGGCCTCGCGCGCCTCACCCGGACCGTTCACCACACAGCCCATCACGGCCACCCGCAACGGCACCTCCATGCCCTCCAGACCGGCGCTCACCGCATTGGCCAAGGTGTACACATCGACCTGGGCGCGACCGCAGGACGGACAGGAGACGATCTCGAGCTTGCGCGGGCGCAGGTTCAGCGACTGCAGAATCTGCCCGCCGACCTTGACCTCCTCGGCAGGCGGCGCGGACAGCGATACCCGGATCGTGTCGCCGATGCCCTCCGACAGCAACGCACCGAATGCGACGGCGGACTTGATCGTGCCCTGAAACGCCGGACCGGCCTCGGTCACACCGAGGTGCAGCGGGTAATCGGATTGCGCGGCCAACTGGCGGTAGGCCTCGACCATGACCACCGGATCGTTGTGCTTGACCGAGATCTTGATATCGCCGAAGCCGTGGTCCTCGAACAGGCTCGCCTCCCACAGCGCCGATTCGACCAGCGCCTCCGGCGTCGCCTTGCCGTACTTCTCCAACATCCGCTTATCCAGTGAACCGGCATTCACGCCGATGCGGATCGGGATGCCCGCAGCGCCCGCGGCCTTGGCCACCTCGCCGACCCGGCCGTCGAATTCCTTGATATTGCCCGGGTTCACGCGCACCGCGGCACAACCCGCATCAATCGCGGCGAAGATATAGCGCGGCTGGAAATGGATATCCGCGATAACCGGGATCTGACTCTTGCGCGCGATGGTCGCCAATGCGTCGGCGTCCTCCTGGCGCGGACAGGCGACGCGCACGATATCGCAGCCCGAGGCCGTCAGTTCGGCGATCTGCTGCAGGGTGGCGTTGACGTCGTGGGTCTTGGTGGTGGTCATCGACTGCACGGAAATCGGGTGATCGCTGCCGACGCCCACATTGCCCACCATCAACTGGCGGGTCTTGCGGCGAGGCGCGAGAACGGCCGCGGGTGCGGTCGGCATCCCCAATCCGATTGTGCTGGTCACTTTCGGCTGCCTACTTTCGTGCGTACTTTTTCGGGCCGTTCGCCTACCGAGCTTAGCCGCGTGCCGCGGCTGCTCACCCTGTGACTGCCATGACATGAGTCATGACACACAGATGTCCCGAAATGCCAGCAATCCGGCATTTGCGGTGATTATCGCGGCACAACCGCGACAGATCAGCACGTCAGCGGAACAACTGGATCGGATTCACGATGTCGGCGACCAGCGTGAGCACCATATACGCACCGCCGATCACCACTGCGACGTAGGTCACCGGAAGCAGTTTCAGATAGTCGACCGGACCGCCCGGGGCCAGCCCCTTCCAGCCGCGCACGGTATTGCGGATCTTCTCGTAGACCACCACCGCGATATGCCCGCCGTCCAGCGGCAACAGCGGCAACAGGTTGAATGCGCCGAGGAAGAAATTCAGGCTGGCCAGGACCAGGATGAACACGCCCCACAGGCCGCGCTCGGCGGTCTCGCCGCCGATCTTGCTCGCGCCGTACACACTGACCGGCGTTTCCGGATCGCGCTCACCACCGGTCACCGCGGTCCACAGCGCGGAAACTTTCTGTGGCATCTGAGCCAGCGATTCCACGGTGCGCACGAACATCTGCCCGGTGTACGCGCCCGCGGCCGGAATCGCGGCCAGCGCGTTGTACTTCAGTGGTTCGTAGTACTCCGACCCGACGCCGACCGCACTGACCTCGCGACCCGGACTACCGTCGTCGGGGTAGCGCGTGACGCGTTCCGGGGTGACCTCGATGGTCTGGGTCCGACCGTCACGCTCGATGGTGTAGGCGAAAGGGCCGGTCTGCTTCTGCGTTTCGGCGGTGAACTGCTGCCAGGTCGTCACCTTCACGCCGTTGACGGCCTTGACCACGTCACCACGCTGCATACCGGCCCGCTGCGCCGGACCGGTGCCCTGGCAGTCGGCAAGCGACTTGTCCGGATTCTGCTGGGCGACGCATTTCATCGCGCCGATGGTGGTGGCGGGCGGCTGATCGAAGCGCGGCAGGCCCCAGCCGATCGCGAGCACGACCAGCAGCAGGAAGCCGAGCACGAAGTTCATCGCGATCCCGCCGAACATCACGACCAGGCGCTTCCAGGTCTCCTGCCGGTACATGGCCCGGTGGAGATCCTCGGGCGCGAGTTCGTCCAGGGCGGTCATGCCCGCGATATCGCAGAAGCCGCCGAGCGGGAGCGCCTTGAGGCCGTATTCGGTTTCACCGCGCCGGAACGAGAAAATCTTGGGCCCGAAGCCGATGAAATAGCGCCGCACCTTCATGCCGGTGGACTGGGCGGCCCACATATGCCCGCATTCGTGCAGCGCGATCGATATCGTGATGCCGAGGGCGAACAGTACGAACCCCAACGCGAACACCATTTGCTGTACAGCCCTCCTGCGTTGCGCAGCTCGCCTCGAATGAAGTGCGGCCGCCCACAGCGGCCGCGATTACCCGCACAGGCGCGTCCGTCCGCGCCGCGAGCACCCCGACCACAGTAACCGCACGCCGACGAACCCTCTCCGCTAAGTCTGCCAGGCCGCCGCCCTACGGCGCGCCCCATACGGTTCGATCAGCGGTTTACCAGTGTCCGCGCGTAGTCGCGGGCCCAGGTGTCGGCGGCGAGTACGTCCTGCAAAGTCTCGGGCTCGGCGCGCCACCGATCGGCCGCCTCGACCGCGCGGGCAACAGTGCGCACGATATCCGGGAAACGAATGACCCCGTCCAAAAAGGCTTGCACCGCAATCTCATTCGCCGCGTTGTAGACCGCGGTGACGCTGCCGCCCGCGGTGCCCGCCTGCCTGGCCAGCTCGACCGCCGGGAATACCGCATTGTCGACCGGCTCGAATTCCCACGTCGACGCGGTGCTGAAGTCGCAGGCGGCGGCCGCGCCCGGCACGCGATCGGGCCAGCCGAGGGCCAGTGCGATCGGCAGTTTCATATCGGGCGGGCTGGCCTGGGCCAGCGTGGAGCCGTCTTTGAAGGTGACCATGGAGTGCACGATCGACTGCGGATGCACCGTCACATCGATGCGGTCGTAGGGCACCCCGAACAGCAGATGCGTCTCGATCAGTTCGAGGCCCTTGTTCACCAGCGATGCCGAATTCAGCGTATTCATCAGACCCATCGACCAGGTCGGATGCGCCTTCGCCTCGGACGGATTCACCGATTCCAGCATTTCGGTGGTCCAGCCACGGAACGGACCGCCCGACGCGGTCAGCACCAGCCGATCCACCTCCTCGGCCCGACCACCGCGCAGGCACTGGGCCAGCGCGGAATGTTCGGAGTCGACCGGCACGATCTGGCCGGGTGCGGCGGCGCGGGTGACCAGCGAGCCGCCCGCGACGAGCGATTCCTTATTCGCCAGCGCCAGTCGGGTGCCCGATTGCAGGGTGGCCAGGGTCGGCTCCAGACCGAGCGAACCGACCAATGCGTTGAGTACGACATCGGCCTCGGTGCGGTGCACCAGTTCGGTGACCGCGCCGGGGCCGCTCAGTGCCAGGTCGAGTCGGGTGCCCGCGGCCGGATCGGCGACCGCGACATTGCGGGTCCCGGTGGCGGCCATCTGGGCCGCGAGCAGCTCGGTATTGCCGCCACGCGCGGCCAGGCCGACCACCTCGAACTTGTCGGGATTGGCGGCAATCACCTCGAGCGCCTGGGTACCGATGGAACCGGTGCTGCCGAGCAGAAGGACTCTCACGATGTCGGACACGGCCCCATTGTGGCAGGGGTGCTGGCTACGACGAGCGGTCGTATGCCACGATATCGGCAGCAACACCCATACCGAGCTAAGGAGCGATCGTGGCCGCCACGGAACTCGAACCCACCAGTGACCGCGCAATCGTCACCCATGTGGACACCGCCGAGGTTCCGTCCGCCGAATGGGGCTGGAGTGGAGAATCACGCCGCACCTTCCGTGTCGCGGGCTGGGTCGTCTGCGTGATCCTGCTGGCCATGACGATCGGCAACCACAAGGGCCACATCGAGGATGTGTTCCTTGTCGGTTTCGCGGCCGTGATCGCGGGCATCTTGATCCGCGACTCGATTCTGCGCCGCAAGCCTCGGTAGTTCACCGAAAGTTGTTGACTTGCTGGGGGATTCGCCCGCCTAACGGCCTCGTCGCTTGGCGGGCTTCTTCTTGGCTCCGGCATTCTTGACGACATTCCTCGCCGAGCGCTTGGCGGTGGTTTTCTTCGGCTCGGGCTCCTTGCGCTGAGCCTGGGCGCGCGAGCTGCGTTCCGAGCGGCCGCGCACGATGCCGACGAACTCCTCGATCAGTTCTGTGGTCTGTGCGGCGGGCCAGGCCAGAGCGATTTCGGTCTCCGGGACGCCCATCATCGTCCGGTAGACGAGGTCACGGCGGGCGTGCAGGCGGGCGATGGAATGCGGAACGATGGCGACGCCGACACCGGCCGCGACCAATTCGATGGTGCCCGCGATCGCATCGATATCGCGCGAGTCCTGGATCCGTTCGCCCTCCAGATCGCCCATGCCGACCTGTTCGAAAAGTGACAGGGTGTGGTCCTTGGGCAGCACGACGACGGGCAGCTCACGGTAGAGCGAAATCGCGCTCAGACCTGCACGATCAATGGGGAGGCGGACGAAGCAGGCGTCGACTTGCCCGGCGCGCAGCGCGGCGAGTTGTTCGGCCATCGGAATCGGGATGACCTCCAGAGTGGCATCCGGAAACCGCTCACCCCAGATCCGCGTCCACTTGGAGACCGTGACGCCGGGTACGAAGCCGACCCGCAGCGCGACATCCGCCGGGGCCACCGGCTCGGGCTCTTCGCCGCGCGCGATGATGTCCCTGGCCTCGCGCAGCAACTGCTGTCCGGCCTCGGTCAGCTGCGTCGGCTGAGCGCCGGGTACAAAGAGTTTGGTCCCGAGTTCGTGCTCCAAGTCGATCACCGTGTGACTCAACTTCTGCCGCGAAATGTGCAGCGATTTCGCCGCGCGCGCGAAATGCAGTTCCTCGGCAACCGCGACAAACCAGCGCAGGTGGGTCACGTCGATGGACTCGGGGTTCATTCGTAAGAGGGTATTGCCAACGGCGCCATCGACTCGCCAGGCGGGTGGTCTGGAGCCGCCGCCGGGCCGGATACGCTATAGCGGTGAGCCCGGATAAGAAACCGCAGACCATGAAGCCGCTGACCGCGGCGAACAAGCTCGGCATCTACCTTCCGGCGACGCCTGAGGAATTCCGCAACTCCCCGATCTCGCGCGCCGAACTCGAACAGTTGCGCACCGATCCCCCGGCCTGGCTGACCGAACTGCGCAAGACCGGCCCCTTCCCGCGCGATATCGTCGCCCGCAAACTCGGAGTTTCCAATACCGCCCTGGCCCGCGCCGAGGTCTCCGACGCGATGGACGCCGAGGAAATCGCCGCCCTGCTCGCCGACCCGCCCGAATGGCTGATCCGCGAGCGCGAGAACTACGCCGCGGTGCGCAAGGAAAACGAGCGCATCAAAACCCAGCAGGCCGAACGCCGCGCCGCCGCCAACCGGCCCGCCAAGAACCGCACCTAGCACAGCCGCACCCGACGGGGGTGCGGCTGTATTTCGGCGGAAGCGATTACGTCGCACCGGGTTTCGTGGCGACCAGTTGGCAGGCTCCGTCGGTGCACGAGCGCTGCAGTCGGCCGCGCGAGAGGGTCTGCAGCAAGCCGATCGCCCAGCAGGTCGGGCAGCCGCGCAGGGCGACGAGCCCGACCGGTAGGAGCAGCAGGCTGATCGGGCCAACCGCCGGCATGAGGGCGAACGAAGCGATGACAGCGCCGAATCCGATTGCGCCACGGGCCAAGTGGCGCGATAACGACGCACTGGCGAACTCGTCAGGCATTACCGACCTCCAAACTCTGCTGCACCGCCGAACGTGCCCGATGCAGCCGTGATTTCATCGCCGCGGTGCTCAGTCCGAGCAGATCCGCGACCATTCGACCGCTGTACCCCTGCACATCTCGCATGATCAGCACCCGCCGCTGGTCGCCGGGCAGTGCCGCGATCGCGGCGGCCACCCGCTCGGCCTCCAATCGATTGATCGCCTCTTCTTCCGCCGAGGCGATAGCCGAGTCGGGAACCGCCTCGGCCCGACGCACACGCAACCGCACTTGCCGCAGACATTCATTGCGCACGATCCGAAACATCCACGAGGCCAACGCACCCGATGCCCGCAGTGTCCCGATCTTGCGATACAGAATGATCAACGCCTCCTGCGCCGCGTCCTCGGCATCCTCCGGCGTCGCGCACAGCGAGTAGGCGAACCGCCGCACATGTGGATGCGATCCGGACACCAGCGAGGTGATCGACTCGATATCGCCCGCCCGCGCCGCGGCGACGAGATGTTCGTCGGGCCAGCACACCTCGGTCACCGCGACCGGCTCCACCGCCGCAGCACGGTGATGCTGCACGCGCAAATGAGCAGCGCCCCAACAACAATCGCGGCAATGATCACGACAAACCTCCGATCTCGTGCCGACCGTGTTGCCGACACAAGTATGAGAGGTGTAAACCGGCACAAAGGATTCACCGCAATCCAGCGGTGCGGCTCGATCCATGCGGACAAACGACCAGACGTTGTTACCATGTGCCCAGGGAAATAAAGGGAGGTGCGGTGGCTGAGGCCGATCGGGCGCCGGTGCGCGTCGATCCATCCAAGCCCAACGCTGCTCGGGTGTACAACTACCTGCTCGGCGGTAAGGACAACTACGAGGTGGACCAGCGAGTCGCCGAGCGAATGCTCGCAGTCGCGCCGGACACCAAGACGACGGCCTGGTTCAGTCGCAAATTCCTGCTCAACGCCGTGGAAGACGCGGCGAAGGCGGGGATTCGGCAGTTCATCGATATCGGCGCCGGAATCCCCATCTCGCCCAATGTGCACGAGATAGCGCAGAAGGTCGACCCCTCGGCACGCGTCGTGATGATCGACTACGACCCGGTCGTGTACGTGCACACCAACGCGCTGCTGTCCGGTACGTCCGGTGTCACATCGATACTCGGTGATATTCGCCGAACGGACGAGATCATCGAGAAGGCGCGGACCGAGGGACAGATCGACTTCGACCAGCCGGTAGCGATTCTGATTGTCGGCGTACTGCATTTCGTGATGGACGACGAAGATCCGGCCGGGATCATCGCGCGACTGCGCGATGTGATGGCGCCGGGAAGCATCCTGGCCTTCACCCACGGGTCGGTCGACACCTACACGGAGTTCGTGGCGCGGTCGACCGGCGATACCGACGGCAGTTCGGCGCAGGTCCAATTCCGGACCCCGGATATGGTGGCGGCCTACCTGGACGGTTTCGAGGTCGTCGAACCCGGTCTGGTGCCGGTACAGGATTGGCTCGACGACGATCTGCCACGCACCAAGTTGGTGCTGTTGGGCGGCATCGGTCGCAAGCCCTAGGTCGCGGCGAGCGTATCGGCGCGGGCCGCGAGCGCGTCGGCGATCGGACGTGGACGGCGACCGAGGCCACAGGCACTCGCGACGCCGTCCACCGGTCTCTCCAGAGCGTTCTCGATCATCCGTAGGGTCTCGACCTGCTCTGCGACCGTGGGAGTGTCGTGGACGAATCCCGCATAGAAATTGGTGCCCTCGTCGAGTGCCAGGTCAGCCAACGGTGCGTAGAACCCGGGATCCGTCGATGGCGGGATATCGCCCGCGGCGAGCGGACCGTGCACGTAGGTCAGCGGGCGATCCGATGGCCATTGCCGGACAACGGAATTGGCCAGCTCGACGAACGGGCGCAGATCACGCATGTGCGCACGCGACTTGTTGCGCATGCTGCCGACGCATAGGTGAACACCGAATTTCGTTCCGGCAGGGGAGGATTCGGCCACCGCGGCGATCCCCTCCCCAAGGTGCAATGCCGCCTCCACCCGCTCGTGCAACGGTTGTGTCTTCGCCATGAGCACCATTTCCGCGGTGGCCTCCAATTGCACGACCACCTCGGTACCGACCAGTTCGTGGATGGCCGCGATATCGCGCACGGTCGCGTCCCGGAATGCCTTGCGATGCGACCGGACACCGGAAATCCCCATGGCGATGAAGGCCAGGGTGAAATCGGTCGGCATACCGATCTGCAGGGTTAGTTCGGGCAGCTCGCGCGCCGCGCGCAAATCCCGAAATATCGGGAGCGCCTCCTCGGCCTCGGCGAGATAACCGAGGTCCATCATCTCGCCGGTCAGCTCGCGGCCGGGCGGGACGCGATGGATCGTCCGTTCTCTGCTCGACCGCCACGTACCGGACTTCTTCACTTCCAATGCGCCCTGCGCAACCAGAGCCTCGATGATCGGCTGAATGTAGAACTCATAGCGGCGCGTTTCGCCGGTCGGGAGCGTGCGTAGGCGCGGTCCCGCGGCATCGAGCATCGCGCGCATCGCGTCGTCGGTACTCGTACCCGGAAAGCTGCCGACGAAATGCACACCACGCGAACCCATGCCGTGCATCGTAGATCGCATCGTCGCCACGCAACCCCATAGCTACGGAACTTCATGTGCGGTATGGTGATTCGCCAGAAGATGGCGCGGCGCACGATATTTCCCATTCGGAGGGAACGCGGTGACGAAGAAGCTCTACGCCCGGATGCTGGTGGCCGCCACCGCGGCGGCGACAATGCTCGGTGTGGTACCGGGCACGGCCGGTGCCGATCCGGCCGCCGCACCCGACCGTTGTCAGGAGATCTCCTTCCCGGTGCCGCAGGGGAGCTTGGGCGCGACCCTGTGCCTGCCGGACCGGCCGACCGACACCGTCATGGTGTTGATGGCGGGCTCCAATTACAACCACACCTACTGGGATTTCCCTTACGCCCCAGAGACTTACAGCTTCCGGCGCGCGATGAACGCCGCGGGCTACGCGACGCTGGTGGCCGATCGACTCGGTAACGGCGCGAGCACTCGTCCGCCGAGCATGTCACTGACCGCCACAGCCACCGCGGAAGCCTTGCACAACATTGTGCAGGCCCTGCGCCACGGACTCGCGGGCGCACAACCGTTCGGCAAGGTCGTCACCGGTGGTCATTCGCTGAGTTCGGGCACCTCGGTCATGGAGGCCACCACCTATCACGACGTCGACGGCGTGCTGCTCACCGGATACTCACACACCCTGAGCGTGCCGGACGTCCTCGGCGTGATCGGCACCTACTACCAAGCGGTGCAGGATCCTGTATTCGCCAGCCGCGGATACGATTCGGGCTATCTCGTGACTCGGCCGGGCACCCGCGCCGGTGATTTCTTCGGACCGGATAATTTCGATCCGCAGGTGCTCGCGATCGATGAGGCGACCAAGGAAACCTTCTCGCTCACCGAATACCCCGACGGACTGACCTCCACGCTGCCCGGTATGTCCACCTTCATCACCGCTCCGGTCATGCTGGTCAATGGCAGTTTGGACCGGTTGTCGTGCGGACCCGCCTATTCGATCTGCGCCGATAGCGCGACACTGCAAGCCGCGGAGGCCGCGTTTTTCAGTCCGGCGGCACGGTTGCGCACCTTCGTGCTGCCCGGCAGCGGACATTCGGTGAATCTCGCACGGAACACCGCGCAGTATCAGGCCGCCGTCATCGACTGGATGAAGTCGGTCGTCGGATAGCTCGATCTAGTTGCGGCAGTTCAGTTTCCGTGATCACAACGGATTGAACTGCGGAGGGAATGGGCGCACCACCGCCGCCGCGCGGCCATATGCCTCGGGATCGCACAGGTAGCGCACCGGCTGACCTTCCGCCAGTGCGCGATAGCCCGGCACATCGATACGGCTGTATTCCACGAAAACCGGCCGCTGCCGAACACCGTCGGGATCGATGAAGCCGAATCCACGCTGTTCGTCGAACCAGGCCACCGTACCGGTCAGCCATACCGAGGTCGGATCGATAACGCTGCTCATCGTAGGCCTCCACGAGGTCGGAATCGGCGATACCCCCGCATTGGTCCTACCCGCGAATACGACTGGTAAACGCCACTTTTCAGGGCACGAAATCGAGGCAGGAGCGGGGACATCGACTCGATTAGTCGAGCGGATCCGGGGTAGGTCGCAGATGTGGTCCGAACCGGGGCCGCAGATAGTTCCAACTACCGAAAAGGAGTGCCGACCATGGCAGATCCGAAGAACCCCGGGCAGTTCGGCAATCGCAAGGACACCCAGGAGCAGGCCAGCAAGGGCGGAAAGGCCAGCACCGGCAGCTTCGGCCAGAAGAACGCCGCGGACCCGCACGAGGCCGGTCGTAAGGGCGCCCTGGCACAGCCGACGGCGGCCAAGCAGAAGGGTGGCCAGCACAGCCACAGCGGCAGCTAGCTCCACCTGTCGAACGGGTCCCGGTCATTTCGATCCGGGGCCCATTCGCATGCGTCGAATATCGCGGGCGAACCTGGGTAAGCGGCCGACATGGTCACCTTCGGATACTTCTTAGCCAGCGAACAGTTCGGGCCGAAAGAACTCGTCGAGCAGGCCAAACGCGCCGAACAGGCCGGGTTCGAACGGCTGTGGATCTCCGACCATTTCCATCCGTGGAATGACGCCGAGGGCCACAGCCCCTTCGTGTGGGGCACCATCGGGGCGCTCTCGGAGGCCACCGACCTACCGATCACTACCGCGGTCACCTGCCCCACCGTCCGCATCCATCCCGTGATCATCGCGCAGGCCGCCGCGACCGCAGCGGTCCAACTCGACGGCAAGTTCATTCTCGGCGTCGGCAGCGGTGAGGCGCTCAACGAGCACATTCTCGGCGATCCTTGGCCCTCGCCCACGGTCCGACTCGAAATGCTCGAGGAGGCGGTCCAGCTCATCCGGCGGCTGCACCGCGGCGACAACGTCAACCATCGCGGCGAGTACTACACCGTGCAGGACGCCAGAATCTACACCCTGCCCGACAATCCTGTGCCGATCTACATCTCCGGATTCGGCCCGCGGGCAACGCAATTGGCCGCCCGGATCGGCGACGGCTTCTGCACCGTACTGCCCGATGCCGATGCGGTCGACACCTTCCGTACCGCGGGCGGCGGCGCGAAACCGGTCCAGGCAGGCGCCAAGGTCAGCTGGTCCCGCGACGAGGAGTCGGGTCTGGATGCCGCACACCGCCTCTGGGCCAATGAGCTGCTGCCGGGCCAGCTTTCCCAAACTCTGCCGAGGCCGTGCGATTTCGAGGACGCGATGAGCCTCATCGATCGCGAATCCACCCGCGACCACTTCGCCACCGGGCCCGACCCGGAACGTCATATCCGCCAGCTTCGGCAGTATCTCGATGCCGGTGTCGACGAACTGTACGTCCAACAGATCGGGCCCGACCTGGATGGCTTCTTCACCGCGTGGGAGAAGGAGATCCAGCCGGCCCTGGGCTGAACCGAGACCGCCTAGGCCGGTACCGCGACGGTCGCCCGGTTCCAGACCCGGTGCCGGGCAACCGCATTCGCGAAACCCTCGATGAAGTCATCGGCCACGCCCGCACCGTTGGCGGTCGTGGTGAAGACACCTGCTCGCGCGTCCTGATCGGCATCGGATACGACACCGGCGACCCGCAGCAGCGTCAAACCCGCACCGAAACCGCCGATCGGTTTGGCGTGTTTGAATGCCTCCAGGACGAAATGCACCGCCGCGCCATTGCCCGCCAGCGTGTCGGCCGACTGCTTTCCACCCGCGACCAGCACCGCATCGTAGAGAACCGAGGCGACGGTGGCCAAAGACCGGTCCACCGTGAGGGTTTCGCCGTCACTGCCGTCGCCGCCCAACGTACCGGCATGCGGCGCAAGCACTTCGGGTACCGCACCACGGTCGGTCAACCACGTTTTGATGCGGCGTACACCGAGCGTGTCCACACCGTCGGCGGCCAGGATCGCGATCTTGCGGGTCGCGATGGTGTCGGTGACCGTATTCAGTTGCGACAGTACGGGAGATACCACCGCCTCCCGATCACCCGAGTCCGATTGCGGTACTGGCATACCCAGTTCACTCGCGACCCGCTCGGCCAGCTCGGGTTCGATCCGCACCAGATGTTCGAGCACCCTGGTCCGGATGATCGGCCGCTCTACCTTGCCCAGTTCGAAGGCGAAGGCGGCGATGATGTGATCGGCCTCCGGCGGTGACATACTGCGCCAGAACATTCGTGGCTGGCGGTAGTACTCCCGAAAACTGCTGGCGCGCTGTCGAATAGTCGAACCGGTGAGCGGCTCGGCATAATGCTGGAACATTTCGGTGTCCGCAAGTGCCGGACAACCGCCACCGATGCTGTTCTTGGTATACGCGGCCTCGCCCTGCGGAATGGCATGCTGACCGTAGCCATCTTGCTGGTGATTGCGCACATCGGCGACCGGCCGATTGATCGGCAGCTGGGCGAAATTCGGCCCACCCAAGCGGATCAACTGGGTGTCCAGGTAGGAGAAGTTGCGCAACTGCAGCAGCGGATCATCGGTGAAGTCGATGCCGGGCACCAGATTGGCGGTGTGGAAGGCCACCTGCTCGGTCTCGGCGAAGAAGTTGTCCGGGTTGCGATCCAGCACCATGCGGCCGACGGGCTGCACCGGAACCTGTTCTTCCGGAATGATTTTCGTCGCATCGAGCAGGTCGAAGTCGAAGCCGAATTCGTTCTCGTCCGAAACCAGCTGCACGCCGAGCTCCCACTCCGGATACTGGCCCGCCGCGATGCAATCCCACAGATCACGTCGATTGAAGTCGGGATCACGTCCGGCGATCTGCTGACATTCGTCCCAGACCAGCGAATGCACGCCGAGTTTCGGGGTCCAGTGGAACTTCACGAAGGTGCCTCGGCCCTCGCGGTTGACGAGCCGGAAGGTGTGTACACCGAAGCCCTGCATCATGCGATAGCTGCGTGGCAGTGCCCGGTCCGACATCAGCCACATGATCGCGTGCAGTGTCTCGGGCTGCTGACCGACGAAGTCCCACAATGTGTCGTGCGCGGAGGCGGCCTGCGGAATCTCGTTGTGCGGCTCGGGCTTCACCGCATGCACGAAGTCCGGGAATTTGATTCCGTCCTGGATGAAGAACACCGGGAAGTTATTGCCGACCAGATCATAATTGCCCTGGGCGGTATAGAACTTCGTCGCGAAACCACGCACATCGCGCACGGTATCCGCGGATCCGCGGGAGCCGGCGACTGTCGAAAACCGCACGAACACCGGCGTTTCCACGCTCGAATCGGTGAGGAAGCGGGCAGTGGTGAATTCGCCGAGCCAGCCGTCATAGGGGCGGAAGTGTCCATAGGCGCCCGCACCTCGGGCGTGGACCACTCGTTCCGGGATCCGCTCGTGGTCGAAGTGGGTGATCTTCTCCCTGGCATGGAAATCGGCCAGCAGCGTCGATCCGCGCTCTCCCACTTTCAGGGCGTCATCGGTGCTGTCCACCCGCACGCCCTGCTGGGTGGTCAGCTTTCCCTGTTCACGATCCACCCGGTAGCGATCCAATTGGCGCTGCTTCTCATTCGATGCGCCGTTCCTGTTCGTAGCGTCGGTCATGCCGTTCACCCCTCGGTCTTGCGGCGCCAATCGCGCACCGCGTCGCGAATCCGGTCGAAGAGCGCAAGCGGCGGTCCGACAACGATATTCGCCAGCGCCGACTCCCCCGCCTCCGGATGCGGCCGGGTCGGGGCTACGGCCTCGGCGACCCGCACGACATCGGCTAGTACCGCACTCTCATTGGCGGAAATCTCTTGGCGCAGCTGGTCGAATTCCTCCTTCTCCTCCATATCGGCGTGTTCGATGACCGATTCGGCGAAGGATCGGAACTTGGCATCGAAATCCGCATGCTGCACACCCATGTCGTAGAGCTCGACCAAGACATGCTTGGCCTCTTCCTCTTCGCGCAACCTGCTGTCGACAACGCTGTCGGGCACCGACGCGCGCCGTGATGCCGGATGCACCACCTCCTCTTCGGCACTTTCGTGCACGGCCAGCGTGCGGACCAACTCCTCGAACGGCTCGCGCTTGGCCGCGCCCTGCGCGAGCTGTACTTTTTCGATCAGGCCCTTGATCAGTTCGTGCTGGGCCAGCAAGAGCGTGACGACGTCTTCCTTCTGACCGGTGGCCATTGCGTACCTCCTCGATCGGGGACGGAGCCACCGCGGCTCCTCTCGTCCGCGCATACCCCCGAGCGGCACCCTCACACCTGAGGACCAGGCAGTGCGGACGAGCCGAAGCCGAGCCGGTTCTCGGGTCGCGATCAGTCCGTCGACACTGCCTCCACCACGCCGCCGGTATCGGCATTGCCGAGCGCGACGGCCACATCGGCCTGCGCCACAATGCCCACCAACTGATCACCGTCGAGCACCGGCACCCGACGGATCTGATGCACGGACATCACATTGAGCACCTCATCGGCCTCGGTGCTCGCCTGCACCGTGATCGGTGTGCCCTCGGCCAGCTCCCCGGCATTGACGCCGAGCGGATCCTTGTTCTCGGCAAGTACCTTCACCACGATGTCACGGTCGGTCAGCATGCCCTTGAGCCGATTGTCCTCACCACAGATCGGCAGCGCGCCCACGCTCAGCTGTTTCATCAGCTTGGCGGCCTCCACCACCGAATCGCTGGATCGCACGCACTGCACACCTTCGGTCATCAGTTCACGCGCCGTTGTCATAGTCGTCCTCCTATTCGTCGCAAGCAGATTCGGTGTCGCGGTACCCGTCGTGATACCCGATACACCCTTGATCCGCCCTGATTGACCCCGGACATCTGGGGTATCCGCTCGAACGAGACGATCCATCCGAACGGAGAGGACGCCATGAACCCTGGAGCCGACCAACCCGCATCCGACCGGCTGCGCTCCGACTTCCCGGACCGCGCACGCCACACCAGAAATCACGCGGGCGAATTGATCGCCGACACCCACAACTGGCCCGGCGTCATCCTGGTACTGCTCGGCGTGGTCGGTGCCGCACTGACGCTCACCGCCGCAGGTTACGGATTCGCCGGTTGGGCCATCGTCGCGGGCATCGCCACCGCCCTGTGCCTCATCTGCGGCGGCGGACTCATCCTCGCGGAGCACCGCCGAGTCAAGACCGACGAAGGCCGCGAACTGCTCGAGCCGGGAGGCCACTGACCCGCAGTCACAATCGGCGGTGCGCTCAGCAGGCCATTGACGAACCCACGGCCGAGATGCGCTCGGCCGAATTAGTCGCATCCCTCGCACTGGCCACCGATCTCGGCCTCGGCCAGCCGGAAGCGCATGTGCTGGGCCAGACCGTCATCGCCACCCGGCAGGCGGCGGCCGCCGGCCTCTCCGAGGACGAGCAGGCCGCCGCCTTCTGACAACACGTCTTCTACCGCGACCGACCGCATCGAATCCCTCGACCTGCTCTGCTCGGGCTGGAATGCCGCACGCTCCTAACCTTCGGCGTCTTACGTTGCGATCGCAACGATTAGATGCGATGCACGTGCATAACTGTCGAAGGCCGGTGCTATCGCTGCTATAGCACTGTTGATGACCTGTCGTCGGCGGCTAGCTCGATCGGCCTCGCGAGTGTGCGGGTCGGCTCGCCGGACAATTGCGCCGCGAACGCAATGAGTCCCGGCAGCACCCTCGACCGCACCGCGCTACCCGGAGTCCAGATCAAGGTCTCCGCACAAATGATTTCGACTCCGATTTCCACTACGGGCGGCCCAGCCATTCTCAAACTCAATCCGCCGCAGTACCCGTTCATGGTCGAGAACGAGAACTTCTTTCTCGACATGGCCGACGCGTGCGGGATCCGAGTTCCTGACCATCAGCTCGCCACCGACGCAAACGGTCGCACAGCGCTGCTCATCAGCCGGTTCGACCGCAGAGTCGAGCACGGCGAGATTCGCCGCCTCGCCCAAGAGGATGCCTGCCAGATCCTGGCCCGATACCCCGCCGCCAAGTATCGGATCACGTTGCAGGAAGCCATCGAAGCCCTTGCCGACGCCGTCACCTCGGGCCGTGGCTCATCTCCCCTCGCCACCCTGCGAATGCTCGAAATCGCGGCATTCAGCTACCTCATCGGCAACGGCGACCTGCACGGCAAGAACCTGTCGATCCGCCAGAATTCCGACGGCATCTGGGAAGTCACCCCCGCCTACGACCTGCTCTGCACCCAGCCGTACCTCGACTGGCCGGACCCCATGGCCATTTCGCTATACGGACGCGACGCAAAACTCGCGTACCACTGGTGGGCGGAAGCGGCCACCCGCCTCGGCGTCACCACGCGGGCCATCAACCGCAGCCTGGCACGGATCGTCGACGCATCGGAATCGTGGACCCACCGGGTCGCAGAAATCGGCTTCGACGACAAAACCACCTGCCACCTGGCAACCCTCATCGCGGAACGACGCAAAGAGCTCCGACAATCACCAGCGTGATCCTATTACCTTGCGTCCCAACAGGATACGGTTCTACGGCGCGGGCGGCATCGAGAACCTCGGCGACCGGCCAGCGGTTGTTCACCGGCACCAGCGTGTCGCGCAGTTCGTCATCCGGGGTGTGTAGCGATACCGCCAAGGTGACCGAGAGGTCCTCGTCGGCGAGCTTACGAATGGCCGGAGCCAAGCCGACCGTGGAAACGACCACGTTGCGCTGAGAAATACCGAAGCCGTCGGGCGCGGGTGAGGTGATGCGACGAACCGCGGCGACCACCCGCTTGTAGTTGGCGAGGGGTTCACCCACCGCAAATAGTGTTCAAGTCGCCGACCTGCGCAGCTACCGAATTGTACCAACGTTGCCAAACTGCCAGATAGTATCGCGTTCGATAGTATCGCGCACGATAGTATCTACCCGTGAGCCTTGGAGGCGTAGCTTGGTCGACTTCATCGGACGACAGCGCGAACTGAACACACTTGCGACCACACTGGCCGAAGTGCAGACAGAAATCGGAACAGCAAGGCCAGGACGCTGCCTGATCTTGCGCGGGCGACGCAGGATTGGCAAGTCCGCATTGGTAGAGGAGTTCGTGGACCGGAACGGAGTACCGAACGTCTTTCACACCAGCGAGATCGGCTTCGGCACTGATCCGCTCACCGAGTTTGTCGACGCCGTGCGCAGTTCTTCGCTGCCGGACGCCGATATCTTCGCCGAGGCACTCCCCGGCAACTGGACGGCAGCGCTGCGCCAGCTCGCCGGCATCCTGCCGGACGACCAGCCGAGTGTGGTGGTGCTCGACGAACTGCCGTACCTCATGGATCCGGCAGGTGCGTTCGAGAGCATTCTGCAGCGAGCTTGGGATCGCGAACTCTCACGCAAACCGGTGCTGCTGATCCTCATCGGTTCCGATCTCGCCATGATGCAAGCACTCACCTCATACGGACGGCCGTTCCACCAACGCGGCACCGAAATGCGTCTAGGACCACTCAATCCAGCCGATGTGGCGACGATGACCGGTCTGGAACCGGCAGCCGCCTTCGACGCCACGCTGGCGACCGGAGGACTACCGGTCATCGCAGCGCGTTGGCGAGCGGGCGAGGATGTCTGGGCATTCCTTGCCCGAGAATTGGCGGACCCGGTGAGCCCCTTGGTCGTTTCCGCACAACTGTCACTGGCCGCCGAATTTCCGGACCAGACCCAAGCACGACAGGTGTTGGCGGCAATCGGCAGCGGCGAACGGACCTTCACCAACATTGCTAGAGCGGCCGGCGGCATCGCGCACTCGACGCTGACACGGGCTACGGAACTGTTGACCAGCAAGGGCATCGTCGCGGCGGAGTTGCCGATCAGCCTCATCCCCTCCAAAGAACGCCGCTACCGGATCACCGACCCGTATCTGCGCTTCTGGCTGACCTTCCTCGGTCCCCATCTCACCGAATTGGACCGTATGCGCCCCGACCTTACCCTCGAACGAATAAATCGCGGATGGACGAGCTGGCGAGGCCGCGCCATAGAGCCGCTGGTCCGGGAATCACTCGCACGTCTGCTTCCTGCACACGCCATTCCGGCGACACCCGCAATCGGCGGCTACTGGACCCGCAGCAACGACGTGGAAATCGACATCATCGGGGCCGACCGCGAACCCGTAGCGCACGAACTGGCATTCCTCGGGTCCATAAAGTGGCTGGAAAATTCGCCCTTTGATAACCACGACCTGTCCGCGCTCCAGCGCCACCGCCACCGCCTCACAGACGAACCGGTCCCCCTGATCGCCGTCACCCGGTCCGGAGTCACCACCGAACACCTCGACGCGGTATTCACCCCGGCAGATCTCCTCGAAGCCTGGCGACCTCACAGTGACCAGCCGTGATGATCGACAGGACACTGCGAAAGTGCCGGAAGGCTTTTCGGACGGTGCCAAACGCTACTGGAGGTTTCGTTCCGCTGCGGTAACCCTGAGTTCGGCTGTTCCAACCAGGCGATCTTGCCCAATAGACCCGCATCAAGGATGCTCACCTCAGCGCTCACACAATCATTCCGCGTCAGCAGGGGAGCACAACGAGATCCACACCGTTTTCCGGTTCGTTAGGCATGCGCACATCCGACCAAACACCCAGTAGCTGCTCATCTGCTCTGGGCTCAGAATTGCTCGGCCGCAAGCAATCTCGAGTAGTTCTCTGATTGTGCCGCTAACAAAGATCGACTACACCCGGTTCCCGAATCGTGTCTCCTGTTGTAGTCCTTTATACGGGGTCTGACCGTCGAGCCCGCCGTGGGTCGATGGTAGTTGCAATAGTCTTGCCACTCTTTGAGGACCAGGGCTCGAATGGCTGCCCCGCCCTCGGCGAAGAGGGTTCGAACATCCTTGTCCAGAGCACCTCGATTACCCCATCCAACCTGACCTACGAGTGGCAACGTCCAGTCACGCTCGAGGTTGCAGCCGAAATCGAACGTACGACGCTGCATCTCGGTCATGCCGAATAGGCAACTGAGGAGAAGTCAGACAGCGTCCGCAGAAACGCTTCCTCGAGGAACTGATGCTCCGTTGATTCAGCCACGGGACAGAATCGTGGATGCTGACGGCTCTCATGGCAAGAGCCGTCAGCGATTACCCTTCTGCGGCCAACTGCCCGCAGGCGGCGGCGATCTCCTGACCACGCGTATCACGCACCGTGCACGGAACACCCTGCGCGTTGACGCGCCGAACGAATTCCTGCTCAACGGGTTTCGGGCTGGCATCCCACTTGCTACCCGGCGTCGGGTTCAATGGGATGACATTGACATGCACGCGGGAGCCGAGGGCCTTGTGCAGCTTCGCGCCGAGCATATCGGCACGCCACGGCTGGTCGTTGATATCGCGGATCAGCGCGTATTCGATGGACACTCGACGGCCGCTCTTGTCGGCGTAGTAGCGGGCGGCATCGAGAACCTCGGCGACCGGCCAGCGGTTGTTCACCGGCACCAGCGTGTCGCGCAGTTCGTCATCCGGGGTGTGCAGCGATACCGCCAAGGTGACCGAGAGGTCCTCGTCGGCGAGCTTACGAATGGCCGGAGCCAAGCCGACCGTGGAAACGACCACGTTGCGCTGAGAAATACCGAAGCCGTCGGGCGCGGGTGAGGTGATGCGACGAACCGCGGCGACCACCCGCTTGTAGTTGGCGAGGGGTTCACCCATGCCCATGAAGACAATGTTGGACAGGCGGCCCGGACCACCGGAGACCTCGCCATCGCGCATGGCGGCGGCCGCGGCACGAACCTGGTCGACGATTTCGGCGGTGGAGAGGTTGCGGTTGAGGCCGCCCTGGCCGGTGGCGCAGAACGGGCACGCCATACCGCAGCCCGCCTGGCTGGAGATGCAGAGGGTGGCGCGGTCGGGATAGCGCATCAGCACGCTTTCGAGCAAGGTGCCATCGCCCGCACGCCACAGGGTCTTTCGCGTCTCGCCGCCATCGCAGGCGACATGCTTGACCACCGACATCAGCGGCGGAAACAGTGCGGCGCCGATCTTTTCGCGCACCGCGGCGGGCAGATCGGTCATCTGGTCCGGATCGGCTTGCAGTCGGCCGTAGTACTGGCGCGCGATCTGATCGGCACGGAACTTCGGCAGACCGAGCTCCTCGACCGCGGCCTTGCGCCCGTCGGCATCGAGGTCGGCGAGGTGCCGCGGCGGCATGCCACGGCGCGGAGCGTCGAAGACGAGGGGCAGGGAGACGGTCATAGTCTCTCTAGTGTCCCATCTCGCGGGTGCGGGCCGAACCGAAGGTGACCATCACGACGCTCGACGCGACGAAGGTCACGTTGCGATCGGACCGCGTGCGCGCTCTGCCTCGATCACAACATGCCAGTCGGCGGACGGAAATGCGTGCACCGGCGATAGCGATCGACAATGATCGACGTATGACCAGTCACGTCGAGCCGTCCGAGCCGGAGCGAACCGGAGATATCGCGCCAGCGCCGACCGCTCGTGAAACGGTGGCGCCGACCGGTCGCAAGTCAGTGGTGAAGTCCAGAACCGGCGACACCTGGGTCGCGCTGGTCACCGCGACGCTGATCGGCATCGTGCTGCTGATCTTCATCCTGCAGAACCTGGAACAACAGCAGGTGGATCTGTTCTTCTGGAGCTTCTCCCTGCCGGTCGGCATCCTGGTGCTGCTGTCGGTGATCGCGGGTGCGTTGGTGATGGCGCTGGTCGGTGGGGTGCGGATCATTCAGCTTCGGCGCGCGGCGAAGCGTTAGACGCACGTGCCGTCCATGCTTCGCATGGATGGGATGACCTCAGAGCAAGGTGGACAGCACCAACCAGGACACGAAAGCCGACGGCAGCATCGAGTCGAGACGGTCCATGATGCCGCCGTGGCCGGGCAGCAGGGTGCCCATATCCTTGATGCCCAATTCCCGCTTGACCTGAGATTCGATCAGATCGCCCACGGTCGCGACCAGAACCAGGCCGACGCCGAGCACCACGCCGATCATCGAATTGGCTTCCAACAGCAGAGTGACCGTCAACAGACCGCCGATCACGCTGAACACCAGCGAACCGCAGAAGCCCTCCCAGGACTTCTTCGGGCTGATCGCGGGCACCATCGGATGCCGCCCGAACAGTACACCCGCGACGTAACCGCCGACATCGGAGCAGACCACCAGGATCATGAAGGTCAGCACCCGCAGATTGCCGTCGGGCTCGAGCAGCAGCAGCGTCGCGAACGAGGCGAGCAGCGGGATCCAGGCCAGGGTGAAGATCGTGATCGCGGTGTCGCGCAAGAAGTTTCGCGGCGCGGTCTGCAAGCCGTGATCGAAAAGACGCCACACCATGCAGATCAGTGTGGTCGCGGCGAAAGCGCCCAGTACACCGCTGGCGCCCCACGGCCAGCCGAGCCAGAACACCGCCTGACCACCGACGATGAGCGGGAT
This sequence comes from Nocardia sp. CA-135398, assembly GCF_050955845.1. Taxonomy (NCBI): domain Bacteria; kingdom Bacillati; phylum Actinomycetota; class Actinomycetes; order Mycobacteriales; family Nocardiaceae; genus Nocardia; species Nocardia sp. CA-135398. Next base: position 2,604,277 of record NZ_CP192084.1, on the reverse strand, counting down.
CCGTGGAACAAGGACATCCGCCTCCCGCAGCCGCTTGGCGACCTCCCAGGTGGCGACGCCGACTCCCGCGGCCGCGACACCGATGAATACCTTCGGCACGAACAGCAGGATCGCGATGAGCGAGAGACCGAGCCCGAAGCCGACCGCCAAGGCGGCGGGCAGATTCCGGCCGGCGCGGGAGGCGGGAGTTGCCGGTTCCTCCGAGTTCGCTTGCTGGGCTGGGGCATTCACCGGCTCGGCGGTTGCGTGTTCCGGAGTCGCGGGCCGACCGGTCGACGCCACCGGCATCGACGATTCCCGACGTGCGACCTCGGATGTCGTGGACTCGGTGCGCACGGGTTCGGGAGGTGCGGCTTCGGGAATCGCGGCATCGACCGCGCGCCCGTCCGTCGCATCAACTGTGCCGTTGGCCGGCCTCGGCTCCTCGGCCGCACCGGTCGCGGCGGCGTTCTCGGCCACGATTGTCCCGTCGCTCAACTCGTCGTTCCGTTCGTCCCCCGCCCGAGCGGGCCCGAAAGATCCGGCCTCGGACCTCAGACCTCGAGCAGTTCAGCTTCCTTGTGCTTGACCAGTTCATCGACCTGGCCGACATATTTCGCGGTGGTCTTGTCGAGCTCCTTCTCGGCGCGCCCGACCTCGTCCTCACCCGCCTCGCCATCCTTCTGGATCCGCGACAGTTCGTCCATCGCCTTGCGCCGGACGTTTCGAATCGAGACCTTGGCGTCCTCGCCCTTGCCCTTGGCCTGCTTGGCCAGTTCACGGCGCCGCTCCTCGGTGAGCTGCGGGACCGAGATCCGAATGATGTCACCGTTGTTGGTGGGGTTCACACCGAGATCCGAATTGCGGATCGCGGTTTCGATCGCGCCGAGCGTCGACTGCTCGTACGGCTTGATCACCACCATCCGCGGCTCGGGCACGGTTATGCTCGACACCTGCGTAATCGGGGTCGGCGAACCGTAGTAGTCGATGACAATCCGTTGGAACATACCCGGATTCGCTCGACCGGTACGGATGGACCCGAGATCGTCCTTCGCCACCGAGACGGCCTTCTCCATCTTCTCCTCGGCGTCGAAGAGCGCTTCTTCAATCACGACCGTTTCCTCCACAGCGTCGTCATCGTCATGATCCGCGGGCGCGGGGTCAGGACCGAACCAATGTGCCGATCTTCTCACCGGCGACCGCACGGGCGATATTGCCCTTCGTCAACAAATTGAACACCAGGATGGGCATCTGGTTGTCCATACACAGGCTGAAGGCCGTCGCGTCGGCGACCTTCAGGTCACGCTCGATAACCTCTTTATGCGTGATCTCGGTGTACATGGTCGCGCTCTCGTCGACCCTGGGATCCGCGGTGAAAACGCCGTCGACGGCCTTGGCCATCAGCACCACATCGGCGCCGATCTCCAGCGCGCGCTGGGCGGCGGTGGTGTCGGTGGAGAAGTAGGGCATGCCCATACCCGCACCGAAGATGACCACACGGCCCTTCTCCAGATGCCGCTTGGCGCGCAGCGGCAAATACGGCTCGGCGACCTGGCCCATGGTGATCGCGGTCTGCACCCGGGTGTCGATGCCCTGCTGCTGCAAAAAGTCTTGCAGCGCAAGGCTGTTCATCACAGTGCCGAGCATGCCCATATAGTCCGAACGGGCGCGTTCCATGCCGCGCTCCTCGAGTTCGGCGCCACGGAAGAAATTGCCGCCGCCGATCACCACGGCCACCTGGACACCGCTGGAGACCACCTCGGCGATCTGCTCCGCGACCGTCTGCACCACATCGGGGTCGAGGCCGACCTTGCCGCCGCCGAACATCTCCCCGCCCAATTTGAGGAGCACCCGGCGATATCCTGGGCGGTCGGTCCCGGGGTCCGTCATGGGTGTTCGTCTCCTTCGGCGATAGATTTCGGTCTGTCGATACAGCACGTGGGCCGGATGGCAACGCGGAGGCTCAATACGGAGCGCCCTTATCCTGCCCTACTCGGATTCGATGTGGGTAGAAGACCCCCTCGGACGCAACGAACTCGCCCGGTCAGGCTCGAGAATTGCGGATGAACGGACAACGTCCGGACAGCCGAAACCCCTCGTACACCGTATCCGGAGCACGAGGGGTTTCACGGGCTTTATCAGGCCTGGCCGACCTCGAAGCGGGCGAAGCGGGTCACGGTGACACCGGCCTCGTCCAGCAGCGCCTTGACGGTCTTCTTCGAATCGGTGACCGACGCCTGCTCCAGCAGGACGACGTCCTTGAAGAAGCCGTTGACGCGGCCCTCGGTGATCTTCGGCAGCGCGGCCTCGGGCTTGCCCTCTTCCTTGGCGGTCTGCTCGGCGATGCGGCGCTCGTTCTCCACCACGTCGGCCGGCACATCGTCGCGGGTCAGGTACTTGGCCTTGAGCGCGGCGACCTGCATGCCGACCGCACGCGCGGCCTCGGCGGCGGCGTCGCCCTCGCCCTGGTACTCGACCAGCACGCCGACGGCGGGCGGCAGGTCGGTGGCACGCTTGTGCAGGTAAACGGCGACCGGGCTGTCGAAGGATACGACCCGACGCAGCTCGAGCTTCTCGCCGATCTTGGCGGCGAGCGCCTGCAGCGCCTCATCGACGGTCTGACCGTCCAGCTTCAGCGCCTTCAGCGTGTCCAGGTCGGCGGGCTTGGCGGCCGCGGCGGCGGTCACGATCTTGTCGGCGAGGCCCTGGAACTCGTCGTTCTTGGCGACGAAGTCGGTCTCGGAGTTGATCTCGATCAGCACGCCGTCCTTGGCGGCGACCAGACCCTCGGCGGTGGCGCGCTCGGCGCGTTTGCCGACGTCCTTGGCGCCCTTGATGCGCAGCACCTCGACGGCCTTGTCGAAATCGCCGTCGGTCTCGACCAGCGCGTTCTTGCAGTCCATCATCCCGGAGCCGGTGAGCTCCCGCAGCCGCTTCACGTCAGCGGCGGTGTATGTCGCCATGGGTGGCGATCCTCCTGTGTGTTGTTTCGGGTGGTAACACCACCTTGCCGACCGCTCCTATGCAGGAGAGGTCGGCAAGGTGAACAGACGCTCCGCGATGACGGCTACGGGGCCGGAGGCGGTAGCTTGCGAAACTACGCAGGCCCCGCCGCCATCGCCGTCGAACACTGCGACGATCAGGCGTCGGCCGGGGTGGCAGGGGCCTCGGCGGCAGCCTCGGCCTCGGCCTCGGTCGCCGCGGGGGCGGCCTGCGCGAGCAGCTCCTGCTCCCACTCGGCGAGCGGCTCGCCCGCTCCGGCTTCCGGCTTCTCGTCACCGGAGGAGATACCGGCCCGCGCCTGCACGCCCTCGGCCACCGCGGAGGCGACGACCTTGGTCAGCAGAGCGGCGGAACGGATCGCGTCGTCGTTACCCGGGATCGGGTAGTCGACCAGGTCGGGATCGCAGTTGGTGTCCAGGATCGCGATGACCGGGATGTTCAGCTTGCGCGCCTCGCCGACGGCGATGTGCTCCTTGTTGGTGTCGACGACCCAGATGGCCGAGGGCACCTTGGCCATGTCGCGGATACCGCCGAGGGTGCGCTCCAGCTTGTTCATCTCACGCGTGAGCATGAGGATTTCCTTCTTGGTGCGACCCTCGAAGCCACCGGTCTGCTCCATCGCCTCGAGTTCCTTGAGGCGCTGCAGGCGCTTGTGCACGGTGGAGAAGTTGGTGAGCATGCCACCCAGCCAACGTTGGTTGACGTAGGGCATCCCGACGCGAGTCGCCTCGGCCGCGATCGACTCCTGGGCCTGCTTCTTGGTGCCGACGAAGAGGACGGTGCCGCCGTGGGCGACAGTCTCCTTGACGAACTCGTAGGCCTTGTCGATGTAGGTCAGCGTCTGCTGCAGGTCGATGATGTAGATGCCGTTGCGGTCGGTGAAGATGAACCGCTTCATCTTCGGGTTCCAGCGCCGGGTCTGGTGTCCGAAGTGTGCGCCGCTGTCGAGCAGCTGCTTCATTGTTACGACAGCCATGGTGCCGTATCTCTCTTTCGTTGCCGGTTGCCGCGACGAATCGGTGATCCGCCGCCCTGGCGCCTCCGAACCATCGGACCCGATCACGAGGATCAGGACCAGCCGATGATTCCCTGCTCCGCATGCACTGCCGATTCACGAAGCCGAGCTCCGGTTCGAACAGCGCCGTTGCGAACAAGCACGGGGTGGCGCGCGAAGTCGGTCCGTGCAGGCACAGACCGCTCGACCAGTCTACGGGCTGAGGGGGTGAGTTTCTAAATCGCCCTGTCATGGGTCGAAACGAGCCGTCTCCACAACCTGGCGAGTTGTCCACACTCGCCGAAGCGGGGGTACTGCGCCTGCCACGCGCGGCCGACGCTTGAAGCATGAATCGCATAGCAATCTCGATGACGATGCTCATCCCACCGCTGTTTCTGCTGTCACTGGTTCTGGCACAGCCGGTTTCGGCCGCACCACCGAATGGCGGGGAGGCTGTGGCGCTGCCATGGGGTCCGCTGGGAAACGCTGGGCGTGATGGCTGGTTCCCGGGATCGGAAGGGGGGTACGGGGAGTGCACGGGTTCGGCTTGTCCGACGCCGCGGTCAGGCGATGGGCTGGCGCGGGTGCCGGATCCGCTTCGGGTTGCGCCGCTCGCCACCGAGATCGCACGTGGCGGCGGGTCCGGATCGGCGAGTTCGTTGCCGCGGGTTTTCGGCGATCTGCTGTCGCGGCTGCTGGATCTGGTTCAGCAGGCTCCGCTCCGACTGCCGCGCTGACTCGGATGACTCGCCTCGGCAGGGTCGATGGGCGCTATCGTCGGCGACTGATTTCGATCATCCTCGGGGTCATCGCTCTGCTGGGACTCGCTGCGGAGCAGTCGGTTTCGGCTACTCCGCACGGGGAGTTCAGTTGGCCGCTGCAACCACGGCCCGCGGTCGAGCGGCAATTCGACAAACCGGCACAGGACTGGCTACCCGGGCATCGCGGGGTCGATCTGGCAGGTGCGCCCGGACAACCGGTCTTCGCGGCCGGGGATGGAATTGTGGTGTTCGCCGGAACGGTCGCGGGCAAACCGGTCGTATCGATCGATCACCCCGGTGGGCTTCGAACCACGTACGAGCCGGTACGAGCAGAGGTTTCGGTGGGCCTGCGAGTTGCACGCGGAACGCGAATCGGCAATTTGGAGGCGGGACACGAGGGTTGCGCAGCTGCGGCGTGCCTGCATTGGGGTGCGAGACGAGAAGCGAGCGGGCACAGCCGACGTGAGTACATCGATCCACTCGGACTACTGCACCCGACTCCCCTGCGACTGAAACCGGTGACATGAATCCGAGGCCGAGCGGTAACTTCGGAGGACGGTCTTCCGTCGTGCCGGATCCGGGACGAGGATCGGGTTATGGGATATGCGCTCGGGGATCCGCCGTTCACCTATACCGAGGTCGGCGCGACCAAGGCGGCACTGCCCGCGGGCTATCACCGGTTTCGATTGCGCCGCCGGATCGGATCCGGGCGGGCGCTGTTCGAGTGTGCGGGTGCGGAGATCCTGGCGTATCGAATGCAGAAGGGCACCGGCATCTTTCGGGAAGCCGACACACTTACTGCCGAGCCGGGAACACGGCTGACGGTGCGGTTGGGCGTCGGTCCGGTCGGCATCACCGCGCCGTGTCGGGTCGTGTATGTCCTCGACGAACCCGACCGGCGCGGCTTCGCCTACGGCACCCTGCCCGGACATCCGGAAATCGGCGAGGAACTGTTCGCCGTCGAATACGACCCGACCGATGACGCCGTCTACGCCGTGGTCACGGCCTTCTCCCGCCCCGGGGCCTGGTACGTCCGACTCGGCGGACCCGTGGTTCGAGCAATCCAGCGCATCATCGCCGGAAAGTACATCGATACGCTCCCGACCTCCGCCTAGGATCCGCACAGCGCCCGGCTCGGACAGCGGATTCGGCTGCCGCACGGCCGAATTCGCCGCACGCAACTCCACTGCGCGCCCGGTCCAGCGCACCACCGCATGCCGACGCGCGAGATCCAGGCCTGGTAGGCCTATTTGCCTCGATGGGCGACAAACGAAAAGCGTGCGCCGATGAATTGATCGGCGGCCATGCAGGCGTCGCGCTCCCATCTGCGCACGCGCGAGAGCGCTCGACGTCGGGCACCGCGTGCGACGACGACACGCTCCGCGACCAAACAGCCGTACCGCACCCATCACGGCACGCGCGCGACCGCTCGGCGTCGCGTACCTAGAGCTGCGCTTCGAGTGCGGCGGCTTCGGCGCGCAACAGGTCACCGTGCTCGGGGCGCCCGAGAGTGTCGTATTCGGCGGCGGCCTGCTGTCGGTCGGCGATTTCGGCGCGGACGATCTGTTCGATATCGGCCTCGGTGAGATCGCGGCGGCGAGCTTCGGCGGCGCCGAGTCCGACCGCGCTGGTCTCGATGGCACCTGCCTTGATGTCCACGGTGTCGATGGCTTCGGCGTTATCGATGGCACCGAGGGCGGAGCGCAGTCCGGAGATCGCGCTGCGGTCGCGGGTCTTCATCGCGGCGGACAGCGCGGTGCGCAGGCGCTCGCGCAAAGGTACGGATTTGTCGATGGCTTCGGTGGACATGGTCGCCGACCATACGTGCCAGGACATCGCGCGGTCGAGCGATTTAGCCGAGCGACTCCGCGAGGTCGCGGCGATATCTCAGGGGGTGACGATGGCGAAGTTCGGATCCGGCGCGTCGATCACCCCGACCACCGCGTTCAGCCTGCTGGGATCCCCGGTAATGGCGATATCACCCGCGGCGACCAGTGCGCCGAGATTCTCGCCCGCCAACAAGGCTCGAATCAGGATCGGCCTCGTCAAGGTGAAAGCTGCATCCGGATCGGGCAACTCGGCGCCGTCCGGCTTGTCGTAGTGAACCATCAGGCCGTTGCGCAGTTCGAGGCGGTGGGTGCGTCTTTCATCGGTAATGTGCCAGTCGATCACGACGCGCAGATTCCACGCCTTCGGTCCGTCGATGCGCAGCGCGATCGCATCGAAGATCTGCTCGATGGTGAGTGCCGCGAGCATGGTGGGCGCATTCGTCGACGTCGGCGTGCCGAACGAGCCGTTGCGCAGCTCATGGGCGCCGCTGAGGTAGAAGTTGCGCCAGGTAGCATTCTCCGCGCCATAGCCGAGCTGCTCGAAGGTTTTGGCCTGCAACGTTTTCGCCGCCTCGTTCGATGGGTCGGCGAAGATGACGTAGTTGACCACCTGCGCGACCCACCGGTAATCCCCTGCGTCATAAGCGGTTTGCGCCTTGCGCAGCACCTCGTCGGCACCGCCCATGAATTCCACATGGCGCCTTGCGGATTCGACCGGCGGATGCTCCCACAGATGCGCGGGATTGCCGTCGAACCACCCCATGTACCTCTGATAGATAGCCTTGACATTGTGGCTGACCGAGCCGTAATACCCGTGCGTATGCCACGCATCGGCGATGGCCGGTGGCACCTCCAGCATCTCGGCGATCTCACCACCCAGATACCCCTGATTGAGCCTGCGCACCGTCTGGTCGTGCAGGTATCCATACAGGTCCCGTTGCAGCGAAAGGTATTCCACCAGCCGCTCGGTACCCCAGGTCGGCCAATGGTGCGAGGCGAAGACCACATCGGAATTGCGGGCGAACAGATTGATCGACTCGGTCAAATACTTGGCCCACACATGCGGGTCACGCACCAGCGCGCCACGCAGCGTCAGCAGGTTGTGCATGGTGTGCGTCGCGTTTTCGGCCATGCACAGCGCACGCATATCCGGGAAATAGAAGTTCATCTCGGCGGGCGCCTCGGTACCGGGGGTGAGCTGGAAGACGATCCGAACCCCGTCGACCGTCTCTTCCTGACCGGTGGCGGTGATGTCCACTGTCGGTGGAATCAAGGTGACCGTGCCGAGTGACGTGGTCTGTCCGAGCCCCGCCCCGACCTGCCCCTTCGGACCTCGCGGCAGCGCCGCGCCATACATATAGGCCGACCGACGCGCCATTGCCGTTCCGGCATAGATGTTTTCGGCAACCGCATGCTCGAGGAATCCGGCCGGTGCGAGCACCGGACAGCGGCCCGCGGCGACAGCGTCAACCGTCGTCACACCCATCGCACCGCCGAAATGGTCGGCGTGCGAATGGGTGTAGATCAATCCGGTCACCGGTCGATCACCCCGATGCGCGCGATACAGCGCCAGGGCCGCCGCTGCGGTCTCCGCCGAGATCAGCGGATCGATCACGAGCACACCGGTGTCGCCCTCGATCAGCGTCATATTCGAAAGGTCGAGACCGCGAACCTGATAGATACCCGCAGCGACCTCGTACAGTCCCTGCTTGACAACCAGACCGGACTGCCGCCACAGGCTCGGATTGACCGAGACCGGGCAGCTTCCCCGCAGGAATGCATAGGAGTCGTTGTCCCACACCACCTTTCCGTCCGGCGAGCGCACCTCACCGGGTTCGAGTGCCGCGATGAATCCGCGGTCCGCATCCGCGAGATCGTCCATATCGGCGGGCAGTGCGGCAGCCGCTCGTTGCTGCTCGGCGACGATGAATTCGCTCGGCTCGGTCGCTGTGCTCATATCCATCCTCCTGTGGTTGTCAGCCGAAACATGTTCGGCCCGCAGCGGATTAGGGCCGTGGATCCGTGAACCCGATTGCGGCCGCGACGCATGCGACGGCCAGCACCGCCAGCACTGTCGCGGCAATGACGCCCCCGCCGTGGCCATAGCGTCCTTGATGCAAGGCGCGGTTGCGCAAAAAGGACAGGGCCGCAAGGGCTGCCATGGTGATCGCCGCGCCGGTCGGTGCGATGGCGACGGCCCGCCACCCGTTGCTCGCGGCATGATTGAGGAAGAGCGCGGCGACGACCATCGCGGCAATGGCCGTGCGACGCCACGCCAATGCGGTGCGTTCGGCGGCGAGACTCTTGGGGGTCATCGGAACAACACGACCACGCACGCGAATACCGACACGACGGCGATACCCGCCGACAGGATCGGCACCATGATCGTGTCCGGTAGCGGTTCACCGTTTCGCATGGCCCGACCGACACGTCGCCAATGTCCGTACGCGCCGATCGCGATGATCACCGCGAGCACAATGCAGCTCATGGCGAGCGTGCGGCGCAACCCCGACATCCGCATCGGCTGCACCAGCGTGTGCACCGCGACACCGCCCGCGAGCAGACCCAGCGAGGTACGCATCCAGGCCAGGAAGGTGCGTTCGTTGGCGAGGGTGAAGCGGTAATCGATCTCCTCTTCCCCTTCCTCGGATTCCTCGGCGGGGTTGGGGAGGGTCATGCCGCCTCGGCTCGGGTCGCGGGCTCCCTCGGCGGTGCCGGTTCGGTCGATGCGACGGTGCCGAGGATTCGCACTACGCCGAGGTCGTCGTCGGAATTCACGGGCACCTCTCCATCGCTGGTCGGTTTCCTGCCGCAGGCGAACGCTCCGCTACGTCAGGTTAACCACCGGCGTTGTGGTCGTCCACGAAGATCACGATCTCGGGAGCGGGCTCCCGGTCAGAGCGGGGTGGCGTCGTGGAAGGTCATCGCCAGCCGATCGACGGACGAGGCCATGAGTGCTCGCTTGGGTAATCCGAGGGAGCGCAATTCGTCGGCCCAGGCGTGCTCGCCGAGGGACAGTTCGGCGCCACCGGGGCGAGCGCGCATGCCGGACGGCTCCATCTGCCATTGCGTGCAGCGGGTGATGCCGTCGATATGGGAGTACGCATCGAAGGAGGAGCCGCCGCGGCGCTGCGGGACGGCGAGGCCGGGGCGGATGGTGAGATCGACGATCAACTGCCCGTTCTGATGGAGTACGCCGCGTCGCACGCTGCCCTCGTGCTGTGCGTCGAAATCGGCGATTTCCTTGGGGAAACCCCAGATGCCGCGGCCAGCGGCCAAGGTGAATTCACCGTCGACGGGGAGGCGATGGATGAAGACGCCCGCGCCCCCGGTGGAAAGCGCGCGCAGATCACCGAGCGTGCTGGCGGGCCCAGCGGTGTGGTGCCGGACCATGAACGACACACCGAACTCGTTGTACGGCCCGAGGTCGCCATCGATGTAATCGACGAAAACGAGCGTGCATATGGCGCGACCACCGGGCAGGCGGAGAATCTCCAGGCCGGAGTAGTCGATGAGTCGCTGCGCGGCTGCCGCCGATACCGAGTAGGTCGCCATGAAGGCATGCGCAAGCCGAATCCGCACCGGCATCCGCACTTCCTTGCCCAGCACCGTATGCGTATTCATCGGATCCACCTCGGGACGGCAGTGCAGCATGCACCGCTCTCGAACTCGGCAAAACGTGCGGTGTTCACGAATCCTCCAAACTGGAACTCGTGTCAGAATAGCCGCCATTTCATGATTGATACAGCACTAACCGTCATGAGAACGCGTTTCAAATTTCGTCTGCGAGCATGGGCGATGGGGACAATTCGTGTCCAGTTCGCATACCACCTGTCGGCTGCGCACACCCGGAACCGCACCGAGCAGGGAGGCGGTTTCAGCCGATTGCGCCCGGAGACACCTTCGCCCCGATCAGGGCCTCGTACACATTCCCGTCCGCCACGCCGGTGGACACTCAGGAGGGCAACTTTGGTCCCGATTCCGCCTGCGCAACAAGGACAGCGCAGGGCCTCCAGTCCGATGGTCCTGCGCCATTGCTGCTGGCGGCCGCGCGCGGCTTGGCGATATTTCCGGCCAGGACAGCGCGCCTCGCCCAAGATCGGGCGCTGATCCTCGTCCGCCGATCTGCGGAACGTCAGGCGCGGGGATGGGCTTGGTCGTGCACCTTTTTCAGGCGCTCGATAGAGACGTGGGTGTAGAGCTGGGTGGTTGCCATGCTGGCGTGGCCGAGGAGTTCTTGCACGACGCGCAGGTCCGCCCCGCCCTCGAGCAGATGGGTTGCGGCCGAATGGCGCAGGCCGTGCGGCCCCATATCGGGTGCGCCCGGAATTGCCGAAACGACCTCGTGGACAACCGTTCTGGCCTGACGCTGGTCGAGTCTTCTGCCGCGACGGCCGAGCAGCAGCGCACGGCCGGAGTCGGCTGTCGCAAGTGTGGGGCGGCCGTATTGCAGCCAATTCGCGATCGCCTCGTCGGCCGGAACTCCGAAGGGCACCGAGCGCTCCTTATTACCCTTACCGATGACGCGGACCAGGCGCCGTTCCCGATCGAGATCGTCGAGATCCAGACCGCACAACTCGCTGACCCGAATGCCGGTCGCGTACAGCAGCTCCACGATCAGCCGATCCCGCAATGCCATCGGATCGCGTTGCACCGCACCGGATTCCGCAGCGTCCATAGCCGCTACCGCCTGCTGCGTACCGAGTACCGCAGGCAACACCCGATGCGCCTTCGGCGACCCGAGCCGCAACCCGGGATCGACCGACAGCCGCCCGGTACTGGTCAACCACGCGGTGAACGTCCTCGCCGAGGACGCCCGCCGCGCCATGGTCGTCCGCGCCGCCCCACCGGCCGACTGCGCCGCCAACCACGACCGCAACAATGCCAAATCCATTTCCCGCACGGCCGAATCCGACGACCGCGCAACCAAATGCCCAAGCAACGACCGCGCGTCCCCCACATACGCCCGCGCCGTGTGCACCGAACGATTCCGCCCGAGCCGCAAATGCCGCTCATACTCCGCCAGCAACGCCTCGAGATCCTCCGGCAACTCCATCCCCCCACCGTCACCGCCCCCACCCCCCTTGGCAAGTAAGCACGCCGCAACGACACTGCTTTCCCCGCCGTAGCCACCCGTCAAGCGCCAGCCTTCCGACACTGCCGTGCACGAGACTGCTCCGATGGTGGAGCGCCGATCCTCGCGGCTATGCATGCGGCCCGTGGTTGGCAGCGGGCTGGACGCGAGGTTCCACTCATCGCGCAAATGCCCCGCGCAGCTCAACGCAGCTCCTTTGGGACAGCGAGTTCGCGTCGCGGGCCCAGCACAGCTTCGTCGCGGACGAGCGCACGTCTGTTGTGCGACGCACGAGGACACGTTGCGAAAGCCCGGTCGTCGAGTGAGCTGTGATCGGCTCGGGCGTGAATATTTCATCGGCTCGGGGGATTTGCGGTTCGGTGCCAACCGTTTTCGTCCATGCCTACCAGGCCCGCGAGTTCGAGGGCGGGGAGGATGGCGCGGACGGTGGGGAGGTCCAGGCCGGAGTTTTCGGCTATGGCGCGGGGTTGGCGGGAGCCGATTCTGGGGAGGGTGGCATACACCGATGCTTCGTCGCCTTGTAATCGGTCGCTCGGGTCGGACGGCTGGGAAGTTGGAAGTGAAAGGCGTAGTGGGCCTGCTTCATCGATGACCTCTTCGGCGCGGGTGACCAGGAGGGCCTCACCTTCGCGGATCATGCGGTGGCAGCCCGAAGAGGAGGCGGCGGTGACGGGGCCTGGGATCGCGAGGGCGGGGCGACCGAGGCGGCGGGCCCATTTGACGGTATTCCGAGCGCCGCTGCGTAGTCCGGCTTCTACGACGAGGACACCGTCCGCCAGCGCCGCGATCAGGCGATTGCGGGCCAGGAATTGGTTCTTGTGGGCAACCGTGCCCGGCGGGTATTCGCTGACTACCAAACCGGTTTCGGCGATCTCGGCCAACAGTCGCTCATGCTGGGCCGGGTACGGGCGATCGACGCCGCACGCAAGGACGGCAATCGTCGGAGCACCGACGGCGAGGGCGGCCCGATGCGCCATACCGTCGATACCGAATGCGGCACCGGAGACGATCGTCCAGCCCTGGGCGGCCAGATCGCCGACGATCTCGCCAGTGACATGCTCTCCATATCCGCTGCTGCATCGCGCCCCGACCACCGCGATCGCCCGCTCGCTCGACTCCGACAACGATCGCGGTCCCCGCACCCACAACGCCAACGGCACCGCCCCGTCACGGTCGCGTCCTGGCTCGAGTTGGCGCAGCCCGAGCATCCGCCAGGCAGGCCACTCCGGATCGTCCGGAGTCACCAACCGCCCCCCGAGCCGTTCGATAAGCTCGATATCCCCTGCCGCACTATCGATCTCGCGCCGCTTGGCGGTCGGCCCGAGCAACGACTCCGGCAACTCACACTCCCGCACTGCCCGCGCCGCCTCCACCACGCCTACCGAATCGATCAATGACGACAACGCCGCACACGGCCCCTGAACAACCCGCGACAAATACGCCCACGCCAACCGACGCTCATCAACATCCCCACTGGAAACCGCGGACTCCGAACCATCGGACGCCCAACCATCCAGATCCACAACCCCATGCCTCGAGCGCCCCCTGCCACCCACCCACGCGCCGGCGCACCCTGCCGCATCCGCCCCGGTGACCACCAGTGCGACCGGATAGGTTTCACTGCTCAACGACGCACCCACAGTTCCCGTTGCCGCAGCGCCACTCACCGAAGCAGCGGATCCGCCAGCTGCCGCTCGCTCTGCGGAAGCCGATGCGCTTTCCGAATCCCCTGTAGCGCACCGACCATCGGCTACCGAAGATCGCGCGACAGGGTGACCACCGCAAGCCGACGCCGCGCAATCCGAGGCATCCGAGCCACTGCCCGTCGACGCGGCCGAACGCCCCGCGGCGGCGGAGCCGCTATCTGCTGTCGCCCCTCCGAGATCCGAGGCGGTCCGCCGAGTGCGCGCTGCCCTACCAGTTCTCCCCAAGGCCTTTGCAGCACTCGCGTCTGCGGCAATGGATCCCGTCACAGGAATCCCACCGTCGACCGGGTGGTCGCATCCTGCCGACGCACCCGCAGTTCCCGTTGCCGGAGTACCAATCGCCGAGGCAATGGATCCGCCGCCTGTTCTCGCTTCTGCATGACCAGCGGCAACGTCCGAATCAGCTGTGGCACAGGGGCTGTCGTGCTGCACCGCTGCGGGACCACCGCCACAAGCTGCGGCAGCTGGGCGATCCGAGGTGTCCATCGCTTCGGCCGCACACCCGGGTGTCGCGGATGCGTCGCCCACCGCAGCCTCTGGATGTCTTGGGGCATCGACCGCTCGCGTCGCGCAATGCCCGCTGCCCATCATGGTGCCCGTGGCACCGCATGCGGGACAGTCGCCACGCGCCGTGATGGCTGCACAATCCGAGACATTGCCCGGACAGCCAACGGCGGCAGGGCAACTCGCTGCCGTCGCCGCGAGATCCGAAGCGGTCGCGCCGATGTGCGATGGACCAGCACGCCCCGAGGTATTTGGACCGCCAACCATGTCCGGCGCAACGGACCCGCCGATCGGGCGCTCATCTCCCGTGGCCCCGCTCACTGGGAGCCCCGTTGCCGGAAGTTCAAGGCGGCCAGTACGTCTTGGGCGCTGGGTTGGTCGGCGTTGCGGAGGTCGCAGATGGTCCAGGCGACCGCATGGACGTGTGGATAGCACTAATGATCGCGTAGCCTGAACTCAGCAATGGGCTCCGGCTGTCGGATTAGTCGCGCTGTCCCATGAGGTTGGTTCCGCCGGTCGGGTCGGCAACTCGTCGGTCTCGCTGAAGTGCTGAGACGACCCCCGAGCCGGATGCGGCGGAGGTGCGCATTTTCCCGCGAATTCGCCACGAAAACCCCGCGAAAAACGCGCCGATTCGACACCTCCGCCTCCCTTAGGAGCACCCCAACAGCAATCACCCAGTTACTACCGTCAGGATCAGTCCGGGTCGACGGGAGCGAGTAGGGCGGCCTCGGTGCTGAATGGGTAGCAGCCGGGCGCGGTTTTGTCGACGGATTCCACGATGGCACGGTCGCCGCCCAGTTCGAGAACCTCGAATTTCGATACGCCGCCTGCTGCGAGCAGGACTCGGTCGCCGATGTTCACCATGCCCGCAGCCTATCTTTTCCAACCGACCGGTTTGTGCAATCATCGAAAATATGTTCGATAATTGGCGGCCGGTCTACCAGGTAGAGGGGCGAGTCGTCACCGATCCGGAGCGGCTATACCGGATCCGTAACGGTTGGGTTGAACCAGCGCCGGTCGCCTGCCCGCGTGGGCACCCTTTCGGGCCGGGCCGAGCGACCGTCGGCGCCGTGCCCTGCCTGGAAGCGAGTAGTCACCATCGAGTCCACATCTGCAACGTCTGCCGATATGCGGTGTACACGCCATCGCTTACACCGAAGTGTGACCATTAGATTATGAGATCAAACACTCTCGCACTGTGCTAACCAGCAAAGAACCTGCATGTCACAGAGCATTTCGCCATAATCTACTGGTGTTCGTTCTGTCGACATTCGAGTCACTTCCGATGACTCCAACATCGTTGCAATACCGCTAGCCCCCGTATAGGCGAATGGCGCCGCTCGATGTCGGCGTCGTCGACCTCACCTAAATGCGCTCCTCCCCTCGGCAAAGGACGTCAGCCGCGGAAATTCCCGTTCGAAGGCAGACCCGCGCCTCGGTGCATCGGTACCTCCATGCACGGGTCCGCCAGCTCTTCGCGATCAGAATAGACCCTGCCCTGCCTTGCGCGGCCGGACGACACCGTCCGGGATCCAGCAGATGACCTAGCGGCATGCCGAGGAGGTCGGGACCGAAAATATCCATCCCAACCAGTTCCGGCTCGCACAAACCATCTTTCCGGCAGGCACAAATCTGCTCAACTCCATCCATATGGAAGAATCATATCAATGAACCTCTTGTCGCCATTCGGCAGATGGTGGGCTGTTTTCGTGTGCGCGACTTCGACTTGGTAGTCCATTTCGGAAAGGAATGAAAGATCTACTGCGTCGGAACCAGCACCCTGACAGTGCATCACGGCAAGGCGGCGGAGATTCTTCAATTCTAACAATGGAGAGAGGTCAGACGGAAGAATGACTCCGTATAGACCCATGCTAGTCAATTCAGGAAACTGGGCGATCACCGCTTCTAGATATTCGGAGATATCACAATTAGAAAGGCTTAAACTACCTAGGCTGGAAATGGAGATACGAGCTACACTCTCAGCCGCTTTGGAGCCCATCACAAAGACCGAAGAGAGTTCCTCGTGAGAGCTCAAAGTCGACAGGTCGAAAACGCTGTTTACGCCACTAATAGCTATGTCGAAGAGCAGTGGGGGCAATGGCCCGAGAGTCACCTGATTAGGAGAAATTTCGATTTCTAGTGATCGAAGATTAGAAAAGTCTGCCAGCAGTTCGAGGTCGTTTACCGAATTGTGCGAATCTGAGCCAGCGAGACCCAACATCTCCAAACTCGCGCCCAGCGGCGTTTTAGCAATATCGGCGAGACTATTTTCACCCATCAGATACTGAAAAGACAGAGACTTCAGTGGAGGGAGTCGATCAAAGTCAATCGAACTAAATCGCACCGGACTGAGCACATGCAAAAAACGCATACTACCAATATGATAGATCGATCGCAGCTTACGTGAATCCACGTAGACAGCAATTCCCTCTGTGGATTCGATGCGCGAAAGAACTTCTATAGCATACCTGTCGGAATCGTCAAAATACTCCCAACCTGCGACTAGTGCGTTATGAACGCTTGGTCGGCCATCACCTGCATATGCTCGGAGCAACGGGATGATTCGGTCACCACCGATCAAAGTCGCCGTACGCGCAGTCGCAGCTGCAGACACCGAGCTCAAACCTCCGATGGCCTCCGGCAACCGTTTACGCACGGGCTCGCCGACCAATGCCAACGACCACGCATCATCGTATCGCCGTGGCGGTACCAAATCATCAAGGACACTTTCAATACGTGAGTTCAAATCGTCATCAACAGAATTCATAGTCTCAAGGCATGCAACCACCAGCAAGCGCAGTTGGCGACGGTGCCTAGGCTCATGATTTGCCCGTTCGATCATCCCTGTGATCAATTCGTCTCTTTGACGAATATTGGCATGTCCGGCTACCATTATGATGGTCTCACGCCAAATATCTAAGTGCGCCCGCCCAATTATATTTCCTATCCGATCATCCTGGGCAATCGCAGCCGCAGCCAAATATTCTTGAAACGTTCGATGCACAAAGTCGATACGACCTTGCGCAGGCATCCTCAAGATGCCAGAGCGCACCAGTAGGAATTCTAGAACGAGACCGGGATCTATTTCCAAATGCCGGATCGAAGCGACCTTGGCTTCCACGTAGCCCTGCGCCTTTTCATATGGAAGTTCACTTCGATTGTTGTCGGATAATCGCCAGGCCAAATCGCGCAAAATATCAACTTTTTCCGTCAAACCCAGAGGAATTTCCTCGGCGCTCGGCACGTGTCTTTCTGAATCGCGCCGCTGCACAAGCAACTCGACTGCTATCGAGTACATCTCCATTCTACTTCTAGGAAGCTGCCTAGCCCGGCTGAGATTCAAAGAACACAGCATTGCCGCCAAAAGAGGGTTTGACGCCAGCGAATAGAGGTGTGGTCGATCCTTTAGGCTGGTTACGAGCGCGCGTTCATGCCTAGGTAAGTCCTCCAGTGAACACGGAAGGTCTTGTCCGCTGGCGCCCACAGCCTGGTGCCACTGCCTGATGAAATAGCCTAGATCGGCGCGCGTCATGTGCTCAAGCACAATCGCAGTAAATTCTTCATCCAAAAGCCAATCTTGTCGTGCAGCGGCAGGTCGCGACGTCACCACCGTTCGCACGGACGGATAGAGCGCAAGAATATCTTGAAGCCATTTTTTGACATGGCGCCGATCCTTCGGAAGCAATTCATCAACGCCGTCAACCAGGAGTACGACATTTCCTGAGTTAAGTTGCCGGTCGACCCAACCGCGCGGCATCACGCTGGCCAACACTCCCGCGGAATCGTCTAGTAGCTCGCTGATTTTCGGCATCGGCTTAGAACCATAACTCCGCAAACGTATCATTATTGGAACCGCACCATTCCAATCCAACAATGCGCCAGTGAAAGCGCCTCGAGCCGCAGTAACAGCAAGCCATCTAAGCAAGGTTGTCTTTCCGGAGCCAGCTTCACCTCGTATCAATACCCGTGTCTGGTTCCTCAGCGCAACATCAACTCGGAGGCCACCGCTAGATTCATCCTCTGTCATTCTGAAGTTATGCTTCAAGCTGGCAGCGGACCGACGTGAAATGGATGCACCTTTTTCCGAGGCTACTTTCAAAGTAATGTAAGCCATCGAAAGTTTGGTCCGGAGTGGGCGCTCTGTGGCAAAACTAAACATTTCCACATCGTCTAGTGTATTGCTGATGAACGCTAGATACTTGGTCAAGAACAGTGCATCATGATCGACACCTTCAGGAGAATATAGTGAGCGAACGGGAAGCCTCTCGATGATCTGACTAATCTCAGTCCCGATATCGCCGACCCGCGAAAGCAACTCGGCTATCGCTCTTTCAGAAAATGCTGGTAGATGCTTTATTATGCGTACATAGTAGTTGCAGCATTCACTAAGGATCTTTTCATAAAGCTCAGATCCGGATTCGCTAAGTCCAACCGGAGCAGTAAATTGCGCCCGAACAGCTCGCCCCAACTGTAGCGGATCGGCGTCAATCTCGAATATTGCAGAGTCACTCAAATCCGTCTGCTCGAATGCCTGCGCAATACTTGCTACTATAGAATCTCTCTCCCCCTCGCTCAAACCATGAAATTCATGTTGGAGCATAGGTTCCAGCCTCGTTGCGACGGTATCGGCAATCTGCTCAAATTGACGCTCAATGCTTCGTTGCTGCCGCAGCCCCGGCACATATTGCCGAATCAACTCGTTCATCTCCAGCGAATTACTGACCTTTTGTTTTTTATTCGAAAATAATATTCGAGCAGCCCCTCCCATGATCGCGGTGCCAATTCGTATCGCAACGACCTCGACGCTCAACTATTCCTCACTTTTCATAAGGTCGAATCCTCGCACGATTGCACCCCTCAACACGCATGAATCGGGCGCGCGGAAGTTCATGCGTAACAACCGTACGGTCTGCTTCATATGCCCTACTAAATGTAGGCACGATACAACAATTACATCGATCCTCAGAATAATACTGCAAACCGAGTGCACGTTGGATAGAGATGACTGATCGCCGTACTGGACAGTCGCTCATCCTTGGCCTAAAGCGACTCGTGTCTTACGACTTTCACAGATGGGACAAACCCATGTAGGACAGCCGCCGCTGTTTCGCCTGGTCAGCGGCCCGTCTTGACCCTACGGATCAGATAGTCACTTGGGGTCAACGCGATGCCATGCAGCCGTCCCGGGCTCCACCGAACGAGTGTTGCCCTTACACGGGCGGAATCTTGTACCGGTTCCCAACGCGGCGTGCCGCGACCTTGGATGATCACGCAATCCGAAACTGGCATCATGAGCGAATCTGGGATCGATGAGGTCGAGATCCGCGAGAGCCACCCGCCATGTGATTGCTGCCGATGTGACAGCCAACGGTCCGGTCCGAGCGGTCCGTCTGCTTTTTGGCCCTGGTGTGGGTCGGGTTGCACAGAGAGGCGGGCAGGCACCGCCTGCCCGATAAGGCCTGCCTTTTTCGCGTAGAGGCTCCGGGGTCAAGGGTGGCCGCCAGGCCATCGGCGCAGCCGACGCCGCCAGGCGCCCTTGACGCTGGAGGGGCGCGGAAACACAATGCAGGCCGACCCACCACCAGGGCCACGCGGCCACCGGCCGCGGATGTTCTTTCGGCGGGCTTCGACCGCGCACGGCCACCGTTGATCATGAATCATCCACTGCGCCAGCGGATCTCTGCCGCGTGTAAGAGGTGAAACGGGTGTCCGAGCAAAAGGTGACGATCCGGGCACAGCAGCAACGAACATGTGAACAACCTCGTACCGTGGATTGCGCACATGATCGCGCGGAGGGGGTACCCGCCATGAGTCAGCCCGCCAGCACCACCGATCCAGCGAAGGCGTACCTCGCCACGGCTGAAAGCGTGATCATCGCGATGCCCGAAGGGCAGATCTTCATCAACGCCGATGTGCTCGCCACGATGCGCGCCGATGTCTGGCCTGAACTTCCCGAACCTCGTCGCATGGGCTCGATGCTCCTGAGACTGCAGCGGCGCGGATACGTGGAGAAAATCGGGGAGCGATCTACCCGCGCCCGGTCGCACGGAGGGGTGACCTCGGAATGGCGACGCACCAACAGAGGACATGAAACCCTCGAGTCGCCGAACGGCGACTCTTCGCTCAAGCCGTCCTCTCAAACAGAGTGAATTTCCCCGCATACGAGGGAATTCCAGATTCCGGAGTCTCGAATCCGGGCCGCGCAAGCGCCAGCTTGCGATCGACAGCGCCCGGCGTTGTCATGTCCACCTCTTAAGAGGTAAGCCGCTCTACAAGACTTGGCTGATACGCCTGTCGCGGATCTGTAGACCACCACGTACCAACACGAGTCGCCCCCTGGAAGCGCCGCCGAAGGTAGGGCGATACGTATGCCAGCACAACCGACTCGCAAACACACCGTTAAACATCAAACGCAACCATTTCCTTTGTCTTTCTCTCTTCACCACCACCCCAACCATCCCTCTTTTGATCTTTTGATTTCTGATTGCTCCCCCACCCCCTCCCAGTCCGACATCTCGTTGACCACGAAGTGGGTGATGAGATGTCGGACTGGGAGGGGGTGGGGGAGCGAGCAGAAATCCCGCCCTTTGCCCAGCTCACGGGAGGGTTGGGGTGGTGGTTGAGAGGCGCGAAAAACGCGCACCCTCTTGTATGCCCGATTCGCGTGAAAGTTGCGCGTTCTTCGCACGTTTGATTGCCAGCAAGATCGACATTTCGCCCGTCGAAACCACGGCGGGAACGCCCTTCCTCGGCCGGATAGTGTGAGTCCAGCTCGGCGGTTGTTCAAGGGCGCTCCTGGCGTCGCGTCGGCTACGCCGATGGCCTGACGGCCACCCTTGAGCAACCACCGCTCCGGACTCGTTTTGCCTGCGGAGGAAGGGCCAGGGGAAGGTTCGGGGTGGATGGCTGATCAGCTGTGGACACGACGAAGCCCCGGCCGAAATCTCGGCCGGGGCTCCGGTGGCTGGTGCGGCTAGTCGGTGGGCGGGATGTAGGCCACCAGTTCGTAGACGCGGCCGTAGCCGCCTGCCTCGATCGGGCCGACGTAGACCAGCTGATCGAGGCGACCGCCGATCGCGAATCCATTGGCGCGAGCACGACGCACGCCCGCGGCGATAGCGCGCTGCATATCGCGGTCCAGTGTGATCGACCGCAGACCCTCGTCGTCGGAGTCGGCGCGCTCGTCGGTCTCCAGGATCAGCGCGGAGTCGATGACCGGGTCCCCGGATTGGGCGACCATCGGCTTGCGGTTGACCCAATACAGCGGCTGCCCCTGGCTGTTGTGGCGGTGTCGCCGAACCACGGCCACGATCTCACCCGACACCGTCGTGTTCGGTTCGACGTCACGCCCGAACGGGTTGCGGGCGCCTTGGCTCATCAGCTCGGCGTTGATCTGGTCCAGGTCGGTCATTGCGTTGGTCATGAGGTTCTCCCGTGATTGAGGTGGTGAAAGGGATTTGAAGGGGGCAGGCTCACTGCCTGCCCTCGAAGGGCTCTGCCCGTGTGGCGGTAGAGGCTCGCGGGTCCAGGGTGGCCACCAAGGCCATCGCCCGCCGGGCGACGCTGTGCGCCCTTGACGCGGGAGGGACCGCCGCACACCCTCCCGCACCACCGGGGCTATCGGTCAGCGAATCAGGCTCAGCACCTCCCCACCGGTGTCATCCGGGTCGGCGGCGGCGATGATCTGCGCGACCCGCGACTTCGACAACCCGACCGCGGCACCGATCCGGCGCGTCGACTCCCCCGCCGCCACACGGCGGAGGATCTCCGCGTCGCGGTCGGCGAGTGCCTCACTGTCCACCGCGACCGCCTGCCCGCTGTCCAGCTCCGGCTGTGGGTTGTCCAGTGGTGGACGGTCGCTGTCCAGTCCTGTCCGGTCGGTGTCCAGCCGTGTCGAGTCCGCGTAAACCTGTGTCCACCCGGCCTCCGGGTTCGGCTCCGGGGTACGGGGGACTTCGATCAGCGCGGTCAGGCCGTGCGTGGCGGCCAGGCCGAACAGCGGTGCCGCACCGGCGACGCATGCCGCGATGGTCGCGGGCAGGATGCGTTGCCCAGATTCCGCAGCGTGCAAACCATTTCCGACCACCGAAATGAGTTCGGCGGCGAACAGCTCACCCCAGAAGAACACCCGCGTCGCGGTCGGGATCGTGATCCCCTGGCGGCTGCGTCGCTGCAACGAAACCAGGGCAACGGCGGACTGGACAATCGCGCCGTCCACGAAAATCGGGCCCGCCCACGCTAGACGCCGCGTGATTCCGGCCATCACGCTCAACTCGGTCAGGGCGGCGAACGACCACGCGAACGCCCCCAAACCGATAATGATCGTCATCGCCAACGCGGTCAGCTCGGCCACATCGAACCGGCCGGTGGACGGCTGCTGGACAGAGTGGACAGTGGCTGTCGAGTTCATCGGTCATACCCCTCTCGGTCGGTGGACGCGGCCCACGGGCTCCACGCCGGAGTACGGATCAGCCGTTCCTGCTCGGCGTGCAGGGCGTGCCCGGCCAGCTGATCCAGGGCGTTGTCCAGGTCGCTGGCCAACTCCCGGTTACGGTCTTCCAGCTGCGCGGCCTGATGCTCGGCGGCGTCGAGTGCCGCCGTCGCGGCGGCGAGCCGCTCCTCGAGATCCGCGGCCCGTTCATGCGCCGCGATCAACCGCTGCGCCAACTCGGCCTTCGAAAGACCCTCCAGCGACGGCCGCACGGTCGCCACGGTTGATACCGGTGGTGTCGTGCAGACCGGCAGCACCGGCATCGGCGCAGGCGCCGATCGCGCGGTTACCTGAGCGAGGTCCTGCCCGGCCTGGGCGGGCATCGTCGCCTCGACGGTCGGGGCGCTCACCGCTCGGCTCCGTCACGCTCGGAGTTAGCCAGACTCGCAGTCAGAGCGTTGCCCGGCTGGTATTGCGCCAATGGCGACGCGCTGCTGGTCAGCTCACAGGTACGAGCCGCGGCGAAGGCCGACGACACCGGAATCGGTGCGCTGGTTCGGATGTCGGCGGCATTGGCCCACGGCATATCCCGCGCGGGCTCGCTCTGCCGGTCCGTCTCGGCGGTCCAGGTGCCGTGGCCGGTCAGCTCGGCGGCCTGCTGATAGTTGCGGTAATGGATCGGCTCGATCACCTCACGACCGTGTGCTTGATGGTCCGCGAGCACGTGAGCGACGTTGCGCATGGCTTCTGGTTCGCGCTCCCACGCTGTGACCGCGCCGTCCAGGTGGTTCCACACATCTCGCCAATACCGCGACTCGTGGGTTTCCCACCGGAAGGCGATATCGGCGGCGGCGTCCGAGTGTCGCTCGGCCACGGGACCGTCACCAGCCGGGTCGTCGGGGTCGATGGTGAGCGCCGCGTTGTTCAGTTCATCGACGTGGCGGACGTAATCCGCCCGCAACTGGCGTTCGTCGTCGGATTCGGCGGTGCTGTAGTACTGCGGATCGGTCATCGGAATGAACCGCTCATCCGACGCCGATGCCGCGCGGTCGTCCACGCGAGTCACATAGTGGCAGGTCAGCAGACCGTGTTCGTCGCGCTCGATGCCGTGTTCGGCGATGTAGCGGGCCTGTTCCTCGCTGCGGCGCTCGATCGGTGAGAGGGCGCGTTGATGCATGGCGAGCATGCGCTCGGCGTAGGCGTGGTCATCGCGCCACCGCTGTGTCGCGTCGGTCAGGTACACCCATTCGTGCATCCACCGCTGCTCACCGTTGAGCCATGGTGCGGCGTATTCGGCGTAGTCGAGCGAATCGGCCGGGTCGTAGTCCTCCGGTGACCGTGCGACGCACGACTGGGCGTGCATGAAGTCCGCGCGCATCCGCTGCTCGGTCTCGGATTCGGGTTCGTGCAGTTCGGGGCGGGTATTGTCGATCATTGGTTCGGCTTCCTTCTTGATCTCTGATGGGTTGGGGTGGTGTCGGGCCAATCCATGCCGGGCGCTTCCGACGCCCGGCATGGCTGTTTCAGTGCTCAGCGCTCGGCCCCGTCCCGCTGGGAACCGTTGCGGGCCACGGCATCAGCGAGACTGTGTCCGGGCTGGTAATCCGCCAGCACAGAACGCGCCGCGGACTCGGCGGCCTGCTCCCAGGAACCGTGGCCGGTCATCTCCCGCGCCTGCTGCTGGCTGCGCCATTGCATGTCGCTGATCGCGGCGACGCCGTGGGCCTGGTCGGCGCGGATCTGGTCATGGAATTCGCGCATGAAGTCCGGTTCAGACAGCCAGTCGTGATGCGCGTCATTCAAGTACCACCAGGCTTCGCCCAGTTCGTCATCGCGCCTCGACCACGAGGCTTCGATCCCGCGAACCTTGGTGAACCGCAGATATCTTTCTTCCTCGGTCTCGGCAAGCCACGCGGTTCGCCGCAGCTCTTCGGCGCGGGCGAAGTCCGCGCGCATCAACACCTCTTCCGGGTTCTCGACCCGTCCGGCGTAGCGGTTGATGTACTGGCCATCGAGGTCATTGCTGCTCATCGATCCATCCCTTCCCGGTCGTGTCCGTTGCGTGCCACGGCATCGGCCAACCCGTGGCCGGGCTGGTAGTCCGCCAGCGGGGAACGCGGCGCGGCCTCGCTGGCCGACTCGGTGCCCGTGGCCTGCTGCGCGGCGCGCTGTTGGGCCTGCTCGGTCTGGTACGCCTCGCGCCCGTTTTGGTGGGTCCACCAGTGCGCCAAGGCTTTTGCCTGCTCCCCCATCGGCAGGTTCGGGTCGATCGATTCGATCTGACGGGCTACAACCTTGGAGTTGTTGTGGCTGGTCGCCTCGGCCAACTCGTCCCGGAGTGCGACCGCTTCCCGCATTCCGGCACCCTTCGGCAGGAACTCATCCAGGTACAACCGGCCATCAGAATTGCTGATGTAGAAGCTGCCCGCCTCGCCTGTCGGGGCCTGCGAAGCGGTCTCTTTCTCGGCAGAGCTACCGGCCCGGCGAACCTTGTCGCGGACCGCCGTCTGGCGGGCCTGCTCGGCCTGCCGTTCGGGGCTGCCGTAGCGCTGCTCGGCTGGGGTGCGTTCGGCGACCTTGCGCACCGCCGCGTCCCGCTCGGCGCGCAGCTGGTCCCGTTCGGCGAGAGCTTGGTCCAGCTTCGCGGTCAGCCTGCTGTTGGTTTCACGTAACTGGGAACGTTCCGCCTCCAAGCGGGCATCATCAGCGGTGTCTCTCGCGTACTCAGCGCGCAACTGGTCACGTTCGGCGGTGACCGCAGTCAGCTGCCGTGTCAGCTGGGCGTTGTTGTCGGCCAGCTCGCTGTTGTGCTCGATCGACAGATTCAGCCGCGCCTTGAGCGAATCCCGTTCCGCGGCAAGGTCCTGCCGATCGCGGCCGGTGCTACGAGCCGGTTGTCCGTTGAGGTCCGGATCTCCGAACGGAGTGTGATCGCTCCGATCCTGGTGACGCTCGCGGGCCTGCTCGCGTAACTCGTTGCTGCGTGCCTTGAGGGTTGCGGCGACGGTCGACGGGCGGCCCTCATCGGAGTAGATCGGTTCCCGAACATCGGCGAGGTCAACAACTTCGACACCGACGCGAGCGTCCGGAGCCCACCGCGATTCGCTGATATCGCGGTGCAGCCAATCGATCGCGTCCTGCTCCCCGACGAACAAGCGGTCCTGCTCCAAGGTCGGCATACCGGGAGACCAACGACTCACGGTCGCTTTCACCTGGAACTGCTGGCCCGGCCCGCCCTGCACCGGACGAGCCTGCTCGGTGATCGTGCTCAGCCGCTCGGCCCGCTCTCGCACCTGGGACCGCTCGGCTTCCGCGTCGCGGCGCGCGCGGGCGACCTGAGCGCGATACCGCAGTGCCTCAATGCCTTTCACCTTGTGGGCGCGGTTGAACAACTTGCCCGTCTCGAACTCGGGGAACGCCGTGGCCGCGTCCAGACCATCGAGAGCAATACCTTTCTCGACCTCGGTCAGGTGCGGGTTGCGCAGCACCAGATCCCGCATATCGGCCTGATGCCGGGCCAGCACCTGCTGATCACGAAAACGGCGGCCGTGGTCGACACTCGGATCGTTCGCGCGCTGCGAAACCGCCAGCGCGTGCACCCGGTACTTGTCGACGGCCTGCTCGGAATACACCAGATGCCGCTGCCGGGCAGCCTGCTGCTCGCGCGCCTCCTGGCGGGTGATCAGGCTGATCTCACGGCGTGCGCGACGCCGCTCCAACCAATTCGATGCTTGCGCGTAGTGGCGCATCGCAGCTTGCATCGAGGAACTGAATTGCCTTGCCTGCGCGATCATTTCGTCTTCGGGACTGCGATTGGACATGATTACTTCTCCTTCTCGGTGGTGGCGACCTGGCCGGAGTGGTCAGGGCGCTGCTCGTAGCGGGCGCGGCGTCCGGCCAGCTGTTCGACGTGCCGCTTGATCCAGGCGCCGGTGTCGGCGATCGCGTAGGCGAGCATCCGGACGGTCTCGATCGCGCCCGGTCGTCCCGCGCAGTGCCACCACGCGAACGCGGCCAGGGCGAGCACGTACAGCGCCAGCGGGCCGGGCAGCGGCAGCACCGCGACCGCAGTTGTCCCGGCCGCTGTTGCCGCGACGGCGGGTCCCCAAATCCTCGCCCAGTCGCGGGTTTTCGTGAGCCGGTCGATATGGGGTGCGACGGTGCGACCCACAGTGCCGCCGTCGGGAACGACCGGCACCAGTTGTTGGGCGAGTTTCTCGGCGGTGGTGCCTTCCATGTCGGCGGTGAGCGCTTCGAGGATCTGCTGTTCGCGGGCCTTCTCGGCGCCGCAACCACCACCGAGTTCCTCGCCGTGGTCTTCCGGATCAACCGGGGGGTTGGGCATAGCCATGATCTGAATCTCCTTGCGGTAAACGGGATTACGCCGGACGGCGCTTGGGCAGATCGATCACCGGCGCCAGAGCGTCGGTGTCGCCGGTTTCGGGCTCGGTGAAGCGGTTCAGGCCCGGCAGCGGGCGCATATGCTCGCGCTCGTCGTCGTTCAACGGCGAGATGAAGCCCCAGCGGGCACGACCGCCCGAGACCTGCACCACGTCGCCTTTCTGCATGGCGCGCAACCGGTTCGGCGGAATCAGGAACTGATCCGAGGACTGGACGTTGCCTTCGTCGCCGTCGCGGTTACCGCTGATCAACTTGCGCGACAGCTCGAACTTCGGGCGGGTGCCATACTTCTTCGCCAAGGTCTCCGGATCCGGAGACCGCATCAACAGCGAACCACCCGAGGCGGCCGAGACCAGGGCGTCGCGGTTGTCGTCGTCGTGGCCCAAGCCTTGCCAGGACTGCGCGATCCACCACGACCCGATGCCCGCCTTACGCAGCCGCTCAACCCACTTCACCGCGCGGGTCTTGCCATCCGATACGGCGCTGAATTCGTCCACCGCCATCAGCGCGGTACGGCCGTGCTGCTTGTCGGCCAGCTGCTCGAACATCGTGCCGAGCGCACCGAACTGAGCACGGGCACGATCAGGGGTCTTCACGCCTTCGAGCACGATGTAGATCAGGTCGAAATCAGTGAGCTGCTTGTCGCCGTCGAACGCATCACCCAACGACCGGTACAGATTCGCGAACTCCGCGCGGGCGGAGTTCATGACCGGCTGCTTGCCATCCAGCGTCGAGGCGATCTCCATCTCCACGCCCATGACCCCGGTCCACGGCGTCGCCCCGAGTTCACCACCCCACAACCGCGCCAGCTTGTCGGGATTGAGCCGCGACAAGAACTCGATCCAGGACCGGGGCGGGTTCTCACCGATCGGGGTCGGAACCCCGTCGATCAGCTCGACACGGGCGGGGGCGTCCACGACCAGGTGGATCAGGGTCTCGCGGATCTCGTGGAAGTACTTCTCGGTGTCGGTGGTCGGTGTCGATCCGCCGGAGATCATCGCCGACAGGATCGAGCGCAGGTCATCGACACTGGCGTTCCACAGTCCCAGTGACACGTCGTCGGGGAAGACGCCGATGCGGTCGCCGGGGACACCCAACGCGCGGAACCACTTCCGCAGACTGGCTGCGACCTTGCGGCTTTCGGGGCCGCCGTTGCAGTCGACCACGATCGCGAGCGGTCGACCGGGACGATCCAGTCGCCACCACTGCCGATGCCGCGTCCAGGTGGTGACGAACCACGACACCAGCACCCGCTTGAGCAGTGTCGTCTTACCCGATCCGCTGGATGCGACGGTGCTGAAGTGCTCGGCGACGTTGATCCATGGCAGGATCAGCCGGGTCTCGGTGCGGCCGGTAAGGGACCGCAGCATCGAACGCGGTGGGGCCTGGTCGCATTCGACCGCCAAGCGCCCGATCACCAACTCCGGGTTCAGCCCGCCGGTCGTGAACGGCAGACGCCGACGCGACAACCGGGTAGCGGCCCGCTGCTCACGCTGGGCCTGCATGAACAGCGCCCGTTCGGTGCGGGCCGGGGATGCCAAACCCACTGTTGCCAGTTGCACACGCTTGCGGGTGTAGGTGATGGTCGCGGTCAACCACGCTGCCGGAATCAGCATCGATGCCATCCCCAACAGGCCCCCGCCGTATTGCCCGGCCATGAACTCGGTTGCGGCCTGGGCGAAGTCGCGAGCGGGTGCGAACACATCCCACGCCCACAACGCCGCCGCGCCCGGCATCGCCAACACGCTGCCGAACAGCCAGTTCCGTAGCCGCTGCGGCTTCCACCCCAGCAAGGTGGCCGGTGCCAGGATCACCAACGTGCCGATCAGGACCGTCACCAGAACCGCCGCCCCGAGCAGGGCGCCATCGCCGACGCTGTCCCAACTCCAGGACGAGAAATCGGGCAGCCAACCCAGCGGGTCGTGCTTGATCCCGACCGGCGGCATCGTCGGATGGACATCGATCCGCGGCACCTCGGTCGGCGTCGGAACCGGTGTGGCCGCTGGTGTCGGCACGTACGGCGCGCAATCAGCCGGAGTGATCATCGGAGTGCAGGTCATGATCAGACCGCCTTTCCATTGTTCGGGTCTGAGACCTGGGGAATTTCGTGATCAGCGGCACCGCCCGCGATCACCCGGAGCCCGGGTCGCGAAACCGGCGAGGACTCGGTGTGCTTCTTGGCCAGCAGCTCGTCCAGATCGGTGAGGGTCAACTTCGGCCCGCCTGAGCGACCCAGACCGGCCGCAGCGGTCCGGATCACGTTCTTGACCGCCTCACCACGGCAGTAGAAGGTCAAGCCCGCACAGTCGGCGCTATCGGCGACATGCAGCGCTTGCGCCACCGAATTACGCGCTGTACTAATGCTTTTCGCCGTCAGCTCGACCTCGACCGCCCACAAATCACCAGCAGTAGTGATGTAGCGACCGTCGTGGATATGCGGACGCGGCTGCCCGGCCTTCAACAGACCGACCTCGGAACGCAGCTGACGTTCAGAAATCCAGCGGTCCAGATCCATTCCGGTCAGCGCCAACCGCAGCTGAAACACCGCCTTGGTGTGGGCAACCATCTTGGGTGTGGGAACCCAGTGGCGCACCGACCTGCCGAGCAGGGCCTCAGCCGCGGCCTTCGTCGGGAAGATCCACGACGGTCCCGGTACCGGCCGCATCCGCTTGTCGCTGATCATGTGCGCCGCTGCCCACTTCGCCGTGATCCGGTACGCGCGGTTGATGCTCACGCCCAACATCTCGGCGACGACATCCAGTGGCGCCCCGTACATCTCGGCCAAGATCGTCAGCCCAGCCATGTCGCGCGGAGAAAAACGAATGCTCATCGGTCCATCCCCTCTCGTTCGGCGCCACGCGCGAGCGAGACAGCCAAGGCACTGCCGGGCCGATAGTTCGCAAGAGCGCTGGTGGATGTGTTCCAGCCCGGACCCGGATCCCCGACCTGCTCGAACTCGGCACGGTCGATGCCGCGACGCTCCGCGGCCCGCAACTGGTGCTCACGCGTGGCCTTCGCCAACGCGACCAGCTGCGCCGGTGACGCCTCCCGCTTCGCAGCAGCGAGATTGATGTCATACAGGTAGGCCGTCAACGGCTCCCCAGCCCGACGCGGACGCTGCACCTTGCCCGCGATGTCCTGCCCATTCGGCCGCAAACCATCCGCCGCCAACTGGCGACGAGTCCGCAAATGCGAAGGCGCGCAACGCCACTGATAAACCGGGATACCGCCCTCGGTCGGCTGCTCGGTCATCGCCGCCACCCCGTAGGAGTCGGAATATCCTGCGGCGGAACACAACCCAGCTCCGCAGCATGCGCTACCTGGTCATGGCGGCACACATTCGGCGACGGCACGTAATCCTGGAAATCGATCCACGCCTTCCCGCACGCCGCGAACGCGATCAACAGACCGAACATCAGCAGCCCGAGCCGCAACAGCGGCGGCAGCAGCCCAAACAGCTGCCCACCCGCGCGAGCGACCTGAGCATCGGTCTTCACCACCGGCCCGATCACCGCTCGGCTCCGTCCCGCTCGGCCCGTTCGCGACCGTTAACCAGGTCCGCGAGCGTGTGCTCTGTGACCGCGACGAGGGCGGAGGTAGGCGCGGTCGTCTCAGCGGACTGGTCTCGCTCGGGCTGCGGGTACTCGCGGACCTTCTCCGCCAACTCACGAGCCGGATGCAAGTGGAACTTCGCCGTGCCGGCCATATCCTTGGCCGCATCGCCAAGCCGGATCGCGGTGTACTCGACGTTGATGCGGCCGTACTTCTCGACCGGCCTCCGATCGGCGCTTGGTGGCGGATTGTTGTACCGCTCCGCGTAGGGCTCCAGCGCTGCATAGCGCGCCTGCAATGCAATCGTGCGCTGCCGCAACAGCTCGTGTGCCTGGATGATCGAGTCCAACTCGTCCAGCAAGTCGACCGGATCGTGGAACGGCTCGTTCATGCTCATCGCCGCACCCCCATCCGTGGGCGGAATCGCCATGCGGCCACCAAGGCCAGGAGCATCACCGTGACCCCGACAACCTCGGGTTGCATCAGCAGCAAATAGACAACCGCCACAGCAGCGACGGTGAATCCAACTGTGCGGATTCGCATTACGCTGCCCTCCCCGTTCGTGCACCGAGCAGAGCCGACAGCTTGTCGCGAGCCGTCGCGGACAGCGGCGGTGCCTGAGCAACGATTTCCTCGATGTACTCATCAATCGACTGCGGATCCATGCCACGACGGAACTTCGTTCTGCACGAACGTGTTTCGTCAAATTCCCGCACACTCATGCCGCACCATCCGGCAGGGCGACCGCAACGGGCTGCACCAACGCGAGCAGTTCGTCACGGTTGACACGCAGCATCCGTGCATTGACACGGAACCCCTGCAACTGACCTGCGGCAATCCAATTGCGAATCGTCTTCGGATCCACATCCACCAACGCAGCTGCAGTTTTCAGGCTGATCAGCTTGCGCGGAACGTCGGCCGCGGAAAGGGTCTCTATCGTCAAGGTGAATCACTCCTCTATCTGGAAAAGGACGGAAGATCGACGCCGATCGAGGAAACTTCCCTAGGTAGGTTTATAGTGAACCAACTTGCCTAGCCATGTCAACGGGGGGCTAGCCTGCCTATGAAGGTGCAGGTAGATGGGCTTACGCTGGTGCCATGACCGCTCTCGATCCCGACGACTCGCGACCGCCGTTCCGCAAACTCGCGGATGTTCTAAGGGCCTCGATACTTACGGGCAAGCTCGGACCAGGCGCAAAGCTCCCATCCGGACCAGAGTTGGTCGAGCGCTATGGAGTCGCTAAGGCGACAGCCCAAAAGGCAGTCGAAGCGCTAAAGGAAGAGGGGCTTGTGGTCTCACGTCAGGGCAGCGGCGTGTTCGTTCGCGAACGCGCACAGCGCCCTGTTGAATTGCGGCCACACATCGAGCGAGCCTTCACCGACCAAACCGTTACAATTGACTTCGCCGGATTCTCGGGCGAAACCCTTCACGGAGCATTGTCCGAACCTCTGGATAAGATCAGGGATGGGCGGTTCCGGCCAGAATCGGTTTCCGTCCGAATTCTGATTCCCGACCCGTCAAATCCGTGGAGTTTGCCCGCACGAATTGATGATATGGCAGACGTTCCCGCATTCCGGAAGCGAGCCGCACGAATTATGGACAGACACACGTTCGCGATTTCCGATGAGATTAACGAGTTGGAACGGATGGGGTTGATTTCATCAACGTCGGTTGAGGTCCGCGCGTATCCCGCTGCACCAATGTTCAAGCTCTACATTATCAATAAATCAGAGATGTTCTTTGGCTACTATGCCATACAAGAACATGAAATCGTGCTGGACGGACAGCCGACCCGGATGTGGGATCTAATGGGAAAAGACACCGCGTTGTTCTATACGACAGCAGGCGACACGAGTCCACGAGAAACAGACGGTCAATTCGTACAACAGTCACAAGCATGGTTTGATAGTGTTTGGAGAATTTCCCGGGAGCTCGAAAATTAGGAGGTCACAGGCGGATGACCGTCGATGCGTCTCGCCTTGGCGTGGTAATCGTCAGCCACAACAACGAGGCCGACCTTACAAGATGTCTGGATTCGCTGGTTTCGCCGGGCATGTGCAAAGAAGCACAGATCATTGTTAGAGACTGCGGCTCAACCGATGATTCAGTGCTGGTCGCCAAAGGCCACCCAGCTGTCACCAATGTCATCAACGGCGGCAATATCGGATTTGGTCCCGCATGCAATGACGCAGTATCTCAACTCATCGAACCAGTGGACTACGTTCTAATCCTAAATCCAGATGCCGGATTAGAATTTGCAATGACGGATTTACTCCACTACATCGGATCACTCAAGCACGTAGGATGCATCGGCGTTCGACAACAATCGTTCGACAACAAGCTTGTCTGGTCTTGGGATGAATTCCCATCACCCATACTCGAATGGAAAAAGGCAAAGGGGTCCAGTGTTATACAACGATCCCCCTCCGGATATAAGCAGGATCGGCGCGTAGACTGGGTTATGGGCGCTTTCTTGCTGATCCCATATCGAGCGTTTATAGATATCGGCGGATTTGACGACCGGTTCTTTATGTTCTGCGAAGAAACAGACCTCTGCAAGCGTTTACAGAAAAATGGTCTGTCCACGTATTTTATCAACGGATTTCACTACATCCATGACCGTCGCGAGAAAGCAACCGTATGGCGGGAAGTTCTTCGATTAAATTCTCGACGGGAATATGATCGCAAATGGCTCTCAACAGCCGAGCGAGTGTCGTGTCAATTAGCACACACTTACCGATGGTTACGATCTGCCGTGAAGCCGACTAACCCGTTGGATCGCAGTCTTGCGCTCCCCCGCCTGCTGGCAACTTGGGACCTGCTACACGCAGCCACGCCCCCGGCCGCAGTCGCTCCCCAAGACCGCGGTTGGGGACAGGTGCGCATCGGCCTGCGGCGCCGCAAATAGAGGCCAGGCGCAAGCCGCCTCCACTTGGCCTCGCCCTCGATGGCCTGTCCCGGATCGAAGGCATGGACGCCCAGTCTCAGCACCTAGTCAATGGTGAGTGGCGCAAACCCCCAGGTCAGATCCCGCACTCTCAGAGGATCCGCGCAATGCGAGCGAGAGAGCCACGTAGTTATTCGACTTTGAAACGTGACGCAGTTGCAATCACTCATGGTCGCTACGCCACTCGATTCGAATGCCGTCGGCAGCGAAATAGCTGCCATCTTGACGCCGCCCCGGGCCGACAGGTTCGATTGTCACAACCATGAGTGCGTCAATGATTCCGCGCTTCCGGTGTGTGTCGAGCCCTCGCCACGTTGCCGAAATATCTGCCGAGTTCACTACAGGTGCAATCACATCTGCGCGCCCTGCCTCGGCGATCTGCACCTCCAGGTTCGCAAGCTTGTCTTTAAGGCGCTCCGTTATCCGCCGGAGCTGGTCAGCAGTAATAGAACCATCGGCAAACTCATCGGCAACGGAACCGAGACGCTCCCGTACCGCCTGAGCCTCAACGACCAGTGGTGCGACATCTTCGTGCACCCTCGGGGCGAAGAATTCGAGTGCGTCCGGCTGGAGAAGGCGAGCGAGTGCAACTTCTTCAACGAACTGCTCAATCGGTTCCGCACGACGAGATACATGCCTTCCGCTCCGGCAACGATACGTGGGTATCCGTCGCTTGCGGGCACCGGCGTGCACCTTGTCACCGCAGACACCACAGACCGCGATGCCAGACAGCAGAAGGCGCGGCCCGGATGGCGCCTTCATTCTCGCCGGATCGCACAGTATGTCCACGGCTGCACGCCACTTCTCTTCTGAGACGAGCGCAGGCCACTGTGCAGGTCCGGCGATGCCCAGTGTCGGGTTCTTTCGAATGTCGGGCCGCTGCGCGGTAGTGCGATGTCGTCGCAATCCCGCGTATCGCGGATTCACCAACACCGTCCGAACGTTCTCGTGATTCCATGACTTAGCCGAACCATCCAGACGACCCTGCGGGGTACTGCTCCCTTGTGAATTCCATTTGCGAGCAACAAAGGCAGCCCCAGCACCGGCAAGAATGTCGTCATACCCTTGCCTGATCAACCGCGCTTCGTCCTCGCGGATCGTCACGCCGTCTGATTCGTAGCCGAACGCGCGGCGTCCACCGATCCATCTGCCCTGAGATGCTGCCTGTTGCACTGCAGATCGCTGCCGCGATCCCTTGCGTTCGACCTCTCCCTGCCCGACCGCGGCGAGAATGCGAGCAACCAGACGGCCGCCGTCTGTAGACGTATCCACGCCATCGGAGGCGGTCACGACATAGGCGCGATGCTTCTCGCAGAGGTCCAGCACCCGTTCCAGCTCGGAGAGGCGACGCAGCAGCCGGTCGACATGCCGAGCGACGATCACGTCCACCTCGCCACGCTCGACAGCTTCCAGCATCGCCTCGAACTGCAAGCGCCGCTTGCGGCTCGATGCGCTTGTGTCGTTGTCAACGTACTCACCATGCACAGTCCATCCACGCTGGCTGATCAAACGCATTGCGTCACTACGCTGGCGATCTATGCCCAGCTCATTGCCCTCACGGTCTTGAGATTGGCGCAAGTAGACAGCGGCTCTCATAGAGGCCATATTATCGTCCACGCGACCCGGAGGGCGCGGTCGGCGCCGCGGGCGGAGAGACGGCCCAGACGGAGGGCGGCTTCGATGGGGGCGGTTGCTTCCTGGGGAAGTCGGAAACGTTGGCGCAGGATGTGGCCGGGGACTTCGGCGTTGGTTGCCCAGCCGTAGTCCTTCCAACGTTGTACCGCTGCTTGCCGTGCGGCCGCGACTCGGCGGCGCACGACTTCGCTGCTTTCGGCTTCCTCGGCGGCGAACGATGCGCCGGAGTGCCCGTGCATCTGGACCCAGATGTCTATGCGATCCATCAACGGTCCGGACAGCTTGCCCAGGTATCGGCGGCGTGCGAGCGGGGCACAGATGCAGTCGACATCGCGGGCGGGGGCACACGGGCAGGGGTTCGCGGCCAAGACCAGCTGGAAACGCGCCGGATAGCGCGCCACCCCGTCACGGCGGGCGATGCGAACTTCGCCCTCTTCCAAGGGCGTTCGCATCGCTTCCAAGACCTTGGTTCCTATCTCCGCACATTCATCGAGGAACAAAACCCCGCGATGCGCACGGCTGACGGCCCCCGGACGCGCGGTCCCCGATCCCCCGCCGACCATGGCGCTGGCAGAGGTGGAGTGATGCGGAGCGACGAAGGGTGGCATGGTGATCAACGGGGCGTCGTCGGAGAGCGCGCCTGCGACCGAATGGATGGCCGTCACCTCGAGCGCTTCGGATTCGGTGAGCGGCGGTAGCAGACCCGGAAGACGTTGCGCCAGCATGGTTTTGCCGATTCCGGGCGGCCCGGTGAGCAGCAGATGGTGTCCGCCAGCCGCGGCGACCTCCAATGCCCACCTGGCCTCCTCCTGACCGACTACCTCGTTCAGATCGCCACCGCAGCGCACGGTCTCGGGCAGCATGCCATCGGGCTCCACCAGACCGCCCTCACCACGGAGCCAGGCGACCACGGTGCGCAGGCTCGTGGCCCCGAAAACCTCGATGCCATCGACCAGACCGGCCTCGGCGAGCACGGATTCCGGCACTATCACCCGCGTCCAACCCGCTTTGCGTGCCGCGAGCACCGCGGGCAGAATGCCGCGCACCCTGCGGACGCGCCCGTCCAACGCCAATTCCCCTAGCAATACGGTCTTTCCGAGACGATCGGAGGGGACCGCACCCGCCGCGTCGAGTACCGCGATCGCGAGGGCAAGATCGTAGACGCTGCCGATCTTGGGCAGCGTCGCCGGGGACAGTGCCAGGATCACGCGTCCGTCCGGCCACTTCTCCCCGGTATTCGCCACCGCCGAGCGGACCCGATCGCGAGATTCCTGCAGCGCGGTATCGGGCAAACCCACCAGATGCACCGACGGCAGTCCCTGCCCGATATCCGCCTCGATCTCCACCAGCTGGCCGTCCACCCCGCTCACCGCGACCGAATACGCCACCCCCAGCGCCATCAGAACACCGCTTTCAGGTGATCGATGACCGGTCGGTGGCCGCGGTGCAGCAGCACCGAAATCACATCGAAGCGGATATCGCGCCACGGACCGTCCTGTTCGGCCAGCCACACCAGCGCCAACCGCCTGATCCGCTGCTGCTTATCGAAGGTGACTGCCTCGGCGGGCCTGCCGAACTTCGTTCCGGTTCGCGTTTTGACCTCGACGAAGGCGGTCACGCGGCCGTCCCGGGCGATCAGATCCAGTTCGCCGTACCTGCATCGCCAATTCCTGCTGATGATCTCCATCCCGGCGGCCCGCAGGAATCGGGCCGCCAGTTCTTCCCCTTGTGCGCCGAGCGCCTGGTTTTCTGCCACCGGCTCAGCGTGCCCGGATCGCGCCCGCAGCCGATCACAGCGACCTGCGTGAACAGAAAACCTGTGGATACCCGCTCAGCTGTGGAGAACCCCGGCGTCCGGCCCCTGTACT
This sequence comes from Nocardia sp. CA-135398, assembly GCF_050955845.1. Lineage (NCBI taxonomy): Bacteria > Bacillati > Actinomycetota > Actinomycetes > Mycobacteriales > Nocardiaceae > Nocardia > Nocardia sp. CA-135398. The sequence continues at coordinate 2,567,568 of NZ_CP192084.1, read as the reverse complement.
CCACCTACTTGTCGGTGCCCGATGCTATTGGGACCAAGCGCAGCAGAGCCCTACTCCGGCAACCGCAGATCCGGCTTCTCCAGCTCCTCGATATTCACGTCCTTGAACGTGATCACCCGAACGTGCTTGACGAAGCGCGCGGGCCGGTACATATCCCACACCCACGCGTCGCTCATGCGCACCTCGAAGTACACCTCGCCGTCGGCGTTCTGCGGCCGCAATTCGACGGAGTTGGCCAGATAGAAGCGGCGCTCGGTCTCCACCACGTACGAGAACTGACCGACGATGTCCTTGTACTCCCGGTATAGCGAGAGCTCCATCTCGGTTTCGTATTTCTCCAGGTCCTCGGCACTCATCGGGTGGGACGTCCTCCTTCTCGCCGCACTGCGTCTGCTGACAACATCATCGCGCATGCGCCGCGTCGGTAGCCACTCGGCTATCCGGTTCGACGCCCTCCAGCAAAACCTCGTCGGCCAGTTCCGCGTCGGCGTACTCCGCCGCGGCTACCGGCCGCAACCCCGCTGCCAGCCGCACATTGCGCCAGGATCGGCGGTGCTCACTGCTCGGTCCGAGCCGCTCCAGCGCGGCCGTGTGCTCGGGCGTGTTGTAGCCCTTGTGCGCGGCGAATCCGTAGCCGGGGAACCGCTGGTCCAGCTCGACCATCATCCGATCCCTGGTCACCTTGGCCAGGATGCTCGCCGCCGCGATGCAGGCCGCGGCCGCGTCACCGCCGATGACCGGCAGCGACGGCACCGGAATTCCGGGCACCCGGAATCCGTCGGTCAGCACATAACCCGGTGTCTGTCCGAGTCCGGCGACCGCACGACGCATGCCCTCGATATTGGCGACGTGAATGCCGATCGAATCGATCTCCCAGGCCGGGATGACAACCACCTTCCAGGCCAGCGCCAGCCGGGTGATCACCGGGTACAGCTCCTCGCGCACGGATTCGGTGAGCTTCTTGGAATCGTCGAGCCCGGCCAGCCTGTCGTAGGCCTTGGGAGCGAGCAGACAGGCTGCGACCACCAGCGGCCCCGCACAGGGTCCGCGCCCGGCCTCATCGACCCCGGCGACCGGACCGAGTCCGCTGCGGATCAGCGCCGCCTCCAGCGTGCGCAACCCACCGGCGCGACGCATCACGACACGCGGCGGCCACCCGTTGCCCGAAGTCGCGCCATCAGCCCTAGCCACTCGACCCTGCCCCACCATCCAATTATCCCGCGGCCCGCCCGATCAATTCGTCTGGGGATCCTGTGCTTTCACCGGACCGATCCGGGTGGGCGGCCAGATCTTGAAGACGGTTTTGCCGCGCACATTGTCGATCGGGACGGTGCCCTGCAGGTTATCGCTGACATGGGCGCGTGAGTCGGCGGACTGGTTGCGGTTGTCGCCCATCACCCACAGGTTGCCCTCGGGCACCTTGACCGGGCCGAATACTCGGCCCGCCGGGTAGGTCGCGTTCTGCTGCCCCGGGTACCACGGGTAGTCGTTCAGGACGTACGGCTCGTCCAACGGCTTGCCGTCCACCATGACCCGCCCCTGCGCGTCGCAGCACTGCACGGTCTGGCCGCCGACGGCGATCACCCGCTTCACCAGATCGTTCTCATCCGGCGGCACGAGTCCGAAGAAGGAGAAGAAGTTCTGCACGCCGCGCACGACGACATTGCTGGACCGGATCGACTGGTAGCGGGTATTCCAGGACGGCGGGCCGACGAACACCACGACGTCACCGGGCTGCGGCTCGCCCCAGTAGTAGCTCGGCTTCTCCACGTAAATCCGGTCGCCGATGAGCAGCGTCTCCTCCATCGACTGGGATGGAATGACGTACGGGCGCCCGACAAAACTGACCATGAGTGCCGCGATGACCGCGGCGATGACAATGAGGACAGGCAGTTCCTGCCAGAAGGGGCGCTGCTTGCGCTTCGAGCGCCGCGAGCGGCGGCTCACACCCTCGTCGTCCGAATCGGAGACCGTCATCGACCCACTTTCGTCTGCCACGCCGAACAGATTAGCCCGGCACCATGACTGACGTCCGATGCCGGGCTGGCTGAAGAACTTTCGCGCCGAGCGGTGCCGCTACTACCTCAGCGCTTTTCCTTGATCTTGGCGGCCTTGCCGCGCAGATCGCGCAGGTAGTACAGCTTGGCACGGCGGACATCACCGCGGGTCACGACATCGATGTGGTCGATGTTGGGGCTGTGCACCGGGAAGGTGCGCTCCACACCGACACCGAACGACACCTTGCGGACGGTGAAGGTCTCGCGGATGCCGCCGCCCTGACGCCGGATCACGACGCCCTTGAAGACCTGGATGCGCTCCTTCGAGCCTTCGATGACCTTCACGTGCACGTTGAGCGTGTCGCCCGGACGGAAGTCGGGGACGTCGCTGCGCAGCGACTTTTCGTCGACGAAGTCAAGGGTGTTCATTTCATCCTTCTGATGTTCGCGCGAGCAGAGGACCCTGGCGGCACTGGCGTGCTCGACCGGTTCGTGCTCCGAATAAGGGGTGCTCCGTGGGCCGAATGCACCCAGGGCAACCTGTGCATTGTGCCAGATCGGCGGGTCGCGGGAAAAATCGGGCCCGGCTTATCGGGTGGCCGCGCGGTGTACGGCGGCCGCGAGACCGTCGGTCTCCGGCGCGCTGAACCCGAAGGCGGCGCGCCGTCGAGTGTAGCCATAGGCTGATCTCTTCCTCTCTCAGACCGCAACTGCCCTCGCTGGGCGCAGAGCCCACGACGCGAGAGTGAGCCCGGCGAAACCCAGCGGCCCGAGCCACGCCTTCGGCTGGTCGCCGACGGCGATGTGGGAGGCGGCCGCGCCGCCGTAGACGAAGGTCAGGCCCGCGTAGGCCCATTCCTCGGCGCGCGGAAAGCCTGGCGTCACGATCGCGGCGACCGCTGCGGCCTTGGCGACGCCCATGATGGTGGCGAAGTACATCGGTATTCGAGTCGCTGGAACACCTCGCGGACGTAGGAGATGCGCGCGAGATCCCAGTAGGACCCGACAACGGTTTCGGTCAGCAAGATTCCGGTGGCGCCGAGGTAGGCCAGGCGGGATGGCTTTCGTAGGTTCATAACTGTGTGACGGATGGCGGCCCGACAAGGTAACGGGTTGTCACACTCAGGGCCTCGGTTCCGTCATCTCTTCGAGCTATCGAGGAGATGCCTGTGAGCGAAAACGATTCTTTGGCAGACCGATTCATGACACACCGGGCGCATCTGGTCGCGGTCGCCTATCGCATGCTCGGTTCGCTGAGCGAGGCCGATGATGCGGTGCAGGATGCGTGGTTACGGCTGTCCAGGGTCGACACCACCGAAATCGAGAATCTCGGCGGTTGGCTGACCACGACCGTGGGGCGGGTCTGCCTGGATATGTTGCGGTCACGCAAGTCCCGCCGCGAAGAGGCCTATCTGCCCGACCCGATCGTCACCGCCGATGACGCCACGCAGCCGGAACAGCAAGCGGTACTCGCGGATTCGGTCGGGCTGGCGCTGCTGGTCGTGCTGGACGCGCTGAATCCCGTAGAACGCGTGACCTTCGTACTGCACGATATGTTCGCGGTACCGTTCGACCAGATAGGCCCGATCATCGGCAAATCCGCGACCGCGGCCAAAATGATGGCCAGCCGCGCCCGCCGCCGGGTTCAGCGTGAAGCGCCGCGTCCCGACCGGGATCTGCCGCGCCAACGGCGGGTGGTCGAGGCCTTCCTCGCGGCGGCCCGCGGCGGTGAATTCGACGCACTGCTGGCCATCCTCGACCCCGACGTGGTGCTGCGCGCCGACGCCGGAGCCGGCTTCGCCGGCGGCATGCGCGTGCTGCGCGGTGCCGCGACGGTGGCCGGTCAGCTCGACGCCTTCCGGCGCGCCGCCAATGCCTTTGCCTCGCAACATGTTCTGGTCAACTGTGCACCCGCGCTGCTCAACACCGCCAAGGGCAGGACAGTCTCACTGATCACCTTCACCGTCGTCGACGACAAAATCGCCGCCATCGACCTGCTCTCCGACCCGTCCCGCCTCCCCGATGCAGTCCTGGACGCTTGATCACCATGCAACGGTGGAGTCAAACGTCGAGAGCGACCCTCCCTCAGCGCATTCTCGGGAGCGTGGGGTGCTCTAGAGGCGCGCGGGTCAGTCGCGGTGGGTGTGGTCGGCGACCGAGGGTAGGTGCCAATGGGCGGGGGCGGGTGGGGCGGGGAGGACGGTGCGGGCCAATTCGGCCTCTGCGGCCTCGCGGACGTGGACGACGTCGGGTTTTCCGGCGACAAGGTCTTGTACGAAGATCTTGGCGCGGATTACCGGGCGTCGGTAGCGGCGTTCACGGACTATCGCCCGATACATGAGACGTCGCCTGCCCGGGTAACGCCAGCGGGCCCATGGTGCGCCGGGTCGGCTCAGTCGAAATGCGCCGACCACGAGTAGGGGCAGGAAGAACATGCCGAACAGGCCGGTCCAGATCTTGCCCTTGGCAATGACGATCGCCGCCAGCCCCAGGTTCACCACGGCGAAGCCGACAATGAAGATGCGGACTTCAGTGCTGGGGTCGCGGCGGAAGTCGTTGATATCCAACAGCCACAGCGGGTGGAAACCGAGCAGTAGCAGTCCGGTCACCGCGAGCGCGACGAAGACCGCATCGACCGAGGTGCGGCCCTGCTCCTCCCAGTACACATCGCGCAGGTAGAAGATCAACGCGAATTCGTCGAGGGTCAAGGCCGCGCCGACACCGAAGGCGGCGGCGAGCAGGCTCGCGGTGAGTGTGGTGGCGCTCTGGTACATCGTGACCATCCCGATGCCGGACAGCAGCACCAGGATGACCCCGAACACCATGTGGTGGATGTGCACACCGCCGGAGCGCACATTGCCCGGCCACCAGCGGACCTGCTTGCGGATCAATCGGACGCTGAGCCGGATCAGCAGGAAGCCGACGATGAACCCGAGGAGGAAGCACAGCAGCGGGAGGCGGCCGTGCCCGATCACATCGTCTTCGAGCCACCGTCGCATGGCCGCCTACATACCTCCGCCCGTATCGTCCTACTGCCCGAAACCGGCCCGCCGCAGCGCATCCGCCATCGAACCGCTCGGTGCGGGGGCATTGCGCCGCTGGTTGCCCTGGTTGCGGCCCTGATTCTGCTGTCGACCCTGGCTCTGCTGCCTACCCTGACCATTCTGCCGCTGTCCACCGCGATCCGGCCCGCCCCGGCCGCCGCCCTGGCCACGGCCACGACCGCCGTCGCCCTTGGTCGTGGCACCCGGTTCGTCGTCCAGCCGCAGCGACAGTCCGATGCGCTGACGTGCGACATCGACCTCGAGCACCTTCACCTTGACGACATCGCCGGACTTCACGACCTCGCGCGGATCCTTGACGAAGTTGTGCGACATGGCCGAGACGTGCACGAGTCCGTCCTGATGCACGCCGACATCGACGAATGCTCCGAATGCGGCCACATTGGTGACCACACCCTCGAGCACCATCCCAGGCTGCAGATCCGCGACCTTCTCCACGCCCGCCGCGAATTCGGCCGTCTTGAATTCCGGACGCGGGTCGCGACCCGGCTTCTCGAGTTCGGAGATGATGTCGGTGACGGTGGGGATACCGAACTTCTCATCGGTGAAATCCGCGGGCCGCAGCGAGCGCAAGGCCGTGGTGTTGCCGATCAGTTCCGCCATGCCGCGTCCGGTCGATTCCAGGATGCGCCGCACCACCGGGTAGGCCTCGGGGTGCACGGCGGAGGTGTCGAGCGGATCGTCGCCGCCGCGGATGCGCAAGAAGCCCGCGCACTGTTCGAAGGCCTTGGGTCCCAGCCGCGGCACGTCGAGCAGCGCGGTGCGGCTGCGGAACGGTCCGTGCTGATCACGGTGCGCCACAATGCTTTCGGCGATCGAATTGGCGATTCCGGATACCCGCGACAGCAGCGGCACCGAAGCGGTGTTCACATCGACACCGACCGCGTTCACCGCGTCCTCGACCACCGCGCCGAGTGAACGGGCCAGCAGCGTTTCGGAGACATCGTGCTGGTACTGACCGACGCCGATGGACTTCGGGTCGATCTTCACCAGCTCGGCCAGCGGGTCCTGCAGACGTCGGGCGATGGATACCGCGCCGCGCAGCGAGACGTCCATATCCGGTAGTTCCTGCGAGGCGTACGCCGATGCGGAGTACACCGACGCCCCCGCCTCGGAGACCACGATCTTGGTCGGCTTGTTCTCCGGAATCCGCGAAATCAGTTCGGCGGCAAGGGCATCGGTCTCACGCGATGCGGTGCCGTTGCCGATGGCGATGAGCTCGACGCCGAATCGGGCCACCAGCGCGCCGAGTACGGCCAGGGATTTCTCGGTCTGGCCCTGTGGTTTGTGCGGGTAGATGACCTCGGTCGCGACGACCTTGCCGGTGGCATCCACCACGGCGACCTTCACACCGGTGCGGTAGCCCGGGTCCAGGCCCATGGTGGTGCGGGTACCCGCGGGCGCGGCCAGCAGCAGGTCGCGCAGATTCGCGGCGAAGATATCGACGGCGTCCTTCTCGGCGGCCTGACGCAGCCGCATGCGGGTGTCGATGCCAAGGCTGACTTGCAGTTTCGTGCGCCACGCCCAGCGCACCGTATCCAGCAGCCAGGTGTCGGCGGCCCGGCCCCGATCGGCGATATCGAACTTCACCGCGATGCGGCCCTCGTAAACCGACCGCTCCCCCGGCTTCAACTCCTCGGTATCGGGCTCGAGCTGCAGCTGCAGAATCTCTTCCTTCTCACCGCGCAACAGCGCGAGGATCCGGTGCGAGGGCAGCTTGCTGAACGGCTCGCTGAATTCGAAGTAGTCGGCGAACTTCGCGCCCGCCTCCTCCTTGCCCGGCCGCACGCTCGAGCGGACCTGGCCGCGATTCCACATCAGCTCGCGCAACTCGCCGACCAGATCGGCGTCCTCGGCGAAACGCTCGACCAGAATGGCGCGAGCACCGTCGAGCTGTTCGGCGGTGTACTGCGCGGGGTCGGTGGTCGGATCGCTGATCAGCGCATCGGCGACGGGCTCGTGACCGGCCTCGCGGGCGATCTGCGCCTTGGTGCGCCGCTTCGGCTTGTACGGCAGGTAGATGTCCTCGAGGCGGGCCTTGGTCTCCGCCGTCATCAGCTGCCCGAGCAGCGTGTCATCGAGTTTGCCCTGGCCCTTGATTGATTCGATGATCGCGCCGCGGCGCTCGTCGAGTTCGCGCAGGTAGGTCAGGCGCTCGTCGAGCTGGCGGAGCTGGGCGTCATCGAGGCCACCGGTGACCTCTTTTCGGTACCGCGCGATGAAGGGCACCGTCGAACCCGCATCCAGCAGCTCGACGGCGGCCCGGACCTGGGTCTCGCGCACGCCGAGCTCATCGGCGATGCGTCGGCCCACGCTGGCCAGAGCTGTGGTCGCGGCCGGTGCGGCGGCGGTCGTGTCGGTGTTCGTCGCTGAACTGGCGATCTCGGGCGCTGTCGTCACGCCCGAGACACTACCGTTGTCACCTGACAAACGGCCCACGCCCAGGTAAACCGGGTTGCGAATGACCGAATTGCGCGAAATCAGTCATCGCGGTCCGAAGACGCGAGCAGTTCCGCAGCCAGCTCGCGCATTTCGGCTTTGCGGATTTTCCCGGTCACGGTCATCGGGAACTCGTCGACGATGTGCACGTAGCGCGGGATCTTGAAGTGGGCGAGTTTGCCGGTGCAGAAGGCGCGGACCGCGTCGGCGTCCAATGGTGTTGTGCCGTCCTTCATTCGGATCCAGGCCATCAGCTCCTCGCCGTACTTCGGGTCGGGAACGCCGATCACCTGGGCGTCGAGGATGTCCGGGTGGGTGTAGAGGAATTCCTCGATCTCGCGCGGGTAGATGTTTTCGCCGCCCCGGATCACCATGTCCTTGATCCGACCGGTGATGGCGAGGTATCCGTCACCGTCCATGACGCCGATATCGCCGGTGTGCATCCAGCGGGCGGCGTCTATGGCCTCGGCGGTCTTCTCGGGTTCGGCCCAGTAGCCGAGCATGACCGAGTAGCCGCGGGTGCACAGTTCGCCCGGCTCGCCGCGCGGTACGGTCAAACCTGTTGCGGGGTCGACGATTTTGACCTCCAGATGGGGGCCGACCCGTCCGACCGTCGCGGTGCGGCGATCGATGCCGTCGTCGCGGCGGGTCTGGGTCGATACCGGCGAGGTTTCGGTCATGCCGTAGCAGATGCACACCTCGCGCATCCCCATGCGATCGATCACCCGCTTCATCACCTCGACCGGGCAGGGTGAACCGGCCATGATGCCGGTGCGCAGGCTGGACAGGTCGACGTCCCTACCCGAATCCAGTTCCGCGAGTACGGCGATGAACATCGTCGGTACGCCGTAGAGCGAGGTGCAGCGTTCCGCGGCGACCGCGTCGAGGGTTGCGACCGGATCGAATGCGGGTGCCGGAATAACCACGGCCGCACCGTGACTGGTGCTCGCCAGATTGCCCATGACCATGCCGAAGCAATGATAGAACGGGACTGGCACGCAGATCCGGTCCTGTTCGGTATAGCCGCAGAGTTCGCCGACGAAGTAGCCGTTGTTGAGGATGTTGTGGTGGCTCAGCGTGGCGCCCTTGGGGAAACCGGTTGTGCCGGAGGTGTATTGGATATTGATCGGGTCGTCCATCGACAGTGTCGCGGCGATCGCCTTCAGTCGTTCGGCATCGATAGCGGTATTCGCCACCGCATCCCATTCGGGGGAGCCGAGTACCAGAACTTGTTCCAGACCAGGACAATTCGGGCGGATCTGCTCGATCATGGCGACGTAGTTCGATGTCTTGAATTCCGGCGCGGCGATCAGCGTGCGTACACCGGCTTGGCGCAGCACGTATTCCAGTTCGCTGGTGCGGTAGGCCGGATTGATATTGACCAGGATCGCACCGAGTTTCGCGGTCGCGTACTGGGTGAGGAACCATTCCGCGCAGTTCGGCGCCCAGATGCCGACCCGGTCGCCCTTGCCGATACCGCCTTCGGCCAATCCGGTGGCCAGTGCGTCGATCGCGGCCGCCAGTTCGCGATAGGTCCAGCGGCGACCGGTTGGACAGTCCACCAAGGCTTCTCGATCCGCGTAGGCGGCCGCCATGCGGTCGAAATCATCGCCGATGGTTTCGCCGAGCAGCGGTGTTTCCGCGGTGCCGGAGGCGTAACTCGCAAGTACGGACATCACCGAACCCCCTGCTGCCGCAGAATGAACCGCTGCACCTTACCGCTGGGCGTCTTGGGCAGCGCGTCCACGAAATGCACCTTGCGTGGATACGCGTGCGCGGCGAACTTGCGTTTCACCAGGGTCTGCAATTCGGCCTCGAGTTCGGCATTGCCTTCGAAACCATTGCGCAGCACCACGAATGCTTCGAGCACCTCACCGCGCAACTCGTCGGGCATCCCGACCACCGCGGCCTCGACCACCCGCTCATCCAGCACCAGCACGCTCTCGACCTCGAACGGGCCGATGCGGTATCCAGCCATGATGATGACATCGTCGTCGCGGGCCGAGAAGTGGAAGAAACCGTCCGCATCCTGGGATCCGGCATCACCGGTCAGATACCAGCGGCCGTCCGCGGTGTAGCGCTGCGCGGTGCGCTCCGGGGCGTCGAGGTAGCCGAGGAACCACAGCAGTGGGCTGCGTTCGGTATCGATGGCGACTCGGCCCAGTTCGCCGACCGGCGCTTCGACGTCGGCATCCTCGGCGAGCACCGCGCAATGCCAACCCGGCATCGTCCGGCCCATCGAGCCCGCGGGTGCGTCCACCCGCAGTGCGTCGTGCCAGGAATTGCAGATGAGCATGCCGTGCTCGGTCTGACCGTAGTGGTCGCGCACCGCGACGCCGAGCGTTTCGACCGACCATGTCACCACATCCGGGGTCAGCGGTTCACCCGCGGACGAGGCGCGCCGCAAACGGAGACCCGTTGGGGCAGCGGCACTATCGGCACGCAATGCGCGGTAGACGGTCGGTGCGGCGGTGAAGTTGGTGACCCCGAATCGTTCGAGCACCTGCCAGGTCAGCGGCGCGGAGAAGGCGGCATGCAGCAGCAGGCTGCGAATGCCGGATGCCAGCGGGCTCAGAATCGCCCAGTACAGTCCGTACGCCCAACCCGGATCGGCCGCATTCCAATAGACGTCGTCCGCCCGCACGTCCAGCGAAAACTCTTGGTACGCATGGAATGCCGCGAGCGCACGCACCGGAATCGGCACACCTTTCGGCGTACCCGTCGTACCGCTGGTGAACAGCTGCACGAGCAGCCCGTCCCCGCCGACCGCCACGGCAGCCGCTCGCGGGTCGTCGGCGGAGTACGCGGCGAGCAGATCCGCGAACCGCAGTGGCTCGGCCGCATCGGCTGCGGAATCGCCATCTCCGGCGATGATGACACGCCACGGCGGATCGGCTGGAATGTCATCGCCGGGTACCAGTTTTGCCGCCTGATCGGCGTCGGCAATGACGATCGTCGCGCCGCTCGCGGTCAATCGGAAGGCGATGGCGGGGGCGGCGAAGGCGGTGAAGAGCGGGACGTGGACAGCGCCGCGACGCCAGATGCCCAGCAGTGCGACCACCAGGTCGGCGGATTTCGACATCAGGGTGGCGACGCGGTCACCGGGTTCGACCCCGAGCTCGGCGAGGGCGACCGCGAAACGCTGCGAGCGCTCGCGCAGCTCACCGTAGGTGAGGTCGGTCGAGGTCAGGTCGGGGTCGACGATGGTGAACGCGACCCGATCGGCGGGGTGCCGGTCGCACAGCAGATCCGCCGCGCTGACGTCGGGTCCGTCGTAGGTCTCCAGTAGCTCGCGCACGCGCGCGTTCAGGTCCGCGGTCATCTCGCCTCTCCTCATCGGTGATCCAGGCCACCTCGATCTCCAATAGGATGTGGGTCACATCACGTTCGGCACTACCCCCGAAAAGGGGTGAGTCTTTTGACCCACACCACCGCGCTGCTGCGGCCGCGTGACGGCGATGCGCTGCGCGCCGAGATCCGCTGGGTGGCGAACAAGGCGGGCGTGCCGGTGGTTTTCGGCGGCGAAGTACACAACGACGCGCTGCTGCTCACCGAATTCGTCGGCACCGTCACCAATGGCCTGCGCGGACTGACCGTGCTGCGCACCTCGGGGCTCGGCGGCCGGGTCATGGATATGCGCCGCCCCGCCTCGGTCGCCGACTACCGCAATGCCTCCGAGATCACCCACCACTACGACGGTCCCGTCTCCGGCGAACGCATCCGCTCGGTGCTCGCCGTGCCCGTGGTGGTCGACGATCGCTCCCGCGCGGTGCTCTACGCCGCCACCCGTGGCGGCACACCGCTGGGCGACCGCACCGCCGATCTGGTCGTCGCGGCCGGTCGACGGCTGGCCACCGAGATCACCATCCGCGACGAGGTGGACCGTCGCCTGCGCCTACTGGAAATGACCACTCCGGCAGCCGAGACCGCCCCCGCCGTCGCCGAGGAGCTGCGTGAGATCAATGCCGAACTGCGCGGCGCGGCCCAATCGGCCGAGGACGAACGCCTCCGCGAACGCCTGCACTCGGTGTGCGAACGCCTCACCCGAGTCCTCGTCGGCGACCCGCCAGCGGATGCACCTCACCTGTCCCGTCGGGAACTCGACGTGCTCTCCCAGATCGCGCTCGGCTGCACCAATCACGAAGCCGCCCAACGCCTTTCACTCGGGCCGGAAACAGTCAAGAGCTATCTGCGCAATGCGATGACCAAACTCGACGCGCACTCCAGGCACGAGGCTGTGGTCACCGCTCGGCGCTTCGGCCTGCTGCCCTGAGCACGAGCTCCCGCGCACGGATTTCGCACGTTGTCCGAGATCCGTGCGCGGCAGGTGAACTTGGTCAGCGCCCGCCGGTGCAGACCCCTTCGGGGGTGTACTGGCACGGACGCTCGTTGCGACCCTTGTATTGCCCGTGATTGCTGCTGCGTCCACGCTGCCCTGCGCCGTTGCGGCTACGGCCAGCATCCGGCTCATGCGTGTCCCGATCCGCGGCGATTCTGGTTACCTCGAGTTCCGGCGCGGCGAAATCCGATATGACGATCATCGCGCCCCCGACGAGAGTCGAGGCAACCGCTCGACGCACCGTTATGAACCGAGCCACTGTCACCATAGCCACCTACCGTTGTTTAACGTGCCGTTAATTAACGATACATTCGAGATGGCGGAAAGGTCACGATTTCAGTCGTCGTTGTCGGCAAGTAGATCCGGCCGCCGTTCACGCGTCCGAGCCAGAGATTGTTCGCGCCGCCACGCGGCGACCTTGGCATGATCGCCGGACAGCAAGATCGGCGGCACCTCGAGGCCGCGCCAGGAGACGGGGCGCGTGTAGCTGGGCCCCTCGAGCAGTCCATCGGAGAACGAATCCTCTTGATGGGATTGCTGATTGCCGAGCACGCCGGGAAGTAGCCGGACCACGGCCTCGACCATCACGAGGACCGCGGCCTCACCACCGATGAGGACATAGTCGCCGATGCTGACCTCTTCGACGCGAACCCGGCGGGCGGCATCATCGAAGACGCGTTGATCGATGCCTTCGTAACGGCCGCAAGCGAATACGAGGTGTTTCTCGGTGGCCCAGCGCTGCGCGCTGGCCTGGGTGAATGGCACTCCGGCAGGCGTCGGCACCACGAGCAGGGCGTCGTCGGGGCATACCTCGTCGAGGGCATCGCCCCAGACCGTCGGCTTCATGACCATGCCCGGCCCGCCGCCGTAGGGCGAATCATCGACGGACTTGTGCACGTCGTGGGTCCAGCGACGCAGATCGTGCACGTCGAGGGAGATCAGGCCCTTGTCGATGGCCTTGCCGAGCAACGCCGTTCGCAGCGGCTCCAGATACTCCGGAAATATCGTGACGACATCGAGTTTCATGCAGTCCTTAAGTTTCCGGCGGTCCGCTACTCCGGATCGAGCAGACCCTCGGGCGGATCGATGACGACCAGTTGATCGGCCAGTGAGACCGTCGGCACGATCGCGGTGACGAACGGAATCAGGATCTCCCTGCCGTCGTCGGCGGCACGGACCGAAAGCAGTTCTCCCGCAGCCGAATGCAGCACCTCGGTAACCTTGCCGACAACGGTGCCATCGGTGAGTTGGACGGCCAGGCCCTCCAACTCGTGGTCGTAGAACTCGTCCGGATCCTCCGACGGCGGCAGCTCCGCACTGTCCACGACGAACAGTGTGCCGCGCAGCGCATCGGCGGCGGTGCGGTCGGAGATCCCGACGAGTTGCACGAGAAGTCGGCCCGAATGCTCTCGGGCCGACTCCACGGTGAACTCACGAACGTCATTGGATCGCGCCGCCCGGCCGCGCAGCCGCACACCGGGTGCGAAACGCGCGTCGGGATCGTCGGTGCGTACCTCGACGACCAACTCGCCGCGCACACCGTGCGATTTGGCGACCCGGCCTACGACGAGTTCCATCAAGCGTCGGTATCGACCACGTCGACCCGGATGCCCCGGCCGCCGATTCCGGCGACGAGGGTGCGCAGCGCGGTCGCGGTACGACCGCCGCGACCGATCACCTTGCCAAGATCATCGGGGTTGACGTGCACCTCGACGGTACGTCCGCGGCGGCCGGTGATCAGCTCGACCCGGACGTCATCCGGATTGGCGACAATGCCGCGAACCAGGTGTTCCACGGCATCGGCGACGACGGCGCTCATGACTCCGCCTCGCTGGCGCTCGGCTCCGTCATGAACGCCGAGGGCGCAGTGTCTTCGGTTCGCTCGCTACGCTCGCTCACGGTTACTCGGCAGCCTCGGTCTCGGCGGCCTCGTCCTTCTTGGCGGCCTTCTTCTTGGGGGTGACGGCCTCGGCGACCGGCTCGTTATCGGCGGCGGCCAGCGCGGCGTTGAACAGGTCCAGCTTGGACGGCTTCGCGGGCTTCACCTTCAGGGTGCCCTCGGCGCCCGGCAGGCCCTTGAACTTCTGCCAGTCGCCGGTGATCTCCAGCAGCCGCTGCACGGCCTCGGTCGGCTGCGCGCCGACACCCAGCCAGTACTGCACGCGCTCGGAGTTGATCTCGATCAGCGACGGCTCTTCCTTCGGGTGGTACTTGCCGACGTTCTCGATGGCGCGGCCGTCACGACGGGTGCGGGCATCGGCGATGACCACGCGGTACTGCGGGTTGCGGATCTTGCCGAGACGGGTGAGCTTGATGCGAACAGCCATGTGCTGATCTGCCTTTCAGTGGTTGGTCACGGCGCAATTCAGCGACCCGCACGGTCTGCGAGCCCGGTTTTGCGCTTGGAGTGTGTGACCGCCGCGCGGTACGTAACCGGAGACGGGCTGACACTTGTCCAGGAAGGACGATGGTCCATTCTGCCAGACCGGTCCCCCGCCGCTGAAATCGCGTCATCCGGAAACGATCGGCCGCTCGGCACGGATAACCACGATATGGGGATCTTCAGGAGGCGCCGTCGGCGCAGGCGGGGTGAGGTTGCCGAGGCCGCCACCGAAATCGGCGGTGACGCCGCCATGGAATTGCTGGCGCCCGGCCTCGCCCGGGCCGCCGTCGGCGGTATTCGTGGGGTGATCGGCGGAATCGCCAACCTGTTCAGCTGACGATCAGGTGGTTCGATAGCGCAGCAGCACGACCCCGGACCGGAATTTACGGCTCTCGACCAGCCGCACCTAGCGCAGATCGGCCGTGTTGACGGTGATCGGAACGGGTCCGGGAGCCACGACCGCCTCGCCCGCCGCGACGTAAACCTCCTGGCGGTATCCGCTCTCACCGAGCCGATAACCCCAGAAGCGTGCTGGCTTGTCCTCGGGCAACTCCACAACCCAGAGGTACGGGACACGTGCGGCCGCGTATCCGGCGATCTTCGTATCCCGCTCCTCCCGGGTGTTACCCGGAGACCACACCTCCACGGCAAGCACGAGGTCCTCGGGCGCGAAGCTGGAGTGGTTGATATCGATATTCACCACAGCGATATCGGGAATGACCCCGGTACGGAAAGCCGTGCTGATCCGCACAGTTACCGCCGGGAGCACATTCAAATCCGTACGTCCCGCGGCCCGCAGCGCGTCGCGCAGCAGAATCGCCAACTCCAACGACGCATACTGATGCGGACCGCCGGGCGCTGGCGTCAGGTAGAGGTACCCCAGGATGAGTTCGAGTCGAGATCCATCGGACGGCTGCTCTTCGGCCAGCCAATCCTCCACAGTCGTCGGCCCCAGGGGATGAATCATCGCGACCTCGGCGCTCATCGTCATATCCCGTCCGATCTCCGTCTGCGACCGTTATCAGTCAACCTGCCCATGGTTCTGCGCGAGCGCCCATTCCTGAGCACGATTCGCGGGATGCCAGGGATTCGGTCAGGAAATGGGCGCTCAGCGCACCGGCTCAGCGAACCAGCGGGGCGAGGGTGCGACCGGCGAGATCCACCGCACCGGGCTCGTGGCCGTTGGTCACCATGTTGACGATGAGACCCTGCACGCCCTGGTCGAGCACCCTGGTCTGCAGTTGCTCGGCGACTTCGGCTGGGCTGCCGACGAATTGGCGGTCGGCGATGGTCTGCTTGCGCTGGTCCTCCGAGAGCGCGGACAGGTCCACGCCGATGCCGCGCAGCAGATCCTGCTGTTGTTTGCGGGCGCGGTCGCCGTCTTCGTCGATCATCAGGAAACAGAGGTAGCTGACCTCCAAAGTGTCTGGATCGCGGTCGTTTTCGGCGCAACGCTGGTGCAGTGCCTCGATCTTGCGTGGCAGTTCGGAGGCGTTGCAGATGATGTTGATGTGGTCGGCGAAGCGGGCGGCCAGCGCGAAGGTCTTCTTCTCGCCGCCGCCACCGAGCAGGATCGGCAGGTCATTGCGCAGCCGCGGCTCGTTCATGGCGTTATCGGTGTGGTACCACTTGCCGTCGAAGGTCGACTGTTCACCGCGCAGCATCGGCGTAATGATCCGCAGCGCCTCGTCGAGCCGCTGGAAGCGTTCGGTGAAGGTGCCGAATTCGAAGCCGTAGGATTGGTGTTCGAGCTCGAACCAACCGGCTCCGATGCCGAGTACCGCCCGCCCGCCACTCACCAGATCCATGGTGGTGACGGTCTTGGCAAGTAGTGCGGGATTGCGATAGGTGTTGCCGGTTACCAACGCCGACAACTGAATTCGTTCGGTCGACGCGGCGATTCCGGACAGCGTGGTGTAGGCCTCGAGCATCGGCTCGCTCGGCTCACCGAGACCGGGCAACTGGTAGAAGTGATCCATGACGAAGACCGTGTCGAAACCGGCGGCTTCGGCCTCCCTGGCCTGCGCGACCACGGTCGGAAAGAGTTCGCTGACGGGCTGGCCATAACTGAAATTGGGCATCTGATAACCGAGGCGAATGGTCATAGCCCGACCCTACGCGCGCCCCACCCCCACCTGCCCGCTCTTGCCCACATCAACCCCTGACCGGGGAGTCTGTCGCACACCGAGTGACGACCTCGCACAAGCTATAGCCTGTGCGCGATGCCCGCACGATATGCGGTGGGTCAGCGGTGGTCGGTGACCGGATTGCGGGTTTTGACGAGCCGGCCGCGGAGGATGACGTACTGGGGGGCGGTGAGTGTGGCGGGGGTGGTGCGTGGGTCTTCCTGGTAGACCACGAAATCCGCTGGGGCACCGGGCTCGATGCCTGGTCGTCCCAGCCAGGTGCGGGCATTCCAGGAGGCGGCGCCGAGGGCGTCGTGTTTCGACAAGCCCGCTCCGGACAGGGCGGCGATTTCGTCGGCGATGCGGCCGTGGCGAATGGAGCCGCCGGCATCGGTGCCCGCGAATATCGGAACGCCAGCATCGTGCGCATCGGCGACGGTGCGGCGGACGCGCGCGTGCAGATCGCGCATATGTGCGGCGTAGATGGGGAATTTGCCTGCGCTGTCGGCGATTTCGGGGAAGGTATCGATATTGATCAGCGTCGGGACCAGCGCTGTGCCGTGTTCGACCATCAGCTCGATGGTGTCGTCGGTGAGGCCGGTGCCGTGTTCGAGGCAGTCGATGCCCGCGTTGATCAGGCCGGGCAGCGCGTCCTCGCCGAAGACGTGCGCCGTCACCCGCGCGCCGTTGGCATGCGCGGCGTCGATGGCCTCCTTCAGGATCGAATCGCTCCACAGCGGCCGCAGATCGCCCACCGACCGGTCGATCCAGTCCCCGACGATCTTCACCCAGCCGTCGCCGAACCGAGCCTGTTCGGCGACGATGTCCGGCAGATCACGCTCATCGTCGAGTTCGATGCCGAGCTCGCGGATATACCGGCGCGGTCGGGCGATATGGCGGCCCGCACGGATGATCCGCGGCAGCTCCTCGTGCTCATCGATGAAGTGCGTATCGATCGGTGACCCCGCATCGCGCAGCAGCAACGCACCCGCGTCCCGCTCGGTCTCGGCTTGGGCGATCGCCCCTTCGCGATCCTCGTCTCCCCCGCCGTACCGGATCCCGACGTGACAGTGCGCATCGACGAGTCCGGGCACGATCCACCCTGTGCCGCACAATGTTTCGGCCCCCGCGACGGGTTCGAAAGACACCAGCCCGTCCCGCACCCACAGGTCACGCACCTCGTCGTCAGGGAGAACCACACCCCGTAGATGCACAGCAACCTCCTCGACGCGATCGGCACCGTCCAACCTAATGCCGACACTCGTCGAAGGTCACCCCCACCCACCCGGGCAGCGGCTCCCAGCCGAGGTTCGTTGGACCGGACACCCGGTCGTCGAACCGGGCACCCCACATAGAGACGATGCCCGGTCACAACAGGGCGTGCCCGGTAGAGCGCACGCGGGGACACCCTGCCCGCCGAGCAAGCACCCCAACCGGTCTCAAAGACCAACGCACGGCTGCGCGGGCACACCGGACGGTCCGCGCCCTGCCCGCAACGGCATCGCGGAAAGCTGCCCCGATCTACTTCTTGGGGAAGTTCAGCTTGGACAGGTCGAAACCCTCGAGGCCGGGAGGCAACTGGTCCAAACCGGCGGGCATTCCGGACAGATCCGGCATGCCGGCGGGCATACCGGGCAACCCACCGCGCATCTTCGGCGGCGTCGGTCCGCGGCCGCCCTTCTTCCCCTTCTTGCCCTTCTTCGCATTGCCGCGGCGCGAACCGGGCAGACCCATCTGGCGGCCCATCATGGCCATCATCTTCTTCGCTTCGAAGAAGCGGTCGACGAGTTGATTGACCTCGGAGACCTGCACGCCGGAGCCGTTGGCGATGCGCAGACGGCGAGATGCGTTGATGATCTTCGGGTTTGCGCGTTCGGCCGGGGTCATACCGCGGATGATCGCCTGCACCCGGTCGAGCTGCTTATCGTCGACCTGGGCCAGCACATCCTTCATCTGGCCCGCACCGGGCAGCATGCCGAGCAGATTGCCGATCGGGCCCATCTTGCGGATGGCGAGCATCTGGTCGAGGAAGTCCTCGAGCGTCATCTCGCCGCTGCCGATCTTGCGGGCGGCTTCCTCGGCCTGCTGCTGGTCGTAGACCTGTTCGGCCTGCTCGATCAGGCTCAGCACGTCACCCATGCCGAGGATGCGCGAGGCCATCCGATCCGGGTGGAAGACGTCGAAGTCCTCGAGCTTCTCACCGGTGGAGGCGAACATGATCGGCGAGCCGGTCACATTCCGGACCGACAGCGCCGCACCACCCCGGGCGTCACCGTCGAGCTTGGTGAGTACGACACCGGTGAAGCCGACACCGTCGCGGAAGGCCTCCGCGGTATTAACGGCGTCCTGGCCGATCATCGCGTCGAGCACGAACAGCGTCTCGTCGGGCTTGACCGCATCGCGGATGCCAGCGGCCTGTGCCATCAACTCGGCATCGATACCGAGGCGACCGGCGGTGTCGACGATAACCACGTCGTATTGCTTGCTGCGCGCCTCCGCGACACCGGCCTCGGCCACCGCGACCGGATCGGCCGCAGAAATGCCGAGCGGATTCTCGCCGCCACCGATGGAGGTGCCGGGATGCGGTGCGAAGACGGGCGCACCCGCGCGCTCACCGACCACCTGGAGCTGGGTCACCGCGCCGGGACGCTGCAGGTCACAGGCCACCAGCAGCGGCTGATGTCCCTGTCCCTTCAGCCATTTCGCGAGCTTGCCCGCCAGGGTGGTCTTACCGGAACCCTGCAGACCGGCGAGCATGATCACGGTCGGCGGGTTCTTGGCGAGGGTCAGCCTGCGGGTTTCGCCGCCGAGGATGCCGACGAGTTCCTCGTTGACGATCTTGACGACCTGCTGGGCCGGATTGAGGGCGGCGGAAACCTCCGCACCCTTGGCCCGCTCCTTGATCTTGGCGATGAAACCGCGCACCACGGGCAGCGCGACGTCGGCTTCGAGCAGGGCGAGGCGGATCTCACGGCAGGTGGCGTCGATGTCGGCCGGTGACAGACGCCCCTTACCGCGAAGATCCTTGAGGGCACCGGTAAGCCGGTCGGACAGGGATTCGAACACCGATCGCGCTCCTGATCTCGTGGGACGTCACTTGGTATCCCAGGGTAATGGGACTCGCCCCGGCGCGAGCGACGGGCCCGGAGGCGGAAGCGCAGCGTAACCACGGAGGGACCCGGGAGCGCCAAAATTGTAAACAGCACGCGCGCAAGCGGTGCTCGGTTATTCCATCGCGCGGCGGCGCGGTTTCGCGGTTTTGCGGTAATCGTGGTTCTCCTGAGCAACCATGAAAACCGCCTCCCGGCCGGTGAGACCGAGCTCGAGGGCCAGGTCGTCGAGCATGGCCCAGTCCGCGCCGGTCGGCACATCGCGGGTGGCAATGGTGGTGGCAATCGTCATAGCGGTCACAGCCTGCTGTCCGGACAGTGTCCGGCCGGGCAGCCAGGAGACCACCCACCGATCACCGCCGACGCAGCGCGCCATATGCGTGGTCTCGTCACTCGTCATCGTCGACGCCGACACGACTTCAATTGCCACCGACCTGCTCCCCTCATGCTCGCGATAGCCAGACGCTCTGATAGTAGGGTGCGACGGGTCCGCTGCATACGCTTTCAGCAAATCATGTGCAAATGTCAATCAGGTCGATCAGGAACCCGAGCTGGTCCCGGGTGG
Organism: Nocardia sp. CA-135398; assembly: GCF_050955845.1. Classification (NCBI taxonomy): domain Bacteria; kingdom Bacillati; phylum Actinomycetota; class Actinomycetes; order Mycobacteriales; family Nocardiaceae; genus Nocardia; species Nocardia sp. CA-135398. The sequence continues at coordinate 2,547,547 of NZ_CP192084.1, read as the reverse complement.
TCCGACTCCCTCCGGAGGCTTCGGGGCAGGTCGCGGGACCACGGCCAGCACCGCCTTCTCGACGTTTTCGCGACGTTCCGGAATGTCGACGCCGAGGTCGAGGCTGAAGGCGTCGACCACCGCCGAACCCATGGTCACCACCTTCGCCCAGCGCACATCGGCGCCGCATTCGGCAAACGCCGCGGCCAACCGGCTGAGCAGGCCGATCCGGTCCTCGGCACGCAATTCGAGGACCACCTGACCGGGGGTCGACGTCGCCGTCCAGATCATCCGGGGCTGTGCCTGCGCATACTGGCTCGGGCCAGCGCCGATGGCCTCGCGCTCCCGCTTCGCCAGCAGCGCGGACAGATCCAGATCGCCCGCCGTCGCACGGATCAGCTCCTGCCGCAGTAGGCCGCCATCCGGCGGGTCGCCGAACTTCGGGGAGACCACGAAAGTATTGATCGCCGAGGATCCTTCGCCTCCCACGGTCGCCGAGAGCACTCGCAGCGAATGCAGAGCCAACACTCCGGCGGCATCCGAGAGCAGACCCGGCGTATCCGGTGCGATCACGGTGACGGTGTAGGTGTACTTGCCCTCACCCGGCCGCAGATCGACGTGCACGCCACCCGCCGCCGCCTTGGCCAGCAGTTCCGGTGCGATCGGTTCCGGCTTCGGCAGCTGATCCCCCGCCATGACCAGGCGGCAGCGGCGCACGAGCTCCCCGATCAGCGAGGACTTCCAATCGCCCCACACACCGGGACCGGTGGCCAGCGAATCGGCCTCGGCCAAGGTGTGCAGCAGTTCGAGCAGTTGCACATCGCCGCCGAGGGCATCGACGACGAATTGCACGGTGTCGGGATCGGCCAGATCGCGTCGAGTCGCGGTGTCGGGCAATAACAGATGGTGGCGCACGATGGCGCTGAGCGTGCGCACGTCCGATGGCCACAGCCCGAGACGCCGTCCGATATGGGTAGCCAGTTCGGCCCCGACAATGCTGTGGTCACCGGCCCGGCCCTTGCCGATATCGTGCAGCAGCGCACCGAGCATCAGCAGGTCGGGACGGGCGACGCGGGTGCTCAACGCGCTCGCATACGCGACCGTTTCCATCAGGTGCCGGTCCACGGTCCAGGTGTGCAGGGCATCGCGCGGCGGCAGGTCGCGCACCGCACCCCATTCGGGAAGTAGCCTGCCCCACAAGCCCGTTCGGTCCAGTGCCTCGACCGCATCGATGGCACCGCGACCCGCTCCGAGCAGGATCAACAGGTCGTTGAGCGCGTCCTTGGGCCAGGGTTCGCGCAGCTCCGGCGCATCCTCGGAGAGCCGATTCAGCGTGGTCGCGGACATCGGCAGCCCGGTCTGCGCCGACGCAGCGGCCACCCGCAGGATCAGGCCTGGATCGCGCTGCGGGCGCGCGTCCCGGGCCAACACGACCTCCCCCGCGTGTTCGACCACCCCCTCATCGAGTGGTCGGCGAACCGGCATGCGCCTCAATCGCGCGAGGCCGCGCCGAGGTAGCGCATTGGCCGCGGTGCGCAGACCGACATCGACGGAGTAACTCACCGTCCGTGCCGAATCGCTCAGTGTGCGAGCGAGATCGAATCGGTCGCCGATGCGCAGGGCCGCGCCGATCTCGTCGGCATCCTGGGCTCGCAGTTGATCGCGGGCCCGGCCAGCCACCCGATGCAACTCCGTGCGAACGTCCAGCAAACGGCGACGCGCCTGCTTCAGACCACCGCCCGGCACATCCGGGCCGAGACCCGGCATGGCATCGGTCAGTTGGGCGATGGCCAGCGCGTCGAGCAGTTGGATATCGCGCAATCCGCCGCGCCCGTTCTTCAGATCGGGTTCGGCGCGATGGGCGATCGCGCCGCTGCGCTGCCACCTGGTCTCGGCCTGTTCGATCAATTCGTCGAAGCGCGAACGGATTCCGGTCCGCCACTCCCGGCGCACCCCGCCGATCAGCAGATTGCTCAACTCCATATCGCCGACGACGTGCCTGGCCTCGAGCATGCCGAGGGCGGCGATGAGATCGTCGGAGGCCACCCGCAATGCCTGCGGGACGGTGCGCACGCTGTGGTCGAGCTTGATATGCGCGTCCCACAGGGGATACCAGAGCTGATCGGCCACCTCGGCCACCCGCGCGGGATCTACGTCATCGTGCAGCAACACCAGATCCAGATCGGAATACGGCAGCATCTCCTTGCGCCCGAGTCCGCCGACGGCGACGACGGCCAGACCGCTGTCGCGGCCGATGCCGAGATCGGTGCCCTTGGTGGTCAGCCACAATTCGAACAGGTCGACCAGCGCCGAACGCAGGGATTCCGCGTCAAGCCGCGGATTACGGGGCAGTCCGCCCTCGAGCAATTGATTGCGTGCCCGGACCAGGTCGGTCGCGCCATTGGAGACGTTCGTGCCGACATCCTCGGTTACCTGTCTGCCGTCTTGCTCGTGACTACCCACAAACCACCGTCCATCCAAATGCGTACGGCCCCGCCCCAACCGGGCTATCCGGTGGGAGCGGGGCCGCCGCTCGATTTCGATTCTCCGTTTAGAGAGCGTCGGTACCGCGTTCGCCGGTCCGCACCCGGATGATCGACTCCACCGGGGTCACCCAGACCTTGCCGTCACCGATCTTGCCGGTGCGGGAGGCCTCGACGATTACCTCGACAACCTTGTCGACCGAGGCATCGTCCACGACTACCTCGACCCGAACCTTCGGAACGAAATCCACCGAGTACTCGGCGCCGCGGTAGACCTCGGTGTGCCCCTTCTGGCGGCCGTAGCCCTGCACCTCGCTGACGGTCATGCCCAGCACACCCGCCTGCTCGAGCCCGGATTTGACGTCCTCGAGAGTGAACGGTTTGACGATTGCGGTGATCAGTTTCATGTCGTCATGCCTCCTTGACGGCGGTACGTGCCGTGCCACCCACAGCAGCGAAATCGTATGCCGTTTCAGCGTGCTCGGACTCGTCCATGCCCACCGACTCGGCTTCCTCGCTGGCGCGCAGCCCAATGGTGAACTTCACGATATAGGCAATGATCAGGGTCGCGATGAAGGAGAACGCAAGTACCGCACCGGCACCGACGGCCTGCCGCCACAGCTGATCGAATCCGCCGCCGTAGAACAGGCCGGTCTTGCCCGCGCCCGCCTCCGGAGCGGCGACCAGGCCCACCATCAGGGTGCCGATGATGCCGCCGACGAGGTGCACGCCCACGACATCGAGCGAGTCGTCGAAGCCGAACTTGAACTTCAGGCCGACCGCCAGCGCACAGACCGCACCGGCCACGAAGCCGATCACCAGGGCGCCGACCACGTTGACCGAGGAACACGACGGGGTGATCGCGACCAGACCGGCCACCACACCCGAGGCCGCACCCAGCGAGGTGGGCTTGCCGTCGCGGAACTTCTCCACCAGCAGCCAGGCCAGCATCGCCGCACAGGTCGCGAGGGTGGTGGTGATGAAGGTCGAACCGGCCAGACCACCGGAGGTGACGGCGGAACCGGCGTTGAAGCCGAACCAGCCGAACCACAGCAGACCGGCACCGAGCATCACGAACGGCAGGTTGTGCGGACGGAACGGGGTGCTCGGCCAGCCCTTGCGCTTACCGAGCACAAGCACCAAGGCCAGGCCTGCCGCACCGGCGTTGATATGGACCGCGGTACCACCGGCGAAGTCGACCGCGAGCAGTTTGTTCGCGATCCAGCCGCCTTCGTGCACGACATTGCCGTCGGCATCCTTGACATCGAAGTCGAAGACCCAGTGCGCGACCGGGAAGTAGACAACCGTCGCCCAGATTCCGGCGAACAGCAGCCAGGAGCCGAACTTCAGGCGGTCGGCGACCGCACCCGAGATGAGGGCAACCGTGATGATCGCGAACATCAACTGGAACGCGACGAACACGGTCGCGGGGATCGTGCCCGCGAGCGGGATGTTCACTGCCGCGGTGGTGACAGCGCCGCTGGCGTCCTTGACCTCGGCAACCGCATTGCCGCCGATCAGGCCCTTGAGACCAAAGAACTGCGCCGGATCGCCGACCACGCCGAACTTGTTGTCGCCGAACGCGGCCGAGTATCCGTATAGCGACCACAGCACGCCGACCAGACCCATGGCGCTGATGCTCATCATGATCATGTTGAGCACGTTCTTGGAGCGGACCATGCCGCCGTAGAAAAACGCCAGGCCGGGCGTCATCAACAACACAAGCGCTGAACTGGCCAGCATCCAGGCGGTGTCACCGGTGTCCGGTGCACCGGTAAGGGGAAAAGCCACCTTAATGTCCTCCTCATCTCGGGCCCAGCCGACTCCGGCAATTGGACCTGCACAGAAGGGTCCTCATTCGGTGTTTCATCCGTGATGATGCCGTGTTTCGCCTAAGTGAACGCGTGGGGCAGTTGTGTTGCTACCACGTTTCCTGGCATACACCGACGTTTCATCGCAGCTGTGCGGTGTGCGTCGGAGCAAACCGACAGCTGTTTTCGAGGAGAAGGAACAGTGGCGCGGGACTAGCCGAGCAACGCGTCCACGAAGGCGCCGGGTTCGAAGGGAGCCAGGTCGTCGGCGCCCTCGCCGAGGCCGACCAGTTTCACCGGAACGCCGAGTTCGTGCTGCACTTGGAAGACGATGCCGCCCTTGGCCGTTCCGTCAAGTTTGGTGAGCACGACGCCGGTGATATCGACGACCTCCGCGAAGACACGCGCCTGCATGAGGCCGTTCTGTCCGACCGTTGCGTCCAGGACGAGCAGCACCTCGTCGACCGCGGCCTTCTTCTCCACGACGCGCTTGACCTTGCCGAGCTCGTCCATCAGACCGGTCTTGGTGTGCAGCCGACCCGCGGTATCGATCATGACGACATCGACGCCGCCCTCGATCCCCGCGCTGACCGCGTCGAAGGCGACGGCAGCCGGATCCGCGCCCTCCTTGCCGCGAACCGTATCCGCACCAACCCGCTCGCCCCAGGTCTGTAGCTGATCGGCGGCGGCGGCGCGGAAGGTATCGGCGGCGCCGAGCAGGACCCGGCGGCCGTCGGCGACGAGTACGCGCGCGAGTTTGCCGGTCGTGGTGGTTTTTCCGGTGCCGTTGACACCGACGACCAGCAGGATCGACGGGTGATCGTCGTGTGGGAGGGCGCGCACCGAGCGGTCGAGTTCGGGACGCAGCGCCTCGACCAAGACCTCGCGCAGCACGGCGCGAGCCTGTTCGGTATTGCGGACGCTGCGTGCGGCCATCTCCTCGCGCAGCCGCTGCACCACGGTCGCGGTGCTCGCGGTGCCGAGATCGGCGAGGACCAGGGTGTCCTCTACCTCTTCCCAGGAATCGTCATCGAGGTCGCCGCCGCCGAGCAGGCCGAGCAGGCTCTTGCCGACCGCGTTCTGGGATCGGGACAGGCGGCCGCGCAGGCGGACCAGGCGGCCCGCGGTCGGCTCGATTTCCTCCAGGGCGGGCGTGGTGGCCGCGTCGGCGGCCCGAGGTTCGCGGACGGTTTCCACGGAGGTTTTGTCCGGGATTGCCGCTGGTGTGGTGTTCGTGGACGGGGCTGGTTCGATGCCCGTCGGGGTGGCGGTATCCGTCGGTGCGCCGGTGTCGGTGGGTGCAGCCGTATCCGTCGGCGCGACAGGTCCAGGATCCGCGGATGTGGTGCTGTCCGTGGAGGCGCTGTCGTCGGCGCTGGTCGGCGGAGCGGTTGCGGGTTCGGCGGTTGCCTCGTCCGATTCGACCGCGGTATCCGAATCGACTGTGGCCGTTGCGGATTCGGTTGTCGTGCCCGCGCCATCGGTTTCGACCGTCGCGGACTCCGCGGTGTCGACATCGCCCTCGGGCAGCGGCACGTTGGTGATGCCACGCTTCGGCGCGTCACGCGGAATCGCCGCGTCGTCGCCGACATGGGGCTGCCCCTCGGTATCGGTTCGCTCGATCGGAGCGGGCTCCGGGCGTGTCGCGGTGGCCGCGCCGCCCTGACTGAAGTTGAAGCCACCGGAGGCCGCGTATCCACCCGACCGGTCGGTCACTTCTTTGTCTGGGGCGGGTGGCGTCAGTGTGACGCGACGGCGCTTGTACAGGACGAATCCGGCGACAAACGCCACCACCAGCAGGGCGGCGACAGCGGCAATCAGGATCCAGGCTTCGGAGCTCACGCCGACCATCCTTGCAGAACCAGGTCCTTCGCCTTACCACAGCGTCCTGGACCCGACACACAACCCCCGAGATTTCTTGTCCTGCGGAACTTCTCGCGAAGGGACAATAGGATCGGCGACGTGACCGATCGAAACGTGCTTGGGGGGCCGCTGGAAGAGTGCGGCACCGATCCTCTCACCGGCTTCTACCGGGACGGCTGCTGCAGTACCGGGCCGGAGGATCTGGGCAGCCATACCGTGTGCACCGTCGTCACGGCTGAATTTCTCGAACACCAGGCGTCCATCGGCAACGATCTGAGCACGCCACGCCCGGAGAACAACTTCCCGGGCCTGCAACCGGGCGACCGGTGGTGTGTGGTGGCCGTGCGCTGGTTGCACGCCCATGAGGACGGTGTCGCCGCGCCTGTGGTGCTGGCGGCCACCCATGAAAACGCCCTGGAAGTGATCTCGATGGACATTTTGCGCAAATACGCCGTCGACGTACCGGACGACGTGAGCGATCTGCTCTAGCGCCCTTCCCGGCACCTTGCCGATCGACAGCGTTCCATCCCGGGCAGACGGTCGCTGGGCGGAGTTATCGCAGCGCCGCCTCGGCCAGCGCCGCACGGGCGGTTCGTTGACGGTGCGCCTTCTGACGGCAGGCGGCCGAGCAGTAGCGGGCCGGGCGACCGGTGCCGGTGGGGCGGATCTCGGTGCCGCAGATCGGACAGCAAGGCGTTTCGTTACGAGGGCCCGTTTCGTTACGAGCCTTGTCCTCCGAATCAGGTTTCGTTACGGGGTTCGCACGCATGGCATCGAGCATGATCGCGACAGCCCGCATCATCGGTCCGCCGGGGCGCTGACGTCGTTGGATCGCGACGCATCCGGTGAAAATGTCCAGTACATCGGCGATTTCGATATCGGCACGGACCGCACCTCGACGCTGTGCGGCCGTCAACAGCGCGCCGAGCGCCTGATGAAAGCGGTCGCCCGCGCTGCGTAGCAGTGCCTTCGGCCAGCCGTCATCGGACTGGACGATATCGCAGAGTGCCTGGCTGCGTGGGGACGAGATGACTACCTCGGTACAGACCGCGAAGAATGCGGCACCGGGATCCGGCGCGTCGAGATATTCGGCGGCAAGTGCCGCGAGCCGGTCGACGCGCTGTTGCATAACCGCTTCCAGCAGATCGGTTTTCGTGGGGAAATGCCGATAGACGGTGCCCGCGCCGACCCCGGCCCTGCGGGCGACCTCGGCCAACGAGACCGAGATGCCGCGTTCGGCGAAGGCGCGTTGCGCGGCGGCCAGCACCAGCGCCCGATTGCGGCGGGCATCGGCCCGTGCGGCGACTCCGAACGGCGCCGGGGTGGACAGCGAAGCAGACATTTCGTTACGGCCTTCCGTTCCTGGACCTGGCCAAGCGGGTTAACACACCCATATCGTCCGAATACGGGTCATCCGACCCGATTGTATCGAGCAGAGAAGGCGAGCATGTCCCTTCAGCAGAACCCCATCCTGGTCACCGGCGCGACCGGCAAGCAGGGCGGCGCGACCGCGCGCCGACTGCTGGCCGACGGTATCGCGGTGCGCGCGCTGGTCCGCGATCCGCAGGCCCCTGCGGCCCGCGCATTGGCCGACGCCGGAGCCGAATTGGTGACCGGTGACTTCGACACTTCCGCAACGCTGGACGCCGCCGTCGCCGGAACGCGCGGCGTATTCCTAGTACCCCCAGCCACTTTCGGGCCGAACGGTTGGAATGCCGATTTGGAGGCCATCCGCGGCATGGCGGTCATCGACGCGGCAAAACGTGCGGGCGTCGAACAGATCGTCTTCACCGGTGTCGCTTCGATGACCGACGACGCCGCCTGGGGCCAGTCCGGTAAGGGCAGCATCGAGAATGCCGCCGCGGCCAGCGGTCTGCGCTATACCCTCTTGCGCCCGGTGCGCTTCATGGAGAACTACGTCCTGCGCGGCAGTCCGGTGGACGGCATCATCGACGGCGTGCACAAGCATCTGTTCCCGGCGGACCAGCCACTGCAGATGATCGCGATCGACGATATCGCGGCCTTCGCCGCACTGGCCTTCGCCGACCCGGATCGCTTCCACGGCCGAACCCTCGAATTGGCCGGTGACGCGATAACTCCCGTCGCGGCTCTGGCGGCGATCACCCGGGCGACCGGATATGCGGTGCGCTACCACGAGCTCACCGAGGCCGAAGCCGATGCCCTCGGCGAACAGATCGGCAACACCTGGCGGTTGCTGCGCGACTCCGGCGGCTGGCACGCCGACATCCCCGCGCTCCGAGAGATCTACCCCGCCCTCAACACTCTCGAATCCTGGCTCGCCACAACCGGTGCCGCCAAGATCAAGGCACAACAGGACAGCGATCGCCTGGCCGCGACAACACACTGACCGAATCGTCGGGATCCGCACCGGGTGCGGATCCCGAGGCGAAGGCCTCGCCTTTCAGCTGGCCGCGCCGACCGGGGTCAGGTTCTCACCACGCAGTCGCTGACTGATCACCTGGGTGATGCCGTCACCGCGCATGCTGACGCCGTAGAGGGCGTCGGCGATCTCCATGGTGGGCTTCTGGTGGGTGATGACGATCAGCTGACTCTTCTCGCGCAGCTGCTCGAACAGGCCGATGAGGCGGCGCAGGTTGGTGTCGTCCAGCGCTGCCTCGACCTCGTCCATCACGTAGAACGGCGAGGGGCGGGCGCGGAAGATGGCCACCAGCAGGGCAACCGCGGTCAATGATTTCTCGCCACCGGACAGCAGCGACAGCCGCTTGACCTTCTTGCCGGGCGGGCGCGCCTCCACCTCGATACCGGTGGTCAGCATGTCCGACGGGTCGGTGAGCACCAACCTGCCCTCGCCGCCAGGGAACAGTTTCGCGAAGACGCCGACGAATTCGCGCTCGACATCCTCGTAGGCCTCGGTGAACACCTGCAGGATGCGCGCGTCGACTTCCGCGACCACATCGAGCAAGTCCTTGCGCGCGCTCTTGACGTCCTCGAGCTGGGTGGCGAGGAAGTTGTAGCGCTCCTCTAGAGCCGCGAACTCTTCCAGCGCAAGGGGATTCACCTTGCCGAGGGTGGCGAGGTCCTTCTCGGCACGCTTGGCGCGGCGCTCCTGGGACTTGCGGTCGTACGGCATCGGCGCGGGAGCGGTCACCTGCTCGCCGCGCTCCTTGGCCTGTTCGTACTCCTGCCATTCCAGATCCGATGGCGGCATCGGCACATCCGGGCCGTATTCGGCGATCAGATCGGCCAGTGCGATGCCGAACTGTTCGGCGATGGTCGCCTCGATCTGCTCGATGCGCAGTGCCGCTTGGGCTTTGGCGACCTCGTCGCGGTGCACGGCGTCGGTGAGTTGGGCCAGCTGGGTGGTCAGCGCGCGGACCCGCTCCTTGATCTGTTCGACCTGGGTGGCGCATTCGGTACGGCGGCGGACCAGTTCGTCACGGCGCGCACCCGCTTGCGCCACAACGGATTCCAGTTCGGCCGCGACCTTGGCACCGGATTCGGCAACGGCCGCGGCGACTTCGGCGGCCTGCCTGCGCGCGGCCTGCGCACGCTCGGCGCGAGCCCTGGTCTCACGTTCGGCGCGCGCGGCCCGGCGCAGCGAATCCGCTTTGCCGCGAACCGATTCCGCGCGTTCCTCGGAGGTGCGCACGGCCAGGCGTGCCTCCACCTCCATGGATCGTGCCTCGGCCAGAGCGGCGGCGGCTTCCTCGCGGTCGCGTCCGGCGGATTCGGTGCCCGCCGCGCCCATACCGTCGTCGTCGACCTCGGATTCGAGTTCGGTGCGGCGCAGCCGTTCTTCGAGATCGGCCAGCGCCGCCAGCGCCTCATCTCGACCCGACTCGGTTTCCGCACGCTGGCCGGTGAGCCGGTCGATATCGGCTTGGGCGGTGCGCGCCACCTCGCCGAGCCTGCCCAGGCGGTCGTAGATCACGACCAGTGCCTGATCGGATTCGTGCAGTGCGAGCAGTGCCTGGTCGACGGCGTCCTTGCGGTCGGCCTGTTCGGCGAGTGCACCGGAAAGGGCCGCCTCCAGTTCTTCGGCGCGGCGTTGCGCGGCGACCAGATCGGCCTTGGCGGTGTCGATATCGGCCTGGATCTCCAGCTGACTCGGTGCGCGATCGGATCCGCCAAGCACCCAACCGGTTCCGGTGAGATCGCCGTCGCGGGTGACCACACGCAGTTCCGGCCGGACCCGGACCAGTTCGGTGGCGGCCGCGAGGTCGTCGACCACGGCGACACCGGCGGTCAGCGCGGCAATGGCGCCGCGCACGTTGTCCGGTCCCTCGACCACGTCGGCCAACCAGCGTGCCCCGCCGGGAAGCGCACCGTCGGACGTACTCGGCGCGGCCGCGGCATCGAAGACGAGCGCGGCCCGACCGCCGTCGGCCTCCTTCAACGCACGCACCGCGGCGTGGGCGGAATCTCCGGTATCGGCGGCGACGGCGTCCGCGAGCGGACCGAGCGTGGCGGCCACTGCGGCCTCGAAACCACCGTGCACCCGGATCAGCCCGGAGAGCGGACCGAGCAGGCCCTGTGCGCGATTCTCGACCAGCCAGGCCACGCCGTCCCTGCGCGCCAACCCCATGCCCAACGCTTCGATGCGGGCGCTCAGCGAGGCGACCCGTTTACTGGCATCGCGATCCTGTTCGCGCAGTTCGGTGACGCGTTGATCGGCGAGTTCGAGGGCCTGCACCGCATGCTCGTGCTGGGCATCCAGACCGGCCTCACCGGCCTCGAGTTCACCGAGTTCGCCCTGGACCGTTTCGAATTCGGCCTGGGCGGCCTCGCCGCGCTGGCGGGCCTCGCCGATCGCGACGGTGAGCCGGGTGATCTCCGCATCCACCGACTGCGATCGGGTGCGCAGGGTGTCGACTTGGCCGGACAGCCTGGCCAGACCCTCACGACGATCGGCGATAGCGCGTACCGCGGCCAGATGCGCCTGCTCGGCGGCCTTCGCGGCTTGCTCACGTTCGGCGAGTGCCTCGCGCGCGGCCTCCAGGGTTTCGGTCGCGATCTCGACCGCCTCGCGCAGTTCGGCCTCCTCGGCCTCCACGCGTTCGGCCTCGGCCTCGAGCTGCTCCGGATCGCGACCGCTGCCGACGGGCATTTCGGTGTGCAGGTTGCGGGCCCGGTCGCCCGCGATTCGGATGGTGGCATTGACCCGCTCGGCCAGCGCGGACAACTGGAACCAGATCTGCGCGGCGGCCTCGGCGCTCGGGGTCAGCCGGGATAGCTGGAATTCCTGCTGTGCCAGTGCGGCATTCGCGGCATCGAGTTCGGTCTGCACCGTGATCTGCTGTTCGCGCGCGTACGCCTCTTTGCTCTGCTGACTCTCCAGCTCATTGCGGCGGGTGACCAGGTCGTCGGCGGCCAGACGCAGGCGCGCGTCGCGCAGGTCGGCCTGCACGGTCTGGGCGCGGCGGGCCACCTCGGCCTGTCTGCCGAGCGGTTTGAGCTGGCGGCGCAGCTCGGTGGTGAGGTCGGTGAGGCGGGCGAGGTTGGCCTGCATCGCCTCCAGTTTGCGGACCGCCTTCTCCTTGCGCTTGCGGTGCTTGAGCACACCGGCGGCCTCTTCGACGAAGGCGCGGCGGTCCTCGGGACGCGATTCCAGGATGGCCGAGAGCTGGCCCTGTCCGACGATGACGTGCATTTCCCGGCCGATGCCGGAGTCGCTGAGCAGTTCCTGCACATCCATCAGGCGGCAGGAGCTGCCATTGATCTCGTATTCGCCCGCGCCGTCACGGAACATGCGCCGGGTGATGGAAACCTCGGCGTAGTCGATCGGCAATGCGCCGTCGGAGTTGTCGATGGTCAGCGTGACCTCGGCGCGACCGAGCGGTGCGCGTCCGGAGGTACCGGCGAAGATGACGTCCTGCATCTTGCCGCCACGCAGCGCCTTCGCACCCTGCTCGCCCATCACCCAGGTGAGCGCGTCGACGACATTGGATTTACCCGAACCGTTCGGGCCGACCACACAGGTGATGCCCGGCTCGAAACGCAAGGTCGTCGCGGACGCGAAGGACTTGAAACCCTTCAACGTCAGACTCTTCAGGTGCAAATTCGACGACCCTTCCCTGCGCGGTGGTCGGACATTCCGTCGTCCCGTCGGGGCCGACCTTTCGAGCGACCTGCAAGCAGGCGCTAGCGACCAGTCATGGTATCCGTCCGGCATCGGTTGCCCCGTAAGCGGGCGGACACCTCCGTAGGTTATCGACTCCGTGCCCGAGGTCGGACATTCCGGTGTGCTCCACATTTGCTGGGCGCGTGTCAGTTTCGCATCTCCTGTCGGTGTTCGCACCTCGGGTGTTCAGCCGGCGGTGACCTCGGTTGTAGCAGCGCGGCCGGTGCGGGGCGGTGCGGACTTCGAATGCCACCGGGTGCATAGCAATATCGCACTCGGGTGGCGTTTTCCACGACTCGGCGGGCACGCCGACTCCGCCGGACTGACCGGTTTGTGCTTGCGGTATCGCCGGACTGCCGGGGCGCATACGATCCAGTCTGATTCGCCAGCGGACCGTCAGTTCGGGAGTGCAGAGCATGTCGTCGGACAAGACCAGCACCTTGCTCGGTCTGATCCGTCATGCCACGACACTGCGGTTGACGCGCATCGCGACGCTGGTCGCCGGGAGCCTGCTGTTTCTGTATGCGTGCGAGGTCAGCCGCAAAAGCGATTTGTCCGATGTGTGGGGACAGGTCGCCTTCGCCGCCGTACTCGCGCTTACCGGCCTCACGACCGCCTGGTTCGAGATAAAGGCCGCCGATCACGCCGCCGCCCGCGCCCGCACCGACATCCGCGGTTTCCTCATCGAATCCGACGGCATATCGGTGCGGGCCCGCATCACTCGCTCCGGCGATCTCGTCATCCATGGTCACGACACCGGCGGCACCGATCCAGCCTACGAATGGGACTGGGCTTTCCGCGCCGTCACCTTCCCGGCCATCCGTGCCGCTCTCGGCGGTGGCCGCGGCGACCTGCTCGACCTCTTGGAACACACGGTCCCCGACCTGGACCGCCGAGACCGCTATGACCCCGGTGCCTGGCTGCACAACCAGGGCATCCCCGCCGCCTTCCGCGAACGCGGCGACACCTCTCACCGCATTACCCGCGAGTTGCCGGTGGTCGATCCCGAAGCCCACCAACGCGACCCACGCGAATCCACTGGGGCACACCAGCTATCGAGCAGGCGCCGCAACCTGCCCGACGTGGACCCCCCTCGCCCCGGCCGCTCGAGCCGCCGCGAACCACCAGACCCTGCCGCCCCCGCCCGACGCCGAGCCTCGTCCCGTCAAGATCCTCGGAACTCAGCAAAACACCACGACGAACCACCAACCAGACGCCGCGACCAACCGTCGAACACCCGCCGAAGAGCGAAGGATCGGTGGGAGGCGCAGCCGGAAGTTCCTGCGGACAGAACAAACGAGCGTTGGGACGTACCGCCGGGCGATGGATGGGATGCACCACCGAACGATCACTGGGACAACGCACCATTCAACGGCCATCCGGACGACCCGCCGAGCGAGCATTGGAACGCACGGCGGAGCGACCAGTGGGACGATCCACCAGCACGCCTCACCAGGCGATCGGCCGCACCTCGCTACGAACCATCGCCTGATCACAGGGGTGATCCATCAGCTGCCCGCCGTGGCGCACCACTGTCCGGACACCACGCTCAGCCACCCTACGAACCGGGCACACCGACACACGCCCGCCGTGCAGGCCGCGTGGATTCCCCTCGGTCCGAGCCTTCGAGTGAGCGCTGGGACGAACCACCGGCAACCCGCTACGGGGAACTGGACTACCGCCAGCCCACTGGCTGGTGAAGCGAGGAAAGTTCCGGCGCGCACCGGCACGTGGTGTCCGGTGTACACCCCAGCGAACCGCCTCAGCCGAACCGGCGAGAACAGCAGGGGCAGCGGCGAAGCGAGCAATCTGGTCGGCGTCATCGCAGGTAATCGGCCGCACGTAGCCTTCTAACCGAGGTGGCAGGGCGACCTAAAGGGTGGTCAAGATGAGGCACCTGACGGACGTCACCGCAGGTCACAGGCGCATGGCCATCATCCACAGCTCCAACACCGGGACAAGCCAGACCTCGCCCGGAACCCGCAGGATATGAAGTGCGAGTCGTCGCCGAAACAAGGCTTGACATTCCACATTGGAGGGTGCATTCTGATGTTACCTTCCAATGTGGAATATGGATCTAGTCGTTAGGACCTGGACATGGAAATCTCGCCTGGTACTCGGGCCTCCGATGCGGAGCGTGAGAAGGTTGTGCGACTGCTCGGACGGCACATGGCCGACGGTCGAATCGATCTTGCCGAATATGATCAGCGCGTCGCCCGCGTCTACGAGACCGGCGTTCGCGACGATCTGCAGCTGGTGCTCTCCGACCTGCCGAAGTTGCCGAAAGAGACTGCCGCACAGAAGAATTCGATCAGCCGCTTCCCCATCTGGCAGCAGATCGAAGGTACCTCATGGCTCGGCGTGAGCGTGCTGGTGCTCACCATCTGGGCCGCGATCTCGATCAGCGTCGGCGAATTCACCTACCCGTGGCCGATCTGGGTCATCGGCCCGTGGGGCGCCGTACTCGCCTTCCGCATGCTGACCGGTTTCGAATCGGGCCGATTCGGCCGCCACACCAACTGATACACCGTCACAGTCAGCGATCCAGCCCTCCTCGTGTCAGCGCTGGATCGCTACCCCAGCTCGACTCCTCACACGCGCTCACCACGCGCCGAAGGCGGCAAACGCCGAGAAACCGTCTCCACCAAGCATTCTCGACACCGCCGAAGGGTAAGTGTTGGCGCCCGTGAACGCGGAGCGGACGGTCAAAGGGGGCATGGTCGTGCGCCTGGGGGCGGGTGCACGTGGGTTGTGGGGCACGAAACTGGACCGCCGATCACCGTGCACTGGTGGAGGCGAATGCCGGGAAGGTCGCTGCGCCAAGGCATTCTGAGGGCTAGGGGTGGATGGGGGTGGTGAAGGTGGCGGTTATGTGGGCGGGGGGTAGCGGGGTGGGAAGGGTCACGAGGACTTCGTCGTTGGCTTGGAGGGTGGTGTCGGGGGTGGTGGGGACCAGGCGGCCGTTGCGGATTATGAGGCTGATCCAGATTTCGCGGGCGTGTAGGTCGGCTAGGGTGCTGCCGTCGGCGGCGGAACTGGGGGCTATGCGGTAGCGGTGGAGTTCTTGAGGTTCGTGGCGGAAGCGGACGCCTACGCCCCATGGTTCGGGGTCGACTACGCGCAGGGGGACGCCGAGCAGGCGGGCCAGGGTGGGGACAAGGCCGCCTTGGACGATGACCGAGAATGCGACGACGATGAAGATGATTTCGTAGGCGCGGTGGCTGTCGGGGACACCCGCGTGCACGATGAAGGTGCCCAACAGAATCGGTACGGCGCCCTTGAGTCCGGTCCACAGCACGAATCCGCGTTCGCCGCGGGTGAGCCGCACCTTCCAGAGCAGTATGCCGACCAGCACCGGCCGAATCAGCATGGTGAGCAGCAGTGCGAGCACTAGACCGATCAGCCAGGCGTTGCCTTGGCCTATTCCATCGGGTCCGGCGAGTTGAATGGTGAGCCCGAGCAGGACGAAGACGACGATCTCGGCCAAATTCGCCAATGCGGAGTGGAAGCGGGCGATGTCTGCTTTATAGGGCGCGTTCTGATCCCCGATGACGATCCCCGCGACCAGCACCGCAAGGAATCCGGAGCCGTGCGCGAGGGTGGCCGCACCGTAGATTGCCAAGGCGGACATCAGGACTCGCAAGGAATACAAGCCCGCGGCAGGCAGCGGGACGCGCCGCATGAACCACAGCAGCCCCAGCCCACCCGCGACCCCGACCGCCGCGCCGAGCAGCATTTGCAATCCGAATTCGGTGGCGGCCCGCGCGACGGCACCGCCGCTGAAGGTGGTGGCGCCGAGCAGCACGATCAGCAGTGCGATGCCGACGGGATCGTTCGCACCCGACTCCCCCTGCAGCAATACCCCGCTGCGACCGGAGATCTCCCGGCGGCCGAGCACCGAGAACACCACGGCGGGATCGGTGGGTGCGAGCGCGGTGCCGAGCAGAAGTGAAATCCGCCAATCCAGTCCGAAGATCAGATGGGCGGCGAGGGCGAGAGCCGCTGCCGTAACGAGGGTGCCCACCACGCCGATCCAGACGATCGCGCCCGCCGCGGACCGGAACCGTCGCCAGCCGATCTGCATGCCGCCGTCGAACAGGATGATCGCCAGCGCCACCGTCGCGACATGCTCCACCGCGCTGATCGGTATCTTCCCCCACTCGGGCCGGATATCCGATGCCACCGCGGCCCCGACCAGGAACAATGCGGGTGCCGGGACGGGCAGCCATTCCGCGAGCCGGTTCGACAGCACGGCGGCGATCCCGACCAGCGCCGTGATCAACACTACGGAGGCGAACGGGACCATGGTGGTCACCGGCGACACCGACCACTGGTCGCCCAGCTCATTACGCCTGCTCGACTCTTGTCGAGCGGGTGGTACGGCCCGCATCGGATAGCCACGGAATGTCCTTTCGCGCGGTCGAACGGCACAGCATCGCCGACCCGACTTCCCGGCACACCCAAGATCAGCCTATCGCGTTCTTTATGGCGGTGGCCTCGTATTTTGCGGCGGCATCGAGCACGTTTTCGGTGTACGTCCGGCAGCCGACGCCGAAGATGTTGGTACGCATCGGGTTTGCTCATTGATCTTCCGTGGTATTACGGAATCGTGAGGGCTTCAAGGCATTTGGCCTCGCTCGTAAGTGTGCTGGTGGCCGGTTTCGCGATTTCTGTGCTATCCATTCGCCCTGCGATGGCGGCGCCGCAAGTGGTCGGTGAGACACCGCTGGAGGGCTCGGTCTCGCAAGTGGACGTCTACTCCCCCGCGATGGATCGGGTGGTGAGCAACAGGGTGATTCGAGCCGCGGGTGGTCCCGCGCCGACGCTGTATCTGCTCACCGGAATCGGTGGCGGCGCCGACGGCATCTCGTGGTGGGACGATACGGACGTCCGGCAGTTCTTCGCCGATAAACACGTCAACGTGGTGATGCCGATCGGCGGCGCGTACAGCATGTACACCGATTGGCTCAGCGACGATCCGGTGGTCGGTCGCAACCGGTGGCAGACCTATCTGTCGCGGGAACTCCCGGCGGTTCTGGATACCCGGCTCGGCAGCACCGGACGCAATGCGATCGCGGGGGTGTCGATGAGTGCGGGGTCAGCGGTGGACCTGGCGATCCAGGCGCGCGATGTGTACAGCGCCGTGGCGGCCTACAGCGGATGTCCGTGGACGTCGGATGCGCTCGGGGTCGCGATGGTCAGCGCTCAGGTCGTCCGCGGCGGGGCCAATCCGGTGAATATGTGGGGTGAGCTGGGCCAAGGGATCTGGCGGATGCACGACGCGTTCGCCAATGCGGGCGCACTGGCGGGGAAGACGATCTACCTCTCGGCCGCCACCGGCACCCCCGGCGCGATCGATGAAGGCGGACTCGGCTTTCCGCCCGTCGAGGCCATCGCCAGCTCCTGCACCGATGCGTTCGCGGACCGGCTCGCTGAACTCGGACTCCCCGCCATCCACGTCAACCGCCCCGAAGGCTCGCACACCTGGGGCCAGTTCGAAACCGACCTACACGATTCCTGGCCGCACCTGGCCCGAGCCCTCGGCGCTTGACCGGGCCCGGCCCGGAAAACTGCAGGCAGAGCTGATCAAACTCGGCCGGACTGCTCGTGGTCGACGAGGTTGGCTATATCGCATTCAAATCTGAAGGCGCGAACCTGTCTTCCAACTTGTCTCCTCCCGCTACGAACGCGCGAGTTTGATCGTGACAAGCAACAAGCCCTTCGGTCGGTGGGGAGAGGTGTTCGGCGACGACATCGTCGCTGCGATCATCGACCGACTGACCTTCGGCGGACACATTATCGAACCGGATGGTCACCGGCGCAGCCACTTTAGACTTGCGACGTGTTTCGGCTGATCTTGTTGGTGCCGTTGGCCTGCTGGCTGCTCGCGGCGCGAGCGCCCCGCACCCGGTGGCGCGTGGGTGCGGTGTTGGCGGTGCTGACCGTGGCCGAGCTGGGTGTGGCGTTCGGGGGCTGGCGAGTGCACCACTATCAGCACAGTCTCGAGGTGCTGATGATCACCGCCGGTGTCGTGGTGCTGCTTGCGGGACTGATCTGGGACTGGGCCGATACCGACGGTGGCGGGGTGCGGCAGTGGATCGCCCGGGTGCTCGGCGGGCTGTACGGCGTACTGGCCCTGTTCGTGCTGCTGTTCTTCGTGCTGGGCGACCTCGGCGTCTTCGCGAGCGCCCCAGCCTACGGAGGCAAGGCCGTCGCGACCCCCGACGCCGCACTGCTGCTACGCCTGCCCGCCGGCCTGACGGTCGTCGACGACACGACCAGCTGCGAGGACTCCGACTCGGGCCCCTCCTGCTATCGCACCTTCGCCATCGCCGCCACCGACGGCACGCCCGATGATCAGGTGGCCGGCCACTTGCTCGCCCATCTGGGTGATTCCGGCGGCTGGACATTCGGTTCCGCACGCGAGGAAGGGTTCTACGACCTGATCGGTACCCGGTGGCGCGCCTGCCGCACCGCGGGCTGGTGGCTGGATCGCCAGAACGAGCACGTCTCGGTCTTCGCCTTCACCCCCGGCATACCGCACAACCGATACCCATCCGTCCCGGCACAGGCGGCCGTCACCGTTGAATTCGGGTTCTCCCACCAGATCTGCGAATAGCGCGGGCGGACCAGCCCGGCCGGCGGCGATCGGACGGAAACCAACGACTGACCGCGCCATAGGCGGCTACTGACATCTGCGGCGGATGGCACGACAGTGGACGGGTCGGGATGCGCGGGCTTGGTGTCGCAGAGCGCTCTCAGGCTTGAAACGGAATGATCCGTTCTGCTACTGTTCAAACAGAACGAAGTATTCCGTTTCCAAAGGAGATTCGCCATGAGCACCATCAAGCCCTTCCAAGTCGACATTCCCCAGACCAAGCTCGACGATCTGGCCGACCGTCTGCGCCGCTCCCTGTGGCCGGGCGAACTGCCCGGCGTCGGCGACTCCTACGGTGTGCCCGAGGATCGGGTGCGCGGCCTGGCGCAGTACTGGCTGGAGAGCTTCGATTGGCGCGCGCTCGAGGCGAAGCTGAACACCTACCCGCAGTTCACCACCGAGATCGACGGCGAGAACATCTACTTTCTGCACATCCGGTCAGCTCGCGCGGACGCGCTGCCGGTGATCCTCACCCACGGCTGGCCCGGCTCGGTGCTCGAGTTCCTCGACGTCATCGAGTCGCTGACCACACCGGACTCTGCTGAGGACCCCGCCTTCCACCTGGTGATTCCGGCGCTACCCGGCATGGGCTTTTCCGGCCCGACCCACAGCACCGGCTGGACCATGCGCCGCGTCGCCAAGGCCTGGATCGAGCTGATGGACCGGCTCGGCTACCACCGCTTCGGTGCGATCGGCAATGACGGCGGCTCGATGGTCTCCCCGGAGATCGGTCGCCTGGCACCGGACCGGGTAGTGGGTGTCCATGTGACACAATTGTTTTCGTTCCCCTCCGGCGATCCAGCCGAGTTCGTCGACCTCTCGCCCCAAGATCTGGCGGCGCTCGAACACCTGAAGTGGTTCCAAGACAACAAGATGGCCTTCAACATCCTGTGCAGCCAGCAGCCACAGACGCTGGCCTACGCGCTCTCCGACTCGCCGATCGGCTTGCTGGGATGGAACGCACAGCTCTTCGGTGAGAGTCTGGACGCCGATTTCGTCATCGGCAACATCGCCCTCTACTGGCTGACCGGCACCGCGGCCTCCTCGCTCCGCTACTACTACGAGGAAGCACACAACACCGACCGCCCGACCGGCTCGACCACGACCCCCACCGCACTGGCCATGTTCAAGGGCGATTTCCAGTCGATCCGCCGGTTCGCCGAGCGCGACCACAGCAACATCGTCAGCTGGAACTCCTACGACGCGGGCTCGGCCATCGGCGGCCCCAACGATGCCGCAGGTCACTTCGCCGCACACGAGGCACCCGAACTACTCGTCGGCGACATCCGACAGTTCTTCGCCGAACTCAGCTGAATTCCAGCCGCGCGAGACAGGCATTCGGCATCACGATGGGTCACGGCTGAACCGGACTGAGTGGGTCACCCGCACTTTCCCGGTGGATTGATGCGCGGCGCGAGAGGGGGTGAGAGGGTATGCGGCGCGGAGTTGTCGCGGGTACAGGGCATGACACTACGGTGGGGTGACATGGATACCGTCGCCGTGCCGAAGTTGGTCGACGTCGCGCCTGCGCGGGTGGGCGGGGCGGGGCGGGGTGTTCTCGGGGTGGCGTTGGGTTTTGTGGTGGTGCAGTTGGGGATTCGGGGGTGGGTGGCGGGGAGTGGGTTTTTCTATTGGGACGATCTGATTTTGGTGGGGCGGTCGGGGAGTTATTCGCTGTGGTCGGCGGATTTGCTGTTGTACAACCATGATGGACACTTCATGCCGTTGGCGTTTGCTACGGCTTGGGTGGTGACGGCGATTGCGCCGTTGACGTGGGCTGGGCCGGTGGTGTCGCTGGTGGTGTTGCAGTTCGCGGCGTCGGTGGCTGTGGTGCGGATGCTGGTCGTGCTTGTAGGAGTGCGGTGGGCGATTCTGGTGCCGCTGGGGTTTTATCTGTTCTGTCCGCTGACGCTTCCGGCGTATGCGTGGTGGGCCGCCGCTCTCAATGCGCTGCCGCTGCAATTCGCGCTCGCTTGGGTGATCGGCGATGCGGTGCGGCTCGTCGAGACGGGCCGGCGGCGGTATGCGGTCTCGGGGGGCGTGGTGTTGGGGGTGGCGCTGCTCTTTTTCGAGAAGTCGGTGATTGTTCCGTTCGCGGCATTCGCTGTTGCGGTGCTGGCTCGGCATGTCGACGGTCTCGGATCCGCGCTGCGGGTGGTGGCGCGGCGTGGGGCGCCGCTGTGGGGTTGGTCCGGGGTGGTGATCGCCTGTTGGCTGGCCGGATATCTGACGGTGGTGGATGTTTCGGCGGTGCATACCAGTCCGGCGGAATTGCGTGACTTATTGCCCGGCGCAACGTCATTGGGAATTGTGCCGACACTGTTCGGCGGACCGTGGCGTTGGGAGCGCTGGTTGCCGTCGACGCCGTGGACGGATCCACCGAGTTGGGCGGTCGTGCTGGCGTGGGCCGCATTGTGCGCGCTCGTGCTGCTGACGCTACGTGCCCGGCTTCGGGTGGGCCCGGTGTGGGTGACAGCGGCGGTATACGCGCTCGTCGCCCAACTGCCGGTCGCATTGGCCCGCAGCGGCCCGAACACCGCCGCCGAACTGATGCAGTCCCTACGCTATTTCGCCGATATCGCGGTGGTGCTGACCGCAGCGGGTGCGCTGATCGTGCGTGCTCGACCGCGCGATCAGGCTCCGGCGTTGCTTCCAGACGAGCGCGGCCGCACCGCTGAATTGCTTCCCGGTTTCGATGATCTCGCGCGTCCGCTCCGAGACGGCTGTGCTCCTGTGCCGCACGCAGATTCGCGTCGCCACTTCCCTGGCCGCGTTCGTGCGCTGTTTGCAGGTCCACATGGCCACGCCGCCGCGATGCTTCCCGACCCGCAACACGACGCGACCATCCCGCAGGACCACACACCGCCACAGACTCCCGGCGCGGCTGTGCCACACAGCGAGACTCCCGCACCGCCCCCCGATTCGCGTGACGGAGCGAGCACGTCACGTAACCACGATGTCGCAGCGGGGTGCGGGGTTGGTTGGCGCACATCGGGATTCGCGCTCGGTTCGCAGGTTGCGACTGTTTTGGGGGTGGCGTTTTTGGTGAGCAGTCTTTGGTCTACTGCGGCTTTTGTGGAGTCTTGGCGGGTTAATCCGACGAGGGCATATGTGATGAATGTGAAGGGGGCGCTGGGGAGGGGCGATGGGGTGCCGTTGTTGGAGCAGGAGGTGCCGTGGGATGTGTTGAATCCGACGGCTTATCCGCAGAATCTGGTCAGTCGGGTGCTTGCGCCGGTTGCGGGGCCGACTACGTTTGCTGATTCGACTCCGCGGCTGCGGATGATCACCGATCGTGGGGAGATCGTCGAGGCGGCGGTTTGGTGGAATCGCAGTATTGTGCCTGGGCCGGAGGATGGCTGTGGGTATCGGATTCGCGGTCCGCGGCCGAGCGATGTTCCGCTCGACGGACCGATGCTCGAACACGAATGGACTGTGCAGCTCAACTATCTGGCCAACGAAGACGGACGGATTACCGTGTCGTTCGAACACGGCGAGCCCGTGGGCGCGCCGGTTCGCAAGGGGTTGAATACCGTCTATGTTCGCGTGGTCGGCAGCGGGTCCATGCTCCGAATCAGTCCTCGCACAACAGGACTCGAGCTCTGCCTAGGCGTTGGGCCTGTTGGAGTCGCCTCCTACGACAACTGACCTCCGGACCTAAAAATGCCTACGGCCTGTTGGATTCGCTGCCTCGCCCCCCGCATCCCACCAGAAAGATTCAAGCTCACCGCTGATCTTTCATCGTCAGGACCGCTTGAACTCGCCACCTCGCGCGCCTGCAGTGAACGCGTCGCTCGCCCGGCGCGAAGACCAACATGCGGCATTATTGCGCCAGAGGAACTACAGAATGGCGAATGCGACCACCAGGCCGAGCGCGAAATGCGCGGCGGCCACCACGAGCACCTCGGTTGTGTACACATCGGATTGCAGCGCCGCACCGATATCGATGCCGAGTGCGCGCTCGATGACCCGCACCGAGATCACCTGCGCGATAATGCCGACCAACCCGTAGACGCTGGCGGCGATGAGTCCCTCGGACAGTTTGCCCGCCGAGGCGTAGGTCGCCAGCACCACGATCAAGGCCATGCTGACCATGCCCGCGGCGGTGACGATGATGGCATTGGGTTTACCCGCGGCGACCAGCGCGCGCAGCTTGCCCGGTGTGGTCAGATCGATGGCGTAGAAGCCGATGAGCATGAGGGCCAAGCCGACGATGGCGTAGCAGACGATCGCTCCAACACCGGTGCCGAGCGAGTTCCAGTAACCCGATTCGAGGGCAACTGCGGTCATCGTGATCCTTCCGAGGTGGGGTCGCGTAGTTACTGCGTAATGCGGTGCGGGACAAAGGCCGAGCCGTCGTCGGTGATCAATCCAGCGGTTTCGCGAATCCCGAGTCCGGCCGCGTTGTCGCCGACGATCCAGGCACCGAGAACCGGACGCATATCGTCGAATTCCGGTAGCGGGTCCAGCAATTGGTAGACGAAACCCTCTTCGCCGTAGACCCCGCCGGTGGCCGTCTCCAGACCCGCACCGACAATGGTCATATTCGCACCCTCGCGCCCGAGCTTCGGCTTGCGAATGTATTCGGTGAGTTCATTGGGCTGATCGAGATAGGCGGGCAATAGATTCGGGTGCCCCGGATACATCTCCCACAGGATCGCGAGGATCGCCTTGTTGCTCAGCAGGGTCTTCCACAGCGGCTCGACCCACATGGTCTGCGGCAGGCTCGCGACCACGCGCTTACCGAAATCGTCGTCGAGCACCCACTCCCAGGGATAGAGCTTGAAAATCGCGTCGATCGAGCCCTCGGCCAGATCGACGAAACGCTCCAGCTCGCTATCGAATCCGACCTCCTCTATCGGTAGCGCGATGGTGTCGAATCCGGCCTCGGCCGCGGTCTCCTGCATATACGCGGTGGTGACATTGTCCTCACCGGTGGCATCCGCACCCGACCAGGTGAAATGCAATTGCGCCGAGGGCAGGATGTCGCGCAATTCGGTCCAGCGCTCGACCAGCTTCTCGTGCAGGGAATTCCACTGATCGCCGTCGGGATAGAGCGCGGTGAGCCAGTGCCACTGCACAATCGCCGCCTCTAACAGTGAGGTCGGGGTATCGGCGTTGTACTCCAGCAGTTTCGCCGGACGGCGCGCGTCGTAGCGCAGATCGAAACGCCCGTAGACGTATGGGTCATTGCGCTTCCAGGATTCCGCGATCGGCCCCCAACTCCATTCGGGCAGACCGAAATCCTTGTACCGCTCGGTGAGCACGACATGCTCGACGGCATTCAGACACATCGAATGCAGTAGTTCGACATCGGCCTCCAGCGCGAGGATCTCCGACATCTCGAACTCGTAATGCACCGATTCATCCCAGTACGGCCGGGGCAGACCGCTCGCATCACGCCCGGGCGAACCGTAGACCAGGCCCTGGCCCTCGATGATCTGTTGCCAGCCGGGTCGCGGAGTTGCGCGCACGCGTCGCATTACGAACCCCCGCCGCTCTTGCTGCTGGTGCCGAGACCGCCGCGGGTAATGGTGCTGCCGCCCTTGGTCGAGATCTGAGCGCCCTTGGGCTGCACCGTGGTTCCGCCGGTCGGCGGTTTGCCGACGGTGTTGTTGCCGCCGTAGTAGTAGCGGTACTGGTGCCCGTTGTAGATGAAGATCCCATTGCTGCCGGTGTAAGCGCCGGTCGTGCCGGATCCGACCGCGGTCGAGGCGACCTGGCAGTCGTCATCGGGTGCGACGACCTCCTGACCGTTCTGATCGATCACGGTGCAATAGGCGGTCACCTGATCGGGTTTGGTGATCGCCCGATACGCGAGATAACCGCCGCCGACCAGACCAGCGACACCGACAATCGCGACACCACCGATGAGCACGCGCTTGCGGGTGCGCTTCTTTTGCTCGGTGGCGGCCGTCGCGGCCCGCTGCGCCTCCTCCGCGCGCTTACGCGCCTTGTCACGCGCCCGCGCCTCCGCCACCGTCGGCGGACGCGGCTGGGTGACACCGGGCTCTTGTCGCTGGACACTGCCCCTTTGCGGCGGGCTCCCGAACCGCCGCGGCTCGCTGCCAGGCGCAACCGGTCCGTCGTCCGGCGCGCCAGACCCACCCGGCATAACAGGGCCGCCGCCCGCGCCGGATCCGGCATCCGCAGAACCAGCTCCACCACCCGGTGTGCCAGACCCAGCACTCGCCGAACCAGACCCGGAACCCGGCGAGCCCGACTCACTGCCGAGCGACCCGGACCCGCCACCCGCAGAACCAGATCCACCACCTGGCGAACCAGACCCGGGATCCGCAGAACCAGCTCCACCGCTCACTGAACCAGACCCACCACCCGGCGAAAGCGGTTGCGCCGGTGCGTCTTCAAACCCCGCATACCCGCCGGACTCAGGCCCATCAGGCGTCGACGCCCCCGGCTCCGGCGGAGTCCGCCCCGCGTCGTCTCCCGCCCCCGGCCCGCCGGTACTCAACGATCACATCGCTCGGTCGTCGAAACCACTACCGCTCCTCGAATCCGGACAAATCTCCCCGCGCGGGCTCCCAGCTTTCCACAACAAGGTCGACCCGACCAGGAGTATCTCCAGAACGCAGAAGATCCAGCAACATTTCGCATGCGGGCCGCGGACCTTCGGCCACCACATGCACCCGACCGTCGCGCGCGTTGGTGGCGTGTCCGAGCAGGCCGAGCGCCAGCGCCCGCGAGCGCGTCCACCAGCGGAAGCCGACGCCCTGCACGTAGCCGTGCACCCACGCGCTGAGCCGAACCGTTTCCGGCATCACGCGTCGATGGCGTCGATATCGAAGGTGAGCGTGACCTTGGCACCGGCCTTCAGCGTCCGGCCGACGGTGCAGACCTTGTCGATGGCGCGCTGCACGGTGACCAGCAGTCGCTCGCGGGCCTGCTCGTCCAGTTCGCTGAGGTCCAGCTCGAACACCTCGTCGAGCTGCGGGTACACCTCGTTCTCGCGGTCGGCGTCGCCGGAGACGCGAATGGTCGCCTCGAAGGTGTCGCCGAGCTTGCGCGAGAGCGGGAAGTCCGCGCTCAGTCCGGAGCAGCCCGCCAAGGCGATCTTCAGCAGTTCACCGGGGGTGAAGGCCCCTGGTACGCCCTGCGACGCGATCAATACCTCGGCGCCGCGCGAGCTGCGGCCGGTGTACGCCCTGGTCCCGGTGCGCTCGACCCACAGGGTGGTCGGCTCGGTCGCAGCGGTGGTCGGGGTCGCGGATGCGGTGGTCTGGTCAGCCATGGTCTGATCCTGCCATTCTCGAAACGGAACACTCACCCCCGCCAACGCCGCGCGAGCGTGAGCCCTTCCGCGAATGGCCACCTCGAACGGTGATCTCGCAGACATCACTCCTGGAAGCGGTACCCCATTCCGGCCTCGGTCAGCAGATGCTTCGGATTCGACGGGTCGATCTCGAGCTTGCGTCGCAACTGCGCGAGATACACCCGCAGATAATGCGTTTCGGTGGCATACGACGGCCCCCACACCTCGCGCAGCAGCTCGCGCCGCCCGACAAGTTTGCCGCGGTTACGCACCAGCATCTCGAGCATGCCCCATTCGGTCGGGGTCAGATGCACCGGTTCACCGTTCTTGGTGACCTTCTTCGCGCTTAGGTCGACGGTGAACGAGGAGGTCACGACCACCGGATCGGGGGCGTCGGTATCGGTCGCGCCACGGCGGACCGCGGCCCGCAGCCTGGCGAGCAGCTCATCCATGCCGAACGGCTTGGTGACATAGTCGTCCGCGCCCGCGTCCAGCGCTTCCACTTTGTCGGTCGAATCGGTGCGCGCCGAGAGCACGATCACCGGTGTCGCCGTCCAGCCGCGCAGCCCGGCCAGTACCTCGATGCCATCCATATCGGGCAGACCCAAATCCAGGATGACCACATCGGGATGCTTATCGGCCGCCGCGCGCAATGCCGCCGCGCCGGTGCCCGCGGTGATCACCTCATAGCCGCGCACCGACAAATTGATGCGCAGTGCCCGGACGATCTGCGGTTCATCATCGACCACAAGCACCTTGGTCGACGGTGCTTGCTGCTTGTTGTCGGTCATCACGACTTCCTGTGCGGTCCGCGGTGTCGTTGTGCTCGTCATCGACTGCTCACCCCGGTTTCATCGGCAGGCAGGTCCACGATCATCGTCAATCCTCCGCCCGGTGTCGGTTCGGCATGCACGGTGCCGCCCATCGCCTCGACGAATCCGCGCACCACCGAAAGGCCGAGCCCGACCCCCGTGGTGTTGTCACGATCGCCGAGCCGCTGGAACGGCTCGAATAATTGCTCCTCGGTGCCCGGCGGGACACCGGGACCGACATCGATCACGGCTATCGACACCCGGTCGCCGTCGTGTTCGGCGGTGACCCGTACCGGCGTATCGCGCGTCGAATGCCGCAGCGCGTTATCGATCAGATTGGCAAGCACCCGCTCGAGTAGGCCGCTGTCCGCCCGCACCGAAACCTCGCCGACCTCGACCTTCACCCGATCCATCGCCGCGCGCCGCAGCCCGCGCGCGCCCATCCCGACGCTGACCAGCGCCTGGTGCACGACCTCGTCCATGTACACCCGACGGAACTGCGGCTGCACCACACCGACCGCCAGGCGCGAGGAGTCGAGCAGATTGCCGACCAGCGCGGTCAGCTGATCCACCGATTCCTCGATGGTTTCCAGCAATTCGACGGTGTCCTCGGGCGAGAACTCGATGTCGTCACTGCGCAGACTGGAAACCGCTGCCTTGGCACCGGCCAGCGGTGTACGCAGATCGTGGCTCACGGCGGACAGCAGCGCCCGACGCAACCGATCGGCCTCGAGCAGAGCCGCCGCGGCGCTGGCCTCCTCGGCCAACCGGGACTGGCGGACCAGCCCGGCCGCCTGATTGGCGACGGCGCTGAGCACCGGACGGTCGGTCGCGGCGAGTGGACGTCCCGCCAACAGCAACCAGCTCGTCGCATCGCCCGCCTGGATAGCGGTTTCGGCCTCGGACGCCCGCTGCGGCGGACTCGTGCCGACCGCCGCTATCACCTCGTCACCGCACTGCATGCTGACCGCGCGCAGCCCGTAGGTCTCGCGGACCTGTTCGAGCAGGTTGGGCAGATCCGCACCGTGCAGCACGGCACCGGCGAACAGGGTCAGCAATTCGGCCTGCTGGGAAGCCCTGCGCGCCTGACGGGTCTGTTTGGCGGCCACATCGACCAGCGCCGCGACCGCCACCGCCACGATCAGCAACACCACCACCGTGACGAAGCTGTCCGGTTCGGCAATGGTCAGGCTGTAGCGCGGATCAACGAAGAACCAGTTCAACAGCATGCCCGACAGCAGCGCCGAAAGTGCCGCTGGCACAACGCCGCCCAATAATGCCACCGCGACGACACCGATGAAGAACACCGCGCTGAGACCGCCGAGTTCGAGATAGCCGTCCAGGAAGGAACAGATCACCGATACCGCCGCGGGCACCAGCGCCGCCGCGAGCCAGGCCCGGATCGGCTGACGCGGCATCAATGAATAGCGACGCAGCCCGCGGTTGGCCTCCTCGTGCGTGACCATGTGCACGTCGATCTTTCCGGAGGCCTGCACCACGGCCGAGCCGATGCCCTCGTCGAGCATGCGGGCCCAGCGCGAGCGCCGGGAGGTGCCGAGCACCAGCTGGGTCGCGTTCACCTCGCGGGCGAATTCCAGCAGCGTATTCGGCACATCATCACCGGTGACCGTGTGCAGCGAGGCATCCAGGCTGGCGGCCAATTCCCGCAGCCGATTCAGCCGTTCGGTCGACACCCCGGCCAACCCGTCGCCACGCACCACATGAAGCAGCACGAGCTCGGCACTGGATTTGGTCGCGATGCGGCTGGCCCGGCGCACCACGGTTTCCGATTCCGGACCACCGGTCACCGCGACGACCACGCGTTCGCGCGCCTCCCACAGCTCGGTGATCTTGTGGTCGGCCCGGTATTTCGCCAATGCGGCGTCGACCTGGTCGGCCAGCCACAGCAGCGCCAATTCGCGCAGGGCGGTCAGATTGCCGGGCCGGAAGTAATTGCGCAGCGCCGCGTCGACCTTGTCGGCGGCGTACACATTGCCGTGCGAAAGCCTGCGCCGCAACGCTTCCGGCGTGATATCGACGAGTTCGACCTGGTCGGCGCTGCGCACCACGGCGTCGGGCACGGTTTCCTTCTGCTGGATGCCGGTGATCTGCTCGACGACGTCGTTGAGGCTCTCCAGATGCTGCACATTGACCGTCGAGATCACATCGATGCCCGCGGCCAGCAAATCCTCGACGTCCTGCCAGCGCTTGGCATGTTTGCTGCCCGGCGCGTTGGTGTGCGCGAGTTCGTCGACCAGCACGACGGCCGGTGCACGGCGCAGCACCGCTTCCACATCGAGTTCGGGCAGGGTCGTGCCGCGATACTCCACCATGCGCGGTGGAATCCGCTCTATCCCCGCCAGCAGTTCCGCGGTCTTGGCTCGACCGTGTGTCTCCACTACCGCAGCTACCACGTCGCGGCCGCGTTCGAGTCGGCGATGGGCCTCGCCCAGCATGGCGTAGGTCTTGCCGACCCCCGGTGCCGCACCGAGGTAGATGCGCAGTTGGCCGCGTTTCACTCGTCCATCATCGCGCGATACGGCGTGTCACCGAAGATCCGTGCCCGTTCTGTCGTGGCATCCGAATCCCGTCCCTCCACAATGATGGAAAGCGCGCGAATGACCAGCGCGCTCGAGACGAATACAACGATCAACGCGACGGCAGCAGCCGACATGACGATCCTTCCACCAACGAATAGGAAACCGGTCGCGCTGGCATCCCCCGCCTGGCCGGTCGATGAATTTCTACTCCCGTACCGGCCGTCTATCTGGATCTTTACGGTGTGTTGACGGGTTATCCGCCTACCTTGACGGCATCCTTTCACTCGGGTCCCGAGCCATACCCGTAAACGAAGCGTCAATGCTCATCAATGGGCCGCCAAGAACCCGTAAACAACCTTCGCACCAGCTCGAATGACCGCTTGACTCGCCATGTCGCACGCCATACCGGCGGCGCCAATGGAGGTTGTGTAAATGTCTGTCGTGGTGTTCACGGTGCTCACCGTGGCGATCTTCGCGCTACTGGGCCTGCTCCAGCGCGGGGTGGAAAAGCTGTGATCGCGAACCTGATCGGTCTGGTCCTCGCCGTCCTCATCGCCGTCTACATGGTGGCGGCGTTGCTGTTTCCCGAGAGGTTCTAGTTGAACACGACCACCGCGGGGATCGCCTTCGTCGCATCCCTGATCATCGCGCTCGCCTTGGTCCATGTGCCGCTCGGTGACTACATGTTCCGGGTCTACAACGCCAGCAAGCACTCCCGTGCGGAGCGGGTGATCTATAAGGCCATCGGCGTGCAGCCCGAGGTCGAACAGACCTGGGGCGTCTACGCCCGCAGTGTGCTGGCGTTCTCGGCGGTCAGCGTTCTGTTCCTGTTCTTCCTGCAACTTGTCCAGGGCAAGCTGCCGATGCACCTGCACGATCCGGGCACCGAGATGACCCCGGCGCTGGCCTGGAATACCGCGGTCAGCTTCGTGACGAATACGAACTGGCAGAACTACTCCGGTGAATCCACCCAGGGCCACCTGGTGCAGATGGCCGGCCTCGCGGTGCAGAACTTCGTCTCGGCGGCCGTCGGCATCGCGGTGGCGGTCGCGCTGGTGCGCGGCTTCGCGCGCAGGCATACCGGCGATCTCGGCAACTTCTGGGTGGATCTGGTGCGCGGCACCATTCGCATCCTGCTGCCGCTGGCATTCGTGTTCGCGATCATTCTCGTCGCCGGTGGCGCGATCCAGAACTTCCACCTGCACGATCAGGTCGCGCAGACGCTGAGCGGCGGCGAGCAGACCATTACCGGCGGCCCGGTGGCCAGCCAGGAGGTCATCAAGGAACTCGGCACCAACGGTGGCGGGTTCTACAACGCGAACTCCGCGCACCCCTTCGAGAATCCGACGACCTGGACCAACTGGCTGGAAATCTTCCTGCTGCTGGTGATCAGCTTCTCGCTGCCGCGCACCTTCGGTCGCATGGTCGGCAGTAAGAAGCAGGGCTACGCGATCGTGGCGGTAATGGGCACGATCGCGCTGATCAGCGTCACCTTGCAGAACGTGTTCCAACTGCAGCACCACGGCACGGTGCCGACCGCGATCGGCGCATCGCTCGAGGGTGTCGAAACCCGTTTCGGCGTGGCCGATTCCGCGACCTTCGCCACCGCGACCACGCTGACCTCCACCGGCGCGGTGGATTCGTTCCACGATTCCTACACCAGCCTGGGCGGCATGATGACGATGTTCAATATGCAGCTGGGTGAGGTCGCGCCGGGCGGCACCGGCTCGGGTCTGTACGGCATGCTGATCCTCGCGGTGATCACCGTCTTCGTCGCGGGGCTGATGGTCGGTCGCACACCGGAATATCTGGGCAAGAAGATCACGCCGCGCGAAATCAAGCTCGCCGCTTCGTATTTCCTGATCAGCCCGCTGATCGTGCTGGTTGGCACGGCGGCCGCGATGGCCATGCCCGGTCAGCGCGCGGGCATGCTCAACTCCGGACCGCACGGACTCTCGGAAGTCTTGTACGCCTTCACATCCGCGGCGAACAACAACGGTTCGGCCTTCGCGGGTCTGACCGGGAATACCGAGTGGTACAACACCGCGCTGGGCCTGGCCATGGTGTTCGGACGCTTCCTGCCGATCATTTTCGTACTGGCTCTTGCCGGTTCGCTCGCCCAGCAGGGTCAGACCCCCAAGTCCATCGGCACACTGCCGACGCACCGGCCGCAGTTCGTCGGCATGGTCGTCGGCGTGACGGTGATCCTGGTCGCGCTGACCTTCCTGCCCGCACTCGCACTCGGGCCGCTCGCCGAAGGAATCCACTGATATGTCCACTGCGACAACCGAAATGACCGCCCATTACAAACGTGGCGTTCGCAAAGGTGTGCTCGATCCGAAGATGCTGCTGACCGCCATTCCGGACGCGGTGCGCAAGCTCGACCCGCGCACCATGTGGCGCAACCCGGTCATGCTCATCGTCGAGATCGGCGCGGTCTGGTCGACCGTGCTCGCGCTGGCCGAGCCGACCTTCTTCGCTTGGGCGATCGTCGTATGGCTCTGGCTCACTGTTATTTTCGCCAATCTGGCCGAGGCGGTGGCCGAGGGACGCGGTAAGGCACAGGCCGATACGCTGCGGAAAGCCAAGACCGACACGATGGCTCGGCGTTTGGTCGACTGGTCACCGGGTGCGCGAATCGTCGAGGAGAGCGTCGGGGCTCCGGCGCTGCGACGCGGCGACTACGTCATCGTCGAGGCGGGCCAGGTGATTCCCGGCGACGGCGACGTGGTGGAAGGTATTGCGTCGGTGGACGAATCGGCCATCACCGGCGAATCCGCGCCGGTCATCCGGGAGTCCGGCGGCGACCGTTCGGCGGTTACCGGCGGCACCACGGTGCTGTCCGACCGCATCATCGTCAAGATCACCCAGGAGCCCGGTGCGAGCTTCATCGACAAGATGATCGCGCTCGTGGAGGGTGCGTCGCGGCAGAAGACACCCAACGAGATCGCGCTGAATATTCTGCTCGCCGCGCTGACCATCATCTTCGTCTTCGCGGTTGCGACCTTGCAGCCGTTGGCGATCTTCTCGAAGTCGAACAACCCCGGGGTTGCGGACACTTCGGCACTGGACGTGCACGGCGTCACCGGCATCGTGATGGTCTCGCTGCTGGTGTGCCTGATTCCGACCACCATCGGCGCACTGCTTTCGGCCATCGGCATCGCCGGTATGGACCGCCTGGTGCAGCGCAATGTGCTCGCCATGTCCGGCCGCGCGGTAGAGGCCGCCGGTGACGTGAACACCCTGCTGCTGGACAAGACGGGCACCATCACACTGGGCAACCGGCAGGCCTCGGAATTCGTGCCGATGCCCGGCATTCCGGATGACGAATTGGCCGATGCCGCACAGCTTTCCAGTCTGGCCGACGAAACCCCCGAGGGTCGCTCCATCGTGGTCTACGCCAAGCAGGCGTTCAACAAGCGCGAGCGCACACCGGGTGAGCTGACCGGCGCGACCTGGGTGGAATTCACCGCCCAAACCCGCATGTCGGGGGTGAACCTGCAGGACGGACACCAGCTGCGCAAAGGCGCCGCCAGCGCGGTCACCGAATGGGTTCGCGCACAAGGCGGGGACGTACCGGGCGATGTCGGCGTGATCGTCGACGGGATCTCCGCATCCGGCGGTACGCCGCTGGTCGTCGGCGAGGTCAGTGCCGGCAAGGCTCGGCTGCTCGGCGTCATTCACCTGAAAGACGTTGTGAAGCAAGGCATGCGGGAACGCTTCGACGAGATGCGGCGAATGGGCATCCGCACGGTGATGATCACCGGCGACAACCCCTTGACCGCCAAGGCGATTGCCGATGAGGCCGGTGTGGACGACTTCCTCGCCGAGGCGACGCCCGAGGACAAACTCGCACTGATCAAACAGGAGCAGGACGGCGGCCGACTGGTCGCGATGACCGGCGATGGCACCAATGACGCTCCGGCCCTTGCCCAAGCCGACGTGGGCGTCGCGATGAACACCGGCACCTCGGCAGCCAAAGAGGCCGGAAATATGGTCGATCTGGATTCGGATCCGACCAAGCTCATCGAAATCGTGGAGATCGGCAAACAGCTGCTCATCACCCGCGGTGCGCTGACCACGTTCTCGATCGCCAATGACATCGCCAAGTACTTCGCGATCATTCCCGCGCTGTTCGTCGCGCTGTTTCCGGGGCTCGACCTGCTGAACGTCATGCGACTGGCCAGTCCGCAGTCGGCGATCCTTTCCGCGGTCATCTTCAATGCGCTGGTCATCATCGCACTGATCCCGTTGGCGCTGCGCGGTGTGCACTATCGGCCGAGCAATGCGTCGAAACTGTTGAGCCGCAACCTGACGATCTACGGTCTCGGCGGAATAGTCGCGCCGTTCATCGGCATCAAACTGATCGACCTCGTCGTCCAACTCCTCCCCGGGATGTCCTGATATGCGTATGTCAACTTGGATCAGGCAGCATCTGGCCGCATTGCGTGCGCTGCTCGTGCTCACCGCGATCACCGGAATCGCCTATCCCGTCGCGGTTTTCGTGATCGCTCAGCTGCCCGGGCTGCACGATAGGGCGGACGGATCGCTTATCACGGTGGACGGCGAAATCGTCGGCTCCAGCCTGATCGGGCAGTCGTTCACCGATAAGGACGGCAATGCGCTGGTGCAGTACTTCCAGAGCCGCCCGTCGGCGGCGGGCGACGGCTACGACCCGCTGTCCGCCGCCGCGTCCAACCTCGGCCCCGAGAGCATTGTCGACACCCTCGACGCCGATCCGGCGAAAGTGAAGTCGAGTCTGTTGTCGATCGTGTGTGCGCGCAGCAAGGCGGTCGGCGACCGTGAGGGGGTCGACGGCAGCCGTCCGTTCTGCACCGAAAATGGTGTCGGCGCGGTGCTTTCGGTAATCGGACCGAGTGACGTCGCTGGCGATGTCTCGCATCCGGTGCAGGTCGTGAGTGTCAACGAGGCGTGCCCGGCGAAGCCGTTCCTGGCGACCTACAAGGGACTCCGAGTCGATTGCGCAAATCCCGGTGCGGACTACTCGGTCGGCCGGATCGTCCCGATCATCGGCAATATTTCGACCGACACACCGGTGCCCGCCGATGCGGTCACCGCCAGCGGCAGTGGTCTGGACCCGCACATCTCGCCGCAGTACGCGGCCATTCAGGTGGCGCGAATCGCCAAGGCCCGCAACATCCCCCAGGATGAGGTGCGCGCACTCGTCGACGCACACACCGATGGCCGGACCCTCGGCTTCCTCGGTGAACCGCGGGTGAATGTGGTCGAGCTGAACCTCGACCTCGATAAGCGGTACCCGTTCCCGGGCTAGCGACCCGAGCGCTCATTCCCGAGCGGCATCCAGCAAATCTGCTGGCATGCCGCGGGAATGGGCGCTCGGTCGGTTCTGTTCAGTTGTCCTCGACGCAGGCGAAGCAATACGCCGACGCGGCGAGATACTGGTGGCATTCCGGACCATGGCCCGCATGCGTACTGCAGATGAAACGCGCCAGGTCGAGATCGAGATCCATGGGCTCGGCACTGCAATCACGGTGCTGAGTGCTCCACAGATCCCGGCGATCCAGTGATGTCTGCATTGTGCACCTCCAGCCTGCTGGTATTCAGTGGAGAAGCAAACCGATATCGTTGCGGTGGTGGATTACCCGATCCGGCGCCGCTCATCGCGTGATCTGCCAATCATCGGGCAGCCGCACCGTGGTGACCTGATCGCCCTCGGCCTCGATATCAACGGTCGCCGAACCCAATCGCAGATCGCTCAGCGTGACCGTGCCCCACTGCGGCGGCAGTTGCGGTCTGACAGTGAGCGTGCGCGACGGCGCGGCCGGATCCAGTCCGAGAAACGAGCGCACCAGCAATAACGGTGCCGCGCTTGCCCACGCCTGCGGTGAGCAGGAAGTGGGGTACGGGACCGGAACCGCGAACTGATCGCGCGGAAATCCGCAGTACAGCTCGGGCAACCGACCACCGAAAGATGCCGCAGCATCGAGCAATCCGCCCGCCAGCCGGGTGGCGAGCTCGACCGCGCCCGGCACCTGCCGGTAGCGCAGCAGGCCCGCGACGGCGATCGCGGTATCGTGCGGCCAGATCGATCCGCAGTGATAGCTCATCGGGTTGTACGCACCCATCGACGAGGCGAGTGTGCGCAGCCCGAAGCCGGAATCCATTTCGGGACCGGAGAGCCGCCCGACCATTTCGGCGGCGTGCTCGTCACTGGCGATGCCGGTCCAAAGACAGTGCGCCACATTGCTTGTCAGCGCGTCGACCTGCCGTTTGCGGCCGTCGAGTGCGACCGCGTACCACCCCTGTTGCGGCAGCCAGAACTGTTCGGCGAATTTGCCGCGCAGTTCGGCGGCCCGCTCGCGCAGCCGGGTCGCGGTGCGCTGATCGTCGAAGGCCTCGGCCAACTCCGCGCGGGACAGCAGTGCGGCATACGCATAGCCCTGCACTTCGCACAGCGCGATCGGCGCCTCGGCGAGATGTCCTGCGGCATCGTTGATTCCGTCGAAGCTGTCCTTCCAACCCTGGTTGATCAGGCCGCGATCGGTGGCACGACGATATTCGACGAAGCCGTCGCCGTCCCGATCGCCGTAATCGGTGATCCACCGCACCGCGGCATCCGCGGCGGGCAGCAGATCCCTGATCACCTCCGAATCCGCACCCCACCGGTGACATTCGGCGAGCAACATGATGAAAAGCGGTGTGGCATCGGCGGTTCCGTAGTATGTACTGCCACCGAGCACATGCCCGCTGGCCGGGCCGCGCCGCATCTCGTGCATGATCCGTCCGGGCTCCTCCTCGGTGAGCGGATCGACGCACTGCCCTTGCAATTCGGCCAACTGCTGCAAGGTGCCCAACGCGAGATCCACTTCCAAAGGCAGCGCCATCCACGCGGTGAGCAAACTGTCGCGGCCGAACAGGGTCATGAACCAGGGCGCACCCGCGGCGACGAACGGACGGCCCTCACCGGATTCGTCGTGAATCTGCAACGCGCCCAAGTCGCTTTCCGAGCGTCGCAGTACCTGGTTGAGCACCGGATCCGCGGAAATGATCTTCGTCGCGGTGTGGCGCCACGCCGCCATCTTGCGACTCGGTGCGCTGAGCCCATGGTGCTCCCCCGGCGCCAATGGCGCCTGGACGCGCTGATTACCGACGGTCGGCTGGGCCACGATCTCGGTCTGCCAGCGCTCGCCGGGTAGCACGACCACCCGCCAGAGCAGGGTACCGGGCAGAACGGCGGGCTCGACGGTCGCCGAAACCGTGAGCCCGCGCATCCGATCGGTGCGGTCGTGCAACAGCAACTCGCCCTCGGCCACGGTGACCTCGGCGCGGCCGTGCGCCACGCGGCCCTCCTTGACCGCGAACAGATCGACGAAATCCGCGTCGACATGCAGTTCCAAGGTGACCGCGGTGGCCTCCCGACCCATATTCTCCAGGGTCAGAATCTCGTGCATGCCATCGGCGATGAGGCGTTCGCGCACCACGAGCAGAGTGCTGTCGGCCTGTCCGGCCTGCGGTGGCCGACGCAGCACGAATCTGGCGGCGAACGCCTCCGGGCTGAGCACCGACAGTGATTCGGCGGGTTTGCCGTCCACCAGCAGTTCCCAGCGGGAGATGACGCGGGCGTCGCGGAAGAACAACCCGTGCGGGTGTCCCGGTTCGACATCGCCGAGCCGATTCGACAGGCAGAAGGTCCCGCCCTCGACCAAGGTCACCGAACTGCCGCAACCGCCGAGACCGGTCGGCTCACCGGAATTCAGCGGTGCGGGATTCGACGCGGCGCAGGCGTCTGCGGTCATACGTGTTCGCTGGCGGGAATACGGACCGGCACCGTCTCATCGAGCAGCAGTGCCGCGCGCGCATGCCGCCGCGAACGCAGGAGCTGGTGATAGACCTGCTCGTAGCCGCGTCCGAGCGTTCCTGCGCCGAAGTTCGCCTCGACGTGCGCGCGGCAGGCGGCCGGATCCAGCTGGCTCGCCTCGTGGATCGCGGCGGGCAGTTCGGCGGGATGATCACAGATCCGTCCGGTCACGCCATCGACGATGACCTCGGCAACGGCGCCGCCGCGTAGCGCGACCACCGGTGTGCCGCAGACCATCGCCTCGATCATCACCATGCCGAACGGTTCCTCCCAATCGATGGGGAACAACAGGCAGCGCGCATTCGCGAGCAGTTTGCGCTTGGCCGACGCATCCGCGAGTCCGAATAGATGATCGCGCTCAGTGATCAGTGGGCGCACTTGTTTCTCGAAATACGCCCGCTCGGCGGCCTCACTGCATTTGCCCGCAAGCACCAGCGGAATACCGGCCTCATGCGCGGCTTGCAATGCCAGATGCGTGCCCTTGGTCGCGGTGAAGCGGCCGAGAAACAGTGCGTAGTCGCCTTTTTCGGTTTGGTACGGCCACTGATCGACATGCAGTG
This sequence comes from Nocardia sp. CA-135398, assembly GCF_050955845.1. NCBI lineage: Bacteria > Bacillati > Actinomycetota > Actinomycetes > Mycobacteriales > Nocardiaceae > Nocardia > Nocardia sp. CA-135398. Next base: position 2,509,628 of record NZ_CP192084.1, on the reverse strand, counting down.
CATTGTGTACGCGACCGACCCAATTCAGATCGGGCGCCAATTCGCGCTGCCGATCGCTGATGGCGACCAACGACACTTCCTGACCCAATTCGCGGTAGTAGTGGTAGCAGTCGCCCTCATCGACCGGCCCGTGCACGGTCACCACTGTCGGTAAACCCAGGCCCATATACGCCGGGGCATTCAGTGGTCCGGCAAAGGTGTGGTCGTGCACGAGATCCACGCCCGAGGTGGCGGCGACCTGTTCGATCGCCCTTCGCACCTTCAGAGCGTGCACGACCTCGGGAAACGGCTCCCCGAGCCGTTCGGGTAGTGCGCGATCCCAAACCGGAACGAATTTCGCCGTGGTGCCGGGTTCACCGGCGCCGAACAATGTCACGTCGTGCCCGCGTGCGACCAGTGCGTCGACCAAATCGGCGACTACGGCCTCGACTCCGCCATAGGCCTTCGGCGGTACGTCGAAGTATGGCGGAACAACCATCGCAATGCGGAATCGTTCACCGACGTGATCGGTAGACAGCAAATCCGAAGCGGCAATGGGCGCCGAATTCGGCGCGATTAGACCTGCGCTCATGACCATCCTTCCAGGGACAACCTTGTGCACATCCACCCAGCACTTCGGTGCGCTGGGCGCCGAACGTGTTGGCCGCCGCGGCGGAGGTGAAGACTGGAGCCTGCACCGCCGTCCTATGAAGGCTTGGTTGGCCTGGTCACGCCGGTTGGCATGAACAGGGGGGCCGCACACAGACGTACCTTATTTCTGGGTGTTCAAACCACGCAGTCGGTCTGAAATCTCAGCATTTGGGATAAAATAGCGCATTATCCGGGCTTGATATCGAGGCGACTCACCCCATCAAGGGGACTTATCGCGAGAGGTCGATGCGGGAGTATCGGTGGCGCCATAATATGCGCATGTTCGATCCCATCACTCTTGCTGTCGGTGCCGGAATCGCCGGTGTCGGCTGGGCGCTCGGGCGGTTCAGCAGGCGCTCGGCCGCCGGATCGGCGGTCGCCCGGTGCGGCTGTGGCCACGACCTGGCGCTGCACGATCCGGAGGCGGGCACCTGCCACGCCGAGCTGGCCCGCAAGACCTACGGCGGGCCCGTATGGGTGCAGTGCGGCTGCCGCCGCTACACCGGTCCGGTCCCGGTCGAGGATTACTTCACCCGACCGATCATGCCCTCGGACGACTGACTCACGAACCGTCCACCGACGCGGGCTGCATGCGCAGCGGCACCCCGATCCGGTTCCACAGGTTGATCATCGCGGCGACCGCGACCAGACCGGCCCGCGCACCCTCGTCGAAGTTCTTCTCCACCTCGGCCCAGATCTCATCGCTGACACCGTGTTCGCCGAGTCTGGTGACCGCCTCCGCGTAGGCGAGGGCGGCCCGTTCGGCCTCGGTGAACTTCACCGACTCACGCCAGGCATTGAGGTAGTAGATCCGCTGTTCGGTCTCGCCCGCCATCCGCGCATCGGTGGTGTGCATATCGATGCAGAACAGGCAGCCGTTCATCTGCGAAACGCGGATCTTCACCAGTTCCCGCACCGTCGAATCCAGCGGTCCGCGGCGGATGGCCTGTTCGGCGGCGTACCAGGCCTGGTAGATCTCCGGTACCGCCTCGGCCAATCGCATACGTGACATGAATTGTCCTCTCTCGAAATCGCTTACCCGAGTAGGACGAGATAGCCGCCGGATCTGTGACATCGTCACGAAGACGGCAGGCAGCGGGCCCGGTCGGGCAGCTCAGCGCACGGCTCGTTGCCATGCTCGCGCAACACATCCTTGCCGGTCAGATCCGTCAAGAAGTGCAGGAAGCTCGCACCGAGCGAATCGCCGGGGAGTTCACCGTAGCTGTACGCGTATTCCACGCCCCAGAACGGATAGCTGCGGTTGACGGCGGCATCACGACCCGCCGTTACGCCATTGATGGTCAGAGTCGTGGCTCCGGCCTTGACCGCCTCGGAGAACTCGCTGTAGCCGATCGCACCCGGGATGTCGCCGACCGCCTTCTGCATATCCTTGGTGACCTGCACATCGCAATATCTGGCCGTCGCGGGTGCGCCATCCTTGATCGCGACGCAGCTGACATGCGGCCGATCCGGCTGCGGACCGCCGAGTACCCTGCGCTCCAACGTATTTCGGGTGCCGGATCCCGGTATCCGATTGACCAAGACAACCGGCAAGTCGGCACCACCGACATCGCGCCAGTTGGTGATCCGGCCCTGATACAGATCCTGGATCTGGGCAACGGACAGGTTGGTGACGCCGATATCCTTGTGCACGATCATGGTGAACAGCGACAGCGCCAGCGGCCGGTCCAGCAGCGGTTGGTAGCCATCACCTTTCGGTCCGTCGCTGATCGTGAGCAGATCCGGATCGCCCTTGCCCTCCTCGGCGAGCCGATCGAGTCCGCGTTCGGTGCCCTCGAAGCCGAAGGTGAATTCCGCCCCGGTGCAACGCTTCCCGTACTGCGCGGCGGCATCGCGGATGACCGGTTCGAAGGCAGAAGAGCCGACCACCGTGAGTTTGCCCGTGGCACAATCCAATGGCGTCGGATCGGGCGCCAGCACGGAGACCAGGAGCTGAACGACGATCACCACGACCAGAAAGGCCGTGAGCGCCACCATCACTCGTGAAATGCCGGTGCGGCTCTGGGTTTCGATGACCCGCCCACCCTTGACGCCGCCACTCAGCTCCGGTGCCGGATTCTCCCCCGTGCCCTCCGAACGTTGCAGGATGGCCAGAATCTTGTAGTGGTCGCCGCGATTGAGCGGCACCTTCGGCAGGTCGATGACGCCGATATGTCCGGCCGTGTCCTCGCGAACCGTGATACCCGAATCAAGGTCCAGTGAGTCGGCCAGACCCTGGTCGCTCAGCTCGGTCACCGCCATGCCGATGACCCGGCGCTGCGGAAAGTTCAGATGCAGGCCGACCCGGCTCGCCTCCGGCGCCTGGTAGTCATGCGTGTCGATCGGTGTCGCACCGCTGTTTTCGATGCGGACCAGCACCACCGACAGATCCTTCAGCGGCGGGCTCACACCATCTTGCGCGGGGCGCAGCTGCGGCAGCACCCCGGGAAAGACCGATTCGATCTCACCGGTGACCGGGGTATCCATCTGGACCCGATAGCCGAGTTCCTTGCGTCCGACGAAGACGAACTCCCACAGGAACGCGATGATCGGCACCGCGATACCGATGAGTCCGAGCACGATTTCGATCGGAAAGCCACCCACCGGCGCCGCCACCCCCAAGAGATCTTTGTGTCAACCATTCTCGAACGTCATCGGGCATCCTCCCAGATGCCGCACGAGTATTCGACAACAGTTAACCCGGTGGTCAACCTGGCCGGACCGTCAGAAGCTGCCGCCGAAACAGCCGGAATGACCACCGCCAAAACCGGAATGACCCGATCCGTAGTCGCTGCCGTGAATGCCGTAGATCCCCTTGCGGCCCGTCGACCGGGGCTTGTTGGGGTCGCGCGGAAACGGTTCGATTTCGGCACCGGTGAGCGCCTGCCAACCAGCCACCTCGGTCTGATACTTCTCCCGGAGTGCGCGGCCAGTTTCCAGCGCCCACATCACCGAGGTGTACGGGTGCACAGCGCGTTCGGCCACCAGCTCGGCCTGGACCTCGGCGGGTGTCAGCTCGACCGGCTCGCCCTCCGAATAGGTCCGGTCGAGGCTGGTCTGGTAGATCCAGAAGCTGCGATCGCCGGAGAGTTCCTTGATCTGGTAGGTCCACCGCGGATCGGTGGCACTCGCCACGGCCTGCTCGCGCCGTAGCCGTGCCTGTTCTTGTTCGCGCTTCAGTCGTTCCTGCTCTTGTTTGCGGTACCGCTCCTGATACTCGGACAGATCACCGGCTCGGTTCCGATATTCCGCCAGCGCCGCGTCGAACTCGGCCAGCAGTTCGGCCTCGGCCTGGCTATATTGCCTGCGCAGCAACCGATTTCGGCGCGCATGTCGCAGGTGCCATTGCAGCCGACCGCGCCAGGGTGGCTGTAAATGTAGGCTGGCCCGTCGCTCCTTTTCCTGCAACGCGTCGATAGTCGTCAGCAGGCGTTCGGTCGCGGCGAACCAACGGTTGCAATCCGCATCGGTCGCCTCGATATCCCGAGAATAAGCGGACCGCTTGGAGCCGGGCTCGACGGCGCACGGCAGATCACTGTTCTCGCTGATCCGGGCACCGATCACATTCACCGTCCACGCGCCCACCAATATCCCCAGTGACGTCACATGCACTGCGCGGCCCATCGCACCACCCTGCCGAATCGGAGGCGACTACACATCCACTCTACGATCAGACCACGTCCGCCGCGCCCGATTCGGTCCAGGCGAGCAGCTGCTCCGCTGGCCAGGTATTGATAACCCGTTCCGCCGCAACATCGTTCGCGACCGCTCGCTCACAGCCGTAACCCAGCCAGTCCAACTGACCAGGGGCATGCGCATCGGTATCGATCGAGAAATAGCAACCCATCTCGACCGCCATCCGCAGCAGCCGCGACGGCGGGTCGAGCCGTTCGGGACGGCTGTTGATCTCCACCGCCGTGCCGTAGCTCCGGCACGCCTCGAAGACGAGCTCGGCGTCGAAACTCGACTCCGGCCGCAGACCGCGCTGCCCCGCGATCAGTCGACCGGTGCAGTGGCCCAGCACATCCACATTCGGATTCGCCACCGCATACACCATGCGCTTGGTCATGGACTCGCTGTCGGCACGCAGATGCGAATGGACGCTGGCGACAACGATATCGAGTTCGGCGAGCAGATCACTCTGCTGATCCAATGTCCCGTCATCGAGGATGTCCACCTCGATCCCGGTGAGAATTCGGAACGGCGCAACTCGTTCGTTCAGCTCCGCGACCACATCCAACTGCCGCCGCAACCGGTCGGCCGAGAGCCCGTTGGCGACGGTCAACCGCGGCGAATGATCGGTCAGCGCACAGTATTCGTGGCCGAGTGCGGCCGCGATGCCCATCATCTCCGCGATCGGACTGCCGCCGTCGGACCAGTCGGAGTGGGTGTGCAGATCGCCGCGCAACTGTGCCCGCATGGGCTTGCCCGGCGCCCCGATGGGTTGCGCGGCCTTGCGCAGATCGCTCAAATACTCCGGGACCGCACCGGAATACGCCTCTTCGATGACGGCAGCGGTTTTCGGCCCGATCCCCGCGAGTTCTTGCCAGCTGTGCGCCGCGCGATGGGTCGCCCGTTCGTCCTCGGATAGCTGCGCCACGATATCGGCGGCCCGCCGGTAGGCCTTCACCCGATGTGTTTGCGCCCGTGCGCGTTCCAGCCAGAAGCCGATCTCGCGCAGCGCCTCCACCGGACCCGGAGCATTCCCCGGAGCCGGAGCGACGATCGAATCGTCTTCCGCCACAGCGGTTATCGAATCCGGCTGTACTTCACGAAGGCGACACCGTCCTCGAACACCCGGCTGGTGATCACCCGGAAGCGGGCCGCCTCGGGCAGGCGCGGACCGGAACCGAACAGTGACCGGCCACGGCCGAGTACGACCGGGTACAGCTTCAGGAAGATCTGATCGATCTCCGGCAGCAGCACCTGCGCCAACTCCCCACCGCCGCACAGCCAGATTCCGAGTCCGTTGTCCCGCTTCAACTCTCGCACGGTGGCGAGCGGATCGGCCGAGATGAGCTCCACCGACGGATCCGGACTCTCGGGCAGCGTCGTCGATACGACGAATTGACGCAGATGCGAATACGGGCTGGAGGTTCCGGTCCGCACGCCGAAATCGTGGGTCTTGCGACCCATCAGCACGGTGTCGAAGTAACGGTTGCGCTGATCGATGCCGAGGGCCTCGCGCACCTTCGTCGGCAAGGTCTCGGGGTACTGCGCGGTGATCGCCGGGCCATGATCGCCACCGACCGGGAAGAAGTCGACCGACCCCTCCTCGGTGGCGATGAACCCGTCGATAGTCGAAGCGACGTAGTAGGTGAGCTTGCGCATAAGTCCTTCCTCCACGGCCGGTCTGCTTTCCCGAACCGCCTAAAAGAACGGTAGCTCGCCAACTCTAACGGCGACGGGGCTTCGGTTGGCAGCGCGGGCAGGAGTAGGAAGAACGATTCATGAACTTCTCCCGCACGATGGGCGCACCGCAGCGACGGCAGGGTTCGTCCTCGCGACCATAGACCGCGAGGGAACGTTCGAAGTAGCCGGATTCGCCGTTGACATCGACATACAGCGCATCGAACGAGGTGCCGCCCGCAGCCAGCGCCTCCTCCATCACCACACCGACGGCGGTCAGCAGGGTGCGCACGGCGGGCCTGGTCAGGCCGGATGCGAGCCGGTTGCCGTGGATCTCGGCCCGCCACAGGGCTTCGTCGGCATAGATATTGCCGACGCCGGAGATCACGGTCTGATCCAGCAGCACCCGCTTGATCTCGCTCTGTTTGGCGCGCACCGCGGCCACCACGACCTCCGGGTCGTAGCGCGGGTCCAGCGGATCCCTGGCGATATGCGCGACGGGCTCGGGCACCAAGGTGCCGTCGACCTCGACCAGCGGTGCCAGCGCCCAGCCGCCGAAGGTGCGTTGATCGACGAAGCGCAATTGCGCACCGTCGTCGAGGGTCGCGAGGATATGCGCGTGCTTCTCTACCGGAGCATCAACGGGCCGAATCAGCATCTGCCCGCTCATGCCGAGATGGACGACGAGCGCGATGTCCGGATCGTCGAAGGTGAGCCACAGGTACTTGCCGCGCCGATCGGCGGCGGCGACCCGCAGCCCCTTCAACCGGGCAGTCAGATCGTCCGCACCTTCGAGATGGCGGCGCACCGACCTGGGATGGGTCACCGTGACCGATTCGACGACCCGCCCGACAACATGTGCGGCGAGTCCGCGCCGGACGACCTCGACCTCGGGAAGTTCGGGCACGTCAGGTTTCGTCGGTCAGCGCCTGATAGGCGGCGCCCGCGGCCTTCTGCTCGGCTTCCTTCTTGGAGCGGCCGACGCCCTGACCGTACGGACGACCGCCGATCACGGTGGTCGCGGTGAATTCCTTGTCGTGGTCGGGGCCCGTCGAGGTGATCTCGTAGCTGGGCACGCCGAGGCCACGTTCGGCGGTGAGCTCCTGCAGGCTGGTCTTCCAGTCGAGTCCGGCACCCATTCGCGGGCCGCGCTCGAGCAGATCGGCGAACAGACGCAGCACCACCTCGCGCGCGATATCGATACCGTGCTCGAGATGGACCGCACCTAGCAGCGACTCCATGCCGTCGGCGAGAATGCTCGGCTTATCCCGGCCGCCGGTGAGCTCTTCGCCCTTACCGAGCAGCAGGTGCACGCCGAGCCCGCCCTCGCCGAGCCCGCGCGCCACCTCGGCGAGCGCGTGCATATTCACCACGCTCGCCCGCAGCTTGGCCAGTTCGCCCTCGGACTTGTCCGGGTGCTCGTGGTAAAGCCGCTCGGTGATGCTCAGGCCGAGGACCGAGTCGCCGAGGAATTCCAGACGCTCGTTGGTCGGCAGCCCGCCGTTCTCGTACGCGTACGACCGGTGCGTCAGCGCCAGTCGCAGCAGATCGGCCCGCACGTCGACGCCGAGCGCCGCGAGCAGGCTCGCATGTTCACCGGACGAGCCGGGTTCGTCCTTGCTGGCGGTCACGTCGATACGACAGGTCGAACGATCAGACAGCAGCGGTGACCTGGCGGCCCTTGTAGGTGCCGCAGGAGGGGCACGCGATATGCGGCAGCGTCTTCTCGCCGCAGGCGCGGTTCGGGCACGTGATCAGGGTCGGCGCGGTGGCCTTCCACTGGCTGCGCCGCGACCTGGTGTTGGAACGGGACATCCGGCGCTTGGGAACGGCCACGACTACTTCTCCTCTTGTCCTATTGCTTGCCGGTACGGCAGCACTGTCTCGGTCTTAATGGTCTGTGTTGGTTGCACCCGAATCGGGGCTGCCATTGCCGGGCGACTCGGCGGCGAACTTCGCCAACCCGGCCCAGCGAGGGTCAAGTATCTCATGCCCATGGCCGGAACCCGCAATCGCCATCCGGACACCGCATTCCGGGCACAGACCCGCGCAGTCCGGAGTGCACAGCGGTTGCAGCGGGAGCTCCAGGCCGATCTGGTCCGTGATCACCGGCTCCAAGTCGATCGTGTCATCCACGATGCGATAGATCTCATCGTCCTCGGTGGTCTGCTCGGTGGCGCTGTCCGGGTAGGCGAACAGTTCCATGAGCCGAATCTCCACCGTGTCGGTGAACGGCTCGAGGCAGCGCGAGCATTCCCCCGCCGTCGGTGCGGCGACCGTCCCGGTGACGAGCACACCTTCCGACACCGCCTGCAACTGCAGCTCGAGGTCCACCTCCGCGCCCACCGGAATAGCGATCAGATCCAGCCCTATCCGCTCATCGGTGGTGACCACGCGATGCAGCTCTTTCATCGTGCCCGGACGACGACCCAGGCTGATGACATCCAGCACGAAACCCGCGTCCGGTGTGCGGCGTGAGGCCGTACGAGGACGCGAAGCGGGACCGGAACCGGCGGACATCACGAACTCACTTCACATTCGAGGGCAAATGGGCAACCACTCCACAATACGCGAGGGCATGGCGGGGACCCAAACCGTCAGCGGCGATAGTCCGCCGCGTAATCCGGAGCACCCGCACCGGAGCGCAGTTGGTGACGTCCGCCGCGCACCGTCCGCAGGGTGGAGTTGAGAGTCTCCTCGAAGTCGGCGAGCCTGCTGTCGACGTAGTGGTCGCATTCGTCGCGCATCCGGTCGGCCTCTTCGTTCGCGCGGTCGATCAACCTGGCCGATTCGGCATGTGCGGCACGCACCACTTCGGTTTGTTCGACCAAGCGATCGCGCTCGACCTCGCCTTCGGCGACCGAACGGTCATAGGAGGCCTTGCCCGCTTCGATCATCCGCTCGGATTCGATACGGGCCCGGCCGGTGACGGCCTCGAATTCGGCATTGCCGTCGGCGACGATCCGGTCGGCCTCGGCCTGTGCGGTATTCACCAGATGGTCGGCATGCGCGCTGGCCTCGGCGACCATGCGGTCGGCGTGCGCCTTGGCGTCGGCGAGAATGCGGTCGGCTTCCTCGCGGGCCGATCCGATGGTCTGGTCCGCCTGGGCGTTGGCGGTGGTCACGGTCGTCTCGGCGGCGGCCCTGGCGTCGGAGACGATCTTGTCGCGATGATCGAGCACATCCTGGGCGTCGTCGAGTTCGCCGGGCAGTGCATCGCGCACGTCGTCGAGTAGTTCGAGCACATCACCGCGCGGCACGATGCAGCTGCGGGTCGGCGGGATGCCGCGCGCTTCTTCGACGATGGCGACGAGCTCGTCGAGAGCTTCGAATACGCGATACATGCTCCTACCCCACTCTCCTGCAGACCTACGGCGAAACTTTCCACCGAGGCCCAGTGTGCCCCTCGTCACGGCTCGTGCCGAGTCATCCACCGGTGTGTCGTGTAGGTGTCTCGTACGCCACAAAAACAAGTGGAGGATTCGCCTCCACTTGGTGTTACATTTATCCAGGAGGGTCGAAACAAGATCTTCTTAAGCGAATCGCAGGCCCTGACCGGGACTGTGGGGATAGAGGAGGCCGACCGGGCGGATTGCGATGACCATCGCGATTGTCCGTACCGAAGGCTCGTGTGGGATCGGAAAGACAATGACCGTACTGGAACTACCGCGGACGGCGGTTCTGCCGACAAGCAGCCTGTACACGCCGTGGGTGGGGCCGTACCCGGTGCTGTCGCCGACAGCGGCTCGATTCGGCCAGTTGATGCAGTATCTGCGCGGCGACCGGGCGCTGGCTCAGCTGATCCGCTTCGCCCTGGTCGGCGGTTCCAGCAATGTCGCCTACGTCCTGCTGTTCTTCGCGATGCACGGCGTCGGCCCCCTGGTCGCCAATATCGCGGGCTCGATCGTGAGCACCGTGATCGCCAATGAAATGCACCGTCAACTCACCTTCCACGCGGCGGGTCGGGTCGGCTGGTTCACCGCACAGTGGGAGGGCGGCGGCCTCGCGATGGTCGGACTCGGCATCACCACCGCCGCACTGGCCGCGCTCGAGGTGTGGGCCCCCGGCATGGGCGGTGCGTTCCAGGCCACGGCCGTGCTGGCCATCACCGCCGCGGTGGGCGGTATGCGCTTCCTCGCCCTGCGCGGGTTGGTCTTCTGATTTCAGCAGCCCATGCGAATCCGCCCCGGTTCTTCGGAACCGGGGCGGATTTCGTTGGGGGGGTTCAGCCTTTGCGTTCGGCGAGGCGATCGAGCAGGCGCTTGTGGACGGCGGGCGGGAGCATGTCGGTGACATCGCCGCCGTAGGCCGCGACTTCCTTGACCAGCGAGCTGGACAGGAAGCTGAACGCCGGGTTGGTGGCGATGAAGAAGGTATCGACGCCGCTGAGCTTCTTGTTCATCTGTGCCATCTGCAGTTCGTAACCGAAATCGGTGGCATCGCGCAGCCCCTTGACGATCGCGCCGATCCCCTCCTGCTTGGCGAAATCCACCAGCAGCCCCTGCCAGGACTCCACCCGTACATTCGGCAGGTCGGCGGTCGCCTCGCGCAGCATCTCCATGCGCTCCTCCACGCTGAACATGCCCTGCTTCTTGGGATTGATCATGACCGTCACCACGACCTCGTCGAACTGAGCCGCGGCCCGCGCGAAGACATCGATATGTCCATTGGTCACCGGGTCGAACGAGCCCGGGCACAACGCTCCTGCCATGGACAGACGGTATCAGGAGGCCGGATCGTCACTACGAATGCCAAGGCTGCGGAGGTACTCCGGGGCGAATTCGGCTAGTTCGATTCGGGTTTCGCCGTATTTGCGCGGCTTCGCTGGGATATAGCCTGTGGGCCAGGTGATCTCGGGTGAGCGGATGGAGCGCTCGACTACGACGAGGGCATCTGGTGCCAGCCAGCTGTGTTCGGCGAGGGCGCGTAGGTCGGCGGTGACTGTTGTGGTGTCGATGTCGTAGGGCGGGTCGGAGAAGACGACGTCGTATTCGCCTGCGCCGCCGCCCGCGAGGACATTGGCGACCGAGCCGATGCGGAGTTCGGCACCCGGCAGGCCGAGGTCGGCGATATTGCCGCGCACGATGGCGGCGGCCTTGCGGTCGGATTCGATGAGGAGGGCGTGGGTGGCGCCGCGGGAGAGTGCCTCCAGGCCAAGTGCGCCGGATCCGGCGTAGAGGTCGAGGACACGGACGCCCTCGAAATCAATGCGGGCGTCGAGGGCGCTGAAAAGGGCCTCACGCACCCGATCGGAGGTGGGGCGGGTACCCGCGGGCGGGACGCGTAGCCGCCGCCCGCCCGCGGTACCCGCGACGATCCGGGTCATTCGGCCGCGGACTCGCGCACCGTGAGTTCGACCAGCAGGTCACCGCCCTCGACCTGCTGCACCTTGCCGATCGCGACCCGGCCGACGATGCCAGCGCGCGGCGCGGTGATCGCGGCCTCCATCTTCATCGCCTCGATGGTGCCGACGATATCGCCCGCCGCGATCGAATCGCCTTCGGACACAGCCAGTGTCACCACACCGGCGAACGGGGCGGCGATATGGCCCGCGTTGTTCTTATCGGCCTTCTCGGCGACGGGGATATCGCTGGCGATGGAGCGGTCGCGCACGGCGACCGGGCGCAGTTGGCCATTCATGATGCACATGACCGTGCGCATACCGCGCTCATCGGGGTCGGAGATGGCCTCCAGTCCGATGAGCAGGGTGACGCCCTTCTCCAGTTGCACTCGGTGTTCGTCGCCGCGGCGCAGGCCGTAGAAGAACTGGTTGGCCGACAGGCCCATGGTGTCGCCGTACTTTTCCCGGTGTGCGAGGAATTCGGCGGTGGGACCGGGGAAGAGCAGGCGGTTGAGCGTGGCGCGGCGCAGTTCGGAGGAACCGGCGAGTCCGGCCTGGTCGGCCGGGGTCAGCGGTGTCTCCGGCTTGGCCGGGCCGCGTCCGGCCAGGGCACGGCTGCGGAACGGTTCGGGCCAGCCGCCCGCCGGATTGCCGAGTTCACCTCGGAGGAAACCGATTACCGAATCCGGAATGTCGTAGCGACCCGGATCGGCGGCGAAGCTTTCGATATCGACGCCGGTGCCGACCAGTGCGAGCGCGAGGTCGCCGACCACCTTCGAGGACGGGGTGACCTTGACCAGTCGACCCAGCAGCCGGTCCGCCGCAGCGTATTTCGCCTCGACCTCTTCGAAACGGTCACCGAGACCGAGTGCGATGGCCTGCTGACGCAGGTTCGACAGCTGTCCGCCCGGGATTTCGTGGGTGTACACCCGGCCGGTCGGCGCGGGCAGCCCGGATTCGAAGGGCGCGTACACCTTTCGCAGCGCCTCCCAGTACGGCTCCAGATCGCACACGTTCTGCAGGTTCAGACCGGTGTCGAATTCGCTGTGCGCGGCAGCCGCGACAATCGCGGAAAGCGCTGGCTGCGAGGTGGTTCCGGCCATGGCGGCACTCGCGCCGTCGACCGCGTCGGCACCGGCCTGCCAGGCGGCGAGGTAGGTGGCGAGCTGACCGCCCGGGGTGTCGTGGGTGTGCACATGCACCGGCAGGTCGAAGTTGCTGCGCAGCGCGGAGACCAGGGTCGCGGCGGCCGGAGCGCGCAGCAGGCCCGCCATATCCTTGATGGCCAGCACGTGCGCGCCCGCGTCGACGATCTGCTCGGCGAGCTTGAGGTAGTAGTCGAGGGTGTAGAGGTTTTCATCCGGGTTGGACAGGTCGCCGGTGTAGCTCATCGCGACTTCCGCGATGGCCGTACCGGTTTCGCGCACCGCATCGATGGCCGGGCGCATCTGGTCGACATTGTTGAGGGCGTCGAAGATGCGGAAGATATCGATTCCGGTGTCGGTCGCCTCCTGCACGAACGCGCGCGTCACCTGCTCCGGGTACGGCGTGTAGCCGACGGTGTTCCGTCCGCGCAGCAGCATCTGCAGGCAGATATTCGGCACCGCCTCGCGCAGTGCGGCCAACCGCTCCCACGGATCCTCGAACAGGAAGCGCAGCGCCACATCGTAAGTCGCGCCGCCCCATGCCTCGATGGACAGCAGTTCCGGTGTCAGACGCGCGACATGTCCGGCGACGCCGAGCAGACCATTGGTACGCACGCGGGTGGCCAGCAGCGACTGGTGCGCGTCACGGAAGGTGGTGTCGGTGACGCCGACGGCCTTCTGCTTACGCAGCGCCTGCGCGAAACCCTCCGGGCCCAGCCGCAGCAGTCGCTGACGGGAACCGTCCGGCGGCGGCACGCTCAGATCGATGGCGGGCAGTTTGTCGTGCGGGTACACCGTGGTCGGGCGCTCGCCGTGCGGTTTGTTCACGGTGATATCGGCGAGGTAGTTCAGGATCTTGGTACCGCGGTCGGCCGAACCGCGCAGGGTCAGCAGCTGCGGACGCTCATCGATGAACGAGGTGGTGACCCGGCCGGCCTTGAAGTCCGGATCGTCGAGCACCGCGAGCAGGAACCCGATATTGGTGGTGACGCCGCGGATGCGGAATTCCGCGAGTGCGCGGCTGGCGCGGGCCACCGCGGCGGGAAAGTCGCGGCCACGGCAGGTGAGCTTGACCAGCATCGAGTCGAAGTAGGCGCCGATCTCCGCGCCCAGGTTCGCGCCGCCGTCGAGGCGGATGCCCGCACCGCCGGGGGTGCGGTAGGCGGTGATGCGGCCGGTGTCGGGGCGGAAGCCGTTGGCCGGATCCTCGGTGGTGATCCGGCACTGCAGGGCAGCACCGCGAATGGTCACCTTGTCCTGGCTCAGGCCGAGCTGTTCGAGGGTCTCCCCCGCCGCGATACGCAGCTGGGACTGCACCAGATCGACATCGGTGATCTCCTCGGTCACCGTGTGCTCGACCTGGATGCGCGGGTTCATCTCGATGAAGACGTGGTTGCCGCGCTCGTCGAGCAGGAATTCGACGGTACCCGCGCAGCTGTAACCGATCTGGCGGGCGAAGGCCACGGCGTCATTGCAGATGCGTTCGCGCAGTGCGGGATCCAGATTCGGGGCGGGCGCGAGCTCGATCACCTTCTGGTGGCGGCGCTGCACCGAACAGTCACGCTCGAACAGGTGCATGACATTGCCGTGCTGGTCGGCCAGGATCTGCACCTCGATGTGGCGCGGGTTCACCACGGCCTGTTCCAGGAACACGGTCGGATCACCGAAGGCCGACTCCGCCTCACGCGACGCGGCCTCGATCGATTCGCGCAGCTGCGCCGGATCGGCGACCCGGCGCATACCGCGCCCACCACCGCCCGCGACGGCCTTCACGAAGATCGGATAGTCCAGGTCCTCGGATGCGGCCAGCAGTTCGTCCACATCGGCCGACGGCGCGCTGGACTTCAGCACCGGCAGACCCGCCGCCCGCGCCGCCTCGATCGCGCGGGCCTTGTTACCAGCGAGTTCGAGCACTTCGGCCGACGGACCGATGAAGGTGATGCCCGCACGCGCACACGCCGCCGCGAGGTCCGGGTTCTCCGACAGGAAGCCGTAACCAGGGTAAATGGCATCAGCACCCGCGGACTTGGCCGCGGCGATGATCGCCTCGATCGACAGGTACGCACGAACCGGGTGCCCCTGCTCGCCGATCTGATAGGACTCCGCGGCCTTCAACCGGTGCACCGAGTTGCGGTCCTCGTATGGGAAGACGGCGACCGTCCCGATGCCGAGTTCGTAGGCCGCGCGGAAGGCGCGGATGGCGATCTCACCACGGTTGGCAACCAAGACTTTCGAGAACATTGAACTAAGGTACCCGGCCCGGAATCGTGGCCTGACAGGGAAGTCACTTTTGCAGAAATCTTCACAACCGGTCCTAGCAGGCTTGCGAAGTTCTGTTCATACCGCTGACACATAACTGTGTGTTGGCTGACGCAGCGCCGGGTGTTGGCTGGCGCAACGTCGGGAAATCGAGTGGCGCTACCGACTATGCTGGTTGACGCAGCTGGTTCGCCGTGCGTAGACGAGATGGAGCCCCGACGTCGCGTACGGAGTCGAGTTCGCGGATCGGTTCGACCGGTGCGCGGATGAGAGGGAACCCGGTGAGAATCCGGGACTGTCCCGCAGCGGTATGCAGGGAACGACCGCCGTCATCAGCACTGGGTAGGCCGTAGCGATTGATCGCAGGTCGCTCGAAATGTCGACCCGGGAAGCGACGGCCAGTAGGTGAGCCCCATATGGGGTCGGCCAGAAGGCCCGTGCCCGCAAGTCCGAAGACCTGCCAGCCGTGTCGGATACGCCGTATCCGGCGGCCACCGCCTCGTGGATTGGGCGCGCGGACCTCTGGTGTGATTGTCGGGCTCCGTCGGTGCTCCGGCACGTCACTCGGTCTCCGCTAGCTCGTAGGGCGTTGGTCTTCGATCTCAGCACTGGAGAAATTCGTGACTGTTACGCATAACCCGTTCACCGCGACGGTTCTCGGTCTCCCGCGGGTGGGGCCGCACCGTGAGCTCAAGCGCGCCACCGAGTCCTACTGGGCCGGACGCATCGACGCGGAGCAACTGCACGCGATCGCCCGCGATTTGCGGCGCGACCAGCTGACCGAATTACACAGCGCCGGACTGGATTCCATCCCTGTCGGCACGTTCTCCTACTACGACCAGGTGCTCGATACCGCCGTGCTGCTCGGCGCGCTGCCGCCCCGGGTGGCCGGTATCGCCGATCCGCTGGATCGCTATTTCGCGGCGGCACGCGGCACCGATACGGTCGAACCGCTGGAGATGACCAAGTGGTTCGATACCAACTACCACTATCTGGTGCCGGAAATCGGTCCGGAGACGGTGTTCTCGCTGCATCCATCGAAGGTGTTGGATGAGCTGCGGGAGGCGCTGGCACTCGGGGTGCCCGCGCGACCGGTGGTGGTCGGCCCCATCACCTTCCTGAAGCTGGCGAAGACGACCGGCGGTGCGACGCTGGATCGCCTGGAGGAGTTGGTGCCGCTCTATCGGGAGCTGTTGCGGCTGCTCGCCGTGGCGGGCGCGGAGTGGATACAGCTCGACGAGCCCGTCCTGGTCACCGATCTGACCGCTGATGAGGTCGAACTCGTGCGGCGCACCTATGCCGAGCTGTCCTGCGCGACGGATCGTCCTGCGCTGCTCGTTGCCACCTACTTCGGCAGGCCGGGTGCTGCACTGAGCGCCTTGGTCGAGACCGAAATCGAAGGCATCGCACTGGATTTCACGGCTGTTGCCGATCTCTCCGGTGTGCCGGCGTTGACGAACAAGCTGCTGGTTGCGGGTGTGGTGGACGGTCGAAATGTTTGGCGGACCGACCTGGATAAGGCTTTGGCGACGCTCGGCACGGTGCTGGAGTGCGCGAAATCCGTTGCGGTGTCGAGTTCCTGCTCACTGCTGCATGTGCCTTACACCTTGGCGAGCGAAACCGGCCTCGACGCGCAGTTGCGTTCGTGGCTGGCATTCGGCGCGGAGAAGGTCGCCGAGGTCCGGCTGCTCGCGACCGGACTGAGTGCGGGACCCGAGGCGATCGACGACGAATTGGCTACGGTCCGTGCGGCTCTCGCCACCAGGCGCACCGATCCTCGGCTGGACAATCCGCAGGTTCGGGCCCGGCTGGCCGCGCTTGGTGCGGATGCAACTCGACGCGCTCCCGCCGAAGAGCGACGTGCATTGCAAGCCGAGCGACTGCGGCTGCCATCACTACCGACGACGACGATCGGTTCGTACCCGCAGACCTCCGCAATCCGCCTGGCGCGTGCGGCATTGCGCAAGGGTGAGATCGATCAGACCGAGTACGTGCGACGGATGCGGTCCGAAATCGCGGATGTCATTGCGCTACAAGAGGAACTGGGACTGGACGTGCTGGTGCACGGCGAGCCGGAGCGCAATGACATGGTGCAGTACTTCGCCGAGCAACTCGACGGATTCGCCGCCACCGAGGCGGGCTGGGTGCAGTCCTACGGCACCCGTTGCGTGCGGCCGCCGATTCTGTTCGGCGATGTGGCGCGGCCCGCACCGATGACCGTGGATTGGATCGGCTACGCGCAATCGTTGACCGATAAGCCCGTCAAGGGCATGCTGACCGGCCCGGTGACGATTCTGGCCTGGTCGTTCGTACGCGATGACCAGCCGTTGGCGGATTCGGCACGTCAAGTGGCGCTGGCGATCCGGGACGAGACCGTCGATCTCCAGGCCGCGGGCATTCGGATCATCCAGGTCGACGAGCCCGCGCTGCGGGAACTGCTGCCGCTGCGTGCGGCCGATCATGGCGAGTACCTGGAGTGGTCGGTCGGTGCGTTCCGGTTGGCGACCTCCGGGGTCTCGGATGCCACCCAAATCCATACCCATCTCTGCTATTCGGAATTCGGTGAGGTCATCGATGCGATCGCCGGATTGGATGCCGATGTGACGTCGATCGAGGCGGCACGCTCGCATATGGAGGTGCTCGACGATTTGAATGCCGCGGGCTTCGATCTCGGCGTCGGACCGGGCGTCTACGACATCCACTCACCCCGGGTGCCGAGTGTGGAGGAGATCACGGCATCCTTGCGCGCCGCACTGAAAGCCGTTCCCGCCGAACGGCTTTGGGTCAATCCGGATTGCGGATTGAAGACACGGGGTCCAATCGAGGTGGAGGCATCATTGCGCAATCTCGTCGCAGCCGCGGCCGCGGTGCGCTAGCCGGATAGTGCGCTCGCCCTCTCGAAACGGGAGGGCGAGCCCGCTCGTTGGGTTCTGCCCGCCCTGCTGTTGGCCCACCAGTGTCCCGCCGAGATCGACTGCGGCCTCGTCGTCCTACGCGAACACCCCGACCTCGCGATCTACCACATCCGCACACGACCGTGCAGCCCCGATAGCGCGGTGCGGACACCGCGCTATCGGGCTACCTGTCAATGAGATTCGGCCCCGGGGAACGGCCGGACCCGACGACGCGGAGTGTACCTCTCACAATTCTCACCGTTGCGAACCATCGGCCGCGACCGTGCACTCAATCCCCGCCGCCAGGCCGTATGACATCCCGAGCAACGATCCATGCGTAACCCCTCCTCATACGTCGCCATCAGATATCACCCCCGATGCCCTATTCGACGCAGGGGCGACCGATTCGGTTCCGCCGTTTCCTCCCTTTATTCGGCCGCGGGCTCGGTTCCGAAGGCGCGATTGATGGCGGCCATATCGAAGTAGTCGCGCCAGGCCGTGATGGCGCCGTCGGCGACCTCGAAGACACCGACTACCGGCAGCGGTGTGTCCTTGCCGAGGCCGCGCAGGATATCGGTGCGTTCGTTCATGACGATATTCCCGGCCGCGACCTGGTGGTGGACGTCGAATTCAATGGATTCGAAGGTGCTGAGGAAACCGGCGATGAATTCGCGGATGGCGGCGCGGCCGTGGATGGGTTCCATCGGAATATTGTGGTAGACGGCGTCTTCGGCGAAGAAGGCGCTGATCCGATCCGGGTCGGGATCGGCCCAGCTGCGGCACATGGCGGTAACGATTTCGTCGGGGCTCGGCATTCGGTTCGCTCGCTTCCTTGTGCCGATGCGATCGGGGCACATCGGTCGATTCGATCGCACCGATTACACCAAACAATCGCTTGGTTGCGCCAGGATCAGCCCGAGACCAGCAGTTCGCGCTGCGGCACCCCGACGTACTCGGACAGCGGACGGATCAGGGCATTGGCCGCGGCCTGCTCGATGATGTGAGCGGTCCAGCCGGTGATGCGGCTCAGTACGAAGATCGGCGTGAACATCTCGATGTCGAAGCCCATCAGGTAGTAGGTGGGTCCAGCGGGGAAGTCGAGGTTGGGTTCTATCCCGGTGGCCTCGGCCATCGCCTGCTCCAATGCGGTGTACATGCGCAACCAGCGCTCACCGGCGGTCACCTCCGCGACTTGGTCAAGGGCCGCCCGCATAATCGGCACCCGCGAGTCGCCGCTCTTGTACACGCGATGCCCGAAACCCATCACCTTCTGTTTGCCGGATAGCTTGGCGCGCAACCACTCCGCGGCCAGTTCGGGCTCACCGATCTCCAGCATGGTGCGCATGACGGCCTCATTGGCGCCGCCGTGCAGCGGACCCTTGAGTGCGCCGATCGCGGCGGTGATCGCGCTGTACATATCCGATCGTGTCGAGGTGACCACCCGCGCGGCAAAGGTGGATGCGTTGAAACCGTGCTCCGCGTACAGGACCAACGAGATTTCGAAGGCACGCACGATACGTGGATCCGGCACCTTGCCGAAACACATGTTGAGAAAGTTCTCGGCGAAGCCCAGATGTGAGTGTGGCGCAATAGGTTCCAGTCCACGGCGGCGGCGCATGTCAGCGGCTATCACCGTGGGCAGCACCGCCGTCAGCCGCAGCGCCTTCGCCAACAATGCCCGATCACCCTGTGCGGCATCGAGTTCCGCATCCTCCGCACCGAGATAGCTGACCACGGTCCGGACCACATCCATCGGATGACAGGTTTGCGGCATCTTCTCGATGAGCGACAGTATCGACCGATCGATGCGCCGCTGTGCGCGTTCACGTTGACACAGCAGTTGGAGTTGCGCGACGTCGGGAAGTTCGCCGTACCACAGCAGATAGGCGACCTCCTCGAAGCCGCAGTGCCGCGCCAGATCCTGCACGGCATAGCCGCGATAGGTCAGCGAATTCGTCTCGGGCACAACCTTGGAGATGCTGGTGGTATCGACCACCACACCGGCCAAACCCTTCTTGATCTCAGTCATCGTTTACTCGCTCACGGTGAAATCGAAGATTCCGGAATCGAAGTCGTTGTACTGCTGATAGTCGAGCAATTCGTAGAGCCGCACCCGGTGCTGCATCTGCCCGATGAGCGCGGATTGCGTTCCGGTGGCGGCGATTTCACGCAGGCCGCGCTCGACCGCGAACATCGCCAAGCGCAGCGTTGTCACCGGGTAGATGACGGCGTTGTAGCCGAGATCCGCCAGCGTCGAAGCCGACAACAACTCCGACTTGCCGAACTCGGTCATGTTCGCGAGCAGCGGAATATCGACTGCCGCACGGAACTTCGCGAATTCGAAGGTATCGGCCAGTGCCTCGGTGAAGATGAGGTCGGCCCCCGCGTCGGCGTAGGCCTTGGCTCGATCGATCGCCGCATCCAGACCCTCCGTCCCGCGCGCATCGGTTCGCGCACAGACGACGAAGTTCGGGTCCCGTCGGGCCGAGACCGCGGCACGCACACGCCGCACCATCTCGTCGACCGGGACCACGGTCTTGCCGTCGAGATGACCACAGCGCTTGGGATTCACCTGATCCTCGATATGGCAGCCCGCCAGCCCGGCATCCTCCAGGAGGCTCACCGTGCGCGCCGCATTCATCGGCTCGCCGAAGCCGGTATCGGCATCGATCAGCACCGGTAGATCGGTCACCCGCGCGATCTGTTGTCCGCGCGCGGTCACCTCGGTGAGCGTGGTCAGGCCGATATCCGGTAGGGCGAGTTCGGCCGATACCACCGCGCCGGAGACATAGACGCCCTCGAAGCCGAGTTCCTGAATCAGCGTGGCCACCAATGGATTGAATGCTCCCGGCCAGCGCTGGATTTGTCCGGAGACCAACCCGGCCCGCAGTGCCACACGCTTATCGGCCGCGCTCGTGGCGGCGGTCAGCAATCCGGTCATCGCGACCGTCCTAGGCTGGGTACATGACCGAAGATCTTCCCCTGCGCTATCGGCTGATCACCGGCGTCGACGACGCCACCTTCTGCGAGCGGATCAGCGGCCTGCTCGATCAGGGCTATCGGCTGCACGGATCGCCCGCCGTCACCTTCAACGGCACCGATGTGATCGCCGCGCAGGCGCTGATCTGGCACGGAGAATAGGGCCGACATCAGAAGATCCCCTCGCGCACGCGCGGTGCCCGCCCCATGATCTCGGGCGATACGGTGAACGTCAGCTGATCCAGTTCCCCGGGTGCCAACTCCGGTGTGCGCTGCGCCGCGTCGAGAAAACGGTCCTGCTCCGCGGGATCGATCACGTCCTCGGCCAGCGTGCGGAACTTCGCGATGTACTGCTCGCGCGCGAACGGCCGCGCCCCCAGCGGATGCGCATCCGCCACGGCGAGTTCATCGACAATCGTCTCGCCATTCTTCAGCGTCACGACCGCCCGTGCTCCGAAGGCCTTTTCGTTCGGATCGGTGGCGTGGTAGCGGCGCGTCCATTCCGGATCCTCGACCGTCGAGATCTTGCGCCACAGTGCGACGGTATCCGCCCGACGTGCGCGCTCGGGCGCGTAGGACCGCTCGTGATGCCAGCCGCCGTCCTGTAGCGCGACCGCGAATATATAAGGAACGGAATGGTCCAGCGTCTCGCGGCTGGCGTGCGGATCGTATTTCTGTGGATCACCGGACCCGGTGCCGATGACCACGTGGGTGTGGTGGCTGGTGTGCAGCACGATGGTGGCGATCTGATCGAGATCGCCGATACGAGCACGTATTCGGCGCGCGAGATCGATGGGTGCTTGGCTCTGATATTCGGCCGAATGCTCTTTGGTGTAGCTGTCGAGGATCGCCCGCTTCTGCTCGCCCGGACCCGGTAACCGCACTCGATATTCCGCGTCCGGCCCGCCGAGCAGCCAGGCGATGACACCGTCGGCACCCTCCCAGATGGGTGCGGGCGCACCCTCACCGCGCATGGCGCGGTCGACCGCTTCTACCGCCATCTTCCCGGCGAATGCGGGGGCATAAGCCTTCCAGCTCGAGATCTCGCCCTTGCGAGATTGTCGGGTGGCGGTGGTGGTGTGCAGCGCCTGCCCGATCGCCTGATAGATCGTCTCGGTATCCAGGGCAAGTAGCGTGCCGATTCCTGCGGCCACCGATGGACCCAGATGCGCGACGTGATCGATCTTGTGCTCGTGTAGGCAGATTCCGCGCGCCAGGTCGATCTGGATTTCGTAACCGGTGGCCAGGCCGCGGATCAGCGCCGCGCCACTGCGACCGGTGTGCTGGGCGACGGCGAGGATCGGCGGAATATTGTCGCCCGGATGCGAGTACTCGGCGGCGAGGAAGGTGTCGTGAAAGTCGAGCTCGCGCACCGCGACCCCATTCGCCCACGCGGCCCACTCCGGCGACACCCGGCGCGGCGAACCGAAAACGGCGGCGCCCGACCGGCCGTGCCGCGGCGCATATGGCTGGGCGAGTGCCTGCGCCCGCGCATTCGTCACGGGGCGGCGGACCAGTGCGGCCGCCGCGACGGCGGCATTGTCGATGATCCGATTCACGATCATCGCGCCGACCTCGGCGCTCACCTCGACCGGATCGGTGGCGACCTCGGCAATTCTGGTTGCCAGATGTTCTGTGCGCGGAAAGGCCGCGGCGGCGGCGCGGGCGCGTACGATATGGGTTTTCATCCATCCTCCGGTTCCAGACGGGACAGCTGGCGTACTTCGCACGCTACGCAGGATTGATCTTTGGCAAAATGCCTTGCAACAGCAGATTTCTGCAGGCGAGAATCCCCCATTTTGCGATGATTGCGAATTGCGAGGGCTACCATCTTGCGGTGCGCAAGATGTACGCGGGCGCCCGACTAAGACGGTTGCGCGAGGAACGGCGGATGACCCAGGCGGCACTGGCGAAATCCCTGGATCTATCGCCCAGCTACCTCAACCAGCTCGAGCGCGACCAGCGACCGCTGACCATTCCGGTGCTGCTGAAGCTCAACTCCACCTTCGACCTCGACGTGCAATTTTTCGCCGCCGATTCCGATGCCCGGCTGGTCTCGGATCTGCACGAGGTGCTCGTCGATGCGGCGGGCGGTGACAGTGCGCCGCTGACCGAGGTGGAGGAACTGGCGACGCGCCTTCCGGAGGTGTCTCGAATCGTCGTCGCGATGCATCGGCGCTTGCGCGCGGCGACCGATCAACTCGATCTGCTCTCGGCGCGGGTAGCCGCTCCTGCTGGCGCACCCGGCATGCCCATGCCGTATGAGGATGTGCGGGATTTCTTCTACGACCATCACAATCACATCGCGCAACTCGATCATGCGGCCGAACAGCTCTTCGAGGAGTGCGGTCTGAGCATCGGGTCACTCGACCGGCAACTCGCGAGGGTGGCCGAGGAGCGCGCCGGGGTCACCGTGCTGGTGCGCGGCGACGGCGCGGATCCGTCCATCCCGAAACGGCATTACGATTCGGATAGCCGCACGCTGACGCTGGCGCGGCGATTGCGGCCCGGGCAGCGCGCATTTCAAATCGCCACGACCCTCGGTTTTCTGCTGTACGGCAAGGATCTGGACGCCGTACTGGCCGAAACGCCGTCGCTCACCGGCGAATCCAAGACATTGGCGCGCATCGGGTTGGCCAATTACTTCGCTGGTGCGCTGGTACTGCCGTATGGGCGCTTTCTGCGGTCGGCCGAGGAACTGCGCTACGACATCGATCTGCTCAGTCTGCGCTTCGAGGTCGGTTTCGAGACCATCTGCCATCGGTTGAGCACCCTGCAGCGGCAGGGGCAGCGCGGCGTTCCGTTCTTCCTCGTCCGCACCGATCGGGCGGGCAATATCTCGAAACGCCAGTCCGCCACGGCGTTCCATTTCTCCCGGGTCGGAGGCAGCTGCCCGCTGTGGGTGGTGCACGAGGCCTTCGCCAATCCTGGTCGCGTCCTGACCCAGATGGCGGCGATGCCCGATGGCCGCCGCTACCTCTGGATCGCCCGCACCGCGCTGGCCGGACCACACGGATTCGGCACGGCGACAAAGGATTTCGCGATCGGCCTTGGCTGCGATATCGAATACGCCGACCGGCTGGTGTACTCGAACGGTCTACAACTCGACAGTCCCGCAGCCGCGGTCCCGATCGGCGCGGGCTGCAAGGTCTGCGAGCGCCCCTCGTGCCCGCAACGCGCCTTTCCTCAAATCGGCAGCCCCCTCGCCGTCACCGAGCACATCAGCACCGACCTGCCCTACCCCCGAGCCCTACGTTAGCTGGACAATTGATCACCATGCGTTGATGCGGGCAAACGTCGAGAAGGCCTCGCCACCAGTGCATTCTCGATCAAGACTTCGCCAGGTATTCGAGGCGTTCGGCGTCTACGGCGGCGTGCATCATGGTGGCTAGGCCTGGATGGTGATGCAGGCCTGGGTCGGATTCGACCAGTTGGCGGGCGAGGTCCTGGGCCGCGGTGATGACTTCGAGGTCGTCGAGTAGGGACAGCAAGCGCAGGGAGCGGGCGGTGCCGGATTGGGCGGCGCCGAGGACGTCGCCTTCGCGGCGTTGACGCAGGTCGAGTACGGCGAGTTCGAAGCCGTCGGTGGTGGCGGCGACGGCGTCGAGGCGGGCCATGGCGGTGCCGGTCGGGCCTGCGTCGGTAATGAGCAGGCACAGGCCCGGATGTTTGCCGCGGCCGATGCGGCCACGCAACTGATGTAGCTGGCTGACACCGAAGCGGTCGGCGTCCACGATGACCATGACGGTCGCATTCGGGACGTCGACACCGACCTCGACGACCGTGGTGCAGACGAGCACATCGATGTCGCCGTCGTTGAATGCGCGCATCACCTGGTCTTTTTCATCGGTCGGTAGCCTGCCGTGCAGCAGGCCGACCCGGACGCTCGCGAGCGGACCGGTACGCAGCATGTCGAAGACCTCGAGGGCGGCGGCAGTGGTCGGGCCCTCCTTCTCCTCCGTCGCTTTCCCCTTGCCGGACTTCTTGCCCTTGCCGTTCTCCTCGTCGTCGCCGATGCGCGAGCACACCACATAGGCCTGCCGCCCGGCGCCGACCTCCTCGAGAATGCGCTCCCAGGCACGATCGACCCAGTTCGGATGCTGTTTGCGCGGCACCACCTTCGACACGATCGGCGAGCGACCGCGGGGCAGCTGAGTGAGGGTGGAGGTCTCCAGATCGCCCAGGGTGGTCATGGCGATGGTGCGCGGAATCGGAGTCGCGGTCATCACCAGCAGATGCGGGCTGGCACCGGCTTTCGCCTTGGCGCGCAACGCATCCCGCTGTTCCACACCGAACCGATGCTGTTCGTCGACGATCACCATGCCGAGATCGAAGAACTCCACCGCATCCTGGATGAGTGCGTGCGTGCCGATCACAATGCCCGCTTCGCCGGTCACCGCATCCAGTAGTGCGGCCTTCTTCGCCGACGCCGACATCGACCCCGTCACCAACACCACCTTGGTCGCATTGTCGGCGGCGCCGAGTTCACCGGCGGTGCCGAGATCGCCCAGCATCGTGCGCAGCGACCGATAATGTTGGGCGGCAAGGACTTCCGTCGGTGCGAGCAGTGCGCACTGCTGACCGGCGTCGACCACCTGCAGCATGGCGTGCAGTGCGACGATGGTCTTGCCCGAACCCACCTCACCCTGCAGCAGCCGGTGCATCGGATGGGTGCGCGCGAGATCGTCGGAAATCTCCGCGATCACCTTTTGCTGTCCCTCGGTCAGTTCGAAGGGCAGGCGGGTGTCGAAAGCCGCTGCGATACCGTCGGATCGGGGCGGACAGGGCCGGGCCGCCCGCGCCTCCGCATCGTGTCGCCGTTCGGCGAGAACCAGTTGCAACGCCAGCGCCTCATCGAAACGCAACCGCTCCCTGGCCTGTTCGATATCGGACTTGCGTTCGGGCAGGTGGATCAGGCGCAGCGCGTCGGAGATCTTCATCAGCCCGCGGTCTTCGCGCAGGTCACCGGGCAGCGGATCATCGATCGGGTCGAGTTGGTCGAGTACCTGCCGGACACAGGCCAGCAGATCCCAGCTCTGCACCTTCGCGGTCGCGGGGTACACCGGGATGTATTCCCGTTCGAAGAACGAGACATCCACTCCCCCTTTACCTTTCGCGCTCTGCGCCAATCCCCGCAGCGCGCCGCCGCCACGCACCGAGGTGAGGTTCTCGATGGAGTCCTCTTCCTTCTCCGGCAGGATCAGATAATCGGGATGCGAAAGGTTCCAGCGATCCGGGCGCCACCAGTGCACGGTGCCCGACATCATGGCCCTGACCCCTTCGCGGACAAGGTAACTCACCTTGTCGCCATTGAAGAAGGTGATATCGATCGGGGCGACCGAACCGGTGTCGAGGGCGACCTTGAGCAGTCGACCCCTGCGGTTCTTCATCGGACGCAGTTCGGTTTTCGTCACCCGGCCGATGACGGTGATGTGCGCGCCCTCATCCGGCTGCTCCTGGGTGAGCGGCTGGCCCTGGGTGGCGTAGCGTAATGGGTAGTGCCGCAACAGATCCTCGACGGTATGCATGTCGAACGCATCGACAAGCGGCTCCGCCGCCTTCACGCCGAGCAGGTGGTCCAGCCGATCGCTGAGTGTCGCCATACTCCTATTCCACCCCTATCTGCACCAGATCCGCTTGCTGCCCACCGGAATACACGCTCACCTCGACGCCGGGGTAGCCGTTCGCGATATGCGCGGCCAGTTCGTCCGCGAGTTCGGCCGGGGCGGCCACACCCATGAGCAGAGTGACCAGCTCACCACCGAAGGCGAGCATCCGGTCGAGCAGGGTCCGCCCGGCACTCGGCGCGTCCCGCTCGATCACCACGACATCATGACCGACCAGACCGAGCCCATCACCGGCCTCGCAGGTGCCGACCATGGTGAGCGCCCGCTCTGTCGCGGCACGCAATGATCCCCAGCGGGTCGCGGCCGCGGCCTCCGACATGGCGAACGCGTCGTCCACCGCGATCCGGCCGCAATCGTGCACAGCGAGTGCCGCCAAGCCCTGCACCATGGACCCGCTCGGCAATAACAACACGTTCCGATACGCGTCACGAGCCGCAACACCGACCGCAACCAATTCGTGCGCGGGCAGCGCACCATTCGGCAATACCAACACCTCCCGATTCGGCAACTGCCGAATCGCGGCCAGCAGCGCCGCACTGGTCACCGACCCGTCGCCGCCGAGCACCACCGCGCCCCCGGCCTCGAACAGCGCCGCCGCGCCGCCGCCCGAGGCGACAGCCAGTACCGCGCGATCCGCGGGACCGTCGTGATCGGATCCGGTTGGCGCGCAGGGAGCTTCGGCACGCGCGGACGCATCGGTGTGTCTGATGCCGCCAGGCTGCGTGGCGTTTGTGCGACCCGCGACATCGGCGGTTATGTCGGCGCGCGAAGTTACGCCGGAGCCGGAGTGCGCGGTCGCGCCGGAAGGCGCGGGACTGGGTCGGGCGGTGATGGTGAAGCTTTCGATGCGGATGGCGCTGAGGGTGCCGGTGGCAATGCCTGCTTCTACGGCGGCACCGGCGTCGGCGCAGTGGACGTGGGCGGACCAGGAGCCCGCACCGTCACCGACGACCACGACGGAGTCGCCGAGGTCGGCGAGGCGGTCGCGGAGGCGGGCGATTCGTTGGTCGTCGGTGTCGGAGAGGAGATACATCACCTCGAAGTGCGGGTCGCCATTGTCCAGCGGTTCGGCGCAGCTGCCGTGCGGCCCGGCAGCAGCGCGCGGTGCGGTATGCGCCGCGGCGTGGTCGACACTTGCCTGGTCGCCGCCGAAGGCGAATTCGCCGCGCGCATATTCCGGCCGATCGGGAGTCTCGCCGAGGGTGACCGCGACCAGACTGTCGAGCAGCACGACCAACCCGCGCGCACCCGCATCGACCACCCCCGCCTCGCGCAGCACGCCGAGTTGGGCGGGCGTATCACCGAGCGCCTCGGCGGCACCGTCGGCCGCCGCCACCGCCACCTCGGCCAGCGCGGATTCCGGACAGGCCGCGGCACACTCCGCGGCCCGCTCCAGGACAGTGAGAATGGTCCCCTCGACCGGCACACTCAATGATTCCCGCACCAGCGCCGATGCCGTGGCCAGCGCCGCACGCAACGTCTGCGCCGTCAGCGGCCCACCGCGCGCCGCCTCGGCAATCCCCCGCAAGACCTGCGACAGGATGATCCCGGAATTCCCACGCGCCCCGAGCGTCGCCCCACGCGCCATAGCCGCCGCCACATCATGCGTCGAGAGCGATTCGCCTGCGAACTTCTCCCGCGACGCCGCGGCGTCCGATGTCGAGGCACCACCGACCACCCCGGCGTCCCCTGCATTACCGACCGCGAAACGACTCGATCGCTCGTGCCCGCGCTCCGCAGGATCAGGCACGCTCCGGCGATCGACGCCGTTCGTGGCTATAGCTCGGTCCGCGAACTCGCCACACGACGCCGCTCCAGCATCGGTACTCGCCGCCCCGCCGTACACCCCCGGACCAGCGGGCAGCCGGGCAGCCGAACTCGCGGCATCACCGACCACCCCGCCGTCCGCCGCGGAATCGTCGGACTCGGGGCGATCCGATCGCTCGGCCCCGGACGCGGAGAACACTGCGGCATCCGCGGCCTGCATGGCCGCTCGCATGGTGGCGAGCATGTTGGTACCCGTGTCGGCGTCGGCGATGGGGAAGACGTTGAGGGCGTTGATCTCCTCGCGCCGCTGCTGCAGTGCTTCGAGGCAGATTCGGCCCCAGCGCAGTAGGGCCGCGCCGTTCAGTTCATCCGCCCCGGCAACGGCAGGCAGCCCAGCGTCGGGGCCATCGCCCATCATGTCCCGCACTCCGGGCACCGCCACCTCTCTCCGCGATCGATCACACCGCCATGCCACCAACACCCGAGCGACTGCTGGCAGATCGCTCGAAAGGTTCTGCCACCGTTGGCCAGGTTAGCTGGCGATACCGACAGTCGATCGGCGACACCGATCCACTACCATCGGGTGTGCCCACGGGTCGTCATTCCATGACCCGGTTTGGTGGATCCGGACGCCGCCAGCTACCCTTGCAGGGTTGCCTAGCGCGGCCGAGAGGGTTCGCGCTGGCCGACGTGAGTCGGCAGGGCATTAAGACATTGTTTCCGGACATGCCGCCGATGTGCAGCAGTCCCCACATGACATGAAGGAGTTCGCGACTATGGCTGCCGTCTGCGACGTCTGCGCCAAGGGCCCCGGCTTCGGGAAGTCGGTCTCGCACTCGCACCGGCGTACCAACCGTCGTTGGAACCCGAACATCCAGACCGTGCGCGCTCAGGTCGCGCCGGGCAACACCCGCCGCATGAACGTGTGCACCTCCTGCCTGAAGGCGGGCAAGGTCGTTCGCGGCTGATTTCCCAGAGACCGACATACGCCCCGACACCTTCAGGTGCTCGGGGCGTAGTCATCTGCGGGCCCCTGGTCATCGACGACCTCCCTCGACAACGATGGTCTGCATGACCCAGCCCGCCTGGCGCATAGCCCCACTCACCGCCGAATACGTCCACGGCGTCGCCGAATGCCATATCGCCTGCTGGCGGGAGGCCTATCGCGGCCTGGTCCCCGACCACATACTGGATGCGTTCGAGGTCGAACGGCGCGCGGAGCAATGGGAACGCGTCCGGGTCCGCAACCCGGGCTGCGCCTACGTCGCCCTCGTCGACGATGAGGTGATCGGCTTCTCGTGCGCGAGCGCGGCACGCGACGAAGCACCGGTCACCCCAACAGAACTCAACGCTCTCTACGTCCGCGCCGCCTGGTACGGCACCGGCGTCGCTCACGATCTCATCAGCGCGGCCGTTCCACCCGACATACCGTGCTCGCTCTGGGTGTTCGAGAAAAACCCACGCGCCCAGGCCTTTTACCGCAAACACGGCTTCGAACTCGACGGCACCAGCCGCATCGAGGCCTTCACCCCCGCCGTCGAGGTCCGCATGGTGCGCCTCTGACCGCAAGCCCGCGCAGAGCTAATGTGCTGGCCATGACTTCCACGCACACCGAGTACGTCACCGTCGTCGACGGCGTACTCCAGATCACCATCTCGACCGCCGCGAACGGCACCTCCCTGGACTTCGCGGGCGTCAACGCGGGCACCGAGGCACTGCGCTCCGCGAGCCGCGAGATCGGGGCCGTGCTGTTGACCGGTGCCGGGCCGAACTTCTCCGCGGGTGGCAATGTGCGCGGGTTCGCGGCGGCCGAGGATCGGGCCGGTCATATCTACGGTCTCGCGACGGATCTGCACGAATTCGTGCGGGCACTCGACGAGACCATCGTGCCCGTCGTCGCCGGAGTGCAGGGCTGGGCGGCCGGAGCCGGGATGAGCCTGGTGTGCGCGGCCGATATCGCGATCGGCGGTCCGAACACCAAACTGCGCCCGGCTTATCCGGGCATCGCGTTGAGCCCGGACGGCGGCATGTCGTGGACGCTGCCGCGGATCGTCGGCGCCGGACGCGCCCGCGAAATCCTGCTCACCGACGCCATTCTCGATGCCGAAACGGCGGTGCGGCTCGGCATCCTGAGTCGGCTCGTCGATGACGAGCAGGTGCAGACCGAGGCACTGAATGTGGCCCGAACCCTCGCCGCCGGACCGAGATCCGCCTACGCGAGCATCAAATCGCTACTGGCACGGTCGAATTCGTCGACGCTGAGCGATCAGCTCGACTACGAGCGCGATGCCATCAGCGCCGCGGCGAACAGCCCGGCCGGGCGCGAGGGCGTCGACGCCTTCGTCGAAAAGCGCAAGCCCGATTACCGGAACTAACCGCGCACCTGGAGCACGAATTTCGCGACCGCGTCGGTGAACGAATCATTGTCGTCACCGGCCGCGGTATGCGCCGCGCCGCCGATTTCGATCAGCTGCGCATGCGGCACCAATGCCTGGAATTCCGCGGCGCCTTCCGGTGTCACCACATCGGATTGCATGCCGCGCACCAACAGCACGGGAATGGTGAGTGCCCGCGCGGCCGCCTCCAACTGCTGCACCATTTCGCTCGCGTCCTCGACGCGGTGGCCGAGCATATCCGGATCCCAATGCCAGTACCAGCGACCGTCACGCTGGCGCAGATTGCGCAGCAGACCGTCGGTGTTCTTCGGTCGTGGCCGATGCGGCATATATTCCGCGACCGCGTCGGCGGCCTGCTCGAGACTGTCGAAGCCGTCGCGATGTTTGCCGAGGAAGTCGATCACCCGCGCGACACCGGCGGGTTCGGGACGGGTGACGATATCGACCAGCACCAGGGCGGTGATCGCCGCGCCGCCCGGATCCGCGGTGGTGAGCAGGCCGGTGATCCCGCCCATGCTCGCACCGACCACGACCGCGGGAGCAGCCAGCTGTTCGAGGACCGCGACGAGATCCGCGACCATCGTGGCGCGGCGGTAATCGGCATTCG
Organism: Nocardia sp. CA-135398; assembly: GCF_050955845.1. Classification (NCBI taxonomy): domain Bacteria; kingdom Bacillati; phylum Actinomycetota; class Actinomycetes; order Mycobacteriales; family Nocardiaceae; genus Nocardia; species Nocardia sp. CA-135398. The sequence goes on along the minus strand of NZ_CP192084.1, from coordinate 2,478,634 downwards.
GCGACCAGGCGCTGTCGCCGTGGCCGCGCGCGTCCAGCGTGACGACCCGCATCCCCGCGGCGGCCAGCTTCGCACCGGTCTGCTTCCACGAGTGTCTGGTCTGACCGCCACCGTGCAGAAACAGGACGAGCGGGCCGTCCGCCGGACCGAACTGGTCGGCGGCCAGCTCGATCCCATCCGAACCGCGCAGTCGCAACCGGATGGGATCGAGAAGGTTGTTCGCATTACTCACGATCCGAGGATCGCACAGTTACCGCTGGAGCTCATGGGAGCCCCGGTCAATGGGACCTCAGCAGTCCCACTTGCCCTGCGCGCTGATGGTGTTCTGCAGCAGGCAGGCGACCTTGGCATTCACCGAGGACGAGATGGTCGAGGAGCCATTGGAGGTGAATTCCTCGCCGACCGGAGCGGCGGTTTTCGGCGCGGAGGTCTCCGTGGCGGGCTCGAGCGGCAATCCGGCCGCATTCGCCGCCGCACTGCCGCCGGCCAGGGCCGCGCACAGGGCCAGCGTGGCGGTGGTGCCGCGCAATGCGCCGCGAACGGTCTTGTTCTGCATGAAATTGTGCTCCTCTACTGTGTTTTACCTCGACGCCCGGGATCTAGGGCAGGCGCCAGTCAACAGGTTCGGCACCCAATTCGTCGAGCAGTTCATTCACTCGTGAGAAGGGGCGCGAACCAAAAAAACCGCGCGAGGCCGACAAGGGCGACGGGTGCACGGATTCGATATAGGGCACTTCGGCCGCGGCGAGCTGCGGTTTCAGCGTCTGCGCGTCACGACCCCACAGGATCGCGACCAGCGGCTCGTCCCGGGCCACCAGCGCGCGAATCGCCTGGTCGGTCACCGCTTCCCAGCCTTTGCCGCGGTGCGAGGCGGGCTGGCCCGGCGAAACGGTCAGAACTCGGTTCAGCAGCAGCACGCCTTTATCCGACCACGGGCTCAGGTCGCCATTGGACGGCGTCTGGTAGCCGAGGTCCTTACTGTATTCGGCGAAGATATTCGCGAGGCTGCGCGGCACCGGCGAAACATCCGGGGCGACAGAGAAACTCAGGCCCATCGGATGCCCGGGCGTCGGATACGGGTCCTGGCCGACAATGAGCACACGCACCGCGTCGAACGGACGCTGAAAGGCACGCAGCACATTGTCACCGGCCGGTAGATAACCGCGGCCCGCGGCATTCTCCGCACGCAGGAATTCACCCATCGCCGAGATCTGTGCCGCAACCGGTTCGAGAGCCATCGCCCAACCCGGATCCATGATTTCCGTCAGTGGTTTCGCGCCCATGACCGCACAACCTATCGTGGCTCGGGCTCGGATGCCGAGTCCACCCCGCTGAACGATTCCCAGCCCGCGTTGCCCGGCTGCCGCACACCGTCGACGGTGACGCCGTGACCTGCCAGCACCCGTCCGATCGGCATCCAGCCGGGCGGCAGATCCCGGTGCGCGGGCCAGGTTCCGACGAAGGCGTGATCCTCGCCGCCGGTCAGAATCCATTGCGCCGCATCGGCATCCAGACGCCGCGCGATCGTCGCCAGCGCCGGATCGCGCAATGTCTTCGAGTGCAGATCGATGGCGACGCCGGACGCCTCGGCGATATGGCCCAAATCCGCGAGTAATCCGTCCGAGATATCGGTGAGCGCGGTGGGAATCGCGGGCCATTCGGTGGGAGACCCGATGATGCCTTCGGTCCCGAACTCCGTCGCGTTCGACTGATCCGTCACCCCGATGTGCTCTGAACCGAGTACTCCTTCCGCCTGGCCGGCACCCGAGTACTCCACTCCGGCATCGGAATCGGCCACCACGGCCAGCACCGACGAATAGGGCGGCTGCGGGACGCGATGGGCCGCAAGCACTTCGGCGAAGAGTTCTGCTGTCGGATCGAATCCGCCGGTCAGCACCGCCAACCCGGCCGCGGACCAGCCGAGTCGGCCGACCACCGCGACCGTATCCCCCACGCGCGCACCGGCTCTGGTAATCGGCGCGCGGCCGTCCAGATCGCCGAAGGCGGTGACCGAGATGACCAGCTGCGGGCTGCGCACCACATCGCCACCGGCGATGGAGCCGCCCGCACGGCTCGCCTCGGCCCACATCCCGTCGGTGAGTCCGTCCACCAGCTCGACCGGTGTATCGGCCGGACAGCCGAACGCCACCACGAATGCGGTCGGCACGGCTCCCATCGCGACCACATCGGCGGCGTTCTGCGCGATCGCCTTGCGCCCGATATCGCGCGGATCGGACCAGTCGAGCCGGAAATGCCGGTCTTGGACCAGCATGTCGGTCGTGACCACGAAACGACCGTCCGGGGCGGCCACCACGGCGGCGTCGTCACCCGGGCCGAGCAGCACGCCGGGCGCCTGCACCCGTCCGGTGTTGATCCGCTCGATCAGTGCGAACTCCCCCAGCTCACGCACTGTCTTCGGCCGTGTGCCTTCGCTGATGACCTGGTCCCTTCCCGGCGTCGTACTCGGCTGAAATCGCCCCGAGGGTACCCTTTCCAGGGCAATCGAGTACTACCAGGCCGGTACGCGGCATCCATACCCGCAGGTGACCGGGCCCCACCAGCGCGAACAGGAAGGACCGGTGAGCATGGCGGCGGAGTCGTCGAACCGCGATTCGTCGGAGGCGGAGTCGTCGAAGGCCGAGTTGTCGAAAGACGCCGAGCCCGCCGACTCCACAACAGCCTCAGCCCAGCCCACCAACAGCGAGCCCACCGAGCCCACGAAGACCTCAGCCGCTGATGCCGAACCCGCGGCAGCCTCAGCCGAGCCCGCCGATGCCGAACCCGCCGACTCCGCAACACCCTCATCCGGGGACGCCGATGCCGAGTCCGCGAGCTCCGAACCCGCTGACGAACCCGGCGGCTACCCGCCCGCGCTGATCGCGACCGCAGTCGCACTCCCGGTCGTGCTGGTCGTCGCCGTTCTGGTCGCCGCAGTGCTGGCCCACCGTGCGCCGACCGAACGCGAACCGTTGGTCCTCGGGCCGGTCCCCGCCCCCGCCGCGGACGGACCCGCGTGCACCGCCCTGCTGCCCGCGCTGCCTGTCGATCTCGGCGACTACTCCAAATCCACGCTGGTGGAACCGGCTCCCCCCGCGACCCGCGCCTGGCAGCGCAAGGACGGCGGCGACGCCATCGTATTGCGCTGCGGTTTGGAACGACCTTTGGAGTTCAACCGCGCATCGTCGTTGCAGATCGTCAACGGCGTGCAATGGTTCGAGGTCCGCGATGCGGCCGCCAAGGCCAGCACCTGGTTCGCCGTCGACCGCGAAACCTATATCGCGCTGACCGTCCCCGACGGCTCCGGCCCCACTCCGCTGCAAGGAGTTTCGGACACGATCACCGCGAAACTACCCGCCCGGCCGATCGATCCCGGACCGCTGCCGAACTGACGTTCACGCCCCACGTCACCACACAGTGTGTACTCGCGAGCCGAGTGCTGGCCGACAGGGCGAGCGTCGCTCACCGCAACCCGGTACCCCGGGCGAGCGCCGTCTCGATCAGCGTGGAAACCAGTGCCCGGTAGTCGATTCCGGTCGCCTCCCACATCCGCGGATACATGGAAATCGAGGTGAACCCGGGCATTGTATTGATCTCGTTGATCACCGGTCCCTGCGCCGTGACGAAGAAGTCCACCCGCGCCAACCCTTGGCAGTCAAGCGCTTTGAACGCCCGCACCGCGAGTTCCCTGACGCTGTCGGACACTTCGTCGTCCAGCTTCGCCGGAACATCGAATTCGCAGACATCGTCGAGATATTTGGTGTCGAAGTCGTAGAACTCCGGCGCGGCCGGATCGGCCTCCGGCATCCGGATCTCGGCGACCACACTGGCCGCCACCTGCCCGTCCGGGAATTCCAGCACGCCGCATTCGACTTCGCGTCCGACAATGCCCGCCTCGACGATCACCTTCGGATCGTGTTCGCGCGCCGTCGAGATCGCCGCGTCCAACTCGCTCCAGTCGGTGACCTTGGTGATGCCGATCGAGGAACCACCGCGCGCGGGTTTGACGAATACCGGCAGGCCGAGCAGCGCCCGATCTTCCGCGTCCAGCGTGTCGGTCCCGCGCCGCAGCACCACCTGCCGCCCGATCGGCAGCCCCTCCGCGGCGAGCAGCTTCTTGGTGAATTCCTTATCCATGCCCGCCGCGCTGGCCAGCACGCCCGGCCCCACATACGGCACCCCGGCCAGTTCGAGCATGCCCTGCAGCGTGCCGTCCTCACCGAACGGGCCGTGCAGGATCGGGAACACCACATCCACCGATCCGAGAGCCGCGCTCGGGTCGTCCAGCGCGACCAGCGAACCGGACCGGCTCGGATCGGCGGCCAGCGTCAACGCGGTGCCGCTGCTGTCGACGGCGGGCAGCGCATTGTCCTTGAACCCGAGCGCCGCCACCTCGGAACCACCGAGCACCCAGGCGCCGTCGCGGGTGATGCCGATGGGCACGGCCTCGTACTTTTCCGGATCGAGGTTGCGCAGCACGCTGCCGGCCGACACACACGAGACGGCGTGCTCGTTACTGCGCCCGCCGAACACCACAGCAACCCTGATCCGGTTCGTCATGCACCGAACCGTACCCGTTATGGATGCCGAACCAACCTCGCGCCCGCGTTCGCCCCTATTCCGGTTTGATCCGCCGACCCAGCAGATTGCCGACCGCCTCGCGCACCGAAAGTCCCTCATGGCATACCTGGTGCACCGAGGTGGTGAGCGGCATCTCGACATTGTGCGCCGCGGCGAGCGCCCGAACCGATGTGCACGACTTCACACCTTCGGCGACCTGACCATGGGTGGCCTCCTGGGCCGCCTCCATGGACCCGCCAGCCCCGAGCACATGCCCGAACGACCGGTTGCGTGACAGCGGCGAGGTACAGGTGGCGACCAGATCGCCGACCCCGGCCAGTCCGGCCAGAGTGACCGGCTCAGCGCCGAGTGCGACACCGAGCCGGATGATCTCGGCCAGGCCGCGGGTGATCAGGCTGGCTATCGAGTTGTCGCCCAACCCCATCCCCGAGGCGATGCCGCAGGCCAGTGCGATGACGTTCTTGCACGCCCCACCGATCTCGCAGCCGATCACATCGGTATTGGTGTAGGGCCGGAAATAGCCGTTGGCGCAGGCCTGCTGCAATGCGACCGCTCGCGCGGCATCGGTGCAGGCGATCACGGTGGCCGCGGGTTGCTCGGCCGCGATCTCCTTGGCCAGATTCGGGCCGGACAGCACCGCGATGCGGCTTTCGTCGGCACCGGTGACCGCACCGATGACCTGACTCATCCGCAACAGCGTGCCGGTCTCGATGCCCTTGGCCAGACTCAGCAGCGCGGCGTCCGGTCCGATCGAGTCCCGCCACGTCTCGAGATTCGCGCGCAGGGATTGGGACGGAACGGCGAGCACGACTATATCGGCGCCGTCGAGCGCCTCGACGTGATCGTGGGTGGCCGCCACGCTGGGTAACTGCACCTCGGGCAGATAGAACGGATTGCGATGTTCGGTAGCCAGCGCCTTGGCAACCTCGGGCCGCCTGGCCCAGATCGTGACGTCGGTTCCCGCGTCCGCCAACACCTTCGCGAACGCGGTCCCCCATGATCCCGCGCCCAGCACTGCCGCCCTCGTCATCTGCCCAATATGCCATGGAACGACTCATGGAAGGATCAAGACCATGCATGCGCTGCACGCTGTGATCGCAGTCAAGAGTCTCGATCGGGCCAAGAGCCGCCTGGCCGATCGACTGCGCCCGGAACACCGGGCCCGGCTGGTGCTCGCCATGCTCGCCGATACCGTGTCCGCCGCCGTCGCGGTGCCACGGATCGCGTCGGTCACCGTGGTGACCCCGGATCCGGTTGTCGCCGACCTGGCGCGCACGCTCGGCGCGGTGGTCCATCCCGAACCCCGCCGGGTGATCGACGCGACCGATCCGGATGGCCTGAATACCGCGCTCACCGATGCCGCCGCCGCATTGCGGCACCGGCACGGCCCGGTCGAACTGCTGGCCCTGCAGGCGGATCTACCCGCCCTGCGCCCCGACGAACTTTCGGACATGCTGACCACCGCGCCGGAGGGCGTTCGATCGGTCGTCGTCGACCACGCGGGCAGCGGCACCGCCGCGCTGGTGGTCCGCGATACCGTCGCACCGCTGGATCCGCGCTTCGGCCCCGGTTCAGCGCGTCGGCACATCGCCGCGGGCGCGGTCGATCTGCACGGTGACTGGCCCGGATTGCGGCTCGACGTCGATACCGCCGAGGATCTGGACCGCGCCGTCGAACTCGGCGCGGGCGATTCGACAGGTGCTGTCCTGCACGACATCGGTTGGCCGATTCGCGTTAACGAGCGGGTACGCCGGGTGTGCTAGCCGGTCGCCACATCCGGCGTGATACGCACGGCAATGCTGCTGTCGGGCTGCACAGGGCCCGGTTCGTAAGGGATGATCGTTGACGTGAGTGAGCGAAGCAAGCGATTCCGGAACCAGCGTGCGTCGCGCATGTCGGTGCCGCGTGCCAGCGAGGCGCGGGCATGAGCGATATCGAAACCGTCAAACAACAAGTGCTGCCGACCGCACTGCCCGCCGCGACACCGCCCGCCGAGGATGCCGGCGCGCAGCGGTTGCCACGTGATCGCTACCTGAACCGCGAACTCAGCTGGCTCGACTTCAACACCCGAGTGCTCGCGCTTGCCGAGGATGCGTCGCTGCCGCTGTTGGAGCGCGCCAAATTCCTTGCGATCTTCGCCTCGAATCTGGACGAGTTCTATATGGTCCGCGTCGCCGGTCTCAAACGCCGTGCGGAGACCGGACTTTCGGTGCGTTCGGCCGACGGCCGTTCGCCCACCGAACAATTGGAGTTGATCACGGCGCGCGCCCAGGAGATCGCCGACCGGCATGCCCGCGTCTTCCTCGACTCGGTCCTGCCCGCGCTGACCGCGGACGGCATTTCCGTCATCGATTGGTCCGATCTGGATGACGATGAGCGCCAACGACTCTCGGGCTACTTCCAGGATCAGGTATTTCCGGTGCTCACCCCGCTCGCGGTGGATCCGGCGCACCCGTTCCCCTACATCAGCGGCCTGAGTCTCAACCTCGCGGTGACGGTGAAGGATGCCTCCACCGGCGGTGAGCATTTCGCCCGCGTCAAGGTGCCCGACAACGTCGATCGCTTCATTCGCGTGCGGCGCAACGAGTCCGGCTCCGCGGTCGCGGCCTTCCTGCCGATGGAAGCACTGATCGCCGCGCACCTCGATCTGCTGTTCCCCGGTATGAAGGTGGTTGAACATCACTCGTTCCGGATCACCCGCAATGCCGATTTCGAGGTCGACGAGGATCGCGACGAGGATCTGCTGCAGGCGCTGGAACGCGAACTCGCCCGTCGCCGCTTCGGTTCGCCGGTTCGATTAGAGGTCTCCGACGATATGACCGAGCACATGCTCGATCTGCTGCTGCGCGAGCTCGAGGTCGATCCCGGCGATGTGATCCAGGTGCCCGGTCTGCTCGACCTGTCCTGCCTGTGGCAGGTGTACGGCGTGGACCGGCCCAATCTCAAGGACGCACCGTATGTGCCCGCGACGCCGCCCGCGTTCGGCGAGCGCGAAACCCCGCGCAATGTCTTCCAGGCGCTGCGCGAGGGCGATGTGCTGGTGCACCACCCCTACGACTCGTTTTCCACCAGCGTGCAGCGCTTCATCGAACAGGCCGCCGCCGACCCGCAGGTGCTCGCGATCAAGCAGACGCTGTACCGCACCTCCGGTGACTCGCCGATCGTGAACGCGCTCATCGACGCGGCAGAGGCGGGTAAACAGGTCGTCGCGCTGGTCGAGATCAAGGCGCGCTTCGACGAACAGGCCAACATCAAATGGGCCCGCGCGCTGGAGCAGGCGGGCGTGCATGTGGTCTATGGACTCATCGGCCTCAAGACGCACTGCAAGACCTGCCTGGTGGTGCGCCGCGAGGGTTCGACCATCCGTCGCTATTGCCATATCGGCACCGGCAACTACAACCCGAAGACCGCACGTCTCTACGAGGACGTCGGGTTGCTCACCGCGGCACCGGAAATCGGCGCCGATCTGACCGATCTGTTCAATTCGCTGACCGGTTACTCGCGGAAGGCCAACTACCGCAACCTGCTTGTCGCACCGCAGGGTGTGCGCGCCGGGATCATCGAACGGATCCAGCGCGAGATCGAGTTGGCACAGCAGGGCGTCCCGGCGCGAATCCGGATGAAGGCCAATGCAATTGTCGACGAGCAAGTCATCGACGCGCTCTACCGAGCTTCTCAGGCCGGTGTGCAGGTGCAGATCGTGGTGCGCGGCATCTGCGGTCTGCGACCCGGTGTCGAGGGAATGAGCGAGAACATCGAGGTGCGCTCGATTCTCGGCCGCTTCCTGGAGCATTCGCGGATCATGCACTTCCAGGCACAGGACCAATACTGGATCGGCAGCGCCGACATGATGCACCGGAATCTGGACCGGCGCGTCGAAGTCATGGCGCAGGTAAAGGATCCGAAGCTGTGCGAGCAATTGGGCTCGGTATTCGACTCCGCGCTGTATCCGACCACCCGCTGCTGGGTACTCCAGGACGACGGCAGCTGGCATGCCTCGCCCGATGGCGCCGATCGCAACGGCGTCGAGGTGCGTGACCACCAGCAATTCATGATGCGAGTGCGGAGACCCGATCAGCAGTGAGCGAGCGCAGCGAGTGAACCATCAACACAGCACGCAATCGCGCACGACGGAGCCGAGCGCCGGCGAGGCGCAGTCGTGAGCGGTACAACGGGATACGAAATGAACGGGGGACCGTTCTGGGATCCTCGGATAACGGCCAACATTCACGCCGCCGGTGCGGTGCTGTGGCGCAGAGCGGCCGCAGGTTCCGGCGCCATCGAGATCGCCGTGGTACATCGGCCCAAGTATCAGGATTGGTCGCTGCCGAAAGGCAAACTCGATCCGGGCGAGACGCCGGTGCTCGCCGCCGTGCGTGAGGTCCGCGAGGAGACCGGCCTCGACTGCCACCTCAGCCGCTACCTCGGGCACGTCACATATCCGATACCGGGGCATCGGAAACTCAAGCGGGTCGACTATTGGTCCGCCGAGGTCTCCGGCGGTGAATTCAGCGCCAATTCCGAGGTCGATGTGCTGTCCTGGCACACCTTGGACCGGGTGATGGACCAGTTGTCGTATCCGATGGACCGACAGGTGATGCGCGCCTTCATCCGCCTGCCCGCGGCCACCGCCACGCTGCTCGTGGTTCGGCACGCCAAGGCGGGCAGCAGGCACCGATTCGATGGACCGGACGAACAGCGCCCACTGGAGCGGGCCGGACGGGCCCAAGCCGCGGCGTTGGTCCCGAATCTGCTGGCATTCGGTGCATCCGAGATCTATTCGGCCGATCCGGAGCGCTGCGTCCAGACGGTGGAACCGCTGGCGGAAAAACTCGGCGCACCCATCAACATCGAACCGGATTTCTCCGAAACCGCTTATGCCGCAGCGCCGGACAAGGCTCGCCAACGCGCCATCGCACTGGTGTCGGATCATGCGGTGCGCGTTCTGTGCAGTCAGGGCAAGGTAATTCCCGATCTGCTGCGGTGGTGGGCCGATCGGGACGGCATTACGCTGCCGTCCGCGCGCAACCGCAAGGGCAGCGTGTGGGTACTGTCGTTCGCCTCGGGTCGACTGGTCGCCGCCGACCACCTCGACCGGTCACTGTCGGACGCCATCGTCAAGTCCTGACGCCCGCCCGTCATACGGTCGCTTCTCGACACCGGACCCGGACGCAGAGAGCCGAAACGGCCCCGAGGCGAACCTCGGGGCCGTTTCGAGTCGGTACTGCGAGTGATCCCGCCTAGCGGAGCCGAACCACCCGGTGGCACTACACCTTCAGCGTCAGCGCGCGCGCCGGGCCGGAGCCTTCTTGGCCGCGGTCTTCTTGGCGGGTGCCTTCTTCGCGACCGTCTTCTTGGCGGCGGTGGTCTTCTTGGCCGCCGTCGTCGACTTCTTGGCCGCTGTAGCCTTCGTGGCGGCGGTCTTCTTGGCGGGTGCCTTCTTCGCGGCCGTCTTGGTGGCAGTTGCCTTGCGCGCCGTCGTCTTTGCCGGGGCCTTCTTGGCCGCCGTCTTCTTCGCGGGCGCCTTGGTGGCGGTCGTCTTCTTGGCGGCGGTCTTCTTCGCCGCCGTCTTCTTCGCGGCCGCCTTCTTGGCTGCCACCGGCGCATTCGCGCCGCGCTTTACCGCAGGGCCGCTCGCGGTCAGCTTCTGCTTACCCGCGATGACGGCTTTGAACTGCGCGCCCGGACGGAACGCTGGCACCGAAGTGGGCTTCACCTTCACGGTTTCGCCGGTACGCGGGTTCCGCGCGACGCGAGCCGCACGCTTACGCTGTTCGAACACACCGAATCCGGTGATTGTGACGCTCTGACCCTTGTGCACCGCGCGCACGATGGTGTCGACCACATGCTCGACTGCCGCGGTGGCCGTGCGCCTGTCCGTACCCAACTTTTCGGTCAGAACGTCGATCAGTTCCGCCTTGTTCATTGAATCCTCCGCAGACTAATGGCCCGTCGTCGGACCGACTAGGTACCACGGTAAACCCACTTTGGGCAAGAGTCTATGTGCCACGCCAAAATTCATGTGGTTTAGCACACGTCCAGCTACCGCCCCAAGGCGAACGCAGCTATCGCTACCGGCTGATTACGCCCGCGAAATATGCGCCGGAAGCGTTGTGGGTTTCCAACTTGGCCTTGCCTTTTCGAACTCGCCGATGACGTCACTGCGCCGCAGTGTCAGCCCGATGTCGTCCAATCCTTCGAGCAGACGCCACCGCGTGTAGTCATCAATATCGAACGGCAACACGACGGTTCCGGCCGTCACGGTGCGCGCCTCGAGGTCTACTACCAATTCGAGACCCGGCTGTTCCTCGAGCAACTTCCAGAGCATTTCGACATCGTTCTGTGACATCTGCGCGGCCAACAGTCCACCCTTACCCGCATTGCCGCGGAAGATGTCGGCGAAGCGTGCGGAGATGACGACGCGAAAGCCGTAGTCCGACAGCGCCCATACGGCGTGTTCGCGGGAGGATCCGGTGCCGAAGTCCGGACCGGCCACCAGCACACTGCCCCGGTTATACGGTTCGGTGTTCAGAATGAAGTCCGGATCCGATCGCCATGCTGCGAACAGTCCGTCCTCGAATCCCGTTCGCGTCACCCGCTTCAGGTACACGGCCGGAATGATCTGATCGGTGTCGACATTGGATCGGCGCAGCGGCACGCCGATCCCCTTGTGCACGGTGAAGGCTTCCATTTGCTGATTCTCCTAGGTCATTAGACGATTTGGGCTGGCCGTTTCGAGCGAGCTGCAAGCAGTCGCTACGGCAGTCGTTTCGAGCGACCTGCACGCAGTCGCCAGCGGCCGGAACAACGAATCGGCGCGGACACAACGGCGTCCGCGCGCCGATCAGTCCAGATCCGCGGGCGAGGACAGGGTGCCGCGGACCGCCGTCGCGGCCGCTACGAGCGGGGAAACCAGGTGTGTACGGCCACCTTTGCCCTGCCGTCCCTCGAAGTTACGGTTCGAAGTCGAGGCGCAACGCTGCCCCGGCGCCAGCTGATCGGGATTCATTCCCAAGCACATCGAGCAGCCCGCCTGACGCCATTCGGCGCCCGCCGCGGTGAAAATCTCGCCCAGTCCTTCTTTTTCCGCCTGGGCGCGTACCCGCATAGATCCCGGTACAACCAACATTCGCACCCCGTCGGCGACGCGGCGGCCCTTCAAAATCCCGGCCACCGCACGCAAATCCTCGATGCGTCCGTTGGTGCACGAACCGACGAATACGGTGTCGACCGATACATCACGAAGTGGAGTACCCGGCTCCAAATCCATGTATCGCAACGCTTTCTCCGCGGACTCGCGCGCCGTCTCGTCGGTAATCTGCGCGGGATCGGGCACCTGCTCGCCCAGTGGCGCTCCCTGTCCCGGATTGGTACCCCAAGTGACGAACGGGCTCAGCGCGGCGGCGTCGATGTGCACCTCGGCGTCGAAAACGGCACCCTCATCGGTCTTCAGCGCCTCCCAGGCGGCCACTGCGGCATCCCAGTCGGCTCCCTGCGGCGCGTGCGGGCGTCCTTTGAGGAATTCATAGGTGGTTTCGTCAGGAGCGATCATGCCGGCCCGCGCGCCCGCCTCGATCGACATGTTGCAGATCGTCATTCGCGCCTCCATCGACATGGCGCGAATTGCCTCCCCGCGATACTCGAGCACATAGCCCTGACCGCCGCCGGTACCGATCTGGGCGATGACGGCCAGAATCAGGTCCTTACTCGTGACACCGGGCGGCAATTGACCGTCGACGGTGATCGCCATGGTCTTGAACGGGCGCAGCGAGAGTGTCTGCGTGGCAAGGACGTGTTCGACCTCGCTGGTGCCGATGCCCATGGCCAGCGCGCCGAACGCGCCGTGCGTGGAGGTGTGGCTATCGCCGCACACCACCGTCATTCCGGGCTGGGTCAGACCCAATTGCGGCCCGACGACGTGCACGATGCCCTGATCCAGATCCCCCATCGGATGCAGGCGCACACCGAATTCCGCGCAATTGCGGCGCAGCGTCTCGACCTGGGTACGCGAAATGGGGTCGGCGATCGGCTTATCGATATCGACCGTCGGGACATTGTGGTCTTCGGTCGCGATGGTGAGATCGGGGCGACGCACCGGACGGCCCGCGGCGCGGAGTCCGTCGAAGGCCTGCGGGCTGGTCACCTCGTGTACGAGGTGCAGATCGATGTAGATCAGATCGGGCTCCCGCGAGGCGCCCTCGCCCGCTCCGCGGGCGACAACGTGCTGCTCCCACACCTTCTCGGCCAGTGTGCGGCGCTCGGCCATTCTCGATCACCTTTCCGACGAGCAACCGAGGTACGCGATCCGGGCTGAGGCGCGCTCACGGCTGCACAAGTTTTTGGCTGTTCCGACGCGTCCGGAGCGAGCAGACCATGGAGTGGCTTTCTCAGTATCCGAGACGCTAATATCGTTCTATGAGACAGCATAGCGGTATCGGCGTCCTCGACAAAGCGGTGTCAGTGTTATATGCCGTCGCGGAACATCCATGCGGTCTCAACGAACTGTGCACCCGCACCGGCCTGCCCCGGGCAACCGCCCATCGCCTGGCCGTCGGGCTCGAGGTACACCGGTTGCTGGCCCGCGACAACAATGGGCTCTGGCGGCCCGGACCCGCTCTCGCCGAACTCGCCGCCGGGGCCACCGATCCACTGCACGAGGCCGCTGCGGCCATTCTCCCGCGGCTACGCGAGATCACCGGCGAGAGCGTCCAGATCTACTGCCGAGACGGCAATGCGCGGGTCTGCATCGCCGCCCTGGAACCGCCCGTTGGCCTGCGCGACACCGTGCCGATCGGGGCGCGGCTGCCGCTCACCGCGGGTTCGGCGGCGAAAGTGCTGGTGGCCTGGGCGGATCCGGAACTGCAGCGCATCATCCTTGCCGATGCGGTCTTCGGGGAGCGGGCGCTGGCCGAGGTCCGCAAGCGCGGCTGGGCGCAGAGCGCCGCCGAGCGGGCCAGCGGTGTGGCCAGCGTCTCCGCACCCGTTCGCGACGCCGCTGGCCATGTCGTCGCGGCCGTCTCGGTATCCGGACCGATCGATCGCATGGGCCGCCGACCCGGCGCGCGCTGGGCGGCCGACCTGGTCGCCGCCGCGGACGCACTGCACAAGCGGCTGTAACGCGTTCTAGTTTCGAACCTCTAAGGTTGGTGCGCATGGGAGTAAACCAACGGGCGCATATCGTCATGTCCGACGCCGAGATTTCCGAATTCCTGCAGCGCAGCCGCATCGCGACGCTGGCAACCATCGGCCCGAACGGCGCACCGCACCTGACCGCGATGTGGTACGGCCTGATCGACGGCGAGATCTGGTTCGAAACCAAAGCCAAATCGCAAAAGGCGGTGAATCTGCGCCGCGATCCCCGGGTAACCTGCATGGTCGAGGCGGGCCAGACCTACGACCAGTTGCGCGGCGTCTCCATCGAGGGCCATGCCGAGATCATCGATGATCCGGACAAGCTCTTCGCCGTCGGCGTGAGCGTCTGGGAGCGCTACACCGGCCCCTACAGCGAAGAGGTTCGCCCGCTCGTCGAGCAGATGCTCAACAAGCGCATAGCGGTCCGCGTCGTCCCGGACCGCCTGCGCAGCTGGGACCACCGCAAACTCGGCCTCCCCCAACTCCCTCTAGGCGGCACCACCGCCCAACCCCTCGATTGATCGCGCCACGCGGGCAAAATCCGCCTGACACGCCGCACCCGGCACAGTAGCGTCAATCTTGTTCGACCCGAATCGGCAGCGCGGCGACGCCCCTTGGCGCGCCACCCGGCCGCGACGACGAGGAGCAGACATGGCGGAAGCGGAAAGTTCCAACGGCGAGGCGGCACCGAGCGCCGAAGACGTCAAACGCAAGTTCAAGGAAGCGCTGGAGCGCAAAAACCAGCACCACGCCAAGTCGAACAACCACCTCGACGGCCGCTCCAAGGCAACCTCCGCCCACGGCAACGCCAGCCACAAGCGAGAGTTCCGCCGCAAGAGCGGATAGGAAGTCCCACCGACCGCAAAAAGGCCTTCCAGCGATAACGCTGGAGGGCCTTTGCCGTATCACCGAGCCTCGCGCCCCCGACAGCCGATCACCAGAAACTAGCGCTCTGCTCAACGCCACGATGCCGACCCAGCCATCTGCCACAGCAGCGCCACCCATCTACCACTGGCACCCTGACCTGCCGTTGCGTGCGGCGGGGTTCAAGGAAAAGCCCAGGAACGCCGGTTCAGGGCAGCCGGGGATTTAGGGCAGCCCCACGGACATAGCCCTCTGACCAGCAGCCGAGACTCCACCCACAGGAACAAGCCCACCCACCACCACAAATACCCCCAGCAGCAAGGAAACAGACCCGCACTCCCCAACGGCACCCCGTCCTCCTGTTCCGGGGCGAAGCCCCCGGCCAGCCTCGGGGGTCCGGGGGCGAAGCCCCCGGGTGGGGGTGTGGGGGTTTCACCCCCACAAAACAATGCGAAAACGAGAAAGGCTCACGCTCTGTGTGAGCATGAGCCTTGCACTCGTTGTAGCCCCGACGGGATTCGAACCCGCGCTACCGCCTTGAGAGGGCGGCGTCCTAGGCCGCTAGACGACGGGGCCAGGACTCGATCCCCCACATTTCAGTGGGTGATCTTTCCGGTTGATCTTTCGATCAGTGGAAGCTCGGTTAGCTTAGCCGACCGAAGCTCGGCGACCAAATCGCCGGATGCTGAACAACTTTCGGTCGCGCGCCGAGAGAAGAACAACATTTCCGCTGGGGTACCAGGACTCGAACCTAGAATGGCTGAACCAGAATCAGCTGTGTTGCCAATTACACCATACCCCAATGACCAGGACGTTCGACCTCGTGTCCGGCTGACCCGAGGCCCTGTTCCGAGCCGAGAAGTAGAGTACCAAACCGAATACGGTCTACTACAAATCGGCTGGTCAACGCCCTGTTTTTCGCTCACAGCGGGATTTTCAGGCCGGTGCCGTCCAGTCCCGCGCCGAGCGCAGCCGGGCCAGGCTCGTCTCGCGGCCGAGCAACTCCAGCGATTCGTACAGCGGCGGGCTGATATGCGAACCCGTCACTGCCACTCGCACTGGTGCGAACGCCTTGCGCGGTTTGAGCCCCAGATCATCGATGAGCGCGGTTTTGAGCGCATCCTCGATAGCGGAGGTGGTCCAGGCCGTCAGCGGCTCCAGCGCGGAAATGGCGGCGTCCAATACCGGGGTGGCTTCGGAACCGAGGTTCTTCGCCCCCGCTGCCGGATCAATCGCGAACTCTTCCGCGGGCGCGAACAAGAAACGCAGCAGATCCCACGCGTCGGCCAACACCACGATCCGGGTTTGCACCAGTTCGGCGGCCGCGGCGAACAACTTGTCGTCGATGTCGGCGCCGATGTGGCCGTGTTCGGTGAGGAACTCACGCAAGCGGTGCGCGAAATCACCCGGCTCCAGCAATCGGATGTGTTCGGCGTTGAGCGCGTCCGCCTTCTTCTGATCGAAACGGGCCGGATTCGAATTCACTTTCGAGATATCGAAGGCCGCCACCATCTCCGCCATCGAGAAAACATCGCGATCTTCCGCGATGCCCCAGCCGAGTAGCGCCAGGTAATTCAGCAAACCCTCCGGGATGAATCCCCTATCCCGATGGACGAACAGATTCGACTCCGGATCGCGCTTGGACAACTTCTTGTTGCCCTGCCCCATCACGAACGGCAGATGACCGAACTCCGGAGTGAACTCCGCGACGCCGATCCGGCGCATAGCCGCATAGAGCGCGATTTGACGTGGAGTGGACGAGAGAATGTCCTCACCGCGCAACACATGGGTGATCTTCATCAATGCGTCGTCGACCGGGTTAACCAGCGTATAGAGCGGATCGCCATTACCGCGAGTGAGTGCGAAATCGGGCACGGTACCCGCTTTGAAGGTGGTTTCGCCGCGCACCAGATCGTGCCAGGTGATGTCTTCATCGGGCATTCGGAGCCGGATTACCGCCGGGCGTCCGGCGGCGCGATGTGCCGCGATCTCACCGGGCGTGAGATCACGGTCGTAGTTGTCGTAGCCGAGTTTCGGATCGCGGCCAGCGGCGCGGTGGCGCGCCTCGACTTCCTCGGGAGTGGAGAAGGATTCATACGCTTCACCGGCCGCCAGCAAATTCCGCACGACCTCCATATGCAGCTCGCGTCGCTGCGATTGCCGATAGGGCGCATAGGGCCCGCCGACCTCCGGTCCTTCGTCCCAGGTGAGGCCGAGCCAGCGCAGCGCGTCCAGGATCGCACCGTAGGATTCTTCGGAATCGCGTGCGGCATCGGTATCTTCGATGCGGAAGACGAACTTGCCGCCGGTGTGGCGGGCGTACGCCCAATTGAACAGCGCCGTCCGGATCAGGCCGACATGCGGCGTTCCGGTCGGTGACGGGCAGAAGCGGACCCGTACTTCAGTCATGGCTCTCTTTCGACTAGCGCTTGGCGGCAACAGGATTGGTGAGGGTTCCGATGCCCTCGACGGTCACGGAGACGTTCTGCCCGGCCCGCAATGGGCCGACGCCCTCCGGGGTGCCGGTGAGCAGCACATCGCCGGGCAGCAGCGTCATCACCGTGGTCACCCATTCGATGAACTTCGGAATATCGTGCAGCAGAAGCGAAGTGCGGCTGCGTTGGCGGACCTCGCCGTCGACTTCGGTGACGATCTCCAGATCCGAAGGGTCGAGCGAGGTTTCGATCCACGGGCCGAGCGGGCAGAAGGTGTCGTAGCCCTTGCCCCGGGTCCACTGGCCGTCGTGCTTCTGCTGATCGCGCGCGGTCACATCGTTGGCGACGGTGTAACCGAGCACCACATCAAGCGCGCGGGCGGCGGGCACATCCTTGCACGGACGGCCGATGACGATTGCCAGCTCGCCCTCGTAGTCGACCTGGGATGAGCTGGGCGGCAATACGATCGACGCGTTCGGGCCGATGATCGAGGTGCTCGGCTTCATGAAGATCACCGGATCCGCGGGTGCGACCCCGCCCATTTCGGCCGCGTGCGCGGCGTAGTTCTTGCCGATGCAGACCACCTTGCTGGCCAGAATCGGCGCGAGCAGGCGCACATCGGCCAGCGGCCAACTCCGCCCGGTGAATGTCGGAGTACCGAACGGATGTTCCGCGATCTCCTTGGCGACGCTCTCGCTCCCCTCCCCTTCGATGCTGACGAAAGCGACTCCATCGGGACTGGCGATTCGACCTAGACGCATGCACCGCAGTCTATCGACCGCCCTCGACCTGCTCGAACGCGCCCGACCGAGCGGTCCGGAACCGCGCGCGGCGGCGTGTTCCCCACCTCGCGCTGTGAGCAGTTCGACAGAACCACAGCGGAATCCGCTTGCGCACTGGGTGTACGGTGAGACTCGATGTTCACACAATGAGAACACATTCCCACACTTTGAGATTCAGAGGTGAGGCCGATGGCTACGACCGTGACGCAGATGCGCGATATCCGACGGTGGTCCATGCTCGGCCTCGGCGTGTTCGCGCAGGCCGCCAGCGCGGTCTTCATCCATGGGGTGCCATTTCTACTGCCCGCGCTGACGGCCGATGGCATGCCGCTGGCTACCGCGGGGCTGCTGGTGGCCATGCCGACTGTCGGGCTGGTGTGCACGCTGATCGCCTGGGGATATGTCGTGGACCGGATCGGCGAGCACAAGGTGTTGGTCGGCGGACCGCTGCTGATGTTCGGCGCGGGCATCGCGGCGGCTACCGTCTCCGATTACGTACTGCTCGGCGCAGTGCTGTTCCTGGGCGGCGTCGGCGCGGCGAGTACGAATGGCGCCAGCGGCCGAGTGATCGTCGGATGGTTCGCGCCGCAGCGGCGCGGACTGGCCATGGGCATTCGACAGACCGCACAGCCCATCGGCGTCGGTATCGGCGCGCTCAGCATTCCGGCCGTTGCGGCCGCGCACGGTGTCTCGGCGGCCATTCTGGTGCCCGCCGTGATGGCGGGGGTCGCCGCACTGGGCTGCCTGATCGGAATCATCGATCCGCCACGGCCCGCGGGCGCGGCGGCGGATCGGACCAACCCGTATCGCGGTGATTCCACGCTGTGGCGCATCCACGCGGTGTCGGTGCTGCTGTGCATTCCCCAAGGGACCGTATGGACTTTCGCATTATTGTGGTTGCACGATGACGTTGGCTGGTCGCTGCCCGTGGCGGGTGCTCTGGTGACCGGAACCCAATTCCTCGGCGCCCTAGGAAGAATCGGCGCGGGCGCATGGTCCGATCGTGTCGGCAGCCGACTGGGTCCACTGCGCATCGTCGCCTTCGCCGCCGTAATCTCCATGGCCGCCTTGGCTTCAGCCGCATGGACGCATGCTTGGTGGGCCGCGATTCCGCTGCTGATCGCCGCGTCGGTCATCACGGTTTCCGATAACGGTTTGGCCTTCACGGCGGTCGCCGAGATCGCCGGACCGTTCTGGAGTGGACGCGGACTGGGTATCCAGAACACCGGCCAGAACCTCGCAATGGCCGCTATACCACCGGTTTTCGGCGCTCTGATCACCGCAAGCGGATTCCCCGCGGCATACCTGTCGGCCGCGATACTCGCCATGGCAGCAGTTCCGCTGGTCCCCGCTGATCGACGATCCGAATAACGGCCCCTTGGGAATTCGCGCCCGTTCCGGTTCACCGGGGCGGGCGCGACGCATCTGCGCGGACACTCGGGGCCACATCCTCATGCGAACCGGAGCTCAGCGCGAGTAGAGAGCCTGATCGAAGCCGACCCGAACTAACGTGTCCGCCTCGAAGGCGCGTGCTCACGTCTCGCGCCGCGATCGGCCCGCTCGCTGGCACTGCTAGCGAGATACCTGCGCAACCCAGTATGTAAATCCTACCTTGACAAAGCGAGGCATGTCAAGTCAGCTTTACATATGTCCGATGAAGAACAGCGCGTCGACCCGCGGGACGAGCGGGCGATGCTGGGAAAGTTGTTGTCCGCCAATGCGGAACTGGTCGTGGGTGTGCTGCGCCCGGAGGAGGGCAGGCCAAGCGTGCCGGTACTTGCCGCGCTGACCGCGACCCGAAATCTCAGTCGACTCGTCGACGACATCCTGCACACCCTGGCCCGCCAGGCCCGCGAAGAAGGCCACACCTGGGCCGAAATCGGTGATCTGCTCGGCACATCCCGCCAAGCGGCCTTCCAACGCTTCAGCGGCCCGATGCCTCCGATGAGCCCCTTCCCGGCGCCACCCACTCCCCCGGCGCCACCTGTCGTTCCCCCGGCTCCACCCGGATTCCACACCCCGCCAGTCGGATTCCGCACGCCACCACACATGCCAATGCCGCCCGGTCTACCCCCGATGCCCACCCCGCCCGACATGCCGAAGCCCCCCACCCCACCGACACGTTGATCCGCGATCCACCGAATTCCCTTACAATCGCGGCGCACTGACGGAGCGCGATCAGGTCAGATCGTGATCAGGGCGGCCGGATCGAAACTCACCCGGAACGGCGGATCGGCGCGGATCGCCGCGGTGAAAACGGTTCCTGCCGTGACCACCGGACGGGCGCGAAAGGCGCCGTCCACGAGCAGCATTCGGTGGATCCGGACCTCCGGATGGTGCTCGACTATCCAGTACTGCGGAATCTCGATGGCCGCGTACTCGCGCACCTTCCTGACCCGATCGGTGCGTTCGCTGCCATCGCCCGGCGCGATGACTTCCACGGCGAGCAGCACCTCGGTACCCGGGATCAGCCTCGGTGTTTCGGCGATAATCGCAGCCCGCGCAACATCTCTCGGGATCACCACGATATCGGGCTTGCGAATGCCGCTGGGCGTGTTGACTTCCCAGCCACCGCCGACGAATACGTGCACCGCTGCCCCGCCGGCCGCGATATCGATGAGCCGCCCGAGCCGCTGCACCACGAAATCGTGACGCGCGCCGCCCGGGACCGCGACCAACCATCCGTCCTCGAGCTCGAAACCCCTACCGCCGTCCGGCAAACCGTGCAGATCCGCATGGGTATACGGTCCTCGACGATCGGTCATCGGACGCCCTCACGTGCCTGCTGAGCGGAAAGACCCGGGCTCGAACTCGCTCGAGCGCGGGCCGCCAGAGGAGAACATGTCAGACCGCCGCGGCGATCCGATCTCCGATCTCGACGGTCGAGGCCGCATCGGTGCGCGACGCGAGATCCTTGGCGACCGCCGCTTCGATGCGGGCGGCGCCTTCGGCATTGCCGAGATGGCTGAGCAGCAACGACACCGACAGAATCGCGGCGGTCGGGTCGGCCTTGGATTGACCCGCGATATCGGGGGCACTGCCGTGCACCGGCTCGAACATGCTCGGGTTGGCGCCGGAGGCATCGATATTGCCGCTGGCCGCCAGGCCGATTCCGCCACTGACCGCGGCCGCGAGGTCGGTGATGATGTCGCCGAACAGGTTGTCGGTGACGATCACATCGAAGCGGCCAGGATCGTTGACCATGTGGATGGTGGCGGCATCGATGTGCTGGTAGGCGGTTTGCACCTCAGGGAACTCCGCCGCGACCTCGTTCACCGTGCGCTGCCACAGCGAACCGGCGAAGGTCAGCACATTGTTCTTGTGCACCAGGGTGAGGTGCTTGCGCCGGGCCTGCGCCTTGGCGAAGGCGTAGCGGACCACACGCTCGATGCCGAAGCGGGTGTTGGTGCTGACCTCGGTGGCGACCTCATGCGGCGTCTCGACTCGGATCGCGCCGCCGGTGCCGGTGTAGGGGCCCTCGGTGCCCTCGCGTACGACAACGAAGTCGATATCCGGATTGCCCGCGAGCGGACTGGTCACGCCCGGGTACAGCTTGGACGGACGCAGGTTCACGTGGTGATCCAGCGCGAACCGGGTGCGCAGCAGCAGTCCGCGCTCGAGCACACCGCTGGGTACCGACGGATCGCCGATCGCGCCGAGCAGGATCGCATCGTGCTGCTTCAGCTCGGGCAGCACCGAATCCGGCAGGATCTCACCGGTCGCGTGGTAACGCCGCGCACCCAGGTCGTATTCGGTCTTCTCGACCCCCGGCTGCACCACGTCGAGCACCTTGAGCGCCTCCGCGATGACCTCGGGCCCGATCCCATCACCAGCGATAACAGCAAGCTTCATAACAACAAGGCTCCGTTCAGTATTGCCGACCGCCACCGTACTTCGTCCCGCACCGCACCCGGCTGTCGGGCATCGCAGTGCGCGTTTTCGCACCGAGCGCACTGTTTCGCCCGGCAATCTCGTGCGCGGTGTGACATGTCATACCGGGCACATGTGACGGCGCCGCGCACGGTCGACGTGCGCGGCGCCGGTAATGGTCAGAACAGGTCGACCAGAACGATCTTGGACGCGCCGACGGATTCGGCGATCGCGGCCTGGACGTCGGCGGGGACTTCGCGGGCCACACGCAGAACCACGGTCGCGCCCTCCTTGTCCACATCCTGGCTCAGCTGTGCGGCGAGGATGTCGATCTCGGCCTCACCGAGCTTGGTGCCGATCTTGCCGAGCGCGCCCGGCTTGTCCTCGTAGTTCAGCACGGCCAGGTTCAGGCCCTCGGCGCGCATATCGTAGTTGCGACCGTTGATGTTGACGATCTTCTGCACCAGCTGCGGCTCGGTCAGCGTGCCCGCCACGTTCAGGGTGCTGCCGTCGCCGAAGACCGCGCGCAGGTCGACGACGCTGCGGTGGCTCGGGCTCTCCGAAACCTTGGTGACCTCGGCGGTGATGCCGCGCTCCTTGGCCAAGGCGGGAGCGTTGACGAAGGTGACCTGATCCTCGACCAGCGCGGAGAAGATGCCGCGCAGCGCCGAAAGCTCCAGCACCGCAACATCTTGCGCGGCCAGCTCGCCGCGCACCTGCACCTCGACGCTGACCGGCAGCTCGTTGGACACCGCACCGAGCAGGTGCCCCTGCTTGCGCACGATCTCCAGCCACGGCGCCACCTCGTCGCCGACGGCGCCACCGGTGACGTTCACCGCCCCCGGTACGAATTCACCGGCCAGCGCCAGCAGTACGGACTTGGCGACATCGGTGCCCGCGCGGTCCTGCGCCTCGGCGGTGGACGCACCCAGGTGCGGGGTCACCACGACCTGCGGCAGGTCGAACAGCGGGCTGTCGGTGCACGGCTCGGTATCGAAGACGTCCAGACCGGCGGCACGCACGTGACCCGACTTGATGGCGTCGGCGAGCGCCTGCTCGTCGACGAGCCCGCCGCGGGCGGCGTTGACGATGATGACGCCCGGCTTGGTCTTGGCGATGGCTTCCTTGCCGATGATGCCCTTGGTCTCCGGGGTCTTCGGCAGGTGCACCGAGATCAGGTCGGCGCGCTCGAGCAACTCGTCCAGGCTGAGCAGTTCGATGCCGAGCTGGGCTGCGCGGGCCGGGGAGACGTAGGGGTCGTATGCGATCACCTTGGTCTCGAAGGCGGCCAGACGCGCGGCGAACAGCTGGCCGATGCGGCCGAGGCCGACCACACCGACGGTCTTGTCGAAGATCTCGACACCGTTGAACTTGCTGCGCTGCCAGGTCCGCTCGCGCAGGGTGGAATCGGCGGCCGGGATCTGGCGGGCCGCGGCCAGCAGCAGCGTGACGGCGTGCTCGGCGGCGGTGTGGATGTTGGAGGTGGGCGCGTTGACCACCATGACGCCGCGCTCGGTGGCCGCGGGCACATCGACATTGTCGAGGCCGACACCGGCGCGGGCGACGATCTTCAGGTTCTTCCCGGCCTCGAGCACCTCGGCGTCGACGGTGGTCGCCGAGCGGACGAGGAGGGCATCCGCCTCGGGCACCGCGGCCAGCAGCGCCGGACGGTCGGGGCCGTCGACCCAGCGGACCTCGACACCGTCACCGAGCGCGTCGACGGTCGACTGGGCGAGCTTGTCGGCGATCAGAACAACAGGACGGCCTGCTTGGCTCACTGTGGGGTACTCCTGGGAGGAAAGGGGGTCGGCAATTACCGCGCACCAGCTTAGTTGGCCGGAATCCGCCGCGGCCCGCCCCCCGGTAGGCGGGTGCCTCAACATCAAGGAAGGCCCCGCACCGATGGTGCGAGGCCTTCCCTCGTCGCACGCCGTCACGGCGGCGTCGGCTCGGTCGAATCAATCGGCCGAGACAGCGCTATCAGCCGCCGAAAGAACCCGTCCACAGGGTGTTGAAAAGACCGTGCAGAGCAGCGCTACCGGTCGAGAACAGGCCGTTCAGGGCGGCGGAACCGGTGTCGATGATAACGGGGATCATGAAATTCCTCTTCGTCGAAACTAATCCAGTCGAACTGGCTGACACACGGCACATCGGGACCAGAACAAATCCAGTTACGAAATTCTGACGGATTGTGACGCAGACTACATCTCATAATTGAGTGTGATCTGGACAACTGACCAATCTCGCTCTGATCAGGCCTAATCCGCTGTTCCACAGGTCAGGAACGCTTTTCAGGCTTTAATTAGCTCCGCAAAAGAAGCATTCTGAGAGATCCCTGAGAGAGTTACCCGAAACCGCCTGAGATCTATCCGAGATAGGACACGCGCCGGGACCCGGCAACCTTCGGACATAACAGACCGCATTGCCGTCGTTCGGCAAGCCAGAGGTATTAGTCGGCGCGATACATCAGATACGGGCGCGCCAAGATCAACGCGGCAGCAAGCGTGGCGCTACCGAAATCAGCGGGAGCAGATGGATGAACGCGGTGTAATGGATGAAGAAGTGGATCACCAGTGCGCTGGCCGAGCCCGCGACGGCGGCCGGAGATGGGCTGTAGCGCCGCAGGATTCGGCAGCACCGTGACAGTTGGCGTGGCCGCGCTTCACACCTCGGCGACTGCGGCGGCATAGGCGCGCGCCAATCGGTCGGTGGCGGTCGGCGCGTCCGGATCGGGACGCGGTATGCCGAGGTGCGACTCGCGCAGTTCGTCCATGAACTCGGCCCACAGCTGCGGTCCGCCCTGCTCGAGGAGTTCCGCGCGGACACGCAGGCGTTTCGTGGTCGGGCGATGCCGCAGCCCCCATGCGCCCAGCTGCGCCATGATCGGCACCAGTTGGATCGCGGGCTCGGTGAGCCGGTACTCGGCCTTCTGACCGGGACGGGTGTCCTCGCGACTGAGCAATCCCGCCGCGACCAGGCGCTTGAGCCGGTCGGACAGGATGTTGGACGCGATTCGCTCCTCCGATCCGGCCAGCAGCTCGCGGAAGTGGCGGCGGTTGCCGAACATCACGTCGCGCAGCACCAGCAGCGTCCACCGATCGCCGATCACCTCGATGGTCGCGTTGATCGGGCAGCCCGAACGTCCCTCGTCGCGCATGCGGCACTCCTTCCGTCGACATTGCTGCTTGCATTCTACAACCAGTTGGGCTTAGCCTGTCCACAAGCGATTGCAAAATGCAATCAGATCAGAAAGAGGGCATCATGGCTGAGTTGCGCGTACACAACATCGCGATCTCGCTCGACGGCTACATCGCCGGACCGAATCAGGGACCCGAGAACCCACTCGGCGAGGGTGGACTGCGGCTGCACGATTGGGTGTGGGCCACGCGCTACGCGCACCAGATGGACGGCGCGGACACCGGCGAGACCGGCGTGGACAACGATTTCATGGTCGCGGGCGATGCCGGAATCGGCGCAACCATCATGGGGCGCAACATGTTCGGCCCGATCCGCGGCCCCTGGGCCGACCACGAATGGAAGGGTTGGTGGGGCGACAACCCGCCCTACCACCACGACACCTTCGTGATGACCCATCACCCGCGGCCGTCGCTGCCGATGGCGGGCGGTACGACGTTCCATTTCGTGAACGAATCGCCGGAAGAGGTTCTGCGCCAAGCATTCAAGGCCGCGGACGGTCAGGACGTGCGACTTGCGGGCGGCTCATCCGCCATCCGCCAGTTCCTGCGCGCGGGTCTGGTGGACCAGATGCATCTCGCGGTCGTCCCGATTCTGCTCGGCGCGGGCGAGCGGCTCTACGACGATCTCGACGCGCTGCCGGGCTACGAGATCAACTCGGTGCTGCACTCACCCGCGGTCACCCACGTGACCTTCACCAAGAGCGCCTGAATATCCCCCAGAAAACGACGAGAGGCCCGCACCCCCTGCCGGGTGCGAGCCTCCTAAGTCACGCTGAATCAGATAGCGCGGACGTCCTGGGCCTGCGGGCCCTTCTGGCCCTGGCCGATCTCGAACTCCACGCGCTGGCCCTCTTCGAGGGACCGGAAACCCGAGCCGGAAACGGCCGAGTAATGCACGAAGACGTCAGGGCCGCCTCCGTCTTGAGCGATAAAGCCGAAGCCCTTCTCGCTGTTGAACCACTTCACACTGCCTTGAGCCATGTTCTTTACTTCTTACTTCCTGTTGATGAGCCGGGCAGATCACTTCGATGAGCCCGATCTCTCGATCAACAATGCCATCATCCGACGAATTAGGCCACATCCAGCAGCGGTAACTGTGAGCAAGCCGACGTTGGCGCAGCGCTGTGGCCGCCGACGCAACATCGGTTGCGAAGGGCTGGCTACCTCGAAGATCAGACCGTCGCGGAGCAGAGATCGGCCGGTCAGCGCACACTTTCGGCTACCCATACAGACCCGTCCGAAAGCCCAGCAAACACGCTGGACACCTGCCTCGCACCGGAACTGAGAATTCGCAAAGAAAATACGACAGTTCAGGCTCTAATGTGCACCAAGTGGTCGGTTTTCAGTTATACGGCCGTGACCAAGTGTGCCATGCGATCGTCATATTGTTGGCATTTCCGGTCCAGGCCACGAACGGCTAGTCCGCCGATTCGGCTCTGTTCAGGTAACGCACCTGCGCCGCTTTGGCCTCGTCGTAGGCCGCGCGGCCAGCCAGGTGTTCCGGCACACCGATCTCCCACCATGCGCCCGCATCGGTCCAGGCGGATGGCTGGGTGCGCACGACCACGACGGCCGGACGGGACTCGCTCATGGCCGCCGCCCGCGCCCGCGCGTACGCGCCGCGGAACTCGGTCAGGTCGGTCGCGGTGAAAACCGCGCAGCCCAATGACCTTGCGTGGCTTGCGAAGTCGGCGCGGGGCGGTTGTGCGTGGTTGGTGCGGCAATCGGCATAGAAGTTGTTGAAGGGGGCCCCGCCCTGTCCCTCCTGGAGGCGGGCGATCACCGCGTAGCCGTCGTTGTCACAGACGACCGCGACGAACCGGTGGCCAGCGAAGGCCGCGGAGAACAGCTCGGAGTTGAGCATCAGATAGGAGCCGTCGCCGAGCATGGTGGTGACCAGTCCGTGCACATGCGCCATCGCCGCACCCCAAGCTCCCGCGAGTTCGTAACCCATGCAGGAGAATCCGTACTCGACGTCCATGGTCGGCACGGTGCCGGTGGCCCGCCAACCACCGATCAGCTCGCCGGGCATACCACCCGCCGCGGTCATGACGTAGTCGTCCGGTGCGCTCAATTCGTTGACGACGCCGACGATTTGGGCGTAGCTCGGAATACCCGGTGTCGGGGCGCGCAGCTTGTCGATGTGGGCGTCCCAGGTGCTGCGCAGCCCCTCGGCACAGTCGGACCATTCGGCGTCGACCCGCCAATTGGCCAGGAGCGCAGCCAATTCCCGCACGGTCGCGTCGGCGTCGCCAACGACCGCGAGCGCGCCGTGCTTCACCGCGTCGAAACGGGCCGTGTTGATGGTGATCAGCCGGACATCCGGCGCGAAGACCGTCCAGGAGGCCGTGGTGAAGTCTTGCAGTCTGGTGCCGATCGCCAACACCAGATCCGCCTGTGCGGCAGCGGCATTGGCCGATGCCGAGCCGGTTGTACCGAGTGGGCCGGCATACAACTGGTGGTCGTGCGGCACGAGTGTGCGGCCAGCCGTCGTTTCGGTTATCGGAATACCGTGCCGCTCCGCGAACTCGAGTACCAGCCGACTCGCACCCGAATAGCGCACACCGCCACCGAGCACCAGCAGTGGACGTCGCGCCGACCGCAGTGCCCGCGCCGCCTCGGCCACTACCCGAGAGTCGGGGCGCGAACGGGTGATTCGGTGTACCACCGGCTCGAAGAGCGCCTCGGGGAAGTCGTAGGTCTCGGCTTGGACGTCCTGTGGCAATGCCAATGTCACCGGACCCACATCGGCGGCGTCGGTCAGTATCCGGGCTGCTTGCGGCAGCGTGGCGATGAGTTGTTCCGGGCGGGTGATGCGATCGAAGTAGCGACTCACCGCGCGGAACGCGTCGTTGACGGTAATGGTCGGGTCGCCGAAGTGTTCGACCTGCTGCAGTACCGGATCCGGCGCACGGCTGGTGAAGGTATCCCCTGGAAGCAGCAGCAGCGGAAGACGATTCGCGTGCGCAACTCCGGCGGCGGTGACCATATTCAGCGCGCCGGGACCGATCGAGGACGTCGCGATTCCGACCTGACGGCGGTGGGTAGCCTTGGCCAGGCCGATGGCCGCGAGTGCCATTCCCTGCTCGGTATGTCCACGCCAGACCGGGATCTCATCGCGGCGCTCGGACAATGCGGTGCCGAGGCCGAGCACATTGCCGTGCCCGAATATCGCGAAAGCGGCCGGGAACAACGGTACTTCACGACCGTCGAAGGTCTCCGAATGCTGGGCGACCAGCCAGCCGACCAGTGCCTGCGCCGTTGTCAGCCTCACGGTGTCACCACGCGCTGCAATTCGTGCGCCAGTGTGTCCAGTTCGGCACCACCGGCCATTTGCCTGGTCAGCTCCGGCAGATCGATCTCCGATTTCTGATACGAGCCGAGCGTCGCACCGCGTTTGAGCAGCAGGAAGCGGTCGCCGACCGGATAGGCGTGGTGTGGGTTGTGCGTGATCAGGATGACGCCGAGCCCTCGATCCCGGGCCTGCACAACGTATTTCAGTACGACACCGGCCTGTTTGACACCGAGAGCGGCGGTCGGTTCGTCGAGGATGAGCACCTTGGCCCCGTAGTGCACCGCCCTTGCGATCGCGATGCACTGGCGTTGTCCGCCGGACAGCGTGCCGACCGGCTGTTCCATATCGCGAATCTCGATCCCCATGTCCGCCAGCGCCTCTCGGGCGATATCGCGGCCCTTGCGACGGTCGAGCAGCCGCAGCGGACCGTAACCGACGGTGGGCTCGGAGCCGAGTACGAAGTTGCGCCAGACACTCATCAGTGGAACCACGGCGAGATCCTGGTAAACGGTCGCGATGCCATGGTCCAAAGCCTCTCGGGGCGAGGACAATCGGGGCGGCTGGCCGTCCAGCTTCAGTTCGCCGCGATCGTGCTGGTGCACTCCGGCGAGAATCTTGATCAGGGTCGATTTGCCCGCACCATTGTCGCCCAGGATGCAGGTGACCTGTCCGGCATTCACCACGGTCGAGACATCACGCAGCGCGACGACACCGCCGTAGCTCTTGCCGATATCGATCGCTTCGATCAGTGGTGGCGTCATCGGCGTACCCTTTCGGCTCGCTTCTTGAATACGTTGTTGACCAATACCGCGGCCAGCAGCAGTACGCCGAGGAACAGCATGAACCAATCGCTGTCCCACCCGGCGAAAACGATGCCCTGTCGCGCCATGCCGAAGATCAGCGCACCGATCGCGGCGCCGACCGCCGAACCGAATCCGCCGGTCAGCAGGCAGCCGCCGACCACGGCCGCGATGATGTAGTGCAATTCCAGACCAACTCCCTGGTTCGCCTGCACGCTGGAGAACCGGAGAATGCTGCAGGATCCGACGACCCAGCCCGCGAAGGCGGTGGTCATGAAGAGCAGGATCTTCGTGCGATCGGCGGGGACGCCGACGGCCCGCGCGCTCGGCAGCGCACCGCCCACCGCGAAGATCCAGTTGCCGAACTTGGTGCGTACCAACACAAGTGCGGCGATGGCAGTGAGCATCACCCACCAGACGACCGATGCCTGCAGGTGCGTATCGCCGATATCCAATGTCGAGGCGAAGACCCAACCGGCCGAGTTGTATCCGTCGGCGCTTCGGATGCCCGAGACCTGAACGGTTCCGGTGACCAGGCGGGTCACACCGAGGTCGAGGCCTTGCAGCGCAAGGAAAGTGCCGAGGGTAACGATGAAACTCGGTAGCCCCGTTCGCATCACGAGCCAGCCGTTGAAGGCACCCACCGCGAGCGCGAAGAGCAGCGAAACCAGCAGCGCGAGCCAGACATTCCAACCCGCGTGCACCGCGAGCAATGCGGTGACCAGTGCCGTGGAGGCGGTCATGACACCGGCCGAGAGGTCGAATTCGCCGCCGATCATCAACAGCGCGACCGCGACCGCCATAATGCCCAGCGTCGACGAATCATCCAGCCAGGTCGCGACACCGAGTGAGCTGAAAAAGCGGTCGGTGATGATCGAGAAGAATACGAAGACTAGTGCGGCACCGAGCAATGCGCCGATCTCCGGCCGCACGACCATTCGCTGCAACAGCGACGGCCCGTCCGGCGGAATGTTCGGAGTGACCTCGGCAGTTTGTGTGGCAACGGTCATTTCATCCACTCCCTCAGCGCATGCCGAGTGCCACGCGTGCCGCGACGGCTTCGACATTGTTCTTGTCGACGAAGGCGGGACCCGTCTGCACCGGTGCGCCACCACCGACCGAGTTCAGATTCGTCCGATAAAGCTGCAGCAATACGATCGGCAGATAGCCCTGCTCGTACTGCTGTTGGTCCACCGCGAACAGCAGCTTCCCGGCCCGAATCGCCTCGACCACATCGGTATTCAGGTCGAACGTCGCTACTGTCGCGGACGACTGCGATTCCTTGACCCCGTCCACCGCACGGGCGGCGACCTGTGAATTCAGCGTCAGCACGGCGTCGATGGACCTATCCGCCTCCAGAGCACCCTTGATGCGGGACTGGGCGTCGGTGGGATTGTTGATATCCACCTGCAGTGTGGTGCCATTGCCGAAGGCCTTGGTCGCGCCGTCACAGCGCTGGTTGGCACCGACATTGCCCGCCTCGTGGATCACGCACAGCAGCTTCTTGCGGCCCGCGTCGGCGAGGCGCTTACCCGCGGACTGTCCAGCCAAGGTTTCGCTTTGTCCCACATGGCCGATCGCACCGAACTTGGCGCTCTCGCTCTCGCCCGAGTTGATCGTCACCACCGGAATGCCCGCCGCGACCGCCTTTTCGATCGAGGGCCGCAATGCCTCCGGATTCGCCATTGATACGACGAGACCGTCCACGCCCTGTGCGACAGCGTTATCGATGAGTTTGGCCTGCTGGCCGGGATCGCCCGATGAGTTGTATTCGACGCGGACGCCGAGGTCCTTGCCCGCTGCCTCCGCGCCGTTCTTGACGACATTCCAGAAGGCGTCGCCGGGGCTGCCGTGGGTCACCACCGCGACGGAGCCCAATTTGCCCTGGGCGACCGGGGATTGGGTCGGCGCCGGGACATCCGCACCCGGACCGGTACACGCGGCGAGGAGGGTGGCCGCGGCCAGCCACGGCAGTACGCGGCGGGATCGCCGCCACCATGCCGTGCGTATTTCGAGCGACATCGTTGTCATCACTTCCCATCTAGATTCGAACTGAGCCCAGCGCGGAAGCTATGCCCGCAAGGTGGATCAGACTGCGGGCGGCGTCGCGGCTCGGCCGTTCTGCCGAATCGTCGGGGCGCAATGCCGTGTCCTGTTCGATGACATACCAGCCGCGGTAGCCTGCCGCGTGCACGCTGCGCACCATGGCCTCGATGTCGATATCGCCGTCGCCGAGCGGAACGTAGATGCCGCGGCGGACGGCATCGCTGTATTCCATTGCGCCGCTGCGCACTCGTTCGGCGATGGCTTTGCGTACATCCTTGAGATGGAT
This sequence comes from Nocardia sp. CA-135398, assembly GCF_050955845.1. Taxonomy (NCBI): domain Bacteria; kingdom Bacillati; phylum Actinomycetota; class Actinomycetes; order Mycobacteriales; family Nocardiaceae; genus Nocardia; species Nocardia sp. CA-135398. The sequence continues at coordinate 2,447,349 of NZ_CP192084.1, read as the reverse complement.
GTGTCCGATGCGTTCCGGATAGCGCTGTGCGAGGCGCACCGGATCGGTGCCGCCGATGAGCAGGTGGCCGGTATCCAGGCAGATGTCGAGATCGGAATCGGCAAGGAACCTGTCGACTTCGGCTTCGCTCTCGACGTAGGTGCCGACGTGGGGATGCAGGGTGGTGCGCAGTCCGAAATCGGCGGCGACACCCCGGACGGCAGCGGCGGTTTCGATCAGGGTCCGCCACGCTTCGTCGGAAAGCGCTGGGCGCGTGTCGTATCCGTCGAGGCCGGTCGCGGCCGCGAGGACGATCACCTCCGCGCCCGTCGCGGCGAACAGCGCGGCGTTCTCGCGAGCAGTCTCGATTGCCCGCTCCGGGTCGCGATGCAGCGGGAGGGCCAGGAAGCCACCGACCGAGGTGATGTCGAAATCATCGAGCAGCGAGCGCAATTCGGCTGGATTCTGCGGTAGGTAGCCGGGTGGGCCCAGTTCCGTCGCGGAGATACCGAGCGCGGCCATCTCGGCGAGGACGGTTCGCGCATCGAGCACATGACCCCAGCCGGGGACTTCGCAGACTCCCCAGGAGATCGGCGCGGCCGCGATGCGCAGCGGATAGCGGGGTTGGGTCATCCGGGCTCTCCGACCTTCGGTGTCGATCGACGTATGGCGCTATTGGAGCGCTCCAACTATGTAACGCAGGTCATACTGTGTCAAGTACTGCATCGGTCGCTGTTTTATCGCTGCTACCTGGGAAAATTAGCGCTTCCAGCGGAAACACCCGCCGCTTGCGCTGGGAAAAATGTCGGATTAGAGCGCTCTATTGATTAGGCCTGGCCGACCTTGTAACGTCCGACACTGCAGGAGCACGCTGGATGCGGAACGGAGGCGATATGGCGCGACCGACCATGGAGGACGTCGCCGCCCGCGCCGGTGTGTCCCGCGCGCTGGTCTCCCTCGTCATGCGTAACTCCCCCAAGGTCAGCGAACATCGTCGCCGCGCGGTGCTCACGGCCGCGAAGGATCTCGGGTATCAACCGCACATCATGGCTCGGTCGCTGGCCAGCCGTACCTCCAACATCATCGGCGTCATGGTCTCCGACCTGCACAATGCGTTCTTCGCCGATGTGGTGGAGGGTATGGATGCGGCCGCTCAGGACGCGGGCGTGGAGTTGATCCTCAATACCGGGCGCCGCAGTGCCGCCCGCGAGCGCACCGCGCTGGAAAGCCTGCTGTCCTTCCACCCCGGCGGCATCATTCTGCTCTCACCCGTACTGCCTGTGGCGGCCATCCGAGACGCAGCCGAGAAGTGCCCGATCGTGCTCATTTCGCGCAGCTCGAACATTGGCGACGTCGATACGGTCAATGACGATGGCGAACTCGGCGCCGCACTCGCCGTGGATCATCTGGTCTCGCTCGGCCACCGCCGGATCGTGCATCTCGATGGCGGCGGGGCCTTCACCTCGGCCTCGCGCCGCCGCGGCTATCGCGCCGCAATGGCACGAAATGGGTTGGAGCCCATGATCATTGCCAGCGAGCACACGGACTCCGGTGGTATCGCCGCAGTCCAGAAGCTTCTGAACCTGTTCTCCCGCGACAACTTTCCGACCGCACTGGTGTGCGGCAACGACTTCAACGCTGTCGGAGCGATGTCCGCACTGGAAGAGGCCGAACTTTCGGTGCCGCAAGATGTTTCGGTCGTCGGCTACGACAACACCTCACTGGCCGCACTGCGACATGTTTCCTTGACCACCATCGATCAGCCGCGAATTCAAATGGGCCGCTTGGCAATCGAAGCGCTCATCGAACGGCTGCGCGACGGTCGCACCGAACCGGTGCGCCGCCGTCTGGAACCCGCCCTGGTCGTGCGCGCGACGACCGCGGCACCACGCAACTGAACTCCCATTTCACCAGAAGGAGCGCCGATGACAACTGCACTCACCGTGGGCCTGGCCGGCGTCGGCCGTATCGGCACCTCCCATGCCGAAACGCTGAAACACCTGCCCGGTGTCGACACCGTCATCGTCACGGATGCCGACGCCGAACGCGCCCACGCCGCCGCGACCAAACTCGGCGTCCAAGCCGTCGCCGACATCGACGCCCTCTTCGCCACCCCACTCGACGGCCTGATCATCGCCACCGCTACCGACTCCCACCCCGAACTGATCACCCGCGCCGTCGACGCGGGCATCCCCGTCTTCTGCGAAAAGCCGGTGGCCGCCGACATCCAAGGCACCCTCGCCGTCATCGCCCATCTCGAAAACTCCACCGTTCCAGTCCAAATCGGCTTCCAACGCCGCTTCGACGTCGGCTACCGCGCGGCCCGCGATGCCATCGCCTCGGGGGCACTCGGCTGGCTGCACACCTTGCGCGCCACGACGCTGGATCCGTCACCCCCGCCCGCCGAATACATTCCGCGTTCCGGAGGTTTGTTCCGCGACTGCGGGGTTCACGATTTCGACATAATCCGCTGGGTTACGGGGCGCGAGGTGGTCGAGGTCTACGCTACCGGCACCAACCGAGGCGCCCAATTCTTCGCCGACGCTGGAGATATAGACACCGCAGCCGTGTTGTTGCGCCTGGACGACGACACCCTCGCAACCGTCTCCCTCGGCCGCTACAACGGCGCAGGCTACGACGTCCGTCTAGAAGCCCTCGGCTCCCGCGGGAATGCCATCGTCGGCCTGGACGACCGGTCACCGTTGACGTCCGTCGAACCCGACTATGCCCCGTCGCCATACCCCGCCTATCCCGGCTTCATGGAACGCTTCCGTCGTGCCTACACCGACGAACTCGCGGCGTTCCTCTCCGTGGTATCTGGTGAACTCGCCAACCCCTGCACACCCGCCGACGCACTCGAAGCGTTCTATATCGCTGAGGCGTGCGAACTTTCGCGACACGAGAACCGGCCCGTTGCCCTGATCGAAATCCGCCGCTGACCGACCCGCGTAGCACTGGGCTTCCCTCCAGCAGCATTTCAGCGCGTCGGTGTTCGTTTACCAAATCTGGCGATGACCGATGACTGGTTACCCTTGCTTCACCCGTGTACTGATGAGCCATGCACGATGAGGAGACCTTGATCGCTGCCGCGCGCCGATTCGCCGATGGGGATCTGTTCGCGGTAGCGGATGTGGGCGGCTGGCGTGCCTTGGACGTTGGCGAGCAGGTGAGGCTCCGACATTTGCTGCGGGGTATGAGCGCTGATGAGACTCCGCGACCGCTCGGCGAGGAAAACGGTGATGTTCTCTTCGACTGGTTCGCTGTGCGTACTGGGGACCACGACGCTTTGCTTGATGAACTCGGCCTCACATGCGCGCTTCCCGCGACTCACCAACTCGGCCTACGTGTATGGGGGCGGGGCTGTGTGTACGTGACCCCGCAATGGGATGGCTGGACGCTCATCTGTGGTTACAACCTTCCGGTATATTCCGCAGGTGCCATGCGTTCGTTTCTGGAGCGGCTGAGCCGCCGATTCGGCGAGGCCCACTGGTACGGCGCGGACTACGGTTACCAGGGCTGGGCGTTGGCCGAGAGTGGTGAGCTGGTGCGTCTGTATATCTCCGGCGATTCCCCGGATGAGGATGAGGTCTTCGGTGAGCCACATCGGGCTGAAGTGGATGCGGCCCTGACGTGGTATGCGGACATCGAAGACGACGAAGAGGACGGCCGGCCACGTTGCGGCCCCGCGGCTGTCGCAGCGTACGGATCGGTGGATCCGACGGCGGTCGGACCGGACACCCGCGTCGAAGGGCATGGCCTGATCGCCGTCCAGGACCCCGCGTCGGCGCCACTCGGGGTGTTCCCGCTCTAAAAGCGCAGCAACATGGGACGTTTCGCTCGCGTCCACGCGGTTGTGTCAACTACATCGTCAATTCGGCATAGAAAGCTCGAGGTAACGGTCGCAGCTGGCTTCGTCCCGTCTCGGTGCCAGGAGCAAGCTGCAATCGGTCACAACTGGCGCCTGCAACGCTCATCGAATGCCGCGCTAATGGCCACAGCTGGTGACAACTAAGACCTGCCGTCACCACGACTCCAGCGTCGGTCCGGAACGCCGCACCGCGACCACCTGATTCGAATCCTCGTACAGGATCTCCCCTAGCGCATCGGAATCCAACCGCACCCACCCCACGCCGTGCGCGTCAAGGATCGCGAGATACCCCGCCACCCGCGCGATCATCCCCACAGCCGCCGCCTTGAACCACGACGCTGCTCCTGGATGAACCGCATGGTCGTAGATCCCAGGATCCACCCCACTCGGATCGACAAGATTCGCGTTGTACCAATCATTGTTGACCCGCCGAAAACGCTCCTGCTCCCCCGTCAACACCCCCGCCCGCGCCAACCCGTTGACCAGCCCGAACACCCCCGGATACCGCCCATGCCGGTTCGCCTCCGCAGCTTCGAACCGCACAAACCGACGCTCGCCCACGAACCTGTTGTACCGCAAAAGATGTCAGACCCTGCTGCAACACTTCTCGTAGCCAGCCCGACTGACCTCCAGCAGCCGACATCCTCGGGGGATCTCATGCCATTCGCCGCACTCACCACCATCGCGATCCTCTGCATCACGGCCGCAGTCACCGCCCTGACCGCATCCGTAGCCACCGACTCCCGCGCCACCAAAGCCACCCAAGCCGCCAAATCCTGCTTCATCGGCGACAACCTCCCCACCGACGCCTACTTCGCCACCCGCTCCCGCTACACCCGCCTCTCCCAAATCTCCACCCGCCTAATGACTTCCGGCGTCCTGCTCCTACTACTGGGAGTAGCCGCCCTCGCCCTGGCCGCGTGGCAGCACAAACACGCCAGCAACTAGCGCGATCTCTCGGTATCACGCTTGTCGCCGCGCATCCCGCGAGAGTGGGGCGACATCAGGAGCCGTCAGGTCCAGACCTCGTTCGAGAAGTTGGTTCCAGCCGAGCCGCTGAAGACGACGACGTCAGGAGATCGTCACCGCGATGATGTCGCCCATACGGGTCACATATCGGCGGCCACCACAGCTTCCGGCTGGGAGGGATCCGGCTGCTTCGGCGCCGCCGGTACCCATCCACGCAGCGGCTGAATCACCGCCCCGTAGAACGAGTCGGTCGCCGAGGTGACGCTGGTGATGAAGCTCGCCGCCGTCCCGGATCGCCGGTTGCCCATCGGGAAGGTCTGCTCGAGTGAGAAGGACACGATAGTGCCGACGCGACCGCTCGTCAGCACCTTGGCATCCGCGCGCACCTTTTCGAGGTGCTCACACGCTTCATTGCCCCGCTCCGAAAACACCGCTTCGACCTGAACATCGCCTGGTGCGTCCACGAGCTGCTTGAGCAACCACGACACCCGACGACCGGATGTCCCTTCGTTCGGCGCGTCGAGGGTCGTACGGCAGCGAATCTTGTTGGTTCGAATGTCCGCGACCACGACCAGATCCCCCGCAGTGTCCGGAATCCGCAGCACAGCCTCGAATGTTCCATCGGCAGCCAGCCGCTCTGTAACGGCTGCGCTTCGGGCGACTCGATCGGTGAGGTGTCGCCGGGACAGGACGTGCTTGACTGTCACACCGAGTTCAGAGGTCAGCCGCAGCGCCAGATGGCGCGACAGAGACACCCATGTATCGGCGACCGTCAATGCCTTTTGGTCACCCGCACGCAAAGTACCCGCCGTGACCGCGTCGCGAACAGCAACCCAGTGGCGCCCCATGTCGACGAACTCGACGGCGCCCGACCGAGGATGGTCAAGATATCGCAGGAACTCACTCAATATCCAGACCTGCAAGTCGTCCTCGACACCACCGTGCGAGAGCAACATTCGCGCCTCGTGCGCCACTTCCGCCCACGACAAATGGCGCAGGGCGACCTTCGTCAGCTTGCGGCGGTCGACCTCTACGGGAAGTTCACCCGCGCTGGCCGGCACATCGTTCGACAGGCTGACCACCGCGTCGTACTTCTTCCGACGCGCCACATCGAGGTAGCTCTCGAGTTGATCGCGCCTGAGCTTGCCGTTACCGGTTTTGACCTCGAGTAGACCAGTCCAAATCCGACTGCCCCGAACTACCTTCAGCACCGCGTCCGGGATGACCTTCGATTCGCCCCGCTCGTACTGCACTTCGACATATCCCTCGAAAGCGCCTACCGGAGCACCTATCCTCGCGCACAGCGCCCGAGCGAATGGACGCACGACCTGCATCGTGGCGATCAGCGCCGAGGTAGCGCGCTTCTCCTGCTCCTCGCCCGCACCGACTCCGAACACTGAGAACAATCGAGCCGGCTGCCAGTTGTCGCCCTCAGCGAGCCTGAACTCAATCGGCTTGGCCTTCTTCGCCACCCGCTTGGCGGTTCGCACGCCGCGGGTCCGCACAGTGGTATTCGGCTCGTTGTGTGGTGCTCGCTGGTGGAGCGGCGCAGCGACATCGACGGAACCGACATCCTGTGCGACAACCGGCTCGGGCTCGCTCGCCGGTGCCGCACCCAGCGGCGTAACGGACGGATCGGGATCCTCATCTTCATCGATATCGACGCCGAAATCCGTTGCCAGGCCTGCTAATCCAGAATCCCAGCCTTGTCCTACCGCCCGCACCTTCCACTCGCTGCCCCGGCGGTACACTTCGCCGAACACAAACGCCGACTCCGAAGTGGCATCAGCGGTGACGTACTCAGCCAAGATTTTGCCCGCCGCATCAACGACGCGGAGCGCAAGTTTGCCGAGGTCCCCGAATGTTCCACTGCCGACGCTACCGGCAAGCGCCACTGTATGAACATTGTCCGGAACGGCCGATAGTTCGATCGCGATCCTGGCCTGCGCGCCCTCCTCGGTCGCGCTTGTACCCAAGAATCGCACCGAACCGTCCGACGATTCCGGCTGGTTGTAGAAGACGAAATCACTGTCGGAGCCGACCTTTCCGCCCGCGCCTAGCAGTAGCGCGGACGCATCGACCTCAATCTCCGACTCCACCCACCCGATCACGACATCGACCCGGACGACATCCTCCGGCAACGGCAGATTCTGGCCCTTGATCAGGATCGGAGACGTCACAGCGGTCACCCTTCGACGATCGGTACGCACAGTCACAGATAGAGCTGGGGTCAGCCGGTAATGGTGCTGTCCCCCATTGCAATCGACGCCAGAGATCCGCGGCGATGCTGTGCTTTTCGGCCGGGGCGAACCACCTGTTACATGCCGCCAGCGGGCGCGGTGGCGACATGTCGATCAGCAGCGTGTGGGTTGTGCGCCGCCCGCAAAATGGAGTGGTTCCGGCGCGCGCACGCGGACGAGTTTGCAGTGTTCCTACGACAGCCGAAGCCGCGGAACGAGGCTGTTCGGCTCGGGTGCATTCGGGTCACTTTCGTAATCGCGCCGCGCCACGCCCCACACCGCCCTTCGTTGCCGCAGTGGCCGCGCAATGCTCCTGACGACCGGGAGTCACGCCACCAGCAGTGCCCGAGCGCGCTCGTTGAAGTCTGCGACCAAAGGGTGCGGCCCGAATGTCCTCATGCGCTGTTGAACGTCGCGGACCGCTTCCACCGAGCGAGACGACTTCACCTTGCTGGAGAGATCAACCGTCCGCACACCTGCCGCGTAGGCGGCATCAAGGTCGCGCTTCTGGATGTGCGTAACCGCCAACGCGGCATGGCACAACGCACCGCGCCGCGCACGATTCTGCTTGCGGGCGTGGGCGATCGACCGTCGGGCGTGCGGTGCAGCGTCCTGTGGAGACGAGAAGCGCCGGCGTAGGTGGTCCCGGGCTGTGCTCGCCGTCGACACGAAGACTATGGATTCAGACTAGTTGGCCGAGCAGTTGTGGCGTCGCGCTGAAGATCATCGCAGGTCACAGGGGTCGGAGGCGGATTATGGCGGTGCCTCGGGATAGGGCCGCGCGGAGGGTGGGGAGGTTTACGGTGCCGTCGGGGTCGAGGTGGATTTTGGCGAAGCGGCCGTGGGTTGGGTTTTGGGTGAGGATTTCGCGGTAGAGGGTGGCGGCTCGGGGTTCGTCGGTGATGACTTCGTGGGTGGCTTGGAGGGTGGTGCCGCGCAGGAGGATTCGGACGGGGGTGTTGGGGATGAGATTGTGGCGCCAGTTGGCGGCGGTGCCGATGAGGAGGTGGCCTTCGTGTTCGGCGTAGCCGACGGGGTTGGCGTATTCGCGGCCGGTTTTGCGGCCGGAGACGGTGATGACGAGGAGCCGTTTGCTGAGTAGGGGGTGCAGTGGGGAGCGGAGGATCAAGCGGACGATGGCGTCGCCGGTGCGTTGGATGCGGGATTGGGGGGTGGGGGTTTTGGTGCTGGTCATGGGGATGACTCCGCTGATCGGGTAATTACTGAGTAGATACTCAGAAAATACGCCCGGGTGCGGCATACTGCAAGGGCGGATCGGTGCGAAGAGGAGGTTGCGGTGGCGAAAGCTGCGGATGGTGCGCGGGCGGCGCGCGGGCAGCGCGGGCAGCGCGGGCGACCTTCGACGGGGGTGCGGGAGTCGATTGCGGTTGCGGCGCAGGAGATTTTGGTGGAGGCGGGGGTGGCTCGGTTGTCCACGAAGGAGGTGGCGAAGCGCGCGGGGGTGGCCGAGTCGAGCATCTTTTATCACTTCGGCGATCGAATGGGGCTGTTGCAGGCGGTGATTCAGCGGCATTTGCGGCCGGTGAAGGATGTGCTCGGCGAGGTCGAGGAGGAGCCGGGGCTGCGGGCGGGGCTGGTGGCGCTTGTCGAGGCGTTGGAGGAGTTCTTCGTGGATGCCATTCCGGTGATGGCTGCGGTGCAGTCGGATGTGGAGTTGCGCGCGAAGTTTGCGGAGCGCAGTCGAGAGTTGGATATCGGGCCGCATCGTGCGGTCGACGCCGTGGTCGCACACCTGTCGATGCCGCACGCCGACCGGCGCGTGCCTGAATCGGTAGATCTACGAGCTGCCGCTTTACTACTGGTCGGTGCTGCGCATCAGCGGGCGCTGCAACGTCAGCTGAGTCCGCCTGATGTGATCGCGGGACTGCCCACAATCGAATCCGTTGTCGATACGGTTATGCCGATCTTCAACTGATACCGTCGAGCCCAATCGCGCAGGCGAACGGTGAAAGATCTCGCGGAAATCGACCTGGCAACCGTCCGCGCAGTCAGTCTGGCTGCCCATGAGCGGGGCACAGCGAGACGGAACTGCTCGAGCGCTCCCTGACACGCCGTCAGTCGGTTGGCAGGGCGGTGATGATCGGCCATCGACGCGCGACGACCCGCGTCACGCAGGGAGGAGTCGACCGATTACCTCTGCCAACTGCTTGACGTTGCGGCATTCGTGCATGGTGATGTGGTCGGCGTAGACGCGGGCGGCAGAATCGCCGGTGGACCAGGAACGGGCCGGCTCCGGATTGAGCCAGTAGGCATGCTTGGCCCGCGAGGACATTGTTTGCAAGGCAGGGAGATTCGGGTCGGTGCGGTTGGTACGAGCGTCGCCGAGAATCAACAACGAAGTACGGGGGCCAAGGGCGTCGAGGTAGTTGTCGACAAAGCCTTGGAAGGCCTCGCCGTAGTTGCTGCTGCCGAAGCGAGCGACGTTGGTGTGGCGGATGATTCGTGTGGCAAGGTCGGGGGCGGGGGGTTCACCGGGGGTGAAGTGGGCGGTGATTTCATCGCAGGTGTCGATGAAGCCGAAGCTGCGGACCTTGCTGAATTGGTCTTGTAGCGCTTGGAGGAGTTGCAGGGTGAATTCGGCGAAACCCGTTACGGAGCCGGATAAGTCGGCGAGTACGACCAGGTCGGGGCGGCCGTGTTTGCGGGCGCGCAAGACCGGATCGATCGGCACACCCCCGGTTGCCATGGAGCGACGCAGGGTTCGACGCATATCGATCTGGCCGCGAACCGCTTTGCGGCGACGGGCGGCGAGGCGGGTGGCGAGCTTACGTGCCAAAGGGTTTACCAGGCGGCGCATTTCGGCGAGGTCTTGGGTGCGTGCGCCGAGGAAGTCGACCTGATCGGTACTGGATTCCACGCCGCGGCGCGCGATGTATTCGGTGCCGCGGAGTTGGGCGGAGCGCAGGCGCGCCTCGGTTTGGACGGCGGTGCGGAATTCGCGGAGGCGCCGGTCGGCTTCGATGGTGCGGACGGCAGTGTCGAGATCGGTGCCCATACGCTCGACGACGCGGACGGTAAGTTCTTCTGGCCGTAGGGATTTCATGGTCAGATAGGAGGACCAGCCCGCACCCGATGCGGCGCCGACCGGGCGGGAGGGCTCGCCGGTGCCGACTCCCCCGTAGCCGCCCAGTGCGGTGAGGGCCTGCCTGGCGAGTTCGGTGACGGCGGCGCGGTCGTCTCGGGTGAGTGCGTCCACCAGTCGGTCACGTAGCTCGTCGACGGATTCGGGAGCCGACGGGGTTGCCGGTTGCTCGACGGTCAGGAAGTAGAGGTCGAAGAGCTGGTCGAAGACGGCGCGCTGGCCGTTGCGGCGCAGCAGGCAGGCGGCCATGCCGGAGCGCAAGCGGTTCCGGTCGGCCATACCGAGTGCGAGCATCGCCTCTGCGGCGTCGATGGTTTCGCTGGGGCCAGCGGAGATGCCGTGCTCGCGCAACAATCCGACGAACTCGATCAGGCGATCGGTCATCGTGTCGGTAGTTTGCTCGGGGCCGCGCCGCTCGAGTGGCCTCACCACGCGCCCTCCCTCGACACCCGCACCTGTTGCCCCGATCGGCACCCGCTGCCGGTGCCTCCTGAGAGCGCGGATCCCGCGAAACGTCGCGGGTGGACGCATGCCTGCTCGACGCGTCGTGGGGCTGCCGCGATCATGACGGTCTGCGCTCGCTGGGATCGACCGCGGAAAGCTCGAGGCGGTCGACGGCGATGCGGTGGTCGGCTTGGTATTTGAGCAACACACCGAGGGTGGATCGGATGACTGTGCCGGTGAGGTTGCGGGCGCCAAGGGCTACCAGAGTTCTTGCCCAGTCGACGGTTTCGGCGATCGACGGAGGTTTGCGGAGGGTGAGTTCGCGGAGGGCGGCGACGGTTCGTACTACCGGCTCACCCAGCGTTTCGTCTAGCTCGGGGACCTTCATGCGGACGATCGCGCGCTCCAATTCCGCTGTCGGATAATCGATATGGAGGTAGAGGCAGCGGCGCTTCAACGCTTCGGAGAGGTCGCGGTTGGCGTTCGAGGTGACGATGACGAAGGGCTTGCGGACGGCGGTTACCGTGCCGAGTTCGGGGATGCTGACCTGGTAGTCGCCCAGGACCTCGAGTAGCATCCCTTCGAGTTCGATATCGGCCTTGTCGAGTTCGTCGATGAGCAGCACGGTCGGATGCGGATTCCGGATCGCGGCCAGTAGCGGGCGCTGCAGCAGGAATTCTTCGGTGAAGACGTGGTCGCGGGTGCTGTCCCAGCCCTCGTTGTCCGTTGCGGTAATGCGCAGCAGTTGCTTGGCGTGATTCCACTCGTAAAGCGCGCGGGCCTCATCGATGCCCTCGTAGCACTGCAGGCGCACGAGGTCGGAGGTAGTCGCGGTGGCGATCGCCTTGGCCAGCTCGGTCTTGCCGACGCCCGCCGGACCCTCGATCAGCAGGGGCTTGCCCAGGTGACCGGCGAGGAACACCGCGGTGGCGATGTCGGTGGATGGCAGGTATCCGGCGTCGGTGAGCCGCCGCGTCACCTCGTCGACCGAGCCAAAGAACTTACTCATCGGTAACAGTCTAGAACCAGCGGATTTCCGCTTCATCCCTGAGGCCGAGACGCACCGTCTGGGGGACTCGTCATACCAAAGGATGAATCTCCCTGAAATCGTGTTCGCACCATTGCCATCGGACCGGTCGCGGCCGAGGGTAGAGCTGCAAATCCGTTGCGTCGCCGGGTATCCCCTGCATCCGGCGAGCAACGACGGCGTCTACGCGGACGCGAAGATAGAAAGGATCCACGGTGTTCTCGAGAACGACTCCCCGCCGCTCGACCCGAGTGGCCATCGCCGGTGCCCTCGCCGCAGTCCCATTGACCGCGCTGGCCATCCCCGCCTCGGCCGACCCGGCCACCAGCGAACCCGGCGTCACCGAGGTGCGGCACCCGCACAACAACGACTGGGATTGCGACCGCCCCGGCTTCTTCGACGACTGGAACCACTCCCCCGGCCGCTGGGACGACTGCGATCTCCCCGGCCGCTGGAATGACCCGTGGCGTTTCCCCCGCCACCTCTTCCCCCGCGGCACCTTCGGCAGCAGCTGACCAAGACCGAACGGCCCGGCCCCCCAAATGCCGGGCCGTGCTCCGGCGGGCGGCTTGCGCATACCCAGCGCATATCGCGCAGGGCTCTACCTGTGCGAAGTGCCCATCGGATATGCGACAGCGATGGAACGGCTGGCGCGCGGGGGCTGCGGACGGATCGAGAACGGTTGGCGGCAACCGGCATTCAGCTCACGGCATCGGCACCCGGAAATGGTTGGGTTCGGCATCCGCTGGCACATCACTGGCCTGCGTGAACCGCTCCACCTCCGCACGCAATTCGATCAGATGACGCGCATGCGCATCGAGCGCCTCATCCTCCGCCGAAACCGGAACCCATTGGCGCACCGGCCGCGCCTTACCGTTCTCATCGACCGCGACAACCACCGCGAGACCGTGCGCGGCGAGCGCCGGTTCATCGGAGTGCGTATCCGTCGACGTCACATGCACGCTGACATGCATACTCCGCGGCCCGGTGTGAATCAGCCGCGCGCTCACTTCGACAATGTGTCCGATGACAATCGGCCGGTAGAACCGGATCCCGCCGAAGTACGATGTAATCACGTGCTGCCCAACCCAATCGGCACCACATATATACGCCGCCTCGTCGATCCACTGCATGGTGCGACCGCCGTGCACCTTGCCGCCCCAATTGATATCCGAAGGCGCGGCCAGGAATCGCAATATCGATCTCGGCGCGGTCCCTTCCGCGGTGTACTGCTGCGCGGCCATCGCCTCCTCGATGCGTTTGCGAACCGAAACCCGCGCCCGCGCTTGCCGATGCCGCTCGAGTTCCAGAATCGAGGTCGGATTCCATTGCGGCACTTCGACAGTCCGCCGATCGTCGTCGATCGCGACAAAGATCGTCAGGCACTGCGCCGTCTGCACCGGTTTGCGTCGCGTGGGATCGGTCGAATAGACGCTGACGAGAATATGCATGCTGGTGCGTCCGGTGTGCACGAGATTCGCATGCAGCTCGACCAACTCACCAACCGCGATCGGACGGTCGAGATGAATATTGCCGACGTAGGCGGTAACGCAGTAGCAACCGCTCCATTGCGCCGCCGCCGCATAGGCGACCTTGTCGATCCATTCGAGTAGCTTGCCGCCGTCGACCGAACCGGCGATGCCCGCATCGGCCGGTTTGACGAGAAAGCGGTGGATAGCCTCGGCCCGGCGAACGGCCGAAGCCGGACTCGGAGCGGATACGGGGACAAAGGTGCTGGATGAGATGCTCACGACTCACGATCTGTTCGGCTGACAATGGTTCGACTCCGCTGTCCTCGCCAGAGGATAGGCAACCGCGCCGCTACGGGCGAGTAGTCAGCCGGGCCGATGCGGCGGTCAGTGGACGTATCCGGCGCAGCGAAAGGAGATGCCGTCTGGTTCGGGGTTTGGCGTTGACGAGGCTGATATCGCCGCCGTAGTGGGCCAGCACGCGACGATCCATGACCGCGCGCCAGATCGGCGGGACGATGGCCAATAGGATCATGCTCGCGTAGCCCGCGGGTAGCTGTGGCGCCTGTTCAGAGCTGCGCAGGGTCTGGTAGCGGCGGCCCGGATTCGCGTGGTGGTCGCTGTGGCGTTGTAGATGGAACAGGAATAGGTTCGTGACCAGCCGGTCACTGTTCCAGCTGTCACGCGGGGAGCAGCGCACATAGTTGCCATTGCGACCACGCTGGCGAAGCAGGCCGTAGTGCTCGACGTAGTTCACCGTCTCGAGCAATCCCGCGCCGATCAGCGCCTGCAGTGCCAGAAATGGGATCACCGCAGGCCCGAAGAGCAGGATCAGTGTGCCGAACAGCGTGACACTCATCGACCATGCCTGCAGCAGATGATTCTCCAGGCTGAACCAGCGCTTTCCCTTACGGGATAGGCGTTCACGCTCCAAACCGATGGCCGAGCGGAAGCCGCCGAACATACTGCGCGGCAGGAACTCCCACAGCGATTCGCCGAATCGGGCACTGGCCGGATCTTCCGGCGTCGCGACGCGCACGTGATGGCCACGGGTGTGCTCGACGAAGAAGTGCCCATATCCCGATTGCGCCAGCGCGATTTTCGCCAGCCAGCGTTCGAGGCGCTCGACTCGATGGCCGAGTTCGTGGGCGGCATTGATTCCGATGCCGGACACGAACCCGAGCGTCACGGCCAAACCCAGCTTGTCGGAGACGCTCAGCGCCGGTCTGGCCCAAAGATATCCCGCGATGAGCAGGCCGATGAACTGTAGCGGCAGAAAAAGGTAGGTGCACCACCGGTAGTAGCGATCGTTGGACAAGGACTCGTAATCCTCGTCGCGCGGATTGCTCCCGTCATTCCCTATCGCCCAGTCCAGCAGGGGGATCACCACGAGCACAATGATCGGGCCGATCCACCAGAATATTTCGAGGCCCGTATGGACCACCAGCTGGGAAGGAAGTACCGAACAAGTCGGAGCGATCAACCCCAGTATCCACAGATACCGCTTGGGGTCGCGTCTTTCCGTATTCTCGAAGATCGACATAGGTGCCTCGAGCCTCCAACAGAACAACACTGACAGGGGGTGGGGCCGCCGAAATCCGTTGCGGTAAAACTGTCGCTCAAGAATAGCTGTGCCTGCGCCGACTGCCAGCAATCTGTCGAAATCAACTTTCTGACCTGGTGGCTTGCGTCAGCCGAGTGGCGCATAGTCGCCGCGCCCGCGGGTGCCGCGGGCGGAGATCGAACGCGGTACTCGAACAGCGTGCCCGGCGGCGGGTTTCGGCCCTGGAACTCGCCGCCGCCGGGCACCACGCACCGAAAATCACACTGCTACGGCAGCGCCGCGCAGTTGGACGGGGCGGGCATGCCCGCGAGCCGATCGGTCAACCACTGCTGCGAGGCCACCAGTGACGGGAAGAAGGCGATCACGTGGGTGCCGACCAGTCCAGAGGCTGGCGGAATTTCGGCGTTCGCTTCCAACTGAACGGGCACTCCGCTACCACACCAACCGGCGGCCATTTCGCGCACCGGCACAAATGGCGCTCCCTGGTCGTTCATGGCCGAGGCGGCAAGCACCGGAACGCCCGGGGCGCGCGTGCCGATGCGCTGCTCGGCGAATGCCGACCGCAACGCCGGGGACCGATCGATAACGGCGGTAAGTGGTTGTCCGCTGGTGGTCCACTCGGACGTGTTCAGATGCTCGTGGGCAAGACCGGTCGGGACCGCGCATTTGCCCAGGGATTCCTGCAGGATCGCCTTGCCGAGGTCATTTAGTTCGGCGTCGAGCACCGGACGAGTTTCCGGGTAGTCGGCGGCAATACCGTTGAGTATCCAGGCGATTGCCGGACCGAAATCGGGGCGTCCGTCGTTGTATCCGACGAAGTATTCGTCGTCCACCACCGGCCCACCGACATAGGCGCCGCGCACATTCAGATCGGGGGCGTAACTCGGTTGCAGTTCGGCCGCACCGGCTGAGGCCATACCGCCCTGCGAATACCCGTAGAGAATGACCGGCGTGCCCGGGTTGAGACCGGAGCCGGGCAACTGCAGGGCGGCGCGCGCGGAGTCCAGCACAGCGTAGCCTTGCGCCTTCCGGTTGAGATAGTCGTGCACGTCGGGCGTGCCGAGGCCGTGATAGTCGGTCACCACTACCGCAACACCGTGGTTGAGCAGCGAACGGATTGCGACCAGGTCGTATTCGAAGATTATGTCCAACGGAGACTCCGCCTGGACGATCTGTGACATCAACTTCGAGGGCGCGCATTGATCGCCCTGCCCCTTGGTGCCACCCGCGTACGCGATCAGCGGCCGCTCACCCGGGCCGGTCCACGGCACGCTCGGCTGCAGATACGTGCCCACCACCGCCGTAGGCGCATCGTGGGTATCGCTGCTGACGTACATGAGGCGCGTCGCCGCCGCCGGAATCATTCCGGGCTGCCCGGGCGCCGACATGGCCAGCTGCGCCGGCTCGGCGCGAACGATGGTGCCCCGCCCGCCCGGTAGCGATGGCGGCGGAAGGTAGAAATCACCGGCCTCGGCGACCGGTTGCTCCCCCGCCGGTTGCGTCCATGCATATGGCGCAGTGACCGTCCCGCCTCCGACCACGATGAGGGTTCCCGTCAAAGCTGCGGCCAATCCAAATATTCGGCTGCGCACGATTTGCGATCCTTCCTGCGATTTTGGGGGTACCCCATGGCATCTAGAATCGGATAGTGAGGGTATCTCCAGGAGTATCGGTTTTCTGGGAATCCCGACCAGAAACGCCGATCCGCGACGACCTCGAACCCCACAAAACACCTCAGGCGTAAGTTCGAGGCTCCTCGATTACTCCGCTGATATTGCTCAGCAACGCGGTCGCGGCAACCCGCTGAAACGACAGTGGCCCACCCCGACGTAATCGGGATGGGCCACTGTGTCGTTCGCGCGTATTACGCGGTTTCGGTGATCGGGCGGTCGACCCAGCTCATCAGGCCACGCAGCTTGGCGCCGGTGACCTCGATCGGGTGCTCGGCGTTGGCCTTGCGCAGGGCCTCGAGCTCCTTGTTGCCGCCCTCGACGTTGGCGACGAGGCGCTTGACGAAGCTGCCGTCCTGAATGTCGCGCAGGATGTCCTGCATGCGCTTCTTGGTGTCGGCGTCGATGACCCGCGGGCCCGACAGGTAGCCACCGAATTCGGCGGTATCGGAGACCGAGTAGTTCATCCGGGCGATGCCGCCCTCGTACATCAGGTCGACGATGAGCTTGAGCTCGTGCAGCACCTCGAAGTACGCCATCTCCGGCGCGTAGCCCGCCTCGACCATGACCTCGAAACCGGTCTTGACCAGCTCTTCGGTACCACCGCACAGCACGGCCTGCTCACCGAACAGGTCGGTCTCGGTCTCTTCCTTGAAGGTGGTCTTGATGACACCGGCGCGGGTGCCACCGATGCCCTTGGCGTAGGACAGCGCCAGCGCCTGGCCCTCACCCTTCGGGTCCTGCTCGACCGCGATCAGCGCCGGAACACCCTTGCCGTCGACGAACTGGCGACGCACCAGGTGGCCGGGGCCCTTCGGCGCGACCATGCCGATGGTCACGTTGGCCGGGGGCTTGATCAGGCCGAAGTGGATGTTGAGGCCGTGGCCGAAGAACAGCGCGTCGCCGTCCTTCAGGTTGGGCTCGATGTCGTTGGTGAAGATCGACGCCTG
Organism: Nocardia sp. CA-135398; assembly: GCF_050955845.1. Lineage (NCBI taxonomy): Bacteria > Bacillati > Actinomycetota > Actinomycetes > Mycobacteriales > Nocardiaceae > Nocardia > Nocardia sp. CA-135398. The sequence goes on along the minus strand of NZ_CP192084.1, from coordinate 2,430,066 downwards.
GGCGGTGTCGGGGGCGAGCACCATGATCACGTCGGCCCACGCGGAAACCTCCGCCGGGGTGCCGACGGTCAGGCCCGCCTCTTCGGCCTTCGGCCGCGACTTCGAACCCTCAGCGAGGCCGACGCGGACCTCGACGCCGGAGTCGCGCAGGCTCAGCGAGTGCGCGTGCCCCTGGCTGCCGTAGCCGATGACAGCGACCTTGCGGCCCTGGATGATCGACAGGTCGGCGTCGTCGTCGTAGAACATCTCGACTGCCACTGTAGGTTCCCTTCTTGTTCTTCTTGTCGAAAGTTGTTTAGTTTCAAGCGGTTCAGCCGGCCGGTCCGTTTTTCGGGCCGGCCCGAAAAACACAGTGCGGCGAGCGTCAGCGAGTCGCTGTGATCGACTTCGGACCGCGGCCGACGGCGACCACACCGGACTGCACGATCTCCCGGATGCCATACGGCTCGAGCATCCGCAGCAGCGCGTCGAGCTTGGATCGGGTTCCGGTCGCCTCGACGGTGAGCGCGTCCGGCGAGACGTCGATCACCTTCGCCCGGAAGAGCGTAACCGCCTCGATGACCTGGGTCCGCACGCTGGCGTCCGCACGCACCTTCACCAGGATCAGTTCGCGGGCGACCGAGGTGTCGGCGTCCTGCTCCACGATCTTGATGACGTTGACCAGCTTGTTGAGCTGCTTGGTGACCTGCTCGAGCGGCAGATCCTCGACCGTGACGACAATGGTCATGCGCGAGATCTCCGGGATCTCGGTGCCACCGACCGCCAGCGATTCGATATTGAAGCCGCGGCGGGAGAACAGCGCCGCGACCCGTGCCAGCACGCCCGGCTTGTCCTCGACCAGCACGCTGAGGGTGTGAGTCGTACTCACTGTTCGGTCCCCTTGCTCTTGTCGTGCGACATCGCCTCGTGGATGACGGCGGGCTCGGCGGCCTGCTCGTCCTCGTCGAACAGTGGGCGGATGCCGCGCGCGGCCATGATCTCGTCATTGCTGGTGCCCGCGGCGACCATCGGCCACACCTGGGCGTCCTTGCCGACGATGAAGTCGATCACCACGGGACGGTCGTTGATGGACTGTGCCTCGCGGATCGCGGCCTCCACGTCCTCCTCACGCTCGACCCGGATGCCATGGCAGCCGAGGGCTTCGGCGAGTTTGACGAAATCCGGAATGCGCAGGGTATGCGTGCCCAGATCGGTATTGGAGTAGCGCTCCTGGTAGAACAGGGTCTGCCACTGGCGGACCATGCCGAGGTTGCCGTTGTTGATCAGCGCGACCTTGATCGGCACGCCCTCGACGGCGCAGGTGGCCAACTCCTGGTTGGTCATCTGGAAGCAGCCGTCGCCGTCGACCGCCCACACCTCTTTGTCCGGCGCGCCCATCTTGGCGCCCATGGCCGCCGGAACGGCGTAGCCCATGGTGCCGAGACCACCGGAATTCAGCCAGGTGCGCGGCTTTTCGTACTTGATGAACTGCGCGGCCCACATCTGGTGCTGACCGACGCCCGCACAGTAGATGGCGTCGGGTCCGGCCAGGCGGCCGAGCGCATCGATGACGAATTCCGGCGACAGCGAGCCGTCGCTCGGCGTCGACCAGCCGAGCGGGTAGCTCTTGCGAATGCCGTCGAGGTACTGCCACCAGTCGGTGAGGTTCAGTTTCGGCGCGCCGGCGGGGTCGGCCTTCAGCGTTTCGATCAGTTCGACGATCACCTCGCGGCAGTCACCGACGATCGGGACATCGGCGTGCCGGTTCTTGCCGATCTCGGCCGGGTCGATATCGGCGTGGATGATTTTCGCGTCGGGCGCGAAGGAGTCCAGCTGACCGGTGACGCGGTCGTCGAAACGCGCGCCGAGGGTGATCAGCAGATCGGACTTCTGCAGTGCGGCGACGGCGCCCACGGTGCCGTGCATGCCCGGCATGCCCATGTTGAGCTGGTGGCTGTCCGGGAACGCACCGCGCGCCATCAGGGTGGTGACCACCGGGATGCCGGTCAGTTCGGCCAGCTCCAGCAGCTGGGGCGAGGCGTCGGCCTTGATCACGCCGCCGCCGACGTAGAGCACCGGCTGCTTGGACTCCAGGATCATCCGCGCGGCCTCGCGCACCTGCTTGCCGTGCGGTTTGGTCACCGGACGGTAGCCGGGCAGTCGCATCTCCGGCGGCCAACTGAAGGTGGTCTGCGCCTGCAGCACATCCTTCGGGATATCGACGAGCACCGCGCCCGGACGACCGGACGAGGCCAGATAGAAGGCCTCCGCGATGATGCGCGGGATGTCGATGCCCTCGGTGATGAGGAAGTTGTGCTTGGTGACCGGCATGGTGATGCCGGAGATATCGGCTTCCTGGAAGGCGTCGGTGCCGATCAGGCCGCGCCCGACCTGGCCGGTGATGGCGACGATCGGGACCGAGTCCATCTGCGCGTCGGCGATCGGGGTGACCAGATTGGTCGCGCCCGGACCCGAGGTGGCCATGCAGACGCCGACCTTGCCGGTGGCCTGCGCATATCCGGTGGCCGCGTGCCCGGCGCCCTGCTCGTGCCGGACGAGGACGTGACGGACCTTGGTGGAATCGAAAAGCGGGTCGTAGACCGGGAGAATCGCGCCGCCGGGAATGCCGAATACCGTGTCGACGCCGAGCTCCTCGAGGGAGCGGACGACGGACTGCGCGCCGGTGACCCGCTCGGGCGGGACCTGGCGGCGGTTCGCCGCGTTCGTCGGACCGCCAGCGGGCGCGGCCTGCTGATTCGCCGAAGGCGCCGGCCTGCGGGCCGATGGCCCGGGCCGTGCGGTTGGTGCACTCACCGTCTTCGTTCCTAACTGTCGTACTAGACCCCGGACAACTGTGCTTGCACGTGGTGCCTTGCGATGCGGCCACGTGCCAGGACTTTTGTCCCGAACACAAAAAAGCCCCCGACAGCGCATGGCTGTTCGAGGGTGGCGCGTCGCAACGCGAGCTGACGTATTCGACTCAGGTAGTCAGGCTCAACGCTGGACGCGCCGGCCGATTACGAGCAACTCGTTTCGATTCACGCGCATGACGGTATGTGTGCGCGAGTCGATCAGTCAAACAGGTCTCATTATGTGAGACCGAGCGGGTGCTCGAGTCCGTTCACCATGATGCGAGGATGGTGGTGTGTCATCACCGCATCAGTCCGTGCCACCGGCTAAATCGTCCCACACGCCCGCGGCGGGATCGGAGACGGGTAGTTCGCCGCAACCGTCCGAGCCGAAGCAGACGGTGCAGGTCATCCGCATTACACAGATGGCCCACCTCGGTGTGCTCGTACTGCTGTTCTGTGTCTTCTTCGCCTTCGTCGGCTGGCCGATCGGGCTGTGGTGGCTGCTGCTGCTCCCGGTCGCGGCGGCGGTGTGGATCGAACGCACCCGCACCACGGTCTCCGAGGACGGGCTGGATCTGCGCACGGTTTTCGGTTCGCGACACCTGGACTGGGCACAGGTCGCGGGGGTCAGCATTCCCAAGCGTGGCTTCGTGCGTGCACATCTCGGCGATGACACCGAGGTGAAGCTGCCCGCGGTGAGCTATGACCGGTTGCGTGATCTGATCCGCGCGTCGAACGGTCGGATTCCGGACCTGTTCGCGGCGGAGGCGGCGGCGCGCGAGGCCGAGTACGCGGCTCGCGAGGCCGAGACCGAGTCGGCCGATGCCGAGGATGGCAAGGCCGAGACAAAACCGGCCGACACCGACGGCAGCAAGGCCGAGCCGAAGACCGACACCGCGGCATCAGCGACCACGACCGACGGGCGGGCGGCCGGGGCCGAGACGGTCGACACCCGCCGGCGCGAAACCGAGACGGAGACACCTGCCCAGACCGAGACGCGCGACCCGCAGTCCTAGCGGTTTACCGGAGGCGGGGATAGCGACGGCCGCCGGTAAGCTCGCCGACGGATGCGCGATCTGGTGACCGCGTCGGACGGACAACCCCGCCCGCACGCACCAGACCTGTGGACACCGACGGTGCCGGAACCGACACGATGACACCGTCCGCGCCGACGACCACCCTCGCGGCGACACCATCCCGCACCACAGACCGATGGCGACCAGCGCGGTCGACCGCCCCGAAAAGCCCGCCCACGCGCGGGAGTAACGTGAGCGGTCGTTGAATTTGCTCGCCGAGCGAACTCCGCGCAGTCGCACATCAGCCCCCGCGACCTCCCGAGGATCCACATGCCACCGCTTCGTTCACGCACAACCACCATCGGCCGCAATGCCGCGGGCGCGCGCGCACTCTGGCGCGCGACCGGTATGACCGATACCGACTTCGGCAAGCCGATCGTCGCCATCGCGAACTCCTACACGCAGTTCGTACCGGGCCACGTGCATCTGAAGAATGTCGGTGAGATCGTCGCGGACGCAGTGCGCGCCGCGGGCGGTGTACCGCGGGAGTTCCACACCATCGCGGTCGACGACGGCATCGCGATGGGCCACGGCGGCATGCTCTACTCGCTGCCCTCGCGCGAAATCATTGCCGATTCAGTCGAATACATGGCGAACGCGCACACCGCCGACGCGCTGGTGTGCATCTCCAACTGCGACAAGATCACACCCGGAATGCTCAATGCCGCAATGCGCCTGAACATCCCGGCCGTCTTCGTTTCCGGCGGGCCGATGGAGGCAGGTAAGGCCGTGGTCGTCGGCGGTGTCGCACAGGCGCCGACCGATCTGATCACCGCGATCGCGGCCAGCGCCAATATGGATGTCAGCGAGGACGGCCTGTCCGAGGTCGAGCGCAGCGCCTGTCCGACCTGCGGCTCCTGCTCGGGCATGTTCACCGCGAATTCGATGAACTGCCTCACCGAAGCGCTCGGACTCGCATTGCCGGGCAACGGATCCACGCTGGCCACCCATGCCGCCCGCCATGCGCTTTTCGAGAGGGCGGGCACCGTGATCGTCGATATCGCGAATCGTTGGTACCGCGAGGACGATGCGTCGGTGCTGCCGCGGAATGTGGCCAATGCCAAGGCATTCCGCAATGCGATGGCACTCGACGTCGCCATGGGCGGTTCCACCAATACGGTGCTGCACACCCTGGCGGCCGCGCAAGAGGGTGAGATCGACTTCGATCTGTCGACCATCGAGGAGACCAGCCGCCGAGTGCCGACGCTGTCCAAGGTTTCGCCCAACTCGGACTACCACATGGAGGATGTGCACCGCGCCGGTGGCATTCCGGCCATCCTCGGCGAGCTGCGCCGGGCCGGACTGCTGGAGACCGACGTCACCACGGTGCACACCAAGAGCTTCGACGAATGGCTCGATACCTGGGATATCCGCTCCGGCAAGGCATCCGAGGAAGCCGTCGAACTGTTCCACGCCGCACCGGGCGGAGTGCGCACGACCGAGCCGTTCTCGACGAGCAACCGCTGGTCGTCTTTGGACACCGACGCCGCGGGCGGTTGCATCCGCGATCTCGAGCACGCCTACACCAAGGAGGGCGGGCTGGTCGTGCTGCGCGGCAATATCGCACCCGACGGTGCGGTGCTCAAGACCGCCGGTATCGATGAGGAACTGTTCACCTTCCAGGGCCCGGCCGTGGTGGTCGAGTCGCAGGAGGCGGCCGTTTCGGCGATCCTCGGCAAGCAGATCAAGCCGGGCGATGTCATCGTGGTCCGCTACGAGGGTCCCGCGGGCGGCCCCGGTATGCAGGAAATGTTGCACCCCACCGCATTCCTGAAGGGCGCGGGCCTCGGCAAGGAGTGCGCGCTGATCACCGACGGACGCTTCTCCGGCGGCACCTCCGGTCTCTCGATCGGCCACATGTCGCCGGAGGCGGCCAGTGGCGGCGCCATCGGTCTGATCGAGAACGGCGACCAGATCCGGATCGACGTCACCACCCGCACCCTCGAGGTGCTCGTCGACGACGCCGTGCTTGCCGAGCGTCGCGCGAAAATGGAAGCGTCCGAACGGCCTTGGCAGCCGGTCGACCGCGTGCGTCCGGTAACCACCGCGCTGCGCGCCTATGCCGCCCTGGCGACCTCCGCCGACAAGGGTGCCGTGCGTCACGTGCCGTAGTACCCGGAATTCGACGGCGTCCCTCGTGCTGGCATGAGGGACGCCATTCCATTCCACCCCAATAGGATTGCGGCCGAATGACTACGGGACCCAGTCGGCATTCGCCCGGACGCCACGCACTCGGCAGCGCTCTGCGCAGGGTGCCGAGGCTAGGACACGCGGCAGCGGTCCGATCGCGATGCTGCGGCCGTGCACCACTCGGCACATCGATACGCCAGTGGGGCAGCCGTGACACCCCTTGTGTCCCAACAACTTTGCCCGCAAACACGAACGGCGCCCTTCGATGCGAAGGGCGCCGGTTAGGGGCGGGTTTACTTGAAGGGGCCGATGCCGGTCAGCGGATTTCCGCCGTGCAGCCAGTACCAGGTGCCGATGGCGGCGGCTACGGCCAGGATGAGGACTACGAAGGACCCGTAAGCGGGGCGGGTGGCCCAGCCGCGGTTGCGATCGAAGGACAGGCGGCCGGGGCCGGTCAGGAGCAGGACCACGGCGGTGCCCGCGAGGATGGACTCCAGTTCCACACCGCTCTTGACCGAGGACTTGTACTGGAAGCCGGGGATCATGCCCTGCTTCCACAGCCACGCGTCGGTGATCACCGCGAGCACCGCACCCGCGGCGAGCGGTGTGGCCAGGCCGAGCACCAGCAGTCCGCCGCCGCCGACTTCACCGGCGATGACCAGGATGGTCGACAGGGTCGCGTGATCCCAACCACCCGCCGCCATCATGTCGCGGGTGCCGTCCAGCCCCGGTCCGTGGAACCAGCCGGTGAGCTTCTGCAGACCGTGGTAGATGAAGGTGCCGCCGACGACTAGACGCAGCACGAACAGTCCGAGATCGAGGGTGCCGCGGCGGGCGTCGCCATTGCGTCGGCGCAGCGGGCGGCTCGGCTCGCCGCCGGATGCGTTCGTGGCGGGCGGGATGCTGGCGTAGGCGTAGGCCGCGGATTCGTTCGCCCTGGTCTGTTCGCCGACCGAGGGGATCTCCGGATCGAGGCCGAGTTCCTCCTCGGTGCGCGGTACGTCCTTGGATAAATCGGGGCCGCTCGACCGGGTATCGGAGGACATTCTGGGCAGCACGCCGGTGGGCGAATCATAGGGACTGGTCACGCCACGACCGGTGGACGACACCGCCGACTCCTCATCCGTTGGCGTTGCCGCGCCCTCGGTTTTGGGCGCGGATGTGTCTTTGGGCTCTTCGGTCACGGTCGATACCCTATGCGGCCGCGAGCCCGCGTGGGCGGTCTCCACGCGACGGCGTGTCCGTTTATCGACCCGGAGCGGCACATCGGCCGCGGTTTCCGTAACGTCTGAACCATGAGTTTGGTTGTCGCGGGGCGTATCGCCCTGAGCTTGGCGCTCAGCACCGTCGCGCTGGTCGGCTGCGCTCGGTTCGACGATTCTGCCTCCAGCCCGTTCACACCCGAACCGACCTTCAACCCCGCCGAACCCAAATCGCCGCAGCAGAACCCCTCGCAGCGCCCGCGCCCGACCGGACCATGCATCGATCCGGACCCGAATGTGATCACGACCTGCCTGGATTCCACGGCGGGCATCATCTCGCTCGGCGAGGATGCGCTGGTCGCCGAGCGACGCACCGGACGCATCTACAAGACGGTCGCGGTGGATCCGAGCGATCCGCAGTCGCCGCCGATACTGGTCGGTCAGGTGGATGTGGACGGCTCCGGTGACGGCGGCATCTCCGATATCGCCCTCTCGCCGACCTACCGCGAGGACGGACTCATCTACGCCTACATCACCACCGGATCCGATAACCGGGTGGTGCGCATCGCGGAGAACGGCCCGCCGAAAGCCATCCTGACCGGAATTCCGAAGGGGTCGGTCGGCAATCACGGTGCGCTGGAATTCATTTCGCCGACCGAACTGCTGGTGCTGACCGGCGATGCGGGCAATCCCGGTCTGGCAAGTGCGCCCGCGTCGCTCGCGGGCAAGGTGTTGCGGATCAATTCACCGTCGCCGGGAGCCAATCCGGAGGTCGTGGTGTCGGGCCTCGGCACGGCGGGCGATCTGTGCGACGACGGTAAGGACAGCGTCTGGATCACCGACCGCACCCCGACCGAGGATCGTCTGCAGCGCCTGGGCCGGGACGGATCGATCACCACCGCGTGGACCTGGCCGGATCGTCCCGGCGTCGGCGGCTGCGCGGCCGGACCCGATGTGGTGGCGATCGCGATGTCGGGGGCGAAGGCGCTGGCGATCGCGAATCCGGATGCGAACACCCACGCGATCACCGCGGCGCCGACGTTCACCGTGCAGGACAAATACGGCAGGCTCGGCGGTGCGGCGGCCGGTGCGGACGGCACCATCTGGGCGACCACCGTCAACAATGACGACAATCACGGGCCGTTCGACGATCGGGTGATCAAGATCCCGCCGCCGTCACAGGGCACCGGGCCGGACTGACCGCGCCGATAAGAAAGTGGGCGGGTCCTTCTCGGGGACCCGCCCATTTCCGTTCGGTAGTCTGCTTCGCCGGTGCGGAACTCAGGCGCAGGCTTCGAGGACCAGCTCGCGCACCCGAGCCGCATCGGCTTGGCCGCGCGTCGCCTTCATGACGTCACCGACGATCTTGCCCGCCGCCTGCACCTTGCCCGAGCGGATCTTCTCGGCGATATCCGGATTGGCCTCGAGCGCCTTCTGCACCTCCGCCTGCAGCGCGCTCTCGTCGCTGACCATGCCGAGGCCCTTGGTCTCGACGATCTTCGCCGGATCACCCTCGCCCGCCAGCACGAAGTCGACGACCTGCTTGGCGACCTTGTTGTTGACCGTCTTCGATTCGACGAGCTTGATCACCTCCGCCACCTGGGCGGGCGTGATCGGCAGCTCCTCCAGGGAAACCTCGCGCTCCTTGGCCTTTTCGGTGAGGTAGGCAACCCACCACGAGCGCGCCTCGTTGACCGGGGCACCCGCATCGACGGTCGCGATGATCAGGTCCAGCGCGCCCGCGTTCACCAGGTCGCGCATGACCTCATCGGACAGACCCCAATCGGACTGGATGCGGGCGCGGCGCAGCCACGGGTACTCCGGGATGGTGCCGCGCAGTCGCTCAACCCAATCCTCAGCGGGCGCAACCGGTTCCAGATCCGGCTCGGGGAAGTAGCGGTAGTCCTCGGCGGTCTCCTTGCGGCGACCGGGCGAGGTGGTCCCGTCACTCTCGTGAAAGTGCCTGGTCTCCTGCACGATCGAACCGCCGTCGGCGAGAATGGCGGCTTGGCGGCGCATTTCGAAGCGGACCGCGACCTCGACGCTCTTGAGCGAGTTGACGTTCTTGGTCTCGGTGCGGGTGCCGAATTCCGTTGCGCCGATGGGCATCAGCGAAACGTTGGCATCGCAGCGCAGCGAACCCTGCTCCATTTTGACGTCGGAGACCTGGAGGGACTTCAGCACCTCACGCAGCGCGGTCACATAGGCGCGCGCTACCTCCGGCGCCCGCTCCCCCGCGCCGGTGATCGGCTTGGTGACGATCTCGATGAGCGGCACTCCGGCCCGGTTGTAGTCCAGCAGCGAGTGGCTCGCGCCGTGGATGCGGCCGGTGGAGCCACCGATGTGGGTGGACTTGCCGGTGTCCTCCTCCATATGGGCGCGCTCGATCTCGACGCGGAAGGTGCTGCCGTCGTCGAGTACCACGTCGAGGTGGCCGTTGGTGGCGATCGGCTCGTCGTACTGGCTGATCTGGTAGTTCTTCGGCTGGTCCGGGTAGAAGTAGTTCTTGCGCGCGAACCGGCCCCACGGGGTGATCGCGCAATTCAGGGCCAGCCCGATCCGGATCGCCGACTCCACGGCCTGTTCGTTGACCACCGGAAGCGAGCCCGGCAGACCGAGGCAGACCGGGCACACCTGGGTGTTCGGCTCCGCGCCGAATTCGGTCGGGCAACCGCAGAACATCTTGGTGGCGGTGTTCAGCTCGACGTGAACCTCCATACCGAGCACCGGCTCGAACCGGTCGATGACATCGGCATAGTCCATCAAGTCGACGGTGGGTGCACTCATGGCGATCAGTCTATTGACCCGCCCGCCGCCCCCGCCAAGCGGTCAGCTCCCGCCGAGGAGCTGTCGCATAGCCAGTGTCTCTCCCGCACAGGGTAGAGCCTGTGCGAGGTGCTCACTGGGTGTGCGGTAGCGGTTCGGGCTAGCGGGCGTGGGTGTGTTGGTTGAGCCAGGTGGTGGTGTAGGTGAGGACGTCGGGGGCGATGGTGGTTTCGATGGAGGTGTATTCGCCGGGGAGGCCGGAGTCGGCGGGTTGCATGAGGTGGTTGAGACCGGGGAAGACATGGACGGTTGCGTCCGGATCGGCGGACAGGCGGTCGCGCATCGGTTGTTCGTTCTGGTTGGCGAGGACCTGCATGTCCTTGGTGCCGAAGAAGGCGAGGACCGGGATGCGCAGGGCGGAGAGCGCGGGCGCCGGGTCGTAGGTGATGAAGGAAGCCATGTAGGTGGTGTTGTACGCGTCGAGGGTTTCCGCGGAGGCGCGCTGGTTCGGCGGGAGCGATTCGTTGTGGCGGTAGGCAAGGTCCTTGGCGGCGGCCATGTTGCCGGAGCGGATCAGGTTGGTCCATTCGGTGATATAGCTGACCTGATCATCGACTCGGGACTGCGGTGCGCCGCCCGCGCTGAGCAGTGCGCGGTTCTGTTCGATCAGTACCTCCCAACCCGGTACCGAGGGACCCGCCATCAGGACCGCGAAGGCGACGCCGCTGTCCGGGCGCGACGCCACCAGCGGTGCGAGATAACCGCCCTCGCTGTGGCCGAACAGTCCGACGCGGGCCGGGTCGATACCCGGGCGGGCCCGGAGGAAGCGCACGCCAGCGGCCGCATCCTCGGCGAGATCGTTGTAGGTGGCGTCGTCGAGTTTGCCGCTGGTGCCGCCGACACCGCGGTCGTCGGTGCGCAATACGGCATAGCCCGCGCGGGTGAAGGTGTCGGCCAGCAGCAGGAAAGGCTTGTGGCCCATCAGTTCTTCGTTGCGGTCCTGGGGGCCGCTGCCGGAGATCATCAGAATCGCCGGGAACGGGCCGTTGCCCTCGGGCCGGGTCAGCGTGCCCGCGATGGTGATATCGCCGTCGCGGTAGGTGACATCTTCGGAGCGGTACGGGTACGGCGGTTTCGGCTCCTGCGGATGCGCGGGCGGACCGATCTTGCCCGGCTCTAGCGTCAACGGCAGGCTCTGGCCCGCCTGCCGGAACTCACCGACGATCCGGTTGGCATCCTTGTCGAATTTGCCCTCGAACACGGGATCGCCCGGCGTGTTCGGAATCGCGAATGCCACCCGATCCGGTTCGGCGGAAACATCTTTCAGCTCCGCACCGTTCAGACCTTGTGACGGGATGTCGATGGTGGCGCTGCCGTTATCGGCGAAATTCACCCCCAACGCCAACGGCGCGCCGGGCACCTCGATGGACCCGTGCCAATCCCCGGTGAGCGACCGAGTCTCGCCCTTCTCCGACGAGCACCCCGCCACCAACGCAACGATCAGGACCAGAACCGAGACGAGCCATCGCCCAGTGCGCATGCCGCAACCCTACCGATCCGCATGGGCAGTTCGGACGAACTCGGCCACGCATCTACTTCCAGAAGCTCCAGTTGATCGCCGCTCGCCCAACACTCCCCCGGCCGACGCCCCCAGCGGTACGCCGGAACGGACGTTCACCCTCCGCGGGCGTACCGAACCGCAGCGGCGATCGCATTCATATCGAGTTCAAGTGTGGGGTCGTCCTCTTGCGCCTCTTGGAATTCCAGCATCGCGTCGGACACGCCGCCGCGCCGGGCGATGGCGAGCAGCTCACGGCGGACATAGGCGCCGATGGGGAGTTCGGCGGCGCGGGCGCGACGGCCGAACATGCCGAGCGCGTCGGCGGGCAGATCGTAGACCTGGATGAGGGTTACCGCGTCGGAGTCGAATTCGGGGGTCAGATCGCGGCCCTGGGATTCCAGGAATTCCACGATCGTGTCCACGGAAGTTCGCCTGCGCGCCATCGCGATCAGTTCCTGACGGACCTGAGCTTCGATCGATATGCCCGCGACACGAGCACGGCGGCGGAACACGGCGACAGCATCGGTGGGCAGGTCGGATACCTGGAGTTGAGCCACGACGACCAGACTAGCTGTGCGACAAGGAATTCGGCAGGTCTCGATTGTGCAACGACTGCCGGAATCAGCCGAAAAATGCCTCGGCTTCGCGGTAACGCTCGGTGGGCACCCGCTTGAGCTGCTTGGTGGCCTCGGACAACGGAACCAATTCGATGGAAGTGCCGTGCAGGGCGACCATTTGGCCGAATTGTCCGGCATGCACGGCCTCGGCGGCATGCAGACCGAATCGAGTGGCCAGCACCCGGTCGTACGGTGTCGGGCTGCCGCCGCGCTGGACGTGACCGAGCACGGTAGTACGGACCTCTTTGCCGATGCGGCGCTCGATCTCGGTGCCCAACTGCTGTGCGACACCGGTGAACCGTTCGTGGCCGAATTCGTCGATACCACCCTCGCGCAGCGCGAATCCCGAATCGGGGGCCGGATGCGCGCCTTCGGCGACCACGCAGATGAAGTGCTTGTCGCCGCGCTGGAAGCGGCGCTTGATCATCGAGCACACCTCGTCCACATCGAACGGCTCCTCGGGTACCAGCGTGAGGTGCGCACCCGCCGCCATGCCCGAGTTGATCGCGATCCAGCCCGCGTGGCGGCCCATCACCTCGACCAGCATGACGCGCTGATGCGATTCCGCGGTGGTGTGCAGCCGGTCGATGGCCTCCGAAGCGATGGACAACGCGGTGTCGTGGCCGAAAGTGACGTCGGTGCAGTCGATGTCGTTATCGATGGTCTTCGGGACCCCGACCACCGGGACGCCCTCGTCGGACAGCCAGCTCGCGGCGGTGAGCGTGCCCTCGCCGCCGATCGGGATCAGTGCCTCGATCCCGTTGTCGTCGAGGGTGCGTTTGATCTGGTCGAGTCCGGCACGCAGTTTGTCGGGATTGGTGCGTGCGGTACCGAGCATCGTGCCGCCCTTGGTGAGCAGGCGGTCGGTGCGATCGTCGTTCTGAATGGTGATTTTTCGGTCTTCGAGTAGGCCACGCCAACCATCCTGGAAGCCGATGATCGCGTCGCCGTAGCGTCCGTTCGCGGTGCGAACGACGGCACGGATGACCGCGTTCAGTCCTGGACAGTCGCCGCCTCCGGTCAAGACTCCGATGCGCATGGCGCATATCTTGCCCCGCTTCGAGCGATGACGCGGCCGCACCCCCGTGAACACCGGGTAACGGCTACGACTCAATACACATAGACGATGGCGTTTTCGCCGCCGCTACAGGTTGCGAATTGATCACCGGCCGTGCAATTCATCTTGTAATCCCGATTGTTGATCGGGCTGTGCGCCATGACCGATCGATCGGTAATCGTGCTGTCACCGCCAGCGGCGTAGGCCTTGCGTACCTCCTCGGCGAAGGCACAACTGGTGACGGTGGTGCCGATCGCGGACGAGGTGAATCGGCCGAGCGCCGGATACAACTGGGCGCATGGTTTCGCACCAGCGGGCAGATGTGCGGGCATCGTGGTCGTCGGTTGGCCGTCGCTTCCGTCACGTAGCTGCCAGCCGACGATGCCCCCGATCGCGAGCACCACAACCACCGCGCCGATCCAGACGATCCGCATCGATCGACGCGCAGGCGCAGGTGTCGGATCGGGTGGATACGGTGCGTCGGATTGCGGCATCGGCATACTGACGGTTCTCGACAGCGCCTCGGTGGTCGCATCATGCGGTGGAATATCGCGGCGCATCGGATCCGATGGATGCCGGGGCACGAGCGTCGGCTCCAGACCGGTGATCTGCTGCGGTCCACCCGCTGACCGCGGCTCACTCGCCTGTGGCGGACCGCTCCCGGACCGCAGCGCATTCTGCGACGGAGCGCCACCCGCTGACGGAGCACCACCGACCCGCTGCGGCGCGTTCGCCGACGTCGGACCGCCCACCTGCCATTGCCCGCCTGATTGCAGCGGACGGCCTGATTGCTGCGGCCCGCCTGCCGACCGCGTCCCAGCTGGCTGCCGCGAGCCGCTTGCCCGCGGCGGAGCAACTGCCTGGGGCCGGCCACCAGCTTGCTGCGGTCCACCAGACTGCTGCGATCCGCCCAACTGCTGCGATCCACCCGGCTGCTGCAGCCCACCAGACTGCTGCGGGCCCTCTGCCGACTGCGAAGGACCCGACTGCTGCGATCCACCTGACTGCTGCAGATCACCTGCTGACTGCGATCCACCCGACTGCTGGGGCCGGCTCGGTGGTTGGCGTGCGACCATGGACTCCGGCCCGAAGGTGGGGAAGATGATGGTTGCTGGGGCCGGCCCGGAGTGGTTGGAGATCTGGGTGGTGGGCAGGTCCGAGTTCGGGAGAGACGAGGTGCCCGAGACCGCGGCTCTGGCCGCCGATGCGAGGGCACCGGCCGTCGGATAGCGATCGGCGGGTTCCTTGGCCATGCCGCGGGAGATGACCTCGTCCAATGTGCCGGGCAGTTCGGCTCGTTTGGTGCTCGGGCGGGGCGGTGGTGTCGAGAGGTGGGCTCGGATGAGCGAACTCATGCCGTCGGCAGGGAAAGGCTGTGTGCCGGTGAGGCATTCGAACAGTACGCAGGCCAGGGAGTAGACGTCGGCGGTGCCGCCGATCGGGGCGGTGTCGAATCGTTCCGGTGCGATGTAGCTGTAGGAGCCGATGGCTTGCCCGGTCGCGGTGACGCTGGGGTCGCGCTCGGAGCGGGCGATGCCGAAGTCGGCGAGGTACGCGAAATCCGAAGGGGTGACCAGGATATTGGCGGGTTTGACGTCGCGATGCACCAAGCCCTCGGCATGCGCGGCATCCAACGCGGACGCGACCTGTTCGATAATGCCGACCGCACGGGTGGGGCTCAGCGGCCCCTTCTCGCGCAGCACCGAGCGCAGATCGCTGCCACGGACCAGCCGCATATCGATATAGAGCACACCGTCGATCTCGCCCCAGTCGTGAATCGGGATGACGTGCGGTTCGGCCAACCGTGCGGCGACCCGGGATTCGTGCCGAAAGCGCTGCTGGAACCGCGGATCGTCGGCCAGCGCCATGGGCAGTAGTTTGAGCGCGACGACCCGATCCTTGACCGTGTCGTACGCCTCGTAGACCTCCCCCATCCCGCCGCGGCCCAGCAATGTACGCAATTCGTAGGGTCCGAATCGCGTACCGGCCCGCGACTGCGTTTCGTCCACCCCGTTACCTCCACCTCGCCGAACCGCGCAACGGTCGTGGTCCTGCGATCTCACCCGTTGATTCGGGATTCTCGGGTGCCACCGTTACCCGGTCAAGTGTGCGCGCCCACGGTGCCCCGCGGGCGCTGACTCGACCAGGTTCAGGAACAGCTGCCGCCGGAGAGTTCGTCCAGGTGCTGCGAGATCATCGTGGCGAGCTTGTCCAGGATGCTGATCCCTTCGGTCAGGGCACCCGAATCGGGTTGGGTGGCAACGGCGACCGCGATCCGACCGCCCGGGCCCTCGATCAGGCCGAATTGGCGGACCAGATAGGAGCCGGAGGTGTCGGGCCCCCAACCGCCCTTGAATTCCGCGTTGCTGAGTTCGCCGAGCCCCCAGCGCTGGCTCGACGTGATCTGCTCCATCAGGTCGATCACATTCGAGCTCTGTTGCAGGCATGGCAACCGGGAGGCGAACCGAACCTGTTCGGTGAGCGCCCAATCCGCCTGTCCGAATGCCGAGGCATCGGAGCGGGTCTTGGCTGCGGGCACGGTGGTCTTGGTATCGCCGCCCTCGCGCAGCACGACCTCGACCGCCTTGGCCGCCTCCTGGCCGGTGCCGAGCGACTGCCAGAGCGTATCGGCCGCTACGTTGTCGGACTGGGTGATCGCCGCCGTCGCCGCATAGCTCGAGCTCGTCGAGCTCTTGCGCTGCGCAGCGATGACCAGCGGCACCTTCATCGTCGACCAGGCTGGTCCGGTGGTCCAGTCACCGAAGGTCACCATTTTCTCGCCGCCGACCGGCATGATCGCCATGCCGAGCTTGGCATGCACACTCAACTGCAGTTCCTGGAAACCGGCGGCCAATGTGCCGGGCACGGTGATGGATAGGTGCTGCTGGTCGGTGTGCGCGGCAGCCGCGGTGATGCTGGGCTCGGCGGAATTCTTGTCCGCGTCCGTGCCGCATCCGGCCACCATCAGGAGTCCCGCCAGCGCGGTACCGCCGACCGCTTTGCGCAGGCGCCGGGATAGCTCAAAATACATACTTCGACACATTCTCGTTTCGAACTCGCCCAGGTCTCGATGTCAACACGGCATCCCGACACCGTACTTGGCATTGACACCGACCGCCCACCTCAACCGCGCCGACGCCGCCGAACCCGAACAGCAACAATCGCTTACGGCGTGGTCAACCGGCATGTACGCCGTAATGCGCCCGATCGGCGCCGCTACTCGTGCCTGATCGCGCGCCGCCCTCATCCGCGAACTTCTTGTGATCATCGCCTCGCAACGTACGCGACAAATCCGGCACGGCCCACTTTTCCTGGTACCAGGGGTACGGCGCGTCTCGAACGGAAGGGCGTGTCGCCCCGGCGAACAGACTCGAGCGCGGCGCAGGATAGTTCGATGCAGCTGACTTCGGTACCCATCGATAAACCGGACGATCTCAACGTCATCATCGGACAGGCCCACTTCATCAAGGCGGTCGAGGACCTGCACGAGGCACTGGTCGGGATCAGTCCACATCTGCGTTTCGGGTTGGCATTCGCTGAGGCATCCGGACCGCGGCTGATCCGTACCTCCGGCAATGACGACGAGCTGACCGAACTCGCCACCAAGAATGCCGTGGCGGTCGGCGCAGGACATTCGTTCATTGTGTTCCTGCGTGAGGGTTATCCGGTCAATGTGCTCAATGCGATACGACAGGTTCCCGAGGTCTGCGGAATCTTCTGTGCCACAGCGAATCCGGTCGAAGTATTGATTGCCGAGACCGAATCGGGGCGCGGAATCATCGGGGTCGTCGACGGGGGTGCGCCACTCGGCGTAGAAGGCCCGAGTGACAAAGAAGCCCGCAGACAACTACTCCGCCAAATCGGTTACAAGCTGTAGTACCACCAATACATTCTCGGCTGATCGTCAGACGAGGGGGCAGTGGGTGCGGGTGTAGATGGTGGGCATGCATTCGTTGCAGTGGATGCAGGCCGAGCGCGTGCTTCGATCGGCTTGGATTCGGCGCAGGAGGTCTGGTTCGCGGAGCAGGGCGCGGCCCATGGCCACGAATTCGAAACCCTCGGACATTGCGGTGCGCATCGTGTCGAGGTCGGTTATGCCGCCTAATAGGATCAGTGGCATGGAAAGTTCGCTGCGGAACCGGCGGGCGTTTTCCAGGAGGTAGGCGTCGCGGTACGGGTATTCGCGGAGGAAGGCGCGGCCCATCAAGCGGAAGCCCCAGCGTGCTGGCGCGGGAAGGACTTTCGCGAATTCCTTGCGCGGGGCGGCGCCGTGGAACAGGTACATCGGGTTGAGCAGGGAGCTGCCCGCGGTGAGTTCCAAGGCGTCCAGTGCGCCGTCCGATTCCAGCCAGGCAGCCACCCGCAACGAGTCAGCGAGCGAAAGGCCGCCGCGCACACCGTCTTCCATATTCAGCTTGGCGGTTACCGCCAAGCGGTCGCCGACTGCCTCGCGCACGACCAGTGCGACCTCGCGGGCGAGTCGGGCGCGGTTGACCAGCGATCCGCCGTATCGATCCTTGCGCCGGTTCAGTAGCGGGCTCAGGAACGAACTCACCAAATAGTTGTGGCCGAAGTGGATTTCGACCGCATCGAAACCCGCCTGCTCGGCCAGACCCGCGGCGTTCGCGTAATCGGCTATGACCGTGGCGATTTCGGATATGTCCGGAACACGCATGGGACGCATACCGAGTGGGCTGAACATTCGACTCGGCGCCAGTGCGGGTGCGCGGTTCGATGCGGCATTGGCCACCGGGCCCGCATGGCCGATCTGGGCGCTGGCGGCGGCGCCTTCGGCGTGTACGGCGTCGGTGAGTTCGCGCAGTCCCGCAACGGCTTCCTGGCGCATCCAGATCTGGTGCCGGTCGGTGCGGCCACCGGGCGATATCGCGCAGTAGGCGACGGTGGTCATACCAACACCACCGGCGGCTATTTCGCGATGGAAGTCGATCAGATCATCGGTGACCAGCGCGTCCGGTGTTCGGCCTTCGAAGGTGGCGGCCTTGATCACCCTGTTGCGCAAGGTGATCGGGCCGAGCTTCGTCGGTGCGAATACTTCGTTCATCATTTCTCTCCTGCCGCGGTCAGTCCGGCGACAACGAAATCGCGCAGCGTGCGCACCGCCTCGTCCGACAGTTCACGCTCACCCGTGCCGAAACCACCGAATTGCACGATGATCAGGTCGAACGCCAATCCCCAGCGCCGTCGACTCTCGTGTTCGCTCAGCTCCGGCAGCAAGCCGATCCAGGCATCCATGCGGAACCAGTGTCGACGCCACATCGTCGGGTGCCGACCGAGTACGAATTGCGCCAACAGCCGCAGGTGCAGCCGCCCGACAGGGTCGGCCGCCAATCCGATGAACGGCTCGATCACCGCATCCACCAGCGCCGATACCGAACCGTGCGCGGCCGTCACCTCGGTCAACCTTTCCGCCCACAGTGACCCGAGCCGGTCCTCGAGCAGCGCCGCGACCAGCGCTTCCTTCGAGCCGAAGTGATAGTGCACCGCGGCCGGATTGGACCCGGCCGCCGCGCAGATCGCCCGCACCGAGACATCGTCGTACCGCTCGGTCAGCAAGAGTCGCTCGGCTGCCAGCAATAGCCGTTCACGCGTGCCCGCCGCGGCTGCCTGTTCCACCATGACCGAAGTCAATCACATTCCCATCATCGATTCAATCACTGATTGAATCAATGATGGAGGCCTAGCATAGGAGCTACCTCGAGAGCTCCACGCGAGGAGAAGTGGCCAGCTCAGGACGGGAGCATGATGAGCCAGCACGTCACCTACCGGAGAATCTATGAAGCGCCGATTCCGTCGGATGGCGCCCGTGTGCTCGTCGACCGGGTCTGGCCGCGCGGGATCCGCAAGGACGACGCGCACCTGGACGAGTGGATGCGCGATATCGCACCGTCGACCGACCTGCGCAAGTGGTACGGGCACCGGCCCGAGCGCTTCGCCGAATTCCGTCGTCGATATCTGGCCGAACTGCGCGATTCGCAGCACCGCGAGGCCGTCGCGCAGCTGCGCGAGATTGCCCGCGCACATCCGGTGACCTTATTGACCGCCACCCGCGACGTCGACCACAGTCAGGCCGCCGTTCTCGCGAACTGGATTGCGACAGAGTCGAATTCGACCGACTGACGGGGCGGGACGCTAACCGACGTTACGGGCGGTGCCGCGGTGCGCGGGCACGCTGGTCGGATCCTCCGGCCACGCGTGCTTGGGGTAGCGACCACGCAGGTCACTGCGGACCTGCGGCCAACCGGTGTGCCAGAACGACGCCAGATCAGCGGTGATCGCCACCGGGCGTCGAGCGGGCGAGAGCAGGTGCAGCACGATCGGGACTCGCCCATCGGCCAGCGACGGTGTCCGCGTCCAGCCGAAGACCTCCTGCACCTTGACCGCGAGCACCGGCGGGTCGGTCGAGTAGTCGAGACGGACGCGGCTGCCGGAGGGGACCAGCAGCCGCTCCGGCGCGAGTTCGTCCATGCGCGCGGCATCGGGCCACGGCAGCAGCCGACGCAACGCCTGTCCGGCGTCGATGCGTTCCAGGTCGGCGCGGCGCCGGGCGGTGGCGAGTTCGGGGCCCAGCCAGGCGTCGGCATCGGCAAGCAGTGATTCGTCATCGACCGGCGGCCAGGGTGCGCCGAGTGTGCGGTGCAGGAAATCGAGGCGCTGACGGAGGGCCTCCGCGTCGGAATCCCAGTGCAGCACAGCGAGTCCGGTCGAAGTGAGACCGCGTCGCACTGCCGCGCTGAGTAATTGGCGGTCCGGATCACGAATCTGCCGCTCCGACAGGACGATCGCGCCCAGTCGCTCGACGCGCTGGGCAACCACATCACCGTCTACCCAATCCACCTCGTCCACGATCTCCAATAGATTCGATGCCGCGCGGCGCGCGAGCTTTTCGTCGGCGACCGCGGCCGACCGGATCCGCCCGTCGGCACGCCCAGGATCGCGTGTCGCCACCGCGACCGCCAACCACTCCGCATCACTCAACCCGGAACCCGGGGGCAGCGTCACCGCCGTGCCTCCGGCCAGCAGATAGCTCGTCGAGCCAGCACTACGCCGCCGCGCCAGCCGCTCCGGATGTGCCAGTGCGACAACGAAAGCCGGATCATCGGCACCGTCCGTCGCGTCGACCAACCGAGACAGGCGCTCGACCTCCCGCCGCCAACGCGGCGGCCGCTCACGCCGCAGCGCGCGCAGACCGGCCACCAGGTCGACGCCGGGCACGAGGGTGTCATCGTCGAGGACCGCGACCACTTCCGCGGCCCACCGGGTGCCGACCTCGACGGCACCGTCCAGCAGCGCTCGCGCCAATCGCGGATGCAGGCCGACACGTGCCATGTGTCGTCCGCGCTCGGTCACCTCGCCTGATCCGGTCACGGCTCCCAACGCGCGCAACACATCTCGACCAGCAGCCAAGCCACCTTGCGGCGGCGCGTCCCACCACGCGAGGCCATGGCCATCGGGGGTGCCCCAACAGGCGAGTTCCAATGCCAGCCGGGTCAGATCCGCCGTGCGAATCTCCGGCTCCGGATAGGCGGGCAGCGTGCCGTTCTCGTACTCCGGCCAGCAGCGCCATACCTTTCCTGGAGCCTCCCGTCCCGCGCGCCCGGCCCGCTGTTCGGCCACTGCCGCCGAAACCCGCACTGTCGCAAGGCCGGACAGCCCGCGTCCACGATCGATGCGCGGCACTCGAGCCAGCCCCGAATCCACCACGGCGCGCACACCGGGCACCGTCAAACTGGATTCGGCCACCGCCGTGGACAACACCACGCGCCGCCGCGAACCGGGCCGCAACGCCAAGTCCTGTCCGGATGCGGAAAGCCTGCCGTGCAAAGGAACCAGATCCACGTCTACATCGGCCAGGAGATCTATGGTCCGGCGAATTTCAGCCGCTCCGGGCAGGAAGACCAATACGTCCCCGTCGATCCCGGCCAGCGCTGCCCGGGTGGCGCGGGCCACCTGCGCATCGCCGCGTTCCCTCGGCAACGGCGGGACATACGTCGTCTGCACTGGATAGGCCCGCGCCTGCACCTCCACCACCGGCGCATTTCCCAACAGCACCGAAAGGCGTTCGGCCGCAACCGTTGCCGACGTCGCGAGCACCCGCAGATCGGGCCGTAAACCGGCCCGCGCATCCAATAGCAACGCCAACAACAGATCCGCGTCGAGATGTCGCTCATGACATTCGTCGAGGACAACGACATCCACGCCCGCGAGCTCGGGATCGCCCTGCAACCTCCGCACCAGCAACCCGGAGGTGACGACCTCGATCCGGGTGCGGGCACTCACCCGCCGATCGCCCCGGACCGAATATCCGACCGTCTCCCCCACCGACTCACCCGACAACGCGGCCATCCGACCGGCCGCCGCACGCGCCGCCAACCGCCGCGGCTCGGCCACCACCACCCGCCCGACAGTCTCCAACGCCAACGGCACCAACGTCGTCTTCCCGGTTCCCGGGGGCGCGACCAATACGGCGGTGCCATGCTCGGTCAACGTCGCGACAATGCGATCGAGCGCACCGCGCACGGGCAGATCTGGAAGTTCAGGCAGTTTCATTGCCAACCAGTCTGCAGCCCCCGGCGCGGGGGCGGTGCCGCACTGCCATTCCGGTAACGCGACGGTGTCGGAAACACCGCTCACGCCCAGCCGAATCGGGCCGCCAGCCGAAGAACAGCCACAGCACAGTTGTGGCAATACATGACCGGCGTCCGAATGACCTCGGCACCCCTGGGCCGAGAGCTCGACCCGCAATGCCCACTCTGACGGTGACTTTTGCCGCAATTCCATCGAAATGCGTTGTGCGGCAACATTACCTGCGTCAACACAAGGGTTCGCTACGATGGAAAGGTGCGGATCGGAGTCGGTCTCTCCACCGCGCCGGGAGCGCGGCAGGCGGGCATGGAAGCCGCAGCGCACGCCCGCGATCAGATCGCGGGCGACACGCTGTCGCTTGCTGTGCTGCTGGCATCACGAGCCCATACCGACGATGCCGCGGACGTACTCGCCGCAGTTCACCAGACGGTCCGGGTGCCCGCGCTGGTCGGATGTGTGGCGCAGGCGATCGTCGCGGGCCGCCGCGAGATCGAGGACGAGCCCGCGGTGGTGGTATGGCTGGCATCCGGATTACCCGCCGCCGAGACCTTCCGGCTGGACTTCGTCCGCACGGCGACCGGAGGACTGCTCGCGGGCTACCGCTTCGACCCGGCCGCACGCGACTTCCATCTGCTGCTGCCGGACCCGTTCTCGTTCCCCGCCGACATCCTGCTCGAGCACCTGAACACGGATCTGCCCGGTATCACCGTGATGGGCGGGCTGGTGAGCGGCGCGCGGGGGCCGGGCGGCTGCAGGCTGTTCCACGACCGCGATGTGCTGACCTCCGGCGCCGTCGGCGTGCGGCTTCCCGGAATGCACGGTGTCCCCATCGTGTCGCAGGGCTGCCGACCGATCGGCTATCCGTATATCGTGACCGGCGCGCGTGGCGCGCTGATCACCGAATTGGGCGGCCGACCGCCGATCCAGCGGTTGCGCGAGATCGTCGAGATGCTGCCACCCGACCAGCAGGAACTGGTGACACACGGGTTGCAGATCGGCATCGTTGTCGACGAGCATCTGGCCGTACCCGGACAGGGCGATTTCCTGATCCGCGGCCTCCTCGGTGCCGACCCGGCGAGCGGCGCGATCGAGATCGGCGAGCTCGTCGAGGTCGGCACGACCGTACAGTTCCAGGTCCGCGACGCGGTCGGGGCCGACGAAGATCTGCGCGCTGCCCTCGTCCGAGCGGGTTCGGACCTGCCGGGGCGCCCGGCGGGGGCGTTGCTGTTCACATGCAACGGACGGGGTCGCCGGATGTTCGGGGTCGCGAACCACGATGCCGCCGCGATCGAGGACCTGCTCGACGGCATACCGCTGGCGGGCATCTTCGCCGCGGGCGAGATCGGTCCCATCGCTGGTCGCAATGCGTTGCACGGATTCACGGCATCGATGGCGGTATTCGTCGAATGAGCGTCGACCTGCGGGTCTACGCCGAGCTGAACGATTTCCTCCGGCCCGACGAGCGGTACACGGTGCTGCGCCGACCGTTCCGTGCGCACCAGACCGTCAAGGACGTCATCGAGGCGGCCGGTATCCCGCACACCGAGGTCGACCTGGTGCTGGTCAACGGCGAAACGGTGACCTTCGGTCAGCACCCGCGCGGCGGCGATCGGATCACCGCCTATCCGGTATTCGAGACCCTGGACATCGGCCGGGTTACCAGGGTGCGCCCACACCCACTGCGCGAGCCGCGCTTCGTCGCCGACGTCAATCTCGGCGGCCTCGCCAAGCTGATGCGGCTGATGGGCCTGGACGTGCACTGTCGGTGGGACGCCGACGACGCGGCACTCGCCGAGCTATCGGCGGCCGAGCACCGGATACTGCTGACCCGCGATCGTGGACTACTGAAGCGGCGCAATGTAACTCACGGCGTGTACATCCGGTCGGACCGGCCGGTCGATCAGATCGTCGAGGTGATCCGACGGCTGGACCTCATCGAGCGCTTGGCGCCGTTCACCCGCTGCCTGCGCTGCGGTGGCGCGGTCGTCGCGGTGGCCAAAGCCGAGGTCGAAGATCGGCTGCAACCGCTCACCCGACGCCATTACGACACGTTTCGGCGATGCCGCGACTGCGGGCGGATCTACTGGCAGGGTTCGCACCAGGTCCGACTCAGCGCCACGGTGGAGACGATCCGCACCCGCCTCGATCAATCCCTTCTTGCTCAGTAGACCTACCGAAATCAGTCCCGAAACAGCCTGTGTCCGTTGGGAATGGCCGATCTGGGCTGGGCATGGCGCCGAAACTCATCGGTCGCGCGTGCGGTCCGGGTGTTGCGACCACGGCGTGGCCTTAGGTGGCTGGGCCGAGCCCGTGGATGGCTCGGGTATCCGAAACCCGCCCTCGGCAACCTCGGCGCGCAGGAGCGCCAACTTCTGGACCTTCGTCCATATCTCGTCGACCCCCAGCCCGATCACCGCACGCATCCGACCGGAACCGCCGACACCCCGGACGGCGAGGCGCATGCCCCACTCATGGGCCAGCCGCACGAAGTCCTCGGACAGCAGCGGGTAAGGCACCGCGACACCGGTGGCACCCGTGCGGCGTGCCTTCTCGAGGAGAGTGCCGATACCCTCCGCCCGGGGTCGCACCGCGCGAGCCATCCAACCGAGGGTGCCGCGAATACCCGCGGTGGTAGTCATCAGGGAGTTGATCAAGAGCACGCGGTGGCAGTCCGGGGCCAGCTCCGCAGCCGCCGTCAGTACCCGCTGATCGAATGCGTGCAGCTCCCCCCGTGTACCGTGACGCGCCAACGTGGCGACAACTTCGGCCACTTTCGTCCGGACCTCCTCGTCGGACCAGCGCGGACCGGCATTCACTTCCACCGCCAGCGTCGCATCGTCGAACGCTGCCGACCGGCACACGGCATCGAGAGCTGCCACGTCCTCAGCGCCACGGCCGACTCGCACGCCGAGCGTGTTCACGCCGAGCGCGAGCGCGTCCGTGCCCGCCGACCCGGAATCCACGAGCCCGTCCGCCCCGAGTTGGACGGCAATCCTCGGGCCTGCCGTTGGGGAAGGCCGCGCTGGCGCGGCGTGCGGCTCAGCCTCCGCCGACGTCGCCGCAGGCCCCCAATGCTCACCCACCCCCCGCTCGGCCTGCTCTCGCGGCTCCCAGCTGTCGAAATGATTGCCGTCGCGGTCGGCGTATCGCGGGCGCTCGCGGTCGATGGGTCGCACGCCCAACCCGCGGCCGGATCGACGGCGCTGCACCCGGACAAGGGTCTCGCCGCGTCCTGCGGTGATCTGCGCTACGTTGGCCAGCGCTTCGGTGGGCAGCCCGGTCGCCGGATCGCGATGCAGATAGCCCTGGTGCACGGCCTCGGCGCCCGCGAAGTTCGGCGAGGTGGGGAACTCGGCGCCGACTCGTTGACCGCCGAAAGCCTCGGTGGCCGGATCAATGCCGTGGCCGAGTCGCGGGTTCACGCGGCTCCGCGCGCCGGGCCGGTCCGCGCCGAATATCGTCACCGGATCGCGCCACGACGCGAGGACATAGACATTCTCCGCGCCGATGCCGAACTCCGCGGCATGACGAACCGGGCCCGCACCCGGCGAGCCCGCGAGGGTTATCGAGCCGACCAGGCCAGCGAGCCTGCCGTACCTGCCCGCATAGCATGTGGTCACCGAACCGTAGCTGTGCCCGTAGAGCCGGTTCACGAGCTGGTCGGGGGCGGCGGTTCCGGCAAGACGTCTGGTGGCGTGGAATGCCGCGATGTCACACAGCAACCGATGACCGCCGACACGGGCGCGGCGCGGGAAGGCGGCTTTCGCGAATCCGGTGTTCATCGGCCCGGCCGGTGCGTCGTATCCGATCCAGATGATCGACGCCAGCTCGAGCGACGGATCGACGCGCAGTGTCTGCTCATACAGGTTGCGCAACGGCTTGAACTGGTAGGCCAGCGAGGAAGAGGTCGTATTCGTCCCGGGCACATGCCAGTTCACCGTCTGCGCGGTGTCCACATTGCCGAGCGCGACGACGGCCTTGCCTTTGCCGTGGAAGGCGGTGGAATCGTAGGACAGCAGATGCACCGGAGGACTGCCCACCATCTCGGCGGCCTGCCGGTCCAGCTGTTGCAGGTGATTTCGGATATGGATCAGGTTGCCGAGCTGTTTCCGCTCGGCGGCGGTGAGTCCGGTCCGGATCCAATCGAGCATTCCCACGCCGCCCGGCCTGCGGGCGATGAACGCGCCCAGATCACGGCGGATCGACAACCGGTTGGCGTGGTCGCGGATCACGGCGGGCAGACCGTCGGCATTACCGATCTGGTGCGGGTAGACCTGGATGAGTGCCCGTTGCGTACTGCTCGGCCCGCCGGGTTCGTCCGGGTCGCTCAGCGAATCCCACCACTGGCCGTTCTCGGTCGCACGGCGTTGTGCGGCGTCCGCGAACAGGTGATCTCGCGGACGTTGCAGCATATCCGCGTCGTCGAAGCCGCCCGCACGTAGCGCCTCGTCGGCCAGCCGCCGCTGTTCGTCGTCGAAACCGTGATCCACCGGCAACGACCGCCAGTGGTCGTCCGCGTCGGCGTGCACGGAGCCGGTGCCGTTGTGGTCTGGGCGCCCCGGCTCCTCGGACAAGGCGGTCGCCGAATGGGCGTCGCCCGGGGCGGTGGTGCCGTCTCGACCCGGCTCGTCAGCAGGCGACCCGTCTTGGTGCGATCGGCCGTCGGGTCGATCCGCAGTCGCCGCGGAGGAACCTCGACGGCTGCGCCTGGACCGTTCGGCTGACTCCGGCGGGTCCTGCCGGTCCAACCAGCCCAACACCGCGTCCAGACATTCGTCCGCCGTATACGTCTGGGCTGCCGTGGAATTCGCGTGCTGCGCCGCGGCAGGACGCTCGTTCTCCGCGAGATGGTTTCCGTGCTGGAATTCGCCCTTGTCGAAACGGTTTTCGTCTACGGCGGATATTCCCGCAGGGGGCGCGATCCGCCCCGCGATGTGCCGAACGATGTCGACCGCACGCAAAGCGCGCACGGAATCCTCGGGTTCGGAGGCGGGCGACGTCGCCGGTCCGAACCGGTCGACCAGGACTCGGCGTTCGGCGGCCGTGAGTTGGTCGAGTGCCGTTTGCAGTTCAGCGGGACTCGCCGCGGCCAGCGCGGTGGCCAACACCGTCTGCGACCGGTTGTGTTCGACCGCAAGGGCGCTCACCCATCGACGAGCGGCGATCAACGCCATGCTGCGAACCACCGGTGTATTCGATCCCGCCCGCAGTCGGCTCAGCGCTGCCCGATGCGCCGAGCTGAGGCCTTGGACAGCGCGTTCCATCTGCTCTTGGCTCGCCCCGGCCAGCAGTTCTCGCGGATCGGGCTGGTCGGCGCTCGTCAAGGCGGCGTACATGGCTGCTCGGAAACGCTCGGACTCGGATGCCGTGGACGGTAGGACGCCAGGACCGCTCGGCGCCACCCGCTGATTCCTGAGCTTGCGGCGGACACTCGCCAGGTGCGCCCGCACATCGCGCACGGAAAGATCGAGTGTGGCCGCTATCTCGTTGTGTGTCATGCCTTGCCGCACCCGAGCGAGTACTTCGGTCTCGCACGCGGTGAGCGGGACCAGGCCCGGCGTGTTTTCGGCGAGTCGCTCGGGGATCAGATGCGATGGTTGTCTGCGGAGTTGGTCATCAGGGTGCGGTTCGCCATCCCGCGACCAGGGCGTCGTCTGGCCCGGTGTGGGGCGTCGTGCTGGCTCGTCCTGTTCATGTGGTCTGCTGCCGATCCAGCCGCCCGGTTTCGGACTCCCCTGGCCCGGTTCCGAATCGCCGTTTCGCTCAGGTGGCTGATCCGGCTCCGCCCGCGCCGTGGTCCACGGTGTCAACGATACCGGTTCCTGTTCGCTACCAATCACATTCGCGGACCGACGCGGGGCATCCGAATCGTCCTCATGTGGCCTGCTACCGATCAGGCCACGCGCACGACCCGGAGCCGGTGGATCATCCTGCGGTGGGAGATCGACCTCGAGGTCCGGCGCGACCCGCGGCGGACGCCCGGTGGTGACGTACTCGTGGATCGCCCACTGCGGCGAACCGACGCCCACGCCATGGATGTCCGCCTCCGCGAACCCGACAGCAAGCACCTCCTCATCGTTCAATACGGTCTTGGCTTCGTTGCCGAAGGCGTACTCGGGCAGCCGAGCGATCCAGGTCCACCAGTGCTCGTCGACCAGGCCGAGCCTCGACAACTGTGAATAGGTCTCCCCCAGCACCTGGCGCAGGTTCTCCGAGAGTCCCTCCTTGGCATCGATCGCGTGGATGAATTCGTGGACGGCGTCGTGGTGGAATGGTCTATCGCCGATCGGATTGATCCCGTCCACATGCGATCGGATACCGAATTCGACAAACGGCGCGGGCCTGGCCGCATGGTGCAGGCTGAAATGAATCCGCTCGGTTCGACCCGCCGCCGCTGCGCGATCTACATACCAAGATGTTCTGGCACTGGCTTTCGTGTCGCCGAGGTAATCGATCCGCAGTTCCCGGATATTGGTCCGGCCCGGGAATCTGGTGAACATCTCATCCAGCCCACCAAGGATTTCCACAACGACATCGGCGCGCACATGTGGATGGTCGAACCCCACCATCGTGAGATACGGATACTTCAGGGTGAACACCTCGACCAACCGCGCCTTGTCCGCCACATCGTCGCTGCGCCATTCGTCGTCGAGCCCCGCACGATGCAACATCTCCCACGGGGTGGGCACGGCGTGCCGTTCGATCTGCGCGAGCGCTGCCAAGTACCCGCGGTGGATGTCGAGCAGCACATCTCGGTGTTCCTCGGGAGCCGGATAGCTTTCGATCCACGATTCGAGGTAGGTCACCCGCTCACGAATGTCCTCGACCGCCCACCTCGGCAGGGTGTTGTCCAACCACACCTCACGGCCATCGATACGTTGTACGAACTTCGCCGCGAACACACCGGTCGGCGTGGCGTCGACGTCGGATCGGGCGCGCCCGCCCATCACGTCGTCGTGGGGACCCATACTCCACTCTCGCCCGGTCCGATTCGTTCTGGTCATCACATCGAACAGACCGAGCAGCACGCCCGAGGACGAGTCCAGAATCTCCGGGGGCAAGACATCGAACATATGCCCCGGCCGCCCGGGCGGCGTGAGTTCCCGATAAACGCGGCCGTCTTCCAGATTCAGCATCGCGTGGGCGACCGGAGCACCCATGACAGCGGCGACCTTGGCCTGCAATACCTGGATATCCGCTTTCAGCGGATCGGAATATGTCTCCGCGAACACCCGCAAGCCGTTGCCGAACGTTATCTCCTCGACCCGCAGCCCCGGCGCATCCTCCACCACGAACCGTTCCGCGATACCGGAATCCAGACCCGCCAGCACCAACTCCTCGAACCCGGGGCCAGCAAACGCACGCTCACCAGGCGAATCCTCGAAGGGCCTGCTACCGATCAATCCATGCGGACCGTTGTCGTCCGCCTTGGGATCCTTGCTTCGAACAGGCGGCTGATGCTGCTCGGGCGCTTGGGCCCCAGGAATGAACGGAGCCGGATTCCGCTCGGCGGTACCGGGATCAGCCGTGCCGTCTCCGCTCGACTCGGCATCGCTGCTATGCGTCGACGACTGATCCGGCTCTGCCCTCGACCCGGCCCACGGTGTCAGCGGTGCTGAGTGCTCCTCGCCTGCGAAGACTTCGGCGGACCGACCCTGGCCGAACGCATCGCGCAGCCGTGTAAGAGCATCGGCGAGAACCTCGGCCGCGTCCGCGACCTGCAACCCCAATCGCTCGGCCGCGTCGACCAAAGGCATGCCCTCCACCACATGCAGCATCACCAACCGCTCCGCGGTGCCGGGATCGGGCATATCAGCCAGCGCGGCACGAACCGTCATCGCGAAGTCGGTGTCGGAAAACCCTGTGGAAGCAGCCGGATCAGACAATTCCCGATTCCGGGCCCCATCCTTGCCGGTGATCGACGCGTCCAGGTGCAGCGTGGGCCGAGCCAGAATCTCCCGCGCCGACATCACATCGGCCATCTTCAAACCCGTCGCGCGCGCAATCTCCGCGTCATCGAGAACCGAACCTGCGGCAAACATCCTGCCGATCTGTGCTCTTACCGTGATCACTTTCGCCAGCGTGCGATCGTCAAGATCCGGGAACTGACGCTGCAGGCGGTACCGAAAAATTGCACTGCGACCGCTGGCCCACGCATGGGAGGTAAACGATCCGAAAGGGACGTGGTTGTCGATCGCATTCAGAATCCCCATCCACGCGACCTGCACCGCCTCATCTCTGATATTCCGAGCCTCACGACGAGCCAACGCATTAGGAATCCATGCGAACATTTTACAGATATCGTCCCGGATGCCCTTTTCCTCCGACGAACCCACCTTGCTCACGACGTATCGATTGAACAGGTCTTCTTCATCTCGATCACCGGGCTGGCCGAAAGGGCCACTATAGAATTGCGCGACGGCCTCCAACAAAACATCACCACCGACACCGAACACCGCACAGAGCCGCCGCAGATTTCTAAGTCGCGGACGGTGCCGGCCTCTTTCGATGGCGGCAATTGAGTAACGACTAATTCCCGACTGCCGCGCGAGCTCGTCTCTCGAAATTCCTTCGATATGGCGCAGAGCCACAATCCAACGACCTAGCGAAGCATGCGAGACGGACCGGTAGATGTCGCGATAAAAGTGTTGGGAAGCGGCCCGCCGTAGTTCGTCGCCGACCTCCAATACGTTACAGATTCGCCGGAATACCGCGAACCTCGGCCGATAGTTCCCGGCCTCGATACTGGAAAGCTGAACCCAACCTTGCCCGATTGCGTTCGCGAGTTCGATCTGAGTCAGATCCCGATCGTGCCGCAGCGCCACAAACCAGCTACCCGGAGACCAGCGGTCGTGGGCGGCCGGATCGAGATCGAGTTCGAGATCCCGATAGAAATGTCGAGTTGCCGCATCCAGAATTTCCGGCGAAACCCCTCGAGCTCGGCATACCCGACGGAAGATGATCGAATTCGGAGGGCGTTCTCGGTCCTCGAATACAGTGAGGTACTCCGTCCGTGCCAGTTCGGCTCCGGTCATGTCCCGGTCATAGCGCAATGCGGCAATCCAGCTACCCGGCGCGCCGGGGTCGTGCGCGGTCGGATCAAGGTTGTACTCGAGATCTGAATAGAACTTGCGAGCAAGTTCGGCCAGCTCTTGCCGCCCTGCACCCAATGCGTGAGCAATCGGCCAGAAAACTTCCGGCTGCGGGCGCTCCCCGTTTTCGATATCCGCGATCCGCTTCGGACTCACACCGACCGTGCGCGCGAGGTCCGCCTTGGACATACCTTTGCGATTACGAAGCCCGGAGATCCAGACACTCGGCGAATCCTGTGCAGCCACCTCGGTTTCCGGCTCGACCTCTGAATAGAAATGGTTGATAGCGACCCGCCTCAGTTCGTCGCCGACCCTCAGCACATCGCAGATCCGCAGAAATGCCACATACTTCGGCCGAGACCCCGTGGTCTTGACCTGGTGGAGGTCGACCCAGCCTGGCCCGATCGCTTCCTCGAGTTCAGCCAGAGTCAGATCCCGGTCGTGCTGCAATGCCAGGATCCAGGTATCCGGCGACCAACGATTGTGCGCGAGCGGATCGAGATCGAGAACGAGATCCGGATAGAAATGCCCAATGGCCGCCTCGAGAACTTCCGGTGTCACGCCCCGCGCACGACAGGTCCGCAAGAAACCGATCGAAGTCGGGCGCATCCCGCGCTCGATCGCGATGACATCTGCGTCCGATATGCCTGCGGTCGACGCCAGCTCGGCCACGGTCGTACCCCCGTCGAAGCAGAGTGCCGCGATCCAATTCCCGGGCAACCCGGGGTCATGCGCGCCTGGATCGAGGTCGAGCTCGCGGTCCGAATAGAGCTGTCGCACAGCCTCGGACAAGGTCTCACCAGCGAGCCCGAGCGCTTGGCAGATCCGCTGAAAGATTCCGAGCGCCAGCTCCCGCTTTCCGGACTCGATCGCGGACAGTGCGCTTATCCCCACGCCCGCGGCTTGCGCGAGCTGTCGCTGCGTCATTCCTCGATCGAGTCGTAGGGCTTTGAGCCACGCGCGTCGCGCAGCCTCCGATTGCGAATCCTCTTCGTGTGGCCTGCTACCGATCAGCTCACCCGGACCACCCGGGTCCGGATGATCTGGATGCGGCGGGAGATCGATCTCGAGATCCGACGTGACCTGAGGTGGCTGCCCGGTGGTGACGTAGTCATGGATCGCCCACTGTGGTGCCCCGGCCGCCGCGCCGTGAATGTCGGCCTCAGCGAACCCGACAGCGAGCGCTTCCGCATCATTGAGTACCGTCTTGGCTTCGTTGACGAAGGCGTATCTCGGCAATCGAGTGAGCCAGGTCCACCAGGACTCCTCGATCAGGCCATGATTCGACAACTGTCCCCAGGTCTGCGACAGCATCCGCTGTAGGGTCTTCGACAGCCCCTCCACGGCATCGATCGCATGCACGAACTCGTGCACGGCGTTGTGATGAAACGGCCGGTCACCGACCGGATTCAGGCCGAACTCGAGAAACCGGATTCCGCGTTTGACAGTCTGTGCCGGGTTGGCCGCATCGCGCAGGCTGAACCGCATACTCAGCGTCCGGCCCGCCGCTGCGGGGTCCGCATAGTTATGCGTTCTGGGGCTGTTGGCCTCCCAGTCGGTGTAATCGATCCGCAGTTCGCGGATATTGGTCCGGTCCGGGAACCTGGTGAACATCTCATCCAGCCCACCCAGGATCTCCTCGACGACATCGGCGGGCACGTCCGGATGATCGAACCCCACCACCGCGACGTGCGGATAGTTCAGGGTGAACACCTCGACCGATCGCGCCTTGGCCTGCGCTTGCGCATCGAGCCCGGCGCGATGTGCTCGCTCGCCGAAGGTATGCACGGCGTGCCGCTCGACCTGTGCCAACGCCGCCTCGTACCCCGCGTGGATATCGAGTAGGGCCGTTCGGTGTTGCTGGGGCATCGGAAAATTCGAGATCCACGTATCCAGGTGCGACACCTGATCCCGGATGGGCGCGATGTCCCACGTCGGCATGGCGTGGTCCAACCACACTGCGCGACCGTCGATATACCGCACGAACAACGACGCGAACACACCGATCTGTGTGGTGTCGACGTCGGGGCCGGAACGTCCGCCCATCACCTCGTCGTCGGCAACACTCCACTCACGCGCCGTCCGGCGAATCCCGGTCACCGCATCGAACAAACCGAGCCGCAGCGCCGAGTCCGAGTCCAGCACCTCCGGGTCCACAACATCGACGCTGTCCCCAGGTCGCCCAGGGGTGAGTTCCCGATAAACGCGGTCGTCCTCCAGGTTCAGCATGGCGTGGGCGACCGGAGCACCCATCATGATGGCGACCTTGGTCCGCAACACCTGCACCAGCGCGTCAATCGGATCGGCATAGGTCTCCATGAACACCCGCACGCCATTGCCGAACGTCAACTCCTCGACCCGCACCCCCGGCCCGTCCTCGACCACGAACCGTTCCGCAATACCGGATTGCCGGCCCGCCAGCACCAAGTCCTCGAAGCCAGGACCAGCAAACGCACGCTCACCAGGCGAATCCTCGAACGGCCTGCTGCCGATCAGCCCACCCGGACCTCCGTTCCGCCCGGTCGCCGGGCGGTTATCTAATCGCTTGTCGTCCCCGGTGCGGGACCGTGCGCCGCTGTCATCGGCAGGTGCTGTGCCGGTCGTCAGCAGGTCCGGTGACGGTGCGAACTCGATGCGGGTACCACCGATAACGGCCTCCCGCACCGCGGGATCGGATTCCATCGCGTCGGCCACGGCGAGTATCCGCTGGTAATCCTCTTCCTCGCCGCGCGCCACCACACGTCCGTCCTCGAAGGAAACCTGGGTCCGCGACTGCCTGATCGCCGAGCGAGAGTGCGGGTCGGTGTTCCGTGCGGCGTGCACGAGCATCCTCGCGCTGTTTTCGCGGGTGTACGGCCGCATCAGTCCCTGTAACCCGCGGGCCGCCGCCCATGCGCCGGGCAGGTCGTCGAGTACGGAGCCGAGTCCGGCCACCCAGTTGTCGATCGGCACCTGGGCACCGAGCGGCTGTTCGACCAAGTTGAATCGTTGCGCCAGGTCGCGGTAGTCCGCCAGGTCGGCAAGGAAACGGCCCACTCCGCTGGACGACGGGACCGCGACCGGCACACCCTGCTCGATCGCCTCGATAGCGACCCCACCGAATCCCTCGGCACGCGAAGGCATTACCACGATGGTCGCCGCGCGGATATCGTCGCGCAGCTTCGCACGGCTTGTTGTATACGGCCGCACCTCGACCGCATCCGGGTCACCGACCAGCCGAGCCAACGCGGTGTGCGCCACTTCGACGCCGCGTTCCGGATAGCCCCGCACCACCAGCCGCACGTCACGCCCCTGCGCGCGCAGCCGCCGCACCGCCTCGGCGGTCTCGGCAGCGCCCTTCAGCTCGTCATCCACGCGCCCGAACAGCAGAATCCATGCCGGATCGTCGGGTGCGGGCTCCGGTGGCTGCTCGGCTATCTCCAGACCCGGCTGTAGTTGGTGCACCGAGCCGTGCCCCGCCATGACAGCCGCCGACAGCGCATCCGTGGCCAGCACAGGCCCCAGGCCCGCCACCAGATGTGCCCGGCGCGCCAAGTAGATGCGGGCCGCGAGCTTGGCGCGACCGCGTACCGGACTGTTCCGCAGGGTTTCCCACAGCATCGGGGTCAGGTGGTGGACGCTCACGAATCTCGCTGCGGGATACCGGATCTGGGCCTCCAGCGTCGCTCTGATGCCGCCGTCCTCGGCGTGCACGATCACCAGATCCACCGACTGCGGCAAATCGTTCGGGCCGCCGTCGTACCGCGGGCGCCGACTCGCGCCAGAGTCAGGGTCCCCGTACAGCTTCACACCCGAGAGCCGCGAACCCTGAGCGACCTCGCCTGCCCAGACGATCACCTCGTGCCCGGCCGCCGCCAGCCCCTCACACAGCGCCACATTCAACGTCGACATACCGGTCCCGCCGCTGCCCCAAACGCGGCAGCACACCAGAATCCGCTGCCTGGTGAGGTCGAGCCGAACCCGATGCCGGACCTGGCCATCCGGCAGCGGATCGGCGGTGTCGACGTCGATGCGGCCGTCCACGTCGGACAGCTCGCGGCGCAATTCCTCCGCCGTCACACCGGGAGCGGGATCGGTTGCGTCCGGTCGGGTGTAGTCCAACTCGACGAGCAATCGGCGTCGACCGTCGGCGTCCTCGGACGAGGTCACGACGAGCACGGCCTCAGCCCCCGCACGGGGCAGGGTGAGTTCCGCGAGCCGCGCCACCGCATCGATGATGTCCGCGCGGGCCCGCGCGGAGCCCGATTCGGGCAGTCGCGCGGCGACGGCGTCGGCGAGGGTACCGGGGTCCGAGGTGTCGGTGCCGGGTCCGATGACCACCTGCCAGGCTGAGGCCACATGCTCCGGCAGACCCCGCTCCGGCGTCCGCCCATCGGAGTGAGCGCCCGAATTCTCCGATGGTCGGCTGCCGACCTGATCACCGCGTGCCCGCCGCTCGGTGCCCGCCTCGCCTGTCTCGGCCTTCATGCTCTTCGCGAGTCCGCGCGCGTTGGCCGTGGTCGCTTCTGCCTGGTGGAGGTGGGCGAGGATGTGGACAAGGGGAAGGCTTGTTTTTGTCCGCTCGGCTGCGATGTTGTGGATGAGTCGGCGGGTGTTGTCGGCGGCGGCACTATCGATATGTGCGCGCACGTCAGCGCTGCCGACATGTTCCCTGGCGGCCTGTTCGGCCTCGTCGGATGTCATCCCGTGCCGGTTCATCAGAGTGGTCCGGCGCCCGTTTCGTGCGGCCGATTCTTGTCGCTGTCGGTATTCCGCGTAGCAGGACATGACGAATCGCTTGGCGTCCTGCGCGATAACCGGACTCGATTCGTCACGGCCGATCAAAGCGAAGGCCTGCTGCAGCTTTCGCGCATTCGCCGTATTCGCTTCTGCTCGATACAGATCGGCGAGACTGCCGGGAAGACTGATCTGTGCCCGATCGGCAGTGCGATGCATATCGACGATGAGTCCGCCGACATCCTGAGCGGCGGCGTCGTCGATGGCGGTGCGCGCTTCAGCGCTGCCCACGTATTCCCCGGCGGCCTGCTCGGCCTGCTCGGGTGGCATCCCGTCCCGGTTCACCAGAGCGGTCCGGCGCCGCTTCAGAAGGGCCGCCCTTTGTTGCTGTCGGTATTCCTCATAGCACCTGATCACGAAACGCTTTGCATCCCATGCGATGTCCGGGCCGCATTGGATGCCAGCGACCACGGCGACGGCCATCTCGAGGGCCGTCGGCGTGGCCGAGAGGGTCGCCGGCTCCTGCCCGGGTGCGGGCTCGGCCGGGTCGGGGGTGTTATGCGGGCGGCTGCCGATGCGGGCGGGTGCGGCCGATGGGGGGATGTCCGACTTGTCGGGCGTGTCCGCGTCGGTCCGCGACGGCAGATCAGGTGGGCCGTCGCCATTGACCGGCCAGCCCGGCTGTATCGCGTTGATTTCCTGCACCAGTTCCGCACTGACCTCAGCCTCCTGGGATCGGGGCGGGGTTTCGGCGGCGGGTGCGTCGCGATGCGAACTGGCGACGAGGTTGCCCTCGACGTCGAATTCGATGGTCTCGAATCTGCGTTTGTCGGCGGGCAGTCTGCCGATGAACTTTTGTTGCTCTTGTCGCCAGGTGTCGAACGGCACGGCCTTGGCCAGCAGCGTGCGGCGGTTGCGGAGGTCTTTCGGGCCGTAGTCGGTGCTGGTGTCGCCGTCTCGCGAGGCCGCGAGGTCGACCACGACCAGTTTCGGGGCCTCGCCCGGCTCGCTGTCGTTGACTACCAGCACCATGTGGTCGTCGGCGAGGCCCGTGGCTTTGGCGTTGGGACTGGCTGTGGCCGGGGTGTCTTTCCATTTGTAGACCAGGACGGTGATGCCTCCCGGCCGAGCTCTCAGCGATTCGGCCACCCCGTCCAGCGATCCGGCATTCTCGAGTGGGGCGCCGAACACGTTCGCGACCGCATCGCGGCCGTGGCCTGCCAGTGTGCTGGACGGCATTGCGATGTCGCGTCCGCTCAACACCCGCATGCCGGTCACAGCATTGTTGACGCAACTGTTGGGGCTGCGGCGGTGGATCCGCATGACCAGGTCGAGCAGGGCCGCAGTGGCCAGGTAGTGCGATGCCGCGGCGATAACGTCCTCGGCTACCGGATTCTCGGCTACCACCGATACGGGGTTCGTCGAGATGGGGGCGGCATCGTCGCGGGCGGCTTCGTCGCTGGTGGCCGACTCGGCGGTGCCCGCGACGGACAGGTGGCGGCCGACTGCTTCGCCCAGGATGTCGCGGGCTATGGCGGGCGTGATCTCGGAGGCGGGATAACCCAGTGTTTTCGCGAGGTTGTTTCTGGCTTCGGTCAGCGCGGGGTCGATCGTGCGCATACCTTCGGCGCCTTCGATGGCCTCGGTGTCCCAGCCGAGTTTCTCGGCCAGACGGTCCCGCTGCGGCAGCAACTGATCCAGCGCCTGCTCGTCGGTGAGCCCCGCATACTGCTCAACCGTTCCGCGTGCGGTCGCCTCGACTTGCTGCCGCAACGCCTCCACCGCGGCGGGCGGCAGGCCCGTCCGTTCCAGCAGGCTGCCCAGCGGGTCGTCAGCGCCGTCCTGTTCGAGTGCGGCGACG
Organism: Nocardia sp. CA-135398; assembly: GCF_050955845.1. Classification (NCBI taxonomy): domain Bacteria; kingdom Bacillati; phylum Actinomycetota; class Actinomycetes; order Mycobacteriales; family Nocardiaceae; genus Nocardia; species Nocardia sp. CA-135398. The sequence continues at coordinate 2,392,553 of NZ_CP192084.1, read as the reverse complement.
GCTGCGGCCGGGATCCCCAGCAACCCAGCCATGTGCGCGGCCGGGCCCGGCGAGTATTCCGGCTGCCCCATCTGACCGATGTCCGTACTGCCCTGGTAGCGCAACGCCTCGGCGGCGGCGACAACCGCGGCCGGGTTGTCGGTGAGGTAGGCGTGGTGGCGAATGAAGTCGGCGGTGGCGTGGCGGAGCGCGCGCTGTTGCAGTTCAGGCACCAGCGCGCCGAGGTCGTGGCTGGCCTCGACGAGGTTGTGGTGATTTTCCGGAGTGGGGTCGCTGCGGTGAGCGGCGGCGGCTTGGTCGTAGCGGACCGCCACCTCGCGTACCCCGTGCAGGTGCATAGCGTTGCGGATCAGCGCGTCCTGCGGTGACATCAGCGCCTGTGCGGACCCGCGGTCACCGTTGCGGGCGGTGCGGTTCTTGGCCTGCTCATGGATGTAGGACTGCTCGGGGACTTCGGTCATCCACACGAACATGCCGCCCTTGGCCTGCACCGCCTCCGACACCGCGATATCGACACCGCGCTGTCCCTGCCGGTTGATCACCAGGATCTTGCCCTGCTCACCGGCGGCATCGAAGACCTTCTGCAACTGGCCTTCCCACTCCGCGCCCCACCCGGCGATCCGCTCGGCGTCGACGGCCTCGATCGCCTCCCTCGGCACCCCCTGGCGCACCAACGCCTGCACCTGCCTGTCGACCAGATCGTTGCGATGACACAAGATTTCCTGGGACCTGCCCCGGCCGCCCTGCCACACTCTGTGCGCGCCTTCGGCGATAGCGCTCAGCTTGGCGCGGGTGTTGGCCACCACCTCGGGGGCGCCCTCCATCAACCGCTGCTCCTGTGCCCGGTCGACTTGGTGCGCTTCTTCCAGACCGTAGATCTTCTCCAGCACGGGGTTGAGGTCCGCGAGGGTGCCCGAGGCGCCGGTGACCTCATCGAAGAACCGGTCCTCCGGGCGGCCTCCCGTGCGATAGATTTCCACCGCGTTGATGCTCTTGGCCGAGTCGGCGTCGGCGCGCACCACGATCTGATGCTGCTCGGCACTCATCCCGAGGGCCTCGGCCGACCGGATCTCCTTGGCCTCGACGGCCTGAGCCAGACTCGCCTTACCCTGCTCGGCACTCCACCGTGATTCGCTCGAGGTCGTCGGGTTGCGTTGCAGACCGTGTTCGCCCTGATCGATGATGACGATCTTGCCCGCATCCATCACGTAGTGGGTGCTCTTGCGGCAGGTGAACTCGGCCGCGGCGGCCGTCTCGAGCCGCGACAAGCCCAACCCCGCCAACCACTGTTTCCCGCCAGGAAGCGCCTCGACCTTCTCCCGTCCCCCAGGCGTCAATTCCGCCCGACCGTCGTACCAGAACTCGAGCTCAGGAGTTCCGTCGGGATTCAGGCCGACTTCTTCGATGATCCGTGTGAGACCGAAATCCTCATGCGACAACGTCCCCTTCGCCAGCGCCTCGGCGAGGAAATCGTGCGCGGCGAACACCTCGCGTGCCGTCGCCTCGGGCGCGGCCTGCTCGACGCCTTCCGACCGGAGAAACTGCCTCTCACCACGGTCGATGATCCCGTCCATCTCATCGATCAACGCGTGGCGCGGCGGCCGGTGACCGGCGTTGCACAGATGCCCGACCGTTTCGCCGGTGGCCACAACGACCGCAGGGCGACCGGCGGCGACCGGCCCGAAACCCTGCTGCTGGTCGGCACGGAACACGTCGATCCCCAAGTCGGTCAACAGCTGTCGATACCTGGTGAATTCGCGGTGGGCCAGCCCATCGGTCGTCGTCACCAGAAGACACTCACCGTGACGCACCGCTCGCTGCATCGCGGCCGCCATGAACATCAGCGACTTGCCTTCGCCCGGCTTCATCTCCACCGGACGCTTGTCCAGCGCGTACAACCCCTCCGCCTGCTCGACCCGCAACACCATCCCCCCTGGCACAGCGTCGCTGATCGTGCCGCGCCGAATGATCTCCGCCGTCGCGATCATCGACTTCCGCGCGTCGGTGTCGAACATTCCGGCCTTCAATACCTCGTCCGGAAGGTTGCACAGCCGCAGCTGCTCCGGAACCCGATCACCAGAACCGGCGTGGAAATCGGCCAACAAGTCCACCGCCTGGTCACGCGCGCTCGGCGCAGGCGAACCGGCACCGTCGACGTGATCCGCAACCGGTCCGGCCGACACCTCGTCGCCCGTTTCACCAGCCAGGACGCTTCGCTCCGCCGGGATAGCGTGCTCCTCGTTCCCCGGCAACCGGTGTTCACCGGCGGCAGGGGTTTCGGCGTCGCCGGTGCCCGTGGCCGGGCGAGCGTCAACCGGGGCCTGGTGCTCATCTGCCGCGGCACTCACCTTCCCGGTGTTGCCGTACTCGTGATTCCCTGGCGATCGGTGTTCACCGACGGCATGGGTTTCGGGCCGGTCGCCGGTACCCGTGGCAGGGCGGGCGTCGACCGGGGGCCGGTGCTCATCTGCCGCAGCACTCACCTTCGCGGCGTTGCCGTGCTGGTGATTCCCTGGTGATCGGTGTTCGGCGGCGGCAGGTGTTTCGGGCCCGGTGCCGGCCTGCCGGGTCGGGGTGCTCGTCGAAACCTTCTGCGGCGCTGACGCTTCCGCTCCGGCCTCGGTCGTTCGTTGCGCTGTCGCGTTCGTGCGGACAACCGATTCGCCCCGCTGCGGACCGGGCACCGACGCATCCGTCTCCGAACGCCCCGCCGACCCGAGTCCGAGCTGAGCACGGCCAGTCGCCTCATCGTGTGGCATCGACCCCGATACCGCGGGCGACCGCGATTCGCCGGACTTGACCGGCCCGGTATTTCCGTCCGCTCCGGCCGTGGGCACCTCCGCGCCCGCGGCAGCGACGGTATCCGGAGTCGTCGCCCATGCTGCCTTCGCCGCCTCCCATGCCTGCTTCGATTCCGCGGACACCTCGATGGGCGGCAGACCCGCAGCGGCCTCGCTGCGTATGGCCGCGGGCAGATCGGGCCGGGTGAAAGCCCCACCGCCGTCGATCATCGCCCCCGTCGGCGCAGCCGATCCCGGGCGAGCGAGGGCGTGAGCGTGCACTACCCCGGCGAAACCACCGTTGAGCAACGGTGCCAGCACATGATCGAAATGGTCCGGCCAACCGGTCACCAACGCCGCCGCACCCAGACCGGCCACCGCGCCCGCTGTGCCGTGCACCAACCCGAGCGCCAACCGGCTGCCCTCGATCCGGGGAAACACCTTCGGCGCGACCCGGCCCGCGACCATCCCGCCGACCGCACCACCGGCCCCCGCCAAGGCCGCGACTTTGATCGATGTCAGATCGATACCCGTCGGATTCTCGCCGTCCGAACCGATCACGGCGAGGGTTCGATCACCGGAGGCGGCCTGCAGTGCCTGCACGCCCGCGTCGACACCCACCGGCAGCGCGGCGGCCTTGGCCAACGTGACAGGCAACTGCAGCGCCCCCAGCGCCGCCCGCCGGGCGGCCGTGCGCGTCGCGCCCGCCCTGAACGCCTGATCCAGACCCGCACGCATGCCCGCGACACTGGCGCGCCCCTCGATCAGCATCGACTCCGCCACCGGCACCGCCGCCACTTCCCCTGCGGGACCAGCCGCTGCGGCAGCGGACAGCACACCGAAGATCCGCCACGCCAACTCGATACCGAAAACGAACATCACACACAGCGTCTTCTCCGCATCGTTGGCGGCCGCCTGCACCTGATCGGCCAGGGCCAGCGCGTCGTCACCGAGCCTGGTCGCACCATCCCGGTGCAATCCCAACGTCTCGCGCAGCCGTTCGCCGAGGACGCCCATCGAATCCTCTTGTGCCAGCAGCTCTTTCGTATCCTGTGCGCGATCGTTCAGCGCAGCTGCCTGGACACGGAACTCCGCGGCCATCCGACGCATCCCGGAAATATCGGCACGCGGCAGCTCTCCCCCGAACACCACCATCTCGATCGGACGCCGCACCACAGCAGGCAAGCTTTCGAACGAATTCCGCAGCTGCACAACAGGGTTCAGCGACAACGAACCGTCCACCGACACCGCCTACCCCGGCCGAGAAGCCGCGTCGATCAGCACCGCGTGCAGTGTTCTCGCTTGGATGCGGGCCTCATTTCCGCGCAGCACTACCTCGGCGAATGCGGCGCCGAAGGCTCGACTCACGTCGAATCCGCCTGCGGCCGTGGTATCCCCGGTCAACTCGGCACGCCAGTGCTGGTAACCGCGCACCACCTCGGCGAGTGTGCGCTGTCGGCCCGGTTCCAGACGCAGGTACTCCGCGACCAGGACGCGCTGCGCCCGCCTGCGCGCGAGACCGCCACCGGCGCCATCGAGCGCCGGGCCGAACTCACCTAACGTCGCCGCGTATATACCCGGCTCGGTTCCGGTGGCTTCCCTCGGCTCCTGAGCGCTCCGCTGGTCGAGAGTGATCGAGCGAACTGCGCACCCCGGGCCGCGTGGTTCCGAACTCCACCGCACCACGCCCGATTCGGCGCCGAGTTCGGCCACCGCGACGACATCCAGGACGATCACCGGATAGTCGGTAAGCACCCGGTCCACGGCGGCCACGAACTCCCGCACCACCGACACCCGCAGGCCAGGTGTATCGAATCCGACCACTCGCACACCGTGCTGATCGGCCAACCTGTGTGCCAGCCACCCGACCACGGGATCGGGAACCGGTCGCCCTTCGGAACCGCGCCGATCACGCCCGCGCCGCGGTTCTTCGGTGGGCTTGTTCGATCGCGGCGGGGAACCGTACCGAGGGCTCGGGGAACTCGGCTGGGCGCCCGCAGGCGAGCCGCCGGGTGTCGGGTGCCGTTGCCCGGTCCACGGGGTGTCTCGCCGCCCGACATCGGCCGCTGGCCTCGGTCCGGATGCCGTGCCCGCGGACCGCGCGGCATTCCTGGTGGCAGCCGGGGGCAACGACCAAGAGGACGGGGGCGACACCCGACGACCGAACTCTCCGGCTGGGTCGCCGGATTTGCCCCTGCCCTCTCGAACTGACCGATCCGACCTCTGGGCTGTTCTATCCGAAGAATCCGGGCGCCGCGAACCGTCCTGCGGTGCGGACTGTTCCGGGGAAGCCTCGGGCGACCGCCGCCCGCCGGGCGCGGATCGTTCGGTGGGTCGCGCCCGGTCCGTGGGAGACGCCTGGCCTCCCACCGCCGAAGAGTTCGCCGCCGGATCGTTTGTCCCAGGTGAGTGCGCGTCGGCGAACGCTGGCGTGCCGACGCGGCCGTCCGACAGCTGCCGAGCAGGCTGCCCGATTTTCGGGTCGAGGTCCTCGGCTGTGGCGCCTACCTGGCTGGCAAGGTAGGCGTCCTGCGCCTCGAATTGGCGTGCGGCGTCGATGATTCCGGCGGCCGTGCCGTGCAGGCTCTCCGCCATTTCCCGCACATTCGCCAACAGCTGCTCGGCGTGCGGCTTGAACTCCTTGGCGAATGCCAGGCCGATATCGTCGTCGCCCCAGCTGCCTTCGGACTGCACCACAGAGTCCCGCAAACGCGCGTACGTCTGCCCCACCTGGTCACCGAGTTCGGACAGCCGCTCGCCCCGATTTCGCAGACTATCCAGATCCAACCGGACCTCAGTGTTCACGTCCCACCCCGTCGGTCAGACTCGGCCGCTGCTACGCATCCGGAACCGTCGCTCGAAATCGGTGACGAACACCGACAGCGGCACAGAGGAGGTAGAGCGCTCCACGATGCCGTCATCAGCGACATAGAAAACCGCACGGTCCAAAGCGATTTCACCGTCCGGCACCGGCGAACGCACCAACCAGCCCACGCTGATGCGATCTCCCCGCAATGTCGACACCGGATATCCGGTGGTGTCGTAACTCCGCTGGCGGATGTGATCGCGGACCAGATCGAGCGCATCCGCTTCGCCGATCCCATCGGCATGATCGGCAACCAGATCCGCGAGCATCAATTGGAATAGTCCACCGTCGATATCGACTCCGTCGCCATCCCCGATGGCCTGCACCATCGCCTCACGGGTCACCGCACCCGCCTGCGCCGCCAACACCAACAGCTCAGCGGATTCCGGACTTTCACGCGATCGGTCACCCAGCAGGCTGCCGACGACTCCCGCAACCGTCGAGACCGTCCACACCGCGGGCAGCGCCGGCGCGCACTCCGGTATCGGCGCGGACTCACCCCGATACCACTGCCCGTCTTCCCACCAGTAACAAAACGACAGCAAACCGGTTATCGCACGCGGATTGAGCACCGGGTCCGCCACCCAATCCGGTGCTCCCGCAAACAATTTCGGCATCGCGGCGCCCCCGTTGTACGCGGCGTCCAAGACCGGCGCATCCCACACCCCGCCCGACAGCACAGCTCGGTCACCGGGCAGCAGAGTCAATGTCGAGCCGCTGCGTTCCGCACTTTCGAAGATGCCCACCGACGGTCCGATCCGAGGCCCCCGCTTCGATCCGACCGCCACGAAGGCCGCAGCCAGCACCGCCCACCGGGCCCACAACACCGCCAGCTCCGGCAGCTCGCCATCCACGGCCAGCGCTCGCACCCCCGCACGCCGGTCCGCACGTATCCCGTCGACGGCGGCCCGCGGCGGCCTCGACTGGCGTTCACCGCGCCCGATGTAAGCCGCCAACCACACTGGCAACCGATCGCGCGGATAGCGTTCTACGTCAGCCAGATAGGCATCCGGTGCGAACAACTGCTCACCGGGGAACGGCTCCTCCGCGCCGTGATCGACGCCGACTTCCACACCGTCCGTGTCGATGCGCACGAGCAACCGCCACCACGGCCCGGACGCCGAATTCGCAGATATCCGCCGATGCCGACGCACCGTCTCCCACACCGCATCCGACACCTGGTACCGCACCGACCGGCTGCCATCGTCGACCATCAGCAGCGCCGATTCGGCGACCACGGTCATCGCGAACCACGCCTCCAACCGTTGCCACCCGGGCGGGGCAAGCCCACGCAGTTCATCCGCGATCCGGTCGGCCAACGCCGCGAGATCCTCGCCCCCCTCGGGATCGCCCCACAACGGTTGACCCACTTGTTCTCCCTTCGGAACCCCCGCCCACGCATGACGCCAGCCATGTCAACATGTGTGACTGCGCCGCCCGAATGACATTCACACCAGTTGATACACGATTGCACCATGCCCCTCATTGTCTGTCAACGGTCGTCAAGCGATAATGGTTGGGAACCATTCCAGTTGACGGAAAGGCGATCGGTGGACGAGGAAGAAGTACCCTCGACGTTGGCGTCGAAATTGACCCATCTGTTCGACGTCGTACGCAGGCCCGACGGTCGCGAGTTCAGCAACGAGGAGGTCGCCACCGCGATCACCCGCGACCAAGAGGTCAAGATGTCGGGCTCGTACGTCTGGTACCTCCGCACCGGTCAAAGAGACAACCCCACCTTCCGACACCTGAGCGCACTGGCTCGATTCTTCGGGGTCCCCCCCGCGTACTTCTTCGACGATCAGACCAGTCGCGAAGTCGACGCCGAGCTGGGTCTACTGGCCGCCATGCGCGACGCGGGCGTCCGCGATGTGGCCCTGCGAGCAGCGGGACTATCCGCCGAGAGCCTGGCCGCGGTCACCGACGTGATCAACCGTTTTCGCCGATTGGAACGACTACCCGCAGGCCGCCCCAGCGACCAATAGCTGCCATGCGGACCAAGGGGTCGGCACAGTCGTGGAGCGTCAGACCACAATCGGGTTGTCGGGGGCCACGTTGCTGACGGGCTCGACGGTGGTGAAAACCGGAATCATGCGCGAGGCCGCCAAGTAGGGGGTGCCCTCGGTATATCCCGTGCCACTGGCACCGCCCAGCATGCGCACTGCTAGTCGATAATGCGTGGTGCGCCAGCGCAGCAGAGCGGCCGAGAAGTTTGCCATCACTTCCGCCAGTCGCGCCAGTTCGGGGCCGGCGATGTCGCCCGAGCGGCTCGCAATGGTGAAGGCCTCGTCGAGGGTGCGTTCCTGACCGGCCAGAACCCGGTCCCGAACCTCAGGCACCGACTGGTATGCGGGTGACTCGACGCGATCGACGTCCGGACGCCGACACAGCGACTCGACGAGCTTGTAGCTGCGCGACTGGATCGCGCTGGCGCCCTCGGTGAACTGCCGAAAAGTCCGGAAGGACTCGATCTGCATCGTGGCAAGCATCGAGAACAGCGGCGCCGCCTCGCGCAGTGCATTCGTCGAGCTGCCGATGAAGTGGATTGCTCGGCTCACGTCGCTTGCGGCCAGCGCCGCCACAGCACCGCGCAGGTGCATCGCCAGAAGCGTGAAGGTCGTCTCGAAGGTCTGCAGCACCCGAATGAACAGGTACTCGTCGTGGATGGTGTACACCGGCAAGATGCTCAGCTCGAGCACACGCCGCTCGGCAAAGGACATATCGCCGTACACGAGTGCGCTGACTTGGCGCGCCCGGTTGATGGGCTCGTCGTCGGTCAACCCGCGGTCCAGCGCCAAGCGCGCCAGCACTGGGCGGATCGCACGCAATCCGTGCCGAATCCGCTTGTCGACCAGATTCCGTGGCGGACGCATCGTCGGCAGTAGTGTGGCTCGGTCATGTATCGCGGCCAGTTCGAAGGCTAGAACATCCGCGAGAAGTTGCACAGTGCGCCGATCACACCGAGACCGCGCGAAAAGCGCCTGCTCTATCGGGTCATCGATGACGGGCAGTTCGAGCAGCCGCAGCGCCAGGTAAGTCGGGTAACTATATCGGTTGTCCAGCTTATCCAGTGCACAGTCCAGAAATGCGGCAAGGACTCGCACTGGTGGCCAAGGACCACCGAGCCGAGGCAGTACCGCGCGGGCCTGGTCGAGCAATTCCAACGTGTCGGTGGGCACGAAGTGCTTGCCGACACTGTGATATCCGCACAGGACCGCGTCGTAGGGGAATCGTGCAGCGTCTGGCTCGCATAGCCACGACATGACTTCAGCAGTGGACATCAGAGCCTTTCCGTCTATGCAGAGAAAAATTCAGAACGCCGGATTTCGCGCAGGGCCGCGCATAGGGCGGCGATGTCCTCAACATTGCTGTAATAGTGAAATGACACCCTTACCACGTCCTGCCGTGGGCTGACCGCGATGTGGTGTCCGGCAAGTCGGCGACTCAGTCCGGCGGGGTCGGCGTCGACAATTCCTATATGCGCTCCACGGCGCTCGAGCGGGACGGCGCACACACGCTCGCCTTGTTCGCTCAATTGCTCGCGAGCCAGTTCGCCCAGGCGCCCCACATGATTGCGAACAAGTCCGAGATCCAGCTCACCGACAAGCTGTATCCCCGCCACGGCGGCATAACATGCAGGCACCGCCGGTGTACCGGTTTCGAATCGCGTCGCCGTTTCGGGGAAATCCAATTGGAAGGAGTTGAATGCATATGGGTCGACTCGCCCGAACCAGCCTGTCAAAGTCGGTAGGTGGTCGGAATATTCAGGCGCACGGGCGTAGAGGAAAGCGAGGCCGGGCAAGCCGAGTAAGTACTTCGAAGTACCCGCAACCAGGAAATCGCAGCCGAGGCTTTCGACGTCCACGGGATCCACACCGACCGCCTGATAGGCGTCGACGAAGACTTCGGCACCGGCCGCGTGCGCGGCCTGGACTACTTCCATGACCGGCATCCGCACGGCGTGCTGGTAACTGATCAAAGGCACCGAAACCAAGCGGGTTTTTCGGTCGATGAACGCTGTGAAACTATCCACGGTATGACCGGCGTCGACAACCTCGGCGCCGCACTGCCGCTGGGCACGCCAGACATGGGCAATAGACGGAAATTCGGCCGTCGTGGTAACGATACGAGGGCGAGCTCGCCAGCTTCGCGTAGCAGCGACCTGGAAGGCGCCGATCGATGCGTTGGGAACTATCGCCACTTGGTCGAGCCGCGCACCGATCAGTGCCGCAAACCGATTTCGTGCCACACTGATCTGGTTCTCGAATGCCTCCCAAGCCGCGCCGGGAAGGGTCATCTCCGCCAGCATCCGAGCCAAGGCATCATCGAGCTCCACCGAACGAGCCCCAACGCTGCAACTTGCCAGATGTACCGCGCGTTGCAACATCGGAAAGTGAGACCGGAATGCCTCGGCAGACATCGGCCGACTACTCATTGCCGAAGTTACCGGGTAGCTCGGCATTCGCCTGCGCCATCGGCCCGGTCTCGGTAAGGAAACTCCGGATTTCCCATAGCTCGGGAAAAAGCCTGTGCGCGATCAGTTTGGTCAGCATTGCGACCGGCGTGCCCTGTGTGCCGGTCGCATGATGTCCGATCAACCGGGCGGTGATCTTGAAGTGCCGCACCCGCCATAAAGATACTCGCTCGTCCCATTCGATCAGCGCCTCGGCCAGGCGGTGTATTTCGGACTGCTGCTCGGCCCGATATACCTCGACAAGGTCGATACCCCGATTCTGCACGAATGTGGTGAACGATTTCCCGATGGCCCGACTATCTCGCCGCACCGAAAGCCAGCCCGGAGAATCGGATCCCGAACCGTGGCCGAGAACGGTGCGGATAGTTTGGAAGTCCCACGGTGACAAATGGCGCATCATCTCCAGCTGGTCGGTGATGAGTTCCATTGCCAGAGACGCTCGGTTCAACAGCGCGATCGCGTTGTTCAGATCGGCATCATCGATATAGTCGGCCGCCTTGCGTAATTCGGTGCAGGCCAGCTCGAGCCACAACTCGGTCGACTGATGGACGATTTGGAACAGTAATTCGTCACGGTGCACCATCTCGTCCGACCGACGCTGCAGATCCAGCAGTCGATCGGTACGCATGTAACGGGCATAGTCGTTATCGCCCTCGCCACTCAGTATCTGCTGGGAATAGTCCTTCATCGCCACACCTGGATGCCACGAACTGTGCCGATGCATCTCCGACAAGACTGATTTCCACCTATTGTTTCCCAGGCGATCGAGTCCAGCTCGTTGAAATTCATATTATCCTTCTTGCATCGGAGCCGATGCGATTCGGCGCCCGGTCTTCCTGCTGGGCAATCACTATCGGAGCCAAGAGGACCGGCAGTTTTCGTAGCCGACCGACACGGGCGCCGCCGGTCCCGACCGGCCGCGGGGCAGGACTGTGTTGGGTGGACAACCAGGGCCGTGGCCTTCTCGCGCCGGTGTCGAGCAATGCCGCGGTGAACCGAGGACCTGCCGACGGTCGACCTCCGGGGGTGCTGCTGCCCACTGCCGGTCCTCTCGCCAAGACATAACGCATCTACCGGCGCGTCAACACTCGTGATTGGTTGCCGACTCTTGTTCACACCAGTTGATGCGGCTGATTATTGCCACGTCTGGCGTGTCCTGTCAACGGTTGTCAAGTGATAATGGTTCGCAACCATTCCAGTTGACGGAAGGGCGATCGGTGGACCACCCAGTCTCGACGTTGGCGTCGAAATCGACCCATCTGTTCGATGTCGTGCGCAGGCCCGACGGTCGCGAGTTCGGCAACCAGGAGGTCGCCGCCGCGATGACCCGCGACCAGGCTCGATTCACCGATGTGATCAACCGTTTTCGCCGATTGGAGCGACTACCCGCAGGCCGCCCCGGCGAGCAATAGCACACGAAAACCTCCACCCAGCAAGGACTGCCCCATGCGGACCACTGATTTGCGGAAGCGCTGCGAACGGCGAATCGATACGCTCTCGCTACCGGCTCGTTTCGGTATCGGCGATGTGTGCGAGCGTCTGGAGAGTCATGTGGGCAGACGGATCGAACTGATCCCGATGGCGTTGCCGCCAGCGAGTCCACTCGGGTTGCTGATCACCGACGAACGCGGACACTCCGTTATCTACGAGGAGTCCGCCAGCCCGATTCACCGGCAGCAGATCATCTTCCACGAATTCGCGCATCTCCTCTTCGGTCACCGCGGTCAACCGATCAGCGATGATCGACGGCACTGCATGTTCGTGCACATCGCCGATGAGATCCAAGGCCAGGTGCTCGCCAGGTCCTGCGGGTCGACCGAGCAGGAAACCGAGGCCGAGATGACGGCGACATTGCTCCTGCGGCGCGCGCACCGGTCGAGCCAGCCGGTCACCGTCGCCGCCGATCCGGCGATCGCCGACATAGTCCGCCGCTTGGATAAATCACTGTGACCCCCGACCCGATTCTGCTGATCTTGCTCACGGCGTTCGCTTGTGGCGCAGTCCTGGCCATCAAGGCGCGCGACATCATGCGGGATCCGGATAACGGGATGCACCGTGCGAGTGCGCTTTTCGCTGCCGCGATCCTGGCGACCATGATGCTCTGGCTCGAATCCGATGCCATCGACCAGCACACCCATGTTCGGACAATCGGCATCTTGCTCAGTGACATCACGGCAATGCTCGCGGTGTGCGCGAGCCAGATATGGTTTGTGTACCTCACGACACCGACCGAGATCGCGCGGCGCAGATCCCCGCTGTGCTACGCGGGGTTCGGAGTTGTCGTCGGCGCGGTCGTCTTGCTGTTCGCCGCCTTCCCACCGGCCTCAGCGAATGATGCCCAATATCGGTATCTGTTCATCTGCTACGTCGGTGTCAGCGCCGTCGCGGCGGTAGTGTTCGGGTTCCGCTACGCCGCGCTCACCGCGAAGCCGTGGCTACGCATCGGATTTCGGGTTATCGCACTAGGCGGCATCGCCGTGATCGCGCGCCTGGCCTTCCTCGGATATGTACTGGTCGTCGTCGATCTCGGCCACGAGGCCCGGCCGGTGTATGCCACCGTGGACGGACTACTCACCGTAGCCGGACTGCTCATCGTCATCACCGGGATGGCACTGCCATCGGGGGGCGAGTTTCTGGGCGCGCTGCTGCACGCTTACCGATGCCACCGAGCTGAACGACAACTCGGTGAGCTGAGCTGGCACCTGACTTCCGCGACCGGGACGACGAGCGTTGTGCCGCTGCCTGCCAGCCGCGAATGGAATCCTTTGCGGGACGCTGAATTTCGGCTCTGTCGCCGGGTCGTCGACATTCGGGACGCGCAACTGGCATTGCGCGGATATGCCGATCCACGGGCGCGACAACTCGCCGCCGACCGGTACGACGCACTCGGCTTACCGGACGATGAGCGCGGCCCGATGATCGAGGCGGCCGTCATCGCGTCCGCGATCACGGCGAAGCAAGCAGGCGACCCGCCCCAGCACAACACGACGATGACCCTGTCTACTGAACAAGGCGGCACCGACACATTGCTCGACGAAGCCAGGTGGCTCGGACGTGTCGGCCGCGCCCTGCGATCTGCCGAGATCGCGCGTCGCAACGCCGAGGTCTAGCTGCTGTGTTCGTCATCGTTATTTCCGAATGACGTTGGGCCAGTGGGTAACCCACACAGCGCGTAGGTGAGCATGCTACCGATATCCCTGGTAGGTGGAGACCTGCGCCGAGCGGCAGTGCACGCCCGCCCATGCCGCCGATTTCAATTCGTCGAAGGCAGGTTCCGGCCGTGTGAAGCGCACCCTCACATGCTGGAGTCTCGGGAACATTTGTTCAAGACACTGTTCGCGCCAGCGGCGACAGTTAGAGGGTGATTTCACCTGTACTCCGCGCCGAAAACAGCGCCCGCTCGCGCGCGGAGATCGAGGCGGCACTGGACGCACGGGCGTCGAAAGCCGTTCCGAGACAATGCCGCTCGGCAAGCTCATGCCGTCGATCAAGAATTCTCGTCAAGTAAGGAAACTGCTCATGCGGATTCTCATTTCCGGTGCCAGTATCGCCGGTCCGGTGTTGGCGTATTGGCTCACCAGGCACGGCTTTTCGGTCACCGTCATCGAGCGCGCTCCGGCGCTGCGCAAGACCGGCGGCCATGCGGTCGATCTGTTCCGGCCCGCGGTGGACATCTCGGAGAAGATGGGCGTGCTCCCACGCGTCGAGCAGCGGGCGACCGGCACGAAGCGGATGACTCTGTACCGCGAGGGCGCACGGCGTCCGGTCGGGGTGGACCTGTCCAAGATCTTCGGCGCCACCTCCGACCGACACGTCGAGATCATGCGTGACGAGTTGAGCGAGATCTACTACGACGCCGCGCGCGAGGACGTCGAGTATGTCTTCGGCGACTCGATCACCGCGATCTCCCCTGAGGGCGAAGTGCGGTTCGAGAACGCCGCGCCGCGCCGCTTCGACCTCGTCGTCGGCGCGGACGGACTGCATTCCAACGTGCGCCGTCTCGTCTTCGGCGACGAGTCCCGGTTCAGCGCATTCATCGGCGCCTACCTCGGTGTGCTGACCCTGCCCAAGGCTTTCGGGCTCGACGGCGAGGTCCGCATCCACGTCGGCGTCGGACGCACCGCGGGCATGTACGGCGCACGGCACCTCGGCGACGCGCGGGCGTTGTTCCTGTTCCGCAGCGAGCACGAGCTCGACTACCACCACCGTGACGTGCCACGGCAGAAAGACCTGCTGCGCAATGCGTTCGGCGGCATGCACGCCGAGGTAGACCGCTGGCTGGACGAACTGGACCGCACCCCGGCGTTCTACTTCGACTCGATCACCCAGCTCCGCATGGACACCTGGTCGCGGGGGCGGGTGACGCTCGTCGGCGACGCGGGCTACTGCCCCGGCCCGGCCGTCGGCGGCAGCACCACTCTGGCCGTCGTCGGCGCGTACATCCTTGCCGGGGAGCTGGCCCGCGCGGACGGCGACTACGAGCGCGCCTTCCCCGCCTACGAGCGCGCGATGGCGGAACACGTGCGCGGCAGCCACGCGGTCGCGCTGAGCGCGGCGAAGACCCTGATCCCCACATCCCGCCTCGGCGTATCGGGACTGGTCCAGGGCAGCCGTCTGATTTCCGCCCTGCCGGCGGGGCTCAGCCGCGCCTTCATCCGCCTAACCACCAAGAGCGCACGTCTCTACAACGCGATGACCGTCGACGACTATCCGCCGTCACCCGCCCCGAGAGACCAGGTCGGCCACGCGGGCGACCCAGGAAGCGGGCTCGGGGTGGGGTAAGGAGCGCTCACCGACCTGCTTGCCGATGTCACTCGCAAGGGCGGTTGCCACTGACCGGCGTGGCTGCGGCTACTCCAGCTCTGCTATTTCATCGCAGGCCGAGCGCTGACGAACAACCCGGCCAAGGGCCCCAGCCCTGAGTGGCGAGTACCTGCTCGGCGACGGCGATCTGCTGCTCACGGGTCGCCTTGTCGGCGGTCTGCCCATACGCGGCACCGCCATACGCAGCCCAGGTGCCCGGCGAGAATTGCAGGCCGCCCTGAAACCCGTTGCCGGTGTTGCTACTCCAATTACCACCCGACTCACATGCGGCGAGGCTGTCCCATTCCTGATCGGTAGCGGCGGACGCTTGGCCGATGTATGCCATGCCGGTCCCGCCGATAATCGCGCTGGTGAGGACGATCTTCTTGAGTGGAGTACCCAGAGTGCCCAATTCGCAGTTCCTTTCGAGTCAGCAAACCTATACAGGTGTCCAAGCATGAAAGGTGATCACTGGATCTTTGGAGCCGTTCGAGTCTGTGCTGGGCGCGGTGAGCTGAAGTGAGAGTCCTCGATATCGTGTCCACATCGAAATACAAACCTGAGTCATGCATGAACCATTGGCAGCCGTCGAAAAGCTTTGACGTCGCTAGGCGCTCGGTAAACCGGACGCGAGCAGCTGGAGGGTGCGTTATCGTCGGCTCCCTGAGGGATATGCCAGCTGCCCCGAGGGGGCGGCCTGCCCTGGCGTTCAGCGCTGACCTGAAGTGCGGTATCAGGGAGGAATTGTGGACATTACCGAGCTGATCCTCGACGACCACCATGAACAGCGGCGACTATTCGCGATACTGGAGCAGATCGATCGCGCCGAGACCGGCGTGCTCTCCGCGATCTGGGACAGGCTGGCCGCCTTTCTCGAGCTGCACGCGCAGGCGGAGGAGGAGATCTTCTACCCCGCACTGCTGCAGGCGGGTATCGCGGCCCGGCGCGCGGCGGGGGTGGAGGACGAGACACTCGACGCTATCCACGACCACAACGAGATCAGGGACGCTATCGCCGAAGTGGCGCGTCATCAGGTCGGTACCGATGACTGGTACGCGGCCGTCGCGGCAGCGAACTACGCCAACAGCGATCACATGGCCGAAGAAGAACGCGAGGGCCTCACCGACTTCCGCCGCCTGACGGGGCTGCCGCGCCGCCATCAGCTGGCCGTGGCCTTCGCCGCTTACGAGGCGCGCAACTACGCCGGAGTCCAGCCCGTCGACAAGGATCCCGTCAGCTACGTCCGTGCGGAAGAGAAGAAGCTGCGGACCACGGCGAGCGGATCGCTGAGTGTCGGCACCCTGAAGCGGCACTGACCCAGATGTGCTGCGGCTCAGGACATCCCGCACATGCCGATCTCGGCTAGCGGCCAGGGTAGAGGTTGCAGAAGTCTTCGGGTTGGAGAAGGCTGCCGTCGCGGGCGATGCGAGCCTGCTCCCGGGTGATGCACTCCTGATACTGCAATCGCCGATCCAGATCGTATTCGTCGTCCCCACTGAGGAACCCGGCGACGAGCGACCCCAGTACCACGACCACTGCCCGCACGATGGCGACTGCCCGCTGCGTCGGCACAGAGGCCAGGGCTGCGGCACCCTGAACTCGCATTCGCCGATTCCGTTGTGCCGGAATCAATATCGTGGACTATGCCAGCGTCCGTCAATGGTCCAGGGCGTGTTCCGGTTGACAGACGTGCAGCGGAGACGGCAGATACCGAACGATGGCGTCCAGGAGCGGGGCGATGTCGTCACTCCATGGCGCGGCATCACACAGGACAGGCACGGCGTCGCCGATGCGCGTGCGGCAGCGGATGCGCTCGTGCAACTGTTCGGGTGGGATCACTCGAAGGCCGAGCGAATCTGCCGCGTCCTGTTCCATCACTGTGGCGACGAGCTTGCGGTACCACTGCTCGGCGACTTTCCAATGGCTGCCGTAGAATTCGGCGGCCATCGGTTCGAGCGCCCACATCGGGACCAGATCGATGACGCCTTCGAAATCGGTGCCGATGCCGATAGGAATCTGCAGCGTCAACGGCACCGCCCCGCGCGTCTCGGCGATCGTGTGGACGCAGCGGTCGAAGTCGGCGGCGGGATGGTCGAGTCCGGTCATCAGACACAGCCGTGCGACCTGATGGTCGTCGGCAACCCGCAGTATCGTCTCGAGTCGCGGGGTGCTCCGCACGGCAGTGTTCACGACCGCGATCACCCCGTCGGCTACCCGGATGGACCGCTCCAGCTCCGCGATCGGCGCGTGGCTGGACAGCTCGGCGATATGGATTGTGTGATCGACGCGGCCCGTCACCCAATGGACCGTGCCGGACCCGCTCCCGGCGAAACGGTGGAACAGGCGGTGGACGACTCGCGTCGTCTCGTCGGGGTCCCCGATGATCGTGACGTTGCGGATCGACTGCGGGTAAATGGCTTTGGTGCCCATCGGGTACTCCAGGTCGACTCGAGGTCTCGTCGCGTC
This sequence comes from Nocardia sp. CA-135398, assembly GCF_050955845.1. Classification (NCBI taxonomy): domain Bacteria; kingdom Bacillati; phylum Actinomycetota; class Actinomycetes; order Mycobacteriales; family Nocardiaceae; genus Nocardia; species Nocardia sp. CA-135398. The sequence continues at coordinate 2,375,164 of NZ_CP192084.1, read as the reverse complement.
CTCAGTTCGCCTCACCGTACCGCCGCGCGTACATCGCCGGTGCCGAGTTCCGTCCCAAAATAGAACATGTTCCTATAACGTCGGGTTCGTGCAGAAAGAACAACGCCCCGCGGTGGCAGATTGGTTCACTGCGGACGACGGCGCGGTACGTCTCGTGGGAAGTCGCTGCGATGTGTGCGGCACACCGTATTTCCCGCGGAACACGCTGGCCTGTCGCAACCCGCAGTGCGCAAGCCCGAAGGACGGCTCCGAACTGGTCGAATACCTGTTCTCCACGCGTGGCCGGATCTGGTCATACGCGGACGCCCGGTACAAGCCGCCCCCGCCCTATGTCTCCCCCGATCCGTTCGAGCCGTATGTCGTCGCGGCGGTCGAGCTCGAGGTCGAGCAGATGGTGATTCTCGGGCAGGTCGTGCGCGGCATCACCGTGGACGACCTGGCCGTCGGCATGCCGGTGGAACTGACGGTCGGCGTGCTGTACGAGGACGAGGAAGCGGAGCATACGGTGTGGATGTGGAGGCCGGTCGATGCCTGACACGAATGATCGCGACATTGCCGTCCTCGGTGCCGGCATGCACCAGTGGGGCAAATGGGGGCGCAATTTCGTCGAATACGGACTGGTCGCGGCGCGCGCGGCGCTGGCCGATGCCGGGGTGGACCACCTCGATGTCGGCTACATCGCCGGTGCGGACACCATCCGCAACGGATACCCCGGCTTCGTCTCCGGTGCGACATTCGCCCAGGCGTTGGGCTGGTCGGGTGCGCGGATCTCGAGCAGCTACGCCGCCTGTGCCTCCGGTGCGCAGGCCATCGCCAATGCGCGGGCCCAGATCCTGGCCGGGTTGACCGATGTCGCGCTGGTGATCGGCGCGGATGCCGCCCCGAAGGGCTTCTTCCAGCCGGTCGGCGGCGAACGCCGCGACGATCCGGACTGGTTGCGCTTCCACCTGCTCGGTGCCACCAACCCCATCTATTTCGCGCTCTATGCCCGCCGCCGGATGGCACTGCACGGCGCCACACTCGATGATTTCGCCGCAGTCAAGGTGAAGAACGCCAAGCACGGCCTGAACAACCCGTACGCCCGCTACCGCAAGGAGGTTTCGGCCGAGGAGGTCGCGGCCTCGGCGATCGTCTCGGACCCGCTGCGGCTGCTCGACATCTGCGCGACCAGTGACGGCGGTGCGGCACTGGTGCTGACGTCGATGGAGTACGCCCGCCGCCGCGGCGTCACCGACCCGGTCCGTATCCGGGCGCTGTCGACGGTCACGCCGACATTCCCGAAAACCGTCCTCGACCTGCCGGATTTCGCGACGGACTCCGCCGTGGCCGTTGACGCGCCGCCGCGAGCGTTCCGTTCCGCCATCGCGCACGCCGCGTACGAGGAGGCCGGGCTCGGCCCCTCCGACCTGTCCTTCGCGGAGGTCTACGACCTCTCGACCGCTCTGGAGTTGGACTGGTACGAGGACATCGGGCTCTGCGACACGGGCGATGCCGAGGAACTATTGCGCAGCGGCGCAACAACTTTGGGTGGACGCGTGCCGGTGAACCCCAGTGGCGGTCTTGCCTGCTTCGGTGAGGCGATCCCCGCGCAGGCGATCGCTCAGATCTGCGAACTCACCTGGCAATTGCGCGGCCGAGCCGACGGCCGCCAGGTGGAGAACGCCCGTGCGGGCATCGCGGTGAATCAGGGCCTGTTCGGTCACGGCTCGGCAATTATCGCCACGCGCTGAACCGAGGCCGATCCACGCCGCGACCGCGATGAAGCCGCGGTCGCTGTCGTTGGATCGGCCGACCCGAGACCGCTCAGAATCGGTGCGCCGCTCCGTCTGGATTCATATGAAGCTCACCGTTCAGACGTTCCTGACCCTCGACGGCGTGATGCAGGCCCCCGGCGGGCCTGAGGAAGATCCCAGCGACGCCTTCACCCACGGCGGCTGGCAGGCCCCGTTTCCGGACCAAGCCGTCGGCGAGTTCGTCACCGAACTCAACAGCCACGCCAGCGCGTTCCTGTTCGGACGCAGAACCTTCGACATCTTCCGCGGCTACTGGCCCGATCAAACCGACCCCGACAACGCCATTGCCACGGCGATCAACTCGCTGCCCAAATACGTCGTGTCCAACTCACTCAGCGAAGCCGATGCCACATGGCGCGGCGAGCACCCCGACACCGCTCACCTGCTGACCGGCGACCTCGTCGCGGCAGTGCGGGCGCTCAAGGACGAACCCGGCGACGAACTGCAGATCTGGGGAAGCGGCAAACTGCTCCAGACGCTGTTGCAGCACGAGCTCGTCGACCGCTTCCGCCTGATGACATTTCCGCTGCTGCTCGGCTCCGGTCGCCGCCTGTTCAACGACGGCATCCGCCCGGCGACGATGCGCCCTGTCGAGCTCACCGTGACCGATCTCGGCATCGTCCTCGGCACCTACGAACCAAACGGCCCGGTTCGCCACGGCCAGATGTAACGATGGCCGTGCCAGGCCGTCACGGCTGGCCATCACCGTGCTGAACTCCCGCACACGTTCGGGGGGCGCCCCTGGGGCGCTACCAGAGGTGGGCCGCGCCGGACCGAAGCAAACCAGAGCTGGACGACGGGAACGGTCCGGTATCCGCCGCCCGACTCCATTACGCTGATGCCGAACGCGCGGGAATGAGTGGAAGTGCGGGTGACTGGGTTGTCGGATCTGCTGCTTGGTGTCGACATGGGTACGGGCAGCACCAAGGGGGTGCTGACAACCAGCGACGGCAGGATCCTCGCGACGGCGGTCCGAAAACACGGCATGAGCCTTCCTCGGCCGGGCTGGGCAGAGGTCGATGCAGAGATCATCTGGTGGGGCGATCTGGTCGAGGTATGCCGGGAACTCGTTCCCCATATCGGCGAGCATCGTCTGGCTGGCATATGCGTCAGTGGGGTCGGTCCGTGCCTGCTGCTGTGTGACCAGGATTTGCGCCCGGTCCGGTCGGCGATTCTCTACGGAATCGACATGCGGGCTACGGCGGAGATCACTGAACTCACCGAGCGACTCGGTGCCGACCAAGTGCTGCAGCGTTGCGGTAAAGCTCTGTCGACGCAAGCAGTTGGACCGAAAATGCTGTGGGTGGCGCGGCACGAGCCCGACGTGTGGAAACGGGCCACCCGGTGGTACAACTCCAGCTCATATGCCGTCGCAAAACTGACCGGGGCCTACGTGCTCGACCACCATACGGCCAGCCAGAGTGACCCGCTGTACGACCTGCGCGGGCAGGAATGGGCCCAGGATTGGATCGGCGATATCGCCGGGCATCTCGAGATGCCGCAGATCGTTTGGCCGCATGAGGTTGTGGGCGCGATAACGTCAGCGGCCGCAGAGGAGACGGGTCTGCCCGTCGGTACCCCCGTCTGCGCGGGTACCGTCGACGCCTGGAGCGAGGCTTTCAGCGCCGGGGTGCGGCGACCGGGGGACGTGATGCTGATGTACGGCTCGACCATGTTCTTCGTCCAGGTACTTCCCACCCTCCAAACCCACCCGCTGCTATGGACAACCTCTGGCATCGAGCCGGGGCAGTTCACGCTCGCCGCGGGAATGTCGACCTCAGGGTCGCTCACGTCATGGGTTCAGCAGTTGACCGGGGACGTGCCGTTCGAACAGCTCATCGCCGAGGCGGCGGCGGTGCCGCCTGGATCCGACGGCCTGGTACTCCTGCCGTACTTCGCTGGTGAGCGCACGCCGATCTTCGACCCGAGAGCGCGTGGCGTCGTCGCCGGACTCAGCCTGCGGCACGGACGGGGGCACCTCTTCCGTGCCGCATACGAGGGCATCGCCTACGGCATCCGGCAGATCATCGAGTTCCTCGACAGCGAGCAGACCCCGATCGAACGACTCGTGGCTGTCGGCGGCGGAACGCAGGGTGGATTGTGGACTCAGATCGTGAGCGACGTCGTCGGCCGACCCCAGGTGGTGCCGACCCAAACGGTGGGCGCGAGCTACGGCGACGCACTGCTCGCCGCGATCGGAACCGGCCTGGTCGCACCGGAGACCGACTGGGCGACCGTCGGTCAGCTCATCGAACCGAACCCCCGCACCCGGACACTTTACGACGACCTGTTCGGCGTCTACGACAGCCTGTACGGAGCGACGAAACCGCTCGTGCACACGCTGTCCGCCATCCAGGAGTCTCCCTTCACCGAGTGACTCCGCACATGCCGGACGGATGTTCGCCCGACATGCAAGTCGAGGCCCTACTGACATTTCCGGAGGATGTCGAGGAGCTCATGCCTGTCCGTGCGAGACGCGGGAGCGGCGCGCCAATGAATCGATGAGTACCGCCAGGGCAAGGACAGCACCGGTGATCATGAACCGCGGGGCCGACGACAGATTCAGCAATGTCAATCCATTCGAGATGGACTGGATCACGAGGATCCCCAACAGAGCTGAATACGCCGATCCTCGACCGCCGAAGAGGCTCGTACCACCGATGACGGCTGCGGCGATGGCATTGAGATTGACATCGCCGGTGCCAGCACTCTGGCTAGCCGAGGCCAGCCGGGCCGCCATGAAAATACCGCCGAGCGCCGCGAGCGTGCCGGTGAGGACGAACGCGGACGTATAGACCCGGTTGACATTGATACCGGCTCGGCGCGCGGCCTCGACGCTGCCGCCGACCGCGAACATGTGCCTTCCCCAGCGGGTTCGGGTCAGGCCATAGTTCACCACCACGACCGCGATGACGAAGACCATGAACATCCACGGCACTCCATTGTCCTGGTTGAGGTACCAGGCGGCGGCGAGGAAGACGACCAGGAGCGCACCGCTCTTGATCACCCGGGATTGCACGGACGGCCGAGATAGATTGGCGCGCGCCCGTTCTCGGATATTCGCCAGACCCGCGACGAGCACGCCGACCGCGGCGACGACGCAGATTACATAAGCCACAGCGGGTGGGAGGAACTGCTGCTGGCCGAAGGTCACCAGCTGCGAACCGTATGGGAGGTTGATCGATCCGTGGCTGCCGAGCAACTGCAGCTGAAGTCCGAGGAAGGCGAGCAGCCCGGCCAGAGTCACAACGAAGCTCGGCATCCCGAATCGGGTATAGACCAGTGAATAGAGCAGCCCGATCAGCGCACCGCTGAGCAGAGCCGCTAGGACGGCCACCGGCATGGGCCAGCCCTTGTTGACCCACAAGACCCCGAGGAACGCCGCCGACAGACCACTCAAGGAACCCACCGACAGGTCGATCTCCCCGAGAATCAGGACCAGCACGATGCCAAGGGAGATCATTCCGACGGCCGCACTGTCGTATAGCAGGTTGACCAGGTTCGTCGAGGTGAGGAAGACCGGGTTCAGGGTCTGGAAAACAACAGCGATGCCGACCAGACCGACGAGGACAGGCAGCGCTCCCAGATCACCGGAGCGCACGCGGCGACCGAATCCGGTGATCATCGCGCCGACGCCGCCCACACCGACGGTTACTCGGCTGTCCTGGCGGTCGAGTTCAGTGCGCTCGGCCGCCTCGGACTTCGTGGACGTTTCCGTCTGACTCATGACAGCTCCTCTGCGGTGTTCGCAACAGCCGCGTCGATCTCGACCGCTCGCCGGGCCGATCGACGAGCGACGACGTTGTCCGTGGCGCCCGTGATCGCCGCGACAAGCTCGTGGTTGCTCACATCCGGACCGAAGGTTCCGTTGTTGCGACCGAGCCGCAGCACCACGATCCGGTCCGCGACCGCCCGTACGTCCTCCATGTTGTGACTGATCATGATGACGCCGAGCCCCTTGGCGCGCACGCGTTCGATCAGGTTGAGCACTTCCGCGGTTTGCGCCACCCCCAGGGCGGCAGTCGGCTCGTCGAGCATGATGAGCCGCGGGTTGACCAGTAGCGACCGGGCGATAGCGACGGTTTGGCGCTGACCACCCGACAGCGACGCGATCGGGACGCGAACGCTCGGGATCCGAGCCGATAGCTCCCCGAGCAGCTCCCAGGACCGGGTCTCCATCTCGACCTCGCTGAGCCGGGTCCTACCGAGCTCTCTCCCGAGAAACAGGTTGGCGACGACGTCGAGATTCTCACAGAGCGCCAGATCCTGGAAAACAGTCGCGATGCCGAGTTCGAGTGCCGCGTTCGGCGAGGGAATCGCGACGGGCTTCCCGTCGAAGAACAGCTCACCAGAGTCGGGCTGATGAACACCGGACAGGACCTTGACCAGGGTGGACTTACCCGCCCCATTATCGCCGACGAGGGCGACCACCTCACCGGCGTGGACTTCCATGTCGATGTCGGCCAGCGCGGAGACCGCGCCGAAAGTCTTGCCGATACCGCGAAGGCTGAGCACCGGCGTCGTGGACGATGTTGCCGTGACTGTCATAAGAACTCTATCGGTGACGTGGAGGCGGTTTCAGGAGATCCCCAGTGCCGTGCATCCAGCGGCATAGGCACCGGTGCACAGCTCCGCCGCGGTGTTGATCTTGGCGTCGACGATATCGGCCTTGAGGTTGTCCCGTGTGACGACCTTCGGCACGAAGAGCATGGTCGGGGCCGTGAAGACGGTTGTCAGGTTGCCGCCACCGACGGCCTCGACCTGCTTGCCCTCGACGAGGTCGACGACCACTTCAGCTGCTGCGGCAGCGACTATCTCGCTGGGCTTGGAGATCGTGTTGTACTGGTCACCCGAGATCACGAGCTGCAGCCCCGCGTTGGTCGCGTCGTTACCGGTAACCGGCGGGATAGGCTTGACGTTCGCGGCCTTCAACGCGGCAATGGCGCCACCGGCCGTCCCGTCGTTGGCCGCGACGATCCCGCCGATCTGCGCCCCGAATCGGGAGACCTGGCCTGCGACCCACTGTTGCGCGGCGGTCGGCTCCCAGTCCGGGGTGTCGTACTCGGCGAGTGTCGCGTACCCACCGCTGGCGAGGCCTTCGTGGATGCCCTTCTTGATCAGGCCTGCTGCCGCGTCGGTCGGTGAGCCGTTGACCTCGAGGATCCCCTTGTCGGTCGGGACACCGGTGTCCTTCATGTGCTTGACGAGCGATTCGGCGATTGCCTTACCGATGGCCTCGTTATCGAAGGACACGTAGTAGTCGACCTTCGCGTCCGGGATGGGCCGATCGTAGGCAACGACCTTGATTCCCCTGGCCTGTGCACGAGACACCATGGAGGCCGCGGCCGTGGAGTCGACCGGATCGATCACGATGGCCTTGACGCCCTGCGAGATCGCGGCGTCGAACTGCTGCTGCTGCTTCGCCGCGTCAGCGTTGGCGTTGTTGTAGAGCGTCGTACAGCTCGCGCACACCTTGCCGAGCGCGGCCTTGAAGCCCGGCGCATCGTGCTGCTCATACCGGGTCGATGCCTGGTCCGGCATGAGGAAGGCGATCTTCGCGCCATCGATACCGCCGGTAGCGGTTTTGGCGTTCTTACCCGAGCTACACGCCGCGAGCGGCAGGGTGAGGGCAATAGCGAGAACAAGGGCAGCCCGGGTGGTCTTGATAACGTTCATTACGATGTCTTTCCGATCTGATGTGGGTCCGGGTGGCAGTGAGCGAGCATGGTTCGGCCACTCGCGAGCCGATCGTTTCCGTCAGCCTGAGCCGACCGATCAGGGAATGAGTGAAACCTTGATCGAGTCCTTGCCCGACGCGACGAGGTCGAGTCCGCGCGCGAACTCCGCAATCGGCAGCTGGTGGGTGCAGATGTCGTCGAGCGGGAGCTTTCCGCTCTCGATGAGCCGTATCGCAGCAGGCCAGCAGTTCGGTCCTAGATGGGCGCCGCGCACGTCGAGTTCCTTGTCATCGCTGATGATCGTCCAATCGACGGTCACCGCCTCCTTGAAGACGCTGTATTCGATGAAGCGACCGAGCCTGCGCAGCAGGTTGAGACCCTGGATCACCGCCGACGGGTGGCCGGTCGCCTCGAGGTAGACATCGGCGCCATAACCACCGGTAAGTTCTCGGACGCGGGCAACGGGATCTTGCTTGCTGATGTCGATCGTCATCGTGGCCCCGGCGCGCGCCGCGAGTTCCAGCTTGCGCGGTTCCATGTCCAGAGCAATGACCTGGGCCGCAGACTTCGCCGCCGCACCCGCGACCATGCCGAGGCCGATGGGCCCGCACCCGGCGACGACAACCACATCGGAGAACGTGATGTCGGCCCGTTCGACGGCGTGGAGTGCGCAGGACAGCGGCTCCGCGAAGGCCGCGTGCGCAGGCGGAATATCAGCGCTGATCCGATGGACCAGCGAACCCTGCGTGATGACCATGTACTCCTGCATGCCGCCGTGGGTCGCGCGCTTGAAGCCATAGATGTCATGCACCTGACACATGTGGTAGTTGCCCTCGGCACAGTAGCGGCAGTTCCAGCACGGAACGATCTGCTCGACGACGATGCGGTCGCCGATCTCGACGCCCCAGCGCTCGCGAGCGGCATCGTCGATCTCGACGATCCGCCCGGTGATCTCATGCCCCGGTACGACCTCCGTCTCCGCCCATGCCGCCCGGTTTTCGTCACCCCAGAACTTCGATGCGCCGTGGTAGCACTTCAGGTCGCTCGCGCAAATGCCGACGGCCTCGACGCGGATGAGTGCTTCTCCCGGTCTCCGGGATGGGACCGGTAGCTTCTCCAGCCGGTAATCGGCGGGACCGTGGCAGACGACTGCCTGCATCGTGTCACCAGCACCAACGGCTGAACGGGTGCGTTGTCGATCAGTCACGAGTGACTCCTTCTGCCTGCCACCTCCCGTGGGGGGCGTGTTCTATGTCACTATAGACATCGGTGAACAAATGTACAGCACAAATGTTCAGACCCGATCGAATACTCTGAACATCTGCACACCCGATTCGCGCGGAAGGAGGATGCCGATGAGAGACCGAGCAGCCGGGAGTATCGATGCGGCCACCCGCCGCCGGTTTCCTCCCGGGCTGGTGTACCAGGCGGCGCGGCTGTACTACCTGGACAACGCGACTCAGGCCGAAATCGCACACCAAATCGGCACCAGCCGTGCGACCGTGAGTCGTCTCCTCGCCGAGGCGCGCGAGACCGGCATCGTCCAAGTCACGATCCGCAACCCGGAGAAGCGGGCGCTGACCGACCTCGAGCATGATCTCCGCCAGGCGCTGGGACTGACTGCGGCATACGTGACACCGGAGTCCCCGGGTGTGGAATTGGGGACGCTGCTCGCTCCCCGCGTCGCCGACGCGCTCACCGAATCGCAACTGCGCCCCGGCGACACGCTTCTGGTGTCAACCGGCGCAACGGTATTCGCGGTCGCACGGCATGATCTCCCGCCGCTGCCCGGCGTCGTACTGTGCCCGACAGTCGGCGGTATGGAAGAGCCGGAGGCGCACTACCAGTCGAACGAGATCACGCGAGCGCTGGCGCTGCGGGTCGGCGCAGTCCCTGTCATGCTGTACGCCCCAGCCATGCCGACCCCGACCCTGCACGAAGCGTTGATGAGCGACCCACAGATCCAACGGGTCCAGCAACTGTGGCGGTCTGCGCGTGCCGCACTACTCGGGATCGGTGCGCCACCGCTGCACCGCTCGTCGCTGCCGAGCGTTATCTCGGCGCGGGAGGCAACGCTCGAGCACGCCGTCGGTGACATCTGCGCCCGGCCCTACGGACCTGACGGAGCGCCGATCGAGTCCAGTGGGTTCGAGCGCCTCATCGCCATCCCGTTAGAGGACCTCCCGCGCATTCCGCACACAATCGGCGTGGCCATCGGCCAAGACAAGGTGGATTCCATCCTCGTGGCGGCGCGCGCAGGCTACGTGAACACCCTGGTGACCGACAGCCCGACGGCGGAGGGTCTCCTCAGAGCCGCTGCCGTCAGATAGACGACCGTCACGACGGCACGACACTGCCACCGGTCAGCGCCACAGTTCGTCAGCGCCCACGTTCGGATGTACTTTGCGGACATCGACGATCGCACCGCTGCGGTGACGGTCGCGCTCGAACGGGGCTACTGCGGTTGAAGGGGTGTCAATCGACGACGTAGCGCAGCATCACCACCTCGTTGAAGTGCTTCGTCTCGGCCAATCGGAGCTGGATGCGCTTGTCCAGCAACGGGAACATCGGTGTGCCGCCGCCGAGCACCACGGGCGAGACGAACAGCTGATACTCGTCGATGAGCCCGTGTGGCATCAGCGAGGCCGCGAGGCTCGCGCCACCGACCTCCATGACGCCATCGCCTCCGGCCTTGAGCCTGCGGACCTCCTCCACCGCGTTCGCACTGACCAGGGTGCTGTTCCACTGGACCTCGGTGAGCGTCCGGGAGAAGACGACTTTGGGCTTCTCCGTCCAGAGCCCGCCGAACTCGCGCTGGATTCGCGGCGCGTCCTCGGGCACGTGCGGCCAGTACTCGGCCATCAGCTCGTACAGCCGACGACCGTGCAGTGAGATTTCGATCTTGCGGTACCTGTCGTTGTGGAACTGGTGCAGCTCGTCGTCCGGGTTCGTCCAGTCGATGCTGCCGTCGCGGTCGTTGACGTAGCCGTCCAGGGACACGCCGAACCCATAGATCAGTTTCCTCATGACCAGGTAGACGCCCTACGCGCTCAAAACTCATCGGACCACAGCACAACGATGCCCGCACCGGCCACCAACCCCTGCGCGAACCCGCGCCATCAGGACGCATTCGCGGAACGGCCGAACTCCCCCTGCTAATCGACCTGGTTCAACTGCACAATGACGCTGACGCGGCCCTTGTCATCGCGACGGGCGACCGCGTGCCCGGACCGTTCGGCGCCGTCCAGCTTCAGCGAGATGGGGCCACCCGCGCCGAGAAAGTTGCGCCACCAAGTCTTCTGGTCCGGCATGCCGACCGCGATGGTGATTTCGTCGCCAGAGCGTCGAAAGCCCACCGGTGTGCTGAAGGTGTGTCCGGAACGTCGGCCGACGTACGTGATCTCGGTGATCGCCCGGCCCACCCGAGGCCCGATCCATGGTGCCTTGGTCAACGCCATGACCCCTGCATTGAATCCGCGCGCAACAGGCCCCAGCACCGCTTTGAGTTCCATGGCATCTCCTGATCGCCGAACGGGTATCGACCACCAAACTAGCCGACCGCCGTGCGTTTTGTAGGCAGCGATAGCGGCACGAACTCACAAGACTACAAATACACAGCACTGAAACCCACTGCGGCACTGACGAAGTCGCCGTAGTGGAAACGCGCCTCGGGATCGATACCGTCGCCACGGAACACCCCGGATGTGTCATGATCATGAAGCTGACCGTTTCGATGGGTTGGCATTCTGCGGGTGACATCGGAAAATCAGGAGGGGCAGTGCTTTTCGTCCCGGAGTCGGCGCTTGGTATGGCAAGCACGATCGAGCCGGCCGTTCATGCCACCCAGGGGCACGCGACATGTATCGCGGGTGCTGGTTTCGAGACAGCTCATGCCGGGGAGGACTATCTGGAGCATGGAAAGAAACTCGGTGAGATTGGAGTAAATTTGTGCCGAGTACGTCGTTTCACGGAAGCCTCGAAACCGATAATCCGGAAATTGTCGAGCAGATATTGAGATCGTGGCTATCGACCGACGATCTACTTGTGCGGCCTCGTCGAGGATGGGAAACGCATTACGAAACAGACGACTTCGAACTGCTCTGCTATGAAGCATCACCGCAGAATCCCCCCAATTACTTCCTCCTCGAAGGCCATATCGATGGCGCCGTCCAGGCCGCCGTGGCCCGGCTCCATGAACTTGCCGAACAGTGCAGAAACGCGGCAGTCGAATTCAGTATCGACTATGAGGAAGTCGATGCGAACGGTAGCCCGTTGAGCGAGGAACACACCATCAACTGATCCAGTGGCCCCGAGATAGATCCGGATGCACAGGGGCTGTTGCTGCTGAAGCGCGCCTCTGCGCCAACGCGAATGAATGGCCATGACCGTGACATCGATCGGGTGGCGATGATCGCAACTCCGGTCTTCACGTAGTACCGGCCGCCTGATCCGGCGATATGAATAAGGGGAATCCATCATGGGATGGCGTGCGCTGACCGATGACGAGATAGCCGAATTGGTTACCGGCTTGCGGACCTTGGACTGGTCGTGGCAGCTGCAAGAGGTGCCCGCTATAGCGACAAAGTTCGACTGGAAGGTATTGATGACCCGAGCGGATTGGGTCATGCTCGACTGCGGTTTCGGGCTGAGCAGCGGTGCAGTAACAGGCCGCGACGGGGTAGCAGAGTCCATCGAGTTGATGGTGACGGACTCCGCGAGCGAGGACGCGACCGGCCGAGCATTGGTGCGTGACGCGTTCGTCAGGATGTCCGGCGCCATAACCGGCGCTCTCGGCGAGCCATCCGCCCGCATGCCGGGGGAAGCCGCGGAAATCCGTTGGGCTTTCCCGGAAACAACATTGCGCCTGAAGAATCTGAGCCTCGCACATACTGTCCAGCTGACGTATCAGACGAACGCCTCACTGGCGGCTCTCGACAGATCCATCGAATTCGAACGGCAGGGCCTGCTATGACGGATTGGACAGAATTCAGCGAGCGACTGGCCGAGCAGTTAGCGGTACTGCCCGCAGGCGCGATTGTGAAGATCGTCGAAGCGGGACCTCCTCCAGGCCACCAGCGGTTCGCGCAGTTCGCGCAGACCGACAGTGAGCTGCTGGCCGAATTGGTAGGCGATGAGTTCCTCGAACCCGCCGCACGGCCGGACGAAACGGGTCACCGCCTGATCATCGAGACCGGCTGGCAGGAACCCGATGCCGACCACGGCCCCTACTGGTGGATCGAACTGCCATGGCCGGTCAATTCAGCCATATACCGCCAGTTGGCGGCAATGGTGGTGACCGGACTGCGTGACGCGTTCCGAATCGCCGGCCCGGGGTCGTTGACCTACACCGCGTGGAACAAGGGCGCGGACGAACGCGACCTCCACCTGCCACTGCTCGGGCTGGCACGTCAGGATTGATCGGTTGTCATCCGAGCTTTGGAGATAAGGAGGCTATGACCTTGGCGCTATACGCAGAAGTCGAGAAAATCGAAGAAGACGAGGCGCGTGTTCGCTACCGGTACACCGATATTCAGGCAGTCAGTACACGTTGGTCCTGTACAAGGCCACCGAGGTAATCGCGTCGGAGAACGGCGCCGACGATATGCTCTATCGGGCCGTTGCCAGAAAGATCGCAGTTGCGTGGCTGGACAGCGGAGCAACACCCGAGCGCCTGGTAGTGCAGTCGTGAAGGCAACATCGGGAGGCCTTGAATGAAGCTGATGCGGCGGTTTCGCCTGGTCACTACTGGTCGGCTCGATCTAGCCCAACTCGAGGAACTTCGAGCGGTCATCGGGCTTACTCCATCGGGAGCTGCCGAGGATGCAGTGGGCAGCGAATTGGGGTGCCGAATCCGAAACCACCCGCGATACCCCTCAATTCGTGCCTCCACTATCACGCTGCTGCGCACCGGCGCCGATGAATGGTCCATCACCATTGATGCCCTCCCCTTTTTCGACATCGCGACATTGATCGGGCTCGTCGAAGTCGGCTGCCGCGCAGCAGGACTGACTGTCATCGATCGGCATCTGTCAGCAGACGCAACGGTAAGCGACGCACCGCCCAGCCCGGCCTCACTGGAGCACGCACGCAAAATTCTGGAAGAATCCAGAACACGAATGTGGGGTGCCACCCTCACTTTCGGCACACCGGCCCCCGAAGCACCGCGAGCCCGTATCACTTCCGAAGACGACCTGACGTTCGACTATGCGGCGGCCACCGAATCGCTGTCGACGCCCCGCGCGGGCCGACCTGCGTCGAAACCCCTCTTCGTCGCCGACCACATACCCGTCGCACAGCCGATGCCGCGGCCATCCGGATGGCAGGCATTGTCCGACAATGAGATCGCCGATCTCGCCGAGAAACTGCGGACGCTGGTCTGGTCATGGCGAATGGACGATCTGCTGCGCTTGGTGACCGTATTCGGTTGGCAAGAACCCAAGATCCACTCAACGGACCGGGTTCAGTTCGCCTCCGGTCTCGGCCCCGACACCGTCGATATCATCGGCTTCGACGGCGACGCGGTACGCATCGAAGTCACCGTCAGTACCCAGGCGGCTGATACATCGGACGGTCGCGACAGCACAGTGGCGGCTTTTGCCCGGATGGCGGACGTATTGACCAGATCCATCGGCGAACGAACCGATCGCCTCGACGTTTGGATTCCCGAAATCCGCTGGGCCGGTCCGGAAACAACCCTGCGGCTGCTCGATTTCCACCACACGGTCCGGTTACAGCTGGTCACCAACGACTGGCTCAGCGCCCTCGACCAGGAGGATTGATAACGCCGTCGACCAGGAGCTGGTATTTGCGGATCAGGCCCGGCGCGTGAACGTGCGAGCGTGGGCGAGAGCGGACTGGCCGTATTCGAAAGTGATGATAGGACGAGGTTATGACGGGTTGGCGGGCGCTGAGCGACGCCGAGATTGTCGTGCTCGCGCTGCGATTGCGGTCGTTGCATTGGTCGTGGTGGTTGGCTGATGTGCAGGACCTGGCGGCGGAATTCGGTTGGCGCATAGAGCGGATCGGCCCACATTCGGTAAGCGTTGACGTTGGATTCGGGCTGGATAGCGGTGGAGTCGACGGCTGGGACGGGCAAGCCCACCACATCGTGCAGTCGGTGACCGACAGCGCCTCCGATGAGGCCGACAGCGTGTGGAATGCGTTCGTGCGGATGACGCGTGCGCTTACTGATGCGCTCGGTGCACCAACCATGCGGATCCCGGGTGAATACCCCCAGGTGCGGTGGGCCGGGCCGCAGCAGACGCTCATGCTGAGGGCGCTTCCGAACGTGGTGAACCTGGAGTTGGTGCCCAACGAGCAATTGGCTCTCGACGACGAGGGCGAAGCGCTCGCCGAGGCAGAACGGTCATGACCGGCTGGGACGAGTTCACCGACAGGTTGGCCGACCAGTTGGCGTTGCTGCCCGCGGGCGCGGTTGTGTCCATCAGGGAAGCTGTACCGAACCCGGATCGGCGCCGGTACACGCAGTTCTATCAGACCGATACCGAGCTGTGCGCCGAACTCCCCGGCCCCGACATGCTGGACCCCGAGGTGCGCGCAGACGCAGCGGGCCTTCAGCACATCGCCGACCTGGGCTGGGAACCACCTGCCGGGCGCGACGACTACAACTGGTCATACAACGTGGCGTGGCCCGCGCCACGGGCCGACTACCGCAGGCTGGCGACGATGATCACGTCCGGTTTACGGGATGCGTTCGGGATAGCGACCCCCGCACGGTTGACCTATAAGGCGTGGAACGAGAACAAGGGCAACGCCGACCTCGCCCTTCCCCTACTGGGACTGGAACCAACTCCCGACGAGGCGGGATCGGCGACAGATCGGGAACTCCCGGTCAGGCCGAAACGCCGGTTGCTGCTGAGCCTTTCGGGGGAGCTCGACCACGATCGACTGGAACAGCTGCGTGACACCCTCGGTCTGAGCCGCCGTGGACGTCTCGATGACCCCGATGCCGTGCAGTTCGGTGCACGTGAGCTCAGCGCGGGTGGGAATGCCTCGGTGCTGGCCAAGCTGTGGCGCGACGATGAAAACCGGTGGTCCATCAGCGTCGAGGTCATGCCCGATGCCCTGATAGACAGCACCGACGTGGACCAGTGGCAGGAAATGTTCGAAACCGCCGCCCGGTCCGTCGGCTTCGATGTGGTCGACGTCCGTGAATTTCCATGACCCACTGCACCTGCTGATGACCATACGCGCGCAGCCAGGACCGTCCGCGGATCCCAGAGGTGGCTGGGTGGAATTCGCACCGACCGGATACGCAATGATGGTGTCCCGTGGGTGATTACACACTGGTCTTCGACCGAGTCCGGGGCTCGCTGCTGGGTGGGGCGATTGGTGACGCGCTCGGGTGGCCCATCGAATTCTTGCAACTGGCCCAGATTCGCCAGCGGTATGGAGCCGAGGGTGTGCAGGGTTTTCTGCCGCAGCATGACGCGGGTGCGCCGCAGCAGGTGACCGATGACACCCAGATGACGTTGTTCACCGCGGAGGGTCTGTTGCGGTCCGTTCCGGGTGTTGACCCTGTACCGGCGCTGCGGAAGGCATATCTGCGTTGGTTGCAGACCCAGAGACAAGATGCTCCCGCACCAGACAGTGATGGCTGGCTGGCGAGTCAGCCGTTTCTGTATGTGGCACGGGCGCCAGGAAATGCATGTATGTCCGGGCTGAACCAGCAGGCACGTAAGTATCTCGCCCCGGGCATGCTCGACGAACCCGGTCCGGTGAATCCAGGCTCGAAAGGTTGCGGCACGGTAATGCGGTCAGCGCCGTTCGGACTGGCTGGCGCCGGCACTGATCTCGCATTCACCACCGCTGCTCGCAGCGCGCAGCTGACCCACGGGCATCCCACCGGATACCTCGCCGCGGGTGCGTTCGCCGCACTGATCGATCGCGTCATCAGCGGTGTCGAACTGCCGATTGCCGTGCAGCAGACCATCACTCAGCTCGCGGCGTTCCCCGCAGGTACGGAAACCATAGCGGCACTGAACCGAGCTGTCGAACTGTCCGAGGGCGTCGCGACCGCTGAAAAGGTCGAGCAGGTCGGCGCGGGGTGGATCGCAGAAGAGTGCCTGGCCATCGCGGTGTACTGCGCTCTGCACGCGGTCCGGACCAGCGACGTACGCGCAGCGCTGCTGCTGTCGGTGAACCATTCCGGTGACTCCGATTCCACCGGTGCGCTCGCCGGCAACCTGATCGGCGCCGCCTATGGTGTGTCCAGGCTGCCGATGGAGTGGGCATCCGCCGTCGAGGGTCGCGATGTACTGGTCCAAGTCGCCGACGACCTCGTCCTGAACTACTTTGCCGGCGACCGGTCCGCGTTACACGACCGGTACCCGTTCGACGAGGGACTGTAAAGGTCGTTCGTTGGTTCGCGTGACCGGTCTGACGGTTCTCGCAGATCGAGACGGCGTCGGTCCACAACGCGATCGACGGCCGCATCTGAATTTCGACGGTCGGTGGCCGAGTCGCGGGGTCCGGTCAGGACCCCGCGACCAGCCGCACCGAACCGGGCCCGTCAGGCGTCGAGGGCCGCAGTGATCTTGCGCGCCATCACAGCCACAACAGGGCCGGGCTCGCCCTTGCCGAACCCGGCCGCGGCTTCCACAGCCACCAAGACGGTAGCGCGGAAGTTGTCGACCTCCTCCGGATGCTGCGTACCCAGCAGCCTCACGGCAGCAGTCAGACTCGGCAGCACCTGATCGGCCAGCTCGGCGACCGACTTGCCATGCAAATGGATGTCTTTGGACTTGGCGGCCAACACATGCCCGACCAGCCCGGTCGCCGAAGTCAGCGCGATGGAACCATACGAGATGCCCTTGTGCGGCACACCCGAAGCAGCCATCAACGCCACAGCCCCATAGGCAGCGATGCGCAAGGTGCTCTTGTCCTGATCGATCAGGGTGATAGTGACAGACATGTCGTGTACTCCTCGAAATCAGTGGTGGCACTAAACCATCGGTGCCGATCGTTTTGTTCGATGAACACACTGTCCCCGCGCCGACTGACACCGGCCTGACACACACCTGACACCCGCACTGACACCGCGATCGGCCATCAACACACCAGCCGACCCGCTGACGATCACACCGCACGCTGCTGCAACAGACTCGACCCGCATCGTCGTACAGCAGCATCGAGAACGCGCGGCGCAGCGGACCAGGCCCGAGACTGCCGTGGCGCAGAACGTCCTATGCCGCGCTCGATCAGGCACAAACGTTGGCCAGCAGTCGATCTCGCGAACATCTGCCGCCGTGGTCGGCCATCTCTAGATCCAGAACCTTTTGCTGGGCATAGCGGCCGTCGGGCCGAGGAAACGTTGTGGTGGCGTTGAACGCGGAAACATACTCGAAGCCAAGGGATTCCACGACGCGACGGGCACGCGTGTCGCAGGAGAACCAGGCCCCGTGTATCGGCGTAGCCGGATGCTGGCGGAGCGTTTCAGGTCGAGACTTGTTCCACCCCGAGCATGGCCCAGAGTTGCTCGACCCTTCCCAACCGTGATCCCGCGCTGCCGCCACGCCGCTGGACCAGCCGTGACGCGGTCGCTGACGCACTTGCATCGCAATTGCGTTGCGGGAAACGGGAATAGGGCAACCTCGTGCACGACGCGCGCAGTTCATGGCGGTCGGCAAGTAGGGCTGGAGACGGCGCGAAGTGTTGTTCACCAGCCCATTCGGGCTTGGGACCGCACTTGTCGGTGCCGTCACATATCTTGGGCGCATCTTGATCGACCGGGAGGGAGAACGATGGCCTCGAATCCGAGTGCCACGCCGGATGAATCGGCATGGGAAATCGCTTCTGTCGTGCGGGTTTTGCCCGCCGTCGCACCGCGCAAACTGAACAAGGTGCCGTTCGTGGAGCTGGCCGACGGGCGCCTCCAGGGCGTGGTCTCGAGTGGCTCCGATATTTCACGCGTGTACGTGGCGTCGGTGACCGCGGGGACGCATGGGCTGAGCTGTAGCACCAATAACAATCGGCCGTGCGGTGGGTTGAACCAAGGATGGGTCTGCAAGCATCTGGACGCACTCATCGACGAAGCGGTGCTCCAGTACGGGCAGGACAGGGTGGCGCGTTTCCTGCGTGTCGAGGTCCCCGAGGGAACCCGACTCGCGCACTGCCTCAATGGAACTCGCGACCCGGCTCCGGCCGCCGCGGTGTTCAGCCGGTTCCTGCGGCATCTGACCTACCTGGAACTGCCGGGTAGCGCGACGCCGATCCCGGAACTGCACTGGTTCCCGGCGGGGGTGGGTCGCTGATGCAGGCTGTACAACTAGCCGCACTGGCGGATGCGCCCACCGGCGTCGAAGCGGCCATGGACGCGGTGAACGGCTTCGATACCGCACTGGTCAACGGCTTCGCCCGGGTTTCCGAACCGCAAGGCGCGGCACTGACGGCGCTGGCTGCTGCCGTGGCGGGTTCGCCACTGGCCGAGGCGGTTGCGGCGGCGGTGTCAAAGGTGAGCACGGGGTCGATCGGCACGGATGAGCTGTCGGCGCTGGCCGCCGCCCGTGCCGCCCTGCTGGGCGCGGTGCACGACGCACTGGTCGACCAGGCCGATACGGCACTGGGCCGCAATCGATCCGAGTGGACGGCCACGCCGGATGCCGCCGCCCCGAGCCCGCTCGCCGCGGGTTCCCGCGCCTGGCTGGGCGAACTGGCCATCGCCGGATGGCGCGGCGTGGACCACGACCTGGTGGCGGCCGCCGATCAAACCGTGCAGTCGCTCCTGGCAGACCCCGCACTGCGACGGCTGGCGACGCTGCTGGACGGCTTCACCGCCGAACTGGGCGCCTCCGCGCCGATCGCCACCATGGACCGGGTGCCCGCGCGACGCTGGGCCGATCTGTGGACGCGCGCCCTGCTGCTGTCCTGGCGCGGCACGGAATCCACTGTGACCGAGTCGGTTTCGGGTCGGCTGCTGCCGCTGGGCGTGGACCTACACGAGCACGGCACCGCCGTACAGGCCCAGGTGCACGGCGTGCTCGAGGTCGCGGGCGCACCGGCCCGTCGAGTGCGGGTGTCGGTGGCCGCGGCCAAGGTGGATACCATTGTGGGACCGGCGGTTTGGCAATTGCTCGGTGCGCATCGGCAGTTGCTCACCGCGCTGGCCGAGCAGCGCGCGCTGGAGCTCACCGATATGCCGCTGACGGCGACCGGTGACCTGCTGTGGGGTGACGATCGGGCGAAGGCCGGGGAGGCCGCCGATCCGTTCGTCACCGCCACCGTGCAGCTACCGCAGGCGCAGGCCCCGGCCGTCGCACCGCTGGATAGCGATCCGGTGCACATCGCCGAACCGGTTCTGCTCGAGGGGTACCGATTCCGCGACGGTGCAATGGAATTGGGTGAGCAGCGGATTCGAGTGGAACTTGACGCACTGCCATCCGCCGGTCCGCTCACTCCGGCCGGGGTGAGCGCCTCCGGCACCATGATCGGATTGCTGCGCTGGGATGCCGACGGCTGGTCGGTGCGACCGTTGGCCGTGCGGCGCAAGGTCAAGGGCGCACTCACCGCCTTCCACAACGGTGACTGGGCGCTCGGCCCGACCGATCCGAAAGTCGCCAAGGCACAAGCCAAGTCGGGCGACGCCGTGGCGGTGCTGCGCGAGCGCGCAGGACGGTTGCTGCGCAATTAACGGCTCCCTGCCTTGAAGGGCAGGGATTTCCAGCTCAGACCGCAACCGAATCACGCGCCCGAAGGAGGCGATCCGCTTGTCTTACGTCCTCAACACTGACACAGCCCCGTTCTGCTGTGGCCAAGATCGCCTTGGCGGCGTTCCGGTCGCGCCCCTCTGCGTGGCCGCAGGAGTCGCAACGGAAGTCTCTCTCGTGCAGTTCGAGTCGCTTGGTTCTCGCGAAGCAGGAACTACACGTCATGGTTGTGTAGGCGGGCCGGACCATCACCACCTTCCGCCCGGCCCGCGTGGCACGCCCGATCAGTTCACGCTTGGCCGCGCCGATCGCGGCGTCAGCCGCCTTGCGGGCCATCGTGGACTTCGCCAGGAACACCGGTTTGAAGTCCTCGACAGCGATCAGGTCATGGCTGTCCACGACACGCTTCGCCCAGACGCCGGAGTCGTGGACGGTTTGGCGAGTGGCTTTCTTCGCCAGCTTCGCGGCCTGCCGCTTGGCGTCCAGGCAGCCGCGCGATGCAGGGCGCCCCTTCCAGTAGCGGCGGGCCATTCGCCGCTGCGCTTTCGCCAGCTCGGCGGCGCATCGCCTCCGGTGCCCGAGGTGGGGCAGGTCGAACGCGGGATCACTGGCTGTGGCGGTAGTGGACACGCCCCAGTCGATACCGATACCACGCTCGCAGCGCGGGTAGATCTGGATCTCACGGCGGACCACGAACGAGGCATACCAGTGGCCGAGATTGTCCTGGTAGACGCGGACCGACGTCGGCGAGGACGGCAGTTCCCGCGACCAGACGACGGGGATCGTCACACCCTTCGGCAGGGTCAGCCGACCGTTGCTGATGCCGAATCCGCGAGTCGTGTACTCCAGGCTCGGCAGGGCCTTCTTCCGCGCCTTGGCGACCGGGTGGCCGCGGCCCTTCACCTTGAATGAGTGGTCCAGTGCGCGGGAGTACTCACGCAGCGTCTGCTGCTGGGCGACCTGCGATCCCTCGCGCAGCCACGGCATCCTCGCCCTGGCTTCGGTGAGGAGTTTCCCGAGCTTCGCGAACGTCGGTTTCTGCCTGGACTTCTGTTGGTGGACGGCCTCGTTCCAGACCCAGCGACACCGGCCCCATTCGGCGAGTAGAGCGGTTTCGGCGGCACGTCCGGGCCGCAGCCGGTAGGTATACCGCACCACTTCGTCCATACGTTCGATTCTATCGAAAGGCGTTGCCATGCAATGGAAACGACACACATGCCCTTTCCTCCCAGTCGTTGACGACGGGGTATCGAAGGCGGACTTCTAATGACTACAGCATCGCGAAGCGATTCCATGGGGGTCACGGGTGGGCCGAATTACGAGACGCGACGCCAGATCCTGTACTGGCGTCTCCTGGCCGGTGTGTTCACCGGGGATCAGCAACCGACGCTGGAACAGGCGAGCGCGGGCATTGTCGACGATCTGGGGTTGCCGCTGGCCGTGCTCGATCCGGGCATTTCCATCGACAATGTGGTGCAACGCTATCCAGAGATGAAGGCGGAATTCGAAAGCCTCGACTTCTCCGAGACCGTCGACTCCGCGACCGAGACCGTGGATTCCGCGGCCGAGAACGAGGCCGTGCCCGATTCGCCCCAGCCCGTCGGGGCGGCCGACGTCCGTACCGCCGCACTGGTTTCCAAGCTGCTGCTGAATGTCTTCGCCACTGGCTCCGGCCAGGTCAGCGCCACCCAGCTGGCGGGCTGGCAGTCCGATGCCAACTGGCTGCGCCGCAGCCTGGGCGAGGAGCAGGCCGGTGCCGTGCAAGGCGTGCTCACCGGTCTGGAAGGCGAACTGGTGTCCCGCATGCGACTGCGCGAAGTGCTGGCCGATCCGCACCTGGCCGCCCAGCTCACCCCGAGCATGTCGCTCATCGAACAACTGTTGCGCGACAAGCACAATCTGTCCGGCGTGGCGCTGGCCAATGCCAAGCGCCTCATCCGCCGCTACATCGACGAGGTCGCCGAAGTCCTGCGCACCCAGGTGCAGCAGACCAGCGTCGGTTCCGTCGACCGCACGGTCGCACCCAAGCGGATCCTGCGCAACCTGGACGTGGACCGGACCATCTGGAAGAACCTGCCCAACTGGAATCCGCAGGACGAGCGCCTCTACGTCGACCGGCTCTACTACCGCCAGACCGCCAAGCGCACCGTCCCCGCTCGGATGATCGTGGTGGTGGACCAGTCCGGTTCCATGGTCGACTCCATGGTGAACTGCACCATTCTGGCGTCGATCTTCGCGGGCCTGCCCAAGGTGGATGTGCATCTCATCGCCTACGACACCCGCGCCCTGGACCTGACCCCGTGGGTGCACGACCCGTTCGAGGTGCTGTTGCGGACCAATCTCGGTGGCGGCAACGACGGCCCGGTCGCCATGGCCATGGCCCAACCCAAGATCACCGATCCGAAGAACACCGTGCTGGTGTGGATTTCGGACTTCTACGAGTTCGACCGCTCCCAGCCGTTGTTCGAGGCCATGGAGGCGGTGCACCGGTCCGGGGTGAAGCTCATCCCGGTCGGCTCGGTGAACAGTTCCGGCCACCAGAGCGTCAACCCGTGGTTCCGCGAACGGTTCAAAAACCTTGGCACCCCGGTGATTTCCGGCCGCATCCAGAAGCTCGTGCACGAACTCAAGAACTTTCTCGACTAGGAGACCAGCCATCATGAACGACGTTTTGCGCGCCCCCGCCGAGGTCAAGTACGCCGAGGAACTGGATTGGCTGGAGTCCGTCGACGACGGCCCCAAGCCGTTCGCATGGCGGCTGAGCCCGAAGATGGTGCGGCTGTTCATTCTCGGCTCCGAACGCGCCGACGGACTGGACCGCCAGGTGGAGCAGAAGTGGTTCGGTGACCGCAGTTTCGTCGAGCGCAGCATCGTCACCCTGGCCTCGGACCGGGGCCTGCTGCTCATCGGTGATCCGGGTACCGGCAAGAGCTGGCTGGCCGAGCTGCTTTCCGCGGCCATCAGCCGCAATTCCACACTGGTGGTGCAGGGCACCGCCGGCACCACCGAGGACCACATCAAGTACTCGTGGAACATCTCCATGGTCATCGCCAAGGGACAGTCGCGGGAGTCGATGATCCCGTCCCCGATCATGACCGCCATGGAGCAGGGCGTGATCGGCCGCTTCGAGGAGCTCACCCGCTCCACCAGCGACGTGCAGGATGCATTGATCTCCATCCTGTCGGAGAAGTACGTCTCCATCCCCGAACTCGACGACGACAATGTGGTGTTCGCGCAGCCGGGCTTCTCCATCATCGCCACCGCCAACAGCCGCGACCGGGGTGTGAACGACCTGTCCTCGGCGCTCAAGCGACGCTTCAATTTCGTGCGCATTCCGGTGGTGTCCAACAAGAAGAGCGAGGCGGAGATCGTGCGCTTCCGCACCGCGGAACTGCTGCGCCGCCATTCCATCGAACTGGAACTGCCGCCCACGCTGCTGGACATCCTGCTGGACAGCTTCGCCGATCTGCGCGCCGCCGCGGCCGTCGCCACCAGCGACGATGACAAGCTGGAATCGGCGCTGTCCACCGCCGAGCAGATCGGTGTGCTAGAGGACGCCATCCTGCACAGCCAGTTCTTCGGTGCGAAGGAATTGGGCGCCGAGACCCTCGCCGGTTCGCTGGTCGGATCCCTGGCCCGGCGCACGCCCGAGGACCTGGCCATTCTCAACAAGTACCTGCACGGGGTGGTCGAACCGCGCACCAAGGACAAGAAGAGCAATGCCGCCTGGGGCGAATTCCTGGCGGGCGGCCAAGCGGCGATCGCGAGGCTGTCGTGATCGTCTCCGATATCCGGCCCACGCCGGATACCTTTGCCCCGCTACGCGATCAGCTGGCGGACGCGGCTGTCGCGTTCGCCGGGGCGGCGGGCGACATCCTGGCGGGCATGGTCGACGATGTCGACCGGGCGCTGTCGGAGCGGCTGGAAATCTTCCCGGTCTGTCACCACTCACCCGCCTCCGGTCTGGCCATGGTGCGGCGGCTACGCGAAAAGCAGCCGAGCGTCATCTACCTGGAACTGTGCGAAGACATGCGGCCACTGCTGGACGAACTGCGCAACTGCCGGTTGCCGGTTGCCTTGCAGGCCTTCGCCACTGATATCGAGGGTTTCCCGGCGGAATGGGCGCCGCTGTCGGTGGTCGCGCCGATCACCGAATCGTCGGCCGAATACCAGGCCATCGCCTACGCGCTCGATACGCCGGGCGTCGAACTGGTGCTGGTGGATCGGTCCACCGATCACATCTTCCAGTGGGCTCCCGACGAGGCGAAGTCGGAAACATCCGCTGACGGGGAGCAGGACGAGGACGACGGCCTGCACGGCGAAGCGGTCGGTATCGAAATCGGTGATCTGCGACCGCGTTTCGCCGAGCTGGAAGAACACCTGCTCCACCACGGCAAGGTCCGGCACTGGTCGGAATGGTGGGACCAGTACGTCGAGCAACCCCTCGCGGACGCCGATTACTCCACCTACCGCCAGGTCATGGTGATGATCGGCAGCCTGTTCCGGCGGCTGCGGCGTGGCAGCACAGTCGAGGACGAGGACCGCGAACGATACATGTGGACCCGCATGCGGGAACACTTGTCCGCCAACGACATCGATCCCGCACGGGCGTTGTATGTATGTGGCGCCGCCCATGCGGCCAGCCCGGTCGATCAGTTCGGGCTGGAGTCGGACGCGCCGTTCGAGATCTCGCCACGCTCGGCCACCAAGTGGCACTACGGGCTGATCCCGTCCAGCCACTCCGCCATCGAGGCACAGTTCGGGCTGGCGGGCGGCGCGGTGTCCATCGCGGCAGCGACCTGGGCGAAGGGATTGCGGCGCGGCAAACTGCAGTCGTTCCAGCTGGAAGGCCAGCAAGGGACGAAGAAGCGCGCCAAGAAACTGGCGCCGCTCGCGGCAGAACCGGAAGCCGAAGTGGCGGACCGGCTTTCGGGCTTCCTGTCGCGGCCACCGGTACTCGACCCACTCGATGAGGCCGAACTCCTGGAATGGTCGGTGGATATCGTCCGGCTGGCCCGGCGCAACGGCTACCTGGCCAGCACCGCCGACGCAATCGCCATCTTCGAGACCTCGATCCTGTTGGCGGGCTTGCGCAATCGTGCTCGGCCGACGCCGTACGACTTCCAGGACGCGGCTGTCACCTGCCTCGAGAAGGATCGGGTGCCGGGGCGGCGCGATGTGCGACGGCTGTGCGAAATCCTGCTCGGCGGCGACCGCATCGGCCAGGTCGGCTATGCGGCACTGCCACCGCTGGCCCGCGATGCGCTCGACCGGCTGCAACCGCTGGGACTGGATCTGTCCAAGCGGACGCTGCAACGCGCGCTGCTGGACCTGAAGGCGAATCCGGACCTGCGGCCATGCTCGGATCTGCTGTGGCTGCTGCGCAGGTTGCTGCCGCAGGACGCGCTGCGGCCCATCATGGGCTCGCGCGGACTTGGTGAGACCTCGATCCAGGAAAGCTGGGATATCGGGCTCGGCAAATACCAGCGCTCGCTGGTGGAGCTCGGCTACGAGGGTGTCTCGGTGGAGCAGGTGCTCGAGCAGCGCCTGCGGCGTGCGGTCGCCGCGCCGGACGCGACAGCGGCCGTGGCGCTCGGCGCGGTCGAGGATGCGCTCGTTTATCTGGGATCGGTCCGGCTCGCCGACGAGCTGGGCAATCGCGCGGTCGAACTCCTCTCCGCCGAACGCACAGTAGACGACGCGCCCGTCGTGCTGCGGCGAATCCGGGTACTGCTCAACTACTTCCGCTCCACCGAAGACGGCTTGCCCACCTGGTGCGAACGTTTCGTGACGGCCGGGTACGCGCACTACTGCACCCTGCTGCCCACCGCCTTCGCCGCCGAGGAGACCGGACCGGCTCAGGTGGCGGCGATGCTCGGCTTCCTGTTCGGGATGGAGAACCTGGCGCTGTCGCTGGGCTGCGATCACACCCAGCTGGAACTGGCGGTGCTGCAATCACATCCGGAGGCGCCTGCCAAGGTGGCCCTGTTGTGGGCGGCGCGGTTCCAGCTCGGCATGCTGACCATGGCCGAGCTGCGCGAGCGGTGCGACGGCATGCTGGCCAATCCGCTGGTGCTGCCGACGGTTCCGCAGTACGTGAGCGGTTTCGTGCAGGCAATCGACCCGGCTCCGGCGCTGAAACCTTTTGTGGTGGAGCTGTTGTCGAAGGCCTTCGGCACGCTGCCGGACACGGTGCTGCTGCCGTGGCTGCCGAAACTCATCACCACGCTGAAGGACCAAGCGGGCGACCTGATCCCGGGACTGGTCCGGGAAGCAGGCCGCACCTTCCCCGGCGCACTGCCCGCCGTGGACACCTTCGTGCCGCCCTGGTCGGTCGAATTCACCACGGCCGCAACGCCGGTGGTGGCGGCGCCGCGCGGCCCCGTCACCGAACTACTGGCCGCCCACCCCGCCGCCTGCGATGCGCTCGCCGGACTGCTCGGCGTCGAGGGCGGCTGGCAGGAGGCCGGAAACCGCGAGGTAACCGGTTTGCTCGACCGGTTCCCCGCAACCGCCGCCGCACTGGCGGCGCAGCTCGCAGTGTCAGCCGCGCGGAGCTGACGCCCGGCCCTTCGTCCCCGTCCGCGCTGATCGAAACCGGTCGGCGCGGTACCTCGGAAGATCAACGGGCCGCGGACATCCGGCCTCATGCCGAGGAGAATGTGCCGGTCCGTATCGGTGGTCGGATCCAATCCGGGCGCGGACATCCGGCCTCATGCCGACAAGGATGTGCCGGTCCGTATCGGTGGTCGGATCCAATCCGGGCGCGGACATCCGGCCTCATGCCGACAAGGATGTGCCGGTCCGTGTCGGCGGCCGGATGCAATCCGGGCGCCGACACCGTCTTCCTCGGGACTAGCCGACCCGGCGGTGTCCCGGGTCGATTACGTCTTGTACCGGGCGAGGCTCGTCGGCACGTCTGAAACGCCGGACGGTGGGCCCGCGGCGCGCAAGGATGGCCGAATGACATTGCCTGCCCTCCCCGAGGAGTCCTTCCAGCGCGTGCTCTGCGTCGTCGCACACCCTGACGACATGGAGTACGGCACGTCCGCTGCCGTCGCTCGCTGGACCGCCCGCGGCATCGAGGTCGGTTATCTGCTGCTCACCCGCGGCGAGGCAGGCATGCCGAACCCGCCCGAGGAGACAGCACGCCTGCGCGTCGCCGAGCAGCGGGCCGCCTGCGCCGTCGTCGGCGTCGATCACCTGACCGTCCTCGAACATCCGGACGGCGTGCTCGTCTACGGACTCGACCTGCGTCGGGATATCTGCCGGGAGATCCGCCGGTTCAAGCCCGACGTCGTACTCGGCGCCGGTTACGAAATCGAGACGCCCTATGGCTTCGACCAGGCCGACCACCGCGCGGCGGGGCTCGCGACGCTCGACGCGGTGCGCGACGCGGGCAACCGGTGGGTCTTCCCGGAGCAGATCGACGACGACCTCGAACCGCACTCCGTGCGCTGGTTCATCGTCCCCGGGCTTGCCGGCTCCGCGACACACGGCGTCGAGGTCACGGGTGAGCCGCTGCGCCGCGGCGTCGCTTCGCTCGAGGCGCACGCCGCGTACCTGGCCGCGCTCCCGGACCACCCCGCCCCCGAGGACTTCATCCCGCAGTTCACCGCGATGAGCGGCAAGGCCATGGGCGTCGAGCACGCCGTCCTGTTCCGCGCCCACGATCTGCAAGCACCGCCGGAATTCGCCCCCGAGGACACGCAGGACTCAGTCGAAGTGATGGCGACGAAGTCTTCGCGCAGCGGTCACCTGCCGATCAACGGTCTGAGCCTCTATTACGAAGTGTATGGCGAGCTCGGCACGTCGAAAACGTCTCCGTTGCTGCTCATCCCCGGCGCGTTCATGGCCACCGACTCGATGAAGTCGTGGGTATCCGCCTTCGCGAGCACGCGCACCGTGATCGTCTTCGATCAGCAAGGGCACGGCCGCACCCCGGATACTTCGCGCGAGATGTCCTACGAGCAGTTCGCCGACGATGCCGCGGCGTTGCTGCGCGCGTTGCAGGTCGAGCGCGCGGATGTGCTGGGCTACTCGCAAGGTGGCGGGGTCGCGTTGCAGCTTGCGCTGCGTCACCCGAGGCTTGTCGACAAGCTGGTCTCGTTGTCGGCCACTTACCGCAAGGACGGCTGGTACCCGTCGGTGATGGAGGGCATCCGGGGTCTCAGCGGCGCAGCCTTTGCCGGTACGTCCGTCGAGAAGGCGTTCAAGGAGCACACCCCGGACGCGGCGGCGTTCGACGCCTACCTCGAAAAGATGAAGGTCCTGAGCATCGATGACCAGAACATCAGCGACGCGCAGATGCGTTCGATTTCCGCGAAGACGATGGTCATCGCCGGTGATGCGGATGCTGTGAAGCCCGAGCATGCGCTGGCGATGTTCGAACTGCGCGGTGGCGGCGATGCCGAAGCGGCAGCGTCAGGGGTGCTGCAGAGGGTCCCGGCCGCGCGCTTGGTAATTCTGGCGGCGACGTCGCATATCGGCATCTTCGGGGAGTCAGCGGTACTGGTGCCGATGGTGAATGCGTTTCTCGATGATGTGCTGCCGAGGACACCGAATCTCTTTTAGGAGTTGTCAGTAGACGTAGACCACCGCGTTTTCACCGCCCGTGCACGTGACCAATTGCCCGTCCGCTACACAGTTCATGGTGTAGCTGCGGCCGGTGACCGGGCTTGTGGCGACCACTGAGCGCGAAGAGCGCGAGACGTTCGTGGCGGCGGATTCGGCGTAGGCCTTGCGGACCGCTTCCGCGAAACCGCAACTGGTGACCGGCGATCCGGTGGCCGATTGGGTGTAGCTGCCCGAAACGGGTTGGCCGTTGGTGCAATTCGCCGCGCCCGCGGGCAGGGTGACCGAGGTGGGTGCGGCCTTGGTGGTCGACGGCGACGGCGGTGTGGTCGCACCGCCGGTGGCGCCGATGGCGGCCGTCGTGGTCAGTTGCGCGCCCGCCTGAACGTTCGAGTCCCCGGATTTGCCGGAACTGAGCACCTGCCAGCCAATGGTGCCGACGACCGCGAGCACTACGATCGCGAAGACGGTGACCATGATCGGCAACATGACCGATCGATCCTGCCGATACGGATCCGCGGCAGGGTCCTGCGCGTAGTAATCGTCTTCGTACTCGGGCGCGACATGGCCCTGCGGCGAGTACTCGGCCGGTTGCGGCGAGGGCCGGTAGGGGTTGGGCGCCGCATGGGCGGGACCGCGCGGCGGCTCGAACGGCGGTGTGCCGGAGAAAGGTTGCGGCAACGGGACACGGCGCGTCTCCGGAGCGGACGAATCCTCTTGCGCACCATAGTGTTCCGGGTATCCGGCCGCTGGGTAACGCGACTCCGGATACCGCTGAGTCTGCTCGGCCTGCGAGTATTGCGCTTGTTCCGGATAACGCTGGGTCGGCGGAGCCGCCGGATCACCCGGGTACCGCGGTGACGGCAAATGCTGCGGAACCTCCGGTGGGGACTCCTCGTACAAATGCGCATCCGGAAACGGCCGCACCGGCCGACCGCCCCCTGGCGTCCCGAACGGCGGACCGGCGGGCTCCGGCGGCGGCAACGGGGTGAACTGCAGATCGGCGAGCGAGACGACCGTCGGCGCGGTCGGATGGATCACCGCGGGAATCGTTCCCGTCGACTCGGCGGGCGCCGCCGGACTGCGGTGCACCACAGCCTGATCCGACGGACCCCGCGACGGATCGGGCGGCCGCACGATCAG
Source organism: Nocardia sp. CA-135398 (assembly GCF_050955845.1). NCBI lineage: Bacteria > Bacillati > Actinomycetota > Actinomycetes > Mycobacteriales > Nocardiaceae > Nocardia > Nocardia sp. CA-135398. Next base: position 2,345,311 of record NZ_CP192084.1, on the reverse strand, counting down.
TGTCGGCGTATTGGCGGCGGGCGCGGTGCCGAGTGCGGCCCTGGCCGCGCGTGCCAGGTCAGTCGCGGTCGGGAAGCGATCGGCGGCCTCCTTGGCCATACCGCGCGCGATCACCTCGTCCATCGCCGGGGGAACTCCCGGCCGCTGCACGCTCGGTCGCGGCGGCGCCTCGGTGAGATGCGACCGGATCAGCACACTCATGCTCCCGGCCGGGAACGGTGTTGCCCCGGTGAGGCATTCGTGCAGTACACAGGCGAGCGAGTAGATATCGGCGCGACCGGTCACCGGTCCGGAATCGAAGCGTTCCGGCGCCATGTAGGTGTAGGAGCCGATGGCCGTGCCCGCCTGGGTCACGGCGCTGTCGCCCTCGGTGTGGGCGATGCCGAAGTCGACCAGGTAGGCGAAATCCGCCGCGGTGACCAGGACATTGGCCGGTTTCACATCGCGATGCACCAGACCGTCGGCGTGCGCGGCGTCCAGACCCGCGGCGATCTGCTCGATGATGCCGATCGCGCGCTCGGCGCTCATCGGACCCTGATCGCGCAGGATTTCGCGCAGATCGGTGCCGGGAACCAGTCGCATATCGATGAACAGCACACCGTCGATCACGCCCCAGTCGTGAATCGGGATGATGTGCGGTTCGGCCAGCCGGGCCGCGGCCTGCGATTCGCGACGGAAGCGCACCTGATAGACGGGGTCCCTGGCGAGTTCGTCGGACAGCAGTTTGACCGCGACCACGCGGTCCTTCACCGTGTCGTACGCCTCGTAGACCTCGCCCATACCCCCTTTGCCGAGCAGCGCTCTGAGCTCGTACGGCCCGAACCGACTGCCGACTCTCCATCCAGGTCCGTCCACCCCGTCAATCCTCCACATCCCGGGCAAAGATCGCCCATCACCAGCTCCGGGTATGCGCGATCCGGCTGCCCGTCAACCCGTGGATTGTCCTGGTGCAACCACCCCGTGGTCAAACGCGAACACGATCGCGGCGGCCCGATCCCGCAGCTCCAGTTTGCCGAATATATGTCCGACATGGCTCTTGACGGTGACTTCCGAGATGCCGAGGTCGCGTGCGATCTCGGCATTGACCCGGCCGCGCCCGATCAATTCGAGCACCTCGTACTCGCGCGCCGTGAGTTCGGCGAGTCGGCTGTCGTCGCGAGTGACGGCGGGGCGGACCGTCCGGTAGGCCGAGAGCACTCGACCGGTGACCGACGGGTCCAGCCAAGCGCCGCCGACGGCGACCGTTCGGACGGCACGGATGAGATCCTCGGCGGGCGAATCCTTCAGGATGAATCCCGCGGCTCCGGCCCGCAGCGCGCCCGACAGCAGCTGGTCGTCGTCGAAGGTGGTCAGCACCAGCACCGGCGGCGCACCGTCGCGCGCACGCAGCATGCGGGTCGCGTCGATGCCGCCGACGCGCTTCATGCGCAGATCCATCAGCACGACATCGGGTCGGTTGGCCGCGATCGCGGCGGGCACTTCATCGCCGTCGGCGCATTCGGTCACCAGGAAACCGTCACGTCGCCGCAGAATGCGCCGCAGCCCGCCGCGAACGAGTTCCTGATCGTCGACGACCAGCACGGTGACGGGCTCATCGCCGCCGGCCGCAGCCCCTGTCGTCACGCGCCCTCCCCCACCGCACCGTCGCGCCGCATCGCATTCGCGGCCCCGTGGATCACGTCGGGCAAGCCGCACGACATCGACCAGGCCCGCGCGCCGCTCAGCGGGAATTCGGCTCGCACCGTCCAGCCGTCGTCGTAGGGTCCGGTCTCGAGGCGACCGCCGAGCAGTTCGGCGCGCTGATGCATACCCGACAGTCCCATCCCACCGCCGAGATCCGGCGGCAATCCCTTGGGCAGCGAATTGTTCACGATGAGCCGGGCCACCGACGAATCCACCTCCAACAGCACGGTCGCGGTCGCGCCGGGCGCATGTTTGATCACATTGGCCAGGGACTCCTGGCCGATCCGATAGAGCGCGAGCCCGACCGCCGCGGATACCGCGGACAGATCCTCGGTGCGGGTGTAGCGAACATCCAATCCGGCTCCGGCGAAGTCACCGACCAGATCATCGAAATCGCGGATGCCGGGCTCCGGGACGAGTTTGGACGGTCGGGCGTCGAGCAGGCCGATGGTGCGGCGGATATCGGCCATGGCTTGCCTGCCGAGTCGCTCGGCGTCGACCAGCGCGTCCACCGCTTCGTCCACGTCGCGGTCGGTCTGCAGTGCGTGCCGGGCGGCGGTCAGATGCAGCAGGGTGATGCTCAGTGAATGTGCGATGACATCGTGTACCTCGCGCGCGATCCGGCTGCGTTCCGCGTCGGCGGCGCGTTCGGCCCGGATCTGCTGGCTCTGGCGTTCCTGATAGAGAAATTTGCGCTGGTACTGCAGCATCACGCCGACCAGCCAGCCGAGTGCGATCCCGACGATGTACATCTGCAGGCCCTGCAACCGCTGACCCGTCACGCTCCACATCAGGTGACCGGCCGCGTCGAAGGCCATCAACTCGAGCACCGCGATCACCGCGAACAATGCGCTGAAGCGTTTTCGGACGATGGCCGCGACCTCACCGACCATCACCACCAGGATGAACGGGGAGAGGTCGGACGATACCGGCTGGGTGAGCATTATCGCCGTCGCGACCAGACCGGACACCGCGAGCAGGATCGGGCTCGGTGTGACACCGAAGAAGCAGAACAGCGGCACCGAGAGAAAGACCAGGATGAGCGCGAGAATCGGCAGTGCGGTCGGAAAATATTCGTGCCGCTGGATGACCGCGCCGACACCGACCACGAGCAGCGCCGCATCGGCGCTGATCATCACCGATGGCGGATAGTCGAACGGCAACTCTTCGAGATTGCGGCGCAAGACCGCGACCGGGTCGCGTACAAAGGCCACAAACCGATCCCGGACGCGCCCACTCTCGCGGAACGGTATCGCCGGTCGGGCGCCCGCCGAGGAGCCGATGGCGTGGGTCACATCCATCCTGTAAGGCTAACCGCCAGGTCGGGGGCGGTGCATCGTGCTCGGAGCGGGCCGCGGCTCCTACCGCGGTAGGAGATCGATTCGCGTCCCTGGCACGAAGACACCGAATTTTGCCGTCCGTAGCGTGAGATCTACCAAATCACGGAAGGGCATATGCGATGTCCGATCATTTCGAGCGACCTGCAAGCAATCGCTACGGCCAATTCGAGCGACACGGCAGTCGCAATGGATGGGAAGATCACCACCGTCGAACCGAGATCGTGCGCACCGTGCTCACCCGCGCGGCCATCGATCCGGCCAGTCCCGACCTGTTCGCGGAGATCCCGGAACTGGACCGGTTGTTCGGCGGACCGGAGGGCCTCTTGCTCGCGTTGCGATATCGGTGGAATATCCACCTCGACGCGAAATTGGACCAGGCGCTGGTGCAGGGCCAATCCGCGGTCGAGGCCTATCTCGAACTCGCTGCCGAACAACCGGTCCTGCGCGCCGTGCTCGACGCGCAATATCGCCGCAAGGCTCAGGCAGCCGAGGCGATGGCACGATAACGCGCCGGTGCGACACCGCGGTGCAGCACAATCGACCAAGATCGAATAGTTGAGAAAGAGGGTGGGGGACCGCCATGTCGAACCAGGCCATGCTGGAACTGACGGATATCACCAAGGAATATCGCGTCGGCGAACAGGCGGTGCGAGCACTGGACGGCATCAGCCTGCGCATCGAATCCGGTGAATTCACCTCGATCATCGGGCCGTCCGGCTCGGGTAAGAGCACGCTGCTGCATCTGCTCGGCGCACTCGATACTCCCGACTCGGGGTCGATCCGCTTCCAAGGCGAGGAGATCGGCGGCCTCGACGATGAGCGGCAGTCCGAATTCCGCCGCCACCGTGTCGGTTTCATCTTCCAGTTCTTCAATCTGCTGCCGACCCTCACCGCCTGGGAGAATGTCGCGATTCCGAAGCTGTTGGACGGCACCGGATTGCGCAAGGCCAAACCGCGCGCACTGGAACTGCTCGACCTGGTCGGGCTCAGTGAGCGCGCCGCCCATCGCCCCGCCGAATTGTCCGGCGGTCAGATGCAGCGGGTCGCGGTGGCGCGGGCGCTGATCATGGATCCGCCGCTGATCCTGGCCGACGAACCGACCGGCAATCTGGATTCCAAGACCGGTGCGTCCATCCTGAAACTGCTCGGCGATATCGCGGGCGACGGTAATTCGGTGGTGATGGTGACCCACGATATGGACGCTGTCGAATATTGCGACCGGGTGATCACGTTGCGCGACGGGCAGATCGGCTCCAATGACAAGGTCGATATCGCCACGCGGTCGGTGCGCGCATGATCGGCGCGGCATGGGATCGGCTGCGGCTGTTCAATATCGGTGAACTGCTCGCCCACCGCGGCCGCACCATCATGTCGCTGGCGGTGATGTCCATTTCGGCATCGCTTCTGGTCGCGGTGTTCAGCATTTCCGGTTCGGTCACCGGTTCGGTGGATCGGCTCACCCACAGTCTCGGCGGCAAGGCCGTGCTGGAGGTCACCGGGATCACCGACGCGGGGTTCGATCAGCGGGAACTGCAACGCGTCGCGACCACCCCCGGCGTCGACAAGGCGGTGCCGATGTTGCGCGCGCAGGTCGGATCCGGCGCGGATAAGGCGCTGCTGATCGGCGCCGACACCAGCATTACCGCACTCGGCAGCGATCTGGGCGGGCCGATGGCCGCACAGGCGAGCAAGTTGCTCACCGTGCCGAACGGTGTCCTGGTCGGATCCGGGATGGGCCGCGCCGAGGGCGAACAATTCCCGCTCGGATCCGGAACCGTCACCGTCGCAGCGGTTCTCGATAAGAAGTCCGCCAAGCAACTCAACGGCGGCCATATCATCGCAGCCCCGCTCGGGCTCGCGCAGAAACTCACCGACCGCGTCGGACGCCTGGACTCCATTCAGATCATCGCGGCCGACGGCACCGATGTCGACCGGTTGCGCGAGACGCTGACCGAGGTGGTCGACGGCCGCGCCGTGGTCGCCGACCCCGGGTTGCGCACCGCACAGGCCGGTGGCGCCATCCAGATCGTGCGGTATTCGACGCTGATGGCCTCGGCGGCAGCGCTGATCGTCTCGGCATTCCTGATCTACAACGCGATGAGTATGGCGGTCGCCCAGCGCAGGCCGGTGTTGTCCATGCTGCGGGCGATCGGCGGCAAGCGCGGGCCGATGGTGCGTGATCTGCTGGTCGAGGCGGCGCTGCTCGGCGTGCTCGGCGGGTTGGGCGGCGCGGTGGTCGGCGCCGCCATGGGTGGTGTCGCGATCGGCAAACTTCCCACCGCCATCATGCAGTCGGTGGAGGCGCGCACCGAATATATGGTGCCCGGGTACGCGATTCCGGTGGCGGTCGGCGCCTGTGTGGTGGCCAGTGTGCTTGCGGCCGCCATCGCGGCGCGGCAGGTGTACAAGGTCGAACCGATCGAGGCGCTGGCGCCGGTGGGCGTGGCGCGCACCGATGCGACGAGTGCCGCACTGCGCTGGTCCTCGATCGTGCTCGGCGTCGGCCTCATCGTCGGCGCGATCGTCATTGCCGAGGCCGATCTGGGGCGCCTGTCGCTGGCGTCGATCTCGATGTCGTTCGCCGGGGCGGTGACGCTGTGCTTCGCCGCCACCGGACCGCTCGTACGGGCCGCCGCGGCGATCGCCGGACGCTTCGGCGCACCGGGCACCCTCGGGGCCACCACCCTCGAACGGGCACCGCGGCGGGTGTGGGCCACCGCGATGACGGTGATGATCGGTGTATCCGCGACGGTCGCGATGGGCGGGGGCTCGCGCAATATGGTCGATTCGGCCACCGCTTCCTTCGCGGGCTTCGGCGATACCGATCTGTTCGTCAGCACGAGCTCGATGGAGCAGTTCCCTACGGGTCCGTTGCTGCCCACTGGATTACGCGAGAAGATCGCCGAGGTGCCGGGGGTCAGGGAGGTCGGGCCCGCGCAGATGGCCTTCGCCACCCTCGGCACCGGGCGGGTGATGCTGCAGGGGTATCCGAGCGAGGCGAACGAATCCGAGACCGGCTCGGTGAGCCGAGAAGTCATGGCCCACTTGGCCGCCGGGGACGGTGTGGCGATCTCCCGGGATGTCGCGCGATCGCTCGGCGTCAGCGCCGGGGCCGAATTGACCCTGCCGACCCCGACCGGCAACCACACCGTGCGGGTGCTGGATGTGATTCCGTACATCTCGGCCATCTCGGGCGTGGTCGTGATGAATCTCGACCAGATGCGCGCGTGGTATGAGCGACCGGGTGAAACCGTGCTCGCGGTGCATTTCCAACCGGGTGTGGACAAGTCGGCGGTGCGGGCCGCGGTACGACGGGTGGTGCCTGCCGATATCCATGTGGATACCGGCGCGCAGGCGGTCGTCGCCATCTCCTCCAGCCTGCGGCAGGGCTCCGCGATCAGCTACGCCATTCTGTGGATCGTGGTGCTGGTGTCCACCGTGGCACTGCTGAACACCCTGATGCTCTCGGTCCTGGAACGCCGCCGCGAACTCGGCGTACTGCGCGCCATGGGCACCAGCCGCAAATTCCTGCTGCGCTCGGTGCTCGCCGAGGCCGTCGGAATCGGATTCATCGGCGCGGCAATAGGTCTCGCGGCCGGTGCCGCGATCCAGTATCTGGCGACGGTCGCCGTCGGGCACGCGCTGACAATCGACATCGCGTATCAGCCGAGCCCGATGCTGCTGGTGTACGGCACCGCCGCACTGGCATTGGCGCTGCTCGGATCGATTCCGCCCGCATTGCGTGCGGCACGGATGCCGATCGTGGAGGCATTGGCGGTCGACTGAGTTCAAATTGCGCTGCCGCAGTGCATGCGACAGCCCGATTGGTTTTGTTCGGCAAGCGTTACGGCCGTGCAGTGCGCCGCGATGGTGAGCGGGCATGGGTGATCGACTCGTCCGAGCACGGCGTCGTCGAGTCGATCTGCTCGCGCGCAGGACCGCGGTCTCAACAGCAATGCGCCCAGCTCGGGTGAGTTGCTCGGTCCGGGGACTGGCTGCATCTGCGCGCCAAATGTCCGGACTTCTGAGGCGGCACCAGTCCAGCTGTCCAGTAGGCGATTACAATGGTGCCGCGTCCCACCAGGCAGTTAATGCGTCCTGGGCGGTGGGGGTCGGCGGGACGGTTTGCACTCCCCCGGCGGTGCCATGGTTGCTCACGTACACCAGGAAATTCGCGCGGGCGGGGTCGGATTCGAAGCTCACTACCAGTTTGGCTGTGTGATAGAAGGGCTGGAGCGGGCCGGGCGGGTCTTCCACGGTCCAGCGGTGGGTGTTGACCGGGATTCCGCTTTTCTTACCGGCCGTCGCGACATTGGCGGGTAGGGCCTGGACCACGGCTCGGGCGTCGGCGGCGGAGGCGTATTCGAGGATGGTGTAGCTCATCTGGGTGGTGGTCTGGGTTTCGCGATGGCATTCCCATGCGGTGATCCAGGGACTGGATTTGAGGGTTTCGTCCTCGATTCCCAGCGGCTCCCCGGACTCGGATGCCATGCAGCGCGCGTCTTGGTAGGCCTCGCCGAAGTCTTCCTTGCCCTGCGGCACCAGATTCGGAAACAGCCTGCGGCTCTTGGCGAGTGGATCGGATGGAGCGGCCGCCGTCGTGGCGGTAGCGGGTGGCGGTACTGCCGCATCGGGTGGTCCTTCCGACTCCCAGCCGACGACCACGAGCGTGCCGAGCGCCGCGACCACCGCGACCACGATCCCGACGGCGATCCAGCCGACCAGCACCGCGGTATTCCGGCCGTGGTCCGGGGTCGGTTGCGGGCCAACGGCATTCGGGCCGAACGGCGGCGGTGCCGCGCCGGGCGGCAGCGCGGACGGCGGCTGCCCCTGATGCGGTGGTCCCTGAGTCGCCTGGCCCGGAATCGGCGAGCCCTGCGCCGCTGGGGCCTGCATCGGTTGCCCCTGAGCCGGTGGACTCTGTGTCCCCTGCTGAGGCGGAGCCGCCTGCTGTGGTGCCGCCGGATACGCCGCGGCCTGCGGTGGCCCCTGTGTCCCCGGATGCGCCGGCGCCATCGGATACCCCGCACCCCCCTGCGCCGGTGTCCCCTGCGGCGACGGTGCACCCGGCTGCGGCGCAGGTGCCGCCGGATAACCCGCAGGCACCACCGGCTGCTGCGCCGGTGGATAGCCCTGCGGCGCACCATATCCAGCGGGCCCGACCGCCTGCGTGGACTGCACCAACGCCCCCTGATCCGCGGCCCCGCCGAATCCCGGTGCGGGCGGCGCGGATCCAACGGGCTGCCCCGGATACACCTGCGGGAAGCCGGGATTCACCTGCACGGTGGCACCCGGTGGCGCGGTCAATGCCTTGCGGGCCGCGGCGGCGAATTCCGCACAGGTCGCGTACCGATGCTCGGGCCGTTTGGCCATCGCCTTGGCCAGCACCCCGTCCAACGCGGGATTCAACCCCTGCCGTCGGGTCGCCAATGGCGCGGCGACATGTTGCAGATGCCCACGGATGATGTCGTTCGGATCGGGCGCGTCGAATGGCGCCATGCCGGTGAACAGCCAGTACAGCGCGCAGGCCAGCGAATACTGATCGGTGCGGTTGTCCAGCTCGGCGCCGGTCATCTGCTCCGGCGAGGCATAGGACAGAGTCGCGCTGAACATGCCGGTCTGGGTCAGGTGGGTGGAGTCCTCGCGCAACCGGGCGATGCCGAAGTCGGTCAGGAAGACGCGCTCGCCCTGCCCACCGCTGGAACGGGCCAGCAGGAAGTTGGCGGGCTTCACATCCCGGTGCAGCACACCCATGCCGTGCGCATAATCCAGTGCCGCCGCGACACCCTCGATGATCTGCACCGCCCGCTCCGGCGGCAGTGTCATCGGGTCGACGGTCGCCGCGTCGACGCCGTCGATGTACTGCATGGAAATCCAGAGCTGATTGTCCTCGGAACCGCGGTCGTAGACGGCGACGATATTCGGGTGGTCCAGATGCGCGGCCAGATCGGCCTCGCGCTCGAAGCGCGCACGCACCTCGGCGTCGGCGAACAGCTCCCTGTTCAGCAGCTTCAGCGCCGTCTGCTTACCGAGACGGGGGTGTCTGGCCAGGTATACCGAGCCCATGCCCCCCTGGCCGAGCAGCCGCTCCACGGTGAACCCGGCGAACACCTCACCGCTGTTCAGCAACGCGACCCCCTTCAGGTGACTGCGGCCATCGGACATCGGTCGTCCGAGCGCGTAAGCCGATCTTTTCGAGCGACCTGCAAGCAGTCGCTACGGCGGTTGTGAGCCTACCGGGTAGCCCCTTGGCCACGCCGTTTCGAATTCTCCGGGAAAATCGGCGAAACTATCAACAGCGCGTCATCACCGTGTCAGCCGCTGGCATGACCCGGTGCTGATCGCGCGACGTCCGGTCACCGACCGGGCGGGTGTGACGAGGATGTTTTTCGCACCGCCGATGGAACAACGGGTGTCAGGTTGTGGTGGCGCGAAGAACGCGGCGGTGAGGTCTACAAGAACGATGGTGAATTATCGGGTGGCGCTGCGCGGCGCGGCACTCACGGTGTTGGTCACACTCACCTCCTGTTCGCTCTTACCCAGCATCCATGACGCACCCGCGGAGCCGACGCTACCTGTCGAACGCCCCGGATCCTGGCATCCCGGCTGGTCGATCTCGCGGCCCGATTCGCTGGCCGCCGACTTCACCCAGTTGCAGCCGAATCTGCTCGGGCAGGTCGGGATGGCGATCATGCCGGTCGGCGGCGGCCGGATGACCATTTTCGGCGACTGGACCAGCGGTGTCGCCTGGTCCACCATCAAGGTGCCGTTGGCCATCGCGGCGCTGCGGCACGACCCGACCGGTGTCGCGGAATACGCGCACGAGGCGATCACCGTCTCGGATAACGATGCGGCCGAAGCGCTCTGGGAGTCGCTCGGTGACGGCGAAGAGGCCGCGCGCGCGGTCCAGGGCGTCCTCGACGAGGCCGGTGACGCGCTGACCAACGTGTACGGACCGAAGACCAGTCTGGATTACACCGCATTCGGCGCGACCGAATGGACGCTGGCGAATCAGGTGCGCTTCGCCTCGCAGCTGCCGTGCCTGCCCGAGTCGGCCACCGTGGTCGAGCTGATGGAACAGATCACGCCGGAACAGCGCTGGGGTCTCGGCACCATCGAGGGCACCGAATTCAAGGGCGGCTGGGGGCCCGACGACGAAACCGGCGTCTATACGGTCCGTCAGTTCGGCATCGTGCCGACTCGATCGGGCGGTGTCGCGGTCGCGCTTGCGGCACAGGCGGATTCGGGCACCTTCGAGGATGCGACCGACCTACTCGACCGGCTGGCCCGGCTGCTCTCGCGACACCTCGACGATCTCAACGGCGGTAAGTGCCAGCCGCAGCCGCGCTAGCCAGGGGTGACCAGACCCGATTCGTAGGCGAGTACCACCGCCTGCGCGCGGTCGCGCAGATTCAACTTCGAAAATACCTTGGAGACATGGGTTTTCACGGTCTGCTCGGCGACGAACAGTGCGGTGGCGATCTCGGTATTGGACATGCCCTTGGCGATCAACTCCAGCACCTCGCGTTCACGTGGGGTCAGTGACGCCAGCGCGGGTGTGGGTTTGACCCGGCTCGCGGCGCGGCGGCGGGTGACATCGGCGATCAGGCGGCGGGTGACCGTCGGGGCGAGCAGTGCCTGGCCGTCGGCGACCACCCGCACCGCGCGCACCAACTCCTCGGCGGGCGCGTCCTTGAGCAGGAACCCGCTGGCGCCGATGCTCAGCGCCTCGTAGACGTAATCGTCGATATCGAAGGTGGTCAGCATGAGCACCCGCACGGGCGGGTCGAATCCGGCGGCGAGGATGACGCGTGCGGCGTCGAGTCCGTTCATCTCCGGCATGCGCACATCCATCAGCACCACATCAGGGCGCAGCCGCTTGGCCTCGGCGACGGCGACCTTTCCGTCCGGCGCGTCACCGACCACGCTGATATCGGATTGCGCGGCGAGCAGAGCGCCGAAACCTTGACGCACCATGGCCTGGTCGTCGGCGATCAGAACAGTTATCGGCAGCTCGTCCGCCTCTCCGCGTATTCAGGCCATACCAGTCAGGCGCGTGATGGGTAGCGTTCAGGTGCAACACCAGTTTTTGGCGTGCCCGACGAGTTACCCGTGTACTAACGAAATCAGTTGCCCGGTAGGCAAAGAGTCACAATACAGATCGTCGCGGAGATGCCGGTATTCCGTCGTCGTGCCGATGGTCAGACGTCGTTGGCAGCGCCGATTGCCGCAGTTGTCGCCGATCTGGGTCCGATTTCCGCAGTCGCGGCGATCGGCAGCCGCGCCCGGACCTCGAAACCGCCGTCCGCACGCGGGCCCGCCGACACCTCGCCGCCGACCGCGAGCGCACGCGCATGCATGCCCGCGAGACCGTGGCCGCCATTGCCGACCGGGCGGGCGACAGTAGCGCTCAGGGCATTGCCGACGCTCAACTGCAGTGCGTCGCCGCCGATCACGATCGATACCCGCACCGGCGCGCCCGGGGCGTGCCGGGAGGCGTTGGACAGCGACTCCTGCACGATCCGGTACAGCGCGAGGCCGACCGAATCCGGTACCTGATCCAGCAGTCCGTCGACGGTCCATTCGATGCGGACACCGGCGCGACGGGCACCCTCGAACAGTCCGACTACATCGGCGGCCTTCGGTTGCGGTGCGTGTTCTGGCAGTTGGCCGTCGCTGCGCAGTACACCGAGCATGCCGCGGATCTCGTTCAATGCCTCGCGGGCGGTCGCGCCGATGGATTCGAATTCCGCGCGGGCGGCGGGCGTCACGCCCTCGACCCGATACGGCGCGGTCTGGGCCTGCACCACGACGAGCGACATGTGGTGGGCGACGACATCGTGCAGGTCGCGGGCGATGCGGGCCTTCTCCTCCAGAATGGCGCGCCGGGCCCGCTCCAGTTCGTTCTCCTCCTCCTGAGCCAGCAACTGCTGGCGCGATTGCACCAGCCAGCGCACCAGCATCGCGAACAGCACGACGGCGGCGAACGCGATGGGCCAGGCCCACGCGGCGCCGGAGATATCGCCGGCGCTGGTCATCGTGGTGGCCAGCAGCAGCGAGGTCGCACCCCAGGCGACCGCGACGATCGGGACCGCCGCTCGCAGGGCCACCGCGAAGAGCAGCGCGAACAGGCAGAGGATGTGCACGACCTGGATCGGGATCTCATTGTTCGGCTGATTCGGTATGGCCAGGGCGATGAGCAGGGCCGAGCCCGCGGATATCGCCCAGCCCAGCGCCGGGTTGAGCCGGATCAGCAGGATCGGGAACGCGGCGAGCGCGGCGATGAACGGCTGCACCGCGATCGGTACGTCGTGGGTGATGTGCAGGGTCGGCCAGGCGACGGCGTAGAAAATCACCGCGAGCAGCACCGTGAACGCGTCGAACCACATCCGCGCGTTCATCCCCTTGATCCAGCTACCACGATTTTCCCTCATGGCTACGACAGTAGGAAGCCGGGCGGTCGGGGTCCTCATACCCACGGGTGAATTCCGCTCCAGTACCGGAGTGGGAGGACCCGCGCGCGCTCCCCCGACGGCACGGGCCGGTAAACCGCTCCGCGGCGTGAGGTGGCGTAGCGGCGTGGATTCCTAGCGTCGAGCACCATGAGCACATCGACCATCGATGCCCGAACCCGATCCATCGCACGACGCAGTGCCGCATCGACCGCGGCCGCGCTGACCACCATGGCGGCCACCATCATGCTGGCGCCGGCGGCGCATGCCGCCACGGTCGAGCGGCCGGTGGAGAACGCTTCGGCCGGTGCGGCGGTGGTCGAGCTGACCTCGGGGTCGGGTTCGACCGCGGTGATTCCCGCCGATTTCACGGCGCGGTTCGGTTATCGGCCTGCTGTTGTCGACGGGCTGGTGGTGAATCCGGATGGCGGGTGCTCGTCGCCGGTGACACTGCCCAGCGAATTCGAAACGGCTTGTAAGGCACACGATTTGGGGTACGACCTGCTGCGCTATGCGGACGCGCGAGACCAGCCGCTCGGCGGGTGGGCCAGGCAGGCGCTGGATGCGACGCTGGCCGCGCATATGCACGAGGCGTGTGCGGCTCGGGAGGACGAGTTTTCGCGGGCTCGGTGCGATGCGATGGCGAGTATCGCGAGTACGTTCGTCGATCTGAATTCGCGGCGGCAGGAATATGGCGCGCCGGTTGTCGAATCCGCTTTCGGGGCAGGGGATTCCGGGCGAAACGGCTGGGTCGTCGGTGGCGGCCTGATCGGGTTAGCGGCGGCCGGATTCCTGCCGTCCATCAGGCGGCGGCTCGGCTATGCGGGAGCACGGGCTCGACATCGCCGCGCGGGTGGATTCACGAATCATCTCGGCGCTCTGGCGGTTCAGAAATGAGCACGCTGACCGCGCTCAGACCGGTGTCGGCCCCGAATGATTCGAGCACGAACGCATCACCCCCCATCGCCGACAGCAGCAGCCGCGAGACGTATCGTCCGGGTCGGGAACACACATGGAGGACACTGGCCGCCAAAGGGTTCCACCGTGCTACGCGGCCGCGGATCGGCACGACACTCGCCATCGGTATCGGCACTTCGATATCGCTGATGCCCGGTCTGCTTCCGCGCACATCCAGTGCCCAAGCCATGTTGACCGGGCTGGCCGTCGTTGTCGCACTGGCCATTGCGGGATTACTTCGATTTGCTTTGCGGCCCTTCGATATCAACCGGCGGCTGCATCGATTCCGCGGGCCATTGCTCGGTTCGACCGTGCTCGCGGTCATCGGCATGGCCGCCCAGGCGACCCATTGGCAGAACGAGTTGCGTACAGCGATGGATACGGCATTGATCGGTCCGGACTATTGGGTGCGCTGGGGGTCCATATCCGCGGTAATCGTCGGTGTATTCATCGGAATCGCCCGAGCGATCGGGTGGTTCATCCGGAAGTTGGGTTGGGCGCGCAGCATCGCAGTGGGCCTGGCTGCGGCGTCGGTGCTCTACCTCGTCGGGGTACCTGCGGCGATCGACTGGCGACGCAGCGCCTATGCCGCAGCCAATGCGGAGATCGATCCGGCACTGGTACAACCGGTTTCGTACTCCGGGTCCGGAAGCGCCGAATCCGCGATCAGCTGGTCGTCACTGGGTGCGGAAGGGCGCAAGTTCGTCACCGGATCGCCCGCCGGACCGATCCGGGTGTACGTCGGACTCGACTCCGCGCCCGATCTCGCTTCCCGGGTGGCCCTTGCCATTCGAGAGCTGGAACGGTCCGGCGGATTCGAACGGTCGAATATCGTGCTCGCGGTGCCGACCGGGTCCGGGTGGATCGATGCGAATGCGGTTCGCGGCTTCCACGAACGCTTCGGCGGTGATGTCGCCCTCGTCGGGATGCAGTACTCCTATGCCCCCAGTTGGGTGACCTTCGTCTTCGGGCGCGACGATGCGGTCGCGTACGCACGAGCGCTGTTCGATGCCGTGCAGCGCCGCATCGACACACTCGACCACAAGCCCAGGCTCTACGTATACGGGCAGAGCCTCGGCGCGCTCGGCGGCAGCTCGGTATTCGCCGATGACGCCGACCAGGACCGCCGGACCTGCGCAACGCTATGGGCGGGTCCGCCCGCCGGTCAGGTGCATCGGGCGGGTGCGACGGTACTCGCCAACAGCTCGGATCCGGTGGTGCATTGGTCGCCGTCGCTGCTGTGGCGCGCACCCGAACTCCGCGATGTGCGAGTGGACGCCCCTGTGCCGCAATGGCTTCCGGTGATCAGCTTCCTACAGACCAGCGCCGATCTGCTCGCCGCTCTGAACGCGCCGCCGGGCCACGGCCACCGCTACGGCACCGATCAGGGCACCGCTATGGGCGCATGCTGACCCGCGACTTCGCTGCTGCGAGGCTTGATCAGCTTTAGAACTTGTTCTAATTTGCTAACCATGCCCTTTGTCATCGATGCCACCGTGGAGATCGACGCCCCCGCCGAACTGGTGTGGCAGGTGATCACCGACCTCCGCCGCTACGGCGAGTGGAACCCCTTCTGCATCGAATGCCGCAGCACCCTCGTCCCCGGCGAGCCGATCGACATGCTGGTCGCGCTCTCCGGCGGCAAACCGCGCCGCCAGCGCGAATGGATGGTCTCGCACACCCCTGGCACCGAACTCAGCTACTCGATGAAGCCGGTCCCGCTCGGAGCCCTGCACAGCCTGCGCGCACACCGAGTAACCCCACTCGGCCCCGACCGCACCCGCTACGAATCCCACTTCGAACTCGGCGGCTGGCTGCACCCTGTGGTCGTGGCCGTCCTCGGCAAAAACCTCCAGCGCGGATTCGCGGGCATGACCGAAGGCATCCAAAAACAGGCCGAATCCCTCCGCGCCCACTGACCAAAAATCCCGGCGCGGCTGCCGCAAACCTCCCGAGCACGGCGCATAGCGACGTACCGCCCGCCGCGCCGAGTTCCGCATGCGAACGTGTGCGAGAGCATCGCCCCCGACGGGAGCGGGGTGTGGTGAGGGTCTCTTCGGGGTATGGGGGGAATGTGGATTCGGGCTGGGTGGTTGTGTGGACGGTCCGGTGATACGGACCAGACCGCAACAGAATGGATCTCGTCTTGCGTACAGTTCGCGCCCTGGTAACGATGCTGCTGTTGTTGTTGCCCGCCGCCGTTGTCACCGCGAGTGCGACGCCACCGGAACAGTGCGTTTGGACGACGGTCTGGGCGACCTCGGCGCATCGGCCGAGCAAGGCATTCGTGGCCAATTGGGCCGAAGCCGGATTCGCGAATCAGACTGTGCGCCAGGTGGTTCGGGTCAGCGACGGCGGTCCGGCCACGCGGGTCCGGCTGACCAACCGGTACGGGACGGCACCGCTCGCGGTCGCGGGCGCGACCATTGCCCGCAGCGCCGCCGATGGCGCGATCCGTCCGGAGACGGTGCAGAATCTGACGGTCGGTCTCGCACCGTCGTTCCGCATCGCGCCGGGAGACGATCTCGCGACCGATCCGGTCGCGCTGCCGCTGGCGCCGCTGGAGTCGGTGACCATCACGCTGTACCTGGCCGAACCGACCGGCCCGGCCACCCAGCACGCCCAGTCCTTCGCCACCAGCTTCCGGGCCGCTGGCGACCACCGCGCCGACGCGACCGCCGCGGCGTTCACCGAGACCAGCCAATCCTGGTACTACCTGGCCGGAGTGGACGTCGCGGATGTCGCGCCGTCGCGCTCCGCCGTGGTGGCCTTCGGTGATTCGATCACCGACGGTGTCGGCTCCACCGGTAACGCCGACAACCGCTACCCGGACGAACTCGCCGAACGCCTCGCCGCCGCGGGCACCCCGCGTGCCGTGCTGAACGAGGGCATCGGCGGCAACCGCGTCACCGTCGACTCCAGCTGGCTCGGTGACAGCGCCCTGACCCGGTTCCGCCACGATGTGCTCGACCAGCCCGGCGTGGGCACCGTGATCATCCTGGAGGGCACCAATGACATCGGCCTCAGCTCGGGCGTGGTCGCGCTGGACACCGTCGTCGATGTCTCCGCCGAACAGCTCATCACCACCTACCGCGACCTGATCCGCCAGGCCCGCGCCGCCGGACTGCGCGTCCTCGGCGCGACCATCCTCCCCTTCGGGGATTCGCCCTACTTCAACAGCGCCGCCGAAGCCAAACGGCTCGCGGTGAACGAATGGATCCGCACCGCAGGCGAATACGACGCCGTCGTCGACCTCGACGCCGCCCTCGCCGATCCGACCAACCCGCACCGTCTGGCTCCCGGCTACGACAGCGGCGACCATCTCCACCCCAATGACGCCGGATACCGAACCATGGCCGCGACCATCAACCCCGCCGACATCCGCTGACCCATCCGCGACCACTCGCGGATGAGCTGCGCCCCTTCGGAATTCACGTCACGCTGGCACAGCTCGGCGGTTTCGACACCGATTGGGCCAAGTCGAGCATGAAGTTCGCGACGGCGCTCCCGGCGTATGAAGAACTGCGTACCGGCATCCTGGGCATGCCGGACTACCCGGACCCGACCGCCCCACCGCCGGTGACCGATGCGGCCGGCACCGCCGAGCCCACGCCGGAGACCGAAACGACAGCCGAGCCCGAATGGGTGGAAGCGGCGCCGGAAGTCGCCGCGGCGGAACTGATCGCGCTGGTGAATATGCCGAACCCACCGGTGCGCAAGGTAATCGGACCCGGTGCACACCAAATGGTCGCGATGGCATTGGACCAACGCCGCCGGGACTACCTCAGCGGTCCGGAATTCATCTGGCCCGCATAGGGATGTCCGGAGCGCTCGTTCCCGTCGGGATCGAGACGGGAACGAGCGCTCAGACCAATACTTCTCAGGCGATCGGCCCGCGCGCGGCCTCGTACGCAGCGCCGACCCGGTACAGCCGATCATCGGCAAGCGCGGGGGCCATGATCTGCAGACCCACCGGCATCCCGTCGTCCTTGCTCAAGCCGGACGGCACCGACATCGCCGCATGCCCCGCGAGATTGGTAGGCAGCGTGCACAGGTCGGAGAGGTACATCGCCAGCGGATCATCGACCTTCTCACCCAGCTTCCACGGGGTGAACGGGCTGGTCGGGGAGACCAGCACGTCGACCTGCTCGTAGGCCTTGTCGAAGTCGCGGGCGATCAGCGTGCGCACCTTGAGCGCCTGACCGTAGTAGGCGTCGTAATACCCGGCCGACAGCGCGTAAGTGCCGATCATGATGCGGCGCTTGACTTCGGGGCCGAATCCGGCGGCCCGGGTCGCGGCCATGACCTGCTCCGCGCTGTGGTTGCCGTCGTCGTCGACGCGCAGTCCGTAGCGCATGGCGTCGAAGCGCGCCAGGTTCGAGGACACCTCGCTCGGCAGGATCAGGTAGTAGGAGGCGAGCGCGTATTCGAAGTGCGGACAAGACACTTCGACCACCTCGGCGCCCAAATCCTTCAGCACACCGACCGCCGCATCGAAGGATGCGATGACGCCCGGCTGGTAGCTGTCGGAGTGCAGTTCCTTCACCACGCCGACCTTCACGCCGCGCAGATCGCCGGTGGCGCCCGCACGTGCCGCGGCGACCACCGGCGGCACCGGCACATTGCGGGAGGTGGAATCGCGTGGGTCGTATCCGGCGACCACCTCGTGCAGCAGCGCGGTATCGAGCACGGTGCGACCGCACGGACCGCCCTGATCCAGCGATGACGCGCACGCGACCAGACCGAACCGGGACACGGTGCCGTAGGTCGGCTTGGTGCCGACGGTCGCGGTCACCGCGGCGGGCTGCCGAATCGAGCCGCCGGTATCGGTGCCGATCGCCAGCGGCGCCTGATGCGAAGCCAGCGCGGCCGCCGAACCACCGCCCGAACCACCCGGAATCCTGGTGGTATCCCATGGATTCCGGGTCGGACCGAAGGCCGAGTTCTCGGTGGAGGAGCCCATCGCGAACTCGTCCATGTTCGTCTTGCCGAGAATCGGGATGCCCGCGGCGCGCAACCGGGAGGTCAGCGTCGCGTCGTACGGTGCGACCCAGCCATCGAGAATCTTCGAGGCACAGGTGGTCGGCATATCCGTGGTCGTGAAAACGTCCTTGAGCGCCAACGGAACTCCGGCCAGCGGCGAGGCGGGCGCATCGCCCGCGGCGAGTGCGGCGTCCACCGCGGCGGCCGCGCCGAGCGCCTCGTTCCCGGCCACGTGCAGGAAGGCGTGGTACTGACCGTCGACAGCGGCGATCCGATCCAGATGCGCCTGGGTGACCTCCACCGAGGTCACCTCGCGGCCGTGGATCTTCGCCGCCAATTCGGCGGCCGACAGCGCGGTCAGGTCGTCGCTCATTCGCCCTCTCCCAGAATCTGCGGAACCAGGAACCGCTGGTCCTCCACCGCGGGCGCGCCGGAGAGCGCCTCGTCCGGGGTGAGGCACGGGATGACCTGATCCGGACGCGTCACATTGGTCGCCGGATTCGGCGACGCGGTCGCCGGGACATCGGCGGCGGCGACCTCGGAGATGGTCCGCACGTGACTCAGGATCGAATCCAACTGACCGGCGAACTGATCGAGTTCGGCTTCGGACAGGGCGAGCCTGGACAGCCGGGCGAGGTGTGCGACCTCGTCGCGGGAGATGGCGGGCACCGCGGACCCCTTTCGGCATGGTTGAGCTTGGTGAACGGCCACCGAACAGCCTAGCGACTCCCGGTTGCACAACTTGCACAGGAGCCGCGCAGGCAACGACACACCCCACCGACTAGCGTGACACGCCGCTTCCGCGCGAATTCGCGCTATGGCATCCGTCACTGGCCGCACTTCGAGTCGATAACCGGGACTTGTGGGTGTAAGTATTGCGTGACCCGGGTATTCGTTCAGAGCCTCGGCCGCCAAGGAAAGGAACGCGCGTGTCTTATCTGCTCCGCGTGCAACTTCCGGATCGACCGGGAAGCCTCGGTGCGCTCGCGCTCGCACTGGGCTCCGTCGGCGCCGACATTCTCAGCCTCGACGTGGTGGAGCGGGGTGCGGGATTCGCGGTCGACGATCTCGTGGTCGAGGTGCCGCAGGGTGCGCTACCGGACACCTTGATCACCGCCGCCGAATCGATCGGCGATGTGCACGTGGACTCCATCCGCCCGTATTCCGGTGTGCTGGATACCCATCGCGAACTCGAGCTGATCGATCAGGTCGCCAGTGCGCGCGACGATCGGCTGCAGGTGCTCGTCGACGGGGTGCCGCGAGTGCTGCGCGTCGGCTGGAGCACCATCATCGATATGGGCCCGCAGGGCGCCTATCGCCTGGTCGGCAGCCAGAGTGCGCCGCAGACGCAGGCGGGTTCGGCGCCGTGGATGCCGTTGGAGAAACCCGCCGTCCTGGATCCCGAGGGTGATTGGGTGCCGCAGATCTGGCGCGATATGGACACCAAGCTCGCGGCCGCGCCGCTCGGAAATACCGGCAAGGTGCTGCTGCTCGGCAGGCCAGGTGGACCCGACTTCCGGCCGTCCGAGGTGGCACGGCTCGGTTACCTCGCGGGGATCGTCGCGACCGTATTGGGCTGAGAACGCCCCAATTTTCGACCGCCGCGCCGGTCGCTCGGCCGATATCGGGTCGGTGCTGTCAGGTGTTCATGCCGTGAGATCGAGCCGTAGCACCGACAGCCATTCGCCAACCTCGGTCTTCCAATCCCGTTCCGGTACAGGGACGAAACCGAATCGGTCATAGATCCGGCGCGCGTCGACCATGGCGGGCATCGTGGTAAGCACCACAGCGGCAAAGGATTCCGCGCGTGCGGTCTCGATGACGTTACGCACCAACGCCGTTCCCGCACCGAGTCCGCGCGCCGACTTCGAGACGGCGAGCATCCGGAACTCCAACTCACCCGGCCGGGCGATCTCGGCATACGGCGTACCCGGCCGAGCCACCGCCAGCGAACCGACCACCCGATCCTCGTGCACCGCGACCAGCACCTGCGCCACACCCGCGCGATGGGTGATATCGGCGAGTTCGGTGACATACGGGCTGCCTGGACGCACATAGCCCTCGCCGACATAGACCTCGACCGTCAGGTCGCCGACCGCATCGTATTCGTCCGGGCGCGCGTCGCGAATGACGACCTGGGAGTCCTGCACATCCATACCCGCATCCTCCCACCGCCCGAGCGGCGCAATCCGTTCGGTCAGGAGCCGAGCCCCGGACGCGCGCCCGGATGCGAGATCTGCCAGCGTTCCGGCTTGCCGGACGGGTAGACGACCGGGATGAGATCTCCGATGGCAGGCCAGTTGTGCACGTCCCAGACCAGGCGGCCGTACACCACGGTGCCGGGCACCGACGGGCCGGTCAGATTGCCGGTGATGGTCACGTACTGCTCACCGGTCGCGTCGGGCCGCGGGCTCACCCCGGTGACATACAGCGTCCCCGTCTCTGGATTCGACAGCCGGACGCCGTTGCGCCCACGCAGGTAGAGCATGACCATCGCCACCAGCGCGCCGACCATGATCACCAGCATCCCGAACTCCACCATGGCACCCATGCTATTGCTCCGAGCGGGCATCTTGCGGCGCTGCTGGGCACGGCGGCAACCGACGCCAGCACAACCGCGAGCCACCGCCGACCCTCAGAACTACAGCGCGGCGAGCTCGCTGGTGCCGTGGTCGGTGCGGCGGATCTGCCAGACGGCCGTGCGGGTGCGCTGTGAGCGCCCGTTTGCCCGATCGATCAGCGACCGACTGTTCGTGGTGAAGATCAGTTGTGCGCCACGGGAATTGGTCTCCGGATTCTGGAACAGCTGGATCAGCCGGTCGGTCTCCTCGACCGGCAGGTGCGCGCCGATATCGTCGATCGCGAGCACCCGGCCGGAGTCCAGTGCGTCGAGCATGGTCGGCAGCAAGCGCAGCATCGAGACGGTGGCGGCGGATTCGTCGGCGATATCGAAGGCGGTATCGATGCCCGCGTGCACAAGTCCGAGGCCGACACCGCGACGCTCGACCATCCGGGTGTAGAGGGCATCGCGCGCGGCCTTCAGATTGCTCAGCTCGCGCTCGAGCATGACCTCGGTGATGCCGTTCTCCCGCAGCAACTGATCAGCATGCGCGGGGGAGGTCGCACACAGCTCCACCTGTTTGGCCGTTCCCGCGATATCGGCGTCGAGTTCGCGCAGATAGTCCGCGTACATCGGGTCCGGTTCGGCGATCAGCAGATCGGTAATGCCGAGCTCGGCGGTGCGCAACAGCATGAGCAGTCGCACAGCGTGGTCCGGGGCCGCGGACAGATGACTGCCGAGCCGATGCGCGACCGCCGTCGCATCCGTGGCACCGTGCTGTACTTCGAGCATCGCGGAGAACCACCGATATGCGGGTACCAGCGCCTCGGCATACATCTGCCCGGCGAGACTGAGCAGCAACGCATTCGGCCGCACCAGCGGCAACAATGCGGCAATGCCATAGCGTGCGGCCTCGAACATCGGGCCGATCTTGATCTGTTCGCCATTGCGCTCGAAGACAATTCGCTTGCGCGAACGCGGATGCGCGTAGAGCCACTCGGCCGTCACATCCGCGTTGTCCAGCCGGAACCCATAGGTGTACGGCACCCCCTCGGCGACGAAGCTCGCCACGAATTCCGAAGGACGATCCGGGAATCCGCGATGCGGCGCGCGCACCGGTCCGGCGTAGGGATCCCAGCCGGTCACCGAATTCAGCACCGCATCGCGCATCTGGCCCAGCGCATCGATCAGGCTCGTCTTGCCCGCGGCACTCGCACCGTGCACCGCCGTCACCGGTACCGCGACCGGTCCGCTCCCCCGGCTCAAACGCAAGTCCTGCCGTTCGGCCAGCGATCTGTGATTCGTCACCTGAAAACTGCGCAGCATCCCGCCATCCTGTCGGTTCGTCCGCCGGACCGCGACACCGCACCCGCCCGATGGCCTGGACAGACGGTGCTCGGGCGGCTTCGGCCGGACAAATGCGCACGTCACGCGTTATCATGCAGGCGCCGCGGCTATCCGCTGGCATCTGCCGGAAATGTATTGATGAGGGATTCAACGATGGAACTGACGATTAGTCGTCTAGTGGCCCGCAGCTCCGTCGCGGCCGCGCTCGCACTCGGCCCGCTGGTCGTGCTCGGACCGCCGCAGGCCGCCGCCGAAGCGCCCTGTCCGGACGGCACCGCCCGGATCTTCTTCCACGACGAGACCAACACCTGCCAGAGTGGGGGCACCTACAGCTTCGACGGCTCGCCCGCGCTCGTGAAGGTGTGCTCGGTGGGTAAGGTCCAGGTCATCGTCGACACCACCATTCAGAAGAGCCGGACCAAGACCAGGACCGCCCATCTCGATCTCAGCAACGGTAAGTGCGGTCGGATCGAGGTCGGCGGCCAGCTCGACTCCACGGTGAGCATCAGCCCCTCCTAGCGTCGGGACCGAACAGCAGCGCACTGTCGCCGAACTCGTGCCAGAGATATCCGGTGTCGAGTGCGGTGGCGTACGCCTGATGGACGGTGGCCTCGCCCGCGACCGCGACGAGCAGATCCAGATGCGACGCACCGGGTGCGTGCCAGCCGGTGATGATGCCGTCGACCACCCGAGCGGGATGTCGCGGTCCGAGGACCAGTTCGGTCCACCCTCGGGCCGGGTGCACGATTCCGTGGTGGTCGGCGGTGGTCTCCAATGCTCGCGTCACCGTGGTGCCGACCGCGATGATGCGTCCGCCCGCCGCCTTGGTGTCGTTCACCAGACGCGCGGTCGCGGCAGGTATCGCGAACCGCTCCGGGCTCGGGGGTTCGCCCGCCTCGGGTGAGGAGACCCCGGTGTGCAGGGTGATCGGCGCGATCGCGACGCCCGAGGTGACCAGATCGAGCACCAATCGCCGCGTGAACGGGCGTGCCGCACTCGGCATTTCGGCGCTGCCGGGGATACGGCCGAAGACGGTCGTGTAGTACGACGGCGACCAGCGTTGCGGCACATACGAATAGGTGATCGGGTAGCCATGGGTCGCCAGCAGCCAGATGGGATCGGCACTGAGTTCGGCGATCCAGAGTCGACGCGCACCCGGTAGCCAGGATTCACGCAGGGTGGCGGTGGCACCTTCCCGAAGCCGAATCTCGCTGCCCGGGTGAAGATCACGCGGATACGGCGTGCGTTCGCGGGTGCGCACCTCCACCACCCACAGTCCGTCGCAACCGCCGAAGGTGTCCGGTGACCCGCTCGTCCCGTCGACGGGCGCATTGAGCCAGGTGGACAGATGCAGCGTGACCGGCAGGCCGTCGAGGGTGCCGTCGACCGCCGCGGCCAGGGTCGCCGAATTGTTCACCACCACAAGGTCACCCGCGTTCAGCTGCTGTGGCAGTTCGCGAAATATGTTGTGGGTGAGACGATCCGCGGCCACCAGCATCCGGACCTCGTCGCGGGCCAGCCCGCGCGCCTCCGGCGGAGCGGCGGCATTGCGCTCGGGCGGCAGGACATCGGCCCATTCATTCAACGCCGTTGTCATCTGCCGACCCCCGCGGCGAAATCGGCGGCGGTATAACGACCGCTCTTGGGACGCTGCTCGATCAACCGCAGCAGTGCGGGCACGACGGTCTCGGGCTCTGGACGATCGGAGATATCGTCACCGGGAAATGCCGCCTGATGCATTTCGGTGCGCATATCGCCGGGATCGAAGGCATAGATCGACAGCTCCGGATGTTCGGCGGCCAGGATGGCGGTGAGTTGATCCAGGGCCGCCTTGGCGGAGCCGTAGCCGCCCCAGTCCGGATACGGTTCGACGGCCGCATCGGAGCTGATGTTCACCGCGACGCCATCCGGATCGAGCAGCGGCAGCGCGAACTGGACAACCGCGAGCGGTGCGATGACATTGGTCCGATACACCAACTCGAGCTGATCGAGCGGATACTTCGCCAGTCGCGGCATCGGACTGGGCCCGAGCGCGCTCGCATTGTTCACCAGCAGATCGAGATGTCCGAATTCGCCCGCGACCTCGGCCAGTTCGGCGCGATGCGCCGGATCGGTGATATCGCCCGGCACCGCGAGAAATGCTTCACCGATCTCGGCCCCCACCCGGGCCAGCCGGTCCGCGCGGCGCGCGGTGCCGATCACCCGCCAGCCGCGGTCGATGAGCGAACGCGCAAGAGCCAGACCGAATCCCGCCGAAGCACCGGTGATCAGAGCGGTTGAGCGGTGAGTCATAACGAATCTCCTGATAGTTACCTACCAGTCGATCGTCATACCTGAAGTCAGGTTCAGGTCAAGGATTTCGCCGATGGCATATCTACTCCTCGGATTCGGCATCCTCCGCGACCGTCTCCGGCGTGACCGCCGCCGGACCCTGCTCGAGCAGCTTGCGGAATCCGTCCTCGTCGAGGATCGGCACACCGAGTTCCTCCGCCTTGGCGGCCTTGGACCCCGGCGAATCACCGATCACCACGAATGCGGTCTTCTTCGAGACCGAACCCGCGGCCTTACCACCACGCACCAGGATCGCCTCCTTGGCGCCGTCGCGGGAGAACCCTTCCAGCGAACCGGTCACCACGATCGATAGACCCTCGAGCGTGCGCTCGATGGATTCGTCGCGTTCATCGGCCATCCGCACGCCCGCGGCACGCCACTTGTCGACGATCGCGCGATGCCAATCGACGGTGAACCATTCCGCGACCGCGGCGGCAATGGTCGGACCGACACCATCGGCGGCGGCCAGTTCCTCTACCGCGGCATCCCGGATCCGGTCGATACTGCCGAATTCCCTGGCCAGCACCCGCGCCGCAGTGGGCCCGACGTGCCGGATGGACAACCCGACCAGCACCCGCCACAGCGGGCGATCCTTGGCGGTCTGCAAGTTGTCCAGCAGCCGCTTGCCGTTCGCGGACAGGCCGCCGTTCTTATTGGCGAACAGCGCGGTGGTGAGCAGCCGCGCCTCATCGAGGTCGAACAGATCGCCCTCGTCGGTGATCACGCCCGACTTCAGCAGATCATTGGCGGCCTCGTAGCCGAGCGATTCGATATCGAACGCACCGCGACCTGCCATATGGAATACCCGCTCGCGCAGCTGCGCCGGACAGAACTGCTGGTTGGGACAGCGGATATCGGCGTCGCCTTCCTTCTGCGGCGCCAGCTCGGTGCCGCACTCCGGACAGTGCGTCGGCATCACGAATTCACGCTCGTCTCCGGTGCGTGCGTCGACCACCGGGCCGAGCACCTCGGGAATCACGTCACCGGCTTTGCGAATGGTGACGGTATCGCCGATCAGCACGCCCTTGCGTTTCACCTCGGAGGCATTGTGCAGGGTGGCCATGGCGACCGTGGAGCCAGCGATGGAGACCGGCTCCATTACCGCGAACGGGGTGACCCGGCCGGTGCGCCCGACATTCACCTCGATATTCAGCAGCTTGGTCGTGGCCTCTTCGGGCGGGTACTTGTAGGCGATCGCCCAGCGCGGGGCACGCGAGGTCGAGCCGAGCCTGCGCTGCAGCGACATCTCGTCGACCTTGATCACCTGGCCGTCGATTTCGTGCTCGATATCGTGACGGTGCTCGCCCCAATAGTTGACGCGCTCGATCACCGCATCGATGCCCTGCACCAGCACAGTGTGCTCGGAGACCGGCAGACCCCATGCGGCAAGCGCGCGGTATGCCTCGTGCTGTGAGGTCGGGGTATAGCCCTCGATGCGTCCGAAGCCGTGGCAGATCATCCGCAGTCGACGCCGCGCCGTGACCGCCGGATCCTTCTGGCGCAGCGAACCCGCCGCGGTATTGCGCGGATTCGCATACGGCGGTTTGCCCTCGGCCACGATCGCCGCGTTGAGGGTCTCGAAATCCTCCAGCCGGAAATAGACCTCACCGCGCACCTCGAGCAGCTCCGGGACCGGGAACTCCGTGGTCGCGGTCAGCTCGGTCGGAATGTCGTCGATGGTGCGCGCGTTGAGCGTGACGTCCTCACCGGTGCGTCCGTCGCCGCGGGTCGCGCCGCGCACCAGCCTCCCCTTCTCGTAGACCAGGTTCAGCGCGACACCGTCGATCTTCACCTCGCACAGATAGTGCAGATTCGACCCGGTCTCGGCCTCGACCCGGCTCGCCCAGGTGCGCAGCTCGTCGAAGTCGAAGACATTGTCCAGTGACAGCATTCGCTCGAGGTGGTCCACGGCGGTGAAATCCGTCGCGAATCCGCCGCCGACCAGCTGCGTCGGTGAATCGGGCGTGCGCAGATCCGGATGTGCGTCCTCGAGCGTCTGCAATTGCCGCAGCAGCTTGTCGAACTCACCGTCGGAGATGACGGGCGCATCCCGCACGTAATACCGGAACTGGTGCTCCCGAACCTCGTCCGCAAGCCGCTGCCACTCCACCCGCTGCTCCGCCGTAGCCGGGTCCGCCGCGATGTCGCTGTCACTCACCCATCGCACATTAGTCGAGCCCACCGACAAGTCACCGCCACATTCCCGCACGTCGCGGCGGACAATCCGGGCAACGGATCCGGTCCGAGAGCACTAGCCCATCGCCCGCCCGCACTGCCGCGAATCCGGAGTCGGTCATCGCCGTTTCGCACTCGCGCGACGCGGTGGTCGGATCGCGGTCCGCAGCGGCACCGGTCATGTCGGCGATCGACCGAGCCGATCGACAACCGGGGACACCGCCGCCGGATCCGCACGCATGGTCTTCGCGGCGTCCGTACCGATGACGATCGAAACACGCGAACGGCGGCCACACCGTCCGAGCGTCAAGAGAAGTCGAGCGATTCCGGGTCTTCGGCGTAAGCGCGTGCCACTTCGGTGGACAGACGGAGGGCTTGGCGGGCCCATTCGAGTGGGGCACCGGCCAGACCGCAGGCGGGAGCGACCAGGATCTGGGTGGCCAGCACAGTGCGACGCAGGCCGAGGCGGTCGATGAGACGGACACCGGGTTCGGCGATATCGCGCCAGGTCGGTTCGGCGGGCGGTGTCGTCGGAACCAGGCCGAGGGCCAATTGCTTTCCCGCGTCCAGGGTTTCGCCGATATCGTCGAGTGCGCCGGTGGTGATGGTGGCCATGTCGAAGCCGATGGCACTGGCCGCACTCTGGCGGAGGAAGGACAGGGCGGGCGTGTCGGCGCAGCTGTGGACCAGGACGGGGACGGACTGGGCGGCAATCACCGCGTCCAGCACCGCGAGTGCCTCCGGTTCGGGAACCGCGCGCACGGTGTCGAGCACACTGACGCCGCGCAGAGACCCGGCGAGCACATCGGTCAGTGACGGTTCATCCAGTTGCAGGATGACTTCCGCGCCGAGGCGTTTGCGCACCTCGTCCACGTGTTGGGCGAGACCTTCGGCAAGGGATTCCGAAATATCGCGCACCGCACCGGAATCGGTGAGCACTCGGTGTCCGACCGGAAGTTCGAGTCGGGCCGCAAGACTCAGCGGGCCGGTGGCCTGCAGTTTGACCGTGCCCGCCGAACCCGCACTCACCCAGGCCTCTTCGAGCGCGTCCAGATCCGACCTCAGCAGATCGCGGGCACGCCGCGAGACCGCACCGGGCCGAGGCGCCAACCGATAACCCCGGGTAGTGGTATCGAATCGCATATCGACCAGGAGTGCCGATACCCGGCCGATCATGTCCGAACCCACACCGCGCCCGGGCAATTCGACCAGATGCGGCAGATCCGGCAACTCACCGATGATGGTGGCCGCGGCCTCCCGCGGATCCGTGCCCGGCCAGGAACCGACGGCGGTCGCGATCCCACCCGGAATCCGCTCGGGCCCCTTCGCCGGGATTTCGCCTGATTCCTCGGCGATTTCACTCACGACTGCGCCTCGCCGACACTCGGCTCCATTGTGCGCGATCGCGCATTGTGTTGTTGGCTCACTCGCCGGCGCTCACTCACGACCGCGCCTCGCCGACACTCGGCTCCATCGTGCGCGATCGCGCGCCCTGTCGATGGCTCACTCGCTGACGCTGGCTCACTGCTTGCCCCTATGCGGGGTATGCACCCCATCGTGTGGTGGATCCCGGTCTGCGCCCGGGACGAAGCGATCTCGCTTGCCGCGCCGCCCGATGTCGGCGGCACTCACTGCCGGGTGCTCGCGCCCGCGCTACTCACAGAATCCGAGGCATCGCGCGCGGTGCCGGTGATGGTGCCGCTGCCGATCACCTGATCTCCCAAAGCGTCCGGGCGATACAGCACAACGGCCTGGCCGCGGGCCACACCGGTCAGCGGCTCACGCAGTCGCACGACCAACCCGTCACCGACCGCCTCGGCCACGGCCGGTGCGGTACCACCGTGCGCGCGCACCTGCGCCACGCACTCGATCGGACCTTCGGGCGCCGCGCCGGAAGTCCAGATGGCGCGCTCGGCTTGGACGGTCCACACCTGCAGATCCTCGGCCGAGCCGACGCGCACCGTGCCGGAGTCGGGATCGATCTCGGTGACATAGCGTGGCTTACCATCGGCGGCCGGACCCGGCAATCCGAGACCCTTGCGCTGACCGATCGTGAACCCGTGCACGCCTTCATGATTCGCGAGCACCTGCCCATCGGAATCGACCACCGCGCCCGGCCGGATGCCGATCTTCGCGCCGAGGAAGGCCCGGGTGTCACCGGAAGGAATGAAGCAGATGTCATGGCTGTCGGGCTTATTCG
This sequence comes from Nocardia sp. CA-135398, assembly GCF_050955845.1. Taxonomy (NCBI): domain Bacteria; kingdom Bacillati; phylum Actinomycetota; class Actinomycetes; order Mycobacteriales; family Nocardiaceae; genus Nocardia; species Nocardia sp. CA-135398. The sequence continues at coordinate 2,316,283 of NZ_CP192084.1, read as the reverse complement.
CCACCGCGAGCCCACGGTCGGCGGCTTCGGCGCGAATCTGCGGCTTCGGAGTATCGCCCACCGGGAACATCGCCCGCGACAGCTGCTGCGCGGTCAGCACCGCGAGCACATAGGACTGGTCCTTGTCGGCATCGACGGCACGGCGCAGCACACCGTCCTCGAGCCGCGCGTAATGGCCGGTGACCACGGCATCGAAGCCGAGGGCCACCGCGCGATCGGCGAGGGCGGAGAACTTGATCTTCTCGTTGCAGCGCAGGCAGGGGTTCGGCGTTTCACCCGCGGCGTAGGCGGCGACGAAATCGTCGATCACGTCTTCCTTGAAGCGGTCCGCGAAATCCCAGACGTAGAAGGGAATTCCGAGCACGTCGGCCGCTCGCCGGGCGTCGCCCGCATCCTCCTTCGAGCAGCAACCGCGCGAACCGGTGCGCAAGGTGCCCGGTGTCGCGGACAGCGCCAGATGTACACCGACAACCTCATGACCAGCGTCGACGGCACGTGCCGCCGCCACGGCCGAATCCACACCACCACTCATCGCGGCGAGTACCCGCATCAGACACCTCCCTTCGCACCGGCCAGACCCGCGGCCCTGGCCCTTTCCACAACCTGGGGCAAGACATTCAGCACCGCGTCCACATCGGCACGGGTCGAGGTGTGCCCCAACGAAAATCGCAGTGAACCGCGCGCCTGCCACGGTTGCACGCCCATGGCGATCAGCACATGACTCGGGGTGGCCACACCCGCATTGCAGGCCGACCCGGTAGAGCATTCGATCCCGGCCGCGTCCAGCAGCATCAGCAGCGAATCCCCTTCGCAGCCAGGGAAAGTGAAGTGCACATTGCCCGGCAGGCGTCGCGCATCGGCGGGGCCGCTCAGCACCGCATCCGGAACGGTATCGCGGATGCCTTCGATCAATTCGTCCCGCAGCGCAGTCAATTCCTTTGTGCGCGTTGGCAACTCGGTCACCGTGTAGTTCAGTGCGGCGGCCAGGCCGACGGCCGCGGCGGTATCCGAAGTACCGGAGCGCAGATCGCGCTCGTGCCCGCCGCCGTGCATCAGCGGCACACACGGCACCTGCCTGCCCAGCAGCAGCACGCCGACACCATGCGGACCGCCGACCTTGTGCCCGGCGAAACTCGCCGCCGAAAGCCCACTCGCCGCGAAATCGATCGGCAGCTGCGCGGCGGCCTGGATCGCATCACTGTGCATGGGCACGCCGAATTCCTGTGCCACCGCGGCCAATTCGACGATCGGCGCAATGGTGCCGACCTCGTTGTTGGCCCACATGATGCTCACCAGTGCGACCTCGTCGACATGTTCGGCCAGCGCCGCCCGCAGCACCCGCGGCGACACCACGCCGTCGGAGTCGACCGGCAACCAGGTCACCTGCGCGCCCTCGTGCTGCTCCAGCCACTCGACGGCATCGATGACGGCGTGATGCTCGGTCGAGCCCGCGATAATCCTGGTGCGGCCCGGTTCGGCGCCACGACGGGCCCAGTAGATGCCCTTGATCGCCAGATTGTCGCTCTCGGTCCCACCCGAGGTGAAGATCACCTCCGATGGCCTGGCGCCCAGATCGGCGGCGATCGACTCGCGCGCCTCCTCCAGCATCCGCCGGGCCGCACGTCCGGAACCATGCAGCGACGAGGCATTTCCCGTCATTGCGAGCGCGGCCGTCATCGCCTCGATCGCGGCAGGCACCATCGGAGTGGTCGCCGCATGATCGAGGTAGACCGTCTGGGGCGCCCCATGGACCGAACCCGCAAAAGCCGACTTCATGACCGATAAAGCCTATCCCATCGTTGACCTGCGTAATCCTGGGGTATCCACCGGCTGGCTACGAAATCTCTACGATTCTGCACACGGTTCCGGCAACCAACCGGCCCGATCAGGTATTCCCCCACGGCCTTCGCACGACATCGCGACGACCTCACTCTGTATACGCCGGCGGCCCCAAGCCGGGCCTTGCAGCTGTCACATGTTCACGACTTCTGTCACCGAGTACTCTGCCGACGTCCTAGTGGTCGACGGTGGGATGGGGACTGGACGTCGGCGGTAGTCGCGGCCGTGGAACAGCGAACGGGCATCACTCTCGCCCGCGTGCAAGCCATCGCCGAACAGCTGCGGCACCCTCGAGACCAATACCGAAGTCGCCCAACGCATGCACTTCCACCGCAACACCATTCACCGCCGGCTACGCCGCATCGAGACCCCCTGCTCAGATCCGAAGGAAGCCGCCGAGCTGTACATCGCGCTGACCGCTGCCCAGCTCACCGGCCTCGACCCGGTCTGACAGCAGACACATGGCAAATCCGAGCGAGTAGTCTTCGGGGCGCCGAACGATGCTTTGGAACCGAGCCGCTGTCATGGAAGCGGGAACCCATGGTCACTCGTCGAAGGAAGCCGGTTGTCACGGTCGTGGCTGTTGCCGCGTCGATCGCACTGTTGATCGCGGCGTGCACGTCCGATAGATCCACGACGTCGGGCCGTGGCAGTACCGCCCCGGTCGCGTACCAGGAGCCGGTCAGGCTGACGAGCAAAGACGGCGTTCTCGAAGTGCGACTGTCGGCGCATCAGGGCACGGTCGCCCTCGACACGGTTTCCGATCCGGTTTCGAACTTCCTGGTCTTCGGTTACGAGCTCATCAGGGGAACCGCCTCGGACGGCTCGACCAAGGGGGACAACAGGTATCCGGCGCCGACACTGCGGGTCGATCCGGGCGAGCGCTTGATCGTGCACTTCGACAACGATCTCCAGGGTCTGACGATCAGAGACTTTTACAACCCGGCATTCACCCCCGTCGGCGGCGATGTGCCGATCTACCCTCCTGCCCTGACCACGGCTCCGCTCAACCTGCACACGCATGGACTACACGTGAGCCCCGACGGCAATGCCGACAACGTGCTGCTCGACATCCCCGCCGGCAAAGGCAATGTCTACGACTACGCGGTGCCGAAGAGCATGCCGAATGGCATGTACTGGTACCACAGCCATCGCCACACCGTCACGGCACAGCAGACCTACAAGGGATTGGCGGGCCTACTGGAAATCGGGCGACCCGACGGCAACCTGCCGCTGGTGACGCAGCACGACATCCCGATCCGCGATATGGCACTGCAGTACAACTTCGTCTTCGACCGCAAGGGCCGCGGCCACCAGTTGAACGACCCGAACTGGCCGCAATATGTGAGCACACTGCGGCCGCCGCAGGGATCGCAGCTCGCCGACGGCAGCTACCGGCCGAGCCTGGCCCCGGTGAACTTCGCGGAGACGACCGATGGTTCCCGGTACGTCACCAACTGGCACAGTGGCCCGCTCTCGCCCGCCAACCATCGGGGGCAGACCCAATTCGTGCCGAGCAACCTGCAGAGTTTCACCAGCGATCCGACGACCCAACCGCCCATTGCGGTCCCGGCGGACCCGACGCTGCCCGACAACCAGCGCGACGTTCAGTTCACGATCAACGGACAGTTCCAGCCCGCGCTGAAGGTGAAGCCGGGGCAGACCGAGATCTGGGTCCTGGCGAATATCAGCGACTTCACCTACATGCCGGTCACGCTGACCGAGACAGCGACGGGCAACCATCCGCCGTTCGCGATCGTCGGCCAGGACGGTGTCCCCTTCTCCGAGGTCCATCCACCGGTCGACGGCGACGGCACCCGTCTAGTAATCCCGCCTGGCTCGCGATATGCGATCGCGGTGACCATGCCGAAGACCGGTGATCTGGTACTCGAGATGCCGCCCGTGCCCGGAGCCCGTCCGGTCACGAATCCCGGTGTGCTCTATACGAATAACGGCACCGACAACCCGCCCGCCGTACTGGGCACGCTCAGTATCGACCCCTCGTTCATCAGCTACGAGGACGGCTTCTTCGTCTTCCCCACCCAGAAGCTCGTCCAGGTGCGGCCCGACGACGGCACGGGAAAGACGACGCCTTTCGTGCCGGGCCAGCAGCTCGATGCGTACACCTCTTTCGTGGACATGTCGGTGATGCAACCCGACGTGCGGCGCACTCTTACCGTCACGGGCGGCTTCGGCAACGACAAGGCCAGCAGCAGCGATCCCAAGGCGTTCACCTACGAGTTCGACGACAACACCTTCCCGAATATCCCGCTGCTCCAGCCACGACTCGACTCGGTCGAGGACTGGCTGATCACCAACCTGAACAATGACGAGCACCCGATGCACATCCACGTCAACGATATGCAGGTGCTGGAAATCGTCGATCCGGTGGCGAATACCAGGACCGGCGCGCAGATGTGGGGTGAGGACAACGTCAATGTGCCTGCCCCGGTCACCGACGAGAACGAGAACCCGCTCGTGCCCGCCTCGGTGACGCTGCGCATGAGGTTTCCCGATTACACCGGGACCTTCGTAATCCATTGCCATCGCCTCAATCACGAGGACAACGGCCTGATGGCGCTCGTCAATGTAATCCCCGCGGTATCGACCTATGCGGTGGCGATACCGGGTTCGCCCGGTGCGGCCGCGACCGTGCAGGTATACGACGGGAACGGCGACCGGCTGGTCGCGACGGTCACGCCGTTCACTTCGTTCGAGGGCACACCGACGGTCGCGATGGCCGATGTGAACGGTGACGGGGTGCTCGACCTGGTGGCCGGTACGGGTGCGGGCGTGAGCTCGGAGGTCGTGGCCTACAACGGTGCGGGCGCTGCGCCCTTCAGCGCCGAGCTGACTCGGTTCGCGCCGTTCGGGCCGGACTTCCGCGGTGGCGTCGATGTCGCGGCGGCCGATATCGATGGCAACGCATTGGCCGACAACATCGTCGTCGGCTCGGGACCCGGCATCGAATCGCAGGTCAAGGTGTTCTCCTCGACGCTGCCAGGTGAGCGCGGCAAGGCGCCCGAACAGTATTCGAGCTTCACGCCGTATCCCGGATCGACGAGCGGGGTCACGGTTGCCACCGGGATGGTCGATGCGGCCTCGGGTCGCGCCAGCATTGTGACGGCTCCGGGGCCCGGCGAAGCGCCGCGCGTGAAGACCTTCCGCTACGACCTGTACACGGCAACGGCGAAAGGCGACACCCACGCCGGTCATTCCGACCAGCCGACAATGACCTCGGAGTTCCTGGCCTTCGACGAGAACTACCGGGATGGACTCGCACTCTCGACCGGATGGGTGGCCGGTGCCGAGGGTGGTGCGAAGAGCATCGTCACCGGCATGCTCGGCGGCGACGGCACGGTGCGGGTGTGGTCGAGCGGGTCGCGGCTCGACGGACAGCCCGCGTTGTATACCGAGAGCCCGAACCATCATGCGGGCGCGGTCATGTTCCGAGAGATCGCGTCGTTCGTGCCGTTCACCGGCGCACCGGCGGGCAGCGGGGTACGGGTCGGGACCACTAGTACGACCTCCGGCGCGGATCTGCTCGTCAGCGGACCGTCCGAGATCCGAAAGTTCGGGCTTGACCGGGCCGACCCGCGCGCCACAACCCTGACACCGACGCTGTTGAGCACAATTGCCGCACCGACGCGGCCCGCACCGCTTGGTGGCCGTTAGGGCAATGACCAGAGCTCGGTCGTCACCACGTAGAAGATGACGACCCACGTCAGCATGACGGCGATGACAATGGCAATGCCCTGGAGGTTCGTCTTCGACGCTGGTGCATCCCGGGGCGGGCGCAGCCACCGCCGCAGCAACCGGTTCACGTAGTACGGCATCGTGACGTAGCTCATCGCGAAACTGGACAACAGGTTGCCGATCAGCAACCCCAGCCACAGCGGCATCTTCAACGGGGAAAGGGCGAGGGTGAGCAGCACGACGGTCGGGTAGAGGCCCACCCATACCGCGATCGCGGTCTTGGTATCCGACGGCGTCTCGTTGCCGTTCTCGTCGAAGGCGAACCAACTGCCGAACGAGTTGTCGATGGTGCGCAACTCGAAGTCGCTGAACTTCTCGCCCGCGGCCAAGAGCTCCTGACGCCGCTTCGAGGTGAGCCAGGTGGCCAGATTCGCGGCGGTGTCGAAACGATAGAGCGCCGTCCACTCGTCCTGCACACCCTCGATGGGGCGGAAGAGCTCGGTGCCGCGGAAGCCGTCGAATTTCGCCTCCTCCCGGCTCAGATCCGCTTGCCACGCAAGGAAATCCGCGACGCTCTCGGGAGCCACCCGATGGGTGACGACGACCGTCACGAGCGGATCCACTGGTGGCGTGCCACCGCTGATGACCTGCTGGGTGGCGGGGCCGTCGAAGTATTGCTGCCCGCTGTCCAGGAATTCCTGACGGGTAGCGCTGTTTATCCAGTCCTGTAGATGACCGACGGAGTCGAATCGGTAGACCACGATCCATTCGGGCTGCACCTCGGTGGGGGCGGCGATCTCGGCGCCGACGAATCCCGGATAGCCCGCTGCCGCGGCGTTCATGTCCTCCTGCCAGGACTTGAAGGCCTTCTCGAAACCTGGGCGCACCTGCTGGCCGATGATGACCGTCGCGGCACTGTCGGTAACTTTCCCGGCTCCCATCGCAGCCTCCTCATGGCTCGGGTCGCGCCGGAACCGGGGTGAGACGCCGATAGATGCGCTCGGGTGTGAGCGGCAGCGCGCGGAATCGGATGCCCGTCGCGTTCTCCAGCGCATTCGCCAGCGCGGGGGCCACCGGGTTGACGCAGCACTCCGCAATCCCTTTGGAGTGCATCGCCCCTACGGAATCGGCCGAGGCGACGGTAAATACTTCGGTGCGGGGAATATCGGCGTAGGTCGGGATGCGGTAGTTGCGCAGGTTCGGGTTGATCACCGCACCGTTCGCGTCGACGTGGAAGTTCTCGGTCAGCGCGAAGCCGATGCCCTGCGCGACGCCACCCTCGATCTGGCCCCGCACCTGCGCCGGGTTGATGAGGACCCCGGCATCGGCGGCGTGCACGCTGTAGAGGATGCGGATCTCACCCGTCATCCGGTGCACGGCGATCCGGAAGCCATGGGTATTGAACACGACGCTGCGCGGCGACCCGAAAGCCTTGCGCGCCTCGGTCAATCGGATACCGCGCCGGTGCGCCACCTCGATCAGTTCCGACAGCGATATCCGGCGGTCACCGCAGATGACACCGGTGTCGTCCATGGCACACGAGGCGATATCGACCCGAGCATGTTCGGCCGCCAAGAACAGAATGCGATCGCGCAGAGCCTCAGCTGCCCGCAGCACCGCGTTCCCGGCGACGAAAAGACCAGCGCTGGCGAAGGCGCCGGTGTCGAAACCCGTTCGGTCGGTATCGGATTGCACCAGACGCACCCGGGCCGGTGTGGTGCCGAGCCGGTCGGCGGCGATCTGCACGTGGGCGGTCGGGGTGCCCTCGCCGAATTCGACGGTGCCGACGGCGAGTTCGTAGATGCCGTCGTCACCGAGGGTCAGCCAGGCCTCGGAGAGGTGATCGGTCGGGGGCGCGGTTTCGTGCAGCGAGCTGGCGGCGCCGGTGCCGATGAGCCACTCGTCGCCGGGTGGTGGCTCGGCGATATTGCGCCGCAGCGCGTCATCGACGAGAGCGATGCATTTGACCAGGCCGTCCTCGCCGAATGAGACGTCGTCCGGGCCGTCGTCGAATGCGACGAGAGCATCACCCGGACGCACGATATTGCGCCGCCGCAGCGCGAGCGGATCCATATCGAGCGCGACCGCCAGCTCGTGCATGGCCGACTCCATCGCGAATGCGGGCTGGGTCATGCCGTAGCCGCGCAGTGCGCCGCTGGGCACGCTGTTCGTATAGACCGAATACGCGTCGAACTTCTTGTTGGGGCAGCGGTAGATCGCGACGGCCGTCCCACCGGCGAACAGCGTCTCGCCGCCGTGGTTGCCGTATGCGCCGGTATTCGACACATTGCGGACCTGGATCGCGGTCAGCGTGCCGTCGGCCCGTGCGCCGAGCTTGACCGTCAGCGACATGGGATGCCGCGGTGAGGCCGTGGTGAACTCCTCTTCACGCGTGAACTCCAAACAGACCGGCCGTCCGGTATCCAAGGTGGCGAGGGCGACCAAATCCTCGGTGATGACCTCCTGCTTACCGCCGAACGCGCCGCCGACCCGCTTGCAGAAGACGCGCACCTGATCGGGACGCAGATCGAAGAGATAGCCGAGCTTGTTCTTGGCGATCGAGGGCGACTGCGAACTGGTGCGTACGTGCAGCCGACCGTCCTCGAGCCACGCGATCGATCCGTGCGTCTCCAGGTGCGCATGCTGTACCCGCGGCGAGAAATACGTGCCCTCGTGGATCACATCGGCCTCGGCGAACCCCGCCTCGACATTACCGACGTGGCCGTGGATCTCGAGCAGGATGTTGTGCTCGGGATCGCGCACGAATGAGTCGTGCCCACCGTGCAATTGGGGAGCGCCGTCGGCCATCGCCGCCTCCGGATCGAAGACCGCGGGCAGCACCTCGTACTCGACGACCACCTTCCGGCAGCCCTCCTCCGCGGCCCCGACGGTGTCGGCCAGCACCGCGACCACGCGTTGTCCGACGAAGCGCACCACGTCGTCGAGGATGTAGGTGTCGCTCGGATCGACGAGGTGATCGGTATGGATCGCGGTCGTGAAGCGCTTGCGCGGCACGTCTTCCCAGGTGTAGACGCGATGCACACCGGGAACCGCGAGCGCCGCGGACTTATCGATCGACACGATGCGGGCATGGGCGTGCGGTGAGTGCAGCACCTTCAGGTGCAACATGCCATCGATCGCGGTGTCCATGGTGAATTCGGCGCGACCGGTCACCACCTGGGCGCCCGACGGAGTACCGACGCTCGTGCCGACGACTCGTCCCGGCCGGGCGTCCTCGATCCCGGCGACACCGCGCACCGCGTCTTCGATCGCCCGGTAGCCGGTGCAGCGGCAGAGATTGCCCTTCAACGCGCGCGACAGGTCTTGCCGCTGGGCGTCGGTGAGCGCCACCGTGGTCATGATCATGCCCGCGGTGCAGAAGCCGCATTGGAAGCCGGGAGCGTCACGGAACTGCCGCTGCATCGGGTGCATATCCTCGGGCGAACCGAGACCCTCGATGGTGGTGACCGCATGCCCCTCGGCACGGAATGCGGGCGTGATGCAGCTGTGCACGGGATCGCCGTCCAGCCATACCGTGCAAGCACCGCAATCGCCTGCGTCACAACCCTTCTTGACACCGTGGAAGCCGAGCGAGCGCAGGAATGTGCGCAGGCATCGACCCGGATTCGGCTCGGCTTCGAAGCTGCTTCCGTTCACGGTGTAGGTCACGGCCGACCACCCTCGGTCAGCTCGACGCGGATCTCCTCGGCGAAGTACCCGGCCAGGTGATGACGATGGTCCGGCGTGCCGTTCGGGTCGCTGAACCACAGGTCTTCGGGGATGGCGTCGATGCTCTCGCGCAGCGCCTCGGCGTCGGGCATGCTGTCGAATGCCAAGCGGACCGGGCGGGTGGTGCCCGCGGTGATGGTGAGCAGCAGGTCCGCGGTTCCCGGCGACTGGGTAGCGATCAGGAACAGCGTCGAGCGGCCCAGCCGCGTCAGAGTGAAGCGCCGGTGCGTGCACCGTTTGCGAAGTGCGGCGACCGGAATATCGATGCGGCGCAGGATCTCGCCCGGGGCGAGGATATTGCGGTGGTCGCCGATGACGAAGTCGGCGGCGTCGACGGTGCGTTCGGATCCGTCGGCGGCCCATACGGTGTAGGTGGCTTCCAACGCGACCGTCAGCGTGATCATCGGGCCCGCTGGCAACGACATGCAGATATTGCCGCCGACCGTCGCCGCGTTCCAGACCTTGAACGAGGACAGGAACGCCGCACAGCACGTGCTGAACAGCGTCCCCGCGGTCCAGTCACCAGGCGGCGCAAAGGCATCCAGCTCGCGAATGGTGCACGTCGCGCCGATCTCCAGGCCCGCGGCGCTCGGCACCAGACTGTCCCAGCCGAGTGCGGTGATATCGATCAGACGGCGCAGCTCCGGCTGCTCGGTCGAGAACAACCACGTTCCCCCGGCCAGCCATGCGTCGCCATCGCGCCAAGCCGCGCCCGGTCGGTCGGAAGGTCGCCGAACGATATCGGTGATCGTATTGAGATCCATCGCGCCGCTCCCTCTGGGAAGGTGCCGCCGATCGCCCGCCGAGTTCGATCACGCGATGCATCCGCCTTCGTCGGGGCATCGCCGATCACGTACTCGCCTTGGGCCAACGTACCCGACCCGACTATGCCCCGGCCAGCAATCCCACAGCGACTATCCGCGATCTCGGACCAACCCGTTCGCGAGCCGTGCCGCATCCCCTGCTCCCGCTCGCGGCCCGGTCGTAGGTTTCCACTGTGCGGCGACCGTTGCTTCGACGCTGGGGTCCCGCCGCCTTGTCCGCAACTCGCTCGCGGCGCTCGACCCTCTCCCGGGATTCCCGCGACCCGCCGTCGGCATAAAGGGCAAGACCGATTGCCGCACCGATGAATCCAATGGACCGAGGCCTGACGACCACACCCTTCGGGTGGGATAGCCTGCGAATATGGCTGTTCCAACGACTCGGATGCTGGTGCTCGCCGTGGTGCGACTGCTGGCGCCGGTGCACGGTTATGACGTTCGGCGGGAGTTGCTGTCGTGGCGGGCGGACAACTGGGCGAATGTGAAGCCGGGCTCGGTGTACGGCGCGTTGAACACCTTGCAGCGTGACGGGCTCATCGCGGTGGAGGGCGTCGGACAGGACGGTGCGCGACCGGAGCGCACGACCTATCGGCTCACCGCCGAGGGCGAGAAGGTCTTCGCGCAGCTGCTGCGCGACGCATTGTGGGATACCGAGCAGCCGAAGCATCCGTATGCCGCGGCGGTCGCGCTGCTACCGCAGGCGCCCAGGGACGAGGTCATCGCCGCATTGCGCAGTCGGGTCAAGAAATTCGAGGCCGAACTCGAGCAGCTCGATCGCGAGGAGCGTCGCGTGATGGCCGGCAGCGGCGATCCGGCGGAGACCGAACCGCATCATGTCGCCGACGCGATCCGGTTGGCCTCCGAACATATCCGGGCCGATCTGCGCTGGTCGCAGCAAACGTTGCAGCGCATCGAAAGTGGCGAATTGGCGGTATGGGATCGGTTCCCGACGCGGCTGGACGGCCGGAGCGCGATCATCGACTGATCAAGACTGAATAGTAAAGCTTGACTATTTGCCGGTCGTTCCCTACCGTTGTTCAGGTGGAAACGATCGACTCCGTTCGCGATCGCACCCGCACCTCGGTGATCCGGGTGCGCGGGCTGGCGCGGACGTTTGCAACCAAAAGCGGCCCCGTCCAAGCGGTTACGGGCGTCGACTTCGATGTGTACGCGGGCGAGATCCTGGGCCTGCTCGGTCCCAACGGCGCGGGTAAGACCACCACGCTGCGAATGCTCAGCACCCTGATCGCCCCGACCGAGGGTGAGGCGGTCATCTCCGACGCTGATCTACGGGCCGAACAGCGGACCGTGCGTTCGCGCATCGGCTATGTCGCCCAGGGCGGAATGACCAATGACGACGCCCTGGTCATCGACGAATTAGTGCTACAGGCAAGGCTTTTCGGGCTGAGCAAGGCGCAGGCGGTGCACAATGCCGAAGAACTGCTCGTCGCGCTCGACTTGGACGGACTCGGCAGGCGCAAATGCAACCAGCTCTCCGGCGGTCAGCGCCGCCGCGTCGATATCGCACTCGGCCTGGTGCACGGCCCGACCCTGATCTACCTCGACGAGCCGACCAGCGGACTGGATCCGCAGAGCCGCGCGAATCTGTGGGAGCACATCCGGCGGCTGCGCGAGCGGGGCACCACGGTCGTGCTCACCACGCACTATCTGGATGAGGCCGACGCACTGTGTGATCGCCTGCTCATCATGGACCACGGCGGCATCGTCGCCGAGGGCTCGCCCGACGAACTCAAACGCCGTATCTCCGGCGACGTGGTGAGCTTCGAAATCGATGACGGCCAAGCCGATCTCGCACTACAGGCCGCCCAGTCGGTGCTCGAGGTGCGCTCACTGGTGCGCTCGGAGGACGCGGGCGCGGACCGGATCGGCACGACGCTGCTGCATCTCACCGTTGATCGCGGCGACGCCGCGGTTGTACCGCTGTTGCGTGCCATGGACGAGCGTGGACTCGTGCCCGGTGCGCTCACTGTCAAACGTCCCAGCCTCGACGATGTCTTTCTCACCATTACGGGGCGATCGCTGCGGGAGGCGAGTCACTCATGAGGTTCATGCGCGAGACCGGGCTGATCTTCTGGTCCCAACTGCGGGCCAATCTGCGAAATCCGGTGTGGGTCTTGATCGGTCTGTCCCAACCGGTGCTGTATCTGGTGCTGTTCGGGCCGCTGGTCAAGGGCATCGCGCCGGCGCTGGGTGCGGATGCCGATCCGTGGAAGCTGCTCACGCCCGCGCTGGTCATTCAGACCGGGCTGTTCGGCGCGATCTATGTCGGATTCAGCATCGTGGCGGAACTGCGCGCAGGGGTGATCGAACGGCAGCGGGTCACGCCAGCGAGTCGAGGCGCACTGCTGACCGGACGCGTGTTCAAAGATATGGTCGTCCTGGTCGTCCAGGCACTGGTGCTGGTCGGAGTTGCCATGGCGGCCTTCGGAGTTCGGCCGGATCCGCTCGGCGTGGTGCTGTCGGTCCTGTTGATCGCGGTAATGGCAGCAGGTTTGGCCGCGGCATCCTATGCGCTGGGGCTGTGGGCCAAATCCGAGGACGTGCTCGCCTCGGTGCTCAATAGTCTCGCGGTGCCGCTGATGCTGCTGTCCGGCATTCTGCTGCCGTTGAGTGTCGGGCCCAGCTGGTTGCGCACGATCGGCAAGGTGAATCCGTTCTCGCACACCGTCGATGCGGCCAGGGCGCTGTTCCGCGGTGACTTCGGCGCGTCCGAGGTGTACCTCGGGACCGGGCTCACGCTGGCCGTCGCGGCGGTGGCGATGGTGATCGGCGCGCGCAGTTTCACTCGCGAAAATGCCTGACCGGCAGCCGGATTCCGCAGGCGGCCGCAGGTCTCAGCGGCGGTGCAACCCGGACAGCAGCGTGGTGAGGATGGGCGAGCGGCGCGCATCGCTGCGCAGGACCGCCGAGACCGGAATCCGTAGTCGGTGCTCGGCCAAGTGCAGTACGACCAGGCCCTCGGTCGGGCTGTCGGCGTAGAGCACGGTCCAGGCGTCCGGGCGATTGATCAGCTCCATGGTCGCGGTGTGGTCCGGCGGGATCGGCGGACCGAAGGTGGGGCCCGCGGCTAGGTCGGCGAAGGCGGCCCGAATCACATTGTGCAGCAGGACCTGTTCCTGTTCGGGCGGGAGCAGCAGCGGATACTGGCTCAGATCCGCCAGCGTCACCTGGTCGCGCGGGGCCAGCGGATGGGCGGCGGAGGTGGCGATGACGAGGTCCTCGATCCACAGCTTCTCGACCGCGAGACCGGGCTCGTCGACGCTGCCACGAATGAGTGCGAGATCGCAGTCGCCGTCGGCCACCGCGGTGATCCGCTGCCGGAACGGTTTGATGACGAATTCGATCTCGGCATCCGGATGCGCGGCGCGCGCTCCGGCGATCGCGGACAGGGATCGGGTCGCGAAGGACATATTGGCGGCCAGCCGGATGCGGTGGCCCGAGGTGCGCACGGTGGCCCGGATGGCCGACTCCAGACTGAGCATCTGCTTAGCCAGGGGAAGTAGCCGCATGGTCGCGTCGGTCGGTACAACAGCCCTGGTCGAGCGCTCGAACAAGGCAACGCCGAGGTCACGTTCCAACCGGGCGATCTGATGGCTGATCGCCGATTGGGAAATGTAACAGCGGGCCGCGGCCCTGCTGAAACTCAACTCCTCGCACACCGCGACGAAGTAGGTGAGCTGGCGAAGCTCCACGTGATCTCCAATTCATGAGCAATCCAGATAAGAGTCATATCTATTATGCGCCTGAACACCTGAAATATCTGCGGTTCGAATGACGGTTGGTAATGAGAGAAGGAGGCTGTCATGGAACACGCAGATGTTGTCATCGTTGGATCGGGATTCGGGGGGCTTGCCGCCGCTAAGCAGTTGGCCAAATCGGGTATCAATTACGTTCTTATCTCGAGCACTCCGGAGCATCTCTTCCAGCCGTTGCTCTACCAGGTCGCGACAGGTGTGCTGGCCTCCCACGAGATCGCCCCACCGATCGCCTCGGTACTGCGCAGGCATAAGGAGGCCGACGTCCGGCTCGGCAAGGTCGTCGCCATCGAGGCCGACAACGCGGTGCTCACCTACGAGCACGACGGCACGCACACACAGATCCGCTACGGCTCGCTGATCGCCGCCACCGGCGCCTCGCAGTCGTATTTCGGCCGCGACGATTTCGCCGACAAGACGTTCTCGCTCAAGACCATCGACGATGCGAAGCTGCTGCGCGCACAGATCGAACGGGTCTTCACCGAGGCCGAGGGCGCGGATGCGGAGACCCGCAAGCGACTGCTGAGCTTCGTCGTGGTCGGTGCGGGTGCGACCGGTGTCGAGGTCGCGGGTCAGCTGAAGGAACTCGCGAAACGGCACTACCACCAAGAGGTTTCGGTGACCCTGGTCGAGGGTGCGGGCGAGGTGCTGCCGCCCTTCGGCGGCGGGCTCTCGGAATACGCGAAGGCATCGCTGACCAAGAGCGGCGTCGAGGTGCTGCTTGGCACCTTCGTGACCGATATCGAATTCGGCAAGGTGACCGTCAAGGATAAGCAGGGCGTCGAGCGCCGGATCGCGGCCGAGACGGTGGTCTGGTCGGCGGGTGTGCAGGCGGGCGGATTCGCGCAGCTGCTGGCCGAGGCCACCGGCTGCGAAACCGACCGGGCCGGAAGGCTTTTGATCAATCCGGACCTGACCGTCGGCGGACATGCCGATATCTACGCCATCGGCGATATGACCTCGCTCAACGGCTATCCGGGACAGTCGCCGGTGGCCATGCAGGAGGGCAGGCACGCCGCCGACATCATCCGCCGCAAGAAGCTCCCCGGCACCCCGTTCAAGTACTGGGACAAGGGCAGCATGGCGGTGATCAGCCGGTTCAGCGCGGTGGTGAAACTCAACGAGCACATCACCTTTCGCGGCGTCATCGCGTGGACCATGTGGCTCGCGGTACACCTGCTGTACCTGGTCGGCTTCCGCAACCGTTTCGCCGCCGTGGCCTCGTGGCTGGTCGCCTTCATCGGCACGGGTCGACCCGGCTTCGATGAGGTGGACGCGGCCGAGGATCCAGTGCGGATAGCGGAGCGCGACGCGGCCTGACCGGTACCGAAAAGGTCACGGATCAGGCAAAAGGCGGCGGTAGCGATGCGGGAGACAGAACGCGACGCGACAGTTCGGTGAACGCTCGGTGTGATCATCGCCTCGTTCACCGAACCGGCATCGAGGCGACACTTCGAGGTTGCTCCGGCGCAGTTTCGGACTGGCTTCATCACGGATATGACTATTTCGTCCGTGTTGACAGCCCCGGCTCGACCGACGGACTCCGGGGCGGAACGGTCTCGGTATTCGCTGGTCGTCTCCTCTGATTCGGCGCATCGGCTGGCCGCGCAGCGCCTGCGCTACGGCGTGTTCGCCAGTGAGCCCGGTTTCCAGATACCCGACAACGGAACGGGTCTGGACGCGGACCGTTTCGACGAGTACTGCGATCACCTGCTGGTCCGGGATGATCGGACCGAGGAATTCGTCGGCTGCTACCGAATGCTGCCGCCGGACAAGGTGACTGCCGCGGGCGGTTACTACACGGCCACCGAATTCGATCTGGCCCAACTGGATCCGGCGGGCAACCGAATCGTGGAAATGGGCCGTGCGTGTGTGGTGCCCGACCACCGCAACGGCTCGGTGCTGACCCTCATGTGGGCGGGCATCCTGCACTACATCCAGCTCACCGGATACGAGTGGGTGATGGGCTGCGTCTCGGTGCCCATGCAGGACACCCCCACCGATCCGGTTGGAGTGAATGTGCGCGGCGTGCGGGATATGCTGCTGGGCCGTCACGGATCCGATCCCGAGCGGCGGGTGCACCCGTACCGCCCGGTGGTCGTCGACGGGCTGACGCTGGACGAGATGACACCACCCGCGCGCCCGAAACTTCCCCCGCTGCTGCGCGGGTATCTGCGCCTCGGCGCGGAGATCTGCGGTGAACCCGCGCACGATCCGGACTTCGCGGTCGCCGATTTCGTCGCGCTGCTCGGCCTGGACACCATCAACACCCGCTACCTCAACCGATTACAAGACGCGGCCAATGCACTCGACGGGGGACGGTGAGTCGGATGGTGTTCGACGCGCCGCCCGCGGAGCGCTCCGCGCATGCCTGGATGCCGTCGAGTCCGTGTGGGCCCGGCTGTATCGGTCCGGTCGATGAGATCGGCACCGCGCGGGTGATCGGCCGACTATTCGGTGTGGTCGGGTTGCTGGTCAGCTTTCCCATTGTCAATGTCGTGACCCCGCGCGGTCGGCGCGAACAGCTGCAGCGCCGGTATGCGCGAACTGTTTTGAGCTGTCTCGGGATTCGGTTGCGCGTTGTCGACAACCGAGCCGATGCGGGGGATTCGGCCGATGCGCGCTTCGGCGATTCGGGTGACGGGTTGCTGATCGTGGCCGGACATATCGGCTGGACCGACGTGGTCGTCCTGGCCGCGGTGCAGCCACTCGGTTTCGTGGCCCGCGCCGATATGGTCGATTGGCCGCTGCTCGGCGGGCTGGCCAAACTCATGCGGGTCATTCCGATCGAGCGCGAACGGCTGCGCGAACTGCCGGGTGTGGTGGCGCGCCTCGGTGAACGGCTGGCGGCCGGGGACCGGGTCGCGGTGTTCCCCGAGGGCACAACCTGGTGTGGCCGCGCCTACGGCACCATGCGGCCCGCGCTCTTCCAGGCGGCGGTGGACACCGGAACCTCGGTGCAGCCGGTGCGTCTGCGGTATCTGGACACACACGGCACGCAATCGACCATTCCCGGATTCGTCGGCGACGACAGCTTCGGCACGTCGGCGAAGCGGGTCCTGCGCTCGCGCGGCATGATCGCCGAGGTGGTGCTCGAGCCGGTCGAGTATCCCGGACTCGATCGCCGTGACCTGGCTCGCCGGTGCGAACAAGCAGTGCGCGGCACCGATCTGTCCCGCCACGGGGCCATCGAGGCATCGGATTGGATCGAGGCGACAGCAACTCGCGTACAGGACCCGGAGTCGGCCGAGGCGCAGCCGCACCGCCCGTCGCGGCGGTTGCGACCGTTCCGGCGCAGGGGCTCCGGTCACGAGGTCGCGGTGTCGACAGACTGATCGAAGGCCACGATCATGGGGCCGACCGGGCGGACACCTGGTCGGCCTCCGGCCATTCAGTGCCATATGCCTCAGGCAGGTAGGACGCTCGATACGGGGCACGACATGCCGCAGTGATGATAGGCCCCGGAAACACCCGTGGCCCCGGCTGTCAGCCGGGGCCACGAGGCGGCGTCAGTGCGCGAGCGCTCAGCCCTTGTGCGCCTTGACGGCTTCGGTCAGCTGCGGGGCGACATTGAACAGGTCGCCGACGATGCCGTAGTCCGCGATCTCGAAGATCGGGGCCTCTTCGTCCTTGTTGACCGCGACGATGGTCTTCGAGGTCTGCATACCGGCGCGATGCTGGATGGCGCCGGAGATGCCGAGGGCGATGTAGAGCTGCGGGGAGACCGTCTTACCGGTCTGACCGACCTGGAACTGACCGGGGTAGTAGCCCGAGTCGACCGCGGCACGCGAGGCACCGACGGCGGCGCCGAGCGAATCGGCCAGCGCCTCGACGACCGCGAAGTTGTCCGCGGAACCGACACCGCGACCACCGGAGACGACGATGCTCGCCTCGGTGAGCTCCGGACGGTCGCCACCGACGATCGGCTCGCGCGAGGTCACCTTCACGACGCCCTCTTCCTGCGCGGGCACCTCGACGGTCACCTTCTCGCCCGCACCGGCCGAGGCGGTGGCCTCGACGGCGCCCGGACGCACCGAGATCACCGGCACGTCGCCGGTGGCCTTGGCGTCGACGGTGAACGCGCCACCGAAGATGGAGTGCACGACCGAACCGTCGGACTTGACGTCGATGACATCGACGAGCAGACCGGAGCCGATGCGCGCGGCGAGGCGGCCCGACACCTCCTTGCCCTCGGCGGTGGCGGCGACGATAACGGCGGCCGGGGAAACCGACTCGACCAGACCGGCGAGCACGTCGACCTTCGGGGTCACCAGGAAGTTCTCGACATCGTCGGATTCGGCGATGTAGATCTTCGCGGCGCCCGCGGCGGCCAGCGCGTCGGCCAGCTTCTCGCCGGTGCCGGCCGGGCCGGTCACGACGGCGGCGGGCTCACCGAGCACGCTCGCGGCGGTGAGCAGTTCGGTGCTGACCTTCTTGATCGCACCGTCGGCGTGCTCGACGAGCACAAGTACTTCTGCCATTTGTGTTCTCTCCTAAGCAGTCTCGGGCGGGATCAGATGATCTTCTGACCGACCAGGTACGCGGCGATCTTGGTGCCGCCGTCGCCCTCGTCCGCGATCTTCTCGCCCGCGGTGCGCGGGGGCTTGGGGGTGGCCGCGGTGACGGCGGTGCCCGAGTTGGCGACACCGACGGTCGACGGGTCGACGCCCAGGTCGGCCAGCGTGAAGGTCTGTACTTCCTTCTTCTTCGCGGCCATGATGCCCTTGAAGGACGGGAAGCGCGGCTCGTTGATCTTCTCGGTGACGCTGACGATGGCCGGGAGGGTGGCCTCCAGCTTGAACACGCCCTCGTCGGTCTCCCGCTCGCCGGTGATCTTGTCGCCGTCGACGGTCAGCTTGCGCAGGTGCGTCAGTTGCGGCAGACCCAGGTACTCCGCGATGATCGCGGGCACCGCACCGGAACGACCGTCGGTGGCCTCGTTGCCCGCGATGACCAGCTCGACACCCTCGACCTGGCCCAGCGCGCTGGCCAGCACCCAGGCGGTCTGCACGGCGTCGGAGCCGTGGATCGCCGGATCGTTGATGTGGATGGCCTTGTCGGCGCCCATGGAAAGCGCCTTGCGGATGGCCTCGGTGGCCCGGTCCGGTCCGGCGGCCAGCACGGTGACCTCGCCGCCCTGGGCCTCCTTGATCAGCAGCGCTTCTTCGACGGCGCGCTCGTTGATCTCGTCGAGAACGGCGTCGGCGGCTTCGCGATCGAGGGTGAAGTCACCGTCGGTCAGCTTGCGCTCGGACCAGGTGTCGGGAACCTGCTTGATGAGTACGACGATGTTCGGCATCGGTCTTCGTCGACCTCCTGTTCTGGTTACACGTGTGTGGTGGTCGCACGAGCTGCGCCGTACGTCCTTGTTTGTAGCTCAGGGCGTGACACTACCCTACGTTAAGTTACTCATGGGTAACTTAGTCGCTTCTCTCTCACAACAGTGGTCCTGGCGATATCTTGCGGCCGTCCAACCAGTAACGTCGGAGCGATGAGCGAGGCTGTGATCCCTGCCGCAATGGGCACCACCCCGGGCATTACTCCCGAGACGGCCGTCGAGCCGTTGCCGCTGACCGGCGAGCGGACCGTACCCGGCATCGCCGAGGAGAACTACTGGTTCCGTCGGCACGAGATCGTCTATGCGCGCCTGCTCGAGCGATGCGCCGGAAAGACGGTGCTGGAGGCCGGGTCCGGCGAGGGTTACGGCGCGAACATGATCGCCGACGTGGCCGCCGAGGTGATCGGTCTGGACTACGACACCAGCGCGGTCGAGCACGTGCGCGCCCGCTACCCGCGCGTAAAGATGATCCAGGGCAATCTCGCCGCGCTGCCGCTGGAGAACGAGTCGGTCGATGTCGTGGTGAATTTCCAAGTGATCGAACATCTCTGGGACCAGGGCCAGTTCATCCGGGAATGCCTGCGGGTGCTGCGCCCCGGCGGTGAACTGCTGATCAGCACGCCCAACCGGATCACCTTCTCCCCCGGTCGCGATACCCCGCTCAACCCGTTCCACACCCGCGAACTCAATGCCGACGAACTCACCGAACTGCTCGTCGACGCGGGTTTCCGGGTCACGCTCATGACCGGTGTGCACCACGGGCCGACCCTGAAGGCGTTGGACGTCAAGCACGGTGGTTCGTTCATCGATGCGCAGATCGAGCGCGCGCTTGCCGGACAACCGTGGCCCGCCGAGCTGACCGCCGATGTCGCCGCGGTCGCCATCGACGATTTCGCACTGATCACCGAGGACATCGATGCGAGCCTCGACCTGGTCGCCATCGCGGTGAAGCCGTGACTGAAGTTCCCGGCCAGTTCACCCTGGTCCTGCATTCCCATCTGCCCTGGCTGGCGCACCACGGCCGCTGGCCGGTCGGCGAGGAATGGCTCTACCAATCCTGGGCCGCGTCCTACCTTCCGCTCGTCGACGTACTGAGAACCCTTGCCGCCGAAGGGCGTTCACATCTGCTCAGCCTGGGCATCACGCCGGTGCTCGCCGCCCAGCTGGACGATCCGCATTGCCTTGCGGGCATGCATCATTGGCTCGGCAATTGGCAGCTGCGCGCCGACGAGGCCGCGATGGCGGGCAATATCGCGCTCGGCAGGCATGAGCACCGGCTGGCCGCGGCGGCACTCGCGGAATTCGAACGGCACTGGCGCCACGGCGCGGCTCCGGTGTGGCGACAGCTCATCGACGCCGACGCCATCGAACTGCTCGGTGGCCCGCTCGCGCACCCGTTCCAGCCGCTGCTGCACCCCCGCCTGCGCGCCTTCCAGCTCAGCGAGGGCTTGGTCGATGCCCGGCAGCGCTGGGGCCACACCCCGACCGGCATCTGGGCGCCCGAATGCGGCTACACCCCCGGCATGGAGACCGGATACGCGGCCGCGGGTGTGACGCATTTCATGGTCGACGGACCCGCCTTGCGCGGCGATACCACCCTCGGCCGCCCGGTCCGGGAATCGGATGTGGTGGCCTTCGGGCGGGATCTGCAAGTGAGCTACCGGGTTTGGTCGCCCAAGTCCGGCTATCCGGGGCAGAGCGCCTACCGTGACTTTCATCACTATGACCATGCGACGGGTCTCAAGCCCGCCCGCGTCACCGGCAAGACGGTGGCCGGTCCGGACAAGGCACCGTACGACCCGGAACTGGCGGCCTCGGCGGTGGTCCGCGACGTCGACGATTTCGTGCGGACCGTGCGCGAACGGCTGATCGACGAATCGGCGCGCATCGGACGTCCGGCCCTGGTCGTGGCCGCATTCGACACCGAATTGTTCGGGCACTGGTGGCATGAGGGTCCGCAGTGGCTGGCCCAGGTGTTGCGGGCACTGCCCGAGGCGGGCGTCACCGTCGGCACCCTGGCCGATGCCAGGGCGGGCGGGTTCGTCGGCGAGCCGGTGCCACTGGCTGATTCGTCCTGGGGTTCGGGTAAGGATTGGCGGGTATGGGCCGGTGACCAGGTCGAAGACCTGGTGGAACTGAACGACGATATCGTCCGGCTCACCCTCGATACGCTCGACAAAATGCGGGCTGCGGACGGTGGCCCCGCACTGCGCGACCCGATTGCCGATCAACTGCTGCGCGAGGCCATCCTCACCGTCTCCAGCGACTGGGCATTCATGGTCAGCAAGGACTCCGCGGCCGGCTACGCACGCGACCGCGCGCACCGACATGCCCACGCCGTGCGGGAGATCGCGGCCGCCGTCGGCGCGGGCCAAGTCGCCAAAGCACACCAGTTGGCGGCAGGATGGGGGGCGGCCGACGGGTTCTTCCCGAGTTTGGACGCGCGGCGGCTGGCGATCGCGGACCGAGACTCCGCCTGATAAGGACATTCATGAAGATCTTGATGGTGTCGTGGGAGTACCCACCGGTCGTGGTCGGTGGGCTTGGCCGCCATGTGCATCACCTGGCGGTCGAACTGGCCGCGGCCGGTCACGAAGTGGTCGTGCTCGCCCGCCGCCCCTCCGGCACCGACTCCGTGACCCACCCCACCCACTCCTTCATCGCCGAGGGCGTGCTGGTGGTCGCGGTCGCGGAGGATCCGCCGTGCTTCGACTTCGGCGAGGACATGCTCGCCTGGACGCTGGCCATGGGCCATGCGATGGTGCGCGCGGGTATCGCGCTCGGCAAGCCCGGCATCGGCGACGGCTGGGTGCCTGATGTCGTGCACGCGCACGATTGGCTGGTCGCGCATCCGGCGATCGCGCTGGCCGAGTACTACGACGTGCCGCTGGTGTCGACCATCCACGCCACCGAGGCAGGGCGGCACAGCGGTTGGGTCTCGGGGCGGGTCAACAAGCAGGTGCATTCGGTCGAATGGTGGCTTGCCAATGAATCGGACGCGCTGATCACCTGCTCGACGTCCATGCAGGACGAGGTGGAGCGGCTCTACGGCCCCGAGCGGGTGCCGATGACGGTGATCCGCAATGGAATCGATGTGGGCGCGTGGACCTTTCGGCCGCGGGCACCTCGCACCGGTCCGCCACGGCTGCTCTATGTGGGTCGGCTGGAATACGAGAAGGGCGTGCAGGACGCGATCGCCGCGCTGCCGCGCATCCGCCGCGCCCACCCCGGCACCACACTGACCGTCGCCGGTATCGGCACCCAGTTCGAATGGCTGCGGGAACGTGCACGGGTGCATCGAGTCGCGCGCGCGGTGATCTTCGCCGGTCAGCTCGATCACGAGGAACTGCTGGGCTGGTTGCACGGCGCCGATGCCATCGTGCTGCCGAGCCGCTACGAACCCTTCGGCATCGTCGCACTCGAAGCCGCCGCCGCCGGCACCCCGCTGATCACCTCCACCGCGGGTGGTCTCGGCGAGGCCGTCATCGACGGTGTCACCGGCGCTTCCTTCGAACCGGCGGACGTGGACGGCATCGTCGAAGCCGTGCGCGCCACCCTCGACGATCCGGCCGCCGCCCAGGACCGCGCCTACGCCGCGCGCGAACGCCTCACCGCCGACTTCGCCTGGGATGTGGTGGCCGCGGAAACCGCCCTGGTCTACACCTCGGCCAAACGCCGCGTCCGCAACCCCCTCGGCCGCCCTAGCATCGTGGAACGCCCCCTCCCTGAACGCGATCCGAAGTAGCGCCTAGCTCTCCAGCTTCTTGACGATCTTCTGGATGGTGAGCCAGGTGCGGGTGGTGATTTCCTTGCTGTAGGTCTTCTCCAGCCACGCCATGAAATTCGGTGTGCGCGGTTCGGTGTTGTCGATGACCGCGAGGACGACCCGGGCGGCAGTGTCGTAGCCGACGATCCGGACGCCGGGTTCGGAATATTTGCGCAGTTCTTCGGCGACGTTCGGCGGGGCCTGCTTGAGGAAGGTCGCGGTGAGGTAGGTGCCGCGACCGTGGGTGAGGCCCGGAAACGGATCGGTGTCGAGCAGGTCGCGCAGTTCGTCGTAGGTGCGCACGATGGTGCCGCCCGGAATGCCGAGTTCACTGTTCAGGGCGTCCTGGATGCGGGCTTCCAACTTCCCGATATCGGTGTCCGCGGTACGGAAGACCACATTGCCGCTGGCCAATACCGTGGCGACCTTCTCGAATCCGAGCCCCTCGAACACCCCGCGCAGCTTCTCCCCCTTCATATTGGGGTTCATCGGCATGATCCCGCGCAACAGCGCCGCGTACCTGTTCATGCCGTGACCGTACCGACTGTCACCGACACGCGACGTCCGAAATAGCGCGAGCCCCGAGTCCAGTACGGATCCCGGGGCTCGACGGCGCTCATGCCTATGCCTCGCTTGCGCTCGGCTCCGGCGTGACCGCCCGGGCGGCTGTTTTCTGTTCGCTCACTGCGTCAGCTCATGCCGACTGGGTGGCGCCGTTCTTCTTGCGCTCGATATCTTCCAGCGCGGCAATGTATTTGGCGCGCTCCTCGGCACCGGCCTCCCAGGTCGCCTTGCGATTCTTGACGACCTTGGCGGGTGCGCCGACGGCAATGCTGTAGTCCGGAATCTCGCCCTTGACCACCGCATGCGCGCCGAGCACACAACCGCGGCCGACGCGGGTTTCGCGCAGCACGGTCACCTTGGCGGCGATCCAGGTGTCCGGGCCGATGCGGACCGGGCTCTTGACGATGCCCTGATCCTTGATCGGCATGTTGATGTCGTCCATACGGTGGTCGAAGTCGCAGATGTAGCACCAGTCCGCGACCAGCGTGGATTCACCGATCTCGATATCGAGGTAGGTGTTGACCACATTGTCCTTGCCGAAGACGACCTTGTCGCCGATGCGCAGCGACCCCTCGTGGCAGCGAATGGCATTGCCGTCACCGATATGCACCCAGCGGCCGATCTCCATCCGTCCCAGTTCGGGGGTCGCGTGGATTTCGACGCGCTTGCCGAGGAAGACCATGCCGCGCAGCACGATATGCGGATTGGCCGCCTTGAATTTGAACAGCCGGTAGTACCGCACCAGATACCAAGGCGTATACGCCTTGTTCGCGAGCACCCAGCGCAGCGACGCCAGCGTCAGAAATCGCGCTTGCTGCGGATCCCGGCGACGCGAGCCGCGCCACCGCGAGCGCAACGGTGCGCCCCACATGCTCGTCACGAACTCATCTCCTGTCGTGGTCCTTCATATGGCGACCGTCCCGGTCGCGACGGCTAGAGCTTATCCGGTCGGAAAACACGGCCGGGACCCGTACAACGTCGGCCGACCCTCCCGTACAGTGACTGCTGCGTCGCCGACGGCGGCGGCGAACCTCCACGCGGGCAACCCGACTTGGGTGGTGCACGTTCCGGGGTCGACACGCTTTCGGTCAGG
Source organism: Nocardia sp. CA-135398 (assembly GCF_050955845.1). Lineage (NCBI taxonomy): Bacteria > Bacillati > Actinomycetota > Actinomycetes > Mycobacteriales > Nocardiaceae > Nocardia > Nocardia sp. CA-135398. The sequence goes on along the minus strand of NZ_CP192084.1, from coordinate 2,291,661 downwards.
TCCACGACGACAGGAGTGCAGCAGGTGCGAAGCGGCGGCGTACTGGCCAATCCGGCGCGCAGGCTGACCCTGTCCCGACTGGGTGCGGCGGCGGCCATCGGCGCACTGGTATTGACGGGCTGCGGTACCGACGTCGACGACATCACCGTCGGATCGGGCAAGGGCTGGACCACCGCGCACCACGACGGCCGCAACAGTGGCGTCAGCCCGGTCACCGGCTCGCGCAAACTATCGCTGAGCTGGTCACGACCGGTCGGTGGGCCGATCGAGGAACCCTTGACGGTCGGCCCGGACGGGCAGATGTTCCTCACCACGTCGGCCCCGAACAACTGCGCCATTCTCTCGCTGCAGATGCGGACCGGCCGCAAGCGCTTCTGCAACGCGCTGGGACCGAATGCGATCTCCGCGCCATCGGTGGTCGACAGTGGTACCAATGTCTACGTCGGCGACGACAGCGGGGTCAGCGCGTTCAACTCGATCGGGCAGCCGCGCTGGCGGACTCCCGTTGCGGGCGTACCGGTTTCGGCGCAGTTCACCGGCGACGGGAATATCCTGACGGTCACCCAGTCCGGTCAGCTGGATGTGCTGAGCCGCCAGACCGGCGAGCGCGTCGTCAGCACCGCCCAACTGCTCGGCGATCCCGATTTCCTGGAGTACCCGGACCTCACCCGACCCGCGTCGGGTCAGGGTCTCGACGACTGCGCGACAGGCGGACCGCAGTGCCCGGTCGCCAATATTTCGCCGATCGAGGTGTCCAGCGGCCGCTTCTTCGTCACGCTATGGAAGCCGGGCAAGCCGATCGCCGCACTGGTCGCATTGCGCTACGCCGACAATAAGATTCAACAGGAATGGAGCGCGGACCTGCTCACCGACGGCAGCGCGACCAGTCCTACGCTGTCCGCCGACGGCCGCACCGTCTACGTCGGCGACAACTCCAAGCGCCTCATCGCCATCGACGCGGCGGACGGTCGGACCAAATGGGTGCAGCCGCTGGATTGGGCTCCACGCGGCGGCATTTCGGTCTCCCGCGACGGCCTGATCATCCCGGCCGGCGACGACGGTCACCTGCTCGCCCTGCGCGATAACGGTGACACCGCCGAAATCGTCTGGGAGCGTAAGGATCTCACCCTGCGCGGCACCCCCGTCCAGACCGCGGGCGACACCGGCTACACCGCCGCCGCCATCGGCGACGGCATCAACCTGATCACCTTCGACACCAAATCCGGCGCGACCGTCGACTCGGACGTCCTCCCCGACGCCAAGGGCACCACCACCGGCACCTCCATCGGCCCCAAGGGCGAGGTAGTCCTGGCCACCCGCATAGGCGAAGTCTTCACCTTCAAGCCTGAGCAGTAGTCGTTTGGGCCGTCCAACCCCCGCCCCAGCGAGGATGGGTAGAGGCACCAGCAACCAACGGCGCTGAGGGCCAGCGCGGTCCTGAACGCCTGATCACCATGTGCTGGTACCGGCAAACATCGAAAGCGCCCCGCCAGCAATACATTCTCGACGATGGCGGGGCGGGGCTCTCCGATAGTGCGTTCTCGGGGGTTAGGTGCAGAGGAAGGCGGCGGCGGTGCGGGATAGGCGGGTGAGGATGAGGGTGTAGGGGTGGGTGCCTTGGAGTTTCAGGCGTTTACGGAGGGTGTCGGGGTCGATGTCCAGGCCGCGGATGCGGATTTCCAGGGCGCCGCAGTTGCGGCGGGTCAGTTCTTGGCGGAGGGCTTTTTCGCGGAATTCGAGGCGGTCGAGGATGCGGAAGCCGCGGACGCCGTGTGGGACGGTGTTGCCGGTCAGGTACGCGATCTGCGGATCCAGTTGCCAGAGGCCGTGTTCGGCGGCGTAGTGGCGCACCAGGCCCGCGCGGACGATGGCACCGTCGGGGTCGATGATCCACTCGCCGGGGGGCTGTTGCGGGATCTCGTCGGAGCTGGCGTCGGTGTAGGCGACGGATTCGCCACGGGAGGTGAGGACCGTCGCGCGGCGGGTGACGCCGGTCTCGGACAGACCCGGCGACCACAGGCAGGCCTCGCGGACCGCGCCGTCGAGGGAGACGACCTCGATTTCGCCCGGCCAGTTCAGGCGGTCGAAATCCAGTCCGGGAGCGCACTTTACGGCCAGGTCGCGGCCGGGATAGGCGGCAAGCAGATCCGGGAGCGGGGGTTGCAGTTTGGCCGGATCGTGGGTGCGGCGACCGTCCGCGCGGCGGGCCGGATCGGCGATCACGACCGTGCCGGTGCTGGTCGGGACGAGGGCATCGGCCTTGGCCAGCAGGACATTTCGGGATGCGGCGAGGTTGTGCGCGGCCATGGACAGGCGCACGTCGTCGAGGTCGCTGCCGAGTACCGAGGGGCAGGTGCGAGCCAGTTCCGCGAGTTCCGCGCCGATCGAGCAGGTCACATCGTGTACGGCGCGTCCGGACAGGCGCGTGGCGCGGTGTCGGGCCACCAGTGTCGGTGTCGCCTGCTGCAGTGCGTCATCGGTGAACAGCCACTGGTCGGTATCTACCAGTTTGGCCGTGGCGCGGCGGCGCAGGCGCACCGTTTCCACGAGTGCGCCCGACCGCTCGCCGAATTCGCGACGGACCCGCTCCAGATCGCGCAGGTGCGTCGCGGCAGTCAACTCCAGCCGATCCACCTCAGCCAGCGCGGCGCTACCCGCCGCGCTGCCGAGGAAGGCGACATCCTCGCGGCCGAAGCGGTAACCCACTACTTGGCGGCGGCGCCCGGCTTCACGCCGGTGATCATGGCGTTGTAGAAGAACTGGCGCGGCACCACCCGGCGCATAACGTTCTCGTCCAACCAGCTCAGCCGCAGCCATGCGCGGTACATGGCCATCCGGTAGCCCATGGTGAGCTTCTCGTCCGGCACGGCCGCCTCGAAGGTGCGCACCGGCCAACCCCACAGCGCCGCCGCGAACTCCTCGGTGCTCGCCTTGACGTCGGTCGCACCGGCGCGGCGGGCCATGGCCTCGAGGTCGCTCGGATCGAAGGTGTGCAGGTCGACGACCGCCTCCAGCGCCGCGGCACGCGAGGACTCGTCCAGTTCGGCCTGCGGACGCCGCCAACCCGACAGTGCGGGCAGCTTGGTCACGGTGGTGGTGGCCTTCCAGGTGATGCGGCCGAGCCAGCGGGCGTAGAAGTTGCCCGCGGTGGTCGGTTCACCGGCGAAGACGAAACGCCCGCCCGGCTTGAGCACGCGCAGGCACTCCTTGAGCGCCAGTTCCACATCCGGAATGTGGTGCAGCACCGCGTGGCCGACGACGAGGTCGAAGGTGTCGTCCTCGTACGGGATGGTCTCGGCATCGGCGACCCGGCCGTCGACGTCGAGCCCGAGGTTCTCGGCATTGCGCAGTGCGACCTTCACCATGCCCGGTGAGAGATCGGTGACCGAACCGGACTTCGCTACGCCACCCTGCATCAGGTTCAGCAGGAAGAAGCCGGTGCCACAGCCCAGTTCCAGCGCGCGCTCGTACGGCAGCGGCGCGGGGCCGACGGCGGCGTCGAACCGGCCGCGGGCATAGTCGATACAGCGCTCGTCATAGGAAATCGACCATTTGTCGTCATAGGTCTCGGCTTCCCAGTCGTGATAGAGCACCTGGGCGAGCTTCGTATCCTTCAGCGCTGCTTCGACCTCGGCCTCGGTGGCATGCGGGTTCGGCGCCGGGTCATCGGGGTGGACCGTCATGGTGGGCAAGCCTAGCCAACCCTCCAGCGCACGTGTGCAGCGGACCAGTGAGTAGGAACTGATTCCGGCTTGCCACCCCGTCCCCGAGACTCGTTCTGGTTCCGAACCTCCCCGATGATCCGCCCACGCCCCGCCGCACGCCCTGGATGCGACCAGCAACCTGGGGCTCGAGCGGGACGCACGATCATCGAGTGCCGCGGAAGTCGCACGACCCGTCACGCAGGAACGTGTTCCTGTTTATGGTCGGCATCGGCGCTCACGTCGACCGATCCCGACCCGTCCGATCGCGGCACCGAAGGTCCTGGACTCCCGCCCAGGAACGACAGTTGGCAACCCGAACCTCAGCCGGACAAATCGCCTGCCAATCCAGCCGCGGCGCGATCGAGCCCGTCCGATCTCTCAGCGCCCGACGAATGTTGCTGAACCTGGGCCGTCGGCAAGGTAGGACTCCGTGCCGATGCGGCGGTCTTCGGTGGTGAAGAGGGTGGTCCATTCGGTGCGGGCGCGGTCGAGGCCGTGGGGACCTGCTTCGAAGACGGATTTAGCGGCGGCGAGGGCTCGGGTGGGGGCGTCGGTGAATTGTCGGGCCCAGCGCAGGGCGGTGGTGTAGACGTCGTCGGGGGCTACGACCTCGTCGACCAGCCCGAGGGTGCGGGCCTCGTCGGCCTCGACGAAGCGCCCGGTGTAGACGAGATCCTTGGCGGGGCCGGGGCCGATCAGTAGTGAAAGGCGGCGAATGCCCGCGAGGGGGATGAGGCCCGCCTTGATTTGCGGCAGACCGAGTTTGACGTTGTCGCCGATGATGCGGCGGTCGGCGGCGAGGGCGAGTTCCAGGCCGCCGCCGAGGCAGTAGCCGCTGATCGCCGCGACGGTGGGCTGGGGCACCTTGGCCAGGCAACCCAGTGCCGCCTGCAGATCGGCGGCCATGGCTTCGGCCTGCTCCGGGCCGAGCTCGGCGAGTTCGGCGAGGTCGTCGCCCGCGCAGAAGACCCGCTCATCGCCGTAGACGACCAATGCCGCGACCCCGGGCTGCGCGGCGACAATCTCCGCCGCCTCGGCCACCTCCCGCACCAGCTGCGCGTTCAGCAGGTTCAGCGGCGGGCGGTCGATCCGGAGGACGGCAACGCCACGGACGGCGGGATCCTCCGGTAACTCCAGGGTCACGAATTCGGCCATGGCAGGAAACCTACTGCCTCACGGACGCGCGGATCCCCTGAGCCTGCTGGTATCCGGCATTCCGGCGAAGTACCGATGGTTGTCCGGGAACTCGAGCACCTGCCGTCCGCTGTCGCCGGCGAGCACCGGCATGATCGGTTCGATCACCCGGTCGACCGCCAGAATCTCCGCGGTGGAAGCGAATTCGGCAATGGCATCCAGCTGCGACCAGGTCGGCGGTAACAGCACATCGGTGCCAGCGCGCCAGCGCTCGAGCGCCTCGGCCGCGGTGCGCCATTGCACCTCGGCCGCCTCGGAGGTGGCACCATCGGCGAGCTGCCCTTGCGGCAGCACCGCGACGAAGAACCGGGTGTCATAGCGCCGCGGCTCGATCACCGGGGTGATCCAATTCGCCCACGGCCGCAGCAGATCCGCGCGCAGCACCAGCTTCTCCTCGGCGAGGAAGGCCGCGAGCGACACCTCACGCCGCTCCAGCCGAGCCCGGGCATCGTGGTAGCCGGTGGTATCGGAGACGACGGTTTCGCCGGTCGGCCCGGCGAGCAGTACTCCGCATTCCTCGAAGGTTTCGCGCACGGCGGCGGCGACCAGCGCCTTGGCCCTCGGCTCGGTGGTGCCGAATTTCGCGGCCCACCAAGCGGGTTCGGGTCCGGCCCATTCGATATCGGCGGTCCCATCGGACGGATCGACACCCCCGCCCGGAAAAACGGTCATACCGGCGGCGAATGCCATCGCCCCGACTCGGCGCTGCAGGAACACCTCGGGCCCGGTGGCACCGTCACGCACCAACATCACCGTCGACGCGTCCTTGACCGACGGAATCGGATCCTGCGCATTCGTCTCGCTCACGGCCGCGCCTCGCTGACGCTCAGCTCGGTCGTACGCGGTGGCGCACTGTGGCGATGGCTCACTCCCTGACACTCGCTCACGACTGCACCCCCGCTCACGCACGGTTCCGTTATGCCAATTGCGCCGTGCTGACTGCTCGGTCGCTGACGCCGGCGCACAACCGTGCTCCGGTGACGCCCGGTTCCGTCGTGCACAATTGCGCGCTTTGTCGATGGTTCACGCCCGCTCACCCCTGCACCCTAACGCGTGCTTGTTTTACGGCGTAATCCAGATCACTGCCGACGTCAGCGCGAACGGTGCCGCCCCAAGCGGCGCGCGCGCCGCGCGAAGTACCGTCCATCGACGCGATCCAGCGCGATCGACTGACGGAAGGCCTCACTCAGGTTCTCGGCGGTCAGTACATCCGGCAGCAAACCCTGCGCGACCACCGCGCCCTCGTTGAGCAGCAGGCCATGGGTGAAGCCCGGCGGGATCTCCTCGACATGGTGGGTCACCAGGACCATGGCGGGCGAATCGGGATCCGAGGCCAGATCGCCGAGGCGTTCCACCAACTCCTCACGGCCGCCCAGATCCAGACCGGCGGCGGGCTCGTCGAGCAGCAGCAGCTCAGGATCGGTCATCATCGCGCGGGCGATCAGCACCCGCTTGCGCTCCCCCTCGGACAGGGTTCCGTAGGTGCGATCGGAAAGATGTTCGGCACCGAGGCTTTCGAGCATATCGATGGCGCGGTCGGTATCGACATCGTCGTAACGCTCGCGCCAGCGCCCGAGGACCGCGTAACCGGCGGAGACCACCAGATCGCTGACCTTCTCCTCGCGCGGAATTCGGCTGGCCACCGCGGCCGAGGACCAGCCGATGCGTGGTCGTAGTTCGCTGACATCGGTTTTGCCGATGACCTCACCGAGCAGATGGGCGATGCCCGAGGTCGGATGCACTTCGGCGGCGGCCATGCGGAGCAGCGAGGTCTTGCCCGCGCCGTTGGGTCCGAGGACCACCCAGCGTTCGTCGAGCTCGACCTGCCAGGTGACCGGGCCGACGAGGGTGTGACCCGAGCGTCGGATGGTCACGTCGGTGAAATCAATGAGCAGATCGGGATCCGGTTGCGGCACGGGCTCCATCTTGGCCCAAATGCGCGGTGTTCGTACGACCGACCCATGCCGGTAGCCACGACGTGGCCATTCGGCCGCGACGCCGTGCCGCCGCGGCCGGTGCGCGCACCGCTCCCGGCGGATTTTTCGGCGGCTCATCGGTGGAGCGGAACATCCGCGCGACGATCTGCGCCAGCGGAATCGAGCAACCTACCCAAACTGCGAGGATCAAGCCATTCACCCGAGCAATCCGGGTACCGCGATCACAGTTATCGATCCTGGCGCGACTTCAGTGAAACCGGCGTCGCGCACCGCGACGGCGTGCCCACGAGACACCTGCTCGCACAGCGACGCCCACCGCTGCGGTCCGGATTCGCGCACCGCGCATCGGAACTCGCGCCACGACCACCGCAGCGCCTCCTCCTCGGTCAGGGCACCAGCGAGCAACATACTGGCGTGACCGACCTGTGCGGCGGCCTTGCCGAGTGTCATGCCGAGTTTCGCGTTCACCCACAGCGTCGGCAGGTCGGGATCCGCCGGGCCGGGATCGTCGTGTTCGAGGTCGGTGCCGTTGATCTGCAGCCGCCTGATCCGCGAATCGACCTCGCCGACCGGCCCGGGCACGAAGGCTCGCGCCTGCGCACCGTCCACCTCGACGGTCACCCCGTCGACCTCGTTCGCGGCCAGCCACTGCGCACCGCGCGCCCGCCGCGCCACCTTGCGGATCCGGGACCGCTTCCAGGCCAGGAACCGCTGCTCCCACACTCCCTCGGGACCGACCCGCTCATCCAGGCACAGCGCCACCGTGGCCGCCGCCGCGGCCTCCAGTAGCGCACTGCGGCGCGGCGGATCGATCTTCGGAATGTGCAACACCATCTGCATGGCCTGCACCAGGGCGGGATCCTCCGGATCGCCGAGACCGCCGTAACCGCGCGCCAGCTCCGCATGCCGAATGCGGAAACCCGCTATGCCCGTGGACGATTCGGCCGCCGCGCCACCGCCGTCCCGGAGTCCGGCGGCGCTCTCCGGAATACTCGACATCACTCCACCTCGATCGTCAACGAAAACTGCCGTGCGGACGAGACACCGGTCTCCCGGACGTCCTCGAGTGCAAGCTTCGAAACGCCCGCGGCATTCCCGAGACGTGACTCAGCTTCCGACGAGCGGCACCCGACGGATTCCGCCGTCGCGGGCATCTGCGGCCTCCACCTCGTCACGGGTCACGCCGAGGATGAACAGGATGGCATCCAGGTAGGGGTGCGATAGGGCCGCGTCGGCGACCTCACGCAAGGCGGGCTTGGCATTGAAGGCGACACCGAGCCCGGCCGCATTGAGCATGTCGATGTCGTTGGCGCCATCACCGACCGCCACGGTCTGCTCCATCGGCACCCCCGCCTCCGCCGCGAACTTGCGCAGCGCGGTGGCCTTGAAGGCACGGTCGACGATCTCGCCCACCACCCGACCGGTCAGCTTGCCGTCCACCACCTCGAGCGTATTCGCCTGCACGAAGTCCAATTCCAGTTCGTGCGCGAGCGGTTCGATCACCTGACGGAAGCCGCCCGAGACCACACCGCAGCGGAATCCGATGCGGCGCAAGGTCCGAATGGTGGTGCGTGCGCCCGGAGTCAGCTCGATCCGGTCGGCGACCTCCTCGATCACCGATTCGTCCAGCCCCTCGAGGGTCGCCACCCGCTGACGCAGCGATTCGGCGAAGTCGATTTCACCGCGCATGGCCGCCTCGGTGACCTCCCGGACCTGATCCTCCACCCCGGCGTGCGCGGCGAGCATCTCGATCACCTCGCCCTGGATCAGGGTCGAATCGACGTCGAAGACGATGAGCCGCTTGGCCCGGCGGGCCAGTCCGGCCCGCTCCACCGCGACGTCCACCTGTTCGGCGACGGCGACCTCGGCGAGCGCCGTGCGCAGCCGGGCATCGGAATCAGGTCCGGTATCGGTCGCGGTGACCAGCAGTTCCATCCCGGTCACCGGGTAGTCGGCAATGCCGCGGATGGTGTCGATATTGGCGCCGAGCGCGGCGAGCTGACGGGAGATCGAACTGAATGCGCGTGCGGTCACCGGCGCGCCGAGGATGACCACCGCGTGGGTGGACATCGGCTGCCTGCCGATCTGTGCGTCGACCTCCACGTCGACATGCATGCCGACGGTATTCATCGCCTCTTCGAGCTCGTCCTGCAGCGCCTCCGGATCGCTCGGGCAGGTGACCAGCACGCCGAGGGTCAGTCGGCCGCGGATGACGACCTGCTCCACATCCAGCAGGCTCACATGATGCCGCGACATCGCCGCGAGCAGCACGGAGGTCACACCGGGCCGGTCGGGTCCGGTGACGGTGGCGAGGACGGTGGTGTCGGCCAACTGAGGTGCTCCAAGTTAGTTGTTTGCCGTAGCTGTGCTGGACCCCGATGTCGCAACGCTACGGTCGGTACTTGTCCCACAAATGAGTGTGCACCCACTGATGATCAGTAGGTGCACACTCATCATGGCGACGCTACCGCATAGCCGGGTACCTCCCTGGCGAACCACATGGTTGCGCACTCATCTGGAGGGCTCACGCTATGCGCGCTTGGACGGACGAATGTCCGGCCACCGCCTAATGCTTTGCCAAGGCGCCTTCGTGCACCTCGGTGGCATGTTTGCCCGAACCCCAGCCCACGTGCGCCTCGGCCCGCATCCGCTCGACCATGTGCGGGTAGTGCAGCTCGAATGCGGGACGCTCGGAACGGATGCGGGGCAGTTCGTAGAAGTTGTGCCGTGGTGGCGGGCAGGTGGTTGCCCACTCCAGCGAGTTGCCATAACCCCATGGATCATCCACGGTGACGACCTCGCCGTAGCGGTAGCTCTTGAACACATTCCAGATGAACGGCAGCATCGACGCGCCCAGAATGAAGGCGCCGATCGTGGAAATCGTGTTGAGCGTGGTGAATCCGTCAGTCGGCAGGTAGTCGGCGTAGCGGCGCGGCATACCCTCGGCGCCGAGCCAGTGCTGCACCAGGAAGGTGGTGTGGAAGCCGATGAAGGTGGTCCAGAAGTGCCACTTGCCCAAGCGCTCGTCCAGCATGCGTCCGGTGATCTTCGGGAACCAGAAGTAGATACCGGCGTAGGTGGCGAAGACGATGGTGCCGAACAGGACGTAGTGGAAGTGCGCGACGACGAAGTAGCTGTCGGTGACGTGGAAGTCCAGCGGCGGGGAGGCCAGGATGACGCCGGACAGACCGCCGAAGAGGAAGGTGACCAGGAAGCCGAGGGAGAACAGCATCGGCGTCTCGAAGGTCAGCTGGCCGCGCCACATGGTGCCGATCCAGTTGAAGAACTTCACACCGGTCGGGACGGCGATCAGGAAGGTCATGAACGAGAAGTACGGCAGCAGCACGGCGCCGGTGGCGTACATGTGGTGCGCCCACACCGCGATCGACAGCGCCGCGATGCCGAGGGTCGCGTAGACCAGCGTGGTGTAACCGAAGATCGGCTTACGCGAGAAGACCGGGAAGATCTCCGAGACGATGCCGAAGAACGGCAGCGCGATGATGTACACCTCAGGGTGGCCGAAGAACCAGAACAGGTGCTGGTAGAGCAGGATGCCGCCGGTGGCCGGGTCGTAGATGTGACCGCCGAGGTGGCGGTCGTAGGCCAGGCCGAACAGTGCGGCGGTCAGCAGCGGGAAGGCAAGCAGCACGAGAACGCTGGTGACGGCGATGTTCCAGGTGAAGATCGGCAGCCGGAACATGGTCATACCGGGGGCGCGCAGGCAGACCACGGTGGTCAGCATGTTGACGCCGCCGAGGATGGTGCCGAGACCGGAGACCGCGAGGCCGAGGATCCACAGGTCGGTGCCGACGCCGGGCGAATGCAGGATGTCGGTCAGCGGCACGTACGCCGTCCAACCGAAGTCGGCGGCGCCACCGGGGGTGATGAAGCCCGCGGTCGCCATGGTCGCGCCGAATGCGTACAGCCAGTAGCTGAACGCGTTCAGTCGCGGGAAGGCGACGTCGGGTGCGCCGATCTGCAGCGGCAGGACGATATTGGCGAAGCCGAACACGATCGCGGTCGCGTAGAACAGCAGCATGATCGTGCCGTGCATGGTGAACAGCTGGTTGAACTGCTCCGGGGACAGGAACTGCAGACCCGGCCGGGCCAGCTCACCACGCATCAGCAGGGCCATCAGACCACCGATGAGGAAGAACGCCATCGAGGTGGTCAGGTACATGACACCGAGGACCTTGGGGTCGGTGGTGGTGACCATCTTGACGATGAACGAGCCCTTCGGCCCGGTCCGAGCCGGATACGGCCGAGTCGCTTCCAACTGAGGGACTGGCTTTGGCTCTACGGCAGTCACTGATCCTCCTGAAAGGTGCCTTTAGGTCGCTCCGCAGGCTCCGCTGCTCGCATCCGCCCCACTACCGGGGACAGACGAGGAGTTCGCTTGCGCTCCTGAGATCGTAAACCGTGCTGTCACAGCCATCCGCACGGGTCCTACTCTGTGTCGTATTTCGCTGGACAGGCGACCGAGCCCGGCGATCATAAGCATGCCGACCATTTCGAACACCGGCAGTCACAAGCGATGACTTTCCAGAGCGGCCGACGTCTCTATCGGTGACAGTGATCCACCCTCTGCAAGGAGATCCCACTCATGACTGCATCCAAGACCGGCGATCCCTGTTGGGTCGACATCTACACCTCCGATCCGGAAGGCGCCATCGCCTTCTACGGCCAGTTGTTCGGCTGGACCGCCGAGCGCGCTGACGAGGAGTTCGGCGGCTACATCACCTTCCGCAAGGACGGTAAGGCCGTCGCGGGCGGCATGGGCAAGACAGGCGACGGGATCGATGGGCCCGATCAATGGACGGTCTACCTCGCCTCCCCCGATGCCAAGGCCACCGCCGACGCGGCCGTCGCACGTGGCGGCGCGGTCGTCGTGCCGCCCATGGATGTGGGCGATCTCGGCGTGATGGCCGTGCTCGGCGATATCGGCGGCGCGGGCGTCGGCATCTGGCAGCCCGGCACCTTCGGCGGATTCGAGGCCATCGGCATCGCCTCGGGCGGCACATGGAGCGACCACGTCGGCGTACCGTCCTGGTTCGAACTGCACACCCGTGATTACGCCCGCTCGCTCGACTTCTACCGCGATGTCTTCGGCTGGAGCGACACCTTCGCCATCTCCGATACTCCCGAGTTCCGCTACACCACCATTCACGGCAGCACCCCGATGCTCGGCGGTGTCATGGACGCCTCGGCCTTCCTACCCGAGGGCACACCGGCGGGCTGGAAGGTCTACTTCGGCGCCGATGACGTCGACGCGGCCGTCGGCAAGGTCGTCGAACTGGGCGGCGCCGTACTGGCCCAGCCCGAGAACACCCCGTACGGTCGGCTCGCGCAGGTCGCCGACCCGACCGGGGCGCGTTTCAGCATCGGCGGCAACGCCGGGTAATCGAGTCGACGACCGCGCGTAATCCGCTGTCCGATAGCGCGATTGCGCGCAGTCGCGCCGCGCTGCCAGGATGCGACCTGTGCGTGGTGGTGGCCTTCGCGTCCCGGCACACACCGCACGCGGTACCCTCACCCGCATGCCGGTGAGCGCCCCTGTTCGCACCCGAAACCGCACCGTTGGCGACTGCTTGCAGGTCGCTCGAAACCGCACAGACTCCCCCCGATACGGCAGCGCCAGGAATCGCGCGGTCCGGTACGGGGGCACCGCGGTCGCCCTGCTGTGCGCCGCATTGCTCGTCGCTGGCTGCAGTCAGCAGGACGACGCCAGCTCGATCATTCGCACCACGACGAATATCGCTGGCGCGGGTGTGGTCGGCCTGGAGCGCGACACCTCGCAGGCCTGCCCGCTGCCGAGCGCACCCGATCCGTCGAACGGCAGGACCCGCACCGTCACCCACGCCGCGGGCACCTCGGAGGTGCCCGCCGATCCGCAGCGCGTCGTGGTGCTTTCCACCTCCGCATTGGACGCCACCTGCGCGGTCGGGCTGTGGGAGCGGGTCGTCGGCGCGGTCCCGATCGACGGACCCCGCTCGCAGCCCATGTATCTCGGTTACGGCGTGCTGAAGATTCCCGCCGTCGGTTCGGCCGCACAGCCCGATCTCGGGCAGATCGCCGCCCTGCATCCCGATCTCATCATCGGCGATATTTCCAGCGGCCCAGGCGGTTTCGCCGCATTGCAGGCGATCGCGCCGACCGTGCTGGCCGATCCCGGCAGCGGTTGGCAGACCGAATTCGGCACGCTCGCAGCGGGTCTCGGCCGCCGCAATGCCGCGGCAACGGCCCTGGAGAACTACCGCAACGAGGCACGCGAGACCGGTAATGCCCTGGGCGCCAGCCAGTCCCAGGCCTCAGTGGTCCGCTTCACCGCCGATCAGGACCAGGTCCAGGGCAGCAATAGCTTCGCCGGACAGGTCCTCGCCGATGTGGGCGTGCAGCGGCCGACCGCGCAGCGCGGCCCCTCCTTCGAGGTGACCGAGAAGGACCTGATCAAGGTCGAGGGCGACATCATCTATGTCATTTTCGCGGGCGAAGCCGGTGCAGAGCACGGTAAGACGGTGCTGCGTAGCGATGCCTGGAAGGATCTCGGCGCTTCCGCCGATAAGCGCGTCTTCGCGGTCGAAGACACCGTGTGGCACGGTGACGGACTGACCGCGGCCCGTGCCCTGCTCGCCGACCTGCGCAGCAGCTTGAACGGTTTCGTCACCGACTGAGTCTTTGGCCGCGCCTCCGGCGCGGCGTGTTCGCGGCCCCCCGATGTCTCGCGTCCGACCATTTCGAGCGACCTGCAAGCAGTCGCTAGCGGCGCCGTCGAGACTCGCGCCTGCGGCGCATGCGCTTCGACGACTCGGCTGTGTTCGATGGCCGCGCCTGAGGCGCGGACGCGAGACGGGCCGCGAACGGTCGCTCGTAAGACTCGCTCCGCAGTAGTTGCGAGTGGCCTGAACGGTTTCGTCACCGACCGACTCCTCGGCTCCGACACACCTTGGGTATGAATTCGCTCACCCTTGGAGTGCTCCCACCAGCGCTTGGGTAGCTGTCGCCAACCCCTCCCGGCAGCGAGATTAGAAGGGCATCGAAAACAAGACGGAACCTGTGAGGGGATCACAATGAGCACTCTGGTCGCAACGCCCGCCACCAACGTCATCCAGCTGCAGCCGCGCCTGCGCAACGCGGATGTGGTCGCCGGCAATCCCGGGTCGCTCGCCGATGTCGAGCTGGATCGCTGGGCGAACCGGCTGGCCCGGCTGCTGATCGCCCGCGGCGCCACCGCCCACACCCGGATCGCCCTTGCGGTCGAGCCGCAGATCGAGGCGACCGTCTCCGCGGCCGCCGTGCGCAAGCTCCGCGCGACACCGGCCCAGCTGGCCGACGCCGCCGCCGCGGTGCCGGGTGCGGCCATCGGCATCACCACCAGGGCCCGCCGCGCGGAACTCTCCGACAGCATCGACTGGCTGATCCTGGACGACCGCTCGACGCTGCAGCGCTACCTGGTCAGCTCGGACGCCCCCATCACCGATGCCGAGCGGCTCGCGCCGCGGAAGTCCGCCTGACCTGGAAGCACCCCGGCGCGCCCGAACCTCGAGGTTCGGGCGCGCAGTGTTGTGAAACGGCTTCGGTGGACTCGGTGCCGGTCCAAAATGAATCTAGCTACGCGACGGTCGGGACCAGCGGTGCACAACCGCGTCAGACGTCAGAACGCAGGTCTGCTTATGCATGAGTCATTGTCTTCGAGTTCGACAACCGACAACGAGGGCGCGTTCCCGTTATCGGCGGCCCAGCGCGGCATCTGGTTCGCCCAGCACATCGCGGGTGATACGCCCATTTCGATCGCGCAATACGTCGAACTGGTCGGCGAACTCGACCTCGACGCACTGGCGGAGGCCGCGCGCCGGACCGGACGGGAATTCGGCACCGGCTATATCCGGCTGGTCGATGTCGATGGTCAGCCGTACCAGTACGTCGACACCACCTTGGCGGACGAGCCCCTCGTCATCGATCTCCGGGACGAGCCCGATCCGGCCGCGGCCGCGCATGCCTGGATGCGCGCGGAATACGCCGCACCGCTGGATCTCATGCGCGACCGGCTGGTCTCGGTGGCCATGCTGCGGGTCGCCGACGATCGCTGGTTCTGGTACTCGCGCATGCACCACATCGTGCTGGACGGCATGGGGGCACTCGCCCTGGTCCAGCGGACCGGCGAGATCTACAACGCGCTCGTCGAAGGTAAGGAACCTCCCCCCGGCAAGGCCGAACCGCTGCAGAAGATCGTCGACGCCGATCTGGCCTACCGCAGTTCGGACCGATTCGAGGCCGATCGCGAGTACTGGCGCGAGCACCTGGCGGGCATGGCCGATCCGGTCAATCTCGCCGGCCGGGAGGCCGAGGTCGACGCACCGCCGAGCCGAGTCTCGGGTGCGCTGCCCTCGGCGACGGCGGAATTGCTCGATACCGTGGCGAAGGCGGCCGATTCGGGTGTCGCGCCGACCATTGTCGCCGGATTCGGCGCTTATCTCGCCGCGATGACCGGTGCACCGGAGGTGATCCTGAGCCTGCCGGTTTCGGCGCGCACGACGGCCTCGCTGCGCCGCTCCGGCGGCATGGTCGCCAATGTCGTTCCGCTGCGTCTCACCTTGACGCCCACCACGACGGTGGGAGCGGTCATCCGGGCCACGCAGCGCGAGCTGACCGGTGCGCTGCGCAGGCAGCGGTACCGGCAGGAGGATATCGTCCGCGACCTGGGCTGGGCGATGGACGAGGCCACGTCCTTCGGTCCGGCCGTCAATTTGATGATGGTGGACACCAGGATTCAGCTCGGCGCGGTCACCGGCCGACTGCACGTGCTGACCTCCGGGTTGATCGATGATCTGTTCCTCAACCTGTATCCGGGCGTGGGCGGCGAGAGCACCCACATCGATCTTCAGGGCAATGGGAACCTGTACAGCACAGACGAATTGGCGGGGCACCACGCGCGCTTCCTGATGTTCCTGCACCGCTTCCTCGCCGCGGGACCGGATGCACCACTGTGCACCGTCCATGTTGCCTCCGAGGAGGAACAGCGTCAGCTGGTACCCGCGCGCGGACCCGAGGGGGTAGCGGCGCGCACGCTCCCCGACATTATTACGGCTGGTGCGGCGCTCGATCCGGAAGCGGTGGCGCTGCGGTACGGCGACACCCAGATGACCTACCGCGAGGTCGACGAATATACGAACCGTCTGGCCCGGGTGCTGATCGCCGCGGGCGCCGGACCGGAACGCACCGTGGCGATTTCGATTCCGCGTTCGGCCGAATCGGTGCTCGCGACGCTGGCGGTGGCGAAATCCGGTGCCGCATTCGTACCCATCGACCCGACCTATCCCGCCGACCGGATAGAGCATATGGCCGGCGACAGCGGTGTCGTCGCGGGTGTCACCGTGGGTGCGGCGCGAAAGTCATTGCCGGACAGAGTGAATTGGCTGGTCCTGGACGACGAGGCGACGGGCGATACCGTGGCGGTACAGGATTCGGCGGTGCTCACCGATGCCGATCGCCGGATGCCGGTGCATCTGGATCAGATCGCCTACATCATCTACACCTCGGGGTCGACGGGACTGCCCAAGGGCGTGCTGGTGTCCCACCGCGGCCTGGCGAATCTGGTCACCGGTTCCGGCGCGGGCTTCGGGGTATCCGCTGATTCCGTTGTGGCACATGCTGTTTCACCGAGCTTCGATATTTCGGTCGAGGAAATCTTCGTCACCCTCGCGGCGGGCGCGACCCTGGCCGTGGTGCCGCCGTCGGCGTATGCGGGCGAGGAGATGGCGGAAGTACTGCGCGGCCACGGCGTCACACATCTGAATGTGACCCCGGCGGTAGTGGGATCTCTGGATCCTGCGACGCTGCCGGAACTGCGCACGATCGTTGTCGGCGGCGACGCGTGCCCGCCGGAACTGGTAACCACCTGGACCGGTCGAGCGTTGTTGAACGGCTACGGGCCCACCGAAACCACCATCACCGTGACCTTGAGCGGGCCGCTCAGCCCGGATGGGCAGGTCACCATCGGCGGTCTCACCCGAGGCGTCAGCGCTGTCGTGCTCGACCCGTGGCTCCGGCCGGTCGCCCGCGGGGCGGTCGGTGAGTTGTACCTCGCCGGTCCCGGTGTGGCACGCGGATATCACCAGCGCAATGGGCTGACCGCCAGCCGCTTCGTCGCCAACCCGTACGCGGCGGGCGAACGCATGTACCGCACCGGCGATCTCGTGCGCTGGACCGCGCGCGACGAACTGGAATACCACGGCCGCAGCGACTTCCAGGTGAAGGTACGCGGATTTCGCATCGAACTCGGCGAGATCGATGCCGCGCTGCAGCGTCAGCCGGATATCGATTTCGCGCTCACCATCGGCGCCGAATCCCCGACCGGCGCGACCGCGCTGGTGGCCTACGTCAAGGGCAAGCCGGGCGCCGAAATACATCCGGAAGCGCTGAAAGCCGCCGCCGGTGAGACGCTTCCGGCGTATATGGTCCCGTCCGTCATCATGGTGCTGGACCATATCCCGTTGACACCGCTCGGCAAGGTCGACCGCAGGGCATTGCCCGCACCGGATTTCACTGTTCGCGCCGTCGCGGGCCGGGCGCCGTCCACCCCGCGCGAAGCGGCGCTCGCCGAACTGTTCGCCGACGTGCTCGGACTCCAGACGGTCGGGGTCGACGAGAGCTTCTTCGCACTCGGCGGTGACAGTATCGTCTCCATTCAGCTGGTTTCGCGCGCGAAGGCCGCCGGAATCGGCTTCAGTGCCCGAGATGTGTTCGAGCGCAAGACCGTCGCGGCATTGGCGGCGATCGCGACCGAGGTACGCGCGCAGACGGTGACCGAGCTGCCGGGTGGCGGAGTCGGGCCGGTGCAGCTCACACCGATCGTGCACGCGATGGTGGAGCACGGCCCGACCTGGAACCGCTTCGGTCAGGCCGTCTTGATCGGCCTCCCCGCCGATTTCGGCCGGGAACAGCTCGGCCTGGCCGTCAAGGCACTCATAGATCACCACGATGTACTTCGCTCGACGCTGCGGCACACCGAAGGCGGCTGGGAATGGGTTGTCGCCGAATCCGGTTCGGTCGATGTCGATGCGTTGATCGACGTCGTCACGGCCGAAGCGGACCTGGCCGACACCTGCGAGCGCGAATTGCAGCGCGCGGCGGATCTGCTCGATCCCGAGGCGGGCATCGTCGCACGCTTCGTTCTCATCGAGCAGGCCGAGGGCGACCCGGTGTGCTGGCTGGTGCTGCACCATCTGGTGACCGACGGCGTCTCGTGGCGAATCCTGCTGCCGGACTTGGCGATCGCCGCGGCGGGCGGCGCGCTCATGCCGGTCGGCACGTCGTTCCGGCGATGGGCGCACGGCCAGGCCGAGCAGGCGGCCGAGCGCACCGCCGAGCTGCCGCTGTGGCAGCGCGTGCTCGCCACACCCGATCCGGAGATCGGCTCGGCGGCACTGGATCCCGCGGTCGATGTCGTCGCCACCATGGGTCAGTACCAGTCCACCGTCGACCCGGATATCGCGAACACAGTGCTGGCCACCTTGCCAGACCAATTCCATTGCGGCGCCGACGATGTGCTGCTGGCCGGACTCGCACTTGCGGTGAGCCGCTGGCGAGAGCGCTCCACCGCACTGCTCACCCTGGAGGGCCACGGCCGCTCCGAGACAATGCTGCCCGGCGCCGATATCGCCCGCACGGTCGGCTGGTTCACCAGCATCTACCCGGTGGCCATCGACGTGACCGGCATCGATCTCGACGACGCATTCGCCGGTGGCAGCGCGGCGGGTACCGCGATCAAGGCGATCAAGGAACAGCTGCGGGCGGTGCCGGATAAAGGCATCGGCTACGGCATGCTGCGTTATCAGAATCCGGAGACCGCCGCCGTCCTCGCGGACACGCCGACACCGCAGCTGAGCTTCAACTATCTCGGCCGGGCGCTCACTGGTGGACATGCGGGACCTTGGCTCCCACAGCGTTTCGCGGCAACACAGAACGACAACGCACCGATGCCCGCGGTCATCGATATCAATGCCGTACTGACCGATGTCGGACTGGAGGTCACCTGGGCCTACGCCTCCCGGCTGCTGGACGAGGCGGACGTGCGCGAACTCGCCGAGCTGTGGTCGCAGGCGCTGCGGGCACTCGCCACCCACGCCACCTCGCCCGGCGCGGGCGGGCGCACACCATCGGACTTCGAGCTCGTCGCGGTGCAGCAACAGCAGATCGACTCCTGGGAAAGCGCCTATCCGAATCTGGTGGATGTCTGGCCGCTCTCGCCGCTGCAGTACGGCCTGCTCTTCCACGCGCTCTACGACTCCGACACCGCCGACGGCTATACCGTGCAATCGCTGCTCACGCTGGCGGGCACGGTCGATGCCGGTCGACTGCGCAGCGCCGCACAGGCTTTGTTGGGACGACACGAGAACCTGCGTGTCGCGTTCGTCGAGACCGATGACGGTCCACGCCAAGTCGTCCTCGGCCGCGCCGAAATCAGCTGGCACGATGTGGATCTCACCGATATCGCGGATGTCGCTGAACGCGATCGCGAACTGGATCGCCTGATCGCCCTCGATGCCCGCACCCGTTTCGAACTCGCCCGACCACCGCTGATCCGCTTCACCCTCATCCGCACCGCCGCGGATACCTATCGACTGGTGATGACCAATCACCATCTCGTGCTCGACGGCTGGTCGACGCCGCTGCTGGTGCGCGAACTGCTGACGCTCTATGTCATGTCGGGCGACACCTCCGTACTGCCGCCCGCGCACTCGTATCGGGAGTTCCTGACCTGGCTCGATGAGCAGGACAATGCCGCCTCGCTCGCGGCATGGACGCAATCGCTGGCCGGCGTTGATTCGCCGACGCGCGCGGTCTCGACGCTTGCCGGCATCGAATCCACCGAGACCGGCATGATCTCGCACGATCTGCCCCGCGCGACGGTCGAACGGCTGGAGGCCACCGCCCGTGAATCGGGTGCGACGGTGAATACGATGGTGCAGGCCGGGTGGGCCATGCTGCTGGCCATGCTCACCGGCCGCACCGATGTGGTGTTCGGCGGCACCGTTTCCGGCAGGCCGCCGGAGTTGCCCGGCGTCGAAGAGATGGTCGGACTTTTCATCAATACGCTGCCGGTCCGGGTGCAGCTCGATCCGGCCGAGAAGGTCGCGGATCTGCTGACCCGCATCCAGTCCGAGCAGGCGCGGTTGATGGATCACCAGCATGTCGGTCTGGCCGCCATCCACCGGGCCGTCGGCCTCGCCGAATTGTTCGACACCCTGACCGTATTCGAGTCCTATCCCATCGACCGCGAGGCACTCTCGCAGGCACTCGATATCGCGGGTATGCGGGTGCTGGATATCGAGGGCACCGACGCGACACCGTATCCGTTGAATCTCATGGTCATTCCGCTGCGCGGCGACGACGGACACGACACGCTGCGCATCACCCTGAAGTTCATGGCCGACCAGTTGCCGCTCGACGCGGCACAGCCACTGCTGGATCGCTTCGTGCGCCTGCTGATCCAACTGGCCGACAATCCGAATGCCCTTGTCTCCCAACTGCAGTACTGCGACGATGCCGAGCTCGCCACGCTGCTGCCGGTACATGGCACGGAATCGGCTCCGCCGCAGACCCTTCCGGAGGTTCTCTCGGCGGGCGCGCGTATCGATCCGGACGGCATCGCGATCACCGCGGGCGATCTCACCATGAGCTACGGCGAACTCGATGCCTGGTCCAACCGCTTCGCCCGGGTCCTGCTCGGGCGCGGTGTCGGCCGCGAGATCTTCGTCATACTCGCACTGAGCCGTTCCCTGGAATCCATTGTGGCCGTGTGGGCCTTGGCGAAGACCGGTGCGGCGTTCCTACCGCTCGATCCGAGCTACCCGGTGGAGCGGATCGAACATATGCTCGCCGACTCCAAGGCCCCGATCGGCGTGACGGTCACCGAGATCGGTGAGACGCTGCCCGGCAGTATCGACTGGCTGCTGCTCGACGACCTCAACACGATTCGACGGGTCATGCTCGTCTCCGACGCACCCATCACCGACGAGGAGCGCGGCGGCCCGATCAATATCGACCAGACCGCCTACCTGATCTATACCTCGGGCTCGACCGGTAAGCCGAAGGCCGTGCTGCTCAGCCACCGCGGCATCGCGAATGTGACCACCGCACAACGGGACACCCTCGAACTGGGTCCCGATACCAGTGTGCTGCAGGTCATGTCGCCCAGTTTCGACGCATCGGTCTTCGAACTGCTGATGGCCCACTGCGCGGGTGGCCGCCTGGTGGTATCGCCGCCGGATGTCTACGGCGGCGCCGATCTCGAACGCCTGCTGCGCAGTGAACGGGTCACCCACGCCGTGATCACGCCGTCCGCGCTGGCCACCATGGAGCCGAACGACCTCGCCGACCTGCGAGTGCTCTCGGTCGCGGGCGAGGCTGCTACCCCCGAAGTGATCGCACGCTGGGCGGTCGAGCGGCGAATGGTGAACCTCTACGGCCCCACCGAATTCAGCATCTGGGCAACTGGTCCCGCCGAACTGCTGCCGGATGAACCGGTCACCATCGGCGGGCCGATCCGTGGTACCGAGAATCTGGTACTCGACACCTGGTTGCGTCCGGTCCCGGTGGGCATCGCCGGTGAGCTGTATCTGGCCGGTCCGGGCCTGGCCCGTGGCTATTTCAATCGTTTCGAGATGACCGCCGCCCGGTTCATCGCCAATCCGTACGGTGCGCCCGGTGAGCGGATGTATCGCACCGGTGACATGGTCCGCTGGGTCACCGATGCGGATGACGCGCTCGTACTGGAGTATTTGGGCCGCAGCGACTTCCAAGTAAAGATCCGTGGTCTGCGCATCGAGCTCGGCGAAATCGATGCCGTGCTCTCGCGCGACGAGCAGGTCGAATACGCGGTGACCATCGGCCTCCCCGGACCGGCCGGCGCGACCGTGCTGGTCTCGTATGTCCTGCCCACCCCGGGTACCGAACTCGATCCCGAGCGACTGCGCGTCCAGGTGGCGGCCGAGCTGCCCGGCTATATGGTGCCCGGATACCTGGTCATACTCGATGACATTCCGCTCACCCCGGTCGGCAAGTTGGATCGCAAAGCCCTTCCGGTGCCGGACTTCTCGGCAACGCAGCGGCCGTATCTCGCGCCGCGGACACCGGTCGAACAGGCGGTCGCCGAGGTCTTCGGCGAGGTACTCGGCAGCGAGCAGGTGAGCGTCGACCAGTCGTTCTTCGAGCTCGGCGGCAATTCGCTCAGTGCGACCAAGGTTGTCGCCCGGATCAATTCGTCCCTCGGCTCGACCATCGCGCTGCGCGATCTGTTCGACGCGCCGACGGTGGCTCAGCTGTCCGCGCGGGTCATCCCGGCCACCGACGGCAGGCCGGGCCGGTTCGCGCTGGCACCGCGGATCCGTCCGGACCGGATTCCGCTGTCCCCGGCACAGCAACGGATGTGGGTACTCAATCGGATGGATCCCGACTCGCCCGCCTACAACATCGCGGTCGCCTTGCGGCTCACCGGAAACCTCGATGTGGCGGCGATGCAAGATGCGCTGGCCGATGTGGTCGAGCGGCACGAGAGTCTGCGCACCATCTACCCCGCAGACGTCGAGGGACCCCGTCAGGTGGTGATCGGTACCGCGGCGGCCGCGCCGGAGTTGATCGTGGTCGATGCCGAAGACACTGCCGCCCTGCGTCATCGGATCAATGCCTTGGCGGGCACCGGATTCGATATCACCAAGGAACCGCCGCTGCGCGTCGGCATCTTCCGCATCGCCGACGGTGCCGGTGCGGACGGCAAGGCGTTGGTGCCGGTGTCCTCCGGCCCCACGGTGGGCATTCCGCCGGTGGCTTCGCATGCGTCGATGGACGTCGCGCCGGTGTCGTCGAGTCCGGTCGTGGCCGAGGCGCCGATGGTGGTCGAGGCGCCGTCGGTGCATATCGTCGTGCTCGTGGTCCATCACATCAGCGCCGACGGCGCCTCGATGGCGCCATTGGCGGCCGATCTGGTCGCGGCGTACTCCGAACGGACCAGCGGGACCGACACCACCCGCGTGCCACTCACCGTGCAGTACGCCGATTTCGCGCTGTGGCACCGGGAGTTGCTCGGTAGCGAGTCGGATCCGGAATCGCTTGCGGCACGGCAGATCCGGTATTGGACCGATACGCTCACCGGTGCGCCGGATGTGTTGGAACTGCCCGCCGATCGCCCGCGTCCGGCGGTGCAGTCGATGCGCAGCGCCGATGTCGATTTCACGCTGGACGCGCGATTGCACAGCGCCATAATCGAATTCGCTGCCACCAACAATGTCAGCGTATTCATGGTCGTGCACGCCGCGCTTGCGGTGCTGCTGGCCCGGCTCGGCGGCACCGACGATGTGGTGATCGGCACGCCCGTCGCGGGGCGTGGCGAAGAAGCACTCGACGACCTCGTCGGCATGTTCGTCAATACGCTGGCCCTGCGCACGGCGGTCGATACCGGAACCGGATTCCGGCAGTTCCTCGCGACCGTGCGGGCCGCGGATCTGGATGCCTTCGGCAATACCGATGTGCCGTTCGAACGGCTCGTCCAGGTGCTCAACCCGACCAGATCGACCGCACACCATCCGATATTCCAGGTGTCGCTGTCACTGCAGAACTTCGTCGAACCAGTCCTGGAACTGCCGGGACTGCGGTTCGAGGTGGAGGATTTCGATCGCGGTGCCTCGCAATTCGATCTCACGCTCGACCTGCGTGAACGTTTCACCGCCGACGGCCCGGACGGCGTCGAGGGTGTATTGACCTACGCTACCGACCTTTTCGACGAAGCCACCGTGGTGACCTTCGCCGACCGATGGCGTCGCGTACTCGCCGCGATCGTCGCGGATATCGATATCCGCCTGGCCGATATCGATATCCTCGCCGAATCCGAACGCACCGAGCTGGTTCCGGTACGCGGCACCGAGACCGCGGGGACCATCACACTCACCCAGGCGCTCGCCGCATCCGCCACGTCCTATCCGGACCGCCCGGCCCTGGTCGCCGACGGACGCACCACGACCTACCGTGAACTCGACGCCCAGTCGAACCGGTTGGCCCGGCTCCTGCTCGAAGCGGGTGTCGGCACGGAAACCGTAGTGGCGCTGGGCCTGCCCCGCTCCGCCGAACTGCTGATCGGCATGTGGGCGGCCGCCAAGGCCGGTGCGGCCTTCCTGCCGGTCGATCCGAAACATCCGGTGGACCGGATCGATCACATGCTCACCGATTCCGGTGCCCGGGTCGGCCTGACCCTCGCCGCCTACCGGCCGCTACTGCCCGACAGCACCGAGTGGCTGGTGCTCGACGATGCCGAATTCAGTGTGCGCGAAAGGGCGGCAAGCGACGCGGCTTTGGCCACCGGATCGATCCGTCCGGACAACCCCGCCTGGATGATCTACACCTCGGGTTCGACCGGAACACCCAAGGGCGTCTCCGTCTCCCATCGCGGCATAGCCGACCTCATCGCGGCACAACGAGAATCGCTCGGCGTAAACGAGAATTCGCGGGTATTGCAGGTCGCCTCACCGAGTTTCGACGCATCGGTTTTCGAAGCGCTGATGGCATTCGGCTCCGGCGGAGCGTCCGTGGTGGCACCGCCCGAGGTCTTCGGCGGAAGCGCACTGGCCGAATTGATTGCCGCCGAACAGGTTACGCATATGGTGATCACGCCATCGGCCCTGGCCACCATCGACCCCACCAAGGTGTCGAGTGTGCGGGTGCTCGCGGTGGCTGGCGAGGCGGTCGGCGCCGAATTGGTCGAACGCTGGTGCAACGGCCGGACCATGCTGAATCTGTACGGTCCGACCGAATTCACCATCTGGGCAACGGGTTCCGCACTCGTCGCGGGCACACCGGTCACCATCGGTGCGCCGATCCGGGGTGCGGCCGTACTGGTCCTCGATGATCGGCTGCGTCCGGTGCCCGTCGGCGTCGCGGGCGAGTTGTACCTCACGGGCTCCGCACTGGCCCGCTGCTATCACGCCCGACCGAGTCTGACCGCCGCGCGCTTCATCGCGAACCCATACGGCGGCCCCGGCGAACTCATGTACCGCACCGGTGACCTGGTGCGCTGGATCCGGGCGACCGGACTGGAACTGGAGTACATCGGCCGCACCGACTTCCAGGTGAAGGTGCGCGGTCAGCGCATCGAGTTGGGTGAGATCGACGCGGTTCTCGGTCGCGCGGACGGGGTCGACTTCGCCGTCACACTCGGCGTTCCCGGGCCCACCGGATCCACTGCGCTCGCGGCGTATCTCGTGCGCAAGCCCGGTGTCGAACTCGATATCGCCCGGGTGCGTGCGTTCGCCGCCGATACCTTGCCCGCGTATATGGTGCCCGCCGCATTCGTGGTCATGGATGCCATCCCGCTCAATGCCGTGGGCAAACTCGACCGACGAGCCCTGCCGGAACCGGAATTCATCGTCGAGGAGACCGAGTACCGCGCTCCGACGACGCCGACCGAGGAGATCCTGGCGCATATCTATGCCGAGCTGCTCGATCGCGACAAGGTCGGCGTCGATGATTCGTTCTTCGCGCTCGGCGGCGACAGCATCATGGCGATCAAACTGGTCTCCCGCGCGAAATTGCACGGCATCCAGTGCACGCCGCTGCAGGTCTTCGAACATCGCACGGTGGCGGCATTGGCCGCGGTGGTGGCGGGGCCGGTCGCGGCGCTCGACGAACTGCCCGGCGGCGGTATCGGCGAGTTGCCGCTCACACCGGGCGTACGCGATCTGGTCGAGCGCGGCGGCGATATCGACCGCTGCGCGCAGTCCGTGGTGCTGGAACTTCCGGTCGGCATCGAGCGAGCACAGCTCGTCGCGACAATCGCCGCCGTGGTCGATCGGCACGACATACTGCGCTCGCGCCTCTGGCGTGCCGAGGACGGCTGGCACTGGCGGATCGACGAGCCGGGCTCGGTCGATGTCGACGCGCTGGTGCACCGCATCGAATACGACGCCGCCGCCGACGCGCTCGATCTGCGCGAATACGCGGCCACCGAGCTGGATTCCGCGGCCGAACGGCTTTCCCCGGCGAATAGTATTGTGCTGCAGGCTGTCTGGCTGGATCCGATCGGCGATGCCGGGGCCAGGACGCGGCCGGGTCGACTGCTCGTGGTGGCGCATCGACTCGCTGTCGACAGTGCGTCGTGGCGAATACTGGTGGCGGACTTGATCGCCGCATGGGCGCAGGTATCGGTCGGGAACACACCGGTCCTCGCCGATGTCGGTACGTCGATGCGGCGATGGTCGCATGCCCTCGTCGATGAGGCACGGACCGAACGCCGCAGCGCCGAACTCGACTACTGGCAGGGCATGATCGCCGGTCCCGATCCGCTGATCGGCTCCCGCGAGCTCGATGCTGCGCTCGATCGGGTGCACACAACGCGCTCGGTCGAATTCGAGGTATCCGAAGACGTCAGCACCGCACTGCTCAGCACACTGCCCGAACTGTTCCAGGGCACGGTGACCGACACCCTGCTCGCCACGCTGGCATTGGCGCTGGTGCGGTGGCGGAAGGTGAGCGAACCGACGACCCTGCTGCGCTTGGCGGGCGATGGCAGGCAGGACGTGATCCCGGGCGCGGACCTGAATCGCACACTCGGCTGGTTCGCGAATAGCTATCCGGCTCGGCTGGATCTGTCCGCGATCGATATCGATGATGCCCGCGCGGGCGGTGCGGCGATGGGCGCGGCGATCCGCGCGATCAAACATCAACTGCTCGCGATACCGGACCAGGGCGTTGGATACGGGATGCTGCGCTACCTCAATCCCGCTACGGCAGAACAGCTTCCGTCTCGACCGCCGGGACGGATCAGCTTCGAATACCTCGGTCGGCACTCGGACGTCGAAATTCCCGCCGGACTCGAGGGGCTCGGCTGGTCCCCCACCGAGGAATTCGGGGATCTGCACGCGCACGAGCATCCGGAACTCCCGGTCGCGTCCGCGATCGAGGTCAGCGCAGTCGTCATCGACGATCGGTTGCACGCGAATCTCCGCTTCCCCGAAACACTCATCGATCGCTCCGCGATCGCCGAGCTGGCCACACTTTGGTACGAGATGCTCGGTGCGGCAGCCCATTTCGTGCACACTCCAGCCGCACAGCGCGCCGCCGACGACGAAGCCGCGACCATCGCCGCGCAGGTGGCGGCACGCGAGACCGCCGCCGCGCCAGGCGGACTCGGTCTCGATGTGCTGCTTCCGATCCGGCTCGGCGGCACCGAGCCCGCGCTGTTCTGCATCCACTCCTCGTCCGGAATGTCGTGGAGCTACCTGGGATTGGCGGAACGACTGCGGCCCGGTCGCCCGATCTACGGCCTACAGGCGCCGGAACTCAGCGGCCGCGAACCGGCGGCGCGCTCCATCGACGAGTCCGCCGACCGATACATCCGCGAAATCCGCGCCGTACAGCCGACCGGGCCGTACCATCTGCTCGGCTGGTCCTTCGGTGGTCTCATCGCGCACGCCATGGCGGCGAAACTGCAGGCCGAGGGTGAAACCGTCGGTGTCGTCGCCCTGCTGGACACCGACCATGCCGATATCGACAGCGACACCATCGAAGAGCTGTCCGCCGGCGCGTTCGTCAATACCTTCGGCGCGATCTTCGGCATCGATGACGTACCCGCCGATGCGAGCGCCGAGGAAGCCGCCGAACTCATCGAGGCCCGGCTCGGTGTGGAACTGATCGATCCCGAGATCATCGAGCGAATGGCGGCTTCCTACAACGCGTCCGCGCGCACCCGCACCGGTTACCACCGCCCGGTCTACCGCGGTGACCTGCTCTATTTCAGCGCCACCGTGGACAGCTCCGATATCGTCGGGCCGGATGGTTGGCGGCCCTACGCCTCCGGCCGAGTGGTCAACCACGATATCGATGTCGCACACAACGACCTGACCTCACCGCACGCACTTTCGATCATCGCGCCGGTACTCGATGAGCATCTCGCTGCGCGCTCACAGCTTGTTCCCAGCCCAGGCCCACATACCGCCTAGCCCGCGTCCATAGCGTCACGGTCGACAGCTGACCGCGACGACGGAAGGACAACGCAGTGAGCGCAGCGACCACCCAGCACGGCGACGGACACGAGCACGATCTGGGACTCGCCCACGATATGAAGGTGATGTCGCGCCGCCGCGCCCTGGTCTTCTTCGGCGCCGCCGGGGCGGCGACGGTGGCGGCGGGCTGCGCATCGGCGACGACCACCAGCGCTACCTCGTCCAGCACGGCCGCCGCCAGCACGACGATCACCAGCACCGGCACGGTCACCGCCGCGCCGCAGGAGACCGCGGGCCCGTACCCGGGCGACGGCTCCAACGGGCCCAATGTGCTGATTCAATCGGGCGTGGTCCGGTCCGACATCACGACCAGCTTCGGCTCGTATTCCGGTGTCGCACAGGGTGTTCCGATGACACTGCGATTGAAGCTGCAGGACTTGGCCAAGAGCGGCGCCACGGGGGCGGGCATGGCCGTCTACGTCTGGCATTGCGACCGTTCCGGCGAATACTCGCTCTACGGCGAGAGCATTACCGACCAGAACTACTTGCGCGGCGTGCAAGTCGCGGATGCCAATGGTGAGGTGAGCTTCACCTCGATCTTCCCCGCCTGCTACTCCGGGCGCTGGCCGCATATCCATTTCGAGGTCTACGACTCGCTCAGCAGCGCCGTCGCGGGCGATAACGCCCGCCTGACCTCACAGATCGCACTGCCGCAGGACGTCTGTAGCACCGTCTTCGCCGCCGACTCCGGATACGCACAGAGCGTCAGCAACCTTTCCCAGACCTCACTCGCCTCGGACAACGTCTTCGGCGATGGCTGGGATGCCGAAATGGCCACGGTCACCGGCACACCGAGTTCGGGTATGACCGTTTCGATCACCATCGGCGTCGCCCAGAAATCGCAGAACACCCAGTCCGGCGGCGGCACGCCGCCGAGCCAAGGCGGTCCCGGCGGACAAGGTGGCCCGGGTGGACCGCCGCCGCGCACCAGGTAGGCAGACAAATCGGCCCCTACCCGTACCCGACGGGCGGGGGCCGAGAACGCGAAACCTATCGGACGACTGTGCTATCCGCACCGATTTGCCGCGCCAGCGCCCAGATCACCAGCACATCGAGGGCGATCATCACCAACGACCAGAACGGGTACATCGGCGCGAACAGGAAGTTGTCCAGCAGGCTGATCGAGGCCATTACGATACCCGCGAGATAAGCCCAGGTCTGTCCGGTGACAATGCCGACGCCCGCGATAATGATCAGCACCGCGATCACCAGGTGGACCCAGCCCCAGGCCGAGACGTTCACCTGGAAAACCTGATCCTCGGTCAAGACGAAGAGGTCACGCTTGGCGATGGCCGCTATGGCGGCGAGCAGATGCAGCAGGCCGGTGATCAGAAGCAATACGCCCGCGAAGATCGTCATGTCATTGAGCGCGGGTCCGGTCTTGGTCGGGCCGGGACTGGTCATAACACACCCTCCTTGGCGAAACGCGTGGTAACCGACGGCCACAACGTAACTCCTCGACGCGCCTGAAATGCGGCAGCGCGGCGGCGGGTCACTTACTGAGACTGATCTCCGGCTCGGGTTCCGGCGCCGCACGCGGCCGGGCCAGCGCACTCGGCCACCAGATCCGGTCGCCGATATCCAGCGTCAGGGCGGTGACCAGGATCGAACGTACGATCACGGTATCGAGTAGCACGCCGATGGCGATGACAATGCCCATTTCGGCGAAGGTCACCACCGGCATGGTCGCGAATACCGCGAATGTGCCTGCCAGCACAAGTCCGGCCGAGGTGATCACGCCGCCCGTCGCGGCCAAACCGATGAGCGCGCCCGCCTTGGTGCGATGTTTGATCGCCTCCTCGTGCACCCGCGACATCAGGAAGATGTTGTAGTCGATGCCGAGTGCCACCAGGAAGACGAAGGTCAGCAGCGGCAGTCCGGCGTCGGCGCCGGTGAAACCGGCCAGATCGAAGATCCAGCGGCTGAGCCCGAGCGCGGCGAAATAGGACAGCACTACGGTCGCCGTGAGCAGAATCGGTGCGGCCACCGCGCGCAACAGCACCATCAGGATCGCCATCACGATGGCGAGCACCACCGGCACGATGACCCGATTGTCATGCGCCACAGCGCGTTTGATGTCCAGCACGACGGCGGTCTGGCCGCCGACCCTGGCCTGCGGATCCACCGCGTGCACGGCCGCGCGCACCCGGTCGATGGTGGCCTCGGCGGCCCGACTATCCGGCGGATCGGTGAGCGTGCCCTCCAAATAGGCCAGATCGTCCTTGACGATCGGTCGCGAGGGCGCGGTAATTCCGGGTGTCGATCCCAAGGCGGTGGCGACCGCATCGACGCGTCCGGACGAGGCGACCACCATTACCGGCTGACCGGTGCCCGCCTCGAAATGCCGCTCCAGCACCTCGGTTCCGGTGACCGCGGCGGATGAGCCGACAAAGGCGTCCTTATTCGCGATGCCCTCGGCCTCCAGCCCGCTGGCGCCGAGTGCGAGTACGCCGAGTGCCAGCGCGGTGCCGATCCAGACGGTGCGCGGCCGCCGGGCAATCGCGAATCCGACGCGCGCCCAGATGCCGGATTCGGTCTCGTTGGCGGTGCCGAAATTCGGATGCCGTGGCCAGAAGATCCACCGGCCGACGATCACCAGCAGCGCGGGCAGCAGCGTCAACATCGCCAGCAGCGCCACCGTGATTCCGATGGCACAAACCGGCCCGATGCCCTTGGTGGAGTTCATTTCCGCAACCAGCAGCGCCAACATCGACACGATCACGGTGCACCCGCTGGCCAGCACCGCCGGTCCGGCGCGGTGCAGTGCGACCGCCATCGCGTCGTGTTTGTCGGGATGGCGGCGCAGTTCCTCGCGATAGCGCGCGACAAGCAGCAGCGCGTAATCGGTGCCCGCGCCGAAGACCAGTACGGTGAGGATGGCCTGGCTCTGCGCGTTGACAGTCAGGCCGATCTTGGTCGCACCGAATACCGCGGCCTGCGATATCACCAGCGCGAAACCGACCGTGATCAGTGGAAACGCCCACAGCATCGGACCGTAGGTGAGCAGCAGAATGACGATGACGACCGCGGCGGCGGAGTACAGCAGCAGACCGTCGATATCCTTGAACACCTCGCCGAATTCGGCCGCGTACCCGGCCGGTCCGGTGGCATAGAAGGACAATCCCTCGGGTCGCTCCCCCGCCGCGTCATTGATCCCACCGACCACATTCGTCAGGCGGTTCCAGCCCTCGGATCCCATCGAGATCGGCACCAGAATTTCCAGCGCCTGACCATCGCCGGACTGGATCGGGCCGAACACCTTATCCGGCGCCACATGCTCGACCTGCCGGAACCGGTTGGCATCGGCGCCGACCGCCAGTCGATCGGCATCGGTGATCCCGTCGCGGCGCTCGTACACCAGCACCACCGGAATATTGTCGCTGTTGCCGAATTTCTCGGCCAGCTTGAATGCCTGGGTGGATTCGGCGCTGTCCGGCAACCAGGTGACATTGTCGTTCTTCTGTGCGCCGGTGAGCTTTCCGGCGAAAGTGCCGAGTGCCAACAGGGCGATGATCCAGACGCCGAGCACCACCCATTTGCTCCGACGGCCACTCGGCACCCGCGCGAGTCGGCCGAGCAGATCGGACATATCCGGGTCGGTCGGTGCGGACATCGGGCCCCCTCGGTTGCCGCCACTCGGTCGGACCGATGCTACTGCCGGGTTCCGACATCCGCGAGTGAAAAGGTGATGCTGCGCCTATACGGCGCGATGCGTGGATTTCGCGGCGCGTGCCGCACAATGGGTGCCGCACGCGGTGCTCACCGGCGCATCTGCGCCACAGCGAAAGACGCCGCTGCGACACAAGGTGTTGTGCTGCATGGACTTGTCACCCCCAAGGAGTAGTGTCCAGGGCGTAGCAATTCCGTGACGGCAGCGTGCTCGGGAAGGGTGTGGAGGCAGGATGAAACTGATCGATCGGGTGTCGGCCATCAACTGGAATCGGGTGCCCGACGAGAAGGATGCCGAGGTCTGGGATCGCCTGACCGGCAACTTCTGGCTGCCCGAGAAGGTGCCGGTGTCCAATGACATCCCGTCCTGGAACACCCTCACCGCCGACGAGAAGCAACTGACCATGCGGGTCTTCACCGGCCTGACGCTGCTGGACACCATCCAGGGCACCGTCGGCGCGGTGAGCCTGATCCCGGACGCCGCGACACCGCACGAGGAGGCGGTGCTCACCAATATCGCGTTCATGGAGTCGGTGCACGCGAAGAGCTACAGCTCGATCTTCTCCACACTGTGCTCCACCCGCGAGATCGATGACGCGTTCCGCTGGTCGGAGGAGAACCGAAACCTGCAGCGCAAGGCCGAGATCGTGCTCGAGTACTACCGCGGCGACGATCCGCTCAAGCGCAAGGTGGCCTCCACCCTGCTGGAGAGCTTCCTGTTCTACTCCGGCTTCTACCTGCCGATGTACTGGTCCTCGCGGGCCAAGCTCACCAACACCGCCGACCTGATCCGCCTGATCATCCGCGACGAGGCGGTGCACGGCTACTACATCGGCTACAAGTACCAGAAGGGTCTGGAGCTGCTCGGTCAGGCCGAGCGCGACGACCTCAAGAACTACACCTTCGAGCTGCTGTTCGAGCTCTACGACAACGAGGTCGAATACACCCAGGATCTCTACGACGAGGTCGGCCTCACCGAGGACGTCAAGAAGTTCCTGCGCTACAACGCCAACAAGGCGCTGATGAACCTCGGCTACGAGGGCCTGTTCCCCAAGGACGAAACCGAGGTCAACCCGGCCATCCTCTCGGCCCTGTCCCCCAATGCCGACGAGAACCACGACTTCTTCTCCGGCTCCGGCTCGAGCTACGTCATCGGCAAGGCCGTCAATACCGAAGACGAAGACTGGGAGTTCTGAGCTACCCGCAACGCGATCTGGCTCGGTCCCGAGGAACCGAGCCAGATTTCTTTGCCTGACGTTCGCTCGAGAGGCGGCAGGCCTTGTGCGCCAGGATGATTCGCCTCAGATGCCGAGAACCAGCTTGGCGGTGGTGAAGTAGATGATGAGGCCGGTGGCGTCGACCAGGGTGGTGACCATCGGGGCCGAGACGACCGCCGGATCGATGCGGAATCGCTTGGCGAGCAATGGCATCGTGCCGCCGATGGTCGCGGCCCAGCCGCAGATGATGACCAGGGTGATGCCGACGACCAGCGCGGTGCCCGGATCGACGAACAGCGCGCCGATGGCGACGCCCGCGGTGGCCAGCATGGTGCCGAGGACCAAGCCTACGCGGCATTCGCGCCAGATCACCTTGAACAGGTCGGACCCACGTACCTCGCCGACCGCGAGCGCACGCACACATGCGGTCGCCGCCTGGGCGCCCGCATTCCCGCCCGCGCCGATGAGCAGCGGGATGAACAGCGCCAGGTGCGCCGCCTGCTGCAGGGTGCCCTCGAAGAAGTCGGTGACGCTGACCGTCAGGGTGGCCGCGAACAGCAACAGCAGCAACCACAGTGCGCGGTAGCGGGCCAGCTGGAACACCTTGGCCGCCATGTAGTGGCCCTCCCACGGCGCCGAACCCGCCTGCTTGGCGACGTCCTCACTATCGGCGGCCTCGATGACCTCGACGGCGTCATCAATGGTGAGCAGCCCGACCAGCCGGTCCTCGCTGTCGACGACCGGCAGGTTGATGACATTGGTTTCGCGCATCAGCCGCGCCGCGTTCTCGGCGGAGTCGGTCGCGCGCACGAACGTCGGCTCGGTGACGACCAGATCCGAAACCATGGTGTCGGGACGGCTCAGTACCAGCTCGCGCAATTCGACAATGCCGGTAAGTCGGCGACCGGCGTCGACGACGGGCAGTGTGTACACGGTTTCGGCATTGATGCCCTTGATCCGGACCGTCTGCAGTGCGTCCGGCACGCTCAGATTGCGTGGCAGCGCAACGACTTCCGGCGTCATGTACAGCCCGACCGACCCCTCTGGGTAGCCGAGCAGTGCAGCGGTCATCCGGCGTTCGCGCGCGCTCAGTCCGGCCAGCACCTTCTTGGCGACCTTGGCCGGGGCCTCGCGCAGCATCCTGGCGCGGTCGTCGGGGTCCATGGCTTCGACCAGATCGCGGAAGCTCTGATCGCGCAGACCCTCCAGAATCTGTTGCTGGTCAACGGGTTCGAGTTCCTCGAAGACGGCGAGCGCCAGATCCTTGTCGAGCAGACGGAAGGCGACGCCCGCCTGGATGGCGTCCATGCGTGCGAGCTCGTCCGCGATGACATGCGGCTGCTGGTTGTCGAGCCAGTCGAGCGCGGCGTCGACACGATGGGTGTCCACGATGTCCTGCAGGGATGCGGACAGCGTCGGACGTGCTTCGATGAGATCGGTCTGCGACATGGGAGGTCCTCAGCACACGGCGAGTTAGCGAGTGAATCGAAAAACGAAGTCACACCGCGGGCACCAACCCCGGGACCGGCTACAGGACGGTTTTACGAAGGGGCGGCGCCGCGCGGCCTTCGACTGGGAGGTTCGCTGCGCATCGCAACCCCACCTCCTCGACACCGCCACAGGGCCGTCACCACTGCGGATTACTCGAATGCGCCGCCCGGATCGGGCGACCGCACAGCTTCCGGTTGAAGGATACATGCGCCGACCCGGGTGTTCACACTCGAATCGCGTAAAGACCGACGATATCTCGCTCGGATATGACCGGACCCACATCCGGTGTCAGGATGTCAAGGTCGCACCGTCGGCGATTTCGAAGTCGGGCCAGCGAGTTTCCGGCCTGCAGGAGATTCGACGCAGACCGAGCCGAACTCTGCGCCGATCACGGGAGGCCCGCGAGGATCGTTGCGGCTAGTTTCGGTGTAAACACACGAAGGAGAGATCTGTGCGCTTCGGCATCTTCATTCCACAGGGGTGGCGGCTGGATTTGGTCGATATCGACCCGGCGGCGCAGTGGGGGGTGATGCGCGATCTCGCCCAGCGGGCCGATGCCGGAGATATCTGGGAGTCGCTGTGGGTGTACGACCACTTCCACACGGTGCCGGTGCCGACGGAGGAGGCGACGCATGAGGCGTGGACGCTGATGGCAGCGTTCGCGGCTACCACATCGCGAATTCGGTTGGGACAGATGTGTACCGCGATCAGTTACCGCAATCCGGCATACCTGGCCAAGGTCGCCGCGACCACGGATCTGATCTCCGGCGGCCGGGTCGAGATGGGTATCGGCGGCGGCTGGTACGAACACGAGTGGCGCGCCTACGGTTACGGATTCCCGTCCGCGGGTGAGCGACTCGGTCGGCTCGACGAGGGCGTGCAGATCTTCCGCCAAGCCTGGGCCGAGGGCAAGGCCACGCTGGACGGTAAGTACTACCAGGTCGACGGTGCGATCGTGCGGCCACTTCCGTTACAGGAGGGCGGTATTCCGATCTGGGTCGCGGGCGGCGGCGAGAAGAAGACACTGCGAATCGCGGCAAAGTACGCCCAGTACACCAACTTCAGCGGCGCACCCGAGGAATTCACGCACAAGTCCGAGATTCTGCGCGCGCACTGCGCCGAGGTCGGCACCGATTTCGATGCCATCGTGCGCTCCTCGAACTTCAACGCCGTCATCGGATCCACCGAAGCCGAAGTCGAGCAACGCCTTTCGGCCCTGCAGACCCGCCTGGCCACCGTGATCAGCGACGACCAGGCCAAATCCTTCGTCGACGGCATGCTGCGCACCTCCCCCGCGGTCGGCACCCCCGAACAGATCACCGAGCGCCTATCCGCAGTCCGCGACCTCGGCCTCGGCTACGCCATCTTCAACTTCCCCGAATCCGCCTACGACACCACCGGAATCGACCTGTTCGAACGCGAAATAGCCCCCGCCCTGCGCTGACCGATCGAAGCCCGCAGGCCCGCTTCTTCACGAAACAGCCCCTGCGGCAACGGAATACGTTGCCGCAGGGACGCGTGATCACAGCATGCAGGAGACGCAGCCCTCTACTTCGGTTCCCTCCAAAGCCATTTGGCGCAGGCGGATGTAGTAGAGGGTTTTGATGCCCTTGCGCCAGGCGTAGATCTGGGCGCGGTTGAGGTCGCGGGTGGTTGCGGTGTCTTTGAAGAAGAGGGTCAGCGACAGGCCCTGGTCCACGTGTTGGGTGGCGGCGGCGTAGGTGTCGATGATCTTCTCGTAGCCGATTTCGTAGGCATCCTGGTAGTACTCGAGGTTGTCGTTGGTCAGGTAGGGGGCCGGGTAGTAGACGCGGCCGATCTTGCCTTCCTTGCGGATCTCGATCTTCGACGCCACCGGATGGATCGAGCTGGTGGAGTGGTTGATGTAGGAGATCGAACCGGTCGGCGGGACGGCCTGCAGGTTCTGGTTATAGATGCCGTGCTCCATGACCGAGGCCTTCAGCTCACGCCAGTCGTCCTGGGTGGGAATGTGCACGCCCGCATCGGCGAACAGCTGCGCGACCCGCTCGGTCTTCGGCTCCCACAGCTGATCGGTGTACTTGTCGAAGTACTCACCGGAGGCGTACTTGGATTCCGGGAAGCCGCCGAAGTACGCGCCGCGCTCCTTCGCGATCAGATTCGAGGCCCGAATCGCGTGGTACACCACGGTATAGAAGTAGATATTGGTGAAGTCGATACCCTCTTCGGACCCGTAGTGCACCCGCTCGCGAGCCAGGTACCCGTGCAGATTCATCTGGCCGAGGCCGATCGCGTGGGATTCGTTGTTGCCCTGCTCGATCGAGGGCACCGAGTAGATGTGCGTCTGATCCGATACCGCGGTCAGCGCCCGGATCGCCACCTCGATGGTCCGCGCGAAGTCGGGTGAATCCATCGTCTTGGCGATATTCAACGAGCCGAGGTTGCAGGAAATGTCCTTGCCCACCTTGGCATAGGACAGATCGTCGTTGAACAGCGACGGCGTCGACACCTGCAGGATCTCCGAGCACAGATTCGAGTGCGTGATCTTGCCCGCGATCGGATTGGACCGATTCACCGTGTCCTCGAACATGATGTACGGGTAGCCGGATTCGAACTGCAACTCGGCAATGGTCTGGAAGAACTCGCGCGCCTTGATCTTCGACTTGCGGATGCGCTTGTCGTCGACCATCTCGTAGTACTTCTCGGTGACGTTGATATCGGCGAACGGCACGCCGTAGATGCGCTCCACGTCGTATGGCGAGAAGAGGTACATGTCCTCGTTCTTCTTCGCCAGTTCGAAGGTGATGTCCGGGATCACCACACCCAAAGACAGTGTCTTGATGCGGATCTTCTCGTCCGCGTTCTCCCGCTTGGTGTCCAGGAACCGGTAGATGTCGGGGTGATGCGCGTGCAGATACACCGCGCCCGCCCCCTGTCGCGCACCGAGCTGGTTGGCGTAGGAGAACGAGTCCTCGAGCAGCTTCATGATCGGGATGACACCCGAGCTCTGGTTCTCGATCTTCTTGATCGGCGCGCCGTGCTCACGAATATTGGTGAGCAGCAAGGCAACTCCGCCGCCGCGCTTGGACAGCTGCAGCGCCGAGTTGATGGAGCGCCCGATCGACTCCATATTGTCCTCGATGCGAAGCAGGAAGCAGGACACCGGCTCACCGCGCTGCTTCTTGCCCGAGTTGAGGAAGGTCGGGGTGGCGGGCTGAAAGCGCCCGTCGATGATCTCGTCGACCAGCTTGCTCGCGAGCACCTCGTCACCGGCCGCCAGTGTCAGCGCGACCATGCAAACCCGGTCCTCGAACCGCTCCAGGTAACGCTTGCCGTCGAAGGTCTTGAGTGTGTAGGAGGTGTAGTACTTGAACGCGCCGAGGAAGGTCGGGAACCGGAACTTCTTGGCGTAGGCCTGCTGGAACAGCGACTTGATGAACGCGCGGCTGTACTGCTCGAGAACCTCTGCCTCGTAATAGTTCTCGTCGACCAGGTAGTCCAGCTTCTCGTCCAGATTGTGGAAGAAGACGGTGTTCTGGTTGACGTGCTGCAGGAAGTATTGGTGCGCGGCCTCGCGGTCCTTGTCGAACTGGATCTTGCCGTCGGCGCCGTACAGGTTCAGCATCGCGTTGAGGGCGTGGTAGTCCATGACCTCGCCGGTCTCGGCGGTACGGACCGGGGGCTGCTCTAAGCGAGCTGTCTTGCCGGTCGGTGCTGTCGTTGCTGTTGCCAAAACAATCCCAATCCCTCTCGGACGCGCTCGACGTCCTCAGCGGTTCCCATGAGTTCGAAGCGATACAGGTAGGGCACCCCGCACTTACGCGAGATCACCTCGCCCGCATGGCAATAGGTATCGCCGAAGTTCGTGTTTCCCGCCGCGACGACGCCGCGCAGCAGCGCACGGTTGTGCGGATCGTTGAGGAACTTGGCGACCTGCCGCGGCACGAAATCCTTATCGGATCTATTTCCCCCCAGTACGTGCCGACCGCCCCCATAGGTGGGGACGATCAGCACGTATGGTTCGTCTACGCGCAGCGAGTCAGCGGTGTGCAGTGGTATGCGAGTCGCCGGGAGTCCCAGCTTCTCGACGAAGCGGTGCGTATTCTCCGAGGCGCTGGAGAAGTAGACCAACGCTGTCCCTGTAGACATGGCTACCTCCTCCCCCTTCCATCGGATGCACCGGAAAGCTGGATGCGATCAGGCCGCCACGGTCGCGAGCGACTTGATGCGGTCGGGCCGGAAGCCGGACCAGTGGTCCTCACCGGCGACGACGACCGGCGCCTGCAGGTAACCAAGCGCCATGACGTAATCACGCGCCTCGTCGTTCTCGGAGATGTCGATGACTTCGTAGTCCACCCCAGCCTTGTCGAGCGCCTTGTAGGTGGCATTGCACTGGACGCAAGCGGGCTTGGTGTACACGGTGATGGTCATTGATGTCCCTCTCTCCTATGCCTGATCCACAGCCTGTGATCCGTATGCAGTGCTTTGATCCGACTACGCTGCGCAAACTCCTGGATCCGTACCCGAAACCGCTGCTCAGCCGCTCGCGGCCGACGCTGATCTCATCCCGTCTTCCAGTACCGAAGACACTACACCTAGTGGCCGACAGATTCATACAACACGACATGTTGCGAGTCACAAAGATGAAATTCCCAAGCGGTAAGTACCTGGACGCTCGATTCGCAACCCGACACAACAGTGGCGCAGATCACAATTTCGTACCGTAGCGCCCTTCCAGCAAACTTCTTTCGACGAACGAAAAAGGGCCGCCCCCGCACTCCACGGATGGAGCAATGGGGCGACCCCGCTGGCGGGACTCGGCGCTTAGGCGGACACCAGTTCGCCGGTCGCCTGGACCAGTTCGTGCACGGTCGCGCCGAGCTGCGTCAGCGCCTCGGCATCCTCACGCGGATGCGACTGCGCGAACCGCTCGCCGAATGCGGCGAAGTGCAGATGGGCGGCCTCGACCACCCTGGCGCCCGCGACACCGAGCGCCTTGACCACATCGCCGTGCGCCCACTTGGCCGCATTCGGGCTGATCGAACCGCTCACCACCGCGACCGGCCGATCCTTGATCGCACCCGCGCCGTACGGGCGCGATGCCCAGTCGATGGCGTTCTTCAGCACGGCCGGGATACTGCCGTTGTACTCGGGCGTCACCAGCAGCAGCCCGTCGGATGCGGCGACCGCGTCACGCAACGCCTGCGCGGCGGCGGGTACGGAGCCGGGCAGGTCGAGATCCTCGTTGTAGAAGGGGATATCGGCGAGGCCCTCGTAGATGGCGACCTCGACGCCCTCCGGCGCGGTCTGCACCGCGGCCTCGGCGAGGCTGCGATTGATCGATGCCGCGCGAAGGCTGCCGACAAGGGTAAGGATCCGGGTCCGGCTCCCGGCTTCGCCGGACGCGAAGGGCGCTGTGTTATTGATTCGCTCGCTCATGGACGACTCCTGGTGTACTGAATGTGGTGTCCGAACTTCTGCCTACACTAACCGGACCATGGTCCGATTTCATTCCCGGGAGAACCGCGAGGGGCTAGTGAGCTACAGCACATCCATGCCGGAAGGGATGATGCCCGAGCGGCCGCTGCTCGGCGTCGGTGCGCCCCTGCCCGGAAATCACGAGCGCGCCGATGCCGCGCGCAACCGCCAGCTACTCCTGGACGCGGCGCAGGAAATCGTGCGCGAACACGGTGTCGACAGCCTGACCATGGACGCGCTCGCCAAGCGGGCGGGCGTCGGCAAGGGCACCGTCTTCCGACGGTTCGGCAGCAGGTCGGGGCTACTGCGAGCGCTCTTGGACCACGCCGAGCGAAAGTTCCAGGAAGAGTTCATGTTCGGACCGCCACCACTGGGACCGGGCGCGGCGCCGGTGGAGCGGCTGGTCGCCTTCG
Organism: Nocardia sp. CA-135398; assembly: GCF_050955845.1. Lineage (NCBI taxonomy): Bacteria > Bacillati > Actinomycetota > Actinomycetes > Mycobacteriales > Nocardiaceae > Nocardia > Nocardia sp. CA-135398. Next base: position 2,251,532 of record NZ_CP192084.1, on the reverse strand, counting down.
GCCGGGCCCGGCTACTGGATATCGAGGTCGCGGGCGAACTGCATCGCGCCGCGGAAATCGGCGAGGCGAGCGACCGCTTTACCGGCCCGCCCTACGGACTGCTGCGCGCGCACGTGACGATGCTGCTGCGGGAGGCGCGGGTCGACGGCGATGTCGTGCTGGTCGCCGATGGTCTGCTCGGCCTGCTCGGCGCCGCGTTGGTGATGCATCAAATGCATGTCCTGGGTTACGACCGCTGCCGGATCGGGGACAACTGGGAGGCGTTTGTTCGGCGGGTTGTCATCTCGGCGCGGCCAGTAGAGTGATGCGTCATGGGGAACCTGCGTGCACAGATCATCGCCGAGTTGGGCGTCCAATCGAATATCGAACCGAAGCTCGAGGTGCGGCGTCGGGTCGATTTTCTCAAGGACTATCTGAACGCAAGTCCCGCACGAGGTTTCGTACTCGGCATCAGCGGCGGTCAGGACAGCGCGCTGACCGGACGCCTGTGCCAGCTCGCCGTCGAGGAACTGCGGGCCGACGGGGCCGATGCCGGCTTCATCGCGGTGCGGCTGCCCTACGGCGTGCAGGCCGATGAGGCCGATGCCCGGATCGCACTGCGGTTCATCCAGCCCGACCGTTCGGTGGTGGTGAATATCCGCCCCGGCGCCAATGCCGTTGCCGCCGAGGTGGCCTCGGCGTTGCAGGTGGAAAAACTGCGCGATTTCGTGCGCGGCAATATCAAGGCCCGCGAACGCATGGTGACCCAGTACGCCATCGCCGGTCAGGAGAATATGCTCGTCGTCGGCACCGATCACGCGGCCGAGGCGGTCACCGGTTTCTTCACCAAATTCGGCGACGGCGGCGTCGACATCACACCGCTGACCGGCCTTACCAAGCGCCAGGGGGCGGCGCTGCTGCAGGAACTCGGCGCACCGTCGAGCATCTGGTCCAAGGTGCCGACCGCCGACCTCGAGGACGACCGTCCCGCGCTGCCGGACGAGGAGGCGCTCGGCCTGCGCTACAGCGAGATCGATGACTATCTGGAGGGCATGGACGTCACACCGGAGGTGGCGCAGAAGCTCGAGACGATCTTCCTGAACACCCGCCACAAGCGCACTGTCCCGGTCACGCCGCTCGATACCTGGTGGCGCTGACTACTTCGGATCCGGGGTCTCCAGCAGCCTGCGGTGCAGTTCCTTGGTCATCTCATGGATGGCCCTGGTCAGCTCGGTATTGGTCTTGAGCTCCAGCTCTTGCTCGTTGAAGTCGTGATCGGCCTTCATCTGCTGGAACTGGGCCTGCCGATTCTGGCCGATCATCACGAAGGTCGACAGGAATATCGCCTCCAGGGAGACGACCAGGGTCAGCGTCGGCCATGGACTCTGTTCGGCCCAGATCATCCAGATCGCGAAACCGATGGCGTGGATGTAGACGAAGCGCATCGATCCCGCGAACTTCGTGATCCAGTCCGCCACCCGCAGTTGCAGACTCTCGCCCCGCACCTCGTGGAACCGCACCACCGCCGGGTGCTGCGCGGGTACCTGATTCGACGGCTGGGACATATCGACTCCTGATCCGCTCCGGCGACTGCATTGGGCCAGATGCTAACCCGGTCGACCGGGGCCAACGGTCGGTGCGGAGTCAGCCGCCCGCGAAGGGCGGCAGGACGTCGACGCGCGGAGTCAGCGCGACCGACGGGTCGCGGGTGAGTTCGTCGCCGACGAGGTAGGCGCAGACGGCGAGCATCTTGTCGAGGTCGGGACCGTAGGACTCGGCGAGGGTGGTGCGCAGATCGGCGACGGTGGCGTCGGCCGGGAAGTCCAGGGTTTCCCGATCCTTGCCGACCGCGTCGGCAATCGCGGCGAAGTAGCGGATCTCAACCACCGATGGCTCCCATCGTGCGTTCCGGCGGGACGAAATCCTCGGCATCGATCCCGTGTCCCGCCCATTTGTTCCACATGGCGCCGCGCCAGATAGTGGCGATCGCATCATCGTCCGCGCCCGTGCGCAGTGCTTGGCGCACATCGAATTCCTGATCGCTGAACAGGCACGACCGCAGCATGCCGTCGGCGGTCAGCCGGGTCCGGTCGCAGGTATCACAGAATTTGCGGGTCACCGTCGCGATGATGCCGACCGTCGCCGGGCCGCCGTCGACGAGCCACTTCTCCGCCGGGGCCGCGGGATCGGACCGGCCGACCTCGGTCAGCGCGAAGCGGGTACCGAGCACATCGAGCAATTCGGCCGCGGTCACCATATTGGCGCGGGCCCATTCGTGATCGGCGTCCAGCGGCATCTCCTCGATGAACCGCAGTTCGCAGCCCTCGTCCAGACACCAGCTCAGCAGATCCGGCGCACCGGCGAGGGTGTCGCGCATCAGTACGGCATTGACCTTCATCGGCGCCAGCCCGGCATCCCTGGCCGCGCGGATCCCCGCGAAAACGGATTCCAGCCGATCGCGGCGGGTCAGGCGGGCGAAGCCGAGCCGATCCACGGTATCCAGCGAGACATTCACCCGGCTCAGCCCGGCGGCCGCGAGACCGTGGGCCCGATGGGCGAGTCCGACGCCATTGGTCGTCATGGACAGCGGGACCTGCGGCACCCGCTCGTGACAGCCCGCGATGATCCGCTCCAGATCGCGGCGCAGCAGCGGCTCACCGCCGGTGAACCGGACCTCACGCACCCCCAATTCCCGCACCGCGAGCGTGACGAGCCGCACAATTTCCTCGACCGTCAGCAGTTCGTCCTGCGGGATCGCGGGCAGGCCCTCCTCGGGCATGCAATAGGTACATCGCAGCGAACACTTCTCGGTGATCGATACGCGCAGATCGCGCGCGGTGCGCCCGAATCGATCGACAAGGTAGGGCGTGTCCGGCCGTCCGTCGAGTGCGGGCAGCTTGGACCGCACGGCGGGAATCCCCATCTCGACCAGCGTCACCAGTCCATTATGACCGGTCCACACGCTGTGCCCATGGGCGGACCGCACCATCTCGAGCTCACAAACTCCGAGTTCAGCGGGTGAGCGTTCGTGCGATACGACAGGAGAACTCGCTACCGTTCGGCGATTAGGCTGACCATATGACCTCGCGTGCCGACACCTCCGGTGGCCACCGGCCCAGCCCGCCCGCCGCCGCCCGGTCCGTCGACGCCCATCGGGACATTATCGAGGCGCTGCTGCGCCCGCTTGCCGCCCGCTCGGTCGAATCCGTCGCGGTGCCCGCGGCGCTGGGCCGACAGCTGGCCGACGATATCCACGCGCCGATCGACCTGCCGGTGTTCCGCAACTCCGCGATGGACGGATACGCGGTGCGCGCCGAATCGGTGGTGGTCACTCCGGTGACGCTGCCGCTGGTCGGTGTGGTCGCGGCGGGCGCGGCCGGACAGACGCCACTGCCGCACGGCGCGGCGATGAAGGTGATGACCGGTGCGCCGATTCCGCCCGGCGCCGATTGTGTGGTGCCGGTGGAGGACGTGCACGGCGATGACGCGACGGTGACCATCGAGCGGGGGCGCACCGCGGGTGAGTTCGTGCGCGAACCGGGTACCGATGTGCGCACCGGCGAACTGATTGCTCGCGCGGGCACCACGCTGGCACCCCGTCACATCGCCGCACTGGCGGCGGTCGGGTTGCCGAATGTGCCGGTATTCCAACCGATTCGGGCGGCGGTCATCACCACGGGTGACGAATTGGTCGCCGCCGGAACACCATTGCGCCCCGGTCAGATCTACAACTCCAACGGCATCGCCCTCGCGGCCGCGCTCAGCGCCAACGGCGTCAGCGTGGTCTCGGTGGAACACAGCACCGATGATCCGGCGAAGTTCCGCGCATTGCTTTTCGCCGCGACGAAATCCGCCGATATCGTCTTCACCTCCGGCGGCGTATCGAAGGGTGATTTCGAGGTGGTCAAGGAGGTATTGCAACCGCTGGGTGGCGAATTCGGCTCGGTCGCGGTGCAACCCGGTGGGCCGCAAGGACTTACCGTCGTCAACGGCGTGCCGGTGCTGAGTTTTCCCGGTAATCCGGTGAGCACCATGGTGTCGTTCGAGGTGTTCGCGCGACCCATGCTGCGCCATATCGCGGGCCTGCCCGAGGTGGAGATCTATGAGGTGCCGCTGCGCGATGCGGTGCGTTCCCCCGAGGGAAGACGACAATTCCTGCGCGGTCACCTGGTACGCGACGACCCCGCGGCGCCCGGATTGCATCGGTTGCCGACGGCCGTCTCGGTCGCCTCCGGGCCCGGTTCGCATCTCATCGCGGGCATGGCCTGGGCAGATGTATTGATCGATGTGCCCGCCGAGGTCACCTCGCTGCCGGTCGGCGCACCTGTGCGAGTGTGGTCGCTATGAGCGAGTTGTCCCATGTAGACCGGGAAGGTCGCGCCCGCATGGTCGATGTCAGCGCGAAATCCGACACCACTCGGATCGCGGTAGCGGCCGGTGAGTTGCGTACTACCGCCGAGGTGGTCGCGCTGGTGCGGGCCGATGATATGCCGAAGGCCGATGTGCTCGCGACCGCGCGGATCGCTGGTATCGCGGGCGCGAAGAAGACCTCGGAACTCATTCCGCTGTGCCATCAGCTGGCCCTGTCTTCGGTGAAGGTAGAATTCGGCTTCACCGAGGACACCATCACGATCGAGGCGAGCGCGAAAACCAAGGGCCCCACCGGCGTCGAGATGGAAGCACTGACCGCGGTCGCGGTGGCCGGACTCACCCTACACGACATGGTCAAGGCGGTAGACCCGGCGGCGACGCTCAACGGAGTGCGGCTGCTCACCAAAGAAGGTGGCAAACAAGGACATTGGGAGCGCCCTACTGAGCCGGAACCCGTCGACATCCCAACACTGGTCGATGAGCCGGAGCCCACCACGGAAGACGATGCGCCGGAAGAGATCTCGGAATCCGATCAGCGCACCGCCGTCGTGCTGGTCGCCTCTACCGGAGCCGCGTGCGGCACCCGGGTGGACACCACCGGTCCGGTACTCGCGCAATGGCTTGGTGGACTCGGCTTCTCGGTGCGCGGCCCGCTGATCTACGCCGACGCCGAGATCGATATCGGCTTGGCCGATGCCCTGCGATTCGAGCCGTCGCTGGTGATCAGCACCGGCGGCACCGGCGCCTCCCCCTCCGATGCGACACCCGAGGCGACGCTGGCCGTATTGGACCGCGAATTACCCGGTGTCGCCGAGGCGATTCGGCAGCGCGGCACCGCGAAATTCCCATTGGCCGCGCTCAGTCGCGGGGTGGCCGGACTGGCGGGCCGATCGGTGGTGGTGAATCTGCCCGGCTCCCCCGGTGGTGTCAAAGACGGTATGGCGGTGCTCGAGCCGCTGCTGGATCATCTGCTCGCGCAAGTAGCCGGAGGCGGCAACCATGACAACAAGTGAATTCGCGGGCGTACGCCTGGCCGGTATCAGCGATCAGCCACTCGATCCGGCGGCTGTCGAAGCGGCGGTGACCGGGCCGGAGCACGGTGCCGTAGTGGTTTTCACCGGCAAGGTGCGCAATCACGATGGCGGACAAGCGGTTTCCGCTTTGGAATATTCGGCGCATCCGGAAGCTGAACGGTTCCTGCGAAATTGCTGTGCGGAACTCGCCGAGCGCTCCGGACTCCCGGTCGCGGCCGTCCACCGCATCGGTCAGTTGACTATCGGCGATCTCGCGATCGTCGTCGCGGTCGCCGCCCCGCACCGCGCCGAGGCCTTTACCACCTGTGCGGAATTGGTGGATCGGATCAAACACGAGGTGCCGATCTGGAAGCGCCAGCTCTTCGCCGACGGGCTCTCGGAATGGGTGAACGCCTGCGGGTAAAGCCCCATTGCCTGTGCATAACCGCGTCGTGAGCGCCTGCTGTTGTTTCTCGAAACAACACTGTGACGCGAATTCAGTGTCGATTCAATAGGCGCGGGATAGCGTTCTCCCGCAGAAGATACGTCGATCCGCGGTAGGAGGGGCGCATTGGGAACCGATCAGGTACTGCTGCACAGATTCGTCATCTCGCAGCTCACGGATGCCGGACTGGATCGGGATCGGCTGATCCGCGAGACCGGCCTACCCGAATGGACCATGGTCGGCGAGGACGTCCATCTCCCGAGCCACACCTTCTCGCGACTGTGGGAACTGGGCGAGCACGGGCTCGACGATCCGAATGTCGCATTGCGGGTGGCCAGCCGCTACAAACTCAATAGTTTCGGCCTCTACGACTATCTGTTCGCCACCGCCCCGACACTCGGCGCGGGCCTGGCGACCTGCGGTCCCTATGTCGCCGCGGTGACCACCAATCACCGCTTCGAACTGGTCACGGAGAACGAACACGAGGTCACGCTCTACCTCGACATGATCGACGGCGAGGGCCGCGGCCGCGACCTCACCCAGGTGTGGGGCCTGGCGGCGGTGCTCAGCAGGGCACGGCGCGTGGTCCGGATCCCGCTCGTCCCGTTGCGGGTGGCGTTGCGGCAGCAGGCACCGGCCGAAATCGACGCCTTCGTCGAGGTATTCGGCACCCCCGCGATCGAATTCGGCGCGCCGGTCGATGCGATGACCTTCCGCGCCAGCGATATGGACCTGCCGCTGACCACCAGCGATCCAGTGCTGGCCACCGTGCTACAGCCCCTTGCCGACGCTCTGCCGCCACCGCCGACCTTGGCGACCGCATGGCCGGATCGAGTGGCGAGCGCGCTGGCCGAGGCATTTGCCGACGGCGCGGTATCGCTGGACCGGGTGGCCCGCAGGCTCGCCACCAGTCCGCGGACACTGCAGCGTCGGCTGATGGAGGCGGGTACCACCTGGCGGATGGAATTGGAGCGGGCGCGTGATGCCCGCCTCGCGCAGGCGAGCGCGGACGGTGTCGCGCTGAGCCGATCGCGCCAAGCCGAATTGCTCGGATATTCGGATGTGGGTTCGATGCGGCGGGCAGCCCGCCGTCGATCCATGACCCAGCTCGAGTACCGATCGGAACTATCGGTCTGATCCGCCGCATCCCCCACGCCGCACCCGTACCGTCACCCGGGCGCGATCAGACCTTCAGGAAGGTCGCCGCGATCCGCCAGAAGGTCGAGTCCTCGATGGCGCGAAAATCCCAGCTGTCGGCAATGTCTCGGGATGCGGCGACGATGGCGGGCACATCGAAATCGTCACGCGTCGCGGTGCCTTTGGCCTCCAACGCGGCAACGACGTACGCGGTGGCACTCTCCCAGGTCTCTGACACGGAACTCTCCAATCGGTCGTAGAGACAAATACGGTCGATCACGGTTCATTGGTCGAACCGACACCGCGCGCACTCTGTTCGCTCCGTTGCGCACATGCCGCGCGCGGCGGGGCAATGTCTCAGTTCTATGTCCGTGCGATTGCCGCGCCAAGTACCGAACGCGCCAGCTTCGAGCAGAACGCGCCAACTTTCCGGAGTCAGTGCGGGGTGTAGCGCCAGACGCCGAGCATGGCTTGCTGGTCCAGCGGTTCGGCGGCGGTGTGCACGGTATCGCGCAGCCGCGCCAGGGCCGCGTCGGCGGGCAGCCCCGCACCGATCAGCACCAACTGGGTCGTGCGCGATTCGCCGCGAGACCAAGAATCGGGTTCGAAGACGATGTGGCGACCGACCATGTGTAGCACGAACTTCCGACGCTCGGCTGCGACGCCGAAGGCGGCGAATCCCTTGGCACGGAACAGTCCGGGCGGCGGATCCTCGAGGAATTCGACCAGGCGGCGCGGATCCAATTCCCGGTCGCTGGTGAAGGACACGCTGGTGTAGTCGTCGTGCAGGTGGCGGTGCTGCCCATAGCGGCTGCTTGCAGGTCGCTCGAAAAGATCGGCATGGTCGTGGTGATCGTGGTCGTGGAGCAGTTCGTCGAAGCTCAATTGTTCGGCGACCCGGGGAATTTCGCGCAACGGCTCGTCGAAGAGCAGGCCGGGGTCGATGTGGCCGTGGGTGGTCGCGTAAACCGGCACCTGACCGATCAGCTCGGTGATTTCCTGCCGCAATCCATCCAGCCGCTCCGGCGACACCCGATCGGCCTTGTTGAGTACGACCAGGTCCGCCAGCCGCAGATGGGTGGCGAGTTCGGGATGACGCTCGCGACTGTCCGGGAACTGCTCGGCGTCGACCACCTCGACCAGACCGCCGTAGCGGATGCGTGGGTTCTCGCTACCCACGACCATCCGAATCAGATTGCGCGGTTCGGCCAGTCCGCTGGCCTCGACCACGATCACGTCGATCTTGGCGCGCGGCTGCGCGAGCCTGGTGAACATCTCGTCGAGTTCACCGACATCAACCGCACAACAGACGCACCCGTTGCCGAGTGAGACCATCGCGTCGACCTGTCCGGCCACCAGCATGGAATCGATATTGATGGCCCCGAAGTCGTTGACCACCACGCCGATCCGCGTGCCCCGGCTATTGCGCAGCAGATGGTTGAGCAGCGTCGTCTTCCCGGATCCGAGAAACCCGGCGACTATGAGAACAGGAATCCGCACTGTGTTGATTTTGCAGCGCCTGCGGCGCTGCGTGTTCGCGGCCCCCGGTGTCTCGCGTCGCACCACTAGCGACCTGCAAGCAGTCGCTAGTGGTGCCGTCGAGACTCGCGCCTGCGGCGCATGCGCTTCGATGCGACTATCCACAGTCAGGCGACTGCGTTACTTGGTCGGACCGAGCAGGGTACTGGCCAAGGTGTAGGCCAGGTTGATCAGCTCCGAGGTGATCACGGTGTTGTCCATGCCGAGGGACCTCGCCAACGGCAGCATCATTTGCATGATCGTGCCGACGAGGGCTGGCAGGGCGCCGGTCGTGTTCGGCGTGGACTGGCCCGGCGACAACTGGGAGCCGGGTGTTTGGCCCGAACCGGGTGACTGCGGGGTGTTGGGCGAGAACCCGAAGCCTTGCGACTGCGGCATGTCGGGCAAAAGACCGTAACCCGGTGACTGCGGGGTGTTCGGCGAGAGCCCGTAACCCGGTGACTGCGGCGTATTGGGCGAGAGCCCGTAACCGGGTGACTGCGGTGCGCCCGCTTGTGGGGTACCGGGGGACTGCGCCAATCCCGGTGTCTGTGTGTCCGGCGAGCTCGGCAGCTGCGCGTAGCCCGGTGCCTCGGTATACCCCTGCGGCGGATTCAACGATGCGGGTGCGGTCGGCACGGTCCCCGCGGAATTGGGCGCCACCGCGGGTTCGGGAACGGCTGACGCCTGCGCTCCACCAGGAACCGCGGCGGGAGCCTGCGGAACCGACTGTGCCGGTGGGGTATTCGATAGTGGAGCCGAGGCTGGCCGATCGGTCGACCCGGTCAGCGCCGGAATCGCGCCCAGTGCCGCCGTCGCCTGCTGCTGTGCGCCGAGCAGGAAGCCCACCAAGCCGGTCGTTATGGCCAGGGCGTGCTTGACCTGCCCCTCCGGACTTTCCAAGAGTGCGGCGTCCTCGGCATTGGCGCCATTGCCCATTTCGATGAATACATCGGGCACGGTGGTCATCGCCGGACCGGCCACATCCGCGCGGGTCTGCAGACCGTCCTGTGCGCCCGCATAATTCGCGGCCGGGAATCCGGCCTCCAGATACGCGTCGCGCACCGCCCTCGTCGCCGCGAGACCGAGCCCGGACTGAACCTGATCCGCCTTCGGATCCGGGATCGGCAGCTGCGGCACGATCAGATGGAAACCACGGTCCTGCGCCGGTGCGCCGTCGGCGTGGATGCTCACCGCGACATCGGCACCGGATGCATTGGCGGCTTGGGCGCGTTCATCGACGCAGCCGCCCCATCCGGAATCGTCCTGACGACTGAGTACCACCTTGGCGCCGAGATCCTGCAGGGCCGCCCGGACCAGGTCGGCCACCTTCCAGTTGATGGTGTGCTCCGGCACGCCGTTGACCGTGGTCATGCCGGTGGTCTGGCAGTCCTTGGTGCCGCCGCGACCGTTGCTCACCTGCTTAGCCAAGTTCTCGGCGTGGTTGGGACCCTGATGACCCGGGTCGAGGAATATGGTCTTGCCTGCGAGTTTCGTGGACATATCCGGCGATGCCGGATCGGCGATCGCGGCCGGGGTCAACCCCGACAACGTCACCACCACGGCGGCCGTGACGGCGCCGCAGATACCGGTACTGATGATGCTTGGCTTCATGTGCGGTGTCGGTGCCCCGGGACGGGGCACCCCTCCCTTCCCACTAGTAACACCAAACCCAGTGGTTCACTCTGGCAACGCCAGCATCAGCAAAGCAAGCGCCGTTACCGAAATGTTATCGGCGCGCTCGGGCGCATTCTCGCTGATCAGACGACCAAAAAGCGACTCACGCCGCCGTGAAACGGGGATTGCCGACCAGATGCGGGCTCATGCACCGAGCGGCAAGCGGCGCAAGGAGCGCAGCGCGTAATGCACCCGGGTCTTGACGGTGCCGACCGGCACACCGAAGTCATCGGCCACCTCTTGATAGGCCCGGTCCCGCAGGATCACCTCCACCACCGCCGCGCGCTGCGATTCGGGCAGCCGGGCCAGTAGATCGGCGACGAGCAGACCGTCGACGAGGCGCTCGGCGAAGTCCGGATTCGCGAAGCGGACGTCGCTGAGCTCGGTGATCTCATCCCATCCGGTATCCGCGGGGCGGGCCGCGCGGGCGCGAGCGATATCGATCACGACGTTGCGTTCGATGGCGAGCAGCCAGGTGCGCACTGTGCCCTTGCGCTCGTCGAACCCCGCGCACGAGCGCCAGGCTCGCAGCAACGTCTCCTGGACCGCGTGTTCGGCGAGGCCAGAGTCGCCGAGTCCGCGCATGGCGCGCCAATGCAATAGCGCCCGGTCCGCGGCCAGCACGGCGGCGAGCCCATCGTCGGTACAAAGCCCAGCACACGCCACCCCGCAAGTCGACCGCCTGCCCGCGACATCGACCACCGGACAAATACCACTCATATAACAGATATCGCGGGAATACCGGCGAGTGGAATCACGGCCGACCGGAATCTGGCGATTCCACCGAAATCGACCGCCGAGTCTGGTAGACCTTGGCCCCGGAGATTCGGGGATCTCCGCAGGTCAGCCGCCAGTGGCGGCCAGAGCACAATTCGAGGAGACAGCAGTATGCGTGCAAGCACGCTCGTGATCGCGGGGGCAATGGCGTCCACCGTGACACTGCTGGGCACCGGCACCGCGGCCGCCCAGCCCCGCAACACCATCACCGAGGATGGTGTCTATCTGGTCGGCGTCGATATCTTCCCCGGTGTCTGGGAGGGCCAGGGCACTCCCGACCCGGCTGTCGGCTGCGACTGGCGACGGCTGCGCAAGGTCGAGGGCGATAACACCGATCAGCACTACATCATCAATAACGACTTCACCAGGAACCGTCCGGTCCGCGCCGAGATCGCGCCGACCGACGTGGCCTTCAAGACGGTGAACTGCGGCGCTTGGCACATGCTGCCACCGAGCACAGGTTCATTCGGGGGCTGAGTCGACCCCACAGGGATATTGACTCGCGTTCAGTAACCGCTATGGTTCGCAACCATGACGCGGAGCAAGATCCTGATCACCGGCGCCAGCGCCGGACTCGGTGCGGCGATGGCGCGGGATTTCGCCGCGAAGGGCCGGAACTTGGCCCTGTGCGCCCGCCGTCTGGACGCGCTCGAGGCCCTGCGTGACGAACTCACCGCCGCGCACCCGGGCACAACCGTCGCGGTCCGCGCGCTCGATGTCGATGACCATGCGGCCGTCCCACGGGTTTTCGCGGAACTGCGCGATGAACTCGGCGGATTGGATCGGGTGATCGTCAATGCGGGCATCGGCAAGGGCGCGCGGATCGGCACCGGACGTGCGGATGCCAATATCGCCACGGCCACCACCAATTTCGTCAGTGCCCTCGCCCAGACCGAGGCGGCCCTGGAGATCTTCCGCGCCCAGGAGTCGGGGCACCTGGTGCTGGTGTCCTCGATGAGCGCGGTGCGCGGCTTGCCGGGGAAGAAGGCCGCGTATTCCGCGAGCAAGGCCGGACTGGCCGCGCTCGGTGAGGCGCTCACGGTCGAATTCGCCAACTCGCCGATCGCGGTAACCACATTGCTTCCCGGATTCATCGCCACCGATATGGCGGCGAAGGCCGGTGACGCACGCATGGTCACGCCATTGACGAAGGGCGTCGCGGCGATGGTGCGGGCGATCGAGCACGAGAAAATTCGCGCGTGCGTTCCCGGTTGGCCGTGGCGGCTCATCGATGTGGTGCTGCCACATCTGCCCGGCTCGGTCATTGCCCGGATGAGCTGAGCGCACTATGGCGGCCTGAACCCGCCAGAACTCGACGGGCGGGATTGTTGGACTGGAGCGCATGTCCACAGTTCTCGCGCCCTCCCCCAGCGCCGTCGCCCGGCCACCGCTGATCCGGTGGCTCGCCGTCGTCGCGGTGATGCTCGGCATCTTCTCGATCGTGACGACCGAGATTCTGCCGATCGGCCTGCTGACCGCGATCGGAGCCGATTTCACGATCTCCGACGGCATGGCGGGGCTGATGATGACCCTGCCCGGTCTGCTGGCCGCGATAGCCGCGCCCCTGGTGACCGTCGCTGCCGCGCGGATCGATCGCCGACTGTTGCTGTGCGCCTGCACGTTATTGCTGGTGATCGCCGATGCGGTGGCCGCGTTCGCACCGGAGTTCTGGGTGGTGCTGGCCTCCCGCGTGCTGATCGGGATCACCATCGGCGGCTACTGGTCGATCGCGGCCGGACTGGCCGGCCGATTGGTGCCGCCGGAGTCGGTGCACCGGGCGACCGCGGTGATCTTCTCCTCCGTTCCGCTCGGCTCGGTGCTTGGCGTGCCCATGGGCACATTCGTCGGCAACGTCGCGGGCTGGCGGGCCGCGTTCGTGGTCTTGGGCCTGCTGTCCGCCGTGGTGCTGGTGCTGCTCGCGGTCGCAGTGCCCGCGCTGCCCGCCGAGCAGGCCCTTCGCCTGACCACGCTGCGCATCGGTCTGCGCGGTGCGGGCATCCGAATCGCTTTGCTGGCAACGTTTTTCGTGGTGATCGCACAGTTCGGCAGCTACACCTACGTCACACCGTTCCTGGAGCAGGTCACCGAGGTGAGTGGGGGCACGATCACGGTGCTGCTGCTGATCTACGGTGTGGCGGGTATTGCCGGGAACTTTCTCGGCGGCACTCTGCTCGGCCGTCCCCGTCGCGCGCTCGGCTTCGCGGCGAGTGCGATGGCGGCCGCGATGCTGCTGCTGCCGTTGCTGGGGCGCTGGGACTTCGGTGCGATCGCGCTGCTCATCGTGTGGGGTATCGGATACGGCGGTGTGCCGGTGGTGCTGCAGACCTGGTTCGCCGATGCGCTGCCCGATGCGCCCGAGGTGGCGTCGGTGCTGTTCACCGCGTCGTTCCAGGCGACTTTCTGCGTCGGTGCGCTGGCCGGCGGGGTGATCGTGGATCGGACCTCGCCCGGGACGGTGCTGGTCTGCGGCGGTGCGACCGCGCTGCTCGTACTTCTCATTACCTCCGAGGTAATCGACGCGCGCCGGGTGCATCGGGCAGGCTGACTTCATGATCGATGAGGTGGGCACCAAGCTCTTTCACCAGTCCATGCCCTTCACCGAGCGCCTCGGAGTCGAGGTGCTCGAACACGGCACCGCATTGGTGCGCAGTCGGATCGCGTGGGACGAATCGCTGTGCACGCTGGGCGGGGTAATGCACGGTGGGGTGCTGATGTCGCTCGCTGATGGGACCGCGGCGGTGTGTGCATTCCTGAATCTGCCCGAGGGTAAGCAGGGCACCACGACGGTCGAGTCCAAGACGAACTTCCTGCGGGCCGTGCGTTCCGGCTATGCGACCGCGACGGCGCGACCACTGCACGCGGGACGGTCGTTCATCGTGGTGGAAACCGAAATCCGCGATGACGCGGACAAACTCGTCGCCAAGGTGACGCAGACCCAGGCCGTACTCTGAGGCCCCTGGCTCACTTCGCCATTGTGAACTGCATGACATCGATGTGCCCGCTGCGGAAGTACCCGGCACATCCGGTGAGATATTTCAGGTATCTGGCGTAGACCTCCTCCGAGGCGATCCGCACCGCCTCGTTGTGATGGTTCACCAGCGCATGGGCCCATTGGTCCAGCGTGCGTGCGTAATGCAGGCGCAGCGGCTGGATCTGCTCGGTGCCGAATCCGGCCTGCCCGGCCAGGCGGGTGATCTCGGCGGGCTGGGGCAGCTGTCCGCCGGGGAAGATCTCGCGCTTGATGAAAATGTGGAAAAGCGCCGCCTCCCTGGTTACCGGAATATTCATGCGACGCAGGTCGTTGAGCCTATGGCCGATGATCGTATGCAGCAGCATCCGGCCTTCAGGCGGGAGCATGTTGTAGCAGCGCTCGAAAAATGCCGGGTACCGCTCGCGGCGGAAATGTTCGAAGGCGCCGATACTGACGATCCGATCGGCACTCCCGTCGAACTCCTCCCACCCCTGCAGCCGAATCTCGACGCCCGCCACACCGCGACGATCGATCTCCGAGCGGACGTGCTCGTACTGATTGCGGCTCAAAGTGAGACCGACAACCTTCACGCCATAACGCTCGACCGCACGGAACATCGTTGCGCCCCAACCGCATCCGATATCGAGCAGGGTCATTCCGGGCCGCAGATCCAATTTGCCGAGCGAAAGATCGATCTTGGCGAGTTGGGCCTGTTCGAGGGTCATGTCGTCGCGCTCGAAATAGGCGCAACTGTAGGTCATCGAAGGGTCGAGGAATAGCCGGTAGAAGTCGTCGGAAACGTCGTAGTGCGATTGCACTTGCCGGTAGAACGGTGCCAGCTCGTCCATTGCAGCTCCTGCCTTCCGTCGGTCTTGGCCGGATATGGACTGATACGAGACAGACCGCCGATCCGTTCTGCCGGATCGGCCACCGATACGAAAAAGTGGCCTGCGCCGCTCGCCGTGGCCGGGCTGTGACCATTGCGCGACAGCCGTTCGACGAGGTATCCTCGCCCCTGTCCTTGTGGATGTTGGCATCCGGTCGATCAGAGCCGGACTCCCGCAAGATCTCTCAATTCCCGACCGCAATGGTGGTCCACCTCGTTCCCGGAGCCCACAGGGCCATTCACCGCAGCGAGCCTCAGTCGCCGCTGCCTCACACGGCCGTTCGCCGTACCCCACGCAAAGGAAAGACCATGAAAGACAACACATTTCCCGTACCACAAGACGGGGATGCGGCGGCCGATGCCGCTCAGCACCCCGTACGATCCGTCAGCGGCATCATCGATATCGCCGACAACCGCGCCGCCACCCTCCGTGCCGACGGCTACCTCCCTGGTCCGCATGACGTGCACGTGCCGCCTCGGCTAATCCGCGAATTCGGTTTGCGCCGTGGCGATTTCATCATCGGGTCCGCCGAACCGGGACGCAGCGGCAAGCTCGACCCGCTGATCCGCATCGAATCGATCAACGGACAGGATCCGAAACGCGCCGCGCCCCGGCCGACCTTCGAGGACCTCGTCCCCATCTACCCCAACCAGCGGTTGCGCCTGGAGACCGAACCGCATGCCATGACCACCCGGGTCACCGATCTGGTCATGCCCATCGGCAAGGGGCAGCGCGCACTCGTCGTCGCGCCGCCCAAGGCGGGCAAAACCTCTGTGCTGCAGGCGATTGCGCACGGCGTCGCGAAGAACCACCCGGAGTGCGAACTGATGCTCGTCCTGGTCGGCGAGCGTCCCGAGGAGGTTACCGATCTGGCCAGGTCGGTGCCCGCCGATGTCGCTGCCGCCACCTTCGACCAGACCCCGCGCGAGCAGATCGCATTGGCCGAACTCGCCATCGAACATGCCAAGCGCCTGGCCGAAATGGGCCGGGATGTCGTCGTACTGCTCGACTCGCTGACCCGCCTGGCCCGCGCCTACAACAACGCCGCCCCGTCCTCTGGACGCGTACTCTCCGGCGGCGTCGATGCCGCCGCGCTCGCGCCGCCGAAGAAATTCCTCGGCGCCGCACGCAATTTCGAGAACGGCGGCTCGCTCACCATAATCGCCACCGCACTGGTGGAGACCGGTTCGCTGGCCGACACCGTGATCTTCGAGGAGTACAAGGGCACCGGAAATGCCGAGCTGAAACTGGATCGCGCGACCGCGAGCCGCCGGATCTTCCCGGCCATCGATATCGCACAGTCCAGCACCCGCAAGGACGAATTGCTGCTCACCCCGGACGAATTGGCGGCGACGCACCTGTTGCGCCGCACCCTCGCCGCGGTGGACGGTCAACAGAGCATCGACCTCCTGCTGGAGGGACTGCGTCAGACTCCGACCAACGCCGAATTCCTGGCCCAACTCGGCCCCAATCGGCACTGATCCGCTTGACACGTCTCTATTAAGGCTCCTTTAAGGCCCTGTCAAGTCCTCCGAGGCATATTTATTACAGCCCGATCGGGCCTGTCTTCGGAGGGGGAGACAGGGCCGGTCGGGCTCTCGTCGTATTCGGTTCGGGGTCAACCCAATTCGGTGGCGAAAAGCGCCGATGTCCGCCGCCACGAATCCTCAGCGGCGGCTTCGTCGTACGGTTCCCGGCCGGGGAAGAAGAAGGCGTGTTTCGCGCCCTGGTAGACCACCGATTCGTGCCGCACACCCGCCTGATTCAAGGTCGCCTCGAGCTGTTCGCGCTGTTCGGCATCGATGACGTGATCGAGTTCGGCGAAGAACAGCAGCAGCCGCACATCACCCTTCGCGATGTTCTCGGTCGCGGCCAGCAGCGGCTCCGGCCTGCTCAGCGCGGTGCCCGCGGTGGTCAGCCAGCCAGGATAGAAGATGGCCGCCGCATCCAGGTCCAGTCGGGTGGCCGCGAAGTAGGCCAGGTGGCCGCCGAGGCTGAAGCCGAGTACGCCGGTCTTATCGGTGGCGCCGCCGTGCTCGCGGGCATAGGCGATGGCGGCCCGGAAGTCGGCCTCGACACCGTCGCGGGTGAGTTCGCCGAGCAGGCCGAAGGCACGCGTCCGGTTTTCATCGGTTTCGGTCAGGCCCGCAGCCGTTTCCGGACCGGAGCGGTGGTAGACGTTCACCACGAAGGCCACATAGCCGAGCTCGGCGACCCGATCGACGATCCGACGTGCGTCCTCGGTGAGTCCCCATAGCTCTGCGCCGACCAGGACGGCCGGAAATGTGCCCTCACCTTCGGGGCGGGCCAGATAGCCGTTCAGCGATGAGCCGTCCACATCGAGGTCGAACTGCCGAGAAACGATCCTGTAGGTCATGGCTACAGCCTATGGCCGTGGGCCGCTGATATCCGGCTGAGCCGAGCCCGCCAATCCCCCCGCGGACGCATACGACTATGTCGGCACACCGAATTCGGTATGCCGACATCGATTTCGGGGATCAGCCGAACAGGACGAGTCCTGCCGCACCGAGGAAGATCACCTGTATGACGGTGCGTAGCGGCAGGGGCATGGTCTTGATGCCGATACCCGCACGCGCCGCACGAATATTCGCGGGGAACATCACGATCAGCAGCAGGATCAGGCCCGCGGCGGCCAGTTTGGCGACGGGTGGGATCAAAAGCCCGATGGCGCCGCCGATTTCGAGCAAGCCGGTCAGGGTGACCCAGCCGGCGGCGTTCGGCAGCTGCGGCGGAACCATGCCGACCAGTGCGCCGCGCTTCGGTTCGATGAAGTGCGCGCTCGAGGTGAGGGCGAACATCGCGGCCAGCCCGAGTGCGGCGGCGTGCGGCCAGGAGTCGAGCCAACCGATGTCGCCGAGCCAGCCGATGAACCGAGCCAGTCCGGCGATGACGATGAGTACAACCAGCGGTGCCATCAGATTCTCCTGGGGTCGAACACCTAATCTTGACAGTGGCTAGATTAAGCCGAAGCAGGGAACTTGTCAATGACTAGATTTTGGGCGACCATCGAGACATGGCGAAGAGCGGCTATCACCACGGCGATCTGCGGGCCACCATCCTGGCCGCGGCCGCCGATCAGATCGCGACCGACGGCGTCGACGCGGTATCCCTGCGCGGGTTGGCCCGCCGGGCCGATGTTTCGCATGCGGCCCCCGCGCACCACTTCGGTGATCGTGCTGGGCTACTGACCGCACTTGCCATCGAAGGTTTCGACCTGCTCGCCGAGCAGTTGGCCGCGGCCGGTCCGGAATTTCGCGAGGTCGCGCTCGCCTATACCCGCTTCGCTCGCGACCATCCTGGCCATTTCGATGTGATGTTCCGGCGTGAACTCCTGCACGCCGACGACGAGCGCCTGGTCGCCGCCCGCACCGCCGCCGGAGCGGCGCTGCGTTCCGGAGTCTCGATCATGCAGCCCGACAACACCGCTGAGCAGCAACGAGCCACCCGCCTCGCCGCCTGGTCGCTGGTCCACGGCTTCGCGGCACTGTGGCGCGAAGGGGCACTGCAGGATTCGACGGACGGCTCCGATCCGGAAGCCCTGGCCCGCCGGATGATCGCCACCGTCCACTTCGAATGACCACGGCCCTTTGGGCTTTCGCCGTAAGTTCTCTGGCATGGATATCCACGCCTACCCCACCGAGGCGAGCACCCCGGTGGATCTACCCGAGGCACAACGCCTCGCCGACCACTACCTGTCCACCGATGACGGCATCAGCAACCTGCTCACCGAATTCGAGACCGGCTTCACCGTCGTCGCCATCTGCCCGCCGCCACCGGGCATCGACCCGCACAAACCCCCACTGCCCCCGACCATCGGCGGTTCGGTCTGCGTCATCGACAAACCCACCGGCGCAATCTCCTACTGGCCCACCTACCCCACCCCCGTGGTCGCCGAACAGTACACGCGGGCAATGCAATCCGGCCGCCTGATCATCGAAGACAGTTGGCCGGACGAGGACGACGCCGCCGCGGGCGACTGAGGTGTACGGACCACCCGCTCGGTTGGCGCGGGTCAGGTGAGGTAGGTGGCGTGCGTGGCAATTTCGAGGACACCGTGCAGCCACGGGGTGTAGGAGTCGGGTGCCGTCGAGATACGTCCGAGCAGCTCGGCGGGGTCGGCCCAGGCGCATTCGGAGACCTCGGCCGGATTGGGGCGGGGTAGATCGGCGGGGATGACGCCGACCAGCACGTGGTCCCATTCGTGCTCCACCTGAGCGCCGCGTGGGTCGGCGGCTCGATAGTGGTAGATGCCCGCCTCGGTCAATTCCGTGGCGGTCAGGTTCAGCTCCTCCATCAGTCGAATCGTTGCGGCGGTGATCACGTCCTGGCCGGGTGCGGGATGACCGCAGCAGGTATTCGAAAGGCGTTGTGGGAAGCGCGTTTTGACCGCTGCGCGACGTTGTAGCAGGATCCGCCCGGACGCGTCGTACAGCAGCACCGAGAAGGCGCGGTGCAGCTGCCCGGGCGGGCGGTGTGCCTCGGCCACCGAACGTGCTCCGATCGCGCGGCCGTGCTCATCGACCAGTTCGACGAGCAGGGACTCACGATCGGAGCGAATCTCGGTGGTCATGATGATTGTTGGCAGAACACGGCGGCCGCGGGCACGACGGCTGCCCAGGCAACGAGCGCGACCATGTATACGAACAGTTTCGCCTGCGATCGGACGAGCGGCATGGCGTCGTCCAGTGGCTTGCCCCAGGTGCCGAGCTGGGTCCGGCCAAGGTAACCGATAACGACCGACACGCCGACGGCGTACACGAGCAATGTCCAGGTAAATCCCACCATGGCGACGACGGAACCCGCCACGAGTGCGGCGCCGACGGTGACCCGCGTCATCGACTCGAACAGCGAGACGCGCAGACCGAGCGCCACCACCGAGGTCCGGAATCCGTGCTCGGTGTCTTCCGGAATGTCCTCGGCGGTGTTCGCGACGAAAACTCCGGTGGTCGTCAGCCCCAAGCCGAGAATGGCGATGAGCGCGGGTATTTCGATCGGCCGGTCGTAGAGCCGGAGTACGACCACGCCAGGAAAGACCATGGTCATGAGGTAGGTCCAGGGGATCTGCCAGAATCCGGCGGCCTTGAAATGCCATGGCGGCAGCGAATATTCGAGCAGCAACAGCGTTCCGACCGGAATGATCAGCAGCAGATCGAGATGCCCGGTCGCCACGGCGAGGTAGACGGCCGCCACACCGATGCCCGCGGTGGTGAGGTAGATCTGCCAGGCCACGAATCGCACACCGAGATCTCGAACCATGCGGGAGAACTTGGATTTGTATTCGACGTCCACCCAGCGATCGGCCAGGCAATTGGCGACGTGCAACAGTTGTATGGCGGCGGCCAGCATCACCGCCGCCACGATCATCGGCACCGACCAGATCTCGGCTCCGGTGTGCGCACTGAACAGCACATCGGCCACCATGACCGCACCGGACATCGGCGCGATTTCGGGCCGGGTCAGCCACAGCGCGTAGTTGACCTTCGTGCGCAGCGGCAGCGGACGACCCTGCTCACCCGGACCCGCGGTGAAAATGCGGCGCAACCGTGCCCGCAACGCGGCATCCCCGCCGCTGACTGTGGTGGACATCAGGTGTGCTCCTGGCGTGCTCGTTGCCGTGCGCGGGCAATACTGCGGCGGAAAAACGGCCGGGACAGATCCTCCGGAAGATTGGCCCACCGCATGAAGAAGGTGGTCAGCGGATCCACCGTGATGTGATGGCGGCCCCGCTCCAGCCCACGTACCGCCGCTTCGCCGACCTTGTCGGCGGGCATCGGCTTGATCGAACCGGTAATGGCCTTGGTCTCGGCCGGTTTGCGCAGGTTCTCCCTGGCGAGTCCGGGAGTGTCGGTATCGGCCGGGTAGAGCACCGATACCGTCACCCCGTCGGGCTCTACCTCGTAGCGCAGGCACAGCCCGAGCTGACGGACGCTCGCCTTGGTCGGCCCGTAGCTCGAATATCCGGGGATGCCGAGGAAAGCAGCCGTCGAACTGGTAAGCAGGACATGGCCTTCGCCACGTTCGACCATGCCGGTCAGCACACACCGAATGGCATTGACCGAGCCGAGATAGTTGGCATCGCTCTGGATACCGAACTCATCGCTGTCGATATCGAGGAAGAGACCGGGCAGGGTGAGGCCCGCGCAGCAGGCGATCACCGCGCAGGCTCCGTTGCGTTCCTCCAGTTCTTTCACGGCGATCGCCAGCCCGGCTCGGTCGGTGACATCGGCGGTGCGCCAGTCGGCCCCGATCCGCTCGGCGGTGGCACGCAGCGGCGCCTCCCGCCGGGCGATGACCGAGACGCGCGCGCCGCGCAGTGCGAACGCGGTGGCCACGGCGGCTCCGATACCGTCGGAGCCGCCGGTGACGATCACATGCTTATCCGTCCAGCGCACAGTCATCTTCAACTCCCGCCGGGTACCGCGAGTTCACCGAGACGGTCGCGCCAGGCGTGATAACTGGCGGCCGTGCCGTCCTCCGGAATGCCGACGAAGGCCTTATCGATCAAGGCCGCGGCCTCGTCGATGGTGCGACCGGTGTAGGTCCGCACGGCGACCTCGGTATGCGGGGTAACGCTATCGGCCTGCTGCCGGATCTTCGCGACCATGGTCGACCCGGCCGCCAACTGCTGGTGGAACTGCGGCACCAGGGACCGAATCGCTTCCAGGTCGGCGACTTCCACGCCACCGGCGAAGGTGGTCGCGATGCCGATGCCGTTCCACAGGTCGGCGTGCCTGCTCGGGTCGAATTCGGCGATTCGCGAGGCGACGCCGTCGACCGAGCCGCCGCTGACGAACCAGAGTGCGCGCCCGATGCCTTGATCGGCGGCCCGTTTCAGCGGTGCGGTATCCCCCATCCAAGCCGGGTACCGCTCGTCGACGTGCTGGCGGTCGATGTATTTCTCGGTGCGGAAAAAGGCGTTGTAGAAGCCGTATCCGTCGACCGCGAGCCAGCGGTACACCGGATGCTTCGGAAAGACCTTCTTCCAAATCGGTTTCGGAATCTTGCCCATCGCCAGGCCGACGCCGACATACATGGTGAGGTCGTGTTTGGCCGCGGGCCCGGTGAACAGGTCCGCGGCGCGGTGGCCGAACGGGGTGATCGAGTCGACGGCGGCCAGACCCGTCGCGGCGCCTTCGAATGCGAAGCCCTGGTACTGCTCGGGCAGCTGTTGAATCTGCTCGATCAACTCCGCGTTGTTCTTACTGCAGACCGCGAGATGGATGCTGGTGGACAGGTGGGTGGCGACCCGCTCCAGTTCGGCGGCTGTTGCGGGGCTCGGCGTCGCGAAGCCCGGCCGTTTCATCGGTTCCTGCTGGATGCGTGTGCCGAGCAGGGTGGAGCGAAGTGGTCCGATCAGTGATGGCATATGACCCTCGATTCTGTTGCGGCAGTGTCGGTTCCGGTTGTCAGGACCGTGCCGGTTCCTTCTCCGGTTCGACTTCCGCTGATTCGTCCGGCTCCGCTGCCGTCGCAGACTCGTCCGCTTCCGCTACCGCTGCGGGTTCGTCCGGCTCCGCTGCCGTCTCGTGCACGTCCACCACCGCGACGGTCGGGCGATCGGCCAGCCATTCCCGAATATTTCGGGACCACCAGAACAGTCCCCGACTCGCGCACACGATCACCAGCGCGAAGAACAAGCCGAACGAGACGTGCAGTGCCATCAGTACGCCGTACATCAGGCCGACCGAGCCGCCGAAGATGATCTGGTCGCGCTTGGCGAACGGTGTCGTCGCCGGGTCGGTGATCATGTAGTTGGTGTAGAGCACGAAGGCGATACCGGTCATCGGCAGCAGCGCCGCGATGATCGAGATGTTGCTATCCAGCAGACCGCGCACCACCGCCTGCAGCACATACGCACCCAGCCAGGCCATGATCAGCGGTGTCTTCTTGGTCAGCTTGGCGTTGAGCATGGTGCCCGCGCCGAGCAGCCCGAGCACGATCAGCGCGTCGGCCGGACCCGAGACGTTTTCGACGAAGTGATACGGACCGACCACGGCGATCGTCGGGAAGACCAGCAGCGCGACCACGATCCCGAAGTTCGACGGGTTCATGAAGTGCTTGACCTTGCCGTTGACCTTGGCCCGCAGCACCCATTTCGTGCCGACCGCGACCGTGATGCCGAACATGATCGGCAGGAACTGGTCCGCCGCGTACATCAGGAAGTTGAAGGCGACGCCGGTGATGTGCGCGGGCAGCAGGAAGACGATCAGCCCGCGGAGTCCGTTGCCCCGGTAACCGGCCGGGCGGCGATAGGCCCATGCCGCAAGCGTTTCCAGGATCATCTCGACCGCATACGCGGTGCCCGCGCTGAGGAACGGCCACAGCCACGGCTGCTCGAATCCGAGCCACAGGAAGCCCAGAATATTGAAGATCGTCAGCGAGGCCGCGAAGTTGCGCAGCGCGAGATAGCGCGGATCACGTCCTTCGATATTGACGCCCAACCACTTTCGCCGCCGAGCTTGCGCCGAGGTGGGTGCGGAGCCGTTGGTGTTTTCGACCACCGCTGTTCCGTTCGAATGTGCTTGAACACTCACTGGTGCACCTCCCGGGCATCGGAGTCGAGAACGAGGGTGTGTTGCCCCGGTCGCAGCTGCAGCTGCTGGGTGTGCACGGCGCCGTGGTTATCGCGCCACGCGAGTTGTACCGACAGCGCGGTAGTCGGATCGATACCGCCGAGTCCGACGTGGATATCGGTGGACCGCTTGCCCGCGTGCCCACTGCCGCCATCGACTTGGGCCACATGGGTTTTGCCGTCCGGCATGGTCACGGTGATTTCGGCGCCGAGAGCCGGAGAACCGAGCACGGGCTTGCCCGCGACCGTCGTCTCGCCGGCGGCAGCGGTGGTCGGCGGGGTCAGCAACCGCAAGCCCAAGTACTGCCCGGGATGCGGTGCGTCGTTGCGGTAATAGACCGGCGCTTCCCACTGCCTGGCGACCGCGAAGCTGAGGTTGCCGGTGCCGGTCGAGTCACCGACCGCGATGCCACGGGTGGGTGTCGCCGCGAAGGTGTCGAGGGCGGGCGAGATATTGGCGAACTTGCCGCTGTCGTCCTGGGCGAAGAAGCCGATGCGGTTATTGCCCGCCAGGTCCGATTCCTCGGTGAACTTCGGCCAGGCCCACGGGTACTTGGTGAAATCGTCGTTCATCGTGGCCATTTCCTGTACCTGCGGCCACCGAGTGCTCGAACCCTTGAACATCCCGTTGGTCTGCACGATCTGCGGTCGGCCGCTGTTGTCGAAGTCGGCGACCTTGGTATCCCAGCACCAGCCGTCCCAGGCGACGCCCTTTTCCACGGCCCGGTTCTCGAACGGTGCGACGCCCGACGCCAATTGCGCCGCGGCTTGTTTCGGATCGGTGGCGGTGTTGTAGAAGGCGAGGTTGGCCTCGACGATCCCCCACCGCTGCGCGATATTGCTGACGAACAGATCGGGCATACCGTCGCCGTCGAGATCGGCGAAGTCCGCGCCCATGCCCTTGAACGAATCATGGCCGAGCACAAAGGACTTCGGATCCGTCGGGCCGCGTTCACCTTCGGCGAGGCCGAAGCCGATGTGTCCCGGTGTCGACTTGTTCACGAACAGGCGATCCGGGCCCATGTCGTTGGCGACATACAGTTCGGGTAGTTGGTCGCCGGTGAGGTCCTGGGTGGCGGAAGCCAGTGTCCAGCCGTTCGCCTTCCCCTCCGGGAGCGCGTTGACGACCTCGCGGTACACCGCGGTCGGCTCGGCGCCGCCGGTGCTCTGCTGGAAGGTGAGGATGCGGTCGGTACCGGCATTGGTCGCGGTGGAGAACGATTCGTTCAGCGTCAGACTGTGCTGACCGTCCGGACCGATGAAATCACTATCCGGGAAGTAGTTTCCGAGGTAGACATCCGGGTTGCCGTCACCGTCGAAGTCGGCGACCGAAGCGGCCAGGGTGAACCAGCGCGCGCCCTGATAGCCGCCGTCCTCGGTGGCCGGTGGCTCCACCATTTCCACCGGCCGGAAGGCCTTGTTGTCCAGGTGCTTGGCACCCGCGCGCGGCAGGTACAGGATCGGGGTTCGCCCGCCGTAGTACACCATCAGACCGATGCGGCCCGAGTGGTCGAAATCGCCTGGAACACAGCCGGTCGGGGCCATTCGGTCGTCGGTCGGCAGCGGCGCAGGATCGAGTGCGAAGGGTGCGTAGCGGCTGGTGTCGCTATCCGGCGTCGGCGTGACGATCACCGTATCGGATCGGGAATCGACCAGGCATAGGTCATCGGCCCGGCCGTTGCCGTCGATATCGTTGATCGCCGTCGCGGCGTTGACCGAGGACATCCACGCCACGACATGCTCATACCGTGGCTCGATATGCCGGATCTTGTGCTCGGGCAAGCCGGGTGGCAGCGCGATCGGCATCTCGGTGAAATGGAACCGGCTCGCCAGCGGACTGCTCGGATCGGTCTCGACCGGGGCGATCATGGCCGAGTGGGCCGGTACGAACAGCACCGCCATCAGCGTTACCGATGCCAATGGCACCAACGCTTTTCGCAACAGAGAAGAACTGACCGGTAATTTCACGAGTGATGACTCTCTTCCATGGTGAGGCCGTCGAACACCGACCGCAGGGTGTTCAACGCATGATCGAGCTGCGCCTCGGTATGACGGCAGTTGATGAAGAACCGCAGGCGCGCCTCGCCCTCGGGCACCACCGGATGCCCGATGGCATTGGCCATCACATTGCGCTGCAGCAGTTCCATCGAGGCGCGCACCGCGGGTTCGTTCGCGCCGGTGATGATCGGGGTAATCGGTGTGGCCTGGCCGTTGCCGGTGTCGAAGCCGAGTTCGCGGGCCCGGCGGTGGAAGTATTCGGCGTTGTGTCGCAGTGTCGCGACGCGTTGCGGCTCGTCGTGCAGGACGGCTAGGCCCTCCAGTGCGGCCGCCGCCGCGGACGGTGCCGGTGAGGCGGTGTACATGCTGAGACCGGCGGCGGAGTACTTGAACCCTTCGACGAGTTCGCGGCTGGCCGCCAGATATCCGCCGACGCTGCCGAGCGCCTTCGACAGTGTGCCCATCCAGACATCGACGGCATCGCCGGGCAGGTCGAACAGTTCACGCGCGCCGAGCCCGCGCTCGCCGAGTACACCGAACGAATGCGCTTCGTCGATCATGATCGAGCAGTCGTATTTCCGTGCCACCTCGATGATTTCGGGCAGCCGGACCACATCGCCGTCCATGCTGTACACGCCCTCGATCAGCACCAGGGCCCGATCGAAGCTGCGCCGCGACATCGCCAGGATCGCGTCCAGCGATTCTGGATCGTTGTGCCGGAAGGTGACTCGTTTGCAGCCCGCCCATTCGGTGCCGGAGACGATGCTGTTGTGGATCAGTGAGTCGCAGACCGCGATATCGCGCTTGCCGAGCAGGAAGGCGACCGCGGCCGCATTGGTGAGGAAGCCGCTGGCCGTCACGATGGCGGCCTCGGTGTCATAGATCCGCGCGAGCTCGCGCTCCAACTCCCCGTAGAGCGGTAGCTCCCCCGCGACCATCCGAACCGCGGCCGCGGATGTCCCGTAGCGACCGATCGCGGCAATGGCGGCGGCGTGGACGCGTGGCTCGGCGGCCAGATCCAGGTAGCCGAAACTGCTGAAGTTCAGCATGTCCCGGTTGGCGAAGCTGGTCACCGCCCCGCTGACGCCGTCGTGCGGCAGGTAGTAGGGATTGAGCACACCCGCCTCGCGCGTCCAGGCGTCGAAGGCGGCGAACTTCGCGTTGGCCTCGAGCACACCCGGATGGTCGCGGAAGGAGGTCTGCGGGCTCGGGCGGCGGGCGGTCCGCACATCGGCCGAACCGTGGTCGGCTCCCGGCGCGGTCGCCGTGGCCGCACCATTGCCCGCATCGTGCTTGGCCATCAGGGCACGGGCGAGCGCACGGGGATCTATGCTCTCAGTTGTCATGCGGTAGTCCTCACGCTGCTGTCGGTGGCGGTACTTGCTTCTTCGTGCGCGATTTGAGCGGCGATCTTGACGCCGAGGCCCGCCAGCGAAAGTCCGGCCCCGATCGAGAGGACCGACATCTTGACGCCGAGGCTTTTCACCACGCGCGCACCGAATTCCATGGCCATCAGCGAATCCAGCCCCAACTCCATGGTCGGAGTGGCCAGATCTACGGTGTCCGGGTCGACGCCGAGGACCACCGCGAGTTGTTCGGCGAGCAGACAGGCGACCACCTCGCCGCGGAATTCCGGGTCGAGCGTGAGGATTTCGGCGCGCAGCGCGCTGGTGCCCGCCGCGCCACCGCCCGCGGCGGTGACCAGCTCGACGAACCGTGGCGCGCGAGCCGACGAGCGGTGCGCGAGGGCCCATTGCGCCCAGTCGATATCGAGCAGGGCGAGCTGGGTGATGTCGAAACGCAGACATTCCCGCAGCAGCACGGTCGCGAAATCCATATCCAGCGAGCCGTATCCGGTCATCTCGGCATAGCGGGATACCGCGCGGGAATCGGCCATTCCGCCGTCGCCGCGCATGAATCCCCAGTCCACCGACAGCGCTGGCTTCCCCTGTGCGTGCCGGGCCCATGCGAGTGCGTCGAGCGCGGAATTGGCTGACGCATAACCCAATTGGGGCGAAAGTCCGGCAATGCCGCTGGCCGAGGAGTACAGCACGAACAGGTCGAGCTCGACGCCCGCGGCGGTGGTGGCCCGATCGAGATTGGTCGCGCCGAGCACCTTCGGATCGAAGATCTCGCGCAGGGAGTCGGCGGTGACCTCCGGAATCTCGGTGTTGTTGACCACGCCCGCGGCATGGATCACACCGCGCAGCGGTGCACCGCTCGCCTGAATGCGCGCGACGAGCTCGGCGACCGCGTCGTAGTCGGCGACATCGACGCGTTCCTCGCGCACGTCGACACCGTCGTTCGCGAACCGCGCCAACTGTTCGCGCGCCGCCTCGGTGCTGGCGCCACCGCGGCCGACGAGCACCAGGTGACGCACTCCGGCGCGCACCAGCTGACGTGCGGTGGCCAGGCCGAAGGCACCGAAGCCGCCGGTCACCAGATAGCTTGCGGCGGGGTCGAATTCGAATTCGCCCGGAATGTGACGCACCGCCGGTCGCTCTTCGCGCAGATCGAGCACCACCCGGCCGATCTGGGCGGAGCGTGCCACCGTTTCGAAGGCCGCGGTCAGCTCGTCGAGTGCGAACGGTGTGTTCGGCAATGGGGTGTAGTGGCCATGGAACAGCGCGTCCACCACGCGCCGGGCCGCCCGCCGAACCTGCTCGGGTCGCCGGGCCAGGATGCGGTCGATGTCGACGGCGAAGAATGCCAGATTCCGGTCGAAGGGCCGCAGATCGATGGTGCCCGAGCCGTAGATGTCGGCCTTGCCGATATCAACGATGCGGCCGAATTCGCCCGCGACCCGGAAGTTCTGCTGCAGGATCTCGCCGGGCGCCGAACTGTAGACGACGTCGACGCCCGCACCGTCGGTCAAGCGCAGCACCTCGTCCACGAAGCCGATCGACCGCGAACCGAGCACCTCGTGCGCGCCGAGCGCCCGCACCTGGGCGCGGCGCTCCTCGGTACCGGCGGTGGCGATCACCCGTGCCCCCATCCGCAGCGCGACTTGGACGGCGGCCATACCCATCCCACCCGCCGCGCCGTGGATCAGCACCGTTTCGCCGGGCTGCACCCGAGCCAGCTCGCCGAGCCCGATTTCGGCGGTGAACAGCGGCATTACCGAGGTGCAATGCAGCGGGTCGAAGGTGCCGGGCGGGAAGATATCCATCCGGGTGGTCGCCCCGGTGTCCGGCCGAATCGTGACGTAGCGCTGGACGATTCCCGGCGCCACCACCGAAATCTCGTCTCCCGGTGCGATATCGGTGATATTGCCGCCGACCCGGGTCACGACGCCGTAGCCGTCCATGCCGATTTCGGTGCCGAAAAATGTTCCGTCCAGCTCCTTTTCGGTGAGCACGCCCAGCACCTTCAGGGTGTCCTTGTAGTTCAGGCCGACCGCTTGCATCCGGATCTCGACCTCGTCCGGTCCGGGAGCGACCCAGTCGCAGGTGCGCAGTGCGAGTTCCGGCAGCAGCCGCGAGCGTGGGATATCGAGTCGGAACGACTGTTCGGGATCGGTCAGCGGCCGGGGCACATCCCATCCCGCCAGCCGGTCGGTGAGGGTCTGTCGCCAGCGGATCGTCCAGCGCGCACCCGCGCGCAGCGCCACCTCGTCGAGCGCGGTGTCGGTGTAGATCTGCTCCAGGATGTCGGCCGCCGCGGAGCTGGGTTCGGTATCGACCAGCCGCCACTGCCCGGCCGGAAGTTCGTTGAGCAGTTCGCGGCGCGCGCCGGTCAGGGCGGAATGCTCGAGTCGGGCAAACCGGTCGATCGGCAGGCACAGCGCATGTTCGGTGACCACGACGGCGTGGACCACCAGGGGCAGCTCGTCGGAGAGCAGCCCCTTGAGCGCCTGCGCGACCTGCGCGAGTCCATACACGTTGCGCATTCCGTCGAGTTCGGATCCGGCGACGACAACGAGCCGCAGGCGCTCGACTTCGGGCCGGGCGTGCGCGGCGCGCAGTAGTTCGAGCAACTGTTCGCTGTCCGCCGCCGAGGCATGCTCGCCCACCGTCACCACCTCGGCCCGGATCCGCACATTGGCGATCTCCTTGGACCGCTGGGAGATTTCCGCACCGAGGTTGACCACGAGCAGGAACTCCTCGTCGCCGGGCAGGTCCTGCACCGCCGGTTCCGCGGTGTCGGTCACGATCTCCCACACCGGTTCGTAGAACAGGCGGTCGAGCTGCTCGGAGAGCGCCGACCGCGGTGTGAGTGCACGGAATCGCACCCCCGACATGGTCAGTGCGACATCGCCGCTCGCGGATGCGATGCGGATATCGGCGCGCAGCGGATCTCCCGGCAGGCGAGTGAGAACCACGACCGGATCGGGCGGAATCGGTCCGGTCCAACGAATCCCGTTGATCGCGGACGGCACAACCACCTCGGCGTCATCTCCGAAATTCGACTGTGTCGCAGCGGCTCTCGCGAACAAGGCGGCGAAGCACTGTAGTGCCGAATCGACTACGGCC
This sequence comes from Nocardia sp. CA-135398, assembly GCF_050955845.1. NCBI lineage: Bacteria > Bacillati > Actinomycetota > Actinomycetes > Mycobacteriales > Nocardiaceae > Nocardia > Nocardia sp. CA-135398. The sequence continues at coordinate 2,221,694 of NZ_CP192084.1, read as the reverse complement.
GGATGGGCGAGATGCCGATGCCCGGCGGTTGCCGACGAATCGAGATGTGCGACAACGCTATCCGTGCCGACCCAGACCCGGCTCAGCAAGCGGAATGCCGGGCCGTAGCGGAGTCCGTGCTCGGCCATGCTCTCGTAGAGCTCGTCGACGGCGACTTCGACAGCGTCCGCCGCGGGCGCGACGGCGACGGTGCTGGCGTCGGTGTCCGCCTCGACGAGACGTCCGTGCGCATTGAGAGTCCATCCCCCGCCACCCGCGGGCCGAGACTGGATGGTGAACCGGCGAGTGCTTTCCTCCACGCCGATCCGCACTACCGGCACATCGTGCTCGTCGATGACCAGCGGGCTGACGAATTCGACGGATTCGAGTCCGAACGAATCCCGGCCGGTGCGCGACGCGATGGCGCTCATGGCGGCGTCCAGGTATGCCGCCCCCGGCAGCACGACGGCACCCGCCACGACGTGATCATGCAGCCACGGCAGGTTCGAAACCGACAGTTGGACTTCCCATTCCGTGGCCACAGCCCCGGTGCGATCACCGAGCAACGCGAATCCGTTCGGGGTGCCGATCCGATCCAGCTCCGTTTCCGGCTCCTGGGTCCACACGAACCGGCGCTGCCAGGGATAGTGCGGCAGGTCGACATGTCCGGCACCCGGATTGATCGCGCCCGGCAGGCGGTCGCCGTCCAGCGCACCCGCCCGGTACAACTCGCCGATCGCGGTCAGGATGTTCGCGCCGTCGTCGCCGCCGCGCGTCAGCGTGCTGATGGCCGCACCGGTAATGCCTTGCTGCACAAGGATTTCTCGAATGCTGCCGCTCAGCACGGGGTGCGGGCCGACTTCCAGGAAGACGCGGTGTCCGGCATCGACCAGCGCACCGATCGCGTCCGCGAACCGGACCTGGTCTCGGACATTGCGGGCCCAGTATTCCGGACCCCAATCCTGTTGCGTCGCTTGCGTACCGGTGACCGTCGAGTAGACGGGTACGGTGGTTTCGCCCGGTGCGAGCGTCGCCAGTGCGGTGCGCAGATCATCCAGGATCGGATCCATCAGATGGCTGTGGTACGGAACTTCGACCCGCAGCGCCTTAGCGAATACGCCGTCGGAGGTGAGACGTTCGCCGAGGGCCGCCAGCGCCCCGCTGTCCCCGGCCAAGGTGACCGCCGACGGGCTGTTCACGGCGGCGATGCACACGCCATCGACATCGGTCAGCAGTTCGCGTGCCTCGGCCTCGGCCAGACCGACCGCCAGCATGCCGCCGGTCCCCGCCGTGCTGGCCTGCAGTCGGGATCGGTGGTAGCTGACGGTGACCGCCTCGGTCAACGACAGCGCACCGGATACGTAGGCCGCGGTCACCTCGCCGACGCTGTGGCCCACCGTGACGGCGGGTCGAATGCCGAGCTCCGCGAGTTCGGCCGTCAGCACGGCCTGGAGCAGGAAGTTGGCCGGTTGCGCGATCTCGGTGCGCGAGATCCTGGACTCCGCTTCGTCGCGGCCCATCTCCTCGAGGATCGACCAGCCCGCGAGTTCGGTGAATTCTCGGTCGATTTCGCGCGCCAGCTCGGCTGCCGGACCTTCGCCCACGAGTAGGCCACGACCCATGGCCCACCATTGCGGTCCCATACCGCTGTAGACGAATACCGGGTCGGTGTGTCCTTCCGCGATGGCACGAGCGGGCGGTTGGCCGCCGCCAGCGGCGAATTCGGCCAGCAGGGAACGCAGTTCGCCGATGTCGCGGTAGCGGAAGGCGGTTCGCAACGGGTGGTGCGCGCGGCGTACCCAGGCTGCCTCGGTCAGTGTGTCGAGCGGTTCGGTGTCAGCCGCAGCCAACAGCCCCGCGGCGAGCGAGCGCAGCGCCGGTTCGCTGCGCGCCGATAACGGCAGGACCGGCAGGATGTTCTGCCGCATTGCCGTTGCACCGGACCGGGTTTCGATGGGCGCAGGGCCGATGAGCGCGTGCGCGTTGGTGCCGCCATAGCCGAAGCTGTTGACCGCGACCAATGGCCGGAGCAGCGGTTCGGCCACCATCGGCACCCGCAGCCGCAACTCGTCGAACGGGATCTCGGGATTGAGCTTATCCAGCCGGGCCTGCGGTGCGATCGTCCGATGGTGAACGGTCAACGCGGCCTTGATGACTCCGGCCACGCCCGCCGCCGCCTCGGTGTGGCCGATATTGTTCTTGACCGACCCGACCGGCAGCGGCTCGGTCCGGCCATCGATGGCGCCGTACACCTTGCCCAGGGCCGTCATCTCCGCCGGGTCGCCGACCGGCGTCCCGGTGCCGTGCGCCTCGACGTAGCCGATCTCGTGCGGCTCGATGCCCGCGCCGGTGTGCACGCGGCGGGCAAGTGCTTCCTGCGCATCGGGATTGGGGACCGGAATGGCCAAGGTGCGACCGTCCTGGTTCACGCCGCTGCCGCGGACCACCGCATAGATGCGGTCACCGTCGCGTTCCGCGGCCTCGAGCGGCTTGAGGATGACCACACCCGCACCCTCGCCGCGGCCGTAGCCGTCGGCCGCGGCGTCGAACGATTTGCAGCGACCGTCCACGGACAGGAATCGACCCTTGCACATGGAGATGAAGGTCTCCGGCTGCAGCATGGCATTGGCGCCGCCGACAATGGCGGCGCCGCATTCGCCGAGCGCCAGCGATTGGACGGCCTGATGCAGTGCCACCAGCGACGACGAGCAGGCGGTGTCGATGGTCATGGTCGGCCCGTGCAGGTCGAGCAGGAATGCGATACGGGCGGAGAGCAGGGTGTGCGACGAGCTGGTCGGGGTGTGGCTGTTGATCGCGGCGCGAACCACGTTGCGGCCCACCGCATTGTCGTTCATGAAGCCGCCGACGAAGACGCCGATATCGCGACCCGCGACCCGGCCCGCCATCCCGCTATCGTCGAGCGCCTCCCACGCGACCTCGAGCAGCAGCCGCTGCTGCGGGTCCATGATCGAGGCCTCGCGCTGGGAGATACCGAAGAAGTCGGCGTCGAACTCCCACAGCGACTGGGTCAGGAATCCGCCACCGCGGGTGTACATACGGCCGGGCGCGTCCGGATCCGGATCGTAGAACTTGTCGAGGCTCCAGCGATCCGGCGGCACCTCGACGATGCCGTCGCCCTTGCGGATCAGGAAATCCCAAAAAGCGCCCGGACCGTCGATTCCACCCGGAAATCGACAGCCGATACCGACGATTGCTGCATCGGACATTGCGCGGTCCTCGATTTCTACCCTGAGCATTGAACGGTAGGCAGCATACTTCGATATTCGATCGGCAGCGCGAATTGACCGAAACCTGTTGCAATAACCGCGGTTCGGGTCCACATAGTGAAATTACGCCGTTATCGCAACGGCCATGACATTGTTATTCCGAAGCTGACACTGTTATAAGTCGCGGCCGCCTCGGAAATAACAATGTCATGGGCTCGAATAACAATGTAATTCGAACCCATGACATTGTTATCCAGGTACGGTGGCCGCCATGAACTCTGGTGAATTCGCGCTCGACCCGGCCGCCGAGCCCATCGAGGACACCGACTGGCTGCGCGAGTTCGTCGAGCGCTATATCGCCGGTTGGAACACCGGCGACGGCGACGCGGTGGCGGCCTGCGTCACCGAGGACACCCGCTGGCTCGACCCGTCCGAGGGCGAGCTGATCATCGGCCGCGCCGGCGTCGCGAAGTTCGTCCACGACACCAAGCGCGCATTCCCAGATGTCAACTACACCACCGTCTTCGAGCCGGTCGTCACCGCGGACGGGCTGGCGGCGATCGTGCCGTGGCGGATGACGGGCACCCACCTCGGCATGATCGACCCGCCCGGATTCGCCGGAACCAGTAAGAAATTCGACCTGTTCGTGGTCGACATCTGGCAGTTCCGCTCCGGACTCATCTGGCGCAGCAAGGCCACCTGGGATCTGAACGAGCTACTGCTGCAACTCGAATTACTGCCCAAGCGCAACGGTTTCGCAGAACGCGCCGTGGCCCGCGCCCAGCGCCTCGCGGTCAAACTTCGTGGCTGATCACGTGTGGACCGGTCAGCGCGGCGACCTGTTCGAGGGCACGCGCAACCGACCGCTCGATCGTCGCGCGTTCGGCGCCCATGCCGATCAGGATGTTGACGATCGAGGGCAACAGCACCTCCGAGACCCCTTGGTCGCCATACAGGCCAGCCATATCCAACTGGATGAACCCGTACAGCCCGGTCCAGAACTGCGCTGCTGCCGAGCGCTCGTTGGTGCTGTGCACCAGATTCGCCTCCAGCGCCCGCCGGGTCGCGCGCACCACGAAATCGAAACTCTCCGCGAAGTTCTCGAAGTCGGAATCGCCCCCACCGGCCAGCACATTGCCGCGGTGCATCTTGACCTCCGCCTTCGGTGACTCGGTGGCGAACATCAGCCGGAACAGCTCGGGTTTGCGCAGCGCCTCATCCCGGAAGATGAAGCCGAGCACCAGGATTTCGGCGATCGGATCGTCGGTGATCTCGCATTCGGCCAGCCGTGCGACCAATTGCGCGAAACCTTCCGAGCCGACCGCCTGGATCAAGCCCGGCATTCCGCTGAAGTTGGAATAGATCGCCATGGTCGAGACCCCACATATCCGCGCCACGCGACGCACGGTCAACGAGGCGAGTCCTTCGGTCGAGATGAGTTGAACAGTGGCCGCTATCAGGCGATCGCGCATCGAGCCGGTTAGTGCGGGCTCCAACGCTGTTGCAGTGTCGATCATTACCTCACCTAGCAGTGCTCGGGCTTGCTATGCCGCCGCGACGCCCAACTCGTCGGCGGTGATCTCTTCCAGTGGCTTGCGCCGGGTCTCGACGATGAACCCGACGGCCACCACCGCCGCGATCGCGATCGGCGCCGCGCTGATCAGCGCGGTCACGGCGATCGATGGGGTGGCCACGGCGAGCACCACCAGCGCGATCACCAGTACGCCGCCCGCCTTGGTCATCGCCGCCGCGACGCCGCTGCCGCGGGACCTGATCCGGGTCGGGTAGACCTCCGCGCCGTAGGCCACGATGACCGCGACCACCGAGCTGGAACCCCAGATCGGCACCACCAGAAGGGCATACAGCAGCGCGGTGTTGTCGGCGACGTGATCGCCGAGGATTACGAAGCCGCCGAGCGCGACGGCGAGCAGTGTGCTGAGCGTGATCAGCGTCCATTTGGTGGAGCGGTGGTAGCAGTAGGCGACCAGGAAGTTCAGCGGAAAGCCGATCAGCGCGGAGTCACGCAGGATCTTGTCGGCGGTGACGCCGGTGAATCCGAGGCTACGCAGATTCGTCGGCAACCAGAGTTGGAAGCCGTAGGTGACCAGTCCGACGCCGAGTCCCAAAAGGGCCAGCACGATGGTCATTCCGGCGAACGGGCGGCGCAGCAACTGGCCGAACCCGCCTTGCAGATCATTCTCGGCGGCGGCTTCCGGCCGCTCGACCACGACGACCTCGGCATTGTATGTGCGCAGCACCTCTTCGGCCTCGCGGTGCCTGCCGATGGCCATCAGGAACCGCGGCGACTCCGGAATCCAGCGGACCAGCAGCACCACCAGCAGTCCGGTGGGCAAGCCGATCAGCCACAGGCTACGCCAGCCGTAGGTCTCACCGATCGTCGAGGACAACCAGCTGGTGATGACGTAGGCCCCCGCGATATCGCCGCCGATGAGCACGAGCAGCCAACCGCGGTGGCGGGCCGGGATGGTCTCCGAGAGCAGTGTGAAGGCGATCGGCAGCATCCCGCCGGCGCTCAGGCCCATGATGAAGCACATCGCGACATTCAGCTCGAAGCTGGGCATGGCGCCGCAGATCGCGGTTCCCACGAAGAAGATTCCGGCCAGCAGGATCGCCGCCTTGCGGCCGATGCGGTCGCCGAGCCAGCCCCACAGGAACGACCCGAGCACCGTGCCGGTGATACCGGACAGTGGCAGCAGCGCCACCGGAAGCGCGTCCAGATGCGGACTTGCCGGTGTGCGCAGGTGGTACTCCGCGCCGACACCAGGAACGACGAAGGCCAGGGTCGTCGGCTTCATCACGTCGATGGTGATCGCGGCGGCCATGATCAGCAGCAGCACCACGTGCACACGGTTGATCGGCGCATCGTCGAGTGCCCGCACCCGCAGCCCGGCCACCGTGTCGTGCACCGCGCGCTGCGGGAACAGCCCGTAAGTGGTGACGCCCAAACCGATCACGATCAGGATCATCCCGGTGATCATGGCGCCGTCCATGGGCATGCCCGCCATCCGATAGCCCATATCGCGGGCCATGACATACATCGGAAGGTGCAGGGCGGTGCCGAGCACCGTCAACACCAGACCGAACCAAAAAGCTCCCGTACGCCGACGGTTGATCGGACTCTCCGATCGATTCGCGATATCGACGGCGTTCACAAACATCACCGAACCTCATCAGCCCCCACACACCTGTTACCGATCGGTATTACACACCAGTTCCGTGCCCGTGTGGGCCTTTTAATCTGTTCGGCATCAACAATTTCGGAGCGCGGCGGATTTACCTATGAGAATGGTTGCGGCTGCGGTCGGCTGGGTAACCTGCTGCGCCGATATCGCACCCACTTCCCACCGATGGAAATAGGGTCGATGTCGACTATTATTCGCCGCCCAAGTGCCTGATGGATTCGCCACCTTTCGTGTGGTGCAGGCGACCGAAGCGACTGTCGAGAAGGTTGATCATGGCGTCGGCGGCACCGGTATAAGCCTCTTCGACCGTTGCCGCGCGATGGGTTACCGCGACCGGAGGCTGCCCGGATATCCGGGCCTCCAGTACGCATTGCTTATCGTCCGGACCGCCTTTTTGGGCGTTCAGATCGGTCAGATGCACTTCCAGCCGAGTGACCTGCTCGGCGAACCGGTCGAGTGTCGAGGAGAGCGTCGATTCCACGCGCTCGGCCAGCGATGCGCCGCCGTGGATATTGCTGCCGGTGTTGACCTGAATCTGCACGAGCCTCTCCAATCCGATAGGTGCGGACAGCATTGTCTGCCTACGGTTACCGACCCGCGGAGCGCGAACTCAGCAAGCCGTCGGCAATGCCGACACTACTCGCGCGGGTGTGCGCTCAGCAGATTCCCAGGCTCAGACCGGCTGCGCCGCGACCGGCGGCGCCAGGTTCTGAGCATCGGGAACCACGGTGCCGCGCAACGAGGTTCCCGCGGTCTCACGCAGGAACGACCAGGCGACGAGTCCGATCAGGCTGGCGCCCACCATGTACGCGGCCGGGAACAGCGACCAGCCGGTCGATTCGATCGCGGCCTCGTTGACCAGCGGCGCGGTACCACCGAATGCGGCGGTGGAGATGTTGTAGCCGAGGGCGAAACCCGCATAGCGCACATGCGTCGGGAAGATCGCCGGAAAGGTCGAGCTGATCGTCGCCAGCTGAGGCACGTACAACAGGCCGAGCACGATGAATCCGGTAATGGCCCAACCGGTTCCCTGCCCCATCAGCCAGTACATGGGCAGCGCGAGTATCGCGAGGCCGACCAGCGAGACCAGCCAGAGCGGGCGCCGGCCCACCCGGTCCGACAGCCTGCCGAAGAACGGCAGCACGATCATCATCACCAACTGCCCGATCAGCATCATGGCTGTGGTGGTCGATTCGCCGACGCCGATGGTCTTCTGCAGGTAGGTCGGTTGATAGGTGAGCAGGGTGTAGTTCACCACGTTCAGGGCGACCACCAGGCCGATCAGCGTCAGGGTTTCGCGGCGGTAGGTGGTCAGCACCTCCCACACGCCGCCCGGCGGGTGCGGTTTATCGGCCACCTCGGTGAATACCGGCGATTCGTCCAGATGCGAGCGCAGGTACCAGCCGATCAGGCCGAGCGGCACCGCGAACAGGAAGGGCAGGCGCCAACCCCAGTCGTGCATCGCATCCGACCCGAAGATCACCTGGCACAGCAGCACCACTGCCGAGCCGCCGACGAAGCCGCCAAGAGTGCCGAATTCCAGGAAGCTGCCGAGGAACCCGCGCCTGCGATCGTTCGCACATTCGGCCAGATATGTTGCGGCACCGCCATATTCACCGCCGGTCGAGAAGCCCTGCACGACGCGTAGGGCGATGAGCAGAACCGGTGCGAACCAACCGATCTGGGCATGTGTCGGAAGCAGACCGATGCACCCGGTCGCACCGGCCATCAGCAGAATCGTGGTGGCCAGCACCACTTTTCGGCCGAGGCGGTCGCCGAGCGGTCCCCAGACCATGCCGCCGAGCGGGCGCAGCAGGAAGGAGATGGCGAAGCCGAGCATGGTGCCGAGGGTGCCGAGCTCACCCGGGAAGAACGCGTCGGTGAGGTAGGTGGCGGTCGCGGCGTAGACGCCGTAGTCGAACCATTCGGTGGCATTGCCCATCGCGGAGGCGGCGACCGATCGGCGTAGCGTTTTCTTCTCCGATTCGCGATCCGTCACATGCGCCTCCTCACCAGCCCGGATAATGGGCCTCGATTCGTTCGACCGGCCCGACCCGGATTTCGGATGCAGGCACGGAATTAACCGGTACCCACGTTCCGAACCGGGCAAACAAGCGGCGGGGCCGCCGGGCCGGTGACGGGCCCGCCGCCACCTGCGGGATCGACGCGGAATGTGAGCATGGTCACACTTACGATTTTGTCCACTGCGGCGGTGCCACTCGTTGTGCCGGTGCCAATGGTTTTCCCGAGTCCCGCACCCTAGAGTCCAATGCTGTCGCGTCCGTCCCTAGGAGATTCTCATGCCACCCAACCTGGCTCTGAAGGCAATGAACCTCGCACACCGCAGCCTGCTGCGGGTCAGCGGCGGGAGATTGGGCAACTCCTTCAGCGGCATGCCGTCGCTCGAACTGACCACGATCGGACGGAAGTCCGGACGACCTCACACGGTGATGCTCACCGCCCCGCTGATCGATGGCGACACGATCGTCGTCGTGGCATCCCGCGGCGGCGACCCCATCCACCCTGCGTGGTATCTCAATCTGCGAGACCAGCCGGAGGTCGAAGTGTCGTTACGCAGTGGTCCCCGCCGACCGATGACCGCTCGGATCGCGACCGCGACCGAACGCGCCGAGCTGTGGCCGAAGGTGACCGCGAAGTATGACGGCTACGCCGACTATCAGCGCCGCACCGACCGGGAAATTCCGCTGGTCCTGCTCACCCCACGGGACTGAGCGGGCTCAGCGCGATTCGGCTCGGCGCTGGGGCACCGCCCGCTCATTCTCGCGACCGAGGCGCAATCACAGCGAGCGAGCGTCGATCATCCAGATCTGAATTCGGGACGGCCCGGCATTCGCGCCGATCCGATCGATCAACCGGAGCAGATCGGCGACCTCGTCATTCTTCGCCAGCAATTCGATGCGCAGCCCCGCCTCGACATCGCTGACGAACTCTTGGCCCCGATAGCGCTCGACTCGACTGTCTCGGTCGTCCACCCGGTAGACCTGGCAGACCACCATCCGTCGCACGCCGAACATGGCAAGCGCCTGCTTGATCTGGTCGAAGAGGGCCGCGGGGAGCACCAGCGTGATGAGCTTCGCGTCGACGCCGTCACCTGGGCTCATCGGGTCATCGATGCCGTACCCGACGCTGCCCTGGAGATGGATGGTGGCATTCACGTGGTCGCCTGATTCCCGGGCGCCTCACCCGATGGTTTGTCCAGCGCCCGCTTGGGCAAGGCAGGCGCAGCGGGGAGCATCCCCATCCAGTACATGGTCCGGCATGCACAGACTCATGAACAACCCGAGATCTTCAGGATCACGAAGGTGGCGAAGGCATCCCACACGATCACGGCCGCCGCGGCACCTTCCTGCCAGAGCGGCTGTTTCGGATGATCCAACCCGAAAATTCCACGCTGGCAACATCATTGCCATTGCCGAGCTACCCGATGATGTGCGGTCGGCGAGTACACAGACCAGCCGGGCCCGGCTCTGTTAATTCTGGATCTCATGGCGCGAGCATGGTCGCGATGCTGCTCGTGACATCCTTCGCGAGCGCGGCGTTCACCGGCGCGTGGTGGCTGAGCAGTCGGTACCACATCGCGCCGAAGACAAAATCGACGACGAGATCCAGCGGAACCGACGGGGTCAGTTTTCCGGCGTCGACACCGCGCTGGAGCAGTGCCCGCAATGTCGCTCGTCGCGGGCCGATCACGGTGTCCTGCAATCGTTCGGACAGTGCTGGATCACGCTGCGCGTCCGCCATCAGGCCGACCAGCGCCTGACCTGTCACCTTTTGCGCGAGTTCGAAAGTGGCCGTGAGCAGACCCTCGACCGCGCCGAGCACATCCACCGATTCATCGGAAATCCGCAGTGCCGCATGCTCTTCGGCCAATCCGATCAGCGCCTCGATCAGAATCGAGGCCTTATCCGGCCACCAGCGGTAGACAGTCTGCCGTCCGACGCCAGCCCCGTCCGCGATGGCCTTGATGGTCAGGTCTTGGTAGCCGTCCCGCTCGCACAGCTCCAGCGCCGTGTGCAGGATCGCGCGCCTGGCGTCCTCGCTGCGGGGTCGACCGCGGGTTCCCGTCATGCGAGCCACTTTACAAGACACTGTGCCTCGAATATATTAACGAGGCACGGTGGTTCGAAAATCGCCGTGATTCGAACTTCAGGAGGATTTTGTGAGCAACAAAGTGGTCATCGTTGGCGGAACCTCTGGAGTCGGCCTGGCGACCGCTCGCCGCCTCGCCGCGAACGGCGCGGAGGTCGTCATCGCCGGACGCGACAAAGAACGACTCGCCGCCGCATTGGCCGACTTGGGCCGCCAGGTGACCGGCAAGGTCGTCGATGCGCGTGCCGAAAACGAACTGGCACAACTGTTTTCGGAGGTTGGACCGGTCGACCATGTGGTGGCGACCGTGACCGGACCGTCCGGCACCACCCCGTTCCGCGAACTCGGCTTGGACCATCTGCAGGCCCATGTCTCCGGCAAACTGCTCCCGCATGTCGCCACCATTCAGGCGGCGCTGCCCCATCTCGCGCAGGACGGATCCATCACGCTGGTCTCCGCCGCGTCCGCGGGCGGCGCCATGCCGACAACCGCCGCACTGGCCGCGGTCAATGCCGGTGTCGAGGCCATCGTCCCCGTGCTCGCGGTAGAACTGGCACCCGTCCGGGTGAACGCCGTATCCCCGGGTGTGATCGACACCGAATGGTGGAGCTTCCTGCCCGAGGATGCCCGCGCCGAGGTGTTCGCCGGAATCGCGGCGCAGACCCCGGTCGGCCGGATCGGCAGCGCGGACGATATCGCCAAGGCCATCGAATTCCTGACCGACAACACCTTCACCACCGGCGTGGTAGTGCGAGTGGACGGCGGCGCTCGCCTCGGCTCCCCCAAATAACCCACCGCACCCGGCCTTTTCGTCACGAGCGGTTCACGTGACGAACAGCCGGGTGCGGGGATCAGTAAGCGATGAACAGAATTTCGTCCCGGGAATAGTCGTGCCCCGGGTGGTTCGCGGCCAGATGCGCCTTGGTCTTCTCGACCAGGTCGTCCTCATCCGTCCCGACGATCTGTTCGCCGCAGGGGCAGTTCAGATTTCGCTTCATCAGCGTCCTTCCTTCTCCCCCGTCAGTCTAGGCACGTGCCGCACGCACGAGCCGGTGCACACCCCATCCGGGCCACGCCGGACACCATCAGATTCTGCAAACCCATTTCGACACGGCGGCGGCGCCGGGATTTCAGGCGGGCAGATCCGCACTCGGCACGGCGCTCGAAAGAGCGCAGAATGAGTGCAGGAGGTCATGATGCAACTGCTAAAGGGCCTGCTCGGCGTGGTGTTGGGGATCGTGACAGCCGTGCTCGGCACGGTGGTCGGGATCCTCGCGGCCGTGGTCTGGCTCGTCGGCGCGGTGCTGTGCGTGACGCTGATCCTCATTCCGCTGGGGCTCCCTGTCATGCGGCTCGCCCGCCGCCTGTTCACGCTCGCCGGTCAGTTGATGCACCTTCCCTGAAGGGCCGTCCAGGGCTCTTCTGCATCGGAACGCGCCGCCGATTTTCCGCGTGCGGCGACGGGCATCGGCGTGCCTCGGCCGACCATCTACCCAGGGCCTCCTTGCCGGGGCCGCGGGTATCGAGACACTGTGGCCGCAGCGGCGCCGGCCACGACAGGCACCGCCCCGGTGCCACCCCAGTACCTATTCGGTATACCGCGCGGCTCGCCTCGCCCAACCTTGGCTGGTGATGGCGTAGAAGATGGCTGTCAGCAGGTAGAGGACGAGGGCGGCTACGGGCCGGAAGAGGCCGATGGCTATGCAGAGGGCGTAGATGAGGATGCCGGGATAGGCGCGGGTGGTTTCGCGGCGGGCGAAGGCGGCGTCATAGCCGGGTTCGAAGAGTTGGGGGTGGTGGACCAGGCGCCACCACAAGGGGGCCCAGGGGATGGTCATCATGACGCCCGCGATGCCGTAGACGGCGGCGGCCGCGGCGGCGTCACGTTGTTCGCCGTGTACAACGTATTCGGCGAGAAGGCCGGTGGGGAACGGCAATACGGATACGCCGAGTAGCAGCATCAGGTTCCACCAGCGGATCACGTGGTCGAGGTGGCGCAGGCGTCCGAAGAAGCTGTGGTGGTTCATCCAGATGATGCCGATGGTCAGGAACGAAGCCAGATAGGCCACATATGACGGCCAGATGTGGCCGAGTGCTTCGAGCAGGTGCCCCGGTTCGTGCTCGGGTACCCGAATCTCCAGGATCAGCAGGGTGATTGCGATGGCCATCACGCCATCGCTGAATGCCTCCACCCGGGCGGTACCCGATAATTGCCCGCTCGGGGGCTGCCCGTCGTCGACCATACGTGCAGGGTAACGCCGCGGCGTTACCCCATGGCCCTGCTATCGCTGTGAGCGTAGCGCCGCACTGAGTCCGGCGCTACGCATGCTCAATTCCCTTGATCCGGTGGGGGATACGATCCGGGCGCGCTGCCGTCGCTGCGGCTGAAGACGGGGCGGAAATCCGCACCGCCGGTGTCGGTTTGGACGGACTGCTCCGTCGGCAAGGCGTCGTGGCTGAACAGCCCGGGCGATCGCCCATCTTCCGTACTCATCTCACGAGCCTCCCTCTGATCGGCGATGTATGGCGAATCCTGGCTTGCTGCTCAGCGGTCCGCCCGAATCAACCGTACCTTTACAACGGTGTGACGTATGCGCCGGAGATGCCACCGTCCACCAGGAACTGCGATGCGGTGATGAACGAGGAGTCGTCGCTGGCCAGAAATGCGACGGCCGCGGCGATCTCCTCCGGCTCGGCGAACCGTCCGACCGGGATGTGCACCAGACGCCGCGCGGCACGTTCGGGGTCCTTCGCGAACAGCTCCTGAAGCAGCGGCGTATTCACCGGTCCGGGACACAGTGCGTTGACCCGAATGCCGTTGCGCGCGAACTGCACTCCGAGTTCACGACTCATCGCCAGCACGCCGCCCTTGGATGCGGTGTAGGAGATCTGCGAGGTCGCCGCACCGAGCACGGCGACGAACGACGCGGTATTGATCACCGAGCCCTTACCCCGCTCCAGCATGTGATTGATGGCGTACTTGCTGCACAGATACACCGAGGTCAGATTGACCTCCTGCACCCGACGCCAGGCCTCGATGCCGGTGGTCAGAATCGAATCGTCCTCCGGCGGTGAGATTCCGGCATTGTTGAAGGCGATATCGAGTCCGCCATAGGTGTCGACGGCGGTCTGGAACATGGCCTCGACCTGGGCCTCGTCGGTGACGTCCACCTTCACGAACAGGCCGCCCACTTCGCTGGCCGCGGCCTCTCCGGCGGCGGCATCGATGTCGGCGACGACGACCTTGGCACCTTCGGCCGCGAACCGGCGAACGGTGGCGAGGCCGATACCGCTCCCGCCACCGGTGACGACGGCGACTCGATCCTGTAAGCGCTGCAACACATCTCCTTGACTAGGTGGCGATGAAGACGTTCTTGGTCTCGGTAAAGGCAAGTGCCGCATCGGGTCCGAGTTCGCGCCCGAGCCCGGACTGTTTGTATCCGCCGAACGGCGTCCAATACCGCACCGAGGAATGCGAATTCACCGACAGATTCCCGGCTTCCACACCGCGCGACACCCGCAGCGCCCGGCCGACGTCATTGGTCCAGATGGAGCCGGACAGACCGTATTCGGTGTCATTGGCAATGCGCAGGGCATCGGCCTCGTCCTCGAACGGCACCACCGCGACCACCGGCCCGAACACTTCCTCGGTGAGCACCCGATCCGATGGCGCGTCGGGCAGCACAACCGTTGGCGGATACCAGAATCCGGGCCCGTCGGGCTGCGCGCCGGTGAAAGCGACCTTGGTCGACGGCTCGACGAACGAGGCCACCCGGTCACGATGCGCGGCCGAAATCAGCGGCCCCATTTCGGTGGACTCGTCCGAAGGATCGCCGACCCGCACCCCGTGTACCGCTGGTTCCAGCAATTCGAGGAATCGGTCGAAAACACTGCGCTGCACCAGAATCCGCGACCGCGCACAGCAATCCTGTCCGGCATTGTCGAAAACTCCGTAGGGCGCGGTCGCCGCCGCACGCGCCAGATCGGCGTCGGCGAAAACGATATTCGCGCTCTTACCGCCCAATTCGAGCGTCACCCGCTTCACCTGGCGCGCGCATCCGGCCATGATCTCCTTGCCCACCTCGGTGGACCCGGTGAAGACCACCTTCCGCACGGCGGGATGGGTGACGAACCGCTGCCCCACCACCGAACCCTTGCCGGGCAGCACCTGGAAAACACCTTCCGGCACACCGGCTTCGAGCGCGAGCTCACCCAACCGGATCGCGGTGAGCGGCGTCAGCTCGGCAGGCTTGAGCACCACGGTGTTCCCGGCGGCCAGTGCGGGCCCGAACCCCCATGCCGCGATCGGCATCGGGAAGTTCCACGGCACGATCACCCCGACGACGCCGAGCGGTTCATGGAAGGTGATGTCGACCCCGCCCGCGACCGGAATCTGGTTGCCGAGCAGGCGCTCCGGAATCCCGGCCGCGAAATGCAGCACATCGCGGACATTGCCGGCCTCCCAGCGCGCATTGCCGATGGTGTGTCCGGCATTGGCGACCTCGAGCTGGGCCAGCTGCTCGAGATTCGCATCGACGGCCTCGGCGAAGCGACGCAGCAGCCGAGCCCGGTCCCCCGGTGCGACCGCGCGCCAATCGGCACCGGCCCGCTGCGCCCGCTCGATGGCCGCATCGGTCTCGGCAGCGCCTACCAGCTCGACTGTGCTGACGACCTGCTCGGTCGCCGGGTTGACCACCTGCGTTGTCGTCACGAATTCCGTTCCTTTCGATAGCTCGCCGCCGCCTCGACCAGTGCTCGCATCAGCCGCGTATCGGTCGCGTCCGCCTCCGGATGCCACTGCACACCCACCAGGAACGGACCGTCCGCCGCCTCCGCCGCCTCGATCGTGCCGTCCGAGGCATGTGCGGTCGCGACCAGCCCATCGGCCAGGATGGCGACGGCTTGGTGATGGTGGCAATGCACCTTCAGCTCCGGTCCGGCGATCGTGGCGACCACGCTGTCCGGCACCGTGGTGACCCGGTTCGGGTGAAAGCCACCCGGCGTACCGGAATGGTCGTCGTGGCCGAGCAGATCCGGCAGATGCTGGATCAGGGTGCCGCCGAACGCGACATTGACCAGTTGCAGGCCGCGACAGATCGCGAGGACCGGTAGCCCGGCCGTGCGTGCCAGCGCGAACAGCTCGAATTCGGAATCGTCGCGGTCGGCTCTGAGCGGTCCGAGGGCCGCATCCGGTGGCGCACCGTAGCGCGCCGGATCGACATCGGCGCCGCCGGTCAGCACCAGCCCGTCGAGCCGATCCACCAGCTCCGCGCGCGCCACGCCGATGGGCGGCAGCAGCACCGGTATCCCGCCCGCGCGCTCCACCAGCTGCAAGTAGTTGTGCGGAAGTACCGCACTCGGTACATCCCAGGCGCCGAACCGGGTCTGTTCCAGGTAGGTCGGCAGGCCGATGACCGGACGGATCTGCTCAGAGCCGCTCGAAACCACGGATTCGCTCCCAATCGGTGACCGCGGCGTCGAAGGCGTCCAGCTCGACCTGTGCCGCATTCCGATAATGGTCCACCACGTCGTCGCCGAACGCTGTTCGTGCCACCTTGCTCTCGCCGAACAATTGCGCCGCTTCCCGCAGCGTACGCGGCACCCGCGGGCGCTGGGAGCGGTAGGCATTGCCGTGGAACTCCGGCTCGAGCGGGAGCGCGTGCTCGATACCGTGCAATCCGGCGGCAATGGTCGCGGCGACGGCCAGATACGGATTCACATCGCCGCCCGGGATCCGGTTCTCCATCCGCAGGGACAGATCCTCGCCAACCACGCGCAGCGCACAGGTCCGGTTGTCGCGTCCCCAGGCCAGTGCGGTCGGCGCGAAACTGCCTGGGACGAATCGCTTATAGGAGTTGATATTCGGCGCGAGCAGATAGGTGAACTCGCGCAGGCAATCCAGCTGCCCTGCGAGGAAATGCCGCATGAGTGCCGAAGTCCCGTGCGGGCCGTCACCCGCGAATACCGCCGCCCCCGAATCGGCACGCAGACTTATGTGAATATGACACGAATTACCTTCGCGCTCATTGTATTTCGCCATGAAACTGAGACTGCGCCCCTCCTGGGCGGCGATCTCCTTGGCGCCGTTCTTGTAGATGCTGTGGTTGTCGCAGGTCGCCAGCGCTTCGTCATAGCGGAACGCGATTTCGTGCTGACCCGGATTGCATTCCCCCTTGGCCGATTCGACATACAGTCCAGCACCGGCCATTTCATTGCGAATGCGACGCAGCAGCGGCTCGATGCGCGCGGTGCCGAGCATCGAATAGTCCACGTTGTACTGGTTCGCGGGCCGCAGATCGCGATAGCCGGAGTTCCACGCGTCCTCGTAGCTGTCGTCGAAGACCAGGAACTCGAGTTCGGTCCCGACATAGGCCCGCAGCCCACGCTCGGCCAGCCGCGCCAATTGCGCCCGCAAGATCTGCCGCGGCGAAACCGTGACCGGCTGACGTGCCGGTTCCACGTGCTCGACATCACACAGCACCAGCGCGGTTCCCGGCTGCCACGGCACCAGCCGCAGGGTGTTCAGATCCGGCCGCAGTACGAAGTCGCCGTAGCCGGTTTCCCAGGACGAGATCGCATACCCGTCGACCGTGGCCATATCGACATCCACCGCGAGCAGATAGTTACACGCCTCGGTCGCGTGCCCGATCACCTCGTCCAGGAAAAACCTGGCCGCACAACGCTTTCCCTGCAAACGGCCCTGCATATCGGTCATTGCCACCAGCACCGTGTCGATCTCCCCCGCCTCGACGAGCGCGCGCAACTGCACCAGCTCCAGCATCCCCGTACGCATCGATAACCCCTCTCGGCAGCAACCGTGCCAACGCTAGAGCAAAAGGGTCGAGCGCGTGCCCCGACACACAAAACCCAATGGTCGGTTGGTGTTGAACGGCCTGGTGGACGACTCGCGGCAGCTGATGTGTCGGTACGCGACCGACCCGAAACGGCTCAAATGGAACGACCAACCCCTATCGCCCCCTATCCACAGTCATGCATGACGGCTACAACTACGGCGCAGCATCATTGGACCGAATCAGGCACGCGGGTGCTGATCTGCTCGATCGGTCGATCGCCTGCGGCCACTTGGTCGTTCGCACACATCGGGCAACTCGCCGAAGCCACCCCGAGAGCGGATTTCGGACATGTCATCGATGGCAAGGTAGTCGGGCATGAAGACGATCCTGATTACGGGGGCGACCTCGGGCATCGGTCTCGAAGCCGCGCAACAGCTCGCCGCAGGGGGCGATCGGCTGGTGTTGGTCGGCCGGAATCCGCAGAAGCTCGCCGAGAGCGCGGAATTGGTACGGGCCGCGGGAGCGGGGGCGGTCGATACGCTGGAATGCGATATGGCATCGCAGTCGTCGGTGCGCCAACTCGCCAAGGCGGTCGAAACCGCCTACGACCGCATCGATGTACTGGCCAATAATGCGGGCGGCTATCACCAGACGCGCACCGAAACCGAGGACGGTATCGAGGCCACCTTCGCCACCAACCACCTCGGCGGATTCCTGCTCACCGAACTGCTCGTCGATCTGCTGGTTCGCAGCGCCCCCGCGCGCATTCTGTTCACCTCCTCGGTGATGCACTACGGCGCGACCCTCGATTTCGACGATCTCGGGTTCCGCACCGGCTATTCCGGCGAAAAGGCATACAGCCGATCGAAATTGGCCAACGTGCTCTACGCCCGCGCGCTGGCCGATCGGCTGGCGGGCACCGGCGTGACGGTCAACGCGTTCCATCCCGGCGCGGTCGCGACCGGTATCTGGAATTCGCTGCCTTGGTTCGGGCAACCGATAATCGCGCTCGGCAAACGCCTGTTCTTCATCACCGCGGCCGAGGGCGCCGCCGCACTCACCTTCCTCGCGACGGATCCGAGCGTCGCCGAGGTGACCGGCGCCTATTTCCGCAAGACCCGCGAGCGCGAACCGTCGCGGCTGGCCCGCGACGATGCGCTGGCCCGCCGATTGTGCGAGGTAAGCGCGAGTCTGGTCGGCCTGCCCGAATAAGGCCACCTACGACAGCGCCGTCGAACTCCTGGCAAGACAGGGAAATCACGCGAGACAGAAAGCAGGGGTAATGCTGCGCACACGTTTCGAGTCCATCGGCTCGTACACACCATCCACCGTCCGTTCCACCGAGGAGATCATCGCCGGACTGACGGTGCCGAGATCCCTTGACCTGGAACGGATTACCGGTATCAAGAATCGGCGGGTCTACGACTCCAGTGCCGAGGACTACGAATCCTCCTTCGATCTGGCGCTGCGCGCCATCGAGGACTGCCTGGCCCACTCCGATTACGCCCCCGATGAGATCGATGTGGTCATCTCGGCCTCCATCACCCGCACCCGCGGTAAAGAAATCTTCTGCTACGCACCGTCATTCGCGGTCATGCTCGGCAAGGAGATCGGCGCGACGAAGGCCCGCCATTTCGATGTCTCGAATGCCTGCGCGGGCATGATGACCGGCGTGCTGGTGCTGGATCGGATGATCAAGGCCGGAGTGGTTCGCAATGGACTCGTGGTCAGCGGCGAACAGATCACCCCGATCGCCGAGACTGCCGCGCGGGAGATCAACAAGCCGTACGACCCGCAGTTCGCCGCGTTGACCGTCGGCGATGCGGCGGTCGCGGTGATGCTGGACGATCGCGGCGACGATGACGACGAAATCCACTACGTCGAACTCATGACCTCCGCCGACGGCGCCGAACACTGCATCGGCATGCCGAGCGATCAGACCTCGGGAATCGCGCTCTACACCGATAACCGCGCGATGCAGAACGAGAGCCGCTATATGCAGGCCATCAACCGCATATCCACCTTCCTCGAGGAGACCGGGCGCACCTGGGAGAGCGAGAAGTTCGACTACTGGATCCACCATCAGTTCAGCGCACCCGCCATCGAGTACATCTCGCACCTGACCGAGCGGCACTTCGGTACTCCGATGCCCCAGGCCCTGAATGTGCTGCACGATTTCGGCAATACCGCGTCCACCTCGCATTTCGTGGTCCTGCACGAATATCTCGCGCAGCAGAAGATCCCCAAAGGTTCCAAGGTGCTGATGATTCCGGCGGCCTCCGGCACCGTTTCCGGACACCTCGCCGCCACCATCTCCCGTCTGGAGGCCTGAGCCATGCCGACCACCATCCTCGCGGCCACCATCAATGCCGATCTCGATACCGGGAGCTATTTCGAACTGGCGTCCCGCGCCGCCACCACCTGCCTCGAGCAGGCCGGTGTCGCGCGGGAGCAGGTCGGCATGCTCATCAATGCCGGTGTCTTCCGCGATCAGAACATCTCCGAACCCGCGGTATCGGCGCTCATCCAGAAGCGTGTCGGCATCGGCCTCGAATACGCGCCCGGCCGGGTACCCGCATTCTCCTTCGATCTGATGAACGGCGGGACCGGACTACTGCACGCGATCGCGACCGCCGAATGCTTCCTGGTCAGCGGCGAAGTGTCGTATGCGCTGCTGGTCGCCGGTGATACGCACCCGTCGACCGAACGCCATGTCGACGGCTTCCCGTACAGCACCAGCGCGGCCGCGATCCTGCTCGGAACATCCGGCACCGCAGGTGGATTCGGCGCGCTGCACAGCACCGATATCGCCGGACCCGCCGATCCGACCGCCTGGGTCGACCTGGGCGAGGTGGGTGCGAACGGCCGCTCGGCCATGAGCACCCGGGCCGGTGCCGACGATCCGGTCGAATTGGCCGCGGTGGCCGTGCGTGACTGCCTGACCGCCGAAGGGTTGGACGCCGCCGATTTCGGCGAGGGCCGCGCGGTGCTACTCGCACCAACCTGGACCCTCGCCTTCCGTACCCGTCTGGCGTCGGCGCTCGGCTTCGCACCGGAATCGATCGTCGGGGTCGATCCCTCGGTGGACAATCCGTACTCCGCGGCGCCGGTGCACGCGTATGTGAGCGCGCGCGACAGCGGCGCCCTCACCGCGGCACGCACGGTGCTGTTCCTGGCCGCCGACGACACCTCGGCCGCCTGTCTAGCCTACCACCAGCACGTACTCGCGCACGCCGGGAGTCGATGACACGAAAGTCATTGAAACACCTCATATTACGTAGGTGTCATCAGTTGTCGTGACAGGATCGGGCGGGCGAATTAACCTGGGTTCACCGGCTGGATCATCGGGCGCGTGGACGCGTCCTTCCCGCTGCGACGATGCCGCATCCTCAGTGCACCCGAGCTGCTCGTATTCGATGGTGCTCTCCCACAGTCGGGCACACCACCTCGACGAAGGGGCTCCGAGAATGTGTCAGCCTGTCTCACCGCACAGCGACAACCCAGCGCACCGCGACCACTGGGCCGACTTCGCCAAATCCCGGGTCGGTCAGGCCATGGCCGTGCTCGGCGACGCGAGCACGGTCGGCCTGGTCGCCGAGCTGCTGGAGGTGGACGAGCCCGGGGTGCGGACCGTCGTCCGGCAGCTCGCCGAAACCGCGCGTTTCGAACATGCGGAGATCGGCGAGCGGATCCTGCGCAGCACCCCCGACGAGGTCCGTCGGAAATTACACGGCCGGGCCGCGGAACTGCTGCACCAGCGGGGTTTTCCGGCGAGCACCGTCGCCGACCACCTGGTCGACGCCGGTGCCGCCGGTTACCCGTGGGCGGCCGAGGTACTGCGCACCGCCGCCGAGGATGCGATAACCGATGACCAGATCGAGCCTGCGGTCGACCGGCTGGAGTTGGCCTATCGCGCCACCCGGGACGCGGGCGAGCGGGCCACCATCGCGATCCAGCTGGTCTGCCTCGAGTGGCGGATCAACCCGTCGACCCGTTCGCGCCAGTTCACCCGGTTGAAGGCGGCGTTGCGCGTGGGTCGGGTGCCGCGCCACGAATTGCCCGCCGCCGTCATGTATCTGCTGTGGCACGGGCAGGTGCAGCAGGCCGACCACGCACTCGCCCAGCTCAACCGTGGCAAGTCGGATGAGGCGGCGCCCGAGATCGACTTCCTGCGCGCCTGGCTGCGGTACTCATATCCCCCACATGTGCAGCGTCATCCGCGACTCTTCGCGGCGCCGACCCGGCCGCCCGAGGTGCGCGCCGACCAACATTCACCGCATCGACACGGCGCGGATCTGCTCACCGGCCTGTTCACCCATCCGCTCGACGAGATCGCCACGCTCGCACAGCGACTGCTCACCAGCCACCGCCTCACCTCGACCACCATCGAACCCCTGGTCGCTGCGGTGCACTGCCTCATCTACAGCAATCGGCTCGATACCGCGGCGGCCTGGTGCGAATCGCTGCTCGCCGAGGCCGATGCCCGCCGAGCCCCGACCTGGCAGTCGATCTTCGCCGGGCTGCGCGCGGAAACCATGCTGCGCAAGGGCAATATTCGCGATGCGATCAGCGACGCGACGCTGGCGCTGAATTATGTGCCCGCCGAACACCTCGGACTCTGGATCGGCACGCCGATCGCCGCGATGGTGCATGCGCTGACAATCTCCGGTCGGCATGCCGAGGCCGCGACCCACCTCGAAAGACCAGTGCCCCGAACGATTTTCGAATCCCGCTTCGGACTGTCGTATCTGGCGGCGCGGGGCCACCATCATCTCGCGGTCGGCCGCGCCGACGAGGCATTGCGCAATTTCCGCCGCTGCGGCTATCTCATGGACCGGTGGAATATGGATTTCCCCTGGCTGGTGCCGTGGCGCAATGACATCGCCGCCGCCCATCTCGCACTCGGCGAGCACCGGCAGGCACAGGAATTCGCGACCCGACATCTGGAGCTGCTCGGGGCCGCCGACCGGCACCGCTCCGGTGGCGTCGCACTCCGACTGCTCGCCACAACCGGCGATCGCTATCAGGCCTTCCGCCTGCTGCGCGAGTCCGCCGCGATCGCCCGCACCGGCGGTGACGATGTCGAATTGGCCACGGCCCTCGGCGAACTCGGCAAGGCACACCGCGCGGTCGGCGATCACGAACGATCCCGCACACTGATCCGCGATGCGGCGCGTATCGCCGAAACCTGCGGTGCAGAGGTGCTGCTGCGCGATCTGCTCGACGGCAAATCCCCACCCCCGACGCAGCCGACCCAACCCTTGCCCACACTGCGCCAGATTCCGGGCGGGCTCGCGACGCTGAGCCCCGCCGAGCGCCGGGTGGCGGAGCTCGCGGCCCGCGGCAAGACCAATCGGGAGATCGCCGCCGAACTCGCCATCACCACCAGCACCGTCGAACAACATCTCACCCGCGTCTACCGCAAACTCGGGGTGGCCCGGCGCAGCGAGCTGTATTTCGTCCTACCGATCGGTCCGGCTGATACCGCGGTCTCGGCCGCCGGGTAGCCCAGTGCTCGGCGCGCTGCGGCTCCGCCGAGGTCGGCGCGGTTACCGATCCATCGGCAACCCACGGGCTACATTCGATCTCACTCATCCGAGTTCCGCTGGACGAAGGAAGTGAGTGGGTCGCCGTGGTAATGAACGAGGGATCACCGACCAGTCGCGAAGCATTGGTCGAACTGGATGTCTTCCCGCCGGAGCAACACCGCCGCTGGACCGTTCTGCTGCGGCTGCTGTTGGCCATACCTCAGCTGATCGTGCTCTGGTTTCTGAGCATCGCCGCTTTCGTGGTGATCGTCTGCGGTTGGTTCGGCGCGCTGGTATTCGGTCGGTTGCCGGATTGGTGTGGTGAGTTCCTGCGCGGATATTACGGCTACACCGTGCGGGTGCGCGGCTACCTCATGTTGCTGGTCGACGACTACCCGCCGTTCGCCTGGACCGCACCGGATTACCCGATCCGCCTACTGTTCCCCGCGCCAACGCCGTTGAATCGGCTCGCCGTGCTGTTCCGGCTCATCCTGGCCTTCCCGATCCTGGTGCTGTCGGGCTGGTTCACCACCGGATGGGGGATCATCTCGTTCATTCTGTGGCTGATCGTCCTGATCACCGGGCGGATGCCGAAGGCGATCTTCGAGGCCGGTTCGGCGGTGCTGCGCATCGAAATGCGGGTGTCCGCCTACGCGTACCTGCTGACACCGACATACCTGACAGGCGTTTTCGGCGACAAGCAGGCGCCACCATCCGGTCCGGTATACACCGGATCGCCGAGCGGTCCGATGGGGGATATCGGTCGGGTGATGGGTGGGCCCGAATCGGCCCCGCGGTCCCCGACCCGCCCGCTTGTGCTCTCCAGCGGCGGCCGGACCCTACTGATCGTCATGCTCATCGTCGGCATTCTCGGCAGCCTCTCCGAAACCAGCGTCGGCTGGCGCGATGACGATGACACCGACGCGATCTCCGGTGCACAGCTCGCCCGGCAGGTCGCCGTCGACTTCACCGACCAGACCGGGCGCACCCCCCAGCACGTGCGCTGCCCCGACTCCCTCGACGCCGATATCGGCGCGACGGAGGTCTGCACGGTCACCTATGACTGGATGGAGTTCCGTGCCCTGGTCACCGTCGACGCGATCACCGACGGGGCGGCGCACTTCAGCACTGTCATCGAGCCCTGAAAGCTAACTCTGCCTACGGGCTCGGGCCCGGCGCTTGCCCTCGTGCATCGCTTGGACCCGGGCCACCGGAATGGTGTGGCCCTCCTCGATGAGATCGGCGGGCAACGCCTGCGGCTCGGGCATCTCCCGTGCCCACGGATCCCGATCGCCCAATTGCTTCGGTGCGGTGCGCACGGTGAAGTCGCCCGGACTGATATCCGCGAGCTGAGCCCATTCGATCGGGAAGGACACCGGCACACCCGGACGCACCCGCGGGCTGTAGGCCGCGACCACTGTCGCACCGCCCGCGCGCGTCGAATCGAGAAAGACCTTGCCCGCACGGTCCTCCCGGATGAATGCGGTAGTGGCCAGATCCGGATCGATGCGTTCGGCCCTGGCCGCGATCGCCCGGGTAGCGGCGGCGACATCCTCGATCGGAATACGCGGATGGATCGGCACGAAGACGTGCACACCCTTTGCGCCGCTGGTTTTCACCGCGCCAGCGAGTCCGTCGTCGGCCAGCGCCTGCTTGATCAACTCGGCGGCCGATACGACCTGCTGGAAGGCTCCGCCCTCGGGTGGATCGAGATCCAGGATGAGGTGGGTCGGGCCCTCGGCGTGATCGGTGAGCAGCAGTGTCGGGTGATATTCGACCGCGCGCTGATTACCGAACCACACCAGCGTGCGCACGTCATCGCAGAGGGCATAGGTCACTTCACGTTTGGACGTCTCGGCCCACACCGTCACCCGACGCACCCACTCCGGTGTGTACTTCGGCAGATTCTTCTGCATGAACGGTTCCTGCCCCGGCCGGATGCGCACCACCGAAAGCGGACGGTCACGCAATTGCCCCACCAACCGATCACCGACGAATTCGAGATAGTCGATCAGATCGCGCTTCGTCGCGTCGGCGCCGTCGAACAGCGGTGCGTCGAGATTGGTCAGCTCGACACCCGCACGAACCTCTGCCCCGCTCATCGGCCAACCATGCCCCGCCGCTCGGGGCACCGTCAACCTTCGGCACCCGCGCGTGGCGGATCGGTCGGCTCGCGAGCCTCGCCCACTCAGGACGTCTCCGTGTCGCGAACGCCGCGTCACCGAAATCGTGCCCCCTTGTGTCATAGCGTCGCTGAACCGATCCGCTTCGGCGACATCAGGATTCGGCGGCGCGAGCGTAGCCGAAGACGATGAAGGCGAGGGCGCAGGCGGCCGCGGAGGCCAGCAGGGACCAGCCGATGCCGGGGGTGACGAGTGCGCCCATGATCGCGACGCCGAGGGTCGCGCCGACTTGGCGGACGGCGTTGAGCAGGCCGCCCACCGCACCCGCGGTCCCCGGTGGCGCCACGTTGACGATGGCGGTGACCAGCGCTGGCAGGGCGAAGGCGACACCGAATCCCGATAGCAGCAGGCCGACCGCCAGTACCGGATAGGCGAGGCTCGCGAATACCGCCGCGGCCAGCACCACACCGCCCGCTGCCAGCAGGGCGAGGCCGGTCAGGATCGGGCGACGCGATCCGACGCGGGCCACGAGTTGGCCAGCGAGCGGTGGGATGACGGCGAAAGGCACAGTGAGCGGCAGGAAGGCGAGCCCGGTCTGCAGTGGATTCAGCTGCCGCTGCAACAGCAATGGCAGGACGAACAACGCTCCGGTGAGCGCGAAATTCACCGCGGCACCCACCAGCAGCCCGGCCCGCACTCGGCCCGCTCGCAATAGTTCCCGATCCAATACCGGTGCGGCACTGCGTCGTTCGAGATATGCGAAGACAATTGCCGCGAGCACCGCGCCGCCGAGCGAGCACGCCGTGTGTTGCCACGACCGCGCACCCGCCGCGATCACCGCATCGGTGCACAGCGCCAGCGCTACGGCCGCGGTCAACTGCGCGGCCCAGTCGATGCGGCGATCACCGCGCGCGCAGGTCACCGCGGACCCCATGCTCAGCCCCAACACGATCACCGCGATGGGAACATTGACCACGAATATCGACCGCCAACCGGCCAGCCCGACCAGTGCGCCACCGACAATCGGCCCCGCCGCGACCGCCGCGCCGCTGATCGCCGCCCACATCGAAATCGCCCGAGCCCGTCGACCGGGATCCGGGTAGAGCCGAGTGATCATCGCCATCGATGCGGGCACGCACGCCGCCGCCGCGACGCCCAACAGCACCCGCAGTACGACCAACACCCACAGATTCGGCGCGAAGGCGCTCAGCAGCGAGACCGTACCGAAAGCCGCTGTGCCGAAACGGAATACCCGATGCGCACCATGACGATCGGCGACCGCGCCCGAGGACAGCAGCAGTGCGGCGAAGGCGACGGTATAGCCGGTAGTCGCCCATTGCAGTCCGGCGACCGAGGTGTGCAGGGACGCCGCCAGATCCGGCTCGGCGACCGATAGCACCGTCATATCCAACAGGACCATGAAGTACCCGAGGGAT
Source organism: Nocardia sp. CA-135398 (assembly GCF_050955845.1). Taxonomy (NCBI): domain Bacteria; kingdom Bacillati; phylum Actinomycetota; class Actinomycetes; order Mycobacteriales; family Nocardiaceae; genus Nocardia; species Nocardia sp. CA-135398. Next base: position 2,195,294 of record NZ_CP192084.1, on the reverse strand, counting down.
ATCCCCAGCAGGGCTCTGGTCGACGCGGCGGACGTACTCGCCCGCGATTGCAGCATGCTCATCCGATGCAACAGCTCCTCGGCTCGGTGATGACGCGATCGACTCTCGTCGGACGGGCACAGCGGCTCCACCGGCTGCGGCGCATACCGCATTCGGAATATCCGAATGCTCGGCGGTTGTTGGCCAGGCCATGGAGTTACGTCAGCTGCGGACCTTCGAGGCGGTAGTGCGTTATCGCACGGTCACCGATGCCGCGGTCGCGCTCGAGCTCGCGCCGTCATCGGTGTCCCAGCAGATCCGCACGCTCGAAACCGCGCTCGGGGTGGCACTTTTCGTGCGCGATCCCAAGGGCATGCGGCTGACATCCGCGGGTCAGCGGCTCACTGGCTGGGCGCGGCGGTTGCTCGAACAGGCCGATCAGGCGGTGCGCGATGTGCGGGAGGAACGGCCGGTCCTGCGCCTCGGCGCGTTGGAGACTCTGGCGGGAGCGTATGTGCCGCAGGTGCTGGCCCGGCTGGCCGAGCGACGGCCCGATATCGAGGTCGAGGTGCGCTCGGATCGCGCCCGCGACGGCCTGCTCGCCGATGTGATCGGTGGCGATCTCGATGCGGCGCTGCTGCTGGATTCCGGTGGCGCCGTTGGTGATCTGGGGTTCCCGGCCCCCGCCGAACCGCTGGCCTTCCTCGACCTGGATCCGGTGCCGCTGGCCCTGGTCGCCGCGCCGACGCATCCACTGACGGCGCGGTCCGGCTTGACGCCCGCCGATCTCGTCGATGAACGGCTGCTGGTCAATGTGCCCGAATGCTCGTTCTGGATGGCCGGTGAAAAGGTGCTCGGCTCGGGGCCGCGGCGCGTCAAGGCCGGGGCGGTCCCGGTCATGCGAGCCTGGACCGAACACGGACTGGGCATTTCGCTGCTACCGGAATTCGCGGTCGCCGACGGGATCGCGCACGGCACCCTGGTCCGCTTGGACTTACCGGTGCCCGAGCTGAGTCTGCGGTTGGTGTGGCGAGCGGATCAGGAAGCACTGCCCGAGATGCGCGAGGTGCTCTACGCGGCCGCGCGACCATGATTGCACCGTTCCCGGCAAACCGGCCGCAATGGTCGCTCCAGTGATTAGGCTGACGACAAAGACGCAGGTCCCGACCGCGTTGGTCGACCGAGAGGAGTTACCGATGAGCGCGCAGCAGTCGGCGATCACGGCCTCGGCACTAACCGGCGATCTCTCCGGAATTGTCGGCAAGCACCTCATCTACGCCTATGAGAACGGCTGGATATACGAGCTGTACGTGCGAGGTCCGCAGACGATCGAATCACGATGTCTCATGGGACCGATGTTCGGGCGCTGGTCCAAGAATCAGGCGGCGAAGCTGGTCCAGCTCGATGACGATCTGTACAAAATCGCCTGGGTGGAGTCGACCGGAACCACCGTCGTGCTCATCGTCTGGCTCGGCGACCGTCGGGTGCACACCACGATCTCCTACCCGCAATGGATGCTCGACTATCCCGAGAGCACCCTCACCTGCTGCGAGGACAATCTCGATGCCATCATCGCCGCCCGCGACAAGGGACCGACCTACCCGCTGACCCTGGTCGCCTCATCCGGACGCATCACCTTCCTGGAATCCCGGGAACTCGACGACGACACGGTGATCGACTGTCCGCCGCAAAAGCTGCCGCTCGGATACGCCGCGCGAACCAACTGAGCGCGTCAGGCGAGATACACGGGGAAGGCTGCCAGGTCGTTCTGGGTGAGCACCGGCAGATTGCGAATCTCCTCGACCGGCACCGCGAATCGGAGCTTCGGAAAGCGCTCGAACAGCGCGGGCAGACCGATCCCGGCCTCCACCTTGGACAGCGCCGCCCCCGGGCAGATGTGCGGTCCGTAGCCGAAGGCCAGATGCCGGTTGGCCGTTGGGCGGGTGATGTCGAAATCGTCGGCATCGCTGCCATGCACCGCGGTATCGCGACCGATGGCGCGATAGGACATGACCACTCCCTCGCCTCGCTCGATCACGGTGTCACCGACGGTGATGTCCGCGGTGGCGAAGCGCATGAGCAGATGGGTCACCGGTGTGTCCCAGCGCAGCGTTTCCTCGATCGCCTGCTGCCACTCGAAGTCGCCGTCGCGGATGGCGCGCAATTGCTCCGGGCGGCAGAGCAGGGCGCGCACCGCGTTGAGCAGGAGGCCGACGGTGGTCTCGTGTCCCGCCGCGACGAGCGCCTTCAGATTGCCGACGACCTCCCTCTCGGTCAGCGGCGCACCACCGTCGGCGGCGAAGATGAGCGCGGTGGTGAGGTCGTCGGTCGGTTCGACGGTCTTGTTGCGCACCAGATCGGTGAAATAGGCATCCAATTCATCGATCACCCGCAATCGCTGTTCCTGCGGGGTGAGGATCGAGAAGAACGCCTTGTACCAGGTCAGCAGCATCGCGTGATCGGCACGGTCGACGCCCATCAGCTCACCGATGACCCGCATCGGCAGCGGATAGGCGAAGTCGGTCTTCAGGTCGACCACGCCGTCGCGGCCGGTCCGCTCCAGCTCATCCAATAGTTCGGTGGTGAGCCGCGCGATCGCCGGACGCAGTGCGTCCAGTCGACGCGGCGTCAGCGCCTGCATGGTCTTGTTCCGCAGCCGCCGATGTTCGGCGCCGTCCACGGTGAACATCGACCGTCCGGTATCGATCATGCCGATGAGCGGCCATTCCCGCGTCACCGTCCCTAAGGTCCACAGCGCCCAGGAATTGATGTCCTTGACCAGCCGAGAGTCGGTGAGCAACTGCCTGGCGGTTGCGTATTCGGTGACGGTCCAGGCGGGCACGCCGAGTAGATCGATTCGGGCGAGCGGACCGGCCGCGCGCAGCCGACCGGTCTCGCCCGCCAGATCACCGACCATCGGGTCGATAACGATCGGCTGCGCGCTGTGCGGACAAACCTGCTGCACGAGATACCCCCTCCAGCCCGTTGGGCTGGTGACTCGAACCCGCAGCCCATCAAGCGGTTTCAATCTTCCTGACGAGCGTAGTCGCCCGCTCCGGGGAAGGGAACATCTCGAGGTGCGGGCTCGGATATCGAAGGCCGTCGGCTGATTCACCCGCAATCGACTGGGTACCGCTGTGCTGAGGAGGTAAGCGCATGACTCGCCCCGTGCCACCGAATCCGAGCCCCATCCCGCCGGCACCGATTCCGGACCCGGTGCCGCCGATGCCGATCCCCGATCCGGTACCGCCGAAACCCGGACCCGAACCGGTTCCCGGGCCCGAACCGCATCCCGAGCCGGAACCGTATCCGCAGCCGGAGCCGATACCCGGTCCGGCGCCGCAGCCGATTCCGCCGAGGCCCGGTCCCGAACCCGATCCGGTACCGCCGATACCCGCGCCCGACCCGCTGCCGGGTCCCGATCCGGATCCGGTACCGCCCGGGCCGGGCCCCGATCCGGTGCCCGGACCCGACCCGGATCCGGTGCCGCCGGTCCCCGGTCCAGTTCCACACCCCGATCCGCCACGGCCCAGCCCGACACCGGAGCCACCGATCCCCGATCCTCGCCCCAGCCCGGATCCGATGCGACCGCCACCGATCCCGAATCCCGGCGGTCCGGTCGATCCGATGGATCCGGCGCTGCCGGACCCTCGGTAGGGGTCGAATCTTTGCGGCGACCACCTTGGGCGTAGCCAACCCTGCCGCGAATAGTGTTGCGCACCAAGGTTGTTTGCTAAAGATATGCGACGACGCCGTTGCGATGTATCCCGCGCTGCGGCGCTTTTCGGCAACGCGAGATCAGCGGCAGATCAGCGCGGCAACCGCTTGGGCGCGGCCAACCATTCACGAATAGGTTGCGCACGAGGGCTTTCTGCTTGCGGTCACAGTATGCGACGACGCCATAGCCATGAATCCCGCGCTGCCGGGCTTTTCGGCAACGCGAGATCAGCGCCAGATCAGCGCGGCGACCGCTTTGGGCGCGGCCAACCATTCACGAATAGTGTTGCGCACGAGAGTTTTTCGCCTGCACTCACAGTATGCCGCTACGCCGTAGCCATCGATGCCCGCGCCACGGCACAGCGCGACCGCACGTGGCAGATGCTGGTCTTGGGTGACGATGATGGCGCGGTCGACACCGAACGCATTCTTGGCTCGCTCGCAGGTCGCCCGGGTCGACAACCCCGCGCCATCGCAGCGCACAACCGCCGGATCGATGCCGTGGTTCGCGAGATACTTTGTCATCGAGGCGATTTCGTCTCCGGATTTGCCCGCCGCATCACCGGACAGCAGGATCTCGCGCACCTTTCCGGCCCGCAGCAGCTCGATCGCGACATCGAGTCGTCCGCGCAGGTAGGCCATCGGCGCACCATCGGGCCCGACCTTCGCGCCCGGCACGATCACCACCGGAACGGTCGGCGCGGCCGCGGGTCCGGACCGATATCCGGCCGACACCAACCGCAATCGTAGATTGGCACCCGCGACGACCAGCGCCGCTGCGGCGACCAGTCCGACACCCACCCGGAGCACTCCCTGCCGGTCGGTTATGAGCTGCACCCGCCCGACGATACTGGCGCGGCACTATGCGATGCGCACGCCGCTGTCGAGATCACCGTCGAGCAGTGCGATGCCCAACGTCGTCGCCTGATGCCGCATCGCATTGCGGTGCCGCCAGCTCTCGATGAGCCCTGCCTCGCGCAGTATCGATGCGTGTTCACTGGCCGTCGCGGGTGAAATACCCAGTCGGCGTGCGAGTTCGGTCGTCGTGCAACCCTCGGCGATCTCCTGGAGCGCGGCGGCGCGTGTCCGGCCGAGCAGTGCGGTCAGCGCCTCGTTGGTCGCGCGCGGACCCCATGCCGTGGCGAAATCGGCGATTTCGCGCAGCACCGGAACTACCAGCGTCATCGGCGCGTCCGTATCGATGGTGGACTTCAGCAACTTCGGTCCGGGCCAGACGAACAGCGAGGGAATGATGACCAGGCCGCGCCCGCCGAGATGTTCGTCATGGCATTCCATCGGGCTGAGCACCTCGAGTGCGGGCGCCCGCCACCGTGCGAAGGGCGCCAGCCCCGCGAAGAACCGTTCGACGCCCTCGGTGGCAATGGTGCGCGCCATCCGCTCCGCCGCCACCTCCAGATACGACTGCACATGCGCCCACCGACCAGCGAATGCCACCGTATGAAATGCCTCGACGGCGCGCGCGACATCGCGTCGGGCGGCGCTGTCGCGGTCGGACAGATTCCGCGTCCACGCGGGGAGTGGGTGGTCGGTCAGCGCCCGCTGGCGATCGGCGTGCTGCACCTCGTGGCGGAGTTCGTCACGGGAGGCCAGATGCAATGCCTCGATCCCCGCCGACATAGACCGCGCGGCACGGGTCGGCGTGATCAAATCGACGAAGTGGTGTACGCCGGGGAAGATATCCGCGAGCACACCGAAGTTGTCCGGCATCGCGCGCCGCACCTGCGCGCGCCAGCCGTCGTACAGCGGCGCGTCGGTGCGTTGCACCACCCGGGTGGCCAGCATTGTTTCGCCCATCGCGCCGAGCGGCGCCCCGATCCGGATACGCGTCAGATCCTCGGGTGTGCAGTAGATCCGCTTCATACGCTGCCCCGCATCGTCGCACTCAGGCACCTCACAGTACCCGCGATCACCTCGGTCCTCGCAGCATCACCGCGAGGACTGGATCCATGCTCAGGATCTGATCTGCGGCCGACGGCGTGGTCGTCCAACGAAACCAGTTCGGCCGCCACCGTTTCCGCCACCCGGCTACGATCGGCCATCCCAGCACCAGACCTATCGGCCGCGCCGATACTTCGTTCACCATCATCGACTCCTGAATCCGCACTGTTCAGCAGCCTAGAAATCAACGGGCGGTACCCCCACCATGTTTCGGCCGTGGCCTAAACACCGTCGAGCAGGATCGCATTTCCCGCTGCGAGATTCGGCCCCGACGGGCGGACGAGGACGGCTGTGCGCGGATACCACCTCGTCCCGCGACGGTCGCGGCACCGTCTCGACCACATCACCAGTCGTCAACTCGTTATAGCCGGTGGGCATGGTCGCTCGAATTGTGGGCAGCCGGTCTAGGTGAACAGCACTCGAACCTCGCCTCGGCGACATCGAATCGCGATCGGTTTGCTCACCCTCGCGTGGGCGGCAGGGTGCGGCTCCTCGGAGGAGAGCGTCCCGCCCACCTGGTCCGGCCCCGCGCCGAAACCCGCAGTCACCATCACCATCGAACACCAGAACTACACCGGCACGCCGCCGATCACGCCGGGCGCGACACTCACGGTGGTCAACCACGATTCGTTCAAACACAGCATCACCAGCAAACGCCCTGGCCTGTTCGATCGCGAGATCGGCCCGGGCCAGACCATCACCTTCACCGCGCCCGATGAAGTCGGCTCGCACCCCTTCTACTGCCGGTATCACGCGAACATGGAGGGCGCATTGAGCGTCCGAAAGTCGATTTCGCCGTGACGGCTACACGCAGTACTGACAGGTGCCACTCGCGGGCAGCTGGATGAAGCACTCAGCACACACCGCCGCGCGGGCAGGCTCCGGCGTGGGCTCAGGCGTGGCGGCGCTCGCGGAGCGGCGGCCAGCGACCTTGGGCGTGAGCGGCGGGGCGGTCAGCTCGGCGGGCATGGTGGCGCCGTGGTGCTCGTAGCACTGCCACCTGGCGTAGGAGGCGTGCAACTCGAGGTCCTTCGGAATCGGCAGCGCGGCCAGTTCCAGCACGTACTTGTAGGTATCGCCGACGGTGTGGTTCTGCTGCACACATAGTGCGGTCAGCGGCGGCTCGCCCGCATTGTGGCAACGCCGCGCGACCTTGCGCAGAATCGCCTCCATCCACGTCCGCGTCGGCGCACCGGTATGCACCCCGGACGCTTCCTGCACCCGCTGGGCCAACTCGTCCACCGTGATGAAGTCCCCGTACCCCGTGGCGATCTCGGACAACTCGGCGTGTGCCGCGAAGGCCCATGCCACCGTCGCCTCCCGCAGCGTCACCGGGACGCCGTCACCTGCCCGCCATGCCCCCGCCGTCGTGGATACCGAACTCTTGATCACCCGCTCAAGTTATCGCGCCACCCCCCAAGCCACCGAATGCCCCCACATCCGCTCGACGTTTGCCACCGGCGCATGATGATCTTGATACTAGCTTTCTAGGATGCTAGCATCGGAGGGTGGGTGACGAGGACGTGAAGCAGTTCAACGTGTATTTGCCGGTGGAGTTGATCAAGCAGGTCAAGTTCCGGGCGATCGAGTCCGGTATGTCGCTGTCGGCATTGGTCGCGGAGGCGCTGCGCGGGTACCTCGACGACACCCACGATCAGCAACCGTGAGCGCGAGAAGGAGAGACGAGATGACGACGCAGGGCATCGAAGGCGTATTCGTCGAGACGCACAACTGGGGCAAGTCGGCGCGGTTCTTTCAGGCGCTCGGCTTCGAACCCGAATTCACCACCGACCACAACTCCGGACTCTTCCGCAACGGCAATGGTCCGTATGTATTCATCGCCGAGGTCCCGCGCAGCCAGACCCCACAGACACAGCTCGTGCTGACCGTGACCGAACCGGATGCGTTCCGGCCGAGCGGCGACGTCGAGGTGGTCACGTCGTTCGAGGAAACCCATTACGGGACAAAGGAAATGACGGTACGCGACCCGGACGGCCGGGTGTGGAGTCTGCAGGTCGGAAAGGTCGGCTGAATCATGCAACAGGTCATCGGCCCCGAGAGCACGGCAGAGCGCGTGGCGCTGTGGCGGGCCCTGCACGTCGAGATCGATCCGGCACCACATGTGCTCGAAGACGAGATCGGGCTGCGACTGATCGACCCCGACGACCGATGGCACGCCCGCGGGGATATGGATCCCGAGACGACCAGCCTCTCGCGCGCATGCGTCGTCGCCCGCGCTCGTTTCGTCGAGGATCTGGTGGTCGAACAGGCGGCGCTCGGTGTCGATCAGTACGTCATCCTCGGCGCCGGTCTCGACACCTTCGCTCAGCGCCGACCCGAAATTGCCTCCGGCCTAACAGTATTCGAGGTCGACCAGCCCGGCCCGCAGGCATGGAAGCGGCAGCGGCTGGTCGAACTCGGCTTCGGAATTCCGCCGTGGTTGCGGCTGGTTCCGGTCGATTTCGAGGCCGAATCCTGGTGGGACCGGCTGATTTCGGCTGGCTTCGACCCGTCGCGTCCCGCCGTGGTCGCCGAAACGGGTGTCTCGATGTACCTGACCCGCGAAGCGAATATCCAGACGCTGCAGCGGATCTCGACCCTCGCACCCGGCTCGACCTTGGCCATGACCTTCCAACTCCCACTGGACCTGCTGGATGCCGAGGAACGCGCGATACGCCAGGCCGTCGAGAATGCCGCACGAGCCAGTGGAGTTCCATTCCTCAGCCTGTTCAGCCCCGATGAACTGATCGAGCTGGCCGAGGCAGCGGGTTTCGCATCGGCGCAACACATTTCGACATCCACGCTGACCCAGCGCTACTTCGCCGACCGAACGGACGGCCTGCGTCCCCCGAGTGCGGAACAGTTCCTGGTCGCGACGACCTGACGAACCACATGGACGGCCACGCCGACGTGGCGCGGCCGCCGACCCCGACACATCTACAGCGGCGACCGCTGAGTCGTGATTGCCGCGACGGGCTTCTACGTCTAGCCGCGCGGCTTGCTGATCATGTCTTTCGCTCGGTCCATCATCGCGGCGAACGGACCGACCAGGGCGTTTGCCATCGCGGACTCGACCCTGGGATGCGGCCGGGTCGGTGCCATGGCCTCGGCGAGCTCGACTGTTTTGCGCATCCGCTGCAGAGCGTCGGGATCCAGTTCCTGACGCAGGCGATTGAACTCCTCATGCTCCTCGTGGTCGGCATGCGCGAGCACGGCCCGACGCAACCGGTCCAGTTTGTCCTGGAACTCGGGCGAGCCGATGTCGACCGATTCGAGATCCGCCAACTGTTTCTTGGCCTTGTTCTCCTCCTCCAGACGGGCATCGACGATGGCGGCGCCGTCACCGTCACCGATCTCGCGACGGGCCCGCGGATGGATGATCTCCTCCTCCGCGGTTTCATGCACCGCCAGCAGTCTTCGCAGCTCGAAGAACTTGGCCTTCCTCTGCTCGGCGTCGACGGTTTCAGCGGTTTCGGTGAATAGTCGCTTGATCCGTTCATGCTGTTCGACCAGGAAGTCCACGGCGTCCGAGGTCGAGTTGATCGTTGCAGGCGACATGTTTTGTGCTCCTTCCACCATTGCGGGCCAGCCGGGTGACGGTACGGAGGTAGAAACCGGCTGAGGCGACATGTTCGATACGCACCTCCGCAACCCGCATTCCCCCACCCGAGGGGACGAAACACAGCCATCTCGCAACTCTCGGCGCCATGCGGTACCGGGTCAGGTGCAGCAGTTCGGGTCGAGGACGACGCACAGGGCGGAAAGGGCGTCGCGGCGGGCGCGGTGGAAGGTGTTCATCCCGCGGCGCTCGGATTCGACCAGTCCGGCGGTGCGGAGTTGGGCGAGGTGGTGGCTGACGGTCGATTCCGACAGCCCTACCGCCGTCGCGAGGTCGCCGCCGTTTTCCGCACCGTGCGGGCTGGTGAGCAGCAGCGACATCAGCCGGATGCGGGCCGGATCGGCGATTGCCTCGAGTCGCAAGGCGACCTCTAGGGCAGCGTTCTCGTCCACCGGGGCGGCGGCGACGGGGGCGCAGCAGACCGGGGCGGACATGTCGATCAAGTCCTGACCATCTTTCAACTCGGCATCGACGAATGGTCGATGCCGTCACCGACGGGTGGGCATCGGTCTGTCAGTCCCGGCAGTCGCAATCCCCCGCAGCGCAATCGTCCACTACGGCACCGGTATTCGTGCGTGCGGCTACTGGAGACGGGCAGCACGTCGCACCACGCCGGGCGTCGAAGCCTTCCTTGACCGCGACGGCGGCGATGACCAGAGCCGCGATCGGGTCCGCCCACGCCCATCCGAGCGTGAGGTTGAGCAGCAGTCCGGCCAGGAGCACCGCTGAGAGGTAGGTGCACAGCAGCGTCTGTTTGGAGTCGGCGACCGCGGACACCGAACCGAGCTCTCGACCGGCACGCCGCTGCGCCCCGGAGAGCACCGGCATGATCACCAAACTGGTTGCGGCGAGGCCGATTCCGATCCAGGAGTGCTCGGCCTCGCCGCCTGCGGCCAGCGCGCGGATCGCGTCGATGACGACGTACGCGGCGAGGGCGAAGAACGAGAACGCGATGACCCGCAGGGCGGCCCGCTCACGTTGATGCGGGTCGGGTCCGGCGAACTGCCACGCGACGGCCAGAGCGGAGGACACCTCGATGACCGAGTCCAGACCGAACCCGATCAGCGCCGTCGAGGACGCGTACGCGCCTGCGGCGAGCGCGATGCTCGCCTCGATCACGTTGTAGGAGATGGTCGCAGCGACCAGCCATCGGATGCGGCGTGTCAGCACGGTCCGCCGCACCGACGTTCTGCGCTCTTGCGAGGGCAGAGCCGGCATTCCGAGTGGGTGCCCCATCAGCAGCATCCTTCGGTACCGGCATCCGCGCAGCACGCCGGGTCCACCGCGAGGACCAGTCCGAGCAGGTCGTCGAGCGCATGGGCGATGCGTCGATCGGCCAGCTCGTAGCGCGATCTGCGCCCCTCCGCAACGGCCACCACCAGTCCGCAACCGCGCAGGCAGGCAAGGTGATTCGACAGGATCTGCCGCGAGACGCCGATCCGGTCGGCCAGTTCGGAGGGGTAACTCGGGGCAGTGCGCAGACTCAGCAGGATCTGCGTGCGCGTCGGATCGGACAGCGCATGTCCGAACCGAGCCAGCGCGTCACGGTGCAGCACGGTTTCCACACCGCAGATAGTACATCAGAATCTGTATTCAGAACATGATGTACTAATTGGCCAGAACAACTGTGGCTGTGGCCCGGCCCAAAATCGATGCACCGTCGCAGTACGCGGCGAGTGCTACAGTCGCGCGGGATGCGTCGGGATCCACTGCCGCGACCGTGCCGGTGAATTCGATCGCGGCGGCTCGGCGTGTGGTGACGTGGACGGGGTGGGCGAAAACCGCGGAGTAGTCGAGTATCGCTGTCGGATGACCGATCCAGGCGGTCAGCGCGGCGGCACCCAGGCCCATGGTGAGCATGCCCTGGGCCAGGACGCCGGGAGTGTCTGTGGCGCGGGCGATATCGTCGCTCCAGTGGATCGGGTTGAGGTCGCCGCAGACGCCCGCGTAGTTGACGAGTTCGCCGCGTGTCAGGTGGAAGGTCCGCGACGGGAAGCGGTGTTCCGCAGGGGTATTGCGTGACAGAGCACCCGCCGGGCGGGAGGGGAAGGACGGATCGGCCGCCGGGGTTCCGGGCGACTGCGGTTTTGGTACCGGAATATCTTGCAGGGCAATATTTTTCGCGATCTCACTGATGCGTTCTCCTTCGTTCCCGCTGCGTCCGGCGAGGGTGGTGTGCACGGTCTGGACCGGCCCGGTGTCGCGATCGCTGATCACGGTGGTCAGTGCGATGATGTCGCCGCCGATGATCGTGCGCCACGAGTCCACGGTGATCTCGTGGGTGAGCCGGTCACCGGCGAGGACCGGGCGGTGGCAGTGGATCTCCTGCTCCACCTGCAGTAGCCGTGCCGGATCGTAGCCGTCCAATGCGATCCGCAGCAGTTCCCGCTGCGCGGCCGTCACGGTCGCGGAGGCGAAGGTGATGGGCGCGAGGATCACGGGGTAGCCGACGGTGTGTGCGGCCGTGTCGTCCCAGTGTGCCGGGTGGAAATCCTGGACCGCGCGGGCGAATTCGCGGATTTTCTCGCGCCCGACCTCGTAGTGGTCGTGGATGCGGTACACCTGCCCGACCGTCGGGTGTCCCCGCGTCACGACGGTTTGCGCGCGGCGAAGATGCGCTGGCCGTGCATGGCGAGTGCCTCTTGTGGAGCGGGGAGCACCGTCTGGGGTGGCAGTCCGGCGGCGCTGAGTAGTTCACGCCATTCGGATTCGGTGAGGAAGATCCGGTTGGTTCCCGCGCGGAGATCGTGCTCGCCTGCCCGGGTGCGGCCGGGGCGGGCGGACATGAGGAAATGCATGGAGGTGAGCAGTTGGCAATGTTCGCGGCAGGATTCGATGAAGATCAGCTCGCCCCCGGGCTTCAGCAGATCGTGTAATTGCCGCAGCATCCGGGCGCAGTCGTGGGCATTGTGGAGGACATTCGCGGCCACGATGATGTCGTACGGTGTCTGGTCGGGCAGGTCGGTGTTGAGGTCGACTTCGCCGTAGCGCACCCACGGGTAGCTGCCGAAGCGGTCGCGGGCCGCCGTCAGGAAGAACGACGACACATCGGTGAAGTAGTAGTCGACGCCCCGGCCGTCCAGGGTCGGGATCAGGTTGGCGGTCGTACCGCCCACCCCTGCGCCGAGTTCCATGATCCGCACCGGCCGCCGGTCTCGGGCCAGCTCGTCCACCGCCTGCGCAACCAGCTCGGCCGCCGCGGTGTTCAGGTAGCGGTTGATCGGGTTGTCCCGGTAAGCGGCATCGGCGGTGAGCAGGTCGGCGTCGGGGAACAGCAGTTCCTGGGCGAGGATCCGGTCCTGTAGCAGTTCGGGCAGCCGCCGGTTCGCCTCGTCGAAGAACCGTGCCAGCCGCGCGGGGAAGCCGAAGTCCGCGCATACCTGGGTGATGCTCGCTCGTACGGGGGTGTCGGCGGCACGCAACGCGGTGTATCCGCGCGTGGGATCGTGGTGCACCCACCCGCGATCGGTGAGTTCGGTCAGCCAGCGCCGCAGCAGCCAGCGGTGGCGCGGGTGGACGCCGAGCGTGGTCGCGATCTGTTCCTCCGTGCGGGCCGCGCCCTCCGGCAGTGCCGGGCGCAGTGCCGCGGTCATGGCGCGCAGGCCGAACCGATCCAGATCCTCGCGCGCGGAAAGCACCCGCCGCGCCTCGCGATCCGTATCCTTCCGGGTCGCACTGCGGTCCCGGTCGGCGGGCGGGATGTTGTGGTTGCAGCGGAAGGTGTTGTCCGGATCGTATTCGGCTTTGATCCGGCGCAGCTTGTCGTACGTGGCGGGCGGATAGGCGCTGCGCACCCGCTCCGGGGACGCGGCGTCGTCGAGAATTCCGATGTAGGGACCGCCCGCCGAGCACCCTTGCACGGCCGCGGTGACCTCGGCGATCCACTGCCGCGAGGCCCGCAGGTCGGTACCCGGCGGTCCGCCGGAGAACAGCACCATGTGATAGGCGGCGTCGTGGAATCCGAATGCCGTTGCCTCCGAAGGCATTCGCCGCACCGCAGCCCCGAGTTGGTGCACCGAGATCAGCGAGTACGGCGTCGGCATGCGCGCGGCGAGCTCGACCAGTGCATCGACGGCGGTGTCGTCGAAGGCGCGCAGCCATTCCGATCCGGTCGCGGTGCCGTGGCCGTCGTGGAAAGCCTGTTCGGTATTGCGTTGCAGGTCGGGATATTCCAGCGGGCGGATCAGATCCAGTTCGGCTTCGCCGATGCGGCGCAGCCGCCCCAGCACGTCGCGGGCCTGCTGTTCGGGTCCGAGATAGGCCGCGGTGATGGCAGCCATCGGCGGACCTTCCGGCGCGGTGGGCGGCCAGTGCAGCAGGGTGGCGCGCAGCGCCAGCTCATCGGGAGCCTGCGCGCACAGTTCACGGAAGCGCCGGAAGACGGTGCGCGCCTGGTCGAGCCGGAACAGCAGCGTTCCGGCTTGCAGGGTGCGGATGGGGTGCAGCTCGAGCTCGAGGGCGACCACGATCCCGAAATTGCCGCTGCCGCCGCGCAGCGCCCACAGCAGTTCGGGATGATGGTCGGGCGTGGCGTGCACCAGGCGACCGTCGGCCAGCACCACGTGCGCGGAACGAACGTTGTCGCAGGTGAATCCGAACGATCGTTGCAGCCAGCCGGTGCCGCCGCAGACCGCGGTGCCGATCACGCCGACGGTGGACACGTCGGCCCCGGTGACCGCGAAACCATGCCGATGACACTCTTTGTCGAGCTCTGCCCAGGTCACTCCCGCCGAGACGACGGCCCGGCGGGTGACGGGGTCGACGGTCACGGTGCGCAGCGCCGACAGATCCACCAGCAGTGCGCCGTCAGCGGTGGCGTGGTTGGCGACCTCGTGCCCGCCCCCGCGCACGGATACCGCCAGCCCGTGCCGGTGCGCGAGCGCTACGGCCGCACGGATGTCGGGGACTCCGGTGCAGCCGACGACGGCCGCGGGGTGCTGGTCCACCGCGGTGTTCCAGCGTCGGCGCGCGAGGTCGTAGCCCGGATCGCCCGGTGAGTGGACCGGCCCTCGGCAGGCGGTGCGCAGTGCGGACAGCACGGCGATATCGGATGTGATGGTCATAGGACGACGGACTCCTCGGCGACGACAATGGCGGGCACCGACGCGACGAGCGACTGCTCTTCGAGATGGTCGGCCAGGACTTCGGGTAGACGCAGGCGCACGAACCGATCGAGCGGGTCGGTGCACAGCCGCGCGACCGCGCTGTCGTCGACGGCTTCGACACCGACGTGCTGTTCCGGCCGACCGGCGGCCAGCACGCATCCGTCCGCGGAGTCGAGGAGCACGGCCGCGTCGGGCGGTATAGCGGCGGCCAGTTGCGCGGGCGTGGCCGCCGCCCGATTCTCCCTGTCCAGCAAGGCGTTCGGGATGCCCGTGACAAGGACCGACGGCTCGCGCAGGGCGGTAGCCAGCGCGGCGGGCCAGGAGCCGCTCGCGCTGCCGGGCAGTTCGTGCCACGCGACAGTGCGCGTTGTTGCCGGTTCGGGCGCGTCGACGGTCAGCACGATGTCATAGCGATACCGGGTGAGTTCGGTGTCGGCAGCGAACGGCTTCGCATGGCAGGCGACGCGGACCACCCGTTCGTGTTTACCGGCCAGACACGCGAAGAACCTTGGGTCACAAAGTAATTCCTCTTCAGCTGACAGTCGCGCCGCAGCCCGCCGCGCCAGATCTTGCGCGGTGGCGTCGGGATGCCGGGCGGCTTCGACCCAGTGCGCGAACGCGGCAGCGCTCGCCAGATTGCGGATATCCCCGACCACGACCGCACCGCCGGGCGCCACCAGATCGAGTGCGTCCTCGAGCACCGCCGTGAGATACGCGGCGTCCGGGAAACACTGGGTGACACTGTTGAACACGATGCGCTCCGGCGCGACCGCACCGACCGAGCGCAGCGCGTCCACGACCGGTGTCGCGGTGAGCTGGTGCGCGCCGGCATGCACTACCCGCACCCCGGGCAGCGCCTGAGCGCGCAGCCGCTCCACGGCGGGTTCGGCCGGATCGAGTCCGACGTAGCCACGGGTATGCGGATGAATACGGTGCGCGAGCAGGCCACTGCCACAACCGACTTCGAGCACCGTCTCGGGGTCGCCGCGTAGCACGAGACGCACGGCATGGTCGATCCAGTCGAGCATGTGCGCGCGATCGAACGGCGCTCCGGTGTCGGAGGCACGCCACCCCGACAGGTCAAGGTCGTCACCGTGGCGCTGGTCGGCGGCGGCGTAGACATAGGAGTAGACGTGGCGCCAGTGCTCGAGGTGCTCGGTCAGCAGCGCGCCGGGCGCGGGCCGCACCGCCAGCGCACTGGCGGCCGGGTGCACAACGATCGCCTCGCGATTCGCGTCCCAGTACGCGGACCGCACCCACGGGTGCGCGGCGACGAGAGAAACCAGGCGAGCTGTCACGGCTGTCGCGCCTCCGCCCCGGAAACCGCCTCGGCCTGCGGAGGATTCGGCTGCGCAAGCCCCGGAATCGCGGCCGCTGTGCCTGAATCCGGTCCCGGCACAGCCGCGGCGGACTCCGGCGTACCCGCATCGTGCGGATTCTGTTGTGCGGCAGCGAGTTCCGCCGAGCCGAACATCCGGTACACCCGCTCCGGATCATTGGCGGCGTGTGCCCGTCCGGCGTGGGCGTCGCGCCAGCAGCGCTGGATCACGCTGTCCGGGCGCAAGGCTCGGCCACCGGAGTTCTCGAAAAGCCGGTCCACGGCGTAAATGGCGCGTTCGGTGCCGCGCACCTGGTCGCGGCGCAGCCGCAGTCGTTCCGATGGCGTGATCGGGGCGCCCGCCGCGGCGAGGTCGTGGAGGTGGCCGATGTTGTGGGTGAGCAGCAGCCAGGCGGCGTCGAGTTCACCGGAGGCTTCGGCGATGCGGGTGAGCGTGGCCGGGTCCTCGCGGAACGCGTTGCCAGTGAAGCCGCTGTCCTTGGTGGCGTCGCCGGGCAGCGCCACCCGTATCCGGTCGCGCTGCTGGTCGAGGTGGGCGTGGTAGCCGCCGCGCGCCATGCCGATGATGGCGGCGGTGATGGCGCTGGTATGGACGCAGCCGAACGGGATGCGATACAGCGGGCCGTCGTTGACAGCGTTCCCGGGGGTTTCACACCTGGTAACCGAGGTAGAGTCCAGCATCCGGTGGGCCGGGACGAACACGTCCTCGACCACGATGTCGTTGCTGCCGGTGCCGCGCAGGCCGACGGCCTGCCACACATCGTCGACGGTGTAGTCCGTGGCCGGGACCAAGAAGGTGCAGGAGTCGACCGCGGCGTCGCCGTCCATCACGCGCGCACCCAGCAGCGCCCACGTTGCGTGGTCACAGCCGGAGACGAATCCCCAACGGCCGCTGAGCCGGTACCCGCCCTCGACCGCAGTGGCGGTACCGGTCAGCGCGTAGGACGAGCAGATGCGAGCATCGGGATCGCTGCCCCACACTTCGTCCTGGGCGGCGCTGTCGAACAGGGCCAGGTTCCACGGTGAGATGCCGAGCACGGCGGCCACCCAGCCAGTGGATCCGCACGCCGCAGCCAATTCCGCTACGGCGGTGTAGAACTCGGCCGGGTGCGCCTCGTACCCGCCGTGGCGGCGTGGCTGCAACAGCCGGAAGACACCGGTCTCGGCCAGTTCGTCGATCGATTCCACCGGAATTCGGCGGGCCTGCTCGGTCTTGGCCGCGCGTTCGCGCAGTGCGGGCAGCAGCTCGCCGATGGCGGCACGCACGGCCGCGCTAGCGTCGGCCGACAGGGTCGATTGGTCGGGCACGGCCGTAGCTCGGTCGAACACCGCGGCAATGGGGTCGGACATGGCGAAAGTCCTTCGTCTCATGGGTGCTTGGTGAACCGCAGCAGTCCGGTTGCGGTGTCGGTGGACGCCAGACTCAGCCCCGCGGCGTGGGCTTCGCGGGCGAGCCGTTCGGCGGCGGCGGGCCACACGCGGTGGCTCGCGACGACTTCCCGCAGCAGGCGCTCGTCGTGATAGGTGCGGTAGGTCATGTGCCAGACCAAGGATTCGGCGTCCACCGGCTCGGCTCTGCTCCAGCCCTCGTAGCGCAGCAGGCCGGCGCGGGCCTGGGTGTAGCGGCGTTCGGGTGAGACCTCGACGCACCCGGGCCGCTGCACCTCCACGACCGCCGTACCGTCCGGGGCCAACGCGGCGGCGATGGCGCGCCACACCCGAGGGCGGGTGGCGGCGTCGAAATGCCCGATCACGCCGAGCGCCACCACCGCCGAACAATGCGCGGGCAGCTCGGCGTCGAGGAATCCATAGGGCAGCACGGTGATTCGCTCGCGCAGATCCTTGCGGGCGGCCAGTCGCGACAGCAGCACCGCGCGCATGGCCGGGGCCGGTTCCACCGCGACGATCCGCGCGTCGGGCACGGCGTCGGCCACCAGCATGGTCGACAGGCCGGTGCCCGCGCCGATGTCGAGCA
This sequence comes from Nocardia sp. CA-135398, assembly GCF_050955845.1. Lineage (NCBI taxonomy): Bacteria > Bacillati > Actinomycetota > Actinomycetes > Mycobacteriales > Nocardiaceae > Nocardia > Nocardia sp. CA-135398. Next base: position 2,177,601 of record NZ_CP192084.1, on the reverse strand, counting down.
CGGGCCCGGCGACGGTGTCCACCTCGGCGAGCAGCGCGGTGAGCGTTGGCTCCACACTCGCCACATACGGTGTGGCCATCAGGTCGTAGAACTCGGTGGCGGCCGCGTACTCTTCGCTCACCGCACCGTCCTGTTCACCCGAGCCAGCAGCTCCGTAAGCTGGTGCGCGACAAGGCCAACCGCTGGTGGCCGCAGCAGCGCGTAATGGTGTGCCGCGATCGGCCGCGAGTCGATGGCGGCAGCGGTGTATGCCGCCCATCCCAGATCCGCCAGGTCGGCGCAGTCGTCGACACCCATTCCGACACCGGAATTGCGCGGCGACGGCAGTTCGGCACGGATCAGCAGTACCTCGAGCCCGTCCCCGTCGAGCGGGCCGGTGGCATGCTCCCCCAGCGCCCGCAGGTGTCGGCGGAAGATGCTCTCCCGCAATCGCTTCTCATCCGGTGCGCCGCGTTCGGCGAGTCCGGCGGCGGCCATCCGGCGCTCTGCTTGCGCCCGCTGTTCCGGTTCGGATAGCGCTTCGAAATCCTTTCCGAGCGGACCGGTGTCGAGATCGATATCCAGGAATGCTTCCAGCGAGCCGAGATACCGTGACCAGAACGCGGCGCCCTCGACGTGGTGGATGCGGTCGGCGATATTCGCGTCCAGCAGCACAAGCATCTCCACTGTCTGCCCGGCCGCACGCAACCGTCGAGCCAGTTCGTGCGCGATGATGCCGCCCATGGACCAGCCGCCGAGCCGATACGGCCCCTCGGGCTGACGCTCTCGCACGACCCGTTCGTAGACCTCGGCCAGCCCGGCGATGGTCTGCGGCCCCGCGGCCCCGGCCAATTCGGGATCCTGGATGCCGATCACGGGCCCGTCGGTGCTGATGGCGCGAGCCAGGTCGAGGTAGCACAGCACATCACCGCCGGTGGGGTGCACCAGGAACAGCGGTCGTCCCGTGCCCTCGCGCAGCGGCACCAGGCAGTCCCGCGGACTCGGCGCGTCCGTGCGCCCGGCGGCCGTCGCGACGGCCGCGAGGGTGGGATCGGCGAGGAACTCCCGCGGGGTGAGCGTCAGCCCTAGTTCGGCCCGCATGCGGGCGAGCATGCGGATCGCCATCACCGAATCGCCTCCGGCGCTGAAGAAGTCGGTGCCACGGTCGATGTCGGCGACGGGTTCCAGCAGCCGAGCCCACAGCTCGCCGATCGCCTTCTCGGTGTCGGTGGCGGGCGGCCCGCCGGGTGCGATCCGGATCGGTGCGTCGATGCGCACGGCGGGCCGTTCCGCGGTCGGCAACGCGAGGGCCTGGGTCCACACCTCGGGACGGCGCACCAGATCGATGACCCGATCACAGACCGCGATGAACAGCTCATCGAGGACACCCGGCGGGAACAGTTCGGCCACCGCGTCGAGGTTGACCACCACCGAGTCGTCCCAATCCCATTGGAACACCTGCATATCCAGCGCCACCTGAGGTGTGCGCACGCGCTGGTAGAACTCGCGCACATCCACAGTCTCGGGGGTGCCGCCCGGCGGGTGCAGGCCGAGTGTGCTGTGGAAGACGACCGGCGCCTGTGGTGCGGTGTCGCGTCGGCGGCGGCTCAGCTCGCGCACCACCTCCACGCCGGTCACCTGCCCGTGGTCGAGCATGGTGGCCATGGCCTCCTGGATGTGCTGGGCCGCGGCGGCGAAGGTTGCCGCCTGGGGCAGGGCCACATCCAGTAGGACGGTGCCCGCGTAGGGGCCGATGGCGTGGTCGAGATCGCGGGGCAGGTGCAGGCGGTTGAGGTAGAGCACGTTCAGCAGGAACCGCCGATGTCCGGCCATCGCGGCCAGCGCCAGGGCGTAGCAGGTGGCGAAGGCGGTCGTGGGGGTGATGTGGTGTGCCGCGCAGTGCGTGCGCAGCACCGCCATCTGTTCGCCGGTGACCCGGAATTCCCTGCGCTCGAGGGTGTCCGGGCGCACTTGGTCGAACGGGACCGCCAATGGCAGTGCCGGTGCGGTGGGCAGCTCGTCCATGCGGTCCCACCACCAGTCGCGCTGTGCCTGCCATTCGGGTTCGCCGCGCTGGCGGTTGATGGTTTCCACGTAATCGCCGAAGTGGGCGGTCAGCGGTGGCAGCACGGTATTGGGGTCGTCGAGGTAGGTGAACAGTTCGGTGAACATCAGCTGCACCGACCAGCCGTCGGCGACCAGCAGGCTGCACACGATGTGCAGGCTGAGTTCGTCACTGGGCAGCCGCACCGCGGTGATGCGGAAGGGCCACGGGTCCATACCCGGTCCGGTGTGCTGCATCTCGGCACGCGTGTCGGCGAGCGCTCGCGCGACCTCGGCCGGTGTGGAGCGCAGGTCGACGGTGGTTATGGGCAGGGCCGTCAGACGTGGATCGGTGGCCGCGAGCACCTGTTGGGCGCCGTCGGGCAGGAAGATCGCGCGCAGCATGGGCTGGCGTTCCACCTGCCGACGTACCGCCTGCTCGACCGCGCCGGGATCGATGCCGTGCAGCCGGAAGTCGACGTAGTTGTGTGCGGAGTCGTAGCTGAGCGCGTACCCGTGCTGCTGGCCGACCCAGTACGCCTGCTGCAGCGGGGTGAGCGGGAACGGGGCGTCCGGATCGGTCTGTCGCGCCAATTCGATGGCGGGCAGCGCGGATTCGGAGCGGCGCTCGGTGATGAGCGCGATCAGGTCGGTGACGGTGATATCACCGACCAGGTCGACCACGGGCACGGCCACACCGAGTCGGCCGCGCACCATGGTCGCCATCCGCACCGCCAGCACGGAGTCTCCGCCCAGGCCGATGAAGGTCGAATCGGGGCGCACGACACCGGATTCGAGCGACAGGACCCGCTCCCAGATCTCCGTGACGACCCTGGCGATGTCGTCGGCGGCTCCCAATCGCGGCCCGTCCTCGGGTGCGGTCCAGGCGCCGGGCTCACCGGCCAGTCGGCGCAGCCAGCTCACGTAGGCGGTGAAGGCGGTGTCGGCGGCCTGCGGGTCGAGGACGGTTTCGAGGACGTCCCATTGCACCCGCAGCGCTCCGGCCTGGACGAAGGCTTGATGGTCGAGCCACACCTGCGGGGTCTGGCTGACACCGTGGGTGATCCGGCCCGCCCATTCCAGATCCGGGTCACCGCCGACCAGCTCGGCGACATCCAGGGCGCTGGTGAACACCACGGGCAGCAGGTGCCGCTGCCCGGTGCGGCTGGACAGGTCGGCGAGCACGTCCAGGGCGGAATAGTCGCGGTGGTCGATATCGTCGAAAAGCCGCCGCTGAGTGCGCGCCACCCGCTCGGCGAACGACCCGCCGACGGTGCGGTCCACTTCGTGGGCAAGCAGGGTGGTGAAGTCGCCCACCACATCTTCTATTCCGGGTAGCGCGGCCGGACGGTCCACCAGGGTCAGCGACAGCGTGAACCGGTCGTCCCCGGACCAGGCCGCCAGCACGTCGGCGTAGGCCGTGAGCAGCACCGCCGAAGGGGTGACGCCATGGGCGGCGGCCAGCTGCCGCAGGGCCTGCCAGTCACCGGGCGCGAGCCGGTCGGCGCGGCGCGCGAACCAGGGCTGTGCCTGGGTGCGGGTCCGGGTCGGCAGCTGCGGCGGCGCGGGCAACTCCGGTAGGCGCTTCTGCCAATAGCCCAGCGCCCGTGCGGCTTCCGGACGATCGGCACGGTCGCCGATGCGTGCCACGTAGTCGGCGAAGCGGGTACGCACCGGTGCCTTCACCGCGGCCGGGTCGAGATAGTGGTCGCGCAGATCGCGGTCGAGGATCAAGAAGCTGCCCGCGTCGCAGATCAGTGCATCGATGCCGACGAACAGCCGTGTTGTGTGGTCGTCGAGCACCGCGGCCCGCACATCGAACAGCGGCCAGCGATCCGGGCGGTGCACCCGGTGCGAAAGCCTGCGCCGCAAATCGGCGAGCGTCTCCTCGCGCTGCTCGACCGGCATCGCCGCGAGATCATGCCGTCGAACCCGATAGTCGGGCACGTGCTCGAGCACCTGGTTGCGTCCGTCTTCGGTGATCACCGCCCGCAGCATGTCGTGCCGCCCGATCAACGCGTTCCAGGCCCGCTCATAACGATCGAGATCCAGGTCGGTGCAGTCGTATTCGAGGTAGATGTGGCAGGCGACGTCGCTGAGTCCGAAGGCCCCCGACCGCCCGACCCAGTAAGCGTGCTGCACCCTGGTCAGCGGAAACGGCGCGCTGTCGGCCTCCGGTTCCGCGCTTGCCGAGGCGGCTGGTGTCGGGGTGACCGCCGCCGACGTCGAGACAGTCGGGGCCACCGAAACCCCCATGGCCGCGCCGCCGCGGGACGCGACCCGCCGACGGTCCAACAATGCCGCAAACGCGGAAACCGTGGAATGCGAGAGCAGTTCGCGCATCCGCAGATCGGTACCTTGCTGGTCGTTGACCCGTTCGAGCATCCGTGTCGCGGTCAGCGAGGTGCCGCCGAGCGCGAAGAAGTCGGCATCCGCGCCGGTCACGCTCTCGCCCAGCAGTTCTCCCCACAGCACGGCGACGATGCGCTCCGAATCCGTAGCCGGAGCTGACTTGCCCGCCGTAGCGGTGCGACCATTGGTGGGCAGTCCTGACTGGGTCCGAATCGAATCCTGTTGCACCGCAGTGTCATGCGGGTCATCCAGAACCGGTGTCAGTGGTGGCCGAGTCGACGCGGCAATCCGCGATTCCGCTACCGGATGGAAAGCTTCGGCCGAATCCGGCGCCGAATCCGCAGACGACTCCACCGACTCGACATCCGAAGTCGGGCTTGCTTCCGACGCAGCGGTCAGGATCGAATCTTCTTGAACTACAGCGGTATACGTGTGCCCCGGCGACTGTTCTCCCGGTAGCGCCGGAATCGTGGCGGCTAGCCGGTCCGGTGCGGCTGCCGCCCGCAAGGTTTCGGCCGTCTCCAGTGCCTGCACGGCGGCAGCGGCACCGTTCGTGGCCGGGTCGATCGGGTTCGAGTTACCTATCGGCGCCGCGAGGAGCCCGCTGCCGAGTTCGGCGGGTGGGTCGATCCAGGTCCGGCGACGGTCGAAGGGGTAGGCGGGCAGTCGTACCCGCCGACGCGGCTGGTGCGGGGCGGTGACATCGATATCGATACCGCCGCACCAGAGTTCGCCGAGAGCGGCCAGAAACGCGGAGCGCTCTTCGTCCACTTCCCGGCCTCTGGTCGCGCCGGATTCGGCGGCGTCCGGAAGCGTGGTGAGAGCGGTAGTCGTCGAGGTGCACCGAATACGGCGCGCGAGAGCCGCCAGTGTGCTGCCTGGCCCGGCCTGCACGATCGTGGCCGGTTCGGCGGTGGCGGCCGAGAGCGCGGCGCTGAAGCGGACGGGCTCGACCATGTGCCGCGCCCAGTGGTCGGTGTCGAGGGACCGCATGGTCCGGCCGGTGAGCGTGCTGTAGAGCGGCAGAGTGCCTGGTGTGGCGGATATTCCGGCCGCGGCAGCTCGCAGGGGTTCGGTCACGGCGGCCACGCTCGGCGAATGCAGCGCGGCCGCCACCCGTAGTCGGCTGGTTCGAATTCCCGAGCCGGTCAAGCTTGCCGCCAAGGCGTCGAGCGCGGGTTCCGGCCCGGACACCACGCAGGCGTCGGCGGCGTTCACCGCGGCGAGGGCCAGGTCCGGGTAGCTGGCGAGTTCGCGCAGGGTTTGCGATTCGCCGAGCGCGACGGCGAGCATGCCGCCGGGCGCGGTGGCGGCCAGGGCCCGCGAGCGTACTGCGACCAATCGGGCGGCATCGGGCACGGTCAGCATGCCCGCGACGACTGCGGCGGCGTATTCGCCCAGGCTGTGGCCGAGTACGCCGTCCGGTTCGACGCCATAGGCGCGCAGGGTGGTCGCGGTCGCAAGGGATACGGCGAACAGCGCGGGCTGGCCGAGGCGGATGTCGTCCACATCGTCCGAGGCCGCGCGGCCGGTCACGATACCGCGAATGTCGTAGTCCAGCAGAGGTTTCAGCGCGTCCGCGCATTCGTCGACCACGCCGGTGAACACCGGTTCGTCGCGGTACAGACCGGCCCCCATCCCCGGGTATTGTGCGCCCGCGCCGGGGAAGGCGAACACGATCCGAGAGCGTTCGGACGGCACTTCCCGCATGGTGATGGCACGCGGTGTGCTGTCCCCGCCGCTCAGCAGAGCCACGGCGCGCCAACCGCTTTCGGTGTGCGGGCCGCTGGATGCAGTGCGGGCGTAGTCGGCGTGGGTGCCGTCGGGGACGGAGATGTCCAGCTGCGCATCGCAACTGGACTTCGAGGCGGCCGACACCAGCAGCAGCTGCGCACCGAGGTCGGTCACCTCGCCGGGCACGACAGTGGGCGCTTGTTCCAGTACCGCATGGCAATTGGTGCCGCCGATGCCGAATGAGCTCACTCCCGCGATGCGGGTCCCATTACGTTCCCGCCACTCTCGTGCGTGTTCGGGTAGCTCGAACAGTCCGTGCTGCCTGCCCAGTTCGGGATGGGCCGGGTGCGCGTGCAGGGTGGCCGGAATACATCGGTGGTGCAGGGCCAGTGCGGTCTTGATGAGCGAGGCGATACCGGCGGCACTGTTGGTGTGGCCGATATTGCTCTTGACCGAGCCGAGCAGGATCGGATCCGGCACCGTCCGTTCACCGAAAACGGCTGCCAGAGCGGTCAATTCGATCTGGTCGCCGAGCACGGTCGCGGTGCCGTGGGCTTCGATCAGGTCGACGGCGTTCGCGTCGATATCGGCGACGGCGAGGGCTTCGGCGATCACCCGCGCCTGTCCGGCCGCCGAAGGCGCGGTGAATCCGGCTTTCCCGGCTCCGTCGTGGTTGACGGCCGTGCCGCGGATCACCGCGTAGAGGGGGTCGCCGTCGGCGACCGCGTCGGCGAGCCGCCGCAACACCACGACGCCCGCGCCTTGGCTGTGCACCATCCCGGTACCGTCGGCGGCGAACGAGCGGGTGTGTCCGTCGGCGGAGAAGATGGCTTCGGGCACATGCAGATAGCCGCGGCCCTGCGGCACGATCAGTGAAGCACCACCGGCGAGGGCGGCGTCGCATTCATCGTGCAGCAGCGACTGGACCGCCATGTGCACTGCCACCAGTGACGTCGCGCAGGTGGCCTGCACGGCGACCGCGGGCCCGGTCAGGTTGAGCCGGTAGGAGATCTGCTGCGGGAAGTAGTCGGTGAGCGTTCCCATGTCGGCCTGCAGCAGGCCGAGCGGATCCTGTCGCGCGCGCTGCCGATAGGCGGCGAGAGCGGATTCTCGGTAGTCGCTGTGCGAGGCACCGGTGAACACGCCGATCTCGCCGAGGCCGCCACCGGCGCGGTGGCCCGCGTCGCCCAGCGCGTCCCAGGCGCATTCGAGCAGCAGGCGCAACTGCGGATCGAGCAGGGCGGCGTCGTGGGCGGTCAGGCCGAAATGGGCCGGATCGAACTGCTCCTGCCCGGCGATGACCGCGCCGACGGGCACGTAATTCCGGTGGCGGCGAACGTCTTCCGGAACGCCGCGGGCCGCAAGTTCGGCGTCGTCGAAGCGGGTCAGGCCCTCACGCCCGGAGTCGAGCAGCTCCCAGAACGATGCCAGGTCCGGTGCGCCCGGAAAGCGGCAGGCCATTCCGATGATGGCAATGGCATTGTCGTCGAGACCATCGCCGTTGTCGTCGAGGATATGTGCGTTGTCGTCGGTCACGCCGCGATCTCCATTTCCGACTCGACGGGCACCTGCCCGCGCAGCATGGCCAGCACCGGGCACGATTGCTCGACCAGACGTCGCAGCTCCTCGTAGCGGGCGGGTTCGGCGGGGCCGCTCAGGTTCGCGCGCACCAGGATCCGGCCCGGCTGTGTGGGGTCGGTGACGCCGAAGACCGGTCCCAGGTCCAGATCCGCGGTCACGTCCACGGTGAGCGTGTCGATGTCGATGCCCAGTCGGGCGGCATGGAATCGGTAGGTGACCGCCTGGCAGGTGCCAAGCGCGGCCAGCGCCAGCCCGATCGGATCGGGACCGGCGTCACCGCCTCCGGCGGGGACCGGTTCGTCGACGGTGAACCGGTGGCTGCCGATGCGCACGCTCATTTCGGTGGGTGTTCCGGGCCGGTGCTCGGTGTGAGCGGTGAACCGCTGTCGGCGTTCGGTGCCGCGCAGTAGTGCGGCGCGCAGCCGGTGCACGGTGTCAGTGAGCGCCATGCGCTGTGAGCCTCGCTTTCGATCGGTGGGCGCGCCGGCGCTGTCCGCGGGCGACGGCCGCTGTGAGGTCGATGCGCACGCCGGGCGTTCGGTGCGCGGGTGCGGCATCGGCGGGATGGGTGTGCGCGGCGATCCAGGCCGCCAGGCGACGGACGGTGCCGTGCCGGAAGATGTCGGGGACCGTCAGCGCCGGGGTCAGGTGCCGAAGGCGGCGGTGGGCCCGTACCAGGGTGAGGGATGTCGCGCCGAGGTCGTAGAAGGGGATGGTCGGGGTGACGGAAGGGCCGAGCAGTTCGGTGAAGACCCGCGCCACAATGGATTCGATGTGCTGCCGCCCGGCGGCCGGGGCGGGCGGGGCGATGGTCAGTTCCGGCGCGTGCGCGGGCCGAATCGCGGTCACCCCGTGTGCTTGGGCATGGTCGCGCAGCAGGGTCAGCCATTCCGCACCGATGGCGGGATCTGCTGCTTCGGCGTCGGCCGGTTCGAGCCGTACCGTGAGTGTCAGCCCGCGCTCGGCGGCATGGCGTGCCGCTTCCACGAGCCAGCGCGCGGATGTGTCGTCCACCGTGGGCTGGGCTGTTTGCCCGTGGTCCGGCTCGGAGACGTCGATGTCGCTGCGGCGGAATGGATTCGGCAGGCGGATTTGATCGACCTTGCCGTTGGCCGTCAACGGGATCGAGTCGAGGCTGACCCATCTGGTCGGCACCATGTAGGGCGGTAGATGGCGGGCCGCATGGGCGGCGAGTTCGGTGGTGTCGACGGGGGCGTCGCCGGTGACGAGGTAGGCCACCAACCGGGGCCGCTCGTCCGTACCGGGCACTGCGGCCGCGACACCGCGCCGCACGCCGGGGAAGCGCCCGATCACGGCCTCGATCTCACCCAGTTCGATGCGGTGGCCGCGGATCTTGACCTGCCGGTCGGCGCGGCCGAGGAATTCGATGTCGCCGTCGGGACGCCAGCGCCCGAGATCCCCGGTCCGGTACAGCCTGCGGCCCAAGCGAGCGTTCCAGGCGAAGCGCTGCGCGGTCTGCTCCTCGTCGCCGACGTATCCGCGCGCCAACCCGGCCCCGCCGATGTACAGCTCCCCCGCCGCTCCGACCGGGCAGGGTCGGCCGTTCTCGTCGTGCACCAGGAACTGCTGCTCGCGCAGCGCCCGACCGTAGGGGATGCTGGTCCACTGCGGGTCGATGCCGTCGATGGGATGGGCGATGGACCAGATCGCGGCCTCGGTCGCGCCGCCGAGGCTGATCACGCGGACATCGCCGATCACCGCACGCAGCCGATCGGGCAGGGACAACGGAATCCAGTCGCCCGACAGCAGCATCAGCCGAAGTGAGCGCAGTTTCGCCGCCGCCTCGGGATCGGCTTCGGCGTACTCGACCAGCATCTCCGCCAACGCCGGTGCGGTGTTCCACACCGTGATCCGGTGCGCGGCAACCAGATCGCACCAGTGCCCGGGATCGCGCAGCCGGTCGGCGTCGGGCACGACAAGACCGCCGCCGACGCCGAGCACGCCGAACAGGTCGTAGATCGACAGGTCGAAACTCAACGCCGACAAGGCCAGGACTCGATCCTGCGGCCCGACCGCGAAACGGTCGTTGATGTCGTCGAGAGTGGTTCGTGCGGCCCGATGTTCGATGGCGACACCCTTCGGCTCACCGGTCGACCCCGAAGTGAAGATCACATACGCGAGATCGTCTGGGGCATTGTCGGGCCCGTCGCCCTCGGCGGGCGCGCGTTCGGCTGCCACGTCGGTGCCGAGTTGATGCACGGTGACCGTCGCGGGCAGGCGCGCGGCGGCCGCCCTGGAGGTCACCGCGTGGGCGATCTCGGCGCGTCGGCACACCGACGCGATCCGCGACTGCGGCCAGTCCGGCTCGATGGGAACGAAAGCCGCTCCGGCCCACAGAATTCCGTAGGCCGCGACGACCTGATCGGCCGATTTGGGCAGCACGACGGCCACGTGGTGCTTCGGGCCGACGCCCGCTGCGGTGAGCCGGGCTGCCAACGCCCGCGCCCGCCGCTGCAGCGCACCGTGGGTCAGCACCTCCGAGGCGGCGAATACGGCTGGTGCGTCGGGATCGGAGCGGGCTTGCAGGCGCGGTGGGTCGATGAGCAGCTCGCCGGGGCCGCGGCGATCGGCGGGCAGTTCTCCGATCGTCGCGAAATGCGGATTCCAACCCAATTCCGCACTGTCCCAGGCATTGTCGTCGTCGGCGAGGGTGCGGAGCAGCCGCATATGCGCGCCGAGCATGTGCGCCACGAATTCGGCAGGGAACGCCTGCTCGACGGCATCCCACGCCAGCCGCAGGCCGCCGTCTTCATCCCAGACGATATGGTCCAGTGCCACCTGGGGTGTCTGGGAGACACCGAATACCTCCGTGCCCAGCCATGCCGCCGCGCCCGACCCGGCTTGGCCGAGCCCGACACCGCTGGTGAAGACGATCGGATAGCGCGGACTCAGCTCACCCGCCTGGGCACGCTGCACTTCCACCCCGCTGTAGGACCGATGTTCGAGATCGGCCCAGAAGCGGGTGTTGACCCGTGTCGCGAATTCGGTGAATCCGTGCCACGCCAGCAGGTCGAGGGCGGGCAGTTCGACCAATGCCGTGGTGCTGAAATCGCCGAGGACACTGTCGGCTTCGGTGTCGGGGCGGTCGAAAAGCGTGGCATTGAGGCAGAACGGGTCGGTCGCACCCCAGCGCGACAGCGTCACCGCGAAGGCCGCCAGCAGGACAGCAGTCGGGCTGAGGCCGCGCGCCGCGGCCTTCGCGGTCAGCGACGACCACTGGTTAGGGGAGAGCCGGTCCTGGTGGCGGCGGAATCGTGCCGCCGGAATCTGTTCCGCGGCAAGGGCATACGGAAGTCGCGGACCCGGCGGCAGGTTCGCCGCGCGGGATTGCCAGTATGCCCGGTCGGCCTCGCGCCGCTCGCTGTCGGCGGTGCGACGCTCGCGCAGGATGCGCAGGAACGACGACGACGGTGCGGGCAGTTCGGCGGCGGGATCGGTGACGAACCGGCCCCATTCCCGCATGAGCTGGATCCAGCTCGCCATGTCCAGCACGATGATGTCGAAGCCCACGAACAGTCGCAGTCCACCGTCGGGCAGCAGTGCGGCGTGAATGTCGAACAGCGGCCAGGTCGCGGCGTCGCGTACCTGATGTGACTTCCGTTCGCGCAGCTGGGCCAGCACACCTTCGGGCTCGGGACGGTCGCGCAGATCGGTGACACCGATCGAATACCACTGCCCGGGTGGATGTACCCGCTGGCGTCCCTCATCGGTAATCGTGGCGCGCAGCATGTCGTGCCGATCGACCACCCGATTCCACGCCGCCTCCAGCGCCCGCACTTCCGCGTCCACATCGGTGCGCGTGAACAGTGTTGCGGCACGGTCGAATTCGAAGTAGTAGAAGGTCGATACGCCACCCAGCGGCATGCCGGGTTCTCGTCCGACCCAATACGACGCCTGAATCGGCGTCAACTCCTCCTCCAGCACCGACGCCTCGGCCGGTGCTGCGACAGCCACGCCCGTCTCGCGTTCGGATTCCGTTGTCCCGCTGCGCTTGTCGACCTCGGTCAGCAGCGTCTCCAGGGTCGCGCCGAGGAAGGACTCCATGGGCACGCGTATTCCGGTGCGCTCGACCAGCCGCAGATGCAGGCGCACGGCAAGGAAGGAATCCAGGCCCAGTTCCTGCAATCGCCGGTCTGCTACCAGTTCGCCCGGCGCGATGCCGAGAACCGTTCCGACACAACGTCGGACTTCTTCACCTGTTGTCGCCATCCCTAGCCCTTGCTCGGCAGTTCCAATACGCCTACAGTAAACGATATTGACAACGGTTTTCAATAAGTGTGCTCGGCGGTAGCCTCGGGTGCCGAGCACGAGAGGAGTTTGCCGATGAGCGACCAGGCGCGGACCGCCAACCGATCCGCGGTCCCGTCCAGCCGCGCGCTCGACCTCGACAGCTACCGGCTGCTGGGCCGCTCCGGCCTGCGCGTGTCACCAATGGCGTTGGGCACCATGACCTTCGGCAACGACTGGGGTTGGGGAACCGATAAACCAGAGGCGCGGCGCATCTTCGACGCCTATGTCTCCCGCGGCGGGAACTTCATCGACACCGCCAACCAGTACGCGAGCGGCACCGCCGAGGAATGGCTCGGCGAGTTCGCCGCCCCCGACCGCGAATCACTGGTGCTGGCAACGAAATACACCATGCTGCGGCGTCCGGCCGACCCGAACTCCGGCGGCAATCACCGCAAGAGCATGGTGGCTTCGGTCGAGTCGAGCCTGCGCCGGTTGCGCACCGACTACCTGGATCTGCTGTATCTGCACATGTGGGACGGCCTGACGCCGACCGACGAAATCCTGCGCGCCATGGACGATCTCGTGCGCGCGGGCAAGGTGCTGTACCTGGGGGTCTCCAATACCCCGGCCTGGCAGGTCGCCCGCATGCAGACCACCGCCGACCTGCGCGGCTGGTCCCTGTTCATCGCGCTGCAGCTGGAATACCATCTCGCCGAACGCACTGCCGAACACGACATGCTCCCGATGGCCGACGCGCTGGGTCTCGGCGTCGTCGGATGGTCGCCGCTCGCGGGCGGCGTGCTCACCGGCAAATACACCCGCGCCGATCTCCCCGGCAACGGCCACACCCCGGCCGTCGGCAGTTCCCGCACGCATCTGATCCACGCCAACGGCTCGCTGACCGAGCGGTCCTTGACCATCGCCGACACCGTGCGCGAGATCGCCGCACAACTCGGGCGATCTCCCGCCCAGGTCGCCCTGGCGTGGATCCTGCACAATCCCGACGTCACCGCGCCCACCCTCGGTGCCCGCACGCACGCGCAGCTCGCCGACAACCTCGCGGCACTGAGCCTGACCCTCGACGACGATCACCTGCGTCGCCTCGACGCGGTCTCCGCCACCGCGGCGGGCTATCCGCACAACGTCCTGGCCCGGCCGATGGCTCGCCACAGCATGTTCGGCGACATGCGGATCCAGGCCAGCACGCGCGCTTGACCGCACCCACCGAAAATCCACCGCCGACTGGAAGCGAATTCCGATGTCCCTCGTCGATACCTTCACCGACCGCATGCTGCGCCGCCCACGCGGACGCCTCGCACGGATCATGTGGCAGGACATGAAGGCCCACCACGGCATCTTCGCCGACACACTTGCCGCACTGAATCTCTCCCCCAACGACCGACTGCTCGAAATCGGTTGTGGCGGAGGCACCTTCGCCGCCATGGCGCTTGCCTCCGGCTGCCGGTTGACCGCCGTGGACCACAGCGCCGACATGGTGGCACTCACCGAGGCCGCCAATGCCGACGCCCTGCGCGAGGGCAGCCTCCAGGTCCTCGAGGCCGACGCGGAGGAATTGCCGCTGCCCGACCGGCAGTTCAGCTGCGCCGCGACAATGAACACACTCTTCTTTGTGGACGCCGCGAAGGCACTCGGTGAGCTACGACGGGTCCTGGAACCGGGCGGGCGACTCGTGATCCACACCGTCGCACCGCAATCCCCGCGCAAGATCCTTCCCGGCCCGGTCGCGCGTCGCATGCGATTCCACACCGACGACGAACTCCGCACGCTACTCGAGTCCGCCGGATTCGGGGAGATTCACCTCACTCGCATCGACGGTGCCTTCCAGCTCGCCAGCGCAGTCCGTCCCGCGGATACCTCCGACAGCACCGGCCCCGAACCCGCGGAACAACTTCGAGACGGCTCGCACGCGTAGGACCACAGCCGACTACCGTCGGTCGGCCGGTTTCTCGCAGTCGGCGATGACGATGCCGGAGCAGTGACCGCCGCCCAGACCTCGAGTACTCACGAACGCACTGAAATGCCGGCTGTCGCATGTTTCCCAACGGCTACGTCGCCGCACCCGGAGGTTCTTCGCCGAGTCGCGGGATCCGGACAGGACCCCGCGACCAGCTGCACCGAACCGGGACCCGTCAGGCGTCGAGGGCCGCGGTGATCTTGCGGGCCATCGCAGCCACAACAGGGCCGGGCTCGCCCTTGCCGAACCCGGCCGCGGCTTCCACAGCCACCAAGACGGTGTCACGGAAGTTGTCGACCTCCTCCGGATGCTGCGTACCCAGCAGCCTCATAGCGGCAGTCAGACTCGGCAGCACCTGATCGGCCAGCTCGGCGACCGACTTGCCGTGCAAATGGATGTCTTTGGACTTGGCGGCCAGCACATGCCCGACCAGCCCGGTCGCCGAAGTCAGCGCGATGGAACCGTGCGTGATGCCCTTGTGCGGCGCACCCGCGGCGGCCATCAGCGCCACAGCGCCATAGCCGGCGGTGCGCAGAGTGCTCTTGTCCTGGTCGGTCAGGGTGATGGTGATGGACATGTCGTGTACTCCTCGAAATCAGTGGTGGCACTGAACCATCGGTGCCGATCGTTTTGTTCGATGAACACACTGTCCCCGCGCCGCCTGACACCGGCCTGACACACACCTGACACCCGCACTGACACCGCAATCGACCCATCAACGCGCTAGCGGCCTGGCTATGACCGTGCCGAACACACCCCTGCCGACCGGGCCGATGTCGCCAGCTGAAAGCCAAGCGCCGCAGGCTTTTTGGTCCGAATCAACCGCACCAGGTGAGTCATCCCTAGCTCACCGATGCGGGGTCGGCGCGTACGTGTGCACGCATCCCTTGCGGGCCGAACAGGATGAGTAGTTCGACCACACCGCCGTCGGCGCTGCCCAGCCAGTGCGGCAGGGAGGTGTCGAATTCGGCTGCCTCACCGGGCGGCAAGGTCATGGCGCGCTCACCGAGCACAAGGCGCAGGCGTCCGTTGAGCACGTACAGCCATTCGAAACCGTCGTGCGTCTGCGGAGTCGGTTCGAGCGGTTCCGGCCGCGCGGGGATGATCATTTTGAACGCCTGTATCCCACCAGGCCGCCTGGACAGCGGCACGAAGATCATCCCGGACCGTCGGATCGGTTTCAGGTGGATTCGCGGATCGCCGGTGCGCGGGGCGCCGACGAGATCGTCCAAGGGAACGTCGTAGGTGCGGGCCAGCGGCAGCAGTAACTCGAGGGTCGCTCGGCGCTGCCCGCTTTCCAGCCGGGACAGGGTGCTCTCCGATATCCCGGTGCTCGCCGCGAGGTCGGCGAGGGTGATGCCGCGGTCGCGCCGCAGCGCACGCAGCCGTGGCCCCACCGCGTCGAGTACATCGTCGGTTTCGCGATCCACGAGGCCATCTTGCCGGAACAGCAAGATGGGGTGCCAGATCGTGGTGTGGGTGGCAAGACTGAGCGAATGCCGACGGAAGAAGCCTCGATGAACACCACGCGTCGTCAACGCCGCCGCGATACGGCGCCGCCGCGGACCGGCAGCAGCGAGACCGAAATCCTGCGCGGCTTCCTCGACTACCTGCGTGCCGCGATCGCCGCGAAGGTCGACGGCGCGCCCGAACCGCAGGTACGAACAGCCGCGGTGCCGTCGGGCACCAACCTGCTCGGCCTGCTCCACCACCTGACCTTCGTCGAACGCTCGATGTTCCTCGGCGACAACGTCACCGACTGGCAGGCGACATTCCAGGCCGCACCGGCCGATAGCGTGGCCGATGTCGTCGCCCGCTACCGAGACGCCGTCGAGTGCGCCAACGAAATACTCGACGGCTGCACCGATCTCGGCGCACCGGTCCCTCGACCGCGGTCGGACCGTCCCGCTCCCAGCATCCGCTGGGCACTGACCCACATGATCGAGGAGACCGGCCGCCACGCAGGCCACGCGGACATCCTCCGCGAACTGATCGACGGCGCCACCGGCCGCTGACTTCATCCAGAACAGGACCACATGATCACCGCAACCCGGCCGCACGGCTGGCTCCGCTCCACGCGCACGGTCGCCACCATCGCACTCGCGCTCCTGCTCACGACGGGGACCGCGGCCTGCTCAACGACACCCGCCATCCCCTCCTATGCCGCCGCCACGCACGGGGATACCGAGTTCGAGAACACTTTTCAGCACAAGTTCGCCGACATCGACGGCATCCGCATGCACTATGTGACCGGCGGCCACGGCACGCCGGTGGTGCTGATCCACGGCTGGCCCCAGACCTGGTACGGCTGGTGGCCGATCATGCCCGCACTCGCCGAACGCCACACCGTCTACGCGGTCGACCTCCCCGGACTGGGTGACAGTACCGGCGCACCGACCGGCTACGACAAGGCCACCCTCGCCCGGTACGTGCACACCCTGATCGCCGACCGGCTCGGAGTGCGCGACGCCCGAGTCGTCGGACACGACTGGGGTGCCGCCATCGCGTTCGAGTACGCCGACCACTTCCCCGCCGACACCGCCCGCCTCGGCTACTTCGACCTGCCGCTCCCTGGCCCCGCGATCGATGCACGCACCTACCGCACGCTGAGCTGGCACATCGCCTTCCACTGCCAGCCCCGGGTCCCCGAGGCGATCGTCGGCGACCACGTCCGCGAGTACCTCGCCATGTTCTACCCGCAGGTCTCCTTCGGCGGCACGGCATTCGGCGGCACCTCGGAGCGGTCCCCGTTCACCGACGCCGAGATCGACGAATTCGCCCGCACCTACAGCAGACCTGCGGCACTGTCGGGCGGCTTCGAGCTCTACCGTGCTATCGACGAGGACGTCCGCGACACCGTGGCGGCCCCACCGACATCCGTCCCGACTCTGCTCCTGACCGCCCAGGGCCAACTCGACGCGATCCGAGCCACCGTCTCGCCGCGCCTGACCAACATCGTGCGAGCCGTGGACGTCCCGCACGCGGGACACTGGCTCGCCGAGGAGAATCCCCAGTTCGTCGCCGCGGAACTCGAACACTTCCTCGACTGACGACGCCCAGATCCATCCGCGCGTACATCCGTGGCTTCGCCCGATCCCAGCCGCGAGCCTGCGGGCAAGGTCATGCTCGCATTCATCGCGAGGCGCAGCACAATCCCGGCACGGTTGAGAGCTTCCGAACAAACAGGTCAGGCCCGGTTAAAAACCGGGCCTGACCTGTGATTTTCTGTGGACGTTGGGGGACCTTACTACAACACGAACACGCAGGTAGAAGCACTGGAAAAGTTGTTGGCCAAGCTGCCGAACCCCACCGTCACCGCTCCTCCGGCGACCAACCGGCCCGCACCGACCCGCCCACACCAACTCGACCGGCGACTCACCGACACTGAACGAGCAGCGATCATCGCCGGGTACAAAGCCGGTCGCTCCGCCAAACAGCTCGCCACCGAATGGCAACTCGCCAAAGCCAGCATCCTCACGATCCTCCGAACCGGAAACGCCAACATCCGCCAACAACGCCGACTCTCCGACGACGAGATCGATCATGTCGTCCTCAGCTACAACCACAGCGAATCGCTATACCGCATCGGGCAGCGCCTCGGCGTCGCCCACACCACCGTATGCACAGCACTCCAGCGCCGCGGCGTCGCCAGACGAGACACCCACGGCAGGCCGCGGTATTGCCCGACGGAAGGGTTTCGGGTCGCGCCTGTTCTGTTCTAAATGACTGGCAACGAACGTGGCTCGTACCGGACGGAAGCACGGATGGTTCTCAACGCCCTGCAATCGGCACTACGGGATAGTCTGCGCCGCAGTCGATCTCGCCGACCCGAGCGCTCGCCGCGCGCATTACAGGGCATTCGGCAAGAGACCGTGGACCACTCACGGTCGGATTGTCGGCCCCTGCGGCCCGCGCATATATGGTGTTCGAAACACGTTGTGGACCTTCGACGAGCCGAAGTTCTCGGCATGCACACGCCCGATTTCCGCGGTCAGTTCCTTGTCCCGCTTCTCCTGCGTGGTCGGGTCCGGTCGCGGTGTTCGTAATGATCGAGGCCGATTTCAGAATTGCGTTGGCACGCTCAAGTTCCGCGTTCTCCCGCCGCAGCCGCTCGAGCTCAGCGGACTCCTCACTGGTGACACCCGGCCGGGCACCGAGATCGATCTGGCCTTGACGGATCCACTTGCGGACCGTCTCCGGTGTTCCCACGCCGAGCAGGTCGGCGACCGCTTTCATCGCGGCCCACTCCGACTCGTGCTCACCCTTGATCTCGGCGAACATCCGCACCGCCCGCTCACGCAACTCGACCGGGTATGTCTTCCTCGACGACACGACTCCATCCTTCACAGAAGATGAGGTCCCCGGACTCACCGGGGGACTCACGAAGCGGCGACACGGCCAGCACGAACCCGCAGTGGCGGCGTGCGGCAAGGCATCGTCGCTCGTGAGTCTCAGGGTGTTGGCGCCGACGGCGGGAACTGTCCGTAGCCGCGACCGAAAGGCTTTGTATCGTCGGCGAGGTCGAGCGCATAGGTGTAGCCAAGACTCTTGTAGAAGGTGAGGACTTTATCGAATTCCCCTGGCACGACACGCATCAGAGCGTTGATGCCCGTGTCACGTTTCGACGGGTTCACCCAGGTGCTGACACCGACTGGGGCCGCCAGTACGCGGCGATGCGGGTACGTGGTGCCTGCCGCGAGAGCTACCCGTAGTTGCCCGGCGTATGCGTTGTCGTTGAGGGAAATGAGCTTCGCTTTCAGCCAGCTCAATGGTCTGACCTCCGCGGTGGCTCTTGGTCTGGGGGGCGGCAAGGCGAAGAACGCTGCCCAGTCCTTCACGTCCGCCCCGGCGAGGCTGCCACTTGCGTCCGGGCGGAAAGTGATCTCAGGATCCGCCGGCGTCGCGCCCGAACGCTGGGCCGCGTAACGAGCGAGTTGCGCGGCGGCCTGTTCAATGATCGCCTTGACAAAGTCGTCGTGGAGGCAGCCCCACACGACAGCAGTCGCGTCTTCCGTCCAGGCGGCGAGGAACCCCGAGCGGGTTCGTGGGTGGTCTGCGATGAACCTCTCGCGGTCGACGTCGTCGGCGAATTTCGTCGGTACGCCAACCCCCGGGATGTTGGCCGCGGTGAAGTCCTGATGTGCGCGCGCGTCGATGTCCAGTGGTCCGCGATCGTCGGCATCCGGTGCCGGCGACCACGTGTCGAGCAGGATGGGGCCGCCCTCGTCGGCATGCGCGAATATGTGCAGACCACGGAGGGTCGCCGGCCGGGTTATTCCCAGCCGGCAGATGTAGTTATAGACGTCCTGCATGCCAAGACGCGGTCCGCCGACAGGTCGATAGGAGTCATCGAGGGTGGTCCGCGGCGGGACCGCCGACCCAGGAAGATACGCCAGATGGGTGGTTTCGATGTCCTTGTTGGTGAAGGGGTTGGCGGGCCGCGTGTATCGGCGAGAACCGGGTCTGTTGGCGACAATGCGCCAATATTCGTCGTTGGTCGGTGGTGGCAGCGTCCGCACCCTTTTCCAGGTCCGACCGTCTGTCGTCGTCTCTTGGGTTCCACGTGCAATGTCGAACACCGTGACGGTTGTATCGGCGATCCGAAGTTCGTTGGCGGCCCAATTGCGGACCTTGGCGATGAAGATGCTCGGGGTGAATGGGCGCAGGACCCACTTGTCGCCGGCCCCTGGCTCGTACTTGGCGTATTCCGCCCCGCTGACAATCACCACCTCGCTGGCAGGCACCTTCTCGACCTTTCCGCGACGTTTCTGGACAACGGTGCTCTCTGCTCCTCGGCGATGTCCGATGAGTGCGAGCGCTGACGACGATTCATTCAGGTCTCCAACGGTCGGTCGGTTTGCAGTTGACCGTTCGCTGTCTGGTCGGTCGACAGAACCGAAATCCATTGGCTGAAAACGTTGTTGGCTGCCAGACCTACGTCGGAAGCCTTGCCGAGCGGGTCGAATCCGGGCCTAGTGCATCGGGTTCGGGACGGGGGGAATCGGGATCTGTTGGCCGGTTTTCGGGTCGTAGCGCACTTCGACGGCGACGATCTGGTCGGTTGGCATGACCTCGATCCACTCGTCGAACACCGCGTATGGTGTTGTGCCGGTGGCTACGAAACCGCCTTTCAGATGGTCGAATCCGGTCTCGTACACTTTGTCGGTCGGCAGGTAGCTCAAGGTCGGATCCTGTGGGTCGGTGACTTTCTGCAGCGAGGTCTGGTACTTCGAGTTGATGCGGATCGCCAGGTAGGTGATCGCGTCGCGAATGGTCAACGCGGACGGTTGGATGGTGTCGTACCGCTGTCGCTGGAGGCTGCCCGCGGGCCAGGGATATGCCTTCAGGGTGCTCAGCACTTGTTGGGCTGCGGCTGGTGTGCCGGCCTGGTAGAGCGCGGCGAGACCGTCGGTGCCCTCGACGGCGTTGCGCTGCAGCCAGTTGACGGCGTCGAGTTCCTTGCCTGCTCGCACTGGGATCACTGCTTTGACCCACGGTGCATTGAGGAAGGCGTTGCGGGAGTTGTCGCCATCGAGTTGCAGCACCCACCCGAGGGAACTGCCGAGCCGAGCGGGGGTGGAATCGCCGGTGATGTAGTAGTTGTCGGGCCGGTTGGAATTGGCCCCTCCCCAGGACACTGTTTGCTTCTTGTCGAAGTCGGGATAGGTGCCGTCCAAACCGATGTTCTGCGGGGTCTGTTCGGTGACCGTCCAGTTGAAGACCTTGAGTTGCCGGACGCGCGGCACCCACCACTCTGGCGCAACGAAGTACAGCATCGAGTCGGTGTCGAACATCGCCTGGATGAGCTCGGCCACTACGTGCCGCACCTGGGGCTGCTCGCCGTCCAGGCCCACTTCTTTGGTCAGCTGCCGAATCAGGTTGCGGAACACTATGATGCGTTCCTCTTCGCGCAAGTCCGAATAGGGCCGTGGTGCGACGTTGCTGGCGGCCTTCACCCGGTCCTGTGCGGCGGTGATGTAGGCCTCTTGCGCAAGGCGGGTCTTCTCAGCGTCCACGCTCGCCAGCTTGGTGGTGTTCTGCGTGTTCACGTCGAACAGCAGCTTCTTGGACGGCCGCCAAATCGGGGTGACCTGGATGGTGAACTTTGGATGCTCGTCGGTTTCCAAGCCGCCGGGTGCGGTGGTCACGCCGACCACGATCGAGGAGACGCTGTCTTCCTTGCCGCCCTGGCCGTCGTCGATCTGCCGGGACTCCCCGACGTGGTAGCCCCACGCCCAGTGATCGCCGGAGGTCACCACTACCTCTGCTCGATCGAAAATGTAGCCGGCTTGCGGCGGAACCAACTGCAGCACACCGCCGATCGGGACGAACCCGAACTTGCGATCCTCGAAGAACCACTCGATGTTCAGTGAGACCGGGGTGGCCTTCACCTCCGGGTCCGGGATCGGAATCAGTTGCGGCGGTTGCACGTGGCTGAGGTCGGGTGGCTCGGCGATGTGCACAAGTTTCGCCACGCCGAGCTCCCGACCCGGATCGTCGACGTAGGTCTGCCAGCACAGCTGGGTCCCCAGATCCTGTAGTTGCACGCCGATTTGGCGCATCTTCCGGCGTAGTTCGTAGTTGACCAGCTTGTCGGTCGTGTTCTGCAGCACATACCGCTTGCTGCTGGTGTCGGTAGTCTCGGTGACCACCCGCAGCGTGGATTTGTAGTTGCTCTTGATCTGGCTGGATGTGGACTGCGTCTGCTGCCGGGTCTGCTTGTGGGTCTGTTCTTTCGCCTGTTTGAGTGACGTGTCCAGATCGAAGTTGAGGCTGGTGCTGCCCTGCGCGGTAAACACCGGGCCCACGCCGCCGCTGACCGAACCCGTCGCCCCGACGCCCAGCTTGGAGTTCTGTTGGTTCTCCTCGCGCACCGCGTCCGACAGTTCGTCCTGGGTGGTGGTCGAGGTGTCCGTCTTCTGCGTTTGCTCCAATGCGGTCTCTGTGAACTTCTCGACCGTGGTCTTGCGGGTCGACACCTCGAGCAGTTCCACAGTCCCGCCCGGGCTCAGCCAAACGTGCTGCACCGGGGTACCGAGGAAGGAGGCAAACTCGAAGAAGTACTGCCGGAACAAATGCACGATGCCGATGGGCGACAGCGACACCTGGCTGATGCCGCCGTGCCCCGGATCGAGCGTCTCCAACGGATCGAACAGGCCACTGACATCGGTTGGCGCCACCGTCAGGTTCTGATCGGCGAAGAAGAGCTGGGTCAGCGCGGCGGTGTTGTTCTGTTGATTGAGTCGGTGCACCGAACCGGCGACCACCGACTCGCGATTGAGCCTGGTCTGCAGCAGCGCATCGCTCGCGCCCGGCACGTCGAGCGCGAGATGATCCAGCGCTCGTATCGCGGCGGCATGGGCGGAGGAGAGCTGGGAGGTGGCCTGATCCAGCACCTGTTGCAGCTTGTCCGGGGCGAACAACGGCCGCCACTGAGCGACGTCCGCGCGGGCGAAGGGCTTCAGCTTGTCCCGCATGAGCGACGCGAACACGCTGTCCAACGAACCTGGCGCGTTGGCGATGGTGGCCGGGGCGACCGAGCCCAGTTTCACCGAAGGTGTCGGCGCTGTGTCCGCCACGACATCCTCGCCCGCAACGGTCAGATGCGGAACGGGCGCAGGCGGATTCATGTCGACCACGGGCACTATCCCGAGTGCTGTTTGCACCAACGCGCCTTCGCCGACCGAGCTCAACGCGGGTTGGAATCGACGCTGCAACCGAATTGACTTCCAGCCCAGCAACGGCTGGTAGACGCCGTAGAGCTGGGAGTCGTACGGCAGCGTTCCCGCGAACTGACTCAAATCGATTTTCCCGGTGACCGGCGGCTGCCCGCCCGGTCCCGATCCACCACCCGGTTGCGGCGCAAGCTCGGGAATCGACAACAGTTGTCCGACTTGGATGATGTCGGGATTTGCAATGTTGTTTGCGGCGGCGATCACCGGGAACAGAGCGGCGTCGCCATAGAACTGCTGCGCGATGCCAGAGAGAGTGTCCCCGTCGACAACCACATGAGTCCGGGTGACGTCAGGAATCGACAACACCTGACCAATTTCGACGATGTCGGGATTTGCAATCTTGTTTGCCGCGGCGATCACCGGGAACAGAGCGGCGTCGCCATAGAACTGCTGCGCGATGCCAGAGAGAGTGTCCCCGTCGACAACCACATGAGTCCTGGCCATGGCTAATCCTTCTTACAGTGGAGGAACGTGGTGGGTGGCTCTCGGAAGTGGCCCACATGCACCATCCCACCCTGGGCAATTGCGGTCACGAGTAGTCCGCTACTCGTCCCCTCGTGCAGTGCCTACGCAATGATCCGCGTCGCATTCGATCCGGTCATGCACGCCCCGGCGACCAGCCAAACGGCCTCACCCTGGGCAATTGCCGTGACAAGTAGTTCGCTACTCGTCCTCTATCCGATGTGCCGCTCGTCGTTCTACGTGCACGGCTGGCAACTCGGGGGCACACTCGAGTTCGAGTTCGACACCCTGGTTGGCGTCCCAGCCATGCACGACAGGTTCGTTGAGCAGCTGATCGACCCGACCTGGGGACTGCCTCTGACGATCCGCGAGAAATACTGCTACTGCAGCGATCCGACAACCCAGAACTACCAATGCTGGTTCGAACTAGGACACTTCAACGGAGGAGAAAACGTTCTCCAGCTCCGATTCAGCTGGACCAAAACCCGGCATCTCGGGGACTGGCGTTGCTGGCTAAAAACCGTAGGCGCACAACAATCCTAGCTCGATGCCGTCCTGCCCGAGACCCTGTGCCTCGGAGGCAGCGCCGAGCAGTGATACGCGCTCTTGAATCAGGAGGAGCGCGTCGTCCTCAGCTGCCCAGATGCCGCTCCGTGTTACACATGACACTGACACGTCGACCAGCTCGGACAGCCCGATCAGCTCCTTCCGGCGATCCCCCCACCGCCCAACGGCAACTCAGATCAATACTGCCGCAACAGAAACGGAACATATCGTCCGCATCCCGCAAACGCATCTGGCAGACGTACCAGCGCCCCCAAAGAGTGAGCCCTGCGGCAGCCCATCTCTTTGCTCAGCGTAATGATCTTCGTACCGATACTCCGAGGTGGAGAGGTCGAGCGCATGGCCGACCTATCATGTTGATCATGCGCCGCCGAGGAGACGACAGCATCGGGCCACGCCTTCCGCATCTGTGTCGCACAAGTCTGCGCTATAGATCGCCCTCCAATAGTTGCTGCGCAAATCATCGGAGCAGCAATAGGACTGAAACACAGGCCAATTGCGACTGGCGCATTCTCGTCGAATCGGGTTCTATTGTCATAAGGGATGATTCACGGATCGGCCTGTGATTCGAGGCCGTCCATTGAACCGGAAACACATTCTCACTACTGGTGACATACTGCAGCGTCTGCTGAGTGAGCCGACCGTATCGGTCCCCGATGTAGCCCGGCTCCTCGGTGTCGGCAGATCCCTGTCTACGCTGCGGTGAAATCAGGTGAGGTGCCAGCTGTTCGACTCGGCAACCGAGTGCGAATCCCGTCGCAATGGGTACGCGAAGTACTTCAATTGCAAGCCGATCCTGGGGGCGACGACACCCTGCAGGCACCTGGCATTGTCTGCCGTACTCACAGCCAGTCGCGATCCCCGTAGTCGATCACCACATGCGAGTAGGCGAAAACACCTCCGGTACCGGCTACTCGTATCCGTCGACCTATGCCCGACAGACTTCACGCACTCGAAGAACGAAAGCAGCTCGACCGCAACAACGTTGACGACATGCCCTCGTGATGCGGGACCGGATACGGTCTGGAACGACCGCTCCTCGAAGCAGACAAAGGCAGCTCCGTGGACGGCGTCCTTATCCGGCAGGGCGCCAACCTGGCAAACGATGTGGTGAAGATCGGCGATCCCGCACGGCTGCCCGTCGCCATGCCCATGACCGCCAAATCTCGGAACGCTGGACCGATGGATTCGCACCGCCAAGTGCCGTTCGGAACTTCGCCACACAGGCAGCTGTGTGTCCCGCCCAGATCAACGCACATCCCAGACAACAGGAGGACCGAGATGACGAACGAATCCAACGCCGCCACGACCAGGAAGTCGCGCCGCGCCGAACCGATCAACACCTACACCCAAAGAACGGCAAGACATCCTATTCGTTTCAGATCGATGTCGGAGTGCGCCCGGACGGCAAACGCGATCGGCAGCAGTTCACCTACGACACCCTGAAACAGGCACGCAGCGCATACCGCCGGATCAGTGCCGCGGTGGCCGCCGGAACCTTCGTCGGCCGCACGAACATCACCGTGTCGCAGGTGTGCGACGACTGGCTGAAGTCCCGCCGGGATATCCGCGCGAACACGCTGCGGAACTACCGGGATTCGCTGAAGTACGCCAAGCGATCTCGGCGCGATGAAGCTCCAAGCATTGCGCCAAGCCCATGTGGACAAATGGGTCTCGACGATGCTGGAGGCCGGGTCGATGAAGGGCAAGCCGCTGGCACCGGCCACGGTCCGGCTGGTGCTCGTGATGCTCCAGCAGGTGACCCAGTACGCGGCCCGGCAAGGTCTGATCGCACGCGATCCGGCCGAATACGTTGAGGCACCCCGGCAGCGCCCGACCAAAGTCGCCGCCGCGGACGTGTGGACGAAGGAACAGGTGCAGTCCTTCGCCGCAAAGTCACAGTGACGAGCGGTTGCACGCCGTGTTCTTGATGTCTTGCTACGGGCTGCGCCGCTCGGAGGTGTGCGGGTTGCGCTGGACCGATATCGACCTGACGCGGGGCACGCTCAGCGTCGAGCAGAGCCATGTGGAAGTGGAGGGCAAGACCACGCGGTGGACGAACTCGAGACCGAGCGCTCGCGCCGGACTCTGCCGCTGCCCGATGACGTGGCATCGGCGTTGCAGGAGTTGAAGGTGCGGCCGAGCGCGAACGGCTCGCGCTCGGCCGGTCCTGGGATGAGACCACGCACGTGTGCTCGGACGCGACCGGCAAAGCCGTCTTGCCCCGGACTTACACCGGGTGGTTCCACCGCATTCGGATCGCGGCCGAACTCCCCCGGATCACCTTGCGGAACCTGCGGCACACCTCGGTGTCCGTCATGCTGCACGCCGGTATTCCCGCATCCACCGTCGCCGCCTGGCACGGGCACGATGTTCGGATGACCACGGGCGTCTACAACAGGGTCTATGACGAAGGTCTGACCGCCGCTGCGTCGGCCATGTTCGGCACCGTCGAGAAAGCTGTCGAAGACGATCCAGGAAGGGCAGTTCTCCCACCCGTTGGCAAGAACTTGGCAAGATGACCCTGGAATACACGAAAGACCCAGTACGGATACCGGGTCTGACCTGCAAAAATAAGTGGAGCTAAGGGGACTCGAACCCCTGACCCCCACTCAGGTGTTCAAGATGTCTCGTGGTTCCCGCTACGTCCCGATATGTCCCGTCACCTGGGACAATGGAACCATTCCGCTTCCCGTTGACACCGGTCGAATCCCAATCTTTCCCGTTCAAACCGTGGGGTATGTGTGGGGACGGGTCAAGTTCGTGCCGTCCCGGCCCGCTGGTCATCGCTGGCCGCGTGCCGCATTGGAGAACCTTGGTGCCAGATGGTTCAGCGCTGCCGTCGAGTCGGGTGCCTTTGCAGGTTTGTCGATGTAGTGCTCCTGGGTGGTCGAGCTGTGCCGGTGTCCGGCCTGTTGCTTGGCTTGTTCGGGGCCGAACTCCTCCGCCACAACCGTCAGGTTGGTTTTGCGGTAGGTCTTCGGCGTGATCCATGCGTAGGTGATACCCCGCGCTGCGCGCCACGTCCGGCCGAAGTTGTGGGGATCCCGCCAGCCACCCCGTCGAGACGGAAACATGGGAGATTCATCCTCGGGGTCCCATTTGTCGGCACCCATTTCTTTCAGGGTGTCGACAGTGAATTGCGGCAGTACAACGATGCGGTACCCAGCCGCCGTTTTGGGCCATTCCTGGCGGTACAAACCTTTGCCGGTCACCCGAACGATAGTTCCGCAGATGGTCAGCTCCCATGGCGTTGCCCGTCTGTTGAGGTCACAGCGGCGGAAGGCCAGTGCCTCACCAGGTCTGGCTCCTGTCCCCAACAACACGTCGGCGATGTTCAATACATCGCGGTCGCGTGCTGGCCCGTGGGTGTAGGCGGGTGTCCCAGGTATCTCTTTTCCTGCAAGCCAGGTTTCGAGCTGCGCCCTGAGCCCGTGGCGGGTCTCTTCGTTCATTGCCGTCGGCTTCGCCTTCTTCCGTTTGATCCTCCCGACTTCCCTCACCGGGTTTTCACGGATTGCTCCGTGGCGCACGGCAAGGCTCATCATGCCAGTGAGTATTATCTTGTGGCTCTGAGCTTTGCGTCTGTGTCCGTTTTCCTGAATTCGCTTGAGATAGGCGTCCAGAAACGAAGTATCCGCCTCGAACACACGCACACCACTCATTGCTGACTTGATCTTGATCGTCTCCTTTTTGGCGCGCGGATCGTTCGACGGTTCGATCTCTTCCCGATACCACTGGAGGGTTTGTGGAGTAATTGTCTCGTCCAGTTCCATCTCCGCCAGCCAGCGGTCGGCGAGCTCAGGCATCAGCGTATCTCGCGTTATTGCGCCAGCTCGTCGACCTCCTTCCTTTTCCATTCGATCCTGCACGACTTGCTTGAGGCGGGCTTCGGCACCACTTTTGCTGGTGCCCCACCCCTCGACGGGGACCGTTTCACCGTTGTATGCGCGATATCGCGCTCTTGCGCGGTACTGGCGCGGGCCCACCTTTTTGCAGTTGATCGCGCCATACGTGCCGATCGCCAACGACTGTCGCGGCATGAGTGTGTCGCCTTTCTTACGTAATCTGCATTTGAGCCGGAATTGAGTAAGGTTCAAGAGCCTCCCCCACGTTCGAGCTGAGCTTCTTCCCAGATGATCAAATCGCTAAGCCGGTATCGGCGGTACCTACCCATTCGAGCGAAGCGAGGACCTTTGCCGAGAGAGGCCCAGTTAGCAAGGGTTTTCTCGGGAATCTTGAGTCGTCTCGATACCTCCTCCGTGCTCAACCAGCAGTCCGTTACCGGAATATGAATTTCACCGTTGTCGACGGGTTTCGACGACACACCTACATCCATGCTCCGTACGGCCTGTTGGTCAAGCGCGGTGATCGTTGAAGCATTCGACGTGCGGCCACGGTCCGTGTTATCGGACCGGCGATAGGCGTCCGGATTACGCTTACGACATGACGAACACGAATAATTTCCCGCGCTCAATTTCCCGTCCGATTTTTGTCCAGACTGCGTCGAAACGGTCGCAGCGGGAGATGCATTTCTTCTTGCCACAACTATGATGCCTTTCATACGGAAGAGAAGAATCAAAAATGCTGCGGATCGAGGCGGTTGACGCGGCGCGCGGAGTGTCGACAGCGTGCCGGAGCAGCATCACCAGGGTTAGAAGCCATCCGGTTCCTCGTCTGCGACGAGATCCGCAGTAATCAACTGGAGCTGCAGGCGGATCCGGGCTCATGCCGCCCCCCGCCCGTCGAGGAACACGTCCTCCCCGGCACGTGTGTCACTGTCGATATCGACGTCTGCGGCATCGGTGTCGCCGGTATCGTCACTGGGGCCGGTGAGCGGAGGCAAGGACGGCGGAGCGGCGATATCGACATCGCCGTCGACGCCGGCATCGTCGGTGATCGCGAGTTCGCTCGGGTCGGTCGTGATGAGGACGTGTTCCTCCGGTGACGCGATGGACGCGAACACTGCGCGGTCGGTGCCGCCGACAGCAAGCAGCCCGCTGCCCCGCGCGGCCGACAACAGGAACTGCTGTTCGCCGTCGGACAATCTGAACGCGGCGGCGACCTCATCGATGGCCTGGGATGCCTGGCGCAGCAGGATCTGGGTCGAAGCGTTGGAAACGATCGCGCGCCCCAGCTCCGTAGACAGCACATCGGCGCAGTCCTGGGTGGCGACGGTGAGTCCGGCCCAGTGTTTGCGGAAACTCTTGGCGGCTTTGAACAGGAATTCTGCTCCGGCTGGTTGCCGCATGATCAGCCAGGCTTCGTCGACCGTGACCATCCGAGGTCGCCGGTTCGCGGGGTCGGACACCCGCCGCCACGTCGCATCCAATACCAGCAGGGTGCCGATTGTCTTCAACTCGTCGGGAAGCTCCCGCAATGAGAACACCACCAGCCCGCCATGGAGGTCGGTCGTGGTGGGCCCATCGAGTAGTCCGGAGTATCCGCCGCCGCCGATGAACGGATGCAACCCTGCGGCCAGCTCGCCGGCGGCGGGCGTGCCGAGCCCGGCCAGCTGGTCACGCAACCCACTCAGGGTCGGTGCGGGGCGGCTCCAGGTCGCCGGGTCGTCGCTGAGACCGGCGGCGGTGTAGGTGGCCGAGAGGGCGGTGTCCAGGGCCGCTCGCTGTGTGGATGTCTGCCCGCCGAGCAGGACCTGGATGAGGGTGTGCAGGAACAGTTTTCGTCGTGTGAGGGCGTCGGCGGGGGCGCTGCGGCGGCCGTCGGGGCGGGTGTGGATTTCCAGGTCGAACGGGTTGAGTCGTTGTCCGGTGGTGCCGAGTCGGATGTGGGTGCCGCCGACCGCCTCGGCCAGGCGGCGGTATTCGTCTTCGGGGTCGATGACCACCTGCTCGATGCCGCGATACAACGAACGCAGGATCTCGGTCTTGACGAGATACGACTTGCCCGCGCCGCTGCGGCCCAGGATCACCATGTTGTGGTTGTGGGCCTCGGGGGCGAACCGGTCCACGAACAACAAGCCCGAGGC
Organism: Nocardia sp. CA-135398; assembly: GCF_050955845.1. Taxonomy (NCBI): domain Bacteria; kingdom Bacillati; phylum Actinomycetota; class Actinomycetes; order Mycobacteriales; family Nocardiaceae; genus Nocardia; species Nocardia sp. CA-135398. Next base: position 2,147,936 of record NZ_CP192084.1, on the reverse strand, counting down.
GGCGTCGCGGCCGTAGAGCACACCCTCGGGGCGGGCGGCCTGGACCGGGTCCGCAGCGGGTAACTGCGGGGAATCGAACGGAAACGCGGCGGCGAGGGCGGCGGTGTCGAAGGTGCGTCGCACCCGGATCAAATCGAGGCCGAGAGGCAGGGTGGTGGCCCAGGCTTGGGCGGCGCGGTAGGCGAGGGTGCAGGTATCGATGAGCAGGCTCGCCGCCAGCGCCCGCACGGCGGCGACCTCGTCGGCCAGCTCGGCCTCGGTATCGGCGTGCACCGTGAGATACACCCCCACCCGGAACAACCGCGCCTCCGCCCGCGCGACGCGCGCCGACAACTCGGCGGCGTCCTCGACCGCGACGTCGATCTGCGGGTCGGAGGGTCGACCCAGGCCCGCGTCGTGCATCCGGGAGGACTCCAACCGCGCCAGCTGGTGGCGGAGTCGGGTGGCGGCGGTGACCGGGTCGACGGGGTCGATGTGCACGGTGACCTCGACCCGCCCGGGATGGGTCAACAGCGGCGCGAGCCAGCCCGCTGTCACTTCCCGCGGATATCCGATGACCGCGAGGGTGGTCACCCAATCGGAGCCGATCTCGAGATGCCGGGTGCCGATCGTCAGCGATTCCGGCGCGAACCCTACCGCGGCCTCGGGCGCGAACGGGTCGTCGGGTAACGAGTCTGGATCGGTGTCGGTGAATCCGGCGGCGGTGATGATGGCGTCGCGGCCCGCGACGTCGGCGGCGGCCGACACGAGCCGGTCGGAATTGCAGCAAGCGGTCAGGACAGCGGTGGCCTGCACGTCATCGAGGGCGGTGATCGTCACCCCCAACGGGGCGAGTGTGTCGGCGGCCTCGTTCATGCGGCGTAATAGCCGCGACTCGGCGCCACGGCGTGCGGCGGCAGACACGCTGCGCCGAGCCCGGCCACCTCCGAGCAGTCTCATACCCGGCGAGGTTGCAGCGACGGGATTGTCGAGGGGTTCGCGCCACACCAGCAGCACTTGGCGGCGGGTCAGATTCTCCCCTGCGGCCAGCTCAGACAGGTGTGCGGCGTGGTCGTGGGCGGCGGCGGCCAGGGCCGGGGACATGTCTTGGACTGCGGTGTGCAGGCTGGTGAGGTGTGCGGTGAGGTCCAGGCGTGCAGAACGTATGAGGATTTGGACGGGTTGGCGCAGGGTGTGTAGCCAGCCCGCGAGTTGCCCGACGAGGCTGTCTTGTTCGGCCGGGGTGCGTAAGGCGAGGTTGAGGGTGCCCGCGACCGCGACGACGGCCAGCCCGTCGGCCCCGAGGTCGATCACCCCGACACCGCCACTGCTGCTAGTGATCGCCTGGGGTAACCGCAACGACTCCGCCGACAATGCCGCCGGAACCGGCGGGCGTGGACGGGCTCGTACGGCACGGTCGGTGATCCAGCGCGGCGGCGCCGCGATCGCGGCGCCCTCGGGTGCGGTCACCAGATGACGCGACCGCCACCGATGGCGGATCGCGGCTAACAGCAGCAGGTCGGCGGGGAGCCCGTCGCGGCGGGTGAGGATCGCGACGGTGACCACGGCGGCGATCGGTGCGGTGGCGGCCAGGAACACCCAGGCCGCGACCATGGCTCGGGTCGCGATCCACACCGAGTACAGCAGTAGTGCCGTGGCGGCGAGGATGGCGAGTTGTCGGGCGGTGAATGGGCCGATCAACCGGTCGCTGCGTTCGACATCGGCGGGGATACGAATGATCGTCGTCATCGAAGCTGTCCTCCTCGGGGAGCTCGGCGCGCGCGGCGGCGTACCGGGAGATCGGGCAACGGCAGATGCAGTTGCCGCCCGGCCGTGCGGACCGGTGGGGGTGGTTGCGGTGGTGTAGGCGGTGGCGGTGGAGGCTTGACCCGGGTCACCGGGAACGGCAGCGGGTACTGGCCACCGCGCCCGGGCCGGATCCCGCGGTAGGGGTCGGTCGCTGCTGCGGGTGTCTCGAAATCGAACGCGAGCTGTTCGGGTCGGCGGCCTCGCGGCGGGGTCACACGCGCTGGTGGTCGTGAAGGTTCAGGTGGTTGTGTGGGCCGTACTCTGCTCACCGGGATCGGCAGCGGGTATTGCCCGCCGCGTCCGGAACGGATCCCCCGGTAGGGGTCCGGTGGGGTGAAGTCGAACGCGAGTTGCCTTCCACGCGGCGCGCGGCCCGATGTGGTCTTCGGCGTAGCAGTGGACTGCGCGGGGGCCGGGCTCGGTTGCCGCCGGACTCGACGCACGCCTTCCAGGGGCAGCATCAGTTGCCCGTCGCGGGTGGCGCGTACCCGCGCGTAGGGGTCCGGTGGCCCGGACGTGGCGGTACGCCGCCCGCCCTGCCGTAGCTGGGTGGGTGTGGCCGACCCGCCGCGCCCGCGTGCGGTGTTGGCGCCTTTGAGCAGGCCGAGGGTTTTGTAGACGACGTAGCTGCGCACGATCGAGCCGACGAGGGTGCGGCCGTGGCCGATTCGCAGTACCGATAGCAGCCAGAACGGGGTCTTGATCAGCACACCCATCAAGGCGAGCGCGATGATCAGGTCGACGATCCCGTTCGCGGTGGGGCCGAAGAAGTTCCATCCACCCGGGGTCAGGAACACCCGCAGCACCGTCACCAGAGTCAGCGACTGCACCACCTGGATCGCCAGGCACGCCGCGAACGAACGCCACCACCAGCGCGCCACCGCCTCGAGGCCGGGCAGGGCGTGACACATCAACGCCAGCGGCGCGGCCACGATCAGGATGACGGTGACCGCGACACGCACCACGTAGGCAACGAGCAGCACGACCAACATCACCACCAGTGCGAGCAGCAGCAGGACCGTGAAGGTCCCGCCCGCGGTGCCACCGCCCGCGGCGAGCTGGGTCAACGCGGCAGCAGCGGAGTCGGAGTCGACACCGTCACCGGCGAGTGCTCGGGCGAGGGCGTTGGCGAACCCGATCGCCGCGGTCGCGATCACCATGCTCATCGCCGCGGCGAGGAACCCGACCACCAGCCGTGCCGTCAGCTCCCGCCACGACCACCGCGTCTGCAGGGTTTCGCGCACCATCAGCAGCACCCCGGCCGCCATCACGATCAGCCCATAGATCGCGAGCACCAGCTGCCACGACTGGGTCCACAACGCGCCGACCTGCGGCAGGTCGCCCGGTTCGGGGGTGGTGAGCAGGGTGTGCGACACCAATTCGAGCAGCGGGTTGAGCGCGGAGTCGACCAACCGCTGAAAGAACCCGTCGATCGCTTTCGCCACGCAGCCGGAGATGTTGCTCACCCCGCACTCGCCAGCCCCCGACCCCGGCGAGGCCGGGGTGGGGACGGTCGAGTCGGGAACACCGGGGGTGGGCGAGGCCGGGCTGGTGGTGGGTGGGGGCGTGATCCAGCGCGATGGAGGCACCGCCGAGGTCGGTGCCGGTGTCGTGGTGGGTGCGGGTGTCGCCGGAGCCGAGGGCACCGGCGTGGGCGGCGTGGGTGGTGGTGGTTGCGCGGCGGCACTCATCACCTCGGTGAGGGTGATCAGCACCGCGGCGAGCACCACCGCCACCGTGGCCGCAGCGGCCCGGCCCGTACGCAATGCCCCTCGCCCGCAGGCAAGCGTGGGGCGGGCGGGAATCGGGGCGCTCACCGTCAGGCCCCCACGATCGATTGCAGGACCGCGACGATCAGCGGTGCCAGCATCGCCAGGGCGTACCCCAGGCACGCCGCACGGAAGGCGCTCTTGGCCTTCTCCATCTCGGCCGGGTCACCCGCCCCGATCACATAGCGTGCGCCCGCGACCGTCAGGCACACCGTCGCCAGGGCGGCGAGGATTCCGATCAGCCAGTTACGCAGGTTGGTGAGCACCTGATCCAGCGACGACGCGATCGCCAGCACGTCCCCCGGCGGCGTGGCCGCCGCCGAACCGGCCGCCAGCACCAGGACAACCGCCACCGCGCAGACCGCCACGGGGATCGTCCACCATCGCCGGACACTCCCGCGCCACACCCGGCCCGTCAGTGCTGCAACTGTGTCGCAAAGTCGCGTCACGCGCATGACCGCACCTCCTGGCCTCCGATGCACGGATCCACGGGAGCGAGCGAGTTCTGCCCGCCCTCGCCTCGGCCGGATTCCGCGGGCCGCCCCCTGTGTGAGGGGGGCGGCCCGTTGAGTGCGTGGGTTTCGGTGGTGCTTGTGTCTGCCGCGTCCAGGACGCGCTCGGCCAGCCAGGCGAGGAGTCGGGCTTCGGCGCGTTCGCGTTGTTTGTGCAGCTTCCAGTGGGAGTGCCCGCGCTCGGCTGCGAGTGAGGCCAGCGAGCGGCGCTCCCACCGCGACACCACGATCAGCTCCGCCGCCCCTGCGGTGATCACCCCGGCGGCGACGGCCTCAGCGAGCACTGTCTCGGGGTGGCCGGGCTGGGGCAGGATCACTCGCGCACGGGCACCGAGCAGGTCGAGGGCGAGGGCGAGGTCGGCGACCGGCTCGGTTTCGGTGTCCTGCTGCTGGGCTGCCCTGATCGCGGCGCGGTAGACCGCCCACCGCAGCCGATACCACAGCACCGGCCGATCCAGCTCGACACACTCCAGGTGGGTGAGGAACCCCGTCAACACCTCGGACTCGACATCGTGGCGGTGCCTGGTGCCCGGCGCGGCGAACAGCCTCGCCATTCCCGCGAGCATCGGCACCGCCAGACTCGCGCACACCAGCGTCGCGTCGCCACTGTGTACGCGAGCCCGCTCGATCAGCCACACCCAGATCGCGTCGACCTGCTCGATCGGCAGCGCGGGATCCCACAGCAACTCACGTAACCCGTCCCACGACTCGACCGGACTTCCCGCAGGGCTCGGTACCGGTCGCGGGTCGGCGGGCAACGGCTGCACGGCGAACCGGTCGAACGCCGCCCACACCACCGCCAAAGGCGAGCGCCTCGACCCGCTCCGTCCTGAATTCCGGTATTTCGAATTAGTCACCATCAACTCCCTGCTCGGTGGAAAACATCAAAAATTTCCGACCTCACAAGGACACCGGAGACCCACACCCAAAACACACCCAAACCACCCCCAAAACACACCCGCGATACACCCAAAACACACCCGCGACACTCCCACCCGGATGCGCAATCAACCGGCACACCACCGAAACCGGCCGGTCACCGCCCGGATGCAGCCCCACTGCCAGCATCGGTGTATTGGCGGGTGTTTTGGGTGTGTTTTGGGTGTGGCCCGAAACCGGCGGCGGCAATCATTCAGAAATCTGCGAAAAATATTGGAGCCGATCGGATAACCGGAGCGCCCCGCGCTTCCTGAGAGGCGATCGTGCGGGCTGACTCCGGACCACGCGAAATTCGCTCGAAAATTTTTGTTCGCGGGTGTCCAAAAATGGCGTTTTCGGCGGAAGTGAATTAGTAGAGACAGTTTTTCTTCCCACCGTCAGGAGCGCCCCGCATGACCACGAAATCCCGCCAGCATCGATCCCGGTCCGCCACCACGTCGGCCCCGGTGGTGGTCCCGTCGACCCTGTGGGCCACCGGGAGCGACCCCTCCGATCCCGCCGACAGATGGCCCACCCCGATCCTGTCTCGCGCGGTGCGCGAGTTCTCCGCGCCCGGCGACCGGGTGGGGTTGATCGGCTGGCCCACCCCCACCACTCGCGGCCCTCTGCGCGTGGCAGAGCCGGACACGGCGGCGGCGCTGGCGACGGTGCAGGCCCTGGGCCGCCACCCCAACCCCGACCCGAACCCTGGCACCGGCACCGGCACCGGCACCGGCACCGATGATCCGGTGGATCTCATGGTGGTCAGTCTGCTGGCCGATCACCGCGATCCGGTGGCCGCCGCCGACCACATTGCCGGGCTCGCGATGCAGCGGATGGCGACGGGCGGACTGTTGGTCGTGCTCGGTCGCTGCCGCCACAGCGACGAGGGGGTGCTGATCGATCCGGCCGGTGCGGTGGTAGCCGCCGCCCAAGCCGCCGATCTGCTCTACCTCCAGCACATCATCGCCGTCCCCGTCACCGGCCAGACCATCACCGCCACCGCAGCGGCCGACGCCAACGGAGGAGGTCACCCTCGGCACGTGGTCGCGCACACCGACGTGTTCGCGTTCCTGTTGCCGTTCTTCGAGGAGTCCCTCCCGCAGTGACACCTCCGGCCATGAATCTTCCCGCGATCCCCGTGCCCCCGCCACCGGCGTCGGGGCCACCCCGAGCCGCCACCGACCGACCGATCTCGCGAAGGACCCCGATGACTCTCGACCCCACCACCCCCGACACCACCAACCCCGCGACCCTCGACCCCGGCACTGTCGACTCCAGCGCTGCGACCGGGACCGGTCCCGCCGTGGTGCCGGTGTCGGTGTGGGCGACGGCCCAGAACGCGCCCACGGTGCAGCGGCGGGGCCGCTATCACCCCGACAGTGTCAAGCATCCCGCGAAGATGTTCCCGGCGATCGTGCAACACGCCGTCGCGACCTACACCCGCCCCGGTGACCTCGTGCTGGACCCGATGTGCGGGATCGGCACCACCCTCGTCGAAGCGCTGCACCTCGGCCGCCGCGCGGTCGGTGTCGAATACGAGACACGGTGGGCCGAGCTGGCACGCGCCAACATCGGGCTCGCCGGTGAGGCGGGGATCGATCTCGATGCCGCCGTCTACACCGGCGACGCCCGCAAACTCCCCACCCTGCTACCGAAAGAGTTGCGGGGCCGGGTGGATATGGTGATCACTTCTCCGCCCTACGGCGACTCCGTCCACGGCCATGTCCGCGTTCGGGCCGGACAGGGTGTGCGCAAGTCCAACCACCGCTACGGTGCGGTCCTGGATCGCGGCAACCTCGCCAACGTCGGGCTCGGCCGATTGCTGTCCGGCTTCACCCGCATCCTGACCGGTGCCGCCGAATACCTCGCCCCGGGCGGGCACGTCGTCATCACCGCCCGGCCGTGGCGTCAGCACGCGGAGTTGGTGAACCTGCCCGCGCACCTGATCACCTGCGGCACCCTGGCCGGGCTGGTCCCGGTCGAGCGCTGCGTCGCGCTGCTGGGGCGACTGTCCGAGGGAGACCTGGTGGCGCGCAGCAGTTTCTTCCAACGCGACTTCATCGTCAAACAGCGCGCCGCCGGGCTACCCATGCACCTGATCGCGCACGAGGACGTCGTCATCCTGCGCAAGCCCGCGAGGTGCCGAAGTTCGTTGGAACTCAAGGGTTTTCAGGATGAACCCAAGTGTGGATCGCCACTATTATCGGGGGTCGACCCTTGGGTTGGCAAGGACTCCGGGGGTAAGGCGGCGTGAGGGTCGTCGAGGAGTTTTCGGGCGTTGGTGGCGTAGCGGATCGCGGTCGAGGGGTCGATTCCGAACACGGCGGCCAGGTGCAGTGGGTCGCCGCCGCAGGCGAGGGCTTCTTCGAGTTGGCGGTCGATGCGCAGCCGCTCCAGGTTCGCGGGCAGCCCGCGCAGGTTCTGCAGGAAGGCGGCGCTGACCGGTCCGGTCCGCAGGGCGCTTTCCTTGCTGATCAGCAGGTGCGGGTTCGCGGTGTGCGGCCAGCGCTGACGGCGGTGGTCGAGCCAGTCGATGAGCAGTTGGTGGGTGAGCGGGTCGAGCGGGTGAGCTCCCCCGCTGATGGTGATGCGCCGGTTGCCGAGGTCGACATCGTCGAGATGCAGAGCCCGGATCTGGCCGGGCCGTGCGGCGTGGATGGCCGCCAGCGCGACAAACAGTCTGGCGGGAGGAGTGTCTGCCGCTTTGACAGCTGCGGCAATCTCGTTGTCGGACAACGATTGCCAGATCCGTGGCGGCGCCTTGGAGAGCCGGATTCGCGCGCAGGGGTTGCGGAAGATCAGGGCTTCTCGTTTGGCCCAGCCGAACAGCGACCGCAACCCGGCCATGGCGTTGCTCCGGGCCTCGCCGCGCAGCGTGTCGAGGTGGGCGAGCACGTCGGCGCGAGTGACTTCGCGCAGATGGCTGTATCGGCTCGACCAGTTCAGCAGCGCGGGCCGGATGAAATTGATGTAGCCGGTTGCGGTGGAGGGGTGACGTGGAAGTCGGCGTGGCCCGCCCTCGCGCAGCATGTGGGCCCAGCGCGCGACACTGTCGGCAATGGCGGGGGCGAGGTCGTCGGTTTTGGCTTCCAGCCAGGTATCGAACACTTTCGGTCGGTCGTCGACAAGCACGCCCATGGCCGAGAGCACGTCGATCACGTGGATCAGCGAGTTGCCGCGGCGGCAGATCAGCCGGTGGAAATCCGAGACGCGCACGGTGTCGACGTCGGCGTGGGTGGCCAGCAGCATGATCAGGTTCCGGTTGAGCGCTCGGCGCAGCCCGGGGGCGAAGCCGTGGGTTTCGGCCATAGTCCATGCCAGGTGCAGCGCCCAGGCGAGCCATGGATTATCCGGTGCAGCAACGGATCTGAGATCGATGCTGCTGGGCCGGTAGGTCCGGGCAAGATCGTCGAACAACACCAACTGCACCCCATCGAGGAGGGGGCGGCCCGCGATGGGCGGGGCCTGCTTGGGCGGGCGCCCTTTCGTCCCGTAGCGCCGCTCGACTATGCGGGGCTGCGCTTGTGGCCGGTAGGTATCGGCGAGGAACAGTTGGTGATAGCTGACCTTCGAAAGATGCGGTGCAAGAACAACTTTCGCTCGCGGGCCGTCGGCGGTGACCGCGCGATCGGCTCGGGCTTGGCACCAGCACAACCGGCAGTAACCGTTCCTCAGCCGGACTCGACGCCGACAGGCCCGGCAGTCACCCACCACTTGCCGGAAGCGGGCGGCCGCGAAGTTGTAGCAGGCCAGACAGACGCCTTGGGCGTAGGTGAGCCCCCAGGCCAGGCATTCATTGCAGCTGGTCACCGACCGGGCAATCTTTGCGCCGGTGCCGTCTCGGGTGACCACCGATCACCGGGGCGGGATCGAGCGCCCGTCCCGGCGGCGCGGGACGATGCGCGGTGGCGCGTTCACCGCCGCCGCGTCGGTGTCGGTGTCGGTCAGTGGTGCTGCGACGGCATCGGGCTCGGGCAGCAGCAGCTCACCCACCTCGCACCCCAGAACAGCGCAGATGACATCGAGATCGGCGAGTTTGATCGAGGCCGGCTGCCCGGACCACAGGTGCGACATCTTGCCGCCGGAGATCACCAGGCCGCGTTCGGCGAGCAGCCGTTGCAGCTGCGAGGCCTGCCAGATTCCTCGGTTGGCTGCCGCCAGGCGCAGGTTCCATTGCATTCAGATCAACCCTTCCAGCCGTGTCGCAGCGCGTCGCTGGCCCGCGATCCAGGCCTCCTCGATCCGGGACCGGTGGACATGGACGTACTTCATCGTGGTGGCGACCCAGGCATGGCCATACATTTCCTGGATCGAGATCAAATCCATGCCGTTCAAATACAGCTGCGACGCGCAAAAGTGCCGCAGCACATGGGGAGTCAGCCTCCCGGCCCACGACGGCAGGTGCGTCGCGGTCGCCGCGGCAAGCCCTGCTCGCAGCACGTCGTAGCCGACCCGGGACCGGCTCCCGTCGGCGGCGGCGCGTTCGGAGAGAAACAACGCTGCACCGTGGCGGTCGGGCTCGTCGCCGAACTGGCCCCACACGTCCTGCACATACCAGCGCAAGGCGCGGTCGGCGCCGTTGATCAACGGCACCATCCGTTCCCGCGGCCCCGACCCTCGTGCACCTTTGCCGATCCGGACATGGAGTTTGCCGAATCTTCCCAACTCCCAACGGATATCGGCCAGATCCAGCTGCCGGGCCTCGTTGACCCGGATACCGACATCGGCCATCAGCCGCGCCGCCGCGTAGTTGCGTGCGGTCGGGGTGAACTTCCGGCACGTCGAAAGCTCCCGCGCCCATCCGGTGAACAGCGTGTCGATCTCGGTGGCAGAGGGTGGGATCCGCAACTTGGCGTCCTTGCGTCCCCGCGGCCGGTTCATTTCGTCGATCGGGCACTCGACCACCCGCCCGGTCATCGCATGCAACTCGACTTTGTGCCGCAACTCCAGAAACTCGAAATACAACGAAAGAGCTTGCGCCCGAGCATGTCTGGTGCCTTGAGCGGCCTTGCGGAGCTCCCGCCCGAAATAGGCGTCCGCGTCCGGCGGCTCCATCTCCCACAGTGGGCGGCCGAACCAGTCCCGGATCTGTTCCAAGTTGCTCAAGTCACCGCGAATCGTGGCGTCGGTCAACCCCGACGCCGACCGCGCAAGCACCAACCCGGCCAGCACATCGGTCTCGAACGCCTCGAGTTCCTCCGGCGACGCCACAGGTCGAAGCGACCGCAGATCCCGAACCGCAGCAACAGCCAACCCAGGCACCCTGCCTTCAGCGCAACCGAAAGATGTTCAGGCCCAATGAAATCACTTCAGAAATCTCGAAGCAACCTCAACTTCGACAGGAGGCCAACGGAATACATCAACCACCTGGTCAGCAGCACACGGGCCCAGGGAACTCGATCGAACTCAAGTGATGTCGAACTCTCGGTGACCACCGAGCACCGGGGCACACGCGGAGGGCTCCAGTACGGGGCCGCCCCGTTCTGGGGCACGGGCGGCACCGCTGGCGAGTCCGGGGCGGTGGCCGCGTGAACACCATCGTTGCGAGCCCTGAGCAGGGGTGGCTGGGCCGGTTCATTCTCACACCTGGCGCGGTACTGCGTGATCTCGCCGACACCATCGAGCACGCCGTCTTGTCCCCGGCCGCGATCGTCGTCGTGCTCGCAGTGGCCGGGGTGCTCGCCGCGGTGCGGGCGGTGGCGAGGCTGCGGCGGCGCCGGCTGAATGCGCGTGCCCGACAGGTCACCGTGCTCACCCCGCCCGAGGTCGATCCGAAGGGCGCACTCGCGTTCTGGTCGCACCTGATCGGGCAACTACGCCCCGCCTGGGCACGAGTCCTGCTCGGGCAACCACACCTCGGATTCGAATACACCGTCACCCCCGAAGAAGGGGCCGCGATCCGGCTCTGGGTCCCCGGCGCCATTCCGCCCGGGTTGATCGAACGCGCGGTCGCCTCTGCCTGGCCCGGCGCGCACACCGACACCAACAAGACCACCCGACCACCGCTGCCCGACCCGGCCAAGGACACTCGGCGGATCATGGCGGGCGGTGAGTTGCGGTTGGGCCGCCGCGAGGGGTTACCGCTGCGCACCGACTACAGCGGTGATCTCGTGCGGAACCTGATCACCGCCGCCGACGACCTCGCACCAGGGCAGGCCGCGTGCGTGCAGATCCTGGCCCGTCCAGTGACCGGCCGCCACGTAGCCCGCGCCACCCGCACCACCGAGGTCGCTGGGGCAAGCACCGGGTTCGTGGGAGCGCTATTGCGCGATGTGTTGAACCTGATCACCCCAGGCCCCCTCACCCGGTCCACACGCCCGAACGGCGCGACAGGCGGGACGGCGGGTGACCGGCAAACCACGATGGAATACACCGCCGCCGCACGCGCGGCAGCGGGGAAAGCGCGCGGCCCGCACTGGGAAACCGTTGTCCGCTACGCGGTCTCGATCCCGGTCCCCGACGATCCCGACCGGGCTGCGGTCTCGCAGGCGCGGTCGGTGGCACGCGGACGGGCGGACGCTTTGGCGACGGTGTTCGGGGCCTGCACCGACCACAACTACTACCGGCGACGCCGCAGCATCCGGCTCGCCCGGCTGATGGGCGAGCGGCGGCTCGGGCGCGGGGACGTGCTGTCGGTGCCGGAGCTGGCCACGATCGCGCACCTGCCCACCGACGACGGGTTACCCGGCCTGCAACGCGCCGGAGCCCGCGCTCTCACCCCGGCACCGCAGATCCCCACCGCCGGACCACATACGAAGCCTCTCGGCGTGGCTGATACCGGTGGTCGGCGCCCGGTCGCGGTCAAGGTCTCCGATGCCCGCCATCACCTGCACATCCTCGGCCCCACCGGTGTCGGCAAATCGACGCTGCTGGCGCGGTTGATCCTCGATGACGCCGAGGCCGGGCGCGGGACGATCGTGGTCGATCCGAAAGGTGATCTCGTCACCGATGTGCTCTCGCGGTTGCCGCGCCGTTTCGGGGATCGGGTGGTGTTGTTCGACGCCGATTCCACGGCCCCGCCACCGTGTGTGAACCCCCTCGACATCGGCCGGATCGGGCGGGCGGGTCTGGATTTGGCGGTGGACAACCTCGTCACCGTGTTCCACCGGATCTTCTCCCAGTGGTGGGGGCCGCGCACCGACGACATCATGCGCGCGAGCCTGCTCACCCTGTGCGCCCAACCCGGCACCGCCACTCTCGCCGATCTGCCTCGCCTGCTCACCGAACCCGCCTTCCGCCATCGGGTCACCCGCACCACACCCGACCCGGTCCTGCGGGGATTCTGGGACAGCTACGAACAACTCACCGACACCGGCCGCGCCCAACTCATCGGCCCACTGTTGAACAAGTTGCGGGCGTTTCTGCTGCGGCCGTTCGTACGCTCGGCGATCGCGGGCGGCCCGTCCACGGTCGAGTTCGCCGACATCCTCGACCAGGGCGGGATCTGCCTGGCGCGATTGCCGAAGGGCTCGCTCGGGGAGGAGACCAGCCGCCTGGTCGGCTCGCTGCTCGTCGCGCGCACCTGGCAGGCCGTCACCGCACGCGCTCGCATCCCCGCCGCCGACCGCCCCGACGCAAGTTTGGTGCTGGACGAGGCGCAGAACTTCCTGAACCTGTCCACCCCGGTCGAGGACATGCTCGCCGAAGCCCGCGGACTACGCCTGTCACTGCTGCTCGCCCACCAGAACCTCGGCCAGCTCACCCGCGAGTTACGCGACGGCATCTCCGCCAACGCCCGCAACAAGATCATCTTCGCGGTGTCGCCCGACGACGCGCGTGATCTGGCCCGCCACACCGACCCGTGGCTGTCCGAGCACGACCTGACCCACCTCGACGCATTCCACGCCGCCGCGCGACTGCTGGTCGACGGACAGAACGCACGCCCGTTCACCCTCACCACCCGGCCCCTACCTCCGCCGACCCCCGGTCGTGCCCGCGAGATCGCCGCCGCCGCCCGCGCCCGCCTGTCCACACCACCCGACGCCGCGCCCGGCGGCAAACCCGCCGTCGCCAGCGGCTCGGCACCCGGCATCGGCGACCCCCGGCTGATCTAGACCCCCACCGACCGCGTGGTGGCGGCGCGCGCCCCGGCGACGCCGCTGCCCGTGTCCTCGTCTCCTCGAAAGGCTCCCCTCGCTGATGATCGCCCGCCCCGATCGGCAAGCCGACCTGCGCGCGCCGCAGCCCGCCCGATCCCGGCCCTCAGGGCCGGAGAAGGCCCCGCTGGTAGTGCCGTTGACCGGCCGTGACCACTGGATCCTGCGGATGCTGCACGAGCACCGCGTCCTGACCACCAATCAACTCGCCGACCTGGCCTTCCCGACTCCCAAGATCGCCCGCCGCCGCCTGGCGATACTCCACGACTACCGAGTCCTGGACCGGTTCCGGCCTCTGCGCACCCGAGGCAGCGCCCCCTCCCACTGGACACTCGCACCCGCCGGAGCCACCGTCCTCGCCGCCGAAGCCGGGACCAGCGTGCGCGAACTCGGATACAACCACCAACAAACCCTCGCCATCGCCCACAGCCTGCACCTGACCCACACCCTCGGCGTCAACGAATGGTTCACCGCCCTCACCACCGGCCACGACGGCGATCGCGGCGATCGCGGGCGGGTGGTGGCGTGGTGGTCGCAGACCCGGTGTCAGCGGCTGTGGGGCGACCTCACCCGCCCCGACGCCTTCGGCCGCTACACCCACACCGGCACCACGCTCGATTTCTTCCTCGAATACGACCTCGCCACCACCGCCCTGCCCCGCGTCGCCGCCAAGCTCCACGGCTACAGCGAGCTGGCCCGCACCACCGGCGCGATCACCCCCGTCCTGTTCTGGGTACCGACCACGATCAGGGAGACCAACACCCGCCACGCCGTGCGCCAGAGCTGGGAGCGGCTACCCGACCCCGACGCGGTGCCGGTCGCCACCGCCGCCGCCGAACTCCTCGCCCCCATCACCGATCCGAGCCCCGCCGACCGGGTGTGGCTGCCCCTCGACACAACCGGCACGAGCCGTCTGCGCCTGCACGAGCTGGCCGCCGTTTGGCCGCGCCGCACCACACCCGGCACCGGGATCGACGCCGAGCACAGCGCGGTCACCCTCGGCGGGCAGGTCATGCTCGCGCCACCGCCACCACGTCCGCCGACCCTCGAAGGCCGGTGAGAAGGCGATGCTGGTCAAGGTCCTCGGCGCAAGTTGTGCTGCGGTCGTGTGCTGCGTTGTCGTGATCGCCGCCGTGGTCACCACCGTCGTCGTCTACGACCAGCTGCCCCCCGCCCCCGGCCCTGCCTCGTCGCCGGGTGCGGGCAGTGCACCGAGCCCGCTTGCGCGAGAAGACATCCCGCCGCAGCTGCTCGTGCTCTACCAGCAGGCCGCGAGTGATTGCCCCGGCCTGGACTGGTCGGTGCTCGCCGCGATCGGCAAGATCGAAACCGACCACGGCCGCTCACCCCTGCCCGGCGTGCAATCCGGACAGAACTCGGCCGGGGCCGGGGGCCTCATGCAGTTCCTCGAACCGACCTTCCAAGCTGTGGTGACCCGACACCCCTTGCCAGCGGGTGGGGCGAGCCCGCCCTCGCGCTACAACCCCAGTGACGCCATCCACGCCGCCGCCCACTACCTGTGCGACTCCGGCGCACCCGCTGATCTGCGTGCGGCGATCTTCGCCTACAACCACGCCGACTCCTACGTCGACCAAGTCCTCGACCAAGCCGCCCGCTACCGCGCCACCACCCCGCCCGGAAGCGGTGACTGCCACGCCATCACTGCCGCGAGTCCAGCTGCCGCGCAGGCGATCTCCTTCGCCTGCGGCCAGCTCGGACAACCCTACGTGTGGGGCGGCAACGGCCCCGAGATCAACGGTGGCTGGGACTGCTCCGGGCTCACCCAGGCCGCCTACGCCGCCGCCGGAATCACCCTGCCCCGCACCACCTACGACCAAATCCACACCGGCCCCCGCATCCCCGAAAACCAGCTCGCCCCCGGTGATCTCGTGTTCTACGGCGCCACCGACAACAACGTGCACCACGTCGGGCTCTACCTGGGGGCCGGAAAGATGCTGCACGCACCAACATTCAACGAGCCAGTACAAATCTCGGATTATCGCTGGCGCGGCGACGACTACTACACCGCTACTCGCCCCGCCGCCATTCCCCCTGCGGCACAGAGCGATTCCCGCGCGTCACCGTAGCGCGACGACGGGGGCTCGCTGTTTCACGACTACCGAACCTTACCCCCGGCTCTGCGAAAACGTCTCGGCGACCGCGAATCTCGGCACCTGGACACCCGATTCGAACCGGACAGGAGATCGCATCACCATGCGCACCCGCCACCACAGCCTCTCTCGGACCGCCCGCACTCGCCGCTTCGCTCGTGCGCTGCTGTGTGCCGCTATCGCCACCGCTACCGTCGTCGGGGCCGGTGTCGGCGCCGCAGACCCGACACCTGCCCCGACCGCCACGAACTGCCCACGCTGGACCGCGCGGCTGGTACCGGGCACGTGGGAGACCATCGAGAGCGCCGACCCGGCGCGGCCGGTGGGGTTGCTGGCCCCGGTCGCTCAGGGCCTCACCGCCCGCTACGGCAGCGATATCGACGTCCGAACCCTGGCCTACACCGCCGACGCCGCCCCCTACACCACCTCGCAAACCGCAGGCGCACAAGCACTCACAGCCACCTTGGCGGGATTGTGCTCGGGCACACGGGTGGTGCTGGCCGGGTACTCCCAAGGCGCCGACATCGTCGGTGACCTCGCCACGGCGATCGGCAACAACCGCGGCCCGATACCCGCCTCCCGGATCGTGGCGGTCGGACTCGTCTCCGACCCACGCCGCGACCCCACCACCGCCCAACTCGGGGATCCCGTGTCCGGCCAGGGCATCGCCGGTCCCCGCTCGCAGGGCTTCGGCGTTCTCATCGACCGTGTCCGCAGCTTATGTGCCGAGGGTGACCTCTACTGCTCGACCTCACCCCAAACATCACCCGTCCTCGCCGCGGTGGGCCGTGCCGTGACCTCCATCCCGGCTCCGGCCGAAGGCGACCCCGCACCGGCGGCGGACCGGCCCCCTGCCAGCACTGTGGCACCCACCACCTCCACCTCGTTCCCGGGCTCAACTGCCGCACCGGTGCCCAGCACAGTCACGGCCGGGACGCTCCCGGCCTCGACCGGTCAACTGGACCCCTCCGAGGTCATCGCGCAGGTCGTCACCGTGCTGGGTGGTCTGTCCGGGTTCGCCGCGAACGTGCCCGCCATCGCGAACGACCTCGCCCAGCTACCCGCGCTCGTCGGCACCGGCGATATCCCCGGCCTGCATCGGGTTGCCGGGGACCTGAACCTCCAGTTCAACCCCCTGGTTCGCATGGTCGCCGGTATCGATCTGCATCTGGTGGCTCGCGCGCTGATGTTGGCTGCGCCGTTGGACCCCTCGGGCTGGGTCGGGGTGGCCGCTCAGATCGTCGGGGTCCTGGCGAACCTCGACATCGGACGGATCGCCGCCGACATCGGCCAAGCACAGGAAATCGCCTGGAACGCCCTGCAGAAACTCGCCGCCGGTGACCCCCTCGCCGCGCTGCTCACGCTGTCAGGAGTCGTCCCCGTCGCCACCGACATCCTCGCGGCCACCGCCTCCGCGTTCACCGGACCCCAGTTCGGCTCGCTCGCCCACACCTACACCGCCACCACCAGTCCGGCTACCAGCACCGCGTTGGGCGATCTGGCCCGCCAGGGCAGCGACGCGGCCCGTTTCGCCGCCACCGGGGTCCACGCCAACGGCTACCCAACCGCCACCGCCGCGCTGCTGGACTGGCTCGAATACGCCATTGATCACACATAGCCCCCGCACAACGTGACAGCAGACGAGGAAACGGCCGGTGGGGCCGAGCTTCTGCTCGGCCCACCGGCCGTTTTAGGGTGCGGGCGGGCTAGTAGTTCATCGGGTCGCGGCGGGGGTGTGCGTGGGGTCCGGGGCGTGGTCGATGCGCAGCCGCCATGTCGGCACCAGCGCGACCGGGTCGTCGGGGGCGGGGTCGGGATAGGTGGTGGTGACCGCGCGGGCAGCGCTGGCGGGGTCGGTGTAGGTGATACCGGCAAGCGGTCCCGTGGTGATCCGCACGGCGGCGATGCCAGGGTGGTAGTCGGCGTCGGTGCGCTGGTTGCGGTACACGGTAAACACCGGAACCCACGGTGCCGGTACACCGGGTTCGGCGGGGGTGGTGAATTGGCGGGTGGCCTCGGCGGTGACCGCCAGCCACATCTCGAGACTGTCGACGGCATGGCGCGATGACGCGAACACCTGATGCAGCGCCGCCGCGACGACGGCCGGGGTGGGAGCGTTGATCATGACCGGTCGAGCCCTTTCCATGAAAATGACAAACGATTCCGACGAGATGACCGGGTGCCCGGGACCCAGGGGCGAGCCCACGGGTCCCGGGCCGCACAGTGCGGCGGTCGGGCGGCGGCGAGAACGGTTGCCGGAGTGACTGTGTGAGAGTTTTGCGATGCCGCGCGGTTGTAGCCGGAGTTGCTGGCTGTCGTTCACGGTTTCGCCTGGTGTGGAATTCATCGTTGATCCGTTTTGGGGGCCAGGGCTACTGTCCAGCGGTGCGGGCCTATGTGATCGATGGCTTTGGCCGTGATGTGGTCGATGTGGGCGCTGAGCGGGTTGCTGGGGTGCCGGGCCCATTCGAGGGTTCGCCGCTGGGCTTGTTCGGCGTTGCTGGCGTCGATGGCCACGACGACGACTCGGTCGCGGTCGGGGCAGCCGGGGTCGTGGCTGAGCCGTTCGACCTTCCAGCTCTGCGACGGAGTCTCGGGCAGAGCGAGCGGCGACCGACCGGGCGGTGTGCCGGTTGCCGGTTCGTCGGGTGTTGTCAACTCTGCCAGGGGGATTCGAGGCGGCGTTGGCGATGGATTCATGATCGCGTTGGCGGCGGCCGAGGGGTTGTCGAAGACACGGCCGTCGGGCAGCATCAGTCCTTCGGCGGTGATGACAGCCGAGAGGCTGGAATCGGGCATTGTCAGGGTCTGGCCGGGCTTGAGTGCTCCGGTGTCGAGCAGTTCGCGGATGGTTACCTTGCGGGTGCGCGGGAACGGGAACGGGTCGTCGAAGTCGTGGTCGAGCTGCCATGACGGTGCGCACGTCGCGCAGATCGTGCCGTTGTCATGGCCACACACAGCGGGTGCCACGATCCGCAGGCGGACATCGCGGGTGGCCTGCACTCGTTCTCCGGTGTCGAAGTAGGTGAACGACTCGTCCAGGTGAGCGATCAACACTTGGCCGTCGTGTTCGTTTTTTCCCGCGTCTGCGGCACCGACGGCATCGGGGGTTGCGGTCGGGGTGTCCGGGATGTGGTGCTCGATCACGTTATCGCCTGCGGTGAACCGGTATACGACTCCGCTGGTGATGCCGTTGTCGTAGCTGTCGAGCTCATCGATCTCGACCGCGACGCGGTGACCGTCGGTGGTTGTCAGCTCGGGCGATAGTGTCGCGTCCGGCCCGGTGACTGCTTGCCCGCGTTGCCACGCGAGGGCGTATTCGGCGAGGGTGCCGCACACCACCTCGCCGTTGTCCGTGTATGTGTAGCGCGGACCCAAGGTTCGGATGGCGGCGGCCACGACCTCGCCGGTCTTTTCCGCGCTCGCGGCGTCTTGCTTCCACGCCTGGTATGCCGCAGCGATTTCCGGGTGGCGCTGGCAGAGCGTGTCGAGGATAACCTCACGAGTCAATCGCTCGCTGGCCCCCAGCCCGCCCGCCTCTTGGAGGAACACACGTTTGAAATCTTCGAGCTGATCCAAGAATTCGAGTGTGTATCCGAGTTCGGAAGTGCTCTTACTGTCGGCGTACTCGGTCAACTCGGTGCGCGCCTGCCCATCGGGCGAGTCGCTGGAATTCGTCATTGAAAGTCTCCTGTCATCGGTGGATCGGTCGAGGGATTTGGAGGTGGGGGAATGTGCGCGAAACACGTGGCATCGGGGTGTTTCAGCTCCCCCGATGCCACGCGTGTCGCTCGGTTACGTTGCGGCGAAACGGAATTTCTTCGGCGCGGCCGATGTTTGTGTGGCGACACCGGTTGCGGTGAGCTTGACCAATGCGTTGTGCACCGCCCCGCTCGATCGGGTGATCGCTTTCCCGATCTGGTGGGGGCTGAATTCCTTCTCCGGGTGATCACGCAGGTAGTCCTCCACCTGTCCCCGCAGCGCACCCGGAGCCAGCCGCACCGGTGACTCGGGTTGCGCCGCTGCCGCATTGGGATCGGGGGCCGGGGCATCGGGGGCGGAGGCGGGGGGTTCGTCGCCTGCGGGGGCGGCTAGGGCCGGTTCCGGCTGCCCCGTGTCCGGCCCAGGGTCGGCGGGTGTGGTGCCTGTGTCGGGCTGTGCCGTCGCGCCGGATTCCGAAGACACCGAACCGATCACGGGTTCGCTCGCCTCAATGGCAACGGGTTCTGCCTCCTCAACGGCGGCGGGTTCTGTCGGCTCGACGGCAACCGGTTCCGTCCTGGCGGGTTCGGCGGGTTCGGCGGGTGCGGTGGCCTGTTCGGCGGTGGTCCAGGTTTTGGCCGAGCGGGGAGAGTCGGGGTCGCGGTGGGCGCGGGCGGTCCCGGCCGCTTCCCAGCCCGACAGGATGCGGCGCGTGGTGGAACCGCCGATCCCGGCCGCACCCGCCAACTCGTCGGCGGTGAATCCGGGATAGTTGCCCAACGCCACCCACAACGCTTTCTCGGTGTCGGTGCGCAGCACGGGCACACCCGCATCCGGTTCCCCGCCCGGGGCGGCTGCGGTGGTGTCCGGTGCCGGGCGGGTGGTGGTGTTTTTGTTTTTCCTTCGTGCGGACATGACGGGTCCCTCCATGAATTAGGGGATTTCGGTGGATGTTTCGGTCATGTCCCGGCCGGGACGGAAACCACGCCGTATCGGGGAAATCCCCGGGGTTCGGCGTCGTTCCCATCACTATGGACGCTCGATACTGGTGCCGATGTCAAGCGGAACGTGAAAACAATGATCCACGCCCGAATTCCTCTCTTCCGTTGCCGGAATTCGAATACTGCGAGAGGAATTCGACTCTTCCGCATTTCCTAGTGAGGCAATGGGCGATCGAGGGCTCGTCGAGATGAGGCCGCCACTGCGCGCAGCGCAGTGGCGGGGTAGAGGTGAAGCGGTCGTGGTCAGTCCACGCCGGTTATCAGGTCGGCGGTGGTGAAGTCGGTGTGCAGGTCGCGCAGTTCGTCAAGGTCGTCGTCGAGTCCGCGGGCGTCGAATTCGGCCGGGTCCTCGCCGATGTCGGGCAGGTGCCCGTGGCGCAGGGTGGTGGCCAGGGCCGCGAGCCGCTGGGCGAGTGCCTCGGCCCGGTCGGCCAGTTGGTGATGCCGCCGCTCGAGGAGGTCGGCCGCGTGGGCGCGTTGGGCTGCGAGTAGCTCGCGCATCTGCTGGTGCCATTGCTCGCTCGGGCCGTCGGCGGGCAGCAGATGCCACGGACGAGTCAGAACACGCGCACCTTCCGGTGTTCGCACGCAGCACCGGAAGGCACCGCGGTAGAGGTACACATCGGTGACCGTGCCCCGGAGGTCGGGCCGATCAGCGGGTGTGACCTCATCACCCACCCGGATCGGGCAGTCGGCACCGTGGGCGGTGACGGTGGTTGCGGGGGCGGGTGTCGTCTCGTCGTCGGTCATCGCGGGGTTCCTTCCAGGTTTGCGCGGGTTGTCGAAAATGATTGCGGGGACCCGAGATTCAGCGGGGACCTGAAACGGCCGGGACCGCTGCCGTGGCGCGGGGTTCGGCGTCCCGCGCCACGTTCGCGGGGTTATGCGGTGCGTACGGCTGCCACGGCGGCGCGGGCGATGGCGGCGGCGGTGTCGGCGGGGTTGGTGAGTTCGTACACCGTCGCGCCGCTCAACGGTTTGGACCATGCCTCGTCCGGTGCCAGCCACAGCACCGCGCACCCGCTGGAGCGCAACCGATCCAGTCGCTTCTGCGCAGCGGCGCGGGGCTCGTCACGAAAGCAGCCGTCGGAGATGATCACCAGAAGGCGGGTGTTCTCCGGCCGGGACAGTCCGAGCGCACCGTCGAGGGCATCGATGGCGGTATCGATCGCCTCGTACAGGTCCTCAGCGGCGAAGTCGGTCACCTTCGCCGGGGCGGTGCCCGGGTAGGTGACCGGCAGCACCTCCTTACCGAAGGTCAGGGTGGCTGTTTCGGCGGGCATGACGGCGAGTTTCGCGGCGGTGGCGATGATCCAGGCGGCCGAGGCCACATCGGCGGTGTAGTCGTCCATCGACCCGGACACGTCACACGCGATCCCGATCCGCAGGGGTGGCACGGGAACGGGTTTGGCGGTGGTGCGGGTGAACGGTTGCGCGGTCGGGACCGCCCCGGCCGCGCGTTGGGCTTCCCGCGCCAGCACGCCACGCATCCGCAACCGGCCCGGAGGCAGCGCCGAGGCGGCCTTGGTGACCGCACGCTCACGCTGGCTGGCGGTATTCAGGGCGCGCGCCAGCACCCGCGCGGCTGAGCGTTCGGTGTCGCGAGGCACACGTGTGGTGCGCCCGGTTCCCCGGCCGGTGCGGGGCCGTTTGCCGAACACGTCCGCCGCTGTCGTGTCGGCGCGGTCAGTGTGGCGGGCCTCCTCCCGCGCGGCCCGATCGGCTACGTCGGCAGGATCAGGCGGGAGCCGATGCGCGGCAACGTTTTTCGCGATATTGCCGAGCGCGCCGGTGACAGCTTCACCCAGCGGGGAGCCTGGTTGCGGGGTGGTGTGGGGTTCGGGGCCGACAATCTCGGCCCAGCGCCGCCCGAGCTCGAGCATGCCGGTGGTGTTGGTGTCCGAGAGCCGGTGCGCGATGCGCCACAGCGTCCGCAACTGCCGTAGCGTGTCGCGGCCGAGGACGGTCTCGATGGCGGTGGCGGCGGGTGCGCATTCGGTGGTGTCGAGTACGCCTGCATCGATGCGGGCCAGCATGAGCGCGGCGGCGTGGGCGGCGGCATAGCGGGTGGGCGCGAGGGTGGCAGTGGCCAGCTCACCGCCGGTGTCGGCGAAGACCAGCTCGCGGGTGCTCGCGCGCAGCCAGTGCCGGTCGCTCGGGCGACGGCGCACCTGCGCGGCCTCGATACGGGATTCCTCCAAAAGCAGTGCCGCACCGACGATCTCAGGGTCGGCCGTCTCGGGTCGGCTCCAGCGGGTGTGGGTGGCGTGGGCGCATTCGTGGGTGAGCGCGCCCCAGGTGGGGGCGTAGCGGTTGCGGTCGGCGGGCCGCCACGGGCGGGCGGTGGCAGGGTCGATGCCCAGGTTCGCGCCCTCGATCGCGATGGCGGCACGGTCGGGCACGAACATCGCGAGGTTCCCGTCGGCCGCGCCGGGGGCGATAACCACGGTGAGGTCGTCGCGGTCGGCGATTGCGGGGGTTTCGGCGGTCATGGCATCGGACAGGGTTTCCCATCCGGTGCGGGCGGGTGGCGCGGCGGTCGGGGTGGTGGGAGCGGTGATCACGTGTGGGGCGGTGGTCATGGCAGGGGTGTCCTATCTCCGATAGTGGTGCGGGGGTGTGGGTTTCACAGGCGGGTGCCCAGGGACAAGGGCTCGAGGGTGGCACCGAACACGGTTTTGACGACCTCGGCGACGATGGCGCGGTCTTCCTCGGGCGCGGTGCCGATGAGGTTGGCGGCGGCGGTCAGTGCGGTGGTGGCGGTGGCGATCTTCTGGAAGGCCAACAGTTCCCGCAGTTGCGGTGCCCACCCGATCTCGCCTTTGGTTTGGCGGGTGGACAGATTCCGGGCCACCTGAACCGCTTTCGGATTCACCCCGAGGCTGGTGGCGAGGTCGTAATCGCTGGACACCTGCACCTGGAACGCGAACCGGCTGGCGAGGGCATCGGAGAGGATCGCACCGTGCACGCCGGGGTTGTGGCCCGCGCAGATGTAGAACCCGGGCTCGGCTGTGATGACCTCGCCACCGTTGGCTTTGATCACGATCTCGCGGCGGCCGTCCATCGCCGGGTACACACACGAGAGCACCGTTGGCGGGATCAGGGTGGCATCGTCGACGAACAGCACCCTGCCCTCACGCATCGCCCTCACCAGGGGGCCGTGCACAAACACGAAGGTGCCGTCCGGGGCCTGGGTGTATTCGCCCACGAAATCGGCCACGGTGGTGTCGCCATCGCCCTGCACGGTCAGCAGGTCGCCGAACGCAGCCTCGATCAGCGACGTCTTCCCGGTTCCGGGTGGCCCGTACAGCAGGACCGGAACCTCGGCCTCGCGCATCGTTTGCAGCACATTCACATCAGCGCTACCGGCGAGTTTGCGCGGGTGATACATCTGCCCGTTCGGACGCTTCACCGGCCCGCTCGTCGGTTTGGCAGTCCGGGGCCGCCTACGTGGGGCGGTCGCGGCAGGGGCGGCCGGGGCCGGGGTAGCGGGAGCAGTGGGCGTGGCGGGGGCGGTAGCGGTTCCGGCGGTGTGGGAGTTGGCGCGGTAGCGGCGTGGCGAGGTGGCGGTGCGGTCGGCGTGACCGGCGGCGGTCAGTGCCTCGAGCGCGTTACCGACAGCACCGGAGGAACGCGACAGGGTTTTCGCGATCTCGCGGGGGGAATGCTCGCGCCCCGGATTGTCTGCCAGGACACCGGCGACCATGCGCCGCAATTCACCATTACCCAAACGGGCACCGGAAGCGGGTACCGGCGCAGCGGGTGATGTCATTTCATCTCCTGAAAGTCGAACCCAATTCACGCACACATCACGCGGATCGTGGCATACGTGTGGCGAGGCCACCAATGGGATTTCGTGAATTCCCCGGCGAATTCCGGGGCATGTCACGACGCTAGCTCGGCCCACAGCGAGTCCACAACCTGAAAACGCGGCAATTTCCGGAATTTTCTTCCGCGAGCCCCCCCATATTCGACAACGCAAGACAGGAATGAAATGCGCACAGCCACACCCGACCGAGACGACGACACCGCTGACAAACAAAAAAAGATAAAGAAAAGAATGACAGATAAGAACGAGATAAAGCAGGACCTGGAGATACCCGCAAGGGAAGGAACAAATGCAGCACGGATGCCAGGAGATCACGACGAGAGCCGGTGAAGCATGTCTATATAGCTTTGTATATAGACAATCCTGGATGACACCCAGCCGGGGATATGCAGTCTGAGCAGGGATTTTGCCGCGTCCGGGTGGGGCGTTTTGACCGCCCCACGGAATGCCCCACGGAAGACCCCACGGAATGCCCCACCAATTGACCACGCCACGATCGCGAAGCGGTGTCCCATTCCAAGAATTGATCCACGGCGTTGCTCGAATAAGTCTGAATATCGAGAATCGAATGCATACCCGCCCCGGTTCGGACGATTAACCGAGGATGGAACTGCGCCCCGGTCATTATATAAACAATTCCGTCCGGCACCGATGATATACGACGAGAAACTTACGGTTCCCGGTATTTCGGGATGGACTGTCGCGGTTTCTCTCATCTCCGGCCGCGGGTGGTCGGTGTTGACGGATTCTATTTTGTGGTGCGGCGGAGGTGTTCGAGGAGTTGGTGTGTTTCGTGGCTCGGGGATTCGCCGATCTCGGCGAGTTTATGGGTGAGCAGTGAGTAGGTGCGGGTGAGGGCGTCGTGTTCGCCGAGGCGGGCGTGCAGGCGCAGGATGTCGTGCCAGAGGATTTCGTTGTAGGGGTCTTTCTCGATGGCTGTCTCGAGCAGGCCCAGGGTGGCGCGAGGGTCGAGGTCGGTGTTGCGGGCCAGCCAGCTCAGCGCGTTGAGTCCGTCGCGGCGCGCGGCTTCGCGGAGCGGTTCCACCCAGGCGTCGGTGAGGTCGGTGGCCAGGACGGTGGTCGCCAGAGCAGCGATCCGGCGGCACGCGGCGGCCTGGTCGGCATCACCGCTGGCGCGGCGGCGCGCGGCCACGGCCGCGGTGAATTCCCAATAGTCGACGGTGATCCCGACCTCGGATAGGCGGTAGTGCAGCCGGTCGTCGGTGAGCAGTGCGGTGACCTGGCCGTTGGTGGCGGTGGCGATGGCGGTGCGCAGACGGCTCAAGGTGTTGGTGAGCGCGCCGCCGGGCCGGTCGGGGGGATGCTCACCCCAGAGCACATAGGTCAGCTTGGACCGGCTCAGTCCCTCTGGATGCAGGGCGAGCACGGTGAGGACTTCCCGGCTGCGTGGCTGCAACCGGGCGGTGATCTCCACGTCCTCACCGCCCCCGGACCCCTGCCACAGGATCCGGGTCGGCCCGAAGACCTTGATCGCCAGCACATGCTCGCTCCTGCGCTGCGGTGAGCTGGGGCTCGCCGATGGTGTGCTCGAAGGCTCGTGGTGGCCTTGCGGGGCAAAGGAATCGGCGGGCCGGTCGTTGTCGTGCGGGTTGGTCTGCTCCTGGGTGGCGCTGGGTGCGATGGGGCCGGGTGTGGTGTGGTGAGGTGCGGCGTGGTGGGGTGCCGGTACGCGCGCGGGAGCGGGCTCCGGCTGGGTGTGGGCCGCAGCCGTCTCCGGGGCCGGTCGCGGGCGTACAGGTGTGGATGTGGTGGCGGGGTCGAGCCGGTACACCGTCGGCGGCGCAGCCGGGGGGCGGCGGGCCGCCGCGGCGGCCTGGCGGATCGGCGGGCGAGTCCGCCGACCCGCGGCGCTGGGGGCCGGTCGCGGCGGGCGCAGCTGCTCGCGCACGGCCGCCGCGATAGTGCGTGCCGCGGGCAGCAGGCGCCGACCGTGGCGTGGGGGCCGGGTCCCATACAGCAGCGCCTGGGCAGAGGCTCGCGCGGTGGGCAGGGCTCCCAGTATCGGCAGCGCGAGGGCCGAGGCGAAGTCACCGCTTGGGCTATCACCGATGAGCAGCACTCCACGGCGACGGCACCTCTCGGTGAGCGCCAGGATGCGGCGGCCGGCGCGTTCGGGGTCGATGTGATCGGCGCGTACGACGACCAGGCAGGCATCAGCAGCGGCCAAGGCCGGGGACAGGACCGAATCCGGCTCGCCGACACCGCAATCGGCGAACACCGTAGCCTTCAGCGATCGCCAGCCCGCACCAGCTAGCAGCGAGTCGGTCAGCCCCGCGCGAGCCGCATCACGCCCGGGTGGCGCGGCCAGCAACGCCACACCACCGGGCAGGAATTGCACGTGCTCGACCACCCGCGCCGCCTCGATCGGTGAGTCCGGGTCCGTGACGCGTGCCAGGCTCGCCAGCCCCAAATATGGGTCACCGCCGACCAATTCGGCCAGTTGCCCGCCTGCGGGGTCGGCCTCCACCACCAGCGAGGGCTCGGGGCCTGGCCAGGCTTGGGCCAGAGCCACGGTCGTGGTGGTGGTCCCGGCGCGCGGGCCCAGGCCCGTGACCGTGATCAACAGCGGTGCCTGCGAGCCCGCTGGTGTGGCGCTCGCAGCCATCACGACTCCACGCCGGTGCCCGCCGCGACGGAACCGGGCAGGCGGGTTCGATTGATGGGGGTCTTTGCGCCGGTTGTGGTCATCCTTGCCCCTGGACGTTGCTGATCAGCAGGCCACCACCCTCACCGGGGCGGGTGTTGATCACCTGGAGATAGTCGACCCGTTGCCGGTCCGGATGCAGTTCGACCACATGCACGTTCGCGGTCGTCTCCGAGATCGGAGTCACCGCAACACAATGGGTGCTGCCCGCCGGAATCGAGTCGATCCCGGCGGCGAGGCCGTCGTGGGTGATCCCGGACTCCGGTGCCAGCAGCCGCATCGCCGCCTCAGCGCTGCGCTGGGCGTAGTACGCGGCCTCGAAGGAGGCGATCACTCCCGCGACGGTGGCGGTGGTGTCTGCGGGGCGGTCGGTGACCACGGTGCCCGACAACCCGGTACACGCCCCCTCCGCCGCCGACGTGGCGCTCGCCGATACCGTCGTGGCGCGCACCGGATCAGTAGGGTTACGAGAGTCGTTGCCCCACATGGCCACCACACCGATCACGACGGCCACTGTGGCCGCCAGCGTGGCCCACACACGGCCCGGCACCCGATACCCGCCAGTGTTCCACAGTGGCCGTGCTACCGCTGTGTCTGCCGTGTCCCGAGTCTGCGGCAACGCCACCAGCCAGCGGCCCTGCTGCGGGGATGGTTGCGGACTCGCCTCGACCCCGGTCTCGGAATCGAGATCGGGGTCGAGGTCGGGGTCGGGGTCGGGGTCGGACACTAGGTGTAGAGCCGGTCCCATTCGCGGCTGTTTGAGCCAGGCCCACGGGTCGGCCTCACTGGGCTTGGGCTTCTTGCGGGAATTCATTCACCTCGCCTCATCGGGAGTTGTTCTCGGATTGGGTAACTCGGTGGCCTGCCCGCACCCTGTGGAGGGGGAGTCGTTCGGGGTGCGGGCAGGGTTCCCCGGAGGGGTCTAGGAGTGGGCCGCGTGCTCGGAGTCCGGCGGCACGCGCCCGGTATTCGGCGGCCGGCGAGTGATGTCCTCGCCCAGCCTGGCGAGGACATCGCCGGTCGCCGCACTCGCGGTGTCGCGGTGGCTGGCATCGTATTCGCGCCAGCTGACCTCAGTTCCGCGTTGCCGGTAGGCGATGAGTGCGCGACGTCCGGCCTGCACCGGAACGATCGCGTCGGCACTGCCGTGATACAGGTGCAGCGGCATTACCGGCTTGGTGTGGGCAAGGGTTTCCAACGCCAGTACACGCCGCCACCACGGGTCATTCCAGGGGTCGGGGCGTCGGCACCAGTGCGCCAAGGGTTGCGGGAACCGTTGCAGCAGTTCGGTGCCGGTGAGGTGTTGCGCCTCGGCGACGGCCTGTTCTCCGTCCTCGTTCAGGATGTGGCGCAGCGGGATGTGCTCGTAGGCTCGCGAGAGTCCGATCAACGCGGCCAGCCCCACTGCCGCGCCCGCACCCTGGCTGAACGCGGGTGCCAGCGCCGCGAGGTCGGAAGCCACGGCTCCGGCGCAGATGCCGCGTAGATCCAGCTCGGGTGCGTACCAGGGGTGCAGTTCACCGGCGGCGGCGACCACTCGCCCGCCGTCGGTATGTCCCCACGCCAGAACCGGCGCGACCGGGACATCCAGATTCGCGCCTCGATAGACCGCACGCGCGAGATCAAGCACGACCCGGCCCCCGGCACGAGCAGCGAGAAAGGTATACGGCCCGGCACCAGTGAGGCCGAGACCCTCGCCGTCGGGTATCGCTACCACCCACCCCCGCCGCAAGGCTGCCTCGATCCCCGTGGTGTCGGGTTCGGCGCCGATCGCAAGCAGCTTCGAGGGCGCGCACACCCCGCCGAGTCCGCGAAACTCCGGGCAGTACAACAAGATCGCGGTGGCACCGGGGGCGGCGACCGACTCAGGAATCAGCACGATCCCCGAAGCGGGGATGAGTTCGGAGCGAGCATTGGTGGAGACGTAGATGATCTGCCACGCTCCCGCCGCCCAGGTCAGTTGCGGCACGAACACCGGCCGCGTCCGCACCAGGTCCCCGGCACGGTGGCCGTCGAGGGTCGGGATGTCGTAGAAATCAGCGGTCATGGCTGCCTCCCGGCGAGGTCGCGGGCCAGTGCGGTCATCCACGCGATCCCGCTGGCGAGTTGTCCGGTGGCGGCGTAACCGGTGTGGCGGCCGACCAGATCGGAGTATCGAAGCCACACAGTCGGATTCATCAGATCGGCGTTGTCGGCGACCAACTGCCCCCACGCACCAGAGAGCTGGGCGGCCAGTTTCGGCAACTGCCCGACCGGATCCGAGGCCACAACCCCGACGATCTGCGCCCACCGGGCCGTCGCCGCGGCCGTCTCCTCCGGGGACGAAGGTGAAGTGCGGGGATCGGCAGCGGCCGTGAGCCGCTGCGCGAGACTCGCCGCGGGCACATAGTCGACTACGCCGGGACCGAGGCGGAAGTCGCGGTTCACCACCGTGATCCAGGCATCACCGAGCACATCCGAGAGCAGGGCCTGGATTGAGCCGAGCGCTGCTAGGGGATCACGCAGGTCGGCCTGGGCGGCGATCTCGGCGGCCATCCGCAACAGGGCGGCGTGATCGGGTGCCGCGCAACTCAAGTCGCCCTCGACACAGATCGAGGCGACCCGACCGGTCAACGCGCCGTAATCGACGCCGTCGCCAGCAGCGATCCCGCTGCCGGACGCGGGCGCGGTGGTGATCGCCACCGTCGACACCGCCGCCCCCGCTGTGCCAGGGGCCGGGTCGGGGGTGAGTTGTCCAGGGCGGCCCGGGATCACAGGTGATCCGGGGGCGCGATCAGGATCGGAATAGAGCGCGATACCCGCGACCCGCTCGGGTCTCACCGGCCCCTCGCCCGCACCGACAGCTCGCGCGAACTCCGACACCACCTGCGCGCCTTGGGAATACCCGACCACAGCCAAAGCGGTGTCCGGGCAATCGGCGGCGATCCGCTGCGCGGTAGCCTCGAGTGCGGCCACGCCGTCGCGGACAGAGTCCGCGTAGGCGTCGGGGCCGCCGCCGGTGCCCACCGCTCCTCCGAACCCGGCGGGATAGGCAATGTAGCTGCGCTGCACCAGATCCGGGACAGCCGCCACCACCGGGCCGAGCAGGGCACCGAGCATGCCGGTATCGACCAGCGGGTCCGCCACAGGTGAGGACTGCCCGGTGCCCTGCACTCCCAGCACATACAGTGCCGGGCACCCATTGACAGGCACCGCTACCGCGCTCGGAGTCGTCGCGCTCATCGCCCCAGCTGCGCCGAGTGCGGTCGCCATCGCGATCCCCGCGACGATGCGCGCATGGCTCTTCGTCGTGGGGATCATGGCTGCCCCACCCCCACACCGGCACCGAACCCCGCACCCACCGTGCCACCGGCGACCGCACCGACAACAGCGGCGGGAACCCCGGCCACGACCGCACCCACGACCGCGCCTACCGCCGCCCCTAACGCGGTTCCGGCCACACCGGAGGTGATCGTTCCGAGGACCGGGACCGGTATGACTGTGCCGACCAGTGCACCGGCGATTCCGCCGACCGTGCCGCCAACGAGACCGCCGACAACAGCGCCGAGAGCCGCGACCGGTGCTCCGGCAACAACCGCGCCTCCGATACCACCGGCCGCGGCCCCACCCAAGGTGGCCCCGGTGACACGATCGGAGCGTCCGGCGGGGATACCGACCGAATCCAGCGCGGTCGCGACCTGCGCCTCAGCACCTGCCGCAGCGTCGTTAATGGCGTCCGCGCACTCCGGGGGAAGCCAGTCCGGGCGGGGTGCTTCCCACTGCCCGACGCGAATCGTGTTCTCCGGCGGCTCGATCGGCGCTACCGGTTCCACCGGTTCGGGC
The DNA here is from genome assembly GCF_050955845.1 of Nocardia sp. CA-135398. Lineage (NCBI taxonomy): Bacteria > Bacillati > Actinomycetota > Actinomycetes > Mycobacteriales > Nocardiaceae > Nocardia > Nocardia sp. CA-135398. The sequence goes on along the minus strand of NZ_CP192084.1, from coordinate 2,117,720 downwards.
AAATGCAGATCCGCGATCGCGATCGGCTCCACAGGTAGGTCCACCGACGGTGCCGGGCGGGTCCCGGACCCGTTGCGGATCTCGGGGGGCTGCGCGTAGTACACCGGGGGCGGTACGGGTTCCGGCGCAGGTGGGGTGGAAGTGCCAGGCTGGGCGGGGCTGGTGACACCGGGCTGATCGGTGATCGCCGCAGGCGCACCGGTTGCGCTCGAGGTCGCCGCCGACAGCAACATCACGATAGGCACCGCGCCAGCGACAACCGACCTACCGCCGCGAGACAAACTGGTGTGCACACGGTTTCGGCGCGCATCGCCGATTACACAGTTCTGGACCAGAAGTGAACGGGGGGATTTCCGTGTTTTGGACATGCCGAATAGACCCTTCATCGGTCGGGGCGATAAATGAGAAAGAGTGGTGAAATGCGCGGGGGGCGGGCGCGTGTTATCGCGGCCCTCGCAGAGGCGAAAGCGCTTCTGCGAGGGTCGCTCCTCAGGTGTTCACATCACAGGCAGGAGCGGGTGAGGGTTGCGAGCGCCGCGCCGTGATGTTGCGGACTTCAGGAGGCTGTTGCGGATACACCGCGCGAGGCTCGGGCGGCGGGCACAGCCGGTGGTGGCGGTGCAGGTGCGGCGTTCCGGGCTGGACCGGGGTGATGCCCCCGCCTTCGTCGACGACAAGGCTGACCGTCACAGCGGTGGCCTCCAACTCGGTCAGCATCATCACCGCACCGCACCAACAGCCAACATGCGGCCACCCCACAGCAGTCGCCCCCGCCCGCGATGTGGGGGAAGGTGGTCTCTGGGCCGCAACCGTGTTCCGGGAGCGCGACGGCGGTGAGGGATGTGTTCCCGTTTTCGTACATGACGAAATAACCCTTTACACGAAAGAGGAAGAAAACAACACGATCCGGAAATGCGCGCGAAAACGTGTGAGAAAGGCTGGCGTCTCCCGACTGCTCGACCACAGCCGGGAGACTCGTCACCGTATTCCCTATATCAGAGGCAACGGCACGGCCGATCAGACGAACACAAGGACCATGCTCAATGCCTGCGAGGCAACCGCCAGCACATTCGAGACCAGCGATGCGCCCGCGTTGAGCAGCGACAGAATATTGTATATGTCCACGATTTTCCTTTACCGGAGGAGGTGTAGTTGCCTCACCATCACACCTCCGAAAATCGCTGCCGCGCTACCCTTTCGAGAGGGAAGAATTGTGCTACCACAACCATTACCTCCTCGGCTCGACATGGTGGCCAGCGCCGATGCGCGAAAAGGGTAACGGTTTTGTCAGTAGAAAACTTTCCGAACGCTTGACCTTGATGCACGGGTACAGCAAATACGCCACGTATGCCACACCGAAACCTGTGGCTATTTATCGGCCAGCTCGCAGAAATAATATTTGTCGGGACGATCTCCGTCTGGTAAGAACGAATCAACTCGGGGAGTTAACCCTTCAACGTACCCCACGTGGAAGGAAGTACGGAAGACCGTAGCAGGAGGGGCAGAAATGACACCGACGACGGACCCAGCACACCACCCACGACGCCGACGCAACCGCTCCAGTGCGCACTGTTCGGGAATGCCCGACCTCGGCTGCTGGGCACGCCAGATTCGCGACCGACACAAGCTCGCCCGCCCGCGCGCCGCCGCCAACCTCCACATCGGCGCGGACATGCTCAAAAAGATCGAACACAACCAGGCCGCGCCCTCACCAGCGGTACTGGACAGGATCGTCACCGCCTACGACCTCGATCGCGCTCAGGAACGCTACACCCGCGACCTGGCCCGCCCCCCGGTCCCTCTGCCTTCGATCGAGGAATTACGCACCCGCACCGCCACCCCCGAGCGCCGGGTAAAACTGGCCCGCCTCGGCGACCGGGGAATCGCATGCGCCTACATCGATCCGCTGTGGAACCTGGTCCTGGCCAACGATCGGTTGACTGCGGGCCTGCCCAGCATCGAACAATTCAGCGACAACATCGCATTGTGGTTCTTCCACCCCGGCACCACCACGCCCGCCTCCGAACACATCGTCGTGGACCGCGATGGCGTTGCCGCCTACCTGGTCGCGACACTGCGCGGTGCGCTCGGACGCCACCGCGACACCCCGCACGCCCTTGCCCTCTTCCAGAACCTGTGCGGCTCGGCCACGTTCAGCTCGCTCTGGAACAGCAGCATCGCGGTCGCCTACGGCCGCCACCCCGACGACCTCGTCCACCTCCGCGACCCCACCACCGGCAAGCCGTACTCCGAAAGCGTCCAACTCGGCTACGTCCCAGGCTCCCCCGACGTCCGATTCTGCATGAGCTACCGACAGCCCTACAGCGGACCGATGCCGTCCTGACCGGCCGCGGTCGACCCTCGCGTCCACCGAGTACCAGGCACGCGCGGGGCATCGTTGCAGACGGTCAAATCTGCCAGCAGCACAACCGAAGCCGGACAGACCAGGGTCATCGACGGTGTAGATAATAAGTTCTCGGCCACTGAGACTGCCGCCGAACATGCTCGTGCACCTGGGAATCGACTCGGTCGCGTCGCTCTGCACGGCCACGTGGATCCAAAGCCGCGGCAGCGATACCAAGCAACACCAGCACGACGATGACGCCCATGACTGATCCGCCGATCAACAACAACCGTTTCCTATTCCCTCGACAGGTGCGCGGCGCGGACACCGCCACCGATGATCTGATAACCCTTGCGGAACAAATACTTTCATGCACTTCTCCGCAAACCAACCGCGTAGGCGCGCGCCTATGCTGTGAGGCCGAGCCCAGCGGTCGACCATGAATCGGCCAGCCCCAGAGCTGGCATGTCCTCGGCAAAGAATCGGGCCAGGCGTTGGCGTCGCTGATCCAGGCGTCGAGCACGCTGACCGTGCCAGGGACGACCCCGCCATCCTGCTCGGTGGCGGTAACCACCACGCCGTCGCCGCGCAGGTGGCGTTATTGCGCGCCATCGAGATGCCGCCTTTGGCTCAGGCCAATCGTTGCTTGTGCAGTGCGGTGCAGTCGGGTGTAGTGCGCACGGGCTTGGGTGAGCGCGGTGGTCGCCTTCTGGTGCAGGAGGATGTCCAGGGAGGATTCGCGGTAGCCGGTGGTGCGGCGGTACTCCCACCAGGCGCGAGCGAGTTTGTCGATGGCCGGGCCGATATCACCCCGGGCGGCGGCGCGGTTGATGCGGTCGATCAGATGCGCGCGCACCAGATCGCATATGTCGAAAACACCGACATGCCACAGCACTTGCGATCCGAGATCGCCCTGATCGGTGACGACGCGATCCGGTAGTACCCAGTCGTCGATGGTGGCCAGCAGAAACCCGGCCCGCAGAATCTGCACGGCGGGGTGATCGTCCGGCACGTCGCCGCTCATCGCTGCGACCAGCTCACCCAGTGTCGGTAGCGGCGCAGCGCAGACCAAGGCAATACGGTCATCGTCGAGGGTCGTCAATCGAGGCTCTCCAAAGTGGTCGGTGTTCATCAGCGGGTGCTGCGCCCGGATTTCCGCCATGCCGCGCACTGGGCCGACTGCGCCGCATGTATGTGCTGCCAGTGGGTGCCGCTGCGGTGGTGCAGGGCCAGCACCACGGGTTCGTGAACGCAGAGCCGGACGTCGGCGTACTCGAAACGCACCGTCGCCCTGGGTAGGGCGGGATTCGGGAACGGTTCGTTGATCCAGTACCCGTCGAGGCTTTCCACGAAGACCTCACCGAGGTAGCAGCCGAAACCCATCAGAGTGTCATCGTCAGGGGCCTCCTCAGCTAAGGAGGGGAAGCGCGTCAGTAGCGCGTGCTCGGCGGTACGCAGTCCCGCCGCGGAGTGGCGGTCGGTTGGCATAGCGGGCACGTCGTGGGAGAAGAACGTCTTCAATCGCGCGTGCTTGTCGCTCATCCAGTCCAGCCACGCGGTGTCGAGCTGGTTGTCCAGTAACCGGCGCGGCGGTGTCGGAGCGGTCGTCATCGCGAACCCGCTTGCACTGCTGGCATTTCCGCGACAACAGCGGCGGCGGCTGCGGTCGCTGCGGTTTCCACAACACCGACCACGGCGGCGAAACAGGGCCGGTGCTCACCTGCGGGCGGATACAGCCAGCACCGCTTGTCGCTGCCGGGTGTCGGGAGCGCGACGACCGCGCCGGGATACAGCGGGCTGGCACCGTAGCGGAACAGATCGTTCGATAACTGGGTGGTGTTGTCGGTAGGTGTCGGGCCATCGGTCAGAAACACCCACAGGCGGGTACCGACGGAGAACACCGGGGTGGGCTGCGAGGCGAGTAACGCGGTGATCTGCTGGCCGAGGCGTTTGGTTGTCACGATCGCCGAGATCCGGCTCGCGATCATGCAGATAGTTCCATGGTCATCGCGGAATGTATTGAACCCGAACTCTGTTCGATACACGGCTCGGCGTTGTTCGATCGCGGTGTCGGTGTCGTCGATCCCGGCAGTGATTGCGGTCATCGTTTTCTTGCCTCCATTGATTGCTTTCTCAGTCGGGCCGCGTGTACGGCGTGACTTGGTGGTTGTGGTGGCGACGGTGGGCGGCTCGGCGAGGCCGACCGGTGGATTGCTTATGCCCACAGCGCGGCGCACGGCAGGGCGGGAAGATCGGGGCCGACGTTGTCATCGACGGTGACGATGAGATCGTCGATGGTGGTGGCGGCGAGTTCGACCGCGACGCAACCGATGTGCTCGGCGCTGCCCTGGAAATCCAGGGTGAGCGCACCGGATTCGATACGGATGTGGCGGACACACCGGGGAGGTTTCATTGATCTGACCTCACCCCGCGCTCGCCCGGTCATGCCCAGTCCCCATCGCCGCGATCGGAGAAGGCCGCGCGTGCGCCGAGAGCTGGGGTCGGGCTTCCATGCGGGGGTGATTCGGCTCGACGGAACTCATCGAGCTGGTCGTGGAGCCGCAGTGGTAGCTCGCAGCAGGTCAGGGTGCCCCCGGTCGCTGATCGTGTTCGAGTGACGCGGCCCCCAGGCGGCAGATCACACAGCCGGGCAACGGTGGCGCTGACCGGTTCGTCCGCATGGTCGCGGGTCTCATGGGCCAGCACCCTGAGCGTCTCGGGATCACGCATCACCTCGACCGTCAGCTGGTTGGCCACCTCCGGTGCCGTCTCGGAATCGAATGCGACTGCGCTGCCGATGATTTCGCGCAGCAACGCGTCGACTTGATCGACCATGTCGCCCAGCCCGGCCCTCGTCAGACCGATATGGGCGTTCAGAGCGGCGACTTCTACCGCACACCCCAGCGCAGCCACACGGAACTGGCACACCACACCCGACCGCGCCTCGTCCAGATGCTCGGAGGGTCGCTCGTCGGGTTGGTCGGGCGCGGGGTCGGTATAGACAACGGTGATCGCGGGATGCGTCTGCGAGATTCGGTGCAGAAGAGCTGATCTCGATGAACCGAGGCCATCGAGGTGCCTCGGCGACGGCGTGAGGATATAGCCGCCGCCCACGCGATCCAACTCCGCCACCAGCGACCAGAACACCGCCGTGGCTGGCCTACTGTTGAGAAGCCGGTCCAACTCGATACCCTGCCTGCGGGCCAGTTCGGCCAGGGTCGGCAGTGTCCGCCCGCCGGATTGGCGATTCAGCACCTCGAGCAGTGACCGCAGCAGAGCAATCGGTGGCGTTGGTTCGTACGCGATCTTGTCTACCGCCCGCCCATGCCGGGCGGCGAACGCTTCGATGTGCTGCTCGACCTCGGCCCGGCGTGCGCCAACCAACGACAGCTGCAGGTAACCGAACGTGAGTGTCGTCATCGCTCACTCACCGCCACCACCGCGTCCAGCACGACCCGCATCGCCGGTCGAAATCCATTGCACGGCAGGAAAAGCCAACGCCAGTCGCCGGAAAGTCGGTCGCCCGGTGATGGCAGCACGATATAGGAGCCACCGAGACTGGCGTTCAGGCGTATAAGAGTGGCGAAGATCGTGTGCTCGTATCCATCCGGCGGACCGGTCACAAACGTCGTCCGCGCCGTCTGCTGGTGTTCGATTACCGGACCGAGCTGCCCGTCGGTTGCCAGCCGCGACGCGACGTTCGTGCCCAGTTGCGACGGCATGACCACCGCATCCACCAGACCATCGAGTCTGCGCAACACGATTCGCCTCGACCCAGGCACGACAACCACCGGAAGTCCCAGAAGCCGCTGATATGCGCCGCACTGATCTGCCGTTTCAGTGTCCGTGGACGGCGTTGCGGTCTCCACCATGCGGGGCGCGCGATTCGCCCGGACCGACGTACCTGATGCGCGGGGTCGCCCTGGCCCCGGCGGCGCGGTTGCCTCCCCTGTCTGCGATGGCCGCAATCCAACGGGGCCGGTATCGGGGCTCATCGTTCGCCCCTGCACGTCCGGACCGCGTCTATCACGTGATCCGGCGGTGGCCGATAGGAATCCTTGGGCGTCACCAGCCACCGGAACTTGCCGTCGCGTGGTGTCGGCAACCGGATCTCATGCCCGTAGGGCACGAGCTGCGCTTCAACGGCCGACAGCATCCCGAAGCTAGCCACATCCGACAGGTGATGCCCGACAGCACCAGTGAGCATCGTCCACCAAGCTCGCGACGCGTCATCGATCTCGATCACGATCGGGCCCGGCACAACCAGCCGGTCACGGACCCGCCGCCCCAACGGCGCGGGCATCCTCACGGCACCGGCCCCACCGACCCGTATGAAAATCGGGCCGACGCCATCACGCACGAACGCATCCAGCCCACATACGTGCCGGTAGTAGCCACACATCTCGATCGCTTTGTCCGCAGATCCCAGTGCGCTCATCCGATATCTCCCAGTCCGGCGGGTATTCGGGTCCGAACGCAGCCGCGAAACGAGCTGCATATTCATCACCCCTGCTGTCCCCCGGATTGCCGGGGATCGGTGTCTGGTGGAGCGTCGACCGCCCGCTCACGCGAAGTACCTCACAACAGTGAGGACCAACACACATACCGTAGGTTGGTCAACATGACCAACGCAAGGGATAGCCTGGAGAAATATCCTGCGGACAGTAAAGGATCTACGTGTAGTCTCTGGTCCGCAGTCGCCCTAGCTGGAGAGGAGCCGGACGTGGCACCGCTTTCGCCCACCGTTGCGCGCTGGGAACTGACGTCGCGAATTCGTACGCACATCGCCGAACGAGACTTGACAGCGGCCGAGGTCGCGCACCACCTCAGCTTCACACCTGGCTACTGGAGCAAGGTCGACAAAGATCGCAAAGTGCTGGCCGAGGACAAGCTTCGGTTGCTGATCAAGTTGTTCGGCCTGAGCGACGAAGAACGCGACGACCTGCTGGCGTTGCGTGCTGCAACTACCCGACCTGGCTGGTGGGCCAAATTCCCAAACCTATTCAGCGTCGAGCACCAGCGCCTCTGGGGCTTGGAGTACGGCGCATCCGAACTCAGTTGCTACGAAAGCCTGCTGATTCCAGGTCTACTGCAAACCTCGAACTACGCCCGAGCGCTGATCGACGGCGACGAGGTCTTCATCCCGAAAAAGGAAGTCCCGAAGCGCGTCGAGGCCCGCATGATCCGACAAGAGCGCCTGTCCGGCGATGACCCACTGAGGTTGAACGCGGTCATCAGCGAAGCAGCGCTACACCAGGAGATCGGTGGAGAAGAAGTCCTGGGAGAGCAACTCCGGCATCTTTCCACCCTCATCCGTACCCATCCCGAAACGCTCGACATTCGGGTGATGCCGTTCAAATCGCCCAAGGGCTACCTCATCGGTGGAGCCGCTTTCTACGTGATCGAATTCGATCGCCCGATGCTGCCAACCCTTGGCTGGCACGAGTCGGCCGCAGTCTCCGGAGTAATCGAGGATCCGGATCTCGTACGTGACCTTTCTGTCACGTTCGAGCAAGCCCAGCGCAACTCACTGGACCCTGACGAGACGCTGGCTCTAATCGAAGAAACCGCAGCTAGAGTAGGATAAACGCCATGATTAACGCCGGTACGGCAGCTCGCAGTGGATGGTTCAAGTCCTCGTTCAGCAAGGATGCGAACAGCTGTGTCGAGGTGCTGTTCGCGCCGGACGGAATGGTCCATCTGCGTGACAGCAAGTACGACGGCATCCGTGCCCAGCAGCCGGTGATCAAAATCCCCCGTCACAGCTGGTCGACGTTCCAGGCCGTGGCCGCAGGCCGCATCGAGGCTGGTGGTGAGTACGACATTCCCGAAGTCGTGTACGACCCCGATAGCGGGAACACCACTCTTCGCGACATCCGCGCCGTCGACATCGTCATCGAGTTGGTCTTCACAAAACGCGAATGGGAAGCGTTCACTGCCGGCATCCGCGCCGCCGAGTTCGCTGCTGTCTAGCTCAAGCAAGACATATCGTCGGGTGGCCGGGTCGAATAGCCGGGGGCGTTTCAGCCCCCGGCCACCACGAAAGCGTGCGTAACCTCTCGTTACACGGCTCTTGCTGCTCTGGCCACCAGATAGCGGGGGCCTATTTGCCGCCAAGGCTGGTCTTCGCCCGATCAGTCGTCGTCACCTCCGGCTGCGGCCGGGGCATCCGGCCGGATCTGCAGGTCACCGCACGCCCGATTGGATACCGCGCAGTCTCGACACGGGGCGCGGGCTGCTGTGCGGGATCCACCTCGAGGTGCGAGTGTCCGAGCGGCCGGGTCCGTCGCGCACGGCGCGCGCCTCATCGTGCGCTGTGACGGCACTGGCGTGCACTGGACCGACGTCGACCCAGCACACACCCGCCGCCCGTCCGCGCCTGCATCGGACCGGCTGACGGGCGGCGCTGTCTACAGCGACGACCGAAAATCGGCACATGACAGCCACTGTTGCGATCACCCAATCGGAAAGTACCTCGTACGTAAACAGATTCGTTTACCTGCGATGCGCGACGTCACACCGTGCAGGTGTGAATCAGGTGCGGTCCTGAGTCGGTTGAGCGAGAAATCCGAACACCATAGGTAGCCAACAGCTCTGACGCGGAACTGTCTTCGATCTCCTGGAAGCCGAGTTTGGTCAGGATCGTGGCGATCTCCGCCGCGGTGAAAAAGCTGCGCCACGGTTCACCGGCGCGTTCTACAAGTTTCGCTCGGTTCCGTAGTTGTGTGCCTGTGAGATCGCCCGCCGAGTCGAGTGGGTAAAAGTAGTCGAACACCAATTGCGAAGGGCCGGTTGCGATGTAGTGGAGGGTCTCGAAGACCGATGCCTCGGTCAGGTACATGGTGACACCGAGCCAAATGAACAGGGTTCTCCGGGTGCGGTCGAGACCCGACTCCTCCAGCGCGGCCTCCAGCGAGGACTGTTCGAAATCGACGGGGGTGAAGGTCAGCGACGCCGGTATCGCGATCTCGGCCTTGGCCAGTCGGTGCCGCTTCCACTCCTGGGTGTCAGGGTGGTCGACCTCGAAGAATCGCGCGTGGATGGTGTGGCGATAGGCGGTGGTATCCAGTCCGGCCCCGAGGATCACCACCTGATCGGTGCCTGCCGCGACAGCGGCGGTCACGGTGTCGTCGGCGAATCGAGAGCGCGCATTCATGAAAAGCTCTCTCGCACGCACGAGCTCGCCACTTTGGCCCTGGTCGAATTCAGCAGATGACGCAAGATATTCATCGCCCAGGATCCGCACAGCCAGTGGATCGGTGAAGATCCGATTCTCGTCGGCCTGGTGGCGGGCCCGTGCGTTCGCAACGAACAGCGCGGTTCTACTCGGTTGCCCGGTATGCATACGTCACCCTCTTGTCGGTTGAATTCGCGGCGCAGTCCGCGGCGGCACTCTGATCGGCTTGGTTTTGGGGAACACGACCGGCAGCGCCTCGAGCGCCCGCTGAAATGGGCCTGGACGGGGCACCAACTCCTCGGCGGGGTCCAGCTTGATCTCGGGGACCAGGTCGAGCAGGTAGACGAGTGCGTCTACCGCGAGCTGGTACGCCACATCTCGGGCAGGGCAAGCGTGACCGCCGGTGCCGAACGCGAGATGGGACCGGTTGCCGGTGCGGTCAACAACGGCGTCTGGCTCGTTGTGAAGACCGGGGATGGTGAGCTGGCCACAGGCGTGCGGGTCGAGATTGCAGGCGGTAATGCTGATGACGACCGGCTGATGCGCGGGCAGCCAAGTGTGGTCGATCAGGACCGGCTGCCTCGGGTAGGTGATGCAGAAGTTGGCCATCGGCGGGTTGTTGAACAGCACCCAGTCGACGGCGTCGCGGGGGGACAGGTTGCCGCCGAGCACGCTGCCACCGAATGCGTCGTCGGTGAGCATCAAGTGCAGAGCGTTCACGATCAGGTTGCGCGTCGCCTCGATGCCAGCGCCGTAGAAGCTCGCCAGCTGAGCGACGATTTCGTCGTCGCGGAGCTTGGTGATTTCGTCGCGGAGTTTGATCGGATGGTTGATCAGCCGCGTGGTCATGTCGTCACCGGGCTGGTCACGTTTGAGCTGCACCAATTCGCTCAGTGCATCGGTCAACTCGTTCATGCCCTGCTCCGATGAAGCGGTGGCGTTGAAGCGGGCGGCCATGCCAGCGGTGACCCGTTTCCCGATATCCGCAGGGCAACCGATGAGATTGTTGAGTACGGCGAAGGTAAGCGGGAGCGCATAATGGCTCGCGAGGTCGGCTCTACCTGTCTCGATCCAGGTGTTGACCAGTGCGGTGGCGAGATCTTCGACGGTGGCATGCATCGCGTACAGGTCGACGGGGTCGATGGCGGCGCGGGATACGTTCCGGTACTCGGCGTGCTCGGGCCCGTCGGTGAACCGCGCAGCGGGCCGCCACGCCAGCATCGGCCGCAGGGGACAGTCAGCGGCGACAGTCGCCTCCCACAGGCGTGGATCGGCCGGAAAATGGTCGGGGTCGAAGAGGATCTGCACCGCAGTCCTGTAGCCGAGCACAAGAGTGGCCGGTATGCCCGGCGCCAAGTAGATCGGTGCCAGCGTCCCGTACTCGCCCCGCAACTGCTCCAGTGCTGCATGCGGATCGCGGATGAACTTCTCATCGTCGAGCGAAACGCGGTCGTCGTCCGTGCCACCGCCAGGAGCCCCATGGGCCACAGGACAACTCAACATAACTCCCCTTTTTGTGACGGCGCCCCAAGCGCGCATAGATCTGGTGTTGGTCCGGTCGCCTACGCGAAATGAAATGCAATTTGTTTCGGCAGCCGAACAGCCGTATACAGCGGATATCGGTCGTCGGCACCTTCGGTGGGCGATCCATAAAGAACTGGGCAAGTTCCTGTAGCAGGCTGCGGCGTGGTCAATGACGTTAACTCCAGTCGATGGAACAGAATTCGCTGACGTCAAGCAAAACGATCGGCACGTGGCGCTCTCCAGGAAATCAATACCAACTCTCCACGACATCGACGACGAGCGGAATAGGGACTCCCTACGGCGTGCCTATGGCGAGAACGGACGGAAATAGGGAACCCCTACGTCGGGAGAGTGGAAATTGGAAACTCCCTACGAGGTCCCTACGGGTGAGGCTGATGAGTTTGAGGCGATGCCGATTGGATCAGTGTGCGGCACAAAGAATGTGTCGCATTCTGGAGGAGCGCCCGCGAGCGCTATATAGTCCCTTGTGTGTACGAGGACGGGGCGGGGACGATGGGCGTGGTACCGGCGCCCACCCACAGGTTGGTCGGTCGTGACCGCGAGCTAGACGACATTGTGCGGCTGCTTTTGAGCAGATCGTTCCGCCTGATCACCCTCGTCGGTCGGGGCGGGATCGGGAAAACGGCTTTGCTCACTGCGGCTATCAGCCGATTCCGCATGGTGGACAAGAGCACGCGGCTGTTCTGGGCTGGGCTGGCAGAGCTGGCGCCGGGCTCGGATGTTGGTGAGGTGGTGGAGGAAACGGCCCGGCAGGTGGTCAAGGCTGACCACTCGGTGCGACCCGATTGGGCTGCATTGGTCGACACTCTGTCTCAGCCCGGGACTTCGCCCCAGCACACCGTGCTTGTTCTCGATAATTGTGAGCCCGTTCTCGAAGGAGGAGTCCGGCCTTTCATCAACGACCTGCTCGACGCGGTGCCGGGGTTGACCATCGTGGCCACCAGCCGCGAACCGGTCGGCTGGATCGACGAACAGCTCATCGGCGTGCGCCAGCTGGCGAGCGACGACGCCGTGGCTTTGTTCAAACAGCGTGCCGCCGCTACCGGTCATCCGATCAGCTCGCAGGACGAACCCGTCGTCGCCGAGATCTGCCGCCACATCGAAAACCTTCCCCTCAATATCGAATTGATGGCTGGGCGATTGCGGCAACAGGTACCGCGCATGATCCTGGACGGACTCACCGGCGACGATGACGATGCTCGACTGGACTGGCGATACGGGCCTCGCGTGGGCGCCGCTCCCAGACATCGAGCAGTCAAGGACGCCATCGACTCGTCCTACGACTTGTGCAGCGACCCCGAAAAGCTGCTCTTCGAGCGGATGGCCGTGTTCGCCTCGGCCTTCGACATGAATCCCTACGACAACACCAACGCCATGGTGGGTGGAGCCGAGTTCGACGCGATCAAAGCCATTTGCGGCGACGACCCTATCGGCGACGCGGGTGCCGCCCTGGCCCGCCACGACGTCGAAGCCCTGCTCGAACGCTTGGTCGATCGATCGATGGTCACAGTGCACCGCACCGCGACGACGGTGCGGTACTCCCTGCCGGAGAGCTTGCGGGTGTTCGCGCGACGGCGACTTGCCGAAAGCGGCGACGGCGAGCGGACCCGCCTTGACGTACGGCACCTGCACTACTACCAAAACAAGGTCGTCTACGCAGGTAACCACTGGTTCAGCGACCAAGAGCAGGAGTTGCTCGACTGGGCTCGCGCAGCGTGGGACAACATCATCGCCGCCCTCAAGACGAGCATCAAGGTGCCGGGACAGGCTGGTGCCGGGCTACAGATCATTATCGGACTGATCAAGCTGCGAGCGCCCTTCATGTTGGGATCAATTCGCGATGCACGGCGCTGGATCGAGCGCTGCCTGGACAAATCAAAGACCATGACGCCAGAACCCACCGAACTGCAGGTCGAGGCCTTGGCATACAGCGCATGGCTAGCCCTGCGTCAGGGCGAGGCAGCAGACGCCAGACAGTTACTCGACGAGTCCGTCGAGCTCCGAATCCCGGACTCGGAAACCAGAGCCGACTGGCGTGAGCACCCCGAAAAAGACTTCGACCTGTCCGCCGCCGCCGAGATGGCATCGGGCACAGCGGAGTTCATGGCGAACAACAACCCCAGAGCAATCGAAATCCTGGAGCGGGCCCGAGACAAGTTCCTTGCGCTCGGCGACCACGGCTCAGCCATGATGGCCGCCATGTTCGCTGGTCTGGCGGCCGGTCTGATCGGAACCCCAAAGCAGGCTGACACGATCGCACGCCTCTGCTACGAAAGCGCCACCGCCGCTGGAGCGCGGTCGGCGATATCGTGGGCGGAGTTCAGTTGGGCTCTCGCCCTGAACAAGAACGACAAGCCTGAAGAAGCATTGACCGTCCTGCGGCGGTCACTGACATACCAGATGTCCATCGGCGACCTATGGGGCGCGATGTGGTCGGTCGAGCTAATAGCCTGGACGCTGGCGAAACTCATCACCAAAGCGCACAGCACGGATTCACGCAACCACGACGGCAAGAGGCTCACCACGGCAAGAGCCAGCGAAATCGCTATCCTCGCCGGTGGACTCGAAACACTACGATCAGGGCCTGGGGTCGGCACTCAAATCGGCGAGATGGGCGCATTCGCCACGCAGTCCCGTAAAGCCACCGACGTCGCTCGCCGGGTGCTCGGGCCAGCCGTCTTCGACGCAGCAAAGAAGCGAGGCACCCGCCTGCGTCCAGAACACAACGAGGTGCAGCGGTATGCCTTGGGAACACTGCGCCTATCGGATGCGAGCTGGGACAGCTTGTCCGAGGCTGAACGAGACGTCGCAATCAGGATCGCAAAGGGGCAGACGAGGGGCGAAATCGCTTCCGCCCGAGGAGTCTCCCCCAAAACCTACGACACCCAAGTCGCGGACATACGCACGAAACTAGGCATCGAGAAAGGGGCGGATATCGCAAAGCATGTCCCAGCGGACGTCCTTCACCAGGATCTTGCCGACAACTCCTGACAACTGGGGCCAAGCGGCAAGCCGCGGTGTCACATCAACCGTAGCCATCCGGTTCAAATCGTATACAGCCTGCCCAGCGACGAGCCGCTGCGCCAAGATGGATGAACGACGCGAGCGGATCCGGGTATCCGGATCATCGAAGTCATACATAGGGCCGAAATGCGGGAGAGTGGTGCCGGGCTCCCCGTGTGCGCTCCGTACTGGCCCGATTTCAATTGGCGTGCCCGGCCGCCCTTTTTCACTTTTCACCCCTTAGTCGCAGTCGAGGGAAATCCTCTGACCCGTCTGCTGGATTGACCAGTCATGGCCGCACAACGGCTCATAGGGATTCGTCTATAGGGACCCTATAAGCACTCCCTATTCCGCACATGAGTAGAACGTGGAAGCATCTCGGTTGTCGACACAAACCTATCCACACAACGACAACCGAGGCTACATGCAGAAGGTCTTTACCTAGCCACCCGTCCGTTGATTCAGTGCGAAGCCGCCTGCCATCTGCTGAACGGACCTGAATAACAGCGCTTGCAGCGGTGGGAATTCTCGCATTGATCGCTGCTGCGGCGGAGCGATTTTCCTCGACGGCATCCAGTCTATATTCCGCACCGTTGCCGCCGGGCGATGTTCCGACGTTCGAGTTAGGCATTCACTGTTTGACGCATAACTCGACGCATTATCGGTTTGTGTATCACTCGTCGGCCATCCGACACGGCATGAAGGATTTCCATGTCTCATAATTCCGTTGCACGCAATCGGATCGCTGTGGTCGGCGCTGGCCCGGTCGGATTGTTTCATGCGATCGTGCTGTGGTCGTACGGGGTGCCGTGTCGAGTTTTCGAGCAGGCGAGCGGGCCGGTGAACACGTCGCGTGCCTGCGTGATGCATGCTCGGTCACTGGAACTGCTCTATCTGCTCAAGATCGCCGATCGCTTTGTTCGTCAGGGACGTCGTGCGCTCCGGTTCAACTATCACTTCTTGGGGACGGGTGAGGTCGCACAGTTGGACTTCACTCAGCTAGACGGCATGTTTCGCTACATGCTCAATATCAGCCAGGGCACCATCGAACAGATTTTGCGGGAGTATCTCGCCGAACTCGGGGGCGTCGTCGAGTGGAACACCGAACTGCAATCTGTCGTGACCGATGGTGCCGGTCGCATCACCGCCCGGGTGGTCAACAAAATCAACGGTCGCGAGGAGACACTGCATCCTGAGTGGCTGATCGGCTGCGATGGACTACACAGCCGCGTCCGCGATCAGATGGGCATTGCCTTCGACGGCGGCGAGTACCACGCCGATCAGATGAGAATGACAGACGTATGGTTGCGCGGCCTGGACTGGGCCCAGCGGCAAGGCACGGCCAAGCTCCCGTTATCCGACGACGACACCCACTACCTGGTCGACGACGACCGAATGACCCTACTCATCAACCTCCCTGGCCCCCCGCATCGGCTTCTGGTCAGCGACATGAGCGAAGTTCCCCAGGACGAAATCACCCCTGAGGCATTCCAATCGGTGCTCGACAAGCACTTCCGCGGCACGGTGACTCTCGGCCACCAGGAGTGGGCGTCGAACTTCACCATCCGCAGCCGCATCGCCGAGAAATATCGGCGCGGCGGCGTCTTCCTGGTAGGCGATGCCGGCCACATCCACTCACCCGCTGGCGCACAAGGAATGAATCTTGGGCTCGCCGATGCGTTCAACCTGGGCTGGAAGCTCGCCCGGGTCGCCCGAGGAGAAGCCCCGGCGACGCTGCTCGACACCTACGAGCCGGAGCGGCGGCCGGTGGCGGAACAGGTCATCGCACGGACGAAGCGGCTTCATGACCTGCTCATGAATCACGGAACTCCGGTTCCCGAACGTCTCGAGATCATCCGGGAACCGGAGTTCATTCAGCAGGCGGTGAACGGAATCTCAGGGATCGGCGCCACCTATAGGCAGACAGCCCCGACAGCGCCTGGAGCCACGACGCTTGAGGGCATAGCCGCTGGGGACCGCGCCCCGCAGGCGTACCTGACCTCGGACGAGCATGTGCATAAGCTGTTGCGGCATACCGGAGATACTTTGCTGGTCTTTCAGCGCGAGGCACGGTCCGCGACGGGATTGAAGGCATTGGAAAGCCGGATCGCGCGGCGTTTCGGTGAGCGAGTGCACTACCAGGTGATCACTCCGCCCGATCTGAGCGCCGCCGCACCATCGGGTGCAATCGTCGCCGATAGCTATGCCGCCCACAAACTGTATGGCGCCGACAAATACGACACCGCGGTTCGTGTGCGTCCGGATGGCCACATCAGCTGGCGGTGCGAAATGTCTTCGCCAGAGGTGATTCTCCCGCTACTCGAGAGGCAGTGCTGACGTGACCTCACAGCACAGGCGAGATCACGATCTCGCCGGATTCTCGGTGACGCGCTCGGATGCCGACTTCACGTCACCGGCAATGCAGGGGCAACGCGCATCCCGTTCCGGGCTGGGTGTAAGGGGTGCTGGCATGCCCAAATGTGGACGTTGGCAACGCCGTATAGCTGGCCACGACTTCCAGCGCAAACACACTGAGGCCCAGCTCGAACCTGACGAGATTCGTTGGTGGTGATGGGGATGGAGCGCCACATCGCAGTCGAGTTCGGGCACGGCCTGCCGATTCAGCACTACCGCGCCGACGAGTTGGCGGCCAAGACGTTCGCCGATGCCGTGCAACGTCAAGGACTAGCGAAGTGGATCACGATCGACGATCTCGTGACGGACGCGCTGAAAGAGCTTCCCTACCAAAGACTCTTCCAGCAATAAGCAGATGACAGAGACGAGGTCGATAGCCGATGGCAGCGATGCGCCCAATGGCTGGGGCAGATTCCCCACCGGTCACTGGTGTGACGTTGATCAACGCAACGGCCGACCAGGATTCACCAGTCACGAGGCTGAAGGGGCAGCGTTGTTGACGTGATCGCACAAACCCGTCATGGCCCCCTTTCTACCGAAGCGCTGCTGATCGCCGACGGCGTCGGCGGACCTTGTGTGCCGATCGACTGCGGTCCTCTTGAGGCCAAGGCGCCCAATCCGATCCGGACCGTCAGCACAGTGCCGGAACCGTGGCCGTTGAGTGCGCTGGCGATACAGTGTCCGCGCCCCGTCGTCGTTGGGCTCCGACGCACGGACCTGCGCGTTCCCCGAAATAGGGAGTTGGCGCGCGCAGTCGCCGAGGCGGAGGAGACGGCAATGAGGGAGTTGGCCGACCGGCATCAGTGGCGGATGGTCACACTGCTGCGCCTAGAGCGGGGAACCGACGAGAGCACTGATCCGATCAAGCATCTGCTCGAACACGTGCGCATCCTGGGCGCCGACGCGGTGGTGGTGCCCGAGCGACGGCACCTGTCCGACATGGCCGGACATGACTGTCTGGAGGGGGTATGCCGGGTGTGTTTCGTCGCGACAATGTCACCAGAGCAGCAGCTGTGGCCCTGGACCATCGGTGGCGCAGCGCTCCCGACTTGGCCGATGTCATGAGGACCATATGCGGCCCCTTTTGGCACCGCGGCGCCGACCCGACGACCGGCGTCCGGAACGGCGGTGATCCGAAGTGGGGCTGGGAGGGGTTGTGATAGCTCGACACACGAATCGCACGAGATGGCCGGGACCTGCGGGCCGTGCAGCTCGATTCCCGACGGCCGGTAGGCAGAAGGCCAGCGACTCACCGTGCCAGACACCAGACACCTTGCGGTGTGCCAAGTCCTCGAATCACCGCACTACCGAAAGGGAGTCCCGACGATGACAGGCAATTCCCCCGCGCACGCCCGTCACCGCGACGGCAATCCAGCACGTCGTCTTTCGCACACCGAAGCCGCGCACGCGCGACCTCGAAGAGACGGGAAAGGTGAGATGGGACAGGCCCCAATACCGGCCGGATTACCCGATTTCCACGACTCACTGGAATTCCTGCGCCGCCACCATCACCTGTCCCGCGAGTCCGCCGCCCAGAACGCCGGGATCAGCACCTCCTACCTCAACAAGCTCGCACAGAACCGCAAACTCCTCCCCCGCCGCAACATCGTCACCAAACTGGCACGCTCCTACGGACTCGACTCCTGGCAGCAACGCCACCTCCACGAACTTTGGGAACCCTCCGCCCACCTCACACCCGCCGGCGAGCTACTGCACCGCATCACCGGCCTCGGCGTCCGAGCCCACCTCGACCATCTCGATACCCGCGAGGTCCTCGCCGTGTACATCGATCCCCTCGCGACCGTGCTGGCCGGTAACTGGACATTCCATCGCACGGTGCCCGGCTTGGCCGACGCAGGCAACAACCTCGCCTTGTGGATGTTCACCCCCACCGCTCGCCGCACTATCGACAACTGGGACGACGAAGCCCGCCTCACTGTCACCATCCTGCGCGGAGCACTCGGACGCTACCGCGACGTCCCCCGGGCACGACAACTGTTCCAGACACTGCGGGCCAACACCGAATTCGCCCACATCTGGGACTCCACCGTCCTGCAGGTCGCCTACGGCCGCCGCTACCCGGCCCCGATCCGCCTGCACACACCCGACGCCACTGAACCCCTCCCACTCAGTCTCGAGATCAGCGAATTCACCGACTGCGCCGACGTCCTCGTCGCCTACGGCATCTTCGACGCACCGACCAGCACCCACTAACTGCACCACCCTGGAAGGACTCCTCCGTGGTTTACACGCGCCAGATGGCGGCCAGTGTCTCGAGTCGTATCGGACGCAGGTCCTGCCGAGCCAGGCATGAACGGGTGGGGAGACCGGACCGGAGGACAGTCCCGCCGACCCACCCGCAGCTCATTTTGGGTCACCGGTCTCGTCAGCGATCACCCGAGGGTGTCGGCGAGCAGTCCGGTCCGCGGTGCGGGGTGAGCGCGGTTATAGCGGTGTAGGCGTCGACATGCACGATGTCGACGGTGGCGATCCGGGCCATGTCGCCCCGTCCGGTTTCAGACGTGCTCGCAGCGGGCCGCCAGGGGCATACGGTTGCCTCTCGCGCCATCCGGCGGTTGCGGGGACAGCGTTGTGAGATTCGTTCGCCCGCGGGTATTGAGCATGTACAGCCGATCCCGTCGCGGGACGCCGTCGATATCCTCGGCCACGTCCTCGAGCCACTCCCACGACGCCATCCTGTGAAGCAGGGCCGTGATGCGGATCCTGCCCAATCCGGATTCGCGCCGGATATCCCAGCGCGACAACGGCTTTCCGGGATGCTCCAGGAGTACCGCACCGATCTTGGTGATGTCGCGCTCTTCGCGGCGGAACATCCACAACCACCATCGATCACACAGGCCGGTCATTTCCTGCCCCATTTTCGACCGAATTCTTTTCGTAGTCACTTTCTTTGTAGACGGGAGCGAGGATCGTCGTGTTCGTAATTTTTCCGACGCGGAAACTGCCGTTGGATTGACCGCATTCGGCGCATAGATAATAGAGCAGCGTCGAATCCTCATCCCACGCCACCGTTGCGGATACGACGCCAGGCGAAATCTCCCTGGTATTGCCTATTGCGTTACCGACCGCCGATACCGCCGTTTCATATGACCAGCCCAGCCGCATCAGCACAGTCACGATCCATTTGCCGGTCCCCAGCACCGCGATTCCGGTATCGGAAGGCCGTACGCACACCACGCACTTGCTGTCACCGACTGCTGGAGGTCGGTTCCGGGGAGTATGGATGCCTATTTCGGCTTCCTTGTTCGAGGTCACGCGCGTCTTACCTTTCTAGGGTTGACTTTTCCATAGCGAATTGGGATCAGGGTTTGCGTCCGACGTCGCCCAAAATCACCAAACTTGGTGCGGGGGGTTGTCGTCGAGCCAGCAGCCACAGCAACGCCTGCTTCGAGGTCTTGGAGGACATCAACTCGGTGTCGATCCGGGACAGCAAATATCCGCGCGACATGCTCAATTACCCCGCCGCAGAGCCACGCATCACGCTCACCAAGGCCGAGTGCTCCGCCTTTATCGATCAGATCGCTGGACTTCCGTCGGCACTCAATTCACCTGCGAGCCGCAGCCGTTGGCGACGACAGAATGCAATTGGCGCACTCGGCGTGATCCTGACGGACACACCTCCGAATGGAAGGCCGTCATCGACCGCGTGTGCTGCAGCGAGTTCGACTTCCTCCCTGTGCATAACATAGGTACCCAGAAGTTGTGGCCATCGCCTCAAGTCGGTGGTCACACGGTGGTCAGTTGGCCATCATTCCGAGATTCCGCAGATCAGCAGAGCACAAGATGGACCTTGGTCGGCCCGACACCCTTGCGCGGCACGAAGATTGGCCAGCGAACTGAGATCTGGCCTGTGGCGAAGCCGCGAGATTATTGGAAACGTGCCGATCAGCGGTTCGGCGCGGACAAGTATTTTTGCCCTACATATGATCAAAACCTCCCTGCGCTTGTCATCTGCATGTCGCTACCGGGCGCGCACCGATGGTTCGCGCCTAGTCGAACACAGTCGGCAGTTCCGGCTTAGCCCAGTGCTCGTGGAGCAGTCGAATCTGGCCTTCGAGGACCCGTGATTTGGAGAGCTCGGGGAGCTTCTCGACCGGGAACCAGTCGACCTCCATTGTTTCGATCGGGCTTGGCACTCCGTGTGATTCGATGTCGCAGAGGAAGAACATCTTGTACACGTGATACGGGAACACGGGCTCGTGTTTCTGTACGTCGCGGTCGAGGACGGCGACAAGTTTGGAGGCGCGGACCGTGAGCCCGGATTCCTCTTGTACCTCTCGTTCGATCGCTTCGGAGGGTGGTTCGAGGATGTCGCACCAGCCGCCAGGCAGTGTCCATTGCTCGTCGCTGCGGTCGCGGATCAACAGGACTCGTCCGGTGTCGTCGAAGACACCGCCTCGGACGTCAATTTTGGGGGTCATGTATCCCTCTTCGAGCGATACGATCTTGTCCAACTCGGCCGGTGTACCGTTGCTGACCAGCGCGAGTAGTTCGGTCGCTATCGACTGGGTTTGCTCGTAGCGTTGCCGATCGAACACGTCAGCGGTGAACACCAGTCCGTTATTGGCAATAGATGCCAGGGTCAGCGCGTGGTGGCGGATTTGTTCTTCGAGGGATGGCGAATCATCCATTCAGGTTCCTAGTCGAGTGGGTTACTCATGCGAACGTGGGTCAGGGCTGGGTTGTTCGGCGCCGCAAGTGAGTCGTTGTCGGCGATGTGTCTCTTGTTGCTTCTACGGTGATTCATTCTGCTGGGCGAGCCTGGTGTTGGGACTGTCAGCTGGGCGGGTAGGGGTGATTCGGTAGGTCGTTGTTTCGCGTGGTGTGAAACCGAGGTTTTGGTACAGCTGGTTTGCGGCGGTCTTCGTTGGCGCGGACGTGAGGTCGACTGTTCGTGCTCTGCGTTGTTCGGCGATGTCGATCGCGGTAGCGATCAAGGCTTTTCCGATACCGCGTCCGCGTGCCGAGTGATCGACGACCACGTCCTCGATGCGGGCTCGCAGGCCGGTGGGGATGGTGTATGTGACGAGGGTCAACATGCCGACGATGGCATCTGCGGTCCGGGCGATCAGAAGCTCTGTGCCGGGGGCGGCCAAAACTGTCTTGAGCCGTTCGCGGGTCAACGACGACGCGGAGGCCGATAGTTGGGGTAGCAGGACGGTGAGAGCTGCCAGCGTCTCGTCACTCACCCGTCTCACGATCTCGACCGAAACGGATCCGGATTCCTCGGGCAAGAGGCGAAATTCCTTCCTGTGCAGGGACTCAGGCGTGCTTCTGAATGGTTGAAAGCGTTTGACACACAACGACATTTGCTGCTTGGCATAGGCGCGGAGCTGTGGTGAGCGCGCTGAGATTCTGCTCAGCTGTCCAGCGTAGCCGGACAGCGCACCGGCCCCGATTGGGTCACCGATGCACAGCCAAGTCGCAGGTCTTCGACGTGCGTTAGGGTGTTCACGCTCGGGCTATGACCCCGCGTCGGGCGGTGCCGGATTGCCGGAGTGTGCAAGTTCGCTGATTGCGCCCTTGATGGTGTTATTGGCGGATTGGAAGATTGCGCTGGCGGCGACGAGCGTGTCGATTCCGGCGTCGATCACCTGTGGGGCGGTGTGGGGGGTAATTCCGCCGTCGGCGATGAGTTCCACCGTGTCGAGGGAGTTTTCGGTGAGCCGGGCGCGGAGGTGGCGCACCTTGTTCGGGACGGTGGGATCGAAGGTGCTGGTGCCGGGTTTGCTGGTCATGAGGATGATGAAGTCGAGGCGGCCGAGGTAGGGGGCGAGGCGCTCGATGCCGTGTTCGGGGTTGAGTACGAGTCCTTTGCGAAGTCCTGCGCTTTGCAGCACATCGAGCGCAGCGGTGATATTGGTTGCTGCATCGACATGCATGGAGACGCGGTCGACTCCGATCCGAACGAGGTCGTCGATATAGCGTTCGGGCTGCAGGGTTTGCAGGTGCACATCGAGTTGCATTGGGGTGTGGGCGCGGATGGCGGCGAGGGTGCGGAGCCCGAAGTTGATGTCGCTGGTGTAGTGCCCGTCCATGATGTCCAGGTGCAGGTAAGGTGCGTCGCTGTGCTCGATGTGGTCGATCGCGCTGCGCAGGTCCAGCGGATCGGCTCCCAAGAGTGCTGGGGCTACGAAAATGGTCATGCGGGGATCTCCTGGTCGGTGATGGCGTTGTGCAGGCTGCGGCAGATGTAGTCGATGTCTTTCTCGGGCAGGTCCGGGCGGATCGGCAGACACAGCGTGTGGGCGGCCTGATGGTCAGCATGGGGGAACGCCGACTCGAAACCGTTCCGCGCGAAGGCGGGTTGGCGGTGGATAGGTGTCGGGTAGCGGACGACCGCGTCGATTCCATCGGCCCACAGCTGTTGCAGGACTGCATCTCGGTGCGGAAGTGCGATCTGCATAAGGTGGTACACGTGATCGCCCGGCGGCGGAGGCGGTGCGGGGACGGGGATTCCGATGCGGGGCAACGCTTCTGCGTAGAGGGTGGCGATATGTTTGCGCTGGATGTTCCAGCCGTCCAGGTGGTCGAGTTTGGCGTCGAGCACGATGGCTTGGAGGGTGTCGAGTTTGGAGTTGACACCGAGTGAGACGTGGTTGTTCTGTCCGTCTTGGCCGAGACCGCGCAGGATCCTCACGGTGTGCGCAATCTCTGGGTCGCTGGTGACTACGGCACCGGCGTCTCCCGCGGCGCCGAGGTTCTTGCTGGGGTGGAAGCTGAAGGCGGCCACAACACCGAAGGCCCCGACTCGGCGTCCCGCCCAGGTGGCTCCCACAGCTTGCGCGCAATCCTCCACTACGGCGACCTGGTGCCGGTGCGCGATCGCAGTGAGCCGGTCCATGTCGAGGGTGCGGCCGAACAGGTGCACTGCGAGGATCGCCTGTGTTCTGGGTCCGCACGCGGCCTCGGCGGCGGTCAGGTCCATGAGGTAGGTGTCGGGTTCGCAATCGACGAGCACAGGGGTGGCCCCGACCGTGGTAATGGCAAGGACGGTGGCGTGGAACGTGTTTGCCACGGTGATGACCTCGTCGCCGGGACCGACACCGAGGGCGATAAGTGCCAGGATGAGCGCGTCGGTGCCCGAGTTGACCCCGATCGCGTATCGGGTGCCGAGATAGGTCGCGAAGCGGTGTTCGAATTGTGCCACTGTGTCGTCCAGGATGTAGGTCCCTGTGACCAAGGCCCGGCCGATGCGCTCGGTGACGCCGGGCAGATCGTCGAATTGGCTGCGGTAGTTGTATCGGGGCACCTTCATCTCGACTCCAGCGGGATCGGTGGGCGGATATACACGAGGGTCTTGCCCAGGACACCGCGGTCGGCGTTGACGGTGAGGTAGTCCGCGGCGGCCTGCAGGGGCAGGACGCGGGTGGTGAGGCGTTGTACGCAGACTGCGAGCGACCACTGCGTGGGGCCGGGCTGTTCGGTCAGCAGCGACAGAGCGTCGAGGAAGTCGCAGCGAAGCGCACCGTACGTACCGGCCACCGTCACACGCTTGTTTCCGCTGGTTACTGGGTGAGCGAGTTGCTCGCGGCGCACCCGATCGATGTCGACCTCGCCCAGGCTGGTGGCGGGCTGGGTTCCTGCGAACAGCATCAGCAAACCTCCCGGTTGGAGGAGGCCGATGCCGGTTGCCACGTGCTCCGGACTCGCGACGGCGGTCGCCAGGATGACCCGCTGGAATCTCGCGCCGCTCGGGCCGGTGTGCGGGATCTCGCTGGGAAGGACGTTGCGGGCGTTCAGGAACTCGATCCGCTCGGGGTGAGGGTTGATCAGCACACAGCGGTGGCCTTGGGCGGTGAGTACAGCGCAGATCAATGTGCCAGCCATGCCTGCGCCGACTACCGCGACCGGGCTGTGTGGGCCGACGCCGACCTCGGCGGTGACCTGGTGCAGGCGGGATACGCAATGCACCGCGCAGGCGAGAGGTTCGGTGAACACCGCGATCGGATCGTCCAGGCCCGCCGGGACGGGGACGAATGCTGCGGCCAGTTGGCCGGGATCGCCGGTGAGTTCGACCTGTTCGGCGAACCCGGAGGTGCGTCGTGTCAGCTCCGGATGCGGATCGAACACGACGGTGCGGCCTTCGAGGGCCTTCAATGGCGCTGGCGCGGTGAGGATGGTGCCGACCAGCTCGTGGCCGAAGTCCCGGCGACCGAACCGGGTGCCGATGACCTCCCGGAGATCGGACCGGCATATCCCGGCCACATGTGGAGCGAAAAGAACTGTGTTGCTCTGGTTTTCGTTGGATGTCAGTTGGGTCTCGACCGTGGTGAGGAATGCGGTTCGATTGCGGTGCTCTATGCGCAGGTAGCTGGTCCCGGCCGTAGTGGTCATCGCTGATCCTGGAGCTGATCGGCGACGGTGGTTGCGAGATCGACGGGGCGAGATCGCTGGTGCATGACCAGATCGACGACGATCTTGACGTTCTCGCCTCGACCTCTGTCGCGCCGGGCCATCGCAGGAATGACGCTCGCCGCCTCCGGGAGGGAAATCACCTGCGTCACAACCTTTCCGAATCGAGCAGGTGCCGCGATCAGGCGCTGCTGTGCCGCGTGCAGCTGCGCCGGGGACGTCCCGCGATGACCGGTGATCCGAAGCTGCTTGCCGGTGCTGGCGATTGCGTCGATGTGCCGGGGACCCTGAGCTTTCCCGCACACGTTCATGCGACGTACGGCGGCCAGAGGGATGTGCGGAACCGCGGGATGGCATAGGCGGGTCGGTACTCCGCCGAACAGGTCCAGGACGCCGCCGACCGTGAGGGTCCAGGTGGCCTGCTCGATCGCCTGCCACGCTGCTTCGCGAGGCAGGCAGATGACCGCCCCATCGGCGCTGTCGGGCCGCGGGAAGTCGGCGAGCTCGGCTGATTCGAGAACACCGAGGTCGGCAATGAAGTCGAGCCTCTCTCCGCGTGGATGGATCAGGCGAATCCGGTATCCGAGATCTTCGCCCAGGATCGCCATCAGCAGCGCAGCGCAACCGCCCCCGAAGATCGCCACCGACGCCTTCGGAGGCAGGTGGGGACGCATCAACTCCCAGGCGTAAAGGGCTGTCGCTGCGGGTTCGACCAGTGCGCCGAAATCGACCGGCAAGTTACCCCATGCGGGCACTACGCACCGAGAAGGCACCGTATCGGCAATGAAGTCCTGGAGGATCCCGTCGTAGCTGTGCCCCAGGATGACGTCCTGGTTATGGGGGTCGACGGGATTGAAGATCTCGCAACACCGCGCGGTACCATCGTCGTCGAACCGCAGGGCGATTCCTTCGTGGCCCAGGATCGCGGCCTGGTCCGGACGAACCCGCCGCTGAATTTGCAGGTCCGTGCCGCACACACCCACACGCAGGATGCGCCGCAACGGCCCGGCGCCAAGAGTGTGGGTCGTGTTCCGTCGTAGGTGAAGCCCGCTGCCGGTGCGGAGGAGTGCGCGGTTTTCGATAGTGGTCACGCGCATCGCAATTCGCACAGTTCGGTGTGGAGGGGGCGGAGCGTGTCGGCGGCGGCGAGGAGCTCTTTGAGGGAGATGTCCTGGGCGAAGATTGCGGTGCCGATCGTGGTGATCAGGGGAATGTTCTGGTTGCCGTCGCGGTGGCGGATCGAGTCGGCCAGCCCAGCCGCCAGGATGTCCTCGGTGATACAGCCGTGGCTCAACGGCAGGCCGATCCGGGACATGAGCGTGACGATCCTGGTGAAGCAATCCTGCTCGACCAGGGCCCGATGCAGCGACACCAGGCACGACAGGGCAATGTCGATCGCGACGGCTTCACCGTGATACAGCTTGGGTTTGGCCGCAAGCTCGAACGCCGGGCTGAAGGTGTGCCCGAAATCGGGCAGCCGCGCGAGGTTGTCCTCCCATAGATTCGGTTCGAGTTCCTCGAGCATGGCGGTGATCGCGGTGTCGATGATCGGCCCGCTGACAGTGATGTCTGTTCCGAAGCCTCGCGGTGTGGTCCACCGGTGCTCTATGCGGTCGAACAGGCCGCTGTCCTTGACCAGGGCGATCTTCAGGATTTCGGCCATCCCGTTGGATATCTGGCGGTCGGGAAGGGTGCGAAGGAACCCGGGGTCGACGATCGTGTCGGTGGCCGCGAAGTAGGTGCCGAGCCGGTTCTTGCGACCGTTGAAGTTGATGCCTGTTTTGACTCCGACGGCCGCGTCGACCATCCCCAGCAGTGTGGTCGGTACCCGGATGTACGGCACGCCGCGCCGGTAGATGCTCGCAGCGAATCCGACCACGTCGGTCAGTACGCCACCGCCGATCGCGACCACGGCGTCGCGGCGACGGCTAAGCCCGAACTTGTCGTATTCGCGGATGATCCGGCCGACGGTGTCGGAGTTCTTGGTCCGTTCGGTCGTCTCGATCGGAACCACCGTGCAGGCTGTGGTGTAGTTGTCGAAGTAGCCGGTGATCGGGTCACCGAACAGGCTCATGACGGTCGAATCGACGAAGACCAGTGTTCGCCGAGTGCCGATGCCGACCGCGTCGGCCATGTCGCTGTTATCGGGATCCAGGCAGTGGCGAGTGCGTCGGATCCGGTACGAAACCGGTTGTGTCGCACCGATAGCCCATACACGGTCCATGTCATCGACTCCTATCCCCAGCCTGGAGTGACTGTTTGCGAGCGAACAACCCGGCACCGCGCAACGGTTCGAAACCGTCGGACTCCCACCGACAGATCCGATCCCGAAAGATGCTGGGCTGATACAGAGAAACCAGATACAGACCGTCGGACTCCAGCCTCCGGTACAAGCTGTTCATGTAGTGATCGCCGAGCGTGTCGACCACACCGCCGGACAGGAACACTTGCTCCACCCGGGGATCGATAGCAAGCAGATACAGCAGTGCCCTGGCCAGCGGCGCGGTCACCGCATCCAGGAAAGACACCGCCGCCGGATTGTCCGCCGCCACCGCATCACGCAGCATCGGCAGGCGAGAGCAGCCCCCGTCCCCGGTGGCATCACCCAGATCGAGGATGCCCGCGAACTGAGACAACATCGCTTCGATCGAGCGGCCCGCCGCGATCGCCGACACATGCCCGGTCGCCCCGCAGTCACACAGCGGCGGCTCCACGCCCAGTGCTGCGGGTGTGAGCGCAGGCAGATGCCCGATCTCGCCTTGCATCCCGTGCCGCCGATCCAGCAGAACCTCGCCGGTGCGTACATCGATAGTGCGAGAACCGATTCCGCTGCTCACGGTGACCGCGGTGATCGCTTGGAGATCACGGCTGGCGATCTGCTCGTTCGCGCAGATCGCCAGCGCCAGGCAGGTCACGTCGTTGGCAATCCACCACTGCAAGCTCGGCTCCGCCGACGCCAGCACCGCACGCAGGTCGTATGGGTCGGTGCAGTCGCCCCACATCGGAGCACTCGCCAGGACCTGACCGGAATGACCGTTGATCGCCGCACCCAGGGAGATCCCGACATCTCGTACTGCGGGCCGCTGGGCCGCGAACTGGCGCGCACTGTCGAGCAGGAACTGCACCATGAGTTCGCGAAGGGTAGCCGCGTTGCTGCCCGTGCGCGTCTTCGTCACCGCAGCCTGCCGCTGCCGCTCGGCCAAAGTGCCGTCCGGCTCCAGAATCGCCGAGCGCCACCAGGTTCCGCCGAGATCGAACACGATGACCGGCCCGCTGCTGCGGTACACCGCCAGCACGTCAGCCCCGCTCCGGCCGGGCAGCGGCATCGGCGAAAACATGTCCGTCCTGACCGAGGACAATAGCGGCTGGCACCCGCGGTGCGCTGGTAACAGGGCTCAGAACAGCTGTCAGCGCCGCCTGCTTGCCGGTGCCGGTCGCCAGCAGAACGCGAGTCGGGATCGCTCTGAGGTAGTCGAGCCCCAAGCTGACCCTCTGCTCACCGTGATAGCTCGTCGAAACGACCGTCGCACCGGGGTCGGAATGCAGGTTCTGGCTGAATATCGATGCCGTGTGCCCATCGGTACCAAGGCCCAGGATCGCAATATCGGGTACTCCGCCGGGACGAACATCAGCAAGACGCCCGGCATACGCCACAGCCGCACGAGCCCCATCACCACACACCGGCACCGGATGCCATCGGGTCCGCAACTCCTGACGGTCGAGCCCGAGCGCCGCCTCGATCAGCGCCGCCGACCGCTCCCCAGCCTCGGGAATCACCCTCTCGTCGGTCTGCACGAAATGCACTCTCGACCAGTCGATATCGAGCGACCTCAGTGCACGGTAGGTCGCGGTCGGCGTTGAACCGCCGGCGAGCGCAACAACGCACTCACCGGATAGACCGACAGCCGAATTGATTTGCGCTGCAATTAGTGTCGCGGCGGCAACGGCGACACCGTCAGGGGTGTCGCAGAACGTGCATGTGACTGGCACTAGTCCTCCCGATCAAGAAATCAGATATCAACTGCGCGAAAGCCGCCGAGGCGGGAGGAACAACAAAGCGCGAGGCAACTTCCCGTGCGACGTTGGTACATCGCCTGACAGCCTCCACGGGTCGTTGCCGTTCAGGGCTGCTCATCGGGCGCATCCACAGGCGCGGCGGCGCACACATAGGTCTGCTGGGTGCGTGCAGTGACCACGTCGCACACCCCACAAATCTCACCCGGATCCCCGCCCACGTGGTCGAGGCTCGGGATAATCACCGCGGCGACGTTGTAACCGCGTGCGGTGTTGATCAGCCGCGCCACCGGGTCGTCCACTTTCGATGGATCTCGAACCACCATCCGCACCAACTGATAGCCAAGAGCGGCAGCACATTCCGACACGCACACCTCGTTCATCACCCGCTCACCCAGTGCGCTGTTCACGTACCCGATCGCACGTGGTGGCCCCATGGGAGCAGCGGCGATTGCCGAATACGGTTTCGTCATCGCTGCCCTTTCTCAATACCTCGCAGCCTTCGAAAAATACGGTCGCATGCGAGTCGGCCTGTGACACCTGCGTGACGGTCCGACAACCGCCCGGTTGATGGGTGGCGCTGAACTGGCGTTTTCCGGCAAACACCGAACTTGCCCATCGTGATGGGTAATCTGAGGGCCGTGACGGTTCCGGGTGTGGAGGACTGGGGGCGGGTGGGAGTTCCGTCGAGGCAACGCAATTCGACCTCGCCGATGAATCAGCCCACGACCCCCCAGGCGCGTGGCCGGGAGATGGCTGCTGTCGGCAAAAAGCTATGGACCACATTGGGTTCGGTGACGCGGGCAGCGACCGAGCTGATGGCGCGATATCCCGATATACCCAGTCTTCAGGCGTATCGATACGCGGCCGGGCTGTCCCAGGACCAGGCCGCCGAGCGCTACAACAAGGTCACCGGCAACCAGACAACCCTCGGCGGTACCTCGATCAACGCCTGGGAATCTTGGGCTCGCGGACGCGGACGCGGCTCGCCCCCCTCGCTGTCGAGCGTGCTAATCCTGTGCACCGCCTACGGTCGCGGCCCGTTGGGCATAGCCGAGGAGACCATATCGCCGACCGCCTTGATCGCCGAAGCCTATGAACGCCTCCCAATCGAAGACCAGCTGTCACTCAGACAGATGACCGCAGATGCCCAGCCGGACGTTCGGCCTGGGCCGTCTCCAATCGCAACCCCGGCGGCCGGGCTGCACGCTGCAGCCGTGAACGGGTGGGCGAGGCAACCCGGCGATGAGTTCATCCTGTCGGTTCCGACCATCGAGAATGGCAACCCCGACATCAGCGTATTCACCTTGCCCAATCCGAATCCGGGCCAGCTACTCGACCTGACGTGGGAGACGTTCGGGTACGGCGTGGAACAACTCTCCATGCAGATCAAGAACGTTGGACGCCGCCTGGACGTGGACGTGTGCTTCGGCGTGAACGAAGCCGGTCTGGTGATGGCGACCTTCCTTGCCTCATCACGATTTTCCCGCTGCAACATCGGCTACCTGCGCTGCAACAAGATCCGCGACGGCATCGGCCTGGACGACGCCTCATTCTTCCCGCCAGCCCGAGACACACCGACCATCGTCGTCTGCGACTTTGAAGTCAAGCACGCCGACGTCATCGGATACCTCACTCATCAACTCCGGTCGCGATACCCGAAGGCAGAACTGTACTTCGCCGTCTTCGGAGCGATGACCAAAAGCCGTGACCTGAAAGTAGAAAGCTTCGACGACCTGACCGGCGCGAAAATCATGCGTGACGCTGGCCTGGAGGCCATCTTCATCGCAGCCACCATGAGCCCGCCCGGCATCGAACCACCACTGGAACTGCGATGACCCCACCGAAAGGCGGCTTCTGGTGACCAATCCGGCCACGAATACCGACCTCGCACACCGCGTCGCCGATCTCGTACGCGACATGATCACCGATATCCGCCCCCGACTCATCGAGGCTGCACTCACCGGCCACCACGCCGAGAACGAAAATCTACGGCACCAGGACAACTTCCTGTCCGACTACGACCTGTGGATGCATCGGCGCTACAAAGAGCTGCTGGTCGAGGTCATTCCATCGTTCATCTACGCCTCCGAGGAGGCGGATCCCGAGATCATCGGACCACAGGCCGATCCGGACCTGTGTGTGCTGGTCGATCCGCTGGATACCAGCGAACTCGCCGTCCGTAGCCTGTACGGCTACACCCATATCCTGGTCTACTCGCGCTCCCTGGCACGGCCGATCGCAGCGGTGGTCGGCGACATCTTCCACCACGTCCAGATCTACCTCGCAGCGATGGACGAAGCCGGAAACGATCGGGCGCTGATGATCACAGCAGATGGTACCCAGCACCCCCTCGAACACACATCACACGCTTCACTGCCCGAGGCGCTGATCACCAACTACCTCATGCGACCGGCCCAACGATTCGCGCCCTTGGCCCAGCAGCACGAGCTCCTGAAAGCGCTGGGTGCGCCCACGGAGAGCGGAAAACCGAAAGGGCGCATAGGGGTTGACTTCGGCTCGATCGGCCTGTGCCACGTCGCGGCCGGTTTCACCGACGCCATGATCGAATTCGCCAAAGGCTTCGCCATCTGGGATCTCTCCCCCGGGCACTACATCCTCCACGCCGCAGGCGGATCAGTCACCGACCTCCACGGTAAACCGATCCCACTGGACTACAGCCTGAACTCGCTGAGTGAGATAAACGCGGCCATGAACGTCCGAAAGAAGTTCATCGCGGCTGGCAATAGCAACCTCTCAAGGGAAATCCAAGAGGTCCTAAGTCAAGAATGAACAGGCTCCAGAGGGACCGCAGGTATTCGATCAGGCGGGCGGATACTCGGTGGCGCGGATTCTGCGCGGCACATAGGGGGTGAAGCGGTGGCTCGTATCGGGGTAAGTGACTCGGCTCAGTAGTCATATTGAGTTGGACGGCCCAGCTTATGGTGCCGTTCCGCCTGTTTCAGGCCTGTGGATAAGCCGCTCATCGAAGGCGTGGTGTCGGCAGTCGGGCCGAATGGGTGGCGTATAGATCGTGTAGTCGCACTCGACTGGCCACCCGCCGCCAAACAGGGCACCGAACCCACAGTCGCCCGGCGCGGCCCGAATCGGTGGCCGCGCGGGCAGGCGACCGGGCGGCTTCGACCCACCCCTTGCAGGTCCGATACAGAGGCTCCGGTTCAGTGACGATCCGGCCCTCGACCTCGTACACTGGCCGCCAATCATCGAACACACTTTCGATGATTACACAAAACCGATCGGTCGTAATAGATAAGATGCGGTCATGTGACGACAGGTTCTAGTTGTCACTTGCAGGTTGTATCTGTCACCGGATGCGTGGTCGGCGTCCTAGTGGCGGGTTGGGGTGGGCTTGTGCGGAGGCGGTGATGGTGGTGAGTAGCCCTGGTGATGATCAGCGTGGCTCCCGCACAAGCGGCTGCTGCGTTCGCATGCCAGCAGGCAAGCCTCAAGTCATTCGTTGAAGAAGCGTTCGAGGACCGGGACCACCGCGTGCGGATCGGCTACGTGCCCTTGGCCTTTCAAGGTTTGGCGGTGGGCGTGCGGAAGGCCCGCGGCGACTGCGTCGGCTGCTGCGTCCAGGGCCGCGATCCATTTCGCGGCCCCGGCGGGACGGTCGTCCCCAGTGAGTACCAGGGTGGGTTGCCTGACGTGGCCTAAACGGGCCACTGGTGGCCGGCCGTCTCCCAGGGCGGCCGCATCGTGGGCGAGTGTGTGTGCCATGGCCTCGAGTGCGGGCCAGAACGGCGCGGCCCGCAGACCCGCGAGATCCGCATCCGAGGCACCGGTTACCCGCATGAACAGCTCGACGGCGTCTCCGCGGCGACCAGCGGCGAGCGCTGCCCGGAGTCCGTCGACGTAATTTCGCCACTGCCGCGGCCAGTCGCTGTCGGTGATGTTGTAGGGCACCTCGTACACCCCGAGCCTGGCGACGGAGCATCCCGCCGCTGCGGCTTCCAACGCGAGAGCGCCACCGGAGGAGACACCGTAGACGTGTGCGCTCCCACCCGCCTCGGCGATAAGCGCCGCCAGGTCCTCGATCTCACGAGCCAGGTCCACGGTCGAGGCGTCGCCGCTGTCGCCGCGTCCCCGGCGGGCATAGTTGTAGACGGTGAAGTGCTCGGCCAACGCCGCTGCCAGCGGCGCATTCTCCGTACCGTCGTCGATGCCGCCACCGACCAGGACGACCGCTGGCCCATTGCCGCCGCGCTCGTAGGCGATCACGGTGCCATCGGCGGATGTTACGTAACCCATCGTTTCTCCTCAACATGTCACACCTGCTACGCCTTCGGACCGGGCGGAGCGCCGAAATTCATCGCTCGCCCCCTGCACATGCCCGGCTGCAGCCAGCCCGACACGGTGACAACCACAACCTGCAAACGGTGACAACTACGACTTGCAGCCCCTCCTGAACCGAAAGGCCAGCTCGACTCGCCAGTGACAACTACAACCTGTCGTCACAGGTCATGGTGAATGTCGGCGATCGGGTCCTGCTCGCGGCAGGCGGAGTGTCGAAGTTTGAGGTTCTCGAACTGGACGGTGACCGCGCGATCGTGGAGTCCGTCGAGAAGGCCGCGCCTGGCACCTACCCGTTCAGCACTGAGGCCGCTCTGCTCGTTCCCGCCGACCCGGACTGATCCCGAGGAAGGATGCTGCCGATGAGCACGTCCCGGTTCCGCATGGAGCGCCACATCGTCGTGGCCGGTGTCGGCGTCTTCTCGACCTTCCTCGGATCCGATGACCTCGAGGACCTCATCGAAATCGCACGCCTATCGGTGCTGCGCCTACTGGGACGCGCAACTGCAGCTGTTCGACCGCTCGGTTGAACTGTTTCACGCTGAGGGCAACTGCCGCACGCTGCTCGACGAGCTCGATCTCTGGGCTGCTGAGCTACCACCGTTGTGCCCGACCTGCGGGGAGATGCTGCACGCGGCGAAGCTCGCTGGTGAAGCCGGATGGTATTGCCACAGTTGTGATTACCGCGCTCTGGCGGCGTAGCACCCTGGTGGCGGCGCCCTGACCGCTGATAAGGCCCGCCGATGGCGGGACGGGACATCGCAGTAAGAAGAAGTTCTTCCATACGTAATTCACCCGTTTGGGGTGCTTCCTGGATCCCGTTGGCGGGTCGCGATTTTGAACTCTTTTGAACGTTCGCCGCCGCGAGATGCGGTTGACTTGTCCTTCGGTGAGTCGCAGGCGGCGAGGCGCTCGTGGCGTCCGGGGCCGGACCTACAGTTCGACGTGTCGGCTGATCTATCGCAGGAATCCGTAAGCGGCGAAGGCCACGATGAGTCCGGTGGTGAGTGCGAGTCCGACCGCGGGGAATAACCGGATCCGACTGGCACGGCGGCTGACCGCGGCGCGAGAGTCCTTGTTCACCAGCGCTCGCAGCGTGGTCGTCTTCGTATGCGCCTGGGCGCCAACGGCGCTCACCCCACCGAGCATCGTTCGATTCTGATCGAAGCCACCCCGACTCCGCGGCTGTATCGCGGAATCTCACTCTGTTGAAAACGCGCGTTACCGGCCGATCGGGACTCGCTGGAGGACTACATCCGTGGCTATCTGTCTACCGAACACCGAGACGACCACACGGGCGGCTGCCCGACCGCGGCGCTGCTGAGTGAAATCGGTCGGTGCGACGCCACAGTCAGGGACGCCTATTCCGAGGGCGCACAGTCGATCGTCCAGGAGATAGCCGCGCACCTACCCCCCGGGCGATCGGACACGAACCGACTCCAGACGGCGTTGGGCCTGTTCAGCATCCTGGTCACGTCCCTGCAACTCGCCCGAGCCATCAGCGATCCCGCACTGTCCGACCAGGTACTCGACACCGGAATTCACAATGCCCTTCGCATCCTCGACGACCCCGCCGCAAAGCTCAGCCAGTGCCCGGGACCATCAACACTCAATGCTTGACGACGATCTTCCCTTTGGCGTGCCCCTGCTCAACGTAGGCCATGGCCTCGAGAGTCTGATCGAACGGGAATGTGCGGTCCAGAACCGGTCGCAAGGTTCCATCGTCATAGAGTGCGGCCAATTCCGCGAGGCGTGCGCCATCGGCCTTCATAAAGAAGAAGGAGTATCGCACTTTCAGCTTCTTCGCCTTCCAGCGAATCTTGAGGCTCAACAGCGCCATAACAGGGGCCAGGATGGGTCGGCCGAGTTGTCTTGCGAAGGAAGAGTCGGGCGGGCCGACCACGCTGATTGCGAGCCCGCCACTCCTGAGCACTGTTAAGGACTTCTCCAGGTTGGCACCCCCGAGAGAGTCGAGGACGACGTCATATCCCGCCAGGATCTCAGCGAAATCCTGTTTGGTGTAATCGATCACCTCATCCGCGCCCAAGAGGCGCGCCTTCTCGACATCGCCGGTGCTCACAGTAGTGGCCACATACGCGCCCAGATACTTGGCGACCTGGATAACGGTCGAGCCGAGGCCGCCCGCCCCGGCATGGACGAGGACTTTTTGACCTGGCTCGACGTGTGCGAGATCGACTAGCAGCTGCCAGGAGGCCAGAGCAACCAGCGGGACCGCAGCGGCCTCTTCGAACGAAAGCGATCGCGGTTTGAGCGCTACCTCGTCTTCGTCGATCGCGATAAATTCGGCGAAGGTGCCGATCCTGAGATCCCTCGGCCGAGAATAGACTTCATCGCCCACCTGAAATCCACGAACGTCCGCGCCGACTTCCGTCACAACACCGGAGACATCATGCCCCAGAATTAACGGAAGCCTGTACTTCAGCAGCTGCTTGAACTCGCCGTTACGAACCATCTTGTCCAGCGGGTTGATACTGGCGCCGCGAACCTGGACCAGAACATCACGCGGACCTACCGTTGGCTCAGGAACGTCTGCCGCCCGTAGTCCACCCTCACCATAGGACTCGACAAGGAACGCCTTCATGTCAGACTGCCCTCTCTCGAACAATGCGAGTGTGCTGGCCGAGGAACAGCTTTGCCACTGTTGATGACGCCACGCTGAGGTGCCGCCCGAAGGTTCGATGAACCATGGCCAAGAAATCAACCGGTAGCTCTTCGACCCGGACGCGACAACGCTTCAGCCTAACCTCTTCCATCTGACCCGACGGGGCTGATCGCCAAGCCGCGCGTGCCGGTGGGCGTCCCGTGCCGCCCGTCGGCAACCGACGCGCAGCACCGGCTGATCAGTCCTACCGAAGTACCCACAATGACCAGGCGTTTTTTCAGTTGCCCATGTTTTGCGTGTCCTGCCGAGTAACTGGTACCTGCGATTTTCGCTGAAACCGGTACCGCCACAAACGAATTCACCGACAGGACCATTAGGCCTGCGCACCTCCTCGGCCTCCTGGCCACTGCCGCCAGGACGGATAGGTTGCGTAAATGAGCTCAACGCTCTGCTGTGCTACACCTCGATGTGGGAGCCCATGATGACGGTGCGGTCGCGGGGCAGGCCGAAGTATTCGGCGGCGTCGGCGGTGATGTAGGAGGTGGCGATGAACAATCGTTTCCGCCACGTCGCCATGGTGGGCGCGGTGCCGCGTCGCAGTTCGATCTTCGACAGGAAGTACGACGCTTGGACCAGGTCCAACCGTCCCTCGGTCTCGGCGGGGTCGATTCCAGCCAGTGCTCGTGGCACGTCGGGTGTCTGCATGTACCCGAATCGGGCGGTGACGTGGATGATGCCGTCGTCGGCGTAGCCGAGGTGATCAACGCTGACGCATTCCGCGACCGGCACCCGGGGTACCGGTTCGGTCTGGATCGCCACGATCACCACATGTTCGTGCCGGACGTGGTTGTGCTCGACATTGGCGCGCATGGCCAGCGGTGTGGTCTGCTTGCCGCGGTTGAGGAAGATCCCAGTGCCGGGCACTGTCAGCAATCCTGGTTTCCCGCTTTGGAGTTCGTCGATGAACTCGCGTAGTGATCCTTCCCGGCGTTCCCGTTCGGTGGTGACGATCTTGCGGCCGCGCTGCCAGGTGGTCATGACGGTGTAGGCGGTGACACCGATCAGCAGCGGCAGCCACGCCCCGTGCACGAACTTGGTCATATTGGCCGCGAGGAACAGCAGATCCACCAGCAACAGCGGGGCCGCGCCGAGACCGATCAGCCACCACGGGGTGCCCCATTTCAAGTGGGCGACGTAGAAGAACAGCAGGGTGGTGATGGTGATCGTTCCGGTGACGGCCATTCCGAAGGCGAAGGCCAGGGCGGTCGAGCTGCGGAAGGCGAAGACCAGGGTGAGCACCGAGACCATCAGCAGCCAGTTGATCCACGGCACATAGATCTGCCCGATGGTGGATTCGGAGGTGTGCGCGACGCGCAGCCGCGGCAGGTAGCCGAGCTGGGCGGCCTGGGAGGCGACCGAGTAGGCGCCGGTGATCACCGCTTGCGAGGCGATCACCGTCGCGGCGGTCGCCAAGATGACCAACGGTAGTCGTCCCCAGCCGGGCGCGAGCAGGAAGAACGGGCTGCTGATATTGCCGGGGTCGCCCAGGATCGATGCGCCTTGTCCGAGGTAGCTGAGGATGCAGGCGGGGAACACCAGGATCAGCCAGGCCCGGGTGATCGACCGGCGGCCGAAATGTCCCATGTCGGCATAGAGCGCTTCGGCGCCGGTGACGGCGAGCACGACCCCGGCGAGGGCGAAGAACGCGGTACCGAAGTGACCGAATAGGAAACCGAGCGCATACGTCGGTGACAGCGCTTTCAGGATCTCCGGGTGATCGACGATTCCGGTTATCCCGCACGCGCCGATGGTGACGAACCAGACGATCATCACCGGGCCGAACAGTCGGCCCACGGCAGCGGTGCCGTGACGCTGCACCATGAACAGCGCCACGATGATCACGGCCGTGATCGGCACGATGAATTCCCCGAGCGAGGGGCGCACCACCTCGAGGCCCTCGACCGCGGACAGCACCGAGATCGCGGGGGTGATCATGCTGTCGCCGAAGAACAGGGAGGCACCGAAGATGCCGAGTGCCGACAGCACAAGTGCCACCCGGCGACCCTGCGGGGCACTCCACCGGCGCAGCAGCGTGATCAGCGCCATGATGCCGCCCTCGCCCTCGTTGTCGGCACGCATGGCGAGCAGGACGTAGGTGACGGTGACGATGATCATCACCGACCAGAAGATCAGTGACACCACCCCATACACGTTGTCCCGGCTGACCGGCACCGGATGCGGATCTTCCGGGTTGAACACTGTTTGCAGCGTGTAGATCGGGCTGGTCCCGATATCGCCGAACACCACGCCGAGTGCCCCGACCACTAACGCCAGCGGCGCCGAATCATGGACGCCCGCACCATGATCCGGCGCGGGCCCAGCACTCGGTGCGGGCATGGGTGAGGTGTCGGCCACGGTAATCCTCCTCGGCGCGGGCTGCTGATCGGATGCTCGCGCATCGTGGCGGACACTACCGGCCGACCATCGCTTCGCAAGCCGTCCGTTCGAGCCCGCACCCCGTGTCGGGACACAGAGCGGGCTGACCTCGCCACCGTGGCGGGAGCAGACCACCGCGTCCGCACTCGTGCGATCACGATCGGTGGATACCGCGATATTGCTCGCTGATCGTGCCACACATATCGAGTTGAACTTGTTCAAATCCGACCTACTGTGATTTCTGCACTTAGTTCAAATGCTCTGGGAGGCAGTCGTGCCCTATACGGTCGTCCTCGCCGCCGGTCTGCAGCTGCTGTTGGCAGCTGTGTTCGTCGTGATGCTGCTCGCCTACCGGAGGGCCGGGCCGAAGGCGCAGCGCGCCGCCGATGCGCAGGCACGCCAACAGGGTGTCGATCCCGAAGTGCTTGCCGAGCACGGCATCAGATTCGAAGAGGGCGCGTGGGCGCTATGGCTGAGCTTTGGGATCGCGGCGGTGCTGGCGGTGTTGGGCGGACTCAATTCGGCGGGGTTGGGGATCGGTCGGCTGCTGTCGTGGATACTCGAACCTGTCGTGCTGATCGGTGTCGGGTACGTCACGACCGTTCAGGTGTTCGCGGTGCCGTTCACGGTGGCCGCGCTGGCGAAATCCGCTGATCCTCGCGTACGGGATTTCGATGTGCGGGCCGTGCTGTACGCCGGTGTCGAGGCATTGCCACGCTGGTATCGCCCGGTGACCGTATTCCGTTGGGTGCTGGCCACTGTGGGATCGATCGTGGTCATCGTCGCGTTGGCGACGCCGAGCGCGGGGGCCTATTTCAGTTGGTGAGGCGGGCCTGTAGGCCGTCGAGGACGGTGTGCAGGCCGAACTCGAAACTGTTCTCCTCCGGGATCGTCTGCAGGGTGGGTTCGGTGCGGGCGCGTAGGCGCGGAAATTGGTGTGCCACTGCGGTTATCTGCTCGAGGGTGGTCCGTAGTTGCTCGTCCGCGTCGGCTCCTGCGCGGCGTGTCCTTGCCCGCCAAGCGGATTCGGCCGCCTCACCCTGGGCTGCGCCGATGACGAACATCAGCGTCGTGGCTGCGGCATGGTCGGCCTCGGCGCCGCGGAAACCGGCGGCCTCGTATACGGCAAGGCTGCAGTCGTCGTGGCGGGCCTTCCCCGGTCCGTAGAGAAGATGGGTACTCATGGCAGGCAGCAGCCAGAAATGCCGCCCGATCATCGCGTGCACGCCGTGCGCCAACTGCGCCGCCGCCTGCCGCCAGCCCACCTGGTCGACATCGGGCAGCTCGATCTCGCTCCAAACCTGATCGGCGGCCAGCACTACCAGTTCGTCCTTGTTCTGCACGTGGTAGTACACCGCGGTCGGTGCGGCACCGAGCTGGGTGCCGAGGCGCCGCATGTTCAAACCACTCACCCCCTCAGCGTCGAGGACCTCGACCGCGGCGCGCACGATCTGATCCCTGCTCAACGTCTCGCGTGCCATGGGGTCACGGTACTGAACCCGTCTGTGGTCCAGGGGTGCCGTCGGTGCCCGAGCAGCGTGGCGGTAGTACGGTGTGCGCTAGCCGGTTCCGTCGGGGTCTTGGTCGAGATCGGCGAGTGTGTCGGCGGCGTCGGTGTTGCCGTCGGCGGCGAGGCGTCGCAGTTCGGCGATGTCGCCGCGCTCGGTCGCGGCTTCGACGAGTAGGTCGGTGGCATCGCGGCTGCCGTTGCCGGCCAGGCGTCGCAGCTCATCGAGATCACCGCGTTCGCCGGCAAGTTCGACGAGCTGGTCGAGGGCATCGCTGCTGCCGCTGTCGGCGAGTCTGCGTAGTTCGTCGAGATCGCCGCGTTCGGTGGCGTTTTCGATCAGCTCGTCGATGGCGTCCTGATCACCGCCTGCGGCGCGACTCCGCAGATCCAACAGCTCGGCTTCGGTCATGACGTGGGCAGCCCTTTCGATAGTTCAGATCCGACTAGCTCCATGTTCCTACGTCGATATCGCTCGAATCGGGCGAGCGTGTTCACCGGTGTCGTACCGGGCCGGATTTTTCGTAGAGCGCCGTCCATACCGCCAGGCTCGACAATGCCGCGACCACCGCTTGGCCACGGCCGGTGAGCCGTATGACGGCGGTGTCTGCCGGTGGCCGGTCCCAGCTGCCTTTCGGATCGGCCACGATCAACCCGTCCGAGGCGATCACGCGCAGCGCCGACTCCAGTGCACGACGTGCGCCCGCGACGGCTGTGGTCAGCTCGCTCACCGCCCGCGCGCGGGCCGCGACGGCATCGAG
This sequence comes from Nocardia sp. CA-135398, assembly GCF_050955845.1. Lineage (NCBI taxonomy): Bacteria > Bacillati > Actinomycetota > Actinomycetes > Mycobacteriales > Nocardiaceae > Nocardia > Nocardia sp. CA-135398. Next base: position 2,077,205 of record NZ_CP192084.1, on the reverse strand, counting down.
GACCTCCACCACTAGGCGGTGGCTGACCAGCACACGCAGGCTGTCGAGATCGTCGGTTCGGTCAGGCATTGGCGTGGTTGTCCCTTCCTCGGCGCAGAGGGCAGCAAACAACGCTAATTGATATAAATAAGCAGGTAAGACCGGCTTTATGCGCTCTTTCCGACGTCATGGCAAATTTTTACGATATCTCTACGGTCTGTCCGGACTCGGCGTGTCGCTCGGGACCTACGCTGATTCATCGTGGTTTCACCGATCGACATCGCTAAGCGAGTTGTGCTGGGACGCCCGTTTCGCAGCGATCGGCTCGGTGAGACGTTGCTTCCGAAGCGACTGGCGCTACCCATCTTCGCCAGCGACCCGCTGTCATCAGTCGCGTATGCGACGCAGGAGATCCTGCTCATCCTCACCCTCGGTGGTCTCAGCTACCTGTATTTGACGCCGTGGGTGGCCGGTGGCGTCGTGGTGCTATTGGCGGTGGTCGCGCTGTCGTATCGCCAAGTGGTGCAGGCCTATCCCTCCGGTGGCGGCTCCTATGAGGTGGTCGCCGCGAACCTCGGTCCCATCCCTGGTCTGGTGGTCGCGGCGGCGCTGTTGGTGGATTACGTGATGACCGTGGCGGTGTCGGTCGCGGCGGGCGTGGACAACATCATCTCCGCGGTCCCCGACCTGAACCCGCACCGGGTGCTGATCGATATCGGATTCATCGTGGCCCTGACCGCGATGAATCTGCGCGGGGTCCGCGAATCCGGCCGGGCGTTCGCGGTGCCGACCTACGGATTCGTGGTCGGGGTGATGGCGATGGTCGCCATCGGGCTCGGCCAAGCGCTGTTCGGGCACGCCCCGGTCGCCGAAAGCGCACATTACGAGATCCGTGCCGAGCATGTCGGTTTGAGTGCGGCGGCGGTGGCTTTCCTCGCATTACGGGCATTCTCGTCCGGCTGTACCGCGCTGACGGGTGCGGAGGCGATCTCCAACGGCGTGCCCGCATTCCGGAAACCCAAGGCCCTCAACGCGGCCCGCACCATGACCGCGATGGGTGTCCTGGCCATCACCATGTTCTCCGGGGTGACCGCGCTGGCGATGATTTCCCACACCAGGGTCACCGAGAACACCTGCGACCTCATCGGATTCCCGGGCGACTGCCACAACGACGCCCAGAAGACGGTCATCGCGCAGATCGCGGCAGCCGTGTTCGGTAACAGCAGTATCGCCTTCTACTACCTGATGGTGACCACGGCGCTGATCCTGATCCTGGCGGCGAACACCGCCTACAACGGGTTCCCGCTGCTGAATTCGATTCTGGCCCAGCACCGGTACATGCCCCGCCAACTCCACACCCGCGGTGACCGCCTGGCCTACTCCAACGGCATCATCCTGCTCGCGGTGGTCGCGGCCGGACTCATCTACGCTTTCGACGGGCAGACCACCCGCCTCATCCAGCTCTACATCGTGGGTGTCTTCACCTCGTTCACGCTGTGCCAGACCGGGATGGTCCGGCACTGGAACCGCGAACTACGCAGCGCCACAACCGCCGCGGAGCGACTACGCATCCACCGCGGCAGGCTGATCAACGCATTCGGGGCCTGCTTCACCGGTGTCGTCCTTGTCGTCGTCATGATCACCAAGTTCAGCCACGGCGCCTACCTCGTCGTGATCGCCATGCCACTACTGGTGCTGGGGATGTACCTCATCCACCGCCACTACACGAACGTGCGCGACGAACTCGACATCGACCCCGACGACACCCCCACTCTGCCGGCCCGAGTGCACGCCATCGTGCTGGTCTCCGGCTGGCACAAGGCAACCCAGCGCGCCGTACTGTTCGCCCGCGCCACCCGCCCCGACACGATCACCGCCATCACCGTCAACGTCGACGACACCGAAACCCGCGCCCTGGCCCAGGAATGGGAACGCCAGGACATCACCATCGCGCTCAAAGTGATCGAATCGCCCTACCGCGAGATCACCCGACCCGTCATCGACTACATCAAACGGATACGCCAATCCCGCCCCCACGACGTCGTCAGCGTCTACATCCCCGAATACGTCGTCGGACACTGGTGGGAAAACCTGCTCCACAACCAGAGCTCACTGCGACTCAAAGCACGGCTGCTCTTCGAACCTGGCGTCATGGTCACCAGCGTGCCCTACCAACTCCGATCGTCCCGAACCCGCGACCCATCCAAGATCGCACACAGCCCCGGCGAAATCCGACGCGGAATCACCCACCCGCACTGACAAACGCGCCCGCACACCATGCGCAGCGGTGAAACCGGGCTCTACCGGAACAGGTTCCGACGCAGCGCGAAACCCCGCGCTTGCCACGGCACGGGGTTCGGGTCATGTTTCTTCCAGCTTGTTCACCGGACGCGAGACTGCGGTATCGGCGTGTTGACGGCGGCGAAGCAACCCCTCACGCGGCGTCGAGGGCTGCGGTGATCTTGCGGACCATCTCGACCAGGGTGGGACCGGGCTTGCCTTGGTAGACCTGCTGGGCGGCTTCGATGGCGACCAGGACGGTGCTACGGAAGTTGTCGGCCTCTGCTGGAGCCTGCTCGGCGAGCAGGCTCATCGTTGCAGTCAGGGCGGGCAGGACGTGGTCGGCAAGTTCGGCTACCGACTTACCGTCCAGCTTCACAGGCTTCGACTTCTCGGCAAGCACGTGCCCGACCAGGCCGGTCGCAGAGCCCAGAGCGAGGGAGCCGTCGGTGGCGATCTTGTGGGGCTTGCCAGTGGCATCGGCGGCGACCAGCAACGATACGGCGCCGTAGGCAGCGGTACGCAGGGTCAGCTTGTCCTGATCGGTGAGAGTGACGGACATGGTTGTGTACTCCTTCAAATGTGTTGTGGTGGAACTCGATTGAACGGACCGAGGGTGGAACGCCCGGGTGGGGTGCCCGAATACCGGGATCTGCGGAAGGTGAAGTAGGTCGTGGGCGCCGGGCGAAGGCCGCAGCCCGACTGATCGTGAACCCGCTGGTCGTGTCCTCAGCGATCCGCGCGGTCGAGGTCGGCGACTTCACGCACAGCGTCAGCAACGGCGCGGAAGTCCTTGCGCAGGATGTGGTCGTGGTTGCTGGCGACCTTGGCGCTCACCTCGAGGTGGGGGTTGCGGGCGCATACCGCAACCAGGCTGGCGCGGATCTTTTCTTGCTCGTCGCCGTGGCTGCCGAACGACGCCCCGGACGCGAGCACGTATCGCGTCGGGACGGTGATGTTGTCCAGGACGGGGGCCAGGTTGGCCTCGCGGGAGATCTTGCCGAGTTCGATGTTGCACTCGGCCTGCTGTGCGGCGCTCAGCCGCGGTGTCAGGCCGGTCGGGCGCAGCAGCGGCGTGATCCAGCTCAGCCGCTTGAACAGCTTGCGGATCCGCGCCTCCATGGCCTCGTCGAGCCAGTCATAGGGTTGCGCGCCATCGACCAGGACCGCACCCACGGCACGCTCGGGATTGCGGCTGGCCCAGTGCGCCCCGACGAACGCCCCATATGACCAGCCCACCACCAGCGCGCGGTCCACACCCCTGGCCGCGAGCACAGCATCGACATCCCGCACACACGCCTCGAAGGAATAGTCCGCCGAACGCTTCGACTTCTTGCCGCGTGCCCGCTCGTCGTAGGTGATGTGCCGGAACCCCGGCCCGAGGTCGGCCAGGACCCGCCGCCAGTACCCCTGCGTGGCGAACTGGCCATTGCAGTAGATCACCGGGACACCGGGACCACCGGTGTCGGTCACGGCCAAGGCCGTATCGTCGACCGGCACCATGCCGGTCCAGGTCGAGTTGTTCGCTGTGCTGCTCATGTGAACAACTCTGGCCAGCCCTGCTGACACCGACCTGACACCAACCTGACACCCCCACTGACACAGCGTTCGACCTCTCCACAGCAGCACCTCGCTCCAGACCTGCATCGAAGCACCCGAAGACGGCGACGTAGCAGTCGAGCAGCACACGCGCCCGCTCGTCCGTCGGTTCGAGTACTTCCTCGGGTTCCGACTCCAGTTCGTCCAACCGGACCTGGGCACGGCGCAATCCGCCCCGATCGCCGCCAGTCGCGCCGAAGATCTCCGCGGTTCAGATGAAGCAGAAGACGGCCCGTGTTCGTCCTCGAGCTCCGGGGAGGCAGTGCTTACCAACCCCCTTCACCCTCAGGACGATCCGCTAAACCTCGGTATCGCCAAACCATCTGCGCCGAGCACCAAAGCAATTGGGACCAGGTATTTTCACAGCGCGCGACCCGAAAGGTGGGTGTCAGCGGCCAGTTGGAATCTTCGGTGGCCGCTGACACAGGCCCGATATGCGGACGATCATTACTACGGCGGCCGAACGCCCGGAAAATGCCGAACATCGGATGCGGCCAGGACATTGGGACCCGCTCGGCAAAGCGCACTTGTGCGTCACATATGGCGGTGACGCTCTCGTCTGGCAAAGGGCAACCTTCCGCACATGAACCAGACCGCCGGGCCAGCGCCGCCGGGTCCGGCCCAGGTTGACAAGGGCTACCGCGTCCCCGTGTCCTTCGAGCTCATTTCGGGTTGTGGGTAGAGGACCTCGCGGCCTTTCGCCGCGGCCTCGAGGATGCTCTCGCTGATGAAGTCGGTGAAGCGGGCCATGTTCTCCAGGCGGGTGGCGGTCGAGGTGCCGTGGCCGAAGACGTCGACGCCCTGCCGGGTGATCTCGGCGACCTTGGCCATGCCGCGGGCGCTGTCGATCGTCGACTGGTACCAGACGTTGTCGTCGACGATGTAGCGCACGCGTCGGCGTTCGTCGGATTCCCGGCGGACCAGGCCCTGGATCTCGAGGAACTTGATCGCCTTGGAGACCGACGGCGGGCTGATCTGGAGGCGCTGGACAAGTTCGGCTGCGGTGAGACTGCCCGCGTCTGCGGTGAAAAGGCAGGTCAGCACCCGAGCCGTCGTTTTGGGCATGCCCTGTTGCATGAGCAGGGTGGTGAAGGTCTCCTCGTAGTGGCGAACGGCCTCGCCGTCGCGCTCACGACCTGTTACAGGTGCTTCCCGTCCTCGGGCCGTGGGCTGCGCGCGCCGGTGGGCGCGGCTTTCGGTGGCACGCTGGGCCAGGTCGGCGCGGTAGGCCGTGGGTCCGCCGTTGCGCATCACTTCCCGCGTGATCGTCGAGGTCGGACGGTCGAGACGTCGAGCGATCGCCGCGTAGGGGAGATCGTCGGCCAGTCCCAGCGCGATCTGCTTGCGTTCGGCCTGGGTGAGCCTGCCTCCCGACATAGCGATCTCCTCGGTGGTCCTTCGTGGTGGTCCCCGCCCCGACCGTAGCGCCCATTTCTCTCTCATCGCAACGAGCCCTAGAGGTCTCGTTGCGTTATCCCTAAGATCATCGCAACAATAAATAGGCTTCTAGCTGCTGCGATATGAATACGTAGCAACTCGATTGATTGTCAGAAATTGGAAAGCTACGTAGCTTTTCCGTTGTCAGGAAAGTCGAGCCACAGCGCGAGACACCCCACACGACCAGGAGAAGACAGATGAGGAACAACAGCGTTTCCCCGACCGATGCGACTTGGACCGGCATGGTGCCGGTCGGTGACACGGCCCTCGCCGTCACCGACACCGGCGGCCCCGGCATCCCCGTGCTCTATGTCAACGGCCACGTCGCCACGCAGCGGAATTGGCGGCGCGTGATCGCCGAGCTCGGGCCGGGGTGGCGCCACATCACCTACGACATGCGGGCCCGCGGCAAGTCGCAGACTTCGGCGGACTACTCGTTCGAGACCAACGTCGCCGATGTCGACGCCGTGCTCGCGGCCAGGGGAGTGAAACGGGCCCTGGTAATAGGTTGGTCATACGGGGCCTTCGTCGCGGCGCACTGGGCCAGCCGCAACCCGGAGCGAACCGTGGGCGCGGTCCTGCTCGAGGGCGCGCAACCGCACGACTGGATCGACGAGGTCGATATCGAGGCGATGCGCAAGCTGTGGCGGCGGTTGGGCTGGACGATGCCGTTGCTGCGCCCGCTCGGCATGGCCCCGCGCATGACCGCTGAACAGATGGCCGACAGCAACATCGAGGCCGGCGAGGTCGCCCGCGAGCGTGTGCTGGGTCCGGTGATGGACAACATCACTGTCCCGACCCGGTACGTGAACGCCTCGGGGTCATCGTTGGGCAGCAGGGGCAATGATTCGCAAGAACGCATCCGCGCGAGCTTGCACAAGGTGGTCGAACGCAACCCGAACATCGAAATCCATGCCAAGGTCCCCAGCAACCACGGCAATATCCTGCGCAAGGACTTCCGCACCGTTGCCGAGGCCGTGCGCGTGGTCGCCGGGTCCGACCGCGAGCTGTCCTGAAGGCATGGCCAACCCGCAGCACGGCCAGCCGAGTAGGCGCGTGCCGGGGCACGGTGAGGATCGTGACCCCGGCTCGCCCTGGTCGGCCTGTTCAGGACAAACGACGATAACGCCACATATCGGCCGTTCGGGAACATGACATCCGCCGATCAGTCAGTGCGATAACCCGTTCCACTTCTGCGTTGCTGTCGGTGGTCTGATGACTGGCACGTGGTGGTCCCTCAACACGGCGGCAAACGACAATGAGATGCAGGACTTCTACGGCTCCATGCAGGCCGAACTACTGCTGCCGATCACGTGCTGGCGCAACCCATATCAGCGGCGATAGCCAATGTTCGGGGATAGGCGGTGAAAGTCCGGGATACAGGCCGAGATGCGATGGAAGCGTGCTGGTCAGTTGACGTCGTCTTGGAGGAATTCGGTGATGGCGGTGGCGATGGCGGGGTAGTCGGGTCCGAGCCAGATGAAGTGGCTGGGGGCTCGGCTGGTGACCAGGCGGGCTGTAGGGATGGCCTCGGTGAGGGATCGGGCGTGGGCGAACGGGACAGCGCCGTCCTCAGGGGAGGCGATGACCAGCGTCGGTTGCGTGATCGTGGGCCTTCGGCGATCGGGATGAGCCATCGCACGGAGGTCGGCCGCGAACCCGGCACCGGAGTCCATGTGCGAGAACAAGGCGAGTAGCAGCGCGCGATGTTCGGGAGTGAGGGCATTGACAATCTGGTCGACGGGCAGAGTGGTCAGGTCGCGCAGTAGCAGTCGCAGGGCCATCTGCGGTCTCCGCCGCAGCAGTGCGCGCATGAGAGTCCATGTCCGCTGCTGGGTGCGGGCGCCGAATACCAGATGGCCACCCAGGCGGGTGCGGCGATCGGGCCAGGCCAAGAAGCCGACCGCGCTTTCCAGGATCAGTCGCTCCACCAGGGATGCATGCGTGCTGGCCAGCACCAGCGCGGTGGGGCCACCCGCTGATTGTCCTACCACCGCTGCTAACCGTTCGATTCCGAGGTGGTGACACAGCTCGGCGATCACACCAGCGAATTTCTCCGGAAATGTACCGGTCGACAGCGGGGTGCGGCCGTATCCCGGCCGTGACGGCGCAAGGACTGTGTAGCCCGCCTCGACGAAAACCTCTTCCCCCAGTGGTACAGACGCACGCATATGTCCCCCGTGCAGTACCAGGACGGTCTGTGCACCCCGTTGGTCGAGCCGATATTCCACCGGTCCAGTCGATAGCTCGACGATCTGCGTCGGGCGCTCTACCTCGGGCATAGAACTCTCCGTACCTATTCGGGGTTCTCCCGATGAAATACTGTGACACGGCTGTGCCGCGTAAGTGTGGAATACGCGGTTGCTCGTCGTGGCGCCAGAGCCCTGTTGACGAGTGCAAAGTTCGTCGGCCGCCGATTCCGTAGCAGGCCAATCCTCATCTGGGACGGATTCACCAATCACTTGTCGGCAGCACGTGAAAACTGATCACTGCGTGGCATCCGAATTTTGACCCCCTGTCCGATTGATCCTGGTTCGAACCGAGCCAGGAGGACGAAGGGATGCTTGCCGTGGAAGATTGGGCTGAGATTCGTCGTTTGCACCGGTCTGAGGGGTTGCCGATCAAGGCGATCGCTCGGGTCATGGGCGTCTCCAGAAACACCGTGCGGGCGGCGTTGGCCTCGGAGAGGCCGCCGAAATATGAACGGGCGCCGAAGGGTTCGATTGTTGATGCGGTCGAGCCGCAGATCCGGGAATTGCTTCGGTTGTATCCGACGATGCCGGCGACGGTGATCGCTGAACGGATCGGCTGGACGCGCTCGGTTCGGACGCTGTCCGGTCGGGTGGCCGAGTTGCGGCCGGTGTATTTGCCGCCAGATCCGGCGGGCAGGACGGCCTATGTGGCCGGGGAGATCGCTCAGTGCGATCTGTGGTTCCCGCCGATCACGCTGCCGGTCGGGTTCGGTCAAGCCCGCAAGCCGACGCGGTTGCCGGTGTTGACCATGGTGACGGGATATTCGCGGTGGCTCTCGGCGGTGCTGATTCCCAGCAAGCATGCGCAGGATCTGTTCGCTGGATGGTGGACGTTGATCGACCGGTTGGGTGCGGTGCCGCGGGTGCTGGTCTGGGACGGTGAGTCCGCGATCGGTCGTTGGCGAGGTGGCCGCAGCGAGCTCACCGCCGAATGTCAGGCGTTTCGAGGCACTTTGGGTGCGAAGGTCCTCATCTGCAGGCCCGCGGACCCGGAAGCCAAGGGCATCATCGAGCGAGCTCATGACTACCTCGAACGGTCGTTCCTGCCGGGTCGATCCTTTTGTGGCCCAGCCGATTTCAACGCTCAGATCAGTCAGTGGCTGGCATTGGTGAACACCCGGCCGCGCCGCGCGCTGGGTTGCGCGCCCTGTGATCGGATCGTCGCCGACAAGCAGGCGATGCTCGGGTTGCCGCCGGTCGCGCCGGAGACCGGCTGGCGGTCATCGACCCGACTGCCCCGTGATCACTACATTCGCTTGGACTCCAACGACTATTCGGTGCATCCGAGCGTGATCGGCCGCCAGATCGAGGTCATCGCCGACCTGGCCCGCGTTCGGGTCCTATCCGGTGGGCGGCTCGTCGCCGACCACGAACGGATATGGGCGTGGCATCAGACAATCTCCGATCCCGAGCATGTCACGGCAGCGAAAGCGTTGCGGCGCAGCAGGATCACCGTGTTGCGACCAGCGCCAGAACCCGAAGTCGAGCAGCGGCATCTGACCGACTACGACACCGCCCTCGGCGTCGATATCGAAGGCGGGGTGGCCTGATGACCACCACCAAGACGCCCGCGAAAACATCGACTGCGGCACGGGATCTGACCGCCGAGATCTCGTTCCTGACAAGAGCCTTGAAGGCACCGACACTGCGGAACTCAGTGGCGAGACTGGCTGAGCGCGCCCGAGCCGAGAACTGGACCCATGAGGAGTTCCTCGTCGCCTGCCTGCAACGCGAGGTCTCCGCCCGCGAAAGCCACGGCGGTGAGGGCCGGATCCGCGCAGCACGGTTCCCGGCGCGAAAGTCCCTGGAAGAGTTCGACTTCGGTCATGCTCGCGGTCTCAAACGCGACGTGATCGCGCATCTGGGCACTCTTGATTTCGTCACCGCCCGAGACAACATCGTGTTCCTGGGCCCACCTGGAACGGGCAAAACGCATTTGGCGATCGGGCTGGCGATGCGGGCGTGTCAGGCCGGTCACCGGGTCGCGTTCGCCACCGCCGCCGAATGGGTCGCTCGTCTGGCCGAAGCCCACCACGCCGGTCGGTTACAAACCGAGCTGACCAAACTCGGGCGTTACCCGCTGCTCGTGGTCGACGAGGTCGGCTACATCCCCTTCGAGAACGAGGCAGCCAACCTGTTCTTCCAACTCGTCTCTTCCCGCTATGAACGAGCATCACTGATCGTGACCAGCAACAAGGTCTTCGGCCGCTGGGGCGAGGTCTTCGGCGACGACGTCGTAGCAGCCGCCATGATCGACCGCCTCGTCCACCACGCCGAGGTCATAGCCCTCAAGGGCGACAGCTACCGGCTCAAAGACCGCGACCTCGGGCGTGTTCCAACAGCCGGAACAACTGAAGAATGAACCATCAACCCACCCAGCAGGGGGTCAAAATTCGTTTGCTGAAAAGTGTCCAGAATTCGCGTGCCGTTGACATCACTGGGTTCCGGTCGTCTGCGACCGCACTCGACTGGCTCGGCGCGATCGGCATCATGGTCCGGCCGCGCCCGCTGTCGTCCGGGACAGCACTCGCCGGGCAGCACACTCGCGCTCCGAATCAGCGGCGTCGACCCGTCCCGAGCAGGAGTTTTGCGGATACTGTGACAGCTGGGTTGGTGGGCTGGCCGCGATTCTGGTGGTGTGCTTCGCATTGGCTGACGTCGCTGTTCCCATCCCTGCAGCCCGTGGATATGCTCCCGCATTGCGATAGGAATAACAGACCTCTTGTCCGCCATCGAAGATCCTCTCGCCCGAACCCCTCGCAGGCTCGGCGTTATGCACACCCGGCCGATCCTGTTGCTCGCGTTCGCCTTCGCGGTGATGGCCGATCCGGTGTCCTCGGTTGCCTACGCGATCGAGGCAGCGCTGCGCGCCTTGGACGGAGATCTCGCGTTGTTGATCCCGACGATGAGTGTGGTCGTGCTCATCATCGCGTTGGTCATCGTCAACTATCAACAGTTGATCACCCGCTATCCCCAGGGCGAAGGCGCGGCCGCGGCCACCGGTGAGGCATTCGGTGAGGGTTGGGCCTTCGTCCCGATCGCCGCGTTGATCGTCGACTTCGTCCTGACCATCGCGATCAGCGTCTCCGCTGGAGCCTCGGCGGTGATCGCCTACTTCCCGGCGTTGGCACCCGACCGTATGCTTCTTGCTCTTGCGCTCGTCGTTGTCGTCGGTGGGGCGACGTGGTTCGGCCACCTCGGGCGCCTGGTGTTCGCACTGATGACCATCGCCTTCATCGGCGTGACCGCCGCAGTCCTGGCTTACGGGTTCGGGGCGACACCTCATCCGATCGGCACCATCACCGATACCCCCGGACATCAATCACTGCTTGCGGTGGCGTTGGCCTTTCCCGTCGCGATGGCACTGGCGACCGGCGTCGAGGCCCCTTCCTCGGCGATCGCCCAACTCGGCCAACTCGATCACGCCGGTCGACGCCTGTTCGGCAAGGTCACGTTGTGGATGACCCTCGGCATCGTCGGCACCATCACCATCGGCCTGACCCTGCAAGCCCACCATCTGCGAGTCGGAATTCCGCCCGAGGGCACCACCCAGATCGCCGAGCTGGCCCGAATCGCGGCCCCCGCACCGGTATTCGCCGCGTTCCAGCTGGTTACGGCACTGCTACTGCTCTCGGCAGCGAGTTCGTCTTTTCAAGCTGGTCCGGGACTGCTCAAGGCCCTGTCCCGGCACACCGACCGCGACGGACACAGCACCGGCATCCTGCCCGCGACGCTCGGGCACACCAATACCCACCACACCCCCTATTGGGGCGTGCTGGTGTTCACCCTGAGCGCCGCCGCCGTCACCGGCGCTGCCGGTGGTCAAGACCAACGCCTGGTCCTGTTCTACGCGGTGTCGGTGTTCCTGAGCTTCCTCGCCGGACTGATTGCGATGGTGGTCTTCTCACGCCGCGAACACAAACCGGGGCAACTTGTCCTCAACGTCGTCGGCGCCACCGTCGTCGGATTCACCCTGTTGGTCAACCTCGCCCGTGGCGAACCAGCGCTCAGTCTCCTCGCGGCATTACTCATCGCCACCGGGCTACACCGGATCTGGGTCAAAGCCGGACGGCCACGCGGCGTCCGCGATGCCGCAGCACTCGCCGAGAGCGACACCGGATAACCAGTTTGCGTATAACGCTTGTGCGGCAGGCATTTTCAACGCCGATAACCGGCTTCGATCACCAACCACCCCCGAAAACCGCAGGTCGCTCCCGTTCCCATCTTCGACACGCCCCGCCCAGGACACCATCAAGTTGGGCCGATTGCCCTACCGCCGTAGGGCATCGCGACCCCTCAGACGCGATACGTACCCACGATGACCAGGCGTTTTTCAGTTGCCCATGTTTTGTGTGCCCTGCCCAGGGCACGAACCTACGACAGGGCCAACTGCAGGGGATCGACGCCCATGCGATGGCAAAACTGCACTCTCGTCCGGTCGCTCATGTCCGGCATGGTTGCTGGCAAGCCGTCGTGGCTTGTCATCAAACCCGCCATTTAATGGCTGACGTCAACCAACGAAACCCACGCGCGCCAACGCCAGCAAGCGATATCACAGCCAGAACTGGGCAGAATTTCAATGTATCCGCAGTTCAGAGGCTCTCTGAACCAATAACACACAACGCTGCCAACTCTTGACAACGACACCCATCGCACCCTAGTTCGATGTGAGTACATGGAGTTACCCATGTACATGGGTAAGCGACCGAGCAACGGCAGGCCCAGGTCCCCACCAGAGGCAAGGGAGGCCGTGAGTGCTTACGAACCCTTCTCCTACACCCCGCCTCCCGTCGGCCCTCGATCGGGACACACTGGTAGCGCTCACCAACACCACTGCCAGACAAGGGAAACCACACGCACGCCAGCCGAAAGGCAACTGGCCCGCGGTTCCTGGTGGTGTGACCGCGACCTGCGAGTCGGAGATGCCGGGGAACACTGCCGATGCACAACCGAATGTGACCTAGTCGATGACAGTTCAGCACGACCGAACAACCACATTCTAAAAATCATTCGATGGCGACACGATCACGATCGTTCCAAACACCGCCACCACCTGAATTTGATGTTCGGCCTCCGTCGAGCCTGGATCCTAAAGCTGCGCAAGGACCGAAACACTGCGCCCGCGAACTACCGGGCGTTTCAAGTCGGCATCTTCTCTGCCGGACAACATATCAACTTGCTCGGCCATACCCCGCAGCAGAGCCCTGCCTCACCCAAATCGACCGAGCCGGGTCAATCACGCGCAGTCTCACCCTGCCTGGCCCCAAGAACGCATCTCACCTACACCAACAATCCCACATACGAATAGACCCCACACAGCACACAAAACCCGACCGTCGCGCTAACGACCACCAATCCATACATCGTGCACCCAAACACCAGATCAGCTACACACTCGCCCTATCCGGCTGGCCGGAACAAACCCAGCCACACAACTCCGCCCCGCCCCACCTCATCCACCGGTCGGCCGTTCGTTACACACTGTTCTGCCAACCCCGACAAGTTGGCAGCCAATCACCTGGGCCATCGACGCCAGGCCCCCACCGGCCACCCTGACCTGAGGCGTACGGAGGCACTGGCCTGGCTCTGACCGAGCAGCTACTTACTTCGGGCAGCCAGCGGTGGTCGGGTTGGTGAGACACAAGGCCGAGCTACCGGTGCCGGCGCTGCCGGTCGACAGCGGAACACCTGCAACGTTGCCGGCGCCCAGGGTGATCCCACCGCTGGCCGACGAGCCGGAGTCACTGCTACCGGTAGCCAACAAGTCGAGCAGACCGACCCGATTGCTCGACGAGCCGGAACCGACGGCGGTGGCGGCCGGCGCCGACTCGGCAGCCGAGGCCGTACCCGCCACCCCTAGCATCAGACCTGATGCCGCGACAACGGCAGCACCGATCCAACGAACCTTGTGCATAAAATTTCTCCTCATCAGAAAATTGCATCGCAACCCATATGGTCCCCACCGAGGGTTGCGGCCGAGTGAATAAACTCTGCGGCAACTAATTTCTAACACGCTTCCACTGGCATGACAACCCGAAAAGGGATACTCATCAAAAATTATCTATTCCTCAGGGAATGTAGCCAGCGATATCATCTACCCTATTACGAGCATGCCGGATCACCTTCTCGCCCCATTGCCGGGGAGAAGGTTGTTTAAGCCTCGCGACACCGAATCACCACGTTGACCGCAACTGCAGTGTCAGCAGAAGCCGTGTATCCGACGTGAGGTAATGTACGGGTGAATCGCAATACAGCGCGACGGTACAAAGAATGCGCATTCCCCAGTTCAGCCGCAGGCGCCCGTGCCACGCTCGATTACAGGCATCACCGACCTTTTAGTCGGATTAGTGGTTATTTGCATAGGCTGTCGCTGTGGCTCGTATTTGCTGCACGTAGGAGTCGGAGTGGTTGTAGGCGAATATGGCCTTCCTCCATCCGCGGGCGGTGGCCAAGTCGCCACCGGATGCGCATAGGTAGCGTCCCGCGGCTAGTGCTGCGTCATCGATGTTGTCCGGGCTGCCGGTCAGTTCGTTGGAGACGTTGGGTGTGGCTTTCTCGAGAATGCCCGCCAGTGTTGTGTAGTCGATGTCACCACGCAGACCCCAGCGTTTCCAGGTATCGGGGATGAACTGGAACGGCCCCGCAGCCTTCGCGTATACGGTGCGCCCGGCACGGACGGTGGCGTCGGGATCGATGATGCGGGCGTTGCCGTTGATGCCATCGAGTGCGACGCCGCGGATCGGTGGTTTCACTTGGCCGTCGACCGCTATCTGCGCACCCCGATAGCGGCCGTGGTCGCTTTCCACACGGGCGATACCAGCCAGGGTCGTCCACCCCAGATGGCAGGCGGGTTGCGTTTTCGCCAAGACCACCGTGGCGAAACCGTAGGCCTGCAGTGCTCGCGCCGGAATCCCGGACTTGTCGGCGCGTCGCTGCGCCCAATCCTTCAGCGGCTCGGTATGGCGACTGCCCGCGACGAGCTGGATCGCCGGAACTGGGTCACCGGCGCCCGGTACCGCAACGCTGGTTTCACGTTCTGTCCCGGTGCCGCATCCCGCTATGGCCACAGCCGTGATCACCGATACCAGCAGCCTGTACTGACCTCCCCGGACGCGTCGTTGACCCGAATTCAGCGTGAGTCTGCCGTGTGTCAGTGCCTGATTCCCACCGTCACGCCCGCGGTATGCGCGCGACCGGGACCGGTCTTCTACCCGCACGGACGTGGTGAGGTGGTGGTGTTGGCAGGTTTCTTCGACGTCGTCGTCGATGACCGAGGACGCTGTGTCTGTGTCACCGACGGCCGGGAGGTCGTTGCTGTCGTTTTCGGCTTCGTGGTGGTTGTGGCCGGTGGGCGGCAGGTGGTCGGTTTCGGCGTGGTTGTTCTTGGCGGAGGCTGCGTCGAGGATCGGGACGTGCTCTGCGCCGGGACGGTGACGGTGACGGTGACCGTGGAGGGTTCGACGACCACGGTTTGCGGGGGATCTGTCCTCTGCGTCGGGGACGGGGCCTGCACCGACACGCTGCCATTGAGCGAGACGTTGGGCCACTGCGATGCCGCCGAGGTCTCGGTGATCGTCGACGGTGCAGGCGTCTCAGTTTGCGTTTCGGTGGCGGTCTCGGTCACGACCGGATCCCCACTGACTCCCGCGACCGGGGCAGCCTCGGTAATCGTGACAGCCTCGGAGGCGATCGGCTCTTCGCTGCCACCGACCGCACCACTCAACTCCTCGTCGGGCGGCGGCACATCACTTGGGGTCTCGGACACCGAAACCGACGCGGTCGGTGTGACCTCGGTGGTGCTGTAGCCGCCGGGCAGCAAGGCGGTGATGTCATCGAAGCTTTGCGTCCCCGACAACTCCGACGCATCAGCGGCATCACTCACCGCACCGGAGTCCCCGGCGCGACCCCCTGTCGCTACCCAAATCCCGATCCCAACAGTGATCACAGCACCCACCGCTGCCGCGTAGGGCAGATGCCGACGAGCATCGTCGGACTTGACGTACCCGACGAACCGCCGCCAACGCCGCACAAAACGCGGCGCCGAATCGTCAGGCGAATCTGCCTCTGCATCATCGGAAGTCGTGCCGTCCACACCCGTTCCAGCCTCCGATACACCCTCCCCATCGAAGGCATTCGATGGGATCTCGATGACCTCAGTCGCCTCAGGATCAGGGCTTCCGAGCTCGTCATTCTCGAACACCCGCTCGTCATCGAAAGCGTTCTCCGGTACTCCGACGACCTCGGTTGCCTCCGGATCCCCACGTCCGGCCTCATTGTTATTGGCTACTCGCACCACACACTGCTTTCTTTCTCTATACGCACCATTCGCGCAGTGACCACCCGCCGAAGAACCAGCACGTCACGTCCCCAACATCCACCCGATCTGACGGCCCACTCGACGCACCCTTGCCGGTCGCCCCACTCCTCCTGGCACTTCTACCTCGGGTTTCAGGAACCGGTCACCACGCCACGGATGATCCGGCCGAGGAAACCCGCCACAGCACCCTCCGCAGATCCGCTGCCATCCCCGCTATCCTGCGACCCGGTGTTGAACGAGCCCGACGACCCACTCGTCGACGACCCCGAAAACCCCGGCCCCGAGAACGACGAACCACTGCTCGCCGGACCGGACTTGCCGGACTCTGCGAAGTCCTGATGCACCGCCTCATCGACGGCGGTGTACGGAGTCAGCGGAATCGGCTCTGCGGTCGCAACCGCCGTCGGCAATGCAAGTACACCAGCCACAGTTCCAGCAGCAATCCCCACACGGAATACATTCGATGCATTCATAACAATGACACCTTTCAGACTGACCCACACGTCGCAATTCGGGACGACAAATACGACGGACAATGGGCGACTAATTTCGCAGTGGCAGTTCGCCGACGGAATATTCACCGCCGACGAACTGACCGAACTACGATTTGTTGCGTTCTACGCGACAGGATTCCTCGATAGGATCCTGTTCACAGCCGATCCAGCTCGGCACCGTTTCGATCCAAGATTATGTACTCCTCGCCGTGCAGTACCCAGACACTGATGCCCGACGGAAAGCCCAGGACTTCGATTGATCCGACCGCATGTAGCGGTGCACGCAGAACGACGTAGTCACCGTCAGAAACTTCGAACAGAGTCCCGAGGGGCTCGAATTGAACCACGATGGTTGCCCCTGGAACCGACCCGAACTTGAGGTCGACTGTTTCTGGTGTTGAGCTCATCTCATCACCTCTCATTTTTGTATGCTTCAAGTATTTTATCCAGCATTTTTACCCGCTCACCAGCCGTTTCCGCTCCGTAGCCGCTTTCAGCACTTTGGTTATAGAAGTCCCGTAGCGCTTGCGCGTCTGCTTTGCTGGCAAGGCCCCGCAGCTCTGCGTCAGATTTTCCGGCAAGACTTTCAACCGAGGGCTTCCCATTCCCCCAGATCGGGCGGCCGACGTCAGCCATGCTTTTGCCCCCTTCCATTTTGGGAACCTCAGCTCGCGGGCCTCTCTCCTGAGGAGGTTTCGGCACCTGGCCTGGTGCGGCAGCTTGGGTAGGCGTTGACGATTTCGCGTCTGCCGGGACTGCCTTGCTCTTGTTGTTGTCGTCGTCTTTGGTGGCCTCGTTGACGATGATCGCCGCCGCTCCTGCACCAAGCGCGAGGGCAGCGACTGCGGGGGCGCCGACGACGGCTCCCACCCCGATCGCGGCGCCGACGCCGAGCCCGACTGCCAGCTCTCCGGGAGAGATGGAAATCGTCCCGGTGAGATCCAAGGAGTTGATTGGGTCGCCGTTGACGTAGTCGTAGCTGTTTGCCGATCCGCCGGGGACCGGGTCGACCTGCAGGAACCTGCCCAGGATCGGCAGGTAGGTCCGAGCTCCCATTTCGAGGGCTTGCTGGCTGGCGACGTGTTCGATCGGGACCGTGTGCTGGCCGAGGTATCCGAAGTCCATGCCGCCCTCGGCCGTGGCCGGGATGGGGATGTCACCGATGGCGCCGGTCACAGGGTTGATGTTCTGACCAAATGGGTCGTATAGGTGGAGAGCACCGGTCCGGGCGCCGGCGCCATCGGCGGTGAACAAGATGTCGCCATGGATGTTGGCGTAGGACCAGTTGGTGGTGTTGGTCTGGGTGTAATTCTTGGTGAGTAGGGCTCCGCCGGGCAGTTTCAGCGTTCGCTGACGTAGGTTTCCGGATCCGTCGAGAACGAAGTCGGGGCCGCCGGAGTCGCCGGTGAAGCCGTAGCGAGTCACCTGCACGGGGTTTGTGGTGTCCTGCACCGAGCGGCCCGAAATGCGGTCGGTGACGTCGCGGGTGTAGGTCACCGAGTGGCCGGACGCGGTCGTGGTGGACACGTGCCGGTTGGTGGAGTCGTAGCCGAGGGTGTCTGTTCCGACCGTGATTGCGTTGCCGTAGTTGTCGTAGGTGAACGACAGGTTTGTCGCTCCGTTGGTAGACAACAACCGGTCAGCGTCGTCATAGCAGTAGTTGGTGATCGCGGAAGCTGCACCGTTGAAGCTGTCAGCGAAGGCCACACGGTTCGTGTTCAACCCCGCCTTCTGGTTCGGACCGCACCCGTTGTCACCGGCAAACGCGTAGGTCAGCTGGTGGAATGGCACCGTGGCCGCGACCAGTCGACCGACACCGTCATAGCTGTAGCTGTTGGTGTAGCTGCTTCCACCATTGGCAGAGTCGGTAATGGTTTCGTCGGTGATGCGCAGATCCCGGGAGCGGGTGACCGCGTCGATGAGCGTGGACCCGGGTACCGTCCACGACAAGGTTGCTGGCGCGCCAGCATCGTTGTGGCCGATCGCGAGGTTCGAGCCGTTCCCGTACGCCACTGCCACCAGGATCCCCGCGTTGTAGCCGGGGGTGGCGACCGTAACTCCATCCAGGTCCAACCGGGTCAGGCGAAACGCGTCGTTCCACTGGTAGTTCAGGCTGGAGCTGACCCCCTTGGCGGTGGAGGTCTCGCTGGTCTTTCGCCCGGCGGCGTCGTAACCGGTCGTGGTGATCACCCCGTTGGCGTCCGTATAGGACGTAACTCGGCCGAGCAGGTCGATCACGGTGGTGGTCGATCCGCTGTCGTCGCTGACCTTCTTCTTCAGCGGGTCACCACCGACGGCGTAGTCGTAGTTGACGGTGCGCGCCGGTTGGTTGCCCATCGCGGGGAACGACTTCTTGAGGGTTCGGCCTCGGGCGTCGTAGGTAAGACATGACCACGGCTCATTGTTGGTTCGGGTGGCGACGATACGGCCCGTTGCGTCGTACACCGTCTCGAGCGCGTTTGCCGAGCCGTTCGAATTTTTGGACGTGCGAACGGTTTTGACCCGCCCCCCTTGGTCGACGGCTGCGGAGTTCGAATCACACGGGTTCGCCCGAGTTTCGTTGTCGCCGTAGTAGGAGGAGGTGGCGCGCTTGTCGGCATTGGCGACGTCGCCCGCAGGTAGTGCCGCGGCCAGTCTGCGCAGAAAACCCTGGCCGGGCTGCTCGAACAACGAACGGCTGGTCAGGTTGATCCCGCCGGGGTCGCCGGTTTTGGACACTGCCAACCCGTACACCGGGTCGATGCCGTTGGCCGGGTCCGAATAGCCGGTAGCAATCATGGTCGACGGTGCACGTTCGATGCTGCCACCGGAGCTGCTGTCAGCGGCCCGGCTCGTCTCGAGCCCGTAGCGGGGCGCGAGGTTCTGCCCCGGTACGGTCACCGCGCCGCCGCCACCTGGAGGTGTCCAGGTGAAGTCGAGCGCGCCCGAGGTGCCGCTACGGTTGTAGTAGTCGACCCGGATGCGATGCCAACTACCAGCTACGGTATTGGTGTAGGTGCCGCTCACGGCTGTGGCGGTCTTGTCGGTCCAGCTGTCGACGGTGAGTACGTCATCGATCCACAACCGGACGCCGTCGACAACAGTGAACCCGAGCTTGTACTCACCGGTTGTGGGGAACTTGATGTCGCCCATGAACCGACCGGACCAACCCGCGCTGTTCGCCACCGGTGGCGTCGAGCCCCAATTGCGACTCAGTCCGCCGTCAGTGGAGCCGACACCTGTCGTCCACTCCTTCGGGACACCTGCCAGGAATGGGTTGTCGTAGAGAGCAGCCTCCAAGCCGACCAGATTTTCGTCGTATGCCTTGTGAGTGTGGGGTGTAGTCGCCGCGCACTCCGGCTTCGGCAGCTGTCCGTTGAAGCATGCCGCTGGAGCCGGCCCGTAGCCGTCTGTAGGCCGATTCGCGTGGTCGTAGAGGACTGTCGACCGCCGACCGGTTGTGTCGACCGCGCCCGTCATTTTGTCTTTCGGGTTCCATTCAGCGCGGACCGTGTCGCCGTTCGTGTCGGTCGATGCCAGCCAGCGGCCGGCGTCGTCCCAGCTCACGGTGCGCACACCCGTCTGCTGGATCCCGGCTACGTCGACGTATGCCTTCTTGCCTGGAATGTCGTAGCGATACGTGCGCGCCACCCGAGGTGCGAGGGTGCGGCCATCGGCAGACGGTGCGGTGACCCGGATCGCTCGCGAGTGTGGAGGCTGCTGCGGGTTATCGAGGAACGCGTCGTACTCGATCAGCGTGCGTTCGGTGTTACCCGAGAACGACGCCTGCGTTGCACGCCAATCGACCGCTACGCTGTCCCGGATCTCGTTCAGCGCACCAACACTGTCGATCGCCTTGAGTTTCTTCTCGGTATCGCTGCCGGCCTGGTCGTAATCGAGCTTCGCGGCCTCCAGATTGAAGTAGCTGTAGTCGCGTATCTCGGAGCCGGGGTTCTCGATTCGAGCGAGGGCGCCCACCATGTACCAGAGGCGTGTTTCTGTGCCGTCCCAGTACTTGATGCGGCACAGCTTCTGCGTCGGCGCTGGGTATGCGCCCGTGGGAAACGAGGCTCCGCCGTAGCAACTGTTGCTGTTGTCGGTGTTGTAGTACAGCGTGTGCGACCGACCCGATACCGGATCTTTGATTTGGGTCAGCCGGGCTGGGGTGCCGCTGTAGAGGTACTGCAGTGACGCTGGTTTCTTGCTGTCTTCCACCTTCGACACAGCAGCCAGCGTGCCGTCGATGTTGAACACCGACACCACGCCGTCCTTGGTGACTGAGATTCGGCCACCGGCATCGACAGCGAGGACACCGTCCTCGTCCTTGGGCGGGGTGTAACCATCGGCCGATGTCTTGACCCAGGAGTGTTTGCCGCCTGCGATATCGGTAAGCACGACCGACCCGTCGAGCATCTCAGCGTAGCTGTAGTCGCTGCTCATCAGGCCGAGGTTCCATCCGCCAGGAAGCGGGGCTGGCTCTTGGGAGTACAGCCAGTCCGTCGTCGCGATCCGAGGGTTCAGGTTGTGGGTGCGTTGAGTGGTGCCGGTGGTGCTCTTGGCCCACAACACCATCCGCGGCTTGTCAGTCGAGCGGTGATACAGCTCGATCTTGATCGGCACGCGCTGGCCGGCGGTCAACGACACATCAGTGGCCTTCTTCGCAGTCGCTGTCGAAAAATCCGTGCCGACAGTCGCAGCGTTCGGGTTGTCGTAGACGACCTTGTTGTCGACCCAAATCTTCGCCCCGTCAACGTGCGAGCCAGCGAAGCTGAAGTCGCCGGTTACCGGAGCTTGGAAATAGCCCTCCCAGCGCACAACGAACCATTGCTTGTCCAGCGCAGCGGGCATCGGATCTTCCTTCCATGGAAGGTTTTCCGATACGTTGCTCCAGATGTTTCCCCAGTCGAGGTTCACTTGTGCTTCGCTGCGGACCATCACCGGGCTCGGGTCCGCGGTGCCATTGTGGTCGGCGTCGTTGAAATACGATGCCCGCACACCGTGGGAGTCGCCGGTTTGCCGCGAATTGTACGTGAAGGTGACACCTGCCGAGCCACCAAGCGCCTCGAAAACGGGTCCTGCCGCCTCGGTATACAGATTGCCGTTGAACATGTTGACTGTGACCGGCCCGATTTTGTCGCTCGGTGCCGGGCCTGGTCGACCCATGCGCTTATCGACGGTGAAGTGTCCGACCCAGTTCGACGGTGTCGGTGTCGCCCCGCCGGATGGCACGGTCGCCACGGTCCATGAGTAGCGGCCGCCGTCGCGCAGAACGTATTGGGGAACGGTCCATTTCGGGGTGTTGAGGCAGCCGGAGTCGACCACGCTGCCGGAGCGGCCGTCGAATCCGGTGGAGATCTTGAAACAGTACATGGTGCCGGTCGCGGCTGCGCTGACCTCCAGTGTCGGAGTGTCGGTCGCGACGATCGCATCGTCCATGGGGCCAACGAGATTCACCTGCGGGCCCGCAGGCGGAGTGCCACCGTCGCTGTAGTCGATGATCAGCGAAGCCAGTAGCTGCTTGTAGGAGTAGGTGTCGGTTTCGGCGCCACCCAACATGAACCACAGGTTCTTGTCTGTGGCTTTGGCGCGGTCACCGATCAGATTCGTCATCGCAGAGGTGCTCAGCGAACCGTTTTCACCGATGCTGGCCGAGGCCAACTCTTGACCGAGGGCGCCGTAGCTCAATGGTGAGGTTGCTTGATACAGGGTCAGTTTCGAGGCGGGTTTCATCTCCGCCAGTGATGCGAGCAGCTTCAGGTCCATGCGCGCGCCGGTGATGGTCTTGCCCGCGAGTGGTGTCAGGTTGTAGCGGATCGCGGTACGCCAGAAGGCGTTCTGGCCTTGGGCTGTTCGCGCGTTGCCGGTGCGGATACCGCAGTCGTCTTCAGCGGTGCATGGCGCAGCGCCTTGCCGATAGGCGATCGCTTCGGACTGCAGGCCGAAACCGAATGTGTAGGTTGGGTCCACCACGATCGGGAACTTCCGGGCGGAATCCTTCAACCATTTCTTGTCCACCGTGACCGTGAGCTGCCATGCATCGCCATCACGGGTCAGGGTGTATGTGCCACCGGTGCGAGCCGGTCCCTTCTTGTCCTTCGCGTTTCCTGAGGCGTCCCACACTTCGATCGGCGGCAGCGCCGCAACAACTTTGCCCGACTTGTCGGAGATCTTGACCGTGCGACCGTCGACCTTCGGGGTGAGATCGCCGGTATCGAGTTTGAAAACCCAACGGCCCTCACCCACGGCGGACGACTTCTTCAGAACGATCGATTCCTTGATCGCATCCGCCGAGACTTCGTATGTCACATCGGTATTCGGCAGCGCGTTCGCATACGTCGCGGTCGATCCAGTGACCTTGCGCCCAGCTTTGTCCGCGCCCTTCAGCTCGAGTGTGACCGGGGTGCCGTTCTGGTTCACCCGGAATAACGCGGGGTCGTTGGCGAACTCCGCGAGTTCGATCCCGACCTCGGTACGCGCCGCGGCTACCCGCTTGGAATCCTTCTTCTCCACCAAACGGGTATCAACCGGGTCCCAGCCACCCTTGCCATTGGCAACACCGAGCGGAACCTGTGACAACACCAGGGTCTTGGTGCCATTGACGTTGGTGAATTCGATCGAATCCGCAGTCCGGCCAGTTTCTTTCGACGTCTTCGGATCGAAACTGCTCTTGCCGCCGGAACCTCCACGCGCGAGCAACGGCGTGAAGTCCGCTTCCGGGGCCGGGGCAGGCTTGCTGTTCGCGTCAGCCTTCGTCTTGGCGGCGGAAAGCATCAGCGGCATAGTCCGCGGATCCTTTCCTTTTGGCGCCGCGAACGCAGACGGTGACACAACAACCTGCGTCACCGACGCGACCAACAACATCACCAAAACAACCGACCACGCCACCGCACTGCGGAAGAACCAAAAGACCGACAACCAGCGCACCAAAGCGCCGCCCCGACGGGGAACCCTCATCACCACTCCACACCAAACACCGAGCCCACACACAGGTTTCATACAGGCATCACAAAACAGGCGAAGCGTAACAACGGGACAAATGCCCGTCGACGGAAGAAGCCGTGCCCTAAACACGAGCCGATGTTAACTACGTCACAGTCTGACCCGTCGGCAAGTCACTTCTTCCTTCTACCGACCCCGATCATTCAATTCCGTTACGTGGCAGCACATTTCAGATTACGTGATCCAGGGGATCCTGCTGGATGGGAATATTGACCTGTCAACCAAGCAGATTCGACAATTCAGGTATTTTCTCCCGGATCATCGATTGATAGTCCCCGACCGCGAAACAACGCTGCTGTCACACTATTTGGTGCGCGATGCCAACGTCGCCTGATCGCTTTGTCGATAGCTATAGCAAGTTAAATCATTGCAGCCATAGGGTTTTCGGCGACCATCGCAATCTCGGCCACTCGATGTCACCGGACGAGCTATCGGGCGCGGTACGTTGCTAACCAACAATATTCGAGTATTCGTTCGAGCCGACCAGCTCGGGAGGTTACATAGAGTGTGGGCCGTCGCAGCCTGCACGGAGCGTGCACATCAACCTACTGCGATCCAGGAGTCACTCTCGGAGTCTTTTTTTTGCAAGCGGCGACGAAACTGCCTACCCAATAATGAATCTGGGCGCCACAGACCCTGCGGCTCTCTATCGGCACCCAACTCGCACCGGCGCTCTAGCATCGACCTCTGCCGAGCCAGTGGCCCAACCCACTCGAAGGCAGCCACGACACTGCCTCCAAACGTGGACCATCGAGCGGACTCCCCAAGGCTAAAAATTGTTGTACCACAACAATGCTCAGAGGACTCCGAACTCGAACTGGGCGACGTCACCCCGCCGCACAGACGCAGCGCCCACAGTTCCAGCAGTGCAGATTTCGCATGCTAACTACAGAAATCAGACCTCCAAACTGTGATATATGTCACTCTTACGTGGGATTGAACGAACACACCCGCGCCACCACGGCCACGCATTGGACGCTGCGGCCAAGCGGCAGTTGCCCACTCGTTCGTACTCGATACGCAGCCGCTGGGTGTGTGTAGACGGCCCAAGCCGACTGTCAACGGACATTGGGACTTCCGACCTGTGCGATCCGTGCGGCAACGAGCTGCGGGCGGCAAACCGAATTTCTTGAACTGCTAGCCAACGCCCTGTGATTAGCTCTCCCATCGCCTCCAGTCAGCGAGGTATGCGGCGAGAGTGCGTTCCGTTCGCTCATCGGCTCAGTTCAGCCCTTAGCGCTTCCGGCGAAGGTCGCCCATACGCAGCCTCCTCCGGTCAGGCCGTATCTCGGAGTTGCGGCAACCGATCACCGATGAGCTGATGGTCCGGCGCGAATGGCATGCAGCGGCGGCTATTCCGTCACTGTGACAGGCGACGCCGATGCTGGCCCTGGCCGACTACACCGAATGCAGCTATGTCGGAACGCCCAGCATCGCAACAACTTGGCCCCTGGCCCGGCGGCCGGGCTGGTTACCTCGGGCGTGCCATGCTTGGGACGATGAGCGAATATTTCTGGCCCGAAGATCAGGAACTGGGGGAACGGACCCGCCATGCATGGGCGGCAACTGTTGAGACCTTGCCAGTCAGCACCCGCGTGACAGGCACGGTCATCGGTCGGCAGCCTTTCGGGGTCTTCATCCATATCGACCAGGTGCCCGATGCAGTCGGCCTCGTCAGGATCACAGCCATGCCGCCAGACGCACCCCTTCCTTTTTGGGGCGAGACGGTAGTGGGCGAGGTGGTTTGGCACGTCGATGACAACTATCAGGTGATCGTGCAGCCCCTTTGAACGAACTGCGGTGTGACGGTGATGGATACGCCATACCCCTAGCTCACACCGTCGCCTCTGGCACGGCCAGAGTACGTCCGCCGGAGGTCGTCCATCAAGGCGTCGGCCTCCGAGGTTGCTGCCACGGCCTCGTGCGGTCGGCCCGCTGCCGTTGACCGGTCCGCGAGAATCCACAGGCTATCGGCGAGAATTCGGGCCATGGAATCACCGAGGTGTTCAAATCGCTGGCGATAAATGAGCACGCACTGCTCCGCAGTGACGTGCGCTTGCGCGGTTCTGCCCAGCACGGCGTACCGGGCTGAAACCTTGCTCAGGCTGTCTGCGAGCCCCATCAGGTGCTTGTGCTGGCAGTCGATGGCGAGGTGCCGTGACACAACGACGCTCTCTTCGGCAGTGTCCAGTGCTTCATCGTGCTGCCCGGTCCAGGCCAGTTGGTCAGCGAGAAGGTCGAGATACCAGACCAAATAATGCCCGCGCTCGGGTTGCATCGCGGTGAATTGGCGGGCGAGATCGACCGCGTCGTGGGCGGCGGCGAGCGCCCTGGCGTGCTGCCCGGCCGAATGGCGACGCTCGACCAGCACACGCAGTGCCTCCGCGAGGATGAACAGCCGGTTCGGATCCTGGACGGAGAGCCGAGCGGCGACTGCGTGCGATTCCTCTTGGGCATCAAGGGCTTCGGCATGACGCCCGAGTTGGGCGAGATTCTCGCCCAGCCGACTGAGCCGAAAGCTCCAATCACGGGTGTACGCGTGCGGATCCTGTTCGGCCAGAGTGCGATACAGCGCGACGGCTTCTTCGTCAGCGACCAGAGCATCCTTGTACTGCTTACACTCGCGGAAGGTTCCGGCGACGGCACCTAGGCCGACCGCCAAGACGGGCAGGTAAGTCTGTGGATCGCTTTCTGCCAAGCTGCGATACAGCGCAACGCTTTCTACGGCCGGACCCGACTCTCGCTGGTGCTGCCCCTGGTTACACAGTGCGCGAGCGTGGACACGCAGGCCCGCGGCAAGTTCGGGTCGATAGGTGTCGGGGTCGCGCTCGGCGAGGCACCGCAAGTGGTCGATGGATTGTTCTAGGTCCGTGAGCGATTCTTCGATAGCTGCAATGTTAGTGCCTGTAACTACGGCGTATCGTCCGCCACGTCACTTCACCGATCCTCGCTGTACCCGATCTCAGCAACCGACGCCAATATTCCGGCGCAGCCTGACGTGGATGTTCTAGATGACACTTTCCCGTTGTGCCAGGAACTTGTCGAGCAGATCGAACAGAACATCGAGGACGCGCAATTCTTCCTCCGGCGTGAACGGGCCCACGGCGTCCCGATCGGGCAACGCGATCCACTGGATCAGCCCCCACCAGGACACGCAGCTTTCTTCCCCGACGTGGTTGGCAATCAGCCACTCCCGGAAACCATCCAGGCCCGACCCGCCGTGGCGACGGGCCGCCTGGTCGTAGCCGTTGAGATAACTCGTCACCCCATGTAGGGTGGTGTAGCCAATGTACATGCCGGGACGGGCGGCGAACAGCCGCAAGTATTCGCGTTCAGTGAGATCGTCCGGGTCCGCCACTTCGGGGGCATTCGCCCACGCCCGGTCGGCGAAGTGCTTGTCGAGGCCAGCTCCGAGTCCCGTCATACGCCTACTTCATCACGGCCACACCGTCGCCGCCAGTCTGACAGTGCGAGGTAGAAAATCGTTCGCGCTAGGACGTACGCGAAGGTCGAGGCGGTCCGGTGGACCGATGACCATTTCCCGGGGTCTGTTGAGATCAATCTCCGGCAGGCAGGCGGCGGCATCGTCAGCCTGATCGAGAAGCCCCGGTAGTCGACAGCGAGAACCGATTGGCCACCGACACCGCCTACCCGGTCTCGAGTTGGCATGCGACATTTCAAAACATCGATCACAGCCGACAGGTGCCGCCGCCGAGGCGTCTCGTGGAAGAAAGAGCACACGAATCTTGTTGGACATCCTCACTTTTCGACACCTTTGATCGATAATGTTCAGCCAGCACATTCGGCACGCAATGTTTCGCGATTGGCTGCGCAGCCACCCGACGACCGGGATCCGTACGAAGCCGTCAAACGCGACTTGGCCACGTAGACAGCCAACACGCCTGCCGACTATCGCCTGGTCAAGAACCCGATCATCGACGAGATCTACGGTCCAGCCTTCGACCACGCCACTCACAGCTGAGATCTAACGGCTGTCGATGTTCGAAGTCGTGTGCACCCGCTTCGTGACGAGACACGGCTACCAGCTGAGCCAGCTCGTCGAGATCTAATGCGGCGGCTACGGATTCGGCGACCGTCACTACCGAGCAGCCGGACCCCGACAATGGCCGCACCCGGGCCTAGCTGCTGACAAGACCACCGACGACGAAGATCTGAAACCTGCGACGCCACTGCGACACCGGCCGCCGACGAGCTCGAACGGTCGCCAAGAGGCCGGCTTGATTTGTGACTCAGCGCGAGCCGGGTTACAGCAGTTCGGCGTACATGCCGCCGTTGAGGATGCCGAATTCGATCTGGCCGGGGAACAGCGACTGATGGCCAGCGGCACGGTGTACGTGGTTCACAGCGATCATCGAGGTCGCCCACTCCTGCAACGGCGCGGGTAGCCGGTAGGTGGTGTCGTCAGTGCAGCGAACGTAGGCGTACGTCGGCTCACCGGCCAGCCCCAGGGGGTTGTGCAGACCGACAGCGGCGATGTCCAGGACGAGCCCGGTGTCTTTCTCGGACACGACGCTCGGCGGTTGCAGTTCGATGTCGTCCATACCCACCAACCGTAGTACCGCAACTATCCAGACACACCCCAATTCACGTGTTTGTGGAGAAAAATCGAACACTGTTGTGTCACACCGCTAATCATCGGCACAACCCAAGGCGCTACCTTCGATCGGCGCCTCCGTCGAACAGCCAGCGTTCGATGACATCCAGGCGCGGCGAATCGACGGCTTCCTCCAGCGGTGCAGCAGGTCGTTGTAGCGCTGGTATGCCGAGGCCAACCATGGACCGCGGGTGGGCAGTGAGGTCCATCCCGCACGATGCAGGACGGTAGCCACCCTCTGGTCGAGGATGCAACACGGGTGATCAGGGTTGCCGCCGCCTGCGAAGTAGAGGAACTTGGTGAAGAACGACGGCCCCAGCGACCCAATCGCATTGCGCCGGTCGCCGGGCCGCAGCAGCGCGTACGCCTCGCCCGGTCGCGCGCCGCTCAGACGCGCTGCGCTGCACAACAACTCACCGACACCGCCGCGCTCACCCGCCACGGCGGTGATGCCACGCGCGTGCCTGAGATTGGTTCCACTACCCCACACCACAGCGTTCCACAGCAACCGCAGCGCTCCCTCAGAATCAGCGGCGGCGTCCTGGGCGAGCCCGAAAAGGTCACCCCGGGCGATCGGCGAGGCCAGCAACACGTCGGGGAGCCCCTGCGCGGCGAATTCTCTTGCCCACCATCGGTGATCGACACCAACTCTGTGCGCATGGATGTAGGCGGGCACATCGATCCCAGCAATGAACTCGCGCAGCTCGACCGGAACCCCCAGCGTGGACAGGTCAGTCGCGCTCATCCTTGCTGCCATCGCAGTCGCCCGTCACTGGCTACGTCGCACACCATGGGTTTGCTGGTCTTGCTGGTGCCGGTCGTTCCCGCCGGGCTACAGAACGCCCCAGGAGTCACCGACTTGGCAGGAGCTGCCGCCGAAGGCACGGCAGGAGCGGGCGCCACCGACGGTATCGGCATCGCTGGAGGCGCGGGGACAACGGTCAGTGCATCAACCGAGTGGGTTGGCGGCGGTACTGGCACCACGGTGGTCGAGGTCGGCGCAGCGGTCGTCGTCGTGGCGGAGGCCACCCTGGTCGTGGTCGGCGTCGAAACCAGCGCCGACGTCGTGGTTGTCGGCGCGCTGGTGACTGTTGATGAGGAAGGAGCAGGTTGTGCCGAATCCTGTTTCGGCGCAACCAATCCCGTCACCACGAAAACCGGAAGCGAGGCGGCCAACAGCCATCCCGCCGCTTTGCGACTGCCGATGCGCGCCCAGCGCAGGCGCCCGCGAATGAGGCCGATGACGGCGAGGACGACCATGCCCATCCAGACCAGGGCGAGGATGGAGGCCACTGCTTGCATAATGCCGATCCCCTGCTTTGACGCGGCAGCGAAACCCGCTGCCCAGCGACGCCGCCCGCACATCTGGACGACTCAGCTCACCTATAGGACACGCGACCGCAGGTGTTACCGCCGTTGTCTCGCCCGGATCGGGTTTGGAGCCGATCGCGTGGCATCCACACGTCGAACCCAGTGGCTCCCTGGCGATCCGACTCGCCCGCGTCAAGCGCCAACAGACGCAGACGGGGATGGGATCAGCAAAAGGAGCAGCCCTGAATATTGCCTTCTCTTACCCTGCAGTGATGGCATACCTGCTGACTTGGAACGGCGACGCCACAACGTTCGATCCAAATGTCCACCGCGATTTCATCGCTCGTGTCAACGTCGGTCGAATCTTGACCCGGCCTGTCCGGTCGAAGGCTGACCCACCCTGGGTTGATTAGTCGTTGGTCTTGGCCGCGGGGACGCGGCCGAGGTCTCGGTCCTTGAGTCGGTAGCTGTCTCCCTTCATCGAGATGACTTCGGCATGGTGGACGAGGCGGTCGATCATCGCGGCGGCGACAACGTCGTCGCCGAACACTTCTCCCCATCGGCCGAAGGGTTTGTTGCTGGTGACGATCAGACTGGCCCGCTCGTAGCGGGAGGAGACGAGCTGGAAGAACAGGTTGGCGGCCTCGGATTCGAAAGGGATGTAGCCGACCTCGTCGACGATGATCAGTGGAATCCGGCCGAGCTTTATCAGCTCTGCCTGCAGTTTTCCGGCGTGATGAGACTCAGCCAGCCGCGATACCCATTCCGCGGCGGTGGCGAACGCGACGCGGTGCCCGGCCTGGCAGGCGCGGATCCCGAGCCCGATCGACAGGTGGGTTTTGCCGGTTCCCGGCGGGCCCAGGAACACGACGTTCTCCTTGGCGGTGATGAAGTCCAAGGTTCCCAGGTGGGTGATGGTGTCGCGTTTGAGGGAACGTTGGTGGTCGAAGTCGAACTCCTCCAACGACTTTCGTGATGGAAACCGCGCGGAACGGATGCGTCCTTCACCGCCGTGGGATTCACGGGCGGAGACCTCGCGTTGCAGGCAGGCGGCCAGGAACTCTTCGTGGCTCCAGTTCTCCGCGCGGGCGCGCTCGGCCAGACGCTCGACGGCATTGCCGAGCGTCGGGGCTTTGAGAGCTCTTGCGAGATAGGCGATTTCGGAAGCGACGTTGCGTGAACCGTTCGTCGCGGTTTGGTGGCCATCAGGCGATTTCCTCGCTGCTGTTCGCCTCGTCGAGGTCGAACATGCGGTCGTAGTCGGAGAGGTTTCGGTGCTCGACGTCGGTGTCGATCGCGGGGACCGCGACCAGGCGCCGAGCGTTGCGCAGGTCCGCGGCCGCGGCCGCGTGGTCGGGATCGGTGAGGGTTTGGTGATCGGCCCAACAGCGTTGATGGCGAGCCAGTTCCGCGCCGGCCAACGTGATCACCACTTCGTCGAGATCGGCGCGGACCTCGACGCGGCGGCCGATCGCGGCCGGATGCACCGAGTAGTCGTTGGAGTCCAAACGGACGTAATGATCACGCGGGAGTCGGGTCGTGAACCGCCAGCCGACCACCGGATCCACCGGCGGCAGCTCGAGCATCGATCGCCGGTCGGCCTCCCAACGATCGACTGGACGACACTCCAATCGGCGATGATGTCGCTGGTTGGCCTTGATCAGCCAGTCGGCGAGCTGAACGTTGAAATCGCCTGGGCCGGTGAATATTCGGCCGGGCAGAAACGAGGTCTCCAAGTAACCGTTCGCCCGCTCCACGAGCCCTTTGGCTTCCGGGTCACGGGGACGGCACTGGACCACCTTGATGCCCAGCGATCCGCGAAAGGCGTTCATTGTCTCGGTCAGCTGCGGTTTGCCCCCGCGCCACTGGCCGACTGCGGATTCGTTGTCCCACACCAGCGTTCGTGGAACACGCCCCCAGTCAGAGATCAACGCCCAATGCCCGGCCAGCAGATCCGGGCTCTGACGCGTCGGGATCATCGTCGCTGCGATGATCCGCGAATAGCCCGACACCATCACCAGAACCGGTGGCCGACCGATATGACCGAACCCCAACGGAACGTCCACCGGCGGAAACCACAAGTCGCACTGCGCGAGCTCCCCGGGCTGATATTCAGTGCGTGACGCCGGATCCACCGGCTGGAACAACGGCCGCAACTGCTGCACCCGCTCGAAGAACACCGTCCTGCCGCGTTGCCAGCCAACACGTTCCATGATCACCGTCGTCGGCATGGCCGGGAACTCGCTCAGCAATGCACGGATCTGCGGCTCGAACTCATCCACTGCGGACCCGCCCGGTTTGCGCTGATACTGCGGCGGCGCATGCGAAGCCAGCGCCTTCTTGACCGTGTTCTTCGAGACCTTCATCTGCCGAGCGATGGCCCGGATCGCCATCCCCTCGGCACGATGCAACCGGCGAATCTCCGCCCAGTCCTCCACGTTCAGCACCTCATGATCGTTCACAGGTGGGTCAGAATTCACCCGGAATCAGAGGGTCAGTATTCAGCCGGACGCGACAGCTCGGACCCAAAGGTACGAATCGGTGCACGATTGGTGGAGCGGCCGGAACCGGTCAGCTCTGGATCCTGGAGCGAGAGTGTTTCTCCTGCAGCAAAATACGTACAAGGGTGTGGTCGCACATGGGCGCCTCACCGACGGTCGACCCAAACCTCGAGACGGCTGGCTCGCTGTCGATCTGTGGTGGGATGCCGTGGTCAGCACACCTGACCGGTTACCGCGTCAATCATTGATGAACACTGATCTGAACGGGCCATGGAAACAGGCGCGGTTCTCCGGAGCCCGGCTATCCCTGGACCAGACACATCTCCTCGAACGGCTATGGCAGCAGCACCTGCGCACACTAGGCCGGTGACAATCCACCGTTCGGCACGTCGACGACGCGCCCGAAGATGGCCACCGCCCAGACGATTCCGCCCTTTTGCATCGATCGGCGCACCGAACCGCTGCCTACTCAGTGCGTTCGGGTTCAGTAACTGTTCCCCAGCGGCGGTATCCGCCATGGACTCCTCAATGGCGGTAGCACCGCGGCGCATGCGGGTGCATCCGGCGGCCGGCATGAAAGACGCTCAGCCGCAGCCGATTACGGCAGAAACACGCCACCGCCAATATTGAAACCACCACAGCAATTACCTATATTAGATGTCATCGAACACATGGTTCAGGCAAATCTGCCGCACTGAGGGGTACGAGTCCCACCCTGCACTCGAAAACCTGACAGAACCGCCAACTTCCGCACTTCAAGGCTTGTAGCGAATTGCACTCGCCACCGACCCGCGACTCTGCAGACGCGTGAATGATCACGAGCAGCCGCTGGTGTCGGAGCCCTTCTCTCAGAGCGCGTTTGTGAGCGGGCTGGTATGGGTCTGGTTGCGAGTGTTCAGAGGTCGAAGGTGTTTCGGATGGCCTGGATGTCGGCGATCTGGTGTGTCGGCAGTTGGTAGCTCGAGTGCGCCGTTAGCTGCATGTGCGGTGAATAACATTGGACGTCGAGGCCGTCGATCGTTCCTGACCCCGACAGCGCTTCCGGGGTCAACTGTTGGTCCCCGTCCCAGAGTGGGGTCCCCGAGCCGTCGTCGTTGATGCGGGCGACATGGATATCGATCTCGCGACCGTCGTCGTCACGCAGGACGAACGCAGTGGGGCGGCCATCGTCCAGGGTGAGGTTCTCCTGCCATTCGTAAGCGAGGAGAAAGCCGCGTTCGCCGAGCACATCGAGGGCGATGTCCAACTCGGTGTCCATGAGCAGGAGGTCGAGATCCTTGTGCGTTCGAGTCTGCTGTCCGAGAAGGGCATCGATCCCCCAACCGCCTTGTACCCAGGCCCTGACCGAGTGCGCGCGCAGCAGTTCGAGTATCCCGCGGGAGTCGGGTGCGTTCATCATCCGATCATTTCACCGGGCAACGGCGGCGCTGTCACATCATTTGCCCTGGAACACTGCGCGAGACGACATCACGTTGTCGACGTATCGTGCGGCAATCCGCCGCGTCCAGCGTGTGACCGCCGGGAGATAGGTGAACTCCTGGTAGAGCAGTGATTGCTGAGATCGATTGCTGCACCAGGAGTTCGCTTGTCATCGTCGCCTATCGCCGTGTGCCCGTCGTGCCCGACCCACGGTGACGGCCCGGCCCATCGGTGCGGGGTGTACCCGTCCTCGTCGTTGACCGCCGCCGAGTGGGTGATCGTGGAGGGCCTGTTGCCGCTGCCCGGCAACCGGGCAGGCAAGGGTGGCAGGCACGAAAAGTATTGCCGCCGTGTGATTGTCGATGCGATCTTCTATGTGGTCCGAGGTGGTATCGCGTGGCGGTAGCTGCCCCGGGACTCCCGCCCGCGATGACTGTGTACACCATCTTCCGGCGCTGGTCGGCGGCCGGAGCGTGGCACCGCGCGCACGATGCCCTACGCGACCGGGTCCGAGTCCGCGCCGGACGCGCACCGCAGCCGACCGCGGCGATCATCGACTCCCAGTCGATCCAGGGCAGCGACACCGTGCCCGCGGCCAGCCGAGGCTACGACGCCAGGAAGAAGACCAACGGGCGCAAACGTCACATCGCCGTCGACAGCCTCGGGCTGCTGCTGGCCGTCGTGGTCACCGTCGCCTCCATCCAGGACCGCGACGGCGCAGCGCGTCTGCTGGCCGCGATGCCGGCGAAGTTCTCCACCGTCACCCTGATCTGGGCGGACGGCGGCTACACCGGACGTCTGGTCGTGTGGGCGAAACATGTTCTGGCACTGACTGTTCAGATCGTGAAGCGGTGCGACGATGCCAGCGGGTTCACCGTCCTGCCGCGTCGCTGGGTCGTCGAACGCAGCTACGCCTGGATCACCAAACACCGCCGCTGCGTCCGCGACTACGAGACCAGACCCGACCACCACGAAGCCATGGTCCTGCTCGCGATGATCTTCACCATGACCCTCCGTCTCGCCAGAGACGGCGAGTAACCCCACCGCTCACAAACACGCTCTCAGTGGCCGTTAGCCAACTGCTCATTTTCGGTGCATGTCCAGGCGGCGGGACATGAGCATGACCATGGAGATATGGCTTCGTGGTGTTCGGGTAGCCGTTCGTAGTCGCGGACACAGCGGCGTGGAATCACCTCTGGCGGGGGTCGCGACGGTGGTGACCGTCGGGTACTCGACCGTCACGCTCACCTACTGCGCGACTACCCCGGCACCATCGGCATCAAGACCGGATCCACCGACGCCGCCGGAGCCTGCTTGCTCTTCGAGACCGTCCGCGCGGGCATCCCGCTGATCGGCGTGGTCCGCACAGCTCACCGGCAGCGGCCTGGCCGCGACGGAGGACGCCGAACGCATGCCGCACTGGGCCTACGATCCGATTATGGCGGTGCTGCCGATCGGCCTAGCGCCCTTGGGGTTTTGACTCGACGGCACCGGTGTGGCGACCCTTTCTACTACTGTTTCGTAGGGCGTGCTTCGGCTCGCTGCGCGAGCGCCAACATTTCTCGCGTGACGGCGGTGTACCGGTGGTCTGCACCGAAGACGCGGACACGGTCCGCCAGGGCGCGGGTGAGGGTGGTGATCGCGGCGTCGTGGTGACCGGCCGAGTGGTAGGCGCTGCCGAGCAGGTGTCTGGTCGACAGCGCGCCCGGGTGGTCCGGGCCGAGTACCCGTTCTCGCTCGTCCACTGTGCGTGCGGCCAGGGCGATCGCCTCGTCGTGGTGGCCGGCGGCGTCGAGGGCGGACGCCAGGTTGTGGGAGGAGGCGAGGGTGTCGGGGTGTTCTGGACCCAGGATGTGGCCGCGTCCGGCAAGTGCAAGTTTGTGTTGTTCGATCGAGTCGGTGTAGCGGCCCAGTGCGTTGTAGGCGGCGCCCAGGTTGTCGTGGGTGAGCAGTGTCATCGGATCGTGCGGGCCGACAACGCGCTTGCGCACAGCGAGGATTCGTTCGCAGGCGTCGGCGCAGCGGTCGTGTTGTTTGAGCTTTCCGTAGATCGCGGCCAGATTGTGCAGGGTCAGCAAGGTATCGGGGTGGTCCGATCCCAGGGTGTCCATGCGTATGGTGAGGACGCGTTCGTGCAGGTCGATCGCTTCCGGAATGCGATCGGTCTTCTGGTAGGCGTGGGCGAGGTTGTTGCAGACGACGAGGGTGTCGTTGTGGCGTGGGCCGTATTTCCGCTCGTGGTGTGCGAGTAGGTGTTCGCACTGGTCGGCGGCCTTGTCGAACTGCTCGAATTTGGCGGAGTAGAGGTGGGACAGGATACGGCGTACCGGAATGGTGTCGTCATGACCGGGGCCGCGTAGCCGCTCGTGAGCGGCCAGGACCTGTTCGAACAGCGGCAACGCGTGCTCCGGATTACCGGAATGCCATGAACTCCAGGCGAGTTGGAACCTCGCTTCGATAGTGTCGTCGTGGTCGAGGCCCAATTCTCGCTCGCAGACGACCAGATCGTAGGCGAGCAGAGGAATCTCCGAGGCGTAACGATTGGTGCCACGATACAGGGCGGCCAATCCCTTTCTGGCATGGACTGTCTCGGGGTGATCCTTACCGTGGACGCGCTCGGCGGAGTCGAGAATGCGCTCCAGCAGCGGGATCGCCAGTTCGTCACGGCTGTTTTCCACGTAGTACGACATCAACCGGTAGCGAAGGTCGACGGCGACCGCATCGTCGAGGTCGATGATGCGCTCCCGATCCCGAAGTACCTGTCCCAAAACGACAATCGCCTCCAACACCCGGTCGGGAAGGCTGAGCAGCGCCAATGCCAGATGCTCACGTGCTTCCAGGGTCAGGCGACTGTCGATGCCTCGAACCCGCTCGTTGTCGGCCAGGCTGCGTTCGAGCAGCCCGACCGCATCATCGTGTCGGCCGCGCCGATGCATATCGACCGCGACAGCGGTGCACACATCGATCGTCTTCTCATCGTCAGCGGCATAGAGCGTTACGCAGTCGGCGATCAACCCCTCGAAGTCCGGCGCATCGACGTACTCCGCCGAGTCCAGCAAGACCGCCATGGCCCGAGGGTGCCGTGAACCGAGCTCTTGCTCGACGGTGTGCAACGAATACTCGTGGAGCCGAATCGAATCGTCGTGCCAACCCGCGAGTTGATATAGGAGATGATCGTGTTCGCCGGTGGAGATCGACATCTCGAAACTGTATCCGTCGCTGCGGAAGTCGTATTCCCACCAGAAGTTACCGCGCCGGGCGGCAGCGCGGGGCGCGAACGCCGACGAGGATCACTCCGAGCGGGTACAGATCCGCCTCGCCCAGGCCGCCACCCTCGCTACTCGCGATCGCCATCCTCGCCCAACATCAGCACGCCCTCGCCGAAGCGCTGCGCACCGACCCGACACCGTTGCCGCCCACCCATCCCGGTATCGACCACGACCTCGCCACGCACGCCACCCAACTGCGCGAGCAACTGCATGCCCTCGAGGACCTCGAACTCACCACCGAACTGGCGGCCGACCCGCTGCGCGCCCTCGACGACCGCCCCTCTCAGGGTTACCGACACCGCCTGCGCCGCGGTCGATCCCGGACAACCGGTGGGCCGACTACAACACCATCACCAGCATCGCCCGCGCCCTCGCCGGAAACTTCTGGGCCACCATCGAATCCATCAACCCCAACCCAAGGACGCTCCAGATCGACCAAGCCACCTCCCGGAACACCGACCGAGCAATCGCTGAAAATACGGCTCAGACTACGCCGGTGACACCGAACGCGACCCGCAGCGTGCACACGCCGTCGCACACTGCAGTCGATGCCCGCCAGGACTTTTCCGATCTGGCGGAGCGCTTGTGCGCACGCGATCCCGCACGACGCCGCGATCCCGAACTGGTCACCCAAGCCCTGGTACACCATCACCTCGATGGCTGGAACCCGACCCGTATCGCCAACGAACTGAACAAAAGCCGGTCCACCATCAGCCGAATACTCAGCGACGCAGCGACCTTCAGCACCCCCCAAAAAAACAATCGATGAACCACCGTCACGAGCGACCATCGGACGAAAGTTCCCACCCCTCATGCCTGCAAATGAATTCCTAGCTGAGAAACCCATGGAGTTGGGACGACCTCGCACCTCTACGGCTGGCACCCCCGGGCGCATTGCGGCAAGCCCAGTTACGGATTCTGGCTCTGGTACCCGCATCCAACGAATCGGTGCTCACACGAGACAACTGGTTGGTCACTGGATGAGCGCCGGAGGAGCAGCAGCTCGTTTATCAGGAGACAGTGATCATCATCGCGGGTGCACGTTTCGGTCTCGGCGGCACCGGATCAATGGCGGCGACCACACCGCGGACTCTCGCTTCTGCTGTTCCATGCAACGCCGACCAGCGCTTGGTCTGCGGCCTCCGTGGCATGCCGGACATTTCTGCCCAACCAGCTGACATTCCTCCACTCGCGCAACCGGATTCGACGCGAACTATCACACCGACCGAACCGGTTTTGGTTGCACATACCCGTTAGGAGATGAAATCCGATGTCGGACAATGTTGAATACAACGCCGCACTCGATCCCGTCGACACGGATCGACGAGCTGAGCAGGTGGCAGACAACCAGGCGCTCGGCGCACAAGGGGAAGAACTGGCGGCCCGATTCCTGCAGGTCAGCTCTAGCGGCGTCAACGACAAACTCGCCCAGATCGACGCCACGCTCCAGCGAACCACGGCAGCGACCGAACTCGGCATCCCCGGATTCGGTGCCATCTCGGGAAGGGCTTGTGCCCCATGAGAATTAAGTTCATAGAAGCCTGTCCGATCTGCTCTCGTGAGATGAGCAATGGGGCTGTGTTGGATGCGAGGCAGCTACTCAGAAGCTCGTGGCTGCGGCTGGGCGGTGCGGAGTCTCTGGCGTTGCTGTGCGCCGGTCGGGACAATGGCGGTAGCTACACGGCCACATCGCGGCGGAGAACCTTGCCGGTAGCGTTGCGCGGCAACGGCGTCTGAGTGAACCGCCATACTGCCGGGACTTTGAAGTAGGCCAGCCGCTGGGCCAGAAAGGCGCGCAGCTCGTCCTGGGTGACCGCGTTCGGTTCGGTGACGACCACTGCGCCGACGGCCTGGCCCAGATCCGGGTCGGCAACCCCGATCACGCTGCATTCCCGGACCGCCGGATGCTCTTCGAGCACCAATTCGATCTCGCTGGGGTAAATGTTCTCGCCGCCGCGCAGTATTAGATCGCTGCGCCGCCCAGTCAGCCGCAACCTGCCGTTGGTCCTGGTGCCGATATCGCCGGTGCGCAACCAGCGGCCCTGGTCGAGCGTAGCTGCGGTTGCCGCCTCGTCGCGCCAGTATCCGAGCATGACATAGGGGCTGCGGACGCAGATTTCACCTTCGGTGCCATCCGGTACCGGCTGCCCGGCCTCGTCTCTGATCTCGACGTCCACTCCGATAATGGGCATGCCGAGGGTGCCGGGGAACTCGATCAGCTCCGGCGTGGTGGCCACTGCCACTGCGGTGCTGCACTCGGTCAGTCCGTAACTGTCCGCAAGCGCGCGGGCTGCGGCCGGAATGTGGCGGCGCAGTTCCTCTTGCAGCGCAGCCGATGACGGCGCGGACGCGAGGGCGAATCCGGTCAGCGAGGACAGATCGTAGTCGGACAGGTCCTCGGCCAGCAGCCGCTGGGCCATGGTGGGCACGGCGCCCCAGTGCGTGACCCGTTCGCGTTCAATCAACCGCAGCACTCGGTCGGCCCGGAAGGACCCGTCATAGAGCACCACCGCGCTACCGGTGGCCAGTCGGGGCACCACGAGGTTGTGCAGACTGGCGATGTGGAATAGCGGCGATGTGAGCAGGTAGCGGCGCGAGCTGGGTCCGACGCCCGCCTGCGCCGGGTCGACCCCGGTGAACAGGTCGGAGAGGGTGTCACCGAACCGGTGATAGTCGATGACCGCCAGCAGGTTCCGGTGCGAGTGCACGACGCCCTTGGGTAGCCCGCTGGTGCCGCTGGTGTAAAGCACCACCGCGGGGTCGTCCTCGGCCACCTCGGCGGGTCTCGCGGTGCGACCAGCATACTCGGCCAGCAGTGCGGGCACGTCGTGCTCCATGGTAAGTACCGGCAGGCTCAGGCCGAGTTCGGCCACGCGGGCCGCGCGGCGCTCGTCCGAGATGAGCACTGCGGGCTCGGTGTGCCCGATGCCATAGTTGATCTCGGTGGGCATCCACCAGGCGTTGTAGCCCACCGCTATCGCGCCGAGGCTCTGCGCGGCCCAGAAGACGATCACCCACTCGGGAGTGTTGGCGGCAAGGATTCCAATCCGGTCGCCCGCTGTGATGCCATACCTTTCCTGCAGTGCCGCGGCCAGTGCCTGCGCGGCGGCGGCATGCTCGGCGAAGGTGATCCGGCGCTCGGTCGTGATCAGATAGTCGCGTTCGCCGAATTCGGCGGATGCAGTGAGGGTGTCGCCCAGGCTGCGACCACGATGCCGCATCACCGGAATGGGCACGCCGAGCACTGGTTCCACGGTCATCTCGAATCGGCCGCCGGGGCCGGTCAAATGGGTGATCGGTGAGCTCATTCGTTTCTCCAAACGGCAATCAGGGCAACAGCACTGGGCGGCGGCTGTACGGGGCGCGGGCCCTGTGGGTTCAGTGGGCGGTTCCGCCGGTAGCCGGGGTGCGGCCATGGCGCATCACCAAGGTCAGCACCAGGGCGACCGCCGCCCCGGCGGCGGCGAACCAGAAGCCGAGGGTGTAGCCGTGGTCGGCGAAGACCGACGGGACCGGGACGGTTTGTTTGGTGCCCATGACCTCGACGGTGGCGTTGATCGGGTTGGCGTTGAGGAACGCTGTGGCGATGGCGAGGCCGATGGCGGTGCCCATGCTGCCGACGACGCCGAGCATGCCGACGCTGATGCCTTGCTGTTCTTGGGGGACGGCTTCGACGATGAGGATGGGGGTGGTGGCGAAGTACATGCCGATTCCCGCGCCGAAGATGATTCCGACGACCAGGTAGGTGGGCACGCTGTAGGGGGCGAGGGCGTAGGTGATGCCGCTTGCGACGAAGATGATCAGGGCGGCGACGAGTGGGAGTCGGGCGCCGATTTTACGGGTGAACGCGCCTGCGAGTGCGCCGAAGATCATGGCGGCCAGTGAGCTGGCCACGGCGATGTGCCAGGCGTATTGGAGCAGAGTGAATCCGCTGCCGTAGTGGAATTCGGGGTCGAGCGTGACGTGGATGATCGACTCGGGCAGGGGGTGTCCGGTCATTTTGATGATTTCGGCTTGGGTATGTTCGACGATGGTCGCCTTGATGCCTGCGGCGCTGGGTGTCTGGGTCATGTAGCCCATGGCGTAGGGCTGGATGCCGATGATGAACGCGCCGAACAGCCCCAGGATCAGCACCAATCCGACGCGGGGTTGGAACAGAAGCTTCATATCCATGATCGGTGTGGGGACGAGATTCTCGACCACCACGAAGGCGACCAGGAGGGCGAGCCCGCCGATGAGCCAAGCGAGTGTGGTGATCCGGCCCCAGCCCCAGTCTTGGCCTTTGTCGAGGTAGATCAGGGTGAGCGTCACCCCGGCCGCCAGCAGCGCGGCGCCGATGAAGTCGATCGACTGGTTTACCCGCAGGGGGGACTCCGGAACAACGAACAGCACGAACGGGGTCATCAGCAGCATGAAGCCGCCGAGGAACCAGAAAATCGCGTGGTAGCTGTAGTTTTCCAGCAACCAGCCGCCGACGAGGGGTGCGAGCAGTGAGGAGAAGCCGAGGCCGGTCGCCGTGACGCCGAGGCCCAGCGGTACGTACTTGCGCGGCATCAGGTCTCTGATCAGGCCGTACGCGACGACCTGGGTGGCGATCGCGATGGCTTGCAGCGCGCGGCCGAACAGGAACAGCGCCCAGTTGTCGGTCACCGCGTCGATGATGCAGCCGACGAGGAAGAACAGGCCGCAGAGCAGGAACATCCGTTTTTTGCCCCAGATGTCGCTGATCTTGCCGATCAGCGGCGACGCGGCCGCACCGACGAGGCCGAACACGATCATGGCCCAGGTGATGTTGGCGCCTTCTCGGGGAAACGACGGAGCGATTTTCTGTAATGCCGCGGCAACCATCGTGTACTGCAACGGCGCGACCTCGGTGAACAGGACGATGACCGCCAGCACCGTGAAGATTCGCAGGCGCGACGCGCCGTCGAGCCTGCCGGTGTCGACCTCGTCGACCGACGCTGGGGTGAATGTTGTGGACATGTGACGCAACCTTCTGAGATAAGTAGAACTTGTTATAGATATTCGGAGATGGCGGGGCGGCAGGAAATCCGGCGTGATCGAACGTCGCTACGTCCCCAGGTGAATCGAAATGGCGCGTTGGGTGGTGTTTCGCGGTGAGCGGTCCGAATGGCCCGTGCGCCGTGATGTCCCGCGCGTGACCGGGGTTTCGGTGTTGGCGATGCGGTCGCCGTCCGGTCTCGAATTGCGCAGCGCAGGTGCGGTTTCAGGTTGTGTTCACGTCGTGCTGTGGTCGCGGCGGATACCATTGGGGGCGAGGGCTTTTCGCAGCAGGGGATCGAGCAGACTGTCAGGCAGTCGGTGCATCAGCGCCCGGCGCGGGTCTGGGCGTACGGAGTAGCGTCGCCGCGGCTTCGCCGCGGTGGCGGCTTCCCATACGGCTTCTGCGAGGATCTGCGGGTTGTGCGCTCGGCTTTGCTCCTTGACCGCCATGTCACCTACTTTTCCGATCAACGCCGCGAAACAGGCGGAGTTGGCGCGCGCCTTGTCGAAGGCGGAGCGGATGCCGTCGACCATGTTGGTGGCGAAGGGGCCTGGCTGGATGGTGCTGACCGGAATATCGAGGAACATCAGCTCGCGCCGCAGCGCATCG
Organism: Nocardia sp. CA-135398; assembly: GCF_050955845.1. NCBI lineage: Bacteria > Bacillati > Actinomycetota > Actinomycetes > Mycobacteriales > Nocardiaceae > Nocardia > Nocardia sp. CA-135398. The sequence continues at coordinate 2,035,140 of NZ_CP192084.1, read as the reverse complement.
GTGTAGGCCTCGATGGCGTGTTTGGTCATGGCGTAGGGCCCGTTGAGCATGAGAGCTTTCTGCCACCCGGTTTCGGAGCTGATGGTGATCACGCGCCCGCCACCTCGTTGGATCAGCGGGAACGCGCCTTTCACGGTGCGGTAGGTGCCGAGCACGTTGACCTCGAACAGTCGTCGCATGTCGGACTCCTCGACTTCCACGAGCGGGCCGACCAGCATGATCCCGGCGAAGGTCACCACCGCCTGCAGGCCGTCGGGCGCGTGCTCTCGGGCCTGCTCCAGCGCGGCCGTCACCGAGTCGACGTCGGTGACGTCGAGTTCCAGCGCGATCGTGTCGCCGGTGACGGATCGGGGCGGCTGGAGATCGGCGGCGAGCACACGCCATCCTCGGCGCGCGAACAGCTCAGCCGTCGCCGCGCCGAGGCCGCCTGCCGCGCCGGTGATCAAGACTGTCTTCGTGGTCATGGACAGGTACCTGTTCCTGTCGGGGAGATGGTGACCGGGGCAATGTCGCCTGCGCAGACGCACCTTCGGGTCGAGTCCGCCCTCGACGTCTCCGGAGCGCCCATCCAGCTAGTGTGCCGGTTTGCGTCACCGATGCCAGTTTGTGCCATGGGCGCCAGTTTGTGCCAAAGTGCTAATGTGTGTCAAGACACATTTTGGGGAGGTTCTTTGATGGGACTCGCGAGTCGCGACTGGGCGGAACGGCGGCGCGACGAAACGCGGATGAGTATCGCCGCCAGCGCGGGGCGATTGTTTGTTGAACGTGGGTTCGACGGAACGACGGTCGAGGACATCGCCCGGGATGCCGGAATCTCGGTCCGAACCTTCTATCGGCACTGCGACACCAAGGAGGACGCGCTGACGCCCATACTCACATCCGGTGTCCGCAACTTCGTCTCCGACATACGGGATCGACCCGAGGAAGAGCCGGTCGAGACGTCGGTTCACGCAGCTTTCGTCGCAGGCTTCCGGCGCAACAGCCTCGCAGACATAGTCCCAGGCAGAGACCTCTTCGTTATCCTCTCGTCGGTGCCAGGGATGCGCAACAGATGGATGGCCGCGGCTCTAGCCGTGACGGACGAACTGCGCCCGGTAATTGCCGGGCGGACAGGGCTCGACCCGAATGGGTTGGAGGCACGGCTGCTGTCGCACACGTTGATCGGAGCCCTGACGGTGACGCTCGAGTATTGGGCGAGCCGCAGTGCCGAAGAGTCGTCAGATCGCGTTGACCTCGTGAAGCTGGCTGCATCGGCGCTCTCGATCATTCGCTTCGATCGTGGGTAACACCGGTTGCGGGGTCGCCTTTCCCAGCGGCGAACTCCATTCGCCGCTGGGGTCGTCAGGTTGTGCGGGCACGGCCCGCCGCTCACGAACGTGCTGCGACCCAGCCGACCGACCACGTCGCTGATGCTTTCACGATTTGGGCATGGAGGTGGGCGTTCGTCACCCGGGTGAGCCCGATAGAGTCCACTCTCGACGAGGCGGATGCCGCGGTTCGTCAGTAGTGCCGATGACCTCCGAGCACAAGGCCGAGTTCAGTCGGCAACTAGTCACCACGAACGCGACCACCGACCCGTGCCTGGTCGGCTGGGTGGTCAAACGGAACAGCCGCCGGAGAATCCGAGGAGACCGATTGTGATCGACATCGAGAAATACGGTCGGGACTGCTGCCCGGCATTGCAGCTAGTCCAGAGCTAATCCTCGTCGACGGCGACCAACTGGCCGACATCGACCTCATCGCCGAATCGGTGAAGAGCTTTCCACGTCGTCATGATCGAAGGCCTGATCCAAAAGAACGCCTTGCGTCCGTCGAGGGGCGCTCGGTGACGTGGAGCCATGCGATCAGTCGACGCCGAGCGGCACCGCGCCCACGGCGCACCCTCGCGAATCGAGCAGGCGGCCCATTCGTTTGACATGGCGCAGGGCCAGGGTGACGTCGAGAAGCTCCAAGCCGGGGACCTTGTCGGTCAGTGACGCCTCCAAACGGTGAATGTCCGCGGCGGAGCGCAGCCACACCGCGAGCTGCAGGTTGGCTCGCCCTCCGGTGACCGTGGAGCAGAGTCGGGTTTCGGGCAGTTGAGCGAGGTGTTTGGCCACTCGCTCGAGGTCGGCTGGCGGGACCCTGCACCACAGCGTGGCGCTGACCGGCCATCCGGATGCCTGCTGGGCGATTTCGCAGCGCATGACGAAGCGGCCGGTGCCGAGCAGGGTGCTCAGTCTGCGGCGAGCGGTCGAGGTACTGATGCCGACCTGCGCGCCGAGTTCGGCGTACCCGGCGCGGGCATCGAACTCCAGTGCGGCGAACAGGGCTTGATCGACGGCGCTGAGCGGACCGCTCGGTCGTGGTTCCGCCGTCGGCAACGTCGACGAGAGCCGTTGCAGCTGATCGGTGTTCAGCGTCCGCAACCGCCACCGGCTGCCCTCGGTGTGGAAGGCGGTCACTACGGTGGTACGGCAATCCCGCACGCCGGGGATGGCGCCCAGTGTTCCGAGCACATAGGACGAGAGCGCCGCCAGATCGCGGACGAAGACGGTGAGCAGCAGATCGCCACCGCCCGTAACGTGCTCGATGGTCGCGACCCTGCGGTCCGCGCACAGTACCTCGGCCACCGCGCCGGCGTGACCGCCGCAGCGCACGCCGACACTCGCGCAGACGGCGTCCCAAAGCCATGGGGCACCGGGATACACCGAGATCCACGCCAATCCCTCGGCGGAGAGCCGTTCCCAGCGTCGGGCCGCCGTGGCCGGGTCGATTCCGATCACATTGCCGATCAGCGTCCACGGCGCACGGGCGTTGAGTTGGAGCGAATTGATCAATTGCAGCTCAATCTCATCCAGAATGACCGAATCCAGCACTGGAGCTCCTTGTTATGAACAATCAGGCCATCCATGAAGCCTTGTTCGGATTCAAGGATAGCGTTCCCGAAAATTTCCGACCGACACGCCACGGCAACTGCCGAGACCTCTAGGAGCGGACTCATGCTGGACACTCGCAGCAGCGATGCGCCGCCGATCCCCGGATCTTCCGGCGGGCTGCGGCGACGCGAACTCTGCGCGGCCTCTATCGGGGCCGTCGTCGAATCTTTCGACTGGAGTCTGTACGCGGTGTTCACGGTGTTCTTCACCGCCGACCTCTTCGGCTCCGATTCGCCTGGGGCGACCGTTGTCGCGTACGGCGGTTTCGCCGTCGGGTTCCTCGCACGGCCGTTGGGCAGCATGGTGTTCGGGCGGATCAGCGATCGGCGCGGGCGGCGCTTCAACCTGATGCTGTGCATGTCGATCATCTCCGCGGCCAGTCTTGCCATCGCGGCATTGCCGACGGCCGCGACTATCGGGATCTGGTCCGCGGTGGCGATGGTGGCCCTGCGGATCGTGCAGGGGCTCGCCTATGGCGGGGAAGGGCCGACTGTCGCCGCCTATGTCGCCGAAACCGCTCCGCGCTGGCATAGGTTCCTCTTCAGCGCCATCTCCTATGGTGGCATCATGGTCGGCTCGCTGCTGGTCTTCGCCTCCGCCGCGGTACTGAAGGCCACCATCGGCGCTGACGCGCTGCGGGCGGGCGGCTGGCGATGGGGTTTCGTCGCCGGCGGGCTGCTGGGGCTGCTCGCCTTGTGGATCAGGGCCTTCGCCCCCGAGAGTGAGGAGTTCGAGCGGGCGCACTCAGCTGAGGCGCCGCGGGACAAGGTATCGCTCCGGTCCCTGGGTGGCCATTCGATCGCGCTGATGTCGATCTTCCTCATCAGTCTCGGCGGCACCATCACGTACTACTTCTCCCTGGTCTACCTGCCGAAGCTCGCAGGGGGAGCGAGTGCTTCGCAGGCCGCGGACGCGACGTCGTTCATGGCCGTGGTGGTTGCCGTGGTGCTCGTGGCGATGCTCGTGGTGGGAGCGCTCGCCGACCGGATCGGTCTCGTCCCGATCATGCGAATCACCTTCGGGTACAACGCGATCGTCGTGTTGCCGGTGAGCTTTGGCCTGCTGCACGGGCGTATTCCCTTCGAAATCGCCTCGGTGGTCCTGGGATTGGGCAGCGCCGGCTTCGCGGCACTGGGCAGCGTGCTGTTCGCGCTGCTGCTACCCGTCCGGATGCGTGCGCTGGCGGCCGGTGTGGTCACGATGGCCACCACTGCCGCGTTCGGCGGCACTTTCCCCATGATCGCCGAACTCCTGCGAGGGGCGGGCCTGCGCGACGCCATCCCGGTCTACGTCTTCGTCGCGGCGCTAGCGCCGCTGGTCGGCAGTTTCACCGTCACCAAAGTTCCGCTGTTCGCAAAGACTTTCAGCAAGCAGTCCGCCCATGTGGAACAAGGCGCAGGACGACCCCTCCAATCGCCCTCCGCACAAAGGACAGTGTGATGCCCCAGTACGACCTCGTGATCACGGGCGGTGAAGTGGTCGACGGCCGCGGAACGCCGCGCCGACATGCTGATATCGCGATCAGCGGCGACCGGATCGTCGAAGTGGGCCCGGGCCCCTATGCCGCGACTCGGATGGTCGACGCGACCGGTTCGATCGTCGCGCCGGGTTTCATCGACTTGCACTCCCACGCCGACTTCTCCGTGCTCGGTCACCCTGCGGCCGAGACTCAGCTCGCGCAAGGGGTGACCACCCTGCTGACCGGAAACTGCGGTCAGTCGCCGTTCCCGGCCGCCTACACCCCGGAAGGTTTCGGCCAGGCCGTGCTCGACGTGGCTCCCGCCGTGAACCTCGGACTCCAACTCGGGCACAACGGATTACGAACCGCCGTGATCGGCGACGACGATCGCCGCCCCACTGCCGATGAACTCGACACCATGTGCGCGATGATCAAGACGGCGGCCGACCGGCCCGGCGTCGTCGGCTTCTCGACCGGGCTGATCTACATGCCGGGGCTGTTCGCCGACGAACACGAGCTCACCACATTGGCGGCCGCAGCCGCACAGGCCGGACTGCTGTACTCCTCGCACATTCGCAACGAATCCGATCATTTGGAGGCGGCGGTGCGCGAGGCGATCGACACCGCCGAGCACGCCGGTGCCCGATTGGAAATCTCCCACCTCAAGGCCATGGGGCCCGAGAACTGGGGTGCCACCGAACGAGCGTTGGAGTTGATCGACGCCGCGCGCGCACGCGGTGTCGATGTGGCCGCCGATGTCTACCCGTACACGGCGTCCAGCACCGATCTCTCGTCCCGGCTACCCGGGTGGGCCGTCGACGGCGGCAGGGACGCCCTGGTCGCCCGATTGCGAGACCCGAACCAGCGGGACCGCATCGCCACCGAACTGCGCGGGCGATTCGGGCACGATATCGACCCCGACGGGGTCGTTATAGTCGATCTCTGCGGACAGTTCGAACGGTACATCGGCTGCTCGCTCACCGAGATCGGGAGAGATCGTGGCACCGATGCAGCCGAGGCGGCGCTGGCGGTGCTGGAGGCCAACGGCGGGGGTGCGGCGATCGTGAACCACGCGATGAGCGAAGACGACGTGCGGGCGGTGCTGGCGCATCCGGTGGTGTCGGTCGCCAGCGACGGATGGACGCTGACACCGCACGGCTCCGGGTTGCCCCACCCCCGTAGCTTCGGCACCTTCGCCCGGGTACTGGGCCGCTACGTGCGCGAGGAGGCGGTACTGACGCTGGAGGAGGCGATCCGGAAAATGACCTCGTTGCCAGCTTCGCGGCTGGGGGTAATCGAGCGTGGCAGTCTCACACCGGGCAAGCTGGCCGATGTGGTGGTGTTCGACCCCGGCGCCATCGAGGACGCCTCGACGTATCTCGAGCCGTGGCAGTTGGCTCGCGGAATGCGCACTGTGCTGGTCAACGGCCGGGCCGCAGTGCTCGACGGCCGATTCACCGGCGAGCGCGCGGGCCGACTGCTCTCGAAGGAAGCCTCACGATGACCACGAGCGTGCACACGCGACTACTCGACGAGCTGTCCGAGATCGTCGGGCCCCCAAACGTATTGACCGATCCGGAGCTGATCGCCGGTCACGTCACCGACTGGACCGGCCGCTGGAGTGGGCATACGAGCGCGGTAGTGCGCCCCGCCTCCACTGCCGAAGTCGCGGGGGTACTCACCGCGTGCGCCCGGTGGGGGGTCGCGGTGGTTCCCCAGGGCGGCAACACCGGTCTGGTCGGCGGTTCGATTCCGATGGACGGCGAGATCGTATTGAGCTTGCGCCGGCTTTCCACGATCGAGGAGGTGGATCCGGTCGCCCGAACGCTCGCGGCGGGGGCCGGGGTGACGGTCGCGCAGGCGCAGCGCGCCGCCCGCGAGGTCGGCCTGGATTTCGGGATCGATCTGGCCTCGCGTGACACCGCGACCCTCGGCGGGATCCTCGCGACCAACGCCGGGGGAATTCGGATGATCAAATACGGCAACACTCGCCGACAACTACTCGGCGTCGAAGCGGTGCTGTCCGACGGCCAGGTCCTGACCCGCTGGAAGAAGCTGGTCAAAGACAATGTCGGCTACGACATTCCGGGCCTGCTGGCCGGATCGGAGGGGACTCTGGCCGTCGTGACCCGTGTGATGATGAAACTGATCGTTCCCGCTCCGATCCGCCACGTCGCGCTCGTCGGAGTGGCGAGCGTGGACCATGCCCTGTCGGTGGTGGCGGCGTTCGAGCGCGCCGGGCTGACGATCGAGGCCGCGGAGTTCATGACCGACGCCGGGGTGGATCTGATCGTCGGCGCCGACGCGCTGCGCGCACCGCTCTCGGTCCCGGCCCCCTTCTTTCTGCTCGCCGAGGTGTCCGGCGTCGGCGACGCCGAGGCGACGCTGCTGGACACGCTAGCCGAAATGTCTCCGGCGGTTCTCGATGCGATCGTGGAACCCGCACCCGCCCAGAAGCTTTGGCGATATCGGGAGGCGCACACCGAAGTCGCGGCGAAGGTGTCGACGACACCGCCGATCAAGCTCGACCTGGCCGCCCCGCTGCCCGCGGTGGGCCTGTTCCTCGACGAGCTCGGCACGACGCTCGCGCAACGCTATCCGGCGGTGCGCGCTGTCTGCTTCGGTCATATCGGTGACGGCAATGTGCACGTCAATCTCATCGACGTGCCGTACGAGCTGGAACGCGCCATCACCGAGACCGTGCTGCGGCTGGTCACGGGCTACGGCGGAAGCATCAGCGCAGAACACGGAATAGGCAGACTCAAGGTCGAATGGATCGACCTGTCGCGCACATCGCACGACATAGAGCTGATGCGCGCAATCCGCCGCACCCTCGACCCCGATATCCGGCTCAACCCCGCCATCCTGCCGAAGTAAACCGCGCTGCAGATCGCAGTGCGTCTGGTTCTGGCGGCGTGCTCGATTAACGGCGCCAACAGTCCTCGAGCACTGAGATCCCGCTCATCTCTGGGTCAGCACATGCTACGACCACGAGGTCATCATCGGCACCAAGCTCCAACGCATCAGTAATCAGCTAGCAGTGCCCTGCACCTCCTGAATTCACGGCTCACGGGCTGATCCGCACACCACTGATCACGACGAGTGCGGGTGGGGGCTCCGGAGACGCTCGAGAGCAGGCGTCTCTCTATCGAGATCACCCACGCGGGGGGCCGGTTCCGGCCGGTCAGCGGATAGTTGCCGGAGCCGGGGTTCATAGGTTGGTTTCCAGACCTTCCCACGGATTGGAGACCGCATGGACAACGCCGAACAGCAACTCATCGGCAATTTGTCCGAGCGCATTCGCACCGCACACCGGTGACGAAGGACCCCAGGCCGCGGAGGTCGTGCAGCGGCTCATCGGCTCCCAGCCCGACGCCCTGTACGTGCTGACGCAGGCCGTGCTCCTGCAGTTCGCCCGGTCACCAGCTGTCGCTGTCGAATCCGCTGAACCCGCTCGGCTCGTGCGTGCCGCCCGCTCCTTGCGAGTCCGAGGAGGCTGCGGGGGGAGTTGTGTCCGCCGGGCCCGGCTCGGAAGCTCAATGAGGAATGATGATGATGACCAAGAAGATTCTGCTGCTCGCCACCGGATTGGCCACGGCCACAACCGCGCGGTTGACCGCACGAAACTATTCACTTCTACCCTCATTGAATACCCATGCAGCGCAATGGACTTCGCACCGCAGGTACAAATCGCGCCCTCGAGCAGTGACATCGGGCCTCGATTCGCAGCGAGCATAGGTCTGCTCCCGAAGGGAGCAACATCCATCGACCTGCCGGAACTATCGGCCGATCGGGGGTCGCCGACCGGCGAAGCCACGCCAGCCGTGCGCAGCTTCTGCCAGTCGACCGGCCCACATCCGTTCGGCGCCACCGGTGTCTTCACTCGGCGAAGTCACTCATGCCTACGGCCGAGCTGGCCGCCCGGTCAGATGTAGATGTCGAGGGGTACGTGGCCGATCGCGACGCCGGTACGAGGATCCAGAAGTCGGCCGACGCGCTTGAGGCTGGCCAGTTCGAAAACGCGGTCGATGATGGTGATATCCGAGAAGCGTTGGAGGAGGCGGTATTCCAGCGCAACGATATCGCGCGGCGCACGCAGCCAAGCGATGATCATGGCGTTCGCCTCGTCGTCGACGGTCACCGTGCACAGGCGGACCTCCGGCCAATCGGCCAATGCCGTGCCGAGATCGTCGAGGCGGGTCGCCGGCACTCGTACTCGCAGGTTGACGGCAAACGGCCAGCCTGCCACCGACCTCGCGAAATCACAGCGGAACAGAAGCCACCCGGATCTGGTCATCTCTGCGATGCGGCGGCGCACGGTCGCATCGCTGACGCCGACGATCTCGGCGAGCTCGACCGCGCTGCGGCGTGCGTCCGCGCCCAGCGCGCGCACCAGCTCCACATCGCCACTGCGCCGCCGGGCCGAGGTAGGCGCGTGATCGTCGCTGTCGCGAAGTACGGCCAGCTGCTGGGGATCCAGCGACATCGGACGCCAGTGACTGCCGTCGAAGTACGAGTACACGACGACGGTACTGCGCACCTCTTCGACGCCCGGCAGCCCGGGCAGCCACCGCGTCGCGAAATCATGTAACGCATCTGTCGACGCGGCGGCCACCGTGAGAAGGAAATCGAAACGGCCGCTGAGGCATTCGACCGAGAGCACGCACGGCGACGCGCAGAACCGTTCACCCAGTGCGGTGCCAGTATCGGGCCGACAGCGCACGCGCAGGTAACCGATGGTTGCAAGATCTGGGGCGTAGGCAGTCATCCAGGCGAGGCCGGATGCGGTGAGCTGCTGCCAGCGGCGCGCGACCGTGGTGGCGTCCTGTCCGAGGGACGCGCCGATCAAAGCCCACGAGGCGCGGGGATTGATCTGCAAGGCATTGATCAAATCGAGATCCCGTTCGCCGAACAGCGTCCTGCTGTCGAAATCGCGCATCCCACTGTTAATGCTGCCGATATCCGGCGATTCCGAGGTGCTGTCAGCCATAGGTTCCATTGTGTCAGCAATGTCCGGATTTCATCACCGGCGCCACTCCCCATCACTACCGAAATATGAAGGAACGCCCTATGACCGCATCCACCACTCCGCACGAACTACTGCACAACGAGTTCACCGCACCCGCGCCCGTCGATGAGCATTGGCAGCGGACGTACCGATATCTGCATGCGCACCCTGAACTCACGGGCGAGGAGTTCGAGACCGCGCGGCTGGTCGCGAGAGAACTGCGCGCAATGCACGGCTGGGAGGTCACCGAGGGTGTCGGCGGGACCGGAGTGGTCGGCGTGCTGCAGGGCGGGCCCGGGCCGGTGATCTGGCTGCGCGCCGACATGGACGCGCTCCCGGTGCAGGAGCAGACCGGTCTCGAATACGCCTCGCGCACCGCCGGGGTCATGCACGCCTGCGGGCACGATATGCATGTCACGGCGCTGCTGGCCGCGTGCGCACAGCTGGCCGCCGAGACCGTGGCGGGCACTGTGGTGGCGATCTTCCAGCCCGCCGAGGAGGGCGGCGACGGTGCGCGCCACATGCTCGACGACGGTCTGCTGGAACGGTTCCCGCGCCCGCGCATCGTGCTCGGCCAGCACGTGAATCCGCTGCCCGCAGGCCTGATCGTGAGCAAGGGCGGACCGGTCATGGCGGCCTCCGACACGATCCGCGTGACGATGAAGGGCGTAGGCGGCCATGGCTCCAGCCCGCATCTGTCGGTGGACCCGCTGACCATGGCGGCATCGCTGCTGCTGCGGTTGCAGTCCCTGACCGCCCGGCAGGCGGCCCGGCCCGGATCGCCGGTGCTGAATGTCGGTGCGCTGCACGGCGGTACCCGCTCGAACGTCATTCCCGATGCCGCCGAGATGCTGATGACGCTGCGGACCTTCTCCGGCAGCTCGCGCGCACTCATGCTCGAGGGCATCGAGCGGCTCGCCGCGGCCGAGGCGGCCGCGGCCGGAGCGCCCGAGGCTCCACTGATCGAGGTCGCGCACGGGTACCCGGTGACGGTCAACACCCCTGCCGACACCGCCCGGGTGCTGGCCGGTTTCGCCGCGCACGGCATGCCCACGATCACGATGGGGCATCCACAAACGGGCAGTGAGGATTTCGGGAGGTTCGCCACGGCCGCGGGCTGTCCCTCGGTGTTCTGGTTCATCGGCGCGTACCCGCTCGACCGCTACACCGAGGAGGGCCTGGCGCTGATGACGAACGACCACCAGCTACCGCCCGGCCTGCCCGTCAATCATTCGCCGCTTTTTGCGCCGGATCCGGAACAGACCCTGCCTACCGCCGTCCAGGCGATGGTCATCGCGGCCCGGGCCGAGCTCGCGGCTGAATGACCGAAATCCCTTGTGCACCCGGTTATCCGGGCGCACAAGGGATTCGGGTGTCACTCAATGGAATGTCACTTGGTTGCGGGCGGGGTGAAGGGCTGATTGATGGTGGTGAAGTACTGCGCCGCTGCCAGAATGACGGCGGGCGCGGTCACGAACAGCGCACCCGCGATGGTGCCGAGGAATCCAGCGACGGCCATGCCGGCGATGCAGCCGAGCACGGCGCCGGGCAACGCGCCGAACATGAGGCCCAGCGCGCCCCCGAGCGGGAGGCCGACGGCGCCGCCGAGCAGGCAGCCGAGGCCCGCGCCGGCGATGCCGCCGACCACGGTGCCCACCGTCGCGCCCATGGTGATGGTGCTGGCCATGCGGCTCCAAGCGGCCTGCTCACGGTCGTACTGGCTCCGCCACGGCGCCTGGTCCTCGTACGGCAGTGCGACCGGCTTGTACGTGGCGTGTTCGAGGTCCAGTTGCGGAGTCAGCGTGGCCGTGCGGTCGGTGATCTCGGCGGCGATCGGAAAAACGAAATCGTCTACCCGGAAGGACAATTCGGTTCCGCCGAGTGCGATGCCATTCGCTGCTTTGATCTTGAAAACTCCATCCTCGACCACCATCGAGCCGCCGTCCGTGCGAATGACGGTGCTCTTGTCGGTGACGGTGGAGGTGAAGTCGATCTTGTCGGCGGAGGTCGGCTCAGCGCTCGAGACCCCAGCCGACAGGCACAAAGCGGTCGCGACCAGGGCGGCGGTAGCGGTCGATTTCCTCATCTTCGATCTTCCTTGCTTTCGATGTGTCGAACGTCGCACCACAATGCCGAGCAAGTTCCCGGCGACCCGAAAAACACTGAAACTCGTCAAAGAATGGTCGTGCGTTGCAAGAATTCACCACCCTCGATGAAGTCGACTTCGAGATCGCGGTCGTCCTGCAGATCGCACCGCGGGCGCAGTGGCAGCAGATCGGACGGGTACTCGGCATCGACGGCTCCACCGCCGCCCGGCGCTGGACACGACTGACCGAGGAGGGCCTAGTCTGGCAGAGCTGCTACCCGCTCGCCGTCGACGGCATCGCCCCGCTGACCGCCATCATCGAAATCGATTGCGCTCCGGGACGAATGGACGAGGTGTCGGCAGAGCTCGCCATGGACGGCAATGTGATCGCTCTCGACCACACCACCGGCGCACGGGATCTGCTGATCCGGGCGGTGTTCACCGATCAGGAGTCGATGGCCCGCTACCTGACCTTCCGGCTCGGCACGCTGAGCGGCATCGCGGCGAGCCGGTCTCAGGTGACGACCGCCCGATTCAAAGACAGCAGCCGGTGGCGGCTGGATCGCGTGGGCAGCAAGTACGCCCACGCTCTGGGTCTGTCCACCCGCCGCGCACCGGGTCACGGCTCGATCCGCGCCGACGATATGCCGCTGGTCCTCGCTCTCGGCGACGCCCCCCGTCAATCGGTCACGGCGCTGGCCGAACACACCGGGATGAGCCCGACGACCGTCTCGCGCAGGCTGGCGCGCATGGATGCCAACAATGCCCTGGCATTCACCTGCGAGGTGGCCCGGTTCGCCTCGGGATGGCCGCTGAGCGTGACGTTCTGGGGTTCCGCGCCGCTGGCGCGCATCAACGACGTCGGTTGCCGAATCGCGGGCATGCGGGAAACCCGCTCCTGCGCCGCCGCCACGGGCACCCGCAATATCATCTTCACCGTGTGGCTGCGCTCGATGCCGGATCTGCAGGCGTTCGAGGACCGGCTGTCCTCGGAGGTGGGTGACCTGTCGGTCCACGATCGCGCGATCTCGCTGTGGCCGTTGAAGATCGACGGCCACCTGCTCGACCCGACGGGACGCCATATCCGCAATATCCCCATCGGCTGCTGGCAGGACCGATGGGCGACGCAGGCACAGCACGCCCTCGTCGAACGGCTGCGCACCGCGCAAGCCACCAAAATGGATTCGACGGCAACAATTGTCGAGGCGGTGGATATGAGCACGCGACGACGCGATTCGACAGGATATTCGCGTGTGATCAGCACGCGCGAGGGAATTTCTGCGATTTCGTAGCGGCGGAGACCGGTTCTGATTCCTTGTGTGGACCCCCGCTCCAGGAGATCAGTATGAAACGTTCCCTCCTCGCCGCATTCTCGACCGCGGCGATTCTCACTCTCACCGCGTGCACCACTTCACAAGGCTCCGGGTCCGGCACCGTGCCCCGCGGGGGCGATGTCCGACTCGCGCTGACCGCTGATGTCAGCACGTTCGATCCGGCGCGCAACTCGTCGGGCGGTGACTATGTGCTCAACCAGCTGATGTATTCCCCGCTGATCGGCCTGGACGAGGGCAATATCCCGGTGCCGCGTCTGGCCGCGAGGTGGGCGCTCTCGGCGACCGGTGTCACGCTGACCCTGCGCACGGGGCTGACCTGCTCCGACGGTAGCCCGCTCACGGCGAGCCAGGCGGCCGCCTCACTGAACTACTACCGCAAGAACGCCACTGCCGCCGCATATGCCTTCGGGCCCGCCAATGCCGCTGACAAGACCACCATCACCGGTGACGACGCGACCGGCACGGTGTCGATCCAGCTGACCACGCCCTGGACCGAACTGCTGCCGGCGCTGTCGCTGCCGGCCACCGGAATCGTCTGCAAGCCGGGGCTCGACAACCCGGACAAGCTCGCCGCGGGCGATGTGCCGGGGGCCGGGACCGGCCCCTATACCCTCACCGAGAACGATCGCGGATCGCGGTACACACTGTCGCTGCGCGAGGGATTCGACGCCTATCCGCTGTACAAGAACCTGACGAGAGGCACGCCGCCCAAGAAGTATCAGCTGACCGTCGTCAAGTCCGAGTCGACCATCGCCAACCAGATGCAGACTGGGCAAATCGATTTCGGTTCCTTCACCGGGCCCGACGCCGCCCGGCTGGACAAGGGCTTCAGCACGCTCTCGGTGCCCACCGTGCGGTTCTACCTTATGTTCAACGAGCGGCCTGGCCATCCCGGCGCCGATCCCGACTTCCGAAGGGCGGTGGCGCAGGCGGTTGACGCGCAGGCGTTCGGCAAGGTGCTCGGTGGGGGCACCCTGTTGAAGACCTATGTCGACCCGTCTGCTGCCTGCGCCTCCGACGACGCCGGTCTGCTGGTCCACATCGACTCGGCGGCAGCCGGAAAGGTCTTGGCGGGCAAGACGATCAACGTGGTCGGCACCCGAGCGGTGGCCGACGGCGCGGGCAATACCTACATCGCCGAGGCGCTGCGCACGGCCGGAGCGACCGTCACCCTGAACAGCGCGGAGCAGGCCACCCTGTCCAGTTCTGTTCTCCCGGGCGGGGATTGGGACATCAATGTCATGGCGTCGCTATCCACCCGGTTGGTACAGGGAGCGTCGCTGCTCACCGGAGCCGAGCCGCCCAAGGGCCGCAACTATGGCGCGGTGCACAACGGCGGCTTCGAGGCCGGACTGAACACCGCCGTCACGACCGTCGACGAGGGCGCCAAATGTGCCGCGTGGCAACAGGCCCAGGCTGCCTTGCTGACGGCCATCGACATCGTTCCGCTGTCGACGCTGAACCTCCGCTACGTCTACCGCGACGGGCTGACGCTGCTGGGGCCGCCCACCCAGCTCGATCTCACCTCCCTGCGGACGACGGCATGACCGAGGCACCGGTAACGGACGGCACGACATCGGCGCGCTGGTCCCCCGGCCCGTGGACCGGGTTCCTGCTTCGGCGGGCGGGCGGACTGGCCGCCGTCGCCGCGACCTTGGTCGTGGTCACCTTCGCCATGATCCAGCTGATTCCGGGCGATCCCGCCGAGGCGCTGGCGGGGCAGAACGCGACCCCGGCCGATATCGCTCGCATCCGGCACGAACTCGGCTTGGATCGTCCGCTGGCAGTGCAATTCACCGACTACCTTGCCGGGTTACCGCGCGGTGATCTGGGCCGCTCGTTCCAGACCCGCGAACCGGTGGCCGACATCATCGCCACCCGGCTGCCGTTCACGGCGGAACTCGCCGCCTCGGCGCTGCTGCTGGTGCTCGCGATCGCGCTGCCGCTGGGCATCGCGATCGCCGCCCGGCGCAGCCGCGGCGTCGACAACGCGTTCACCGTGGGCACCGGATTGCTAGGCGCGGTACCGGAATACGTCATCGGCACCATGCTGGTGATGATCTTCGCCATCACGCTGCGGATACTGCCCGCCGGTGGCGCGGCGACGCCGCAATCGCTGCTGCTGCCGGTGGTCGCCATCGCGCTGCCGAGCAGCTGTGTCATGGCGCGCCTGGTGCGACGCGAAGCCGGAACGGTGCTGGCGCAGGACTACATTCGCACCGCGCACGGACGGCGATTGCCCACCCCGCGCCTGTACCTGCGGCACGTGCTGCCCAACCTGCTGCCCGCCGTCATGACCCTGAGTGGACTGGTGCTGGCCTCGCTGCTGGGCGGCACCGTGGTGGTGGAGACCGTATTCGCCTGGCCGGGCATCGGGCAACGGGTGGTCGACGCGCTGCTGGTCCGCGACTATCCGACGATCCAGGGCTGCGTGCTCGTACTGGGGCTGCTGGCCGCGACCCTGCACCTGACGGTCGATGTCCTGATCTCGTTACTGGACCCCCGATCGGCCTTGATGGGAGCTGAGAATCGTTGAACGCCAATATTTTACGCCGTGTGCACCCCTCACTGTGGTTGGGTGCGATCGGGATGACCGTGATGGTGCTCCTAGCCTTCATCGCACCGCTGCTGCTGCAGCACTCCGCGACTGCGATGTCGGGATCGATGCGCGGGGGCATGAGCTCCGAACACTGGCTGGGCACTGACGCCCTCGGGCGTGATGTCTGGGCGCGCACCCTGGTCGCCACCCGGCTCACCCTGCTACTGACCACCATCGCGACCGTGTTGGCGGCGCTGCTGGGCATCACCCTCGGCACGGTGGTATGGGTGTCGGGGCCGCGGGTACGCGAATTCGGTTTGCGCTTCATCGATCTCATGGTCACCGCGCCCACCCTGATCCTGGGCCTGGTAGTGGCCACCATCCTGGGCGCCGGTACCACCGCCTCGGTCATCGCGATCGTGCTGGGCGGGGCCCCGGGCTTCGCGCGGCTCACCACCACCCTGGCCGGGGCGGTCGCCGGCCGCGACTTCGTCTCGGCCGCAAGACTTCTGGGCGTACCGCCGTTCCGAGTGATGACGCGCCACCTGCTGCCCGCCATCTCCGGGCCGCTGCTGGTGCTGTTGTCCTCCGCGTTCGCGAGCGTGCTGGTCGCACTGTCCGCGTTGTCGTTCCTCGGCCTGGGGGTTCACGATCCCCGATTCGACTGGGGCGCACTGCTCAACAGCGGCCTGCGCTCCCTCTACACCAATCCCGCAGAAGCCCTGGGACCGGCGGTGGCGATCACGGTGACCGGCATGTTCGCCTCCCTCATCGGCGATGGCCTGGCCGCCACCCTGGATCCCAGAGAGCGTCGCGGGTCGCGGTCGGAGGGGACACCGGCCGCGCCCGCGATGCGTCCCGAACCGCGCGCACCCGGCGCGCTGCTCAGCGTGACCGGACTGACTGTCGAGCTGTCCAACGGTGTGCGGCTGGTCGATTCCGTGTGCTTCCAGGTCCGGCTGGGCGAGATCGTGGGCCTGGTCGGCGAATCCGGCTCCGGCAAGTCACTGACCGCCATGGCGGTGACACGCCTGCTGCCAGACGAATTGCGCTCGGACGCGGGCTGTCTCGATCTCGACGGCCTGGACCTGCTCGGCCCGCAACCGGATCCGAAACGGCTGGCGACCGAGATCGGCATGGTCTACCAGGACCCTTCGGCCTCGTTCAATCCGGCGCTGCGCATCGGCGGCCAGCTCACCGAGGTCCCCCGAGTGCACCAGCGCCTGACCCGCGCCGCCGCCACCGCCAAGGCGATCGAGGCGCTGCGCCGGGTGCGCATCAGGGACCCGGAGCACGTGCTGCGGCAGTATCCGCACGAACTGTCCGGCGGTATGCGCCAGCGCGCCATGATCGCCGCGGCGGTGCTGCCGGAGCCGAAACTGATCATCGCCGACGAGGCCACCACAGCACTCGACGTGACCGTGCAGGCCGAGGTATTGGACCTGCTGCGCGACATCAATCGGCGCGGAACAGGAATGCTGTTCATCTCGCACGATATCGGCGTGATCGGCACCCTGTGCGACCGCGTGGTGGTCATGTACGCCGGACGCGTCGCCGAGACGCTGACGGCCGCCGATCTGCGCGCGGGCCGCGCCAAGCACCCCTACACCCGCGCTCTGCTGGCCGCGAGCCCCACCCTGAACGGCATGTGCGCGCAGGAGCGGCTCCCCACCATTCCCGGCCGCCCGCCCGCACCGGACGAGCGTGGAGCGGGCTGTGCCTTCGCGCCCCGCTGCCCGATCGCGGTGCCGCGCTGCGCGACCGAGGTCCCACCCGAGGTGAACGGCGTCGCATGCCACGTCGTCAACGTCGGTGGCGCGACCGAACGCCATGCAGCACAGGCGGTTTCGGCACCGTGACGAATGAGATAGCCATTGAGAAAGGTTCAGGCACCATGGCCGATGATGACACCACCCCGGGCGGCACCGCGACCGATGGGCTCACCGTCGAGGACCTGACACTGATCTACGGCTCGGGCCGACGTGCCCGCACCGTGGTCCGATCGGTGTCGCTGCGGGTTCCGCGCGGCCGAACCCTCGGCCTGGTAGGCGAATCCGGCTCGGGTAAATCCACTATCGGCAAGGCAGTGGTGGGCCTGCTGCGCCCCAGCGCCGGACGAATCCTGCTGGACGGCCAAGATCTCGCCGGCGCACGGCGCCGGGCAGCGGTGCGGCGAGTACAACTGGTATCCCAGGACCCCTACTCGTCGCTGAACCCACGACTGACCATAGGCCGGGCCATCGCCGAAGCCATCGATCCGGGCGGGGCCGACGCCGGACGCCACTTTGCCGCCATCGCGCGCTCGCTCGAGACGGTATCCCTGGATCCAGCCGCGGCCTGGCGCTATCCGCACGAATTCTCCGGCGGCCAGCGCCAGCGCATCGCCATCGCACGCGCGCTCGCGGTCGAACCGGAGGTGATCGTCGCCGACGAGATCACCTCCGCCCTCGACTGCTCGGTCCAGGCCGAGGTCCTCAACCTCCTTTTGGACTTGCGTCAACGCCTCGCGCTGACCATGGTGTTCATCTCCCACGACCTGGCGGTGGTCCGACATGTCAGCGACTCGGTAGCGGTGCTGCGCCACGGCGAACTCGTCGAATCAGGCCCGGCCGCAACCCTGTACAGCAATCCCACCCACCCCTACACCCGGCATCTGCTCGACAGCGTGCCCCGATTCGCGGAGTAGCAGGCGGAAAACTGAACCTGTTCGATGGCCTATATTCGGCTGCCCACGGTCACACACCCGGACGCCTACATCGCGGCGGCACTGCGTAACCAGGCCGACCGGATCCGGTTCGCGCGCACCGGTACACGCCAGCAGTGACCCGCCAAGACGCCCGCGTCCTACCGCGGGAACGCCGCGCGCAGACCGCGCGGATCCATGCCCGCATCCGCGAACTCGCGCCCCTATTGCCGACACTGGTGCGCAGCGTCCGCCAACATTACGACGCCGCAACAGAACTACTGCGCCTGGCCCGCGCCAGCGCACCCGGACAACAGTTCGAGGTCAACGGGCGCACCTACAGTCGGCCGAGGACCGGTTACGGCTCCAGCAGTCGCCCGCGGCTGCAGGGCGACGACGGCGCGATCATGCATCCGGAATCGGCTGAGCACGAAGCGTTCTGGTCCTGGGCGATGATCGAGGTGTTGCGCCACACCGGTATCCGCATCGAGGAGTTGCTCGAGCTGACCCACCACTCGATCCAGCCCTACCGCCAACCCAACGGCACCATCGTTCCTGCTGCAGGTTCGCCGACGAGCACCGACCACACTTGCTGAAATCGCATCCTCGATCGCGGCGTGGATTGGCGGTCAAACCCGAAAATCGCAGACCGGCTGCTGAACGCTCCAGTCCGAGCCCCGGATCCTGTTCGCAGACAACAGCTCTCGGTACTGCTCGCACGAGGTCCGGCAGGCTGGTCTCCCAATCGTCAAGGACGAAGGCACCCACGGAGATCCTCGGTTCGAGGCCTTCCCACAATAGCTCTGCCACTCTGCCCGCGTCGCTGAGGTCGACGTGGATGGCCGGGTCCCTGGCAAGCAGTATCCCGGACCTGATCGCCCGTTCGGAGTCCCTCCAGCAGCACAGCCACCGCGCCCGGGTTGTCGAGGAGGCATGGACGGCGGGGTCGCGCGCAGCCTGTATCCGGGCCTGATCGTCCGGTCCACGAATCGACCTGACCGGCACCAGTCGCGAACGTCGACGACAAGATCGGCCACCTCGAGTCGACCCGGCAGGCACCGGTTCCGGCGGGTCAGAAGATCCCGGCGATGTACGGCGCGCCGCTGCGTGTCCAGCCGGTCAGCAGCCCCTGCAGTTTTTCCTCGGCATACGGGTGGCCGGCCGCGGCGGCGGCGCGAAAGAACTCCGCCGCCTCGTCTCGGTCCCGTACCTCGAGGACCACCGCCAAGTTGTACATGGAGGTGACATCGCCCGCCGCGGCCCCACGACGCCACCACTTTTCGTACTCCGCGACCCGCTCGCGCCGGAAGTACAACGAGCCGAGGTTGGCCATCGCCGCACCGGAACCAGCGTCGACGCCCACCCGCAACCACCGCTCGGCCTCCTCATCCTGTCCCAGCTCCGACAGCAGGTTGCCGAGGTTGCTCATCGCCTTCGTATCCCCCGCCTCGGCGGCCTGCGCATAGAACTCGACTGCCTCCTCTCTATCCCCTCGCTCGACCAGCCGCAACGCCAGATTGAATGCCGCGTCAGCCTCCCCAGCCCCCGCCGCAGCCCGATACCAGCGTTCCGATTCAGCGAGCTGCCGCTGCTCGGATTTCAGAAACCCGAGGTTGTACATCGCTTTCGCATCCCCAGCCGCGGCCGCCTACACCCACCACGTCTCGGCGGTGGACTCATCGTCACGTTCGACAGCCCACAAGCCCAACGTCCGCATCGCACCGACATGCCCCGCCGACGCCGCCACCCTATATTCCGGCTCCGCCTCCGCCGCACGGTCCGCACGCGTCAACGCCTAAGCACGCTCGTACGCCGCCGCCCCACCATCACCATTCATACCGAACCTTCCCCTGCGCTCACCCCCCGACCGTATCGCGCAGTGCCAGTACGTATTCGCACCCCTGGCAAGCGCCGCCGCACGCGAATCGGGCGCCACCTGAGGTCCGGGCAGCACACCCACCGGTAGTCACCGAACGCAGGCACCGAGACCGCCGTCATGCTCGGCTGCTCGACGGGGCATGGCTCAGCTCCGGCCTCCTCGATCACGTTCGCGGCTGTCCAGCCGCCGTGCACCGCTGCCCGAGTGGACGATGGCGCGCCACCCGACCGATGTGCGATCGGCACCCTGGATTGCGGTTATCCGAGATGCAGGGCCACCTAGGCGCGACTCTCCCGCCCGTTGGCACACTGAGCCGTGAAACATACAAATAAAGGCCCTGACCTCCGTAAATGAGTGGAGCTATGGGGACTCGAACCCCTGACGCCACTCAGGAGTTCGTGATGTCTCGTGATTCCCGCTAGGTCCCACTCTTGGGCAGAACGATCCCTCATCCCAGGTGCGCGAAGTTTTCTTGAATTAACAGCGTGCCCCCAGGAAACCGCCGATCAGAACCGGCCCCATCCTTATAGGGCCCCGCCGGGGCACGAACGTGCGGCAACCGGACCAGAACCGTCACGCGCTATTTGCCGATGACCAGCAGTTTTCGGTGTTGCAGCAGGTTGGCGTACTGGTCGATACCCCCTACCGAGATGAACCCACGGCGCACCCGCCTCGGTGAGCGAGCAGCCGAGCGGACGTCCCAAGTGCAGGCGATCGCGTGGCAGACTGCTCAGATCAATAATTCGAGGCCGAAACAACCTGGGGCATCAAATGGATCCAGAAGGACCAGCAGTCATCCCAACCGAGTACGTCACTCGTCAGTCGACCCGAATCATCGCGAACGGGCACAGAGACTACAGAGCCGCCAGCATCGCGGAGCCCGACGACGCCTTCTCCTACCCATTTCCGGATCGGGGCAACCCGATGTTGGAATACCTGGTCCGCAAGGCGAAGGAACTGGAAGACGAGGAAGGTCAGCCACCGTACACATGGTTGGCAGTACACGCCTGGTACGAAGGAGCCCTCCAAATGCTGGCCTCTACACCTCCGACGCCGAATGCTTCCGCCGAATAGCATGAGAGGCTCCGCCGTAAGACATGAATCGGGCGACGCCCAGGGCTGCATCCACTCACCCCCTCGATCTGAACACCGACACCCGTGTCGGACGCCGCACCGCTTCAGCGAAAGGCGGGCCAAAACGTGGGGTAAACGTGGGGTTGGTTCAAATGAAACAGGTCAGGCCCGGTGCAATACCGGTCCTGACCTGCTATTTCAAGTGGAGCTAAGGGGACTCGAACCCCTGACCCCCACACTGCCAGTGTGGTGCGCTACCAGCTGCGCCATAGCCCCGAATGGGTTGCCGTCGGGTTTCCCTGACTGCCTGAACGAAGTTACACCACTGGCGTGTCGGCAACCAAATCGCCTTGATTCAGGGGTGGCGGAGGGGATCGTTCGACCGTAGACTCGAACACATGTTCGATAGCGATGAGCTCGCATCCTTGGACTTCGGGGCCATGACCGACGAGGGGTTGATCGAGGCCTTGCGGGCGGCGCACGGGCGGGCCGCGGCGGCGCAGGCGGCCGAGGTGTTCGCGGTGCGCGAGTTGTATCGACGACATCGCGCCGAGAGTGCGGAGCCGGGGCCGGGTGGGGTTCGGGCCGGGGAGTTCGCCGCCAGTGAGGCCGCGGTGGCACTGCAGGTCGATGAGGGGACGGCGGGGGCGTTGATCGATATCGGTCTGGCACTGGAGGATTCGTTGCCGCGAACGCGGGCGGCGTTCGCGGCGGGCCGGATCGACCTGGCCAAGGTGCGAGTGATCGTGGACAACACCCGGGCGGTGGCCAGGGAGGTGTTGGACGCGTTGGAACCGCGACTGCTCGATGCGGCGGCACGGAACAATCCGGTTCGGCTGCGGCAGGCGGCCCGGCGGTGGGCGGCGCGATTGGATCCCGGCGGCACACAGCGGCGGCGGGAGTTGCGGCAGGACGAGCGCGACGTTCGGCTGCGAGCCGTGCAGGACAGCATGGCCGTATTCGACGGGTTACTCCCCGCGCCGGGTGCGCAGACAGTGGCGATGCGGCTGCGCGAGATGAGTATGCAGGTGTGCGCATCGGATCCGCGGCCTATGCCGCAGCGGCGGGCGGACGCGCTGGTGGCGCTGGCGGATGGTTCCGGGCGGCTGAAATGCCAGTGCGGACGCGGTGAACGTTGTCCGAAGTTCGGTATGCCGACCGAACAACCGCGCAAGCCCTTGATCCAGATCGGAATTCCCGCGGACACGCTGCTCGGAATTCAGGAGGATCCAGCCTTTCTGGCCGGGTACGGGCCGATCGATGCGGCACTGGCCCGAATTCTGGCCGAACACGCACGCTTCCAGGTCATTCCGGAACGGGCGAACGCCGACGATGACGCAGCGGCGCTGCGGTGCCAGCCATCGCATCGCCTGGAGCGCGAGGTGCGCGCGGTCGACGGCATGTGCCGCTTTCCCGGATGCGTCATGCCCGCCGCCGAATCCGAGCTCGACCACAATCACCGCCTCGACCACCAGCATCCCGACCGCGGCGGACACACCATCCGCGCCGATCTGGCCACACTCTGCACCCGGCACCATCGTCTGAAAACGTTGGCGGACAACAAAAGACTGCCCTGGCGCATCTGGCGCGCCGATCCGGATCGTCTCCAATGGACCGCACCGACCGGCGATATCCACACCACGATCCGCGAGGGCGCGCGATACCTATTTCCGCGCACCGACACCGACGCCCCCGTCACCCCCTACACCGGCCATCCCCACTCCGAATCCCCTCCCGCAATCCCCATCCGCCCCACCGACCGACCACCCGCCGAAGACATCGCCTACCCCCTCGACGGTTACATAGTCATCCACGGCCAGCTACGGCGAATCCGCCCCGAAGACGAGATCCCCGACGACCATCCCCAGCCAGCCCAGTTCCGCGGCCACTGACCGGACCATTCCGCCCTGAGCGAGTCGCCGGGCTGCCCGAGAGTCCCCGCCATTCCGCTCCGGCGGCTGGCAGGGACGGGTACCGATCCGCACCAAGCGGCTACCAGGTACCGATCCGTCAAGCGGCTAGCAGGGACTGTCGGGCGCCGATCCGTTGCGAGCGGCTAGCAGGGACCGCCGGGTACCGATCCGTTGCGAGCGGCTAGCAGGGACCGCCGGGTACCGATCCGTTGCGAGCGGCAAGCAGGGACCGCCGGGTACCGATCCGTTGCGAGCGGCTAGCAGGGACCGCCGGGTACCGATCCGTTGCGAGCGGCAAGCAGGGACCGCCGGGTACCGATCCGTTGCGAGCGGCAAGCAAGACTGTCCGGTACCGATCCGTACCGAGCGGCTAGCAGGGTTGTCCGGATGCCGGATCCACTCGAAGCAGCTCGCACGGAGACTCCGATGCCGCGCCCACTCCGAGCCATCCATCAAGGCCGCTCCGACGCCCGCGCCATTTCGAGCGGCTTTCACGGCCGCCGGACGCAATCGAGCCATGCCGAGCCAGTCGAACCGCAGGCCCACGCCCCGGGGCTTCGTTGACGGTGCAAGCGACCGCGCACGGAAGTGTCTCCCAGTCACTGTTCGCAACCCATATCGCCGCTCGGCCCCTACATCGTCGCTCGCGATGCCACATCGCCATCCCACGAAGCAGCGTGTCCGATTGCACGTGGTCGGCAAGAGCTGTGCGCTGTCGGCGTCGCCGGGCATCAGAGTCCACCCAGCGACCTGCGTCCGCCACGCACGCACGTCGGCGAGGTAGCTCGCACCCCGGATCAAGCGTCACAAAACACCCATATGCCGCAAAACTCGATTTGTTGAACCTCGCACCGAGCCGAGCGCCATTCACAAATACCCCAGCAGGTGACAACTTCATCATCAGCATCGAGCCGGACAGGCCGCGAAATCGGACATACACCCCAGGATTCGGCGTTCAAACGCGATCCAGGTCACTATTTCGTAGTGATACCGAACACATAACGTAACTATCACGAACGGTCGTATATATACATTTTTACGCATTCGAACTGGGCGGATATCGCTATTCCGCAGTTGAGGTCGAGGCAATTCGGACGTTATCTCAACGTGATCTGTCGCGAATTCTTCGCTAGCGTCGTCAGCAGCCCGGATCAACGCGACGGGCTCGAACTCGAATCGCTGAACGCCGGTAACCCTGCCCCGCGGTTTCGAGGGTCCCCGATATCGCTGGGGGCAGGGACACGGCGGAAGTCCGCCGATGCCGAGCGGGCGCAGCCAGGAATCCATATGACTCAGAACCGCAAGTTCACCCGTGCCCTTGGAATCGCCGCCGTCGCCGGTGCCATCGCCGCCGTTCCGTTCGGCCTGTCCACCGCCACCGCATCGGCCTCCGGCCACAACTGGGACGCTGTCGCCCAGTGCGAGAGTGGTGGCAACTGGGGCATCAACACCGGTAACGGCTTCGCCGGCGGTCTGCAGTTCACGCAGAGCACCTGGGCGGCCAACGGCGGCTCGGGCAGCCCGAGCAACGCCAGCCGCGAGGAGCAGATCCGCGTCGCGG
Organism: Nocardia sp. CA-135398; assembly: GCF_050955845.1. NCBI lineage: Bacteria > Bacillati > Actinomycetota > Actinomycetes > Mycobacteriales > Nocardiaceae > Nocardia > Nocardia sp. CA-135398. The sequence goes on along the minus strand of NZ_CP192084.1, from coordinate 2,010,686 downwards.
AGAACGTGCTCGCCACCCAGGGCCCGGGCGCTTGGCCCGTGTGCGGCTCTTACCTGTAAGCCCGGATAGACCTGACGGGGTCCGTGCCTGATGGCACGGACCCCGTTGTCGTCAGTGCGATCGACGCAATCGCCAGTGCTGCAATCATTTCCGGCAACCCGGTGAGCAACCGCCGCTGAATTCCGCCGAACACCTACCCCGCATCGAAATCGAAACCCCCTCCGCGGCGGCCGAATTCACAATTCCCATCCCACCTCGAGATGCTTGTGGCGTCAACCAATAGTCCCACTCATCGGTACCGTTTATTCCAATTGCGCAAATCGAGCGTTCTCATGGTCCGAAACACCTGCGGGCAGTGATCCATCTCACTACCCTGTGTCCACCCGGCAACTCGTCCTGATCCACACATGGGTCAGGTCCTTTACGAAATGCCGTGGCTAGAAAGGCATCTCGACCATGAGCTCGACCCAGACCGCAGATCCGCCGACCCTGCTCACGGGGCTGTGGCAACGCAAGCTACCGCACTATCCCGATACACCCGCCCGCTCCTGGTACCTGGCCGTCGTGGTCATCGCCTCGATCGCGCTCTACTACCAATTGTTCGTCACCGGAGCCGTGGGCAACGAACTCATCGGCTACTTCGACCTGTCCTTCGCCTACTTCGTCTGGATCTTCATCATCGGCGCCGCCTTCGGCGCGGTAGCCTCGGTGCTCGCGGGCGTGCTGGATCGATGGGGGCGGGCGAATATCGTCGCCTACGGCGTGGTGATCTGCTCGCTGCTGACCCTGTTCGCGGTGCCCGCGACGACCACCAAGGAGCAGTACCTGTTCGTGTACTGCCTGGTCAGCATTGTCGAGGGTGCGGTGCTGGTGGCCACACCTGCACTGATTCGCGACTTCTCCCCGCAGCTGGACCGGGCATCGGCAATGGGCTTCTGGACACTGGGACCGGTCATCGGCGCCCTGGTCACCACACAGATCTCCACCCATACGCTCGACGCGCATCCCGACTGGCAGTACCACTACCGGCTCTGCGGTGTAATCAGCCTCGTCATCGCGGTGGTCGCGGTGATCGGATTACGCGAGCTCAGTCCGCAACTGCGCGACCAGATCATGGTGACATTGCGCGACCGTGCGTTGATCGAGGCCCGCGCCCGCGGTCTGGACGTCAAGGAACTCGAGCAGGGTGTGTGGCGACAGATGTTGCGCCCCAACATCATCGGCTCGGCGTTGGCGATCAGCCTGTTCCTCGCCTTCTTCTACACCATCGTGTCGTTCCTGCCGGTGTATATGGCGACGAACTTCGGCTTCAGTCCGGCCAAGGCCAATGCGCTCGGCAACTGGTACTGGGCCGCCAATGCGGTCGCCCTGGTACTGGCCGGGATCGTGTCGGACAAACTCAAGGTGCGCAAGCCGTTCATGATTGTCGGCGCGCTCATCAGCATCGTCGGCATGTACCTGTTCATCGGCTATACCGATCAGCCCGATACCGATTACTACTCGTTCGCAATGGTTTTCGTGGTCATCGCGGTCGGCACCGGCATTGCCTACTCCACCTGGATGGCCAGCTTCACCGAAACGGTCGAGGCCCGTAATCCGGCCGCGACCGCGGTGGGTCTCGCGGTGTGGGGCGGCACGCTGCGCAGCGTCGTCACGGTGGTGCTGTTCGGATTGCTGATCGTGGTGAACGCGGCCGGTCCGCTGGTCAATTACGGACCGAGGCTGTCGGAGATCGCGCACAAATACGCCCAGCAACTCGCGACCATCCAAACGGTCGGCACGGAAACCCTTGCGGCACTGCAGCAGAACCCCAGTGATCAGGCCGCACAGGTCACCGCGCTGACCAAACTGACCGGCGCGTCACCCGCCGACATCCAGACCACCGTCGGTCTCAACACCCGCTACCCGCAGGAGTTGGCCACGCTGCAGGCCATCGATTCGGCGACACTGGCCACGCTGACCACGAATCCAGCCGATGCGAACGCGGGACTGGCGGCGGTCGGACAGGTCGCCAAGAAGTTCGGCATTCCGGTGGATCAGGCGATCGCACGTCTGCAAGCCGTTCAGCAGATTCCCGCCGCCGACCTGGCGGTGGCGGCGACCGTCGGGCCCAAACTGGCGCAGGCGACTACGCGGTTGCAATCTGTCGGCACCATCCCGGCCGATGATCAGGCCTATCTGGCCGCGCACGCCAAGGAAGTGCAGCAGGCGCAAGCCGATTCCCCCGAGCAATGGGAACGCTGGTGGTGGATTTGCCTGGCCGCGCAGGTCGTCTTCCTGCCGTTCGTCTTCCTGATGGCCGGACACTGGAGCCCGAAGAAGGCGGCCGCGGAGGCCAAGGCACACGACGAACTCGTCGAGCGCGAATTGGCCGAGATCGCGAAGGGTGAGCCGGAGCCGGAACCCGCCGGATAGGTGCGTCGTGCCGGGCGGTGCCGCCGCCCGGCACGATCACTTGGTCAGGTCGAGGACCCATTCGTGGTTGTTCACGTCGACCTTGGTCTTGCCGTCGAAGACGGCGGGCGTGGCGACCTCGCCATTGGCATCGGTCAGCGCGGCGCGTGCCATTTGGGCGTGGATCTTCGCCGCGTCGAGTTTCGCGCCGGAGCTGATGCACTGCACCGCCTCCAGCGCGGCGCCCGATTCTTTCGCGACATTCGCGAGATCGTCATTGCTGAGATCCGCACCGCCTTCCTTCGGCTGTTTCGAGGTGAACAGCAGCGCGTGGAATTTCGAATACACCGGACCCGAACCGGTATCTGCGACACACTCGTTCGCGGCGACCGCACGGGTCGAATAGTCCTTGCTCTTCGACTTCGGGTCGAGGAAGGTCACGAGGTGGTAGCGGACGGCGAGCTTGCCCGCATCCATCTGCTGCGCGATCTCCTGACCGTAGAGCCGTTCCAGCGCACCGCAGGACGGGCACAGCGGATCTTCGTACACATCGATGGTCTTCGCCGCGTCGGGGCGGCCGAGGAGAATGGTGCCGTTGTTCTGGTCCAGGACCGCATGCACGTCCGCGCTGTGCACCGAACCGTATCCGTCATTGCGGATCGTGGCGTCGTCACGCCCCCACCGGAACGCCAGGATCACGATCAACACGATGAGCGCGAGCGCCACCCCACCCAGCGCATATGTGGTCGCACTGGACATCGGCCGCGGCGTGTATTTCGATCCCGAATCGCTCACCCCGACCACTCTGCCCCAACCGAGCCCCACCCGGTGCACGGGGTGGGTTCTGGACTGTTGATCACCATGTATCCCTGCAGGCAAACGTCGACAGCGCCTCCAGGGATACATGGTGATCAGACGTCCAGATCAGTGTGAGGCGTAGTTGTTGCCTTGGGGGTCGGGGGTGTCGACGAGGCGGTCGGGGGCTTCGGGGCCGTAGGTGTAATCAGGTGGGGATTCCGGGACGGCTTCCACTTTCGATTTCGCAGGTCGTCGCTGTAGTGGTTCTGGGACGAGTGTCCAGATGGCGGCTGCGATGGCGAGTAGTGCGCCGGTCAGGGCGAGGGCGAGGCCGTAGGAGAAGTTTTGGGCCACGGCCCCTACCGCGACGGGGCCGATGACGGTGCCGAGGTCGGCGGCCATTTGGAACCCGGCCAGGACCGGGCCGCCGCGGGCATTCGGTCCGATGACATCCGCTACCGCCGCCTGTTGGGCGGGGGTGAACATGCCCGAGCCGAGTCCGGCCACGAATGAGGTCGCCAGCAGCCATGGCAGGTTCGATGCGAGACCGAGTCCGGCGGTACCGGCCGCACAGATCAGCGATCCGATGATCAGGAAGGGCTTGCGCCCGAAACGGTCCGAGAGTCTGCCGGATGCGAACAGCACCGCCACATTGCCCGCGGCGAACACCGTCAGGGTGACACCGGCCATGCCCGGTTTCTGATGCAGCACTTCGACAACCAGCAGGGGCACGAGTGCCATCCGCACGCCGAATACCGCCGCGCCATTGGCGAAATTGGACAGCAGGACCGCCCGATACTCCGACCGTGCCAATCCCTCCCGGAACGACATCAGGCGCAGCCCGCCGACCGGTTCCGGCGCCGCCAACGTCGAATGCCGCAAGTTCACGTAGACCACCGCGGTAGCGAGCAGCAGCGCCGCCGCGTAGATCAGGAACGGCGCCCGCAACCCGAGCCCGGCGAGCGCGCCGCCGACCAGCGGTCCGCTCACCGACCCGATCAGAAAACTCGTCGACCACAGTCCGGACACCCGCCCGCGCTGCGCGGGCGGCGACATCCGGATCACCAGCGCCAGCGACGACACCGTGAACATGGTCGACCCGACCCCGCCCGCCGACCGCAAAACCAGCAGCTGCCAATAACTCTGGGCAAACGCACTGGCCCCGGTCGACACCGCGACAATCAACAAACCCCCGAGATACACCGACCGCTCCCCCAGTCGCTGCACCAATCGCCCGCTGACCGGCGCGAACAGCAACCGCATCAACGCAAACGCACTGACAATCGCCGAAGCCGCGGCGACCCCGACCCCGAACCCCCGCGCAAATTGCGGCAAAACCGGCGCCACCAGACCGAACCCGACGGCGATAACAAACGAAGCCCCGACCAACACCCAGATCTCAACCGGCAACGCCCTGGACACCACCACCATCGCCCCAGCCCCGCCCTGGCCCGCCGCCTCCAACGCCTGCGCCGTTCCCACCGGCACCGCCGCCCCCAAAACACCTGCTGACTCAGCCGAAGCCCCGGAACCGAGCGATCCCGCCCCACTCGAAGCCGCTGGCGTCCCCGACGCCTTCGCCAACCCAACTGGCACTGCCGAATCCGCTGCCCCCGATGCCGCAGAGGCTCTCGAACCCAGCGACCCCTCAGTCGATCTATCACTCACCGGACAGCGCCTGCCCCACCACTTCTTCCGCGGCCGCTTGGACCTGGGTCAGGTGTTCGGGGCCCTGGAAGGACTCCGCGTAGATCTTGTACTTGTCTTCGGTGCCGGAGGGGCGGGCGGCGAACCAGGCGTTTTCGGTGGTGACCTTCAGGCCGCCGAGTGGGGCGCCGTTGCCGCGGGCGCGGGTGAGGACCGCGGTGATCGGCTCACCGGCGATCTCCTTTGTGGTGATCATGTCCGGTGTCAACTTCCCGAGCAGTGCTTTCTGTTCCGGGGTCGCGGCGGCGTCGATGCGGGCATAGGCCGGACTGCCGTAGCGCTTCTCGAGTTCGACATAGCGCGCGGACGGACTCTGGCCGGTGACGGCGGCGATCTCGGTGGCCAGCAGGGCGAGCAGGATGCCGTCCTTATCGGTGGTCCACACGGTGCCGTCCATCCGCAGGAACGATGCGCCCGCGCTTTCCTCACCGCCGAAAGCCAGACTGCCGCTGAACAATCCGGGCACAAAGAATTTGAAGCCGACCGGCACCTCGTACACATCGCGCCCGAGCACGCTGACCACCCGGTCGATCATCGACGAGCTCACCGCCGTCTTGCCGATCTTGGTGAGCGCATCCCAACCCATCCGATTCGCGACCAGATATTCGATGGCGACCGCGAGGAAGTGGTTCGGATTCATCAGTCCGCCATCGGGTGTGACGATGCCGTGCCGGTCCGCGTCGGCATCGTTGCCGGTGGAGATGTCGTAGTCGTCCTTGATCGCGATCAGCGAGGCCATCGCATAGCGCGAGGACGGATCCATCCGGATCTTGCCGTCGGAATCCAGCGTCATGAACCGCCAGGTCGGATCGACGAACGGATTGACGACCTCGAGTTCGAGGTCATAGCGCTGGCCGATCTCCTCCCAGTAGTCGACACTGGCCCCACCCATCGGATCGGCGCCGAGCCGGATCCCGGCACCGCGAATGGCGTCCAGGTTCAACACATTCGGCAGATCCGCGATGTAGTGGTCGAGGTAGTCGTAGCGTTCGACGCAGTTCTCCAGCGCATGCCGCAGCGTGGTCCGCCGCACCCCGGCCAGTCCGCTGCGCAACAGCTCGTTGGCGCGGTTGGCGATGGCGTCGGTGGCCTTGGTATCGGCCGGACCGCCGTGCGGCGGGTTGTATTTGAAGCCGCCGTCGCGCGGCGGATTGTGCGACGGCGTGACCACGATGCCATCGGCCTGATGCTTGGCCCCACCGCGGTTGTGCCGCAACACCGCATGACTCAGCGCGGGCGTCGGGGTGTAGCGATCGCGGGCGTCGATCATCGTCGTCACATCATTGGCGGCCAGCACCTCGAGCGCGGTGGTCCACGCGGGCTCGGACAAGGCGTGGGTATCGCGGGCCAGATAGACCGGACCGGTAATCCCGCGCGTGGCACGGTATTCCACGATCGACTGGGTGATGGCCAGGATATGCGCCTCGTTGAACGCGGTGTCCAGACTGGAGCCCCGATGCCCCGAGGTGCCGAAGGCCACCTGCTGCCCGGGCTCGGCCGGATCCGGGATGCGGCTGTAGTAGGCCGTCACCAGACGCGCGATGTCCTCCAGGTCGGTGGGGCGCGCGGGTCGCCCGGCTCGATCATGGGCCATGCTCGGGTCTCCCTTCCATGTCGGCTGCGCCCGGCTCGTCATCAAAATCATGTCCACAACCACTGGGTCGTGGCCGCGGCGAGGTACACCGCGGTCAAGCTGGTCACGACGCTGAGCACCACATTGCCCACCGCATAGGCGTAGGCGCCCTCGGCGGCGAGTCTGATCGTCTCGTAGCCGAAGGTGCTGAATGTGGTCAGCGCACCGCAGAAACCTGTTCCCGCGGCAGCCAACAACCAATTGTTCGTGCCGGCGCCGACCAGTCCACCCAGCAACGCCGAACCGACAATGTTAACGGTCAATGTGCCCAGCGGCAGCAGAGATTCGAATCGCGCGGCCACCGCACGGTCGATGAGGTATCGCGCAGGCGCGCCGACCATGCCACCGACCAGGACGAGCACCACCATCATCGGGCGACCCCCAGACTCGGCTGCCAGATCTCGACCTCGGACAATGCGACGTTCACCCTGACGAGCACCTCGGAATTCTGTTCGACGAAGGCGCGTAACCGCTCGGCCTGGTCGATGATCATCACCAGTACGGGTAGGTGTTCGGCCAGATCGAGGATCCGGCTGGTGTGGATGCGCGAGGACGAGCCGTAACCCTCCACGCCGCGCCACACGCTGGCGCCGGCCAGTCCGGTGTCGCGGGCGCGCCGCACGATCTCGTGGTACAGGGGCCCGTGCCGCCACTTGTCGTCCTCGTCGAGCAGCACCGTCAGCCGCGCCGCCGACTGCCACTGTCCCGCCGCCGGACCACTGCCCGTCGGTGAATCTTTCATCGCCTGACCCCCTTCCGTCGCGCTCTCCACTATTCAACTCGTCCGCCGTGCCGTACCAGTAGCCCACCGTGCCGAAAACATGCCGAGCACAACCGCCCCCAGGCCCGCCACCACTGTCCCCCCGAGATAGCCGAGCGCCTCGACCGCCGCACTCGATTCGAGCAGTCTACGAACCTCGAGGCTGTAGGTGGAAAAAGTGGTGAAGCCGCCGAGCACGCCGATACCGAGAAACGGGCGGAGCAGTCTGTGGGCTACCCACACCTCGGTGATCAGAACCATCAGAATTCCGATCGCAAAGCATCCCACCACATTGATCGTGAAGGTCGCCCAGGGGACCTGATGCGGTTGCGCGGGCCAGCACACGCCGATGCCGTAGCGCGCCAGCGCACCGAGGCCACCGCCGAGCGAGATCACCACCAGCACAGACGGCTCGACGGCAGGGGTGCGGGCCCGCTGACCCATGCGCTGACCTCCTGCCGAGCCGAATGTCACCGGCGCAATGCTACGGTCGGCTCGGTCGAGCCGAACATCCGGTACGACGGCACGCGCCATGAACGGTGCCGTTCGTCGACATGGCGACACCGAGAACGTACGAATGCCACGAAGGTTTGGCCGAAGTTCCCACCTACCCCTACGGACACAGGTCGGGAGCGATGATGGCGGCACGATCGGCGATACCCGAAACGCCTCGGAATGCGGCGAATAGCGGGCGCCAGCAACTGTTCGGCAGATCGATTCGCGGCATTTGGGGACCTTCGGTCCGGCGACTCGGCATCGCGGCATTGACGGTCGCGCTGGCCGGGCTCGGCTACGCACCGCCCGCCCTGGCGCAGGCGCTCTATCCGATTCCGGAGCCGGACGGTTTCTATTGGGCGCCACCGGATGTGGGCAATTTCCAGTCCGGTGATGTGATCCGCAGTCGGCCGGTGGCCGCGGCGGGCTTTCCTGGCGCGACAGCGTGGCAGTTGCTGTACCGGTCGACCGATTCGGCGGGCGGTCCCATCGCGGCCGTGACCACCCTGCTGGTACCCGCGGGCGGCGGACTCAACCGGCCGCTGGTCTCGTATCAGCCGTTCGTCAACTCGCTCGGCATGCAGTGCGCGCCATCGCACACCATCTTCAACGGCGCGATGCAGGAAGCGCCCGCGCTCAATCTGCTGCTGGCCCGCGGCTGGGCGGTCGCGATTCCCGACCATCTCGGACCGACCAGCGCCTATGGCGCGGCCCGGCTCGGCGGTCGGCTGACCCTGGACGGAGTTCGCGCGGTAAAGCGTTTCGCGCCAGCGGATCTCGCGGGTAGTCCGGTCGGCATGGCCGGATATTCGGGCGGCGGTATGGCGACCGGATTCGCTGCGGCAATGGCACCGGAGTATGCGCCGGAGCTGCCGATCGTCGGGGTCGCGCAGGGCGGCGTTCCGGTGAATATCGGCAAGCTGGCCCGTGATGTCGGCGTCCGGCCGAGCCCACTGTTCGGCCTGGGTTTCGCGGCCGCGGTCGGGCTGGAGCGTGAATATCCGGCCCAGCTGCCGATGGAGCGGATCCTCAATCCCGCGGGTTGGGCACTGCGCAACCAGGTCGCCAATGCCTGCGCCCCCGAAATCATTGCGGCGGGCGCGGATAAGAGCTTCGACGACGTCTTCAACGGTTCGATGTTCGACGCCGACCCCGACACGATCCGGATCCTGCACGAGAACAGCCTGGAGACCTATCCCGGCGTACCACGCGTTCCGGTGTACGCATGGAACGGCACAAACGACCCGGTGGACCCTTGGCTGGCCCGCGAGGTGATGGGCCGCTACTGCGCGGCGGGCACGCCGGTGCTGTTCGACCTGATCCCGGGAACCGACCACGGTTCGGCGATATTCGCCGGTACACCACGGGCATTCAGCTATCTGTCCGACCGGTTCGCGGGACTCCCTGCCCCGAGCAACTGCTGACACAACACCGCGCCCGCGTCGAGAACAACGCGAGCGCGGTGCATTCGGACAGACCGTGCGAGAACCCTCTCACCAGACACAACGGAGCGAGTCTTACGAGCGACCCGTTCGCGGCCCGTCTCGTGTCCGAGTCGTCGAAGCGCGTGTCGCAGGCTCGGGACTCGACCACCGGCATGCGTGCATCAAGTGCCCAACATCCCGCCATTGGCGGCCCCGGCGGAGCGAGTCTTACGAGCGACCGTTCGCGGCCCGTCTCGCGTCCGAGTCGTCGAAGCGCATGAGACGTAGTCGCGAGTCTCGACGGCACCGCTAGCGACTGCTTGCAGGTCGCTCGAAATGGTCGGACGCGAGACATCCGGGGGCCGCGAACACGCCGCGCCGCAGGCGCGGCCAACAACTCAGTGCACGATTACCGGTTCACCCTCTGAGGGAGCTGGAACCGTATTCGGCATCAGGAATCCGGTGATCACCGCACCGGCCACGAAAATCGCGGTGGCCCACCAGAAGCTGGTCGTGTAGCTCTCGATCTGGGCCTGTGCCACGGCCAGCGGACCCGGCGTATGCGACGACAGGTAGTCCGTCGCGGCCGAGGCGGCGATGGTGCTCAGCAGCGCTGTGCCGATCGAGCCGCCGACCTGCTGGCTGGTGTTGATCATCGCCGAGGCGACACCGGCATCCTCGTGGTGCACACCGGCCGTCGCGCCCTGGAAGGCGGTCGACATCGCGCCACCGAGACCGAGGCCCATCAGGACCAGGGCGGGCAGGATATTCGTGACATAGCTGCTGTCCAAGCTGATCTGGGTCAGCCATGCCATGCCGAGCGCGGCGACCAGGAAGCCACCGGCGACCACCATCTTCTGGCCGACCTTCGGCAGCAGCAGCGAGGGCACCGTGGTCGAGGAGGCGACCATGCCCGCCACCATCGGCAGGAACGCCAGACCGGTCTTGATCGGCGAGTAGCCCATGCTCAGCTGCATGTAGTAGGTCAGGAACAAGAAGATCGCGAACATTCCGATGCCCATGACGAACACCGTCAGGAACGAACCGCCGCGGGTCCGGTCCAGCACGATACGCAGCGGCAACAGCGGATTCGCGACCCGGGTCTCGATCGCCACGAACACCGCGAGCAGTGCCGCGCCACCAATCAGGAAACCGAGCGTGACCGGGTTACCCCAGCTGGTCGATTCGGCGTGCGAGAAACCGTAGACGATGCCGAACAGCGCGGCCGTCACCACGACAGTGCCGGGCATATCGAGCTTCGGCCGCTCGGTCACCACGTGCTTGGCCAGCAGCAGCACCGCGCCGATCAGCGCGACCGCGGCGAAACCGAGATTCACGAACATCACCCAGCGCCAAGAGGCCCATTCGGTGAGCATGCCGCCGAGCAGCAGACCGATGGCGCCACCGGCACCGGCGACCGCACCGAAGATGCCGAAGGCCTTGGCCCGTTCACCCGGTTCGGTGAAGGTGACCGTCAGCAGCGACAGCGCGGCGGGTGCGAGCAGCGCGCCGAACACACCCTGTCCGACCCGGGCCGCGACCAGCATTTCGAAGCTGGTGGCAGCGCCGCCGACCGCGGAGGCGCCGGCGAATCCGATCAGGCCGATAATGAAGGTGTTACGTCGGCCGAACAGGTCACTGAGTCGGCCACCGAGCAGCAATAGGCTGCCGAAGGCCAGGGCGTAGCCGGTGACGACCCACTGCCGATCGCCATCGCTGAAACCGAGGTCCTGTTGCGCTGCGGGCAGCGCGATATTCACAACGGTCGCGTCGAGCACAACCATGAGCTGAGCCACGCCGAGTACGGCGAGCACCCACCAGCGCAGGGCGTGTGAGCCGCGGCGGCCCGAGTCGGTTTTCTCGGGGGCGGGTGCCCCACGGTCCAACGTGGTAGTCATGTGTCCCCTTTGTCTCGAGGCTTGATCCGGAGGCTGTTCCTCCGCTTATCCAGTAAGCTAACACAATAACGGAGACAACTCCTCCACTTAATCCCGCTTATTGCTAGGATGTGCCTGTGAATCCCGCCACTACCGTGCCTCCACCTCGGCGTCTACGCGCCGACGCTGCACGCAATCAGCAGCGCATCGTCGAGGCAGCCCGCCAGCTCTTCGCCGATCACGGCTTGGAGATCACCCTCGATGACGTGGCCGAACGCGCCGGGGTCGGCGTCGGCACCGTCTACCGACGCTTCGCCAACAAGAAGGAACTGATCGCCGAGGTCTTCGAACAGAATGTCGGCGAGTTCGCCGTCGCCGCGGAGACCGCGGCCAAGCATCCCGACCCATGGCTGGGGCTTGTCCAGTTCTTCGAATACGCCTGCACCCATCTGGCTACCAATCGCGGCTTCAGCGAGGTCATGCTCGAACTCGAGGAGGATCTCGAGCGCTTCGCCCAGTTGCGCGATCGGATCAAGCCGACCGTCGCCGCGGTCATCGACCGCGCGCGCGAAGCCGGTGCACTGCAACCCGATATCGAGCCCACGGACTTCTTCGCGCTGATCCATATGGTCGACGCGCTCGCCGAGTTCTCCAAGCCGGTCAATCCGAATGCCTGGCAACGCTATATGGCCATCGCGCTCAACGGCGTTCGCAGCGATGAGACGCCGCGCCGCCCGCTACCAGCACCCCCCTTGACGGACGAGGAAGTCGAACAGGCCAAGTCGTTCGCCTGTGCGGGCCGCAGGCGTTAGCGCAAAAAGCCGGACACATCTAGCGCTCATCTGAGCCAGCCCTTACAGTTGGACGCATGACCAACTCGTGGGGGAACTGGGCCGGGGATCAGCAGTGCACGCCAGCCGCCATCGCCACCCCGCGCAATACCGAAGAATTGGCCGAGCTCATCGGCCGCGCCGCCACCACCGGCCAGACTGTACGCGTCGCCGGCGCGGGTCATTCGTTCACCGATGCCGTGCTGACCGACGGCATTCTGCTCGATCTCGCGAAGCTGAACCGCATCCTCGAGGTGGACCGGGAAACCGGCCGCGTTCGAGTCGAGGCGGGCATCACCCTCAATGCCGCGAGCAATGCGCTGCATCCGCTCGGCCTTGCCTTTCCCAATCTCGGCGATATCGACGTGCAGACCATCGCGGGCGCGACCGCCACCGCCACCCACGGCACCGGCGCGACGCTGCAAAACCTCTCGGCCGCACTGCAATCCATCGAATTGGTGCTCGCCGACGGCAGCCGGGTCGAGTTGAACGAGGAGTCCGATCCGGAGGGCTGGCGCGCGGCGCGGGTCAGCGTCGGGGCGCTCGGCGTGGTCAGCGCGGTCACCCTGCAGTTGGTGCCGTCGTTCGTGCTGGAGGGGGTCGAGCGCCCGGTGCCGGTCGAGGAGGTCCTCGCGGATCTGGACTCCTATGTCGACGGCAACCAGCATTTCGAGTTCTATATGTTCGGGCACAGCCCGCTGGCCATGACCAAGCGCAATAACCCGGTCGACCTGCCGGAACAGCCGCGCGGCAGGGCCGCCGACTGGTTCGCCGACATCCTGATGTCCAACTACGCCTTCGACGCACTGTGCCGACTCGGCAAGCGCCAGCCCCGGCTGGTGCCGTGGATCCATCGCGGCGCGGCGTACGCGGGTAGCTACCGCCGCCAGGTCGACCGCTCGTATCGAGTATTCGCCTCGCCCCGACTGATTCGCTTCACCGAGATGGAATACGCCATCCCGCGCGAACATTCCGTCGCCGCCATTCGCGAGATCAAGGAACTCGCGACGTGCTTCGATACGCCGATGCCGATCGAGGTGCGCTGGGTCGCCCCGGACGACGCATACCTGTCTCCCGCGAGTGGGCGCGACACCTGCTACATCGCCGTGCACCAGTACCGCGGCATGGACTTCGAGCCGTATTTCCGCGCCTGCGAAGCGATATTCGACAAATACAACGGCCGCCCGCACTGGGGTAAACGCCACTTCCAGACCGCCGAGACACTGCGGCCGCGCTACCCGGATTGGGATCATTTCACCGAGGTGCGCCGCCGCTTCGACCCCAAGGGCCGCTTCGCCAACGACTACGTCGAGCGGGTACTGGGCTGTGTCTGATTTGCCGCGCCTGCGGCGCGGCGTGTTCGCGGCCCCCTGGTGTCTCGCGTCCGAGCCGTCGAGACTCGCGACTACGTCGCATGCGCTTCGACGACTCGGACACGAGACGGGCCGCGAACGGTCGCTCGTAAGACTCGCTCCGTTGGGGTTGCTGATGGCGAGATGTTCGGCACTTGATGCACGCATGCCGGTGGTCGAGCCCGAGCCTGCAGCACGCGCTTCGACGAATCGGACACGAGACGGGCCGCGAACGGTCGCTCGTAAGACTCGCTCCGCCGAGGCCGCCCATGGCGAGATGTTCGGCACTTGATACACGCATGCCGGTGGTCGAGCCCGAGCCTGCGACACGCGCTTCGACGAATCGGACACGAGACAGGCCGCGAACGGGTCGCTCGTAAGACTCGCTCCATTGGCGGAGTGGCGCAGTCAACTCGCCAGTATCTCGGCGACCAGGCGTGGGAGGGCGGTGCCGATGGGTTCGCGGATGACCTCCGTGGCGATGCTGTCGTAAGGCGTCGGTTCGGCATTGACGATGACCAGATCCGCGCCGCTGTCGACCGCGATGGCGCACATCGATGCGGCGGGCTCGACCTGCAGCGACGAGCCCACGGCCAGGAAGATATCGCTGGCCTCGGCGGTCAGCGCGGCCTTGGTCATGGTTCGGCGATCCATCTGCTGGCCGAACATGATGGTCGCGGATTTCAGGATGCCGCCGCAGGCCGGACACGGCGGATCGGCCTCGCCCGCCGCCACGCGAGCCAGGGTGGCGGCCATGCTCGTCTGGTATTCGCAACCGACACAGACGACCTCGAACATATTGCCGTGGATTTCGATCACCCGACCGGGTGAGGATCCGGCGCGCTGGTGCAGCCGGTCGATGTTCTGGGTGATGATCGTGATGGTACGTCCGGCCCGCTCGAGATCGGCCAGTGCGGTGTGCGCGGCATTGGGTTGGGCCTGCCAGGCCGGATTGTCGCGGCGGGCCAGCCAGGAGCGTTGACGCAGCTCCGGATCGGCGAGGTAGGCGTCATAGGTCGACAACAGTTCGGCGATGGGGTCTTTCGTCCACACGCCGCGGGGGCCACGGAAGTCGGGAATGCCGGAATCGGTGGAGATGCCCGCACCGGTGAGCACCCCGATCCGCCCGTCCCGTTTGCGCCAGTCGGTCGTCACATCGATTCAGCCTAGGGGGACGCGTCAGCGGTTGCCCAGAGTTGATCGGCGCAGGGCGAGCGCTCGACAAGCCAAGTTCATGAGAGATTGTTACACTAAGTCTCTCAAGCTCTTGGATGGTTGATCAAAGGAGATCACAATGACCGCCGCCGCACTCGATGCCGATTCGCGGACCGCACCGGAGCGCAGCCCGTTCGCTCCGGGTACTCGAATGTGGGACGAGACCGGTTTGATCACCTTCTCCCTCACCGCCGGTTCGGCCTTCCTGCTGCAGACCATGGAGCCGACCATCGCCGCCGTGGTCGATGAACACTCGACCTTCCGCACCGACCCACTCGGACGCGCCGTGCGCAGCATCGGTTCGGTGATGATGTGGGTCTACGGCGGCGACGAGGCGATCGCCGAAGCCGATCGCCTGCGCAAGATGCACGCTTCGCTCAACACCACCACCCCCGACGGTGTCCGGCACAAGGCGCTGGCCTCCGGGCCGTGGGCCTGGGTGTTGCACACCGGCACCTTCGCCTTCACCGAGAACGCCGAATACTTCGCCCGCCGCCCGCTCACGTCGGCCGAGAAGGAGGCGTACTACCAGGAGACGGTGCAGCTCATGCGCAATTTCCTGGTGCCGCCCAAGGAGATTCCGGCGAACTACACCGAATTCGAGAGGTTCTTCACCGATATGGTGGAGAACCATCTGCAGGACACCGGTACCGCGCACGACTACCTGCGGGTGATCCGATCGATCGCGCCGCCCGCGCAATTGCCGCGCGCATTGCGTCCGGCCTGGAAGCGCATGGTCGCGCCGGTCGGTCGGCTGCAGTATTTCGTCACCGTCGGCACCACCCCCGAGGCGGCCAGGCGCAAGCTCGGACTGACATGGTCGGACTCCGATGAGCGCAAGCTGAAGGCATTGGGCTGGTTGATCGCACGCATGGTGCCGCTGCTGCCCGAACGGGTGCGCTACTTCCCGATCGCGTACGAGGCGCGGCGGCTCGAGCGCGATCGCGCACGGCTGCGCAAAGTGATCAATCTGCGTCCCATGTGACCCCTCGCGCGCGTGCACGGCCCGCGGTCGCCGCTCCGGCACCGCGGGCCGCGTGTTATCCAGGCGAAATGCCGAATTCCTGACCGACCGGTTTCTTCTCGGTCGATATCCCGCATGCGGCAACAACTCTCGAGCGACCTGCCTCGAGATGCCTTGGCGGACAAAGTCACCCCCTCGTCGCGAAACATATTCCGCCCGTCCTGGTATACGTATCACGCACCCCTACGACGCAGACCGGTGCAGCCGATGCCCGACAATCCCGACATTGCGCCCAGAACCACGCACCAGCCTGAAAGGTATTCCCGCACATGGCTCACAAGCCCAGCGTGCTGTTCGTCTGTGTCCACAATGCGGGCCGGTCGCAAATGGCCGCCGGATTCCTCGATGCGCTCGCCGGTGACCGCATCGACGTGCACTCCGCAGGGAGCGCGCCCGCCGAGACCATCAATCCGGCCGCCGTCGCGGTCATGGCCGAACTCGATATCGATATCTCGGCGCACGCGCCGAAGCTGCTGACCGTGGACGCGGTGGCCATGTCCGATGTCGTCGTCACCATGGGCTGCGGTGACGTGTGCCCGTTCTTCCCCGGAATCAGCTACCGCGATTGGATGCTGCCCGATCCGACCGGCGAGGACATCGCCATCGTGCGCTCGATCCGCGACCGGATCCGCATCCTGGTGGAAAACCTCATCGCGGAACTGATTCCGGCCACCGCCTGCTGAGTCCGATTTGTTCAAGACGCCTGCCGGAGTGCGGCATACGCTGCGGATATGACTCCACAACTCAATGTGATCGGCATTGTCGTCAGCGATATGGACGCCTCGCTCGCCTTCTACCGACGCCTGGGGCTCGAGTTCCCGGAGGCGGATGACGGGCATATGGAGGCCGCACTGCCCGGCGGTATGCGCCTGACACTGGATACCGAGGCCGTGATCGAGTCTTTCCACCACGGCTGGCAGCCTCCGAAGTCCGCGGGCCGACTCGGGCTGGCATTCCAGTGCGCGGACCCCGCCGAGGTCGACGCGGTCTACGGCGAACTCATCGATGCCGGATACCGCGGCGAGCTGAAACCATGGGATGCGTTCTGGGGCCAGCGCTACGCGACGATCCTGGACCCGGACGGCAATAGCGTCGATCTGTACGCCCCGCTGTCGGATTGAGCCTAGGAGCGGGTGAGCAACTCGCTCAACGGCATCCCGGCCAGTTCGCGCACATCGCGGGCGAGGTGGGCCTGATCGGCGAATCCGGTGCGAAATGCGGTATCCGCGAGCGGCACTCCGCTGCGGGCCAGCGCGAGCGCCCGCTGTAGCCGCAGGATTCGCGCCAATGTCTTGGGTCCGTAGCCGAAGGCGGCCAGCGAACGTCGATGCAGCACCCGGGCGCCGAGCCCCGCGGCCTCGGCCGTCGCCGCGACCGACCATCCGGCATCCAGCGCATCGACGATCCGCCGCAATACCGGGTCGGGCGGTTCGGTGTCGGAAGCCCGTCGCACTGCGATCGCCTCCAGTGCGTCGGTCCGATCCGCTGCCGCACCGACCTGTTCCGCGAGCCGCCGCGCCTCCGCCGCAGGCCACAGATCCGCCAATTCCACCCGTTTATCACGCAATTCGTGCGCGGGTACGCCGAGCAGCGCGGGCGCACTGCCCGGTGCGAATCGAATCCCGATCCATCGAGTTCCCGCCGCACCGTCGGCCGGGTAGGCCCGGGTATCCGGTCCGGCCACCAGCAACCTGCCGTTGTTCCACAGCAGATCCATACATCCATCCGGCAACACCGGTAGTGCCGCGGCCCCGGTGGAATTGGTATTCGTCCACACCACGGCACCAGGGAGCCGCGACGGCCGCTCCCGATATCCCGGCACTACCTCTGCCACGAATCCGAGGCTACCCGCGTCCCCTGGCGCCTCAGCCGAGGAAGGTCAGCAGCCGATCGGCCAGCCACCGTGGCTGCTCCTCCGGCACGAAGTGACCGCAATCCGGGATCCGTTCCAGGCGCATATCGTCGGCGTAATCGCGATAGCTGTCCGGCACGCCATCGGAGAGCGGGTCGCAGCGGCCGTTGAGGTGCAGGGTCGGCACCCGCAGGCGGATCATCCGGTAGTGCCGCGCGAAATGCGGCACCTCGTGCAACAGCACATTGCGATTGAAGTCGATGGTCGCCGCATATGCGCTCGGCGTGCGCATCCGGGACAGATAGACCTCGGTCTCCGCTTCGCTGAAGCTGCCCCTGTGCCGCCATGCGCGCAGACTCCGCCTTGTCAGCGCCGCCTGTAGCGCGGCCGAACGCCCGAGCGCGGCAAGCGCGTAGACGTGCCACGGCCTGGTGAATACCGCGGGACGCACCCCGTCGATGGTCCACGGATGCACACCGGCCAACGCGACGAACCGGTCGAACCGCTCCGGCCAGTTCAGACAGGCGCGATACCCGATGACCAATCCCCAATCGCGTCCGACCACCCGAGCCCGGTCCACACCCAACCGATCCAGCAACTCGACGAGATCACGCGCCAATCGCTCGAAGGTGTAGCCGCCACCGGATCCTTCGGACCAGCCGAGGCCACGTACATCCGGACAGATCACCCGATATTGCTGGGCGAGTGGCGCGATCACGTGCCGCCACTCCCACCAATGCTGTGGCCAGCCGTGCAGCAAGATCAGCGGTTCACCCCCGCCCGCCTCGGCGTAGTGGATGCGCAGGCCATCGATCTGGATGAAGTGGTGGCGCACGTCAGTCGGGATATCCGCGGAAAGCGCGGTGAGTTCGGCGGAATTCGTCAGCGATGTAGTCACGGGTCTCTCCTGAGTTCGACCAACCCTTGGCACGACGCTAACATAAGATTTAGAAGTAAGTACACCATGATTTCGAACTAGGGGATGGCCATGGCGCGGCGCACCTACAACCAGTACTGCGGACTTTCCCGCAGCCTCGATCTCGTCGGCGAACGCTGGACGCTGCTGATCATTCGCGAGCTCATGGCGGGCCCGAAGCGCTACACCGACCTCGCCGACGCACTCGACGGCATCGGCACCAGCCTGCTCGCCGCGCGCATAAAACAGCTCGACGACGACGGCCTGATCAGCCGGACCACCCTGCCGCCACCGGCCGCATCACAGGTGTACGAACTCACCCCGACCGGTCGGGAGCTCGCGGCATCGCTTGTCCCCCTTGCCATGTGGGGCATACGCCACCACTTCGACGAACCGCGACGCCCCGAGGAGAGCTTCCGCGCCGAATGGACACTGGTCTTCCTCGCGACGCTGATCGACCCGCCCACCGATATGCGGGCGACAATCCAGTTCCACATCGACGGTTCCGCTGGGGCCATCGTCATCGCCGACGGACAGGCCACCGTCCACCCCGGTGAACTCCACCAAGCCGACGCCACCGTCACCACCGACCTGCGCACTCTGGGTCGCCTCGGCACGCGCCAACTCGATCCGGCGGACGTGGTCGACCGCGTGCACGTCACGGGCGATACCGAACTCGCCTTGCGCCTACTGGGATTGGTCATCGATCGCCGGTGAGCTCCGCGTCTTCCCGCGCACCCGCGTCACAGCGATTCAGTGCGGGGTGATGCCGCGCGGGACAACCCGGATCAGGTGATCATCGCCCGGGGCGATTTTCGACTCCGGATCCTTGCATCCGACGGTGACCTCGGCGCCCGCGGGCGAGGAAAAGGTCCACAGCGTCATCCACTCTTTTCCGCCGATTGTTTCCTGTTTTTTAGTATTGGTGGAACGGAGATCTTCGTTGCGTCCGGTGCTGTCGGTTACCGCGCAGCGTAGGCTCGCGCTCGCCGCACCCCAGTCGACGGGCACCTTGATATCCATCACGGCATCGGCCGGAATCGGCACTTTCTTGGTCTCCCCCAACGGAATCCGCACGCCGTCGCCCGGCTCTTCGCTTTCGACCGGCGTGGCGCTCGCCGAACTCGTCTCCGCAGGTACGGACGAACTCGACGCGACCGTCGTTGACTTGTCATCGGAGCAGCCCGCCACGGCGACGGCAAGTGCGGCCGTCACCGTCATCCAGATCAGTTTCACAGGTCAACCTCTCTTCGACAGAGCATGACTACAACTTCCAGATTTACGCAGACTACATGGCGAGAAAATCGGCAATTTGTTCGCAAATAAGAGGACTCGACGGATATCGAAAATCACTGCATGCGCGGCAGACTCGCCTTGCGCGCCGCGGGCGCATTCGGGAATCGCATTGCGGCAGCCGCCGGTTTCCACGGCAGCCGCCTGGCGGTCGACGAACAATGAGCGCGGGGCAGGATGATCGGTGAGGGATCGAGGACAGGAGTGCGAATGGAGTTGAGCTACGGCGATGTGAAGGCCGCCGCCGATCGGATCACCGGGCACGTGCGGCCGGTCGCCATCGCACCCGGGGACGCGACCGGTGAGCTGTGGCTGGCATTGGAATTCATGCAGCACACCGGTTCGTTCAAGGCCCGCGGCGCCCGAAACTTCATCCAGGCGCACCAGGACGACGGAACGCTGCCGGACGCGGGCGTGACCATCGCATCCGGCGGAAACGCCGGACTCGCGTGTGCGTGGGCGGCCCGCGAACAGAACGTACGGGCGACGGTCTTCCTGCCGACCACCGCGCCGATCGTGAAGGTCGAGCGGCTGCGCGGCTACGGCGCTGATGTGCGCCTGGTCGGCACCGAATACGCCGACGCACTCGTCGCCTGTCGCGAATTCGCCGATACCAGTGGCGCTTTGCTATCGCACGCTTACGACAACCCGTACATAGCCGCCGGGGCGGGCACCCTCATGGTGGAGATTCATCATCTGCTCCCCCGGCTGGACACCGTTATCGTCGCGGTCGGTGGCGGCGGTCTGTTCGCCGGGGTCGCCACGGCCGCGGGCCACTTCGGCGTCCGGACGATCGCGGTGGAGCCGCAACGCTGCCGAGCACTGCACGACGCGATCCAGGCGGGCCGGATCGTCGACGCGCCGGTCGATTCGGTCGCCGCCGATTCCCTCGGCGCCCGCCGCGCCACCGAACTGGCACTGCACGCGGCGCAGAACTATGACGTGACCTCGGCGCTCGTCCCCGACGTCGACATCATCGCGGCCCGCCTGGCGCTGTGGCGGGACCGCCGCCTAGCCGTGGAACATGCCGCCGCAACGGCTCTCGCTGCGTTGACCACCAAGGCGTATCGCCCCGAGCCCGGTGAGCGAGTCTGCGTCGTATTGTGCGGCGCCAATACCGATCCAGCGGATCTGGCGCGGTAAACGCACTACGCTCGATATCGACTCGGATGGAGGCACCTCATGTCGGTCCAATCCCTGATGGTCCCGATCGGAACGCCCGCTCCGGACTTCAGCCTGCCCGACCTCGACGGTCACCTGCACGCCCGCGCCGACTACGCGGACGGGACCGGGCTACTGGTCATCTTCGCCTGTAACCACTGCCCGTATGTGCGTCACCTCGAGGCGAAGCTCGGCGAGGTACTCGGCACGCCGACCATCCCCACGGTCGCGATCTGCACCAACGATGCCGATGCCTACCCGGATGACGCGCCGGAACACCTACGGGCACAAGCCGATCGCGCAGGTTGGAAGTTCCCCTACCTGATCGACGAAACACAGCAGGTCGGTCGCGCCTTCCGGGCCGCATGCACGCCGGACTTCTTCCTCTACGACGAACGCCTGGAACTCGCCTACCGCGGCGCCTTCGACGAATCCACCCCGGGCAACGGTAAACCGGTGACCGGCAACGAATTACGCGCCGCGGTCGAGGCGGTACTCACCGGAGCACCCGTGCCCGAGCCGCACCGGCCGAGCATGGGTTGCTCCATCAAATGGCGTTCCTAGGTGCCGATCACGGCATTCATGATGGTGCCCGCGCTGGTCGCGACAACGCCGCCGATCATGGCTCCCGCCACCATCTTCGGCGACTGCAGGCCACCACCGGACCACTTCTCCCAGGCGAACCGTCCGCCCGCGTAGGTGATGGCGGTAATGCCCGCCAGCAGAATGAACCAGGTGAAATAGCGCACCATCTGCAGGATCTTGTCCGCGAGGGGCGGCGCCTCCGGTGTCGGGTTACCGAGTTGGGCCAGGACTGCTCCATACGTGTCATGTGCCGCGGCGAGAATCATGCTCACAGTCGTACCCCTCTTCTGATATCGGCGACGCTGGTAAGCGCCTAGCCAGATAATAGCGGCTCAGCTCGAGACAGATTGTGCAGCAATCGGATTCAACGACATACCGGTCAGCTGGATTCCAGCGCGGGCTTGCGATCGCGACGCAGCATGTACAGCGCCATCGCCACGGCCGAGACAGTGAGCGCGGCGGCTATCGGATAGATCGAACGCAGTCCCGGTCCGTCATCGATGGCCCAGCCGCCGATGCGGCCCGCGAATGCGGCGGCGAGTTGGAATCCGGAGGCATTGACCGCGACGGCCAGCGTGGGTGCCGCACCCGCGGCGGTCACGACTCGGGTCTGCATACCGGGAATGATCGCGAAGGCCAGCACGCCGAGCACGAAAACCACTGCCACCGTTATCAATTGAATTCCGGCGATTGCCCAGAGCAGCGCCAGCGCGCCAGCCAGGGCGACGAGCAGACCCGCCAGCGATGGCATCAGCGCCTTATCGGCCAACCGTCCCCCCAGATAATTGCCGAGCACCGCGCCAGCGCCGTACACCAGCAGCAGCACCGGCACCACACCTGGCGTGAAGCCGCTCACCTCGGTGAGCAGTGGGGTGAAGTACGTAAACACTGTCACCACACCGACATTGCCCAGCGCGGTGAGCACGATCGCCAATTGCACTCGGCGATCGGCGAATACGCGCAACTCCCCGCGCACCGATCCGCTCGACGGTGCGGGCATCGTGGGCAGGAAGCGCAGCACGAGCAGCAGCGCGACGGACGCGCACACCGCGACCGATACGAATGTCGCACGCCAGCCGAAAGATTGGCCGATGGCCGCGCCGATCGGGGTGCCGCCGACAATGCCCAGATTCATCCCGAGCGCCACCTGTGCCACCGCGGACGCTTCCCGGCCGGGTTCGGCAGTAGAGACGACGGTCGCGATGGCGACGGCGAAAAACGTTGCCACCACGAGTCCAGCGGCGAATCTGGCGAGCAGCACGGTCGAATAGTTCGGCGCGAGAGCCGAACCCAGATTCGCGACGACGGCCACCGCGACCAATCCGACCACCAGCGGTTTGCGCGGCAGCCGCGCCGTCGCCACGGTCACCACCGGCCCGCCGACGATCATGCCGAGCGCATAGGCGCTCACCAGCAGACCCGCGGCGGGCACCGACACCGCGAGACCACCGGCCACCTCGGGCAGGATTCCGGCGATTACGAATTCCCCGGTGGTCAGACTGAAGACCACCAGCATGAGCGCAAAGACAGCAGGACGCATACAGCCACTCCAGATAGTTACAACTCAAATGATTTGAACTAGAACTATCACAGTTCGAAGCATGGCGCTAGACTCGACGGAATGAAGGAGCAGGCGTCACCGAATCTCGCCGTCGATACCGAGATCGATCGGGATGTCTGCAAGCTGGTGCATCAGTTCACCCACCGCCTCGATGTGCACGTTCGCCGCGTCGCCGAGACATTGAACATGACGCCGTCGCAGGTCATCGCCCTGCGCGAGCTGTCGGATCCGATTACCGCGCGTGAGTTGGCCACCAGGATGTCGTGTGAGCCGTCGAATGCGACCTTCGTGCTGGACCGCCTCGAACAGCAGGATCTGGTTCGGCGACAACCACATCCGACCGATCGTCGCGCCAAGCAGATCGTGCTGACGGCGGCCGGGGAGCGGCGCCGCGCCGAGGCACTCGACCTGCTCGGCGCACAGTCGCCGCTGACCTCCCTGACCGCCGCCCAGCAGCAGACCCTGCGCGATCTGCTGCAAGCGATGGTCACACCCATTGCTTAACCATACGGTCGGACGTACTGTTTAGTCATGACCAGTGCCCGCACGACAGAGGACAAGCGCCTGCTGCGCGGTGCCCGGAGTCGCCAGCTCGTCTTGCGCCAAGCGGTCGACACCGCCTCCCTCGACGGTCTCGAGGGTTTGAGCTTCGGCAAGTTGGCCACCGATACCGGCCTCAGCAAGGCGGGTGTGCAGACCCTGTTCAAGACCAAGGAGACGCTGCAACTCGCGGCGCTCGATTTCGCCCGCGATATGTTCATCGATGCCGTCGTCCGGCCCGCCCGCGCGCAACCCCATGGGGTGCGACGACTTCGCGCCCTGATCGAACTCTGGATCGTCTACGCGCAGACACCACTGTTCGCGGGCGGCTGCTATCGGGTCGCGAATATGGCCGAGTTCGACAGCCGTCCCGGTCCGGTGCGCGATGCCCTGGTGCGCGATCAGCGGGACTGGATCGCGACCATCGCGGGCGAACTCCGACATGCCGTCGATGCGGGTGAAATCGCCGATCTGGATATCGATCTCGCCGCCTTCCAGATCGACGCTGTCCTCTGCGCCGCCAATACCGAACTGCGACTCGGCGAAGCCGATGCGGTGCCCAAGGTCCGCCGGGTCGTCGAAAGCTTTCTCATTCCGGCGGCCTAGGCATCAGGGGCAGTCGGCGGTCTGTTGCAGCTCGATCCTGATCCGCTCGTCACTGAGGATGAGGGTGCCGTCGCCGGTGGTGGACCAGGTGGGCGCGAGGAGCAGGAATTCGGTGAGCCAGGAGTCCTGGTCGGCGAATTCCGGCGGGTAGGACAGCACGGTGGCGAACGGGGATCGGGTTTTCAGGACGCCGCTGTCGGGATCCACCTCGAACATTACGGTGTTGGCGCCGGCGTGGGCGGACAGGCGGCGGGTTTCGTCGACGAACCACAGGGTGATCCAGGTGCCGCGGACCAAGAATCGTGGTCGGCCATTCTCGGTGACGGATGAGGAGACGTAGCGGTGGCCCCAGAGATCGGAGTCGTGCATCGGTGGATCGGCCCTTACTCACAGCGTTCGACAGCCCATCTATCCTGATTCCCGCTTCGAGCGTGTAAAACGGGCCGGTCCACTGAACGAACCGATCAGCGAAGATTCTTCTCGATTTCGCGTGCGGTATGTGCGACCAGACCGGGCAGATTCGGTGGAAACTGTTGGGACAGTGAGATACAGCCGATCGCGGCCGCATCGCACATGCCGGGTTGCCGGATTGCCGCTGCGGCACAACAGATCCCGGCGATCAGCTTGTGATGATCGACGGAAACCATTCCGGCATCGATGATTCCGGAGCACACGCGTTGCCATTCCGCGGCCGAATAGGTCGGTGGTGGGACGGTGTTGTCGGCGCGTCCCGCGAACAGCACCTGCGCCAGCGCGGTGCGATAGAGCAGTTCCGGATCCGCAGGGGTGTTGAGGAAGAACTCGGCCCCCTTGATACCCGAGACCATCCGAACCTCGCCCGCGTCCAGAATGCACACCGCGACAGTCGAATTCGTCAACGCGGACAATACCCGGGCCGGTCGTTGCGCGGCCCGGCGCAGGATCGGCGCGGCCTGCCAATGTCGCCCGAGCTCCGCCATCCGCTCGCCGACGAAATACCGCTGCTCCACCCGCTGTACGGCACCGAGCGCCACCAACTGTTCGGCCAGCCGATATGCGGTGGCCTTCGCCAATCCGGTAGTGCGAGCCAGCTGCGAGAGTCCACAGCCTTCCGGCGCCGCCGAAATGGCATCCAGGATCTGGAAACCGGCATCGAGCACACCGCGGCCCGTTCCGTCAGCCGATGGGCTACCGACCATCGCCCGTCCTCCTCCTTGCCGCGACTCCTATCGGCACACGGCAAGAAAAGATGGTACGCCGGTTGTCGTTCGCAACAAGGCGTTCCGGGGCGGAGTCAGCTCACGTTGAGGACGACCTTGCCTGGACCACGCCCCTTTTCGCTCTCCTCCTGTGCGGCCGACGCGCGCTCGAGCAGGAAGGTTCGCGCCGGGCCCGGCAGCCGGAACGCACCGCTGGCGACACGTTCGGCGACCTGCTGAAGGAGTTCGGTGGGCCGCTGGGCCCCGCTACCGGCGAGGAAGGTGATGCCGAGTTCGCGGGCCGCCGGATCGACGATCGTCACGATGCGATCGGTGCCGCCGCGCAATTCGATGGCGGCGGGCAGCACACCGTATCCGGCGGCGTCGAAGACCGCGTCGATGCCATTGGGTGCCAGTTCGCGCACGCGCTCGACCAATCCGGCGCCGTAGGTGGTCGGGATGGCGCCGAGTCCGCGCACAATATCCTGATTGGCCGCGGATGCGGTGCCGATTACGGTCGCGCCCTCCGCCGCGGCCAACTGCACCGCCATCGACCCGACCGAACCGGACGCGCCGTTGATCAACAGCGTTTCGCCCGGCTGAATTTTCAGTGCCGCCAATGACTTCTCCGCCGACGACACCGCGACCGGGAGCGATGCGGCATCCGGCCAGGACAATTCCTCGGGTTTCTTGGCGACGGCATTGCTGAGGGTGTATTCGGCGTATGCCGCCACCGCCCAGCCGAGTACCTCGTCGCCGACCGCAACGCCGGTGACATCGGGACCGACCGCATCGACCACACCCGCGATCTCACCGCCCGGATACTGCGGAAACACCGGTTCGCCGAAAGACAATGCGCCGGAACGGATCTTCCAATCCGCCGGATTCACCGCGGTGGTCCGCACCGCGACTCGGACCTGGCCCGGCCCCGGCTCCGGGATCGGGATGTCGACGATCTGCAGTACGTCCGGACCGCCGAATTCGTAGAACGCAATCGCCCGCATCGTCCCAGCCTACGGGTCGCACCGCGCGCTCGCGGGTAGCGCCGCCCGGTTTCTCAGGAGAGTCTCATCGAACACCTGGCTCTGGTCTCAGAACTGTTGAGTTCAATGGCCGGTGGCTGCCCCGTCCGGTCTCAGTCTCAGCCGGGCGGTAGGCAGCGCCAACCTCGACAAGAATCCGAAACGACCTCGAACCGAATCCGCGGCTACCTCGTAACACCTACAACAACGAGCCGACAATGCCGAGGTCACGATGAGCGTCGAAAACGTCAACCGTCGAACAATCGTCATCGGAGCAGGGGCCGCGGCAGTTGTCGCGGCCTGCTCGACGAGCGAAAACTCCTCGAGCCAGGCTACTTCCACCGCAGTGCCGAGGTCCTCGAGTTCGGTCGCGGCCGCACCGTCCGCCGAACCGCCGCCTCCCCCGACCGAAGTGCAGGCCGCTCCGGAGCCTGTGCCAGGTACTGCACTCACCCGCACCGCCGACGTACCGGTCGGTTCCGGGGTCCTACTCGGCGATACGGTCGTCACCCAGCCGAGTCCCGGTAATTACCAGGCCTTTTCGGTGATCTGCACACATCAGGGCTGTGCCCTCAACGAAATCGCGGGCCGCACCATCAATTGCCCTTGTCACGGCAGCAAATTCAATCTCGACGGCTCCGTCGCCACCGGCCCGGCCACCCGACCACTCGCCGCGCGCACTATCACGGTGCAGGGCGAATGGATCGTCGCGGGCGCCTTCGCACCGCTACCCGCCACGCGGCAAGAGGTCCAGGAGCAAACCGCACCGGCGCCGCGAGTCGAGGAGGGCGCACCGGAGAACGCCCTCGCCCGCGCCTCCGACGTACCGGTCGGCTCCGGCCTCATCCTCGGCGACACCGTGGTTACACAACCGAATCCCGGTAATTACCAGGGCTTCTCGGTGATCTGTACGCATCAGGGCTGCGCCCTCAACGAAATCGCGGGCGGCACCATCAACTGTCCTTGTCACGGCAGCAGATTCAATCTCGACGGCTCCGTCGCCACCGGCCCGGCCAACGAACCGCTGTCGCGCCGTGAGGTTTCCGTACAGGGCGACTGGATCGTCGCGGGCGCACCGGCGACACCTCCGGTGATCAAGCCGTGGTGGTGCGAAATCCCGGTCTTCGCGCCGGGAAGTGCCGGCTGCTGACTATTTCCGCCGCGCTGTGCGGGTTGCGCCGATGGAGGCCGCCACCACACAGATGACCCCCGCCCATTGCGCCGCATGCATGATCTGGCCGAGGACGATCAGTCCGGCGAGTGCGGCCGCCGCCGGTTCCAGGCTCATCAACACGCCGAAGACGCGCGGTTGAATGCGCCGCAGCGCTTCGAGTTCCACCGAATACGGCAGCACCGACGACAGCATCGCGACCGCGAAACCGGCGGCGAGAACCGAGGGCTGGAACAGCGTGGGGCCCGCGTCGACAATGCCGACCGGGACCATGAGCACACCGCCGAAGGCCATCGCGATGGCCAATCCCCCGCCGCCGCTGGTCCGGTCACCGAGTGCGGCGCTCAGCAAAATGTAGCTCGCCCACAGGGCTCCCGCGGCCAGCGCGAACAGCACTCCCGCCCAGCCGACATCGCCGCCCGACTTGGTCAGCAGCAGCACACCGCCACCGGCGAGCACCGCCCACACCGGATCGGTCCATCGCCGCGAGCCCGCCAGCGCGACGGTGAGCGGCCCCAGGAATTCAAGGGTGACCGCCATGCCGAGCGGAATCCGGTCGATGGCCTGATAGAAGCACAGATTCATGGCGGCGAGCACGATGCCGTAGCCGAGCACCACCGGTAGCGCCCGCCGCTCTATCCGCAGCGAGGACCGCCAGACGACCAACAGCACCACCCCGGCGAAGAACAGTCGCAGTGTGACCGCACCCGCGGCTCCGGTGGCAGTGAACAGCTGTTTGGCCAGCGCCGCGCCGACCTGCACGCTGACGATCCCGATCAGCACCAATGCCGTCGGCGGCACCCCGCCGAGCCCGCGCGCGTGCACCGCACGCAGTGGCGTCAGCGGCCACGCCGACTTCGGATTCCGTTCGATATCGATCGCGACCACGCGACACCTCCGTCCAAAAGCCCAGCATTCCAGAAACGGTCAGGCTGCCGGGCGCGGACCTGCCAGATCGACTAGATCGATGTCCTTCGGCGCGCAATCGCCTTCGCCCACTTGCGACTTGGCCCGCCTGCTGGCCACGAGGTACGCGACCACCAGCAATACGCTCAACCACACGTAGGTGTTTCCCCACAGGTGTTGCCAAGGCGTCCAAGCCAATTCGCGGCGATTATCGCCGGGCAGCCAGTTCTGCGGCCCGTAGACGAACGCCGCGGCGGTGAGGACGATCGCCACATACCAACCGATCGCCCGACCGCGCGGCAGCGTGGTCGCATAACAGATCATCGCGAACAGCGCGGGCGCGATCATCACCCAGTGGTGCGACCAGGAGATCGGCGATACCAGCAGCGTGAAGACGGCGTTGATCGACAGTGCGAGCGCGGGTACCTCGGCGGCCTGGCGCATGGCCGGGACCACCAGCACCAGCAGCGCCGCGCTCAGCAGTAGCCACAGCACGGTGAACAGCGGCTTCTCCACACCGAAGCGGGCCAGCACGGCCTGGATCGACTGGTTGGTATGGAAGGAGGAGCCGCTGAGTCCGGAGACATTGCCGAGTCCGCCGAACCAGTAGTTGACCGATTCCTTGGGCAGGATCGCGAAGCTGAACGCCGTCGCCACCGCACCGGTGATAGCGGCCGTGACCGCGGCGCGATAGTCCCGGCGCACCAGGAAGTAGAGCACGAACGCGGCCGGTGTCAGCTTGATCGCGGCGGCGACGCCGACCAGCATGCCGCGCCGCCACTTCGGCTTCACGGCGAGCGCGTCCGCGGCGACCAGCACCATCAGCAGCAGATTCACCTGGCCGAAGTCCAACGTCGAGCGGACCGGCTCCAACAGCATGGCCAGCGGGGTCGCGCAAGCGGTGGCGAGCAGCGCGAGCCCCAACGCGCCACGCTCGGGCCAGCGCCGCCGCGCGACCAGATACAGCGTGACGGCCAGCGCGAGCGTCGAGGAGATGAAGAAGGCGAAGGCCGCGGCGTCCCATGGCAGCAACGCGAACGGGCTCAGCACCAGCGCGGCGAACGGTGGATAGATGAACGGCAGACCGATGCCGATGGTGGTCTGCGGCAGCTGCCCGTACATATCCGCGCCGTCGCGCAGCGCCTCGATACCGAGCCGGTACACCTGTAGGTCGATGAATCCACCGGTGATCCGGTGGAAGGGCCACAGCGGCGCCAGCAGGCACCAGGTGGCGAACGCGACGAGCAGCACCGGCACCAGCCACACCGCGCGCCCGAATCGTCGGTTCACGGGCTCGGACCTATCTGGGGTGGTGACACTACTCATCCGCGGCGACTATACCGACCCGCACGAACGCAGCCGAATCGGCATTGTTGCGCATGGCGAACGGTCACGCTCCGAACAAGCTCAGCAGATCGTTCTTGCCGAACATGGCGGCCGCGGCCCGCGCGGACGGTGTCCCGGCATCCGGATCCGCACCGGCGGCGAGCAGGGCGCGCAGGATCTCGGTCTCGCCCTTGAAGACGGCACCGGCCAGCGGTGTCTGGCCCTTGTCATTGGCGCGATTCGGATCGGCCTCCCGCGCGAGCAGCACCTGCACCACGTCCTGATGACCGTGATAGGCGGCCAGCATGAGCAGCGTGTCGCCGTGGTCGTTGGTGAGGTTCACCGGGACACCGGCATCGAGGTACGCCGTGAGTCGCTCGGCATCGCCGTGCCGAGCTAGATCGAAGATCTTGGTGGCGAGTTCGATCAGGTCCGCGTCCGTCTCGTCATTGCCCATCTGCCAGTCCTACCACTCGAGGTGCGCCCGAGACGGCAGTTGTCACGGAATGATTCGGCCTGTCGCGGTCGATAACAGTTTCATAACTCGGCGATCGGGTACCTAGTGAACATGACAGTGACGCACAAGCGATTTCACCGGTCCGTCGGTGTCGATCGCGGAACTGCGCTGCTGGCCTCGGCAACCTGCCTGATTTTCGTGGCCGGCATCGCCACCATCACCCGTTCCTTCCCGACCAGCGCGGCCGCCGCCGGATGCATCGCGGCCGGACTGATTGTGACACTCGGCATCCTGCCGCACAGTCGTTAGCCGATCCACCAGAACTACGACTCCCCTACCTGATACGGCAGGCTTACTGCCGTGCGTGTACTGCTGCTCGGCCCCTTCGAGGTCCGCGATGACGAGGACCGACCGCTGCGGATCGCCGGGGTCAGGGTGCGCGCGGCTCGCCATGGAACCCGGCCGGGTCGTGCCCGTCGATGCGCTCGCCGACGCGACCTCGGACGCCCGCCGGACAACAGTGCGAATGCGTTGCAGGCCTTGGTGTCTCGGGTCCGGCGCGCGGTCGGCAGCGCGCGGGTCGAGGGACTCGCGGCGGGCTATCGGCTGGTCATCGATCCCGTCGAGGTGGATGTCGTCCGGTTCGAACGCCTGGCCGCGGTCGGTCGGGGATCGGATGATCTGGTCGCATTGCGCGAGGCCGAGGCCCTGTGGCGGGGTCCGGCGTTGACCGAATTGTCGGAGCTGCGGTTCGCGGCCGACGCGGCAGTGCGATTGGACGAGTTGCGGCTCGGCGCGGCCGAACACCGGCTCGGGCTGGAGGTCGCCGCGGGCAATGATGTCCTCGACGAGGTGCGCGTGCTGGCCGAGGCGCATCCGCTGACCGAGCGCATCCAGGGCCTACTGATCCGTGCGCTGTATGCGGCGGGTCGGCAGGCCGATGCACTGGCGGCCTTCTTCCGCAGTGCTCACACGATCGGCACCGAGGACCGGCGTGGTTATGACAATCTCGTGGCACCGGCGGACCGAGCCCGCGAAGCACTCGGTGCTGACGCCTTCACCACTGCCTTCGAGAGCACAGCGGGCCTGCGACCCACGGCCGCAATCGAATTCCTACTGTCACAGTCGATATGAACGCATGCGGTGACCGATGCACCGGCACCGCTACCGCTCGGCGAGCGTTTCAGTTATCGGAATCTGCTGGTACAGAAGCGGATTCGGGCACCTCACCCGCGACGATCATGCCCAACAGTGCGAGTGCGCGCTCATCAGCCGAACCCTGCTCGGCGTGATAGGCGATGAGTATCTGGCCGGGAGCGCCATTGACGGCGAAGGTTTCGTAGGACAGCGTGAGGTCGCCGACCAGCGGATTGCGAAAATGTTTGACGCCTGCCGTTTTCGCGCGCACGTCATGACGGGCCCACAGTCGCCGGAAATCCTCGCTCTTCAGCGTCAATTCGCCGACCAGCTCGGTCAGGCGCGGATCGTCGAGGTCGGTGCCCGCGGTGGCACGCAGACTGGCGACGGTATCGGCGGCAATGGTTGGCCAGTCCGCATAACATACGCGCGCCTGCGGGTCGAGAAAGATCGCCCGCACCATATTGACACCCGTGGCCGAACAGGAATTGACGGCGGTGGCCAGTGGGTTCGCGGCCAGCACATCCATATGTCGGCCGAGAACCAATGCGGGCGTATTCGGCCAGGAATCCATCAGGCGCAGCAGCCCGGGCGCGACCCGCTCGGGCCGTCGCGTCGCCCGCCTGCGCCGAACGGTCGGCCGCGCCAACTCGCGCAGGTGTGCGACCCCCTCCTCGTCCAACGCGAATACCCGGGCCAATGCCTCGACCACCTGCTCGGACGGATGCTTATCCCGCCCCTGCTCCAGCCGCACGTAGTAGTCCGCGCTCATGCCCGCGAGCATGGCGACTTCCTCGCGACGCAGCCCCGCCACCCGCCGCTGGCCGCCACCCGGAATCCCGAACTCCTCCGGACGCGCCAGTTCGCGGCGGGCGCGCAGGAAAACGCCCAATCGGTTCTCGGAGTCCATACAACCGAGGGTAGGACAACCTGCTCGGACCTGGGTGGCCCTGCGACTACCAGGAAGTCCGCAGCCTGGCGGGTGAGCGCGGCGGATACGAACGTAGTGCTCATGACAAACAACAACCTCGAAGGCCGCACCGCGGTAGTCACCGGCGCATCCAGTGGTATCGGAGCCGCCACCGCCCGACAGCTCGCACACAACGGCGCACGGGTCGCCCTACTCGGCCGCCGCAAGGATCGAATCGAAGAACTGGCCACCGAGATCGGCGGCCCGACCCTCGCGGTGGTCACCGATGTGGTCGACCAACAATCCGTGCGCGACGCCGCCGCGACAGTGCACGCGGCATTCGGACCCGTCGACCTGGTGGTCGCGAATGCGGGCGTCATGCTCGCCGCACCGTTCGAAGCGGCGGACACCGACGAATGGGATCAGATGGTTGGCACCAATATCAACGGACTGCTCTACACCGGAAGGGCGTTCATCGATGACCTGCTCGCCGCGGCACGCGACGGCCGCCGCGCGGATCTGGTGCATGTCGGCTCGATCGGCGGGCACACCGTCTTCCCGAACTACGGTGTCTACACCGCGACGAAGGCCGCGGTTGCCCATCTCACCCGCAATCTGCGCGCGGAATTCGGCCCGCGCGGTGTCCGGGTGAAGAATATCGAACCCGGTTTCGTCGAAACCGAACTCGGCGCGGGTATGCGCGATGAAGAACAGCGCGCCGGGCTCACCCAGTGGCGCAGCGCACTCGAAGTCCTGCGTTCGGACGATATCGCCGATGCGATCGCCTACGCCGTCGCCGCGCCACCGCGGGTCAATGTGGCCGAGCTCATCGTCGTGCCGACCCAGCAGGGCTGAACCCGATGCGGCGGACGTCCTTTCGGACGTTCGCCGCTGGGCGTCGCGAGCGCGTTATGACAGCGCCGTCCACCCGTCCCACACCCGCGGGCCGATATCGCCACGCACACAGGCCAGGCGAAGATCCGCCTGCGCCTGGTACTCCGAATTCGCGGCCGCCGCCTGCGCGGCCATGGTGGCCATCCGGAACTCCCGGATATCACGCAGCAGGTAGAAGCCGTCCCAGCGCAGCACGTCACTGCCGTACGCCCGGCAGTACTCGGCGTATTGCGCATCGGTGATCCAGCCGAATGACGCGCATTCGATCGCCGCATGCACCAGATCCCATTCCGGCGGCCCGAACGACACAAGCCCGGTATCGAGCAGGATCACGCTCTCGTCCTCGGCGACAACCACATTGCCGCTCCACGCGGCGCCATGGATGACACACCACGGCCGTCCGGTCGGCAGCGCGGCCCAGCGACCACGCAGTTCCGCCAAATGCCTACGCATCCAGGATCTGTCGTCGGCGGTCATGGTGTGCGCGGCATCGATGCGTTCATCGAGTCCGACGAAGGGCGCCACCTGTCCGATTTCCATCTCGGTCGGCGGCGCCAGCCGATGCAATCTCGTCAGCGCTGCGGCCACCTCGGCCGGTGTGCCCGCGCGGTGCCGCGGCAGCTCATGCCAGAAGGTCACCGCGCGGCCGTCCACCACCACCGGCTGCGGAATATCGGAAACCGGCTGCGCCGCAGGTATTTCGGCGGCCGCCAACCAGCGCGCGACATCGACCGCACGCTTGGCGGCGCCCTGCTGTCCGGGCGCACCGATCCGCGCAATCACACCGCCCGGCAACCGGTAGTCGATCTCGCCGGTCACTCGAAGTAGTTGGGCCTCTGCGGAATTCATGCCGACACCCGCGCAGGCGACCCGCAGAATCGACCACGTCCCATTGCTCAGCCGCGTCGCGGTCATATCCCCATGGTAACGGTTCGATCCGACGAATTGCATTGATTCACAACCAATCTGATGTATCGACTACTACCGCGCCGACCACGATGTCGCCCGCGAGTTCGCGGCGCGGTCTTGCCATGCCCGGCAACCAGGTTGTTCCGGGATCCACGCACAGGTGCCCGGGCCAGAGTCTTGGCGTGAGAGCCGAAGAATCTTGCAGCCGTGGCCATCACGTCCGTCGCGGACGCGATCGGCCTGGCAGAGCCCAAGTCGTCGCTGATCGACGAACTCGGCGCTGAGTCGATCGATCTGTTGGATAGGTGGTTTCGCATCGAGGAGCGAGGTGGTCAGCGAGGCGGAGCTGGCCCCTCTCGAGCCAGTACTGCCGCAACTCCACCGCGATTCATCGGCCAGCCCACCGCGAAATGATCAGGTGCACAGTCTCATAACCGTAGGCAATCTGATCGATCTGGTGCATTCGCTGGCGGCGCAGCACAGATTCGAGGCTACGCCGATGGAGGTGGGAAGAGAACACCGAATATGCACCAAAGAGCTTGCATCCCACAGCCCTCTCAGCCTGCGTCGCCCAGGGCGATCGTGAACGAGGCACTGCGCCCGCGTGCGTCGAGCCGCCCATCACCCCAGCTCGCACTGCCGTAGGCATCAACTTCGATGGCGTACTCGCCGTCGGCCAATTCGGCTGGCAGTTGCACCGATGCCGACGGCCGCCGGTCCACGAGATCCAGATATATCCGCTGCGGATCACCACCCAGCGGCACCAGGAAGATCCGCGCGTACTCGAACTTCTTCCGGGCCGCCGATGCGTTGGCGGCCGACCACGTGATGTCGAGCAACCGGCGGGCGGTATCGGTGAACTCGATGGCGACTCGCAATATCGCCTCGCCCCGCAAGCCCGTCTGGTACCGCACGGCTTCCTCCTCGTGTGCCCGCTACGTCGCATTATCTTCCGGACCTGATCGTCGGCGCGTAAATTCAGCTCACGCGGTTTCCAGCTGATTCATGCATATGAAGGGATCACCCAGATATGTGTGTTGCGAGTCGCCAGTGGATCCACAGCGCGGTTTCGGTCGCGTTCACCGTCATGATCGCGGTCGCTGCCGTCGCCTGCGGCTCGAATCCCAACCGCGGAGCGCCGGATTCGACTGTCCCGCGAACAGATAGCCCCGCAGCCGGGCGAATCGTGGACATCGTCCGCGGCAAAATGACCGAACTCGACCTCAGCGCTGCCGTATTCGGCGTATGGCGCGGCGATGAACAGCTCGCCCTCGGTGCTCTCGGCGGCTCCCCGCTCGGAGTTCCGGCGACACCCGATATGCGGCTGCGGGTGGGTCAGCCGATGGAGCCCATGCTCTCCACGGTGCTGCTCCAGCTGAACAAGGAAGGCGTTGCCCGGCTCGACGAACCGATTACCAAGTGGCTACCGGATTTTCCACGTGCCGACCAGATCACGCCGCGGATGCTCGCCAATGGCACCTCCGGCATCTCGGACTACGTGACCGATCCCGAGTTCCTGAAGGCCTTCTACGCGAATCCGATCAAGGGTTTCACCAGCCAGGAACTGCTCGACCTTGCCAATGCGCGCCCACCGCTTTTCCCGCCGGGCTCCAGCTTTGCCTACGCCCACAGTGATTTGGTGGTACTCGGCGGGGTGCTGGAGAAGGCCACCGGCAAGCCGCTCGGCGAGCTGATTCAGCAGCGCATCATAGACCCGCTCGGCATGAAGCAGAGCCGAGTGATGCTGACCCCGCAGATGATCGAGCCGAGCCTGCACGGCTACACCAATGAGCGTGGCGTCTTCGAGGACTCCACATTCTGGAATCCCACGGCCTTCCTGCACAGCGGCAATATGAACAGCACGGTTGCCGACGTCGCGCTCTGGGTGCGCGCCCTCGCCGAGGGGAAACTGCTGCCCACCGAAACATTCAAGGAGATGATGGCGCCCTCGACAGCAGGCCTCGGCCCACTCACCGAAGAAAAGTTCTTCGCCTACGGCACCGCCCATGTCGACGACTGGATATTCATGAATCCGGCATTCGGCGGGTACAACGGTGTGGTCTTCTACGACACGGTTACCAAGACCATGATCGTCCTGTACTGCACGCTCGGACCGAAGGCCGATGCCAACGTGGACAACGCTATTCCCATCGGCACCGAACTGGGCAAACTTCTCGTACCGGACCGGCCGCCGGCCATCTGAGACTCACCTGCGGAACGTCGATTTCAGGTAGTCGGTGACGTCGGCACTGCTCGCAGGACGCCGTGCGAATCCGAGATAGCCGTCCGGCCGGACGACAAATACCGAGCCCTGTCGCGCGCTATAGCTCTGCGCGAATTTTCCCGCGGTATCGCGGATGAGCGGCAGGATCGTCTCGGCGACATCGGCTCGCGGGGCGGCGATGAGATACGCATCGAGATGACCATGCGCCGCGACCTTCGCGGCATCGGCCAGTTGCTCCAACTCGCGAAGGTCGGTCGCGGTGCTGGTTTCGTCCGCGTAGATCAGGATCGTGTGCTCGACCCGGCCGAGCAACGCGAACAGTCGAATATCGAAGGCGACGGCATCGCGGGTGAGACCGGCGGCATCGGGTGCCCGGCTACCCGACCGCGGCAGCGGCTCATCGATGCTCTCGGCCACGATCGGACTGTCGCCGTAGTCGATCAACAACTGCGCTTCGCGTTGCAGCACATAATCCGGATCGGTCGAATCCGCGCCGATGCCTTCGCGGGCGCTGCGGACCGTCCGACCCACCACCTCCTCGCCGACGGGCCTGCGTTCGGCGTCGTAGCTGGCCAGCAGATCCGTGGCCGCATCGCCTTCGACGGCGAGCGCGAGCTTCCACGCGAGGTTGTGCGCATCCTGGATACCGGTGTTCATGCCCTGTGCGCCGGTCGGCGGATGAATGTGCGCGGCATCGCCCGCGACGAAAACCCTTCCGCGACTGTAGGAATCGACAATGCGGTGGCTGATCCGGAATACCGACGACCAACGAAGTTCGGACGCTTCGGTCGGCTCGGGACCGAGCCGGTCCAGCACCGCCTGCAGCTGCGACAGTTCGGGCTTGCGGCCGGATTCGAAGCCGTGCGCGATATTGTCGCCGCCGACCGACGCGCTCGCGAGTTCGTCCGGGACGAGCATCGAGATACGGTACCGGGACCTGCCGGGCAACGGGATACACACCAGCACACCGTCGGTGACGCCGTCGGTCTGGTGCATCGAACGGATGCTGTACCCACGGGGCAACGACCAGTCGAGTTCGACATCACCGAGCATGTACTGCTCGTCGAACGCGGCACCCTCGAACGTCAGGCCGAGCGTCTTACGGACCGTGCTGTGCGCACCGTCGCAGCCGACCAGATAGCGCGCCCGCACCGTCTCATCGGCGTCGGCGCGCGACAACACCGCCCGGACGTCTTCGTCACCTTGCTCGAATGTCGTGAGTCGCGTGCCGCGTTCGATCGTGGTACCCAGCGCGGTGAGGCGGTCCCGCAAGATCCGCTCCGTCTCGTACTGAGGTAGCCCGATGAATTCGAACGGTATGTCCGGCGGCAGCGCCAGCTCCATCCGGGCGACCTCAGCACCGTTGACGTAGAGGATCTGGCCGCGCAGCTGGATCGCCGCGTCCAGCATCTGCCGCAGGACGCCCATCCCCTCGAACACTTCGAGCGTGCGAGGTTGAATACCAACGGCTTTCGCGTACCGGGGCGGTTCCAGCAGTGGGTCGATGATCCGGCAGGCAATTCCCCTGCGACGCAACTCGATCGCGGTGGTCAGTCCGATCGGCCCGGCACCCGCGATGAGTACGGCGGTCTCATCCATCCGACATCACCTCGCGCTGTCATCGACCGGTCGTCGTTGGTTCGGCGGAACCGCTCGTCGGGCTCGTAGTCGCTTTGCCAGGCAGGGCATCGGCACCGTAGAAGGTCGGCAGCATGCCTTTGAGCAGCACCAGGGCCGACCCCTCACCCGACGGAACCGTCGCGAGGTTGGTGGCGATCACGATCGTGAGATCCGATTGCGGGTCGTAGCCCATGAAGGTCATGAATCCCGGCAGCTGACCGTCGTGTCCGATGAGGTGCGTACCGAATCGCACGATGCCGAGACCGTATCCGGCTTGGTCGGGGTTAGCCGGATCGATCGGCTGAATGCTGTCCAACCGAGTCTTCTGCATCTTCGCGTCGAGCAGGCGACCGCCGACGAGCGCCTGCACATACGTCGCCATATCGTCGGCCGTCGAGATCGCACCACCGGCGGTCCACGCCCAAGACACGTTGATATCTGTTTGGTTGCTCGGTTTCAGGGTGCCCGCGACGGCCTCGGCTTGTTGCGCGGGAGGAAGTGCGAATGTGTCGATGGTGGAAACGTTGGTGCCGAAGGCATAGCCCTGGGGATGCGGATCCGGAATCGAGGAGTCCGCGGGCGCAGGCAGTGATGTGTCCGCGAGGCCCAACGGTTCGAAGATGCGCTTCTGCAAACTCTGGGCGGCCGTCATATTCGTAAGTTTCTCGATGACCAGGCCGAGCAGGATGAAGTTGGTATTGCTGTACTCGAACTTTTCCCCTGGCTGAAAGTTCACCGGGTGCGCGAACGCGATGGCCAGCAATTCCTCCGGTGTCCACACCTTCTGCGGCTCGTTGTCGAGTGCGGCATTGAACTGCGGGTCGAAGGTGTAACTGTATAGCCCGCTTCGCATTTCGTTCAGCTGAGCGATCGTGATCCGATCACCGTTCGGCACGCCCGGCCAATACTTGTCGATGGGGTCGTCGAGCGAGAGCTTGCCATCCTGCGCCAACTGCAGGATCACCGTCGACGTCATCGTCTTGGTGTTGCTACCGATCCGAAAGTAGTCGTCGACCGTCATCGGCTCGCTCGTATCGATGCCTCGGGTACCGAATGCCGCGGCCCAATTGCCTTGCTTCGGGGATTTGACGACCACGACCGCGCCCGGAATGACATTGTCCTTCATCAGCGTGGTTATCACCGGCCGGATAGCGGCGGCATACGCGGGCTCGGCTCCACGGGTGGTCGATTGCGTGGAAGTTTCGGTGGAGTCCGTCGACGTCCCGCAGCCCGTGACGAGCAACAGACCGGCTGCAACACACGCGGCGATACCTGTCCTGTGTCCCATAACGCTCCGTTCGAGGTTTGCTGGAACGTGGCTATGTAGCGCGGTGCAACATTAACTCCGCGTGCTGCGGTTTCGGGCGGGAATGCCGAGCGCTGCTCATCGCCACCTCTGCTGGCAACGGCAACGAGTTCCACCCCGACGGTCCGCACCCGCGACGATGCTCCGACCTTCCGAAATTCTCGGCGCGGCCTGCGCTGATGTGATCCGCGTCTCAGGTACGGTGCGACCACCTACGCCGGGCCATGGGGGCTCGGTCGGCACAGCGAAAGGCGGGCATGATGGGCGGACTCTCGCGCGGCGCGGCCGGTGTGGCGCTGGCGGCGGCGTGTCTGACAGTACCGACAACCTTGGCACCCCAAGCGAACGCGGCGATCGCCCCCACCCTGTCGGTGGCGATGACCGGACCGGCACTCGGTGCGACCAGCGTCGCGGCGGTCGGCTGTGGACAGACAGCGCAGGCGAGGGTGCAACGCCCCGATGGCACCCCGATACAAAGCGGTGTCGTCGAATTCACCAGCCGCCTACCCGGCCTCGGCGGCAATATCGTCGGAACCGTACCGGTCTCCAACGGCACCGCAAGCATCCTCTGGATCCCGGATATCGCGGGCCAGCACATCGTCAGCGCCGTCTACTACGACGGCTTCCCCGACTACCAACCAGCAGCCGGATACACCACCGTCACCGCCGTAGACCTCGGCGGTGTCTGCATATAGATCCGAAACGACGAAGGCCCGGTCCGTGTGGACCGGGCCTTTCGAGTGGAGCTGCCGGGAATCGAACCCGGGTCCTCCGCCGCGTCTTCAGGGCTTCTCCGTGTGCAGTTCGCTAGGTCTCTACTTGGATCTCCGGGTCTCGCGAACAAGCTCGGATGACGATCCCAGTCGCTGTTCGATGTCCCGTCCGACTCCGCGACCGAGCCGGACGGTAATTCCCTCTAGCTGATGCCAGTACCCGGGTCGAGGGACGAACCCGGACTGACAGAGACGACCTGCTACTTAGGCAGCGAGGGCGTACTCGCGCTGATTGGAATCGGCGCTTAATTGGTTGCAACGACGCTTACGGTGGTCTCTTGCCTGCACCGACACGCTTCCCCTAAATCTACGTACGCAGTCGAAACCGTTCAGCCCCGTACGTCCCGACACCTTGTCGGGCTAGTTACTTTAACACTCGGTCATGCCGTATTCATTCCATTATCCATGCGGCGCGAATCACGCGGCCGACCTGCACAGACGGCGTCGCACCGAGGGCTGCACCCAGCCCTGTTACCCGAGTTGGGCAAGATCAACGGAAGCGGCATCGGCCCCGTCTTGATCTTGGTCAGGGCGCGCTTCGACGAGTGGACGGATGGTGATCAGGCCGCCGCGATCAACCCGACCGAAGCGAGCGCCAACACCATCCCGGCCTGCTGCTGTCGCCCGACCCGCTCGCCGAGCAGCACCATCGCCAGTAGCACGGTCGCGGCCGGGTACAGCGATCCGATCACGCTGACCAGCGAGAGCATCGAACCGTGGAAGGCGTACAGCAATGCGGCATTCGCGATGGTATCCAGCACCGCGATATATACCGCCAACCGCAGTGGTTCACCGCGCAGCGGCCGGAACTCCCCCGCTGATAGCGCGATCAGCCAGACCATCGGACTTGCCGCACCGCGTTGGGCCAGCAGCGGCCAGACCCCGGCGCTCGCGTGGGTTTCGTGCAGGAAGACGAAGGCGAGTCCGAAGGCCGCGCCCGAGCCGATGGTGAGCAGCGCCACCTTCCTGGTGAAGCGCAACTCGCGGCCGCCGGTGATCTCCTCGGTGACGTCATCGGGCGACTCCCGGCTCACCAGGTACACCGCGCCGAGCGCGAACACGATGCCAGCGATTGCGAGTGTGCCGGGGCGCTCGCCGATCAGCAGACCGACCAGCACCGGAATACCCGCGACCAACAGGGCCGTCAGCGGTGACACCACCGCCATCGGGCCGCTGGCCAGCGCGGCATAGAACCACCACACCGCGAACCCGCTCGCCACACCGGCCGCCAGTCCCCACAGCATTGATGCGGTGTCCGGGGTGCCACCGACCAGTGGTAGCAGCGCGAGGACGAACAGCGTCGATATCGGATAGGAGACGACCACGACGCGCAGGGCAGTCACCCGCCGCGACGCCACCCCACCGAAGAAATCACTGACGCCGTAGCCGACCGCGGCCACCAGCGCCAACAGAACAGCGGTCAACGCATACCTTTGATCCGCCGCCCCAGTTCCCTGGTGACCTCGCGCTCAGCGGTGCGCTTGGCCAGATCCTGTCGCTTGTCGTAGTCCTGCTTACCCTTGGCGAGCGCGAGCTCGACCTTGACCTTGCCGTCGGAGAAGTACATCGACAGCGGCACCAAAGTCTGGTTGCCCTCGCGCGATTTGCCGACCAGCCGCTCGATCTCGCGCTTGTGCAGCAATAGCTTGCGCACCCGGCGCGGCGAATGGTTGGTCCAGGTGCCGTGGCTGAACTCGGGAATGTGCAGACCTCGCAGCCACACCTCGCCGTTGTCGACGGTCGCGAAGGCGTCCACCAGCGAGGCCTTCCCCTCGCGCAGACTCTTGACCTCGGTACCGACCAGCGCGATCCCGGCCTCGTAGGTGTCCAGGATCGTGTAGTTGTGCCGCGCCCGGCGGTTGGTCGCGATGACCTTGCGCCCCGTCTCCTTCATAACGGTCAACTTTAAGGGACTCGGCAACCGGATTATTCCGCGCCTGTTGCGCTAGCCACCCGGACGGACCGCGAGATACAGCAGGAGTACCCCGATGAAGGCCGCGACCAGCAAGACCGTGGTCATGCGTGGCAGGCCGCGCGGGCGCGGCGGTAGCGGCGGGCGGTGGCGCAGCCACACGGATTCCACCACGGGGTCGTGGGTGCCGCGCCGATACGGCGGCGGAT
This sequence comes from Nocardia sp. CA-135398, assembly GCF_050955845.1. Taxonomy (NCBI): domain Bacteria; kingdom Bacillati; phylum Actinomycetota; class Actinomycetes; order Mycobacteriales; family Nocardiaceae; genus Nocardia; species Nocardia sp. CA-135398. Next base: position 1,968,709 of record NZ_CP192084.1, on the reverse strand, counting down.
CGCCAGGGTCCGTGGACGGCGAGCCGCCCAGGTCGGGCCCGTCGTCGGTGGGGCCATCACCGGATGCCATAGCGTGCACGCTAGCCGCCGAACCGGTTCGACGCCGGACAATTTCATTGCGATTCAGGCAAATCGGCGCGCGAACGCCGAACTGGCACCTCCGCTTACGAGATCGACGGTGACCACCGTGAGGTCGACGGTGCTCGCGGTGAGCTCCATGACCATGAAGCCGAGCTCGTGATAGTTCTCGAAGAGAGCGGCGTTGCCGGAGCCGCCGGGATTCAACTTCGGTTCCGCCGCTACGGTTTTGGCGGCCGCGCCGGAGACGAGTTGGCGGGTGCCCTTCGATGCCGTGTTCGGCTCGAGCACCTGCAGCGAATGATCGTGTCCGGAGAGGATGTAGTGGCATTTGCCGACCACATGGTCTTCGAAGAACTGCTTGGCGTGGATACCGTTGAGCGGTGCCACGGACAGCCCCTCGTAGCGACCCGCGTCACCGTGCGGACCGTTGTTCAAGTAGGGCTGGTGGGTGCAGGCGATCTTCCATTGCGCGGGTGATTCGGCGATGGCGCGGTCGAGCCAGGCGCGCTGCTCGTTCATGAATTGACCGTCGACCGCCCAGTACGGATCGAAGATCGGCGGGATGTAGGCGGCGAGCGGATTGACATCCAGCACAAAGAATTCGACCACCGGCTGCTGCTCGGGTATCCGCACCGAGTAGTACCGGCTCGGCATCCACCAGCGCGGCGAATTCGCGTGATATTCGACCTCGCTGTTGCCGCGTAGCAGCCAGCCGCCGTCGCCGCCGAGGACCGAACTGTTGTCGTGATTGCCGAGCACCATGAGCCACGGGAAATCCAGTCCCGCATTGGGGTCTTCGAATTTTTCCGCGAACTGGATATCGGCGGCGCCGTTCGGACCGCTCTCGTAGATGTTGTCACCGAGGCCGAGGGCGAGCGAAAACGGTTGGCGGCGATGGTAATTCCGCATGGCATCGGCGACCGCCCATTGGGCGCGGGTGCCGGTGCCCGCATCGCCGGTGACGAGCACCCGCACATTGCGGTCGGTCGGGAAGTCGAATTTGATGACGCCACTCGCGACCGGAACCGCATCGGCGGGCGAAAGACCGACCAGCGACGCACCCGCCGCGGCAGTGGCCGCGCCAGCCAGGAACCCGCGCCGCCCGATCACGCGTTGCTCACTTCCGCGGCAAGTACGGCGAGTACTCCTTCGCCGTACTTGGCCAGTTTGTTCTCACCGACACCGCCGACCGTCCCGAGTTCGGCCAGGCTCGCGGGCTTGCGTGCGGCGATCTCCCGCAGCGTCGCGTCGTGGAAGACGACGTAGGCGGGTACGCCCTGCTCCTTGGCCGTCGCGGCCCGCCATTCACGCAGCTTCTCGAAGACCGGCACGTCCGGGGCGGCCAGATCGGCAGCCGGGGACTTGCCCTTGGCCGCCTTGGGTGTCCTGGCCGGTTTGACCGCACGCTCCGGTTCGCGGCGCAACAGTACTTCCCGGCCGCCGAACAGCACCTCGTTGCTGGCCTCGGTGAGGATGAGCACGCCGTAGTCGCCGTGCACGGCGAGCAGTCCCTGTGCGAGCAATTGCCTTATGACACCGCGCCATTCGACATCGCGCAGGTCGGTGCCGATGCCGAAGACCTTCAGCTCGTGGTGATCATGCTGCAACACCTTGGGATTCGATTTGCCGAGCAGGATATCGACGATATGGCCCGCCCCGAAGCTCTGTCCGCGTTCACGTTTCAGCCGCAGCACCGTCGAGAGCACCTTCTGGGCGGGCACCGTACCGTCCCAGGTTTCCGGCGCGGTCAGGCAGGTGTCGCAATTGCCGCACGACTGTCCCGTCTGTCCGAAGTAAGCCAGTAGCTGAGTTCGCCTGCAGGACACCGTTTCACACAGCGCGAGCATGGCGTCCAGATGCAGTTGCAGTTGCCTGCGGTGGGTGGCATCGCCGTCGGAGGAGTCGATCATCTTGCGCTGCTGCACCACATCGGCGAGTCCGTAGACCATCCACGCGGTCGACGGCAACCCGTCGCGGCCCGCCCGCCCGGTCTCCTGGTAGTAGCCCTCTACGGACTTGGGCAGATCGAGATGGGCGACGAAGCGCACATCGGGCTTATCGATGCCCATGCCGAAGGCGATAGTCGCGACCACGACGAGGCCGTCCTCGCGCAGGAACCGCGCCTGGTTGGCGGTGCGGGTACGCGAATCAAGGCCCGCGTGATACGGAACCGCCGCGACGCCGTTCTCGGTGAGGAAGGCCGCGGTCTTCTCGACGGAATTGCGCGACAGGCAGTAGACGATGCCAGCGTCTCCGGCGTGTTCGGTCTTGATGAAGTCCAGCAGCTGCCGATCCGGCCGGTTCTTGGGTTCGATCCGGTACTGGATATTGGGCCGGTCGAAGCTGGCGACGAAACGGCGGGCCGAGCCGAGGTCGAGGCGCTCGATGATCTCGTCGCGGGTCTTCGCCGTCGCGGTCGCGGTGAGCGCGATGCGCGGCACGTCCGGCCAGCGTTGGTGCAGCATCGACAGGGACAGATAGTCGGGTCGGAAGTCGTGGCCCCACTGCGATACGCAGTGCGCCTCGTCGATGGCGAACAGCGCCACCTTGCCGCGATCCAGTAGGGCGGCGGTCGACTCCAGGCGCAACCGCTCGGGTGCGAGATACAGCAGGTCCAACTCCCCCGCGACGAACTGCGCCTCGACCATGCGCCGCTCATCCGGGAATTGCGTCGAGTTCAGGAATCCGGCGCGCACGCCGAGCGCGCTGAGCGCGTCCACCTGATCCTGCATCAACGCGATCAGCGGTGACACCACCACACCGACACCCGGACGTACCAGTGCGGGCACCTGATAGCACAGCGATTTGCCGCCGCCGGTCGGCATGAGCACCAGCGCGTCCCCGCCGCCGACCACATGCTCGACGATCTCCCGCTGATCACCACGGAAGCTGTCGTAGCCGAAAACCCGGCGTAGAACCTCTTGTGCCGCACCGGATTCGGCGACCGGGGTGCCGTCGGTCGATACAGCCGCGAAAGCATCGGGGGATTCCACGCGGCCCATCCTACGAGCGCACTCGGACAACCGAACCCCTACATCGACCCGAACCCCAAGTGACCGGCCGACTTGTGCACATGTGCACAACCGATTTCGCTCGCGGCGCGGCGGAGTCGCCGCACACAGACCGACGGCCTCGCACAAGGTACACGGTGTGCGAGGCCGTCACTAGCTTTGCGGCAGTCAGTCCCGGACGTAGTAGCGCAGGGTGCCGTAGGCGGTGATGGCGGCGAAGACGATGCCGAGGGGGGCGATGGTGAGCGACACCAGTGCGATGTCCTCACCTGTGAGGTGCGGGAAGACGTTGCTGTTGAACAGCGCGCCAAGGCCTCGGTTCACTACCAACGGTTGCGCGAGGAACAACCCGACAACCGCCAGAACCGACCCGGCCAAGGCCGCGACTACCGCCTCCAACAGGAACGGCAGCTGCGTGTACCAGCGTGTCGCACCGACCATCCGCATGATGCCGACTTCCTCGCGTCGGCTGAACGCCGCGATCTGCACCATATTCGCGATCAACAGCAGAGCCGCCAATGCCTGCAATGCCGCCAAGGCGAATGCCGCATTCCGCAGGCCGTCGAATACCCCGACCAAGCGGTCCACGGTGTCCTTGTCGTTGAGGACGCTCTGGATCCCGTCCTTACCGTTGAACGTCTGGTAGATCCGCGGGTACTGATCGGCATCGGTCATCTTCACGCGCAAGGACGCGGGCAGGCGGGTGTCCTTGATCATGTCCAGCATTTCGGGCTGGTCCTTGAAGGTCACCTCGGTGGCTTCCTTCATCGCCTCGTCGCTGTTGACGAACTGGACCGAGACCACACCGTCGGTCTTCTTCAGATCCGACATCAATTGCTGACACGGATTCTGCGAACAGTCCCGATCGTTCGCCGAGACCAGGTCGGTGAGGTAGAGCCGGATCTCGACCCGGTCCATGAAGTAGTTCTGGGTCTTATCCGCGATCCGCAGCGCGAGCAGACCGCCGCCGAGCATGGTCAGCGATACCGCGGTGGTCAGGATCATCGCGATGGTCATGGTGACATTGCGACGCAGGCCGGTGAGGACCTCGTTGAGCAGGAATCCAGCGCGCATTACCGGCCCACCCCGTAGACGCCGATCGCGTCGTCGCGGATCAGGCGGCCCCGATCCAACTCCACCACTCGCTTACGCATCGCGTCGACGATGTGGTTGTCGTGGGTGGCCATCACCACGGTGGTGCCGATCCGGTTGATCCGCTCCAGCAGCAGCATGATGTCGCCGCTGGTATCGGGATCGAGGTTGCCGGTCGGCTCATCGGCGAGCAGGACCAGCGGACGGTTCACGAAGGCCCGCGCGATCGCGACACGCTGCTGCTCACCACCGGACAATTCGTGCGGAAGCCGATCGGCCTTACCGCCGAGCCCGACCATATCGAGCACCTCGGGCACGGTCCGGTCGATGAACTGGCGGCGCTTGCCGATCACTTCCAGCGCGAACGCCACGTTCTGGGCGACGGTCTTCTGCTGCAGCAACCGGAAGTCCTGGAAGACGCAACCCATGCGCTGACGCAACTTCGGCACCTTCCGCCCGGGCAGCCGGTCGACCCGGAAGTCGGCGACCCGGATCTCGCCCGCGGTCGGGGCCTCTTCCTTGAGCAGCAGTCGCATGAAGGTCGACTTGCCCGAACCGGACGGGCCGATGATGAAGACGAATTCACCCTTGCCCACATCGACGGTGATGTTGTCCAGCGCGGGTCGCGTCGAGGTCAGATACGACTTGGTCACGTTCCGCATAGCGATCACGGTTGGCCAGTGTAACCAGCAACCGTCGTGCAGCCACCAGCTACATCATGGTCAATGACCCGGCGTAGCCGTATTCATCACTACCGGAACGGTGTTGAGTTTTTCGGGCGATGTCACGATCGGTTGATCGGGCTTGACGAACAGGTACAACACGAACGTGGCGACCCATGATCCCATCAGGATCGCCGTGGATCTACGTGGTCTCACTGATTCCCTCCCGGCGCAATGCCGCGGCGACTCGCACCCGCAACTCGCGACCGACCTCGAACTGCTTACCCGGCAACGTTCGGGCAACCATTCGAATGTTCATCTGGTCCACTGTCAGATCTTCGACGCCCATCACACTGGGCTCGTCGAGCAGCAGCGGCTTCAATCTGCGGTCCTCGTACGCCTTTGTACCGACCTCGTGCAGGATCTCGTTGATCCTGGTGATATCGACGCTGGCCGCAACCGGAACGTCGATCGCGGCGCGCGCCCAATCCTTCGACAGATTCGTCACCTTGACGATCTGGCCGTTGGGCACGGTGATCACCTCACCATCGGCATTGCGCAGTGTGGTGATCCGCAGCGTGACGTCCTCGACCGTACCCTCGGCCTGCTCCGCGGATCCAGTGACAGCGATGCGAACCACATCACCAAACCCGTACTGCCGCTCGGTAATCAGGAAAAATCCGGCGAGGATGTCCTGCACGATCCGCTGTGCGCCGAAGCCGAGTGCGGCGCCGAGCACGGCCGCGGGCGCGACCAGACCGGTGACCGCGAAACCCATCCGGCGCAGCACTTCCATGCCGACCAGGACATAGACGACGGTCAACACCACCCAGGTGACCACCTGCGCCAGCGCATGCCGGTGTTTGGCCGCCTCGGAACGCACGAGCGCGTCGCTGCTGCGGAATCCGGCGTCGATCCTGCGGGTGATCCGATCACGGACAAAGGTGGCGAAACGGCTGAACAGCACCGCACCCAGGAGCAGCAGGACGATCTCTAGACCGGAGGACCGCAGCCAGGTGGTGAAGTCGGTGGACGTGGAGAAAGCCTGGGGTACGTCCAACTAGCTCGCCTGCTCTCGCATTCGCCAACGAATTCCGGATTCGATGAAACCATCGATATCGCCGTCGAGCACGGCAGTCGGATTGTTGACTTCGTAGTTGGTGCGCAGATCCTTCACCATCTGGTACGGATGCAGCACGTAGGAACGCATCTGGTTGCCCCAGGACGCGCCCTCGTTGGTCTTGAGCGCATCCATTTCGGCGCGCTCCTCCTGCCGCTTGCGTTCCAGCAGCTTGGCCTGCAGCACCCGCATGGCCGAAATCTTGTTCTGCAGCTGGGATTTCTCGTTCTGACAGGTCACCACGATGCCGGTCGGGATATGTGTGAGGCGCACCGCGGAGTCGGTGGTGTTGACGCTCTGGCCGCCGGGACCCGAGGAACGGTAGACGTCGACGCGGATCTCGCCCTCGGGAATTTCGATGTGGTCGGTGGTCTCGACCACAGGTAGCACCTCGACCTCGGCGAAGGAGGTCTGGCGGCGGCCCTGATTGTCGAACGGACTGATCCGGACCAGGCGGTGCGTGCCCATTTCCACCGAGAGGGTGCCGTAGGCATATGGCGACTTCACCGCGAAGGTGGCGCTCTTGATGCCCGCCTCTTCGGCGTAGGAGGTGTCGTAGACCTCGACGGAGTACTTGTGCCGGTCCGCCCAGCGGATGTACATGCGCATCAGCATTTCGGCCCAGTCGGCGGCGTCCACACCACCCGCACCCGAGCGGATATTGACCAGCGCCTCACGCTTGTCGTACTCGCCCGAGAGCAGCGTGCGGACCTCCATGGCCTCCATATCGCTGTGCAGCGTCGCCCGCTCGCCATCGGCGTCGGCGAGCGCGGCCACCCTGGCCTCGCCCTCCTCTTCCTCGGCCAATTCGTAGAGCACCGACAGATCGTCGAGGCGCTGGCGCAGTTCCTCGACCCGGCGCAACTCGCTCTGAGCGTGCGACAGCTCACTGGTGACCTGCTGCGCGTGCTCCTGGTTGTTCCACAGATCGGGATCGGCGGCCTGGTGCTCGAGCTCATCGATCCGTCGACGCAGCTCCTCGACATCGAGGACCGACTCGACGGTCTTGAGCGTGGCGTCGAGTTCGGCGAGGTCAGCGGAGACGTCAGGATGCACGATGCTCAAGCCTACTGGGCACGGTGAAGACGGTGAAACACGCGGTGGTGCGGGGGTGCCGTCCTCAGCCGGGGACGGCGCGCAGTCCGCCTGGGCGACGACCGGCCAGGGAGTCGATGGCGGCCGCGGTGGCGTCGTCGGCGGGGAGGTAGACGATGAGCTGCTGGTCGTCGTCGGCGGAGAGTTCGAGGGTTTCGTAGGTGAGACGGAGGTTGCCCGCCTCGGGATGGATGAGGCGGGAGATGCCGGTGGCGGCGGCCAGGCTGGGGACGGATTCGACGCGGCGGGTGAACTCGGCACCGGCGGCCACGGTGAGTTCGTCGGCCAGGGCGGCGATATGCGGATCGCTGCGGAACGGGCCCTGTTTCAGTGCGGCGACCAGTTCGTCGGCGATGTGGTCCCAGTCGGGATAGGCGGCGCGGGCGCGCGGGTCGGTGAAGGCGAACAAAGCGAGATTGGCCCGGTGTTCGTTGTCGAGCAGTCCGATCGGCGCCATCAGGCGCTGATATCCCTCGGTCCAGGTGAGCACCTCGCGCAGTCGGTTGACAACCAAGGCGGGCGCGGGTTCCAGGCGATCGAGGATTGCGCGGACCGCGGGACGCACCTCGCGCGGGGGTTGCGCACCGCCCATACAGCTGAATCCCGGATCGGCGCCCTTGGTGAGACGGTGCAGGTGGATGCGTTCGCTCGGCGTCAAGGCGAGGGCGTCGGCGAGTGCGGACAGCACCGGCGGCGAGGGTCGGCGGTCGCGTCCCTGCTCGAGGCGGGTGATGTACTCCACGCTGACGCCCGCGAGAGTTGCCAGTTCGGCGCGACGCAGGCCGGGGGTTCGGCGGCGCGGTCCGGTGGGCAGGCCGACTTCGGCCGGTGTCACCGCCTCGCGGCGGGTCCGTAGGAACAGGCCCAACTCGTTGTCGCTCACGACCTCGCCTCGCTGCCAGTCGGTTCCGTCGATGACGCACTGTGCTGATGGCTCACTCGCTGACACCCGCTCACACCTCGACGGTACAAGCGCGGTCGGTGCCGAGGGTGTCCCTGCCACTACCACTCTTCGCGCGGTCTTCCTGGTGGCGATGCCGGGCAGCAGATTGGGACTCGAACAATTTCCTGATCGAAGGAGAACACCATGTCCTTGAAGCTCGCGGTGATCATCGGCAGCGTCCGGGAAGGACGCTTCGCGCCGACCGTGGCCAACTGGTTCGTCGAGGAGGCCGCCCGGCACGGACGGTTCGAGATCGACCTGATCGATCTGGCCGAGGCCGATCTGCCATTGGCACTGCCCGCCGTTCCCCCGGCGATGCAGCCCGATCCGGAACGCCCGGCCGGGATGACCGATCTCAGCAGGCGGCTCGGTGAGGCGGACGCATTCGTCATCCTCACGCCGGATTACAACCGCAGCTATCCGGCCGCGCTGAAGGCCGCGATCGACTGGCACTTCACCCAATGGGACAGCAAGGCAATCGGTTTCGTCGGCTACAGCGGCGGAAGCGGCGGCCTGCTCGCCATCGAACACCTGCGCCAGGTCTTCAACGAACTCAATGCCCACACCGTCCGCAACTACGTCAGCTTCCCCCGCTACTACCTGCTCTTCGATGCCGAAGGCAAACTCCTCGACCCGACCGAACCCGCCGCAGCCGCGCAGGCCATGCTCGACCAACTGCACTGGTGGGCGAGTGCCCTCGCCACCGCCCGCTCCGTCCCGGCTGCCGCATAACTTGTGGCCACCTCGCACAAGGTATGACCTATGCGAGGTGAGCACTGCTTATGCGGCAGCGGGGACGCGTCCGAGGCGACAGTGGGGGGCGATAGGGTTCGGGGGTGGCTGATTACTCCTCCGATCTCGAACTTGCGCTGCGTTTGGCCGATGTGGCCGATGGGATTACCCGTACGCGGTTCGGGGCGTTGGATTTGCGGGTCGATTCGAAGCCGGATCTGACGCCGGTGTCGGATGCGGATCTGGCGGTGGAGAAGGCGATACGGCAGGTCCTCGGGCAGGAATGTCCCGGGGATTCGGTGCTCGGTGAGGAGTTCGGCGGTGACGTCGAGTTCACCGGTCGGCAGTGGGTGATCGATCCGATCGATGGCACCAAGAATTTCGTGCGGCGGGTGCCGATTTGGGCGACGCTGATCTCGCTGCTCGACGACGGCGTTCCGGTGGTCGGCGTGGTGAGTGCTCCCGCATTGGCGCGACGGTGGTGGGCGGCGGCTGGTTCCGGCGCCTGGGCCAGCGTCGATTCCGATGCGCCGAAACCTATTTCGGTCTCGGCGGTCGGTCACCTCGGCTCGGCCAGCCTCGCCTTCTCCAGCCTGTCGGGCTGGCGCGAACGCGGTCTGCGCGAGAAGTTCCTCGACCTCACCGACGCGGTGTGGCGAGTCCGCGGCTACGGCGACTTCTTCACCTACTGCCTGCTCGCCGAGGGTGCGGTCGATATCGCCACCGAACCCGAAGTCTCCCTGTGGGACCTGGCCGCCCTCGACATCCTCGTCCGCGAAGCAGGCGGCCGCTTCACCTCCCTCTCCGGCACCCCCGGCCCCCACAACGGCGATGCCATAGCCACCAACTCGCTGCTCCACGACGCTGTCCTCACCCGCTTGAACTGAAGTTCGAGGGTTCGGGCACAGGCCCTTTCTATCGTCTGGAATCGGCGGGGGTCAGGTCGATGCCCGCGGGTGGGCGTAGTCGACGCAAGGTTCCGTCCATGCTCGTGACGAACAGCGCCCAGCCGGCACCGTCGCGCGCGATTCGCACGGAGGTGGCGCCATCCGGTGGGTTGCGCATCGGGCCGGGTTTGATCAGGCCGGTGATGATGGTGCAGCCAGCGCCGGTGGCGGGGTCGATCTGATAGACCGCGCCTTGGATGTGGTCGGCGACGAACAACTGACCCGCGCGGGTCGCTTCCATATCGTCGAGCAGCGCGACCAGATCGGGAGCACCGGCGACGACCGTCGGGTTGCTGGGATCGTCGAGCGGGACACGGAAGACGCGCAGGGTCATATTGTCGGTGTAGATCGACTTCCCGTCGGGGGCGAGCGCCAACCCATTGGTCCAGGGCAGATCCGACCAGGTCTTGGTGTACTCCCCCGTCGATGGCCGATACCGCGAAATGCCGGTCGGTGGGCCATTGATGCCGATGGTGGCGAAAACGAGGTCGCCGTCCGGCAATTCGAGCAGGCCGTTCGGACCGTTCAGCTCGGTGAGCAGAATCGTCACCGCGCCGGTGTCTATGTCGTAGCGCCGCAGGGTTCCCGGCGCCTCCGCCAGACCGTCGCCGGTGACGAAGTACACGGACCGTCCGACGACCCGCACGCCTGCCGGGTGATCCAGGCCGGTGACCAGCTTCTCGAACTTGCCCGCGGCATCGATATGAGCCAGGTACCCGTCGAGGATTCCGGTGACATAGAAACCGCCGGACCCATCGGTATCGAGGTTCTCCAGATTGCCGACCCCGCTGACGATCGTCGAAACGTCCCACCCATCCGCGCACGATCCGGACGGCGTCTGCGCCCCAGCCGTCGCCGCGGACATGATGCCCGCCGTAATCGCCGCGGTCAGCAGCGTTGCCCTCAGTCGCCGACTCCGCGGCCGTCTTGCCATGCGGCACAACCTAACAGCCGCGCTTGAATGTCGCCCGGGGCGAACCGGCCGCCCCGGGCGACTCGACTCACGGAAGGAACAGCGTCCCGATCATGGTGAGGACCCCGGAGACGAACTGATCGACAATGCGAAGAACCATGACATCTCCTTAACTCGTACAGCGGGATTCAGCCCTCGACGGAAAGACACCGGCCGAGCACTGTGGGCGGCACCTATGTAGATAGGCGTCGATCGTTCTTCGTTGCCGTCCGGCTCGTGGATGGTTTCGAACGGGATCACCACCGCCAGCGCCGACCGCGATCGGAAAGTACCTGGTAGCGAATATCTTTCGTGAGACCGACGAGATCCAGCGCAAGCAGCAACACAAGCACCGTAAATATCCGCCGGAAAGTACAGCTCGTCATGGTGATGCCGTAGCGCCGGGCGAATGCGGTGAGTCGTGCGGCGACGGACAGCGGTCGTCCCACGACTTTGGGCACTTGTCCAGCCTGAGCCGGTTCGGCGGCGTATGCTGCACCTCGACGCACTTCTTACTCTGGAGTAAGATAGCCTTACTCAGGAGTAAGATAGCTGGGAAAAGACCTCACCCACCCACCCGAGAAAAACAGGTGATGATGAGCACTCGAGACAGCGCAACGAAGCGACGTCCAGACACGTCCGCGGTCGGCCTGAACCACCCCAAGCGGGACTGGATGGGCGCGGCAATGCGGGTGATGACGACCCTTACCGGGTCGGAGCTCGCCGAGAAGTACAACCTGCGCAAGCCGATCGAGCGGGTCACCTACGAAGGCACCAAGACCGGTTTTCGCACGCTCGGTGCCGCCACTCGCGCATTCGGCAAGGTCGCCGGCGGCGGTGCGCCGAAACGCCTGGCGGACAACGAGTCCAAGAACAAGGACTTCTTCGACCTGACCCCGAGCGACGAGCAGCAGATGATCGTCGAGACGGTGAAGGAATTCGCCGCCGAGATCCTGCGCCCGGCCGCCTACGAAGCCGACAATGCCGCCAAGGCCCCGCGCGACCTGCTCGAGCGCGCCGCCGAACTCGGCATCACCCTGATCAATGTGCCCGAGGAGCTGGAGGGCGCGGCCGCCGAGCGCGGCGCGGTCACCAACTCGCTGGTCGCCGAGGCGCTCGCGCACGGCGATATGGGTCTGGCCCTGCCGATTCTCGCGCCGAGCGGTGTCGCGGTCGCCCTGTCCCAGTGGGGCACCGACGCTCAGCAGCAGACCTACCTGCCCGCCTTCACCGGCGAGAATGTGCCGCAGGCCTCGGTGGTGATCAGCGAGCCGCGGGCGCTGTTCGACCCGTTCGCCCTGCAGACCAAGGCAACCCGCTCCCCGAGCGGTTACCGCCTCAACGGTGTGAAGAGCCTGGTCCCGGCCGCCGGTGATGCCGAGCTATTCATCGTGGCCGCCGAGCTCGACGGCCGCCCGGCCCTGTTCATCGTGCCGTCGGACAGCCAGGGTCTGGTCGTGGAGGCCGATCCGAGCATGGGTCTGCGCGCCGCCGGTCTCGGCCGTCTGCTGCTCAACGATGTCGCGGTCGGCACCGACGCGATCCTCGGTGACGGCGATGCCACCACCCGCGCCGAGGACTACGCCGACGCGGTGCGCCTGGCCAGGCTCGGCTGGGCCTCGCTGGCCATCGGTACCGGCCAGGCCGTACTCGACTACGTGATTCCGTATGTGAACGAGCGCGAGGCATTCGGCGAGCCGATCTCGCACCGCCAGGCGGTCGCGTTCATGGTCGCGAATATGGCGATCGAACTGGATGGCCTGCGCCTGGTGACGCTGCGGGGTGCGTCGCGCGCGGAGCAGGGCCTTTCCTACGGCCGCGAGGCGGCACTTGCCCGCAAGCTCGCCACCGACAAGGGCATGCAGATCGGCCTCGACGGTGTGCAGCTGCTCGGCGGCCACGGCTTCACCAAGGAACACCCGGTCGAGCGCTGGTACCGCGATCTGCGGGCCATCGGCGTCGCCGAAGGTGTCGTGCTCGTCTGACCGGCTGGGTCCTTACTTCCAGGAGACATCACCATGATCAATCTCGAACTCCCCAAGAAGCTGCGGGCCAGTGCCAACCAGGCCCATCAGGTCGCCCAGGAAATCTTCCGGCCGATCTCGCGCAAGTACGACCTCGCTGAGCACGACTACCCGGTCGAACTGGACACCATGGCCGCCATGGTCGAGGGTCTCGCCGACTCCGGCACCCAGAAGATCGGCGGTGCGGCCGGTGGCCGTTCCGACGGGGACGAGCACGCCACCGAGCTGCTCGGAAACACCAACGGCGGCAATATGTCCGCGCTGCTCAACGCGCTGGAGACCTCGTGGGGCGACGTCGGCCTGATGCTGTCGATCCCCTACCAGGGTCTGGGCAATGCGGCCATCGCGGCCGTCGCCACCGATGAGCAGCTGAAGCGCTTCGGCAAGGTGTGGGCCTCGATGGCCATCACCGAACCCTCCTTCGGCTCCGACTCGGCCGCCGTCACCACCACCGCTGTACTCGACGGCGACGAGTGGGTGCTCAACGGCGAGAAGATCTTTGTGACCGCGGGTCAGCGCTCCACCCACATCGTGGTGTGGGCTTCGGTGGACCGCAGCCTGGGCCGCGCGGCGATCAAGTCGTTCGTCGTGCCGCGCGACGCTCCCGGACTTTCGGTGGCCCGGCTCGAGCACAAGCTCGGCATCAAGGCCTCCGACACCGCCGTACTGCTGTTGCAGGACTGCCGGATTCCGAAGGACAACATCCTCGGCAGCCCGGAAGTCAACGTGGAGAAGGGGTTTGCCGGGGTCATGCAGACCTTCGACAACACCCGTCCCCTGGTCGCCGCGATGGCGGTCGGTGTCGCGCGGGCGGCGCTGGAGGAGTTGCGCGCCATCTTGAAGGACGCGGGCATCGAGCCGTCCTACGACATCCCGGCCAATAACCAGCCCGCGGCCGCCGCCGAATTCCTGCGGATGGAGGCCGATTACGAGGCCGCGTACCTGCTGTCGCTGCGCGCGGCGTGGATGGCGGACAATAAGAAGCCGAACTCGTTGGAGGCCTCGATGTCCAAGGCCAAGGCGGGCCGCACGGGCACCGACATCACCCTCAAGGCCGTGGAACTCGCGGGCACCATCGGCTACTCGCAGCGCACGCTGCTCGAAAAGTGGGGCCGTGACTCGAAAATCCTCGACATCTTCGAAGGCACCCAGCAGATCCAGCAGCTCATCGTCGCGCGCCGCATCCTCGGCAAGACCAGCGCCGAACTGAAGTGATGCCGAAATAGCAAGTGCTGCAAGGGAAACCGGTGCGCGTGATGCGCACCGGTTTCCTGTTTTCCGGGCCGTGGAGCACGGCTATGGCGCCGATGCGCCTCGGTCCCGCGATCGCGCTGGCGACACCCGCCGCAACCGGTGAAGTGACGCACGGTATCTTGGCGAGCTGAGATTCAGCGGACGAATTCCATCGAGCAGTACCAAGAACCGCAACAGGAGACTGGTTATGCACAAGCTGGGTTTGATACGTCGCTTCACCGCCGCGATCGCGGCAAGCACCGCATTCGTCGCCGTCTTCGCGGGTCATGCCGCGGCCGAGCCGGCGACGATCGATTGGACCGCGGCCACACAGCAATTGCGCCACGCCGCCAGCGGCAATCCCGCCGCCGAACAGGCCGTGGACCGGCTGCTGGCATCCGGGCAGGTCGCCACCAAGGTGGCATTGCCCGCACAGCCGTTCCAGATCCCGGCGCAATCCGATATCGGGCGCGGTGACGGGCCGGGCGTCTACGGGTCCGGCGTCGCCCTCGGTTATGACGGGTTCCGATTCGGATTCTTCGGCGGACCGGGCACGATCGCACCGGATCAGACGGGGGCCAAGCTCCAGATCCTGTGGATCAATCTGTCCAATGGTCGCAGCGGCACCGAGGTGCTTTCCGAGCACAATGACGCCACGGTCGACACAACCATCCGCACCCGCCCGCTCGACACCGGTGGCGGCCTCATCGTCGGCGCGGTCTACGGCACGCTGTGGCACCGCTGGCCCGTCCCGGTCAGCGACGCCCACCCGGACGGTTTCGAGTACAAACTCGCCACCATCTCGGTTCCGTCCTTCGGATCCATCTACAACTGACACCCCGCACCCAAGCCCGGCACGGACGCCCGTGCCGGGCTTTGTGCTGATCGCGGCGGGTCATCAAGATCAGGTGGAACTGCTGGCGGGAGCTTCTCGCGGTTTGCCGCCCATGATCATCTGTCCAGCCCACCTCCTCCGGGGTTGTGTGATGTGGGTCATAGCGCTGATACGGTTGGTGAGACAGGACGGTTGTTCAGATCGCTTGGGCGTGTGCCGATGCGAGTTGCTGTAGAGGTGGTCGACGATGAAGTTGGCGCATGCGCTGGAGGTTGCGAAGGCATTCGGGGTGCTGCGGGCGCGCGGGGTCAGCGATCCCAAGAAGCCGCTGGAAACCTTGCGGACCGTGCGGGAATCGAAGGTCTACGGACCGCAGGCCACCTTGATCCGGCATTCGGCCCGAGTCGTGCCCGATGCCCCCGCGCTGGTCGACGAGCGCGGCGAACTGACCTACCGGCAACTGGACGAGCAATCGACCGCCATCGCGCGCGGTCTGCGACAGGCGAATCTGACCGAGGGGTCCGTGATCGGTGTGCTGGCCCGCGATCATCGCGGCCTCATTCTGGCCATGGCCGCGGCGGGCAAGCTCGGCGTGCGGGTCGCGCTGATGAATACCGGCTTCGCCAAACCACAGTTCGCCGAGGTCTGCGAGCGCGAGAAGGTCAAGGCCGTCCTGCACGACAGCGAATTCCTCGGCCTGCTCGACGCACTGCCGCCGAATCTGCCGCGCTACCTGACCTGGGTCGATGAGGGCACCGAATTGCCCGAGGGCGCACAGACTCTCGATGATCTCATCGCCGCCAACTCGACCGCTGACCTGCCCGCACCGTCCAAGCCGGGCGGGTTCGTCATCCTCACCAGCGGCACCACCGGCCTGCCGAAGGGCGCACCGCGCAGCAAGGTGACCCCGCTGGCCACCGCGCAGATGGTGGATCGAATTCCGTTCCCGGTCAGGGGAACTCAGGTCATCGTGTCGCCGATCTTCCACAGCACCGGACTCGGCACCTACCTGGTCGCCTCGGCGATGAGCAATAAGGTGGTGGTGCGCCGCCGCTTCGACGCCGAGGCCACACTGAAGATGGTGGCCGATCACAAGGCCGAAATGCTGGTCGCGGTGCCGACCATGCTGCACCGGATGACCGAACTGGCACCGGAGATCCGCGCCGAATACGACACCACCTCGCTGAAATGCATTCTGCTCGCGGGGTCGGCGCTCTCGCCGGAGTTGTGCGTCAAGGCCACCCAGATCTTCGGCCCGGTCCTGTACAACCTCTACGGCTCGACCGAATGCGCCGTCGCGACCGTCGCGAACCCGGACGATCTGGCCATCGCACCCGGCACCGTCGGCCGCGCGCCGATCACCTGCGAGGTCCGGCTCTACGACGATAACGACAAGCGGGTCAACGCGATCAACACCACCGCGCGCATCTTCGTCCGCAGTGGTGCGCCGTTCGAGGGCTACACCGACGGCAGGCATAAGCAGATCATCGACGGCTATATGTCCAGCGGCGATGTCGGCCATTTCGACGAGCACGGCCTGCTGATGGTGGACGGCCGCGACGACGACATGATCGTCTCCGGCGGCGAGAACGTCTTCCCGCAGGAGGTGGAGAACCTGCTGCTGGAGCGGCCGGATGTGTTCGACGCGGCAGTCGTCGGCGTCGATGATGTGGAATTCGGCAAGCGACTGCGCGCCTTCGTGGTTCCCGAGGACGGCCATTCCCCAGACGGCGAGGAAATCAAGGCCTACGTCAAGGAGAATCTGGCCCGCTACAAGGTGCCGCGCGAGGTCGTCTTCCTCGACGATCTGCCCCGCAATACCACCGGCAAACTGCTGCGCCGGGTGCTGGTGGAGTACGAAGTCAAGGCTTAGACCTGGGCCCGTAGCCACGCCCACCGGGACAACTGAGATACGTGACACAGCGAGTCACAGATGCTTGCTATTGTTAGCGGCAGCACTGGATCCCGAAGTTGCGGTCCACACCACCCCCGGTCCCGGTGGGTGGACCGCGGAAGGCGTTGACGAATGTCCCTATCCCTGCCTGCGTTGAATGACTCCGTCCGGAAGGCGGGCGATTTCGCCCAAGGCGTGAATGTCATGGTCAAGCGGCGCTTGTTCAATCCGCTCCGACCCGATCACGCGGCACGGTCCGCGTTCAATGTGCTCAAATTCGGCCCGTTCGCCGGTGTCGTCATGCACGCGGCGCAGACCAGACCGGATGCGGCGGCCATTGTCGACGAGCGTGGCGAGGTGAGCTTCGGCCAGCTCAACGAGCAGTCCAGCGCCCTGGCCCGTGGGCTCGAAGCGAAGGGAATCAAGCCTGGTGACGTCGTCGCGCTGCTGGCGCGCGATCACCGCGGCATGGTGTTGAGCCTGCTCGCGACCGGCAAGCTCGGCGTGCGCACGGTGCTGATGAATACCGGCTTCGCGAAACCGCAGTTCGCCGATGTGGCCGCACGCGAGAACGTCAAGGCCGTACTGCACGACAGCGAATTCCTCGACCTGATGAGCGCGATCCCGGCCGAGATCCCCCGGGTGCTCACCTGGGTGGACGAGAAGGACAATGTCGATCCCTCGGTCCCGACCATCGAATCGCTGATCCAGGGCCGCTCCACCACGCCGATGCCCGCCCCCGCGAAGCCCGGCGGCATAATCATCCTGACCAGCGGCACCACCGGCACGCCGAAGGGTGCGCCGCGCGACCGGGTCAGTCCGTTCGCCTCGGCCCAGTTCGTCGATCGGGTGCCGCTGCCCAATGGCGGCACCATGATCATGGCCGCGCCGATCTTCCACGGCACCGGACTTTCCCAGTTCACCCTGGGGCTTGCCCTTGGCAACCGGGTGATCTTCCAGCAGCGCCGGTTCGATCCGGAGCAGACGCTCGCGAATATCCAGCGCTACCAGGCGGATTCGCTGGTCGTGGTGCCGACCATGCTGCAGCGCATCCTCGATCTCGGCGACGAGGTGCTGGCCAAGTACGACCCGCGCAGCATCAAGGTGATCTTCGCGGCGGGTTCGGCCATCGCACCCGATGTGGTCACCCGCACCCTCGACTACTTCGGCGACAGCCTCTACAACCTGTACGGCTCCACCGAATGCGCGGTCATGACCGTGGCGACCCCGGAGGATCTGCGCAAGGCGCCGACCACCGCGGGCAAGGCTCCGGTCGGCATCCGGATCGTGCTGCTGGACGAGAACCGCAAGCCGATCACCGAGCCGAATGTCACCGGAACCATCTTCGTGGACAACGGTTTCGCTTTCACCGGCTACACCGACGGCCGCACCAAGGAGATCGTGGACGGGATGATGTCCAGCGGTGACGTCGGGCATTTCGACGCCGACGGCCTGCTCTACATCGACGGCCGCGACGACGACATGATCGTCTCCGGCGGCGAGAACGTCTTCCCGCTCGAGGTGGAGAACCTGATCGCCGGCCGCGACGATATCTTCGAGGCCGCGGTGGTCGGCGTGGACGATCGCGAATTCGGAAAGCGTTTGCGCGCCTTCGTGGTTCCGGGTCCGGACTGCAAGCGCGACGCACAGGAGATCAAGGATTACGTCAAGGCGAATCTGGCGCGGTACAAGGTGCCGCGCGAGGTGATCTTCCTCGATGAGCTGCCGCGCAATGCGACCGGTAAGTTGCTGCGTAAGCCGTTGGTCGAGATGGAAATCGACGCGAACTGATTTCAGGCTGAGCCGCACACCTGCGAAATTCGGCAGGTGTGCGGCTTTTGCATTTCTTCGGAGCTGGAAACTCGGAGCGTCCCGACCGCCGATCGGGTGGGAATCGGCGGGCAATTCGTCGGATATCATCAGCGCGTGAGTATCGAGTTCGGCCCGGCCGCTGCGGGGCATCGCAGCGCCGTCGCGCGGGTGCGCGGCGCATGTGCCGGTTCGATCTCCGGTGCGATATCCGTTGCGGCACACGGGTGGGCGTCCGGCGGAATGCCGACGGACAGCACTACGCTCGCGCTGCTCGCCGCCGCCTCCGCGGTTGTCGGCGCGCTGGTCGCCGGACTCGCACCGCTGCGCGACACCTCGATCGGACTGATCTCCGCACTCGTCGCCGGTCAGCTGCTCGGACACAGCACCATGGGCTGGAGTTCGGGGCATATGCATCACGGCGACGCCCAGCTCACGCCCGGTATGGTCGCCGCGCACATCGTCGCGGCCGCGCTCGCGGCGGTGGTTATCCGGGGTGCGGAGGCCACGTATCGGATCGGTTGCGCGGTGCTGTCGAGGGTGCTGCCGATGCGGTATCACCCGCCCGCGACACCCGGGCCGCTGCCGCTGCGCGTGACGCATCGCGATCGGGTGATTCTGCGCATATTCGCCGCGGAATCGCTGCGCACACGCGGTCCGCCGCTGGCGTTCGGTCGCTGATTCTCCTTACCCGGTGCACGGGCCCTGCTCGTGCGTCGTCGTTTCCGCGCGACGTCTTTGCGAAGGCGTGATCTCACATGACCATGTGAGATCGATGGCCTTTGCCGGTCGGTATTGCCGCCGATCTCGGCTCGCTTGATTGTTGCGTCGTGCTTCACGTCCGGTACATGCCGGGATCCGCTGTCGTCACCAATTTCGGCGTTCGTCGCCATGACGGGCCGCCAGGGGGTTCCGCCGTTCACGGACGGTCGACGATGTTCCGGGTTCTTCCGAACTCCAGAAACGAAATAACCATGAGCATTACGGACATCAGTCCGCCGGATGCCGAATCATCGGCTCCGACAAAGGAAACACGGCCGCGCAATGGCCTCTATCCCCTCGCGATGCGCTTGCATTTCTATGCGGGCATCTTCGTCGCACCGTTCATCCTGATCGCCGCGGTCACGGGAGCGCTCTATGCCATCTCCCCGACCTTGGAATCGATTACCTCGCAGGATCTGTTGAAGGTCGAGGCGAATGGCGCGATGCGGCCGCTGTCCGAACAGGTCACCGCGGCCGTCGCCACCGAGCCGAATCTGAAGCTGGTCGCGGTGGCACCGGCACCCGAGGCGGATGACACCACCCGCGTGCTGTTCGACGACCCGTCCCTCGGCGAATCCGAACGGCGTGCGGTCTTCGTGAATCCGTATACCGCGCAGCCGGTCGGCAGCGATGTGGTCTACGGCAGTTCGGGCGCGCTCCCGATGCGCACCTGGATCGATAGACTGCACCGGGATCTGCACCTGGGCGAACCGGGACGTGTCTACAGCGAGCTCGCCGCGTCCTGGCTGTGGGTCGTGGCGCTGGCCGGTCTGGTGCTGTGGATCCGGCGGGTGCGCGGACGCCGTAACCGCAACTCCGCCGCCTGGCTGCTGGCACCGGACGGTTCCGAGAGGGGCCGCGTCCGTTCGATGAATCGGCATGGAGCCGTTGGCATTTGGATCATGCCGGTGATCCTTTTGCTGTCGGCTACCGGGATGACCTGGTCGACCTATGCTGGCGAGAACATCACCGAACTGCGCGAGCAGCTCAGCTGGACTACTCCCGCGGTGAGCACCGCACTGCCGGGTGCCGCCACTCAGGAACACGCCGGAGGCGAGCACCACGGCGGCGGCCATGCGGCCGGGCCGGTCGATGTCCCGACCCGGATCGCGCAGCTGGACGGGGTTTATGCGGCGGCCCTTGCCAATGGCATCACCCAGGGTGCCGAGATCGCCATTCCGGCCAAGCCCGGCAACGCATTCGCGGTGAAGGAACGGCGCATGCCCGGCACCTATACCGTCGACGCGGTCGCCGTCGACGGTGCGACCGGCACGGTCACCGACGAACTCGCCTACACCGACTGGCCGATCATGGCCAAGCTCACCAACTGGGGCATCCAATTCCACATGGGCCTGATGTTCGGGCTGCTCAACCAGTTGCTGCTGCTCGCGGTGATGATCGGGCTGATCGTGGTGCTCGTGCTCGGCTACCTGATGTGGTGGAAGCGGCGGCCGACCCGCGGCGCTTCGTGGTTCGCCTTCGGACGCGCACCGCGTCGCGGTGCATTGCGCCGGACCTCGCCGTGGCTAGCGGCTCCCATCGTGGCGGCCGCGCTGGTTGTGGGCTGGTTCGTGCCGCTGGTCGGGCTGAGCCTGCTCGCCTTCCTCACCGTCGACGTCATCGTCGGCCTGGTCGTGGGCAAGCGCGCCACGGCCTGATGCCGCCTGAAACTGCCGGGGCGTGAGGGGCTCCGGCAGTTACATCAGCCCCTAGCCCGGTTGTGGCGGCCTCGGTATCAGACATCGCGTCGAACCTGTCGTCAGCGTCCGCCACGCATGGATTGTTCCGCGTCGGCGGATGTCGTGGTTCAAATCCGGTGCAGCTCAGTGTGATCGGTGTTCTGCGTGCTGCACAGAACAATCGCCGGGGATCAATGCCCGTGACTACCCGACAACCGCCACAGAATTATTGCTGAAGGTTCGCTGAGGTTTCGAACTTCGGCTGATTCCGGGTGGATTCGGTGGTGGCTTGTGAATGTGTCGGTGGTGTGCGGCATCATCTGTGCACGCAGCCATCCACGAATACCGCTCGGAGTGCACCATGCCGTCCCCACGAACGAAACCACAGCCGTTGTCGGACACTGAGATTCAGCAGATCGCCACGGACATCGCTGGCGGTCGCCCGCCGATGGTGTGGTTCACCGCGGCCGCGGTGGGCGTGCCAGAGGGACGGTCCGGCAAGGTGGTCGAGATCGGTGATCGATCCGAGAGTGACTTCCTGCGGGTCAAGCCGACCGGATCGAAGGATGTACTGTCCTTTTCTCCGACCGAAGTCACGTTGACCAAGCCGCCGCGGGACAAGGCGGCAACCACGAGCTCTGCCCAGCCGAAGTCGACAACCAGGAAGGAATCCACTGTGACCCAGCCGTCGACCTTGACGAGCACCGCCACACCCGCCCCGAGCCCTACCCCGCCCGCCCCGGCCTCGAAACCCGCTGCCCCCGCGGCGGAACCGGCCAAATCCGCGACACCCGCGAACACCGCGAAGCCCGCGGCGAAGGCGCCCGCCGCACGGAGCAAGGCGAAGGCGCCCGAGGTCACGGTGACGCTCACCGGTACCGCGGACGGCGAATGGTCGGTCGATGTGGTCAGCGGCAAGAAGAAGACCGTGCGCGGTCTGCCGGTGACCAGCTCCGCGGTGGCGCAGGCGGCCAAGGTGCTGCATCCGGAGGTGGCCGAGGTGGTTGCCGGAATCCTGGAGGCGGCCCGGGTGGTCCAGGAGTCCAAGGTGCAGCAGTTACAGGCGGAGTTAGAGGAAGCGCGGCGACTGCTCGAGGAACTGTCCGACTAGGTCGCGATGCCTGGACCACACTGCTCGACGGATCAGACCGCAGAGCTCGATCGAACAGATTGTGGTGCTCGACAGCGCGCAGCGCTCGGCTGATCAGACCGCGGTGCTGGCGGACTTGCCGCTGGCATTGCGCGACCTGCCGCTCGGGCGCCAGATCCGGCGTCCCGAGTCGGCGCCGCTGTAGCGTGCGTCGGTGCTGCGCGGCTCCGCACCGTGGCGCAGATCGTCGTGGAAGGCGTAGCCGAGCGAGTACTCCTTCGCGTGGTACATCGCCGAATCCGCGTCCCGGATGAGGTCGTAGATGGTGTCGTCGGAGCTGCGCGGGCTGCCGCAGGCCAAGCCGACGCTCGCGGTGATCGGAATTTCGCCCGCGCTCAGCTCGAACGGCCGAACGAAGGCGCCGAGTAGTCGCTCCGCGAGCATGGCGGCCTCGTGTCGGTCCAGCGGTGCGAGCACCACGAATTCGTCGCCGCCGTAGCGGGCCACCACATCGTCGCGCCGGATGATGTGCCGGATCCGGGATGCCGCATTGGCGATCAGCTCGTCGCCGACCGCGTGGCCGTAGCTGTCGTTGACCATCTTGAAGCCGTCGAGATCGATGAACAACAGACACAGCGGCTGCTCGATCCAGTGCTCTCGATTGCGATTCAGCGAGCGCAGCAGCGCGGCCCGGTTCAGCAATCCGGTGAGCATGTCGTGATCGGCCTGGTATTGCGCACGCCGTTCACTGCGCGCACTGCGGACGATCGCGCGTTCGCTGCGCACCAGCACGCCGATGAGCAGCAGCGCACACAATGACGAGACCACCACCCGATCAAGAGTGTCCAGACTGGAGCCGACCACGGGGATCAGCGAGGCCATGATCAATGCGACCGCGATGAAGCTGGCCCGCTGCCGCGAATGGTGCGGGTGAATGTGCCGGGGCGCACCGAGACTCGCCATGGTCGGATGCAGTGCCGCGATGCCGACGATCGGATAGGCCACCAGCAGCGGCACCAGCAGCAACTCGTGCGCGACGGGTGCCCGACCGACGGCGTCGAGACTGTATCCGAAATCGCCGATCAGCACAGCGATCAACCCGACGTGCAGCAGGCGAAGTGAGGTCTCCGAACGAGTCGCGGACGCCATCGAATGCGCGACCAGGGTCAGCAGCAGAGCGTCGAGCACCGGATAGGTCGCGGCCACCAGGGTGTTCGCGGTGCTGCCGTGCGACTGCAGGATCGGTGAGATCAGAAAGGTCCACGAGGCGAGCAGTGCGCCGAGACCGATGAGCGCCGAGTCGAGCAGTAGATCGTAGTTGGGTCTGACCTGGCGTGGGCGCAACCACAGCGCCGCGGCCACCCCGGTGCCGAAATAGCCTGCGAGAGTGAACAGGTCGTCGATCGGATGCAGCCCGTGGCGGTCGGTCTCGCGGATGGCCGTGCCCGCGGCGAACAGCACGGCCGATGCCGAGAGCAGGTACCAGGGCAGCGGCCGCTCGGGGCGATATCGGCGCAGGCCGATGCAGATCATGGTGAGCGCGCCGAGCACCACGGCGGCCATGGTGAGCAGCGACAACGGCCGGACATCAATGCGTAGCAATACCCCGAGACCGACTGCGGTCAGCGCGAGAAGTACTGTGCACCATCGCATTTCGAGGCGGTGCCGAATGGTGGTCGACTGCTCTTCGCTGACGGTCATCAGCCCCCCTTGGTCGCTCCATCCCCAGTGAACCGAGCCGCGTAGTAGGTCTGCGAATCCTCCACCGCGACTTCGACGTCCGCCTCCTGCTCATCGAGCACCGCTCGAATGCTGTCGGCGAAGGAAAACCGAGTGTTGTTATACGAGCAGATGTCCCAACCGACCGCCGCGCGCTCGGCCACCAATACCTGGACAACTGATTTGATCATGGCATGGAACGCGGCCCCTTGTCGGGCACTTGGCGCAACAAGGGTGAAACCCGCGTAATAGATCGCATCGCGCGCCGCGTGTTCGGGATAGCGGGCGGCGAAATACTCCGGACTAATCCACGGGACGGTCTCGAGATGTTTGGTCAAAGTCGTCACCCCGATGGGTTCGCCGGTCGCGGTGCGCGCCACATGTTTGACGACCCGCGGGTCGATCATCTCCGCGCGGAATTCCGACCGGTGCAGCACCTGTCTGGCAATGGCCTTGGTGCGCAAGGGTCCGAAGGCCTCCTCGTACAGCAGGTGGAACATGTCGATCCGGTCGTCCGGAATGGTCGATTCGATGGTGACCGTGAGTTCGGGCAGTGTCGCCCGCCCCATCGAATCGCTGCGCAGTGCGGTCATGGTCGTCCCCACGGTGTCGTGTGGTACGCCGCGAGCACCAGCGCGCAGGTCGGCGTGCCATCGGAGCGGGCTTCGGTGGTGCACAGCTGGATCGGGCCGAAGCGCTCCGGCCGGTTCCGGGTCATATCGGTCAAACTCGCGCGAATCAGCGCCGCGACTTGCGCGGCCGTCTCGGCCTCGTGCTCGACGAAAAGTCCGGCGCCGGAACCGTCGTCGCGCAGCACCCAGCCGATGCCCGCGCCCGCGCGCTCGCCTACCGCATCCGCATGCTGTGCGGCGTAGACGCAGTAGAGACGATCGCCCCAGCGGATCGGCTTGCGGACGCGGCCGGTGCGGGCCAGGACGGCGCGCGGTGGGATGACCGATGACAGGCGGATCAAGTTGGCATCACCTACTCCCAGGTCACGCAGTGCCGCATCGAAGGCCGACATAGCAGTCGGGCCAACCCCCGTCGCCGCGCCGATCTCGATCGTCAGTGGAGCTCCGGAGTCACGCTGATCGCCGCGATCCGGCCTGCCCATGGGCGGGAGTAGTCGATCGATCCACTGCAGCCCGAGTAGGCCGCCGCGTGGGGTTGTCAGAATCATAATGCCCTCCCGAAACCATCGGCCGGATTTTTTAGGCCGGTATTGCGTCAAATTCGACTGTGCGTCAAGACGATCGATCACGCATCCGCGCGGGCCGAAAGACATGATCCGGCGCATGGCTCGTAGTGCATTACCGCTGGTAGTCGAGTGTCGGGCAGAGGTGCGAACGGACGGGCAGGCCCGGGTGGTCTCGCGGCAGCGGCCGGGCGAGACGGTGCTCGTCGCGGTGAGTGATCTTGCCGCCGAACGGGATCGGGTGCCCGGATGGTCGCGATATCCGCTGGGCGTTGTGTCCGAAGTTGGTGATCGATACCGGACAGCCGCACACACTGATCGATGGTGGTTACGCACGGCGGCGCGCCTAATGCGAGGCGGCCGCAGCGGCACTCGACGTGCCCGCGCTGCGCGATATCGAATCGGCGGCGGCCGTGCACCGCATCGACGATGCGGTGCTGCGGCGCCGAGCGCGACATGTGGTGACCGAGAATGCCCGAGTGCTCACGATTGCCGAAAAATTGCGGAATGGCGCGGATCCGCGCGAGATCGGTCCGATCCTGACCGCGGCACACGAGTCACTGCGCGATGATTTCGAGGTTTCGACACCGGCACTGGATGCCGCGGTATCCGCCGCGCGCGACGCCGGAGCGCACGGCGCGCGCATGGTCGGCGGCGGGTTCGGCGGCAACGTGATCGCGCTGGTCGATCGGGACGACACCGCGTCGGTCGCGGACGCGGTGCGAGATCGGTTCGCGCGATCGGGTTTCGAGGCACCGCGCACCTTCGTCGTCGTGCCCGGTGCGGTGCGCACCGCATCGTTTGACCAACTGTCCAACTTTTGTGCGTGAATGTGCCGCGCGGGTACGGCACAATCACGCACAGTAGAACGCGAGACGCCCGGTTTCATCGCCTGGAGGGACGACGCTGTGCCGCTTGCCGATTCGACCGCTTTCTCATCCGCGCTCGATGCCGTCTCGGTACAAGCTGAGACGACGTTGCGCCTGGACGCGCAGCCCGTCGACTATGCGCTGGTAGCGCTGTATTTCGTCTTCGTACTCGGCATCGGTCTGCTGGCCAGGCAGCGGGTCTCGTCCAGTATCGACTTCTTCCTGTCCGGACGTTCGCTGCCCGCCTGGGTGACCGGCCTCGCCTTCATCTCCGCCAATCTCGGCGCGGTCGAGATCATGGGCATGTCGGCCAATGGCGCCGAATACGGCTTCCCCACCTTCCACTATTTCTGGATCGGCGCGGTGCCCGCCATGCTGTTCCTCGGCGTGGTGATGATGCCGTTCTACTACGGCTCCAAGGTGCGCAGTGTGCCGGAATTCATGCGGCGGCGCTTCGGCACCGGCGCCCATCTGGTGAACGCGTTGAGCTTCGCGATCGCGCAGGTGCTCATTGCCGGGGTGAATCTGTATCTGCTCGGCTCGATTCTGAATGTGCTGCTGGGCTGGCCGCTATGGGTGTCGGTGATCGTCGCCGCGGCCATCGTGCTTTCCTACATCACCCTCGGTGGATTGTCCGCGGCGATCTACAACGAGGTATTGCAGTTCTTCGTGATCGTCGCCGCGCTGCTGCCGCTGACTCTGGTCGGCCTGCACAAGGCCGGTGGCTGGGATGGGCTGCGCGACAAGGTGACCGCATCATCCGGCGGTGGCGCGCAACTGGAGTCCTGGCCGGGCAATGCGCTCAGTGGGTTCTCCGATAACTTTCTTTCGGTGGTCGGCATCGTCTTCGGGCTCGGATTCGTGCTCTCGTTCGGTTACTGGACGACCAACTTCGTCGAGGTGCAGCGCGCATTGGCGACACATTCCATTTCCGCCGCGCGACGGACGCCGATCATCGGCGCGTATCCGAAGATGTTCATTCCGTTGATCGTGGTGATTCCCGGCATGATCAGCGCGGTGCTGGTGCCGCAGATGAGCGAGTACAAGGCGGCGGTGACGGCCGATCCGAACTACTCCGGTGATGTCACCTACAACCAGGCGCTGCTGTATCTGATGAAGGACGTACTGCCGAACGGGCTGCTCGGCGTCGGGCTCGCCGGATTGCTCGCGGCTTTCATGGCGGGTATGGCGGCCAATATCTCCGCCTTCAATACGGTGTTCAGCTATGACCTGTGGCAACAGTATGTGCGGCGGGACCGGCCGGACGGGTATTACCTGACGGTCGGTCGCCTCGCGACGGTCGGCGCGACCGTAGCGGCGATCGGAACCGCTTTCATCGCAAGCAATTTCAGCAATATGATGGATTACCTGCAGACGCTGTTCAGCTTCTTCAACGCGCCGCTGTTCGCGACCTTCATTCTCGGTATGTTCTGGAAGCGGATGACCCCGACGGCGGGTTGGATGGGCTTGGTCTTCGGAACCGCCTCTGCCATCGTGATTTTCATTCTGCACAAGGCCGCTGTGTTCGAATTGTCCGGTCAGGGTTCGAGTTTCGTCGCGGCCGGTGTGGCGTTCGTGGTGGATATCGTGGTCAGCGTCGCGGTCACCCAGGTGACGCAGTCGAAACCGGATGCCGAGCTGGTCGGGCTGGTGTATTCGGAGACGCCGAAGCAACTGCGCCACGATCCGGATGAGGCGGATCTGCCCTGGTATCAACGGCCGGTGCTGCTGGCCGGGATCGCGCTGGTCCTGGTCATCGCACTGAATATCATCGTCGGATAAGGAGGCCAGTCGATGCTTTTCGATATCCGCACCATTGTCGGCGCGCTGCTCGGCAGTTACGCCGTCATCCTGGTCGTGACCGGGCTGGTGCACGACACCGGTGCCGAGGAGGCCAAGACCGGCGGGGTGAATGTGAATATCTGGGCTGGTCTCGGGATGGGGGCGGTGGCGGTCGCGTTCCTGGCTTGGGTGTTGTTGCGGCCGGTCGCGGTGCCGACCAAGGTGGACGCCGAGGCGCCCGATAAGGATGCACCGCCCGAGGCGTGACTTTCCGCTCGCGATTTCGCCGGTGTTACGGTCGGGGCATCCGAGATTCGCGAAGCGGTTGTAGGAGAGAGCATTGCGCCACGCCGACCCATTCCCACTTCAGCCGACACCGATTCACGTACCCGACGCGGTGCTCGCCGATCTGCGGCAGCGACTCGCGCTGACGCGCTGGCCCGATGATGTGGGCAACGATGACCGCTACTACGGCGTAGATCGCGGCTACCTGCAAGAACTCGTCGAGTATTGGCTGCACGAATTCGACTGGCGCAAGGCCGAAGCCACGATCAACGCCTATGAGAACTACCTCGTCGAGGTCGATGGCGTTCCGGTGCATTTCCTGCGCAAACCCGGTGTCGGGCCGAATCCGATTCCGCTGATCCTCACCCACGGCTGGCCGTGGACATTCTGGCACTGGTCCAAGGTCATCGATCCGCTCGCCGATCCGGGCGCTCATGGCGGCGATCCCGCCGATGCCTTCGATGTGATCGTGCCGTCCTTCCCCGGTTTCGGTTTCTCCGGTCCGCTGCCGAGGCATCCGGATATGAACTTCTGGAAGGTCGCCGACCTCTGGCACACCCTCATGACCGAAACCCTCGGGTACACCAGGTATGCGGCCGCAGGGTGCGATGTCGGCGCGATGGTCACCGGTCAGCTCGGCCACAAATACGCCGATGAGCTGTACGCCATCCACATCGGTTCGGGCCAGAAGCTGACATTGTTCGAGGGCGACCGAGCCTGGGACATCAGCGGCGGGCGTCCCATTCCGGACGGCCTGCCCGATGCCGTCTACGCCCGAATCATCGAGCTGGAGCATCGTTTCGGCGTCCACCTCGCGGCGCATGTCCTCGAACCGAGCACCCTGGCCTTCGGCCTGTCCGATTCACCCGCGGGGATGCTCGCCTGGATACTCCAGCGCTGGATGAAATGGAGTGACGACGGCGGCGATATCGAAACCGTCTTCACCAAGGACGATCTGCTCACCCACGCGATGATCTTCTGGGCCACCAATTCCATCGGCACCTCGATCCGCACCTACGCCAATAACAATCGCTACCCCTGGACCCCGTCGCACGACCGCCACCCCGTCATCGAGGCCCCCACCGGGATCACCTTCGTCGGCTACGAGAATCCACCCGGCGTCAGCACCGCCGACCGCGTCGAGCACTTCCGCACCAGCGATCGCGGCCCCTGGTACAACCACGTCAACCTGACCGCCCACGACCAGGGCGGCCACTTCATCCCATGGGAGATCCCGGACCTCTGGACCGAGGACCTGCGCCGCACCTTCCGCGGCCGCCGCTAGTGCCGCCTTCGGCAGGTCGCCGAACGTAGTGATATGGCGGTCGAATGCGGCGCGGGCGACCACCATTCGACTACGCTCGACGGGAACCCGCGCCCGAGCAGCGGGCGGCGCTAGCTCGGTTCGGGGGCTTGCAAGGCCGGGAACCAGATGTCGGTGAGGACTTCGGCGGCCTGGTCGGCGGAGACATCGATGGTGCCCTGCATGGCCCAGCGGGTGAAGAAGCGTTCCAGTTGGGCGACAAGGAGTTCCACGCGTAGGCGGGCCTCGTCTCGGCGGTTTTCGGGCCACCGCGCCAGGTAGGAGGTCATGGCATTGGGCAGGGCCAGGATGCCGCGGCGGGCGATTTCGCGGAATTCCGGCTCCAGCGCGGTGGCCTCGTCCCAGGCGGGCAGAAGGTCCTTGTATTCATGGAACCAGGCGATGGCGCGGGTCACCCAGTCCACGAATTCCGCGCGGGAGCCGGAGTCGAGCACCCGATCCAGATCCTCGTAGAAGTGCAGTGCGGTCGGCGCGGTGCTCTGCTCGGCAATGGCGCGCAGGAGCTCGAGCTTGCCACTGAAGTGCAGGTAGAAGGTGGCGCGGCTGCAGCCGACGGCGGCGGCGATGTCGTCGACCCGCACCGCCGCATAACCGCGTTCGGTGAACAGCGCCTTGGCGCCGTCCATCAGTTTGGCGCGGGTCTGCAGCTTCTGTTCGTCGCGCAGGCTCAGTCCGGGCGGGTTCGACTTGGTCGGCATAGTAGACATCATGTCATTCACTAGACACCGCGTCTAGCCAGTGCTAATTTGTTGCCTACGTCACTCCACGCGTCGCAGGCGGCGCGGGATGGTTCGCCGCACCGGATCCGGTGCCGCCCACGTGACGGCAATCCTTCGGACGAGGACTACGGAATTGACTCACAGCAATCTGCCCCGGGTATGCGTCATCGGCGCGGGCCCCTCCGGAATCACCGCCGCAAAACGCCTGCAGGACTTCGATATTCCCTTCGAGGTCTTCGAGGCGAGCGATGAGGTCGGCGGCAATTGGTATTTCAAGAATCCCAATGGCATGTCGGCCTGCTACCAGTCGCTGCATATCGACACCAGCAAGTTCCGGCTCGCCTTCGAGGACTATCCGGCGCCCGCGGAATGGCCCGACTTCCCGCACCATTCGCAGCTGTTCCAGTACTTCAAGGATTACGTCGACCATTTCGGTTTCCGCGACAAGATCCTGTTCAATACCAAGGTCACCGCGGCCGAGCGGCAGGACGACGGCAGCTGGCTGGTCACCGCGAGCGATGGCCGCACCCGGGCCTACGACGCGCTGATCGTCTGCAACGGCCACCACTGGGATCCGCGCGTACCGGACTATCCGGGCGAATTCGATGGTGTGCTGATGCACAGTCATGCCTACAACGATCCGTTCGATCCGGTGGATATGCGCGGTAAGAAGATCGTGGTGGTCGGCATGGGCAACTCCGGCCTGGATATCGCCTCGGAACTGTCGCAGCGCTTCGTCGCCGAGAAGCTCACCGTTTCCGCGCGACGCGGGGTCTGGGTGCTGCCGAAGTATGTGAACGGCAAGGTCGGCGACAAACAGAGTGTGCCGCCGTGGATTCCGCGCAAGGTCAGCCTCAAGCTCAAGCAGCGCTTCGTGCGCAAGTTCCGCGGCGATATGGAGTTCTACGGGCTGCCGAAACCGGATCACAAACCGTTCGAGGCGCATCCGTCGGCGAGTGAGGAGTTCCTGCATCGCGCGGGCTGCGGCGATATCGCCTTCAAACCGGCCATTTCGGCGCTGGAGGGGCCACGGGTGCGCTTCGCCGACGGCAGCACCGAGGAGGTGGACGTCATCGTCTGTGCCACCGGCTATCACATCAGCTTCCCGTTCTTCTCCGATCCGCAGCTGGTGCCGGACGAGCAGAACCGCATCCCGCTGTTCAAGCAGATGATGAAGCCGGGTGTGGACAATCTGTTCTATCTCGGTCTGGCCCAACCGCTGCCGACACTGGTGAATTTCGCCGAACAGCAGAGCAAGTTGGTCGCGGCATATCTGATGGGCAAGTACCTGCCGCCGTCGGAGGAGCAGATGAATGCCGAGATCGCGGCGGCCGAACAGCGCCGCACCGGACGGTATTACAACTCGCCACGGCACACGATCCAGGTCGAGTTCGAGCCCTATGTGCGCGATATGAACCGGGAAATGGCAAGGGGCGCGAAGCGAGCCGCCGCCGCCGGCAATGCCTTGCCGGTCCCCGCCAGAGCGCTCGAGAATGCGTGAGGGTCACCCGATGACGACCTCAGGCTTCTGTGCGGATGAATTCGCCGGTGTGCGAACGGAATTGGCGAACCAGCTCGCCACGGGCGAGGAACTCGGTGCATCGATCTGCGTGACCGTCGACGGCGAACCGGTCGTCGATATCTGGGGCGGGCACCGCGATCTCGAGCGGACCGAGCCGTGGACCGAGGACACCCTGGTCAATGTCTTCTCCATCAGCAAGACCATGACCGCGCTATCGGCGCTGCTGCTGGTGGACCGGGGTGAGCTGGATGTGCAGCAGAAGGTCGCGCACTACTGGCCGGAATTCGCCGCCAATGGCAAGGGCGATATCGAGATTCGCCATCTGCTCGGCCACACCTCCGGTGTCTCGGGTTGGGAGCGGCCGATCGAGCTGGCCGATATCTACGACACCGAGGCGGCGAGCGCGCGGCTGGCGACCCAGCCGCCGTGGTGGGAGCCGGGCACGGCGTCGGGCTATCACGCGCTGAACTACGGACATCTGGTCGGCGAGGTGATCCGTCGAATTACCGGCCGCACCCTTGGCCAGTTCTTCGCCGAGGAGCTCGCCGGACCGCTGAATGCCGATTTCCATATCGGCACCGCCCCCGAGAATCACCACCGCATCGCACCGCTCGTCCCGCCGCCGCTGCTGGAATTCGATATGGCCGCACTCGATCAGGACAGCATCCTGGTCAAGACGCTGACCAGTCCCCTGCTCGATATTCCGGAGGCCAATAGCGCCGCGTGGCGGGCGGCCGAGATCGGTGCGGTGAACGGGCACGGCAATGCGCATTCGGTGGCGGCGGTGCAGTCGCTGGTCGCCTGCGGTGGTGAGCTGCGTGGGCGAAGGTTGTTGTCGGAGAAGACAATCGATTTGATCTTCGAACAGCAGTCCGACGGTGCGGATCTGGCGCTGCTGCTGCCGCTGCGCTTCGGCCTCGGTTACGGGTTGCCCCAGTCGCAGACCGCGCCGGAGGTTCCCGACGGGAAAGTCTGCTGGTGGGCCGGATTCGGTGGCGCCATCGTGGTCAACGATCTCGATCATCGCGTCACCTTCGCCTACACCATGAACAAGATGGCGCCGGGACTCATCGGCTCCGATCGCGCGAACGCCTATCTGCGCGCGGTGTTTTCGGTGGTGCGCTCATGATGCGCGCATTGCAGCTCACCGAACCGGGCGTACTCGAACTGCGTAAGGTCGCGGTGCCCGCGATCGGTCCGACTGATCTGCTGCTGCGCGTCGGTGCGGCGGGTATCTGTCATTCCGATCTGCATGTGCTGCATATTCCATTCAAGCTGCGCGAGGAGCCGCTGACGCTCGGGCACGAGGTGGCGGGCACCATCGAGGCGGTCGGCAGTGATGTCGACGCTCGGGTGGTCGGTGAGCGCGGCATCGTCTATCTGTGCTGGTCGTGCGGCGTCTGCCGAGAGTGTGTGCGCGGCAATGAGAATGTGTGCGTTGCCGCCGGTCGCACCGCCATGCCGCCGTGTCCCGGACTCGGTCCGGACGGTGGGATGGCGGAGTACATCCGCATCCCCGCAAACTCTTTCGTGCCCATTGGTGAGCTGGAATTTCTGCAGGCCGCGCCGCTGGCCGATGCGGCGCTGTCCAGCTATCACGCCATCAACGGCGCGCGGGAACACTTGTATCCCGGGTCGGTCGCGGTGGTCATCGGCATCGGCGGACTCGGCCATGTGGCGGTGCAGATCCTTACCGCGACCAGCGCGACCCATGTGATCGCCATCGACGTGAGCGAGGACAAACTCGCCCTGGCCGCGCGCTGCGGTGCCGCCGAGCGCCTGCTCTCCGGTGCCGACACCGCACGCGAAATCCTGGACCGCACCGATGGCCGTGGTGCCGACGCCGTTTTCGACTTCGTCGGTGTCGATGCGACCGCCCGGCTGGCGGTGGAATCGGTTGCCCCCAATGGCGCGTATCGCATGATCGGGCTCGGCGGTGGCGCACCGGAAATCACGGCCGGACCGGCGGGCGGTCCGGGCTGGCCGTGGGGCGCTTCGATCCGAAAGTCCTACGGCGGCACCAAATCCGACCTGATCAACTCCGTTGCCCTGGCCCAGTCGGGTCGGCTGACCGTCGAAACCGAACGCTTCGACCTGGCGGACGGCCGCCCAGCCCTCGACCGACTGGAACGCGGGCTCATTACCGGCCGCGCCGTCCTGGTGCCCTGAACTCGTAAGGAATTTAACACTATGACAAAGCCTTTCGACCCACAGGCATTGGCCGCACAGGCGGTTGCACGACTGACCGGTCCCGGCGGGCAGTTCGAGATGACGGTCGAAGATGTGCTCGGCGCACCTATTCCGGTGGTCAAGGACCGGGTCCGCTCCTTGCGCGAAGTGCTCGTGGCGTCGGTCGCCCTTGGTGATCGCGACTACCTGGTCACCGAGGACCGGCGGATGTCCTATGCCGAGCATGCGGCCGCCGTCGGCGCGCTGGGTCGTGCGTTGCGGGACCGGTACGGCGTCGAAAAGGGCGACCGGATCGGCATTCTCGCGGCCAATACTCCCGAATGGGTGGTGGCGTTCTGGGCGGCACAGACGCTCGGTGCGATCGCGGTCGGCTACAACGCCTGGTGGATGCCGCGCGAAATCGCCTACGGCCTGGAGCACACCGGTCCGAAGGTCCTGATCGTCGATGCGAAACGCGCCGGTCAGGTGGCGGGGCTGGATATTCAGGTTCCGGTGCTCACTATGGAGCACGACCTGCCCGCGCTGATCGCCGAATTCGGCGACGGCGAGCTACCGAACACCGCAGTAGACGAGGACGATCCCGCGGTCATTCTCTACACCAGCGGCACCAGCGGCCGCCCCAAGGGCGCGGTGCATTCGCAGCGAAACCTGGTGGCGGTGATCGACTATCACCGTTTCAACGACGCGCTCGCCGCCACCTTCCAGGGTGGCGTCGACGACGGCAGTCCGAAGGGCCGCCGCTTCCTGCTCACCTCCCCGCTGTTCCACATCGCCAGCCTGCACAACCTGGTGCTGCCGCGCATGGCGACCGGCGATACCGCCGTCATCTACCAGGGCGCGTTCGATGCCGACCGGATACTGCGGCTGATCGAACGGGAACGGATCACCAACTGGGGTGCGATGCCGACCATGGCCAGTCGCCTGCTCGAAGTGGATCTGTCCAAGTACGACGTGACCTCGCTGGCCGCCTTCTCGCTCAATTCGGCGCCGTCCTCGGCGGCACTGCAACAGCAACTGCGCGAACAACTTCCGGTTGCCAAGACGGCTCTGGTGACCAGCTACGGCATGACCGAGTGCAGTACCGCGGCAACCATTGCCGCACCGGCCGAACTCGCCGCCTTTCCGGATACCGTCGGCCGTCCCGTCATCGGGGTCGACCTGCAGATCCGCGACGGGCTCGGCGAACCCGTCGGCGAGGGCGTCGAGGGCGAGATCTGGGTGCGCAGCCCGTATGTCATGCTCGGCTACTGGGCGGACGAGGCCGCGACCGCCGCGGCCATCACGCCCGAGCGCTGGTTGCGCACCGGCGATATCGGTGTCCTCGAACAGGGCCGACTCCGATTGTCGGGCAGGCGTTCGGATCTCATCCTGCGCGGTGGCGAGAATGTCTACCCGACCGAGGTCGAACAGTGCCTGGACGAACATCCCGCGGTACGCGAATCCGCCGTCGTCGGGGTGCCCGATGCCGATCTGGGCCAAGTGGTCGCGGCACTGGTTGTCGTCGAGAATGCCGCCGCCACAACAGAACAGGAGCTGGCGGAATTCGCGAAGCAGCGCATCGCCTACTACAAGGTGCCCGCACGGTGGCGGATCACCACGACTCCCCTGACCCGCAATGCGACCGGCAAGGTCGTGCGCGCCGGGATCGCCGAAACCCTGTCCGACACCCGCTCGGAGTGAAGTGATGTACGACACGATCATCAAAGGCGGACGGTGGTTCGACGGCACCGGCTCGTCATCGGCCATCCGCACACTCGGTATCCGGGACGGCAGGATCGCTGTCATCTCCGCCGAACCGCTCGACGATACCGACTGCCCGCACGTCATCGATGCCGCCGGGAAATGGGTGATTCCCGGCATGATCGATATCCACACCCACTACGACGTCGAGGTGCTGCAGAGCCCGGCGCTGGCCGAATCCATCCGGCACGGCATTACCACCGTGCTGCTCGGGTCGTGCTCGTTGTCGACGGTGCATGTCGATGCCTCCGATGCCGGTGATCTGTTCGGCCGGGTGGAAGCCATTCCACGCAAACATGTGCTCGCGGCAATGACCGAAATCAAGTCATGGACCTCGGCGCACGAATATGTCGAGGCGCTGGAGGCACTGCCACTCGGACCGAATCTGGCCGCCTTCATCGGACATTCCGATATCCGGGCCGCCGAGATGGGATTGGATCGAGCCACCCGCAAGGAGATTCGGCCGACCGAGGCCGAATTGGCCGCCATGGCGGCGAAACTCGATGAGGCATTGGATGCGGGCTTCGTCGGCATGTCCTCGCAACAGCTGCTATTCGACAAGCTCGACGGTGAGATCTGCCGATCACGCACCCTGCCCTCGACCTACGCGACCGCCCGGGAACGCCGCAGGCTCAATGCGATCCTGCGGCGTCGCGGCCGGGCGCTGCAAGGCGGCCCGGATGTGGCCCGGCCGCAGAGTCTGGTCGCGATGGCGGCGAGCAGCCTCGGCATCTTCCGCAAACCGCTCAAGGTCAGCCTGCTGTCGGCCGCCGATATCAAGGCCATTCCCGCGGTCGCCCAGATCTTTCCGTTGATCGCGCGGGTGCTGAATCGGCTGGGCGGCGATTTCCGCTGGCAGCATCTGCCGGTGCCGTTCGAGGTCTACTCCGACGGTATCGATCTGCCGGTATTCGAGGAATTCGGCTCGGGCGCAGCGGCGTTGCATCTGTCCAACCAGTTGGAGCAGCGCCGGGAGCTACTGCGCGACGAAGGGTATCGACGTCGGTTCCGTAAGGATTACGACAAGAAGTTCGGGCCGCGGGTATGGCATCGCGACTTCTTCGACGCCGAAATCGTGGAATGTCCGGACGCTTCGGTGATCGGCAAGACCTTCGGTCAGGTCGGGCAGGATCGCGGTGGCCTGCATCCGGTGGACGCGTTCCTGGATCTGGTCGTCGAATACGGTGGCAAAGTTCGTTGGCGCACAACCATTTCCAATCACCGGTCACAGGTGCGCGATAAATTCGCCGCCGATCCCGGTGTGCAGCTCGGCTTCTCGGATGCGGGCGCGCATCTGCGGAATATGGCCTTCTACAACTTCGGGCTGCGGTTCCTGCGCCGGGTCTACGACGCCGAGCGCGCGGGGCACCCGTTCCTGTCACTCGACCGCGCGGTGCATCGCATCACCGGTGAACTCGCCGACTGGTACGGCATCGACGCGGGCCACCTGCGTCACGGCGACCGCGCCGATCTGGTCGTCATCGATCCCGCGCATCTGGACCAGACCGTCGAGGCGTACGCCGAAGCCCCGATCGCCGTCTTCGACAATCTGTCGCGCATGGTCAATCGCAATGACGCCACGGTGGTCGCGGTGCTCGTCGGCGGGGAGTACGTCTTCGGCGCGGGCGTGGCGGCACCGGTCCTGGGCACCCGCCGCACCGGACGCTTCCTCCGGGCGGGCACCTGACCTCGCCCGACCCGCCGCTGGGCAATTCGCTTCGCGCCGGACGCCAGTCCGGACCGGCCTGGGTCGACGCCAGACTCCCGCTGGCGTCGGTGGCCCGCGGGTTGGCGCTGCCGGATGCGATCATCTCCCGGATCGTCGCCGATCAGCTCGGCGAGAGCGGGCGCAAGCTGCACCACTCATCGCGGCGCACTGGGGCGACAAGGGCCCGGTCGCAGGCGCTGCATGGCCTGGTGCAGGACTTCCCGACCTTTGCCGAGCTCGATGTTTTCACCCCGGCCCCGGATTCCCGCCGATCTGCACCATATGGGGCGAGCAGAATCGCATCCTGTCGGCCCGGGCTGGCGCCAGACTCGACGAGACACTGCATCCGCACACTCGAATTCAGCTCACGGAATGCGGCCACCTGCCTATGGTGGAGGATTCAGAGACCGTAACGAACATCATCACCACCTTTCTGTCCAGTACGGAGGTACGGCCGTTCGGCGCGACAGAACACCCGGTCAAACCCAGATTCGGGTGTTGATCTTGTTGTTTGACAGCGCCGAACGCGGTTACCCGAACCTCAGCCATCGAGGAAAGGGACGTCATGTTGCTACGCCGATTTGCCCGACCACTGCTGGCGACCGCGTTCGTCGCCGACGGGGTCGACGCGCTGGTCCACCCAGAGCCGCGCACCCAAGCGGCAGCGGCCCTGGTCCAGCAGGGTCAGCAGTCGCTGCCCGACAATATCGCCGCGAAATTGCCAGCCGATCCGGGGACGGTCGTGCGAATCAATGCGATCACCCAGGTCTCG
Organism: Nocardia sp. CA-135398; assembly: GCF_050955845.1. Taxonomy (NCBI): domain Bacteria; kingdom Bacillati; phylum Actinomycetota; class Actinomycetes; order Mycobacteriales; family Nocardiaceae; genus Nocardia; species Nocardia sp. CA-135398. The sequence continues at coordinate 1,930,923 of NZ_CP192084.1, read as the reverse complement.
GCGGGTGTACTACTTGCCCTCGGTAAGTTTCCGCGCCTGGCCTCGCTCACCTTGGCCGCGACGGTGATTCCCGCGACGATCACCGAACAGGATTTCTGGGCGGAGAAGGATCCGGAACGCAAGGCGGCCAAGCGCAATGCCTTCCTCAAGGATGTGAGTCTGCTCGGCGGCCTGATGATCGCCAGCGCGGATACCGAGGGCAGGCCGTCGCTCGGCTGGCGTGGTCGACGCGCCGCGAGCAATGCCACGGCGGCGGTTTCGGCCGCATTGCCGTTCACCGCAACGGATTCGGCGACCGGCGAGTCACTGCGACGGCATGCGGTCGATGCCGCCGTGCGGGCCCGCGAACTCGGCGATGTCGCGGCGACGCGGGTCGCGACGGTCGCGCAGGAGCGCGGCTCCGATATCGCGGATTCGGTCAAGGAGCACGGGCCGGAATGGGCCGAGTTGGCCAAGGAACGCAGTGCGAAGTTGGCCGAGAAGGCCGCTGAACTCGCCGAGCTCGCCAAGGAGCGCGGGCCCGAACTCGCCGCGACGGCGCGTGAGCGCGGTGCGCATCTGGCCGAAATGGCTCAGCATCGTGGGGCCGAACTCGCCGAGCTCGCCAGGGAACGCGGACCGGAACTCGCCTCGACCGCACGCGAACGCGGCGCCGAACTCTCGGAGAAGACGCAGAAGCGCAGTGCGCGCTTGGCGGAGAAGGCCCAGCACCGCGGCATCGAGCTCGCCGAGCTCGCCAAGGAACGCGGACCCGAACTCGCCTCGACCGCACGCAAACGCGGCGCCGAACTCTCCGGGAAGGCACAGAAGCGCGGTGCGCGCTTGTCCGAGAAGGCCGAGCGGCGTGCCAAGAAGGCGCAGCCGCGGGTCGACCGAGCGCTGCGCAAGCTCGATAAAGCTCAGGAGCGGGCGGCTCTCGCACAGGAACGGATCGCGAAGGCACGTGCCCGCGTGGAGGCGCGACTGGGCTGAATTCACGCGGACCCTACACCGGGGCAACGAATCCCGGTGTAGGGTCCGCGAGCGCCGCGGCCAAGGAGCCTACGCGGCGGAAGTTGGTGGCGAGTCCGGTGATCTCGATGGCGCGATCGACACAGCGCACCGTGGTGATCAAAACCATTCGGCGGTTGGCCTTTTCGGCCGCCGCCTGCGCCTCGACCAGGATCGTCAGCCCGGCGGCGGCGAAGAAGGTGACCGGTGACAGGTCGACGACCATGATCGAGCCCTGAGAACCGAAGGCGCGCAATAGCTTGTCCCGTAGTCGCGGCGCGGTCGCCACATCGATCTCGCCCGCGACGACCACCAGCGTGACATCACCACGCGGATGGCTCACCGTGAATTGGACGATCCGCGCTCCGGGCACGGTCGAAATATCGAGGCGCTCGCCGTGTTCGGTCTCGTCACGGTCAGCGGGTCTACCTGCCGGATAAGCGAAATGCGTGGACATGCGCTGGCTCCTGCGGTCCGGTCGGACCTGTCTCACCAGTCAAGCAGGGTCGTCCGGGTCTGTACAGGGATCCTGCGCGCCACCCGGTAACGGATGCGAAAAATTTTTCGGGAACCAGGGCGTGGCGCCGTACGACTAAGTGTTCATGCAGCATACAGCGGTGCGGATGCGCCCTACCGAAACCGGCGATCGCATCGAAAGACCGAAACCGCCATTGAAATGTGCCGCTGCGCTGGCCTTGGCCGTCGGCATCCTCGCCGTCGCCGGATGTTCGACCACGGTCACCGAATCCGCATCCACCGCGACCGCCGCCGCGACCGAGGGCGTCACGAAATATCCCGTCACCGTGGAGAACTGCGGTAAGAGCTATACCTTCACCGAGCCACCGAAGCGGGTCGTGGTGATGAACGGCGGTTCCATCGGCGAGATTTCGTCGCTGGTCGCGCTCGGCGTCGCGGACCGCGTCATCGCCAATGCCCAGTCCTACGGCTCCTCCGATGTGTCCGGCCGCGCCGATGCCATCGCGGCCCTGCCGACCGGCGGCATCATCCCGAACAACCTGCAGGACATCCCCCGCGAGGCCATGCTCGCTCAGCATCCCGACCTCGTCATCTCCACCGGAGGCGGCGGCTTCTCCGCCGATCAGGGTTTCGCCACGCGCGCAGAGTTGGCCAGTGCGGGAGCCAATACCTATGTGCCCCGCTCTAATTGCGGTATGAACGGTGCTGTCACGGGCACGCCGACCATCGAGGACAGCTACGCCATGCTGCGTGATTTCGGCATCATCTTCGATGTGCCCGGCCGCGCCGAACAGCTCATCGCGGACACGGAGCGCAAGATCGCCGAGACATCCGCGCGGGTGGCGGGACAGCCCAGGAAGAATGTGCTGCTGATCTTCCCGGATATGGGCATGGGTGATGGGGGCGACTTCTCGGCCATTGCGGCAGGCGGTATTTGGAACGACATTATCGAGCAGGCCGGTGCGCTGAATCCGTTCAACCGGACGGACGGAACCACTTTCGCGACGATCAGCAAGGAACAGCTGGCCGTCACCCCGATCGATGGACTCATTGTGGTCAACTACCGCAATTCCGATATCGATGGCGCGGCCAAGCGGATCCTCGAGCAATTTCCGCAGTGGAACGCGAGCAAGAGCACCAAATACACGGTGCTCTCGGATTCGATCTACCTCGGGCCGAGCAATGACATCGCGGTGGAGAAGATCGCCAGACTCGTCCACCCCGAACAGTTCTCATGACCAACACGCTCCGACGACAGCGGTTGCTGGCGACGACGCCGCTGCCGGTCGCGATTGCCGTCGCACTGGCAATTCTGTTGATGGTCATGCTGGTATCCATCGGCGCAGGGTCGGCAACGGTCTCGATTGCCGATACCTGCCGAGTCATCATCGCCCACTTGTCCAGTGGAACATCGGATGTCGGATTCACGGTCGACCAGATCGTCTGGAACTATCGCCTCCCTCGGGTCATCCTTGCCGCGCTCTGCGGCTGTGGCTTGGCGATCTCGGGCGTGATTCTGCAAGCGCTGGTGAACAATCCGCTCGCCGACCCCTATGTGCTCGGCTTGTCCTCCGGTGCATCGCTCGGCGCGATGACCGTCATCGTCACCGCGGGTGCGGCACTCGGCGGTATCGGCGTATCGGCCGCGGCCTTCATCGGCGCAATCGGCACCGCCGCAGTGGTTTTCGCACTGGGACAGCGACGCGGCACCTTGGCTCCGACCCGACTGGTGCTAGCCGGTGTCGCCGTCGGATATCTCCTACTGGCGGCGACGAACTATCTCCAGTTGCGCGCCACTCCGAATGAGCTTCGTGCGGTGATGTTCTGGACCATGGGCAGTGTCTCGGGCGCGAGCTGGTCCCGCCTCGGACCGGTGACGCTGGTGGTCCTCGTGGTCGTGACCGTCGTGCTGGCTTTCGGCCGTCGCCTCAATGTGCTCGGCACGGGTGACGAACAGGCGACCGCGCTCGGTGTCGATGTCCGCAGCACCCGGATCACCCTGCTGGTGCTGGCCTCCCTGCTGACCGGCGTGCTGATCGCGGTGGCGGGCGGAATCGGATTCGTGGGCTTGATGATTCCGCATCTGATACGGCTGGCATTCGGTATGGACCACCGCCGGGTGCTACCGCTGGCGGCACTGCTCGGCGCGGCATACCTGGTCCTGGTCGACCTGCTGTCGCGAACCATCGACGCCCCCAACGAACTCCCACTCGGCATCTTCACCGCCGCATTCGGCGCGCCGTTCTTCCTTTGGCTGCTCCGCCGCGAGGGAGGTCCCGCATGACCGGGCAACCCGCCCGCAGCACCGGATGCCCGGTCGAGTCACCGGGTGGCCGGATCGCCGAGTTGACGGTGGAAGGGGTATCGATCGCGTTCGGGGGCGCGCAGGTGTTGAATGCGGTGACGCTGCATGCGCCGCCGGGGTCGGTCGTCGGCGTGGTGGGGCCGAACGGGAGCGGTAAGACGACGCTGTTGCGCACCATCTATCGCTCGCTGCGACCGGAGCAGGGCACGGTGCTGATCGATGACACCGATATCAGTGCGATGTCGGTACGCGCGGCGGCACGTACCACAGCTGCGGTGCTGCAAAACGGTTCGGGTGCACCGGAATTGACAGTCGCCGAGCTGATCGGCCTTGGCCGCAATCCGCATCACGCCCTGTTCAGCCGGGACACCGCGGCCGATCATGCGGCGGTCGCGGATGCCATGGCGCGCACCGGTGTCACCGACTACGCCGAACGTCCGATCGGCTCGCTATCGGGTGGCGAGCGTCAGCGGGTGCTGCTGGCCAGGGCGCTCGCACAGCAACCGCGCCTGCTCGTCCTGGACGAACTGACCAACCATCTCGACGTGCGCGCCCGATTCGAACTGCTCGATCTGGTCCGCTCGACCGGTATCACCACGCTGGCCGTGCTGCACGAGTTGGATCTGGCGGTGCGCTGCTGTGATCAGCTGGTCGTCCTCGAGCACGGCAAGGTCGTCGCGGCGGGTGCGGTGCTCGAGGTCATGACGCCCGAGCTGTTGCGCGATGTCTTCGGTGTCAATGCCACTGCCGAACAGCACGACGATGGCGTCGTCCGGTTGCGTTATGCCGCATCGCCTTTGGCGGCTCGGTAATCCGTCGCATCGGCGCTCCGAATTCGTTGCTCGAGCCACTGCACCGCCCTGATGCATGCCGCCGAGATAGTGGCGGCACACCGAGGCAATCGCGCGGCCGGAGCACTCGGGATTCGTCACGCGGGGAAGCCGCGGCAGCTGCACTGTGCTCAATTCATCCCGCCAAAATGGCAGCGGCACGCCTAGCCGTTGCCGCGGCTGGTCGGTTCCGGCAAGCACGGGACGGCTCGACAGCGGTCGACCGAAGTCAGCCGTTGGCGCGACGCTTACCGCCGAAACGTGTTGCGGCGACGAGGTCTTCGCGGGCGCGTGCGACTCGGGACCGCACCGTGCCCACCGGACATCCGCACACCGCTGCCGCCTCGGCATACGACAGCCCGAGCACCTGGGTCAGCACCAGCGCCTCCCGCCGCTCCGCGGACAGATCCGCGAGCAGTAGCTTCAGCTCGACAATGTCGGCGAGCCCATCGCGCCGCGCCACCTGACGGTCCGCCGCGGCCACCCAGTCGACGCCATGCGCGATGCTCGGCCGCGCCACGGCCATCCGCACCTGATCCACGACGACGCGACGCGCGATGGACAGCAACCAGGTCCTGGCGCTGGAACGACCCTCGAAACGCTTGATGCTGCCCAGCGCGCGCAGATAGGTCTCCTGGGTCAGATCATCGGCACGCGACAGCTCGGTGAGATGAGCCGTCAACCGCCAGACATCCTTCTGGGTAGCCCGGATAAAAGCTTCCAGAGCTCGTCGATCCCCACGCGCCGCCGCCAGTGCCAGCTGAGTCGTCTCGTCATCCTCGGCGGGCGTCGGCATGAGTTCGACAATAACCCGGGCGCGCCCCGGGAACTTTCTGGTACTGGCGGACGACAAACTGGACGTGGAGTGCAAGGTATGCCGGACCGCGCTGTCGGCCCGGATCGATGGCGAACGCGAAACCGCGCCCGCGGCGCGCGTCGACGAACACCTGGAACAGTGCGCGCAGTGCTGTTCCTGGTACGCGGCCGCCGTGGAGACGTCGCGCCTGTTGCGCGGCGGTTCGACGTACGCACCCGACCTCACCGACGCCATTTTCGCCGCCGCCGAGTTGGAGCGCCCGCGCGGATCGCGGTGGTGGACATCACTTTTCGCGATGCAAGGGATCAGGCTGCTGCTCGGCATGCTCGGGGTCGTGCAATGCGCGCTGGCGATCGGCCAGTTCGCCGGATTCGACTTCGGTATGACCCATCACCACGACGCCGCGATGACCCAGCATCTGATGAACGAGTCGACGGCATGGAGCCTGGCGATCGGCATCGGATTCATCTACTGCGCGCTGCGGCCGCAGGCCACCTCCGGTGTGCTGCCGGTGCTCGGCGTGCTGGTGACAACGCTCACGGCCTTCGTCATCGGTGATCTGTATTCGGGGGTTGTGCCGGTTTCCCGGGTGCTCTCACACGGCATTCTGGTCGCCGCGCTGGTGCTGGTCGTGGTGGTGCATCGCACCCGCCGACCCGAGACCTCACCGCCGACCCGGACCAGCAATCCGGCACCCACCGATCTCGCATTGCCACCCGGCGCGCGATTCGGCCACCGCACCCGCCATCTGCGCTCGACCCGAGATTCTGCCGCCTGAGACCGAACGGAATTGAATGAACACAGCATTGCGCAGCGATTCGATGAGAGGCGGCGGTCGGGCGGCGACTGGGCCAGATCCCGCCACCCGTCCGGAGCGCGAAGCCACCCGATTTTCGCTGGCGGTATCCGGAATGACCTGTGCCGCTTGCGCGAACCGGGTGGAACGCAAGCTCAACAAGGTCGACGGCGTACTGGCCTCGGTGAACTATGCGACCGGCGTCGCCACCGTCGATGCGGCCCAGGACATTTCGGCCGATCAGCTCTGCGCCGAGGTGGTCGCGGCGGGCTATGGCGCGGAGCCGATAACCGATAGCACCGGGCCGGTCTCCGCCGCCCCGGAGGAGGCCGCGGTCCGGGATCTGTTCCGCCGCCGCTTGGTCGTCGCGCTCCTGCTGTTCTTTCCCCTCGCCGATCTTTCGGTGATGTTCGCGATGGTCCCGGCCACTCGGATCACCGGCTGGCAGGTCATCCTGACCGTGCTGGCGCTGCCCGTCGTGGTGTGGGCGGCGGGCCCATTTCATCGAAAGGCCCTGGCGGGCGCGAAGAATTTCAGCGCAAGCATGGACACCCTGGTATCGGTCGGCGTGACGACCGCGACGCTGTGGTCGCTGGACACCATGTTCCTGCACGCCGACCGAACCGAAATCCCGAACGGGGTGTGGGACGCGTTCTGGTCCGGCGATTCGATCTACCTCGAAGCCGCCGCGGGCGTCACCACGTTCGTGCTCGCCGGACGGTATTTCGAGGCGAAGGCCAAGCGTTCGGCAGGCAGTGCGCTGCGTGCGCTCGCCGCGCTCGGGGCCCGCGAGGTCACGGTGCTGACCCGCGACAACCGCGAAATGCGGGTCCCCATCGGCGAACTCGTCGAGGGACAGCGCTTCGTGGTGCGTCCCGGCGAGACCATCGCCACCGACGGTCTGGTGGTTTCCGGCGAGTCGAGTGTGGATGCCAGCGCCATGACCGGCGAATCCCTTCCGGTCGAGGTGAGCGAGGGTACGGCGGTCGTCGGCGGCACCACCGCGCTCACCGGTCGGCTCATCGTGGAGGCGGCGGCGGTCGGCGCGGATACGAAGCTGTCCGGCATGATCCGGTTGGTCGAGCAGGCGCAGACCGGGAAGGCGCGCATGCAGCGCGTCGCCGACCAGGTCTCCTCGGTCTTCGTTCCGTTCGTCTTCGCCGTCGCGGCAGGCACTTTCGCGACGTGGTGGCTGCTCGGTTCCGGTGTGGACCTGGCCGCCTCGGCCGCCCTCGCGGTGCTCGTGGTCGCCTGTCCGTGCGCGTTGGGGTTGGCGATTCCGACGGCGCTGATGGTGGCCTCCGGGCGCGGGGCCCAGCTGGGCATTTTCATCAAGGGCCATCAGGCGCTCGAGGCCACCCGCGATGTGGACACGGTGGTGCTGGACAAGACCGGAACCGTCACCAACGGCGCGATGAGCGTGGTGGGGGTAACCGTGACGGATTCGGTGACCGAGGACGAGGTACTGCGGTTGGCGGGTGCGGTGGAGGCGGCCTCCGAACATGCCGTGGCCGCGGCCATCACCCGATATGCCAGGACCGTGCTCGACGAACTGCCGGATGTCGAATCCTTCACGGCGCTGACCGGTTTGGGTGCACGTGGTGTGGTGGCGGGTCGCGAGGTCATGGTCGGCCGCCTGCGCCTGTTGAACGAACGCGGTATCGATGTTCCGCAGACGCTGAGTCGTGCTGTGCGCCAAGCGGAACGCGCGGGACGCACGGTGGTCCTCGTGGTAATCGACGGTGCGGCCCGCGCGGTGATCGCGGTCGCCGATACCGTGAAGGACACCGCCGCCGATGCCGTCGCCCGGCTGCACGCGCTCGGCCTGCGCGTCATGATGTTCACCGGTGACAACGCCTATGCCGCGCAGTCGGTCGCGGATGAGATCGGCATCGACGAGATGGTCGCGGAACTGCTTCCGGAGGGCAAGGTCGAACTCATAACGCGCATGCAGGAGCAGGGCCGGCGCATCGTCATGGTCGGCGATGGCATCAATGACGGCGCCGCACTGGCCACCGCCGACCTCGGCATGGCCATCGGGGCCGGTACCGATGTCGCGATCGCGGCCGCCGATGTGATCCTGGTCCGCGACGATCTCGCCGCCGTAGCCGATGCCATCGAACTCGCGCACGCCACCCTGCGCACCATCAAGGGAAATCTGGTGTGGGCCTTCGGTTATAACGTGGTCGCCATCCCGGTGGCGGTGCTCGGCCTGCTCAATCCGTTGATCGCCGGTGCGGCCATGGCGTTCTCGTCGTTCTTCGTGGTCTCGAACAGCCTGCGGCTGCGAAAGGTTCGGATCGCGCGCTGAGTCAGCGGCGCGACTGCGCCAGCTTCTCCAGCATGGCGTTGTAGGCGGCGAGTTCGGAGTCTCCGTACTCGTCGTCCTTGCGATCGGTGCGCACCGCGGTGCGGCGATCCTGCGCCACCCATTGCGTCAGCAGCGCACCGACCACCAGCAGGATGGGGATTTCGCCGGAGACCCAGGCAATGCCGCCACCGACCCGCTGATCGGCCAGCGGGTCCAGATGCCAGGGCAATTGGAGTTGTTCGTAGAAACGTTCGCCGATGATCGTATTCATCGACATCACCGCGACGCCGAAGAAGGCGTGAAAAGGCATGATGGCGAACAACATACCGAGCCGACCCAGATGCGGCAGGCGGCGCGGGCCCGGGTCGATGCCGATAATGGCCCAGTAGAACAGATAGCCGATGATCAGGAAGTGCACGTTCATCAAGACGTGCCCCCAGTGATACCGGATCAGATTCTGGAACAGCGGTGTGAAGTACAGGCCGTAGAGCGAGAGTACGAAGGCCGTGATCGCCGTGCCGGGATGGGCCAGAATCGCGGTCGAGCGCGAATGCAGAATCCACAGAACCCATTCGCGCACACCGGGAACCGCGTCCTTGGGTGCGGCGGGGACGGTGCGCAGCAGCAGGGTGACCGGCGCGCCGAGCACCAGCAGCACCGGTACGAACATATTGAGCGCCATATGCGTGATCATGTGCATGCTGAACATGGCGTAGCCGTAGGCGCCGATGCCCGAGGACGTCGAAATCAGCAGGGCCACACAGCCGCTGGTCCACGACAGCGTGCGCCATGGCGACCAGCTGTCGCCGCGCCGACGCAGCCGCAGCACCCCGGCGGCGTACAGCGCGATACCGGCGAGAGCGGCGGTACCGAGGACGATATCGAAGCGCCACATGGTCATCAGTCGCCAGACATCGGCCTGCCCCGGCAGATCGAAGCCGAGGAACACTTCCTGCGCGGTGAACGAGCGATCGGCGAAGGCCGGAGCCGGTTGGACAGCCATCGACACCAAGGCGGCCGCCGCGACTACGGACAGCGCGCCAGTTCCCGCGATCAGTGTGCTCGAATCATGTTCGGCGGCGACCCTTCTCAGCATGATGCCGACGGCGACGGCCGAGCCGACGACCACCAGAGCCAGCCGACCGTAGCCCGTGCTGAACAGCGCCGACCACGGCAACAGGATGGCACCGAGCACCAGCCCGGTGAGCGTGGCCGCGGCCAGACACAACAGCCCGATGAACACGTATCGCCGAACCGCGGTCGCCACCTCGGAACCATTGCGCCGCACCTGCGCCGCCACACACCACGCCACACCGGGCAGCACCGAGACCGCCAGTTGGAAGATGATCATCGCGCCGGTGCCGAAGTCGTGATTCGGCCCCTCCCCCGCATTGCCGACCATGGCGGGTGGCAGCACCGCGATCAGTGCCAGCCCGGTCGGCACCACCAGTCCGGTCCACGCCAGGGTCAGCCGCGTCAACAACGCGACGACACCCGCCAGCCCCACGACCACGATCCACGCCTTCGGCTGCTCGCTCGCATCGATCAATGCGCCGACCGCCCCCCGCGCCAGCGCGGCACTCAGCGATAACCCGCCCACATTCGCCGCGCTCACCGGAATCAGGACCAGCGCCGAGCCGAGCCACACCAGGCTCGCCCGTTCCGCCACCCGAACCCCGGCATAGCCGTCCACGTCGACCTGACCGCGCGCGGTGACCACAGTGCAGCACAGCGCGTAGATCAACGCACCGAGCGTGAACGCGCCCGCCAGCGCGGCGACAACCCGTAGCGCGACATAGAGCAGGACATCCAAAAGCCCGGGATACGCGATACCCGCCGACCGGTAGGGCATATCGCCGGCCGCGAGCACCGAGCCCAGTACGAGCGCAGCGGCGGCTATCGCCGCGACCAGCCAGACGACATGCTCGAGCGATCGCTTGACCTGCACGTTTTCCACCAATCCTCGATAGCGGAGATCCGCGACGGGCAATGCACGTGCCAGCCCTCGCACACAGGTCGGCCGCGGCCCGCCGCTGGTTCCTGGGCGGCGACCGGTGCGACGCACCTCACATGGCGGATCCGGCAGGCGTCACAGCCGAACGGCGACGGGATACATGGCGCCGAAGGTATCCGAGCGCGCACCGCACCCGGCGCATTGGAATCGCACGCCCATGGCGAAGAAGCAGTGGATGCGGAAATAGCAGGTGTCGCACATGAGGTCGACGCCGCTGGGCTGGCAGCAGGGGCGTCGGCGGATATGCCATTCGGCGCGATGTCGGCATGGCACATTGTCGAAGCGGAAGGTGCAGCCGGGCAGTCGGTCCAACGATTCGACGACATCTTCGAAAATCGTTGGGGCCGTGGCGGTATCCATCGGCAATGCCTCTCTACGGCTCGATCCGGAATGCGGTGACCGCATGCGTCCCCACGCTCCGAAAATCGTTAGCCAATCGTTAGCCGTTACTCGTGATATGCAGCACACCACCGTTTGCGGCATGCCCAGCGACACCGGATCTCGCCTACGCGCGGAACGCGACCACAACCGGAATATGCTGGGAGCCAAGCGCAGAAACGAGTGCGGCAATGGCGCAAAGCGCGCATATCGGAGACCGAACAGGCGCATAATCCGGACAAGGCTGATCAGCGATCGGAAGGTGGCGACGGCCGTGGTTACGACTGAACTCGAGGTTGTACGGCCCTATCCGCAGCGGGTCGGGCCGAAGGGCTCCTATTTCTGGAAAATGCTCACGACCACCGATCCCAAGGTGCTCGGGGTCATGTATCTGACCAGCGCGATGACCTATTTCTTCATCGGTGGTCTCATCGCGCTGCTGATGCGCGGTGAATTGGCGCGCCCCGGTATGCAATTCCTGTCGACCGAGCAGTTCAACCAGCTGTTCACCATGCACGGCACGATCATGCTGCTGTTCTACGCGACGCCGATCCTGTTCGGCTTCGCCAACTGCGTGCTGCCGCTGCAGATCGGGGCGCCGGATGTGGCGTTCCCCCGACTCAATGCCCTCAGTTATTGGCTGTACCTGTTCGGCGCGACCATCGCCACGGCGGGCTTCGTCACGCCTGGCGGCGCCGCCGACTTCGGGTGGACCGGGTATGTGCCGCTGAGCACCATCGAGCACGCGCCGGGCGCGGGCGCGGACCTGTGGATCCTCGGCCTCGCGGTCTCCGGTGTCGGCACCATCCTCGGCGGCGTCAATATGATCACCACGGTGGTCTGCCTGCGCGCCCCAGGTATGACCATGTTCCGGATGCCGATCTTCACCTGGAACATCCTGGTCACCAGCATCCTGATCCTGCTTGCCTTCCCGATTCTGACCGCCGCGCTGATGGCGCTGGCCTTCGACCGCCACCTCGGCGGTCACATCTACGATTCCGGCACCGGCGGCGTCCTGCTGTGGCAGCACCTGTTCTGGTTCTTCGGCCACCCCGAGGTGTATATCGTCGCGCTGCCGTTCTTCGGCATCGTGACCGAGATCTTCCCGGTATTCAGTCGCAAGCCGCTATTCGGTTACACCACATTGGTTTACGCGACGCTGGCCATCGGCGCGTTGTCGGTCGCGGTGTGGGCGCACCACATGTACGCCACCGGCGCCGTGCTGCTGCCGTACTTCTCGTTCATGACCTTCCTGATCGCCGTCCCGACCGGTGTGAAGTTCTTCAACTGGATCGGCACCATGTGGCGCGGCCAGCTGACCTTCGAGACGCCGATGCTGTTCTCCCTCGGCTTCCTGGTCACCTTCCTCTTCGGCGGTCTGTCCGGCGTCATCCTGGCCTCCCCGCCGCTGGACTTCCACGTCACCGACAGCTACTTCGTCGTCGCGCACTTCCACTACGTCCTGTTCGGCACCATCGTGTTCGCCACATTCGCGGGCATCTATTTCTGGTTCCCGAAGATGACCGGACGCATGCTGGACGAGCGCTTGGGCAAGTGGCACTTCTGGACCACACTCGTCGGCTTCCACACCACGTTCCTGGTGCAGCATTGGCTGGGCGCCGAGGGTATGCCGCGCCGCTACGCCGACTACCTGCCGACTGACGGATTCACCACGCTGAACACGATTTCCACGATCGGCGCCTTCATTCTGGGCGCGTCGATGCTGCCGTTCATCTGGAATGTGTTCAAGAGCTACCGCTACGGCGAGGTCGTCACCGTGGATGATCCATGGGGTTACGGCAACTCGCTGGAGTGGGCAACCACCTGCCCGCCACCACGGCACAACTTCTACGAACTGCCCCGCATCCGTTCCGAGCGACCGGCCTTCGAACTGCACTACCCGCATATGACCGATCGCCTGCGCTCCGAATTGCACGTCGGCTGGGGTTCGGGCGCCAAACACGCCGCAGCGGTCGCCGAACAGCCGAAGGCGGAGACGCCGGCGTCGGAGTCCTGACGCTGATTACCGCGCGGCGGCGGGTATCGCGTCACTTGCCGAACGGCGCAGCTGAACGGCGGCCGCGCCGAACAATGCGAGCGTCAGCCAGATGTATCCGTTGTGGACGAATGTCGTGAGGTGGTTTCCCGAGGGATAGTCGTAGATACTGCTCATCGTCGGATCGAAAAAGGCGATCACACCCCCCGACGCGACCAGCACCGCGATGAGCAGGCCGACCGACGCGATCACGCCGCGGCGACGCAAGGCGAGGTCGGCAAGATAGACCAGCAGGGGCGCGAGCCAGACCCAGTGATGAACCCAGCTGTACGGCGAGACCGCGGTGGTGGTGAGTCCGATCAGTACCACCGCGGGCAGTTCGTATCCGTTCAGCGACAGTCGACGTGCCAAGTACAGGCAGGCCGCGGCGATGACGAAAGCGCCTGCCAGCCAGAGCAATTGGTGTACACCCTCGACACCGACGGTGCGCGCGAGCAGACCGCGCAGTGATTCGTTGCGTGGATTCTCCGGCACACCGACCCGCTTGGGGTCGGCGAACGCACCGCTCCAGAAGGTCAGCGAATCCTTGGGCATGGCGGCGAGGCCGACGAGTACGGTCGCCGCGAACGCGCCGACGGCCGTCCCTGCCGCCCGGTACCTGCGGGTGACCAGCAGATAGACCACGAAGAAAGCGGGCGTGAGTTTGATGCCCGCCGCGATCCCGGTCAGCACGCCCTTCCAGCGCGATGTATCGGGCAGCGCCATATCTGCGATCACGAGCAACAGCAGGAAGATATTGATCTGGCCGAAGGCCATGGTCTCGCGCACCGGCTCGCACCACATCAGCAGTCCGGCGATCGGCACGCCCATCAGCACGAGCCGCAGGTCACGCCGGTAGCCGAGCATCGACAGTGCCGCCAACACCGACACGGTCAGCATGGCGAAATTGCCGAACGCACCGACATAGGTGAAGACGTCACCGTGCAGATTCACCAGCGGCACGAACAGCAGCGCCGCGAACGGCGTGTAGACGAATTCCCAGGCACCGCGGGTGTGGCCCAACAGGGGCGTGTCGTAGATGGAGACACCGTCGACGACCCGGTGCCCGGCGATCTGATAGACGCCCAGATCCATCAGATGCATCATCACCTGCATCGTTTCGCGCACCTGGTGGATGTAGTACCCACCGGCGACGGTCCCGAGGACCGAGATCACCCAGAACGCGGCGGTGGGGATGGTGCGGCGTTCGGGCTCGGTCGCTGCCGCGGACAGCGCCGCCGCATTCTCGATCGTCGATACAGGCACGCTCATCTCCCAGCGATCGGGGTCCGGACTCGCCGACCCACGGTAGTGGCACCGCGCGTGCGGCGCACACCGCCCTGACTCAGCGCCGCGGCCGAATATTCTCGCGGACCGCGGCGATATCCGGATAGCCGTTCACCGCCATGAGCAGATCCGCCTCCGCCAGAATCATCCGCAGCACGTGCACCAGTCCCGAAACCCCGCCCAGTGCGAGGCCGTACACATACGGACGGCCGATGCCGACCATCGTCGCACCGAGCCCGAGCGCCTTGATGACATCGCTGCCCGATCGCACCCCGGAATCGAACAGCACCGGCACCCGGTCGGCCACCGCTTCGACCACGCCGGGCAGCGTCTCCAGCGCGCTCAGGCCGCCATTGGCTTGGCGCCCACCATGATTCGAGCAGAAGATCCCGTCCACACCGGCATCGATCGCACGGCGCGCGTCGTCGGGATGGGAGATGCCCTTGAGCACGATCGGCAGCTCGGTCAGCGAGCGAAGCCATTCGAGATCGTCCCAGGTGAGCGGATTTCCGAAGGTCTGCACCCAGTGCAGCACGATGGCCTGCGGATCGTCCGAGCCGACCATCTCCTGGAATACGGGATCGGAGGTGTAGTTCTTCAGCACGTGTCCGCGCAACTGTGGAAAGTTCCCGGTCGACAGATCACGCGGCCGCCAGCCCGGAATCCAGGTGTCCAAGGTGACCGTGATACCGCGATATCCGGCCGATTCGGCCCGGCTCACCAGGCTCGCGGCGAGGTCGCGATTCTTGGGTGTGTACAGCTGGAAGAAGCTCGGCGTCGCACCCGCGTGGCCGATGACCTCCTCCAGCGGATCCTCCATGAGCGTCGAGAAGACCGCTGGCACACCGGATTTCGCCGCGGCCTCGGCGACCGCGATGTCACCGTGTTTATCGCCGACCAAGCCGATCACACCCACCGGAGACATGAAGATCGGGCTGGGAAAGGTCAGACCCCAGGCGTGCACCGACAGGTCGCGCTCGGTCGCGCCGACCAGCATGCGCGGAACCACGCCCCAGTCCTCGAATGCCTCGACATTGCGCCGCTGGGTCAGCTCGTCACCGGCTCCGCCCGCGATATAGGAGTGCAGCCCGGGGGGCAGTGCGGCCGAGGCCTTCGCCTCCAGCGTCGCGAAGTCCATCGGAAACTCCGGCAGCTGTCCGCCGAGTGCGGCGAAGTAGATCTCGTTCTGATAGTCCGCGAACGCCACTGTTCTGCCCTTCGGTGGGAAGTCGATCGGAGAGGTAGTCTCCGCTTGCCGGATAATCAGACGCTGATGTCCATGATCAACGCCGGACGAACCGCGAAACATTCGACCACGGCACAGCGAGGAACTCGGTGCGATGTGCGTCACTTTTCGGGGTCGTCGCACCGGATGACCTGCACATCGAGGTCCGACGGTCGTACCTGCTTCAGCACGGGTAACCGCCGGAGCGCCGGGTACTCCGGAGCAGCTGACAGATTGTGAGAACCGCCGTGAAACTCGACTACCTCGCCCGAACCGATGACCACGATCTTCTGGTGGCCGATCAGATCAAGAGCCGTCCGGTACGCCGCCTCGTGCATCTGGCGCTCGGCCTATCCACCGAGTCCATGGACCTACTCACGGCACTCACCGACCGATTACGCACCGCGGAGGGCGCGCTCGACGACCCGGCGACCAGCGGCGAGTTCTAGACCGGTACCGCCTCGATAATCGAATGCGGCCCGGCCGTCGCGACCACCCGGCGCAGCGCAAAACCGCCGCGGGCGAGCAGGTCGCCGTATTCGGCCGCGGTGCGTTCCCGGCCGCCGATGGACAGCATGACCTCGAGGTCGAGCCACAGGCTGAAGTGCGCGCGGTTGCGCGCCGGGACGACGCATTCGATCAGCAGCAGCCTGCCGTTCGGGACGATCGCGGCGCGCACCGAGTGCAGGATGCGCAGGGCAGGTTCGTCGGGCCAGTCATGGATGATGTGTTTGAGCACATAGGCATCCGCACCCGACGGCGCGGAATCGAAGAATGAGCCGTTCGCTATCGTGCCGCGCTCGCCCACTCCGGCGCGCTCGAAGATCTGCGCGGTGGTCGCGGTGGCCGAATCCAGGTCGTAGACAATGCCATGGGCGCGTGGTGCGGCGCGCAGGATGGCGGCGAGCAGATAGCCACTGCCACCGCCGACATCGATGATCCGGTCGAAGCGGTCGAAATCGTAGGCGGCCAGTATCGCGCCGACCGAGAGCTGGGTGGTCGCCTTCATCGCCTCGTGGAAGCCGATGGCGAATTCCGGATTTTTCGACAGATAGTCGAATCCGGTTGCCCCGTGGGCCAATTCGTGTCCCGATCGGCCGGTTTCGACCGCATGGACGAGTTGGCCCCGTGACGCCCATACCGCCGGGTGGCCGAGCATCATCAGCACCGGACGCACGGTTGTCGGCGAATCCGCGCGCAGGGCTTCGGCCATCGGGGTGAGCGTGAAGCGGCGATCGGAGAGTTCGGCGAAGACGCTTCGGCTGGCCAGCGCCCGGAGCAATCGATAGGTGGCGTCCGGATCCGCGCCGACCACGGCCGCGATCCGGTCGGCGGGCAACGGGCCGTCGGTGAGTACATCCGCGATGCCGAGTGCGGCGGCGGTATAGAGAGCCTGCGTCATCATCCAACCCTCGGCCAACTCCAGCACGCCGACCGGCGCGGGTGCCAGACGTTGGGCCAGCCGTCGGAGCCGGACCCGGATGCCTTCGACGGCATGTGCGATACGCGGCGGCGGCACAGTTGTTGGCGAGTACATCATCGGCCTCCCTCGAACATTGTCTCCCCGCCTCCCGCCGAACACCCGGTTCGGTTCCGCGACCATGGCACCCCAGCGACTCCGGCAGGCCAACCCCTACCGCTGTCCCCTATCTATCTGCGTCCGAAAGTGAACCGGGCGAAGGGTTTTCGCGGTTACTGGGCGATTACCGCAGGTCGATACCGTGATTTCGGGTTCGTCGACAACACCCGTGGCCGCCCGCACCCGAAATCCAGGAGCACATGATGTCGCAGTCCACAATGGAATCGAGCACGATCGGACTCCCGACGGTCATCGGCGAACATGCGCGGCATCGGCCGGACGCGGTGGCGCTGATCTGCGGTGCGCAGGAGACGACTTATGCTGCCCTGCACCGCAACTCGTGTCGAGTGGCCAATGCGCTACTGGCCGAGGGGCTGGTCGCGGGCGATCGGATCGGCTATCTCGGACACGACAGTGCACGGTTCTACGAGCTGGTGGTCGCGGCGGCGCATACCGGAATCGTGCTGGTGCCGATCAATTGGCGACTCACCGTCGCCGAAATCGCCCATGTACTCCTGGATTCCGGTTGCAAGCTGCTCTTCGTCGACGCGGGCCGCGAGGCCGCCGCCGCGAGTGCACTGCCGGAGGTGTCCACCGAGTTGGTGCTGCGTCGGATGGATCTCGCCGGAACCGCGGGCGCTGGATTCGCCGCATGGTATGCCGATCAGCCGGATACGCCGCCGCAGAGCGCGGTTTCGCGCTTCGATCCGCTGCTGCAGATGTACACCAGCGGTACGACCGGGAAGTCCAAGGGGGTGGTCATCGCGCAGCAGAGCCTGTTCGCGGTGCGCGATGTGCGCCACGAATCGGAGCTGGCGTGGCTGGAGGTGCCCGAGGACGATGTCGCGCTGGTCGTGATTCCCGGATTCCATATCGCGGGGCTGGCCTGGGTGGTGCAGGGGCTGATCGATGGCATCGTCACGGTGGTTCTGCCCGAATACACGCCCGGCCTGTCGCTGGAGGCCATTCGGACGCGCGGGGTCACGGCGGTATACGCGGTGCCGATCATGTTGGCGCTCATCCTCGTCGAGCCCGGGGTGCGCCCGGCCGATTTCGGCAAGCTGCGGTTGGTCGCCTACGGTGGGTCGCCGATTCCGGAGGACATGCTCGCGCAGTGTATGACGCAATTCGGCTGCGAGTTCCTGCAGTTCTACGGGATGACCGAAACCGCAACACCCATCACCTTTCTCCCACCCGATGACCACTGGGTCGGCAATCCGCGTCTGCGCTCGGCCGGGCTCCCGTATCGGGGGGCGCGGATCCAGGTGCTGGATCGGAACGGAAAACCGTTGCCGCCCGGCGAAGTCGGTGAGGTGGTTGTGCACGGCCCCGCGCCGATGGTGGAGTACTGGAGGCGACCGGAGGCGACCGCGGCCACGCTCATCGACGGCTGGGTCCACACCGGCGACGCCGGATATCTGGATACGGACGGTTATCTGTATATCAGCGACCGGATCAAGGACATGATCATCGTCGCAGGTGAGAATGTCTATCCGGCCGAGGTGGAGAATGTCGTCGTCTCCCATCCGGCGGTACGCGAAGCCGCGGTCGTCGGCGCGCCCGATGAACGATGGGGTGAGACAGTGCATGCGTTTATCGCACTCGTTCCCGGACAGAGCGTGACGCCGCATGAGCTGTCGCTGTTCCTGCGCGACAAGCTGGCCAGTTTCAAACGGCCGCAACACTTCGTCTTCATCGACTTCCTGCCGCGCAATGCCAGCGGCAAGATCCTGCGCCGCGAGCTGCGCGATCAGTTCTGGCAGGGTCGCGAGCGCGCGGTCAACTAGTGCTACTGCCGCGCACCGACCGCTTCTGCCATATCGCTGCTCGGACAGCGGGTTCCGTCGAACGTAGTCGAATGGTGGTCGCCCACGGCGAATTCGACCGCCATATTCCTACGCTCGGCGAGCTGACCGGAGGCGGACGGCGCGGCAAGCAATCTGGGCGCGGCGCTGGTAAGGGGCCGCGGGTAGGGGTACCTCGGCGGGCAGCGCCCCTGATACACCTGGTTGATACCGCTACAGTGGCTCGATCGGGAGGCGGCGCAATGGAATTCCGTATCCTCGGTGCGCTGGATATCAGCGCCGACGGCAGCGAGATCGATCTCGGCGGGGTGACCCGCCGGGCGGTGCTCGGATACCTGCTCCTGCACGACAATCAGGTCGTCCCGACCAGCCGCATCCGCGATGCGCTGTGGCACGGCGATCCACCACCCACCGCACGCAAGATCGTCCAGAACGCGGTCTCCGCGATCCGCAAAGTGCTCGCCGGTCATTCCGCGACCCTGCTGACCCAGCTCCCCGGCTACCGACTCGACGTCGATCCGGAAACGGTGGACCTGCACCGCTTTCGCAAGCTGACCCGACTGGGCCGCGCCGAACTCGATGCGGGCGCACCGGCCAGAGGCAGGCTGCACCTGCGCGAGGCGATCGGCATGTGGTCCGGAAACGCCCTGGCCGACCTGGTCGAAACCGGCATCGCCTGGAGCGAATTGACCGCCATCGAAGACGAGCGCCTCAACACCTACGAAGACTGTTTCGACGCCGAACTGGCGTGTGGACGGCACCGCGAGATCACACCCGAACTCGAATTGCTCACCACCACAGCACCATTGCGCGAAAGCTTCCACCGGCAGTACATGCTCGCGCTCTACCGCTCCGGTCGCCAGGCCGACGCCCTGAACGTCTATCACCGCTCACGCAGCGCACTTGTCGATACGTTGGGCATCGAGCCGGGGCATGAACTGCAGCGGCTGCATCACCTGATCCTGACGCAAGATTCTTCGTTGCAACCGAGGGTGTATCGCGCTCCGGCATGAGCCCGCTGCCTACGACGACGCTTCATCGCCGGGCACCAACGCCAGCCCGCCCGTGCAGACGGGCCGAATCCGCTGTGCCGACAAGCAACTCTGCGCTTCGTCTGGAGCCGAATCATCCTTTCCGTAAATAGTTGCGTCGACGGCGGCTAGATGGGTTCGGAGCAGTCTCGGCGTATCGAGCCCCCGTACGTCGAGCCACTGCTCGAGCCGGTCGAGGCTGCCGCTGCGTACGGTCATCCCCTGCTCGTTCAACAGATTCCAGCCATAGGGTGGATCGGGTTCACGACGCACGCGCCAACCTGGACCGGCGGCGGCCTCGAGTGCAGCTACCCAGTCCCGGATCGCGTCGAGCGCTGGAGAACCTGGTCGGGGTGTCTGTGGTGTGGGCTCGGCGATCACGGCAATGTCTCGTGTGAGCGTGAATGTGGCTGTGATGTTGCGAGCGGGCGAGGTCGGGCCCATGCTCGGGCTGTCCCGCGCCGCGCAACGCGATGGCACGGAACTCAGCCCGACTGTTCTCGCGCTGGCTGTTCAGCAGGAAGCACGTGGACTTGCCCTTGACGGCGATATCGACGCGATGGAAGCCAAACTCGACGAGGCTGCCGAGCTGATCGCCCGCGGCGACTCCGACCGACCCGACGCCCAGTACTTCTATTCCGACTCGCTGATCGAGATGCAGCGCGGTTTGGCCTACCGTCTGGCCCGGCGGTGGGACAAGGCGGTGGTGTCGCTCCAGCGCGGCTTGGCGGGCTTCGATCCCGATTTGCTCATATCCGAGTGGGCAACCTGGTATGTCGCCGAATTGGCATGTGCGCTGGCCGGTATCGGCGAACCCGAAGCCGCCTGCCGACGCGCATCGGATGCGCTGCGAATCGGTATAGCTACTCCTGGCTCACGACTGAGCGGTTTCATCAGGGTCCTCCACCGCGAAATGGCGGCCAAATGGCGGACGAATGCTGCCGTCAACGCGTTAGGCGAGGAACTACGGTAACGACGACGTACGGGGATAGACCTCACTCTCCAGGAGCTCCATATGAGCAGACGGCGTGATTATTACCGAGACCCGAACGCGCCCAAGGCCAACAGTCTAGTTCCGGGAGGGTCGGCGCTCGTCGCCGATGAGCGTGGCGCGATCCTCATGCAGCGCCGCAGCGACTCCGGTAATTGGTCGTTGCCCGGTGGCGTTATGGAGATCGGCGAGACTCTGGAGCAGTGCGTGGTTCGGGAGACCAAAGAAGAGTCGGGGTTGGATATCGAGATCACGGGATTGCTTGATATCTATACCGACCCTGAGCACATCATCGCGTATGCCGATGGTGAGGTACGGCAAGAGTTCAACATCACGTTCTACGGCCGTGTTGTCGGCGGCCGGATCACAGTCAGCGATGAATCCACCGAGGTTCGATTTCTTGCTCAGGACGAGCTTGCGGATGTGCCGGTGCACGAGACCGTCCGGCTTCGGCTGCGACATCACGCTGAACATCGTGGCCGGCCTTATCTGGGATAGGGACCGGCGGAGTTCACGCAAACCTTCGATCCGGTCACAGACCGACACTCCGCAGGGCACGCCGGGCCGAAAACCAGAAGCTCTGCGCGAGCGCTTTGGCGCGGCGAAATGTTATACCGGGAGAGTCGATTTCAGCTGGGTCAGCAGTTTGTGGGCGGCTTCGAGGCCAGAGCGACAGGACGCCTCGAGTGGCGCACCGCGCAGATAGTCGCCGGCTAGTTCGAGGCCGGGGGTTGCGGCGACTTCGGAGTGCAGCTGGGATAGGAACTTTCCGTGGAACGGGACGTAGGCGCAGTAGGCCGCGTCCCAGATCCGCTTGACCGTATGTACTCGCTGGACGTTTTCGATGCCGAGTAGGCAGGTGAGGCGGTGTTCGGCGTCGTCGATCCACTCGTCGAGGACGGTGTCGGTGGGGGCGGGGCGGGCGTGGCGGCCGCTGAAGGTGTAGCGGACGATGTGTAGGTCGTTGATGCCATAGACACCGGCGTTGCTGCAGGGGCCGTCGTCCAGCACGATGGCGCGGACCTCGGAGCCGAAGACCGGGCGGTCGTACTCCACCAGCACTACCGCGGCGGGGAAGTATTTGACCTCGGCGAGTAGATCACTGAGTGCGGGCAGCTCGGACTTCACGATTTCGGCGGTCGCGTAGGCGGGCGAGGCGAGTACGACGCCGTCGTAGTAGTGGTCGGTCAACGGGCCGCCGTGTTCGGAGATGCCGAGGCCGACCACGCGTCCGTCGCGGATGAGCAGCTGCTCCACCTTGGTGCTCGTGCGCACTCGCACCACCTTCGACAATTCATCGATGATCGGCGAAATGCCGTGGGTGAGTTGGTCGTAGGTGTCCATGATCATGTTGAGATTGGTGCCGAAGGTGCCGAGGTAGACCTCGTCGGGTTCGGCGCCGTTCATACGGACGTTCATGGGCCGGAACATATTTCGGACGATGCGCGGGCTGAAGTGCGCGCTCAGCGGCCGGTCGTCATTGCGGTCGGCGATTCTGGCGAAGGCCGCCGAACCCAGGAAGCGGTTCTCTTCCTTGCGGCGCACCAGGAAGCCGAGATAGGCCAGTTTCAGCAGGTCCCGGGCCGGGCCGAGGCGGCGCAGGCGACTGATCTTGTCCCAGGCGCTTTGTTTGCTGTCGAGGGTGAGGATTTTGCCGTCCAGCACCCGGGAGGTGTTGATGCCGAACTCCTCGTATTCGGGCTCGCCGAATTCGGCCAGGAATTCGCGCAGCGCACGGTATTTGCGGCCGAGATTCTTGCCGCCGGTCATGACCGGGCGGTCGCCGAGCCGATCGACACCGAAGCGTCCGCCGAGCACCTCCATCCGCTCGATCAGTTCGACCTCGTATCCGGCCTTCTGTAGATGCAGTGCCGCCGTCATGCCTGCGATACCGGCGCCGACGACCGCGAGCCGCCGGTCGGCCGTTTTCGGGTTTTCCATCGCGGGTCTCCTCAGTTCTTCGGGTCGGATGGGTAGGGGGTGAGTTCGATGCGGCAGTCGGCGATCCGGACGCCGAACTGGGACAGCGCCAATTCGACGTCGGCGCCGAAGTCCGGGTCGGCCTCGACGCGATAGGTGAAGGTGAGCGGACCGTCCAACTCCGCGAAGCCGGTAAAGGTGGCCTCGAGCGAGCCGAGTGCGAACGGCTCGCCCGCGGCCACCAGGGCGGCCTGTCGGAAGCCCTCCACTATCAGCGGGCCGGGGACGTGATCGTAGGGGTGGTCGAAGAAGGATGGATGTCGGCGATCCACCAGTAGTTCGAGATCGCCGCCGACGACGACATTGCGTGCGTCGCGCCGTCCCACACGGTCCGGCGCTGCGGGTGCGGGAGTTTCGGTCGGCACCGCTTGTTCGGGGCGATTGCGGCGTTGGTGGTCGCGGAATTCGGCGTAGGTTTCGGGTGGGAAGGCGATGCCACCACCACGCACCGTGAGCGCTGGCACGGCTCCTACGGTCAATGTGGCGTCGAAGGAGTGATCGGCGAGATAGCCTGGTCCGCTGACTGATCCGAGGTCGGTGCGGATGCGCACGATGCCTTCCAGTGGCGTAGTTCCGGTGTCGCGCAGTGCGCTGTGATCCTCGATTTCGGCGGTCATCCGCTGCAGGCTGAGTGCGGTGCCGAGGGGAAGTCCGAGATATCGGTGTCCGAGTACGGTCATGGCCTGGCGGATTGCCTCGACCGCGGCGAGCGGGTCGTGGAAGTCCGTTCGGCGATCCGACCACAGGGAGTGCGCGCGCGGAATCTGGATCGCGGCGAGGTACTCCCCGGGCCCGACGGCCGCGGTATCGGCGACGAAAACCTCACCGAGACAACGTCGATGAGCCAGGGAGCACGGTACGGTTTGTTCGAAGCTCAGGGTGCTGGTGAGCAGTTCCTCCGGCATTGCGGTCTCCTCAGATTCCGACGCGCACGGCATCGTCGGCGACTTCGACCAGGACCAGTTCGGCGAGTGCGCGTGGGGTCGGGTTGTCCAGGAACCCCTCGACCGGAATACCGGAACCGGCGAGCGCATTCATCCGGTTGCGTAGTTCGAGGACCGAGAGGGAGGTCAGTCCCGTCCCGAGAACGCCGGTATCCGGGTCGATTTCGCTGTCGTCGGCGCGGTCGACGAGTATGGCGGCGATCTGTGTGCAGACCGTATCGAGGACGAAATCGGATCGTTCCGGTTCGGTGAGTGCGAGCACCCGGGCTCGGAATTCGGTGCTGGTATCCGATATTTCGCTCGGCTCTTCATCGTGCCGCAGCGGTGCGATGCGCTCGCTGGCGCACCAATAGTGTTGGGTGCCACGCCAATACCTGCGGTGTTGGAAGGCGTAGGTGGGCAGGTCGACGGTGCGCGCACCGGAGTCGGCGTAGACCGCCGCCCAGTCCACCCCGACGCCGCGCACCCAAGCGCCGGCGACGGCACGCATGAGGCCGTCTGGTTCGGGTTCGCCGGTGCGCAGGGTCGGCAAGGAGACGCAGGAGCGATCGCCCGCACATTCGTAGGTCATGCCGGACAGCACGTCACCCGGGCCGATCTCCACGAAGGTATCGACCCCGGCATCCAGCAGGTGATGCATGCAGTCGTGGAAGAGTACGGTGCCGCGGGCTTGGCGGACCCAGTACTCCGGTGCGCACACTTCGGCGGCAGTGACCGGCTTACCGGTGACATTGGACAGCAATGTGATCGAGGACGGCTTCAATTCGGCGGCGGCCACGATCGTGCCGAATTCATCGAGCAGGCCGTCCAGATGTGGGGAGTGGAAGGCGCGTTCGACCCGCAGGCGGCGGATGCGTCTGCCCCGAGCGCGCCACTGTTTGGCCAGGACGCCGATCGCGGCTTCGTCACCGGAGATGACCGTGGCATGGGGGCCGTTACTTGCGGCGACGGATACCTGATCGTGGTATCCCGCAAGCGATTCGGTCACTTCGTCGAGCGTTGCGCGGACCGCCAGCATGGCGCCTGGACCGAGCCGCTGCATGAGCTGGCCCCTTGCCGACACCACCGCCGCGGCGTCGGCC
The DNA here is from genome assembly GCF_050955845.1 of Nocardia sp. CA-135398. Taxonomy (NCBI): domain Bacteria; kingdom Bacillati; phylum Actinomycetota; class Actinomycetes; order Mycobacteriales; family Nocardiaceae; genus Nocardia; species Nocardia sp. CA-135398. The sequence continues at coordinate 1,906,046 of NZ_CP192084.1, read as the reverse complement.
AGCGAGAACACGCCGCCGATATGTGCTGCGGCCAGTTCGCCGATCGAATGACCGAGTAGGAAATCGGCTGTCAGTCCCCAGGATTCGAGCAGTCGGTAGGTCGCGACCTCGACGGTGAACAGTGCGGGCTGGGTGAATTCGGTGCGGTCCAGCGCATCCGGATCGAAGATCACCGTGCGCAGCGGTCGGTCGAGATGTGCGTCGAAGGCGGCGCACAGGTCGTCGAAGGCCGCTCGGAAGGCTGGGAATGCCTCGTACAGTTGCTGTCCCATGTCAGGGCGCTGACTGCCCTGCCCCGGCAGCAGCAGGCCCAGCTTCCGACCTGCCGCAGCCGAACCGGTGACCACGTCTCGGTCGACCACACCACGCGCCGCCGCTGACGCCGCGTTGCGCAGTTCGTCCGTATCACCGGCGAGCAAGACGGCGCGGTGATCGAACACGGTTCGGGTGGTCGCCAACGAGAAGCCCACATCCGCGATATCCGCCGCAATGGAATCCAGACGCGCGGCCTGATCCCGCAGCGCCTGCGGTGTCCGGCCCGAGACCACACAGGGATACACCGGATACCGCTGAACGGCGCGCTCCGCCGAATCGGCAGAGCTTTCCGTCGGGTCGTATTCGACGATGACATGCGCGTTGGTGCCGCTGAATCCGAATGCCGACACCCCGGCCCGCCGTGGGCGTCCGGTCTCCGGCCACGGTTGCGCCTCGCTGGCCAGCCGGACCCCGCCGACCGACCAATCGATATGCTCCGAGGGTCGATCCACATGCAATGTCGCGGGCACGAGCCCGTGCCGCATGGCCAGCACCATCTTCATCAATGCCGCTGTGCCCGCCGCAGATTGAGTGTGTCCGATATTCGATTTGATGGACCCCAACCACACCGGCTGCTCCGGATCGCGATGACGGCCATATGCGGCGAGCAGGGCCTGCGCCTCGATCGGATCACCCAGCGGAGTGCCGGTGCCATGGCCCTCGACCACGTCCACATCGGATGGTGACAGTTCGGAATTCGCGAGCGCCTGCCGGATAACCCGTTGCTGCGCTTGACCATTGGGCGCGGTCAGCCCATTGGACGCCCCATCGGAGTTGATCGCGCCGCCACGGATCACGGCAACCACCGGATGTCCGTTGCGCCGCGCGTCGGACAGTCGCTCCACCACGAACATGCCGACGCCCTCGGCCCACGCCGTGCCATCGGCGGCCTGTGCGTACGGTTTGCAACGGCCATCGGGTGCGAGTGCGCGCTGCCGGGAGAACGCTATGAACGGCGACGGCAGCGACATCACCGTGACGCCGCCGGTCAGCGCCAGCGAACACGCACCGCCTCGCAGGGATTCGACCGCCTGATGCAGCGCGACCAACGCACCCGAGCAGGCCGTGTCGACGGAGACGGCCGGACCTTCCAATCCGAGCAGATAGTTGATCCGTCCGGTGGCGAGGCTGGCCTGGGTGCCGAGCACGTAGTACGTCTCGAATCCGTCCCAGTCCGGCGACCAGTCCGAATAGATCTGATCACTGACCGCGGCGAAGACCCCGGTATCGGTGCCGCGCAGGGTGGTCGGGTCGATCCGCGCCCGTTCGATGGCCTCCCACGCGACCTCGAGCAGCAGCCGCTGCTGCGGATCCATTGCCCCGGCCTCGCGTTCGGATACCCCGAAGAATCCGGCGTCGAAATCCGCTATGCCGTCCAGGAATCCGCCGAGGCCGATGGTCGTCATACCGGGTTCGTCATGCGCGGCCGCGGGTCGCCAACCCCGGTCGGTCGGAAACTCCGAGACCACCGATCGCTGGTCGATGACCAAGTCCCACAGGGCCTCCGGCGATCGGACGCCGCCCGGGAACCGGCAGGCCATGCCGATAATCGCGATGGGCTCGGACTGTTTCGCCTGTACCTCGCGCAGCTTCTGCCTTGTCTCGTGCAGTTCTCGCACGGCGCGGCGCAGATATTCGCGCAACTGTTCGTCATCGGCCACGGTAATGCACCTCCCTCCGGCGTCCGGTCAGTCCAATTGATCGATGAATTCGAACAATTCGCTGTCGTCGGCCGCGGCGAGGTCGGCGATGCTCTCGCTTTCCGCACCGCCGTCCAGTTCGCGCAACACGGCCCGCAGCCGGGTGGCGATATCACGTCGGTCGTCGGGATCCAGCGACGTCACGGCGCAACTCTTGGCCAATGCCTCTACCTCGGATTTGATCCGGGCGGGTGCGTCGTCGACGGGTGCGATTTCCTGGCGGATGTATCCGGCCAGTGCGGCGGGGGTCGGGTGGTCGAATACCACCGTCGTGCCCAGATTGATGCCGACCGCGGACTTCACCCGGTTGCGGAACTCCATCACACCGAGCGAGTCGAATCCCAGTTCCTGGAACGGTCGCTCGACGTCGATGGCATCCGGGGACTGATGACCGAGTACGGCCGCGGCCTGTGCGCGAATCGCGTCCACGATGACCCGCTCCTGCTCGGCCGGATCGAGTCCGAGCAGACCGGACGCGAATTTGGCCGATTCACTGGACCTGGTCGCCGCGGCCCGCCGCGAGGACCGGGCCAGACCACGCAGCATCGCGGGCATATCGCCCGGATCCATGGCCGAGAGCACCGACATGTCCAGGCGCGCGGCAACGGTGGCCGCCTGTCCGCTCGCGAGCGCGGCGTCGAACAATGCCATACCGTGCTCATCGTCGATGGGCAGCATGCCTTCGCGACGCATCCGCTCCCAATCCTGATCGCCCAGTTGAGCCGTCATTCCGCTGGCCCCGCGCCAGGCACCCCAGGCCAGGGCGGTGGCGGGCAGCCCGGCAAGGTGACGACGGCGGGCCAACGCGTCCAGATAGGCATTGGCCGCCGCGTAATTGGCCTGTCCCGGTCCGCCCAGTAAGCCCGCGATGGACGAGTACACAACGAATGCGGCCAGGTCGAGGTGCTCGGTCGCCGCGTGCAGGTGATATGCGGCATCGACTTTGGGGCCGAAGACCGCCGCGACTTGCTCGGCGGTCATGGAGTCGAACATGCCGTCGTCGATCACACCGGCGGTGTGCACCACCGCCGTCAGCGGATGCGCCACTGGAATCGCCGCCAGCAGTGCCGATATCGCGGCCGGATCGGCCACATCGGCGGCGACGATATGGACATCCGCACCGTGCGCGGTCAGTTCGGCGGCCAGTTCTGTGGCGCCCTCGGCGGCGGGACCGCGGCGGCTGGCCAGTAACAGTCTGCGCACGCCGCGCACGCCGACCAGATGTCGGGCGACCACGGCGCCGAGCCCGCCGGTGCCGCCGGTCACCAGGACCGTACCCTCGGGGTCCCACCGGGGCGGCACCGTCAGGACGTTCTTGCCGATATGCCGGGCCTGGCTCATGAACCGGAATACCTCCGGTGCTTCGCGCACGTCCCACGCGGTGACCTGAATCGGTTGCAGCACACCGGAATCGAAGAGGCGAAGCAGTTCGGTCATGATCTCTTGGAGTCGGTCCGGACCCGCCTCCATGAGGTGGAAGGCGCGGTAGTAGACGCCGGGATGTTCGGCCGCGACCTTGTCCGGTTCGCGTCGATCGGTCATGCCCATTTCGATGAAGCGGCCACCGCGCGGCAGCAGGCGCAGTGAGGCGTCGACGAATTCATCGGCCAGCGAGTCCAGCACGACATCGACGCCGCGGCCCGCGGTGGCCTCCAGGAATCGCTGTTCGAAGTCGAGGGTCCGGGTGTCGCCGATGTGATCGTCATCGAAGCCCATGCCGCGCAACACATCCCACTTCGGCTTACTCGCGGTGACATAGAGTTCCGCGCCGAGATGTCTGGCCAACTGCACCGCGGCCATGCCGACACCACCGGTCGCGGCGTGCAGCAGCAGGGTCTCGCCGGGCTGTAGTCCGGCCAGATCGACCAGGCCGAAATACGCGGTCGCGAAGACCACAGGTGCGGCTGCGGCCTGTGCGAAGGACCAGCCGCGCGGCATCGGGACCACCAGTCGCCGATCGACGACGGCGGTGGACCCGACCACCGGCAGGAAGCCGAAGACCCGGTCGCCGGGCCCGAAATCGGTGACGTCCGAGGCGACTTCGAGGACAACCCCGGCACCCTCGCCACCGATCGGCGCATCCGGATCCGGGTACATGCCGAGCACGATCAGCACGTCACGGAAGTTCACACCCGCCGCGCGCACGGCAACGCGGACCTGGCCGGGTGCCAGCGGGGCCGTCGCGTCGGGGTCCGGTGTGAGCGTGAGATTGTCGCCGGTCAGCGTGCCCTTGCCCAGTGGGAGCAGACGCCAGTCACCCGCATCCAGGGGTGTGCTCGTCTCGACGATATCGGCGGCGGAGCGGCTCACGCGAGCCGCGTGCAGAGTGCCGCGCCGCGATGCGAGCTGTGGTTCGGTCGCCACCACTACGGCCTGTTCAACGGCTGCTCGGTAATTCGCCCAGTCGTCGACATCGACCAGCAGCATCCGGCCGGGATTCTCGTTCTGAGCGCTGCGCAACAGGCCCCAGGCCGCAGCGCCCGCCAGATCCGCGTCCTCTGCGCCGTGTACGGCCACCGCATTGCGGGTGACCACGACGAGGATCCGTTCGGCTGCCTCCTCGGCGGTGATCAATTGCTGCACGGTCGTCATCAGGTCGGTGACCCATGCGCGCACCGACTCCGGTGTGGTTCCGCTCGATTCGGTGGTCGGGGCGGACAAGACCGCGCATCGTTGCCCGGCCACCGTCACGGACTCCCGACTCTCCGCCAACCGCGCCGATGGCTGGTCGGCCGCCATGGACTCCCGACCCTCACCCAACCACCCCGACGGCTGGTCGACCGACATGGTCTCCTGGCTGTCACCCAACCGCGCCGACGGCTGGTCGACCGGCACAGACTCCCGACCCTCACCCAACCGCCCCGACGGCTGGTCGACCGACATGGTCTCCTGGCTCTCCCACAGCCGCGCCCACGGCTGGTCGATCGGCGCGGTCTCCGGCTGCGGCACGGTTATCCATGTCGTGCCGAGCAGATCCGCATTAGTGGACGACTTGACCACCAAGGCCTCGCGCGGCAGGGCACGCAATGCCAGTGCCGCCACCTCGGCGACCGGACCACCACCCGCATCGGCCACAGTGAGCGAGATCCGGTCCGGTGCGGGTGCGGCCAGTCGTACCCGCAGCGAGGACGCGCCCACCGCGTGCAGCGATACGCCCTCCCAGGAGAACGGTACGGAAACCTCGCCGTCGTCAGTCGTGGCACCGCCGAGGGCAAGAGCGTGCAGCGCCGCATCCAGCAACGCGGGGTGGACACCGAATCGTTCGGCCGAGGACCGCGCCTGCTCGGGCAGATCCACCTCACCCAACAATTCCGCACCGCGCCGCCACAGTGCGGTCAGCCCGCGGAACAGCGGACCGTAGCGGTAGCCGGCTTCGGCCAGATCGTCATAGCCGCCGTCGAGTCCGATCGGCTCCGCACCTGGCGGTGGCCAGGCCGCGAAATCCGCGCTCGCCGTGGGCGATTCGTCGGAGGGCTCGACAACGCCGACGGCATGGCAGGTCCACTCGAGCTGCCCGTCGTCCTGTGGACGGGAGTACACGGTCAGTGCCCGGCCACCGGTTTCCTGTGCTGCGCCCACGACAACGCGCAGCTCGATTCCACCGGTCGCGGGCAAGGGCATGGGTGCCTGTAGCACCAGTTCGGCCAACCGCGCGCAATCCACCAAAGCGCCCACGTGCAGCGCCATTTCGACGAACGCAGTACCCGGCAACAGCACCGTGCCCGCGATATCGTGGTCGGCCAGCCACGGATGGCTGCGCAGCGAAAGCCGTCCGGTGCAGACGATTTCATCGGATTCCGGCAGCCGTACCACCGCGCCGAGCAGCGGATGCCCGGCATCCTCCAGTCCGGACTGTCGCACATCCGCGATACCCGCGGATTGCAGCCAGAACTGCTGCCATTGGAACGGATAGGTCGGCAGGTCTACTGTCGTGGCGCCGCTGCCAGCGAACAACTCCGACCAATTCACCTGTGCGCCAGCGCAATACCCGGCCGCCAGCGCCGCGACGAGACCAGAGACTTCACCGTCCGCTCCGGGCGAGCGCAGCACCGGTTTGGTGGTCGGCACCGGCTTTTCGGCCGCGGCGGCTGTTTGCACCACGAGCGTGGTCAGCGCCGCGCCCGGTCCGGCCTCCCATGCGACACCGACCCGTTCACCGATCAACCGCTGAGCCGCCGCCATGAAACGTACCGGTCGACGGACTTGACCGACCCAGTAGGCCGGGGAACGCAATTCGTCATCAGTCGCCGGTTCGCCGGTCACGGTGGAGATGATCGGGATGGTCGCCTTGTGATAAGTCAGTCCGGCACAGACCTTTTCGAAATCTGCGAGCATGGGCTCCATGCGCGGCGAATGAAAGGCGTGGCTCACCACCAGTGGCTTGGTCTTGCAGCCACGCTCGGACAGCAGTGCCGTGATCGCGTCGACAGCGTCCTCGTCACCCGAAAGCACCAGCGAGCGTGGCCCGTTCACCGCCGCGATGCCCACCCGATCCGCGCGATCGGCGATAAGTTCGGCCACCTCGTGCTCGTCGGCGGTGACCGAAACCATGGTGCCGCCCTCCGGCAGTGCCTGCATCAGCCGTCCACGGGCGGCGACGAGCGCGCACGCATCCGATAGCGACCACACCCCCGCGACGAAGGCCGCCGATATCTCGCCGATGGAGTGGCCGACCAGATAGTCGGGGTTCACACCCCAGGACTGCAGCAGCCGGAACAGCGCCACCTCGATCGCGAACAGTGCGGGCTGGGTGTATTCGGTCCGGTCCAGCAAGGCTGCCTCCGCGGTACCGGTCTCGGCGAAGATCACGCTGCGCAATCCCACGGTCCACTCCGGATTGGCGGCATCCACCTGTGCGCACACCTCGTCGAAGATTTCGGCGAACAGCGGATAGGCCTGATATAGCCGAGTGCCCATACTCGCGCGCTGGGCACCCTGGCCGGGGAACAGCACGGCGGTCCGAACATCGCGCCCGGCGACACCGCGCACCACATTCGGCGAATCCTGCTGTGCGGCCAGTGTTTCCAGCGCGTTGGCCAGCTCATCCTCATCGGAGCCGAGCAGTACCGCACGATGTTCGAATTCCGATCGGGTCGCGGTCAGCGAGTAGCCGATATCGGTCGGATCACTGTCCGGAAACTCCTTCAGGAATTCGGACAACCGCTGCGCCATCGCGGGCACGGCCGCATCGGTGCGTCCGGACAGTACCCACGGTGTCACTGGTGGCGCGAGCCGTGCCGGGTTCTTCGGCTCATCGACCGGCGGTTCCTCGATGATCAAATGAGCATTGGTGCCGCTGATGCCGAATGAGGAAATTCCGGCTCTTCGCGGTGTCGCCCGACGCGGCCACGGTTGCGGTGCGGCGAGCAGCCGCACATTGCCCTCGGTCCAATCCACGTGTTCGGTCGGCTGCTCGGAATTCAGTGTGCGCGGAAGCATTTCGTGCCGCATGGACAGCACGGTCTTGACGATGCCTGCCACACCTGCGGCGGCCTGGGTGTGCCCCATATTCGATTTGATCGAACCGAGCCACAGCGGCCGGTCCGGATCGGGCCGCGTCCGGCCGTAGGTGGACAGCAGCGCCTGCACCTCGATGGGATCGCCCAGTACCGTTCCGGTGCCGTGGCCTTCGACCATGTCCACATCCGCGGCGGTGATCCTGGCGTCGGCCAGCGCGTCCCGGATCACTCGCTGCTGGGCCGGACCGTTCGGCGCGGCCAAACCATTCGACGCGCCGTCCTGATTCACCGCCGAACCACGCACCAATGCCAGAATCCGGCGGCCCTGCGCACGGGCCCGCGACAACCGCTCCAGCACCAGTACCCCGACGCCCTCGGACCACACGGTGCCGTCGGCGCCCTCGCCATAGGATTTGCACCGTCCGTCCGGCGCAAGCCCGCGCTGCATGCTGAAGGAGATGAACGGCGCGGCCTTCGCCATGACCGTGACGCCACCGGCCAGCGCGGTATCGCACTCCCCCCGACGCAATGCCTGGGCGGCCAGGTGCACCGTCACCAGCGACGACGAGCAGGCCGTATCGATGGTCAGCGCGGGCCCCTCCAGACCGAGCGCATACGAAATACGTCCGGACGCAACACTTCCCGTCATGCCGGTCATCAGGTAACCGGCAAGATCCGCGGGCGCGGTGTCATCGGCGTAATCGTTGTAGAACATGCCCGCGTACACGCCGGTGCGACTGCCGTGCATCGAACTCGGGTCGATGCGCGCGTGCTCCAAGGCTTCCCACGAAACCTCCAGCAGCAGGCGCTGCTGCGGATCGGTGGCCAAAGCCTCGCGCGGTGAGATGCCGAAGAAGCTCGCGTCGAATGCCGCCGCGCCGTCGAGAAATCCGCCGGAGCGGACGTAGGTCTTGCCCTCGGCACCCGGTTCCGGATCGTAGAAGTCGTCCCAGCCACGTTCCGGCGGGAATTCCGAGGTCACCTCGCGACCCGCCATGAGCATGCGCCACATGTCCTCCGGCGAGGCGATGCCGCCCGGGTAGCGGCAGGCCATACCGACTATGGCGATCGGCTCCTCGGGATCGGTCGCCGGTGTGTCATAGCCATTGCCCGCGGGCGCGCTCTGCGCGCCGATCAGTCTGGTGCGCAGCAGTTCGGTGAGCCGGTCGATGGTCGGATAGTCGAAGGCGACCGCCGCCGTCAGCTCCACACCGCTGGCCCTGCGCAGCCGGTCGCGCAGCTCGACCGCGGATCGCGAGTCGAATCCCAGATCCCGGAACGAGGCCGACACATCGATGACCTCCGGCGCGATCCCACCGAGCACATCCGTCACCTGCTGGACCACCAGCTCGCGCAGCAGCCGCCGCTGCTCCTCGGGTGAGCGACGGCCGAGCTCATCGCGTTCGAGCACCGCGCTGCTGTCGCCATTCGACTGTGACATTCCGACTCCTCGAATGTGGTTGCGCTCCACCGGAAAACCTTCGGCTTTCGCCGACTGTTCGAGCGTAAATAGCCACCGGTCTGTGCCGGTCCACCGTGCGGTAATCGGTGGGCCATCGCCGACCCTGATTCCGCGATTTCCGCTGTAGTTTGCGTATTCGAGGACACCTATGTGGCAGGAGTACGACAATGCCGGTTCCGGAATCCAGTGTTTTCCAGCGTTTGAGTCGACTTGCCTCGGTCACCGACCACGACGGCTCCCCAACCACCACGATCGACGAGGTTTTCACCGGACGTCCACTCGGGCAGGTGCCGCTGGCCGATGCCGATGACGTACACCTGGCGTTCAGCAAAGCCGCGGTAGCACAGCATCATTGGGCTGGGCTAGCGGTTCGCGATCGAGTCGCGGTCATCAACCGCTATCGCGCACTGGTCCTCGAAAACCGTTACCTACTGCTGGATATCATCCAGGCCGAAACCGGAAAAGCGCGCTGGGGCGCACAGGAGGAAATCCTCGGCATCCTGGCCGGAACCCGGTATTACGCGCGGCTGGCACCGGAGTTATTGAAACCGCGGCGAGTTCCCGGACCACTGCCCGGCCTGACCAGGGTGCGCGTACACGCGCAACCGAAAGGCGTTGTCGGCGTCATCGCACCATGGAATTATCCGATGTTCCTGGCGATCGGTGACTCGATTCCGGCACTGTTGGCAGGTAATGCGGTGGTGCTGAAACCCGCGTCCCGAACTCCCTTCGCAGCCCTGGCCAATGCCGAATTGCTCTACGAGGCTGGACTCCCCCGCGACCTGCTCGCCGTGGTCCCCGGTTCGGGCTCGACCGTCGGACGCGCCATTGTCGAGAACTGCGACTTCCTCATGTTCACTGGTTCCTCCGCCACCGGACGGGTGCTGGCCCGGCAATGCGCCGACCGGCTGATCGGCTGCTCCGCCGAGCTGGGCGGTAAGAATCCGATGATCGTCACCGCCGGTGTCGATGTCGACAAGGTCGCCAAAGCCGCACTGCGCGCGTGTTTCTCGAACGCGGGCCAGCTCTGCCTTTCCATCGAACGCGTCTACGTCGAGCAATCCATCGCCGACGAGTTCACCGCGAAGTTCGTCGCCGCGATCGAGGCGATGCCGCTCGGTCCCGGATACGACTTCGCCACCGCCATGGGCAGTCTCAGCTCCGCCGAGCAACTCGCCACCGTCTCGAAACATCTCGCCGACGCGAAATCCAAGGGCGCGAAGGTTATTACCGGCGGCAAACCACGGCCCGACCTCGGCCCTCTGTTCTTCGAACCGACTGTACTGACCGGTGTAACTCGCGAAATGGATTGCGCCCGAGAGGAAACCTTCGGACCATTGGTCGCCATCTATCCGGTCACCGATACGGACGAGGCCATCCAACTCGCCAATGACACCGAATACGGCCTGAGCGCCAGTGTGTGGGCCGCGACCCCGGCCGCGGGTGAGGCCATCGCGGTCCGGCTGCGCTCGGGTGCGGTGAATGTCGACGAGGGCTATGCGGTCGCCGCGGCCAGCTCCAGTGCGCCGATGGGCGGTATGGGCAGCTCAGGACTCGGCCGCCGACACGGTCCGGAGGGATTGCTCAAATACACCGAACCGCAGACGGTCGCTACCGCATTGGTGGTCGATCTAGACCCACCGCCGCGCATGTCCGCCGAACGATGGCAACAATTGCAGGTGCCGATGGCGGAATTCATGCGCAAATTTCCCGGCCGATGAGCACTAGCATCGTGAGCTGTGATCACAGTGGCCAGTTGGAATGTCCTGCATCGCGTGCACGCGGAGAATTGGCGCTCCGATATCGCGACCCGCTGGCCCGATGAGGCGGCGCGCATTGCCGCGGTGACCGCCTGGATCGCCGAACGCCCCGAACAGGTCATCGCGCTACAGGAGGTCAGCGGCGATCAACTGGCGAGCCTGCGATCGGCATTGTCCGACAAGGATATTCACGCGCTGCGCTATCCGCGCGTGCCGCGACCGCGCGACGGCACCACCCCGCTGCAAGATCCCACCGAACATCTCGTCATCGTCCTCGACGAACCGGGCCGAGAAATCGCGGCCGAATCCTTCGAAAACGATCCGGGCAACGGCGCTCTCGCCGTCGAAACGGCGGGCATTGTCGTGGTGGCAACCCACGTGACCGGCGATCCGCGCCGCACCCGCCAGCTGACCCGATTGGCCGAACTCGCGCCGCCGGACCGCGCGACCGTGCTACTCGGCGACTTCAATATCGACCGCGCCACCGTGGCATCCACACTCGGCCCCGACTTCACCGTCGCCGACCCGCCACCCGACTCCGCCCCGACCCGTCCACGCACATCGGGCGCCAAATCGCAGTTCATCGACCATGTGATCGTGCACGGCACGACCGTGCGGGAGGTGGCGGTCGTGCTGGTCGACGGCCTGTCCGACCACAATTTCATCCGCGCCACTATCACCGGATAACTAGACCCCGGCACGCCACAGCCAACGCCAACGGGGCAGCTCCGCCAGCACTGTGAGCACCGCGAGCACACTGACGAGAACGGCGAGCCACACCGGCCAGGCCACCCAGGAGCCGATGACCGCCGCGACAAGTTGCAGCACCACCAGCGCGACGGTGCACCACCCCGGCACGGCGACCAGTACCTGTTTCTTGTCGCCGGGCGTGGCGAACACAGTGGGCAGTCCGATCAGCACCACCACCGACAGCACGGCCAGCACAATCGAATGCCCGGCCAGCGCCCATGGCGTCACCACCCAGGCGATGAGCTCGGTCGCAAAACGCAGTACAGACGCAACTCGGCCCCGGCCGGTCAGATTCGGCGATTCAGACACGGATGCCACACTGCCACGCGATAGGTCCCGATGCTCGGCGAAGCCCCGGGCCGAAGGGGGATGGTCCGGGGCTTCACTGGGGTTATCGCGGGAACCGGTGCGCGAGTTAACCACGCGCAATGGCGTGTTCAGGCGAGTCGATTCAGGAGATCCTCGGCTGCCGCGGTGCCGGCGCGGAAGCACGCTTCCAGAGAAGTGCCGAGTAGATAGTCGCCCGCTACCGCGAGACCGGTGCAGCTGGCGATCTCGTGCCGTAGTTTGGCGGTGAAATCACCGTGGTCGGGCAGGTAGGCACAGTAAGCGGCATCCCATGTGCGGGTTACCCGATCTCGTCGGATGGCGCCGGTGGCAGCGCAGTGCTCGATGACGGTGCGTTCGGATCGGGCCAGCCAGGATTCGAAGGTTTTGGCCGAGGGCAGCGGCCGGGCATCTCGTCCGGTGAAGATATAGCGGACGGTATCGCGGCGGCTCGGACTCTCCGGGCCCACCGCCCGACACGGGCCGTCGTCGAAGGTGATACCCCAGACATCGGGTGGGAAGATCTCGCGGTCGTATGCCACCACCGCGACCGCGGCGGGGAGATATCTGATCTGCGCGAGCAGCTTTCCGACCGTCGGGAATTCGTCGATGACGAGATCCGCGGCCGCGGGCGCGGGGGTTGCCAGCAATACCGCGTCGAAGAGTTCTTCCCTTGGTGCGGAACCATTTTCGGCTATGGCGAGCCCGCGGACCCGGCCGCTGCGGACCAGCAGACGATCCGCAGTGGCGCGAGTGCGCACGACGAACTGTCGGGACAACGCCTCGAATACCGGTTGGATACCGTCGGTGAGCCGATCGAAGTCGTCGAGCACATTCGCCAGGGTAGCGCCGAACGCACCGAGATAGACCTCTTCCGGCTCCGCACCATGTGTCCATACGGTCATGGGCCGCAATAGAATTGCGGTCAGTGCCGGTCCGAAATGCTCGCTGAGCGGTTTGTGGTCGCTGTGTGCGGCGAGTTTGGTGTAGTAGCCCGGCTCGAGCAGCCCGTCGGCGGTGAGCGCGCGACTGGCGAGGTAGGAGAATTTCGCGACATCGGGTGCGGGGGTGCCCGCCTCGATCAGGTGACGCAGGCCGGTGGGACGGTCCTGGTGATCGATGGTGAACAGCTCACCGGCAACGATCCGGGACATTCGCAACGGATACGGCTCCAAGGCGAAGGGGCCCACTTCATGGAGAAATTCGCGCAGCGCGGTGTACTTACGGCCGATCAGCCGACCACCCGCCATGATGGGGCGATCCCCCAGCAGACCGACACCGCACCGCCCGCCGGGCTGGGACTCCCGATCGATCAGTTCGACCCGGTGGCCCGCCCGCCGGAGGCGATGGGCCGCGGCCAGGCCCGAAATACCCGCCCCGACCACCGCGATATGTCGACCATCCCCCACGCCTCACCTACCCAGCCAGTAGGTTCGGTGCTGAAAGGCGTAGGTGGGCAGGTCGATTCGCCGCGCACCTGTTGTCGCGTACAACGCAGACCAGTCCACTGTGGTGCCTGCGGTATGTGCCCGAGCCAGCGCCGTCACGAATGAGATCGCCTCATCCGATGGACCGTATCCCGCGGCGTCGAGCGCCGATGTGACCACCACATCGCTATCCCCGGCAACGGTCTCGCCGACGACCTTCCGCGCCCGCTCCGACCGTGCGCCCGAACCCAATTCGAGGACAATCGATCCGCCGCGCGCGGCCGTCCACCGAATGGCATCCCACGGCTGTGCGGAATCTTGTGTCCAATATTCGGCGGTGCGCAGCTCGTCCCGATCAACCGGTCCCGCGGTGCGACCGGAGACGATCGGCACCTTCGGATCGCCGAAGCTCGCGCATACCCGCGCGACCGCAGCCGGTTCGCCTGCGGCCCTGATCAATTCCGCGGCCGAGGCCAGCGGGTACACTCCGGCCGCGTATCCGGCCGCGACCTCGCCGATGCCCTGCCCGACCAGATAGTCCGGCCGCATCCCGAACGACGCCATCAGCCCATATAAGCCGACCTCGACGCCGAATAGTGCCGCTCGCGCGAATTCTGGGAGATCCCATAACCGCGCGGCTGTATCGAACTCGCCTGCCACGACCTCATACAGCGGATGCTCCGGGAAGGCAGCGCCGACTTCGTCGAAGACCGCACGGAAGACCGGGAAGTCGGCATACAGACCGCGCCCGGCGCCGATGAGCCCGGAGTCCGGAAACAGCAGCACCGTCTTGGCAACCGGCGATGCCGTCGCCCGCAGCACCGTCGGCGAATCCTGACCGGCCGCAAGGGATTCCAGACCGGACAGCAGATCATCGTGTTTACGCCCGATCAGCACCGCCCGGTGTGGCAGGCGAGCACGCGAAACTATCAGGGAATGGCCGACATTCACCGGATCCAGGCCCGGATGCTCGCGGAGATATCCGGTGAGCCGTTCCGCCTGACCCGTCAGTGCCCGCGCCGACCGCGCGGAAACCACCCAGGCCAATACCGGAGGCGCGCTTGTCGGCTCGTCCTCGGGATCCGCCGCCGGAGCCTGTTCCAGCACTACATGGGAGTTGGTGCCGGTAATGCCGAACGACGAGACGCACGCCCTTCGTGGTCGCCCGGTCTCCGGCCACGGACGCGCCCGCGTGACCAGCTCCAATTGTCCGGTGGCCCATTCGACATGCGGCGTCGGCTCAGCTACGTGCAATGTCGGCGGCACCACACCGCGTCGCATTGCCATGACCATCTTGATCACCCCGGCTACCCCGGCGGCGGCCAGACAGTGGCCCATATTGGATTTGATCGATCCGAGCAGCGCGGGCCGATCGCGATCCTGCCCGTAGGTGGCCAGCAGTGCTTGCACCTCGATGGGATCGCCGAGCACCGTCGCCGTACCGTGCCCCTCGATCACATCCACCTCGGCGGCGGACAACTGAGCATTGGCCAACGCGTCGCGAATCACCCGCCGCTGCGCCGCACCGTTCGGCGCGGTGAAGCCATTGGACGCACCGTCCTGATTAACCGCCGAACCGCGCAGCACCGCGAGCACCTGATGTCCGTGCCGCTCCGCGTCCGAAAGTCGTTCCAGCAGCAGCATTCCCACACCCTCTGACCACACTGTCCCATCGGCGGCGGCCGCATACGAGCGACAGCGGCCATCGGGGGCCGTACCGCGCTCACTCCACGAGGCGAACATATCGGGCGTCGCCATCACGGTGACGCCACCGACCAGCGCGAGCGTGGACTCCCCCGACCGCACCGACGATATCGCCTGATGCAAAGCCACCAGCGACGACGAGCACGCGGTATCCACCGTCATGGCCGGACCTTCCAGCCCGAACACATACGAAATCCGTCCGGAACCCGCGCCCGCCGCCTTACCGGTCAACAAGAATCCGGACAGACCGCTGACCTGCTCGGTCGTCAAAGCTCGATACGCACCGTCGACAGTCCCGTACGACTGCCCGATCAGCCCGACGAATACGCCCGTTCTACTGCCGCGCAGGCCGGTCGGATCCATCCCCGCCCGCTCGAACGTTTCCCAGGCCACCTCCAGCAACTGCCGCTGCTGCGGATCTATCGCCAGTGCCTCCCTTGGACTGATGCCGAAGAAGCGCGCATCGAAATCGCCTGCGCCATCGATGAATCCGCCGTGTTCGACCATCCGCGTCCGGGTCGGATCGGGATCTGCGACCCCATCGAAATCCCACCCGCGATCGGTGGGCCATCCGGAGACCACATCTCGTCCGGCGGCGACCATCTCCCATAGCTCGTCCGGCGAGCCGACTCCGCCCGGATAGCGGCATCCCATCGATACGATCGCCACCGGCTCATTGTCGCGAGCCTCCAACTGCCGCAACCGCTCTCGGACACGCTGCAATTCACGGGCCGCGGTCCGCAGGTATTCGCGCAGCTGCTGTTCCTCAGCCATGGCGCGACCTCAGACCCCGCCCGCGGCCACCGCCGTGAGATGCATGAACGAGATGATGAAGCGGCCGGATTCGGGCACCATGCACACCAGGGTGTCGCCCTCCTTGATCAGGCCCTCGGACAACATCTCGTCGAGAATGATGTAGATGCTGGCGCTGCCGATATTGCCGACCCTGGTCAGATTGCTGTACCAGTTCACCATCTCGCCCCGAGTGATATTGCGGCGCTTGAATTCACCGATCATCAGCTCTTTCATCCGCTCACTCGAGTAGTGCACCGGATACCAGGTGACCTTCTCGGGATCGAATTTGCCCGCGTCGACGAGTCGCTGGTACTCCTGGATGCCGACCTCGACCAGATGCGGCAGCAACGACAATTTCTGCCGAATCGCCAGCGCCCCGTCATGTGCGGCTTCGCTGGTCGTCGGATAGTCGCCCCAGGTCTTGGTGCAGGCATTGTCATTGCTGCCCAGGAACATGCACGCCTGTTCGGTATTGGCGTAAGAGGTCAGCGAGATCCAGTCGATGCGCAGACTGATCTTGCCCGGCTCCGGCTCGGACCGCAGCACCGCCGCCCCCGCACCATCGGAGAGCATGTATCGCAGAAAAGCGGTCTCCATGGGGAGCGTGCCCTCCTCGATGACCGATTTCATCTCGGCGTATCGCGAACTCTTGAATCCGCGCGAGGCGAATTCGCTCGCCACCGCGACGGCATTGGTCTTCTCACCGATGGCGACCTGTAGATAGGCATCTTTGAGTGCCATCATTCCGGAGCTGCAGATCCCGTGTGCGGTCATGACTTCCATCGGCGCATAGCCGAGTTCGCCGTGAATCATGCTGGCGTGGCCGGGCCCGAGCAGATCCGGCATGGTGGTCGCGGCGGCGAGCATTTCGACCTCATCGGGGCCGAGGCCCGCACGTTCCACCGCGGCGCGCACAGCCGCCGCGGCCATCGCCGCATTCGACATCACCGTCCGCTGATTCTTATCGATCGCGTAATGGCGGGTCTTGATACCGCTATTGCCCAGGATCATCTCGCGCAGATCCGCGGAGGCGAGACCGGCCTTGCCGATGTAGTCCTCGATTTCGTCATTGGGCACCGGATCGCCGGGCAGAAAACGGCCCGTCGCGGTGATGTAGGCAGTCATCGGCTCGCTCTCTCCCGCGCGGCCACCTTGCGCTGCAGCAGGTCGGTGAAGTCCTGGAAGGTTCGCACCGAGGCGATCCGCTCGTCGTCCAGGACGATGTCGTACTTCTTCCGGACAATATCGGCAATGGCGAGCAGGCCGAGCGAATCGATACCGAGTTCGTTCAACGCCGAATGACTCTTGATTTCGTCCCGCTCGATACCGTAATGCGAATCCAGATAGTCGAATATGTCCCGCTGGATTTCGTCTACTATCGACATGCGCTACCCCAATCTGCTGCGCTGGGCGTGCCCCGAAGCCGGGTGAACAACCTCGACCAAGTCTTACATCGGCCGCTACGACCGTCAAGGTGATCACCTCGAAAGATATTGTCCGACAATATAATTCGATTGCGTCAACCCCTACTCGGCAACCCCTATCGGCAGATTTCACGCCTTGACCGGCGGCCGCGCGCACCGATACAGTTTCCGGCATCGCTATCTTTTCGAATTCGCCCGGCGAAAGTGGGCAACACCATGGGCACGAAATCTTCGAAGCGAGCCGTCATATTCTCGTACTCGCAGACCGGCCAATTGACCGACACCGTACGGGCATTCACCGAACCATTGGCCGCGGCGGGCTGGCATATCCGGCATGTTCCGGTGACACCGGCGCGGCCGTATCCGTTTCCCTGGCCGATCGGCAAGTTCTTCGGCGTCTTCCCCGACAGCGTCGACGAAGCGGCCGCGATCGAGCTCGACACCTCGGCGGCGTCGCCGGGCTCGGAACCGGATGAGCTGGTCATCCTGGCCTATCAGGTGTGGTTCCTCGCACCATCGCTGCCCATGCGCACCTTGCTCAATGCCCATCCCGAGGTATTCGCCGATCGCGAGGTGCTGTCGGTGATCGCCTGCCGGAATATGTGGTATTCGGCCGCCGTGGAGGTGGATCAGCGGCTGCGGGCACTGGGAGCCAGGCATCTGGGCACTGTTGTCGCGACCGATACGCGACCTCAGTTCGTCACACTGGTCACCACCTTGCGGTGGCTACTGGGCGGAAAACGCGAAGCGCGTGGCGTTTTCGGCAGGGCGGGCATCGATCAGCGCGAGCTCGATCGGGTCCGCGACTGCGGAACCGCCTGGGCCGCAGGCGATCCCGATGTTTCCGGTAGCACGGTCGTCTACCCGATCGCGGGAGCCGACCTATTGGCTGGTCGAATCTTCCGGCGCTGGGGCAGGCTGATTCGCGCGGCCTCCCGCCGGGGCGCGATCTTGCGGGTCGCCACTTCGACGGGATTCGTACTCTGGCTCGGCGTCTCGCTCGCCTTGATGCCGCTGGGCGCGCTGCTCGCGCTGCCCATGCACCGCCGCATCGATCGGGCCATCGATAAGGCACTGGCGGGCAGTACCTTGCGGCAGCCCGAATCTCCCTCGGCGGCAAGCGAACAGGAGACATCCCGAATCATCCAACTGTCCGGTGACGAGTACGTGCTGCTCTTCGACGCACAGAACGAATCGACCTGGCGCGACGCCGTCGGCTACGTGCGCATGATGGATACCACGCCGCTCTCGGCCGTGGCCGTGTCCCGCGATGGCGAGCACGCCGACGGTGTCCTCGCGGACCCGTCCGGCACGGTGCTCGCGGCCTACGGACTCGACGGTACCGCCGCGGTGCTGCTGCGGCCCGATGCCTTCGTCGCCGCAGTACTACCCGGCGCCGATCCGCATCAGGAACTCATCCGCGCGATGCGCGACGCCACCAGCGACGACGCTCAGACCACCAGCTCCCGCTGAACGGCGGCGACGACATCCGCGAGCCGATCCCACAGGTAGAAGTGCCCACCGGGGAATTCCCGCAGCTCGAAGACGCCTGAGGTGTGTGACTGCCAGGCCTCGGCCTCGGCCCGGCTCACCCGCGGATCGCGGTCCCCGACCAGCACCGTCACCGGGCACCGGACCCGAGCGTCCGGCTCGGGCCGATAGGTCTCCACGGCCCGGTAGTCGCTGCGAATCGCGGGCAGGAATGCCGCGGCGATCTCGGGATCATCGAGCATTTCGACTCCCGGCCCACCGAGCAGCCGCAGTTCGGTGAGGATTCCGGCATCCGATCGCCGGTGCACCGATTCGTACCGCATCGCCGACGGCGCGCGCCGCCCCGATACGAAAAGATGCCGCGGCACGACGCCTTCGGCCTCCATGAGCCGAGCGACCTCGAAGGCGACCACGGCACCGAGACTGTGTCCGAAGAGCGCGATCGGCAGTTCGCGGTGCTCGAATACCGCAGGCAGCGCGCCCGCCGCCAACTCGGCCACCGTCTCCAGACACGGTTCCCTGCGCCGGTCCTGCCGCCCCGGAGTCTGCACCGCGAGCACTTCGAACGGTCCGTCGACGGCTCGGGCCAGCGTGGCGAACGAACTCGCCGAACCACCGGCGTGTGCGAAACAGATCATGCGCGCCACCGGGCGCGGGTGCGGCCGTAGGCGCTGCAGCCAGCGCTCGTGCACGGTGGATTCGGTCATCCGCGATAGTCTCCGATCAGTTCAGCACTTGGTGCTCAGCATAAAGCGCAGTTCGGTGCGCCTGCGCACCTTCAACTTCCGGTACACCCGCGTCAGATGCTGTTCGACGGTGCTGGTGGTGATCTCCAATTCCTCGGCGATCTCCCTGTTCCGCAGCCCTTTCGCCGCCATCTCCGCGACCCGGTGCTCCGCCGAGCTCAATGATCCGATGTCTAGTGCGGCGGTCGTGCGCACCGGCTCGACGGCCTCGGTCTGGTCACCGGACAGCCGCCGCACCAGCGGCTCCGCGCCGCAGTGCACCGCAAGGCGCAGCGCCGAACGCCGCAGCGATCTGGAACGGTCCACCTCGCCGAGCAATTCGTGGGTGCGACCGAGATCCGCGAGCACCGTCGCCAATTCGAGCCGATCATCGCTGCGTCGCGCGATCGTCTCGGCCTGGCGCAGCAGTGCGATGCGGTCGGACGGGTCGACAGTGGCGGCGATCAACCGCAGCGATACCGCGCCGGTGCCGTGTCCGCGCGCATCGCCGAGCCGAACCAGATGACGTTCGGCGAAGCCCCTCGCCCGATGGTGATCACCGGCCAGCAGATAGCCGAGCGCGACATCATTGCGCCACGGCACCAGGGCAGGCAGATCCATTTTCCAGCGCCGCATCAGGGAACCGCAGAGCTGGAAGTCGACAAGTGCGTCCGCGACGCGCTCGGTTGCCAATGCGAGGTGACCGCGCGCATGCAGATAGGGCAGCGCGAGCCGAGAGTCGAAGAGGCTCAACGGAACTTCGCGATCCAACTGCGCCTGCGCCTCGGTATACCGGCCCGCCGCGGTGAGCGCGCGGACATAACACCACAGCGGCCGACCGACAACCGTGCCCAGGTTGCCCGCTGGCACCTGATTCAGCGCCTGCACGGCATATCCGGCGGCATCGTCCAACCTGCCTTGACGCAGCGCGATCTCGGCCCGTAGACCGGCGAAGATCGCCTGCCAGGTCGGTGATGAGCGGGCTACCGATTCGGCGAGCAGGGCATCGCACCACGCGGTCGCCACTTCCAATTTGTCGGCATAGATGAGGCCCTCCAATGCGGTGGTGAGGGCCTCGACGGTGCCGGAGTCCAGCCGGTGCCGCGACAGGATCTGATGTGCGACCGGCACCGTTGCCGCACGACCGGCATCGGCGGCGATGGCAGACAGCAGATTCGCGGCCACCAGGTGCAGCGAGGGCGTTCCTTCGGCGCTGGCGGTACGTGGTTGCGTTGCCACCGGGACCTGTTGGCGCAGTGGGAGTTCGGGATAGGTATAGGCGATCCAGGAGCGGAGGAAGGTGAGTTCGTCGTGGTCGGCTGCCGCCGCGTCGGCCGGTGCCGGTCGCGCATCCCGTTCCAGTAGCCGCCATGCCGCGCGCGCATCGTCCATCCGCCCGTGCCACAGCAGATATCGCACCGCGGCGTGCAGGGCGGGCGCGGACAGAGTGCCAGCCCGCACGGCGGCATGCAATCTGGCGAAATTCCTGGTGGCCGTGGATGGGTTGATCCGCCACTCGATCGAGGCGAGTACGGCCGCGATCTCGGCCCGCTCGGCCGGGCCGATGGCGGTGCGGTAGGCCAGCTCCAAACATTGCACCGCGCGGTCGATCTCATCCAAAGCCAATGCCTCGTCCGCGGCGGTACGCAGGATCGCGGCCGCCCATGGGTACCGGGTCTCGCCCGACCGCACCAGATGTTCGGCGACGGTCGCGGCGGGCGCATCCCGGTCGTAGAGGGCGGCGGCGGCCCGATGGTGCAGCAGCCTGCGGGCATCGACTCGCATACCGCGCAAAATGCACCGGCCGACCTCCCGATGCCGGAACCGCTCCGCCTCCACGATTCCGCTCGCGGTCAACTGCGCGAGGATTCGGTCCACCGCATTCGGATCATGCTGCAGCACAATGGTGATCGTTTCCGCGGTACTCGCCGCGCCGAGCACCGCAATGGCCTCGCCGACCCGCACCTGCTCCACCCCACCTCGATGCAGCCGGTGCACGACCGCTTCACCGATATCACTGACCGCATGCCGACTGACGCCCGCGCGCAACACCTGTGGCGCATCCACTCGATCGGCGGCCTCGAGACATTCTTCGGGGTAGATATCGTCCGCCAACGCCGCTGACAGGCCGGTCGCGCCGTGCACAACCGGAATCGGTTTGGTGACAACGGGGTTCTTCCAGGTGGGTGCCGAGGGGCGGTTGCGCGCAGGCGGATCGAGTTTTCCCATACTTTGTCCCAGAATCGCAGGCGAATTGCATGGCAACGTCGCGGCAGCTCTGTCGCAACTGAACACGCAACTGAGTAGCAGATCATCAACTGTCGCTGCACCATTCAGATACCCAAGGAAACCGCACAGCGAGATTGCTGTCAAGGCATCGGGAATAGGCCAGGAGTTCGTAATAGGGGAAGCTTTAGGGGTTTCTGCGCCACTACATCTTTCGCCAAACTCACAGCATGAGACATAAAAGCACACCGGCGGGTGTTCCGTGCCGGTCCGAGCGTGCGGCACCGCTGTGCTGACCGATTTCGCGGCCGATGTGCTGGTGCGCAGGCACTTTCACGCACCGGCCGCGCGCCCGTCCGGTTGGCACGATATCTCCGCGGCAACGCTGAGCTCCTATCACCGCAGCGTCCTGCTCACCGACGGCACGGTGACCCGCACACTGGAGGCGCATGTGCTCGAGCCCGTCGAGGCGCGCTGCACCGCACAGCGCGAGACCACCGCCGCCGCCGCCGACCACGATGGCTGGCTCGATGTGCCGCCAGCGGAAAAAGTGCTGGTACGCAAGGTCGACCTGGTCGGTGCGCGCACCGGAACCCGGTATGCCAGAGCCGAATCCCTGATCGCGCTCGGCCGCTTGCCCGCGACGTTCTCGGCTGCCTTGCAGACCGAGGCGGCCGGTATCGGCGGCGCATTGCAGACCACCTCGTCGGAGTCGTATCGGCAGCTGTTGTTCTACGGCCGCACCGACGATGCGGTCTGCGCTCGGTGTTATCGCATCTACATTAACCGCAGACCGGCGCTGGTCATCCGAGAGTGGTTCCTGCGCTGAGCTGACAGGATCCTGCTATTGGCGATACCGCACCCACTCGTATCCAAAAGGTGAGCGATATAAAGCAATTAATCGACGATGTAATGCCAAAGCAATACCGCGGTGAGGTGAAAATGTTTCGGACTCGACTACTTCGCCCGGTCCCGATGTTGCTGACCCAACGCGCACTGCAATCCGGCGCCGCGATCGCATTCGAGGACAGATTACGGACCGTGGACTATCGCACACTGGAGGCCCGCACCGCGCGAATGGCCGGTCATCTCGTCGCGGCCGGACTGCGCGCCGGCGATTGTGTTGTGATCTGTCTCGGCAATCGGGTCGAGTCAATCGAGGCCACCATTGCGGTGACCCGCGCGGGCTGCCTCGGCATCCCGCTGAGCCCGAATCGCGGCGACGACGAATTCCATTGGCTCATCGCGCAGCACCGGCCATCCGCCCTCTTCGTAACCTCCCTATCCGAGGGACCCCTGCGAGCGCAGCGCACACCCGTGACGGTAGTCCTCCCCGAGGACGGCAGCACGACGTCAATTCCGGGGTGGTGCAAGCGCTTCGAGGACCTGGCGAGCACCGAACCCACCGTGCTCCCCCGCGACGACTACGGCATCGATGATCCGGCATGGATCCTGTACGCAGCACGCACCGCAGCCCGGCCCACGAGTGTGGTTGCGACCCAACGGAGTTCGATCTGGTCGGTGCTGTCCTGCTATCAGCGCATGTTCGCCGGTGACGGACTGCATCCGCTCCCGGTGCCGCTGTCCTACAGCTACGCACACATCCTGTGCATCCTTGGTGTTCTCGCACTCGGCGGCAGCGCCCGGCTGGCCGGATTCGTCCCGGACGAAGTCCTCGACCAGGCAGGCGGCCCCGATTACACCTTGCTCGCCGGACTCCGCCCACCCGCACGCATATGCCTCACCACAGGCCTCACCGGCGGCCCGGCCGAACTCCTCCGCCAAACCCCCCTACTCAACCTCCTGGTCCCCTGACCACCGCACACCCCCTCGCCCGCCCTCCTGAATAGTTGCCGCATAGCCCATGAGCATCTCGCGAAGGCTATAGAGGTAGTGATCGGATATGGGACAGCCCCACTAGCGGCCGTGCGGAGCGACGAGGCCGTGCTTGTGCGCGTAGACGACCGCGTGAATGCGATCGCGCACACCGAGTTTCGCGAGCACCCGGGATACGTGTGTTTTGACGGTCTCTTCGCCGACGCCCAGTGCCGCTGCGATCTCGGCGTTGCTGCGCGCATCGGCCAAGAGCAGCAACACTTCTCGTTCTCGGGCGGTGAGTTGTGCTACCTCGGGCGGGGTGTCCGGTGCGGCAAGTGTGCCGGCGAAGCGGGATATCAACCGTCGGGTCATCGACGGGTCGATCAGTGCGTCGCCACGGGCCGCGATTCGGATGGCGGCCACCAGTTCCTCCGGCGGCAGGCTTTTCAATAGAAACCCGCTGGCCCCCGCCTGCAGGGCACGGTAGAGGTTGGCATCGCTGTCATAGGTGGTGAGCACCAGCACGCGGGTGCCGCCCGCCGCGACAATCGCCGCGGTTGCCGCGAGTCCGTCCAGCTTGGGCATGCGGACATCCAGAATCGCGACATCCGGGCGCAGCCGCGCGGTTTCGGTGATGGCGTTGCGGCCGTCGCCGACCTCGGCGACGCATTCGAGATCGGTCTGACTGTCGACCACGGCGCGCAGTCCGGAGCGGAACATGCTGTGATCGTCGGCGATCAATACCCGGACCCGTGTGTTCACGAACCTCCGATCGGCAGGGAAACCCTGGTATGCCAACGGGTTTGCGCATCGTCCGGCCCGAATCGCAGTTCGCCGCCGAATAATTCGGCACGTTGACGAATCCCGCTGAGGCCTCGGTGCTCAGCTGGATCGCCGACGTCCACGGTGTCGGCCAGCGGATTGATCGACTCCAGCACCACCCGGTTCGGCTGATAATCCACGACCAGTCGCGCGTGCGCGCCGTCGCCATGACGCAGCGCATTGGTCAGCATCTCCTGCACGATGCGATACAGCGTGAGATTCAGCGAATCCGGCAGCTCGATCGCCGCACCGCGCGCGGTGAATTCGACGGCCAGACCGGCCGCGCGCACCCGCTCCAGCAGATCCTCGATATCGGCGAGTCCGGGCTGTCGCTGGCCGTCCTCCTCGCGCCCGTGGAGCAGATCGAGTTGGCGGCGCAGATCGACCATCGCCGCCCGGCTGCTCGACTCCACCGCGGTCAGCGATCGGGTGGCGGCGGCATTCCCGGTGTCGGCCATGGCGATTCGAGCCGCACCGGCATGAATGCCGATAGCGCTGACGTGATGGGAGATCACATCGTGCAGATCCCTGGCAATGGCGGCGCGCTCCTCGGTGACGGCACGTGCGAGCGCGGTCCGCTGCTCCTGTTCACGCAATTTGGCCTGCTGCTCCAGATCGGCGATATACGCGCCACGCGCCGCCGTATATCGGCCGACCAGCCACGGCACCACACCGGCGGATACCGTCGAAGCCAGCAGCAGCCGCCAATCGTGCGAGGTATTGCTCCTGATCAGCAGATGCGCACTCGCGAAGCCCGCGCTCATCGTGACCACGGTCAGCACCGATCGCGGACCCACCATCCAGGCGCCCGCCCGATATCCCGCCACCAGGAATCCGACATCGGCGAAGCGAGCGGCGAAGCCGTGCCGGTGCAGCATCAGCGCCTCGGCAAGTCGCAGCACCACCTGAATCAGGGCCACCGCACCCGCGGTGCGCGGCGGCGCGGCCAAGGCGAGATCGGCCGCGACGATGGCGATCAGCACCGCGGTCGTCTGCCATGGGGCCACCGCGAAGACCCCGTTCAACGTCAACATCGCGGCATCGACCGCCGCGGCCGCCACCGCGACCACCAACGATTGGCGGGCCAGCGATCTGCTCACATCCAACAGTTCGCACCACCTTCGCGCCGTCCGGGTCGAGCCGTCCGCGGGCGATCCTACCCAGCGTCAGCCAATATTCCTCGGACTCTGCCCGGGCGCCGGCCGCGGCGCATCCCCCGTCCGGGGGACCGCAAATCCCTCGTCAGCGCGATGTTTGCCCAGGCCAGCGCCCGTAGCGTGGCGTTGAAGCAGCAGAGCGGAGGAGCCATCGTGATCGGTGCGCAGTTGTTCATCTACGCCATACCGGCGTTCGCCGTACTCATGTTCGTGGAATGGATCGACTATCGCCGCGATCCGGATCGCCCGGCCAACGGTCACTCCGGACGGGATATGGCCGCCAATATCACCACCTATCTGCTCGGCCGATTCCTGAAGCCGGTGCTGCAGTATGTGATTCCGTTCTCGGCGGTGGTAGTCGCGGCCGCGATCACCCCGCTGCACCTGCCGCCGACCGCATGGTGGGTGTGGGTGCTCGGGCTGGTGGTCACCGACTTCTGCTATTACTGGGCGCACCGCGCCGACCATCGGGTTCGGCTGCTGTGGACCGCGCACAGCGTCCACCACTCCAGTCGATACTTCAATCTGTCCACCGCCATCCGCCTGCCATGGGTGCATCCGGCGGCCGCCATCGTGCGCGGATTCGCCTGGGTGCCAGCGGCTTTGATCGGCCTGCCCGCGTGGATGATCTTCCTGTTGCAGACCATCGGGCTGCTCTACCAGTTCCCGATCCACACCCAGCGCATCCGGACCCTGCCGCGCCCGATCGAGTTCCTGTTCAACACCCCCGCTCACCACCGCATCCACCACGGTTCGAATCAGCCCTACATCGATAAGAACTACGGCGGCGTCTTCATCATCTGGGACCGGCTCTTCGGCAGCTTCGCCGCGGAGAGCGAACCCATCCGCTACGGCCTCACCAAGAACATCGGCACGGACAACCCGCTGAAGATCAACTACCACGAGCTCGGGGCGCTGATCAGCGATGTGCGCCACGCGAATACGTGGCGCGGGCGCCTCGGCTACATCTTCGGCCCGCCCGGGTGGACCGAGGCCGATCCGCAGGTCGTCCCCGCAGCGGCGCGTGAGGGATCGGTCGCCGCATAGCTTCGTGGTCCGCGACTTGCCGAAGTCGCGGACCACCGCTAGATCGAGTGAATGAATATGCGGATGGCGGTGATCCGTCGACTATCGGGCGCGAATTCGACGAACGCGACACCTTGGGCCGCGTCGAGCCGGACGCTGGCGCTCACCGTGCGGCCTGCGGCGATCAGCTTGTCCCACTGCATACTTCGAGCCCGATTGGTGAATTCCTCCAGCGAGATCCTGGTTCCGGCCGGAAGTTCGATGGTCGTGCGCTCGCTGAGCAGGCGCCGAACCCGCGAGATATCGGTGGCCGCCGCGGCCGAGAACACCTGGGCCGCAACCCGTTTGCCTGACCCGCCGATGCCGCGCAGTGCCCGCATCATGCCGAGCATGCCGTCGAAGCCCTGATTGGCGATCAGCTGCGGCCCCAACTTCAGTGCCGCGCCGAGTCCGGGGAGTCCGGTACGCAGTAACTGCACGATCATCGCGGCCAATTCCCAATGAGCGGCCAGCCGGGTGATCTTCCAGACGCCGTCCTCCTCGACGAGGTCGTAGCGCAGGTGCATGGGCACCGCGACGGTGGCGCCGGTCGACATGGTTGTGCGGATCAGCAGATCGCGGACCACGGTCGACGGGCCGACGAAGTCGTGGTCGATCTGGAAGGCGATGGTGTTCGGGCCGATGAAGGTGTCATAGAACCGTTCGATCGCCGCGCGGCCGATGTGCGGGCGCGAACCGACCGGATCATTGACGGTGGCCGCGGCGGTGAACAGGTCGACCCAGGCTGCCTTGTCGTGTGCCGCCACCGCACGCGGTGACTCCTGGACGGCCGCGATCAGGTCCTTGGCTGTGGCATCCAGCGGCATGACAGTTCCTCCTAGCTACTGCGTAACATGGTAGAACATGTTCTAATCCCCCTGCCGATAGCAGGGCTGCCGCACACCCAAACACCGCCTCGCACTAGCTATACCTTGCGCGATACGCATGGGCTATGCGACCGCTGGAAAGACTTGGCGCGAGACTGGTCGTCCTGCGGGGGTACTCGGTGCTAGAGCGCTTGGGCGCCCCAGACGGCGCGTGAGCCGGAGTCTCCAACCCGATATATCTGGGCGGTCGCCGCACCGCCTGCGGCGATCGCCAGTACGGCCGCCAGCACGGTGACCACGCGTCCCAGCGGGCGGCCGCGCTCGTCGCGTAGGTGGATGACGATGAGTAGCGCCGTGACGAGCAGGAGTGGCACCGCGAAGTAGATCATTGTGTTGCCGAGGTCGGCGTGCTCATCGATGGCGGGGGATCCGCCGAGCTTGTGCTGGAGCCACTCCCCCGCCTCGGTCGTCACCGGTGTCAGGGCGACGGTGATCGCGGCCAAACCGGTGACCAGCCAGATCAGCCGCCGACGGGCCGCGGGCCACAGCGCGGACAAGACGAGCAGCGCCGCGGTCAACGGTACGAAGACCACGATGAGGTGCACCAGAAGAACGTGCGCGGGTAACCCGTTGATGGTCGACATAAAGCAACTCCCGGAGTTCGTGACCGCGGCGGTGGCGGCCCACCTTCAGCTCACGATTCAGTGCCGCACACGGTTCATCCCGGCACGCGCGTCGGCCGCCGCGATGCCAGAACCGATCACTCCCCCTCGACAACCTCCACCGACTCACCCACCGGATAGAACCGATGCACCGTGAGCGCCGCCGCCAGTAGCCGCGACCCATTGGGCTCGCTCGGATCGATACCGGTGAGTTCGGCGATCCGTTTGAGTCGATAGCTGAAGGTATTGGGGTGCACGTGCACCTCGGCCGCCGCCGCCTTGCGGTCGGACCCGTGCCGCAGATGCGCCTCCAGCGCCTCGAACAGGTGTGAGCGCAACAGCAGCGGAGCAATGCGATCGGCAAGCCGGTCCCGAGCCGGACCGGGCCGGGTCAGCTGATACTCCAGCAACAGATCGTCCAGGTCGTACAGCCCGCTGGGCCGATTGAGCAACCGGGCCAGTTCGGCCAGATCGGTCGCCTCCTGCACCGCGTGCGGCAGCAGATCCCGCTGCACCGCGCGACGTTCGGCGAGGAAGACATCGACGCCGAACTGTTCGGTGAGTTCGGCGGCCAGCCGCTCGTACTCCTTGGAATCGGATCCGCTCGGCAGCAGCGCGATTCCGGTCGTGCCATCGAAGGTGCTCAATGCCTTGGTCCCGGCGATCCCGTCCAATGCCCGCTGCAGCACCCGGATTCGGCGCCGGGTGAGCAGATCGGCGACCACGATCGGGTGATCGTCCGGGCGGATATGAATGGCCAGCACCGTATAGCGTTCGGTGAGAACGACATCCGCGCGAGCGGCCAGTTCCTCCGCGGGCTGGCCACGCAGCAGCGCCGAGCACAGCGCCCGCCGTGCCTCGCGTTCGGCGTGGTAGATCGACTGCTCCACATCGGTATACGCCTCCACCACGGCGACATTGATATCGCGCAGCAGATCGAGCAGCCGAGCGCCGAAGGCGATCAGATCCGGCATATCCTCCGGCATGGCCACCGCCGCGGCCTCCTGCACGAGCACCTGACCGGAACCGTGTACCGCATGCATCAACAGCCCCAAGGGAATTCGGTCCTCGGCATGCCGCTCGGCCACCGGACCGACGAATTCGATCACCTCGGTCCCGGTGAACACCCGCTGCTCCTGGATCGCGCGCAGGAAGGCCTGCCCGCATCCGGCGATCGCGGGCAGCACCTCGGCGGTGAAATGCCCATCCGGCAGATCCGCGGCCGGGGGCGTCGAGCCGAGGCCCGCCTCGAGCATGCGTTCGGCGATTTCGGGTAACCGACGAACCAGTCGGGCGATAATCGGTGCGTCTCCGGACAGCGGGGGCAGGACAACGGGCATGGCTTGCACGTTACCCAACGAAGCCATTTTCCGATAAATCTCGCAACCGCCCGGTTTTTGTCTCCGAAGACAAAATTTCCGTGGATTCTTCTCGTCGGCGTGCAGTGACAACCGGACCGGGCATGACCCTGCTCACCTGCGCATTCGACCGTGCTACCGGGTGACGACGGTCACCGTCAACACCGCCGATCGGAGAAAAACACCCCGCTCAATTGTGTTTCGGGACAATTATTTTCCCACCCCGACATTGCTACGTTGAGTATCGGTATTCCGGCGTCATTTCAAATAAAACACCGTGCCGGTGCGCCTTCGAAAGGATGTACAGGAATGAGCGTGCAGGCCGACGCCGGAAGGGAATCGGCGCACCCGGTTGCCGAAATATTTCGCTCGGATCGGCCACTACAGCCGGAGCTGGATCGGTTCTATCGGCCGCCCGCCGGTTTCGCACGCTTCGCCCCCGGCACCATCCTGCGCACCCGCGAGGTCGAGCTCGCGCTGTTCGGCCGTGTGCCACTGAAGTTTTCGGCCTGGCAACTGCTGTACCGGACCAGCAACCTGCACGGCACCGCGGAGGCGGCGGTGACGACGGTGCTGCTGCCATGGGACGCCGACCCGCGCGAGCCGCGGCCACTGGTCTCGTTCCAGTGCGCCATCGACGGCGTCAGCTCGAAATGTCTGCCCTCGTACGCTTTGCGGCGCGGCGCACGGGCGCTCGGCTCGATTCCGCAGGTCGAACTGCCCGTGATCACCTACGCACTGGCCCGCGGCTGGGCGATCTCGGTGCCCGACCACGGCGGGCTGGCCGGGCATTTCGGCGTGCCGCGCGAACCCGGCTACCGATCCCTCGACGCCATCCGGGCCAGTATGCGCTTCGCACCACTTGGCCTGAGCGAGGCGACTCCCGTTGCGCTGTGGGGCTATTCGGGCGGCGGCCTCGCCACGGCCTGGACCGCGGAACTCGCCGCCGGATACGCACCGGAACTCGATATCGTCGGCGCGGTCGCGGGCTCGCCGGTCGGCGATCCCGGTTCGGCCTTCGCGCGATTGAACGGCACCTTCTTCGCGGGTTTCGCGACGGTGTGCGTGGCCGGACTGCGCCGGGCGTACGCGGATCTCGATCGCATCCTGCGCGCCCATGTGAAGACCGAATTCCTCGATCTGCTCAGCGATGCCGAATCGCGCACCACACTGCATCTGCTGTTCCGGTTGATGGGCAAGAACGTCGACGACTACAGCCACCGCACTTTTGCCGAACTGCTCGCCGAACCCGATCTGCAGCAGATCATGGCCGATATCCGTCCCGGTGTGCAGGCGCCTGCCATGCCGCTGCTCGTCATCCAGGGCGTCAACGACGAGCTCATCGCCGTCGACGATATCGACAAGCACGTTGCCCGCTACACGGTCCGCGGCGCGCATGTGCGGTATCTGCGCGACCGCCTCAGCCTGCATATGCCGCTGCTGTTCATCGGCGCACCGGCCACCATGAACTGGGTGGCGGATCGATTCGACAACCGCCCGTTGCCCGCGGCGGGCACGAAGACGGTATGGTCGGTGGCCTTCACACGGCGAGAGGCACTGGGCCACTTGCGTTTCGCCGCGCTCTTCGTGCGCATGCTGACAGGCAGGCCGATCCGGCAGTTCCATCGGTAATCGGCGGGCATGACAGATGTCATGCCGGACCCGTGATGGTTGGCAGATCTGTCACCCTCGACCGATCCGTAACGTCATTTCACGTAGTGCACAGCCGATTTCACCAGCGAGGAGCACCCGTGATGACGACCACCGCACCGGCCCCGACCGCACAGCCACGCCTAGAGCCGATCCGCGTACTGGCCCCGATCGCCCGTGATGTCGCGGTGCCCGTCGGGGCGTACTTCCTGCTGACCGGCCTCGGCTACAGCGACTTCACCGGCCTGTTCGCGGGCACCCTGTTCGCGGGTGCGGTGCTGCTCATCGAAACCATCCGTTCGCGGCGCCTCGAACCGTTCGCCGCGATCATGCTCGGTGTCTTCGCCTTCGGTCTAGTCGGGTCGCTGATCAGCGGTGATCCCCGGATGATGATCGTCAAGGATTCCGCGGCCACCGCGATCATCGGTATCGCCTTCCTGATCAGCACCGCGGTCGGCAAACCGCTGACCTACCTGTCCGCGCGCAAGGCACTCGCGGCGGCCGGACCGGCCGCACTCGCCGAATTCGAGACCTCCTACCAGACGAATCCGGCAAAGCGGCGCGGCTTCAACACCCTGGCCTTGGCATGGGGCGTCGGCCTCGTCGCCGAAGCAACCGTCCGGATCCTGCTGGCCTACCAACTCCCCATCCACACCATGGCCTGGCTCTCACCGGTCCTGTCGGTCATCTTCTTCACCCCGCTGATCGCTCTCAGCATCCGCTTCGTCAAGCGCGCCCGCCGCGCCTGACTCCCGCTACTCGCGCCGCCGGTCCCGATATTCGGGGTCGGCGGCGAGGTCTTCCCAGAACTCGACATAGGCCCGTTCGTGCAGGATGCCGAGGCGCAGGATGCGCGCGCGAGAGACCGCGCGCGCCTTGTCGCTCGGATCTATATCGGCATACAGCGATCGATACAGCTCGAGGAGGCGGCGATGCTCCGCGGCCTCGCGGTTCGCCAGCGCGACCACATCGCCCGGGGCGCCCAGATCCGCGAAGAAGAGCTTGAGCTGTGCCGGATCCCGGGTCTCGGCGGGCGGACTCTGCGGATCGGCGAGCCAGCGCTTCAGCTCGGCCCGGCCCTTATCGGTCAGATGGAAGAGTCGACGCCGCCGCCCGGCCTGCTCGGCCTCCTCGTCGAGCAATCCCTGCTCGGTAAGGCGCACGGGAATCCGATAGAGCTGCGCATGCGGGACCGGCCAGAAGTAGTCGACGCTCTCCTCGAGCTTGGCCTTCAGCTCATAGGGCGTGAGCGGTCCGTACCGGGCGATGAGCCCCAGCACGATGTGGTCTTGCGGCCCGAGCTCCGTCATGCCTCCTCCATCTCATTGACACCGTCTCACCGAGACTATATGTTACTGCCATCGAGACCGTATCAATGAGACTATTGAGGAGTGACGATGCGCGACTTCGGCATCACCCTGTTCGACGAATGGACCGCGATGTGGAACGGCGACCTGGCGCTCGCGGACAAGATCATGGCCCCCGAATTCACGCTCCGCTACGCCCAGCCGGGCGCCGACGACTACGACGATATCCACCACCCGCAGACCTTGGCCGCCAAGATCGCCGAATTCCGTGCGCAGCGTCCCGGACTCCGATTCGCGCCCCAGGGTGAGTCGGTCGTCGAAATGGATGACACCCGAACGGGATTCGTGGCAAGCCCGTACGGAGCGGCGTACACCGGACCGGATGGCGAGCAGGTCGAGGTGAGCGGCACCGATATCCTGCGCATCGCCGCGGGGCTGATAACCGAGGTCTGGTCGGCCTCCGGTGGCGGCGCCGGTCGCAGCTTCTACTGACCGAGCGCCATCGGCGGGAGGTACTCACCGACCAGGGTGCGGCGCCACAGCATGTGCTCCTGCTGGAGTTCGGCGCGAGTTGCGAAGCGGTACAGGTAGATTCGCGCCCGCACATAGGTCGGTGGCGAGTCGGGGAAGGGACAGCGGCGCAGTAGCCGCAATGTCGCGGGGTCGTTACGCAGCAGTCGTTCGACGAAGGCGAGCAGCCAGCCGCGGGCGTAGGACGGGGAGATCGCGGCGAACCACATCAGCCAGTCCAACCTGAGGTGGTACGGGGCCCATTGCCGTGGCCACCGGCGCGGATCACCCGGCTTTCCCTTGAACTCGTACTCCCGCCACAGTGTCCGGTCGGTGATCTCCGCCTCGTCGGTGCCCTCGAACACCACCTCCTCGCGGGTGCGGCCGATACTGCCGAACGCACCGTAGGTATTGACCAGGTGCAAGGGGTTGAAGGACGCATTCATTCGCTGCTGACGCGAGAGCAGATTGCGGGCGGGCCAGTAGCTCAGCAACACCACCAGGACGGTGCACGCGAGCACCAGACCGGCGAACCACGGCGGCGCAGCGGGCATCGACGGCGGATCCGGCACGGGCAGTACCGCTTTCGCCGAGGACACATCGATCACGGTGGTGGCCAACACCATCGTCACCCAGTTCAACCAGGCGAAATTGCCGGACAGCACCAGCCACAGCTGGGTGACGATGATGATCGCGGCGGCCACGCTCGCCACCGGCTGCGGTGCGAAAAGTCCCCAGGGCACAACGAGTTGGGCGAAATGATTGGCCGCCACCTCGACTCGATGCAGCGGTTTGGGCAGGCGATGGAAGAACCAGCTCAGCGGGCCGGGCATCGGCTGGGTCTCGTGGTGGTAGTACAGACAGGTCAGATCGCGCCAACAGGAATCGCCGCGCATCTTGATCAGTCCGGCGCCGAACTCCACCCGGAACAGCAGCCACCGGGCCAACCACAACACCAGCACCGGCGGCGCGACCCGATCATTGCCGAGGAAGATCGCCAGAAATCCGGTCTCGAGCAGCAGCGACTCCCATCCGAACGCGTACCAGGCCTGCCCGACATTCACGATCGATAGGTACAGCGCCCACAGGGTCGCCCATAGCAGCATCGCCGTCCACAGCGGCACCAGCCGCAACACACCGGCCACCACCGCGGCCGACAGCGCCGCACCGGACCAGGCGACCACGGCGAAGAACCGATCGGAATAGTGGAAATGGAAGATGCTGGGAGCCCGGCGGAATTCGACCCGCCGGACGAATCGGGGCACCGGCAACATCCCATTCGCACCGATGAGCGCTCGGAATTGCCGCGCCGCCGCCACGAAGGCGATCAGATAGATGACGGCCAGACCGTGCTGGAAAACCAGTCTGCCCAACCAGTACTCGGATTCGGTGAACGATGGCATGCCCGCTCCTTCGTACCGCTACCCCCGCCGGTATGGCGCCCGCCCCTCGGGTAGCAATGGCTCGGGTCGATCGGATTGCCGCGGGATCGGCAGCGTCACGGCGACATCGCCGAGCGTTGTCACGCGACCGTGATGGCGCAGGACGAACGAATCTCCGGACAGCAGTCGATAAGTCGCGGAATCGGCGGTGATCTCGACAGCTATGCCACTGCCGCGCCAGATGATTCGGAAGGCCAAGCGCTCGATATTCGCGGGAAGTCGTGGTGCGAAACGTAATTCACCACCGCCGTCGCGCATCCCGCCGAATCCGAAGACGCAGCAGAGCCAGGCTCCCGCGAGTGAGGCCATATGCAGGCCGTTGGCGACATTGTGATGCAGATCGTGCAGGTCGGTCAGTGCGGCTTCGGCGAAATAGTCGAAGGCGAGCGAGAGGTGGCCGACCTCGGCGGCCATAACGGACTGGGCAGCGGCCGACAGCGAGGAGTCGCGGACGGTCAATGCCTCGTAATAATCGAAGTTGCGCGCCTTCTGCTCCGGGGTGAAAGCGTAGGGGCACATGTACATTGCCAAGGTGAGGTCGGCCTGTTTGACGACCTGCCTGCGATACAGATCGAAGTACGGGTAATGCAACATCAGCGGATACTTCTCGGACGGCGTCGCGGCGAAATCCCAGCGGGCATGGTCGGTGAAGCCCTCCGACTGCTCGTGCACCCCGAGTTGCTCGTTATAGGGCAGGAACATGCATTTGGCGCGGTCGCGCCAGCCGCGGATCTCCTCGGCGTCGACCTCCAACCGCTCGGCGATATCCGGCTGGCGCACACAGGCTTCGGCGGCTTCGTCCAGGTTCCGCTGCGCCATCAGATTCGTATAGAGGTTGTTATCGGCGAGTGCGGAGTATTCATCGGGACCCGTCACGCCGTCGATCCGGAAGTTCCCCGCTGTGTCGTAGTGCCCCTGGCTCACCCACGACCGGGCGGTCTCCACCAAAAGCTCGACACCGCAGCCTCTTTCGAAGTGCTCATCGCCGGTCGCGGCGAGATATCGGACCACCGCGTCGGCGATATCGGCATTGACGTGCACCGCCGCGGTGCCGGTCGGCCAGTAGCCGGAACCCTCGTCGCCATTGATGGAGCGCCATGGGAACATCGCTCCGGTGTGACCGAGTTCGCGTGCGCGCCGACGGGCCCCGTCGAGGGTGGCGTGCCGCCAACGCAGTGCATCACCCGCGGCCACCGGCACCGTGTAGGTCAACACCGGCAATACGAAAGTCTCCGTGTCCCAGAATGAATGCCCGTCATAGCCGGGCCCGGTCAGCCCCTTGGACGGTATCGCGCGGGTCTCACCGCGTGCACCCGCCTGCAGGACATGGAACAGCGCGAATCGGACGGCCTGCTGCAGTTCCGGATCGCCGTCGATCTCGATATCGGCGGTGGACCAGAAGTGGTCCAGATAGGCGCGCTGCCGGGCCAGCAATGTATCCCAGCCGGTCTCCAGACCGGCAGCCAATGCCGCATCCACCTGGGCCCGCAGCGCCGGTACCGAGCGCCGACTCGACCATCCGTAACCGAGATACTTCGTCAACCGCACGCGCTCGCCCTTCGCGACATCGACCGCGATCGTCAAGCGTGCCAGGTCGTCCTCGGCGTGCACACTGCAGCGCGGGGTCGCGTCGACCTCGAGTTCATGGTCCATGGCCGCGGCCATGCGCAACCCGGATCGCCGGGTGTGGTGGGCGAGCACAGCGGCGAAATCATGGGCCGCGCAGAAGTCCGCAACCAGAGGGCGGTCCAATGCGGCGGCGAGCCGAGGATCGCCGTGCGAGGTCGGAACCGGTTCATTGGCGAGCAGGTCCGATTGGATGACCAGCTCCAGATCGTCATCGAGGGGTTCGACCTCGTAGCGGATCGCGGCCAGGGCGCGTTCGGTGAAGGACACCAGTCGCTCCGAGTGGATGCGCACGCATCGCCCGGTCGGCGACGTCCAGACGGTGGTGCGCCGCAACGTGCCCGACCGGAAGTCCAGCACCCGTTCGTGTTCGACGGCCTTGCCGTAGCGCATATCCATCGGCTCGTCCTCGACGAGCAGCCGAATGATCTTCCCGTCGGTCACATTGACGACGGTCTGGCCCTCGTCCGGATAGCCGTATCCCGCCTCGGCATAAGGCAATTGGCGCTTCTCGTAGTACCCGTTGAGATAGGTGCCCGGCTTGCCGACCGGCTCCCCCTCCTCCAAGGTGCCGCGCAGCCCGATATGTCCGTTGGCGAGCGCGAAGATCGACTCGGTTCGGTGCAATGCCTCGAGATCCAGTCCGCACCAACGCAAGTGCCATGGCGCGATCTCGAAGCCACGGCAGTCGGTGCTCATTGCGGTGGCCCGAGCTCGGCCAGATCGGTGACGACCACGTCCGCCCCGGCCCGACGCAATGCCTCGGCCTGCGTACCGTCGCGTACTCGATCGACGCCGACGACATATCCGAACTCACCGGCCCGCCCGGCCGTCACCCCCGCGATGGCGTCCTCGAAGGCCGCGGCCTGTTCCGGTTTGACGTCCAGTGCCTGCGCGGCCACCAGAAATGCGTCCGGCGCGGGTTTGCCGCGCAGGCCGCGGCTGGCGATTTCGACTCCGTCGATGCACACATCGACGAACCGGGTCAGATCCGCGACCGCCAA
Organism: Nocardia sp. CA-135398; assembly: GCF_050955845.1. Classification (NCBI taxonomy): domain Bacteria; kingdom Bacillati; phylum Actinomycetota; class Actinomycetes; order Mycobacteriales; family Nocardiaceae; genus Nocardia; species Nocardia sp. CA-135398. Next base: position 1,869,233 of record NZ_CP192084.1, on the reverse strand, counting down.
CACCTCATGGGCGTTCGCCGATGCGGTCACCACACCCGTTCGCAATCCGGCCGCGCGCGTCGCGTGCAGATAGGCCAGCGATCCCGGATAGACATGCACGCCGTCGCGTTCGAGGAACGACAGGAGCAGCCGATTCTTCCGATTGCCGAGGCCATGCACGGTGGGCTCGCCTTCCGCCGCATCGGGTTCCCCGTCCGGCAGCGTGATCCCGCGCGACTTCAGGAACTCGCGGATACCGTCCGCCCGCGAGCGGCCGTCCACATAGCCCAGATAGTCCGATTCGGTGAACGGGTGGAACGGGCCGGGGCTGCGTCCGGCCAGAAACTCGTCGAAGACCGCCTTCCACGCCCGCCGATGCACCGCCGCGGTATCGGTCAATACACCGTCGAGGTCGAACAGCGCCACCGAGATCGTTTCGGGCAATCCGAGCTCCCGGAGATCATGGCTGGGCGTCATATCCAAGCGGTACCCGAGGACGGCACCGGCAAACGGCGCGACTAGTCGAGCAATTGATCGTCGAGGATGTCGGTCTCGGTGCCGACGGATTCCAGGCGCAGCGCGACGGCGGTGACCAGGGCGTGGACCAGTCCCGTGAAGGCGGTGAGCGAGCGCAGCACGGTGAGGGATCCGGTTCCGACATAGAAGGTCACATCGGCGATGCGAGCCAGCGGGGAGGACGCGTCATCGGTGAGAGCGATGACGGTGGCGCCACGGCGGCGCGCCGACTCGACCGCGCGCACGGTGTCACTGCTGTAGCGCCGGATCGATACCGCGACGAGTGCGTCGCCGGGTTCGACATCGCGCAGTTCGTCGGTCAGCACCCGCGCCGTCGCGCCGAGCTGGCGGACCCGATGGCGCACCATCTGCAGCTGGTAAGTGGCGGCATAGGCGATCGCGAGGCAGCGCCGCAGCCCGATGACGTGCACGGTCGAGGCATGCGCCAACGTCTCGACCGCCCGGTCCCAGTCGCCGCGATCGATCCGCGCGAAGGTACGGGACATATTGTTCGCGTCGTATTCGGTTATCGCGGTGAAGAACTCGTCGTTCGAGCTCGGCGGCGGCGCATCGGCGGGTCTACGCACCAGATACGCCTCGGCGGCGAGTTGCCTGCGGCACAGTTCGACCAGGCCCGGATAGCCGGGCAGGCCGAGCATGGTGGCGAAACGCACCAGGGAGGAACGGTGCACGCCCGCGAGTTCGGCGCTCTGGCCGATACTGCGGAATGCGGTTCCTTCCGGATCGTCCAATACCAGCCTGGCTATGCGCTGTTGGCCGTCGGCCAGTTCGGGCAGGCGCTGCTGTAGGACAGCGCGTAGTTCCTGATAGGTGGTGGGAGCGCTGTCCCGCACGGTAAGCCTCGCGATCGATCGGGGTACTCGAACGATAGGCCGTCACCATAACTGACGGCCCGTCTGGTTCTAGTGCCCTCGGGCAATCACGTTCAACCCACAGGTTTGTCCCAGTTTTGGGGTCTATGCGGATGGGTCCCCTTGTCGAGTCGCGAGGTTCCGTGCCCGCAGACCGGCCCCCGGATCGTTGACCAGGCCATCGGTGAGACCGTCGAACGTGTGCGCATGCCCGCCTACGATGACCATGGGTTGGCTCCGCCATTCGGATCGAAGTTGTTGAAGTTGGCCAGCCGCCGGTTCGACCGCTGCAACGCTTCCAAAAGATTCGCGTCGCCCTGGTTGGCGAAGTATTCAGTGGCAGCGGATTGGTGCTCCAAAGCCAATCGTCGCCCGATGTGCTGGCGGACATCGCGTCCGGCGTTGTCCCATTGAGCAGGAGTGATGGCCCTGAGTTGATGCTCGTCATCCAGCAGGGCGGTCCCGCCCGGCGTTTGCGGGTCGAAGAGCATACGAACGAACTGATGATTATCGCCGACATGATTCACAGGCGCTGTGGAGTGCCGCACGAAGTTGTCCGCCGCGACCACGGCCTGCGCCGCGAATGCCGGCAGCGCGGCGACGCCTTGGTGGTTCTCCACCGCGTACCCCGCGGCGAGCGCCTTCTGCAAGGGCGCGAAGCCGTTCGGGTTGTAGTCCTTCATGCTGGCCTTCTGGACGGCCAAGGCGCGCTGGGCATCGATGACCTGCTGATCGGTCGCACCCATCGCCAGCATAACCGGAGCGATCATCGAGTCCGGGACCTTGCTGTCGCCCAGACCATCCAGAACATTCTGGACACCGAGAGCGGACCTGATTCCGCCGTCGATTCCGTCCAACCGCCCGGCGGCCTTGACCCGCCAGTTCCCGCGGGCAGCGTGGTTGTACTCCTGCAATTGCCGCGCCATCGGCGAGGCGGCGATGTTGTTGAGATCCATCCGCTTCTTCCTGCGCGACAGCGGGTTCAACGGGCCAACCGTGGCCCCGAGGAGCCACGCGGTCGCCGGCGACGCGTTGATCGTGTTCAGCATGCCCATCCCGGACATCAGCCCGCCGTGCAGCGAACCGCCCGCCCGAGCATCCCCCATGCCGAGTGCCGATCCCCCGCCACCTCCACCGCCGGGGCGCGCTCCAGCCCCCTGCATGGCCAGCGCGAACCGGTTGGCGATCCAGTCATTGCCCCGGCTGAGGCCGCGGCTCAGGCGTTTGAGCTGGGAGATGGCGACGATCTCGACGGTGCCCGCGATGACGATCACCGCCATGGTCTGGCCCTTCGCCTGCGCGAACAGATTGCCCATGAACAGCACGTAGATACCGAGGAAGATGGTGTAGGCGGTCATCCGGCCCGCCGCGACAATGCCGTCGACGAGATTGCGGACCAGAAAGGTCTGCGTCGGTCCGTAGACGAATCCGCCTGCGGCGAAACCGAATATCGACATGAATCCGTGGTAGATCGCATCCAGCGCGGCCTTGACGACCCTGATGCCGAGCACCACCGCGAAGGCCAACAGGATGCCACCGCAGATCAACAGCATCAGCCCGGTACCGACCTGTCCCATGGACGGATTCTGGGCCTTGGCGTAGGCGGCGGAATCACCGCAGCTCTGCATGCCCTTGCGGACGCGTTCGTCGTCACCCGCGATCATCCCCGCGGACCAGGCCGACCGGCACGCCGGTTGCTCGTCGACCACATGCCCGAAATTCCACACCTGCACCGGACGCCGGGCGAAGTTGTCCGCCAGATCGCGCTGCATGGTCGTCACCAGTTGGTTCGGATTCGGGTTGTTGTTGCCGTTCAGTCCGGCCGCCACCGAAATTCCCAAATCCCTTCCCTTGGCGAGCAATCCGTCCGAGGACAGCACATCGCCGAGCGGCTCGGCCAGGAATACCGGGCCGAGCACAGCGACACCAAGCATCGTGACGATCTGGAGCACCGCCTTGGCGTGATAGCCACGCAACCAGAACCAGGCGACGCAGAACGCGCCGATCGTCGCGGCGGTGATCAGCAGCATCGGCGTCGCGATCTGACCGGTCAGCCGGTCCGCGACGCCGGTCAGTGCCGAGCCGAACATGTTGAGCCACTGGAAGCTCAGCGCATTGCCGATCAACCAGATCGCGGTCGTCACGATGGCGATATAGCCGATGAATTCGAAGCCGAGGATCGCCCAGAGGATCGTCGAGCCAGGGTCGAGCACCCCGCCGCGGTCGGTCGCGAAGGCATAGTTCGCCAGCGGAACCCCGGACGAATCGCGGATGTGCATCCAGCTGAGGCCGTCGATTTCGGAGACACCGCTGCCGGTCGCCGCGGCCAGATATTGCGCACTGGCCACCGCGCCGACGAGCCCGGGAAAGACGAATAGGACGAAGATGACGGCCAGCACCCAGCCGACCCGCCGCCGCCACCGAATCGCATGGGACATGACGGGGCGCGGACAGCAACCCTTCGAATCCTCGGATACCCACCTCGGCCGGACCGGCCGCCTCTTCGACCGTCTGGCCATACCCCTCAGCATGACGCAACTATTGTTGCGTGGCAACACTTTTAAGAAACCGATTGTTCATCTACTGTCCACTTGGTCAGAGCGCGCGCGACATCATCGCAGGTCGCCTCGACTCCGGTTCCACAGGCGCCCAAGGGATTTCGGATCCTGGAGTACGCGTGCCACTGATGCGGGATCCCGTGCGTCGCTGCCATCGAGTGGCGATGGCGTGGTGTGGCTGGGTACTCAGGGCGTCGCGGGCAACCCCTTCGACGTCATCGGTGCCAGGAACTCGACGCGGGCCGATGCGACGTAGCTATTGCGCTGCTCCAGGAAATTCCGAAGATGTGGCTGCAGCTGGTGTTCCTCGAATGCGTCACGGTCGCAACCTCGTAGATGACGACGATTCCGGTGCGGCACCGCTCCCGCTAGCGGAATAGCGGGAGCAGTGCCGATTCATCTCGCTGGAAACCGATCAGCAGGGCTGATCGACCGGCGTTTTCAGGGGTGCGCCGAACCAGGCGGAAAGAGCCTCGCGCAGCGCGGGCGCGGCGGACTCGCTGGGTTCATCGATGGTTGCGGCCCACGCGAGGTAAGCGTCGGGGCGAATCAACAGGGCGTCGGCTGGCCGGTGATCGGTTTCGGCAGTGTGGATTTCGATGCGATGCTGCCAGTCTCGGGCGATCTCATGGAGCTCCGGTCGGTCGGCGAGGACGAGCAGGACGGGCCGTGCGGTGTGCATGAGTTCCGCGACGCTGATTGTGCCCCGGTCGGTGCGCAGCGCAAGGTCGGGTGCGAAGGTGCCGGTCAAGGCGTTTTCGTTGGGGTTGGGCAGCGGGTAGCGGATGTCGGTGCCCGCAATGAGGGCGCCCACCCGCCGCAACGGCTGCTCATCGAGGAGCAGTTCCTGGAATACCTGCCGAAGCGCTTCGGCCGCCGGGTCTTGCCCGCGACGCAACGCCACCTGGGCCCGAGTGTGCAGCAGTGTCCGCGCGCCAGCGAGGTGACGTTCGTCGTGGTAGGTGTCCAGCAGACCCTCCGGAGCCCAGCCGTCGATGTCGGCGGCCAGCTTCCAGGCCAGGTTGACCGTGTCCAGCATGCCCGCGTTGATCGCCACACCCGTGGCGGGGAACAGGTGGGCCGCATCACCGGCCAGCAGAATCCGCCCGGCGCGGTAGCGTTCGGCCAGCCGATCCTTGAAGGTGAAGCGCGACAACCGAATCGGTTCTCCCAGTGGTAGATCCGCACCGAGCACGCGGCGGACGCTGTCCTGGAACTCGGACAGGGTCATCGGTTCATCGTCGTCATAATCGGTGGACTCGTCTTCGGCGGTGAACAGACCGAGCAGTCCGGGAGTGGTCGACCCGTTCGCGAACATACCGCGATCGGTTTGCGTGAAACCCGCGCGAATCCGGCCGAACCCGGGCACCTCGAGGTCGCCGTTGTCGAGCACGGTCACCGAATCGTGCACAGCGACCTGAACCAGCCGGTTGACCTCCGGATATGTGGTGCCGGGAAATGCGATGCCCGCCATATCGCGGATCCGGCTGTGTCCGCCGTCGCAGCCCACCAAGTATCGGGCGCTCACCTGGTAGGACCCGTCCGGCCCGCGCACCTGCGCGGTCACCGTGGCGTCGTCCTGGCTCACCCCGACCACCTCATGTCCGCGGTGGATGTCGACGCCCAGTTCAGTGACCCGTTCGGCGAGCACGCGCTCGAGTCGATGCTGTGCGAGCGGCAGCGCGTGCAGCGGTGGATCCGCCAGCTGCGTCAAGTCCACGTGCACACCGCCGAACGGGAAGCGGGGAGCCGGGATGGGGTCGGTATTGGCTGCTTCACAGCGTTCCAGCAGGCCGCGGTAGCGCAGCAGTTCCAGGATTCGCCCGCCGATACCACCGGCCTTCGGGATGTCTCGGGGCTGCGGCTTCCGCTCCAACAGCAGCGGTCGCATACCGCTCAGACGCAGCTCGGCGGCCAGCATCAACCCGGTCGGGCCCGCACCCACGATGATCACATCGGTGTCGGTCACATGCATTCGGTTACTTCCCATCTCCGCAGGTTCTGGCCTCGGCCAGCGATTCTGCAGCACCACCCGGGTCTTGCCGCAATCCCGCTGGTGCGTTATACGTTGAGAAGGGAAACCCGCGATGCGACAAGTTCGCCGCAGCGGGGAGAAATTCGGGCGGTTGAGGATTCGTGCTGCGTGTCGCCGGTTACCCGGCTGCGGAGACCTGCGGGTAGTGCACCGCCGGGTCGGCGGCGAGCCCGGCTTTGACCTGCCGAGTCGAACGCCAGCTCGGCACCTACTCCGACCTCGACAAGGCCCGGCGCGGACTCACCAACGCCATCGTCGCCTACCTCGAGGGTTCTCGATCGGCGGTTTGATCGATCATCCGCACCAGATCAGCAGCGACAATGCGCGCTTCGAGCATCAATGAAAAACGACCCGGAACATTTGAGTTCCGGGTCGTTTCCCTAGTAGCGGGGACAGGATTTGAACCTGCGACCTCTGGGTTATGAGCCCAGCGAGCTACCGAGCTGCTCCACCCCGCGTCGGTAAACACAACATTACACACGTCTACGCACGGAAGGCAAATCGCTTATCTTCCAGGTGGTTTACCCTGGTCAGCGGACCGGATGCCGGGGGATGGCCGGTGCAGTGGGGTTGCACACACCGCCGTCGAGGGACGGTCGCGGACATCCACCGAATCCATCTACCGGACCGGAGCGAACGTGGCGACGAAAGTCGTTCAGAACACAACAGACCGATCGCCTATTGGATTCAAACGTGACCCGAGTCACTATTTCGTAGTGATCCCGAACACATAACGGTGCTATAACCGACCGTCCGGAATCCATTCTCAGAGCATTTGTCACCTGCGCAAACACCGGTATACCCGTTATTCGCATCATGCAATGGGGAAGTTATCAAGATGTGATCTGCTGAGATTTCTTCGTTACCGTCGAGCCACGGCCCGGATCAAACGTGATGGGCTCGAACTCGAACCGCCGAACACCGGCGACCCTGTCCCGCGGTTCGAGGATCCCCGACACACCTGGGGACAGGGACTCGGCATTCGCATTTCCGGGGGCGGTGGGCGCAGGGAGGGAATACAACATGTCGAAGCACCGAAAGCTCAGCACCCGCGCCCTCGGCTATGCCGCCGTCACCGGCGCAATCGTTGCCGTCCCGTTCGGTCTTTCCACCGGCACCGCAGCCGCGGCCCCGTCGCACAATTGGGATGGCGTCGCGCAGTGCGAAAGCGGTGGCAACTGGGGTATCAACACCGGCAACGGCTACTACGGCGGTCTGCAGTTCTCGCAGAGCACCTGGGCGGCCAACGGTGGCCACGGTTCCGCCAATAGCGCCAGCAAGGAAGAGCAGATCCGGGTGGCCGAGAATGTGCTCGCCACCCAGGGTGCGGGCGCATGGCCGGTCTGCGGTCAGTACCTGCGCGCCGGTGAGTCCGAGCCGAGCCCGGCCGTCGTCGAGCCGGAGCCCGCCGCCCCCGCCGAAGCCGCCCCTGCCCCGGCCACCAACGTCAAGTCCGCCATCGAGCAGGCCAAGTCCGCGGGCTATCAGCTGGCCAAGCAGAACGGCCTGGAGGGCCAGTTCCAGCAGCTGCTGGACCAGAACGGTGCACTGATCGACTCGTTCGGTCGCTGACGTAGGAATCCGACGTCCCTCGGCAACGGCGCCGAGGTCGACGTCGAGCCGACGTCGATGAGAACGGCCCCGTCACCCGAAACCGGATGACGGGGCCGATCTCATGGGATCAGCGACCGGCGTCCTGATACGCCTTCACCGCGGCGTCCAATTCCTCCAGCGCCTTGCCGAAGTCCTGGAAGTTCCCGGACTTCATGGCATTTCGCACACTCTCGATCTTCTTGCTCAGCTCGGCGGCCGCGGCATCCTTGGCGCCGGACCCGGTCGCGGGCGGCGGCGTGCCGCCCTGGGTCGGCGGCGTCGTGCCCTGCGTCGGCGGTGTGGCGCCGTGATCGGCCGGTGGCGTGGTACCCGGTTTCGGCCTGCTCGCCGGATCACCGCCGAACGGGGTGGCCAGCGAGCCCGTTCCGGGCAGCACCTGATTCAGCGCATCGGCCAGGGTGGAGGCGAAGCCGACCTTCACACTGCCCGCCACATCGCGATAGCTCACCAGCACCCGCAGCAGCTGCGGGAAGGTGGAGCTGCCCGCCCCGGTATTTCGCTCGTTGTAAAACGGCTCCACATAAAGGATTCCGCCGTCGGCGATCGGCAAGGTCAGCAAATTGCCATATCTGATCTTGTTCGAGTTCGACAGCAGTGTTTTCTGACTGGAGACTTCGGGCGCAGTCGTCATACTGTTCTGCGTTTGCTGCGGACCCTGCGTCTGGGTATCGGTCGGCAATTGCAAGATCGTGAATTTGCCGTAGCCGTCCGGATCCGAGCGCACCGAAATATAGGCGGACAGGAACTGCCGGTTGTAGCCGACCATGGCGCTGGTCAGATTGAATACCGGCTTATTGTTCGCCGCCGTATCACCCAGCAGCACGTAGTACGGCGGCTGATTGAAGGTGCCGCCCTCGGTGGTCGGATCGCTCGGCACCGACCAGAAAGCGTTGTTGGTGAAGAACTCTCGCGGATTGTCCACGTGGTACTTGGTCAGCATTTCGCGCTGCACCTTGAACAGATCCTCGGGATAGCGGAAGTGCGCGCGCAGTTCCGGTGAGATCTCGCTCTCCGGCTTGACCGCGCCAGGGAACACACCTCGCCAGGCCTTGAGCACCGGGTCGGTCGGATCCACCTCGTAGAGGGTCACCGTGCCGTCGTAGGCATCGACGGTGGCCTTCACCGAGTTGCGGATGTAGCTGACCTCCTTGCGCGGCAACAACCTTCCGGTCTTCTTATCGATGCTGTCCTCGACGGCACCCTCCAGCGAGGTGGTCTGCGCGTACGGGTAGTTGTCCAGCGTGGTGTACGCGTCCACGATCCACTGGATCCGGCCGTTGACGACCGCCGGATAGGCATTGCCGTCGGTGGTCAGCCAGGGCGCCACCTTCTGCACCCGCTCGCGCGGACTGCGGTTGAAGATGATCTTGGAGTTGTCCCCGATGGCCGAGGAGAACAGCAGATTGCGCTCGGTGTACTTGGCCGCGAAGGCCAACCGATTGAACCAGTTCCCGATCGACACGCCGCCCTTGCCGTTATAGGTGAATTGCGCTGTGTCGGAATCGTATTCGCGCGGCCGCGAACCGTTCACGGCGCCGACGATCGCGTAGTCCGGATTGGACTGCGAGATCAGCTCGCCGTAGTAGACGCGCGGCTGGTCTACCTTGATCTGCTGCTGGTCGGTCGAGTTGAACAGGTCGCTGACCAGGAAGATGGGGTAGCCGCTGTCGCTGCTGCCGCCGGTATTGGCGTTGGGATCCTCGTACTGCGGCCGGTTGACCCGGTTGGCGGGCGCCGCGACGAAACCGTTGCCGTGGGTGTAGACGGTGTGCTTGTTGATCCAGTCGGTCTGGTTACCGCTCAGCGCCGACGGGTGCAGTTCGCGAGCGGCCACGATGTAGTCCTGGGTATCGCCGTTGAGGGCGTAGCGGTCGATATCCAGCGACTCCGGGAAGCCATAGAAGTTCTTCAGCTGCTTGAGCTGAGTGAAGGTGGGCGACAAGATATTCGGGTCGAGCAGACGGGCATTGGCGATCGTCGCCGCATCCACCGGAACTTCCAGCGGGCTCTTCGAACTGTCGCCCTTGTAGTCCTTGTACTCGATCTTGTCCGAGGTGATGCCGAACGCCTGCCTGGTCGCGGCGATATTGCGTTCGATGTATTCACTCTCTTTGTCGGCGGCGTTCGGGCGCACCGAGAACTGCTCGACCACCAGCGGCCATACCGCGCCGACCAGGACCGAGGAGAGCACGAGCAGCGCGGCCGCCATCGCGGGCACCCGCAGATCGCGCAGCACGATACCGGCGAAGAAGGCGATCGCGCAGATCACCGCGATGGACAGCAGGATCAGCTTCGCGGGCAGTACGGCGTTGATATCGGTGTAGGAACCACCGGTGAAGGTCGGCTCCTTGCGACTGCTCGACAGCAGCTCGTAGCGGTCGAACCAGTAGGCAACCGCCTTGAGCAACACGAAGATTCCGGCGATCACCGCGAGCTGGATGCGCGCGGGCCTGGTCAGCGTGCCCTCGCGACCGGTAAGGCGCAGGCCGCCGAAGACGTAGTGGGTCACCAGGCTGGCGAAGAATGCGATGACCACCGCGACGAACAGCCAGTTCAGCACCATCCGATAGAACGGCAGGTCGAAAGCGTAGAACCCGACGTCGAGACCGAACTGCGGATCCTTCTGGCCGAACGAATCGCCATTGAGGAACAGCTGCACGGTGACCCAATTCGACTGCGCCACCAGACCGGAGAGCACGCCGAGCACCAGCGGAATGCCGATGCCGAACAGCTTGAGCCGACTCATCACGGTGGTGCGGTAGCGCGCGATCGGATCGTTCGGCCCCGCCACCGGGACAAACACCGGCCTTGTCCGGTACGCCAGCAGCAATGCCAACCACACGACGAGACCGACGAACAGCGCGACGACGATGAACAACAGAATCCGCGTGCGCAATACGGTGAGATAAACGTTGCGGAAACCGACCTCGCCGAACCACAACCAGTTCGTATAAGTGTCGGTGAACCGCGGTCCCAGCAGCAGCAAGGCCGCCAGGATGATGGCCGCCACCAGCAGCACTCTGCTGCGTCGGGACAACGAAGGTAAGCCGGTGGGGGGCCGCATGCCCACGATGCCACTCTCCAAGGTCCGGCGGCGCGCGCACCGATGTTCTCGGCCGTGACACCGCAGTCCGATGTTGCAGGTGGTCCAAAGCGGACCGTTTCGGCCCACTCTACGGAATCTGAGAGGGTACAGACCGGTGGGTTGCGATCGGTCTGCGATTACGCACGCCCCGACCTATCGATTCCGAGCGTTTGATTGGATATCGATGTGACCGCAGACCTGCACGCCGAACTCGTCCTCGCCCGTTCCGTCCGTGAAGTGGCGGAATTCGTCGATGCCGAGGGCTGGGGCAGACCGCCGCAGATGTTCGCGCTGGTGCCGACCGTCGATCTGGTCGCGGCCGAACCCGGATTGCTCGAACAGCTGGATCAGGGCAGCGAGCTGACTCCCATTGCGCAGGAGTCCTTCCCGGAGGACATCACCGGCGGATCGATGGCGCTCGACGAATTCCTCGCGACCACCAGTTGGCCCGATGCCGTGAGCGGCTGTGTGCTCGTCCAGGAGATCGTCGTGCTGCCGCCGGACGCCGAGAGCACCCTCGACGATGCGCTCACCCCGCTGCTCGCCGATCACGAGGCCGCCGACGCCGCCGCACGCGCCGCGGCCGAGACACATCCGGGACGGCGCACGGCCCGGCTGTTCGCCGCGGTACTGCGCACCGGCACGGATCTGTGCCTGTTGCAGGTCAAGCCCGAGGACGATGCCGACGACTTCGGCGATCTCGACCTGCGCACCTATCCGAATCTGGCCCCGAACCTCATCGAGGCACTGCACCACACGATGGAGTGATCAGCCGCAGGAGACGGTCTCCCGACCGGCGTTGATGTCGTTGAGGGATTGCACTGCGCCGCCGAGGTTTTCGACCTTCACCAGGCGCAGACCCTCGGGTGTGCGCTGTTTGGCCTCATTGCAGTTGGCGGCCGGGACCAGGAAGGTCTCCGCACCGGCGTCGCGCGCGGCCATCATCTTGTACTGGATGCCGCCGATCGGGCCGACCTTGCCGTCCTGATCGATGGTTCCGGTACCGGCGACGAACTTGCCGCCGTCCAGTTCACCGGGCGTGAGCTTGTCGATCAGCGCGAGACTGAACATGAGACCGGCCGACGGCCCTCCGATATCGGCGAGGTTGAACGAGACCTCCATGGGCGGGCGCGCACCCTCGGTCGGGGTCAGGCCGAGATAGCCCTTGTTCGCATCGTCGGGGCGGGCGGCCAGGGTGATGGTCGCGGTGTTCTCGGTGTTCTGACGCCGGTAGGTCACGGTGATCTGAGCGCCGGGCGCCTGCGAAGACACTGCGGCGACGACATCCTTGGGCGCGGTCATCGGTGCGCCGTTGATGCTGACCAGTTCGTCGCCCGCCTTCAGCGTCTCCTTGGCCGGGCCGTCGTCGGAGACCTTGCGCACCAACACCACCGTCGGCAGGTTCAGCAAGTGCAGCGCCGCCACCTCGGCATTGCCCTCGGAATCCTTGAAGTCCTGCTGATTGGACTTATCGATCTCCTCGCGCGGGACACCGGGCGGATATACCTCGGCGCGCGGGACGAGTCCGTGCTCACCGCTGACCCAGAACCCGAACGCCTCGAAGATATTGAGTCCGTCGCGGACCGAGACCGTCGTCATATTCAGATGACCGGTCACCGGGTCCACTTCGGCGCCGCGGACATCGACGACCTGCTTGCCATCGACCGAGCCGAGGGTATTGAACGTGGGTCCCGGCCCGAGTGCGACGAAGGGCACAGTGAGCAGACTGCCCACCACACCGAGGACGAGCACCGGGATCAGGGCGGCCACCAGGGTCAGGATCCGACGATTCACCTGGACCACAGTAATGATCGCCGCCGCGCCGGGTCATGCGAGGCGCACATTTACCGGCGTGCGCGTGCCGGGGATTTCGCGCCGCGCGAACATCGACCCCCTACACCACACGCGTAATGTTTGGGGTATGAGTGACCTCCCCTTCGGATTCTCGAACCGCGATGACGACGACCGCAAGCGCGGCGACGAGCCGAGCGGTGCCGGGGCGAACGATCCGTTCGGCTTGGGCGGGGCAGGCGCGGGCGGTTTCGATCCGGCCCAGCTAGGACAGATGCTCACCTCGCTCGGCCAGATGCTCAGTGGGATGGGGCAGCCCGGTTCGGCGCAATCCGGCCCGGTCAACTACGACGTGGCCAAGCGATTGGCCCGCCAGCAGCTCGGCGCGAGTGTGTCGCCGGTCTCCGATAGCACGATCAAGGCCGTTGCCGATGCCGCGCACCTGGCCGAACTGTGGCTGGACGGCGCGACCACACTGCCCGCGGGCGCCACCAGAACCGCGGCATGGACCGCCAACGATTGGATCGAGGAGACACTGCCGACCTGGAAGCGGCTGTGTGATCCGGTGGCCGAACAGATCTCCGGCATGTGGACCGCACAGTTGCCGGAGGAGGCGCGCGAGTTCGCCGGTCCGATGGTCGGCATGCTGGGGCAGATGGGCGGACTCGCCTTCGGCTCACAGCTCGGCCAGGCGCTCGGCCAACTCGCCAAGGAGGTGCTGACCTCCACCGATATCGGGCTGCCGCTCGGCCCGACCGGTACCGCGGCGCTGCTGCCCGCGGCCATCTCGGAGTTCAGCGCCGGCCTCGAGCAGCCGGAAAGCGAGATCCTGGTCTTCCTCGCGGCTCGCGAGGCCGCCCATCAGCGCCTGTTCGGACATGTGCCGTGGCTGCGTCAGCAGGTGCTCGGCGCGGTCGAGGACTATGCGCGCGGCATCAAGATGGACTTCTCCGCACTGGAGTCGGCGGCCCAGAATATCGACCCGATGTCGCTGACCGATCCCTCGAAACTCGAGGAGATCCTGTCCCAGGGCGCATTCGAACCGCAGACCACCCCGGAACAGAAGCAGGCCCTGGAGCGGCTGGAGACGCTGCTGGCCCTGATCGAGGGTTGGGTGCAGGTCGTGGTCACCGAGGCCGTCGGTGATCGACTGCCGGGTGCCGGTGCGCTCGCCGAAACCCTGATCCGCCGCCGTGCCACCGGCGGTCCGGCCGAGCAGACCTTCGCCACGCTGGTCGGACTCGAGCTGCGGCCCCGCAAGCTGCGCGAGGCGGCGGCGCTGTGGCGGCGGCTCACCGCCGATGCGGGCATCGACGCCAGGGACGCCATCTGGGCGCATCCGGATCTGCTGCCGAACTCGGATGATCTGGACTCCCCCGCGGGCTTCATCGACTCGGTGATCGGCGGCGGCGTGGATGCCTTCGACGATCCGCTGGCCCAATTGGCCGAAACCGAGGCACGCGAAAAGGCCGAACGCGAGTCCGCCAAGGGTGACGGTGAATCCGGCCCGAACCTCGGCAAGGACACCGACGCGTCCTGAGACATGTCCTGTTGATAAGCGCGAATTCCTGTGGATTACCGCGGGTTTCGCGCTGATTCGTCGATGACCCGATCCGCATACTGCTGCCATGACTACGAGGCGGATGTGCGGGCCGATGCTGGCGCCGCGGGTGACGGTATTGGTGCGGTCGTCCGGGGTCGTGCAGTTGGGGTGGGATCCGGAGCGGGCGCTGCTACTGGATCGGACGGCATTGGATACCGATACCGTGCTGGCATTCCTGCGACTGCTCGACGGCATGCACAGTCGCCCGCAGGTCATCTGGCGGGCCGGGGAATGTGGCATCGAACCCGAGGACGCGGCGGAGCTGCTGAATCGCATCGATCACGCGGGCCTGCTGCTGCATCCGGATCCGCGGCTGGGGCGGGTGCGTTCGGTGCGGGTGCACGGGCTCGGTCCGCTCTCGGATGCGGTCGCGACCGGGTTGCGCCGGCTCGGGCTGCGACCGAGCCGTTCGCGCGGGTACCGCGCCGACGGTTCGGTGCTGGATTGGCACGGTGAGCTCGTGGTGCTGGCCGATGCGCTCGTCATCGAACCGCACCTGGCCAATGAGCTGGTGCTGCACGGGATTCCACATGTGCAGGTCCGCATTCGCGATGGCAAGGGCGTGGTCGGGCCGCTGGTCTTTCCCGGACTGACGAGCTGTCTGCGCTGCCTCGATCTGACCCGCTGCGAGTACGACCCGGAATGGCCGCAGCTGGCGAGCCAATTGCTGGGCCGGGTGGGGCACGCCTCACCGGCCGGGATCCTGGCCACGGCGGCTTTGCTGCTCGGCGAACTCGAAGCGATCATGCACTGTTCCGCCGAGCGTCAGCTCGACACCATGAACACCACGATCGAACTCGAACTCGATACGTACCGGATCTCGCGCCGGGAATGGCCACCGCACGACGGGTGCGGATGCCGCCGCATTTTCGCTGGTACCACCGGGTGAGAGTGGCGATTCTTACAGTCCGCCAAGCAAAGACATCAAGATTGTCGTGGCGATCGCACGGGTCTGTCCGCCATGATGGGTTACGTGTCTGAGATCGTGCGCCGTCGCTCGTCCCGCAATGCCAAGTTGGCCAAGATTCCGCTGGGTATCGCCGGACGAGCCGCCGTCGGGTTCGGTAAGAAGCTCGCCGGTGGCGATAAGGGGGAGATCAACGCCCAGTTGAATCAAAAGGCCGCCGAGCAGTTGTTCACCGTGCTCGGTGAGCTCAAGGGCGGTGCGATGAAGTTCGGTCAGGCGCTGAGCGTCATGGAGGCCGCGGTACCCGAGGAATTCGGCGAGCACTATCGCGAGGCACTCACCAAACTGCAGGCCGCGGCGCCGCCGATGCCCGCCGAGACCGTGCACCGGGTGCTCGACCAGCAGCTCGGCACCCAGTGGCGGCAGCGCTTCAAATCCTTCGATGACACCCCGGCCGCGTCGGCGAGCATCGGCCAGGTGCACAGGGCGGTGTGGTCGGACGGCCGGGCCGTCGCGGTGAAGGTGCAGTACCCGGGCGCCGACGAGGCGCTGCGCGCCGACCTCAAGACACTGTCGCGGATGACCGGTCTGCTCAGCTCGGTGATTCCGGGCGCGGATGTGAAGCCGCTGCTTGCCGAGATCACCGAGCGCACCGAGGAAGAACTCGACTACCGCAATGAGGCCGCCAACCAGCGCGCCTTCGCCAAGGCCTTCGACGGACATCCGGAGATCGTGGTGCCGAAGGTAGTGGCCAGTGCACCGAAGGTGATCGTGACCGAATGGCTGGACGGCACCCCGGTCTCACAGATCATCAAGCAGGGAGCCGAGGATCCGGAGGGCACGCGTGCGCTGCGCAATCGGGTCGCCGGATTGATGGGCAAATTCCACTTCTCCTCACCGGAGACCGTCGGTCTGCTGCACGCCGATCCGCATCCCGGCAACTTCATGATGCTGTCCGACGGCAAACTGGCCGTCATCGATTTCGGCGCATGCGCACCCATGCCGGACGGCTTCCCGGAGGTCCTCGGTCGGATGCTGGCCCTCGAACTCGACGAACGCTTCGATGAGCTGGTCGAGCTCATGTACGACAACGGCTGGGTGATTCCGGGCCGGACCATTACCGATAAGGAGATCGCCGACTACCTGCGGCCGTTCACCGACCCGATCCAGACCGATTCGTTCCACTTCACCCGCAAGTGGATGCAGCGGGTGGCGGGTAAGGCCTCTGATATCGGCAGTCCGGATATGAAGACCGCGCGGGCACTGCAACTGCCCGCGCAGTACGTGATGATCTTCCGCGTGCTCGGCGGTTCGGTCGGCATCCTGGCCCAGCTCGATGCGGAACTGCCGTTCATGCAGTTGGTGCGGGCCTGGATGCCGGGCTTCCGCGAGGAGCGCTCCGCGAGCTGAAAAGCCGAAAGCGATTGGCCGAGAACGCAAACGAGCCGCCCACCGGATCTCACGGTGAGCGGCTTGTTTGCTTTCTCGTTCCTGGGCCCCACACGGAACGGATTCGGCCGTATCCGGATAGGCCTCAGCGACCGGAGGGAGGGGAATCACAGATCTCATGCCGAGATCGCGACCTTGCGTGGACGTCCACGCGGGCGCTTGCGGGCGATCACGACACCCTGGTCGAAGATCTCACCGCCCCAGACACCCCAAGGCTCGCGCCGATCCATGGCCGCGGTCAGGCAGCCCTTTCGGATGGGGCAAGACGCGCACAGCGCCTTGGCCTGCTCCAACTGGACCGGGCTCTCGGCGAACCACAGATCGGGATCTCCGGCTCGACAAGGCAGGACCTTTGTGACCTCCCGGGTACGGGTGGGCCGTGCCACGGTTCGGCATGTCACGTCAGTAGTGGCTTGTGGCCTCTCTGCGGTGAACACGTCGTTCTCCTTCAGCTCGTTTGCAGCGGTACGTTCGTTCGTTCCGCGAAACCGAGGCCGGTGGTGGCTGAAGGGCCGGTAAAAAATACTGGCCACGGTTTCGCTTCGGGCGATCCGTGGCCAGGAGGTCGGGGAGGTGTTCCCTACCTAGTTCGACATCTCTGTCGAATCCTGATCACGGTCGCTGGGTGTGCGGTGCGGCGGAGGCGTGCCTGCAGATCTGCCGGCGCATATCCGGCCTCAACTGCGAAGACGCCGGCTTCTGCCGTGTGGGCAAATGCCGGGTGCCAGCCCGCGCTTGGCTTGTCCTGAATGACGACGCAAATCGGGGAATGCATGCTCATGGCTTTGCCGTGATCCCCGGATACGCCGACGCCGGACAGACCGATCCCCGGCAAAGCGACTGCTTGCAGGTCGCGCGAACGAACACTGCTCGCGAGGATCCCCCGGGAGGCCGACATGACGGGGCCAGCATTCACCGCAACGCCATCAGCGCTGAAGTTCGTATTGCCATTCATCGGTCTGCCTCCCTCCTGTACTCGTGTCGGTAACTCTGCGCGCCGAGATGACCTCCCGGTGCGTGAATCCCACCATATGTGTTGCCGCTCATTGCGACAACCTATTTTCTACCTGCGGTTTTGTGGGCTTGACCGCAGCCGTGATGCCACTATCGATAACACCTCGGCCCCGTATTGCTCGAGCTTCTTCGCCCCGATTCCCGGGATGGCGGCGAGTGCGTTGTCATCGGCGGGCAGTTGCTCGGCGATCGCGGTGAGTGTGGTGTCGGTGAAGATCACGAACTCACGCACCCGCAGATCCTGCGCTTTCTCCTCGCGCCACGCCTGCAGTGCCACGAGTAGCTCGGCATCGAGTTCGGCCGGGCAGCGGCGGCAGCGGCCGAGCATGGTGGCGTAGGTGCCGATCAACGGTTTGGCACATACCCGGCAGGTCGGGCGCACACCATTCGAGGCACTGTCGGCGACCGGCGCGGCGATTCGCGAGGCGGGCGAGTCGTCGGGCACCAAGCCATTGAGGAACCGCGAGCGCCGCCGTGTACGTCGACTGCCCTCACCGCGCGAGAGCGCCCAGGACACTTGCAGATATTCGCGCGCCCTGGTCACACCGACATAGAGCAGTCGCCGTTCCTCTTCGAGCGCGGCCTGATCGGCGACCGAACCGTCGTCGCCGAGCACATGCGTGATCGGCAGCGTGCCGTCGGCGACACCGACGAGGAACACCGCATCCCACTCCAGGCCCTTGGCCGCATGCAACGATGCGAGGGTTACGCCCTGGACGGTGGGTGGATGCCTGGCCTCGGCGCGCGCGGCCAACTCGCGCAGTAGGCCGATCAGGTCGAGTGCGTCGTCGTGGTCGACCAACTCTTCGGTCAGGCGCACCAGCGCCATCAACGATTCCCAGCGCTCGCGCGCCTGAGCGCCCGCGGGTTCGGTTGCGGTGAGACCGACCGGCGCGAGTGCGGCGCGCACCAAGGTAACCAAGGCCTTACCACTGCGGGACTGATCGGGCAGATCCTCGCGAGCGGCCACCTGACGCAACGCAGATACGGCTTGCCTGACCTCGTTCCGCGCGAAAAAGCCCTCGCCACCCCGGACCTGATATGGAATGTTCTGGTTTGTCAGCGCCTGTTCATAAGCCTCGGACTGCGCATTGATCCGGTAGAGGACCGCGATCTCGGCCGCTGGTGTGCCCGCGGTGATCAGCTTCTTGATCGACCGCGCGACCGCATTCGCCTCGGCCGGGCCGTCGTCGAATTCGGCGAACATCGGTTCCGGGCCGTCCTCACGCTGGCCGACCAATTGCAGTCGGGTGCCCGCGATGCGACCGCGCGCGGCGCCGATCACCCGGTTGGCCAGCGAGACCACCTGCGGTGTCGAGCGATAGTCGCGTTCCAGCCGGACCACCGTCGCCTCCGGAAAGCGGCGAGAGAAGTCGAGCAGATAGCTCGGGGTGGCGCCGGTGAACGAGTAGATCGTCTGGTTGGCGTCGCCGACCACGGTCAGATCGTCGCGGTCGCCGAGCCAGGCGTCGAGCACCCGCTGCTGCAATGGCGTGACGTCCTGATATTCGTCGACCACGAAACTGCGGTAGCGCCCGCGGAATTCGTCGGCCACCGACGGATAGTCCTCCAGTGCGGCGGCGGTGTGCAGCAGCAGATCGTCGAAGTCCAGCAGCAGTCCGTCCGGTGTGGCCTTCAACTTCTCGTAGCCGCTATAGGCCGCCGCGACCCGCATCGGGTCGTACGGCGGCTCGCGGCGATGTTTGGCCACGGCCGCCGGATAGTCCTCCGGTGCGATGAGAGTGGCCTTCGCCCATTCGATTTCGGTGAGCAGATCGCGCACGGCTTCGGTGTGCGAGGACAATCCGGCCTGCTGCGCGGCCTGTGCCACGACCGGGAATTTGCGATCGAGCAACTGCCACGGCACATCGCCGACGATCTGCGGCCAGAAGTACTTGAGCTGACGCAGCGCGGCCGCGTGGAAGGTGCGGGCCTGCACCTGATTGGCCTCGCCGCCGAGACCGAGCGCGCGCAGCCGGTTGCGCATCTCCCCCGCCGCACGCGCGGTGAAGGTCACCGCGAGCACCTGGTCGGCCTTGACGTGCCCGGCGGAAACCAGGTGCGCGATGCGATGGGTGATGGTTCTGGTTTTGCCGGTACCGGCACCCGCGAGCACACAGACCGGGCCCCGGGGCGCGCGGACGGCGGCGGCCTGTTCGGGGTCCAACGAGTCCAACTCCGGGCGGGTGGGCTCGCTCGTTCTGGTTGCCGACACGAGACACATCATGGCAGTGACCGCCGACAAGTCGTGCCGCAAGGGCATTTGGCAGGCTCAGTCGCGACTAGCGATCGCGTAAGCGCCGCAGTGCGCCCGCGAATGCGCCCGTATCACCGTCGAGCGGTGCGAAGAAGTCGCGGTCGCAGTTCTCGACTTCGACTATGGCCCGATTCGCTAGTGCCACACCGTCTTCGGTGGGGACGAGGGCTTTGGCCCTGCGGTCGTGCGGATGGTCGCGGCGCTCGAGCAATCCCTTCTGTTCGAGTGCGCGCAACACCTGGGAGGTCATCATCGGATCGGTGGCGGCGTGGGCGGCCAGATCGCGTTGCATCACCGGTTCGCCGCGGCCAGCGGCGAGGTAGGTCAGCGCGGCCAGCAGGACGAACTGCACATGGGTGAGGTCGAAGGGGGCGAGGGCCGCGCGCTGAGCGGCCTGCCAGCGGTTGGTCACCTGCCAGAGCAACAGGCCAGGACTTTCGTCGGCCTCGGCGAATCGGCTGCGCAGACCGCGATCCGCACTCATATGCCTCCTTTATTACTGAGCATCGCCTGTTCGATTACCGCGAAATCGTGCGCGGTCAGTTCGACCAGCCCACGACGCAGCAGCATGCCCCAATTCGGCGTACTGGTGAGATCCAGTTCGCCGCGCAGTTCGTCGATCGCGATCTCGCGCGCATCAGTCCGATACTGCACCGCGCGCCGCCACGGTTGGAAGCAGCCGCCGTCCTGCGGATCCGCCTGCCACACCGGCCGGTCGTCGATGATCCCGATGGCGGTGAAGGATCTGATCGGCGCACCACCGCGCATACCTTCGCGCGGCGAATAATAAAGGAACCCGTCGCCGGGCCGCATGCGCTCTAGCGGCGTCCGCTTGCCATGGTTGACCTGGGCGATCCCGAGTTCGACACCGCGGCGCACATGCTCCCGAGAAACCACACCCAGCCAGTACTTGGTGGTCGTTGCAGTAGCAGTCATGGGATTTAGTATGCGCGCATACTAAATCCCTCGCAAGTCGGAATTCGGCGATGGAACAGGATCGGGCCGTCAAATGTTGAACGGTCCGTGACTGACGTGACTCCCGCTCTGACGATGTACTCGACCACCTGGTGCGGCTACTGCCGACGGCTGAAGAAGCAGTTGGACGAGTCCGGCATCAGCTATGTCGAGATCGATATCGAAGAGGATCCCGCATCGGCCGAATTCGTCGGCAGTGTGAACGGCGGCAACCATGTGGTGCCGACGGTGAAGTTCGCGGATGGGTCCACGGCGACGAATCCGTCGCTGGCCGCGGTCAAGCAGACTTTGGCCGCGCTGGCCTGATCAGGCCGCAATCAATCCGTGCGGACCGAGCGGCCCGCACGGATCTTTCGCATGTCTTCGATCAGAGCGCGGCCCAGGACTCGACGATGGTGCGCGCGATGGAGATCGAACCCGGCAGCAGTAGCCGCGCGCCCTGGTTCTGGGCGGACCAGTCACCGACGGCCAGTGCTTCGCGTACCTCGGCGCGAGTGAACCAGTAGGCCTCGGCGATCTCGCCATCGGAAAAGATCAGTGGCTGATCGGGATCGGCGATGGCGGCGAAGCCGAGCATGAGCGAGCGCGGGAACGGCCACGGCTGGCTGCCCAGGTAGCTGATGTCGCGCACGTCGAGGCCGACCTCCTCGCGCATCTCCCGCTCGACGCACCGCTCCAGCGACTCCCCCGCCTCCACGAATCCGGCGAGCAGGGAGAACAGCGTCTTCGGCCAGGTGTTCTGGCGGGCCAGCAGGACACGGTCGCCGCCGTCGTGGATCAGGCAGATGACCGCCGGATCGATCCGCGGGAACTCCTCGGCGCCGTTCTCGGTGACCCGCGACCAGCCGCCCTTCGTCGGGACGGACGCGGTGCCGTCGGCGGCATTGAATGCGGCCTTGTCATGCCAGTTCAGCAGGGCCATCGCGGAGGTGAGCAGGTCGGCGGTGAGATCGTCCAGCCCGCCGGCCATGGCACGCAGATCGGTCAGCGTGCCTTGTAGTTCGGCATCACGCACGGCCCACACGTGCTTGCCGCCGTGGATGCCGAGGAAGACCGCGGCCGGACTCGGTTCGGCAGAAAACTCGATCGTCGGCTCCAGCACCGGCGCCCCGTCGTCGAATCGGAACTGCCCTCGCTTGTTGATCCGGAGCAACTCGGCCTCGGCCCAGCCCTCCTTCAACGCCTGTTCGTCGGCCCGGATCTCCTCGGCCCGGTCGAGCACTGAACGCGAAAGCAGTGGAACACTATTGAGCTGAAATCCAGAGGCCACGGTTCGAGACTATCGCGCCGGAATTACCGGCGTGCGTGCCGGATGTAGAGCAGCTTGTCGGTCGCTTCCAGCGCGTCCACCTCGGCCTCGCCCACCCGGATCAGCTCACCGCCGCGCACCACACCGAGCACGATATCGCTGAGATGGCGCGGCGAGCCGCCGACCTCGGACGGTTCCACATCGCGTTCGGCCACCGCGAAGCCCTGTTCGGGGGTCAGCAGATCCTCGATCATCTCCACCACAGTCGGGGTGGTGGTCGCGATGCCGAGCAACCGGCCAGCGGTCTCGGAGGAGACGACCACCGAATCCGCACCGGACTGGCGCAGTAGGTGGGTGTTCTCGGCCTCCCGGATGGCGACCACGATCTTGGCGCTCTTATTGAGCTCGCGCGCCGTGAGACTCACCAGGACGGCGGTGTCGTCCCGGTTGGCGGCGACCACGATCGATGCGGCCCGCTGCGCACCGGCCAACCGGAGCACATCGGACTGGGTGGCCGAACCGTGCACCGTCACCAGGCCCGCATTCGCCGCCGCGTCCAGCGCGACCGCATCGGTATCGACCACGACGATATCGGCGGCCTGTATGCCGTCGCCGAGCATGGCGTCGATCGCGGTGCGGCCCTTCGTCCCGTATCCGACGACCACGGTGTGATTACGCACGCTGCGCCTCCAACGCTGAATCTTGAATGCCTGCCGGGAGCGCTCGGTGAGCACGCCGATGGTGGTACCGACGAGCACGATCAGGAAGAGCACGCGCAGCGGGGTGATGATGACGATATTGACCAGCCTGGCCTCGGCGGTCACCGGCGCGATATCGCCGTAGCCGGTGGTCGACAGCGACACCGTCGCGTAGTAGAGGGCGTCGAGGAACGACAGCTCGTCACCGGAATTGTCGCGGTACCCGTCGCGACCGAAGTACACCACCAGCGCCGCGGCGAACAGCAGACCGATCGCGAACAGCACCCTGCGCACCAGCGAAGCCCCTGGGCTGGTCTCGATTTCGGGAATGCGCAGCACCCCGACCAGCGCGAAATCCGGACGACTGGACAGTCCGACACTGCGTGCGCGATCACCGAACATCGGACGCACCCGCCCCTGCGCTCGCCACGACCTCGGCCGTCTCCGGCGTTGCTTGTCCCTCCGGCACGCACGGCAGCCTACCGGGTCCCGGCGGGCGCGCCTGGACTCGACGCGAACGGTTGGTGAATCTCTGGATCATTCCGGGGGCGTCGGCGCCGCATTCCGGATCAGCTCGGCCAGTTCCTCCGGGCCGGGCAGTTCGGCGGGGGCGATGGTGCGTCCGGTGCGCACGTAATGGAATGCGGCGCCGATGCGTTCGAGCATTTCCGCTTCGGTGCCGTGATCGCGGGCCGCCATCAGCCTGGCCCAGGCCAGACGGTAGACGGCCAGCTGCAGGGCGACCGCGGGCTCGTCGGCGGGCGCGGGTTCGGCGCCGGTTTTCCAGTCGACGACGATCCAGCCGCCGGGTTCGGCGAAGACCGCGTCCATCCGACCGCGAATAACCGTGCCAGCGATGGAGGTTTCGAACGGGATCTCCACTTCGATCGGGCTGCGATGGGCCCACGGGGAATTGAGGAAGGACTCCTGCATGGTGACCAGCTCGGAGTCCAGGCCCGCGTCGGCGGCGGTGCTGTCGGCCGCGCCGGGAAGTTCGTCGAAGCCGAGCAGGCGGTCGGTGGCGAACCAGCGCTGCACCCAGGCGTGGAAGGCGGTGCCGCGGCGAGCCAGTGGATTCGGCGGGAATGGCAGTGGGCGGCGCAGGCGGGCGGCGAGTCTGGCTGGGTCGGCGCGCATTTCGACGAGAGCGGTCGCGGCGATCTGGCCGGGAAGTTCGACTTCCTCGGCGATGGCTTGGTCGGCTTCGAATTCGGCGAGGAGGGCGTCGACGTCGGCGGCCCAACCGTCGGGGTCGGCGGGGTCGGGGGAATGGCCATGGGGTGGTGTGGGATCGGCGGTCGATGGGACGAATT
This sequence comes from Nocardia sp. CA-135398, assembly GCF_050955845.1. NCBI lineage: Bacteria > Bacillati > Actinomycetota > Actinomycetes > Mycobacteriales > Nocardiaceae > Nocardia > Nocardia sp. CA-135398. Next base: position 1,845,318 of record NZ_CP192084.1, on the reverse strand, counting down.
CGTCTGGGGGTGGTTCGAATTCGGGCGGGGGAACGTCGGCATACGGATCGACCCATAGTGCGGGCTCGGCGCGATCATCGGCGCGAGCAGCCGTTGTCATCGGTGCGGCAAAGTTGTCGGTGGCAGGGTCTACAGTCGGTGCCATGTCGATGTCATGGGGCGCGCGGTCCGCGAAATCGACTGAGGCGGTTGCTTTGTCACGGATAGCAGGTTGTGCCGTAGCGTTGGTGACGCCTGCGGGTTGCGCCGAGAGTTCGGCGAGGGCGGCGCGGACGAGGGAAGCACCCTGTTCGATGGGGTCGCGGCGGTTGCCGAGAGGGTCGCGGGGCCATTCGGCCGCTGCGGGGTTATCGGTAAAGGGGTTGACGGCCTCGACGTCGGGGGCGTCGTCCCAGCGGTCGATGGTGACCGCACCGTTGGCCGGGCTGCCGGGGGCCTCGCTGGCGTGTTTGAGTTCCAGCAGGAAATCCGATGGCCCCTTCGGGGATGTGCCGGTTTCGGCCCAGTGGTGGGCGGAGACGAACAGGACGCGTTCGGTTCTGGTGAGGGCGACATAGAACAGGCGGCGGTCTTCGTCGATGCGGCGGCGGTCCAGGGATTCCTTGTGGGACTTGATCGCTCGTTCCAGGTCGGCGCGGTCGTAGATGTCGGCGAGGTCGAGTACGGGGACGCCCTCGGCGGCATCGTCCTGTCTGCGGTCACCGCGCAGGGAGGTGGGGAGTTCGGCGAGTGCGCCGAGCCAGGTGCCCGAGGCTGCGCCGGAGGGGAAGACGCCGCGGGTCACATGCGGTACCGCGACGATCTCCCATTCCAAGCCCTTGGCCGCGTGCACGGTCAACACTTGGACGCGATCCCGCGCGACCTCGACTTCGCCTGGCTCCAAGCCGTTTTCGACGGATTCGGCGGCGGCGAGGAAGGCGAGCAGACCGCCGAGCGAGGCACCGGAATCGCTGGCGTAACCGGCGACCACCTCGGCGAAGGCGTCCAGATGTTCGCGTCCGGCACCGGCGCCGAGCATGGCGCGGCGGGCCTGGGTTTCCACGCCGACGCCGATGGTGCGCTCCACATCCGAGACCAGTTCGGCGAGCGGCTGACCGCTGCGCTCGCGCAATGCGGCGAGTTCTCGGCTCAAGGCGACGATGCGTTCGAATCCGGACTCCGAATACTGTTCCGGCGGACCGGGATCGGCGATCGCATCGGCCAGCCCCGCCTGTTCGGCCGGTTCGGGCGCCACCTCGCGCAGCGCCTCGGCCAATGCTGTCGAATCGGTGATCTCGTTGACCTCATTGCCGTGCAGACGGCTGATCGACAGATCCCTGGCGCGGCGGGCCAGTGCGGCGAGGTCCGCGACACCGATGCGCCAGCGGGCACCGGTCAATATCCGCATGGCGGCGCTGCCCGCACCCGGTTCCGCGATGAGCCGCAGCGTCGCGACGATATCGGCGACCTCCGGGGTGGCGAGCAGGCCGCCGAGGCCGACGATTTCCACCGGAAGTCCTTGTTCGCGTAGGGCTTCCGCGAGGGGGGCGGCATCGGCATTGCGGCGGACCAGTACGGCCGAGGTCGGCGGTGGCTCCCCCGCTTCGCGTTTGGCCGCCCATTCCGCCGCGATCCGGACCGCCACCCAATTCCGTTCGTCGGCAATGGTTTCGGTGAGAGCCAGCGCGACCACGCCCGGTTCGGCGTCGGGTTTCGCGCGCAATGCGTCGACGGTTACGCCGCCACTGTCGATGGCATTGCGGCGCAACGGTTCGGCGACCAGATTCGCCAGCGCCAGCGCCTCCGGCGGGTTACGCCAACTGGTCAGCAGCGGCAGAATCGGCGCGGGAATGCCGGGGGCGCTGGGGAAATCGGTGGCGAACCTGGGCAGGTTTGCCGCGGACGCGCCGCGCCAGCCATAGATCGATTGCATCGGATCGCCGACCGCGGTCACCGCCAAACGCTGTTCGGCACGGACGGTTGCCCTCTGCTCGGCAGCGGACCGATGCTGCTGGGTCGCATTGCCGTCACTCCGGCGAACTTCGGTGTCGGCCCGATGGGAGTCGGAGCGGTGCCCACCATTGGCGTGTGGTTGCGGTGACGATCCGCCGAATAGCGAGGCCAGCAAGATGCGTTGGGCGTGGCCGGTGTCCTGGTATTCGTCGAGTAGGACCAGGCGGAAGCGGGCGCGTTCGGCGGCGGCGACCTCGGGATGTTCGGCGGCGAGGCGCGCGGCAAGGGACATCTGGGCGCCGAAATCCAGTGCGCCTCGGCGGCGTAAGGCCTCGGCGAGCTGGTTGACCAGTGGCAGCAGGGCGACGCGTTCGCGCTGCACCTGGACGATATTCTGCAGGGCCTGGCTCGGCCCGCCGCGTTGCCGCGGGCCCGCGGGCAGGGTGTGCACCAGTTTTTCGAGTTCGGTGTGTGCCTCGGCGAGTTGTTCGGGTTCCACCAGATGTTCGGCGAGTTGGCCGGATAGCGCGAGCACCGCCTCGGTCACCGAGACCGGAGTGCGGTCGGTGTCGAGGTCGCCATCCCAGTTGCGGACCACCTGGTGGGCGAGCTGCCAGAGTTGGGTTTCGGTCAGCAGTGTCGCGGCGGGTTCCACGGGCAGCAGCAGCCCGTGCTGGGTGAGCAGGCGGCCCGCGTACGAGTGGTAGGTGCTGATTTCGGGTTCGGCGCCGGAGAGTTGGGCGCGCAGCTCACCGCCGGTGTCGAGATCACGCAGCAGCGGTGAACCGGCCAGCCTGGCCAACCGGGTGCGGATGCGGGAGGTCAACTGCTGGGCGGCTTTTCGGGTGAAGGTCAGGCCGAGTACCTCATCGGGGGGCACCAGGCGGTTGGCCACCATCCACACCACCCGGGCGGCCATGGTCTCGGTTTTGCCCGCGCCCGCACCGGCGACGACCAGGGTCGGTCCGGGTGGGGCCGCGATCACCGCGGCCTGCTCCGCGGTGGGTGGCGGCAGGCCGAGCGCTTCCGCGAGCCGGTTCGGCGATACGGCGCCACTCACTCGTCGGTCACCTGCCTTCCGGTGTCCTGGACTGGGCAGCTGCCCGCGACCGCACAGTGCCTGCAGCCATCGTTGCGCATGGCGAGGTAGCTCGGGCCCTGGGTGGCGGCCGCGGCATCATGAATCGTGCCACGCCATTTGTCGAGTGCCTCGGCGTCGAGCGCGGGCTGCATGCGCTGGGTGGCGCCTTCCTTGCTGCTCGGCTTGGCGACGTAGACCAGTCGCGCGCCACCGGGTTCGGCCGGGCCGGATTCGGTGGAATCGTCCATGCCGATATCGAGCGCGCCCGCGGCGGCCGCGACCTGATAGGTCGCGAGCTGGGCGTGGTCGACGGCCGCCTGTTTGGTGACCGGTGACTTCCCGGTCTTCACGTCGACGATGACGAACCGGCCGAAGGCATCGCGCTCCAGTCGGTCGACTCGGCCGCGAATCCGCACGGCGGGTTCGTCTTCCGTGCGCGGGGGCAACACGCAGTCGACCGGGACCTCCACTCCGGCCTGGGTCAGTTCACCGCGGGTATTGCGCACCCAGGCCATGAAGGTCTCCAGCATGGCCTCGGTGCGACGAAGTTCCTGGCGGGAATGCCAGCCGGTACCGGGATCGATGGCCTGCCATGCCTTGTCCAGTGCGGCGCGGACCTGCGGTTCGGGCACCTTGCCAGCCAGTGCCTGAACGAGCGTGTGCACCAGATTGCCCTTGACGGCGTGTGGGTTGTCGCCGTCGGTGCCGCCGTGGCGTTCCAGTGCCCAGCGCAGCGGGCAGGTGCGCAGTAGCTCGACCGTGGACGGGGACAGCGCAACGGCGGTGTCGTCGTCATCCCAGAGCGAGCGCGTCGAGCTGAGATCGGCTGTGCCATACCACTCGTCGGGATGGGTGCCAGGTACGCCGGCGTGCGCCAGTCGGGCGAGTTGGTGGGCGGCGCGACTTCTGCGGTCCGGTTCGGCCTCGGAATCGCAGACCACACCGCGCAATTCGGCTACCAGCGCATGCATGACCAGCGCGCGGCCCGGGTCGGCGACCGGGAGCGCGCCGGGTTCGCTGTCATCGTCGTGGCCGAGAAGTTCGGCGAGGAAGCGGGACGGCACCAGATCGCGTTCGCCCGAAACCGATTCCACGGCGGTGACCAGCAGCGAGCGCCGAGCCCGGCTGCACGCGACCAGCAGCAGTCTGCGCTCCTCGGCCATGATCGGGGCGGCGCGGCTCACCACCGCCCCCGCGTCGACAATGCCCGCGGTGAGATCGACCAGATCCTCGGTCTGCAGCAAGGTGCCACGCGGGCGCGGATTCGGCCAAATCCCTTCCTGCACAGCGGCAACCGCGACCACATCCCACTCCCGGCCTGCGGACGCGTGCGCACTGAGCAGTGCCACTGCCTCCCCCGCCGCGGTCAGCGATCTGGTGTCGTGCGGAATCTCCTGCTGCACAAGGAATTCGACAAAGCCTTCAATGCTCGCACGCGGCAGTCGATCCACGTAAGCGGCTGCGGCATCGAATAATCCGACGGCGGCATCGAGATCGCGATCGGCCTGCATGCCCGCCGCACCACCGCGTTCGGACTGCGCCGCCCACCGGCGTTCCAGCCGCGACCCGGTCCACAGCGCCCACAGCACATCCTCGAGCCCGGCACCGCGCCGCCGAGTCTTGACGGCCCGGTCCAGCGCGTCGAACACCCGTTTCAGCGGCGCCGCCTCGACATCGGTGAGCCGCTCCATGATCCGACGATCGGCGCGGCCGACCAGCAGGTCACGCAGCACCTCCGCGGACGATTTGTCGACATACGCGCGCCATTGGGAATCGCTGTCGTCCAGTTCGGGTGTCGACGACGCGTGACCCCCGCTGCCCCGTTCGGAAGGATCCGCGCCCGCGTGATCGGTTCGCAGCGGGTTCCGCTCGGCGGCATCCGCACTCCGCCCGGCCTCGTCGACGTCCCGATCGACCCCATCTGTACTCGGCCCGCCCTCGCCCCGCTCCGAGGCATGCGCGGCCAGTTCAGCTGTGCTCTGTTCGGCGTCACCAGCGCCTCGCTCGGCATCGTCACCCACACCCAGCTCAGCGCTATCCGCGGCCTGCTCGGCCTCGCCCCGGCCGAGTTCGGCGGCATCTGCGCGTTGAGGAGCCGCATCGGTATCCGCCTCGGCATCGTCGGCGTCCGATTCGGGCTGGGCACTCTGCCATTCCAAATCACGGCTACTGAATTCCGGCTCGATGCCGTACCAGTCGGCATCGTCGGTGATCCGCTCGACTTGGCTGATATTCCGTTCGGACGTCGTGACATTCCGTTCGGAGCTGTCTGCCGCTGGGACGAAGCTTTCCTCGTCCGGCGGGAACGATTCCTCATCCGGCGGGAAACCCTCGGCGGCCCAATCGGGTTCAGCTCCGGACTCGGAACCAGCATGCGCCCGTGCGGCCTTGATTTCGCTGCGTGCGGCCTCCAGCACGCTGCGGCGGATACCGCGACGCAACCGGCGCAATGTGATCTGATCTGCGCCGCCGAGCGGTCCGGCCAGCAGATCCAAGGCGTCTTCGGCCGAGAACATCGCCTCGGCCGAATGTCGACGCCCACGCTGCTGCGCATCCTCCGCGAGCACCGCGCGCAGTGCGAGCAGCATCCAGGCCGCGCCGCGGCGCCGGGCCAATGGCGCGTCGAGTGCGGGCTGTTGTACGGGCACTCCGGCCGCCAACAGGGCGCGGCGCAGCGGAGCCAATGACAACGGCACCGAGCGGACGATCACCGCCATGCGCGACCACGGCACACCATCGGTGAGATGGGCGCGGCGCAAATGGTCGGCGATCAGGGCCGCTTCCTTGGCCGGGGTGGCGAGTACCCGCACACGCACTTCGGTGTCGTCATCCTGTGCTGCCGCCGGTTGATCGGGTGCCGAAAAGCGTTGTGGCGCACTGCCGGGCAACTTGGCCGCGATCCGCGCGACGGCCAGTTCCACCGCGCCACCGGATCGGTGGTTGTCCCGCAGGATGATTCGCTGTCCATCCGGCGCGGCCAGCTGCGCGACGAAGCGCGAATCCGCGCCGCGGAAGGCGAATACACCCTGATCCGGATCGCCCGCCACGACCGCCGTGTGCGCGGCCGTACCAAGCACTCGCACCAGCAGCGCGGCCTGCGGATCCAGGTGCTGGGCGTCGTCGACCAGCAGGTATCGGATCCGATTGCGTTCCGCGGCAAGCAGTTCGACATCGCCGGCCAGTGCGTCCAGCGCGGCTCCGACGAGTTCGGCCGCGTCCAGCGCGGGCGCGGTCGCCTCGGGCGCCTCCACTCCGACCGACCAGCGCAGCAGCATCGACTGCTCGTAGCGGACCGCGAATTTGCCCGCCGCCACCCATTCCGGCCGACCGTGCTCGCGACCGAGCCGCACCAGATCCTCGGGTCCGAGCCCGCGTTCGGTGGCCCGCAGCATGAGGTCGCGCAACTGCTCGGCGAACCCGCCGAGGCCGAGCGCGGGCTGCAGCCGTTCCGGCCACAGACCGCTCGCCCCGGCCGCGATATCGATGAGGTCGCCGCGCAGCATTTCGCGCAGTACGGCATCCTGCTCGGCACCGGTCAGCAACCGCGGCGGCGGATTGCCGTGTGCGTTCGCATGTCTGCGCAGCACCGAGAACGCGTAGGAATGCAGTGTGCGCACCAGCGGTTCCCTGGTGGCGCCGGGTACCCCGCCCTCGACGGAGTTCGGATCTGTCAACCGGGCGGTTATGGCGTCGCGCACCGTGCTCGCCGCCTGCTTCGAATGGGTCAGTACCAGCACCGATTCCGGATTCGCGCCCGCGGCTATGCGTTCTGCGGCCAGATCGATCAACAGTGCGGTCTTGCCGGTTCCCGGGCCGCCGAGCACCTGCCACGGCCGCCAGTCCGGCCGGATCGGGCCGACCGTGGCCGCCGCATCGAACAGCGCGCGGACATCGGCACCCCAGGTCCGAGCCGGGGGTGCCGCCACATTCCGGCGAACAAGTCGCACCGCGCTATCCGATCGCACCACGCGGGCTATTGCAACAGACACCTCCGACACGCCACGCGGGTGATTCGCCGATCGGTGAGGTCCGACACACGCCTGGATCTGCGACGGATTTCCAGATGCGCCAATATGAGACCTGTGTCGCCTCTCAATGTGTACCGGTTCGGGCCTGACGACGGGCCGAAAGTCCTGGCCCTGCACGGCGTAACCGGCCACGGCAAACGCTGGGAGGATCTTGCCAACCGACATCTGCCCGATGTCCGGTTCATCGCCCCTGACCTGCGCGGACACGGTCGCTCGACCGCGTTGCCGCCGTGGAACTTCGAGACCATCGTCGAGGATCTGGTCGAACTGCTCGCCGCGGAGACCGATGAACCGGTGGTCGTCGTCGCGCACTCGTTCGGCGGGGCCTGCGCGCTGCACCTGGTGCATCGGCATCCGCACCTGGTGCGCAAGCTGATCCTGCTCGATTCGGCGATCGCGCTGGAGGCGGAGCGCCTGATGGATATCGCGCTCTCGAGTCTGGCCTCACCGGACTACGACACCGTCGAGCACGCCCGCCAGGACAAGATCGCGACCGGCTGGGGCGAGGTGGAGCCGCGCCTGCTCGATGCCGAACTCACCGAACATCTGATGCCGACCGCCGACGGCCGGGTCGGCTGGCGGATCAGCCTGCCCGCCGTCAACTCCTACTGGGGACAGCTGGCCAGGCACTATGTGCTCCCGCCCGCTGACCTGCCGACCATCCTGGTGCAGGCCATGAAGGTGGTGCCCCCCTTCGTCACCCCAGAGTTCCGCGCCGCCCTCACCGCGCATCTGGGCGCGAATCTGACCGTGCTCGAATGGGACTGCGACCATATGGTCGCCCAGGCCCGACCGGCCGAGACCGCGGCGCTGATCCGATCGGTCCTGTAGTGGCCACCACCGATGCCGAGGTCGAGCGGGTGCGCGCGCTGGTCGCGACCGTGCCGCCGGGCCGGGTCGTCACCTACGGCGATATCGCCGCGGCGGCCGGATTGTCCACCCCGCGCACCGTCGGCTGGATCATGCGCACCGACTCCGCCGATCTGCCATGGCATCGGGTGATCGGCGCGGGCGGCAAGCCCGCCGCACATCTGGCCGATCGGCAGTTGCGCCTGCTGGCCGCCGAGGGCGTGCCGATCCGCGACGGTCGAGTGGACCTGCGCGGCGCGCGTTTTCCGCTCCCGTAAACGGCCCCGCCGCCGTCGATCGGCGGTTAACGTTGAATTATGTCCACCCGCCTGGCGTGTGTCGTCTTCGATGCGGACCGGCCCCGGTTCGTCGCGGATTTCTGGGCCGAGTTGCTGGGCTGGGCGGTGACGATCGACCGCGCCGAAGAGGTCGATGTGGCGGCACCCGATCCGGACGGCCACGATCTGGCCCTGACCTTCCTGCCGACCGCACGCGCCAAGGACGGCAAGAACCGGATGCATCTGGATCTGGCCAGTCGCTCGCTCGATCATCAGCGGGTGCAGGTGGACCGCGCACTGGCGCTGGGTGCCCGTCACGTCGATATCGGCCAGGGCGCGGTGCCGTGGGTGGTGCTCGCCGATCCGGAGGGCAACGAGTTCTGCGTCCTGGAGCCGCGCGAGGAGTATGTGGACACCGGTGCGGTCGCCGCCATCGTGATCGATACGCACGACCCGAAGCGGCTGGCCGAATTCTGGTCCACCGCCTCCGGCTGGCCGGTCGCCTACGACGGCGCGCGGGTAGCCGGGCTGCGCTCGGCGACGGGGCTGGGTTCCTGGCTGGAGTTCGTCCATACGCCGGATGTGCGGACCGGCCGCAATCGACTGCGCTTCGATCTGGCGTCCTTCCCCACCGACGATCCGGCCGCCGATGTGGCCCGGCTACGTGCGGCGGGCGCGACCCAGGTCGACGCGGACGGCGCGCCCGGGGTGGTGCTCGCCGATCCGGAGACGAACGAGTTCTGCCTGCGCCGACCGGCCTCCGACTATTCGACGGTCTAGACCTTGGTCCGCTGGAACCGGACCGCCCTCCCCGGATCTGTACATCCGACGAATTAGCATGTCGGCCATGCCCTCTCTCGTGCCAGGCGCTGACCGGTGACCACCGCCGACGCGATCGTGCTCGCGGGCGGACGTGCCAGCCGGATGGGGGGCGTCGATAAGCCCGCCATCATCATCGGCGGCCGATCCATGCTCGATGCCGCCCTGGCCGCGGTGGCGCCGTGCGCGCGGACCGTGGTGGTCGGACCGCATCGGCCCGGATTGGACGCGCGGATCGCGCAGGTGCGGGAGGTGCCGCCGGGTTCGGGTCCGGTCGCCGCGGTGGGAGCCGGATTGCGCGCGCTCGGTCCGACCGCCGCCCCACTGGTGGTGGTGCTCGCGGCGGATCTGCCGTTCCTGTCCAAGGCGACGGTGACCGAGCTGATTCGGCACGGCTCCGAATCGGGCGCGGACGCGGTGTTCGCGGCCGACGAATCCGGCCGACCGCAGTATCTGATCGGCGTGTGGCGACGGACGGCGCTGGCGGCCGCGTTGCAGCGGCTGGATTCGCTGATCAATCAGCCGATGAAGGCGCTGATCCCGGCCGATACGGCTACCGTCACGATGGCCGGTATCGCCGATTGCGATACCGAGGAGCAGGTGCGAATGGCCAGGTTGGCTTGGGACACCAGAGCCGTCGGCGAGTCTCGTCCCGGACCCCCGGCGGCGGTTGCCGCAACGCCGCTGCCGCTGGATGAGGCACGGGATATCCTGCGCGCCAACCTCTCTCGACTCACCGAGTACCGGACCGAATTGAGTTCCGTGCGCGGTGCCGCGCTCGCCGCGCCGCTGACGGCGGTCGGATCACTGCCGCGCTTCGATGTCTCCGCGATGGACGGATACGCGGTAGCCGGTGACGGACCGTGGCGTTTGCGGCGCGATATCGGTTTCGCGGGCGGGCGACGGCCGGTCGGGCTGCTGCCCGGTGAGGCGGTGCGAATCGCGACCGGCGCCCATGTGCCCGACGGCACCACGCGGGTGCTGCGTGATGAATTCGCGCGGATCGAGGATGACGAAATGCTGTACCAGCATGAGGATTCCCCGCTGCGCGCCGATATTCGCCGCCGCGGCGAGGACCGGGCACCGGGCGATCTCGTCGCTCCCGAGGGCACACCGGTCACGGCCGGGCTGATTTCCGCCGCCGCCAGCGTGGAGGTGACCGAAGCGTCGGTGCGCGGCCCGGTGCGGGCCCGCATCATCATGACCGGTGACGAGATCCGCAGCACCGGCCCGCTGCAGACCGGTCAGACCCGCGACTCGATCGGGCCGATTCTGCCGGATGTGCTGTCCTGGTATGGAATTCGAGCGATCGATCGGGTGCACCTGCGTGATACTCCGCGCGGCTTCGACGAGGTGCTCGGCGCGGCGGACGATTGCGACCTACTGGTGATCGTCGGCGCGACCGGAGGAGGCGCCGCGGACCAGCTGCGTGCGGCGATCGCCCGTGCCGAGGCCCGAATCCTGGTGCACCGCTTGAAATTGCGCCCGGGCGGGTCCACGGTTGTCGCGGAATTATCCAGCGGTACAACTGTTCTCGGCCTGCCGGGAAACCCCTTCGCGGCGGTCGCCGTGCTGATGGCGCTGTCACCCGCCCTCGTCGAAGGCCGAACCGGCAGCCATCCGCTGCGACCGCTTATCGGGCCGCTGCGCAATGCGAGCGCAATCTCTGGACCCGTCCCCCGCATCGTCCCGGCTCGGCTTGCCCCATACGGCGGTTGGCTGGGCGATCCGCAGATCCGAACCACCCATCTGGGCGGCGTGGTCGACCGTGACGGCCTGGTCATCGTCCCCGCCGAGGCCACCGACGACGACCTCGTCGAATTCCTCCCGCTCCGGGTGTAAAGAATCGGTTTTTTCTTCCACTGATGATGTCCGCTCGCTATTGTGTGATGGTTAGGCGAATCCAACATCACTTCGGAAAGGACCGAGTGGAGATGGCTGAAAAGTCGAAGAAGGCGCCTAAGAAAATGCCCAAGCAGATGGAACGGCAGCAGCAACAGCAGCGCCAGGAGCAGGGCATGAACCGAGCCGGCTCGAGCACCGATCGCGACCGCATCGAAAGCGATCAGCGAGGCCAGGCTTCCGATCGGCGAGGCGCTGACCAGCGCCGAACCGGACAGCACTGATCTGAAACGGGCCGCCGGTTCCTCGATGTGAGCCGGCGGCCCGGTTGTGCGCGGCCCGCTTCGTTTCGTCCGGTCTCCGGTTCGCCGGCCGTTGGAAAACTATTAACGGCAATACTTTCCGGCCGGTCGACGGCTTAATTCTTTCCGATGGCCACGCCCCGGCGAGTTATTTTGCGCGCAAAAATTATGCGTGCCCATCGAAGCGGGTCGAATGGAACTCCCCGCACAAGCAATCATTTCGACTCGTCCGGTCGACGGCGGGGCTCGAGCGCCGAGGCGCAGCAGCACTTGGCTGTCGGGGGCGCGACGGGTGGGATCAGGAATGGGGACTGCTTCCAGGAGGCGGCGTGTGTAGTCGGCCCGAGGGGATGCGAATACCTCGGCGACGGGGCCGGTTTCGACGACGGCGCCCGCGCGGAGGACCACGACGCGGTCGGCGACCTGGTGGACCACCGCGAGGTCGTGGCTGATGAACAAGCAGGCGAAACCGTATTCGACGCGCAGGTCGTGAGTGCGAGTCCGTCGTCGGCGAGGGTCCACGATTTCGCCAGCAGCGGTGCCGGTTCCAGTGTGTCGTGCGGATACCGGACCAGCGACTCGTCGACGAGGCCGATGAGCGCGGGCACGGTTCCGCTATTGGTGAGCGGGTTGGCCGGGATGATATCGGTGGGCCAGCCGACCTTCCATGCGGTCAGCGTTTAGGCGCACCGTGCGCAAAAGGCTGGTGACCTGGGCGGGTGGCAGTTTTGACTGGAATGATGCCTGTTCCATCCCATGCCCGCGGTTATGAAGGTTTCACCGGCGCCATCGGCCGCACCACCGCCGACGCCACGCCCGAATGGACCTATCCGCCCACCGCCCCCGATGGTGCGCCGAACATCATCGTGGTGCTCATCGACGATATGGGATACAGCGATATCGGCCCGTTCGGCTCCGAAATCGAGACCCCGACGCTGGACCGGCTGGCCGCCAACGGTCTTCGACTCACCAATTACCACACCACCCCACTGTGCTCGCCCTCGCGCGCCTCGCTGCTGACCGGAATCAATGCCCACCGCGCCGGTTTCGGCTTCGTCGCGAATGCCGATCCCGGATATCCCGGTCTGCGCCTGGAACTCGCCGACGATGTGCTGACGCTGCCGGAAATACTGCGCGCCAACGGCTATGCCACCTATGCGGTCGGCAAATGGCATCTGGTCCGCGATGCCACCATGAACCCCGCGGCACACCGGGATTCGTGGCCGACCCAGCGCGGCTTCGACCGCTACTACGGTTCGCTGGAAGGCCTCAATTCCTTCTACTACCCGAACCAGCTGGTTTCGGACTCCTCGGTCGTCGACATCGAGGAATATCCCGAGGGTTACTACCTCACCGACGATCTGACGGATAAGGCGATCAGCTATATCAAGGATCTGCGCGCCCACGACGCCGCCAAACCGTTCTTCCTGTACTTCGCCCACGTCGCCATGCACGGACCGTTGCAGGCCAAGCCGGAGGATCTGGCCAGATATCGCGGCCGCTACGCCGAGGGCTGGGACAAACTGCGGCAGAACCGCTTCGCCGATCAGCTTGCCGCGGGTCTGTTCCCGGAGGGGACACAGCAGAAGCCGCGCAATACCGAGCCGGGATATGAAGCCGCGGAATGGGATTCGCTCACGCCCGAGGAACAGCGGCGCTTCGCCAGGTATATGGAGGTGTATGCGGGCATGGTCGACAGCATCGACCAGAGCCTCGGCCGCCTTCTCGATACCCTCGAGCAGCTGGGCGAACTCGATAACACCATCGTCCTGTTCACCTCGGACAACGGCGGCACCGCGGAGGGCGGACCGGAGGGCACCCGCACCTATTTCGCGGAATTCGCGCATATCACCGATCCGGACTGGATCGGTGACGTGCCGCATGACGAGGAGCTGATCGGCACCGCGAAACTGGGTGTGCACTATCCGCGCGGCTGGGGCCAGGCCTCCAATACGCCGTTCCGCTTCTACAAGGGCCAGACCTTCGCGGGCGGGGTGCGGGTGCCGTTCCTGCTGTCCTGGCCGAAGGGACTGCCGCGCACCGCGGACGACGACGGCATCCGGCACGAGTACACCTACGTCACCGATCTCGCGCCCACCCTGCTGGAGCTGGCCGGGCTGCGGCGGCCGAGTGTGCGTAATGGATTGCCCGCCAAGGATTTCGATGGCATCTCGGCGGTCGAGACGCTGCGCGATCCACGCGCGGTTTCCAAGCACACCGAGCAGTACTCGGAAATGGTCGGCAATCGCGGCTTCTACCGCGACGGCTGGAAACTGCTCTCGCTCTATGAACCCGGCACCGATATCGACGCGCCGCGGTGGCAGCTGTTCGATGTCCGCGCGGATCCGACCGAACTGCACGATCTTTCCGAGCAGTTCCCGGAGAAAGTCGCCGAACTCGCCGCCGCCTGGGACGACTCCGCCTGGGCGAATACGGTTTTCCCGCTGGTCACCCGTCAGGATCTGGCACGGCGGCGACCCGAGGAGGGGCGTTTCTCCGCACCGGTGCGACTGCTGCCTGGCACACCGACTCTGGAGCGCTACCGCTCGCAGCGGTTGATCGCCTACCGCGACTTCACGATCGACGCCGAACTCGCCGGCTACCAGCCCGGCGACGAGGGTGTGCTCGTCGCGCACGGTGATCCGCTCGGCGGCTATGTGCTCTATATCGAGGACGACCGAGTCTTATTCGGGCTCAACAGCTATGGCATCTACAACACGGTTGCGAGCGAACCGCTCGCTGCGGGTGTCCGACGGATCACCGTGCGCGCCACCGTTCGTCCGCGACTGCGCGCGGATTTCGTCATCGAAATCGACGGCGTACCCGGGCCGCGACTGCGCGATCAGATTCAGCTCGTCGGCATGTCACCGTGGACCGGCATTTCGGTCGGCGTCGATGCCCGCGGCCCGGTCTCCTGGGAGCTGCGCGAACGCCGAGGCGTCTTCCGCTATACCGGCGATCTGCGCGCGATCACCTACACCCCGGGCCCGATCCAGGTGCCGCGGCAGACCATCGAGGCGGTGGAACGCGAGGCGGAGTTCGTCGCGGAATGAGCCGGGTGCAGATTTCCGGCGGCACCGCCGGTCCGATACCGTTGACCAGGGACAACACCCCACTGCGCACGAGGCGAAGGATGCACCTGATGGACGACAGTTCACTGAGCTGGGACGACGGTGCGCTGGTCACCATCGACCAGCGCGAACTGCCGCACGAGGTGCGCGAGCTGCGGCTCAGCACGGTCGACCAGGTGATCGACGCCATCAAGACGCTGGCCATCCGCGGTGCGCCCGCGATCGGCATCGCCGGTGCGTTCGGCGTGGTCATCGCCACCGCCGCACACACCACCGACGGTGTCGTCGATGTGGCGCGGGCCGAGGCGGATGCCGCGCGGATCGCCGAGGCCCGGCCCACCGCCGTCAATCTGGCTTGGGCAGTGCGGCGGGTGCTGCCCGCGGTGCCGCTCGGCGCGGATGCGGTACTCGCCGAAGCCCAGGCCATGCTGGCCGAGGACGGACGGGTCAACCGGGCAGCCGCGACCCATGCCGCCGATCTCGTGCAGCGGTTGTGCCCGGACCGGCCGTTGCGGGTGCTCACCCACTGCAATACCGGGCGGCTGGCGACCAGCGCCTATGGCACCGCGATCGGGGCGATGCGGGTGCTGTCGGAGCGCGGTGCCATCGAGAACGTCCTGGTCGACGAGACCCGACCGCTACTACAGGGTGCCCGGCTGACGGCCTGGGAGCTGGCCGAGGCGGGCATACCGCATCGGCTCACCATCGATTCGGCCGCCGCCTGGGCGATGGCGACCGGTCAGGTCGACTGCGTGCTGGTCGGCGCGGACCGAGTGAGCGCCAATGGCGATGTCGCGAACAAGATCGGCACCTATGGGCTCGCCATCGCGGCCAACCACCACGGCATTCCATTCATCGTGGTCGCGCCGGAGTCGACGCGTGATCCGAAGATGGCGACCGGTGCGAATATCGTCGTCGAACAGCGGGCCGCCGCCGAGGTGACCGGATTCGGCGGTGTCACAACGGCTCCCGTCGGTACCGCGGTTTTCAACCCGGCCTTCGATGTGACGCCCGCGGAGTTGGTGACGGCGGTCGTGACCGAGCTGGGTGTCGTCTATGGCGCGAATGCCGAAGGTGCGGCCATCGCCGATATCGCCCGCGAGTTGTACGGGCGGGGTTGGATGCCGGGCACGGCGGGCAATATCTCGGTGCGCACCGGCGATACCGCGGTGATCACCGGCAGTGGTTTGTCCAAGGGCGAATTGACCGGTGCGGATATGGTGACCGTCCGCATCGCCGATTCCGCGCCGACACCGAATCAGCGGCGAAAGCCCTCGGCGGAGACCACAATTCACACGGCGGTGTACCGAACCACCGGTGCCGCGGCCGTTGTCCACATTCATCCGCCCTACGCGACGGCCGCCGTGACGCGCTCCGGCTCCCCTGCCGCACCGACCACCCTGCGGATCACCGACTACGAACTCATCAAAGGTCTGGTCGCCAAGCAGTCGGACGGCAGCTATCCGACCGCCCTGGACCTGCCCGTCTTCCCGAACTGGCCCGAGGTCGCGCGCATCGGCGCGGATATCGAGGCCTACCTGCTCGAGAACCCCACCGCGGCACCGGTATTGGCTATCGCAGGTCATGGGATCACGACGTGGGGCGACAATCTTCCCCAGGCTCGCGACCGCGCCGAATGCCTCGAGGCCCTGTGTGAGCTGGTGGCTCGCACCGGCCGTCGGCAGGCATTCGCCACGCGCAATCCGAACGAGATCCTCGAGATTGGACTGACATCATGACGTTGTTGCAGGTTATGGCCGCCGACGATGCCGACAAGATACTGCTGCGCACCACCGACGATGCGCTGATCGGGGCCGAATTGGCCGCTCGCGGTATCACTTTCGATCGGTGGCCGGTGCTGGACAATGCCACCGAGACCGCCTCGGAGGAACTGCTCGCCGAATACGCCGATCGCGTGGCCGAGCTCAATGCCTCCGGCCGCTACCAGCACATCGATATCGCCCGCATCCATCCGGACGACGCGAATCCGGAGTGGCCGCAGATCGCCAAGGGCGCGCGGGAGAAGTTCCTGAACGAGCATCGGCACGCCGAGGACGAGGTGCGGTTCTTCGCGGCCGGACGCGGCTGCTTCTATCTGCATCTGGGTGACGAGGTGGTGGCCGCGGTATGCGAAGGCGGCGATCTGCTTTCGGTTCCGGCTGGCACACTGCACTGGTTCGATATGGGCACCCGGCCCGACTTCATCGCCATCCGCTTCTTCGAGGAAGCCGACGGCTGGGTCGGCGATTTCACCGGTGACCCCATCAGCTCGGGTTTCCCGACACTCGATCAGCTGCTGACGGCCCCGTGATCGCCGCGGTCGTCATCGATATCGAGGGCACAACCAGCCCGACCAGTTCGGTGCGCGAGGACCTCTACGGCTACACCCGCGCCCGCCTGCCCGAATGGCTGGCCGAAAACCGCACGGCCGCGGCCGCGCCCATTATCGCGGCCACCCGCGAACTCGCCGACCGCCCCGATGCCGACACCGAGGAGATCGCCGCGATCCTGCGCGACTGGCTCGGCTCCGATGTGAAGGCCGAACCGCTCAAGGCCGCGCAGGGCATCATCTGCGCCGAGGGCTTCCGCAGCGGCGCGCTGCACGGGGAGTTCTTCCCGGACGTCCCACCCGCCCTCGCCGCCTGGCACGCCGCCGGTCTGCGGCTCTATGTCTACTCCTCGGGATCGGTACGCAACCAACAGGATTGGTTCACCTTCGCCCGCGGCGGCGATCTGGCCGCGCTGATCAGCGGCTACTTCGACCTGTCCAGCGCGGGTCCGAAACGCGAATCCGCCTCCTACGAAAAGATCGCGAGCGCCATCGGCACTCCCGCCGATCGCATCCTGTTCCTGTCCGACCATCCCGACGAACTCGATGCCGCCGTTACCGCGGGCTGGTCGGTGACCGGTGTCCACCGGCCCGGCGAACCGAATCCCGCACGCCCCCCGCATCATTGGATCTCCTCGTTCGCGGAACTGACGCTGCCCTGAGCTATGCGCCTGCCGTGCGAGTCAGGCGCTGATCAGGGGCGGACTGTGCATGAGCCGGCCGGGCTGGTCACTGATCGGCGCACCTGCTCGGGATGCCGAGGAAGAATTGGATCCTGCCCGGATGATTACCCGAATCGACCCGGAACAGTTGGACATCCAGTCGATAGCACTCCCCGGAGGCCAGATCGCGCAGATGCATGGGCCGATCCCGGCCGTAGGTGGTGCCGCCCGCGGCCCACATTCTGCGGAAGTCCGGATACCCGCCGAGTTCGTCGAGGAATTCGATGGACCAGGCGGTATCGCCGGACTGACCGATCAGTCCGCGCAGCCAGTCGACGGTGAGCGCGGCCTCGCGCTCCCATTCGACCATGACCTGTTTGGACAGCTCGTTGCCGAAGAACCAGCGCAGCACATTCACATCGTCGACCAGGCCGGGAAATGCGGTGGCGTAGGAGTCATTACAGGACAGGACATTCCATCGGGTATCGACATAGGCCGCCGCATTCGGCTCGTGCAGGCGCAGTCCGTCGCGCATATCCGTGCCGATCTCATCGCGCAGTTCGAGCACCGAGGGAAATCGGTCCACGCCCAATCCGGCCAGATCGAAAAACAGTCGGCGTTCGGCATCGGTGAGCGGCGCCATCCGATCCAGATATCCGATCAGCGCATTCACCACCGTCCTGGTGGGATGTTCCCGGTCGCCGCTCTCCAGGTGGGTGATATAGCTGGTGCTCACGCCCGCGGCGAATGCCAGCTTTTCCCGAGAAATGCGTCGATCGTCGCGCAGTCTGCGCAACTCGCCACCGAAGGTGGGCGGGCGCACCCGAGCCCCGTCGCCGGACTCGGTCGACCTGCTTGGCACAGCAATACACTCCTATGAAGCTGTAGATGTTCGACAAAGCTGGTAGTTCTGCACAGAAGTGCGAGCCGATCCAATATTAAACGACGTGTTTGCTCCAATTTCCGACCGGCATCCAAATGCCCGGCCGCCACACCGAACACGAATCCCCCAGAGCACCAACAACATTCGCGCCGAACCCGCGGATCCAGCGCCGCCTCCAGATAGCTGCTGCCGCGCCCGGGATTCCGTCGAACGTAGTCGAATGGTGGTCACCCAAGGCGAATTCGACCGCCTTATCACTACGCTCGGCGGAATCCCGGGCGCGGCAGCAGCAAGCTGGATGCGGAGCTGGCGCGCTGCCTCGGAAGTCTTCTCGATGTGGCGCGCGCCGGGGGTGCCTTGCCGCGTCCCGGCCAGGACCGGGGTCCGACGGCCACACCCGGGCGCCGCGGTGAGCAAGGCGGCCTGGGCGCGCCTTCGCCGGACTCGATGGCGGCCTCGAATCGCTCCATGCGCCGAAGAATCATCGGTCGAGATCCTGAGGGCCGAAACCATTGGCAAACCGATAGCGAATGGTTCAGCAGGCCGCAGAATCAGTGTGCGCGGGGTGGCCCGACCGCCGTGCGCGGGTGCGGAATCGGCCTCTCCAACCCCCGCCGGATGTGTTAACAAATGTAAACCAACTGAGAACCGGTGGTTTCCAAAGCATCACCGGCTAGTCTCCGAAACACCATCCGCAAGCCGCATTTCGGCCGGTCAGGGCGGATCAGCCCTGGTCACATCGATGTCTTCGGCATTTCGCGGCAATCGCGCGGTGACCGCCACGTTGCGTCGACCTCACACCTCACGAGCGCGAAGTGCGGGCTGTGAGAGATTCGTTTGGACGTGCGTCGTGACCTCCTTACAGTCGGTGCATCAGCCCGATTCCACAGCTCGAAGGGGGCGTCGTGGTTAATCCGCGCACTCAGGCTTCCGCGTCCTCCGATTCGGCCGATCGGCAATCCACCGACGCGAGTGACGCACTGCTGCGTCTCGGCAAATATTTCCACCGCGGCGAGGTCTCGGCGGATCAGCGCAGCCTGCACCAGGTGGGCGGGCGCACTGCCGACGAGTTCTATCGGGACCGCTGGTCGCACGACAAGGTGGTGCGCTCCACGCACGGGGTCAACTGCACCGGATCCTGCTCCTGGAAGATCTATGTCAAAGACGGCGTGATCACCTGGGAGTCGCAGCAGACCGACTATCCCTCGGTCGGCGCGGACAAGCCCGAATACGAACCGCGCGGCTGCCCACGCGGTGCGTCCTTCTCCTGGTACACCTACTCCCCCGCGCGGGTGCGCTATCCATATGTGCGCGGAGTACTGCTCGAGCTGTACCGCGAGGCCAAGGAGCGGCTCAAGGATCCGGTACTCGCCTGGGAATCCATTGTCGAGGATCCGGAAAAGGCCAAGCGCTACAAGTCTTCTCGCGGTAGGGGTGGATTCGTGCGCGCGGAATGGTGGGAGGCCGCCGAAATCGCGGCCGCCGCGCACGTGCACACGATCAAGAAGTACGGGCCCGACCGGGTGGCCGGGTTCTCCCCCATTCCGGCCATGTCGATGGTCAGCCATGCCGTCGGCGCACGGTTCATTTCGATGCTCGGCGGCTCGATGCTGTCGTTCTACGACTGGTACGCCGACCTGCCGGTGGCCTCCCCGCAGGTATTCGGCGACCAGACCGATGTGCCGGAATCGGCCGACTGGTTCGACGCGGGATACCTCATCATGTGGGGTTCGAATGTCCCGGTGACCCGAACCCCCGACGCGCACTACATGACCGAGGCGCGCTATCGCGGCCAGAAGGTCGTCGTGGTCTCACCCGACTATGCGGACAACACCAAATTCGCCGACGAATGGGTGCCCGCGCGACCGGGAACCGATGCGGCCCTTGCCATGTCGATGGGGCACGTCATTCTCAAGGAGTTCTTCGTCGAGCGCAGCACCGCGCGGTTCCTCGACTACGTCAAGCGCTACACCGACCTGCCGTTCCTGGTGTGCCTCGACGACCCGGAGGGCTGGGATGCCAATGGCAACTACCACCACGACGGTGCGCTGCCGGGCAAATTCCTCACCGCCGCCGATCTCGGCCACACCGATGAGACCGCCGAGCACAAGATGGTGCTGCTCGATGCCGCGGGCAATCCGGTGGTGCCCAACGGTTCGCTCGGTCATCGCTTCACCGCGGGCGATGCGGGCAAGTGGAACCTGGATCTCGAGGGCGTCGATCCGCTGCTGACCCTGCACGACCGCGCCGACCAGCGCCCGGTCGCGGTGCAGCTGCCGCGCTTCGATACCGATACCGCGGGCGTGCTGGTGCGCGGCGTGCCGACGATCACCGTCGCGGGTAAGCGGGTCACCACGGTATTCGATCTGCTACTCGCGCAGTACGGCGTGGGACGCGACGGGCTGCCCGGCACCTGGCCGACCGGCTACGACGACGCTTCGGAGCCGTACACCCCGGCCTGGCAGGAGGCCATTACCGGCGTACCCGCCGCGCAAGCGCAGCGGATCGCCCGCGAATTCGCCGATAACGCCGACAAATCCGGCGGCCGCTCGATGATCCTGATGGGCGCGGGCACCAACCACTGGTTCCACTCCGACCAGATCTACCGCTCCTTTTTCACGCTCACCCTGCTCACCGGCTGCCAGGGTGTGAACGGCGGCGGCTGGGCGCATTACGTCGGCCAGGAGAAGTGCCGTCCGGTAACCGGTTGGTCCACACTGGCTTTCGGGCTGGACTGGCAGCGACCGCCGCGTCAGATGCAGGGCACCGTGTTCTGGTACCTGAGCAACGACCAATGGCGCTACGACCCGTTCACCGCGCAATCCTTCGCGTCCCCAACGGGCACCGGGAAGTTCGCGGGCCGCACCGCCGCGGACAATATCGCGCTGGCAAGTCGCCTCGGCTGGATGCCGAGTTATCCGACCTTCGACCGCAATCCGCTGGATCTGGCGGACGAGGCCGAGGCCGCGGGCAAGTCCGCGCCCGAACATGTGGTGGACGGGCTGAAGTCCGGCGACCTGCGCTTCGCCTGTGAGGATCCCGATGCGCCGGAGAACTTCCCGCGCTGCCTGACCGTGTGGCGGGCGAATCTGCTCGGCTCCTCCGGTAAGGGCAACGAGTACTTCCACAAGCACCTACTCGGCGCGGACTCCAATCTGCAGACCACCGATGCGGCGGGTGTGCGGCCGCAGGAACTGGTCTGGCGCGAGGAGGCGCCGAGCGGAAAGCTGGATCTGCTGCTGTCGCTGGACTTCCGGATGACCAGCACCACGCTGTTCTCCGATATCGTGCTGCCCGCCGCCACCTGGTACGAGAAGCACGATCTGTCCTCCACCGATATGCACCCGTTCGTGCACGCCTTCTCCCCCGCCATCTCCCCGCCGTGGGAGGCCAAGACCGACTTCGAGGCGTTCCACCGGATCGCGCGCGGATTCTCCTGGATGGCCGAGAAGCATCTGGGCAAGCGCAAGGATATCGTCGCGGTACCGCTGCAGCACGATTCGCCGGATGCGCTGGCGCAGGCCGGTGGCCGCGTACTGGACTGGAAAGCCGGTGAGTGCGAGCCGATTCCGGGCAAGACCATGCCGAAGCTCGTCGTGGTCGAGCGGGACTACCCGAAGGTCGCGGAGAAGATGGCCGCGCTCGGACCGCTGATCGATACGCTCGGCGTCACCACCAAGGGCGTCACCACACATCCGGACGAAGAAGTGGCCTACCTCGCTGGGGTGAACGGGACCGTGGTTTCCGGTGTGGCCCAGGGACGTCCGTCACTTGCCAAGGACACCCACGCGGCCGAGGCCATCCTCGCGCTGTCCGGCACCACCAACGGCAGGCTCGCGGTCGAAGGCTTCCGAGCACTGGAGCGGCGCACCGGCACCGAGCTGGCCGATCTCGCCGCCGAGCACGAGGGCAAGCGAATTACCTTCGCGGACACGCAATCTCGGCCGGTGCCGGTGATCACCTCGCCGGAGTGGTCGGGTAGTGAGACCGGCGGACGACGGTATTCGCCGTTCACCATCAATACCGAACGACTCAAGCCATGGCACACCCTGACCGGGCGCCAGCACTTCTACCTCGATCACGATTGGATGGCCGAACTCGGTGAGCAGCTGCCGGTGTTCCGGCCGCCGCTCGATATGAGCGCGCTGTTCAGTGAGCCCGGGGTGGGGGCCGTCGGTGACAACGGCGTCACCGTTCGGTACCTGACCCCGCATTCCAAGTGGTCCATCCACTCGGCCTACCAGGACAACCTGCACATGCTGACGCTCTCGCGCGGTGGGCAGTCGATCTGGATGTCGGATCGCGATGCCGCGAAAATCGGTGTGTCGGACAATGATTGGATCGAGGCGGTCAACCGTAATGGTGTGGTCGTGGCGCGGGCCATCGTCAGCCACCGGATGCCCGAGGGCACGGTGTTCATGTACCACGCCCAGGACCGGGCGGTGGATGTGCCGCGCATCGAGGGTGCGCCGGGCGGATTCGATTGGGGCGCACCGGATAAGCAGCCGGGCAAGGGTAAGCGCGGCGGTATCCACAACGCGCTGACCCGCATCATGATCAAGCCATCGCATCTCATCGGCGGTTATGCGCAGCAGTCCTTCGCGCTGAACTACCACGGCCCCACCGGAAATCAGCGCGACGAAGTCACGACCATTCGACGCCGCTCGCAGGAAGTGGAGTACTGACATGAGCGCGACGAAGTCACACTGCGCCATTGGACGCCGCTCGCAGGAAGTGGAGTACTGACATGCGTGTCATGGCACAGATGGCCATGGTGATGAACCTGGACAAGTGCATCGGGTGTCACACCTGCAGCGTCACCTGCAAGCAGGCGTGGACCAACCGCGGCGGCACCGAGTACATGTGGTTCAACAATGTGGAAACCCGTCCCGGACAGGGTTATCCGCGCCAGTACCAGGACCAGGAGAAGTGGAAGGGCGGCTGGACGCTCAATAAGCGCGGCAAGCTGACTCTCAAATCCGGTTCGCGGCTGAAGCGGCTGCTCAATATCTTCGCCAATCCGGATCTGCCAACGGTCTCGGATTACTACGAGCCGTGGAGCTACGACTACGACAACCTGCTGTCCGCGCCCGCCATGGACACCAGCCCGGTCGCGCGGCCGAAATCGCTGATCACCGGCCAGGATACGAAGATCACCTGGGGCGCCAACTGGGATGACGATCTGGGTTCGGGACCGGAGCAGGTCGGCAAGGACCCGCTGCTGGCCAAGCTGTCGGACCAGGTGAAGCTGGAGTTCGAACAGACCTTCATGTTCTACCTGCCGCGGATCTGCGAGCACTGCCTCAATCCGTCGTGTGTGGCCTCGTGCCCGTCGGGTGCGATCTACAAGCGGTCCGAGGACGGCATTGTGCTCGTCGACCAAGACAAATGCCGTGGCTGGCGACAGTGCGTCAGCGGCTGCCCGTACAAGAAGATCTACTTCAACCACAAGACGGGCAAGGCGGAGAAGTGCACGTTCTGCTACCCGCGCGTGGAAGTCGGCATTCCGACGGTGTGCTCGGAGACCTGCGTCGGGCGGCTGCGCTACATCGGCGTCATGCTCTACGACGCGGATGCCGTGCAGGCGGCGGCCTCGGTCACCGAAACCGAGGACCTGTATCCCTCGCAGCTCGGGGTGTTCCTCAATCCGCATGATCCGCGGGTGATCGCGGAGGCCGAGCGGGCCGGGATCTCGCCGGAGTGGATCGAGGCCGCGCAGAATTCGCCGGTCTACAAATTGATCGTCGATTACCAGATCGCGCTGCCGCTGCATCCGGAATACCGCACCATGCCGATGGTTTGGTATGTGCCGCCGCTGTCGCCGGTGGTGGATGTGCTTTCCGAGACCGGTCACGATGCCGAGGACGCGTCGAATCTGTTCGGCGCCATCGACGCACTGCGCATTCCGGTCGAGTACCTGGCCGAATTGTTCACCGCGGGGGAGATCGGGCCGGTGCGAGCGTCGCTGCAACGGCTGGCGGCCATGCGGTCGTTCATGCGCTCGGTGAATCTCGGTATGGAGCCGGATCCGTCGATCGCGCCGTCGGTGCGGTTGGAGCCGGAGGAGATCGAGGCGATGTACCGGCTGCTGGCCATCGCGAAATACGAACACCGGTACGTGATTCCGCAGGGCGCGACTTCGCAGGCGCACGAACTGGATTCGCTGGCCACCGGATGCAGCCTGGATACCGACGGCGGGCCGGGTATGACGGCATTCGACACGATGGTGGAGAAGTTCCATCTGACCGACGCCAATGGCGCCGCGCCGGAGGAGAAGTCGAATCGGATCAATCTATTGAACTGGGATGGGCGCAGCACCGACGGACTGTTGCCGAGCGCGCGCAATGGCAATGGCGCCAATGGGCACGAGACCAATGGTGCGGCCACGAATGGTGCGGCCACGAATGGTTCGGCCACCAATGGTTCGGGACCGAGCACGAACGGCTCCGGCACACCGACGCCGACCGGAGCGACCCTGACACCCGGAGGCGCATGATGGCACTGCTGAAAGTGCGCCGCAGGCCGGAGCCCGTCGCTCAGCTGTCCGAGCGCGATTGCCGCCTGGTGTGGCGGATCGCCGCGCTGCTGCTCGACTATCCGAGCGAGCAGATGTTGGCGACCGTCGATCAGATCGATGATGCCGCAACGCAATTGCCGGACGTGGTCGGCGGGCCGCTGCTGGAATTCGTCCACCATCTGCGCGCCACCCCGCCGATCACACTGGCCCAGCAGTACGTCGAAACCTTCGATCTGCGCCGCCGATCCAGCATGCACCTGACGTTCTACGCCTACGGCGACACCCGCAAACGCGGTATGGCGCTGCTGCGGTTCAAGCACGCCTACCGGCATGCCGGTGTCGAACTCGGTGACGAGGAGTTGCCCGACCACCTGCCGGTGCTGCTGGAATTCGCCGCGACCGTCGATCCGATCGGTGGTGAACGTCTGCTGGGCGAACACGTCCCGGTGATCGAGCTACTGCGACTTTCCTTGGTGGACAACGGATCCCCATACGCCGGAGTGCTGGCCGCCGTCGTCGCCACCCTGCCGCCGCTGACAACCGCCGACCGGCGTCGCATAGCCGAACTCGCCGCCCAGGGCCCGCCCGACGAAGAGGTCGGATTAGACCCCTTCGCCATGGACCCCTCGCTGTTCGACGGATCGGAAGCCCGCCGATGACCACCGCCTTCTGGATGACGCTGCCCTACGTGGCCTTCACCTCGTTCGTGCTCGGCCACCTGTGGCGCTACCGCAACGACCAGTTCGGCTGGACCACGCGGTCTTCCCAGATCTACGAGAGCCGTCTGCTGCGCCTGGGCAGTCCGCTGTTCCACTTCGGCATGCTCGGTGTGATCGGCGGCCATGTACTCGGCGTGCTGATTCCGGAATCGTGGACCGACGCTGTCGGCATCTCCGAGCACACCTACCATGTGATCGCGGTCGCGGCGGGTTCGGTCGCCGGACTCGCGGTCATCCTCGGTGTCGGCATCCTGCTCTACCGCCGCATCACCGTCCCCGCCGTGCGCAAGGCCACCACCCGCAACGACCAGCTCATGTATGTGCTGCTGGCCGCCGCCCTGATCACCGGTCTGCTCAATACCTGGGGCAGCAATCTGCTATGGGGTACCTACAACTATCGCGAGACCGTATCCCCGTGGTTCCGTAGCCTTTTCACCGTCCATCCCGAGCCCGAGCTGATGGTCGGCACCCCGTGGACCTTCCAGGTGCACGGTCTGGTCGTGCTCACCCTCATCGCCATCTGGCCGTACACCCGCCTGGTCCACATGTTCAGCGCGCCCGTCGGCTACCTGACCCGGCCGTACATCGTGTACCGCGCCAAGGAATCCAACGCCCCGGACAAGCGTCGCTACGCGCGTGCCTGGGATGCCCCCGTCACGCCGGAATCCTGGCGCTGACCCCGAGTTCGGGTCCTCTCACCCGATGCCCCGCAGCCCGTCCGCCCGCATCGGGCGGACGGGCTGTGTTATTTGCCAGCAAACACGCCCGGCGAATACCGAGGACGCGCCACCTGGCGTGATAGGAATTCGACCCATGTACCGGCCTGTGCCCATGGTTCGCTCGCTGCGCTCCCTTACGCGATGCCTGGTTTTCCTGTTCGCGCTCTGCGCCGCGACCATCCCCGTAACCGCCGGAGCCGATCCCGGCTCCCAGATTCTCGACGTCCGGCCATTGGGCGGGCGGCAGTTCGAGGTCGTAGTCCATTCGGCGGCGATGAATCGCCCCATCACACTGTGGATGTCGCATCCCGGTTCCGGTGCGCCCGCACTCTATCTGCTCAATGCGGTCGACGGCGGCGAGGACGGCGGGCCGTGGACAACCCGCACGGATGTCGCGAACTTCTTCGCGGATAAGAACGTCAATGTGATCGTGCCGATGGGTGGACGCGCGAGCTACTACACCGATTGGCTCAACGACGACCCGGTCCTCGGCCGCAATAAATGGACGACCTTCCTGACCCGGGAACTGCCGCCGCTGCTGGAATCGCGTTTCGGGATGACCGGACGCAATGCCATTGCGGGCGTGTCGATGTCGGCGACCTCGGCACTGAATCTGGCCATCAACGCACCCGGCATGTATCAGGCGGTGGGCGCCTACAGCGGCTGCCCGCGCACCAGTGACCCGGCGGGCAATGCCTATGTGCACGCCGAACTCGCGGCCTTCGGCGCGAATGCGGACAACATGTGGGGTGCCCCGGATAATCCGGCCTGGGCCGAAAACGATCCCATGCTGCACGCCGATCGGCTGCGCGGCTTGGCGCTCTACCTCTCGTCGGGCACCGGCGCGCCCGGACCGCACGAAAACCTCGGCGATGGCGGCATCGACGGCAATCCGATCCGCCTGGCCGATCGCATGCTGGTCGGCGGTGTCATGGAGACCGTCATCGATGGCTGCACCCGCCCGTTCGTGGACCGGCTGGCCGCGGCAGGCGTACCCGCCACCCTGAATCTCCGCCCCGGAGGTACCCACGCTTGGGCGTATTGGCAGGACGACGTCCACCAGTCCTGGCCGCTGTTCGCCGCCGCCATCGGCGCATAGCCAACTTGTCGGTGCCCTGGTCGACAATGCGGTATGGCATATGACAAGGTGCTCGCCGATCGGATACGGGAGCTGATCGACCCGACGCCCGAGGTGAGCGAGAAGAAGATGTTCGGCGGTCTCGCCTTCCTGATCAACGGCAATATGGCGGTCGCGGCGAGCTCGAAGGGTGGTCTCCTGGTCCGCGTCGACCCGGCGGAGAGCACCACCCTGCTCGCCCGCGACTACGTCGGCGTGATGGTGATGGGCGGTCGCGAAATGAACAACTGGCTGCGGGTCGACGGCGCGGCCGTCGCCGATGACGAAGCGCTGGATGAATGGGTCGATCGCGGCGTCAGCTACGCGCGCTCGCTTCCGCCGAAGGAGAAATAGCGGTTCAGTGGACCAGGCGGCGGAAGGTGAGTTTGTCGAATTCCCGACCGTATTCGTCCACCGCGACCACATCCATTTCGCTGGCGAAGATGCCGGGGCGGACATCCACGCGCAGGAACGAGTAGTTGCGGAACCGCACCCGCGACCACGGGGCCGCCTCGTCCTGTTTGCCGCCGGACGCGGTCCACACATAGCTGTTCGGGACCGTGGTGTCCGGCAATTCGTTGCCGCGGAAGGTTTCCTGCGAACCGGGTTGGAAGTCGTAGCGTGGACGGCCACCACCGCCGACGGTGTAATAGACCGTGCCGTCGGTGTCGGGGTAGACGATGGAATTGTCCGCGGCGATCCTGGTCGCGGCGCCAGCGCGAATCGGATCCGTGCGTTCGTAGACGTGATTGTGGCCCTGTAGCACCAGATCCACCTGGTACCGGTCGAACAGTCCGGCCCACGCATCGCGCACGCCGCCGTCGCTGGCATGTGAATCGGTGGTCGAGTACGCGCAGTGGTGGAAGAAGCAGACCAGGAAATCGATATCCGGATCCGCGCGATAGGCGGCGAGGGTGCGCTCCACCCAACTCGTCTGCGCCCCACCGGAATACCCGGTATTGGCCTTGATCTCATAGCTGACGTCATTGGCGTCGAGCGAGAGGACAGCGACATTGCCGTAGGTGAACGAATACGCCGATGGGCAGCCCGCCGGGCCGTTGCCGGGAAATTCCAGCCGCGCCAGATGTCCGCCGTAGCCGTGCTGGCCGTAGGTCGCTTCCATATCGTGGTTGCCGGTGGCGAACATCCACGGTGTCTCGGCGGCACTGCGTTCGATGGCCCCGAAGTAGACATCCCAGACGTAGGGGTTGTATTTGTCGAAACCGGAGCGGAGCTTCGCGCCGTCGGCGACGAATTCGTTCGGTTTCCCCCCGCCGGACGGATCGGCGTAGGCGATATCACCGGCCAGAATGTGGAAATCCGGTTTGGCGGCGGCGATTTGGCGCAGCACATTGCTCGCGTGTGGAGCGTTCGGATCGTTGTCGGACTTGTAGTACTTGTCGTCGTAATCGCCGGGCACGGTGCCCTGCGGCAGCGCAGGGGTCTCGTCGGTGCCCTGATCACCCATCATGGTGAACCGGAACGGCAGGATCGCACTGCGCGAACTCGCCATCGCGGGTGCGGCCGCGCGGATATCGCCGGTGAATCCGTCAGAGGTGCGCCAGCGATAGAAATGCGGTACGCGCCCGGGTAGGCCGTCGACCGGGGCGTGCACGTAGAACTGTTCGGCCGCGAGGACGCCGCCGTCCGCGGAGGGGACCTGGGTCAGCAGGTTGCGCACCTCGGCCTCGACGGTGCCGCCGAGCGCGGGCGTCGGGCCGTGGTCGAGGAAGACCTTGGTACCGGCCGGTGGCCGGGAGAGCTGACCGGCGAACCGGAGTTGACTCGTCGAATCCGGTCCGTATCCGACGCGTCGACCGCCGACCGCGAGCTGCGCGTCCTCGGCGTAGGCGCGCCTGCCGAACGGCGCGGTTCCCACTGCGGCGACCGCGGCGGCCGCCGCGGTACCGCGCAACACATTGCGCCGGGAAACAGCGTGTCGCCGTAGGTAGTTCCGATGCCACTCGTGCTGCTCGGCCATGGTCATATGGGCGGCCTGGGCGGCGGGGATTCCGGTATCCGGCAGATCGCCAGCGGGGTTCATCGGATTCGACGGCACGGAGACCGATGCTCTACGGCTCCGGCCCATCACGCAACTCGACACCGCTTCCCAGTCACGAACAATTCGTGAACTCTGGATCGAGTCCATGCTTCGCGACACCGACAGATGCGGCAATTCGCGCAAAACGAACGAATGCCCCAGCAGCAGTGGCGATCTCGGCAAGGCCGACCCTTGTTCTCACCGCGTCTTCGCAGCTACGCTGCCGCGATGATGCCATTTACCCGTGCGGCCGTCACAGTGGCCCTCTTGGGTGGTTCAGCCTTCGGCGCGGCCACTGCCGACGCGACGCCAGGTACCGACATCACGGCGGTCACCCTCGCCCAGACCCAGATCCCGGCCGGGCTGCTGCCGTTCGTCGCGGGCACCGATCTCGTCGTCCGGGAAATCACCATCGCCCCAGGCGGTTCCACCGGCTGGCACTATCACGACGGACCGGTCTTCGGCTTCGTCCGCTCGGGCACCCTCACCCATCCCGGCCCCGACTGTGTGGCTCCGGTCTTCCACGCCGGCGATTTCATCTACGAACCCGAGGGCGCCTGGAACGTGCACATCGGCCGCAATCTCGGCCCCGACCCGCTCGTTCTCGACGTCGTCTACGCCCCGCCCACCGGCAAGCCGCTCTTCGAAGACGCCGACGCCCCCGACTGCGCGTAGTCAGCCCGGCGTCCGCTGCCGCACCAGCGGCAGGTACACCTCGTCGACGATTTCGATGAGCACATCATCGGGGGCGGCGGCGGGGACCCCGCGCGGCACGAATTCGTTGCGCAACAATACGATTGCCACTGTGGCGACCCGTGGATGCAGGGCCTCGGGTGCGGCCTCACCGCGGGCGACCGCGCGGCCGCGACCTTGTCCATGGTCAGTCCGGCGTATCCGGATTCGGTCAGTTCCGCTGCTGCGGCGCGCAGAATCGCCTCCTCGAGCGCTAAGCCGCGCCGCCGCGTTTGCCCGGTTTGTTCCACGCCCGCCCTTTCCGTTCCGCTGGAGCTCGAACCCGAGGAAGTGCTTGCGCTGTTCGCCGACTACTACCGAGAGCACTGAAACTGTGACGGCATGGCAGTAGACCGCAGCGCCGCTGCCGCGCAGATCTCGTATCGCCGGGCACGAATTGTCGTGAAAGTTGTTGCGCGGCGGCATAGTCTATGCGCGGCACCAGGCCGACCACCGGCCGCTGGGAGTAGACTTCAGTGCCGATGAGCGCGTGACACCGGGTCGGAAATACGCTGGCGGGTGTGATCGAGATCGGTTCGAGGGCACGCATTCTGCCGGCACCCCCGCTTGTCGTCTGGGAATCGCTCACGGAGCCTCGTCGGCCGTCGGCTCGGCCGTGGCTCAATTTGCTGCCCGACGAAGTTGAACCCAACGTTCTGGAGGCGGAGAAACCCCACAAAGTCGTGTGGTCATCGCTTTGGCCGAGCAGACCCAGGGATCGGTTGCACTTCGAACTAACGGCCGCCCGGGCCTCAGAGACCTCGCTGAAGTTTACTTTGCTCACCCCGGACGATCCCCCTGACCAGAGCAAGACCGGACACCTTCGGCGGCGGCTCAACCAACTGCTCTTCGCGGATCTTCGCCGCTCTTACGGCGGGTGATCCGCGGCAACGCCTTACAATGACACCGGCCGCAGATCGCTTGCCTGCCAAAGTATCCGGCTTGACGCACTTATGCCGCTGATCACGCGATCGTATCTTCGCACTGTAAGTCGGATGTGTGCATCAACCGGCGATCTTGAATAGTATTGGACCACAATAGCTTTGATGTCCAGCCACGATCAGGGGCAGCGTATGAGTGCGGTCTTGGGAAGTGTCGTGGCCGTAGTCGGCACGCTGCTCGGCTCGTTCACCACCTATCGGTTTCAACGACGCAGCGCCCTTAGGGTCGAAAATCTGGCGCGGTCCGAGCGGCTCCGGCAGGAACGCATGGCCGCATACAGCGAGTGCGCGGGAGCGCTGGCAGACCTGAGGCGCGGGCAGGTGACACTCTGGCTGCGAAAACGTGATTCGCGCGCTACCGCACCGGCATATGCGGAAGCGGATCGGCTCGGTAGTGCTGCGCACGCCGCGAGACTTCGGCTCGAGTTGGTGTCCGCTCGTCCCGAGCCCTTGGTAGACGCGGCGTTCACGCGAGTGCATGCCTTGATAGAGGCGGAGACCGAAACGGATCTCAGAGCGAGGGAAGCTGCATTCGAAACGGCCGTGTCTGCCTTCATCCAGGATGCCGCGGCGCGCCTTCTGGCTGATTCGGCGCCCGACATGCAGAGCCGCTGAACATCCTCGCTATCGCATGCCGTGCCGCCAGCCTTGCTACCCGGCACGATCCAGTCGTTGCGTTCGATCTCGGCGTTGAGCACGCCCGGCAGCCAGCTCGAGCCGCCGGCAGGCTCGGACTCGGACTGTTTGCCGCTCATGTCGAGCAGCGACGACCGGATGGCCCGCATCCGAGCCGGCCGGTAGACTCGAACATAAGTTCGAATCGAGGGGCTGGGAATGCGGGCATTACGTCGAGCCGAGATTGCCGGGTTGCTGGCCAGCGATATCGTCGCGCACCTGGCCACGATCGACGCGGCCGGATATCCGCATGTCACGCCGATATGGTTCCTGTGGGATCAGCGGGCTTTTCGGCTGACCAGTTGGGCGGGGCGGCCGCACTTGCGGCGGATTCTGGCGAATCCGCGGGTCGGGTTGGTAATCGATCGGGAGGTGGTGGGTTCACGGGACGGCGGGCAGCGGCCGAATCGGCAGGTGCGGGTGATCGGGGATGCCGAACTGACCATCGATGCGGATGGTGTGTGGACACAGCGCATCTGGGAGAAGTACGGCAGTGGGCCGGTGCTGGGTGAGGTGGAGCGCGCGCGGGTGCTGATCACGATCACTCCCGACCGCTTCATCGCCGTCGCGAGCGTCTGACCTGCACGAAAAATTTCTTCAGAAAATTTCGCGGAGATACGTCGAAGACGTCGGGGCAGCTCCGACCGAAGGGTGACAGCAGGTCATAACCAACCCAAGGAGCCACCATGTCGGTCAACACTTTCCTCTGGTTCGACAACGACGCCGAGGAAGCCGCCGCCCGCTACACCGCGCTGATCCCCAACTCTCGCATCGTGGATGTCAATCGCCACCCCGATGGCTCGGCGTTCATCGTCTCGATCGAACTCGACGGTCACCCGTACACCCTGATGAACGGCGGTCCCGGGCATCCGTTCACGGATGCCGCATCGATACAGGTGATCGTGGATACCCAGGACGAGGTCGATCGCCTGTGGGACGCCCTGATCGATGGCGGTGCGCCCGGCCCGTGCGGCTGGCTCACCGACCGCTACGGCCTGTCCTGGCAGGTCGTCCCCGCGGCCCTGCTCACCCTCATGGACGGTGCGAACCCCACCAAGACCGGCGCCGCCGCCGCGGCGCTGCAGTCCATGTCCAAGCTCGATATCAAGGTTCTGCAGGACGCGTACGACAACGCCTGAAACCGAGCAGCCCGTCTGATAGCCGGGCACCGACGGGGTGCCCGGCTACGACAACGGGGTAGCGAACTCTGGTACGCCACCATCTTGCGGGGCACTGGTCACGGCGCATTACCCAAGAACATCGGTTGATCTACTACGTGACAGATACCGAAATCGTTGTGGTGCAAGTCGGTTCACACTACGAAGATTGACGGTTGCGCGACAAGGCCTCGTCGAGTGGCTGGGCGGTGTCACAGCATGGACGGGCGAGGTCAACGTGCCGAAACCACCTCCGCGAAGACATCGTCGAGGTTGCTCGCGGTGAGTCCGAAGGTCTCCCGGGTGGTGCTGTCGTCCACGGTGAACTCGCGATGCGACATGTGGTAAGTCTCGAACAATTCGGCCCAGAACGGGTCGGTGTGGCCGAGCAGGGTCAGTTCGCGGTCCGTCATCACCTCGAGCCGCGGCTTCGGGGCATCCGCTGTTGCGGCGAAGCGTTCGGCGGCCGCACGCAGGGTGCTGGTGGTGGTCGGGGCGAGCCAGGCACGCCCCCAAGCGTTTTCGCTGCGCGCGACCGCGACGAGTGCGGCAGCCGCGTCACCGATCGCGGTGTAGGAGTGTGGCAGATCCAGATCCTGCGGAACCAGAGCGAGTTGGCCCGCAATCACTTTCGGCTGCACCAGCAGCGAGAACAGCGATACCGCGCCGCGGCCGAGGAATTGGCCCGCCCTTACCTCGGTGACTCGCACCCGGCCGGCATCGTGCGCCGCCTTGGCATCGAGCCACATCCGCGCGCGCACCCGCCCCTTGGATCCGGTAGCAGCCAGCGGCGTGTCGTCGGTGACCGCACCGTCCACCGGGCCGTAGCCGTACAGATTGCCGAGCATCACGTAGTTCGCACCGGACTGCTCCGCGGCCGACAGGATGGCGCCGAACAGTGGCGGTACCGCCTCCGGCCAGGTGTGATAGGCGGGCATCGCGGTATTGAATACGGTGTCCGCGCCCTTGACGAGATCGGTGAGCGCGGTCGCGTCCACGGCATCGCTTGCGATCAGCTCGATATCGGGATGCTGCGGGCCGGTGCCACTGCGGCTGATCATCCGCACCTGGTCGCCGGATTCGGCCAACCGGACCGCGGTTGCCGAGGCGGTGGCGCCCCGGCCGATGATGACATGCGAAGGCATGCTAATTCCCTTCTGAGACAAGGCATTTCACGTGATCTGAGCTGGTTGCCGATCGCGTGCCATCAACATTGCCCGGCGCGGGAGCGTTAGACTAGTGGCCGGTTAGCCATCTATCCCAAGGATCCAGCCATGAAGACCGTGGCCGTTGTCGCCGTCGCGCCGGTGAAGCCCTTCGAACTCGCCATGCCCGGAACCATGCTCGGCACGGTGACGGTGGACGGCGAGCCGTGTTACCGGATGGTGGTGTGCACCGCCGAACCCGGCGTGGTACCCGGTGCGCTGGGCGGTTTCGATGTCGTGGTGCCGCGCGGACTGGATGCGCTCGACGAGGCGGATACCGTCATCGTGCCGAGCACCGGCAGTCGTGGCACCGCCGATGCGGCCACCATCGCGGCACTGCGCAGGGCCGTCGACCAAGGCAAGCGCGTCACCTCGATCTGCAGCGGCGCATTCGTATTGGCCCAGGCCGGGTTATTGTCCGGACGCACCGCCACCACACACTGGGGTCTGGCCGACGAACTCGCCGCGATGTTCCCGGACGTGACCGTGCGCTCCGACGCACTGTTCATCGAGGACGGACCGGTGACCACCGCCGCGGGCGCCGCCGCCGGAATCGACCTGTGCCTGCACCTGATTCGCACGGACTACGGTGCGACGGTCGCCAATGCCGCGGCCCGCGCCGCCGTCGTAACCCCCGTACGCCCCGGCGGCCAAGCCCAATTCGTCGACTCGCCACTGCCGCCCGAGAACGGCCTCACCCTCTCGGCCACCCGTACCTGGGCCCTGGAACGCCTCGACACTCCCCTATCCCTGGATGAGCTCGCCACCCACGCCCGCACCAGCGTGCGCACCCTCACCCGCCGCTTCCACGAGGAAACCGGCCTCAGCCCGCAGAAATGGCTACTGCACCAACGCATTCAGCGCGCCCGCGAACTCCTCGAATCCACCACCCTGCCGATGGACCAGGTGGCCCGCCACAGCGGCATCGGCTCCGCGGAATCGCTGCGCCAGCACATGATCCGCCACGTAGGCCTCCCCCCGAGCGCCTACCGCGCCTCTTTCACCCGCACCCCGTCGTCGGCAAGCTGATCCGCAATCAAGTATCGGCGAGTGGTAGATCCGCGAAGAAGGCCCGCGTCGGCACAGTCGCCGGACGCTCGCGGCAAGCCGCCAACAGGGCCACCGGACGCTCGTTCACGGTGACTTCGAAAGTCTCACCCGCCGCAGCACGTCATGAGATGATCGCCCAGTTCACGCACCGACACCCGCGCAGGCTGAGACATGAATCCAGCGTAGCGATTTCGCTAGTGCTTATCGGTCCGCAATCGAATAGCGCGTGCGCGAACCAACTCTCGGTCGGCACATAAGGAACGACCCACCGAGCACCGACTCCGGCCGTGCCCGAGTCTGGGCCGCCTTGTCGCACAGGCTCGAGCACGTCGCATAGCAGATGACTACCTCACAAAAGGTAGAGGTTGTGCGAGGTAGTGACGGCTTCTGCGCGACGTAATCGATATCAACCCGACCAGCGCCGTGCCCTATGCACCCGCGCTTGTCGGACACTCGAGGTGCCATGAGCCCGACCTACACTGTGATGCGGCCCGTGGATGCCGAATAGAAGGGGTGCAGGTGCGACAGTGGGTCGCCCCGCACCACACGCTAATTCCCGGCCTCGGGCCAACCCGGCCGCGGCGTGCTAGCTAGTGCGGCGCCCAGGTAGCTGACTGCTCGCCGAGCGCAGTGACACGGCGGTCGAATGCGGCGTGGGCGACCACCATTCGACTACGCTCGGCGGAACTCCCCGGGATATGACAGAAGGTATCTGGGGGACTAGCGCCCGCTTGTAAGGCGCGCACGGACCAACTCGCGTGCGGCGGTGCGATATCGGTCGGCGATCAGACGGACAACCGCCGGGTGAACACCGATCGGCTCAGCAACACCATCAGCTCCCGCATCGTGTAGGCGCTGCTGGAACAGACCATGTGCCAGCAGATACGAGGCAATGAAGACGCGTTTTGCACCCGATTCACGAAGTTCGGCGACAACTTCCGGCCCACGCGGCGCTCCGGTGGCGACGTAGCCGATGCGAACCGGCACACCGAGATGTTCGGCCAGCATGCCCGCGGCGCGCCGAACATCCTGGCGCGCACGGGCATCCGATGATCCGGCCGCCGCGAAGACCACCGCGTCACCCGGACGCCAGCCCGCGGCACGCAGCCGCATGGCCATGATGCGGGCCAATGCCGGATCCGGTCCCATCGTTGGCGTCACCGCGACCTCGGGATGACCGCTCTCGGCCACCTCACGCGGCACATCCTGATACACGTGGTATCCGGAGGCGAGGAACGCCGGAACCACAACAGCGGGAACGGATTCCCCGTTGGCGTCCGTCAGATCGCGCAACACCTCGGACGGCGACGGTCCGAGCACATCCACGAAAGCGGTACGCACCCAGGGCTTCTCGGCTGCCTCCGTGCCACGAGCGACGGCGCGAGTTTCGCAAGCCGTGGAGGTATCGGCGTCGCGCCCCGAAATCGCGACGCCGAGCTCAGCCACCCCGCTTGCTGTCATGCCCCCGCGCTCTACCACCCCACCGGCTGCCGTCCTGCTGAACTCATCAGCCACCGCCTCCGCGAGCGCGGCGATCATCTGCACACCCCTGGTGCTCCTGGTGCCGTGTGCGACCAGGACCAGGGCCGGAGCCGTCACCAGCTCCCCGCAGGCTGTGCGTACCTCGGCGCGCGGGCCGGGGTACCTATTCCGGCTACCGGCGCGCGACCGGTTGCGGCGGTGCGCGGAAAGTCATCGGCGCAATCCGCGGCGTCCAGCGCCAGTCGATAGCCCCGTTTGACCACGGTCTGAATGGCTTTCGGGGTGCCGAGACCGGCGCGCAGCCGCGCGATCGCGGTCTCCACGGCGTGCGTGTCGTCACCGCCGCCGGGCAGCGCCGCGAGCAGATCCTCCCGGGACACCACCCGACCGGGCTGCCGCGCCAATGAACGCATCAGGGCCATCGGCGCGGGCGCGAGCTGACGCACCGAACCGTCGACCACCACGCACGCCCCGCGCACGCTGATGGCGTGTCCGGCGGCCTGAATTCGATTGGCGCGCCGCGGCAATTCCTCGGCGACGTGCCGGGCCAGCGCACCGAGGCGCGCCCGTCCGGGCATCGAGGTCGCCACACCCAGTTCCTCCAGCGGAGCCGCGGTGATCGGTCCGACGCAGGCGGGCAGCACCCGTCCGCGCAGCGCGTGCAGCACACCCTCCAGCAGTCCGGTTTCCTTGGCGCGCATCAACATCGACGCCACCGCGGGCGCGCTGGTGAAGGTCACACAGTCCAGGCTGGAGGTGATGACGCCCTCGATCAGATTGTCCATCGGACCCTGATCATCCGGCGGCACCCAGCGATACACCGGCACCGGAATGACATCCGCACCGGCACAACGCAAGACCTCGCAGAAGTCGGGTACCGGCTCCCATTCGGTTGTCGCGCCGTGCAATTGGACCGCGATCCGCACACCCTCCACGCCCTCGGCGAGCAGGTGGTCGAGCACCTCGGCGGAGGATTCCGACGCGGGCGACCATTCCTCGCGCAGTTCGGCGGCACGGATGGCGCCCTTGGCCTTCGGCCCACGCGCCAGCATCCTGGTCGAGGACAGCGTCAGCCGCAGATCCTCGGCGATACCCCAGCCCTCGGCCGCTTCCATCCAACCGCGGAATCCGATGCCGGTGGTGGCCACCACGATCTGCGGCGGAGCGGCAACGATTTCGCGGGTCACCCGCTCCAACTCGTTGTCGTCGGCCAGCGGGATGATCCGGATGGCGGGAGCGGCGACGATACCGGCGCCCCGTCGGGTGAGCAGCGTGGCGAACTCATCGGCTCGCCTGGCGGCCGTGACGCCGACCGTGAAACCAGCCAGACAGGCGCCCGTATCGATTGTCGTCATGCTTATCCACCGTCCGCGGCGACGAGCCCGGCATCGACCGGCTCATTGGAAACCGAAACGATGCCGTCCTCGATGCGAACCGCGTAAACCGGCAGCGTCGCCGAATCGTCGTCCAGGCAGTGTCCGTCCAGCAGTGAGAACGCCTGCTTCAGCAGCGGTGAGGCCACCACCGGAATGCCGCCGCGGTCACCGACGATCCCGCGCGACATCACTGCCGCCCGGCCGATCGGATCGATATTGCCGACGGCGGCGAGGGTGCCGTCGGTCATCAGGAA
The DNA here is from genome assembly GCF_050955845.1 of Nocardia sp. CA-135398. Lineage (NCBI taxonomy): Bacteria > Bacillati > Actinomycetota > Actinomycetes > Mycobacteriales > Nocardiaceae > Nocardia > Nocardia sp. CA-135398. The sequence continues at coordinate 1,807,257 of NZ_CP192084.1, read as the reverse complement.
CAGGGCGGCCTGACGGCCGCCCTTCAGCAACACGGCGACGCCGCGGCCGGGAATCAGGTAGTCGAGTCGGCACGCCTGCGTCCAACCCGAAGGGAATGGCAAGTCGGCGGAGCCGAGGGGGTGGTTGAACCCAGTGGTAGGTGTGGCAATGCCGGGGGTATCCATCACGGTCATCGGTGTCATCCTCCAAACGCCTTACCCATTGGTACAGGCGTCCTGTTTCTTCGGGGTTAAGCGGCTATTGCCCGCGTGTGGCGACCGGGATTTCCGGTATGCCGAGCAACACAGGGACCTTCCGTTCCCCGGTCTGATCGAACGAAATGGTCGGATCGGCCTCTTCCGGTGCGTTGACGAAGGAGACGAAACGCGACAGTTTCTCCTCGTCCTCGAGCACCGCGGCCCATTCGTCGCGGTAACCGGCGACATGCTGGGCCATGGCCGCCTCCAGATCCTCGGCGATACCGAGGCTGTCCTCGCACACGACCTGCTTGAGGTAATCGATGCCACCCTCCAGCGCCTCCTGCCACGGCGCGGTGCGCTGCAGCCGGTCGGCGGTGCGGATGTAGAACATCAGGTACCGGTCGATGTACTTGATCAGCGTCTCGTCGTCGAGTTCACCGGCGAGCAGTACCGCGTGCTTCGGGGTCAGACCGCCGTTGCCGCCGACGTACAGGTTCCAGCCCTGCTCGGTGGCGATTACACCGACGTCCTTACCGCGTGCCTCGGCACATTCCCTGGCGCAACCGGAGACAGCCAGCTTCAGCTTGTGCGGCGAACGCAGGCCGCGGTAGCGCTTCTCCAGCAGCACGGCCATGCCGACCGAATCCTGCTGACCGTAGCGGCACCAGGTGGAGCCGACGCAGCTCTTCACGGTGCGCAGCGATTTGCCGTACGCGTGCCCGGATTCCATGCCGACATCGACGAGGCGCTGCCAGATCTGCGGCAACTGTTCGACGCGGGCGCCGAACAGGTCGATGCGCTGACCGCCGGTGACCTTGACATAGAGGTCGAATTCCTTGGCGATCTGACCGATGGTGATCAGCTGATCCGGGGTGACCTCACCGCCGGGCATCCGCGGCACCACCGAGTAGGTGCCGTTCTTCTGCAGATTCGCCAGGAAGTGGTCGTTGGTGTCCTGCAGCGCGGCCTGTTCGCCGTCGAGGATGTGATCGCTCGAGGTGGAGGCCAGGATGGAGGCGACCGTCGGCTTGCAGATATCGCAGCCGGTGCCCTTGCCGTGCTTGGCGATCAGGGCGGAGAAGGTGCGAATGCCGGTGACCTGGACGATCTGGAACAGCTCGGCCCGCGACTGCGAGAAGTGCTCGCAGAGCGCCTTGGACATCTCGACGCCGGACTGCTCCAGCAGCTTCTTGAGCATGGGAACGCAACCGCCGCAAGAGGTTCCGGCCGAAGTGCACTTCTTGATACCCGCGATATCGCAGGCGCCATCTTCGATGGCCCCGCAGATCGCGCCCTTGGAAACGTTGTTGCAGGAGCAGATCTGGGCATCGTCGGGTAGCGAGTCGGCGCCGAGTTCGGCACCGGCGGGCGAGATCAACGCGGCCGGTTCGGCGGGCAGCGGACGCCCGACCAGCGGACGCAGCGCCGAGTACGCGGTCGCGTCGCCGACCAGGATGCCGCCGAGCAGGATCTGCGCGTCATCGGAGACGACGAGTTTCGCGTAGGTGCCCTTGGCGGCGTCGTGCAGTACGACCGATAGCGCGCCCTCGGTGGTGCCGTGCGCATCACCGAAGCTGGCCACATCGACGCCGAGCAGCTTGAGCTTGGTCGACATATCCGCGCCAGGAAATTCCCCTGCGCCACCGAGCAATCGGTCCGCGACGATCTCGGCGGTGGTGTAGCCGGGAGCGACCAGGCCGTAGCAGACACCTTCCACCGCGGCGCATTCGCCGATCGCGTAGATATTCGGATCGGAGGTCTGCAGGCCGAGGTCGGTGATGATGCCACCGCGCGGGCCGACCTCGATGCCGCTGTCGCGGGCGATCTGGTCGCGCGGACGGACACCGGCGGAGAAGACAACCAGTCCGGCCTCGATCACCGAATCGTCGGAGAGCGTAATCTTCAGGCGCTCAGCCACTCCCGCGTCCGCGACGGTCTCGATCGACGAGGTGCCGACACCGGTGTGCACATGCAGCCCGAGATCGGTGACCAGCTTCTCCAGGATGGCGCCACCACCCTCGTCGACCTGGGCGGGCATCAGCCGGGCGTTGAACTCCACCACGTGCGGCGTCATACCGAGCAGGCGCAGCGCATTGGCCGCTTCCAGACCCAGCAGACCACCACCGACGACCACACCGTGCGCACCGGGTCCGGCCGCGGCAGCAGCGGCGCGGATGCCGTCGAGGTCATCGATGGTCCGGTAGACGAAGCACTCCGGCAGATCGTGACCCGGCACCGGCGGGACGAAAGGGTACGAACCGGTCGCAAGCACCAGCGCGTCGTAGGCGATGGTGTCGCCCGCCGAGGTGCTGACCTTGCGCGCCTCACGGTCGATGGACTGCGCGGACTGGCCCAGCCGCAGCTCGACCAGCTCGTCACCGGCGTATTCATTACCGGGCAGCGCCAGCGCGGTGGCATCCCAGTTGCCGACGTAGGACGAGAGTCCGACGCGATCGTAGGCGGGCAGTTGCTCCTCGCTGAGGATGACGACCTGCCACTGGCCTGCCTCGTCCCTGGACCGCAGCGCCTCGACGAAGCGGTGCCCGACCATGCCGTGGCCGACGACCACGACGGTCTTGCGCTGGGTTGGGTCGACTGTCGAGTTCATGACTGTCCTCCGATGGTGATAGGGCGTCAGGCTCGGGCCGACGTGCTGCTGGACTGGGACGGGTTGGCTGCCTCGGCTTCGAGCACGAGCGCCTCGGCCTCCACGACGACCTGGGAGTCGACGCCGCCGCGCGGGCGGCGCAGGAAGACCAGCCAGGTCACCGCGGCGCAGGCGACGTAGAAGGCCATGAAGACCCAGAAGGCGGTGGTGGCCGATGCGGTCGAGGCGTAGGAGGAGCGCAGGACCAGGTTGATCGCGACGCCGCCGAGCGCACCGATCGCACCGACGAATCCGATGAGCGCACCGGAGGTGTTCTGCGACCAGGCGGCCTGGGTGGTCGGGCTCGCGTCCAGTCCCTTGGACTTGGCGTCGAAGACCGACGGGATGATCTTGGTGACCGCTCCGTTGCCGATACCCGAGACCACGAACAGCGCGATGAATCCGACGACCAGCGCCACCATCGCCGCACCGCTCGGCACGCCGCCGCTGCGGTCGCCCGCGGTGCTCGCCACGCCGACCAGGACAGCGGCCGCGGTCATCACTGCGAAGGTGTAGAAGGTGACCCGGCTGCCGCCGATCCGGTCGGCCAATTTGCCGCCGTACGGGCGGGCCAGCGAACCGAGCAGCGGACCGATGAAGGCGATCTGCGCGGCATGCAGTGCGGCCTGCGCGGCGGTGTCGCCACCGGCCTTGAAGCTGATCTGCAGCACCTGACCGAAGGCGAAGCTGTAGCCGATGAACGAACCGAAGGTGCCGATGTAGAGGAAGGCGATCGCCCAGGACTGCGGCACCTTGAGCGCCGTGATCATGTAGGTCAGGTCGGCCTTCTGGTTCTTCAGGTTGTCCATGAACAGCGCCGCGCCGACACCGGCCAACGCGACGAGCACCAGGTAGATCGCGCAGATCAGCGAGGCGTAGCCGTTGCCGAGGGTGGCGATGACCAGCAGACCGACCAGCTGGATGACGGGTACGCCGATATTTCCGCCGCCCGCATTCAGCCCGAGCGCCCAACCCTTGAGCCGCTGCGGATAGAAGGCATTGATATTGGTCATCGATGAGGCGAAGTTGCCGCCACCGAATCCGGCGAATGCGGCGACCACCAGGAAGGTCGTGTACGAGGTGCCCGGCTGATTGATGAAATACAGCGTGAGCAGTGTCGGAACGAGCAGCAGCGTGGCACTGAAGATGGTCCAGTTGCGACCGCCGAAGCGCGCCGTGGCCACGGTGTATGGAATGCGCAGGAACGCACCGACCAGCGTCGGCATGGCGACCAGGAAGAACTTGCCCGCCGCATCGATGCCGAACTTGTCGGTGGGCATGAACAGCACCATGACCGACCAGATGGACCACACCGAGAACCCGACATGCTCGGCGAAAACCGACCAGATCAGATTCCGCTTGGCGATGTCTTTGCCACCGGCCTCCCAGGCCGCGACATCCTCGGCATCCCAATGCTCGATGTTGTGGTTACGCGTCAGCGTGCTCAACAGGGGCCTCCCAAAATCGGTTAGCCCCACGGTAGGAAACGGGTATTGCCGAAATGCTGCCCCAAATGACCGTCAAATCAACGGTTGCTCACGATTCCCGGGACGGCCGGGTGAGTTCCAACGAAATGTTTCGCGCATGTCACACACCGGTTTCCGCACGTCACAAACAGCCGATCTTCGAATTACCGGCTGGTGAGGTGTGACGCGGACAGCATGCGCGCCGGCACACCACCTCGCAACTCGAACGGTGCGATCAATTCCAGGTGTCTTCGAGCATGCGCGGTTTGCAGGCCTGCCATGCGCCGATCAGCAGCACAAGTACCGCGAGGACCAACATTGTGAACGGCGCGGCCCAGCCCGCGGTCGCGCTGTGCAATATGCCGAACAGCACCGGACCGACGCAGGCCACCGCATATCCGACGCCCTGGGTGAAGCCCGACAGCGCGGCCGAGCCCTGCGGGGTTCTGGTGCGCATATTGATCAGCGTCAGCGCCATCGGGAAGGTGCTCGGGCCCAGGCCCAACAGCACCACCCACGGCAGCGGCGCACTCATCGGCGCGATCAACAGTCCGGCGAATGCGGTGAAAAAGAAGACAGCACAGCCGACCACGAACGGGAACGGATTGCGGAACCGCGCGACCACCGTCGGCGCGGTGAATGCCGACACCAGACCGACCAGCGCGAACACACCGACCATGGTCCCGCCGAATGCGGCGCTCGCCCCCGCCTCGGACAGGATCTTGGGCAGCCAGGTGAACATGGCGTAGGTGGTCAGCGAGGTCATGCCGAACATGCCCGCCATGCCCCAGGCCACCGGCGAACGCCACACCTTCCCCGTGGGCTCCTCACTCCGCGGCGGCAGCGCGGTGCCGTCGACTCGATCGTGGCCGCGCCGATCGCGCAGCACACCGAGCCACGGCAGCGCCGCCGCGAACCCGAGAATCGCCCACAGCCCCAAGGAGATCCGCCAGCCGTGCGCCTCGGCAACCGGCACCGCGATCAGTGCGGGCACCACGGTGCCGAGCTGGACCATGGTGATGTACAGCGAGCTGACCACCGCGAGCCGGTCCGGGAAATACCGCTTGACCAGCGGCGGAATCACCACGTTGCCGATGCCCATACCGCCGAGGGCCAGCGCGGAGAAGATCAGCAGTTCGGCCGTGCCGCCGACCACCGCCCTGATCAGCATGCCGAGTCCGGCCATCAGCATCGCGACCAGTGCGGTGCGCTCGAGTCCGATCCGGCGCACGAAGAGCGGGGTGAGCAGACCCGAAACCGCGAACATCAGCGTCGGGATCATGCCGAAGACACCCACGACGGCCGTCGAGTAACCGATATCGGCGCCGATGCGCTCGGCCAGCGGTGAGAATGCGGTGACGGCGACCCGGAGGGTGAGCGCGGACATCACGATGGCGGCGAGGACGAGCAGTCGGCCTTCCGTCAGTGCACGTTTGCGCCGCTCGACCCGGACGTAATCCGGGCGAGTGCTGATTTCCGGGAGAGTCGCAGTCACCGCGAAATCATAGGATGACCCGATGATGGGAGGCAAGGATTTGTGATGGGCGGTACTCTGATGCCGTGCAACCCGTCCGGCGGACCAGCCTCATTGCCCAGGTAACCGAGCAGCTGCGTGCCGAAATTCGTTCCGGCCGTTGGCCTATCGGCTCCCGAATCCCGACCGAACCGGAGCTCACCGAGCTCACCGGAACCGGGCGCAATACGGTGCGCGAGGCGGTGCAGGCGCTCGTGCACGCCGGGATGCTGGAGCGTCGCCAAGGCTCGGGCACCTATGTCATCGCGGCCTCGGAGGTCGGCGGCACCCTCGCGAAGTACTTCGCCGATGCGGAGGAACGCGATGTGCTGGAGCTGCGCATGGCCCTGGACACCAATGCCGCGGCATTGGCCGCGCGGCGGCGCGACGAGACCGATATCGCGAATCTGCGGCGGCTACTCGAGGAGCGCAGCCAGCAGCACTGGGATGAACAGAACGTCGCGGCCATCGAAGCCGATGTGGAACTGCATCGCGCGATCGTGGTCGCCAGCCACAACGCGGTATATCTGGAGTTCTACGATTCGCTGCTGCCGATTATCGAACAGGTGATCCGAGCGCGGTCCGCGAAATCCGACGATGCCTACGACGCGGAGCACAATGAATTGGTGCAGGCCGTTATCGATGGCGATCCGGACCGGGCGGCGCAGGCCGCGCAGTGCTTCCTCGCCTCGCTGATCGCCGAATATCCGGACCGCTGAATTTTGGTCATACGACCGGAAACTCGCGCGGCCGACAGGTAACCAATAGGTCACCGAGCGGCTCGCCACCATGTGAGTCGGAATTGCCTGGAACGTCACTTCAGGCCATTCACCCGCAACAACCGGCTTCTACCTTTGTCTCGACCGCAGCTCGGCGAACCCACCGAGCCAGATCGAGAGGAAGCCGATGACTGCCGCAGTAGCTGCCACCGGCCAGCAGTCGGACACGCCAGTATTCACGCACCAGAAAACGGGGCGCTGGCTGGATAACTGGGAACCGGACAACACCGAATTCTGGGAATCGGGCGGCAAACTCACCGCCCGCAAAAACCTGATCTTCTCCGTCTTCGCCGAGAATCTCGGCTTCAGCATCTGGGTCATCTGGGGCACCGTGGTGACCAGCATGGGCCTGGCGGGCTTCGACTTCCTGGCCGGACTCGGCAAGGGCAACCCGACGGCGGTGAGCAATGCCCTGCTGCTGACCTCGACCCCGACGCTTGTCGGTGCCGCACTGCGGATTCCGTACACCTTCGCCATTCCGAAGTTCGGCGGACGCGCGTTCACGGCGTTCAGTGCGGCCATGCTGCTCATCCCGACGCTGGGCCTGGCCTTCTTCATCAACCACCCCGGCACCCCCATGTGGGTTTTCATGATCCTGGCCGCCCTGGCTGGTTTCGGTGGCGGTAATTTCTCGTCGTCGATGGCCAATATCTCCTTCTTCTTCCCGGAAGGGAAAAAGGGTGCGGCCCTTGGCATCAACGCCGCGGGCGGCAATCTCGGTGTGGCGCAGACCCAGCTGGTGCTGCCGCTGCTGATCACTCTCGGCACGCACCTCATGGCCAAGGACGCGGCGGGCTACCGCTTCGGCATCACGCTGTCGGTGCTGGTCTGGGTGCCGTTCATCCTGATCGCCATGTTCGGCGCGCTGCGGTACATGGACTCCATCAGCACCGCCAAGGCCGACGGCAAGTCCTACAAGCTGGCGCTGACCAATAAGCACACCTGGGTGATGTCGTTCCTCTACATCGGCACCTTCGGTTCCTTCATCGGCTTCTCCTTCGCCTTCCCAACGCTGATCAAGGCCAACTTCCCGGATCTGGCCAAGATCGGCTGGATCACCACCCTCGGTAACCTCGCCTTCCTCGGCGCGCTGGTCGGCTCGTTCAGCCGTCCGTTCGGTGGCTGGATCTCCGATAAGGTCGGCGGCGCCAAGATGACCATCTTCGTCTTCGGCGGTATGGCGGTCGCCTGTGTACTGATCATGGCCGGATTGCAGGCCAAGAGCTTCCCGCTCTACCTGATCGCCTTCCTGCTGCTTTTCGTGCTGACCGGTATCGGCAACGGCTCGACCTACCGGATGATCCCGTCCATCTTCAGCGCCGAGGCCAAGAAGTACGCCTCCGAACACGGGCTCGACCTCACCGACGCCACGGCCTCGGCCAAGCGTCAGGCCGGTGCCGCGATCGGTGTCATCGGCGCGATCGGCGCCTCCGGCGGCTACCTGCTCCAGCAAGCACTTCGCCTGTCCAACATCAACTTCCACAGCATGAACCCGGCCTTCTGGGCCTACGCCGGCGCCTTCCTGGTCATGGCCGCGGTCACCTGGTTCTTCTACCTGCGTTCCTCCTTCGCCGTGGCCCGCGTCCCCTCACTGGCCTACGCGAACGTATAACCACATCACCCGCTAGACCCGAGTGCCGCGCTGGACGAGGTCCCCAGCGCGGCATTCGGCCGTCCACATCGAATCACATTGCTATGGTGGATATCACGCCGAGTCAGTAGGCAGCGCGAGGGGGGCTCCGGCGAGATGGCATACATCCGAATCTCGAACGCATCCGATCTCGACGAGCTGAATTCGGTGGATGCGCAATGCTTTCCACCCGAGGCCAAGGTCCACGAACCCGCATCCGAACTGCGCGACGGCCGAAAATTCGTCTCGGCGGACGATGACGAGGAGAGCAGCGGCCTCATCCACTTCGGCCGCATGTACCGCCAGCACAATCCGCGCGCCGACTTCCTCATCACGGTGCCGTCGAGCGGGTTGGTGGCGATTCGAGAGGTGAGCAGTGGATAAATCCGAGGGGGCGGGGGAACCGGTGTTCCGGACCGCGCGATTGGCCGATCTCGACGATATCGCCGCGCTGGAGCGGGAACACTTCGGCGACCTCTGCTACCCGTATGTGACGCTGCGGCAACTCTTCGACCTGCACGGACCCGATTGGGTGGTGGCCGAAATCGGCGGCAAGGTGCGCGGATACGCACTCGTCGGTATCGGCACTCGCCGCCGCGGCTGGGTAATGGGTCTCGCGGTCGCGCCGAACTACCGCAATCGCGGCCTCGGTCGCGCGCTACTGGACCGTGCCGTGACGAGTTGCCGCACCGCACAGGCGGATTCGGTGTACCTCACGGTGCGACCGACCGATCAGCGCACCGTCAAGCTGTACAAGAACGCCGGATTCCGTTGGGCCGGATACGAACAGCGCTACTTCGGCGCGAACGAACCGCGAGATGTCCTGGTGCACCGCATCGATCGCTGGCCCACCACCTCGCAGTTCCCTGGACCGAATGACAAGCGCTGGCTCAAGGGCGGCCGCGCGCCGGATTGATAGTCGAATGTCGTTGGTATGGTGGAAGTCACGTCCAACGTGACGGCTGCACCCGGGGGAATACACGATGACCGAATACGCGGGCCTATCCCAACTCTCACCTGCGGTCAGTTCGATGACCATGCTGATCGGTCGGCATGCCGACCGCTACGCCGGCGAGATCGCCGAATACTTCCAGCAGGCCGGGGCCGAGTCCGAACAGCGGCTGCTCGACTCCTTCAACACCCACGTCGAGACATTGGAGCTCGACTACGACCCGGGGAAGATCTCCCAGCCCGGCGACAGCCTGGTCTTCTCTCATATCTACGCGGTGGCTCAGGAACCCGACGCGGACGCCGACGGACCACTGCCCGCCCTGACGGCGCTGCTCGCCGCCGAGGTCGAATTCCGCGGACCACGACGGCTCAGCCGCACCCAGAACACCCGGATCGCCGAAATCTATGAGCATCTCGGTCGCGCGCTGGTCGCCGCCGACCTGCCCCAACATGCCGTATTGGCCTTCAAACGCGCGGTGGGACTGCACCGGGTCGAGGAGGACTTCGATGCGCAGGACCGCTGCGGACACGCCTTGGCGCAGGCTCGCTGCCGCGCCGTCGATCAGGTCTGGAAGCGGATCCCGCACTGGATCCTGGAATGGCTGTGCGGCTATGGTTTTCGGCCGTTCCGGTTGCTCGGCTGGATCGCCGCCGTCCTGCTCATCGGCACCTTCGTGCTGTGGGCAACGGACGGCCAGCCCATCCCGACCGCGCTGCACATGTGCCTGATCAACTATCTGAATCCACTCGGGCTCGGCGATCTCGAGGACATCATGGGCGCCGGACGGACACTGCTGGTCATCGAGGCCTACGCCGGACTCGTACTCAACTCGCTGTTCTTCGCGCTGCTGGTCCGGCGATGGTTCCGGATCTGATGCCGCCGCATCGGCTAGTCCGCGCTGTAGTCCTCGGTGCCGATCCTGGTGTGCCGCACCGCGTCCAGGGTCGCCACCAGCACCCGATTGTGCAGCTGATCGATCAGTGCCCGCCGCCCCGCGGTGAAATCCGGATCGGTGTTCAGCTGTGTCCACAGCCCACGCAGCGCCGGTGGCGTATGCGCGCCGGGCACCCACAGATGTGCCAGGTGGTGCAGCACCGGGGCCAGCACCGCCACCGATTCGGCACTACCCGGTGCGAACAGATCGGACTGCTCCAGCGCCGCGGCGGTGACCGAAAGCAGCCAATCGTGCACCGCGAGATCCTCACAGAACCGCTGCACATCGGCCAGTTCCGCTTCGGTGCGCACGGTGATCAACACGGTGCGGACCGTATCGTCGCGCAACCGGAACCACACCACCGGCTGCGCCGGGTCGCCGATCCGCGCCGCCCAGCGCAGCCTGGTCGTTCCCGATTGCACCGGTGTGTTCTGGTCCAGGCGCTGATCCATCCGGATGCGGCCGAGCAGCCGATTGGCGATCGACGCGAGATCGAGAGTGCCCATCGGCGGCGGGCCCGCGGCCAGGAAGCCCTCGGCCAGCCGGACGCCGGTTTCCGCGGTGACCTTGGTGATCACCTCGGATACCCCGACCTGGCTCAGGTAGTGCGACCATGTCCGGCGCTGATCGCCAGCGGCGCGCACGACCCTGGTCCGTGCCGAACTCTGCAGCACCCGTCCGCCGACGACGACCGCATGCGTTGCCACCGTGCCGATCGCGCGCACGTCGGGATGCGACGGGGCGGCCAACCGACAGTCCACTCCCTCGGCGGTGGTCGGCGAAACCGCGAGCGACATCGGTCGCTCCCGCCACAGCATCGGACGACCGGGCACCAGCTCGAGCAGTTCCTCGAGATCACCGCGCGACAGCGGCGTCGCCGCGGGGAGCAGGCAGGTGTCCACCTCACCGAATACGACCAGGGGGCCGACGGGTGTCCTGGTCTGTGCCGCACCGGCGCGCACCAGCAGACGCACGGCTCGGCCGCGACGCAGCTGCCGTAGGTGCGGCGTCGAGCGGGCCGCGCGCATCCGGCGCGCGGCCGAATCGTTCGGTTCGTTCACGTCAGGATCCGTCCAGCAGAAAATGGGTGAGGCGTTCGGTCACCTTGCGCGATACGTCGATACCCTCCTCGGTGCCCCTGGCGACGATCTGGTCGACCACTTCGTCGTCGAGTTGGATGTGATCGAGTATTACCCGCACCGCGTGCTCGATACCCAGATATCGCTGCGGTAGCAGCGAAAGTGACCGATATGCGGCAAATGGTTTGGCCCGCGGATTCAGCTGGACCACCGCTGGCATCTCCCACCAACTGCCCGGCCACGGCACACCCGGCTGCCACGGCTGCGGCTCGACCACCGGCATACCGTCGAAACGCAGCATGCCGAGTCGAAGCAATTGCCAGATGGAGGCCAGATACGGGCAGGACCATTTGGTGAAGACTTCCTTGCGCCCGTTCACCTTTCGGGTCTGCTTACTCCACATTTCGACATCGAGGAAAATCGAGTGCTCGCGCCGCCCGAATTCCTCGGCCGGTTCGTACGGTTCGTCGTGCATGGCCTGCTCCGATGGATCATCGGAGGCACGTCGGCCATTGCACAGCCAGCCGGATTCCGCGGTGGGTGGCCTGCGGCCGTTCGCACCCTCGGGTGGTTCGGCCACGATGCGGGCGCGGACCAGTTCGGCCAGCTCGATACGCGGCGCGTTCACCGTGCCGTATTCGGCGGCCGGAACCTCCCAGCAGCCCGCCTCGCGCGCCAAATAGTCGATGGTCAAACCACATTCGTCGGCATTGCGCAGTAATTTGTCGAGGATTTCGCCGGGATTGGTATCGGACCGGAAATAGTCGTCGACCAGAAAGCAGGTGCTCACCCGGGCCCGCGGACCGAATTCGATTTTCGCGGCCTCGGTGAATGCCGTGACCAGCGGCACGATCCGGCGGAACTGCGTACGAATCTTCTCCTCGCCATTGGCCAGATCGTGCATATAGAAATGTCCGACCTCGATCGACACATGGGACAGCGGCACCTTGGCGACGCGCGGGTGCTCGGTGGCCTCGCTGTAGCCTGCGGCATGCTCCATGTGCTCGAAATCCCTTTCCAGGATGGTGTTCTCGAGTTCGGTCGAGTCAGATTCGGCGCCAGGTGGCTGGATCGAGCACCCGATCGGCGAGCGTGTCGAAGGCCTCGACGGTCGCCTTATTGGCAATTTCCTTCTGCACGTCGATGTCCAGAATCAGCTGTTCGCGCCATTGCAATACCGGCTCGACCGGGGTCTCGCCGAGCATCGCGCTCGCACCGACCTTGTTCGTCGATGCCAGCCGTTTCAACATGGAGTCCTGCTGGTGCAACCAAGCCGCCTGCGGCCCAGGGGATTCGGTCGCCTCGTTCAATTGCGGCACCGCGGTGCGCACGTACCTGATGTTGTCCAGCAGCAGCTCGGGATCGTGTCCGGCGCCCGCACCGCAATCGAGGATCCCGTACTGCCCGCGCACCAGACCGTGTGCGGCGATGATGTGCTGACGGGTCCAGCGATGAAATACCAACCAGCGCACGGTTCGCGCGGCCAGCTGCGGCAAAGCCGTTGCCTTGAGCGCGATTTCCATCGCCGCCGAACGTCCCGCGCTGAGGTCGACAATGCAGACGTCGAAGTCCTGATCGAGTTCGAGCAGCAATCTGGCGCAGTTGTCGAGGGTGGGATCATCGATCTTGGTGAACTCCGCGCCACCGGCATCGCCGGGCAATAGGAACAGCTTGCCGGTTCGGGTGCGCATCTTGCGTAATTCGCGCCGATCGGTGTTGTCGCGCACGTCGATTCGTGCGGCGACGCCCGCCTTACCGAGCAAATAGGAATGCAGGCCGTCGCCACCGGCGATTCCGCGCTCCACACCGCTGATCTCGAAAAGCGCACCCGCGGTGGGGGAACCGAAGTCGAAATCCAGATAGGCGACCCGCTTACCCCGCACACACATCCGATAGGCGAGATTGCAGCTGGTCACCGAGCGGCCGGTGCCGCCCTTGTCGGAGGTCGCGAACACGATCATGCGCTAGGGGTTCCTTGTCGCGTCGCGGCGGGCGGCGGCCAGTCGGTCGAGTTCACGCAGCGCGTCGAGGGCGTGCACGAAGGTGGTCGCGGAATCCTCGCGCACCAACCGCCTGGCCTGATCGATATGGTCCTCCACGCGATCGAGCGCGGCGCGGTTGCCCGAGGTGTCATCGATGCTGACACCGAGCATCTCCTGATCGAACCGATGCTCGGCGGTATTCAGCATGACCCGCGCGACGTCCTGCAGATCCGGCCAGTTGGGCGGCGGTTCGCGGTAGGTGCGGTCGGCGGCCACCAGACATTCGATGACGCGTTCGGTCATGTACCAGGACGGTCTGGTGACCTCTTCATCGCCGTTCTCCCCGAACGCACCCGCCGGATCGTCCCACAGTCCGGGCGCGCCGACCCGCAGCATGCGCCGATCCAGATGCTCCATCACGGCTTTGGCCAATTCCATCAACTTGTCGCGGGCCGCGACATTGTTGGACAGCCTGGCCGCCTGCAGCATTCGCTTGAGCAGCACCGCCGAGAAGTCCGAGACCTCCCACTGCAGCACCGGTCCGTCATCGACGCCCTCACTGCCCCGCAGGGTAAGCCGCACGCCGGGATTATGCAGCGCGACCGCCGGGTCATCGACCATGGTCCGGCGAATGATCCGGCCCCGCCCGGCCAATTCGTCGAAAATGGCCACGGCCCTTGTCAAGTCGTCATCGGAGGCGGTGCGTGCGACCAGATCCTGGATCAGTACCGCCGAGACGATGAGACTGAAGTAATCCGACTGCTCACCGTCGGAGGTGCGCCACGGAATATCCTCCAGCGGCCAACCGCCGGAGCCGAAGCGGGCGACCGTCGACCAATAGCGCTGGGTCAGTTCCCAGCGCGTGCGCAGAGCCTGCGCCAGCCGGTGCTGCTTCTCGTCGAGCAGACCGAGCTCACCGGTGCGCGGGGAGACCAGGTCGTTGATGCCGTCCAACGCGACGACCGTGAAATACAGATAGGGGCGCGGATCGGCGATGCCCTTCTCACTCGCGATCTGCGCCTCGACGAAGTCGACCTCGGTGGCGTCACGCGCCACACCCCAACTCCAACCGCATTCGAACAGCAGATTCTCGTCCTCGAGCTCCCGGACCGATTCCTCCTGGCCCAGGGTGACGTCACTGCGCAACCGCGCCCGCACCCGTTCCAGACTGCGCCGCACACCGTCGACCATGGCCTGCTCCGGTTCGCCGGTCTGGTTCAGCATTCCCAGTATCGCCTGTCCCTCAGGGGATTTCGGCTTCACGGTATTGACGACGAAGCTGCGGACCAGTCCGGTCATCGCCGCGGTGAGTCGCGCGCTGAGCTGCCCGGAGAGAATATCGATCCGCTGGGTCAGCTCCCCCGGTCGCGCCCAACCGCGGAAGGCGCGCAGGAAGCGCAGACCCGCCATACAGACGGTCAGCGACATCGAATACGAGTCGACGACCTCGATGCCGCGCTGTGCCACAGTGGGTTCGCGCTCATCGGCGGAACGCAGATAGCTGCCCGCGGAGAAGTTCGGCTGCCCGTCGTCCCGGGTGTTCTGCTCGATATAACGCTCGAGCAGCGACACAACGAAGCTGCCGATCTGCTTCGGACCGCCGAGCGGTTCGAGGACCGAACTGACGTCGTCCTCCATGCGATCCGGATTGTCCAGTGCGAAGATATCGATCTCGGTGGCCGGATACAGCAGGCAGAGCAACTGCTCGGAATCGCTGATGGAGTTGGCGTCCATCCGACCGCCCCAGCGCCAGTCCCTGCCATCCCAGCACGCGGCGAGCATGGCGCGCCACACATCCAGAATCTGTTGCCTCGGTTGGATTCTCACCTGCCGCCGTCCTCACCCCATGTCGCAGGCGCGCCGGTCCACACCGCGTCCACGAACGTCAAATTAGCACGGGCACAACGCTTACGCTGGCTCCCCGAGGGTCCGATCCGGTTCCATTCCGGCATCATCTGAATCGGTCGCCGAGCCGTCCGAACACGGGCAACCACACAGCATTCCGGTGGCCCGCAGAGCAGGTAAAACAATCCGCCTGATGGCGGTTGTCCGAGCATAAAACAACCCATGCAGCACACGAAGCAGATCGGGTAACCGAGCGATCGCGCGGCTGCGACGAAACTCAGAGCATCAGGCGAACCATATCCGCGGTCCGCGCCAATCCGGGGAACGCTTCGGGGGTCGAGCGGGGGTGCAGCGCATGCACAGCAAGCCGAAACATGACCGCGCGCAACAACATCTGTGGCCACTCGGGTAGATCCGACCAGCGATCGAGAAGGCCGTCGTCGGCGCCGCCCCAGGCGAGTGCGTCGACGACGATGACGCCGGCGGCCCATGGCGCCGGACGCCAGTACGGGGTGATATCGGTGAGGCCGGGGGTGAAGACTCCGGCGAAAAGTACCGTGCCGAACAGGTCTCCGTGTACCAGTTGGGCGGGGGTCTGCACCGGTTTGCGCAGGGTGGCCAGCTGGCCGATGAGTTCCATGCTGCGCTGACCGTCGGGGGAGGTTGCCGGGGTGATGCCGCCGGCGCGCAGACTTCGCAGCGGCACCGCTTCCCAGGCGGCGCGGTCGGCGGCGACGAAGACGTCGACATCGACCCAGGGGGCGACCGGTGGCTGAACCAGGAACCGGGGACGCTCCAGCTGCGCCGTGGCCTGATGTAGTCGCAGTGATACCGAGACGACCTCGTCATAGCGCGGCTCGGGCACACCCTCCAGATAGGTATCGGCGCGCCAACCGGAAACCACGTAGCGGCCGTCGGTGGCGCGCACCGGACGGGCCAGGCGCAGGCCGTCCACCTTCAGGGTTTCGCGGACCTTCGCCGACCATGCCGCCCTGGCATGGTCGGCGATCGGGCTCAGCACCACGTCGCCGAGCCGCCAGCCGCCGTCCCAGTCTCCCAGCGAAACCGGGGTCACTTCGCGCAGACCGAACGTGGCGCGCACGTGCTCGGGGGGTTCCACAGAAGTCACGGCCGTACGGTACCTGTGTTGATTTTGGCGCTCTGCTATTGGCCGCGCCTTCGGCGCGGCGTGTTCGCGGCCCCCTGGTGTCTCGCGTCCGAGCCGTCGAGACATACGACTGCGTCGTATGCGCTTCGACGACTCGGCTGAGTCGATGGCCGCGCCTTCGGCGCGGACGCGAGACGGGCCGCGAACGGGTCGCTCGTAAGACTCGCTGCGTGGTGGTTACGTCGGGAAGCAACCTCGCGGCGTGAGTACCCGGTCTAGTTAGTAGACCGGCAGTGACCTATCGACCTGATTCGCCCAAGCGACGATGCCGCCCTGCACGTGCGAGGCGTCGGAGAAACCGGCGTTCTTCAACACCGCGAGCACCTCCGCCGAGCGGACACCGGTCTTGCAGTGCAACACGATCGGCCGATTCTGCGGCAGATCCGACAGCGCCTCACCGGAGAGGAACCGATCCTTCGGGATGAGCTTGGCGCCCTCGATGTGCACGATGTCCCATTCGACCGGCTCGCGCACGTCGATGAGCTCGATCTCCTTGCCCGCGTCGAGCAGATCCTTGAGCTCGCGCGCGGTGATGGTCGAGCCCGCGGCCGCGGCCTGGCCCTCTTCGGACACCACACCGCAGAACGCCTCGTAGTCGATCAGTTCGGTGATCGGCTGACGTTCCGGATCGCGGCGCAGCTTGATGGTCCGGTAGTTCATGTCCAGTGCGTCGTAGACCATGAGACGCCCGAGCAGCGGCTCACCGATGCCGGTGATCAGCTTGATCGCCTCGGTCACCATGATCGAACCGATGGAGGCGCACAGCACGCCGAGCACACCGCCCTCGGCGCAGGATGGCACCATTCCCGGCGGCGGGGCCTCGGGGTAGAGGTCGCGGTAGTTGATGCCGCGGCCGTCCGGTGCGTCCTCCCAGAAGACCGAGACCTGGCCCTCGAAGCGGTAGATCGAGCCCCACACGTACGGCTTGCCCGCCAGCACCGCGGCGTCGTTGACCAGGTAGCGGGTGGCGAAGTTATCGGTGCCGTCGACGATCAGGTCGTATTCGGCGAACAACTCGACGGCGTTCTCCGGCTCCAGGCGGATCTTGTGCAGCCGCACGTCGATGCCGGAGTTGATCTCGAGGATGGAATCGCGCGCACTATCGGCCTTCGGACGGCCGATATCGGATTCACCGTGGATGATCTGGCGCTGCAGATTGGAGGCGTCGACCTCGTCGAATTCGACGATGCCGAGCGTGCCGACACCGGCGGCGGCCAGATACAGCAGCGCGGGTGAGCCGAGTCCGCCCGCGCCGATCACCAGCACCTTGGCGTTCTTCAGCCGTTTCTGCCCGTCCACCCCCAGGTCCGGGATGATCAGATGACGGCTGTAGCGGGCGATCTCGTCCTTGGTCAGCTCCGCGGCCGGTTCGACCAGCGGCGGCAGGGACTTCGGTGATGACACGTCCAGGGCTCCTCGAATCAATTGGCCGATCGCACTGTGGTGGCTCAGCGCCTAACTACTCAACACCGACAATCGGGCCGTTCTTCCCGACCATTGTCCCCTGACCCGACCGCGGCGAATAGACGGGGTCGCGCGCCCACTCAACCGCGCGGATACGGCCAGGGATTGAAGCGACAGCGCTTACCGTCCATCGGGACCACACCGTCCGGATCGAGGGCGGCGATGTCGTTGTTCTTGGTGCCGAAGGTCTGCTGCATCATCACCGGCGCGAGCCCGCCATCGGTCTCGCACGGCTGATGCTGGTGATAGCCGATGGCATGGCCGACCTCGTGGTTGACCTGGTACTGCCGATAGGAACCGATATCGCCCTCGAAGGCCAGCGCACCGCGGACCCAGCGCACCTCCGAGAGCACCACCCGGTGCAGATCGGCGTTGAAGCAGGAGGAGTCGATCGGAATATCGAAACCGCAGGCCTTGCGCGAGGATTCGCGGGAGGCGAGCGAAATGCGGAAGTCCGGCTGCCCCTGATCGATGCGCCGGAAGGCGAATTTGCTGTCGTGCGCCCAACTCTTGGGATTGCCGAGGGTGCTGTCGACCAGCTTGGCCACGGATTCGTCCCCGCCGAATCCGGAAGTGTCCACGCCGTCCTCGATTTCGACGGTGTACTTGAACTGGAATTCCGATCCGGTGCCGATCTGCCCGGTGGTACCCGGCACCACATGCCATGTGCCCGTGCCGTTTTCGGTGAACGGTCCGCCGTCGGGCAGCGCGCCGGTCGGCAGATTCGTCGGGAAGTGGCCGTCGCCGGGCGGTGCTCCGATGATGCCAGCGGAGGCCGCGTGCGGACTCAATCGTCCGAATCCCGGTGCCCCGCCCGCCAGATTCACCGGATCGGTGCCCCCGCGCACCGCGTCCGCGATCACCAGCACGGTCACCACGAAAAGTACGGGAAGTGCGTAAGCACGCCAACCATAGGTGTGGATGAAACGACCGACTGCGCTCTGCTTTTTGGCATCGCGCTCGGGTCTCGGTGCGCGGGAACGACTCTCGTCGGGGGCGGTGGGATCCCAGCGGGCCCGCAGCGGTTGATAGGAACGATCGACCAGTGGTTCGTACAAGCCGAGCGGGTCATAGACCTCGACACCGTTCTTATCCTGCGGTGGCGAACCCGATCTCCATTCGATCTCACCTTCGGCGCCGTCCCGGGCAGCGGCACCGTCTCCGGTGACTGCCCCCGTACGCACCTCGGGGCCTGGCCTTTCCACAGAGCCCGAGACTACGGAACCGGACGCGGCGGAGCCAGCCCGGCGGTGCGTGCTGCGCCCGCCGCCGGGAGGTCTTTCCGGTCGGTCGGTCACGTCAACCAGCGTCTCACAGGGCGCAATACCCTCGCCTCCGGTGTGCCTGCGCGACCGATCAGCTGCGATATATCTCACCGAGTGGACCGCATCGGCGGCCCCGATCGGCAGACGCGGTGCAACCGGGTATCGTTCATGGGATACCCGGTGTACACCCCAATTGCCGGGGCATCGACTGGGAGAGCCGAAAAATGACTGACCTCGTGGACCGGATGACGTCCCGCAGAACGTCGTCCGATGCCATGGCGCCGACCAAGCGCGGTACCCGGCTTCCGCGCGACGAGCGTCGTCAACAGCTACTCGCGGCCGCCAGTGAGGTGTTCGTCCAGCGCGGCTACCACGCCGCGGGCATGGACGAGATCTCGCAGTGCGCCGGAGTGAGCAAGCCGGTGCTCTATCAGCACTTCGCCAGCAAGCTCGAACTGTATTTGGCGGTGCTGCAGAACTACGTCGACATGCTGGTGTCGAGTGTGCGCCAGGCGCTGCGCTCGACCACCGACAACCGACAGCGCGTCCGCGCCGCGGTCCAGGCCTACTTCGATTTCGTCGACAACGAAATGCAGGGCTTCCGACTGGTTTTCGAATCCGATCTGATCAGCGAGCCGCAGGTGCAGCGCCGGGTCGAGCAGGCCACCGAGGCCTGTGTGGACGCGGTCTTCGATCTGGTCGCCCACGATTCCGGTCTGGACCCGTACCGGGCCAGGATCCTCGCGGTCGGACTGGTCGGCACCAGCCAGTTCACCGCGCGGTATTGGCTGGAGGCGGATCGGCCGATTCCGAAGGAAGAAGCGGTCGACACCACCGTCTCGCTGGCGTGGGGCGGTCTGTCGCACGTGCCGCTGCATCCGATCAACTGACCGAGCAGACGACAGAGCCCCCGCACTCGCCCGAGTGCGGGGGCTCTGTCGTCTGTCGTGCCGCGGTTCGGCTCAGACCGCCGCGAATCCGACCCGGCCGCCGGTGGCGGCGCCGATCTCGACGTAGGCGACCTTAGAGGCCTGGATCAGGAACTTGCGGCCCTTCTCGTCGGTGAGCGCCACGACGCCGCCCTCGCCGCTCAGCGCACCGGACACCAGCGCCTCGACCTCGTCCGGGGTCTGCCCGCTGTTGATCACGAGCTCGCGCGGGCTATCCGAAATACCGATCTTGACCTCCACGGCCAACCTCCGAACCTAGAGTCCTGTGTGCTGTCGAAATCAAGGCTAATGCTCCCCCGCCTCCCCGGATATTCAGGCGCCCACTAAGACCACGAAATCCACGTCGGCGGCCGGCGGACGGACAACTCCCCAGTTCTGGGCGTACCCGACGAGTTACCCATGTACCTGGGAAATCAGTGATCGCGCCCGGAATCCGACAGCGCCGTCGACCGACCATGCGGCCGACGTTCGCCTGTCGCGAACGTCGTCGGCGTTCGCGGATATACCTACTTGGGCTCGATGAGCTGGATTTCCAGCTCGACCTTGACGGTATCGCTGAGCATGCCGGGCAGCGGGCCGCCGACGCCGAAGTCGGTGCGCTTGATGGTGCCGGTCGCGGAGAAGCCGGCGTGCCGGTCGCCGGTTCCGGCGAATACCTGGACGCCGCCCCACTCGACATCGAGGGTGACCGGCTTGGTGATCCCGCCGAGCGTGGCCTCGCCCTCGACCTCGAACGATTCGGTGATCTGGACCGGCTCGACGGCACGGAAGCTCAGGGTGGGGCGGTTGGCGACATCGAGGAAGTCGGCGGTGCGGACGTGGTTGTCGCGATCGGCATTGCCGGTGTCGAACGAGTCGAGGTAGATGGTGGCGCCGAGGGTGGCGAAACCATTGTCGTCGACGACGAACTCGGTCTCGAACTTGTTGAAGCGGCCGCGGACCTTGGAGATGCCGAGGTGGCGGATGGTGAACTCGACCTGGGAATGCATCGCGTCCAGGGTCCAGGCACCCGGGGTGAGCGCGGTGGTGGTGGGTTCAGCGGAAGATGTCATGCCATAGACCATGACCGGACCATGGTCCGCTAGCCAGACCGCCGTTATCCTGGACCCGTCAGGGCGCGGATAACCATCCCAGGACGGGGCACGATGAAACGTATGGCACCCAATCCCTTCGCGGAATACCTCATCGCGCGCCGGGCCCAGTTGCGACCGGCGGATGTGGGACTTCCCGAGGGCGGTCGCCGCCGGACCCCGGGATTGCGCCGGGAAGAGGTCGCGGTGCGTGCCGGGGTGAGCGCCGACTATCTGGCCCGGCTGGAGCAGGGCCGCGATACCAATCCGTCGGGGTCGGTCATCGATGCGCTCGCGCAGGCGTTGCTGATCGAGGGTAAGGACCGCCATCACTTCGGCTGGCTCGCCGTCACCTCGAGTAACGAATCCCGCTGCCCCACCACCGAATCCGTGGCCGAGCAGCCGACGCCCGCGATCGAGACCATCCTGCGCGCATTGCACCCCACTCCGGCGTTCGTGATCGGGCGGCGGCTCAATGTGCTCGGCTGGAATCCGGCCTGGGAGAATATCGCGAAACCCGTTGGGCTGCTTGACAATCCGGAGGTGGTGAACCTGGCCTGGTTCACCTTCACGCATGCGCGCGCCAAGCAGGTGCTGCGGAACTGGGACGAGATGGCCGATATCTTCTCGGCAGCCCTGCGCCGCGCGACGATCCGCTGGCCGGGCGAGGACCGCCTACTCGGGCTGATCGACGCGCTGCTGGCCTATCCGGAGTTCGAAAGCCGTTGGCAGCCGCAGCATATCGACGACCTGGCCGCGGGCACGATGCGGTTCGACCACCCGGAGTACGGCCATATCGATATCCCGTTCGAGGCACTCAACGCCGATAAGGATCAGTGCATCGTCGTCTGGCTCACCGACCAGGCGCAGGCGCAATCGCCCGGCCTGCGACTGGTCCGCGCGGTCAACGAGTAATCAGATTCCCAAGACGGCCATGCGCTCGGCATGACTGGCCTGCATGCGCTCGAACAGCGCGGCGATGCCGTTGAGGTCACCGGTCGCGGCGAGCACCAGCTCGGTGAGTTCGTCGCGCTGGGCCATGACGTACTGCGCCTGGGTGATCGCCTCACCGAGCAGCCGTCGACCCCACAGCGTCAGCCGGTCGCGCTCGGAGCGGCTGGTCGCGACCGCGCGGCGCACCTCCTCCACCACGAATTCCGAGTGGCTGGTCTCGGCGAGCACATCCTGGACCACGGCGGCGACCTCGGGAGAAAGGGCGCCGGCGATCTCGGTGTAGAAGTCGGCGGCGATACCGTCACCGACGTAGAACTTCACCATCGACTCGAGCCAGGTCGAGGGATCGGTGGAGTCGTGGTAGGCGTCCAGTGCGCGCACGAACGGCGCCATCGCGTCGAAGATGTCCACACCGCGTTCGGCCAGCGCGGACTCCAGGGTCTCGAAGTGCCGCATCTCGGCGGCGGCCATCTTCGCGACGGCCACCTTGCCGCGCAGTGACGGCGACAGCTTGGCCTCCTCGGCCAGCCGGTAGAACGCGGAGATCTCACCGTAGGCGAGCACCGCGAACAGGTCGATCACGCCCGTTTCGTCGGCGGAAATGGACGAGCCGGACAACGAAACCCCTACCGCTGCAGGTGACTGTGCTCCCATGTCGACACAGCCTAGTCCGGGTCTGTTACGTGAGACCGTCATCCCGGTACTTGTCGCCGTCATCCGGGCAAACACCGGGAGCGTCATTGTTCAGGACAGCTCGCACAGGAACTTGTCGAGATAGGTCCATGTGGTGTCGCGCGCGGTTTCGGCGGTGAGGATGCCGAGATGACTGCCGGGTGCGGTTTCGTAGCGCACGGACTGCGCGCCGGTGAGGATGCGCTGCCCGGCCGCCACCGCTGCGGCGGGAGTGATGACATCGGCGGGTCCGCCGACCAGCAGCACGGGCGCGGTCACGTCGGCCAATCGGATGCGACGCTTGCCGAGCTTCACCACACCGCGACCGATGTCGTTGTTCAGGATCAGGCGGCCCCACAGCTGACCGTAGAAGCGCCCGGGATAGCCCGGCATCTCGGACATGAAGCGGTCGATGGACTCCATCTTGGCCAGGGTTTCGGTGCGCGCGATATTGCTCACCACGAACCAGGGCCGGGTGAGTTCGCGGTCCCATGCGGTGACCTTGTAGGCGATGCGGGTCAGCGTGGCCGGAATGCCGCCCGCCGCGCGCACCGCCGCCGAGGTGGCGATGCCGCCCGTCAGCTTGGCCACCGCGCGAACCTGCGGGATGCCGGTCATCTTGTCGTAGTCGAGCGGCGAGCCGACCGCTGTGATGGAGCGGATGGGCAGTTCGGGGTGCGCGGCCGCGGTCAGCAGCGCCAGGGTGCCGCCGATCGACCAGCCGACCAGATCGACCGGACGGCCATCGCGATCGGCGGAGGTGCGCAGGATCGCCTCGGGCAGGATGTCATCGATCCAGGTCTCGAAGCCCATCCGCCGATCGGCGAAGGTGATCTCGCCGTAGTCGACGACATAGGGCGCCCGACCCGTCTCCAGCAGGAATCGGGCCAGGCTCTGATCCGGACGCAGATCGAAGCAGCTCGCCGGCGCGGCCAGCGGCGGCACCAGCAGCACCGCCGAATCCATTGCGGCCGTGGCAGATCCGGTATCCTCGAAGCGGCGCAACTGTCGATGCGGTTCGTCCGACAGCACCGTCGACGGTGCGGGATCCGGTGCCTCGACGCCTTGGCCGAAGGTCAGCGCCCAGGCATTGCGCGCCGCGATGGTGACGGTGTCGGTGAAACTCACCTGTCAAATGTCTCATATCCCGTTACCGGCGGTAACAGGCACTCCGATTTGTGAGCAACCGTGCACCGCTCAGTCCCGAGTCATGCCGATCGGATTGAGCGGCGGCACCACGCTCTCCTGAACGCGCTTGGCCAACGGATCGAGCAGGTAGGTCAACTCCGCGACGGCGTCCTGCGACAACGCCGCCAATGCGCCGTTCCAGGCCGCCGCGTCGGTATCGGCCTCCACGCGTTCGAGCAATTCGGCGCCCGAGCCGGTCAACTCCGGACTGATCGGCTCCCCCGCGATCAAACCCCCGGCACGCAACTCGTCGGCGATATCGGCCCATTCCCGCTCCGACCAGCCGCGCGCGGGCCGCATCACCGATTCGGGCGCCTTACCGGCCGCGACCTGCAGCACCAGCGCCTGCGATCCGGACAGGCCATGGGCGACCAGGGCCGCCACATGGCCGTCGCCGCGATGTTCCCGCAGCGTGGTGGTGAGCTGCCACAACGCTGCCACCGGATCGTCGGACAGCGGCAATTCCGCATTCGCCGCGTACAACGGACGCCCGGTCGGATCGGCCGTGCGCACCACCGGTTCGAGCAATTCGACGGCACGGGCGCAATCGGCGTCACCGGCTCCCATCCCGCGCAACAATCCGACCGAAAAGTCGAGCCGGGCCCGCAGACATGCCTCCGGCGTCGTTCGGGCCCACGCATCCGGCACGGCCTTGGCCACCGTGTCCGGGTGAAATCCGGCGAAGGTCGCCAGCACGGTGCCCGCGCCGACCGCACCGAGCGGCGCGGCCCGGAACGCGAAGTAGGTCTGCCAGAAACCGCGCAGTCCGAGGGTGACTCCGGCCTGCTTGACGTCCGCGCCGAAATACACGACATCGTGGATGGGTTCGAGAGTGCGCCAGATTCGACGCGCCGGATGAATTGCCATGTGGCGCAGCGTACGTCGACGGTCACCGCAGGGAAACCGCGCATTTCGTACGGAATTACCGCAGCCGACCGTTTCGAGCGACTCGCAAGCAGTTGCTACGCCGAATTCGAGCCATGCACATTATCACGCTACAATCTCTGCGGACAACGGAAATTTTCGTCCGTCGAGTCGCCGGATCGTACGGTCGCCCGAGTGTCACCGACGAGGTTTTCGAAGTCCGGGAATATGTGCGCGCACCAGATCCGCATCACCCTTGCGCCGCGCCGATATCTGCCGAGGTCAGCCGCCGAAAACGACGAGCTCCCGCAGACGTCAGGGCAGTGGCCGAGGTGAGTATCACAGGCGGATATGTGGTTGTCGCGGGCCGGCCGGTCCGCCCCACACCTCGTGCGCGTGTGACGCGATAACGAGGAAAGGCACGAACCTGAGCAAGATCACTGTCGAACAGGAACCTGGTCTGGCGGATACGCTACTGACCGCCGAACTGGACGAAACGCACACCGCTCCGACATTCTCCGAATTGGGGGTTCGCGATGAAATCGTGCGGGCGCTCGGCGAGATCGGAATCGAGCGCACCTTCGCAATTCAGGAACTGACCCTGCCGCTGGCTCTCGCCGGTGAAGATCTGATCGGTCAGGCCCGCACGGGCATGGGTAAGACCTTCGGATTCGGTGTGCCGCTGCTGCACCGGATCGCCACCGCTGACACCGGGACGACCCCGCTGGACGGCACCCCGCGGGCACTGATCATCGTGCCGACGCGCGAACTCTGCATCCAGGTCACCCAGGATCTGGAGAACGCGAGCAAGTACCTGCGCAACCACCAGGGTCAGCTGCGGGTGCTCTCGATCTACGGCGGTCGCCCGTACGAGTCCCAGATCGCCGCGCTGCGCTCCGGCGTGGACGTCGTCGTCGGCACCCCCGGCCGACTCATGGATCTGGCCGATCAGGGCCATCTGATTCTCGGCAAGATCGGCGTGCTCGTCCTGGACGAGGCCGACGAAATGCTGGATCTGGGCTTCCTACCCGATATCGAACGCATTCTCGGCATGGTTCCGGCGCAGCGTCAGACCATGCTGTTCTCGGCCACCATGCCCGGCCCGATCATCACCCTGGCCCGCACCTTCCTGACCAGGCCGACGCATATCCGCGCCGAAGAACCGCACGACTCCGCCGTGCACGATCGCACGGCGCAGTTCGTCTACCGTGCGCACGCAATGGACAAGAGCGAGCTGGTCGCCAAGGTGCTGCAGGCCGAGAACCGCGGCGCGACCATGATCTTCACCCGGACCAAGCGCACCGCGCAGAAGGTCGCCGACGATCTGGCCGAC
This sequence comes from Nocardia sp. CA-135398, assembly GCF_050955845.1. Classification (NCBI taxonomy): domain Bacteria; kingdom Bacillati; phylum Actinomycetota; class Actinomycetes; order Mycobacteriales; family Nocardiaceae; genus Nocardia; species Nocardia sp. CA-135398. The sequence continues at coordinate 1,781,322 of NZ_CP192084.1, read as the reverse complement.
CGCGGCTTCGCCGTCGGCGCCGTGCACGGCGACCTCGGACAGATCGCTCGGGAGAAGGCGCTCGGCAAGTTCCGCAAGGGCACCATCAATGTGCTGGTCGCGACCGATGTGGCGGCGCGCGGCATCGATATCGACGATGTCACCCACGTCATCAACTACCAGTGCCCGGAGGACGAGAAGACCTACGTGCACCGGATCGGGCGGACCGGCCGGGCCGGACGCACCGGTGTCGCGGTGACGCTGATCGACTGGGATGAACTGAACCGCTGGGCCGCCATCGACACTGCCCTCGGCCTCGGCATCCCGGATCCGGTCGAAACGTATTCGAGCTCCCCGCATCTGTTCTCCGATCTCGGCATTCCGGAGGGTGTCAGCGGCACGATCCGCAAGCCGAAGCCGGTGCGCGATGAGGAAGCGGAGGTGGTCGAGCGGCCAGCCCGCGCGCCGCGCAAGCGCAATCGTCGCCGCACCCGCGCGGGTCAGCCGATCGACGGTGAAGCCAACGTCATCGAGACCGACGAGGCCGAAACCGCTGACGCCGCAACCGCACTCGACGATGCGACCGAGGACGAGACGGCGGATAAGCCCGCACGTCGTCGCCGCCGTCGGCGCAGGTCCGGCGATGCCGCCGAGAACGGCACGGAGAACGGCACCGAGTCGAATGACAACGGAGAGAACGGAACCAGCGTAACCGCCGAGTCGGATTCGGACGGCGATGCCGATGACGCCGAAACCACCGAACAGCCCGCGCGCCGTCGACGCCGTCGGCGCAAGCCCGCTGGCGATGCGGCCGCGGAAGCCGCTCCCGAAACGGTGACCGCCTCGGCATAGTCGATATGCAGGCGCGTCTGTCATGGACAGGCGCGCCTGTGTCGTCTCCACCGCGTCCACGCGGATGCGTCGCTGTCGGCCGAGATCATCGCGGAGCCTGCGGCCGATGCCGACGGTCCGGCTCGTCGCGAGTGGTTCGCGGGTGCCGGGCCCGTGCCGGCGTGGCGATCGGTAGGGCATTCGTGGTGCACGGCGATTCCGCATCATCACAACGACCGATGCATGTTTCACAGCCGAGCCACAACAGGTCGGCGGACGCGGAAATATCGGCAGGTAAGCGCCGTTGACCGCATCGTCGGCCAGCAACCCTCGGCGGGTATCCACAGTGAGACCGATCGCATCGGCCCGGCGATACGTTGTAGTCTCGCAAACGTGCTCGCACCCGAGCGGCGAACGCGCGCCGACATCATCTCCGCAGTCGCGATCGCCGTGGTCGTGGTGATCGCGGCCGTGGTGGTGTGGGCGCGCAGTGATGCCAGGGGCACCGAATCGGTGACGGCGGAACATCCGGTTTCCACTCCGGCGGCGGCCGATCAGGTTCCGACCAGTCTGCACGAGCTGTGGCATGCGCCCGACCCGGCCCCGAACCGGGCGCTGGTGGCCGCTGGCACGGTCGTCACGGGCGCGGACGGCACGGTCACCGGACACGATCCGCGCACCGGTGCGCAAGTGTGGCATTACCGGCGCGACCTACCCCTGTGCGGCGTGGAGTCGCAGTTCGGCACGGTGATCGCGGTGTACAAGGATCAGCGCGGCTGCAGCCAGGCCACGCTGCTCGCCGGTGAGGACGGTTCGCGCCGGACCGCGCGCAGCAGCTATATGGATCCGGCCGTGCAGCTATCGGTCGACGGCACCTATGTGCTGGCCCAGGGCCCGCGCCGGCTGGAGATGTGGCGCTCGGATCTGGTGCGCACCCTCGAATACGGCTACGTCGACGCACCGGTGAACGTGAAAACCCAGCCGCGCAAGGGTTGCAAGCTGATCTCGTCGAGTTCGAGCTCCACCCGGCTCGCCGTCCTCGAACGCTGCCCCGAAGATCCGACCAACCGGCTGACCGTGCTCAATCCGGCGCCGAAGGACAATACGGTGCCCGAGGAGTACGGCTCGCATGTACTCAACGGATCCGGCGCGGACTCCCCCGACGGGCGGGTAATCGCGGTGTCCGACAACAGAATCGTGCTGTACCTGCCCGGTTCGCCATCGACCGCGACCGCCGAGGCGATATCGCCGCGGCTGGAGGTCTTCGACGGCACCGGGAATGCGCTTATGGTGCACCAACTTTCCGCACCGCTGAGCGATAAGACGACGACCACTCGGATCAGTTCGCTGTTCCTGGTGTTCACCGGCAACAGCCTGATCGCCTTGAACGCGGGCACTTTCGATCCGATCTGGGCGGCTCCCGGCGCACTCGGCAGCCCCGTCTTCATGGCTGGCCGACTACTCGTACCGGTCGAGGGCGCCATCGCGGTCCTCGATCCCACCTCGGGCACCGAAGTGTCGCGCATTCCGGTGGCCCGCCCCGACTACGACGGCTCCCCCATCTCACTCGCCGTCCTCGGCACCACCGTGCTGGAAAAGCGCGGCGCCGAGATTTTCGCGCTCGGCTAGCGCTGCCCGGCCCTGGCGATGTCGGACCCGTGCTCCATGATGGAAGTCATGTCCGCACGTGACGATGCCCGCTTGGTCCTGCTCCGACACGGCGAAACCACCTGGTCCAGCCAGCGGCGCCATACCGGCCGCACCGATCTGCCGCTCACCGAGCGCGGTGAGGAACAGGCCCGCGCCGCGGGCGGACTGCTCGACGAGCTGAAGATGCGTGACCCGCTGGTGCTCACCAGCCCGCGTCAACGCGCTGTCCGAACGGCGGCACTCGCGGGGCTCACCGCCGCTAGCGACGGCTTGCAGGTCGCTCGAAACAACACAGCCGTCGTCGATGACGATCTGGCCGAATGGGATTACGGCGATTACGAGGGCAAGACCTCCGTCGAGATCCGCGAGCACGATCCCGGGTGGACCATCTGGACCGGAGTCGTACCGGGCGGCGAAACGGCCGCACAGGTCAGCGAACGCGCCGATCGGGTGCTGGCATCGGTGGAACCCGTACTGCCGGATCGGGATATCGTGCTGGTCGGCCACGGTCATTTCTCCCGGGCACTGATCGCCCGCTGGGCCGAACTCGATATCCGGGAGGGGCGGCGCTTCGCGATGTCTACCGCCGCGATCACCGTGCTCGGTTACGAACACGACGACCGAACCATCCTGGCGCACAACCTAGTTCCCGCAAACCATGGAGCCGCACTATGACTCGATCTGGCCAGATCCGCCGCGCCACCCCCGCCGATGTACCCGCCATGGTCGGTCTGGTCGAAGATCTCGCCGAGTACGAGAAGTCCCGCGCGGAGTGCACGCTCACCGTCGAGCAGTTGGACGTCGCGCTGTTCGGGCCGTCGCCCGCGGTTTTCGCCCATGTCGTCGAGGACGAGACCGGTGTGGTCGGCTGTGCGATCTGGTTCCTGAACTACTCCACCTGGACCGGCGTACACGGCATCTACTTGGAGGACCTGTACGTCAAACCGGAGACCCGCGGCAAGGGTTACGGCAAGGCGCTGCTCGCCGCCCTCGCCGAGGAGGCGGCCGCCAATGGCTACAGCCGGGTCGACTGGGCCGTACTCACCTGGAACACGCCCGCCATCGAGTTCTACAAATCCATCGACGCCAAACGACAGGATCAGTGGGTCGGCTACCGGCTCACCGGCGCGGCCATCGATAAGCTCGCCGCCGAAGCCTGGTGAACCAGTGAGGGTTACCGCACCCTACGATTGGCCAACCACCGCGGACGAGGCCATGGCCATCCAGGATGCGTTGCGGCCATTGGTGATCGCGGCCGATCCACGCCCGCCGCAATTCCGCACCATCGCCGGAGTCGACTCCGCCTACGACGACGAAATCGGGATCGCCGCCGCAGCCGTCGTCGTATTGGACAGTGCCACACTGGATTCCGTCGCTACCGTGGTAGCGCATGGCACGGTCACCTTCCCCTATGTGCCGGGCCTACTGTCCTTCCGTGAACTGCCGATCACCCTCGCCGCCCTCGAAAAACTCGATACCACACCGGATCTGCTGATCTGTGATGGACAGGGGCTCGCGCATCCGCGCCGCTTCGGCTTGGCCTGCCACGTCGGAATCCACACGGGCACACCGACAATCGGCGTAGCCAAGACGCCGTGGGGAGACTACGCGCAGCCCGGTCCGGAACGCGGCGCGGTCAGCGATATCACGATGGACGGGGAAGTCGTTGGGCGCGCGTTGCGCACCCGTCGCGGCGTCAAACCGGTCTTCGTCTCGGTCGGCCACCTCATCGACCTGGATACCGCATGCAGCCAGGTGCTCGCGCTCACCCCGCGCTACCGTCAGCCGGAAACCACCCGGCAGGCCGATCACCTGTGCCGTCAGGCACTACGGGCCGCCACCGGCTGATCCCGGCTACTTCGACTCCGGTTCGATCCCGTAGACCTCGGCCATCCAGCGATTCGACGCGGGCGCGAACAGCAGCACCAGTGCACCCACCACGACAATGCCGAGCAGCGCGCCGAGCACCGGCTGATGCGAATCGGTCAGCAGCGACCAGGTCACCGGAAGCAGCAGCACCTGTGCGATCACGGCGATGGCCCGACCCCATCGGTGCCCGAGAAGAAGTCCGATCCCGGCCGCCAGCACCGCGGCACCGAGAATGCCGAACCACGCGGCCGTGCCGTATCCGCTCGCGGCACTCTGATCGTGGCCGAGCAGGCCGCGCACGATCAACACGATCGCCACGACCACGGCCACCGCACCCTCCAGCGCGACCAACCCGCCCGCACCGCGCACCGTCGCGGGCACACCCGCCGAAACCTCGTCTTTACCGCTGTCCGCCACGGGGCCAAGCCTAGAACGCACTCGGCGGCTTTTCGGACCGGGCCGTGCGCCGATTAGGCTGCCGAAGGTGCGGACGTTGCTGATCGTGAACCCGAATGCCACCTCGACGACGCCGGCGACGCGGGACCTGCTGGCGCACGCGTTGGAGAGCCGGACTCAGCTGACCGTCGCGCATACCCAGCACCGCGGCCACGCGGCGGAATTGGCGCAGTGGGCAGCTACCAACGAGATGGATCTGATCGTGGTGCACGGCGGCGATGGGACGGTCAACGAGACCATCAACGGCTATCTGCCGCTGCCGCAGGTCGACGACGGACAGGCCTGGCTGCCACGCCTCGGCGTGATCCCGGGCGGATCGGCGAATGTGTTCGCACGCGCCCTCGGCATCTCCCCGGATCCGGTGACCGCTACCAATCAGCTCATCGATTTGCTCACCCTCGAGCACGACCGCAAAATCGGCCTCGGCCTCGCCGATGATCGCTGGTTCGGCTTCAGTGCGGGCGTCGGCCTGGACGCCGATGTGTGTGAGGCCATCGACAACAGCCGCGCCAACGGCCATGCCGCCACCCCCGGTCGCTACCTGCGCACAACTGTCCGACAGTTCTTCAAGTCGAAGCGCAAGGAGCCGAGCGTCCGGATCGAGATCCCGGGCTTCGAGCCCGTCAGTGAGGTCCATTACGCCTTCGTAACGAACGCCAGCCCGTGGACCTACCTGAACGCCACGCCGGTGCACACCAACCCGGGAACGGCCTTCGAGACCGGCCTCGGTGTGTTTGCCGTGCGGTCGATGTCGGTGGTATCCACCCTGCTGCTCGCCAGGCAGCTCCTCGCTGCCAATGGAAATCCCAAGTCCCGCAACCTATTTCGCGAGGACGATGTGCCGTCCGTGCATATCGAGGCCAGCGAGCCCATCGGTCTGCAAATCGATGGCGATTTCATCGGAAAACGCAACATGGTGGATTTCACAGCCGTGCCGGATGTGCTCGAGGTCGTCGCTCCCCGCCCGAAATGAGCACGAAACGCGCGAAAAAACTCGGTGTTGTGCTGCGAAAACCGGGTAGAGCGAGTACAAAGGACCGGGCAGGTTCCCCAAGGGGTTCCTTGAGAGCGTGAGCTTCCCCACGGTGCACCGGATACCTATTGACATCTACGGTGTTCGTGAAAGCATTCACAAGCAACCGTGCGGAAACATTCGAGTCGCACAAGTGAACGATCCACAAACCGTAGGCGCCCTTTGCGGCGCCCAGCAAAGGAGCAGAGGAATGGACTGGCGCCACAAGGCCATCTGTCGCGATGAGGACCCCGAGCTGTTCTTCCCGGTGGGTAACAGTGGTCCGGCGCTCGCGCAGATTGCCGATGCCAAGCTGGTCTGCGCTCGCTGCCCCGTTACCGCTGACTGCCTGTCCTGGGCCCTGAAGTCCGGGCAGGACGCCGGCGTGTGGGGTGGTATGAGCGAGGACGAGCGTCGGGCGCTCAAACGGCGCAACGCCCGCACGCGCACCCGCACCGTCGTCTAGTAGGACGACCAGCGTTACCGGACCTATCAGCCCGGCCCGGTAACGCAGTCAAGCCCGGCACTCAGGTGCCGGGCTATTTTGTGCTCTATCTGATTGCGGCGCCTGCGGCGCCGCGTGTTCGCGGCCCCTGGATGTCTCGCGTCCGAGTGGCCGAGACTCGCCGCCTGCGGCGCATGCGCTTCGACGACTCGGCCACGAGACGGGCCGCGAACGTCGCTCGTAAGACTCGCTCCGTTGTGGTCAGATCTGCGTGGAAGCTGAGACTTGTTGCTTGCCAGGCGAATTCGACTAGCGCCCGGAGCGGCGGCCCAATGGGACGCGCAGCACCGCGTCGGTGCCGATGTCGGCGCCGGGGTGCAGGCCGATGGAGCCGCCGAGTTCGGCGGTGACCAGGGTGCGCACGATCTGCAGACCGAGCCGGTCGGAGGATTCCAGGCTGAAACCCGGCGGTAAGCCGCGGCCGTCATCGCTGATGATCACGTCGAGCCAGCGTGCGGAACGCTCGGAACGGATTGTCACCGTGCCGTTTTCGCCGGAATCGAAGGCGTGCTCGATGGCGTTCTGCACCAGTTCGGTCAGCACCATCACCAGCGGCGTCGCGCGTTCGGCGGAGAACACGCCGAGCGAACCCGCCCGGCGCACTTTGATTCTCGCGGTGTGCACGGTCGCGACATCGGCCATGATCGGCAGCAGCCGGTCCACCACCTCGTCGAGATCGACCTCTTCGTCCACCGACATGGACAGCATTTCGTGCACCGATGCGATGGAGGTCACCCGGCGCACCGATTCGGTCAGCGCGACCTGCGCCTCTTCGTTCTCGGTTCGGCGCGCCTGCAACCGCAGCAGCGCGGCGACGGTCTGCAGATTGTTCTTCACCCGGTGGTGGATCTCCCGAATGGTCGCATCCTTACTGAGCAGCGCGCGGTCACGGCGCTTGACCTCGGTGACGTCGCGGACCAGCACCGCGGCCCCGGCCAGTTCACCGTGCGGGCGCAGCACCAGGGTGCGCAGCAGCACGGTGGCGCCGCGCGCTTCGACCTCCATGCGGCGCCCGGTCCGGCCAGCCAGGGCGGCCTGGATATCACCGACGACTTCTTGGGCGTCGAATGGATCGGTGATCAGCGATCGGGTGGTGACGGCCAGATCCTGACCGGCCAGATCCGCCTGCAACCCCATCCGGTGATACGCCGACAGTGCGTTCGGACTGGCGTAGACGACGATGCCCTCGGTATCGAGGCGGATGAAGCCGTCGCCCGCGCGCGGACTCGAGTGCGTCGCTGCGCGGTCCTCGGTGGTCGGGAAGGTGCCGTCGGCGATCATCTGGCACAGATCGTCGGCGCAGGCGACATAGGCGATCTCCAGTGTGCTGCGCACGCGTGAGCGCTGCAGATCGGTATCGCGGCTGAGCACCGCGATGACATCGTCGCCGCAGCGCACCGGAATGGCCTCGCGAATCGCGTGCACCGGATGCGGATGGTAGACACCCTCGGCCTCGATATCGCTGTCCGCGCGCACGATCTTGCCGGTCACCAGCGCGTCGAAGACCTGCGGATGATCGGTCCGCAAGGCCGTTCCGCCGACCCGATCCTCCGGATGGACGGTGGGCGCGGTGGTCGGGCGGCACTGTGCGACGCAGACGATATCGGCGCCGTCGACGATCGGTCCGGCACCGACCCACAGCAGCAGATCCGCGAAGGACAGATCGGCCAGCAGCTGCCAGTCGCCGACCACCCGCTGCAAATGGTCCACGGCGACGCCGGGTAGGTCGGTGTGTTCGGCCAGCAGCTCACTCAGTGTCGCCATTTTCGATCTACCCGCTTCAGAAGTTAAGAGATGACTGCGATCAGGTGCCCGGCCTTGATCGCATCGCCCTCTTTGACGCCGATCGAGGTCACCGTGCCACCGCTCTCGGCGAGCACCGGGATCTCCATCTTCATCGACTCGAGGATCACCAGGGTGTCACCCTCGTGCACCTCGTCGCCCTCGGCAACGACAACCTGCTGCACGACCGACACCAGCTCCGAGAGCACTTCCTCCGCCATGACACCCATCCACTCGTTCGCCCGTATCCGCTGAAGCTACAGCCAACCACACATGAAACAATGACCTTCGATCAGAAGGGAGACTACCTATGGGTAAGCGTGGTCGTAAGAAGCGCAGCCGCAAGGGAAGCGCGGCCAACCACGGCAAGCGTCCTAACGCCTGAGCCGTAACAGACGAAAAACACCGAGGGCCAAGATCTTTCGCAAGGCACTCGGTGTTTTTTCTGTCTTAGGGACTACTCGGTGGTCTCGACCCGCGTGACCGTGACGGATCGGCGCAGCTCCAGGGTCAGCCGATCGCGCAGCGAATCCGGTGCCCGATCGCCGCCGCACTTGCGACTCAGCAGGCTTTTGATCTTCTCCTCGATGCCGTAGGCCTCGATGCACGGCGAGCAGTGATCCATGTGGTGCTGTAGCCGGGCCCGGGTGGCATCGTCACATTCACCGTCGAGCATGAGCCAGACGTCGGCGAGCACAGCCGTGCAGTCCAAGTCCATATCGGGGTCACGCTCGATACTCACTGCTTGACCTCCTGGCGTTCCGCGCCGTTGCGGTTGAATCCACGTTCGCGCGCCACATCGGCGAGCAATCCTTTGAGCTGCTTGCGGCCGCGATGCAGCCGGGACATCACCGTACCGATGGGGGTGCCCATGATGTCGGCGATTTCCTTATATGGGAAACCCTCGACGTCCGCGTAGTACACCGCCATCCGGAATTCCTCCGGCAGCTCCTGCAGTGCGGCCTTGATGTCGTCGTCCGGCAGCGCGTCCAGCGCCTCGACCTCGGCCGAACGCAGGCCGGTCGAGGTGTGCTCGGCGGTGGCGGCGAGCTGCCAGTCGGTGATCTCGTCGGTCGGATACTGCGCGGGCTGACGCTGCTTCTTGCGGTAGGAGTTGATGTAGGTATTGGTCAGGATCCGGTAGAGCCAGGCACGCAGATTGGTGCCCTCCTTGAAGGATTTGAAGCCCTGGAACGCCTTGACGTAGGTCTCCTGCACCAAATCCTCGGCATCGGCCGGATTCCGGGTCATGCGCAGCGCGGCACCGTAGAGCTGGTCGAGCAACGGGAGCGCATCGCGCTCGAACCGCTGCACCAGCTCGGCATCGTCGACCGCGGCGCCGACCGCACCGTCGGTCACCACGTCATCGTCGCTCGTCACACCAATCCCTTCGATCGCCGTACCTGCCAAATCTACAGGCGTGGCCAGATCCAGTGGGAATCGCACATCAGACGGCGATGTCAACGGGCGTTCGTCGAGCAGAACGGGCACCGACCTCTCCTTCACGTCCTACGGCCGCCGTGCGGCTTTCGTATCGCATGCAACATGTCCGCGCCCGACTGTGTTCCCAGAGCGAACTCCCCGCGCCGAAAACACCTTGCCGAGCGCCATTAGGGTGACCGGCATGGCAGGAGCCTCGACCCCGGCGATCCGCACCCTGGCCAAGGCCGGTGTGGCCCATCGTGTGCACGCGTACAAGCACGATCCACGCGCCGACTCCTACGGCACCGAGGCGGTCGACGCACTCGCCGCGGAGGTGGGGGTCACGGCGGCGCAGATTTTCAAGACGCTGGTGATCGAATTGTCGACCGGCGCGCTGGCGGTCGCGGTACTGCCCGTGCCGAATACCTTGTCGCTCAAGGCCGCCGCCGCGGCACTCGGCGCGCCCAAGGCGGCCATGGCGGATAAGGCGAAGGCCGAGCGAATCACCGGTTACGTACTCGGTGGCATCTCCCCACTCGGCCAGCGCAAGCTGCTGCCCACCGTGGTCGATGCCTCGGCATTGACCTGGGACCGCATGCTTTGCAGTGCGGGACGGCGCGGTCTGGAGATCGAACTTGCGCCCGCGGACCTGGTCCGACTCACCGATGCGGTAACCGCACCAGTCACATCCGTATAAATCCGCACCAAGCCAGCAACATTTGTGCGTTACTGAACGGGCCATGATCGTCCGACTCGAGGATGTGATGCGAAATGTCCGCCTGTCAGCGCTTGCGCACCATGATCATCGTTGCGTTCGGAGCTCTGCTGCTGCTCGCACCGACTGCCACCGCCACACCGGGCGGCCCGCTGGCGACGGAGGTCGGCGGCTTCCCGTTCGACGGACAGGTCAGCGACGATGCGCCGAAGCGCAACGGCGCCCCGAAGAAGGATGAAAAGGCCGAAAAGGCCGAGAAGTTGGGCGGCGGCGTCACCAGCAAGGTCATCGACCTGGCCGCCAGCATTGCCAAATGCGCGCTGAATATCGCGACACCCAGCGTGAAGTGCCAACTCTGAGATATCCCACGGCGGGCCGGGCGATCACAGCAAGCTGATCTGCCCGGCCTTTTCCGTACCGGCCCGAGTGTCCAACGGCGCCAACAGTTCCGGACCGTTATTGCGCACGCTGTTGACCAGTGTCGATACCGGACGCGCCACAATGCCCGCCACCGATTCGACGCTCGGCGTCTCGAGCAGCGTGGCCGGTGCGGGATGATCCGGATCCAGCCAGGCCGCCCAATGCTGCTGCGGCATGGGCAGCGGCATCCGATCGTGAATGCGGGTCAGCTCGCCGACGGCGTCGGTGGTCAGGATGGTGCACGACAGCAGGGGTTCGCTCGCCCCCTGCGAACGGTCCCGCCACACCGACCACAACCCGGCCATATACAGCCGCGACCCATCGGCATTCGACATGAAGTACGGATGTTTGGCGACCTTGCCCTTGGCCCCGGCATCCGGTTCGACCAACCACTCGTACCAGCCGTCCATCGGGACCAGGCAGCGGCGATACTTCACCGCGTCGCGAAACGACGGCGTGGTCGCGGCCTTATCCGCACGGGCATTGAACAGCGGTTTGCCCTTGACCGGTACGCCCGGTTCGGCGGCCTTGGTCCAGACCGGGATCAGGCCCCAGCGCATCCGCCGGATGCGTAGCTTGGGGTCGTCGTCGGGGTGGTCGTGTTCATGCCGCTCGACCACGGTCAGCACCTGGGTGGTCGGTGCGACGTTGTAGTTGGGACTGCCGCCGCTATCGGTCGGCGTCTCGTCGATGGCGTCCAGTTCGGCGGCGAGCCGACCGGGATCGGTAGTTGTCGCATATCTGCCGCACATATCTCGATACTTGCACGCGGCGCCGACAGACTCGGGAAGAATTGACGGTAGGGGTGACCTGGTGAGAGTTCTGACATAGCATCATGTCAGAGAATGGCCGTTAACTTATCTCGGCAAGAGGAGAGACCCACCGTGACAACCATCGAGACCACCCCAACGGCACCGGAGACGGCGTTGAAATCGGTCGATCCGGCCACCGGAGAGGTCATTGCCACCCATACCATCGCCGATGCGGATGCGGTGCGCGCCGCCGTCGCCAAGGCCCGTACCGCCGCCGTCACCTGGGGCGGCCTGAGCTTCGACGAGCGGCGCAAACATCTGCTGCGCTGGTCGAGCCAGCTGGTCGCGGACTCCGAGGCGTTCACCGCGCTCATCCACAAGGAGAACGGCAAACCGCTCGACGACGCGTTCCTGGAGTTGATGCTCGCACTCGAGCACATCGCCTGGGCGGCCAAGAATGCCAAGAAGGTCCTGTCGCCGAAGAAGATCGCACCCGGCGCGTTCATGGCGAACTTCTCCGCGCGATTGGAGCAGCGTCCGCTCGGTGTCATCGGCGTGATCGGCCCGTGGAACTACCCGGTCTACACCCCGAACGGCTCCATCGCCTACGCCTTGGCCGCGGGCAATACCGTGGTCTTCAAGCCGAGCGAATTCTCCACCGGCATCGGCAATTTCCTCTCCGACGCGTTCAAGAAGGCCAATCCGGAGCTGCCCGAAGGCGTCTTCGAGACCGTCAATGGTTACGGCGCGACCGGCGCCGCGCTGGTCCAGGCCGGGGTGGACAAGATCGCGTTCACCGGCTCCACGGCGACCGGCAAGAAGATCATGGCCGCCGCGGCCGAATCGCTGACTCCGGTACTGCTGGAATGCGGTGGTAAGGATGCGGTGATCGTCGCGAGCGATGCCGATATCAAGGCCGCGGCCGATGCGGTCGCCTGGGGCGCCACCGCCAATAGCGGCCAGACCTGCGCCGGTGTGGAACGGGTCTATGTAGACCGCTCGGTGCGCGACGACTTCGTCGCCGAGGTCAAGCGCATCCTGAAGGACATCAAGCCCGGCTCGGGCGCCGATGCGGCCTACGGTCCGATGACCATGCCCAGCCAGATCGATATCGTGCGCCGCCATATCGATGACGCGCTGAAGAACGGCGGCACCGCGGTGCTCGGCGGGCCGGAGTCGGTCAAGGGGCCGTTCATCGAGCCGGTCGTGCTGGTCGATGTCGACGAGAACTCCGAGGCCGTTGCCGAGGAGACGTTCGGCCCGACCGTCACCATTCGGACGGTGAACAATGTCGACGAGGCGGTCGAGCTCGCGAACAAGTCCAAGTACGGCCTCGCCTCGGCGGTCTACTCGAAGAAGAACGGCCTGGAGATCGCCCGTCGGCTGCGCGTCGGCGCGACCTCGGTGAACTCGGTGCTCGGCTTCGCCGCCATCGCTGGCCTGCCCTTCGGCGGTGTCGGCGATTCCGGAATCGGGCGCATCCACGGCGAGCCCGGCCTGCGCGAATTCTCCCGGCCGCATTCGATCGCGGTGCAGCGCTTCGCGATTCCCGGCATGGCGCTGCTCAGCTACTCGCGGACCCAGTCCACCATGAAGCTGCTGCGCCGACTGGTCCCGATCCTGCACGGACGCCACAAGTAGCCGCCACACCCGTTGGGCTCGTCTTTCGAGGCGAGCCCTTCGACCACGACGGAGCGAGTCTTACGAGCGACCGTTCGCGGCCCGTCTCGCGTCCGAGCCGTCGAAGCGCATGCGACGAAGTCGCGAGTCTCGACGGCTCGGACGCGAGACACCAGGGGGCCGCGAACCCGCCGCGCCCGCGCGGCCAAAACACAGGGCAGATCAAACACAGCCCAGCCCGTGTGTCCGGTGACCCGATGGGTGAAGATGGACGGGTGAGTTTCTGGCCAGCGCCCCATGTCGATGTCCCCGTGCACGCGACCGTGACCCTGCCCGGATCGAAATCGATCACGAACCGGGCCTTGATCCTCGCCGCACTCGCCGAGGGCCCCTCGACCATTTCCGGTGCGCTGCGCAGCCGCGATACCGAACTCATGATCGGCGCCCTGTGCGCATTGGGCGCACGGATCGAGGGTGACGCCGAAACGCTCACCGTGACACCCGCAGCACTGCACGGCGGCGCCGTCGACTGCGGCTTGGCCGGCACTGTCATGCGGTTCCTGCCGCCGGTCGCGGCCCTGGCCACCGGCGATGTCGCCTTCGACGGTGACGAGCAGGCTCGGGTCCGTCCACTCGGCACCATCCTGGAGGCGCTGCGCCGGATCGGCGCGGATATCGACGGCGACGCACTGCCGTTCACCGTGCACGGCAAGGGTGCGCTGTGTGGCGGCTCGGTCACCATCGATGCCTCCGGATCGTCCCAGTTCGTCTCCGGATTGCTGCTGTCGGCGGCCCGGTTCGACGAGGGCATCGTGGTGCATCACAACGGCAAGGCGCTGCCCTCGATGCCGCACATCGAGATGACGGTGGAGATGCTGCGCCGCGCCGAGGTCGCCGTCGAGGCCCCCGCCGACAGCCGCAAGGCTCAGACCTGGACCGTCGCCCCCGGCCCGATCCGCGCGGTGGACTGGGATGTGGAACCGGATCTGTCCAATGCCACGCCCTTCCTGGCGGCGGCCGCGATAACCGGCGGCGAGGTCCGCATTCCGCACTGGCCGCGCCTGACCACCCAGCCCGGCGATGTGATCCGGGAGATCCTGGTGCGCATGGGCGCGGAGGTCACCCGGTTCGATGGTGTGCTGACCGTGCGCGGTCCGGAGCGCCTGGCCGGTATCGATATCGATCTGCACGATGTCGGCGAGTTGACCCCCACGGTGGCCGCGCTTGCGGCACTTGCGGATTCGCCGTCCTGGCTGCGCGGTATCGCACATCTGCGCGGGCACGAGACCGATCGGCTCGCGGCCCTGTCCACCGAGATCAACCGGCTCGGCGGCAATGTCACCGAGACCGAGGACGGACTCGAGATCACCCCGGCCCCACTGCACGGCGGCAATTGGCATTCCTACGCCGACCACCGAATGGCGACGGCCGGTGCGATTCTCGGACTCCGGGTGCCCGGCGTGGCGATCGAGGATATCGGCACCACGGCCAAGACGCTGCCCGGATTCGTCGGCCTGTGGGAGCGGATGCTCGATCCGACACGCACCGATCAGGGAGCGGCCCGCTGAGACGACGCGATTACGACGAGTCGGATGTCCGGGTGCGCCCGGGCAAGTCGTCTCGTCCACGCACGAAAACCCGTCCGCAGCACAATGATGCGGAATCGGCCATGGTCGTTTCGGTGGACCGCGGTCGCTGGGGTTGCGTGCTCGGCGGCGATCCGGACAAACTGATCGTCGCCATGCGGGCCAGGGAACTGGGCCGAACGCCGATCGTGGTCGGCGATCAGGTCGACGTGGTCGGCGATCTGTCCGGCAAAGCCGATACCCTCGCCCGCATCGTCCGCGTCGCGGATCGCCGAACCGTCCTGCGCCGCACCGCCGATGACACCGATCCCTTCGAACGGATCGTCGTCGGCAATGCCGAACAGCTGTTCATCGTGGTCGCCCTTGCCGATCCGCCGCCACGCACCGGATTCGTCGAGCGCGCCATGGTCGCCGCGTATGCCGGTGGGCTGCAACCGATTCTGTGTTTGACCAAACACGATCTGGCCGCCGAATCCGAATTCGCCGCCGCCTTCGACGATCTCGACCTCACCATCATCTACGGCGGCGTCGACGACCCCATCGAGCCGGTCCTGGACCTGCTCACCGACCGACTCACCGCCTTCATCGGCCACTCCGGCGTCGGCAAATCCACACTGGTGAATCGCCTTGTGCCCGATGCGGATCGGGCGGTCGGCGAGGTCTCCGGCGTCGGCAAGGGCAAACACACCTCCACCCAATCCGTCGCCCTACCGCTCCCACAGAGCGGCTGGGTCATCGATACGCCCGGCGTCCGGTCCTTCGGGCTGGCCCACATCACGCCCGACGACGTCATCGCCGCCTTCACCGATCTGGCCGCCGCCATCGAGGATTGTCCCCGCGGCTGCACCCACCTCGGTCCGCCCGCGGATCCCGAATGCGCGCTGGACACCCTGCCCGGCAAGGAACGCCGCATCGCCGCGATCCGCCTGCTGCTGACCGCGCTGAACTCCAATGAATCCTGGTAGCTAGTGCCCGTCGGCCTGTTCGGGCGCGAACGGCCACTCCTCGAATCGGTCGCACCGGCCGTCGGCATCGAACCGCAAAACCCACAGATCCCGCCAGCGCGACAACGTATCCCACCGATACTCCACGCTGACTCGCACCACGGCGGTCGAATCCTGCACCGCGACAACTTCGGCTGCCATTGTGAACGGCTCGTCCGGCCCACTGCGCTCGGCCTCCCAGAACACCCCGAGCGGTTCGAGACCGACAATGGGTTCCGCCCACGGCGACACCAGATATTCGACATCGTGGGCGAACAGCTCCCCGAGCATCGCGGTACCCGGCGCACGCCAGGCCCGCTCATAACCAGCGACCCATTTCTCGACAGCGTCCCGATCCACGCCTCGTAAGCTACTCCGCCGCATCCCTCTTCGTGGCCGCTTCGTGGACGACGAAGGCGCCCATGGACTGCACAGTCCATGGGCGCCTTCGGGATCGATCAGTGCCGACGACGCGACTTCGGTGCCCGCTTCGGCTTGGCCTGCGCGCGGGCCGCCTCGCGGCGCTCACGGCGGGTGCCGCCGTCGCCGTACTCCTCGGCGTCACTGTGCACCGCGGCGTGGCCGCCCTCGTCCGGCCCCGAGTAGTGGAAGCCATTGTTGGCCCGGGAATCGCCGATCCCCTTGGCGCGCAACGCCGCAGGCGCACCATTGGCGACCGGCGCCTGCTCGGTCGGCAGTGGACGCGGCGCGGTGCCGACCGGCGAGCGCAGGCCAGGATCGATCGCGACACCCTCGGGCTCCGGCTGCTGCACCTCGACCTGCAGGTTGAACAGGAAGCCGACCGACTCCTCCTTCAGGCCATCGAGCATCGCGGCGAACATATCGAAGCCCTCGCGCTGGTATTCGACCAGCGGATCGCGCTGCGCCATGGCGCGCAGGCCGATGCCCTCCTTGAGGTAATCCATCTCGTACAGGTGCTCGCGCCACTTGCGGTCCAGCACCGAAAGCAGCACTTGGCGTTCGAGATTGCGCATCGAACCCTCACCGGCCAGACCGTCGATCTGCTGTTCACGCTTCTCGTAGGCGTCGTGCGCGTCATCGAGCAGCGCTTCGATCAGTTCCTCTTTGGTCAGGTCGCCCGCCTCGCCGATACCGGTCTCACCGGTCAGCTCCTTGTAGTCCAGGCTCACCGGGTACAGCGTCTTCAGCGCGGTCCACAGCTTGTCCAGATCCCAGTCCTCGACGTAGCCCTCGGCGGTGGCGCCGTCCACGTAGGCGGTGATCACGTCGGTGATCATCTCCTGGACCTGGCCCTCCATATCCTCACCGCGCAGGATCCGGTTGCGCTCGCCGTAGATGATGGTGCGCTGCTGGTTCATCACCTCGTCGTACTTGAGCACGTTCTTGCGGATCTCGAAGTTCTGCTGCTCGACCTGGGTCTGCGCGCTCTTGATGGCCTTGGAGACCATCTTCGCCTCGATCGGCACATCGTCGGGCAGGTTGAGCCGGGTCATGATGGCCTCGAGCGCGGCGCCGTTGAAGCGCCGCATCAACTCGTCACCCAGCGACAGGTAGAACCGGGACTCACCCGGGTCGCCCTGACGACCGGAACGACCGCGCAGCTGGTTATCGATACGCCGCGATTCGTGCCGCTCGGTACCGAGCACGTACAGACCACCGGCGTCGCGCACCGCGTCGGCGTCCTCGGCGGTCTGCTCCTTGACCCGCTCCAGCGTCGGCAGCCAGGCGGCCTGATACTGCTCCGGCGTCTCCACCGGATCCAGGCCTTCCTTGCGCAGGATGATGTCGGTGATGATGTCCGGGTTGCCGCCGAGCACGACGTCGGTACCACGACCGGCCATATTCGTCGCGACCGTGACCGCGCCCGGCCGACCGGCCTCGGCGATGATCTCGGCTTCCTTCTCGTGGAACTTCGCGTTCAGCACGTTGTGCGCGATGCCGCGCTTGGTGAACTGCTTGGACAGGTACTCCGAGCGCTCGACGCTGGTGGTACCGATCAGCACCGGCTGGCCCTTCTCGTGCCGTTCGGTGACATCGTCGACCACGGCCGCGAATTTGGCCTCTTCGGTCTTGTAGATCAGATCGGACTGGTCGGCGCGGATCATCGGCTTGTTCGTCGGGATCGGGACCACGCCGAGGCTGTAGATCTGGTGCAGCTCGGCGGCCTCGGTCTCGGCGGTACCGGTCATACCGGAGAGCTTGTCGTAGAGGCGGAAGTAGTTCTGCAGCGTGATCGTGGCCAGGGTCTGGTTCTCCGGCTGGATCTCGACGCCTTCCTTGGCCTCGATCGCCTGGTGCATGCCCTCGTTGTAGCGGCGCCCGACCAGGATGCGGCCGGTGAATTCGTCGACGATGATGACCTCGCCGTCGCGGACGATGTAGTCCTTGTCCCGGTGGTAGAGCTCCTTGGCCTTGATGGCGTTGTTCAGGTAGCTCACCAGCGGCGAATTGGCCGCCTCGTAGAGGTTGTCGATGCCGAGCTGATCCTCGACGAACTCGACGCCGGCCTCGTGCACACCGATGGTGCGCTTCTTGATGTCGACCTCGTAGTGCAGATCCTTCTTCAACAGCGGTGCGATGCGGGCGAATTCGGCGTACCACTTCGAGGAGGCGTCGGCCGGACCCGAAATGATCAGCGGGGTGCGGGCCTCGTCGATGAGGATGGAGTCGACCTCGTCGACCACGGCGAAGTTGTGCCCGCGTTGGACCAGATCGTCCAGCGAATGGGTCATATTGTCGCGCAGGTAGTCGAAGCCGAATTCGTTGTTGGTGCCGTAGGTGATGTCGGAGTTGTAGGATTCGCGACGCTCGGCCGGGGTCATACCGGACAGGATCACGCCGACGCTGAGCCCGAGGAAGCGGTGCACGCGGCCCATCCACTCGGCATCGCGCTTGGCCAGGTAGTCGTTGACCGTGACCACGTGCACGCCGTCGCCGGAGATGGCGTTGAGGTAGGCGGGCAGCACACAGGTCAGGGTCTTGCCCTCACCGGTTTTCATTTCGGCGATATTGCCGAGGTGCAGCGCCGCGCCACCCATGATCTGCACCTTGTAGTGCTTCTGGTTCAGCACCCGCCAAGACGCCTCACGGGCTACCGCGAACGCCTCCAGCAGCAGATCGTCCAGCGTTTCGCCGTCCGCGTAGCGGTCGCGGAACTCGTCGGTCTTGGCGCGCAGCTCGTGGTCGGTGAGCTCCTCGAACTCGGGACCGAGTGCGAGGACCTCATCCGCGAGGTGGGCGAGCCGCTTGACCGTGCGTCCCTCACCAATCCGTAGCAACCTCGTCAGTGTCAGCGCAGGCACGGGTCTCGTCAGTCCTCTGGTCGGTGTGTCAAATGTTCGGCCGTCACCCAGGGCGGGCAGTGTGCACATGGCCCCCGCCGAGCATGGCGGAATCCGCAGCACGCTTCATGGTAATGCGGCACCCATGGTAGGTGCCCATGACCAGCGACATAGCGCCGCATCCGCCGCTACCGCCGAGGCGGCAGCCGTTTCTTTTCACCGTACCCGCGTGGCGCCCGTCGGAGCGGGTGGGAATCCGATGGACCAGAACCTGTTTCAGCGTCGGTGTCATACGATGTAACTCGTTCGACGTGCCGGACGCCACGAGCCCTGTCTACCAGGGGCGACCCTTATCCGACGGCGCGTGACGACACCAAGGGGCAGCGCGGCTCAAAAGGCATCCGTGATACGGCACCCCGATTAATGTGAGCGAATCGAGTTCCTCCGGTCTCGAACAACGCAGCCTTCCACGGAACCGCGGCGTGGGTAAAGGGATGCGCGAATATCGCTGGATATGCCACAGGGGGCAGAACGAACCGTTGTGGGCGACCACAATGGGCGGTGAGAAGGCTCGGGTGGGAGCCACATCGGAAGGAGCACCGGGCAGCGTGATCACGAGATTGACGCCGCAGGACGCGTCGTTCTATCGGCTCGAGTCGAGCAGCAATCCGATCCATATCGGCTCTCTCGCGATCGTCCGAGGTAGCGACTCCGCACAGGGGGAAACGGCACTGGACTACGACGGACTGGTCGAGCTGGTGGAGAGCCGGCTTTCCCTGGTCCCCCGCTATCGCAGGAAGGTGCGCGAAATCCCGTTCGCGCTCGGCCGCCCGGTCTGGGTGGAGGACAGCCATTTCGATATCACCTATCACATCCGCCGCTCCGCACTGCCCGCTCCGGGCACCGACTGCCAGCTGCACGATCTGGTGGCCCGGCTGGCGTCGCGACCGCTCGATCAGAGCCGCCCGCTGTGGGAGATGTATTTGATCGAAGGCCTGGCGGAGGGCAGGTCCGCGATCTTCACCAAAACCCATTCGGCGCTCGTCGACGGGGATACCGCACTCGAGATCGGGCACGTCATCCTCGATGTCAGCGCGTCACCGCGCGGTACCGCCGACGACGCCTGGGTGGCCCCGCGCGAACCCAACGAAATGGAACTGATGATCGGGGCGCTCGCCCACCTGGCCGCGCAGCCGCGCGAGGCGCTGGAAGTGGTCCGTGACGCGAGCGCGCAAGCGTTCTCCGTGGTCGAGGCCGCGGGCAAGGCAGTGGATTCGATGGTTTCGGCCGTGCGCGCGGCCGCCGCCGGCGCACCGGACAGCCCGCTCAACGCCAAAACCTCGCGCAATCGCCGCTTCGATGTGGTGCGCACGGATCTGGAGGACTACCGCAAGATCCGCAAGCGGTTCGGATGCTCGATCAACGATACGATCCTGGCCGTCGTCACCGGGGCGCTGCGCAATTGGCTGCTCTCGCGCGGTGAGGCGCTCACCGAATCGACCGTGCTGCGCGCGGTTGTGCCCATGTCGGTCTATGTCGAAGGCATCGACGACCAGCTGAAACCGGCCAGCGAGGTCTCCTCGTTCCTGATCGATCTGCCGGTCGGCGAACCGAATCCGGTGATGCGCCTTTCGCACATCTCCCATGCCACCGAGGCCAATAGCAAGCATCGCCGGGGCGTGCGGGCACGCACCCTGGTGCACCTGGCCGGTTTCGCTCCGGCGAGCCTGCATGCGATGAGTGTGCGGGCGGCGAGTACGTTCGCAGAGCACACGTTCAATCTGGTGATCACCAACGCACCGGGTCCGCAGACCCCGATGTACATCGGCGGCGCGCGGATGCTGGAGATGTATCCGGTGTCGCCGCTGCTGCGCAACCAGGCCTCGAGCATCGGGATCACGTCCTATGACGGACGCGTCTTCTACGGACTCAACGCCGACCGCGACGCGATGGCCGATATCGGCGTGCTGGCCGCGTCGGTGCACGAGTCCATGGAGGAGATGCTCGGTGCCTGCGTCTGAGAACACCATGCGGGTCTATATCCCCGCCACCGTGCCGATGCTGCGTGAGCTCGTCGCGAACCGGGAACTGCGCCCGGTCGGCGGTACCGCCTTCGCGGTCACGCCGACCCTGCGCGAGGCCTACGCCTCCGGGGACGACGACGAATTGGCCGAGGTGGCGATGGCCGAGGCCGCGCGGGCCGCGCTGCGCCTGCTGGCCGCCGAGCGCGAGGAGGCCACCGAGGTGGCCGACGACGAGGACACCGACGGCGATGACCCCGCCACCACCTACCACAGCCCGGTCTATCGTCGCGCGGTCATCGCCGCTGATGTGACCGGCGCGAAGCTGCGCCCCGACCTCGACGACGCGGTGGTCCGATTGGCCGGACCGATCGGCTATGACCGGATCGCCTCGGTGCACGTCGACTTGGCCGAGGCCGAACCCGAGGTGGCCAAGGCGGTCGATGTGGTCGATGCCGCCGACCTCGGCGACGCCGATGCCGAATTCGTGCTCGGTGATGCCGAGGACCATCAGCTGGCCTGGTACGCGGCCCAGGAACTGCCGTTCCTGCTCGAATTGCTGTGACCACCAACCTGCGCATCCCGTACTAACCTACGATGCCGTAACCTGGCTGCGAGGCGGCCTCACCGGCCGCGACGACAGGGAGACGAACGGCGGCAATGGTCTTGAAAAAAGCGGCACTCTCGGTGCGCACGGTCCGGGAGTGGCTCGAGGCTCCGGCGGCAGAGGTCGCCGAACGCGGTGGACGGCTGAACGTACTGCGCGGCGCCGTCGCGCGCGTCACCACGCCACTGCTGCCCGACGACTATCTGCACCTGGCGAATCCGCTGTGGTCGGCGCGTGAGCTGCGCGGCCGAATTGTCGAGGTGCGCAAGGAAACCGCCGATTCGGCCACCCTGGTCATCAAGCCGGGCTGGGGCTTCGACTGGAAATACGAGCCGGGTCAGTACATCGGCATCGGCATTCTGGTCGACGGCCGCTGGCACTGGCGCTCGTACTCGCTGACCTGCCCGCCGAATTGGACCGATCCGGAACACCGCGGCAAGCGCCTGATCTCCATCGCGGTCAAGGCGATGCCCGAGGGCTTCCTGTCCAGCCACCTTGTCAGCGGGGTCGCCGCGGGCACCGTCGTCCGGTTGGCCGCGCCGCAGGGCGGTTTCGTGCTGCCGTCGCCGCCGCCGCAGAAGGTGTTGTTCCTCACCGCGGGCAGCGGTATCACCCCGGTCATGGCCATGCTGCGCGCGCTGGATCGCCGCGACGTGGTCACCGATGTGGTGCACGTGCACTCCGCGCGCACCCGCGACGATGTGATGTTCGGCGCCGAACTGCGCGATCTGCACGATCGCCACCCCAGCTTCTCCTCGCATCTGCACCTCACCGATGAGCAGGGCCGGTTCTCCCTGACGACACTGGACGAACATTTCCCGGATTGGCATGAGCGCCAGACCTGGGCCTGCGGTCCGGCCGCCATGCTGGACGAGATCGAACAGCACTGGCGTGCGGCGGGCATCGGCGACCGGCTGCATGTCGAGCGCTTCGAGATCGAGCGCTCCGCCGTCGGCGAGGGCGGCACCGTGACATTCGGCAAGACCGGGCGCACTGTCGAGGTCGACGGCGCGACCAGCCTGCTGGAGGCAGGCGAATCCGCCGGTGTGCAGATGCCGTTCGGCTGCCGGATGGGCATCTGCCAAACCTGTGTCGTCACACTGGCTTCCGGACATACGCGCGATTTGCGCAATGGTGATGAGCGCCGTGAGGGCGACAAGGTGCAGACCTGCATCTCGGCCGCTGCGGGTGACTGCACCCTCGACGTCTGAGACACTCGCAGCCAACCCATCGGGGGGATCCGACAGGTACCCTCGAGGTACATCCAGTCAGGGAAAGGACCCCGGTGGCCATCACCGATATCAAGGCGTTCGCACATCTCACGGCGGCCGACATCGAAACACTGGGGCAGGAACTCGATTCCATCCGACGCTCCGTCGAGCTGTCTCGCGGCGAGCGCGATGCCAAGTACATCCGGCGCACGATCGCGGCGCAGCGCGGCCTGGAAGTGCTCGCGCGCGGCGTGCTGTTCGGCAGCCGCAATCGGTGGGCTTGGCTGGCCGGGACGGCACTGCTCTCGGTCGCCAAGATCATCGAGAACATGGAGCTCGGGCACAACATCAGCCACGGGCAGTGGGACTGGATGAACGATCCGGAAATCCACTCCAGCACCTGGGAGTGGGATATGACCGGCCCCTCGGCGCAGTGGCGGCGGGCGCACAACTATTCGCACCACACCTACACCAATGTGCTCGGCAAGGATGAGGACCTCGGCTTCGGCATCCTGCGGATGACCCGCGACGAGCAGTGGCGGCCGATCCATCTGATCCAGCCGCTGGCCAATATCCTGCTCGCGGCCACCTTCGAATGGGGTATCGCGCTGCACGACTGGGACATCGAGAAGGAACTCGCCGGCACGCCGCCCAAACAGCTGATGTCGGAGCCGAACAAGGAGTTCGGTCGCAAGATCGGCCGTCAGGTGGCCAAGGATTTCCTGATCTACCCCGCGCTCACCGGACCAGCGTTCAAATCGACGCTGAAGGCGAACGCGACCGCCAATCTGGTGCGCAACCTGTGGGCCTACGCGGTGATCTTCTGCGGCCACTTCCCCGACGGCGCCGAGAAATTCACCATCGAACAGCTCGAGGGCGAGACCAGTGGCGAATGGTATCTGCGCCAGATGCTGGGCAGCGCCAACTTCAAGGCCGGGCCCGCCATGGCCTTCATGAGCGGCAACCTCTGCTACCAGATCGAACATCACCTGTTCCCCGACCTGCCGAGCAACCGGTATCCGGAAATCGCCGAGCGGGTCCGCGAACTGTGCGACAAGTACGACCTGCCCTACACCACCGGTTCGCTCGGCAGGCAGTACCTGCTGGCCTTCCGGACCATCCACAAGCTCGCACTGCCGGACCGCTTCCTCAAGCGCACCGCCGATGACGCACCGGAGACCTCCTCGGAGCGCAAGTTCGCCGGCGTCTCACTGCCCGCCATGCCGTCGATGCCGAATGCCGAGCGCTGGGCGGACAAGTGGAACGAGACGCACTGGCTGCCCGTCGACCCCGAAACCGGTAAGCGTCGCGGCCTGCGTTCGGCGCTCAACGAGGCCAAGGTGGTGTTGCGGGAAAAAGCTCGGCACGAGAAGGAAGTGCTGCGCGAGGCCAAACTGGCGCTGCAGGACAAGGCACGTCAGGAGAAGGCGACACTGCAGCGAAAGGCCATGCGCGAGCGGGCGATCCGGCGCATCCGACGCCGTCGATGAACTAGCATCCCGCGGTCACATTCGCAATGCGGGATTTGCCACAGCTCGGAGACGCCGCTCGCAACCTACGGTCTCGTAACTTACGGTACTGTAGCCGCCATGGCGATCTCCGATGTCAAGGAATACGCGCACCTCACCGAGGCCGATGTCGAGGCGCTCGGTGCGGAGTTCGACGCGATTCGGCGCGATATCGAGTCCACGCGCGGCGCTCGGGACGCGCGGTATATCCGCAACGTCATCCGCCTGCAGCGTGCGCTCGAGATCAGCGGCCGCGCGGTGCTGTTCGCCAGTTTCCTGCCGCCCGCCTGGTTCGCCGGTGTGGCCCTGCTCAGCACGGCCAAGATCATCGAGAATATGGAGATCGGGCACAACGTCATGCACGGGCAGTGGGACTGGATGAACGATCCGGAAGTCCACTCCAGCACCTGGGAATGGGATAACACCGGCCCTTCCAAGCACTGGAAGCAGACGCACAACTATCTGCACCACAAGTACACCAATGTGCTCGGCATGGACGACGACATCGGCTACGGCCTGCTGCGCGTCACCCGGGATCAGCGGTGGAAGCCGTTCAATATCGGCAATCCGGTCTACAACCTGGTGCTGCAGCTGTTCTTCGAATACGGCGTCGCGATCCAGCATCTGGAGCTTGGCAAGGTGCACCGGTTGAAGGAGGGCTCGCCGGAGCGGGCCGCATTCGAGCTCAAGCGCCGCGAGGTGCTGGCCAAGATCGGCAAGCAGGTCGGCAAGGATTATCTGCTGTTCCCGCTGCTCACCGGTCCCGCCTTCTTCTCGACCCTCACGGCGAACCTGACCGCCAATATCATCCGCAATGTCTGGACCAACGCGGTCATCTTCTGCGGCCACTTCCCCGACGGCGCGGAGAAATTCACCAAGGCCGATATCGACGGCGAATCCAAGGGCCAGTGGTACCTGCGCCAGATGCTGGGCAGCGCCAATATCTCCGGCGGTCCGGTCATGCACTTCATGACCGGCAACCTGAGCCACCAGATCGAACACCACCTGTTCCCGGATCTGCCGAGCAACCGCTACGCCGATATCGCGGTGCGGGTGCGTGCCCTGGCCGAGAAGTACGACCTGCCCTACACCACCGGCTCGCTTCCGGTGCAGTACTTCAAGGCCTGGCGCACCATCCTGAAGCTGGCACTGCCGAACAAGTACCTGCGCGCGACCCCCGACGACGCCCCCGAGACCGCCTCGGAGCGCAAATTCGAGGGCCCCACCATGCCGAGCTTCGACCCGGTGACCGGTAAGCGTCGCGGGCTGCGCACCGCGCTGAAGGATGGCCGCCGCCGGTTCGCTCGTCGGGCCGTGGCCGTCGGCTGACGCGAGTTCGGTCGCTGTCCCGGGACGGGATTTCCTTCGCGGCGGCCACGATCGCTCCGGCTCGAATGTCGTCGAAGGCGCCCACGGAACCCCGTGGGCGCCTTCGCCTTTCGATGGGCATATCGAATCCGGACGCAGCGCGCTGGCAATACGCATGGGCCTCGGCGGGAGCGCCGGTTGCGGCTGGTTGACTGAGGGCGTGTGTGCTGAAGATCTGAGCGTTTACGACGCCATCCGGATGCGGCGGGATGTACGGGCCGAGTTCACCGGTGACCTCGTCGATGATGCGACGCTCTGGCGGATACTCGACGCCGCACACCGCGCGCCCAGCGTCGGCAATTCACAGCCGTGGGACTTCGTGGTGGTCCGCGAGAACGCGACGCTGCGGAAATTCGCGGACCATGTCGCGCAGAAGCGGATCGAGTTCCGGGACGCACTGCCGCCGGAGCGGGCGGCGACCTTCGACCCGATCAAGATCGAGGGTATTACCGAGAGCGGCACCGGCATCGTGGTCACCTACGACCACGACCGCGGCGGCCCGCAGGTCCTCGGCCGCGCCACCGTCCCCGAAACCGGCATCTACTCGGCGGTGCTCGCCATCCAGAACCTCTGGCTGGCCGCCACCGCCGAGCACATCGGCGTCGGCTGGGTCTCCTTCTACGACCCCGAATTCCTGACCGACCTGGTCGGCCTACCGGACAACATTCGCCCCGTCGCCTGGCTGTGCATCGGCCCAGTGCACGAATTCCAACACGTACCCGACCTCGAACGCCTCGGCTGGCGCACCGGCCGCCCCCTAACCGAAGCCGTCCACCAAGAAAACTATTCCCCCGCCTCTCCGCGCCTTTAGGCCATACAAGTCAGGTGCCGCGCAGGTTGCGTTCAGGTCCTGCGTCGAGTGCCAACTAAGTTTGGGCGTTCCCGACGAGTTACCCGTGTACGCACGAAATCAGTTGTCACTGATCGCGCACGCGGTGATCAGACGCGCTCCAGTACCGCCGATGCGCCGATGCCGCCTGCGGCGCAGATGCCGAGCAGGGCGGCGTTCTTTCCGGTGCGGGCCAACTCGTTGGCCATGGTGGTGACCATGCGTGCGCCGGTCGCGCCGAACGGATGCCCGAGGGAAACCGAACCGCCGTGCACATTGAGCTTGTCCATATCGACCTCGCCGACCGCGGTATCGCGATCGAGGCGAGTCTTGGCCCATTCGTCGCTGTTCAGCGCGGCGAGCACCGACAGCGTCTGGGCCGCGAAGGCCTCGTGGATATCGACGAAATCGACATCGCCGAGCGACATTCCGGCCTTGTCGAGGGCGCGCGGCATGGAGATGGCCGGACCGATCAGCACCTGATCGGTCGGATCGACGCTGACGTAGCTCCAGGACCGGAAGGCGGCCAGCGGACGATAGCCGAGGGCGTGCGCCCGCTCCTCGCTCATCAGCAGCACCGCGGACGCGCCGTCGGTGAGCGGGCTGGCATTGCCCGCGGTCACGCTGCCGTCGCTGGCGAAGACCGGCTTCAGCTTCGCCAACTTCTCGACACTGGTATTCGCGCGCACAAGTCCGTCGCGCGTGACATCCGCACCGTCCGGGGTGCGTACCCGCAGCACCTCGTCGTCGAAGCGGCCCGAGTCGATGGCCGCGGCGGCCCGGTGGTGTGAGCGCGCCGCGAATTCGTCCTGATCCGCGCGGCTTATCCCGTGGATGCGGGCCATCTTCTCGGCCGACTCCCCCATCACCTCACCGGTGGTGCGTTCGGCGATTTTCGGTCGGCTCGGCAGCAGATCGGTGAAGGGCGCGAGCTGGCGCGCCGCCGCGAGATAGTCCTTCGGCTTCGGCTTGCCCAGCGCCAGCGGCGCACCGGCATGCACCAGCTTCTGCGGCAGCTTCACCTCGGCATTGCTGGTGGAATCGCTGCCACCGGCGATCATGATGTCGTATTCGCCGCGCTCGATCGCAGCCACCGCCGAGGTGATCGCCTGAAGTCCGGAGGCGCACGCGCGCGTCACCGTGTAGCCCTCACACCCGGGGTCTAGACCGAGATCCAGAGCGATCTCCCGCGCGATATTCGGCGCGGCACTCGGCAGAATCACACCACCCCACACGATCGCCTGCACCTGCGCACCGGGCAGGCCGGTCCGCTCCAGCAACCCACGAACCGCGGCATCGGCCAGCGCGATCGAATCCATCCGGGTGTATTCGCTGAACGCCTTGACGAACGGCGTCCGCGCACCGGAAACGATGACGGCACGGCGAGCAACACTGGTAGCCATGGGATTTTTCCTCCTCGAGAGATCTAACCCACAAACTTACTCGAAAGTAAGTTCGAGGTCCAGACCCGACGGACCCGGCTCAGCGATCCCCTCCATCGCCGCTGAGCCGGGCATTCTCCACCGACCCAATGTGCCCTGATTTCGCAAGCACATCGGTAACTCATCCGGCAGAGCCCGGCACTCAACCGCCACCCGCGACGACGCTGTCGGGGCACCCGCGGCAAAGGCCCGGGAGGCGGACGAGCAGCGCCTGCCCCGGCGAACGCCCCTGCTCGTCCCGGAACCCGCAAGGTCGACACCGCTCGGCGCGAAGAAACAGTAGCAATCTTTTCATTAGTTTTTCAAATCTTTTCTATAAAGTTGTCTTTTCTACCAAAAGCGCTCTAGCATGAGGCTCACTATGCAAAGCCCTTCGGAGCTGTCGCGACATAAGCGCTTCGGCCGAATCATCAAGGAGCGCCGGGACGAACTCGGCCTCACCCAGATGCAGATCGGCGATCTGGGAGGGCCCTCGGCGCCGACGATCCGCAAGATCGAAGATGGCGATGCGACCATCAGCACGCACACCCTGAACAAACTCGACGCGCCGCTGCGCTGGCTGCCCGGCAGTGCGGCGCGCACTTATGCGGGCGGCGATCCGACCGCGCACGAGGTCGCGACGTACACCCCGCGCACCGACGAGTCGATCGTCTCCGGACCCGATTCGATCCGCTTCGAACTCTCCGACCTGACCGGACTGCTCGCCGCCGCCGGTCGGCTCAACGATGCGGTCGAGCGCGGCAGGACCACCGAACCCCATGTGGTGGCGGCCATCTCGGAGCTCAACGGCGTCGTCTCGCGGCTGTCCGCGCGCTACGCCACCGAAATGCTGGAACGCAACGGCGGACCCGGCAAAACCCTGCACCCCTTGGTCGCGATGGCGTTCTCACATCTGCTCGATGTGCCCGCCGAATCCAGCGATCCCGCCGACCTGGAGGAACGCCGCTATCGCCGCTGGCTGGCCGGACGCGCGGAGGATGTGGACGCCGGTACCGAGGGCCGGTTCCGAGCACGCTGGCTGGCAGCCAATCCTGATGCGGCATCGATTCGAAACGGCAAGCAGTAGAGGGCAGTACAGATGACCGACGATGCGATGAATCGAGCGCGACTCACGCTCAGCCACAAGGTGAATCGACTATTCGCGACCGTGCACCCGCGCTCGGAACCCGAGCGCACGACGGCCGCGGTGGCCGAACAGGTCGGCGCGCAATTGGGCCGCACCGTCCCGGAGGACCAGCTCGACCGGCTGCGGCGCGGCGAATTCGATTCCGCGCCGGTCGGATCCGAACTGCTCACCGCCATCGCACAGTGCTTCGGCGTGAGCGCCGACTATCTGACCACCACGGGCGCGGCGGCGGCCGCGATCGATCGGGAACTCGAATTACTGGCCACCATGCGCGACGCCAATGTCGCCAGCATCGCGCTGCGCGGATCCGATGTCGATCTCGCCACGCTGACCGCGCTCATCCACCGCACGGATCAACCGGTCCGGCGACCGTAGGACGGGCAGTTACGGAACACTCGGTAGCATCGTCGGTTGCATGGGGCGGGACCGCAGCGCTGTAGGAGATTGCCGACGAATGCCCGGTATGGAGAACCGGTTCCGGGAAGTATCCCGGGACGTACCGATACCGTCCCCGTGGAATCTGATCGCATACCTCGATGCCGTCGCCGACCATCGCGGTCGCCCCATCACCCTGCAACCGGTCGATACCGCATTGCTCGCGGGCACCGGCTGCGGTACCGGCAGCGGTCTGTGGATTGCCAAGCACGACAGCGACATCATCGTCTACGGCGCCGACACCACCGAATGGCATGCCGAGCACATCATCGTCCACGAACTGGGTCATATGCTGCTCGGCCACGGACCGGAATCGACGACCGAAACCCCCGCGCCACAACCGATGTCGGCCCTCGCGGACCTACTGCCCTCGATCTCCCCGGAGTCCATCGCCCATGTGCTCGGGCGCAGCGATTACGCGAACGCGCGCGAACGCGATGCCGAAACCTTCGCCGACCTCGTCATGCTGCAGACCATGCGCCCGCAGCGCCGAGATTCCTTGCTGCACAGAACCTTCTTCGCCCCAGCCTCCCCGAACCTCAGGCCGGTCGTCGAGCGCCGAGGTGTCGTACCGGACCGGCGGTCGACAGCCTGGCTGCGGTTCGGGCGTGCCCGATGAGTTACCCGGATGCTGACGAAATCAGTTGTCGCGCAGACACAACACAATGCGCTCCGGGCATTCAGCTCATGCGCTGAATGCCCGGAGCACAAGGTCAGCGCTGTACTACGCGAGCCGGATCAGGCCGTAGTCGAATGCGTGGCGACGGTAGACGACCGACGGTCGATCGGTCTCTTTGTCTTGGAAGAGGAAGAAGTCGTGGCCGACCAGCTCCATCTGGTAGAGGGCGTCGTCCACAGACATCGGGGTCGCGGAATGGACCTTGGTACGGACGATATGGCCGGGACCGGCCGCGTAATCCGGCGTCTCCGTTTCGGGCCGACCACGTTCGGCCTCGGGGTGCTCGTGTGCGCTGGCGCCCTCGGCCTGCGCGAACAGTGAGTCATCGATCAGATCGGCGGTCGCCTCCGCCACCGATACCGGGGTCTTGTCCCCGTAGTGGACGCGGCGGCGATCCTTGGTCCGACGCAGTCGGCTCTCCAGCTTCGCGGTCACCGATTCGAGGGCAGCGTAGAAGCTGTCCGCACATGCTTCCGCCCGGACGACCGGGCCCTTACCGCGTGCGGTGATCTCCACGCGTTGACAGGCTTTGCGCTGACGACGATTGCGTTCGTGGAACAACTCCACATCGAAGATGAATATCGACGGATCGAAGCGTTCGACACGGGAGAGTTTCTCCGCGACGTAAATTCGGAAATGGTCGGGAACCTCCACATTGCGGCCCTTCACCACGACATCGCCGCGCGGCGCGCGAGGTCGGTCCGCTGTGGATTGTTCTGTCGCATCCACGGTGCTGTCATCCAGCACCGAGGCCTGTGTTTCTTTCACAGCGAGGGCGTCTTTCACTGAAGGTCGTGAAGAAGTCGTCACGCGTACCTCCCGGATATGGCCGCACAAACCAGCATGCGTGCGGCGGGATGAGCCGTGCCGATAGACAATCTCTCGGCACATGATGTCCGAGGCGCCACCTCCAAACTCCCGGTTCGGGTGTGTGATCGCGACGCTAGTACGTCGACGGGCGGTCCGCCACTGTTCACGCAAATTTCCCGGAGTCAAGCCGAACACGTCACCAACACGGCACGTACCGGCACTGCGATCCGGTCGAGTGCGCGCACCGATTCACGGGCCGTGGCGCCGGTCGTGAGCACATCGTCGACCAGTACGACCTCGGCATTCGCCGGGATTTCCGAGCAGGCTCCGGCACCGGGTCGAGCCATGATCCGACCGCGCAGATTGTGTTGGCGCTCACCGACTGTCAAGCCCACCGAATCGCGCACACCCCACCACACCCGCAACATCGGTATCACCCGGCTATCGGGCAGCCACCGAGCCGCCGCCCGCGTCGTGCGCACCACCGGATCCCCGCCGCGGCGGCGCGCGGCTACCCGCCGACTCGGTGCCGGGATCAATACCAGCGGCCGCCGGTCATCGCGCAGCCGCGCCAGACCGTCGGCAAGCGCCAGTCCCAACGGCTCAGCCAGATCGCGACGCCCGTGCTCCTTCGCCGCGAGCACCACCCGCCGCGCCGGGCCCGCATACGCCGCGAGCGCCCAGCACGGCACGCCCGGATCGGTGCGCGGCCGCACTCTCATCGGCGGCCGCCCCAGCGTCGCGGCACAGTCCGCACACCAGCCCACCCCGACCGCACCACATCCGGCACAGGCGGTGGCCAGGATCAGATCCAACAGGCTTCGCATCGCCCGAGTCTGCGCCCGCCCACCGACAGATTCGCGAATGCCGTTGTCGCGGTACTCGTTTCGGTGCCGACGATCAGCCGGGCAGCACCGGGACCGAGTTGTCGCCGTTCAGGCCGGGCACCTCGCGCCAGAAGCGGTCGGAGGTCTGCTCGCTGTACTGCAGCTGCAGCACCGCGCGCGAATCTCCCACGTACTCGGCTTCCGGAGAGGCACTGACCACCCGAACGGGCGCGGTCAGATTCTGGCTGATCTGCGGCATCGGCTGCGATCCGTCGATCGAGACAGTCGTCAGCGGATCGACATTGCCCTCCCGCGCGATGACGATAGTTTCCGCGGTGAGCCAGCTCAACGACACCGCCCGTGTGCTGAGTGTGAGTGCTAGTTGGACCGGCGAGTTGAGCGCGTACTTGCCGTCCGGACGTCGCTCGACCACGGCCACATACACCTTGCCGTCGGCGATGAGCGCCGCGCGCACACCGGTGCGCGAGATCCGCAACTCG
The DNA here is from genome assembly GCF_050955845.1 of Nocardia sp. CA-135398. NCBI lineage: Bacteria > Bacillati > Actinomycetota > Actinomycetes > Mycobacteriales > Nocardiaceae > Nocardia > Nocardia sp. CA-135398. The sequence goes on along the minus strand of NZ_CP192084.1, from coordinate 1,749,114 downwards.
GTGATCGGCAGTCGCAGCGGCGAGCCCTGTGCCGAGGCCATCAGCGCCGAGATATCGACGTCCTGGACCGAGACGTTTCCGGTGGCGCGATCGGTGACCGCACGGATGACCCGTTCGCCATCGATCACCGCCCATGCGGCGGTGCCGTCGGCATTCCAGGACGGTCGGCTGATGGTCGAGCCCTCGGCGACCGGGAAGGCGCTGCCGCCGTAGCTGCCGACCATCAATGTGCGCGGCGGCTCCGGTGGCGGACGCCCGGCGTCGGCGACCGCGGCGACCAATTGACCGTCCGGGGAGAGCCCGACCGACTGCAGATTGTTCACCGCGCCGAAGTAGCCGGGCGGGGTGACCATCCCGCTGTCGGTGACATGCACCAGCGAGCCGTTGCGCAGCGCGTGCAGCCCGATCTGGTTGCGCGCGTAGACAGCTGGGCTCAGCTGTTCGACATCGGCGACCGACCACCCGTTGGCGGCGAAGCGGTCGTCGAACGGTTTGCCGTCGGCGAGCAGCATGTACGGGCCGAGGATTTCCGCGCCAGCGAGGGTGAGCACCACCTGTCCGGCCAACAACTCCTTATCGCGCGGAGACAACCCGGAGGCACCGGCGAAGTCGATGCGCACGCCGCCGAGCCCGACGCCGACATCGTTGTTGTCGTTGTTCGGTTTGGTTATCGGGCCGCGCAAGGTCACCGGTGGTGCGAGCTCATTGCGCACGACCGAGGCGAGCGCGGGCTGGGTCCCCTCGGCCAGCAGACCGAGCAGCCGCTGGGCCAGCTGATTCTTGGCCACCGAAATCCAGCGCAGATCCGGCACGACGGTGGTTCCGGTCGGGTCCACGAAGTACAGGATGTAACGGCGGTAGGACTTGGCGAAGGCGGTCTGCTCCATCACCACGCCGTCGGGCAGCTCATCGATGCGCCATTCACCGTCGACCTTGGACATTTCGATCTTGTTTTCCAAGGGTGCGTCGATGGCCCGGTAGGCGCCGTCGGCGGCCAGTTCGCCGACCTTGTGCGCCCGGATCACATAGGTCGCCTTATCGCCCGAGCGCGATTCGCGCAGGGTATCGGCCCTGTCCACGATCAGCGTGCCCCCCGCGTCGTCCCACTGCGACGACGCCGACTGTGTCATGTACTGCCGTGCGGCCGCATGCCGGTTGGTCGGATCGGCTGTGGCCTGCAGAAAATCGCGCAGCAGCAGGTCCGGGTCGCGACCGCCGATGGGCGGCGGCGGACCGTCGGAGGTGGGCTGGCGATTGATGGTGCCGAGCGCCTGCGGTGCGGAGGATTCCGGCAGGCTCGCGCACCCGGTGAGCACCAACAGCGCGGCCACGGCAGCCGCGCCCAGCGCGGACAGCCGCAGCGTTGTGCGCCTCGGATACCAGCTACGCATCCTCATGACTGTACGTCTCCGCCGTCACCCGGCACGCTGTGCCCGGTCTGCTTCGGTTCGGTGGATTCGGTTTCGTCGGCTTCCGTCCCGGTGCCATTGGCGGGTACGGCTCCGATCGAACCGACGCCGTTCGAGTCGTTCGCATCCGCAGCGTCGATATCCGTCGAATCCGTCACGCCCGGATCGGTTTCGCTCACGCCCGGATCGGTTTCAGTCGGGGCCGATTCGCCACCGTTGGTCTCGACGCGGATCATCGACAGGTCCGTGACCGTCGCTTCGGTTTCCGTCTCGTCCGTGTCCGGACCAACGGCCGGTTCCGGACCGACCTGCGGCGCGGGCAATGCCTTGCGCAGCACCGGTTCCAGCGGCAGCGGGCTCGCGCCCATCTTCTTGCCACGCACCAGCGGCAGGGTGAGCCGGAAGCTCGCGCCGACACCGATCTCGCCCCACGCCTCGAGTTTGCCCTCGTGCAGATTCGCGTCCTCGACGCTGATCGACAGACCGAGCCCGGTGCCGCCGGAGCGCCGCATCCGGGACGGATCCGAGCGCCAGAACCGGTTGAAGACCAACTTCTCCTCACCGGGCCGCAGGCCGACACCCTGATCGCGCACGATGACCGCGACCGCATTGGCATCGACATCGCCGCGCATCCGGATCAGCACCGGCTTGCCCTCGCTGTGGTCGAGCGCATTGGCCAGCAGATTGCGCAGCACCCGCTCCACCCGTCGCGGATCGACCTCGGCGACCAGCGGCTCATCCGGCATATCGATCACCACCTCGACACCGGATTCCTTGGCCAGATGCCGCACGGTGGAGATCGCCGCCCGCGCGCACATCCGCACGTCCAGCGATTCGATCTGCAGTTCGGCAACACCGGCGTCGTGGCGACTGATCTCGAGCAGATCGTTGAGCAGACCCTCGAAGCGGTCGAGTTCGGTGACCAGCAATTCGGAGCTGCGGGCCAGCGCCGGATCGAGATCGTCGCTGCTGCCGTGGATCAGATCCGCCGCCATCCGGACGGTGGTCAACGGGGTGCGCAGCTCATGGCTGACATCGGAAGTGAAGCGGCGCTGCAGATTTCCGAACTCCGCCAACTCGTTGATCTGATTGGACAGACTTTCGGCCATCTCGTTGAAGGCCTGGGCCAGCCGCGCCATATCGTCCTCGCCGCGCACCAGCATGCGTTCCTTGAGCCTGCCGTCGGCGAAGCGGCCCGCGATCCGCGCGGCCGAGCGGATCGGCAGCACCACCTGCCGGGTGACCAGTGCGGTGATCGCGGCCAACAGCACCAGCAGCACGATGCCACCGATCATCATGGTGCCGCGCATCAGCGACAGGCTGCGCTCCTCATTGGCCAGCGGGAAGATCAGGTAGATCTGCAGCGTCGGGATCTCCGCGCTCGGGCTGCCGACAATCAGCGCCCGGCCGTGGTAGCCGTCCGGATCCGCGACCGTGGCGAACTGGTAGCTGACCTGGTTGCGCGCGACAAAGCGGCGCAGCTCCTCGGGCACCTCCTGGATCGGCCCGGTCGAGATCTGCTGCTGCGGCGTACCGCCGACAATGCTCAGCGCCGAATCGAAACTGCCTGCCACACCGGTGGATTGACCGGTCCCGCCGCGGTTGGACAGCGCATTGCGGGCATCGATCAGACGCTGCTGCTGGGTGCCGATATCGTGCACACCGGCCAGCTGGCTCTCCACCGTGTTGCGGGCGCGATCCATCTCCTCGACCGCGCCGTTGATCTTCGCGTCGATCAATCGATCGGTGATCTGACTGGTCAGCACCACGCCGAGGATCGTGATGACGATCAGCGACAGGGTGAGTGTGGACACGATGACGCGCAACTGCAGCGAACGCCGCCAAACATGGCCGAGGGCGCTGCCGACCTCCTTGAGCCAAGCGACCACCGGCGCGAGGGATCGTTCGAGACGCTGCACCAATCCGGGCGAGGCGGTCGAACGATCCGCATCGCCACCGATCACGGCTTCGCCTCGCTGGCGCTCGGCTGCGCCGTTCTCGCGAACGCTGTGTCTTTGGTTCGCTCGCTGCGCTCGCTCACGGCGGTCCGGCCTTGTAACCCACACCGCGCACGGTCAGTACGATCTCCGGATTCTCCGGATCCTTCTCGACCTTCGCGCGCAACCGCTGCACGTGCACGTTCACCAGGCGGGTGTCGGCCGCGTGCCGGTAGCCCCAGACCTGCTCGAGCAGTACTTCACGGGTGAAGACCTGGCGCGGCTTGCGGGCCAGCGCGACGAGCAGATCGAACTCCAGCGGCGTCAACGAGATCTGCGCACCGCCGCGAGTCACCTTGTGCGCGGGCACATCGATGACGATATCGGCGATGGAGAGCAGCTCGGCGGGCTCTTCCTCGGTGCGCCGCAGGCGGGCACGCACCCGGGCGACGAGTTCCTTCGGCTTGAAGGGCTTGACGATGTAATCGTCGGCACCGGACTCCAGACCGAGCACGACGTCGACCGTATCGGTCTTCGCCGTGAGCATCACGATCGGAACTCCGGAGTCGGCCCGCAGCACCCGGCACACGTCGATACCGTTCATGCCCGGCAGCATCAGGTCGAGCAGCACCAGATCGGGACGAATCTCCCGAACCGCCGCCAGCGCCTGCGTGCCGTCGCCGACCACATGCGGGTCGAACCCTTCCCCGCGCAAGACGATCGTCAGCATCTCAGCGAGTGCCATATCGTCGTCGACGACCAGAATCTTCGGCTTCATAAGTACTATGTTGTCATCTCTCGCGCTCGGAACGGGCCGCCACGCCAACACTGGTGCAATCCCGCCGCACATCCAACCTTATCCGGCAACAATTTCGACCAAACGAGTAGTGAGCGTCGCCGGATCGTCACCGGATCGGTATCTCGACCACGGCCCGTACCAGTCCCGTTCGGCCAGCTCACGGTACACCTCGCCGGTGCGGTGCTGTAGTCCGCCGTCACGCTCGTAGGCATCGAGGGCACGACTGTCGTCGAGTTCGCCACGCAGCCGGGCACGCTCGGCCGCGACCTCGGTCGGCACGTCCAGCAACAGCTGCAGCGTCGGCACCGGCAACTCGAATCGGCCGAACTCCAATTCGCCCACCCAGCGCACGATTTCGCCGTCGGCCGACTGATGCAGGCGCGCAGCCGAATACGCGGCATTCGAGGCCACGTAGCGGTCCAGGATCACGATGTCGTTGTCGGCCAACAACTTCGACAGGTCATCGCGGGCCGCCGCCCGATCGAGCGCGAACATCAGCGCCATGCCGTGTACCGAATCGGCGAGATCGCCATGGGCGCCGCGCAATGCCTCGGCCGCGAGATCCGCGTGGACGGACTGGTCATAACGTGGAAACGCAAGTGTTTGCGCGCGCAGACCCCGCGCGCGCAGGTCCGCGACAACGCTGTCGATCAGCGTCCGCTTCCCTGCGCCGTCGAGGCCCTCGACCGCAATCAACACGCCCATGGCGAGCAGGCTACCGCCAGGCTACGACATAGAACGACAGCGCCCCGCCGACCGGGCTCGGTCGGCGGGGCACAGGCCTTTTCGGCGCTACCGGCCACGGCTCAGTAGCGGTAGTGGTCGGGCTTGTAGGGGCCCTCGACGTCGACGCCGATGTACTCGGCCTGATCCTTGGTGAGCTTGGTCAGCGTGCCACCGAGCGCCTCGACGTGGATACGCGCGACCTTCTCGTCCAGATGCTTGGGCAGGCGGTAGACCTCGTTGTCGTACTCCTCCGGCTTGGTCCACAGTTCGATCTGCGCGATCACCTGATTGGAGAAGCTGTTCGACATCACGAACGACGGATGTCCGGTCGCATTGCCGAGATTCAGCAACCGTCCCTCGGACAGCACGATGATGGCCTTGCCGGACTCTTTGAACGTCCACAGGTCGACCTGCGGCTTGATATTCAATTTCGTTGCGCCGGAACGCTCCAGCGCCGCCATATCGATCTCGTTGTCGAAGTGACCGATATTGCCGAGGATGGCCTGGTCCTTCATCGCCTTCATGTGATCGAGGGTGATGATGTCCTTGTTGCCGGTCGAGGTGATGACGATATCGGCCTGGCCGATCGCCTGCTCCACGGTGACGACGTCGTAGCCGTCCATCAGCGCCTGCAACGCGTTGATCGGATCGATCTCGGTGACCTGCACCCGGGCGCCCTGTCCCGCAAGCGATTCCGCGCAGCCCTTGCCGACGTCGCCGTAGCCGCAGATCAGCACCTTCTTGCCGCCGATCAAAACGTCGGTGCCCCGGTTGATTCCGTCGATGAGCGAGTGCCGGGTGCCGTATTTGTTGTCGAACTTGGACTTGGTGACCGAGTCGTTGACATTGATCGCCGGGAACACCAGCTCACCCGCCGCCGCGAACTGGTAGAGCCGCAGCACGCCGGTGGTGGTCTCCTCGGTGACGCCCTGCACCGACGCGGCGATCTTGCCCCACTTGGTCTTATCGGTTTCGAAGCGCTCGCGCAGCAGGTTCAGGAAGACCTTGTACTCGGCCGAGTGATCCTCGTCCTCCGGCGGCACCAGGCCCGCCTTCTCGAACTGCGCGCCGCGCAGCACCAGCATGGTGGCGTCACCGCCGTCGTCGAGGATCATATTGGCCGGTTCGCCCGGCCAGGTCAGCATCTGCTCGGCGGCCCACCAGTACTCCTCCAGGGTCTCGCCCTTCCAGGCGAAGACCGGGGTGCCCTTGGGCTCGTCCACGGTGCCGTGCGGTCCGACGACGACCGCCGCGGCCGCGTGGTCCTGGGTGGAGAAGATGTTGCAGGAGGCCCAGCGGACCTCGGCGCCCAGCGCGGTCAGCGTCTCGATCAGCACGGCGGTCTGGATGGTCATGTGCAGCGACCCGGAGATGCGCGCACCCTTCAGCGGCAGCACCTCCGCGTACTCGCGGCGCAGCGCCATCAGACCGGGCATCTCGTGCTCGGCGAGGCGGATCTCCTTGCGACCGAATTCGGCCAGCGACAGGTCCGCCACCTTGTAATCGATGCCGTTGCGGACATCGGCGATCAGGGACGTGCGTGCGGGAAGTTCTGAGGTCGTCATCTGCCTCTATCAGCCTCTCCTGGTTCGTCAGTACCGGGTCAAGGCTAGCCGCTGGGCGCCCCCGCCGGACTACGCGGTCACGCCATAGGACATCAGGATCCGACGGCGCTTACGCGGCTGGATATTCGCGAGGGTGATGTCGCCGCCGTAATGGGCCAGTACGCGGTGATCCATGATGTGTCGCCACAGCGGCGGGATGGCCGCGAACACGATCATGGACAGGTATCCGGCGGGCAGTTGCGGCGCCTGCATCGAACTGCGCAGGGTCTGATACCGGCGGCCCGGATTCGCGTGGTGGTCGCTGTGCCGCTGCAGATGGAACAGGAAGATGTTGGTGACCAGATGGTCGCTGTTCCAGCTGTCGCGTGGCGAGCAGCGCACATAGAGGCCATTGGGTCGGCGGGACCGCAGCAGTCCGTAGTGCTCGATGTAGTTCACCGTCTCCAGCAGCACGACGCCGATCACCGCCTGCAGCGCCAGATACGGCAGCACGCGCCAGCCGAAGATCGACAGCAGCGTGCCGAACAGCACCACGCTCATCGCCCACGCCTGCAGGATGTGGTTGTCCAGGCTCAACCAGCGCTTGCCCTTGCGGGTAAGGCGCTCGCGTTCGAGTCGGACGGCGGAGCGGTATCCGCCGGAAATGCTGCGCGGCAAGAACTCCCAGAGCGATTCGCCCAACCTGGCGCTGGCCGGATCCTCCGGCGTCGCCACCCGCGCGTGATGGCCGCGGTTGTGCTCGACGAAGAAGTGGCCGTATCCGGACTGCGCCAGCGAAAGCTTGGCCAACCAGCGCTCCAGATGTTCGACCCGATGCCCGAGTTCATGCGCCGCATTGATGCCGATACCGCTGACGAACCCGAGAGTCATTGCCAGCCCGAGCTTGTCGACCACGGCCAGCTCGTCGCCCGCCCACATGACGGCGGCGATGACCAGGCCGACCAACTGGACCGGTAGGAACAGATAGGTGCACCACCGGTAGTACCGATCGTTGGACAGCCGCTCGTAATCCTCGTCGCGCGGATTGCTGCCGTCCACGCCGACCACCCAGTCCAGCACCGGGATGACGATCAACACGATGATCGGCCCGATCCACCAGAAGACCGGGGAGCCGGTATGCAAGACCAGCTGCGACGGCAACAACGCGATCGCAGGAGCGATCAGGCCCAGAACCCACAGATGGCGTTTGGGGTCGGGCGACCCCGCCGGTTTGCCAACCGTTTGCACGTTTGCCCCGCTAAATAAGTACCCTAACTCCGACGCATGACAATACATACAGACCTTACGTCTGTTACACAGCAGCTCGGTGCCGAAAGATGTCAACCGTTACATGCACGGCAGTTGGTTTTCAAGCACCTTCAGATGTGCTCATGATCAGGGCATACTCGCCGCAAACGGTCAATTTCCCAGTGGTGGAATCAGTGCCGCTCGCGCGCGACCAGAATCGCCTCGACATAGGGGCTGAAGACGGCACTCAATTCGGCGGGCGCATTGCGGCCAGCCGCGGGCGGCGTCGGGATGTAGCTCAGCGCGATACGCACCAGAGCCTGTGCCAGCACATCGGATTCGGCGGTCGTCGCCTGCACCCAGCTGTGCTGGAACGCGATGGACAGCCGTGCGGTCGCGTGTTCGACCAACGGCCCGGCATCAAGAGTGATGAGCCGCAACAGATCCAGCTTCACCTCACCGGCGACCAGCGACTGGACCAGTGGGTCGGCGGCGGCCGCCTTGAAGAAATCGCGCAGCCCCTCCTCGAATGCGGCGCGCGCGTCGCCGATATTGCCGTTGATTGCGGAGCCGACATGATCGACCAGATCATCGGCCAGGCGTAGCGCATAGGACTGCGCAAGCCCGGCGCGCGAACCGAATTCGTTGTAGAGGGTCTGCCTGCTGACACCGGCGCGGGTGGCCACATCACCGAGGGTGATCTTGGACCAGTCCCGCTCGGTGAGCAGCTCGCGCATCGAATCCAGGACGGAGGTGCGCAGGAGTTCCCGCGCCGCCTCCTGATAGGAAACTCTGGGTCCGTTGCGCGGCATACCCGCGAGGTTGTCACGGGTAGTTGCCGCAGTCAAAATTCACGACCGTTCGATCTCGACCATGTAGAAGTCGGCCTTGGCGGCGCCGCAGTCCGGGCAGGTCCAGTCGTCCGGGATGTCGTCCCAGCGGGTGCCCGGCTCGATCCCGTCCTCCGGCCAGCCCTTGGCCTCGTCGTATTCGAAGCCACACTGAATGCATTGGAACAGCTTGTATTCACTCATTTGGGAACCCCCATCGGTTCGAAGTCGATCTTCTCGCGCACGCCGCAGTCGGGACAGCACCAGTCGTCGGGTATCTTTTCCCACCCGGTACCCGCCGGAAACCCCTCGTGCGGTGCGCCTTTCAGCTCGTCGTAGACGTAATCGCAGACGGGACAACGAAATCTGCTCATGATCACGCCTCCGACCCGGCCGTACCGTAGCGCGCGATCACCTTGTCCCGCTTGGCCGGATGGATATTCGCGCGGGTGATATCGCCGCCGTAATGCGCGAGCACCCGCTTGTCCATCACGCGCCGCCACAGCGGCGGGAAGTAGGCGAGCAGAATCATGCTGGCGTAACCGCTCGGCAGATTCGGCGCACCGTCCCAACTGCGCAGCGTCTGATAGCGGCGGGTCGGGTAGGCGTGGTGGTCACTGTGCCGCTGCAGGTGGTACAGGAAGATATTGGTGACGATGTGGTCGCTGTTCCAGCTGTGCACGGGAGCGGGGCGCTCGTATCGCCCGGAGGCGGTGCGCTGGCGAACCAGCCCGTAGTGCTCGAGGTAGTTGACCGCCTCCAGCAGGCTGAATCCGACGATCGCCTGCAGGATCAGATACGGCAGCAGGCCGATTCCGAATACCGCGAGCAGCACCGCGTACAGCGCCACCGACATCAGCCAGGCGCTGAGCACCTCGTTGCGCAGACTCCACGACTTCTTGCCCAGCCGATCCAGCCGGGTCTTCTCCAGCCGCCAGGACGAGCTGAAGCTGCCCCATACCGTGCGCGGCCAGAAGGCCCAGAACGATTCGCCCACACGGGAACTCGCGGGATCCTCGGGTGTCGCGACGCGCACATGATGGCCGCGGTTGTGCTCGATATAGAAGTGGCCGTAGAACGACTGGGCCAGGGCGATGCGCGAGAGCCAGCGCTCCAGATCGACCTTCTTGTGGCCGAGTTCGTGCGCGGTATTGATGCCGATGCCGCCGATCATGCCGATGGTGATGGCAAGGCCGATCTTGTCGACAATGTGCAGCCCGCCGTCGATGCCGAGCCAGCTGAGATTGTCCGCCGTGATCAGGTAGCAGCCCATGATCAGCGTCGCGTACTGGAACGGCAGGTAGAGGTAGGTGAGATAGCGGTAATACCTGTCGTTCTCCAGGTACTCCATCACCTCGTCGGGCGGATTGTCGCCGTCCGGGCCGAAGAAGATATCGGCCAGCGGGATCACCACATAGACCAGCACCGGGCCCAGCCAGAACGGCACTTGAGCCAGCCGGTGCCAGCCGAATTCGTTGAATGCCCAGACCAGCGGAAGGCCGATGGTGAAAAGGCCGGTCGGCGCGAACAGCCCCCACAGCCACAGGTATCGCTTGCGGTCGCGCCAATCGGTGGCCGCGGCAGGGCGGCCTGGCGCATGGGTTTCCGTGGACATCGTTGTCTCCTCATCCAAGCGGCACATCACATGTGATGTGCAGTACCACTTACTTGGACATTAGAGATCAACTTGTCCTCTGTCTAGACAAATTTACGAATTTGTAAAGACTGGCGGAAACGGCAAATCGGACAGCTCGACAGGCCTGATAGGACGATCGCCGGGTCTTCCCGTCCAGTGCGGGATGACGCGGCGATCGAGCCGAGCAGATTCAGCGAAGCAGGACGTCGGCGCTGTCAGGCAGTGCGTCGATCGGCCACCAGCGCAGATCGGTGGATTCGTGACTGCGGATCGGAACCGCACCGGGCGGCGCGACGATGCGGAACAGCAGATCGAGATGGCGGGTCGGGACGCCGAGCGAGCAGGTGATCGGGTGGGCCTGCGCGCCATAGAGTTCGGTATCCATGCGCAGGCCCGTCATGCCGGATTCCTCGGTCGCCTCGCGCAGCGCGGCGTCGGCCACCGTCTCGTCGCCCTCCTCGCAGTGCCCGCCGAGTTGGATCCAACGGCCGACCCGGGGATGCAGCGTCAGCAACACCTCGCGCTCGTCGTGCGAGAACACGACGGCCGAGGCAGTGATGTGACCGGGCGCGTGTTCGCGCAGACAGCCGCGCGGTGCGGATCCGAGGAAGGCCAGCATCGCCTCGCGCAGCGAGGCATCGAACCCCACGGGCTTCCACGCCTCGAGCAGTTGCGTTGCCGACGCGTGCAGCGAACTCGCGCTCACGACCGCACCTCGCTAGCGCTCGGCTCCATCGGGCCTGGGTTCGCACTGGGCCGCTGACGCTCGCTCACAGTTCGACCAGACCGGGTCCAGGACCGAAGACCGGACGGGGGGCGAGTTCTTCGAGGGGATGACCGATCGCGATGGCGCCCAAGGGGTTCCAGTCGTCGGCGAGGCCGAGGATGTCGCGGGTGATCTCCGGGGCGAAGATGGTCGAACCGATCCAGCAGCTGCCGATGCCCTCGGTGGCCAGTGCGACGAGCAGGCCCTGTACCGCCGCGCCGACCGCGACGGTGAACATGGTGCGTTCGTTGCCGCGCCGCCGCTCATCCGGATAGTCGTGTGCGCCGTCCGGCACGCAGAACGGGATGATCACCTCGGGTGCGTCGTGCAGGATGCCGCCCCGGGCGATTCGGCGTTCCACCCGCTCCGGATCGAGACCGTCCGCGGTGAGATCGGCCCGCCACTTATCGGCCATGGCCGCCAACAGTTGCGCGCGCAGACCCGGCTTGCGGATCCAGACGAAACGCACCGGACGGGTGTGATGCGGCGCGGGCGCGGTGAGCGCCTTCGCCACCGCGGCCCGGATGCGTTCGGGATCGACCGGGGTATCGGCGAATTGACGAATCGAGCGGCGCAGCAGCAGCGCCTCGGAACGGCCCTGCTCGATCGCCTCGGCCGTGCCGAGCCAGAACAGGTCATCCGTGCCGCCGCGCAGCAGGTCCGTGGCGCGGGAGCCGTCATCGATGACCGGCAGCCCGCGCACCACCGCGACCGGCACGCCGCCGAGCTTGCCTTTCACCAGATCCGCGGCAGCGGCCAATTCGTCGGCCACCGCCACCTGGGTGACCTGCAGTTCATTGCCCTGCCCGTCGACCGCGCCCGCATAGTCGTGCAGCACCCGCAATCCGGCGGCGCCGATGGCGGTATCGGTCTGACCGTTGCGCCAAGCCCGGCCCATGGTGTCGGTGATGACCACCGCGACATCAACCCCGAGCCGCTCCGACAGCGCGGTGCGCAACGCCTTGGCACTCCCGTCCGGATCCGATGGCAGCAGGACGAGCTCGCCCTGCTCGACATTGGAGCCGTCCACCCCGGAGGCGGCCTGCACGATCCCGAGCTTGTTCTCGGTGATCAGCGTGCGGCCCTTGCGCGCAAGTACGCGCACCGCCTCCTGCTCCACCAGCGCGCGGCGCGCGGCATCGCGCTCCTCCGGATCCAGCGGCGCCTCGACGATGCGGCCCTCGACCTTGGCGACGATCTTGCTCGTGACGACGAGAATGTCGCCGTCGACCAACCAGGGCGCGGCGGCGGCGATCTGTTCGGCGAGATCGTCGCCGGGCCGGAATTCCGGCAGACCGGTGATCGGCAGGATCCGCAACTCCCCCGCCGCGTGATCGATCGGCCCCGTCAATGGCTCTTGCATAGTCATGGCTTCACCCCGGCCAGGTCGAGCGCCTCCCGCACCATTTCGGCGGTGGTCGGCGGATCGGTCATCAACAGCGGCACGCTGCGCACTTCGACGCCGGGCAGATCCGCGGTATCGGTGCTGTGGATCAGCCACCCGTCCAGGATTCCGGTGGCCGAGCGCGCGCCGTAGTGGCGTCCGATCGCCTCGGCGGTGGTTTCCACGCCGATCACCGAAAGGCATTCATCGGCCATGCCACGCAGCGGTTTTCCGTCGATCACGCCGGAGATGCCGATCACCTTGGCCTCGGTGGTGCGCAGTGCGCCGCGAATGCCGGGCACCGCGAGGATGGCGCCGATGCTCACCACGGGGTTGGAGGGGGCCAGTAGCACGGCATCGGCCTCGGCTATGATCTGCGTCACATTTGGCGCCGGTTTGGCTTCATCGGCCCCAATTGTGGCGAATCCGTGCGTCTGGATGTCCGCGCGGTAGCGAACCCACCACTCTTGGAAATGGATCGCGCGGCGTTCGCCAGGGTTGTCAGGGTCACTGACAACGACATGTGTTTCGCAGCGATCGTCGGTAGCCGGGATGAGTTTTACGCCCGGCTGCCACCGGTTGCACAACGCCTCGGTGACCGCGGAGAGCGGGTATCCGGCGCGCAACATTTCGGTTCGAACCAAGTGCGTGGCGATATCGCGATCACCCAAACCGAACCAATCGGGTTGGGCATGGTATTTGGCCAGTTCTTCCTTGGCGTGCCAGGTTTCGGCGACCCGGCCCCAACCGCGTTCGGTATCGATTCCGCCGCCGAGGGTGTACATGCAGGTATCGAGGTCGGGGCAGATCCGGAGACCGTGCATCCAGACGTCGTCACCGACATTGACGATGGCGGAAACGTCCGCATCGGGCAGTAGTTCCCGGACGCCCTGAAGGAAGCGCGCGCCGCCGACCCCGCCCACCAGGACGGCGATCTTGGGCCCACTTGCGGGTGCGGTGTCCGCTTGTTGTGGAGTCACATCGACACAGCCTATGCGGTGCCGGAGCGGCGGCGGTTCACGGCGTATTTGCTGCTCATTTGCTATTCCGCGTTCAAGATCAGCTCTGGAAAGCGGTAGCGGATAGTAACGGAATTGCGACGGCGGCTTGACCATCGACACGTTCGGCGTGTCTAATCACAGTCATGTCATTTCGGGTTCGCGCGAGAGTTCAAGGCGCGGACGGTTTTTCGAACAAGTGTTCGCACCGGGGTGACAAGCTCGGGGATGTCCGCGGGACAACGTCGCGGGGTACGGCCGTCGGTGTGCGTGTTGGTCCGACGGAAAGAATCAATCTGCGCTAACACACAGTGAGGAGGCGGAGCGATGGCCAATGAGCTGGCCCCTTCGGGCATGCCGGGCGGCGTATCGCAAACCGATTCCACAGCAGGCGCAGCACGTGGCGTCTGCGCAGAGATCGGTCGGATCGAACCGGACCAGATCGGGCCTGAGATGACCGACGGAGTGACAGCACCCCGGCTCAGCTTGGTCGTGACGGGCTTCGACGAGATGTTCGAATCGATCGAGGAGCAGTGGCAGGAGCGTGCCCTGTGCGCACAGACCGATCCGGAGGCGTTCTTCCCCGAGAAGGGCGGCTCGACCCGTGAGGCCAAACGGATCTGCATGGGCTGTGAGGTACGCGACGAGTGCCTGGAGTACGCACTCGCACACGATGAACGCTTCGGCATCTGGGGCGGCCTCTCCGAGCGAGAGCGGCGCCGCCTGAAGCGCGGCATCGGCTAGCAGACTCTGGCGCCCCAGGATTACCCGTCGCTCACGACATCCGAATCGTGAGTACATGGGTAACTCCTGGGGCACGCCCGGAAGTCGAGTCACGATCGACCGCCGGTCCGCGGCGCGGCTTGCTCATCTGGCGAAGGCTCGGGTAAGCGGATGAGCCTGCCTCGAGTGCGCATCGCGAAGGCGGGCTGACTAAGTTTCTAGTCATGGCCCGTTCACGTAATCGTCGTCCACCGACCGCACGATCGGTGATCCGTCGTGGGCGCGGGGTGCGCGGGCCGATGCTCCCACCGACGGTCCCGGCATGGCGCACCAGGGGCCAGCAGTTCGACCGGCTGGTCCTGGAGGCCTTCGCGCCGCTGGACACCCGGTGGCACGATCGCCTCACCAAGCTCGATATCGCGGTCGACGATGTGCCGAAAATCCGTCCGCTGCACCCGGATTCGGTGACCTGGCCGGATGAGGTGGTGGCCGACGGACCGGTGCCGCTTTCCCGCCTCATCCCGGCCGGCGTGGACCGGCACGGGGTGGCCACCCGCGCCCGAGTTGTGTTGTTCCGCAAGCCACTCGAACTGCGCGCGGGCGATCCCGACGATCTGGTCGATCTACTGCGCGAGGTCCTCGTGCAGCAGATCGCCACCTATCTCGGCGTCGATCCGGACATCATCGATCCCGAAGGCGCGTGACGAACACACCGCCGAGCGGGGATGAACTCGCCCGAAATCGCCGAATCCTTAGCGTGTCTGAGCACATCGCCACGTCGAGCGCGTTACTCTCATCGGCGTGATCCCCATGCGTCGTTGCTGCCGACCAGGTTGCAAGAATTCCGCTGTTGCGACGCTCACCTACGTGTACTCCGACTCGACCGCGGTGGTCGGGCCACTGGCGACGGTGGCCGAACCGCATTCCTGGGATCTGTGTGAAACACATGCTTCCCGCATCACCGCACCGAAGGGCTGGGAAATGGTTCGCCACGAAGGCGGATTCTCTTCCAGCACACCGGATGACGATGATCTGACGGCATTGGCCGAAGCGGTCCGCGAGGCCGGTCTGCGCCGCCGTCCGCCGGAGCACGACCAGCGTGGCTATTCCGATTACGCACCGCCCGCACCGCGCGCCACGCGCACCGGGCGGCGCGGACACCTCCGAGTACTCCCGGACCCGCCCAGCTAGCCCTCGGACGGGACCGTGTCAGGGGTGTCGGTGCGAGCCACTAGGGTGGTCACCATGACAGTGGCCCGCTCTGCCGAATTCGTGAACGCGGTGATCAAGGCTTATGACGTTCGCGGCGTCGTCGGTGAACAGATCGACGGAGAATTCGTCAAGGATGTGGGGGCCGCGTTCGCGCGGTTGATGCGCGCCGAGGGCGCGACCCGCGTGGTCATCGGACACGATATGCGCGAGTCCTCCCCGGAACTGGCCAGCGCCTTCGCCGACGGCGTACTCGGCCAGGGTCTCGACGTGGTGCATATCGGCCTCGCCTCGACCGATCAGCTCTACTTCGCCTCCGGTCGTCTCGACTGCCCCGGCGCGATGTTCACCGCCAGCCACAATCCGGCCCGCTACAACGGCATCAAGCTGTGCCGTGCGAAGGCGCTTCCGGTGGGCCAGGACACCGGTCTGGCGACGATCAAGGACGAGGTGATCAACGGGGTACCCGGCTACGACGGAACGCCGGGCAGCGCCACCACGACCGATCTGCTCGCCGATTACGCGAAGTTCCTGCGCGGGCTGGTCGATCTCGACGGTGTCCGCCCGCTCACCGTCGCGGTGGACGCGGGCAACGGCATGGGCGGACACACGGTGCCCGAGGTGCTCGGCACCGTGGCGCAGCTGACCCTGGTGCCGCTCTACTTCGAGCTGGACGGTTCGTTCCCCAATCACGAGGCCAATCCGCTCGATCCGAAGAATCTGGTCGATCTGCAGGATCTGGTCCGCGAGTCCGGCGCCGATATCGGCCTGGCCTTCGACGGCGACGCCGACCGCTGCTTCGTGGTCGACGAGAACGGCGATCCGATTTCGCCATCGGCGATCACCGCGCTGGTCGCGGAGCGTGAGCTGGCCAAGGAACCCGGCGCGGTCATCATCCACAATCTGATCACCTCACATGCGGTGCCCGAACTCGTGCACGAACTCGGCGGCACCCCGGTGCGCACCCGGGTCGGGCACTCGTTCATCAAGCAGGAGATGGCGGCCACCGGTGCGGTGTTCGGCGGCGAGCATTCCGCGCACTACTACTTCCGCGATTTCTGGGGCGCCGATTCCGGCATGCTCGCGGCCCTGCACGTGCTCGCGGCGCTCGGTGAGAAGGACCGGCCGATCTCCGAGCTGATGTCGTCGTACGAGACGTATGCGGCCTCCGGAGAGATCAATTCGACAGTGGCGGACGCGAAGGAGCGGACGATGGCTGTAGTGGACGCATTCCGGGATCGGGCCAAGTCGGTGGATCGGTTGGACGGGGTCACCGTTGCGCTCGCCGACGACGCCTGGTTCAATCTGCGCGCGTCGAATACCGAACCGTTGCTGCGGCTGAACGTCGAGGCCCGCTCGACGGAGGAAGTAAGCGCGCTCGTGACCGAGATCCTGAGCATCGTCCGGTCCTGACTGGGATAGTGGAATCACAGCCCGGAATGGACGTGCGAGCTGAGGAGCCGACCACCGAGGAAGTAAGCGGCTCAGTCCGATACCGAGATTCTGAGCATCGTCCGGTCCCGACTGGGATAGTGGAATCACAGCCCGGAATGGACAGGCACGCTCAGGATTCGACGCCCGAGGAAGTAGACGACTCAGCCCGATACCGAGATTCTGAGCATCGTTTGCTCCTGACTGGAATAGTGGAATTACAGACGTTGGATTCGCCCGACCTGGGCGCCGCTGTCGATCCCTCCGAATCGGCAGCCCGGGTGGGAGCAGGGCGGGACCGCACACAGCGCGATGAGGGGAGGTGGGATGCCCGATGATCGCTGGAACACCGGTGCTCGACCTCGATGATGCCGCTTCGCTCGAGGCTGCCGATGTCGGCGGCGCCCTGCGCTCTGCGGCATCCGGCGGCGCGCAGGTACGCGCGACCGCGGCCGCGGTCGGTGAGGACGCGCTCGCGCGCCTCGCTGGTCTGCGACCACGCAGCGTGGTGTTGGTCTCCGGCGCAGGCCGGGCCGCGCGCGCCGCGAGTCTGATCGTCGCCGCACTCGGCGACCGCGCGGGCCTACCCGTGGTCCCGGTCAAGGCCCTTCCGCCATGGGTCGGTCCGCTGGACGTGGTGCTCGTGGCGGGCGACGACGCGGGCGATCCCCGGCTGATCGATGCGGTCGACCGTGCCCAGCGCCGTGGCGCGGAGGTCGTGGTCGCGGCTCCGCACGAAGGCCCACTACGGGCCGCCGCGGCCGGGCGTACATCGTTGCTGCAGCCGCGAATTCCGGTCCTGGACCACAATCGGCTGCTGCGCTTTCTCGCGGCCGGTATCGCGGTGCTGCGGATCGTCGATCCGACCCGCTCCGGTGCGCTGGTACCCGATCTGACCGAGCTGGCCGATGTGCTCGATGCCGAGGCATTGCGCGATGGCCCGCACAATGAGGTCTTCCACAATCCGGCCAAGACGCTGGCCGCCCGCATGCAGCAGCGCGCGATCGTGCTGGCCGGGGACTCCCCCGCCACCAGCGAGCTGGCCGAGCACGGCGCCGAGGTGCTGTTGCAGTCGGCGGGCAAGGTGGCCACCGCGGTGCATCTGGCCGAGGCGGTTGCCGCAAACCCCCGAATGGTCGAGGCCGCAGGCGAATCCGCGCCGAACTTCGATCCGCTGTTCCACGACGAGGAAATCGACGGACCGGCGCCGGTGGAACGCATCGAGGTTTTCGTGCTCAGCACGGATCTGGATCAGACCGCGGCGCGTCGTCGGCTCGCCGTCTTCGGCGGCAACGGATCTGGTCTGGTCGACGCCGATCTGGTGAGCGCGGATGTCGAACTACTGCACACCTCGCTCACCGATCCCGCCACGCCACTGCCCGCCAGAGTGGATGATTCGGGCGCACCCATGCCCGGCACCCTCGCCCATGCCAGCGAACTCGAACAACTCGCGGTGCTCGCGCTGCGCTTGGAAATGGCCGCCGCCTATCTGCGTTTGATCGGCTCGCGTGGCGGTGCGGCACCGTCCACGGAACAGCTCGACGGGGGACACTACTAGTGCACGAACTCGTTGGTGCGCTGCGTTCCTATGCCTGGGGTTCACGCACCGCACTCGCTCAGTTGTGCGGCCGACCGGTCCCTTCCGCGCATCCGGAGGCGGAGCTGTGGTTCGGCGCGCATCCCGCCGATCCGGCGCATGTCCGCTTGGCGAACAGCACTCGCTCGCTGCTCGAATTGGTCGCCGATGATCCGGAGCGCGAACTCGGTCCCGCCGCACCGGAATTCGGCGGACGGCTGCCGTTCCTGTTGAAGATCCTCGCCGCCGAGGAACCGCTATCGCTGCAGGCGCATCCGAGTTCGGCGCAGGCACGGGCCGGATTCGAACGGGAGAATCTCGCGCGGGTGCCGCTCGATTCGCCCATGCGCAACTATCGCGACGAGAACCACAAGCCGGAATTGGTTGTGGCGCTGGACCGGTTCGAGGCGCTGGCCGGATTCCGGGATCCACGGCGCACGGTCGAGCTGCTGCGCGCACTGGATGTGCCCGGACTGCGCTCATATGCGGATCTGCTTGCCGCCCAACCCGATTCGGCTGGACTACGAACACTGTTCACGACCTGGATCACGCTGCCGCAGAATATCCTCGGCACCCTGCTGCCCCAGGTGCTCGACGGGTGTGTGCGCTATCTCTCGGAGAAGGGTCCCAGGGAGTTCACCGCCGAGGCGCGCACCACACTCGAACTCGCCGAGGCATATCCAGGCGATGCCGGTGTGCTGGCCGCATTGCTGCTCAATCGGTTGACGCTGGAACCGGGACAGGGACTGTTCCTGGCTGCGGGCAACCTGCACGCGTATCTGCGCGGACTCGGTGTGGAGATCATGGCCAACTCCGACAATGTGTTGCGCGGTGGTCTGACACCCAAACATGTCGATGTGCCGGAATTGCTGCGGGTACTGGATTTCGAGCCGATCGATCTGCCGGTGGTGCTACCGGAACCGGCGGGCGATGGATCACTGCTATATCGGACACCCGCGCCGGAATTCGCGCTGCGGCGCTTCGACCTGACCGCCGGATCCGGTCGGGTGCCTCTGACATCCGCGGGGCCCGGCATCGTGCTGTGCACGGCGGGGACGGTGCGGTTGTGGCAAGGGGTGAGTGAGCTGGTGCTGGAACGCGGTGCGGCGGCGTGGATATCGGCGGCCGACACCGAGATTCGCGCCCGAGCCCTCGACGGTGACGCCCAGTTGTTCTGCGCATGCGTCGGTGACGGGCACTGACCTGTCGCCCGGTCCGCTCGTCTGCTGCCATAGGCTGTTCGTTCGACGCCCCCCAACCGGGCCACGAGCGACGTTCGCGGCCCGTCTCGAGTCCGCGCGCAGGCGCGGCCATGAACTCACCCGAGACACCAGGGGGCCGCGAACACGCAGCGCCGCAGGCGCTGCAAATCGGAGACAGGAGGAACTACCGAGATGTCGGCTGGTGGTGGCAAGAAGGCGATCCTCGCCGCATTGTCGGCGAATGCGGGGATCGCGGCGGCGAAGTTCGTCGGCGCGTTCATCACCGGTTCGGGATCGATGCTGGCCGAGGCGGTGCACTCGGTCGCGGACACCGCCAACCAGGGGCTGCTGCTGCTCGGTCAGCGTCGGGCAGCGCAGGATGCCGATGAATTGCACCCGTTCGGATACGGGCGCAATCGCTACTTCTATTCGTTCATCGTGGCGCTGGTGCTGTTCACGCTGGGCTCGATCTATGCCATCTACGAGGGCATCCACAAGATCCAGCATCCGGAGGAGCTGACCAATCCGATCGTCGCGATCGTCATCCTGTTCATCGCGATCTGCCTCGAGAGCTACAGCTTCATGACGGCGATGCGGGAATCCATCCCGCTCAAAGGCAATTCGAGTTGGTGGCGGTTCATCCGCAATTCGCGCAGTCCGGAACTGCCGGTGGTGCTGCTGGAGGACACCGGCGCGCTGATCGGTCTGGTCTTCGCCTTCGCGGCGGTCGGGCTGACCATGCTCACCGATGATCCGGTCTGGGACGGCATCGGCACCCTGGCCATCGGCGCACTGCTCGGCGTTATCGCGCTGATCCTGATCGTGGAGATGCAGAGCCTGCTGATCGGTGAGGGCGCGACGCCGGAGGAGGACAAGGCGATTCGCGCCAACCTGGTCGACGGCAAGCGCATCGACCGGGTGATCCACCTCAAGACGCAGTATCTCGGGCCGGAGGAGATTCTGGTCGCGGCCAAGATCTCGATCGTGCCGGATCTGGATATCGAGGATATCGCCGCGGCCATCGATGACGCGGAGGCCAGGGTGCGGGCGGCCGTGCCCGCCGCGCGGGTGATGTATCTGGAACCCGACCTTTACCGGACGTCGCGGGCCTGAGTCGTATCGCGCGTGCGTCCTGTCGGGCGATCCAGCCCGGGTGCGCCTGATCTCGGGACGCTTGCCAGGACCATGCTCAAGCGGGATTCGGTGTGCGCAGCAGATCCAATGGATTTGTGTGGATGCCGAACTCCGTGCGCAGCACGTGCCGCGCGGCATTCGAACCGGACATGCCGTGCACACCCGGACCCGGTGGGGTCGAGGCGGAGCAGAGGTAGACGCCGGGTAGCGGTGTGGCGTACGGATTCCAGCGTGCGACCGGGCGGAAGACGAACTGGCGCAGGGTCATCGCGCCCGCGGAGATATCGCCGCCGATGTAGTTGGCATTGTGCGTGGGCATTTCGGCGCCGGTGACGACATTCTTGGCCAGGATCAGGTCGGTGAAGCCCGGGGCGAAGCGTTCCACCTGGGCGATGACGGCGGCGCTGATATCGCGGGTGGAACCGTTCGGCACGTGCGCGTAGGTGTAGAGCGTGTGGCCGCCCGCCGGCGCCCGCGTCGGGTCGACCACGCCCGGCTGAATGGCGAGCACATACGGACGATCGGCGTGTTGTCCTGCGGCGATGGTCTTTTCGACGGCCATGGCCTCGGCGCGAGTGCCGACCAGATGCAGCGTCCCGGCGAGTTCGCAGCCCGGCGCCTGCCACGGCACCGGACCGGACAGCGCGAAGTCGACCTTGCAGGCCGCGCCGCCATAACGGAAGCGGCGCAACCCGTTCGCGTAATGATTCGGCAGCCGGTTCCCCGCAATCCGCAACAGTTCGGCGGGCGCGGTATCCAGCACGATCGCACGCGCGCCACCGAATTCGTCGAGCGAGTCGACGCGGTGCCCGGTGACGAGCTTGCCGCCGAGCCGTTCGAGTTCGGCTATCAGCGCATCCGGAATGGCCTGGCTCCCGCCGCGTGGCAGCACCCAGCCCCCGGCGTGCGCGAGTGTCGCGAGCAGCATGCCCGCCCCGGCCGCGGGGATGGCGCGCGGCGGCGTGATCGCATGGGTGGCAACGCCGGTCAGCAGTGCCGGTGCCGCCTGCTCGCGAAATCGCAGGTTCCACAGGGGCGATCCCTGCTCGAGTACGCGCAGTCCGAAGCGCAGTCCGGTCAGCGGGTCGGCCGGCGGGCGACGCAGATCCGACATCGCGAAATTCACCACCTGCTGCCAATGTCGGACCATCGGTTCGAAGAGCGCACGCCATGCGGCGCCGTCACGGCCGAGACCCGCGGCGGTGCGGTCCAGATCGCGCCACGCCACACCGGCCGTGCCACCGTCGAGCGGATGCGCGTAGGACACCTCGGGCGCGAGCAATTCGACACCGTGCGCGGCCAGATCGAAGGCGCGAAAGAACGGCGACGCCAAGGCCATCGGATGCGCACCGGCACAGACGTCGTGTCGATATCCGGGCAGCGTCAGCTCGGCGGTGCGGCTTCCGCCGCCCGCGGTGGCCTGTGCCTCGTACACCTCGACGGTGAGACCGGCACGGGCCAGGATCACCGCCGCGGCGAGACCGTTGGGACCGGAACCGACCACGACGACATCGGGCATACCTCGATTCTGCCGGGCCGAGCCGGACTCTGCCGTCACCCTCGCGAGGTATCGATCACCCATTCGCTCCCCGATGCGTCCATTGGCCGAGCAGTACCCGGATGCGCTCTTCGCGTAGGTCGTCGACCAGGCGCCCGCTGCGATCCAGCGTGGCGATACCGTGCATGGTGCTCCAGGCCACCTCGGTAACGGCCTGTAGATCGAATTCGCCCGCGAACGGCGCGTATGCGCTCTGTATCTCACCGAACGCGTCGCGCAGCGCCTGCGGCGCCTCCAGGCCGAATTTCAGATCGGTATTGAGCAGGGTTATCGCGTCGTAGCGCGCCGGGTTCTCGGTCGCGAAGTCCAGGTAGCCGCGCACGACAGCCTCGAGGGCCGCGGCCGGATCCTTCGTTGCCACCCGGTTTTCCCGCAGTCGGGCGGCGAGTTCGGCGCACCCCTGCTCCGCGACGGCCGAGACGATGGCCGACTTACCCGCGAAATGGCTGTAGAGCACCGGCTGGCTGTATTCGATCCGTTCGGCCAGGCGGCGTATGGTCACGGCCTCCCAGCCCGAGGTTTCGGCGAGTTCGCGTGCGGTGTCGATGATGCGCTGATGTCGTTCGGCACGTTCGCGTTCTTTGCGGCTCTGCGTGGTCATGGCGAAATTCTAGCAGCGCTAGACAAACTATCGGAGCTCCATTATCGTTGCTCGTATATCTAGCGCTGCTAGATTTCAGAGCAACCGTTCGAGGAGCATTCCATGACCATCTCGCGCATCGCCACCGCCCTCTCCCTCATCGGCGCGGCCTTCATCCTGTACATCGGGATCAGCTACCTGGTCACTCCGGAAACCATTGCCACCGGATTCGGCCTGCCGGAATGGCCGAAGGGTGACGCTGTCGCATTCATGAATCTCAAGGGCGTCCGCGATACCGTCTCCGGGCTGCTCATCCTGGTGCTGCTCGCCACCGAGCAGCGCTACGCCCTCGGCATCGTCACCCTGGTCATCGCGTTGGTCCCGATCGGCGACATGCTCACCGTGCTCAGCTGGGGCGGTTCCACCGCGGCCGCCTTCGGCATCCACGGACTGACCGCCGCACTGGTCGCCGTGACCGGTGTGCTGCTGATCCGCGAGCGGACTGTCGCGAACCGCTCGGCCGTCAGCGCCTGAGCACCGATGAGTCTCGGCGATCGGCCCCGTCGGCCACGGACACGCCACCGCGATCGCCCAGCACTACCTGCATCCGGAGAAGTGGGCCGACTGATTCCACCGACACCACGAAGGGGCCCGCAGATCCTGCGGGCCCCTTCGTTATACGGGGACAGCTAGGCCGGAACCAGATCCTTGGTGTCGTCCTGCTGCGGATGCGAGCCGTGGTCATCGTCGACCATGGTCCGCTCGTCGAAGGGCAGTTTGCGATCGAGGACCGTATGCACCCGGTCCACATCGATCGTCTTGGTCCAGGTACCGATCAGAACCGTGGCGATGGCGTTGCCCGAGAAGTTGGTCAGCGCACGGGCTTCCGACATGAAACGGTCGATGCCGACGATGATGCCGACGCCGTCGAGCAGTTCCGGACGATGGCTCTGCAATCCGCCCGCCAGTGTGGCCAGACCCGCGCCGGTGACACCGGCCGCGCCCTTGGAGGCGACGATCATGAACAACAGCAGGCCGACCTGTTCCCCGATGCCGAGCGGTTTGCCCATCGCGTCGGCGATGAACAGCGAGGCCATGGTCAGGTAGATGGCGGTGCCGTCCAGGTTGAACGAATATCCGGTCGGCACAACGACACCCACGGTGGTCCGTTCGACGCCGAGATGCTGCATTTTGGCGATCAGCCGCGGCAGCGCGGACTCCGAGGAAGAGGTACCGAGGATCAGCAGGTACTCCCGCGCGAGATAGCGGACCAGCTTGAAGACCGAAACCCGCGATACACCCCACAGCAGCACGCCGAGCACACCGAAGATGAACACCAGACAGGTCAGGTAGAACGCGATCATCAGCAGTGCGAGTTGTTTGACCGCATCGAGTCCGGTCTTACCGACCACATTCGCGATCGCACCGAACGCACCGATCGGGGCCAGCCACAGGATCATCGACAGAATCCGGAACACCAGCTTCTGCACCGATGCGACACCGCGCAGGATCGGCTCACCCGCCTTCCCCATCGCCTGCAGCGCGAACCCGACCAGGAGCGCGATGAACAGCGCCTGCAGCACGCTGCCGGTGGTCAACGAGGACAGCAGCGTGGTCGGGATGATGCTCTGGATGAACTCCCAGGTGCCACCGGCGGCATGCGCCTGATCGGCCAGCTTCGCGCCCTGTTTGGCGGTCTTGGCGATATTCATGCCGGAGCCCGGCTCCAGTAGGTTGCCGACGACTATGCCGATGCCGAGCGCGACCGTCGACATGACCAGGAAGTACCCGAGCGCGAGTCCGCCGACCTTGCCGACATTGGCGGCCGAGCGCACCGAACCGATGCCGAGCACGATGGTGCAGAAGATGACCGGCGCGATCATCATCTTGATCAGATTGACGAACATGGTGCCGAGCTGGCCGACGTCCTGACCGAATTCGGGGGCCTGCCAGCCGACCAGAATTCCCGCGATGACGGCGACGATGACGGCCAGATAAAGCCAGTGGGTGCGGTCGCGTGGCACCGGCCGCTGTGCTGTTTCGGCGCTGACCGTTGTTCGGTCGCTGTTATCGGTCATGGTGGGTGAAGTCCCCTTCAAGTGGTACCGGCGTGAGGTGGCTCACGCCCTCACGTGCACAATGTTGGCTGCTAGAGGTGATGGCGGTCACGCTTTGGTGCATTACGTTCAAATTGGCACGAGGGAAAGTAAGTGTTGCGCGGAGAGAAACACGGGGGACGCGGTCGGCTATCGCTGGCCGGACAGGCCTTCGTGCTCCAGCTCGTTGTGCTCGGACTGGTCATCGGAATCGGGGCGGTTCTAGCCGTACTCGACGCCAGGCACGACAGCGATGTCACCACCTCGCGCGAGGTCACCGATGTCGCGTTGGCCGTGGCGGACGCACCATCCACCATCGAGGCCCTGCGCACTCCCGACCCCACCGCCCTGCTGCAACCGGTGACCGAACGGACGCGCAAGACGACCGGGATGGATTTCATCGTGGTGATGGCACCGGATCGAACCCGCTACACCCACACCACACCAGCACTCATCGGGCAACCGTTCAGCGGCAATATCGATCGGGCGCTGGCCGGGGAGACGTTCACCGAGACCTACACCGGAACGCTCGGCCCCTCCATTCGAGCGGTCACGCCGGTCTATGACGACGGGCGCATCGTCGCCTTGGTCTCGGCGGGTGTCACCCGGGCCCGGATCGGCGCTCAGGTCGGTACGCAGTTGCCGTTGATCCTCGGCGTTGCCGCGGCGGGTCTGGTGGTCGCGGCGGCCGGTTCGTTCCTGTTGAGTCGCCGGATTCGTCGACAGACGCACGGTCTCGCGCCGGATGAGCTGCGCACGATGTACGAACAGCACGATGCGGTGCTGCATTCGATCCATGAGGGGCTGGTGGTGTTCGGTCCGAACGCCGACCGCGCGGAGGTCGTCAACGATGAGGCGCGCAGACTGCTGGATCTGCCCGACGGCCCGGTCTCGCGTGCCGATCTGCCGATTTCGATGCAGCGGATGAGTTGGGGGGTGGTTCGTGACGAGATGCATGTGACCACGGACCGGATTCTGCTGGTCAATCAGGATGTCGTCACCTGGGATCGGCGACCGATCGGCACCGTGATAACCATTCGCGACCACACCGAATTGCGCACCGTGATGGGCGAACTCGATTCGGTGCGCGGCTTCGCGGAATCGCTGCGCGCCCAGGCGCACGAATCGGCCAACCGGCTGCACACCGTGATCACCATGGTGGAGTTGGGGCGCTATCGGGAGGCGGTGGAGTTCGCGACCGCGGAACTCCAACTGTCCCAAGCACTGATCGATCGACTGCTCGCCTCGGTCGGCGATCCGGCGCTTGCGGCACTGCTGCTCGGCAAGGTGAACCAGGCCGCCGAGCGCGGCATCGAGCTGACGATCACCGAGGATACGGCGCTCGACTCGACCGCTCCGCTGTCCGCGCAGGAGACGGTGACGCTGGTCGGCAATCTGATCGACAATGCCATCGACGCGGCTGCCGACGGTGCGGTCGGTTGGGTGGAAGTGACTGTAAGTCAACAGGATTCGGCGGATCCGCCGGTAGCACCGCAGTCGGCGGCGTTGGGTTCGGCGCAAGGGGCGAACGGGGATTCGGCACTGTATGTGCGTGTCGCGGACAGCGGACCCGGCATGTCTGCCGAAAGCTTCGCCCGCGCCGCCGAACGCGGCTATTCCACCAAGGCCGATCATCAGGGCCTCGGGCTGGCACTGGTCCATCGGCTCGTCGACCGGCACGGCGGCGTGATCGGCACCGAACGTGATCCGGAAAGTGCCGTGACCGTGACGATCCCACGAAAGGATGCACGATGATCCGAGTGTTGATCGTCGAGGACGAGCCATTGATCGCCGAGGCGCACCGCGCCTATGTCGAACGGATTCCGGGCTTCAGCGCGGTCTCGGTCGCGCACACCGGTCGCGAGGCCATGCGCGCCGCGGCCGATGCCGCAGCCGAGAATGCGCCGATCGACCTGGTGCTCATGGATATCGGACTTCCCGACGCCAGCGGCCTGGATGTGGCAGCCGCCCTGACCGGCCTCGCACCCCGCCCCGACGTCATCGCCATCACCTCCGCGCGCGACCTGGCCATGGTGCGCACCGCCGTCTCCTACGGCGTGGTGCTCTACCTCCTGAAACCGTTCACCTTCGCGGCATTCCGCGACAAACTCGAACGCTACCGCGAATTCCGCACCGCCCTACCCGCGGGCGAAACCGCCATCTCCCAACAGGACATCGACCGCGCCCTCAGCGCCTTGCGCACCTCCGACCAACGCGCCACCGCCCCCAAAGGCGTTGCCCCCCAAACCTTGGACGAAATCTCCCGCACCGTCCGCGACGCCCCCGGCGGCCTCACCGCCGCAGACACAGCCAGCACCGTCGGCGTCTCGCGCATCACCGCATGGCGCTACTTGGAAAAGCTGGCCGAAGACGGCCTGGTCGACCGCAAATCCGACTACGGACGAGCAGGCCGCCCCAAAACCCGCTACATCTGGAAACCCCGCCCGGAATAAGAGGGTCGCGCAGGTAGGTGCGTTGGTGCGTTCAGTCCAGATCCGGATATCCCCATTCCAGATCGATGTCCGCCTCGGGCGCAACACCGCGGATGGCGTCCGTGACGTCGCGTTCGAAGATCACTAACTATCGATTTCCCTGCCGTTCATCGTCATGGCGCAAGTGCCGCACGTGCGGCGTCCACGACGCTCCCCCACGCCGAATCGGTCATGTACTCGACATCGGCGAAGGCTTAGGGCTTGGGGGCGGTGCGGAGGTGCGCGCGTTCGCCTTGTTTGCCGAAAAGGCTCAGGAATTCGACGGGTTCGGGGTCGGCGGTGCCGAACCAGTGCGGGACGCGGGTGTCGAATTCGGCGGCTTCGCCGGGGGTGAGAATTACGTCGTGTTCGCCGAGGATCAGGCGGAGGCGGCCGTTGAGGACGTAGAGCCATTCGTAGCCCTCGTGGGTTCGTGGGTCGGGCTCGCGGCGGATGTTCGGCGGGATGACCAGTTTGTAGGCCTGGATGCCGCCCGCTCGGCGGGTCAGGGGCAGGTAGGTCATGCCGTGGCGGGTGGTCGGGCGCAGGTGGATGCGCGGGTCGCCGGTGGGTGGGGCGTCGACGAGTTCGTCGAGGGTGACGCCGTGTGCCTTGGCCAGCGGCAATAGCAGTTCGAGGGTCGGACGGCGGTCACCGGATTCCAGGCGCGACAGGGTGCTCACCGAGATGCCGGTCTCCCTCGAGAGGTCGCCCAGTGTGGTGTCGCGCTGGCGGCGCAATGCGCGTAACCGAGGTCCGACCGCGTCGAGAGCTCGGCCGAGGTCGTTGTCCATGCCCTCAGTTTGCCATATCGGCAAGTTTGTTTGCCATTATCGCCGACCGGCCTGCATGGTCGTCCAGAGGAGGTGGTCATGTGACCGAGCGAAGCGAAAGAACCCATCAGCACAGCACCGACGGTCGAGGCGGAGCCGTGACCGATCAGCTGGAAGACGGCTATGACGTGGTGGTGATCGGCGGTGGCGCAGCCGGATTGAGCGGCGCGCTGATGCTGGCCAGGATGCGCCGGTCGGTGGTCGTCATCGATGCGGGCCAGCCGCGCAATGCCCCCGCCGAGGGAGTGCACGGACTACTCGCCAGGGACGGGACGCCGCCGGGCGAATTGCTCGAACTCGGTCGGGCCGAGGTCCGCGGCTATGGCGGACATGTGGTGAACGGCCAGGTCATCACGGTCGCGCGGGATGCCGAAGGGTTCGCGGTGTGCCTCGGTGACAGGTCCGTGCGGGCGCGTCGGCTCTTGGTGACCACCGGCCTGGTCGATGAGCTGCCCGATATCGAGGGACTGCGGGAACATTGGGGCCGCGATGTCATCCACTGCCCCTACTGCCACGGCTGGGAGGTACGCGACCAGGCTATCGGTGTGCTCGGTACCGGCCCGATGGGCGTGCACCAAGCGCTGCTGTTCCGTCAGCTGAGCGCCGATGTCACCTACTTCTCACACACCATGCCACTGACAGCCGAACAGTCCGAGGAGTTGAACGCCCGCGGTATTCCCGTGGTGTATGGCGAAGTCACCGCGCTGGAGATCGTCGACGAACGACTCGCGGGAGTGCGGTTGAGCGACGGCACGGTAGTCCCCCGCGAGGTCGCGGTGGTCGGCTCCCGGATGGTCGCCCGAGCGAACTTCCTCGAAGCACTCGGCCTGCAACCCACCGAACACCCGGCTGGCGTCGGCGATTACATCCCCACCGATGCCACTGGTCGAACCGATGTGGCCGGCATCTGGGCCGCGGGCAATGTCACCGACCTGACGGCCCAGGTCGGCGCGGCCGCAGCAGCGGGCGCAGCCGCCGCGGCCCAGATCAACGCCGACTTGGTCGCCGAGGAGACCGCGAAAGCTGTCGCCGGTCTCCGCGCATCCTTCTCAGCCGCGACCGAAGCGCGGCTGTGCGAGGAGGTGATGGGCGACCGGCGGCACGGCATCTGATGCTGCCCGGCCGCAGCCGTGTCGCGCGGCAATGCCGACTGCGCAGAGCCCTCAGACCGTCGTCGGCTCGGGAGCCGGGGTGCTGGCCCGGCGACCGAGCCGAACCGGCATCCGCTCATATCCATGCAGCGTGAACAGCTTTCGACGCTGTGGTGTTCCATCGAGTTGCAGGTCCGGGAACCGCTCGAACAAGGATTGCAGCGCATAGGTCGCCTCCATGCGGGCCAGACTGGCACCGAGGCAGGCGTGGATGCCACTGCTGAATGTCAAGTGCTCCTTGGCATTCGGGCGTCCGACATCGAAGACATCGGGATCGGCGAAGACCGCGGGGTCGCGGTTCGCGCCTGCCAGCGACAGCACCACGGTATTGCCCTTGTGCAGCGGCACACCGTCGAGTTCCAAGTCGGTCGATGCGATTCGCGCCGTCGTCTGCACCGGTGCGTCGATGCGCAGCACCTCTTCGACCGCATTCGGCCAGAGATCGGGTTCGGCGCGCAATCGATCCAATTGTTCGGGATGGGTGACCAATTGGACGACACCGTTGCCGATCAGGTTGACCGTTGTCTCGAAGCCCGCGCCCATCAACAGACTCGCGCTCGCCTTCAAGGCGAAATCGTCGAGTTCACCCGCGGTGACCAGACTGCTGAGAATGTCATCACCCGGTTCGCGGCGCAGTCGGGCGATATGGCCGTCGAGGTAATCGTTCATCACCTCCATCGAACCGAGCGCTCGCCGGAATGCCCGCCAGGAAATCCCGATATCGAGCAGGGGTGTCATTCGATCGCCCCAGTCCAGGAATAACTTTCGGTCCCTTTCCGGGAAGCCGAGCATTTCCGAGATGATGGCGATCGGCACCTGCGCGGCGTACGACTGGATCAGATCGGCCGAACCGCCCGCGGGCAGCGCACCGAGCAGTTCCTCGGTGACCGTTTCGACCCGTTCGCGCAATCGACCGATCGCGCGCGGGGTGAAGGCCGCGGCGACCGGCTTGCGCATCCGGGTGTGCTCCGGCGGGTTGATGACCAGCATGGACGGCGGCTCAACCGGATTGGGCGGCAAGGGAAGTCGCTGGGCGAGCAACTGCAGTGGCTTCGGAATATTGAAGGTATCCGTGGTGCGCACACCGAATCGGTTGTCCCGCAGAACGGCCCGGCACAGTTCGTAGTCGAAGCTCGCCCACGCGATCGAGGTGCGCTGCACCCGCCCCTGCCCGCGCAGCCGCTCGATCAGTGGATAGGGATCGGCCAGACCGTCCGGTCCGCCCATCAGCTGGGCGAATGGATCACCGCGCCGCGCCTGGGTGCGCAGCGCCAGCCGGGGCGCCCCCTGTACCGACAACCACCGGAACCAATACTGCGGCTTCATCACTTCACCAACCCCATCGTTGCGCGACAATTCCACCGTACGTACTCCCCGGCCAGAGTGGAACGTCCCAAGGTCGGACGCCGACCTATACCAGGGTAGGAGCTCAGCCGCGCTGCGCGGTGACCCGCTCGGATTCGATGCGCCGATCGCGCAACGCCGGATCCGGATTGGCCACCTGTACCAGCGAGGCACCCGCGACGAGCACCGCGACGAACCCGTCGATCAGTTCGGCCGGAGTATCCCAGGACGTGCTCGACAGCACCCGGTCGCCTTCGGAAAACCCTTGTAGCACAGCGGATTTCCTGGCCTCGGCGAGCACATCGGAAACCGGCATACCGTCCAGCGCCACCCCGGCGCCGCGCGGCATGAACTGGTCTCCGTGCACCCGCACGGAGGTGGCGAAATCGGTGATGCCGATCGGCAGATCGCGCACCGGCATGCCGAAGGCATCCAACGACAGGGCGGCGACCTCCGCGATACCGTCGGTCTCGTCCAACCGTTCGGCAGTCGCCAGCGCCAGATCGGCATCCGGATCGGGCCGGAGCACCACCTCGGTCCCGGCCCACCAGCAGCCGAGCAGCACCGCGGCGGTCTGCCAGTGCGCGGGCAGCAGCACCGCGACGCGCGCACCCGGGCTCAAGCCGAATTCGTCACGGATCAGGTTGCCGGTCTTGGCCGCCCAGTTCGCCAGGGTCAGCCCGGAGAGTTCGATACGAGCGCCGGTGGCATCGTCGTAGTAGGTGACGCGCGGACCTGCCGGATCGCGCTCCAGGATCGGATCCAGCACCGCCTCGGTGAGTGTCAGCACGTGGTCGTGGTCACGCATCGGTCAATTCACGCATGGTCAATTCACGCATTTCGGTCCGTTCTGGCCTGCGTCGATCGGTGGAGCCGGTGGTACGGGCGTCGCGGTGCTCGACGTTCCGGAGAAGTCGAACATGCTGCCCGCGGTCGAGCCCGGACCAGAATAGTCGCTTGCCAGCACGACGCTGACCGAATCCGGGGACAACGTGCTGTCCGCGACGACCGTCAGCCCGCCGAGCGCCTGCGCGACCGCCTTGGCCTTGGGATTCGAGGTATCCATCGCGAGGACTCGACTGCTGATGACGCTGGGCCCGGTGTAGTTGCCGACCAATCCCTCCTGGAATCCCTTGGCCGTCAACGCCTGTGCCACCTGCCCGGCCAGCCCGCCGATCCCGCTCGCATTGAACACACTGACGCTCACCGATGTCGGATCGATCTTCGGCTCGGCGTGATCCTCGGACTTGCCATCGACCAGCGCAGCCACATACGACTTGACCGCCTTCGGATCAATCCGCACCACCGACTCACCGTCGCTGGTCGTGTCGTTGAGATCGGCGACCGGAATCGTCTCGAAACTGACCTGACCGCCCGAAAGATCCTTCAGCTGTTGCAGAAACGCCAGCACATCCCAGTCGTCGTCCAGCACCACGGTGCGCCCGACCGCATCGCTGAGATTCTGCAACTTGCCCGGATTGCTCAGCGTCTTGGCGCTGAGCACCTGGCCGACCAGTTGCGCCATGAAGACCTGCTGGCGCACGATCCGGTCCAGATCACCGCGCGGCAGATCGTGGCGTTGGCGCACGAAGCTCAAAGCCTGTGGGCCGTCGAGCTTCTGACGCCCCGCCCGGAAGTCCGCGCCGGACATCCATTCGTCCACCGGATTGTTCAGGCATACGTCGACCCCGCCGACCGCCTCGGTCAGCAGCACGAAGCCGAGCAGACTGACCTCGGCGTAGTGGTCGACGGTAATGCCGGTGAGATTGGCCACGGTCTTGATCAGCGCCTGCCGGCCCGCCTGGGTGGACTGCTTCTCCGCGTCGGCCTCCGAAACGCCGTGGTTGATCAGCTTCAGGCGCTGGGCCTCCTTGGTCGAGCCATAGGCCGAGTTGATCTTGCCCTTGCCCATGCCAGGAATGTCGACGTAGGAGTCGCGCGGAATGGAGATGGCGGTGGCGGAGCGGCCGTCGTTCGGGACACGGACCAGCACGATGGTGTCGGTATTGGTGCCGACCTCATCGCCCGCGTGCAGCATGGCGCGCTCATTGCCGCTGAGCGGATTGCCGTGCGCGTCGGTGCGGCTGTCCACACCGACCAGCAGGATGTCGACGGCGCCGTCGCTGCCACCGCCGAGGCCGAGACCGCCGATGCGTTCGATATTGGAGATCAGCGAGTCCACACTGTGCCAGGCGAATCCGGTGATGAGCAGGACCAGCACCGCCCCGACCGCGACGAACGCGCGCAACGGACCCAAGCCGCTTCCGGCTTCGGATAATCGCGACGACGCTGTCGCCCTCATCTTCTGCGGCACCACTGCATCCTCTCGCCAAAAACCGAGCATCCTGCTGCGCTTGCCCGCGCGCTCCCAGCTGATGTACCGACTGCGCAGCGCCGGTTCGTCGAAGCCGACGCGTCGCTGACTCGACCGCCCCGCCTCCGGTAGCCCCCGTCTTGCTTGCCCCGAGGCTAACCGACGGCTACCGCGGCGAACCACAACCGCAGGTGCCACGGCGTGCCAGACTCGTGCCCGTGACCGCGATATCGCCCTCATCGACCGTAGCCGCGCGCCTCGTCGTGACCGGAGCCGGTGGGCAGTTGGCACGCGAACTGTTGCGCCGCGCACCCGACGCCCACGCCTTCGGTCGCGACGAATTGGACATCACCGACGCGGCCGCCGTAAGCGCCGTACTCGAACCCGGTGATGTCGTGCTGAACTGCGCCGCCTACACCGCCGTCGACCAGGCCGAATCCGATCCCGAGGCGGCCTTCGCGGTCAATGCGACCGGACCGGCCGTACTCGCCGCCGCCTGTGCGCAGGTGGACGCCCGATTGATCCATATTTCGACCGACTATGTGTTCGCGGGTACCCATGACAAGCCGTATGACACCGACGACCCGACCGAGCCCGCCACCGTCTACGGCCGATCGAAATTGGCAGGCGAACAGGCCGTGCTGAACACCGCGCCGCACGCTCATGTGGTGCGCACGGCGTGGGTATACACCGGGCGCGGAAGCGATTTCGTCGCGACCATGCTGCGGCTGGAACGCGAACGCGACACCATCGATGTGGTCGACGACCAGCTCGGCTCCCCGACCTACGCCGCCGATCTGGCCGCCGGACTCCTGGAATTGGCCCGTCGACCGGATGCGCCGCGAGTGCTGCACGCCACCAACGCCGGCCAGGTCAGCTGGTTCGAATTCGCGCGGGCGATATTCGCCGAAGTCGGCGCGGATCCGACTCGGGTGCATCCGTGTGACTCGACCGCATTTCCGAGACCCGCACGGCGCCCGGCATATTCGGTTTTGTCCAACCGGTCCTGGGCCGACGCCGGACTGAGGCCATTGCGGCAGTGGAAGGTCGCACTCGGGGACGCGCTGTCGGGGTTGTCACAGTAGGCTGCATGGCCGTGAGGGAGCGACAGCGAGCGAACCATCAACACAGCGTGCAATCGCGCACGACCGAGCCGAGTGTCAGCGAGGCGCAGTCGTGAGTGATTCCGGATCGGCCCAAGGCGGCCTTGTCGTCGTCACGGTGACTTATTCACCCGGCGAGCACCTCGAGCATTTCATCACCACCCTGGCCGCGGCCACCAGCGAAAAACCGCAGGTGATCCTGGCCGACAACGGCTCGGTGGACGGTGCGCCGGAGCTGGCCGCGGAGGCCAACGCACACGTGCGGCTGCTGCGCACCGGCGGAAATATCGGTTACGGCGGCGCGATCAACCGGGCGGTCGCGGAGATCGATCCGAGCGTCGAATTCATCATCATCGCCAACCCGGATATCCGCTGGGGCACCGATTCCATCGACAAACTGCTCGCCGCCGCCAAACGCTGGCCGCGGGCGGGCGCGCTCGGACCGATGGTGCGCGAGCCCGACGGCAGCGTCTACCCGTCCGCACGCTCGGTGCCCGGACTGCTCGACGGCGCCGGACACGCCATCCTCGGCACGGTGTGGCCGTCGAATCCGTGGACCCTGCGCTATCGCCAGGACAACGAGCAGATCTCCGAGCGGGCCGTCGGCTGGCTCTCCGGTTCGTGCCTGCTGGTGCGGCGCGCGGCCTTCGATTCGATCGACGGCTTCGACTCGCGCTACTTCATGTACATGGAGGATGTGGACTTCGGCGACCGGATGGGCAAGGCCGGTTGGCACAACGTCTTCGTGCCCGACGCCGAGGTCACCCATGCCAAGGGGCACGCCGCCGGACGCCATCCCGAGGTGATGCTCCCCGCGCACCACGCGAGCGCGTACCGATTCCAGGCCGATCGGCATCCACACTGGTGGCAGGCGCCGTTGCGGTTGGCGTTGCGAGCCGGACTTGCGATCCGTTCCCGGATTGCGGTTCGATCTGCGCTGCGTCAACAGGCGCGGGAAGCCCAGAGCTGACGTCACGAGTTCGGCACACAACGGTGCCGAACCCGTGTCGCTGGATACTGAGACTGGTGTCGACGCGGAACTGGGCGGTGTCCGGAATCAGTACCGAACCGGGCGCACCACCGAGCACGATCCACTGTGAACAGGGAGCATGATGGCAGGAAATGCAGGCACCGACGCCGTGATTCTGGTCGGCGGCCAGGGCACGCGGTTACGTCCGCTCACCCTGTCGGCGCCCAAGCCGATGCTGCCGACGGCCGGACTGCCGTTCCTGACCCACCTGCTCGCCCGCATCGCGGACGCCGGAATCAGCCATGTCGTGCTCGGCACCTCGTTCAAGGCGGAGGTCTTCGAGGAACACTTCGGTGACGGCGCCGACCTCGGCCTGGAACTCGAATACGTCACCGAGACCGAACCGCTCGGCACCGGCGGCGGCATCCGCAATGTGCTGCCCAAGCTGCGCGCCGACAACATCATGGTGTTCAACGGCGATGTGCTCGGCGGCACCGATCTCGGTGCGATCCTGGATACCCACGAGTCCACGAATGCGGATGTGACACTGCATCTGGTTCGGGTGAGCGACCCGCGCGCATTCGGCTGTGTGCCGACCGATGAGCAGGGGCGGGTCACCGCATTCCTGGAGAAGACGCAGGATCCGCCGACCGATCAGATCAATGCCGGGTGTTATGTCTTCCGGCGCGAATACATCGAGAAGATCCCGGCCGGGCGGCCGGTGTCGGTGGAGCGTGAGGTGTTCCCCGCGCTGCTCGCCGAAGGCGCCCGGGTGCAGGGCCACGTCGATTCCTCCTACTGGCGCGATATGGGCACTCCCGAGGATTTCGTGCGCGGTTCGGCCGACCTGGTCCGCGGCATCGCACCCTCCCCTGCCCTGCCCGGTCAGCGCGGTGAATCCCTGGTTCACGAGGGCGCGGGCGTCGCCCCCGGCGCCCTGCTCATCGGTGGCACCGTCGTCGGTCGCGGCGCCGAGGTAGGCGCGGGCGCTCGCCTCGACGGCGCGGTGCTCTTCGACGGTGCCCGCATCGAGGCGGGCGCGACCGTGGAACGCTCCATCATCGGCTTCGGCGCCCGCATCGGCCCGCGCGCCCTGGTCCGCGACGCCGTCATCGGCGACGGCGCGAACGTCGGCGCCCGCTGCGAACTACTACGCGGGGCCCGCGTCTGGCCCGGCGTCGAGATTCCGGACGGCGGCATCCGCTTCTCGACGGACGTGTAATCGAGGCCTCAGCTGAAGCCGACGGCTTGTTCGCCCCATGCGGTGTGCAGGTCGCGGTCCGGGTCGTCGATTACGCGGTCGATATTGTCGATGAGGAGGGTGGTTCGGGTGCCGGGGCGGTACGGCGGCCAGTGTTTGGAGCCGTCGATGGCAGCTGGGACGCCGTGGGTGGCGAAGGCGAGCCAGCGCCGTTGCATGCGACCGGATACTTCCATGGCTACCTTGCGCCCGCCGAGCCAGAAGGTGGGGTCGTGGTTCAGGGTGCCGAAATTGCCGAAGATATAGGGTAATTCGGTGGCGTGACCGGCGCCGACGCGGGCCGCCTTCAGCATGGGGGTGGCGTGGTCGAAACGGTACATCCAGGTCGGTGAGTGCTCGGCATGGCCGTCGGCGACCCAGTGGGCGGGCATGCGGAAGGCCGCGTCGGTGGACATGGCAAGTGCGCCACGGGTTTTCGCCAGATCCGGATAGGCCGAGGTGATTTCGGCGATCCGCTCCGGCGACATATCCGGATGGTTGGCGGCCACATCGCGCAGCATGGCATTCACCGCATCGGGGGTCACCGGCATGATCGGCGAGCGGAGGACGCGGAACAGCGAGGCCTCGTCTTTATTGGAGCCGATGATCAGCGGCACGCGATGCGAACGGCCCTGTTGGAAGCTGTCGATGGGATAGTTCGGAACCAGATCGCCGTCGACGACGGGCGCCGCGGCGAGTCGACCAGGCTCCTTCAGCGGAATCTCGTCCAGCAGTATGCCCGCGGCGGTCACGATCCGTTCGATCGGGCATTCC
This sequence comes from Nocardia sp. CA-135398, assembly GCF_050955845.1. NCBI lineage: Bacteria > Bacillati > Actinomycetota > Actinomycetes > Mycobacteriales > Nocardiaceae > Nocardia > Nocardia sp. CA-135398. The sequence continues at coordinate 1,712,128 of NZ_CP192084.1, read as the reverse complement.
AGCAATTCGCTTGCGCGGGAATACGGTAGCTCGATCAGTTCCAGGAAGCGTTGGGCCACAGCTGCGGCCCGCGCCTGACCGAAAACCGTTGTCGCGGGCGGGCTTTGCGCGATCGCCTGGTGGAAAAGGCCAGCGGCGCGCGGTGCGGTCAGTAGCGCGGTCACGCATCCGGCGCCGGACGATTCACCGAACAGCGTCACATTGCCGGGATCGCCGCCGAATGCGGCGATATTGTCGCGGACCCACTCGAGTGCGGCGATCTGGTCGTGCAAACCGAGATTCGGCGTGAAATCGTCGGAGAGCGAGGACAAGTCGAGGAAGCCGAGTGCGCCGAGGCGATAATTGACCGTCACCACGACCACGTCACCGGCTTCGGCCAGCTTGCGACCGTCGTAGATCGCCTGGGCCGCGGTGCCGAGGCAGTAGGCGCCGCCGTGCAACCACACCAGGACCGGCCGCGGCGCACCGGTATCGGCGGAGCTGTGCGGCGACCACACATTCAGCCACAGGCAGTCCTCGCCCATCCGCAGGTCGGAGTCGACCGGGACCATATTGCCCATGGTCTGCGGGGCGATCTCGCCGAAGGTGGTGCACTCGCGGATTCCGTCCCACGGCTGCGGCGGCAGCGGCGGCCGGAACCGGTTCGGGCCGGACGGCGCGGATGCGTACGGAATGCTGCGCCATACCGCGACCGGTCCGTCCCAGCGTCCACTCACGCGGCCCCAGGTCGTTTGCGCGACCGGCTCGGTGTCGCCGACCTCGGAGCCAGGTTCGATATCGAACTGCGTGGTCATATTCCGCACCTCCTGCCTACGACCCGGACAGTGCGCCGCGAGTTTGCTCCGGCCGGGTCCAAGCACCTAGCGATCTCTTATTCGAGAGTACGTCCAGTTGGACAGTGGGATAGGTGGGACGCACCTCTCACCCCTGGCGCTACGCTGGGCCGATGCCGAGTTATAGCTTCCGGTGCCGCAGCTGCGGCGACACTTTCGAGGTGAACCGTCCGATGGCGCAGGCGTCGAATCCGGCGGCCTGCCCGAACGGTCACGATGACACGGTCAAGCTGCTGACCACATTCGCCACGGTCAGCAGGGGTGCCGCGGCACCTGCGCCCGCGCCGCGGCCCGCCGGTGGTGGGTGCTGCGGTGGCGGCTGCTGTTCCTGAATCCGGCGTGGCCGACGTCACGCTCGGTCGGGTCAGTCGCGCTTGTCGACGTGGCCGAGGTCACGGTCCGGTGCGACACGATCGCGCACCCGCTGCTTGAGTATCGCGATATCCGGGAATCCGCCGTCCGCCTTGCGCTCCCAGATCTGATCGCCGTCGATGGTGATGCGGAAGACGCCGCCCGAGCCGGGGATCAGCGCCACCTCACCGAGTTCGGTGGCGAAGGTGCTCAGCAATTCCTGTGCCATCCAGCTCGCGCGCAGCAACCAGCGACATTGCGTGCAGTATTCGATCGCGACACGTGGCATGGGTGGCACGCTACCCGTCACGGCTCGATGACGCCGTCGAGGTAGACCCAGGCGCCGTCCACCCGGGTGAAAGTGCTGACCTCGTGCAGAGATCCGCGTCGATCGGCCTTGTAGTGGGCGATGAATTCCACGACGCCGGTGTCGTCGAATGGTCCGCCGCGCTCGGTGCGCACGATCTCCAGAAACAGCCAGCGCTGTGCGGGATCCAGGTCCAGCGTCTTCGGTCGAGTGCGTGGATGCCAGGACCGCAGCAGATATTCGGTATCGCCGACCGCGAATGCGGTGTAGCGCGAACGCATCAGCGCCTCGGCCGTCGCCGCGGACCGCTCCCCCGCCAGCACCGGTCCACAACAGACGCCGAACGACTCCCCACGCTTACACGGGCACAGCTGCGACTCGTCCATGACCCCGAATCTTCCTCATCGCACAGACCACTACCAGCACCGGGGCCGCTGGGTCGGCCTCGATCAAGATCAGGTGGCACTGGTGGCGGGGGCTATCGGGCGATGCCTGCACAGATTCCACCTGATCTTGATACTCGTGCTGGGGGATGAATGGTTTCGGAGATTGGCGAGGGTTTGGCGTGTCGGGCGGAGTGTCGGGTAAAGGTCGGCTGGTATCGGCGATCCGGGGGCGCTGGGGCGACGAATCACGGTGTGGATATGCGGAAGTGTCGACACCGATCAAGGAGCCCGCCGTGGGACTGCTGAATGTGTTGAACATCTTGGGTACCGGTTCCGCCATTGCCTCGGACAGCATTTCGCTGCTGACCAGCATCCTCGGGCTGTTCGGCATGTTCTGATCCCCGCGTCGATACGGCCATATCATTCGGCCGCCGAACCCATACTCTTGTCGAACGACCCTGCCGCCGGACCGATTCGCTCCGATCGCGAGGCTGATGCACTCCGTCCCTGTGGGTGGCAGCGCGTGGTCAACGGGTGGCGGCTGTGGCCAGGGAGGCGGCGATCGCGGCGGTCTGCTCGCGCCAGCGGCGTAGTTCGGTGACACTCGGGGCGAGTTCGTAATCGTGGTGGTGGGCGGCGCGGGACAGGGCTGCCCATACCGTTGCGACCTGCGCGGCGGTGGCGTCGCCCGCGAATACGCGCAGGGCGAGCAATTGTGCGCGCATCGGGCAGCGCGCCAATTCCGGTGCCACCTTCAACCACAACTCGTCGACGGCCTGTTCGAGCGCGAGCCGCAGAATCCACACCGTCGCCCGCGACCACAACCCGTCCGCATCGGTCACCGACCCGTCGAGCAGCCGATCCACCGCATCGAACCGCTCAGCAACGGTCGGCCGCGGCGGATGCGGTTTCCGCACGGCCCCCTGCTTACTCGCGCCACCCCGCCGTCCCGCCTTCCCCGCCTTGTGCTGCCGAGCCCCCTCACCCCGCCGAGACGTACGACCCTGCCGAGCCGTACCGCTCCGCCCACCAGATTCGTCCCGAACGTCTCGCGGATCCTGGCCGTCGCGCTGATCGCCAAATCCTCGGCGACCGGTGTCATCCGGTCGGGCCCCAACGCGCGTGGGATCGCCAACGCTTCGCGATTCCACGCCATCTTGTTGATCACCATCTCGGGCCCGACCGTCGCCCGACGGACCCGCATCACCAGGTGTCGCGGTCACCGCCAACCCCGAGCTCTCGATGCGCAGTACTCGTTCATCGTCGTAGCCAGCCGACGAACTTCTCGGTGTCCGCGATGAGGTCGCGCATGCTGCGGCCGATGGGGACGTGGGCGCCCGCGGTGGCGTCGCGTAGGGCGTCGACGACCCATTTGCCTTCGCGGGCAAGGTGTTTGTTGAGGTCGTCTACTCGGCCGTCGATACCCATCACCGCGAGCGCGACCATTGCGCGGGTGGTTTGCGCGGCCTCGATATGACGTTCGACGTCGCGGTGGTCCATGCCGTCGGCGAGCAGATTGCGTCGGGCTCTGGCCAGGCTGGCCGCTTCCACCGCGGAGCGGCAGCAGGTGGCCACCAGTTCGTCGGCGATCGCCGGAGGGAGTTGGGGGGTGCGGACGAGCGAGCGGGCGTCGTCGAGGTAGCGGCGGATGGGGTCGCTGGATACGCGCACTTCCACTACCGAGCGCTCGCGGCGCTGCACCTCCAGCACGCTGGCGTCCAGCTGCATGCGCCGCACCGCCTCGGCCAGTCGCTCGTCATGGGTGAAGACGATCACCTGGCGCGTCCACGCCATCACCTCGAGCACCCTGGCCAGGCCGTCCACCTTCGCCGGATCCATGGCCTGCACCGGGTCATCGATCATGACGAAGCGAAAAGGACTGTCCTCCACCGTCGCTCGCGGCAGGAACAGCGAAAGTCCGAGGGCGTGCAGCTCCCCCTGACTCATCACGCCGAGCGCGGCGCCGTCCACCTCGTCGACGGTGACATCGAGCAGTACCCGACGCGCGGTTCCGGCGTTGCCCTGCAATCGAATCGCACCGAGTTCGACATTGCTCTGCTGACGCAGTGTGCGCCAGACCCAGCGCGCGGTGGTCTCCAGCGGCGCCATCCGCTCCCCGCGCAATCCGGCCGTCGCGGATTTGAGCCAATCCTCGGCGCGCTTGAGGGTGCGCAGTTCGCTGCCGTTCGCGACGACCGCGCGCGCCCCCTCCAGCCAGCCGCTGATGCGCGGCACCAGCGGCGACCACACCTCGTCGAGGCGGTTCAGTTCCTTGCGGGTGCCCTGCTGTAGCAGCTCGAGTTCGTCGACCAGGCGTGTGTGCGCACCGCGCAGGCGATCGGGCAGGTCAGGCGTGTAGTCGGCACCGGTCAGCGCGGCCCAGTCCGTCCAGGCACGACGCACCGCGGTGGTGTCGACCGTGGGCGGATTGCGCGGATCGAAATCGAGTTCCGGGGGGATATGTTCCGGCAGCGCGCGGGCGTCGCGCACGGCCTCCCGCAGCGCCGCCCGCGCGGTCGCGAGCGCGTCGACTCGGGAGGTCAGCTCGGCGATCGAGGCGTCCGCACCGCGCGACCATGCCGCGTCCAATTCCCCGCGCCCACAGACCGGGCATGGGCATTCGCCGCTGGCACCGACATGATCGCGTGCCCGCCGCAGCAAATCCAATACGCGCAGATCAGCCTCGGCATCCGCGGTCGAATCGCGGGCGAGCACCGCGCGGCACTCTTCGAGGCGCGCGGCGATGGCTTCCACCTCGGCACCCGATGGCAGGACCAGTCGCACGATTGCCCGCAGCCCGTCCGGGCCGACCGGATTCTCTGCCGTGCCGAGTATTTCGCGACCGATGGCGGTGAGATCCGGGCGGTCCGGGCGCAGTAGCGCCGCCATGCGCACCGCGCGGTCGTCGGCCACCGCACCGAGTGCGGTCACCAGCTCGATGCGTTCCTGACGCGAATCACGCGCGGCGCGTTCGAGTTCCAGTCGGCGAGTGCGAATCCGCTCCTGCGCCACGGTCAATTCATCGAGTCCGAGCAGCCGGTGCAGTGCGTCGAACAGATCGCTCGGTTTGCCGTCGACGAGTGCGCCGAGTTCGCTGTAGGACAGGAAGGGCCGATACAACTCCAGCAGACCGGCCCAGCGGTTCCCGTCGAAATCCGTTGGTGCGGAGCCGGATCGCTGTTCGGTCCAGTGCGCCTGGCCCAGATCGGCCTGCGGTGACCACTCTTTGGCTATGGTCAGCTCGGGATCTGCTCCGGCGGTGAGCAATTCGAGTTCGATGCGCGCCGAACCGCCATCGTGCAGATTCCGCCAACCCTCGCGCCACGCCGCCGCCCGACCGTCCCAGCGACGATTACTACCGGTCAGCACCAGTTCGGCGGCCTCGGCGAAGCTCGACTTACCACTTCCGTTGCGGCCCACCACCAATGTGAGACCGGGACCGGGAGGCAGCTGCAGTGTCGCCTCGGGTCCGATACCGCGGAAGCCGCGCACCCGGATCGCACGCAGGAATATGCCCGCGCCGTCGAATTCGGTTGTCAGATCATCGGACTCGCCGCCACCGAGGGCGCGGAGCACGGTATGCGCGACATCGGGGGTGACCGCGGGATCCGCCGCGAGCCGCCGGGATACCACTTCGGTCAGGCGCGGCACCGTCGCAGTATCGGTTCCGGGATCTGTACGCATGCGTAACCCCCTAGACCACGAACCGCGGCACGTCCTCCAACCCCGCACGGGTATCACTGTTGAAAGTCGAGCGAAACGCTACCCGATGGCGTCGAATTCGCCCACAGCGGCGCCGTTTCGCCTGGTCGGAAGGGGAAATGCGAATCTGCCCGCGGGGATGGTATGGCCATCGGACAGGCTGGGCCCCGCTCGATGTCCACCCCTCGCCAACCCCGGCGGGCAGCTCGATGGTGTGTCACCCGATTCGGGTGGCTCGGTCGGAGCCGAACAGAACAGAATGCCAGAATCGGACAACCAGCACAAGGTGCTGCCGGTGCCGAAACTGTGGTCCGCGCAGCGTATTCCACGAAAAACACCCGCTCACCACCTGACTTGTCGGTGGGGTGCGGTAGAAATTCGGCAACCGAGTTGGGGGAAGATATGACATACAGCCGATCCGGAGCCGCCGGATGAACCAGGCGGGAGCCAACACATGACCGCGCCGTGGACCGAGGAACAGGTCAGCGCGCTCGCACCCGATGCGAGCTCGCTATCGGCCGCGCGCAAGCTCGCCGGGCGCTGGCACGGCACCGGGCAGTCCGACACCGCGCTGTGGGGCCTGTGTCAGGGCAGCGGCGCCAAGCCGTATCAGACGATCGTGGATCTGGCGGGTCCGGCATACAAGTGCTCGTGTCCGAGCCGCAAGTTTCCGTGCAAGCACGCACTATCGCTCCTGCTCACCTGGTCGGGCGGCGCGGTCGCCCACGCCGCGATCGCGGACTTCGCGGCGGAATGGATCAACGCACGCGCGGACCGCGCGGCCGAGCCCGCTACCGACCCGCAGTCCCGCACGGCCAATCCGGCGACCGCCGAACAGCGGCGGGTGCGGGTGACGGCGGGTCTGGAGGAACTCGATATCTGGCTCGGCGATCAGGTACGGACCGGACTGGCCCAGGCAGATCGCTCGTTTCGCGCTTTCGAGGCGATCGCGGCCCGGATGGTCGATGCACAGGCACCCGGTGTCGCCGCCGCATTGCGTCAACTGCCGACCACCGTGGTGACCAGGGCGGACTGGCCCGATGTGGTACTCGCCGAATACGCAAGACTGCATCTGCTGATCGCCGCGCACCGCCGCCTGGACGAATTGTCGCCGCAGCTGCGGGCCAGCATCCGCACCCATATCGGCTATCCGACATCGGCCGAATCCGTGCGCGCCGAACCGGCGGTCCGGGATCAGTGGCAGGTACTCGGCCTCCGAACCAGCGAGGAGGAGCGGCTCTACACGCGCCGAACCTGGTTGTACGGCAGGCGGACTCGACGCTGGGCACTACTGCTCGAGCATTCCTTCGGAGCGCCGAGCTTCTCGGCGGAGGTGCCGCTGCCCGGCATGATGGCCGAGGCGGATCTGCACTACTACCCGAGTGGCGCGCCGCTGCGGGCGCTCTGGGGCGAACGGCACGGCGCGGCCGAACCGTTCACCACCCTGCCGGTCGCCGACGGGACGATCGCCGACGGGACGATCGCCGCCGCATCGACCGAGCATGCCGAGGCGCTCGCGGGCGATCCGTGGCTGCGATCGCGACCGCTGCTGCTCACCGATGTCGTGCCGGTGTGGACCGAAAATGGCTGGTATATCACCGAATCCGACGGCACCGCGCTGCCTGTTGCGGCCACCGAGCAGCCCTGGCGGCTGCTCGGGGTGTCCGGTGGGCATCCGGTGACGCTGGCCGCCGAATGGGGTGCGCCCGGATTGGTGCCGATCTCGGTATTCACCTCCGGTGAGGTGGTCGATGTCGGTAGTACGGAGTTCGGCACGCGTGCGGCGTCGAATGCGCCCGCCGCGTCGGTATCGCCGGAGTTGACCTCGGTGGCGCTGCTCGGCACGGCCCGGAGGGCGGCGGATCCCACGCGGCTGGAGGCTCCGGTGGCGGCCGCCGCGACCCGATTGCGCACCGATCCGGCACTGCTGCTGCTCGAATCCGCCGCGCTGCGTGGCGCTTTCGCGCGCGGCGGCATATCCGCCAGCACGGCGACCAAACCCGAACCCGCCATGGATGACGCACGGCGTCTCCTGCCCCGCGCTGCGGCATCCCGCCTCGCCCGCCTGTTGCGGGACCGGTCGCCCTTCCTGCCCGAATGGTTCGCGGCCGCAGTGCCATTCGACTATCGCGCCCCGGATGCCTTGTGCGCGTCACTGCTGGAGCAGGCGAAGGCGAATGCCGAACTGCGCGAGCCGCTATTGCGCCTGGCCGGAATCCGCGGACGCTGGCTGGCCGACCAACATCCGGACTGGCGCGATCTGGTGCGCCGAGGTCCTTCCGATGCGCCGACGGAGCAGAGCTGGCTGTTCGGCCAACCACCCGAACGCCGCGCATGGCTCACCGGACTGCGCCACCGAGATGCCAAGGCCGCACGGGAAGCACTGACCGCGGCTTGGCCGAAGGAATCCGGTCCGCTGAAGGCCGAGCTACTCGCCGTACTCGCCGATGGGATTTCGGCCGACGACGAACCGCTGCTGGAGACGGCGCTGGACGATCGGCGATCGGATGTCCGTCGAGTCGCGGCCGGACTGCTGCCGCTGCTGCCGAATTCGGCATTCACCCAGCGCATGACTCGGCGCGCGAGCGCATGGGTCACGGTCGAACATCTGCTGCTGCATCCGAATCTGGTTGTCCGCATTCCGGAGGAGCTCGACGATGCCGACCGCAGAGATGGCATCAACGATCGAACCGTGGAGTTCACCTATCGCTGGGACGGCGCGCCGGATCTGCGTGCGGGTCGGCTGCGGCAACTCGTCGCGGCGACACCGTTGACGCACTGGGAGTCCGAACTCGGCGCACCGGATAAGGCCACCCGGGCCAAGATCAGTGACCGGTTCCGGCAGCCGCTGTTCGACGGCTGGGTGGATGCCGCACTGGCACAACAGGATCCGGCTTGGGCGCGGGCGCTGTTCGACGCCGGCGTGCCGACCGATCTGGCGATGCTGCGGCGGCGCGAATTGTTCGCACTGCTGCCACTGCCCGATCGCACCCGGCATCTGCTGCAATTGGACGGTGCGTGGCTCTCCGAGCTCGAGGCGTTGCTGCCCGCCATGGGCCATCCGTGGCCGAAACCTCTTGCCCAACACCTGATTCTGTTGTTGTTCGAACGCGCACGTGCCGCGGCCAAACGCCCGGAAGCGCACGGCACCGGCCCGAGCGCACATCGGTCGCTGCTGTCCGCGGCGGCCGTGCATCTACCCATCGGCGCGGCGCGGACGGCCACAGCGGTGGCGCGCCGATGCGCCGATCCCAATTGGGAGCGAGCCTTCGATCAGCTCGCCCATGACCTCAACCACCGCTCGATGATGCTCGAGGAGTTGCAGTGACCACTACCGATTCGATGCCGGAGCTGTTGCGTCCACATGCCGAACAGGCCTACGCCGAGGAGTTGCGGGTACTGGCCGCGATCGATGATCGGCCGCGGCCACCGTCGTGGCAGCTGTCGCCGTGGGCGGTGGTCACCTATCTACTCGGTGGCACGCTCGATGACGGCACTGTGATCAGCCCCAAGTACGTCGGGCCGCGACGGCTCATGGAGGTGGCGGTCGCGACGCTGGCGACCGATCGGGCGCTGCTGCTGCTCGGCGTGCCCGGTACCGCGAAAACCTGGGTATCGGAACATCTTTCGGCGGCGATCAGCGGTGCGTCGACGCTGCTTGTCCAGGGCACATCGGGCACGGCCGAAGAGGCGATCCGCTATGGCTGGAACTATGCGCGGTTGCTCGCGGAGGGGCCGAGCGAGGGTGCGCTGGTGCCGTCGCCGGTCATGACCGCGATGCGTCTCGGGGCGATCGCCCGGATCGAAGAACTCACCCGCATTCCATCCGATGTGCAGGATGCGCTGATCACCGTGCTTTCCGAGAAGACTCTGCCGGTGCCGGAACTCGGGATGGAGGTGCAGGCCGCCAAGGGCTTCAATGTCATCGCCACTGCCAATGATCGCGACCGTGGCGTCAACGATCTGTCCTCCGCGCTGCGTCGCCGCTTCAACACGGTTGTGCTGCCGCTGCCCGCCAGCGAGGACGAAGAGGTCGCCATTGTGACCCGGCGCGTCGAACAGCTCGGCTCGGCACTGGAACTTCCGACGGTTCCGGCAGCGGCCGAAGAGGTACGCCGGGTTGTGCGTGTCTTCCGTGAATTGCGCTCCGGAATGACTGCCGACGGCCGCACCAAACTCAAGACCCCGTCCGGCACGCTCTCCACCGCCGAGGCGATCTCGGTGATCACCAACGGGATCGCCTTGTCGGCGCACTTCGGCGATGGCACCTTGCGCGCGTCCGATATCGCGGGCGCGGTCCTCGGCTCGGTTGTCAAGGATCCGGTGGCCGACGCCGTCATCTGGACGGAATATCTGGAAGCCGTTGTGCGCGAACGCCCCGAATGGTCCGATTTCTACCGCGCCTGCCGGGAGGTCACCGGATGAGGGCACGCCGCCGCGTGATCCGACCACACCGCATGTCCGACCAGGGGTGACACGGTGAGCAAGACAAACACGGCCGACGACCAGCAGAGCACCGCCTCGGGTGCCCCGCTGACCCGCGTGTTCGGCATCCGTCATCACGGCCCGGGTTCGGCCCGATCCCTGCGCACCGCGCTGGAACAGTTTCGTCCCGACGCGATCCTGATCGAGGGCCCGGCCGATGCCGACCCGCTGGTCGGATACGTCGCGGCCGAGGGAATGTCGCCACCGGTCGCCCTGCTGGCCTATGTGCCGGACCAGCCGGCCAAGGCCGCATTCTGGCCGTTCGCGGTGTTCTCCCCGGAATGGCAGGCGCTGCGATATGCGGCCGAACACGCCGTGCCGGTACGGTTCTGCGATCTGCCCGCGACCACCGTCCTGGCCACCGAAGACGAGCCGGGCGACCGCATCGACCCGCTCGCCGAATTGGCCGCCGCCGCTGGCTATGACGATGCCGAACGCTGGTGGGACGCGGTAGTCGAATCCGTAGCCGACACCGAAGCTTTCGAAGCGATCACCGAGGCGATGGGCGCACTGCGGGAAGCCGCTGAACGGGGCATGTTCGCGATCGGACCTGCCACGGACCCAACCCCGCCCGGCCAACCGCCGGACGAGGTGCGCGGCACCCCGACGGCTGATCGCTCCGCCGCAGGTGGCGGCGAAACGCTCGAGCCCGACGACGGACCCCGCTCCATCGCAGGCGAAGGGTCGGCCAGCGACAACTCACCGACCGGCGACACTGTCGGCGAAGCGACGGGGCTGGAAGACGTTGAGCGGGAACGCATCGGAATCGACGCGCACACCTTGCGGCGTGAGGCTTATATGCGGCAGACGATGCGGAAGGTGTTGAAAGAGGGGGCGCGGCGAGTCGCCGTCGTGTGTGGGGCGTGGCATGCACCGGCGTTGGCGGGGAAGTTGGGGCCAGCGACGGCGGATGCCAAGTTGCTCAAGGGCCTGCCGAAGGTGAAGGCGACCCTGACTTGGGTGCCGTGGACGCATTCGCGGCTGGCGACGACCTCCGGATACGGCGCCGGAATCACCTCGCCGGGCTGGTACCACCATCTGTTCACCGAGACCGAGCAGCCGATCGCGCGCTGGCTGACCAAGGTGGCGGGGGTTTTGCGCGCGCACGATCTGCCGGTCTCCAGTGCGCACATCATCGAATCCGTCCGGCTCGCCGACACACTCGCGGCGCTGCGGGCTCGGCCACTGGCCGGACTGTCGGAGGTCACCGAGGCAGTGCGGTCGGTGATGTGCGCGGGCGATGAGACGCTGCTGCGGCTGGTCGCGTCCGAATTGGTGGTCGGCGAGGCGCTCGGCGCCGTGCCCGATGGCACGCCGACCGTCCCGCTGGATGCCGATCTGCGTGCCCGGATTCGTACCCTGCGGCTCAGGCAGGAAGCCCTGTCCCGCAATCTCGATCTCGACCTGCGCAAGGAGCGCGAAGTCGAGCGTTCCCGACTGCTGCACCGCCTGCGCGTGCTCGGAATCGACTGGGGCACACCGACAACCGGCGAAGTGCGCAGCACCGGCACCTTCCGCGAATCCTGGACCCTGCGGTGGCGACCCGAATTCGCGGTCTCGATCATCGAGGCTTCCCGCTGGGGCACCACCATCCGCACCGCGGCGGAAGCCAAGATCCTGGACACCGCGGGCCGTGCGGGCAGTACCGTGGGCGATCTCACCGACGCGCTCGAGGTCGCACTGCTCGCCGATCTCGGCGACGCCACCAACGGCCTGATCACCCGCCTGGAATCGGCAGCGGCACTCGACCACGACGTAACCCACCTGCTCGCCGCCCTCCCCGGCCTGACCCGCACGCTGCGCTACGGCGACGTCCGCGGCACCGATACCAAGGCACTCGCGCACGTCGCCGACGGTCTGCTCGTTCGGATCTGCGCGGGCCTACCCGGCGCGGTGACCGGCCTCGATACCGATGCCGCCGAACAACTCCGCAGCCAACTCGATGCCGCGCATACCGCCATCCACACCCGCGACAACGACTGGGCCACCGGCGAATGGCTGGCCGCCCTGCACCGCCTCGCCGACCGCGACGATGTGCACGGCGCCCTCGTCGGTCGCGCCGTCCGACTGCTCGCCGATGCCGGACGCATCGACGAATCCGATTCCGCGCGTAGGCTTTCGGCCGCGCTCTCGATCGGCAATACCGCCGCCGCCAAGGCCGCCTGGATCGACGGCTTCCTCGGTGGTCGCGGCCTACTGCTGGTCCACGACCGAGAGTTGTTGCGGCTCATCGACGATTGGCTGCGCAGTCTCGACGACGCTATGTTCGTCGAAATCCTGCCGCTGCTGCGCCGTACCTTCGGTGCCTTCGAATCCGGGGAGCGCCGGGCCATCGGCCAGGCGGTGCGCGACAGTGGCCCCGGCGCGCCGTCGACCGGCGAGGACACGACGTTCGATGTCGAACGCGGGCTCATCGCCATGCGCACGGTCGCGGACATTCTGGGAGTGCCGGTATGAGCCCGACGCGCTCCTTCAGCACCGCGCTCGGGCCCTCGATCAACCCCGAACCACGATCTGGCGGCACAGTGCCGCCACCGAACTCCCCGGAGTGACCGGATGAACGCGATCGATGAAACCCAGTCCAGGCGTTGGCGTCTGGTGCTCGGTACCGCCGCCGAACAATCCCTCGGCGGCTTGGGTTCCGCCGACGACGAGGCCATGGATCGAGCTTTGGGCGCGGTCTACAACACCGACGACCAGACCTCCGGCAAGCGCTCCGCCGGGCTCGGCGGCTCCGCACCGAAGGTGGCCCGCTGGCTCGGCGATATCCGCAGCTACTTCCCGTCCACAGTCGTCGAGGTCATGCAGCGCGATGCCGTCGATCGCCTCAATCTGACCCAGCTCCTGCTGGAACCCGAACTCCTCGAAGCCGTGGAACCCGATGTGCACCTGGTCGGCACCTTGCTGAGCCTCAATCGGGTCATGCCCGAAACCACCAAGGCGACAGCGCGAATGGTGGTCGAGAAGGTGGTCCGCGAAATCGAACAGCGCATTGCCGCGCACACCGTCGCCGCGGTCTCCGGCGCACTCAATCGCGCCGCCCGCGTCACCCGACCTCGGCTGCGCGATATCGACTGGGACCGCACCATCCGCAAGAACCTGGCCAACTACCTCCCCGAACATCGGACAGTGGTGCCCGAACGCCTGGTCGGCTACGGCCGCAAGGCGCAGGCGGTGCGCCGCGATGTCGTGCTCGCCATCGATCAATCCGGCTCGATGGCCTCCAGCGTGGTCTACGCCTCGGTCTTCGGCGCGGTGCTGGCCTCGATGCGCTCGCTGAAAACGTCTCTGGTCGTCTTCGATACCGAGGTCGTGGACCTGACCGAACAACTCACCGATCCGGTCGAGGTCCTTTTCGGCACCCAACTAGGCGGCGGCACGGATATCAACCGCGCCATCGCCTACTCGCAATCGCTCATCACTCGCCCGGCCGATACCCTGTTCGTCCTCATCTCCGACCTCTATGAGGGCGGCATCCGCGCAGAGATGCTGCGCCGTGTCCATGCCATGCGGGAATCCGGCGTGCAGGTGGTAGTGCTGCTCGCCCTCTCCGACGACGGTGCTCCCGCCTTCGACCACGACAATGCCGCAGCCCTGGCCGCCCTCGGCGTACCGGCCTTCGCCTGCACCCCCGACAAGTTCCCGGACCTGCTCGCCCGGGCCCTCGACCGCGGCGATGTCCAAGCCTGGGCCAACCGAAATGCCGGAACCGGTTGAGTCAGCGCGTCGGCACCAGCTGGGGTCCCATAGCGCCCCACGCGGTAGCCGAGGCGGGCACCACCAGCGGATGCAATAGCGCCGCCAACCCGAGCAGGACCACCGCGACGATCGCGTCGAGCCAGTAGTGATTGCCGGTCCCGACCACGACGACCGTGGTGAGCACCGGATGCGCCAGCGCCAGCCAGCGCCAGGAACTCTGGGTCGCCGCGACCACTGCGAAGGCCAGTAGCAAGGCCCACCCCACGTGCAGCGAGGGCATGGCCGCGAACTGGTTCGAGAGTCCGCCGGATTCCGGTGAGCCATAGACGGATTGGCCGTGTACAGCGGCGAGGTCGACGAATCCGTACTCGGGCAGCATGCGCGGCGGCGCGAGGGGTGTCAGCACATGCACCACCAGCGCGGCTCCGGTCAATGCCACCATCAGATTGCGGGTCCAGCGGTAGTGCTCCGGCCGGAAGACCCACAGCCACAGCAGCACCCCGACCGCGACCGTGAAATGCGCTGTGGCGTAATAGAAATTGGCCGGTACCGCGAGGAAATCCCGATGCAGGAATACCGCTTGCACCGTGGTCTCCTCCGGCAGCCCGAGCTTATCCTCGAGTCCGAGCATGGCCCTGGCGTTGCCGAGCGCGTGCACGGTGTCGTCGGCGGTGAACATCCGTCCGACCCGATAGGCCAGATAGAGCACGGTGATCAAGGCGAGCTGCCGAACCGCCTCGCCGCCGCGGCCGTGCACCGCCGCCCTCATCTTCTCGGCGATGCCGCCGAACGCGGGCGAAAAATCCACGTTCGGACCACCGAGACCCACTGCCACCATTGCCAGCGGCCTCCTTAACCATCCAACCCCACATGTTAAACGGAGTAATAACCTCCGTTTACCGTAGCATCAGTCGTTAGCAAGACTCAGCACACTGTGACCGGAGAGACATCGCCGAGAGGGCTCGACAATCCGGCCGGGGCAAATGCCCGCGACACCGACGACGAACAGCCGTAGATCACCATCCGTACATGGACGGCCGCGATTCACAGCGGATCCTGTCGCCGCAGCCGGAACCGACGAGCCATCGCAGCAGGCACCTCGATCTCCGCCCTACAGCGAGCGGCCGAGCGGCGACAACGGCCCGCTCGGCTTCCGAACCACCCATCAATGACTCGAAGGGCCGCGCGGCCGTCGTCGGCGCAGACTCGACCGCCGCAGCGCCATCGCGAATTCGGCTGTGACGCAGCGGCACTCACCCACGGCGATCCGAGCGGCTGCCCGCAGGCACCATAACCACCTCGTCGCGGACCTGTCCCCTAGCCGAGGATCTCGGTGCCGCAAGCGATCTCGCCCTTTCGTCGCCGAGAAAGTCGGTGGCACAGCGGCACCTACGGCGGTGGCATCCCCGCTGATTTCCGAGGTAGACCTATAGATCGGCGATGGCCGCCAGTGGTGGCGTGCGGGCGGCCCGGATACCCGGCCACAGCGCCGCGAGCACACCGACAACGGCCGAGCTGATCAGCACCAGCACCAGTTGGTTCCACGGGATGGCGATCTCATCGATGCCCAGGTCACGTAGGGTCCGCAGGAAGCCGACACCGAGACCGAGGCCGAGCAGCATTCCGACGATGGCGCCGAATACCGCTATCAGCATGGATTCCAGATAGATGGTCCGGCGCACCTGCGCGCGTTGCATGCCGACCGCACGCAGCATGCCGATCTCGCGACGACGCTCCACCACCGACAGCGCCAAGGTATTGACAATGCCGAGAATGGCGATCACCACCGCCAACGCGAGCAGTCCGTACAGGATGGCGAGCAACGTATTGATCTGCTTGCCCTGCGCGCCCTTGAACTCCTCCCGGTCCTGCACCTGGACCACGACGAATTGCTCGGTCGCATGCTCCAAATCGGTGCGCATCTGGTTCAGATCGGCCCCGGGCTTCGCCTTGACGAACATGAACAGATTGGTCCGGAAGTTGACCGGCATCACCTCGTCGTACATGACCGGCGACACCACCAACGGGCCGAGCAACGGGGTCTTCTTGTAGATGCCGACCACCCTTACCGGAATCTTCTTGAACCCCAGGCTCGTCACGGTGACCTGGTCGCCGACCTTCCAGCCACGCTTATCGGCCTCGTCCTTCGACACCATGACATCGTGGTCACCCAGCGTGTTGGTGCCCTTGATCATGTCGTAGTTCAGGACACTGTCGGGCGAGCCGTCGAATTCGGTGCCGCCCACCTGCTCATCGCCGATCTTGAACGCGACACCGCGCAAGCCGACCACATCAGCCGCCCCGGGCACCGACTTGCGCACGGCATCACCCGCGCCGAGCGGCACACCGATCATCTGCGGTCCGGCCAGCACATAGTCGGCCTGCACACCTTTATCGACGAGCACGCTCACGCTGGCCTTCGCCGATGCGCCGAGCATGCCGATCGCGGTCACCAACATCAGACCGAGGGTGAGCGCGAAAGCCGTTGCGGCAGTGCGCCGTGGGTTGCGCGCGGCATTATTGCGCGACATCCGGCCGATAGATCCGAACGGCCGAAGCAGCACCCCGAGACCGCCCACCACCGGCCGCGACAATGCGGGCGCGGCCAGCAGTACCGCGAAGATCAGGCCGAGCGCGCCGATCCCGACCGTCAATGCGGCATGGCCGCCGGTCTTCTGTGCACCGAGTACCACGAGAACCACGCCCGCGACGGCAAGCGCGATGCCGATTCCGGTGCGCAGTCGCAGCGATTCTCCGGTCGAGGCGAACTCCTCGCGCATGGCCTCAACCGGCGGAATCTTGGCGGCGCGGCGGGCGGGCGCATAGGCGCTGACCACCGTCACCAGCAGCCCGACGAGCATTCCGACGATCACCGTCCGCGGCAACACCGTCAGCGATCCGGTCGGCAGGCCGAGGTCGAATGCGTTGAGCAGCGCCGAAAGCCCGAAGGCCAGACCGATGCCGCCCGCCAAACCGATTGCGCTGCCGATCAATCCGATGACAAGTGCCTCCGCCACCACCGATCGACCCACCTGTTGTCGACTCGCGCCGACCGCGCGCAACAGCGCCAACTCACGCAGCCGCTGGGCCACGATCATCGAGAAGGTGTTGTAGATGATGAAGGTGCCGACGATCAGTGCGATCGCACCGAAGGCGAGCAGGAAGTAATTGATGAAGTTGAGCGCGTTGGAGACTTCCTTCTTCAGATCGGCGCGCACCTCATCGCCGTTCTGCACCTTGTAATCCACCAGCACGTTCGCGATCCTGTCGCGCAGTTCGTCGCCGGGGGTACCGGCGGCGGCCGCGATATCAACATAGGCGACATGCGAGCCGTCGGTGAACAGCTGGCGCGCCTGCACGTCGTCGAACAGCACACCGATGAATCCGCCGGTGTCCGAGGGGACTTGGTAGATTCCGGTGAGGGTGACGTCGATCGGGTTGCCGTGTGAGGGAATCAGCACCTTAGTCTTGTCACCGACATGTAGACCCGCGCGTTCGGCGCCACCGGTATTGAGCGCGATCTCGCCTTCGTGCGCGGGTGGGGCGCCCTGGACGAACTTATCGGGTTCGGCGACCGCCTTGTCCGGCGGAATATAGGACTGACCGAAAGTCGGTGCGCCACCGGTCTGTACGGCCTTCTTGCCATCCGGATACAGCAGCACCAGCGGTCCGTTGACGCTCGGTGCGACCGCCCGCACGCCGTCCATCTTCGAGATCTGATCGACCACACTGAGCGGAATGCCCTGTGCCTGTTGCTTTTGCGGACTCACCCGCACATCGACGCCCTTGGCCTGATTGGCGAAAATGCCATCGAAGGTGCGCTGCAGTGTATCGGTGAAGACGAACGAGCCTGCGATGAAGGCGGTTCCGAGCACCACCGATAGCAGGGTCAATGCCAATCGCACCTTGTGCGCGGCGAGATTGCGCAAGACCACCTTGCGCATGGGTTTGCCGCTCATTACACCTGCTCCAGCGACTTCATCTTGTCCAGCACCGATTCGGCGGTCGGATCACGCAACTCGTCGACAATGCGACCGTCGGCGAGGAACACCACCCGGTCGGCATATCCGGCCGCGTGCGGCTCATGGGTGACGATGACGACCGTCTGCCCGAATTCGTCCACCGCCGCGCGCAAGATGGAGAGGACTTCCTCCGAGGCGCGCGAGTCGAGATTGCCGGTCGGCTCGTCACCGAAGATGATCTCCGGCTTACCGGCCAGCGCACGCGCACATGCCACCCGCTGCTGCTGTCCGCCGGACAGTTCGCTCGGCCGGTGCGTGAGTCGATCGGTGAGCCCGAGCCGCTTGATGACCGTGTCCAGCCAGTCCTGATCGGGTTTGCGGCCAGCGATATCCAGCGGCAGGGTGATGTTCTCCTGGGCGGTCAGTGTCGGCACCAGGTTGAACGCCTGGAAGACGAACCCGATGCGATCGCGCCGCAGCCGAGTCATCTGCTTATCGGAGAGCCCGGCTAGATCGGTCTCGCCGATCCGCACCGTTCCGGTGCTGGCACTGTCCAGCCCGGCCAGACAGTGCATCAGGGTCGATTTGCCCGATCCGGAGGGTCCCATGATCGCGGTGAACTCCCCCTTCACGAACTCTGCCGATATCCCATCCAGTGCCCTGACCTGTGTATCTCCGTGTCCATAGACCTTCACCAGGTCGATGGCGCGGGCCGCCACGGTAGTGGCGGCGGCCGAATTCTCGAGGTCGGCACCTAGGGCGTGCGAAGTCATGCAACCCAGTCTGTCCGGTATCGCGTGCCCGCGCCATCAGGGACCTCCCCCAACTCTCGAGGTCTCAATGAACCCTTAGAACTACCGGCCTCATGCCTTGATGAAATCGAGGATGTCGGCATTGAGTTGCGCGGCGTGCGAGATCATGATGCCGTGTCCGGTGGCCGGGTATTCCTTGTAGGTATTGCTCGGAATCAGGTCCTTGATCACCCGACCGCAGAGGTCGATGGGAGCCGAGGCGTCGGCGTCACCGTGGATGACCAGCGTGGGCACGGTGAGTGCGCGCAGCTCGTCGCGGAAGTCGGCGTTGTAGATCGTATTCATGATCTCGTCCGCCGCGAGAAGTGAACAGTCCATGCACTTCTGGACCATCCACGCGATCCGCGCCGAGGACACCTGGTTGCCCAGATGCGTGGCGAAGAATGCCTGGGCGTTCTGCTCCATCCACAGCGGCCGGTCCGCGGCGCGAGCCGCACCCACCGCGTCGAAGACGGCCTTCGGCACGCCGTTCGGATTGTCCTCGGCCTGCGCGAAATACGGCAAAGTCACCGAGACCAGCGCGACCCGGCTGATCCGATCGCTGCCGTACCGGGTCAGGTACCGGACGATCTCACCGCCCGCCATCGAATGCGCGACGACCGTGACTTCCCGCAGATCGAGATGGTCCAGGAATGCCGCCAGATCCGCGGCCAGCGTGTCGTAGTCGTATCCGTGCCCCACCCAGTCCGACTTGCCGTGCCCACGCCGGTCGTAGGACAGACAGCGCAGCCCTTGCTTGGCCAGCGGCAGCATCTGCAATTCCCACGAAGTGCTGCTCAGCCAGCCACCGGCCAGGAAAAGCACGGGCTGTCCGGAACCCCAGTCCTGGTAGTGCAGCGTGGTGCCGTCGTGCGATTCGAAGTAGGGCATCGGTTTCTCCAATCATCAGGTGCCCCACCATCATTGCGGGCTCCGATAATGAAGTCGATTACCTCACAGGTAAGTGCGCTACTTCAGGATCAGCAATGCGGATTTCTCGATGCGGTCGGCGATTTCGGAGTAGGAGGCGTAGCCCATACCCGCGCGGACCAGTGCGCCCGCGTAGACGAGTTCCAGGGATTCGACTACGTCCTGGTCGGCGTCGGGACCGAGGGCGCGCACCAGTCGTTTGCGGATCTCCATCCCGATCCGCGCGCGCAGATGCGCCACATCGGGATCGCGACCGAGCAACGCGCTGGTCACCGCGCCGGAGAGTTCCTGTTCGTCGGCGACCAGCATGGCGATATTGCGCAGTTCGGCGACGACCCGGACCGTGGGGTCCGGATCATCGCTGACCGGAGCCGAACTGGCGAACAGGCGACGCCAGAAGATCTCGGCGACGAGGTGTTCCTTGGAGGAGAAGTAGGTATACGCCGTGGCGGTGCCGACCCCGGCCGCCGCGGCGACCATGCGGATGGTCATCCCCGCGAAGCCTTCGCGCGCAAGCACTTCCACCGCCGCCTTGGTCAGCTTGTCGACGGTGTCGGCCTGTTTCTCGGTGAGGCGACGCCGGGTCGCCTCCAGGATGATGGACTCACCTTCGGACATGTGTCTAGATCCTACTTTGCTGCGGCGCGACCGGCGCGTCGGCCATAGAAGCTGCCGTCACCGAGGGACGCACCGCTGACATAGCCACCGGCACAGAGCCCGGAGGTGCAGCGGCCCGCGGCGAACAGGCCGGGAATCGGTTCACCGGAAACGTGCAGTACCCGCGAATCCAGATCGGTGCGCAACCCGCCGAGCGTGAAACCCGCGGTGAATCCCCGCATGTCGAAGGCCGCGAGCGGCGTTGCGATCGGCTTGACCCACTCCGGCTTCTTCCCGAGCAACGGATCCTTGCCATCGGCCGCGTGCAGGTTGTAGCAGTCGATGGTGCCCTGCAACGCGCGCTCCGGCAGACCCATATCGGACTCCAACTCGGCGACCGTCTCGGCCGCCCAGGTCGGCGGCTGCCGGAAGAACGGCGTGGATGTCACCGTGGCCAGCGCCTCCTCGAGCGACTCCTCGTCGATCACCAGAAATGCCTGATTGTCCTGTTGGATCAGCGTCGCCTGCCCGATCCGCCCCGGATAGGTGTCCTCCGGGATATAGCGCTGGCCACGCCCGTTGACCAGGATGCCGCGCGCCAACAGCTGCGGATCGCCGAAGAACGCCACCTCGGTGGCATCCATGTGCGCCAGCTCCGCCCCCAGCGCCTGCGCGACCAGGATGCCGATGCCGTCGTGCTCCTCGATCGCGGCGGCGGGCCGCCCGATCAGCCGCGGCGCATAGCCCTCGATCATCTGCTGGTGATAGGCGAAACTGCCGGTGGCGAGCACGACTCCGCGCTCGGCGCGGATCGCGACCTCCTTGCCGAAGCGTGTCGCGATGACACCGACCACCCGATCGGTCTCATCGATCACCAGTCGCCGGATCCGGATGTCGTATTCGACACCGACGCCGAGACTTTCGGCGGTATCGGCGAGCGGCTTCATCAGCATGTAGCCGCCGCTCTTGGCGCCGATCTTCTTATCCGCCATCTGCGGAACATGGCCGCGCGGAGCGGGTTTCGCGATCGCGTTGAACGGCGCGGCATTCTCGCCACCGGAATACATCAGACCTTCGTCGTGCGGCGGCTCCCAACCGGGCTCACCCCAGAACTGCTCCTTGAACGGCACACCGCAGGAGACCAGCCAGTTGTAGTGTTCGACGCTGTTCTGGCAGTAGTCCGCGATCTTGGCCCTGTCCTGTCCCGGCCCCAGCGCGGCCTGCAGGAATGTCTCCATATTCTCCGGTGTGTCCTCGAAGCCGAGCGCCTGCTGCAAGGGCGTGCCACCACCGAGGTAGATGAAGCCGCCGGCCATGGCCGCCGCACCACCCCACCCACCGGTGCGTTCCAGGATCAGCACGTCCGCGCCGGCACGGGCGGCCTCGATGGCGGCGCAGACACCCGCGATGCCGTATCCGGCGACGACGACGTCTGCCTCGAAATCCCACGCGGCGACCGCGTCGGCACGCAGCGGCCGAATCTTTGCGGCATCAGACATGTTTCGCGTTCCTCACTTGCTCGCGTCCTCGGACGATACAGTCGATTCGGACTCTCCCACCTGTTCGGACTGCTTGCGCGCAGCCTTTTTCTGTTGGGCGACAATAGTTCCCACCAGCAGGTCGAGTTTGGTGCCGTTCGGCCAGCCGACGTAATAGCAGAGGAACAGCGCGATCTCGTGCAGCTGCGCCTCGGTCAGCTCCTCGTTGCGCAGGGCCGCGCCGATCTGGATACCCGCGGTATCCATCGCCCCCTGAGCGGTGAGTGCGCCGAGCAGGATCAGTCGGCGGTCCCGGATGGTGAGTCCGGGGCGCGACCAGATTTCGGCGAAGAGATGATCGGCCGTCACCGCGAAATGGTCGCTGGGGTAGTTCTGGAATTCGGTGCCGTAGACCTCGGCCATCTTGGCCAGCCCGCGCTGACGCACGGAATCAGCAGATCCGTTCGCAGTCTCACTCGTCACCCGACCGCCACTCCCCATCGAATCGCTACCCGATGCTTCACTCATTGGATTCCCTTTTCTTCGGCACACCGAGACCGGGCCCGAGGCGGTCGAGAGCCAGTTCCGCCAGCGGCAGTTCGACGCCGAGTCGCGCGCCGAGATCCAGGGCCAAGCTCAGATCCTTTTCGCCGAGATCGCGCACATGGCTCAGGATCGGCAGCCAGAAATCATTCGGTTCGATAGGCGCGGTGCGGTCGCGCAACATGATCGCGCCGGGACCGCCGGTCACCGCGTCCGAGTGCCGGACGACGTTGCCCAGCACGGTGATATCCAGATCCGCGGCCTCGGCGAGCCGCTGCGCCTCGGTGGCCGCGGTGAATGCGATGAAGTGCAAGAGGTTGCGCGCCAACTTCATTCGGGTGCCCGCGCCGACCGGGCCGGCGTGCACGACCAGATCGGCGAAGCAGCCGAAAGGCTCGCGCACCCGCTCGAATGCCGTATCGCTGCCGCCGACCATCACCGCCAGCTTGCCGCGGGTGGCCCCGGCCGCACCACCGCTGATCGGCGCGTCCACCAATTCGACGCCGTGCTCGGCACATTCGGCCGCCAAATCCTCGGCGGTGCGGTCGCTGATGGTGGAATGTACGGCGACAACGGTGCCCGGGGCGGCCGTCCGCAACACCCCGTCCGGTCCGGTGACCACGGCCCGCACCTGCGCGTCGTCCAGTACGGTCACCGAAATGACGGCCGCCTTCTCGGCGATCTCGGCGGCCGAACCGGCCGATGCCGCACCGGCTTCGGTGAGCGGCGCGACCGCATCTGGGCGCATATCGCAGACGGTGAGTCCGCCGGGCCAGGACAGCAGACTTTTGGCCATCGGTGCGCCCATATTTCCCAAACCGATGAAGCCGACCGGCAATTCGCTACTCATGACCGGAACACTTGTCCGCCGTCGACATTGAAGATCTGCCCGGTGACCCAGCTCGCCTCGTCCGAGAGCAGATACAGGCAGGCGCCGACCAGATCATCCGGTGTTCCCATTCGCTTGAGCGGCAACCGTTTCACCATATCGTCGACGATGACACTCGGTGTCACGGTTTTGGTGGCTTCGGTATCGATGGGTCCGGGCGCGATGGCATTGATGCGGATATTGGAGCCGCCGAGTTCGAAGGCGAGCTGCTGGGTCAAGCCGTTGATGCCGACCTTGGCCAGGCCGTAGAAGCTGGAGTAGGTCCATGCGGCGGTGGAGGATTGGTTGACGATCGATCCGCCGCCCGTCTTGACCATGTGCTGCCACACCGCGCGGGTCATATTCAGCGCGCCGTCCATATTCACGCTCATGAACTTCTTGTAGTAGTCCCATGGCACGCTGAGCAGCAGGTTGAGTTTCATATCGCCGTAGATGGCGGCATTGTTGACCAGATGGTCGATCGCACCGAACTCGCGGACGGTCAGTTCGGCCAGCGCGGTGGCCGATTCCGGATCGGCCACATCGACCTCGCCGAAGATGGCGCTGCCGCCGTCGGCGGTGATCTCGGCCGCGACAGCTTTACCGCGTTCGGTATTCAAGTCGGCGACAACGACATTGGCGCCCTCGTTGGCCAGTGCCTTGGCGTATGTCGCGCCGATGCCTTGGGCGGCGCCGGTGACGATGGCGGTCTTTCCCGGGAATCGAGTCATGAAGTCAGCTCCTGTTGTGGTCTATCCGGCGGTCGCGACGAGCTTGGTTTCCAGGTATTCCTCGAATCCGGCGAGGCCCATTTCCCGGCCTATGCCGGATTGCTTATAGCCGCCGAACGGTGCGTCGGCCGAGTACCAGATGCCGCCGTTGACGCCGATCGTGCCGGTGCGAACGCCATTGGTGACGTGCCGAATTCGGTCCGGGTCGGTGCCCCATACCGAGCCGGACAGTCCGTACGGTGAATCGTTGGCGATCCGGATCGCATCGTCGTCGCCATCGTGCGGAATCACCACGAGTACGGGTCCGAAGATTTCCTCGCGGGCGACCGTCGCGGTATTCGGCACGTCCGCGATCAATGTCGGTTCGATGAAATACCCGCGCTCACGGCCCGCCGGTCTGCCGCCGCCGACCACGATCCGGCCGCCCTCGGCGCGCGCGATCTCCAGGTACCGCTCCACCCTGGCACGCTGCCGCTCGGAAATCAGCGGTCCGCAGACGGTGCGCGCATCGGCCGGATCACCGGGCACAATGCCCGACAGGGTGGCCGCTGCGGCCTGGATCGCTTCGTCATACGCGGCACGCGGTACCAACAGTCGGGTGGTGAGGGCACACCCCTGTCCGGCGTGCACGGCAACCGAAAACGCCGCCACCGAACAGGCTCCCGCGATATTCGCGTCGTCGAGCACGATGAATGCCGATTTGCCGCCGAGTTCGAGAAAGGTCTTCTTCAAAGTCGTTGCCGCGCCGGTCATTACCGATCTGCCGGTCTGCGTCGAGCCGGTGAAGCTGATCATGTCGACCCGCGGATCGGTGGTGAGTTGCGCGCCGAGACCGTGGTCGGTGGAGGTCACGATATTGACGACGCCGGGCGGAATATCGGTCTGCTCGGCAATGATCGCGCCGACCGCCGCCGCGCACCACGGGGTATCGGGTGCGGGCTTGAGCACCACGGTATTTCCGGCCGCGAGCGCGGGACCCAGTTTGGCGAAATTGATCTGATGCGGGAAGTTCCACGGCGTAATGGCGCCCACCACGCCGACCGCCTCGCGGCGCAGCACCCGGTGGCTCTTGATGCCCATCGGCGTCGCGGTGCCGAGATCGGTCTCCCAGCTGTAGGTTTCGGCCAGCGATGCGGAGTAGGAAAGATCGGCGACCGGGCCTTCCAATTGCGGCCCCCTGGTCAGCATGGTCGGCGCGCCCGCCTCGGCGATGGTGATCTCGCGCAGCTCATCGACATTGGCCTGCAATGCGGTGCGCAACTGTTCGAGGCAGCGGGCGCGGAAGGCGTGATCGCGCGACCAGTCGGTGTCGTCGAAGGCGGTGCGCGCGGCCGCGATGGCCGCGTCCATATCCGCGCCGTTCGCATTCGCGGCCTGACCGATGACCGCTTCGGTCGCCGGGTTCACCGTCGCGAAGACGCCGTCCCCGCCGGTGACCAGTTTGCCGCCGATCAGCAGGCGCGAACCTTCGGCGGGCAGGAGACTGCGCCCGACCGTCGCCCGACCGCCATCCCTCATCGAATCGTTGCGCGATGCCGCATCCATAAAAGCTCCGATACTGTCTGGACAGGTGTACGGAATATAGTCTCGGTAGCCTTCCAGGCGCAAGAACCCGTTTCAGAACTGCGCTCGCAAACCAGTCCGACGGCGCCCACCAAGACCTACCAGCCATCATTCGCCCCTTATGCCACCTCCACCCAGATTGTTCAGGAAACCTCTGTCGAATTCGCCAGGCCGGTGGTACCGTCCAGACACATGTCCAGCTATGTGTCTCCCATCGATGACGCGACGC
This sequence comes from Nocardia sp. CA-135398, assembly GCF_050955845.1. NCBI lineage: Bacteria > Bacillati > Actinomycetota > Actinomycetes > Mycobacteriales > Nocardiaceae > Nocardia > Nocardia sp. CA-135398. Next base: position 1,686,673 of record NZ_CP192084.1, on the reverse strand, counting down.
CGTTCACCGATGAGAACCGGTTCTCGAATTACGGGTTATCGCGATGACGGCCGCCTCACTGGAGCCCCTGACCTTCGACCCCTACGACTACGCGTTCCACGAGGACCCGTACCCCACCTACGAACGACTGCGCACCGAGGCGCCGCTCTATCACAACGCCGATCTGGATTTCTGGGCGCTGTCGCGGCACGCGGATGTGACCGCGGCCTTCCGCGACAGCGTCCGGCTGTCCAGCGCCAACGGGGTCTCGCTGGATCCGGCGGCCTGGGGCCCGCACGCGAGCCGGGTGATGTCGTTCCTTGCCATGGACGATCCCCGGCATATGCGCATGCGCCGACTCGTCTACAAGGGCTTCACCCCCAAGCGAGTGGCCGAGATGGAAGATCGGATCAGGGCACTGACGCTGTCCTACCTCGAACCGGCACTCGCGACCGGCGAGTTCGACTGGATCGATGAGGTCGCGGGCAAACTCCCGATGGATGTCATCTCCGAGCTGATGGGCGTGCCCGAGGCCGACCGCGCGGAGATCCGCAGGCTGGCCGATCTGGTGGTGCACCGCGAGGACGGCGTCCTGGATGTCCCGATGGCCGCCGCGCAGGCATCGATCACACTGCTCACCTATTACGCGGATATGGTCGCCGCGCGAAGGCGCGCTCCGACAACGGATCTCACCTCGGCGCTACTGGATGCCGAAATCGACGGCGACACCCTGGCCGACGAGGAGATCATCGGTTTCATGTTCCTGATGGTGGTGGCCGGTAACGAGACCACCACCAAACTCCTCGGCAATGCGCTGTATTGGAGCGCACGCAATCCGAGCGAATACGCCAAGGTCGTCGCGGAACCCGAGCTGGTCACCGACTGGGTCGAGGAGACGCTGCGCTACGACACCTCCAGCCAGATGGTCGCCCGCTGTGCCGCGGTGGATATCGACCAGCACGGCCGCACCATCCCGAAGGGTGCGAAGGTACTGCTGCTGATCGGTTCGGCCAATCGGGATCCGGAGGTCTTCGCCGACGGCGACAGCTACCGCATCGGACGCACCGATAAGGCCGGACTCGCCAGTTTCGGTGCGGGCGTGCACTTCTGCCTCGGCGCACACCTCGCCCGGTTGGAAGCCACCATCGCGCTGCGCGAATTCGCTTCGCGGGTGCGGTCTTACGACGTCGTCGACGCCGGGATCAAGCGCGTGCACTCGACCAATGTCCGCGGGTTCGCCAACCTGCCCGTCATCGTGGAGGCGAAATAATGCCACGGTTCGAACCGAATCCGGCGCGCCGACCGGCGATTGTGGCCGGAGCGTCCTCCGGTATCGGCGCGGCGACGGCCGAGGCGCTCGCCGAACTCGGCCATCCCGTCGCACTCGGGGCACGCCGGGTGGATCAATGCGAGGCGCTGGCGGCCAAGATCCGCGCGAACGGCGGCGAGGCCTTCGCCCACCAACTCGATGTCACCGACTCGGCATCCATCGACGATTTCGTCGCCGCGGCCGAAGATGCCATCGGGCCGACCGAAATCCTGGTCTCCGGTGCGGGCGATATCGAATTCTCGCTGGTGCACGAGATGGAGCCGGAGCGCTTCCTGCAGCAGGTGCAGGTGCATCTGGTCGGCGCGCACCGGTTGGTGCACCGGGTGCTGCCGGGAATGATGGGCAGGCAGCGCGGCGATTTCGTCTTGATCAGCTCCGACTGTGCCGAGGAACCGCGCCCGCGCACCGGCGCCTACAGCGCGGCCAAGGCCGGGCTGGAGGCAATGGTCCAGCAGATGCGAATGGAGCTGGAGGGCAGCGGGATTCGGGCGTCACTGGTGCGTCCGGGTCCGACGCTGACCGGCATGGGCATGAATTCCACCCCCGAGGTGGTCGGGCCGATGCTCGCGGACTGGAAGGCCTGGGGTTTCGCCCGGCACCCGTACATGCTGCGCGCCAGCGATCTCGCGGCCGCGGTCATTGCCGTGGTCTCCGCACCACGCGGGGCACATCTCGTGCTGGTCGAGGTCCAGCCCGAGGCCCCGCTGCGTCCATTACCGAATGCCGAGGACAGGAGCCGACCGTGAGGATCATCGCCGATCTGGATCTGTGTCAGGGGCACGCCGTCTGCCAGGACGAGGCGCCCTCGGCCTTCACCGTGCCCAAGCGCGGCAAGGTCGAAATCCTCGACCCGACACCGGGTCCCGAAGCCCGCGCGGATGTCGAACGCGCGGTGCGCTACTGCCCGACCCAAGCGTTGTCGATCCGTGAGGACGAACCTTTGAAAGGGACACGTTAATGCCAGATTTCGACCGCGCCGAACTCGACGAGATGGTCCGGCGCTGGGTGCTGGAGAACCAGCGCTGCGAGGAAAAGGGCGATTGGAAGCCACTCGCCGAGATGTATACCGAGGACGCCACCTACGGCTGGAATTACGGTCCGACCCAGGAATTCATGGCGGTCGGGCGGGCCGAGATCCGGGAACTCGCACTCGGTCAGGAGATGGAGGGCCTGGAGGGCTGGTCCTATCCGTACCAACAGTTCGTCATCGATGAGCGCAGCGGCGATGTCATCGGCTTCTGGAAACAGATCAGCGATAACAAGCGACCCGACGGCCGCAATTACAGTCCGGAGGGCATCGGCGGCAGCTGGTTCCGCTACGGCGGCAACTACCAATGGTCCTGGCAGCGTGACTTTTTCGACTTCGGCAATGTCTCGCAGCTGTTCGTGGAGATGATCCAGAACAATGCGCTGACCGCGGGCATGCAGAAGCGCATCCAGCGGTCGGTCTCCGGAAAGACACTGCCGGGCTGGTATCGGATCGGCGAAGCACCGGTTCCCCTGTGGTGATCTCGAGCTTCGACCGCCTGTCGCGGGCTCAGCTGGCGACGCTGGTGCCCGAACTGCTGCTGTGCGGTCATCTGATCGACCGGTCCGGAATGGCGCACTCCATCGGGGCATTCGGGCGCGAGGGCATGGCGGCGGTCGCCATCGAGGAGTGGCAGCTGGCCAGTCCGGTCTATACCCGTCGCATGCGTCGCGCGCTCGATTTCGACGGCGATGACGTGCCGACCATCTTCAAGGGGCTGCAACTCGATATCGGTGCGCCGCCGCAGTTCATGGACTTCCGGTTCCGCGTCGACGATCGCGATCACGGCGAGTTCTGGCTGGACCACTGTGGCGCGCTGGCGGATGTGGAACCGCTCGGTGAGGACTTCGTGGTGTCGATGTGCCACGACATCGAGGATCCGACCTTCGACGCCACCGCCCTCGCCACCAATCCGCATGCCCAGGTCCGGCCGATCCATCGGCCGCCGCGCCATCCGGCGGACCGAAAACCGGTGTGCGCGTGGACCGTCATTATCGATCCGGCCCATATCCCACCGCCCACACCGCCGAATGCCGAGGTAGTGGCCAACTCCCGAGCCGCACTGCTGGAGTTGTCCGCGATCGATGAGGCCGATCCGGGCCAAAGCGATTACGCGGGTCCGCTGCTCAGTGATCTGCGCTTCGCCGACTTCTCCAAGTCGGCGCTGGTGCGCATCGCCGACGAGGTGTGCCTGCAACACCATCTGCTCACCATCGGCTTCATGACCGCCGTGCGCGCGAGGTCCGCCGACACCGCAGCGGATATCGGCCGCAAACAATTCACCGGCATTGCCGGAATCACCTCCGAGCGGATTCGCAACGCACTCGGGCTCGATGACGATCCGGCCGCGCTGGCCGAGGTCCTGCTTCTGCATCCGGCATGGAATCCTCTGCCGTACACCAGCATCGACGTATCCATCGCCGACGATGCGGTACGACTGCGGCTGCCATGGCAGAGCGACGCCGATACCGACCGCAGTTGGCCTTCGATGATCGATCCCGACCATCTCGCACCGCTGGAGGCCATGGTGCGCGGCGTGAATCCACGGTTCGAGGTGCGCTCCACCACCTCCGACGAGCACGGCTGGACCGCTGAAATGACCCTCGCCGCAGTGCCGTTCAAGGAAGCTACCGAGGTGGCCATCACCCGGATCAGCACCGGCGCCGCCTTCACCTTCACCGACCGCGGCATTCCGCTGCCGCTCACCGTCATTCACTGAGAGTGAATTGCCATGTCCCACAACTTCGCCGACCTCTTCGAACATGCGGTCGACGCGATGCCGCAGCGCACCGCGCTGATCGAGGGCGATCGCGAACTCACCTACGCCGAACTCGACGCCCGCGCGAATCGGCTCGCCGATTATTTCGGCTCTACCGGTGTCGGGCCCGGAACGCATGTGGGTTTCCAGATGCACAACGGCATCGAGACCATGACCACGCTCATTGCCTGTTTCAAGGCGCGAGCAGTGCCGATCAATATCAACTACCGCTACGGCGTCGAAGAACTGCGCTATCTCTATGACAATGCCGACCTCGAAGCGCTTGTGTGCCACGAGAAATACGCGGCAGCGGCGCGGGAAGCACTCGCCGACGCGCCGTCGATCCAACTGCTGATCGTCGACGACGACGCGAGCACCCCGGCATCGTACGAGCAGGCCTTGCGATCGGGCTCCCCCACCCGCCGCGCCATCGACCGCAGCCCCGATGACCTGTTCATGATGTACACCGGCGGCACCACCGGCCGCCCCAAGGGCGTCATGTGGCGGCAAGAGGATATGTGGCGGGTCCTCGGCGGCGGCATCGATTTCTACACGAACGAACCGGTTTCCGACGAGTATCAACAGTCCCGTGTCGGCGCACAGGGCGAACCGAGCACCTGGTTCGTGCTCCCGCCGCTCATCCACGCCGCCGCGATGATGCCGTCCTTCACCGCCCTGTGGTCCGGCAATGCCGTGATCTTCCAGCCCAAATTCGACGCCGAGCGAGTGTGGCAGGTGGTGGAACAGCGTCGCCCGCAAATCATGGTGATCACCGGCGATGCCATGGCGCGTCCGCTGATCGACGCCTACCGCGCCGCCCCGGTGGACGCATCCTCGCTCATCGCCATCGGCTCCGGCGCCGCGCTGCTGTCGCAACCGGTGAAAAACGCACTGCTGGAGCTGTTTCCGTCGACGGTGGTCTCCGATTCCATCGGCTCCTCCGAAACCGGTTTCGGCGGTATCGGTTTCGCACAGAAGGACGACAATCCCGGCCGCGGTCCGCGGGTGCAGAGTGGGCGCGGAGCGATCGTGGTCGATGATGCGGGACGGCCGGTCGAACCCGGTTCCGAGGGCTGGCTCGCCAAGACCGGCTCGGTGCCGATCGGCTACTACAAGGATCCCGAGAAGACCGAGCGGCTGTTCAAAACGGTCGACGGCAACCGGATCGTGGTGACCGACGATCGCGCCAGGGTCGAGCCGGACGGCTCGGTGACCCTGATCGGTCGCGGCAATATGGTCGTCAATACCGGCGGCGAGAAGGTCTTCGTCGAAGAGGTCGAGAGTGTGGTCAAGGCGCACGAGGCCGTCTATGACGCGGTGGTGATCGGGGTACCGCATGAGCGCTGGGGCCAGCAGGTCGCGGCGGTCGTATCCGTGGCGGGTGCCGAGATGGATTTCGCCGCGCTGGAGCGCCATGTGCGCAAGCATCTCGCGGGGTACAAGGTGCCGAGGCAGATCTGGCTCGCCGACGTCGTCACGCGCGCCCCGAGCGGTAAGCCCGACTACCGCTGGGCACGGGAGTACGCGGCGAGCCACGCACCGGATCATCAGGCGGACTGAATATGCATTCGACCAGGTCATCCCCACCAAGCCCCTGCCATCCGCATTGAGAACGTGTTCTAATTCGGGGGCATCTACCGTCAGCACGGAGAAGGTCTGATGAATACAACCGAAGCCGAGAAGGATTCCGCACCGGCGCTGCCCGCCCGGATCACCGAAGAGTTGATCGGCAGGCTGACCGAAATGGTCGCAGCCTCGGGCACCGCCGACCCGTATTCGATGGTCGAGGTCTACACCGGCGCCGTGGTGGGCGAATTACCGCAGTCGACCCCCGAGGACGTCGCCGCCGCCTACGCGACCGCCCGCGCGGCCCAGAAGGAGTGGGCCGCCTGGCCGCTGCAGCGCCGCCTCGAGGTCTTCCAGCGCGCCCACGATCTGATCCTCGCCGAATACGAAACCATCGCCGACCTGATCCAGATCGGCTGCGGTAAGACCCGCCGGATGGCCTTCGAGGAATCCTGCGATGTGCCGATGGTCATCGGCCACTACCTGAAGACCGCACGCCGAGTGCTGAAGCCCAAGCGGCGCGGCGGCCCGGTGCCGCTGATCACCACCTCGACCGAGGAGCACCGCCCCAAAGGCGTCGTCGCGGTCATCGCACCGTGGAATTTCCCCTTCGCCATCGCGCTCTCGGATTCGATGCCGGCGCTGATCGCGGGCAATGGCGTCGTGCTCAAGCCCGATAACAAGACGGCGCTGTGCGCGCTGTTCGGTGTCGAGCTGCTGTATCGGGCGGGTCTGCCGAAGGGGTTGTTCCAGGTCGTCTGCGGTGAGGGTCCCGATGTGGGCCCGGCCTTGATCGACAATGCCGACTTCGTCATGTTCACCGGCTCGACCGCGACCGGACGGGTGGTCGGCGAAGGCGCGGGCCGCAATCTGATCGCCTGCAGCCTCGAACTCGGCGGCAAGAACCCGATGATCGTGCTGGACGACGCGAATCTGGACGAGGTGATTCCCGGTGCGTCATTCGCGGTCTTCGCGAATTCCGGCCAGGCCTGTATGCATATCGAGCGGATCTATGTCCAGGACAGGTTGTACGACGAGTTCGTACGTCGATTGGTCACTGCGGCAGAGGAATTGAATGCCGAGATCGGCGCCGCCTATGACTTCACGCCGGAATTCGGTTCGCTGGTCTCGGTGCAGCATATGGAACGGGTCGCGGCGCATGTCGAAGACGCGCGCGCGAAGGGTGCGACGGTGCTGACCGGCGGCAAGGCGCGACCCGATATCGGCCCGGCCTTCTACGAACCCACCGTGCTCACCGATGTCACCCCCGAGATGACGCACGCGACCGCGGAAACCTTCGGTCCGGTGGTGAGCGTCTACCGGTTCACCGACGAGCAGGAGGCCATCCGGCTCGCCAACGACACCAGCTACGGCTTGAATGCCAGCGTCTGGAGCCGAGATCTGGCCCGCGCCAACCGAATCGGCGCCCAGCTCGAGGCCGGGAATATCAATATCAACGACGGCTTCGTGACCACCTACGCCGCCAAGGGCACCCCGTCCGGCGGCGTCAAACAATCCGGTGTCGGCACCAGGCACGGCGATCAGGGCCTGCTCAAATACACCGACACCGTGAATATCGGCGTGCAGAAGCGCCAGGTGATGGCCGCCCGCGCGGGCCTGCCCTACGAGAAGCAGCTGAAGACGACCCTGACCACCCTACGGCTCATGCGCCGACTCAGGCTGCGCTGAAACACATTTCACCCAGGAGGTAGCTATGGCAGCGCCCGCGTTCCCGGCCGCTTTCGATTTCACCGATCCAGGGCTGTGGGAAAACCGCATGCCGGTCGAGGAATTCGCGACGCTGCGTCGCACCGCGCCGGTCTGGTGGTGCGCGCAGCCGGATGCGACCTCGGGCGGCTTCCGCGACGGCGGGTACTGGGTGGTGAGCAAACACGAAGACGTGAAGGAGATTTCGCGCAGCCCGGAAATCTATTCCTCCGCGCAGAAGGGCGCGATCATCCGGTTGCCCGACGATGTCACGCCGGAGCAGATCGAACTCACCGGTGCGCTGCTGGTCAATATGGATGCCCCCAAGCACGCCAAGACCCGTCGGATCGTCTCCAAGGGGTTCACCCCGCGTGCGGTGGAGGGCCTGCGCGCCGCGCTCACCGAACGCGCGGCGCGAATCGTGCACGAGGCCAAGCGAACCGGCGGCGGTGATTTCGTCCAGCAGGTCGCCTGCGAACTGCCGCTGCAGGCCATCGCGGAACTGCTCGGCGTGCCGAATGACGACCGCCACAAGCTGTTCGAATGGTCCAATCAGACGCTGAACTACGACGATCCGGAATACGGCGACGCCACCACCGCCTTCACCGAAATCCTCGGATATGCCTGGAATATGGCCGAAGAGCGCCGCGCGTTTCCGGTCGACGACATCGTCAGCCAATTGGTGCACGCCGATGTCGACGGCGAGGCACTCGGTTCGGACGAATTCGGCTTCTTCGTCATCCTGCTCGCCATCGCGGGCAATGAGACCACCCGCAATGCCATCACCCACGGCATGAAAGCCTTCGTGGATCATCCGGAGCAGTGGGAGCTGTATCGCGAGCAGCGACCGCGCACCGCACCCGATGAGATCGTCCGCTGGGCGACCCCGGTGAATGCCTTCCAGCGCACCGCGGCCCAGGACACCGAACTCGGTGGGCAGCGGATCAAGAAGGGGCAGCGGCTGGGAATCTTCTACAGTTCGGCCAACTTCGACGAGGACGCCTTCGAAAACCCGTTCACCTTCGACGTATTACGCGATCCGAATCCACACGTCGCATTCGGCGGCACCGGTGCGCATTATTGCGTCGGGGCGAATCTGGCGCGACTGGAGATCGACTTGATGTTCAATGCGATCGCCGATGTGATGCCCGAGATCAGCCAGGTCGCCGATCCGGTACGGTTGCGATCGGGGTGGATCAACGGAATCAAGAACTGGCAGGTGCGATACGAATGAATATCCGCAACATTCCCCTACGTACCCTCTCCGGCGACCCGGCAACACTGGGCGAATTGGTCGGAGACAAGGCGGTACTGCTGGTCAATGTGGCCTCCAAGTGTGGGCTGACCCCCCAGTACACCGGACTCGTCGAACTTCAGAAAACCTATGGCGACCGCGGTTTCAGCGTGGTCGGGGTGCCGTGCAACCAGTTCATGGGCCAGGAGCCGGGTACCGCCGAGGAAATCGCGGAATTCTGCTCGACCACCTATGGCGTCGACTTTCCGCTGCTGGAGAAGACCGATGTCAACGGTGACGACCGGCATCCGCTCTACCGGGCACTGATCGAGACCGCGGATGCCGAGGGCACCGCCGGTGATATCCAGTGGAACTTCGAGAAATTCCTGATCGATCGCGAGGGTGCGGTAGTCGGCCGGTTCCGGCCGCGTACCACACCCGATGACGCCGCGGTCGTAACGGCGGTCGAATCGGTTCTGTAGCAATAGGAGCCGGAGCTCGTCCGAGCTCCGGCTCGCGCTGCCTGCTTACGCCATCGCGAAGCGCAGCAGGGCCTGCTTATCGCCCTGCTTGATCTTGCCCTTGCGGTTGAGCACCTCGAGCTGCCAGCTGCCACCGTTGCGGAACGCCTTGGCCACCGCATTGGCGTTATCCGTACCGAGCAGCGAGGGCCAGATATCGGCCACCTGCTGGGCGCTGCCGCCGGTCGCGTCGTAGACCTTGAAACTTATGTTGTTGGCCTTCTCGAAGGACGAGCCCTTCTTGAATGCCGCGGCCACGAAAATGATCGCGTCGATGGCCTCGGGCACATTCGCGAAGGTGACGTGCACCGATTCGTCGTCGCCGGAAGCGGCGCCGGTCTGCTCGTCGCCGGTGTGCTGGACCGAACCGTTGCCGAGCGGGTCGAGGGAGTCGAGTCCGGCAAAACGCACCGGCTCGGAACCTTGCATGAGGATGGCGATCAGATCCAGATCCACACCGCGCTTGCGGCGTAATAGTCCCACCGCGCCGCCGCTGGTGCCCCCCGACGGGTCCCAGCTCACCCCGACCGTCAGCTTGGTGATGCCGTTGAGATCAGCGGCGCCATCTTCCTTTTTGAGCGTGATCATGTCTTCACACTACAAGCGAATCCGGAAGTCTATGGGGCCCAGAATCTTCCCGCTCACGCTCTCGTAACTGGGCGTTTGCCTAGACCTTTCGCCGCCTGCGGTAGCGCACCGCGCAGGGCTGTTGCAGCTGCACCACCATCTTGCTGTGGTCGTTGCGGTAGCTGTCGGATGGTTGCGCCATCTCGAATTCCCAGTCCCGCAGCAGTATCGAGAAAATCGCCTTGAGCTGCATGAGCGCGAAGGCCGCGCCGACACAGCGATGTCGGCCCGCGCCGAAGGGAATCCAGGTCCAGCGATTGACGATATCCGCCTGATTCGGATCGATATAGCGGTTCGGGTCGAACAGATCCGGGTTCGGGAAGTCCTCCGGAATCCGGTTGGAGATGGCCGGCGTCGCCGCGACCAGATCTCCCGGTTCGATGCGATGTCCGCACACCTCGAATTCGCCCTGTGCCACCCGCATCAGAATGATCAGCGGCGGATGTAGCCGAAGCGTTTCCTTGACCACCGCCTCCAGATTCGGAATCTGGCGCAGCGCGCCGAAACTGATATCGGAACCGTCGGCGTACAACTCATCGAGTTCATCGACGACGCGACGCAATTCCGCCGGATGCCTGAGCAATTCGATGACCGACCACGCCGCGGTGCCCGAAGTGGTGTGATGTCCCGCGAACATCATCGAGATGAACATCCCGGTGATTTCGCTGGCGCTGAATCGCGGCCGGCCCTGCTCGTCCTTGATCGAGATCAGGATGTCGAGCATGTCCCGATCTTCCTTGTTCACCGGCGGATTCGCCGCGCGGCCGTCCATGATGCCCTGCACCAATTCGACCAGTTCGGCGCGGGCGGCATCGCGGCGGCGGAAGCTTTCGATCGGCGCATACGGATCCACATAGGCCAGCGCGTCGGTGCCGCGCTCCAGATCGTGGTAGAGGTGGGCGAAGCGTTCGTCGAGTTCATCGCGGAAGCGCTTGCCGATCAGGCAGGCCGATGAGGTGTAGATGGTCAACTCGGCGAAGAAGTCGAGCAGGTCGATCTGACCCTCGTCGCCCCAGTTCGCCAGCATGCGTTCGACCTCGCGCCCGATGGTCGCCGCATGCCCGCGCATTTGTTCCGCACGCAACGCCTGGTTGTGCAGCATTTCCTTGCGCCGCTCCGGACTGGCGTCGAACACCACGCCCTCGCCGAAAATCGGCTTCATGAACGGATAGGCGGCGGCCTGATCGAGATCCTCGTCGCCGGACCGGAAGAAGAACTCATTGGCCTCGGCACCGGATAGCAGAATCACATGCCGCCCGGCGAGATCGAACGCCCCGACATCCCCGCATTCCGCCCGCACCCGCCGCATCAAAGCCAGTGGATCGACACGGAATTCTTCGAGATGCCCGTGCTCATGATCGCCTCCGGAAACCCGCAGCGGCTTGACCAGGGTCAGGAAGCCCACCTCAACGCATTCCTCGCACCCCGAGGTGCATCAGCCGGTGAACCAACGCGCCACCTCTGCCTGAAGCGCTGATCAGCGGCGGAAGAGGTTGTTGAGGTCGGTCTGGGTGAGTTGGTCGGCGGCGTAGGTGAAGGTGCCGAGGTCGGCCAATTCGTGTGCGGTGCCGAGTAATTGGCGGTACATGGCGCGGAAGATGCTGCCGCCGACGGTGACTCGGCGCACGCCGAGCTCGCGCAGGTCGTCGAGGGACAGTGCGTTGCCGGTCAAACCCATGACGACGTTGAGTGGACCGTCGAGTTCGCGCACCAGTGTGCCGATGGTGGTCGCGTCGCTTGCGCCCGGAACGAAGGCGCAGTCCGCACCTGCCGCCAGGTAGGCGTTGGCCCGGCGGACGCATTCATCGAGTGAGGTATCGACCAGGAGTCCGTCGGTGCGGCCGACCAGAACGAACGGCTCGCCGCTGGCGTCGATGGCGGCGCGGGCCGCGCGAATGCGGTCCGCGCACAACTCCAGCTCGAAGAGCGGTCGGGTGCTGTCGCCGGTGAAGTCCTCGATATTGCCGCCCGCCGCACCGGCGTCGAGGGCCGATGAGATCGTGCTCGCCACCGTCTCGGGTTTCTCGCCGTATCCCTCTTCGAGATCGGCGCTGACCGGCACCCCTACCGCGTCGACGATCTCGCGAACCCGCCCCAGCATGGTCTCCCGATCGACCCGCCCGTCCTCGTGCTCGGCGAAGAAGTCGTGATCCGGACGTCCGAGCGAGAACGCGATACCGGCGCTGGTGGTGGCAACGGCGGGAAATCCGACCGATTCCAGAATCCGAGCACTGCCCGCATCCCACGCATTCGGCAGCAGGAAGCAACCTTCCCGATGCAACTCGACGAACCGTTGCGCGCGTTGCCGCCGATCGCTGATCACGTCGTCTTCCTCCCTCTTCCGGTGTTCACTCGTCCATCGGATCGCCCTCGCCGCCCACGGTCCAGCCTGATTCGCGCAGCGCCGCAGAAGTATTGACGACCTCACACAAGGTATAGCTTGTGCGAGGCACACACTGCTTGTGCGACAGCTTCCGCCCATGGGTTGGGCATGCGGGGTGTTCGTGCATGCCCAACCCGGGGAGCTAGCCGACGGACTGGACGGTGCCTGCGCCGACGGTGCGGCCGCCCTCGCGGATGGCGAAGCCGAGGGCGGGCTCCAACGGGATCGGGCGGCCCAATTCGACTGTGAGGTCGATGGTTTCGCCGGGGCGGGCTACGGCAATGGCGGCGGGCAGCGTCACGTTGCCGACCACGTCACCGGTGCGCACGTAGAACTGCGGGCGGTAGCCGGTGGCGATCGGGGTGCGCCGACCGCCCTCCGCCGTGCCCAGCAGGTACACGCGCGCCGTGAAGCGGGTGTGTACCGCGATGCTGCCCGGTTCCGCCGCGACCTGGCCGCGGCGCACCTGACCGCGCTGCACGCCGCGCAGCAGCAATGCGACATTGTCGCCCGCTTCCGCGAACTCCATTGTCCGGCCGAAGGTTTCCACCCCGGTGACAACCGAGGTCAGCTCCTCGCCACCGTACAGCTGCACGCGATCGCCGAGACGAATCCGGCCGCGCTCCACCGCACCGGTGATGACGGTGCCCCGGCCGGTAATGGTCAGGACGTTCTCCACCGGCAGCAGGAACGGCGCGTCGGTGTAGCGCACGGGCGTGGGCACATGGGTGTCCACGGCGTCGAGCAACTCCAGCAACGCGGCAGTCCACCGCGAATCCCCTTCCAGCGCACGCAAACCCGAAACCCGTACAACCGGCAGCTCCGCACCGGGGTAGCCCTGGGCGCTGAGCAGCTCACGCACCTCGAGCTCGATCAGATCGAGCAGCTCCGGATCACCCGCATCGGCCTTATTGAGCGCGACCACGATGTGCTCCACCCCGACCTGACGCGCCAACAGCACATGCTCGGCCGTCTGCGGCATGACGCCGTCCTGCGCCGAGACCACCAGGATCGCCCCGTCGAGCTGGGACGCCCCCGTGATCATGTTCTTCACGAAGTCGGCGTGCCCCGGCATATCGATATGCGCGTAATGCCTTGTGGCGGTCTCGTATTCGACGTGCGCGATATTGATGGTTATCCCACGCAGCGCCTCCTCCGGCGCCCGGTCGATCCGCTCGAACGGCACGAAGCTGCCGCCACCGCGCTCGGCAAGCACCTTGGTGATGGCCGCGGTCAACGTGGTTTTCCCGTGATCGACATGACCCATGGTGCCGATATTGAGATGCGGCTTGGTCCGCACATACGTCTTCTTGGACATGACTTCCCTGACTTGGAAATGATTTCCGGCGATCTCGCCGTGGGACCTCTCTGCGACGGGCCACCTTCCCCGTCAGAGGTCCCGGGACATCCCGGGGAAGGTCAGCTTCGGGCGCCGTCGAAGTGCGCCGCAGCCATTGCTGCGGACGCTGCCAGGGCAGCCGCCATCGCGCCCGCGACCGCGGACTCCAGAGCGATGGTGTGGCCGAACATGCGCAGAACTGTACGGGCCGAACGGAACCGGGCGCGAGCCATTTTTCGCGCCCGGTTCGGCTGTCAGTTCAGCGGGGCCGAGCGCCACCAGCGCAGGACCTTGTCCTGAGCGCCCGCCAAACCGTCGGCGTACATGAGGAATTGGGCGCGCTTGCTGTCGCCGGTAAAGGCGGTGACGATCTTGGGCCCGTCGTTGACGAACTTGTAGTTGGTGTAGGTCTTGCCGCCGTTGGTGTCGGTCGACTTGGTGGCGTCGGAAGGCAGATTGCTCAGCGCCTTCTGCACGTCGGATGCGTTCTTGTAGACGTAGATCGTGTAGAACGGGTCGTCGTTGTCACCGCCGCCGTAGCAGTCCCACTGCGCGGCCCAGGCGCCGAAGTCCGGCGTGCCCGGCGTCGGCAGGGTGAGGTCGCCGGTCTTGTGGGCATTGCATTTCGCGCCGTTGTAGCCGACCGAATCGGATTCGCTGGCGGGCACCATGCGCGGGAACTCTTTGCTGATCGCGGCCGCGGTCGCATCCGCCGAGCCGCCGCCGCCATAGGACGAGCTCGACGAGGTCGTGGTGCTGCTGCCGCCGGAGCTCGACGAACCGCCGCCGGATACCGCGCCGATGATCGCGACCACGATCACCAGCAGGATCACCAGACCGACGCACAGCGCGACGATCAGTCCGACATTCGATTTGCGCTGCGGCGGTGCGGGCGGGCGCGGTCCGCCCATCGGCGGCCGCGGCGCGAAACCGAGCGGCTGCTGGTTGTACGGGTTGCTCGGATGCGGTTGCTGTTGGGTCGGCGCGGTCTGCACCGGCTGCGGATGTGGCGTGCCCTGCGATGCGGGATTGACTGTCGTCGGCGCCAACGGCTGCGCCGCGTGCGGTGCGCTCGTCTGCGGATATGGGCCGCTGGTCTGCGGATACGGTCCGGCGGTCTGCGGGTACGGCCCGTTCGTCACCGGCATCGGCTGCCCGGTGACCGGCCGGGGCGCACCCGTCACCGGAATGGCCGGGCCGGTACCGGGCCGCGGTCCACCGACCACCGGCATCGACGGCACGCTCGGATTGGTCAGTGCGTGCTTGGCGGCCTGCGCGAACTCCGAGCAGGAGGCGAACCGGTCGTCAGGCCGCTTGGCCATGGCCTTGGCCATCACCGCGTCCAACTGGAAGGGCAGGCCGGGACGCACGCTGCTCAGCGCCGGGGGCGCGGCCTGCAGATGTCCCTGGATCACGGCCGCCGGATTGGTGGCCGCGAACGGACCGGACCCGGTGAACAGCCAGAACAGCGAGCAGGCCAGCGAGTACTGGTCCGACCGGTGATCCAGCGAGGCGCCGGTGAGCTGTTCGGGCGAGGCGTAGGCCAGGGTGGCGGTGAAGGTGCCGGTCTGGGTGAGGTGGCCGGTGTCGTCGCGCAACCGCGCGATACCGAAGTCGGTCAGGTAGACCCGCTCACCGCGCCCACCGCCGGAGCGGGCCAGCAGGATATTCGCCGGCTTCACATCGCGGTGCAGTACGCCCATGCCATGTGCGTAGTCGAGCGCGTCGGCGGTCTCCTTGATGATCTGAACCGCGCGCTCCGGCGGCAGCGACTTGGGATCGACCGATGCGGCATCGATGCCATCGATGTATTGCATCGAGATCCACAGCTGCTCCTCCTCGAGGCCGCGGTCGTAGACGGTGACGATATTCGGGTGATCGAGCTGGGCGACCAGATCCGCCTCCCGCTCGAACCGCGCCCGCACCTCCTTATCGAAGAACATCTCCCGATTCAGCAGCTTCAGCGCCGTCATCCGCGGCAGTCGCGGATGCTTTGCCAGGTACACCGAACCCATGCCACCGCGACCCAGTTGCCGATCGATGACATAACCGGCGAATACGTCACCGCTGGCCAGCATGTCTGCTCCACTTCCCGCCGCCACCGGGACCCACCGATGAACAGGCGTACAGCATAAGAATGCGCGATCAGGACCTCCTGACCACGGAAAACATCGAAACCTTAGCAGGATTCGCTTAAGCCCTGGTTATCGTCGACTTATCGCCATCGCATGCGATATCCGATTGTTTCCGGCTATGGCGGCGGACGCGGAGCGGGTCCGGGCGGCGTTCTGCCGGGCCGACGTGGGATATCCGGCAGGGCGATGGTGCCCGGTCGCGGTGCATGGCGCGGCGGCAACGGCAGGCGCGGCTGGGACGTTCGGGGTGGCACGGGGGCGGAGCGGTTGGGCGGCTCGGTCGGCCGGGTGGTTCTGCCGCTGCCGACTCGCTCGGAAGGGTTGGGGGGCAACGAGTTTCCAGATGGCACCGGGTTTCGGGCCGGACCCGCATCGCGAGCATGTTCGGTGCCGGGACGCGATTCGGGCACCATGCCCATCGGCGGGCCGTGATGCCCGTTTCCTTGCTGCGGGTACGGCGCGGACGTCACCAGCGCCCGCCGAGCCGCCACGGCGAATTCGGTGCAGCTGATAAAGCGATCCGCAGGCCGTTTGGCCATCGCTCGCGCCAGCACCGCGGCCAAACCCGGCGGCACATCCGGCCGATACTGGCGCAGCGACGGTATCGCGCCATACAGATGGCCGTTGATGACCGCCATCGGATTCGCCCCTTGGAAGGGCGCGGCCCCGGTCAGCATCCAGAACAGCGAGCAGGCCAGTGAGTATTGGTCGGCACGATAGTCCGGCGTCCCGGTCAGTTGTTCCGGCGCGGCGTAGGCCAGCGTGGCGGTAATGGTGCCGGCCGAACTCAGCGTGGACTCGCCGTCGCGCATACCCGCGATGCCGAAGTCGGTGAGCAGCACCCGTTCCGGCTGTCCGATCGGGGCCTTGGCCAGCAGGATATTGGCCGGTTTCACGTCGCGGTGCAGTACGCCGTTGCCATGTGCGAAATCCAGAGCGGCCGCGGTGTCGGCGATGATCTGCACCGCGCGCCCCGGCGCGAGCACATTGACATCCGCGCAGGACGCGTCCGCGCCGGGCACGAATTGCATCGAGATCCACAGCTGTTGGTCCTCGGCGCCGCGGTCGTAGACGGTGACGATATTCGGATGGTCGAGCTGGGCGACCAGATCGGCCTCCCGCTCGAAGCGGCGCCGGATCTCGGCATCGGTATACAGTTCGCGCTTCAGCAATTTCAGCGCGGTCAGGCGCGGCAGCCGCGGATGCTTGGCCAGGTACACGGTGCCCATACCGCCATGGCCGAGCACGCGTTTGATCGTGTACTCAGCGAAAACATCGCCAGTTCGTAGCACAGTGGATTCACCCCCCGTATCGGGTCGAGCACCTGGATCCTACCGATGTATCTGTTCGCACGGCCCGGACGCAACATGTTCGTTGCGGTGGGCGAAGACGTTGTCGGTGGCAGTCGTTAGGCTCGCCCCCATGCGCATTGGAGCACACGTCCGGCTCGACAGCGATCCGATCGGCTTCGGTGAAAAACTCGGCGCCGATGTCATCCAGCTGTTCGTCGTCGATCCGCAGAGTTGGGACAAACCGACCCCACATCCGCGGACCGAGGAAATCCTCGCCAGTCCGATCGATGTGGTGGTGCACTCGTCCTATCAGATCAATGTGGCCAGCCTGAACAATCGCCTGCGCATGCCATCGCGCAATGCGGTCGCGCAGCAGGCGAAGGCCGCCGCCGATATCGGCGCGTTCGGTCTGGTGGTGCACGGCGGACATGTCCGCTCCGACGGCGAACTGGAAACCGGAATCGATAACTGGCGCAAGCTGTTCGAGCGTCAACAGGACAAGGGCGGCTTCGCGGTGCCGATCCTGATCGAGAACACCGCGGGCGGCAACCACGCCATGGCCAGGCATTTCGATTCGATCGCCCGGCTATGGGACGCCGTCGGCGATTTCGGCGCGGGCTTCTGCCTGGACACCTGCCACGCCTGGGCGGGCGGTGAAGATCTGGTCGGCGTCGTCGAACGGATCAAGGCCATCACCGGCCGCATCGACCTGGTGCACCTGAACTCCTCGCGCGACGAATTCAATTCGGGCGCGGACCGCCATGCCAACTTCGCCGACGGGACGATCGATCCGCAGCTGCTCGCGGAGGTGTGCCGGACGGCGGATGCTCCGGTGGTTCTGGAGACGCCCGCCGAGGGTGTCGCCGAGGATTTGGCGTACCTGCGCGAGCACGTCGGCTGATCCGCCGCCTCCGTCCAGGGGGCCGAGGGCAGGGCAGGGGCAGGGTGCGCATCAGCAGACCCAACCGAAAGCTCACCGAGAGTAGCCGAATGGCCCTATCACCTAATCGCCATTCGACTACTGTCGGCAAACTCTCGAGAACGCCACCACAGCCAGTCGACCGCGCTGGCAGCCGCAGACCTGACCGCCTGACCGCCGAAGCCCCATCGAGGGCAGTTGAATGGTGGCTCCGCGACATGCACTGAGCCGCCGTATGACTCCGCTCGGCGGAGGCGCGGGGTTGGGATCAGGGCGACGAAAACCCTGGTTGGCGTGGGTGTTTCGGTGATGTGCTCCAGGAGCATCAACCGATTCAACCCAGCGAAGGTGATCCCATGACGGTCGACTACGCCCAGACAACCGCCACCGTGACCAAAATCGGCGCTCGTATCGGCGCCCGGGTCGACAATGTCCGGCTCGGCGGCGATGTGGACGCGGCAACCGTCGCGGTGATCCGGCGCGCGCTGCTCGAGCACAAGGTCATCTTCTTCCGCGGTCAGGACCATTTGACCGAGGACGGGCAGTACGAGTTCGCCCAGCTGCTCGGCACCCCGACCACCCCGCATCCGACAGTCACCTCGCACGGCGTCAAGAGCCTGGCGATCGACTCGGAGTACGGCCGGGCCAATAGCTGGCACACCGACGTCACCTTCGTCGACCGGATCCCGAAGGCCTCTATCCTGCGCGCGGTCACCCTGCCGACCTACGGCGGCTCGACCACCTGGGCTTCTACCGTCGCCGCCTACGACTCGCTGCCGGAGCCGCTGAAGCGCCTGGCCGAGAGCCTGCGCGCGGTGCACACCAATCTCTACGACTACGCCGCCACCGACGTGGACCGGAGCAACCCGAATACCGACGCCTACCGCGCCGAATTCCAGTCCGATTACTACGAGACCGAACATCCGGTGGTGCGGGTGCACCCGGAGACCGGTGAGCGCGCACTGCTGGTCGGGCACTTCGTCAAACGTTTCGTCGGGGTCTCCACCAGTGAGTCCCAGGCCCTGTTCCGCCTGTTCCAGGACCGGGTGACCCGGCTGGAGAACACCACCCGCTGGAACTGGCAGCCCGGTGACGTCGCCATTTGGGACAACCGGGCCACCCAGCACTACGCCGTTGACGACTACGACGACCAGCCGCGCAAGCTGACCCGGATCACCCTCGCCGGTGATATCCCGGTCGGTGTCGACGGTGTCAAGAGCACCTCGCACCACGGCAATGCCGAGCACTACTCGATCATCGAGGAAGTTTCCCCGCTCGAGGTGTGACGGTGATCGCACGGCTGCCGCGGTATCGCCGATTGTGCTGCGGCAGTTGAGGGGCCGTGCGCTCGCTTTACCGGCATTCGCCGAGTACTAGGTCGGGCCGCTGCCGGGCTGGCCCTTTCGAGCGACCTGCAAGCAGTCACCAGCGGCGCCATGGTACAGACTGATGCCCATGAGTATCAGCCCGCTGGACGGGGTTCGCGTCCTGGAACTCGGCAATTACATCGCCGCGCCGACCGCTGGTCGCATCCTCGGCGATTTCGGTGCCGAGGTCATCAAAGTGGAGCGGCCGAAGGCCGGGGACGAGCTACGCAACTGGCGACTCTACGGTGGCGATACCTCGATGCTGTACCGCACCATCAACCGGAACAAGAAGTCGATCACGCTGGATCTGCGCACCGAGGCGGGCCGGGGCGTCGTCCTGGATCTGCTCCGGCACTGCGATGTGCTGTTGGAGAATTTCCGCCCGGGGATGCTCGAGAAGTGGGGCCTCGGTCCTGAGGTGCTGAACGAGGTCAATCCGGATCTGGTGATCACCCGGATCTCCGCCTACGGGCAGACCGGGCCGCTGGCCGCGCGGCCCGGTTTCGCCGCGGTCGCCGAGGCGGTCGGCGGGCTGCGCGAGCTGGTCGGAGATCCGGATCGGCCGCCGGTGCGGGTCGGCGTGTCCATCGGCGATTCGATCGCGGGGATCTACGCGGCATTCGGAACCGTGATGGCGTTGTTCCAGCGGGAACGCACCAACGCATCGATTCCGCTGGGGGAACGCGTCATCGATGTGGCGTTGAACGAGGCGATCCTGTCGGTAATGGAATCGCTTGTGCCCGACTATCTTGCCTACGGCATCAACCGCGAGCGGGTCGGCGGACGGATGGAGGGCATCGCGCCGAGCAATGCCTACCCGACCAGCGACGGTGCGAGCATCATTATCGGCGGCAACGGTGATGCCATCTTCCAGCGCTATATGGAAGTGATCGGCCGCCCTGATCTGGCCGCCGATCCGGAACTGCAGGACAATGCCGGGCGGTGGCGCAATCGCGAGCGGCTCGACGCGTCCATTGCGGAATGGACCGTCCGGCACACCCGCGACGAGGCGCTGAAACTGTTGGAGGCGGCCGCCATTCCGTGCGGACCCATCTACACCGCCGCCGATATCGTCGTCGACGAGCAGTACAGGGCGCGCAATATGATTCAGCCGTTCCCGGTGGATGTCGGTGCGCCGCAACCGAAGACGGTCGGCTTTCCCGGCATCGTGCCGGTGATCGGTGAAAAGTCCCTGCCGATCCGCAATGTCGGACCGGACCTGGGTGAGCACACGCGAGAGGTGCTATCGGAACTGCTCGGAATGAGCGATGCCGATATCGCCGGATTGGAGGCGTGATGCGCGCCGGTATCAATGGAGTGGAGGCGGTATGACGCGACGGGTATACGGCAGGCGTCGACCGCCGGGGCGCAGTGCGCGCGAAGTGAGCGCGCCTGGACACGCGCGTCCGACGGTGCACCCCACCCCCGCTTCGAATGAAAAGCCCTGTGGTGGCGTGATGTGTGTCCCCATGCACATACGCCAGGCCCACCCGGTCCGAGACGCGCGGGAGGAAGAGGGATGAGCCCGAAATCGCGAAGCGACTCGACCCGAGGCACCGAAAAGCCGCGCAACGGCGTGATGTGCGTGCGACCGCACGTGAGCCAGGCACAACCCGCCCGAGACGCGCGGAACGAGGAGTGATGAGCCCGGCATCGCGAAGCGACTCGACCATGGGCGGCGGTCGGGCGATGGGGCCGGAGTCCATCTTGCGTGATGTCACGCTGCGCGACGGGCTGCAGCTGACCGGCAAGGTATTACCGGTCGAGCGCAAGGTGGATATCGTCCGCCAGTTGCTCGCCGTCGGCGTGCCCGCACTGGAGATCGGCTCGATGGCGCGGCCCGATCTGGTGCCGCCGATGGCCAACACGATGGAGCTCATTGCCGCGCTGAGTCCCGAAGAGCTGCAACGCTGTTGGGTCTGGGTGGCCACGCCGCGCCATGTGGACAAGGCCGCCGCCGCTGGCGTGCGCAACTTCCAGTACTGCTTCTCCGCATCGGACGCGCACAATAAGGCCAATATCGGCCGCAGCACCGAGGACAGTGTCGCCGCCATGCCGGATGCCGTTCGGCTGGCGCGAGAGGCGGGCGGCGAAATCCAGCTCTGCCTCGCTACCAGTTTCACCTGTCCGTTCGACGGTCCCGTGGCTCCCGAGCGAGTTCTGGCCATTGCCAACGACCCGCGCACCGAGGGTGCTTCCGACATCGTCATCGCCGACACCCTCGGCCAAGCCCACCCCACCCAGGTTTCCGAGCTGATCTCGGCGGTGCGCGAACGAACCCCGCACCGCCGCATCGTCTTCCACGGTCACGACACGTGGGGCATGGGCGTGGCGAACACCCTCGCCGCCCTGCAGGCCGGAGCCACCATGGTCGACGGCTCGCTCGGCGGCCTCGGCGGCTGCCCCTTCGCGCCAGGTGCGAGCGGCAACACCTCCACCGAAGACATCCTGTTCGCCACCCGCCCGACCTGGTTCACGCCACCGGTCCTGGCCACCCTGGTAACCCTCACCGAATCCCTGCTCGCGGACCTGAACGAACCCAACCGCTCCCGCACCGCCGAAGGCACCCGCTCCAAGGCCTCCGCCTTCGAATGGGTCGCCCCTACCCCTGGCACCGCATAAGCATTGCGAACCTCGCACAAGCTATAGCCTTTGCGAGGTTGCCACTGCTTATGCGAGACCAGATACGCATGGGGATGCCACGCCGTGAGGAGCCCGTTCGTCCAGCGCGCCACACATGACCACTGGCCACCCGCGCCCGCGGCCACCCCTGGCCGAGACCAGCCGCATCGCCGATGAGCGCGCGGTCGTCGATGCCTTCTTGCAGGCCGCCCGCACCGCAGGCGGGCCGCCCGAACCACAGGCGGGCGCCGGTCGCACCGCAGGCGGGACGCCCGGCTACAGATTGGTTGCGGCGGAGGTGAATTGGTAGTAGGTGAAATCGCGAACGGGTTGGAAGCCGATGGTGCGGTAGATGTGGTTCGCGGTGGAGTTGTCGGTGTCGGCGAAGAGGCAGACGTTCAGGTTCCTCCAGCGCAGGGTGCGAGATACGTGGGCGGTGAGGATGCTGGCGTAGCCATGGCCGCGCTGGTCGGGTGGGGTATAGACGGGGCCGATTCGGGACCAGCCGAAGATCGGGATCTGGTGCGCGGCAAGGGAGACGGGCGCACCGTCACGTTCCCACAGCCACCAGCGGCCGGTCGCGATGCGGTTCCGGATGGCGATGGCGGTCAGGCCCGGCGGCGGCATACCGGATTCGCTGCGCATGGCTTCGGCCCATTCGACGCACAATCCGACGTCGGAATCGGTTGCGCGACGCGCTGATCCGGCGACAGTCGGAAATTTCAAGTCCGCGAGCCGGTAGAGGTGGGTCGAGTAC
This sequence comes from Nocardia sp. CA-135398, assembly GCF_050955845.1. Classification (NCBI taxonomy): domain Bacteria; kingdom Bacillati; phylum Actinomycetota; class Actinomycetes; order Mycobacteriales; family Nocardiaceae; genus Nocardia; species Nocardia sp. CA-135398. Next base: position 1,664,109 of record NZ_CP192084.1, on the reverse strand, counting down.
GCCTTCCGATAGCCGACACCATGCCGTTTGCCCCAGTGCTCGGCGAATTCGGTGGCATCATCGGTCGCGCCCTCGACTCCGCCAGCGTCCGCGGCGACCTCGGCCAGCGCATCGGCAACGGGCACAACACTTCCCGCGGGCAGCTCACCGAGATACACCCCGCGTCCGGCCGCGCGGATGGCGACACCGACCACCGTCGCGTCGTCGTCGTGCACCGACAGGAACCGCGATCGGTCGGCGTCGACCTGCATGCCGGTCAGGTGGTTGGCGATGCCGGTGGTGATCACCGTGTGCCGCAACGGATCACGCAGCAGAAACGGCTCGGTCAACGACCGGAACCGCGCGGCGTCGGCGGTGATCTCGATCCTCATACCGCATCACGCTAGAGCCCGAAAGCCCTGCGCGCTCGCGATTTCCGCGCGCCGCCGCGGGCGCGGTTCAGCTGGTTCGATCCGCGCGCAGTTTCAACAGCACCAGACCGGCGGTGCACGCCAGAATCAGTCCGGCGACAGTGATTTCGACGTGCAATCCGGCGATGCCGAGCACGGCTCCGACAATGCCGCCGATGAAAATCAGCCAGGCCGTTATCCGCGACAAAATCGTGGACACGGTGCGCACCGGCGGGTTCGACACGACTTGCTGCGAAGTTTCCGGGGCCGCCGAATCGTCGGCCGTGGCGGAGGCTCGCAACGGAGTTGTCGAGTAAGCTCCCATCATCAACTCCTCGATGACGCCGATCAGAGTATTGCTGGCGCCCGATTTGCACCGCGCGTCTCTCATCTAGGTACTGGCGTCTCACGCGTAACTTTGATCACACACGCTACGGCCCGGAACGTGGTTCGACCACGACACGTGCCCGCGACACGCCGAAGAGACCAATTCGATATCTGAATCACCATTGTTTAATCCGCGCTGGTGCCGCGCATGCCCGGCGAGTTCGCTCATCTGGCCGGGTAGACCGGCCTCGATTATTGTGAGCCCACGAACGATGAGGAGTGTCACCGATGGAGAGCAGCAGGGCCAAGATCGCCGGTCCGGTGATCGCCGCGGGCGCGGTTTCGCTCGGACTCGTTCTCATCGGCGCCTGCGGACTCGGCAAGCACGACACCTACGTCGCACCCCCGCCGATCAAATCCGCCAATGAGGCCGTCCCGGCCGTGCGCTACGGCACCACCACCGCCTCGGCGGCGCCGAAGGTGTTCATCCCGCCATCGCCGAGCTGGCAGGTCGCGCCCGCGGGACCGCCGCGCAAAGCGGTCGGATTCACCGTTCCACCGACCTCGGAGTCCACGACCCGAGGGCCGCGCACCTCAACGCCGTCCGTCACCCCGGCGGCCGTGCCGCCGCCCGCCTTCACCACCGAGTTCGAGCTGCCGCCCGCCACCCAGCCGCGTCCGACCACCGTCGACCAGCCCAGCGAAGAGCAGCCGACCACGACGCGTCGCGTGCCGACGGCCACCGCGCCGGGCCTGAGCGACGACGAATAGCAAAACGGCGGCGCGTAACTGGCACGCACCGCCGTTTCGAACTTCCGGGCTCTACAGCTCCGGCAGGTCGTAATCACCGACCTGTGCACTGAGCACCCGCAGATGCTCCAGCCCACCACCGAGCGTGCGCTCGATCGCGGTGAGCCGCGCGACGTAATGGCTCACCGGGTACTCCGCGGTGACACCGATGCCGCCGTGCATCTGGATCGCCTCCTGGCCGATATGCCGAGCCGAACGGCCGACCTGCAGTCGCGCCCGCGAGGCGACCACGGGGTCGTCGGCACCGTCGGCAAGCGACGCATTCGCGTACAGGCTCATGCTGCGCGCCAGTTCCAGCGAGACGTACATATTCGCCGCCCGCTGGGTCAGCGTCTGGAACTTCGACAGCGTGACGCCGAACTGCTTGCGCGTCTTCAGATAATCCGTGGTCAGGCGCAGCGCCTCTTCCATCGCACCGATGGACTCGGCGCACAGCGCGGCGTGGGCGTGCCCGACCGTGACCTGCACCGCCTCGGCGGCATCGATATTGTCGCCGAGCAATTCGCCCGGGACCTTGTCGAATTCGATCTGCGCGCCACGCTGACCGTCCAGCGTCCGGTACGACTTGCGCCGCACCCCTGCGGCATCCACCAGGAACAGTCCGATACCGCCGGTCGGCAGCACCGCGCTGACCACCAGCTCATCGGCGCTGTCACCGTGCGGAACCGGATTCTTCAGGCCCGTCAGCACCCACGAATCCCCCTGCTGCACAGCGGTGGTCGCGAGTTCGGTGGACGGCCAGCGCACACCGGGCTCGGCATGCGCGAACGCGAGCAGCTTGGTGCCACCGGCCACCTCGGGCAGAATCCGCTGGCGCTGTTCGGCACTGCCGACCCGGGCGACCAGACCGCCCGGCACCAGCACCGCGTCCAGCAGCGGTTCGGGCGCGAGCCGACGCCCGATCTCCTCGAGTACGACCATCGTCTCGACGGGACCGGCGCCGACGCCGCCGTCCTCCTCGGTGAAGCTCAGGCCGAGCACCCCGAGTTCGGCCAGCTGGTTCCAGACATCGCGGCTCCAGCCGAGTTCGGTGTCGGTGACCTTCAGCCGGGTCTCGGGATCGTAGTTGCGGGCGAGCAGCTCGCGAACCGTGTCGCGCAGCATGACCTGTTCATCGGTGAGTTCGAAATCCATGGCGGCGCCTCACAATCCGAGGATCGTGGAGGCGATGATGGTGCGCTGCACCTCGCTGGAGCCTCCGTAGATGGTGGTCTTGCGGTAATTCAGATAGCCGGGACCGCTGCGCTGCGCCCAACCGGGCGAGGCGATATCGGCGGCATCGACCGGGAGTGCGTCCTGGCCCGCGATATCGAGCAGCAGCTCGGTCGCGGCCTGCTGCAGTTCGGAACCGCGCAGCTTGAGCACCGACGAGGCCGGATTCGGCTTACCGTCCGAGGAGTTCGAGACCACACGCAGCTGGGTCAGTTCCAGTGCGAGCAGTTCGTTCTCCAGTTCGGCGATGCGCGCGGCGAAGACCGGATCCTCGAGCAGGGTGCCCGAACCCGACTTGGTCTGGCGCGCGTAATCCTTGGCGACACCGAGCTTGACCTTGGTGCGCCCGACACCGGTGATGCCGGTGCGCTCGTTGCCGAGCAGGAATTTGGCGTAGCTCCAGCCCTGGTTCTCCTCGCCGACCAGCTGATCGGCGGGCACCCGCACATTCTCGAAGAAGACCTCGTTGACCTCGTAGCCACCGTCGATGAGCTTGATCGGGCGGATGGTGACGCCGGGAGACTTCACATCGAACAGCAGGAAGGAGATGCCCGCCTGCTTCTTCGGTGCGCTCGGATCGGTACGGACCAGGCAGAAGATCCAGTCCGCGTACTGGCCGAGGGTGGTCCAGATCTTCTGGCCGTTGACGATGTAGGAGTCACCGTCGCGCACCGCGGTGGTGCGCAGCGAGGCCAGATCGGATCCGGCGTCGGGCTCGGAGAAGCCCTGGCACCACCAGATATCCAAGGCCGCCGTCGGCGGCAGGAAGCGCTCCTTGATCTCCTGGGAGCCGAACTGCGCGATCACCGGACCGACCATCTGGGCATTGAACGTCAGCGGCTCGGGCACCGAGGCCAGCTGCATTTCGTCCTGCCAGATATGACGCTGAATCGGCGTCCAGTCCTTGCCGCCCCACTCGACCGGCCAGTTCGGCACGGCCAGACCGTGGTCGTTGAGGATCTTGTGCGCAGTGACGATGTCCTCGCGGGACAGTTCGTGGCCGTATTTGACGCGGTCACGGATGTCGGCGGGGATCTCGGTCCGGTAGAAGTTCCGCAGCTCGTCGCGGAAGTTCACCTCGTCGGGCGTCAGACTTAGTTTCATACACATCTCCCGGTGTGTCTCGTACGTCCGAGTCAAACCTACCCCTCGGTAATCTCGCACTGTCGAGTGGGTCACAGGGGTAGGTCGGCTATGTGTCGCGCGTCGGGCCACAGCGGTCGGATGGGAGTCCCTGGGCGGCGTAGACGACGAGCTGGTACGTTGCTGCACTATCCCGGTGTTCGGTATCGAGGAGAACGAGTGAACGGCAGATCCATCGCACGCGCCACCGCGGCAGTGACATCTCTGGGCATCGGCGCGGTCCTCGCCCTCACCGGCACGGCGGTCGCCGAGCCGTCCCCCGTCGACACCGGGCTAGAGCAGCTCACCACCGATGCCGGAGCCGATCCGGCCGCGCAGGCGGGCGTCGGCACGCTCAGCCAGTTCACCAAGATGGTGGACATCGCCGAACTGCGTAATGTCTCGGCCGCCTTCACACCGTTCGCCTATGCCGCGCCGACCTTCGGCTGCGGCAGTGTCGGGCCGGTCACCACGATCATCGCGGCGGCCTCCACCGACGGCTCCAACCCCAATGGCGCCGCGGATCCGCTGCCGGGCACCCTGCGGTTCAGCGCGACGCCCGCGCATTCGGGCGCGCCGGTGTCCTCTGGTCTCGTCGTGGCCTGGCTGAACGTCAATACCGGCGCGAGCGGCCTCACCACCCTCGACGACCGCACCGAATACAACATGCCGACGCTGTCGAAGACCGTGACCAGCGGTCCTGGCACGGTCATCGCCTCGATGTGGGGCATGATCGACTACCCGTTCGCGCACTGCGTGATGACGCCGACGGTCGGGATGTTCTACGTCCCGGATCGTCCGGTGCTGCCGCCCGCACCGGCACCCGAAAGTGCGGCACCAGCACCGGCACAGCCCGCCTCGACTCAGGTCCCGGTGCCACAGCCCGTGGCACCGGCCGCCCCGAACCGCGCGGGCTCGATATCGCAGGACGAGATCGCGCACCAGAACAACTGAGCGCTCAAGCCACCTTGCCGAAGAACGCTCGGATATCGGCGACGTGCATATCCGGCAGTTCCATCGGCACGAAATGGTTTCCGGTATTGCCCTCGGGCCAGTGCGCGATGGTGTTGTCGCGCTCGGCGAGTCGCAGCATGAGCGCGGAGCCGCCCGCGTAGACGCCCGTCGGCACCGCCTTTTGGCCGGTAGGCCAGACGAATCCGCCATCGCCGAGGCCGTCGTACATCGGCCAGGACGAGGTGCCCGCCGTGTTGGTGAACCAGTACAGGCTGATATTGGTCAGCAGATGGTCACGGTCCATGACCTCCTCGGCCAGGTCGGCCAGCGGGGTGAATTCGTTGAATTTCTGCATCAGCCAGGCGAGCAGGCCCACCGGGGAATCGGTCCAGGCGTGCGCGAAAGTCTGTGGCGCGGCACGCAATAGCACGTGGTGGTTCACGCCGCCGGACATCCAGCCCTGCATCTGATCCCATTCCGCGCGTTCGTCCGGCGTCATGGTCGGCACATCGGCCTCGGTCGGTATGCCGATACCGCCATCGATATGCACACCGACCACGCGATCCGGTGCGATACGGGCGATTTCGGGTGCGACGTAGGCTCCGAGGTCGCCGCCCTGTGTGCCGTAGCGCCGATAGCCGAGCCGGTCCATCAGCTCGACCCACATCTCGGCGACCCGACGCACCGTCATGCCGGTCTCCTTCGGTCCCTCGGAGAATGCGAAACCGGGCACCGAGGGGACCACGACGTGGAACGCCTGCGCCGGATCGAGCCCGTTGGCACGCGGATCGGCCAGCAGGCCGATGGTTTTGCTGAATTCGACGAACGAGTTGGGCCAGCCGTGGGTCAGGATCAGCGGCAGCGCATCCGGCTCGGGCGAACGCACATGCAGGAAATGCACGTCCAGACCGTCGATTTCGGTAATGAACTGCGGGAACTCGTTCAATGCCGCTTCCTGGGCCCGCCAGTCGAATCCGGTGCGCCAGTATTCGGCAAGCTCCCGCAGATAGTCGACCGGAACACCGCGCTCCCAGCCCTTGCCCGGCAGCTGCGCCGACCAGCGGGCGCGGGCCAGCCGGTCGATCAGGTCGTCGATATCGGCCTGCGGAATGTCGATGCGGAAGGGGCGAATCTGGTTCATCGGGATGGCTCCTAGCTCTCGGGTACGGCAACTACGCTAGGAGCCAAGTAGGACTATCTGTGTCCTAGTTATCCGGAATCCTGAAAATCATGAATGACACACCCGCTCGCCTACTGCGCCTGCTCTCCCTGTTACAGACACCACGGGAATGGCCGGGCAGCGAACTCGCCGACCGCCTCGGCGTCACCGACCGCACCGTGCGCCGCGATATCGATCGACTGCGCGAACTCGGGTATCCGGTCGAGGCGACGATGGGTGCGACGGGTGGCTACCGCCTGGTGGCCGGTGCCGCGATGCCGCCACTCCTGGTCGATGACGAGGAGGCGGTCGCCATCGCGGTCGGGCTGCGCGCCGCCGCCGGATCGGCCATCGTCGGCATCGAGGAGGCCTCGGTTCGCGCGCTCGCCAAGCTGGAGCAGGTGCTGCCCGCGAAATTACGCCGCCGGGTGCGGGTGCTCGGCACCGCCCTGGTGCCGCACACCGACGACGCCCCCGCCGTCGATCCCGAGATACTGACCGCACTCGCCGCGGCCGTAACCAATAGGGAGCGAGTACGTTTCGCGTATCGCAGCGAATCCGGCGCCGAAACCCGTCGGCATATCGAACCGGTCGGGCTGGTGCCGTCGCGGCGCCGCTGGTACCTGGTCGGCCACGATGTGGACCGCGATGACTGGCGCATCTTCCGCGTCGATCGCATCGACCGAGCGCAGCCGACCGGCGCCAGATACCGCCCGCGAGCCCTGCCCGCCGCGGATCCGGCCGCCTATGTGGCGGGTCGCCGAACCGATTGGGGCACACCATCCTTCCGCGTCCGTGTCACGATCCACGCCCCGATCGGCCGGGTCGCGGGCCGTCTCGGCGACTCCCCCGGCGATATCGCCCCCATCGACGACAACTCCTGCCGCCTGGACGCCACCCGTGATGACGATCCGACCTGGTTGGCGTACCGCCTGATCGACCTGGGCGCGGACTTCCGAGTCCACGAGCCGTCCGTCCTGGTGGACCGGTTGCGTGCGGTCGCGGCGCGCATAACCAGGGCCGTCACTTGATGGCCGACGAAGCGATGTGCACGATAGGAGTCCGATTCCGAACCGGAGGCCTGAACCGTGCTCGACGCCGACGATGTGCGCCGCATCGCGTTGTCCTTTCCCAAGACCGTGGAGAAGGAACGCTGGAACCATCCCACCTTCGATGTGGCGGGCAAAATGTTCGTCACCATCCCCGACGATCAGACCTCGTTCGCCATCCGCTGCCCGAAACACGATCGCGAAGAACTCATCGCCGCCGAACCGGACAAGTTCTGGGTCCCGTCGCATGAGGCATCCTCGTCCTGGGTCCGGGCCCGGCTCGCCGCCGTGGAAGATATCGACGAGCTGTACGACATCCTGTTGGATTCCTGGCGTCAGGCAGCGCCGGCGGACCTCATCGAGGACTGACAGAGTCGCTCAGTGCGGCAAGCGAATCCGCAGGATAGTGCCGCTCTCGGTGCCGGCGAGGAGTTCGTCGGAACGGCCGGGCACGGCGACCACCGATGTCATCGGTTCGCCGGTGAGTACGGCGCATGCGGTATTCGCGGCCGGGTCGACCCGGACCAGCTGGCCGGTCAAGGTGGTCGCGTAGAGCACGCCCGCGTCATCGATGACGAAATCGTCTACGAAGTCCGGCATTCCGGGTGCCACCGTCAAGTCGGCTATCACGACGACGCGGGCCGGATCGTCGATCGGGAAACGCACGATCCGACCGAGTGGATTGCCGTTCATGCTGAGGTAGATCGAGTTATCCCGCACCACAATGCCATTGGCCCCGGTGTAGTTCGCCCGCGTCGTCCAGTCCGCATCGACGCCGCCGTCCGGACGGATCCGGACCACGCCGACGCCGGATGCGACGTACAGATTGCCCCGCGCATCGAAGGCGGCACCGTTGGGCATGGTGAATCCGGAGGCGAATACCGCGGGCCGGGGATCGTCGGGGTCGAAGCGCATCACCCCACCTGGACGCACCACACTCGTCGGTGAATCGCCGAAGACGACGTAGAGCAGGCCATCCGGGCCGAGTCGGATCGCGCCCGGGAATTCGATCGGCACCGTCGCGGTCAACCGGCCCGCGCTGTCGTAGCGCTGCACCTCGTTGCGGTACAGCCGCGATACCCACAGATTGCCCTGCGCGTCGTAGCCGATGTTCTCCGACCAGTCGAGCACCGGCAGGCCGGCGGGCACAGCCGTCGTCGCCTTGGCCGACGCGCATGCGGCGACCGTGCCCGGCTCGGGCTCGGCCATGGCGGCCGATGCGTCCACACCGGCACAACTCAGCGCAAAAGCGACCGCCCACACCCCTACATTCGGACGATAGAGCTTTCTCAAAGCGAACCTCGACTCCTTCTGGCCGACCGTCGCCCGGAAGTCTAGCCACGTTGTCAGTTATGAACTGACCAGTAGTTATGTCAGGAACTCGACTACACCTCAGCGAGTTGCCAGTATCTACGGATGCCCTTCTTCGACGGCGTACGCGGACGGATGCATTATCGGCGGTGGCCGGTCGGCAAGCCGATGGCAGTTGCGGTGCTTTTGCCCGGCATGGGCCAGCACAGCGGCCACTACCACCGGTTCGCCCGCACCGCGACATCCGCGAGAATCGAAGTGTGGGCGCTGGACACCTCGGGGCACGGATTGAGCGAGGGCGATCCGAATAATCCCGGCACACTGGTCGAACTGGTGGCCGATGCGATGCGGCTGATCGAGCTGGTCCGCGCGGAACTACCGGGTACGCCGCTGATCCTGATAGGCCACTCACTCGGGGCGGTCACCGCCTTGGGCATTCTGGGCGCGGCGGTGCCGGATCAGACCAGCGCGACCGATGACTTGCACGGACTGGAGGCCAACTATCCGCTGCGGCCCAGTCTTCCGCCGAGCGAGTTGGTCGGGCTGGTGCTGTCCGGCGTGCCGAAGCGAGCGCTCGGTGGCGGCGCACCCGGTGCACCCGGCACGCCGCTGCCGAGCACCCTGCCCATCCTCGCGGTGCACGGCATCGAGGACCGACGGGCGCCGATCGATGCGATGAGGGGGTGGACTCGTCGCCACTATTGGGTAAGTTTGCGTGAGTACGCCGACGCCGGGCACGACCTGTTGCACGAGCCGGTGCACGCGCGGGTCGCCGCCGACATCGCGGACTGGATGCATGGTGTCGTCGTGGGGTTGGCGCACCGGTGAGTTGATCACGGCTGCGCGGGCAGCACGATGAGGAAGGGGGCGGCGAGATGTCGGACGTGACAGCGCTGAATCAAGCGATCGACGATGGCCAGCTCTGGATCGATGGGGTACTTGTCGCCGAGGGTGCGCACGAGCAGTGCGCCAAGCGCTATGAACAACTCGCCGATGAGGTCGAGGCCCAGATCGCCGTATTGAGCAGTGCCACATCGCTTCCCGGCTTCGGCGGCTTCGATTCCGGTGCCGCGCTGCGACGCGGTTTCGAGGACAAAGCCGACGGCGCGATCACCCGTTTGCGGGCATATGCCGATGCCGCGCGGAGTCTTGCGCAGACATTCCGTGCGGCCGGAGCGGCATACACGCGGGCCGATACGGATCTGGCAGCCGCGGTCGGTCAGGTCGAGGTGGCGGGAGCCGCGCATGCGTAAGATGCCGCATTCCGGTGCGAAGACGCCCATTCGATATGCCGACCCCAGCTACACCGACCCCAATTACGCGCAGACCGTCGAAATCTTCGACAACCTGTCGCATCGGGAAATCCACGACGGTGTGCGGCTGATGAATCCGGTTGTCCTGTCGGCCGGAGAGCAGGCGTGGCAGGGCAGTTCGACCGGACTCGCCACCGCGGTCGAGCAGGCGCACAACGAGATTCGGGCCGCGATGGCCGACGGTTGGCGCGGTGCCGCGGCGGATTCCGCCGCCGCCGCGGTGCGCGAATTCGAGCGGCACGGACAGCAACTCGCGGATGTCATGGCCGTGGTCGGTCAGCGGCTCGGCCAGGCAGGCGATGCCGCCGAGGCACTGCGCTCGGCCGTGGTCGAACCATCCAGCCAGACAACGGATCTGGCTGGCGCGCTGCTGGATCCGACCAAGGCGACCGAGAACACCGCCACTCAGAAATCCGCCGACGGAGCCCGCCAGGACGTAGTGCAGGCGATGGACAGCATCTATACGAATGTGTTCATCTCGACCGGATCCGGTGTGCCCGCCTTCCCGGATGCGGTGTCCGCCGATGTGCCACTCTCGTCCGACACCACACCGGCCGCGCAAGTGTCCACCGCGCCCGTCATCGACTCTGTTACGCAAACCCTCACCACCCCAACGGTTTCGACGACCGCGTCGGTGCCGACCACACCGCACACCACCGTCGAGCCAGCCGCGACGACTCAACCGGCGAGTGCGCCGACCACCGTCACTCCGGTGAGCACCGCCACCGACACTGCACCTGCTGCTGCCAAACCCGTTGTGCCGATGACGGATTCGCCCGCCGCGACAGCCCCGGCCGCAACCACCACATCGACGACGACACCGGATCGCTCGATGCGACCGGGTACCGCCGCGCCGGTGACCACCGCCGCCGCCACCTCGGTGGTCGCCCCGACGGTTCCCGGCATCTCCAATACCGACGACGAACGCAAACGCGATGAGCGCAAGCGCGATGCCAGTGGCGACGCGATCAACGGCGTCGGCGCGGGCGCGGTCGGCGGGCTCATGGGCGGTGCGATGGTCGCGGGTGACAGTCCACGCTCCGGTATGAGCACCAGTGCGGCCGCCGCCCGCGCAGCCCGCGACGAGGACGAGTACGACGACGATTACCACTTCTTCGACGATGAACTGACTTTTCTGGAACCCGCCGATGACGGCGGTGAGCTGATCGGCGATATGGATCCGACGACACCCCCGGTCGTCGGCGAATGGACCGAACTGGAGTGAACTGGACGCTGACCCCGGACCAGTTCGCCATGGCCTGGGCCCGCACCGATGGCGACCGCATCCCCTACCCACTCGCCGTCCGCCTCTCGGCTCGCGATACCGCCGAGCGCACCGCGCAACTCCCCGCCCTGAACCGTTGGTGCGATGAGACTCTCGACGCCGACCTCGAAGGCGCACTGCGGGTGCTGGCCCACCCGACCGTGCGCATCGAGGTCTTCGGCGAGCGCGGTACGGCCGAGCCGTCGGCGGTAGTCGATAGCGGGCCGGACGGCACGGTCGAGGCGACGCGTCTGGTCGAACAGACCGGTTCCGCGGCCGCCCAGCAGGGCATCGCGGCACAATCGCGCCCGGTGCGTGCACTCGGTGCGATCGCCGGGGATGTCGCGGTGGTCGCGGCGCAACGCGCGGGCGCGACCGCGGATCGCGGCGGCGATATCCGACTGTTCGTCGATCGCGCGAAAAACCTTTCCGCACGGGTTATTTCGGTGCTGCCGGAGAACACGCCAGGCACCACACCGCAACTGACCGCGCCGCTGGTCCGGGTCAACGAGGACAGCCGGGATCTGGTGACCGTGCCGGTGGCCGGACCCACCATGCCGACCCGGATTCGCAAGCTGCTCAGGCAATCCCGCGACGGCATCGGCCAGATCGTGGTGTCGGTGCGACGAGCCGACGGCGAGCTGTATCCGTTCGGCGTGCTGTGCTGGATCGACGTGATCGGCGACGGCCGATACTCGGTGCGCACCGGGGTCGATGTCGATATCGTGCCGGTCACCGCACAGCGGTTCACCGCACAGCTGCGGCCGATGGTCACCGCGGCCGAACGCACCCTCACCTTGGCCGAACGTTGGTGAAGTACCGCTGGGCTACCGTGAGTCCGTGCCACTCTACGAATTCGAAGGCAAACGGCCAACGGTCGATCCCACCGCGTTCATCGCGCCGACCGCGACCCTGATCGGTGATGTGCGCGTCGAGGCGGGCGCGTCCATCTGGTACGGCGCGGTGCTGCGCGCCGACCTCGCGCCGATCACCATTCGGGAACGTGCCAATGTCCAGGACAATGCGGTCCTGCACGTGCCGCCGGACGTGCCGATGGAAATCGGGCCCGGCGCGACCATCGCGCACAGCGTGGTCTTCCACGGTGCGTCGGTCGGCGCGGAGGCCATCGTCGGCAATGGCAGCACGGTCCTGGATCTGGCCGAAATCGGCGCGGGCACAATGATCGCCGCGCACTCCCTGGTCCCACCGCACGCCAAGATCCCCGCGGGCGTCCTCGCCGCGGGTGCCCCCGCCGAGGTCAAGAAGTCCATCGAAGGCACCCAGGCCGAGGGCTGGGTCAAACTCAATCCGGGCTTCTATACCGAACTCGGCCAGCGCCACCGCAAGGGCATCACCGAAGTCCAGCCCTGATCTCACTTACACAAGGAGCGCGGTGACCTCGTCGTCCTCCAGTTGATGGAAGTCGCGGTACGCCATCCCGACACCGCCGAGCGAGCGCGGCACCCACGGGCAGACCACTTCATCCGCCTCGGCGGCCACCCGGCGTAGCGCCTCGGAGGACGACACCGGCACCGCGACCACGATCCGCGTCGGTTGGTGCAGCTGGGCGACCCGGCAGGCGGCGGCCACCGTCGCCCCGGTCGCCATGCCGTCGTCCACGATCACCGTCGTGCGGCCGGAGATCGGGATCGGCTTGGCATCACCGCGCCACACCTCGCGTCGGCGCTCGAGTTCGGCCCGTTCCACATCCTCGATCTCGGCGATCTGCCCAGCCGTTATCCCGGTGTGCGACAACACATCCTGATTGAGGACCCGGATACCTTCCTCACCGATAGCCCCCATCGCCAACTCCGGCTGCCACGGCACACCGAGCTTGCGGACCAGCATGATGTCGAGATCGCCCCCGATGACCTCGCGCACCGCGGCCGCCACCGGAACCCCGCCGCGGGGCAGTCCGAGCACCAGCGGTTGCATCGCACGCAGGTGGCCGAGTTCCAAACCCAGCGCGCGACCGGCCGCTATCCGATCGGAGTAGATCATCCGAATTAACGCTACTCCGGTGCGGGCGCGGTGATCGCGAATCGGCGCAACGCCAGGCTGGGGTTGGTGCGGCGGACCACGGCCAGCTGTTCGAGGTCGATATCCGCGGTGAGTACACCGGGCTCGTCGCCGAGTTCGGCGAGAACGGCACCGGTCGGGTCGATGATTATCGACGCACCCGCACCGCGCGGCGCGCATTGATCGGCGGCGGCCACGTAGACGGTGTTCTCGATGGCACGCGCGCGCAGCAGCGTCGTCCACTGATCGACCTTCGCCGGGCCGGGAATCCACTGCGCGGGCAGCACCAGCACCTGCGCTCCGGCCGCCGCGACGCGACGGCACCCCTCCGGGAACCGAAGATCGAAACAGGTCTGCATGCCGAATGTCACAGCGCCGACCGTGAAGGTGGCCGGAGCCTCGATCGCACCCGGCTCGACGACATCGGATTCGAGATGTCCGAACGCGTCGTAGAGGTGCACCTTGCGGTACTTGGTCACCAGGTTCGCATCGGGTCCGAGCACGACGAGGGTATTGCGGATCCGACCCGCCTCCGGCGCCACCTGCTCGACCATTCCGGCGACCAGATACACCCCGAATTCGCCCGCGATATCGCCGAGCCCGGTGACAAACGGCCCGGTCAGCGGTTCGGCGACGGCCACAACCCGCTCGTCGAGCCGGGTCACGGCAAACATCGAGTATTCGGGCGCGACCACTACCTTCGCACCCCGTTCGGATGCCGCGCGAACATGCTCTCGCAGGGTTCGCAGATTGGCCGACGGATCGGTTCCCGGTGCGAATTGGACCACCGCCACAGCCACCGCCGACGCCGCCGGATCGTGATGCGCGGACACGTTTTCGGGTTGCATACGTCTCACCGTATTGGCCCGGTGGCCGGGACGACCACCGCGAGGCAGTAAACTGCTGGTCAATGAGTACCAATCAGGTCGACAGCGTTCCTGGCGACAACGACAGGGACAACGACGGCCCGACCTTCGCCGATCTCGGCATCGATGACCGCGTGCTCGCGGCCATCGCCGATGTGGGCTATGAGTCGCCGTCTCCCATCCAGGCGGCGACCATTCCACCGCTGCTCCAAGGCGCCGATGTGGTCGGGCTGGCCCAGACCGGCACCGGCAAAACCGCGGCATTCGCCATCCCGATCCTCATGGGTATCGAGGCGACCGGCAAACTTCCGCGCGCCCTCGTGCTGGCCCCGACGCGTGAACTCGCGATCCAGGTCGCCGAGGCATTCGGCCGCTACGCCACCCACATTCCCGGACTGCATGTGCTGCCGATCTACGGCGGCCAGGCCTATGGCGTCCAGCTCTCCGGCCTGCGCCGCGGCGCGCACGTCGTGGTCGGCACGCCGGGCCGGGTGATCGACCACTTGGAGAAAGGCACGCTCGACCTGTCGCAGCTGCAGTATCTGGTGCTCGACGAGGCCGACGAGATGCTGAAGATGGGGTTCCAGGAGGATGTCGAGCGGATCCTCGCCGACACCCCGCGCGAGAAGCAGGTCGCGCTGTTCTCCGCGACCATGCCCTCGGCGATCCGCAGCATCTCCAAGAAGTATCTGCGCGAACCGGTCGAGATCACCGTCAAGTCGAAGACCTCGACCGCCACCAACATCACCCAACGCTGGGTGCAGGTTTCCCATCAGCGCAAGCTCGACGCACTCACCCGGATTCTCGAGGTCGAGTCGTTCGAGGCGATGATCCTGTTCGTGCGCACCAAGCAGGCCACCGAGGAGCTGGCCGAAAAGCTGCGCGCGCGTGGTTTCTCGGCCGCGGCGATCAATGGCGATATCGCGCAGAACCAGCGTGAGCGCACCATCGGCCAGCTGAAGTCCGGTGCGCTGGACATCCTGGTCGCCACCGATGTCGCCGCGCGCGGACTCGACGTGGATCGCATCTCGCATGTGGTCAACTACGACATTCCGCACGACACCGAGTCCTATGTGCACCGCATCGGCCGCACCGGCCGGGCCGGGCGCAGCGGTGAGGCACTGCTGTTCGTCGCGCCGCGGGAACGTCATCTGCTCAAGGCGATCGAGCGCGCCACCCGGCATCCGCTGACCGAAATGCAGCTGCCCAGCGTCGATGATGTGAACACCCAGCGCGTCGCCAAATTCGGCGATTCGATCACCGAGAACCTCAGCTCGACGAATCTGGCGCTGTTCCGCAAGCTCATCGAGGATTACGAACGCGAGCACAACATTCCGCTCGTAGACATCGCGGCGGCGCTGGCGGTCAGCGGCTACGACGGCGACAACTTCTTCATGGAGCCCGAGCCGGAGCCGGTCGAACGCCCGCAGCGCGAACGCCTCCCGCGCGGGGATCGGCCCGCGCGCCGGTTCGAGGGCGAGGATCGTGGTCCGTCGCATCACCGCGGGACGGGAGCCGAATTGGCGACCTACCGGATCAGCGTCGGCAAGCGGCACCGGGTGGTGCCCGGTGCGATCGTCGGCGCCATCGCCAATGAGGGCGGATTGCGGCGCAGCGATTTCGGCCATATCAGCATCCGGCCGGACCACAGCCTGGTCGAACTGCCCGCCGACCTATCCTCGGAGACACTGGAAGCGTTGCGGCGCACCAGGATCAGCGGCCAGCTCATTCAGCTGCAACTCGATTCCGGCCCGCCGGGCGGACGCTCGTTCCGCGCCGGACCGCGTCGCGATCGCGACGGCGGCAAGCGACCCGAACGGCGTAAGCCGCGCTCCTGAACCGGGACGGGTAAACCGCCGGTCGGAGCGACGGGCCCGGAGGCGGTAGCTTGCGTCACCACGCAGGGCCCCGCGGACACCGAGTTCAACGCAGTCAAATCGGCTAGCTACAGTGTTGCCGTCCGTGTCCGGCGAAGACACAGGAGGCCGCGTTTGATCGTGTTCGGTGATCGTGTCGTCTGTTCCGCCGTCGACCTGGTGCGTGCGGCGCACTGTGAATTCGAGTTGCTGCGTGCCCTCGATACCGAACTGGGCATCATCGCGGGCACGACGAATGTGCTGCCGGATCACGCGTCGCGCAGCGCATTCGACGATGCGCGCACACGCAGGCTCGCGGACTTCCGTGATCGGTTCGGCAGTCAGATGGTGGAGATCCATTGCGCCGCGCACGATCCGGCGGCCGATGCCGAGGGCTATATCGGCGCGCTGCGGGCGGCCAATGCCGAGACGGTAGCGGCGCTGCGGGCCGGTGCGCAGGTGATCAACGGCGCCACCTTCTTCGACGGAAAATTCGTCTGTACCAGCGATTTCCTGGTTCGGGCCGGTCATCGGGTGCGCTATACCGTGCACGGCACCGCGACGGGTCCACCGGATCGGATCGACGCGGCACTCGAACTCGCCGCCTGTGCCGACGCTTTGGACCGCAGCGGCGCACTCACCGCTCCCCTGGTCCGGTTGTTTCTGGACGAGGACAGCGAGACCTTCGCGCTCACCGATCTGCTGCCGGTGTATCTCGCCCGGCGCGGTCGGGTGGAGCGGATCCTGGAAGACAAGCTGAGCGAGTTGCTGCCCGTGCAGTGGGGCGATCCGCGCTATCTCGCCTGCGGCCACTGTCCGACCTGCACCAGCGCACTCTCGGCGGCACGCGATCTGCTGCTGGTCGCCGGTATGTCGCGCACGGCGCGGGCCAGATTGCGCGAGGCCGGGGTGAGCACCATCGACCGGCTGGCGAGCAGTACCGCGACCGTGCCCGGCCTGCCGCCGCGCACCCTCGGCGCATTGCGTCGCCAAGCCGAAATCCAGCTGGCTCGAGAAGATTCCGGACAGCCGACCCACACGCTGGTCGATCCGATCGCATTGGGCGCGTTGCCGCCGCCGTCACCGGACGATCTCGCACTCACCATCGAGGAGGGACCGTCGGGTCGGCTGCTCGCTATCGAGGTGGGCGGCAAGGGCACGGTCCAGCTGGCCTTCCGTGCACCCTTCGGCGCGGCTGCCGCACCGTATCGGGCGATGACCGAAATCGCCGACGAGGAGGCCGGGCAGCGGCGCGCATTGGCCGAGGCACTCGACTTCATCGCACAACGGCTGCGGATGTATCCGGATGTGCGCGTGTACCACTACACCTCCGGCGTGCGCTCGGCGCTGCTGCGGTGGACGGGTCGCTTCGGCGTCGGTGAAGAGACCGTCGAGGATCTGCTGTACCACGGTGTCCTCGTCGATCTGTATCCGATCGTGCGCAATGCCCTGCTGATCGGGGAACGCTCCTATCGGCTGAGCCGGTTGCGGCGGCTGCTGCCGAATGTGGCGGGCCAGGAACGCGATTGCGTCACGGTGCTGCGGCTGCGCGACTGGCTGCTGGATCGGGTGGCCGAAGGACGCGTTGATTCGGATGCGGTGCCGCTGGATCAGGCGAGTTCGTGGTGCCTGGTGCCGAACCCGGAGGAGCCGGACCCACTGCCGCCGTCGCGGCCGTCGTCGATCGAGGCCGCACTCGCGGAATTCGCGGCGGCACAGGGCGAACCACGTCATCCCGCGGCGTTGATGGCGGCGGCGCTCGGTTATCACCGACGCGAACGCCAGCCGCTGTGGTGGGCACATGCCGACCGACTCAGTCATCCGGTCGACGAATGGGCCGACGCGCCAGGGGTATTGGTCGCCGATTGGGGCACGGTCGATACCAAGTGGCATCGCAGCCCGCATCAGCCGACCATGCGCAGATACCTCACGCTGACCGGACGGATCGGTATCGGCTGGGGCGGTAGCGAGACCGCGGGCGGGGCCGCGACCGGCACAGTGTTGGCGCCGGGCACCACCGTCTACACCTTCTATGATCAGCCGGTCGCCGCCGGGATGATCACCGCCGTCGGTCGGCGCGCGACCGCCACCGCGACCGTGCTCGGCTGTTCGGTGGACGCGAACTTCGACGACACCGTGCGGCTGGAGGAACTACTGCCGCACGGCTGCGAACCCTATGACGAACTGCCGACCGCGATCGCACCCGGCCTACCGGCCTGGGACGAGAACATCGAGACCGCGGTCGAATTCGCCGCCCAGCAGTTGCTGATGGCTCTACCGGAGATCCCGGCGGGCGCGGTCTTCGACATCCTCGCCCGCCGACCCCCGCGCCTACGGCGTGCCGAGCGGCTACCGGATGTGCACGGTGACCATGCTGCGGCCATCACGGCCGCGGTGCGCGATCTGGACGATTCCTATCTCGCGGTGCAGGGACCGTCGGGTACCGGCAAGACCTCCACCATCGCCAGGGCGATCGAACGTCTTGTCACCCGGCACAAGTGGCGCGTCGGCATTGTCGCGCAGACGCACGCGACGGTGGAGAGCCTGCTCGACATGATCGTCGCGATGGGCGTGCTACCGGAACTGGTGGCCAAGAAGGATGTCGAGGCGGTGGCGCCGGAGTGGTCGGTGATCGACGGCACACGCTATCCGCGGTTTCTGGACAATGCGGTCAACGGCTGCGTAATCGGCGGCCTCCCGGCCGATTTCGCCGATGACGATGTGGTCCCCGGCGACAGTCTGGACCTGCTGGTGATCGCCGATGCGGGCCGCTTCCCGCTCGCCGATACCGTCGCCGTCGCGGTCGGTGCGCGCAATCTGCTGCTGCTCGGTGATCCCGCGCCGTCGGCAGCGCGCAGCGCGCATCCGGAACCGGTCGACGAATCGGTGCTCGGCTGGCTCACCGAGGGCCGCCACACCCTGCCCGCCGAGCGCGGCTACTTCCTGGATCGCACCTGGCGGATGCATCCGCGGGTCTGTGATCCGATCTCCCGGCTGTACTACGACAATCGGCTGCGCTCCAACGAAACCGTCACGCTCGCACGGCAACTGGACGGCATCGAACCGGGCCTGGAGACGGTGCTGGTGCCGCACAGCGGCGATTCGACCGAATCGATGGCCGAGGCCCGCGAGGTGGTCCGCCGCGTCCGTGCCCTGCTCGGCGTCTCGTGGACGACCGGCGCGATGACCCGACGGCTGCATCCGCACGACATCCTCGTGGTCGCGCCCTACACCGCCCAGGTCGGCCTGATCCGAACGCTGCTGGCCCGGGCCAAGATCGAGGATGTGCTGGTCGGCACCGCCGAACGATTCCGCGGCCGGGAGGCGGCGGTGGTGCTCATGTCGATGACCACCTCCAGCCCTGCCGACGCGCCCTACGGTATGCGATTCCTGCTGTCGCGCAGTCTGGTTCAGGCGACGCTGTGCCGGGCGATGTGGAAGGCGGTGATCATTCGGTCCCCACTGCTCACCGAATATCTACCGAGTACGCCGGACGATCTATCGGATCTGGCGACATTCCTGCGACTCAGCTGAATATTTCTTTCATCATTTGTTCAGACGGTGACCAAAATAATCAGTCCGGACCGGTTGGTTCTTTTAGCCGAATTCGATCTTGAAATTGCCGTCCCGCGCAATTCGCAATTAGCGGGCGGCTCAGCCGAAGCAGTTACCTTCACCGCGATACGTGGGCACCGTCGTCCGCGTGCCGTCGCCATCGATCAGATGGACCTGGTCGAACCGCTCGCACAGCTCGCCCGCCTTGGCGTGCCGGAACCACACCCGATCGCCGATCCGCAGATCGTCGGCTCCGGACAGCGGCGTCTGCACCTCGCCAGCGCCTTCGGTGCCGAGCAGCTTCAAACCGGTGGGCCACACCGGCTTCGGCACCCGCGACGCCCCGGTCGGGCCGGAGGCGATGTAGCCGCCCGCGAAAACGGTTGCGATGGACGGGGTCGGCTTGCGCAGCACCGATGTGGCGAAGAACAGTGCCGGGCGCGGGGTGAAGGCGCGGTAGTGATCGAAGAGCGTCGGCACATACAGCCCGGAGCCCGCGGTCACCTCGGTGACATCCGGATCGGTGACGCTCACCTCGATGGATCCGGAGCCGCCGCTATTGACGATCTCCAACTTGCCGACCACCGACCGCACCGCGTCCAGCACCTGTCCGCGCCGCTTGCCGATCTCGGCCGCCGAGGCCCGCTTCACAAGGCGCACAGCGATATTGGCGTCGGGCAGCCCGGCGATCTGCGCTTCATAGGTCATCACGCCGACCACGTCGAACCCACGGCGCAGCGCTTCGCGCGCGAGCGCGGCGGCCTGTTCGGGGGTGCGTACCGGCGAGCGTCGAACACCCAAGTGCAGCGGGCCGATTCGCAGCGATGCGTCCACGTCGAGGCAGATTCTCGGCCGCGCCAGATCGGTGCCGATCGCGGCGCGGATCAGGTCCAGCTGGGCGAGATCATCGACCATCAACGTAATGGATCGGCGCAGCGTGTCATCGGCGGCGAGTTCGGCGAGCGCCGCGCGATCGACGGTCGGATAGCCGAGTAGCACATCGCGCGCACCGAGGCGGACCAGCCAGATCGCCTCCGCCAACGAGTAGGACATGACGCCCGCGAAGCCACCGGATGCGGTGAGCTCGGCGCCGAGCACCTCTTCGAGCACCGCGCGACAGCGCACCGATTTACTCGCCACCCGGATGGGCACCCCACCCGCGCGACGGACCAGGTCAGCGGCATTGGCACGCAGCGCGGTCAGGTCGAGGGCGGCAAGCGGCGGGTCCAGCTCGGCCGTGGCCGCATCCAGTGCGGCAATCGGCGACGTGTCTGTCACCAGCCCCACTCAACCACCAAACTGGTCAAACGTCCAGTACTGGTGGGATCAGACTTCGGCGGCCCGGCTCGCCAGGCTGCTGACCAGGTCGTCGAGCACCACCAGCATCGTTTCGTCATTGCAATCGGCGAGCCAGCGCAGCACCGTGCCCTGCAACACCGAGACCGCGTAGGCCGCGATGGCATCGGTCGGCTCCAACCACTGGGCGCCCGACCGGTCGGCGCAGAGGTCAAGGAAGCTCGCGACCTCGGAATCCATCTCGCGGAACAGGGCCGTGGCCTGCGGGTCGGCGACACATTCGGTCTGCGCCTCCCACCGCTCGGCCAGCTGATGCGCGGTCGCCTCGTACCTGCGGGCCTGCTTGGCCGGTGCCGCCTTGACCAGCGGCCAGTACGCGCTCACACCGGCATGCAGCAGCACCCGAAGTGCTCGCACTCCGGTGAAATCGAGTGAGGCGGCCGCCTTCTCGACGGCCTCGCAGATGGTCGGCCGCAGCCTGACCGCCGCTATTTCTCCACGTACGCTCAACGACGACTCCCTCGAGGAAAGAACTCGCGCACCTTCGTCGGCGCGACTCGCTGAACATGACAGGCGACTCTCACGAATCCCCCGCTAGGGAATTTCCTGGATGCCCAGTCCAACATTCATCAATGGTAGAGGGTTTCCAGGGTTTAAGAATGGGTTCAGCGGGTATTTCCAGACTGGAAGAATGTTTTGTTACCCAACCGGAATCCCTCTGCGATCGAGCGGTGTTCACCGGAATCGCCTCCCCGGGCGTCACTCTCGCGTCTGCCCGACGCAAGAAGACCATCGACCAGACTACGGTGCCAGCCGGTCCCGCTCCGGTGTGCTGTGGCGGATCACACACAAAGACCTCGCAATCTGGACGGACGGCGGTTCCGCGATCGACACCGTGCCGACACCGCGAGGTGGCTAGCCTGGACCGGTGACTCTCTCGCCATCCGCCGACCAGTTCTATCTGACCGGCACGTTCAACTTCCGCGATCTCGGCGGTCTGCGCACCGTCGACGGCGCGCGGATCCGCCCCGGCGTGCTGTTGCGCTCGGCCCAGTTGAGCGGCCTCGATCTGCCCGGCCACGCGATCCTGCGTGAACTCGGCGTCACCGATGTCTTCGACCTGCGCGGGCCGCGCGAGATCGAGCACATCGGCCACGACAATCTGCCCGAGGGCGTGCGGCTGAATGTCACACCGTTCGACTCCCGGATGGCAGAGGCGCCGCCGCACGACGCGCAGACCGACTCGGCGTTCACGCACATGCTCGAGGTCTACCGGTACTTCCCGGCCCTGCCCGAGGCCAATGCCGCGATCATCACCATCGCCGAGACGATCGCCGCCGGCGACGGCGCGGTGCTGGTGCACTGCGCGGCCGGTAAGGACCGCACCGGTTGGGCAATCGCGACGCTGCTGCGCGCGGTGGCGGTCGGCGAGGACGATGTGCTCACCGACTTCATGGCCAGCAATGACGCCGTCCCCGCCCTGCGCGCCATGATGGCGCCGAAACTCACTGCGGGAGTAGAACTTTCCATCGATATCCTCGGTGTGCGCGAGGATTACCTGCGCATCGCGACGGATGCGGTACACGTAAGCCACGGTGATTTCGAGACCTATCTGACCGCCATCGGATTCACCGCGGAGCTGCGCGCACGGCTGCGCGATCGCCTGCTCGAGTGAGTCACCCCGCCTGCGCCTGCTCGCGCCGGACCAGACCGTCGGCGTCGATACTGACCTGATCGCCGGTGTGGAACCAACTTCCGGTGAAGCGGTCGGCGGTGGTCTCCGGATCGTTCCAGTAGCGGTGGGTGACATTCGGTCCGCGACAGAGCAATTCGCCGTGTCCGGTCTGCGCTTGCGGCCCCCACAGTGCCAATTCGGTTCCGCCGAAGGGGAATCCGAGCACCCGATCGGCACCGGGTGCGGTGTCGGTCGAGTCGTCCACGACCAGGCCGATGCCGCTGGTTTCGGTCGCACCCCAGACCGACCACTGCCGCGCGGCCGGGAACATATCCCGCAGCGGCGCGACCAGATCGGCGGGATCGGTGCGATCGGCGGCGCGTTCGCCGCGATGTCCCGCATTGCTGACCCGGACGATGCCCTCTGTGCGCAGTCCCTCGGTGCGCAGTCCCGCTAGTTCGGGCAGCAGGCGCGAGAAGATGCGTGGTGTCGCGGAAACCATATCGATCCGTTCGGAGACAATGGTTTCGGCGAGACTGCGACTGTCCGGCGCGAGGACGACGGTGCCGCCGACCGCGAAGGTCGGCAATAGCTGGTCCACACAGCCGCTGGCGTGGGCCAGCGGTAACAACACCAGATTGCGCAGTCCATCGGTCGGCAGATCCATCGCCGCGACGACGGAACGGATTGCCGAGAGTAGATTTTCGTTGGTCAGCTCGACGCCTTTGGGCGCGACGGTGGCATTGGCCGGACAGACCCCGGTGCCGCTGGTGTAGCAGAGCAGTGCCAGATCGCTCAGGGCCGCACCGTCATCGATGAAGGCGGCGCCGTCGGGCAATTCGTCGCCGCCGGCGCCGAGCACGAAATCGGTACTGCTGTCGGCCATCACCCGCTCGGCCACCGCATCGGGCAGCCCGTCGTGCACCAGCACCGGGACCGCGCCGCTGAGCAGCGCCCCGAGGAAGGCCTGCACCCAGCGCGCGCCCGTCGGCATGTGGATGGCGACCCGGTCGCCGTAGCCGATGCCGTGTTCCTGCAGACCGCCCGCGATGCGGGAGGCGGAGTGCCACAGTTCCCGATAACTCAGCCGGGGGCCGCCGATTTCCACCACCGCCTCCCTGGTCGAGAAGGCATGCACCTGCAGATCCAATAGTTCGGTCAGCGCCGGGGTGAGATTGCCGTAGCGCAGCACCCCATCGGCGCCGCGGGCCAGCGGGGCATCGCAAGCATGCGGACGGTTGAGTGGATATTCGACCAAAAACTGCGACATGGGTCCTCCGCACGCGCCTCGAGCCTGCAGGCTCCTGCGACTATATGACGCGAGTCACACTTTCGCTGGCGTAGGCGAGGAACGTGTCCTTGCCGTCACCGGCCGGTGTAGGTCGCCTTCCCCGGCCCGACCTCCAGGAAGCTACGCACCGCGCCGCGCAGATCCGCGGTGTCGAACAGCGCGCCGGACACCTCCGGCGTCACCGAATCCGCGTGCGCCACACCTCCCGAGCGCCACGCCTCGATGATCTGTTTGGTCGCCGCATGCGCCCGGGTCGGGCCCTCGGCAAGGCGATTCGTCAATTCCCTTGCGGCAGTGTCGACATCGTCGTGGATGGCGTTGACCACGCCCCATTCGGCCATGGTCGCGGCGTCGTAGAGGTCACCGGTCATCACGAATTCGCGGGCACGGCCCGAACCGGCACGCTCGGCCAGCCGCTGCGGACCGCCCATCGACGGCGTCAGGCCGACGACGGTCTCCACCAGACCGAATTTCGCCTTCGGCGCGGCCAGGATGATGTCGCAGGCCAGAGCCATTTCGAAGGCGGCGGTCAGGGTGAGGCCGTGTGCGGCGAAGACCACCGGACACGGCAGCGCCTCCAGCGGATGGATGATCTGCGCGAACAGCGCGCGCCACAGCTCGGCGCCCTGTTCAACGGCTAGGGGGATGGCAGCCGACGGAGTCGGCGGGGTAGGTGAGAGGAGCCCGTCGAAGACGTGCACGTCGACGCCACCGGAGACCAGCTTGCCCTCGGCCCGCAGCAGCACCGCGCGCGGTGGGTTGGCCGACAGCTCGGCGAGATCCTCGACGAGCGCGTCGAGCATCGGCTGGTCGAACAGATTCAGCGGCGGATTGGCCAGGGTGAGGGTCGCGACCTCGGCGCCGCCGTCGGTGGTTTCCCGGGTCAGCCTGGTGGCCTTCGTATCACTCATCCGGCAAGACTAAGCTCACCACCTCGCCCGCTGCCGCCCCCCGATGCTCATCCACACCGCTCGCGGCCGTCATTCAGGCGTAGATCTGCCAGACTAGGCAAGTGACCAAGGCGGTATCGGAAAACGGCTCCTACGTCGAAGCCGGTGAGTTCAAGCGGGATACGAATTACATCACCACACGCATTACTGCTGATGGCCGCGACGGGTATCCCGTCGAGGCTGGCCGGTATCGGCTGGTCGCGGCGCGGGCCTGTCCGTGGGCCAATCGCACGCTGATCGTGCGCAGATTGCTGGGGCTGGAAGACGTCATCTCGCTCGGATTGTGCGGGCCGACGCACGACAAGCTCAGCTGGACCTTCGATCTGGATCCCGGTGGGGTGGATCCGGTGCTCGGCATCCCCCGGTTGCGCGATGCGTACCTCGCACGGTTCCCGGACTATCCGCGCGGCATCACGGTGCCCGCGCTCGTGGACATCCCCACCGGACAGGTGGTGACCAACGACTACGCGCAGATCACGCTGGACTTCTCCAGCGAGTGGACCGAATTCCATCGCCCCGGTGCGCCGCAGCTGTATCCGCAGGAGTTGCGGGCCGAGATCGACGAGGTGAACCAGGCGGTCTTCCGGGATGTCAACAATGGCGTCTACCGGTGCGGATTCGCTGGTACGCAGGCGGCCTACGAGGCGGCCTACGATCGGCTCTTCGGTCGGCTGGACTGGCTGTCGGAACGGCTCGCCACCCAGCGCTACCTGGTGGGCGACACCATTACCGAGGCCGATGTGCGGCTGTTCACCACGCTGGTCCGCTTCGATCCGGTCTACCACGGCCATTTCAAGACCAACCGCTCCAAACTGAGCGAAATGCCGGTGCTCTGGGGCTATGTGCGCGATCTGTACCAGACACCCGGATTCGGCGACAC
Source organism: Nocardia sp. CA-135398 (assembly GCF_050955845.1). Taxonomy (NCBI): domain Bacteria; kingdom Bacillati; phylum Actinomycetota; class Actinomycetes; order Mycobacteriales; family Nocardiaceae; genus Nocardia; species Nocardia sp. CA-135398. The sequence continues at coordinate 1,638,811 of NZ_CP192084.1, read as the reverse complement.
CGTCGATTTCGGGCAGATCAAGACGCACTACTACGTGGTGCACGGCGACATCAATCCGACGCAGATCGTGCCCAAGGGTCCGGATCTGACCGGCCTGCTGACCCCGCACGGCCGAGAAGCGCTGGGCGGCAGGCCATTCGGCGACGGCACCGCACCGCCACCGCCACCGCTCACCGAGCGAGTGCCCGCCCTGCACGAACCGGCGTGATCGAACCGACACTGGGTACACCCACCCCGCCGGCTGCCATCCCCCATCGGGAACCCGACCGACCGGGTACATCGTTGTCATGACGAGTTGATGGCGGTCGGTGCAATAAGGTCGTTGCGTACGGGCGGAAGAGGAGGATATCGCCGTGTTCAAAGGCACGTTCGAGAAGACGGTGGTCCAGCTACTCGATAGCGGGTCGCGCCTGCAGGCGCCCGCGGTCGCCAAGTACGTGGACCGGCTGCGGCGTTCGCATCCGTCGGAGAGTCCCGCGCAGATCATCGAGCGGCTGGAGCACCAGTACCTGCTCGCGGTCACCAGCAGTGGCGGTGCGGTGGGTGCGACGGCGGCGGTGCCGGGCGTCGGCACCATCGCGGCGCTCGCGGCGGTCAGTGCCGAGACGACCTTCTTCATGGAGGCGTCCGCGGTGTTCACGCTGGCCGTCGCTGCCGTGCACGGCATCTCACCCGAGGACCAGGAGACGCGGCGGGCACTGGTGCTCGCGGTCGTGCTCGGTGAGAGCGGGATGGAGATCGTCGAGAAGACGGTCGGTCATTCGGCGAAGAACTGGGGCACCCTGTTCGCCAATAGGATTCCCGGCCTGTCCAGCATGAACGATTCGCTGCTCAAGCGATTCATCATTCGCTTCATCACCAAGCGGGCGGCATTGATGGCGGGCAAGGTGGTGCCCGCCGGTATCGGCGCGGTGATCGGCGGCGTCGGCAACCGGACACTCGGCAAGACCACGATCAGCAACGCGCGCAAGGCATTCGGACCCGCGCCGGTGACCTGGCCCGCCGATCGGCAGCTCGTCATCGACGCCGATCCGCTGCCCGCCCTGGATCCGGCCAAGCCGCAACCCCCGACCACGCCGCGATGAGTTCTGCCCGACCGCTCGCCTTCTCCGTTCGCGGCCTGACCAAGCGCTACAACCTGGTCACCGCGGTGGAAAACGTGAGCTTCACCGTGCCGTCCGGAACCACCGCCGCCCTGGTGGGTCCGGCGGGCGCGGGGAAGACGACGATTCTGCGGATCCTGCTCGGCCTGCTCCAGCCGACCTCCGGAACCGCGGCGGTCGGCGGACCTGGCTCCCGGCGAGGCGAAGCAGCCGCGGTTGTCGGCGGCATGTTGCAGCCGCGCGGACTGCATCCGGCTCGAAGCGCGCGCGATCATCTGCTCGTCTATGCGGCCGCCGCGGGTGTCGAGGACGCGCGGGTCGACGAGGTGATCCAGGTGGTCGGTCTCGGTGACCTGGCGAAGACGCGGGCGGGCGAGCTGTCGGATGGATCGCAGACCCGGCTGGCGCTGGCGACCGCACTGCTCGGCGACCCGCAGTTGCTGATTCTCGACGAACCGCTGGCCGGTCTCGACGCGGCCGAACGCGCCTGGCTGGCGGACTTCCTGCGGCGGCACACCCGCCGCGGCGGCACCGTCCTGTTGACCAGCGAAGGCCTCGCGAACGTGATTCCGATGGCGGACAACATCATTGTCGTGAGCGGGGGCTCGGTGGTCTATCAGGGCACGCCCGCCCGGCTGCGGCGCGGCCATCCCGATCGTCTGGTCGTCGCCGCATCGACCCCGATCGCACTCGCCACCATGTTGGCCGCACAGGGCTTCACCGATGCGGTGATCCGTCCCGACGGTCGCCTCGCCGTTGCCGAGGCGACCGAAGCGCAGATCCGCGCGGCGGCGACGGCGGCCGGTGTGCGCGTGGACAATATCGCGGCCGACCAGATCCACCCCGACCGAGTGTTGGCCGCACTGGTCAAACCGGCCCGCCCGCCCCAGCCCGCCCCCTATGCCGGGATCGCACCGCAAGGGATTCCACGATGATCACCGTGCTGCCCCCGGATCTCGTTCCGGCCGTCAACTCCGAGGTCCGCAAGGTCGCCACGCTGCGCGCCAGCCGAATCCTGGCCGCACTGATCCCGGCGATCGCCCTCGTCGCGAGCACGGTGACCGCACTGCTCGCCGGACCCGCCGATCCGAAATCCAATCCGGCCACCGGCGCGGCGACCATCGGGCTGTATATCGGACTCGCGGCCGCGATCGTACTGGCCGGTGCCTTCGGCGCGGCCGGTGCGGGAGCCGAATACCGTTACGCGACAATGCCGTCCACCGCCATGTTCACCCCCGACCGAGACCGGCTCGCCGCCGCGAAATTCCTGGTCACCGCGGGCTTCGCGCTGGCGGCGACCTTCGTTGTCGAACTCATCGCCTTCGCCTGCCTGCTCGGTTTCGGCCGCGGCAAATTCGACTTCGGCGTGCGCCTACTCGCCGTGCTCGGCGGCGGTCTGCTCGCCGCGGTCTGCTGGTCGCTGATCGGCGCCGGTCTGGGATTGCTGCTACGCACGTCGACCACCGCGGTCGTGGCGATGCTCGGCTGGCTGGTGATCATCGAACCGTTGATCTGGGTGGTCGCCAAGGCAATCGGCCTGGCCGGAGTGGTGACCGTCCTGCCCGGCTCGGCCACCCTCAGCACCGTCGCCGTGGGCTCCTTCAAAGACAGCGACTTTCTGGCCCCCACCCCCGCCGCACTGGTGGTCCTCATCCTCTGGACCCTCGCCGCGGCGGGCGGAGCCTGGTGGTTGCTCCGCACCGCCGAACTCTGATCCGGTCCCGGCCGCGGGGAACAAACAGCGGTGCGGCACGTGTCATTACCGTCGGTATCAGCACGACAAGACGGGGTGAGCAGCGGAAGTGACCGAGCGCGGTATGGGTTGGATGCGCAGACTGTGGACCGAGTGCTGGAGCCACCGGGGAACGGTCACTGGCATCGCGATCGCCTTGGCGGCCGGAGCGGTGGTCGAGATCTCCGCGCCGCTGCTGACCAAGCGAGCGGTCGATGCGGCCGGATTCGGTGACACCTCCGTCATCGGGACCATCGCGGCCCTGCTCGCCCTCGTCGCACTCGGCCGCTTCTCGGCGGCCTTCGGACGCCGCATGTTGGCCGGACGGCTATCCCTCGATGTGCAGCACTCGTTGCGGGTCAGCCTGCTCGCCTCGTTGCAGCGCCTCGACGGCGTCGGGCAGGACGCGCTGCGCACCGGACAGGTGGTGTCGCGCTCGATCACGGATCTGCAGTTGGTGCAGGGCCTTTTGGCGATGACACCGCTGTCGGGGCTGGCATTGCTGGAGTTCCTGCTGGCCGCCGCGGTCATGGTGTGGCTGTCGCCGCCGCTGGCCGCCGTCGCATTGTTGGTGGTCCCAGCCATCGCGGTGCTGGTGTATCGGATGCGGCCTCGCCTGTACGCGGCAACGTGGTCGGCGCAGCAGCGCGCGGCCGAGGTCGCACAGCATGTCGAAGAGACCGTCACCGGCGTGCGGGTCGTCAAGGGCTTCGGGCAGGAAGCTCGGATGGTGCGCGTGCTGGAGGAGCACGGGCGCGTTCTCTACGCCGAGCGCATGCGCGCCGCCAAGATCAATGCGCGCTTCGCACCCGGGGTGACCACGATTCCGCAAGCCGGGCTGGTCGCGGTGATCGTTGTGGGCGGACTGCTCGCCCTGCACGGCGTCATCGGTATCGGCACCTTTCTCGCCTTCTCCGCGTACGTCACGACCATGACCGTCACCACCCGGACCATATCCTCGGTGGTGATCATGGCCCAGCTGACCAGGGCCGCCGCCGAGCGCGTCTACCAGGTCATCGACGCGGCCCCCGAAATCGCCGATCCACCTGCCCCCACCGAACTCCCGGACGGCCCGTTGGGCATCGAAATAGATTCGCTCACTTTCGGATTCGATCCCGCACAGCCGATCCTGCGTGACCTCGACCTGACCGTGCGGCCCGGCGAGACGGTCGCCGTCATCGGGCCCGCGGGCTCCGGGAAGTCGACGCTGTCACTGCTTCTCCCACGCTTCTACGCCCCGGATTCCGGCGCCATCCGTTTGTTCGGATCGGCGGAAACCGCAGAGCAGGTGGATATCGCCGACCTGCGCGCATCCGATCTGCGCAGCGCGGTCGGGGTGGTGTTCGACGACCCGTTCCTGTTCAGCGACACCATCGCCGCGAATATCGCCCTCGGCCGACCTGAGGCCACCGATGCCGAAATACGCTATGCCGCAAAACTCGCCGCTGCCGACGAGTTCATCACCGAACTCTCGGACGGCTACGACACCGTGGTCGGCGAACGCGGATTGACGCTGTCCGGCGGACAGCGGCAGCGAATCGCCTTGGCCAGAGCCCTATTGGCGCGCCCGCGGATTCTGGTGCTCGATGATGCGACCTCCGCGGTCGATGCGGTGACCGAGGCGGCCATATTCGAGAAGCTACCCGATGCGGGCGGGCGCACCACGTTGATCCTGGCGCATCGGGAATCCACACTGGCACATGCGGATCGGGTGATCCGGCTCCCTCGGCCGGTCTCATATGCCACCGGCGAAGCCATGATCGTCGGCACCCCAGCCGATGCCGAGCACACCACCGATTTCGGAAGCACCACCACCGATGCCGAACGCGACACAGCCACCGGTTCCGGGCGGACGACGACAACTTTCACTCGCGCGGCGACACCGACCAGCGGCCCAGGCGGATTCTCCGGCGCAGCAGCCGATCTCAGCGAAACCCCCGAACTTCGCCGCACCATCGAACGTCTGCCACCGGCCACCGAACAACCCGGCCTGGACGATGAACAGCTGCGGCAACCGGATCCCGGATTCCGGCTCGCTCGCCTGCTGCGTCCGGTGCGCTGGTTGGTCCTGACCGTCATCACACTGCTCGCACTGGACACCCTCATCGGCGTCGCCTTCCCACCGATCGTGCGTTACGCCATCGATTCCGGTGTGAGCGGCCATGATTCGGGCGCACTCGGCAGAGCCGGAGTGCTCGGCGCGGTCTTGGTGGTGCTCGGTCTCGTCATCGGCGCGGCGACCACCGTCCTCACCGCGCGCACCGGTGAACGCGTCCTCTACGGCCTGCGCGTGCGCAGTTACGCCCATCTGCAACGGCTTGGATTGGACTACTACGAGCGCGAGCTGTCCGGTCGGATCATGACCCGGATGACCACCGACGTGGACGCCCTCTCGACCTTCCTGCAAACCGGCGTCGCGACCACGCTGATCGGCGTGCTCACCCTGGTCGGTATCGCGGTGGCGCTGTTGGTCATCGACGCCTCGCTGGCGGCGGTAGTACTGATCGCGCTGCCGCCGCTGCTGGTGGCGACGGCGCTGTTCCGCCGCGTCTCGTCTACCGCGTACACCGTCTCGCGCGAACACGTCTCGACCGTCAATGCCGATTTCCAGGAGAATGTCGCCGGTCTGCGCGCCGTCCAAGCCAATCGGCACGAGCCGATCGCGGCCCGTCGCTTCGCCGAATACTCCGATCGCTACCGCGCCAGCCGGATGCGCGCCCAGCGCGCGATCGCCATGTACTTCGCCTTCGTCATCGCCTGGGCCGATCTGGCGCTGGCCGCGGTCGTGTACTTCGGCGCGCGCGAAGTCGCCGCCGATACGACGACCGCGGGCACACTCATCGCCTTCGTGCTGTATCTGCAGCTGCTCTTCGGCCCGATCCTGCAGTTGTCCCAAGTTTTCGACGGCTACCAGCAGGCGCGCGTTGGCCTGCGCCGCATCGGCGATCTGCTGCGCACCCCGTCCTCCATCGCCGCCGACCCACCGGAGGCGATCGCGATCGACCACGGATTGCGCGGCGAGGTCGTCCTCGACGACATCCGATTCCACTATCCGGGCACCGAGAAGCCCGCCCTCGACGGAGTGTCACTGCGAATTCCGGCCGGATCCACGCTGGCCTTGGTCGGACCGACGGGCGCTGGCAAATCGACCATCGTCAAGTTGCTCGCCCGCCTCTACGACCTGCCACGCGACAACCCGGGTGCGATCGAGGTCGATGACATCGACATCCGTGACTACCGCCTCACCGACTACCGCGCCCGGCTCGGCATCGTCCCGCAGGAAGCTCACCTCTTCACCGGCGATGTCGCCAGCAACATTGCATTCGGGAAACCGTCGGCGACCGAAGCCGAGATCGCGGCGGCCGCCACCGCGGTCGGTGCGGCCGATATGATCGCCGCGCTACCGCAGGGCATGCGCCATCCGATCGGCGAGCGCGGCCGCGGGCTGTCGGCGGGCCAGCGCCAACTGATCGCCCTCGCCAGAGCCGAACTGGTGCGCCCGGATCTATTGCTGCTCGACGAGGCCACCGCCACCCTCGATCCGGAGACCGAGGCATCGGTGCTGGTAGCGAGCCGATCACTGACTCGTGGCCGCACCACCGTCGTCGTGGCGCACCGCCTGGGCACGGCAGCGCGAGCCGATCGGATCGCCGTCGTGGAACGCGGACGAATCGCCGAAATCGGGTCGCACGACACATTGGTTGCGGTCGGTGGCCGCTATGCCCAGCTATGGGCGGCGGCCAGCGAAACGGGGGGAATATTCTCGGGTGAGGACGGGTCGTCATCTTTGGGATCGGGTTTGTCCGGTGGTCAGTCGATCCACTGATTTGCTGCTGGGCCTATCCTCAGAGAGGGCGCATCGGCGCGCATCCGCCGATCCCCGTGCCGGGCACGTCACAAACGTCGCAGCGCGAAGAACGAAATGAGGCGAACACCTGCTGTGAGCAGCTCAACTTCCCAGTTCGGACAGAACCAGTGGCTAGTCGATGAGATGTATCAAAAGTACAAACAGGATCCATCTTCCGTCGATGAAAGTTGGCACGAGTTCCTCGCCGATTACACGCCCGAAGTCGTGGGTGATTCCGTCAACAGCGCCGCGCCCGCGGCCGCGCCCGCGCAGGTGGCCAACCCGGCACCGGCACCCGCGCCGGTGAACGCGACCCCGGCCGCAGCGGCCCCCGCCCCGGCAGCGCCCGCGCCCGCCGCGCCGAAGCCTCCCGCGCCCGCGCCGGCGAAGCCAACCACCCGCGCGCCGCAGACGACGCCCGCGCCGACCTCGAATGCCGCGCCCACCTCGGGCGGGCCGAAGCCCGCGGAAACCGCGGCCGACGAAGCGAAGGTCCTGCGCGGCCCGGCCGCCGCCGTGGTCAAGAACATGTCTGCCTCGCTGGCGATCCCGACCGCGACCAGCGTGCGCGCCATTCCGGCGAAGCTGATGATCGATAACCGCCTGGTCATCAACAACCACCTGGCCCGCACCCGCGGCGGCAAGATCTCCTTCACTCACCTGCTCGGCTACGCGATCGTGCAGGCGGTCAAGTCGTTCCCGAATCTGAACCGGCACTTCGCCGAGATCGACGGCAAGCCCAACGCGATCACCCCGGCGCACACCAACCTCGGCCTCGCCATCGACCTGGCGGGCAAGGACGGCAACCGCTCGCTGGTCGTCGCGGCCATCAAGGGCTGCGAGGCGATGACCTTCGGGCAGTTCCACACCGCCTACGAGGACATCGTGCGCCGCGCCCGCGACGGCAAGCTCGGCATCGACGACTTCACCGGGGTCACCATCTCGCTGACCAACCCGGGCACCATCGGCACCGTGCACTCGGTGCCGCGGCTGATGCCGGGCCAGGGCGCGATCATCGGCGCGGGCGCGATGGAGTACCCGGCCGAGTTCCAGGGCATGAGCGACGAGCGCATCAACGAGCTCGGCGTCGGCAAGCTGATGACCCTGACCTCGACCTACGACCACCGCATCATCCAGGGCGCGGAGTCCGGCGACTTCCTTCGCACCATCCACAACCTGCTGATCAGCGACGAGTTCTACGACGAGATCTTCCACGGCCTCGGCGTGCCCTACGAGCCGGTGCGCTGGCGCAAGGACGTCAAGGAGCGCGGCGTCGACAAGAGCACCCGCGTGCTCGAGATGATCGCCGCCTACCGCAACCGCGGCCACCTGATGGCCGACACCGACCCGCTGCGGCTGGTCAAGGACAAGTTCCGCAGCCACCCGGACCTCGATGTCACCCAGCACGGCCTCACCCTCTGGGACCTGGACCGCACCTTCGATGTCGCGGGCTTCCACGGCCAGGAGCGGATGAAGCTGCGCGATGTGCTCTCGGTGCTGCGCGATGCCTACTGCCGCCACGTCGGTGTGGAGTACACCCACATCCTGGAAACCGAGCAGCTGCAGTGGATTCAGGAGCGGGTCGAGCAGAAGCACGTCAAGCCGACTGTCGCACAGCAGAAGTACATCCTGAACCGGTTGAACGCCGCGGAGGCCTTCGAGACCTTCCTGCAGACCAAATACGTCGGGCAGAAGCGCTTCTCGCTCGAGGGCGCCGAGGCCGTCATCCCGATGATGGACGCCGTGATCGACCAGTCCGCCGAGCATTCGCTCGACGAGGTCGTCATCGGTATGCCGCACCGCGGTCGCCTCAATGTGCTCGCCAATATCGTCGGCAAGCCGTACTCGAAGATCTTCACCGAGTTCGAGGGCAATATGAACCCGGCGGCCACGCACGGCTCCGGCGACGTGAAGTACCACCTCGGCGCGCGCGGCACCTACCTGCAGATGTTCGGCGACAACGAGATCGAGGTCTCGCTCACCGCCAACCCCTCGCACCTGGAGGCGGTCGACCCGGTGCTCGAGGGTCTGGTGCGCGCCAAGCAGGACCTGCTGAACAAGGGCGACGGGCCCGAGGGCTTCTCGGTCATGCCGCTGATGCTGCACGGTGACGCCGCATTCGCGGGTCAGGGTGTGGTCGCGGAGACGCTGAACCTGTCGGGGCTGCGCGGTTACCGGGTCGGCGGCACCATCCACATCGTGGTGAACAACCAGATCGGCTTCACCACCGCACCGGAGAACAGCCGCTCCACCGAATACTCCACCGACATCGCGAAGTTCATCGGCGCGCCGATCTTCCACGTGAACGGTGACGACCCTGAGGCCTGCGACTGGGTGGCGCGCCTGGCGGTGGACTTCCGGCAGAAGTTCCGCAAGGACGTCGTGATCGACATGATCTGCTACCGGCGTCGCGGCCACAACGAGGGCGACGACCCGTCGATGACCCAGCCGTACATGTACGACGTCATCGACACCAAGCGCTCGGTGCGCAAGGCATACACCGAGAGCCTGATCGGTCGTGGCGATATCTCCATGAAAGAGGCCGAGGACGCGCTGCGTGACTACCAGGGTCAGCTGGAGCGGGTCTTCAACGAGGTCAGGGAACTGGAGAAATACACCCCGGAGCCGAGTGAATCGGTCGAGGACGACCAGCAGGTGCCAGCGACGGTCGTGACGGCCGTGGACAAGGCCGTGCTGCAGCGCATCGGCGACGCCTTCCTCGGCGTGCCGGACGGCTTCAATGTGCACCCGCGCGTCAAGCCGGTGCTGGAGAAGCGGCGCGAAATGGCCTACGAGGGCAAGGTCGACTGGGCCTTCGCCGAGTTGCTCGCCTTCGGCACGCTGATCGATGAGGGTCGCGCGGTGCGCCTGACCGGTCAGGACTCGCGTCGCGGCACCTTCACCCAGCGCCACTCGGTGATCATCGACCGCAAGACGGCCGAGGAATACACCCCGCTGCACAACATCGGCAGCAGCAACCCGGGTTGGTTCGCGGTGCACGACTCGGCGCTGAGCGAATACGCCGCCGTCGGCTTCGAATACGGCTACTCGCTGGGCAACCCGGACGCACTCGTGTTGTGGGAGGCGCAGTTCGGTGACTTCGTCAACGGCGCGCAGTCCATCATCGACGAGTTCATCTCCTCCGGTGAGGCCAAATGGGGTCAGCTGTCGGAGGTCGTACTGCTGCTGCCGCACGGTCACGAGGGTCAGGGCCCGGACCACACCTCCGGTCGCATCGAGCGCTTCCTGCAGCTGTGCGCCGAGGGTTCGATGACGGTCGCCGTGCCGTCCACCCCGGCGAACTACTTCCACCTGCTGCGCCGCCACGCGCTCGACGGCATCCGTCGCCCGCTGATCGTCTTCACCCCGAAGTCGATGCTGCGCAATAAGGCCGTGGTCTCGGACCTGAAGGACTTCACCGAATCGAAGTTCCGCTCGGTGTTCGACGAGCCAACCTACGAACAGGGCATCGGCGACCGCAACAAGGTCAAGCGCGTCCTGCTGACCAGCGGCAAGCTCTACTACGAGCTGGTCGCCGAAAAGGCCAAGCAGAAGCGCGAAGATGTCGCCATCGTCCGCATCGAGCAGCTCTACCCGCTGCCCAAGTTCCGCCTCAACGAGGCACTGGCCGGTTACCCGAATGCGACCGATATCGCCTGGGTCCAGGAAGAACCGGCCAACCAGGGCGCCTGGCCGTTCTTCGGCCTGAACCTGCCCGAGCTGCTCCCGGAGCGCTTCACCAAGCTCCGCCGCATCTCCCGCCGCGCCATGTCGGCCCCGTCTTCGGGTTCGTCGAAGGTGCACGCGGTGGAACAAGCCGAAATCGTCGCCGAGGCATTCGAGCCGACCGCGTAGTTTCTCGCTGACCCGACGCCGGGCCGAATCCACTCTCCCCCAGAGTGATTCGGTCCGGCGTTGGCATTCCGGCCCGCTCTGATCCGGCGCTCAGCGCGGCCCCGGACCCGCCATTCCAGGGTCAGCGGCCTGGTCGGTGTGGTCGTCGGGGCGCTGTGCCGCAACCACGCCTGGGATTCGGTCCTGCACAACGAAACTCGCGCGGGTGTGGATCGGGGCGCCGGGGTGGCGGACATAGGGGAGGACGCGGAAGTCGGTGCGCCACAGGGAATGGTCGAGTTCGACCCGGACGTATCCGCGTTGCGAGTTGAAGAATTTCATGTCCGGATTGGCGACCAGCAGGTTGCGGCCGGTGAGGTTGACGTCGGTGCCGTCACCACCCGTTGTGATCGATGTGCCGGTGAATTCGGCTGCTACGACCGGGGATTCGGGGGTGGCGTAGTCGGGGCGGAGGTCGGCGGCGTAGTTGTGGTGGCGGTCGCCGGTGATGACGACGAGGTTGTGGATGTCGCGGTCGGCGGCGGTGCCGAGGACGGTGTTGCGGTCGGCTACGTAGGCGTCCCAGGCGTCGGTGCCGAAATTGGTGCCTGGGCCGGGGTCGTAGTCGGATTTGGCCATGGCCACCTGGTTGCCCAGGATCTGCCAGCGGGCGGTGGATCGTGTCAGGCCTTCGAGGAGCCAATCTCGTTGCGCTGCACCCAGTATCGAGCGGTCGGGTGAGAGTCGGCCGGGGCAGTCGTCGCCGATGTTGCCGTTGCCGCAGGCTCCGCCGGTGCGGTATTGCCGGGTGTCGAGCATGGTGATGTCGGCGAGGTCGCCGAAGGTGTACCGGCGATGGATGCGCATGGTCGGGCCGGACGGCAGGGCCGCGATGCGCAGCGGCTGATGTTCGTACATCGCTTGGAAGGCGGCGGCTTTGCGGCGGCGGAACAGTGCGGGGATGCGATAGATGTCGAGGCCGAGGCCGGGATGGTCGGCGAACCAATTGTTGTCGATCTCGTGGTCGTCCATGGTGACCAGCCAGGGGAAGGCCGCGTGCGCGGTGCGCAGCGGTTGTTCGGCCTTGGCCTGGGCGTAGCGCAGTCGATAGCCGGGCAGGTCGACCGCTTCGGCGGCGAGATACGGCTCCACCGACATCCCCGCACGGCCACGGTTCCAGCCGCGTTCGTAGATGTAATCCCCCAGGTGCACAACCAGATCGAGGTCTTCGGCGCCCATATGCTCATAGGCGGTGTAGTAGCCGGAGGGCCACGATTGACAGGACGCGAACGCGAATCGCATTCGCGCAGTGGGCTGTCCGGACGGCGGCGCCGTTCGGGTGCGACCGACCGGCGAAATCGCCGACCCCGCGCGGAAGCGATAGAAGTACCAGCGATTCGGCTCGAGACCACCGACCTCCGGATGCACGGTATGTGCGAGTTCCCGGGTGGCGAGAGCGCTCCCGCGCGTCACCACATCCCGGAACTGGTCGTCGTGGGCAACCTCGTAATCGACGGTCACCGGATGCTGCGCCATCCCCCCGAGCCCATCCGGCGCCAACGGATCCGGTGCCAGCCGCGTCCACAACACCACCCCATCCGGCAGCGGATCCCCCGAAGCCACCCCTAACGTGAACGGATCTCCCAACCACCGCGGCGCTCGAAACCGCCCGCTACTCGCCGCCGACGCCCCCACCAGCACCGCAACCGATCCAGCCGTACCCACCCTCAACAGCTGCCGACGAGACAGACCCATACATCAGGATATCCACCGCTCGATCGCTCGCGCAGATGTCGCGTGGATGGCGGCGCTACTCGCGCTCTTCCAGAAGTGCTCGTCAGCCGCGAAGCGCGGCAGCGAGTGCCGGGTTCAGCGAAAGAGCCAGGGCGAGTAGTGATTCGACCAAGAGGTCGACCAACTGTTCGCGGGTGATGGTTTCGTGGCGCAGCCAGGTGAGGGTGGCTTCCTCGACGAAGGCGATCCAGCCGCGCATGGCGAGGGTGAGGCGGGGGCGGTCGGTGTCCGGGATATCGACGGGCACTTCGGTCAGGATGAGGTCGATGACGGCGTTGCGGGTCTGGTCGACGAGTGGCAGCACCTCGGCGCTCACGCTGGCCGGGCCGCGCAGCAGCGATACGTAGGAATTGCGGTTCTCGCCGACATACTCGATGTAGCGCTCGATCGAATCGCGCAGCATCTCGAATATCCCGAGGGTGCGGTCCGGGGCGACGCGCTCCAGTAGCTCGGCATTGGCGTGGCGGACTATCGCCAGTTGGAAGTCCTGTTTGGTCGGGAAGTAGTGGAAGAGCAGGCCGCGGGAGATCCCGGCCGCCCCGGCGATTTCGGTGATCGAGATGTCTTCGATGGCGCGGTCGCCGAGCATCTTCGCGCCCAGGGTGATCAGTTGTAGACGGCGTTCTTCCGGGCTGAGCCGGGTGCGCTTGACCGTTTCTCCGGTGCCTCGACTACTCACGGGGCCATCTTACTGAACACTGGTCAATACTTACTGAACGCTGCTCAATACTGTTGACTCATGCTCAATAGGACCGTAGGCTGGGTTATATGAGTCGCAAGGTTACAGACAAAGCTGTCGGCAACCGGCCAGCCCGCCACGTCAAGACCATCATCATCGGCAGCGGTTTCGCTGGTCTGGGCCTGGCGATCCGGTTGAGCAAGCAGGGCCGCAACGATTACCTCGTGCTGGAACGCGGCAGCGATGTCGGCGGCACCTGGCGCGACAACACCTACCCCGGCGCGGCCTGCGATGTGCCGTCGCACCTGTACTCGTACTCATTCGCGCTGAACCCGAACTGGTCACGTTCGTTCTCCAAGCAGGGCGAGATCCAGCAGTACATCCAGGGCGTGGCGCGCGAATACAACGTGCTCGACAAGCACCTGTTCGACTGCGACGTGACCGCGGCCCGCTGGAACAACGCCACCAACCTGTGGCATATCGAATCGACCAGGGGCAGCTTCACCGCCGACACCGTGGTGTCCGCGGTCGGCGCGCTGTGCGAACCCGCCCTCCCGGATATCAAGGGCATCAACGGATTCGAGGGCGAGATCTTCCACTCCGCCCGCTGGAACCACGACGCCGATCTGACCGGCAAGCGCGTCGCCATCATCGGCACCGGCGCCTCGGCCATTCAGATCGTGCCGTCCATCGCCCCGCGGGTCGCGCACTTGGACGTCTACCAGCGCACCGCGCCGTGGCTGCTTCCCCGCATCGACCGCCCGTACACCTTGCCGGAGCGGCTCGCCTTCCGACACATCCCGGGCTTCCAGCGCCTATCCCGTGCGGCCATCTACGCGGCGCGCGAAACCCAGGTCGTCGGCCTGGCCAAGGTTCCGGCGCTGATGCAGGCCTTCGAGCTGATCGCCAAGGCCAAGTTGCAGCTGGAGGTCCGCGATCCGGAGCTGCGCAAGAAGGTCACCCCGAACTTCCGGATCGGCTGCAAGCGCATGCTGATCTCCAACGACTATTACCCGGCGCTGAGCCGCCCGAATGTGGACGTGGTCACCGATGGCATCGTCGAGGTGCGCGCGAATTCCATCGTCACCAAGGACGGCACCGAGCGCGAAATCGACGCACTCATCGTCGCGACCGGCTTCCACGTCACGGATTCACCGACCTACAACGCCATCTCGGGCAAGGACGGCCGCACGCTGGCGGAGGTATTCGACGAGATCGGCCAGCAGGGCTACAAGGGTTCGGCCGTGGCCAACTTCCCCAATATGTTCTTCCTATTGGGCCCGAATGTCGGCCTCGGCCACACCTCGATGGTGTACATGATCGAATCGCAGATCAACTACATCGCCGATGCCCTGGCCACCGTCGACCGCCTCGGCCTGCGCACCGTCGAGGTGAAGCGCGCGGTGCAGGACGCCTACAACGAGGAACTGCAGGGCAAACTGGTGAAGAGCGTGTGGAATACCGGCGGCTGCGCCAGCTGGTACCTGGACAAGCACGGTAACAACACCACGCTCTGGCCGGATTTCACCTTCGAATTCCGCAGGATGACAAAGAACTTCGACGTCTCCGCCTATGAGACGACAAGCGTCGAAAGCTCTCGAAACGAACTGAAAGTGGTGGCAGGACAGTGAGCAATGACGCTTACTTCAAGGGCAAAGTCTGTGTGATCACCGGGGCTGGTTCCGGCATCGGCCGCGCCCTCGCGGAGAACCTGGCCAGGCGCGGCGCCAAGCTCGCGCTCTCCGATATCGATACCGACGGCTTGGCCGAGACGGTGCGCCGCTGCGAGGCGTACGGGGCCGAGATCAAATCCGACCGGCTGAATGTGGTCGAGCGCGAAGCGGTGCTGCTGTACGCCGACGCCGTGAAGGCGCACTTCGGCACGGTGCATCAGATCTACAACAATGCGGGCATCGCCTACCACGGCGAGGTGATCCGCTCGGAGTTCAAGGACATCGAGCGCATCATGGACGTCGACTTCTGGGGCGTCGTCAATGGCACCAAAGCCTTCCTGCCGCTGCTGATCGACTCCGGCGACGGCCACGTCGTCAATGTCTCCAGCCTGTTCGGTCTGATCGCCGTCCCGGGCCAGAGTGCTTATAACGCGGCCAAATTCGCGGTGCGCGGATTCACCGAATCGCTGCGCCAGGAGATGCTGGTCGGCAAGCATCCGGTGAAGGTGACCTGCGTGCATCCCGGTGGTATCAAGACCGCCGTCGCCCGCAATGCCACCTATGCCGAGGGCATCGACAGCCAGAACGCCGCTTCGCTGTTCGACAAGAAGCTGGCCATTCACACACCGGAAATGGCCGCGCAGACCATTACCGAGGGGGTCCGCAAGGGACACGGCCGCGTGCTGATCGGTTGGGAGGCCAAGGTGCTCGACCTGTTCGTCCGGGTCACCGCCTCCGGCTACCAGCGCATCGCCGCCGCGGTGAACCGCCCCTTCCTACCCTGAACCGGCGCGGGGAATCGAGGAAACCCATGCGTGACATCAACCTTCCGCTACCCATCGCGCGAGCGCTGCTGGGTCCGATCTTCCGTGTCTCACTGAACGCTCGGCTGCCCTGGCAGATGCAGCGACTGCTGCTCGATATCGGTTCGCGGGCACAGTTTCTGCCATCGGGCACGACCGTGCACCGGCTCCGGCTCGGTGGCCGGCCCGCGGAACGAATCACCGCGGGCTCGGCCGAGCCGAACCTGAACGCGGGCGCGGTGCTCTATCTGCACGGCGGCGGCTACGCGGTCGGATCACTGGCGACGCACCGCTCGCTCGCCGCCCGGCTGGCGCACGAAACCGGTTGCGCCGTCTATGTTCTCGACTACCGACTCGCGCCGGAGCATCCGTTCCCGGCCGGACTCGACGATGCCGAATCGGCCTTCCTGGAGCTGGTCGGCAATATCGGCTACCGCGCCGAACAGATTGCGCTGTCGGGTGATTCGGCGGGCGGCGGACTCGCGCTGGCCACCGCACAGCGGCTCATCGCCGAGCACGGCCACACTCCGGCGGCGCTCGGCTTGATCGCGCCGTGGGTCGACCCGAATCAGCCCCCGGACAAATTCCGCGATCTGGTGATCAACCGAGCGTGGTCGCGCGCGTGCGCCGCGGCCTATCTCGGTGACGGGGACGGCAAGGACACCGGCTACGCACCACTGCACGGTGAATTGCGCGGTTTACCGCCGACATATGTTCAGGTCGATGTCAGCGAACTGCTGCATCCGCAATGTGTCGAATTCGTGACGGCGCTGCGGGCGGCGGGCGTACATGCCAGCTTTACTGAGAGCAAGGGGCTATGGCACGTCGCGCAGCTGCAAGCCGCGCTCGTGGGTCCGGCGGCCGCCGCGCTGACCGAACTGGCGGATTTCCTGCGAGAAGCCGTCCAACCGGTCTCGATCCGCGACTTAGGATAGATCTGTGAGCAGGCCGAGCTGACGTCCCGGTCACAGGTGTCGTAGATTACTGGCGAGTAAACCCACGTGGAAGGGCACTGATGCGAGAGTTCGAAGTCCCGGCTTCATACACCATCCCGGAAGACGCGAACAATTCCGATAACGTCTTCCGGCACGCCGAGCAATCGCCCGGCGCGGTGCTGTTCAACGTCACCCGAGAGGGTGGCGGCTGGCGGGAAATCAAGGCCGCGGAATTCGCCAAAACGGTCACCGATGTGGCCAAGGGCCTCATCGCCTCCGGACTCGAGCTCGGCGATCGGGTCGCCATCATGGCCCCGACCCGCTACGAGTGGGTGCTGCTCGACTTCGCCATCTGGGCCGCAGGTGGTTGCACCGTCGCCATCTACGACAGCTCGGCCGCCGAACAGGCCAAGTGGATCCTGCAGGACTCCGCCACCAAGCTGCTGGTGCTCGACAGTGACAAGCACCGCAAGGTCATCGATGAGATCGAGGCGGGCGCGCTGCCGGATCTGCGGGAGACCCTGCAGATCGACAAGGGCGCCGTCGACGAGCTGATCGCGCGCGGCGCCGACCTCGACGACGCGACCGTGCACGCGCGCCGCGCCGAGGTCAATGCGAAGTCCCCGGCCACCCTGATCTACACCTCGGGCACCACCGGCCGCCCCAAGGGCGTCATGCTCTCGCATGCGAATCTGTACGCGGAGTCGAAGTCCGACCGGATCGCGCTGAACAAGTACGTCGCAGAGGGCAAGAAGACGCTGATGTTCCTGCCGCTGGCGCACGTCTTCGCGCGTGCGGTCACGCTGGCCGCCTTCGACGCCAAGGTGATCGTCGCATTCACCGCCGACTGGTCCACGCTGGTCGAACAGTTCGGCAGCTACCGCCCGCACTTCATCCTCGCGGTGCCGCGCGTGTTCGAGAAGGTGTTCAACAGCGCCAAGCAGAAGGCGCACGACGGCGGCAAGGGCAGGATCTTCGACCTGGCCGCCGAGACCGCCATCGCCTACAGCCAGGCACTGGACAACGGTGGACCCGGCCTGGTGCTCAAGCTCAAGCACACGGTGTTCGACAAGCTCGTCTACAGCAAGCTGCGGGTCGCGCTCGGCGGTCAGTGCGAGGCCGCGGTCTCCGGCGGCGGACCGCTCGGTGCGCGCCTCGGGCACTTCTTCCGTGGCGTCGGCGTCACCATCTACGAGGGTTACGGTCTCACCGAGACCACCGCGGCCATCACCGTGAACACCCCTGGCAATATTCGCGTCGGCACCGTCGGCAGGCCGATCGAGGGCCATGCGGTCAAGATCGCCGAAGACGGCGAACTGCTGCTGCGCGGATCGGTTGTCTTCAACGGTTACTGGGGCAATGCCGAGGCCACCGAGGACGCGTTCACCGACGGCTGGTTCAAGACCGGCGACCTGGGCGCCATCGATGGCGACGGGTACGTCACGATCACCGGCCGCAAGAAGGAAATCATCGTCACCGCGGGCGGTAAGAACGTCTCCCCCGGCCTGATGGAGGATTCGCTGCGGGCGCATCCGCTGATCAGCCAGGTCATGGTGGTCGGTGACGGACAGCCCTTCGTCGGTGCGCTGATCACCCTCGATCCGGAGGCGCTGCCGGGCTGGAAGGAACGCAACAACCTGCCCGTCGAAACCCCGATCGAGCAGGTGATCGAGAATCCGGCGCTGGTCGCGGAGATCAATGCGGCGGTCGCGGAGACCAATAAGAAGGTCTCGCATGCCGAGGCGATCAAGAAGATCCGCATCCTGCCCGTCGACTGGACCCAGGAGACCGGTGAGCTGACGCCGAAGATGTCGCTGAAGCGGGCTGTGGTGATGAAGCAGTACTCGTCCGAGGTGGAGAAGATCTACAGCTGACGCTGGTTTTGCGAGGCGCCGTCCGCGGGTTGCGGACGGCGCCTTTGCGTTTCGTTCAGCCGGGCAGGCGGTCCAGGAAGTCGGCGATGAGCGGCGCGATCTCGACCAGATGTGTCTCCAGGGCGAAGTGGCCCGTATCGAAGACGTGCAGCTCGGCATCGGGCAGATCGGCGAGGTAGGCGTGCGCGCCCGGCTCCGGGAAGAAGGGGTCGTTCGAGCCCCAGACGATGAGGGTGCGCGGGGTGTACTTGCGCAGCCACTGCTGCCACTCGGGGTAGGCGGCGACATTCGACTTGTAGTCGAATGCGAGGGCTACCTGGGCCTCCTTGCGGCCGGGTAGGTCGAGGAAGTACTGATCGAGGATCCACGATTCGGGGCTGAGCACGGTCGGATCGGGGACGCCCTGCTCGTACTGACCGCGGGTGCCCTCCAGTGTGAGCAGGCCGCGAATGGTGTCTTCGGCTCCTTCGTCCTCGGGACGCAGTGCGGTGAAGTCGCGGGCGAGATCCGACAGTCCCGCCTCGTAGGCATTGCCGTTCTGAACGATGAGGCCGGTGACCCATTCAGGGTGCCGCAGTGCGATACGGAAGCCGACCGGAGCACCGAAATCGAAGACGTACATGGCGAATTCGCGCAGTTCGAGCCGCGCAACGAAACCCTCGACCACATCGGCCAGTCGGTCGAAGGTGTAGTCGAAATCGGCTGGTGCCGTGGTGTTTCCGAAGCCAGGGTAGTCCGGGGCGATCAGCCGGTACTGCGCACCGAGCACATCGAACAGCCTGCGGAACTGGTGCGAGGCGGACGGAAAACCGTGCAGCAGCAATAAGACCGGGGCGTCCGAGCGGTTGGGGACCGATTCGCGGTAGTGGACCTCGACGCCATCGACATCGATGGTGCGGTGCTGGATGGCTGGCAGTTCGATCATGGCTTCACATGCTTTCTTTTCCTGATGTTGCATTAGTTTTAGCCGACCGAGTTCTAATGTGTCAACTGATCGATGTAGCATTAGTGCCATGACTGAAGCTCCGCTGATCGGCGAGCCGTTGGCATTGGACCTGGTCAATACCCGCCCGACCGGCGTCGATCTGCTGATGACCCCGCATGACCTCGCGAGTTGGCTTGCGCTGCAGGCCGAGCGGTTTCCGGAGCTGGCGATCGCGCGCCCCACGGCCGCCGACCTCGCTGCCGTTCATTCGGTGCGCGACCACATCACCGCCGTCCTCGACGCGCTGCTGCACGATCGCCGACCGCCCGCCGACGCATTGCGCGGACTCAATGCCGCACAGGCCGCCGCGCCCGCGATCCGACAGCTGGAATGGGGCGGCGATGCGGTGGTCGCGACGGCGCGCCGCCATGGCACGACGGCCGAGAAGCTGGGCGCAGTCCTGGCGGAAGCCGCGGCTGACCTACTCGCCGATCCGTCGATCGGCAAGCTGAAGCGATGCGAGGCCGACGACTGCGTACTGCTGTTTCTGCCCGCCCACCCGCGCCGTCGCTGGTGTTCGGCCGAACGCTGCGGCAACCGGGTCCGCGTCGCCCGCTACTACCAGCGGCACAGGTCCGCGGACTGATCTGCGCGTCACCGAATGGTCATACTCCCCGACCGCACCCGGCAGTAGGCTCGGACCATGGCTGAACTGCGCTTTCGGGTGGTGGCGGGCATTGTCGCCGCCGGTCTGGCACTCGGCGTTGCCGAGTTCGTCGCCGCCTTCATCGGCCCCGACAGCGCACCCCCGAACGCACTCGGCTCGACCGTCATCGATCACACGCCGGACGGCGTGCGCGAATGGGTGATCCAAACCTTCGGCACCAATGACAAGACGCTGTTGTTCGTCTGCATGGCACTCGTTGCCGTGCTGGTCGCCGGATTCATCGGAACCATCGAACGAACAGATCACCCGCGAGGATCCTGGCTGCTGGCCGCCCTCGGCCTGCTCACCGCCGCCATCGCCTTCGGCCGCACCGGACTCTCCACCGTCTGGCCCACCGTAATCGGCGTCGCCGCAGGCATTTACGCCCTCCGCGCCCTGACCTCCCGAATAGACGACGCGGCCGCCGCACACATGGCCCGGCCGGAACCGACTGCCACCCACCGTGACTCGGCCGACCAGGACACCGCGGGGATCACCGAGGCCGGTTCGGTCACAGCGGAAGAACCAGCGTCGAGCAGCGGCGGAACAGCGGCCGCGTCGACGGCCCGTTCGACCGCAACGGCTGCCGAGAAGGAACCTGCGGCTTCGGGACCGCAGCGGCGACAGGTGTTGCGGGGCATTGCGATTACGGGTGGGCTCGCGTTGCTCAGTGGGGTGGGCGGTCGGCTGATCGGGGCACAGCGGCGGGATGTTTCCGGTGAGCGGGCGGCGATTCAGCTGCCGGAGCCGAGCGGCCCGCCTGTTCCGCTCGCACCCGATGCGGATTTGAAATTGCCGGGGCTGGCGCCGTACCTGACGTCCAACAGCAGCTTCTATCGGATCGACACCGCGCTGACCCTGCCGCAAGTCTCCGTTGACGATTGGTCCTTGCGGATCCACGGAATGGTCGATCACGAAATCCAGCTCAGCTGGGACGATCTCACCAAGCGCAGACCGGTCGAGACGCTGGTGACGCTGGCTTGTGTATCGAATCCGGTCGGCGGCGATCTGATCGGCAATGCGAGCTGGCGCGGCTACCGCTTGGACGAACTGCTCGCCGAGGCCGGACCGCATCCGGATGCCGATATGGTTCTGTCGTACAGCATCGACGGTTTCACCGCGGGCAGCCCGCTGTCCGTGCTCACCGATGGCCGCGATGCACTGCTCGCCGTCGGCATGAATGGTGAACCCCTTCCTGTCGCACACGGCTATCCGGCCCGCCTGGTCGTCCCCGGCCTCTACGGATACGTCTCGGCCACCAAATGGGTGACCGAACTGGAGATCACCCGCTTCGACCGCGCAACCGCCTACTGGACCCGCCGCGGCTGGTCCGCCTACGGCCCCATCAAAACCGGCACCCGCATCGACACCCCGCGCGCCCGCGCCAAACTGCAACCGGGCAGCATCGCCATCGCGGGCGTCGCCTGGGCGCAGCACCGCGGCATCCGAGCCGTCGAAGTCCAAATCGACAACGGCTCATGGCAACCCGCCCGCCTGTCCACCGAACAATCCATCGACACTTGGCGCCAATGGGTCTACGACTGGACGGCCACCCCCGGCCCCCACACCATCCGCGCCCGCGCCACCGACGGCACCGGCGAAACCCAAACCGAAGCCCGCGCCCCCGTAGTCCCCGACGGCGCCACCGGCTACCCCTCCACCACAGTCCAGGTCGGCTGACGGTTGCCCGCTGACGGCTGTGCCCCGTGCGCGAATTGCGCACGGGGCACCCAGAACTCAGACGCCGACGGTATCGGCCTTGGCGAGGTCGGTCTTCGGGCCGGATGCGGCGGATTTGCCGTGGCGGATGAACAGGGCCGAGGCGATTACCCCGATCACCAGGATGCCCGCGGGGAGCAGGATGGCTTGGCCGAGGGCGGTGCTGAAGCCGTCCTTGACGAATTCGGGGATGGAGCCTTGGCCCGCACCGCCTTCGGAGATCTTGCCGCCACCGAGGCCATTGGCACTCATGCGGGCCGCGACCAAGGCGCTGATCGCGGCGCTACCGAGTACCGAACCCACCTGGCGGGTGGTGTTGTAGACGCCAGCGCCCGCACCCGCCTGCTGGATCGGCAGGTTGTGTGTAGCGGTGGAAGCCAGTGGCGCCCAGATGCAGGCGTTGGCGAAACCGGCCAGCGCGGCCGAGAGCAGGAACCACACCAGTGCGGAATGCGGCGTCATCAGTGCCGAGAACCAGAAGATCGACACCGAGAATCCGACGAATCCGATGGTCGGCACCAGACGCGGGTGCAGTTTGTCGGAGACCTTGCCGACGATCGGCGCGAAAACGCCGGTGACGATGGCCATCGGCGCGAAAACCAAGGCGGACTTGGTCGGTGATAGGTCCCGCACCGCCTGCAGGTAGAAGTACGACGGCACCATAAACGAGGTGACCGCCGCACCCATGGCCGCGATGGCCACATTCGACAGCGCGAAGTTGCGATCGCGGAACAGCCCCAATGGCAGCAGCGGCTCGCCGGTATTGCGCGACTGATTCACCAGGAATACCGCCAGCACAACCAAACCCGCACCGATCATCAGCCAGATGCGCAGCGACCAGTCATAGGTATCGCCCTCCTGGATACCGAACACCAGCAGGAACAGGCCGATACCGCTGAGCACCACACCCGGGATATCGAACTTGTGCTCGTTTGTCGGCAGCGCCGGAACCAACCAGACCGCGAGCGCGAAGGCGGCGACGCCGACCGGAACGTTGACGATGAAGATCCACTCCCAGCCGAGCCCGTCGACCAGTACACCGCCGAGGATCGGGCCGACCAGGGTGGCCAGACCGGCGACACCACCCCATAGCCCCATGGCCGCACCGCGCTTATCCGGTGGGAAGGTCCTGGTGATCACCGCCATCGTCTGCGGCGTCATCAGCGCGGCGCCGAGCCCCTGGACGGCCCGCGCGGCGATCAGCATGGTGATCGATCCGGACAGACCGCACCACAGCGAGGCACCGGTGAATACGGCCAGACCGATCAGGTAAATGTTCTTGGGCCCGTAGCGATCACCGAGCCGACCGGTGACGAGCAGCGGCACCGCATAGGTCAGCAGGTAGGCGCTGGTCACCCAGATGACCTGGGAGATGTCGGCATGCAGGTCCCTCATGATCGCCGGATTGGCGACCGCGACGATCGTCATATCCAGCAGGATCATGAAGAAGCCGACGACCAGCGCGAACAGCGCCAGCCACGGATTGCGTCGAGTGGTCATGGATTCGGTTCCTATCTCGGATGTCTGTACCGGCGGCCGTGCGCATATCGGTACTCATCGGGGCGGTGACGCACTGGTTTCGTTCCAGCGACGCGGCACCGGGGGTGGTTCGGAATGGTCCTGGTCGGACCAGGGGTGCTGATGTTCGGTTATGCGGAGGCCGGTGGCCGGGTCGAATTCGTCCCACTCCATCTCGCCGCTGTCGAGTTCGGTGATCAGGCTTTGGACCCACGCGATTTCGGCCGCGATGGTGGCATGCAGATACGGGAGCACGATCCAGTAGCGACGCGGCACGGCGTGCATACCCGCCCACTGGCTCATCATCTCGACATCTGCCAGGTCCTGCGCCAACCGCTCGACCCGCTCCCGCAATAGCGCGAGCACTTCCGGCGCCGGCAGGTTATGCGCCTCGTTGAGCGCGACCGGGAACATCGGGTACTCGCGCCCAGGATTGCGCAGGATCTCGGCAACTCGGGAACGCAATGCTTCCCGGCCGCTTTCGGTGATCCGATAGGTGGTGCGCTCCGGCCGATTGCCGTCCCGATCGACCCCCTCGGCCTGCACCATCCCTTGCTCGGCCAACCGCGTCACCGTGTGATAGAGCGAGCCCGGCCGCACCTTCACCAGGATGTCCTCCCGGCGGGCGATCAGCAGTTGATACGCCTCGTAGGGATGCATGGGCCGCTCGTCGAGCAGCGCGAGCACGGCGATCGCCAACGGCGTCACCGACGGGCGCGCGTGCTGCCCCATTTTCGGTCACCTCCTGCCAAGACTCGCGGACGCGAGATCGAATCCCGGAGCACGATAGCCACGGCCACCGACATACTCCGCATCAAATACTCCACATGGAATATACGGTGCGGAACAGCCCGGCCACAAGACCGCGACATCGAGCGGAATTGTGATCGGCGACATAGCAAACGGCCCGAGCGCGAACCGCTCGGGCCGTCGTGACCTGGGATTTTCTAGAGCGCGTGGTTGTCCAACCAGCTGCGTGCCAACTCAGCGGCCACGGCGCCTTCGCGAACCTTGCGGATCATCTCCGCCAATTCATCGGTCGTGAGCTCACCGGAGACGTAGTTCAGCTTCTTGATCTGCCGATCATCCAGCAGACCCTTGCGGTAGACCGCGAGCACATTCTCGGCCCGCACCGCGTAGTCGTTATCGGCGAGGACGGTCAGCCCATCGGTAACGCCGGGTACCAGCGCGGGCGGCCCGGTCAGTATTCCGGCCTGGATTTCCCCGTCCAGCAATGCCTTTCGCAGCGCTGCGGCATCGGGATATGGCCTGGTAGCGGCGAAGTCACAACCGGAAATCCGCACCGGGCCCGCAGTTTGCGGTACACCGGGCACCGGTGCCACGCCGGCCTGGATTTCGGCACACCTGGGTGCGAGCGCGCCGAGCGACCGCACATCCTTACCCGTGGCTTCGGGCAGCAGCACCCGGGCGCGCATATCGGTGCCGTCGGCCGGATCGGAGACCGCGAGCCCCTCCGGCAGCGACCGGTTCAGCTCCTCGGTAACCGAAAGCCGAACCGGTGCGGACTTATCCGCCACATCGGTTGTCACCTCGGGCTTACGCGCCTGCGCATCGGCATTCAGAAAGGTGAGCAGTTCGCCGCTGTGGTCGCCGACCACCGTCACCGTGCCAGCGTCCAATGCGGCCAGATAGTCCGCTCGATCACCGAGATCGGCGGTGACCGAGGTGCGCACACCGGTCCGCGCCAACGCGCCCGCATAAATTTGCGCAAGCAGATTCGATTCCATCGAATCGCCCGCGCCGACCGATATCGTCGGGCCGGGACTGTCGCTTCCACAGGAAACAGCCAGGCCGAGGGTCGTGACGAGCACGACCCGGGCCAGCATCCGCCTCGACGCGGCCAACCCCATCCGGCGACACCAACCTTCGGTAGTGAACAGGAACTGCATGCAGCGGGCAAGATGAACAACCAGAATGTACCGGGTGGCCGTGCGTGCACGGCCACTCGCATCGCTCGTCATGCCGGAAGGACTCCAGTGAAAACCACGATCAACCCCGATGCCCCGCGGCACGGGCGGTTCGCGCTGCGGCTGACGCTGCGTGTCGCCCGCATTCTCGTCGCCGCCGCGGCACTGGCCGCCGCCATGATCCTGTCCGCCTGTGGTAACTCCGATCCGCTTGCGGCCAAGGGCAATTGCGAGGGTGACGGGCTGACCGTCGGCTCGGCGAACTTCCCGGAATCGGAGACGGTCGCGAATATCTACGCGGAAGTCTTGCGCGTCAACGGATTCAATGTCGACACCAAATTGAATATCGGCAGCCGCGAGGCCTATATCCCGGCATTGCGCCAGTGCGCGATCTCGGTGATCCCGGAGTACAACGGCAATCTGCTGCAGTACTTGGATAAGAGCGCCGCCGCGACCAGTTCCACCGATATCGACGCCGCACTCACCAAGGCGCTGGGTTCCGATCTCGCGATCGGTACTCCGGCCCCTGGCCAGGACTCGGACGCGGTCGTGGTCACCAAGGCCACCGCGGAGCGCTGGAATCTGCACAGCATCGCCGATCTGGCCGCACATTCGGCCGAGGTGAAGTTCGGTGCGCCCGCCGAATTCCAGGAGCGCGCAGGCGGTCTGCCCGGTCTGAAGAAGAACTACAACCTGGACATCGCCGCGAACAATTTCGTCCCGATCGCCGACGGCGGCGGTCCGGCGACGGTGCGCGCGCTGGTCGAGGGCACGGTGACCGCGGCCAATATCTTCACCACCTCCCCCGCGATCGCGCAGAACAATCTGGTGGTCCTGGAGGATCCGAAGCACAACTTCCCCGCCCAGAACGTGGTGCCGCTGTTCAACGCCGCCAAGAAGACCGATAAGGCACTCGCCGCGCTCAACGCGGTCTCCGCGAAACTCACCACCGACGAACTGCTGAAGCTCAACGCGGCGGTCTCCGGTAGCAGTAAGACCGAACCAAAGGCCGCAGCACAGCAATGGGTCACCGCCCAGGGGCTGAACAAGCCCACCGGGTAGGAGCCAGCGTGTCCGATATCGAATTCAGCCGTATCAGCAAGACCTATCCGGACGGCACGCACGCCGTCTCCGAACTCGATCTACGCATCGAATCCGGCTCGTTCACCGTCTTCGTCGGCCCGTCGGGCTGCGGCAAGACCACCTCGATGCGCATGATCAACCGAATGATCACGCCCAGTTCGGGCACCATCACCGTTGGCGGCGCGGATATTTCGACGGTGAATCCGGTCGAGCTGCGACTCGGTATCGGATACGTGATCCAGAGCGCCGGACTGCTGCCGCACCGCACGGTCGTCGACAATGTCGCGACAGTGCCTGTGCTGCAAGGAGTTCGGCGCCGCGCGGCCCGTGCCGCCGCCCTCGAGGTGCTGGACCGGGTCGGATTGGACCGATCGCTGGCCAACCGGTATCCGGCCCAGCTCTCCGGCGGACAGCAGCAGCGGGTCGGGGTGGCCAGGGCACTGGCCGCCGATCCGCCGGTGCTTTTGATGGACGAACCGTTCAGCGCCGTCGATCCGGTGGTGCGCGAGGAGTTGCAGGCCGAAATGCTGCGGCTGCAAGCGGAATTGCGCAAAACCATCGTCTTCGTCACCCATGACATCGATGAGGCGGTGAAACTCGGCGACCGGATCGCGGTCTTCGGACCGGGCGGCGTGCTGCAGCAGTACGACGAACCGCAGCGCGTACTCGCCGCGCCCGCAACAGATTTCGTGGCGGACTTCGTCGGACGCGATCGCGGTTATCGCGGATTGTCGTTCCGCAGCGCGAATAGCCTGACACTGCACGAGATTCGCACCGCGACCGAACCCGAACTCGCCGAACTTCGGCTGGATCGGGGCGAATGGGTGCTGGTGGTCACCGATTCCGGCGTTCCGCGCGGATGGATCGATGTCACCGGCGTGGAGAGCATCCGGGCCGGGCGGGCATTGCACGACAGCATCGCCGCCGGTGGATCGCTCTTTCCACCGGACGGCGATCTCCGCCAGGCACTGGACGCGGCCATCTCCTCGCCGTCGGGAATCGGTGTCGCCGTTGATGATTCCGGTGCCGCCCGTGGCGGTATCCGCGCTCCCGAAGTACTCGAGCAGCTCGCCGGCCAGCGCTCGCTGGAGGACGACGAGCGCAATCGGCATTTCTTCGAAACCGAAAACGCATGAAGTATCTGATCGACAACTTCTCCGAGATCATGGGTTTCACCAGAACCCACTTGTATCTCGCGTTGGTGCCGCTGCTGTTAGGGCTGGTCATCGCGATTCCGGTGGGCGCCTCGATGCGCCGGATTTCCTGGCTGCGGCGGGTCACGGTGACGGTGGCCAGTCTGTCGTACACCATTCCGTCGCTGGCCCTGTTCGTGATCATTCCGCCGCTGGCCGGAATTTCGACCATCGATCCGCTGAATGTGATCATCGCGCTCACCGTGTATTCGACGGCGCTGTTGGTGATCGCGGTGCCGACGGCGCTGGATTCGGTCCCACCCACCGTCATCGACGCCGCCGACGCCGTCGGCTTCAGTTCGCTGCGGCGCACCGTCACCGTCGATATGCCGTTGGCCATACCGGTTTTCGTCTCCAGTCTGCGCGTGGTGGTGGTCACCAATATCGCCATGGTTTCGGTCGGGGCGCTGATCGGTGTCGGCGGGCTCGGCAAACTGTTCACCCAGGGCTATCAGCGCGACTATCCGGACGAGATCATCGCGGGCATCATCGTCACGCTGGCACTGGCCCTGATCTTCGACCGCCTGGTGTATGCCATCGGACGCTGGGCGACCCCGTGGACGCGCGCGGATGCCAGGACCGCGAAAGGTGCTGCGGCATGAACCTTTTCATCGACGCCTGGCACTACTTCACCGACGGCGCGAACTGGAGCGGCCCGGCGGGGATCCAACACCGCATCGCCGAGCACCTCTGGTACAGCTTCCTGACCGTCGTCGTCTCCGTGGCGGTCGCGGTGCCGCTCGGGTTGGTGATCGGGCACACCCGTCGCGGTTCCGCGCTACTGGTCGGATTCGCCAATGCCATGCGCGCCCTGCCTACCCTCGGTCTGCTCACCTTCCTGGTGCTCGGCCTCGGACTCGGCCTGATTCCGCCCCTGCTCGCGCTCGTCACGGTCGGAATTCCGCCGCTGCTGGCCGGTGCTTACGCGGGTATCGCCAATGTCGCGCCCGATGTGGTGGACGCCTCACGCGCCATGGGCATGACCGAGCGCCAGATCCTGTTCCGCGTCGAGGTTCCCAACGCGCTGCCGATCCTGCTCACCGGCCTGCGCGGGGCCACCCTGCAGGTCATCGCCACCGCCACCATCGCCGCCTTCGTCAATCTGGGCGGTCTCGGGCGCTACATCTTCGACGGCATCGCCGTCTACCGCTACGACCGGGTCCTCGTGGGAGCACTGCTGGTCGCGGTCCTCGCCATGGTCATGGACGGCCTACTGGCCTTCGCGGTCTGGGCCAGCGCCCCCGGCACCGGCCGCCTGCGCCGTACCTCGCAACTGCCCGTCACCCCCGCCGCGATCCTGCAGACCGCAGACTAGAGCTCAAGCATAGGGATCGGTGATCTCGCGCAGCCGGGCCAATATGTCGCGCAGCTGCCGCATGCGCTGCGCACCGAGGTGCCTGGCCCATTCGTCCTCGATCCGGTCGGCGATGGAGTTCGCGTACGCCGCCATCTTCACCCCGCGCTCGGACAGCACGACCAAGCGCGCCCGGCCGTCGCTCGGATCCGGCACCCGCCGCACATATCCGGCGCGTTCGAGCTGATCGACGAGGAATCCGGCGGTTTGTTTGGTGACCTGGGCCTGCTCGGCCAACTCGGTCAGGCGACTGCCATCGGCGCCGATGCGCGCCGCGAGCCGTCCCTGGGCGACCGTGACGTCGTCGTATCCGGACTCGGCGAGGTCGGCGAAGATCCGGTCCTCCATCGATCGGTGGGCGATGAACATCAGCAGGCCCACATTCATATCGCCGTCTGCCATCCCACTCCTTGACATTGGTCAGATAAGCTTACTACATTGATAAGTCTATCTGACCAACCCTACGTGAGGTCCGAACTCAGGGGAGCGCACCATGGATCGCGAAACCTGTTGGCAGATCATCGAACTGCAGCGCCGTGCGATTGCCGACCTGCTCGCCGACCTTTCGGACGACGAATGGGAAACGCCGTCATTGTGCACGGGCTGGCGAGTCCGAGAGGTCGCCGCACACATCGCACTGACCCCGCAGCCACCCCCGATCGGCGTCATGCTCGCCACCGGAATCCGCGCGCGCGGCAACTACAACCGGTTCATCGATGACCTCACCAGGCGCTACGCGAAACATCCAGCCGCAGAACTCGTTTCGGTGATCCGCGAGAACGCCGATTCCCGGACGCTGCCCAAGCTCACCAACTATCGCAATATCCTGTTCGACATCATGGTGCACGGCCAGGACATCGCGATACCGCTCGCCCGCACGATCGATATCGAACCAGCGGCCGCCGCGGCCGCGGCCGCCCACGCGGTAACCATCGGATGGCCGGTATGGGATAAACACCGCCTCGACGGAATCCGTCTGGTCGCCTCCGACGTCGACTGGACGCACGGCAGCGGACCCGAGATCCTCGGCCCGATCACCGCGCTATTACTCCTTGTCACCGGCCGGACGGCGGCAATGGACCTGCTCAGCGGCGACGGTGTCGCGCCGATGACGGCTCGGCTGCGCTACCCGCCCAGGCATTGACCAATGATGTGACATGGGTCACGATGTGACGTGGCCGCAGGAGTTTGCTTCGCGGATGCTCGACGCACGATCGCGGAGCCGAATTCTGCGGGATCACTCATCCGAGACCAGGAGGCGTACCGTGAACAGTCGCTCTATGAAGGCACGCGACATCATGCACAAAGACGCGGAATGGATCCCCGCCGACGAAACACTGGATCGGGCCGCGCAGATGATGCGCAGGCTGGATATCGGCGCACTGCCGATCGGCAGCGACGACCGGCTCATCGGCATGCTGACCGATCGCGACATCGTCGTGAAATGCATTGCCATGGGGCATGATCCGAGCAAGGTACGGGCCGGAGATCTGGCCGAGGGCACCCCACGCTGGGCATCCGCCGATGCCGATGTCCGTGAGGTGCTGGACATGATGGAAAGGGATCGGATCAAGCGGCTGCCGGTGATCGACGACAAGAAGCGACTCGTCGGCATGATCTGCGAATCCGATATCGCCAAGAACCTCAGCGACGCCGAAATCGCGGAATTCGTTTCGGCGGTCTTCGTTCCGCACTGATCAACCCGCACAATGCGATACGGGGCTGCTCACCCGGTGAGCAGCCCCGTATTTTCGGGTCGAATTACGCGACGCCCTCCGCGCGGGCGGCGGCGGCCACGGCCTCGGCCACGGCCGGAGCGACGCGCGGGTCGAGCGGGCTCGGCACGATCTTGTCCGCGGCGAGTTCATCGGCGACCACGCTGAGGATAGCATCGGCGGCGGCGATCTTCATGCCCTCGGTGATGCGGCGCGCGCCCGCGTCCAGCGCGCCCTTGAACACACCGGGGAACGCCAGCACATTGTTGATCTGGTTCGGGAAGTCGCTGCGCCCGGTGGCCACGATCGCGGCGTACTTGTGCGCGACATCGGGGTGGATCTCCGGATTCGGGTTCGACATGGCGAACACAATCGACTCCGGCGCCATCGAGGCGATCAGCTCCTCGGCGATGGTGCCCGCGGAGAGACCGAGGAACACATCGGCGCCGTCCAGCGCCTCGGCCGCACCACCGGCGAGCCCGCGCGGGTTGGTGCGCTGCGCCAGTTCGGCCTTCACCGCATTGAGATCGCCGCGCTCGGTGTTGACGATGCCCTTCGAATCGAGCACGATCACGTCCTTGACGCCCGCGGCGAGCAGGATGTTCGTGCACGCCACACCGGCGGCACCGGCGCCGGACACCACGACCTTCATGTCATCGATGGCACGGCCCTGCACCTTGGCCGCGCCATTGAGGGCGGCGAGCACCACGATGGCGGTGCCGTGCTGGTCGTCGTGCATGACCGGGCAGTCGAGGGCCTCGATGAGCCGCTGTTCGATCTCGAAGCAGCGCGGCGCCGAGATGTCCTCCAAGTTCACCGCACCGAAGCTCGGACGCAGCCGGACGACGGTCTCCACGATCTCGTCGACATCCTTGGTGTCCAGGACGATCGGAATCGAGTTCAGCCCGGCGAACTTCTTGAACAGCGCCGCCTTGCCCTCCATCACCGGCAGCGAGCCGCGCGGGCCGATGTCACCGAGGCCGAGCACCGCGGTGCCGTCACTGACCACAACGACGAGCCGGTCGGTCCAGGTGTAGCGCTTGCACAGCGCCTCATCCTCCGCGATGGCCAGGCTGACCTTCGCCACACCGGGGGTGTAGGCGATGGAAAGGTCGCGCTGAGTCTCCAGCGGTGCGGTGAGTTCGACCGAGAGCTTGCCGCCTAGGTGGCCCGCGAAAATTTCTTCTCGGGTGATTTCTGAAAGGCTTGCGGTGGCATTCGCTGCGTCAGTCACAGGTGACACGATTTCACTCCTGATCGGGTCGGACAAGCCGGGGAACGGGTTACCGCCGGGTAATGGGTATTAGGTATTTCACATGCTCATCGAGTGCGCTGACCGGGACGTTTCGCGTCGAATCCGATGCGTCGGAAATCCGACGATCCGATATCGAAACGTGGCGCGGCACTGATCCGCAGAGCGAGAGCCGGACGGGTGTGTCCGTGTAGAACATGCAGATCATCTCGAGCGACCTGCAAGCAGTCGCTAGCGATGGGGATCCTCGGGTCGCGACGGTGCGTCGCGAGGCGTTGATCGCCGTTGTTCCCGAACCCGGCGGTGGCGTAGGCGGGAATCCGCAACATTCTGCCAGCTGGGCGGACGCATTGCCAAACCGGCGTGTCGTATCCCGGTCCAGCGTCATCTTTCGAGGGTAGGTCGCCGGAATTACCAGGGGGTAAGCAGAAACTCGCAGTTCGGCAGCGGTATCCGGTGAGCTGTCACAACGGCAGCGGATCGGCCGCGGTGAGCTCCGGCGCGGGCATCATATCGGCAACCGGCTGGCGCGTGTCCGAGCGTACCCACACCGTTTCGAGTCCGCCGGAGGTCAGCCGCACCCGCCAATCGGGCGCGGCGCCGGGATGATCGGTGCGACGGTGCATACCGCGACTCTCCGTGCGCGCGAGCGCACTGTATTTGGTCCAGCGCGCCACCGCCAGCAGCGCCGCAGCCTGCCTGGCCCGCAACCGATCCACCCCGAATCCGCCGAGGTCGAATTGGGCGCCAGGCCACATGGCGTCGAGTTCGCCGATGCTGTCGCGCAAACTCCCGGCGCTGCGCCAGTAGCTGCGCCGCAATGGCAACGTGTGCTCCTGCACCAATCCGACCACCGCGCGCGGATCGATGCGAGCCGCCGGATTCAGTCCAGCACCGGCCACCTCGCGCACCGGACCGGTGCTGCCGCGCCCACGGGCGAATCGCGCGGCGCCCTTTCCGGCCCATACGCCCGAGGCGATGGCCCATGCGCCGCCCTGACCGCCGAAGCCGCCGACCGCCCCGGTGATCGGCTCGCGCGTCATCACATCGCCCGCACCGTAGAGTCCGGGCACCGTGGTCGCGCAGTCCGTCCCGGCGATGCACAACCCACCGGTCCCGCGAACCGTACCCTCGAGCACCGCGCGCAACGGCACCCGACGGGTGTGGTCGACCAGGCCCTGTCTGGACAGCCAGCGCCGGACCGGGTACGGCACATCGTCCAAGGCCGCGTAGATCCGGCGGCCATCCGCGATGGCGGTGAATGCCGCGCTGCGATGACCGGTGATCTGCGCACCGGTTTCGTCGTAGAGCGTCGCGAAATGCAGTGCCAGCCCGGGGGCGAAGGCGCTGGCGCGTGGCATAACCGGCAGTAGACCGTAGGCGCTGGAGAATTCCATGCCCGACAGTTGCGCGCCCGCCTCGACGGCCAGCAGCAATCCGTCGCCGGTATCCACATCGGTGCCCGCGCCACCGGAGCGGAAGGCGCAGCCGCCGGTGGCGACGACGACGGCCCCGGCCCGGATGGTCCAGGTCCGAAAGCTGTTGTGCCGCTGCGCACCGACCGCACCGGCGACCACGCCGTCGCGATCGACGAGCAGTTGCAAGGCGGGATGATGATCGAGAATGCGCACCCCGACTTCGAGCAGGCCGCGGCGCAACCGGAGCAGATAGCCCGCGCCGTCCAGGCATACGCGCAATGATGTCCCACCGGCGGCCGCGCCCGGAAACCGATAACCCCACGCCGCCAGCTGTTCGACCCGTCTGTGCGTCTCGTCGAGCACCCGCAGCATCCACTCCGGTTCGGCGAGCCCGCCGCCGTGCGCGTATGCGCGGCGCACCGCCTCATCCCGCGCGGAGCCGGGCGGGATATTCCAGAGCGACGTCGTCCCGGCGGCGGTCGGGCCGCTCGCACCGCAGCGGCTCTTGTCGACGAGCGCGACTCGAGCGCCCGCGGTGGCGGCGGAGATGGCGGCCCAGATCCCGGCGGGACCGCCGCCGAGCACGAGCACATCCGTCTCGAATTCCGTCACAAAGAGAAATGTTCGGCCACAATTCACGCGGCCGCAACCATTACGGATTTGTCAGCTCCACCACTGCGTCCACAGCAATATACCGGCGACAATAAAAACGACCACCGATCCGAAAAAAGCTGCCGAACCGCGATGCCGATCCGAAAAAAACTGTGCGCCGAGGCCGACCGCCGAGGTGGCGACATGCCACGTCACCGATTCGCCGCCGGGTCCGGGAAAACCACGCCGAGCAGCGATTACCGCGGTACCGACAACGACGAGAGCCAGCACGAACATCCCACCGGCGACGATTCCGCTGAGTCCGCGCAGCACTCTCACGAGGCGATCACCGGCACACCCGTCGCTTTGCCCGCGAGTTCCTCGAATTGCGCGGGATCGGTGGTGAATTCACCTAGCCGGATGGTTTTGTTGGAACCGTGATAGTCCGACGAACCGGTCGTGATGAGACCGAGTTCGGCGGACAACTCCGTAAGCAACGCGCGATCGGCCGCGGAATGGTCCGGGTGATCGATCTCGAGCCCGCCGAGTCCGAGCTCGGCCAGTTCGCGAATATCGTCGATCGCCAGCAGCCGCCCACGCTTACGCGCCCGGGTATGCGCGAGCACGCTGACCCCGCCCGCGGTCGCGATCATTTCGACGGCCCGGCGCAGCGGCGTATCCGCCTTCTCCGCGTAGTAGCGGCCGTGCGGTGCCAGCAATTCGGTGAAAGCCGAGTCGACGGTCGGCACCACACCGGCCGCGACGAGCGCGCGTGCCAGATGCGGACGCCCCGCCGACGGTCCGGCCGAAGCCAGCACCGCGTCCGGATCGATGGGTAGTCCGTCATCGCGCATGCGCTCGGCCATTGCGCGCAGCCGCTCGACACGTTCGGCGCGCAAGCGTTCCCGCTCCTCGGCGAAACACCGATCGGTCGGGTCGAAGAGGTACGCGAGCAGATGCACCGGTACCGGCCATCCGTCCTCACCGAGCCCGACGCACGACATCTCCATGCCCCGCACCAGCGTCAATCCCTTCGGCAGCGCGTCGACCGCCTCGGCCCACCCGGCGGTGGTGTCGTGGTCGGTGATCGCGACGACGTCCAGCCCGGCCGCCGCCGCGTTGCGGACGAGTTCGGCCGGGGTATCGGTACCGTCGGACGCGGTCGAATGGGTATGCAGGTCGATGCGCACGCCTTCTTTCATACCGTGCGCTCGCAGCGCGCACGCACGCGCACGCGACGTAGCATCGGTCGGTGCCGTCTATTCCGCCGTTACCGTCGTTCCGCGGCCAGGCCCGAAGGGGCGGGCAATTGCCGCATATCCCCGTGCCGACCGCCCGCGCGGTGGTCGATTGCGCGATCTACGTCGACGGTAGGCGGCTGCCCGGCCGGTTCACCCATGCCGATGCGATGGCCGAGGTCGAAAATCGCGGAACCGGGTTCGTCTGGGTCGGTCTGCACGATCCCGACGCATACCAAATGGCCGATATCGCCAAGACCTTCGATCTGCACCCGCTCGCCGTTGAGGACGTGGTACACGCCCATCAACGGCCGAAACTCGAGCGCTATGACGACACCCTGTTTCTCGTGCTGCGCACCGTCACCTACGTCCCACACGAAATACACAGCGTCAGTGAGATTGTCGAGACCGGCGACATCATGGTCTTCACCGGACCCAATTTCGCGGTAACCGTGCGACACGGCGAGCACACCGGATTGGCCGGTGTCCGAAGGGAATTGGAGAACCATCCGGACCAGCTCAGGTACGGCCCCGGCGCGGTGCTGCACGCGGTCGCCGACCATGTGGTCGATTCCTATGTCGAGGTGGCCCAAGCCGTCGAGAACGACATCGAAGAGATGGAGGAGGAGGTCTTCACCCCGCGCACCACCGTGACCATCGAATCCATCTACCAGCTCAAACGCGAGGTCGTCGAATTGCGCCGCGCGGTGAACCCGCTGCAGATCCCGCTGCAGTTGCTCGGCCAGAAACCGGATTTACCACTGCCCAAGGAGATTCGGCGTTATCTGCGCGATGTCGCCGACCACCACATCACTGTCGCCGAGCGCATTACCGACTTCGACGAATCCCTGAGCGAATTGGTCAGTGCCGCACTGGCCAAGATCGGTGTGCAGCAGAACACCGATATGCGCAAGATCTCGGCCTGGGTCGCCATCGCGGCCGTGCCGACAATGATCGCGGGTATCTATGGCATGAACTTCACGCATATGCCGGGACTGGAAGCCAGCTCGGGCTTTTGGCTGGTCATTGTGATCACCCTCGTGATCTGCGTCGGGCTGTACGTCAACTTCCACCACAACAACTGGCTCTGAGAACTACAGCGACGCAGCGCCTCTCGCCGGATCATGCACATCGATTCCGGCCTCGGCCCACGCATCGCGCAATGCCTGCGCACCGCGCACCCGCACCCAGGCCGCCTCGGTCGCGGTCACCGGAACCACCGCGAGATACCGCACCGGTTCGGCGGGTTCGGGCAGCACGACCTCGGGAATATCGCTCTCCCCCAACAAGACCGCGGTGAACGGCGCGTCCCGCCACATCGGCTCGCCGAGATCGAGCAGCGCATCGGCTTGCAGCACAACGCCTTCCACGGCGGGTGCCGCGACCAGCACGCCGAGTGTGCGGGCGAGTCCGGAACTCGGGCCGACTCCGGCACGCAGCGTCAGCACCAGTTCGGCCCGCGGCCCGCGCACCGGATCGGCATGCAGGTCACCGGGATCGCCCATGGGATGACGTGATCCGCCGAGGGTCACGTAGTGCACCAGCTCATCGCCCGGGATGCGCAAAATCTCGATGGGCTCCAGGCCCAGGAAGGTGACCGACGCGGAGTCGACACCCGTCGAAGCGGCACCGAAATGCTCCAGCACCTCGGCTCGGACCTTGTCCACAACCTCCATGCGCTCAGATCGCCAACCGCGCCAGCATGTCCCGAGCCTGCTCGGCCGACTTCGGGTCGCACAGCACGTCGTAGCGGCCCGCCACCAACTGCATGGTGGAGGCGAAGTCGCGCTGCCCCCTGGTCGCCGCGTACGGGATCGAGGTGGAGATGACGCCGAAGATGATGCCGCCGACCAAGCCGACAAGCACCGGCGCGAAACCGCCGCTGGTGGTGAACAAGCTCAGCAGCAGGCCGAGGAACAGGCCGAGCCACGCGCCCGAAACCACTCCACCGCCGATCACCTTGCCCCAGGTCAATCGGTACAACACGCGCTCGACCTGCATCAGGTCCACGCCGACGATGGTCACGTCTTGCACAGGGAACTGGTTGTCGGCCAGGAAATCGACGGCCTTCTGAGCCTCGGCATAGGTCGGATACGAGCCGACCGGCCAGCCCGATGGCGGCGTCGGCAGGCCCTGGCGCGCGCGATTCGAGTTCCCCAAGGGATTCGTCATAGCTCTATTCTGCTATTCCTGGGCGGAGTTCGGGGGTGTGAAACGCGTGGTGCGCGTCATTCTCGCCGCTCGGCCCTTATCGGCGATTACCTGAGCCATCTTGGCGCTGGCCTCATCGATCATTTCGTCGCCGAGCATTACCGCTCCGCGCGCACCACCTTTTTCCGAGGTATGGAAGGCGTAGGCGTCCAGAATCAGCTCGGCGCGATCGTAATCGGCCTGGCGCGGACTGAAGATCTCGTTCGCGGCCTCGACCTGTCCGGGATGCAGCACCCATTTACCGTCGAAACCGAGTGCCGCGGTGCGTCCGGCGGCCCTGCGGAATCCATCGATATCCCGAATTTGCAGGTAGGGCCCGTCAATTGCCTGCAGACCGTGCGCGCGGGCGGCGAGCAGGATGGTCATCAGAATGTGGTGGTAGGCATCGCCGGTGTCATAACCCTCGGGTTGTTCACCGACCACCAGCGTGCGCATATTGATACTTGCCATGAAGTCGGCCGGGCCGAAGACCAGTGTCTGCACCCGCGGGCTCGCGGTGGCGATCTCATCGATATTGCGCAACCCCATGGCGTTCTCGATCTGCGGTTCGATACCGATCCGACCGACCTCCAGCCCGCTGGCCTTCTCCAACTGGGTGAGCAGCAGATCCAGTGCCCGGACCTGACCGGCATCGGTCACCTTGGGCAGCAGAATCGCGTCCAGTGCCGCGCCCGCGCCTTCGACCACGGTGATCACATCGGCGTAGGTCCACCGGGTGGTCCAATCGTTGACCCGCACCACCCGCAGTTGGTCACCCCAGCCGGTGTCGTTCAGCGCGGCCACGATATTCGCCCTGGCCTCGGCCTTGGCGGCGGGCGCGACCGCATCCTCGAGATCGAGGAATACCTCGTCGACCGGCAAACCCTTGGCTTTATCGATCATCTTCTTGCTGCTACCGGGGCAGGCGAGCACCGAGCGGCGCGGCTTCATGATCACTCCCGTCGATCGTGGCATGGTGCGAGTACCGGTCCGCGAACCCTCTAACCTGGCAACCATGGCAGCAACCAGGGTGTACGTCGCCAGGCTGGCCGGACTGGTGGTACTCGGACCGGACGGCGAGTCTATCGGCCGCATCCGCGACGTCGTCGTGGCCGTCCGCTACGACCGCCAGCAACCGCGGGTGCACGGTCTGGTCGTCGAATTGCCGTCCCGGCGGCGGATTTTCGTGCCGATGCTGCGGGTGACCACGATCGAACCGGGTGTCGTCGCGCTCAATACCGGCACGGTGAGCCTGCGGCGCTTCACCCAGCGTCCCGGTGAGATGCTCGCACTCGCGCAGATCGTGGATTCTTCGGTGCGCGTTGCTGATCCGGATCTGCCGGATCTCGCCGATGTCGATGTGCTCGTGGTCGATCTGGGTATCGAACAGAGCCGGACCAGGGACTGGCGGGTGACCAGGGTCGCGGTACGCGGACATCGCAGGCTCGGCCGCCGCCGGACCGTGCATGTAGTGGACTGGATGCAGGTCAGCGGGCTGACGCCGTATGAGATCGGCAGGCCGGGCCAGGACGTCACCCAGCTGCTCGAGCAGTTCGAGGGTCTGCGCGCCGCCGATGTCGCGCATATGCTGCGCGAACTTCCGGAGAAGCGGCGCATCGAGGTCGCGATCGCGCTCGACGACGAGCGACTCGCCGATGTCGTACAGGAACTTCCCGACGACGACCAGGTCGATCTGTTGGGCCACCTCGAGGTGCGTCGCGCCGCCGACGTGCTAGAGGCGATGGATCCCGACGACGCCGCCGACCTGCTCGGCGAGCTGCCGACCGGCGAGCGGGAATCGCTACTGGCACTGATGGATCCGGAGGAGTCCGAACCGGTCCGCAGGCTGCTCCAGCACTCCCCCGATACCGCGGGTGGTCTGATGACACCGAAACCCGTGGTCCTGACGCCGGCCACCACCGTCGCCGAAGCGCTTGCCCGGGTGCGCAATCCGGATCTGACACCCGCACTGGCCACCATGGTTTTCGTGGTGCGGCCGCCTACCGCGACGCCGACCGGACGCTTCCTCGGCTCGGTGCATTTGCAGCGACTGCTGCGCGAACCTCCGGCACACCTGGTCGGCGGCATTCTCGATGCCGATCTGTCCCCGCTGCGCCCCGATGCCCCGCTCGGTGCGGTGACCCGCTACTTCGCGACCTACAACTTGGTCTGCGGCGCGGTGGTGGACGAGGAGAACCATCTGCTCGGTGCGGTCAGTGTGGACGACGTGCTCGATCATCTACTACCGGAGGATTGGCGCGAGCAGGAAGATACCGGCCACGACGCGGTCGTGCGCCACGAGGGGGTAGCCGATGCCGAGTGAGAAGAATCCGGCGCGCCAGCGGCTGGAAACGCCGCTGGAATCGCGGTTCCGCTTCGACTACGACGCCGAGGCGCTGGCCCGTTCCAGCGAACGGGTCGCCCGATTCCTCGGCACCGGACGCTATTTGGCGATCCAGACGATTGTGGTGATCGTCTGGATCCTGCTGAACGTCTTCGTGATCGCGCTGCGCTGGGACCCGTATCCGTTCATCCTGCTCAACCTCGCGTTCTCCACCCAGGCCGCATATGCCGCACCGCTGATCCTGTTGGCGCAGAACAGACAAGACAATCGCGACCGAGTGTCGTTGGAGGAGGACCGCACTCGGGCCGCCCAGACCAAGGCCGATACCGAATTCCTCGCGCGCGAGCTCGCAGCGTTGCGGATCGCGGTCGGCGAGGTTGCCACGCGCGACTACTTGCGTAGGGAATTGGAGGAAATGCGCGAGGTGCTCGACCGGATCGAGGCCGCGCAGGCCCCGGATTCCGAGTCGAGCTCCGATAAACCGGCCAAGGCCAATCGCAAGAAAAGCTCCGGCAGAAAGCCGGGCACAGTTCAGGTTTCACCGCCAGTTGCTGACGATTGACAGGAAATGCTCAACAAGGTTGTGACCCACGGGTAACCTTGACGGCGTTGTCCCGAGCGGACGGGCGGGGGATGTCCCGGACAGGCGCTCTCACGACGTAGAGGATTGGTGTGGCCGAATGCGAATCTCTGCTCCGATAACGGTCTCGGCCCTGGTCGTCGCTGGTCTTGTGGCCACCGGCTCGGGTACAAATGCCACCCGAACCAGCACTCCGGATACCGCGCCCGAGGCATTGCTCGCGGCGTCGACCGGTCCGGCCGCCACCGACGGAACATCCGGCAACACCAGTGAAGCAGCATTGTCCCGGACAGTTGGTCTCCTTCCGGTAACGCCGGAGGCTCCCCGCAAACTTCGGGCAATGACTCCACTTGCCGATGGCACGCCACTGTTCGCGGGTTCGGTGCCGCTGCACGACATCGCCCTTCCGGTCACCGGCGGCGCGCTCGGCATCCCCGAAATCGTGCTCGCGGCATATCGCAATGCCGAACTCGCGCTGGAATCCTCGATGCCCGGCTGCGGTCTGTCGTGGAGCCTGCTGGCCGGGATCGGGCGGATCGAATCGCTGCACGCGGGCAGTGGACGCACCGATGCCGCGGGCACCACCGTTACCCCGATCTTCGGACCCGCGCTGGATGGCTCGTTACCAGGCAACGAGGTGATCAAGGCGGCCGACGGCAGTGCGGTGCGCGCGATCGGGCCGATGCAGTTCCTGCCCGGCACCTGGAGCCTGTACGCCGCCGACGGCAACGGTGACGGCGTCGCCGATCCGCACAATGTCTTCGACGCTTCGCTCGCCGCGGGCAAGTACCTGTGCTCGGGCGGACTGAACCTGCGCGATCCGCAGCAGGAACTGCGTGCGGTGCTGCGCTACAACAACTCGCTGGCCTACGCCGCCAATGTGCTGAGCTGGTCGGCGGCCTACCGCACCGGCGGCACCCCGAGTCAGGTGAACATCTCCCCCGATCTCATCCCGCCGGGTACCGCGCCGATCACGGCGGGCTCGGACATGTTGGCCGCATCCTCGACGGCACCGACGACTACTACCAAGACCGAACTGCCGCCGAATACCGTGACCATCCCGACGCCGACCGAGGTGATGATCAACATTCCTGGTCTGCCGCCGATCCCCTGCGGCATCTTCTGCCCGCGGCCGGTACCCAAGCCACCGTGCGATCCGCAGCAGGTGGCCCCGGCGCAGCTGCCCGCACCCGGCGATCCGGCACAGTCACCGATCGCACCCGCGCAGACCTTCGGTGCTACCCAAAACGGCGAGCCGAAGGATCCTCAGCAGCAGGACCAGCAGCACCCCGAGCAGCAGCCGCAGCAGCAACCCGCCAATTGCGTTCCGGCCCAACCGGATGCGCCCCAACCCGCGCCCGCACCGAATACACAGAATCCGGCGCAGTCCCCGGGCGAAACGGTGCAGAGCTCCCCGGAGAAGACACCGGAGCCCGGCGTGGCCGATACGCCGGAGCCGACCCAGACCGAGGCGGCCACCCCGCCGCCCGCCCCTGGCATCACACTGCCGTTCGGCATCGTGATCCCGCTGCCCGCGCCCGCCCCGCAGGGCTGAGACCAGGACCGATATCGAACGTATTACGCCACACCGAAACCTGATAACGAAGCAGTAACAAAAAGGTCTCGGATGCGGTACCCTCTACTTCGTCCATCACGAAGGGCTCGTTATCGAGTCAATGGGAGGGTCACCGCACAGTGGGGCGTCACCGAAAACAGTCGCCTGCGACGATCAAGCGCAGCTCCGTTATCGCATTGACCGGATTGGTTCCCGCTGGACTGGTGGCTGTCGCCGCGTCCGCGGGCACCGGAGATCCGACCGCATCGTCTGTCCTGCAACACATTCCGGGGAACGATCAAGACGACCAAGCGGCGCGCCTTTCGGTCGCCGCGGAACCGGCGGAGACCGAATTCGTCGCGCACGCAATGGCAAAGCAGGCGCCGAGTGCGCCGCCGATCGTGAAAACCGTTGCGCTGCCCGACGGTAGGCAACCGGCCGCACTGCCACCCGGCCCGCTCGGCATTCCCGGCGTCGCCGTCGCGGCCTACCAGAACGCCGAAAACATCCTCGCCGCCGAGAACCCGGTCTGCGGAATGCCGTGGCACCTGCTCGCCGGTATCGGCCGGGTCGAATCGACCCACGCCTTCGGCGGTAAGGCCGATGCGGACGGCAATCCGCTGACACCGGTCTACGGCCCGGTGCTCGACGGCAGCCTCTCGGGCAACCACGTTATTCGCGATACCGACGGCGGCGCGCTGGACGGACTCGGCGGATACGACCGCGCCATCGGCCCGATGCAGTTCCTGCCGGAGACCTGGAAGCGCTACGGCGCCGACGGAAACGGCGACGGTATCGCCGATCCACAGAATCTGTACGACGCGGCGCTGACCGCAGGCCGGTACCTGTGCGACGGCGGGTTGAATATGCGCGATCTCACCCAGCAGACCCGGGCGATCCTTCGCTACAACAACTCGATGGCCTATGTCGCCAATGTGATGGCGTGGTCCGGATCCTATGCCTCCGGCATCGCACCCAAGCCCGGGGACCTGCCGCGAATCTGACACAACGTAAAATTCGTGCCATGCCAGTGGTAACGGAAGCGGATGTGCGGGGAGCCCTCGCAAAGGTCGACGACCCGGAGATCCGCAAACCGATCACCGAATTGGGCATGGTGAAGAGCATCGCGATCGGTGCCGACAGCAATGTCCATATCGAGGTCTACCTGACGACGGCGGGCTGCCCGCTGCGCACCGAGATCACCCAGCGGGTCACCAAGGCGGTGGCCGACGTCGCGGGCGTCGGCGCGGTCACGGTGGACCTCGATGTGATGAGCGATGAGCAGCGCACCAGTCTGCGCAAGCAGTTGCGCGGCGACTCCGCCGATCCGGTCATCCCGTTCGCCCAGCCCGGCTCGCTCACAGTCAATCTGGCCGCCGCGATGGCCGCGCGCGGACTATCCGTCGGTGTGCTCGACGCGGATATCTACGGCCACTCGATTCCACGGATGCTCGGTACCGACGCGCGCCCGACTCAGGTCGAGCGGATGATCATGCCCCCGCAATCGCACAATGTGAAGCTGATTTCCATCGCACAGTTCACCAAGGGCAATACGCCGGTGGTGTGGCGCGGTCCGATGCTGCACCGGGCGCTGCAACAGTTCCTCGCCGATGTGTTCTGGGGCGATCTCGATGTGCTGCTGCTGGACCTGCCGCCCGGCACCGGCGATGTCGCGATCTCCATCGCACAGCTGATTCCGAATGCGGAGATCCTCGTCGTCACCACCCCGCAGCCCGCGGCTGCCGAGGTCGCCGAGCGCGCCGGTGCGATCGCATTGCAGACCAGGCAGCGGATCGCGGGCGTCATCGAGAATATGTCCTGGCTCGACCTGCCCGACGGCACCCGAATGGACCTCTACGGTTCCGGCGGCGGCCAGTCCGTCGCGGAGCGGCTCACCCGCGCCGTCGGAGCGAATGTGCCACTGCTGGGCCAGATTCCGATCGAGCAGGAGTTGCGCGAGGCAGGCGACGAGGGCACCCCCATCGTGTTGCGCCACCCGGAGAATCCAGCCGCCAAGGCACTACTCGAGGTTGCCGACAAACTCGCGGTGCGACGTCGCGGACTCGCGGGCATGTCGCTGGGAATCGATACGACGCGGCACCTGTAGTCGCGGGCCACCTGTTCGTCGCGGACCACACCGTCACCGCAGAACACGTCCGTCACCTCGGATCGACGCTGTCGGCATGAGCCACGCCAGTCACGATGCACATCACTGCGGGCCACATCTGGCATCGCGGCATGCACCTGTTTCGTCAGGCCACGCCATCACTGCGGGTCGCACCTGCGTTCGGAGTTCACGCTGTCGGCGGGGTGAATCTCACCTGGGTACGGTGTGGCCATTGCAGCGCGCGCACAATCGCGGGTTGTGGGGCCGTGGCAGCGCCGGGCCGAGTCGGCTCGGCGGGGCGATCGC
The DNA here is from genome assembly GCF_050955845.1 of Nocardia sp. CA-135398. Classification (NCBI taxonomy): domain Bacteria; kingdom Bacillati; phylum Actinomycetota; class Actinomycetes; order Mycobacteriales; family Nocardiaceae; genus Nocardia; species Nocardia sp. CA-135398. Next base: position 1,594,815 of record NZ_CP192084.1, on the reverse strand, counting down.
ACAGCTCGGGCGGCCGATGAGGTGGGCGCCCGAAATTCGAGGTCCGATTTTCGCGGGCGGGCGGATGTCAGGTGTCGGTGTGGGCCAATAAGCTCGGGGCATGCTCACGCTGCTGTTGTACGTGCTGATCGTCGGCTTGGTCGCCGCGGTGCTGTTCCTGCTCGCCAGTGCGGTCTTCGGCAGAGCAGAGGAACTCGGACCACTGCCCGAGGGAACAACGGCGACCGTGCTGCCCGCCGAGGGCATCAGTGGCGCGGATGTGCGCGCCCTACGCTTCCAACAGGTGGTGCGTGGCTATAAGGCCGGTGAAGTCGACTGGGCACTGACCCGCCTCGCGGCCAGAATCGACGAGCTGCAAGTCCAACTGGCCGAGGCGCGCGGCACCCAGACCCCGAGCGTCCAGCTCCCGAAGCAGCTCCAGTCGAACACGCCGCACCAGACACCGCCCGCGCAACCGAACGGCACGACCACTCAGCCACCGACCCCAACCGGCCAGCCCCAGGCACCGACTACCCCACCGAACGGCACCCCCCAAGCACCAACCACACAGCCATCGTTCACCGCGCCGCAAGCACCCATCGCACAGCCGTCGCTCCCCGAGCCGCAGCCGCCGAACGGTCCGCCGAACGGCACACCCCAAGCACCGACCACACAGCCATCGGTCGCCCCGCCGCAGCCACCGACTGCCCGGCAGGCTGCGCCCCGCCAGCCGAACGGCACGATTGATCAGCCGATCTCGACCGGCCAGCCCCCGGTACCGACGATCCCGCAGAACGGATCGATTACCGCGTATGCACCGATAGTCCAGCCACCGGCGACCCCACCGCATCCGCCGAACGCCACAACTCCGACACCGCCGACACAGCCGTCGGTCGCGCCGACACAGCCACCAAGTGCCCGGCGGGTTGCACCCCTCCAGCCACACGACACGACTGATCAGCCAACCTCGACCGGCCAGCCCCAAGCACCGACTCTCCCGCCGAACGGCACAGCGACCCAGGCACAGTTCGGACAGCCAGCCCTCGCCCAGCCGCAGTCGCCGTACGGCACAACACATGCACCGACCGCACAACCACCGTTCACCCCGGCGCAGCCAACGCCTGTCCGGCCGAACGACACCACCCAAGCACCAACCGCACACCATTTGCCGGGCGCGCAGAATGCCGCGACCGCTCAGCCGGGTCAACCAGTCCCAGCCACGCAGCACACCCCAACTGCACAGCAAATCATGACCGCACAGCAGGTCCCCAGCGTGCAGCACGGCCCAACCGCTCAACAGACCACGACCGCGCAGCAGCATCCCGGCGCGCACAATGCCGCGACCGCTCAGCCGGAGCCACCAGCCGCCCAACCAGTCCCGGCCACGCAGCACTACCCGGCGGCGCAGCAAGCCCCAATCGCACAGCAGGGCCCCATCGCCCAACAACTCCCCACCGCACAGCAGGGACCAACCGCGCATCAAGTCCCGGCCGCACAACAGCTCCCAGGCGCGCAGGAGCACATGCCATTCGGGCTGGATCAGAAATGACCGCCGAAATCGCCGTGTCCGCGTCGGATGCGACCGGATCCGATGGCAAGATCCGGTGTCCGTGGTCGGAGGGGTCTCAGCTTTACCGGGATTATCACGACAGCGAATGGGGCAGACCGCTGCACGGCGATGACGCGATGTTCGAGCGGATGTGTCTCGAGGCATTCCAGTCGGGGCTGGCTTGGATCACCATTCTGCGTAAGCGTCCGGCCTTCCGAAGCGCATTTGCGGGGTTCGCGATCGAGCGGGTGGCGGCGTTCGGCGATGACGATGTGGCGCGGCTGTTGGCCGATCCCGGCATCGTCCGCAACCGGGCCAAAATCGAAGCGTCGATCGCCAACGCCAGGGTGGCCGCGGACCTCGATATCGGTCTGGACGAGTTGATCTGGTCCTTCGCACCGGCTGCCCGGCCGCGCCCGCGCGCGATTGCCGAGGTGCCCGCGACCACTCCCGAATCCGTAGCTCTGGCAAAAGAATTGAAGCGACGCGGGTTCCGCTTCGTCGGGCCGACGACTGCCTATGCGCTGATGCAGGCGACCGGAATGGTCGACGACCACCTCGCCGATTGCTGGGTCTAGGGAGGACGGCCCAACACAGGCCGAGCGGTCACATTTCGAACTCAGGTATCCGTCCACTCCGGCGATAGGGAAGAATGGGACGGGTGTAGCTCGCCAAATGCCGGCGAGCTCACTAGTTGGTGACAACTGTAGTTCCAAGAAAGTGCGCAGCATATCGCGCAGATCTGGAGGGAGCAGAGGATGGCGGCCATGAAGCCCCGCACCGGGGACGGTCCCCTCGAGGCAACCAAGGAAGGGCGTGGAATCGTGATGCGGGTTCCACTCGAGGGTGGCGGGCGTTTGGTCGTTGAGCTCACGCCGGATGAAGCGGCAGCGCTCGGTGACGAACTGAAGAGTGTCACCAGCTAATCCCACACTCGCTGATGTGGCCGGTCTGCTGGCCTGTCCGGAATGCGGCTCCGGAATGGAGTCGCGGGATCGGGCGCTGCGCTGCGGACATGGGCACAGTTTCGACATCGCCAAACAGGGTTATGTCAGTCTGTTGACCGGTGCGTCGACGAAAATGACCGGCGATACCTCGGCGATGCTGGACGCGCGTGCCGCGTTCCAGGTCGGGGGACATTTCGCGCCGATCGCCGATGCGGTGGCCACCGCCGTCGCGGCCGACGATCCGGCGCTCGACGGCGGCGCCGTGCTCGAGGTGGGTGCCGGAACCGGCTACTACCTGGCCGCGGTGCTCGATGCCGTTGCGGCTGTCGGCATCGCGTTGGATGTGGCCAAACCGGCGGCCCGACGCTGCGCTCGCGCCCATCCGCGTGCCGCCTCGGTGCTGGCCGACGCCTGGCGTGGACTGCCGGTTCGAGACGGTGCGCTGCATCGAGTGGTCTCGGTATTCGCACCACGTAATCCGAGCGAGGTCGCCAGGGTCCTCACCGCCGACGGCCGCTTCGTCGTCGCCACACCTACCCCACGCCACTTGGCCGAACTCGTGGGCCCACTGGGCATGGTGACGGTCGACCCGGACAAGGAGCGCCGTCTCGCCGACACGATGTCCGGCCACTTCGACGCGGTAGACCGCACCGTCGTCGAATATCCGATGAAACTCACCCGCACCGATATCCGCAACGTGGTGGCGATGGGCCCATCCGCGTACCACGCGACCAACCACCTGGATGGCCTACCGGACACGCTGGAGGTGACCGCCTCGGTGCAGGTCTCGACCTACCGCCGTCAGAATTTGCGGACCTGGTCGTAGATCGCGACGGTTTGGGTGGCGATCTGCAGCCAGTCGAATTCGGCGATGGCACGGTGACGTCCGGCGGCGCCGAATTCGGCGGCGAGCACCGGATCACCGGCGACCTCGTTGACCGCCGCGGCCAGATCGTGTTCGTACTGTTCCGGCGCGTTCGGGTCGTAATGCACGAGGCGGCCGGTCTGTCCGTCCACGACCACCTCGGGAATGCCGCCGACATCGGAGGCGACCACCGCGGTCGCACATGCCATGGCCTCGAGATTCACGATGCCGAGCGGTTCGTAGACCGAGGGGCAGACGAACATCGTGGCGGCGGCCAGAATCTGGCGGATCTGCTCGGTCGGCAGCATCTCGCGCACCCAGAACACATTGCCGCGCGCCTTGCTGAGTTCCGCGACGGCCGCGGCCACTTCGGCTTCCAGTTCGCGGGTGTCCGGCGCGCCCGCGCACAGCACCAATTGGATCTCCGGATCGAATTCGCGGGCGGCGGCGAGCAGATGCCCGACCCCCTTCTGCCGGGTGATGCGACCGACGAACGCCACCATCGGCCGGTCGGTCCGCACACCCAATTCGTCCAGGATGGTGCGCGATGGCCCGGCGGGCGGTCCCGGGTGCCAGACGGTCGCGTCGATGCCGTTGTGCACCACATGAACCCGGTCCGGATCGATCGTCGGATAGGCGTCGAGCACGTCGTGGCGCATACCTTCGCTCACCGCGATGATCGCGTCGGCGTATTCCACGGCATTGCGCTCCGACCAGGACGACAGCCGGTAGCCGCCGCCGAGTTGTTCGGCCTTCCACGGCCGCCGCGGCTCCAGCGAATGCGCGGTCAACACGTGCGGTATGCCGTAGAGGGTCGCAGCGAGGTGCCCGGCGAGCCCGGTGTACCAGGTATGCGAATGCACCACGTGCACCTCGCCCGCGGCATCGGCCATCCGCAATTGGGCCGACATCATCTGCATCGCGGCGTTGGCGGCGTAGAGCATCGGATCCGGTTGATGCACCACGGCATCCGCGCGTTGCACACCCATGCAATGCACGGTCACCTCACACAACTGCCGCAATTGCGCAGCCAACTGGGTGACGTGGACACCTGCCCCGCCATACACCTCGGGGGGATATTCGCGCGTCAACATGGCTACTCGAAGCCGGTCATGATCGCCGGCTCCCGCCCCCGCACCCCCGCCGCCCGTGCCGAAACTCACGGCTTCAAACTAGACGTTCACTTTGGCATGGGCCACCTGTACCCGCCTCGCGCGGTAGTTTGGCAGATGTGAGGAGCCAGCCGCACGTACTCGGGATCGTGCTCGCCGGTGGCGAGGGTAAGCGCCTGTTCCCCCTCACCGCGGATCGGGCCAAACCAGCTGTCCCCTTCGGCGGTGCCTATCGATTGATCGACTTCGTACTCAGCAATCTCGTCAACGCGGGCTATCTGCGCCTGTGTGTGCTAACCCAGTACAAATCGCATTCACTGGACCGGCACATCTCGCAGACCTGGCGGCTTTCCGGTTTCGCCGGTGAATACATCACGCCGGTGCCCGCGCAGCAGCGGCTGGGTCCGCGCTGGTACACCGGCAGCGCCGACGCGATCATGCAGTCGCTCAACCTGATCTACGACGAGGATCCGGATTACATCGTGGTCTTCGGCGCGGATCACGTGTACCGGATGGATCCGGAGCAGATGGTCCAGCACCACATCGATTCAGGTGCGGGCGTGACGGTCGCGGGGATCAGGGTGCCGCGCAGCGAGGCGAGTGCGTTCGGCTGTATCGACTCCGACGAGTCCGGGCGGATCACCCAATTCCTGGAGAAGCCCGCGCATCCGCCGGGCACCCCGGACGATCCGAACGTCACCTTCGCCTCGATGGGAAATTACGTCTTCACCACCAAGGTGCTGGTCGATTCGATTCGTGCCGACTCCGACAACTCCGATTCCGATCACGATATGGGTGGCGACATCATCCCGGCGCTGGTCGCCGCGGGCGAGGCCTCGGTCTATGACTTCGCCGACAACGAGGTGCCCGGCGCCACCGAACGCGACCGCGGCTACTGGCGCGATGTCGGCACCATCGACGCCTTCTACGAGGCCCATATGGATCTCGTCTCGGTGCATCCGGTCTTCAACCTCTACAACAAGCACTGGCCCATTCGCGGAGCGGCGGAAAATCTGCCGCCCGCCAAGTTCGCGCAGGGTGGGCTCGCCCAGGAGTGCGTGATCGGCGCCGGTTGCATTCTCTCGGCCGCGACCGTGCGCAATTCGGTGCTCAGTTCCAACGTCATGGTCGACGACGGCGCGACCGTGGAGGGCAGTGTGCTGATGCCAGGTGTCCGGATCGGGCGCGGCGCGGTGGTGCGGCGTGCGATTCTGGACAAGAACGTGGTCGTGGGCGAGGGCGAGATCATCGGCGTGGATCTGGACCGGGATCGGGATCGCTTCGCGGTCAGCAACGGCGGCGTGGTGACCGTCGGCAAGGGCGTCTGGGTCTAGTCGAAATCGCTACCGCGAGTTCGACGGACAGAACGGCGCGCAGGCACCCGGTGTTTTCGGCACGGTCGTGGTCGGCGACTTATCGCCGAAATCCGCGGTGACGACCAATAGCATCAGCACAACGGCGAGACCGAGCACCAGCACGAGAATGATCGCGGACCGGCCCCAGTTGATCGGGTCTCGATCATCGTCATCGCGAAACACGCCGAACCTCTCCCCGATTGCCACCCCGGGCCATCCTCTACTCCTTGATACCCAGTCGGTGGCGGTTTCGCGCGAAATATTTCGACGGTTATCGCGGGCCGGGTTGCGATGGTGCGACGGTGCAGAACGGTTCGCAGGGACCGGGAGTCAGCGGGACTTTAGTTCGCTCGGTGCCGAAATCGGCATTGCTGACCCACACCAGCACCACCACGGCCAGCATCATGATGAAAATCAGAAAGCCGAGGGCGGGCAGCAGACAACCGCCGACGCGTGTTCGTCCCTCATTGACCACGTGGCCGATATGGCCGATTTCTAGGATCCGGGATCCGTGCTCCCACACCATGGGCGTACCTTGCCGTCGTCGAACCTGGCATAAGCTCGAATACCCGTCCGGCGGCGGTGAAATCAGCACATGGCCGACGAAATCGACACGCTCCCAACGTTTATGAATAGCTGGACGGTTACTAGCCGCGCGATGCGCAGAGCAGACCGTCGCCGACCGGGATCAGTACGCTGGTGAGTTCGGGATCCTCGGCGATCGCCCTGGTCGCGGCACGCACCGCCTGGGTCGCCGGATCGCGCTGGCTCTGGTCCGGAACCCGGCCGCCGAGCAGCGCGTTGTGCAGCAGGATCGCACCGCCCGCCCGCAGCAAGCGCACGGCCTGGGTGACGTATTGCGGATGCTCGAGCGGGGCCGCATCGATGAACACCAGGTCATAGGCACCGTCGGCGAGTCGGGGCAGCACGTCGAGGGCTCGGCCGTTGATCAATCGGGTACGCGCGGGCGGGATCTCGGCGGTGCGGAATGCCTCCTTGGCCGCGCGTTGATGCTCGGGTTCGGAATCGATGGTGGTCAGGGTCCCGTCCTCGCGCATGCCATCGAGTAGCCACAGCCCGCTGATCCCCGCGCCCGTCCCCACCTCGACCACCGCACGCGCGCCGAGCAGCTGGGCATACATGCTCAGCAGGGCGCCGACCGAGGGTGGTACGGGTAACGCACCGAGTTCAGTGGCCCGCTCACGCGCGCTGACGAGGACCTCGTCTTCCACGACGGATTCCTCCACGTAGGAGAGATTTCGCTCCAGATTCGATGCCACGCCTATGAATCTAGGGCACGAAGTCGCAAGTTTGGCTCAGCGGTGAAGCGTTATCCCGTGGCCGTGCGATTAATTGTTTGTCGGGGGCGGGGGCGGATTCTCAGGTGTCCCTCAGGATCTCCATACCCGCGGCATATCGAGGCAAGAAAGAGTATGGGCAAGCAAGACCAGCCGACCGTATGGCACGGGGACGCGGGAACAACGACATACCGATCGTCTGTTGTAACCGTACGTGACGATCCGAGACCCGGATCGCCACTAGATCCGCAGTCACGGTCCCGAGTAGGAGGTATCACCATCCACATGGTCGATGCGGCGCGCGAGTTCGCCACCCTGCCAGCGCAAGCTCTCCCGACGGAAGCGGCGCAAGTTCTCCCGACGGAGGCCGAAATGCACGACGAGGACATCACCGAAGTCGAGCTGACGGGTACCGCGGCCTTCGACGCGACGGGCGACCGTTCCGCGATGCCGTCCTGGGACGAGTTGGTCCGCGAACATGCCGACCGGGTGTACCGGCTGGCCTACCGACTTTCCGGCGACGCTCAGGACGCCGATGATCTGACCCAGGAAACCTTCATCCGGGTATTCCGTTCGCTGTCGAATTACCAGCCGGGCACCTTCGAGGGCTGGCTGCACCGCATCACCACGAACCTCTTCCTGGACATGGTGCGCAGGCGCAACCGGATCCGGATGGAGGCGCTGCCCGAGGATTACGACCGGGTGCCCGCCGATGGCCCGAGCCCGGAGCAGGCCTATCACGACGCCCGCCTGGATCCCGACCTGCAATCCGCCCTGGATTCGCTGGCTCCGGAATTCCGCGCGGCGGTCGTGCTCTGTGATATCGAGGGTCTGTCCTACGAAGAGATCGGTGCGACTCTCGGTGTCAAGCTCGGCACCGTGCGCAGCCGCATCCACCGCGGCCGTCAGGCGCTGCGCGACTACCTTGCGCATAATGGAAGTGAGCAGCGGTTCGCCGCTGACGCGAACCTGGGGTGATCCGGCGCGAGCCGCACCGCACCCGGCGGCCGGATATCCGTTCGGTCGAGCGCAGAAGTGGATGAGTCGGTTGGAAGGGTGAGCACTGAATGAGTGGCGACGCCAGCACGTCAGGTCGTCCCCGTTTCCGTCCCACCGAGCATCTGGCCAGCGAGGCGATCGCGGCCTATGTGGACGGCGAACTGCGGATGAATGCCTATCTGCGTGCCGCCCAACATCTTTCCGTCTGCCCCGAATGCGCGGCGGAGGTCGATGCACAGCAGCAGGCGCGGATCGCACTGCGCCGGGCCGGTCAGGTGTCGATTCCGACCGATCTGCACGACAGCCTCACCCGCATTCCGCTCGCCGAACTACCCGGCGGCGCGACGAGTGCGGCGGCAAGGCCGCCCGCCGGAAGCCCCCGCAACGAGGCGGTTTTCGGATTTCTGACCGATTCGTTCACCGCGACCCGGTGGACAACCTGGTGGCGCAAGTAGAGTTTGCCGAGTGACCACCGAATCGACGAATTCCGGGCCGTCGGAATCGCGGCCCTCCGCAGGCGACACCACCGATTCGGCAGCCCGGGGTAATTTAAGGCCGTCGGACGCGCCGATACTCGGACCGCGCCCGGTCTATCGCCCCCACGTGGACAATCACACAGCGAGCACTTTCCGCCGCCCCACCGGCCAGGCCGGTTCATTCGGCGAGCAGCCGAGGTCGACCGGTTCGGGTGTCGCGCAGGTCGGCCCGGAACTGCACAACAGCCCGCCCGACGCGGTACTCGCCGAGGCCTTCGGACGTCCCGCGGGCTCCACCGAACTCCTGCAGCGTGATCCCGACGCCGCCGACACCGGTGCGCCGGTGGCGGGTCCGGCCGATCCGTGGCGCGATCCCGATGCCGCCGCACGTCTCGGCGCACCGGCCGTCCCGACACCGCGCCCCGCACCGCTGCCGCAGGCGCGAAAGCTCTCGGCCAGGGAGGTGCTCTTCGGGTCCCGGGTGACGCCCAAGGCGTTGGCCCTGCTCGCGGCCGTCGCGCTGGCCATCGGCGTGCTCGGCGGACTGGTCGGGCGGTTGACCGCCGAGGCGACGTCCCCGTTGACCTCGCGCAAGGTATCCCTGGAGCAGTCCGGCGAGATCGAGCGCCCGCACGGCCTGATCGCCAAGGTGGCCAATGCGGTGCTGCCCTCGGTGGTCTCGATCCGGGTCACGGTCGGCGACAACGGCGCGACCGGTTCCGGTGTTGTCATCGATGGTGCGGGCTACATCGCGACCAACAATCACGTGATTTCGATGGCGGCACAGGACAAGTCGAACCGGGCCGCCATTCAGGTGACCTTCTCCGACGGCAGCCGGGTGCCCGCGAATATCGTCGGACGCGATCCGAAGACCGATCTGGCGGTGCTGAAGGTCGATGTGAAGAATCTCACTGTCGCGAACTTGGGCAAGTCCAAGGACGTCCAGGTGGGTGACGATGTGCTGGCGATCGGCTCGCCGCTCGGCCTGAGCAAGACCGTCACCTCCGGCATCGTCAGCGCCCTGCACCGTCCGGTCGCGCTCTCCGGGGAGGGCAGCGATACCAAGGCCGTCATCGATGCGGTGCAGACCGACGCCTCGATCAACCCGGGTAACTCCGGTGGCGCACTGGTCGACATGGAGGGCCGGGTCATCGGCATCAATACCGCCATCCGCAGTGAGACCGGCGGTTCGGTCGGCCTCGGCTTCGCTATTCCGGTGGATATGGTGACCAGTATCGCGCAGACCCTGATCCACGACGGTCAGGTGCATCACCCGAAGATCGGTCTCAGTGCCCGCAGCAAGCAGGTCGCCAACGATGTGATGAGCGGCGCGGCCGTCGCCGATGTGGAACCCGGTGGCCCCGCGGCCAAGGCCGGAATCGTCGAGAACGACGTGATCGTGAAGATCGGCGATCGCGAGGTAACCGGCCCGGACGAGCTTGTGGTCGCCGTGCAGCAGCGCAAAATCGGCGAGACGGTGAACGTGCAATTGATCCGCGATGGCAGGCAGGTGGATGTACCGGTCACGCTGGAATCGGACTGAGCGGCGGATGGAATCCGGAGCGGCTCGGCAACATCGGCCCAGGTAGCCTGGACTCGTGTTCAGCAACATCAGCTGGGGCGAGATGGTCATCCTCCTCGTCGCCGCCCTCGTGATCCTAGGCCCGGAGCGACTGCCCGGGGCGATTCGCTGGACCACGCAAAGCCTGCGCAAGGTTCGCGACTACGCCAGCGGCGCGACCCAGCAGCTGCAGCAGGAGCTCGGGCCCGAATTCGAGGACCTGCGTAAGCCGCTGGCCGATCTGAACGAGCTGCGCCAGATGTCGCCGCGCCAGATGGTCACCAAACATCTTCTGAATGGCGACGATTCGGTTTTCCGCGAATTCGAGAAGGCGATCCCGGATAAACAGGACCTGCTCGGCGCCAGCAGCGGCATGCCGGACTACCCGATGCCCAAGCTCGAAAAGCCGTTGGAGCGCAACGAACGTCCGCCGATCGACGACGACGCGACGTAATATCGGCCGCGCCTGCGGCGCGACCGTTCGCGGCCCCCTGGTGTCTCGCGTCCGACCATTTCGAGCGACCTGCAAGCAGTCGCTAGCGGTGCCGTCGAGACTCGCGCCTGCGGCGCATGCGCTTCGACGACTCGGACGCGAGACGGGCCGCGAACGGTCGCTCGTAAGACTCGCTCCGTTGTGGTTGCCAAGGGCTGCAACGGGTCTGTTGTGTCAAGCAGACTAGACGCTTGATCGTGTCGAGATGTCTAGACTTCGCACATGTCGGCCGATGACGTGGCGCGCGTTTTCGCGATCGAAGATAAAGTCGAGCGACTCAAGGCGGCCACCGATGGGGTGGCGGCGGCGCAACAGACCATCAACGAACTAACCCGTATCCGCAGGGCGGTGATCAGGGAACTTCATGCCGAGGGCTGGACCTTCGCCAGAATCGGTGCGGCGGCGGGACTTTCCCGCGCGCGGATCCATCAGGTGAGTACCCAGGGTCCCGCACCGGAAGGTCTGTTTTTCGGGCACGGATCGCTGACCGTAATCGCACCGGAGGTGCGCAGCGGCCGGGTGCTCGGCGCACCGGATCCGAGTGCGGCGCAACGGCTGGTGGAGCTACTGCGCGAACTCGGCTTCACCGCGACGGTCGAACACTTCCTGCCTGGCCGCCCCGTGGACCTGAATCGCGACGGACTGATCGTGCTCGGCGGGCCCGAACTCTCGCCGAGCATTCGTCAGCTCATCGCGGCCGATCCGCGACTGCGGCGTGCGGTGGCGCGAGCCGGAGATGCCCGGCGCGGCATCGAGGATCGGGCGGCCAGACGGGTATACCGGCCGGGCGGTCCGGATCCACACGATATCGCCTATGTCGCGCGCCTCCCGCGTCCCGATGGACGCGGCACCGCCCTGATCATCGACGGGCTGCATCCACCCGGCTCGCTCGGCGCAATCCGTTTGCTCGCAACCAGATTGGCGACGTTGCACGAACGCGCTGCGACACATCTGTTTTCGGTGCTGGTCGCCGTCCGCTACGACCGTTCCACCGGCGAACCGGTCGATGCCGATCTGCTCACACCGGTGTATCGGCACGACGCCGAGCCCAGATCTATCTCCAGCCTCCGACGCTGAATTATTCGACTGGCGGAAACCTTTTGGCAATCAAGTAGAGACGGCGACCGTCGCGTGGCACCGAGGTTCAGCGGAGCCGCGCGATATTCGCTCGCGCTAGAAGAACCCAGGTAGCTCGCAGTAGCTCGCAACAAAACCGTGATGTGTCACATATCACCAAAACCTTCCATCTCGGCGCGACAGCAGCAATGCTGAGTTAGCTGGTCGATAACCATGGTGGCAGGTGGGTTTCCGATGAATGTTCCACGTCCGATGCGAGCGGGTACCGCACTCGGGTCGGGGTTCCAGCTCGAACAGGGCCGTCCGGCAGCGGAACCGATGACCACCACTCATCGGCTCACCTACAGCGATCGACTGAAGGTCTTCATCGGCCCGGACGATTCCGTGATCAACTTCCTGCGCCCGCTGCGCAGACTGGACGGATTCGATTCCTACTCGGTGAATCTCACGCGGCTGCCGCAGCCGATGCCCGCGTCCGAGATCACCGCGACGCTCAGCGCCGCGCCGGGCAGGAACTACGTGGCATGCATCGGATCGGCCGAAGTGCTGGTCATCGAGCTGTGCACCGAGGCCGACGGGACGCCGCGCCGCTACCTGCTCGGCCTGCCCGGCGAACGCGTCGGCCACCCGGGCGTCGATGTGCCGAATGGGACCGAACTACTGCGGGTGTACCCCGACGAGATCTTCGACGCCGAACATGCGGCCGAGGTATTCGCGACCTACTTCCACAGCGGGGATATCCCGGCGGGCTTCCAGCTTCGTGAGGTTCTCGATTGATGCGCAATGTCTGGAGGGGACGAGCATGAATGTCATCGTGATCGTGAGTGTCGTACTTGTTGTCGCCGTGATCGCCGCGGTGGTCACGATGCTGGTGTGGCCACGACCCAACCGCACTCATCTGACCGTCGCGGATCTGCAGGCGCGGTTGGCCGAGGAGGCCGAGCGATTGCATCCGGACGGTGTCGAGGACGCCGCACCGCGGGAACTCGGCCGCAGCGCATAGGAACTGGTCGGTAGCTAGGCTTGGTGGCAGCGACGACAACGCTGCTGTTCACGTCGAGTCCGCATTCGGTTCGGAAGGCTCCGCCCGGGAAAGGATCGGTGGCCGTGCGCACGATGCTCGAACAGTTGGTGCAGCTGGCCGGTCGGGAGCCGGTGGCATTGGCGCGCATTGTGGATGCGACCGGACCGGGGCCGCGCGAATTGGGCGCGGCGATGGTGGTTACCGCGGACGGTGAGGTGCTCGGCTCGTTATCGGGCGGCTGTGTCGAGGCCACGGTGGTGGAGTCGGCGCGGGAAGTGCTGGCCAGCGGGCATGCGGTATCGGACCGGTTCGGGTATGCCGAGGGCGACGGTCTCGCGGTCGGTCTGACCTGCGGTGGCGAGATCGAGGTCTTCGTCGAACGCGTCGATGAGAATCGGCTGCCGGTACTGTCGGCATTGCGCGCGGCGATCGCGGCGGGTGAGCCGGTAGCGCTGGCCACCACGCTGGATGCCGCCCCGGACTGGAAACTCTTGCGCCCCGGCGATTCCGAGCCGTGGCGCGGCGTCGACCGGGACGGGCGGGCGCTGCTCGACGCCGGGCACAGCGGTCTGGTCGGCTCGGACGAATGCGAAACGGTGCAGGCCCCGCGCCCGCGCGTCTTCGTCCAGACCTTCGCCGCACCGGCCCGCATGATCCTGGCGGGAGCCAATGACTTCGTCCGCGCTCTCGCCCGCACCGGCCGCCAACTCGGCTACCGCGTCACCGTCGTAGATGCCCGCGAAACCTTCGCCACCCCAGCCCGATTCCCTTCCGCCCACGAGGTGGTCGTCGACTGGCCGCACCGCTATCTGACCGCCGAGCACGCCGCCGGACGCATCGATGCGCGCACCGTGGTCTGTGTCCTCACCCACGACACCAAATTCGATGTGCCGATGCTCGCGGCGGCATTGGGCATCGAACGACTCGGTTTCGTCGGCGCACTCGGTTCGCGGCGCACGCACGCCGAACGCACCGAACGCCTACGCGCCGCCGGCATCACCGACGATCAGCTGGCACGCCTGAAAAGCCCACTCGGCCTTGATCTCAACGCCCATACGCCCGACGAGACCGCGATATCCATCGCCGCCCAGATCCTCGCCGAGCGCGGTGGTGCGTCCGCGCAGCCGCTCGCACGAACGGACGGCCCGATCCACCACTGACTCAGCGATCTACGCCCTGCCACTTACCAGTGCCGCAAGATCCAACGTGATCGATACACCGGCAAGCTCGAGCACGGCACACCCGGACTTCTCACCCACCACGCGGGACAGCTGTTGGTCAACGCGGGCGGCAACCCCGACCGACTGCGCTCGGAGTCCGCGTTCGCCGCGCTGTGCGCCGCGAACCCGATCCCGGCCAGCAGCGGCAAAACCCGCCGCCACCGGCTGAACCCGTTCGGCGACCGCGACGCCAACGCCGCACTGCACATGATCGCTGTCGTCCGTATGCGCCACGATCCAGACACCCGCGCCTACGTCGCCAGACGCACCACCGACGGCTTGTCCAAACGCGAAATCATCCGCTGTCTCGAGCGCTACATCGCCCGCCAAGCCTATCGAGCCATCATGACCGACCTAGCCCAGCCACGAGCGCAACTAGACAGCCCTCAGCAACCTGAGACACGTACTCGGTAGGCGGCTTTATCGTGCTCCTCTGCCGTACCGTCACCGCCTGGCCCTCGCAGAGGGGTGAAGTTGCCGGACGTGGCCTGCGCTCGCTCAGGTGACCCGTGCGGCCACCAGGGTCTCGAAGGTATAGGGCCGCAGGCCGTCGGTACGGCCGGCGAAGTACCGCTGCTGGAGGTCTGCACGTGCGGGATGGTCCACGACCTTCAGCCCGCACCGGCTGATCAGCCTCTCGATCTCGGATACCGGCCAGCCAGGCTGAAGAGGCTCGCCGACAGAAGCCGCGATCGGTGTGTAGATACGGGCGAATTCCGTCCCCACGTCGTCGAGCGCGCAGTCCTCGGCCCGGTAGGAGAACACCACCTCAGACCCGGGAGCAGCCGCCGCGATCGTGCGCAACCCCGACTCGATCGCCTGTGCCGTCAGATAGGGGGCGACGCCCGTCCAGCAGAACATCGCCGGCTGCGCCCAGTCGAACCCGGCCGGGCCCAGAGCATCCTGAACCGGTCCGGCCTCGAAATCAGCCGGCACGAATACCTGCGAGTCGCTGAGCGGCAGGCCGAGTTCCCTGACCCGCTCGAGCTTCCAGGCCTGGGAGGCAGGGTGATCAACCTCGAACACAGTCAGCGAGCCGAGCAGATCCGGCCGCCGCCACGCGAACGAGTCAAGCCCCGCGCCAAGAATCACGTACTGCGTGAACGCGCCCGAAGCCAGCCGGTCCTCGGCGTACCGGCTGCGGGTGCAGACAGCCGCGCGGGATTCGCGACGGACCGGGCCGGGGAACAGCGGATCGAACTGGTCTCGCAGCTGCTGCCATACCGGGCCGACAAGCACCAGGGCCAGCACATCGTCCAGTACCCACGGCGACGCCGTCTCCAGGCGAAACAATCCACGCGACACGGCCGCAAACATCGCCGTCCTGCTCGGCGCGCTTTCCATGCATTCCTCCTCGCCGGCCAGAACCCAGCATGCCGACCACGCTCGCCCACTCTGCGCACTTCACAGGATGCGCCTGAAGCGCCCTGACGGCCATAGCCAGATCGCCTGGCCGCCACGATCTGCTCACCATCGGGATACTCCAAAACGGCCATGCACGCCAGCATCACAGCCGCCTGCACGCCACCACGCCCGGGACACCACCAGGACCCCGAGGCCCTCCGACTCGACCCCGCATGAATAAACGGACAAAACGCGACTATGCCGAGGCCGTGAGGCCAGCCCGCATAGAACGCTGGACTGCTGCTGGCGATCCAATCACCGGAAGCGAGACGCCCGCTCCTCGGCAAAGTAGTGCGTTCGGATTAGGCGCCAGGCTCATGCAGCTACCGCGCGGCGATCGCGCGAATCACCCACCGCTTGGGCTTGACGATCTATAGGACCACCGCAAGACAGTTAGTTGCCGCCTTCTTTCGCGGTTTGTCGACGCAGGTGAGCTAAGCGGATGAGGCATCCGGCGGTTGAGCGGCCCATTCGGTCACCGCGGTGGAGAACCGGGTCATCAGTTCGACCGGTAGGAGTGTCGCCGACCCGACTGGAACGTGCCCCGACGCGTCCGGAATCCGTTGCGGCAAAGGGTTATTCGCCTCATCCGCTGACGGTTCGGATTCGGCGTTCCGGCGGATGAGCCACTGGTCGAGCCGATCCAAGCTCCCGCTGCACACGATCGCGCCCGAACTGTCGATAAGGTTCCAACCGAAGGGCGGATTCGGCTCGCGCTCGACGTGATGGTCAGCGCCAGCGGCATTCTCGATGGCGCGCAACCACTCTCGGATCGAGGGCAGTTCATTCGCGTGCCGCTCGTCCGGTGGCTTTTCGGGGGTCACTGCGGGTACCGGGCCGTGATCGGCGGCCGACACCTGGGAATCAGCTCCGCCCACAATTCGTGGCGGACGGCATCCCACAGTTGCGCCAGCTTCGGCCACTGGTGCCGCGCTTGGACCAGATCCGGATACGAGCTGGGTCCGAATGTGATGATCGGTAGCGCCTCAGATGTGTTGTGTAAGTTCATGATTTCGACCTGTCGTAGATGATTCAGTCGCCAGGTGGCCTGTAGGCCGCCGATCTCGGTCCGATGGATCTCGTGCATCTCGCCCTCCCACTTCGGGCCGATCGAACTATCGGTTGCCCCTTGCCTTCGCCGTGCCGTAATCAGATGCCTTTGTCGCCAAGGTGTTTCGACCTAGCTGCGTGATCTCGTACCGACCCCGCCGGGCTCCGGCAACGATCAGGTTCCGGCTGGCGAGGTTCGCCACGGTTTGCCGGGTGGTCCACGCGGTGAGACTCGCGGAAATCTTGATTTGCCGTTCGGTGAGCATCCCGCCGCAGCTCAGCGCCCGTAAGGCGCGCGCTTGCGGTACCGAGAGGCTTCCTTCCTGCTGGGGCATGGGGATATGGTGGCGCAGGTCGGGCTGGGCAAGGAGTCTCTGAACAAGAGTCTCTATAAGGGGCGAGAACGCCCAGCATCATTCTTGAGAGTCACCAACGCTGTTTCTCAGACTGAGAAACAGCAGGTGCACCAGTTGAGAAGCAGGGGAACGACTATGCCGAGAAAGGCAGACCTCAGCGGCACGACACTGCCTCGTCGCCAGTTGGGGCGAGCGCTACGAGACGCACGCCAGGCGCGAGGTTTGACGCTCGATCAAGTAGCGGCAGCGACGGGGATCAGCCGCGCTACGCTGAGTCGGATCGAGTTGGGGCAGTATGAGAAGGTCCGGGAAATGGAAGTGGACTACCTGAGCCGGTACTACTGCCTACCGGACGCGCGGACCGAGTATCTGAAAGCTCTTGCGCGCCAAGCTAATGTCAAAGTGTGGTACCACGACCGTCAGCACGCGATATCGCAGATATTCAGTACATATCTCGAGCTGGAATCGTTTGCGTCGGAAGTCTGGTTCTATCAGCCGGTCTTCATACCCGGTCTGCTGCAAACAGCCGACTATGCCAGAACTCTGCAGCGGCTCGGCGGGCGGGACGACCCGCCAGACGAGATCAATACGCGGGTGGATCTCCGTATGCAGCGCGCGAGGATACTCACCCGCCCACATTTGGCGATTCGGGCGGAGTTTATTTTGCAGGAGAACGTTTTGTACTCCGTCATCGGATCCAGCCCGATCATGCGTGATCAATTGCGCCATATAGCCGATTTGAGTACCCGCGACAATGTGACGGTCCGTGTGCTGCCGTTCACAGCCGGTATCCCGACCGGGATCGTCATGCCGCCTCATATCATCCTCGATTTCCCGGACAACGAGCCATCCGTGGTCTACACCGAAGCCGCAATGGGTTCGATGTTTTTCGAAGGCGACGAAGAGGTGAAGCGCATTCGCGCACTCCACGAAACCCTCCGGACCGCCGCGCTGGACGAGCAACTATCCCGAGATCGAATCAGGAAGATAGCAAGGAGATACGACCAGTGACCATCGACCTATCGGATGCACAGTGGTTCAAGTCGTCGCGTAGCAGCGGCAAGGACGAATGCGTCGAAATAGCTTGGCTCCCAGGGGGGCACGTCGGAGTCCGTCATTCCAAGAAGCCCGACGGCCCCGCATTGACCTTCACCCCCAGTGAATGGGACGCCTTCACCGCTGTCGTGAGACAAGCAAGGCGATACGACCGGTGACCATTGCCCCCACGGGCGCACAGTGGTTCAAAGCGAGCGCGAGTAGCGGCAAGGAAGCGTGCGTGGAAGTCGCTTGGCTTGCAGCCGGGCACATTGGTGTCCGCGACTCCAAGAATCCGACTGGTCCTGCTCTCGTCTTCACGCCCGGTGAATGGGACGCCTTCATGGCAGGCGTACAAGATGGGGAATTCAACCGGCCCAACGCCTAGCCGCTAACCGACATCCAGCGGCCCTGTTCCGGGACAGGGCCGCTTGCCATATCTCCCGGCGCAAGGGACTTACAGGCTCGAGGCACTTTTCAGAAGACGAACCCGCGCAGTGCCAGGAAGCGCATACCGCCGACCGCCGCCATGATGGCGATCACGGCGCCCGCCTGTGCGGTCTCGCCGATGCCGGGTGCCCAGAACTCGACACCGGCCAGCGCTGCCGTACTGATCAGCAAGCCGATCAGCGCCAGGCCGCCGCCTTCCCACTGTGCGGTCACCCAGCCGACCCGTCCGGCCGCGTGGAAGGTGAGCTGCCGGTGTAGTTCGTTCGCGATCACCGTGCTGACGATCGAGCCGGTGATGTGGGCGACCAGCGGGCCGATCCCGTTCATGGCCGTGAACAGCAGGACATAGGCGATGTTGCTGGAGCCGCCGACCAGGGTGAAGCGGATCAGCTGGGCGAAGGCGTGATCGCCGCGCAGATACTGCGTCACGCGTGCGAGTCGGTCGAGCCATTCCGTGCGCAGCATCGGGTACGTGCCAGCGCTGATAGTCAGATCGATGCCATCGAGGATCGTGTTGTCCCCGTGGGCCTTCCGCAGCCCGGAAGCGGCGATTGCTGTGCTGTTCACCCGAATACTGTCGCCAGCCCGGCTGATACCGACCTGACGCCGATCTGACACGAGCTTCCCGCCGGTGTCCGGTCGTCGGGAGATGCGCTCGGTTCAGTTGCTGGTCCGGTCCGGAAGTCGATATCGGGTTGGTCGGCGGATCATTCAGGGGCCGTGAAGTCCGGCCGGATCGGACGAGGTGCTACTTCCGGTTTGCGAGCAGATCCGGGAAGCCGAACATTGCGACCAGTGCCGGATCGTGGAATGCGACCACCTGGGAGGCACTGGTCGCTGTCGGGGCCAGTACCACGATGCCGTTTGCTCGGAAAGCACCGTCGGCGTCCCGGTAGATGACGGCGGCGGGTTGGCCGTTGGCTGTGGTAGCGAGCATCCGCCAGGTGCCGGGCGTGTCGAGCACGTACGCGTCGAGCATGTGGATGCAGTTCTTCCGGCCTGCGTACCATTCGCGGAATGGCGTCGACTCGAGTGTGGCGTCGGTGCGCAGTACTTGTTCCAGCAGACCGGCGTCGGAGCGTTCGAAGGCTGCGATATAGCCGTCGAGTAGTGCGCGCGCTCGCGGGTCGGTCGGTTCGAGCAGTTGCTCGGACTCCGGCTCCAGTTCGTCCAGTCGGGCGCGGGCGCGCTGTAGACCGCTCTTGACCGCCGCCGTTGTGGTGTCGAGGATCTGCGCGGTTTCGGCCGCGGAGAACGCCAGCACCTCGCGCAGGATGAGGATCGCGCGCTGACGGGCTGGCAGGTGCTGCAGGCTGGCGATGAGTGCCAGCCGTAGCGACTCGCGGGCGATCACCGCCGCGGCCGGATCGTCGGCGGACGGGGTGACCCACCCGTCCGGGAACGGTTCCAGCCACGAAACCTCATCCGGCGCAACGTGACTCGGCGGGCGATCGGGTCCGTCATACGGACCTGCCAGGCCCGAGGGCAGCACCCGGATCCGGTGCGCCGCCAACGCGGTCAGGCAGACATTGGTGGCGATCTTGTAGAGCCAGGCCCGAATCGACGCGCGGCCCTCGAATCCGGCATAGGAACGCCATGCCCGCAGATACGTTTCCTGTACCAGGTCCTCCGCGTCGTGGGCCGAGCCGACCATCCGGTAGCAGTGCGCCAGCAACTCCCTACGGAATCGCTCGGTTTCGGCGGCGAACCGGTCCTGGTTCGCCGCCGCCAGCGCGTCCGCCGTCATATCGCGAGTTTAGGACGCGGCCGGGCGGCCGGATGCGCGATCGCATCCCACTCGTCCACCGACAGGCGGTTGTCTCGCGGCATCCACTCCGCCGGAACCGTCAACCACCCCCAGTACGGCTCAACCACCGTCGTGGATCGCCTACCTGCCATGCACTGCTCCTTGTCCCGATCGGTCCCGCCGCTCGGGACCGTCACCCATTACGACCGGGACGCTGTTGCAAAGGAATCGAAACCCAGGTCAGCGCGCATGCGGGCGATCAGGGCAGCAGTGCCAGTTTGCCGATGGTGGCGCGGGATTCGAGTTCGGCGAGAACCTTCGGCCCGTCGGACAAGTCGTAGGCGGTGGGGCGCGCGGGGGTGAGGACGCCGTCAGCGATGAGCGTGGACAGCTCACCCATGAGCTCGCCGAATATCTGCGGTGCGGCCTGACTCAGCACGCCGATATTGAGGCCGATGATGTGGACCTGATGCTTGTACACCAGCTCCCAGTTGGTGATCGCGGCTTCACCGCCTGCCACGCCGTAGACGATGATCCGGCCGGTGACCCGCTTGGCGGCGGCCAGGCTGGCGCCGAAGGTGGCGCCTCCGGCGGACTCGAGCACCAGATCTGCGCCGATGCCGTCGGTCAGCTTCAGTACCTCGGCGGCGAGGTCGTCGGTGCGGGAGTCGAGGACGTGGTCGGCGCCGAGTGCCCGCACCGTCTCGTGCTTGCCCGGCGAGGCAGTGGCGATGACGGTCGCACCGTAGTGCTTGGCCATGGTTACCGCGGCCTGGCCGGTCGCGCCCGCCGCCGCGTGGATCAGCACGGTCTCCCCGGCGGCGATGCGGCCGAGCGGCTTCAGCGCGGCCAGCGCGGTGGGCCAGTTCACGACCATGCCCAGCGCCTGCTCGGCGCTCCAGCCGATCGGCACCGGCACCGCCGCAGCCGCGGGTAGGACCGTGTACTCGGCGAAAGTCCCGTAGCCGACGCCGATTACGCGGTCCCCCGGCTGCCGGCCGCGCACTGACTCGCCCGCCGCCACGACCTCGCCGACGGCCTCGAAACCCGCCAGATACGGTGGCTGCGGACCACCGAGGAACGTGCCATAGGCCCGCGAGATATCGGCGAAGTTGACACCGGCGGCAGCGATCCGGATCAGGACCTCGCTCGGGCCGGGCACCGGTACCGGCGCATCCATGATCAAACGCATATCCTTCGGACCTTGCAGCGAGGTCTGCTGCAGGGCGCGCATCGTGGTGGGAATACTCAACGCCATCAACTCACTTTCTCGGCTTGCCTCGTCGCGGTCGGCCACGTCGGCGGGCCGCACCCTCGACATGTAGACCTGGGCAGCAACCGAAAGGAATCGGCAGCCGTCCCCGCGCTGTTCAGTGCATCCGCGACGGATCGCACGCGGCCGTCGCTGCGGAGAGCGGATGGCACGCGTTCGATTTCGTGAACGAAATGCCGAAAGAGGTTCTGCGCCAAGCATTTCGAGCTGCCGACGGTCCGGATCTCGCGGGCTCATCGGCGATCCGCCAGTTCCTGCGGGCCGGTCTGGTAGACGAGATGCATCTCGCGGTCGTCCCGATTCTCCCGGGCGCGGGTGACCCGCTACGACTCGCCAGCTTGCGGACGAGATTCGCCGCTCAGCAAGCCAGGGGTGCGGTTAGCGGAGGGTATTCAGCTCGTCGGCGAACAGCAGCGCGGGGTCGAACTCCATTCCGGTGAAGTGGCCCGCGAGCTCGAGCGAGAGGACACCGTGGAGTCGGGTCCAGAAAGATATTGCGCGGTGCAGGGTGGTGGCTGGTATCGAGCGGTCGGCGGCCCATCGGCGATGGTGTTCGAGGTGGGCGTCGAACGGTGTCGTCGGCCTGTCGGCGGGCAGCGCGGAGAATGCCTCGATCAGCATCGTCATGATTTCGTTCGAGATCTCGGTGGTGTCGTCGGGGGCGTGGTAGCCGGGAATGGGTGTGCCGTAGATGAGGAAGTATCGCTGAGGGTCGACCGCGGCCCACTCCCGTAGCGCGAAGGCCAGTCCGGCGACGTCGGCACCCGAGTCTCGAGCCGCGCGCAGGGTGTCGGCGAGGCCGCGGTAGGCGTCGCGAATGAGTTCGGTGATCAAGTCGTCACGGCTGGCGAAGTACCGATAGAGGGCGGGGCCGCTCACACCGACCTGTTTGGCGATCGCGTTGAGCGACAGTGCGGATGCGCCCGCCGTAGCGATCTGCTCCCAGGCGCACTGCTTGATCTCCGCCCGCATCTGCACTCGATAGCGCTCCCGTGGACTCTTCGCGCCGGTTTCGGTCATGCGCAACTCCTCCGCCATTTTCGTTAGAGGCTATCACTTTTGCTCTTGCATCTCACAGCTGGAATGTTATAGGTTCTAACCAACGCAAGAAGGAATAACCATCGATCTTCGGGTCGGCCATCAATGAGGAGCAGAACCATGACTGACACTCGCCCGTTCAACACACCGAAGTCCGTCGGCCGTCGCAGCGGGCGGGCCGCTCTGATCGGGATCGCGCTGACCGCCGCAATCCTCGGCACCACTGCCACACCGGCCCTCGCCGACGGACCCATCGCGGACGCGACACCACTGACCTGCGACGGGGAGGGCATCGATCCGGCCGCGCCGATCCACTACCGGACCGAGGCCCTGATCAAGGCGCCACTGGACACCATCTGGAACCTGCAGACCGATGTGGAACGCTGGCCGACTTGGCAGCAGCCCGTCACCAGCGTGAAGCGCCTCGACTCGGGGCCATTTCAGGCTGGTTCGCAGTTCCGGTGGACCACTCCCGTCCCCGCCACCGCCACAACCCCCGCGACCACCCTGACCATCACTTCTACCGTCCAGCAGCTGCAACCCGGCCGGTGCATCCGCTGGACCGGCCCGGCAATCGGTGACGGCATGGGCATCGACGGCGGCATCCATGTCTGGACTTTCACCCCGACGGACGACGGCGTCCTCGTGCGCACCGAGGAGAACTGGAACGGAGCCCAAGTCGAAGCGGACGTACCGACCTCCACCCACTTCCTCGGCGCCGGTCTGGAAGCCTGGCTCGCCAACCTGCGGGGCGCCGCCGAAGAGTAGAAGAAAAACCATGCCCGCCAACACATCTCGGCGGCAACTAACAGACTGCTACCCCGCAGCGCGGTCAGCATCGCAACCCTGCCTTGCCACCTACCGCGCTGGACGGCCGAGACCCACTGCTGCGCAGACATTTCACGAGGGCGCATCACCGCAACGGCATAGCGGCCGACGGCCGAGAACGACTGCTGCGCACGACATCCCACGACCACGCGTCACCACAACGGCAGCACAACCCTGCCTCGCCACCTACCGCACGACCGCTGAGACCCGCTGCGGCGCACGACATCCCACGACCACACGTCACCACAACGGCAGCACAACCCTGCCTCGCCACCTACCACGCTGACCGCCGAGACCCACTGCTGCGCACGACATCCCACAACCCCGCGTCACCACAACGGCAGCACAACCCTGCCTCGCCACCAACCGTGCTGACCGCTGAGACCCGCTGTGGCGCACAACATCCCACAACCACACGGCACCACAACGGCAGCACAACCCTGCCTCGCCACCAACCGTGCTGACCGCTGAGACCCGCTGTGGCGCACAACATCCCACAACCACACGGCACCACAACGGCAGCACAACCCTGCCTCGCCACCAACCGTGC
This sequence comes from Nocardia sp. CA-135398, assembly GCF_050955845.1. Taxonomy (NCBI): domain Bacteria; kingdom Bacillati; phylum Actinomycetota; class Actinomycetes; order Mycobacteriales; family Nocardiaceae; genus Nocardia; species Nocardia sp. CA-135398. The sequence goes on along the minus strand of NZ_CP192084.1, from coordinate 1,571,129 downwards.
TGACCGCTGAGACCCGCTGCGGCGCACAACATCCCAAGACTGAGCAGCATCGCAACGGTTGAACCCGGGCGCTCGGAGCTTGGGTTCACGCGGAGGAACTCAACGGCCGCCCACGCAAAACGCTCGACTGGGATACCCCAGCCGAGCGCTTACGTGATCTACTCACGGCCTAGGTGTTGCGACGACCCCTAGAAACCAAGGAGCACCCCGGGGTTCGTCGTGGTTGTGTCAGGCCGCGGCCCAGGCCGGGCGCAGTGTGTTCATCGGCGGGCGGTCGGCGAGTGAGACTTCCGTGCTGTGCGCGGTGAAGGCATCGCCGATCAGTGGGAACTGGGTCAGGGCGGCACCGGAATCCTGGACACCGCTGCGGCCGAGGACGGTGCCGAGGATCTGGCGGCTCATTACGCCGAGGTCGGCGAGGGGTCGGTTGCGGTGGGTGCGTACACCCAGGTTCACCTGGCCGATCGCGGATAGGCCGAGACGGTCGTAGGTGTCGAGGAGCAGGCCGATCTCCACGCCGTAGCCGGGGGCGAACGGTACCGAGGTGAGCAGCTCGCGGGTGCCCGCGTATTCGCCGCCGAGCGGCTGCAGCACCTGCGACAGTTCCGGACGCAATGCGGCGAGCAGCGGACGGGCCACGAGTTCGGTGACGCGACCGCCGCCGTGCGCGTCGACGGCACCGGCCTGCCGCAGCGGCCTGCGGTAGTAGGCCTTCACCAGATGCATATCGTCTACGAGCAGCAGCGGGCCGAGCAGTTTCGGCACGAAGGCCGGATCCGGGTCGATGAGATCGGAATCGACGAAGGCGATGACATCGCCGCTGGTCACCGCCAGCGACCGCCACAGCACCTCGCCCTTGCCCGGCATCGGATCGAGTTCGGGAACGGCCTGTTCCCGACTGATCACCTCGGCGCCCGCGGCCAACGCGCGTTCGGCGGTCGCATCCGTCGATCCGGAATCGAGCACGATCAGCTCGTCGACCAGGGTGCCGAGCAGCGGTCGAATGCTGGCCACCACATCGGCGACGGTGTTCTCTTCGTTCAGCGCGGGCAGCACCACCGAAACGGTGCGGCCACGCTTGGCGGCGATCAGTTCCTCGACCGTCCAGTCCGGGGTATCCCAGGTATTCGTCGTCGCCCAGAGCGGGCTGTCGTGGTGATGGAAATTCATACCAGACCTCGCAGAGTTCGTGCGGGGGGCCGGATGCCCTGTATCGCGGCGATCATGTCCACGACGCGCCGGGTTTCGGCGACCTCGTGCACTCGGAAGACTCGGGCGCCGGCGGCCGCCGACCATGCTGTTGCTGCCAATGTGCCCTCCAACCGTTCGGATAGACCGACACCTAAAGTCTCCCCGATAAAATCCTTGTTGCTGAGCGCCATCAAGACTGGCCATCCGGTATTTACAAGAACGTCTACTCCCCGCAACAACTCGAGCCCGTGGTAAGTGTTCTTGCCGAAATCATGGGTCGGATCGATCAGAATCGAATCCTTGCGAACCCCGGCCGCGACCGCATCTTCTGCGGCACGCGACAGGGTTTGCGTTACTTCTGCCACCACGTCGGCATAGCGCACCCGATGCGGACGGGTGCGCGGGACGGCCCCGCCGGTATGACTGCATACGATGCCGACCCCGCGATCGGAGGCCACATGCACCAGATCCGGATCGGCGCCCGCCCAGGTGTCATTGATCAAGTCCGCGCCCGCGGTCACCGCGGCATCGGCGACGTCGGCGCGCCAGGTATCGATGCTGATCAGTAGCTCCGGATACTTCTCTCGGATCGCCGCCACGAACGGGACCACCCGGCGAGCCTCTTCCGCCGCATCGACCACGGTGCCCGGGCCCGCCTTCACCCCGCCGATATCGACCAGATCGGTGCCCTCGTCGACCGCGCGCGCGACCGCGTCCATGGCGGCCGCGTCGGTGAAGGTAGCCCCCTTGTCGTAGAAGGAGTCGGGGGTGCGGTTGACGATGGCCATTACCAGCGCCCGATCGGTCGCCACCGGCTTGCCGCACAAGGTGGGAAGCGGCGCTACGGTGGGGCTGAACATGCCCCGACTGTACCTAGTCCTGTAACACGCCCCCGGCGAACGGGTGGTGGACGGTCCATTCTTGGGACGCGCAACAACGGATTTCGCCAGCACCTGGGGAACTGGTCGAGTGCGCCCAAAGCGCCGCGGTTCGATCGGCGCTAGTTCTTGGGTGCGCGGGCCGCGGACACGTCGGCGACGTATTCGTCATAAGCCGGGACATAGCCGTCGGCGCGACCGGCGAGCACATACAGCTGGCTATCCGCGTCGGGTGCGTAGCCCTGCTTGCGGAGTTCGACCTTGCGGCTCTTGAAGGTCGAGGTCTGCTCGAGTTCGGCGACGACCCGGATTAACAGCGGGACGGCATAACCGGGCAACCGGGAGTAGGCCAGTTCGGCGAGCGCGCGACCGTCGAATTCGGCGTCCGGGTGCAGCGTCACCGCCGCCATGCCCGCCTTGCCGTCGGTGCCGGGGATATCCACCCCGAACACGACCGCCTGCGAGATCGCGTCGGACCCGGCGAGCACACCCTCCACCTCGGTGGTGGCGACATTCTCGCCCTTCCAGCGGAAGGTATCGCCGAGCCGATCGACGAAAGCGATGTGGTGCCAACCCTGATCACGCACCAGATCGCCGGTATCGAACCAGACATCGCCGTCGTCGAAACCGTCGCGGACCAGCTTCGCCTCGGAGGCGGCCCTATCGGTATAGCCGTCGGCGGGCGAGCGATCGGTGACCTTTGCCAGCAGCAGGCCGACCCCGCCGCCCGGCACCCGGCGCAGCCGACCGTCCTTGTCGCGCTTGGCCTTTCCGGTCGCATCATCGTATTCGACGATGGCATAGGGCAATGGCCCGAAGCCCGCGGTGCGATCGACCCCGAAGGCATTGACGAAGGCGATATTCACCTCGCTGGCGCCATAGAATTCGACGATCCGGCCGATGCCGAAGCGGCTCTTGAACTCATCCCACAGCTCCGGCCGCAGGCCATTGCCGACAGCGAGCCGGACCCGGTGCTGCCGATCGGTCGGCTTGACCGGCTGATTGACCAGGTAGCGGCAGAGTTCACCGATGTAGATGAAGGCGGTCGCCTGTTCCCGGATGATCTCGTCCCAGAACCGGGAGGCGGAGAATTGCCTGCCGAGCGCGAAGGTGCCGCCCGCGGCCAGCACCGAGGACAGCGCGACGGTCAACGCGTTGTTGTGGTAGAGCGGTAGGCAGCAGTACAGAGTGTCATTGCCGCGCAGGCGAATTCCGAGTCCGCCGAGTCCGGACATGCTCTTGGTCCAGCGCAGATGGGTCATCACGCTGGCCTTGGGCAGGCCGGTGGTGCCGGAGGTGAAGATCAGGAAGGCGCGTTCCTTCGCGGTGACCTGCGCGCAGCTCGGCGGATCGGCCGGGTCGGCGTCCTCGGCCGCCATGTGCAGATCCTGCGAAAACAGCACATTGGCAAGGGGTTCGGCGAGGGAGTCCAGTGCCGCCCGGCATTCCTCGCCGACCACATTGAGTACGCTGTCGAGCAATCCGAAGCTGTGCGCGAGCACCTGGTCGCGCTGGTGGTGGTTCAGCAGGCCGACCGTCGCACCGAGTTTCACGGTGGCCAGCACCACGAAGAGGGTTTCCGGACGGTTGGTCATCAGCACGCCGACCACGTCACCGCGCCGCACGCCGCGATCGGCCAGCACCCGCGCGTACCGGTTCACCTGTGCGTTGGCCGCACCGTAGCTGAAGGTTTCGCCCTCGTACCTCAGAAACGGCCGGTCCGGATGCCGGTGCGCGTTGCGTTGGAAGTACAGGCCGACCGAGGATTTGTCATCCGGCCGCACCAGCATGCCGAGCGCGCCGCGCAGCATGGACGGTGCGTCCAATGCCATGAGCGGCAACCGCTTCGCGATATCGAACAGGCTGACCTTCGGTTGGGCGGAGGTGCTCAATGCGTCAGTTCTCCTCGTCGAGAATGGTGCCCGGCTCCCGCGTCACCTCGGATGCCTGCACCGGCTTCAGTGCCGCGAAGGCCGCGGACAGATCGTCGACCACGGTGATCCGGGCCATGGCCGACTGGGACACGAACTTCCGATCGTAGAGTTGGTCCAGCCAGTCGAATAGACCTCGATAGAAACCATTGGGATCGAGCACAACCACCGGCTTGCCGTGTTGGCCCAGATAACCGCCGGTCCAGGTTTCGAAGAATTCCTCCAGCGTGCCGATGCCGCCGGGCAGGGTGAGGAAGGCGTCGGCGCGATCCTCCATGACCTGTTTGCGCTGGCGCATGGTGTCGGTGACGATCAGCTCGTCGGCATCGACATCGGCTACTTCCTGGTGCACCAGGTGTTTCGGGATCACACCGACGGTGTGCGCACCGCCCGCGCGAGCGCCGGTGGCGACCGCGCCCATCATCGAGACGTGACCGCCGCCGGAAACCAATTGCCAACCGCGCCTAGCGATCTCGGTCCCGACCCGGGCGGCCAGGGCGAGCATCGCCGGATCGGCGGTGCTGGCCGAGCAGTAGACGCAGACCGCATATCCGCCGTTGCTCACCACTGGTCCTCCGTCCCGAGCGCATCGGTGTCGGTCGCGCCGTCCGCGGTGGCCAGGATGATCTGCACGACCTCCTCGACGCTGTCGGTCACATGCAGCAGGCCGAGGTCGCCGGGTGAGATTTTGCCCGAGCCGCCGAGTGAATCGCGCAGCCAGTCGACGAGTCCGGCCCAGTACTTGCTGCCGAACAGGATGATCGGGAAGCGGGTGATCTTGTGGGTCTGCACCAGGGTGAGCGCCTCGAACAGCTCGTCCAGGGTGCCGAATCCGCCCGGCAGGCAGATGAATGCCTGCGAGTACTTCACGAACATGGTCTTGCGCGCGAAGAAGTAGCGGAAGTTGATGCCCAGGTCGACCCATTCGTTGAGGCTCTGCTCGAACGGCAACTCGATGCCGAGCCCGATCGAGTACCCGCCCGCCTCTGAGGTGCCCCGGTTCGCGGCCTCCATCACGCCGGGGCCGCCGCCGGTGATCACCGCGAATCCGGCCTGTGCCAGCGCGCCGCCGATGGCCATGGCGGCGTGATACTCCGGGTGCCCCGCCGGGGTGCGGGCCGAGCCGAAGACGGTGACCGCGCGCGGCAGTTCCGCGAGCGCGCCGAAGCCCTCGACGAATTCGGCCTGGATGCGCAGCACCCGCCACGGATCGGTGTGCACCCAATCGCTTGGTCCGTGCCGGTCCAATAGGTTCTGGTCGGCGGTGCCGCCAGGTTTGCGGTCGCGGCGGAACATGATCGGTCCGCGGAATTTGGGGGTCGACTTCGGCGTGCTTGCGACCTCGTTATCGGCGGCTTCGGTGGACATGGCGCCCACGCTAGTCCGCCTCTCCGAGCCTTTAGGCGGCTCCCCCGCCTCTCCGAGCCTTTAAGGCGCCAGACTCAGTCGCGACAGCTGTGATGTTGGCGGGCGGCGGTAGGGCTGTGGGAGAAGTTAGCCCGGCCCCGACGAGTTACCCATGTACTTACGAAATCAGCGGGACGGTTCGGCGGAATCGGAGCCTCGCTCGGTCAGGTAGGTGCGCAGGGTCGCGGCGACTTCGGTGATCTGGGCGACCGGGACGTGTTCGTCGCGCTTGTGGGCGAGATTGGGGTCGCCGGGCCCGAAGTTCACCGCCGGGATGCCGCGGGCGGCGAAGCGCGCGACATCGGTCCAGCCGTATTTGGCGCGCACACTGTCGGCGCCGACGACGGTGATCAGATCCTTGGCGGCGGGGGCGGACAGGCCGGGCAGTGCGCCGGCGGCGGCGTCGGTGAGCTCGAAATCGAGTTCGAGTCCGTCGAATACCTCGCGCACATGCTCGGTGGCCTGCGCGACGGAGCGATCGGGAGCGAAGCGGAAGTTCACCTCGACCTCGGCTTCGTCCGGAATCACATTGCCCGCGACGCCACCGCCTATGCGGACCGCGGACAGGCCCTCGCGATAGACACAGCCATCGATATCGACATCGCGGGCCTTGTAGTCGGCGAGGCGCTGCAGCACCGGGGCCAACCGATGAATCGCATTGTCGCCCTTCCAGGATCGCGCCGAATGCGCCCGCACGCCCTTGGTGGTGAGCCGGGCGCGCAGGGTGCCCTGGCAACCCGCCTCGATGACACCGCCGGATGGTTCGCCGAGGATGGCCAGATCACCGACGAGCCAATCCGGGAGGTCGCGCTCGATGTGGTTGAGGCCGTTGTACTTCGCGGAAATCTCCTCGCAGTCGTAGAAGATCAGCGTCAGATCGTGCACCGGTTCGGCGACGGTCGCGGCCAGATGCAGGAAGACCGCGTCACCGGATTTCATATCGACGGTGCCGCAGCCGTAGAGCTGGCGCTCCCCCGCCTCGTCCACAAAGGTGCTCGGCACATTGTCGGCGATGGGCACGGTATCCAAATGACCGGCCAGGATGACCCGAGTGGGCCGCCCCAGATCGGTGCGGGCGAGCACCACATTCCCGTGCCGCAGCACCTCGAACCCGGTGGTCTGCTCACGCAGTGCGCGCTCGACCAGGTCGGCAATGACCGCCTCGTCGCGGGAGACGCTGGGGATGTCGACGAGGGCTGCGGTCAGTGAGATGGGGTCGGCGCGCAAGTCGAGGGTCACGGCTGCCAGCCTACGACCGCGATAATTCTCCCCGAGCGGCTCCATCGCCATTGCGGCGATGCGGGTGGCCGATATGCACCGGCATGTGCTTCCACTGCGCATCGACATCCGGCGCGGGCGCAGCCCCTCGAACCGCCGACCGCCAGCCTCGCCGGGTCCGTGACTTGGCAGCGCCGTTCGACCGCGAGGGTTTGCCAGGCGAGTCCGCGGGCCCACGTCGACGTGGCTCACCACGCGAGCGGATGGGTGGGTAACCTCTGATGACGTGAGCATTCAGGGAGCAGCAGCAGTCGGTATCGCCAATGTGACCGCGGACGGGACCGTATTGGATACGTGGTACCCGAATCCCGAGTTGGGCGCTTTCGGTGACACCGGCACGAAGCGCCTGGACGAGGCGCCCGCGGAGTACGCGGCGCTGCTCGGATTCGACGAGGCACGCGGGGTCGATGTGATCGCGGTGCAAACCACGATCGCCGATCTGTCGGCTGCTCCGGTGGACGCCCACGATGTGTACCTGCGGCTGCACCTGCTCTCGCACCGGCTGGTCAAGCCGCACGAGGTGAGCCTGGACGGGCAGTTCGGCTTGCTCAGCAATGTGGTGTGGACCAACCACGGTCCGGCCGCGGTGGAGGGTTTCGAGGCGACGCGCGCCAAGCTGCGTGCGCGCGGCCCGGTCACCGTGTACAGCATCGACAAGTTCCCGCGGATGGTCGATTACGTCGTGCCGTCGGGCGTGCGCATCGGTGACGCCGATCGGGTCCGTCTCGGCGCGCATCTGGCCTCCGGCACCACCGTCATGCACGAGGGCTTCGTGAACTTCAACGCGGGCACCCTCGGCGCCTCCATGGTCGAGGGCCGCATCTCCGCGGGCGTCGTGGTCGGCGACGGCTCCGATATCGGCGGCGGCGCCTCCACCATGGGCACCCTGTCCGGCGGCGGCACCACCATCATCTCCATCGGTGAGCGCTCCCTGCTCGGCGCCAACTCCGGACTCGGCATCCCGTTCGGCGACGACTGCGTCCTGGAGGCGGGGCTGTACCTCACCGCGGGCACCAAGGTCACCACCCCCGACGGCACCGTGGTCAAGGCCGCCGAGCTCAGCGGCCAGAACAACCTGCTGTTCCGCCGCAACTCCACCACCGGCGCCGTCGAGGTCGTGCACCGCAAGGGCACCGGCATCGAACTCAACGCCGACCTGCACGCCAACGACTGAGCCTCACCCGTGGGTGACGCCAGCCTCTAGGCCGAAGGCGATCACCCGGGTCGGGTGGATGCGGATCATCTCTCGGGAGACGCCGGAGATGTAGGGCTCCACGTCGGTCAATTGTTCTGCGGTGCCGCGGATTTCGAGGCAGCGGACGCGCCAGGGCTGGACCGAGGCGACGTCGTCGACGACGAAGGCGATGCGGTTGTTGGTGGCGATATTGCGGAATTTCCAGGACTTGCCCATATTCCAGCCCGCGATATCGATGGTGCCGAGTTCGGCGTTGTAGTGGAAGCCGACCGGGCTGTTCTGGGGTGAGCCGTCGGGGCGTACGGTCGCCAGTCGGCCCAGGCGTTGGGTGGTCAGGTAGTCGATCTGTTCGGGTGTCAGTGCTGCGCTCATACCGGCGACCGTAGAACCTGAACTGAAGTAGAGGTCAAGTCGTTCAGCCGAGCAGCTTCTTCTGCACCTTCCCCATGGCATTGCGCGGCAGCGAATCCACCACACGGACCTCGCGCGGACGCTTGTGCACCGAAAGCTGTTCGGCCACATACTCGATGAGCACCTTCTCGATGGAATCCGGTGCGGCACCGCGCAATACGACGTACGCGACGATCCGCTGCCCGAGATCGGCATCGGGGAGGCCGACTACCGCGACCTCGGCCACATCCGGATGTCCGAGCAGCACGGTCTCGACTTCGCCCGCACCGATGCGATAACCACCGGACTTGATCAGATCGACCGATTCCCGGCCCACAATGCGGTGGAAACCGTCGGCATCGATGGCCGCCACATCACCCGTCTTGAACCAGCCGTCCTCGGTCCAGCATTCGGCGGTCGCCTCGGCCCGGTTGCGGTAGCCGTCGAACAGCATCGGGCCGCGAACCTGCAGCCCACCGATGCTCTCCCCATCGTGCGGAACATCCGCACCCGCCTCGTCCCGGAGCCGGGTCTCGACACCCGCGACGGGCGTGCCGACCCATCCGGGACGGCGTTCCCCATCGAAGCGGGTGGACAGTGTGATCATCGTTTCGCTCATCCCGTACCGCTCGATCGGCGCGTGTCCGGTGAGTTCGCGCAGCCGCTCGAACACCGGCACCGGCAGCGGCGCACTACCCGAGACGAGCAGCCGCGCATCGGCCAATTTCCTTGCCGCATCAGGATCTTCGACCACGCGCGACCACACGGTCGGCACTCCGAAATACAGCGTGCCTGGCGCGTCGGCATAGGCCCGCGGTGTCGGCTTACCGGTGTGGATCAGCGGGCTGCCCACCCGCAACGGCCCGAGCAGGCCGAGGATCAGCCCATGCACGTGGAACAGCGGAAGACCGTGCACCAGAACGTCATTCGATGTCCAGGCCCATGCGTCGGCGAGTGCGTCCAGCCCGGCGGCGATGGCACCGCGATTGAGCACGCCCCCCTTGGGCAGGCCGGTCGTTCCCGAGGTGTACAGCACGAATGCCGGTGTGGCGGGGTCGGGTTCGGGATAGGTATGCCAGGAGCGCGCGTGCACGCGCACCGGAACCACCGGCAGATCCGTCCCCTCCGGCGCCGTCCCCAACCACGCCTGCGCACCTGAGTCGGCCAGGATATGCGCCAGCTCGGCGGTCCCCGAATCCGGCGGCACCGGCACCACCGTGACACCGGCGATCAGACAACCGACCACCGCGAGCACTGTCGTCACGGTGGGTCGCGCCAGTACCGCAACGCGATCGGCGCGCGCGATACGCTCGGCCACCGACGTGGCCGCGCCGAGCAAATCACTGCGCGACAACGTCACCCCGTCGATGGTGACGGCATCCGGTATGTCCGCTCCCCCGGCAACGGCGAGCGGGTCGAGCGATCGAAGCAGCAGCGGCGGACCGAATGACATTCGTTCACGCTACTTCGGCAGCACACCGCGCCAGCACGCTCCCCCTCGACGACAACGTGACGGTTGACACACCCCTGAGACGGTGAGAACGTCTAAGCAATTCCTTCTCAACGATGAGAACGGGGTCGCCCGATGACCAGCCCGTTTCGCAAACCCGCGTCCACACCCGCCGAGGCCACCTTCGATATCGAGCGGTACCTCGATGGTGTCGCCGCATTCTTCGGCGGAACGGCGAATGTCATCATGCAGCTCAGCACGCTGCCGGTCGGCTACGGCGTGCTGGAGAGCACCGTCGACAGCGGCAAGGTCATGCTGCATCCGGTCAAGCGGCTGCGCACCACCATGACTTATCTCTCGGTCGCCCTGCTCGGTACCGACGATGAGCGCGAGGCTTATCGCGATGCCGTCAACGTGTCGCATCGCCCGGTCAAATCGACCGCGGCGAGTCCGGTGAAGTACAACGCCTTCGATCCCGAACTGCAGCTGTGGGTGGCCGCCTGCCTCTATTGGGGCGCCCGCGATCTCTACCAGCGCATGCACGGCCCGATGAACGAGGCCGACGCGGAAGCCTTCTACCACTACGGGTCTCGACTCGGCACCACACTGCAAATGCATCCGAAAATGTGGCCCGCCGACCGCGTCGCCTTCGACGAGTACTGGACCGAACACCTCGCGAAGACCAGCATCGATCCGCCGATCCGCGACTACTTCAACGATCTGATCGATCTGAAGATGCTCCCGCGCCCCGCACGCTTACCGTTCGCCCGCTTCCACCGCTTCGTGGTCACCGGTCTGCTGCCCGAGCATCTGCGCGACCAGATGGGCATGACCTGGAGTGAAAAGGATGATCGGCGACTCGCCAGAATCCTGCATACCGCCGGCACGATCACCGCCCGAATACCGAAGCAGGCCAGGTTGTTTCCGATCAATTCCTACCTGTGGGATATGCGCATCCGCAGGCGGTTCGGCCTGCGCCTGGTGTGATCGGCTAGAGCCGGAACGAGACGACCACATGCTCGCGCGCGAACTTGCGGATCGCGGCGTCGTCGTCGAGCGGAAGCACCGTCTGCGGAGTCAGCGCCAAGGACAGCGCCGTCCGAGCGATCATCTCGGCGACCGGCTCCGGATCGTATTCGGGCAACTTGCCCTCCCCCTGCAACCGGGTAATGAATTCCGCCAGATAGTCGCGGCCGAGCTCGAGCACCGGCGCACCCTTGACCGTGAGATACGGCAGCACGATCTCCGGCTCGGTCTTCAACAACCGCTCGAGCAGCTTATTTCCGCGCAGTCCGTTCAGGAACGCGACGAACAGCTCCACGATCTGTTCCTCGGCACCGGCATCGCGATCGACCTGCCGCTGCTGCGCCGCATCCACCTCCTCGACGAATTGCCGCGCCTGCCGCATGCCGACGGCCTGGATCAGATCGGATTTGCTCGCGAAACGCCGATAGAGCGTGGCCAGCGACAGCCCACAGCGCCGCGCGACCTCCACCATGCTGGTCCGCTTGACACCGAAGTCCAGGAACGCCAGCAGAGCGGCATCCAGCACCCGGGTCTGGTTGCGGTCTTCCGGACCGGTGCTGCGCACCAGCGCCAGCAGTCTGGTCAGCGTCGCCATAACAGCCACCCCTATTCCGCTCCGATGACACGATGACACCGCTAGCATCGCATGCCATCAGGTCGCGCCGCCGACGAACGTCCCCGAAAACGTGATTGACACCACTGCGAGGCAATGAGAAGGTTTATATAGAATCCTCTCATCAGTCGCCCGTGTTGCGAGCGGCCACAGAAAGGCGAGGTCAACGATGACCGAACCACTCCGCAGTGCCGATTACCTTTCCGATCACGTCGGCCCCACTACCGTCGACCCCATCACCCCGGAGACCGTCGAGGAGTACATCGACGGAATCGCCGCCTTCCTTGGCGGCGCCGCCAATGTGATCATGCAGCTGAGCCTGCGTCCCGTCGGGCGCGGCGTGCTGGAGAGCACCGTCGACAGCGGCAAGGTCACGCTGCACCCGATCAAACGATTGCGCACCACCCTGAGCTATCTCGCGGTCGCACTGATGGGCTCGGACGAAGAGCGCGCGCTGTATCGGGACGCGGTGAACACGTCGCACCGGCCGGTCCGCTCGACCTCGACCAGCCCGGTGAAATACAACGCCTTCGACCCCACACTGCAACTCTGGGTGGCCGCCTGTCTCTACTGGGGCATCGACGATCTGTACTCCCGTATGCACGGCCCGATGAATCCCGATGTGGCCGAGGACTTTTACCACTATTGCGCTCGACTCGGCACCACCTTGCAGATGCGGCCGGAGATGTGGCCCGCCAATCGTGCCGAGTTCCAACGGTATTGGGACGAGAACCTGCCGAAGCGCGGTATCGAACCCGCCCTGCGCGACTACTTCGACGGCCTCATCGATCTGAAGATGATGCCGCGTCCCATTCGATTCGTCTTCGCCCGGCTGCAGCGCTTCGTGGTAACCGGCCTGCTGCCACAGCATTTGCGCAATGAGATGCGAATGGGCTGGTCCCAGCGCGATCAGCGGCGCTTCGATCGGCTGCTGCGAATGATTTCGGCGGTGCACACCCGAATGCCGAAGCCGGTGCGAATGTTCCCGTTGAACGCCTATATGTTCGACGTTCGCCGACGCATCCGACTGGGTAAACCGCTCGTATAAGGGGACCGTTTGACACGCTTTCGAGGTGATGAGAAGGTAAATACCAATTCTTCTCATCACCTTTCGATTGCCGCTGATCAACCCCCTGAAAGACGAGGCCAATGATGACCTTGCCGCTACCCGTGGAACCGCCCGATCCCGGACCGACCTGCCGCTACGGCACCGTCGACAACTTCGCGATGGACGAATTCTGGAGCGGTGTCGCGGCCTTCCTCGGCGGGACGGCCAATGTCATCATGCAGCTCAGCCTGCGGCCGGTCGCCTATGGCGTCATGGAGAGCACGGTCGAATCCGGCCGCATCGACGTGCACCCGTGGAAGCGGACGCGCACCACACTGACCTATCTCGCGGTGGCGCTGATGGGCACCGAAGAGGATCGTGCGAACTATCGCGAGGCCGTCAACGGCTCACATCGGGCGGTGCATTCGAAGCCGGGCGCCGCGGTCAAATACAACGCCTTCGACCCGAAGCTGCAATTGTGGGTCGCCGCCTGTTTGTATTGGGGCCTTGTCGATCTGGAGGAGCGACTGCACGGGCCGATGGACGAGGACACCGCGGATGTGCTCTACCAGTACGCCGCTCGGCTCGGCACCACCCTGCAAATGCGACCGGAAATGTGGCCCCGCGACCGAAAGGCCTTCCAGGAGTATTGGAACGCCACTCTCGCGACCAAAACCGTCGATGCCCGCACCCGCGCCTACTTCAACGATCTCATCGATCTGAAGATGGTCGCCTGGCCGTTGCGCATATTCGGCCCGCTGCAGCGGTTCCTGGTGACCAGTCTGCTGCCGGCGCACCTGCGTGCGGAGATGCGCATGGATTGGAGCGAACGTCAGGAGCGCTTCGCCAACCGATTGCTGCGTGCGATCGGCGCCGTGCACCGCATACTTCCCAAGCCCGCCAGGCTCTTTCCGATGAACCTGTGCCTGTGGGATATGCGCAGGCGGCATCGTCTCGGCAAGCCGCTCGTCTGAGTTCACCCACCCCGCCGGCTGCCATCCCCCTATGACTTGCTGACCAGCGCGCGCAGAAAGAATGTGAGGTTGGCCGGACGTTCGGCGAGGCGGCGGGTCAGGTAGCCGTACCACTGGCCGCCATATGGCACATAGACCCGCATCGCATTGCCCGCGGCGGCCAGCCGCAATTGCTCGGGATCGCGGATCCCGTAGAGCATCTGGTGCTCGAATCGTTCTGGGCCACGGCTGGTTTCGGCGGCCAGCTGTTCGGCGGCGAGAACGAGCACCGGATCGTGGGTCGCCACCATCGGATAGCCGTCACCACGCATCAGGATCTCCAGACAGCGCAGGTAGGAATCGGTCACCTCGGCGGAGCGCTGATAGGCGACGGTACGCGGTTCCCGATACGCGCCCTTGCACAAGCGGATTCGGGATCCGGGACCGGACAGCTCGCGACAGTCCGTCTCGGTGCGACGCAGATACGCCTGCAATACCGCACCTAGCCAAGGGAATTCGGCGCGCAATTCGCGAACCGTGGCCAGCGTGGCCTCGGTGGTGGTGTGCTCCTCCGCGTCTACGGTGACCCACACACCGGCCTCGGCCGCCTTGGTGCACAGAATGCGCAGGTTCTCGGTGGCGATGGCCGGGCCGTCCGCGGGCAGTGCCTGCCCGAGAGCGGACAGTTTCACCGACACCTCGGTGCGCGCCGCGGTATCTCGGAAACCGTTCAATGCCGCCAGATCGTTGATCAGCGAAAGGTATTCGGCAACCGTGGCATCGGCTTGTGCCCGGTCGGTGGTGTTCTCCCCGAGGAAGTCGACGCTGATCAGTCGACGGCTCGCGAGCAGCCCCCGCACCACCGGAATCAACTCGTCGCGGCCCTCACCGGCCACGAAACGCCGGACGATCGCCGCGGTCACCGGCGTACCGGTGATGATGCGCTTCATCCGCGGTGAGGTGGAGGCCGCGAGTATGACCGGCCGCAGTGGATTCATTCCGACCCCATGTGCGGATACCGATGATCACCCGGCGGCACGAAGGTCTCCTTGATCGTGCGAGGCGCGACCCAGCGCAGCAGGTTCAGCGGCGAACCCGCCTTATCATCGGTGCCCGAGGCGCGCGCGCCGCCGAAGGGCTGCTGACCGACGACCGCGCCGGTCGGTTTGTCGTTGATGTAGAAATTGCCCGCGGCGAATCGCAGTGCGGCCGAGGCCTGTTCGACGGCCTTGCGGTCCTGGGCGAAGATCGCACCGGTCAATGCGTAGGGTGCCGCCGACTCCACCTCGGCCAATATCGCCGGGTAGGAGCCGGGTTCGGCATCGTCATAGACGTGCACCGCGAGGATGGGACCGAAATATTCGGTGGTGAAGGCATCGTCGCGCGGATCGTCCACTACCAGTACCGTGGGCCGGACGAACCAGCCCTCGCTGTCGTCGTATGTGCCGCCCGCCGGAATGGCGATGCCCGCCGACCTGGCGCGTTCGATGGCGGCCGCATTCTTGTCATAGGCGCGCCGATCGATCAGTGCCCCACCGAAATTCGTCAGATCGGTGACATCGCCGTAGCTCAGTTCGCGGGTCAGCTGCAGGAAGTCGTCACCGATCGTCCGCCATGCCGAGCGTGCGATATAGGCGCGCGAAGCCGCCGAACATTTCTGGCCCTGATATTCGTAGGCGCCGCGAATCAGCGCGGTACGCAACGCATCCGGATCCGCGGACGGGTGCGCGACGATGAAGTCCTTACCGCCGGTCTCGCCGACCAACCGTGGATACGAATGGTAGCGGCCGATATTCGCACCGACCTGGGACCACAGGAACTGAAATGTCTTGGTGGAGCCGGTGAAATGAATACCGGCCAGCCGTGGATCGACGAGCGCGACCTCCGATAGTTCGACACCGTCGCCGGTCACCATATTGATGACGCCCGGCGGGAGTCCGGCCGCCTCCAGCAGTCGCATCGTGTAGAAGGCCGCGAGCGTCTGCGTCGGCGAGGGCTTCCACACCACGGTATTGCCCATCAATGCGGGCGCGGTCGGCAGATTGCCCGCGATGGCGGTGAAATTGAACGGCGTGATCGCGTAGACGAACCCCTCCAGCGGGCGGTAATCCATCTGGTTCCACACCCCGGCGCTCGACTGCGGCTGCTGCTGCAGAATCTGGCGGGCAAACGCCACATTGAACCGCCAGAAGTCGACCAATTCGCACGGCGCATCGATTTCGGCCTGCTGGACCGTCTTGGATTGACCGAGCATGGTCGCGGCGGCAACCGTTTCCCGCCACGGCCCGGCCAATAGATCCGCCGCGCGCAGGAAAACGGCCGCCCGCTCGTCGAAGGACGTATTGCGCCAGCCGGGCGCCGCCGCGATCGCGGTCTCGATGGCGCCATGGGCTTCCGAATGCGTGGTGTCGGTATAGGTACCGAGCACATGCCGATGTCGGTGCGGGGCGACGATATCGTGCCGAGTCCCGATGCCGGGCCGGTGTTTGCCGCCGATAACCAGCGGAACATCGACGGATTCGGCGGCGATCGCGGTGAGCTCGGTGATCAGCAGTTCCCGCTCGGGACTGCCCGGCGCGTAGGAATGCACCGGCTCGTTGCTGGGGATAGGGACTACCGTGACAGCGTCCATACCCCAAGGCTAACGCCGTTACCGGGTCATCGGGGACGACCGCGGGACGTGTCAGCTCAGGCGTTTCGCCGCGGCCTCGATGCGTTCGTCGGATGCGGTCAGTGCGATGCGCACGTACTCCCCCGCGCCCGGCCCGTAGAAGTCGCCCGGTGCGGCGAGGATGCCGCGCTCGGCCAGCCAGTTCAGGGTGGTGCGGCACGGCTCGCCCCTGGTGGACCACAGATACAGGCCAGCTTCGGAGTGATCGATGCGGAAACCGGCGTTCAGCAAGGCCTTTCGCAGTACCGCGCGACGCGCACGGTAGCGCTCACGTTGCAATGCCTCGTGCGCGTCGTCACCGAGCGCGGCGGTCATGGCCGCCTGGATCGGGAACGGCACCATCATGCCGGAGTGCTTGCGCACCTCGAGCAGTTCGGCCACGAGTTCGGCATCGCCCGCCACGAATCCGGCGCGGTAGCTGGCCAGGTTGGAGGTCTTCGACAGCGAGTGCACGGCGAGCAGGCCGGTGTGGTCGCCGTCGCATACCTCCGGATCGAGGATGGAGACGGCTCGCCCCTCCCAGGCCAGACCGAGGTAGCACTCGTCGGAGGCCACGATCGCGCCGCGCTCACGCGCGAACTGCACCACCTTGCGCAGATGCTCGACACCGAGCACCTTCCCCGTCGGGTTCGACGGGGAGTTCACATAGATAAGGGCAGGCGATTGCGGACCCAACTGGGTCAGCCCGTCCGCTCGCGCCACCTTGGCACCGGCCAGCAGCGCACCCACCTCGTAGGTCGGGTAGGCGACCTCCGGGATGACGACCAGATCGTCCGCACCGAGGCCGAGCAGCCGCGGCAGCCCGGCGATCAGTTCCTTGGTGCCGATCACCGGCAGCACCGCGGCCGGATCGAGTCCGGTGATCCCGTAGCGCCGCTTCAGCGCGTCGACCGCCGCGACCCGAAGTTCGGGCCTGCCGTGCGTGGTCGGATAACCGGGCACCTCGGCGACCGAACTCAACGCCGCCCGGATCAGCGGGTCCACCGGATCGACCGGGGTGCCGACCGAAAGGTCGACGATCCCGTCCGGATGCGCGGCGGCCTCGGCCTTCACCGCCGCGATGGTGTCCCAGGGAAAATCGGGCAGCAGAGCGCTGACCCGGCGACGCGGTGACACAGCAGAACTCACTCAGTCCCTATTACTCATTCGGTCGCCATCGGCGGCAGCTCTTTGATGAACGGCGGGTCGTAGTCCACCTTGCCGACCTTCGTCGCACCGCCGGGCGAACCCAGCTCGTCGAAGAAGTCGACATTGGCGTTCACATAGCCACTCCACTGGTCCGGGG
Organism: Nocardia sp. CA-135398; assembly: GCF_050955845.1. Lineage (NCBI taxonomy): Bacteria > Bacillati > Actinomycetota > Actinomycetes > Mycobacteriales > Nocardiaceae > Nocardia > Nocardia sp. CA-135398. Next base: position 1,553,813 of record NZ_CP192084.1, on the reverse strand, counting down.
TGTCGTCTTCGTAGAAGATCGCCTCCACCGGGCACACCGGCTCACATGCACCACAGTCCACGCACTCGTCGGGATGGATGTACAGCATGCGACCACCCTCGTAGATGCAGTCCACGGGGCACTCTTCGATGCATGCCTTGTCCTTCACGTCAACGCACGGTTCAGCGATGATGTACGGCACTGCCGCTCTCCTAGTCTGTCCTCACGGGGATACTCCGCCCGGCGTCACACTATCCCGGCAACCCAGGTTACTCCCGGTCAGCCTGCCCTAACTAACTTCGTACCGCATACCGCTCGCTGGATATGAAACATCCCTGGCATCCGCGCCTTTGCGAATACTCCGAGCACGACAACCGAGAATCTGGTATCGACTAGCCCACCGTCAGTGGCAGCGCCGCGGAGATCTTCCGTGGTGGTACCCCATAAGTAGTGGTCCGTTCGCGCACCGGACGGCCGATGCCCTCGGCGATCTCGGCGAGTTCCGCGACGGTCTTGGCGGAACCGTGTTGCGATCCGGCCATCCGGGAGATGGTCTCCTCCATCAAGGTACCCCCCAGATCGTTGGCGCCGCCGTTGAGCATCATGCGGGTGCCCGCTGTGCCGAGTTTCACCCAGCTGGTCTGGATGTTATCGATGCGGCCGTGCAACATGATCCGCGCGAGAGCGTGCGCCGCGCGGTTGTCCCGAATGGTCGGACCCGGTCGCGCTGCACCGGCCAGGTACAGCGGTGCGCTCTGATGCACGAACGGCAGCAGCACGAATTCGGTGAAACCGCCTGTCTCGTCCTGGATTCCGCGCAGCACCCGCAGATGTCCGACCCAGTGCTTCGGATTGTCGACATGGCCGTACATCATCGTGGAACTCGAACGCACGCCCACCTGATGTGCGGTGGTGATCACCTCGACCCAGGCGGAGGTGGGCAATTTGCCCTTGGTGAGCACCCAGCGCACCTCGTCGTCGAGGATTTCCGCGGCCGTACCGGGGATCGTGTCCAGTCCGGCTTCCTTCAGCGCGACCAGCCAGTCGCGGATGCTCTGTCCGCCGCGGGATGCGCCGTTCACGATCTCCATCGGGCTGAACGCGTGCACATGCATCGACGGCACCCGCTGTTTGATCGCGCGCACCAGATCGGCGTAGCCGGTGACCGGGAGGTCCGGGTCGATGCCGCCCTGCATGCAGATTTCGGTCGCGCCGTCGACGTGCGCCTCCCATGCACGGTCGGCGACCTCGTCCATGCTCAGGGTGAAGGCGTCGGCATCGCCCTTGCGCTGGGCGAACGCGCAGAAGCGGCAGCCGGTGTAGCAGATATTGGTGAAGTTGATATTCCGGTTCACCACGTAGGTGACATCGTCGCCGTTGACGTCGCGGCGCAGTTGATCGGCGAGTGCGGCCACCGCGTCCAGTGCCGGACCGTCGGCCGTTGCCAATGCGAGGTATTCGGCGTCGGTGAGCCCGGCCGGATCGTTTTCGGCGGCCCGCAGCGCGGCGAGCACATCGGAATCGAGTCGCTCGGGCGCCGCGACGGCGAGGTCACGGGCCTGTTCGCGAATGGTGTCCCAGTCGCCGAAGGCGCCGACGACATCCTGGCCGAGCGCGGAATCGCTGCGGCTCTCGGTATTTCGGCCCTCGGTGTCGATCGAGGTATTGAGGTCGACGCGGCCCGCGGATTCCCACGACTCATCCGGTTCCTGCCAGGGCAGGCCGACCGGAATCGCATCCGGATTCGCCAGACCGGTTTTCGGATCGGTGAGCGCGGCGACGTGTGCGCCGATGCGCGGATCGACCCACGGGTTGCCCGCGCGCACGTATTTCGGGTGCGCCGAGGTGCGTTCGACGAGTTGATAGCCCGCGGCCTCGGTGATCTCGCGCAGCGTATCGAGGTTCGGCCAGGGCCGCTCCGGATTCACATGGTCGGGTGTGACCGGCGAGACGCCGCCCCAGTCATCGATGCCCGCATCGATCAGGGCCCGGCATTCCTCGTGCGACACCAGATTCGGTGGCGCCTGCACCGGAACGTCGGGGCCGAGCAGCAATCGGGTGACCGCGATGGTCGCCCGGAACTCCTCCATACCGGCGTCGGGAACATCGCGCATGGCGGTGTCGTCCTTGGCGCGGAAGTTCTGGATGATCACTTCCTGAATATGCCCGAACGCCTTGTGCTGCTTGCGAATCGCCATGATCGACTCGGCCCGCTCGGTCAGCGTTTCGCCGATGCCGACCAGAATGCCGGTGGTGTAGGGCACCGAAAGCCGACCGGCGTCGGTGATGGCGCGCAGCCGCACCGCCGGATCCTTATCCGGACTTCCGTAGTGGCAGTTGCCCTTTTCGGTGAACAGGCGGGTGGCGGTGGTCTCGAGCATCATTCCCATGGACTGCGCCACCGGTTTGAGCCGCGAGATTTCCTCCCAGCTCATGACGCCCGGATTCAGATGCGGCAACAGACCGGTCTCCTCGAGCACCATGATCGAGACGGCGCGCAGGTAGTCCAGCGTGGAGTCGTAACCGCGTTCGTCGAGCCACTGCGCGGCCTCCGGCCAGCGATCCTCGGGCCGGTCACCGAGGGTGAACAAGGCCTCCTTGCAGCCGAGCTCGGCGCCGCGCCGCGCGATCTCCAGCACCTCGTCGGGCTCGAGGAACATGCCCTTGCCCTCGGCGCGCAACTTGCCCGGCACCGTGACGAAGGTGCAGTAGTGGCATTTGTCCCGGCAGAGCTTGGTCAGCGGGATGAAGACATTGCGCGAATAGCTGATGGTCTTCGGCCGACCCGCCGATTCCAGTCCGGCATCGCGCACCCGGGCGGCGCTGCGGCACAGGTCGACGAGGTCGTCACCGCGTGCGTGCAGCAGTACCGCCGCCTCGTCCACATTCAGTGTCACACCGTCGCGGGCCCGCCGCAGCGCGCGGCGCATGGCCGACGGCGTTGGCGGTGCGGGCGGGACGTGCGGGGTCGCTAGCTCGGTCACGCCCTCGATCATGCGCTACACATCCTGGGCTGTCTCCCTCCAGTGCCTGTGAGCGGTGATAACTGCGGGGTTCGGCGCAGTATTCCGGATGGCCGGGGCGAATATTCCCGTGCAGGTAGGCGGGTTGGGGCGGAGGACAGAGACGGCCACGCCGGGGACGTGCAACCATGGCAAGCATGTCGCAGCCGCGCACGATCATGGCCGATCCGGCTTGGCGTCCGAGCATCAAGGCCAAGCTGTTGTGGACGATTCAGGCCGCGATGGGGTGGATGATTCCGGTGCTGGCGCTGATCGTCTGGGTGGTGGTCGACGCCGAGCGTCGAGGTGCACAGTTGGTGGTGTCCGCGGTGGCCATCGTGCTAGCGGCGGTGAGCATCGGGGTGATGCCGCTGTGGCGGTATGCGGTGCATCGGTGGGAGGTGACCGACGACGCGGTATACACCCGGGTGGGCTGGTTGACGGTGGAGAGCCGGGTCGCGCCCATCTCCCGGGTGCAGACCGTCGATACCGAGCGCGGACCGCTGGAGCGATTACTCGGGCTGGCGACGGTGACCGTGACGACGGCGTCCTCGGCCGGTGCGGTGCGGATCTCCGAGCTCGATCTGCCGGTCGCCGAACAGACCGTCAAGCGGCTGACCGAGATCGCCGCATTGCACCGCGGGGACGCGACGTGAGTTCATACCTACCCGAGCCCGATCTCGAGCAGCCGTGGTTGCGGCTGGATAAGCGAATGTTGTTGGTGCACCCCGTCAACGAGGTCGTGAAGTTCATCCCGGTGCTGATCGGGTCGGTGATCCTCGGCACCAATACCGGCAATCCGCTCTGGGGGCTCATCGCTTTGGCGGCGATCGTCGGCTTCGCGCTGACACGCTGGTTCACCACTACCTATCGAGTCGGGCCGACGCATGTCGAGTTGCGGACCGGGCTGATTCAGCGCAAGAAACTGTCGGTACCGCGGTCGAGGATCCGATCGGTCGATATCGAGGCCGATCTGCTGCATCGGATACTCGGGCTCGCGGTGTTGGCGATAGGTACTGGGCAGCACGCGGATTCGGGTGAGAAGTTCAAGCTCGACGCGTTGGATGCGGTTGTGCTGCCGCAATTGCGGTCGGTGTTGCTCGCGCATACCGCTGTTTCACCGGAACCTGCTGCTGGACAACAGGTTCCGAATCTCCGCAAAGACCTGCCGGTGTCCGGGAACACCCGCGAGATCGGTCATTGGCAACCCAGCTGGGTGCGTTACGCGCCCTTGTCGCTGACCGGTTTCGCGATCATCGCGCCCATTGTCGGTCTGGCATTTCAGTACGGGTTCGACCAGATCGTGTTCAGTTCGGACACGGTGCACAATATCGAGGACGGCAGCGCGGTCCGCATCGCTGTCGCCATCGCACTGCTGGTCGGCGCGATCGTGGTGATTGTCAGCCTGGCGGCCTGTGCGCGTTATCTGACAACGTATTTCGGGCTGCGGGTGCTCGATAACCAGCGCACACTGCATCTGCGCCACGGACTGTTCACGACCAGACAGATCACCCTCGATCTGGCTCGATTCCGCGGCGCGACCGTCAATGAGCCGCTGCTGCTGCGGATGGCCGGTGCCGCCGAGCTCGAAGCCATCATGACCGGTCAGAGCCCGCGTCAGAAGATCCTGCCCCAGGCGCCGCGCGCCGCGATCGAGCGCACCCTCGCGGAATTGCTCGCACCATCGGGTGCCAGGCATCCCGATGAGGCGACGGTGAGCACCGCACCGTTGATCGCGCACGGCCCGATCGCGCGCCGCCGTCGGTACACCCGCGCGCTCGGCCCGATCGCAGTCCTCGCGGCCCTGATGCTGATGAATTCCCTTGCCGGAGCGGAGTTTCCACTCTGGTGGTGGCTGCTGCCCACACTCACGGCCCTGATCGGGGCCGCACTGGCCGCGGACCGTTACCGCGGACTCGGCCACGCCGTCCTGCCCGCCACCGACAGCAGTCCGGCCTGGCTCATCACCCGCTCCGGCTCGCTCGACCGGGACCGCGACTGTCTCGAGGCCCCCGGCATTATCGGTTGGACTGTCCGCCAATCCTTTTGGCAGCGCCGCTCCGGCATCGCCACCGTCGTCGCCGCCACCGCAGCCGGTAAAAAGCGCTACCTAGTCGTCGACATACCACTCGACCAGGCCTGGACCCTCATCGAAGCAGCCACACCCGGCCGCCTCGGCCGCCGCTGACGCCGATCGGTTCACGCATTGCTTCGGATGTAGATGTAGAGCAGGGGCGGGACCAATCCGCAGAACAGCAACAGCAGGGTGCGCCAGTCGCTGCCCAGCATGATGTCGCCGCCGGGGCCGGTGAAGGAGCAGGTCAGGAAACCGAGGGTCCAGGCGGCGAGGGGAAGGATCATCGCGCCTACCCGGTGGGTTATGGAGCGGACTCCCATTACCAGTAGCACGTTGATCACCCCGGCCAGCACCGCGGACAGCGGGAAGGCGACGGTGTTGATGTATGTGGGGAGGTAGAGGACCTCCAGGGCGAGGGTGATCAGGCCGTCCACGACCAGGACGGCGATGATGACCGGGCCGAGCGGCAGATTCGCACGGGCTCCGAAGGTGCGGTCCGTTGCCTTGTCGAAGGTGACGTTCACGCCTCCGCCTGGCCAGCGCTCGGCTCCGCCATCCACGGCGCGCTGTGTCGATCGTTCACTCGCTGTCGCTCGCTCACGCGACCGGCGGGAAGCCGAGCAGGGTGAGCAGATGGCTCTGCATATCGACGAACGCGTACAGCACCGACATGTAGAGGTCGTGCTGTTGCTGCGCCCCAGGGCGCAGGCTGTCCACGAAGGCAGCGATGGCGTTCTGCAGATCCCAGTTGTACATGACCGGAGTCTAAGCCGAAATCAGTCACCTTCGATGGGGATGTTTGCGACGACCGGGAATTCTCCGGTGTAGCCCTGACGCATCCGGGCGATCGCGAGCACCCGCTTGCGGGCGGCGAACCAGCCGATGATCAGCGCCGGGATGAGCACCACGAGCGAGGCGACGGTCCAAGTGCCGACCGGATAGTCGACGCCGGTGAGCACCACCACGAAGAACAGGAATACCAGCGTGATCAGGCCGGTCCACGGCGCACCCCACATGCGGAACTGCGGCCGCTGGAGTTTGCCCTGTTTCCACCAGCGCCACAGCTGCAGTTGGCACAGCACGATGGTGGCCCAGGACGCGATAATGCCGAGCGAGGCCATATTCAGCACGATCTCGAAGGCGCGCTCGGGCACAACGCCGTTGAGCGCGATACCGCAGAGCGCGATCAGGCTGGTCAGCATGATGCCGCCGTAGGGCACACCGTTGCTGCCCATCACCCCGGTGAACTCGGGCGCGCTGCCGTTCATCGACATCGACCGCAGAATGCGTCCAGTGGAGTACAGGCCCGCGTTCAGACTGGAGAATGCGGCCGTCAGCACGACCACGTTCATGATGCTGCCGATGCCGGGCACCCCGAGCATGGTGAAGAAGGTGACGAACGGGCTCTCGCCGGACTTGTAGCTGGTGTAGGGCAGCAGCAGTCCCAGCAGCACGAGCGAACCGACGTAGAAGACCGCGATCCGCAGGATCACCGAATTGATCGCGCGCGGCATGATCTGCGCCGGATTCTCCGTCTCCCCCGCCGCGGTGCCGACCAATTCGACGGCGGCATAAGCGAATACGACACCCGAAGTGACTACGACCAGTGGCAGGATCCCGGTCGGGAACAGTCCGCCGTGATCGGTGACGATGCTCGGACCGGTCGACGCACCCTTGACGGTGAACCGGCCGATCAGGAATACCGTGCCGATGATCAGGAAGGCGCTCAGCGCGGCAACTTTGACCAGCGCGGCCCAGAATTCCATCTCACCGAACCACTTGACCGAGACCAGATTGACCCCGAGCACGAGCACCAGCGCGATGAACGCGAGCACCCACTGCGGAATATGAGTGAATCCGGCCCAGTAGTGAAAATATTGGGCAATCGCGGTGGTATCGGCGATTCCGGTCATCGACCAGTTCAGGAAGTACATCCATCCGGCAATGAATGCGGCCTTCTCACCGAAGAATTCGCGGGCATAGGAGACGAACGAACCGGATGACGGCCGATGCAGCACCAGCTCACCGAGCGCGCGCAGAATGAAGAATACGAATACACCGCAGACCGCGTAGACCAGGAACAGCCCTGGTCCAGCACTCGCGAGCCGACCACCCGCACCCAGGAACAGGCCGGTGCCGATCGCGCCGCCCATGGCGATCATCTGCAGCTGACGCGGTTTGAGGCTCTTGTGGTACCCGTGATCCTCGATGCTGAGGTGAGCTTTGTCGTCGACCGCTGTCATGAACCGCTATGCCTTCCACATCGATGTCCGAAACCACGAAGACCGTACTAGCCGTCGAAAACGACCGCCACAGCAACCCTCAGGCAATGGCTGGAACTAAAGCCCAGCGAACAAATCGTGTTCACGCCCGTCCGCCCCCACCGGACCGCGCGTACCACGGACCAAGACGAAGTGCTCCTCCGGAAGCACCGGCTGCGCGACATTATTGGACAGCGCGAACTCACGCCCCGACGGCGCGACGGTCACCTGTGTGGCGTGCGCCCGCAATGCCGCTCGCTTCGCGGCCAGCGAATCGGACACATCGATGGTTGTCGTCACCGTATGACTCGGCACGCTCGCGAGTTCCCCCGCGGCGGGCAAACGCCAACCGCGCGGCAATGCGCCGGGCAACCCCGCCACGGTCCGCCGGGCAAGCGCCTCGGTGTGCAGGCGCAACATATCGGCGTCGGTGACCGTCCAATAGAACTTCGGGGTGTCCCAGCCCTGTTCGGCCGCGGCGGTCACCGCCGCCGAGGTGACCCAGTGCGCCCGAATATGGTCGGGATGCCCGTAGCCGCCGCGCGGGTCGTAGCCGATCACCACCTCGGGCCGCAGTTCGAGCACGATCGCGGTCAGCGCCTCCACCGCGGCGGCACCGGAATGTACGAAGGCCCGCGGATGCTCCGCGGCAGGGGTGCCCGCCATACCGGAGTCGCGCCAGCGGCCCGCGCCGCCGAGGAAGCGCGGCGGTCCGGCCTGTAGCGCGGCCAGCGCCGTGGTCAGCTCCGCGATCCGGTAGCCGCCCAACTGATCGGCGTGCTCGGCGGTCAACAGGGCCCATTCGTCTCCGATGACCTCACCCTCTTCGCCGAGGGTGCAGGTCACCACCGTCACCGGTACGCCACGACGGCGGTAGTGCGCGATGGTGCCCCCGGTGGTGATGGACTCGTCGTCCGGGTGGGCGTGCACCAGCAGCAGTCCACCGGTCATGGGATCCTGCGCCACATCGCCGCATCACCGAAGATGCCGACCTGAATGGCACCGCTCAACGACGCACCGTCGACCCGCGGCCCGGATGCGGCGACCACATTGTCCTGCACGATCGGCAGCACCGTCGCCAATGCCCACAGCCGCGGCTCGGCCTCGGCCAGCGCCCGGCCGACCTCGACACCGCGCAATGATTCGTCGATCGGGGGTTGCAGCCCGGGATCGCAGATGCCGGACAGATTGCTCGGGGCCTTCTTGGCCGCCTCGACGGCGGTCTGCGAATCCCCGTTGCTCGCACCGGTATCCACCGGCGGACAGCCGTAGCGCGATGCGAGCACGGTGGCCGGATCCGAACCGGCGACCTCCCAGCCGACAATGGCGTCGACGCCGCCCTCGGTGAGTTCCTTGCCGTAGAGGGCATCGGCCGCGAGACTGCGCACGCTGGCATCGATTCCGGCACTGCGCAATTGGTCCGCGGCGGTATTGGCGACGGCCAGCGCGGTGGCGTCACCGGTCACCGCGCCGATCCGAATCGCCAGTGCCTTACCGTTTTTCGCGACCGAACGGGGCTGCGGCGCGGGTGAGGTCGGCGACTGCACCGGCGGCGTCTCGGGAGCCCGACCGTAACCCGCCTCACCCAGCAGCGCGAACGCCTCCTCCGCGGACGGCCGCGGCGGCGCGGTGGGCGCGTACCCGGGATCCGATGGAGGCAGGATCTGCGCGCGCACCGGCTCGACCCAGCCGCCGGTCTGCCCGGCGACGGTGGCCAGCAGCGTCGGATCGATCAGCGCGGTCACCCCGCGTCGCACCCGAGGATCGCTGAGATCGCCACTGCGCCCATTGATCACGAATTGCAGCTCACGCGACTGCGGCATGATCACGGTGCGCACCGATGGGATCGCGGCCAGCTGCGCCTGGGTCGCGACACCGCCGTGCACCAGCGCCATCTGCGCATCACCGGTGCGCAGCGAATCGGCCAGCTGCGCGGGAGTTCCGCCGCGGCGCAACAGAATCTGATCCGGCGCTGCCGGGGTGCCCCAGTACCGATCGTTGCGTTCGAGCAGGATCTCGTCGCGTCCGCGGTCGGTCGATTTGATCCGGAAGTTGCCGCCCGACACCTGAACTCCCTCGACCAGCCCGGTGGCGAACCCGCCGGGCTGATCCTTGATCAGATGCGAGGGCAGCAGATTCGTGAACAGCTCACGCCAGGCCGGATAAGCCTCGGTCATCGTGACGGTGACCGTCTTGCCGCCGCCGGAGGAGCTGATATCGGCGATGTGCCGATAACCCGCCGGATCGACGACACCCGGCTGGGTGATCATCTGCTGCCACAGGAACCGGAAGTCCTCCGCCGCGATCGGCGCACCATCGGACCAGTTCGCCTGGTTGCGCAGGGTATAGGTGATGGTGAACGGTTCCTGCGCGGTCACCTCGGCCGAGACGACCAGCGCGGTATCGGGCACCCATTCGGAGGCGCCGGGCACCGCGGGATTCGGCACCGGCCGGAACGGGCTCGGCAGCACCATCGAACTCACCGCGGCGGTGGCCGGTGACTGATCGGAGCGCAGATGCGGATTGAATCCGATGCCGATGTCATCGATGGCCACCACGACGGTGTTCTTACCGGGCTTGGCCGGTGTCGTCTTCGGGCTGTCGGTGCTCTCGATCGGCGGTGGCGGATTCGCGGTGCAGCTGGCGAGCACCACGGAGGAGGCCGCCATCATGATCAGCATCGCGCGTCGTATAGCCCCCGAGCTCACGTGCCGCACTCTACTTGGCCGCGCTGTCGCTCGGCCAAGTAGATCGCGGATCGCGCTGTGGCATCGGTTCACTCGCCGCGCTCGCTCACGAGCCTGCCGAAAAGGCCCCATGCCTTACAGCGCAGCCCGGTCCCGAGCCTTCCGTCGCGACAGTTCGCGACCGCGTTCGGTGGCACCGAGGATGACCTTGCGCACCCGCACGATCTCCGGGGTGACCTCGACACATTCATCGGCGGCACAGAACTCCATCGCCGCCTCCAGGTCGAGCTGCAGCGGCTTGGCGAGCGTCTCCATCACATCCGCGGTCGAGCTGCGCATATTGGTCAGCTTCTTCTCGCGGGTGACATTGATATCGAGATCCTCGGCGCGCGGGTTGATGCCGACGACGTGCCCCTCGTAGGTGTCCGCACCCGGCTCGACGAAGAACTGACCGCGATCGGCGAGCTGGATCATCGCGAACGGGGTCACCGAGCCCGCGCGGTCGGAGACCAGGGATCCGGTGTGGCGGGCCCGGATCTCACCGGCCCACGGTGCGTAGCCGTGCGAGACCGCGTTGGCGATGCCGGTGCCGCGGGTTTCGGTGAGGAAGTCGGTGCGGAAGCCGATCAGGCCGCGCGAGGGAACGATGAACTCCATCCGCACCCAACCGGCGGCGTGGTTGTTCATCTGGACCATCTTGCCCTTGCGGGCGGCCAGCAGCTGGGTGATCGCGCCGAGGTACTCGTCGGGGCAGTCGATGGTCAGCTCTTCGTAGGGCTCGTGCACCTTGCCGTCGACCTGCTTGGTGACCACCTGTGGCTTGCCGACGGTCAACTCGAAGCCCTCGCGACGCATCTGCTCCACCAGGATGGCCAGCGCCAGCTCGCCGCGGCCCTGCACCTCCCAGGCATCGGGGCGGCCGATATCGAGCACACGCAGCGAGACATTGCCGACCAGTTCGGAGTCCAGCCGCGACTTCACCATGCGTGCGGTCAACTTGTGGCCCTGCACCCGGCCGACCAGCGGCGAGGTGTTGGTGCCGATGGTGACCGAGATGGCGGGCTCGTCGACCGTGATGCGCGGCAGCGCAACGGGATTGTCGATATCGGCGAGGGTGTCGCCGATCATGATGTCCGGGATGCCCGCGATGGCGACGATGTCACCGGCCACCGCGACCTCACCGGGCTGACGCTCGACTCCGATGGTCTGCAGCAGCTCGGTGATCTTGACCTGCTTGACCCCGTCGGCGTGCATCCAGGCGACGTTCTGTCCCTTGCGCAACTCACCGCTGTAGATGCGGACCAGCGCGAGCCGACCGAGGAAGGCCGAGGCGTCGAGGTTGGTGACGTGCGCCTGCAGCGGCGCGGTCGGATCGCCCTTGGGCGCCGGGATGTTCTCCAGCAGCACGTCGAACAGCGCGTCCAGGTTCTCCGCGGCCGGGGCGCTGCCGTTCTCGGGACGCTCCTTGGATGCCTTGCCCTCACGCCCGGAGGCGTACAGGACCGGCAGATCCAGCGCGAGTTCGGCGGCCTCGGCTGCCTCGTCGTCCAGATCGGAGGCCAGGTCGAGCAGCAGATCGTGGCTCTCCTCGACGACCTCTTCGATGCGGGCGTCGGGGCGGTCGGTCTTGTTCACCACCAGGATGACCGGCAACTTCGCGGCCAGCGCCTTGCGCAGCACGAAGCGGGTCTGCGGCAACGGTCCCTCGGACGCGTCGACCAGCAGCACGACACCGTCGACCATGGACAGACCGCGCTCGACCTCACCACCGAAGTCGGCGTGGCCGGGGGTATCGATCACGTTGATCACGGTGACCGAACCGTCCGGATGGTGCCGGTGCACCGCGGTGTTCTTGGCGAGAATGGTGATGCCCTTCTCGCGCTCCAGGTCACCGGAGTCCATCACACGATCGACGAGCTCGGCGCGTTCGGCGAAGGCGCCGGACTGGCGCAGCATGGCGTCGACCAGCGTCGTCTTACCGTGGTCGACGTGGGCCACGATGGCGACGTTGCGAAAATCGCGTGCAGACGACACGCCTCAATCCTCCTGCTGTTGGGTGTTGACGTCGGCTGCAACTGATGTTGGCGGGATCGGGACCCTGCGTGGTTACGCAGGCTTCCTCCTCCGGGTCCTGACGCTCACGCCGGGCTCCCTGCAAACAGGTGGAGAATCGATACTCACCGGGCATTGCGGCCAGTTACACAGTACCGGCATCCGAGTGGGTCGCAGACCACGCACTCCGCTAAGGGTATGCTAACCAACCATGGGCAAGGTCAAGGCGAAGAAGGTTTCTAGCCTCAAACCGAAGAAGAAGTGCTGTCGCAAGAAGACGCGCTGCTTGAAGTGCCCCGTTGTCATCATGCGGATGAAACGCCTGGAAGCGGCCGGTTGCTGCGGTAAAGAACTGAAGAAGGGCCTCAAGAAGGCCCGCGCCGCCTGATCGACGAAACCGGATTCGCTGATGCCTTTCCGGCACGCGGGGTACAACTCGGATATGAGCGCTCCGAAATTAACTGAGGCAGAACTCACCGAAGCTTTGACCGAACTGTCGGACTGGACCCGGTCCGGCGACGCCATCACCCGCACGATCGAGGCCAAGACCTTTCCGGCGGGCATCGAACTCGTGCGCCGGGTCGCCGATGTCGCCGAGAACAGGAACCATCATCCGGATATCGATATCCGCTGGCGTCGGGTGACCTTCACCCTCTCCACCCACGACTCGGGCGGACTCACCGCGCTGGACGTGTCGCTGGCTCGCGAGATAGATCGGCTTGCGGCGCAATCCGATTGACCATGCGTCCGGACCAGATCACCCAGCCGTAGAGCACCAGCACGCCGAGCACGTCGACGGCACCGAGCCAGGACAGCACCCCCGGCCGTGAGATCGTCCAGATCGACGGCTGGGCGAACGAGAGCACCCATGGCACGCCGATGAGGGTGGTGACCAACCAATATGCGGCGAGTATCCGCGCGCCGGGCGCCTGCCGCAGCGGCCCGTACACCAACCACATCACGGTGGGCAGCAGCCACACGAAGTGATGCGACCACGAGATGGGCGAAACCATCAGCCCGAACAGTTGCACGATGATCAGGGTGCCCAACCGATCGTCGGGACCCAGTGCGCGCCAAGCGAAGAACGCCAGGACGGCGACCACCACGACGGCCGCCAGCCACCACGGCCCGGATTGGACGTCATGGCCGAGCAGACGACTCAGCGCACCGCGTAGCGACTGATTCCAGACCGAGCCGACCGGACCGATCCGATCCGCGTCACCGAGCAGCGTGCCGAAGTACCGCTTGGCCTCCTTGTGGTTGATCAGGAAGCTGACCCCGACCGTCGCACCGAAAACCACCGCCGACCACACCGCGGTCCCCCACCGCCGCCGCGCCACGAAGTACATCCCCGAAATCGCCGGTGTCAGTTTGATTCCCGCGATCACACCGACCAGGCCACCGGAGAGCCACCATCGCGAACTGCGCACCGCGAGCATGGCCCCGACCACCAGGAACACATTGACCTGGCCGTAGTCGATCGTGGTCCGCACCGGCTCCATCCAGATGCCGATCGCGGTCCACCACACCGCCGCCGTGCGCCACCGCGACTCGCGCATCCGCTCCGCGCCGAGGATCAATTCGAAGGCGATCCAGACCACTACATACAGCGCGACGACGATCGCCAGCAGCCACAGCACCGCGATCACGGTGAACGGAAAGTAGTGCAGCGGAAAGAAGACCAGCGCCGCGAACGGCGGATAGGTGAACGGCAGCGGGAAGTCCGGGGTCTTCTCGGCGTAGGTGAAGTCGTAGAGACGATCGGTGAGCAGGGCCGCCGAACCGTCGACATAGACGTGCAGATCGACGAGATTCATCCCGTTCTTCGTCAGCAGCATCCACAGCAGCCTGGCCAACACGGACAGACCGAGCACCGGCACAGCCAATCGGAGGCTTCGGTTCAATTCGCAGGCTTTCGAGTCGGTTCCGGGAAGGCTGCGACTAGCCTAACCGCCGGCGCGAGAGATCCCATCAATCCCCTGGACCGACCCGGCATGACCAGTCGAGCCACCGGAGGTGGCTGGTTCGGCCACGAACGACTCGGCTCATGCCTTATCCGCGCAGCGTGCGGGGTCGGTCCGGAGAAGGTAGCTTGCGTACCGCACAACTGGCCGAGCAGCCGAGAAACACTGATAACATTTGCATCAACTTTCACTCTGGCAACACCAGAAAAGCGCTAGCGTCTGATAACACTGATCGTCCACAACAGAACTAGGGGCACGTCGGCTGTACAACATGGCGCTCTTGTCCCTAGAGTGACCCCGAAACGATGGCTTTTTGCATCGCTCCTGTGATGTACCCGAGGTTAAGGACGGCTAGACCAGTGCTTCGCACCCGAGGATCGCGGATCATGTTGTCCGCGCTCGCCATCGCAGCGAGCGCTTCGCTCGCCGCGCCGTCGACGGCAGTCGCGGCACCGGCCCCCGCCCCCGTCGCACCGAGGAACACCATTCCGATGGTTCCCGAGGGCGTCCCGATCGATGCGCTCGCCTCGCTGGCCCCGGCCATCGTCGGCGCTATCGCCGGCCCCGCCGATGCCAAGCCGATCGCCGATACCCCGAAGAACGCAATCCTCGACCAGGTCCGGGCGTTGCTCAACGCACTGAACCTGCCGCCGCAGATCAAGTCCACGCTGGAACGGATCATCACCTTCCTGGACGGCAGCGGTGGCGGCGGCCCGGAGGTCCCGCAGGGTGGACCGGCCATCTCCCAGTTCCTGTACCCGACCATCGGTAAGGGCTGCATCGGCCCCGGCGCCGATTCGATCGGCACCGCACTCGCCGTCCCCGGCCCGGCCGAGCTGCCGCCGCCGGGACCGCAGGCCGGTCAGACCGGATTCGTATTCACCGCACTCGGCACCAAGTCGCCGACCCCGGAACAGAATCCGCCGATGACGGTCCAGTGGCTCAACCTCGACACCCGTCAGTCCGGCGTCCAGCCGCTGACCGACGAGGCGCATATCAACCCGGACGGTCCGGCAACGCTTTCGGCGATCGTCAACACCGGCTCGGGCCGGGTCGTCGCGGTCGTCGGCGGTTCGCTGACCACCAAGGCCGAAGATGCCGACCCACGGACCTGCTCGTTCCTGCCGACGCTCGGCTTCTTCACCGTCGCCTAGTTGACGCTCTCGAAGCCCGGTGGCCTTATTGGTCACCGGGCTTCGCACTTGTTGACACACCTACGCGAATCGCGGCGATAGTGCACCGTCGTGAAAGGACTGTGGTAGACCAAAGCCATGGCGACTGTCGATAATTCGCTTCGGTCCGGTCCCACGCTCCGCCCGGGTCACTCGATCCGGAGCAGGCGATCGCGTCGATCGATCCTGTCCATCCGCTCGGAAGGTTCGATCCTGTCCATCGGCTCGGCCTACTCGATCCTATCGATCGGCAGTGTGGGCTCGGTGCTGTCCATCGGGGCCGTCGGCTCCTTCGGCTCGGTGATCTCGTCCTTCTCGATCGGCAGCCTCGGCTCCGCCTTCTCCGGTATCTCGCGCTGGTCGCTGTTCTCCTGGCGCGGCGACCACGAGGCCCCCGACAACCGCCCGACGCTCCGCGTCGTCCCCGACGACGAACCCGAACTCCGCCTCGCCCCCACCTGCCACTGTCAGACCTGATCTCGAGCCGCTAGTTCACCACTGGCCGTATTCGGCGGCGAGGATGTTGTTGACGTCTACGCCGATGCCGTCGATGGCGCGTTTGTCGATTTCGATCTGGTGCAGGTGCGCGGCGGGGTGTACGAAACCCTTGGGCGTGCCCCAATTGTGCTGCCAGTACCAGGAACCCAGGCCAGCGGCGCGTGCCAGTTCGATGGTCGGCGCATTGGCGTAGATGCCGACGTTCTGTTTGCCGAGCACCGACTCCCAGCCGAGGATGTACGGCGCGATCATGGTGGCGAAATCGGCAGGAGTCGGATTGTCGTCGATGGAGGCGTAAATCGGGCGGTTCTCCGGACCGCCCGCGGCCAGATGCAGTTCCAGGCCACGGTCGGCATGCTTCTTGCCCGCCTCCAGACCACCGCGCCAGTCGGCGGTCGAGCCCTTGCCGAACTGGTAGTTCGACACGATCGTCAGTCCGGCGGCGTGTAGCTGGTCGACCTCCTTGGCGCGCAGTGGCTTCCCCTCCATCCATTCGGCGCCCGGACGGCGATCGGAGACGTAGCGGATGACGCCGAGGTGACCGTCATCCAGGATCGCGCCCGCGGACGGAACGCCGCCCGCGTAGTCGACGAGGGTGCCGAGCACACCGGCCGCCGAAGCGCGGGGGGCGGCGATTCCGACGGCGGCGGCCGCGGCGGTGTAGGCGAACAACTTGCGGCGAGACACAGAAATGGAACGCATCGCAGGACTCCTTCGCGCAACCCCGACCATGGACAGGTAGCGTGCCCGGCGCACCTTCCCCAAGGTTCACTTGCGCGCCGGGAGCCTCGAACGTGCACTAATTTCACCATATTCACATTGGAACCGCTAGACCCACTGGAAACAGGACTTCACACTTGCCACACAGGTCAAGGGGCGGGTTCTAGGCGATCCCATCGATGCGTGCCGCGACATCGATCGTGCGACCGGAACTGTCGCCGAGCTCGGCGCGCACCACCTCGGCCACCTGCGCGACGACCTGCTTCTTGATACCGGCGAGCGCACCGAGCGTGGCCGCCCGCATGCCGTGCGCCTTGAACTCCAGCCGCAGGTCATCGGGTGCTGGCGGCGGCACATCGACGACGATCAGCAGCGGATCGGCCGCCCGCGCGGTCAGCACCAGTGGTATCTCGACATCGGCGCGATAGTGGTTGGCCTTGAGCACGTCGACGGTGATATCCAGGCTCACCGGCAGTGTCAGATCGAAGGACACCGGCTCGTCCGAGCGATCCGTCAGCCGCGGCGTTCGAACATTGCCATGCACCGTGACGGTGGCGGAGTCGCGCGGTCCGGTGCGCAGCGGCCCGACCTCGATGGAACGGCCAGCCATTTGCTCGACGAATTCGAAGACCCGATCGCGGGTCACGATGCGAGAGAAGAACTGATGTCCGAATTCGTCGTAGCCGATCCAGTCGAATTCGGCCTGGTCGACGCGCTCGGAACGGACGCCGTTGATGATGGCCTCGACGTCGAAGACGCGCCCGCGGCGCGCCTGCGGTTCGGCCAGCATCGCATTCACCCGATTGGCGACCTCGCGCTGCACCACCCCGGCGATCGGATCGAGCAACCATTCCCAGGCCGAGTCGATGGCTTGGGCGCGCAGCACGAAGCTGACATCACGCGAGGTGATCGGCGGGATATCGATGACGATGAGCAGCGGGTCGGCGGTGCGCGCATGCAGGGTGAGATCGATTTCGGCGACCGCCTCCAGCCGCATTTTCCGCCCGCCGAGCAGCACCTTCACCGACATCGTCAGCGGGACGGTCACCTCGAAGGTGACGTGCGGGCCGTTGCGCAGAATGACCGGCCTGCCCACCTTGCCCTCGGCCATGAATCCGGCCAAACCCACCGGTCCGAGAGAAAACGGGCCGATTGCGATGCCGTGATCGGTCATCGCGGAGACCGCGGCCTCGATCCGTTCGGCCGTCACCGCGTGCGTGACGAACCGTTCCCCGAAGTCGGCGTAGTCGATCCATACCGGATGATCGGTCTTTTCCTCGATTGGCAGCATCAGAGTTTCCGAAACCCTCACCTCTCAACGGACAACCGACACGGTACGCGACGCAGATTTCGGCGAGGTCGGGCCGACATGCCCCCACCCGGAGGTCCCTGTCCTGCTGATGAGGGGGTAGCAGGACAGGGACCGAAAGACGGCGCTGCCGGGCGCCGCCTAGTCAATGGTAAGTGCTGGCGGAGGACCCGCCGACAATGCACAGCCACTGGGAAGACGGGCTGATACCAACCCTATTCACAAACGACCGAATCCCACCACCCCCGGCACCTCCGCGAGTGTGAAACGGTGGAGGGCGACCTGACCGAATTCATTGCCGCCGATGGTCGTCACGGTCCCGTTCGCGGCCGTGAGCACGAAATTCGTGTGCTGGGTGAAGGGGCTCCCCTCGGCGTAGAGCAGCACGTCACCGGTGCGCGGCTGATATCCCGAACCGATCGGCGCGAAGCGGTCCGCGCCCTGGTAGTACTCCTGCAGCGTGTACACGCCCGGAATCCGCCACGAGCCGGAATTCGGATTGGCCAGCGGCGCACCCGCCTCCCGCAGCACCCAGCTGACGAAGTCGGCGCACCAGGGTTCGGCGGCCCCCTCGGCGTACTTCGGGCCGTCGCCCGGTGCCTTGAATTCGCGTTCGAGGACCGCGACGATCCGTCCCTGAGCGGGATCCAGCCCGGACCTGTCGATCGTGGGAAATGTGGTCAAGCGGTCTCCGACGATTGCGGGCTGTGCGCGCTCCTGCCACCAGCGCACCCCGCCGGCCCCCGCCGCGACCAGCGCAACCAGTACCAGGCCCAGCACCGGCCACCAATACCGTCGACGCTCACCCACCTCGTGTTCGGACATACTCCCCCTCCAGGCTTTCGACTTCTGATCATCAGTACGAACGGACTCGCCTCGAGGTTCCCGCGAATGTGGTTGGGTTTCAATAGGATGAGTACCGGGCAGTCTCTCGAAGGCATAGCGGCAGTTGACGATTGCCGTACTGCAATCTCGTCCCGGCCGAGTGGCCGACGCGATAGTCTCCGAGGACACCGGGCGACGGGGAGGTACGGCCCTGGACACACTGTGGACGTTCGTGGTGCATCGGCGCGCACAGCTGGTCACCGATTCGTATTTGCATGTCTCGGCGGTGGTGCAGTCGATACTGCTCGCGACGATCGTGGCCGTGCTGATCGGCATCCTGGTCTACCGCAGCCCATTCGGCTCCTCGGTGGCTACGGCGCTGGCCAGCGCGATACTCACCGTTCCATCGTTCGCGCTGCTCGGCCTGCTGATTCCGTTCCTCGGGCTCGGTGTCGGACCGACGATCACCGCACTGGTGCTCTATGCCCTGCTGCCGATACTGCGCAACACCATCATCGGGTTGGCCTCGGTGGATCCGGCGATCGTGGACGCCGCGCGCGGGGTCGGGATGAATCGGCTGCGGGTACTCGCACGCATCGAATTGCCGCTGGCCTGGCCATCGATTCTGACCGGAATGCGGGTCAGCACCCAGATGATCATGGGCATTCTGGCCATTGCCGCCTACGCCAAAGGACCCGGACTCGGCAATCTGATCTTCTCCGGTCTGGCCCGGCTCGGTAGTCCGAATGCGGTGCCGCAGGCGCTGGTCGGCACGATCCTGATCGTCGTCCTCGCGCTGATCCTCGATGGGATCTTCGTCATCGTCGGGCGACTCACCACCTCGAGGGGAATACGTGACTGATACCGAAATCCGCGGCGACAGTATGACATCGGCGGTATCCGGCGTCGAGATCGTGCTCGATGACGTCACCAAACACTATCCCGGACAACATGATCCGGCGGTAGACCGGGTTTCGCTGACCATCCCAGCTGGCGAAATCGTTGTCCTGGTCGGACCGTCCGGCTGCGGTAAGACCACCACCATGCGGATGATCAACCGCCTCATCGAGCCGACCTCGGGCACCATCACGATCGGCGGACGCGATGTCACCGGCGTCGATCCGGACCAATTGCGCAGGGGCATCGGCTATTCCATCCAGCAGGCCGGGTTGTTCCCGCATCTGACGGTCGCGAAAAACGTTGCGACAGTGCCCGGTCTGATCGGCTGGAACCGCAAGAAGGTCGCCGCGCGGACCGATGAAATGCTCGAACTGGTCGGCCTCGATCCCGATACCTACCGCCACCGCTATCCCAGGCAGCTCTCGGGCGGACAGCAGCAGCGTGTCGGGGTGGCCCGCGCATTGGCCGCCGATCCGCCGGTGCTGTTGATGGACGAGCCGTTCGGCGCGGTCGATCCGATCACCCGCGGCCTGCTGCAGGACGAGTTGCTGCGCCTGCAATCCGAACTGGGTAAGACCATCGTGTTCGTCACCCACGATTTCAACGAGGCGGTGAAACTCGGCGATCGAATCGCGGTGCTGGGCAACCGATCTCGAATCCTGCAATATGACACACCGGCGGCGATACTGGCCGATCCCGCGGATGAGACAGTAGCGGGCTTCGTCGGCGCGGATGCCTCGCTCAAACAGCTCACCCTGACCCGAGTCCGCGATGTCGAACTCGGCAGCTGCCCGACGGCACCGGAATCCGATTCGGTCGACAATCTCCGCGCCGCGCTGGCCGGACTCGATTGGCCGTGGGCACTGATACTCGACGCGCAGCAGCGGCCGCTGCGCTGGGTGTCGAGGGTGCAACTGGCACAGGCGGATTCGTTGCGCGCTGTCGGATCTCCGGTCGGTGAGCAGTTGTCGCTGCAGTCGACACTGCAGGATGCGTTGGAGGCGTTGCTTGCCGAGCAGACCGCGACCGCGGTCGTCACCGGTCGACGCGGCGAATACGCCGGATTGATCACGATCGATACGCTCGTCGGCCATTTGTCGGCCATGCGCGCCACACATGCGGGCGCGGAGACGGATGCGACGACATGACCACGGCGACCACCGCACCGGCCACGGCATCGCCGACGACACTGCGTCGGGCCGAACGCATTCGGCTGCTCGTCCAGCCCGC
Organism: Nocardia sp. CA-135398; assembly: GCF_050955845.1. NCBI lineage: Bacteria > Bacillati > Actinomycetota > Actinomycetes > Mycobacteriales > Nocardiaceae > Nocardia > Nocardia sp. CA-135398. Next base: position 1,533,137 of record NZ_CP192084.1, on the reverse strand, counting down.
GCTCGTGCTGGTACTCACCGCGGGTGTGCTGGTGTGGGCATTCCGGCGCGATCTCACCGCCACTCAGCAGGCCAGTATCAGCGTATCCAATATCGCGACCGTCACCTGGCAGCATGTGTTGATCACCGCGACGGTGGTGGTGATCGTCATCGCGGTGGCGGTGCCGCTGGGCACACTGCTCACCCGGCCCGGATATCGCCGTCTTGCACCGCTTTTCGTCGGTGTCGCCAATGTCGGCGCCGCCGCTCCCGCGATCGGTCTGATCGTGCTGTTCTATCTCGCCACCCGGACCACCGGGTTCTGGATCGGCGTCGCGCCGATCGCCTTCTATTCGCTGCTTCCGGTGCTGCGCAATACGATCCTGGGCTACCAGCAGGTGGATCCGGCGGTCATCGATGCCGGACGCGGCCAGGGCATGTCGGCGCTGACGGTATTGCGCCGCATCGAATTTCCGCTCGCCATCCCCTATATCCTTGCCGGGCTGCGCACCTCGCTGGTGCTGGCCGTCGGCACCGCGACGCTGTCGTTCCTGGTGAGCGCGGGTGGCCTCGGCATTCTGATCGATACCGGGTACAAGCTGCGCGATAACGTCACGCTGGTGGTGGGAGCCGTCTTGGCGGTCGCGCTCGCGCTACTTGTCGATTGGCTGGGCGCATTGGCCGAACAGTACCTGGGGCCGAGGGGGTTGAAGTGAGGGCGTTGGCACTGGGTCTTGCGGCCGTATTCGCATTGAGCGCCTGCGGATTACAGTCCGGGAGTGCGGTGCCGCTGCGGGTGGGTCCGGGCAGTATTCGGCCGGTGCCTGAGCTCGACGGCGTGTCGATTACGGTGGGTTCCAAGGATTTCACCGAGCAGAACATTCTCGGGTATCTCATCGAATTCGCGCTGTCCGCGGCGGGTGCGCAGGTACGGGATCTGACGAATATCCAGGGCTCCAACAGTGTTCGGGACGCCCAGCTGCACGGTCAGATCGATATCTCCTACGAATACACCGGAACCGGGTGGATCAATTATCTCGGCAACGAGACACCGATTCCCGACGAGGTCGGGCAGTTCGAGGCGGTTCGCGACGCGGACCTGGCCGCGCACGACATCGTGTGGACGGATATGGCCCCGATGAACAACACCTACGCGCTGGTGATGAGCGGCAACACCGCGAAGGAAACGGGTGTCGTCACGTTGTCCGATTACGCTCGGCTGATCGCTACCGATCCGGCTGCCGCCGCGACGTGCGTCGGCACCGAATTCAATGTGCGCCAGGACGGTTATCCCGGATTGGCGCGCAAGTACGGTATCGATGTCGGCAAGGTGCACAAGCAGATCGTGCAGGATGCGGTGGTCTATCAGGCGACCGCCGACGCCGAGCAGTGCCGGTTCGGTTCGGTCGCCGCCACCGACGGCCGAATTCCGGCGCTCGGGCTCGTCTTGCTGAAGGACGATCTGGGCTTCTTCCCGAAATACAATGCGGCACTGGTGATACGCAAGTCCTTCGCCGACGCGCATCCACAGGTCGCCGACATCATGGCGCCGATATCGAAGAAGCTGACCAATGAGGCGATCACCGAATTGAATCGCCAGGTCGACGTGGACGGCCGCGAACCGGCCGAGGTGGCACGGGATTGGATGGTGGCGGAAGGTTTCGTCACTGCTCGCTGAAATGGGTCTGAGCGTGCAGACTGCCCGCTCAGACCCATTCGAATCAGGCCTGCGGATCGCGTCCCAGGTAGCGCAGCAACTCGGCGACCGCGGTGTCCCCCTCCGCGCCGTCGACGATCGCGGCGTACGCGCCCCACTGACGCAGCGGCTCAACGATTTCCGCCTCCGGCCCACCGCCGGGAGCCGGATTCATGGTCCGTGCCGCAGTGAGCAGGTGAGCGGCGAGTTCGTCGTTCAACGGTGACGGCTGTCCGGTCGCGATCGCGATATCCCAGGCGTGCACGGCCGCGTCCAGTGCGCACATCACCGCGGCGACCGGGGTCGGCAGCGCGCCGTGCGGCAGCGGCGTGGGCACGGACTCGGTCTCGTCGGTGACGGTGGCCCAGGCGGTCGCGGTCTGCTCGACCGCATCGCGCACCAACTCGGCGGCGGTGCCCTCGATGGCTCCGGACGGTGCGAAGGGGTTGTAGCTGGGGCCGATTCCGATACCGAGCGCCGCGGCAAACGCGAGCTGATCGCCCGCGGCGTGCTGAATCACCTGCGTGACATCCCATTCCGAGCACGGGGTCGGCAACTGCCACTGGTCGTCGCGGGTACCCGCGACCACATCGGTCAGCGCGCGGTAGGAGGTGGCGAGGACATCGCGCCAGACCGGGCGCAGGGTCGCGGTGGCTTCGGCGGCAGTGGTGATGTTCATGGCTGGCCTTTCTCGGTCCTTCTTGCTGATGTCACCAAGCCTATGCGGCTATTAGGCTAGTTTCGTTCCTAATAAATCGACTTCATCCAAAAACTTTCGGAGGCGACGGTGGCGGCAACCACGACACGAGTTCTGCGCCTGCTCTCGCTGCTGCAGGACCGCGCGCATACCGGCCGTGAGCTGGCCGAACGGCTCGACATCACGGATCGGACGCTACGCAATGACATCCAGCGACTGCGCGAACTCGGCTATCCGGTGCACGCCGAGCGGGGCGCGATCGGCGGTTACCGGCTCGGTCGCGGCAGCACCATGCCGCCGCTACTGCTCGACGACGATGAGGCCGTCGCGGTGGCCGTGGCCATCGGCCTGGCCGAGGACGGCTCCACCGGCATCGCCGATATCACCCAGAACGCCGCCCGCGCACTGGCGAAACTCGAACAGATCCTGCCGAAACGCTTGCAGCGCAAGGTGACCGCGCTGCGCAACGCGACCGCCATCGGACCGGCGACCACCGGTTCCCGCGAACCGGATGCCCCGGTCCCGGCCGCGATCCTGACCACCCTCGCGAGCGCCATCCGCGACGGCGCCACCGTGCGGATCGGACCGGATGCCGACGCGGACAACGAAATCGAGCCCTACCGGCTGATCAACTGGCAGCGCCGCTGGTATCTGGTCGCCTATGACCTCGAAACCCATTCCTGGCGTGCGATTCCCGTTGCCCAGGTACAGCGCGCCGTCGCGGGGTCGCGCCGCTTCGCCGCACGGTCACTGCCCGATGACGATCTGGTGGCCTTCGTCATGCGCCATATCGCCAGCACGGGTTGGCAGGTGCATGCCCGGGTGACCGTGCTGGCGCCGGCCGAGACGGTGATCGCCCGCATCAATCCGGCCGTCGGCGTGGTGGAGGCTGTCGACGCCGATACCTGCATCCTGCTGACCGGCGCGGATGCCCTGGAGACCATTGCCATCTACCTGAGCATGCTGATGATGGACTTCCGGGTCGACGGCCCGCCGGAACTGGTCGCGCACCTGCGCACTCTCGCGCGGCGTTATACCGAGTCGGTCGAACTGGCACCGTAGCGTTATCCAACGTCGCGGCAATGCTTTTCGGTCGAAGTTAGGTTTGAACGGGGGGGATCGGCCCCTTGATCCCGAGGGACTCAGGAGGCAGAACATCATGGCGGACACCCGCCCTTCGATCGCCCGCTATCTGCGTGAACGGCGTGCAGCGGCCGGACTCACCCAGGCCGCGATGGCCGTGGCCACCGGGTTCCCGCAGACGGTGATCGAGGACTTCGAACGGGGCGTGGTCGCGCCGACCTCGGCGACGCTGGGCCGGTTGTTCGACGCGCTTGGCGTACCGGTGTTCTACCGCGACCACATCGTGAGCCTCACTCAGGCGAGCCAGTTTCCGGACACCTTCGGCCCCATGCCCAGCATGCCGCTGCCCACCGATCTGCGCACTTTGCGCAGCCTGACCCTGCCCGCCTGGTTCCAGATCGTGCCCACCTTCGATCTGGTCGCCGCGAACTCCGCCTACCTGCGACTATTTCCCGGTCTCGCGCCCGGCGACAATATCCTCGAGTGGACGATGCTGAATCCGAACGCCAGGCAGGCCGTGCACGAGTGGCACAAGGAAGCGCATCTGATGGTCTACGCGCTGCGGATGATGGCGCCTGGCCTGGTGCCCCAGGAACGGCTGGACAAGATCATCTCCGCCTGCCGGTCGGCGCCGGAGTGGGAGCAGCTCTGGCTCACCGATGTGGCACCGGCCGATATCGCCAGACAATGGATCCACGTCCGCGATCCGGCACGCCGCGAACTGCGCCGAATGACATTGAACGTCTTCATGTCCGAGTTTCCGCGGCGGCCGTGGTGGATGTACACCCTGGTGCCGATCGACTGAACCGACCCGGCCATGGAAACGACAACGGGGCCGATCCTCGCCGTTGCGGATCGGCCCCGCGGCCGTTCGGGATGGTGACCCGATGATCAGGCGTGCCCGGCCTTTTCGGCGGCATCGGCTGCCTTGCGCATCGGAATGACCAGCGTCAACACGATGGCGACCAGGGCCGCGGCGGTGGCGATCAGGAACGTGGTGTGGAAGCCGTCGCGCGAGGGCAGCACATGCGAGCCGAGCTGGATCGTCATATGCGCGAGCACCACGCTCATCACCGCCGACGAGGTCGAGGTACCGATCGAGCGCATCAGTGAATTGAGGCCGTTGGCCGCGGCGGTCTCGGTGACCGGCACCGCGCCCATGATCAGCGCGGGCATCGCGGCATAGGCCAGACCGACACCACCCGCGACGATCATCGCCGCGATCATGAGCTCCCAGACGCTGTTCATCAGCACCACGGCACACAGATAGCCGATCGCGATCACCGCCGAGCCGAGCGCCAGCGTGATCTTCGGGCCGCGTGCCGCAGACAGCCGCGCCGAGACCGGCGAAAGCAGGATCATCACGAATCCCGTTGGGGCCAATGCCAATCCGGCATTGACCATGGACAGCCCGAATCCGTATCCGGTCTGCTCCGGCGCCATCATCAGCTGGGGAAAGGTCAACGACATGCCGTAGAGCGCGAACCCGACCGCGATGGAAGCGAGGTTGGTGAACAGCACCCGCGGCCGCGCCGAGACCCGCAGGTCGACCAGCGGCGAGCGCTGCTTCAGTTCGAAGAAGCCCCAGATGAGGAAGGCCACCAACGACAGTGCGAACAGGGCGAGCGTGCTGGCACTGCCCCAGCCCCAATCCGCACCCTTGGTGATCGGAATCAGCAAGGCCAGCAACGCAATCGACAGTCCGAGCGCACCACCGAAATCGAACCGCGCCGGTGTGCGCACCGGTGACTCCGGTACGAAGACGAAAACCAGTGCGGCACAGACGACACCGAGCCCGGCCGCGGTCCAGAACAGCATGTGCCAGTCCGCATTCTGCGCGATCGCCGCCGCCAGCGGCAGGCCGAGCGCACCGCCGACGCCGAGCGTGGCACTCATGATCGCCATCGCGGAACCCACCTTCTCGGCGGGCAATTCGTCACGCATGATGCTGATGCCGAGCGGGATCGCGCCGACCGCCGCACCCTGCAGCGAGCGCCCGATGATTTCGGGAGCCAGCGAGGAGAACAGCGCGCACACCACCGAACCGGCGACCAGCGATACCAGATTGGCGAACAGCACCCGGCGCTTGCCGAACATATCGCCGAGTCGGCCGCTGATCGGGGTCGCCACGGCACCGGCCAGCAGGGTCGCGGTGATTACCCAGGACGCATTGGACGCCGAGGTGTCCAGCAGCGTCGGCAGCGTGGGAATGATCGGAATGACCAGCGTCTGCATCAGCGACACGACCACACCGACCATGCCGAGGGTCGCGATGAGCAGGCCGGATGCCGGACGGCGCCGAGCGTCGTCCTCGGTGACGGTCGAAGACGCGTCGGCTGCTACAGTCATGAATATGTACGGTACATATCATATGTATCGTGCACAATTTGCCATCGACGTGATTCAGCCGACATAGTGTGGGCCATGTCCGAATCAGGTCCCGAGGATGACGATGCGCTCAACCGGCTCGTCTTCGAGTTGACCCTGCTCTCCCGGCACTTCCCGGCCTCACTGCTGCGCCGACCCGGATTCCAGCTCGACCGGTCCGCGTATCTGATCCTGACCAGACTGGAAATGGACGCCCCACTCAGCCTGCGCGAATTGTCGGAGGCCTTCCAGCTCGATATCTCCACCATCAACCGGCAGGTCGCCGCGATGCTGAAGCAGGGGCTTGTCGAGCGCGTCCCCGACCCGGACGGCGGCATTGCCCGCAAGATCCGGGCCAGCGCCAAGGGCCTGGAACTGGTCGCCGCCGATCGCGAGCAGAGTCAAGAGGGCATCGGCGCGGTCGTGACCGACTGGACGGCCGCCGATATCGCACAGTTGAGCGGGCTCATCACCCGGTTCAATATGTCGATAGAGCACCTCGAGGAGAATCCGTGGCCACGCCCACCCGCCGACCGGTAGGACGCCGAGTGGCGCGGTCCCCGCGGCGTCGGGCAATATCGCTGCGGTGAGGTTCGGGTTCGGGCTGGTCGCGGCAACGCTGTTCGTGGCGTCGCCGCTCGCCGTGGGCTGCGGACTCGATACCGAGGCCGACGAATGGAACGGCTGGACGGTGACGGTGTATTACACCGCGGTCGAGTCCTATCACTCCGGCCCGCTCGAAACCGTGCGCGGCTGCGGTGATCTCGACTGCACCGAGTCAAATGTCGAAATCGGCTCGCTACCAGAGGACTTCGTCGATGCGGTGCGCGATGAGGGCACCGGCCGGATCACCAGCGGCGAGCACGCGGGTCGATATCTGAACTGGTCCTACGATGTCGGCTTCTGGCTCGATACCGAACCGCGGGACACCCGAGGCGAGGCGCTGCATCCGTTCGAGAGCGCGGCCGCCGATGACATCGAACCGGGAACTCGATTGCGGCTCACGGGTTGTGGGAGTGCCAGTCGCATCTGCGGCAGATTCAGTTCGGCAACCTGGACGATCGGCGACGAATTCACACCGGGACTCGGTGGCCCACGACATCTCGACCTCTACATCGGCGAGGAAACTTCCGAAAGTTTCACCGAGGGACCGGATTTCGTGACATTCACCGGTGCGACACTGGAACCCGTCGAGCCCTGACCCGCTTCGAAATACACGCCGGGCGTAATGCCGTAGCAGCGCCGGAACCAGCGGGTCAGATGGGCTTGATCGGCGAATCCGGCCTCGATCGCCGCCTGACTGATCGGTCGGCCCGCGGCGATCAATCTGCGAGCCGTGCGTAGCCGGAGCAGCCGTTGGTAATCACTCGGCGCCAGACCGTAATTGGTGCGGAAGGCGCGATACAGCGCGAATCGGCTGCATTCGGCGGCCTCGGCCAGATCGTCCATGGAAATGGGGTCGAGATAGCGATCGTGCAGTACGGTGCGGACCCGTCGCGCGATATCCGCGGCCGAACCGGCCTGTACCACAGCGGTTCTCGTCGGCGTTCGGGTGCCGCGCTGCACCAGGGCCGCGACCGAGGCGGCCAATGCCTCGTCGGCGGCGAGTTCGGTGGCGGGGCCGATCAGACTCGCACAGAGCCTGTGCAGGGCCGATGTAAGCACCGGATCACGCAGCACCGGATCGGTGAACAATGGCAGACCGGTCGGGCGGCCCGCGCGGTCGGATAGCAGATCGGTGATCAACTCGGAGCCGATATGCGCGATCCAATAGGTGAATCCGAGTTCGGTCGAGCTGTGGCCGTCGTGCGGCTCGTCCGGATTGAAGGCCATCACCATGCCCGCCGTGCTGGTGCGGGTGGCGCCGCGACAGTCGAAGGTCTGCGCGCCGAATTCGGTCAGTCCGAACGAGTACGTCTCGTGGCTGTGCAGGTCGTAGACGTGCCGTTCGAAATGCGCGTGCATGACCTCGACCGGGCGGTCAGCCATTCGCCGGTAGTCGACCCATTCACGCTCGGTCACCTATCCATTGTCACCGCACCAGCGTTCAATACTCCGGCGCGGCCCCCGCCGATGATCGAGCTGTGCGTATCCGATTGCTATTGGTCCTGGTCATGGCGTTGTGGGGCAGTGCGTTCGCCTCCTCGAAGCTTGCGGTCAACGAGGTGCCGCATGCGGTCGCCGGATTTCTGCGATTTCTGATCGGCACGATTGTGCTGCTCATCGTGCTGCGGGCACCGCGCCTGCCCGCCGCCGATGCCGCTCGCGCGGCCGGGCTCGGGCTGGTCGGTGTATTCGGCTACAACTTTCTGTTCTTTCTGGGACTTGCCCTGGCCCCAGCGGCGGACGGCAGCGTGATCGTCCCGATGGCAGCACCGATTTTCACGGTCGTGGTGACGGCGTTGCTCGGCCGCACTCGGCTTTCGCGCATCCGACTGGTCGGGCTGAGCGTGGCGATCGCCGGTGCGGGCGTGTTCTTTCTCGGCATCCCCGCGACCGGATCCCACCGGCTGCTCGGCGATCTCGTTTTCCTCGCGGCGGCGGCCTGCTGGGCGAGTTACACGATGCTCGGCGCGCCGCTGTTGTCTCGGCTGTCCGCCCCGACCGTCACCGTGTACGCCACCGCCGCGGGCACGCTCGCGCTGGGACTCGTCGCCGCGCCGGAACTTTCCGACGTTCGGTGGTCCGCGCTGGACCTCGGATTCTGGCTCAATCAGGCCTATCTGGGTGTGCTGCCCACGGCCCTCGCGTATGTCCTCTACTACCGCGCGGTGAGCCAGGTCGGTCCGGCGACCGCGGCTGCGGCGATGTTCTTGGTGCCCGCCTTCGGTCTCAGCTGTGCGTGGATGCTGCTCGGAGAGTCCATCTCGCCGACGCAGGCTCTCGGGGCCGCACTGATGTTCATGGGTGCCTGGCTGAACACTCGCAGCGAAACGGCGCGGGAACCGACGCCACCCGCACCGGAGCCGGTCGACGTGCGTTCCTGAGGTTTGGATGGCCGCTGGCGAGGCATTACGTGGACGACACGACCGTCTGGGCTAGGAGGATCGGGTGTCTTCTGTAGTGATCGCAATTGTGGTCGTCGTGGTGGTGTTGGTCGCGGCCGGGTTGCTGGTCGCGGCATGGTCGATGCTGCGGAGAAGGCGACTGCGCACGAAGTTCGGGCCCGAATACGACCGGACCATGGAAGAGTCGGACAGCCGTAAGGCCGCTGAACGTGAGCTGAGCGAGCGCGAGCGCCGACACGCCGAATTCGATATTCGGGAGCTATCGGACGAAGAGAAGCAGCGGTACCGCGCGGAGTGGGCCCATATGCAGGAACGCTTCGTCGACGCTCCGGCGGATGCGGTGACGGCTGCCGATGTGCTGGTGGCCGACATCATGGCCGAGCGCGGCTATCCCACCGAAGGATATGACCAGCAGCTCGCCGATCTGTCCGTCGAGCACGCGGCGACCGTGGGGCACTATCGCGCCGCACATGAGATCGCGATTCGGCGCTCCGATACCCGAATCTCCACCGAGGATATGCGATTCGCGGTGGTGCAGTACCGCGAGTTGTTCGAGGACCTGCTCGGCAGCGCGCCGGGCGAGAAGAAGGATGCAAAGCGATGAGCACGGAGCAGGATCGGCAGCGGAATCTGGAAGCCGAAGTGCCGGAAGGGGTTTCGCCGACCGCGACCCGCACCGGTACCGAGACCGATTCGGCTGCTTCGTATGGACCGGCGCCGATATCGGAAGCCGAGGCCAGCGGGGGCGTTGGTACGTCAGCGGTCGGTGAGGATGAGAGCGAGCGGGCGGGCGCAGGCGAGAACACTGCCGGAGACCGGCCTACCGGCGCGGGCGGAGGCACGGCCACCGACCAGCGCGCAACGCCGGACGAACGCACGCCTGCAGGCGGGGGCACGGGCACTGCTGCAGGCACAGGCACGAGCACTGCTGCAGGCACTGGCACTGGCACTGGCACTGGCACTGGCACTGGCACTGACGATCGCACAGCCACAGACAAGAGCGCAGCCGCAGACGAACGCACGGCGGCAGGCGGGGGCTCGGCGACAGCCGAACGCACGGCTACAGACCAGCGCACCGCCGCAGACGGGGGCACTGCCGCAGAACGGCACGCAGCGGCGGACGAACACACGGCGGCAGATCCGCAGGACATCGGGGGTCAGCCGCTCTTCGGTGCGGCCGATGTCGAGCGGCTGCGCACCGCATGGCGGCAGGTGCAGGGCAGTTTCGTGGACAGCCCGCACGACGCGGTGACGCAGGCCGACGACCTCGTCATGACCACGGTTCAGCAGTTGTCCGCCACATTGGCCGAGCGGAAGCAGTCGCTGGAACGGCTGTGGTCGCGCGAGGAGGACGGCGATACCGAGGATCTGCGGCTGGCATTGCGCAGCTACCGCGCCTTCTTCGACCAGTTGGTCGGTACCGGGAAGTAGCGCGGTTCAGGCCGATGCGGCGAAGGAGTCCAGCTGCAGGCTCTTGTACCGAGCCCGGATCTTCTCGTATCGGAATCGGTTGTGGGCCAATGGCGTCAGCGTGAGCCGACGCGGCAGATGTTGCCAGGCGAGCGTGGCAACCGTTGTGTACAAGGCGAATTCGAGGCGGTTTCGGGTCGTCCAGTCCGGGCCGAGCAGTTCGCGCATTTTCGGATGCGCCGCACCTGCCGAGCAGATCAGGACCGGACGGGCCGCGACCGGCAGCGTGGCGCGCCACAATGGTTGCGCCAGCACTCGCACGATCGCGGGTAGCAGCAATGTCGGGAGCGGAAGTGCACTCAGGCTGCGCCTGGCGAACTGCAGGAACTCATTGTCCGCCAGCTTGTTTCGCGCGATATCGTCGTAGTACTCGGTCATTTCGGCCAGCGTCGCGGGAAGTCTGGTTCCCCGGCCGGGCAACTCCAATGGCGCTACGCTCGCCCGGATCGTCTGGTAGACGATTTCCCGCTCCGCCGGATCGAGTCGACGACCCGCGGTATGCACATACGCCTGATAGATCACATTGAGACCGCTGACCGCGACCCACTTCCAGGCATCGGGATTCAGCGCGCTGTACCTGGTGTCGGCGAAATCCTTTGCGCCCGTGCCGCGTACGTCGCGATGCAGGCGCTTCAACAGTTCGATCTCGGCCTGCGCATCGGCCGAATCACCGAAGGTCATCAGGTCGACATGCGCCAGGCTGCGCACCGCGCGATCGGTGAAGTTCTGCGCGAATCGTCCGCCGCGATCCACGGCGGCGGCGATTTCGCGATACGCCACTTGGTCGTAGGCCAATCGGCCGAATAGGCCGGGAACCACGGAGCCGATGAACCATCGGACGTCCTCGACCAGCCGATCATGGTGGCGCTGAACCGTATCGGTCGTCATCGACCTGACCTCCATCCGGGTCGCAGACCCTCCCGCTGCCACCACGCTAAGACAAGTCAACCGACTTGACAAGTCGTTTGACTTATCAAAATGGCCGCGATCCGGCTTCGGTACTGTCGAACCGTGACGCCGTCCTCCACCACCGCGAAAGGCCAACGGCAGACGCGTGCGGCGCGCCGGGAAGAAACTCGAATCGCACTGCTGAACGCGACAATTCAAAGCCTGATCAACCATGGCTACGCCGCGACCACCACCCGCGGCGTCGCCGAAATCGCGGGCGTCAGCCAGGGCGCGCAACAACACCACTACCCCACCAAGGGTGAGTTGGTTAAGGCCGCGACCATCCACCTCGCGGAGGTCTTCGTCCAAGCCCTGCGCGCCGATCCACCCGCCGCCGACACCGAACGCGAGCGCGTCGCACTGCTGGTCGACGTGCTCTGGATGGCCGCGAACCAACCGCTCACCGCGGCCCTGCTCGAATTCGTCGCCGCCGCCCGCACCGATCCGGAGATCGCCGACGCTGTCGTCGACCTCATCGCCCAGATCGACACGCTGGCCTTCGCCACGGTCACCGATATCGCGCCGAACTTGGCCGCGACTCCCGGTGCGCGGGACTGGCTACGCATCACGGTCTCCTCGATGTGCGGCGCGGTGGCGGTTACCGCACTCCCCGGTGGGGACTCCTACTCCCCCACCTGGCCAAACCTGCGCGACAACATCCTCGCCGGACTTGACCGCCTCATCTCCGCCGAATGACGCATGTGAAACACGTGTGTCGCATGAGCGCGGCAATACCATAGGCTTGCGCCGTGATTTCCGAGCGTGCAGTGGTCGACGGGCGTTTCGAATTGCTCGAGCCGCTCGGCAGCGGCGGTATGGGAACGGTGTGGCGGGCGTATGACCTCGCGCTGCATCGTGAGGTCGCGCTCAAAGAGGTGCGGGCGGAGACCGATGGCGCCGGCTCGCCCGGCGTGCATCGCGAGCGGGTGCTGCGGGAGGCCAGGGCGCTGGCCCGGATCGGTCATCCGAATGTCGTTGCCATCCACCACATCGTGGACTCACCCGAAGTCGCGCATCCGTGGATCGTCATGGAACTGGTTCGCGGACAGAGTCTCGCCGATCATTTGGCGGGAGGACCGATGCCGCCCCTGCAAGCGGGGCACCTCGGCCGTGGCATCCTCGCCGCCCTCCGTGCCGCGCATCAGGTGGGCGTACTGCACCGCGATATCAAACCCGCGAATGTGCTACTGCGCGAAGATGGTTCACCGGTCCTGACCGATTTCGGTATCGCCGCGATCAACGGCATGAACGGATTGACCTCCACCGGCAGTGTGGTCGGCTCGCTGGATTATGTTGCGCCGGAACGGCTCAGTGGCCAGGAGGGGCATACGGCCTCTGACCTGTGGTCATTCGGTTTGCTGCTGTACTTCGCGGTAGAGGGGTTCCACCCGATGCGGCGCGAGTCGACCGTCGCCACGCTCGCCGCCGTGATCAGAGGGGAGGTGCCGCCGCCGCAGCGGGCTGGGGGGTTGACTGCGGTTTTGACGGCGCTGCTGGTGCCCGATCCCGAGCGTCGACCGAATGCGGAGCAGGTGGATCTGATGCTTGCGCAGGCGGTCGGGTTTGCCGGTGCGCCGCGGGTTTTCGATGTGCTGGGTGGACCGAGGGCTTCTGGTGGACTGGGTGGGAGCAGCAGTCCGGGAGCTGTTGCCGGGGAGAGCGCAGGCAGTAATCCGAGGGCTCTTGGTGGGCAGAGCGCGGACAGTGGTCTGGGAGCTGTTGCTGGGCAGAGCGCGGACCGCAGTCCAGGGGCTTTTGGTAGTCAGGGCGGGTTTGATGCGGCCGTCTCGCCGGGTCGATTCGATGCCCCAGGGGCGACCCAAAGTCCTGGCTTCAGCACCCCAGGGGCAGCCTATGGACCCGGTGGATTCGGCACTCCGAGCGGATTCGATACCCCAGGTGCAGCAGATGCGCGCAGTGGATTCGAAACGCCAGGTGCGGGCAACCTGCCTAGTGCTTTCAGCACACCGGGTGCGGGCAACACACCCGCATTCAGCATGCCAGGCGTGGCGGACACCCCTGACGCAGCCAGCGCACCCGACGCAGCCAATGCACCGGGCGGATTCAATTCGCGCGGCGCGAGCAACACACCCGGCGCATTCAGCACACCCTATGTACCCGGCGGATTCAATTCGCGAGGTGCGGGCGATATACCCAATGCCTTCAATTCGCCTGGCTCAGTCGACGAGTTCCACGGACCCAGCGGGACGACACCCGCCACGCACCCAAATGGCTCCACGAATTCCACTGCACCCAAACCACTCTCACGCGGGATTGTCCTCGGCCTCGCGGCTGCCGCACTCATCGCTGCCGTTGTCGCCACAATGGTGATTGTGGCCATGCGCCCCGATTCGACCGGCAACCAGGCCAATTCGAGCAATCTGCCCGCCACCGACGAATTCCCCGCCACAAGCCGATCCGCACGCCCGACATCCGGAGCACCCGTCAGCGGCAAAGCCGTCGACCTGCTGACCCCGACCGGCATCCGCCAGGCCATCGCCGCACTCGAAAAGGTCTCCGGCAGCGACGAATTCAACGAGGCAACGTTCTACCCGACCTACGCTAATGTCGGCGCACCGGTCAAAAACAAACCCGACCTCTACGACCTCTTCGTCTACCGCGACGGAACCGCGACCCGAAAAGGCGCAGGCGGCCCGCTCTCGGACAAGGCCACCATAAAGCTGAGTTCGATCAACTGGGACATCCTCCCCGACCTATTCCGCACGGCCGACGAAAGCCTCGGCATCCCCACCCCCACCCTCCGCTACGTAATCGTCGACCCGGCCTGGACCTTCAACAACGACCAACCAACAGTCATGGTCTACCTGACCGACGACTACGGCGGCGCCTACCTGGCCGCCAATACCGACGGCACCGTGGTAACCAAATACCCCAGAGGCCGCTAGCCTCAACAACTTTCCCCTCGACCGACACCAAACCCCCTGCACCTAACTCGAATTAGACGCAACAGTGGATTCAACAGCCTCAAATATTCGTACCGGGAAGAACACACCGCCCATCGCGCGCGATATTCCCGATGATCATCCCATCCGACAACGTACAAAAGCTGCCGATCTGGACGCACTCCCGATGAGTATTCATAACCATCTGATCCCCACAAGGCGTCCCAGGATCATCCGGAGCAGCCAGCGCACTCACCGGACCCAGCGTCGCGGCAATCCCTGCAGCACCAGTAACAACTAATAGCGAAATACGAAGCATGATCAATCCTCCAAACCGATGACGGATCGCGAGAACTCCTCTATTTCAGACCATCCGATCCCGGCATTTCGCACCGAGCAAAATCCGTCCCCGACCAGCACGATCCTACTCTCCAGGCCTGATCACCGATATTCGTCTACGAATGCGCGGAGTCCGGCTGACTCGTCCTGCATCGGCCGCCGCTCGGCGTCAACTGACCACACCGCGCCGTGTCGCGTCGAGCGCGGGAGCGACCCAGGTGGTGAGGTAAGCGCGAAGTTCTTCGCCGCGACGCGGCGGTCGGCCGGGATCGATGACGAACGATTGGACGATGCGCAGCATGTGCTCGACGAGCTCGTCCAGCTCGGCGTCGGAGATTCCGGCGGCAGCCCAGTCGACCGCGTAGCGTTGCAGGATCGAGCGGCCGAATGTCAGTGCGGTGTCGGAGGTTACGCCCGCGGAGAAGGCGCTGGCGCGGCCGGGGGCGAGCAGCAGGTTGAGGTATTTCTCGTGCGGTAGCCGTTCGAGTGTGTAGGCGATGCCCTCCACGACAGCGGTGGCGGGATCGCGGATCCGACTCACGTGCTCGGCGAGGACGTCGAGGAAGTGCGTGGTATGCGCGATGGCGGTCGCGGTCAAAAGTGCTTCGGCACTGGGGAAATAGCGATACACGGTCTGACGGGTGACGCCGAGGTCACGAGCGACCTCCGCGATGCTGAAGTCCCCGCCGGATCGGTCGATCGCGCGACGCGCGGCGGCGAGGATGCGGTCGACGGCTTCGTCGTCGTCCACAGGTGCCGTCCCCGACCATCCATGCGTGCGCACCGGATTGCTCACTCCTTCAAACTTCACATCCGAGGTCTTGACCATACACTTGCCGCTAGATGTATGGTCAGTTCAGTAGGCCGGATCGAAGGAAATCAATGACGACTCCACCACGCCCCGAACAGCTCGACTCGCCGGTATTGCCGAAGATCTTCAAATACATGGGTAAAGCCCAAGTCTGGGTCTACAAACGCACCGGTGGACGCATCGGCGGAAAATGGCGCATCGGTGCGGGTTTCCGCAAGCCGGTACCGACTCTGCTACTCGAACATCGAGGCCGGAAATCCGGCACCACCTACACCACGCCGCTGCTCTACATCACCGACGGCGCGGACACGATCATCGTGGCGTCCCAGGGCGGACTCGCCAAACACCCGCAGTGGTACCACAACCTGTGCGCCCACCCCGACACCCACATCCAGATCGGCCGCGACCGCCACCCCGTACACGCAGTAACCGCCGACCCCCGACAACGCGCACGCCTATGGCCCGAACTGGTCCAGGCCTACGCCGACTTCGACACCTACCAAGCCTGGACCGAACGCGAAATCCCAGTCGTCATCCTCCGCCCCCGCACCGCCCCCGATCCCGATGCGCCATAGCGCTACTGCTACAGCACGACCCGCTGACGATCACACGGCCCGAGACCGCTGTGGCTCGGGTCGTCGGTCCAGGTGACGGCTTTGACTACCCGCTGTCTCGAACTGATCTGCTCGGAGGATCTCGGTATCGCGGTATGCGGCCGTTGCTGTTTGCACGAACGATCGGATCAACGGGTTGGCGTCGCCCTCGTTCCAGACCACCACCACCCTGCTCGGCGCCATATCGATCAGCGCGACCACGGCCAATCCCTCGGGCACGTTGTGCCCGAGCGGAGTTATGCCAACGGTGCCGTTCCAGAGCACGGCCTGCACACACTCTTGAACGACCCGCACGATCGGGCCTTCCCGCGGTTCGCCACCGTTCCAGTAGGTCTGCCAGAGGGGGTCGGTGCCAGCGGGAAACTGGAACCAGCGACGGTCGGCCAAGTCGGTCAGTTTCAGGTGGTCGCGGTGGGCCAGCGGATCGTCGGCGCGTAGTACGGCTCCGACCGGGTCGGCGCGCAGTTCACGGACGGTCAGGGCGGTGTCGTTGAACGGTGCACGGGTCACGGCGACATCGACAAGTCCGGCCTTCAGCCCGCAGGTGGGGTCGGTGAGGTCGGTGTCGCGGATACGGATGTCGACCTCGGGATGCCGTTGGCGGTAAGCGGCGGCCAGTCTGGTGATGCCGGGGTCGCTGGCGTCGCCCAGGATCCCGATGGTGAGATTCGCGTTTCCGGCCGCGGCGGCCACCCGCACGCTGACCCGGTCGGCCTGCTCGAGCAGAGCACGCGCCTCGTCGAGTAGCACTGCCCCGACCGGGGTGAGACCGACACCGGCGGGCGACCGATCGAACAGGGCGGCACCAACTTCCGCCTCCAGTTGCCGGATGACGCGGCTCAGCGGCGGTTGGCTCATGTGCAGCCGGGTGGCGGCGCGACCGAAGTGGCGTTCCTCGGCGACAGCTACGAAGTAACGCAGCGTACGTAGCTCCACACTGGAACGATACCCGTCCGGTATCGGTATCGCGGAACAGGTCTTGGACACCTCCGGTGTCCCGGCGGTGCAATCGAAATATGACCGACAAAACATACAGCGACGAAACGAACTCCGCCACAACGGTTTCGATAGTGAAATTGTGAACATCGCATTCTGGATCGCCGCCTGCCTGCTCGCCCTCTTCTACCTGCATGCAGGCGCACTGAAGATCATCCGAAGCCGGGATCGACTGCGGCCCATGATGGCCTGGGTGGACCGCACACCCCTACCCGCCGTCCGCGCCATCGGCGTGCTCGAAGTACTCGGCGCGCTCGGGCTGATCCTTCCGCCGCTGACCGGCATCGCGCCCTGGCTCGCTGTGGTCGCGGCCGTCGGATTCGTACTCCTGCAATTCGGTGCGATCCCGGTCCACCTGACCGGCGGAGATCGAAAAGTCGCCCTCAACATCACCCTTCTCCTGACAGCAGCCGTGACCGTTTTGTTCGCGACCACCTGGGTGTGACTCTCTGCTTCCCCGAGTGCGCGCTCATGCCGAATAGCGTGTGAGAGAACGGCTGAGCGCCCGTCCGTAACTGGGACAATGGAACTGTGCGCCGGATAAATGGTCCAGGTGCCACTGACGTCGAGAGCATCGATTGTCAGCAAGGCCGCTGTCATGGCTGTTGCCCTTCTTGATGGACTACGCGGTAACGCAGATGTGTGGCGCCGCGGCCTTCGAGCCGACGAATGAGTTCCAACTCGACGTGGCCTTGTGCTGTCGGTTCGAACAGACGCCGTCCTCCACCTAGCAGTACCGGGACGAGGTGCAATTCGAGTTCGTCGAGCTGGCCTGCTGCCAGCAGAGCCCGTGCCGCGCCCGCGCCGTGGACCAGCACGGCTCGATCTCCCGCTGCTTCCCGGGCCTCGTCGGCACACGCGTCGACGTCGGTGTAGTACTTCGCGCTGCCCGGGGGCACGTCGGCCGGGTCGATGGTGTGGGTGAGCACGCAAATCGGCACGCCGTCGTGGTGGTCGCCGTTCCATCGCTTGGCCAGCTCGAACGTGCGGCGTCCGGATATCACGGCGCCGGTGGACGCGGCCTCCGCGTACACCTGCCCGTTGACCCCTTCGGACATCCGGTCGTCGAGCCAGTCGAACAGCCGCCCTCCGTTGCGGCCGAGTTCCTGGCCCGGCTGGTCGTCCGGCCCGGCGATGTACCCGTCGACCGATACGGACATGTAAAGGCGGAGCGGCGTCCTGTCCATCCTCAATTTCCTTTCTCCGGCCAGTCGGCGGCGGTCATGCCGTCGGCGTGGCCTGCGGGCCATTGGACGAGTTCGATCCGGCGACCGTCCGGGTCGGCGATGAACGCCGTCTTCAGGCCGTCTTCGCCGTCGTGCTGCGGGGCGACCGGCTCGATCCCGTGGCCGGCCAGCGCATCGAGCGTGTCGGCCATCGACTCGATCTGCACGACCACATGACTGACGTCGGTACCCCGGTCGACCGGGTCGCCGTCGTGCACCAACTCGATGGTGACGAACTCGTCGTCAGGGAGCTTCAGCATGGTCAGATGCCCGATCGGCGTCTCGGGCACACTACCGACGACCTGGTATCCGACAGCGGTGTAGAACGCCAGCGACCGCCCAGGATCGGTCACCCGCAACCCGATGTGCAACGTTCTCATCCCAGTACCTCCTTTGCCTGCGTTGATCATGCTGCGACCTGGATTCTTACGGCTATCCCACATTTCTGGGGGTTCGGCTAGGTTGAGGCATGGCCACCTCCCAGCCCGTGCACGACCGGCTTCGCCACACGATCTCGCGGCTGGTCCAGCGTGGGCTGGGTGTGGAGGACTACTGGCGCGCGGTGAGCGATGCGCTGGATGGCGCGGTGCCGTCGGAGGGCTACTGCCTGATGACGATGGACCCGGCTACCATGCTGCCGACCGCGGAGTTCGTCGAGAACGGGATGCCTGCGGAGGCGATCAGCCGGCTCGTCGAGATCGAGTTACGCGAACCCGATTCGGAGGGTCGCGGGGTGGGCGTCCCGATCCGGCGACGTCCGCCCCGCGACTCCGATGGGACAGCCCGACCAACCCGACCGGACCGTCCCCGTAACGCACAACGCGGCTACCGGCGGCTGGGTGCCGCCGGTAGCCGGGCGTTATGCGCGGGTCATCGCTTGATCAGCGCGGGCAGGGCGGTGAGCGAGGCCCGGCGTTCGTAGGCGATCCAGGCGAAGATCGCAGTGAGCGCCAGCGGGAAGGGGGCCAATTCCGGGGTGTCGGCCAGGAAGGCGTTGAAGCCGGCGGCGAGGAAGGTGACGATCGCCAGGCCGATCGCGGCGGCCGCGGTCAGGCGGGGCACCATGAGTCCGATCCCGCCCGCGACCTCGGCGAGACCGATGAAGACCAGCAGCGCCAACGGGATCGAGAAGGCGGTGGCGTTGTTTTCCATCAGGGTCTGCGGGATGACGAGCTTCGGGCCGCCGGAGGCGATGATGAAGAACAGACCGAGCACGATCTGCAGGGTCCACAGGACGCGGTTGCGGATCTTGCCGGGGTGGACGGCGGCCGTGGTCTGGGTGGCGGTGATGGCGGTCATTTCTTGTTCCTTCTGGGTCGGTCGCGCCGGGTTGGTGGCGCGTTCACCAGTACAGACGGGGGCGGTCCGGAAAACTCATCGCCGCGGTCGAAAGAATCTTCACCGCGCGGTCGAGGTCGGCCATCGCACCGCGTCGGCGAAACGACTGAGCCCCCACCCGAATACCGGATGGGGGCCTCAGTAGAGTCGCTACCAGCAGCGATACACGCGCTGCCCTACTTCTTCGTAGAAGCTGGAACGCTAGACGTTGAAACGAAATTCGACCCACTTGACATCGATCCAGGTTCTGACGCCGAACTACCGAGCGATGATCATTGAAAGATTAGTCGGAAACTCAAAAGCACTGCTGTGCAACAGCTCCCATCGCCATTGCCCCTTGAGAGACCGGCAGCGCGTATTCCGTCGCAGAGGTTGGATCGTCACACGAACTGGCTCATGCTGCGACGCGCCGGTCGCCCGGATAGTGCGATGTGCGTACACAGTTCGCTTCCCGGGCTCTGCCGAATTCCGTGATACAAACTCGAGGGCGGCTCTTCGCGCCGCCGAGCGACGGGAAGAACGCCGGCCTTCCTATCCGGCCACTTTCATCAACGAGCAGTGCTGGGCACGACGCCTGCCGTCCCTGACTTGCTCTCCCGCAGTCAAGCACGAAGCCGCTTCCACCCAACCCGGTCGATGGCTCATGTCACCCCCGGCGAGAGCACGATTCAGAATCAGCGTCGTTACGCGGACACAACGGCCCTGCGCGCCGGCACAATCCGGCAGTGCGGCCAGAAGGACTGAGCCGACCGCGCTGCCGTCGATCCTCACCTATCAACAATTCGGACAGTTACAGCAATCCCTTCGGTAGTTGAATTCTTTGACAGATCCTTCTCAAGACCACGAGGATTTTTCAATCTTCCTTCGTGATCGATGACGATGCACACCAGGTGACTGATATCTGGATGCTTCGCATATTTGTGACTATCAGCGATCAACTCCTCCCCGACCGTCTTCGCTGTCATACTGTCGCGACTCTTCTTCACCTCGATCGCCATTTTGTAGTCGGGCAAAGTGAAATCAATCCTACTTGAAGCCCCAGCATTTTCCGGAGACCACGTTTCTTCCCTGACATCGTCGAAGAAGAGCACCAGTAGCGATCTCAGCAGATCCTGAACGTCGTACTCATCCTTGACCGTAAGAGTGTCCCTATCCCCATGACGGGACCGCAAAGAGCGTTCTACATACAGCATTCTGTCAGCGATCTCCAGAACGACCCTTACCGCGTCCGCCTTGGCTCCAGCAAAATCGACTGAACCAGCAGATCTTTCAGTTACTATCGAACCGGAGGCGAACTCTCGAAAAAGTTCTGCGATAGCTCTCGACTTCTCCGATGTCGACCTTTGGATAGCCGCATAATCGCCATTTTCTGCCCTATCCGCCTCTTCCTTGCCCGTTATCCAGTAGCGCTGCCCGATCTTATTGAGCGCAGCAAGACTCGGCAGCTTTGGATGCGGCACATAGCCCTCACCGAAAGTATCAGTCAATAGCTGGTCAAGATCAAAGAGGCGGTCCGCGGAAGGCCGGTAATGAGGATCTTCACCGGAAAGCCAACGATACCTGTTCGCTAAAGCACTGAAACCGTAATCAGCTTTATCCATGTTCCAATGAACCAGCTTGGCGTCTTGCTGATCACTCAGAAATTGGAAGAATCTTCTCAGAAGTTCCGTTTCGCGCTGCTCAAGGTCTTGACCGTCGATGTCAGACAGACTGAAAGCACTAGTGCTGTTATCGGAAAGCACTGTGACACTTACACAGGTAACAGGAACAGGGCTATCCTTGGACTTAAATAGGTTTCCCGATGCATAGTGCACGGCGATTATAGACTCCGAGCGCTCAAAAGCTTGTCGCAAGATTTGAACCCTTATTTCGGTCGATGCCATAATCTCAATACCCTCCGAATTGTCGCACTCTGCGCTCTGGCCAAAGCAGTACACTCAAAGGCGCGCCTTGAATAGTTCCGCAGCCAGTGTCTATAACTGATAGCCTTTCACTAAGGTAGGCTCGACGATCTCGCTGGACATAATGTCCGCACACGATCGGTTTATCAAACACCCAAGTACTGTCATCTCGAAAGAAGGAGAAATGAGAGCCAAGCGCTACATCGCGTCGGCTCCGGGATTCAGGCCGAGCGGGATTCGGGCCACAGTGGGACGCGAACACGTCGTCGCGCTCGAAATAGTCGGGAAGTTGCTGAAGAAACTCAACATGGCTCGTTGGCATGGATTCGCGAAAGGCTGTCCGAATATCATCGCCTACGACCGATGTATAAGATGCGATCGTCGCTAACCCACCCATAGAAATAAAGTCGACAAACTCGCCCCCATTTATATAGTTAAGCACAGATTGATCATGGTTGCCCCGAAGAGTCGTTATGAGATCGGGCCACCGCTTCGTTGCATCAACCAGCAGCTCAATTACTTCGTGTGAATGCGGACCTCGATTCACGTAATCGCCCAGAAACACTAGATGTCGCTTTCCAAGGTAGGCGCGAAGTATCGCTCGCAGTTCAGCATCCATGCCGTGTAGGTCCCCCACAAATGCTAATGGCTCCACCTTCACAGCGGCGGCAGCGGAGTCGCGGCGTAGTTCAAAGAATTCGCACCGCTGATGACTTGAGCAACTAGCATCGCGGCCTGCGGTGAGCGCCTAGCAAGTTCAAGAGCTACCGATTCGAGCGAGTTACGATGGCGAGAAATCTGAAACAAGGCGAGGACCTGATCTCTGACCGTCAAAGAGTCCTCCAAGGTCAGCGATTCCAGACGACGCATGCGAACCACCCGGGCGAGTTCAGAGTCACTGACGTCACTAACAGCGCTATCCACGTCGAAATCGATAGATCCAGACTCGACACGTTTCAGATAATAGTACGAGCGGATTAGATAGATGCCCAGCCGGCCGAGAGCCTTATAATGTGAAACGAAAGTCTCATCATCGACCGCCAAAGCGAGTGCTGCAGATCGAAATTCATCCCTCAAAATACCATAGTCAGCCGGTGGCCGATATGCATCGAGCGCGCGCCGTAGGACTCCATGATCGTCTGAAATGACGATACCTTCGTGACGAAGATGCAAGATGAATAGGCCACCGCTTTGCGCCATATGGTGCAACTGACTAGCGGTGTAGGCAGTAACGGCCACTCGACCGACCCTGTACGAACGAGGTCGCCGTGCCACCAATTGGAGTACGTCCACATCGGAAGCGTCGTCGGCAGAGCCACGCGCCTGGCTTCCATACAGCATCAGGGCAAGTGACCGCCCCTTGACCGCCGACTCGATCTCGGACAGCAGTAGGCAGTCGACCACAGCAGCCTTTCCGGATCGGTTAACTTTTGACGTAGATGGCGCTGACATGGCCATAGAGTACCGGCGGGCTACGACGGACTCCCGCAAAAACAAGCCCGGTTTGGCGCTCCTACGTTACTTCTTGCCAGACGCTAATCCGCTACGGAACTCGACTACGTCGCCGTCGGCCATGATGTAGTCCTTGCCTTCCATGCGGACCTTGCCCGCGGCCTTGGCGGCGGCCATGGAGCCTGCGGTGATGAGGTCGTCGTAGGCGACTACCTCGGCCTTGATGAAGCCGCGTTCGAAGTCGGTGTGGATGACGCCGGCGGCCTTGGGGGCGGTGTCGCCCTGGTGGATTGTCCAGGCGCGGGCCTCTTTCGGCCCTGCGGTGAGGTAGGTCTGCAGGCCGAGGGTGTGGAAGCCGGTGCGGGCCAGGGCGTGCAGGCCGGGCTCGGTTTGGCCGATGGATTCGAGGAGTTCCAGGGCGGATTCGTCGTCGAGTTCGAGGAGTTCGGCTTCGACCTTGGCGTCGAGGAAGACCGAATCCGCCGGTGCGACAGCGGCTTTCAGTTCAGCGACCTTGGCATCGTCGGTGAGCACCGACTCGTCGGCATTGAAGACGTAGAGGAACGGCTTGGTGGTGAGCAGCGAAAGTTCTTTCAGCAGTTCGCCATCCAGTTGGGCACGGGCGGAGAAGAGGGTTTTGCCGCTGTCGAGAACTTCCTGGGCGGCCTTGGCCGCGTCGAGCAGCGGCTTGCGGTCCTTTTTGACCTTGGCTTCCTTCTCCAGCCGCGGGATCGCCTTCTCCAGCGTCTGCATATCGGCGATGATCAGCTCGGTTTCGATGACCTCGATATCGGCGAGCGGGTCGACGCGCCCGTCGACGTGCACCACATCATCGTCGGCGAAGACCCGCACCACCTGGCAGATGGCATCGGCTTCGCGAATATTGGCGAGGAATTTGTTGCCGAGCCCGGCGCCCTCGGAGGCGCCCTTCACGATGCCCGCGATATCGACGAACGACACCGTGGCGGGCAGGATGCGCTGAGAGCCGAAGATCTCGGCCAGCTTCTCCAGTCGCGGATCGGGCAGCGGAACCACCCCGACGTTCGGCTCGATGGTCGCGAACGGATAGTTCGCGGCCAGCACGTCGTTCTTGGTCAGCGCATTGAACAGCGTCGACTTTCCGACGTTGGGCAGGCCGACAATTCCGAGGGTGAGACTCACGAGGAACAGAGTCTACGCGGCAGGAGGCAGAGCTTCGGCAGCGGCCGAGATTGCCATTGCCCGGCGGATTTCGTAGGACTCGAGGATCTGGTGACGCTCCCGCCCGTGACGCACACCCGCACACCCTGACTGCGTCAGGGAATCAGGATGACCTTGCCGAGGTTCGAGCGGTCCTCGATGACGGCGTGGGCCTCGGCGGCGTCTTCCAGTGGGAACTCCGCGTGGACAGCGGGGCGGAGTAGGCCGGAGGCGAAGTACTGCCAGAGTTCCTGACGCCAGTGTTCGTAGAGGTCCGGGGAATTGCGGGCGATGCGGGCCATTTGGAAACCGATCACCGATTTTGCGCCGACGAGCAGGTCATAGGCCTGGATGGTGCCGCCGCCGGAGCTGTAGGCGACGAGTCGTCCGCCAGGGGCCACCGCCGCGATAGCTGGGGTGAGCAGGTCGCCGCCGACGGCGTCGAGGACGTAATCGACGGGTTCGCCCCACGATTCCTGGTCGTACGCGACAACTTCGTCAGCGCCCAGTCCGTGCAGGAAGTCGGCCTTGGCGAGGTCCGAGACCGCCGCCACTACTCGTGCGGCCCCACGCACCCGCGCGAGTTGCAGGGCGAGGTGGCCGACACCACTCGCGGCGGCCGTGATCAGGGCGGACTCGTCCGGTTTCGGATTCGCGGCGTCGAGCGCACCGAGTGCGACCAAACCGCTGCGGACCAGCGCGACCGCGTCGACGGCCGAGGCGCCGTCCGGAATCGGCGAGGCCATCGCGGCGGAGAGCAGCGCGTAGTCGGCATACCCGTGGCCGAAGACCAGACCGGTCACGCGGTAGCCGGGCACACATGTGGTCACGCCCTCACCAACGGCGACCACCTCGCCCGCGACCTCACCACCCAGCGCGATCGGCTCCCGCTGCTCACGCACCTTGCGAACCACGGGCAGCGTGACACCAACCGCGTCGACCCGGACCAGCAGTTCCCCGGGGCCCGGCGTCGGCACCTCGGCCGACACCACCTCGAGTACCTCCGGACCACCGCTGCGCTGGTATTGCACCCGCCGCATCACACCTCCAAGAACGTTAGGAGCGGTAACGCTATCTGGATACGGCTCCGACTCACAGCGCGTCGCCCACCCGAGTGCGATATCTCACCGTCCCTGGCGAGCATTCGTCATGACCGCTGTCGCCGCAGCCCAACGCACGAGTGGGCGAGGGCAATCCGCACCGCTGCGTCGACTATCCATCAACGGACGATCCGAGCCCGCGGACAAGCGCCCGCGCAACGCTGTCCGCGAGTTCATCCGGGGCGGCAGTCGCCTCCGGACCCTCCTCGTAGAACCGTAGGAAAGCCTGGTGGAAGCAGGTGCCGTCGAGGAGGGCGGCCGCGGTGTCGACGTCGGCTTCGGCGGCGACCCGACCGAGTTGCTGCTCGGCCCGCAGGTAAGCGGCGATTCCGGCGATGGCGTGACCGGGGCCCGCGCCGTGCCGTCGCATCGAATCACGATGTGCCGCCATACGTTTGGGTTGTGCGAGTAGTCCGCCGAGTAGGGGTAGGGACTGCTGGTAGAAGGTCAGGGCGGCACGTGCGAAGGCGGCGAGGTTCGTTTCGATCGTGGCGGACCCCGGCTCGGGTCGGGTCGCGGCGGGACCGGGCATGCGGTGTTGGAGGACGTCTAGAATCAGGTCCTCTTTATCGCTGAAATGCTTGTAGAGCGCGGCCTCGGAGTAGCCCGCCGCCTTGGCGATCTCCTTGGTCGTCGCCTCGACGACGCCGCGGTTGCGCATGATCTCCGCCGCGGCGTCGAGGATCTGGTCGCGCGTGCCCATGCGGCCTCCCCGGTTGACAGGTTAGTAAGTACTCACCCATCCTAGGTTAGTAAATACTCACCAACCTGAAGGGCTCGACATGCGACTCACGATCTTCGGAGCAACCGGCCGCACCGGCGGACACCTGGTGCGCCATGCACTCGCGGACGGACACGAGGTGACCGCGGTCGTACGCGGTCAGCACGCACTACCCGATCATCCACAACTGCGCGTGATCACGGCCGATGTCATGAACCCCGGTGACATCGCGACGGCCATCCGAGGCGCCGACGTGGTGCTCGACACCATCGGCTCACAAGACAAGGGCCCGACGACGGTCGCCACCGATGCCGCACTTGCCATTACCAAGGCCATGTCATCGGTGGGCGTGCGGCGGCTGATCCTGATCAGCAATAGCGCGAGAATCGCTGGGCCAGGTGATGATTGGTTCACCCGCTTCGTGGTGAAGCCGCTCATTCTGCGTCCGCTGCTGCGGCACAGCCTCGACGATATGGCCGCGGCCGAGCAGTCGACGCGCGATACCGAACTCGATTGGACGATCGTGCGAGCACCACAGCTCACTGACGGTCCGGCGAAGGGTTCCTACCGAAAGGCGGTCGATCGCAACGTGACATTCGGCATCCGGATCAGCCGCGACGACCTGGCGACCTGCCTGCTCGACCTGGCAGGTGATCCGCGATCGATCCACCACCATGTCAACGTCGCCAGCTGAACTCGCCTTGCGATAGCCGACCGGCGGCGTAGCGTTGGCGGCTATGGAGCCGACCACCGAAGTGGTGACGGCACGTCCGGCACCTGCGCTCGCGGCGTACATCGACGGGTACGTCGGGTATCGGTTGAGCGGGTTCGCGCCCGGGTTGCATCGGGGGCTGCCGTCGCGGCATATGACGTTCATCGTGTCGATCGGGCCGAGTATCGACGTTGTGGCACAGACGGATTCGCGGCAGTCGCCGGAGGATTACCGGTGCGTGCTGAGTGGGTTGCAGGCCAGTTCGGCGGTCATTTCGCACAGCGGGTATCAGGAGGGGATCGGGATCGAGCTGACGCCGCTCGGAAGCCGGGCGCTGTTCGGGATGCCGGCGAGTGCGCTGTGGAACACCTCGGTGGAATGCGCCGAGGTGGCGGGGCCGGTCGGGCGCCAGCTGTGGGAGCAATTGCAGGAGCTGTCGACTTGGCCGGAGCGGTTCGCCGCCTGTGATCGGGTATTGACCGCACTGGCCTGTCACGACCGACTGGTGACGCCCGAATTGACTTGGGCCTGGCGCACTTTGGTCGAATCAGATGGTGCGGCGCAGATCGGCCCACTCGCCGAGGAGATCGGTTGGAGCCGCCAACATCTGGCCCGCCGCTTCGGTGCGGAATTCGGCCTCGGCCCGAAACTCGCGGCTCGGATCGCCCGATTCGAACGGGCCAGGCGGATGATCGGGCATACACCGTCCTACGTGACATTCGCGCAGGTGGCCGCGACCTGCGGATATTACGACCAGGCCCACCTCAACCGTGACTTCGCGGAACTGGCCGGTTGCAGCCCCACCGTATGGCTGACGGAAGAGACATCGACCAGCTGATCCTCGTTGTATGCCGCCCGACGAAGAATCGGAAGCAGATTCCATCCGTCCAAGACCGGGAGGGGTCCCGCGCGTGAGGCTGGATCCATGACAACACCAACGGATTCAGCACGGACAACCACCCGCACCGCCGTATGGCCGTGCCTCAATTTCACCGACGCTCGGGCGGCGATAGCCTTTCTGACCAGCGCATTCGGTTTCGAAGAAGCAGCGATCTACGCCAAGGAGGACGATCCTTCGTTCGTCGAGCACGGTCAGCTGCGCTGGCCACTCGGCGGCGGCATCATGTTCAGTTCCATCGGCAAGGGCGATAACCCGTTCTGTGAGCGCGGGCCGGGCACCGATTCGATCTATCTCGTCTGCGAGGAACCCGATGCCCTGCACGACCGCGCGGTCGCCGCTGGTGCGGAGGTGGTGCGCGGACTGCGCGATGAGGACTACGGTTCGCGCGGCTTCACCGTCCGCGATCCGGAGGGCAATCTCTGGAGCTTCGGCACCTATTGGGGCGAGTAACAACGACGGCCGCCATCAGCGCGGCCGTCAACGCCCGCCGAGGCCCGATGCCGCGATGCCGCGCACGAACGCCCTTTGCGCGACCGCGTAGACCACCACCAGCGGCAGCAGAATGACAACGGCCGCGGCCATGAGAATCGGCCATTGCGTGTGGTACTGGCCTTGCAGCCGCACCAAACCCAATGTGGCGGTGGCGATATCGTTGCGCTGGATCATGATCAGCGGCCACAGGAAATCGTTCCAGACGGTGATCCAGGTGAGCACCCCCAGCACCATGAGCGCGGGACGGGTGTGCGGCAACAACACTCGCCAGAACACCTGCCAGGTGGTACACCCGTCGACGATCGCGGCTTCCTCGAGTTCGGCGGGCAACGTTCGGAAGAACTGGCGCATCAGATAGGTGCCGAATGCGCTGCCGAACAGGCCGGGAACGATCATCGCCCACGGTGTGTCCACCCAGCCGAAGGCGCGCATGATCAGGAATTGCGGAATCACGGTAACCGTCAGAGGCACCATCAGCGTGCCGAGATAGGCGAGGAAAAGCACATCGCGTCCGCGAAATCGCAAGCGCGCGAACGCATATCCGGCCAGCGAGCAGAAAAAGACCTGCCCGGCCGTGACACATAACGCGTACAACGCGGTATTGAGCAGCATCCGCCCGAGCGGCAGCAGGTCGAAGACCTTCCCGTAGTTGGACCACTGCGGACGCGCGGGAACCAGTGTCGGCTCGGTGATCTCGCCATCGCGCTTCAACGAACCCGACAATGCCCACAGGATCGGAAACAGCGCACACCACGCGACACCGACGAGCGCGATATAGATCAGCACGCCACGCACCGTTCGGCGCAGTATCGCCCGCTCTACCCGTCCAGTACTGCGTGCCCGGACACCGATCCGCACCGGAAGCGACCGAACCACCTCGTACGCATTCACAACTCGACCTCCGCCCGGCGCGCGAACCGCAACTGCCCGAGCGTCAGCACCAGCAGAATCGCGAAGATCACCCAGGCCAGCGCCGCCGCATAGCCGACCTCGTAGAACCCGAAGGCGTTCTGGAACAACATGATTCCGAGCAAATAGGTTCCGGTCTCCGGTCCACCATTGCTTCCGGTCAACGCATAGGCCTGATCGAAGGCCTGTACCGAGTTGATGATGGTGATGACGAAGACGAACGACAGCGGGCCGCGGATCAACGGCAGCGTCACCGACCAGAACCGCCGCAGTGCCCCCGCCCCGTCGATGCGCGCCGCCTCGTACAGCGTCTCCGGCACGCCCTGCATCGCCGCCAGCAGGATGACCGTCGCGAAGGGCACGCTCTTCCATACGGTCACGATGCTCAGCGAGATCAGCGCCCAATCCGGGTCGGTCAGCCACGGCACCGGATCGATGCCGACCCAGCCGAGCATAATGTTGAGCAGCCCGTCATCGGTGGTGAAGATGAAGCGCCACACCACCGCCATGGCCACGGTCGAGGCGACCAGCGGCAGGAACGCGATGGTCCGAAAGATGCCGATACCGGCCAACTTCCGATTGAGCACGGCGGCAACGGCCAGCCCGATCAGCACCGTCGGTACCAGCGTCAACACGGTGAAAACCGCGGTATTGCGTAATGCGATGAGGAACAACGGATCCGATGCGAACAGCCGCCGATAGTTGGCCGTCCCCACGAACCGCGGCGCACTGAACAAGTCCCACGAGTGCAGGCTCAGATACAACGAGATCGCGAGCGGAAGCAGCAAGAACACCAGCACCGCACCCAGATTCGGTGCCACGAACATCCAGCCCGCCCGCTCACGCCGCCGCGCCAGCCGACCCGGCTCGTGTGGCGCGCGCATTCGGCTACTGATCATGAGGATTCCAGAAGGGTATTGATATCAGCAGTCAGGGACGCACTCACCGACTCGGCGGTTGCGGCACCGCGCAGCACCCGGTTGCCACCGCGCTCCAGTAGCGCGGAAACCTTGCCCCACACCGGAGTAACCGGCAGCGCCCGCGAATTCTCCGGTCCTTCCGTGAACACCCGCAAATTGCGTATCTCGCCATGCGCATCCGCGAATCCAGCCGAGCCCATTGCGGATTTCAGCACCGGCACGAAAAGTCCGGAGGACGCGATTATGGCCTGCCCGACCGGCCCGGTCGCGAATTTGACGAATTCCCAAGCTTGTTCGATGCGCGGACTATCGGCGGCGATCGACAACCCGGTACTCCCCACATCGGTGAACGCCCCCGGCCCGCCATGCGGCCCGACCGGCAACACCGTGACATCGATGGGCAGATCATCCTGCCCGGCGAACTCGGAATACAGCCAATGCCCACCCATCGCCATCGCCGCCCGCCCGCGACGAAACAGATCCGGTGCCGAAACCGACTGCTGGTCGGCAACTTTCGGCGCAACCCCGTGGCGAACCGCGAGATCGGCATAGAACTGGAACCCCTCGGTGAACCGAGGATCATCGAGATCGGTCCTGATCGGATCCACCGACGGCGAGAACCACTCCGCCCCATTGTTCATCCCGAAACACGCCGCCGAGAAATACGGTACCCAGGCGTCGGCGAACCCCCACTGGGTCCGCCCGGATGACTCATGTCGCGTGAGTCGCCTTGTGACATCCAGGAATTCGTCGAAAGA
This sequence comes from Nocardia sp. CA-135398, assembly GCF_050955845.1. Lineage (NCBI taxonomy): Bacteria > Bacillati > Actinomycetota > Actinomycetes > Mycobacteriales > Nocardiaceae > Nocardia > Nocardia sp. CA-135398. The sequence continues at coordinate 1,502,618 of NZ_CP192084.1, read as the reverse complement.
CCAGGCGTCCTGCCACCGGGTCGGCGCGGCCACTCCGGCATCGGCGAACAGTCTTCGGTTGTAGTACAGAAACACCCCAGACCACTGTTCCGGCAGCGCATACTGCCCACCGCCGTAGGTGAAGGTGTCGTAGAGCGCCGGATAACTGTCGGCACGCAGCGCGGCGGCGTATTCGGGCTCCCGATCGAGCAGCGTGCGCAGATCCAGCAATACCCCACGCTCGGCGAGTCCGGCATAGAGCAGCTCCCAAGCCATCATGACGTCGGGACATTTGCCGCCCGCGCAGTAGGTGAGCATCTGCTGCAGTGGATCCGGACCGGACATGATGGTGCGGATCCGGATCTGCGGATGTCGCCGCTGGAACTCGTCGATGATCTTCAGCCGGACCCGTGCCTCCTCCGGCCTGGCCTGAAAGAAGAAGGTCAGCGCGTCGTCATCGGATCCGCAGCCGGTGGTGGCGAGCAGCGGCGCGGCCAGCACCGAGCCGAGCAGCGTGCGCCTGCGCAACGAGGCCCTCCTCCAGGCGGGTGTGGAGTTCGGCGGAATCGCATGGCAGCATACGTTCGGCAACACCGAGGTGATGTCCGACACACGAACAAAACTTAACGTTGTCCTAAGCCGATCGGAAACGAGCCCGATCGACATCACCAATCGGATACGTTGTCAGATGTTTGAGCAGGATCCTGCGCGTTTTTCAGGAGAGTAAGCGGATGGCGACAATCGAATATTTGCGGACGGATCCCGATCTGCCGCCCGTCGGGGTGGTCGATCACTCCCCGATCACGCCACGGAAGAAGGCGATCTTCGGGGCGATCGCGGTCGTCGGAGCGATAGCCTGGGCCGTCCTCGCCATCTCGCGCGGTGAGAACGTCAATGCGGTGTGGATCGTGATCGCGGCGGTCTGCACCTATGTCACCGCCTACCAGTTCTACGCGCGGCTGATCGAATACCGGATCACCAAGCCGCGCGACGATGTGGCTACGCCCGCCGAGGAATTGGAGAACGGCAAGGACTACATGCCGATGGACCGGCGGGTGCTGTTCGGGCACCACTTCGCCGCCATCGCGGGCGCGGGTCCACTGGTCGGACCGGTGCTGGCCGCGCAGATGGGTTATCTGCCGGGCACCATCTGGATCATCGTCGGCGTCGTCCTCGCGGGCGCGGTGCAGGACTATCTGGTGCTGTGGGCCTCGTCGAAGCGCCGCGGGCGCAGCCTCGGGCAGATGGCCCGTGACGAACTCGGGCCGATCGGCGGTGTCGCCGCGATCATCGCCGTGCTGGTGATCATGATGATCCTGCTCGCGGTGCTCGGCATCGTGGTCGTGCAGGCGCTGGCCGCGGTCAAGGGCCCGGATGGCGCGCTGCACGGCGGCAGCCCGTGGGGTGTGTTCTCCATCGGCATGACCATCCCGATCGCCCTGTTCATGGGTCTGTACCTGCGCTTTGTGCGGCCGGGTCGGGTCGGTGAGGTATCGATCGTCGGCTTCGCATTGCTGCTGTTGGTCATCATCTCCGGCCGTTGGGTTTCCGAATCCGGTTGGGGCCGTGACCTGTTCACGCTGTCCGGCACCACCATCGCCTGGCTGCTGATCGTCTACGGTTTCATCGCCTCGGTGCTACCGGTGTGGTTGCTGCTCGCACCGCGCGATTACCTGTCGACGTTCATGAAGATCGGCACCATCGGTCTGCTCGCGCTCGGCATCGTGTTCACCATGCCGGTGCTGAAGGCGCCCGCGGTGTCGCAGTTCGCGCACAACAGCAACGGTCCGTCCTTCGCGGGCAGCCTGTTCCCGTTCCTGTTCATCACCATCGCATGTGGCGCGCTGTCCGGATTCCACGCGCTGGTCTCCTCCGGCACCACGCCCAAACTGCTGGAGAAGCAGTCGCATGCGCGGATGATCGGCTACGGCGGCATGCTGATGGAGTCGTTCGTCGCGGTCATGGCGATGATCACCGCGAGCATCATCGACCAGCACCTGTACTTCGCCATGAACGCGGGCGCCGGCCTCACCGGCGGCACCGCCGAGAAGGCCGCCGCTTACACCAATTCCCTTGGGCTGAGCGGTGATCCGATCACCGCGGGTGAGTTGACCCAGACCGCCAAGGATGTCGGCGAGACCAGCATTATTTCGCGCACCGGTGGCGCGCCGACGCTTGCGGTCGGCATGTCCCAGGTGATGTCCGGATTCCTCGGCGGCTCCGGGTTGAAGGCGTTCTGGTACCACTTCGCGATCATGTTCGAGGCGCTGTTCATCCTCACCACCATCGACGCCGGTACCCGTGTCGCGCGCTTCATGCTCTCGGATTCGCTCGGCAATCTCGGTGGTCCGGCGAAGAAGTTCAAGGATCCGTCGTGGCGGCCCGGCGCCTGGCTGTGCTCGGCCATTGTGGTCGCGGCCTGGGGTTCGGTGCTGCTGATGGGTGTCACCGATCCGCTCGGCGGCATCTACACGCTCTACCCGCTGTTCGGCATCTCCAACCAGCTGCTGGCCGCGATCGCGCTCACCGTCGTGCTGACCATTCTGATCAAGAAGGGTCTGGTGAAGTGGGCGTGGATTCCCGCGCTGCCGCTGATCTGGGATCTGATCGTGACGATGACGGCGTCCTGGCAGAAGATCTTCTCCGCGGATCCGAAGATCGGTTACTGGAAGCAGCACGATAACTACAGTGCCGCCCGCGATGCCGGAAAGTTGTTGGCACCGGCCAAGACTGCCGACGACATGGACAAGGTTGTGCGTAATACGTTCATCCAGGGCACCTTGTCGATCATCTTCGCGGTGTTGGTATTGGTCGTCGCGGTCGTCGGTGTGGTCGTGTGCTACCGTGCCTGGCGCGCGGGCGGCGGACCGAGCAGTGAAACGCCGGACGAGCCGTCGAAGATCTTCGCACCGCGTGGTTTCATCGCCACCGCGGAAGAGAAGGCGGTGCAGAAGGAATGGGATGCCCTGATCGAATCGGGGCAGGTCCGGGCGCCCGGCGCCGCACATGCCAAGGGTGCGACGCCGGAAACACCAGTACATTGACCGCAGCAGCTCAGCCGAATGACGGCCGGTCACCTCGACCGGCCGTCATTCGGCGTCTGCGGGTGGCCGCGAGTACCGGTGCGGCAAGGGTTCGCGCCTTCGTTACGTGGTTCAACGCGGTGCTGGGCGGGCAGGATTACCAGCGCTATGTGGACCATCTGCAGCGCAATCACCCCGGTTGCGAGATTCCCTCGGAGCGCGAGTATTGGCGCCGCCGGCATGCGGACGCGGATAGCAATCCACAGAATCGCTGCTGCTGAACCGGCTATCCGATGGTCAACTGAGCTTCGCCGCGCTCGTGATCCAAGAGCCAACGCTTGACCGGCAGCCCCCACCGGAATCCGCCGAGTGCTCCACCGATGCGCAGCACCCGGTGGCACGGCACGAAAAGCGCCGCGGCATTGCGGGCGCAGGCATTGGCGGCGGCTCGGGTGGCATCGGGACGGCCGGAGATGGCGGCGTATTCGGTGTAGGTGACCGGATCGCCCGCCGGGATCTTACGCAGTACTTCCCATGCGTGCATGAGGAATTCGCCGGATTGTTGACGCACCTCGATCGCGTCGATCGCGGTCAATTCGCCGCGATGGTAGGCGGTGATCGCACGCGTCACCTCGCCGAGGTCAGCACGTCGGCGTAACTGGCTCGGCCGCAGTTTCGGGTGGACCAACTGCCGCAAGTTCTCGGCGTCGGCGGTCCAACCGGAAGCGAGCACGGCGCCGTCGGCTTCGACCAGTGCGGTGAACGGGCCGATCGGAGTATCGGAGGTCGCGAAATCGGTTGTCACGCTCAGGTCTTCGCTTTCATCGCGGTTACTTTCGGTGGTGTGGCCTTGCGACCGGCGAGCGCGGCTTTCCACAGGTGCATGGATAGATATGAACGCCACGGCGCCCAGCGCGCGGTATCGGTGAGATCGACGCCGAGGAGAGTGGCGCCTTGGCGGACAACGAGATCGGTGTCGAGCAGGACATCCGGATCGGCCAGCAGTCGCATGGTCACATAATCGGCGGTCCACGGTCCGACACCCTCCAGAGCCAGCAGGTCGCGGCGTAGGTCGCTGGCGGTGCGGCCCTGGTGCAGCACCAGATCGCCGGATGCGAGGGCCGACGCGGCGCCGATAATCGAGCGGGTCCGCCGCGCCGGACCGGTCAAAACCTCGGCCCCGCCTTCGGCGATCGCGGCCGGAGTCGGGAACAGGCGGGCGACCGGTCCGTCGATCGGCTCGCCCAAAGCCTCGACCAGCCGAGCGGTGTGCGTCGCGGCCGCGGATACCGAAATCTGCTGACCGATCATGGTGCGCAGCAACAACTCCGGGCCGTCGAGGGAGCCGGGCACGCGGATGCCGGGAGTGAACGACGGGCGGGCTCGAGTGCGGCGGACGGCCGCGCCGACATTGAAGGGATGGTCGGCTGGTGCCGCACCGGCGTCCGGGAGATCTCGTCCGGACGTCTCGATGACGTCGGTATCGGCGGGCACCACACCGAGCGCCTCATCGATACCGACCGGGTCCGCATCAAGGTCCAGCAGATGCCGCAGTCGCGCGACAGTCGGTGCGAGGTCGCGCATATCGTGCAGGGCCAGTTCGGCGCGCATGTGGTCGCGCTGGAAACTGAGCCGCGTCGTCGCATGTCCGTGCGGGGTGCGCAGGCTCCGGGTGTAGGCGCGGTCCTCCCATAGCTCCATGCCCGGCACGACGTGCGAGGCGAGGAACCACTCGAGCCAGCCGCGGTCCAGTGGCTCGCGAAAAGGCAGCCGCAGCGTGAGCGAGCCATTGGTGGCGGGCACCAAGTGGCTGCCGGAGCGGGTCACCCGCTGCGCCTCGGTGCGCATGGTGGTCGGGCTGACCGCGAAAACCTCGCGGACGGTGTCGTTGAACTGGCGAATGCTGGCGAATCCGGCGGCGAAGGCGATATCGGACATCGGCATATTCGTGGTCTGGATCAGCAGCCGGGCGGTGTGCGCGCGATGCGCCCTGGCCAGTGCCAGCGGACCGGCCCCCAGTTCGGTGCTGAGCACCCGGGTCAGCTGGCGCTGTGAATAGCCGAGCGTGGCGGCCAGTGCGGGCACGCCGCCGCGTTCGATGACGCCGTCGCCGATGAGCCGCATCGCCCGTGCGGCCAGGTCGGCGCGGGTATTCCACAGCGGCGAGCCCGGCGCGGCATCGGGCAGGCAGCGGCGGCAGGCTCGGTATCCGGCCTGCTGCGCGGCGGCGGCGGTCGGCAGGAACGTCACATTGGTCGGTTTCGGGGTAATCGCCGGGCATGAAGGGCGGCAATAGATTCCGGTAGTCCGCACCGCGGTGAAGAACTGGCCGTCGAATCGGGAGTCCCGGGTCGATACTGCCCGATAGCAGCGCTCGAAATCCAAAGCCGTGATCGTCACCCAATCCACAATGGCAGCAACCCGCACCGAACGCTAGCGGAAATCCGCCATAACCCCCATGGCGGGCACGGACGAGCCAGCAGCGGTCCGCACCCGTAAGTCTCCGAATTGTCGAGCAGCACAACGGAATCTCGTCCTGAGCGCTACACCGCGTTCGCGAGATTTGGGCCGGAATATCGAGATATGGGCCGAATTACGAGGACGGGCGGATAGTTGGCGTCGGAGACCGCATCGCGGGCCGGATGTCGGTGTCGGCGGGGACGATCTGCGGATCAGTCGCGTACACGGCACGCTGACCTACCGGTGCGACCGCTGGCAGCTCGACAACACCGGCAGTGCGCCCATCGATTGCCGCAGTCCCGGCTCGTATTCGAAGGTGAGGAGCCGTTCCCGCTCGACACCGGCTACACCCCGATGTTCATTCGCGGATCACACAGCCGGGAGCACCTGCTGGAGGTCTATGTGACCGGCCTCGACGGCGGTCTGCCCGTACCTCGGCACGAGCATCTCACCGAGAAGCCCGGGCCGTGGCCGCTGGATCCGGACGAGAAATTGGCGCTTGTCGCGCTCGGCCAGCCGTACCTGTACCAGGAGCGCTGGCCGCAGCCGTGGACCTGGAAAGAGACAGCCGCACTGCCGCACGCGCTGCGACCGGACGCGGCTGGACCGATCGGCGGGTAGCGGATGTGATCGGGGGTGTCCGGGCGCGACTATCACCTGATCCGTTGCGGCACTTCAGGTCCGGATCGGTGCGCTGCCAGCGTATGGACACCTGATCTGGACCGGTCCGAGCGTGCCGCGATGAACGGCGATCGGCACATATGCTCAGGCGACGGTAGCGCGCAGTTGGGAGCCCGCTCGCCCGCGGATGACGTGCAGGCGGCTCGGAATCCGCTGGCGCATCTCATCGACGTGGCTGACCACGCCGACCACGCGCCCGCCCGCACGGAGTTCGTCCAGGACCCCCATGACCGAGTCGAGTGTATCGGCATCCAGTCCGCCGAAACCCTCGTCTATGAAGATGGTGTCGAGCACCACGCCGCCCGATTCTGCCGCCACGGTATCGGCGAGACCGAGCGCCAATGACAATGCGGCCATGAAGGATTCGCCGCCGGAGAGGGTTTTGGCAGGGCGGACCGCGCCGGTGTAGTCGTCGCGGATATCGAGGCCGAGGCCGCCGCGACGGCCACGCGGGCCCGCCTTGTCGGAGTGCACGAATTCGTAGCGGCCGCCCGACATTCGGCGCAGTCGAACCGAACCCGCCAATGCCACCTCTTCCAGCCGGGCGGCAAGTACATAGGAGCGCAGCGACATTCGACGATTGTTCTCGCCTCGGCCCGCGACGACCTCCGCGAGCGCGGCGAGTTCCTCATGGGCGCGCTGCACCGGGGCGATCCGATCGACCGCGGCCCACAGCTGTCCGCCCAGATCCTCCAGCAGGTTCACCCGACGAGCGGCCTCCGCGTGCGCGGCGACCGCGGCGTTCAGTTGGGTCTGCGCGGCGGCCACGGCGGACTCCAACTCCGCGAGATCGCCGGGCTCGGTCGAGGCGGCCGCTCGGATCTCGGGCTCCGCCAGGACCGCCTCGGCATGCGCGCGAGTTCGATCCGCGGCGACAAGTTCGGCTTCGATCTCACTCTGCCGCTGCGCGGTTCGCGTGGCGGCGGTGACCACTCGGGCGTATGCCGTCAACAGGGCTACGTCGTCGCGCGGTTGCCTGCCATCTTCGGCTGACCTCGAACCGACTGCACCCCTGGTGGTCACCGCATGGTCGATGCGCCTCTGGGTCAATTTGGAGACCGCACCAGCGCCGGCACCGTCGGCGTCGCCAGCGCCAGCATCGTCAGCACCATCGGCATCGCCAGCGCCGTCAGCATCGATGACCGCATTACAACTGGCCGCGTCGCGTAGATCGGCGGCCCGCGAGGCATTCGAACCAGCCGCCCGACCGGGCGTTGCCCCCGGACCGGTCGCGATGGGGTTGTCCGCCTGCTCGATGACGAAACCTGCTGCCAGCGCGAGACTTTCGACCCTATCGGCAATCGCGGTGACCTGCTCGATTGCGGCCGACTCGTCGTTGCGGGCGTCACGGAGGGCGGTGGCGTCGCCGATCAGGGTGTCGAGGCGGGCGCGGCGGCGGTCGATGGTTTCGTCGGCTCCCGCGGCCGTGCGCAGGCGGTCGGTGAGTTCGGTGAGGCGCGCGGTGGCTGCGGCGATGCGGGTGGTGACGGTGCTGCGGCGGGTATCGGATTCGCGGAGTTCGTCGTGCAGGCGCGATTCGTCGGTGCGCAGGCGGGACAGTTCGGCGGTGAGGCTGTCGGAGAGACTGGCGAGTTCGGACGCGTCCTCGTAGCGGTCGGTGGCGGCGCGCAGTGCGGCGGCCAGTTCGACGCGGTCGGCATCGCCACCACGGGCGATCAGCGCATCGATTTCGCGTTCCAGATCGGTGATTCGGGCCAGCACCCGGTCGCGAGCGTCCTCGGCCGCGCGCTCCGCGGCGGTCGCCGCATCCTCGGCGTCCTTCGACACCGCGCTGGCCGCGGCGCGGGCCGGTGCGGGATGGTCGGCCGAGCCGCATACCGTGCACGGCTCACCGTCGGTCAGCTGACCGGCGAGTTCTGCGGCCATTCCGGCCAGCCTGCGCTCACGCAGGTCGAGCACGCGTTCCTTGGCATCGAGGTGCGCGGCGCGGGCCGACTCCAATTCGATCCGCGCGTGGTCGAGAGTTGTTCTGCGACCGGCGAGTTCGACCGCCGCCGTCGCCGCGGCCTGCAGGCGTTCGCATTCGGCGGTCAGGGTGGGCAGTGTGGCCGCGGCCTCGGTGGTTTCGCGCAGCCGGGCCTCGATGGTGGCGATGGATTCGGGCAGCTGCTGACGCATTCGGGTCAGTTTGTCCACGCGGCCGGTGAGGGCGGTGTCCTCCTCGCGCAGCGTGGCCAGTTCGGAGGTGAGCCGGGTCGCGGTGGTCGCGTCGGCGCTCACCTCGTCGAGCGCGCCGATCTGGGCACTCCACCGTCGAATGGCCGCGTCGACATCCGCGTCGGCCACGACGATCGGCGTGCCGTCCGGCCCGCGCTCGACCGTGATCAGCTCATTGCCCGCGACGTCCGCACCAGCGGGTTCGGCGAGCAGGGCGGCCAATCGTGCCGCGATGCGGTGGGTTTCATCCGACTTGCGCCTGGCGTGCATTACCGCGGCGCGAGCCGCATCGATGGCCTCGGCGACCGGCGCGGCACGGCGGGCCGATTCGAGTTCGGCCTGTAGGTCCGCGCGGTGGTCGGCGGTGGCCGCGTATTCGTCGAGCCGCTCACGCGCGGCGGTCATCCGGCGGCGCAGTTCGTGCAGGCGGCGTTGCTCTTCGGCACGAGACCGGATGCGCGCCGATTCCTGTTGGCACCGTTCGGCTTCCGCGGCTGTTTCGGTGAGTGCGGCGCGCGCGGTCGCGAGGAGATCTTGCGACCAACCGACCGCCTCGAGCGGGCCGACGGCTTCGGCCGCCGTCTCCCCCGCCGCCACCGCGACCTGTGCGATCAATCGATCGATGCCCTGCTTGCGCGACTCCACGTCGGCTGCCGAAGCCCGACGCCTATCCGCCAACCACTGCTCGGCACTACCGAAACGCTCTGTGTCGAAAAGCTTTTCGAGCAGCTTCTCGCGCTCCTCGTTCTCCGCGCGCAGGAATCGCGCGAAGTCGCCCTGAGGCAGCAACACGACTTGGAAGAACTGGTCAGCGCTCATCCCGAGCAATCGGATGATCTCGTCACCGATGTCGGTCAGTCGAGCGAGGTTCGCACCGCGCCCGTCCAGCCATTCCAGCGTGGCGGCCGCATTCTCCTTGACCCAGCCGCTTTTGGCCCGCTTACTCGGCCGCAGGAATTCCGGCGAGCGCGTCAACCGCACCCGTCGCCCGCCCAGCGTCGCCTCGAGCACGACCCGCGGTGGCGTCTGCTCGTCGGCGTGGTCGGAATGCAGGCGCTTACTCTCGCCACGCGCGCCGGGCACACTGCCGTACAACGCGAATGCGATCGCATCGAGCACCGTCGTCTTTCCGGCCCCCGTCTGCCCGTGCAGCAGAAACAGCCCATCCGCGCCGAGCGCGTCGAAGTCGACAACCGCGGTCTCGGCGAACGGGCCGAATGCGGTCATCTCCAGTCGGTGCAGCCTCATGCAACGCCCCCGGCAACCGCATTCGCCGCCAACACCTTCCGGCGCGTCGTCGCGAATTGTGCGGTCACCGCACCGCCCTGCGCAGACCCACCACAATGGCCGGTATACGGCTCCGGGGGCCCGACGAGGCGATCGGTGGTAAAGCTCGCAGACCGCACAGTCGCCGCGACGATGGCCGGCGCGGATTCACCGAAGCAAGCCATCGGCTCGAGTGGGTCGTGTGTCGACCGATCGCCGCTCATGCGGACAGTTCTCCGGCAAGCGTGACCGCCGCGGGCACCACCCGGTCGGGTTCGGCGACGGCGGCGGCGAGCGCCCTTTCCAGCCAGGCCATTTCGCCCGGAGTCGGTTCGCCGCGGACGTCGGTGAGAAAGCTCTGTGCTACTTCGGTATCGCGGCGGCCGTGCACGCGCTCACGGTAGCGCAATTCCGGGTTGCCTTCCGGGCGTGACCATTCCACATGCACCGCATGCGGGAAGCGTTCGCGCAGTTTGCGCATGGCGTCGACGGGACGGGCGTAGTCGGTGAGCGTCGCCGAGACGTAGTGCTCCTCCGCCCCGGAATAGGCCGCGTCACTGAGCAATTCGTCGAGTGTCCCGGTGAGACGGCTCAGACCGCGCACGAGCGGGAGATCGCGGCGCTGCACCGAATGCAGGCCGGTGGCGTCCAGATCGACGAGCCATACCGCCTTGCGATGCGAGGTCTCGGCGAAGGAATACGGCAGCGGTGATCCGGAATAGCGGACCGATTCCGAGAGCGTCTGCGGCGAATGCAGATGTCCGAGCGCCACATAGTCGATGCCGTCGAATGCCGACAGCGGCACGGTCTCGACACCGCCGACCGAGATCGAACGCTCGGAACCGGTCGCCTCACCACCGACTACGAAGGCGTGGGCCAGCACCACGGTGCGGGTTCCGGGGCGCTCGGCGATATCGGCCCGTATCCGACTCATTGCCGCGTCCAAGATCTCCGCATGCGAACGTGCTTGCGGCACATCGAGTTCGGCACGAGTGATCTCCGGTTCGAGATACGGGATGCCGTAGCAGGCGATCACGCCGTGCTCATCGGACAACAGCACCGGTTGATCAGCAGCGGCGACCGTCGTGCGCAGATGCAACCCACCCGCCGCCGCGAAACTCGCACCGGCGCCGAGCCGCGTCGGTGAATCGTGGTTGCCGGAGGTCGCGACGATCTGCGCACCGGCCGCGCGGATGGCCTCGAATCCCTGGATACACACCGCGATCGCGTCCGCGCTCGGAATCGATCGGTCGTACACGTCCCCCGGCAGTACGACGACGTCAACGGATTCCGCGGCCACCAATTCGGCAATGGCCGCGAGCGCGGCGGCCTGATCGGCGAGCAGATCGACCCCATGGAATGTGCGCCCGATGTGCCAGTCCGAGGTGTGCAGCATCCGCATGCCGCGAAACCGTAGGCGATAGCACCGACACACTCAACAATTTGGCCGCGCGGGCGCGGCGTGTTCGCGGCCCCCTGGTGTCTCGCGTCCGAGCCGTCGAGACTCGCGCCGTTGTGGTCGCCAATGGCTGGTTGTCCGGCACTTGGTGCACGCGTGCGGGTGGTCGAGTCCCGAGCCTGCAGCACGCGTTTCGACGACTCGGACGCGACGAACGTAAGACTCGGTCCGCAGTGGTCGCCAGTGGCGGGTCGTTCGGCCTGAGCACTCTGTTTGCTGCATGCAAATTGGGGATCATCTGCCTAGTACGAATCCGCGGCTCCTACCTGATTCGGCGACGCGCTGCTGGCCGATTGCTCACGGGTTTCGAACTTGTCGGTGCCATGCGGCACTATCTGCGCTATGACCGCACCGATGCTCGTCGCACTGATGCTGGTGTTCGCCGCCGGGGTGGGGCTCGGCTGGCTCGGGCATGCCGCGCGCGCCGGACAGCGCGCGACGGCCGCGGAGGCAAGACTGGCCGCGGCCACCGATAACGAGCGGCTACTGCGGCAATCGCTCACGGCGGCGAATGAGGATGCGGCACGCCGACATTCGCATGCCATCGGCGCGATGGTCGATCCGCTGCGCGACGCCGTCGGCGCGCTGAACCAGCACATTCAGCAGGTCGAACACCATCGCATCAATGCCTATTCGAGTCTGCGCGAACAGGTCGCGGGGATGCAGCGCACGTCACATCAGCTCACAACCCAGACCAGTCAGCTGGTGGCCGCACTGCGCGCGCCGCAGGTGCGCGGGCGCTGGGGCGAGATCCAGCTGGAGCGGGTGGTGGAACTGGCGGGCATGACCCGGCACTGCGATTTCGACACCCAAGTGAGTCGGGCCGCGCGCAGCGACGGCACGACCGAACGCACCGGCATGGTGCGACCGGACCTCGTGGTCAACCTCGCGGGCGGCAGGCAGATCGTGGTGGACGCGAAGGTGCCGTTCACCGCCTATCTGGATGCCACCATGTCCGACGACCCGGACGAGCGCGCCGAACTGCTCGGCCGCCATGCCAAACATCTGCGTGCCCATATCGATCAACTGGCGGATAAGGCGTATTGGCTGGCCTTCGATCCCGCGCCGGAGTTCGTCGTGCTGTTCGTCCCGGGCGATCCATTCCTCGATGCCGCACTGACCACCGATTCCGGCCTGCTCGAGTACGCATTCGGCCGCAACGTGATCCTCGCTACTCCGACGACTTTGATCGCGTTGCTGCGCACGGTCGCCTTCGGCTGGCGGCAAGAGGCGCTGTCCCGCGATATGGCAACCGTTCAGCAATTGGGTCGGGAGCTCTACAACCGGCTCGGCATGACCGGACGACATCTGGATCGCCTCGGCGCGCAACTCGGCAAGGCCGTAGACGCTTTCAACTACACCGTCGCCTCGGTCGAGTCGCGGGTGATGGTCACCGCACGCAAACTCCACGATCTTGAAATCGCCGAACAGGAAGTACCGGCAATCCACCGGGTCGATTCACTGCCGCGGGCCGTCGGCTTCGCCGACGCCGACGATTAGCCCTGCGACGGCCGTGCCGTAACGCCGCCGAGCGCGGCGGCAGTTAGTGTCATGGTGTGGCTGCTTCCCAACGTGTGCGAACCCGGGTGCCCGCGCCGCATCGTTCGATCCTGCCCTCGGTGCCGGGTATTCCGGCCGGGGCGGCGGTTCTGATCGCGGTGGCGTGCACGTTTTTGGGGTTCCTGATCGATGCCCACGGCGAGAACAACGAGCTGACCGGGACGTTCAACACGTTGTACGTCCTGGGCTGCGTCGCGGCGGTGCTCGCCGTTCGCTATCGCGGGCTCTTCACGACGATGGTGCTGCCGCCGCTGTTGCTGTTCGTCGCGGTGCCGCTGGCTTATCAGCAGCTGATCGGTCATGCTTCCACCGGCCTCAAGGACATCCTGCTGAATCTGGCGATCCCGCTGGTCAATCGCTTCCCGATCATGGCGCTGGCAACCGTGCTGGTGCTGGCCATCGGCGCCGGGCGGATCCTGCTACACAGGCGCGAGGAAGCCGCCGGACGCGCCGACGAATCCCGCCGCGGCACCAGCTGGGGCCGCAGCAGCGCACCCAAACGCACCAGGTCCGAGCGCGGCGACCGCGGTTCGCTCGCCGATGCCGCGCGCCGCCGCACCCGCCGCCCGCAGGTCGATACCGCCGACCTCGATACCGACCTGCATCTGCCGCGCCCGAGCCGGCGCGGGAGTTCGGAAGTAGCAAATACCCCGCCGCGCGTCGGCGGCGCCGCGAAACGGGCCGAGGGTGACGAACGCCCGAGCCGCGAGCGTCGATCGAGCACCCGTGCGGCCCGCCCGGCCACGGCCGCGGGTCGAAGCGAGGCCGAACCGAGCCGAGCCGCCCGCCCGGCCACGGCCCGAAGCGAGGCCGAACCGAGCCGAGCGGCGCGCTCCACTGCGGCAACCCCTCGGGCCGAGGGTGATTCGCCCCGGGCCGCCGCGACCAGGCGGCGCGGGGAAGCCCCGCCGCCACACCCGCAGCCCAATGTCCGCTACCGCGAACGTGATTCGAGCCGCACCGAGCGCCGTCGGCCGGAAAACCTCTAACCGCACCGAAGCGGCAGCTACTCGACGGGACTAGCCCCCCCACTGTCACATCCGCGTGCATACCGACCGCGACTGCGACCGCATCACTCCCTGGAATACCGCTGCCCGGCTCGACAACCTTGGCCAGACACGCACCCGGCCCACCCCCTTCAGCACGCCGCAGCCACCACCGCAGGCACCACCGCAGGCACCACCGCAGGCACCACCGCAGGCACCACCGCAGGCACCACCGCAGGCACCACCGCAGGCACCACCGCAGGCACCACCGCAGCGCAGCGTTCCGCGCGCTGCCTCGAAGGCTGTTGGCGACTCAGTGGCACAAACGCACAGCACTGGTAGGAAGCCGATATCAACGCTGCACAGAGCCGCCGGGAGGCGCCGTCAAGGCGGCACAGCGCGGCCCTGCGGCAGGGTTGCCCGCGCCGTTCCCAGTTCGGGCGACACGTGCGAACCGATGTCGTTGCCGTGTGTGCCGTAGCGGGTGCATCAGGATCTGCTCGACACCAACCCCGACGAGGTGATCAGGTTCCTGGCGGTGTGAAGGTCGATGGCGCAGCTCAACAACACAAACACAGCACCCGGCGCAGCGCTGATACGGCGTTGCTTGAAGCCGACGGCGCAGCTCAACGTCGCGAACCACGCAGCGCCCAGACGCGAAGCCCGGAAACCGCAGCGCAGCTCACCGACGCGACGCGCGCAGCTCCCGAGGCAGTGCGAATACCAATGTCTCGTTGGCGGTCGTGACCGGCTGCACTTCACCGAAACCGTGCTCCGCCAACATATCCAGCACACCACGCACCAGAATGTCGGGCACGGACGCACCGGAGGTGATGCCGACGGTGCGCACACCGGCCAGCCATGCCGGGTCGACCTCGCGGGCGTAGTCCACCAGGTATGCGGCCTTCGCGCCCGCGTTGAGCGCGACCTCGACCAAACGCACCGAATTCGACGAGTTGCGCGAGCCGACCACGATCACCAGGTCGCATTCCGGCGCCATCGCCTTGACCGCTACCTGGCGGTTCTGGGTGGCGTAGCAGATATCGTCGCTCGGCGGATCCTGCAGTCCCGGAAAACGCTGGCGCAGCCGCTGCACCGTCTCCATGGTCTCGTCGACGCTGAGCGTGGTCTGGGAGAGCCAGATCACCTTGGACTCGTCGCGCACCGTGACCCGGTCGACAGCATCCGGGCCGTCGACCAGCTGCACATGCTCGGGCGCCTCCCCCGCGGTGCCTTCGACCTCTTCGTGCCCCTCGTGACCGATCAGCAGAATGTCGTAGTCGTCACGGGCGAAGCGCTTGGCCTCCTGATGCACCTTGGTCACCAGTGGGCAGGTCGCATCGATCGTGCGCAGATTGCGCGCAGCCGCCGACTCGTGCACCGCGGGTGAGACACCGTGCGCGGAGAACACGACCAACGCGCCCTCGGGCACCTCATCGGTCTCGTCGACGAAGATCACACCCCGCTCACGCAGCGTCTCCACCACGTGGCGGTTGTGCACGATCTCCTTGCGCACGTAGATCGGCGCGCCGTGCTTCTCGAGCGCCTTCTCCACCGTCTCGACCGCGCGGTCCACACCCGCGCAGTAGCCGCGCGGTTCGGCTAGCAGCACGCGCTTACCACCATCGGCATCGACGGATCCGGAACCGGCCGAGCTGGCGATTCCGACGTTCAAAGGGATGGCCGAAGACATGCCCCTCAGCTTACGTGCGGCCGATGGATGTCGGGCGGCCGGTCAGGTCGTTCTCGACACACTCGCGCCGGGCGAGAATCCAGCCCGGATGATGCAGGACAATGTGTCTGTGACACCAGTGCTTTGCATAACATCCCGTATCGGGCAGGCTAGGAGCATGTTTCGACCACCGTTCCTGGCCCGGGTCGCCGCCGGCGCCGCCGTATACGCCATCGAAGAAACCCGTCGGCTACCAACTGCCGCAATGAATTTCCCGATCACCGCGATCAGCCAGATGCTGCAGACCACCATGCACGTCCAGCAGTTCGTGACCAGCCTCGCCCTCAAGGGCGACGGCGTATTCGACCGTCTCACGAACACCCCGGTCGAGCAGCCCGACTGGGCCACCTTCGACGAGGACACCGAGCCGGAGTTCACCGCACCCGCCCGCGCCAGCCGTTTCGACCTGTACGCCGAGGACGAACCGACCGACTTCGCCGCCGATGCCGCCCGCGTCGGTGAGACCAATGGTCACTCCACCCCGGTGCAGACCATCGCCGTACCGGAAACCGAGGTTGCCGAGGCCCCCGAACCCCAGCCGGAGCCCGAACCCGAGATCGTCGAGCCCGAGGTGGCCACCCGCTACGACTACGCCAATATGACCCTGGCCCAGCTGCGCGCCCGCCTGCGCATGCTGACGGTCGAGGACCTGAACGCGCTGCTCGAGTACGAACAGCGCACGCGTGCCAGGGCGCCGTTCGTGACCATGCTGACGAACCGGATCGCCACCGTGCGGGCTCAATGACGGAACCCCCGGCGTCTTCGTCGACGGTTGGCCGGGAATCCGCCGGCCAACCCGACCGAGCGGCTCCCGCCAACTCCGCCGAACACCCGTGGCCGGTGCGTTCGGTCGCCATCAAGGTCGCGCAGTGGATCGATCGGCTGGGCAGCATCTGGGTTGAGGGCCAGATCACCCAGATCAATCTGCGTCCCGGCACCAGCACCGCATTCCTGGTATTGCGCGATACCGCCGCCGATATGTCGCTGTCGGTGACCTGTCATCCGGATCTCATCCGCCGCTCCACCGTCCCGCTGCAAGAGGGCAGCCGGGTTGTGGTCTACGGCAAGCTGGCGTTCTTCACCGGTCGCGGCACGATTTCCTTGCGCGCCATGGAGATTCGCCCGGTCGGCATCGGTGAACTGCTGGCCCGCATCGAACGGTTGAAGGCATTGCTCGTCGCGGAGGGACTATTCGATCCCCGGCTGAAGCGGCCGATCCCGTTCCTGCCCAAGACAATCGGCCTGATCACCGGCCGAGCCAGCGCCGCCGAGCGCGATGTGCTGACCGTGGCCCGAAATCGTTGGCCCGCAGTGCGTTTCGAAATCCGCAATACGGCGGTGCAGGGGCCGAGCGCGGTGCCGCAAATGGTGCAGGCGCTGACCGGACTCGATCGCGATCCGACCGTCGAGGTCATCGTGCTGGCCCGCGGCGGTGGCAGTGTCGAGGATCTGCTGCCGTTCTCCGATGAGACGCTGTGCCGCGCGATCGTCGCCGCGACCACACCGATCGTCAGCGCGATCGGACACGAACCCGATAACCCGCTGTGTGATCTGGTCGCCGACCTGCGCGCCGCGACCCCCACCGACGCCGCCAAGCGCATCGTGCCCGATGCGGCCGCCGAACTGGCCGGGGTCCGCGATATGCGCGCCCGCGCCGCCGCCGCACTGCGCGGCTGGGTCGACCGCGAGACCAGGGCCTTGGCCCAGCTGCGTTCGCGGCCGGTGCTGGCCGACCCGCTGCGTGAAATCGACCGCCGCTACGACGAGATCGAACGCCTGCGCACCGCCGCCCGCCGCACCGCCGAACATCTGATCGGCACCGAAACCACCGCAACCCGGCACCTGCGCGAAAAACTCACTGCGGTTGGTCCGGCCGCGACGCTGGCCCGTGGCTACGCTGTCGTGCAGCGCGTCAGCGGTAGCGAGCGGCATGTGGTCCGGTCGATCGAGGACGCGCCCACGGGCAGTCAGCTGCGGATCCGGGTCGCCGACGGCGCCATTTCCGCCGCCGCGCTGGGTACACAGGCGCTCGGTACCCGAGCATTGGGCAAGACCGACACAGGGAGGAACTGACCTTGGCCGACCCCGGCAAGGACGAGGAGCTGGCCGAGATCTCCACCTTCGGCTACGAACGCGCCCGCGACGAATTGGTCAACGTCGTCAAAATGCTCGAACAGGGCGGCCTCGACCTGGACGAATCCCTCGCGCTGTGGGAGCGCGGCGAAGCGTTGGCCACCCGCTGCGAGGAACATCTGGCGGGCGCACGTCAGCGGGTCGAGAACGCGCTCTCGCGCACCGACCTCGAAAGCGACGAATGACCATCCGCCGCTCCACCCGTTCGGGCGAGCCGCTAGCGCTTTAGCGGCTGAGCCGCATCTATAGCCGCAGCCAGCGTGGTGAACGCGGCGTGGTTGCCCGCACCGGTGATCAGTACTCGGGACTGGCCGAAGTCGGCGATCCACGCCGTCTCGGAACCCTGTTCGGCGTAGACGACCCACTTCTGGTCGCCTACCTGCTCGGTGCCGGTGCCGTAGCGGGAGCCGAGTACGAAGCGCGACAGCGCCTCCTCGGTCGCACTGCTCTGGCTCATCCGCATATAGGTGCCCTGCGGTGTGATGAAACCAACAGTGCTGACCGGCCCGCCGCCGGTGGTGGTGATCGTGTCGCGGCTACCCGAGTTCGGGGTCCAGTGTTCGGGCAGGCTCGGATTGCGGATCGGGAAAGGCATCGTCTTCGCGTCGTTGGTGAGCGCGGCAGTCACGTCGAAGTGCGGAATCTGCCCCTGCGTCGGCCCTTTCCCCGCGAAACTGCACTGGCTGGCGAGTCCGGCGAAGACCACGGCGATCAGTACCAACGGGATCAGTGACCAGAACAGATCCCGGTAGTCGTTGAGAATGCGTGGTTTTTGGTACGACACGTTCCCAGTATCCACGCCCGGTCGGCACGCTCGTCCCCAGGTGGTCCGAGATCTGGCCGACCTTTTCGAGCGACCGGCAAGCAATCGCTACGGGTAGTACCTGATCGGGAACGGTCGCGCTTCTGAGAGAATCAGCGGTAGCAACGACCGTAGGAGGCACACCGTAATGACGGCATCTTCGCCCGCACCCAGCCGCCGCGAGGCACCGGACCGCAACCTCGCGCTCGAACTGGTCCGGGTCACCGAGGCCGGTGCGATGGCCGCGGGTCGCTGGGTCGGCCGCGGCGATAAGGAAGGTGGCGACGGTGCGGCCGTCGACGCCATGCGGCAGCTGGTCAGCTCCGTTTCCATGCGCGGCATCGTGGTCATCGGTGAGGGCGAGAAGGACGAAGCGCCCATGCTCTACAACGGTGAACTGGTCGGCGACGGCACCGGTCCCGAGGTCGACTTCGCGGTCGACCCGATCGACGGCACCACCCTGATGTCGAAGGGTTCGCCGGGCGCCATCGCGGTGCTGGCGGTCGCCGAGCGCGGCGCGATGTTCGACCCGTCCGCGGTGTTCTACATGCACAAGATCGCGGTCGGACCCGATGCGGCGGGCGTGATCGATATCTCCGCCCCGATCGGCGAGAACATCAGCCGGGTTGCCAAGGCCAAGAGCCTGTCGAAGTCCGATCTCACCGTCTGCATCCTGGACCGGCCGCGCCACGCGGAATTGATCCAGCAGGTCCGCGACGCGGGCGCGCGCATCCGCCTGATCTCCGACGGTGACGTCGCGGGCGCCATCGCCTGCGCGCGCCCCGACTCCGGCACCGACATCCTGGTCGGCATCGGCGGCACCCCCGAAGGCATCATCGCCGCCGCCGCGATGCGCTGTATGGGCGGCGAACTCCAGGGCATGCTCGCCCCGAAGGACGACGAGGAACGTCAGAAGGCCATCGACGCCGGCCACGATCTCAGCCGCATCCTCACCACCAATGACCTGGTCGCGGGCGACAATGTCTTCTTCTGCGCGACCGGCGTCACCGACGGCGACCTACTACGCGGCGTCCGCTATTTCCCCGGTGGCGCCTCCACCGAGTCCATCGTCATGCGCTCCAAGTCCGGCACCGTCCGCATGATCGACGCCTACCACCGGCTCACCAAGCTCCGCGAATACTCCTCGGTCGATTTCGTCGGCGACGAGGATGCGGTGCCGCCGATGCCCTGATCTTCTCGAATTGCGTCGAGCCCGGTCCGTTTCGGATCGGGCTCGATCTTTCGGCATGTGCGGTGCTCGTTCCACGACGGTAAGCTCCGGAATCCCCAGTAGACCAAGGAGATCCGTTGGCAATCATCGGGAAGCTGCTGAAGAACCGCCGCGCCGGAGAGCAGGGCCTCGCCTGGCATCTGCCGAACCTCGCCGCCGACGCGACCTTCGAAGTCACCAGTGCGGATTTCAGCCATGAGTCGCCACTACCAAAGGTGCACGCGTCCAAGCGGATCGGTGGCCGAGACGCATCCCCCGCGCTCGCATGGACCGTTCCCGACGGTACCGCCCAACTTCTCCTGGTGGTCGAAGATCCGGACGCACCAATGGGATTGCCGTTCGTGCATTGCGTGGCGCTGCTGGAACCGACCCTCACCGAACTGCCACAGGACGCGCTGCGCGCCGACGATCCCGCGCCAGGCGTTCACATCCTCCGCTCCGGCTTCGGCCGCGGTTACCTGGGTCCGGCCCCGATCAAAGGACACGGACCACACCGCTACGCCTTCCAGCTCTTCGCCCTTCCCGAGCCGATCGACACCGTTGGTGGCAAGCCTGCCACGGACGCGAAACCCCGCGAAGTCTGCTCCACCGCAAAGGCAGTCGCCCGTGGGCGGATCGATGGATTCTACGAACGGCCGTGAACAAGTCGATCTCGCCCAGGGCCCAGGCAACCCCTGGCGTATCAGGGCGCTCATCCAGCCAGCGCATCAGCACTTCGGACTCGCCTTCCAGGTAAGTTGTCGTCGACCCCATCGCCTTATTCCCGACGGCGACGCCGCGTGTGCTGTGCGAATCGCCTCAGGCGTGGCAGCCCCACGGCGGGCGTATGCGGCATAGGGTCGGAATTATGACGACCGAGGAGACGCAGTACCGGATCGAGCACGACACCATGGGGGAAGTTCGGGTTCCCGTGCACGCGTTGTGGCGGGCGCAGACCCAGCGGGCGGTAGAGAACTTTCCGATCAGCGGGCGCGGGTTGGAACGCGCGCAGATCCGGGCGCTCGGCCTGCTCAAGGCGGCGTGCGCCAAGGTGAACAAGGATCTGGGACTGCTCGATCCGGCCAAGGCGGATGCGATTATCGCCGCGGCGAATGAGATCGCCGAGGGCCTGCACGACGACCAGTTCCCGATCGATGTCTTCCAGACCGGCTCGGGCACCAGCTCGAATATGAACGCCAACGAGGTGATCGCCTCGATCGCCAAGGCCAATGGCGTGAGCGTGCACCCGAACGACGACGTCAATATGTCGCAGTCGTCGAACGACACCTTCCCCACCGCGACCCATCTCGCCGCCACCGAGGCCGCGATCAAAGACCTGATCCCGGCGCTGGACCATCTGCGGCTGGCGCTGCTGGACAAGTCGACCGAATGGCGCACCGTCGTGAAGTCCGGCCGCACCCATCTG
Source organism: Nocardia sp. CA-135398 (assembly GCF_050955845.1). NCBI lineage: Bacteria > Bacillati > Actinomycetota > Actinomycetes > Mycobacteriales > Nocardiaceae > Nocardia > Nocardia sp. CA-135398. The sequence continues at coordinate 1,481,723 of NZ_CP192084.1, read as the reverse complement.
ATGGATGCCGTGCCGGTGACCCTCGGCCAGGAGTTCGGCGGCTACACCCGCCAGGTCGCGGCGAGTATCGAACGCATGATGGCGGCGCTGCCACGGCTCGGTGAACTGCCCATCGGCGGTACCGCGGTCGGCACCGGTCTCAACGCGCCCGCCGGTTTCGGCGCGAAAGTCGTTGCCGAACTGGTGCTGTCGACCGATATCGATGCACTCTCCGAGGCCAAGGACCACTTCGAGGCGCAGGCCGCCCGTGACGGTCTGGTGGAGGCGTCCGGCGCGCTGCGCACCATCGCGGTGAGCCTCACCAAGATCGCCAATGACATTCGCTGGATGGGTTCGGGCCCACTGACCGGTCTCGGCGAGCTCCAGTTGCCCGATCTGCAGCCCGGTAGTTCGATCATGCCCGGCAAGGTGAATCCGGTACTGCCCGAGGCGGTTACGCAGGTGGCCGCGCAGGTGATCGGCAATGACGCGGCGGTCGCCTTCTCCGGTGCGAGCGGCGCATTCGAGTTGAATGTCTACATCCCGGTGATGGCGCGCAATCTGCTCGAGTCGATTCGACTGCTCGCCAACGTGTCCCGGCTGTTCGCCGATAAGTGCATTCGCGGACTGGTCGCCAATGAGGATCATCTGCGCACCCTCGCGGAATCGTCACCGTCGATCGTGACGCCGCTGAATTCCGCCATTGGTTACGAAGAGGCGGCCGCGGTCGCGAAAGAGGCACTGAAGCAGAAGAAGACCATCCGCCAGACCGTGATCGATCGCGGTCTGCTCGACGAGAAGCTGACCCTGGAGGAACTCGACCGCCGCCTTGATGTGTTGTCGATGGCCAGGGTCGAGGACGGAAAGTAAAAGAACCGGTCGGCGCACGAACCGTGCGCCGACCGGCCTCGAGAATCAGGCCAGCGACCCAGCCCGCAGATGCGCGAGTTCCGCCCGCGCCTTCGCACCGTCCGCACCGATATCGGTGCGGGTGAAGAACTCCCACCGCTCCAGCAGCGGACCGAAGACCAATTCGTTTTCCTTGGCACGGTCGTAGATGCCCGCCTCGGCGAGTACATCGTCGCTGCTGCGCCCATCGGACAATGTCACCGACGGCACCTCGAACCGCGCGACGCTGTCGGCGATGGCGCGCATCGTCTGATCCGGTGCGATGCCGAACGCCGCGGTGACCAGGTCGGCGAAGAAGATCGACTGCAATTCATCGTCCAGCGCGATCCGCTCGGCGATGGCGGTGACCATCTTGTTCTCCCCGAGCGCAGCGGTGTTGCGATGCCGGATGGCGGCGGCCGCCTCCTCGAACGCGCAGGTGGCGAGCACGTCGAGTAGGTGTAGTGCGGGACGCCGGAAGCCCTTGGTCATCTGGTCCATCCGCAACCGCTCCAACTGCACCGGGTCGACCGACCGGGTGACCATGAGGTAGTTGCGAATCATGATCTCGTGCCGGTTCTCCTCGGCCGTCCACCGGCCGACCCAGCGCCACCATGACCCGGTGCGCAGGTACTTGCCGACCTCGCGATGGTACGAGGGCAGGTTGTCCGCGATGAGCACGCTGACCGTCAGCGCCAGCTTGGCGGTCTCGCTCAACTCGGACTGCTCCGGCTCCCAATCGATTCCGCCGAGGAAGCCGAAGTTGCGGCCGTCGTCCCACGGCACATAATCGTGCGGCTGCCAGCCGTCGGCGGCGGCGATGTGGCGGCGCAGATTCAGCTCCACCTCATCGGCGAGGGACGCGAGCAGTTCGCGATCGGTCAAGAGAGTTTGCACTAGCACAACCTAGCGGCTGGGCCCCGCGATGCGGGGATCTACGAATAGGGAATCGGTACCGGCGTCCGAGCGTACAAGCACCAGCTCTTTCGAGCGAACCGCGAGCACTCACCAATAATGGCATGTGAGCGCCCGGACGCCGGTGCGGATCAGGACTTCGGCGTAACGGTCGTAGTGCCGTCCACCCAGGTAATGGTGCCGCCGACGAAATCGCTCTGCTTGCCGCCGGGGATGTCCTTCTCGTCGCTGGTCGGATAGCCGAGCTTGCCGCCGACGCCGCCGTTGTCTTCCCACGCCTTACGGATTTCGCCCCAGACGATATGCGCGCCGTTGTCCTTGCTCCAGACGATCGCCCCACCGGTGAAGTCCTGCCACTCGCCGTCGTTGGGGGTGTCCTCATCCTCCCGCAGCGGAGCGCCGAGCGGACCGCTCGGGCCGCCCGACTGCACGTACTTGTCGAAGATGATGCCGGAGACGGTGATATCGCCGCCCTGCGTAGCGATCTTGGTCTCCTCCGCCGCGCCGGACCGGCGCTCCTCGCCGTGCGGTGCCGCCGAAGTCGCCGTCAGGGACGCGACGGAGTTCTTGTCCTTGTCGTCGTCATTGCCGCAGCCGGTGGCCAGCAGCAGTGCTGCGGCCGCGGTGACGGCGGTGAATCCAGCCGTTCGTCGAGCGAAGTGGTGCATTTCCATCCTCTCGAAAGTGGCTCTACCGATGCCACCGCGGACACGGTGACGTCGCGCGTAGCCTAGGCCGATGTCCTGCAACGGCCCGGCGAATCGATAGAGACTCGCCGGGCCGCTGCTGAACAGGTATCACGCGGATATTACCCGCCTGATTGTGATTGGAAACACACGCTGGATAGTTGCCACTATCCGCTATGCACTCGGGCCGTACTCCTCCAACATCTCGGTGACCAGCGCCGCGATCGGCGACCGTTCGCTACGGGTCAGTGTGATGTGCGCGAAAAGCGGGTGCCCCTTGAGCTTTTCGATCACCGCGGCGACACCGTCATGCCGACCGACCCTTAGGTTGTCGCGCTGGGCCACATCGTGGGTGAGCACCACCCGCGATCCGGTGCCCAGTCGGCTGAGCACCGTCAGCAGCACATTGCGCTCCAGCGACTGCGCCTCGTCCACGATCACGAACGAATCGTGTAGCGAGCGACCGCGAATGTGGGTGAGCGGCAAGACTTCCAACATGTCGCGGCTGAGCACCTCCTCCATCACCTCGCGACTGGCCAACCCGTCGAGCGTGTCGAAGACGGCCTGCGCCCACGGGCCCATCTTCTCGCTCTCCGATCCCGGCAGATAGCCGAGATCCTGCCCACCGACCGCGTACAGCGGACGAAACACCACCACCTTGCGTTGTGTGCGACGCTCCAGCACCGCCTCCAAACCGGCCGTCAGGGCCAGCGCCGACTTGCCGGTACCGGCCCGCCCGCCGAGCGAGACGATGCCGACGCTCTCGTCCAACAGCAGATCCAGTGCGATGCGCTGTTCGGCCGAGCGGCCGTGCAGTCCGAACGCCTCGCGTTCACGCACCAACTGCACCCGCTTGTCCGGCGTGACCCGACCCAGGGCGCTGGAGCTTGCGCCGAGCAACCGGATTCCGGTGTGGCACGGCAGTTCCCGCGCCTCGTCCAGATCGATCGCGGTCTCGGCGTAGAGCTGATCGATCTGCGTTTTGGAGACATCCACCTCCACCATTCCGGACCAGCCGGAGGTCACCACGTCCTGGGCGTGGTATTCGTCGGCGTGCAAACCCACCGCACTCGCCTTGACGCGCAAGGGAATGTCCTTGGACACCAGCACTACCTGACGGCCCTCGGCCGCCAGATTGAGCGCACAGGCCAGGATGCGGGAGTCATTGGTGTCGGTGCGGAATCCGACCGGAAGTACCGCGGGGTCGGTGTGGTTGAGTTCCACCTGCAGCGTTCCGCCCTCGGTGCCGATCGGCACCTGCTGATCCAGCCTGCCGTGCTGCAGACGCAGATCGTCGAGGTTGCGCAGGGCTTCCCGCGCGAACCAGCCCAGTTCGTGATGGTGGCGCTTACCTTCGAGTTCGCTGATCACGACCAGCGGTAATACGACATCGTTTTCGCCGAACCTGGTGAAAGCCCAGGGATCCGACAGTAGGACCGAGGTGTCGATGACGAAGGATTTGGCACCGGAATTCTGGGAATGCGAGGGGCGGGCCCCCTTCGCGGCGGCTTCGCCTTTCGCGGAGCTGGAGTGCGCCGAGGGAGCGGGAACGGAGCGTGCAGCAGTCACGGTGGGCTCCTTTATGTTCGCGCGGCACCCGCACGAACGATCTCGCTGGACCGGTCCGTCCTGATGGGATCCGACTTGCGTCAGATGCCCAGAGGGCCGGGTGCCGGCCCTCTCGTACTGAGTAGCTCAGTCACGGTTCAGGACCTCCCGTACGAGCCACAACAACGCGGCCCGCACCAACGACGCTACCGCCGACTGGCCGGTCTTCGCTCGGGCACAGGTAGGCGTGTCCGTGAATTTGTCGTTAACCGTTCACGGGGTGTGTTGCTTTGTGTTCCGTGACCTGCTGGATTGCTCCGGCAGGGTTGGCCCGCAACCATGGTTTCGGGTCTTCCCGTGGCGATACCACCGCCCGGCATGCCGGGCCTTACACGGTTTCCATCGGGCATGTTTACCGTCCCGCCGCAACTCTGCGTGGACGCCAACACCGCCAGATTCCGGGCAGCGTTGAGATCACGATCCAGCACCAGAGGGCACCGATCGCAGACGAACAACCGCTCGGACAGGGTCAGCTTGGCTTTCACCGAACCACACGCCGAGCAGGTTTTGGAGCTCGGATAGAACCGATCCGCGACCACCAGCCTGCCTCCGTGGCGGCGGGTCTTGTAGTCGAGCTGTCGCCGCAACTCACCGAATCCTGCGTCGGCGATGTGCTTGGCCAGACGCCGATTCTTCAGCATGCCCGCGACATTGAGGTCTTCCACGACGACGATGCCATAGCGGGCGGCCAGCGCAGCGTTGAGCTTGTGCAGTCCGTCGCGGCGCATCGCCGCCACCCGCCACTCGAGCCGCGCGCCTCGGGCGTTGACCTTCAGCCAGCGTTTCGACGGCGATACCCCATGTTTGCGGTCGGGTCCACGGCGGCGAGCACAGGCCCGGGCCAAGCGCCTCCGTTGCCGCTGCACCCGCTGGTAGTGCCGCGGATTAGGCACCCTTGCCTCGGTATCGGTGACACCGGGCACCCTCTGCGAGAGGACAGCAAGGGTTTTCACCCCCACGTCCACACCGATCCGAGCGTGAGAGCGAGCCGGGGGCTGGTCGTGGCGCTGAACGTGGACGGTGAGCGACACCCACCAGCGCCCACCCCGGTGCGTGATCGTCATCGACCCGAGCCGTGCGGTCCCGTTCGACAAGCGCCGCCTCAGTTTCCGTGTCGATTCGCCGGTGCGCACAGACCCGACCCGCGGAATCCTCACCCGACGAGAACACTCACCGAGACCATAGGAACCGGTGGTGACGGTAAACGATTGGCGCGCACACTTCTTCCTTCGGCGCGGCACACCCATCCTCGGCCCCGGCCGGGTCCCCCGCCTGGAGGCCGCATGGTTGGCGAACGCCTTGGCCAGCCGCGCCAGCCCCGACGCGTAGGCCTCCTTGCTGTTCTCACGCCACCACGGCGCGATCCGATCCGTCTCCGCGTTCCACGCCTTACGCAGACCGTAGGCAGACAGCTCCATCCACGGGGTCAACTCGTCGTCGGGAACGCCGTAAGAGGCTTCCGCCTTACGCTGATTCCAGTTGGCCAGCACTCTACGCAGGCCCCAGTTGTAGGCGAAACGCGCTGCCCCGCAATGGGACCGCAACAACTGCTCCTGATCGAACGTCGGTTCCAACGCGAAACGATAGGCCTGCACCATCAGATCCGTCACCGGACCGGACAGCGCGGACAAGGACTCCAATTCGCTCACATGTTCGAGGCTGAGCAACCCGGGCGCGACACAGCAAACCCGGACACCCGACACGCCAACACTATCCACCCCGCACAGAGACAACTCAACCAAGCAATACAAACCGCCAGACAACTCAGAATCCAACCGCTGGTGACACTCGAAAGGGTCGGTGTCGGAGCGATAGAGTCGCAGGTATGGCCGGTAACGAGGAGTTGGAGAAGCTGTCGTCCAAGGAACTGCACGACCGTGCGGTCCGGCTCGCGGCGCGACGCGGCGACATCAAATATCTGTGGCGGCTACTGAAGTCGATTCCGGCCGCCGAGGCCGCCGCGGGCAATCTCGGCGAGAGCGAGGCCGATATCAAATACGTGCTGCCGATGATCGACGACTACATCCACGCGGGCGACGGCAAGATCGCCGAGGTCCTGCGTCCCTATTACCTCGAGTACTTGGCCAAGCACACCTGAGTTCCGCACCCAGCGCTCGACGAGGGCGCCGACAATAGTCGAAGTGGCGGCTGTCGCGGCAGCCCGGAGCCACGATTCGACTACCGTCGCGACCAGCCGAGTGGGGGTCAGCGGCGAGGCAGCGCGGCGCGCAAGAGTCCGACGGCGGTACCGCGCAGGAAGTTCTCCCAGCTGAAGTGGTCGTGCCACAGGATGATTCGGCCGTCACTCAGTTCGAAGGTGCCGCAGACCCAGAACGCGATCCGCAGCGGGCCGACGCGCAGGATGTCGGTGCGGTCGGTCAGCACGAAGTCGCCGTCGGCGGCGATGTGATGCATTTCGGCCGCGAAGCCGATGGTGTCGCGGTTCAGCCCGCGCAGGATCTTGCGCGTGAGGCCGCCGCCGACCGTCGGAAGTGAGGTGTTCTTCCAGACGACATCGGGGTGCAGGAGGTCCAGTGCCTCCTCCACCGCACCGATCTCGAGTGCGGCGAAGAACTCCCGCACCGTGGTGATCACGTCCTGCTCGAGTTCCAGTTCGTCGGTCATGCACTGAGCCTAAGCCGCTAGGGTCGGCGGCGGTCCGCGATGAGGACACCTAGACCATCGAGAATTCGGTCGATGCCGAAGCTGAGCGCATCGCCGGGGCCGTCGATCGCCGGTGGTCCGCCGGTGGCGGCGGCTTCCTCGGCGAAAGCAGCCGAGACCAGCGGAAACCGGTCACCGGCGGCGGCCATCATCTCGGCGAACTGGCCCGCGATCTGCTGTGCCGTCTCCTGACGTCCCTCGGTTGTCACCTGCTGCACGATGCTGCGGATGTGTCCGTTGAGCAGCACGATGGTGTCCAGCCGCTCGGGTCCGGTCAAACCGGTGCCGTCGAGTGCGGTCAACGCGGCGTTCATCCAGCCCATTTCATTGGGGCCGATCGCGCGCACGCCGATGGTCAGAGTGATCGACCAGGGGTGTGCGCTGTAGCGCTCGAAGATCGTCTCGGCCCAGCGACGCAGCCCGGCCCGCCACGGCTTCTCATCGGAATCGTGTTGCGCCGCAACCACATCCGGCGGCTCGCCCATCGCGGCATCCACCATCAGCGCGGTGAGCTGCTCCTTGCCCGGCACGTACCGGTACAGCGACATCTTGGTGAAGCCGAGGCGCTCGGCCAAGCGCTGCATGGACAGATTCGCCAGTCCTTCGGCATCGGCGAGCGCGATGGCCTCCGCGACGATCCCCTCCAGCGACAGCGCGGGCTTGGGTCCGCGCTTGGGTCGCTGCTGGGTGCCCCAGAGCAGTTCGACGGTGGTCGGTGCAGGCATTTCCACATCCTTACGCATCGCGTGTTGACAAGTAACTGTGTCCACCATACTCTAATTCGTGTCCGGCGGATACAGATTCCACTGGACGCAGATACTGACTCGGGAGACATCATGCGCAACAAGACCGTTCTCATCTCCGGCGCGAGCATTGCCGGCCCCGCACTCGCCTACTGGCTGAACCGCTACGGATTCGCCGTTACGGTGGTCGAGCGCGCGCCGCAACTGCGACCCGGCGGACAGGCCGTCGACTTCACCGGCGAAACGCACCACAGGGTGCTCGAGCAGATGGGCATCCTGGACGAGATCTACGCGCACCGCACCGGCACCACCGATATCGCGATCGTCGACGGCAATGGCGAGCAGCAGGCGCTCATCTCCGGCGATTTCACCGGCGGCGACGTGGAGATCCTGCGCGGGGATCTGGCGCGGATCATGTACGAAAAGACCTACCAGGATTGCGAATACGTATTCGGCGACTCGATCAGCGCGCTGACCGAGACCGACGACGGTGTGTGGGTCGAATTCGAGAAAGGCGTACCGCGCAGTTTCGATCTGGTCTTCGGCGCCGATGGCATCCATTCACGGGTACGGCGTCTGGCGTTCGGACCGGAAAAGGAATTCGTCAAGCACCTCGGCCACTACTACTGCGTCGCCGGTGCGAGCCCGTGGGCGACCAAATCCGAGGGCACCCCCGAGCGGATGACGGCATACGGCTACAACGAGCCGGGCAAATGCGTCATCACCGGCGGCTCGAAGGCACAGCAGCTCTACATCTTCGCCTCGCCCGAACTCGACTACGCTCGTGACGACATCGACGCGCAGCGACACATCGTCGAGAAGACGTTCGCCGAGGTCGGCTGGGAGGCGCCGCGCATGCTCGCCGAAATGGCGGAGTTCGACGACTTCTTCCTGGACTCGATCAGCATGGTGCGCAAGATGAAGAGTTACAGCCGGGGGCGGGTCGCGTTGGTCGGCGATTCGGGCTACGGAAACACCATGGGCGGCTTCGGAACCGGACTCGCGGTGCAGGGCGCCTACATCGTGGCCGGTGAACTCGCGCTCGCCGACGGCGACTACCGGATGGCCTTCCGGCGCTACGACGAGCTCATGCACTCGCTCGGCAAACTCGTGGACTACAGCAATGCGGGCCGCTTCTTCGCGCCGAAGACCGCGCTCGGCATCAAGTTCCGCAACTGGTTCCTGCACTCGTGGATGTTCGACAAGATGGTGAAAATGACCGACAACGTCAAGACCATCGAGCTGCCGGACTACCCGGCACTGGTCGCGGCCGCCGATGCGAACTGACATCGGTACCGTCGGCACCCTTCAGCGGAACCGGATGGTCTGGTGCGGCGGAATCGGCTGCGTTTCGATGGAACCAGGGCGGGGTCGAGCGCGTCTATAGGGTCAGACGGCACTGACGGAAGGGGCTGGCTCGGCCATGACAGCACAAATGGACGGCCGCGCGATCACCAATCCCGAGAACGCGCAGAACTTTTCACACGCGGAGATCAAACAAGCAGCCGACCAGATGAATCCGGACGGACTGGCCGGTGCGTTCGATGCCTGGGCCACCATCGCGGCGGCGGTGACCAAGGCCGGACAGCAGTTCGAAACCGCGATCAAGCAAGCGGTGGACCAACATTGGGAGGGCGCGGCGGCAGACCGAGCGGTGCGCGGCATTCGCGAGTATGCCGCGCGGGTCGGTGAGTTGGGTGAGTCACTGGATCAGCAGTCGACGCCACTGTCGGCGGCGGGGAGTGCGGCGGGGCGATTCAAGGTGGCGGTGCCGCCGGTGGTTACCAGCTCGGAGGGTTCGCGAGGGCCTGAGCTGCGAAATTCGCGGGAGGAGCAGGCTCGGGACGATATGAGTAGGTTTTATGTCCAGCCTTATGGGATTGCGGCGCTGGCGATTCCGACTTTGCCGCCGCCGGTTGATCCGATTTCTGGGGTGTCGGGGGTGGTTCCTTGGGGTTCGGCGGGAGGGAGTGGGGAGTCTGGCCGGGCAGGGGGAGCGGGTAAGGCCGAGGACACTGGCGGGACTGGTGATTCCGGCAACGCATTGGGGACGAGTAGCGCGGAAGGTGCTGGTGGGGCTGGGGAGACCGGCACGGCGGAAGACACTGGCAAGGCCGGCGACTCCGGCAAGGCAGGGGAAACGGGTAAGGCCGAGGACCCCGGCGGGGCTGCGGGTTCCGGCAAGGCAGGAGGAACGGGGAGCGCGGAGGGCACCAGCGGGGCTGGGGGAACGGGTATAGCGGCGGTCACTGGCAGAGCCGGAGACTCCGGCACGGCGACGGGTCAGGCCGAGGACACCGGCGGGACTGCGGAAACCGGCACGGCGGGAGACACTGGCGAGGCCGGCGACTCCGGCAAGGCAGGGGGAACGGGTAAGCCCGAGGACGCTGGCGGGACTGGTGAAGCCGACAAGGCATTGGGAACGAGTAGCGCGGAGGTACCCGGCGGGGCTGGGGAAACCGGCACCGCGACGAACACTGGAGACTCCGGCAAGGCGGGGGGAACAAGGGGCGCCGAGGGCACCGGCGCGGCTGGGGATACAGGCACGGCGGAGGGCACCGGTAAGAGCGGGGATCCGGGTAATGTAAAGCAAACAGACAAAGCCGAAGCCGTTGCTCCGCAATCTATTTCGTCGCCCCCCGTTAGCGGACCGCCGACCACCCCAGCCGTGGACACCCCTACTTCCTCGAATACCACCGTCCCGCCGACGGCTGCCACACAGGCCTCACCAACCACCGGCCCATCGACCGGAATCCCGCCGGGGACCTCACCCTCGACCGGTACCTCACTGGGTCCCGGAAGTGCCGCCAGTCTCGGCAGCACGCCCAGTCCAGGCAATGGGCCCAGTCTCGGCAATGCGCCCGGCCCAGGCGGCACGGCCAGTCCTGGCAGTACGCCCGGCACCGGCAGTACGCCCGGCCCCGGCAGTACCCTCGGTCTCGGCAACGCGCCCGGCCACGGCAACGCGACCCCCGGCAGTGCGCACAGTCCCGGCGATGCCGCCGGTCCCGGCAACGCGGCTCGTCTCGGCAACACGGCCAGTCCCCACAACGCGGCCAGTCTCCGCAACGCGGCCAGTCCCGACAGTGCGACCGGTCTCGACAGTGCGGCCAGTCCCGGCAACGCGGCCAGTCCCGACAGTGCGACTCGTCTCGGCAACGCGGCCAGTCCCGGCAACGCGGCCAGTCCCGACAACGCGGCCAGTCCCCACAACGCGGCCAGTCTCCGCAACGCCACCGATCCCGGCAACGCGACCGATCCCGGCAACGCGACCGGTCTCGACAGTGCGACCGGTCTCGACAGTGCGGCCAGTCCCGGCAACGCGGCCGGTCTCGGCAATGCACCCGGTCTCGACAGTGCGACCGGTCCCGACAACGCGGCCAATCCCGATAGTGCGGCCAATCCCGACAGCGCGGCCAGTCCCGACGATGCGCCCGATCCCGGCAACGCGCCCGATCCCGACAGTGCGGCCAGTCCCGACAGTGCGGCCAATCCCGACAGCGCGGCCGGTCCAGGCAACGCGGCCGGTCCCGACGATGCGGCCAGCCCCGGCAATGCACCCGATTCCGACAATGCGGGCAGTCCCGACAGTGCGGCCAATCCCGACAGTGCGGCCAATCCCGACAGCGCGGCCGGTCCAGGCAACGCGGCCGGTCCCGACGATGCGGCCAGCCCCGGCAATGCACCCGATTCCGACAATGCGGGCAGTCTCAGCAGCGCGCCCAGTCCCGGCAGTGCGCACAGTCCCAATATCGCCGCCAGTCTCGACAACGCGGTCGATCCTGGCAATTCGCACAGTCCCGATCGTGCGCATCCTGGTGGGGCGCCGAACATCGGCGAGGCTCCGGGGGGTGGTCAGTCGGTGCAGGGCACCGCAGTGGGAGCGATGGCGACTCAGCCGACCAGCGGTACGCCGAGCGGGGTAGAGGCGACGGGTGCTTCCGGATACTCCGGGATGTTTCCGCGAGGCGCGCGTGGGCGACTGGGCGAGGATGGTGAACACAGGTCTGCTAAGTACCTGCGTACTGAGGAGCACGGTGAAGAGCTCGTCGGCGAGGTGGAGAAGACCGTGCCGCCCGTGCTCGGGGCGCAATGATGACGCAGTGGACCTTGTCTGCCGAGCAGTTCGCGGCGGCCTGGTTCGGCACCGGCCTGGACCGCATGCCCTTTCCGTTTCGCTTCACCAGCCGTTTTCCCTTGCTCCACGAATATCGCGCCTACCAGCGGCAATTCTGTGCCGAGCTGGCCCGTGAAGACAATGCGTCGCTGCGGCGCGCGATCGGGGTGCTCGCCGAACCCGAGTGGCGCATCGAACTGTTCGGCATCGATAACACTCGCGGCGGGATCGAACTGCGTGCCATCGGCTGCGCCACTCGCACCGGACCGGGCGTCATCGCGCTGCAGGCGCCCGCCCCGGATGGCGGCAAGGTTCGGCTGCGTCGCGTCCGCATCGACCAACTCGCCACCGAACTGATCCGCCTGCTCCCCGATCCCGCACCCGGCACCGCTGCCGAAAAGAGTTATCTCCTAGACGATCTCAACGACGACCGCCCCGACCCCTTCGGCAACTCCCCCGCCCGCGCCATCCAGGATCGCTATCGCCGCTTCTGGCGCCAACCCTGCGACACCAGCGGCGCTGTCACCGTTCTGGTCGGTCCTCGCAATGCCGAACCCCTGCGCACCGGAAAACTCCGCTGGATCGACACCAAGGCCGGCCGCTACTGCGAAGTCCCTGCCAACCGCGCCCTCATGATCCGCCCATGCACCAGCACCGACATCATCCGCTACCTCGACGACTCCATCGTCCGAGCCAAAGCCCGCGTCGACCAATAGGACTCACGAGCGGAGCAGGGCCGAGGAGGACCGAGACAGCACCACCCACATCCCCCGTCCGCTGGCACTTCTACAACGTCGAGGGAAATCCGCTCACCGACAGCGACTACCAATACCTGCTACACCGCGACGACACGGCCAACCATACGCCTACACCGCGGCCGCCATCACTCTGAATCCTCCTGCCGCCGAACCGAACTCGGCGCACTCAGCGCTGTCGCATACTCAGTGACTACCTCACACAGGCTATACCTTGTGCGAGGTAGTCACTGGGTCTGCGACAGGCACAGATAAGGTGATCGATTGCGCGACAAGATATTTCGCGGAGGTGACACCGTCCCGAACCGCCTGCTGCCGATAGCGGGCCGCCACGGAACACCGTGCGCATAGCAGCTCTCGCGCGGGTGGGTTCGATCAGGCTTCGAATACATCCCCGGCCGATGCACGCATGAGTAGCTCAGCGGGCCGAGTCCTTCGACGCAAGGAACTCCCCCAAACGAATTCGCCTGGGAACCCGAGCGAACCGCAGCCGGATTCCCAGGCGAAGACAGGCTCAGCCGAGCAGATGCCAATCCTCGAGGCCGTTGTAGAGCGGCAGCTCCCGAGCCAGCTTGGTGACGCGAGCACGCAGCGCATCGACATCGGAACCCCCCGCCAGTGCGGTGGCGATGATGTCGGCGACCTCGGTGAACTCGGCATCCCCGAAGCCACGGGTGGCCAGCGCGGCGGTGCCGATGCGCAGGCCGGAGGTGACCATCGGCGGGCGCGGATCGAACGGAACGGCATTGCGGTTCACCGTGATTCCGATTTCGTGCAGCAGATCCTCGCCCTGCTGACCGTCGATCTCGGAGTTGCGCAGGTCGACGAGCACCAGGTGCACATCGGTGCCGCCGGTGAGCACGCTGATGCCCTTGTCCTTGACATCCGCGCCGCCGAGCCGCTCGGCCAGAATCTTCGCACCGGACAGGGTGCGCTCCTGACGCTCCTTGAATTCGGCGCTCGCCGCGATCTTGAACGCGACGGCCTTCGCGGCGATCACATGCATGAGCGGGCCGCCCTGCTGACCGGGGAACACCGAGCTGTTGAGCTTCTTGGCGTACTCCTGCTTGGCCAGGATCAGCCCGGAGCGCGGACCACCGAGGGTCTTGTGCACGGTGGAGGACACCACATCGGCGTAGGGCACCGGCGAGGGATGCAGACCGGCCGCGACCAGACCGGCGAAGTGCGCCATATCGACCCACAGCTTCGCGCCGACCTCATCGGCGATCTCCCGGAACGCCGCGAAGTCCTGGTGCCGCGGGTAGGCGGACCAACCGGCGACGATCACCTTCGGGCGCGAGCTGAGCGCGGTCTTGCGCAGCTCCTCCATATCGATGCGGTGGTCTTCCTTGCTGACTCCGTAGGAGTGCACCTCGTAGAGCTTGCCGGAGAAGTTCAGCCGCATGCCGTGGGTGAGGTGACCGCCGTGCGCGAGGTCGAGGCCGAGCAGTCGGTCGCCCGGCTCCATCAGCGCCATCAGCACCGCGGCATTCGCCTGCGCGCCGGAATGCGGCTGCACGTTGGCGAATTCGGCGCCGAAGAGTTCCTTGGCGCGATCGCGGGCGAGGGTCTCGACGACGTCGACGTGCTCGCAGCCACCGTAGTAGCGACGGCCCGGGTAGCCCTCCGCGTACTTGTTGGTGAGCACGCTGCCCTGCGCCTGCAGCACGGCGCGCGGCACGAAGTTTTCCGAGGCGATCATCTCGAGGGTGTCGCGTTCGCGGGCGAGTTCGCCTGCCATCGCGGCAGCGAGCTCCGGATCGAGCTCACCAAGGGATTGGGTATTGACAGAGGCGGTCGTCTGCGTCACCCGGTCGAGTCTATTGGCCGTCCGCGCCGCGCCGATCAGGGGGTTCTGTGTCTCGGTATGCATCGCAACCTCCGTGGTCCTGGTGCCAAGGAGTGCGCACCCCAAGGCCCATGAGCCCGGCACCCAGGCGCGCGGTGCGGGGCGAGGGTGCTTCCCGGTGGTTGCTTCCACCTCGAGTGCGCCAGTCGCGGTCCCGTCATCTTATCCAGGGGTCGGCGACGAGCCGAGACCCGTCAAGCCCCGAGTACAGCGGACCGCAACAAGGCGGTGAGGTGGACTTGCGCGTCGTCGAGCGGCCGGGTCGATTTCAGCGCCCGGGATTGAATGATGGCGCCCTCTAGCGCACTGATGACGAATCCGGCCAGCGACCGCGCCTGCTCGGCCGATAAACCCTTGTCGCGCAAGCCGTTCGCGAGCTGATCGGTCCAATCGGTGAACACGGTGCCCGCGGCGGCCTGCACCCGCGGTTCGGATTCGGCAAGTGCGGCGCCGACGATCGGGCAGCCAGCGGTGAACGCGGACTTTTCGAGTGTGCGCTGCCACCATCCGATGAGCGCGGCGATCCACTGCTCGGCGGTTCCGGACCCGGTGATCTTGTCCATCACCGCGGCGAGGCGTTCACCGGCGGTTTTGGTCGCGACCTCGACCAGCTCGCTCTTGCCGGATGGAAAGTGCTGGTAGAGCGAGTTACGGGAGGCCCGGCCGCGTTCCAGCAGGGCGGCGAGCCCGGCGGCGTGCACGCCCTGTTCGCGCACCAGATCGATGGCGCTCTCGATCAATCGGTCGCGCGGCCCCGGGGTCATGGCCATCCTCCTCGCCCATTGCTTGCGTGAACCGATCGGTCCATGCTCCAATCATGACAGATGTGAACCGATCGGTTCATCGAAAGGACGGATTTTCATGAGTGCACCGACCGATCTGGCGCAACTTTCCGGACTCGAACTACTGCGCACCGCGATGACGACCGACGAGCGGCCGCCGTTCATCGGCGATCTGCTCGGCATGGAGGTCGAGGAACTCGAGTTCGGCAAGGCGGTCTTCGGACTGCGGACCCGGGCCGATTTCGCCAATCCACTCGGCACCACACACGGCGGCATCTGCGCCACCCTGCTCGATTCGGTGATGGGCTGTGCGGTGCACACCACGCTCGATGCCGGTGTGGGCTACACCACGCTGGAACTGAAGATCAACTACATCCGCGCGGTACCCACCGACGGCCGTCGCCTGATCGCGACCGGCACCACCATCCACGTCGGCCGCACCACCGCGACCGCCGAGGGCCGCGTCGTGGACGAGCAGGGCAAGTTGGTCGCGCACGGCTCCACGACCTGCGTCATCTTCCGCTGAGGGAGCGCGAGTCATGAGTCGACGCACCACTGAAGCCGCCGCGCGCAAGTTTCGTCGGGAACGATTCATCGGGCGCTATCTCGCCAATCCCGCTGTCGGACTGCTCGATCGGATCGGCGTCCGCTCCTCGATGCTCGCCGAGTTGGAGACCATCGGCGCGAAATCGGGTCAGCCGCGTCGCGTGCCGGTCACGGTTTCGATCGATGACGAGGGCGCATGGCTGATCTCCCAGCACGGCCACCGCGCGGGCTGGGCCCGCAATATCGCGGCGAACCCGCAGGTCCGGCTGCGTCAGGGCAAGCGCTGGTACACCGGAACCGCGGCATTCGTCCCCGATGACGATGTGGTCGCCCGCGCCAGGTCCTTCGCCAAGGGCAGCGCCGCCGAATCGGCCACGGCCTGGACGATCAAGGCGTTGGAATCCGACCCAATCTCGGTCCGCATCACCTTCACCGCAGGCTGAGGACGCATTCACGCTCGCCGAACGGGGCACGCGAGAGCGCAGTATCCAAGTGCATACCCGTCGCACGGGGCGCGTTCGCTGGGCGGCCGAGGCGGCGGCTGCGCCGTCATCCAGTGATCACATCGCGCGGAGGGCGCCGGGGGTGAGGGGTTCGTCGAGGAGGCGGCGGAAACGGTCGGCGCGGTCGTCGGCGTCGACGGCGCGGTCCAACCAGCTGCCGAGCAGGCGGTAGCCCTCGACGTAGGTGCTGATGTAGGCGCGCCAGAGCGGTGAGGACAGGAAGCGCAGGGATTGGCGGGCGCGTTCCTGGGTGGTCAGGCCCCAGCGCTGCAGGAATTCGGCGACCTCATCGGCATCGCGGCGCCGATCGTGCAACAGCAGTGCGGCGTCCTGCCTGACCCCGAGCAACTTCGCCGAGGCATTCGAAAGCTCTTCGGCGCGTTCACCTTCGAAACGCAGACCCAGATCGGCGTAGATCTCCTGCGCCCACTTGCCCCAACCGGCTCCGACGATCGAGCGCAGCGCCAGATCCGCCAGTCCCTCCGCCATCAGGCACTGCGGGGTGTTCACCAGGAACAGTGTCTGCTCGGCCTGGCCGTTCGCGATCAGACCGGCCTCCTTGCGGCAGTGTTCGGTGTGATGTCCCGGATAGGCCTCGTGCGCGATGAGGCCGGGCAGATGCGCCATATGTTGTTTGAGATCGGAGTTGATCGCCACCCGCGAGTGGTAGTTGCCCAGGTAGTAATTGAAGCCGGACCAGGGCTTATCCCCCACCACCTCATAGGTCACATGCTCATGGTCGGGCAGCGGATAACGCTCGCGCACCCGTTCCCGCAGCGCACCGGAGAACGCCTCGACGCACACACTCAACCGCTCCGGCGGAATCTCATCAGCCTTGCGGAATGCGGTCACCCGCTCGGCGAGTGGTCCGTCACCGGGCAGCACCTCGTCCATCAGGCGGTGCGCGTCGCGGTAGTCCTCGACATCACCGGGTGCGATATCGACATCGAAGTACGCGCGCACCTCGTCGATGAATCCGATGTCGTCACCCGCGAACTTGCGACCCGAGCATTCCAGCGCGCGCAGGTGCACATCGAGGAATTCGGTCCGCTGCCGCGGCAGTCCGGCCGCGGGCAGTTCCGCACGCAAGGCCGCCGCCCGCCGCGCCAACTCGCGCGGCTCGGGTGCGGGCGCGTTCTCCACCTCGCGGCGCAGCGCCGGATCACCGGTATAGGCGTCGACGAAACCTTCCTCGAGCCGGTCGAATGCCAAGCCGAGCCGCAGGTACTCGGTCACGAGGGGATGCGCTTCCATGTCCGCCGACATTAGCCGCTGACGGCCATGTCATCGACCGGTTACCACCCCGTATCGGCACCCCGCGTTTCACACGATGTTGACGCAGAGCAGAATTCGGCTATGCGAGAGCTGGACCGAATCTCATACAGTCGGCGCGCGACGTATGCGTGTTTGTCTGAACGGAGTGTCGGGTAAGTGGCACGAATGAGCGAGCCGAGTCCCTATGTGGAATTCGACCGGAAACAGTGGCGGACCCTGCGTAAGTCGACTCCCCTGGTGCTCACCGAGGAAGAACTGATCGGTCTTCGCGGCCTCGGCGAACAGATCGATCTGGAAGAGGTCGCCGAGGTCTATCTCCCGCTCGCTCGCCTCATCCACCTGCAGGTCGCCGCACGTCAGCGGCTGTTCGCCGCGACCGCGACCTTTCTCGGGGAGACCCATCCCGATCAGCAGGTGCCATTCGTGATCGGTGTCGCGGGCAGTGTCGCGGTCGGTAAATCCACCACCGCCCGCGTACTACAGGCCCTGCTCGCGCGATGGGATCACCATCCGCGTGTGGATTTGGTCACAACCGACGGATTCCTATATCCGTCCGCGGAACTGAATCGTCGCGGCATCATGCACCGCAAGGGTTTTCCGGAAAGTTATGACCGTCGCAAACTTCTGCGCTTCGTCACCGAGGTGAAATCCGGTGCGGCCGAAGTATGTGCGCCGGTGTATTCACATATCTCCTACGACATCGTGCCGGGCAAGTTCCACTGCGTGACTCAGCCCGACATTCTCATCGTGGAAGGTCTCAATGTGCTGCAGACCGGTCCGCGGTTGATGGTGTCGGATCTGTTCGACTTCTCGATCTACGTCGACGCGCGCATCGAGGACATCGAGAACTGGTATGTGCAACGGTTTCTCACACTGCGCGAGACCGCCTTCGCCGATCCGAACGCGCATTTCCACCACTACGCGGGCTTCACCGACGACCAGGCGACGGCCGCGGCGAAGGAGATCTGGAACTCCACCAACCGGCCCAATCTGGTGGACAACATTCTGCCCACCCGTCCGCGCGCGACGCTGGTGCTGCGCAAGGACGCCGACCACAGCATCAACCGGTTGCGGTTGCGCAAGCTCTAGCCGCAGCGACTGTGTGCCGGGGTCACATCTTCCAGGCTGCGTCCAGCCGGGCGGCGACATCGATATCGCGCACCGCTGCGATATGCGGTTTGCGGATTTCGGTCGCGAGATAGCGCGCGACGAAGCGCCGGATCTCGTGATCGACGCTGGCCAGGATGCGCAGCAGCTGTCCGCGTTTGGTGGCGGTGGCCACATTGATGCGGACATCGCTCGGGCGCGGTTCGGCGATATCGATGATGACGCGCAGCGGGTCGGCGGTGCGCACGGTCAAGTGCAGGTGGATATTGCCGTCGATGTGGAAGCGATGCCGGTCCACGGCGAGATCGAGCAGCAGATCGACATCGAGCGGAATGACCAGCTCGAAGGAGATGACCTCGTCGACGAACCGGTGCAGCTTCGGCTCCCCGAGCTGCACCTGCGCGGCGACCTTCGCCAACTTGGCTGGCCCCACACCGATCGGGCCGAAATCGAAGGCGGCACCGGTCAACTGGGCGAACGCGCCGGAGATGCGCTGCTCCGAGGCGGCGTATTCCAGGAAGCGCCGACCGAATTCCTCATAGCCGATGTACGCGCCCTTCGGGGCTGGTCCAGCACTCGTCGACTCGTCCACAAACCGGACGGTACGCGAATGTCGTTGCCTCAGATACCGAACCGGCGATGTCGAGCGGCGTAGTCGCGCAAGGCGCGCAGGAAGTCCACCCGTCGGAATTCCGGCCAGTACGCCTCGGTGAACCATATTTCCGAGTATGCGCTCTGCCACAGCAGAAACCCGGAAAGCCGCTGCTCACCGGAGGTTCGGATGACCAGATCGGGATCCGGTTGACCGGAGGTGTAGAGGTGCTGGCCGATGGAGTTCACCGATATCGACTGGACCAGATCCTCGCCGGTCTCCCCCGCCGCGATCTCCTGGCGGACCAGCTTGCGGACCGCGTCCGCGATCTCCTGCCGACCGCCGTAGCCGACCGCGACATTCACGTGCACACCGTCGCGTCCGATGGTGCGTTCGGCCGCGGTGCGCAGCCGCTTGGCGACCAGTTCCGGAAAGCCGTCGAGCGTGCCGACGATGCGCACGCTCCAGTCCTGTTCGGGTGCGGACAGTTCCTCGACGACATCGGTGATCACCTCGAACAGGGTCTCCAGTTCGTCGGGATCGCGCTGCAGGTTCTCGGTGGACAGCAGGTAGACGGTCACCATCTCGATGCCCTCGTCCGCACACCAGCCGACCAGTTCGGCGATTTTCAGCGCGCCGACCCGATGTCCGTGGCTCACATCGGTGAAACCGTTTTCTCTGGCCCAGCGCCGATTACCATCGCACATCACCGCGACGTGCCGAGGATGTTGTTTGCCGGCCAGCTGCTTGGACAGCCGTGCCTCGTAGATGCGGTATGGCAAACCACGCACCTGACTCGGAAGCTCCACGGCGACCAACCCTACGCCTCAGCGACGCGATCCCGGCATCGACTGTGTCCGATTGCGGCGCCCTCCGTGGTTACGCTCCACTACCGCCTCCGGGCCCTCCCGCACGCCGCGGGGTTTCCCGTACAGTGACGAGACACCGCAACTTACGTTACCGTAGGTTACTGACGGGTATCAGTAGGAGGTAACTCGTGTCCGAAATGGTCGACGCGACCGACGCGACACCGGTGGCGATCCCAGGCACGTCAGCACTGCTCAAGCCGCGGATGCGGGGCTGGATTCACACCTGGGCGGTCGGCATCGCGGCAATCGCGGTGCTCGTATTGGTCTCTAGAGCGGCAAGTGTCTCGGCGACGGCAGGGTGGTCCACTCTGGTCTACGGGCTGACCGTGTGCGGTTTGTTCGGCATCAGCGCCGTCTACCACCGGGTGACCTGGGCGACCGCGAAGGCACGCATCCAGATGAAGCGCGCCGATCATTCGATGATCTTCCTGTTCATCGCGGGCAGCTATACGCCGTTCGCATTACTCGGCCTGCCGGGCCGGACCGGACAGATACTGCTGCTGGTGGTGTGGCTGGGCGCGCTGGCCGGGGTGGCATTGAAGCTGTTGTGGCCGACCGCTCCCCGCTGGGTCGGGGTGCCGCTGTATCTACTGTTGGGGTGGGCGATCGTGCCGGTGGCCGGGCAGCTCAATACGAATATCGGGATCGCACCATTGATCCTGTTGCTCATCGGCGGTCTGGTCTACAGCGGCGGCGCGATCCTCTACGCGACCAAATGGCCGAACCCTTGGCCCACGGTCTTCGGCCACCACGAGTTCTTCCATGCCGCGACCGTGCTCGCGGCGCTGTGCCACTATGCCGCGATCTGGTTGGTCGTGCTGCGCTGAGACCCGTCCCATCGGGTGCCGACCACCTGTAGCGGGCGGCCCGGACATCTTGGATATGCCGAATTGCCCTTTGCGGCAATAGAGTTGGGAACGGATCCGGAAGATGGCGGGGCGATATGGCACAGCAGAGGATCGAGACCGGTGGAAAGCAGGCCGTGAGCGAGCGGGGGATCGGTTACCGGTGGGGCGTTGCGATGGCACAGCACCGGCGGATCGTCGTCGCGGTGTGGTTGGTGCTGATCGTCGCATGCGCGGTCGCCTACCCACAGCTCAACGGCCGCTTGGAGGCCATGGAATTCCACGCCGACAAGGCGGAATCGACGCGGATCACCGAAGTGCTCGCGACGCACTATCCCGACCTGGGAGCCGAACAGCTGGCACTGGTCTTCGATTCGGAGCAGCGGACCGTCGATGATCCGGCCTACCGGGCGATCGTGCAGCGGGCGGTCGCGGATCTGCGCGGCGTGCCGGGAGTGCGGGTCGCGGTGGGGCCCTTCCAAGGCGATCAGAAGTCGCAGATCTCGGTGAGCAGGCATGCGGCGCTTGCGGTCATCGGGATCGACGGCTCGATTCCGGCACGCGCAGAATTGGCCGGTGAGCTGCAGGAACGCGCGGGTCAGTTCACCGGTGACGGGGTGCGCGTCGGGCTCACCGGTTTCTCACCGGTGTTGCGCGATCTGATGGAGATCGAGGTGGCCGACTCCGGACAGGCCGAGGCGCTTGGCCTGCCGGTGGCATTCGTGCTGCTCATCCTCGCGCTCGGTACGGTTGTCGCGGCATTGGTGCCGGTCATGGTGGCATTGAGCGGGTTGCTGCTCGCGTTCGGCGGACTGTTTCTGCTGTCGCATGTGATGGCGACCAGTTCGTTGCTGCTCGCGGTCGCGACCATGATCGGCACCGGCATCGGGCTGGACTATGCGATGTTCGTGGTCAGCCGGTTCCGCGAGGAACTCGCGAAGCCGGGTGGCAGTTCCGCAGCCGGTGTGGCGCATGCTTGCGGGATCGCGATCGCCACGGCGGGTAAGACGATCGTCGCCTCCGGCTTCATCGTGATGATCTCGCTGTGCTCGCTGGTGGTGGTGCGCGCGCCGGTGTTCCGCGGTATCGCGGTCGGCGTCGCGATCGCGGTGGTTGCCACGCTGACGGTTGCGCTCACGCTACTGCCCGCGGTGCTGGCAATGCTCGGGCCGCGGGTGAATCGCGGTGCGCTGCCCCGGCGGTGGCAGCCGTTGGAGACCCGGCCGGAATCGGATGCGGATCCGGCGAGCGGGCGCTGGGCGCGGTGGAGTCGGATCGTGATGGCGCGGCCGGTGGTATTCGGTATCGCGGCCACACTGGTGTTGCTGGTCGCGGCCGCGCCGCTGACCGGAATTCGCTACGGCATGGATATGGGCACCGCGGCGATGGGCGATACCGCGTCGGGCAAGGCGAGCAAGGTCGCCTCGGAGAATTTCGCGCCCGGACTACTCGCGCCGATCACGATCGTGGTGACCGGTGCCGGTGACACGCCGCTGCCGGCCGCGGCGACCGGCGAGGTACAGACCTTCCTGACCGCACTCCGCTCGGATGAGCGCATCGAACAGGTGCTGCCGATCCAGCGAGACGGGCGGATCTTCGCGGTGGTGGTGGCCGAGACCGCATTCGATTCCACCGAGGCCGATCAACTGGTCCGGGAGATCCGCGACCGAGCCACCACACTGCCCGGCGACGTGCTGGTCGGCGGTGCGACGGCCGAGTTCGCGGATATGTCCGACGAGATCACCGGGAAACTCCCACTGGTAGTCGCGCTGGTTCTATGCTGCTCGTTCGTGTTCCTCATCGCTGCCTTCCGCAGCATCGCGCTGCCGATCAAGGCAATCGTGATGAATCTGCTGGCCACCGGCGCGGCCCTCGGTATCACCGTTGCGGTATTCCAGTGGGGACTCGGCGAGTCACTGCTCGGATTCCACAGCACCGGGTTCATCCAGGTATTCCTGCCGACCATGGTCTTCGCGATCCTGTTCGGGCTGTCGATGGACTACGAGGTGTTCCTGATCCGCCGGATCAAGGAATTCTGGGACCACTCCGCGCGCACCGCGGCCGATAACGAATACGCCGTGGCGGCCGGGCTCCAGCACACGGCCCGTCCGATCAGCGCCGCGGCGGCGATCATGGTGGTGATCTTCGGCAGCTTCCTGACCGCCAGCGTGCTGGAGCTGAAACAGATCGGGTTGGCGCTCGCGGTGGCCGTCGCGATCGATGCGGCACTGGTGCGATTGGTCTTGGTGCCCGCGCTGATGAAGCTGTTCGGGACGTGGAACTGGTGGCTGCCCGGTTCGGGTGCGCCCGTGCGCGTCGGGGTTTCGGTGCGCACGGGCGCACCGGCGCAGGCTGGTTCCGCTCCGGATGTCAGGGCACCGTGATCACCAAGCTGGTTGTTTGGGCGCTGAAGGCGCGGTGGGGGTTGGCGGCGGTGGTGATCGCCGCGAATCTCGGTGGCCTCGCGGTGATCGTGACCGAGCTGTGGCTCAGTGGCTTTTTCGGCCGGATCGGGGGTGACTGGCGGCGCACCATCGGGTTGGCGTCGATCTATCCGGTGGTGGGTTTCCTGGCCGGGGTCGGGCTCGCCGTGCGCGATCGGACCGCGTATTTCGGCTGGCTCGATGACGGGCGCAAGCCGACCGTCGACGAGGCGCGCCGACTGCTGCGCCTACCGATCGCGATCACCATCCGAGCCCTGGCGATATGGCTGCCCGGCGTGATCGTGGCGGCCTCGATCCTCTCGCATCTATCCGAGCACAACAGTGCGGCGGTGACCACCGCATTGTTCACCCTGGGCGCGCTGCAATCGGCCGGATTCACCTTCCTGATCGTCGACAGGTTGATCCGCCCGACCATTCCGGTGGTGTCGAGGGTGCTCGGCCCCACCGCGCACTGGAGCTCCTCGGTGCTGATGCGGGTCGTGATGACCTGGGCGGTGGCGGGTGCGATGCCGCTGCTCATGCTGATCACGGTGCTCGCCGATCCGGCCTCCGGCGCACCGGACCGCGTCCGCGCCGCCATCTACCTTTCCATAGTCGGCATCGGATCCGGCGTGCTGGCGACCGCGATCCTGGCCCGTTCGGTCGCGACGCCGATGCGCACGCTGCGGCTGGCGCTCGATCGGATCACCAAGGGCGAGTTCGATGTTCGGGTTCCCGTCGGCAGCACCAGCGAGATCGGTCGGCTGGAGAATTCGGTCAATGAACTCGCCGCCAATCTGCGTGAACGCGAGCGGATGCGGGATGTATTCGGCCGTCATGTCGGCGCGGAGGTCGCCGAGCGGGCATTGGCGGGCGGGGTCGATCTGACCGGCGATGTGCGCGAAGTTTCGGCGCTGTTCGTCGATGTCACCGGATCGGTCGAGTTGTCCAGCGGTATGACGCCACAAGATTTCGTGGCCAAGCTCAATCGACTGCTCGCGATCGTGGTTGCGGCGACCGAGGAGAACAACGGGCTGGTCAACAAGTTCGAAGGCGATGCTGCGCTGTGCATCTTCGGTGCGCCGATCGCGTTGCGCGACAACGCGACACCTGCCCTACGAGCGGCGCGGCGCATTCGCGACGAGGTCACCGCCACCGGCGAACTCGACATCGGCATCGGCGTCGCGCGCGGGCGGGTATTCGCTGGTGATATCGGCTCCGACACGCGGTTGGAGTACACGGTGATCGGCGATGCGGTCAATGAGGCGGCCCGGCTGACCACCGAAGCGAAGGAGGTGCCGCGCCGAATCCTGGTGAGCGGTGCGGTCATCGATGCGGCAGCCGAGCACGAGCGCGCGAAATGGGTTCTCTACGACAGCATTCTGCTGCGCGGAATGCCCGAACCTACCGCGTGCTGGACCGATAAGGCGGCCGCCCCGACGGCCGACAGCACCGAGCCCGATACCGGTGCGGGCGACATCAGTGCGGGCGACATCAGTGCGATCGCCGAAGTACGAACCGCGACAACCGAATCCCCATCGCAGAAGCGCTGATCGCGGTGTCTTCGACAGGATTCAGAGCAGCCAACCTGTCAGGGCGACGACCTCCGCGGCGATATCGGAGACATCGCGGTCATCGGTGCCGACTCGATGCACCCAGTCCGGGGCCTCGGCATCCAGTTTCGCCGCCATCACCCGGCCGCGCTCGACGTGCTCATCGAACGCGCTGCCGATCTCTCTGCTCGCGAGGCGCTCGGCCGCTATCGCATCCGTACAGGTCAGCAGGACGGCGGTAATCTCCGGCTGCTCCCCCATCGCAACGACGAGTTCACCGAGCACCCCCTCGAACACACTCGCGGTATTCGTGTACACCATCCGCCGATACCCGAGCGCACGGTAATTCGCCCACATCGCAGCAAGATTCCGCTCCGCAAGGCCATGCTCCCAAGGCGCGGGATACGCCTGATCCAAATTGTCCCCCTCGATCAAGCAATGTCGCACCCGCGCCACCGAAAGCCGCGCATGAACCTCGAACGCCACCGTGGTCTTCCCAACCCCGGCCCGACCCCCGATGAACAAAGCCTGACTACGCAAGGTCACCCACCCACTCTGCCGCATCCAGCCCGCCGACATAGGCGATACCGCGCTCGATACCAGCTGACACAAACCAGCCGATGTCCTCGCAAGCCGTGACCCTGCGCGCGATACGCAACCGGCGCCCGGCACGAAACCGGTGCGCGACAGGCAATCTACGCGCAGCAGATGACCTGCGCCCAGCACGCAATTCTGTCCTCGGCACGCAATCGGTGCGCCAGGAACTCGGCGCGCTGACCTGGGCGCGGCCCGCGCAGCGGTCGTGGGCTAGGGGCGGTTCAGGGCGGCGCGGAGGTCGGGTGGGGTTGTTACTGGGAGGTCGCAGACGGAGCCGCGGCAGACGTAGGCGGCGGGGGCATCGTTGACCGGGGAGCGGTCGGTCAGGAGGGGGACCGAGTTGGTGGGGGCGGCGACTATGACCGTGCCGCCGGGGGCCTCGGTGCGGGCGGTGGCGATCAATTCTGTTGCCGCGGTTGCGTTGTCGGGTAGGGCGATGGCTACTTGGAGGGGGCCGCGGAGGGCAGCTTCGGCGACGGTCAGCCATTGGCCTGCCGAGCGGGGAGCGCGGGCGAGGACGACGGCACCGCGTTGGAGGGTTTGGTCGGCCAGTTCGCGGTAGCGCAGCGCGGGTTCGGGAGCGCTGATGGCGGCGGCTGTGAGGAGGGCCTCGGCTAACGCGGATGCGCCTGCGGGGGTGGCACCGTCGATGGGATCGCGCGGGCGAGCGACAAGGGTTTCGGCATCGTCGGCGGTATCGAACCAGCTGCCGGGCGCGGTGGGATCGGCGAAGTGTTGGATTGCCTTGTCCAGCAGGCGTTGTGCGTGGTCGAGCCAGTCGAGCCGGCCAGTGGCCTGATGTAGCGCGAGCAGGCCGGTGACCAGCCAGGCGTAGTCCTCCAGAACGCCTGGAGACGTGCCGACCGCAGCACCGAGCGAGGCGCGGCGTACTCGGCCGTCGACCACGTGCTCGGTCAGCAGGAAGCGAGCACAGCGGGCGGCGGCTTCCACCCAATCATCTTGCCGCAGCGCGGAACCCGCCTCGGCAAGCGCGGTAATCGCTATCCCGTTCCAGGCGGTCACCACCTTGTCATCACGGTCGGGCTGTGGGCGTCGCGCACGTGCCTCGCGCAGTGTGGCACGGACGCGCTGGAAGCGTTCACCGGCAGTCCCGTTGTCGGACAACGCATCCGGATCGACATATCGAGTGAGCACCGAGGTGCCCTGTTCGAAGTTTCCAGCGGTAGTTACACCGAAAACCTCTGCTGCCCAAGCGCCTTCGATAGGACCGAGTTCGCCGATCAACTCGGCCGGTGTCCAAACATAGGTCGCGCCTTCGACACCCGGCCCACCCGGCTCCAGGTGGGTGTCGGCATCCAGCGCGGACGCGAACCCCCCGTGCTCGGTACCGAGGTCATCGAGAATGAACTGCACTGTCTCGCAAGTAACCCTGTGCGCCAAAGACTCTCGCTCAGGGCTGCGGCGAGCGAGATGGGCGTACGCGCGCAGCAACTGCGCATTGTCGTACAGCATCTTCTCGAAATGCGGCACCACCCAGGCGGCATCGACGGAGTAGCGGGCGAACCCACCACGCAACTGGTCGTAGATGCCACCGCGCGCCATGGCTTCGGCCGTCCGGTTCACCACATCCAAAGTCGCGGCATCGCCGGTGCGCTCCCAACTGCGCAGCAACCCTTCCAGCAGTGCGGATGGCGGAAACTTCGGCGCACCACCGAATCCGCCGTGCTTGTGGTCTTCATCGCGCAGCACCGCCGCAACCGCATGATCGAGCAGTTCGGCCGAAATACTCACATCGGCCTCGGGCAGCCCCGCGGCCTGCGCACGCAACGCGTCGGCCACCTGCGCGGAGGCCTTGTCCACCTCATCACGGCGGGTGTTCCAGGTATCGGTGATGGCCGTGAGCAACTGCGTGAACGACGGTATCCCGCCGCGCGGCACCTTCGGGTAGTAGGTGCCGCAGTAGAACGGTTCGCCGTCCGGGGTGAGGAAGCACGTCATCGGCCAGCCGCCCTGTCCGGTCATCGCCACCGTGGCATTCATATAGACCGCGTCCAGATCCGGCCGCTCCTCGCGATCCACCTTGATGCAGACGAAGTCCTCGTTCATCTGCGCCGCCGTCCGCGCATCCTCGAACGATTCATGCGCCATCACATGGCACCAGTGGCAGCTCGCGTATCCGACCGACAGCAGGATCGGCACATCCCGCTCACGCGCCGCCGCCAAGGCCGCCGGATCCCACTCCCGCCAATGCACCGGATTATCCGCATGCTGTCGCAGATACGGTGACGTCGCGTTACCCAGCAGGTTCACCATCTCAGCCTCTCACGTCCACTCGAATCGGCCAGTCGAGGAGGTACCCGATTCAGACCGGCCATCACACCCGAGGTAATTGTCGGCGCTGGAACCGAGCTCGCCGAAATAGACCTGGCCGTCGCGATACCCCCACCACTGGACCGAACTCAGCCACACCCTCCGAAAACGACACGGCCGCCGCAACCTCTCACATCGAGAGTGTTGCGACGACCGCATGAACCCGAGCCCGCTCGGCAGACGTTGCTCGCGCAGCGCCGGATTCCCTAGCGCAGCGCCGGTTCCGCAACCCTGTGCGTCGAGACCACATCATCCCGTGTGGAGTCGGCATCCGAATGCATCGGATCGAGCGCGGGTTCGATATCGACCGTGCGGCGCAGCGGGCGGTTCGGCAAGAACGCGGTCGCGATGAGCGCGACGACCGTCGCGGCGGCGGCGATCAGGAAGATCCGGCCGGTCGCGTCGCCGTAGGAGGCGCGCACGATGGTCGCGATGGGTCCGGGAAGGGCGCCGAGATCGAGATTGCCGCCGCCGGAGGAGCTCGTCTGAATGCCGAGCTTGGCAAACCCTTGCCTGGACAGATCGCTGACCTGCGTGGCCAGCACCGAGCCGAGGACCGAGACCCCGATCGCGCCGCCGAAGGTGCGGAAGAAGGCGACGCTGCTGGATGCCGCGCCGATATTGTGCACGCTCACGGTGTTCTGCACGGCCAGCACCAGATTCTGCATCATCATGCCGACGCCGAGCCCGACAACGGCGATGTAGACCCCGA
Source organism: Nocardia sp. CA-135398 (assembly GCF_050955845.1). NCBI lineage: Bacteria > Bacillati > Actinomycetota > Actinomycetes > Mycobacteriales > Nocardiaceae > Nocardia > Nocardia sp. CA-135398. Next base: position 1,453,384 of record NZ_CP192084.1, on the reverse strand, counting down.
CCAGCCACAGGTTGGTCGCGTGGTCGATCGTGGACAGCAGCCCGAACCCGACCACCAGCAGCGCACCGCCGCCGACGACGAAGCTCTTCCAATTGCCGAACCGGGTGATCAGCTGGCCGGAGCCGACCGATGCGGTCAGCATGCCCGCTACCAGCGGGATGGTGAGGACGCCCGCGATGGTTGGCGAGTAGCCGCGTGCGGTCTGGAAATACTGACCGAGGAAGGTGGTCGCGCCGAACATGCCGACACCGACGGCGATCGAGGCGATGATCGCCAGACCCGTGGTGCGTTCGGTGACGATCGGCAGCGGGATGATCGGCGACTTGGCGCGGGACTCGACCCACAGGGTCGCGATCAGCAGCAGCACACCCGCACCGACGTAGAGCGCCGACTCGGAGGAGATCCAGGGGTAGTAATTCGCCTTCCCGGCGAACGACACCCAGATCAGCAGCACCGAAACACCGGCGGTCAGCAGCGCCGCACCGAGCCAGTCGATCGACACGCCCGCCTTGCGCTCGGTGGGCAGCCGCAGCGTCCGCTGCAGCAGCACCAGCGCGATCACCGCGATCGGTACGCAAACGAAGAAGCACCAGCGCCAGCCGAGCGGGCTGTCGACGATGACGCCGCCGAGGATGGGGCCGCCCGACATCGATACCGCCATTACCGCGCCCATATAGCCCGAATACCGACCGCGTTCGCGCGGCGCGACGATGGATCCGATGATCGCCACGACAAGTGCGGTCAACCCGCCCATGCCGATGCCCTGGATGACACGCGCGACCAACAGCACCGGCACATTGTGGGCAAGTCCGGCGATGACCGAGCCGACGACGAAGATGACGATGGCCGATTGGACCAGCAGCTTCTTATTGAACAGATCGGCGAACTTGCCCCAGATCGGGGTGGACGCGGCGTTGGCCAGCAGCGCCGTGGTGATGACCCAGGCGTATGCGGTCTGCGATCCCTGCAGATCGCCGATGATGGTGGGCAGCGCGGTCGAGACGATCGTGGTGCTGAGCAGCGCCGTGAACAGGGCGGCCAGCAATCCGGTCATCGCTTCGAGGATTTCGCGGTGGGTCATCTCCCGCCGCGGCGCCTGAACTGATGTGGACATGTACTACCTGACTCTCTTACGAAACCGGCTGGTGGTCATCGGTGCGGTGGATATGGGCGACGAGTGAGTTCCTGAGCTTGTGCACTGCCGCGCACGCCTGCTCGGCCTCGTGTTCGTCCCAGTCCGCGAGGGCGGTCTGCAGCCCGGCGGCGCGTGACGCCCGAACTCGTTGCAGCAGTTCGCGTCCCGCATCGGTGATCCGGATGTGGGAAGCGCGACCGTCGGTGGGGTCGGCCTGCCTGCTGATGTAACCGGCGGCGACCAATTCCGTGACGTGTCTGCTCAATACCGACGCGCTGAGGCACAGATCGACGGCCAGGTCGACCTGTCGGCACGGCCCCTTGACCTCGAGGGCGCCCAGCACCCCGACCCCGCCGGGTAGCAGTTCGCCTTCCTCCGGATGGATAAGGGCGACGCGGATCGCCCGGCCGATCAGATACAGCTCCCTGATCAGGCCCTGCGCGGTATCGGGTGAGACTGCCATGCCGACTCCCAGCACGAGATTAGTTGCTTGCAGTACGCAACTATATATTGATTGCTTACACTAAGCAACTATCGATGCGGCGTCGGTAAGGAACGACAGATATCGACTCGAACAGGAATCTCGGCGCGACCGGTCACGTATGCGGCATGCTCGCGGCGACCTCGCGCCGCGATCGCAGCCCGAGCTTGGCGAGGATGTTCGACACGTGGGACTGAACTGTGCGGCGCGACAAGAACATTTGCGCCGCGATATCGGAGTTGGTGCAGCCTTCGGCGACGAGCGCGGCTACCTTGCACTCGGTATCGGTCAGCGCCGCCCAGCCGGATTTGGGCCGGTTGCGTCGACCGCGTACACCTCGCCGAATGTCGTACGGTCGCACGCGCGCGACCGTACGGGCGGTGTCCCACGATGCGCCGAGGCGGCTGTAGATCCCGATCGCGGTGTCCAGCGAACGGCGGGCATCGACATCGCGCCCCGCGGCGGCGAGCAGCACGGCGGCGTTCTCGTGCGCCTGCGCTTGGTAGAGCAGCCGCCCGGACCGCCGGAAGGCCCGGACCGCCGCCAGCAGGCTATCGGAATTGCGCTCGGCCAGACCTCGACACAGTAGCGCTGTCCCGATCCTGGAGGCGGTCGGCTGTCGCGCCACGAGTTCGTCGGCGCCGACCACCACCGACCGTGCCGCATCCGTATCGCCGAGGTCCGCGGCCAGTCGGGCGATATCCGGAAAGATGTAGTAGAGCGTCGCCGCGGCCGAATGGTCGGCGAGTCGCTCACGGGTGTCGACGAGCAGCTTCAAGGCGAGGTCCGGATGGCCATGCGCCTCGTGCGTCAACGCCTTGGCCCACAGGTGCAGGTGCGCGTAGCCAGTGGTGCCCGTGAGGTCGTCCGCGATGCGAATACTGTCCACGTCCGGGAGGAACGTGCCGCGGTGAATACCGATGAGCGCCGCGAGGCTACCCGCGACCGTCGAGTACCCGAGCCCGTCCGGCACCGCGCCGGCGTTGCATTCGGCCACCGCGTCATCCCAGCGACCGTTCAACAGGTAGAGCCGTGCCTTGGCGACCAGGTTCGCGGACAGGGACACGGCGGGGCCACGGCGGTTGTGCGCTATCGCCTGATTCAGCACGCCTTCGGCTTCGGTCAGGCGATCGAGCTCGATCAGGCAAAGTGCCCGCAGCGCGTATGGATCGAACTGGTCCGGTCCGGTACCGACGGTCGAGGCGATGGGTATCCGAGTGCTCAACTCCAGTGCCTCGATGAGATCGCCTCGGGTGTACCGGACCGCGCCCACGGCGCTGCTGCCGTACCCGATAGCGCGGGGATCCCCACTGGATTCCCCCATCGCGATCGCGACTCGACCCGCTTGCTCGGCCGCGTCGAACCGCTCGAGGAATACATTGTCCACCGCACACATGCCGTGGAAGCGGCCCGCCGCCTCGACATCGAGATCCATTGTGCTCAGCGCCGTTTCGGCGATATCGACAGCATCGACGATGCGGCCCCGCGCGCGGCAGGCCTGGGCGAGCAGCCAGCGCATTTCGATATCTTCGCCACACTCCGACCGCGTCGACAGCGCAATGCGCACTTCGGCCTCCGCCTCGGCAGTTCGACCGCTCCACAGCAGCGCTTCGATATACCGGTGGATCGGCGGTGGGTTGTCCGAGTCCGTCATCGCGCGCCGCAACAGCCGCACCGCCGGCTCGGGCGCTCGGAAAGCCAATTTGTCGGCTACCGCTACCAGCCAGTCGACGCCGACGTCATCGAGGTCGTAGTCGGCGACCGCCAGATAATGTGCGATCCGCTCGATCGGCGCGTTGGTCGTCTGCAGTACCCGACCAGCCGTGCGCAGCAGACCAGCGCGCACCGTGGCGGGTAGCTGATCCGACAGCACCTGCCGGAGCAATTCATGCCGGAACACCACTTCGGAGTCGACAAGTGCGAGCACTCCGGTCGCCATCACGTCACTGACGACGCCCCATACATCCAGGAGGGGGCGGTCCAGAACCGCTGCCAGTTCCGTGACGTCGACCACCGGGCCGAGCGCGGCGGCAGCCGCCAGCACGTGCCGGGTCCGGCGCGGCAGAAAGTCCAACCTCCGCGAAATCGCCTGCGCGAGCGTGGTGGACGGGCGCTGCCCGGCGACTGCCTCGCCGATGTCGGCGATCACCGTGATCGCCTGCTCACGCAGCAGGGCGGCCACCAATTCGGTGATGTAGCGCGGATTTCCGCTCGCACCCGCCACCTCCCGCAGCAACCCCGGGCCGGGGGTGGCACCGACGATATTCGACACCAATTCGGCCGCTGCCCCGGCGGATAGCCCGCCGAGTCGTATCAGCGGGGCGCGGCATGCGAGGAGTTCGGCCGCCAGTGCGGTGAAGGCCGAGTCCTGAGGCTGTAGGCGGGCACCGAGCAGCAGCAGTAGCGGTCGCTCATCGATGCGGGCGCACAGCCGCTGCAATACCGACACGCTCGACGCGTCGGCCCAGTGGACGTCGTCCATGATCAGCGCGAGCGGGCCGGTAGCGCACCAGGTCTCGATGTGATCGAGGATCGCCTCGGCGATGACGATCTCGTGCCCAGCTCCGGCGTCGCGCGCCCGAATGTCGCGGTCGAGCAAGGCACCGATCGGATCTGCGCCTGGCGTATCGGGGTCGAGCCAGGAACGCAGCGCGGCGAACGGGACGGTCTGCCGTAGTTCGGTGGCGACCCCGAGTCGAATATGCAGGCCCGCCGCCGCGCACCGCACCCTGGCCGCGTCCAACAGAGACGTCTTGCCGATACCCGGTTCGCCCTGCACCAGCACGACGGCCCCCCGCCCCGCGGCAACCCGTCCCGCGAGCGCCGCCAGCATCTCGATCTCGCCATCACGACCGATGACCTCCGACGTGCCGGATTCCGGGGAAGGCCGCGTCAACGAACCGGGCATGCCAGAGCCCGATCACCGATTCCGACTGAATCAGGCACCACGTCGACATGCCCGGAGGGGGATACGGCAACGGATGGCAAATCCCATTGTCGTGCCGATTTTTCGGCGTGGCAGGCGACATTCCATCCGAACGGCATCAGGTGGACGCGTTCCCCGTATTGCCCCAGTTGCGCGGCAAGGTCGGAAAGCACATCCAGTGTGTCGGCGACGTGGGTGAGGACATCCAGTGAATCGGCCTCCGGCGTGAATCGACTACCCGAGGTTGTGCAGTGCGGGGTTCCGGCGATAACGATATGGGCCGCCTCGCTGACGAGGCACAGGTACCGGATCGCGCGGACGGCCTCGGCGGTCAAGGGACAATCGCCAGGTTCGACAACGACTCGCACTACCAGGCAATCGACGAACCGCTGGGTCGACCCCACCGTCGCCGGGTCGACGGCTACGGCACAGGGGCCGGCCGCCACCAGGGCGTATTCGAAACTGCGCCAACGACTTCCGACGCCCATCATCCAACGGACCTCCCCCGCGGACGCTGCTGAAGGTCGGTCATGGCTGCGCCGGCACCTTCTGGTCGGCGACGCCGCACAGGGTGTAACAGAATACGAACGGCACCGCACCGTCGTTGAACCATGCGTGTGGCGTACCGTGCTGGATCACGCAATCGCCGGCTCGCAGCGATACATCGACGCCGTCGCCCAGGCGCAGGCGGCCCTCGCCGCTGAGCACGACGATGAAATCGATGCTCACGGTGCTGTGCATGCCGGGCGCGGCGGGGTCGAAGGCCGCCATCATCCCCGGCAGTTTCGCCTCCGCTTCCGCGACGACGGCCGCCATCGCCTCCTCGGACAGGTCGGCATCGGGCTCATAGGTCAGGCCCGGGGGCACCGAGATGGATCCGAAACGCAGCCCGCCCGCACCGGGAAAATAGCTCGTGCCGGTCTGCGCGGGCGTCTTGTCGACCGGCAGCTCGGGAAGTTCGTCGAGTTCCCACATCCGATGGATCTCGGCGCCTGGGAGCAGCGCCAATGTCAGCGGGTCGACAGCGTCGTCCGCCAGCACCCTCCCCTGTCCGGTTCCGTTGTCGCCGATCACGACTCTGCGCATATGAACTCCTGAATATCGTTCGCAACCAGCCGAATCGGGTCGGCACCGATGGCCGCACCGGCCGATCCGGCCCTCAGCTATCCGGACCGTATCCGCCGCCCGCGCAGACCCGCTTGTCCGCAAGCGCACGAGCATTGTCCGAATGCGCAAACCTCGAAACCCGGCAATGCTTGCTCGACCGGTGAGCCGCACGGTTCTGCACTAGGCTGCTTCCAGAGTTGGGGCCGACGCCCGGGCCACCGATGATCGTCGAATCGGAGGCGATGTTCATGAACCAACCGGTTATCGCCGACTCCACCACGACAAGTGTGGTGGATCCACATGAGCGAGCCGAGTATTGGGCCGATCTGATCAGCACATACCACTGTCGGCTCGGCTACAGATTCCCGAGCAGCACCGACTTCCAAGGGCACACGCAGCTGCGTCGAACCGACGCCTACCAGCTCGTCGGGTGGAAATCGGATGCCGTCACCTACCTTCGCAACCCGAGCCATATCCGCGCCGACCCCGATGACGACTACCGGCTGATCGTTCCGGTCACCGGACGCCTGTCCTTTCGCACCGACGACGGGTACGGGATCCTTGCCCCGGGAACAATGGCCCTGGTTTCCGTCGACCGCCCCTACGCGATGTCCATGTCCGACGGCACGCGCGGGATGATCATCACCATTGCGCGCAAGGAGATCAAGCATCGCCTCAACCGCGTCGTTCCACCCGCTCACCCGCTGGATCTCACGACCGGGCTCGGGCGGGTGACCGACGGGATACTCGGCGGCCTGCACAGTGAATCCGCCGCACTCACCGACCGCCAATTCGACAGCGTCTCCGAACGTCTGGTGGATCTGCTCTGCATGCAGATCCTCGGCGAACCGGCGAGTTCGCCCACCCAGCTCGCCCATGTCGAAGCGACCGCTCGCCGGTATATCCACGACCATGCCGGAGATCCGGACCTCAACGGCACGCGCGTCGCAGTTGCGCTCGGCTGGTCACTTCGGCAAATTCAACTGGCGTTCAGCAATGCCGGAACCACGCCCAGCGATGTCATCCGGGAAGAACGCCTGCGACTGGCGCGCGACCGCCTGCGCAACCCCGCCTACCAGCATCGAAGTATTACCGATATCGCATCGGACCTCGGCTTCGGTTCGATGAGCAGCTTCAACAAAGCCTTCCGGAGACGCTTCGACGCCACACCCGGCCAGCTCCGCGAGGACTGGCGGGCCGCGCCCCAGCGCTGATTTCAGGAGCGAACGATCACGCTATCGTCGCTGGGTGGACTCCCTGCGCCAGCTGCGGTACTTCGTCGCCGTCGCCGAAGAACTGCATTTCGGGCGGGCCGCCGAACGCCTCGGCATCGCGCAGCCACCGCTGAGCCAGCGCATTCGCAAACTCGAGCATGACCTCGGTGCGCGGCTGTTCGACCGGGACAGCCGACGTGTCGAACTCACCGAGGCGGGCCAGATCCTGCTCGTGGAAGCCCGCGATCTGCTGGCCCGCTGGGATCGGGCGCAACGGCTGGTCGGCAAGGCGCATCGGGGCGAGATCGATGCCCTGCGGGTCGGTGTCCCACCCGAACTGGCCGGACGGGTGCTCGCCGCGATACTCACGGCATTCGAAAGCCGTGACATCCGAGTCGATCTACAAGAACTGACCACCGCCGAGCAGATCCGACTGCTCGCCGACCGCCAACTCGACGCCGGACTGCTGCAACATCCGGTCGATGTGATCGGCCTCGAGCTCGGCCCCGAGGTCGAGACGCCGCTCGGCGTGGTGCTGCCACGCGATTCGCCACTGGCCGCCCGCTCCGCTCTCACCCTCGCCGACCTGGCTGGACTCGGTCTGGTGATCTTTCCGCGGGCCGCCGCGCCCGGACTCTACGACGCGACGCTGCGCACCTGCTGGGAGCACGGCTTCCGCCCCACCCGCGTCCAGCACGCCCGCAATCCTGAATTCTTGCTCGGCATGGTGCTTTCCGGCCGCGGCGTCGCCTTCGACCAGGGCATGGTCGCGCAAAAGGAACCGCGCGTCGTCTGGCGACCGCTGACCGACGCACTGAGCTGGCGACTCTCGCTGGCCTGGCCTGCCGCGGCACCCAATCCGCTGGTGCGCGAACTAGCCGAGCTGATCGTGACGGTCATCCAGGGCGATGGCGCATCGCGGTCGGCGCCCGCTCAGGAGGTGGCGCAGCGGCCGTGGAATGTCGTATTCGGCAGATCGTGACGGATGCGATGAATCGCCGACCGGGCGGCCTCGCCGATCGCATGATCCACCTCGGGCAACCGCTGGGCGAGCGTATCGGCCCTGGTGAAAACCGCTACGGCATAACGACTTCCGCCGGGATAGGTCACCACGCCGATCTCATTGCGAATCGCGGGCAGTGATCCGGTCTTGCCCCACACCGAAACCTCGGGCGGGAAGGCCGCGGCGAGCCGGTGCCAGTTGAGCTGCTGGCCCATGAGTTCGCGCACCCACCGGCAGGCGGCGGGATCGCCCGCGCGATCCTGGCCGAGCAGGGTGAGCAGCCGGGTCATATCGCGCGGTGTGCTCGCGGTGGTGCGTAGCGGGTCCATGGCACGGGTGCCGAGCACTTCCGACACGCTCAGGGTCGGGAATCGGCGCGCGAATTCGGCGGTATCGGATGCGCCGATATCCTCCGCCATGGTCTGCACGACGTACCGCGGCGAGCCGACGATCCGGGTCTCGGTGAGCCCCAATTCGCGCACCAGCGAGCGCACGTTGTCCAGGCCGACGCGATCGAAGAGCAGATCGGCGGCGGTGTTATCGCTCACGGTCAGTGCGAAGAACGCCGCATCGCGCAGGCTGAATTCGACATCGTCCAGACATCCGGCAGTGCCGACGCCACCGAGCCGGTCTGCCGCGGTGGCCCGCACTCGATCGGTCGGGTCGAGCTGACCCGCGACCACCTGACGGGCGAATTCCAGCACCAACGGCACCTTCACCACCGACGCCAAAACCACCGGTTCATCGGCGCCGAGCCCCACCTCACCGGTGCAATCGAGACATCGGGCGTGCACCCAACCGCGCACACCTGCCTTATCGAAGATCGCCTCCACGACTGCCAAACTTCCATACGGGACAGCACCGAGTCAGCTTGACTCTCCCGCCGATGGAGGGCTCACGCTCGTCACCGTCCGAGATTTCGATACCGAAGGGCTCACGATGAAACTCGATCTGGCCAAGAGCGACGGGCATTACTACGACGCCACCCCCGAACCCGAACTGCGCACCTTCGATACCTACGGCTATTTGACGGTTACCGGCTTCGGCGCGCCCGGCGGCGAGAATTACACCGAGGCGGTGCAGACGCTGTATCGAACCGCCTACGGCGCCAAGAAGATCGCCAAGGCGGACGGCCGGGATTTCGTGGTGCCGAAGCTGGAGGGCCAGTGGTGGGTGAACTCCGATGAGCCGCCACTGTCGGTGCCGCGCGAACAGTGGCAGTGGAAACTGATGATCCGCATGCCCGAAGTGGTCACCGCCGAGATGGTGTCCGGCGCGACATTCGAGCGGCTGAGCGAGGGTGACGCGATTCAGGCCATGCACATCGGACCGTATGCCACCGAACCGGAGACGCTGGCCAGGATGGAAGCGTTCATGGCCGCCGAGGGGTTGGTCATGAACGGCCGCCATCACGAGATCTACCTCTCGGATCCGCGCAGATCACCGGATGCGAATACCCGCACTATCCTGCGTCATCCCGTGCGGCGCGCCTGAGATCGACTGTGCGGCAATCGATTACCAGTCCCGCCCCAGATAGCCGAGCAGCCGACGGTGTGCGGGCGCGTCCGCCGGTACGGTGACCTCCTCGTCGAACATTCCCGGCTTGCGGAACCCGTCGAGCCCGCCCATGGCATGCATGGTGGTCAGCACTTCCGCGCACAATTCATCATCGGCGAGGTCGGGGCGGTCGATGGCCACCGCGATATCGACACCGTGCGCGACGACTTCGGTGAGATGGACCATGGCGGCCGCCGGACCTGGGAGATCACCGAGCGCCATGCGCACGGTGCCGGTCAAGGCGTCGGGGCGATGCCATGCGGCGCGGTCCACCTCGGCGGCCGCGGCGAAGGCGCCCTGCGGATCGATGCCGAGCCAGTCGTCCTCGAGTCCGGCGCCCGCATCGGTCCCGCTGACCTCGGCCGCGAACCGGTGCATATTGCCGACGGCATGATTGAGCACCGCATGCACATCCCAGTCCTGACACGGCGTCGGGGCCGCGAGCCGGTCGCCGTCGACGGCGGCGAGCACGATCGCACCCGTCATATCCAGTGCGCGGTCGATCTGTCCGATCACATTGTCCATGGGCATCCTTCGTTCGAAGAGTCAGCTGAAGAGGTAGCACAACGGGATGCCGACCAAACTCCATCGAACACCGCCGAACTCGATCCAACGCCGCCGAGATCACGGAATCCAGCACGAGAAGGACCCAAAAGGGTTGCGCCGATACCGTTCCGGCGCAGCGCATGATCGAATGTGAACAGCCCTGGCGAGTTCCGCTGCCCGACACCGCGGACCGCCAGCCGATAGGGCCGACGGTCCGCAGTCGAGTATGCGAAATCCGTTATCCGAGAACCGGATAGTTCGCGCGGATCACCGACTGCGGATCGCGTGCCCGCTTGATCTCCCGCAACCGCGCCAGAGTCGACGAGTCGAATGCCGCGGCAGCCGTCTCCTCCGGAGTGAGGAAGGTATACGGCTTGAGCCCGCTGATGTGCGCGCCGATCGCGTCGACGATCTCGACCCGCCGGGACTTGACGGCCGCCGCGATGTGCGGAAGGCCGAGTCCCAAGGCGTAGAGCAGATAGGGCTCGGTGATCGGTCCGCGCGCACCAGCGTCCGCACCGCTCCTGGCGAACGCACCGCCGAGATGGCGGATCTGGATATCGGCCAGCGGCGCGACCGGCTCGTCGAGCAGGGTCTTCAGGACCGCGTCGCCGAGGTCGGTGAGCAGCTCGGCGCGGGACAGCGCAGGGCTGGGATCGGTTGGCTCCGCGGTGATTTCGCCGAGATTCGCCACCGACAGCGCGCCGCGCTTATCGGCGAGCGGTCCGTCGATCGCGTCCAACCTGGTCAGCAGGGACCGGCCTACCTCGGGATCGCCGAGGTAGGCGACATCCAGCGCGACCATCGGCGGCGCATCCGGGAACTGGAACCGGTGGAACCACACCGACAGTTCGTCGGGAGCGTCGGCGGTGATCTCCTGGAACGCCGCGAAGACCTCCGTCGTACGCGCACCGTGCCACATCACCCGCCCGCCGTAGAGGTCCGGAGCCGGGAAGAGGTCGAATTCGAGTGCGGTCACCACACCGAAATCACCGCCGCCGCCGCGCAGTGCCCAGAACAGTTCCGGATCGTCGGCGGTCACTCGGGTCCGTGCGCCTTCGGCGTCCACGATCTCGAGGGCGCGCACCGCATCCGAGGCCCAACCGTATTTGCGGCCGAACCAGCTCAGTCCGCCGCCGAGGGTGTATCCGGTGACGCCGACCACCGGATTGCTCCCCGCGAGTCCGGTCAGTCCATGCGCCGCGGCCGCGGCCTGCACCGCACCCCAATTCGCGCCCGCGCCGACCTTCGCAACCCGCCGCTCGGCATCGATCTCGACGCTGTCCAGTCCCCCGGTGCGCAGCAGAATCGCGTCCTCGATGCCGCCCGCGGCACCGTGCCCGGTCGGTTGTGCGACCACCGGCGCCCCCACCCGGCGCGCATGCGCCACGACCGCCGCGACGTCATCCGCATCGCTGGCCCGGACAACCGCGGCAACCGGCTGGGTGACCGTCGAAGTCCACGGCCGCGCCGCCGCCTCGAAGCTCTCGTCACCCGGCAGCAGCACTCGACCGGAGAGTTCAGCGCGCAGATCCTCGAATGTCATCGGTATGCCCTCACTTCGCAGCTGTGCCCGAAAGCACCTGCGGCCCGTGGATCGTGCCGCGACTACCCCAATGACGAAACAGGAGCGGCGAATGTAACAGCGGCCGCCCGAAATTCTCGGACGGCCGCTGCGAAATCAGGTCTTATCAGGCCCGTCGTCGGGCTCGACGTCCTTCTTGTCGAGCCGAGCGATACCAGGTTCGGTGCCCTCGTCCGCCGCCTGATCCGGTTCCGGATGTTCGGGCTCGAAGGTCGCGGGCAGGCCCTTGATATGCCGGTTCATCGACCGCACCAGCAGGATGGTTCCGGCCAGCAACACCAGAATGATCACCAGACCGAGCGGCGATGCCTTGCCGAATTCGGGTCCGGTCGGCGTGCCGGGGGATTGCGCGAGGAAAACCAACATCACCGGTGCTCGTCTTCGATACCGGCGAACAGATCGGTTTCGGGCAGCGTGGAGTCGACCATGGACTTGGCCAGTTCGAACTCCTCGGTCGGCCACAGCCGCTGCTGCATTTCCATCGGAATCGCGAAGAACGCGCCGTTGGGATCGATCTGCGTCGCGTGTGCGCGCAGGGCGTCATCGCGCTGCGGGAAATATTTGGCGCACTCGATCTGGGTGGTCACCCTGGTCATGCCGTCGGGGCGGCCCTGGCGGTAGGCGCGGGTGCGTTCCAGCCACTCCTGCAGCGGGAACGGCTCACCGATGCGCTCGTATTCGGCGGCGAACACATCCAGGCGCGCCATGGTGAAACCGTGGTCGTAGTAGATCTTCAGCGGCTGCCACGGCTCGCCCGCATCCGGGAAACGCTCCGGATCACCCGCCGCCTCGAAAGCGGCCATCGACACCTCATGGCAGCGGATGTGATCCGGGTGCGGATAGCCGCCGTTCTCGTCATAGGTGGTCATGACGTGCGGCTTGAACTCGCGCACCACGCGGACCAGCGCCTCGACGGCCTCCTCCAGCGGCACCAGCGCGAAGCAGCCCTCGGGTAACGGCGGCAGCGGATCGCCCTCGGGTAGGCCGGAGTCGACGAAACCGAGCCAGGTCTGGCGCACCCCGAGCGCGGCGGCCGCGGCCTCCATCTCCTCGCGCCGGATCTCATCGATTCGCTCCAACACGCCGGGGGTGTCCATTGCCGGGTTGAGGATGCTGCCGCGTTCGCCACCGGTCAGTGTGACGACGAGGACGTCGTGGCCCTCGTCGGCATACCGTGCGGTCGTCGCGGCACCCTTACTGGATTCGTCGTCGGGGTGCGCATGAACCGCCATGAGCCGAAAGCCACTCACGTCTCGTTCACCTCATCAACCACCGTGATACCTCGTACTCTCCGCCGCCGGGGTCCGATCTGCCTGTCCCTATAGTTCCATTCGACAGACTTTTGTTCCGACGTACCCCCCGGAGTGAGACGGCATGAGTGAAACGCCCGGTGACACGCCGATCGACCGACGTGCCGACCGGTACGGAACCACGCCACGCCCGAAGCGCCGCTGGATTCCGTTCGCACTGGGCGCGGTCGTACTCGCCGCGGGTCTCGGGGTCGCCTACGTCGGTTTCCAGAAGTACGGACCGGAGGATATCGACGCCGAACAACTCGGCTACACCGTCGTCGACGACTCCACCATCTCGGTGCATCTCAAGGTCACCCGAAAGGACCCGCAGCAGCCGGTGGTGTGTTTCGTCCGCGCGATGGCAAGGGACGGGTCCGAATTGGGCCGCCGCGAGGTGCTGATCGAGCCGTCCGGCAGCGGCACCATCGAGCTGACGACCACCGTCCGGGCCTCCGCCCGACCGGTATCGAGCAGTATCTACGGCTGCAGCGATGACGTGCCGAAGTATCTGCGGGCGGGTTGATTCCGGGGCAATAAACCACCGACGCATCCACAAAATGAACGCCGACCTGCATGTTTGTGATTCATGCTAAAATGGCGTGATACACGGTTCCGGGGCTCGGAGCCGTGTTTGCTGCATTGGCGGCCAGCGCTGTTAGTTCCGGGATTGCGAGTTTGCCGGACCTGAAGCCTGTCGGGGTTCGATGAACTTCCCCAGGATGGCACTAGCCGTCGGCTGGTGCGTGCCCGCCCCCTGTGGGCACTGCAGCGGATCAGGGAACCCGGCCTCGGCCGGGAACAACTACTAGGGAGTGATCGAGATGACTGAGACGCAAGTGACTTGGCTGACCCCGGAGTCGCACGACAGGCTCAAGGGTGAACTCGACGCGCTCATCGCCAATCGTCCGGTCATCGCCGCCGAGATCAACGAGCGCCGCGAAGAGGGCGACCTCAAGGAAAACGGCGGATATCACGCCGCTCGTGAAGAGCAGGGTCAGCAGGAGGCGCGCATCCGGCAGCTGCAGGAGCTGCTGAACAACGCCAAGGTCGGCGTTGCGCCCACCAAGTCCGGCGTCGCGCTGCCGGGTTCGGTCGTCAAGGTCTACTACGACGGTGACGAATCCGACACCGAGACCTTCCTCATCGCGACCCGCGAAGAGGGCCTCAACGATTCCAAGCTCGAGACCTACTCGCCGAATTCGCCGCTCGGTGGCGCGCTGATCGATGCGAAGGTCGGCGACACCCGCGAGTACACCCTGCCCAACGGCAAGACCATGAAGGTGACGCTGGTCAGCGCCGAGCCGTACCACAGCTGATCCCGTCCGGGAGCGGTTCCGCCTCGGCGGCCGCCTCCCGAAGCCAGATCCGAAACAAGCGGCCGCATCCGGAAGATCCGGATGCGGCCGCTTCGGTTCCATATCCAGTTCTAGTTCGCCAGTGCCTGTTCGACATCGGCCAGCAGATCGCTGACGTCCTCGATGCCGACCGAGAGCCGCACCAGATCGTCCGGCACCTCCAGCTGCGAGCCCGCGGTGGAGGCGTGCGTCATGGCCGCCGGATGTTCGATCAGCGATTCCACGCCGCCGAGCGATTCGGCCAGGGTGAAGATCTTGGTGCGCGAGCAGAACTCGTGCGCCGCATCCTTACCGCCGCTGAGCCGCACCGAGATCATCCCGCCGAAGCGTTTCATCTGCTTGTCGGCGATGGCGTGGCCCGGATGCTCGGCCAGGCCGGGGTAGATGACCTGCGAGATGGCCGGATGCCTGGTCAGGAATTCGGCAATGGTCTCGGCGTTGTCGCAGTGCCGATCCATCCGCACCGCAAGGGTTTTTGTGCCGCGCAGGGTGAGATAGGCGTCGAACGGGCCGGGCACCGCACCCGCACCGTTCTGCAGGAAGGCGAATGCCGCGTCGAGTTCCGGATCGTTGGTGATCAACGCGCCGCCCACGACATCGGAGTGTCCACCGAGGTACTTGGTGGTCGAATGCGTGACGATATCGGCGCCGAGCAGCAGCGGCTGCTGCAGGTACGGCGTGGCAAAGGTGTTGTCCACCACCAGTTTCGCGCCCGCGACGTGCGCGACCTCGGCGAGCGCCGGAATATCGCCGATGCTCAGCAGCGGGTTGGTGGGGGTTTCGATCCAGATCAGCTTGGTGTTCGGGCGGATCGCGGCGCGCATCTCGTCGACATTGAATACGTGCGCGGGCGAATGCTCGATGCCCCACTGGCTGAAGACCTTGTCGATCAGCCGGAAGGTGCCGCCGTAGGCGTCGTCGGGAATGACAATGTGGTCGCCGGGACGCAGCGTCGCCCGCAACGCACAGTCGGTGGCGGCCATGCCGGACGCGAATGCGCGTCCGTAGCGGCCCGATTCGAGCGCGGCGAGGTTCGCTTCGAGTGCGGTCCTGGTCGGGTTGCCGGTGCGGCCGTATTCGTAGCCCTCGCGCAACCCGCCCACCCCGTCCTGGGCGAACGTCGAACTCGCGTAGATGGGCACGTTCACCGCACCGGTCCGCGCTTCGGGTTCGTATCCGGCGTGCACGGCTCTGGTGGAGAATCCCAGCTCACTCATGGGGTCAGCCTAAACCCGGGCGATCGGCGGGCTAACGGCCGGACCATCGGTTGTGCCGATCCAGGCTTGCGTCGCGGCGACAGCGGTAGGTTGAGCTCATGCTGAGCGTTGATGAACTGTTCGCGATCGATGCCCTGTTGACCGAGGACGAGCGCGAGATCCGCGATACCGTCCGCACGTTCGCGAACCATCGGTTGCGGCCGCAGATCGCGGAATGGTTCGAGGCCGGGACGTTCCCGGCCCGTGAACTCGCACCGGAACTGGGCAATATCGGGTTGCTCGGCATGCACCTGGAGGGCTACGGATGCGCCGGCCTGTCGGCGACCGCCTACGGTCTGGCCTGCCAGGAGCTCGAGGCCGTCGATTCGGGTGTGCGCAGCATGGTTTCGGTGCAGGGTTCGCTCGCCATGACGGCGATCCACAAGTTCGGCTCCGAGGAACAGAAGCAGCAGTGGCTGCCGGATATGGCGGCCGGACGCGCGCTCGGCTGCTTCGGACTCACCGAACCGGACTTCGGCTCGAATCCCGGTGGCATGCGGACCAGGGCCAAGCGCGACGGCGCCGACTGGGTGCTCAACGGCTCGAAAATGTGGATCACCAACGGGTCGGTGGCCGATATCGCGGTGGTGTGGGCGCAGACCGAGGACGAGGGCAAGCAGGTGGTGCGCGGCTTCCTGGTCCCGGCGGGTGCGCCAGGGTTCACCGCGCGTGAGATGCATCACAAGTTGTCGTTGCGCGCGTCGGTGACCGCGGAGCTGGACTTCGACGATGTGCGGCTGCCCGCCGATGCGGTGCTGCCGCAGTCGCGTGGACTGAGTTCCCCACTCGCCTGTCTGAGCGAGGCGCGGTTCGGCATTATCTTCGGCGCGCTCGGCGCGGCACGCGACTGCCTGGCCGCGACCATCGAATACGCGCGGACCAGGGAGGTATTCGACAAGCCACTGGCCGCCTACCAGCTGACCCAGGCGAAGCTCGCCGATATGGCGCTCGAATACGGCAAGGGCCAGTTGCTCGCACTGCAGGTCAGCAGGTTGAAGGATCGCGGCGAGGTGCTGGCGGAGCAGATCAGCGCTGGCAAGTTGAACAGCACCCGGGAGGCCATCGCCATCGCCCGCGAATGCCGGACCATCCTCGGCGCGAACGGCATCACACTGGACTATCCGGTGCTGCGGCATGCGAACAATCTCGAGTCGGTTCTCACATACGAAGGCACGGCGGAGGTGCACCAGTTGGTGCTCGGAAAGGCGCTGACCGACTCGAACGCATTTCGCTGACATCGTCGGCGGCGTTCGAACCCTGATCCGCCGAATCATGCTGGGTCACTGACTTATTCGACGCATTCCGTACTGGTCGGCACACTTCACAACGCCATTCACATCGGGCGGAGAACATTGTTACTGCCTGTCATCACGGTGCCACCTACATGTCACCGATTCGCCAAAGCAAATGCGCAAGCTGTATTCGCACTCGGTTTCGGGAAGGCCGCACCCTATGTGAGGCACACAGCGTCCCGGATCAACGCGGCGAATCCGAGTGTACCGACCGCTTATTCGGAGGTGCACCATGCACATGCCGTCGCTCGATCTGGGGGCCCATCATGTTCGTGCGTAATCGCGCGCCGATCATCGAGGGTGCGAGAACTCTGCCGGACCAACGGGAATTGGTAGCCGCGTTCGGCGGACATCCGCCGGAACCCGGTCCGGAACATCCGCTCATTCCATTGGCGCGGGTACTGGCGGAGTTGCACAGGCAGCGGCATGGCGATCCGCTCACCACCGCCGGAATAGATTGTCGCCGAGCCGAACTCGTCTCCGCCATCGACACCTGGGTGATCACGCGAGTGCCGCAGCGGCAGTCGACCGCGCATATCCGCGCCGAATCCATCGGCGCGACGATGGATCGAATGGCCGCCGCCTACGTCCACGCCAGCCACCTACTGCACACCGCCGAAAAGGTCTCCGACAATCGCGTGCACGCGGCCTGGTACCGCCTGGCCCTACTCGCCGACCACTGGACCGACCTCATAACCGGTGCCGCCCAAGACAACTCGCACCCCCGCCGAACCGCCTGACCACCGGGTGCGATCAAGATCAGGTGGCACTGCGGCGGGGCCTTCTCGACCGATGCCGCCACAGATTCCACCTGATCTTGATTCAGCCCTTAGATGGAGCCGGTGCTGAGGAAGCCCAGGAGGTCGTGGCGGGTGATGACGCCTACGGGTTTGCCGTCCTCGACGACCATCAGGGCGTCGGTGTCCGAGAGGGCCTTGGTGGCGGCTGAGAGGGGTTCGCCCGAGCCGATCAGCGGGAAAGACGGGCTCATATGCTTGGCGACCGAATCGGTCAGGTGCGCACGGCCTTCGAAGACCGCCGAGAGCAGGTCCCGCTCGGTCACACTACCCGCGACCTCGCCCGCCATTACCGGGGGTTCGGCGCCGACGACCGGCATCTGCGAAACCCCGTACTCACGCAGGATCTCGATCGCATCGCGCAGCGTCTCCGACGGATGGGTGTGCACCAGATCCGGCAGCGCACCCGACTTACCGCGCAGCACATCGCCGACCAGGGGCTCCGCCGCGCCGTCCATCCGATCACGCAGGAAGCCGTAGGAGCTCATCCACTGGTCGTTGAAGATCTTGGACAGGTAGCCGCGGCCGCCGTCGGGTAGCAGTACAACCACGAGCGCATCCGGGTCGCGGCGGGCGACCTCGATGGCCGCGATCACCGCCATACCGCAGGAGCCGCCGACCAGCAGGCCCTCCTCGCGCGCGAGTCGGCGGGTCATATCGAAGGAGTCGGCATCGGAGACGGCGATGATCTCGTCGGGCACGGCAGGGTCGTAGGCCGAGGGCCAGAAGTCCTCACCGACGCCTTCGACCAGGTACGGCCGACCGGTGCCGCCGGAGTACACCGAACCCTCCGGGTCGGCGCCGACGATCTGCACCTTGCCGCCGGAGACTTCCTTCAGATACCGGCCTGCGCCGGTGATGGTGCCGCCGGTACCGACGCCTGCCACGAAGTGGGTGACCTTGCCGTCGGTATCGCGCCAGATCTCCGGGCCGGTGGTCTCGTAGTGGCTGTCCGGGCCGCCCGGGTTGGAGTACTGATCCGGCTTCCAGGCGCCGTCGATCTCGCGGACCAGCCGGTCGGAGACGCTGTAGTAGCTGTCCGGGTGGTCCGGGGGCACCGCGGTCGGGCACACCACGACTTCGGCGCCATAGGCGCGCAGCACGTTGCGCTTGTCCTCGCTGACTTTGTCCGGGCAGACGAAGACGCACTTGTAGCCGCGCTGTTGCGCGACAAGCGCGAGTCCGACGCCGGTATTACCGGATGTCGGCTCGACAATGGTGCCGCCGGGCCGCAGCGCTCCGGATGCCTCGGCCGCCTCGATCATCTTCACGGCGATGCGGTCCTTGGAGCTACCGCCCGGATTCAGATATTCGATCTTGGCCGCGACAATGCCTGCGTTGGGGCCCACCACCGAGTTCAATCGAACCAGAGGCGTATTGCCGATGAGGTCAACGACGTGATCAGCGATGCGCATGCCCCTATCGTTGCAGAAGGGGTCGGTATACCTGCGCGCGCGTCTCGCGCGACAAAACGCGCATGACGGTGATCACTTCCCTAGGATCGCAAACATGAAGCAGCCGAACATCGCTCGCGCCGCGACAGTTCTGGCCGGAGCGGCAGTGGCCGCCGGAGTCGTCGTGGCCGCGCCCGCCGAGGCCGCGACCGCGCAATTCCCGCAAGTGCCGACGCTGGCGCACGGCGGACTCTGCTGGACGACCATTCGCACCTGGGCCGATACCAGCGCGCAGTGGCCGGGCCGGGCCGTACTCAATGTGCGCGCGGATCCGGCGGTGGGTCTCGGACCCGGTGACTATCCGCTGGCCCCGCTGTGTGAGGTCTACACCACCGTCGCCTGGCGCAATCTGAACACCGGCGCGACGGGCCGCTACGAAAACAATGTGGTCACCGGCCTCTACGGCAGCATTCAGTACGCCCTGTTCCAGGACACCGGTCCGGGCCGGGTCGAGGTCACCGTCACCACCGACACCGCGAATGTCCCCGCGCACGCGTGGTTCGACGTTCCCGGCGACCCATCCGCCTGAACCGAGCCACTCTGCCTGGCAATACATATGTCGCAAGGCGGCATCATCTCGTGTTGCCCGGAACCGCAACAACTGATTTCGTAGACATATGGGTAACTCATCGGGTACGCCCAGAAGCTGTGGCGCACCCAACCGCCGACCCGGAACCCAACTGCCGTGACTCCCAACGACCGGCAAAAGGCGCGGGGAGGCGGGGCAGCATGGAAGACCGCGGCAGTGACGGGTGCCGCAACCTTATTGGCCGGTTCCGGCGCCGGGACCGCATGGTGGGCAACCTATCGGCTGCTCATGGCACAGGCCGGTGTCGCGCGCGGGGTCATCGGGCGCGATACCTCGAAACCGCCCGAGGCCGACGGCATCTACACCGCGGGCTGCCTGGCGCCGCAACCGTGGCGGACCGGTCTGCATGCCGACGTGCATCTGATGATCTTCGGCGATTCGACCGCGGCCGGTGTCGGCTGTGTATCGCCCGAGGAAGTTCCCGGCGTGCGCATCGCCCGCGGCCTCGCCGAGGCCACCGGACAGCGAATCCGGTTGAGTACCAAGGCCATATCCGGTGCGACCTCGAAGGGGCTGGCCGGACAGGTCGATGCCATGTTCATCGCCGGACCGCCGCCGGATGCCGCGGTCATCCTCATCGGCGCCAACGACGTCACCAAGAAGCACTCCATCCGCGCCTCCGCGCACCGGCTCGCCGCCGCGGTGGCCCGCCTGCGCCGCGCCGACAGCATCGTGGTGGTCGGCACCTGTCCGAATCTCGGCACCGTCGTGGCAATTCCGCAGCCGCTGCGGACCGTGGTGCGGAACTGGAGCGTCCGCCTGGCCCGGGCTCAATCGGTCGCGACCACGATGGCCGGTGGCATCCCGGTGGCAATGGGTGACCGGCTCGCCTCGGAGTTCCGTGCCGCGCCCGAGCAACTGTTCTCCGAGGACGGGTTCCACCCGTCGGCAGCGGGCTACGGACTGGCGGCCGCGCTATTGCTCCCGGTCCTGATCGCGGCACTCGAGGAGGCGACCCCGGGTTCCCGCCCATCAGGACGCGACGTAGATTCGATTCGAACGCACAAGTAACAAACGGTTCGAAGACCGCGTTTCGGACACCGTCCCGGCGCGCCATGACCGTCCAACAAAGGAGTCCTCATGCCCGAGGCCGTCATCGTTTCCTACGCTCGCTCGCCGATCGGCCGCGCCGGAAAGGGCTCGCTGGTGAGCATGCGGCCGGATGACCTCGCGGCCCAGATGGTCCGCGCGGCCCTGGACAAGGTTCCCGGCCTCGACCCCACCCAGATCGACGATCTGATCCTGGGCTGCGGCCAGCCCGCCGGTGAGGGCGGTTTCAATATGGCCCGCAGTGTGGCCGTGCAACTCGGCTACGACACCCTGCCCGGCGTCACCCTCAACCGCTACTGCTCCTCCTCGCTGCAGACCACCCGGATGGCCTTCCACGCCATCAAGGCCGGTGAGGGCGATGTGTTCATCTCCGCCGGTGTCGAGACCGTCTCGCGGTTCCCGAAGGGCACCTCCGACGGCTGGCCGGACACCCACAACCCGGAATTCGCCGATGCCGAGGCCCGCACCGCCAAGCGCGCCGAAGGCGGCGCGGACGTGTGGACCGATCCGCGTGCGGCGGGCATCCTGCCCGACGTCTACATCGCGATGGGCCAGACCGCCGAGAACGTCGCCCAGTTCACCGGCATCAGCCGGGAAGATCAGGACCATTGGGGCGTGCGCTCGCAGAACCGCGCCGAGGAGGCCATCAAGGCCGGTTTCTTCGAGCGGGAGATCACTCCGGTGACCTTGCCCGACGGCACCATCGTCACCACCGACGACGGCCCGCGCGCTGGCACGACCTACGAGAAGATCTCGCAGCTCAAGCCGGTGTTCCGCCCGGACGGCACGATTACCGCCGGTAACGCCTGTCCGCTCAACGACGGTGCTGCCGCGCTGGTCGTCATGAGCGACACCAAGGCCAAGGAGCTCGGCCTGACCCCGCTGGCGCGCATCGTCGCCACCGGCGTCTCGGGCCTGTCCCCCGAGATCATGGGTCTCGGTCCGATCGAGGCGGTCCGCAAGACCCTGAAGACCGCCAAGATGAGCATGCACGACCTCGACCTGTACGAGATCAACGAGGCATTCGCCGTCCAGGTCCTCGGCTCCGCCCGCGAGCTGAACATGGACCTCGACAAGCTGAATGTGTCCGGTGGCGCCATCGCCCTCGGCCACCCGTTCGGCATGACCGGCGCCCGCATCACCGCCACCCTGATCAACAACCTCCAGACTCACGACAAGCAGTTCGGCCTGGAGACCATGTGTGTCGGCGGCGGCCAGGGCATGGCGATGGTCATCGAGCGCCTGAGCTAGTTCTCGCGCCCCTCGGGGTACGCACGAAATCCGTTGAACGGCTTCCTATCCGGCGCGATAGGGAGCCGTTCGATGTTTCATCGGGTTGGGCTCCGCTCGCCGATGTCACACTCCCCACCCGTGCTCCGTCTACTCAGCGAATCACTAGCTGAAGCTGTTCCGAAGGAGCCGAATCCCATGTACACCGCCTACGTCATCGTCACCGTTCTCGCCGCCGCGTGGGTCGGCTTCTCGGGCTTCTCGCTGCTGCGGCGGGCGAAGTTCGTCGTCGATCCGCTGGTCGAATACGGCGTACCCGAATCGTGGTGGAACTGGCTCGGCGCGGCCAAGACCGCGGGCGCGGTCGGACTCATTGTCGGCCTGTGGATTCCGGTGATCGGATACGCCGCCGCGATCGGCGTCATGCTCTACTTCACCGGTGCCGTCATCACCAATATCCGGGCTCGCGCCTACGGCCACATCCCATTCCCGATGCTGTACATGATCCCGGTCATCGTCGCCGCCGGTCTCGGCATCGCCGCCTGAGCCCGATGGCGGTGCTCGACGCACACAAAGAACGGCTCCCTCCCCGATCGGGAAGGGAGCCGTTCTCGGTCACCGAATCACTAGTCGTTGTTGAAGTAGCTCAGCAGGCGCAGGATTTCGATGTAGAGCCAGACCAGGGTGACGGTCAGGCCGAGGGCGACGCCCCAGGCGGCCTTCTCCGGCGCTTGGGCGCGGATGAGTTGGTCGGCGGCGTCGAAGTCGAGCAGGAAGCTGAAGGCGGCGACCGCGATCACGACCAGGCTGAAGACGATGGCGAGCGGGCCGCCGTCGCGCAGGCCGAGGCCGCCGTCGATGAAGAAGCTGGCGATCAGGTTGCCGACGATCAGCACCAGAATGCCGATCATGGCGCCGAAGATCATTCGGGTGAAGCGCGGGGTGACGCGGATCGCGCCGGTCTTGTAGACCACGAGCATGCCCGCGAAGACGCCGAAGGTGCCGAGTACCGCCTGCGCGATCATGGCACTGCCGCCGACGCCACCGAATTCGATATTCGTGAACATGAACGACAGCGCGCCGACGAACAGCCCCTCGAAGACCGCGTACGAGAGTACGAGGACGGGGTTGTCCATCTTCCGCGCGAAGGTCGCGATCATGACCAGCACGAAGCCGACCAGACCGCCGCCGATGACGAACAGCGGCGCCAGCGAGGTGTTCGCGTTGGTCAGGCCGTAGGAGACGATCGCCGAGAGCGCGAGCACGCCGAGGGTGATGGCGGTCTTGGTGACCACATCGTCGATGGTCATGGCCCGGGTGGCCGGGGCCTGCTGATACTGGGGGTATTGCGGGTACTGG
Organism: Nocardia sp. CA-135398; assembly: GCF_050955845.1. Classification (NCBI taxonomy): domain Bacteria; kingdom Bacillati; phylum Actinomycetota; class Actinomycetes; order Mycobacteriales; family Nocardiaceae; genus Nocardia; species Nocardia sp. CA-135398. Next base: position 1,430,156 of record NZ_CP192084.1, on the reverse strand, counting down.
CCGTACTGCTGGGGCATCTGGCCCGCGCCCGTCACCCCTGACCCGAAGCTGGCATAGCCACTGCCCTCTTGCCGAGGGAGCTGTCTGAAAACAGGATTGCTAGTGGTGCGCACCGTGAATGCCTTTCTGCCAGTCGTGGCTCACGTCACCGTGGCCGTCAGTCCCGAGCCGTCTCGTTGCGAGCCGGTCGCTCGATATCCAACTAGGTTGTCCAACGTGTATCGGCCCGGTGGAGTTCCCGAGCAACCCTTCGGTACGGACAAATCGGACTCTACTACCGCTGGACGTCGCGTAGCCCACGCACGGATCGCGTGACCGTGAATTTCCGATTGCGGCCGATCACCTCGGTCTGCCCGACCATCCGCTGGACCACGCCCCGATAGTTCAGATGTGAGTTGTAAACCGTCCACAATTCACCGCCGGGACGGAGGACCCGACCGGTCTCGGCGAACATCTTTATCGCCGAACCGGTGTGCACGGCCGCACCGACATGGAACGGCGGATTGCACAGCACCAGATCGGCGCTGTTGTCGGCGGCCGAGGACATCGCGTCATCGCGCACCACGCTCACCCGATCGGCGACCTCGTTGACCTGTGCCGTCGCCCGCGCCGATGCCACCGCGGCGGCCGACTGATCGGTGCCGACCACCCGGATGCCGGGTCGGGCCTTGGCCAGCGCGACCGCCAGGATGCCGGTGCCGCAACCAAGGTCGATGGCATCGCGGGCATCGGGTTTCATCCACTTGAAGTGCTGCAACAGGAATCGGGTTCCGATATCCAATGTGGCGCCGGAAAACGCGGCGCCGTGCGCGACCACATCGATATCGATATCGTCGATTCGTTCGCGCACCGGAAATGGCGGCGCGGCAACGGGTTTCGGCCCGCTGACCAAGAGCGTACGGGACTTCTGCCGACCCCGGCTCGCCCGAACCTCCGAGAATGTTTCGGCTAGTACATCGTTCATGGACTTGGTCAGATATTTATCGCGCCCGCCCGCGAATACGGCCACCTCCGGATCCGCATAGCGGGCGATCGCGTCGGCGACCTCGGTCAGTCCGGCGAGCATGCGCGGTAGTCGCAGCAGCACGACCGTCGCGTCGGCGAGCAACTCCTTGGAAAGTGCGTGTGCGACATAGCGATCCGCGAGACCGAGCGCCCTGGCGTTGTTGGCCAATGCGAGTTCGCCGGTGAGCAGGTCCTGATGCACCCGGATATCGCGCAGATCATGCCCGACGATCGCGCCGAGGGTGAGCGCGCCATAGGCGTCGCCGATCACGGCGATCCGGCCGCTGCCGGCCGAATCGATGGCCTCGGCGGCGACGTCGAGAATCAGCCGGTCGGCGGCATCGACGGCGTAGAGGTTCAGTGCCTCCACATCCGGATACCGCCGCAGCCGGCCAAGTACGTCCTCGACATCTCCCACACCTCAAGTGTGCTAGATCGTTGCCGATGGATCGCGGCCACCCCGGCATGTCGGCGACACTCCGATGCCGAACACCGGGTCATCGCAAATCCCCGACGGCACGGAGTGCGGCCAATACCATCAGCCACATGCGTAACAGGATGCTGCTGTTGGTCGCCGCCGCGGCGACGGTGCTCGTCGGCTGCGGCGACGGCGGATCCAGCCCGAACACCACGACCGCCGCGCCGAGCACGACCGGCACATTCACCGATGCGCCCGATACCGCGCCGCGGGATGCGCTCCCCAAGCGCGCGACTCCGTCCGGCGACGCGGGCGTGACCGTGACCGACATCCGGATCGGGCATCACCCGGGCTTCGATCGGGTGGTCTACGAGCTCGGTGGCGCGGGCACACCCGGCTGGATCGTGCAGTACAGCGGACGCGCCATCCAGGACGCCAGCGGCAAGGTCGTCGATGTCGCGGGCCGCTCGATTCTGGAGGTCCAGATCACGGGGTCGGCGTATCCGTTCGACAGTGGTGTGACGCCGTATTCGGGGCCCGATCCGGCCACCGATCCCAGCGCGCCGGTTGTCGCGGGGGTGTACCGGAGTGGCGTCTTCGAGGGCACGACCCAATCGTTCGTCGGGGTGAATGCCGATCGCCCGGCCTTCGAGGTCAGTACCCTGACCAATCCCACTCGGCTGGTCATCGATATCGCGAACACTTAGCCGGTGCCCGATACGGTGAGGGGGTATCGAGGATCGGCCGCCGGGGCACTCTAGAATGACGACGTGGTCCAACACTATCCAGCTGCGCGCGCCACCGGACTCGTCCGGGTGCTCGGTGTGGTGGTGTTGCTCGCCGGGATCGTGGCCATGCACGCCGGGGTTTTCAGTGTCACCACCACGCACGCTGTGCACGCCGCGAAGGCCGATGACCACACCATGATGGCAATGCCGACAACGCCGATGGCCACCGAAAACAACGCCACCGCCGAATCGGATTGCACCGACGACGGTTGCGGCGCCGCACATGGCGGCATGCACGCCTGCGTCTTCATCCTGACCGCCGTTGCGGTTGCCCTGATGCTCGTCCTGCTCTACTGGATCACCCTTGATCGACCGGGTGGCGGTATGTCGAAACCGCGCCAGTGGCGGCCGATGCGCGAACGCGCACCACCGTGGACCGTGCTGTCCCTGGCCGAATTGTCGATTCTGCGGATCTGACAGACCCACCGCGTCCGCCCCCGGACGCGGCTGCCGCCTGCCCGAAAACCGTCCTTCACAATTCCTCAGGAGCACAGACATGTTCATCACCCGTAGCCGAATCACCATCGCCATTGCCGCAACGACCACCGCCGCAGCGCTTTTCGCCGGAGGTTGTAGCAACGACAATTCCATGCCCGGTATGGATCACGGCTCGTCGTCGAGCCAGACCGGCTCCGGAAAGCCCGCTGCTCGAAGCGATTTCAATGATGCCGACGTGACCTTCCTGCAGATGATGTACCCGCACCACGCGCAGGCGGTCGAAATGGCGCGGTTGGTCCCGAGCCGCACTCAGAACGAGCAGGTGCGCACGCTCGCCGCGGATATCGAGAAGGCGCAGTCCCCGGAGATGGAGCAGATCACCAAGCTGCTGGAGAGCTTCGGTAAGCCCGCGCCGAGTACTACGGGGCACAACATGCAGATGCCGAGCATGACCAGCACCATGGATATGCCCGGCATGACATCGATGCCCAGCACTTCGAATATGCCGGGGATGATGTCGAACGAGCAGATGAACGCGCTGGCAACGGCTTCCGGCGCTGATTTCGACCGGCAGTGGCTGGAGATGATGATCGAGCACCACAACGGCGCGATCACCATGTCCAACACCGAACTCGCCAGCGGCGTCAATCCGGATGCGAAGGCTCTCGCCACCGCCATCGTCGGCGCCCAGCAGTCCGAAATCGCCACCATGCGTGGGCTGCTCGGCCAACGCTGACGCCAGATCGCGGAGCACGCCGGACCATCGCTTTCCGGCGTGCTCCGCATCGATCGCGCAGTCCTGACCAGTGGTTTTTCGGCCGTTCGATATCGGTTGGTCATCGATATCGTTCCGGTCGGCTGACGTCGACGGTCGCGAACAAGTACGGTCTTTACGTCCGGCTTCCCACGCGCCTCCAGCGGCCGGATATTCGGAGGGGAGAGGGGAAACCGACATGCGACGACTAGAGCGGACCGGCCTCATCGCTGCGGCGGCGGCCACTGCGGTGGGTGTCATGACCATCGGCGCGTGCTCGAAGCAGATCAACGGCAGCGCGCAGGTCAACCAGACCGAACTGGCCGCCTACGCCTCCGAGGTGACGGCGTCGTCGGTGGCCGCGTCCTCCTCACGCGCGGCGGCGGCCGAACGCGCCGCAGGCACCGCCTGCGACACCTTCACCACCGCGAACACCAGCTCGATCCACAGCTTCAACGACTACATCGACGCCAGCAATAACAAGGGTGCCAACGATCCGGAGGCCAACGCCAAGGCCAATGACGCCGTCACCGCGCTGCGCAATAATGCGCGCACCATCGACTCGAAGGTGACCTCCGAGGTGCCGCTGGCCGTCGCGGGTCCGCTGCGCAGCTATCGCGACGACACCAACGCGCTGGCCGACACCCTCGAACGGCGTGCGCCGACCGATACGCTCAATGCGGCGATCGATAAGTTCAACGCCACCAAGAACGTCGCCGAGGATGCTTGTAAAGCCTACTGACGCAGGCTATTTCGTGTTCGTATCGGCGCGTTGACTTCCTTGCTGCCGCGCGGCGCTGAGCGCCGAAATTCCAACGGCGGCAATGGTCGCCGAGGAACTGTGGATCAGGCACCGGGCGGGACGGTCGGTTGCCAGGGTGCGGGCTGCTCCGGGGTGCGCGGCTGCGGGCGGCGCCGCTCGACGAGCACGAGGGCGATACCGGTCAGGGAAGCGGCGATGGCGACCAGCGCGAAGATGAACGCGGTGCCGGGAAAACCGACCGCGCCGATCACCGCGGCGGCGATCGCGACGAGTCCGCCGATGATCAGCAGGACGAATCCGGGCCAATTTCTGGCGTCCGCCAACGTGATTCCCGGCTGGGGCTCGGTCGCGCGGGCGATATCCGGAGCGTCGTCGAGCGGGGGAATTTCCCACGGCCCTTCCGCTGTCATGGTGGTACCTCACATTTCGGTGTCAGGCTGGGTGCTTATGCCTGATGTCTATAAGGTGCCCCCGACGTGGCGATCCGAAACAGGCAGGTCGGCTAGCCGACGGTGCGGCCGAGCACTCGTGCGAGCGCGCGAGTCAGGTCGTCGGCCGGATCCGGCGGGGTGGTCGGCGCACGCCAGGCGACGATCTGATCGGGACGCACGAGAAGTGCACCGTGGTTGGTGATTCCAACCCGCTGCGGCCAGTCCCGCGCTTCGATGACCACCACGGGAAGGGGTACGAGCAGACGGTCGGCAACCTGCTGTGCGGCGGGTGGCCATGCCGCGCTGTCGCGACCGACCAGCAGCGTGAAGCGGGACCGGACAAGGTCGAGTGTGGAGTGGCGGTTGCCGTTTCGTGCCACCCAGGCGTGCGGCAGCCGGGATCCCGGGGTGCCGTCGAGGACGAGTTCGATGTCCTCGGTCGAGGGCAGTTTCGGCTGCGGTTCGATAACCGCGGCGGAGTCGTAGCGGTAGCCCATGTGCACGATCGGTGCGTCGAGAATGCCCATCGCGGCCCGCTCGGCGGCCGCTACCTGGCTCGAATCCCAGTGCAGACGTGGGGCTTTCAATCGAAGCAATGCCTGGGTCAAGGTATTCGCCGCGACCGGTCGTCGCTCGGCGTCGTAGGTGTCGAGCAGGGCGGGATCGGCGGTACCGGCCAGCACCGCGGCCAGCTTCCAGGCGAGATTATGGGCATCGGCGGCGCCGGTGTTCAGGCCGAATGCGCCGAGCGGCGGCACCGCATGAGCCGCGTCACCGACCAGGAAAACCCGTCCCTGCCGGAACCTTTCGGCGACCGATCCCCTGGCCCGCCAGGGCAATCTGCTGACTATCCGCGGATCGAGATCGGGGTCACCGATTGCGGCGCGGATCAGTTCGCGGCACCTGTCGATGGTGAAGTCGTCGGCCGATTCGCCCCGCTCCGGGTCGTAATCACTGTGGAACACCCACTCTTTCGCGCCGTCGACGGTCATCAGCATGCCCGGCGCTTCGGGAGTGGTGATATCACACGCGACGAACTGTCGTCCCCGGGTATACGGGCGCAGATCAGCGTGGAAGAGGATATTCATCTTCGGATTGCCCAGCGGCCCAGGGCCGGTCGTGCCGATATCGAGCGCCTTGCGCACACCGCTGTGCGCACCGTCCGCGGCGACCAGATAGTCCGCGCGAATCGTCTGCCCGTCGTCCAGGTGCGCGCTGATCCCATCGGCGTCCTGCTCGAAGGACAGCAGCCGCGTGCCGTATCGAATGGTGGCTCCGCCCTGCGTGGCAGCTGGCAGCAGTACCGAGTCGAGCCGATGCTGCGGACAGGTGCCGCGGATCGCGGCCGGGGTGACCGGATCCGAGGGCCGCGGTGATCGCGCGGGCGCGGCATCGGGCAGCCCGGCCGGATTCGCCGAGGCGAGGTTCACCGCGGACAGCTTGCCGAGATTGCCCGCGGACATATCGACCGCCACGGCATCGACAGCGGCCAGTACACCGGCCTCCCGCAGAAATTCCAGTGTGCGCGGGCCGAGGCCGGTGGCGCGCGGGTGCACCGACGGCTCGGGCTGCGCCTCCACAACCAGCGCATCGACCCCGTGCCGAGCGAGAAATAACGCCGTGAACAGTCCGACCGACCCGCCACCGACGATCAGAACCTTGGTGCGCAACATGACAACTCCTCTATGGCTACAGTGTTCTCGCTACGGATACACCGTAGCCATACTGCTACGATGTTCGCAACGGCCCGAAGGAGCAGCAGTGACGAATCCGGCGAAGACCCCCACGCTGGTCTGGAGCAAGGAGCGGCGCACCCCGCGCCGCCAGGCCCCCGGCGTGGAGCAGATCGTCCGCACCGCCATCGGACTGGCCGATAGCGAGGGACCCGATGCGGTCTCCATGCGCCGCATCGCCACCGAACTCGAATCCGGCACCGCATCGCTGTACCGCTATGTCGCCAGTCGTGACGATCTGCTGGATCTGATGATCGATGCGGTCCGCGGCGAGATCGCGCCACCCGAGCTCACCGGCGACTGGCGCACCGACCTCAGCGCGGTCGCCCAGCACCTGCGCGACACCATGATTCGGCACCCGTGGCTGGCCTCCGAACTCACCGGTCGCCCGACCCTCGGCGCGAATTCTCTTCGCCTGCAAGATACTTCACTCGCCGCCGCCACCGAGCTGACCGCCGATGTCACCGAGGCGGCCGCGATCGCGGATACCGTGCACGCCTACGTCTTCGGCGTCACCGCCGCCCAACTCGCCGAGGAACAGGCGCAACGTCGCACCGGACTCACCAGGGATCAGTGGCGCGAAACCGTTGCGCCGTACATTCGCGAAGTAATCGAGAGCAACGAGTACCCGAATTTCGCTCGCCGCGTGCGGGATGCCGCCGACATCGACGCCGATCAGCGCTTCGAATTCGGGCTGGGCTGTGTGCTCGACGGGATTGCCGCTCGCGTGCGCGATTAGCTGCCGCGGTCGAACCTCGGGTCAGCGGCTCTGGAAGGCGGTTCGGTAGTTGTGCGGGCTGGTGCCGACCACCCGTTTGAAGCGGTCGCGAAAGGCGGTGGGCGAACCGAAGCCGACCTGGGTGGCGATGCGGTCGACCGGATGGTCGGTGGCTTCGAGCAGGTACTGGGCCTGACGGATGCGGGCGCGGTGCAGCCATTGCAGCGGCGTGGTGCCGGTTTGTTCGCGGAAGCGGCGGTTGAGCGTGCGCGGGCTCATACCGGCCTGGGCCGCAACATCTTCCAGGGTGAGCGCGTTCGCGGCATGCTCTTCCAGCCAGCGCAGCAGCGGTTCCATCGACGCACCCTGCGGCGTCGGTGGCTGGTCGTGCACGATGAATTGCGCCTGTCCCCCTTCGCGTTCCAATGGCATGACCGCGAGGCGGGCCGCGTCGGCGGCCACGGCGGAACCGTGGTCGCGCCGAATCATGTGCAGGCACAGGTCGATTCCGGCGGCAGCACCGGCGGAGGTGAGGAATTGACCGTTGTCGACGTAGAGCACATCGGCGTCGACGTCGATGGCGGGATAGCGGGCGGCGAGAGTCGGTGCGGCCAACCAGTGTGTAGTGGCGCGCAGCCCGTCGAGCAGCCCGGTGGCGGCGAGAATGAACGCGCCGACGCAGATCGAGGCGATGCGGGTGCCGTTGGCCGCGGCCGCGCGCAGGGCATCGATGACCTCGTCGGGGACCGCAACGGTGGGGTCCGCGCAGCCGGGCAGCACGATGGTGTCGGCCTCGGCCAGTGCCTCCAGACCCCAGCGAGCCCCGATGGTGAACATTTCGGTTTCGACGGTCGGCGTGGCGGCGCAGACGCGGACCCGGTAGGCGGGGCGGCCGTCGGGTAGGCGGCCGCGGGTGAAGGATTCGATCGGCGTGGAAAGGTCGAAGGGCAGGACCTGGTCCAGGGCGAGGACTGCCACGGTGTGCATGCCGATACCGTAGGTGATCGGTAGTTTTCCGCCAATGGGTGTGACCTGCGCCATCAGGTGTCCTCACAGATCAGCCTGGTTGGCGAGAATCCGTTGACATGTGGCAATTCCGCCAGTTCCCGCACCGCTCGGCGCTCATTACCGTCGGCAGCACCGACAAGATGAAGGAGCTGACACGGTGCTCGCCCAGTTCGTACTGTTCGACGGATTCGACCCGCTGGATGTCATCGCACCGTTCGAGGTGCTCGATGCCGGACGTCTACTCACCGATGGCGAATCGACGGTCGAATTGGTCTGCGCCGAGGGCGCGCGCCAGGTGCCAAGCGGCATGCCCGCGATCTCGCTCGAAGCCACCGCCCGATTGGATCCGGATCGCGCGGACCTCGTCGTGGTCCCCGGCGCGCTCGGCAAGCTGCCGGATGGACCGAATGATCAACGGCCGGACACCATTCCGATGATTCTCGCCCGCAGCCTCGGCACCGATCTCCCGGCGCTGCTGCGGGAAGCGGTCGAGCGCACGGATACGACCGTGGCCACGGTATGCGGCGGGTCACTACTGCCCGCGATGGCGGGCTTGATCAGAGGGCGTTCCGCGACAACGCATCGCATGGCAATGGATACCCTCATCGCCACCGGCGTCAATGCCATCGATGCCCGCGTGGTCGACGACGGGGACCTGATCTCCGCCGCCAGCGTCACCTCCGGTCTCGACCTCGGCCTCTACTTGTTGGAACGCGAACTGGGTCCGCGCATCGCCAATGCGGTGGAGAAACTCATCGCCCACGAGCGCCGCGGCACCGTCTGGCGCGATACCGGCCACACCCCGGCCATCGCCACCTGAGCGCGCCCGTGACGAAACTTCTACTCTCCCTGCATGTTCTGGCGGCCATTATCGCCATCGGCCCGGTAACGGTGGCGGCCAGTATGTTCCCCGCCACCGTCCGTCAGGTCCAGACCGACCCGCACCGCCTGGCCATCGCACACAACCTGCACCGCATCTGTCGCGTCTACGCCACCATCGGTCTCGCGGTCCCGGTCTTCGGCCTGGCCACCGCTGCCGGTCTCGGTGTTCTCGGCGATATCTGGCTCACCGTATCGATCGCGCTGACCGGTGTGGCCGCCGGAATACTGACGCTGGCGATCCTGCCCGATCAATCCCGCATCCTCGCCGCCCTGCCGCAAACCATTCCAGCGACCGCCCAATTGGCCATGCTCACGGGCATTTTCAACCTGCTGTGGGCAGTGGTCACCGTCCTGATGATCGTCCGTCCGGGTTCGACAACCGGCGCATAACCAAAGGTTCAGCGCCGCAGCGAATTTCCAACTCAGTCCGACCAGCGCTCGCGCAATTCCCACAGCACCCGCAGCGTATCGCTTGCTCAGCACCGTGATCAACAGTGCTCGAATCGAATTGGAACCCTGGGCGCGTCGGTTTCCTCAGTTCGGTGTCGCGGCCAAGTCGTAGACCGCGACATTGCCGATGTGCACGGCCTGATAGTGCGCGGCGACCCAGTCGCCGATGTCCTTGTGGCCGATGGGGCGCCACGGCTCGTCTTCCTGGGCCGGTGGCACGGTATCGCCTTGCTCGCGCACCCGCCAGGAATCTGGCAGCTGCACTTCCTGCGCCAGGTAATAGCGGACCTGGTGGGTGCGGACCAGTTCCTGGAACTGATCGAGGGTGGGCACCGGATCCTCGGAGGTGAAGCCGCCGATCGCGATAACCGCTGTGCGGCTGGCCAATTCGAGGGTGGCTGCGGTCGAGGAGCGGTCAACGGCCGCCGACCAGCGGGTGGTGGTGTCGCTCAGCATGCGCACCACTTGCGGCTCCGCGAAGTTGCCGCCCATGATCCGGCCCACCGCGGACTGCTGCTGGGAATCGGACTTGCGCGCCTTGGCCGGACCGACCGTCGGGCCGCCGCCGGTATGCGACTGCGGCAGCGTCGCCACCGCGTATGCCGTAGAACCACCGACACCGGCGATAACGCCCGCGATCACCAGTACCGTGGTCACCCGGTCCCGCAGGCGCCGCCGCCCGGCGGCCGGAACGGATGCGACGAGCAGACCGACCGCCGCGAGCACCGAGATCACGATAATCGTCCAGCGCAGCCACGGCTGCCAATCCGAATTCCGCTGCAACACAACGAATGCCCACACACCGGCGGTGAGAATGATTGCGGCGGAGCCGATTCGGCCGAATATGTCGGCGCGGCGACGCCACATTTCGTGCACGCCGAGTGCGAACATTCCGGCCACGGCCGGCCCGATCGCCAAGGTGTAGTATGCGTGCATGCCACCCTTCATGGTGGAGAAGGCGATGCCGTCGATGATCAGCCACAAGCCGAAGGCCAATGCCGCGCCGCGGACCAGATCGGTGCGCGGCGCCCGCCACCGGGATGCCAGCACCAATACGAAGGCGAGCATCGCCGCGGGCAGCAACCAGGAGATTTCATAGGCGATTTCACCGGTGAACAGTCGGTCCGGTCCCGAACCGAACCCGCCGAAGCCCTGTCCGCCGCCGACATCGTGCGGCATTTCGTAACCCGGTGGCAGTTCGAAGCGGTTGCCGCCCTTGTGGTTACGGCCGAGGAAGCGAGCGAAGCCATTGTAGCCGAGCACCAGATCCATGAAGGTGTTATTCGTCGATCCGGCCAGGTACGGCCGCGAGGATTCCGGCCACAGCATGGTCAGCAGCACATACCAGCCGGACGACACGACCAGCGCGGCCGCCGCGGCCAGCAGATGCCACAGCCGCGTGCGCAGTGCGGTCGGCGCGACGATCAGATAGGCGATGCCCAATGCGGGCAGCACCATCAATCCCTCGAGCATCTTCGCCAGGAATGCGAAGCCGAGCGCGACACCGGCCAGCATCAGCCAGCGCACACTCGCCTGCCGCAGCGCTCGAATCGTGCAGTACGCGCCCGCCGTCATGAGCAGGACCATCACCGCATCCGGATTGTTGAACCGGAACATCAACGCGACCACCGGGGTCAGCGCGAAGACGGCACCGGCGAGCAGTCCGGCACCGCGGCTCCGCACCGCCCTGGTCACCGCGCCGTACATCAGCGCGACCGTCGCGACGGCCATGAGCGCCTGCGGGATCAGCATGCTGGCACTGCTGAACCCGAACAGCTGACCGGAAAGTCCCATCACCCACTGCGATACCGGCGGCTTGTCGACCGTGATGAAATTCCCGGGATCCAGCGAGCCGAACAGCAGCGCCTTCCAGTCCCGCGAGCCCGACCAGGCTGCCGCGGCGTAGAAGCCATTGCCCATGGCATTGACGGTGATATTCCACAGATAAGCCACCGCCGTCCCGATCAGCAGCACCGCCAACCCGATGCGCTGCCAGCGCCGGATCGGTGGCAACTCCGTCGCGGGCGCGGGCGGGTTCTTATCGGGCGGCGTCGTATCGGGTGGGGTTGTTTCGGGCAGGGACGTCGGGTCACTGGTCACTGTCACCCGGGGAGTATCACAGCCATGCCGGTGGACCCCCTTTGCGTTTCCTGTCAGTCCGCTGTGAGCCTGGCCCTCATCCTGTGACCACGGGATTTGTGCTGGCTCGGCCCGTCAGGTGGCCGGAATTTCGCGTTGGAACCAGTCGAGTATTTGCGGGAGCGCGACGCGCACGGTGGCGGAGTGGTCGATATCGCCGAGATCGGTGAGAGTGGCCCGGTCGGTGCGCATGGCTTGCCGACAGTGTTCGGCATTGGCGTAGAGCACATTTCGATCGCCCGTGGCAGCGTAGAGGTGCACCGGAATGCGCGGGGTCCAGTCGCAGGTGCCGTCGCTGGCCGCCACCGCCTCGCGCGCGGTTCCGGTCGGATCTTGCGCCAGGGCAAGGAATTTCGGCGTCAGCAAGAGTTCCGGGCGCACGGGTAGGGCGGTGCCGATGGTGATCTCGTTCTGCTGTCCGTCGAAGAGCTGTTCGATGCGATCGGCGATGGGTTCCTGGAAGGCGTCCGCGGGTCGGTCGTAGAGGTGGTAGATCCGGTTCATCGCGGTGAGCCAGTAGGCGAGATAGAAGACCGCGGCCGCCGGGAGGACCCGACCCTCGATCGCGCCGGGCGTCTCGACGTGCCGCACGTCGTAGGGGCCGCTGATCGGTGCCAGCGCGGCAAGTCCGAAGCCGGGTGCGTCACCGCCCTGCAGCGCCTTGCCCAGCGCCGTCGCGGCCTGGCCGCCCTGGGAGAAACCGGTGACGAGGATATCCGGATCGAGATCGTGCCGCTGTCCGGCGGCCATGGTGCGGGCGGCGCGCAGCAGATCCACCGAGGCGCTGACCTCCGAGGGCGCGTGGGTGTAGGGATGTGTGCCGGGGCCTTCGCCGAGGCCGAGATAGTCCGGCGCGACAGCCGCGTAGCCCGCCGCGGCGAACATGATGGTGCGGGCCCGATCGGGCCGCGTGTCGCTCACCGAGGGCGCGTCACTCTTCAGCACCAGTGTGCCGTGCTCATAGCTGACCACGCGCAGCCGTCGAGAATCGGTGCGCGGCAACACGACCAGGCCGCTCGCCGTTGTCGGATCGCCCTCCGGAGTGACCGTTCGGTAGACGACACGGTAGGCATCGACGCCATTGCGGGCGGGAGTGCCGATCTTCGCGTCGGCCAAATAGGTCGTGGTCTGTTCCGCCGACAGCTGTGCGACCGGGGTCGTGCTGACGACCTCGCCGCGCGCGACCGCGGGTGCTTTGTCGGATCCGCAAGCCGGGGCCACCAGCAGGGCGGCGGCGAGCAGTGCGATTACCGAACGCGGTGTGCTGCGCATGGATTCGGGTTCCTCTCGAGCGACCACACCGACCATCGTGCCATCGGCGTTTCCGCGACTCGCCAGCCGACCGAGCCTATTTGCTACTCATTCGCTGGCATGTTATTAACCAGGCGATTGTCAGCCGTTTCGGCCCAGATCACCGAGCCGATGGCGTGTTTCGTTTGCAGGTCCTGATTTGTGAGCGAAGGAGCGTTTGCGGTGTTTGCGAAAAGTTCGCGTCTTCTCCTACCGATTATCGTGCCCGCGGTACTCATCGGCACCCTCTTCGGCGTGCGCGCTCCGGCGCACGCCGACCATGCCCGTCCGGACGGGAGCGTGCCTCCGGCCGGTGCCAATGATTGGACCTGCCGCCCGTCGGCGGCGCATCCACAACCCGTTGTCCTGGTTCACGGCACCTGGGGGAATCAGAACTCATGGGATGTGCTCGCACCACAGCTGAAAGCGCAGGGCTACTGCGTATTTTCGTTGAGTTACGGGCGCGCGATCTCCAGCATGCGAGGTGCGCAACCCGGCGTCTACGGCACCGCGGATATGCGCAACTCGGCCAGGGAAATCGCGGGATTCATCGACGAGGTGCGTGCGGCCACCGGTGCGTCGAAGGTGGATATCGTCGCGCATTCCCAGGGCGGTCCGCTGGTTCGGCAGTTCATGCGCTTCGAGGGCGGCACGAATCAACGGGATCCGGCGGAGAACAAGGTGGACCATCTGGTCACCATCGCGGCGACCAATCACGGCACCACCGCGGAAGGGCTCGGCTATCTGCTGCCGACCGGAAGTGCACAGGCGCCGATCCTCGGCCTGATCGCGAGATATCTGGGTACGGCCGCGTCGCAGCAACTGATCGATAGTGAATTCCTGCGCAGCCTCAATGCCGGGGGCGACACCGAGCCCGGAATCAAGTACACGGTTATCGCCAGCCATCTCGATCGGGTCGTCACCCCGCCCGAGGCCACCTTCCTCACCGCCGGCTTCGGGGCCACCGTCGACAATGTCTGGGTGCAGGACCTGTGCCCGGACGATGAGTTCGACCACGGTGCGCTGCCGGAATCCCCGACCGTCGGCTATGTCGTGCAAAAAGCACTCGATCCGTCCTATCGCGGACTCCCCTGCCAGGGCTGACCTGCGAACCGACGCAGTTGGGTTAACGCTGTTATCGTCGATAGCGCCCATGGTGCTCCGGTGGTGGGACCGTGCGCCGCACCGTCCCCGCGAGAAATGAACATCCGTGAAATACGTTCCGCGTATCGTCCTGTTTCTGGCGATTCCCGCCCTGCTTTTTCTGGTGCCATGGTGGACCTTGATCGGCGCCACTACCGAAGGGTCGCTGTTCTGGCTCGGCTCGGCGGTTTTCCTGGCCGGTTTCGTATGCCTGCCCGCATCGATGTTTCTCGGCCATGGACCGCGGCAGCATGATGGCGCGTCCATTGTCGGCGACACATTGCTCGGCCTGATGTGGGTGGTTTTCAGCTGGTCGGTGATCGGCAATATCGTCGGGCTCGGATTGGCCGTCGGGGGTGTGGACGATCCGGCGCGGTCCAGGATCGTGGCCGCCGGGGTATTCGTGATCGCCGCCGCGCTGTCGGTCTCGGGTGTGATCGAGGCGCGCCGGGTGCCTCGGGTTCGCACCCTCGATGTCGCAATCCGCGGGCTCGGACCCGCACTCGACGGGCTGCGCATGGTTGTCATCACCGATACCCACTACGCCGCGCTGAATCGGTTGCGCTGGTCGGAGCAGGTCGTCGACGTGGTGAACGCCCAGCAGCCCGATATCGCTTGCCATGCGGGCGATCTCGCCGACGGTTCGGTCGAGAAGCGGCATCGGCAGGTCGATCCGCTCGGCAAGATCGAGGCTCCGCTCGGCCGGTTCTACATCACCGGCAATCACGAATACTTCGGCGACGCACCGGGCTGGATCGAGCATATGACCTCGATCGGCTGGCAGCCGCTGCGCAACCAACACGAGACGATCACCCGCGGCGACGACCGGCTGGTGCTGGCGGGCATCGACGACCCGACCGGCGTCAGCGTGCCCGGTCACGGGCCCGACCTCCGGGCCGCCCTCGCAGGCGCGGACCCGGACGCACCGGTCGTCCTGCTCGCCCACCAACCGAGGCAAGTTACCGAAGCCGCGGCGGCGGGGGTCGCGCTGCAGATCTCCGGCCACACTCACGGCGGTCAGATCTGGCCGTTCCACTACCTGGTCCGCCTCGAACAACCCGTGGTCGCCGGTCTCAGCCGCCACGGCGATAACACCCAGCTCTACACCAGCCGTGGCACCGGGTTCTGGGGCCCGCAATTCCGCGTCTTCGCGCCCAGCGAAATCACCGTCCTCGTCTTGCGCAGCGTCTGAACGAGAGTTGCCCCGATACGGGTATAGCTTCGCGTTGTGAACGCTATCTGGCACGCGCTATCACTGGCCGGGTCGATGACCTGGGAGATCCTCTGGGCTCTAGTTCTCGGCTTCGCGCTGTCGGCCATCGTGCAGGCGGTGGTGCGCAAGTCGACCATTCTGCGGCTGATGGGCGACGATCGGCCACGCACCCTCGCCATCGCGGCCGGGCTCGGCGCGGCCTCATCATCGTGCTCATATGCGGCCGTGGCGCTGGCGCGTTCGCTGTTCCGCAAGGGCGCGAACTTCACCGCCGCGATGGCATTCGAAATCGGATCAACCAATCTCGTCATCGAACTCGGCGTCATTCTGGCGCTGCTGATGGGCTGGCAGTTCACCGCGGCCGAATTCGTCGGCGGGCCGATCATGATCGTGCTGCTCGCGGTGCTCTTCCGATTGTTCGTGCGGGCCGAGCTCGTCGAGCGGGCCCGGCGCCAAGCCGACCGCGGACTCGCCGGATCGATGGAGGGCCATGCCGCCATGGATATGGCGGTCGCCGCCGAAGGCTCGTTCCTACGCAGGCTGCTGTCGCGGCCTGGACTTACCGCCGTCTCGCATGTGTTCGTGATGGAATGGGCCGCGATTCTGCGTGATCTCGTCATCGGTCTGCTGATCGCGGGCGCGATCGGCGCGTGGGTGCCGGAGACCTTCTGGCAGAATTTCTTCCTCACCGATCATCCACTGCTGTCGGCCATTTGGGGACCGATCGTCGGCCCGCTGGTGGCGATCCTGTCCTTCGTCTGCTCGATCGGCAATGTGCCGCTGGCCGCGGTGCTGTGGAACGGCGGCATCAGCTTCGGCGGCGTCATCGCTTTCATCTACGCCGACCTGCTGATCCTCCCGATCCTCAATATCTACCGCAAGTATTACGGCCCCCGCATGACCCTCATCCTGCTCGGCACGTTCTACACCGCTATGGTCGGAGCCGGATATCTCGTCGAAATACCCTTCGGCACAACAAATCTCATACCCGCAGAACGCAAAGCCATGGTGATGGCGGAAGGCATCCGCTGGAACTACACCAGCTGGCTCAATATCGCCTTCCTCATCCTCGCCGCCCTGTTGGTCACCATCTTCGTGCGCACCGGCGGAATCCCGATGCTGCGCATGATGGGCGGCTCCCCCGACACCGAGCACGGTCACATGACGTAGCGCCGCCAGGCCTGTTCGAGTTGAGCGGCCATATCGATGGTCGGGTCGATCAGCCAGCGGGCCTGCAGGCCGTCGGCGAGGGCGAAGAACATGGTTGCGGCGCTGTCGGTGTCGATATCGGCTGGGAGGGTGCCTGCCGTCTGCATCTGCCGAAGCGCGTGGGAGAAGGCTTGGGTACCCAGGCGATAGCGCTGGCACATGTAGTCGTGGGCCGGATGGGTCGGGTCGGAGGCCGCGGCCTGCATGTGGGTGAACAGCTCGATCAGTCCGGGGACCTCAGTGTTGCGGCGGACCACCTCGATGAATGCCTCGGGTGCGGAGCCACGGAATGCGGAGGCGTCGGATTCGTCGCGCTTGCGCAGCACGGCGATGAAAAGTTCCTCCTTCGAACCGAAGTAGTGCAGTAGCCCGCCCTGGCTCAGCCCGACCGCATCGGCCAGCTCGGCAATGGAGGTGGCCGAGTAGCCACGCTCGGCGATCGTGCGGAGCGCGGCATCGAGGATCTGCTCCCGTCGTTCTATACCCTTGCCGTACGGACCCCGTTTCGCCATCGGGTCAGTGTAGGCACGAGCCGATGGTGGTCTTGTCAGCAAAAACCGAGCGCTGTACGGTTTTTGCAGTCCTCGACGACAAGGAGCACCACCCGATGCGACTCCGCGCCCTCTGTGTGGCCGTTTTGGCCGCGGCACTCCTGCCGAGTTCACCGGCCTTCGCGCGGCCGGAGCCGCCCGCACGGGTCGCGCCGCTCGGCCCGGATTTCCTCTGGGGTGTCGCGGCGTCGGGCTATCAGTCCGAAGGCCATGCGCCGGACAGCAATTGGAGCCGGTACGTCGCGGCGGGCAAAACCGATGACCCGTACCGGGATTCGGTCGACTTCTACAGTCGCTACGCCTCCGATATCGATCTGGCCGCGGGCTTGGGGGTGCGGGTGTACCGGATCAGCGTCGAATGGGCGCGGGTGCAGCCGCAGCCGGGAGTGTGGTCGGAGGAGGGATTGCGCTTCTACGACAGGGTGATCGGGAAGATCGAGGCGGCCGGTATGCGGCCGATGATCACCCTGGATCACTGGGTGTTCCCCGGGTGGGAGGTCGACCGTGGTGGCTGGCACAACCCCGATATGGTCTCGGACTGGCTCGCCAATGCGCGCACGGTCGTCGACCGCTACGCCGCGGACGACCCGCTGTGGGTCACCTTCAACGAACCCACCTTCTACGGCCTGAACGAATTGCGTCACGGCGGACTCCAGGTCGCCGATCTACCTGGCATGCAGGACCGACTCGCCCAGGCGCACAACGCCATCTACGACCACATCCACCAGGTGCAGCCCGGTGCGATGGTCACCAGCAATGTGGCCTACATCCCGGCGGCCGAGGATGTGGTCAACAAGCCGTTCATCGATAAGATCGCCGCGAAACTCGACTACGTCGGCATCGATTACTACTACGGCATATCCCCCGACACCGTGACGGCGCAACTCGACAACCTGACCGCGCTCTGGAACAACCCGCTGCAGCCCGAGGGCATCTACTATGCGCTGCAACACTATTCACGCCAGTTCCCCGGCAAACCGCTCTACATCGTCGAGAACGGCATGCCCACCGAGAACGGCAAGCCCCGCGCCGACGGCTACACCCGCGGCGACGATCTCCGCGACACCGTCTACTGGATCCAGCGCGCCGAGGCCGACGGCATGAATGTGCTGGGCTACAACTACTGGAGCCTCACCGACAACTACGAATGGGGTAGCTACACACCGCGTTTCGGCCTCTACACCGTGGATGTGCTGACCGATCCGACGCTGACCCGCAAGCCCACCGACGCGGTGCCCGCCTACACCGCGATCACCCGCGACGGCGGTGTGCCCGGCGACTACCGTCCGACTCGGGCACCCCAGCCCTGCTCACTGGTCGACGCGGCGGCCAGCTGCACCGACCCGGTCACTGTTCCGCGCTGAAGGCGCTCGGGAAACGACTCTTCAGCAGGGCCGCGGTGACCGCGCTGTAGGCGCGACTGGCCTCCACCGGACGCAGGGTCGGGTAGTTCGACCGATGGGTGACGATCACGCCGTTCGGCAGGGTTACGGTGCGATCCGGGACGGTGGCGATGCAGTTCCCGCCGGATTTGCCGACGAGGTCGACGATCACCGTCCCTGGGCGGAGTGTGTCGAGCGCCGTGGCGTCCAGCAGCAGTGGGCCGCGGGAACCACGGTGCACGGCGGCGCAGACGATGAGGGCGGGCGGGTCGGCGGCGAGATGACCGAGAAGCCCATCCGGATCGGGCAGAAATGCCTTGGCGCCGTGCCGGATTGCCACGGATTCTTGTTCCCTGTGGTTGCCGACCACGGTTGGCTCGTCGCCCTGGGCGGCCGCGGCGGCGATCGCGGAGAGTCCGGCCTGTCCGCAGCCGAGGATCAAGGCGCGCACGGGCCCCTCGGTCGACAGGAGTTGTCGCGCTTGCTCGTAGGCGACCTCGCCCGCTATCCGGCTCATCGCGGAGAGCGCGTCGATATCGGGACGCGAGTGCGGAACGGTTTCATAGCCGACTGATTCGATGCCGCGTGCGCGCAGTGCCGCGATCACGTCGTGGCGATGCAGCGGATCCTGGAATCCGATGAGAGTCGTACCTGGCCGTACCGAATCCAATTGGTACGCGGGAGGTTTCACCCACACCACCACATCGGAGCGCGCGAAGATCTCCGCACGCTCGCCCAACTGCGCCCCGGCCGCTGCATAGTCCGCGTCGTCGTACCCGATGGACCGGCCAGCATCGTGCTCCACGACGATCCGCACGTCCGCGAGCCCGCGCACATCCTCCGGTATCAGCGCGACGCGCCGCTCCTCAGCAGCCGTCTCCCGCAGCACGCCGATAATCATTGTGCCGCAACAGGTTCGATGACGGGCAGACCGCGCTCGGCCAGCACCTTGGGATAGGTCAGCCCATTCCGGATCGCATACAGAAGCTGTTCGAGCCGGTCGAACAATTCATCGACCAGATCCGCCGACTCCTGCCCCGGCGCCTTGCGCGGCGCGAGCACATTGAATCGGACACCGAGTCGCTCGGATCCGGTCCGATCCAGCGCGACAGTATCGATCCCGGCACCGGCGAGCAGCAGATCCGCTATCTCCGCACTGGTTTCGACGCCCGCCCGGTCGAGGATCGCATCGTCGAAGACCACGCTGAGGAACATACCCTGCCGACTGCCCAGCGGCCGAACGACTTTCGCGCCGAACCGAGCATTGATCGCATCGATGTGGCGATGCGCGCGATCCAGCTGGTCGAGCATCCGTATCCGGTTCTTCGCGAAGTAACTCTCAGGTGTGTGCTCGACAATCGCCCGCGCCAGATGCGTCGACTCACGCTGGAACGAAATGGTGAGCCGCTCGCGAATTCTGGCCAGCCAATCGGCGTCGCCCGAGCAGGCCGCGCCCAACTTGCACGGCCCGAAGGCGTTGTAGCCCTTGGAGTTTCCGGTAATGGTGAGCACCTGGTCGTACAGCCGACGGACGCCGTCGTCGGTCGCGATCTGCACTGCGGCGATCGGAATGTGCTGCTCCACCATGCAATCGAAGGCCATATCGCAGATGACCGGCACCCCACTGGCAACAAGCACCCGGCCGATCGCCAGCAGCTCCTCGGCCGAATAGTCGGTGAATACCGGATTTCCGGGCAGGGTGAGCAGCACCCCGCACAGTTCGTCACGTTCGGCGAAGTAGTCCAGGCAGGATGCCAGCAGGTCCGGGTCGATCTTGAAGGAGTCGTCCGGGGCGACCGGGCACGCCTGCATCCGCAGACCGTACTTCTCCACGTGAATGCCCGAACTCTTGTACAGGCCTTCCGGATATACGATCACACCACCGGGGCGGGCGAGCGTCGCGACCGCCTCCTCGAGCAGCATGGTGCTCGAATACGGACAGACGATGACCTCCTCCGGCGACACCCGGACTCCAGGCACCCCGTCGACCGGCACCGCCAATCGCCCGAACAGCTTGTGCGCTGCCAACTCTCGCAATACCAGCGGCTGGCGCTTGTGATACAGCGTGCCATCGGCGTATTCGTCCGGCGGTTGGGTGTGCATCAGTTCGCGCCATGCCAGATCCAGTGCGGACACGGCACTTTCGGCCAGCGGCAGACCGGTCTCGCCGTGGTAGGCGTCCAGCACATCCGAATACGTCCGGTCGCCCGGTCCCGCGAACTGCGGCCGCGCACCCAGATGCCGACGCACTTCCCGCTTGCGCTCCTCGGAGCGATTGGTGCGGGCGGCCAGGCTGGGTGCCGGTGTCCACCAAGGCAGCCGATCGATATCAGCCTGCCGAGTCACGACACCTCACCTTCGAAGGACGGCTCTCCCGGCGCGGTCATCTCGCGCCAACTCTGTTGCAGCGCCGCACGGAACAGAGCGCGACAATCGCCCTCGGTGAGGCGTTCATAACCGGCCAGCGCCGGTGACGCGACGATATCGTTCACGACAATGCCGGAACCGGCGACCCTGAGCTCATAGAGGCGCTCGAACCGGCGCACCGCGAATGCGACATCGTGCTTCAAGGCCGAGAACCGGGTCGCCACGCGCGCCTGCCGGGAATAGTCGTATTCACCGACAGCGACGTACTTTTCGTCCACGATGAGCATGCTCTGCGCATTGCGCGCGTGCTCGCGCTTGACCAGTACGCTCTCCACGCCGGAACGCGCCTGTTTCCACAGTTTGTCGTCATAGGGCCACACATCCTCGATCGTGTCGAGGACATACATTCGTCTCACATCGATTCGGGGCGGATGGGTGGTATCGGCCAGGCGCAGGATCGCGGCGTGATAGTCGTCGCCGACATCGCCGCCGATGGTGCCCAGGTCGGCGGTGTGGATCGCGCGGACCGACGCCTTGGCCTGCTCGAGGATGATCAACCAGTCGCTGACGGTATTCCATTCCCAGACGGTCGCGCTGCGCGAGGGGATCTGCGCCAGGATTTCCTCGGCCCGCTCCAGCTGTCGATCCGCGATCATGCGCAGCGGTTCGATCTCCTCGCGCGCGGAGGTCGCATCGATCAGGCTGCCCGCGATGCCGAGCGCCCGCTCGACGAGTTCAGGGTCCTTGCCGAGCAGAACATTGAAGCGCATGCGCAGATCGTGATACGCGCCGCTCGCGAGATCGTCTGCGATACCGTCGGTCCTGGGCAATTCCTGGCCGAGCGCCAAGCTGAGCCGTTCGCGCAGCGGTAGCGGTGGCACCCGAGTTCCGTTCTCGATCTGCTGGATCAGGCTGCGCGAACAACCTGCCTTGGCCGCGAGTGCGGCCTGGGTGAACCCGCGTTCGGTGCGGAGCCGACGGACCAGATCCCCGACCTGCTCACCGTCCGGCCCTGAGCCAGCCATTCCGCGCCTCCGTCCCTGCGCTCGGATTTCAATGCTCACGATGTGTCATCCGACGACATCATAGCCACGTTACGTCGCAAATCGGCGATAGCAATGTTGGAAGTTTTCTGGCCGATCGCTGGAATCCGCACCGGCGGGCGGATATTGCGCGAAGCGGCACCGATACCCCCGACGTTGATCGCGCGCCGTTCCACTCAAAGGTGCCCATTTGGAACATATTTCAGATATATTAGTCCAAACTTGATTGACTATAAGCAATATTGATTGAAAAGTATCATCAGATAGCTTCTATGCTTAGTTGACATCCAGAAGTGGCGATCCATAGCATTGTTGTCAGCGTCACATCTGATCCGGCGATCGCTTTCCGGGACAGATGGTTTCGACCGACCAAGGGAGGGGTCATGACACTGAGGCTGACCGGCTGGTTGATCACCAGCGACATCACCCCCGAAACCGCCCGCTACACCGGCCGCGGCTGGGTCCTGAGCTGGCTGCCCGGCCGAATGCTGACACGCGAGCAGGCCATGACCGGCATGGTGCTCGATGAGACCCTGAGCGATCCGGATCCCGAAGACTACGTGCTCGCCATGGAAATCGCCGCCATCCGGGCCGCCGACCTCGGCCTCGAATTGGCCAAGGCGGTCGTGCTGCTGCACGCCCGCATCGTCGAACGAGACCGACGCCAGACCGACGCCAACTGCCGCATCGCGGTACCGACCACACCGGCCGCGTAACGGCAGTTGGCGCCGCGGAGGGGTCGGCGCCACCTGACGTCGCGCCGAAACAGGGTCCGGCGAGCAGCACTCGCCGGGCCCTGTTTTACTTCTCTGGCCGCCGAAAACGCTTGGCGGAGCGCGGCTTTCGCGCAGTACGCTCGATTCGCGGATCGTCGGCGACATCGTAGCGCCGCACATAGAGGCCAGTGGTGACCCTCGCCGGAATGACCAGCAGCGCACCGACCGCGCCGAACAGCGCGCCACCGGCCAGCACCGCAAGCAGTGCCACGGCCGGATTCACATCGACCGTGCGCGCGGTAATGCGCGGCTGCAGGATGTAGTCCTGGAACTGCTGATACATCAAGCGAAGTTCGGGTTACGACCCGCCGCTGAGCCCGGCGCGCTCCGGCACCGTACCGAATGTCTGCTTGAAGTCGGGGCACTCGACCAGCGGCCGGTGGGTGCAGGTGGCGGCGTGGCGGAGGCTGTCACGCATGCGGGTGAGCCGGGCGATGTCCTCGTCCAGCTGCCGCGCCTTCTCCACCATATGGCGACGAAGTTCGGTATCCGCTGGCGTGGCCACGAGGAATCGCGCGATCTGCGCAAGTGTGAAACCCGCTGCGCGAGCACAGGATACGAGCGCCAGGCGGTCGAGCACGTCGGAACGGTAGGTGCGCCGCAGACCGTTGCGCCCGTCGGATTCGATGAGCCCGCGCTTCTCGTAGTACCGCAGCGCCGATGGCGCCAATCCGGACCGCGCGGCCACCTCCGCGATATCGAGCATCATCACCCCTTGACTTGAAGCATGGTTCAAGTCAGACGATAGGCCGATGAGCGAAACAAGACAAGAGCTGCATCCTCAGGTTCAGGCGTATCTGGACCGTCTCGCCCGCGCCGATTTCGGCTCGGTGCACACCTTTACCCCCGAGCAGGCGCGCGAGGGATGGCGGAGGCAGATCGCCCTACTCGGCGAACCGGAGCCCATTGCCGATGTCGATAACCGCAACATCCGGGGCATAGGCGGGCTCCGGATCTATACCCCGGATGGCGAGGGTCCCTTTCCGGCATTGGTGTTCTTCCACGGCGGCGGCTTCATGCTCGGCGATCTGGACACTCATGACGGACTGTGCCGCAGTCTGGCCAACGGTGCCGAATGCGTCGTGGTGTCCGTCGACTATCCGCTGTCCCCGGAACACAAGTTTCCGGCAGCACCCGACGCTTGCTACCGCGCGACACAGTGGGTCGCCGAGCATGCGGCGAGCATCGGTGTCGATGGCACTCGCATCGCCGTCGGCGGCGACAGCGCGGGCGGTAATCTGGCGGCCGTTGTCGCCCGGATGGCACGCGACAACGGCGGACCAGCGCTGAGCTTCCAACTGCTGATCTATCCCGATCTCGATTTCCGCAGAACGAATTTCAGCATCACCGAATTCGCGGGCAAGTACGGAAATATCAGCCGCGCGGCCCAGCACTGGTTCATGGACGGCTATCTGAACAATGCCGAGGAGAAGCTCGACCCACGGGTTTCCCCACTGCTGGCCCCCGATCTCGCCGGACTACCTCCGGCGCTGATTATCACCGCCGAATACGACGCGCTGCGCGACGAGGGCGAAAAGTACGGCCAGCGACTCGAAGAGGCAGGGGTACCGGTCAGCGTCACCCGCTATCCGGGAATGATCCACGAATTCGTCCGGCATCCCTTCGACGACAGCGTCCGAGCCCGACTCGATGCCGCTACGGCGTTGCGAAAGGCATTCGCGCGGTAGTGAATTGCGTCAGCTGGTGGCGTCGGGGTTCGATGGTGCTCGCGAAACGACGATGGGCATCCGCCACGATAGGCGGACCGGATTGTCGGCCGAACGACGCAAGACCAGCCATTGGGCGACGGCCGCCATGGTCGAACCGAGCGAGCTCGCTACCGCGATGAATCCCCAGTGTGTAAGGCCAGCGGTTGTATAGCTGGCGGTACTGGTGCCCGGGATGGCCAGTTTGCCTCGACCGGTTGCCCAGTTCAGTATCTGTCCGATTTGGCCACCCAGGTCATAGGTACGACCAGTCATGGCCTTGAGTTCGGCACCTTTGCCATTGAGGTAGATCAAGCACAGGATCACGAAAAGTGCGGAACACGCCAATGAAATCATCGTCAGGCGGGCGAGGAGTTCGTTGCGAAGGCGGATATTCATCGCGATGGCGCAGAGCGCGACGATGATGGCAGAGCTGGCGAGGATGGCCCACGTGCCGGTGACCGGCGGGGTTTTGGGCGCCACTTTCGACCAGACGTTCATGGCGTTCGTGGTTATTTCGAGCCGACCGAACGCGTTGGCGGCGACCCTGCCGTCGGGCCCCTGTGCGGTGATCCACGATTGGAACAACAGTAGGAGGGTAGTGGTACTGCCGACCGCGGCCAGTATGTAGCCCCAGTGCGATTGGAGCGGCCCCAGCCGCGCGCGGAGATCGGCCAACTCCGCTGCGCGGCCTTGTGGCGGTCTCGGCGGAGCGGTCCCGCGGCGAGACGAAATGGCTCGGGAGGAGTTCTGCTCCATGAACTCAGCTTAAGTGTGGAGCAGTTACCCGATTCACCTCCAGTGGGAACGTCTTATTCGGGCTCGTCGGCCGACTGAACACTGGGACCGAGCCGCACGACACCGGCCTCGAGATCGATCTCGACGCGCGGACGGTGCGACTGACCGTCGCTGTCCTCACTTCCCTCGTCGGCCAATTTCTGCCCGGGGAACAGTTCACCCATAACGCCCATGGTTCGACGATAGTCCTGAGCCCGGATATCGGGTTCCAGCATTTCCCCCATCGCAGGCGACTGGCGACCACCGGCACCTACACTGGCCCGCATGTCTGTGCCACGGATACTCGCATTGTCCGCGTTCGCCCTGCTCACGCCGCTTGCCGCGGCGGCTTGCTCGTCCGAGGGGGCCGGGTACAAGTCCGAGTGTCAGGTGAGTGGTTGTACGGTCACGTTCACGCGTGGGGTGAACGCCAAGGCGAGTGTACTCGGAATCGATGCGGAACTCGTTGCGGTGCACGGCAATACGGTCGCGTTGAAGGTGGGCGGTCAGCAGGTCGATATTCCGGTCGGGCAGACGCAATCCGGCAACGGGTTCAGCGCGACGGTGCAGGATGTCACCGATGACAAGGTCGTGGTTCGGCTCACCACCGGCATCAATGGCAATTGACCGCGCCGCCGATGACCTTCCAGCCCGACCGAAGTAGCGCCTCCTCGACCTCGACCGGATCGACCACCTGTCGACGCGGATGGACTGACGGCGGTTTCCACCCGCCGCCTCGCCGCCGAACTCGGCGTGCGGGGACCCTCGCTGTACAACCATGTCGGCACCAAGGACGAAATCATCGATGCGGTGGTCGATTCCGTGCTCGGTGAGGTGGATACCTCGATGTTCGGCGAACTGTCGGCCGATAATCCGGACTGGCGATCGGCACTGCGCCGCTGGGCCCATTCCTATCGGAGCGCGGTCGCCGCACATCCCGATATCGTCCCGGCACTCGCAGGCGGTCTCCAGCACCGGCCCAATGCATTACGTATGGCCGATGCCGTATTCGGCGGCTTGGTCGCGGCGAATTGGCCGCGCCGGGAGGCCACCACCGTTGGCACGCTTATGCGCTATTTCCTCACTGGCTCGTCGCTCGGCTCCTTCGCCGCGGGCTTCCCCGCCGACGCCGAGGTCTATGCCGAGGAGTACCCGCACCTGAACGAGGCGCATCTACTCGCCGAGCGGCAGCAGCGGATCGATCAGCACGCATTCGAGGTCGGCCTCGAATCGCTGCTGGACGGGCTCGAGGGGCGATACCGGTTGCTGGCGCGCACTCACTAGCTCGAAGCCGGTGCGCTGGTAGGCATCCCGGGGTGTCTGTCTATCGGGTCACAACCGGCGCGTTCGTCGAGACCGTACCGGCGCGCCACCCCGCGCAATATGCCGGTCGCGAAAACACCTACGAGAGAGCAAGTTTCATCGAACTCGCCGCCTCGACAACGCATGGACCACGGCCGTTTCACAAGTTTCGTGTGCATGGGGTCACGTTGCCCCGCAGACCGCGGAGTCCTAACGTAACTTCTTGTTAACAGACGATGTCGTCTGTACCAATTCCTATTATTCGTCCCAGGAGGACATGCCCCGCAGCGTCCGCTTCCTCGAATCCGGAAGTGGCACAGCAGGTGTGGTTAGAAATGGCACACACAACGCCTTGGCAAGAAAAAAATGTTCAGCTCGGTTACTCCGAGAACGATGACGATCTCATCGGCGAGGTGACCGCACAACGCTTCGACCTACGATCCGACTGGGCCTATCTCTGTGCCCCGGGTCTGAGTCTGCTCACCTTCCTACTGCTTTTCCAGCCGTGGATTTCGGCAACCGGACCCAATGGCACGATCAGCGCCAATGCCTTCGGCCGAATCGATGGATTCACCACCGGCTCATTCCAATCCGTGGTCAGCATCAGCAGCACCTGGGCGGTCCTCACCACCCTGGCGGTCGCCGGCACGGTCGTTTCCACCGTCCTGTATTTCCGGGTCCGCAGCCGGCTGCTTTCCTACCTGGTGCTCGGCTGCGCCAGTGCGGCCGCCCTTTTCGTACTCGCGGCCTTGGCGTATCTCAACGGCAAGGTGCCGGAGCTGCGCGAAATCACCGAATCCGCAAAAAACTCCGGCATTTTCAGCTGGCTCTTCGGCGACAATTCGGCGACGAACCTGCTGGGTAGTGAGCACCGAATCGCCAGCGCCGGTCTCGATATCGGCGCGACGCTCGCCGCCATCACCGCATGCGGTGCCGCGTTGGCCGCCGGTGCCATGAGCCTGCGCAAACAAGGCGTCACAGTTCGCCTGATCTCGACCCCCGAGCCAAATGTCGCCGCAGCGGAAAGTCCGTCGGAGACTTCGGCCCAGAAGGATTCGGAAGCCAACATATTCCTCTGGGAACAACTGGCTTTCGACGATGACCTGGCCGTCTACGACCCCCAGGTCCGCCGCCGGATGGTCCGTCGAACCAAGACGGCCGATCGCCGTCCTCCGGCCCGCGAAACGGCACTCAGCAGGTAGCCGCTACGCGCGCAAGGAAAGGGCCGGGCAGCCGATAGGCGCCCGGCCCGATTGCATTGTGTTCGATTACCTCCGATGCGTGACCTATCACGGGAACGGCGAGAAGAACCCGATCGTGGCGCCGATGGCTGCGCCGATGGCGCATCCGACGATCGCGCCGACCAGGAAGAACCAGATCCCGATCAGAACGCCGATAGCGCAACCGATGGATGCGCCGACAACGATCGAAATCGGTCCCCATGCCGGCTGCACGCCGGGCATATTCTGGTAGTTGACGGCCTCAGTTGTCGGTCCGCCGACCGGCCTGAGCGTCAGTTGCGTGCTGGTGCTGTCCAGCGACGGTGTCACCGCGAGGCTCTGTCCGGCCTCGGTGCGCAGGGTCGTCGGGATGCTGCCGACTACCGCACCGTTGTCCGCTAGAACCGTGATGGCGTCGGGTGTGACGACGAATCTGCCGGAGGCCAGGCTCACCAGTGCGCTCGTGTGATCTGCTGCCAGACTCGTTGTGTAGGCGACCGGGCCATCCGTACCTGTGAGGCTGACATCGGCCAGCATCCCCTCACCATGTGCGGTGGCAGTGGCTATGGAGGTCGCCGCGACGGCCATAAAGGCGGTCGCTATCAATTTCTTGACGAACATTGGACTTCCAATCATTTTCCGATTTCCATTGATGTTCCCCGACGAAACGGTACCGGATAGCTATAATCATGCTCCGCCGATTTGATTGATGTCGATAACTTGTTTCCGGGATCGGAGTCGGTTTTCTCCCCCTAGGGATAGGCGAATCGGAGGCCGATCGAATGACATCGAGTTGTCCATCCCATTTCGTCGAGCGCCTCGTCGGACTACGCAAGGCGTCTGGGCACGCCGGGAAATAGATCGCCGATCAGCGCGAAATTCGGGTACCGGACTACTCGGTACTTCCGTGCTCGATGGGCCCACACTCATTGCGTGTCCACCGGAAAGAACATCGTCATCTGTCTCGACGGAACAGGCAATCAGGTACGCGCCAGCGGCTGTACGAATGTGGTTCGCCTGTTCGAGATGCTGGATCTGAGCGATGCCACGAAACAGATCGCCTACTACGACCCGGGCGTCGGTACGTTCAGCGCTCAGGGCGCATGGACACCACCGGCACGATGGTTGTCCCGCGTTTCGGGACTGGCGGTCGGCAGCGGACTGCGTTCGAATCTCGCCGAGGCCTACTCCTATCTGATAGAGCACTGGCAGCCAGGCGACCGAGTGCTCATATTCGGATTCAGTCGCGGCGCGTATACCGCGCGAGCGCTGGCCGGACTACTGCACGAGCCGGGCCTCTTGCGTCCGGGCAGTGAGAATCTCGTCCAGTACGTCGTCAGCGCCTACACCCGCAAGACCACGAACTGGCCGGAGCTTCGCCGATACGCCCGCACCTTCTGCTCGAAGTCCACCGACGGCGATTTCTCGATTCCCATCGAATTCCTCGGCGTATGGGACACGGTCAAGGCGGCCGGGCTGCTGCGCTGGGAACTGAAATGGCCCTTCACCAGGCAGGTGCCCAATGTGCTGAGGGCACACCATGCCGTTTCGATCGATGAGAAGCGCCGTCCATATGCGGAATATCTGGTCACCCCGAAGGGCAACCGGCCGATTCTCACCGAGGCCTGGTTCGCCGGTGTCCACTCCGACGTCGGCGGGACCTTCGAGGACGACCCGAAGCTGGCCGAAATCGCGCTCAAGTGGATCACCGACGGTGCGCTCGAGGCCGGATTGCTGCTGCGCGCCGGGGCCTACCTGGATACCTGCGCGATAAGCCCCGCACATGCGAACGGCAGCGTGCACCGGATGGGCCGGATCTGGGCGCTGCTCACCTACCGCCGACGGAAGGTTCCTGCAGGTGCTCGGGTACACGCGAGCGTGCGATCACGGTGCGCGAGCGACACGGCGTATGGAAAACGAATCCCCCGAGATGTCATGTGGGAGGACGAGCAATGGACGAAACTGCGAATTTAACGATCCACTCGAGCGGAATCTGTCCACCGGCCCGGCGCAGGCTGCGGACCTTCGCATTCGATCCGATGTCGACGCGGCTGTCCGGCCAGTTCCTCACCCTCGATATCCCGTTCGAACACATCCGGGGACCGGGCCCCGACGGCGCGCTCGTACAGGTGGTCGACTTCGACGCCAGCCGTGACGCCTGGTACGAGCCGGTAGACCTGGACGATCCATATGTATTGGCGCAGGACGGAATTCGTCCGTCCGAAAGTGATCCGCGTGCGCACCAACAGGTCGTCTACGCGGTCGCGATGAGCGTCATCGAGCGGTTCGAACGGTTCATGGGACGTCGATTCCGGTGGCACCGCGACCAGATCCTGCGTCTGGTCCCGCACGCCTTCGAGGGGCAGAACGCCTATTTCGATCCGCGTCGCCGCGCCTTGCTATTCGGCTATTACCAAGCCGATGCCGAGAATCCGGGCGCGAACCTCCCCGGACAGGTCATCTTCACCTGCCTGTCGAGCGACATCATCGCGCACGAGGTGACGCATGCGATCGTGCATCGAATCCGGCGGCTGTACAACGAATGCACCAACCGAGATGTCTTCGCGTGGCACGAGGCCGTCGCCGACTTGATCGCGCTGTTCCAGCATTTCGCCCACCGCGACGTGGTCCTCAACGCGATCGCGACTACGTCGGGAGAACTCGAGAAGAGCGCCGGACTACTGGATTTGGCCAGGGAGTTCGGTGAATCCACCGGACGCGGTGCGGCATTGCGTTCGGCGATAAAGGACCGCAGCCGCACGCCCGAACGATTTCGCGCGGCACAGGAGCCACACGAACGCGGTGCGTGCTTCGTCGCGGCGGTATTCGACGCGTACTTGGACGCCTACCAGAACTCGATCGCGGACCTGCTGCGGATCGCCAGCGGCGGCACCGGAGTGCTGCCGCCGGGTCGCCTGCATCCGGATCTGGTATCTCGGATCGCGGACGAGGCGGTCAAGACCGCGGACCGGATGCTCGGGATGGTCGTGCGGAGTTTCGACTACCTTCCAGTGCTGGACGTCGATTTCGGCGATGTCGTGCGGGCGATCGTCACCGCGGATCGCGGACTTTATCCGGAGGACAGGCAACACCTGCGCAGCACGCTCGTCGAGGCGCTGCGGCGGCGCGGCATCTGGCCGATAAGCGTCACCTCGCTGACCGATGAAGCGCTGGTCTGGCAGCGGCCGGACACCCGGCTCAACCTCGGCGACGGCGATCACCCGGTCGATTTGTCCCGGGTCATCCTGTCCGCATCGAAGGATCTCGATCCGATCGGTATTCCGGGCGAATTGCGTACCCCCGCCGTACTCGACGGCAACGGCACCTCCGGTCGGGACGAATCCCCGACCAGGCGTTCGGTTTTCGAACAGGTGGCCCAAGAGCTGATCGGGTGGGCCTGTGCCAATGCCGCCCGAATCGGGCTGGATCCGAACTTCAAAATCAGCTGCGATGGTATCCACGTCTCGTACCGGATGGCGGGTGATCGGCTGCCGCGACCCGAATTGGCCATTCAGCTGCTGCAGCGTCGCGCGGATCTCGAAGATGCGGGAGAGGCCAAACAACAACCGGTGATCCGCGCCGCCACCGCGCTCGTCGTCAGCGCCGACGGGAGCGTGGACTACGTGATCGCCAAGCCGTTGCCGTTCAGCGACGAATCGTCGGCGGCTGACGACACTGCCACCGCATTCCACCGAGCGGGCAAGCTGCGGCTGGCCGCGATGCGGGAATGGTTCGACCGACTGGAAGCCGATGACGCACTGAGCGCATGGACCGCCGAGCACGCGATCCATCGCCTGGACTTCGCGGCGATCCACGCGCAAACAGATGAGTAGGTACGACATGTCGACGACGACAACGATTGCCGTCCGGATGTACAACGTCGGATTCGGCGACGCCTTCACCGTGACCGTGCGGCGCAAGCACGAAACCTGGCGCATGCTGGTCGACTGCGGTGTGCACAGCCAAGGCCAGGCGCGCCCCATCCGTGACTCCGTGCAGGCCATCATCGCCGACCTCACCGCGGCCGATCCACACCACCGACCGCATCTCGACATCGTGGTCGCCACCCATCACCACGCCGATCACATCGCCGGATTCGCCTGCCGGGAATGGGAGCAGGTGAGTGTGGACGAGGTATGGGTGCCATTCGTCGAGGACCCCGACGACGAGGACGCGCGCCGGATCCGCAGCGGTCAGGTCGAGGCCGCGCACGGTCTGCTGGCGCTCATCGAGCGGCGCGGCGACGGGCATCGGATGTCGGCGGCCGTCGAACAGGCGGAGGCGTTCGCGGTGAACTCACAGGGCAATGCCGCCGCGACCGATCGGTTGCTCGGCCGCAATTTCAGCGGATTCGCCGCACCCCACCGGGTGCGGTACCTGCCGAGCAAGGACGAAGCCGACAATACGATCACCGTGGATCGCGTCGGGCTCGTCGCACACATCCTCGGGCCGCCGCGCGACGCCCGATTCCTGAAGCGCATGGATCCGCCCGCGAAGCAATCGTGGCCGCTGGTACGGGCGGGCGCGTCCGCGGAGAGCGACGGCAGGCCGACACCGCTGTTCAACCGGCGCTATATCGCGCGGAATCCGCTGCCGGGCCGCCTGCTCCAAGCGAAGACGGCTCTGAAGCTGGACGAACTCGTCGACGATGACGATCGCCTGCTGCGCGCCGCCTCGATTCTGGAGAATGCGGTCAACAACACCAGCGTCTTCTTCGTTCTGGATATCGCCGGGACCCGGCTGCTATTTCCGGGAGACGCGCAGCAGGGTGCATGGGAGCACGTCCTGTCCGATCCGCGCAATGTCGATCTGGTTTCCCGTTTGGCCTTCTACAAGGTCGGCCACCACGGTTCGCACAATGCCACACCGCGGCGTTTCATCGAAACAGATTGGCAGACCGAAGGTTACGCGATGATTCCGTTCGGACTCGTCAAGCGCTGGGCCAAGACCATACCGAAGAAATCACTGGTGGATGCGCTGGTGAGTCACGATCACACCGTCATCAGAGCAGACGAGGCACCCGATGTCGTCCCCGGCGAGATCGCCGTGAACGGTGACCTGTGGACCGAGGTAACGCTCACGGCCTGATCCCGACAGCGCGGATCTAGCCACCGCGCAGCCAGCGTTCCTTCAACATCCAGTGGTTGGCCCACCAGGCGCGGATGACTTCGGGGTCGACGTTCAGCGGGGGCGGCGGGGACTCACCGGGGAAGAGCCAGTTGCCGTCCGGCGCACCGACTGTGGTCGAAGTCGGCGATTCGGGTGTCGTGGAGCCGGAAACGGCTGGGGGCGCTATCGGGGTCGTTGTCGCCGTCGGCGGTGCGGAGCCGGGTCCGGTCGGGGCCATCGTCTCCGTTGTGGATGCGGAAGCGGTTGCGGACGGAGTGCGGCGTGCCGGTGGCCGGGTGGGTGCGATCGGCGCGATCTGTTGCGGCGTCGGTTCGACGGCAGGGGTAGTGGGCGGTGCGGATTCGATAGTGATCGGCGCGGATGGGATGGCGGCCGGGGGCGTGCTCGGCGGGGGCGATGCGGCTCGGCCGACGGCCTCGCTCGGATGGTCGTCGAGGATCTGCGCAACCGCGATGCCAAATGCACCGAGCAGCGTCGCGACGGCGGCGGCGCCCAGCAGCAGCCGCCGGTTCCGACGGCCATTGCTCGGCGCCACCACCGGTAGCTCGCGCAGCCGCTCGGCGGCGATCAGCGCCGCCCCGCGTGCCGCCGCATCGGCGAGTTCGCGATCCGCCCCGGTCAGCACAGCCAGCGCCGACCGATCCGAGACCAGCGATGACGACGCCCACTTCCCGGCCGCAAGCTGCGAGACGATCGAGCGCCGCTCGGCCACCGACCGGTACACGATGGCGACGTCCTCGACCACCGGACCCAGCTCGTCGGCGAAACCGTCCAGCAAACCGGTGATCGCGGCCCCGACCGCACCCTCGCGCAGAGGTCGCTGTTCCGAATGCACAACAATGCCCGGCACACCCTCCGCCAGCACGACCCCGCGCACCACCGCCTGCTCCACCGATACACCGACTGTGGCCATACCGAACACCTCTGATCGGAGAAAACTCTCCTGATGGATTCGAAACGGACACGTCAACCGATTGCACCGAGCTCGATCTGAATCGGAGCAGAATTCTGGTTGAACCAGCCCCTGCGGCAAGGAGACGAATCATCGGACTGCGAGACCGGTTCCGCTGTATCACCCCGCCGCCGATGAGATCGTCACCGCGATCATCGAATGGAGCGACGCGCTACTCCGAACGCTCCACCCCAAACTGATCGGCTCAGACAGCACACACCTCGCTGACCGGCGGGCGACCCAGACAGAGGATAGCTAATGTCTGGCAAGCAGACTTTAATACCCGCTCGGCGCATCCAGGTTGCAGGGGCGCGTTACGCGCCTCCTGGAGCAAGCCACGGATTTGCCAGATGCCTCTTGGATTCGGCAGTTCTCCACGCGCCGATCGTGTCAGCCGCTTAAACTATCCCCGCCGCAACGTGCGACAAGCAATCAGAGGTCGATAAGTGCTGGTAGACGTCCAGGAGGTGCGGAATGTCGGAAGCCGGTCGTCGGTACCGATCCCGTCCGATATTGATTGCGAGTATGTTGCCACTTGCGGTCCTTCTCGGCACAGGAGCAGCCAATGCGTCGCCGGATGACGCCGCACAGGCACCTGCGGCGCCACCGATAACAGCGGATCGGCTATCGCCGACACACCACGAGCCGTGGCGAAGTTCATTCCCAGCGAATCCGCTCACCGCCGATAGTTGGACCCGAGTCCAGGCGGTGGTCACACCGGACGCGCCGCCGGCCGCAGATCAGGAGCCGATCCAGGCGTTCTGCGCGCACGTCCCGGTAGATCCCGGCCGATGCACCGTCACCGCCGTCGACGCGGGTGTCGGTGCGGCAATCGGCGCCGGCATCGCCGCGGGCGTGTCCGCGCCCGTCGCGATATCCGCCGGACTCGTCGGTGCAGCCGCCGGGTTCGTCGCCGGTATACCGTTCCTGCCGACCGGCTTGGTGGTCGGCCCGCTGGCCGGGGCGGCCGTCGGCGTCGCCGTCGTCGCGGTCCCCGCCGCCGTGCTCGGTGGGGCGCTCGGGGCGGCGGTCGGGGCGATAGTGGGCATCACCACGCCTCTCCCGCAAGGGGACGGCCGAACCGATGGATCCGGCGCGCCCTCCACCTCGCCGAACTGACCGCGGTCCTCACTCCAGTCGTTCATCGAGAATCCGGGCGATCTGGGCGACCGCGCCCGGTTCGGTCATCGCGAGGTGGGTCGCATCGATGTCGAAAACCGAAATCCGCCCGCGGATTACCTGCTGCCATCCCTCGTGACCTGCGGCATCGGATCGTCTTTCCCGTGTCGCTGTGAAGTAGAGCATGTCGCTGTCCAATACTGCGGGCCGCCACCTGCCAGCTGCCTGGATCGCCATGTTGTAGGCGTCGGTCAGGCGCTCGATTCTCGCGGCATCGATACCGAGGCTGCCTCCCAGGTGCCGTTCGATCAGGTCGGCGGCCTCCTCGGCGGTCGCATCGGGCCGCACGAAATCGACGCCCATGACCGGGCCGAGATTGCTGATCAGCTCCCCGGCCGTGACGGCGGAGAGCATCGACACGTCGACACCGTCCAACTCGGCGTCCAACAGGGCCAGTAGCGCGACTTGTTCACCGGCGGCACGCATCTCGACGGCAATGGCATGGGCGATCACACCACCCAGCGACCAGCCGAGCAGGTGATAGGGGCCGTGCGGCTGAACCGCCCGAATCTCGTCGAAGTAGCGTTCGGCCATTTCTTCGATCGACGTCGGACCGGGGACCTCGCCGCCGATTTGGGGCGCCTGGAGGCCGTAGATCGGTCGGCCGTCGGAGAGATACCGGTCGAGTGTGCGGTAACACCACGACAGGCCGACGGCCGGATGGATACAGAACAGTGGTGCTCGCTCACCGCCGGTCCGGATCGGCAACAGCAC
This sequence comes from Nocardia sp. CA-135398, assembly GCF_050955845.1. Taxonomy (NCBI): domain Bacteria; kingdom Bacillati; phylum Actinomycetota; class Actinomycetes; order Mycobacteriales; family Nocardiaceae; genus Nocardia; species Nocardia sp. CA-135398. Next base: position 1,394,675 of record NZ_CP192084.1, on the reverse strand, counting down.
GTCGAAGCCGTCATCGGTCCGATCGACGACGGGACCCGAGCGCATTCCGGATTCGATCCGCTTGGCCAGGTCGGCCGGGCAGGGATCGGACAACATCCAGCTGATCGGAATCTCGTAGTCGAGTTCTCTGCGCAACTCGCTCACCACTTGCACCGACTTCAGCGAGTTACCACCCAAGGCGTAGAAGTCGTCATCGGCGCCAACCCGATCCACGCCGAGCACCGCTCCGAAGGCCCGTGCGACCTCCCCTTCCAGCCACGACGCGGGCTGCCTGAACTCCCCTACTGCGAGCACCGGCTCCGGCAGCCGGGTGCGGTCCAGCTTTCCCGACGCGGTGAGGGGTACCGCGTCCAGCACCATCACCGTGGTGGGCACCATGTAGTCGGGCAGTTCGGCCGCCGCGTACGCCAAGACCGCGGCGGTGTCGATGATGGCGCCCGCAGTGGGTACCACGTAGCCGACGAGGTGGTCCACCGCACCGGTGGGACGCACCACGGCGAATGCCCGCGCGACGCTCGGGTGTTCGGCGAGTACTGCCTCGATTTCACCGAGTTCGATACGCAGGCCGCGCAGCTTCACCTGGAAATCGGTGCGGCCCAGGTATTCCAATTCGCCGGTGCGGCGCCAGCGCACCAAGTCGCCGGTGCGGTACAAGCGTCGGCCGTCACCGTACGGATCCGGCACGAACCGCTCCGCGGTGAGGCCAGGACGTGACTGATAGCCGCGCGCGAGCTGGGCACCCGCCAAGTACAGCTCCCCGGCAACACCGGGCGGTACCGGATGTAACCGGTTGTCGAGTACGTATGCCCGCGCATTCCATACCGGTGTGCCCATCGGCATGCTCCCGCTGTCGGCCTCGGTCACCCGATGCGCGGTCGCGCACACGGTGAACTCGGTCGGCCCGTACAGATTGTGCAACTCGGCCCCGGGCACTGTTCGCCGCACCGTGGCCAGCACATCGGGTCCGAATGCCTCACCACCCACCAGCAGCGTCCGCACCGATGCCAGGGATTCCGCGGGTACCGCGTCCGCGAATACCGCCAGCATCGACGGCACGAACGCGGTCATCGTGACCCGCTGGGTGGCAATGGTTTCGGCGAGATAGGCCGGGTCGAAATGCCCGTCGGCTCGCGCGATCACCAGCCGCGCCCCCGCTGCGAGTGTCGCAAACAGCTCCCACACCGACATGTCGAATGTCGCGGGTGACTTCTGCGGCACTACGTCATTCGGCAGCAGCGCGTAGGTCTCGTTGACCCACCGCACCTGGTTCACCACCGAACCATGCGATACCGCAACACCTTTCGGTCGACCCGTCGACCCCGAAGTGAAGAGTACGTACGCGAGGTTGTGCGGACGCAGCGGCGCGAGCCGATCGGTGTCGGTGACCGGCGCGTCATCGAATCCGGACAGCTCCAGCCCATCGAGAGACGACAGCTCCAGCACCGGTTCGGCAATCGAGAGCATGTACGCGATGCGGTCGGCCGGAAGGTCCGGATCGACCGGCACATACGCGCCGCCCGCGGCGTGCACCGCGTATATGGCGGTGACCTGGTTCAGCGAACGCCTCATCCGCAGCGCCACCAACGACTCCGGACCAACGCCGCGGGAGATCAACCACCGCGCCAACCGGAATACGCGAGACGCGAATTCCGCATAGGTCAGCGACAAATCGCCGGAAATCACCGCCGGGCGGTCCGCGTGCACCAGCACGGAGTGGGCGAAGACCGAGGCGAGGGTCTCGTCGGGAGGGAGCCTGCGGTCGGTTGAATTCCACTGCGTCAGAACGGCTTTCCGTTCATCGACGCCGAGTAGATCCACCTCGTGCACCGGCTGTGTCGGATCGGTGACCAGCGCGCCGAGCAGCCGCAGCAGGCGATCGACGATCGCGGTCACCGTCGTCGCGTCGAAGAGGTCGCTTGCGTAGGTCGCCGCGCCGCCGATTCCGGCGGGGGCACCGGTGTGGTCGTAGGAATCCGACACCGCGATCTGCAGATCGAACAGTGCGGTGTCGGTGTCGGCCGTCATGGCCGACACCGAGAGGCCCGGCAGTTCGAACTGGGCCCGGCCGACGTTCTGGAATGCCAGCATCACCTGGAACAGTGGATGGTGGGCGTGCGACCGCACCGGGTTCAGCTCCTGCACGAGCCGCTCGAACGGCACATCGGCGTGCCCGAACGCGGCCAGATCGGTCGCGCGCACCTGCTCTAGCAGCTGAGTGAAAGTCATTCCCTGGGTCAACCGGGTCCGCAGCACCAGGGTGTTGACGAACATTCCGACCAGATTGTCGAGTTCGGGCTCGCCGCGTCCGGCATAGGGACTGCCGATCGCTATATCGTCGGTACCGGACACCCGGGCCAGCGTGGCCGCCAGCGCAGCGTGGAAAACCATGAACAGCGTCGTGTTGTGTGCTCGCGCGATCTGTAGCAATCCCGCGTGCAGATCGGCATCGATGGTTATCGGCACGCGCGCGCCCGCATAGGTCTGTTCGGGCGGACGCGGCCGGTCGGTCGGCAGTTCGAGCAACACCGGCAGGTCCGCCAATTCGAGTGTCCAGTAATCGATCTGGGCGCGTAGCAGCGATTCCGGATCGTCTTCGGTCCCCAGCACCGTCCGCTGCCAGATCGCGTAGTCGGCGTACTGCACCGGCAGCGGCGGCCAGCTCGGTGGCTCCCCGAGCAGGTGTGCCGCGTACGCGATCATCATGTCCCTGGCCAGCGGACCCAGCGACGAGCCGTCGCAGGAAATGTGGTGCACCGCCACGGCCAGAACCCACTCGTTGTGCCCGAGCTCGAACAACCGCACCCGCACCGGCGCCTCGACCGTCACATCGAACACCCTCGACATGAACGCCGACAACGAATCGGCCAGCTCCGGTTCCGCGACCGAGGTCGCGGTCACCGGCGCGATGACCTCGGCCGCGGAAAGGACGACCTGCGACGGCTCACCCTCGGCGTACGGGTATATGGTCCGCAATACCTGGTGCCGGTCCAGCACCTGCTCGACGGCCGCGCGCAGCGCGTCGAGATTCAGCTTTCCGGACAGCCGCAGCACGATCGGAATGCTGTAGGCGGCCGAGCCTGGCTCGAGCTGGTTGAGGAACCACATTCGCTGCTGTGCGTACGACAGGGGAATTCGCTGCGGCCGTGGCTGTGCGGTCAGCGCCACCCGACCGGTGTCGGCCTGCGATTCGGCACGCGCGGCCAACCGCGCGACGGTCGGCGCCTCGAAAATCCTCGACACCGGGATCGTCGCATCGAGCGCGGCACCCACCCGCGCGACTACCCGAGTGGCCACCAGGCTATTGCCACCCAGTTCGAAGAAATCGTCATCGGCGCCCACCGGACCGTCGATGCCGAGGACATCGGCGAATACGCCAGCCACTATTTCCTCCACCGGTGACGCCGGGGCCCGGAATCGCTTGGCCCGGACGACGGGGGCAGGCAGGGCCGCACGGTCGAGCTTTCCGTTCGGCGATAGCGGGATCGCGTCCAGGATCATCACTGCGGCGGGCACCAGGTACGACGGCAGCACCTCGGCCAAAGCGGCCCGCAATTGATCGCCCGACAGCACCGCCCCGGTTTCGGGCACCGCATAGGACACCAGCAGCATCGGACCAGTGCCGTCCCGCCGCGCCACGGTGACCGCGTATGCCACATCCGCCCGCGCACTCAGCACCGCGTCGATCTCGCCGAGCTCGACCCGGTAACCGCGGATCTTCACCTGGAAATCATTGCGCCCCAGGAACTCCAGGGCACCGTCGGCATTCCAGCGCACCATATCTCCCGTGCGGTACATGCGACGTCCCGGTTCGCCGAACGGGTGCGCCACGAACCGCGCGGCATTCGTCGCCGCCATATTCAGGTACCCGCGCGCCAGCGCCGGACCCGCCAGATACAGCTCTCCGGCTACCCCTACCGGTACCGGCTGCAACCGGGCATCCAGGACCAGCGCCTGTATCCCCGGCAGCGGGGCACCGATCGTCGGCCGGTCATCCGGCCGCAGCGCACCCGTCGCCGTGGCGATCATCGTGACCTCGGTCGGCCCGTACAGCACTTGGAACTTCCGGGCGGCGGCGAGGTCGGTGCCCGCCCAGCGGCGCACCAGATCCGCGGGGACCTCCTCACCACCGGACATCACCAGCCGCAGGTCGTCCAGCCCGGCCGGATCCACCGACGCGAGTGCGGCCGGGGTCAGGAAGGCGTGGGTGACCCGATGCACGCGCAGGAGCTCGGCCAGCTCACCACCGCCGTAGACCCCCTTCGGCGCCACGACCAGCGTGGCGGCCCGGCTGACCGCGATCAGGATCTCCATCAGTGCGGCGTCGAACGACGGCGACGCGAAATGCAACACCCTGGACGTGTGCCGGAGTTCGCGGTCGGCACGCCGCCCCGCGACGAAGTCTGCGATGCCGGAATGTGTGACGGCGACGCCCTTCGGCACGCCGGTGGATCCGGAGGTGAAGACCACATAGGCGACATCCGAGGCCCGCAGCGGCCGCGGCCGCTCGTCATCGCCGATCGGGCCGCCCGCCGATGCGTCGATCTGCGCGACGACGGCCGAATCGTCGAGCACGATCCAGTCAACCGAATCGGGCACCTGCGCACGCGCCGACGACACCGTAACCCCCAGCGTCGCACCCGAATCCGACACCATCTGCGCGATCCGACCCGCGGGATAGCCGGAGTCGACCGGTACGTATGCCGCCCCCGTCTTGACCACCGCCCACCACGCGACGACGGACTCCATTGACCGCGCTGCCGCCACCAGCACCGAATTCTCCGGTCCGGCGCCACGGCGGATCAGTATCCTGGCCAGTCGGCTCGACTGCTCGTCCAGCTGCGCATACGACAAACTGGCATCGCCCGCGATGACTGCGATGCCGTCGCCGTTGTCCCGGACGGCCGAGGCGAACACCTCCGGCAGCAATGCGCACGGCTCCAGCACGGCCACGGGGTGTGTCCCCAGCCGCGACGTGAGGGCCGAGCGCTCGTCGGCTTCCAGCCAGTCGATATCCCCGATCACTACGGTCGGATCGTCGGCGACGGCTGCCAGCACCCGCACCAGCCGCCGGACAATCGCCACCGCGGTCGCCTCGTCGAACAGCTCCCGCGCATAGCTCATCGTTCCCGAGATACCTTGCGCCACACCCGCATTGCCGGAGGCCTCGGACAGCACCAGTTGCAGGTCGAACTGGCTCGCCCCGGTATCCACCTCCGCAAAGGAAATCCGGACGTCGGGCAGGACCACATCGACCGTCGACACGTTCTGGAACGCCAGTGCCACCTGGAACAACGGATGCCGCGCCGCCGACCGCTCCGGGTTCAGCTCCTGCACGACCCGCTCGAACGGCACGTCCGCGTGCTCGAATGCCAGCAGGTCCGTCTCCCGGGTGCGCATCAGCAACTCGGCGAACGGCTCGCCGGTATCCACCCGGGTCCGCAATGCGAGGGTGTTCACGAACATTCCCACCAGATCGTCGAGCCCGGGCACTCCGCGCCCCGCGACCGGGGTGCCGATCACTACGTCATCGCTGCCGCTGAGTCGCCCCAAAACCGTTGCCAGCGCCGCATGCATCACCATGAACAGCGACGAACCCCGCGACCGTGCCAACGCGAGCAGCCGCTCGTGCAGCCGCGCATCGATCCGCACCGGTACCCGGCCTCCCGACAGCGATGCGACGGCCGGGCGTGGTCGGTCCGCCGGTAGTTCCAGCCGATCCGGTGCGCCCGCGAGCGTCGAGCGCCAGAACTCCAGCTGCGTGGAAAGCAACGACGCCGGATCGTCCGCGGCACCCAGCATCTGCCGTTGCCACCACGCGAAATCCGCGTACTGCACCGTGAGCGGTTCCCATTCCGGCGGATGCCCGGCCAGTCGCGCGGCATACGCTGCCATGACGTCACGAGCCAACGGCCCCATCGACTGACCATCGGCTGCGATGTGATGAACCACCAGCGCCAGCAGGAATTCTCCTGTGGCGCTGTCGAGTTCGAACAATCCCACTCGGATCGACACCCGCGCGGTCAGATCGAATCCGCGCCGTACGAACTCGCCCACCACATCGGGGACCGAATCCACCGGCACTCGTACCGAATCCACCGGCAGCGCGGGCTCGTCCAGAACGACCTGCCTTGGCTCACCGTCGACTTCCGGATATATAGTCCGCAGTACCTCGTGACGTGCCATCACATCCGCGAGTGCGGCCGCCAGCGCCGCGGCGTTCAACCGTCCCGACAACCGCAGCAGCACCGGGATGTTGTATGCCGGCGAGTCCGGATCGAACCGGTTCAGGAACCACATCCGCTGCTGTGCCAGCGACAGCGGCATGGGGTCGGGGTGCGTTCCGGCCAGCAGGGGCAACTGGCCTCCACCAGTGAGTGTCGCTGCGCGCGCTGCCAATCCGCCGACGGTCGGCGCCTCGAATACCGACCGCACCGGGACGCGCACGTCCAGGGCCGCACCTAGGCGCGCCACCACCAGCGACGCGCTCAGCGAATCGCCGCCGAGCGCGAAGAAGTCGTCGTCGACTCCCACCTGATCCACGTCGAGTACCTGCTCGAATGTCCGCGCGACCAATTGTTCCAGGCCCGGCGACGGCGCACGGAATTCGTGCGCGACGGCAACCGGTTCGGGCAACCGCTCGCGATCCAGCTTCCCGTTGGCGGTCAGCGGTACCTCATCCAGCACGATCACCGCGGACGGCACCATGACCCGGGGCAACGCCTCGGCCAGCGCCGCACGCAACTGCGCGCCCGATACGTCCGCCCCTGTCGCGGGCACGACATAGGACACCAGCAGCACCGGTCGTCCAACATCGCGGCGCGGCACAGTGACCGCATATGCCACGTCCGCACGCGCACCCAGTACCGCGTCGATCTCCCCCAGCTCGATCCTGGTGCCGCGCACCTTCACCTGAAAATCGTTACGCCCCAAGAACTCCAGCTCACCATCGGCGCCGCGGCGCACTATGTCACCGGTGCCGTACATGCGCGCACCCGGCTCCCCGATCGGGCACGCGACAAACCGAGCCGCGGTCAACCCCATTCTGGTGATGTAGCCATCGGCCAGTCCGGCGCCGAACAGGTACAGCTCGCCCGCGACACCGTATGGCACGGGCCGCAACCAGGTATCCAGCACCACGGCCGCGACGGGGCCGACCGGCCTGCCGATCGTTATCGCGGCACCCGGCGCCAGTGCATCACTTGCGGTAGCCCAGATAGTGCTTTCACTAGGCCCGTAGAGATTGACCATGGTGCGCCGCGGCGCCCACCGATCGACCAGTTCCGGCCCGACCGGCTCACCGGCCGTTGCCAACACACGCAGCCCGTCGAGACCGCCGTACGGGACTGTCGCCAGCGCCGACGGGGTCAGCACGGCATGCGAAATGCGCTCGCGCACGAGCAGATCCGCCAGCTCAGGGCCCGCGTAGACATCGGCGGGCGATATGACCAGGCACCCGCCCGAGCCGTGCGCCATCAACAACTCGAATATCGAGGCGTCGAAGCTGGGCGAGGCCACCTGCAGTACCACCGACATCAGGTCGACGCCGAGTATTCGCCGCTGCGCCGCCACGATATCGGTCAGGCCGCGATGGCTGACGACGACGCCCTTCGGCGTTCCGGTCGACCCGGAGGTGTAGCTCACATAGGCGGTCTGAGCCCGCAGAATCGGCCCGCCGCGTTCGGCATCGGTGATCGGCGTGGCGGGGACCGCGGCCACGGCGCCGAGCGTCTGCTCTTCGTCGAGGATCAGCCAGTCGACGCCGTCGGGCAGATGCTTCCTGGCGGAGGTGTCGGTAAGCCCGAGCACGGTTTCCGAGTCCGACAGCAGAAATTCGATGCGCTCCGATGGCAGGGTCGGATCGATCGGCAGGAATGCGGAACCGGACTTCGCCACTGCCCACAGGGCGACCGTCGCCGCCATGGATCGCGGAAGCACGGAGGCGATGGTCTGTCCCCGCCGGGCGCCGTGCCGCAGCAGGACCCGAGCCAGCCGCGCAGATCGCTCGTCGAGCTGTCGGTACGTCATGGCGGCGGTACCGCACCGGACGGCGAGCGCGTCGGGTTCGGCCGCGGCGGAAGCGGCGAGGATGCGGTCCAGCGTGTCCGGAATCGTGGCTTGCGCACCCGAAATAGGCCACGACGGCCCTGGTTCCTCGTCGAGCGACAGCTCACCCAGCCGCACATCGGGATTCGCGGCGATCCGGCACAGCAACTCGACGAAGCGGTCGAGGATGCGGCCCGCCGAGGCGGTGTCGAATACCTGGTCATGGAACCGGAGAATGATCCGCAGTCCCTGTGCCTCGCCGTGCTCGGACTGCTTCGGTTCCACGACCAGGCTCAGCGGGTACGGCGTCGAGTCCACCCCGCTGAGCCCGTCAATCCGCAGGCCTGCCGAAGCGACGAGTTGCTGCAACGCCGTCCGGTCGACAGGGAACGACTGGAAGGTGATGGCGGTGTCGAAGAGTTCGGGGAGGCCGACGCTGCGGTGAATCTCGGGCAGGCCGATATGGTGATGCTCCAGCATGCGGGCGTGCCCCGCCTGAATGCCGGTCAGCAACTCGCGCACCGTCATCGTGGGTGCGAGCGGGACTCGCACGGGAATCGTATTCAGGAACATGCCGAGCGTCTGATCGACCAGCGGCAACTCCGGTGGCCGGCCCGACACCGAGGAGCCGAAGATCACGTCGGTCTCACCGGTCAGGACGCGCAGATTCAGCGCCCAGGCCGCGGCGACCGCCGTATTGATGGTGACGGCCGCCTCCGCCGCGGCTCGACGGAGTTCTGCGAAACGAGCCGCGGTCAGTTCGGCCCCGACCTCGGCGGCGGATACGGAGCCCGCCGCGGCGGCTTCGCGGGACACCCGGGTGGCTGCGCCGACATCCGAAAAGGCTTGCGCCCATGCCGCTTTGGATGTGGCACCGTCCTGCCGACCCAGCCAGGACAGATAGTCGCGGTAGGAGGGAGCGGGTCCGGCGGAGTCGATACGCCCGGGAGATCCGTAGTAGTCGAGCAGCTCCCGCATCAGCAGCGGCATCGACCAGCCATCCAGGATCACGTGATGATTCGTGACGAGCAGCCGGAAGGACCCGGGCTCGAGCCGGACCAGCGTCAAGCGCAGAAGCGGAGGAGCCGATAGGTCGAATCCGGCCGCCGCGTCCGCTGCGGCAATGGCTTCCGGGTCGGCGGCGACTTCCGCATCGCAACCAGCGAGATCGATCTCCTGGAACGGGATTTCGGCATGGTCCAGCACGATCTGGCACGGCCCTGCCGATGTCTCCACAATGGCGGCCCGCAGGATATCGTGCCGGTCGACGACGGCCTGAGCGGCACGCCGCAGGCGCTCACCGTCGACCGCACCGGAAATTCCGACCATCGTCTGGACGGTGTAGTTGTCCGCGGCATCCGGCTCGAATGCCGAGTGGAAGTGAATCCCGGATTGCGTGGGCGACAACGGCCATACGTCGGATAGGCCGCGGTACTTCCGTTCGAGCCGATCGATGTCCTGTTCGGTGAGCGCGACCAGCGGATAATCCGCCGTCGGGCGTCGAGTGGTTTCCTCGATTGCCACCGCATCCGCATCACTGCCCGCCATTGCGGCGATGGCGGCAACTGTCTTGCCTTCGAATACATCTCGCGGCGTGAGCGTGAGACCCGCGGAACGTGCCAGCGCCACCAGCCGCATCGAGACGATGCTGTCCCCGCCGAGCGCGAAGAAGTTGCTATCGGCGGATACCGTGTCGAGATGGAGCACATCGGCGAAGAGTTGTGCCACGACCTGCTCCGGATGCGTCGACGGCGGCCTGCCGGGCGCGGCGTCGAAATCGAAGACGCGCTGCCGCAATGCTTTCCGATCGATCTTGCCGGTCGGCGTGCGCGGCATCTCCTCGAGCCGCACGATCGCCGCTGGATTCATATACCGGGGTAGCCTGCCCGCGAGATCGTCGCCGAGTGCCACCACATCCACGTCCGCGCCCGGCGCGCAGACGACATAGGACACCAGAATCGGCTCACCGGCAGGGCCTTGCACCGCGACGGTGGCGACGCTCGCCACGTCCGGGTGCCCGGCCACGTGGGCATCGATTTCCCCCGGCTCGATCCGCAGGCCGTGAATCTTGACCTGGTCATCGCAACGGCCCAGGTATTCCAGCGCCAATCCGCCGGGTCCGCGCAACCAGCGCACGGAATCACCGGTGCGGTAGATCCGCTCGCCGCGGGTGGATCGCGGATCCGCGACGAAGTGCGTCGCGGTCACACCTGGGCGATGGATGTAACCGCGGGCAAGTCCGGGCCCACCGATATAGAGTTCGCCCGCGACACCGACCGGTACCGGTCGCAGCCACCTGTCCAGGACCAGCACCGACGCACCGCGGATCGGGCCACCGATCGTCACCGGCTCGCCGGGCACGAGGGCGTCCGACCGTGTCGCCCAGATCGTGCACTCGGTCGGTCCGTAATGATTCATCAGCCGTCGCCCGCGGCCCCACCGCTCAACGGTGTCCGGCCCGGTCGCTTCGCCGACGACCGCCAGCGATGTCAACCATGGTGTCCGAGACGGATCCATCGTATTCAGCACGGACGGTGTGAGAATCGCGTGCGAAACCTGTTGCGACCGAATCATTTCCTCGAGATCGGTCCCGGCGTACACCTCCGGTGGCGCCACCACGAGACAGGCGCCACTGCCGTGCGCCAACAGCAACTCCGACAGGTAGGCGTCGAATCCCGGCGACGCGACCTGCAACACCAGCGAATCCGGGCCCACGCCGAAGGCGTCGGCCTGCGCCGCGACCAGATCGGCCAGACCGCGATGGCTGAGGTGGACCGCCTTCGGTTTGCCGGTCGATCCGGACGTATAGATCGCGTATGCCGCATTGTCGGCCCACAGCCGGTCGGCCTCGGCCGGACGAGATATACCACCGTGGGCGTCCGAAGCCGAAGCGTCCACCAGCAACCAGTCGACGGTATCCGGAAGCTGCTGTGCCACAGCGCTGGTCGTCACGCCCAGACCGATCCGCGAGTCGGCCAACAACTCGCCGATCCGCGCGGCGGGATTGCCGGGATCCAATGGCAGGAACGCGGCACCTGCTTTCGCCACCGCCCAGATCGCGACGACCAGTTCGCCCGAACGGGGAACGGCAACTGCGACGATCGACTCGGCGCGAGCACCGTGGGCGGCCAGCAGGCGAGCGAACCCATCGGCGCGACGCTCCAGGTCACGATAGGTCCACGTGGTGTCACCACACCGGACAGCCACGGCATCCGGATACCTGCGCGCGGTCGCCCACAGGATATCGCGCAGCACGAGCTCGGCGACCGGCTCCTCACCGCGGACCGAAAGGAGTTCCGCGCGTTCGGCATCCCGGCAGGAGGAGATCGCGGCGATCTTCCGGTCCGGATCGGTGACGATTTGGCTGAGCAGCAGCTCGAATCGCTCGAGCAGTTTGCGGGCATCGTCCGAATCGAATCGGTCGGTGGCGAACTTCAGTGTCACGGTATAAGCGCTGGGCTCGTCGGCACCCGGTCGTACGTCGCGACTCGGCCGCGGCGGGGTCACTTGCAGACTCAACGGATACGGCGTCGCGTCGTTGGCGTCGATCGCGACAAGCCGCAATCCGGCGTCGGAGAGATTGCGTGCCAACAGTTCCTGGTCGAGCGGATAGGACTCGAGCACTATCGCGGTGTCGAACATGTCGGGGATACCGGTGGCCCGTTGCAGATCCGCCAATCCGATGTGCTGGTGATCAAGCATTGCGGCTTGCTCGGATTGGACACGGGCGAGCAGGCCACCGACGGTTTCGTCGGGTTCGAGCCGGACGCGGACAGGCAGCGTGTTGACCAGGAGCCCGACCATGCGCTCGACATCCGGAACCTGCGGCGGGCGCTGCGACAGTGTATTGCCGAACACCACGTCCGACCGTCCGGTCTGGGCGGCCACCAGCAATGCCCACGCCACCTGCACGACCGTGTTGGCGGTAATGCCGTGTGAGCGGCCCAGATCGAGGATCGCGGCGGTGGTCGTGGCGTCCATGTTCAGGCCGATTTCACCGACGTGCGCGGTGACCGTCCGATCCGGCCCGCCCGTGACCCGCGTCGGACTGTCGATTCCGGCGAGCATCTGCCGCCACGCGGCGATGGCGGCATCGCGATCCTGAGCCTGTAGCCACTGCAGATACTCCCGATACGAACGCGGTGACGCGAGCACGGCGGTATCGCCACCGGAGGTGTACAGCGCGAGCAATTCGTGGATCAGCAGGGGCATCGACCAGCCATCCAGCACGAGGTGGTGGTTGGTGACCAGCAACTGGAACCTATCGGCGCCGATGCGCACGAGGTGAAAACGGACCAGCGGCGGGCGGGCCGGGTCGAATGGAGCCACGGCCGCCGTCGCGAGCCGCCGAAGTGTCTCGGCCTGTTGGCCGACATCGCTGATATCGGTGACACTCGATTCGGCCCAATCGACCCCGGCGTCACGCAACACGACCTGACGTGGCCCATCCGCACTTTCGACGAATGCGGTCCGCAGGCTGTCGTGCCGGTCGATGAGCACCTGCGCGGCCCGCCGCATCCGCTCCGCATCCACCTGCCCGGCAAACGTCAGCGCCGCCTGCACGATGTAGGCGTCGTCGCCGCACCGGTCGTAGACCATGTGGAATAGCAGCCCGGACTGCAGGGCGGTGAGTGGCCACACATCGGTCATCGACGGGTATTCCCGCAGCCAGTTGTCGATCTCGTGCTGCGATACCGCGGCGAGCGGGAAGTCGGAGGGGGTGAAGCCGGGTGTGGTGTCGGATCGGACATGATCGGCAAGTGCCCCAAGGGCGCCAGCCCACAGCCCGGCGAGTTCGTCGACCTCGTCGCCACCCAAAACCTGCGAGGCGAACTCCCAGGTCGCGTCGAGTTCGAGCCCGTCGCGACCTTCCTCGGCGATCGCATTGATATCGAGCACGGCGGCCAGCGCCATCGCCGGATCGCTCGTCGCGGTCAGTGCGGTGAATTCGGTGGTTGGTGCCCAGGGCCCCGAGTATTCACCGACACCTACCCGCCCGAGGTAGTTGAAACTGATCTGGGGCTCGGGCAGAGTTGCGAGCTCGGCACTCCCCCGGGAGTCGAGACAGCGCAGCATTTCATAGCCGATGCCGTTGTCGGGCACCGCGCGCAGCTGCTCCTTCACCTGCTTTATCGCCAGTCCCGCGCTGGGGCCGCCAGCCAGCGCATCGTCGAGGTCGATGTTCTCCCATTCGATCCGGACCGGGAAGCGTGTAGTGAACCAGCCCACGGTGGCGCTGAGATCGGCGCCGGGCACGGCCAGCTCCTCGCGACCGTGTCCCTCCAGCGAGATCAACTCTCCGGCGGCCGCCGTCGTCCCGCGCCTGCGCCGCCACTCACCGAGCGCCAGCACCAGGGCTGCCAGCAGCGGATCGTTGGCACTGCAGTGGAAGCGGTCCGGAATGGTGGTGAGAATCGCCTCGGCAACCGCTGCCGGGATGCGCTGATGTACCCGGCCCGCGGTGGCGCCGACGTCACGATCCGGGAGCAGACGGCGCAGTCCGAGCAGCTGATCGCCAGGCTCGAGTACACCTTTCCACCGGCCGAGCTCCGCCGCCCGCCTGTCTGGCGCCTGCTCGACCAGACCGTGCACCCACCGCCGGAACGAGGTGGTGACCGGCCCGAAATGCGGTTGGCCGCCAACGGAAACCAGCGACCATGCCTGTGCGAGGTCGGCGAGGATGATGCGCCACGACACCGCGTCGATGGCGAGATGGTGAATCACCAGCCACATCAGGTCGGGTGCCGATCCATCGCGATCCCGCATCCAGACGGCCTGCACGAGCACACCGTTGCCCGGGTCCAATCGATCCGCGGCCTTTTGCAGGTGGTGGTCGACTTCGGCGGCGTCACGTCGATCGAGCCGAACGTCGACGAGTGCGGCTGCCGGGTCGACCGCTTCCCGATCGAGCACCTCGACGTACCGATCAACCGAATCGCCATCGCGCAGCGCCGCGCGCAGCATGTCGTGGCGGTCCAGCAGGGAGCCCAATACGCGGATGAGACCCGCTCGATCGGCTCCCTCCGGCAGGTGCACGAGTGCGGCCTGAGCAAATCGGTCGTAATGACCCCGATCGAGCATTGCGCGCATGATCGGCGACAAGGGCATCGCCCCTACCCCGGCACCGGGCAACTCGGCCAGCTCGGGGGTTCCGCGAGCTTCGGTCGCCGTGGCCGCCAGCCCCGCGACGGTCTTGTGCACAAACACATCCCGTGTGGAGAAACTCAGGCCTTCGGCCTTCGCCCGCGCCACCAACCGGATCGACAGAATGCTGTCGCCGCCGAGGGCGAAGAAGCTGTCGTCCGCCCCGGCCCGAGGCACGCCGAGCACCTCGGCGAACAGCCTTGCGACCGTCTTTTCCCGATCCGAGGCGGGCGCCCGACCGACCGGCGCGATCCCGAATTCGGGTTTTGGCAAAGCACCGCGATCGAGCTTGCCGAAGGCATTCACCGGGAGGCTGTCCAACGCGAGGATCACCGCCGGGACCATATGCGGCGGCAGCGAAGCACGGGCGAAGCGCTGGAGTTCGAGCGGATCGACCCTATGGCCGCTGACCGGGACGACATAGGACGCCAGCACGGTGACGCCGACATTGTTCTGTACCGGCACGGTGACCGAAAGGTCCACGTCCTCGTGTGCGGTGAGCGCGGCGTCGATTTCAGCCGGTTCGATCCGGTAGCCGCGGATTTTGATCTGGAAGTCGCTGCGCCCCAATAATTCCAGCGTCATCTCGGCCTCGTCGCCGGTCCAGCGCGCGATATCGCCGGTGCGGTACATCCGTTCTCCGGCGTCGCCGTATGGATCGGCGACGAACCGGGCGGCGGTTTCGACGGACAGATGGCTGTATCCGCGCGCCAGTCCCGGCCCGGCCAGATATAACTCGCCCGCAGTGCCTTTGGGCACGGGTTGGAGCGTCCGGTCCAGCACCATCGCCGAGACGCCACGGATGGGGCCACCGACCGTCTGGGCGCGGTCGGCCCTCAGCATGGCACCGGCGGCGGTCACGGTGGTCTCGGTCGGACCGTATTCGTTGTACATGGACAACGAAGGTGTCCACCGCTCGATGACGTGCGGTGGACATGTGTCGCCACCGACCACGACCACCCGCAAGTCGGTCGCCGGACGCGGGTCCACCGTTGCCAGCATCGTGGGCGTCAGCGTCAGGTGGGTCACGTGCTCTTCTGCCAGCAGCTGGGTGAGCGGTTCGCCTCCTGTCACCTCGGGCGGCACGATCACCAGCGTGGATCCGCTCGCGAAGCAGGTCAGAAACTGTTCCAGGGAGGCATCGAAACTGGGCGAGAGGGCATAGGACACGCGAGAGGTCGTGTCGATGCCGTACGCGGCGGCGCGGTCGGCAACGAGATTCGCGAGGCCGGTGTGGGTGACCTGGACGCCTTTCGGCGTTCCGGTGGATCCCGAGGTATACGTCATGTAGGCGACGTTGGACGGCCGCAGTGGGCGGATACGATCATCGTCGGAAATCGGCCGGTCCGCGATGTCGGATTCCCACCGGATCGCGGGGTCGTCGAGAACCAGATGGTGTATCTCCTGCGGGAGCCGCCCGCGCAGGGCGTCCACCGTGATCGCCACTGTCGCGCCGCTGTCGGAGATCATGTGGTCGATGCGCTTCGACGGATACTCGGGGACCAGCTGGACAAACGCGGCCCCACACTTCGCGACCGCCCACGTCGCGACGACGGATTCGACCGAGCGTCGCAGCATGATCGCCACCGCCGTGTCCGGCCCACACCCCAGAGCTATCAGATGGCGTGCCAGCTGGGACGATCTGGTGTCCAGCTCGCGATAGGTCATCGTCTGCCCGGCCGAGATGATCGCGCACGCATGAGGATTCCGGCGCGCGCTCTCGCTCAGCATTACCGGAAGCAGGCGTGTTCCGACTCCGCTAGCCCCCCGCACCGGCAGCAGCGCGGATCGTTCCGCTACTTCGAGCAGCGGCAGTCTGCTGACCGGGCAGCCCGCTCCCCCGGCGAGGAACTCATGCAGAAACATGAGGAACCGGCGGTGGTGGCCGGCGAGCTCGTCCGGACTGTAGGCGCTCGGATTCCCCTGGAAGTCGATACGTGTACTGTCCTTGCCCGCGCCCGGGTAGATATTGACGAAAAGATCAGCGGTGGGCCCTGAGGTGAGGACGTTCAGGCGGCCCGTCGTGTTGCCCAGCACAACCTCGTTCTCGATCATCATGAGGTTCACGGTCGGTCCGAAGGATGCCGCCTCGTCGCGCGCAATCCCGATGTCGCGGAATATGTCCTCTTGGCGGTAGCGCTGCCGCCGAAGCGCACTGGTCAACTCGCTGAGCACGGCGGCGATCAGTTCACCGACGGTGCGGCCGGCGACCCGCACGCGCAGCGGGACCACATTCGCCACCATCCCCCCGGAACGGCGCAGCACGGCAGAGTGCCGACCCGAAACCGGCAGGCTGAGCAATACTTCACCGCTTCCGGTCATCCGAGCGAGATAGGCGGCGAACGCCGCGACGATGGTCGAAGTCACGCTGGGGCCGTGCTCGAGCGCGACGCTTTGGAGCAGTCGCGCGGTGTCGTCCGGCAGCTCGGTGTCGACCAGCGTCGGATGAATGGTGGGCTTGCCAACGCGACCGGCCAGGCTGACAACCGCAGGCGCGCCTGCCATGTGCTCCATCCAGTATCTGCGGTCGTTGTCGAAACGCGCCGAACCCCGGTACGCCAGATCCTGCTCGACGACAGCCCCCAGGTCCTGCGCCGCGCACGGCGGCGTTGCCTCGGACTTCACCCAAGCGTTGTACAGCTCGGTTATCCGGTGCAGCATCGTCACCGCGGCAAATCCGTCGAGTGCGATATGGTGGGCGCGCTGATACCACAGGAAATGGTCCGCGCCGACCTGGAACACAATGCTCGTCACGAGGTGGTCATTCAGCAGGTCGAGCGGAGCAGAATAATCCTGAACCATTATTTTGTGCGCAGCCACAACCGGATCGGCGTGCTGACGCAAGTCCACGACCGACACCTGAGCTCCATGTTCTTCGTCGATGAACTGACGCGGCTCTCCGTCGACCTCGGTCAGCCGAAGATGTCCGGATCCGAACTCGCGATCAGCGGTTCTGCATGCCTCGGCAAGCAATTCCGTGTCCAACTCGCCTGCGATCTCGACGTATTGGGCCACAGATATCGGCGACGATTCCGCGAGATGCTGGGCAAACCAGATGCCCCGCTGCGCCGCGGTCAATGGAAGAACCGATGACGAACTGAATGGGCCGGTTTGCAAAGATTTCGACGAGTCCGGACTGCCATCGATACCGCGCTTGAATTGGTCCATTTCGACCTCCGCTGATACCGCTCATTCGAAAGATCAGTCATATTGCTGCTCAATTGCCGATATCAGTTTGTTGGAGTTACGCAACATGGTGACGGCAACTGGATCGCATGCTCGAGAACGCGCGGGCGAGGCGATCGGCACCGCTTTCGCCGACGCACCCGCAGCATTCCCGACGGTTGGACGTCTCGGCCATCCGGCCATCGTGAGGCCACCCGCAGCGCAAGCCCAGGGACCGAAGTCACGAAGATTGGGCACCATCCGGCACCTCGTGGCAAATATATCGCAGACACTTGCCCTGCCTTTGAGACGGCGATAACGTGGTTAGAAGGCTGAAAAACCACGCAGAGCAGGGGCAGACCAGTAGCATAGCAAAGGGGTGGCTAATATCTAGCATGAATGTCCGGGTTAGGCTATCGACGCTTCCAGCGCCCTCACGGCCTGGTAGCGGGCGCCCAAACAAACCGCGCGACTTGTTTCGAACCCCCTAGCCCCGGTCGATCGAATCCTGCGGAGATCCGTGCCCCCGACCCGCTGATGCGATTCCTCTGCGCGAGGATTGCTATCTATTCACCACATTTGCTTTCGCATACGTTTGAAGCGCTCTGGAGACCTCGGGGTCACCGGAGGCGTTAGCTGCTTCCGAATTCGTGCTGCGAAATTTCCGTTTTCACCGAAATTTCCGTTTCGCCGCGGGATGAGTCACCGCTGGGAATAGCCGCACCGATTCTGACCACCCATCTGGCGCCGACCGAAGGCCGGACCGATACATCCAGCGAAGGTATTTGCCTGCGTGCGGTTCTCGAAATCGAGGCAGCGGTGACGCACATCATGCTGCAATGCCGTTACGGATTGCACCCAGCTCGATCTCAATCGGAGCAGAATTCTGCTCGAACCGACCACAGGGCAGGAGACGATGAGCGATGGCCGACACGCCCTCCAGACCGGCCTGGATCCCAGCGGACCTGTACCCGTTCGCAGACCACTTCGATGAGATCGACGGTTCGCGGGTGCACTACCTGGACGAGGGCAGCGGAGCGCCGCTGATCATGCTGCACGGTAATCCGACCTGGTCGTTCCTCTACCGGGACGTGATCATCGGACTGCGCGACCGGTTCCGCTGTATCGCCGTCGACTACCCCGGGTTCGGGCTCTCCAAGGCAGCCCCCGGATACGGATTCACTCCAGCCGAGCACGCCCATGTGGTCGAGCAACTCATCACCCGACTCGACCTGCGTAACGCGACACTGCTGGTGCAGGACTGGGGTGGCCCGATCGGATTCGCCATTGCCACCCGACACCCCGACCGATTTGCCGCCTTCGTGATCGGAAACACCTGGGCTTGGCCCAAGTCCGATCCGGGCACTCAGGCGTTTTCCCGGTTCTTGGGTGGCCCGATCGGCGGCTGGCTGATCCTGCGCCGCAACTTCTTCGTCGAGCGGATCATTCCCGCGGGTGTCCGGCGCAAGAAACTGGCACCGGCGGTGATGGATGCCTACCGTGGTCCGTTCCCGACGCCGCGATCACGTCGGCCGGTGCACGTGTTCCCTCGCGAAATCCTCGGCAGCAGAGCATTTCTCGCCGAAGTAGAGCGGGGGCTGGCTGCGGTGCGCGACCGTCCGGCATTGCTGGTGTGGGGCACCGAGGACGTCGCGTTCCGCGCACCCGAACGCCGCCGATGGGAGGAACAGTTTGAGGACCATCGAACCGTCCTGCTGAACGGCGCCGGGCACTACATCCAGGAAGACGCCGCCGATGAGATCGTCGCCGCGATCATCGAATGGCACAAACGCTGAGGACGCCTCGGATCGAGCGCCTGAAAACAGGATATTCAGCCGCTGGCGGTGGTGACGTGTGCGAGCAGGCTCCCCGGGTATCCGCGCCGCAGGGACACGGCCGGGGCGAGGCGAAGGAGTGGCGGTGGGTACGAACACGGTTGCCGATGTCACCGTCGAGCGGATCGAGGCCTGCGCCTACACCATTCCCACGGATGCGCCGGAGGCCGACGGGACGCTGAGCTGGGATTCGACCACGATGGTGGTAGTGCGCGCGCAAGGCGGCGGACGAACCGGGTTGGGCTGGACCTACGGTCCGGCGGTATGCGCCAGGTTCGTCATCGACAAGCTCGCCGAGATCGCGCGCGGTGCCGACGCGATGAACGTGGCCGGTGTGTTCGACCGCATGGTGACCCAGACCCGCAACGCGGGCCGGCCCGGCGTGGTCGACTACGCGATCTCCGCGGTGGATGTGGCGCTGTGGGATCTGAAGGCGCGGCTGCTCGATCTCGCGCTGCACCGCTTGCTCGGCGCGGTGCGCACGGAGGTACCCGTCTACGGCAGCGGCGGTTTCACCACCTATGACGCCGACCAGTTGCGTGAGCAACTGACCGACTGGGTCGATCGGCAACAGATCCCGCGCGTCAAGATCAAGATCGGTGAGTCGTGGGGTGGCAACATCGAGCGGGACCTGAATCGGATGCGCCGAACCCGCGAGATCATCGGCGACGCCGAACTTTTCGTCGACGCCAACGGCGCCTACGGCCGCAAACAAGCGATTCGCGTGCTGCGGCGCGCCGCCGATCTGGACGTACGGTGGATCGAGGAGCCGGTGTCCTCCGACGATCTCGACGGGCTGCGCGAGGTCCGCGACGCGGTGACCGCCGACGTCGCGGCGGGCGAATACGGGAGTGATCTCGCCTATTTCCGGCGCATGTGCCAGGCGGGGGCGGTGGATTGCTTACAAGCCGATGCATCGCGCTGCGGCGGCATCAGCGAGTGGTTGCGCGTCGCGGCGGTTGCCGCGGCCCACAACCTGCCGTTGTCGGGGCATTGCGCACCGCATTTGCACGCGCACGCGGCGGCGGCGATCCCGAATCTTCGGCATCTGGAGTGGTTTCACGACCACGTGCGCATCGAATCGATGGCTTTCGACGGGACGCTCGACCCCCACGGGGGCGTCATCCGCCCCGATCCGACCGCGCCTGGTCATGGCCTGACCCTGCGTGAGTCGCAGATGGAACGATTCCGAGTGCAGTAACGCGACCGTTCGCTGGTGCCCCCAGTCGGACTCGAACCGACACTTTGCAGATTTTAAGTCTGCTGCCTCTGCCAATTGGGCTATAGGGGCGCCCGGTCAGCGTACCGACTCGTACTGCCGTACCGGAATTCCGTTCTGCAGGCTAGCGCATCTCCGGTGGTGGCCAGAGTAATGCCGCCATTGCGGTCAGGTGAGCTGGTCGTTGGCGGCTACCGGGGCGGTGCCGTCGGCGGAATTCGCTTCCGGTGCGTTGGCTAGGACGGAGTGGCGGCGGCCGTAGGCGAAATAGACGACCAACCCCACGGCCATCCAGACGAGGAAGCGCAGCCAGGTTTCGACCGAGAGGTTGAGCATCAACCAGAGGCACGCGAGTACGGCCAGGACGGGGATGAGCGGGACCAAGGGGACGCGGAAGCCGCGCGGGAGGTCGGGGCGGGTGCGGCGCAGGATGAGGACCCCGATGGCGACCAAGACGAACGCGAAGAGGGTGCCGATATTGACCATTTCTTCGAGGGTGCCGAAATCCACGAAACCGGCGAGCGCGGCGCAGACGACGCCCACCACGATGGTCAGCCGAACCGGGGTGCCGTTCTTGCCGGTGTGTGCGAGCTGACGCGGCATCAGTCCGTCGCGCGACATCGCGAACAGCACTCGGGTCTGGCCGAGGAACATCACCATGACGACCGTGGTGAGTCCGGCGAGCGCGCCGATGGAGATGATGTTCTTGGTCCAGGTGGCGCCGTGCTGCGCGAAAGCCGTTGCGAGCGTTGCTTTGTCGCCCGACAGTGCGGAGTAGGGCACCATTCCGGTGAGGATCAGCGATACAGCGACATAGAGAATGGTGACGATGACCAGCGAGCCGATAATGCCGCGCGGCACAGCGCGCTGCGGATTCTTCGTCTCCTCCGCCGTGGTCGCCACGACATCGAAACCGATGAACGCGAAGAACACCAGACTGGCCGCGGCGAGCAGCCCGTACCAGCCGAAGGTGCTGTGTCCGGCGCCGGTGAAGTAGGAGAACAGCGACTGGTGCAGCCCGTCCCCCTCCGCGCCGGACTGCGACGGCGGAATATAGGGCGTCAGGTTCGACTTGTCGAAGTAGGTGGCGCCGACAACGAGCACCACCGCGATAACGCTCAGCTTGATGGCAACGGCCACCGCCGAAACCCGCGAGGACACCTTGGTGCCGACCGCCAGCAGCACACCGAGTACCGCGATGAGAAGGACCGCGCCCCAATCGAAGTCGATCGGCCCCAGATGCGCGATCGGCGAATGCGATCCCATCACCTCACCGAGGTACTGCGACCACCCCTTGGCGACCACCGAGACGGCGAGCGCGAACTCCAGAATCAGATCCCAGCCGATGATCCAGGCGACGAGCTCACCGAAGGTGGCGTAGGAGAACGTGTACGCACTGCCCGCCACCGGAACCGTCGAGGCGAATTCGGCGTAGCACAGGGCGGTCAACCCGCAGGCGATGGCGGCGAAGACGAAGGCCAGCGAAACGGAAGGTCCGGCGACATTGCCCGCGGTCCGCGCGGTGAGCGTGAAGATGCCCGCACCGACGACCACGGCGACACCGAAGACGGTGAGGTCCCACGCCGTCAGATCCTTGCGCAGTTTCGAATCGGGTTCGTCGGTGTCCCGGATGGACTGCTCGACCGATTTGGTGCGGAACAGACCGCCCCATCGAGTACCTGGGGTCGCCAACACTTTCTCCTTGCTGTCGTCGACGGGTTCGCCGTCGTTTTCTCTAATGCACACCGGCCATATGTCGGCTCACCCATGGTGTGAGTGCGACGACGCTCAGACCGGCACAGATCGCTACCGCTCCGGTGATGCCGAAGTACGCGAATTCGTGGTCCGCGTCATAGAACCGAGCCAAAGTACCGGACATCGAGGTTCCGATGCCAACGGAGAAGAAGTACAGCGCCATCATCTGGGCACGGAACGCCTCGGGCGCCAACTGCGTGGTGACCGAGAGACCGATCGGCGACAGCAGCAGCTCGGAGACCGCGAATGCGCCCATGATGAGCAGTACCGCCAGCGCCGGTACCGATTTGCCGCTGCTCCCCGAGAACAGCACGAACAACCAGAACGCCAGGCCCATGCCGATGACGCCGAGGGCGAATTTGCGCGGCGTGCTCGGCGCGCGATTGCCGAGCTTGGTCCACATCAGCGCGAACAGCGGCGACAGGCAGATGATCCACACCGGCTCGACCGAGCCGATCCAGTTCGACGGTGCGGTCCAGCCGAAGATGGTCCACCGCATCCGCTCATCGGAATACACCGCGAGCACCGTGAAGATCTGTTGGAACAGCGACCAGAAAACCGCGTTCGCGATGAACAGCGGTATGAAGGCACGGACCCGGCTGCGCTCGACCGGGGTCACCTTGGCGCTGGTCAGCATGAGCACGAAGTAGGCGAGCGCGGCCGCGATGATGACGCCGGTGGTGACCTCGGAGAGGTTGTCCAGGTTCACCAGCCCGGTGATCAATGCCAGCGCGACCACGATGGCCGCACCGGCAACGATGCCAAGGACCGGTCCAACGGCGTTGCGCGGCAACGGATTGGGCACATGCCTGCCCGCAGTGCCGAGGTTGCGCCGGAACACCACGTACTGGGTAAGACCCAACGCCATGCCGACCGCGGCCGCGCCGAAGCCGTAGTGAAAGCCCCAATGCCGTTGCAGTAGACCGGTGAGCAGCGGGCCGACGAAAGCGCCGAGGTTGATGCCCAGATAGAACAGCGTGAAGCCGCCGTCGAAGCGCGGATCACCCGGCCGGTAGAGGGTGCCGAGCAGCGAGGACGCATTGGCCTTCAATCCGCCGCTGCCGAGCGCGACCAGCACCAGGCCGACTCCGACACCGCTCAGTCCGGGCAGCACCGCCAGCGCGAGATGCCCGGCCATGACCACGGCGCCCCCGTAGAAGACGGTGCGCTCCATGCCGATCAACCGGTCCGCGATCCACCCGCCGAGCACCGTGGACAGATACACCAGCCCGCCGTACGCGCCGACGATCCCGACGCCGGTGCTCTGCGATAGGCCCAGTCCGCCCTCGGTGGTCGAGTAGTACAGGTAGTACCCGAGGATGGTGAGCATTCCGTAGAACGAGAAGCGCTCCCAGAGTTCGACTCCGAAGAGGTTGGTCAACCCGATGGGGTGACCGAGCAGGGTGCGCTCCCGGACTGGTTGCTCCGCCATTGCTGCGTCGGACATGCTGAGACGATCCCATATGGGCAGAGAATTTCCGGCATCCCGAATAAAGTTTCCCTGCTCACGACCGATATGGCCGGACGCATCCGAATTGCTGCGGTAGCAACTGACCAACCAGTACGTCCATCTTGGAAGTGCTCGTGCAACGCGCGCCTTGTCAGCGAATTCAAGGCAACACCGAATATTTGTCGGCCGCGCTCGGTGACCCACGGCACTCGACAAGAAAACCGGACAACTTCCCGGTAAAGTTCGCCTCGCTGGACGGGGAACCCTCGTTTGTTGGCCGGACGGGGGAACCTGATGAAGCGCTCGAGCGCCCATGCGGCGCTGCTGCTCGCCGTGATCGGCGCGCTGGTGTCGCTGCTCGGCAGCGGATGCGCGTCGGTGTCCGCGGTGGATGCCGATCCCGTCGTGGGTGCGCTGCGGGAACCCGCGCTGACGACCAATACGCTGCACGCCGAGTTGCGGTTGTCCGCGCTGCGGTGTCAACTGCCGCCGATCGAGATGAGCGCGGCGGGCCAGCGGCAATTCGTGCAGTCCGAGTTGGACTGCTTGACGAAGGCCTGGGATCCGGCCCTGCGCGCGGCCGGAATGACCCTCGCGCCGCTGCAACTCGTGGTGGTCGACGACGTGACGACCGGCTGCTCGAAACAGGTACAGTCCACCGATCCCGCGTTCTATTGCGGCGGCAGTGTGTACTGGCCGACCGACGATCCGATCCATCGAGGTTGGGGCTCGCAACTCGCGCAGTACCTGATGTTCGTAGTGATGCACGAATACGGCCACCACCTGCAGTCCTCCACCGGCATCCTGCGCGCTGCCGATCGGGATATCGGTACCGCGGGCGAGAAGTCGCCGCTGGGACTGGAACTCAGCCGCCGCATCGAACTGCAGGCCCAGTGCCTGGCCGGAGTGATGCTGGCGGCAGCGCAGGCGGGCGGCATGCTGACTCCGGCCGAGGCCGCGGATCTGATCGATATCCAATCCGATACCGAGGAGGATCCGACCCACGGAACCGGGGTGAACAGTCGGCGCTGGGTCGAATCCGGTTACCGCGGTGCCTCGACGTCATCGTGCAATACCTGGGCGGCCGGGCTCGACGAGGTGCAGTGACCGGTTCCCGATCGGGGCCGACGGACGGCAGGTCGACGTACAAGGTCGCGATCTCGTCGTCGCGGCTGACGATCGTCACGTAGTGAATCTGTCGCGACGGCCGCGATGCCACGACTGCGCTGCCTCGGCGCCTTCGTCGTCGAGGTCGACGGCATCCCCAGCCGCGATAGCGCGTCAGGCGATGGACAGGGCTATGCCGTCGAGGATGTCGTGTTCGCTGACGATGAGGGCGGAAATGTCGGCGCGGCGGGACAGTTCGTAGGCGAGCACCTCGGTGATGACGGCGCCGCCGCCGATCACATCGACGCGGCCGGGATGCATCGGGCCGAGGGCGGCGCGCTCGTCGTGGTTCATGCCGATCAGGCGATCGCAGACCTCGCGCACCTGGTCCAGGGTGAGGCTGGTGAGATGGACGCGCTCCGAATCGTATTCGGGCAGATCGAGAGCGACGGCGGCGATCGTGGTCATGGTGCCGGCGACGCCGACCCAGGTGTGCGCGCCCTCGACGGGCACCTTGGCGAAGGCCTCATCCAGTCGTTCGGTGGCGAATTCCCGTGCCGCGGCGACCTGTTCGGCGGTCGGCGGATTGCCGGGCAGGCACCGTTCGGTAATGCGGACGCAGCCGATATCGGCGGAGAATGCGGCCCGCACACCCTCGCTGTCGCCGACGACCAGCTCGGTGGAGCCGCCGCCCAGATCGACGACAACGAAAGGCCCTGCCTCGCTGGCCAATTCGCCGACCGCACCGGCGAAGGACAGTCGCGCCTCCTCGTCCCCGGTGATCACCTCGGCCTCCGCACCCGCCACCACGGTGCCGAGTTCGGCACGGGCCATGGCGAAGAAGTCCTCCCGGTTCGCGGCATCGCGAGTCGCGGAGGTCGCGACCATCCGCACCCGACTCACCCCCGCCTCCCGCATCAGCGCGGCATAATCGGCGAGCGCAACCCTGGTGCGCTCGATCGCCTCCGGCGCCAGCGCCCCCGTCGCATCCACCCCCTGCCCCAGCCGCACGATGCGCATCTCCCGATGCAGATCCGCCAACCGCCCATCGCCCAGCACCTCGGCGATCAATAGTCGGATCGAATTCGTCCCGCAATCGACAGCCGCTACCCGATCACTCATCGCTCAGCTCCGCTCGTATCTGCCCCCGCCATTTCCCACGCGCGCTCACCAGAGCGCCCGGTCATTGGAGCACCGACGCCGACCGCCGCCGCTCCCGCGCACCCCCCGGAGCGCACGCTCCTTCCAGCGCTCGCACACACCGTAGCGCCCGCGCTCGCCTCAGCGGCCGCGCCCGTGCTCGCGCCAGCGCACCCCCCAGCGCGCACGCTCCTTCCAGCACTCGCGCACACCGTAGCGCCCGCGCTCGCCTCAGCGGCCGCGCCCGTGCTCGCGCCAGCGCACCCCCCAGCGCGCACGCTCCTTCCAGCACTCGCGCACACCGTAGCGCCCGCGCTCGCCTCAGTGCGCATCTCAATCTCAGGGCGCAGGCTCGCCTCAGCGCTTGCGCACATCGCGGCACCCATGCTCGTTCCAGCGCCTGCATTGATCACAGCGCGCACGTTCTCCATAGCGCCCGTGGACAATTCAAGCGCCGCGCTCATGTCATTGCTCGTCGGTCGGAGCGTGCGGCGGCTCGTATTTCGGCCAGTCGGCGGGGATTGCGGTGCCGCGCAGGCCGCTGTCGGCCGCCATGGCGACCGCTTCGTCGCCGAATGGGTTG
The DNA here is from genome assembly GCF_050955845.1 of Nocardia sp. CA-135398. Lineage (NCBI taxonomy): Bacteria > Bacillati > Actinomycetota > Actinomycetes > Mycobacteriales > Nocardiaceae > Nocardia > Nocardia sp. CA-135398. The sequence goes on along the minus strand of NZ_CP192084.1, from coordinate 1,368,234 downwards.
ACGCCCGGGCCCTTGGCGAGAGAGTGGGCGATCAGGACGTGCAGGCATTTCACTCGTTCGGGCATGCCGCCGCCGGTGAAATCGGTACCGAGCGATTCGATTTCATTGCGCTCGGCCAGATAGCTCTCGTGGGCGGCGCGGTAGGCGGCGGCCAATTTCGGGTCGGTGGCGAGGCGTTCGGTCATTTCCCGCATGACACCAGCGGATTCCTGCCTGCTCGCCTCTGCGGTGAGGCGCGGATCGGTCAGGTAGTAGAGGGTCGGGAAGGGGGTGCCGTCGGGCAGCCGCGGCGCGGTCTTGACCACCGCGGGCAACCCGTCCGGGGTGCGGTAGGCGACGGCGAGTACGCCGCGCGGCTCGCGTCCCAGCTGCTCGGCGATGATTTCGAGATCGCGGTCGTTCGGTGCGGTCACCTGGGTCCTTCCGGTGCTGGCTGCGGCGCGGCGGGTGCGGCCGCGGGCGCCGGGGCCTGCTGCGGTTGCGAAATACTGCGCCACAGTTCGGTGTACCAGGGCTCGGGCGCCTTCGACTGGGTCGGTGCGGGGGGCGGCGCGGGCGCTTCGATACCGGGTACCTGGACGATATAGGGCGTCTCACCCGGCATCACCAGCCGCAGCCGGTCCCTTGCCTCGGAACGCACATAGGCCGGATCCTGTTGCTGCGCACGGCGATCCCGCAGCTTGGCGAGGTCGGCCTCGAGTTCGATGCGCTCCTGCGCCAGGTGCGCGGCCTCGGCGCGCTGGGTGAAATAGGTGCGCAGCGGCACGGCCAAGGTCAGCGCGAGTGCGCACACGACGATGGCCAGGATGACCGCCTTACCGGTGGACAGCCCGAGAATGGTGCGATCGTGCTTGTCCTCGTGACCGCCGGAGCGCAGCCCTATCTTCTGCGGCTTGGCCTTCTCGGCGGCTTCGGACCGCCTGCGGGTCGTCCGCTTCGGTGCGGCCGCAGGCGATTCGGCGGCCGGGCGCGATCTGGCAGAGCGCGACGTGCGGCGGTTCCCACGTCCGGCCGGACTGGATCCACGCGCACGTCGCTCTGTCATACCGCTCCCCTAGCTGACTAGCCTTCGAACGCGAAGCGCGGGAACGCGACGTCACCCGCGTACCGTGCCGAATCGCCGAGCGCATCCTCGATGCGCAGCAGCTGGTTGTACTTGGCGACGCGCTCGCTGCGGGCCGGGGCACCGGTCTTGATCTGACCGCTGCCGACCGCGACGGCCAGGTCGGCGATGGTGGTGTCCTCGGTCTCACCGGAACGGTGGCTCATCATCGTCTTGTAGCCGTTGCGGTGCGCGAGCTCGACGGCATCCAGAGTCTCGGTGAGCGTGCCGATCTGGTTGACCTTCACCAGCAGCGCATTGGCCGCGCCCTTGGTGATGCCCTCCTCCAAGCGCTCCGGGTTGGTGACGAACAGATCGTCGCCGACCAGTTGCACCTTGTCGCCGATCTGATCGGTCAGCGCGACCCAACCGTCCCAGTCGTCCTCCGACAGCGGATCCTCGATGGAGACCAGCGGGTAGGCGGCGAGCAGTTCGGCGTAGAACTGTGCCATATCGGCGGCCGAGCGGACGCTGCCCTCGAACTTGTAACCGCTGCCCCCGGTGTAGAACTCGGTGGCGGCGACATCGAGCGCGAGCGCGACATCGGTGCCCAGCTTCAGGCCGGTCTTGGCGATGGCGACACCGATCAGGTCGAGCGCTTCCTTGGTGCCCGCGACGGACGGCGCGAAACCACCCTCGTCACCGAGACCGGTGGACAGGCCCTTGGACTTCAGCACCGACTTGAGCGCGTGGTACACCTCGGCACCCCAGCGCAGCGACTCCTTGAAGGTGGTCGCGCCGATCGGGGCGACCATGAACTCCTGGACGTCGACGCCGCTGTCAGCGTGCGCGCCGCCGTTGAGGATGTTCATCATCGGCACCGGGAGCACATGCGCGTTCGGGCCACCCAGGTAGCGGAACAACTCGAGGCCCGAGGATTCGGCGGCGGCGCGGGCCACCGCGAGCGAAACACCGAGCAGCGCGTTCGCGCCGAGGCGGGACTTGTCGGGGGTGCCGTCCAGATCCAGCAGGACCTGGTCGACGGTGCGCTGTTCGACCGCGTCCAGGCCGATGACGGCGGGCGCGACCTCGTCGAGCACACCCTCGACAGCCTTCTGCACACCTTTGCCGCCGTAGCGCTCGCCGCCGTCGCGCAGTTCGACGGCTTCGTGCTCACCGGTGGAGGCACCGGAGGGCACGGCAGCCCTGGTCAGGGTGCCGTCGTCGAGGGCGATCTCGACCTCGACAGTGGGGTTTCCGCGAGAATCCAGGATCTCGCGAGCTCCGACCTGTTCGATGATGGCCACGAAAACGACACTCCTTCGGCTGTTGGCACGGTAGGTCTGACGGGTAGGGCCGTGCGTCTGCGAGCCTAGCGTCCTCGCCGATTGCGCAGTAACCGGCACTCCGACGAATCGCTTCGCACTGTCGCGATGTGCACCTGTTGTTTCCGCCGAACGATGCTCATGCCCGACGCCCGACGCTGTATGCGGCGGCGCGATCGCGAACGGTCAATAAATAGGCATTCGACTGGTTGTAGGTCAATAGCGCCTGCTGCCAGCCGTGCTCGGTAGTCAGATCGCCACCGCTCACGCACAAATAGCGGGCCGCGGTGAGCGCGGCGTCATCGATATTCTGCGGATCCGCGACGCCGTCGCCATTGGCGTCCACACCCCAGCGCTTCCAGGTTTCCGGAATGAATTGCAATGGGCCGAGCGCCCTGTCGAACTCCGGATCGCCGTCGAGCCTGCCGCCGTCGGTGTCCTTCACCAGTGCCACGCCCGGCGCACCGTCGAGCGGGATGCCGATGATCGGCGGGCGCACGGTGCCATCCGCGTCGACCTCCGAGCCGCGATGGGTGCCGTGCTTACTTTCCACACTGGCGATCCCCGCAAGGGTGGTCCAGGCGATTCCGCAGTCGGGCCTGGACCGGCCCATGATCGCCGCGGCATAGCCGTACGCCTCCAGCGCGACGCTCGGAATGCCGAGTTTGTCGGATTGTTCGTCGGCCCAGTCGCGTAACTGCACGGCCGTTCGGCCGGGTGCATCGAGGTCGATCAGCGGGAGCGGCGTACCGGGGCCGGGCGGGATGCCTTCGGGTATGGGCGGAAGATTGCGTTCAGCACCGCAACCGGCGAGTACCAGGGCCACCATTGCGGCGACCAATACGCCGGTCAGCTTCGCGAGCATTCCTCCATCATCCAGATCCGAACGACCACCCCCGCGAAGCACGCGTCGCGGCAAGCCCAGCATCATGTATCCCTCCCCCTGCAGACCCCGCATGCCCGGTGGTCATGCGTCCCGTGATCCGAGATTACCGAGCAGCTCACCGATAACACAGCCGCGAATTCGTCCTCGCAGAACTACCGCGCTTCACGCATAAGTAGTGCGCGGGAAACGCCCAGAGCCGTGTCCAGACAGCTTCTGCCGCATCACTGCTCGGGCCGCGGTTCGGTCAAATGGTGGTCGCCAACGCCGAACTCGACCGCCATATCACTACGCTCGGCGAGCCGCGGGAGGCGGATAGCGCAGCAAGCAATCCGGACGCGGCTCTAGCCGAGGAGTTCGCGGGTCGCGGTGTGCGCCGGGGCGGTGAGGACCGCTGTCGCCGAGCCGGATTCGACAATGCGTCCGTGGTCGAGGACGACGACGCGGGAGCAGTGTCCGGTGACCAGTGTCATGTCGTGGGTGATGACGAGTAGCACGGTGTCGTGTTCGGCGCGGATGCGGTCCAGCAGGGTCATGATCGAGACGGCGGTGCTGTGGTCCAGGGCCGAGGTGATCTCGTCGCAGACCAGCACTGCTGGTTCGGCGGCGAGCGCTCTGGCGAGTGCCACCCGCTGGCGTTGGCCGCCGGAGAGTTCGTGCGGGTAGCGGGTGGCGAGATCCGGTGCGAGTTCGACCGAGTCGAGTAGATCGGTGATGTGCTGCGCCAGTTGTCGTTTCGGCACTCCGCCGAGTCGGCGCAGCGGTCGGCCGAGGGTCTGGGCGACAGTGCGACGGGGGTTGAGCGCCGACCGTGGGTTCTGGGTGACCAGCTGAATACCGTTGCGGCCATTGCGAACTCGTCGAGCGGGTCCAACCGGGATCGATTCGCCTCGCAGTTCGAGTGCTCCGGTCGCTTCCCGGTGCAGCCCGGCAACCACCCGCGCGAGGGTGGTCTTTCCCGCTCCCGACGCCCCGACAATCGCCAGAGCCGCGCCGCCTGGCAGTACGAAGTCGATGTCCGCCAATACCTCGTGCCCGTCGATCGAGGCACCGATACCCTGGGCACGCAATACGGGTTCCGCAGCCACCTCGATTGTCCTGGAGCGCACTGCTACTGCCCCGCGCCCCTCGTCAGGCCGCAAAGCCGCGCGTGCGGTGTCGACGTCTCGGCCGAGCGGAATCGCCGGAGCCGTCGCCATGATCGACGCAGCGCTCCCGTTCGATTGCGACCCACTCGAACGAGTCGACACAGCCGTGCAGCCGATTACATCGGTATGCCCCACCCCTAACTCGACAACGTCATCGGCGATCGCATGAATAGTCGCGGTGTCGTGCCCGGACAGCAAGATTGCGGCCGAGCGCTGAGCCGCGATATCGGCGAGCAGACGGGCTATTTCAGTACGGAGGGAACCGTGCAGCCCTGCCAGGGGTTCGTCGAGAACAAGGATTCCGGTATGCCGGACCAGCGCACGCGCGAGGGCCACCCGACGCTGCTGACCACCGGAAAGTTCGCCGGGCCGACGTCGCAAGTGCTCGTCGGATAGACCGACCAGTTCCAGAGTTTCGGGCACGGCGACAGCAGGGTGGCGAACCTCGTTGAGCAGAGAACGCACCCGCATCAACGGATTGAGAGCCGAACCGGGATCCTGTCCGACATAGGCGATGCTTTCACGTCGAAATCGCTGCAGCGCACCGGGGTTCAATGCGAACACGTCTTGTCCGGCCACCACGGCCGAACCCGCGGATCGCCGCGCTCCCGTCGGCAGATGTCCGAGCAGCGCCCGCATCAACGTCGTCTTGCCCGACCCGGACGGACCGGTCAGCGCGGTGACCTTACCCGCCGCAACGCTGAAGCTGGTGGGACCGAACAACTCCTGACCATTCGATCCGCATACGGTCAGCGCATCGACGACGACAGCCGCATTCATCCCTGCTCCTCCAACGCATTCGACAGCGCACTGGCCGGTGACTCGGAACCGCGTGTCCTGCGAACGGCCCATCGTCGTGGACGGCGCTGATCGAATGACGTGACCGCGAGATTCACGCTGACCGCGACCACCGCGATCGCCAAACTCGGCGCCAGCACGGACCAGGGGTTGAGCAGCATGCCGGAGGAGTTCTCGCGCACCATGACCGCCCAATTGCTCGCGCCGAGTGTGGTCGGCAGTTGCAGAAACGATGCGGTGCTGACCACATACACGCCTTCCACGAAGCGAAGGCCGAGTTGCGTGGCCGAGACCGCACGCAGATTCGGAATCACCTCACGGAATACCAAGTGCGACAGAGTTTCACCGCTGGTTTGGGCGGCTTCGACATAACCGCTCGCCGCCACTCCGGCAGCGGCCGCCGCGAAAACTCTTGCGCAGTACGGAGTTCCGAAGAGCAGAGCCACCACAACAAGCCCGTAGACACCCGCATCCGGCCACGCCGTCAGCACCAGCAGGATACCGAGCACCGCCGGGAGCAGGATCGCGAAATCGGCGACACCCTCGATCATCGCACCGACCCGAGGACGCAATGCCGCGATCGCGCCTAGCACGCACGACAACCCCGTCACCGCGACCGCGATCACGCCCGCCAGCAACAGCAGACCCCAACCGCCATAGAGCAATTGAGCAAGCACATCTCGTCCGAGCCGATCCGTGCCCAACCAAGTGTCCGCATCCGGGCGCGCGAACGGAATCCCCACCGCCTCCTCCGCAGACCGAGTCGCCGCACTCGGACCGAGCACAGCGGCGACGACCACGATCAGCGCGGGCAATACCGTGAGCAATCGCTTCACTCGTGACCCCTGTGACCTCGAAATCCGCTGCACGCCTGTCATATCCGACCCCGCAGCGCCCAGGCGCGGATCCCGTCCGCCATGGCCAGCATCGCCATGATGACGATCCCGGTCAGTGCGACCACCGCGGCGATCAGGGAGGTGTCCCGATCGGCCACCGAACCCGCCAGCACCGCACCGAGTCCCGGATAGTTGAAGATGGTCTCCACCACCAGCGCACCGCCGAGCAGCATGCCGACCGTGGTCGCGAAACTCGCCACAATCGTCGGCAGCGCGAACGGCAGCACGTGCCTGGTCAGCACCGTGGTGGTCGAAAGTCCGTCCAGCACCGCGGTTTCCACATGCGGCGAGCGCGCCGAATCGAGTAGCGCGGCGCGCACCACCCGGGTATTCCAGCCGGTCTGCGGTATCGCCAGTGCGAGTACCGGCAGCACCAGCATGGCCGGACTCGCGGGGAAGCCGGAACGCCCGGTAATGGTGACGGCAGGCAACCAACCCAGACCCAAGGAGAACACCAGGATCAACAGGGTCGCGATGACGAACTCCGGAATGGCCGCCGCCGCAGTAGTACTCGGCTGCAGCAACCGAGTGGCCGGGCCGCGCCGCGCCGCCCACCAGCCGCCGAGCAGCAGCGACGCGACCACCGTCACCAGGAAGGCGACCCCACCGAGCAGCAGCGTCGGCGGAAACTTGTCGGCCAGTAGCTCATTGATCGATCGCCCGCGCGCGGTGCGGCCGAAATCGCCGGTCGCCACACCGGATATCCACTCGGCGAACCGCACCGGCAGCGGACGGTCGAGGCCGAGCTGGTGTTCCTTCGCCGCGATCTGCTCCGCGGTGGCGTCGCGGCCGAGTACCGCGCGGGCGGCGTTGCCCGGCAGCAGATCGACGGCCGCGAACACCGTCGCCAGCAGCGCGACCAGCAGGACGACGCGCCGGATGAGGAGTCGGGCGAGGGAGATCACTCCGCGAGCCAGGCTCGTTCCAGCTGCACCCTGGCGAAGCCGCCGAGGGTCGGCACATCACGCACCCGGGACGCCGCGATATCGATACCATCGGCGATGCCCCACACCAGATAGCCGCCGCGGGCGTACTGGATCCGCTGCACGTCACGGCAAGCCGACGCGTATTCCGAGTCGCTCGGCGCGGCAAGGGCTTTCGTGGTGGCCGCATCGAATTCGGCGTCCTTGAAGGCGGTTTCGTTGCGATTGGATGTCGAGGACATCAGCTTGGTCGCGAAGAACAGCGTGGAGTCGTTGGTGCCCCAGGAGACCGTGTACAGCGGCGCCTTCAGCCAGGTCTGGTCGTAGAAGGTATTCGACTCCTGCGTCACGACGTCGAGGCGCACCCCGATATCGGCCAGTTGCGTGGCGATCACCTTTGCCGATTCGACCTCGCCCGGCGCCTCGGCCTTGGTGAGGAACTGGTAGCTGCGCGCGGTATCGAATCCGGCATCGCGCAGCAGCGTCTTCGCCCGGTCCACATCGCGGATCCGCTGGGCAATGGTGTTGTCGTACAACGGATCACCGGTACCGAGAATGTCGTTCGCGACCGTGCCGTACCCCGAATGCACCTGATTCACCAAGGCCTTACGATCGACACCGAGCCGAATGGCCTCGCGCACCCGCGCATCGGCGAACGGTCCGTCGGCGGTCCGCATCGCGACCCCGACCATGGTGTCGTTCGAGCGCCGCACCACCCGCAGATCACCGCGTCCCTCGGCGGTCCGCCCCGCGATCGCACCGACATTCGAGGCCAGATCGATCTGCCCGCCGAGCACCGCATTGCCCAGTGCCGTCACGCTGTCGAACATGGTGACCTCGATGGCATCCAGCAGTGGCGCCGGACCGTACCACCGATCGTTGCGCACCAGCCGGGCATTGCCACCCTGATAGGACTCCAACCGGAACGGCCCGGTGCCGATGGCCTTGGTGAAATCGGTGGTGTCCTTCTTGACCGTGAAGGTCATCAACCGAACCAGCAGCGGCAGTTGGGAATTCGGTTCGGGCAGCGCGATGACCACCCGGTTCGGACCGTCCGCGGTGATGTCCTCCACGGCGGCAGGCATTTTCGACGCACCGCCGACGGTGCGCAGCCGACGCAGCGACCACACCACATCCTCGGAGGTGACCGGGGTGCCGTCGTGGAAGCTCGCGCCGTCGGCGATGGTGAAACTCCAACGCCGCCGCTGCGCATCGGTTTCCCACCGACTGGAAAGGCGCGCAGCAACATTCGGGTTCGCGCCGGGTACCGTGAGCGCGTCGTACACCAGCGAGGTGATGAGGAAGTCGCTGTCATTGCTGAGATTCGCATGCGGATCGCGTTCGATGCGCGCCGCGCTGCCGAGCGCACCGACCCGCAGGGTGCCGCCGCGCCGCGCCGGGCCATCCGAATTGCCGCCGTCCGAACATGCGGCGACCAACAGCACCGCACCGACACCGAGTCCCGATCGCAGGAGCTGTCGTCGATTCCATTCCATGGTGCTGCCTTCCTCGAACCTCAACGAGTCACCCGCGCGATGGCGAACCCTAGCGAATCTAGCTAGGACAGGCTAGCCTAATAGAGTTCCGGGCGTTGAGTTTTGCCGCAGCACGGCTATCCAGCCACCACCCCGAAGTCGATGCCGCAAGTTAGCCACAAGCTCTGATCCAACTCATGCAGACGTGCTATCTTAGAGACTCGCTTAGGTAAGCCTTGCTTAACGCGGCAAGACCCACTAGCTTCGCAGATCGAATCGTCACACCCCGCTTTTCGACCCGATGCGAAGAAGGGATTCCTGGTGAAAGGCGTTCTCTCCGAACGTAAGACGCTTCACCCACTGGATATCGAACGGCGCGAGCTGCCGACCACCGCCGGACATGCGGTGCGCGCGCTCGCCCGTGAGATATGCATCACGCTCGACTCCCGGCCCGATGGCACCGCGGATATCGCGCGCACGCTGACCGATCCGGCACTGCTCGAGCAAATCGATGCCCGTGTCGGCGAGTTGCCCGATGCGGTGCGCGTCGCCATGCGACCGCCCGCCACCGCGGCGGGTGCCACCATTGTCGGCACATTGCCTTTGCGCGATGCCGAATTCGGCCCGACCCCGCCGAGCTGGGTCGAAGCGGCCCGCTGGAGTGGTGAATCCGACCGCCGCGCAAGCTCATTCGAACTCGATGTCGCGATGCTGCTGCTCGCCCGCAGCGCGGGTGAACCCTTCGGCTGGCAAGGCCAGCAGGGCGGGCGGCTGGTCAACAACATCGTGCCCTCCCCCGGCCACGAACACGAACAATCCGGTGCGAGTAGCAAGATCCTGCTCAGCCCGCATACCGAGGACGCCTTCCACCCGGATCGGGCCAACCTGCTGATGCTGGCATGTCTGCGCAATCCGGACGGCGTCGGCACCACCGTCTCCTCGGTGCGCCGGACCGAGCTCTCCGCTGACGAACGCCGACTACTCGCCGCACCGACCCTGCCGATCCTGCCCGACGTCTCCTACGGCACCGGTCACGAGCGCTACTCCGCAACGCCGCTGCCGACGCTGTGGAGCGCCGAATCAGCCGAGGACACATCGGATTTGACACTTCGCTACGATCCGGCATACACCCCGCTCGACGATGCCGATACCGAATTCCGGCTGGCGTACGCGCGTCTCACCGCGGAGCTCGAACGCGTCTGCGTCACCGCCGCACTGACCCCCGGCGAGCTATTGCTGGTGGACAATGACGTGGCCGTACACGGTCGAGTACCGTTCACCGCGCGCTACGACGGCACCGACCGCTGGCTCAAGCGCGTCAATGTCCGCCTGCCCGAACGACGGCGGCGGGTCGCCGAGGCCGACGAAAATGGTTATGGGCAACGGATCGTCGCCCCGTTCCGAGCGGCAAGCAACCCGCTCGCGATCGTCGGTGTACCGGGCCGGGCTACCACCCGGACCGCAGTAAGGCTGGATACGACGCAACATGATCGAGGAACCGTTGAGCACTCGTGACCGGAGCACACCACTGCGTGTGCTGAGCCGCAGCGATCTCGCGGACGTGCCCATCACGCCCGCCGATGTGGTGCGCGCGGTGGAGGAGGCGTATCTCGCTTTCGCCGCGGGTGATTCGGATAATCCGCGCAAACTCAGCGTCGCGAATCCGGACGGCTGGTCGGTGGCCTACGCCATGCTCGGGCGCGACGGCCGTCGCCGGGTGGTCGCGATGAAGACCTCCTACAAATTCGATCCCGGCCACGACCGCAGTACCAAGCGCTACTACACGACCATCACGCTGTATGACGACAGCACCGGCGCGCCGATCGCCATGATGGACTGCGCCCGGGTCGGCGCACTTCGCACCCCTGCGGTTTCGGCACTGCTGGTGCGCGAGACCGCACGCCGCGGCGCGGAGAGCGTGCTGCTGATCGGCACCGGCACCCAGGGCCGAAATGCGCTGCCACACTTGCTCGCCGCCAATCCGCAGCTGCGCAAGCTGATGCTCTACGGCACCCATCCGGAAGGCCTGGCGGCGGTGCGCGATTACCTCGCCGCGTACAATCCGCACGCATTACTCGAAACCGTCGAGGATCCGCGAGCGGCCGCAGGGGCCGCCGATGTGGTGCTGGCGACGGCGGGGCCGGGTACCGAGGTCGCGATCGAATCCGAGGATCTCGCACCGGGTTCCACCGTTGTGCTCGTCGGCTACGGCCTGGCGCCGTCCACGTTGGTCGACGCCGATCGGGTCATCGCGACCAGCGCCGAGCAAATGGCGCTGACCGGCACCGATATGGCCGGTCCCGACGGCAGGTTGCGCACTGTCGACGCCGAACTGCCGCAGATCCTGAGCCGCCGCGCGATCGCCCGCCGCTCCGACGACGAGCGGATCTTCGTCTACAACAGCGGTTTGGTGCTGACCGATATCGCGGTGGCACACGCACTCGCCGACCGAGCCATTGCCGAAGGCCGCGGCACGGAGGTGCCCCTGTGGGACTAGACATCGGCGCCGTCGAATTCGACAAGAAGGTGCGCGACCTCGGCACCGCCGAACCCGACGGCACGCTGCTGTTCGACGACAGCTCGACCCGCGACAAGGTCAAGCTCGGCGACCATCCGCCGAGTGCGGACGCAGCCCCCGATCCCGCCGTACTGGCGGCAGTGCGGGGACTGCTGAGCATTTGCGCACCCGCCCTGCCCGCGCGCACCGATGACTGGGAGCGCAGACTGCTGGCCGATCCGAATCTGCTCGGCGATATCGCCTTTGCGATCGGCGGGCCGTTCCATGTGATGTATCCGTCACGAGTTGCCTTGAATATCAACGCGTTCCAGCGTGCGTTCGATCAGGTGGGTGTGGACGGCGTTGTCTACTACGGCAAGAAGGCCAACAAGGCGGCATGTGTGGCACGTGCCTGCGCCGAATATGGCGCCGGCATCGATGTTTCCAGTATCGGCGAACTGAATGCCGCACTGTCACAGGGTGTTCGCGGTGACGAGTTGATGGTCACCGGCCCCGCCAAATCCGACGATCTGCTGTGGCTGGCGGTGCGACACCGCGCGTTGATCGCCGTGGACAGCCTCGACGAGCTCGACAGGTTGGCCGCGATCACCACCCCGGCCGCCGCGGCTCGCGTACTACTTCGGGTGCTGCCCAACGGATCCGCGAGCCGATTCGGCATGACCACCGCGGAATTGGACCGCGCGATCTCGGTGATCGGCGCGTCCGGCACGGTCGGCCACGAATCGATCCGCCTGCACGGCTTCAGCTTCCACCTCTCCGGCTACGACGCAGTCGCACGCGCCGAACAGGCCGACGGCTTGATCACCCGCTGCCTGGATGCCCGCAGACTGGGGCATCCGGCCACCACCATCTCCATCGGCGGCGGATTCGGCGTCGATTACATGTCCGCGAGCGCTTGGTCGGAGTTCACCGAACACGCGAACGGCAAGTGGTTCCACGCGGGGAAGTCCTTCGATTCGTACTACCCCTACCACTTCCCGGCACCGGGCCCGGCCATGCTCAGCGCCATCCTCGAACACAACGCACTCGCGGAACGGTTGCGCGACAACGATATCCGGCTCGCCATCGAACCCGGCCGGGCACTGCTCGACCGCGCCGGATCCAGCGTCTTCCGGGTGCAGGGCAGCAAGACCCGCCACGCCGACGGTCACCCCTACCAACTGCTCACCGTGGACGGCACCAGCCTGAGCTTGTCCGAGCAGTGGTTCGACAGTGAATACCTGCCCGACCCGATACTGTGGCCGCCGCGCTCCGGCGAGCTCACCCCGACCTGTGTCGGCGCGGCCAGCTGTCTGGAGTCCGACATGCTCAGCTGGCGGCGCATCCCGCTGCCGCGACGAGCCGACGTCGGCGATCTGCTGATCTACCCGAATACCGCTGGCTACCAAATGGATTCGAACGAGTCGGCGTTTCACGAACTGCCGATTCCGCCCAAGGTGGTGCTGCACGACACCGGCGATCGACTCCGCTGGACGCTCGACGCCGGATAATCCGGCACCCATTCGACCAATACCCCATACGACCCGAACGAGGAGACCTCCATGCCGATCGTCACGCGCGTGACGGATCTGATCGGTCGCACCCCACTATTCGAACTGGCGACCACCCCGACCGGCACCCGGCTGCTGCTCAAACTCGAGCAGTTCAATCCGACGGGTGCGGCCAAGATCAGGATGGCGCGCGCGATGATCGACGATGCGGAGCGTCGAGGTTTGCTGAGCGATGGCGGGCATATTATCGAGTCGACATCCGGGAATACCGGGCTCGGCCTCGCGGTAGTAGCCGCCGAACGTGGGTATCGCTTCACCGCGGTGGTCGATCACCACGCATGTAAGGACAAGCTGCGCGCGATGCGAGCAATGGGTGCGGAATTGGTATTCGTCGCCGATGAGGGCGACGACAACCTGGCCACCTCGGCGCGGGAAGACCTGGCCGAGGCAATGGCGGCCGGACAGTCCGATGCGTACTTCACCGAACAGCACAACAACGACGCGAACGCGGTCGGGTACTACGCCGTGGCCGAGGAATTGCTGGCGGACGTGGAGCGCGTCGATATCCTGCTCTCCGCGGTGGGCACCGGTGGTTCACTGTTCGGCACCGCGACCCGACTGCGCCAACTCGGTTGCACGCCACGGGTGATCGGTGTGGAGCCCGTCGGATCGATCGCCTTCGGCGGGCCGGGCGGACCGTACTGGCAGTCCGGCACCGGCACCCCGCCCGGTGCCACCATCGGCACCGCCGTCGACTATTCGCTGCTGGACGAGGGCGTCAAGGTCTCCGATATCGCGGCCTTCGCCACCGCGCGCGCCGTCGCGGCCGAACTCGGCCTGATGATCGGCGGCTCCGCGGGCGGCTCGGTACACGCCGCGCTCACCCGGCTCGAGGAGTTCCCGCCCGGCTCGACCGTGGTCACCATCGTCTGCGACGGCGGCGAGAAATACCTCGACACGGTCTTCGACGACGAGTGGATGCGCGAGCGCGATCTGCTCGACGCCGACACCGAACGCGATGTGCACGCCATGCTCGACCGCTACGCTCCAGCCCGACGCGGCCAACTTGTCGAGGCGCGATGAAGAATATCCGCGCTTTCGATCACCATTGCGCGATACCCCGCCCGTCTGAAATGATCACCTTGTTAGGGTTGCCTAACTCAATTGCTCAGCGACGAGTTGGGATGGGACTCATGCCGATCGGTTTCGGGCGACTCGTGGAGTTGCGATGGTGAATCTGTCCGCATTCCGGGCCGATGGCCGACAGCTCACCGCGCTGGCCGCACCGATCGCCCTCACCCAGCTCGCGCAGATCGCGGTCTCCACGACCAATATCGCACTCATGGGCACGCTCGGTGTGCGCGAGGTCGCCGCGGGCGGGCTGGCGATGGTGCTGTTCAACCAGATTCGCACCATGTGCGTCGGACTGATCACCGGGACCGGGAATCAGATCGCGTCCTCGGTGAGCGCGGCGGATAAGCGCGGCGAGTCCGCGGACGGAGAGGTCCGCGATATCGTCCGGTCGAGTTTCCTGATCGCCACGTTCGCCGCAATCATCGGCGGCGCGGTACTGATCGGGCTGGGCTGGACACTGCAATGGCTCGGTCAGGACGCGGGCGTGCTCGCCGACGCGCGACCGCTCATGCTCGCCCTCGCCCCCGGACTGCTGCCCTGCCTGTGGTTCCAAGTGCTGCGGCAGTACACCGTCGGCATGCAGCGTCCGCAGGCGCTACTGCTGGTCACCCTCGGCTCGGTGGCGCTGAATCTGGTACTGGCCCTTACCTTCATGCACGGCTGGGTCGGACTGCCCGCACTGGGACTGACCGGCATCGGCATCGCGTCCACACTGGTCCACCTCATCACCTTCGGCGTCTTCTTCGCGATGGTCCGCGCCGATGCGACACTCGGCAACACCCTGCCGCTGCGTCCGTGGCCGGTGCACATGCCGACCATCTGGGCCGAGCTCAAACTCGGCGCGCCGATCGCGCTCACCTACGGTTCCGAGGCGGGCATGTTCTCCGTGCTCGCCCTGGTGATGGGCAGTATCGGACCGGCCGCGCTGGCCGCGCACAATGTCGTCTACCAGATCATCTATATCGTCTTCCAGGTCGCGATCGGCCTGTCGCACGGCGCGTCCATTCTGGTCAGCCATACCGTCGCGCGTGACGAATTCGGCCACGCCCGGGCGTTGGCCTGGCTGGCGCTGCAGCACGCGGGCATCGTCGCCGCGGTCACCGGCGCGATCTATATCGCCGCGCCGAAGCTCGTGCTGAACCCGTTCCTCGAACCGAGCGACACCGCGACGATGGAGCTGGCCCGGTCACTACTGCTCATCGGCATCGTGCTCCAATTCTTCGATGCCGCACAGAACATCGGCACCGGCCTGCTGCGCGGTCTGAAGGAAACCAAGGCGGGCTTCCGCCTCTCCCTGGTCGGCTACTGGCTCGTCGGCCTGCCCACCGCCCTATTGCTGGCCTTCCCGCTCGGCCTCGGCGCCGCGGGCGTCTGGTGGGGGCTGACCGCGGGCCTGGCCAGCACGGCCGTCCTCATGCTCCGCCGTTACTTCACCCTGCTCGATAACGCCGCCTCCACCCGCCCCCACCCGCTGCCACAATCCCTACCCACGCCTTCCTGACCTCGTGAAATCCGGACTTAACGGGCGGCGGAAAAGTGTTGTGCAGCAACCTGATAGCGTGCGGGGAATGCGGCAGAGCCTGGCATTGAGTTGTGAGCGGATCTCCGCTGAACTGCTCGACCACTTCGACGGGGTCGGGATGGTGCGCGGCGAGTACGTGTTCCGCGCCGCCGGGAAATATCCGACGCCCGAATCGGTTTCGGGTTACCTCGTGCCGTACCTGCGCCATATTGCGAAGCGGACCAGCGGAACAACGATCTGGTATCGCACCATGGAAGCCGATACCGCCGAATGCAATATCCTCGACGGCGTCGAAGAGATCATCGACGAGCCGCATAAACTGCTCGGCCTGCGCGGTATTCGCCGAGCGCGTCGCTTTCCCGACGCATTCGTCGCCGAACTCGAGGGCATTGCGCAGGTGCGCGACGAAGGCGCGGATATCGGCGTGCTTTTCCCCTTCGTCACCTATGTCGACGAATTGCAGTGGGCCATCGAGCAAACCAGGGCCGTGATCGGCGACTGCCCGGTCGCCACCATGATCGAGATCCCCTCGCTGCTGCTCGAGGTCGACCGGGTGGTCACCACCGGGGTGTCACGGGTGGTGATCGGCTGCAACGATCTATCCTCGCTGCTGCTCGGTCAATCCCGCGCCACGCTGCGACCGGTTCGTCCCGTTCCGCCGCTGCTGCGCGCGATCGAGCGCGTCACCATGGTGGCCGCCGCAGCGGGGGTGCGAACCGCGGTCGCCGGTTATCTGCATCCGGACCTGCTCTCGGCCTGTGCGAACCTCGGCGTCGATGAATGCGTGCTGCACTACTCCGATCTGCCCGAAGTACTGGGTGAGCAGTTCGCGGACTTACCGGATCTCGATGTGCTACAGGCGATCAAGCGCAAGACCCGCGCCGCGATCGCGCTGTACGAGGCGGAGCGGGCGGCCGGTTCCGGTCCCGACCACCCGCACGCCCATCAGACGTTGACGCCGTAATCGCGGGCGATACCCGCGAGCCCGGAGGCATAGCCCTGACCGATGGCCCGGAACTTCCACTCGTTGCCGTACCGGTACAACTCCCCGAACACCATGGCGGTCTCGGTGGACGCGTCCTCGGTGAGGTCATACCGGGCCAGCTCGGCGCCCGTTGTCGCATCGACCACGCGGATATAGGCGTTGCGGATCTGACCGAACGACTGCCCGCGCGCATCGGCATCGTGAATGGAAACCGGGAAGAAGATATTGGTGATCGTCGGTGGCGTCGCCGCCAGATCGACATTGATCACCTCGTCATCGCCTTCGCCCTCACCGGTGAGATTGTCACCGGTGTGTTCGATCGTGCCCTCGGGCGAACGCAGATTGTTGTAGAACACGAAGTGCTGATCCGACAGCACGCGCTGATTCGGCCCGGTGGCGAGCGCACTCGCATCGAGGTCGTAATCGGCCCCGGTGGTCGTTCGCACATCCCAACCGAGCCCGACCGCAACCTTGGTGAGGTTTGCGGCCTGCTTCGACAGCGAGACATTTCCGCCTTTGGCCAATGTGACGCTCATGATCCCCTTCCATTCGACGCGTTCGCGCCGCCTTTCATCACGATTATTACTCTGTACCGGACTGCTTGTGCCGGTTCAGTTCTGGATATCGGCCCAGGCGCGCAATGTCTGCACGCGCCCTTCGAGCGCATGCAATTCGCTCGCGTCCAGTACGGTGCGCTCGATTCCGTGCGCCACCGCGAAGGCCGACTGCCGGTGGTCATCGATGACTTCGACATCGATCTGGACCGCGACATAGTCTGTCGCACCGGGCATTTCCTCGGCGACAACCCGCGCCTGCCCGCGCGCGCACAGCGCGACATTGCCACCGCCGAGAATCAGCAGTGCGACATCGGGCCTTTCGCGCAAGCGGGCCAGCGAACCGCGATCGAATTTCAGGCTGAGCAGAATCCGTCGATCACCCGCACGCACCGGCCAAGACACCGGAATCGCATGTGGCGCTGGATCGGTGGTGACCAGCACCGCGATCGTCTCCTGAGGCCATTCCGGGAGCACGTCCAGTTCGGGATGATCGGCCGTAGAGTGGTCTTGACGTTGCACGGGGCTCGCTCCGGCTGCCATGTTCGTCACCTCTTGATCGCTGCAACGCGGCGGGCTGTGCCACGTTGCCTGCAAGTCTAAGGTGCTGTGCCCCTTGTTCGCTGACGCTGCGACCTTTGTCCGAACTGCTCTCAGCCACCTCTCAGGACACCGCTACGGCGTCGTAGCGTCCCGGCGCCGGATCCTGGAGGATTATGCGGTGAGGCTACCCTCATTTCAAAGGGACAATCCCGCCAAGCCACCTGTCCGGGACACCACAGCACTGTCCGGTTGACGGGCCGTCACAAGACGATGCATCATTTCTGACAGCACTCTGTTCAGCAGGTGCTTCTCCATTTCGCCGGCCGATGACTGTCCGGCCCGGCGTGCTGCTACCGGTCCTGCTCGGCCGCTGTGCCGTGCCCGTACCGAGAGCACTACCCCAAGCAGACGCGATGGCGTCCGGCCGTGAGTGAGGTGAGAACGACATGGTGTACCGATCGTCTGAGACTCGGCTGATCACTTCGTTCCTCCACTACGGCATCGTCCCGAATTTCTGAATTCGGCCGCGCCGGGCGCGGCAGCCGAGGACGGCGCCGACGGCGTCGTCCGCAGCGGTGCTCGGGTGTAGCGCGGTACCACGGGACATTTCGGCACAGATACGGACGTGGAGTAGACACATGGTTGATATAGGGGCAATGGATTCCGGAGCGGTCGACATGGTCGCGTGGCCGACGGCGGGCAATCTCGTCGTCTCGCCCGCGATGCTGGACGACCTGGGTTATCTGCGCGGTGAGTTGGCGGCCGCGGAGGTGCCGTTCCTGCTGATCCGCGATGTCGAACATCGACTGGCACTGGCCGCGGATGCCGCGCAGCGGAAAATGGTGCGTCGGGTGACGGCCACCGCCGTGGCCGCGGGATTCACGTGTGCCGAGGTGCGGCACAATGTCTTTCGGTTGAGTCGCGATGCCGATCCGGCGCATTATGTGGATCTGGAGCTGTGGGAATACCACGGCGACACCGTCGAATGCCCGCGGCCGAATGCCTTCACCCGCAATGTCTTCGACCTCGCCGATGTCGAACGCACCGAAGTTCGACTGTTCGATCGCAATTGGCCGACACTGACGGATATGTTCGCCCCACAGCCGACCGATGTCGGCTTCGATATCGATCTGGTGTTCTCCTGGGTCGATGGCACCGATCCCGAATTCCGTGCGCGCCGTGCGGGAATGCTGGCCCAGGTCGTGGTCGGTGAGGGCGATGACGCGGACGCTCGGATCCGCCAGATCGACGAACTGAAGTACGCACTGCGCTCGGTGTACAAGAATGCGCCGTGGATCCGCCGGATCTTCATCGCGACCGATTCCGCGGTGCCGGAATGGCTCGACGAGCATCCGCGGGTGACGGTGGTGCGCGCGGTCGATCACTTCAGCGATACCAGCGGGCTGCCCACCTTCAATTCCCATGCGGTGGAATGCCAACTGCAGCATATCGATGGGCTCAGCGAACATTTCCTGTACTCGAACGACGATATGTTCTTCGCCCGGCCGGTGCGGCCGTCGATGTTCTTCACCCCGGCCGGGGTGAGTCGGTTCATCGAGGCGGGCACCCGCATCGGACCGGGTCGGAACAACGAGCGACGCAGTGGTTTCGAGAATGCGGCGCGGGTGAATCGAGAACTGCTGGCCGGACGGTTCGGACACGTCATCACCCGGCATCTGGAACACACGCCGGTTCCCTTGCGGCGCAGCGTATTACTCGAAATGGAGCAGGAATTCGCGGCCGACTTCGCGCGGACCAGGTCGAGCAGATTCCGTGCGGCCACCGATATTTCGGTGACGAACTCGCTGTACCACTATTACGCCATGCTCACCGGGCGCGCGGTGCCGCAGGAGATGGCGCGGATGCGGTATGTCGACACCACGAGTCAACGCGGGCTCGCACTGCTGGACGGACTCGCCGACCATCGTGACGTCGATTTCTTCTGCCTCAACGACGGCAGTTTTCCGGAGGTCACGGAGGCCGATCGGGTGCGGGCGGTATCGGAATTTCTGTCCGCCTACTTCCCGGACCGCGCGCCATGGGAACGGGTCAGTGCACGGCCTCGTCATCTTCCTGAGTCTGCGCCTGGCGCCGCATGACCCGGGGAATGCGGGCGGCGGGCGGGATCACGATGCCCTCCTCGGCCAGCTTTCGCGCCGCCTCTTCCGGAGTGGACGGGGAGCCGACGGTCGGGCCGCGATCGATCGGGACCACCGAGTGGACGACGGTGTCCGGATAGATGTGCACGTAGTTGAAGGCCTGTGCGCCGTCGCGGCCGCGTAGGCCGCCCTCGGCGACGGCAAGATCCTGGCTGTAACAGGTCGCCGAGGCGACCGAGACCGGGATGCCCGCGAAGGTGGCGCTGGTCGAAAAGTGCAGGTGCCCAGCAAGAATCGCGCGCACATCGGTGCCGTCGAGCACATCGGCCAGCCTGCGCTGGTCGCGCAGTTCGACGGTGACCGCGAGATCGAGCACGCACGGCACCGGCGGGTGGTGCATAGCCAGAATCGTGCCGAACGGGGCGGGTTCGGCGAGTACCGATCGCAGCCAGTCCAGCTGTTCGTCGCGGATTTCGCCGTAGTGGTGGCCGGGGACGCTGGTGTCCAGGGCGATGATGCGCAGGCCGTCGATCATGTGCACCCGATCCAGCGGCTTCGTCGATGGACGCTCACCGAGCAGCGTTCGGCGCAATTCACCGCGATCGTCGTGATTGCCGGTGACCCACACGATCGGCGCACGCAATTGGCGCGCGAACGGTTCCACGATGGCGCGGAGCTTCTCGTATGCGTCCGGCTCGCCCTGATCGGTGAGGTCACCGGTGAAGACCAGCGCGGTCGGGCGGATGCGGCTGGCCGCGGCCTGATCGAGCAACTGTCGAAGACGCTGATCCGCGTTCACGTCGCCGTATAGCGCGCCGTCGCCGATCAAATGGGTATCGCTGAAATGGAACAGCACATGATTCGGTCGCGGGTGCTCCGCGACTCTGCTGGTGGGCACCGAACCGAACGTCCTTCCCCGGCGGATTCGCCCGCCATTGGCTTCGGGTTCCATCGCCAGGATAGCGAAGACCTATTGACAGGCTTCCCTCCGCACGGTGACGACATGCTTGCGGGTAGGTGAGAGTTCGGTGTCATCGCACCGAACGGTACCGACGGAATCGATGCCCTCCACCACAGCTCACATGCCGAGATCACTGCTCGGCCGCGGGTTTCGCCGAACGTAGTCGAATGGTGGTCGGCCACGGCGAATTCGGCTGCCATATCACTACGCTCAGCGAGCTGCCGGAGGCGGATAGCGCAGCAAGCAATCTGAACGCGGCACTAGCTGCCGAGGGTGTCGGCGGTGCGGAGGGCGTCAAGGACCATGGGGGTGTCGACGGTGAAGGGTTCGTTGTGGATGGTTTCGCCGGCGGCGGTAGCGCGTTCGGCGATGGCGGTCAGGGTTCGGTTGTCGGGGTCGGTCAGGCCGAGTTCGGCGAAGGTGGTCGGGAGGCCGACCGAGGTGCAGAATTCGAGGACCGTTGAAATCTCCGCGGTGGGGGCGCCTTCCAGCACCAGCTGGGTGAGGACGCCGAAGGCTACCTTTTCGCCGTGTAGGTATGGATGGGTTTGCGGGGCGGCGGTCAGGCCGTTGTGGATGGCGTGGGCGGCGGCGAGGCCGGAGGATTCGAAGCCGAGGCCGGAGAGCAGGGTGTTGGCTTCGACGATGCGCTCGAGCGCCGGGGTGACGGTGTGGTTGCGGACCGCGGCGAGGGCGTGGGTTCCGTCGGCGAGCAGGGTCTGGTAGCAGAGTTCGGCCAGTGCGGTAGCGCTGCGGGTGGACGCGCCGCCGCGCATATTCCGGACCCGCGCGGCACTGCAGGTCCGCGCCTCGAACCAGGTCGCGAGCGCATCACCCATACCAGCGATGAGCAGCCGCGCGGGAGCCTGCGCGATGGCGGACGTATCGACGAGCACCAATGCCGGATTCCGCCGAACCAGCTGATAGGCCTCGAATTCCCCAGCATCGGTATAGATCACCGACAACGCACTGCACGGCGCGTCACTGGACGCCGTCGTAGGACAGCTGATCATCGGCAGCTCCAGATCATCGGCCACCGCGCGCGCCGTATCGAGTACCTTGCCCCCACCGGCGCCCAATACCACCGTGCTCGCACTTTCCTGCACGGCCGCGGTCACCCGCGCGATCTCCGCGCGACTGCACTCACCCCCGGATTGCTGCACCGAATACTCGATCTTCGCCTCGGTAAGCGAGTCCCGCCATGTCTGCGCCAACAACCGGTACGCACTCGCCCCCGCGACAATCATCACCGGCCCCCCGATTCCCAACCGCGTCATCTCCGCCCCGAGCGCCGCCGTCGCATCCCGCCCCTGCACATAATGCCCCGGCGAAGAAAACACACTCAGCATCTGGCACCTCCCGATCCCGGGCAGCGCCGAAGCATCCACACCGCCGCCCGACAGCCGACTCCGTACCCAAACGCTACGCGTCCGCCGCACCCTCCGACCACTGACCGCGCGGCCTCGCCGAGAGCGGTGGTACGTCATAAAGCGACCGCACAGGCGCTTTCTCGGTGCACACGCGCGATCGGGCATCTGCGTGAATAGCGACGGTCGCGAAGTGCGTCGGTGGGTCTACGGCCAGTACTTGCGCCAATCGGCGGCGGATAGCGGGACGCGCTCGCCGCGGGCGGCTTCGGCGGCGTCCTCGGTGGCACGGATTTCCGATGCGAAGGACAAGGTGGCTTTGCGGAGGCGTTCTTCGGCGCTGTCTTCGCCGCCCAGCGCGACGGTGCGGAGGGTGTCGGGGATCAGGTCTTCGGGGAGGCCCGCTTTGAGGCTGCGGGAGCGGATCTTCTCGGCCAGCGCGAGGGCGGGTTGAGCCATGGCTATGCCGTCCAGGCAGGAGCGGCGGGACTTTTCCGCGGATTTGCGTTCCTCCCAGGCCTTTTCCTGGGCGGCGATTTTCTCCGCGACGGTGGCCGATGGGTCGATGGGTTCGTCGGCGAGGTGCGGGCTGCGGTTGACGAGTTTGGCGACCAGTGCGGCGGCGACATCGTCGACGGTGAATTCGCCTGCGGCCTGGGCGATTCGGGAGTGGAACAGCACCTGCAGCAGCAGGTCGCCGAGTTCTTCCTTGATGGTTTCGGCGTCGTTGTGCTGGATGGCGTCGAGCAGTTCGTAGGTTTCCTCGAGCAGATAGGGGCGCAGCGAGTCGTGGGTTTGCGTCACCTCCCAGCCGCCGAAGTTCCACAGCCGATCCATCACCTCGACCGCCCCGGCCAGCCCCGCCGCCACCACGGCGGTATCGGTTCGGCCGGATTCGGCAGTCGCATGCCCAGGTTCGGGCACCGGATGGTCGTCGGCACCATTGGTCCGCCCCGCCTCCGCCGCCGCATGCCGGGCGGCCCGCAGCACGGCTTCGTCGCGGTCCGAGCTCATCGAGCCGCCGTGGCTTCGGTCGCGACCCGCAGCTCGACGAAGCCCTTCGGCTTGCCATCCAACTGCAGCAACAGGTCGGCAACGAATTGCAACAGGACGACGTCGCGCACCCGATCCGCACCCACACTGTCTTCCACCCGAGGCAGCGGCAGTTGCACAACACCGCTTGCCGCGCGATAGCCCGCGCTCGGATACAGACGCTTCAACCGCATCTGCTTGGAATCGGGCAGGCTCATCGGCGAAACCTTCAATGTGGTGCCGGTGACCGCGATTTCGGTGACATCGTATTCGCGCGCCAGCAGGCGTAGTTTCGCCACCGACACCAACCTGCCGACCTCGACGGGCAGCGGCCCGTACCGGTCGACGAGTTCCTCGACGACGGATTCCAGTGCCGGATCATCTTGCGCCGCAGCGAGTTTGCGGTAGGCCTCCAATCGGAGCCGATCGCTGGTGATGTAGTCGGGCGGGATGTGCGCATCCACCGGGAGGTCGATGCGAACCTCTTTGACCTCCTCGGTGGTAATCGGCTTACCGTCGGCGGCGGCCCGATACGCCTCCACCGCCTCGCCGACCAGCCGCACATACAGGTCGAAGCCGACACCGGCCACATGCCCGGACTGCTCGGCGCCCAGCACATTTCCGGCACCACGGATTTCGAGGTCCTTCATGGCAACCGCCATACCCGCGCCCAGATCGGAGTTCTGCGAAATGGTGGCGAGCCGGTCGTAGGCCGTCTCGGTGAGCGGCTTCTCCGGCGGATAGAGGAAATACGCGTACCCGCGCTCACGACTGCGACCGACGCGACCGCGCAACTGGTGCAGCTGCGAGAGACCGAGAGCATCCGCGCGTTCCACGATCAACGTATTCGCATTGGAGATATCCAGCCCGGTCTCGATGATGGTGGTACAGACCAGCACATCGAATTCGCGCTCCCAGAACCCCTGCACGGTCTGTTCGAGCATGTCCTCGTGCATCTGGCCGTGCGCGACCACCACCCGCGCCTCGGGCACCAGATCCCGAATCCGCTTGGCGGCCTTATCGATCGACGAGACCCGATTGTGCACGTAGAAAACCTGGCCGTCGCGCAGCAGCTCACGCCGAATGGCCGCGGTGACCTGCTTGTCGTTGTACCCGCCGACATAGGTGAGCACCGGATGCCGCTCCTCCGGCGGCGTGAGGATGGTCGACATCTCCCGAATGCCCGCCAGACTCATCTCCAAGGTGCGCGGAATCGGCGTCGCGGACATGGTCAGCACATCGACGTGCGTGCGCAGCGCCTTGATGTGCTCCTTGTGCTCGACACCGAAACGCTGTTCCTCGTCCACGACGACCAGGCCGAGATCCTTCCACCGCACACCGGTCTGCAGCAGCCGATGCGTACCGACCACGATATCGACCGAACCGTCCGCCATGCCCTCGAGCACAGCGCGGGATTCCGCGGGATCGGTGAAGCGGGACAGCCCCTTGACGGTCACCGGGAATCCGGCGACGCGTTCGGCGAAGGTCTGCAGATGCTGTTGCGCCAGCAGGGTTGTCGGCACCAGCACGACGACCTGTTTACCGTCCTGTACCGCCTTGAACGCGGCGCGCACGGCGATCTCGGTCTTGCCGTAGCCGACATCGCCACAGACCACGCGGTCCATCGGGACCGCCTTCTCCATATCGGCCTTCACCTCGGCAATGGCGGTCATCTGGTCGACGGTTTCGGTGAACGCGAACGCGTCCTCCATCTCCTTCTGCCACGGACTGTCCGGACCGAAGGCATGACCGGGCGCGGCCTGGCGCGCCGCGTACAGCTGCACCAGCTCACCGGCGATCTCGCGAACCGCCTTGCGCGCCTTGCGTTTCGTATTCGCCCAGTCGGACCCGCCGAGCTTGGACAGACTCGGCATTTCACCGCCGACATAGCGGGAGAGCTGATCCAGCGACTCCATCGGCACGAACAGCCGGTCACCGGGCTGACCGCGCTTACCCGGCGCATATTCGATGACCAGGTATTCCCGCCGCGCCCCGCCGACGGTGCGCTCGATCATCTCCACGAACCGGCCGATGCCGTGCTGATCGTGCACCACCATGTCCCCGGCGTTCAGCGCCAGCGGGTCGACTTGGTTGCGGCGCTTGGCCGGTAGCCGCTTACCCTCCGCCGGTGCGGTGACCCGATTGCCGGTGAGGTCGGATTCGGCGACGAGCACCAGACCGGCGTCATCGAAGACCACGCCATCGTGCAGCGAACCGCACAGCACACCGACCAGTCCGGGCGTCGGTTCGGCACCCGAGGCCAAAAGCGCCGCGGGCACGTCGGCATCCGAGAGCCGTTCCAGAATGCGTTGCGCGGTACCGTGACCCGCCACGACCACGACCGCGCGGCCACCGGTCAGCACATGCGCGCGCAACGAGGCGAAGATCGTCGCCACCAGCTCATCGGATCCGCGCGCGGTCGGACCGGCCAGCACCGGCAGCACGACCTCGGCGGGATCACCCGAAGTCAGCGGGCTCAGCGTCCACCACGGCAGCCCGTGTGCGTTTGCGCTGTCATGGATTTCGGGCAGCGCGCGGTACCCGGAGGCGGCCAGATCGAGTCCGTGCCCGCCGAGCGGCGCCGCACCGCCGAACGAGGCAGCGGTCCACGATGCCTCCAGGAACTCCTCACCCGTGCGCACCAAATCGGCTGCGCGCGTGCGGATCTTCTCCGGATCGCACAGCAATAACTGGGTGCCCTCCGGCAAAACCTCGGTGAGCAGCCGCAATTCGCCGGGTTGCAGCACCGGCAGCAGGGCCTCCATGCCCTCGACCGGAATGCCCTCGGCCAGCTTCTCCAGCATCTCGACCAGCGCCGCGTCGGCGGCATTGGCCACCGCGACCGCGGCGGCACGATCGCGAACGGCCGTGGTGAGCAACAGTTCTCGGCACGGCGGCGCGACGACCACATCCACCGTCACGTCGGACAGCGAGCGCTGATCGGCGACCGCGAACGGCCGCAGCTCGGTCACCTCGTCGCCCCAGAACTCCACGCGCACCGGATGATCCGCGGTCGGCGGGAACAAATCGAGGATGCCGCCGCGCACCGCGAACTCGCCGCGCTTACCGACCATATCGACGCGGGTGTAGGCGAATTCGACCAGGCGCAAGAGCAATTCGTCGAAATCGAACTCCGCGCCGACGCGCAGCACGATCGGTTCGATATCACCGAGACTCGCGGCCATCGGCTGCATCAGGGAGCGAACGGTCGTCACCACGACCCGCAGCGGTTCCGGGAATACCGGGTCTTCCGGATGCGCCAGCCGCCGCAGCACCTCCAGCCTGCGGCCGACAGTATCGGCACCCGGCGACAGCCGCTCATGCGGCAGCGTCTCCCACGACGGGAACTGCGCGACCGCCGCGCCGAGGATTTCCTCCAGCTCGACCGTCAGATCATCGGCTTCCCGCCCGGTCGCCGTCACCACCACCAGCGGCCGCTGGGCCGCGATCGTCGCCGCGACGAACGGTCGCACCGCCGACGGCCCGACCAACTCGACCGGCGACTTACCGACCAGGTCAGCGACGGTCCGCAGGGCCGAATCGGCCCCGGCCACCGCGGCCAGTCCGGCAAGAGGTGGACGGTGGGTGGACATCAAACACTCCTGAGCTCAGGCGGGGTTTTGGTTCGGCGAACCGAGTCTAGCTACCACTACCGACACCCGAACTCCCCGCACTGGGCTCTCGCACATCTCTCGATGCCGTCGCATATCCAGTGGGTACGTCGCACAAGCTATGCCCTATGCGCGGCAGTCACACGCTATGCGTCAACTCGCCGAGCCGAAGGCCGAGGGCAGGGGCTAGGGGACGTAGCGGCGTAGGCGGCGGGCCGCGAACTCGCGGAAGTAGGAGAGTTTTTCTGGTGGGACGATCGAAGGCAAGAAGAAGTACCAGGCGCGTTCCATGCGGGTCGCCATCTGATCGATCGAATCGGTGCCTACCGCGGTGATGTGCACGCCCGCGGTCATTTCCTGCAGCAGCAGGCCGATCACCTCGGCGTCCAGATCAGCCTCTAGGTCGCCTTGGGCGATGGCCCGCTCGGCTAGCACTCGGTAGGTATCGCCCCAGGTCTTGGCGATATTGTCGCCCTGGGCGCCGCGGTAGTCGCCGATCTGATGGGTCAGCTTGAGCATCGCGCCGACCATCGGATCGTTCATGGATAGGTCCGCGACGACATAGGTGATCCCGATACACGCCTCGAGCGCGGGCACTCTGGGATCGAAGAAACCCTGGCACGAACTGACCAGGCGCTCATTGCCCTGATCGACCACGGCGCGCGCTAGCTCTTCCTTCGAACCGAAGTGAAAGTACAAGGCGCCCTTGGTCACGTTCGACTGCGCGATGATCTCGCTCAGGCTCGCGTTCGCATATCCCAAGCGCAGAAAGACATCGGCAGCGCCCGCCAGGACCGAATCGCGGGTGATCTCCGCGCGCGCTTGCCTAGCCATCAGATCCGCCTGTCATCCTTAAAACCAGCCATCCTGAAGTAGACCGACATCCCGAAGTAGACCGACTTACCGCTCGAACAGCACCCTGAGGATGGGTGAACCGTACCACCAGGTGAGCGCTCGCCCGGGAATTCGAGCATTCGGACGGGCACACTGCGCAATTCACTGGCTACCAATGCGTCAGTCCCCCGTGCCGGCGGGCCATTCCGAGCTCAGCTGCGGGTGGGCTTCCAAGTGACTGAGTCCGTTCCAGCACAGGTTCACCAAATGTGCCGCCACAACCTCTTTCGACGGTTCGCGCTCGTCCAGCCACCAGGTCGCGGCGGTCGAGACCATGCCGACCAATGCCTGCGCGTACAGACCGGTCAGACTGGTATCGAAACCGCGGCGCTCGAAATCGCCGCCGAGAATATGCGCGACCTGGTTGGTGGCCTCGTTCAGCAGGCTGGAGTAGCGGCCCTCCGCGGTGGCTGCGGGCTGGTCGCGCACCAGGATTCGGAAGCCGTCGGTGCGTTCCTCGATATAGGTCAGCAGTGCGAGCGCGACCTGTTCGAGCCGGATCCGGGACCGGTTCTGGGTGAGCGAGGAGGTGATCATGTCCAGCAGCATCGACATCTCGCGGTCCACGACCACCGCGTAGAGCCCCTCCTTGCCGCCGAAGTGTTCGTACACCACGGGTTTGGAGACCTGTGCCCGCTGCGCGATCTCCTCGATCGACGTCGCGTCGTAGCCCCGCTCGGCGAACAATGCGCGACCGATCTCGATCAACTGCTGCCGCCGTTGAGTTCCGGTCATCCGCGGCCGGGAAACCTTGAGCGGCTCACCCGAAGACACCGTCCCGCCTCCTCGCGCATGCCAATAGTCGTCGGCCCCAACTGTTCCAGACAGCTCCGACTTCCCCGCCGTCAC
The DNA here is from genome assembly GCF_050955845.1 of Nocardia sp. CA-135398. NCBI lineage: Bacteria > Bacillati > Actinomycetota > Actinomycetes > Mycobacteriales > Nocardiaceae > Nocardia > Nocardia sp. CA-135398. The sequence continues at coordinate 1,340,185 of NZ_CP192084.1, read as the reverse complement.
CCCCGTCTGGGGAGCATTCGCCCAGATAACGCGACCGGTGTGCAGAGATCGCGGTGGGGGGGTACCCCCTAATTCGGCGAAGCAGTTCGACTAACCGGAGGTCTTCATGCGAGGATTCATGCCGTGCCGCTGGCACAGCGGCGGATTTCGCAGGTCCGCCGGTGTGACAATCCGCCGTAGTGTAATGGCAGCACCTCTGATTTTGGTTCAGATAGTTCAGGTTCGAGTCCTGGCGGCGGAGCACATCGGCACGATGGCTTATCGTTGGCCGCGCACATCGCTGAACAAGCACGACGACAGCGCTGACCAAGCACGACGACAGCCCCAAGCACGATGACAGGCAGCCGAGGGAGATCCATGCCACAGCAGACCGCCGTCGTCGTTCTCGCAGCCGGTGCCGGGACGCGAATGCGGTCGAAGACTCCTAAAGTGCTGCATTCGCTGGCCGGTCGAAGCATGCTCGCGCACGCGCTGCATGCGGCCAACGAGATCGACCCCGCGTTCCTCATCACCGTGGTAGGACACGATCGGGAACAAGTCGGCGCCGCGGTCGCCGCAGTCGCCGCCGACCTCGGCCGCGACATCAGCACCGCCATCCAGGAAGAACAGCTCGGAACCGGCCACGCGGTGCAGTGCGCGCTCGCGGCGGTTCCCGAAGATTTCACCGGTGACCTGCTGGTCACCTCCGCGGACGTGCCGCTGCTCGACGGGCACACGCTGTCCGCGCTGCTCGACGAGCACCGCAGCTACACCGAACGTTCCGCGGTCACCGTGCTGACCTTCGAACCGGACGACCCGAACGGCTACGGCCGCATCGTCCGCGATGCCGACGGCCAGGTCACCGAAATCGTCGAACATGCCGACGCCACCCCGGCGCAGTCGGCGATCACCGAGGTCAACTCGGGTGTCTACGCCTTCGACGCGACCGTGCTGCGCACCATGATCGGACGCCTGTCCACCGCCAACGCCCAGCACGAGCTGTACCTGACCGATGTGCTGCGGCTGGCCCGCGAGGCCGGACACCCGGTGCACGGCGCACGGCTGCTCGATTCGGCCAAGGTCACCGGCGTCAACGACCGGGTGCAGATGTCGCAGGCCGCGCGCACCCTCAACCGCTACATCCTGGAACGGCATATGCGCGCCGGGGTCACGATCATCGATCCCGCGACCACCTGGGTGGACGCGAGCGTGAAAATCGCCAGGGACGCCGAAATCCGGCCCGGTGTGCAATTGCTCGGCGGCACCGTCATCGGTGAGGACGCCGTGATCGGACCGGATTCCACGCTCACCGATGTCATCGTCGGCAATGGCGCGCATGTTATTCGCACGCACGGTGATCAGGCCGTGATCGGTCCCGGCGCGAATATCGGGCCGTTCAGCTATCTGCGCCCCGGCACCGTTGTCGGCGATTCCGGCAAGCTCGGCGCATTCGTCGAAACCAAGAACGCATCGATCGGCGCGCACTCCAAAGTGCCGCACCTCACTTATGTCGGCGATGCCACCATCGGCGAGCACAGCAACATCGGCGCCTCCAGCGTTTTCGTCAATTACGACGGTGTGAAAAAGCATCACACCGTGGTCGGCTCGCATGTGCGGACCGGTAGCGACACCATGTTCGTCGCACCGGTGACGGTGGGTGACGGCGCCTATACGGCGGCGGGTACTGTGCTGCGTAGAAGCGTTCCGCCGGGGGCACTCGCGGTTTCAGGTGGTCCACAGAAAAACATCGAGGGCTGGGTGCAGCGCAACCGTCCGGGGACGGACGCGGCACGGGCGGCGGCGGAAGCCATCGCGAGCAAAGAGATGTCGGGTCAGGCAATCGAGCAAAAGGATGGCAAACAGCAGTGACCGCGTCATGGATCGATAACCAGAAGAACCTGATGCTCTTCTCGGGACGCGCCCATCCTGAGCTGGCCGAGCAGGTGGCCAAGGAACTCGACGTCCACGTCACCCCGCAGACCGCGCGCGACTTCGCCAACGGCGAGATCTTCGTCCGGTTCGAGGAGTCCGTGCGCGGCTCGGACGCCTTTGTGCTGCAGAGCTTTCCGGCTCCGCTGAACCAGTGGCTGATGGAGCAGCTGATCATGATCGACGCGCTCAAGCGCGGTTCGGCCAAGCGGATCACCGCGGTGCTGCCGTTCTACCCGTACGCCCGTCAGGACAAGAAGCACCGCGGCCGCGAGCCCATCTCCGCCCGCCTGGTCGCCGATCTGCTCAAGACCGCGGGCGCGGACCGCATCATCACCGTCGACCTGCACACCGATCAGATCCAGGGTTTCTTCGACGGCCCGGTCGATCACATGCACGCGCAGCTGCAGCTGGCCGAGTACGTGCGCAACAACTACAGCCTCGAGCACATCACCGTGGTCTCCCCCGATTCCGGTCGCGTGCGTGTCGCGGAGAAGTGGGCCGACTCGCTGGGCGGCTCGCCGCTGGCGTTCATCCACAAGACCCGCGACCCGCTGGTGCCGAACCAGATCAAGGCAAACCGCGTGGTCGGTGAGGTCGAGGGCCGCACCTGCATCCTGATCGACGACATGATCGACACCGGTGGCACCATCGCGGGCGCCGTCAAGGTGCTCAAGGCGGCCGGCGCCGGTGATGTGGTCATCGCCGCGACGCACGGCGTGCTGAGCGATCCGGCCGCCGAGCGCCTGGCCAGCTGTGGCGCCAAGGAGGTCGTGGTCACCAATACGCTGCCGATCAGCGAGGAGAAGAAGTTCCCGCAGCTGACCGTGCTTTCGATCGCGCCGCTGCTGGCGCGCACGATTCGCGAGGTCTTCGAGAACGGTTCGGTCACCGGACTTTTCAACGGCAACGCCTGAACCGCACACTTCGTCGCGGCTCGGATTCGGATCCGGGCCGCGACTTTTCTGTTTGTGAGGGTCGCCGCGGCGTGGTACCCATGGCGGATAAGGATGACAAACAGGGGGCGTGCCATGTCGGATTCGGAACCGCATATCAATCTCGGGAAGTCGCAGGACACACCGCCCGCCGAACCGCCGCAGGACACCGTGGACGCGACCGAGGTCTGGTCGGCGGAGCCAGGCAGCGATCCGAGGCCGACTTATCAACCGGGACAACAGTTCTCGCCGGAAACCGCCGCACCGTATACCCCGCCCGCAGGTTATCCGCAGCCCACTGCCTACCCACCGCCCCCGTATCCGCCGAGCTACCCGCAAGCCGGTCCGTACGTCGGACAACCCGGTTATCCGCAAGCGCCCGGTGCTTACCCCGGCTACCCGTACCAGCCCTACATTCCGCCACGGCAATCCGATGTTCCGATCTTCTCGATCATCAGCTTCTCGTGCCTGGCTGCGACCGTACTGTCGGTGGTGATGTTCTGCGGGCTGCCGATCGTGATCACCGGACCGGCGGGCATCGTCCTCGGCATCATCGGCCACAACAAGGGCGAATCGCTGGGCAAGTGGGCGGCCATCACCAATGGTGCGGTGCTGGCGATCGCGGTCATCCTGGTGATCGCCTTCGTCGGGTTCATCGGCGGCTTCAGCTGAACGGTTTCGAACGCCCCGGATCTCGTTTGCCGCCGATGTCGAGGGGGATACTGGGGGTATGGACCGTGACCCGCTCGATATGGACATGGGGGACGACGACCAGGAAGACGAGATCCGCGCATACCGGCGAAATGTCGAGGATCCCCCCGATGACCTGCGCATTCGCTATCACGAAAATGAGGATGACGGCCGACTCGGCATCGACGATGAACTCCGACAGGAGTGGACCCGTCATCGTAAGGCAGCCGAACTCGCCGAAGAGGACGAGCGCCCAGCCGAGGTCGCCGCGATGGAGATCGTCGACGATTCCGACCTATAGCCCGCTCCCCGCCGACAGGAGAGTTCGATGAGCACGCCGCAGCAGGGATCCGAGCGAGGCGATACGTCGCCCGAGAAACCGGTCGGCGAATCCGAGCCGCTCGAATCCTCGGATGCGGCTCGGGCCGCTCCGGCCGCCGGCGGACCGTGGGAGTCGCCACCCGTCGAACCCGCCGCGCAGACACCGGGGCAGCGGGCGGCCGCCGAAACCGCACCAGATCTCGTCGTACAGCCGTCGCCGCCGGAGTCGGCGCAACAGGAACCGTTGAATGACTCGGCCGCGGCACGCTATGACCAAGATCAGCCCGGCACCGTCTATCCGCCGATCACCGACGCCACCCCGGAAACCCCAGACGGCGGCTACCCCGCCTACGCCGGACGCCCCTACCCGACGCCGGAACCACGATCGGGTTCCCAGACGCTCTCGATCATCGGCTTCGTCTGTGCGGGCATCTCATTGCTGTTCTGCCCCTACCTATTCGGCCCGGTGGGCATCATCCTCGGCATCATCGGCCACAAAAAGGGCGAATCCCTCGGCAAATGGGCCGCCTTCGCGTCGGCCATTTCCCTGGTCATCGGGCTCATCCTCGTCTACGCCGTCTTCAGCGGCAGCATGATCCCGGACTCCGAATGACCATGGGCCGGATATCCGGCTAGCGTGGTCCGCATGAGTCGATTCGGTGGGTTCCCACTCGCGGGGCTGGACTTCTACGAGGATCTGGAAGCCGATAACTCGAAGGCCTTCTGGACCGCGCACAAGGATGTCTACGAGGAGGCGGTCAAGGCACCGATGGTCGCGCTCACCGCGGAATTGGAGGCGGACTTCGGAACCGCCAAGATTTTCCGGCCGTACCGCGACGTGCGCTTCAGCAAGGACAAGGTGCCCTACAAGACGGCGCAGGGCGCGGTGGTCAGCGTGGCCCCGGGTACGGGCTGGTATGTGCAGATCAGTGCGGCCGGACTCTTCGTCGGCGGCGGATTCTATGCGGGCTCCCCCGCCCAGATCGCCCAGTTGCGCGCCACCATCGATGACGAGGTCCGCGGGCCGGAGCTGGAGGCGATCCTGGCCGAGCTCACCAAGGCCGGATTCACCATCGGCGGCGAGCAGCTGAAGACCAAACCGAAGGGTTACGACGCCGACCATCCGCGCATCGATCTGCTCCGGCACAAATCGCTGACCTGCAGTAAGGAATACGGCGCACCCGCCTGGTTGGACAAACCCCGCGCCGCGAAGGAGGTCCGCACCGCCTGGGAGACGATGCGGCCCTTCATCGATTGGTTGGGCGCGGTGGTCAGTGGTGCGCCCGCTCGGACTTAACTGCGGGCGGCGAGGACCAGGGCGAAGCGGTCGTCCGGATCGGTCCAGACCTGTTCGGTCCCGAATCCGGCTGCGGCCAGTTCGGCGTCGAGTCCGTCGACGCGGAATTTGGCCGAGATTTCGGTGCGCATCTGCTCGCCACGGGCGAACTGGACAGTGAGGTCCAGTTCGCGGAGCGTCACGGTCATATCCTCGGTGGCCTCCAGGCGCATTTCGATCCACTCGCGTTCGGTATCCCAGACGGCGACGTGTTCGAACTTATCCGGCTGGAAATCGGCGTCGAGGCGACCGTTCAAGACATGCAATACATTTCGGTTGAATTCGGCCGTGACACCGGCCGCGTCGGCATAGGCGGGCACCAGGACGGCGGGATCGATGACCAGGCCCGCGCCGAGCAGCAGCTGCTCACCCGGCTCGAGCACCTCGTGGATGCTGGACAGGAATTCGGCCCGCTCGGCGGGGACGAGGTTGCCGATGGTGCCGCCGAGGAAGGCGATCATCCGGCGGCCGCCACGCGGCAGATTGTGCAGGGTGTCGGTGAAATCGCTGACCACACCGTGCACCGCGAGGCCGGGAAACTCCGCCGCGATCTCCGCGGCGGCGGCCCGCAGCGCCGAGGACGAGACGTCCTGCGGAACATAGGTTTTCAGCGGACCCTCGGCGGTAAGCGCGGATAGCAGCAGCCGGGTCTTGGCGGCCGAGCCCGACCCGAGTTCGACAAGGACCTGCGCCTGTGCGGTGCGGGCGATCTCGCCGACGACCCGCTCCAGCAGCGCGCGTTCGGTGCGGGTCGGATAGTACTCGGGCAGCTCGGTGATCTGCTCGAACAGTTCACTGCCTCGGGCGTCGTAGAACCACTTGGGCGGCAACCACTTCGGGTCGGCGGTGAGGCCGAGCCTGGCATCCGTGCGCAACGCCGAGGTGAGGTCGTCTTCGGATAGATGGATCTCCAGCGTCGGTGCGGTCATAGGAGCGAGCCTTTCGTGCTTGGAACGTCGAGGAGGGGTGTGACGGACAACGCGCCAGGACGTGCGTTGACCAGCTGGCGATCCGGTATCGGCTGCCAGCGCGGGTCGTCGTCGAAGGGTTCCGAGGACAGGATGGCGAAATCATCGGTGACCAGGGCGGATAGCGAGTGGTAGACGGTGGTCGCCCACAACTGCTTGCCGTCACCGAGCAGGAAGTTCAGTCGAGCGCCCGGCGCTTGGGCCAGTACGGCCGCGACCAGCAGACTCAATGCCGCCGGTGCCGCCGCCCATGAACCATCGGGCGTGTCGGTCGAGAGCAGACCGCGCAGCAGCACCCAGAGCGTCGCCGAATCTGTCGCGGATTCGGCCTCCAGCAATCGCACCGAGTCGAACAGCTGGTCGGCGCCGAGTTCGGTTGCGGTGGAGCCGAATTCCTCGGCGACCGCGCTGAGCGCCCGCCGCCAATCGGGCACCACGCCGTTATGGCTGAATGCCCACCGACCGTGCGTGAACGGTGCACAGGCAGTCCGCTCCACCGGCATACCTATGGTCGCCGAGCGAACCGCGGCCAATACGGCCCACGACTCCAGTTGCGGCAGTACCTCTTCCACCGCGGGATCGGTCCAGATGGGCGCGCAGTTGCGATACCGGCTGACGGTCACGCCATCCTGGTCACGCCACCAGGCCACCCCGAACCCATCCGCGTTGATCGTCCCGCCCCCGCGCATATCCTTGGGCGCCCACGCCTGGGTCCGCAGGGAATGCGAACCGAGCGTCAACATGTCGCCCACGCGCACCGGCGGGCCGACGTACCCGAGTTGACGACACATCAGCGCCCACCCCCGCCGAGCACGCGCCGCGCCGTAACACCGCTCGACCGTCGCAGGAAAGCGGCCGACTGTCCGCCGATCGGATTCGGCGCGGCCACCATCGATATCCTCACTCGCCCTCGCCTTTTCGCAGGTCGCGGGCCAGGCGGAAGCCGGAGAAGATCTGGCGGCGGATGGGGTGGTCCCAGTTGCGGAAGGTGCCGCGGCAGGCGACCGGATCGGTGCCGAAGGAGCCGCCGCGCAGGACTCGGTAGTCGCCGCCGAAGAACACATCGGAGTATTCGGCGTACGGGAAGGCGCGGAAGCCCGGATAAGCCTCGAAACCCGATGCGGTCCACTCCCATACGTCGCCGATGAGCTGATGTACACCGGCCGGGGAGGCACCGGCCGGATACGCACCGACCTCGGCGGGTTCCAGATGCCGCTGACCGAGATTCGCGGTGGCGGAATCGGGTTCGGTATCGCCCCACGGGTAGCGGCGGGATGCGCCGGTCTCCGGATCGAAGCGCGCCGCCTTCTCCCATTCGGCCTCGGTGGGCAGGCGCTTGCCGGCCCAGTTGGCGTAGGCCTCGGCCTCGAACCAGCAGACATGCACCACCGGCTGCTGCGGACGCACCGGCGTCATCACACCGAATCCCCGACGCCACCAGTGCCCGGCCGGATCGCACTCCCAGAACTGCGGCGCCACCAGGCCCGCCTGCTGCCGGTGCGCCCAACCGCGCTCGGACCACAGCTCGGGCCGCTGGTAGCCGCCGTCGGCGATGAAAGCCTGGTACTGCGCGTTGGTGATCGGTGCGACATCGATGGCGAAGGCGGGCACATACACCGGATGCGCCGGGCGCTCATTGTCCAGTGCCCATGGGTCGGTTGAGGTGCCCATGGTGAATTCGCCTGCGGGAATGACGACTTCGCCACCGACCGGAGCGGCCGTCGATGGCGCGTCGGGTGCGGAGAGCACAGCGGGACCGGTGCGCAACTGATGGGTGGCGAGCATGGTTTCGTCGTGCTGCTGCTCGTGCTGAGCGATCATGCCGAATGCGAAACCACCGTCGACCAGCGGGTCGCCGCGTAAAGCGTTGGTTTCCAATACATCCCACACCTTGTCGCGCACGCTGCCGACGTAGCCGAGGGCCTGGGTCGGGGTGAGCAGCGGCAGTTCGGGGCGATTGGCGCGAGCGTGTTTGAAGGCGTCGTACAGCTCGTCGATATCGGCGCGCACCGCTTCGCGGCGGCCGACATCGCGGACCAGCCAGAGCTCTTCCTGATTGCCGATATGGGCGAGATCCCAGACGAGCGGGCTCATCAGTCGCGAATGCTGTGCGACCAGCTCTGCTTCATCGAGGGTGGTGAGGCCGATGGTGCGATCCCTTGCGCGGGTGAGCACTTCGGCGATCCGGTCACGCAATTGTTCGGTGCCGGAATGATCCGTTGCGGGGTACTGAATGGTCACGATGGGTATCTCCCGAACTCGTTCTGGTCGGCGACTCGAGGCTGCGGCGCCACGGTCACGGATGGTCCTCGGGCTGATCCGCACTGCGCGAAACGAGTTCATCGGTCGGGGTACGAGCGCTGCGACATCGTTCGGCCGCGGATTCGATCTCACGCGCCGCCACCGGACTCGTCGCGTGTGCCGCGGCCAGGCTCAGCAATTCGACCGCGACACCACGGATCTCCGGATCGGCCAACCCACAGCGCGCCGCATCGAGCCAGCGGCCCGCGAGTGGCGCGGCGAGCGCCGTCGCCTCGGCGACGACCGCGGGAGAAGACAGCAGGGCATCGAAGACATGGATCGGGACGGTCCAGTCGTTATCGGGCTGAGCGTCCAGATAGCGGACCTCGAGGTGTCCGGCGGCTCGCACCGGCGGGAACAGCGTGGTCAGGTGATAGTCGAGATCGCCGACATCGGGCCGTCGGCCGATCTCGTCGTCCAACGCACCGGACAACCAGTCCGCGAAGGTCGCCTCCGGCGGTGCTGACCAACCGGTGTCGCTGCCGTTGTCGGATACGCCATCGGAGCGGCGAACGCACAGCAGCGGGACATCCAGGGCCCAGCGCGCATAGCCGGTGACCGGATCCGGCCAGGACTCCACCGCGGGACGGGTGCGGGCGTGGTCGAGACGCAACCAGGTGCGCATGCGCTGGGATGCCCAGGCACCCGCCGGCGCGCTGTGCAGCTCGGGTGAGCAGGCGAAGGCGGCCAGTAGCGCGGGACCGACCGCGTACAGCGCATTCCACCGGGCGGTGACCTCGGCACGGTCGGCACCGGCATCGACGCTGACTTGCGTCGCGGCGGTATTGCACATCATCAATTTGCCGAAGGGGCCGATACCGCTGAAGGACCGTTCCATGGCGCGATAGCGCGGTAACCGCAGCACCCGTTTCGGGCGGCGATGCGCATCGGCGGCGCCGGAGACGGTGCGGATGGATCGGGATTCGAGCAGATCCCGCAGCATCCGAGCGTCGGCGTGCAGACCCTCGCACAACTGCGCGGCAGCGGCGAACGGGGCGCTGGAGAGTTCGATCTGACCGCCGGGTTCGAGAGTGACCCGGCTGCCCCCTGGCAACGGAAGTGCCGGTGAATCGGGGGCGATGGACCGCGGTGCATAGGGTCCGAGGGCATCTGCGAGTGCAGCCAGCTGCGGGCGGGGGGCGGCCGACGGGCCGGACGACGAACACTCACCCTGCACGGTGAGCCACTCCAGTTCGGCGCCGATGAGCGTCGGTGGTCCCAGCTTGAAGCAGATTTTTTCGAGATAGGCCTCGGCCGCGGCGCGTGAGGACAGCTCGCCGTGCGCCAGCGCTATCACCCGCTCCGGATGTTCGAGCGTGACCGCCATACCAACCTCCACCGTGTGAAACCGGGTAACCGGGGCTGTGCTGCGTATGCGCCGCCGGTCGTTGTTCGGGTAGTTCTGTATCGCCGTGGATGCCGGGCGTATTCCAGTGCAGCGACCCAAACCAGCGTAGCGAGGGGCACCGACAAGAAATGTGACAAGAATCTGAATTCGTGGTCATGCACAGCGGGGACTCGCGCAGCACGGCCCGGGACCTGCGCCGACTCGTGCGACGGCCCAATCCGCCGATTTCGGCGATACTGTCGAGGCCATGCTCGACGAGAATCGTGTACGTGCCGACATACCGGGCTACGGCACCGGATCCGATCTGGTCTTCCTCGACAGCGCGGGCTCCTCGTTACCGCCCCGAGTCGTCGTCGATACCGTTGTGGCGCATCTCCGACGCGAGGCCGAAATCGGCGGCTACCGCGCGGCAAACGAGCGACTCGACGATCTCGCCGCGGTGAAAACCGATATCGGACGACTCATCAACGCCGATCCGACCAGCATCGCGCTCAGCGACAGCGCGACCCGCGCGTGGGCCGACTTCTTCTATTCGGTACCACTCGCACCCGGCGACCGCATCCTCATCTCCGGCGCCGACTATGCGAGCAATGCCATTGCGGCACTCCAGCGCGCCAAGGCGACCGGTGCGGTGGTCGAACAGATTCCCAGCGACGGCAGCGGACAGATCGACCTCGACGCGCTCGCCGATATGGTCGACGAACGGGTCAAGCTGGTGTCGGTGCTGCACGCCCCGACCAATGGCGGTCTGGTCAACCCGGCCGCCGACGCCACCAGGATCGCGCATTCGGTCGGCGCGCTGGTGCTGCTCGATGCCTGCCAGTCGGCCGGACAGCTGCCGATCGATGTGGCCGAACTCGATGTCGACGCGCTCTCGGTCACCGGCCGCAAGTGGCTGCGCGGGCCGCGCGGCACCGGATTCCTTTATGTGCGACCGGAATTGGCCGCATCGATGGAACCGCAGCGACTGGACCTGCACAGTGCGCAGTGGACCGGCCCGCAGGAGTACGACCTCGTGCCCGATGCGAGTCGCTTCGAATTCTGGGAATGCGATGTCGCGGCGCGGCTCGGTCTCGGTGCGGCCGTGCGGTATCTGCTCGAGCTCGGTCCGGAGGATGTCTACGAAGCGATCGCGGTCCGCGCGGAACATCTGCGCAAGTCACTGCCGGAGATCGACGGGGTCACGGTGCGCGACATCGGGATTCGACACAGCGGCATCGTTTCCTTCACCGTCGACCGGAAATCCGCCGTCGAGGTGCGTGATCGCCTTGCGGCACAGAATATTACGGTGACGGCCAGCCATGCCAGTTCTACGCTGCTGGATATGACCGCCCGTGGCCTGGATTCGGTGGTGCGCGCCTCGCCGCACTGCTTCGTGAGTTTCGAGGAGCTGGACCGGTTCGTCGGCGCGCTCGCGGCGCTGTAGATGTCACCCCGCGAACTGGTCGTCCTCGGTACCGCGAGTCAGGTTCCGACCAAGCAGCGCAACCACAATGGCTATCTGCTGCGCTGGGGTGCGGAGGGCATCCTCTTCGATCCGGGCGAGGGCACCCAGCGGCAGATGACGTACGCGGGCGTGTCGGTCACCGATATCACCCGGATCGCGGTGACGCATTTCCACGGCGACCACTGCCTCGGACTACCCGGCATCATCCAGCGGATCAATCTGGACAAGGTCGCCCATCCGGTCGACGTGTACTACCCCGCGTCGGGTGAGGCGTTCTTCGACCGGCTGAGCAATGCCAGCTCGTTCTATCGCACCGTCGAGCTCCGGCCGCATCCGATCGCCGATCCCGGCGCCCTGGACGCACCCGGCGCACCGTTCGTCGTCGAGGCGGTCGCACTGTCGCATCCGGTCGACACCTTCGGCTACCGGCTCACCGAACCGAGCGGTGTGCGCATCCTGCCGGAGCGGCTCGCCGCATCCGGCCTGCACGGCCCTGCGGTCGGACAACTGCAGCGCACGGGCAGTATCGAATTCGACGGGCGCACAATCACACTGGCCGAGGTCAGCGAGCCGAGGCCGGGTCAGAGCTTCGCATTCGTGATGGACACCCGTCTGTGCCCAGGCGTGCTGTCTCTCGCATCGGGCGTGGACATGTTGGTGATCGAGGCGACCTTCCTGGACGCCGATGCCCAGCTCGCCGAGGAATACGGCCACCTGACCGCGGGCCAAGCCGCCCGCGTCGCCACCGAAGCCGGTGTGCGCACCCTGGTGCTGACCCACTTCTCCCAGCGCTACCGCGACCTCGACGCCCACCGCACCGAAGCGGCGCAGCACTTCACCGGTGAGATCGTCACCGCCACGGACTTGGCGAGAATCCCACTCCCGCCCCGCCGTTGAGGCTCGGATCGGATAAGTAGTGGCTATCTCGCACAGGGTATTCGGTATGCGCAGTACGCGGTCGGGTGTGCGACCGCTGATGTGTAGTCGATCGCTGCCGAGCGGACCTACGGCTTTCGGGCCAGGTGCAGTGCGAGAACTTGCGAGACGAGAGCGGGGGTCGCCGTTGCCGGGCCGACGAGGCGCAGACTGCGGTTGGCCTGGAGGGCGGCGATGCCATGCAAGTTGGTCCACAGTGCGATGGCGACGGCCCTCGGGTCGATGACGGTCGGCGCGGCCGCAGCGACCAGCGCGGCGAAGCGCTCGAACAGCGGCAGGGTGATCCCGCGGAGGTTCTCGCCGGACCCCTCCAGTAGGTCGTGGCGGAACATGAGCGTGAACATTTCCGGGCGCTCGCCCGCGAATTCGACGTACTCCGCGGCTATCCGTTCCAGATGTTCCCTCGGCGTGCTCGCGCCCACCTCCACCTTCGCGAACCGCTCGATGAGATCGGCGAAACCGCGTGCGGCGATGGCGGCCAACAGGGCGCGGTGCGTCGGAAAGTGCCTGCGTGGCGCACCGTGGGAGACCCCGGCCGCACGGGTGATCGCACGCAGACCCAACTGGGCCGCACCGACCTCCTCGAGCATGTCGACCCCGGCGCCGACCAATCGTTCTCGCAACGGCTCGCTCATGGAGACATTGTCTACGGCGCTCATGGCTCACTTCTTCCCGACCGCGTCACATACGTAGAAATTCACTATCTGTAGACAATGTCTACGCTCTTTGGTAGACATTGTCTACGACAACTTTCTCGGAGGCTCATGTGTGGTACCGGTTGTTCAAGTACGTTCTGCTCGGCCCGCTGCTGCGGCTGCTCGGCCGCCCCGAAGTGGAAGGGCTGCGGCACGTACCCCGCACCGGACCGGTGATCATCGCGGCCAACCATCTCGCGATGCTCGATTCGATGTATCTCGCGCTGGCCCTGCCGCGCCGGGTCACCTTCCTCGCCAAGCAGGAGTACTTCACCGGGACCGGGTTCAAGGGCCGATTAAAGCGCTGGTTCTTCACCGTCGCGGGTCAGGTCCCGGTGAACCGCTCCGGCGGCACCGCCGCCGCGGACGCACTGGCCGCCGCCACCAAAATCCTGGAATCCGGTGACGTCTGGGCCATTCACCCGGAGGGCACCCGCTCCCCCGACGGCCGCGTCTACCGCGGCCGCACCGGCGCACTGCGTGTCGCCACGGCCACCGGCGCTCCGGTCATTCCGGTGGTGCTCTCCGGCACCGACAAGGTGAATCCGCGCGGGTGCCGGTTGCCGCGCTTCGGAAAGGTACACATCAGCTTCGGCACGCCGCGTTACTACCCGCAGCCCACGTGTCAGGTCCGCGCCGCGACCGACGAACTGATGCGGGAATTGGCCGACCGCTCCGGCCGACACTACGTCGATCGCTACGCCGCCACTTTCTGAAATCGCCCATAACGCCCCACGACACGGACACAGACCTCGGAATGGTTAACGCGGGGACGAATTGGCGGGATAGTTGGGGAGCAGGCCGGTCACCCATGTCCGGCCACCGCATCGGGGTGACAAGGGAGTTGGACTTTGAGCAGGTTCACCGACGAGATGTACGCAACGGCACAAACCTCGAGTCGCGGATTGGTGACCGGGGAGCCCAACGCGCCGTTTCGGCAGACCTGGGGCGAGATCCATCGCATCGCACGGCGGATGGCGGGCGGACTCGCCGAGGCCGGTATCGACCACGGTGACGCCGTCGGCGTGCTGGCCGGGATGCCGGTCGATATCGCACCGGCCTGTCAGGGCATCTGGATGCGCGGCGCGTCGATCACCATGCTGCATCAACCCACTCCGCGCACGGATCTGGTGGTCTGGGCCCGCGATACCGAGACCGTGCTGACGATGATCGAGGCGCGTGCGGTGGTACTCGGCGCGCCCTTCGAGGCCGCCGAACCGCTGCTGCGCGAACGCGGCATCACCGTGGTGCGCATCGATCAGCTGCGCGAGAGCCCGGAGACCGATCCGGTGCCGACCGTCGAGACCGATACCGCGTTGCAGCAGTTGACATCCGGTTCGACCGGATCGCCGAAGGCGGTGCGGATCACGCACGGGAACTTCTACACCAACGCCTACGCCATGTTCGATCGGGTGAAGTTCCAGCTCGACGACGATGTGATGATCAGCTGGCTGCCCCTGTTCCACGATATGGGAATGGTCGGATTCCTCAGCGTTCCGATGCAATTCGGCGCCGAAGTGGTCTGCGTGACGCCGATCGACTTCCTGATGCGTCCACTGCTGTGGGCCGAGCTGATCGACAAGTACCGCGGCACCGTCACCGCGGCACCGAATTTCGCTTACTCACTGCTGGCCCGCCGACTCAAGCAGGCCGAGGACGGCGCCTACGATCTCAGCAGCGTGCGCTATATGTGGAACGGTGCCGAACCCGTCGATCCGGACACCATGGAGTCGTTGGCCGCGGCGGGCAAACGCTTCCGGCTCAATCCGATGGCGCTCACTCCGGTCTACGGCATGGCCGAAACCACACTGGCCGTATCGGTTCCGGATCCCGGACACGGACAGATCCTCGATGTCATCGATGCCGACCTGCTGGAGGCGCTCGGCAAGGCCGTGCCCGCCCACGATCACCACGGCAATGTCCGCCGCATGCCGACGCTCGGCTATCTGGTCGACAATCTGGAGGGTCGCGTCGTCGATGCCGAGCGTCAACCGCTGCCGACCCGTTCCGTCGGCGTGATCGAATTGCGCGGTCCCGCGGTCACTTCCGGCTATGTCACGGTCAACGGGTTCCGCCCGGCACAGGATGCGGACGGCTGGCTCGATACCGGCGATATCGGCTACTTCACCGATGAGGGTCTGATCGTGGTGTGCGGCCGGATCAAGGACGTCATCATCATGGGCGGCCGCAACATCTATCCGACCGATATCGAGCGTGCCGCCATGCGCGTGACGGGTGTGCGTCCCGGCAACGCCGTCGCGGTCCGCTTGGACGCGGGTGAGAAACGCGAAAGCTTCGCCGTGGTAGTGGAAAGCAACGATCACCAGAACGCCGACGAGGTCAAGCGCATCGAACGCGAAATCGTGCACGCGGTGTTCTCCGAGGTCGGCGCTCGCCCTCGCACCGTCGCCGTCCTCGGCCCCGGCGCCCTGCCCAAAACCTCCTCGGGCAAGCTGCGCCGCTCGGCCACCGCGATCCACTTGCACTGAGCCGCAGTCGAATTCGGCCTAGTGCAGTTGGTTCTGGGCCGGTTCGAGCCCGACCCGCAGTAGCAGTTCGACAGCGTCCGCGGCCTGTTCGACGATCACCGGCACTTCCTTGCGCTCCACCGACGAAAACGGTTTGAGCACATAGTCCGCCGGGTCCTGGCGACCCGGCGGACGGCCGATGCCGATGCGGGTGCGCAGATAGTCCTTGGTGGTCAGGGCACTGGAGACCGAACGCAACCCGTTGTGCCCACCCTCGCCGCCGCCGCGCTTGAGCCGGACCTGCCCGAACGGCAGATCCAATTCGTCGTGCACGACGATCACCTCGGTCGGCGGCACCGAGAAGAATTTCGCCAGAGCCGCGACCGGACGCCCGGACAGATTCATGAACGAGCGCGGCTTGGCGATCAATACCTGACGCCCGTCCAGCCGGGCCTGCAGCAGATCCGCACCGGACTTCTTGTGCACAGCAAAACGGCCGCCGACGCGCTGTGCGAGCACGTCGGCGACCAGAAAGCCGATATTGTGCCGGGTGCGCTCGTACTCGGGACCTGGGTTGCCAAGTCCGACCACGAGCGCGGGCCCGGTCGAGGATTCGGTCATCGACCAGATCCGGGGTTCTTACTCGGCGCTCTCGGCCTCGGCGGCGGCCGCGGCGGCCTCCTCGGTCTCCTGCGCGGAGGCCGGGGCGGCGATGATGTTGACGATCAGGGCCTCCGGGTCACCGGCCAGGGTGACCCCCTTCGGCAGCGTGATCCCACCGGCGGTGATCTGGGTGCCCGCCTCGATGCCCTCGATCGAGACCTCGATGGCCTCCGGGATATTCATCGCGTCGGTCTCGATTGACAGCGTGGTGGATTCCTGGGTGACCAGGGTGGCCGGGCCGGGCTCACCGGTCAGCGTGATGTTCACATCGGCGGTGACCTTCTCGCCACGCTTGACGATCAGCAGGTCGGCGTGCTCGATGTAACGGCGAATCGGGTGCACCACAACGGATTTGGTCAGCGCGAGCTGCTTCTTGCCGTCGATGACGAGGTTCAGCACCGCATTGGTGCCGTGCTCGCGCAGGATGGCGGCGAAGGCCTGGGCGTTGAGCGAGAGGTGCTGCGGGTCGGCGGCGTGGCCATACAGCACGGCGGGTACGTTGCCCGCGCGACGGGTGCGGCGGGCGGCGCCCTTGCCGAACTCCGTGCGGACGGCGGCTTCGAGAAGGTTGGCGTCGGACATGACTGGATCTACTCCCTACGGCTCTTCCGGGCTGTCAACAGTGCGCCAGGGACAGTTCCCCCCTGGCAAATGGTTGGTCTACTCGTCGGGCGAAGACCGAACGAGGACGGCCGAGAGCCGAGCCGCGTCGATCACGGTGAACGCATTACGTCTGCGGTCACCCTCGCCGAGACAACCCGAACACCATAGCGCAAGTGTTTATGTCCAGCTGAATCGGGTGCTCGGACTGGCCGGATTGCCGTCACCCCGGTCGCGTACGCTGGAGCGGTTGCCGATCGGCCGTCTGAAAGGTTGTTGCAGTTGACCGCCTCCACTGAGGGTGTCGTCACGCCCGCCCCGCGTGGGTTGTCCGCCGAGGTCGCCCGGCGACGCACATTCGCGGTGATCTCCCATCCCGACGCGGGCAAGTCGACGCTCACCGAGGCGCTGGCATTGCACGCCAGAATGATCTCCGAGGCGGGCGCGATCCACGGCAAGGCCGGACGCAAGTCCACCGTGTCGGACTGGATGGAAATGGAGAAGGCGCGCGGTATCTCCGTCAGCTCGACCGCGTTGCAGTTCAACTACCGCGCCGCGGGCTCCGATATCGATAACGTCATCAACCTGGTCGACACCCCCGGCCACTCGGATTTCTCCGAGGACACCTACCGCGTGCTCACTGCCGTCGACGCAGCGGTCATGCTCATCGACGCCGCCAAAGGCCTGGAGCCGCAGACGCTGAAGCTGTTCCAGGTGTGTCGCCATCGCGGCATTCCGGTCATCACCGTGATCAACAAATGGGACCGTCCGGGCCGCGCGCCGCTGGAACTGCTCGACGAGATCAGCGAGCGGATCGGCCTCACCCCCACGCCGCTGTTCCTACCGGTCGGCATCGCCGGTGACTTCCGCGGCCTGCTGCGTCGCGGCCCGGAAGGTGCGGCCGTCGAATACATCCACTTCACCCGGACCGCGGGTGGCGCGACCATCGCGCCGGAGGAATCGATCGATCCGGAATCGGCCGAGGCCCGTGAGGGTGAGGCGTGGACGACCGCCGCCGAGGAGAGCGAACTGCTCTCGGCCACCGGGCAGGACCACGATCAGGAGATGTTCCTGGCCGGGCAGACCTCTCCGGTCATCTACGCCTCCGCGATGCTGAATTTCGGTGTGCGACAACTGCTGGAGACACTGGTCGCGTTGGCACCGGCACCCGGCTCGCGCGCCGATATCGGCGGCACGCAGCGCAACACCACCGATCCGTTCAGCGCGGTCGTATTCAAGGTGCAGGCCGGAATGGATGCGGCACACCGGGATCGGCTCGCCTTCATGCGGATCGTCTCCGGTGAATTCGAGCGCGGGATGGTCGTCACGCACGCCCAGACCGGTCGGCCGTTCGCGACCAAATACGCGCTCACCGTTTTCGGCCGGGAACGGTCGACGGTCGACACCGCCTACCCGGGCGATGTGGTCGGCCTCGTGAATGCCACCGCACTGGCGCCGGGGCACACGCTGTTCGTGGACAAGAAGGTGGAGTTCCCGCCGATCCCGTCCTTCGCACCGGAGCATTTCGCGGTGCTGCGGGCGCAGAGTGCGGGTAAGTACAAGCAGTTCCGCAAGGCGGTCGACCAGCTCGATTCCGAAGGCGTGGTGCAGGTTTTGCGCAATGACGCGCGCGGTGATGCTTCACCCGTGCTCGCGGCGGTCGGTCCGATGCAGTTCGAGGTGGTCACCGCGCGGATGCTCGCGGAGTTCAATGTCGAGACGCATATGGAGCACCTGCCCTATACGCTGGCCCGGCGCACCGATGCGGAGTCGATGGCCGAACTCGATCGACAGCGCGGGGTCGAGGTGTTCACCCGCTCCGACGGGGTGCTGTTGGCGCTGTTCAGCGACAAGTGGCGGTTGCAGTACATCGAGAAGGAGCATCCGAAGCTCACGCTCGAGCCACTCGTCGCGACGGCGGACTAGCCGGAGTCGACGCTCGGGCCGATGCGCTCAACCGGCCTCGGGCTCCGCCGCCTCCGGCATGGACTCCCGCCGCGGCGGGGCGGCGCCGGGATTGCGTTCGACCGACGCGATGCCGTCCTCGCGCGCGATCAGACCCCAGCGACTCGATGTCAACCGCAGGCTCGGCAGATCGCTGAGCGAGAGCACCACCTCGTAGGTGCGCTCATATCCGGTATGCGCGATGCGCCAGCGACCGTCCGTGCAGCGGACGTAGCGATCGGTATAGAACGCCGCGCCGCGCAGCAGCATATTGTGTGCCGGTATCAGCACGGTGTCGGCGAGATACCAAGTGCCGGTGGCGGTATCGCCGTCGACATCGATCTCCGGATGGTCGCATCGGTGCTCGGTGATGACGTGCGGACCGAGGGTGTTGCGCATGAACGCCAGGAACGCGTCCCGTGACTCGAACGACAGGTATTCGCTGTAGGTGGCGGTCGCCTCCGGGATCATGGTGTCCGCGAATTCATCCCACGACTTGGTGTCGAGGGTGCGCAGATACCTGAACTTCAGGCGACTGATCGCTGACACAGCATCCCGGTCCATAACTCAACAATCCCATTCGAAGCCGCCGCGCTACAGAGATTGGGAGATTTGTATCAGATTGCTATCACTTCGAGCCGAAATCGGCGGTCCAGGCGTTCGGGTCAGTTCCCGATGGTGAAGCAGGTGTTGCAGAAGTCGCTGCCGAATTCGGTCAGCCGCAGACTCTTGCGCACGATCTTGGGCGCCCGTCCGGCCTTCTTCAGCGCCGCCTCGACCACCGGCTGCACCTCGAGCACCATGTACCGGCTGAGCACCACCGGATCATCGGAAACCTGGGTCAGGCCGAGGCGATTGAGGTTGATCAGATAGGTGCGGGCGCGGTCCGGATAACGCACGCCGGCCTGTTCCGGTACCGAAGTGAGATCACCGGTCACCAATTCCGATCCGATGCCGAGCGGACGATTGGTGCGCACATCGACCGTCGGCTGCGGACCGTTCAATGCCATGAAACGCAGAATGCGCGCCTCATCCGGAGCCAGTTCGTCGAGGATCCGGTCATAGGCCGGGTGCACGTCGTCGGTGAAGTAGACATCGGCCGAGCGGGCGAGCAGCGCATCGCCGCGGCGACGCAGCTCTTCGCTGCTGGCCGAGTGCAGCGGCGCGCCGAGGCCGATCGCCGCCGGCTGCGCCGCGCCGTTGGAAGTCGGTACGTAGCTGACGATTTCGCGCACCGAACCCTCGGTGACGCCGAGCGCGCTGCGCGCGATGGAGCGCAACGCATTACCGGTTCGCTCGGCGATATCCGCCGACGACTCACCGTCGAGCGCGGCCTGGGTGATCTCCTTGGTCACCTCATAGGTCGTCTCGACGGCCCACTGACTGCCGCGCACCACGGTGCCCGCCGCAAGCCCCGCCGCTCGGAACACACCGCGAATCAGCCTTGCCTCATTGCTGATCTGCCGCTGTTCGACATCCGAGCTGCGCTCCACCGAGCGGGAACCGGCCCGGGCTATGTCCTGTCCGGTCCTGTCGTCTGTCACGTTCTCTCCGATGTATTGCCAAGTGAACGAATACGCCCACAGATTATTGCCCGCCAGCCTTCCAGGTCGGCGTTACCGTGAGCCGATTGGGCCAGCGAAACACGCCGACCCCTGCTGTCGGACGCGTGATGGTCGCCATTGTCTCCGGCGCTGGTTGACACTACGACATTCTGGACACACAGTGTGACTGATGTCTCAGACAATCCACGCTGGGCCCGAGACACTCGCGGGCTTCTCGGCCGCACAGTAGGGTTCGTCTGCCGACCGGGTGCTAGTTTGGGTTGCCGGTGAGGCGGCGGTCACCGGTATATCGGCAGGAGGGTGTCGTGTTGGAGAGTGTTTTCGGTATTCATCCGACGGTCCTCCTGGAGTTAGTGACTATCCCCCTTTTCACTGGCGTCATCGGTTACATCACCAACTGGACCGGCATCCTGATGTTGTTCAAGCCGGTCGCCTTCCACGGTATTCGTTTACCCGGATTGCGCGCACTGTTTCCCTTCCTGCCCAAGCGAATTCAGGTGCTGCCGCTGCTGAGCTACGACGGCCGAATCGGCTGGCAGGGCATCGTGCCCTCGCGCGCGGACAAAATGGCGAGCATCGCGGTCGACAAGGGCCTGGCGAAACTCGGCAGCGTCGCCGACTTCTATCGCGAACTGGAACCGGACAAGCTCGCCGAACACCTCGCCACTATCGCCGACGCGCAGATCAAGGACATAGTCGAAGAAATCCTGCGCCGCGAACATCCGCAACTCTGGTACAACTTGCCGACCGGGGTGCGCGACATGATTCACGCACGGGTCCGCCAGCAGCTGCCCGATATTCTGCGCGAGCTGACCGAGGAATTGGGCGCCAATATCGATCAGCTGCTGGACGTCAAGCAGATGGTCATCCGTTATTTCCAGGCGCGTCCGCATCTGCTCAACACCCTTTTCCAGGTGCTCGGCGCCAAGGAACTGCGCTTCATGCAGAACTTCGGTTTCTACTTCGGCGCGCCGATGGGTGTGGTGCTGGTCGCCGTTTTGCATGCGACCGGCTGGTCCACGCTGGTGGTGCTGCCGGTCGGCGGCGTCATCATCGGCTGGGTGGTCAACTGGATCGGCCTGAATATGATCTTCGCGCCCGCGTACCCGAAGTGGTGGTGCCCGTGGCGGCAGGGTCTGCTGATCAAGCGGCAACTCGAAATCACCGACGGCTACGCGGAATTGGTGTCCAGTCAGGTGATGACCGTGGCCAATATCGGGGACGAGCTGCTGAACGGGCCGCGCTCGGACCGAACCATGCAGATGCTCGAGGACACGCTGCGCCCCGCCGCGGACCGGGCGCTCGGCCCGGCGCGACCGGCGGTGAAGTTCATGCTCGGCAGCCGGGAATACGACTCGCTGCAGTCGACGCTGACCACCGAGGCGATGTCCATCGCGCCGATCGCCTTCGCGGATCCGGACTTCAATGTCCAGCAGGGTAGGCAGATCAACGACTACATCGCCAAACAGATGTCGGCGCTATCGCCCCCCGACTTCGTGGATATGCTGCGATCGGCCATCAAACAGGACGAATGGCTCCTTTTTCTGCATGGCGGCGTGTTGGGGCTCTTCGCCGGATACGCTCACATCCTGATCTTCGGAACGGGAGTGGCGACAACATGGCTATGACGGAAGCTGGCGGCGACGATCTGCGGGCCACCGGGCGGGGCTCCGAGCGAACCGAGCAGTCCGAAGTGGCCGAAACCGCAAGAACTTCCGAGTCATCCGAGATCGCACGGCTGCCGGTCAGCGCGGTCGAGCCGAAGCGGCAGCCCAACTCCGTGCGCAAGACGGTTCGGGCGACCACCGGAGTCGCCCGAGTCGCGGTAAGCGCCGCGGCCGGAGTCACCGCATGGGGCATCGACACCGCCCTCGGGGTCGGGGCCACGGTGGTGCGCGGCAGTATCGCCGGAAATCCTCCACGTGAGGTACTCGCCGAGGCGGAGGCCGAGGTTCGTGACGCGGTGCGGCGGGCATTGCGGCTGCCAGCCACGCCCGAACAGCCAACGCCCGATGCCCTTCCCACTTTGCGTGAGCAAGGCGCGGCGCTGCTGCGGCTGTCGGCGAGCACGCAGGGCGAGCACCACGAAACCCACCCCGCCTTCGCGCACATGCTCGAGGAGCTGACCCCCGATGAGGCGCGCATCCTGCGCTTCCTGCACCTCGACGGCCCCCAGCCCTCGATCGATATCCGCGCCGGACGACCGCGCGGCATCGGAGTCGAGCGAATCCTCTCCGGACTCAACCTGATCGGTGAGCACGCGGGCCTGCGCTTCCCCAACCGCATCCAGCAATACCTGCCCAACCTGCGCCGCCTCGGCCTGATCGAATTCGTCAAGGAACCGGTGGGCAATCCGAACCGCTACCAGCTGCTCGAGGCCCAATCCCCGGTCCGAGAAGTGTTGAAGCGCTCCGGTTTCGGTACCAAGGTGTACTACCGCAGCATCGCGCTCACCGGCTTCGGTGCGGACTTCGTGCAGACCTGCCTGCCGGTTGTCGTCCAAGACGGGCGCGTCTCCGGCACCAGCTAGCTCGCGCGCCGTCGAGCCGAGTCGAATGGTGGTTGCCGGTGGGGTTTCGAGCAACCATTTGACTCGTTTCGATGGGTTTCTGGGCGCGCCGTACCCGGACTACCTTCGGCAGTCAGCTGGCCAGCCCCACTGGCTGTGGTTGCGTTCTCGGGGGAGTCGAATGGTGGTTGCTGGTGGGGTATGGAGCGACCATCTGACTACCGTCGATGGGATCTAAGTAGTCTCGGCCAGCTCCAGCCAGCGCTCCTCGGCGGATTCCTTTTCGGCCAGGATCTGTTTCAGCTCCGCGCCAAGGGTGATGAGTTTGTCCGGATCGGTGGCGGCGTCAGCTAGGGCGATGTGCAGACGCTGTTCGCGTTCGGTGAGTTTGTCGATGGTGCGCTCGAGTTTGGCCAGCTCCTTGCGCGCGGCGCGGTAGGTGGCCGAGTCGGTGGCGGGGGCTTCGGCGGGCTTGGCATCGCTGGATCGCGTTGTGGCGGAGCTCGATGCGGCGCGCTTTCTCAGGTATTCATCGATGCCGCCGGGCAGATTGGTGAGCTTTCCGTCGCCGAACAGGGCCCAGGTGGAGTCACAGATGCGCTCGATCAGATAGCGGTCGTGGCTGATCACGACCAGCGTGCCCGCCCAGTTGTCGAGCAGGTCTTCCAGTTGTTGCAGGGTGTCGATGTCCAGGTCGTTGGTCGGCTCGTCGAGGAGTAGGACATTCGGTTCGGACATCAGGATTCGGGTCAGTTGCAGCCTGCGGCGCTCGCCACCGGATAGGTCGCCGACGGGGGTGCGCTGACGGGCCGGGGTGAAGCCGAGGCGCTCGGCCAGCTGGCCCGCGGAAATTTCCTTATCGCCCAGCATGATTCGCTGCGCGATCTGCTGTACCGCCTCCAACACCCGCAGGTCGGTGGGTAGGTCGTCGAGTTCCTGACGTAGCCAACCGATCTGAACCGTCTGGCCCTGAATGCGTTTGCCCGCAGCGGGTTCGACGGCACCGGCCAGCGTGCGTAGCAGGGTCGTCTTGCCGGAGCCGTTCACACCGACCAGGCCGACTCGCTCCCCCGGCGCCAGACGCCAGGTCAAGTCGCGCACCAACTCTCGACCGTCCGGGGTGGTGAGGGTGGCGTCCTCGAGCTCGATGACGACGCGACCCAGGCGCTTTCGCGCGAAGGCGGCCAGCGAGACGCTATCGCGCGGCGGCGGCACGTCGGCGATCAGCGCCTCGGCCGCCTCCACCCGATAGCGCGGCTTGGAGGTGCGCGCCTTCGCGCCGCGGCGCAACCAGGCCAACTCCTTGCGCGCCAGATTCGCACGCCTGGCCTCGGAGGCATCGGCCTGCCGCGCCCGCTCGGCACGCGCGAAAATCCAGTCGCCGTAACCGCCCTCATAACTTTCGACCTTGCCGCCGACGACCTCCCAGGTGTCGGTGGCGACGGTGTCGAGGAACCAGCGATCGTGGGTCACCACGACCAGGGCGCTGCGGCGCTCGAGCAGATGCTGGGCCAGCCACTGCACGCCCTCGACATCGAGATGGTTGGTCGGCTCGTCGAGGACGAGCAGATCCAGGTCGCGAACCAGTGCGGCGGCGAGTGCGACGCGGCGGCGCTCGCCGCCGGAGAGATTGTCGATGGAGGTATCCAGGCCGAGGCCCGCGATCCCGATGCCTTCCATCACCGAGCGGATGCGCGAATCCGAGGCCCATTCGTGTTCGGCCACATCGTCGGTCATCGCATCATCGGCCAGTCCGGCCAGCACGACGGATCCGACGGTCGCGCCGACGGGAAGTACGCCGCGCTGGGTCACCACCGCCATGCGCAGCCCGCCGACCCGGCTCACCCGGCCGCTGTCGGGCGGCTCCAGACCGGTCAGCACCTCCAACAGGGTGGTCTTGCCGCCGCCGTTCAGGCCGACGACACCGATCCGCTCGCCCGCGTGGATGCCGAGCGAGACATTGTCCAGGAGCGGTTTGATGCCGAAGCTCTTGGAGACCTGTTCGAGATTGATCAGGTTGGACATGGATCCTTCCGAGTCATGCGCCGGGCGAGTACTCGCCCCGCGCAAGCGTACCGAGCACGCCGAACCCGCCGTCGCCGCACCGAACGCCCCGCCCATGTGCCGTTGTCCAGGGGCGCCCAGAGTCACACCGACCAGCGCAGTCGTCGGCAGCTGTCTCAGGGGCCCGATCCACCGTCGGGTCCTGCGCGCGCCCATCCGCGTGGGCACGCCGCGACTTGCGTGACGAACGACGTTCGTTTACAGTCATCTCAGCGAACATCGTTCGTTACGAACAATGTTACGGCGCTCCTGAGACACAGCCGCAGAATGGGAGCCCCGCCTCGGTGCGAGGTGAGTGGGGCGGCACGGTTTCAATTACCCCTTACCTGGAGGTTCTCATGCACGTCGGACTCGGTCTGCCCATTTCCGATCCCGCCGCCCTGCTCGACTGGGCCCGCCGCGCCGATGCTGGCCCGTTCTCCACGCTCGGCCTGCTCGATCGGCTCGTCTACGACAATCCCGAACCACTGGTCGCGCTCGGCATGATCGCCGGTGCCACCAGCCGCATCAAGGTGCAGACCGAGGTGCTCATCGCGCCGCTGCGCGAGCCGACGCTGCTCGCCAAGCAGGCCGCCACCCTCGATCGCATGTCCGGCGGCCGCCTGGTGCTCGGTCTCGGTGTCGGTGGTCGCGCGGACGATCACATCGCCTCCGGCACCGAGTTGCGCTCGCGTGGCCGTCGCCTGGACGAACAGTTGGCGATCATGCGCCGCCTGTGGTCCGGCCAGCCGTACAGCACCGACTGCGGACCGATCGGTCCCGCACCGCTGCGTCCCGAGGGACCCGAACTGCTCTTCGGCGGCTTCCAGCCCGCCGCCATCGATCGTGTGGGCCGTTGGGCTGGCGGCTTTCTCGCCGCCGCCGGACCCTCGTGGGCCGGTGGCCTCTTCGACACCGCTCGCCGCTCATGGAAGGAACACGGCCGCGACGGCGAGCCCCGCATTGTCGCCCAGGTCAATGTCGCGCTCGGCGCACCCGATCTGATCGACGACGCCCGCGCCTCGATGGGCGCCTACTACGAATTCAGCGGTCGCGCCGACTTCATGCTCGCCGGAATGCTCACCACACCCGCCGAGATCCGCACGGCCATCGGCCAATTCGAGGATCTCGGCGCCGATGAGGTCATGCTCTACTGCTACGGCCGCGATGCCGACCAGGTGGACCGCCTCGCCGACGTCATCGGATAACCGGCGAAACGTCAGCGCTTGCCAGGCATGTCGCTGCTGATGACCCGCGCGCCGGATACCGGTCCGCTGGCCGTCCGCACGCTGCGGCATACACCAGCACCCGCGAGCTCGGCCGCGACCGCCACCGCGCCGTCATCGCTGTCGCATAGGAATGCGCAGGTCGGGCCGGAGCCGGAGACCAGCCCGGCAAGCGCTCCGGCTCCGACGCCCGCGCGCAAGGTCCGCCGCAACTCGGGCTTCAGCGACAGGGCAGCCGCCTGAAGATCGTTACCGAGCAGGGGCGCAAGCTGTTTCGGGTCACCGGAGGCCAGCGCCTGCATCAGCGCCTGCGGCTCACCGAGCCGGGGCGGACTGCCGATCTCGCGTAGTCGGTCGAGTTCGGCGAAGACGGCGGGTGTGGACAATCCGCCCTTGGCCAGTGCGAGCACCCAGTGAAAGGTATTGCGGGACAACACCGGAAGCAGCCGCTCACCCCGGCCCGTACCGAGCGCCGTTCCGCCGTGCAATGCGAACGGCACATCGCTGCCGAGTTCGGTTGCGATCGCGAACAATTCGTCACGGGTCAGCCCGACGTCCCAGAGTTCGTTCAATCCCACCAGCGCGGCGGCGGCATCCGCACTCCCGCCCGCCATGCCACCGGCCACCGGAATGCCCTTGTTGATGGCGATTTCCACCAGCGGCGCGCGGCCCGCCAGATGCGCGACCCGCACGGCGGCCTTCCACACCAGATTGGTGCGGTCGGTGGGCACATCGTCGGCGCCCTCACCGCTGACCCGCACGGTCAGCGAGGCGGCAGGTGCGAGTTCCAGATCATCGCTGAGCGAGAGGGCTTGGAACACCGTGGTCAGATCGTGATAGCCATCCGCGCGCACGTCACCGACGCCTAGGTGGAGATTCACCTTGGACGGCGCGCGCACGATGACGGGACTTGGCACAACTGACAACACGGTGCTCAAGCCTATCCCGTGGGTACGACAGGTGCTCAGCTCGAGATGAGACATTCACCGCCCATGCGTCGGACGGTTACAACAAGGCCCCGCCGGTGGCATCGATCCACTGCCCGGTGACCCACCGCGAATCGTCGGAGGCGAGGAAGGCGGTGATATCCGCGATATCACCGGGTCGGCCGACGCGATTCAGCGGCGACCAACCCGCCACCAACGCCTCGGTCTCGGCATTGCGCAACCAGTTGGCGTTCATATCGGTATCGATCACACCCGGAGCCACGGCATTGACGGTGATGCCGCGGGCGCCGAGTTCCTTTGCCAGCGTTTGGGTGAAGGTGTCGATCGCACCCTTGGTCATCGTGTAGGCGATCAGTTGCGGCATTCTCGCGCCGTGCGTGAGGCCGGTGGAGATATTGACGATGCGGCCGCCGTCGCGCAGTCGATCCAGCCCAAGCTTGGTGACGAAGAACGGCGCCTTCGCATTGACCGCGAAGACCCGGTCGAAGGCGGCCTCATCGGTGCCGCCGATCGGTTCGCGGATGCCATCGATGCCCGCATTATTGACGATGACGTCCACGCCGTCGGCCTGTGCGTCGAATGCGGCCCACAGCGCCGCGGCATCGCCGGGTACGCCGAGTTCGGCCGTGATCGCGAAAGCCGAACCACCTGCCGCCTCGATGGCGGCGACGGTTTCCTTCGCCGCCTGCTCATTGCCGTTGTAGTGCACGGCGACCCGCGCCCCGTCCCGGCCGAGCCGCTCCGCGATGGCCCGGCCGATGCCGCGGCTCGCGCCGGTGACCAGCGCGGTCTTGCCGTCGAGCCGGGCGGTTTGCAGCTGTGCACCCATGACGGGTTCCTTTCTCTAGCGGTCACTACAGAAAGGACGTTAGCACATTCTCTAGTGAGCGCTATAAAATGTCGACATGAGCGCACCGACCAGGGGACGCCCCCGCTCGTTCGACCGCGATGCCGCGCTGGAAAAGGCGCTGCGGCTGTTCTGGGCGCGCGGTTACGAGGCGACCTCGATCGGCGATCTGACCGCGGCGATGGGCATCGGCGCGCCGAGCCTGTATGCCGCATTCGGCGATAAGGCGACGCTGTTCAACGAGGTGGTGCAGGTCTTCGGCACGCGCTACGGCAGTTTCATCCCGCGCGCGCTCGCCGAGGAGCCGACCGCCGAAGCCGTGGTGCGCCGCATCCTGCGCGAGGCGGCGAAGGAGTACACCCGGCCCGACTGCCCGCACGGCTGCCTGGTGATCAGCGCGGGACTCAATACCACCAGCACCGAGATCGCCGACATGCTGCGCGCGCTTCGCAATCGGAATGTGGCAGCCTTCGCCGAGCGCATCCAAGCGGATATCGACGCGGGCTTATTGCCGCCGGGCGCCGACGCGGCCACCCTCGCGCGGTATGTCGGCACCGTCATGCAGGGCATGTCACAGGCAGCTCGGGACGGCGCGAGTTCCGCCGAACTGGAGCGGGTTGCCGAAATGGCCATGCGCGGTTGGGCTTCCGCCGTCCGCGGCTGATTCGGCGTTATCGGGAACCAACCGAACCTTCGGAGCGACTAGTCAACGGAATCTCCGGAACGAGGTGGCGACTACGCACTTGCGCTCAATACCCACGGGGGGTATGTTCGTTCCTGTCGGGGATACCCCTGCACCGTATAATCGAATGCGAGCGAAGGAGTCGGAGATGGCCACGAGCACCTACACCGTCACGGGGATGACCTGCGGACATTGCGCCAACTCGGTCAAGACGGAGATCGGCAAGATCGATGGCGTGACCAGCGTGGACGTCGACCTCGCCAGCGGCGCGGTCCGGGTGGACAGCACCGCACCGCTCGCCGACGCCGCCATCGTCGCCGCCGTGGACGAGGCGGGATACGAGGTCGCCGTCTGATCAGGTCCGGCCGAGATTCGCCGCGGTCGGCGGCGGTCTCGCCGCGCTGTCCGGTGTCGCGCTCGGTATCGGCGCCCTGGTGGGCGATCCGACCGACTCGACACCGGACCACGGCGCGATGGCGCATACCGAACAGGACAGCGGGCTGTCGGATTCACGATCCGGGTACCCCTGGGCGCACCCGAATCGAGTCGGGGCTCTGCGTTTTCGGATCACCGGACCGCGCTCCGGTCACGCGATTCACCACCCAGCACGACAAGAAGCTGGACCTGATCGTGGTCCGCTCGGCCACCACCGGCTATCGGCACGCGCATCCGACCATGGACGAACCGGCACCCGGTAGATCGACGCCTACCTGCACGTTCATCCGCAGGGCGAAATCGGTCGCACCCCAGCGGGTTCGGAGGTCGACTTCTATGCCCAGACCCCGAGTGCGGGCACATTTCGGCGGTATCTAGACTTCTCGCACGACGGTGTCGTACCTACCGCTGAGTTCACCGCGCGCGTCGAATCATCCACAGCGCCATCCACATCCGATGGTGGACACCATTCGGGTGACGGTCACCCATGACCGCAGGCGCCGACCAGCCCGTGCCCGAGCGGGCATTCGGCGTGATGACCTGCGCTTTCGGCGAAAACGCGGCGCATGGCAACACGCGCCAGTTGATTGCCGAAGCGCATGGACGAGGTTTCGCGACCGACAAGACAAAAGTTGGTTATCCACAATCCGTTTCGCTACTGCGCCGCCCCAGCAAGCGAACCGGGTGAACAACGCGGTGCACGATCCCGCCTCACCCGCAACAGAAACCGACCAGTCCGACGTAACGGCCACAGCGCGGCCGATGCAAGTTACGTCTGATCGGCCAGACGGACAAAGGCTGCGGTGTCGAGGGTTTCGCCGCGAGCGGTCGGATCGATGCCAGCGGCGACCAAGCGGCGTTCGGCTTCGGCGGGAGAACCGGCCCAGTTGCCGAGGGCGGCGCGGAGGGTTTTGCGGCGCTGGGCGAAGGCGGCATCGACGACCGCGAAGACGCGGCGGCGATGTGCCTCGTCCATCGGCCAGGGCGGTTCGGCGTAGCGCTCGACGCGGACCAGGCCGGAGTCCACCCGCGGCACCGGCCAGAACACCTGGGTGCCTACCGCACCAGCGCGGCGCACAGTACCGAAGAAACCCGCCTTGACGCTCGGCACGCCGTAGATGCGACTGCCCGGCTCGGCGGCGAGACGGTCCGCGACCTCCGCCTGCACCATCACCAATGAGGTTGTGATGCTGGGCAATTCGGCGAGCAGGTGCAGCAGCACCGGCACGGCGACGTTGTAGGGCAGATTCGCCACCAGCGCCGTCGGTGCCGCAGGCAGTTTGTCCGCGCGAACGCGCAGCGCATCGGCTTCCA
Organism: Nocardia sp. CA-135398; assembly: GCF_050955845.1. Lineage (NCBI taxonomy): Bacteria > Bacillati > Actinomycetota > Actinomycetes > Mycobacteriales > Nocardiaceae > Nocardia > Nocardia sp. CA-135398. Next base: position 1,310,057 of record NZ_CP192084.1, on the reverse strand, counting down.
CGACGGTCAACTGCCCGGCCAGTTCCGGCGCGCGATCGGCGACGGTCACCGGAAGATGTTCGGCCAGCACCGGATCGATCTCGACGGCGACAACTGAATCCACCACATCGAGCAGCGCCAATGTCAGCGAACCGAGCCCCGGCCCGACCTCGAGCACGGTATCCCCGCGCCCCACCCCGGCCGCCGCGACAATCCGCCGCACCGTATTGGCGTCGTGTACGAAGTTCTGTCCGAGCTGCTTGGTCGGCCGCACGCCGAGTCGCTCGGCGAGCGCCCGCACTTCGGCGGGTCCGAGCAAAGCAGCGCTTCCACGAGCGGAAATATCGGGTTCGGACACGTCCGACAACGTATCAACCACGCCGATCCGCGACCGACCGGCACACCATCGGACCCTCAGCCGATACCCAGGCGGCTCGTGCAGGCGGGCCAGGCGCCCCAACCCTGCCGGGCCCGAGTCACTTCGGCGATGGCGATCTGTTCTTCGCGGGTGGCCAGGTCGGCGCGCGGGGCGTACTTGAGACCGCCCTGGCGCTCCCAGGTGCCCTGGTCGAATTGGATGCCGCCGTAGTAGCCGTTGCCGGTATTGATGCCCCAGTTACCGGTCGACTCGCAGCGGGCCAGCGCATCCCAGATATCGCCGTCGCGCACCGGCGGCACCTCGGTGCCGGGCTTGGCACCCTTGCGGACCGTCTTCGGCTGCGCCGTCACCTTCACAGTGGAAGCGATGGGCCGCCGACTGACCTCCTGGCCATTGACCATGGTGACCGCGAACGTCACGTCCTGCACGCCGGGCGCACCCGGGGTCTCCACCACGGTCCGGCTCATATTCATGGTCGGATCCTCGATCACATTCTCCGGCGGATCCAGCGGCACCGTCTCGACCTTGTTCTCGACGCGCTGGCGGGTCACCACGATCCGCAGCCCATCGGTGAGCGGCGTGGTCGCCGCGGGTTCGACGGTGTCCTGCTCGATCAGCGGAATGCCCGCGGCGGTGAGGAATTCACCGACGGTCGGCGCGGCCAGTCGAACATCGACCGGATTGCCGATGCCGTCGAGCAGCGATACCGAACGCGGGGTGGCGATCCGCAGCTCGGCGCCCTCGAGCGGCAACCTCTCGTTGCGGGCCGGGGAAACGAATACCTCGCGGGGCAGGTGCAGTTGGTCGACCACGTCACCCGCGGTCAGACCGGTGGACCACACCTTCTCGGCCTTGCCGTCCAGCGATATCGCGACCTCACGCGCCCGGTTGTAGGTGATGGTCGCACCATCGGTAATCGACGCGGCCAGCGCGGGCCGGACCAGGTCGCGGTCGTTGACATCGAAACCAGCGGCCTTCAGCACCCCGCTGACATTGCGCGACATGGTGGTCTGCGTCATCTGCTCGCCGTCCACGACGACCGTGACCGTCTTGCGGTTCACGATTGCCATCGCGGCACCGACGATCAGCGTCACCAGCAACGCCGCGACCGCCGCGTACAGCAGCGGCGAGCGGGACTGGTTGATCCTCGTGAATGGAGACATGGTCACAGTACGATAACGAAGGGGTCAGCGGTCGACAACCGTAGTGTTACGAGCGGCGGGTATCAATATCACAAACGAATATCGACGCCGCAGGTAAATCACAAAACGTACCGGTCAAAGTGACCTAGGACACACTTACTCGGCCAAATGTGAAACAAGATCAGGTGAAATTGCCAGCCGCTCGCCCGAGCGCGATTTCAGACGCCGTAGACGCAGCGGGCATTGGCGGTGGTGATTTCGGCGAGAGCCGCCGGATCCTGTTCGCGCAATTCCGCTAGGGCGCGCACGGTGTAGGGCAGGCAATACGATTCGTTGGGTGCGCCACGGAATGGATGCGGTGTGAGATATGGCGCATCGGTTTCGACCAGGATCTGATCATCCGGCACTACCTTGGCGGCCTCGCGCAATTCGTGCGCGTTCTTGAAACTCACCGTGCCGGAGAAGCTGAGGATGTATCCCTCGGCCACACACGACATCGCCATATTGGTGTCCGAGGAAAAGCAGTGGAAGATCACGGTTTCCGGCGCGCCTTCGTCCAGCAATACCGTCAGCAGATCGTGGTCGGCCTCGCGGTTGTGGATCATCAGCGGTTTGCGCAACCGTTTGGCCAGGTCGATATGCCAGCGGAAGCCTTCGACCTGATCCTCGATATCGGCGCACCCCTCCAACTTGCCCGGCCAGTAGTAATCCAGCCCGGTTTCGCCGATCGCGACGACGCGCGGGTCGGCGGCCAAGCGCTCCAGTTCGGTCTTGGTCGCCTCGTCGAGCGCATTCGCTCGGGTCGGATGCAGCGCCACGGCGGCGAACACCCGCCGATCCCAGTTCGCGGCCTGTACGGCCCACTGCGCCGCGGCCAGATCATCGGCAACGGTCACCACCTGGCCGACGCCGACCGAGGCCGCGCGGTCCACGATCACCGCCGTCGACGCCGCATCGGTTGCCCCGCAGGCATCAAGATGGGTATGCGCGTCTACCAGCGGCGCGAGCGGTTCCGGCAGCTCGGGCGCGGGCCGTTTCGCACTCATCGGTGAACTCCAGCACACCAGATCGCGGGCGCGCGACGGCGGTCATCGCCTCGGGGGATATTCACGTGAGCGTCGGAATCCACGCGCATTACAGTAGATGCACCATGAGCGAGCGAAGCGAGCGATCGATCAACACAGCCGCCGGTGCGGTCATACCGGAGCCGAGCGTCAGCGAGGCGCAGGTATGAGCGCAGCTGACCGCCCCGCCTTCTACATCACAACGGCCATCGCATACCCGAACGGTGCGCCGCACATCGGGCATGCGTACGAGTACATCTCGGCCGATGCCCTCGCCCGCTTCAAGCGGCTCGACGGTTATGACGTCTTCTTCATGACCGGCACCGATGAGCACGGGCAGAAGATGCAGCAGACCGCGGTCGCCGAGGGGGTGCCGGTGGAGGAGCTCGCCGCGCGCAACTCGGATGTATTCGAGGCGATGGACAAGACGCTCGACATCTCCTACGACCGCTTCATCCGCACCACCGATGACGACCACCAGGTGGCCAGCGCCGCGATCTGGGAGCGGATGCTCGCCAACGGCGATATCTACCTGGACAACTATTCGGGTTGGTACTCGGTGCGCGACGAGGCGTTCTACACCGAGGAAGAAACGACGCTGCTCGAGGACGGCACCCGGGTCTCGACCGAATCGAAGACGCCGGTCACCTGGACCGAGGAGTCGAACTACTTCTTCCGGCTGTCGAACTACCAGGACAAGCTGCTCGCGCTCTACGACGAACATCCCGAATTCATCGCGCCCGCAACGGCTCGCAACGAGATGGTCAGTTATGTGAAGGCGGGTCTGAAGGACCTGTCCATTTCGCGGACCACCTTCGACTGGGGTGTGCCGGTGCCCGGACATCCCGATCACGTGATGTACGTCTGGGTGGACGCGCTCACCAACTACATCACCGGCGTGGGCTTCCCGAATACGGAATCCGTTGCGTTCCAGCGGTTCTGGCCTGCCGACGTACACATCATCGGTAAGGACATCACCCGGTTCCACACCGTGTACTGGCCCGCGTTCCTGATGTCGGCCGGGATCGAATTGCCGAAACGCGTTTTCGTGCACGGGTTCCTGTACAACAAGGGCGAGAAGATGTCCAAGTCGGTCGGCAATGTGGTCGACCCGCTGGCGCTGGTCGACGAATACGGCGTCGACGCGGTGCGTTTCTTCCTGCTGCGCGAGATCTCCTATGGTCAGGACGGCAGCTACAGCCACGAGGCGATCGTCGGGCGGATCAATACCGATCTGGCCAATGAATTCGGAAATCTGGTGCAGCGCAGCCTGAAGCTGGTGGCTCGCGACTGCGGCGGCGTGGTGCCGACGCCGGGTGAATTCACCGAGGCCGATCGTGCCCTGCTCGACCGCGCCAACGGTCTGCTGGAGCGCTGCCGCACCGAATTCGACACGCAGCAAATGCATTTGGCGTTGGAGGCGATCTGGCTGACGCTCGGTGAGGCCAACCGCTACTTCTCCGCGGAGGCGCCGTGGGCGCTCGCCAAGACCGGCACCGAGGAGTCGCTGGCCCGCGAGGCGACCGTGCTGTACGTGACCATCGAACTGCTGCGCATCGTGGCGATTCTGGTGCAACCGGTCATGCCCGAATCCGCGGGCAAGATCCTCGACCTGCTCGCCACGCCGAACCGGGCATTCGCCGATATCGCGACACCGCTGGTCCCCGGCACCCCGCTGCCGGAGCCGGTCGCGGTCTACCCACGCTACGTCGAGCCGAAGAAATAGCCCACCCACGACAGAGCCCCCGAACTTCACGAGAAGGTCGGGGGCTCTTCGCGATTGCCTACTTCCAGCGGTCGAGCAGCCGTTCGATTTCGGCGGTCAGCGCCCTCTGGAGCATGGGCCCGAAGCTGATCCGGCCGACGCCCTGATCGGCGAGCACGGCCCGATCGGACTCGCCGGGCACCGCGACCATGCTGATCGGCCGCGGCAGTTCACTCGTCAGCCGCCGGATATCGGCGTCGGCTCGCGCACCCGCCGGGAACAGTGAGTCGGCGCCCGCCTCGGCGGCCAGCCGCAGGCGCGCGATGGCACGGTCGACGCGGTCGCTGTCGTCGCCGTCCTGGCGCATGAACAGGTCGGTGCGCGCATTGATGACCACGTGTACGCCCGCCGCATCGGCGAATTGCCGCAATCCGCGAACGAAGTCGGCATGCTCTTCGGCCGTGCGCAAGCGGCCGCCCTCGCTGTGCACCGTGTCCTCGATATTGAGGCCGATCGCGCCCGCCTCCAGCAGCCCTTCGATCAACTGCGCGGGCCCGAGCCCGTAACCGGATTCGATATCGACGGATACCGGAACATCGACCGCGCCGGTGATCTGCCGGACGCGGGTCAACAGTTCCGCGAATGCCATCCCTTCCTTATCGCTGCGCCCGACCGAATCGGCGACCGGATGACTACCCAGGGTCAGCGCCGAAAATCCCGCCGCGACAGCGACATTCGCCGACCACGCATCCCATACCGTCGGAAAGACACCGGGATCGCCCGGCACGTGCAATTCGAGAAACGCCTTCGCCTTGCTTTCCAAAGAGGTCATGACACCGATCATCGTCGCGCCCGTGACCGATAGCACTATGACACTCCCCATCCGGCCGCCCGGAAGTGTCGGCGACGGCGAGTCGCGCTAGAAACTGTCACCGCCGTCGCGGCGCGCGGTCAGTACCGCGTCGTAGAGTTCGCGGCGGGAAACGCCGGTCTCGGCGGCCACCTGGGCGCACGCGTCCTTGAGGCGAATCCCCTCGGCCGTCAGCGATTCGACCTCGTCGACCAGATCGGCGGGATCGGCCGCGACGGGTCGGGCGCCTTCGAGGACGACGGTGATTTCACCACGCGCGCCATCGACGGCCCAGGCGGCGAGTTCGCCGAGGTTGCCGCGCACGACCTCCTCGTAGGTCTTGGTCAGTTCCCGGCAGACCGCGGCCCGCCGGTCCGGACCGAGTACCTCCACCGCGTCGGCCAGGCAATCGGCGAGCCGGTGCGGGGCCTCGAAGAAGACGCAGGCGCGCGGCTCGGTGCGCAAGGTGCGCAACCACTCTCGACGCTGGCCGGATTTGCGCGGTGCGAATCCGTCGAAGCAGAAGCGCTCCACCGGGAGCGCGGACAGTGCCAGGGCAGTGGTCACCGCCGACGGTCCCGGCAGGCAGGTGACCGGCAGCTGACGCTCGACACAGGCCACCACCATGCGATAGCCGGGATCGCTGACCGACGGCATACCGGCGTCGGTCACCAGCAGCACCGTGCTGCCGCCCTCGATCTCATCGAGCAGCGCCGGAATCTTCGCGGATTCCACGTGGTCGTCGAAGCGCAGTACCCGCCCGGTGATCGCCACGTCCAGGGCCTTCGCGAGGGCACGGGTGCGCCTGGTGTCCTCGGCCGCGACGATGTCGGCGGATCCGAGCGCCTCGCGCAGCCGCTGTGAGGCATCGCCGATCTCGCCCATCGGCGTCGCCGCGAGCACCAATCGCCCCACCTGGTCCGCCACACCACTCCTGTCCGCTCGACCGCATCATCGTTTTCCCAACGCAGCGTATCGGCACAGGGCAACCGGACCCGATATGCCCTGGATTGCACCGCCATACCGATCAGCGCAATGCGGCCGCGTGTTTGGTCGATCTCGGCATCGAGCCCTTCAGCGCAGCTGCGCTCCTGCGCTCCTGCGCTATGACGCTGGCGCAATCCAGCACTCCCCATATCAGCCATGAGCGAGTCAGGCGTCGGGACGGGACGGTTGCCGCGTACCCTGCGTGCAACCGATTCGGTTTATTCGAGATGGGATCCGGTGTGCTTGGTTTTGGGCGCGGAAAGACAGTGCGGGATGCGAAGGTGCTCGTCACCGGGGCGGCGAGCGGAATAGGTCGGGCTACCGCCCTGGCTTCCGCGGCCGCGGGTGCCGAACTGGTGCTGACCGATATCAATGCCGAGGGCCTCGAGGATACGGTTCGCACCATCAAGGAGGCGGGCGGCACCGTGCTCACAGCGCGGGCCCTGGACATCACCGACTACGACGCGGTCACCGCCTTCGCCACCGACGTGCACGCCGAATTCGGCAGCCTCGATATCGTCATGAATGTCGCGGGCACCTCCACCTGGGGCACCGTGGAGAATCTCGAGCACCGGCACTGGCGCAAGATGGTGGATGTCAATCTGATGGGCCCTATCCACGTGATCGAGAACTTCGTGCCGCCGATGGTCCGGGCGAAACGCGGTGGGGCCCTGGTGAATGTCTCCTCGGCGGCCGGAATCCTCGCGCTGCCATGGCATGCCGCCTACAGTGCGGGCAAATTCGGCATCCGCGGCGTCTCCGAGGTCTTGCGATTCGACCTACGGCGCCATGGCATTTCGGTGCACCTCGTGGTACCCGGCGCGGTGAACACACCGCTGGTACAGAGCGTCGAGCTGGTCGGCGTGGACAGGGAAGACCCGAAGATAAAGCGACTCGTCACCGCATTCACCAAGCACGCCGTATCGCCGGAACATGTTGCGGCGGAGATCCTTCGCGGCATCGAGCGCAACCGGTTCCTGGTCTACACTTCCTTCGATATCCGCTTCGGCTACTGGTGGGCCCGTAAATTCGCCTACCCCTACGAATTCGTGATTCGCCGCACCAGCGATCGGTTCAGCAGGCTGCTGGCTTCGATGGGCAGTTGAGCGTCACATCGAGCACGCGAGCGCCGGGCCCCTGTTCGCCGAGGCGGTCGTGTTCGTTGACCAGTCGGCAGCTGCCGAGAGACAGGCAGCCGCAGCCGATGCAGCCGGTCAGGTTGTCGCGCAGGCGAGTCAGCTGGGTGATGCGGTCGTCGAGGTCGGCCTGCCATGCGGTGGACAGGGTCTCCCAGTCGCGCCGGGTGGGGGTTCGGCCCTCAGGGAGTTTGTCGAGTGCGGCACGGATTTCGCTCAATGGAATGCCGACCCGCTGGGAGATGCGAATGAAGGCGACGCGGCGCAGCGTTTCGCGGGCGTATCTGCGTTGATTGCCACTGGTGCGACGACTCGAAATGAGACCCTCGCGTTCGTAGAAGTGCAACGCGGAGACCGCTACTCCGCTACGCTCGGACAGCTGCCCGGGGGTCAGCTCCTTCGCTCGCCAATCGGTTGTCGACATCACGCTCCTCCATTCACCTGAACAATACTTCAGGTTAGGGTGCGCTGGAGTCGGAATCGGCGACACCCAATTGCGTGCTCTTACGCCCTCGGCGAACTACGGTCGGATCATGGGAGCAGACGCGGTGCGGGCGGGGCAGGATGGCGGTGCGGACGATGGGTTCGATGGTGTCGGCGATCCGGGCGGTCGACTGGCGGTCACCTCCGAGGTCGCGACCCTGCGCACGGTGCTGCTGCACCGGCCCGGCGACGAATTGCGGCGGCTGACCCCGCGCAATAACGATCAACTGCTCTTCGACGGCATTCCGTGGGTCGAGCGGGCTCAGCAGGAGCACGACATCTTCTCCGGTGTGCTGCGCGAGCGCGGCGTCGAGGTGCTGCTGCTCGCCGATCTGCTCGCCGAAACCCTCTCGGTCAGCGGTGCGGCCCGCATCCAGGGCATCTCCGGCGCCGTCGACGCGCGCAAACTCGGACATATGCTGGCCGACGAGCTCGCGGCCTTCCTGCGCGGCGTCCGAGCCAGGGACCTGGCCAATATCCTGATGGCCGGGATGACCTTCGACGAGCTTCCCTTCGAAGGCGACAACACTTCACTGGTGCGGCGCATGCACCACGGCGCGGATTTCGTCATCGATCCGCTGCCGAATCTGCTGTTCACCAGGGATTCGTCATTCTGGGTCGGCCCGAGGGTGGCGATCACCTCGCTCGCGCTGCCCGCTCGGATGCGCGAGACCTCGCTGACCGATCTCATCTACGCATTCCACCCGCGCTTCCTCGGGGTGCGGCGGGCCTACGAATCGCATACCGCGCCGATCGAAGGGGGCGATGTGCTGTTGCTCGCGCCGGGCGTGGTCGCGGTCGGCGTCGGCGAGCGCACCTCGCCAGCGGGCGCGGAAGCGTTGGCGCGCAGTCTGTTCGACGACGATCTCGCCCACACCGTGCTGGTCGTCCCGATCGCTCAGAATCGCGCGACCATGCACCTGGACACCGTCTGCACCATGGTCGACACCGATGCCATCGTGATGTATCCGGCCGTGCGGGATTCGCTGTGCGCGTTCACAATTCACCGCGAAGACGACTATGGCGGACGCAACGACCAGGCCCGGGTGAGTATGCGCGGCCCCGAGCCGTTCCTGCCCGCGGCCGCGGACGCGATGGGCATCGGCAAACTGCGGGTCATCGATACCGGACTCGATGGCGTCACCGCCGAACGCGAGCAGTGGGACGACGGCAATAACACCCTGGCGCTCGCGCCCGGCGTGGTCGTCGCCTACGAACGCAACAATATGACCAATACGCGGCTCGAGGATGCTGGCATCGAGGTGCTGCGCATACCGGGCTCCGAATTGGGTTCCGGCCGTGGTGGTCCGCGATGCATGTCCTGCCCGCTGTCCCGAGATGACGTGTGAGCGTGCGATGTTCACCATTACCGTGACCCATGATTCGTCGATTCCGCCCTACGAGCAGTTGCGGCTCGGTGTCATCGCGCAGGTTCGCTCGGGCGAGTTGACGGCGGGGACGAAGATCCCGACGGTGCGAGCTCTGGCCGCCCAACTCGGGCTCGCGCCGAATACGGTCGCTCGGGCTTATCGCGAACTCGAGGCCGACGGGGTAGTCGAAACCCGGGGCAGGCAAGGATCTTTCATCGCGTCCTCGGGTGACCCGACCAAAGATCTGGCAGGGCGCGCCGCGACCGATTACGTCGCGACCATCCGACGGCTCGGTCTCGACGACGATGCGGCACTTCAGTACCTCAGATCGGCTCTGGAGAGTTAGTCATCAGCGCCAACTGGGCAGCCACAGGTGGTCGTGCCAGTTGCCGGGGGTGATCGGCAGCGCGGTCAGAATCGGCCAGAGCCAGATGAAATTCGCGATCACCAAGCCGAGGTAGAGACAGACCGCGAGCAGTCCGAGGCTGCGCCGTTCACTGGGTACGGCGGGCAGATAGGTGCCCGCCGGACTGCGCGGTATTCGTACCGATCGGGCCGGGCCGAGAATATCGCCACACACCAGCGCGATCCCCATCACCAGGAACGGCGCCAGCGGTACGGCGTAGAAGTAGTACATCTGCCGATCGAGGGTGAAGAACCAGGGAATGAGTCCGGCGCCGTATCCGGTGAGCACCGCCGCATAGCGCCAATCGCGACGGACCACACCGCGCCACAGCATCCAGCCGAGCACCGGGAAGGCGATCCACCAGATCGCCGGGGTGCCGATGAGCATCACGGCCTTCACGCACTGGGTCTGACCACAGCCGGTGACACCGCTGTCGGCGTAGTAGTAGAGCATCGGCCGCAGGCCCATCGGCCAGGTCCACGGCTTGGATTCCCAGGGGTGATGGTTACCGGCGGAATTGGTCAGACCCTCGTGGAAGCGCAGTGTTTCGCCGCTGTAGTACCACAGCGAGCGCAGCGCATTCGGCAGGAACGACCACGGCCCGTCCCGACCGACCTGATTGCCGACCGCATAGCGGAAGACACCGTCCTCACTGGCGAACCAGGCCCAGTAGCTGGCCAGATACACCCCGAGCGGAATCAGCACCAACGAGTACAGCGCGGGCCCGACATCGCGCACCGCCGTGCCGACCCAGGGCCGTCGCACACCATAGGCGCGCCGCGCGGAGACATCGAAGTAGACGCTCATGAGCCCGAACGCGAGGATGAAGTACATCCCGGACCACTTTGTGCCGCAGCAGAGTCCGAGCAGCACCCCGGCGCCGAAACGCCACCAGCGCACTCCTAGTCGCGGACCCCATTCGCTCGCATCGATCCGCCCCTCGTAGTCCACCTCGGCGATTCGAGCCCTGACCTCGTCGCGGTCCACGATCAGACAGCCGAATGCGGCGGTGACCAGCAGCGCCATGAAGATATCGAGCATGCCGATGCGCGAGGAGACGAAGGTGAGTCCGTCGGCGATCAGCAGAATGCCCGCGATCGCACCGACCATGGTGGAGCGCGCCATCCGGCGCACGATCCGGATGACCAGCAGCACCAGGATCGTGCCCGCCAGCGCGGCGCTGAATCGCCAACCCCAGCCGTTGTAGCCGAACATCCACTCGCCCACCGCGATCAACTGTTTGCCGATCGGGGGATGCACCACCAGTCCGTAGGCGGGATTGTCCTCGACGCCGCCGCCGGTGAGGATCTGCCAGGCCTGCGGCGCGTAATGCTTCTCGTCGAAGACCGGGGTGTAGGCGTCGGTCGGATAGTCCAACATGATGAAGCGCGTCAACGCCGCGATCGCGGTGAGTACCGCGGTGACCACCCACCCCTGCATTGTGTCGAGCGGCCCGAAGTCGGGCGATGGACGCAGGGGCGCGGGGCTCGACCAAGAGGGCACGGCCCCGGCTACGGTCACGCGCTGGTCGGTCACCTGGGTCACGCCCCGATCGTATGCTGTGCGCGTCCCCGTGACCCGCACCGGTGAGCGCGCCGCCGCGCGAATCACACCCTGAGCTGCCTTCACGGACATTCCCGTGAGTATCACCTGTGCGCTCGGTGTGGCGTCGGAGTATGCGATGACTCCACTACCGCCGAACCGGGCCGAGGAGTCCGGCGGGACGCTCGGAGTCACCGTCCGAGCACTGCGAGCATCCCGGCCACCGCCCGCGGCCAGGTGAACTGCTCCGCGCGGCTGCGCGCCGCCTTCCGACGACCGGCGGTCGGCATCGCGAGCACATCGGTGACGGCCTGAGCGAAGGCGGATGGGCGGTCGGCGGCGACCGCGCCGCATTCCGCGGTAACGATATCGGCGAGCGCCGAGGACCGGCTGGCGACGACCGGCGTACCCGCGGCCAAAGCCTCGAGCGCGGCGAGGCCGAAGGTTTCATGCGGACCGGGTGCGAGCGAAACATCCGCGGTGGCAAGCAGTTTCGCCACCATGGCCCGGTCGGTGATGAATCCGGTGAAGTGCACCGCTGGCAGCCCACCGGTCAGCGGCGGCAAGGCGCGGGCCCGACGCTCCAGGGCTTCGCGCCGCGGCCCCTCCCCCGCGACGACCAGCCGCGCCTCGACGCCCGCTCTGCGCAGCGCACCGATGGCTTCGATGCTGCGATCCACCCGCTTCTCCATCGACAATCTGCCGCAGTGCACCAGCAGCGGATGTCCGGGCACACCCAGATCGGCGCGCAGACGGTAGTCGCGGCGACGCGGGCTGAACAGCTCCAGATCCACTCCGAGCGGTACCAGTTCGACATTGGGCGCGTCGATGCGCAGGAACTCCGCGCGCGCGAATTCCGTTGTGCAGACGACGATGTCGTAGTCGTCGGCGGTGCGCCGATTGGCGATATCGGCACATCGGCGGGCCACCGGGCCCGGCATGATCTGGCCGAGTAGTCGGTCGAGGCGTTCGTGCGAGATCATCACACTCGCCACGTCGCGGGTGCGCGCCCAGCGTCCGAAGCCGCGCAGCGTCAGCCGATCCGAAACCTCGAGCACGTCCGGGCGCAATCCGGCCAGCACATCGGCCACTCGGCGTGGATCCGCCGCCCGATAACCACCGGTCCAGGGAATCGCCAAGGCGGGCAGGGTGATCCGCACCGCACCGGTGGGCAGGATCTCCTCGGTCCGGCGTGGTCCGGGCACGATAAGCACCACCTCGTGCCCGGCGGCCACATAGCCCTCGCCGAGGTGATGCAATGCGGTGCGCAGCCCACCAGACCGCGGACCGTAGAAGTTCGCCAGTTGCACGATGCGCACACCGCCGATCGTGCAGCGAATCGGGTTCCCCCCGGAACCGATGCGCCCAACACCGCATGAACTCCCGTGAAAGACCCTGCTAACGGGTGCGACGGCGCACAGCTGGCGAACGTTGCGATCAGCAGCCACGGACCGGATATACCGGTCACGCGCGCGTGCTACCCCGGCCCGCCCGCGGCAGATCCAGGTCCAGCGGAATTCGCCCGACCGCCAGATGCGCCTCCACCTCATCGGCGGGCATCGGCCGCGCGATCAAAAAACCTTGTGCCCGATAGCAACCCAGCCCGACCAGGGTCCGCGCGGCCACCGGCGTCTCCACGCCTTCCCCCACCACACCGAGCCCGAACGACCCGGCCAACCCGATAATCGATTTCACGATCGCCAGATCGTCGGTGCTCGCACCGAGCCGCTGCACGAAGCCGCGGTCGATCTTCACCGCGTCGACCGGAAGCGCTTTCAGATGCGAGAGCGAGCTGTATCCGGTGCCGAAATCGTCGATGGCGATCTGCACACCCATCCGCTTGAGTCCGCGCAGCGTGACCTGGGTGCGCGCCAGATCCTGTACGACCACGTGTTCGGTGATCTCCAGGCAGACCGAACTGCCATCGATCCCGAACAGCCGCAGAATATCCTCGATCCGCTCCACGAAATCCAGGCTGACCAGCTGAACCGGCGAAACATTTATCCGCATCACCACATTCGCCGCCAGCCCCCGCCTACGCCATTCGGCGAACTGCGCACAGGCCGAGCGAATCACCCAGCGCCCCAGCTCACCCGCGAGATTGGTGGCCTCGGCAACGGTGACGAACGCACCGGGCGGCAGCAGCCCCCTGGTCGGATGCAACCAGCGCACCAGCGCCTCCAACGCAACAACCCGCCCGGTGCGCAGATCGACCTCTGGCTGATAGTGCAGCAGCAACGACCCGTCGGAGACCGCGCCGCGCAGATTCAGCTCCACATCGTCTTGCAGTTCGAATTGCGCGCGCATGGCGTCGGTGAAGACCGCGACGCCATTTCCACCGCCCGATTTCGCCGACAGCAGCGCGTGATCCGCCCGGCGCAGCACATCCGCGACCGTGGTTTCCCCCGGAATACCCACCGCCACACCGACGCTGGCGCCGCGGCTGACCGATTCCCCACCGACGGTGACCCGCCGTCCGATGAGCTGCTGGATCCGCGTCGCCTCCAATTCGGCCGCCACCGCATCCATCGGTTTGGCGGGCACGATGACGAATTCGTCGCCACCGAGTCGAGCGATCATGTCATTGGGATCGAGATTCTCCCGCAGTCGCGAGGAGAGCGTGCGAATGAAGTTGTCCCCCGCGGTATGTCCGAGAAAATCGTTGAGCGCTTTGAGCCGGTCGAGATCGAGGAAGAAGGCGGCCACCGGGCCGGGACTGCCCTGTCTGAGCCGTTCCTCCATATGTTCGAGCAGCGCCCGCCGGTTCGCCAGCCCGGTCAGATCGTCGTGCAGGGCGATATAGCGCAATCGCTCTTCGGCCACCACGCGCGCCTGCAACTGGGCGAAGAGTGCGGCGATCGCCTTGAGCACATTCAGTTCCCTGGTGCTCCAATCCCGATCACCCTGTTTGATGAATCCCAAAACGCCGGTCGACTCGCCACGCGACAACAGCGGCACCGCGGCCATAGCGACCTGCGGTATGCCCGACGAGCGCCGGATCGTCTCCTGATAATCGGCGGATTGCTGGGTCGGCCGCACGATGATCGGCTCGGTGGCGTGTTCCAATTCCCGGAATACCGAGTCGGCGTGCTCGAAATGCACGATCTTCAGCGGGTCCGGATCCGGAATGTCACCACGGTGCGGCCATTCCGCGATGAGCACGGTCGCCCGCTGTTCTCTATCGGTATGGCGTAGGTAGCTGAAATCGACGTCGAAATGCTCGACCAACCTGGCCAGCACACGTTCACTCGCCGCCACCATCGTTGTGGCGTCGACGCCCATCAACTCGGAGGCGACCTGGGTCACCAATGAGTCGAGCGTTCGCCGAGGCACCCTATCTCCGATCGCGCTAGCTGCGGTTGCCCGCGCCCGGCACTGGAAGCCGCCTGCTTCGGACCGTGGCTGCTGCCGCATAGCTCAGGCGAAGCACCAATGCCATGATCTCATGTCCAGGCACTCCCAGCAGGTCCAGGAAACGGCCCTGAAGTGAGGTAAGTGTATCCGCGAAATCCGGGGAAATCCCTTTCAGCTCGTCGGGGTGCCGCGCATAAAGGAACAAAGGCGAGACCGGTTGCACCGCGAGACCGAGCCGTTGCGCCGCGATCCAGACCCGCTGCACGGCCGCGCCGCCGCGCGCGTAGTCGGCAAGTGATACCGACTCTGCGCCGGATCGACGCGGAACAGTTATCGCGAGCACCGCCGAACTCGACAGCACGCGGTCGCGCGTGTACTCGCCGAGCGCGGCGCCGCCGGACCATTCGCGCAACCGATCCATCACATCCGAGCGCTCGCCGATTCGGATCTTGGCCTGCTCGTCGGCGGCCAATTCCATACTCCGGATATCGATCCCGGTGCGCGGATCCTCACCGGGCCAACGCAGTTCGCCGAACATCTCCTGATGCAGGCGCGGGGTCAGATAGCGGATGCGATCGGATTCACCGAGCAGCGCGGCCGCCGCGGCGAGCTCATCGGGTTCGGTGATCGCACGGACCGACGCGTCGGTGGCGGTCGCGGCCAGGGCAGGTAGCACATGATCGGCCAGCGGCCCGCCCGCGCCGAGGTGTCGGTTCGTCTCGCGGGTCAGCGTGTACGGATAGTCCGCGGCCAGTGCGGGATCGGTGCCGTTGCCCAGATACAGCACCGCGGAAAATGGGGTGGAGTTGTTCTCGATGAATTCGTGCGCGCCGAGCATGCCGTGCGCGGCGGCCGCCGCGCGGGCGTTGTAGAGCGCGGCGCCGATCGATACCGCGCTGGCGCGATAGCCGATATCCAGTGCTGAAGAGCGAGTTCGGACCAGATCGATGCGCAGCTCATCGCCGTCGACGCGCAGGTACCACGGTTGGGTGTTGCCGCCAGACGGTGCTCGCTGCGCGGATTCGAGCACCTTCTCGACGGCGGATCCCTCCGAATACGGCACACCGCCTTCGGGCACCGGAAATTCGTCGGAGACCTTCTCGCATACCGGCTCCGGTTCGGCCAGCTCGTCGAGACCACGCTCCAGATCGAACCGGGTCCGGCCCGAGGACAACTTCTGACCGAGCCCGATCCGGCGCACCGCCGCCGCCACGATGGCCGCGCCCAGTTGGACGTCACCGCCGAGTTGCGGCCAGGTCGTCACGGTTTCGTCGATTTCGACCAGACTCGCGGCCATCCGGGCCGATAGCTCCTTCGGATCGAGAATCCGCATGACGTGCGGCGCCTTGTCTTTCGTGGACAACCCGCGTAGGTCCGCGCCGACGGTCGCGCCGAGCAGACCGTGGAACGAGGGACGGTCCGGTTCCAGGTCATAGCGCTCGACATCGAGCAGGCCGCGATCGCTGGTATCCATCAACAGCGGAATGCGTTGTCGGCGTGCGCCTTCCCGGACGGCGAACTTGATATCGAGCGAATCGCATTCCTCGACGACCAGCGACAATCCGTGCAGGAATGCGTCGACGGTGGACTCGTCCACGCCCGCGGTGGCGACCTCGATCGGCAGATACGGATCGAGTTCGGCGATCCGGCGCGCGGTCACAATCGCTTTGTTCACACCGATATCGAAGATTCCACCGGGCACCCGGTTCAGATTCGACAGCTCGATATCGTCGAAATCGGCCAGGCGCAATAGGCCGCAGGTGCCTTCCTGGGCAAGGGCGTAAGCGACCGCGTGCCCGACGCTCTGTCCGACCACGCCGACCGCGAGACCGGCGCAACGTTCCTGTTCGGCGCGGGTGAGCTTGTTCTGGTTGCGGTCCAAGCGAATTGCCCGAAATGTCTTTTCCCCGGGCAGTCCGACGAGTGCGCGCCGCCACGGGTAATAGACCCATCGGTCCGTCTCCGGTCCGCCGAGATCCGGTGGCGGCCGACGCACCTTGGCGAGTTCGGCTCGCAGCACATCACGCAAATCGAGAATGCGGACCTGCGGCGATTTCCGTAATTGCACGAGGATCTGCGCGTCGGCTGTGGCATTTTCATCGAGAATCAGCGGGCGGTGGTCCGCGGTGAGGTCACCGTTCATGCCTGCGCCAATCCTCCGATCCCTGGTCCACTCGAGGGCGCTCGACCATGCGGCGACAGCCAGGCATCGAGCGCCGCACGCTCCAGCACTGTCAATGAACTCTGCAATTTTGTGGCTAATGACCGATATGTCCGGGTATCCCACCACATCGGAATGGTCCGATAGCGATCGTCAGGATAGGGCACGGCCGGGATCCGATCGGCGACATACCCACCGCTCGACCGGTACAGACCGGTATTTCGCGTGGCAGTGGTGACGAACCCGAACCTGGCATCGAGCAGTCGAGTGGCGTGCACGACACAGCGGGAGACCGCAGCGGCGAGCGCGGCACGATGCTCGGCGGCCCGGGCGACCCAAACCGCCTTCACCTCGACCACACCTTCCGGTATCCGATCGGCAACCATCGCCCGCAACTCGGCGGCGCCGGGCTGACCGGCCCAGGCGCGCAGTGCGTGCACTTCCTCGGCCACACCGTAGGGTCCCTGTGCCCGCAATCCCGCGACGACCACGCCGGACGGATCTACGGCGGCGAAGAACAACGACGTCGAACAGCCGTCGACAACGCTGTCGTATTCCAAAGCGTGATCAACGCCGTAGTGCCGGTAAACCTGCAGCGCACCGCGCAGATAACGGCGCCACAGATCGGGATGGGCCTGCGGAGTAGCGACATGAAAGACATATCCGGAATGCATGTCGCGAAACCGCAACACCTCGGCATCGCGTGTGCCCCCGGGGCCGACTGCGATTGTTTCGACAGTCATGGTGTTCCTACTCCGTTTGCTACCGCACATCCGCACGGTCATCGAGCCGGTCTGACCGACTCGCCAGACGACTCGCCGATCAGGTGAGTTTGCCTAGGGCAGTATCCGTCATAGGACAATATTTGACCAGATATGTGGTTAATCTTCCGAAAACTAATTGCCTGACGGCAAATTACCGCAGGTCAGACCACTCGAACATGCCATCGAATAGATCATGGAGACCAGTCGGTACTGACGCAGCTAACGGATGGCAAACTTAAACCAGAATGGAGATGAACAGCTCGACCGACTCCGGCCCGCGCCAGATCTCGATCTCCTCCCGATACGCACGGGTGATCTCGGCAGACGCCGTCGCATCGTCGACCTGGGCCCACACATCCTCGACCGGATCGTGGTAGTCCCCGTTCGGCTCGAACCGAGCGTAGACACCCTTGGGCACCTTGACCAGTACGTCTCCGACCGGAACCGCGCCCGCAGCGGAGTACTCGAAACACACGACGGCGTTGTAGTTTCCGGCCGGATCCGGCACGTACACCGTGTACATCGGCTGGTCCGCGCCCGCGCGGTCGCGCAGCCGATCCTTGAGGAATTCGATCAGGTCGCTATTGCTGACCTTGAAGCTCGGACGCACCCGCGGCACCACCAGACCGCCGTAGATGGCCTCGCGGCGCACCACGATCGCATAGGTCATCGCGCCTCGACCGCCAGGTAGAGATCGATCTTGTAGGCGTGCGGATAACACTCGAAATCGCCGGTATAGGTACGTCTGATCTGGTTGTGCTCCTCGGCATAGGCGATCTGCGTCCACAGGTCGGTCATCACCTGCGGGAAGTTACCGACCGAGGAGAATCTGGCATAGGTGCCGCGCGGCAGCCGCGCCACCAGGTGACCGCGGGTGACCTCGTCGAAGGACACGCACTCATAGCCGACGATCTGGGTGTTGTAGGTGCCGAGCTCGCCGGAGTAGTCGGTGTAGGCGCTGGCCAGCTGACCGCCGAGTTCCTGATGCAGTACCGCCGCCCACGCGGCCTCGAGGTCGTGGTCCCGCAGTTCCCCGAGCGCACGTTTCGGGCTGCGCACCGGGAGCCCGGCAACCCACGTTTCGTCTCGCTCGACGATTTCAAACTGCATGGAAAGACTCTTTCGAGGTGAACCCGGGGGCGTTGCCCGCATCCGGTCGGCCAGAAAGGCCATGCTATCAACTCGACCGCGTGGTCCGGCTCACATGTCCGGGTCGTTATGCACACCGCGCCGCCGCGTTGAACTGGTCGTGCGACCTGTACGCAAACCGATGGCTATCGATGCATGACCTGCGGCACCATGTGATCGTGTGCGAGACCATCGCCGAACTCGACGCCGCGGTCGCGGATTGCTTCGCCTGTCCGCGGCTGGTCGCCTGGCGGGAACAGGCGGCCAGCGAGAAGCGCGCCGCATACCGGGACGAAACCTATTGGGGCAGGCCGGTTCCCGGCTATGGTCCGGATGACGCGCGGCTGCTGGTCGTCGGGCTGGCCCCGGCCGCCCACGGCGGCAATAGGACCGGGCGAATGTTCACCGGCGACCGCAGCGGCGACTTCCTTTACGCTGCCATGTACAACGTCGGACTGACCAATCAACCGACCGCGGTGCACCGCGACGACGGACTGCGGCTGATCGGCGCTCGGGTGACCGCACCGGTGCATTGCGCGCCGCCGGACAATAAGCCGACGCCCGACGAGCGCGACCGCTGCAGCCACTGGCTGAAGACCGAATTGGGCCTGCTCACACCGACATTGCGGGCCGTGGTCGTGCTCGGTGCGTTCGGCTGGCATGCACTGCTTCCGGTGCTTGCCGGATCGGGCTGGACAGTGCCGCGCCCACGTCCCAAGTTCGGGCACGGCGCGCACGTCGTACTGCCGCCTACCGTCGATGATCGAGCGCCGCTGCACCTATTCGGCTGCTACCACGTCAGCCAGCAGAACACCTTCACCGGACGGCTCACCCCCGAAATGTTGGAGACGGTGCTGACCGCCGCGGCGTCCGCCGCGGATCTTCCTGGCCGCCGGAGCTGAGCGGGAGTCAGGACGGCGCGGTGATCTTGGTGATGACGGTGATGCCCTCGTGGGGTGCGACGGTGACGAACTGCCGATAGGTGCGCACCGTCGCGTCCACCCGGAACTCGGTGATGACGACATCGAAGCGACCGTCGAGCATCGGCGTGATCATGACGCAATGCTGGGTGCCGGGTGGAATCGATGTGATACCCGCATCGATCAATGCGACCGAGGACACCGCCGCGTCCGCTGTGGTCAAGGCGCGGGCGCCCGCGCCCGAGCGGGCTACGTAATAGGCGTATTGGAAGGCCAGGATCACATCGGGACCGGACTCGGTCGACCCGGTTCCATTGCCGCGCACCAACTGTTCGGTGCGGATCGGTTCGCAGTTCGGTCCGCCGCCGAGCACCGGATCGGTGATCGTGGCCGTCGACTGCCGGGTATTGCTCGCCTCGGCCGTGTACACGAGCACCAACGCCACCGCCGCCAGCGTCCCGAAGATCGCGGCACTACCGACCAGCCAAGGTCGACGCGGCGGACGCCGCTTCCGGCGATGTGGGCGCGTCGGGGGCAGGACACGTGGTGCGGGACCGGACGGGAGCATGCCCGGCCACAGCGGATCGGCCGAGTCACTCCCGCGCACCATCGCCACACCCCTTCACCGAGCCGCTGGGGCGACCCTTTCAATGCCGTTGTGCAATAACAAGATTGCATAGAAGCGTCGGTAAGGCGACAGAATCGGCCGGAGAGAACCGGTCAATGGACCAGCACACTGCCCCCGAACCGCCCGCGGATGAGCGCGGTTCCTGCGGGTTTGGAGGTTTCCCACAACCCTCGGGCCGAAGGTTCGTAATGACGGGCATACCATGATCAATCCGCGCCGGTATGCTCTTCCGGAAACGATGTCCAGCGGAAATACCAGCTCAGCAATGCATTTCGGTGCATTCGGCGGCATAGTAGAACGCCTGCGACGATGCCGCACGACAACGATGTCCGGCCGCCGTAGTCCGTCGAACGCCTGTCCAATTCGGATAAGGCACTCGCAAGGACACCGAAAACTGCGTTATCGGAAGAGAAAACCAGGAGTGACTCTCGTGCGAAACCTCTTTGCCGCCGACGGGCGATTCCCGAATGTCGTCGTGACGAGTCTCGCGGCGACCACGTCGATCGCGGGTGATGTCGACGCGACGTGGAAGGGACTGCTCAACGGCGAGAGCGGAATCGACGTGCTCGAGGATCCCTTCGTCGAGGAGTACGACCTGCCCGTCCGCATCGGCGGTCACCTGAAGGTTCGCCCCGAGACCCTGCTGACCCGGGTCGAACAGCGTCGGATGGCTTATGTCGAACAGCTCGCGACGGTCCTCGGACGCGAGGTGTGGCGCAATGCGGGCAGTCCGGAGGTGGATCCGGAGCGGCTGGGTGTGGCGATCGGCACCGGGCTCGGCGGCGCCGATGCGATCACCGATGCGAACAACAAGCTGAAAAATGGTGGCTACCGCAAGATTTCGCCATTGGCCGTGCAGATGATCATGCCGAATGGCCCGTCTGCGGTCGTCGGTTTGGAATTGAAGGCGAAGGCGGGCGTGATCACGCCGGTCTCGGCGTGCTCATCGGGCTCCGAGGCGATTGTCAACGCGTGGCGGATGATCGTGATGGGTGACGCCGATATGGTCGTCACCGGCGGCGTCGAGGGATACATCGATGCCCTTCCTATCGCGTCCTTCGCCATGATGCGCGCGATGAGCACCCGCAACGACGATCCGAAGGGCGCCTCGCGTCCATTCGACTCCGATCGCGACGGTTTCGTCTTCGGTGAGGCAGGTGCGCTGATGGTCCTGGAGACCGAGGAGCACGCCAAGGCTCGTGGCGCGACCATCCACGCGCGCCTGCTCGGCGCCGGAATCACTTCCGACGGTTACCATTTGGTCGCTCCGGCCCCCGATGGCGATGGCGCGGCGCGCGCGATGACCCGGGCTATGCAGATCGCAGGTCTTACCCCCAAGGACATCACCCACATCAACGCGCACGCGACCGCGACACCGATCGGCGACACCGCCGAGGCGAACGCGATCAACAAAGCCGTCGGCAACCACGCCTCGGTCTACGCGCCGAAATCCGCACTCGGACATTCGATCGGCGCGGTGGGCGCACTGGAATCGATTCTGACCGTGCTCAGCATCCGCGACGGCATCGTGCCGCCCACCCTCAACCTCGACAACCAGGATCCGGAGATCGACCTGGATGTGGTGCACGGCGAGGCGCGCAATCAGGAGATCGAGTACGCGATCAACAACTCGTTCGGATTCGGCGGGCACAATGTCGCACTCGCCTTCGGCCGGTACTAGCGGACGAGGATGGCCCGCGGATAGAGCAGCTGGAAGCCGAGCTTCTGGACGTTCTGCTGCGACTTCGAACCCGGCAGTGTCGTAACCACCGCGAGGTCGCAGCCCGCGGCCGCCGCGGCGGCGAGGCGCATCGACAGCAGTGCGCCCTGCACGCCGCGGCGGCGGAATTCGGGAAGAGTTGCCGCACCGCATAATTGGGCAATGCCGTCGCTGAGGCGCAGGCTCGCGCCGCCAGCGGGCTTACCGTCGATCACGGCGAGCGAGCCGACGAAACCGCTCGTCGCGGTGAGGTCCCGCTCGGCGGTTTCGATGGCCTCGCGCGGGAATTCCTCATGCGAGGCAACGCCCTGGGTGTCCGGGGTGGCGAAGCCGTCGACGACGACATTCACCCAGGTCTCGAACTCGTCGTGGCCGACCTCGCGGATCACGATGCCCTCGGCCGACTGGGCCTGCCGCCCCGGCTGGAGCCGTAAGCCCAGCACATTCTCGAATCCGAACAGCACATAGCCGCGGCGCGTCAGGCGTTCGACCACGGCCGGATCGGCCAGCGTGGAGACCTCGACCTGGACCGGCGCATCCCGCTCGGCGAAGGCTTGTTCGACCGCGTCCAGCTCGGCGTCATCGAAGGCAGCGCCGTTCATGCCGACGCCGACCACCTTGTCCAGCGGTGAACCCGGGCCCGCCCACACCGCGAGACCGCCGCCGATGGGGCGCACCAGCACGCGCTGCCCCGGGTCCCGGCGCGCCGCCGCCCGCGCGCCCTCCTCGATCAGCGTGCGTTCGGCGTGCTCGACCCGCGCGGCGAGGTCCTGTCCGGCGAACAAACCCGGAGCGAATTCAGTCGGCATGAGAGATTCCTACCCTGCCGGTAGCGCCGGATTCACCTGGTTTTAGCGCCTGTGCGGATTCGGCGTGCCGGCAGCGGTGGCGACGCACCATCCGACCACGGGCGGTAGTGCGAATCCGACCGCGGAAGGTGGTTCGGCGGACGCTCGGCGAACTATCGTGGGCGTTATGCCTGTTACCGACGGTACCGTTGTCACCGAACCGCCAGTCATCCCCGGGGTGCGCCGGTCGTTCGTGACGGCCCGCGACGTCCGGTTCCACGTCACCGAGTCCGGGCCGCAGGACGGTCGCCCGGTCGTGCTGCTGCACGGCTGGCCACAGCACCACTACGCCTACCGGGATCTGCTCGCGGACCCGCCCGAAGGACTCCGGATCATCGCCCCCGACCTGCCCGGCTATGGCTGGTCGGGGCCGCCGCCGCACCGGTGGTCGAAGGAGGAAGTCGCCTCCGATGTGTTCGCCCTGCTCGATGCGCTCGGCCTGGAACAGGTGCTGCTCGTCGGCCACGACTGGGGCGGTTACATCGGCTACCGCATGGTGCTGCGCGAACCCGACCGCTTCGACGGCTACCTGGTACTGAATATGGCCCATCCGTGGGTACCGCCGACGACGGTCATGCGACAGATCTGGCGCTTTCTCGCCTACCAGCCGCTGGTCGCCACCGTTGGGGTACCGCTGCAGCAGCGCACCCGATTCCTCGAATGGGTCATCAGCGGGGCGATCACCGACCACAGCACGGTCGGCCCCGAGGTGGTCCGCATCTTCGCCGACCGCTTCCGCGATCCGGTCTGCGCCCGCGCCGCCACCGACACCTACCGCACCTTCTGGCTGCGCGAAATCCCGGAAACCGCACGTCATCCGGAACGTCGACGCGCCACCATCCCGATCCGTGCCCTCTTCGGCGTAGACGACCCCGCCGTCCACCGCTCGCTGGCCGCCGCCGAAACCGCCCGCGCGGACGACTACACCTTCGAACCGGTAACCGGCTGTGGGCATTTCGTCGTCGACGAACGCCCCGAACTCGTCCGCGCCCGCCTGATCGAACTGGCGGCAGAGACGAAGTAGCCGGTGAGAGCCAGGCCGGGCCGCTGGCCGAATTGCCGACCGCGGCGGTCGCCGGGGCCTTGATCATCTCTGCCGTGACATGCCCGGCTCTGTCCTCGGTAGCCCCGAAGTCACCGCCATCACGGCCAGACCCGCATCGCGAATGATGCGGTCGAGATCGTCGATGATGTCGCTTATCACATCTCGCGTCCGATCCGCCTGCGCGGATGTGGCTGGTTCCCGGTCGAATTCGATACCGATCTTGTTGAGCTGGAGACCCGTATCGAGCAGATTTCGCACCAGGTTATCCGCGATCTCCGTGAAAGCGACTGTGCTGCTGTCCAATTCGCCGGCGTCGGGCTGTCGATGCGTGGTGTGGCCGAACTTCTTGTCCCACATAATAATTTCCTCTTGCCGGACAGGTCGCCTGACCGTCCTGGCCGCCGATTGCCTGGAATTCGTTCAGCGCCGGAAGTACCCCGCATCCAGTCCCGCAAACTCCGGCGGCGGCAGCGGCGGTCTCCGGCCATGCACAGGGCGTTGCACAGAGTGTGCTGAACCTATTGCCATGAGCGCCGCGGCGGGGCAGTGTGAACATGTCGGTGGCGCCACCGGGGCGCTGCCCTGAACACCGAGGGAGTCGCTCGTGTACGCACGTTCTACGACTATTCAGGCGCAACCCTCCAAGATCGATGCCGGGATTGCGCACGTACGTGACGAGGTAATGCCAGCGGTAGAAGACATACCCGGCTGTGTCGGACTATCGTTGCTGGTCGATCGCCAGTCCGGCCGGTGCATCGTCACTACCTCATGGGAAACCGAGGACGCGATGAATAAGAGCGCCGACCGAGTTCGCCCCATTCGCGATCGTGCGGCGGCGGCATTCGGCGGCGGCGGCACCCAGATCGAGCAATGGGAAATCGCCGCTCTCCATCGTGATCACAGCGCACAGCAGGGCGCCTGCGCCCGCGTTGTCTGGGTCAAGACCAACCCGGATCGACAGGACGCGGCGATCGAGACCTACAAATCCCAAGCCGTACCCGGCATGGAATCCCTCGAAGGGTTCTGCAGCGCGAGCCTCTTGGTAGAGCGCGCATCCGGCCGCGGCGTCTCCTGCGTCACCTTCGACACCGCCGAAGCCATGGAACGCAACCGCGAAGACGCGACCGCCCTGCGCGAGCGAATCACCCGGCAAGCCGGTATGCAGGTCACCGACATGTGCGAGTGCGAGCTGGCCATCGCCCACCTCCGCGTCCCCGAACTGGTGTAAATCGCACGGCTGCGGCTCCCGACCGTTGATCGGTCGGGAGCCGTGAGCTGTTTTCGTACTCGAAGTCCGGTCTGGCGAGTCGCTCGGGTGTAGTGCTGTCCGCGCTGCCATCGATGCCGCGATCGGACCGGCCGCCACGAAGTGGAACCGGAAAGCAGAAAGCCCGGCCTGAGCCGGGCTTGTGGTGGAGCTAAGGGGAATCGAACCCCTGACCTTCTCGATGCGAACGAGACGCGCTACCAACTGCGCTATAGCCCCGTGCGGCTCCGGGGAACCGCGCTGTGACACTGTATCAGGCGATGTGGACAGACTCCGAATCGTGGGGTTGAACTGGGCGGATAGCTCAGGCACCTGCGGCGCGGCGGATGTCGCCGGTACCGCGGCGCAGGGCGCGGGCGGTGGCGGGGTCGAAGGTTTCCAGGTGGTCGAACATCGGGTCTTCGTCGTCCACCTCGATAAGGGCGGAGCGGCGGCGCAGGGCGCGAGCGGTGTCGCGGTCCATGACGCGCTGTGCGGCGCGCTGCTCGGCCTCGCGTTCGGCCTCGATGTGCTCGCCGCGGCTGCGGGCAAGGCGGGCGAGGCGACGGCGGCGGATTTCCTCCTCCATGCGGACCTGCTTGCGTAGGTACGCCAGGTAGGTCACCAGGACGAGCGCGGAGCCCCCACAGCCCCACCAGAACATCGGGCTCAGCGCCACCGAGAGTCCGCCGCAGGCGAGGGCGGCCAGGACGAGGCCGAGTACCGCGCGCTGACGGAAGGTGTAGCGGGCCGCGCGCGCGATCGCGTCTGCTTCCGGGTCGAAGCCGCCGCGGCCGCGCCGGGTCGGCACGAAATCCGAGTCGTCGGAGTCGGATTCGTCGAATCGAGCGGGCGCCGTCGTCCGGGCCGGGGGGATTCGGGCACCGTTCGATTCGGTGTGCTCTAAAGCCACCCGGTCATCATCGGTGCTCGCCCGTTGCTTCGCAGCCGTTCGGGCCGTTGCGATTTCGGCATTATCGGAATCGGCGGCGTCGAGTTCTTCGGCATCGTCGTCGAATTCAGTATCCGCAGCGTCGAATTCGTCATCGGTGGCGTCGATTTCGGCATCGGATTCCGCCGACCCGGCTTCGGGCGGGTTGTCCGCGGGATTGTCTTCCTCGGTGACCTGCTCGTCGGCCGGTGGGGTCATCCGGTCCTCCGCATCATCGCTGTGGGAAAGCTTTCTCTGCACTCGGGTCGGCCGGTAATCCGGATCACTGTCGTGTCCGGCGGCCGGACCACTCTTGGTGCGCCGCTTGGAACCTCCGCGGTGCAATACGCGGGTCGCCAACGCCGCGTCGGTCGTCTGCCTGATCCTTGGGTGCCGGTCGGCGAGGATCGGAAACAGCACGAAGACCCAGAGCACGACCAAGCCAATCCACAGGATCGAATTCGGCATCTCGCCTCTGCACCTCCGTCCCCGCCGCATCGTCCGCTCGGCCTTTCGACCGGTTCGCACCGCGCCCCGTCGCGGTGCGTTCGCTCGCCGCAAAACGCCTCGGACGGACGGGCGTCCGGCCGCCGTGAGGTGTATTCGGCACTGCCTCACAGGCTGGTTGCCGGTGGCGCGGGACGCACCTCCGACGTCCGTAGGTTAATTCCGTGTCGCACCAAGTTCGGTCAGGCGCGCCGTGCACATACGCCACACCTGTCACAGTTCCACCATTTTCGCCGCGCGTCGAAGACGGCCGGGCGCGCCGAAAACAGCACGGGCGTACAGATATTTCAGGGCAGCGTGGCCCGCCCAGCACGCACCAGCCGATCGACGACGGTCCCCGCCACCTCCTCGACGGTGATGCCGACCAGCAGGTGATCGCGCCAGGCCCCATCCACGTCCAGGTAGCGCTTCAGCAGACCCTCCTCACGGAACCCCACATTGCGCAGAACCGCTTGACTGGCCAGGTTTTCCGGCCGCACGGTCGCCTCGACCCGATGTAATCCGGCGGGACCGAAGCAGTGGTCGAGCCCGAGCGCCAACGCGGCCGTCGCCACGCCCTTCCCGCCCAAATCCTTGGCCACCCAATAGCCGATCCACGCCGAACGCAAGGCGCCGCGCACGATATTGCCGATGGTCAGCTGCCCGCTGAACGCGCCGTCGACCTCGATCACGAACGGAATCATGGCACCGCGCCTGGCCTCGGCCTTCAGACTCGACCACAGCGACGGCCAGTTCGACACGTGGTTGCGCGCCTCCCAGGCACCGCGCCCGGTCGGCTCCCACGGCTCCAGATGAGCCCTGTCGCGCAACCGGATCCGGCTCCATGCCGCCGCATCGCGCAACCGCACCGGACGCAATGTCACCTCCCCGGCCGCGACCCGCACCGGTCCCAGATGCGCGGGCCAACCGGGATGCTGCGTGACCCGGAACACACTCATCGTCTCCACGCCTCAGCCACGCTGTGCGAGAAATGCGACACGGACCTCGTCACCGGTCCTGATCTCGGTGTCGTCCGGGTCGATCACGATCAGGCTGTTCGCCTCGGCCAGTGTGGCGAGCAGATGCGACGAACCGCCCGTGCCGCCACCGAGCGGCTGCACCAGATAGTCGCCGGTGGCTTCGTCGCGCATGAGTTGCGCGCGCAGGTAACCCTTGCGTCCAGCCATCGAGCTGATCGGCGTGATCGTTCTGGCGCGGATGATCCGGCGCATGGGATGTCTGCGCCCCAACGCTATTCGGATCAGCGGTCGCACCATGACCTCGAAAACCACTAGTGCGCCAACCGGATTCGACGGCAGTAGAAATGTCGGCACCTCATCGCGCCCGAGCCGCCCGAAACCCTGGACGGAGCCGGGATGCATAGCGACCCTGGTGATTTCGAGTTCGCCGAGCCCCTCCAGCGCCTCGCGCACCTGCTCGGAGGCCCAGCCGCCGATGGCCCCCGCGATCACCACGACCTCGGAGCGAACCAGCTGTCCCTCCACCACATCGCGCAGCCGCCGCGGATCCGAACTCACGATGCCGACCCGGTTCACATCCGCGCCCGCATCGCGCGCGGCCGCGGCCAGGGCATACGAATTCACGTCGTAGACCTGTCCCGGTCCAGGCGTGCGATCGATATCGATCAACTCGCCGCCGACCGAAATCACCGACAGCCGCGGGCGCGGATGCACGAGCACCTTGTCCTGTCCGACGGCGGCGAGCAGACCGACCTGCGGCGCACCGATGATGGTGCCCGCACGCACCGCGACATCGCCTGGCTGCACATCGTCACCGATGCGCCGGACATAGTCACCGGATCGCACCGGCTCGTACACCTTGATCCTGGCCCGGCCACCGTCGGTGAAATCCAAGGGCAGCACGGCATCGGCCAGCGTCGGCAGCGGTGCACCGGTATCGACCCGCACGGTTTGGCGCGGCTGCAATCGGATCGGCTGCTTGGAACCGGCGACCACCTCGCCGACCACCGGCAGCGTCAGATCGACCAATTCGCCGTCCTCGTCGCGGATATCGGTGCCCGCGGCGGACACGTCGACGCTGCGCACCGCGTAACCGTCGATGGCGGCCTGATCGAATCCGGGCAGCGGCCGTTCGGTGACGACATCCTCGGCACACAGCAGGCCTTGCGCCTCGGAGATCGCGACCCGGACCGGCCGGGGCGCGACCGCCGCGGCCGTCACCTTGATCTGCTGATCCTCAACCGAGCGCATCCAGCCCTTCCTGATCTCTGTCGCACCGACCCGATTCCGCGACCGCGCAACCGAACCCGCGCGACGAAGATGGACCATCATTCGTACCCGACGGTCCCCTATCGGCGAAACCCGACGCCCGCGCCTATCAGTCGTAGGTCGTCAGCTGTGGGTCCCAGTCCGCACTGAGCCGATGCTGCAGCCACTCCCGCAGGGCGGGGCCGTATTCCTCTCGTTCCAAAGCGAAATCGACCGCAGCACGAAGATAACCGCCCGGGTTGCCCAAATCGTGGCGCGACCCACGGTGGACCACCACATGGACCGGATGGCCCTCCTCGATGAGCAGTGCGATCGCGTCGGTGAGTTGCAGCTCGCCGCCGGTGCCCGGTTCGATCCGGCGCAGCGCGTCGAAGATGGCGCGGTCCAACAGGTATCGGCCCGCGGCCGCGTAGGTCGACGGCGCGTCCGCGAGCGCGGGCTTTTCCACCATTCCGTTGACCCGCAACACATTCGGGTTCACCGCATCGGGCACCGGCGCGACATCGAAGACACCGTAGGCGCTGACCTGATCCTTGGGAACGTCGATGGCGCACAACACAGTTCCGCCGCGCTTGCGCCGGACCCGGCTCATCACATCGAGCACTCCGGACGGCAGCACCAGGTCGTCGGGCAGCAGTACGGCGATGGCGTCCTCGTCGTCATCGAGGGCGCCTTCGGCCTGGGCGACGGCGTGGCCGAGGCCGAGCGGCTCATCCTGGACCACCGAGGTGACATCCAGCAGCGCTGGCGCCTTGCGCACCTTCTCCAGCAGTTGGAACTTGCCGCGCTCGGCGAGCGTGCCCTCCAGCACCAAGTCCTCGACGAAGTGTGCGACCACGCCGTCTTTACCCGGCGAGGTCACGATGACCAGCCGCTCCGCACCGGAATCGGCGGCTTCCGTCGCGACCAGTTCGATGCCGGGAGTGTCCACCACCGGCAGCAACTCCTTGGGCACGGTCTTGGTCGCGGGCAGGAACCGCGTCCCGAGTCCGGCCGCGGGCACGACGGCTGTGCGGAAACACGACACGATCGCGCCATTCGCGGATTGTCCGGCCTTTGCTGTCATACGCCTACCCTATCCATCCGTCACCGGCCCGAAGCGGCCATCACGCCGACTCGGGTCCCGGTGAGCTTAAGGTGATCACTGTGGAGATGCCCGGCGAGCGCGACAAACATGCCTGGCGGGCCGAAATAACTGCTCGACGCGCCGCGATGACCAGCGCGGACCAGGAAACCGAGGCGCGTGAGCTGGCCCACAGTGTCGCCGCACTGAATGTCCCCGAATGGGTGTGCGCGTATGTGCCGATGCGCGACGAACCCGGATCGACGGCCATGCTGACGGCACTGTGCGAGGTGGGCGCGCGGGTGTTGCTGCCGGTCACGGGACCGCCGGGCCCATTGCGATGGGCCGAGTTCACCGGCCCCGATGACCTGCGGCCGGCCAGATTCGGACTGCTGGAACCCGCGGGTGCGGTGCTCGCCGATGCGATCACGCTGGCGGAGCTGATCCTGGTCCCGGCGCTGGCGGTGGATCGTCGCGGCGTCCGGCTCGGCCGGGGTGCCGGATACTACGACCGAACGCTGCCTGCGGCCCGGCCGACAGCGCGGCTGATCGCGGTGGTCCGCGACGACGAAGTGCTCGACCGGCTTCCCGAGGAACCACACGATCTGCGCATGGGCTGGGCCCTCACCCCGCATGGCGGACTGCATCGATTGGGTGGCGATGGAGCTGCGGAATGAAATGCCGATTGGCGGTGTTGGCACTGTCGGCTGTAGAGTGCCAGATTGACGAACCCCGCGGAGGATCCAGTGCCAACTTATTCATATGCGTGCACCCAGTGTGACAACCGCTTCGACATCGTTCAGTCCTTCACCGATGAGGCGCTGAGCGTCTGCTCGGA
The DNA here is from genome assembly GCF_050955845.1 of Nocardia sp. CA-135398. Classification (NCBI taxonomy): domain Bacteria; kingdom Bacillati; phylum Actinomycetota; class Actinomycetes; order Mycobacteriales; family Nocardiaceae; genus Nocardia; species Nocardia sp. CA-135398. The sequence goes on along the minus strand of NZ_CP192084.1, from coordinate 1,279,633 downwards.
GTGCTCCGGCAAGCTGCGCAAGCTTTTCAACTCGGTCGGCATCGTGTTCAAGGGCAGCGGTTTCTACCGCACCGACAGCCGCGGCGGTTCCTCGACCGCCAGCGAGCCCGCGAAGACGGACAGCGGTGCGAGCAGCTCCGCGTCGAGTTCGGATTCCGGTTCGTCGAGCAGCCCAGCCACCACCAGCACGGCCATCGCCAGCTGAGTTCCGCCTGGTAGAAGCAGCCCCTGTATTTACCCAGCCTGGCCGGCTCCGCCGACCTGCCATCCCCCAGTGGAGTTGTCCCCAGGGCTGCCGTTATCCACAGGGCGCGCTTTTCTCGGGCGAGTCGCAGTGCTGATGACCATAGGCTCCCGGCATGGCTCCCCTGGGCATCACTCTGTCGGGCAAGACCCGATCCTTCGCCGATCTCGGCCGCGGCGATACGCTGCGCTCGGCTATCTGGAATAGGCCACCATGGGCCGATGCGCTGCTCGCCCGACGCCTGCTCGCAGCGGCACTGACCGCACTCGCGATCGTCCTGTTCCTGCGCGGTGATCCCGGCAGTGCACGCGCGGAGGTCGTCGTCGCCGGACGCGATCTACCCCCGGGCCATCTGCTCGAGGCAACAGATCTGCGCTCGACACATCTGGAATCCGGCGCACTGCCCGCGGGTGCGGTCGACGATATCGCCGTCCTGGTCGGCGCGACGCTGACCGGCGCTATGCGCACCGGGGAGGTATTCACCGATCTACGTATCGTCGGACCACGCCTGGCGGCGGTCGCAACGGGTGCGGGTGATGCCCGGATCGTGCCCATTCGGCTGGCAGATACGGCGGTTGCGGAGATACTGCGGGCGGGTGATCGAGTGGATGTCATCGGGGCCGAGGAACAAGGCGGCCCCGGCACTCGACCAGCCCGGCTGCTCGCGATCAATGCGGCGGTCGTGCTGGTATCCGGTCCCGGTGACCGGCGCGGTGCGCCCGAGCGGGTGGTTCTGGTCGCGATGGACGCCGAACACGCCACCGCGGTCGCCGCTGCCTCGCTGCGCACGGCCCTGACCGTCGTTTTTCATTGAGCGAAGTTGCCAAGCATTTGCCATCAAGGTCAACTAGCATCGGTCGATACGGCAGCCCGGACCGCCGAGCACAACGAGTCAGCTCCCACCCGAAGAGGAGATATCGGCAATGCTCAAGGGTTTCAAGGATTTCCTACTCCGCGGAAACGTCGTCGACCTGGCAGTAGCCGTGGTGATCGGTACCGCGTTCGTCGCGATCGTCACCGCGTTCACCAATGGCATCATCAACCCGATACTCGCCATGTTCGCCGAGCGCGACGACATCACCCTCGGTTTCCGGCTGGTTGCCGATAAACCGGCAACCTTTGTGCAGGTGGGTCCGCTCATCACCGCGGCCATCAATTTCGTGATCATCGCGGCGGTACTGTACTTCGTGCTGGTGCTCCCCGCACTGCACGCGAAGAAGCGGTTCGGCACCACCCCGGATACCAAACTCAGCGATTCCGAGGTGCTGATCGAGATCCGCGACCTGCTCGCCGACGGCCAGCGCAGCGCGGGCGGACGTCACGAATTCTGAACCGAATTTCCCTGTCCGCCAACATCGACAGGAATTCGACTGCACCACAACCACATACGGTAATTTACTGCGCCACAACGCAAACGGGCCCGTCGCACACGCGACGGGCCCGCTCACATATTCGAGCGGATTACTCAGCCGAGGCTGAACGGCTGACCCCACAACGTCGTCCAGGTGATGACATTGTCGGTCTCGACCTCGACGCTGACAAAGGACCGCGCCTGCGCGTAGCCACCACAGCCGCTGAGACCGATGGTTTCATCGGCCCAGGTGACCGAGCCACTGCCGCCCTTGAACTTATTGCGCTTCTTGTGCGCCTCATTGCCGAAGTCGTCGGCCTGCTCCAGGTCGAGCACGTAGAACGACTGCGCCTGGCCGGGACCGAGACTCAGGTTGGCGCCGCTGCTCGCGCTCACCTTCGGCTTGACGTTCTGGCTGTCGCTCCAGTCCAGACCGCCGGTGACGCCGCCCTCGGCACCGCCGCCGTCGATATTCACTTGGCAGGCAACGACATAACCCGGGAAGATCGCGCCGTTCCAGCCGTCGGTCACCTCGACCTGCGCGCTACCGGACACCCACGCATTGCGATGCACCGGTGTGGCACCCATGGACGGATTGATATTGGCCGATTCGCCGACCAGCCGGATGGTGAGAACCGTTCCGTCGGACAGCGTTTTGACGATTTGGCCGCCCGGTAGCGGAACGAAGGTGTCGGCATTCGCCGCACCGGTGGACAGCAGGCCCAGCGCCAACGCGGCGGCGCCGCCGAGCCCGGCCACGCGCGCCACAAACTTACGATCGATCATGATTGGTACTACCCCTAGCGATTGAGTTCGATGAATTCGATTCGGCGAGTGGAGATTCGACAGATCCCACCGCGGTCAGCCGATGCTGAACGGCGCTCCGTACAGCGTGACCTTGGAGTAGTTGTCGCCGATGATCTCGACGACGGTGTAGGCACGCGCCTGGGCGTAGCCCGCGCAGCCCTGGATCTCGATCTCCGCATCCTGATACTCGACCGAGTAGCGACCCGGCTTCAGAATGTCCTTGTAATCGATCTGAACGAACTTGACATCGCCCGGGCCGAGATTGAGGCCGATCGACCCACCGAGCGAACCGCCCGAGAGGTTGATGCCGCCGGAAACCCCGGCCGAGATCGCGTTATCGGCGATGCTGACCTGACAACCGACGATATAGCCGGTGCTCAGCTGCGAAGCGCCGTGCGTCGAGGAGTTATTGGTACCCGGCGCCCCTGAGGCGCCGTTGTTCGGGCCGATGGTGCCCTCGGGAGTGATGGACACATCGGCAATGGCGTTACCCGAGACCCACACGACTCGGCCCGCGCCATTTGCGGCCAAAGATGGTGAAATCAAGGCGTGTTCAGCCGTACGGCTGACGGTCACGCCCGGGCCCAGTTTCTGGCCGTCCGGCAACGGCACAAAAACATCGGCGTTGGCAGCGCCGGTCGAAAGCAGGCCCATCCCAGCAGCGGCAGCGACAACGGCACCCGCGATGCGGACACCTCGACGCAGACCGCTGGTGCGGTTCTTGCTCATACTTCCCCTCATCGGATTCTAGCGGTCGCCCTCGGGGTACCGAGGCCGAAAACCCTTTCATGCCGACACCGCTCGCTGGAAAGACATTGGCCATCAAGCGGTTTGCCGACAATCTCGTCGGTGGACGATCTTGGGTGCGCCCAATTTTAGTGGTTTGCGCCGAATTACTATGAGATTTCGCACATGTTACCGCTCGATCCGCCGCGATCCGCGAATTCAGCTGGGCGCTAAGGGATTTCACAACGAAAACGGGCCCGCCGCGAATGCGACGAGCCCGTTCGGGTTTTCAGTGGGCGATGCCCCTGCCGATCAGCCGAGGCTGAACGGCTGACCCCACAGGGTGGTCCAGGTGATGACGTTGTCGGTCTCCACCTCGACGCTGACGAAGGCACGAGCCTGGGCGTAACCGGCGCAGCCGGTCAGGCCGATGGTCTCATCGGCCCAGGTGACCGAGCCGCTGCCGTTCTTGAACTTATTGCGCTTCTTGTGCGCCTCATTGCCGAAGTCGTCGGCCTGCTCGAGGTCGAGCACGTAGAACGACTGCGACTGGCCGGGGCCAAGGGTGAGGTTGGCGCCACTGGTCGCGCCGACACCACCGGTAACGGTGTCGCCACTCCAGTCCGCGGTGCCCTCGACACCACCGGTGGCGCCGCCACCGGAGATGTTCACCTGGCAGCCGACGGTGTAGCCCGGGAAGATCGAGCCGCCGCCGTCACCGGAAACGCTGACTTGAGCGCTACCCGAAACCCACGCGTTGCGGTGCAGCGGGGTCGAGCCCATGGACGGGTTGATGTTGGCGGATTCGCCGGTCAGGCTGATGGTGACGACAGTGCCGTCGGACAGCGTCTTGGTGATCGAGCCACCCGGAAGCGGCACGAAGGTATCGGCGTTCGCGGCGCCGGTGGAGAACAGGCCAAGAGCGACAGTGGCAGCGGCGCCGACACCGGCCACCCGTGCCACGTTCTTACGGTTGATCATGCTGATAATCCCTCGAGGGTTGATTCGCTTGAGCGAGAAGAATATTCGTGGATTGACCGACGTCAGCCGATGCTGAACGGCTGCCCGTAGAGGGTGGTCTTCGAGTAGTGGTCACCGATGATCTCGACGACGGTGTAGGCACGCGCCTGGGCGTAGCCCGCGCAGCCCTGGATCTCGATCTCGGCATCCTGGTACTCGACCGAGTAGCGACCCGGCTTCAGAATGTCCTTGTAGTCGATCTGCACGAACTTGACTTCACCCGGACCGAGGTTGAGGCCGATCGAACCGCCGAGCGAACCGCCCGAAAGGTTGATACCGCCGGACAGACCGGCCGAGATGGCATCGCTGGCGATGCTGACCTGGCAGCCGACGATGTAGCCGGTGCTCAGCTGCGATGCGCCGTGCGTCGAGGAGTTGTTGGTACCCGGGGCGCCGGAGGCGCCGTTGTTCGGGCCGACCGTGCCTTCCGGCGTGACATTCACATCGGCGACGGCGTTGCCCGAAACCCAGACCACACGGCCGGCACCGTTGGCCGCCAGCGAAGGCGAAATCAGGGCGTGCTCACCCGTGCGGGTGAGAGTCACATCGGGTCCGCCCTTCTGACCGTCCGGCAACGGCACGAAGGTATCGGCATTGGCAGCACCGGTCGAAAGCAGGCCCATGGCCACGGCCGCGGCAGCGCCGACGCCCGCGATCCGGGCACCGCGGCGCAGACCGTTGGTGCGGTTCTCGCTCATACTTCCCCTCATCAGGTTCTAACAGTCAACCTCGACCATCGAGGCTGGACGTTGGTCCTCTCAGGCCCAGCTCAGTTTGTGCCCCGATTGTTGCCGACATGTAACCGGCTGTTATTTCGGCGCAACGGTCAGCGCTGGCATCGGAACCGAGCCGAGTTCCGCCGAGTCGACAAACGTACGTGCCGCACCCGGGCCTGCGAGATCCAGCAGCGTGGGTGGCTCGTGGCGAGATTAAACCGACCAGTAACGGTCTGGCAACGTAAGTTTTCGTTAAGATCAATGTGATCTAGATCACACCATCTCAAATGCTCATATTGCTTGACGTGCATAAACAGGAAAGAAGCGCCACTCGAGCGACGGGCAAAGTCGGCCACCGGCGCGATGACGCCATCAATAACTACGGGCCAACGCCGTACTTCATGGTTCAGCAAACTTCAGCGTGAGGAGTTCGTGGTGGATGAAGGCGCAACGCCCGACGGTAATACGTGGCTGGACCGTAGATGAGTCAGGAGCCGTGATGTGGCGGCACCTGCGAGCGGAACCAGTCGTCGGATAACGATTCGGAATCGGCGCCGCGCTCGTCACTGGTCGTCTCCGGAAGGACGTCGCCGAAAATTTTTGCCAGACGCGCCGCGTCCCTCGCCCGGCGTGTCGCCGGGCGAGGGTCGTCGGAGGAGTCCGCGGCGGTAATTTATTCCGCCAATCCGGACAGCTCGCCGATCACTCGGCTGGCGAGCGGACCGAGGGTTGCCATGCCGTCGCGGACCGCGGCCCGGCTGCCCGGCAGGTTCACCACCAATGTGCTGCCCGAGATACCGGCCAGCCCGCGCGAGAGACCGGCGTCGAGCGAACCGGCGACGCGACCCGAAGAGCGCAGCGCCTCGCTGATTCCGGTCAGTTCCCGGTCGAGCACCTGCGAGGTGGCCTCCGGGGTGACATCGCGCGGGGACATACCGGTGCCGCCGACGGAGATGACCAGGTCGACACCGCCGATCACCGCGGTGTTGAGCGCATTGCGGATCTCCACCTCATCGGCCTGCACCGATACCGAAGCGTCCACCAGGAAACCCGCCTCGGTGAGCAGCTCGGTGACCAGCGGCCCGAGCGAGTCCACACCTCCATGCGCCGTTCGATCGTCGACGACCACCACCAGAGCACGCCCCGCCACAGGAGCATCGATTTCCATGTTGGTAACCGTAGCGTCCAGATCCACGAGGTGGGCGTCGGCTCCCGGTCGTGCCGACAATCCGCCGGGCAGCACCCGCATCATCGGCCGCCGTCCGCGGCCGCGCCGGAGAGCGTCACGTCGACGGTCTTGGGGTTGTTGCCTTGTTCATCGGTGTAGGTGATCTTCACCTTGTCTCCTGGCTGATGGGAACGGACCGCGGCGATCAGTGCGTCGCCGGAGTCGATGGTCCGGCTGTCCACCTTGGTGATGATGGCACCGGCCGGGATGCCCGCCTTGGCGGCGGGACCGTCCGGGGTCGCGTCGAGTACCCGTGCGGCGGTGTCCTGCGGGCGCAGTTTGATGCCGATCTGGGCGTAGGTGGCGTGACCGGTCTTGATGAGTTCGTCGGCGACCCGGCGGGCCTGATCGACCGGGATGGCGAAGCCGAGGCCGATGGAACCGCTCTGCTGACCGGACGCCTCGCTGCCGCCGAGGCTGGCGATGGCGGTATTGATGCCGATGAGCTTGCCGCTGGCATCGACCAGCGCGCCACCGGAGTTGCCCGGGTTGATCGCGGCGTCGGTCTGGATCGCGTCGATGACCGGCTGCACCTGGCTCGGGGTGCCCTCGCCGTTGGTGGAGACCGGACGGTTGAGTGCCGAGACGATGCCGGTGGTCACCGTGCCAGCCAGCCCGAGCGGCGAGCCGATGGCGATGACCGGCTGGCCGACCGCGAGATTCGACGAGGTACCGAGCTCGATCGGGGTCAGCCCGTCCTTGCCCTGCACCTTGATTACCGCCAGATCGGAGACCGGATCGGCGCCGATCAGCGTGGCCGGTGCGGTGCTGCCGTCGGCGAAGGCGACCTCCATCTTGGCGTTGGCGCCACCGCCGGAGGCGACATGGTTATTGGTCAGGATCAGACCGTCGGAGGACAGCACCACACCGGAGCCCTCGCCCTGCGCGCGATTGCTGGCGACCTTGATCATCACCACGCTCGGCAGCACTTTCTGCGCCACCGCCTGGGTGGAGCCGGCCGGTGCGTTGGCGACATTGCTGACATTGGGCTTGGGTGCGTCCAGGGCATTGGTCACCGTGGTGTGTCCGTTGTCGGAGCGGGTGACCAGCGAGCCGACCGCGCCACCGACACCACCGCTGACCAGTGCGAGCGCGACCGCGCCGACGACAAGGCCGGTGCGCACCGGGCGACGTGCGGGTTCGGGCTGCGGCTCGGCGCTGAATACGGCGCCGGGATACGGCCCGCCGGGTGGGTTGGGCGGGACGTAGGACGGTCGGACGTTTTCCGGGCCCGGCTCGGGACCTGGGAATTGCTGAGCGTATTCCGGACCCGCTTCGGGACCGGGGAACTGCTGAGTCGGGTTGAACGGTGTGCGTTGCTGCCAGATCGTCGGACGCGGTGTCGCTGTCCGAGGCTCGTATCCAGACTGTGCATAGGGCTGGCCCGGTGGTGCGACCGGGATCTCCTGGGTCGGATGCGGACCGGACGCGCTGTTGGCGTTATCCGGCTGTGGCGTCACGCCTTCCTTGGAATCCTCGGTCATTTTTCTCCTTACGTCTTCGACCAGCTTGGCGACGACGACTGAGAGCGAACTGAGACCCCGCTATCAGTTTTCCGAGATATCACGGACCGCCCCGCCCTCACCTTAGTCCCGAACGGCGTCAATCGGTTACGGAGTCGGCCGCACCGTCGAGCATGGTCGCCGCGCCCGGCAGCACGATCCGGATCAAGGCGCCGCCGCGCTCGGAAGTCTCGATGGTGATCGTGCCGCCGTGCTTGGTCACCACCTGTTTGACAATCGCAAGCCCGAGCCCCGAACCCGGCATGGAACGCGATGCCGTGGTCCGATAGAAACGGTCGAACACCAGCTCGCGCTCGGCGATCGGAATACCGGGTCCGGCGTCGTCGACATCGAGTTCGAGCAAGCCGCGACCGGTTTCGCGCATGGTGACCTTCACCTGCGCGCCCGCCGGACTCCATTTGGCGGCATTGTCGAGAACATTCAGAATCGCGCGCTCCAGGCCTGCCTCGTGGCCGTATACGAACCAGGGCTGTAACTGCGCGGCGAACTCGATGGAACCGCGGCGGCGGCGGGCCCGCTCCAGCGCGCGCTCGGCCACTTCGCCGAGATCCACTCGCTCGTAGACGGTTTCGGGCGCGTCCTCGCGGGCCAGATCGACCAGATCGCCGACCAGAGTCGATAGTTCCTCGATCTGAGCCATCACATCGGCACGCAGTTCGGCCATATCCTGCTCCGGAATCCGCGGTGCGCCAGGGCGACTGGAGGCGATAAGTAATTCCATATTGGTGCGCAGCGAGGTCAGCGGCGTGCGCAATTCGTGTCCGGCGTCGGCGACCAATCGACGTTGCCGTTCGCGCGATTCGGCGAGCGCGCGCAGCATTGCGTTGAAACTCTCGGTGAGCCTTGCGAGTTCATCGTCACCGGTCACCGGAATAGGTGTCAGATCGTCGGTGCGGGCGACCCGTTCGGTCGCCGCGGTGAGTCTGCCGATCGGGCGCAGCCCGGTGCGGCCGACCGCGGTTCCGGCCGCCGCTGCCAGCACAACACCGCAACCGCCGACGACGAACAACAACCAGGCCAGCCGGTCCAGTACCTCGCGGGTCGGTTGCAATCGCTGCGAGACGACCAGCGTCGCACCGGAATGTGTCGGCACCGCGAGGACTCGCTGATTACTCACGGTGCGCAGCGACGAGGGCAACTCACCGTTGGCGACCGCGAGTTCCTGGGTGCCGACCGGCGGAATCGTTTGCTGCGGCGGCATATACGCCTTGTCTTTCGCGTATATCAGCGCCACTCCGACATCATTCGAGTACAGGCCAGCCAGCACGATCGACTGAAAACCCAAACTGTCGAAATTATTGTTGATCATGGTGTTCGCGCGCGCCTTCAGCTGCGAGTCCACATCGGCGTTCAGTGCGCGGGCCACCATGGCATAGGCGGCGATGGAGGTGACGGCCACGGCGATGGCCACCACCGAGGCGGCGAGCAGGGTTACCCGCCAGCGCAGCGAGACCGATCTGGTCAACGGCATGGGCGGGCGCATATCCGGCGGTTCCGCGGGATACGCGCCGAGGGCCGCGACCACTGGTCGCTTGGGATTGGTTCTGGCCATGGAGTGTCGACTCGCCTACGGGGGTGTTTCGCGCAGCACGTAGCCGACACCGCGCACGGTGTGGATGAGCCGGGCCTCGCCCTCGGCCTCGGTCTTGCGGCGCAGGTAGCCGATATAGACCTCGAGCGCATTGCCGGAGGTCGGGAAGTCGTAGCCCCAGACCTCCTCGAGGATGCGGCTGCGGGTCAGCACTCGGCGCGGATTCGCCATCAGCATTTCCAGCAGGGCGAACTCGGTGCGGGTGAGGCTGATCGACCGGTCGCCGCGGGTCACCTCTCTGGTCACCGGATCCAGCGACAGATCGGCGAACGTCATGGCCTCGGAAACCTCGCCGGGATCGGCGGCCCGGCGGCGCAACAACGCGCGCAATCGGGCCAGCAATTCCTCCAGCGCGAATGGTTTCGGCAAATAGTCGTCGGCACCGGCATCGAGTCCGGCTACTCGTTCGGAAACCGAATCGCGCGCCGTCAAAACCAGAATCGGCAGATCGTCTCCGGTGCTGCGCAAGCGTCGGCAAACTTCGAGCCCATCCATCCTGGGCATCATCACATCGAGCACGAGTGCATCCGGTCGCTGCCCGGTTGCTTTCTCCAGCGCGTCCACACCGTCGACGGCGAGATCGACGGAGTAGCCGTTGAAGGTCAGTGACCGGCGCAGCGATTCCCGGACGGCACGATCGTCGTCGACTACCAGAATGCGCATGACCCCAGTTTGACCGCATCGACTGAGAGTCGACTGAGAGGGCGCCGTCCGACACGCCGCGCCAGCATCGATGCCACCCACTAGGGGCTGGACGAGCGACCAGCACGTTTGTGATCACGTACAGATCTCGACGGAAACCGGCAACCGTTTTGGGCGACGAAACCCGTTCTGAGTAGCCATATTCGAGTGAATTACAGAGCGACTGCCCCAGATTGCCGTTAGTCACTCTGCGCGGTATGTTCCCTGCGGTAAAAAGAAGACCTCTAGTTGGTTCTCAGCGGGTTGAATCAAAACCGAACAGCCACGCGCCATCCGGGGGCACACGTGCAAGCTCGTGAAGCGGAGGCAACGGAAGCGGATGGAAGCTGCACCGCGGTCCTGGCAATTCAGTCTGTCCAACTGGTCGGTCACTCGCAAGGTTGGCATCGTGCTGGTCCTGCCCGTGCTGCTGGCCACCGTCTTCGCCGTGCTCCGCATCAACAACGAACTGCGCACCATGTCCCAGTTGGACGCGGCGACCGAACAGGTCATCATCATTCGCCCGATCGTCAAGTTCGGAACGGCCACCGAACAACTCGCGGTCGCGGCAACCGCCTCCTGGGGTAACACCGCGGATCCGGCGACGGACGCGGCATTGACGAAATTCGATCAGGCACTCGCCGATCTCGAGGCCGGAATGCGCACCACCAAGGTGAGCACCCGGGTCACCTCCGAATTGGCCTCGGCCGTGGCCACCGGCACCACCATGCGCAATAGCCTGCGCAACGGATCGCCGATGATGGTCGGTGAGCAGGCCGATGAGATCGCGGTTCGCATCGGCAACGCCTACGCCCTCTCGCCTTCGGTCGAGGACCTCGTCATCCAGCGCTACTTCCTGCAGATCGGCGCGCTCCAGAACGCCCGGCGCGTGCTCACCCAGCAGCGCATGATGATCGGCTCCCCCGACGCGGGCCGCAATCCGAGCGTGCGCGCGAAGGTGCTCACCTCCGCCGGTGCCGAGATGACCATGATCAATACCTACGGCATCATCCTGCCGGACAATGCGCCGAATATGCGGCCGCTGCTCGACGCGGTCGGCATCCGCCTCGGCGCATTCAGTCAGAACGGTGGGGATCCGACATCGAATCCGGCCGTGCTGGATTCACTACAGGTCAGCTCGGACACCTACGAGAAGACCACCAATTCCCTGGCCGACACCATCGATAAGGCACTGGCGCATCGGACCACCGACGCGCAGACCGGCGCGCTGCGCGAGACCACGATCGTCATCGGCATGCTGCTGGCCGGTCTGGCGTTGGCGCTCGCCGTCGCGCGCACCCTGGTCGTCCCGGTGCGCAGGCTGCGTCGCGACGCACTGGAGGTCGCGCACGTCAAACTGCCCGACGAACTCGCGGTCGTGCGCAGCGGTGGGGCCACCCCGGAGATCACCCCGGTCGGCGTGCACACCACCGACGAGGTCGGTCAGCTGGCGCGCGCCGTCGACGAGATCCACGAGCAGGCGCTGAATCTCGCCGCCGATCAGGCCCGACTGCGGCTGCAGATCGGGAATATGTTCGAAACCCTTTCCCGCCGTAGCCAATCCCTCGTCGAACAGCAGCTATCGCTGATCGAGGATCTGGAACACGACGAGGACAATGCCGAACGGCTACAAAGCCTGTTCCGCCTCGACCACCTCGCCACCCGCATGCGCCGCAACGGCGACAACCTGCTGGTGCTCGCCGGTACCGCGCTGCGCCGCGGTCAGCTACACCCGGTGCCGCTATCGGACATGCTCTGGAGTGCGGTTTCCCAGGTGGAGGACTATCAGCGGGTCGAAATCGGCGCGGTGCCCGACGGCATCGTCGCCGGTGAGCCCGCTGTCGACATCGAACATCTGCTGGCCGAGTTGATCGATAACGCGCTGCGCTACTCCCCGCCGACCACACCGGTCGCGGTGATGGTGGCACGCGCGGTCGACGGCGGCTACCTGATCGAGATCACCGACCGCGGCCTCGGCATGTCGCTGGAGGATCTGCAACTCACCAACGACCGGCTGGCCTCCGGTGGTGAGGTCACCGTCGAAACCGCCCGCCGCATGGGCCTTTTCGTCGTCGGCCGACTCGCCAAGCGGCACACCATCACGGTGAGCCTGCGCCGCACCTCGACCATGGCACAGCAGCCCGGTATCACCGCGAGCGTGCACCTGCCCGGCGCACTGGTCGCGCCGCCGCTCGATGCGACCGATCCGAACCAGCGGGCCATTATCGAGGCGCAGACCATGGCCGCACTGCCCGCACCCTCGCAACAGCAGCCGCCGCGCACGCTGGTGCCGGTGCCGAGCCTGCCGCAGCGTGAGCCGTCCCGGTTCGCGGTCACCAGTTCCGGTCTACCCCAACGTCGTCCGACCATGCGCGTCGCCGACGCGCCTGAGATACCGGTACCCGGCGACGATCACACGGAAACCTCGGTCGACGTATTCGCGGAGAATCCGAGCGGCCGCCGCGGCGAGGACGACCGGTCCCGCATCGCCCCGTTCGGGCCGCCGACCCCGACGGATGAGCCTGCCACCGGACCGAATTCGGTCGTCGAGGTGGAACCGCAGCAGGCGCCACTCGGCGCGGTCACCGATCTGTGGGCCGAACAGCCCGACGAACCGGCGAACACCGGATCGAATCCGATCGTCTCGCGCGAGCCCGCCGAAGCGCAGCAGACCGGGCCCCAGCCCGCGCTGCGGACGCCGCTGCCGGCCCGAAGGCCCGCCGCCGCAGCCGAATCCGAGCAGACCTCGACGCGACTACAGCCGGTCTCGGCCGACGCCGCGACCAACACCTCGACCCGACTACAGCCCGTACAGGGCGAAACGCCCACGCCGATCTATCAGCGAATGGTCTCGGAGTGGTTGGTCGAACCCGCGACGGCGCAAACCTCACCGTCGGCATGGACCTCCCCCGCCGATGCGGGCTGGACGGCCGCCGAACAGGCCAGCCATCCGACCGCCGAGGCCCGTACCGTCGGCGGACTGCCGATCCGCAGGCCCGGAGCGCAATTGGTGCCCGGCGGCCTGGCGCCGGTCGAGGAACCCGGCATACGCGATCCGGAGGAGATCCGGAACAACCTGACCAGGCATCTCAGTGGGGTCCGCAGCGGGCGGGCCGAAGCGCAGTACAACGACGGAGGGCTTGTATGACCAACCCGAACAGCACCACGGACGAGAACCTCAACTGGCTGGTTGCCCGCTTCACCAAGGATGTGCCCGGGGTGTCGCATGCGGTGCTGGTGACGGCGGACGGTCTGCTGCAGGCGACCAGTCCGAATCTACCCTCGGACCGCGCCGAACAGCTTTCCGCGGTCACCGCCGGTCTGGCCAGCCTCGCCACCGGAGCGGCGTCGCTGTTCGACGGCGGCAAGGTGATGCAGTCGATCGTGGAGATGCAGCGCGGCTACCTGTTGGTGATGAGCGTCGGCAACGGGTCGCACCTAGCCGTGCTCGCCAACAAGTCGCACGATATCGGCCGGATCGGCTACGAGATGGCCCTGCTCGTCGACCGGGTGGGCACGGTGGTCACGGCCACCGCCCGGACAGCCGTCTGATCCAACGATGTCGAGTCCATTCGGCCACGGACCGAACCGGCCGACCACCCGCGTCAGACCGTATGCCCTGACCTCCGGGCGTACCGAACCCGCGGTCGACCTACCGCTCGAAGCGGTTATCGAAACCCTGTCGTACACTGCGCATCTCGATTGGCCGGCGGGCGATCTGCGCACCGAGATCCTGCGGCTGGGCACGCACCGGCTGTCGGTCGCCGAGATCGCCGCCCACCTGGATCGACCGCTCGGCATGGTCCGGGTCATGGTCGGTGACCTCGTCGTCGACGGCGCGCTGCGCGTGCATTCGACACTGACCGACGAGGCGAGCTTCGACGAGCGCCGTTCCCTTATGGAGAGGACTTTGCGTGGACTCCGTGCCCTATAGGCAAGGCGGAAATTACGGGCAGCCCGGCAACTCCGGATCCGGCAATACCGGACCCGCCGAGGCAGACACTCGGGTCGCCTCGACCAAGATCGTGGTCGCGGGCGGCTTCGGCGCGGGTAAGACGACCTTCGTCGGCGCGGTATCGGAGATCGTCCCACTACGCACCGAGGCCATGGTGACCCGCTTCTCCGACGGCATCGACGATCTCGCCGATACCCCGGATAAGGAAACCACCACGGTGGCCATGGATTTCGGCCGGATCATCCTGCCGGGCAACCTGGTGCTGTACCTGTTCGGCACCCCCGGCCAGCGCCGCTTCTGGTTCATGTGGGACGACCTGATCCGCGGCGCCATCGGCGCGGTGGTGCTCATCGACACCCGACGGCTCGAGGACAGCTTCGCCGCGGTCGATTTCTTCGAGGCGCGCAAGCTGCCGTTCCTGATCGCGGTCAACCGATTCCCGGACGCGCCGCGCTTCCCGATCGCCGAACTGCGCGAGGCGCTTTCGGTGCGCGAGGGGGTGCCCATCGTGGATATCGACGCGCGCAATGCCGTGGAGGTCCGCCAGGCGCTCGCGGCCGTCACCGAATACGCGATCGCCCAATTGAAGGCGCTCGAATTGGAAGGAACCGCCCGACATGCATGACGTCCGGTTGTTCGCCGCGGCGAACGACGGCGCTGCGGTGGACCAGTTCTCGATGGGGTACTGGGTCGCCGGACTCTCCTTCGGTGTTTCGGTGCTCGGCGCCGTGGTCGGGCTGGCCTGCGTGCTGCACGCGGCGCGCTCGTCCCGGTTCCGGTTGGTGTGGGTGACCTCGGCCGCGGTGGCGCTCGGCGGCGTCGGAGTCTGGCTGTCGACCTCGGTCGCGCTGCTCGGCCTCGATATTTCGGGTACCGCGGCGCGCTTCGACGGCGGCAAGATGATCGCGGCCATGGTGACCTCGTTCGTCGCGGTATTCGTCGCGCTGATCGTCATCGGCCGTCGGCTGCAACCGGCCCGGCTCATCCCGGGCGGTCTGGTCATGGGAATCGGGATCGGTCTCACGCTGTATCTGGGGCTCGGGTCCATCCGCATCCAGGGGTCGGTCGATATCTCCCCGTGGCTCGCGGCGGTAGCGATGGTGGTTGCGCTGATCACCGGTGTCGGCACGCTGTGGTCGTTCCAGGCGCTGCACGGGCTGCTCGCCCGGGCGGCGACGGTGCTGCTGTTCGCCGCCGGTGTGGCGGGCATGTATTACGCCGGGGTCGCGGCCATCGACCCGAATATCGATGCAACCGCGAAGGCGCCGGACGGCCTCACGCTGTTCGAGTTCGTCTTCCCGATGTTCGTCATCGGATCGCTGGCGCTGACGATCCCGATCAGCGCGGTGCTCATCGCACCCGACCGCCGCGAGACCGCGGCGGCGCTCGAGGCCAAGCGCCGGTCCGAGCTGCGGTCGGACCGGCTCCGTTCCGAGCTCCAGTCGGTGCGCTGAGCCGAATCCAGCTCGCTGCTCAGGCCTTCGGTGCGGGCATCTCGCCGACCGTCTTGCTCGGATCGATGATGCCGATCGCCTCGCCCTGTGGACCGGCGATGACCGCCGAGCGTCCGGCGGGTGAATCCGCGATCGCCTGCAGCACCCGGCCGCCCAATTCCGTGGTCTTGGCCACACCGGCGTCCACATCGTCGTGCTGGAACCACACCAGCCAGTACGAGGGCATACCGTCGGCGGGCTTACCGGATTCGTCGGCGATGCCACCGACGCCCTCGGTTCTGGTCGGCGGGGTGAACACCACGTACTCGGCGTCGCCGAAGTCGAATTCGGTGTAGCTGAAGCCGAATACGTCGCGGTAGAACCGCTTGGCCGCCTCGATATCGCGGGTGTGCAGTTCGTTCCAGCCGTAGGCGCCGTGCTCGTTGTAGACGGCCGCGCCATTGTGTCCGGTCGCCTGCCATACCGCGAAGACCGCGCCGACCGGATCGGTCGCGACGAACATCCGGCCGAATTCCATGACATCGAAGGTCGGCGCGATCAGCTCACCACCGGCCTGCTGCACCTTCGCCGCGGTGGCATCGGCGTCCTCGACCGCGAAGTAGGTGGTCCAGACCGATGGCATGCCCGGCATCGACAGCGGCTTCGGACCGATTCCGGCCACTGGCGCACCGGCTTTCAACGCCATCAGATAGCCGCCCGAATCCGGGCCGCTGTCCTGGATCTCCCAGCCGAACAAACCCTCATAGAACTGCGCGGCCTTACCGGGATCGTCAACCTGACAGTCGATCCAGGCCGGGGTTCCCTCGGGCCATGCCTCGTTGCGTATGGGCATCGGTCATCTCCGTTTCTAGTGAATAGGCACCTCCACGGACCCAGTCAACCACCGGGCGCCTACAGTTTTGGCGGGTTCGGCAATGCCGCCGATTTCGGCCACCGACACCCCCTACAGTTACAGCTATGCGTTTGGGGCTGGACTACGCGGCGGGGCGTCCCGGCGGCGCGGCCATCCGAGCGGCCGGTTTCGATTTCGTGGTGCGCTATCTGTCCGAGGGTGGTGCGACCCTGCCCGGCAAGCAGTTGACCCCGGCCGAGGCCGAAGACCTGCGGGCCAACGGCATCTCCATCGTGTCGAACTGGGAGACGACCGCGGCCAGGATGCTGGACGGCTACGGCGCCGGAATCATCGATGCCCGTGCGGGTTTGGCGCAGGTACTGCGCTGCGGCGGACGATCGGATCGGCCGATCTACTTTTCCGCGGATTTCGATTCGACGCCGCAGGACCAGGTGGCGATCAATGCCTATCTCGAAGGCGCGGCCACCGTGCTCGGCGCCGCGAATGTGGGCATTTACGGCGGGTTTTGGTCGATCAGTCGAGCGCTGGACGCGGGCGTGGCGGCCTGGTCGTGGCAGACCGATGCCTGGTCGGGCAGCAATGTGGAGGCCAGGCGCAATATCCATCAGACATTGCGGCAGGTGGTCGTCGGCGGCGTGCTCTGCGATGTAAACGAAGCCGAGACAATCGATTTCGGTCAGTGGGACTTCGTAGAGGAGGAACCGGACGTGACGCCGGAACAAGAGGCAGTGCTGCGCGATATCCAGATCCAGCTGCGCGGTCCGGAGCTGTCCGGTTGGCCGCAACTCGGCACCGATGGGCATGGCCGGTATCGCACGCTGGTGGACGGTGTGGCGGCGGCGCTGCAGCGGATCAAGGAGCTCGAGGATGAATCAGCCGAGTTGCGTACGCAAGTCGGCGAATTGCGCACGGAGATCAGCGAACTCGAAGCCACCACCGCGGATCTGGTCGAGGAGGTCAAGCGGTTGGACGGACCGCATTGGCCGTGGCCGCTCTCGCTGATCGAGGGGCCGGCCGATTTCGTGGGTGAGCAACTGGCTCGACTGGAGTCCCTGTTGCCGGACTTGCCAGGTCTGCCGGGTAATCGGGAAGTGGGGAAATCGGCGTAACGGCCGGAAGTTTGGCGATGAGCGGGTTCTCGGAGATCCGGGTGAACCGGGGTTCCGAGAACCCGCCCTCCCGGATGAGGGTACCGGCGCGAGAGCACGAAATCATCACTGCGCCAGGACTTTTACGGACACGAAAAACCAACTCTCAGTACGTAATTGACCGGTGAGCTACCGCATCGCAATCGCAGAACTGGAAAATTGCCATGTGACACGAGCCACTCGAGTAGCTATCAGATTGCCCATTGTCGAGTGGTTCGGCTCCGAGACCGGCATCGGACCATTCCGGTCGGTCTGCCATCGACCCCACGCATTCGGTCCCACGCCAGCACCGCGCGAGTTATCGTCGGTTTGCACATACCGGTTCGTACGAAGGAGTTCGCATGACCGTAAACGTGGTGCTCGACAAGGCTCTCGACAAGGAATTCGAGAACAAGTCGCTGAAGGAAATCCTCTCCGCCCCGCCGTCGGCGTTGGCGGGCCTCACCCCGGCGCACGATAAGCAGCTGCTGGAGGCCCTGAAAATCAAGACCATCGCCGACCTCGGCAACAACAAGTTCTTCCAGCTCGCCGCCACCTTGGTGCAGCTCGCCGAAAAGGCGGGCTGAAACTTCGGCAGCGCCTTCGGCGCTGCGTGTTCGCGGCCCCCTTGGTCTCGCGTCCGAGCCGTCGAGACTCGCGCCTGCGGCGCATGCGCTTCGACGACTCGGACGCGAGACGGGCCGCGAACGGTCGCTCGTAAGACTCGCTCCGTTGTAGTACTAGGGCATCAACGTCGCCCTAGATCGACAAGTCCACGTTTGACCGCCTGCACCAAACGGCGCGGCACCTTGTGTACGACGCCACCGACACTGACCGGCACCAGGTCCGGCGGGGTCGCCTTCCACTGCGAGCGGCGGCTGCGGGTATTCGACCGCGACATCCTGCGCTTGGGCACCGCCATGTCAGCCCTCCCCTCGTGAAGGCCGGGACGATGCCCGCTTGCCGTATTTGCGCTCGAACTTCTCCACCCGGCCCTGGGTATCCAGCACGCGGTGGGCGCCGGTCCAGAACGGGTGCGAATCGGAGGTGACGTCCACGACCAGCAGCGGGTAGCTATTGCCGTCTTCCCACTCGACGGTGCGTGCGCTGGTGGCGGTGGATCGGGTCAGGAACCGCTTTCCGGTGCTCGAATCCTCGAACACCACCGGGTGGTAATCCGGATGTATGCCAGTCTTCATTTCGCCTCTCCTCTAGGACTTTTCGCCTGACCGTCGATCGGCAGGCCGGTGGGTTCGCCGGATTCGCACGGGTCGGCATGCCATTCGCCGAAGGGGTCCTCCCACTGCGCGACCCGCTCCGGTGCGCGTTCCACCAGGCGCAGTTCGTCGTCCTCGACCAGCGCCCAGTGCAGTGCCTTTCGGATCTCGGCCGGGTCCGCGTCATGGGCCAGGATGACCAGCGAAATGTCGCGGTCGCCGAAGTGCTCGTCCCAGCGCAGCGCGGCCATGGCCCGGCGCGTGGGGTCGGCCTGCTCCAACTCGCTCGGGCTCATGGCGGCCAGCCACGGTCCCGCTCCGCCGACACGCAATCCGCCGCCCGCCGATTCCAACCACACCACCTCGTTCGGCTGGGTGGCCAGCCACATCCGGCCGCGCGCGGTCACGACGCCGTCGAAGAGCACGTCGAGCGCCTCGTGCAGGCGGGCCGGATGGAATGGGCGGCTCGCGGCGAATTCGACTAGGGCGATACCGTATTCGGCGCCGAGCGGCGGCTCGCCACGCAGCAGTGGCGCATGGGCATCGAAGACGCGCCCGCGCCGCGACTGGGCCGGGATGCGCGCGAGCAATGCCTCGACATCGGCCGAATCGAGCAGCTCGATATCGTCGATCCAGGCCACCGGCGCCTCGGGCACGAGCCGGGAAAGTACCGCGCCGAGTCGCGCCCGATCGAGCGGGTCGCCGGTATTACCGTGTGCCACAACGGCATCCGCGAAGTCGACCTGCCCGACCGCAACCTGTGCCACGGTGCGGTCGTCATCGGCGCTCGCCAGTCCGCGCTCGGCGAGGGTGTCCTCGCCGGTGGCATCGGCCAACCAGGTTCGCGCGTCCACACAGGTGAGCACCGCCTCGATCCGCACGTCGCGACCGGCCGGACCGTCGACGCGACCTACCACACCGGTGACGACGATATTCTCGATCGCCTGGCATACCGCTTCCGCCTCGAAGGCCGGATCCAGTTCCAGCACAATGCGTTCCACCGACTCACGGGCGGCGAGCACACATAGCAGCGGCAGCAGATCGATGCGGAGGGTGCAGGAGACGCAGCCGTGTGCCAATTCGAGCACGGTCGCGGTCTCCTGCTCGCCGATGCGCACCGTTCGATGCACGATGCCCTCGCCGAGTTCGCTCAGGTCGTGGCGGATTGTGACGGTGCCCGGCGTCTCGCGCAGCACGGCGGCCAGTTGTGCCACACCCGCCGCGGCCGCTCCGGAGCAGCCGGCGAGCACCAGGACGGGCGTTCTCCAGTCGGACTGCCTCCCGGATGGGAGTAGAGCGGGTTCCACGCGGCACCCCTTTCGGTATCCAATTCGGCATGAGCGGAGGCCCCGCGTGGTTAGGCAGGCTGCCTCCTCCGGGCCCGATCCGCTCATACCGGAAACGATTTTCATTTGCTGTCAGGCAACGGTACATTGTCGAACAGCCGTTGTCGAAAATGATTGTCAAATACAGGAAGGAGTCCGCATGTCGGCCCACTGCCAGGTCACCGGCCGCAAACCGGGATTCGGCAAGTCCGTATCGCACTCGCACAAGCGGACGAGCCGCCGCTGGAATCCCAATATCCAGCGCAAGACCTACTACCTGCCCAGCGAGGACCGGCGCGTCACGCTGACGGTCTCCGCCAAGGGCATCAAAACCATCGACCGGGACGGGATCGAGGCCGTGGTGGCTCGCATCCGCGCCCGCGGCGACAAGATCTGAGGGGAGCGCCATGGCCTCGAAATCGACCGAGATCCGGCCGATCATCAAGCTGAAATCCACTGCAGGAACCGGATATACGTATGTGACGCGGAAGAACCGGCGCAACGATCCGGACCGCATGGTGTTGCGCAAATACGATCCGGTGGTGCGCAGGCACGTCGAGTTCCGCGAGGAGCGCTGATGGCCAAGAAGTCGAAGATCGCCCGCAATGAGCAGCGCAAGGAGATCGTCGCCCGGCATGCGGCGCGGCGCGCGGAGCTCAAGGAGCTGATCCGCAAGCCGACCACCTCCGAGGACGTCCGCGCCGCGGCACAGTCGGCGCTACAGCGGCTGCCCCGCGATGCCAGTCCGGTACGATTGCGCAATCGGGACGCCGCGGATGGACGACCGCGCGGTCATCTCCGGAAGTTCGGACTCTCCCGCGTGCGTGTACGTGAGATGGCCCATCGGGGTGAGCTCCCCGGTGTGCACAAATCGAGCTGGTAGACAACCACTGATCTCGAGAAGGAAACCGTCATATGGCAGTCAAGCGAGCACCCTCGAAGAAGGTTCGCGCCGAGCAGGCCCGTCGCCCGAAGAAGAACCCGCTGATCGCGGCGGGCGTCGAGACGGTCGATTACAAGGACGTCAACCTGCTCCGCACCTTCATCTCCGATCGCGGCAAGATCCGCAGCCGCCGGGTCACCGGGCTCACCCCGCAGCAGCAGCGCCAGGTCGCCGTCGCGGTGAAGAACGCCCGCGAGATGGCACTTTTGCCGTTCACCAGCCGGTAGGCACCGACTCGGAAGGGCCCCGAAGCTGAATCAGCCTCGGGGCCCTTCGTCGTTAGCACATCACGGTGCTTGTCACGGGATGGTGAGCACCTGGCCGGGGTTGATGGCATCCGGGTTGTCGATGCCGCTGGCGTTCGCGATCTCCTGATAGCGGCTGCCGTCGCCGTAGAAGCGCTCGGCGATCGCCCACAGGGTGTCACCCGGCTCGACCGTGTAGGTCTGCGCGGCGGGTGGCGGCGGCGGAACCTCTTCGGCGGCGGGTGCGGCGGCCTGCTCGGCGACCGGCTCGGGCTCCGGTTCCGGGGCGGGCAGCGGGTTGTCGGTCTGGGTGTCCGACGCCCACAGCGCGCTGCCGTCCTTGCCGTACAGCACCACATTGCGGTCGGCCTGCACGATCAGCCGGTCCGCTTCCCGGCCATCGGTTTCGGTGGCCCATGCGGCGCCCTCGCCCTTGTAGAGCACGAAGTTACCGTCCTCCTGCAGGACAGCCCGCTCGACGCCCTGATCGTGAGTCAGGGTGGACCACACGACATTTCCGCCCGGTTCCGACAGCACCAGATTGCCATCGGGCTGCAGGGTCAGGGTGTACGCACCACCGACCAGAGTCTGGCCGAGCCCGAGTTCTTCACCAACGCGCAGCGTGTCGCCCACGTTCTTCCTTTCGAAGGTTTTACTGTGCCGAGCATTCCGACTCGATGCGCGCCGCTCGGCGAGCATCGGCCCCGAATCTACTGGGCGGGCGGAAGATGCGGAGGTATTACGCGCAGCCTTAGCCGAATGTTCACTGCGTGGGCTGCATCGCTCTATCATCTTGTCGCACAATCCAACCGACGATTCTCCAGGTTTGCTGGTACGACTCAGCTCGAAGCGGCGATGCGTCGTTTAGGGTGGTCGGTATGTATCGGATGTCGCGAGTTCGGCCCGCCGCAGTCGCCGTCGCATTGTTCGTCGGCCTCGCCGTCACCGCCTGCGGTGGCTCCGATAACGGTGGGACACAAGAGAAGACGACGACAACCGCGGCGAAGAGTACGCCGACCGAGGGTACACCCGCCGACGCGGGCCGGATATTCGTCGCCGATCCGACGATCGTTGGCGCGCATCCGATTCCGTTCACATCGTGGTCGCGGGTGACCGATGATCGGATCGCCGTCAACTTCGAGACCGGGTCGCCGGAGTGCTACGGCGTGGATGCCAGCGTGACCGAGACCGACTCGACGGTCACCGTGGAACTTCGATCGGGTACGCGCGCCGACGCGGTCGGCCGAATGTGCACCATGATCGCGGTTTTCGGCACCCTCGAGGTGCCGCTGAAGGCGCCCGTCGGCAGCCGACAGATCCTCAGCGCCGTCTAGGCGGGTTCGGCGATCGCGTCCGAGAGGGCGGGAACCGGTGGCTCCCGCCCTCTTGTGGGACAACTCAGTGAGCGAAGTGGCGAGAGCCCGTGAGGTAGAGGGTGACTCCCGCCTCGCGGGCCAGGTCGATGGTGTCCTGGTCGCGGACCGAGCCGCCGGGCTGCACGATGGCCCGGATACCGGCCTGGATGAGCTGCTGCGGGCCGTCGGAGAACGGGAAGAACGCATCCGATGCGGCGACCGACCCCTTGGCGCGGTCACCGGCGCGCTGCACCGCGAGACCGACCGCATCGACCCGGTTGACCTGGCCCATGCCGACGCCGACCGAGGCGCCGTCATGGGCGAGCAGGATGGCATTGGACTTCACGGCACGGCAGGCGCGCCAAGCGAATTCGAGGTCGGCGAGGGTTTCCGCATCGGCCGCCTCGCCCGCTACCAGGGTCCAGTTCTCCGGGTTGTCGCCAGGGGCGTCGAGGATATCGCGGCTCTGCAGCAGTGCGCCGCCGCTGATCGGACGCAACTCCGCACCGGCGCGTCGCGGCGGCTCGGCGACCAAGATGCGCACATTCTTCTTGCGCTGCAAGACTTCGACCGCCCCGGCGGCATAGGACGGTGCGACGATCACCTCGGTGAAGATCTCCGCGACCTGTTCGGCCATCTCCACGGTGATCTCGCCATTGGCCGCGATCACGCCGCCGTAGGCGCTCACCGGGTCGCAGGCGTGCGCCTTGCGGTGCGCCTCGGCGAGATCCGCACCGATCGCGATGCCACAGGGGTTGGCGTGCTTGATGATCGCGACCGCGGGCGCGGCATGGTCATAGGCGGCGCGCCAGGCGGCATCGGCATCGGTGTAGTTGTTGTACGACATTTCCTTGCCGTGCAACTGCTTTGCCTGCGCCAGGCCCCGGCTGCCGTCGTTCTGGGTGTACAGCGCGGCGGACTGATGCGGGTTCTCGCCGTAGCGCAGCACCGAGGCGCGTTCCCAGGAGCCGCCGATCCAGTTCGGGAATTGTTGCGCGGCAGTCTCATTCGGCTCGGACGCCGGAGCGAGCACGCTGGTCATCCAGCTCGCGACCGCGACGTCATAGCTTGCTGTGTGCTGAAAAGCCTTGGCCGCCAACGCCGTCCGCTGGGCCAGTGTGAAGCCGCCCGCCTGCACCGCGGCGAGTACATCGTCGTAGTCGCCGCTGTCGACCACCACCGCCACCGAAGGATGGTTCTTGGCGGCCGCGCGCACCATGGACGGGCCGCCGATATCGATCTGCTCGACGCATTCGTCGCTGCTCGCACCGCTGGCCACGGTCTGGGTGAACGGGTACAGATTCACCACCACGAGTTGGAATGCCTCGACACCGAGTTCGACCAGTTGGTCGACGTGTTCGGCCTTGCGGGTATCGGCGAGGATGCCCGCGTGCACCCGCGGGTGCAGGGTCTTGACCCGACCGTCCAAGGTCTCCGGGAATCCGGTCAGATCCTCGACCTTGGTCACCGGAATGCCCGCTTCGGCGATCTTGCCCGCGGTCGAACCGGTCGAGACCAACTCGACGCCCGCGGCGTGCAGTCCGCTGGCCAGCTCGATGAGCCCCGTCTTGTCGTAGACGCTTACCAGCGCCCTGCGAATCCCCTTACGCTCACTCACCGAAGTACCCGCTCATCTGGAATTACTGCCTTTCGTCCGTCGGAGACAATGCCTCTGGTGGCGACGGCGGCGACAACCTCTGCCAGCAACCGTCGCTCGACAACCTTGATGCGCTCGTGCAGCGTGACCTCGTCGTCATCGTCGAGCACCGGTACCGCCTCCTGAGCCAGGATCGGTCCGGTATCGATGCCGGAATCGACCAGGTGCACGGTCGAACCGGTGACCTTCACCCCGTAGGCGAGTGCGTCGCGGACCCCGTGCGCGCCCGGGAATGCGGGCAGCAGCGCGGGGTGGGTATTGATGATCCGGCCGCCGTAGCGGGCCAAGAACACCGGGCCGAGGATCTTCATGAATCCGGCCGAGACCACCAGATCGGGTTCATAGGCGGCGACCGCGTCGGTCAGCGCGACATCCCAGGCGGATCGGTCGGGAAAGTCCTGCACTGCCATCCGGAAGGATGGAATCCCCGCGGCGGCCGCGTGTTCGGTGGCCTGGCAGACGCGATCGACGCCGACGGCGACGACGGTCGCCGGATATTCCGGAGCGGCGGCGGCCTCGATGAGGGCGCGCAGCAGAGAACCGGCGCCAGAGGCCAGCACGACGACGGTTGCCGGGGTCGCGGATGGCACCCACGGGGCATTCGATGACGTCAGCGGTCCACTCCTGCGGTTCGGTCGAATGACGGAGGCGGTGCTGCACCGCCGAGTAGAGCCTAACGACCGTCCACCCGGTCACTTTCCGGCAGGTCCGCCTCGACCACTTCGGCATCGACGATGTCGGGCACGGTATTGCTGCCCGTGACGCCCGAGGGGGCGATGGCGGTCTGCTCCTCGACCAGTTCGCCGTCGAGTTCCACCTCGAAGTCGGGGCCGACGTAGTCCTCGTATTCTTCGTCGTAGTCGTCGTATTCGTCGTAGTGATCGTCCTCGTAATGATCGTCGTAGTGATCACTGTGGTCGTCGTAGTAGTCGTCTTCGTAGTAATCGTCGTACTCGTCGTCGTACCCGGTCACCGGTGCGCCGATGGGAACGACGATCCAGCGTGCGAACACCAGACCGACATAGCCGGATACGGCCGACCAGCCGAAGGTCACGACCGCGAAGATCGGCAGGTCGAGCCCGAACTGCCCGAACGTCCCGAGGTCACCGCCCGCCACCGCGCCGAGCAGCACCAACATCACGGTCGCCACACCGGCCGAGGTCAGTGTCGCCCACGGCGCGGCCGCGCGGTCGTGGGAGGTCCGTCCGATATCGAGCCCGCCGAGCACACCCACCGCGGCCGGAATCAACAGCAGCACCGGCCACCAGCCTTCGGCCGGTCCGGTCGGCACTGCCGCCATCAGCGGAACGGCCGGAATCGGGCCGCCGACAACGGAAAACACGCTGATCGACGCGTCCCCGAACTGCGCGCCCGAGCCGACGAGCACACCGACCGTCGCGACCACCACATTCGGCAGATAGGCCAGCGAGAGCAGGATCAGCCCGAGCGCACCCGCCGCATTGCCAGCAGTGTGAAAGGTGTCACCGATGCGCGACCAGTGCGCGAGGAAGGACACGACGACGACCGCGGCGGCGCAGGCCAGCAGGCGCAGCACCGTTCGTCCGGCGCCGAATGTTCCGGCGATCGCCCAGTCCGGCAGCCGCAGCAGGTCGAACAGTCGACGCCGGTTCCGGCTCGCGATGCCACCGGCCGCACCGACCAGATGGACGCTGCCGACCCACCCGAAAGCGGCGAGCGTATTCGGCGGCTGCAATGCGACGACACCGGAGGCGTCCTCGGCTACCGCCAGACAGACGGCCGTGACCAGCAGCGGTCCGGCCAGCGCGGCGCCGACGAGCCAGCCGAGATCCGCGCGCGAACTGTCCGGTTCGACCGCGCGGGCACAATCCCGACCGGTCAGCCAGACCAGCAGTCCGGTGGGCAGCAGCGGTAAGAGTTCGAGTGAGGTTTTGCCGATCACCAGTGGAACCTGGTGTGCGGCAAGCCAACCCGCGGCGATCGCACCCGAGGTACCGGCCAGGCTGCTGCCCGAGGACAGCAGGGCGGCCAGCATGAGGACGACGACGGCGACGAGCGCGTAGGTCGTCGGCCGGGCCGCGACCAAGAGCAGCACGCGGGCGCGCTCGGGGGTCAGCGAGAGAAATCCGGCCTCGTCGAAAACATCCGCGGATGTGCGCGGCGTCGACCGGTCGCTCCGCGCCGAACGTTCCGGCGCGCCGCGGGACTCGGCGGTCCGGCGAACCAGAGGAGATCTCGAGGAGCTCATGGAAATTCAGCGTGGCAGCTCCCCCGGCGCGAGCGGGTCAGGCGCGCCGACCCGGTCTGCGGCGCGCCGGGAGAGCCGACGAATTACTTGTTCTCGTCCGGGCGGAATGCGTGGGTGGCGTCCGAGGACGGGTCCGAACCGGTTTCACCGCCGAACGGCTGGTTCTGCTGGCCCTGTTGTCCCTGGCCCTGCTGGCCTTGGCCCTGTTGGCCTTGTTGACCCTGGCCGAAACCCGGTGTGCCGTACTGCTGTCCGGACTGCGGAGTCCCGAAGTGCTGGGTGGCACTCTCATCCGGGCGCGGCTGCGCGGCGGGTGAGGAACCGTACGGCGAACCCTGCTGTGCCGCACCGTATCCGGGCTGCTGACCAAAGGCGGGGGGCTGCTGACCATAGGACGGCTGCTGACCCTGACCGTAGGTCGGCTGGCTGGGCTGGCTCTGGCCGTAGGGCTGCTGCTGGTACTGCGGGCCGCCCTGGCCGAACTGACCCGGCTGGCCCTGGCCGAACTGACCCGGCTGGCCCTGACCGTATTGGCTCGGCTGCCCCTGACCGAAAGCTGAAGGCTGGCCTTGACCGAACGCACCCTGCTGGCCATAACCGCCGGGGCCGAAACCGCTCGGCGGGCCCTGCGGCGTCGCGGGCTTCGGCGCGGGCGGGGTCAGGATGCCGGCTTCGAACAGCACCGCGACGACCGCGACGGCCGTCTGCACGAGAGCCAGGAATAGCAATACGTATGCGCCCCACTTCAGCTCGACGTTCAGATTGTCAGGCGTGGTGAAGGACAGGAACAACGTGCCGAGGAAACCGGCTGCCGATGCCGCGGCGGCGGCGCCGGCCCAATTCTGCTTGGGCAGCAGCGAAAGTCCGGCGAGCAGACCGCCGAGCAGCAGCAGCGCCAGCAGACCCGCCGCACCGAAATACTGGAAGAGGCTGAGCGTGTCGTCACCTCCGACCGTGACACCTCTGCCCAGGTCCCGCGGCTTCTGACCGAAGAACGGGAGGAAGCCGAGCAGGAAGTTGATCACACCGAGCGCGGCGACGCCGACCACCAGGAAGTACGGCAGGCCCTTTGCGGTGGACTCGGCGCCGGAACCAGCCGATTGGCCGGAGCTGGAAGGTGCGGGTGGCGTCGCGGGTGCGTTGTACCCGGAGCCCCCGGTCGGGTATGACATGGTCGTCGTCTCCTAGGTCGAGTCGTACGTAGTCTGAACGGCTGGATCTGTATCTGACGCTACTGCACTCGCTGGCCCAGGTCACCCTAAACCAACTGGCCGGACGACCGAAAACCGCGACTACGCTGGTCCTGTGTGAATCCGCGCCGACCGATAACAATTCGGCGCTACCACCTCAGATGGGAACGCACTTCTCCGGTGCGCGCCTCGAGTGACTAGCGGGGCACGACGTACCAAGCGCCGTAGCTGCCGACGCAGTCGAAGTCCTGCCATTCGCCGGTCCGGATGCCCTCGTTGCCACGGGCCAGGCACTGGTGTTCGTACTCGAAAGGGCCGAGATTGCCCGGCTGGGCCTGGGCCGATCCGGTGCCGAACGGGCCAGCGACGGCGGGCGCGATGCCGCCGATGAATCCGGCGACGGTGAGCGCGGCGATGGCCGCGATGCGGGCGGGGCGGATGCGGGTGATGGTCATTGTCTGCGCCTTTTCTCGGGGGGGTTCCTTTGGCGATGACCAGCCTCCCGCGCGGCCGTCTCAGCGCGATTTCATCCGCATTTCACGAGGTACTGCCCGGTTTTTCGAGTCTGTTCATGTAGCGCTGCCAGCCGAAGCCAGTGGTCCGGTAGGCGGAACGGGCGCGCTCGACCATGTCCCCGTCCGAGTCGCCTCGTGCCCGCCGCAGCGCAATCTCGATCGCCCGGCCCGCCAGTGCCGGGACACCGCCGGGATCCGCCGCGTCGTGCTCGGCGAGCAGTGCCGCGGCTTCGTCGAGCTCCCCCTTGGCGATGAGGACGTCGGCGAGATCGAGCCGAGCCAGACCGGCCTCCTCTTCGTGGGCGAGGGCGGAGCGACAATAGGATTCGGCGGCGTCGAGTTGTCCGGCGGCCAAGGCAACCGCGGCGCGGGTCAGGTCGTTGAGCGGCATGATCTGGCGATCGTCGAGGCGGCGGGCGTAGCGGTCGGATTCTTCGACCATTGCCAGTGCGTCCGCGTCGCGGCCCAGATCGAGCAGCGCCTTGGCCTGATTGCTCAGGCCACGGGACAGGCTGTGCTCATCGTCGTTGGCGCGATCCACCTCGGTGGAGCGCTGATAGGCGGCGAGCGCACCCGCCGCGTCGCCCGAATACAGCAGTGCGGTGCCGAGTGCGTCCGCGAAGGACGAGGCCTGCGTTACGCGCACCGCCAGCCGCTCCCCCTCGCGCAGCCGCTCGACCGCCTCCGGGAGCCTGGCCCGTTCGATATCGACGATGCCCTGGTAGTAGCGCACGGTCTGGGCGAGGTCGATATCGTCCAGCGGTGCGGCGAGTTCACTGGCTCTGGCCAATTGTGCTGCAGCGGAATCGAAGTCGCCGGTCATGAGGGTGTGGAAGCCGTAATGGCTCAGCGCCTGAGCCAATTCGGCCGGCGCAGTGTCGGCGGGCAGTGACTCGATCAGTGCGCCGTAGTGACGTCGCGCCTCACGGAACCAGGCCCTGGCCAGCCAGGGGACGTGCATTGCGGTCGCGAGTCGTAAACCGGCGGCGGCTCTCGGTGTTCCGGGTGCGTTTTCGAGTGCGGCGAGGATATTCGGCCATTCGGCGAAGACCGCGGCCACCGATTCGGCCGTTGCGAAATCGTCGGGCTCGCCGATCTTGCGCACCAGGTCGAGACACCAGTCCACGTGCCGGGCACGCAGGGGATCGGTCTCGCGGGTGTGCGCCAGTTGCGCGAGCGCGTAGTCGCGGACAGTCTCCAAGAGCACGAATCGTCTTGTCGCACCATAGTTCTGGACTGACACCAAGCTTCGGTTCACCAGGTCCGCGAGCGCGGGCGCGATATCGCCGCCTTCGAGATCCGATGCGGGTGTGACAGCTTCGGCCGCCTCGAGCGTGCACCCGCCGGCGAATACCCCGAGCCTGCGCAGGACCGTCCGCTCCCGTTCGGCCAGCAGTTCATAACTCCAATCCAGGGCCACCCGCAGACTCGTATGCCGCCCTCCCCCGGCATCCCGTGCTCCGCCGACCAACAGCCGAACGCGGTCATCGATGCGCTGCGCGAGTTGCGAGATCGTGAGCGTCCGAGTGAGACCCGCGGCCAACTCGATCCCCAGTGGCAGCCAATCCACCGCCGCGCAGATCCTGACCAGTTCCGCACGCTCATCGACAGTGACCAATCCGTGCAATCCAGCACGTTCGGTGAACAGTGCGACGCCATTGCCACGTTCCAGCGGACCCAGCGGATAGACCGACTCGCCTGCCACGCCCAGCGCGCGCTGCGAAGTCACCAAAATGCTGGAACCCGCTGCCGCGGTGGCTAATTCGGCAACAGGCTCGATCATATGCTCGGCATTGTCGAGGACCAGTAAGACTTGCTGTGCGTTATCGCGGGCCGAATTCGCCGATGCCGCAAGGTTATGCTGTGCACTCGAGCCGCCGCGCGCATGCGACGGATCCAATGCACCTTCTCCGCGTGCGCCCGAGCCACCTCGGAGGCCCAAGTCATTCGGCGGACCCGCATTTGCGCGCTCGGGGTCACGCGAATCGTCCAGCGCCGCCATATCACCTGTCGCACCCGCATCCAAGCGTGCGCCAGAGCCACCTCGCATATCCGAGTCATTCGGCGGACCCGCATTCGCGCGCGCAAGGGCACCCGAATCACCCAGGGCGACCGAACCAGCCAACGCTGCCGCATCACCTGGCGCGGCTGAATCCCCGCGAGCACCGGAATCATCTGTGGCTCCCGAAGTACCCAGCGCTGCAACGATTCCCGGTAATGGGTCATCGGGATCGATCGGGATGCCTTCCGTCAGGCCATTTGTCTCGAGTACTGCGAGCACCGCGGGCAGCACGTCCTCGGCTCGGGCCAGGGGCGCCAGTTCGACGAAGGCGACCGGGCGGCCGGAGTTTGCGGCGGCGCGGGCGAGTTCGGCTGCGAGGCGAGACTTTCCGCTGCCTGCGACGCCGACCAGGGTGGTCAGACCGGGTTTCGCGAAGCGAGCGCCGAGGGTGTCGAATTCGCGACCGCGGCCGATGAAACTGGTGGCCGGGACCGAGACGACCGGGTCGGAGTGGGGTGCGGCGGTTGCTGATTCAGTGGCGACATCGGTGACCGGATTAACGGCGATCGGCGCGGCATTCGCGGGACGCAGGGTCGGATCGTGGTCGAGAATGCGCAGTTCCAGCGCGGCCGTCTCCGGCGCCGGGTCGACGCCGAGTTGCTCGGCGAGATTCCGGCGCAGGCGGGCCAGCCGGTCGAGTGCGTCCGCTTGTCGCCCACTGCGATACAGCGCCAAGGCCAGCAGACCCGAGAGCGGTTCGTGCAGCGGATACCGCGCAACCAGGCGGGTCAGTTCGGTTACGACCTCCCCGGCCGCGCCCAATTCCAGATTAGCCTCCAGCCCTGCCACGGTCAGCGACAGCCGCCAATCGTCGAGCCGGTCCCCCTCGGCCGCGGCATACGGAACACTGCGCAGATCGGCCAGCGCGGCCCCACGCCACAACGCAAGCGCCTCTCTAGCGGCCGCCGCGGCCATGGCGTGGTCGCCAGCCCGACGCGCCGTATACAGCCGCTGCGCCGCCCTCTTCACCGTCGCCAAATCCGCTGCCGTCACGCTCGCGTGATATCCGGCGGGCGTCCGCCCGATAACGGCCGCATGCGTGCCGAGCGCCGCCCGCAAACCGCGAAACCACCACCCGCAACCGCTGCACCGGCCGCTCGACATCGGCTCCCCACAGATCCTCGGCCAGCCGCCCATCCGGAACAGGCACCCCGCCCGCCAACGCCAACCGCACCAGCACGGCCCGCTCCAACGGCCGATCGATGCCGACACTCTTCTCGCCCGCCCACAACTGCACTGGGCCCAGCACCAGCACGTCCACGCCTCACAGCATGGCAGTGCACGGTGGTCGACGCCCATCGACCCGACCCACAACGCCGCGCGCAGCAGGTATTCGTCTTCAGTTCAGTACATTCAATGGTGTGTACTGAACTGAAGACACGGGCGATCCAGCACAGAGGCGGACCATGACAGCGCACATGTTGCCGATCCCGCACGGGCAGCCGATCAGCGTGCGAGAATTCGACGCTCTGCCGATCGACACCAGCCATCGTTACGAGATCGAGAACGGACTCTTGCTCGTGAACGCTCGCCCCGCGCCACCCCATAGCCGGGCCATCAAGCGTCTGCTCGTGCAGCTCGACCCGCAGTTGCCGCCGGAGTGGGAGGCATTCGCGGAACTGGAGGCCGAGCTGCCCAAAGGACCATCACCACGCCGGGTCCCCGACGTTGTCGTTGCACCGACCGACATCGACGACCAGCTACGGATTCGCCCAGAGCAGATCGCCCTGGCCATCGAAATCGCCTCGTCCGACGAATCGGCGGTGCGTGACTATTCGATCAAAGCGGGCGAGTACGCAGCCAACGGCATAGAGCACTACTGGGTGATCGACATCGTCGACCTGGAATCGGTCGGCTTGACCGTCTACACCTTGGACCAAGACGCGCGCGAATACCGGATAACCCCCAGGTCCACCGGCATCGTCCGGCAAGAAGCGCCATTTCCGCTCGTCATCGATCTCGATGCCCTGGTCGGGCCGCGTCGCCCGGACTGAAATCTCCTCTGCCGACAAGCATTCCAAAACGGACACAGGTCTGTTTCAGGGCGGTCTCGCGCCGGGTTCGACGTGCCAAGCTGTCAGGCGATGCTCACGTACACCCAAGCCGTTGTGATCGGCGCACTGCAAGGCATAACCGAACTGTTCCCGATTTCCAGCCTGGGTCATTCCGTTTTGGTGCCCGCGTGGTTGGGTGGGTCCTGGAGCGAGCTGGTCACCCAGGGCGATTCCGCTTCCGGCACACCATATCTCGCATTTGTCGTCGGATTGCATGTGGCGACTGCGATCGCACTGCTGGTGTTCTATTGGCGCGACTGGGTCGAGATCGTGGTCGGCTTGGTCACCACACTGCGCACCCGGCGCATCGAGACCTCGACCCAGCGCCTGGGTTGGCTGGTGCTCCTGGCGACCGTGCCGGTCGGTGTGCTCGGGTTGCTGCTGGAACATCCGCTGCGCACCTTGTTCGCGAAACCCCTTGCGGCGGGCCTGTTTCTGACGTTGAACGGAGTCGTGCTCATCACCGGCGAGGTGCTGCGTCGGCGCAGCCAGCCGACGCTGTCCGACTATGGCCGCCGCTTCGCCGAGTCCGAGGCACGGGCCAAGGCCATCGAAGAGGGATATTTCGTCGCGACGGCGGAGGAGCCGACCGGCCTCGGCGATCTATCCGCCAAGGACGCGTTGATCATCGGTGTCTCGCAGACCGGCGCACTGTTCGCGGGTATCAGCCGCTCCGGCATGACAATGGTCGGCGGTCTGCTGCGCGGTTTGGACCATGAGGACGCGGCGAAATTCGCCTTCCTGCTCGCCACTCCGGTCATTCTCGCCGCGGGAGTGCTCAAACTGCCGACGCTGGCCGGTCCGCAAGGCGACGGCATCCTCAGTCAGGTTCTGGTCGGATCGATCGTCGCGGGTGGTGCGGCGTATCTCGCGGTCCGCTTCCTGGAGCGCTACTTCAAATCGAATTCGCTGCTGCCGTTCGCGGTGTACAGCCTCGTCTTCGGGATCGCTTCAGTAGTCCACTTCTTCTGAACATACGAAAGGCCGCCACCCCGATCGGGGTGGCGGCCTTTCGTATGAATCCGCGAATCAGGCGGTGACGCTTGCCTTCTCCAGGATCTCCCGCGCCAGCGCGGCGGTCTCGGACGGCGTCTTGCCGACCTTCACACCGGCGGCCTCGAGCGCATCCTTCTTCGCCTGGGCGGTACCGGCCGAACCGGACACGATCGCGCCCGCGTGGCCCATGGTCTTGCCCTCGGGGGCGGTGAAGCCCGCGACGTAGCCGACGACCGGCTTGGTGACGTTGGCCTTGATGTAGGCCGCGGCCCGCTCCTCGGCGTCGCCGCCGATCTCGCCGATCATCACGATCAGCTTGGTCTCGGGGTCCTGCTCGAACGCCTCGATGGCGTCGATGTGGGTGGTGCCGATGACCGGGTCGCCGCCGATGCCGATGGCGGTCGAGAAGCCGAAGTCACGCAGCTCGTACATCATCTGGTAGGTCAGCGTGCCGGACTTCGACACCAGGCCGACCGGGCCCTTGCCGGTGATGTTGGCCGGGGTGATGCCGACCAGCGATTCGCCGGGGGTGATGATGCCGGGGCAGTTCGGGCCGATGATCCGGGTCTTGTTGCCCTTCTCCACGTTGTAGGCCCACGCGTAGGCGGTGTCCTGCACCGGGATGCCCTCGGTGATGACCACGAGCAGCGGGATCTCCGCGTCGATGGCCTCGATGATGGCGTCCTTCGAGAACTTCGGCGGCACGAACGCGATGGACACATCGGCACCGGTCGCCTTGATGGCCTCTTCGACCGTGCCGAACACCGGCAGCTCGATCGCGTTGCCGTCCTTGTCGGTGTGCGCGACGGTGGTGCCCGCCTTGCGCGCGTTGACACCGCCCACGACCTGGGTGCCGGCCTTGAGCATCAGCGCGGTGTGCTTGGTGCCCTCACCGCCGGTGATGCCCTGGACGATGACCTTGGAATCCTTGTTGAGGAAGATAGACATTTCCGGTTTCCTTACTTGGCCGCTGCCAGTTCGGCGGCCTTGTCGGCGCCTTCGTCCATTGTCTGCGCAAGTGTGATCAGCGGATGCGCGGCATCGACGAGAATCTTGCGACCCTCGTCCACCTTGTTGCCGTCGAGACGGACGACCAGCGGCTTGTTCGCCTCGGCGCCAAGGATTTCCAGCGCCTTCACGATGCCGTTGGCGACCGCGTCACAGGCGGTGATACCACCGAAAACATTGACGAACACGCTCTTGACCTGGGCATCACCCAGGATGACATCGAGTCCGGCGGCCATGACCTCGGCCGAGGCGCCACCACCGATGTCGAGGAAGTTGGCGGGCTTGACACCGCCGTGGTTCTCACCCGCGTAGGCGACCACGTCGAGGGTGGACATGACCAGACCCGCACCGTTGCCGATGATGCCGACCTCACCGTCGAGCTTGACGTAGTTGAGGTCGTTGTCCTTGGCCTTGAGCTCGAGGGGATCGGTCGCGTCCTTGTCCGCGAAGGCCGCGTGACCGGGCTGCCGGAACTCGGCGTTCTCGTCCAGGGTGACCTTGCCGTCGAGCGCGAGGATCTCGTTGTCGGGGGTGCGGACCAGCGGGTTGACCTCCACCAGGGTGGCGTCCTCGCCGATGAACACCTCCCAGAGCTTCTGGATGGTCACGGCCGCGGCGTCGAGTACGTCGGCGGGCAGGTGGCCCTGCTCGGCGATCGAGCGGGCGAACGCGAGGTCGACACCCTTGACGGCGTCGACCGGCACCTTGGCCAGGCGCTCGGGCTTGGTCGCGGCGACCTCTTCGATCTCCATACCGCCTTCGACCGAGCACATGGCCAGGTAGGTGCGGTTGGACCGGTCGAGCAGGAAGGAGATGTAGTACTCCTCCGCGATGTCCTTGGCTTCGGCGACAAGGATCTTCTTGGTGATGTGGCCCTTGATATCCAGGCCGATGATGTTCTGCGCGTGCGTGAACGCGTCGTCGGCGGTGGCGGCGAACTTGACGCCGCCCGCCTTGCCGCGGCCACCGGCCTTCACCTGGGCCTTGATCATCACCGGCTTGCCGATTTCCGCCGCGATGGCGCGGGCGTCCTCGGCCGTGTCCGTGACGCGGCCCTCGGACGAAGGCACTCCGTGCTTAACGAAGAGCTCCTTCGCCTGATATTCGAAGAGATCCATGTACTCACCGTCTCGTCTGCGTTGTGATGACAACGTCTTTGTTGGCGGCCCGACGTCGGAAGCGGGTCGGGTCGGACTTTAACCAGTCACATGGAGGGCCAAACGGCCACATTCATCCTAAGTGGCGCAGGTCACGGGCTGTTGCCCAGGGCGGGAAAACGCCAGGCCAAGGCTACTCGCCAGTAGGTTGCTGACGGCGCGCCAGGTAGAGCCGCCGAACCGGTTGACCGACGGCCTTCTACTACGGTTCGTCGTCGATCAGCCTCACCCGCGTGCCCCGATCACAGTGAGTTATTCCGGTGCGTTACCGTGATCAATCTCACATGTTTGGATTGATCGCACGTAGCGCTTGCGGACCTCGCAATCGTTTCGTTACCGTCATTGCGGTCGATGTCACAACACGGTCACGACTAGGAGGACGGCAAGCTTGACGCAGCACAGCACTCCGCAGACGGAGAGCCGTTCCTTAACGCCTCTGATCAGGCAATTCGATTCCGTGATCTCTCGCTCGATGATGTGGCACCACCGATGAACCATCGCTCCACCTTCGCAACCGAAAATCGCGCTCGCTCCGGACATCGTTACCGGTCCGATGACGACGAGTCGTTCGGTGGGCATTCCAGTGCTGCGATAGATCCGTTCGGGACTTCGTCGCGGCATGCCGGTGGGCATCGCTACGCGGCGGGTGGCTACGAACACGGGGGCAGCGCGTTGGGCGCGAATGATTCTTGGGCACAGTCCGGTTCCGCTTGGGGACAGCCGCAGGCCGATTCGTGGGCAGAGCCGCAGGCCGACTCGCAAGTCGATTCGTGGGGACAGTCGCAGGCTTGGACGCAAGGCGACTCCTGGTCCGATGGCGGTGCGTGGGCTTCCGACGATTCTCGGACCCCCGAGAGCGACGAGACCTGGAACGCCGACTCCGAGGCGTCCTGGACGCCGGAGACGGACGGGTCCTGGGACGGCGATGAGTCGTCCTGGGATGGCGACGAATCGTGGGATGGTCAGTGCTCTCCCTGGGAGTCCGAGGATCCGGAAGTCCCGGCCCGTCCCACTGTGATCCCGGGCCGCCGCGCGAACCGCGGCAATGGTGGCGCGCATCGGATGCCCGCGCCCCCCGCTTCACTGAAGGGCCGCGCCGCGGTCGTCGCCGTCGCCGCTGGTGCGGTGGTCGCCGCTGGACAGGCCGCCTTCGCCTCGCCCGAACAGCCTTCGCAGGCCGTCGATTACGAGGCCGCCGGACAGGTTCACGAAATCGCCGCGCAGTCGGTCAGCGTGGCCGATCCGAATACCTCGCCGGATTCGCCACAGGTGCTCAATGTTTCGACCCCGACGAATCTCGGTCAGTTCGGCGACATGCTGCAAAAGGGGCAGAAGTTCGCCGAAGATATGGCGGCGCAGGAAGCCTCGAAACTGCGCCCGCTGTTCACCAGATTCGCGGCGGGCAATTTCACCTCCGGATTCGGCGCCCGCTGGGGCGTACAGCATCTCGGCATCGATATCGCGGGCCCGATCGGCACGCCGATCTACGCCGTCGCCGACGCCACCGTGATCGAAGCCGGTCCGGCCTCCGGTTTCGGTATGTGGGTGCGTCTGCTGCACGATGACGGCACCGTCACCATCTACGGCCACATCGACACCGCGACGGTGTCGGCGGGTCAGCGCGTGCTGGCCGGTGATCAGATCGCCACCATCGGCAACCGTGGTTTCTCCACCGGTCCGCACTGCCATTTCGAGGTGTGGTTGAACGGGGTCGACAAGGTCGATCCGCTGCCGTGGCTGGCGACGCGCGGTATCAGCTTGGGTCCGCAGCGCGACTGAGTTCCAGGTCGGAATTTCGTCGAGGCTCGCGGCGCAAACGGGACAGCTGGGCTACAGGCGCTGTTGCATTGCGGGTGGACGTTCGTTGGCATGTGGGCCGCTGTTCGCTTCGATGCTGCTGTGTGCGCTCGGCTCCGAATTCACAGTGCAGCAATGGGATTCATTGGATGACCGGTTGCGGGACCGCAATCGATCCGTTACCGTCGACGGACCCGTTACCCTGCAGTAGTTGTGACCGGAGGATGTAAATCTCGATGCGCGTTGCGAGCACCCGGATCGCCGTCCACGACACTCGAAGACCAGGAACTTTCGAACTTTCCTCGCGTTCAGGACAATTCGGGCGCACCAGTGGTGTGGTGCGGCCGCGGCGATGAGGCATGAGCGGTTATCAGGCTCCGGAGTGCCGGTGCAGCAATTCCTGGACAATTCTTGGCAATCATCAGGGCAGGGCAACGGCGCCGAATCCTGGCAGCTGAATGATCAATGGTCGCAAGCAGATTCACGATTCGATAGGGATTTTCAGAGCCACAGCGAGGGCCGGGATTACGCCGCGGGGCCGGACCACGCGGGGCTGAGCTACGGCACGAGCCAGGCTTACCTACCGGGCCACGATCAAGGTGCTGGCCAGATCTACGACGCGAGCCGAGATTATGGCGACAGCCTCGGCAACGGAAGCTGGCACAGTTTCGGCGGCGACCGCGATGAGAGTTGGGACTGGAACGGCGTCGCTCCCCAGGAATACGGCGAAGGCCCGGATCATGCCGCGAGACACGGCTACAACGCAGGCCTGGATTACGGCGACAGCCTGATCTACAGCACGAGCAATGCCGACTGGCACGCGTTCCCTGACGACCGCGATCAGGGCCCGGGCTGGAATGGCGGCGCTACCCACGATTACGGCAGAAGACAGAACGACGCCATAGGCCGAGAGCTTGACACACGCCAGCAGCATGGCGACAGTCCGGAATACGACGCACGCCAGGGCCACGGCACAAGCCATGAGCACGCACGCCCGGGCCATGCCGCAAGCCAGAACAACGGTGAAGGCACGAATTACGGCGACAATCTGGATTACGGTAGAAGGCAGAACGACGGCATAGGCCGAGAGCTCGACACACGCCAGCAGCATGGCGACAGTCCGGAATACGACGCACGCCTGGGTCACGGCACAAGCCAGGAGCACGCACGCCCGGGCCATGCCGCAAGCCAGAACAACGGTGAAGGCACGGATTACGGCGACAGTCTGGATTACGGCGCAAGCCCGTACCACGACGCCCGACCGAACCACGACGCAAGCCTGCGGCGCGGCACAGGCCAGGAGCGCGACGCGCAGTCCGGCCAGGTCTACGGCGGGGGCAACGGCGCCTGGCGCGGATTCAGCGACGGCCGTGATGGGGACACAGGCTGGGATGGCATTGCGCCGCAACGTCGCGATGCTGCTCGGCGCGACGACGAGTTGCGCAATCGGGGTGCGGCTCGGGGTAGCGGTGCTCGCGATATCGAGGGGACGGCGGGGGCAGATCAGGTAGGTACTCCTGGCGATTCGGCGGACCGGCTGGGGCGGCGGAAGAGGCGGGGTGGTGCGCATCGGGTGCCCGCACCGCCGCGGGCGTTGAAGGGGCGGGTCGCGGTTATCGCCGTGGCGGCGGGGGCGATTGTTGCCGCTGGGCAGAATTTGGCGGCGGGTGGTGAGAAGTCGCCGCAGACAGCTGAATTGCAGGCCGTCGGGCAGCAGCGGGCGTTGGAACCGGTGGGTGGTGAGCTGCCGACGACACCGGAGTTGCTCGATACCGCGACGCCGACGAACCTCGACCAGTTCTCCGATGTGTTGGAGAACGGCGACAAATTCGCACAGGATCTGGCGGCTGAAGCGGAGTCGAAGCTGCGGCCGCTGTTCATGAAATTCGCCTCGGGCGCCTTCACTTCCGGATACGGCGAGCGCTGGGGCGTGCTGCACCCCGGTGTCGACATCGCCGCCCCCATCGGCACACCGATCTACGCGGTCGAGGACGGCACCGTCATCGACGCTGGACCGGCCGCCGGTTTCGGCATGTGGGTACGAATGCGCGGCGACGACGGCACCGTCACGGTGTACGGCCACATCAACAGCGCACTTGTCTCGGTAGGTCAGCACGTCCTCGCGGGCGACGAGATCGCCACCGTCGGCAACCGCGGCGAATCCACCGGCCCGCACTGCCATTTCGAAGTCTGGCTCAACGGCACCGACCGCATCGACCCCCTCCCCTGGCTCGCCACCCGCGGCATCAGCCTCGGCCCCGACCGCGACTGACCCCCACAGCATTGGTCGGATGTTCACCATGCGCTGGTGGGGCGGCATCGGCAGCAATCACAGCAGGTATTGCGCGACGGTTTCCTTGTCGCGCACGCTACCGACACGACAGGCGATAGATCAGGGCCGAAGGGCCCCTCTCAGAGCTTGACCAGGGTGCGGCTGTATTGCGGGATGAGCCGGATCTTGCCCGCGGTGCCGAAGTCGATGGTGACGGTGGCCAGGGGCCCGAAGCCTTCGGCGGCTACCACACGGCCGAGGCCGTACTTGTCATCGCTGACTCGATCGCCAACAGCCAGTACCAGATTGGCATTGTTGCGGCTCGCGCCGCCGGGCGCGGGGCGGCGTGGACCACGATCGTTGACGCCCGGCCGCTGATTCCAGCCGTCTCGGGTCCAGTCGTGTTCCAGGCCGTCGTCGTCGCCGCGGCGGCGGATGCCGCGGGTGAGCGGCGAACCCTTCGGCTCCAACCGCTTCCAGTCGACGAGGTGCGGCGGAATCTCCTGTAGGAATCGGGATTCCGGATTCGAGACCGGCTGCCCCCAGCCGGAGCGCACCACCGCACGGGTGACGTAGAGCCGTTGCCGCGCCCGGGTGATGCCGACGTAGGCGAGGCGGCGTTCCTCCGCCAGCTCGGTCGGATCGCCGAGTGCGCGCATATGCGGGAACTGCCCGTCCTCCCAGCCGGTCACGAAGACCACCGGGAATTCCAGGCCCTTGGCGGTGTGCAGCGTCATCATGGTGACCACGCCGGAGCCCTCCTCGGGCAGCTGGTCGCTATCGGCCACCAACGAGACACGTTCCAGGAAGGCGGCGAGCGAGCCCGGATCGGGTTCGCCCTCGGCCACCTCTGGCACCAACCCTTCTTCCCGGGCGGCCTCGGCATTGTTGTATGCCTCGGAGCTGAATTCCCGCGCGACGCTCACCAATTCGTTCAGGTTGTCGAGCCGCGCGCCGTCCTGCGGATCATCGGAGCCCTCCAACTCGGCCCGGTAGCCGGTGCGGTCGAGCACCGCTTCGACCATATTGCCGAGGTCGGGAAAGTCCTGATCCGCCTGGGCACCCGCCGCCCTGACCTCTTCGAGTAGGTCGAGGAATCCGGCGATCGCGCGTTGCGCCCGGGTATTCAGCAGCGCCACTTTGCCATCGGCGGCATCGCGCAGTGCCTCGGCGAAACCGATGCCGCGCTGTTCGGCGTGCACCGCGACACAGGCTTCGGCCCGGTCGCCGATGCCGCGGCGCGGGGTGTTGAGGATGCGGCGCAGGCTCACCGTGTCCTCCGGATTGTCGAGCACGCGCAGGTACGCGACGATATCGCGCACCTCCTTGCGCTCGTAGAAGCGCACGCCGCCGACCACCTTGTAGGGCAGTCCCATGCGAATGAAGATTTCTTCCAACGCACGGGAATTGTTGTTGGTGCGATAGAAGACCGCGACATCGCTGTAGTTGGCATCGCCCGCATCCACCAACCGGTCGATCTCACGCGCCACGAACGAGGCCTCGTCGTGCTCGTTGTCGGCGACGTAGCCGGTGATCAGATCGCCCTCACCGGAATCGGTCCACAGCCGCTTGTCCCTGCGCTTCTCATTGCGCGATATCACCGCGTTCGCGGCGGACAGAATATTCTGGGTGGAGCGGTAATTCTGTTCCAGCAGAATGGTTTCCGCATCGGGGAAGTCGCGTTCGAATTCCTCGATATTGCGGATGGTGGCGCCGCGGAAGGCATAGATGGACTGGTCCGCATCACCGACGACACACAGTTCACTCGGCGCGACCGCGTCTTCGGCCTGCTCCTGCGCATGATGCCCGACCAGCTCGCGGATCAGGATGTACTGGGCGTGGTTGGTGTCCTGGTACTCGTCTACCAGCACATGCCGGAACCGGCGGCGGTAGTACTCGGCGACCTGCGGATGGTTCTGCAGCAGTGCCACCGTTTCGCCGATCAGATCGTCGAAATCGAGGGCGTTCGCCGAGCGCAACCGGCGCTGATATTCGGTGTACACGCGGGCGACGAGGCCGGGCAGTTCGGTTTCGTCGGTTTCGGCATCCGCGGTGGCCTGCTCCGGGCCGATGAGCTCGTTCTTCAAATTCGAGATGGCGGTGGCCAGCAGTCGCGCCGAATATTTCTTGACGTCGATATCGAAGTCGCGGCTGATCATGGTGAGCAATCGCCGGGAATCGTCGGCGTCGTAGATGGAGAAATTCGAATTCAGACCGGGCAGCAGCGCGGCCTGCATGCGCAGGATGCGGACGCAGCTGGAGTGGAAGGTCGAGACCCACATGTTGTTTGCGCGCGGGCCGACCAGACCGCCCACCCGCTCGCGCATTTCGGCGGCGGCCTTATTGGTGAAGGTGATGGCCAGGACCTGGCCCGGGGTCACCCCGCGGGCGGCCAGCAAATAGGCGATGCGCCTGGTCAGCACGGCGGTCTTGCCCGAACCCGCGCCCGCGACGATCAGCAGCGGCGCACCGGTGTGCACGACGGCGGCGCGCTGCTGCGGGTTGAGGCCGTCGAGCAGTCGCTCGGCCTCCTCCGCGCGACGTTGCTCACGTTCGGCGCGGCGCTTTTCTTGTTCGACACGGTGTTTGTCGTCCACGACACGCCGCGACGCATCATCGACGGCCGGATGCGGGACCCCCGCCGCGGCGGGCACGGCAGAGTCGCCCATCTCCTCGATGCGAGCAGCGTCGACCTGCGGTTTCTGGGCTGAATCCGGGTGCCGAGTCCGCCCGGCCTGCGTCTTGGGAGCCACCGTGATGTCCATCGTCCATCCACGCTACCGGCGGCCACCGACAGAGATGAAGTCCCGGTCGCCATCGTGTCCATTCGGCGAACGGCAGATGAACCGCCCCGGGTCGACACGGGCGTCGCAACGTGCAAGCCTTCTCAGGAGATTCACAAAATGAAGTGTTTTGCATTGCTTCGGCCCCATGGCAGACTGGCCCACATGACCTGCGCGACGGCCGCGAATCATCCGATTCGGCTAACAGCCGGATATCGTGATCGCGGACTTTGTACCTGAGCGCGCTGCCTGGGGGGAGGATTGCAATACCTACCAGGTTTGTTTTGCACGGTGAAAGAACCGATCGGTAACGAGCTCGGCTCACCAGCCGATCCATGTTCTGACACGAGGAGATGAATGATGAGCACCCCCGCCACGACGACCGGGTCCGATTCGGCTCTGCCCCACACCGAGGCCGAGATCGACAAGCTCCGCAAGGAGATCGACCAGCTCGACGCGGAAATTCTCGCCGCCATCAAGCGCCGCACCGAGATCTCGCGGATCATCGGTCGCACGCGCATGGCCTCCGGCGGCCCCCGCCTCGTACACAGTCGTGAGATGAAGGTGCTCGAGCGCTTCAGCGAACTCGGCCAGGAGGGCCACACCCTCGCCATGCTGCTGCTGCGCCTCGGTCGCGGCCGACTCGGCCACTGACCTTCACCGGCCGCCACCAGCGGACCGATCGAACCACGCGACGTTCGTAAGATCGCCGCCTTCCACAAGGCCGCCCCGGGTGTATTTCACCCCGGGGCGGTCGTTTCATGTCTGCGGGTCAGGTAAGGGCGATGTACTTGGTGGACAGGTACTCCTCGATGCCCTCGATACCGCCTTCGCGGCCGAAGCCGGAGGCCTTGACGCCACCGAAAGGTGCTGCGGGATCGGAGATTACGCCGCGGTTGATGCCGACCATGCCGGATTCGATGCCCTCGGCAATGCGAAGGGCGCGGTCGAGGTCGCGGGTGTAGACATAGCTGACCAGGCCGAATTCGGTGTTGTTTGCGGCGGCGAGGCCCTCTTCCTCGGTTTCGAAGCCGACAACGGGTGCGACGGGGCCGAAGACCTCCTCACGCAGGATCCGAGCATTCGCCGGTACCTCGCTGAGGATGGTCGCGGGATAGAACCAGCCGGGACCGCCGGGCGCCTTGCCGCCGAGGCGGAGCTGCGCGCCGACCGCCACCGCGTCATCGACCAATTCGCTGACGGTATTGAGCTGTTCTTCGTTGATCAGCGGGCCGAGGGTGGTGTTCGGGTCGGTGCCAGGTCCGAGGGTGACCGTATTCGACATCGCCTCGACGAGTTTGGTGGTGAACTCCTCGAGCACGCCGTTCTGCACGTGGAAGCGGTTGGCGGCGGTACACGCCTCACCGCCATTGCGCAGTTTGGCCAGCATCGCGCCCTGTACGGCGGCGTCGATATCGGCATCGTCGAACACCACGAACGGTGCGTTGCCGCCGAGTTCCATCGAGGTGCGCAGCAGTCCGTTCGCCGACTTCTCCACCAGCTTCTTGCCGACCTCGGTGGATCCGGTGAAGGTGAGCTTGCGCAGGCGCGGATCGTCGAGCAGCGGCGCGGTGACGGCGCCGGAACGGCTGGAGGTGATCACCGAGAGCACGCCGTCCGGCAGTCCCGCCTCGCTGCACAGCTTCGCCAGCGCCAACATGGTCAGCGGGGTGGCCGACGCGGGCTTGACGATCATCGTGCAGCCAGCGGCCAGCGCCGGTCCGATCTTGCGGGTGCCCATGGCCAGCGGGAAGTTCCACGGCGTGATGGCCAGACAGGGCCCGACGGGCTGCTTGTGCACCATGATCCGCCCGGTGCCGGACGGCGCGTGCAGATAGCGTCCGTGCGCCCGCACCGCCTCCTCGCTGAACCAGCGGAAGAATTCGGCGCCGTAGCGCACCTCGTTGCGGCTTTCCGGCAGCGCCTTGCCCATCTCCAGGGTCATAAGCAGCGCGAATTCCTCGGCGCGCGCGGTCAGCTGTTCGAAGACCCGGCGCAGGATCTCGCCGCGTTCCCGCGACGGTGTCGCCGCCCATTCGGGCTGCACCGCCGCGGCAGCATCCAGTGCGCGCACGGCGTCTTCCGGCGTGGCATCGGCAACCTGGGTCAGCACCTGCCCATCGGCCGGATTGTGCACCGCGAAGGTGCCGCCCCCGGTGGCGTCGACTGGACCGCCGATCCAAAGCTGCGTCGGTACGGATTGGAGTACTTCGCGTTCGGACACCATGTACCCCAGCCTAAGCCGCGCGCTCGCACATCACCCTCGACTCGTCGATCGGAATATCGAGCGGTCCGCACACGCTCACCACGCCCTGTTC
The DNA here is from genome assembly GCF_050955845.1 of Nocardia sp. CA-135398. NCBI lineage: Bacteria > Bacillati > Actinomycetota > Actinomycetes > Mycobacteriales > Nocardiaceae > Nocardia > Nocardia sp. CA-135398. The sequence continues at coordinate 1,235,236 of NZ_CP192084.1, read as the reverse complement.
GAGCGGCGATCGGATGATCGGCACGGGATGCCGTCAGGACAACATGGGCGAAAGTATGCGGTCCTTGCCTGCGCGGCCGAACGAGTGCTTGTAACCTCGCGGACGTGAGCAGCGACATCACCGCATCGGCGGCCTGGCGGAAACTGCACGAGCACCACAGCGCCGTCGCCGGACGACACCTGCGTGAATTCTTCGCCGAGGATCCCGACCGCGGCCGCGAGTTGATCGTTCGGGTCGGCGACCTGCACATCGACTACAGCAAGCACCGTGTCACCCGGGAAACCCTGCATCTGCTGGTCGAATTGGCGTATGAGGCCGGGGTGACCGAACGGCGGGACGCGATGTACCGCGGCGACCACATCAACACCTCGGAGAACCGCGCGGTGGAACATATCGCGCTGCGCCTACCCGAGGGCGAGTCGGTCATGGTGGACGGCGCGGACGCGGGCGCCGAGGTGCACGACGTGCTGCGGCGGATGGGTGAATTCACCGACGCGGTGCGCTCGGGTGCCTGGCGCGGCGCGACCGGCGAGCGCATCAAGACGGTGGTGAATATCGGCATCGGCGGTTCGGATCTCGGCCCGGATATGGTGCATCGCGCGCTGCGGCACTACGCCGATGCCGGGATCGCCGCCCGGTTCGTCTCGAATGTCGACCCGGCCGATCTGCTCGCGAAACTCGACGGACTCGATCCGGCCAACACGCTGTTCATCGTTGCCTCCAAGACGTTTTCGACGCTGGAGACGCTGACCAATGCCACCGCCGCCCGGCGCTGGCTGGTCGCCGCGATCGGCGAGGACGCGGTGGCAAAGCATTTCGTGGCCGTCTCGACGAATGCCGAGCGGGTCGCCGATTTCGGCATCGACACCGCGAATATGTTCGGCTTCTGGGATTGGGTCGGCGGCCGCTATTCGGTGGATTCGGCCATCGGCCTTTCGGTGATGGCGACCATCGGCAAGGAGCGCTTCGCCGAGTTCCTGGCCGGAATGCACACCGTCGACCGGCATTTCGCGACCGAGCCGCTGGACCGGAACGGCCCGGTACTGCTCGGCCTGCTCGGCATCTGGTACTCGAACTTCTTCGGCGCGGAATCGCGTGCGGTGCTGCCCTATTCGAACGATCTGGCGCGCTTCCCGGCCTATCTGCAGCAGCTGACCATGGAGTCCAACGGCAAGTCGGTGCGCGCCGACGGCACCCCGGTGACCACCTCGACGGGCGAAATCTTCTGGGGCGAGCCAGGAACCAACGGCCAGCACGCCTTCTACCAGCTGCTGCATCAGGGCACCCGGCTGATTCCGGCCGATTTCATCGGATTCGCCCGTCCCACCGCTGATCTGCCCACCCTCGACGGCAGCGGCAGCATGCACGACATCCTGATGAGCAACCTGTTCGCGCAGACCAAGGTGCTCGCCTTCGGCAAGACGGCCGAGGAGATCGCCGCGGAGGGCACCGATCCGAACGTGGTGCCGCACAAGGTGATGCCGGGCAATCGGCCGAGCACGACCATTCTGGCGCCACAGCTGACACCGTCGGTGGTCGGGCAGTTGATCGCGCTCTACGAACATCAAGTATTCGTCGAGGGCACCATCTGGGGCATCGATAGTTTCGACCAGTGGGGCGTGGAGCTCGGCAAGCAGCAAGCACTCGCGCTGGCCCCCTTGCTGACGTCTCCGGAAGAGCCGCAGCCGCAAGGTGACTCGTCCACCGACGCCCTGATCGGCTGGTACCGCGACAACCGCTGAGCCTCAGCCCAGCGCTTGCGCCGTCTTGATCAGGGCGGCAACGACATCCGGGAAGTCGGCGGTGATCTCCGGACCGATTTCGGGGCCGACGGTATCCGCGGCGTCGCCGATGATCTCGGTGCGGTAGACGACGCGGGTCCATCCCTCGCCCGCTGGCTCCAGACGGTGCTCGGTGACGACGGTGAAATCGCCGCCGTCCATTTCATCGGTGAACAGTTCGCCGGGTTCGATCGCCACCAGGCGCATGCGCACGGTATCTCCGCCGGGGAGCGTCATGGTGAACGCGGTGCCGACCTCGAAGGGGCCGTCGACTTCGATCTCGTCGAGCCCCTCGTTCCATTCGGGCCAGGATTCCATATCCGACCAGCACCGCCACAGCGCCTCCGGTGCCACCGCAGTCTCCGCGCTGTATTCGTACTCCCACATTCCGCTTGCTCCCGGCTATCCGACACGAATTGTCGAGCGAGATCATGTCACCTCCAGCGTGATTCGGCGACGCGGCACACGTCACCCCTCGGCCGCGTAGTAGCGGCCGCCGCGCTGGCGCAGTACGAGGTCGGCTCGGAGCCTGGTATCGGCGATCAGGTCCGCATTGGGCAAATCACTGGTGTGCACCTTGATTTTCGCGGCCTCGGACGTGCGGCCGCCGCGAATGTGGCGACGCAAGAGACGTTGTTCGAGCACGTCGCGCTCCACGTCCAGGTACCAGACCTCGTCGAGGAATTCGCGCACACCCGACCAGGCACCGTCGGACAGCAGCAGGTAATTGCCCTCGGTAATGGCGATCTCGTGCCGATCGAAGACGACACCGGCCGGGGTCGGTTCCTCGATGGCGCGGTCGAAGGTCGGCCACGGCACCGGCACGTCGAGTGGGGTATCGCGCAGACGGCGCAGGGTTTCCAGGAAGGCGGCGACGTCGAAGGTATGTGGTTCACCCTTGCGCTCCAGATTCGCCGTCGCGCGCAGTACCGCGTTGGGCAGGTGGAACCCGTCCATCGGTGCGATCTGGGCGATCCGGGCACCAGCGCGGTGGTTCAGATCGTCGCGAATGGCCTTGGACAGCGTAGATTTACCCGCACCAGGCGGACCCGCGATGCCGAGCACGTATCGTCGGGCGCACCCCGCCGCCCGGATCCGCAGGTGCTCGGCCAGCGAGCGCAACGGCATTTCGACGGAAGTCCGTGTCATCGAAATCACAGTACTCAGCCTGAGTCGGTCCGCCGCGAATTTGCGCGCGTGGCTATATAAGTCGGCTATCTGAGTCGCTGGCGGACTTCGGTGGCGAGGTCGGCGGCGGCGTCGCGAAGGGCCTCGATGAAGATCTGTCTCGGGGTGGCCGAGTCGCCTCCTCGATAGACGATCGATGTCGTGCGAACCGCGGCGGGATGGTCGATGCGGACCAGTGCGATGCCAGGCGGCAGCACCGGCACCGCGATTGCGGGGACCACGGTGCAGCCCATACCCGCCGCGACCAGGCCGAGCTTGGCGAACCAATCGCGGGCGACGAAGGCGACCTCCGGTTCCCACGTGGCCGCACGCCATGCGCCGAGCAGAGTGCTGCTCACCTCGGCGCTGCCCGCGATCCAATGTTCGCCGCGCAGCTCTGCGGGCGTGACGCTGGCGCGGCCCGCGAGGGCATGATCCGGTGGGACCGCGATGAGCAGCGGATCGTCGAGGAGGGGCTCGATTTCGGTATCGGCGGGTAGATTTCGCGTCTCGGTCACCACCGCCAGATCGAGTCGACCCCGTGCGACGGCGGATACCAACCGCGGACTGGTTCCTTCACGCAGCGGTACTCGCGCGAGTCGTGTCGCGGTGGCGGCAATGGCCCTCGGCACCAGTGCGGCCATGGCGGTCGAGAATGCGCCGACCCGGAGGGTGGCAAGTGGGCGCGCGGTCAGTTCGTCGAGTTCCTGCCGCGCGGAACCGAGTCCACCGAGCACCGTTTCGGCATGGCGCAGCACGATCCGTCCGGCCTCGGTGGCCCGCACGCCGCGCGCGTGCCGCTCGAACAACGCCCGGCCCGCCGCCTGCTCCATGAGGGCGATCTGCCGGGATACCGCCGACTGCGTGTAACCCAGGTTCTCCGCGGCGGTCGAGAACGAGCCGCTCCGTGCGGCCTCCCGGACCACCCGCAATCCGACGATCGTGAACTCACCCATGCGATCTACTCATACCAAATATGCGAGATACTCGCTTGTCGCATATCGCGGCGCTCCTTAGCGTCGGAGGTATGAGCGAACGAATTATCAAGACAGCCGCCAACGGCGCGCGGTGCGCATGGCGCGGTGCACGACATGCTGGTCGATATCCGGCCGGATCCGCCGAGCTTCGGGCGGCAGCAGCCATTTCGGCGCCACCACGATGTGCGGTCCGGCCGGAACCGAGCGCCAGCGAGGTGCTGGCATGAGTGCGGCAGCGAACAAGAAACTTGTCGAGCACATCTTCGACCAGATGTCCAAGGGCAATACCCGAGCGATGGCCGAGGCCATGGCCGAGGACTTCCGCTGGATCTTTCCGGGGAACTGGTCATGGTCGCGAACTTGGGAACCGAAAACGGTTGTCCTGAACGAACTGCTGCGGCCGCTGATGACCCAGTTCACCGAGTACCGCAGCGCGGCCGACTTCGTGATCGCCGAAGACGACCGCGTCGTCGCCCAGGTCCGCGGGCACGGCATCACTACCGGGGGTGAGCCGTACGAGCAGACCTACTGTTTCGTCTTCCGGATCGCCAACGGTCGGCTCACCGAGGTGATCGAACATTGCGATACCGCGCTGGTCGAGCGGGTGCTCCAGCGCGTCGGCGGCTAGTTCGGACGGGTGCCGCGGTAGAAGGTGACGCGGCCCAGACGACGGTGGCGCTGGGAAGCGACTACGGCACAGTCGAAGCCGACGGTGCGCAGAAGTTGGGGAATGCCGTCGCCGAGATGGTCCTGAGTGTGGTGAGTATGCAGCAGCAGCCGGGCCATCAGGCCGTCGTCCGTGGTCACCTCACCGCCGATATCGACGATGTGCAAGCTGCCGCCGGGGCGCAGGACGCGCAGCACCTCCGCCAGTGCGGCGGTTTTGATGTCGGTGTCGAGGTGGTGCAGCATCATCGATGAGAGCACCCGGTCGAATTCCTTGTCCGGATAGGGCAATTCCTGCGCGTAGGCGCGTTCGAAGCGGATTCCGTTCAGCCCATTCGCCTTTCGCTCGGCACGGGCGAGTGCGAGCGGGTCGGGATCGGAGCCGATCACCTCCGCCGCGGGCTCGGTGCGTTTGGCGCGGATCGTCAGATTGCCAGTGCCGCAGCCGATTTCCAGTACTCGCTGATCAGGTGCGAGGTCGGCCTGCGCGACGAGGGTTTCGTGGAGTTTGTACATGCCGAGCACGCGGGTGAGCAGGTCATAAGTGGGTAGCAGTACGTCACGACCTGCCGCGGGCAGGTAGTCGTGCCGATTGCCCATGGCTTTGAGCACCGAATGTGGATGATCTTTGGTCATGATTCCCATGGTGCCCGCAGATCCAACCGCATAATTGGGTGATTATCGGCCGAATTCGGACTATTTTCGGTGTCATGATCGAGGCTACCCGGATGGTCCGGCATCGGCGCGGTGTTCCGGTGTACGACTATCGCAGCGATCAGGTCACGCCGCCGGTGTCGCTGCTGCGCTTCGATCGCCATGCCGAACGCGGCCACCGCCCGCATATTCACAACTTTCCGGTGTTGATGTACGTCCAGTCCGTCGGTGTGGTGTACGTCGTCGCGGCAGGTCAGGTGATCGAGGCGGCCCCGCCGCATGAGTTCGAAGGCGCGGTCGGGGTGTTCTTCGATCCCGCGGCGCTCGGCGATGCGGGACACGCGGCATGGCCCGCCTGGCGGGCGCATCCGTTGCTGTTCCCGTTCCTGCACGAGCATTCGGGTGGCGTGTTGGAATTGGCCATCCCGGTGGAACGAAGACCATTGTGGGACAGTGCGATTGCCGCCATCGAGGCCGAGCTGGCACAGCGGCAGGAGGGGTACCGGCAGGCGGCGGCGGCACATCTGACGCTGCTGCTCATCGACCTCGCGCGGCTGGCCGCCGATGTGGTGGGTGATCTGCGGCGCCGCGGTGAACCGTTGCTCGCCGAGGTGTTCGACGTCATCGACCAGCGGCATACCGCACCGCTGTCGCTGCGCGATGTGGCGGATGCGGTCGGCATGACGCCGGGTCATCTGACCACCGTGGTGCGCCGCCGCACCGGACGCACGGTGCAGGCGTGGATCACCGAACGGCGGATGACCGAGGCGCGCCGGTTATTGGCCGAGACGGACTTGCCGGTGGGCGAGATCGCCCGGCGGGTCGGGATTCCGGACGCGGGCTATTTCACCCGCTTGTTCCGGCGCAACAACGACCTCTCACCTCGGCAGTGGCGCGCCCAGCCCGCTTCCCTCACGCGCTGACGCGAGAGAGGCAGCGCCGATGCGAGAGAGGCAGCGGGCCGAAGCGAAAGAGGCAGCGGGCCGATGCGAAAGAGGCAGCGCCGATGCGAAAGAGACAGCGGGCCGATGCGAGCGTGGGCACCACGAGTTGACGCGAGCGCAGCAGGCTAACGCGAGCACAACGAGTTGACGCGAGCGCAGGGTCCCGCAGCGGGCTGACCCGACCACCGCGCAGCAGGACCGGCCCCGACCACTGACAGCGCGCTGACGAGGGCACGTGCAGCCGTAGCGGGCTGAAGCGAGTGCTTACGAAAACGGCGTGGACTTCGCACCCGTAATCGGTGCCCACTCGCTGGAGTTCGCACCCGCAATCGGTGCCCACTCGCTGGACTTCGCACCCGTATTCGGTGCCCACTCGGATGCCCGGGAGCGGCCGGGTCAGGTGAGAGCGCGAGCGATGATGTCCGTGGTGTTCACGCCGGTGGGGAGGGTGCCGAAGGCGATGCCCCAGTCGTCGCCCAGGCGGGTGGCGCAGAAGGCGTCGGCGACGGCGGGGTGGCCGTGGCGGACCAGTTGCGCACCCTGCAACACCAGGGCCATGAGTTCGACGACGCGGCGGGCGCGGTATTCGATCTCATCGAGGTCGGACAATTCCTTGCCGAGGCGGGCGATGGCATCATCGAGGCGGGGGTCGGCGCCAGCGGCGAGGGAGACTTCGTTGAAGAAGGCCTCGACCGTCTCGGGCTGACGGCCCATGGCGCGCAAGGCATCCAGCGCCGCGACGTTGCCGGAGCCTTCCCAGATGGACATGAGCGGGGCTTCGCGGTACAGCCGGGGCATACCGGATTCCTCGGCATAGCCATTGCCGCCGAAGCATTCCAGTGCCTCGGCCGCATGCGCGGGTGCACGCTTGCATACCCAATACTTGGTGACCGCCAACGCGATTCGGCGCAGCGCGGCCTCGGCGGGATCGGTGCCCGCGCGGTCGGTCGCACCGGCCAGCCGCATCATGACCGTGGTCGCGGCGTCGGATTCGATTACCAGGTCGGCGAGCACGTTGCGCATCGCCGGTTGATCGATCAGCTTGGCCCCGAACGCTTCTCGGTGCCGTGCGTGGTGCGCGGCGTAGACGGCGCCGACACGCATGCCGGTGGCGGAGCCGATGACGCAGTCCAGGCGGGTCATATTGACCATTTCGATAATGGTCTTGACGCCAGCCCCTTCCGCGCCGACCAGCCAGCCGATGGCGTTCTCGTATTCGATCTCCGAGGACGCGTTCGACTTGTTGCCGAGCTTGTCTTTGAGGCGTTGGATCCGGATGGGATTGCGGGTGTCGTCCGGGAGGACGCGCGGCAGCAGGAAACAGGACAGGCCGCCGGGCGCCTGGGCCAGGGTGAGGAACATATCCGACATCGGCGCCGAGGTGAACCACTTGTGGCCGACGATGCGGTAGCTGCCATCGGGTTGCGGTGTGGCGGTGGTGGTGTTGGCGCGGACATCGGAGCCGCCCTGCTTCTCGGTCATCGACATGCCGGCGATGAGACCGGCCTTCGTCGACGGCTTGCGCAGGCCGAAATCGTAAGTGCGGGAACCGAGTAGCGGTTCGTATTTGGCCGCGAGTTCCGGATTGTGGCGCAACGCGGGCACGACGGCGTAGGTCATCGAGATCGGACACATATGTCCGGCGTCGGCGACACCCCAGGTGTAGAACTTCGCGGCGCGGGCAACGTGGGTGCCCGGCCGGTCGTCGAGCCAAGGTGAGCCGTGCAGTCCGTGTGCGACAGCGACTTTCATCAGCTCGTGCCAGTACGGATGGAATTCGACCTCGTCGATGCGGTTGCCGTAGCGGTCGTGTGTGCGCAGGACGGGCGGGTATTCATTGGCGAGACGGCCCCACTGCTGCGCTTCGAATCCGCCTGCGAGCGTGCCGAGTTCGCGCACTTCGGGTTCGGCCCAGGCCGCGCCTTCACGGTGCAGTCCCTCGAGCAGTGCCGGGTTCTGCGCGACATCGAAGGGCACGATATCGGGCACCTGGTTGAAGACTTCATGCGTCGGCATCGGACACTCCTGAGTCGGATTCAGCGCGCACACCTAGTGCGCGTAACGCGAAACTGATGAGTTCGGGCACAACGGATTCGCTGTGCGGTGCGTCGGCCAGTGGACCGACCAGGACCTCGCCGATCGCGCCGACCAGCGCGGCCGCGCTGGTCTTGGCATCCTGCGCGGGCAGTTCACCACGCGAAACACCTTCCGCGACAGCGGATTCGAAGGCTTCGACGAAGGCACGGCGGAAGCGCAGACGCTCGGTGTCGACCACGGTATCGACGGGTTCGACGAGCAGGACGTAGGCGAGTTTCGGATTCTTCAGTGCCCGGCCCGCGAAGGTCTCCACCGCCGCGGTGACCCGTTCGACGGCCGTTCCGGCGGCGCTTGCGGTGACCACCGCGGCGACCTCATGCGCGACCACCTTCCGGAATACCGCGCTCACCAAGTCGACCTTGCCGCTGAAGTTCTTGTAGACCGTTCCGGTGGCAACACCCGCCTCGGCCGCGACGGCCGCCATGGACAGTCCGGCATAGCCCGCGCGGGACAGCACCTTGGTCGCAGCCTGCACGATCAGGCCCGCCTGGGCATCGAGGCGGGCCTGCACAGCAGGGGTTCTGCGGTAGGCCATACAAGAAGTGAACCATATATTCATTTCTTCACACAAGGGTCCTTTCGACGGCGTATGGTCGTGCTCGTGACTGTGCGAATCGAACGCAACGGGCCCGTGACCACCGTGATCCTGCACCGCCCCGAGGCACGCAATGCCGTCGACGGTCCGACCGCCGCGGCCCTGGTCGACGCATTCCGCGAATTCGACGCCGATCCGGATGCCGCGGTCGCCGTGCTGTGGGGCGAGGGCGGCACCTTCTGCGCGGGTGCGGACCTGAAGGCACTCGGCACCGAGCGCTCCAATCGGGTCACCGAGGACGGTGACGGTCCGATGGGGCCGACCCGGATGCGGCTGTCCAAACCGGTGATCGCCGCCGTCTCCGGGTATGCGGTCGCGGGCGGACTGGAGCTGGCCCTGTGGTGCGATATGCGAGTTGCCGAGCAGGACAGCACCTTCGGCGTGTTCTGCCGCCGCTGGGGTGTGCCGCTGATCGATGGCGGCACGATTCGGTTGCCGCGCATCATCGGTACCGGGCGCGCGATGGATATGGTGCTCACCGGCCGTGCCGTCGCCGCCACGGAGGCACTGCAGATCGGGCTGGTCAATCGAGTCGTGCCGAATGGCGAATCCCGAAGTGCCGCCGAACAACTCGCCGCCGAACTGGCCGCACTACCGCAGACCTGCCTGCGCTCGGACCGCATGTCACTGTTGGAGCAGGACGGTATGGACGAACAGACCGCACTGCTCAATGAATACCGACACGGCCTGAAGGCCCTGACCGACGGAGCCTTGGACGGTGCGCAACGGTTCGCCGCCGGTGCGGGCCGTCACGGGGCGCGTACCTGACAATGGCGCCTGCCCAACGGTTGAGCGTCGTCGACGAGATCTTCCTGCGCACCCATCGCGGGCTCGGCACCCCGATCGTGCTCCAGGGTTTGTGGCGTACCGCCGATCGCGTCGATTCGGAATTGCTGTGGCAGGTGCACGCGGCGCTGCGAGTTGGACCGTTGGGACGCAGGGTGATTCGACCTCGCGTTCCGGGCGCACGTCGCAGTTGGCGCGCGAACACTCGGGCCTATCCGCTGGCATTCACCGACGACACCATCGCTGCCGGAGACCTGCTCGAGTGGGCCGATGAGCAGGGCGCGAACCTGGATCCCGAATACGGTCCGGGTTGGCGATTGTCGACCGCCCGGCTGGACGACGGCGGATCGATTGTATCGCTGACCTGCTCGCACGCACTCGCTGACGGCAGAGCACTTGCGCTCGCGGTGGATGACGCACTGGGCGGTAGAGGCTTGACCACACCGTCGGTGCGGGCAACGCGTTTACCTGATACCGGATCAGGCATGAGCTCGGCGAGGTCGACGGTCGATCCGAGCAGCACGTCAGCCGAATCCACTGCGCCAGAAGCGCATGCCGCACGAACCGCCGAAGACCGGCCCGGTCGACCGAGCATGGTGGGGCCGGTTACATCCGATGCCCGTGGGGCGACTTCCGCCGCACCGGAACCGAATCACTCGGGCGGGAACGACCGGCTAGACGACACCGCGGGCTCGACAACAGCCATCGGCAACACACCGACGGAGACCGATCCGGCCGCCACCGCCCCAAAGGCCAACCGCTCGAACACCATAGTCGAAGGCGCGCCCAGCCAAACACCAATGACACCAGCAGCATCCATTACACCGGAACCGAATCACTCCGGCGGGAACGACCGGTTGGTCGGCGCTGCAGGCTCTCGCAACGCGCCGATGGAGGATCCGGGGTCGGCTTATGTGCAGCTGCCGGGTCGATCGAATGTGGGCGACTCGATGCCGCGGTCTTCGGCGGCGACCTTCGCTGCGGGGGAAGCAGTCCGGTTCAACGCACGAGGGAGCGCCTCGTCGGTACGAGGGCTCGACGCCCGATATCCGGCTTCGGATTGGTCCGATGCCTGGCGGCAGTGGGTGATCGTGGTGCGCGGCACTTTTCGCGCACTTCGTCAAGGTATCCCCGAACGGCCCGCCCGGGCGGCATCGACTCGTGAACGCGGGTCGACCGCTGGACGCGCAGGGGTTGTGACTGCGCCGATCGTCAGCGTCGTACTGCAGTGTCCCGCTGCCGACTGGGAGTCGGCGGCTGCGGCGCAGGGTGGAACCGCCAACAGCCTGTTCATCGCACTGATCGCGAAGATGTTGTGGGCCAGTGGATTTTCCGGCGAGACGATCGATGCCAGCCTTCCGGTCGACACCCGCGACGAGCCGCGCGTCGACAATGACCTCGCGATGACCGAGATCACCGTCGAGCGCGCCGATACTCCGGCCACCATTCGCGAGAAGGCCCGAATCGCCTACGAGCGGCGCATGTCCAGCCCCGGGGGGATGCCGGAGGAACTGCTGCAGGTGATTCCGGACCGCTGGGCGTATGCCCTGTCCAAGGGTGCGGGTGAACGAGACATCCTGTGCTCCAACATCGGAACGCTTCCCGACTCCCTGCGCACGCTTGGTCCCCACCGCTGCACCGGCGTTGCCGCCCGCGCCATCCATCCCGGCCTCACCGCGGACCACCTCCCCCGCACCCGCCTATCCGGCTATCTGTGCCGCATCGCGGACACCTACACCCTTGCCGTCGTCAGCCTCGACCCCTCCCGCATCGACACCCCCGAAACCCTCCGCACCCTGGCCCACAAAACCACAACCGCTCTCGGCCTCCCGATCACCCAGTGGTGACCTCCGGCACCCTGCCCTGGTTACCGCACACCCAGTGAGCACCTCGCAGAAGCTATGTGCGAGGTGCGCACTGCCTATGCGCGAGCCGCCTATCGTCGGCTGGGACAACCGGCGGTCGACGCTCGCGTGCCGAACTCGGCGCAGTCGTATGCTGAGCCACCGCCACGCCGAGGGAGCGGTCGATGCGCGTGGGCACGACTCGCAAGCAGTGCACCTCCTCGGCCGCCGCCAATTGCGGCCATCGACGGTGCCCGCGCTCACAGATGGCCTCCGACATCAGTCGCACACACTTGTCGCACACACTTGTCGCACACCCAGTGAGCACCTCGCAGAAGCTATAGCCTGTGCGAACTCCACACTGCCTATGCGCGAGCCGCCTATCGTCGGCTGGCACAACCGCGGTCGACGCTCGCCCGCGCGCCGAATTCGGGCGCAGTCGTATGCTCAGCCACCGCCACGCCGAGGGAGCGGTCGATGTACGTGGGCACGACTCGCAAGCAGTGCACCTCCTCGGCCGCCACCAATTGCGGCCATCGACGGTGCCCGCGCTCACAGATGGCCTCCGACATCAGTCGCACACACTTGTCGCACACTCGGTGAGCACCTCGCAGAGGGTGCGGCCTGTGCGAGGTACGCCCTGGGTATGCGGCATCCCCGGAGGGGGCGACGGTTCGCGGGGTCAGGGGGTGGGGAGCGGGGCGAGGTCGGTTCGATCGAGTACGTCCTGTGGTATCTCGATGCCGGGCTCGAGATCGGCCGAGGGGATCGGGGCGTCCCAGACCTGACGCAAGGGCAGGACGCCTGCCCAGATGCCGCCGGTTTCGATATCGGCGGCGTCGTCCTTGGGGCCGCCGGTTCGGACCTTCACCGATGCCTCGGTCAGGTCGAGAGCGAGGACCATCGTGGCGGCCATTTCCTTTTTGTTCGGCTGGCGCACGCGATCCCACGCACCCGGGGCGGAGTGTTCGACGATGACCCGAAGCGCGTGCATGCGCTCATCGGGGTCGGTGAGTTCAGCGGCGCGGCCGCGCACCACGGCCGAGCGGAAGTTGGCGGAGAAGTGCATGGCCGAACGGGCGTAGACGATGCCGTCGACCAGGGTGACGGCGATGGAGATATCGCCGGTCAGCGCCGCCCGCAGGTTTCCGGCGCCGGTCGAGCCGTGCAGGTACAGCATGTCGCCGTCGCGGCCGTAGACGGTCGGGAGCACCACCGGGCTGTCGCCGAGCACGACGCCGAGGTGGCAGACCAGTCCGGCGTCGAGTACCGCATCGAGTTCGGCCCGATCGGTCCGGCCACGCTCCTTGGAACGTGTCAGGGTGGTACGTGAGGTCGGCGAAAGCGGCGGCCGTGCGCTGATCGACTTCGTCATACTTCTAGCGTGGAGCGCAAAGTGGCATTCTGAAATAGCCAATTCATGGAAATTCGAACAGTCCAATTCGGGAGGTGCACGATGCTGGAGGAACTTCCACTCGTCCTCGACCGCGAGGCTGACCAGCCATTATCGGTTCAGGTCGCGGAGGCTCTGCGCGCCGCGGCCAGCAACGGACTCCTGCACGCGGATGATCGACTCCCCTCGTCGCGAGCGCTGGCCCAGCGCCTCGGCGTGAGCCGCACGGTGGTCGCCGCCGCCTACGACCAACTGCATGCCGAGGGCTGGATCGCGGGCCGCCGCGGCTCGGGCACCTACCTGACCACCGCCCCCGCCGAACCGCCTGCCCGAGCGAGTACGCGCAGCATCGCCGAGCATGAACCGGACCTGCTCGATCTCGGCCCCGGCGCGCCCTGCGTCGAGGCGCTCGATCAGGCGGCCTGGCGCCGTGCCTGGCGCGCGGCCGCCGACAACTCCCCCATCATCCGCAGGGACCGCGGCGGCGAACCGGAATATCGCGCGGCGGTCGCCGAACACCTGCTGCGCCACCGCGGCCTCGGTGCCAGCAGCAAGTCAGTAGTGCTCGCGACGGCCGGAACCAGTGCGGCCGTAGTCGAACTCGCGGCCGCCCTACTGCGCCCCGGCGACGCCATTGCCATGGAAGATCCGGGGTATCAGCGTGCCGCGGGCGCATTCGTCGCGGCCGGTGTCCGGGTACTGCCGGTGCCGATCGATGCCGACGGCCTGCGCGTCGACCGACTGCCCGACCGCATCAAGGCCGTGTATTGCACTCCGGCACACCAGTTTCCACTCGGCACCCGCATGCAGGCGGCACGTCGCGTACAACTCGTCGAATTCGCCAGGCGCGCAGGCTTACTCATCATCGAGGACGACTACGATGGTGAATTGCGCTACGACACTGCCCCTTTGCCGCTACTGTCCGCAATGGCTCCGGACGTCGTCATCCATCTCGGCACCACAAGCAAGATACTCTCGCCGACCTTGGGCATCGGCTGGCTCGTCGCCGCCCCGGATATCACCGAAGCTGTTATCGCACACCGCGAACGAACCGGTACCAGCCCGAGCCCCGCCGGCCAGCGCGTACTCGCCGAATTCGCCCGGCACGGCGATCTCGCCCGACACCTGCGCCGACTGCGCCGCGCGGTGCCCCCGCGCCGAGCCCTGGTCGTGGACGAGCTGCGCCGCCGTGGACTCGAAGTACTCGGCGACGACGCCGGTTCGCACGTGGTGGTGCCACTGGATTCGGCCGAAGCCGAACAGCGGGCCGTGGCAGTGGGCCGGGCGCGCGGTGTGGCGCTCGACGGACTGTGCCGCCATCACCTTGCGGCACAACAACACCTACTCGCGGCCGCAGCTGGGCCGCACACCTTCGGCATCGCACTCGGCTACACCGCACTGAGCTGGAACGAGCTCACCACCGCCGTTCCGATTGCCGGAGCATGCCTTACGCAGGCTTAGGTTCAGCCGAACAGTCGGGCGACGAACGGCATGCTGTCCGGTAGCGAACCCGCGACGGTCGCGCTGTGATCGAGGCCGGGATAGACGTGCACCTCGGGCCGGACGCCATTGGCCTGCAGGTCGGCGACCAGCTTCGCCGTCAATGGCGCGGGCACATCGGTGTCATTGGTGCCCTGGCCGATGAACAGCGGGCGGTCGTATCCGGTCATCGGCACATCCATGATCGGATGTGCGGTCGCGGCGAAGTCGCCGTCCGAAAGTGGCCGGGAGAACAGCTGATTCAGGGTGACGCCGTCGGCCCGCTCGGCCAACGGGGTGAAGCAGAGCGTCTGGGCCGCGTCGACCAATTCCTTGCCGACCGGGGTGAGGTAGCTGTCCAGGTCGAAGTCCGGGCGTGCCGCCTTCAACCCGTTCATCACATATGTCGCGTAGGCGGTCAGATGCGACGACCGAATCGCCGGTGTCGACGGGCCGACGAATATGGACGCGTCGACGATATTCGAGGCGGGTCCGGTGGCGACCGCACCGCGATAGTCGAGCTCCGGGCCATATTTCGTGGCCAGCGACGCGGTGAACACCGCTGCACCGCCACCCTGGGACTGTCCGATGGCCACCCATTTCGACGACAGCGAGTCGTCGACGGCACGGGCGGCGCGCACCATATCGATCGCGGCATGCGCCTCGGCGCGACCATCGAGATAGGCATGCCCACCGGGCGTGCCCAGACCGATGTAATCGGTCGCCACGACGGCATAACCCTGCCGCAACCAGGTGGCCAGATAGTTTTTGTCGCGCTCGGACCGGCCCGCGGTCGACGGTGCGCAGTCGTCGCCGACGCCGACGGTCCCGTGTTCCCATGACAGCACCGGCCAGCCGCCGGGTGGGGGCGTACCCGCCGGAATGAAGATCGCGCCGGTCGATTGGGCGGGGCGATCGTCGGAGTCGCGAGTCCAGTACATGAGTCGCCGCGCGGATCCGGTGCCCGCGAGCCACAGGTCCGATGGCAGTACCTCGTCGCGCAGCACTGTTCCCGGTCCGGCCGGATCCGCCTGCGCGTTCGCGGCCGATGGTCCGGCCAGGATGGCCGCCGTGGCCAGGGTGATCAGTGTCCGACGCATCGGCACTATTCCTCTCGCTCGGAGTTGCTGTCTCATTGAGACACTTTAGCCAGACTAAGCTAGAAAGTGTCACTTTGAGACAGATGTTCGGGAGGTCGCATGGAGCAGAGCGGTCTGCGCGAAAAGGAGAAGGCCCGGGTGCGCCGGGAGCTGATCGATACCGCGCTGCGCCTGTTCGAGCGGCAGGGTTTCGAGCAGACCACCGTGCAGCAGATCGCCGATGCCGTGCACGTTTCGCGGCGCACCTTCCACCGGCACTTCCCGTCCAAGATGGCCGTGGTGTTCGCGCACGAGGAAGATCTGATGGCACAACTGCTTTCGGAATTGGAGCGCCGACCGGTCACCGAATCCGCGCTCACCGCAATGCGTTCGGCGATTCAGCAGCTCTTGCTCGATGAATCCGAGGCGGCGCTGCGTCGCCACCAGGCCGATACCGCCCGTCGCGCCCGCCACCTACTGGTCACCAATCCCGAACTGCGCCAAGAGAATTTCACCGGGGCGATGAGCCGCAAACATGCCCTCGCCCTGCTCCTCGCCGAGCGTTCCGGACTGCCCGAATCCGATCTGCGCCCGCAACTCGTCGCCGCCACCTGCTTCGCCGCCTTCGGCGTCGGTCTCGACAACTGGATGCTCGGCGCCGATCATTCGATCGCGGCGCTGTACGAAATCCTGGACAGCATCGTGGCCGCGCTGCAGCAAGGCATCGATGTGCCAGGTTCGCACTGACCAGTCGGATCCTCGACACGGTCGTAGCATGGTCCCCATGACCGAACAGGACATCCTGGCGCGTATCAAGAATCTCGTCGATCGCGAGCATGATTTGCGATCCAAGGCGACGGCCGGTGCGGTCGATCCGGTAACCGAGCGGAAGCAGCTCGCGGAACTCGAGGTCATGCTCGATCAGGCCTGGGACCTGCTGCGGCAGCGCCGGGCGCGCATCGACGCCGGGGTCACGCCCGAAGAGGCGCAGGAGAACCCGGCCCGTCAGGTCGAGGGTTATCTGCAGTGACCTCCGATTCCGCCGCCGAATACGACGTCATTGTGATCGGTGGTGGGCCCGCCGGTGAGAACGCCGCGGCCTACGCCATCGCCGACAGTGACCGCACGGCGGTCATCGTGGAGCGGGAACTGGTCGGCGGTGAATGTTCGTATTGGGCGTGCATGCCGAGTAAGGCGCTGCTGCGACCGGCGCACGTGTTGTCCGGTGCCAAAGCCATGGCCGGCATCACCGCGAGTGGGCTCGATGTCGACGCGATATTGAAGCGGCGCGACGCGTTCACGCATAAGCACGATGACAGCTCGCAGGTCGACTGGGCCGCCGACAATCGCATCGACGTGGTCCGCGGAACGGGACGGCTCGCGGGCGAGCGACTCGTCGAGGTCGACGGCCGACAGCTGCGCGCCAGGCACGCGGTGGTGCTGGCCACCGGCACCAAGGCCGCCGTTCCCGATGTACCCGGATTGCGTGATGCGCTGCCGTGGATCTCCCGGGATGTGACCAATCTGCACGAGGTTCCGCGCCGGGTGGTGATCGTCGGTGGCGGTGTGGTCGCGTGCGAGGCGGCTACCTGGCTGGCCGCGTTGGGCGCGAGTGAGATCACCATGCTGGTCCGCGGCGATGCGTTGCTCGGCAATGCCGAACCGTTCGCGGGGGAACGCGTGGCCGCGGCACTGTCCGATGCCGGTGTGCGGATTCGATTCGGCAGCCAACCCACCCGGGTGTCGCGCGCGGATGCGAAGGACGCGGGCGAGGGCTGGATTCACGGCGGTGCGGTGACCGTCGAGATCGGCGAGAGCGAGATCGAGGCCGACGAGATCGTGGTCGCCGCCGGGCGCGGACCGGCGACAGCAGAGCTCGGACTGGGTTCGGTCGGGCTCGCGGACGGATATGTCGAGGTGGACGACCGGTTGACGGTGCGCGGCGTCGACGGCGAATGGCTGTACGCGGTCGGCGATGTGAATCACCGTGCCGCGCTGACACATATGGGGAAATACCAGGCCAGGGTGTGTGGGGATGTCATTGCCGCGCGGGCCGACGGGCGCGCGCTGACGGATGGCAGGTATGCGGCGAGCGCCGACCACGGGCAGGTGCCGCAGGTGGTATTCACCGCACCGGAAGTCGCGTCAGTCGGGCGCACCGAGGCGGCGGCGCGTAAAGCGGGCTATGCGGTGGAAACCGTGGAGCTCGATATCGCGGTCGCCGGATCAGCACTGGCACGTGACGATTACGCGGGGCGGGCGAAGATCGTCATCGATACCGCCACCGATACGCTGCTCGGCGCCACTTTCGTCGGGCCCGAGGTCGGCGAGCTGATCCACGCGGCGACCGTTGCTGTGGTCGGGAAGGTGCCGCTGGCGGCGCTGTGGCACGCGGTGCCAGCCTATCCGACGGTGAGTGAGCTCTGGCTGCGTCTGTTGGAGGCCCGCCGCTCGTAGTTACCATCGGAAAGATGTCCGATATCACGACCGCCGACGGAGTTGTCCGCGGTTACCGCGGCCGTCATGTGCTGCGCTGGCGTTCCCTGCCCTATGCCGCACCACCGGTCGGAGATCTGCGATTTCGCGCGCCGGAGCCGGTGCAACCGTGGACCGGGGTGCGCGAGGCAACCGCATTCGGGTTCGCCGCGATGCAGCATCGGTCCGGTGCCAGGATCGGGCCGCGCCGGTATCAGCCGACCAGTGAAGACGCCCTGACACTCAATGTCGTCGCGCCGATCGAACCATCGTCGAAACCCCGACCGGTGCTGGTATTCATTCACGGCGGCGGATATCTGATCGGCACGTCGGCGCTCGGTCTGTATTCCGGTGCGCGATTGGTGGTCGGCGGCGACGTGATCGTGGTGTCGCTGAACTATCGGCTCGGCGCGTTCGGTTATGTCGATTTCAGTGAATTCAGCACGCCCGAACGACCTTTCGACAGCAACCTCGGGCTGCGTGATCAGGTCGCGGCACTGGAGTGGGTGCAGCGCAATATCGCAGCCTTCGGCGGAGATCCCGAGAATGTCACCATTTTCGGCGAATCCGCCGGTGCCCATGCGGTACTCGCGCTACTGGCCACACCCGCGGCAGCGGGACTGTTCCATCGCGGCATCGCCCAGAGCCCGCCCGCCGATTGGGGTATGAGTGCCGAGGACGGTCGGGCATTCGCCCGCCGGTGTATAGACGCGCTCGGCGCCACCCCCGATACCGCGGCCAAGGCACTGATCACGGCCGGTGCCAACGACATTCGGCACGCGGTCGACAAGACCAGCAATAAGGTGCTGCGGGAGCGTCCCGGACTGTTCCCGATCGCGCCGGTCGTGGACGGCGACTACCTGCCGCAGTCACCGATCGATGCGATTACCAGCGGTGCCGCCCACAGGGTTCCGCTCATCATCGGCACCAATCGCGATGAGGGCACATTGTTCGCGAAGTTCGCCGATGAACTACCGACCACCCCGGGACGCCTGCACGCCCTGCTCACCCGAGACGGTGATGCGGAACTCGAATCCCGAGTCATCGCGGCCTATCCCGGCTATCCGGACGCGAAGGCCGCCGTTCGTGCCGGTGGTGATTACGTGTTCTGGCGGCCATCGGTCACCGTCGCGGCGGGGCACAGCCGTTACGCACCGACCTATTCCTACCGTTACGACTTCGCTCCGCGCGCACTGCGTCTCGCCGGGGTCGGCGCGACCCATGCCACGGAGCTGATCCCGGTCTTCGGTGCGGCCAATTCGCCGATCGGCCGGACATTCACCGCGGCGGGCGGGCGGCGTGGGCTGCTGGCGGTCACCCGGCAGTTCCAGGACAATTGGCTGGCATTCGCGCGGACCGGACGACCACTCCCCTCCTGGCCCGCCTATACCGAGGACCGGCGCACCACGCTGATCATCGATGAGATCACCCGGTTGGAGAACGATCCGGACAAGGCCAAACGTATTGCCTGGCAAGGAATCCGGGTGCCGACGTTGATCTGACCTACTTCAGCAGGCGGGACATGCGGCGGTCGGCCAATATTTTCCCGCCGGTCTGGCAGGTCGGGCAGTACTGAAACGAGCGCTCGGCGTAGGAGACCTCGCGGACGGTGTCGCCGCAGACCGGGCACGGCAGGCCGGTGCGAGCGTGTACTCGCATGCCGGAACGCTTTTCGCCCTTGAGGCGGGCGGCATCCTGGCCGACCGAGCGCTGTACGGCGTCCGTGAGCACCGAGCGCATGGCGTCGTACAGCACCGAAATGGTCTCCGCGGCCATGGTTTTGGTATTGGCGAACGGTGAGATCTTGGCGGTGTGCAGGATCTCGTCGGAGTAGGCGTTGCCGATTCCGGCCAGCAGGGACTGGTCGACGATCGCGGTCTTGATGCGTTGCGATGCACCGTGCAGGATCTCGCCGAATTGTTCCTCGGTCACCTCGAGTGCGTCCGGGCCGAGGCGCGCGATGCCGGGGACGAGTTTCGGATCGTCGACGATGTACACCGCGAGCCGTTTCTTGGTGCCCGCCTCGGTCAGGTCGAACGCGGGTGTCATGCCCTCGGGGGTGAAGAAGTGCACGCGCAGGGCCAGCGGGCTCTTGCCGCCCGGTTTGGGTGGCGTCTGGCTCGGCTCATCGATCCATCGCAACCATCCGCCGCGCGACAGATGGGTGATCAACCAGAGCCCGTCACACTCCATCCCCAGGAATTTCCCCCACCGCCCCGCCCCGGTCACATCGCGCCCGGATAGCGCCGTAACCGGCGGATCGAACGTCTTGACCGCACTCAAGGCAGCCACATCGACACGCCCCACCACGGCGCCGACCGCGTGCTCCCGCAGGAACTGCGCCAACGCCTCCACTTCCGGTAGCTCAGGCACGATCCTCAGGCTACCTGCCCCCACCGACATCCACGCAGTTCACGCACGCGGGCGGATCAAGATCAGGTGGAACTGGTGGCGGGCCTTCTCGGGCGATGCCGCCATAGATTCCTCCTGATCTTGATCGCCGGTCGCTCGGCGGCGCAGCGAGCGAGGGTGCTCAGTCCGCTTCGCGAGGAGCAGGCAGCGGCGGGCAGCCACGTGGCACTGGGCAGCGAGAGTGCTCAGTTCGCTCGGCGCGGACCGGTGCTCGACAGCATGCGGCGGGCAGACAATGACGGCGCGCGATCGAGGGACGCCCGGACGCGCAAGGGCGGGGTGCTAGGCGGCGGCTGCGGAAGTGAAGTGGGTGCGGTGGTTTTCGGCCCAGGTGCGGAAGGGGCGGGGTGGGGTTCCGGTGATGTGCTCGACGGTGGGGTGTACGACCGAGGTGAATGCCTCCAAAGCGGTGGCGCGTAATGCCATGATCGCGTCGGCCATCTCGGCAGGAACGCCGTGGTCGATGATCGACTGGCGGGCGGCGGCGGGTTCCACTTCGACGTAGCGCAGTGGGCGGCCGAGGACTTGCGCGAGGATGTCGGTCTGCTCGCCGGGGGACAATGGCTGTGGGCCGCTCAGTGTGTAGATCTCGCCCTCGTGGCCGTCGGTGGTGAGTGCGTTCGCGGCGACCGCGGCGATATCGTACGGGTCGACCACGGCGATGCGACCCTGGCCGAACGGGGCGTAGACCGCGCCGTGATCGCGAATCGAACCGGCCCAATGCAGCGCATTGGCCATGAATCCCAAGGGGCGCACCATCGTCCACGGGACGCCGCTGTCCCGGACCGCCTGTTCACCGGCGCGGTGCCAGGTGGGAATCGGATCGGTCGCGGTGTCGTCACCGGTGCGGCCGGATGACAGCTTGACGATGTGTTCGACGCCCGCGTCGGCCGCCGCCTGCGCGAGATTCGCGTCGTGAGTGGGGATTTCGGGGCCACTGGACAACAGGAACACCCGATCGACACCTCGCACCGCCTCGGTGAGGCTGTCCGGATCGCCCAGGTCCGCCCGAACCACCTCGATACCGTCGGGCAGTCCGGCGAATTCGGGCCGCCGCGCCATAGCCCGCATCGGAACACCTTGCGCCAGCAATCGGCCGACCAATTCGCGGCCTACGGTCCCGGTCGCTCCGGTCACCAGAATCATCAACTTCTCCTTCGTCGATCTGCCGGGCCGAGCAGCCCGAGGCAAGGTCCACCTTCGGCAGACACACCGAAATGCACCATCAACGGTCGAAGATCAGCGGATCCTTTCCATATTCAGCGCGAATATGAAAGATATTTCCATGCTCGACAATGTAGACCGCGGCCTGATCCACGCCCTGCACATCGACGGCCGCGCACCGTTCAGCAAGATCGCGGCGGTCCTGAATGTCTCGACGCAAACCGTCACCCGCCGCTATCAACGCCTGCGCGCCGCCGCCGGGCTCCGCGTGGTCGGCCTCCCCGATCCGAGCCACGCCGGTCACGACCAGTGGCTCGTGCGCCTGACCAGCACGACGGCCAGCGGCCAGAACCTCGCGAATTCGCTGGCCCGCCGTCCCGACACGTCATGGGTCAAACTCACCTCCGGCGGCACGGAAATCCTTCTGGTAGTGAGCATTCCGCGCGGTGACGCCGCCCGCTCGATACTGCTGCGCGACCTCCCCCGAGCCGCCGGGATCACCGCCGTCTCCGCGCACTACGTTCTACACACTTACCTCGGCGGACCGACCGCATGGCGCGGCCACATCAGCGCACTGAACGAGCAGCAGCGAAAACGACTGGAGCCGAGCCGAACCGGGCCAGCACCCCGTCGTGGACTCGCCGAAACCGATGCCGCGCTGCTGAGCGCCCTGCAACACGACGGCAGAGCGACCTTGACTCAACTCGCCACCACGACCGGCTGGTCCGAAGCAACGGTCACCCGACGACTCGCGGAACTACAAGCGGCACAGGCGATCTTCTTCGATGTCGAGCTCGATGCCGCTCACTTCGGCGCCACAACCCAAGCGCTGCTGTGGATGTCGGTGGCACCATCGCAGCTCGACCGCGTCGCGACCGCGCTCGCCGAGCACGAAGAATTGGCCTTCGTCGCCGCCACCACCGGCCCGACAAACCTTGTCGCCCAGGCCTTGTGCTCGGACCCCGAGGCCCTGCACGGCTACCTCACCCAGCGTCTCGGCGCGTTCGATGCCATCCACAACTTGGAAACAACACCCGTCCTCGCCACCGTGAAGGCGGTCTCACTTCAGGAACCCGGGCGCAGGAGATAAACGTCGAAGATCCACCCCTTTTCGGCACGCAACCGAGTGCGCCGCTCGACGATATCCCGCTCGACCGCACGCAGCGGCCCCTCGATCAATGTTTCGTCGGGCATCCCCAGATACGCGCCCCACCAGATGTGCACGTCATCGCCGGGCACTTCCGTGAACGAACAGTCACCATCCAGCATCACCAGGGTCGAGCCGCTGAGCCCGTCTTCGCGCAGCCGACGCCCGGTGGTGATGTGCACCGGCTCGCCGATCCGATGCAGCACCATCCGGTGCCGAGCCGCCAGGGCCTGCACGCTGGTGACACCCGGAATCACCTCGTAATCGAAACTCTGGGCACCGCGATCCAGCACCCGTTCGATCATGCGCAGCGTGCTGTCGTAGAGCGACGGATCACCCCAGACGAGAATGCCGCCGACCCCATCGACCTGCGCGAACACGTCCTCCAGCAGGGCCGAGCGGCGATCGTGCCAATCCTCGACGACGCCCCGGTAATCAGCCGGATCCCGGTCGCGCGGCGGATCGGCGATCTCCACGATGCGGTACGGGTGATCGAGGTGTTCGGTGAGGATCGACGTGCGCACGTCGACCAACTCCTGCTTCTCGGCCCCCTTGCCGATCACGAAAAACACCTCGACCTGCCGCATTGCCTTGATCGCCTGGACCGTCACCTGATCCGGATCCCCGGCACCGATGCCGATCACGTAGAGCTTGCGCATGGCTCGAGCTTGCCAGCCACGACATGGGTAAGCTCGCCAGGCGTGGCCAACAATGCTGATACCCAGTACGAGGACCTACTGCGACTGGTCCTGGAGTCCGGTACCGCGAAGGCGGATCGCACCGGCACCGGCACCCGCAGCATCTTCGGCCATCAGCTGCGCTACGACCTCGGCGCGGGTTTTCCGCTGATCACCACCAAAAAGGTGCATCTGAAGTCGATCGTCTACGAATTGCTGTGGTTCCTGCGCGGCGATTCCAATGTGGCCTGGCTGCACGAGCACGGTGTCACCATCTGGGACGAATGGGCGGATCGGCACGGCGAACTCGGCCCGGTCTACGGCGTGCAGTGGCGATCATGGCCCACCCCCAACGGCACCCATATCGACCAGATCGCCGAGGTGCTGCACACCCTGCGCACCAATCCGGATTCCCGGCGCATCATCGTCTCGGCCTGGAATGTCGCCGACCTCGACAAGATGGCATTGGCGCCGTGCCATGCGTTCTTCCAGTTCTATGTGGCCGACGGCAAGCTGTCCTGCCAGCTCTACCAGCGCAGTGCGGACCTGTTCCTCGGCGTACCGTTCAATATCGCCAGCTATGCCCTGCTCACGCACATGGTCGCCCAGCAGACCGAGCTGGAACCCGGCGATTTCATCTGGACCGGCGGTGATTGCCATATCTACGACAACCACCTCGAGCAGGTCACCGAGCAGCTGAGCAGGCAGCCCTACCCGTTCCCCACACTGAAACTGCGGCCGGCGCCGACGCTGTTCGATTACGCCTACGAAGATGTGGAAGTGGTCGGCTACCAACACCATCCGGCGATCAAGGCGCCGGTTGCGGTATGAATGCGGCATCGCGTAGCGATTCGGTGCGGGGTGGTCGGGCGACGGGAGGGCAGGGCCGCACCATCGGTCTGATCTGGGCGCAGACTCCGGACGGCGTGATCGGCTTCGAGAACACCATCCCCTGGCGCGTGCCCGAGGATATGGCGAATTTCAAGGCCGTCACCATGGGGCATCCGGTCATCATGGGGCGTCGTACCTGGGATTCCCTGCCGCCCAGATTCCGCCCGCTGGACGGCCGCCGCAATATCGTGATCACCCGGCAACCCGACTGGTCGGGCGTGGGCGCCGAACGCGCCGCATCGCTGTCCGACGCGCTCGCCGCGACGGCACCGGAGGACGTCTGGATCATCGGCGGCGGCGAAATCTATCGAGCCGCAATGGATTTCGCTACCGACCTGCTGGTCACCGAGGTGGACACCACGGTCGACGGTGACGCTTACGCACCCGCCATCGCCCCCGAATGGCATGCCGACGACGCCGAGCCGTGGCACGAGTCGAAGACGGGCCTGCGCTTCCGGATTCGTCGCTATACCCGTAAGTAAGGCCACCTGCCGGCAAACCCTCGGTATCACGCATTCGGGACCGCGCAACACGGTTCGCGCACCGACCGGCGCCGAACACGCCGCATACCGTCGCGGCGACCAAACCGGACACACGTCACCCGCCGGTCGGGCATACTCCTGGATATCAGCCCGTGTCACCAGCCCTGATCCGGCTGATTGCATCTGCGGAAGGTGGTCCATGGACAAGAAATCGCTGACTGCGGTCGCGCGCCAACAGCTCAAGTTGGCCAGCACCGCCACGAGCGGGCGCAGTTCGCAAACCATCTACGGCGGTCATGCCAATGCGCTGCGGCAGACCGTGGTCGGTCTGTCGGCGGGCCAGAGCCTGGCCGAACACGACAATGCCGGCGAGTCCACCCTGCTGGTGCTCAGCGGCACACTGACCTTGATCAGCGGCACCAACGAATGGAAAGGCTCGGCCGGGGACCTGCTGGTCGTGCCCAAGGCGCGGCACAGCGTCAAGGCCGTCGACGACGTCGCATTCCTGCTGACAGTCGCCAAGTAGCGGCCGACGGCGGCGCACCGCGTGACCGATTGGTCGGTGCCGCCCTCTAGGGTGGAGCGCATGGGTGAGCCGCAGCCGATCCTCGAACCGCTCACACCGGCCGCCATCTTCCTCGTCGCCACGATCGACGAGGGTGGCGAAGCGACGGTGCGCGACCTGCTCGCCGACCTCCCCGGGTTACGTCGTTCGGTCGGTTTTCGGCTGCCCGGCGCCGGACTCACCTGCGTCGCATCGATCGGTTCCGACGCGTGGGACCGCCTCTTCGCGGGCCCGCGCCCGGCCGAACTTCATGTGCTGCCCGAATTCGTCGGCCAGCATCACAGCGCGCCGACCACGCCGGGCGATCTGCTGTTCCACATCAAGTCCGAATTCCAGGATGCCTGCTTCGAATTGGCGATGACCATCGCCGACCGGCTCGACGGCGCGGTCACCATCGTCGATCAGACCGTCGGGTTCCGGTATTTCGAGCAACGCGATCTGCTCGGCTTCGTGGACGGCACGGAGAATCCGGAGGGCGCCGCGGCCTTCAGCACGGCGTTCGTCGGGGATGAGGATCCGGACTTCGCGGGCGGCAGTTATGTCGTCGTGCAGAAGTATCTGCACACCATGGCGCAGTGGCGGGCGCTGTCGGTCGAGGAGCAGGAGCGGGTGATCGGACGCACCAAGCTCGACGATTTCGAGCTCTCCGATGCGGATAAGCCCGCGAATTCGCATGTCGCGGTGAACACCGTCACCGACGACGAGGGCAATGAGCGAAAGATCCTGCGCGCCAATATGCCCTTCGGCAGCATCAAGGACGGCGAATTCGGCACCTATTACGTCGCCTACGCGGCCACGCCAAGTGTCACCGAAACCATGCTGTCCCGGATGTTCATCGGAACGGAGGAGGCGGCCTATGACCGGATCCTGGACTTCTCCATCGCGGTGACCGGCACGCTGTTCTTCGCACCGGCGCTCGACTTCTTCGACGACCTCCCCGACGCACCCGAGGTCGCCGCGACAGCGCTCGAGGAATCTTTATCGCCGAATGGTGTTGGCAGTAACGGTTCTCTGGGTATCGGCACGTTGAAAAGGAGCATGCAATCATGAACAACCTTCATCGCGAACTCGCGCCGATCACCGCCGAGGCATGGACCGCCATCGAGCAAGAGGCGACGCGTACCTTCAAGCGTCATATCGCCGGTCGCCGGGTGGTGGATCTTTCCGGACCGCACGGCGCCGACTACTCCGCGGTCGGCCTCGGCCGCACCACCGTCATCACCGCACCGGATGAGGGTGTGCAGGCCCGGCAACGGGTGGTCGCGCCGCTGGTCGAGTTGCGGGTGCCGTTCACGTTGTCACGCGAGGAACTCGACGATGTCGAGCGCGGCGCGCAGGACACCGATCTGGACGCGGTCAAGGAGGCGGCGCGCAAGATCGCCTTCGCCGAGGACCGGGCCATCTTCGAGGGCTATCAGGCCGCGAATATCACCGGCATTCGGGCGAGTTCGTCGAATTCCCCGATCACACTGCCGAGCGATCCGCGATTGGTGCCGGAGGCCGTCGCCCAGGCGCTGAGCGCACTGCGGCTGGCGGGCGTCGACGGACCGTACTCGGTGCTGTTGAGCGCGGACCTGTATACGGCGGTCAGCGAGACCTCCGATCACGGCCACCCGATCCGCACCCATATCGAACGCCTCATCCCGGAGGGCGAGATCATCTGGGCCCCGGCCATAGACGGTGCGTTCGTGCTGACCACCCGCGGCGGCGATTTCGACCTGCAGCTCGGTCAGGACCTGTCCATCGGCTATCAGGCCCACGATGCGCAATCGGTGCAGCTGTATTTCCAGCAGAGTCTGCAGTTCCTCGTCTACACCGGTGAGGCGGCCGTCGCGCTGGCTTCCTGATCTCGAGACCCGCCCGCATCGGGAAGCCAGCAGTAAACCGACCGACTAGGTTGGGGTGCGGTATGCAGGAGGTCGAGATGACGATGGTGCGCGCGGGTGTGGTGCCGACACGGCGGGCAATGCTGTACGGGATGCTCGGGATCGCGATCACCGTGCTGGTATGCGCTGCGATCGTGGCGGGATTCGGGGTCAACCGGGTATTCACCGGTCTACTGGCCGGTGCGGTGGCCGGAATCGCATTGCTTGTCGCGCTGTTCGGGCGCGATGTCGTCGTGCTCACCGAAGGGGCGATCTATCAGCGCACTCCGTGGCGGGAATCCAGTATCGACTGGGAGCGGGTGGTGGCCGGACGGTTCGCACTCGACGAGCGGGCCCGCTGGTCGCTGGCGCTGGATCTGATCGGCGGCGACGAGCGGCACGGTGAACTCGTGCTGCTGTCCATCCCGCCGGTGCGGCGACCGGTCGCCGGTGCGTACGACATGCGCAAACGCGAGCAGGTCAACGAGATTCGGGCCATGTTGCGGCGCAAGCGCGTGCCGGTAACGGTGCTGCCGGAGATCGCCGGTGCGCTGCAACAACATTGGCAGATCGCGCCGCCGACCCGCTGACAGCCGGGGCTCGCGGTGACCGAGACAGGGCGCGCTCAGGTCGTATACCTTGGCAGATGTGTCGATGATGAAGGGCGCCAATGTCGCGGTGCCGATGTCTTCAGTCCGCGTCGAGCTGGGGTGGCAGTCAGGTCCAGGGGTTCCGGATGCGGATGCCTCCGCGCTGTTGCTCGTGTCCGGGAAGGTGCGCTCGGACGACGACTTCGTCTTCTATAACCAGCCGAATCATCCGTCCGGCGCGGTGCGGCACGAAGGTAAGCGACCGGGCGCGACGGTCATCGACACGTTGTCGGTGAATCTGGCGCAGGTCGAAGCGCAGATCGACACGATTGTGATCGCGGCCTCCGCGGATGGTGGCACGTTCGGGCAGTTACATGGGCTGTATGTGCGGGTGCTCGATGCGGTGAGCGGCGCGGAGGCGGCGCGGTTCGACAGCACCGGGGCGACTACCGAGACCGCGTTCGTGCTCGGGGAGTTGTATCGACGGCAAGGGGCGTGGAAGTTCCGGGCGGTTGGTCAGGGGTATGCGACCGGGTTGGCCGGGCTGGCTACCGATTTCGGGATTTCGGTTGATGATGCGGGGGCTGGGCAGACGCCTGCGGGTCAGACTCCTGCGCAATCGGCTTACACTCCGCCTCCGACGCAGTCGTACACGCCACCATCTACGCCTCAGCAGCAGTTCGCGGCGCCTCCCACACCGCAGCAGCACACGCCATCTCCCGCGCCGCCGCAGCACACGCCGCAGCAGTTCGGGGCACCGTTCGCGCCGCAGCAGTTCGGAGCACCGCCCGCGCCACAGCAGCACATGCCGCAGCCTGCGCAGTATCCGCCCGCGGCACCGCCCGGGTATCCGCCGAATCCGGCGCAACCGTATCCGGCGGGCCCGTCTCCGCAGCCCTACGCGCAGAACCCTTTTCCACCGAACCAAACGCCGCAGCCCTATGCGGCGCCTGACCAGCAGCCGCAGCCCTATCCGGCGCCGAACCAACCATCGCAGCCTTATGCACCGCCGACCGCGTCCAACCAATTCGCCCCGCCTGCTGCCGCTTCCGGCGCGCCGGTCAATCTCAGCAAGGTTTCCCTGACGAAGGAAGCGCCGACGGTCTCGCTGACCAAGCACGGTGCCACCTCGGGAACCATGCGGGTCAACCTGAATTGGGTCACCGCGCAGACCGGCGGCGGTGGTGGTCTGTTCGGCCGCAAGCGCGCCAATGCCCTCGACCTCGATCTCTGCTGCTTCTTCGAACTGGCCGACGGCCGGATCGGATCCGTTCGCGCCCTGGACCGTTCGTTCGGCGCGCTGGACCGTCCGCCGTTCATCCGGCTCGATCAGGACGACCGGACCGGCAGCAGCACGACCGGGGAGAATCTCGATATCAATCTCGACTACACCGCGCAGTTCCGCCGGATTCTGGTCTTCGCCTCGATCTACGAAGGGGCGAACAACTTCCAGGGCGTGCAGTCGACCGCCACCCTGTATCCGCTGAACTCGCCGCCGATCGAAATGATCATCAGTGGCTGCCAGGACAACTCGCGCGATGTGATCCTCGCCCATATCGAGAATGTCAACGGCGAACTCATCGTTCGTCGTGACGGCACCTTCATCCGGCCGCCCTCTGCGCAACCCGGTGGCGGCGTCCTCGAGATCGCGCGTATCTACAACTGGGGCTTCGAATTCAAAGCCACACGCGGCAAAGGCTAACGTCGCCCAAACGATTGCGGGGGGCATTCCTGTCGATGATCAAGGGCGCCGATGTTGCGGTGCCGACATCCAGTGTTCGGGTCGAACTCGGCTGGCAGGCCGGACCGGGCGTGCCCGATGCCGATGCGTCGGTGCTGCTGCTCGCCGGTGGCAAAGTGCATTCGGTTACGGGATCTCCGTCGACGAAGACCTGCCTGTGGGAACTCCAGGACGGGTCCAAGGGCACCATCCATGCCATGGGCAATTTCGGATCGCTGGAGAAGTCGCCTTACATCCTGCTCGATAAGGATGACCGCACCCGGGGGGCAGCGAGAACCTCGACTGAACCCGGGCATCGATCTGGCCTACGGCTGGGGAATGCAATGGGTTGCTGTCGACGGAAAGTCTTGACGCGCAGGCGGTCAGGCCGCACGCTGCAGGAGCGCGGTCGCGTCGGCGCGGAGGCTGTCCAGATCACCGCGCCATCCGAGCATGCGCATGATCGCGTCGGGGATGGCGTGTTCGGCGTGAGCGGGTGCGCTGCCCTCGTCCGAGCGGATGTTGATCACCGTCTCGACCAGCCGGAACGGCAGGGCCTCGGCCCCAGGCACGCCCGCCTCGGCGGCGACCGCAGTAGCCAAAGTTTCGTAGTGCCTGCGTAATTCGTCGCGGCGCAAGCGAAAGGCGGCGAAGCGTTCGGTGCGCAATTCCGGAAGTAGATATAGCGCACCGAGATTCCAGTGTGATACGCACAGCTGGCGCACATCGAACCGGGCCAGTGCGTACAACCGAGTGTGCGCCGGCTCTGGAACCTCGCGTAGGCGTTCGGCGAGATCCAATGGGCCCGCGATGGTTTCGGCGAGCAGCGCGTCGAGGATGTCGTCCTTGGCGGCGAAGTGGTGGTAGAGCGAGGCCTGCCGGATTCCGACCGCATCGGCGACCGCACGCGTAGAGGTGTTGGCATAGCCGTTGGTGGTGAACAGCTCTCCGGCGGCGTCGAGGATCTCGGCGCGTGGCGTCCGACCGCGCCGGGGACGCTGGTCGAGACGGGGACGGCCGGGACCGAGATTTGCCACGACGTCATTCTGACACCGCCTCCTATGCGGCCGACCGTCGCCATAGCGATCAGACCGGTCTGATGTTTCCAGTGCGATTTCCCAGGTGTGAGGTTTCTGTCATTCGATAGAAATCAAGGCAACGCAGAAGTTACCGGCGTTCCCGGAAGCGATACACGAGGGACACCGAAACCGCGATCGCGATCACGAAACTGTCATTCGATAGGTATTGGCCGCTCGCGAAGGAAACCCCATGGCCACCAGAGTCGATTCCCCCGCCCCCGTCCTCCCACCACCCGCCGACCAGGACAATGCCGACCTGGCAGGCTTCGGCTATCAGCCGGTGCTACACCGCAAACTCGGCCGCTATGCCTCATTCGCGGCCGGATTCTCCTTCGTCTCGATCCTCACCACGATCTTCCAGTTCTTCGGCTTCGGCTATTCGTTCGGTGGGGCCGCATTCTTCTGGACTTGGCCGATCGTGTTCGTCGGGCAGTTCCTGGTCGCGCTGAACTTCGCCGAACTGGCCGCGCGGTACCCGATTTCGGGCTGCATCTACCAGTGGTCGCGTCGGCTCGGCGGCGAGGTCGTCGGCTGGTTCGCCGGGTGGATGATGGTCATCGCACAGATCGTGACTGCCGCTGCCGCGGCGATCGCGCTGCAGGTGGTGCTGCCATCGATCTGGAGCGGATTCCAGATCATCGGCGACGACACCGCGCTCACCTCGACCTCCGGCGCCAGCAATGCGGTACTGCTCGGCAGCATCCTGCTGGTGCTCACCACGGTGATCAATGTGATCGGCATCGATCTGATGGCGCGGATCAATTCGATCGGCGTCACGGTAGAGATCATCGGCGTGTTGGCGATCATCGCGCTGTTCTTCACCCACACCGAGCGCGGGCCGGGCGTGGTGCTGCACACCGATCAGGCCGCACCCGGACCGTATTGGGCGGCATTCCTCGTCTCGGGTCTGATGGCCGCCTATGTGATGGTCGGATTCGACTCCGCCGGAGAGCTTTCCGAGGAGACCAAGAATCCGCGCCGGGTCGCGCCGCGCACCATTCTGACCGCGCTCGCTGTCTCCGCACTCGGCGGTGGCCTGCTGCTGCTCGGTGCGCTGATGGCGGCGCCGAGTCTGGATGACGGTTCATTGGGCTCGGAGGGCCTGGCCTATGTGCTCACCGCAAAGCTGGACAGCCCGGCGGGCAAGGTGCTGCTCGGTTGTGTCGCGGTGGCGATCACGGTGTGCACCTTGGCAATTCAGACCGCTGGTTCGCGACTGATGTTCTCGATGGCACGAGACGGCAAGTTGCCCTTCGCCCGTCGCCTCGCCGTGGTGCATCCGCGCTTCGGCACGCCGGTGCTGCCCGCGGTGATCATCGGTGTGCTCGGTATCGGTCTGCTGGTGCTCAATCTCGGCAATGCGGCGATCTTCGCCACGCTGGCCAGTGTCTGCATCGTGACGCTCTACCTGGCATATCTGCTGGTCACCGTGCCGCTACTGGTGCGACGGATCAGGGGATGGGACAGCGGCGATGCCGGGCTCTTCAACCTGGGCCGTTTCGGAATTCCGATCAACGCACTTGCCGTCACCTGGGGCATCGCGATGGCGGTGAATCTGGCCTGGCCACGCGCCGAGGTCTACACGCCGAATGGCGGTGGCTGGTGGATGCTCTGGGCCGCACCGCTTTTCGTGGTGATCGTGGTCGCCGTCGGAGTTGTCGTGCATCGCATTGTCAATGCGAAGCCGAGCACCGAAAGCCTCGAGCCCGCAGTCCAACCCGCCTGATCGAGGGGTGCGGTGGTGGTCTCGAAGCCACCACCGCACACCGACCGAACGAGCCGCACCACATGCGACCACCGATCAGGCACACCCGGCCGCCCTCGGCATCCAAGGCACCAGTCCCGGACACCGACGATCTTAGGAACCACCGATGACCAGCACCGCCTCCACCATCGGGGCCCGCGCGCATGCGAGGTCCCAAGCGGCCACCGCAACCATTCCCGGACCGGAGTTACCGGATGACGTTGCGGCGGCGAGAATAACCTTCGCCCAACGCATTCCGGCCGGTGGCTACGCGAATGTCGTACTCGGTCGCGGGACCAGGCTGCGCCTGCGCGATCCCGCCGGTGCCGCGTGCGCGCACATGTTGCTGCTGCGGGCCGACGCACCGTGGGAGCGGCTCAACGTCGCCGATACCGTGAAGGTGCCATGGCAGGCGTATCCGGGTACCGGACATCCGCTGCTCTCCGATCAGGGCCGGGTGCTGGCCACGATCGTCGCCGACACTTCTGGGCGACATGACGCCCTGTGCGGCCCGACGCCCGAAGGCCGTGCGCTGCTGCGGCTCGCGGGGGCGAAGCAGGGACTCGAGCCGCGGGATATCGCGCCGACGATGTCCTTCTTCCGCGGCGTCCGCGTCGAATCCGATGGTGCGCTGACCGCAACCGGCAGCGCGGCCGCGGGCTCGTCGGTCGACCTGCTCATCCATTTGCCAGTGGTGCTGCTCGTCGCCGATACCGCGCACCCGCTAGATGACCGACCCGCGACGGATCTCGATCTTGTCGCCTGGGCGGCACCGGAAGAGCTTGCTGTGCAGCATAATTCGGACCCCGAATATCTGCGCGCAGTCGTGAACACCGAACAGGCCTGGGCGGCCGCGACTCTGGAGGTAGGGGCATGACCTCGGCAGCGACCCGCACCATCGTGCTCGACGAAACCGTGCCCGCATGCGCGCCATGGTCGACCGTGGTCCGCGCGGGCGATCAGCTCGAAATCATCGACCTGCACGGCAATCAGGCGGTGGATTGCCTGCTCTATTCCGCCGCCGACCACACCGACCGCTACAGCGCGCAGGCCACCGTTGCCGCACAGCGCAATATCTTCCTCGGCACCGGCAGTGTGCTGCGCACCGATGCGGGCACCGCGCTCATGACCGTGCTCGCCGACGAGGTCGGCAACCACGACACCATCGCGGGCGCCTGCTCCCAGGAGTCCAATACGCTGCGCTACGGCCAGCACACCCGCCACCAGCACGCCTGTGTGGAGAACTTCCTCACCGAGGCGCTGAAATGGGGCCTCGGCAAACGTGATCTGGTGTCGAACATCAACTGGTTCATGAATGTCCCGGTCGAGCCCGATGGCACCCTCGGGATCGTCGACGGACTGTCGGCTCCGGGAAAGAGAGTCACACTGCGCGCCGAGATCGACACGTTGGTGCTGGTGTCGAATTGCCCGCAGATCAACAACCCCTGCAATGGATTCGATCCTACGCCCGTGCGGATGGTGGTGAGCCGATGACCGTTGCCGACCTAGCGGTTGAACAGAGCGACGTCGCCGGAGCCGCCGACGGCACGCACACCGAAGATCCACAGCGGACTGCGCAGGTGGTACGGCCGGGAATGCTCACCACGGTGCAGGATTGGCCGGGGCGGATCGGATATTGGCACGTCGGAGTTCCGCCTTCGGGGCCGATGGACGATCTGTCGTTCCGACTGGGCAACCGCGTACTCGGCAATCCCGAGGGCGCCGCTGGCCTCGAGTGCACACTCGGCGGTCCCGCGCTGAAGTTTTCCGCGGCGACCTGGGTATGCGTTACCGGCGCACCGACCGATGTCACCGTGAACGGAACCCGCGTCCAGCAGTGGCGAACAGTGCGGGTTCCGGCGGACGGAACGCTGGATATCGGTGCGGTGCGCGGACCGGGCATGCGCTGCTATGTGCTGATCGCGGGCGGTATTCGATTGCCCGAATATCTGGGCAGCGCAGCCACATTCACGCTCGGAAAATTCGGCGGCAGCGCGGGCAATGCGCTGCGTGCCGGTGAAATGCTGTCGCTCGGCGCGCATCAGGGCCGGGTGGCTGTCGCGGTGCCGATGGAGGAGCAGCCGGTCCTGACCCGACGGTGGGAATTGGCCGTGACCGAAGGCCCGCACGGCGCACCGGAGTTCTTCACCCGCAATGACTTCGACACCATCATCAGCACCGACTACGAGGTGCATTTCAATTCCGATCGCACCGGGGTGCGGCTGATCGGACCGAAACCCGAATGGGCCAGGACCGATGGCGGCGAAGCCGGCTTGCACCCGTCCAATATCCACGACACCCCGTATTCGGTTGGGGCGCTGGACTTCACCGGCGACACACCCATTCTGCTCGGCCCCGACGGACCGAGCCTCGGCGGCTTCGTCTGCCCGGTGACCGTGGTCGCCGCCGACCGATGGAAACTCGGCCAGCTCGCCCCCGGCGATACCGTGCGCTTCGTCCCGATCCGCAGCGACCGTGCCGCCTCGGTTCGAGAACTCGGTACGGCCCGTCGCGCCGCCTGGCCCGCCGTGCTCTCCCCCGGCGGCGATGGCGATGCCGGTGTATTGCGCCGCACCGATGTCGACGCCGAGACCGGGGTGACCTACCGCCGTCAGGGAGATGACGGCGTCCTCGTCGAATACGGCACCATGACACTGGATCTCGGGCTACGCGCCCGGGTGCACGCGCTGCATCAGCACCTGCTCGAGGTCGGTGTGCGCGGCGTGACAGAACTGACACCGGGTGTCCGTTCGCTGCAGATCCGAGTCGATCCCACGATCATCCCGGTGCCCGTCCTGCTCGATCTGCTGGCCGAGGCCGAACAGCACATCCCCGCCGCCGACCAGCTCGTAGTGCCGAGCCGCACCGTGCATCTGCCGCTGTCCTGGGACGATCCGTCCACCAGGGAGGCGATCACCCGCTATATGCACGGTGTGCGGGCGGACGCGCCGTGGTGTCCGTGGAATATCGAATTCATCCGGCGCATGAACGGATTGGCTACGGTGCAGGACGTCTACGACACCGTCTTCGGCGCCGAATATCTGGTCCTCGGTCTCGGCGACGTCTATCTCGGCGCGCCTGTCGCGACCCCGACCGATCCGCGGCACCGACTGGTCACCACGAAGTACAACCCGGCCCGCACCTGGACTCCCGAAAATGCCGTCGGCATCGGTGGCGCGTACCTGTGCATATACGGGATGGAGGGTCCCGGCGGTTACCAATTCGTCGGCCGCACAACCCAAGTGTGGAACCATCGTCACCCTGGCAACGGGACCGACGAATCCCCCTGGCTGCTGCGATATTTCGACCGGATCCACTGGTATCCGGTCGAAGCCGATGAACTCCTCGACCTGCGCGCCGATTTCGCGGCGGGCAAGGTCGAGGTGCGGGCCGAGGACGGCGAGTTCGCGCTCGCCGACTATCGGAAGTTCCTGTCCGACAATGCCGAATCCATCGACGAATTCCGCGCGATACAGACCGCGGCCTTCGCCGCCGAACGCGACTCCTGGCGGCAGGCTGGTGAACTCACCGCCTGAGCATGCTCTACCAGCCGAACAGCTCCGCCATATCGATGGACTCGTCATCCCAGAGTTCTTCGATATGGCGTCGTTCGACCTCGGACAGATCGGGTGACCAGCCGCAGCGCCGCCAGAACTCTTCCCGATATTCCTGAGTAATCCTTCTCGGCTCACTCATGGCGCTCACCTCTGCGTTGCCACCGTCGTGCTGCCATTGATTGTGAGCCTGTTCCGGACGCGACATGCCGGAACAGGCCCACGATTTCAGCGCAGGTCGCGGAAGAACGCGCGGATGTCTTCCAGCAGCAGCACCGGCTCCTCCAGCGCCGCGAAATGTCCGCCGCGATCCACATCGACCCAGTGGGTCATGGTGTGCTGAGTCTCGCAGTAGCGCCGAATGCCGACATCCTGGGCGAAAACGATCGCCCCGGTCGGCACCCCGGAATTCGATTTGTTCGTACCCCACCCGGCGCGCTGCGCGTAGCCGACGAAGGCGGCCGAACCCGCGGTGCCGTTGAGCCAGTACAGCATCACATTGGTCAGCAGCCGGTCGCGGTCGATGATCTTGTCCGGGTCCACGTTTCGCGGATAGGTCCATTCCCGGAATTTGTCCATGATCCAGGCGAGCTGGCCGATCGGCGAATCGACCAGTCCGTAGGCCAAGGTCTGCGGACGGGTGGATTGAATCGCGATATAGCCCATCTCCTCGCGCAGGAACGCCTGGATGCGACCGATCCGGTCGCGTTCGAGATCGGTCAGACTGGCCAGCTCGTCCTCGGACAGTTGATGGGTCGCAATCGGATCCGGGCCGCCGTTGGTGTGGACGCCCACTACATTTTTCGGCGCGCTTCGGCCCACCTCCGGACTCACCGCAGCACCGATATCACCGCCCTGTGTGCCATAGCGCTGGTAGCCGAGTCGGCGCATGAGTTCGGCCCAGGTGTCGCCGATCTTCGCGCTGGTCCAGCCCGACTCGGCGACGGGGCCGGAGAAGCCGAAGCCAGGCAGCGATGGAATGACCAGGTGGAAGGCGTCGGCGGGATCGCCGCCGTGGGCGCGCGGGTCGGTCAGCGGTCCGATCACGTCGAGGAATTCGACGACCGAACCCGGCCAGCCGTGCGTCATCAGCAGCGGCAGGGCATCGGGCTCCGGCGAGCGGACGTGCAGGAAGTGGATGCGCTGTTCGTCGATCTCGGTGGTGAATTGCGGATAGGTGTTGAGCTGGGCCTCGGCGGCGCGCCAGTCGTAGCCGGTGCGCCAGTAGTCGACCAGGTCGCGCAGCCATGCGGTCGGCACGCCGGTATCCCAGCCGTCGCCGGGCAGCGGTGCGGGCCAGCGCGCATTCTCGAGACGATTGCGCAGGTCATCGAGCTGCTGCTGCGGGATTTCGATGCGGAATGGTGCGATCTCTTGGTTCATGACACCACGCTATGAGACGCCTAGGACAGGCCTGGCCCTAGGTTTGGGGCAGACTTTCAACCATGTTGGAAACCTCCGCGCGCCTGCTGCGATTGCTTTCGCTCTTGCAGACGCCTCGCGACTGGACCGGTACCGAACTCGCCGAACGCCTCGAGGTCGATGTGCGCACGGTGCGCCGCGATATCGATAAGTTGCGCAACCTCGGCTATCCGGTCGATGCGACGGCCGGAGTCGCGGGCTATCGTCTCGGCGCGGGCGCGAAACTGCCGCCGCTGCTGCTCGATGACGATGAGGCGGTCGCCGTCGCCGTCGGGTTACGCACCGCGGCGGGCGGCACCATCGCGGGCATCGAGGACAGCTCATTGCGCGCGCTCACCAAACTGGAGCAGGTGCTGCCGTCGAGGCTGCGGCATCGGGTCAGCCTGATCCAATCGGCCACTGTCACAGTGCCTTCCGCAGGACCGACCGTCGACCCCGAGGTGCTGACCGCCATCGCCGGTGCCATCCGAGACAATCACCGCCTGCGCTTCGACTACCGAACCCACGGCGGCACAACATCATTGCGCACTACCGAGCCGCACCGCCTGGTCCACACCGGTCGGCACTGGTACCTCATCGCCTGGGATATCGACCGCGCGGACTGGCGCACCTATCGCGTCGACCGCCTGCACCCCCGCATTCCCACCGGCCCGCGCTTCGCTCCACACGAACCACCCGAGACCGACCTGGCCCACTACATCACCAGCGGGACAACAACTTCCCCCTACCGTTACGCCGCCCGCGTCACCCTGTATGTGCCCGCTCAGGTCGCCGCCGAACGCATCGCCCCGACCGTCGGCGTCATCGAGGCCATCGACGATCGGACCTGCCTACTGCGCACGGGTTCCAACTCCCTGGACGAACTCGCCGTCTATATAGCGGTTTTCGGCTTCGCCTGCCGAATCCACGAACCCCCCGAACTGATCGCGCACGTCCGTGAACTCACCAATCGCCTCACCGCGGCGATCGACTAGCGGTCGCACCGGGACGGCGGCGATCTCGATAGTCGTTTCGGACACGGCGAGTCCGCCACCTCGGCGACGGTGATGGCGGTCGATGGCGCCCGAGGCTTCGAGGCAGGTCACCGGATTCGCCAATGACCGCCGGACTTGCGCCCCGAGGTCCGGGCCCGCAACTGGCCGTGCCGACACCTAGTCGGTTTCGCGGGCAGTGGCCTCCGGATTCACCTGATCGCGAATGGTGCGCAGACCGGCGACGAAGGCATCGAGTTGGTCCGGGGGCAGCAAGCCGGTGAACCAGCGTTCGATGACCTCGAGGTAGTCGGGGAGGACGCTGGCCAAGCGGGTCGCACCGGCGGCGGTGAGCACGGCGTAGGAGCTGCGGCGGTCCACCGAGCCGAGTTCGCGGTGCACGAAACCGTTGCGCTGCAGGCGGTCGACCAGTCGGGTGACGCCGCTGGTGGACAGGTTGGTTTGAGCGGCGAGGTCGGTCATTCGCAGACGACGCTCCGGTGAGCGGCTCAGGCGCATCAGCGCATTGACATCGAGCCCGGACAGACCGTGTTTCTTCCAGGTGGGCTCCAGTTTTCGGGTCAGGCCTTCGTACGCCTCGTAAAGCAGGCCCATGGTGGTGAGCTTGGGGTCGTCGAAGAGTTCTGCGTCCACGGTTGCGAGCTTAGCCGAGATAGTTGCCGTGGGGATAGTTGACATGCGGAACATATGCGCTAGATTGTTGTCACCGCAATATTCCTCACGGCAACTAAATGGAGATTCCGATGACTACCTCTTCGCGCTGGGTCGCTGGCTTCCGTTCCACGCTGGTCGATCCTGCCGAGCGGATTCGTTTCGCCGAGCCACGCGGGTTCGCCGATGAAACGGTGCGTCAGGTACTGCACCTGGTTGGCGGCGGCGAGCAACTGCGGGTGCGGCTGACGAACCGCTACGGCTCGACGCCGGTGACCGTCGGCGCGGCCCGCATAGCGCTGCGCAAGTCGGGGGTGGAGATCGTCGCGGAGACCGATACCGAGCTGCGCTTCGACGGCAAGGCACAAGTCGTCATTCCCGCTGGAGCCGATATCGTCAGTGACCCAGTCGATTTCGCCACAGCGGCCGGTACGGATCTGGCGCTGAGCATTTACCTGCCGAAAGAGACCGGCCTGGCACCGTTTTCGCAGCTGCCGATGGAACCCAGCTTCGTGGCCGCTGGCGATCAGGTCACCGCACTCGCGCTATCCGAAGCCGAGGAGACCACCTCGCGCTTCTATGTAACCGGCGTCGACGTGCTCACCTCGGCTAAAGGCCCGATCGTTGTCGCGTTCGGCGACTCCTGGTTCGAAGGCGTCGGATCGACCTCGGGTGCGAACCACCGTTCCGTCGACGTCCTGAACGAACGCCTCAGCAGCGGTTGGGTTCTCAATCAAGGCATCGGTGGGAACCGACTGCTGACCGATCAGGTCGGCGAACACGGCCTGGCCCGTTTCGACCGCGATGTGCTCGCGGTTCCCGGTGTGACGCATGTGGTCCTGAACTTCGGTATCAACGATCTGATCCTCGACAACAGCACGTCATCCGCCGAAGCGCTCATCGCAGGTTTCACGGAATTGGCCGGACGTGCGCATGCGGCCGGACTCGCGGTGTACGCCAACACCATCGGGCCCTTCGCCGGTGTCATCTATCCGGATCTCAATGTCGCAGAGGGCCGTGCGGTTCGCCGTCCGGTCAACGAATGGCTGCGTACCACAACCATTTTCGATGCGGTGTTCGATGTGGCTGCCGCCGTTGCGGATCCGAATGATCCCGACTTCATCCGACCCGATCTGGACAGCGGCGACGGGCTGCATTTGAACGATACCGGTCACCGCATCATGGGTGAGACCATGTCCATTCCGGGACTTATCTAGGCGCGAGGCCGCGCAGGACGATTTCGACGCCGAGGCGGAATTCCGTCTCGGCGTCGACATTTCGGGCGTCGGTGGCGGTTTCGACGAGTACCGGATAATCGGCCGGGGCGAGTCGGGTCATGGCGGCGGTGCCCGCGCCGGAGAGTGGGCCGTAGTGCTCGTTCTGGAGGTGGCCGAGCAGAAAGGCCATGAGGGTGCGTTGGGCCAGGACTCGGCCGACGCCGGTGAAGCCCGCATCGGTGAGCACGGTCAGCGTCGCCTCGATCCAGCGCAGGCTATTGGGGGCGGACTGGCGGTGGCGCACGACCAGCGGGACCGA
Source organism: Nocardia sp. CA-135398 (assembly GCF_050955845.1). Classification (NCBI taxonomy): domain Bacteria; kingdom Bacillati; phylum Actinomycetota; class Actinomycetes; order Mycobacteriales; family Nocardiaceae; genus Nocardia; species Nocardia sp. CA-135398. The sequence continues at coordinate 1,194,808 of NZ_CP192084.1, read as the reverse complement.
CGCGGGGTGGGTGGATACCGTCGTGCGCATGCGGTCCAGTAGGGCCGCGATGCGGTCGCGCCAGTCCGTGGCGGTCGGTGGGGTGAGGTCGATGTCGGCCAGCAGATGGTCGACGACCAGCAGCTCGAGTTCATCGCGGTCGGCGACGTAGCGGTAGAGCCCCATGGTGGCGATGCGGAGTTCCTTCGCGACCGCGCGCATGGTGAGGCCGGACAGCCCGTCGCGGTCGAGCACCGCGACGGCGGCGGCTGCGATGACAGGGCTGGTCAGCGAGCGAGGGCGGGGCACGGGTTGACAGCGTACAAGGTACGCGCATACTTGTCGTAGGCGTACGTCGTACACCTACGAAGGGAGTTTCCATGCCATTGCCGCACACCGTGATCGACCGGACACTGCTGACCATTGCCGACGCCGAGATACCGGTCCCCGATCCGGATTGCCTGATTCATCTGCAGTTTCGACGCTTCGCGGGCTGCCCGGTGTGCAACCTGCACCTGCGCTCGTTCGCCGTACGGCAGACCGAAATCTTGGCCGCAAATATCCGCGAGGTCATCGTTTTCCACTCCAGTGCAGCCGAATTGCGCACCTACGAGAGCGACCTCCCCTTCGACCTGATCGCCGATCCCGATCGAACCCTCTACCGGGAGTTCGGCATCGAATCAGCACCACGCGCCCTGCTCGACCCGCGCGCATGGCCGACCATCGTCAGCGCCGCAACCCGGGCGACGGTGGCCGTACTGCGCAAGCAAAAGCCCGCTCCCCCAGGCAAACCCGAGGGTGGACGCCTCGGCCTGCCCGGCGACTTCCTAATCGCCTCCGATGGCCGCATCCTGGCGAGCAAACTCGGCAAGCACGCCGACGATCAGTGGTCGGTCGACGAACTACTTGCCCTGGTCCACGCCGAGACGTCGATGACCCTGCCGAAGGAATTCCAATCATGATGACCGTCGAATTGTTCGTCTCCGAGGAGACAATGAGTGTCGAACGGCAGCAACAGCTGGCCGACCGGGTGCTACACGAACTGACCACCGGCGAATCCGCACCGGACTCGGTCCTCGATATGGCGCGCGAATTGACACATGTAGTTGTGCACAGGCCGCAGGTCTGGGCCACCGGCGGCCCAGACATCACGGCCGAACCGCGCTATGTCGTGCGGATCACGGTTCCCGGATCATGGAGCAACAATCGCGAATTCGGCGACCACATCATCCCGATGGTCACCCGCGCGGTCGCCGATGCCGAACCGGATCCCGACCGACTCCTGCACCGCCCGCATTGCATCGTGCAGATCGTCGGCGTCCGCGAGCACGCCATCGGTGCGCTGGGCCGTTCCATGACCGCCACCGACATCACCAGACTGATGACAAAAGACTTCCGGGACTCCGGCGTGCGACCCGAGGCACCGAAGGGCTACACGATCGATCCGGTCTGCGGCATGACTGTCGAATGGGCCACCGCCCAGATCACCCTGACCCACGACGGCACCGACTACGCCTTCTGTGCCCCGGTCTGCCGCAAGGTCTTCGCTGAGGAGCACGCGATCGGCGAGCGATAGGTCCAGTTCAGGGCCTCAGGTACGCCGGATCCACGGTGAATTCGAAGGGACTGCGCAGGGTGACGGCGTCTCCGGCCGCCACCCGGTGCGTCTGCGCATAGGTCTCGCCGGCACCGAGGACGTGGGTGAACAGAACTGGCAACGCCTCGTTCGCAAGCTGGCCTCTGAACGGTTTGATCTCGATGCGCCAGTAGTTAGCGATACCGGCTGCGGCGTATAGCGCTGGCTTGACCAAACGGTCCTGCAGCGCCGTGGTTTTCGACACCACTTCGACGGCCAGTATCACCTGTTCGACCCGGACTCCACGGTCGTCCCACCGGATCGGGCCGGTCACCACGATGAGATCAGGAATCGGCTCGTCATCGCCGACGAGAACTCCCACGCCCGCCAGTACGACGTAGCCGGGAGGCAGCGCCTTTTCGAGAGCCCTGACCAGCCAGGCAATCAGACTTTGATGCCCAGGCGTCGGGACGGGGCTGACGACGAGCTGCGCTTCCTATTCGCAGGCCGGGTACAACCTGCTGGGGCGGGTCATCGAGAAGGTCACCGGGCTGACCTTCGAGCAGGCCGTCGCACAGTTGCTGCTCGACCCGATCGGTCTGTCGCACAGTCGATATCTATTGAGCGAGATCATGACTCGGCGCTTTGCGGTCGGACACAATCGCGGTGCGGATGGCGCGCTGTCGGTCGCAAGCCAGTGGAAGGACACCCGCGCCAACAATCCGGGCGGCCTCGTATCGCCGGTTACCGATCAATTGCGCTGGGCGCGTTTCCAACTCGGGGACGGCCGTGCCGAAAGCGGTGAAAGTCTGATGCCCGCCGAAGTGCTGACCCAGATGAAGGAGCAGACCGTCGAGTTACATGGCAGCTCGCTCGGCGACGCCTTCGGCATCTGCTGGTTCCTGCGCGATATGGACGGTGTGCGAATCGTGAGCCACGGCGGCTCATCGAACGGCCAATTCGCCGAACTCGTTACAGCGCCCGAGCGGAACTTCGCCATTACCGTCATGTCCAACGCGGGCCCGGACGATGGCATCCAGTTCAACCAGGCCGTGGTGCGCTGGGCACTCCAGCATTGCCTCGGGTTGATCGATAGGGATCCCGAACCGCTCCCCTACGATCCGGCACGTGCCGAGGAATTCATCGGCGCCTACGAAATCGACGCCATGACACTCACCATTGGCACCGATGAGACCGGCCTGACGATCACCTGCGGAATCAAACCCGAAATCCGTGCAGCCTCGGAAATCGAACTGCCCCCGGACCTTCCGGCGGCCGGACTCGGCCTGCTCCCCGGCGAGCGCGACGAATACATCGTCACCAGCGGCGGTCTGCAGGGCCAGCGCGGTTTCTTCACCCGCGACGAACGCGGTCGGATCGTGGGCGCAGATATGGCCGGACGGATGTTCAACCGGGTCTCGACCACGGGCTGATCGGCGAACGGGTGATAGCCGTGGCCCTGCAGTGCGACGGCTATCTAGCCCGCCTTTCCAGCGCCTTCCGGATGAGTTCCCGCGCTGTCTCCCCTGTAACCGATTGACCTGCAAGCACATCGAACGCCCGGCCGTAGATCGCAACTTCTCGCGGCTGAGTGATTGTCAGCTCTGCCGCTGTGCTCTCAACCATAACCATGCGGTTGTCGAACATGACAAAGCTATTCGAAACGATGAGTGCTTCGGCAATAGCCGGAATGATACCTATAGTGATCCGGGGCATTCCGATGATTGATGCTAGCCTATCGAGTTGCCCTCGCATCACATCGTCATTCCCAACAGTCGTGAATAGCGACTGCTCACTGATCAGGAAGTGAAACCGGTGTTCACGCTGATAGAGAATGCGTTGCCGGTCCATCCGCTTGGAAACACCTTCTTCCACATCATCGGGCACTCGATAGAACTCGACATGACGCCTGAGGATCGACTCAGCGTATTCGGCGGTCTGGAGGAGGCCAGGAACTACCTGAGTGGTGTAGACACGGAGGTTATTCGCCTCCGCTTCGAGCTTCACAGATTTCTGCTGTCTGCGCTTCACTCCCGTAGCAAGGATTCGCCGCCACTCCAGATAAGCAGTATCGATGTTGTAGAGGGTCGCGAGCAGGTCCTCGAGTTGGTCGGCTGCATTCGCATGATCACAATAGGCGCGAATATCGGACTCAGACGGCTTGATCCGACCATATTCGATCTTCGAGACTTTCGACGGGTGCCAGCCAGACAGAGAGGCGAGCCTCCTGCCAGTGATACCCGATCTGCGGCGAAGCTCCCGAAGCCGAGCCCCGAGAGCTTCCCGCGCGTCGTCAACACCTGTCACTGTCGGCCGTAGTCGCTATCGACATATTCGACGTATGGCGTAGCCAAATCCCAAAGCCGTTGTTTCACACTATGGCAGTATTCGACTATTCGGGAGTCAGTAGTGACGGCGACCCATTCTGCCTGTGCGCCCTGCTCGTCAACAAGGTTGAATACCACCCGATCATTATCGATGAGCCACCAATCATCGGGTGGCACCTCCCCGGCGAGATGGCGCGGTACGTAACGAATATCTTCGCCCGCCTCCACATTGCCCTTGGTGACAGACAATAGCCATCGCTGGTAATCCGAGTGGGGGACGGTCACAACTCGCACCCGGCTAATTTCCACACCCCGTGCGGTTGTATCTTGAACGAGGGCAACCCAATCGTTCTTGTAGTCATCAACCGTCGGAGGCTCGCCGTTGAGGAATCGGCGGAAGCGTTCGTTTTCCTGTGGAACGGCATAAGCGTCTCTGACCTCCAAATGAAATGCTCGAGCCTTACAACCGTGGAAGAAGCCCGACCAGGTTGACCAATCATTTCGAAGGTGCTGCACCGTAAAACGTCCTCCGTGATATCGGTACTTCGATAGCAGTTTCGTTGTCGGCTAGGTCTAGCTGCCCCAGCGTCTCAGCGTCGGTTACAGGTTGACCGGTAAGGGTGAAGGTGCCCCTACCGGTGTCGGTGAGCGTGGCTCCGATGAACGTATCCGGCTCCAGGAAGCCGAGTAGGAGATGAGGTATCTCAACGGTTTCGGGTCGGTCGGTGATCCACCCCTGCGCTAGGTAGCCGTCGTCGGTGGCGTAGAGGGAAGGGCATCCTGTGACCTCTGAGCCACCCTTTCCAAGAAACCTCAAGCCCATGTCAAAGCCTCCTGTCTAGTTGGTGCACAAAGTTTCTCGTGCTGGGTACATGATCCCTGGAATCACGGACCTTTGTTGCCTGATAGACGAATCTGAGCAACTCTTTGCAACTTTCTAGCGTTGCTGCTGGGCGTCTCCTTAACGTCTGAGCTGGCCCCCGTGACATGTGACGCCAACCGGTCACGGGGTGCCTACCAACACCGGATTACAGGAGTCGAGATGGACAGGCGCACACGACTGTTCGTGTTCCCAGGCGGGTTGTTGGAGGTCGCCGACTACGGCGACGAGAACGACAGTCCGGGGGTGTACCTGGAGCTGTGGACTCCAGCCGATCGTCTACTACCGCAACGGATTCCGGGGGCCGCCGTCGTGGGTCACCGCGTAAACCCTGTCGAACCTGCCGACGCCGAGACATGCGCCACGGTGCTGCGACTCCTCCGAGACCTGGCGTGATCACGCTCGGCTGGGTTGTCGCGATCGGGCTACCGCTGGCGGTGATGGTCGGCGTAATCGTATGGCCGGAACGGATTCCGAAGGACCGCACCGCCAGGGAGATCCGAACCACGGACCCCGAACATCTGATCAGCAATCCGAATTCCTCGGGGGAATCATGCGAAACCTAGTGATCCGGTTCCTAGTCATTCTCGGTATCGGCCTATCGGCCGGTCTGCACGTCACTCCGAGCGCGTCTGCTATGCCGCTCGCGGTGCCGCACTGTACGAAGGGTGTCGTGCAGGTCAACGGCGTAGACAAAGCCGCCTGCGACACCCACTACTACAACTACCTTGTGCCGGAATGCAATAAGCGCAGGTCGGCCATCTGCATGCAAGCTGCGAACCAGTGGTATGCGGACTGTCTGTCCGGGAAGGTCCCGCCGCCGTGTGGGTGTGTGTCAGATCCCATGCGGCCGGAGAACTACGGGCCGGACGCGCCCGCTGTTCTCGGCGCAGCTGGATAGGATGCGGCCATGGCAATGACCTGGGAGATTGGGGAACCGATCGCGACCCGCGAACTTCGCAAGGGCGATGATCCAGTGGTCGTCACGTTCGGGAAGCCGGAGCCGTCCGAAGGTGATTCCTACTCATGCGCCGTTCGGATCGAAGGCATGGAGGCGGAGCCGTTTACTCGGGCTATCTTCGGTGTGGATGCGGTCCAGGCTCTTATCGAGGCAATGACCTTCGCCGGTCGTCTGCTCGAAGCCGACGAAGGCGAGTACACGTTTCTCGGGGAACCCGACCTCGGATTTCCTCGAAGCTGACCGATCAGACAAGAGCCCCGCACCTTTATCTGTTCGAGGTGCGGGGCTCTTGCCTTCCTTTACCGCCCGGGGCGGTCTCGACTACTCCACGATCACGATTCGCACGTCCTCGTCCGCCGCGTCGGTCGACTCGCCCACGGTGACGAACCAGTGGGTGACCTCGCCGTCGGCCAAGTCATCGGCGATGTCCTCCGCGCCGGGGAGCACCGACAACGCTCCGGCAACGGCCGCCGTCATGGACTCCAGGAGTGCGGCTCGGCCCGAGACGGCGGTGGTGAAGGTTGTCGATTCGTAGTCGATCTCGTATTCCGAGCGGACCTGTTCGGCCTGCTCTAGCGCCTCGGTTTGGCTGAAGGCGCGTACCGTGCCGTCGGCCGCGAGGACTACGAAGGCCGGGTGTTCCTCGCCGAGCGGGCGGACCCGATCGGCGTAGGAGACCGGGTGCGATGCGGCGGCGGCCAGTTCGGCCTGGACCGTCGGATCGCTCGGGACCAGCCAGTTGATCGGGCCGTCGGTCGGTTCCAGGGTGATACCGAAAACGGCTCCGGCGGTGGCCATTTCGGCGGCGGACAGATCACCGGCGAACAGGCAGGCGGCACCGGCCTTCTGGATGGCCCAGACCGCGACCACGGCATCGACCGAACGCGGCAGCGCCAGGGCCACCACATCGCCGGGTCCGGCGCCGTGCGCGATGAGCACCCGTGCCAGCTGCGAGGAACGCCGATCCAGCACGTGGTAGGCGATTTCGTCGCCGTCCACCAGCAGTGCGGGCGCCTCGGGATCCGCCTCGACCACCTCGGCGAGCACCTTCGACACCGTGCGCGCACCGACCCGGCCCACCGGTTCCGGCGCGGCAGCCGTTGCCGCGATACCGGATTCGACGAGCAGGCGGGCCCGCTCACCGGCATCGAGGATATCGATATCGCCGACCAGCCCGGCCGGATCGCCGATCAGTGTGTCCAGCACCCGAATCAGCCTGGTGGACAGGGTTTCCACCTCTTCGGAGCTGAACCGGCTGATGAGGTACTCGAAGGTGAATTCGAGGGTGGACTCCGCGGTCACCTGCAGGGTGAGCGGGTAGTGCGTCGCACTGTCCACACCGACATCGGTCACCGACATGCCGTCGATCGAACTCGCCGCGGCGATCGCCTCCCGATCGATCGGGTACGACTCGAACACCAGCAGCGTGTCGAAGTGCGAGGCGATTCCGGCGGCCCGCTGGATATCGGACAGGCCCACGTAGTGGTGATCGAGCAGCTCGGCCTGGTCGCGCTGCAACCGCTTCAGCTGATCGTCGATCGTCGCGCGGTCATCAATACGGACCCGCACCGGGAGCGTATTGATGAACAGACCGACCATCGATTCCACACCGGTCAGCTCGGCGGGCCGACCCGAGACCGTGGCGCCGAACACCACATCGGCGCGGCCGGTGAGCCTGCCGAGCAGGATGCCCCAGGCCGCCTGCACCAGGGTGTTGACCGTGATGCCGAGTTCGGCGCAGTGCTTGGTCAGCTGACGGGTGCGGTCGGCGTCGATCTGGGTGATCAGTTTGGCGGTCTCGTAGGTCTCGGCCGTCCGTGCGGGCGTGGCCAATTCGGTCGGTTCGGTGGCACCGTCGAAGGCATCGGCCCAGACCCGCAACGACGCGTCCTGATCGCGGGTGGCGAGCCAGTCCAGGAAGTCACGGTAGGAGGAGACCTGCGGCAGTGCCGACTGATCGCCACGAGTCGCGTAGAGCACCAGCAGATCACGCATCAGCAGCGGCATCGACCAGCCGTCGAGCAGCACGTGGTGGGTGGTGATCGCCAGCGACCATTCCTCGGCCGCGGTGCGCAACAGCGTATAGCGCACCAGCGGCGGGCTTGACATATCGAAGCGCTCGGCGTGGTCCGCCTCGATCCGGCGACGCAGTTCCTCGGCCCGCTCCGCCTCCGGCAGTCCGGTGAGATCCACAACGCGCCAAGGCACTTCGACCCGATCCAGCACGACCTGCCGGACCTGACCAGTGGAGTCGGTGACGAAGGCGGTGCGCAGATTCGGGTACCGATCCAGGATCGCCTGCGCGGCGGCGTTCAACCGCGCCACATCCACCGTTCCGGCCAGCCGCACCACCGCCTGGATGGTGTAGACGTCCAGGGTGGCCGTGGTCATCAGCGCGTGGAAGAGCAGACCGGACTGCAGCGGTGAGACAGGCCAGACATCGTCGAGGCCCGGGTAGGTCTGTTCCCACAGTTCGATATCGGCCTGGCCGACCTGCACCAGCGGCAGATCCGACGGCGTATGGCCACCGGCGTCCGGCCGCTGCGCGTGCTCGGCCAGCGCGGCGAGCGCGGCGACCCACAGCTCCGCCAACTCCTGCACCCGCTCGGGAGACAACAGGCCCACCGGGAATTCGAAGGTGGCCAGCAGTCGCGGACCGTCTTCCTCGTCGCCGACGGTGACGGCGATATCGAGCGGCCCGTTCGCGGGCATGGCGGCATCCCGCTCGGTCTTGATCGCCGCTTCCTGGTACCGGAAGCCGACCTGACCCGCCAGCGGCAGCCGCAGCAGACCGTGGCCGACGCCCTGATCCGGCACCGCGAGCAGCTGTTCCTTCACCGACTTGATGAGCGCACCCGCGGCATCGCCGCCGTCGAACGCCTCGGCCAGATCGATGCCGCCCAGCGCGAGCCGGGCCGGATAGACGGCGGTGAAAGCACCAACGGTGCGCGACAATTCGGCACCGTCGACGGCCACCCGACCGTCACCGTCGAGCCGGATCAGCACATCCGACCCGTGCTCCTCGCCGCGCCAACGCACCAGCGCCATGGCCAAGGCCGACAGCAGCCCGTCCGGCACGCTGCCGTGGAACCGCGCCGGAACCGTGGTGAGCAGTACCTCGGAGATATCCGTCGGCACCTCGATGCGAACCCGTCGCGCCGTGGCGACGGTATCCAGCGCCGGATCGAAGGCCCGCGCGCCGAGCAGCGGCTCGGGTGTGGCCGAAACCTCCTGCCAGAACGGCAGTTCGGCGGCGCGGCCGCTGGCCTGCTCGGTCAGGCCGTATGCCCAACGCCGCAGCGAGGTACCGACCTCCGGCAGCGCGACCTGGTCATCGGCGATCAGGTCGAGCAGCTCGCCGGTCAGGACGCCGAGGGACTTCGGATCGGCCGCGAACCCGTGCACCACGACCAGCAGGAAGTTACCGCCGTCGAGCCGGTCGGCGGTGCAGCGCACGAACTGCGCCATCACACCGTTGGCCGGATCCAGGCGATCCGCGGCGGCCGCGCGTTCGTTGTCGGCCAGCCGCATGAGCTCGTCGTAGCCGTAGTCGTCGTCGAGGTCGGTATCGAAGGCGACCTCGCGCACCAGCGCATCGATATCGATGGCACCGCGCTCGAGCGCTTCGAACTCCCAGGCCTCGTCGACCGAGCGCAAGCGAGTGCGCAGCGCATCGTGCCGGTCGACCAGGGCGGCGACCGCCGCCCGCAGCCGATCCCCGTCCAGTTCGCTCGGCAGTGCCACCGCCGCCTCGTAGGAGAAGCGCTGGTACGCCGCGCCGTTCGCCAGCACCGCGGCGATGCTCGGCGGCAGCGGGATCTCGCCGATGCCACCGCCGGGCAGCTCGGCCATCGTCGCCTGCCGCAGATCCGCGGCCGAGCTGGCGATGGCGGCGAGTCCGGCGACACTGCGCCGATCGAAGACATCGCGCACGGAGAACACCACACCGAGCGCCTTCGCCCGCGATACCAGCTGGATCGACAGGATGCTGTTACCGCCGAGTGCGAAGAAGTCGTCGTCGGCGCCGATCCGTTCGATGCCGAGCACATCGGCGAACACACCGGCCACGATCTGCTCGACCGGGGTGACCGGCGCGCGGAATGCGGCGTGTTCGAAGGTGGGCTGCGGCAAGGCCTTTCGATCGAGCTTGCCATTCGCATTGAGCGGCAGGGCGTCCAGCGCCAGGAAGGCACTCGGCACCATGTAGGACGGCAGCTCCGCGGCCAGCGCCGACTGCAGCGCGCGCTTGTCCAATTCACCGGTAGTCGGTACCACATACGCGACCAAGCGGTCACCGAGTGCCGGATCGGTATGCGCGAGCACCGCGGCCGAACTGATCGAGGTCTGCCGAAGCAGGGCCGCCTCGATCTCGCCCAGTTCGATGCGGAAACCGCGGATCTTGACCTGGAAGTCGGTACGACCGCGGTACTCCAGCTCACCGGCGGCATTCCAGGCCACCAGGTCACCGGTGCGATACATCCGAGCACCGGATTCGAACGGGTCGGCCACGAACCGCTCCGCGGTCAGATCGACCCGCCCGAAGTAGCCGCGCGCCAATTGCGCACCGGCCAGATACAACTCACCCGAAACACCCACCGGCACCGGACGCAACCGCGAATCCAGCACGTATACCCGGCTGTTCCACTCCGGCGCACCGATCGACACCGAGACGGTATCCGCATCGGTCACCTCGTGGTTGGTGATCGAGACCGCGGCCTCGGTCGGGCCGTAGAGGTTGAACAGGGTGGCCGCGTTCGACTCACGGAACCGCTGCGCCGTCGCCGCGGGCAGCGCCTCACCGATGGCGAGCACCCGGCGCAACGACTCGGGCAGCTGTCCGTCCGATTCGATCAGCAGGGCATCCAGCATCGACGGCACCACATGCAAGGTGGTGACGGCGGTATCGCGCATCAGCGTGTTGAGGTAGCTCGGATCGCGATGTCCGTCGGCGGACGCGATGACCAGTCGGCCACCGGAAACCGCCGCCGACCAGAACTCCCACACCGACAGGTCGAAGGTCGCGGCCGTCTTCAGCAGCACCGCGTCCTCGGCGCCGAGGCCGAATTCGCTCGTCTTCCACAGCAACTGGTTGACGATCGCCGCATGCGGCGCCGCGACACCCTTGGGGCGACCGGTGGAGCCCGAGGTGAAGATCACGTACGCCGTGTTCGCGGCGCGCAATGGCGCGATCCGTTCCGCGTCGGCGATCGGCGCGTCCGCGATGTCCGCGAGTGCGTCCATCCGAACGACGTCGGTCACCGAGGTCTGGAAATCGGTGTCGGCGTTGGTCAGCACACACAGTGGCCGAGCGGTCTCGAGAATGTAGTCGGTCCGCTCACCCGTCTGATCCGGATCCAGCGGCACGTACGCGCCACCGGCCTGGGTGACCGCGTACATCGCGACCACCAGGTCCACCGAGCGGCGCAGCGCGAGCGCCACCCGTGCCTCCGGTCCGACACCCTGCGAAATCAGGTGCCTGGCAAGCTGATTCACCCGGGAGCCGAGTTCGCCATAGGTGATGGCGGTGCCGTCGTCGCCGACCAGTGCCACCGCATCCGGCGTGGCCGCCACGGTTCGATCCAGCAGCGAGGCGAGCGTCGCGAACGAATCCACCTGCCGCGCTGTCGCATTCCGGCCGGAGACCAGTTCGCGGCGTTCGTCCGCGGCCATGATCTCGAGATCGCCGACCGCCGCGCGCGGCGCCGCGATGATCTCGGCGAGCACGCGTGCGAAGCGATCGGCGAAGCCGCGGACGGTATCCGGGTCGAACAGGTCGGTGGCGTAGGTGAAGTACCCGCCGATACCCGACGCGGTGCCGTCCTCGTCGTAACTGTCCGCCACGATCAGATGCAGATCGAACTGCGAGAGCTGGGTGTCGATATCGAATCCGGCCACCGTGAGTCCGGGCAGTTCCAGCGTGGTCCGCGCCAGGTTCTGGAACGACAGACCCACCTGGAACAGCGGATGCCGCGCCTGCGACCGCACCGGGTTCAGCACCTCGACCAAGCGCTCGAACGGCACATCCGCATGCGCGAACGCCTGGATATCCGTTTCGCGCTGACGCCCGAGCAGCTCGGTGAACGGCTCGCCGCGATCCAGCTGGGTACGGAACACCAGGGTGTTCACGAACATGCCGATCAGATCGTCGAGCACGGCCTCACCACGACCGGCCATCGGTGTGCCGATCGCGATGTCATCGGTGCCCGAGAGCCGCGAGAGCATAACCGCGAACGCGGTGTGCACCACCATGAACAGCGTCGCACCCTCGGCGCGGGCCAGCGCGACCAGCGCGCGGTGCGTCTCAGCGTCGATGCTCAGCTCGACCTTGCCGCCCGCGAAGGACTGCACGGCCGGGCGCGGACGATCCGAGGGCAGATCCAGCTGATCCGGAACATCGGCCAGCGCCGACTGCCAGTAGGCGATCTGCTTGGCCGCCAACGATTCCGGATCGTCCTCGCTGCCGAGCAGCTCGCGCTGCCAGATGGCGTAGTCCGCGTACTGCACCGGCAGCGGCGTCCACGTGGGCGTCTCGCCGACCGAGCGGGCCGCGTACGCCGTCATCAGATCCCGGGTCAGCGGGCCCATCGACGAACCGTCACCGGCGATGTGGTGCACCACGAGCACCAGCACGAACTCGTTCGCCTCGGCGGGAGCGTCGGTCACCTGGAACAGCTCGACCCGCACCGGCACCTCGGCCGTCACGTCGAACGGCGCGGCCATCACCGCGATCACGGTGGATTCCAGCTCGGCGGCCGCGATCGGTCGCAGCTCCAACGCCGGAACAGCCTGCGCCACCGGCAGAATCACCTGCGCGGGGGAACCCGCGGTTTCCGGGTACACCGTCCGCAGAATCTCGTGCCTGCCGACCAGATCGGCCATGGCCGCCCGCAGCGCGTCGACATCCAGCGCACCGGTCAACCGGACCGCGATCGGCAGGTTGTAGGCCGCCGACTCGGTGTCGAAGCGGTTCAGGAACCACATCCGCTGCTGTGCCAGCGACAACGGCACCGGATCCGGTCGAGGACCGGCGACCAGCGGCCGCCGCTCGCCGACACCGGACAGCTGCTCCAGCTTCACCGCCAGGCCCGCCACGGTCGGCGCCTCGAACAGCGCGCGCACGGGCACCCGGCCGCCGATCGCGGCGCTCAGGCGACCGACCACCTGGGTGGCCACCAGCGAGTTGCCGCCGAGCGCGAAGAAGTCGTCGTCGGCGCCGACGCGCTCGATACCGAGCACATCGCCGAAGACGCCCGCCACGATCTCCTCCACCGGCGTTGCCGGGGCACGGAATTCGCGAGTGCTGAAGGTCGGTTCGGGCAGCGCCTTGCGATCGAGCTTGCCGCTGGAATTCAGCGGGAAGGCGTCGAGCACCACGATGGCCGCCGGAACCATATAGGCCGGAAGCACCTCCGACACCTCGGCCAGCAGTGTCCGCTGGTCGATCGACTGCCCCGGCGCGGGAACCACATACGCGACCAACTGGTCGCCGAGTGCCGACGCGGCCACCAGCGCCACCGCCTGGCTCACCGCGGCATGTGCCAGCAGCGCCGTCTCGATCTCGCCGAGCTCGATCCGCTGACCGCGGAACTTCACCTGGAAGTCGGTGCGCCCCAGGTATTCCAGGCGCTGGCCCGCACCCGCGGGTTCGCGCCAGACCACCAGGTCGCCGGTGCGGTACATCCGCGCACCGGGCGCGAACGGGTTGGCCACGAAGCGATCCGCGGTCAGATCCGGCCGCGCGACGTATCCGCGGGCCAGCTGATCGCCAGCCAGGTAGAGCTCGCCGGCCACACCGGCGGGCACCGGCCGCAGCCGCGAATCCAGCACGAACACCTGGGTGTTCCACTGCGGCAAGCCGATCGGCACGGTGCGCACATCCGTCTCGCCCGCGGGCCAGTAGGTGACCGACACCGCGGCCTCGGTCGGCCCGTACAGGTTGTGCAGCACCGCATCCGAAACCGACCGCCACGCCGTCACCGTCTCCGGCGGCAGCGCCTCACCGATCACGAATACATCCCGCAGCGTCGGCAGCGAACCCGCGGCCAGCTGGGCGGCGAACACCGTCAGCATGGACGGCACGAAGTCGGTGACCGTAACCCCGTGCGCCGCAATCGCATCCGCAACGTAGGCGGGGTCGCGATGGCCGTCGTGGGTGGCGACCACCAGCTTCGCGCCCGCGCGCAACGGCATGAAGTAGCCCCACAGCGACACGTCGAACGTGGTCGCGGTCTTCTGCAGGTACACGTCATCGGGACCGAGCGGGTACTCCGCGAGCATCCACTCGATCTGGTTGTTGATCGCCCCGTGCGATACCGCGACGCCCTTCGGACGACCGGTCGAACCCGAGGTGAAGATGACGTAAGCCGGGTTGTCCCGGGTGACCGGGCGCAGCAGCTCCCCGGCTTCGATCGGAGCGGCGGAGAACCCGTCCAGCTCCAGCGAATCCAGTTCGAGCACCGGGATATCCGCGGGGACCGGCACCGCGTCGGCCGCGGTGGTGACCACGCACGCGGGCTGGGCGGTATCCAGGATGTGCGCGATCCGCTCCGCCGGATGATCCGGATCCAGCGGCACATACGCGCCACCGGCCGCGACGATCGCGTACATGCCGACAACCAGATCCAACGACCGCCGCACGGCGAGGCCGACCAGCGACTCGGCACCGACACCTTGCGAAATCAACAGGCGGGCAAGCTTGTTCACCCGCTTGTCGAATTCGCGATAAGTCCACTCGGCGCCCTCGAATACCACCGCGACGGCATCCGGGTGCGCCGCGGCGGCGCGCCGGTATCCGTCGAGCAGCAGCTCGGGTTCCACCGGATGCGCGGTGGCATTCCAGCCATCCAGCATCCGTTCCCGCTCGACCGAGGTGAGCAGCTCGAGATCGCCGACCGCCGCGCGCGGCGCGGTGATGATCTCGCCGAGCAGCCTGGTGAACCGGTCCGCGAACCCTTGGACCGTGCTCCGGTCGAAGAGGTCGGTGGCGTAGGTGAATACACCGGCGATGCCAGCGGGAGCTCCGGACTCGTCGTACAGGTCCGAAAGAATCAGGTGCAGATCGAACTGGGAGATGTGGGTATCGAAATCCACACCGGAGACCGTGAGATCCGGCAATTCCAAGGTGGTCTGGGCCAGGTTCTGGAACGACAGACCCACCTGGAACAGCGGATGCCTGGCCTGCGACCGCGCCGGGTTCAGCACCTCGACCAACCGCTCGAACGGCACATCGGCATTGGCGAACGCCTGGATGTCGGTTTCGCGCTGACGCCTGAGCAGATCCCCGAACGGCTCGGCCGAATCCAGCCGGGTACGGAACACCAACGTGTTGATGAACGTGCCGATCAGATCGTTCAGCGCCGCCTCACCGCGGCCAGCCATCGGCGTACCGATCGCGATGTCGTCCGTGCCGGACAGCCGGGACAACAGCACGGCCAGCGCCGTGTGCACGATCATGAACAGCGTCGCACCCTCGGCCTGCGCCACGCCGCTGAGGCCGCGGTGGGTGTCGGCGTCGATGCGCACCTCGACGGTGCCACCCGCGAAGGACTGCACCGCGGGTCGCGGGCGATCGGCGGGCAGGTCCAGCTGCTCCGGCAGATCGGCAAGCGCGGTGCGCCAGTAGGCGACCTGCTTGGACATCAGCGAATCCGGATCGTCCTCGCTGCCGAGCAGCTCGCGCTGCCAGATGCTGTAGTCCGCGTACTGGACTTCCAGCGGCGCCCAGTTGGGTGCGACACCGGCCGAGCGCGCCGCGTACGCCGTCATCAGATCACGCGTCAGCGGTCCCATCGAGGAGCCGTCACCGGCGATATGGTGCACGACCATCGCGATCACGTACTCGGGAGCCGAACTCTCGGTGTCGATCTCGAACAACCGCACCCGCACCGGCACCTCGGCGGTGACATCGAACGGCGCCGAGATCAACTCGACCACGGCGGATTCGACCTGATCGGGCGTGACCGTCCGGACATCCAACTCCGGAATCGCCTGTCCCACCGGCAGAATCAGCTGCACCGCACCCGACTCGGTCTCCGGGTAGATGGTGCGCAAGACCTCGTGCCTGCGCACCAGATCCGCGATGGCGGCGCGCAGTGCGGCCACATCGAGCGCGCCGGTCAACCGCACCGCGATCGGGACGTTGTAAGCGGCGGACTGGGTGTCGAAGCGGTTGAGGAACCACATCCGCTGCTGGGCAAGCGACAGCGGAATATGTTCCGGTCGTGGACCGGCGACCAGTGCGTGCCGGCCGCGTCCATCGGCCTGCTGCTCGACCCGGATGGCCAGTGCGCCGACGGTCGGCGCCTCGAACAGCAGCCGTACCGGAACGCGGGTGTTCAGCGCCGCGCCGAGGCGGGCCGCGACCTGCGTCGCGAGCAGCGAGTTGCCGCCCCAGGCGAAGAAGTCGTCATCGAGGCCGAGCCGCTGCGCCTGCTCTCCGGAACCGAGGTGCAGCACCTCGGCGAAGGTATTCGCGACGATCTCCTCGATCGGGGTGACCGGCGCCCGGAAGACCGCCTTCTCGAAGGTGGGCTCCGGCAACGCCTTTCGATCCAGCTTGCCGTTGGCGTTCAACGGCAGCGCATCGAGGGTGAGGAAGACCGAGGGCACCATGTAGGACGGCAGCTCGGCGGCCAGCGCCGATTGCAGCCGCACGTTGTCGAGCTCACCGGATTCGGGCACCACGTAGGCGACCAGCCGGTCACCCAGATTCGGGTCGGTGTGTGCGAGCACCGCGGTGGCCGAAACCTCTGGCTGGCGCAGCAGGGCCGCCTCGATCTCACCGAGCTCGATCCGGAAACCGCGGATCTTCACCTGGAAGTCGGTGCGTCCGCGATACTCCAGTCCGCCGTCGCTGTTCCAGGCCACCAGGTCACCGGTGCGATACATGCGCTCGCCGGTGCCGAACGGGTTGGCCACGAAGCGATCCGCGGTCAGGTCGACCCGCCCGAAGTAACCGCGCGCCAACTGCGCGCCGGCCAGATACAACTCACCGGAGACACCGACCGGAACCGGCCGCAACCGCGAATCCAGCACGTACACCTGGCTGTTCCACTCCGGGGCACCGATCGGCACCGAAACGGTATCGGCGTCGGTGACGGTGTGCGCCGTGATCGACACCGCGGCTTCGGTGGGGCCGTACAGGTTGAACAGCTCGGCCGCGTTGTCCCGCCGGAAGCGCTGCGCGGTCGTCGCGGGCAGCGCCTCACCGATGGCCAGCACCCGGCGCAGCGACTGCGGCAGGCGACGACCCGATTCGGTGAGCAGCGCGTCCAGCATCGACGGCACCACGTGCAGTGTCGTGACGCCGGTGGAGCGCATCAGCTCGTTGAGGTAGGCGGGATCGCGATGACCATCGGCATCGGCGATGACCAACCGGCCACCGCAGACGGCCGCCGACCAGAACTCCCAGACCGACAGGTCGAAGGTGGCCGCGGTCTTGAGCAGCACCGCGTCATCGGCGCCGAGGCCGAATTCGGCTGTCTTCCACAGCAGTTGGTTGACGATCGCCGCATGCGGCACCGCAACGCCCTTCGGCTGACCGGTGGAACCCGACGTGAAGATCACGTATGCGGTGTTGGCCGCCGCCAGCGGCCGCAGTCGGTCACCGTCGGAGATCGGACCGTCCGCGACGCCGGTCAGGTCCAGCTCGTCGATCGCCAGCACTTCGGTCACGGCGCTGTCGAAACCATCGCGGCCGGTGGTCAGCACGCGGACCGGTGCCGCGGTGCGCAGGATGTAGTCGGTGCGCTCGGCGGGCTGATCGGGATCGATCGGCACATACGCCGCACCCGACTTCGCCACCGCGTACATCGCGACCACGAGCTCCACCGAGCGCCGAATGGCCAGCGCCACCCGGTCCTCCGACCCGACACCGAGCGTGATCAGGTGGCGCGCCAGGCGGTTCGCCTCGGCGTCCAACTCGGCGTAGGTGAACGTCGTGTCCTCGGCTACCAGCGCCACCGCATCCGGGTTCGCCGCGACCGTGGCATCCAGCAGCGACACCAGCGTGGTCGAGGCGTCGATGTCGAGCGAGTGCGCGGTGTCGTTCCAGGTCCGCAGAATTCGCGTGTTCTCGGCGGGCGAGAGCAGATCGATCTCGCCGACCGGCACGCCCGGATCGGTCAGTACGGCATCGAGCACCAATTCGAAGCGGTCGGCGAAGCCCTGCACCGTCGTCTCGTCGAACAGGTCGGTGGCGTAACCGAATTCGGCCACGATCTGGGCGGGCGTGCCGTCCTCGGCGTAGCGGTCGTACAGCGTGACGTGCAGATCGGTCTTGGCCAGCTGCGAATCGAAGTTCACCGCGCTGACCGACAGACCGGGCAGGGTGAAGGTGGTCTCGGCCAGATTCTGGAACGAGAGTCCGACCTGGAACAGCGGGTTGCGCGCGGTCGAACGCTCCGGGTTGAGCACCTCGACCAGCCGCTCGAACGGCACATCGGCGTTGGCGAATGCCTCCAGGTCCCGCTCGCGCACGTCGGCGAGCAGGTCGGCGAAGGTGTCACCGGGCTCGATGATCGTCCGGAACACCAAGGTGTTGACGAACATGCCGATCAGATCGTCGAGTTCGCGTTCACCACGGCCCGCGATCGGGGTGCCGACCGCGATGTCGTCGGTACCCGACAGTCGCGCGAGCAGTACGGCCAACGCCGCATGCGTGACCATGAACAGCGAGGCGTTATTGGCCCGCGCCAGCTCGTGCAGCTTGGCGTGCTTGTCCGGTGCGATCTCGAAGCGGATCGCCTTGCCCTGGAACGACTGCGCGCGCGGGCGCGGCCGATCGGCGGGCAGCTCCAACTGATCGGGCATACCGGCGAGCGCGGACTGCCAGTAGGCGACCTGTTGTGCCGCAAGCGATTCCGGATCGTCCTCGGAACCGAGCACCGCGCGCTGCCACAGTGCGTAGTCGGCGTACTGCACCGGCAGCGGCTGCCACTGCGGGATCTCACCCTGGGCCCGTGCCACATACGCCGCCATGACATCGCGGGCCAGCGGACCCATCGACGAACCGTCGGCCGCGACATGGTGCACCGTGAAGGCCAGCACGTGCTCAGGTTCGGCGAGCCGGAACAGCCCGACCTTCAACGGCACCTGCACGGTGACATCGAAGGTGGTGAGCGCGAATTCGATCACCGCGGCGACCAGGTCCGACTCCGAGATATCGGTGACGGTCAGCTCCGGCACGGCCTGGTCGGCGGGCAGGATCACCTGGTGCGGGCCACTGGCCGAACTCGGGTAGGTGGTGCGCAGCACCTCGTGCCTGGCGAACACATCGCCGAGCGCCTGCTCCAGCGCCGCCACATCCAGCGCACCGGACAACCGCACCGCGAGCGGGATATTGTCCACGGCCGAGGTGGTGGTGTCGAACTGGTTGAGGAACCAGTACCGCTGCTGCGCGGGCGAGAGCGGAATCCGGGCCGGGCGCTCCCCCGCGACCAATCGCGGCCGGGTGCGGCCGGATCCGGCATTGTGTTCGGCCTTGGCCGCCAACGCCGCAACCGTCGACGCCTCGAACAGATCGCGGACCGCGAGCTGGGTATCCAGCGCCGCGCCGATGCGCGCGGTCACCTGAGTGGCCAGCAGCGAGTTGCCGCCGAGTTCGAAGAAGTCGTCGTCCAGGCCGGCACGTGCGACGCCGAGCACATCGCTGAACACGCCCGCCACGATCTCCTCGATCGGGGTGGAGGGTGCGCGGAACACCTTGGCCTCGAATACCGGCGCGGGCAGTGCCTTGCGATCCAGCTTGCCGGAGGCATTGAGTGGGAAGGCGTCCAGTACGACGAAGGCGGTCGGCACCATGTACGCGGGCAGGTCGCCCGCGAGTTCGGCGCGCACCTGGTCGATATCGATCGAACGATCCGCCGCCGCGATCACATAGGCGACCAGCTGATCGCCGAGCCGGTCGTCGGAGCGGACCAGCACGGCCGCCTGCGCGATCGTCTCCAGCGCGGTGAGCGCCGATTCGATCTCGCCGAGTTCGATGCGCAGACCGCGCAGCTTCACCTGGAAGTCGGTGCGGCCCAGGTACTCCAGCTCACCGTTGGCGGTCCAGGTGACCAGGTCACCGGTGCGGTACATGCGTTCACCGGTGCCGAACGGGTTGGCCACGAAGCGATCCGCGGTCAGATCCGGACGCGCCACATAGCCGCGCGCCAACTGGGTGCCCGCGAGGTACAGCTCACCCGCGACCCCGACCGGAACCGGGTGCAGCCGCGAATCCAGCACGTACACCTGGGTGTTGAACACCGGCGCACCGATCGGGACCGAGACCGTATCGGCGTCGGTCACCTCGTGATAGGTGACGTCGACCGCGGCCTCGGTGGGCCCGTACAGGTTGTGCAGCCAGACACCGGTCAGCTCGCGCAATCGCTGTGCGGTCACCGCGGGCAGCGCCTCACCGGAGGCGAAGACATTGCGCAGGTCGAAGCATTCGCCCGCACGGTCGTCGGCCACGAAGACCGACAGCATGGACGGCACGAAGTGCACCGTGGTGACCTGCTCGTCGGCGATGGTCTGGGCCAGGTAGGCCGGATCGCGATGCCCGTCCGGCTTCGCGATGACCAGTCGCGCGCCGACCTGCAGCGGCCACCAGAATTCCCATACCGACACATCGAAGGTGGCGGGCGTCTTCTGCAGCACCACATCGCCGCGATCCAGGCCGTATTCGGCCTGCATCCAGACCAGGCGGTTGACGATCGCGGCATGGCTGACCGCCACACCCTTCGGACGACCGGTCGAACCCGAGGTGAAGATCACGTACGCGGTATTCGAAGGCCGCAGCGGCGCAAGGCGTTCGGCATCGATCAGCGGCTCACCGGAGTATTCCGAGAGATCCAGCGCCGAGATATCCAGCGTCGGCGTCATGCCCGTGTCGAACTCGTCGGCGGCCGTGGTCAGGACACAGACCGGATCGGCGGTGTCGAGCACATACCGGGTGCGCTCGGCCGGATGATCCGGATCCAGCGGCACGTACGCGCCACCGGCCACGCTCACCGCGTACATGCCGATCACCAGCTCGAAGGACCGGCGCATACCGAGCGCGACCATCGAATCGGGTCCGACGCCGAGCGAAACCAGGTGCCGGGCAAGGCGATTCACCCGCGCGGTGAATTCGGCATAGGACAGACTCGTGCCCTCGAAGGTGAGCGCGGTCGACTTCGGGCTCCGGGCCGCCTGCTCCTCGAACATCGAGACCAAGGTGGCCTCGGCATCGACGACATAGGCCGTCTGGTTCCACTTCTCGAGCACCAGGCTGCGTTCGGCGGCATCGAGCAGATCGACATCACCGACCGCGACGGCCGGATCCGCGACCACCGCATGCAGCAGCCGGACCAGGCGCTGGGCGACACCGGCGATCGTCTTCGCGTCGAACATATCCGTCGCGTAGGCGAATTCGGCGGTCATGCCGTCGGCGTTCCCGGCCGCGTCGAGCCGGTCGGCGAGGTTCAGGTGCAGATCGAACTTCGCGGTCACCACATCGAGCGGCACACCGGCCACCTCTAGACCGGGCAGTTCGAACGACGCCTCACCGGTGTTCTGGAACGACAGCATCACCTGGAACAGCGGGTGGCGCGCCTGCGAACGGGCCGGGTTGAGGATGTCGACCAGACGCTCGAACGGCAGGTCGGCGTGGCCGAAGGCGGCCAGATCGGTTTCCCTGGCCCGCGCGACCAGTTCAGCGAACGACGCACCGGAATCGATCGGCGTGCGCAGCACGAGGGTATTGACGAACATGCCGATCGCATCGTCGAGTACGGCCTCACCACGACCCGCGACCGCGGTGCCGATGGCGATATCGTCGCTGCCCGACAGGCGCGCGAGCAGTGCCGCGAACGCCGCGTGCACCACCATGAACAGGCTCGCGCCGTTCGTGCGGGCCAGGGCGTTGAGCTCGGTCAGCAATTGCGCGTCGATGCCGAATTCGTAGACATCACCGCGGTTGGACGCGACGGCCGGACGCGAACGATCCGAGGGCAGATCCAGCTGGTCGGGCAGTCCGGCCAGATTCCGCGACCAGTACGCGACCTGCTGGGCGATCAGCGATTCCGGATCGTCCTCGGAGCCGAGGGTGTCGCGCTGCCAGAGCGCGAAATCGGCGTATTGCACCGGCAGCGGCGCCCATGCGGGCGATTCGCCGCGGTTGCGGGCCGCGTAGGCGACCATCACATCGCGGGCCAGCGGACGCACCGACCAGCCGTCACCGGAGATGTGGTGCACCACGAAGACCAGCACGTGGGTATCGGGCAGCGAGCCGTCCATCGGCGCCTCGAGCCGGAACAGCTTGGCGCGCACCGGAACCGCCGCGGTCACGTCGAAGCCGGTCAGCACCAGTTCGCTGATCCGATCGCGAATATCGGTCTCCGACACCACGACCGGGGTCAGGTCGAGGTGGACCTGACCGGTGGGCAGCACGACCTGCACACCCTGACCGTCGGCGGTCTCCGGGTAGACGGTGCGCAGCACCTCGTGCCGGTCCATCACATCGGCGACGGCCATGCGCAACGCATCCGTGTCGAGTGCGCCGGTGAGCCGGACCGCCAGCGGGATGTTGTTGACGGCGGTCTGGTTGTCGAAACGGTTGAGGAACCACATCCGCTGCTGGGCCAGCGAGAGCGGAATCTGTTCCGGGCGTGGTCCGGCCGTCAGTGCCCGACGTCCGCCGGTGCCCTGCTGTCCCTCCACCCGGGCGGCGAGCGCGGCCACATTCGGCGCCTCGAACAGCAGCCGCACCGGAATACGGGTGTCGAGTGCGGCGCCGAGGCGGGCGACCACCTGGGTGGCGATCAGTGAGTTGCCGCCGAGGTCGAAGAAGTCGTCGTCGAGACCGACCGGACGCGCGCCGTCCGCGCTCGACAGACCGAGCACCTCGGCGAAGGTGTCGGCGACGATCTGTTCGATCGGGGTCGACGGTGCGCGGAATTCCTTGGCCTCGAAGGCGGGTTCGGGCAGGGCGCGGCGGTCGAGCTTGCCGTTCGGGTTGAGCGGCATGGCGTCGAGCACCACGATCGCCGCGGGGACCATGTACGACGGCAGTTGCGCGCTCAGGTGCCTGCGCAGCTCGTCGACATCGACGGTGGCGCCGTTCGCGGGCACCAGGTAACCGACCAGCTGATCGCCGGTCCTGGCATCCGAACGCACCAGTGCCACGGCCTGTGCCACCGAATCGTGTGCGGTGAGGGCGGTTTCGATCTCCCCCAGCTCGATGCGCAGACCGCGCAGCTTGACCTGGAAGTCGGTGCGGCCGAGATATTCGATCGAACCGTCGGCATTGCGGGTCACCAGGTCGCCGGTGCGGTACATCCGAGCGCCCGGTGCGCCGAACGGGTTGGCCACGAAACGGTCCGCGGTCAGATCCGTCCGGCCGAAGTAGCCGCGCGCCAACTGCGCACCGGCCAGATACAGCTCACCCGCGACGCCAGGCGCGACCGGATGCAGACGCGAATCCAATACGTACGCTTGCGAATTCCACACCGGCAGACCGATCGGCACCGCGCCGTCGACCCGCTCGGCCACCGGGCCGTGGGTCGCGTGCACGGTGAATTCGGTTGGACCGTACAGGTTGTAGAGCTCGGCCGAGCTGACCCGACGGATGGCGGTCGCGGCATCGGCGGTGAAGGCCTCACCGGCGATGAGGAGTGCGCGCAGCGATACGAGCGCATCGCTGCCGACGGCCGCGTCGACGCTGCCCGCGAAGACACTCAGCATCGAGGGCACGAACGAGGTCATGGTGACCCGCTCGGCCGCGATCACGTCGGCCAGGTACTGCGGGTCGCGATGGCCGTCCGGGCTCGCGACCACGATCCGGCCACCCGTGCTCAACGGGCCGAACAGTTCCCACACCGACACATCGAAGGTGGCCGGGGTCTTGAACAACACCACATCATCGGCACCGATGCCGTATTCACCAGTGATCCAACGAATCTGGTTGACGACAGCCGCATGCGGCACCGCCACACCCTTCGGCCGACCCGTCGAACCGGAGGTGAAGATGACATAGGCCGGATGGCTCGGCCGCAGCGGTGCAGTCCGCTCCGCATCGGTCACCGGAGCGTCCGAGTACTCCGACAGATCCAGGTCATCGATGACGAGTGTGGGCAGACCGGTGGCGTCGAAGTCGTCTCGCGAGGTGGTCAGCACGCACGCGGGCGCGGCCGAGTCGAGCACATAGCCGATCCGCTCCGCGGGCTGATCGAGGTCGAGCGGCACATAACCGGCACCGGCCTCCTGCACGGCGTACGCCGCGACCACGAGATCCACCGAGCGGCGAAGACCAAGGGCCACCAGGCTTTCCGGGCCGACCCCATCGGCGATGAGGCGGCGCGCCAAACGGTGCACGCGAGCACCGAATTCGGCATATGTCTGCGAAGCACCCGTCGCCGGGTCCACGATCGCGACCGCATCCGGCGTCGCCGCCGCCTGCCTGGCGAACTCGTCGACCAGTGTGCCGACCGTACCGAGATCACGCTCGGTGTCGTTCCAACCACGCAGTGCCAGTTCGGCTTCGGCCGCATCGAGCAGGTCGATATCGCCGATGGCCCGATCCGGTTCGGCCGCAACGGCCTGCAGCAGCCGGTTGAACCGCTGGCCGAATGCCGCCATGGTGTCGGCGTCGAAAAGATCGGTGGCGTAGATCAATTCGGCCGTGATGCCCGACGGTGCGACCGCGGCACCGGCGCCGTTCGAGGTGCTGATCGGGGTCGCGGTCTGCTCCGAAAGGACCAACTGCAGATCGAATTTGGCCACATCGATCGGCAGCTCGACACCGCTGACGGTGAGTCCGGGCAGTTCCAGGCTGTTCTGGCCGGTGTTCTGGAACGACAGCATCACCTGGAACAGCGGATGACGAGCCTGCGAACGGACCGGGTTCAGGATCTCCACCAGCCGCTCGAACGGCAGGTCGGCATGTCCGAACGCGCCGATATCGATGGCGCGCACGGTGCGCAGCAGTTCGGTGAAGGTGGCCTCGCCGTCGATCGGGGTCCGCAGCACCAGCGTGTTGACGAACATGCCGATCAGATCGTCGAGCGCACGCTCACCACGTCCGGCGATCGGTGTACCGATCGCGATATCTTCCTCGCCGGACAGCCGCGACAGCAGCACGGCCAGCGCGGTGTGCGCGACCATGAACAGCGTCGTACCTCGCGTGCGCGCGAGTTCGGTGAGCTTGCCGTGGGTTTCGGCATCGATTTCGAACACATGCGTGGCACCGCGACCCGATGCCACCGCCGGACGCGGCCGGTCGGCGGGCAAGTCGAGCTGTTCGGGCAGGCCGCGCAGGGTCTTGGACCAGAACTCGATCTGCGCCGAGATGATCGACTCCGGATCGGATTCGGCGCCGAGCACCGCGCGCTGCCACAGCGCGAAGTCGGCGTACTGCACCTCGAGCGGGCGCCAGGCGGGCTCGCCGCCGTCGACGCGCGCGGCGTAGGCCGTCATCACATCGCGGGTGAGCGGACCCATCGAGAAGCCGTCGGCCGAAATGTGGTGCACCACCAGTGCCAGCACATGTTCGGTCGGGCTGATCTCGAACAGTTTGGCCCGGAACGGAACTTCGGCAGTGACGTCGAAGCCGGTCATGATGACCTCCGCGACGCGCTGCGGCAGTTCGGCCTCGGTGACATCGATCGGCGTCAGATCCGGGATCACCCGGGCGGTGGAGACGGTCTGCTGGTAGGCGGTGCCGTCGTATTCGGGGTAGTAGGTGCGCAGCGATTCGTGGCGGGCCAGCACATCGGCGACCGCGATCTGCAGTGCCTGCCGGTCGAGCAGACCCGACAGCCGCACCGCGGCCGGGATATTGTCCACGGCCGATTCCGGATCGAAGCGGTTGAGGAACCACATGCGCTGCTGAGCCAGTGACAGCGGCACCCGCTCGGGGCGCGGCTGCGGCACCAGGGCCGTGCGCCCACCGGCACCGGCACGGGACTCCGCGCGGGCCGCGAGCGCGGCCACGGTGGACGCCTCGAACAGTTCGCGGACACCGAGATCGGTATCCAGTGCGGCCGAGAGCCGGGCGGCGACCTGGGTGGCGCTCAGCGAGTTGCCGCCGAGTGCGAAGAAGTCGTCGTCGAGGCCGACGCGCTCCAGGCCGAGCACATCGGCGTAGGTGGCCGCGATGATCTCCTCCACCGGGGTGGTCGGCGCGCGGAATACCGCGGCCTCGAACACCGGTGCGGGCAGTGCCTTGCGATCCAGCTTGCCGGAGGCATTGAGCGGGAAGGCGTCGAGCACGATGACCACCGACGGGACCATGTACGCGGGCAACTGCCGCGCCAGATCCTCGCGCACCGTCTCGATATCCAGCCGCATGTTCGGCGTCGCGATGACATACGCGACGAGCTGGTCGCCGGTGTGCTGATCACCGCGCACCACGACGACAGCCTGGGCGATCTCGTCCAGCGCGGTGAGCGCCTGCTCGATCTCGCCGAGCTCGATGCGCAGACCGCGCAGCTTCACCTGGAAGTCGGTGCGGCCCAGGTACTCCAGCTCACCGTCGGCCGTCCAGGCCACCAGGTCGCCGGTGCGGTACATGCGCGCGCCGTCGGTGCCGAACGGGTTCGCGACGAACCGATCGCTGGTCAGATCCGGACGCGCGACATAGCCGCGCGCCAGCTGGGTGCCCGCGAGGTACAGCTCACCCGCGACACCGACCGGAACCGGCCGCAGTCGCGAATCCAGCACGTACACCTGGGTATTGAAGACCGGCGCACCGATCGGCACGGTGTCGGTATCGGTCGCGACCACCTCGTGGAAGGTGACGTCGACCGCGGCCTCGGTCGGGCCGTACAGGTTGTGCAGTGCCGCACCGGTCAGCTCGCGCAGGCGATGCGCGGGCTTGGGCGGCAGCGCCTCACCGGAGGCGAAGACCAGTCGCAGCGAATCACACCGCGCCGCGGCGGCATCGGCCACGAAGACCGACAGCATGGACGGCACGAAGTGGGTGACGGTGACCCGCTCGGCGGTGATGATCTCGGCGAGGTAGGCCGGATCGCGATGCCCGTCCGGCTTCGCGATGACCAGTCGCGCGCCGATCTGCAACGGCCAGAAGAACTCCCACACCGAAACGTCGAAGGTGGCCGGCGTCTTCTGCAGTACGGCGTCGGCGCTGGTCAGCCCGTAGGCCGACTGCATCCACACCAGCCGGTTCACGATCGCGGCATGACTGACCGCCACCCCCTTCGGACGACCGGTCGAACCCGAGGTGAAGATCACGTACGCGGTATTCGACGGGCGCAGCGGCGCACGCCGTTCCGCCTCGGCCACCGGCTCGTCCGAAAGCCCGAACAGGTCGAGCAGATCGATGCGCACCTGAGCGGTATCGATCTTCAGATCGTCGCCTGAGGTCAGCACGCAGACCGGATCGGCGGTGGCCAGAATGTATTCCGTGCGCTCGGCCGGATGATCCGGATCCAGCGGCACATACGCGCCACCGGCCACGGCCACCGCGTACATGCCGACCACCAGATCGATGGAGCGCCGCATACCGAGGGCCACGTACGATTCCGGGCCGACACCGCGTTCGATGAGCCAGCGCGCCAGGCTGTAGACCCGGGCGCCGAACTCGGCGTAGGTCAGACTTGTCCCCTCGAACGTCAGCGCGGTCGCGTCCGGGGTCGCGGCGAGCTGGGTCTCGAACATCGAGACCAGCGTGGCCGCCTCGTCGACCTGGTGTGCGGTGTCGTTCCAACCCGACACCACGAGCTCGCGCTCGGCGGTATCGAGCAGTTCGATATCACCGACCGGCGCGGCCGGTTCGGTGGTGATCGCGGCGAGCACCCGCACCAGGCGATCGGCGATGCGGCGCACCGTCGGCTCGTCGAACAGGTCGCGCAGGTAGCCCGCGCGGATCCGCAGCTGGGAGTCCAGCTGCGCGATCAAGGTCAGCGGATAGTGCGTGGCATCGGCGGCCTGCATATCGACCACGGCCATGCCATCGATATCGGCGGCCTGCGCCCGGATGCCCTCGGCATCGACCGGGTAGGACTCGAAGACCACCAGGGTGTCGAACAGACCGCCGATACCGGCGGCGGACTGGATATCGGCCAGACCCACGTAATGATGGTCGAGCAGATCCGCCTGCTCGCCCTGGGTCCGGGTGAGCAGCTGCTCCACCGATTCCGACGGATCGAAACGCACCCGCACCGGAACGGTGTTGATGAACAGACCGACCATCGATTCGACGCCGGACAGCTGTGCCGGACGGCCGGACACCGTGGTACCGAACAGCACATCGTCACGGCTGGTCATCCGGCCGATCAGGATGCCCCAGGCGACCTGCAGCACGGTATTCGGCGTGACGCCGAGCGAGGCCGCCAGTGCGGTGAGTCGCGCGGTCGCCTGCTCGTCCAGCTCGAAGAAGTATTCGCCGGACAGCGCGGTGATCTCGCGCCCGGCATCCGGACGCGACAGCAGCGTCGGTTCGCTGACACCGCGCAGTGCTGTGCTCCACGCGGCCACCGAGGCCGCGTGATCCTGCTGCCGGGTCCATTCCAGGAAGTGCCGGTAGGAGCGCGCCGCGGGCAGCACATTGGCATCGGCGTGCGCCGCGTACAGCACCAGCAGATCCCGCATGAGCAGCGGCATGGACCAGCCGTCGAGCAGGATGTGGTGGTTGGAGACCACGAACTGCCAACGGTCTGTGTCGATTTGGATCAGCGTGAAGCGGATCAGCGGCGGCTCGGTCAGATCGAAGCGCTGCATGCGATCGGCGGCGATGATATCGGCGGCCTCGCCGGACTCGATCCGGTCGTGCTCGGCCCAGGCCACGCGGGCGCTGTCGAGCACGACCTGCACCGGGTTGCCGTCGTTATCGGTGACGAATGCGGTGCGCAGATTCTCGTAGCGGTCCACCAGAGCCTGTGCGGCCGAACGCAATCGGGTCGGATCCACCCGGCCGGTCAGCGTCAGCACGGCCTGGGCGGTGTAGACGTCCACCGAGGTGGCGGCCAGGCGCGCATGGAACAGCAGACCCGCCTGCAGTGCGGACAGCGGCCAGATATCGGCCAGTGCCGGGAAGCGCTGCTCCCAGTTGTCGATATCGCGCTGGGTCGAGCGCACCAGGGTGAAGTCGGACGGTGTGTGCCCGCCCGCGCCGTTCGAATTGGCGTGCCGGGCAACCGCTTCCAGTGCGGTGGTCCACAGTTCGCCGAATTCGCGGACCTGCGCGGCATCGAGCAGAGTGCTCGGGTAGCCGATATTGGCGGTCAGCTTGTCGCCGACCACGATGGCATTGATATCCAGCGGCGCCATCGCGGGCATATCCGCGTCGTAGGCCCCGCCGAGCGCGCCGAGTTCGGCAGCCGGGATCCAGCCGAAGCCGCGCAGCGCCTCGGGCACATCGCCCTCGGAGACGCGGCCCAGGTAGTTGAAGCTCACCTGGCCCGGCTGTTCGACGGGCAGTTCCGATGCGGTCGCCTCGTTCATGTAGCGCAGCAGGCCGTAGCCGATGCCCTTGTCCGGCACCGCGAGCAGCTGCTCCTTGACCGCCTTGACGGCCTTGCCGAGCGCGGGACCACCGGCCAGCGCGGCATCGATATCGATACCGGACAGGTCGAAGCGGACCGGGAAGATCGCGGTGAACCAGCCGACCGTGCGGGAGAGATCCGCGCCGGGCACGACGCCCTCTTCGCGGCCGTGGCCCTCCAGGCGGATCAGCAGCGCATCGTCGGGACGGGCGGTGGTGCGGCCCGCCCGCCACTTCGCGGTCGCCAGCGCGAGCGCGGTGAGCAGACCGTCGTTGACGCCGCCGTGGAACAGCGCGGGCACGGTGGTCAGCAGCGCCTTGGTGACCTCGGCGGACACCTCGACCTGCAGCTTCTCGATGGCGCCCGAGGTATCCACGGTCGGATCCAGCGCACGCTCGGTCAGCAGCGGATCCGCGGTGCCGACCACCGAACGCCAGTAGTCCAGTTCGGCCACCCGCTCGGCACTTTCGGCCTCGCGGCGCAGCGCGTCCGCCCAGGCCCGCATCGAGGTCGCGGGCGCGACCAGCTGCGGTTCCTGGCCCGCGGTGAGCTGGCCCCAGGCGGCGACGAAGTCCGGCACCAGGATGCGCCAGGAAACACCGTCCACCACGAGGTGATGCGCGGCCACGATGAGGCGGCCGCCGCGGCTGCCGTCCGAGGGTTCCAGCCACACGAACCGAACCACCACGCCCGCGCCCGGATCGAGTCGATCCAACGCGGCATCCAGTGCGGCGGAAGCGATTTCGAACAGTCCGGCATCGTCGATATTCGCATCGAATTCGGTGCGATCGATCAGCGCGTCGACATCGATGGTGCCCGGCTCGACGGTTTCCAGGGTCCAGTCCGCACCCTCGCGGTACAGCCGCGCCCGCAGCATGTCGTGGCGGTCGACCACCGCGGCAACGGTTTTCGCGATGCCCACGCGATCGATGCCGACCGGCAGCTCGAGCGCCATGGTCTGGTTGAACCGGTTGAACGAGCCGTGCCGCTGCGCCATGAACCGGACCACCGGGGTCAGCGGCATGGTGCCGATGCCGCCACCGGGCAGTTCGGCCAGCGCCTCGACGGCGGTTTCGGTGCTGTCGGCGGTCTCGGCGACCGCGGCGAGTCCGGCGACGGTGCGCTGCTCGAAGACGTGCCGCGGGCTGAAGACCACACCGCGTGCCTTGGCCCGCGAAACCAGCTGGATGGACACGATGCTGTCGCCGCCGAGGGCGAAGAACGAATCGTCGACACCGACGCGCTCGACGCCGAGCACCTCGGCGAAGACCTCGGCAATGGTGTGCTCGATCGGTGTGCGCGGTGCGCGGAAGACCACCTCGGTCGCGAAGACCGGCTCCGGCAGGGCCTTGCGGTCCAGCTTGCCGACCGGGGTCAGCGGGATGTGGTCGATCACCATCACCGAGGACGGCACCATGTACGCGGGCAGGCGTTCCTCGACGTGCGCGGTCAGCTCGGCGACATCGATCGAACGGCCCGGTGCCGCAACCACATACGACACCAGCGAGGTCGCGCCCGCGGTGCTCTTGTGGCCGATGGTGACCGCGAAGTCGACGCTCTCGTGCGATGCCAGCGCCGCGTCGATCTCACCGAGTTCGATGCGGAAGCCGCGCACCTTGACCTGGAAGTCGGAGCGGCCCACATATTCGACCTCACCCGTGCGGGTCCAGCGGACCACGTCACCGGTGCGGTACATGCGCGCACCCCCGACATACGGGTTGGCCACGAAGCGTTCGGCGCTCAGTCCGGCGCGGGCGTGATAACCGCGCGCCAGCTGGATGCCCGACAGATACAGCTCACCCGCGACACCCACCGGCACCGGCCGGAGCTGGGCGTCCAGGATCAGCGACTGCATACCGCGGATCGGCGCACCGATCACCACGGTGTCACCGGCCACCAGCGGATCGCTGATATTGGTCATGATGGTGGTCTCGGTCGGACCGTAACCATTGTGGAAGCTGCGGACGGACCCGTCCTCCAGCGGCACCGCCCACTTCGCGACCAGATCCGCCGGAACCGCCTCACCACCGGCGACCAGCACCCGCAGCGAGTCCAGGCCGCTCGGATCGAAGGTGGCCAGCGCGGCGGGTGTGATGAACGCGTGCGTGACCCGCTCGGTGCGGATCAGCTCGGACAGCTCCTCACCGCCGTACACGCCGGGCGGCGTCACCACGAGCGCACCGCCCGCGCCGACCGCGAGCAGCAGTTCCAGGATCGAGGCGTCGAAGCTGGGCGAGGCGAAATGCAGTGCGCGCGAACCGGAATCGAGGTCGTAGCGGACGATCTGCTCGACGCTGAAGTTCGCGAGACCGGCATGGGTGACAACCACGCCCTTGGGCACACCGGTGGAGCCCGAGGTGTAGATGACATAGGCCGGATGCGCCGGACGCAGCGGGCGGACCCGGTCGGCGTCGGTGATCGGACCGCCGTCGAATCCATCCAGGTCGAGCTCGTCGAGCACCAGCCAGCGCACCGAATCCGGCAGACCGTCGCGAACCCCCGCGACCGTCAGGCCGACCGGGGAACCGGAATCGGTGACCATGTGCGCGATGCGCTCGGCCGGGTAGTTCGGGTCGACCGGCACGAATGCCGCACCCGTCTTCGATACCGCCCAGGCGGCGAAGACCGAATCCGCGGACC
Source organism: Nocardia sp. CA-135398 (assembly GCF_050955845.1). Taxonomy (NCBI): domain Bacteria; kingdom Bacillati; phylum Actinomycetota; class Actinomycetes; order Mycobacteriales; family Nocardiaceae; genus Nocardia; species Nocardia sp. CA-135398. The sequence continues at coordinate 1,162,980 of NZ_CP192084.1, read as the reverse complement.
GCGGCACACCGACGGCGACCAGATCCTCGGTACCGATGCCCTCGGCAATGAGCAAGCGCGCCAACCGGTTCGACCGCTCGTCGAGGTCGCCATAAGAGAGACGTGTCCCCTGGAACACCACGGCGGTCGCCTTCGGATCCATCGCGGCGGCCTCGGCCAGCAGCTCGGGCAGGGTGCGCGCGGGCACCGCCGGCGCACCGGTGCGGGCGATCAGATCGGCCCGCTCCTGCGCGTCGAGCACATCGATGGCGCCGACCGTGACGGTCGGGTCGGCGGCAATGGCCTCCAGCACCCGCCGCCAACGCTGCGTGATCAGCTCGGCGGTCGACTCGTCGAACAGCTCGGTGGCGTAGGTGAGCGCCAAAGTCATTCCGGCGGAACCGGTTTCGGAAAGCGTGAACTGCAGGTCGAAGCGGGCCACATTCTCGTCGAGGTCCAGTGCGGACACCGAGAGACCCGGCAATTCGAGTGCGGTGCGCTCCAGGTTCTGGAATGCGAGCATCACCTGGAACAGCGGGTTGCGCGCCTGCGAGCGTTCCGGCGCGAGCAGTTCCACCAGCCGTTCGAACGGCACGTCGGCATTGCCGAAGGCATCCAGGTCGGTCGAGCGCACCCGGTCCAGCAGCGCCGTGAACGGTTCCGACTGATCGATGCCGGTGCGCAGCACGAGGGTATTGACGAACATGCCGACCAGATCGTCGAGCGCCTGCTCACCGCGTCCCGCGATCGGCGAACCGACGGCGATATCGTCGGTGCCCGACAGCCGGGCCAGCAGCACCGTCAGCGCGCTGTGCATGACCATGAACAGCGACGCACCGCGTTGGCGCGCAATACCTTCCAGTACCGCGATCAGTTCGGCGGACAGTTCGGTCTGCACCGTCGCGCCGCGGTGCGAGGCGATCGCCGGGCGCGGCCGGTCGGTGGGCAGCGGCAACTCGTCCGGGACACCGTCGAGTGCGCGCTGCCAATGCGCCACCTGACGCGCCATCAGCGAATCCGGATCGTCCTCGCTGCCGAGGACCTCACGCTGCCAGACGGCGAAGTCGGCGTATTGCACCGGCAGCGGCGACCAGCCGGGGGCGGCGTCCTGGGCGCGCGCGGTGTAGGCCAGCATCACGTCGCGGGTCAGCGGGCCGATGGAGAAGCCGTCGGCCGCGATGTGGTGTACCACGACGACCAGCACATGCTCGTCGACACCGGCGGCGAAGAGCCTGGTCCGCAGCGGAACCTGTTCGGACACATCGAATCCGGTCATCACGAATTCGGTCACCACCGCGGTCAGCTCGGCCGGATCGACCGAGACCGGCTGCAGGTCGAGCGCGATCGCGTCGGCGGGCACGATCACCTGGACCGGGGTGCCGCCGTGCTCCGGGTAGCGGGTGCGCAGCGATTCGTGCCTGCGCACCACATCCGCCACCGCCAGCCGCAGCGCCTCGATATCGAGCGCACCGGTCAGCCGGATGGCGACGGGGAGGTTGTAGGCCGCGGATGCGGTGTCGTACTTGTTCAGGAACCACATGCGCTGCTGTGCGAACGACAGCGGCACGAGTTCGTCGGCCTTGCGCGGACGGGCCACCAGCCGGGCGCGCGCGGCGCCATCGGCATGCGATTCCACCCGGGCCGCGAGCGCTTCCACGGTGGAGGCCTCGAACAGCGCGCGCACCGGGACGGTGGTGCCCAGCGCCGCGCCGATCCGGGATACCACCCTGGTCGCGATGAGCGAGTTGCCGCCGAGGTCGAAGAAGTCGTCGTCGACACCGACCCTCGGCAGGTCGAGCACATCGGCGAAGACCGCGGCGACGGTCTCCTGGACCGGTGTCACCGGGGCACGGAAGGCCTTGGCCTGCACCGCGGGCGCGGGCAGCGCGCGACGGTCCAGCTTGCCGTTGACGGTCAACGGAATCCACTCGAGCCGCACCAGCGCCGCCGGCACCATGTAGGACGGAAGTCGTTCCGCCGCACCGCTGCGCACCACATCCAGGTCCGGGATCACATCGGGTTCGGCGACCACGTAGGCCACGATCCGCTGATCGCCCGGCTGGTCCTCGCGCACGATGACCGCGGCCTGGGCAATGCCCGGCTGGGCCAGTATGGCGGATTCGATCTCGCCGAGTTCGATGCGGAAGCCGCGCACCTTGACCTGATCGTCGGCGCGGCCGAGGTATTCGAGTTCGCCGAAGCGGTTCCAGCGCGCGAGGTCGCCGGAGCGGTACAGGCGGGTACCCGCGGCATCCGCGTCGGCGAGCGGATTCGCGACGAAGCGGGTCGTGGTCAGGTCCGGGCGGCCGAGGTAGCCGCGGGCCAGTTGCGGTCCCGCGACATACATTTCGCCCGCGACGCCGACCGGAACCGGCCGCAGCCGGTTATCGAGGACGTACACGCGCAAACCCGCGATGGCGCGACCGACCACACTGCCGGAGGCGGCGGCGATGGTCGCGGCGTCCAGCGCGCGGTAGGACACGTGCACCGTGGTCTCGGTGATGCCGTACATATTGACCAGCAGCGGGGCGGCGGAGCGCCGATCGGTGCCGTCGCCGTGTCGGGCAACCCAATCCGAGAGCCGACGCAGTTCCAGGGCTTCACCGCCGAACACCACGTAGCGCAAGGCAAGCGGGTTGGCGTCCGGTGCGGCATTGCGGTCCGCCTCGGCCAGTTGGTAGAACGCGGACGGCGTCTGGTTGAGCACCGTGACCTGTTCCACCCGCAGCAGTTCCAGGAACTGTTCGGGCGAGCGCGAGGTGTAGTAGTCGACGACCACCAGGGTGCCGCCGAACAGCAGCGGACCCCACAGCTCCCACACCGAGAAGTCGAAGGCGTAGGAGTGGAACAGCGTCCACACATCGCGGGGGCCGAAGCCGAAGTCGCGGTCGGTATTGGCGAACAGCCGCACCACATTCCGGTGCGCGACCGCGACGCCCTTCGGGCGGCCGGTCGAGCCGGAGGTGTAGATCACGTACGCGACATTGTCCGGAGTGAGCGCCGCGAGACGGTCGGCGTCGGTGATCGGCGCGTCGTCGGCGTCCTCGACATTGCCGGTCTCCACCGCGAATCCGTCGAGCACCACGGTCGGCAGCTCGTCGGGCACCGTCACCTGGACAGTGGAATCGAGGATCACGCTGGTCGGGCGCGAATCCGCGAGCACGTAGGCGATGCGCTCGGCCGGGTAGGTCGGATCGACCGGCACATAGCCCGCGCCGGTCTTCACCACCGCGAGCAGCGCGACCACCAGATCGAGCGAGCGCGGCAGGATCACCGCGACCAGCGATTCGGGACCCGCGCCGTCGGCGATCAGCCTGCGCGCCAACACATTCGCACGCCGATCCAGCTCCGCGTAGGTCAGCGATTCGATGCCGAATTTGGCCGCCGTATTGTCCGGATGCGCCGCCACCGCCTGCTCGAACAGGTCGACCAGCGTGGTACCTGGTGCGTTGAATCGCGCTGTGCGGTGTCGGATCGCGGCGCTCCCGGCGCCCTCCGTGGTTACCCGGGCTGCCGGCTCCGGGCCCAGGCTGTCGAATCCGGACGACACCCAGCGCTGCGACACATTGAGCCGCTCGGCCTCACCGAGCAGATCGATATCGCCGATGACGATCTCGGGATCCTCGACCACACTCTGCAGAATCCGCACCAGGCGATCGGCGAACGACGCCACCGTCTCCGGATCGAACAGTTCGGTGGCGTAGTTCCACGACAAGCCGAGTGCACCGTCGGCGGTCTCGCCCACGGTCAGCTGCACATCGAATTTGGCCGTGCCGGGATCGAATTCGACCACCGACAGCTCGACACCCGGCAGCGCCACGGTGCCCATATCCGCGGCCGAGGCGGCCTCGAAGGTCAACGCCACCTGGAACAGCGGGTGGTGCGCCTGCGACCGCGCCGGGCTGTGTCTACCCACCCCGGCGGCTCCGCCGCCTTGCCGTCCCCAGAGCACATCCACCAGCCGCTCGAACGGCACATCGGCATTGGCGAAGGCCGCGAGATCGGTGCGGCGCACCTGCGCCAGCAGATCGCTGAACTTGGCGCTCGGCTCGACCTCATTGCGCAGCACCAGCGTATTGACGAACATGCCGACCAGATCGTCGAGCGCGCGTTCACCGCGGCCCGCGATCGGGGTGCCGATGGCGATATCGGTGCTGTTGGACAGCCGGGCCGCCCAGGCCGCCAGTGCCGCGTGCATGACCATGAACAGCGTGACGCCGCGGGCGCGGGCGAGTTCGGCCAGTGCGGCGTGCAATTCGGCATCGATCGAGAAGCCATGGGTGCCACCGGCATTGGACGCGACCTCGGGCCGCGAGCGGTCGGCGGGAAGTTCGATCTGATCGGGCAGATCGGCCAGCTGCTCGGTCCAGTACGCGAGCTGCTGTGCCGCGACGGATTCCGGATCGTCCTCGCTGCCGAGCACCGCGCGCTGCCACAGCGCGTAGTCGGCGTACTGGACATCCAGCGGCGCCCAGGCGGGCACCTCACCGCGACTGCGCTCGGTGTAGGCCAGCACCACGTCACGCAGCAGCGGACGCAGCGAGAAACCGTCACCACTGATGTGGTGCATGACGAGCACCGCGACATGGTTCTGCTCATCGATGCTGAGCAGATTCGCCCGGAACGGCACCTCGCTGGTCACATCGAAGTGCACGCTCGCCAGCTCGACGATGCGCGCGGGCACCGCGCCGGGGGCGATCGCCTCGGTCGCCAGCTCGGAGCGCACCTCGTCGGTGTGCAGCACGTGCTGGTAACCGGTGCCTTCGACCTCCGGGTAGATGGTGCGCAGCGCCTCGTGCCTGGCCAGCACATCGCCGATGGCGGCGTTCAGCGCGACGATATCGACCTCGCCGGTGAGCCGGACGGCGACCGGGATGTTGTTGACCGCGGTGCGGTTATCGAAGCGGTTGAGGAACCACATCCGCTGCTGGGCCAGCGATAGCGGGACCAGTTCGGGGCGCGGCTGTGGGGTCAGCGGAGCGCGCCCGCCCTCGCCAGCGGCCGATTCCACCAGTGCGGCCAGTGCCGCGACATTCGAGGCCTCGAACAGCGCGCGCACCGGGATGTGGGTATCCAGCGCCGCGCCGAGTCGCGCCGCCACCTGGGTGGCGATCAGCGAGTTGCCGCCGAGTTCGAAGAAATCGTCGTCCAGACCGACGCCGTGGCCGACGCCCTGCAGACCCAACACTTCCGCGAAGGTGCCCGCGACGATCTCCTCCACCGGAGTGGTTGGGGCGCGGAAGACCTTGGCCGCGAACGTCGGTGCGGGCAGCGCCTTGCGATCCAGCTTGCCGGAGGCGTTGAGCGGGAACTCGTCGAGCACCAGGTACGCCGTGGGCACCATGTAGGCGGGCAACTGCGCACCGAGGGTGTGCTTGACGGTCTCGATTTCGATGGCCCGGTCCGGATTCGCGACCAGGTAGGCGACCAGCTGATCGCCGGTCCGCTCATCGGAGTGCACCAGCACGACCGCCTGCGCCACCGCGTCCTGTGCGGTGAGCGCCGACTCGATCTCGCCGAGTTCGATGCGCAGACCGCGCAGCTTCACTTGGAAGTCGGTGCGGCCCAGGTACTCCAGTTCACCGCGCGGCGTCCACATGACGAGGTCGCCGGTGCGGTACATACGCTGGGCGTCGCCGAACGGGTTCGCGATGAAACGCTCGGTGGTCAGGTCCGGGCGGCCGACATAACCGTGCGCCAACTGCGCGCCCGCCAGATACAGCTCTCCCGGGACACCAGCCGGCACCGGCCGCAACCGCGAATCCAGCACGTACACCTGGGTGTTGAACACCGGCGCACCGATCGGCACCGAGCTGATGTCGGCGTCGGTCACCTCGTGGAAGGTGACGTCGACCGCGGCCTCGGTCGGGCCGTACAGATTGTGCAGCCGCGCGCCGGTCAGCTGCCGCAGGCGCTGCGCGGCGACCGCGGGCAGCGCCTCACCGGAGGCGAAAACATTGCGCAGACTTGTGCATTCGGCCGCGCGGTCCTCGGCGACGAATACCGAGAGCATGGACGGCACGAAGTGCACCGTGGTGACCTGCTCGTCGACGATCAGGCGCGCCATATAGGCCGGATCGCGGTGGCCGTCCGGCTTGGCGACGACCAGGCGGGCGCCGACCTGCAACGGCCAGAAGAACTCCCACACCGACACGTCGAAGGTCGCCGGAGTCTTCTGCAGCACAACGTCTTCGGCGGACAGACCGTATTCGGCGTGCATCCACACCAGGCGGTTGACGATCGCGGCGTGCGAGACCGCGACACCCTTGGGCCGACCGGTCGAACCCGAGGTGAAGATCACGTAGGCGGTATTGCCCGGACGCAGCGGGCGATGCCGATCCGCGTCGGTCAGCGGTTCGTCCGAGAACTCGGACAGGTCGAGTTCATCAATCCGGACCTGGCGCGACACCGTGGTCTCCAGATCGGTACCGGAGGTCAGCACGCAGACCGGTTGCGCGGTCTCCAGGATGTAATCGATGCGCTCGGCCGGATGATCCGGATCCAGCGGCACATAAGCACCACCGGCGGCATTGATCGCGTACATGCCGACAACCAGCTCGATCGAGCGCCGCATGCCGAGCGCCACATACGATTCCGGGCCGACGCCGTTCTGCTTGAGCCAGCGCGCCAAACGGTGTACACGGGCGGCGAACTCGGCATAGGACAGAGTTGTCCCCTCGTAGCTGACCGCGTACGCGTCCGGCGTGCGCAGCACCTGCGCCTCGAACAGCGAGACCAGCGTCGCGGCCGCATCGCCGACCGGTGAGGTCAGCGCCGCGTCCACCGGGAATTCGGTCTCGTTCCAGCGGTCCAGCACCTGGGACCGCTCGGCGTCGTCGAGCAGATCGATATCGCCGACCACGATCGCCGGTGTCGCGGTGATACCGCGCAACACCCGAACGAACCGCTCGGCGAAGGCGCTCGCGAAGCGATCGTCGAAAAGGTCGGTGGCATAGACGAGTTCGGCGGCCATCTCCGATTCCGCGCCCTCGCTCAGGGTGAGCTGCAGGTCGACCTTGGCGGTCGGCGGGTCGATGCCGAGCTCGGAAACCGCGAGGCCGGGCAGTTCCAGCGAGGTGCGTCCGAGGTTCTGGAACGACAGCATCACCTGGAACAGCGGATGGCGCGCCTGCGAACGGGCCGGGTTGAGCACCTCGACCAACCGCTCGAACGGCACGTCGGCGTGCGCGAAGGCCTGCAGATCGCGTTCGCGCACCTGGGCGAGCAGATCGGTGAACGCCTCGGTCGGATCGATCCGGGTGCGCAGCACCAGGGTGTTGACGAACATGCCGACCAGATCGTCGAGGACCTGCTCGCCACGACCGGCCACCGGGATGCCGATGGCGATGTCGTCCGAACCGCTCAGGCGCGCGAGCAAGGTCGCGAATGCGCTGTGCACCACCATGAACAGCGTGGTGTTGTGCTCGTGCGCGACACGGTTGAGTGCCTCCACGAGCCCGCCGGGCAGCTGGAATCGGTGCGTGTGTGCCTGATACGACGCGACGACCGGCCGCGGCTTGGGCGAGAGGCGCAGTTCCTCCGGCAGTCCGGCCAGGGTTTCGCGCCAGTAGCCGAGCTGTTCGGAGATCAGCGAGGTCGGATCGTCCTCGGAGCCGAGCGTTTCGCGCTGCCACAGTGCGTAATCCACGTACTGCACCGCGAGCGGCGGCCAAACCGGCGCGGATTCCGAACTGCGCGCGATATAGGCCGACATCAGATCGCGGACCAGCGGACGCATCGAGAAGCCGTCGGCCGCGATGTGATGCACGACGACCGCGAGCACATGGTGCTGCGTGTTGTCGCGCCACTTCTTGCTGCTCAGCGGCGCACGCTCGACCTGGTAGAGCCGGATCCGCACCACGGATTCGGTGGTGATATCGAAACCGCGACCGATGAATTCGTAAAGGGCACTGCCCAATTCGCTTTCGGCGACCGGAACGATCTCCAGTTCCGGGATCGCCTGCGCGGCCGGCAGCACCTGCTGGTAGGCCACGCCCTCGTGGGACGGGTAGATCGTGCGCAGCGATTCGTGCCGGGTGATCACATCGGCGATGGCGCCGCGCAGCGCGGGCAGATCGAGATGTCCGTGCAGCCGAACCGCCGCCGGAATATTGTCGGCGGCCGAATCGGCGTCGAAGCGGTTGAGGAACCACATCCGCTGCTGGGCCAGCGACAGCGGCGGGTATTCCGGCCGTGGGCGCACGGTCAGCGCCTGGCGGGCACCGGCCCCGGCGCTGGCCTCCATACGCGCGGCGAGTGCCGCGACGGTCGGTGCCTCGAACAGCAGTCGCACTGGAACCTGGGTGTCCAGTGCCGCACCGAGTCGAGCCACCACCTGGGTGGCGACCAGCGAGTTGCCGCCGAGATCGAAGAAGTTGTCATCGATGCCGATGCGGTCGTGGCTGAGCACATCGCTGAAAATGTCGGCGACGATCTCTTCGATCGGGGTCGACGGTGCGCGGAATTCCTTGGCCTCGAAGACGGGTTCGGGCAGGGCGCGGCGATCGAGCTTGCCGTTCGGGTTCAACGGCATGGCGTCGAGCACCACGATCGCCGCGGGAACCATATACGACGGAAGCTGCTCGGTCAGGTGCGCGCGCAGCTCGTCGACATCGACCGTGCCGCCATTGGCGGGCACCACATAGGCGACCAGCTGATCGCCGGTCCGCGCATCCGCGCGCACCAGCGCGACCGCCTGCGCCACCGAATCGTGTGCGGTCAGCGCGGTTTCGATCTCCCCCAGCTCGATGCGCAGACCGCGCAGCTTCACCTGGAAGTCGGTGCGCCCGAGGTAGACGATCGCACCGTCGGCATTGCGGGTCACCAGGTCGCCGGTGCGGTACATCCGAGCGCCCGGTGCGCCGAACGGGTTGGCCACGAAACGATCCGCGGTCAGATCCGTCCGGCCGAAGTAGCCGCGCGCCAACTGCGCACCGGCCAGATACAGCTCACCCGCGACACCCGGCGCGACCGGATGCAGCCGGGCATCGAGCACATACGCCTGGGCATTCCAGACCGGCAGACCGATCGGCACCGCGCCGACCAGACCCTGCGCCACCGGGCCGTGCGTCGCGTGCACCGCGAATTCGGTCGGTCCGTAGAGGTTGTAGAGCTCGGCCGAGCTGACCTTGCGAATCGCGGCAACGGTGTCACCGGTGAAGGCCTCACCGGCGACCAGCAATGCGCGCAACGACTCCAATGCCGCACCACCGGCGGCGTCCACACTGCCCGCGAAAACGGTCAGCATCGAAGGCACGAACGAGGTCATGGTGACCCGCTCGGCCGCGATCACGTCGGCCAGGTACTGCGGATCGCGATGGCCGTCCGGGCTCGCGACCACGATCCGGCCACCCGTGCTCAACGGGCCGAACACTTCCCACACCGACACATCGAAGGTGGCCGGGGTCTTGAACAACACCACATCATCGGCACCGATGCCGTATTCACCAGTGATCCAACGAATCTGGTTGACGACAGCCGCATGCGGCACCGCCACACCCTTCGGCCGACCCGTCGAACCGGAGGTGAAGATCACATACGCGGCGTTCTCCGACCGCAGCGGCGCAATCCGCTCCGCATCGGTGACCGGCGCGTCCGAGTACTCGGACAGCTCGAGCTCGTCGATGGAAAGCGTGGGCAGCCCGCCGCTTTCGAAGTTGTCCCGCGAAGTCGTCAGCACACAGACCGGTGCCGCCGACTCGAGGACATAGCTGATCCGCTCGGTCGGCTGATCCAGGTCCAGCGGCATATAGCCGCCACCCGCCTCCTGCACCGCGTATGCCGCGACCACGAGGTCGACCGAACGCCGCAGACCAAGGGCGACAAGCTTTTCCGGGCCGACGCCCGCCTCGATCAACCGCCGCGCCAAACGGTGCACCCGCGCACCGAATTCGGCATAGGTGAGCGAAGTGCCGGTGGACGGATCCACGATCGCGACCGCATCCGGCGTGGCGGCGGCCTGCGCGGCGAACTCGGCCACCAGGGTGAGCCCGCCGCTCTGGCGAATACCGGAACGACGCGGGGTACGGCCGGGCTGACGACGCGGCAGCAAATCGTGCCTGGTGTCGTTCCAGCCGACCACCGCGAGCGCGGTTTCCTGATCGTCGAGCAGCGGGATATCGCCGACCGGCACGGTCGGATCGGCGATGATGGCCGCCAGGATCCGATCGAGGCGCCGCGCGAAGGCCGCCACCGTGTCCTCGTCGAAAAGATCGAGGGCATAGGAGATTTCGGCCGACATACCGGCGGCCTCGCCCGATTCCTGGGTCTCCTGCAGGGTCAGCTGCAGATCGAATTTGGCCAGCCGCGCGTCGTAATCGATGCCGTTGACCGAGAGTCCGGGCAGTTCGAGGTTGGCCTGCTTGACGTTCTGGAACGCCAGCATCACCTGGAACAGCGGATTGCGCGCCTGCGAGCGGGCCGGGTTGAGGATTTCCACCAGGCGCTCGAACGGCAGATCCGCGTGCGCGAACGCCTGCAGATCGGTCTCCCTGGCCAGGGCGAGCAGATCGGCGAAACTCGCCGAGCCCGCGACATCGGTGCGCAATACCAGCGTATTGACGAACATGCCGATCAGGTCGTCCAGCGCGGCCTCACCACGACCGGCGGCCGGAGTACCGATGGCGATATCGCTGGTACCACTGGCCCGCGCCAGCAGCACGGCGAGCGCGCTGTGCATGACCATGAACAGCGACGAATTGTGCTTGCGACCCAGATCTATCAGCGCGCGCTGAGTCTCGGCGGAGATCACGAAGGCGTAGGTGCCGCCGCGGTAGGAGGCGATCGCCGGACGGGGGCGGTCCGACGGCAGCACCAATTCGTCGGGCAGATCGGCGAGTTGTTCGGTCCAGTACCGGATCTGGCTGGAGATCAGCGAAGTCGGATCGTCCTCGGAGCCGAGCACCTCGCGCTGCCACAGCGCGTAGTCCGCGTATTGCACCGGTAGCGCCGCCCAGGCGGGCGACTCCCACGAGGTGCGCGCGGCGTACGCCACCATGACATCGCGCGCCAGCGGTCCCATCGACCAACCGTCGGCCGAAATGTGGTGCACCACCATGCCGAGTACGAACTCGGATTCGCTGATCTCGAAAAGCCTTGCGTGCAGCGGCACTTCGTCGGTGACGTCGAAGGCCATGGAGGCCAGGTCGATCAGATGCTCGACCAGGGTCTCCTCGGTGACCCGGTACGGGGTCAGGTCGGGCACGATCTGCGCCGCGTCCAGCACGACCTGAACCGGGCCGTTCTTGGTCTCCGGGAAGACGGTGCGCAGCGATTCGTGCCGGTCGATCACGTCGATCACCGCGACCTGCAGTGCGGCGACGTCGAGATCACCGGAGAGCCGGATGGCGACCGGAATGTTGTTGACCGCGGAGGCGGTATCGAAGCGGTTGAGGAACCACATGCGCTGCTGTGCGAGCGAGAGCGGCACCTCCTCGGGCCGTTCCCGTGCGACCAGCGCACTGCGGGCCCCGGCACCGGCGTGCGATTCCACCCGGGCCGCCAGCGCGGCCACGGTGGAGGCCTCGAACACCATCCGCACCGGCACCCGGGTATCGAGTGCGTTGCCGATGCGCGAGGCGACCTGGGTGGCGATCAGCGAGTTGCCGCCGAGGTCGAAGAAGTCGTCGTCCACACCGACCCGGGGCAGGTCGAGCACCTCGCCGAAGACCTGGGCGACGATCTCCTCGATGGGCGTGCTCGGCGCACGGAAGGTGTGCACCTCGAAGACCGGCTTGGGCAGGGCGCGCCGATCGAGCTTGCCGTTCGCATTGAGCGGCATGGCATCGAGCGTCACGAACGCCGCGGGCACCATATAGGTGGGCACCATGGCGGACAGATGCGTGCGCAGCACGGCATCGAATCCGGCCTCCGGCTCGGCCTCGGACGGCACCACATAGGCGACCAACTGGTCGCCGAGGCGACTGTCGGAACGGACCAGCGCGACCGCCTGCGCCACCGAAGGATGGGCGCGCAAGGCGGATTCGATCTCGCCGAGCTCGATCCGGACGCCGCGCAGTTTCACCTGGAAGTCGGTACGACCGCTGTAGACGATCTGTCCCGCGGCATCACGGGTCACCAGGTCGCCGGTGCGGTACATGCGAGAACCGCTGGGGCCGAACGGATTCGCGACGAAACGGTCGGCCGTCATATCCGGCCGGGTGAGATAGCCGCGCGCCAGCTGGGGACCCGACAGATACAGCTCACCCGCGACACCCGGCGGCACCGGATGCAGCCGCGCGTCCAGGACGTACGCCTGGGTGTTCCAGACCGGCGCACCGATCGGCACCGCGCCGCGCACCACCTCATCGGCGACCGCATGGGTGGCGTTGACAGTGAATTCCGTTGGGCCGTAAAGGTTTATCAGGGTGATATCGGGGCGACCGAGCTTGCGGAACGCCTCGACCGCCTCACCGGTGAATGCCTCACCGCCGACCAGCAGCATGCGCACCGAGCTCAGCGCCGCCGGATCGACGGTTCCGGCGAAGACGGTCAGCAGCGACGGCACGAACGAGGTCACGGTGACCTGCTCGGCGGCGATGACCTCGGTCAGATATTGGGTGTCGCGGTAACCGTCGTGGGTGGCGATCACGGTCCGGCCGCCGGTCAGCAAGGGCGCCAACGGCTCCCACACCGACGCGTCGAAGGTGGCCGGTGTCTTGTACAGCGCGACGTCGTCGGCGCCGATGCCGAATTCGCTGATGAGCCAGCGCATCTGGTGCACCAGCGCGGCATGCGATACGCCGACGCCCTTCGGGCGACCGGTGGAGCCGGAGGTGAAGATCGCATACGCCAGATGCTCAGGGCGCAACGGCGAGATGCGCTCGGCATCGGTCACCGGGGCATCGGAGATTCCGGACAGATCGAGCTCGTCGACGACGATCGACGCCAACCCCTCCGGTGCGAACCGATCCCGCGACGTGGTCAGCACATAGGCCGGTGCCGCGGTATCGAGCACATGGGCGATGCGTTCGGCAGGTTGATCGAGATCGAGCGGCACATAGGTGCCACCGGCCTCGAGTACCGCGTGGATCGCGATCATCAGCTCGAGCGAGCGCCGCATACCGAGCGCGACCGGAACATCCGGACCGACGCCCGCCTGGATCAGCCAGCGTGCGAGGGCATGCACCCGGGAACCGAACTCCGCATATGTCAGCGTCGCGGAGCGACTCGATGAGGGGTGGTGGTCGGGCGACGGGTGGGCCAGCGACGCTCCGATGGCCGGGGTGAAGCCGTCCACGGAACGGTCGACCACGGCGATCGCATCCGGCGTCGCGGCCACCTGGCGGGTGAACAGATCGCTCACCGTCCCGACGGCCTCGATCTCCCGCGGCGCGCCGTGCCAGCCGTCACGTGCCAGCTCGATCTCGCGCTCGTCGAGCAGATCGATATCGCCGACGATCGCCGCCGGATCCGCGGTGATCCCGCGCAGAATCCGCACCAGCCGATCGGCGAACGAGGACACCGTCGCCTCGTCGAACAGGTCGGTGGCGTAGGAGACGACAACCGAAACGCCCGCGGGCTCACCCTGGTTGCCGCGCTGTTCGGTCAGCGTCCAGAGCAGATCGAATTTGGCGATGTGGACTTCGAGTTCGGCGGCCGACACCGAAAGTCCGGGCAGTTCCAGCGTGCCGTGCGACATCTCCTGGAACGACAGCATCACCTGGAACAGCGGATGCCGCGCCTGCGACCTGGTCGGGTTGACCACCTCGACGAGACGTTCGAACGGAACGTCGCTGTATGCGAACGCCGCGAGGTCGACTTCCCTGGTGCGCCCGAGGAATTCGGTGAAGGACCCACCCGGATCGACCTCCGAGCGCAGCACGAGCGTATTGACGAACATGCCGATCAGGTCGTCGAGGGCCTGTTCGCCACGTCCGGCGATCGGGGTGCCGATGGCGATATCGGTGGTGCCGGACAGCCGGGCAAGCAGCAGGGCGAGCGCGGCGTGCAGCACCATGAACGGGGTCGCGCCCTCGGCGCGGGCCAATGCGCTCAGCCGGGTGTGCAGTTCGGCATCGATATCGAAACCGAACTGCGCGCCGCGGAAGCTCTGCACCGGCGGCCGCTGCCGGTCGGTGGGCAGATCGAGCTGATCCGGCAGTCCGGCCAGCGCGTCGCGCCAATAGGCGATCTCGCGGGCGGCCATGGACTCGGGATCGCTTTCGGCGCCGAGCAATTCGCGCTGCCACAGGGTGTAGTCCCGGTACTGCACCGGCAGTGGCGCCCAGGCGGGCGCTTGCCCGGCCGCGCGGGCCAGATACGCGGTGGTGACGTCGCGCGCGAGCGGCCCGAACGAGAAGCCGTCCGCCGCGATGTGGTGCACGACGAAGGCGAGCGCGTACTCGGGGGTGTCATCGGAGGACGCACCGACGATCTGATACAGACGCACCCGAATGGGCAGCTCGGTCGAGACATCGAAGCCGGCGGAGGCGAATTCGGTGAGCACGTCGAGCAATTCGGCCGCCTCGAGCGGCTGCACCTCGACCCCGAGGTCGACCTCCTCGATCGGCAACACCTGCTGATAGGCGCCGTCACCCGAGTTGGGGAAAATGGTGCGCAGCGATTCCTGGCGGGTCAGCACATCGGTGAGCGCGGCCTGCATCGCATCGAAATCGACGTGACCGCCCAACCGCACCACGAACGGCAGATTGTAGGTCGGCACCGTGGAGTCGAATTGGTTGATGAACCACATCCGCTGTTGTGCCAGCGACAGCGGCACCCGCTCAGGCAGTTCCTTGGCCACCAAAGCCGGACGCGGCTGCTCGGTAGGCGGGGTCGATTCGGCGCGAGCGGCCAGACCGGCCACGGTCGGGGTCTCGAACAGCGCGCGCACCCCGATGCGGGTGCCGAATGCCGCGCCGATCCGCGCGACCACCTGGGTGGCGACCAGCGAGTTGCCGCCCAGATCGAAGAAGTTGTCATCGATGCCGATGCGTTCCTGGCTGAGCACATCGGCGAAGATCGCCGCGACGATCTGCTCGGCCGGGGTGCGCGGGGCGCGGAATTCGGCCGCGTCCGCGCTGAATACCGGCTCCGGCAGGGCCTTTCGATCCAGCTTGCCGGAAGTGTTGAGCGGGAACGCGTCCAGCACCATGATCGCCGCGGGCACCATGTAGCTCGGCAGCTTCTCCGCGACGAACCGGGTGAGTTCGATCGGTTCGATCGACTGACCCGGCGCGGGCACGACATAGGCGACCAACTGCTGACCGGTCGCGGTATCGACCACCAGCACCGCGGCTTGGCTGACCACCGGATGGGCGAGCAGATCAGTCTCGATCTCACCGAGCTCGATGCGCTGACCGCGGAATTTCACCTGGAAGTCGGTGCGGCCGATGTACTCCAGCGTGCCCGCGACATTCCAGCGCACCAGGTCACCGGTGCGGTACATGCGCTCGCCATCGGTACCGAACGGGTTGGCCACGAACCGATCCGAGGTCAGATCCGGACGACCGCGGTAACCGCGCGCCAGCTGACGCCCACCCAGGTACAGCTCACCCGGTGCGCCGACGGCCGCCGGGCGCAGCCGCGAATCCAGCACATAGACCTGGACATTCCACTCCGGAATACCGATCGGCACCGTGACGGTGTCGGCGGCGGTGGCCTCCCAGTAGGTGACCGAAACCGCGGCCTCGGTGGGGCCGTAGAGGTTGTGCAGTCCGGCCGAGGTGATCGCGCGGAAACCCGCGGCGGTCTCCGGCGGCAGCGCCTCACCGATCACGAAAACCGCACGCAGCGTGGCACATTGGGCGGCGGTGGCATGGGCGACGAAGACCGTCAGCATGGACGGCACGAAATCGGTGACGGTGACGCCGTGCCGCTCGATCATCTCCGCGACATACAGCGGATCGCGGTGCCCGTCCGGGGTCGCGACAACAAGTTTCGCGCCGACCATCAGCGGCAGGAAGTAACCCCACAGCGATACGTCGAAGGTGGTCGCGGTCTTCTGCAGGTACACGTCGTCGGCGGTCAGGCGGTACTCGTCGAGCATCCACAGCTGCTGGTTGACGATCGCGTGATGGGTTACCGCAACACCTTTCGGGCGTCCGGTCGAACCCGAGGTGTAGATCACGTAGGCGGTGTTGTCCGGACGCAGCGGCGCCAGCCGCTCCGAATCCGCCACTGGCGCATGGTCGTACGCCGATACGTCGAGGGTGTCGATTTCCACCCTGCGCACCGATTCCGGCAGCTCGAGTTCGTCGCCGGAGACCGTCAACACACAGACCGGTGCCGCGGACTCGAGGATGTAGGCGGTGCGCTCGGCCGGATGATCCGGATCGATCGGCACATACGCGCCACCCGCCTTGAGCACCGCGTGCATGCCGACGACGAGCTCCAGCGAACGCCGCATACCAAGTGCGACAAGGGATTCCGGGCCGACACCGTCGGCGATCAGGAATCGGGCGAGGCGATTGACCCGTGCCGCGAACTCCGCATAGGTCAGCTGCGCGCCCTCGAACTCGAGCGCGATATTGTCCGGGGTCAGCTGAATCTGCGCATCCAGCAAGGTCGACAGAGTGGTTTCCGGGACGTCCTGCTCGGAGTCGTTCCACTCCGCGACGGTCAGCTCCCGCTCCGCCGCCGTGGTCAGCTCGAGGCCCCAGATCGGCGCATCCGCCTCGGCGCGCAGGAAGCGCTGGAAGAATTCGAGGAAGCGTTCGTGCTGACGCTTCGTCTCCGCCTCGGAGTACAGGTTCGGGTTCGTCTCGAAGTCGATGCGCGCGCGCGAACCGCCCTCGGACTGATAGAAGTTGACGCCGAGATCCTCGATGCTGCCGGTGGACAGCACCACCATGGTGCCGACCATCGAGCCCATGCTGATCTTGTCCTGGAACAGCATGATGTTGACCCAGGGACCGAAGAACTCCCTGGTCACCACGCCGTCACCGGCCGCGTCGCGGCGGATGTCCTCGTGCCGGTAGCGCTGGTGTCGCAGTGCGCCGGTCACCTCGACCTGGACTTGCTTGAGCACATCCGCCACGGTGGTCTCGTGCCCGATCCGCAGCCGCAGCGGCACGATATTCGACGAGACGCCGCCGGAGCGGCGCATCACGGCGGTGGTCCGCGCGGTCACCGGCAGGCTCAGGATCACGTCCTCGGAGCCGGTCCACTGCGCCAGATATCCGGCGAACGCGGCGAGCAGCAACCCGGCGGGCGACGAATCATGGCGCGCCACAGCCGCTTCGAGCACCGCGTTCTGCTCATCCGTGAGCAGCACACTGCTGAGGGTGTTGATCGGCGCCGGACCCGCGGACCGGCCCGCCAGGCTGGTCCCGTCCTCGACACCGGCGACCCGCTCGGCCCAGTACTTCTTGTCCGACTGGAACCGGGAGCTGTCCCGGTAGGTCATCTCCTGCTCGAGGAGCGTGCGCAAGTGCGCGGCATTGGCCGGTGCGGGTTCGGTCCCGTTCAACAGGGCGGTGTACCACTCGGCCACCCTGGACAGGTTGGTCACCGCGCCGAAGCCGTCCAGCACGATGTGGTGCGCGCGCAGGTACAGGTACCAGTGGTGATCGCCGATCTGCAGGCCCGCGAAGCGCAGCAGTCGATCTTCGAGCAGGTCCAGCGGGGCGCTGTACTCGGCGCGCATCCACGCCATCGCGGCGGCCTCAGGATCGGCCTCACCGCGGAAGTCGACGTAGTAGACCTTGTCCCGGTCCGGAATCGTGTAGTCGATCCACTGATACGGCTGGCCATCGATCTCGGTGATGCAGAGCATGCCGGAGCCACGCTCCTGCCCGGAGCTGATCAGCGCCTCGCGCAGGACCTCCAGATCGAGGTCGCCGTGCAGGTCGACGTACTGCGCGATGTTGATCGGCACCTGCGGGTCGACGTGCTGGGCGTACCAGATACCCAGCTGCGCCGGAGACAGCGGGAACGGCTCACTCGACTCCCTCGAGGCAGCGTGCGCCCGTTCGCCACCAGTTTCGCCGTTTCCGCCGAAATCCAGCCGGTCCAACCGTAACCTCGCTTCCGGAACACCACACGAGCGCTCCCCGATGAACACCGGGATGTGGACGCGCACCTATGCCAGCGTGGCGTCTGTGTTCCCGCGTTCAGTTCTCATCAATCAAGCAAAAAAATGTTCATTGGCACTATCTGCCCGCCAGGCCGACCTTGTTACATGGGCACGACCATGCCCGCCACCCACCGACCGGCTCCGCCGGGAAGTTCAATGCAGATCACCGAAACAATCTACCGTCGTCGTCGCCAGCCGACCAATCAGCTCCCATAGCTGGAAAACATCACCCCAGGCAGTGGGATCATCGCAAGTTTGCTGGATACCTGTCACCGATCTCACACTGCTTGCGAAGGTCGGTGCCGCTCACGGGCCGGGTCATAGAGATGGGACTGGGCGCAGGACAGATTCGGGGTGAGGGCGCGGCCGACGAGAATGACGGCGGCCTGGCGCAGACCCGCGGATTCGACCTGGTCGGCGATATCGGTGAGGGTGCCGCGCAGGACGAGCTGATCGGGTTGGCTGGCCCGGTAGACCACGGCGGTCGGGCAATCGGCACCGTATGCCGGGATCAGCTCGGCCGCCAGCGGGCGGATTCGGGTAATGGCCAGATGCAGCACCAGGGTGGCCCGGGTCCTGGCGAAGTTCGCGAGAGCCTCCGACTCCGGCATCGCGGTCGAGCGGGCCTGGGTACGGGTGAGGACCACCGACTGGACCACCTCGGGGACGGTCAACTCGCTGCCGAGCAGGGCGGCCGCGGCGGCGTAGGCGGGGACACCGGGGGTGATGTCCCATGGCACGTCCGCGGCATCGAGACGGCGGGTTTGCTCGGTCAGGGCCGAATATATGGAGGGGTCGCCGGAACAGAGCCGGGCGACGTCCTTACCCGAGCGATGCGCGCGCACCAGGTGCTCGGTGATCTGGTCGATGTCCAGGTGTTGGGTGTCGATCAGCTCGGTATCGGGAGCGCAGTGCGCGAGCACATCGGGGTCCAGGTAGGTGCCCGCGTAGAGACAGACCGGGGCGGTGCGCAGCAGCTCGACCGCGCGGACGGTCAGCAGGTCCGCGGCGCCCGGCCCGGCCCCGATGAAGTGCACGGTCATGCGGGTGAGTCTAGGACTAGGCGGTCGCGTCGAAGTGGGCGATCACCTTCGACGGGTGCACCCGGACCACCAGTTCGCCCGGGACGCCATTGCGCTTGCCGAATTCCTCGGCGCGGTCCGCGCCCATATAGCGGCCGGCGATCTCGGTGGCGGTGCGCAGGAGTTCGTCCGGATCCTCGGACAGGGTCACGGTGCCCTGGATCTGAATCGACGAGTACGGCGCTTCCTCGAGGTCGACCACCAGCGCGATCCGCGGATCGCGGGCGAAGGCCTTCCCCTTGGCCGACGCCTTGCCGGTATTGAAGACCAGCTCGTCCCCCTCGAGCACAAACCACACCGGAGTCACCACAGGCCGACCATCAGCGGCCACAAACGCCACCTTCGCGGTCCGCTTCGCATGGCTCAAAAACTCGCGCACCCGCTGATCCGAAAGTAAGCCCATGCCCCCACCCTAGCCACCGCGCTCAACGGATGATCACGTGGAAACCATGGCGGCAAAACGCGAAGCCTGCGCCACCAGTTCCACCTGATCTCGAGCGCTCGCTAGATGGCGCCTTGTTCGCGGGCGCGGGCGACGGCGGAGGTGCGGGAGCGGACGCCGAGTTTGGCGTAGATGTGCACGAGGTGGGATTTGACGGTGGTTTCGCTGAGGAATAGTTCCTTGGCGATCTCGCGGTTGGAGCTGCCGTCGGCCACTAGGCGCAGCACCTCGATTTCGCGCGGGCTCAGGGTGGTGTCGGCGCGGCGCACGCGGATCATCAGTTTCGAGGCCACCGCGGGCGACAGCACACTCTCCCCCGCGGCCGCCGACCGCACCGCCGCGAGCAGCTCCACCGGCGGGGTGTCCTTGAGGATGTAGCCGCATGCCCCGGCCTCGATGGCGCTGAGGATATCGGCGTCGGTGTCGTAGTTGGTGACGACCAGGACATTGGGCGGCTGTGGCAGCGCCCGCAATTCGGCGGCCGCATCGACGCCGGAGCGTCCGGGGCCGAAGCTGAGATCCATCAGCACCAGATCGACCGGAGTGGTGCTACAGAACGCGACGGCAGCCTCGGCGGTCGGTGCGTCGCCGACGACAGTGATGTCGGGATTGCTCTCCAGTAGTGCGCGCAGGCCCGCGCGCACAATGGCGTGGTCGTCGGCCAGCAGCAGGCGGATCATGGATGGGTCTCCAGATCGGCTGCGCCGGAAGCGGATTCAGTAGGTGCGGGCTCCAGCGGAAATGAGACGGTGACCGCGGTGTGGCCGGGTTCGGATTCGACCGCCATGGTCCCACCCTGCTGTTCGACGCGACTGCGCATGGCGGCCAGCCCGAAGGTGCCCGATGGGGGGCGGTCGAGCACAGCGGGATCGATGCCCATGCCGTCGTCGACAACGTCGAGGTAGACATCGGAATCGGCGTAGGTCAGGGTCAATCGCATCCGGCTCGCGCCCGCGTGGCGCAGCACGTTCGAGACCGCCCCCTGCGCGATCCGAACCAGTGCGGCCTCGACGGGCATGGACAGGCGCTCCGGGGCGCCCTCGACGACCATCTGGGTGCGCAGCCCTGGAGTCCGGGCGCGTTGACAGATGCGCTCGAGCGCCTGCGCGAGGCTCTGCCCCTCCAACGCGACCGGGGTCAATTCCGCGATCAGCCTTCGGGTTTCGGCCAGATTCTCCGCCGCGGTCTCGCGTGCCAGCCGAATCTGTTGCAGCGCAGGGTGATCCGGTGCCGACTGTTCCGCGGCGTGCAGCAGCAGTTGGATGCTGCTCAACCCCTGCGCGACGGTGTCGTGGATCTCCTGCGCCAGCCGTTCACGCTCGGCCAATTTGCCCGCCGTGCGCTCCTGCTCCGCGAGAGTCGCTCGGGTACTGAGCAATTCGTCGATCAGCCGCTGACGTTCCGCGGATTCGCGGAACAGCGCCTGGTAGCCGAGCCCGATCCCGACCGCCACGGCCGCGCCGAGCACCGGCCCGATCACCCCCGCCACCGACCAGCCACGATGCACCCCGAAACCGATCACCGCCAGCACGGTGGCCGCACCGACCGCGAGCAGACTCCACGGTCGCGGCAGCAGGTGCAGGTAGAGGAAGAACACACCGAATGCGAGGTATCCGGCATCGGGCGCGAGCACCACGAGACCGAGCCAAAGCACCGTCAGCGCCGCCAGCCAGATGCGAACGCCCGCCGGGTGGCGGCCGACCAGCGCACCGGCGAAATACACGGCCAGGAACAGCACGGTCAGCGTGACAACGCCGAGCGGATGTCCAGCGCCCGGCAGCAGTGCACGCACCGCGACCACCACGGCCAGCGTCGTCACCAGCACATGCAGCCCCAACCGCAGCGCGGTGAAGACGGGGGTCAGCGGCGACGAATGCACGTTGTCAGCTTATGTGCGGCTATCCGGGCGGCATCCATCGAAAGGCGTAAAACACCGACCAACCTTCGATCGGGGCGCATTCCTCCGCGTGCGCGATGGCGCGGGCGCTGGCGCGCGGCAGGGTGATGGCATGTTCGTCGCACTCCGGGATCTGCGGGCCGCACGCGGCCGCTTTCTGCTCATCACGCTGGTGGTCACCCTGGTGGCGCTGCTGGTGAGTTTCCTCAGCGGTCTCACCGCCGGACTCGCGCATCAGAACATCTCGGCCATCGAGGCGATCCACGCCGATGCCATTGTTTTCGCCGACGACGGCGCGGATCCCTCCTTCGAAACCTCCGCACTGACCGAGCAACAAGTCGAGACCTGGCAGGCGGCCGCGGGCTCCGTTGACCCGATCGGCATCAGCAGGACGGAGGGGGCGGTATCGGGTCAGGGTCCGACCAAAGCCGCCCAGGTCGCGCTGTTCGGTACCGCCGGAACCGCATTCGGCAACCGCTTCGCAACCGATTCCGGCAGCGTCGTGCTCAGTACCGGCGCGGCCGAGGCCCTCGATGCCATCGCCGGTGACACCGTCACGCTCGGGGCGGGCACCTTCCGGGTCGCCGCGGTCCACGGCGATGACTGGTACAGCCACACCCCCGTCGTCTGGATGACGCTCACCGACTGGCAATCGATAAGCCCGCGCGGTGGCGCCGCCACGGTGCTCGCGGTATCCGGCGTCCCGAATACCGCCTCCGCCAACGCATCTGCGCATACAACCTCGACCAGCGTCTCCGGATCACTGTCGGCATTGAGTTCCTACAAAGCCGAAAACGGTTCGCTGACACTGATGACGGTGTTGCTGTTCGCCATCTCGGCCCTGGTGATCGGCGCGTTCTTCACCGTATGGACGGTGCAACGCACGCCCGATATCGCAACCTTGAAAGCACTCGGGGCGACATCCGGCGCGCTGGTCCGCGACGCCCTGGCCCAAGCGGCGATCGTGCTGACCGCGGGTGTCGCTGTCGGACTCGGAATCACCATCACCGCAGCGACTTTCATAGGCGACGCGCTGCCATTCGTACTCAGCGTTTCGACAACCCTGTTCCCAGCGGCGGCCCTGATCGTCCTCGGTCTATTCGGCGCGGCCTTCGCGCTGCGCTTCCTGTTCACCACCGACCCGCTGACCGCGCTCAGCACCACCCGCTGACCTCCGGAGACCCACATGACCACCGCGACCATGACGCAAACCGCTCTCACCGTCAGCGAAACAACGCTCACCTACCCGGACGGCGCAGGCCGCCTCACCGCACTGGACAACGTGAACCTGCGTGTCACCGGCGGCACCATCGCCGCGATCACCGGCCCCTCCGGCTCCGGAAAATCCAGCCTCCTCGCCGTAATCTCCACCTTGATCCGCCCCGACTCCGGCCGCATAACCCTCGAAACACCCGACGGCACAGTCGATCTCGCAAAGCTCACCCGTCGTGAAGCCGCCGCCCTGCGCCGATCGTCCATCGGCATCGTCTTCCAACAACCCAACCTCATCCCCGCCCTGACCGCCGTCGAACAACTCGAGGCCATGTCCCACCTAGGCCAGCACCGGTTCACCTCGCCCACCCGACGCCGCGAAACCCGCACCAAGGCAATGGAATTACTCGACTCGGTCGGCCTGGCCGACCAACACGCCAAACGCCCCGCCCAACTCTCCGGCGGCCAACGCCAACGCGTCAACATTGCCCGCGCCCTGATGAACGCCCCATCCCTCCTGGTGATCGACGAACCAACCAGCGCCCTGGACACCGAACGCGGCACCGCCATAATCGAATTGATCCTCACCGTAGTCCACACCCACAACGCCGCCACCCTCCTGGTAACCCACGACCGAACCCACCTACACCAGATGAACACCATCCACCACATGACCGACGGCACCCTCACCCAAATCAGCTGAAACCCGCCGCTGGGGCTGGCCGATGAAGTGGGCGATCCCTGCGGCGATCAATGGCTGTCCACTTACGGCGAGGAAGTCGATGCCCGCGCCGATCAGGGTGCCGAACGAGGCGCGCGCTGATCGATTACGCCGAGAGGCCGAGTAGAACATTCCGCTGTTCCCGGACCCGAACCTGAATCGCGTCGACCACCGCCGCTACCTCGGGCCTGCGCAGTGTTTCGGTGCGCGTGACGAGCCAATAGGTGAGTCGGACGGAGACTTCCTTGCGGAGCACTCGGATCAAGTCATCGTGCCGATCGGCCATGAAACACGGCAGTAAACCGAGGCCCGCGGCGGCACGGGTCGCCTCGACGTGCACGAAAACATTGGTGGAAGTGACGGATTCACGCATGGCCGGTGCGAAGCTGGATGCCAGGTCCAAATCGTCGACTTGCAGCATGGAATCGATGAAATAGACCAGCGAGTGCCGCGCGAGATCCCCTATGGCCGTGGGTGTTCCGTGTTCGCGGAGATAATCACGCGAACCGTAGAGCCCGAGGCAGTAGTCGGCCAATCGAAGGGCCCTGGCGCGGTGCACTTGCGGTTCGCCCACCACGACCTCGATATCCAGACCTGACCGCTGCTGGGAGGCCCGCCGGGTCGCCGCGACGATCTCGACGGAGATCTTCGGATGCCGCCGCTGTACCTCCGCGGCGGCCGGTGCCGCCATATAGGCACTGAATCCGTCGGTCGCCGAAATCCGAACCACACCCTCGAGCACCCGAGTGCCGTCGGCATCGGTAGCCAGTGACTTGACCGCCGATTCCACCGCCTCGGCCGCCGCCAATGCCTCCCGGCCGAGATCGGTCAGCTCCCAGCCGCCGCTCGCTCGGGTGAGCACCCGCCCACCCAGCGTCTGCTCCAGTGCGGCAATGCGGCGCGAGATGGTGGTGTGGTTGATCCCGAGTTCCTCGGCGGCCGACACGAAGCGTCCGGACCGCCCGACGGCGAGCAGAACCAGCAGATCATCCGCGCTGGGGCGGCTGGGACCCGAGGCGGCCGGACTCATATCTGCATTCTTGCAGATGCGCACTGCACAACTGGTCATTGCGGCCGAAGATATCTGCACGAATACTCGTCCTGACCATGAAATGTGGGGGCCGTCACATCTTCTTGTCGGATGTGGCCCCGGTCATGAAGGAGATGTTCGATGAGCGTGCGCGATGCAATGCGGCCGACGGGGAACGATCCCGGCGGGATACCCGCCGGGCTGAGGCGGGTGGTGGCCGCGTCCATGGCGGGCACCGTGGTCGAGTGGTACGAGTTCTTCCTCTACGGCACGGCCGCGACGCTCGTTTTCAGCAAGGTGTTCTTCGCCAAGGGCACTAGTGATCTCGACGCGATCCTCGCCGCTTTCATCACCTACGCCGTCGGTTTCGCCGCACGTCCGTTGGGCGGCGTCGTCTTCGGACATTTCGGTGACAAATACGGCCGTAAGAAGCTGCTGCAGTTCAGCCTGGTGCTGGTCGGTGCCGCGACCTTCCTCATGGGCTGTCTGCCGACCTTCGCCCAAATCGGTTACTGGGCACCGACTTTGCTCGTCGTCCTGCGGTTCATCCAGGGATTCGCGGTCGGTGGCGAATGGGGTGGCGCGGTACTACTCGTGGCCGAACACAGTCCGAACAAGAGCCGCGGATTCTGGGCGAGCTGGCCGCAGGCCGGGGTGCCGGTTGGCAATATGTTGGCGACGGTCGCGCTGCTGGCATTGACTTCCACACTGTCCGACGCCGCCTTCCTGAGTTGGGGTTGGCGCGTGGCGTTCTGGCTGTCCGCGGTGGTCGTCCTGGTCGGCTACTACATTCGCACCAAGGTCACCGACGCCCCCATTTTCGTTGCGGCACAGCAGGAAATCGAACAGATCAAGGCCGATTCGCTCAGTGTCGTCGAGGTGCTGCGGCGCTACCCGCGCGGCGTATTCACTGCCATGGGACTGCGATTCGGCGAGAACATCCTCTACTACCTGGTGGTCACCTTCACCATCACCTATCTCAAGGTGCATGTGCACGTCGACACCAAGGTCATCCTGTGGTGGCTGCTAGCCGCACATGCCGTGCATTTCTTCATGATTCCGTTGGCGGGCAATCTCTCCGATCGCTTCGGCAGGCGGCCGGTGTATCTGGTCGGCGCGCTCACCGCGGGCACCTGGGGCTTCTTCGCCTTCCCGATGATGGACAGCGGCCACAACGCGATCATCATGTCCGCGATCATTATCGGCCTGGTATTCCATGCCTTCATGTATGCGGGCCAGCCCGCGATCATGGCCGAGATGTTCCCCACCCGGATGCGGTATTCCGGTGTCTCCCTCGGTTATCAGGTCACCTCGATCGTGGCCGGATCGCTCGCCCCGATCATCGCGGTGCGCTTGCTCAATACCTACGAGTCGGCGGTACCGATCGCTATCTATTTGGCCGCGGCCGCGGCGATTACCGCGATCGCGGTGCTGTTCGCCCGGGAAACGAAGGGCATAACACTGGAGAGCATCGACACCGCCGACGCGGAAACCCTTGCCGCACAATCCCCGGCAGCGCCTGTCGCGCAGGCCGAGACCCTACGAGCGGAGCTCACATGAGTGAACTGACCGGACGTTCGGCCCTGATCACCGGCGGTGCCAGCGGCATCGGCGCCGCCTGCGCCAGAGAACTCGCGGCGCGCGGCGCCACCGTCACCATCGCCGATATCGATGACGTAGGCGCGAAGGCTCTCGCGAGTGAGATCGACGGAAAAGCCTGGGCCGTAGATCTTCTCGATGTCGCGGCACTGGAAAAGCTCACCTTGGACGTCGATATCCTGGTGAACAACGCCGGTGTGCAGAGCATCAACCCGATCGAGGATTTCCCACCGGAGCGATTCCGGAACCTGATGACCCTCATGGTCGAAGCGCCGTTCCTGCTCATCCGCGCGGCACTGCCGCAGATGTATCGGCGCGGCTTCGGCCGGATCATCAATCTCTCCTCGGTGCACGGGTTGCGCGCGTCCGAATACAAGGTCGCGTACGTGACGGCCAAGCACGCACTGGAGGGCCTGTCCAAGGTAACCGCGCTCGAGGGCGGCCGCCACGGCGTCACCAGCAATTGCGTCAATCCCGGATATGTCCGAACGCCATTGGTGGACAAGCAGATTGCCGATCAGGCCAAGGCGCACGGTATCGACGAGCAAGAGGTGCTGGAGCGGGTGCTGCTCACCGAGAGCGCGATCAAGCGCCTCGTGGAGCCGGAAGAGGTGGCGTCACTGGTGAGTTGGCTCGCCTCATCCGATGCGGGCATGGTCACCGGCGCGTCCTACACCATGGACGGCGGGTGGACCGCCCGGTGATGCTGTGTTGGATTTGCCGCGCCTGCGGCGCGACCCGTTCGCGGCCCCCTGGTGCCTCGCGGGCCGCGAACGGGTCGCTCGTAAGACTCGCTCCGTCGGGGCTGGCAGAGGCTTGAAAAGCGGCGATCGATCAACCCAGCGCAGACAGCGCCATGCGACGCAGCACCGGCCGGGCTCGGGTGGCGGTGGCATTGGTGGCGCTGTGCGGCGTGGAGTTCATCAGGCCGAAGCCCGCGTGGGCCTGCACCCGCGCGGTCTCCTCCGGCAACTCCGGATGCAAATCCCGCAGCACCGCCACCCAGATCTCGACGTACTGGCGCTGGGTGCGCCGCAGCTCGCGCCGTGGTCCGGTTGGCACATTCTCGAGGTCGCGGTCCTGGATCCGGATGAGTTCGGGCTCGCCGAGCGCGAAGTCCAGATGGAAATCGACCAGCCCGTCCAGCGCCTCCCGCGCCGACCCGGTCCGCGATACCACCGCCTTACCACCGTCGAGCAGCCGCTGACTGACCCCGACCAGCAGTTCGACCAGCAGCGCGTCCTTATTCGGGAAGTGCCGGTAGACCGCGGGCCCGCTGATCCCGACGGCCGCGCCGAGGTCTTCCAGTCGCATGCCGAGGAACCCACGATCGGCGATGAGCCTGGCACCCGCGTCCAGCAGTTGCGCCCTTCGCTGCAGCTTCAGTTGTTCCCTGCGGGTGAGCGCGACGGGGTCGGTGCTGGTCACACGCGCTCCTTTCAGCACACCTGGACATCTCGGTTAATCAATATTAACCTGAATTCCAGTTATCGGCGACTAACTGGATGGCGGGACGGCGTGATGACGGTGACCGAACAGGTCGGGGTCGACAACCGCGCGGCACATGGGGCGCTACTGGCGGATCTGCGCGCCCGGCTGGCCGCCGCAGCGCTCGGCGGGCCAGCGAAGGCGCGCGAGCGGCATGTGGCGCGCGGCAAGCTGCTCCCCCGGCAGCGGGTGGATCAGCTGCTCGACCCGGGCAGCCCATTTCTCGAGCTCTCGCCGCTGGCCGCGACCGGCATGTACGACGACGAATGTCCAGGTGCCGGAATCATCACGGGCATCGGCCGGATCTCCGGGCGTGAGTGCGTCATCGTGGCCAATGACGCCACGGTCAAGGGTGGCACCTACTACCCGATGACGGTGAAGAAGCATCTGCGCGCCCAAGAGGTCGCAGTGCAGAATCAGTTGCCCTGCGTATATCTCGTCGATTCCGGCGGTGCGTTCCTGCCGCGCCAGGACGAGGTCTTCCCGGACCGTGAGCATTTCGGGCGCATCTTCTACAACCAGGCGACCATGAGCGCTAAGGGAATTCCGCAGATCGCGGCGGTACTCGGTTCGTGCACCGCCGGTGGGGCTTACGTACCGGCGATGAGCGACGAGGCGGTGATCGTGCGCAATCAGGGCACGATCTTCCTCGGCGGACCACCGCTGGTGAAGGCCGCGACCGGCGAGGTGGTCACCGCCGAGGAGCTCGGCGGCGGCGAATTGCATTCGCGCACTTCGGGAGTCACCGATCATCTGGCCGAGGACGACCAGGACGCGCTGCGCATCGTGCGCCGCATCGTGGCGACGCTCGGCCCGCGCCCGGCCAGTCCGTGGGCGGTGACGCCGACCGTCGCGACCGCCAAGCCGGAATCCGAACTGTACGACGTGGTTCCGGTCGATCTGCGCACGCCGTATGACGTGCGCGAGGTCATCCACCGGCTGGTCGACGGTGGCGAAGGATTCCACGAGTTCAAGTCCGAATACGGCAAGACGCTCGTCACCGGATTCGCCCGCATCCACGGTCATCCGGTCGGCATCATCGCCAATAACGGTGTGCTGTTCAGCGAATCCGCCATGAAGGGCGCGCATTTCATCGAACTGTGCGATAAGCGCAAGATTCCGCTGCTGTTCCTGCAGAACATCACCGGCTTCATGGTCGGGCGCGATTACGAGGCGGGCGGAATCGCCAAGCACGGTGCCAAGATGGTCACCGCGGTGGCGTGCGCCCGCGTGCCGAAACTCACCGTGGTGATCGGCGGATCGTATGGCGCGGGCAATTATTCGATGTGCGGACGGGCGTATTCGCCGCGTTTCCTGTGGATGTGGCCCAATGCGCGCATTTCGGTCATGGGTGGTGAGCAGGCCGCCTCGGTGCTGTCGACGGTGCGCGGGGATCAACTCGACAGCAGCGGACAGCCGTGGTCGGCGGCGGACGAGGAGGCATTCAAGGCGCCGATTCGGGAACAGTACGAACATCAGGGCAATCCGTACTACTCGACCGCGCGACTCTGGGACGACGGCGTCATCGACCCCGCCGACACCAGAACCGTGCTCGGACTTGCCCTTTCGGTGTGCGCGCAGGCGCCGCTCGAACCCGTTTCCTACGGCGTCTTCCGGATGTGATCGCGATGATGAACAAATCCCATCCCATCGATTTCGACACCGTGCTCGTGGCCAATCGCGGCGAGATCGCGGTGCGGGTCATCCGCACCTTGCGCACCATGGGGATTCGCTCCGTCGCCGTCTACAGCGACGCGGACGCGCAGGCAAGGCATGTGCGCGAGGCCGATACCGCGGTACGCCTCGGCCCGGCTCCGGCCCGGGAAAGCTATCTCGATATCAAGAAAGTCGTGGACGCGGCGGTGCGCAGCGGCGCCAAGGCCGTGCATCCGGGCTACGGATTCCTTTCCGAGAATGCCGCTTTCGCGTCCGCGCTGGCCGAGGCGGGCATTGTGTTCCTGGGGCCGCCCGCCGAGGCGATCGAGATCATGGGCGACAAGATCGCGGCGAAGAACACCGTCGCCGCCTTCGATGTGCCCGTCGTCCCTGGTATCGCCCGTCCGGGCCTCACCGATGCCGAATTGATCGATGCCGCAACCGAGATCGGCTATCCGGTACTGGTCAAGCCGTCGGCGGGCGGCGGCGGTAAGGGTATGCGACTGGTCGAGGAGCCGTCGGCATTGCCCGCCGCGCTGGCCAGTGCCCGGCGAGAGGCGGCCGCGGCATTCGGTGACGACACCCTGTTCCTGGAGCGTTTCGTCACCCGGCCACGTCATATCGAAGTGCAGATCCTGGCCGACCGATTCGGCCACGTGATCCACCTCGGTGAGCGCGAATGCAGCCTGCAGCGGCGGCATCAGAAGGTCATCGAAGAGGCGCCCTCACCGCTGCTGGACGCCGCGACCAGGGCGCGCATCGGTGCCGCCGCGTGCAATACCGCGCGCAGCGTCGACTATGTCGGTGCGGGCACGGTCGAATTCATCGTGTCCGCCGATCGGCCCGACGAGTTCTTCTTCATGGAGATGAATACCCGGCTGCAAGTGGAGCATCCGGTCACCGAACTGGTCACCGGGATCGACCTGGTGGAGTGCCAGGTGCGCATCGCGGCCGGACAGAAGCTCGCGGTGGACCAGGACGAGCTGCGGCTCGTCGGACACGCGATCGAGGCCCGCGTTTATGCCGAGGACCCCGGTCGCGGCTTTCTGCCCACCGGCGGCACGGTGCTGGATCTCTCCGAGCCCGAAGGCGCTGGCGTGCGGGTGGATTCGGGCCTGCGCATCGGCACCGTCGTCGGCAGCGATTACGACCCGATGCTCTCGAAGGTCATCGTGCACGCCGCCGATCGCCATACCGCGCTCGCGAAACTCGATCGGGCACTGAGCGATACCGTCCTACTCGGCGTCACCAGCAATATCGAGTTCCTGCGCTTCCTGCTGGCCGACCAGGATGTGGCCGCGGGCAAGCTCGATACCGGTCTGCTGGATCGCCGCGTCGGCGACTTCCGCCCGGCCGCCGTCGGGGATGCGGAATACATCGCCGCCGCCGCCTATCACTGGCTGCGGCGCTGGCCTGCGGCGGCGAGCGACCCGTGGGATATCCCGTCCGGGTGGCGCATCGGCACACCCGCGCCGACCACCATCAGGCTCGCCAGCGGTGACCGCACCGAGCACGTCCACCTGACCGGCTCGCCCGACGCCGCCGAGGCACACCTCAACAGCAGCGAATCCGTCTCGCTCACTGCTGATTTCACCGACGGACTGCTGGTTCTGACACTGGACGGACTGCGACGGGAGTACCGCGTCGCCGAGCACGACGGACAACTCTGGGTGGCCGGACCATCCGGCGTCGCGGTGCTGCGCGAAGTGGCCGAGGTGAATGTCCGTGGCGATGCCGAACACGTCGGCGACGCCGAAATCCGCAGTCCCATGCCGGGTTCGGTGATCGCGGTACCGGTCGCGAACGGTGCCACCGTCGCGGTGGGAGCCCCGGTCGTCGTGGTCGAGGCCATGAAGATGGAGCACACGCTCACCGCACCGGTCGCGGGCACCGTCGAAGTGCTGGTCGAACCGGGCGCCCAGGTCCGCCTCGACCAGCCGCTGGTGCGCATCGCCGCCGCCAGCACCGAATCCGAAACCGCCGAGCTAGAAGGAACTTCCGCATGACCGACTTTT
Source organism: Nocardia sp. CA-135398 (assembly GCF_050955845.1). Lineage (NCBI taxonomy): Bacteria > Bacillati > Actinomycetota > Actinomycetes > Mycobacteriales > Nocardiaceae > Nocardia > Nocardia sp. CA-135398. The sequence goes on along the minus strand of NZ_CP192084.1, from coordinate 1,131,843 downwards.
TGTCCACCGGCTCACTGCCCGAGGACTATCGCGACCTCGCACTGACCGTGCGCGATTTCGCCAAGTCGGTGGTCGCTCCGGTAGCCGCCGAACATGATGCGAACCATACGTTTCCGTACGAGGTCGTCGCGGGTATGGCCGATATGGGCCTGTTCGGCCTGCCGTTCCCCGAGGAGTACGGCGGCATGGGCGGCGATTACTTCGCGCTGTGCCTGGCGCTGGAGGAACTCGGCAAGGTCGATCAGAGTGTGGCGATCACACTCGAGGCCGGAGTCTCGCTGGGGGCGATGCCCATCTATCGCTTCGGCAACGATAAGCAGAAGCAGGAATGGCTGCCGCAGTTGACGAGTGGCCGCAATCTCGCCGCCTTCGGCCTGACCGAACCGGGCGCGGGTAGCGATGCGGGCGGCACCAGGACCACCGCGGTCGCCGACAGCGGCGAATGGGTCATCAATGGCAGCAAGCAGTTCATCACCAACTCCGGCACCGATATCACCAAACTGGTCACGGTGACCGCGGTGACCGGACAGTCGGGCGGCAAGAAGGAGATCTCGACCATCCTCGTGCCCACCGACACCCCCGGCTTCGTGGCCGAACCCGCCTACAACAAGGTCGGCTGGAACGCCTCGGATACCCATCCGCTGAGTTTCACCGACGTCCGGGTGCCGGAGGAGAACCTGCTCGGCGAGCGCGGTCGCGGCTACGCCAATTTCCTGCGCATTCTCGACGAGGGCCGAATCGCCATCGCGGCGCTGTCGGTCGGCGCGGCCCAGGGCTGCGTCGACGAGAGCGTGCGCTATGCCAAGGAGCGCGAGGCATTCGGCCAGGCCATCGGGCGCAACCAGGCCATCGCCTTCAAAATCGCGCGCATGGAAGCGCGCGCCCACGCCGCCCGCACCGCCTACTACGACGCCGCCGCACTCATGCTGGCGGGCAAACCCTTCAAGAAGGAAGCCTCCATCGCGAAGCTGGTGGCCAGCGAGGCGGCCATGGACAACGCCCGCGACGCCACCCAGATTTTCGGCGGCTACGGCTTCATGAACGAATACGCCGTGGCCAGGCACTATCGCGACAGCAAGATCCTGGAGATCGGCGAGGGCACAACGGAGGTGCAGTTGATGCTGATCGGACGGGAGCTGGGCTTGTGACGGAGACCGACGCCCCACGCCGGGTGGTGCAGCGCGGCCTGTGGTTCGAGGAGTTCGAGATCGGTGTGGTGTACGAGCACCGACCGGGCCGCACCATTACCGAGGCCGACAATGTCCTGTTCACCACGCTGACCATGAACACCCAGGCGCTACACCTGGACGCGGCCTTCAGCGATCAGCTGCCGCCGTTCCATCAGCGGCTGGTGAATTCGATGTTCACCCTCTCCACCCTGATCGGCCTCTCGGTCGCGCAGCTGACCCAGGGCACGATCGTGGCCAACCTGGGCTTCTCCGAGGTCGCCTTCCCGAAGCCGCTGTTCCACGGCGACACCATGTATGCCGAGACGGTGGTCACCGATAAGCGCGAATCCAAGAGTCGTCCGGGCGAGGGCATCCTCACCTTCGCGCACACCGCTCGCAACCAGCATGGCGATATCGTGGCGACAGCGGTACGAAAGACACTGGTACGCAAGGAGCCCGCATGACGTGGCACATGCCAGGACCGGCCTGGCTCTTCTGCCCCGCCGACCGCCCCGAACGCTTCGAAAAGGCCGCCGCGGCGGCCGATGTGGTGATTCTCGATCTCGAGGACGGGGTCGCGGCCGGTGACAAATCGGCCGCGCGCAAGGCGCTCGTCGAGACCCCGCTGGATCCCCGGACAACGGTGGTTCGGATCAATGCCGTCGGCACCGATGAGCACGAGCTGGATCTCGCGGCGTTGGCGCGGACCGAATATCGTCGGCTCATGTTGCCGAAGGCCGAATCCGCCGAACAGCTCGGCGCGCTCGCCGACTACGAGGTGATCGCGCTGATCGAATCGCCGCTCGGCGCCATGGCGGTCGGGCAAGCGGTGTCGGCGCGCAATGCGATTGGGGTCATGTGGGGTGCGGAGGACCTGGTCGCCGGACTCGGCGGCAACTCCAGTCGGCACGCCGATGGCAGCTATCGCGATGTGGCACGCCATGTTCGGTCGACCACACTGCTCGCGGCCAACGCGTACGGCAAGTTCGCGCTCGACTCGGTGTATCTGAATATCCGCGATCTCGACGGCCTGCGCACCGAAGCACTGGACGCGGTCGCGATCGGCTTCGACGCCAAGGTGGCGATCCATCCGAGCCAGCTGCCGGTCATCCGGGCGGCCTACGCACCATCCGACGACGAAATCGATTGGGCCCGAAGGGTGCTCGACGAAGTACCGAACCATCGTGGCGTCTTCGCATTCGAAGGTCGCATGGTCGATGCCCCGGTGCTGCGGCATGCCGAGCAGATCGTGCGACGCGCGAACCACACCTGATTTCCGAAGACTCTCCCCAGGAGGTAATGCGGTGCAACCACAATGGGTGCCGACCGAATCTGATGTCGCGGAGGCGCGCATCACCGACTTCGCCGGGTTCGTGGCTGCCCGCACCGGACAGTCCGCGCCGGATTACCGGTCGCTGTGGCAGTGGTCGGTCGACGATCTGTCCGGCTTCTGGGGTGCGCTGTGGGATTACTTCGAGCTCGGCCCGATCGCCGGGGAGGTACTGGCGAATGCTGAAATGCCTGGGGCGCAGTGGTTTCCGGGCACCCGACTGAACTATGTCGATCAGGTGGTACGGCAGTTCCGCACCGATCGGCCCGCCATCGTCGCGGTGACCGAGGACGCCGCGGTACGCGAGGTGTCCTGGAGCGAATTGATCGACAGCACAGCGGCATTCGCGCGCACACTGCGCTCACTCGGCGTGCGGCCCGGTGATCGGGTGGCGGGATACCTGCCGAATATCCTGGAGGCGGTGATCGCCTTTCTGGCCACCGCGAGCATCGGCGCGGTGTGGAGTGCCTGCGGTCAGGACTATTCGCCGAAGGCGGCGCTGGATCGGCTGGGCCAGCTCGAACCAACCGTGCTGATCACCGCCGACGGCTACCGGTTCGGCGGCAAGACCCATGACAAGCGCGACGATATCGCGGCATTGCGGGCCGGACTCGACACGGTGCAGTCCACGGTCGCGGTCTCCCAGTTGGGCCTGCCGGTGCCGGACGCGCTCACCTGGACCGATGCCGCCACCAATACCGAGGCCGTTGTCATCGAAACGGAGACGGTCGATTTCGACCATCCGCTGTGGGTCGTCTTCTCTTCCGGGACAACGGGCCTGCCAAAGGGCATCGTGCACGGGCACGGCGGGGTGGTGCTCGAGCATCTCAAAGCCGTTGCGCTGCAAGCCGATATCGGCCCCGATGACACCTTCTTCTGGTACACCAGCCCGAGCTGGATGATGTGGAACTTCCAGGTCGCCGGACTGCTGGTCGGTGCGACCATTGTCTGCTATGACGGCAGCCCCACCTATCCAACCCCGGATGCGCTGTGGCACATCGCATCCCAGGTCGGCGCGACCGTCCTCGGCACCAGTCCGGGCTATGTGCTCGCCTGCATCAAGGCGGGTGCGGTGCCGCGCGCCGACCACGATCTCACCGCGCTGCGGCAGGTAGGCATCACCGGTTCGGCACTGCCGCCCGCATCGGCGGAGTGGTTGGGCGACAATGTCGGTGACCATGTGCAAGTCGCCTCTATCAGCGGCGGCACCGACGTGGTCTCCGCCTTCATCGGCGGCGCGCGGACCGTGCCGACCTGGCCGGGTGAGCTGTCCGCACCTTATCTGGGCGTCGCGCTGGAGGCGTTCGACGCCGACGGCAAGCCGGTCCGCGACGAGGTCGGCGAGCTCGTCATCACCAAACCGATGCCGTCCATGCCGGTGCGCTTCTGGAACGATCCGGACGGAATCCGTTACCACGACGCGTATTTCGACATGTTCCCCGGCATCTGGCGGCACGGCGACTGGATCACCATCACCGAACGGGGCAGCATCGTGGTGCACGGCCGCTCCGACTCCACCCTCAACCGCCACGGCATCCGGATGGGCAGCGCCGATATCTACCAATCCGTCGAACGCCTTCCCGAAATCACCGAGGCCCTCGTCATCGGTGCCGAACAACCCGACGGCGGCTACTGGATGCCGCTATTCGTCACCCTCACCCCCGGCACCGACCTCACCGACGACCTGAAAACCCGCATCAACACCACCATCCGCACCGAAGTCTCGCCCCGCCACGTCCCCGACGAAATCATCGTCGCCCCAGGCATTCCGCACACCCGCACCGGCAAGAAACTCGAGGTTCCCATCAAAAAGCTGTTCCAAGGCGCCGACGCGACCCGCGTCGTCGAACGCAGCGCCGTGGACAACCCGGACCTACTCGACTGGTACGCGGCCGTCCGCCCGCGGACCGAATAGTAAGAGCCAGATTTTGGCGACGATAATCGAGTGAGGGAAGATATCCACAAGGGAGACAGTCGTGAACGGCGGTACCGATCATGGGCGGCCCAGCGCTCGCATCGTTCCCCTGGAGCACCTGACGAGGGTGGGACGGTCGCGCACCGAAGGACGTGTGCAACCTGCGTGGAGGATGAAGCAACCGGCACCCGAACCGGTCAACGGAACGGGCATTGTCACTGAACTCATCGACGAGCAGCGCCGTTGATCGGCTACGTGCTGCACATCTCCGCCTTCGGCCCACTGCTCGGGTCCAATAGCCACGAATCGCTGCTCAAGATTTGTCGAGACTGCCTTGTGGCACCACCCAAACATGCGGTTGTCGCGTAACGGCGGCAATGTGCTCGAAGTCAGCGTCATAGTGCACCAGCACCGCACCATGGAATTCGGCGACGGCCGCGGTCAGAAGATCCACGATACCGGCGGCTCGATGCTGGCTTTTGCGCGCCATTAATTGCTGGACCTCACGGGCACGGTCGGCAATGGTTTCGTTGACGGGGAGATTGATGTAAAGACTGCGACGGCGTTGCGAAATATTCTGCACGTCAGCAAGATTGCGGCCCGAATAGCCTGCTTCCAGGTCGACCGTGATACAGGTCGCCGCAGCACGATCGGCGATGAGCCCGGCGAGCACGCCGCGCACTGCCTCGTGCCTGAGTCGGGCGCTGGCAGAAGTATCGATGAGGTGCAGCCGTAGGGGAGTGGCTTCGGTCACCGGCGAGCCTGGTCCATTACCTCGGTGTCACCGATATCAGGCCCCACGCCGAATCCATACGGATCGTTCAGGACCTGGTCGATCCGGCGCCTGCGTTCCGCAACGAACTCCAATGCTGCGTTCACTGTGTCTTTCTTGGTCGTTGTCCCCAACTCCTTGGCCGCCAAGGCTAGAGCTTCGTCATTCACATCGATCATCGTCTTCATATACCCAATGATATATCCCGGGCGATATGTGCGGCAATACAGCCGTCCGGGTCCGACCGCATGTCAGCCGCACCCACCTGGGCAAATCTGACCGACCTAGACAGCTGGGGGTGGCGAGGTTGTCGATACCATGGCGGCATGAGTGTCGACAATCGCCGTACGGCGCGCAAGGCGGTCAGCGGCGACTCGGCACCGCGGGAGATTCGGCGCAGGCCGAAGAATCGGCGGGCCCAGATCGCGGCGGCCTCGGCGGCCGCCTTCGGTGCGCTGGGTTATCACGGTGTGAGCATGGAGGACATCGCGTCCGGGCTCGGAATCAGCTCGGCGGCGCTGTATCGGCACTATCCGAGCAAGTACGCACTGTTCCGGGAGGAATTGCTGCGGGTGGGCCGGGCCATGACCGAATCGGTCGAGTCGCCGGAGGCGGCACTCGACTTGACGCCGGAGCGGCGGCTGCGCCAGGTACTCGACGCCCTGATCGCCGTCACGATCGAGAATCGGCCGACCGTCACCCTGGTGCGCTGGGAGGGCCGCTATCTCGAACCGGAGGATCTGGCGACCCTGACCGACCAGCAGCTCGCCGTCGTCGGCGCGATCGGTGTGCAATTGGCCGCATTGCGACCCGAACTCGCCAAAGACGAGCTGCGGGTGCTGCGTGCCGCACTGCTGAGTGCGATCACCAGCATTGCCGACCACCACGCCAGTCTGCCCGCGAAATCCCTTGCCCGGCTGTTGAGTTCGGCCTGCTGGTCGATCGTGCCCGCCGAGTTGCCCGCACTGGAACCCGATGCCGAACTGCCGGTGGCAGCGGAGATTCCCGATTCGTTCAAACATGAGCTGTTGCTGCGCAAGGCCGTCGAACTCTTCCACGATCGCGGCTACCCGAATGTCAGCGTCGAGGAAATCGCCACTGCCGCAGGACTTTCCGCCGCATCGGCGGTGTACCGGTTCTATCGCGGCAAGAGCGATCTACTCGCGGCCGCCTTCCGTCGGGCCGCGGACCGGGTTTCCGGCGCGATCGGCCCGGCGGTGGCGGCGGCGACCGACGCCGAAGAGGCGCTGACCATCCTGATCGAACAGTACGTCGATGGCTCGTTCACCGAACGCGAACTGACCTTCGTGTATTACACAGAGTTCCAGCATGTTCCGAGCGATGAGCGCACGGTGCTGCGAAATATCCAGCGGCTCAGCGTCGAAGAGTGGGCCCGACTGCTGCGCGATGTGCGTCCGGAACTCTCGCCCGCCGAGGCCCGGTTCCTGATTCACGCGGCCTTCGCGTTGGTGGTCGATCTGGGGCGCAACTTCAGTGCCGAACCGATCGCGTCCCCGGCCCGGGTGCGATTGATCATGCAGCTGGTCCTGTTCGGCCGTCCGGCCCGCTCGTAGGCTGCGTCCCACCCCTTCGATAGGCCGCCCGTTGCTATGCCAGATATGTTAGTGAATATTCTTTGTCTATTGCACAATAACAATCCATGTAGAACTCCATTTTTGTGATCTTGTATTCAATCCCATTTCAGCCCTGGGAAGAGGCGTGGAGCAAGCGTCCGGTTGGGCTAACATCGCGGAATGGATGCCGAGGATCGTCGCGCGGCGGAGGACGCGACCGCAGGCCGTACCGCGCAATCGCGTGAGGTGCGCCGCCGCCCGCGCAACCGCCGGGCGCAGATCGCCGCCGCCTCCGCGGAGGCCTTCGGCGCCTTCGGCTATCACGGCGTGAGCATGGAGGACATCGCCTCCCGCCTCGACATCAGCTCTACCGCCCTGTATCGGCACTATCCGAGCAAATACGCGCTGTTCCGCGAGGAGGCGCTGCGGCTGGCCGGACTGAGCACCGAGGCGGTGCGCCTGCCCGAACAACTGCGTGACCGGCCCGCCGCCGAACGCCTCGACCACATCCTCGACGCCCTGATCGCGGCCTCCATCGCGAATCGCCGCAGCGCCGCACTGCTGCGCTGGCAGAACCGCTATCTGGCGGACGCCGATCGCCAGATCCTGATCGATCACCTGATCACCACCGATTCGGTGGCCCGCGAACTGCTCGCCGAGACTCGCCCCGAGCTACCCAACGGGGACCGGGCGGTGCTGTCGGCCGCCGCGATGAGCGTGATCGGCAGCATCTCCGATCACCATGTCGCGGTTCCCGTTCGCGCGCTCACGGCCCTGCTGCGTTCGGCCTGCCATGCGGTGACCGCCAGTGATCTGCCCGCACCGGGCGATGACACCGAATCCCTTGGCGCGAAAGAGGTTCCGCTCACCTTCAAGCACGAACTGTTGCTGGTCCGGGCCATCGAACTCTTCCACGAGCACGGGTATCCCAATGTGAGCGTGGAGGATATCGCCAATGCGGCCGGCCTGCCCGCCTCGTCGGCGGTGTACCGCTTCTACCGCAGCAAGGGCGACCTACTCGCGGCCGCGTTTCGCCGTGCGGCGGACCGGGTTTCGGCGGCCATCGGGCCCGCCATCGCCGCATCGGATAGTCCGGAAGCTGCGCTGAGCACCCTGATCGAGCTGTACGTGCAGGGTTCGTTCGCCGAGCGCGAGCTGACCTTCGTGTACTACGCGGAGATCAGCAATGTGCCGCCAGAGGCTCGGACCGTACTGCGAAATATCCAGCGGCTCAATGTCGAAGAGTGGGCCAAGCTGCTCATCGGGGTCCGGCCCGAGCTCACCGTAGCCGAATCACGGGTGTTGGTACATGCCGCGCTGGCCTTGGTCGTCGACCTCGGTCAATGGCTCGGCCCCGATAATCCGCTCTGCTCACAGCAGCGCATCGCACACCTCATGCGAGTCATCCTCTTCGGCCGCTGATCGCGGTCCGATCTCAGCAGGCCACAGGCGCGGGCTCGCCACGCATCCGGCCCTCCAGCCACCGCAGCACCTCGGGGGCGCCCTGCACCGCCGCGGACAAATGCTCGGGCGCGGACACCTGCATAGTCTGCAACCGCACCCCGGTACTGCACCAGCGGCGGTCCGTGTTGCCGATGGAGTCGACCGGAATCAGCGGGTCGGCCGGCGAATGCCATTCGAACATCGGTATTTCCGGTACCCCGGGATAGAGTTCCAGACTGTTCTCCTCCACCACCGACCGCGCGCTACGACTATCGATGAACGAAGTGCTGGTGACGAATTCGCGAGCGCTGCCATTGGCGCCCATGAAGAGGATTTCGTTGGTGCAGCTGTTGGCCATGGCGTCACGGAGCGCGAGGCCGCGCGGGTTGAGATATGCGCCGGTGTGCACCTGGTCCGGGTACTCCCGCTCCAGACCGATCGCCGCTGCCATGGCCAGTCCGAAGGCCGGGTGCGGCTCGAGGCCAAGCCCCTGCGCCATCGTCACCAGGTTCTCCGGGACGCCGCCCATGGCCGCGCCCTGGAGCTGCAGCTCGGGTGCGTACGACGGCTGCAGCACTGCCGCCCATGCGGTGGCCAATCCGCCACCGGAGTACCCGGCCAGCGCAACCTGGCTGTGCTGTACGGCGAGTTCGGGCAGCCGTTTCACCGCCCGGATGCCGTCCAATACAATCTGACCGCCCAAACGCGCTGCTCCGAGGGCGAACTGCGGTCCGAGATGATCCGGCAGCGCGATACTCCAACCCCGCTGCAGCACCGCATTCAACATCGACACCGTCGTCCCCAGATTCAGATCGCCGCTGTACAGCGTGTGCGATACCGCGCAATTCGTACCGAGCGCATTGATGAAATGCTGATACGACAGCAACGGCGCGTCGGACTGATGGAGCAGTGGGGTAATAACGGTGGTGGTTGCCGCGATCGGCCCACCGTGGGAGTCGGTGGACCGGAACTTGACCAGCGTGGCGGTGGCGCCGGCGAACAGGGGCACCGGCGGTAATGCCCGCACGTCGAGCACATCACCGGGGCTGTGCGCGCCCAGATCCGCCGGTGCGGCGTAGAACGGGTCCGGATCGGGCCACGGATACAACGGTTCCGCGATTGCAGGCGTCGCCAGCAGCAGGGCGAATGCCAGACCGCCGAACGCACCGAGGGCATGGGACCAACCGCGATGGCCGCGGCGGAGAAAAAGCGGAATCAGACGAGCCAAGATCTCTACCTCCACGGGTTGTGCGGAGCATCCATCGACTTGCCTGGCTGAATTCGAGCGCGATCGTCGGCAAACTTACAGCGAAATACCACAGAGGGACCGCAATACGTCGAAAATGGCACTCCTTTCTGCATGGGGCAACAAAACAGGTCGACCTCATCGGGACGGGGGTCGACTAGGGCCGCGGCGGGGTGGCCAGCGGTGAATTCACCTTGTTGACCAGCCAGCGGCCGTCGACCTTTTCCAGGCGCATCACCATGGAGAGTTGGCCGGGGGCGGGTTTGCCCTGGGTGCCCATGCTGGTGATGGTTTGGCCGATGACGACGATCGCTTCGGCGGAGGTGGTGTCGCCGGATTTGATGGCGCACTGGACATCGTTGACCTTGGAGACCACTTCGCCCTGGCTGAGGACGTCGCGTAATTCCTTGCTGGTGCTGTCGAATTGCTTTTTCCAGTCGCCGGTGGCGCCGTCGAGTACTGCGGCGAAGTATTTGTCGAGGTTCTTGGCGTCGTAGTCGGCGAGGACGGGTGCGTATTGGCAGGCGGCTAGGCGGGCGTCCTCGTGGGCCGAGACAATGGCCCTGCTGTCCTTGTTCTGGAGGTAGAAGAACGCGGTGGAAGCGACGGCGGCGGCGAGCATCAGTGCGGCTGCGGCGCGGTAGGCGAGCGCGGTGCGCTTGCTGGGCGCGCGGAGGAACGCAAACCGTTCGACCGCAGTGACTTTCATGTCATCGTCCGGTGTGGCGGTCTCGTCCGACGACGTGTTCGCATCGATATTCTTGCCGAGTGTGACGGTTGCATCGGTCTGCGTATTCTCGTTGTCGCTCATAGCTTCTCGTTCCTATCTGCCGGGTGCGGGGCGGGAGAGTTCATTGCCGGTGACACCGGGCGGCGGGCCGGAGCCGTTGTCCGGCACATTCGGGCGTGGCGCATTCGCCGAACCACGAACCTGCAGTGCGGGATTGGTGGTGATGCAGTAGTTGTAGAGCCGCACCCTGGTATCGGCGGTTTTGTCGGTCGGCACCACGGGGATCGTGTCGTAGTCACAGGTCGGTCGCGGCCACGGATCGACCATTGTGTGGTAGGCGTTGTCGTGCGCCGGAATTCCGATGGCCTCCGAACCCGCGCGCAGCGCGGGGAACAGCGCTTCGATGGCCGGTTGGCGCAGCTTGGCCGCCTTGGTGATGGCGACGAAGTTGGTGATCAGATTGGTCATCGGGTCCTGCGTGTCGTGCACTATGCCACCCAGGGTGGCCAATTGGTCGGGTCCGAGGTCGAGGAATGTGCGCACTTCCTGATCGGCCGCGGTCAACTGCTGGAACAGTGCGCTGGAGCCGGTGGTCAGTGTGGTCAGATCGGGTTGGGCGTGGGTGGTGGTTTCGGCGATCACCTGCAAGTTCTCGATCAACCGCTGGGTCTGCGGGAGCAGATCGGTCAGGCCGGACATGGCCCGGCTGATTCCGGAGACCATATTGCGCAGCCGATCCGGACCACCGGCCAGCGCCTTGTCGAGTTCATCGATGATCACATTCAGGCGCGTGGGATTCATTCCGCCGATCAGCCCGCTCATATTCGTGAGCACCGACTGCACCGTCACCGGTGTGCTCGTCGCCGACCGCTCGACGATCGAGCCATCGGATAGATACGGCCCGCTATCGGAGTCGGGGCGGAAGTCCAGGTACTGCTCCCCCGCCGCCGAGAGCCTGCCGACGGCGACGGTGCCGCCCACCGGAATCCTTGCGCTGTCATCGATTTCGGCGATGGCGGCAACACCGTCACCGGATACCCGAACGTCGAGTACCTTGCCGACCCGGCTGCCGCGGAAGGTCACGTCATTGTTCGGCGCAAGTCCGCCGGAACTCTTCAGCTCGACCCGGACCCGGTAGGTACTTGGCAGCGGATTGATTCGCAATACGGCCGCACCGAGATAGGACATGCCGAGAACAAGCACGACGATCAGCCCGATATTGGCCACCGCGATCCGATGGCGGACCAGCCAGTGCCACAGCGGAATATTCATCGTCCACCGCCTTGCAACCGCCCGATGACCTTCTGGATCACCTCGGCCAGACTGCCGATAAATGCGGGCACATCGCCGATTTCCGGCCAGCGGCTGCCCTTCGGATCGGTGAGTGCACCGATATCGAGATAGGAGACCGTGGCGGCGACCGCGAGCACCGGTCCGTCATAGCTGGCCATGACATTGGGGTAGATGGCGTGCAGGCCATCCAGCGTGCCCGCCAGATTGTCGCCCATCTGGGTGAATCCGGACATCAGCCGCTGGATGCTGTCGAACATACTCAGGAATTCCGGCCCGGTGGTGTCGGTGAAATCGCCGAGCGCGGACATGGTGACCGAGACCTTGGCGACGAGTTCGGCGATACTCCTGTTGTTTTCCGCGACCAGCCCGATCAGCGGCGGGAAGGTATCGGCGGCCGCACCCAATTCCGCCTTGCGCCTGGCCAATTCGCCGGTGAGCACATTCAGTCCGGAGAGCACGCTGTCGACATCGGCGGTGCGTGCGTTGAGTGCCGCCAGCACATCGGTCATTTCGGTGATCAGATGTGCGAGCTGCGGTGCGCGTCCGGCGAACATCGAATTCATCTCGGTGGTGATCCGAGCCACCTGATTGAGCCCACCGCCGTTGAGCAGCATGGAGATCGACATCATCAACTGCTCGACCGACGCGCCGGTGCCGGTGTGGTCGGGCGCGATGGTATCGCCGGTGCGCAGCATCTCGGCGCTGTCCTGCTTGGCGGGCAGAGTCATGGCGACGAACATGTCACCGAGCGGAGTGGCCTGGCGCAGTTCGGCGGTGGTGCCGCGCGGCAGCTCGATATCCTGCCGGATCCGCATTTCCACATCGGCGAGAAAGTTCGTGGTACTGATGTTCGAGACCATCCCGATTTCGGTGCCGCCGATCTTCACGTGTGCGTTCGCGGGCAGGTTTAGTGCGTCCTCGAAAACCGCGTGCAGCTCATAACCGGGCCCACCGATGCCCGGCTTCGGCAGTGGCACATTATCGACCGTCACAGCGCATCCCGCCGCGGCAACCGCAACCGTTGCCAGCACGAAAACCGAACGCGCGGCCCTCATTTGGTAATCCCGAGCAGTGCGGCGGTCAACCCGAAGTCGGGTCCGAAGTCCTGGATCTTCCCGGTGCGGCAGCCGTCGAGGCGCAGCTGGACGCGCTCACAGAACAGCGAAAGCGCCTCACCGTCCAGCACCGCCTTGTCCAGCAGACCGTGCAGGCGCAGCGACTGGTTCTCGCGGCTCACCGCATTGGCGAAGTTCTCGAAGAAAAGCGGTGCCACATCGGTGATTTCGGTGAGCCCGCGGGCATTGGCCCGCATCTGTGCGGTCAATGTCGTGAATCGGGTGAGCGCACCGAGCAGTTGTTCGCGATTCTGGCCGACCACGGTCGAGGTATTGGTGACGAAGTCGTTGAGCTGGGTGATCACCGCCTGCAGCCCCGGCGCCTGCTCCCCCATCAGTTGCACGAGTTCGGTGAGCCGACCGCTGAAATCCCTTACCGTCTGGTCGTTCTGGGCAATGATTTCGGTGATCTCATTGAGTTCGACAATGGTATTGGAGATCTGATCGCCATTGGCGAGGGTGACCTCGAATGCCGCCGACAGATCGTCCAGCGTTTCGCGCAGCTTATCGCCATTGCCGTTCAGCAGCGGGAACAGTACGCGGCTTGCCATCGGTCCGGTTTCGCTGTCGCCTTTCAAAGCCGCGCCGAGCTGATCGAAGGTTTCGAGAATGCGGTCGAGTTCGACCGGGGTGCGGGTCCGGGCGAGCGGAATGTGCTGACCGTCGGTGAGCACCGGACCATTGCCCTCGTAGGCGGGGGCGAGTTCCACATGTCTGTTGGTGATCAGCTGTGGTGAAACCAGCGCCGCCATCGCGTCGGCCGGAATGCGCACGCCCTTATCGATGGACATGGTGACTTCGACGTAGCTGCCCTTGGGCGTCACGCTATCGACCCGGCCTACCGGAACACCGAGCACCGCGACGTCATTGCCCGCATAGAGACCGGCGACATTCTCGAAATCCGCACTGATCCGCAGGTGTTCGCCGAGATACTGCTCGGGCAGTGCGGTGAGGCTGTCGGGTAGCAGCGCGCAGCCGGTGGCCACCATCGCGGCCAGGCCGAGTACCGCCGATTTCAGTAGGGTCCCCATTTTCATCAGTTGCACCCCTGTATGGCTTGGGCGAAGCACAGCCAGTTGTCCGGAAAAACCCATGGCGCCCACACATCGCCGTAGGGGCCATTGCCGAAGGCATTGTTGAACTGCCGCAATGCGACCGGCATGATTTCGTAGAGCGAATCGAGGTTGTCCCGGTTCTTTTCCAGGCCCTCGGACATGGTGTTCAGATTGTGGATGAGCGGGCCGAGTTGATCCTGGTTCTCCAGTCCCATCTCCTGCAGCAGCCGCGACAGGCTCGCGACATTGTCGAGCAGTTGTTTCAGCAGGTTCTGCCGCAGCGCGACGGCATTGCCGATGGCCTCGCCGCGCGTCAGTAGCAGCAGTACGCTATTGCGATTGTCGGAGGCCAGCTGGGCCACCTGATCCATGCTCTTCAGCAGGGTGTCCACCTCGTCGCGGCGGTCATTGATCACCTTGGCCAGCGCGCCGATGCTGTTCAGCGCCTCGACGGTGAGCTGTGGGGAGTCACCCATCTGCTGGCTGAGCACATCCAGTGACTGCCGCAGTTTCGTCGGATCCAGGCGTTCGATCCGCTCGAAGGACGATTTGTAGGTCGGATCCCGGATGACCTTGCCGAGGTTGTAGGGCACCGAGGTCTGCTTCAGCGGAATCCGGTTGTCCGGCAGTCCTTTGCCATTTCCGGGCAGCAATTCGACGTGCAGCTTGCCGAGGATGGTCGTCATCTTGATGGCGGCCGAGGCATCGGGTCCGAGGCGAAGATCCTTGCGCACCTTCAGATCCACGACGACCTTCGCGCCGTCGAGTCGCACCGCACTCACCGAGCCGACCTCGATGCCGGAGACATCCACCGATGCACCCGATCGCAGGCCCGCGGCCTGCGCGAACTCGGCGTGAATCGTCTTATCCCCCAGATGCGCCTGCGATAACGCACTCGAGCCGACCAATAGCACGACGACCGAACCCGCCGCGAGCAGTCCGAGCCACAACAGGCGATTGCGCACCCGACCCCGTAATGCGGTCATCGGCAGACCTCCGAATGAGAATTGCCGCCGACCTGGGAGAACAGGCCGGGTGGCAGCAGCACGCCCCACAGCGAGACGTCCAGCGAGCAGATGTAGGCATTGGCATACGCTCCGTAGCTGGTGAACCGGGCGAGTCCATTGAGGACGGTCGGCAACTCGACCGCCGCCTGGTCCAAGGACGCGCCATTGAGGATCAGCAGCGCGACACCGCTGGTGGCATCGTTCTGTGCCCGAGCCAGATCGGGCTTCACCTGACCGATCAGCGCCGCCAGCGAATCGGTGGACTTTGCCACCGTCTCGACCGACGACTTCAACGATTCACCCTGCGCGTAGAGTGATTCCACCAGCGAACGCGCCTGCGTGATAAGGGTTTCCAATTCGCCGCTGCGATGGGCCAGACCCGCGATCACACTGCTGAGATTGCCGATGACATCGCCGAGAATCTTGTCCCGCTGCCCGAAGGTGCCCGCGAGTTCGGCGGCCTGGGTGATCAGCGCGCTGAGCGAGACATTGTTGCCTTGTAGGGCCTGGATCAAGGTTTCCGACAGCGAATTGACCTGATCCGGTTGCAGCACACTGAACAGCGGTTCGAAACCCGACAGCAACGATGACACATCGAACGAGGGTTCGGTGCGCTCGACGGGAATCGCGGATCCGGCAGTGAGCACCGTGCCCTCGTCCTTGCCCGGAGCCAGCGCGATATAACGCTGGCCGATCAGATTCTGGTAGCGCACAAGGGCTTTCGTCGTCGTGGTGAGGCGCTGATTGTGCTGGATGCGGAAGTCCACCCGCGCCTTGTAGTCGCCGTCGAAATCGATGGCGTCGACGCGCCCGACCCGCACACCCGCCATCCGGATGTCATCGCCGACGCGCAGGCCGAGCACATCGGTGAAGGTGGCCGAGTACGAATCGGTATCGCCGGTGACCGAACGTTGCAGCGTCGACCAGATCGTGTACGTCAGCAGCACCGCGACCACCGCGAACAGACTGAATCCGGCTAGTGCTTTCCCTGACTTCATGTGCTCACCGCCCCTCGTCCGGTGCGTTGTCGTAGACGGTCACCGAGGCACCGGCCAGTACCGGAGCCAAGACCAGATACTGCGCGGTGGTCGGTCGGCCGCCGACGATCGCCGCCGCGGCATCGAGCCCGCGCAGATCCGAATTCGGCTGGGCGGGTTCACCTGTCGCTGCCGCCGGTGCCGTGATGCCCGGAATCATCGGCAGTCCAGGAAGACTCGGCAGCCCGGGAAGACTCGGGAGCCCCTGTGCCGGAGCAATGGGCGCTGGACCCGCGGCCGACAACCGCTGGGGCATCAGCTGCGGTGGAAACTCCTGTGGCGGTGCGACATCCGGCACCGTACTGCCACCACAGCGCGGACCGGACATGGTGCCGTAGTGCGGACAGTCCTTGGCCGTGTACTGCTGGAACGGCGTTAAGCTGACATCCATCTTCCACACCAGCCGACCCGGTCCGAATCCGAAGGCCGTGCCGAGTCGGCGCAGCGTGGCATTGAGGTTGGCGGCAGTATCCGGGATGGCCTGTGGATCCCTGGCCAGACCGCCGAACAGGCCGTCGAGTCCGATGACCAAATCCTTCCCGGCGTCCGGATTGCGCGCGAACAGCGAATTGACCGAGTCGACCGCGCCGCTGGCATTGGTCAGCAGTGCGACCAGGTTGTCGCGCCGCTCGGTGAGCGTGCGTGCGGTGGTCACCGAATCGGAGAGCACACCGACCAGCTCCGGCGCCGAAACGCTCAGCGCCGTCACCGCCCGGCCGAGATTGCCGAGCAGATCGCCGACGCCGGGAATCGCGTGCACTTGGGTGAGCCAGGTATCGAGGCGTTCGATGGTGGAACCCGGCACCCGCGCGGCGGGATCGAGTGCGTCGGCGAGTGTCGCGAGCACCCGGCCGAGCTTCTCCGGCTGGATGTGGTCGAGCACATCGCGCAGCACACTGAGTGTGGTCTGCAACTGCACGGTGCCTTCGCTGGTGTCCTCGGGAATTCGCGCGCCAGCGCGCAGGGTTTCGGTGGCGTGCCCGTTGTCGACGAGTTCGATGGCGGTCACGCCGAAAATGTTGTTGGGGATCACCCGCGCCGTCACATTCGCCGGAATCAGGCCAGCCACAGCCGGTTTCAGATCCAATGCCGCGTTTTGACGTTCGCCCTTGGCGACGACATCGACACCGGCCACCGAACCCACGATCATGCCGCGGAATTTCACATCGGCATGGGTGGGCAGCCCGTCGCCGGTGCTGGTGAGCACGGCGACGACCGAGACCTTGTCCTGGAAATATCCGGTATAGCGCAGGCCTAGCAAGTACAGCAGCAATGCCGCCGCCGTGGCCATGGCGATTCCGGCGAGGGTGAGTTGACGTGCGGTGGGTCCGCGCCCACTTGGATCGAGCAGCATCGCCACCTACCCCGAAATCCGGAATCCGGGGTCGATCCCCCAGATCGCAAGGGTCAGAAACAGATTCACGAACACCATGACGACGATCACCATCTTGATCGCGCGGCCCGCGGCGTGACCGACGCCTTCCGGACCACCGGTGGCGATATAGCCGTAGTAGCACTGGATGAAGGTCGCAATGAGCACGAACACAACGACTTTGACGACCGAGAACAAGACATCGATACCGTTGAGGAATTGGAAGAAGTAGTGGTCGTATGTACCAGCGGAGGTGCCGCCGAGGAATAACACGGCCAGCTTCGTCATCAGGTACGCGACGGCGAGGCCGACGCTGTAGAGCGGGACGATGGTCAGCGTGGCGGCGATCATCCGCGTGGTGACCAGATATGGAAGTGGTCGGATGGCAATGGATTCCAGCGCATCGATCTCCTCCGAGATCCGCATCGCACCCAGCTGCGCGGTGAAACGACAGCCCGCTTGGATGGCGAAGGCGAGAGTCGCCAGGATGGGGCCGATTTCACGCGTCGTCGCGAAGCCGGAGATCGCGCCGGTCAGCGGATTCATGGTGAGCAGATTCAGCGCGGTGTAGGACTCCATGCCGACGGTGATCCCGCCGAATCCGCACAGGATGATGACCACACCGACCGTGCCGCCACCGACGATGAGCGAACCATTGCCCCAGCCGACATCGGCGGTCAGCCGCAGCACTTCCTTGCGATAGTGCCTGAGCACGAACGGAATCGCTGCCACCGCTCGACAGAAGGTGATCGCCTGATGGCCGAGGCGCCGATTGGCCTGGATCGGCACGCTGGCGACCGCGCCCGCCACGCGGAACGGCTTCAGCGCGGGCGGGGTGTATCGGGTGCCCATCTCAGATCACCTTCGCCGGGAAGAGCGTGTTGTAGATCTGGGTGATGATGATGTTCGTCGCGAACAACATCAGCGCCGAATTCACCACCGCCGCATTCACCGAGTTGGCGACCCCACCGGGACCGCCCTTGGTGTGCAGGCCGATATCGCAGGCGATGATCGCGGTGAGCGCACCGAAGATGGCGGCCTTGACCAGCGCGATCACCAGATCGTTCGCCACCGCGAAGGAGGCGAAGGTGCTGATGAACGAACCCGCCGTGCCGCCCTGGGCGTACACGTTGAACATATAGCCGGTGGCGAAGCCGACGAAGACCACGAATCCGCACAGCAGCATGCTGACCAGGATCGCGGCCAGCAGTCGCGGCGCGACCAGTCGGCGCACCGGATCGACACCCATCACCATCATCGCGTCGATCTCCTCGCGAATGGTGCGGGAGCCGAGATCGGCGCAGATGGCCGAACCGACCGCACCCGCGATCATCAGCGAGGTGACCAGCGGCGCACCCTGCCGAATGATGCCCAGACCACTGACCGCGCCGATAAAGGTCGTCGCACCAACCTGATTCACCAGCGCACCGACCTGGATCGAGACGACGACGGCGACCGGAATCGCGACGAATACCGTCGGCGCGGCGGAAACGCTCGCCATGAACGCGCACTGCTTGATGAACTCGTGGAATGGGAAGCGGCGCACCGACATCGCGCGCAGCATCTCGACCAAGGCATCGCGCATGAGCCGAACCTGGCGACCCAAGGTCTCCAGTGATCGCTGCGGATGCCGTTGCCACAAGCCTTTCAGATCTTCGATGGCACGTTCTAAATCCGTTGGCTCAGTCGGTCTTTCAGTGAGGCCGGTACTCATGCCGACCCGCTGAGTTGATGCTGCAGCAGGACGAGGAGATAGCCGACCACGGCGATACCGGCGAAGGCGGTGCTGAGCACGGCGAGCCAGAGCCCGAAGCGCAGCACCGGATTGACTTTCATCCGCCCCCCGAGGATCTTGACGCCGATCACCAAGATGTCGATGAGCCAAACCAAGATCATCATCAGGTCATGCACACATTCGAGAAGGTGAGCACCGGCCAGCACACGATCGAGCCGAGGAAGGATATGACCACGTCGATGCCGTGCATGCGGTGCAGATGGCTGGTATGGGTCAGCGTCCAGATGAGGCCGACGATCCCGTATGGAATGGCGAGAATGATGATGGTGCCGAGGAATTCGGAGACCTTCATCTCGTAGCTGAATATTCGATCCAGCTTCTTGAGCATGCGCCTGTGTCCTTTCCCCCGCCGCCCGCGTGGCACGGCCGGATGCGCGCCGGGACGAGGTATCGCTGCGGCGCGAGTGCGGCCGATCACGCTGCGATCGGTCGGGTATGGGTGCGTATGTTACGCATGATTCCTACGGTTTCGGAAGAACTTGAGAACACTTAGTTCGACGAATCTCGGTAGATAACCCAGTACAGACAGCTATACTCTGTTCCGAACGTCAAGAATCTTGAGTAACATAACTTATGGCTGGCCTGCTTCGAGCCGGTTTGATGGCAGGAGTATTCGAAGATGGGCAACGCGGATGCCGGGGCAATCCCAGCCCACGACGGGACGGCAGCGGACCGATTGCCGATCCGCGCGACCGCCTCCGCGCGGAACAGAACGGGTTGCCCGCTAGCCCGCGTAGGCGTGCCACATCTGGTCGACTATCGCCACGATGGCGGAATGCGTTGGCACCCAACCTAATTGGTTCGTCGCCTTTGCTGGATCGGCGACCAGCGAACTCGGCTCCGGCACTGCCGGGCGATGGATGAGTGCCAGGCGACGTCCCGATACCTCTTCGACGGCGGCAACAACCTGGCGGACACTCGCGCCCTGGCCGCTACCGATCACGTACCGCTCGGTCGTGCCCGGCGATGGCAGGTGTTCGAGGGCGGCTACGAAGGCATTCGCGGCATCGGAAACGTGTACGTAGTCACGGACCGAGCTGCCGTCGCCGTTGACCTCCAACGGTTCATTCCGTGCCGCGGCGCTGACTACCCTCGGGATGAGCCGAGTGGGGTCCGGGTCGCATCCGCCCGCCAGATTGAACAGCCGAAGTACAACAGCGGCGGCATCGTGGGCTTCGACGACTGATTCGGCCGCCAGCTTGCTGCTCGCGTAGGGATGGGGCGGGTTATCGGGCAGCTCCTCAGCGATCGACCGCCCACTGACATCGCCGTAGATCGCGCCGGTCGAGGCGAATACCAGTCGGGGTACCTCGGCGGTCGACATGGCATCGAGTAGGGCGATGGTCCCGACGGTGTTGACCCCGAAGTACCGGAGCGGGTCGGCCATCGACTCCCGCACCCGGGTGAGCCCGGCCAGGTGACACACCGCATCCACGCCGTCGACGGCCCGGCGAAGTGCATCGGAGTCGAGCAGGTCCGCAACGCGAATCTCATCGGCATGCGCGATGATCGACTGCTCCGAGCGCACCATGGCGACGGTGTCGTGTCCGGCCGCCGCCAAGGCCGCAACAACGGCCCGACCGAGGTAACCTGCCGCTCCCGTCACAAGTACGCGCACGGCGGGAGCCTATGGAAGGCCCTGGTCGGCTACCGGATCGGGTAGCGACGATCGATGATGTCGAACATATTGGGTTGGCCGGCTTTGTAGAGCTCGCGGTCGACGAGTTTGAGCGGTTCCCAGAGCGGCATGGTGAAGCGCGGGGTGATGGTGGCGAGTCCGGCCGATGAGCCGGATGCGTGCACGATGGCGTTGGCGGCGAGGCGGCCGCCTTCGTTCGCGCCCTCCATACATGCGACATTGATGCCGGTCTTGATCCAGTCGCCCGCGAGGAAGAGGTTATCTATCGCGGTGGCGGCGTCGGGTCGGTCGGACCACGAGCCCGGATTCTGAATGAAAATCGCGTCGTCATAGGCAATTTCGGGGGTACCGGCGTCGGTGAGCGCCGGGTCGATCATCCAGGAGTGCAGCATTTCGTCGGCGAGCTGGATTTCGCCGTCGTCATTGACGTGCGCCTTGATCTGCGCCCAGGTTTCGCGGGCGATCTCCTCGGGGGTGCACCGCATGGCGGGCTTGTGGTTGAAGGTGCCCGGCTCATCCCATTCGGAGATGATGGCGGACAACACATCCTGGACGGCGCCGTCGCCGTAGGTTGTCAGCGGCCGTCGCCAGAATTGGGCCTCACTGATCGAGGTCAGTCCCCACGGCGCGTCGTTGTAGCCGACGTGACCATTCGCCAGGTCCACGCGTTTGCGCAGGAAGAATTGGATGCCGACCATCCAAGCGGCCTGCAGATTTCGGATGCGCTCGAGATTCGGATCGGCCGCGACCATATCGTCGGTGAGTACATCGGGGAACTTGTCGAGCGGGATGGCGCTGAGGTAGTAGTCGGCCTCCACCCGATGACGCGCGCCACCCTGGTCGGTCACGGTGGCCGAGGCGAGATGCGCGCCGTCGCTGTCGAAGCCCGAAAGACGCTGGCCGAGTTGGAAAGTCACGCCGATCGAGCGCAGATAATCGATCCACGGATTGATCCACGCCTCGGTGGTCGGGCCGTTGAGCACACGGTCGTTGCCCTTGCCGTCGCTGTCGTTGTTGAGGTTCAGCAGCGACCAGACGTATTCCTCACCGACCAGCCCGATCGAATGTGCGCTGCAGTTGACGGATTTGGTGGCGACGAGTTCGCGGATGAAACCGTCGCCGAGGAAACGGTTGTATTCCGGGGACGAGTTGTCCAGGCGCGCGAAATCGGTCCAGGTCATGCGCTCCCACTGCCCCAGCTTGCGCTCGGTGCTGCTGGAGACGTAGACGGCCAAGCGCTCCGCGGCGAAGACCGCTTCGGTCAGCGGCAGCCGGAACAGCGATTCGAAGACCGATGCGACGGAGTCGATGAATCCCTTGGGGGTCATCGGGAATTGGGACAGCGGCAGCGGGAACGGCAGGGGGACGGTGAGATTGTGCCGGTCCATGCCCGCGATCATCGCCGCATTGAGGCGAACCAAGTTGTCCCATACGCCGTTCGCGTTGCCGGGGAAGGAGATTCGGCGCAGCGTATCGGGCAGATTGTGATAGAAGCCGAAGAAGCTGCGGAATCCGTGTTCGCCGGGTAGGCCGTCGGCGTAGATGCTGCGGGTCTTGCCGCCGAAGGCGCCGAGCCTTTCGTACACCGTGACCGCGAAGCCGCGTTCGGCTAGTTCGTGCGCTGCGGTCAGACCCGCGGGGCCCGCACCGAAGACCGCGACGGACCGGCCCGGCTGTGCGCTGGCCCGCCCGCCGGTGGGCGCCAATGTCATGGCGGCGGCGACTCCGCCGGCCATGGCGGCGTTCCTGATGAATGTTCGTCGCGACTGCTTGGTCCGCATGCTGAATCTCCCGACCATCCGGCCTGCCACGTCCATGTGAGCCGCGCACAGGCGCCTGCGATGTCGCAAGATGTTACCGACTATTCTTCTTGTGCGTAGCCGTTTCCGACGACGCATCGGTGCCCACAAAATGGTCTAGGAGTACCTCCGTATCGTTCGCTCGCGGCTGCCACCGCCACCCATCGATGTTGATGTGGATTCTCTTCATGGACGCAGCGCGTGAGCCACCTGCCATCACAAGGCGCCTGCCTCGACTCAGACCAGGTCTTGCCGGGATGTGATCACCGGTAAGCCCGCGCGAGCCGATCCGGGCATATGTGGGTCTGGAGTCGGCGCAGAGCGGTGATGCGCGGGCCGAGCTCGCGGTCTCCGAACTGGAGCGCACAGGAGCCTTCGACCGGAAGGTTCGTTCGCCATTGGCTACCGCATCCACGTCGTTGGCCGCGGAATCCCATGCCGTGCACAGCGTTTCGGCCAATCGATCATACTGATGGATGCTGCCGACCTCGAATATCGGTGTCGAACCCGAGACAGCCGTTGCTTGTCGGCGGATCAAGTGGCCGGTACGGTCGAACGAACTGAACAGGGGGCGAGAGCGGGCCGACCCTGATCGATGCCGTCGACACCGCGCGACCAGGAGGAATGGATGATCAGCAGGGGGAAGATGCCGCTCGGTGTTGTGTTGGGGGTTGGTGCTGTGGTTCTGCTGTCGGGGTGTGGGTCTTCGACTGATGGGGACGCGAAACCGGTCGCCACTTCTACGAGTGCAGGGTCGTCGCTGGCTGCCGATGTTCCACGCACATATGACCCCTGTAAGGACGTCCCGCAAGCCGTGTTGGATTCGGAGAAGCTGCACGGTAAGGACCCTGCGAACGGCGATGCGGACGGCGGGGTGAAGTGGCGTGGTTGTGCCTGGGTGCGATCCAGCAGTTACTCGGTCAGCATTCGCACCACGAATCTCACGGTCGATCTCATTCGCAGCCGCAACTTCCCTGAGACTACCGAGTTCACCATTAGCGGCAGGCGCGCGATCTCAACCCGCCAGTTCGACGGCCCCTACATCAAAGAGGCATGCACCGTGGATGTAGAGCTGAAAGGCGGCAGTCTCGAGTTCAACCTGAACAACCCGAAGTCGACCAGCACGGGAAGCCTTGACTCATGTGACTTGGCTCGGAGTTTGGCGGAGAAAGTTGTTCCAAGTCTGCCCGCCACCGCCTGACCACTGCTTCACGGACCCAACTGGGAGGGATTGGCATGGCTGACGACACGACTACAGCGAGCCCGTTGGCGAATCTGATCACCGAGGCCCGTGAGGGTCGGTTGACGATTCGGATGGACCTCGAGAAGTTCGTCTACATCGATCGCGACTGCGAATACGTCAAGGACGTGATCCTGAAGATACAGCGAACCATGACCGAGGTCTCGCAGCAGGATAAATGGGGTCTTGGTGAGGGTTTCCCCACGCAGGGCGACCGAGACCTGATCTCCGCCAAGACGATGGTCAAGCGCTGGCGGGAAAAATCCCGAGGCTCGGAGAACAGCGTTTATGCGGTAATGGAGTCGCACTACAAGATCATCGAAGACTTCCAAACCCTGTTCCGCACCGTCCGCGAACGCCTCACCGGCGTCGACACCGAGCAGGCGACGAAATACCAAGACTTGGAAGCAAATCTGCCACAACAGCCACCCGCCCAAGCCAAGATCTTCTCCTGGCCAGGACTATAGCCTTACCGGTTCACGCACAACTTCGACACTGTCGCACAACGACTTTCCGCACAACACGCCGCCCCAAAAACCTGAACCTCTGCGCGAGCACGGATTTGACCGATGTTGAGAGAACAAGAGCCCTATCGCGGCATGGGGCTCGTCAGGATGGGGCAGCTGCGGTACTCGATCAGGCTCAGGCGTAGTGGTCGAATGCTCCGTTTGTGACGCAGGCCGTGAAGGCATCCCAGGCCCCGGGGGTGAAGACCAATGCCGGGCCGGTTGGGTTCTTGGAGTCGCGAACTCCGACCATGCCCCCGTCGAGATGTGCAACCTCCACGCAGTCCCCGCCGGTGCCGCTGCGGCTGCTCTTGAACCATCTCGCGGCGGACAGGTCGACACTCAAGCTTCGTACTCCTCTGCAATTGCCAACGTCGACTGTCGGCCCGCGTTGGTCTGCGACGCGGGGTTCGATCTGGAAACCGTTTGCCCGCAAGGCACTTGGACGCGCTCGGGGCGGCGCCTGCCGGGCTTTGGCACGGGGGCGGCGTGATGTACGAAGACGCTCTGCTCAACCCACCGAATATCTGTGGTCTCGCCGAGGTCGAATTTGCGCATGTGCAGATGCGTCGACACCTCGCATGCCGGATCCAGCGGTGTGCGTGGAAGCGGGTCGCGTATTACACGCTCGTGCGGTACGGCCGGATCACGCCACCGCAGTCGAGCCCGCGTGAACGAGCACGACTGCGCGGCATCGACTTTCCTGTCTACACCGCCGACCACCCTCTCGCCGAGGGCATACCCGAACTCGTGACATTGCACCAAGTGCTCGACGGACTCACCCAACTGGCGCTACCGCCGACCTTCCCCGGCAACGGCGGCGAGCGGTGAACGGCCATGGGGCCGTGGCAAATAGTGCACAGCGTCCTCGCCGTCATCGGGGTCGGTGCGTTCGCGATGGTCGCCATGGGGTGTGTGTGGCCGATCGATCAGCCACGCCGCGACCGGCCCGCCACACGCCGCTGCCGATTACGCCCGGTCGAGTGGCCGAAGGCGTGGACATGCGGCCCACCCGAGCAGCCGCTCACCCTCGCTGACGCCCACCTGGCGATGCAACTGCACCGCGAGCACGACTGCGACCGCAAGCGCGCCGCATTCGATGCGTTGGTCGCGGCCGGGCGCATCCACCCCGATTCAGCACGCCGACACCGACTCTGGGGCAAGCCCTGGTGAACAAGCACGACTTGCCCACCTCTCATTCCACTATCGATCGGAGCTTGTCAATGGCCGAATGGACCTGGGAACCAGACGATTTCGCCGCCCTCTGGTTCCGGCCCGGAATCATCCGGTTTCCGAACCCACTCCGCTTCACCAGCCGCTTTCCCTACCGCACCGACTTCGACGCCCACTGAATGATCGTGCGCGAACGTTACGGCCGCGATGAAGAAATCCAACTCGCCCTCCACACTCTGACCACTTGTGCCGTCCGCATCGAAATCTTGGGCGGCACAACCCGATACGAAGGATCCAGCGTCCAGGTTTACCGCGTCGTCGGCGCGAGCACCGGTGACCACGCGATGTCGTTGGCCCAAACCACCTTCGGCGACGCCGACGGCCCGATCCGCTGCCGTCTGTTCCCCACCGATCACCTCCCCGCGCAACTCGTCGAAAGCCTTCCGCCCTGCAAACCCGGAACCCAGCCGCAGGCCACCGAAGACCTCAGCGACCGACCCGACAGCGACACCTCGCTCGACCGCTACCGACGCCTGCTGCATCGCCCGGCAGACGGCGGCGGTTCCGCCCTGCTCTACACCGGCCCCGTCGGCAAACCGGACAAACCCCTTGCCGCCATCCAATGGCACGACATCACCAATTGTGGCCGCTACACCGAACTCCACGACCAATACCGCACCGCCCTCCCCACCACAGCCACCGACCTCGTCGCCCACTTCACCACCTGGATCGCCCGCGCCACCCGCTCCCCGCTGGAGGCAGAACAGGGTCGCATGCGGTCGCCTCGCCACAATTCGGGTCGGTAAATCGTCGACGACCGCTCAATCCCCCGGGCCGACCCGCTATTCACTTGATTGCGGTGCGGCGAATCCCAGGCTTGCGTTGGAGTGTGCTCCAACTTTTAGAGTCGGGGCATGGCTAAGACAGAGACCTCTACCAGCAATGACCGGTTCGAGCGCGGGTTGGCGCTGCTGCAGAAGATCGGCGGGCAGGAGCGGCCCGCAGTATTGGACAGTCTGGCCGATATCGCGCCGGACCTGGGGCGGATGACCGTCGAGTTCGGGTACGGCGACGTGCTGTCGCGGCCAGGACTCACGCTGCGCGAACGGCAGCTCGCTACCGTGGCGGCATTGGCTGCCATGGGGAATGCGTTGCCACAGTTACGTTTTCACATCGATGGTGCGCTGAATGTCGGGTGCACCCGGGAAGAGATCGTCGAGACGTTGATCCACGTCAGCCTGTACGCCGGATTCCCGGCGGCGCTCAATGGGATCGGCGCGGCTCGCGAGGTGTTCGAATCGCGCACCGACCTTCCCGCCCCGGCCGAACCCGGCCCGGCACCGCAGGGCGATCGGTTCGAGCGAGGGAATGCGAAAATCGCCGAGGTCGATGGGCATGCGGGTGAGCAGGTGGTCGCGGCACTGCGCGATATCGCACCGGATCTCGGCACTTACATCATCGAATACGCCTTCGGCGATGTGTATTCGCGTCCCGGACTCGACCTGAAGACCCGCGAGATGGTCACCGTCGCCATGTGCACCGCGCTCGGTACCGCGGCGCCGCAGCTCGGCGTGCACATCCACGGTCTGCTGAATGTCGGTGGCACCCAGACCGAGGTGGTCGAAATCATCACGCAGATGGCCGGTTACGCGGGGTTCCCGGCCGCGTTGAACGGAATCACCGTGGCACGCAATATCTTCGCGGAGCGCTCGCAGCACTGAGCACTCGAACCCGGTGCGGCGCTGGATAACCGAGCGCCGCACCGAGACCCCTCATCGGCGCAGTGGCTATTTTTCGGCGGCGCGCCGGAAACAGTGCGCGGAGGCGGCCAGATACTGTCGGCACCGGGCGCCGTGTCCGGCATGAACGGACAGAATGAAACGCGCTCGGTCATCACTCAGACCCACCGGCTCTTGATTGCAGTCGCGGCTCTGCACGAGCCACAATTCCCGGATATCCGAATGCAAAACGTCCATTGTTCACCTCCAGCGAAGAGATAAGTGCACCCAGCACCGGCGGCGCCACCGGAACCCGCCTTCAACGCCGCGGATCGGAACAGCGTCGGGACCGTGCGTCGGGCTCAGGAGAGCCGGTACCCCCGAAAGGGTTTGGGGCACAAACCCGGTGCCGGGTACCGCTTCAGCGTGCACGTTGCGATTCGGTGGATAACAGAGCCGAATGCGATAAATGCGAGTAATTTCCGATTGATTCAGCCTGGTACAAGGGAGCGGGACCTATGGTTGAGGTCGACTGGACCGGCGAAGACGTACTCGCTCTTCGCGTGGCGATGAAACGAAGTCGCTATGAGTTCGCACGCCTGGTGGGCGTCACCCCGCGCACCGTGATCTTGTGGGAGAACGGCCGGACAACCCGGATGCATGCCGCAAGCAGGCGATTGCTCGATCGAGTGCTATCGGAGGCCGATTCGGTCGTCGTCGCGCGATTCGAGCGCGCGATCGCGGGACCGACGACGGCCCGCGGTACCGAAGACACGAGCGCGGCGCTCGATCGGATACAGCTCGGTAGGGACATCGGGCTCGACAAGGAAGTCGAGGATGACGACGTGAGAAGGCGATTGTTATTGGCCTGCATCGGCGCGGGCCTGGCCGGTCAGGCGGCCGAGCTGGTCGCGAGCGAACCGGAGAAGATGCTCGCCACCCTGGACGCGGGTTCGATGAGCGAACGGCGGCTCGGCCTGCTCGAGCAATCCGTCGAGGCACTCGGCACCCGCGTCGTGCAGGTCCCGCCGCACGAGTTGCTGCAGACCACGCTCGACCAATTCCGGGCGGTCCGCGGCTGTCTCGCGGAGCGGCAGGCGACCCATCACCAAATCCGACTGGTCCGTACGGCCGGGCGCCTGGCGAATGTGGTCGGTGAAATTCTGTTCAATGAGGGACATTTCGGTCAGGCGCGATTGTGGTATACGACCGCAATTCACGCCGCCCAGGACATCGGAGATCGCTATTCCGAGGACATCGCATTGGCGGGGATGTCGTATTTACCAACCTATAGCGATAATCCGAAGGAAGTTTTGAACCTGCTCAGCCCGCGCCTCGAAGAAGATCCGGGCCACGGTCCTGCGGCGGCCTGGCTGTGGGGAATGGCGGCCCGCGCGCACGCCAGCCTCGGCGATTTCGACGGCTTCGCCCGCTGCATCGCGCGATCGGAGCACGCGCTGGAAAATGTTCCCGCGGAACAACTCTCGATCGGCATATTTTCCTTCCGTCCGGAGAAGCTCGCCTTCTATCAGGCCATCGGCTACTCCCGCTTGGGCCGCGCCGAGCAGACCGCCCTGGCATCCGAGCGGGCTATCGGGCTCTACGACCCGAGCGAGACCATGGAACCCGCGTTGGTCCGGTTCGAACACGCCACCGCACTGCTCGCCTCGGGCGAGGTGGACGAGGCCTGCGCGGTGGCGACCCGCGCGATCACCAACGGCCACACCTACGTCGGCCTCACGGTCACCAAGCGCGCCAAACAATTCGACACGGCGCTGTCGGGTTTCCGGGGTCGTGCGGTGGACGACTGGCGCGAGCAGGCTCGGATGGTCGTCGATACGCCACGCACCCGGGCATGAGGGAGTAGGGCGCACCGGTCGGCAGGGGGATGTGTGGGACCGGCGCGCCCTACCTATTCAGTTGGCCTCGGACCGCATCGCGGCAATGAGCGAATCGGGACGCATATCCAGCCAGTTGGTTTCGACGTACTTCAGGCAGGAGCGGCGCGCGGCCGCGCCGTAGGCGATGGTCCAGCCGCCGGGTACGGCGGCGAAGGTCGGCCAGAGGGAGTGCTGTCCCTCGCCATTGATCAGCACGTAGAACTGCGCGTCATCGTCGTCGAAGGGGTTGGTCATTGATCGGCCTTCCTGTCGGAGAGTTCAGGCCCGGTCGGCATGCGCCAAGACATTGGTCAGGACGTGGCCGATGCGGGCGAGGGCGGATTCGGAGGTCATGCGCCAGTGCGTGGCCTGGACGGCGTGGTTGTGCACGGTGCCGTCGACGGCATCGGACCAGCTGGCCGCGCCGGTGGCCCCGGTGGGGTCGTCGAGTGCGGCGGTGAAATAGACGAGATTGCCCTTGTAGGGCCGGGGGCGGTAGCGGGTGATGAGCGCCAGTGCTTGTGTGCCCGCGTCCAGCAGACGGCCGAGTCGGTCGAATCCGAAGGATGCGAACGGTTCCGGGAGTTCGGCGATGCGGCGGGCGAGTTGGATGCGATCGAGTTCGGTATCGATATCGTCGGCATGTTCACCGAGTAGGCCGCCGAGCAGATCGGTGACCGGTACCGTCGCCGTGTCGTTCACCGTGACGTGCAGCGGGCTGTCCATCATGGCCAGCAGCGCGACATGTTGGCCCTGGTCCTGCAATTGGTTCGCGACGGCGTGTGCCAGCACACCGCCGAGCGACCAGCCGAGCAGGTGGTAAGGGCCCTCGGGCTGTACCGCGCGGATCTCACGGACGTAGCGGCCGGCCCAGTTCTCGATGGAATCCGGTAGCGCCGCTGTCGAATTCAGCACCGGGGACTGGATGCCGTAAACAGCGCGCTCGGGATCGATATGCGCGGCCAGACCGGCGAACGACCACGCGACGCCGCCGACCGGGTGGATGCAGAACAGCGGTTCGCGAGAGCCGCCGGGGCGCAAGGGCAATAGGACATCGAAGGCGGCATGCGCGTCGACGCGACCGCGGCCGGATCGATGCAGTTCCAGTTGGTTGATCAGATCGCGGGGCGTCGGCGCGGCGAACAGCCACACGACCGGGATCTGTTCGGCGAGTGCGTTACTCAGCTGGGGTGCCAGTCGAGTTGCCAGTAGCGAATTGCCGCCGCGTTCGAAGAAGTTGTCGTCCGCGCCGACTCGTTCAACGTCCAGCGCCTCGGCGAAGACGGTGCAGACCAGCAACTCCAGCTCTGTTTCCGGAGCCCGGAATTCTCGGGTGCCCGACTCGGGCTCGGGCAGGGCGGTCCGGTCGACCTTGCCGTTGGCGTTGAGCGGCAGGGCGGTCAGTTGGATCAGCACCGTCGGAACCATGTAGCTGGGCAGAGTTTCGGTCAGCGCGGCTCGCAGCGCATTCGGATCGCTCGGCTCGGTCGCGGTGAAATATCCGACCAGCAGGTCACCGCGGTGGGCGATGACGACAGCCTCGGCGACCGTCGGACGCGAGCGCAGCGCGTGCTCGATCTCGGCGAGTTCGATGCGATAGCCGCGTACCTTCACCTGGAAGTCGCGGCGCTCGAGGTATTCGAGGTTGCCGTCCGTACCCCAGCGGACCATATCGCCGGTGCGGTACATCCGGGTGCCCGATGCGCCGAATGGGTTGGCCACGAACCGTTCCGCGCTCAGGTCCGGCCTGCCGTGATAGCCGCGGGCCAGCTGCGCGCCGCCCAGGTACAGCTCACCGGTCACCCCCGTCGGCACCGGGTGCAGCCGGTCGTCGAGCACGTAGACCTGGTTTCCCGATTCCGGTGTGCCGATGGGGACGACCGTTCGACGGATACCGGTGCCGGTGCGGAATCGGGTCACCGAGACCGCCGCCTCGGTGGGGCCGTACAGGTTATCGATGCGGGCGGCGGTAAGTGCGCCGATCCGGTCGACGGTCGCGGTTGGCAGTGCCTCACCGATGACGAGGAGTCGTCGCAGCGATCTCGGCAGTCGTTGATCGCCGCTGACCTCGGTCAGCATGGCCAGTAGCGCTGGCACCAGCGTCACCGTGGTCACCGAGGCGCGGCGGATCAGATCCACCACCGCTGCCGGGTCACGTTGTGCGCCTTGTGGGGCCAGCACGACCCGCGCACCGGTGCGCAAAGCCCACCAGAACTCCCAGACCGAGAGGTCGAAGGCAGCCGAGGTCATCAGTAGCGTGGCGTCGTCGGCGCGGAGGTCGTATTCCGTTTGCAGCCAGTCCAATTGGTGTGCGACCGCGGCGTGCGGGACGGCGACCCCCTTCGGGGTTCCGGTCGAACCCGAGGTGAAGATGACATAGGCGGTGTGCGCGGGAGTCAGCGTGGATAGCCGCTCCCCAGCACGAATCGGACCGCCGTCGAGTACTCCCGCGGCGACCGAGATATCCAGGACTACCTCGTGGTCGGCCACCGATTCGGGCAGCATCGGCCGCTCGGCCGAGGTCAGCACCAGGGCCGGGTTGGCGGCGGCGAGTACGCTCGTGGTCCGGTCGAGCGGGTGGGTCGGATCGAGTGGAACATACGCACCGCCCGCCGTCACCACCGCGTACATGGCGACGAGCAGGTCGACGCTGCGCGGAATGGCCAGGGCCACCAGCGATTCCGGGCCGATGCCGCGGCCGATGAGCGCACGGGCCAGTCGGTGCACCCGCGCGGCGAACCGGCCGTAGGTGACCGTCGCCGCGTCATCGACGATTGCCACCGCATCGGGCGTCTGGACGACCTGTTCTTCGAATGCGGTAATGAGGGTGGCCGGGGTGAATTCGCGTTCGGTCCGATTCCAGGAGACCAGCATCCGGTCGCGTTCGGCGGTGTCCAACAGCGGTAGGTCACCGACCGCCAGCTGTGGTTCGGCGCAGATGGCCGCCAGCAGACGTTGCAGTCGTCCGGCGAAACCGGCGACCGTGGCTTCATCGAACAGTGCGGTGGCATAGGTGATCGATGCCGCCATGCCCGCCGCGTTCCCGTCCGAGTCGTACCGATCGGTGATGACCAGATGCAGATCGAATTGCGATATCTCCGAGTCGAAATCGACTGCGGTGGCAGTCGATCCGTCGAGTGCGAATTCCGCTTCGGCCTGGTTGTGGAAGGAGAAGCCGACCTGGAACAGCGGATGCCGCGCGGTCGAGCGCTCCGGATTCAGCACCTCGACCAGCCGCTCGAACGGTACGTCGGCATTGGTGAACGCGGCGACATCCGCGGTGCGTACCCGATCCAGGAGTTCGGTGAAGCCGGTGGCCGCGTCCACCTGGGTACGCAGCACCAGGGTATTGACGAACATGCCGACCACATCGTCGAGTTCGGCCGCACCACGGCCAGCGACAGGGGTACCGACGGCGATATCGGCGGTGCCGGACAGGCGGGCCAGCAGCACGGCGAAAGCGGCGTGCAGGACCATGAACAATGTCGCTCCGCTGTTCCGGCCCAAATCCGTCAGCCTGGCCTGCATATCGGCGTCGATACTGAAATCGACATGTCGGCCGCGGGTGGAGACGATGGCGGGTCGGGGGCGGTCGGTGGGCATGGCGAGTTGGGCGGGCAGTCCGGTGAGGGTTTCGGTCCAGAAGCGCAGTTGCTGGGCGATCAGCGAATCCGGGTCGTCCTCGCTGCCGAGTAGATCGCGTTGCCAGCGGCTGTAATCCGCGTATTGCACCGGCAGCGGCGTCCATTCCGGCGCCATGCCGTGTTTGCGTGCGGCGTAGGCGGTCATCACGTCACGTGCCAGCGGGACCAATGACGAGCCGTCCGCGGCGATGTGGTGCACGACCACGACCAGCACGTGCTCACCGAGCGCGGTCGGACCCGCGACGGGACGGAACAGCCTGGCGCGCAACGGAACCGAGTCGGTGACATCGAATCCGCCGCCGACGAAGTCCGCGACCGCGGAACTCAGGTCGTCGACGGGCACCGGAACCGGGGCCAGCACCGGCGCTCCCGCATCGGCCATCGGCAGGACGAGCTGCACGGGGCCGCTTTCGTGCTGCGGGTAAACGGTGCGCAGCACTTCGTGGCGCGCTACCACGTCGGTGATCGCCGCATCGAGTGCGGCGATATCGAGATCGCCGGTGAGCCGCACTGCCAGTGGGATGTTGTAGGCGGTGGACTGGCGGTCGAGTCGGTTGAGGAACCACATGCGCTGCTGTGCCAGCGAGAGCGGGACCGGGCCGGTGTCGGTGCGTCGGGTCAGGGCCGGACGTGCGGGCGTCGCCGTGCTGTCCAGAGTGGCGGCCAAGGCCGACACTGTCGAGTTCTCAAAGACACAGCGAACACCGATCGACGCGTCCGATCGAGCGCTCAATCGTGCGGCCAATTGCGTTGCGGTCAAAGAGTTTCCGCCGACCGCGAAGAAGTCGTCGTCGCGGCCGACCGCTGCCACGCCGAGCACCTCCGCGAAGACCTCGGCCACGAGCCGCTCGGCGGCCGTCCGCGGAGCGCGGAAGGTCGCGGTACGGAACTCCGGTGCTGGCAGCGCCTTGCGGTCCAGCTTGCCGACCGGCGTCAGCGGGATTTCGTCGAGGACCATGATGGCGGCGGGCACCATATAGGCGGCCAGTGAGCGTGCGGCGAAGGCGGTGAGCTCAGCGATGTCGATCGGCCCGTTCGCGACCACATACGCGACCAGCGAGACGCTTCCCGTGGCGTCGGTATGGCCGGTGGTTACCGCGAATTCGACGCACTCGTGCGCCGAGAGCACCGCATCGATCTCACCGAGTTCGATGCGCAGACCGCGTACCTTCACCTGGTGGTCGGCGCGTCCGACGTACTCGATCGCGCCGGATGCGGTCCAACGCACCAGGTCACCGGTGCGATAGAGCCGCCCGCCCGCCGGACCGTAGGGGTCGGCGACAAAATGATCCGCCGTAAGTGCGGGCCGCGCGTGATATCCGCGAGCCAGACCCGGCCCGCGCAAGTACAGTTCGCCGGTCACCCCATCTGGGACGGGTTGCAATCGGGTGTCGAGCACCACGGCGGACATGCCGTGAATGGTGGTGCCCAGATCGAATTCGCCGGGACGCAGCGGTGCGCTGATATTGGTGATGATCGTGGTCTCGGTCGGGCCGTAGGTGTTGTGGAACGCACGTCCGGTTTCCCAGCGCCGCACCACATCCGGGCCGTACGATTCGCCGCCGACGGTCAGGTGGGTGAGTTCGGGGAGTTCGTTCGGGTCCAGTGTTCGCAGCACGGCCGGGGTGATGAAGGCGTGGGTGATCCGCTGATCCCGGATGAGCGCGGTCAATTCCGCGCCACCGTAGACACCTGCGGGTGCGATCACCAGCGCGGCACCTGCCGGCAGGGCGAGCAAGAGCTCGAGCATGGCGGCGTCGAAACTGGGCGATGCCAC
This sequence comes from Nocardia sp. CA-135398, assembly GCF_050955845.1. Taxonomy (NCBI): domain Bacteria; kingdom Bacillati; phylum Actinomycetota; class Actinomycetes; order Mycobacteriales; family Nocardiaceae; genus Nocardia; species Nocardia sp. CA-135398. Next base: position 1,097,614 of record NZ_CP192084.1, on the reverse strand, counting down.
GTGCAGGACCCGGGATGTCGCCGTGACCTGGTAGCGATCCCGCTGCGCACGCGCCACGCCCGCGAGGCCGCCGTGGGTGGCCACTACGCCCTTCGGGATGCCGGTGGAACCCGAGGTGTAGATCATCCACGCGGGATTGTCCACGCGCACCGGACGGGTCAGCTCGCCGAGAGCGAGGGGCGCCGCGCTCGAATGCCGCATACGGGCCGCCGTGGCCGGTGCGTCGAGCACGAGCCATTCGGCGCTTCCGGGCAGCCCGGCGCGGCATGCGGTGAGCGTAATGCCCACGGTGGCACCGGAATCCGACAGCATGTGGGCGATTCGATCGGCCGGGTATGTCGGATCGACGGGTACGAAGGCCGCGCCGGTCTTCGCCACCGCCCACACCGCGAGTACGGATTCGGCGGAACGCGGGATGGCCACGGCGACGAAATCTTCGGCACCGATACCGTGCCCGATCAGCATTCTGGCCAGGCGGGACGAGTGCTCGTCCAGTGCGCGATAGGTCAACTCGCGGTCGTCCGAAATAAGCCCGACCGCATCGGGATTCATTGCGACCGCAGCGGCCATCAGCTCGGCGAGCGTACGCGGCGGCACCGGTTCATCGCCGCGCCTGCCGAGCAGTTCGGCGCGTTCTGCCGGAGTGAGCAGATCGATGGTGCCGATCGGGGCGGACGGATTCGCGGTGAGCGCACCGAGGACACGACCGAACCGGCGCAGCAGTCCTGCGGCAGTCGACTTGTCGAAAAGATCTGTCGCATAGTCGAGTTCGATCGCCAGGTGACCTTCGGCATCGAGTTCCGCCGCGACGGTGAACTGGAGATCGAAGCGCGCCACCGATTCGTCGAATTCGACAGCCGTCAGCTCCAGGCCCGGCAGCGTGAACTCCGCCGCACCGGTATTCAGATAGCTCAGCGCCACGGTGAACAGCGGATGCTTGGACTGGGAGCGCTCGACACCGAGTTCGTCTACGACGCGCTCGAACGGAACTGTCGCATGGGCGAATGCGGCCAGATCGTTTGTTCTGGTCTGGTCGAGCAGATCGATGAAAGAGCAGGCCGGATCCGGATATGTGCGCAGCACCAAGGTGTTCACGAACATGCCGACCAGGTCGTCCAATGCCGCCGCGCCGCGGCCCGCGACGGGGGTGCCGATGGCGATATCGGCGGAACCCGACAGCCGGGACAGCAATACGGCGAGTGCGGCGTGCACCACCATGAAGGGTGTCGCGTTGTGCCGCACGGCGAGTTCGTGGATACCGACACCGACAGCACCGCCGATGCGGGCGCGCACCGTGCCGCCACGCTCGGACGCGATGGCCGGGCGTGGCCGATCGGTGGGCAATACCAGTTCTTCCGGCAGATCCCGCAGCACTTCGGTCCAGTACCTGAGCTGTTCGGCCGCGACCGAATCCAGCTCGGCGGTCTGCCAGAGCGCGTAGTCGGCATACTGCGCGGCGAGTTCCGGCCAGACCGGGGTGCCGCCGACGACTCGGGACAGGTAGGCCGACATCAGGTCTCGCAGCAGTGGCCCCATCGAATAGCCGTCCGCCGCGATGTGGTGCAGCACGGCGACGAGCACGTGACTGGTCGCATGCTCCCGCAGCAGGATGGCCCGCATCGGGACCTCGGCGGTGATATCGAAGCCAGCACTGAGGAGATCGGCTATGCGCTCGTCCACCGAGCCGGGGGTCTCGGCCATGAGGGCTACCGGGGCCGGTTCGGCGGGCAGGATCACCTGATATCCGATGCCATCCGCATCGGCCGGATACACGGTGCGTAGCGCCTCGTGACGGGCGATCACATCGCTCAACGCGGCACACAGCGCCGCCTCGTCCAACTCCCCGCCGATGCGCACCGCGACCGGGATATTGCGCGTGGCCGAGTCCGGATCGAGCCGGTTGAGGAACCACATGCCGCGCTGCACCGGCGCCAGCGGAATCCGCTCGGGGCGTGGCCCGGCGATCAGCGGTACGACCCGGTCATCCGCTCGATCGGCCAGTCGGGCCGCGAAGGCGTGCACGGTGGGCGCCTCGAACAGCAACCGTACGGGCACCCGACCGAGCCGCTCGCCGAGCCGGGCCAGGACCCGGGTGGCGATCAGCGAGTTGCCGCCCAGGTCGAAGAAGTTGTCGTCGGCACCGATCGGCGACCGTGCCATTACCGCCTCGAACGCCTCGGCCACCAACCTTTCTGCCGGAGTGACCGGCGCCCGGTAGGCGGCGCGGTCGAATACCGGCTCCGGCAGTGCCTCTCGGTCCAATTTGCCGGAGGTGTTGAGCGGGAACGCGGCCAGCACGACGATCGCCGATGGAACCATGTACGACGGCAACGCATCCACTGCGGCCGCCGAAACCATTGCACGCAAGTCGCTTTCATTCCGCGCATCGCCCACCACATAGCCGACGAGATGGTCGGCGGTGTTCGTGGCGACCACACTGGCGGCGGCCTGCGAAATACCGGGCACGGCCGCGAGTACGGCCTCGATCTCACCGAGTTCGATGCGCTGGCCGCGAAACTTCACTTGGAAGTCGGTGCGGCCCAGGTACACGAGTTCTTGGGTCGCGCCGCTGGTGTCCCAGCGAACCACATCGCCGGTGCGGTACATGCGCTCACCCGCGGGACCGAATGGGTTCGCCACGAAGCGATCCGCCGTCAGATCCGCCCTGCCGTGATATCCACGTGCGAGTTGGGTGCCCGCGAGATACAGCTCCCCCGCGACCCCGGGCAGCGTCGGTCGCAGCCGGGAATCCAGCACATACACGCGGCTGTTCCATTCCGGATTGCCGATCGGCATGACGGACCGGTCGATTTCACCGGTGACATCGCGGTAGGTGATGCTCACCGCCGCCTCGGTCGGGCCGTACAGGTTGTGCAGGCGCGCCGAACTCACCGCGCCGAAGGCACGGACGGTCTCCGCGGGCAGTGCTTCGCCGATGACGAATACCGTGCGCAATGTGTCGAGCTCGGCGGGTGTGCCGACCTGTCCCGCGAACTCGCTCAACATCGACGGCACGAAATCGGTGACCGTCACGCCGTATTCGGCGATCGTCGCGGCGAGGTAGGCGGGATCGCGGTGTCCGTCCGGGGTCGCCAGCACCAGCGTCGCACCGATGCGCAGCGGCAGGAAGTAACCCCACAGCGAGACATCGAAGGTGGTCGCCGTCTTCTGCAGGTACACGTCGTCGGCGGTCAGCCGGTACTCGGACTGCATCCAGGTCATCTGGTTGACGATCGCGGCGTGGGAGACGCTGACGCCCTTGGGTTTTCCGGTAGATCCCGAGGTGAAGATCACATATGCCGGGTTCAGCGGGTGAACCGGCGCAAATCGCTCGTGCGCCGCGATCGGGTCATCGGCATAGCCGTCGAGCGCGACAGTATCGACACACACTGTCGCACCGGCATACCCGAAGTCCCGGCGATCATTCTCGGTGGTGAGCAGTGCGATAGGTGCGGCGGTGTCGAGGATGTGCCCGATGCGCTGCGCCGGATGGTCCGGGTCGATCGGCACATAGCCGCCGCCCGCCTCCAGCACCGCGTACATCGCGATCACCAGGTCGATCGAACGCCGAATCGCCAATGCTACCAAGGACTCCGGGCCGACGCCGATCGCGATCAGATGTCGGGCCAGCTGGTTGGTTCGGCGGTCCAGCTCGCCGTAGGTCATGGTGATTTCGTCGAAAACCAAGGCGATATCGTCCGGTGTCGCGGCGGCCTGTTGCTCGAATTCGTCGAGCAGCATTTCCGCGACGAACGCGGTGTGCGCGGAGTCGTTCCACGCGGTCACCACCCGTTCCAGCTCACCGGACTCGAACAGATCGATATCGCCGACCACCTGTTCCGGATCGCCGATCACCGCGCCGAGCAGCCGGATGAAGCGTGCGCCGAAGGTCGCGATCGTCGACTCGTCGAACAGGTCGGTGGCGTAGGTGAAGCGCAGTGCGTCGTCGGCGACGGTCAGTTGCAGATCGAATCGTGTTGTCTCGTAGTCGATCTGGTACTCCGCGACGGTGATGCCCGGCAACTCGACCGATACGGGTGCGAGATTCTGGAAGAACAGCGCGATCTGGAACAGCGGATGCCGCGCCTCCGAGCGCGGCGGATCCAACACCTCCACCAGCCGCTCGAACGGCACATCGGCGTTGGCGAAGGCATCAAGATCACCATCGCGGACGCGACGCAGTACGGCGGCGAAGGAGTCCGAGCCAGCCACTTCGGTGCGCAGCACCAGGGTGTTGACGAACATGCCGACGAGATCGTCGAGCACGGCGGCGCCGCGGCCCGCGATCGGCGCGCCGATGGCGACGTCGGCCATGCCGGACAGTCGCGCGAGCAGGGTGGCCAGCGCGGCGTGGACGACCATGAACGGGCTCGCGTCGTATCGGGCGGCGATGGTGGCCATGCCGGCGCGCATCGCGGCGTCGAGTCCGATGGTGGTGCTGGCGGCGGCGTGGCTGGCGATGGCGGGGCGTGGCCGATCCGAGGGCAGATCGAGCTGGGCGGGCAACCCGGCGAGTACGCGGCTCCAGTAGCGCAGTTGGTGTGCGGCCACCGATTCCGGATCGTCCTCGGCTCCGAGGACCTCGCGTTGCCAGAGTGCGTAATCGGCGTACTGCACCCGCAGGTCCGCCCACGTGGGTGCGGTGCCGGTGGCGCGGGCCGCGTATGCGGTGGCGATATCTCGGGCCAGCGGGGCCATCGAGAAGCCGTCCGCCGCGATGTGATGTACCACGATGGCGAGTAGGTGTTCGCGATCCGACAGCGTGGCCAAGCCGACGCGCAGCGGTATTTCGGTCGTGACATCGAAAGGCGTGGCTACCAGGTCCACCAGTGCCGACGAATCCAGTTCGACGATTTCGGGCGGGTGCGTCGCCTCCAGAATTCGTTGGTAGCCGGTGCCGTCGATTTCCGGGTATACGGTGCGCAAGGTTTCATGCCTGGCGACTACGTCGGTCAATGCCGCGGCCAGCGCATCGGTGTCGACATCTCCGGTGAGCCGGATCGCGACCGGAATATTGTGCACAGTTTCGCCTGGATCGAAGCGGTTGAGGAACCACATTCGTTGCTGTGCGGGCGAGAGCGGAATCAGCTCGGGGCGTTGACGTGCGGTGAGCTCCGGACGACTGCCGGTGCCGATGAGCCGAGCGGCGCGGCTTGCCATTGCGGCGACGGTCGGCGCCTCGAACACCATCCGCACGGGGACCTCGGCATCCAGGGCGGTACCGAGCCGAGCGGCCAGCTGGGTCGCGATCAGTGAATTGCCGCCGAGTGCGAAGAAGTCGTCGTCGGCGCCGATCCGCTCGCTGCCGAGCAGTTCGCCCATGATCTCGGCGACGGCTTGTTCGGTGTCGTTCTCGGGGGCACGGTAGGTCGCGGTGTCGAATACCGGCGCGGGTAGTGCGGTGCGATCGAGCTTGCCGGAGGAATTGACCGGGAAGGCAGCCAGCACGACGAAGGCCGACGGCACCATATACGCGGGCAGTGCGGCATCGAGTTCCGCGCGCACGTCATCGATGTCGACCGCGGGGTCGGCCACCAGATAGGCGACCAACTGATCGCCGCGTCTTTCATCCGTCCGAACCAGAACGACGGCCTGATCGACGACGTCCACCGCGGTGAGCGCGGATTCGATCTCGCCGAGTTCGATACGCAACCCGCGCAGCTTCACCTGGAAGTCGGTGCGGCCCAGGTACTCCAGCTCTCCGTTCGCATTCCAGCGGACGAGGTCGCCGGTGCGATACATCCGCTCCCCCACGCTGCCGAGGGGATTCGCGACGAAACGTTCCGCGGTCAACTCCGGACGACCGACGTAGCCGCGCGCCAACTGGTCACCCGCGAGGTACAACTCACCCGGCACCCCCACCGGCACCAGACGCATCCGCGCGTCCAGCACCAGCAATCGGGTATTGAATACCGGCTTGCCGATCGGCACCGACTCCGCGTCGGCATCGGTCACCTCGTGGCAGGTGACGTCGACTGCCGCCTCGGTCGGCCCGTACAGATTGTGCACGCGGGCACCGGTCAGCTCGCGGGCCCGCTGGGCGGCGGGTGCGGGCAGTGCCTCACCTGATGCGAATAGCGCCCGCAGCGTGACGCATTCGCGCGCAACTGGTTCCGAAAGGAATACCGCCAACATCGAAGGCACGAAATGCGCGACGGTGATTCCTGCATCGATGATCAACCGCGCCAGATAGGCCGGATCCCGATGACCCTCCGGTCGCGCGAGTACCAGCCGCGCGCCGATCTGCAACGGCCAGAAGAACTCCCAGACCGACACATCGAAGGTCGCCGGGGTCTTCTGCAATACCGCGTCGTCGGCGTGGAGCCCATACTCCGACTGCATCCACACCAGTCGGTTGACAATCGCGGCATGCGATACCGCGACGCCCTTGGGACGGCCGGTCGAACCGGAAGTGAAGATGACATACGCGGTGTGACCCGGCAACAGCGCGCCGAGGCGATCCCCCGTGGTCAGCGGCGCGGGTGAGTATCTCGTCAGATCGAGTCGGTCGATCCGGACCTGCCGTGCCGCAACCATTTCCAGATCAGTACCGGAGGTCAGCACCCACACCGGACGCGCCGTCTGGAGCACATAGGCGATCCGGTCGGCCGGATGGTCGGGATCGAGCGGCAGGTACGCACCACCGGCGACAGTGACCGCGTACATGCCGACCACCAGGTCGAGCGAGCGCCGCATGCCGAGCGCGACGACCGAATCCGGGCCGACGCCATGCCCGACCAGCCATCGCGCGAGCCGATGGACCCGGCTCGCGAACTCGACGTATGTCAGCGTCTCGTAGCGACTCGATGAGGGGTGGTCGGCCGGACTCCTCCCGTCGAATGTCACCGCGATCGCGTCGGGCGTCCGCAACACCTGTTCCTCGAACAGCGAAACCAGGGTGTGCGAGCCGTCCAACGCGAACGCGGTGTCGTTCCAGTGATCGAGCAGCGACAGCTCATCGCGATCCAGGAGCTCGATATCGCCGACACGGATGGCTGGATCGACCACGACGGACTCGAGTAGGCGAACGAACCGGGCCGCGAAAGATTCGACTGTCGCATGGTCGAACAGATCTGTCGCATAGCGCATGACCGCGCGCAGCGCGGTACCGTCGCCCTCCGCGAGTTCCAGCGCGAGGTCGAACTGCGCGACCTGGTTGTCGATCGGATACGCGGCAACCTCGAGTCCGGGTAGCCGCAGCACCGTATCGTCACGGTGCTCGAAGGTGAGCAATGTCTGCACGATCGGTGAATGCGCCTGTGCACGAATCGGATTCAGCGCATCGACCAGCCGCTCGAATGGCAGATCGGCATGCGCGAAGGCCCGCACGTCGGTGGCACGGACCTGCCCGAGCAGTTCGGCGAAGGTCGCCTCGGCGGCCACCTCGGTGCGCAATACCAGGGTATTGACGAACATGCCGACCAGATCGTCCAGCGCCGCCTCGGCCCGTCCCGCGACGGGGGTGCCGATCGCGATATCGTCCACCCGGGCCAAGCGGGCCAGCAGTGCCGCGTAGGCGGCGTGCAGCACCATGAACGTCGACACCCCGTGTTTGCGTGCCAGACCCGCGATCGCGCCGGTCAACTCCGCGGTGATGGCGAACTCGACCGCGGCGCCGCGCCCGGATGCCACGGCGGGGCGCGGCCGATCGGCGGGCAATTCCAGCACCGGGGCGAGTCCGTCGAGTTCGGTGCGCCAATGCGCGATCTGGCGAGCCAGTACGGAGTCCGGGTCATCGGCCGAGCCGAGCACCTCGTGCTGCCAGAGGGTGAAGTCCGCGTACTGGACCGGCAGTGGCTGCCACTGCGGTGCCGCGCCTTCGGTGCGAGCGCCGTATGCCACCATCAGATCCCGCGCCAGTGCGGCCGTCGAGACGCCGTCGGCGGCGATATGGTGCACCACGACGACCAGCACATGATCATCGGGCGCAACCCGGAACAGCCTGGCGCGCACCGGTATCCGGGTGCGCAGATCGAACCCGATACCGGCGACGCCGACAACCGCTGCGGCGAGGTCGGATTCGGTGATATCGACGCGCCGCAGTTCCCATTCGAGCGGTTCGGTCACCACCTGCGCGGGACCGAGGCTGTCGACAGGGAACACGGTGCGCAGCGACTCGTGCCGAGTGACGACATCGCCAAGCGCGGCGCGCAGGGCGGCTGCGTCCAGAGCACCGGTCAGGCGGATGGTGATCGGAATGTTGTAGACGGCCGAATCCGGATCGAGCTGGTTCAGCAGCCACATCCGGGTTTGCGCCAGCGACAACGGAATACGGTCCGGACGATCCCGTGCCACCAGCGCGGGCCGCACGACATCGGCGCGGGACACTCGCAGTGCCAATTCGGCCACCGTCGGTGCTTCGAATACCTCCCGCACGGTGAGCCCGCTACCGAAGGCGGCGTTCGCGCGTGCGACCAGCCGCATGGCCAACAGCGAATTGCCACCGCGCGCGAAGAAATCGTCATCCGCGCCGATCGGTCCGCCACCGATCAGATCGGCCATCAATGCGGCGAGTACCGATTCGGTGCCTTCCTGCGGTGCACGGAATTCCGTCGCGGCACCCACGACTTCGACCGGTGGCAGCGCCGCACGATCGAGTTTGCCGACCGTGGTGAGCGGCATCTCGTCGAGTACCACCAGATGTGCGGGCACCATGTACCCGGGCAGATGCTCGCGCACCTGCGCGAGTACCGCGTCCCCAGACACTTCCGCAGCACTGATGTAGCCGACCAGACAGTCGGAGCCGGAGGTGTCGCGGGTCAGGATCACCGCGGCATTCCGCACGCCCGCCACCCCGGCCAGCGCCGACTCGATCTCTCCGAGTTCGATGCGCTGACCACGCAGCTTGATCTGGAAATCATTGCGGCCCAGGTAGATCAGATCGCCACCGCGGTTCCAGCGCACCAGATCGCCGGTGCGATACATCAACCGCCCTGGCACACCGAACGGATCGGCCACGAAACGCTCGGCGGTCAGTCCGGCGCGTCCGTGATAGCCGCGCGCCAGTTGGTCACCCGCGAGATACAGCTCGCCCGTGACACCGATCGGCACCGGCCGCAGCCGTGCGTCCAGGACATAGGCGCGGGTGTTCCAGCACGGTCGTCCGATGGCGACGTCACGCCCGGATTCGCCGTCGACATCGGTGAATTCGTGATAGACCGCCGAAATCGCCGCCTCGGTCGGGCCGTAGGCGTTGTGCACCGCGCCGCCGACATGTTCGCGAATTGTCGCGAGCAGGTCCGGGGTGAGTGCCTCACCGCCGCAGTGCAGATGGCGAAAGGAGCGCAGCGCATCACCCATGCCCTCACCGATGAGCGCCGCGAGGACCGACGGCACGTATTCGGCGATGGTGATGCCGTGCTCGCGCAGCAGTCCGGCGGAGTACGCCAGATCGAGGTGACCGCTCGGACGGGCGATCACCAGCGGTGCACCGACCGCGATCGGTAGGAAGCACTCCCACACCGAGACATCGAAGGTGAGCGGAGCACGCTGCAGAATGCGGTCGGCCGCGGTGACGCCATAGCGGAATTCGAGCCAGCGCAGCTGATTCATGATGGCGCGGTGAGTCACCGCGACGCCCTTGGGTCGCCCGGTCGAACCGGACGTGAACAGCACGTATGCCGTATTCTCGCGGCGCAGTGGCGGCCTGGCGATCGGTGCGGCGTCGAAATCGCCGAGATCGGTGAGATCGGTGAGATCGGTGAGATCGATAACGCTGATGTCATCGAGTTCGGGCAGTACCGCACCGCCGACGGCCAACACCAGGGCCGGTGCGGCGCTGTCGATCACCTGCGCGATCCGGTCGGCCGGGTGGGTCGGGTCCAGTGGCAGGTAGGCGCCGCCCGCACGCACGATCGCGAATATCGCCACGAGCATGTCGACCGATCGCAGCGCGGCTAGGCCGACAATCGTCTCCGGGCCGACGCCAGTCGAAATGAGCCAATGCGCAAGACGATTCACTTCGGCTTCGAACTCCGCGTAGGTCACCGAGGTGCCCTCGACGATCACCGCGACGGCATCGGGTGTGGCGGCAACCCGTGCGGTCAGCAGATCGTCGAGGGTTTCGGCAGGCAGTGGCCGGGCGGTGGCATTGCGGTCCGAAAGCAACAGTCCGCGTTCGGCCACCGACATCAACTCGACATTGCCGACGAGGGTCCGCGCGTCACGCACCATGGCGCGCAATACCCGCTCGAAACCCGCGAGGAAGCCGTCGACCGTCACCTCGTCGAAAAGGTCCAGCGCGTAATGCACATGCACATCGATGCCGTCGGCCGCACCGTCGGCGGCATAGCGGTCGGTCAGCGTCCAGTCCAGATCCAGTTGGATCGGCGCTGGCCCGATATCGAGCGCGGCAATATTCAAACGGTGCAGCTGAAAGTCCGGCTTGGACTGGTTCTGCAATGTCATCGCCACCTGGTAGAGCGGCGCGTGTGCCTGCGAGCGAACAGGATTCACGACGTCGACGAGCTGTTCGAAAGGCACGGCGGCGTGATCGAACGCGGCCAGATCCGCTGTCCGGACCGTGGCCAAGAGCTCATCGAGCGTGGCGTCGGCGCGCACCTCGGTACGCAGCACCAAGGTATTGACGAACATGCCGACGAGCTCGTCCAGTGCTTCGTCACCGCGACCGGCGACCGGCGTGCCGATGACGATATCGTCGCTCGCGCTCAGGCGGCTCAGTAGCACCGCGAGCGCGGCGTGCAGCACCATGAACGGGGTGACACGATGCGTGGCCGCCAACTCCTGGATGCCACGGTGCAATACCCGATCCAGATGGCCGGTAATGGCGCCGCCTCGATTGGAGGCGATCGCGGGTCGCGGCCGGTCGGTGGGCAGCGACAACACCTCGGGAACGCCGGTGAGCCGAGCGGTCCAGTACCGCAGCTGATGGGCAAGCAGCGAACCCTTGTCGTCGGCCCGGCCCAATGCATTGCGCTGCCAGATCGCGAAGTCCGCGTACTGCACGGTCAGCGGACTCCACGAAGGTGCGACATCCGCACAGCGGGCGACATACGCGGTAGCCAGATCCCTGGTCAGCGGCGCGAAAGACCAGCCGTCGGCGGCGATGTGATGCACGACGAACAGCAGCACGTACACCTGTCGACGCGACCTGGGGTCACCGTCGTCGAGTCGGAGTAGCCGCACGCGCAACGGAACCTCGGTCGTCACATCGAAACCGGTCTGGGCCGCCGTGGCGATGAGTTCGGGCAACTCCGCTGTCGACACCGCACGGACGACGAGTTCCACCAACCTGGTCCCGGCGGGCAGCACCACCTGTGTCGCGGCCCCGTCGTGTTCGGGATAGATGGTGCGCAGGGTCTCGTGTTTGGCGATGACATCGGCGATCGCACGTTCCAGCGCGGGCACATTCAGCACACCGGTGAGGCGCAGCGCGAACGGGATGTTGTATCCGCCGCTCGCGGCGTCGAATCGGTTCAGGAACCACATGCGCTGCTGGGCGATCGACAGCGGAATCGGTTCGTCGCGATCCTGCACCGTCAATGGCGGCAAGGCCGGAGGCGCCGCCTCCTGTTCGACGGTGATCCGACGCGCCAGCTCGCGCACTGTCGGGGCGTCGAAGATGGTGCGCACGGGTACGTCCGCGCCGGTCGCCTTGGTCAGCCGGGCCGCGAGTTGCGTGGCGACGAGGGAGTTGCCGCCGAGGCCGAAAAAGTCGTCATCAGCGCCGACGGGATCGACACCGAGCAGTGCGGTGAACGTCTCGGCGACAAGGGTTTCCGCGAGATCGCTCGGCGCGCGGAATTCAGCGGCCGCAAAAACCGGTGTGGGCAATGCTTTTCGGTCCAGCTTGCCGGACGCCGTGATCGGAAATTCGGCCAACACGACATATGCCGACGGAACCATGTAGGAGGGCAGCCGACGCGCGAGTTCGGCTCGAACACTGTCGGTATCGAGTTCATCATCTGCCACCAGGTAGGCGACCAGCTGATCGTCTCGAACCAGCACAACCGCCTGTGCGATAGCGACAACCGACAGCAATGCCGACTCGATCTCACCGAGTTCGATCCGCAGGCCGCGGATCTTGACCTGGAAGTCGGTGCGGCCGAGGAATTCCAGCACACCCGGCTCTCGCCAGACGACCAGATCACCGGTGCGATACATACGGGTACCAGCCGAACCGAACGGATCGGCCACGAACCGCTCACCGGTCAGATCGGCCCGACCGAGATAGCCGCGGGCCAACTGCGCTCCGGCCAGATACAACTCCCCGGGCACACCGACCGGCACCTGACGCAACCCGGCATCCAGCACATACGCACGGGTGTTCCAGATCGGTGCGCCCATCGGCAGTGGACCGCTATCGGCATCCGTCACCTCGTACGCACTCACCTCGACCGCCGCTTCGGTGGGCCCGTACATGTTGTGCACACGCGCTCCGGTGATCGCACGTGCGCGCTGCGCGATTGTCGCGGGTAGTGCCTCGCCCGAGCAGAACACATGCCGCAGCGTGGGCACGTCGATATCGTCCGAAACGAAGACAGCGAGCATGGACGGCACGAAGTGCGCGACCGTAATGCCCTCGCGCCGAATCAGTTCCGCCAGATACACCGGATCCTGATGACCATCCGGACGAGCCAGCACCAGCCGGGCACCGACCTGCAGTGGCCAGAAGAATTCCGGCACCGAGACGTCGAAGGTCACCGGCGTCTTCTGCAGCAGCGCGTCGGTGCCATCGAGCGCGACATGCGCCGACTGCATCCACAACAGCCGGTTCACAATGCCCTGGTGGCTCATCGCGACGCCCTTGGGCCGACCGGTGGAACCCGAGGTGAAGATGACATAGGCGGTATTCGCGGCCCGCAGCGGTGCGCACCGATCCGCATCGGTGATCGGTGCGGCCGAATACCTGGAAAGGTCCAGTCGATCGATACGGACCTGCACTGCTGCGATATCCAGATCCAGGCCCGAGGTCAGCACGCAGATCGGAGCAGCGGTATCGAGGATGTGGCCGGTGCGTTCGGCCGGATGATCCGGATCCAGCGGTACATAGCCGCCGCCAGCCACGGTGATCGCATATATGCCGACCACCAGATCGACACAGCGCCGCATGCCAAGTGCGACAAGGGAATCCGGACCGACGCCCTGGTCGATGAGCCAGCGTGCCAGCCGGTTTACCCGTGCGGCGAATTCGGCATAGGACAGCGTTGTGCCCTCGAAGGTAAGCGCGGGTGCGCTCGGGGTGCGTGCCGCCTGCATGGCGAATAAGGAAGCGAGCGTCTGGGTTTCGTCGATGGCGTGCGTGGTGTCGTTCCAGTGCTCCAACACCGACCGCTCGTCGGCAGCCAATAGCTGGATGTCGCCGATCCGGGTCTGTGGCGCAGCGGCCACGGTGGCGAGCAGGCGCCGAAAGCGGGTGACGAACGCGGCGATGGTCGCCGCATCGAACAGATCGGTGGCGTAGCGCAGGCTGCCGGTGAGGCCGTGATCACCGGCGCGCTCGTTCACCACCAGATGAAGATCGAATTTCGCCGTGCGATCAGGCGATTCGAGCGGCTCCACGGTCAGCCACGGCACATCGAGCGCCCGACTCCCCGCGACAATGCGCGGTGCCGTACCGAAGCTGAACAGCACCTGGAACAGCGGGTGCGCGCCGGTGCGCCGGTCCACGGCCATGGCATCGACCAGCCGCTCGAACGGCAGATCGGCATTCGCGAAGGCGGCGAGATCGGAATCGCGCACGCCTGCGAGGAGTTCGGCGAAGGATTCCGCCGCGTCGACGCGAGTCCGCAGCACCACCGTATTGACGAACATGCCGATGAGCGCGTCGAGTTGGCGCTCACCGCGACCTCCGACGGGCGAGCCGATCACCACGTCATCGGTGCCACTCAGTCTGGCAAGCGTCGCCGCGAAGGCCGCGTGCACCACCATGAACAGCGTTGCGCCACTGCGATGGGCGAGTACGCGCAGCGCGGCGGCCACATCGGACTCGACCTCGAATTCCACTGCGGCACCGCGATCGGCGGGCAGTGCGGGGCGTGGCCGGTCGGTCGGCAGCGCGAGTCGGGTCGGCATGCCGTCGAGGGCGGCGCGCCAGAATCGCAATTGCTGGTAGGCCGGATCACCGGGCCGGTCCTCGGAGCCGAGCAGTTCGCGATGCCAGAGGCTGTAATCGGCGTACTGCACCGGCAGCTCGGGCCAATCCGGCCTCCTGCTGGTCAATCTGGCCAGGTAGGCGTGCACCAGATCGGTGATCAGGGGTGTCATCGAAAGTGCGTCGGCCGCGATGTGGTGGACCACGAAGACCAGCACATATTCGTCACCGGAAATGCCGCGCCGGTCGTCGACCCGATCGACGCTGAGTAACGCCACGCGCGAGGGCAGTTCGGTTGTCACATCGAATCCGGCGGTCGTGATCGCGGTAATGGCAGCGGTCAGATCGGCACGTTCGACGGCTACCGGATTGAGGGTCAGGCCGATATCGGCCGGGGCGAGAATCGACTGGTACGGACCGGATTCGCTGTCCGGGTATATGGTGCGCAGGGATTCGTGCCTGGACAGCACATCGAGCACCGCGCGCTCGAGCGCTCTGACATCGAGTCTGCCGGTGAGCCGCAGCACGACCGGGAGGTTGTAAACGCTGGCGGCGCCGTCCTGGGTTTCGATCCGGTTGAGAAACCACAGCCGCTGCTGGGCGGGCGCGAGCGGAATGCGCGCCGGACGCTCCCGGCGCACCAGCGGGCGCGCGGACGCGCCCGCGCTGCCGAGTTCGTCGACGGCGGCGGCGAATCCCTCGGCCGTCGAAGCGTCGAACAGGGCGCGCACCGGGATGTGCGTGCCGACGGCCTCCCCCGCCCGCGCGGTGACCTGGGTGGCGTCCAGCGAACTGCCGCCGAGCGCGAAGAAGTCGTCGTCGAGGCCGACTCGTTGCACCCGTAGTACTTCGGCGAATACCGAGGCGACCAACCGTTGTGCCGCATTGGTCGGTGCTCGGAAACTCTGCTGCCGCAGCACCGGAACCGGCAGCGCCGTGCGGTCCAGCTTGCCGCTGGTGTTGAGCGGGAATTCGGACAGCTCGATCAGCGCGGTCGGCACCATATATCCGGGCAGACGTCGGGCTAGCCCGGCCTTCACCGCATCCAGATCAAGATCGCTGCCCGGCGCGCGAATCACGTACCCGGCGAGATAGTCGCCGTCGATCAGCCGTACCGCGGCCTGACTCACCTCGGGCACCGCGAGTAGCGCGGACTCGATCTCGGCCAGCTCGACGCGCTGACCGCGGAACTTCACCTGGAAGTCCATCCGGCCGAGGTAGACGAGCTCCCCTTCCGCGCTCCAGCGCACCAGATCCCCGGTGCGGTACATCCGCGCACCCGCTCTGCCGAAAGGGTTGGCCACGAAGCGATCCGCGGTCAGATCGACTCGACCGTGATAGCCGCGGGCCAATTGGTCACCGGCCAGATACAACTCGCCGGGCACCCCGATCGGCACCGGACGCAGTCGCCCATCCAACACGTAGACCTGGGAATTCCACTCCGGCTCGCCGATCGGCACCAGCTCGTCATCGACCGTGACCTCGCGATAGGTGATGGATACGGCCGCCTCGGTCGGGCCGTACAGGTTGTGCAGCGCGGCATCGCTCACCGAATGAAAGGCCGCGACCGTCTCGGGTGGCAGGGCCTCGCCGATGACGAAAACATCGCGCAGCGAATCGAGTTCGTTCGCTTCGGCATGGGCGGTGAAAACCGCGAGCATCGATGGCACGAAGTCGGTCAGTGTGACGCCGTGGCGGGCAATGGTTTCCGCGAGGTATCGCGGATCGCGATGGCCATCGGGCGCGGCGAGAAGCAGGGTCGCGCCCGCGCGCAGCGGCAGGAAGTAACCCCACAGCGAAACGTCGAAGGTGGTCGCGGTCTTCTGCAGATACACATCGCCGACGCGCGGCCGATATTCGGCGTGCATCCAGGCGAGTTGGTTGGCGATGGCGCGGTGCTCGACCGATACGCCCTTCGGTCGGCCCGTCGAGCCGGAGGTGAAGATTACGTAGGCGGGGTGCTCGGGCCGCAGCAACGCCCGGCGCTCGCTATCGGCGATCTTTGTCACCGAGTACCCCGACAGATCCAGTTCGTCGATATGGTGCAGGCGCACGCTCGGGGGCACGGTGGCTGGGAGGGTAAAGCCCGTGCCGCGGATGGTGAGTACCGAATGCGGGCGGGCGGTGTCCAGGATGTGCCAGATGCGTTCGGCCGGATGCTCGGGATCCACCGGCACATAGGCGCCACCGGCACGCAGCACCGCGTACATCGCGACCACCAGCTCGACCGAGCGCGGCAACGCGAGTACCACCAGCGATTCCGGGCCGACGCCGGTGCTGATCAGCAGGCGCGCGAGGCGATTGGCCCGCTCGGATAGTTCGGTGTAGGTGAGTTCGGTGGTCTCGGAAACCACGGCAACAGCATTCGGCGTGCGCCGAACCTGGCTGTCGAAGCCTTCGTGCAGAAACCGATCGGCGACCCTGTGCCCGCTGGCATTCCAGCTGGCGGTGACGTAATCGAGTTCGCCCGCATCGAGGATTTCGATATCGCCGATCGCGATCTCCGGATCGGCGGTAGCCGCGCGCAGCAGCCGAAGAAACTTGATACCGAACTCGCGCACGGTCGCGGTATCGAACAAGTCGGTGGCATAGGTGAATTCGGCACGATAGCCGGACTCGATATCGGAAAGTGTCAGCTGCAGATCGAATTTGGCGAAGCCGGGATCGAAATCGACCAGCTCCGCGTCCAGGCCGGGCATCGTCAGCGCGATCGGCCCGATGTTCTGCATGAACAGCGCGACCTGGAACAGCGGATGCCTGCCCTGGGAACGAGCCGGATTCACCACCTCGACCAGCCGCTCGAAGGGAATATCGCTGTGCGCGAAGGCATTCAGATCGCGTTCACGCGCATGGGCGACCAGGTCGGCGAAGCTCAGCTCACTCCGTACCTCGGTACGCAGCACCAGAGTATTGACGAACATGCCGACGAGATCGTCCAAGGCGCGATCGCCGCGGCCCGCGACCGGTGTGCCGATGGCGATATCGGAGGTGCCGGTCAGCCGCGCGAGCAAGACCGCGAGCGCGGCATGGACCACCATGAACGGCGTGGCTCGGCCGCGAGCGGCAATCCGGTCGATCGCATGGCGCAGCTCCGCGTCGATGGCGAACGCATGGGTCGCGCCACGGTAGGACGCGACGGCGGGACGGGGCCGATCGGTGGGCAGATCCAGCTGTGCGGGCAGGTCGGCCAATTCGGCGGCCCAGAACGCGAGCTGGCGTGCGGCCACCGATTCCGGATCGTCCTCGGCGCCTAGCACGCGCTGCTGCCACAGCGCGTAGTCCGCGTACTGCACGGGCAGCGGCACCCAGTCCGGTCGGCGTCCGGCGCGACGGGCCGCATAGGCGGTGACGAGATCGCGCATCAGCGGCCCCATCGAGACTCCATCGGCGGCGATGTGATGCACCACCAGGACCAACGTGTGGTCCTCGGGTCCGCTGCGCAGTAACCGCACCCGGACCGGGATCTCCTCGGCGACATCGAATCCCTGTACCGCGCTCGCCAATACGGTGGCGGCGAGTTCGGCCTCGGGAATATCGCTCGGCGACAGGTCGAATACGGCATGCACCGGCCGCACCACCTGAGCCGGGCCGTCGGCGGTCTGCGGATAGACGGTGCGCAGGATCTCGTGCCTGGCAACGAGATCGGTAATCGCCGCCGACAGGGCGGTGACCTGGAGCGCGCCGCGCAGCCGCAGCGCGACCGGAATATTGTCCACCGCCGCGGTATCGAAGACGTAGGCGGATTCGGTGTGCGTGCCGAACCGGTTGAGAAACCACATGCGTCGCTGCGCCGGAGACAGCGGAATGTGCTGCGGCCGTGCCGCTGCCGTGAGTGCGGGGCGTGCGGCTCCGGTCCGTGCCAGCCCGGCCAGCGCCGCTACCGTCGGGCGGTCGAAAAAATCGCGGACATCGACGGTAATGCCGAGCGCGGCCCCGATTCGGGCAATGGCGCGGGTGGCGATCAGCGAGTTGCCGCCGAGTGCGAAGAAATCGTCGTCCGCGCCGACCCGATCCATCTGCAGCAGTTCGCCGAAGATCTCGACGACCGCCACCTCCGCCTCGGTCGATGGTTCCCGATATGCCACCGATCCGAATACCGGTTCCGGCAGTGCGCGCCGATCGAGCTTGCCATTGGCATTGATCGGCATTTCGTCGAGGACGATCACCAGCGACGGCATCATGTAGTCCGGTAGGTCCCGGCGGGCGGATTCCAGGACGGTAGCCGGATCGACGGTGACACCACGCTCGGCCACCACATAACCGACCAGATGATCGCCACCGGCATGCCGGTGCAGCAGCACCGCGGCCTGCGCGACCTGCTCATCGCGCAGCAGCGCCGCCTCGACCTCGCCGAGTTCGATCCGCAGCCCGCGCAGTTTGACCTGGAAGTCGATGCGACCCAGATATTCCAGTTCGTCCGGGCCGCCGTCACCGTCGGTGCGCCAGCGGACCAGGTCGCCGGTGCGGTACATCCGATCACCGGGCGCGCCTTCGGGGTTGGCCACGAACCGGTCCGCCGTCAGGCCGGGACGTGCCACATAGCCGCGAGCCAGCTGCACACCGGCGAGATAGAGCTCACCGACGACGCCAGTTGCCACCGGCCGCAGACTGTCGTCCAATACCAGCAACTCGGTGTCATCGGCGGGCTTGCCGATCGGCACGGTCGTGTTATCGGCGGCGGTGACCTCATGGGCGGTGACATCGACGGCGGCCTCGGTGGGGCCGTACAGGTTGTGCAGTGTCGCGCCACTGATATCGCGAAAGGCGGCCGCGGTGGCGGCGGGTAGCGCCTCGCCGGAGGCGAATACCAGGCGCAGCGACCGTGCCGCGCTTTCGATCCGCTGTTCGGCCACGAATACCGCAAGCATCGACGGGACGAAATGCGCGACGGTGACGCCACGCTCGGCGATCGTGCGCGCCAGATAGGCCGGATCACGATGACCATCCGGCGCCGCTATCACCAGCCGCGCGCCGACCTGCAATGGCCAGAAGAACTCCCACACCGAGACATCGAAAGTGAACGGCGTCTTCTGTAGCACCACATCGTCGCCGCGCAGTCGATACAGCCGTTGTCGCCACCGTAGGTTCGCCAGGATCGAACGATGCGATACCGCAACGCCTTTCGGACGTCCGGTCGATCCGGACGTGAAGATGACGTAGGCCGTATTGTCCGCCGACAGCTGTGGTCGGTCCTCGATCGCCGCCGTCTCGACGGCGTCGAATTCATCGATCCGCAGTACCCGAACATTCGGTCCGAGCTCGGGCTGGTCGTGAGTCGTGGTGAGTACCAGGACAGGTGCGGCGACCTCGAGCACGTATCCGATGCGTTCGGCCGGATGCTCCGGATCGATCGGCACATACGCGCCGCCCGCCTTCAAGATCGCGTACATCCCGACCATAAGGTCGAATGAGCGTCGTACAGCGAGCCCTACCAGAGTGTCCGGGCCGACACCCAGCTCGATCAACCGCCTTGCGAGGGCGTTCACCCGGCCGTCGAACTCCGCATAAGTCAGCGTCGCGTAGCGACTCGATGAGGGGTGGTGGTCGGGCGACGGGTGGGCCAGCGTCGCGTAGCGACTCGTTGAGGGGTGGTGGTCGGGCGACGGGTGGGCCAGCGTCGCACCCGCTAAGTCCAGTGCTACCGCATCCGGCGTCCGGCGCACCTGTTCCTCGAATTCGCTGACCAGAGTCTCGATCGGCGCGAATATCGACGGCAGCACATGCGCCGCCGCCGTCAGGGCATCATCGAGCAATTGCTCCAGTACGGTGCCGAGTGCGCCGTCCCCGGACTCCAGCAGGGCGGGCAGCTGACTGGAGACCACGACCGATACCAGTGCGTCGGCACCGAGACCGCCGCCCATCGCCTCGTCCAGCACCATGATCTCGGTGGCCAGCACACCGTAGGTGATGGCGGTCCCGTCGTGCCGCAGGGCGATCCGCTCCGGATCCGATTCGGCGACCTTATCGATCAGGATCGGTAGATCGTCGAGTCCGTATGCCCGGCGCAGCGCCGAATGATCGTAGGCGGCAATGCGATTGCCGATTTCGCTGGATGTGACCGATTCTGCCTGGGACATCAGCTAATTCCTTCCGAATCGATTTCCGAACCAGAGTTGGCGAGCACGGCCTGCGCCTCGGTGCGCAGCGTCCGCAGGACCGCGGCGAGACCACCGCCGCCGAGGGCGGCCAAGAGGCCGGGTATCAGCCCGGCGAGAGCGACATTGATGAGCGCTTCCGGTTTCGCGGTCGCGCCCATGGCCTTGGCGACCGTCGCGAGCTTGCTGGCCAGCTCGCCGAAGGCGACCGTGTGCGAGTCGTGGGTGAAAGCGACTGCGCCGGGGTCGATTTCGGCGGCCGCCGTGATCAGCGCGGGCAGGTCCGCCGTGCTGTTCCGTTCGGCACGGGACTGTTCGCCGCGAATGTCGATGGCCCGGATGGCGATGGCGGGGTCTTGCGTGACTGCCGCGAATATGCGAAGTAGCCGCTCGGCGAACAGCCGGACCGTTTCGGCATCGAAAATGTCGGTCGAGTAACCGAATCGCATATCCAATCCGGCCAGGTCACCGGCGGCATCGAACAATTCGATGCCGGTGAGTTGCAGGTCGTATTTGGCCTCGGCCAGCTCGAGGTCGAGCACCTCGACCTCGAGGCCGGGCAGTGCGACTCGGCCGGACGGCATGTTCTGGAAGGCGAACATCACCTGGAACAGCGGCGTATAGGCGCTGGATCTGGTCCGGCCCATGGCATCGACCACCCGCTCGAACGGCACGTCGGCATGTGACAGCGCCGCGATATCGCGATCCCTGGACTGTCGAAGCAGATCCGCGAAACCGGTGCGTGCGTCGACATCGGTTCGCAGCACAACGGTATTGACGAACATGCCGATCAGATCGTCGAGCTTCCGTTCACCGCGCCCGGCGACCGGTGCGCCGATGGCGATATCCGTGGTGCCGGACAGCTTGGCGAGCAGGACCGCGAACGCGCTGTGGATCAGGGTGAACAGCGTTGTGCCGTGTGCACTGGCGACCGTCTCCAGTCGACCGGCGAGCATGGCGTCGACCTCGAAACAGACGGTGGCACCGCGCATATTCCGCCGTGCCGGACGCGGTCTATCGGTCGGCAATGGGAGAACTTCGGGCAGGCCCGCCAATTCCGTTGTCCAATAGGCGAGTTGCCGGGACAGCAGACTGCTCGGATCGCGGTCGGAGCCGAGTACCGCGCGTTGCCACACGCTGTAATCGGCGTACTGGATCGGCAATGGCGACCAATCGGGCGCATTGCCCGCGGTCCGGCTGAGGTAGGCACGCATGAGATCTCGCGTCATCGGTGCGACCGAATAGCCGTCGGCGCCGATGTGGTGCAGCACAACGACGAGCACGTGCTCGTCCACGTCGGTCCGGAACAATGCCGCGCGGACGGGCGGCGCCGCGGTGATATCGAAACCGGCGGTGACGAATTCAGCGATGCGTGCGTCGATATCACCCTGTGCCACCATGACCGGTTCCAGATCGACCTGGCCGACGGCCAGCACTTGTTGCACCGGTTCGGGTTCGGCATCCGGATATCGGGTGCGCAGGATTTCGTGGCGCTCGATCACGTCAAGTACGGCCGCGGTCAGGGCTGCGGTATCCAACGTGCCGGTCAGACGCAAGGCCGCGGGAATGTTGTAGGCCGAGGAGTCGGGAGCCAGCCGGTTGACCACCCACATCCGCTGCTGTGCCAGCGATAGCTGGGCGGGTGCGGTGCCGGAGCGTCGAATGAGCGCTGGCCTGGTGTCGGCGTCCCCGAGTTCGGCCAGTCGGGCGGCGAGCAGGCCGACGGTGGATGCGTCGAATACCGCGGCCACCGGGACCCGGATTCCGAGCGTCGAGCCCAGCTGCGCCGCCAGCCGGGTCGCCAGCAGCGAATTGCCGCCGAGCGCGAAGAAATCGGTGTCCAACCCGACCATTTCCGCGGCCGCGATTACCTCGGCGAAGGTGGTCGCGACCAAGCGCTCCAGATCATTGGTTGGTGCGCGGAAAGCAGCGGTGGTGAATACCGGCTCGGGCAATGCGGTCCGATCGACCTTGCCATTGGCATTGAGCGGCAACGACTCCAGCACCACAACCGCGGCGGGCACCATATAGGTGGGCAGCTCCGCGGCCACCGCCGCACGCAAGGCCCCGGCCAACTCGACAGCACCCGTCGAGTCCGCCACCGCGACATAGGCGATGAGCCGAGCTCCGGCGGGATCGTCAGCGCGCGCCACCGCAACCGCGGCACGCACCTCGGGCAGCCGTAGCAGCGCGGCCTCCACCTCGCCGAGCTCGATCCGGAAGCCGCCGATCTTGACCTGGAAGTCCGCCCGCTCCAGATATTCCAGCGCACCCTCCGGACGCCAGCGGACGATATCTCCGGTCCGGTACATCGTGGTCCCCACGGCGAAGGGATCCGCGATGAACCGGTCCGCCGTCAGCGCGGCCCTGCGTTGGTAGCCGCGCGCCAATTGCGCACCGGCCAAATACAACTCGCCCGGCACGCCCACCGGAACCGGTTGCAGCCGTGCATCGAGCACGTAGACCCGACTGTTCCAGGCTGGCGCGCCGATCGGCACGATATGGGTCGGGTCCGCACCGACTTCGAAGGCGGTGATCGATACGGCCGCCTCGGTCGGGCCGTACAGGTTGAACAGCCGTGCACCGGCATGCCCGGCCCGACGCCGGAATTGGATCGCGGTAGCGGGTGGCAGCGCCTCACCGATGGCGAGCACCTGCCGTAGTGAATCCGGTAGCGGCGCATCCGATACCGCAAGCAGCATGCCGACCAGCGACGGCACGGCGTGCAGCACCGTCACCGCATGCCGTTCGATCAGGGCGCGCAGCCGGTCCGGATCGCGCTCGGTGCCGGGCTCGGTCACCACCAGGCGACCACCCGTCGTCAGGACCGACCAGAACTCCCACACCGAGAGGTCGAAGGTCGCCGGAGTCTTCAGCAATGCGCACTCGCGCGATCCGAGCGCGAATCGGTCACGCAGCCAAGCCAATTGGTTGACGATCGCCGCATGCGAAACGGTGACGCCCTTGGGCAGTCCGGTCGACCCGGATGTGAAGATCACATATGCCGGGTGCTCGGGCCGCAACGGTCGCACCCGTTCGCCATCCGCAATCGGGGTCGCCGCGTAGCTCGCCAGGTCGAGCCGATCCACATCCATTGTGGGAAGGGAGGTTTCGACAGGTAGCTTGTCACGTGACGTGGTGAGCACACACACGGGCGCGGCAGTCTCGATGACATAGCCGATCCGGTCGGCCGGATGATCCGGATCGATCGGCACATACGCGCCCCCGGCCCGCGCCACCGCGTACATGGCGACAACCAACTCGATCGAGCGACGCATGGCCAGCACGACGGTCGCCTCCGGACCGACCCCGTCCGCAATCAACCTGCGGCCCAACCTGTTGACCGAGGCGTCGAATTCGGCATAGGTGAGCACCGATTCGGAGCTCGCATCGATCAACGCGACGCCCTCGGGCGTCAATGCCACCTGAGCATCGATGAGATCGGCCAACGTCGCCGAGGCCACTGGATGCGCGGTCCGATTCCACTCCTCGAGCAACAGCGCACGATCTGCGCCCAGCAGATCCAGCTCACCGACAGCTGTATCCGACTGATCAACAACCTTTTCGAGCAGCCGCAACAGCTGCGCACTGAACCGCTGTGCACTAGCGTGCTCGAACAGGTCGGTCGCGTAGCCGAGCGCGAGATCGATCCCCTCGGGCGCACCATCCGCACCGTAGTGATCGACAGCGAACAAATGCAGATCGAATTGCGCAACTCCACTGTCGAATTCGAGCTCGGATACTTCGAGTCCGGGTAGCTTCAGTTCGCCGCGCTCGTGATTCTGGAACGAGAGCCCGACCTGGAACAGTGGATGACGCGCCGCCGATCGTTCTGGATTCAGCACCTCCACCAGGCGCTCGAATGGCACATCCGCATGCGAGAAGGCGGCGATATCGGCTGCCCTGGCTCGTTCGAGCAGCACATCGAAGCTTTCACCGCCATCGACCCGAGTACGCAACACCAGCGTGTTCACGAACATGCCGATGACATCGTCGAGTTCCGCATCGCCGCGACCCGCGATCGGGGTACCGACCGCGATATCCGAACTGCCGGACAGTCGGGCGAGCAGTACGGCGAACGCGGCATGGACAACCATGAACAACGTTGCGCCACTGCGTCGTCCGAGCGCGATGAGCCCGCCGTGCAACCGCGCGTCGATGGCGAACTCCACCTTCGCGCCGCGCAAACTCTGCTTTGCGGGGCGCGGGTGATCGGTCGGTAGGGCCAGCTGATCGGGGAGTCCGCCCAGCGTTCGGGTCCAGTACGCGATCTGCTGTGCCGAAAGCGATTCTGGCTCATCCTCGCTGCCGAGCAGCTTCCGCTGCCACAGCGCGTAATCCGCGTACTGCATGGCGGGCGGCGTCCAGCCGGGCGCGCTGTCATCCAGGCGTGCGCGGTAGGCCAGCATCAAGTCACGGACAAATGGCGCGAGGGAGGATCCGTCCGCGGCAATGTGATGCAGCACAGCCGCCAATACGAACTCCGCGCGACCCGCTACCCGGAACAGCCGCATCCGCAACGGAATGTCGATGGTCACGTCGAATGTAGTGGCGGCCAGCTTTCGAATCCGTTCCGGCAGTTCGGCTTCGGAAATATCGATCGGATACAGCGACGGAATCGACTGCGCGACGGGCACGATCAGCTGAGTCGCCGCACCGTCAACCTGGGGGTACCGGGTCCGCAGCGACTCGTGTCGGCCGATCAGGTCCGCGACCGCCGCTTGTAGCGCCGCGATATCCAGTGCGCCGGTGAGCCGCAGCGCCACCGGAATGTTGTAGGCGACGGAGTGCTGATCGAACCGGTTGAGGAACCACATCCGCTGCTGCGCCGGGGAGAGCGGAATCCGGTCCGGACGTGCACCGGCTACCAGCGCGGGCCTGATCGCGGTCGTATCGCTCGCGCTGACCGCCGCGGCGAGATCGGCGACCCGTGGCGTTTCGAACAGCGCGCGCACGCCGACGGTGCGCCCGAGTGCGGCCCCGATGCGGGCCGCGGCCTTCGCGGCCGACAGGGAGGAACCGCCGAGGGCGAAGAAGTCGTCATCCGCGCCGACCGGACCGTCATCGGCCATCCCGAGCACATCCGCGAAGACCCCGGCGACAATCTCCTCGACGAACGTCCCCGGCTTGCGGTACGTCGTCGCCTCGAATACCGGCGCTGGCAATGCGGCCCGATCCAGCTTCCCATTGACGGTCAAGGGAATTCGATCCACTACCACGATCGCGGCGGGCACCATATGCTCGGGCAACCGGCGCGCGAGCTGTTGTCGCAGGTCCGCGGTATCGATCCCAGCGCAGCCGACCACATAGGCGACAATGCGCGACTCATCCACCAGATCGCCGCGCACGATCACCGCCACCTCGCGCACCGCGGCGCTCGAATCGAGTAGCGCCGCCTCGATCTCCCCCAGCTCGATGCGGAATCCGCGCAGGTTGACCTGCTGGTCGGCCCGGCCCAGATACTCCAACTCGCCGTCGGCCGTCCACCGTGCGAGATCACCGGACCGATAGGCCAGGGCACCGTCCCCGGCGTACGGATCGGCCACGAACCGGCTCGCGGTGAGCGCGGGCCGCCCGAGATAGCCGCGCGCCAACTGACCACCGGAAACATAGATCTCGCCGGGCACACCGACCGGCACCGGTCGCAGCCGCGCATCGAGCACCCGCACGACCAATCCGGGTATCGCCCCACCGATCACGCTCGCAGACCCGGTACCGGCCTCGATCGGCCGGTAGGACACATGCACGGTGGTCTCGGTGATGCCGTACATATTCACCAGTCGCGGCGAGCGGGAGTGCCGGACGAACCAGCCGCCGAGCCGCTGCGGTTCCAGCGCCTCGCCACCGAAAATGACATAGCGCAAGCTGAGTTCGGCGGGCGACGCGGCAATCAGTTGATAGAACGCCGACGGCGTCTGGTTCAGCACCGTCACCCGTTCCGCGGCGAGCAGTTCCAGGAATTGCTCCGGTGAGCGTGAGGTGTAGTAGTCGACCACCACGAGGGTGCCGCCGTGCAGCAGCGCACCCCACAGCTCCCAGACCGAGAAATCGAAGGCGAGGGAGTGGAACAGTGTCCAGACGTCGGCTGGCCCGAACTCGAAGTGGCACTGGGTGTTATCCAACAGGCGCAGCACATTGCGGTGCGGGATGACCACACCCTTCGGTTTCCCGGTGGATCCTGAGGTGTAGATGACATAAGCCGTATGCGCCGGATTCAGCGACCCGCGACGCTCGGCCTGGGTGATGGCGGCCGAGTCGATCGAACCCCGATTCGCGGCCGCGATATCGAGCACCGGCCCGCCGAACCAGCCAGGCGCCAATTCGGTCGCCGCACTGGTGATCGCGCAGATGGGACGCGCGTCATCGAGTACGTATTCGATCCGGTCCGCCGGATAGTTCGGATCGATCGGCAGATAGCCACCGCCCGCCTTGATCACCGCGACCAATGCGACGACCAGTTCCACCGACCGCGGCAGCGCCACCGCCACCAGCGCCTCCGGTCCGACCCCGGCCGCGATCAGCCGCCGGGCCAGCCGATTCGACCAGGCGTCGAGTTCGGCGTAGGTCAGCGATCGGGTCCCGGCGCGGACCGCGGCGGCTGTCGGGTCGATGGCGGCCGCGAGCGCGAACCGCTCGACCAAGGTGGCCGTCTCGGTGACATAAGCCGTTGTCGGAGTGGACCATTCGTGCAGGGCGCGATGCTGTTCCTCGGCGCTGAGCAGTTGGATATCCCCGACCACCACCGTGGCATCCGCGGCGATAGCGGCCAGCACCTGGGTGAACCGGCGACCGAGAACCGCGATCGTGCCCGCATCGAAAAGGTCGGTGGCATAGGTGATCTCGATATCGATGCCGTCCGCACGACCATCCGCGTCATCGGATTCGAGCACCGTGAACTGCAGATCGAATTTCGCGGCCGCCGCATCGAATTCGACCGGACGCACCACGAGATCGGCGAGTTCGAGCGGCGGCAAGGTGAAGTTCTGGAAGGTCAACGCCACCTGGAACAGCGGATTCCGATTCTGCGCCCGGGTCGGCGCGATGACCTCGACCAGCCGCTCGAACGGCACATCCGGGTGCGACAGCGCCTCGATATCCTGCGCGCGCACGGTATCCAGCACCGTCTCGAAGCGCGCCCTGGTGTCGATATGGGTGCGCAGTACCAGGGTGTTGACGAACATCCCGACGAGCCCATCCAGCGCGGCATCGCCGCGACCTGCGACGGGTGTGCCGATCGCGATGTCCTCGCTGACGGACAAGCGGGACAGCAACACCGCGAGCGCCGCATGGATCGTGCTGAACAGCGTCGTTTCCCGCTTGCGGGCCAGTTCGCGCAGCTCACTGTGCAGATCGGAGTCGATGCGCAGCCGGTGGGTGTCACCCCGATACGACGAGACGGCGGGCCGCGGCCGGTCGGTGGGCAGCTCGAGTTGTTCGGGCAGACCCGCCAGCGCACGCCGCCAGAAGGCGAGTTGCCGGTGCGTCTGCGACTCCGGATCCGCTTCCTCGCCCAGCGTTTCGGCCTGCCACAGCGTGTAGTCGGCATACTGCACGGGCAATGCCGCCCATGCGGGCGCGATGCCATCTCGACGTGCGGTGTAGGCGGTGATGAGATCGCTCGCGAGTGGTCCGAGCGAGAACCCGTCGGCCGAAATATGGTGCAGCACAAGTGCTAGCACATGTTCGTCGCCAGCGGTGAACAGTCCGGCCCGCAGTGGCATCTCTGTGGTCAGGTCGAAGGCGGTCGCCGCGAATGCGGAAAGGCGCGACCCGAGTTCGGCTTCGGTGATCGGCTCCGGCCGCAATATCGGAACCGCCCGTGCCGCGGCGATGATCACCTGCTCCGCGCCATCGGGCCCGCCCGGGTAGACCGTCCGCAGTGCCTCGTGCCGGGCGACCACATCGGCCAGCGCGGCGGACAATGCCGCCACATCGAGGTCGCCGGTCAGCCGCAGCGCCAGCGGAATGTTGTCCACGGCGTCGCCCGAATCGTCGGCAAGGAACCGGTTGAGAAACCACATGCGCTGTTGCGCCGGGGAAAGCGGAATCCGCGCCGGCCGCGGACGCGCGTGCAACGCGACATATCCACGCCCCTCATGCGCCTCGGTCGCGGCCGCCAATGCCACCACCGTGGATGCCTCGAACAGCATCCGCACCGGCAGCCGCATATCCAGCGCCGCACCCAACCGCGCAACGACCTGGGTGGCGTTCAGTGAATTTCCACCGAGCGCGAAGAAGTCGTCATCGAGGCCGACCAGCTCGACATTCAGCACCTCGGCGAAGGTCCGCGCGACGATTTCCTGTGTCGCCGTGACGGGAGCGCGGAAAACGGCAGCCTCGAATACCGGCGCCGGCAGCGCCTTCCGATCCAACTTCCCGGAAGCATTCAGCGGAAATTCATCGAGCACGACGAACGCCGACGGCACCATATATACGGGCAGTTGCCTGCTCAGAGCGGATTTCAGGGCATCGGGATCGACCCGCGCCCCGGTTTCCACGACGACGTACGCGACCAGTTGCTGCCCGTCCCGCAGCACAATCACGGCCTGCGCAATCGAATCCACCGCGGTGAGCGCCGTTTCGATTTCCCCGAGCTCGATCCGCAGACCACGCAACTTGACCTGGAAATCAGTGCGCCCCAAATACTCGAGCACCGCATCAGCACGCCAGGTCACCAGATCCCCCGTGCGATACATCCGCGTACCATCGCCGAACGGATTCGCGACGAACCGATCGCTGGTCAGATCCGGCCGCCCGATATAGCCGCGCGCCAATTGCGCACCGGCCAAATACAATTCGCCCGTGACACCCACCGGCACCGGGCGCAGCCGCGCGTCGAGCACATAGACCTGGGTGTTGAATACCGGCCCACCGATCGGCACGGTATCCACATCGACATCGGTGACCTCGTGACTGGTGACATCCACCGCGGCCTCGGTCGGACCGTACAGGTTGTGCACCGCCGCGCCGGTCAGCTCACGGAGCCGATGAGCGGGCTTGGGGGCCAATGCCTCACCCGATGCGAATACCAGCCGCAGCGAATCACAGTCAGCCGCCGCGGGTTCCGCGACGAACACCACCAGCATCGACGGCACGAAATGCGCGACACTGACTCGCTCGCGACGAATGACCCGCGCCAGATACGCCGGATCGCGATGCCCATCCGGCCGCGCCACCACCAACCGCGCGCCGACTTGCAACGGCCAGAAGAACTCCCACACCGACACATCGAAAGTGGCGGGCGTCTTCTGCAACACCACATCGTCGCCGGTCAGCGAGTAGGTGTCCTGCATCCACACCAGACGATTGACGATCGCCGCATGCGAAACGGCCACCCCCTTCGGCCGCCCCGTCGAGCCGGAGGTGAAGATCACGTACGCGGCATCGGCCGCCACCAGGGAGCCCAGCCGATCATCATCGGTGAGCGGTGCGTCCGCGTAGTCGGCGGTGTCGAACAGATCCACATCGAGCACCGCCCACGCGCTCGAGCGCTCCTCGGTGCCGAGATCCAGCCCATCCTCCGTGCGGGTCAGCACGCACACCGGCCGCGCCATCCGCAGCGTCTGGGTGATCCGATCGGCCGGATGCTCCGGATCCACCGGAACATACGCACCACCCGCCGTGAGCACCGCGTATATGGCGACGACCAGATCCACCGATCGCCGCATACCGATGGCCACCGTGGTCTCCGGACCGACCCCGATCGACACCAGCAGCCGCGCGAGCCGATTCACCCGTCCCGCGAATTCCGCATAGGTCAGGGTCGCGTAGCGACTCGATGGGGGGTGGCGGTCGGGCGACGGGTGGGCCAGCGATTCGGCCTCGAAGGTGAGCGCGATGTCATCCGGCGTCCGCGCGACCTGCGCCTCGAACAGCGATACCAGCGTCGCATCGGCGGCCACCGGATGCGCTGTCGCATTCCAGGCATCGAGGATCAGCGCCCGCTCGTCGTCGGCGAGCAGATCGATATCGCCGATGCGCACGTGCGGATCGGCGACCGCATCGAGTACGCGCTGTAGCCGATTCGCGAACGCGGCGACCGTCCGCGCGTCGAACAGGTCGGTGGCGTATTCGAAGGTCGCCGCCATACCGGCTGCGTCGGCGGTCTCGGTCAGCGTCAGTTGTAGATCGAATTTCGCTGTCCGCGTGTCGATATCGAGCATCGACGCTTCGAGACCGGCCAGCTCCAGGCTGGTCTGCGCGGTGTTCTGGAAGTCGAGCATGACCTGGAACAGCGGATGCCGCGCCGCGGAACGCTCCGGCTGCAATACCTCGACCAGCCGCTCGAACGGCACATCGGCATGCGCGATGGCGCGCAGATCACCGTCACGGACCGCCGCGATCAAGTCGGCAAAGGCCATTTCGGGCCGCACATCGGTCCGCAGCACCAGGGTGTTGACGAACATGCCGACGAGCCCGTCCAGCTCGGCCGCACCGCGCCCGGCGACCGGCGTCCCGATCGCGATATCCCGCTGCCCAGAGAGTTTCGTCAGCAGCGTGGCGAATGCCGCGTGCAACACCATGAACAGCGAGGCGTTCGCGCCGTCCGCCACAGCACGCAGTCGTTGATGTGTGGCGGCATCGATGCTGAAGGCATGGCGCGCGCCACGCCCCGACGCGATCGCAGGACGCGACCGATCCCCCGGCAGTGTCAGCACATCCGGCAGGTCGGCCAATTCGGTCGACCAGTACCGGATCTGCTCGGCCATCAGCGATTCCGGGTCGTCCTCCGCACCGAGTGTTTCCCGCTGCCACAGCGTGTAATCGGCGTACTGCACCGGCAGCGGCGCCCAGTTCGCCTCCGAGCCGACGCGTCGCGCCGCGTAAGCGACCATCAGATCCCGAGTGAGCGGCGCGATGGACCAACCGTCGGCACTGATGTGATGGATGGAAACAACCAGCACATGCTCGGTCCCGGTGCGCAGCAGTGTCAGCCGAATCGGGGCCTTCCGGTCGACCGCGAAAGGCATTGCCGCCGCGGCTCGAATCCGATGAGGCAGTTCGGCGACGTCAACCAGCTCCGGCACCAGCGAGACCGCATCCCGATCCACCGGCAGCACTTCCTGATGCGGAACGCCATCGACCGCTGGATATCTAGTGCGCAGCGGCTCATGCCTGGCGATGACATCGGCAACGGCATCCGTCAGTGCGCCGAGATCGAGCGCACCGACCAGTCGCACCGCGGCCGTCAGATTATTCGCGACCGAGGCGGCGTCGAACTGGTTGAGAAACCACATCCGCTGCTGCGCATAGGAGAGCGGCACCACATCAGGTCGAGCCGCCGCGACCAATGCCCGGCGCGCGGTCCCCGAACCTGGCAGATGCGCGGCCAACGCGGCCACGGTCGAATGCTCGAACAACAGCCGCACCGGAATATCGGCATCGACCACCGCGCCGATCCGCGCGGCAATCTGCGTGGCGACCAGGGAGTTTCCGCCGAGCGCGAAGAAGTCGTCGTCCAGCCCGACCCGATCGAGACCGAGCACGGCCGCGAACACCTCGGCAACCGCGGACTCGGCAGACGAAACGGGGGCACGAAATGTTCTGGCAGTCAGCACCGGATCGGGCAATGCCCTGCGATCCAACTTGCCCGAGCTGGTCAGCGGCATTTCCGACAATCCGACATAGGCCGTCGGCACCATGTACGAGGGCAGCGCCGCGCGCAGCCGCTGCCCAAGCACGTCGGCCAACTCCACCTCCGAGATGGCGGCGACCACATAGGCGACCAGCAACTCACCCGCGCCATGCGCGAACACCCGAACCGCCGCAGCACGCACATCGTCGGCAGCGACGAGCGCCGCCTCGATCTCGCCGAGCTCGATCCGCTGCCCACGCAGCTTGACCTGAAAATCACTGCGTCCCAGGTATTCCAGCTCACCGGCACGATTGCGCCGAACCAGATCACCGGTCCGATACATCCGGGCTCCGGTTGGTCCATACGGATTGGCCACGAACCGCTCGGCGGTCAATTCCGCCCGCCCGTGATAGCCACGCGCCACCTGAACGCCGGAGAGGTACAGCTCGCCGACGACCAGGTCCGGCACCGGCCGCAACCGCGCGTCGAGTACCAACACCTGGCTCGAACGTACCGGCCGACCGATCGGCACCGCCCCAGGCTTCCGTGCATCGACCGCCGCATAGGTGGCGTGCACCGTGAATTCCGTTGGGCCGTAGAGATTGTGCAGCTCAGCTCGGCAGACGGCGGCGAAGCGTGCCGCGGCTTCACCGGTCATCGCCTCACCGGCCACGAAAACAATACGCAGCGAGGCGATCTCGGCAATACCCGTGGCATCGGCGAACACCGTCAGCATCGACGGCACGAACGAGGTCATCGTCACCTGGTGCGCCGCAATGGTCGCGGCCAGATACGCACTGTCCCGATGCCCGTCGTGCGCGGCGACGACCATGCGCGCACCACGCGCCAATGGCGCGAACAGCTCCCATACCGACACATCGAAGGTCGCCGGAGTCTTGAACAGAACCACATCTTCGGCCCCGATGCCGTACTCGTCGGCGATCCAGTCGATCTGATTGACCACCGAGGCGTGCTGCACCGCGACACCTTTCGGCACGCCGGTGGACCCCGAGGTGAAGATGACGTACGCCGTATCGGTTACCCGCAAAGGACGCAGCCGATCCGAATCCAGCACCGGCGCATCCGAATAGCCGGAGCAATCCAGCGCATCGACGGCCAGGACCGAAGGTCCGGTCGACCACCCGTCGCCCGTCCGAGTCAGCACACAGACCGGCTGAGCCGAGGCAACGACCTGTGCGCGCCGCGCCGCCGGTTGATCCGGATCAACCGGCACATACCCGCCACCCGCGGTCAATACGGCATAGGCGGCGACAACGAACTCCACCGACCGCCGCATGCCGAGCACGACCAGCGTCTCGGGCCCGACCCCGGCGGCGATCAGCCGACGAGCAAGCCGATTTACCCGCCCCGAGAACTCCCGATAGCTCAGCGTCGTATAACGACTCGTTGAGGGGTGGTGGTCGGGCGACGGGTGGCCCAGCGCCGCAACGCCATCGACAAGTGCGACAGCGTCGGGCGTTCGCCGCACCTGCGACTCGAAGGAAGCCAGCAGCGTCGCGGCACGGCTGGACGATTCAGCGATTCCGCACTCGATCGCCCGCTGCCGACCCGCCACATCCAGCAGCGGCAGATCCCCCACGGCCAGCTCGGGATCGACAACGATCGCGCGTAGCAACCGAACCAACCACCGCGCATAGTCCGCGATGGTGGCTTCGTCGAATAGATCGGTGGCGTAGGTGAACTCCGCCCGAACCCCCGCCGGTGCCGGACCTTCCCCGTGTCCGGCACCGGCGAAGCCTTCGGTGACCGTGAGCTGGAGATCGAATTTGGTCACTCCGGTCTCCACCCTACTGGTGCAGGCCGACAAATCTGGGAGTTCGAAGGCGATGTCCGCGGCATTGTCGAAAGCGAGCAATACCTGGAACAGCGGATGCCGCGCCTGCGAGCGCGGCGGGTTGATGGCATCGACCAGCTGCTCGAATGGCAATTCGGCATGACCGAAGGCGGCAAGATCGGTCTCGCGCACCCGTGCGAGCAGCGCCGAGAAGGGTACGGCGGCATCGACTATGGTCCGTAGTACCAGGGTATTGACGAACATGCCGACGAGATCGTCCAGCGCCCGCTCACCGCGTCCGGCCACCGGCGTACCGATCACGATGTCGCCGCCGCCGGACAGCCGCGAAAGCAGCACGGCGAGCGCGGCATGCAACACCATGAAGTTCGAAACGCCCCTGGCACGGGCGAGTTTCACGATGTCGGCGTGCACCTCGCCCGGTATTTCGAAACCGAAGACCGCACCCCGCCCGGATGCGACGGCGGGGCGGGCCCGATCGGCGGGCAGCTCGATCAGATCGGGCGCACCGGCAAGCGCGGCAGTCCAGAACTCCAGCTGCCGGGCCGATACAGCAGCGTCGGGATCCTCGGCTGAGCCGAGCAATTCATGCTGCCAAAGACTGTAATCCGCGTACTGCACCGACAGCGGCGGCCATTGCGGCACCTCACCCGCATGCCGGGATCCGTACGCGGACATGACATCTCGTGCCAACACTCGCAGCGACATGCCATCCGCGGCAATGTGGTGCAGCACCAGCGCCAGCGCGCAGCTCTCGTCATCGACCAGGAAGATCCGTGCCCGAATGGGTATTTCACACTCCAGGTCGAATCCGAGCGCCGCGAATCGAGCCAGCTCGTCGTCCAGTTCGTCCGCGCCGATCGATTCCGGCTCACCCACGACGACGACCTCGGCCGCGGACAATACGACCTGCTGGGCCGCCACCCCGACCGATACCGCGGGAAAGATCGTGCGCAGCACCTCATGCCTATCGACCAGATCGGCCAAGGCCTGCCGGAGCGCGGAAATATCGACCGCACCGCGCAACCGCACCACGAACGGCATGTTGTAACCGGCGCTGGAAGTCTCGAATCGATTCAGGAACCAGATCCGCTGCTGGGCCGGAGATAGCGGAACCAGCGGCGGCCGATGCCGCGCCCGCAGCTGCGCGAGCACCGGCACGCCACTGGATCCACCCGCCCGCTCGATGAGTTCGGCGAGTGCGGACACCGTGCTAGCGGTGAACAATTCGCGAACCCCGAGCCGACATCCCAGTTCGGCGCCCAACCGCGCCGCGACCTGGGTGGCCACCAAACTATTACCGCCGAGCGCGAAGAAATCGTCGTCGCGCCCGACCCGCTCGTGTCCGAGCACCGCGCCGAATACCCGCGCGACCGCGGCCTGTACCGGCGTCGCGACCTCGGCGTATTCATTCGAGATCCGCTCGGGCGCGGGCAGCGCGGCACGATCCAATTTGCCGGAGGCATTGACCGGCAGCGCATCCATCACCACGAACGCGGCGGGCACCATATATGCGGGCAGCGCGCGCAGCGCTGCGGTGCGCAGCTCATCGGGAGACACCGCGCCGGGCTCGGATTCGACCACATAGGCAACCAACTGCTCGCCTACCCCGGCGTCATCGCGCACCACGACCACCGCGCGTACCACCGAATCGACGGTGCCGAGCACGGCTTCGATCTCACCGAGCTCGATCCGCAGCCCGCGCACCTTCACCTGAAAATCGGTGCGGCCCAGGTACTCCAGCTCACCGTGCGTGGTCCAGCGCACCAGATCACCGGTGCGATACATCCGGTTCGCCGAACCGAACGGATCGGCGACGAACCGATCGGCGGTGAGCCCGGAGCGGCCGATATAACCACGGGCGAGCTGTACCCCCGACAGATACAGCTCGCCCGCAGCCCCGACCGGTACCGGCCGCAGCCGCGAATCGAGCACGTAGAGCCGGGTATTGAAGACCGGCGCGCCGATCGGCACCGAGAGGGTATCGGTATCGGTCACTTCATGGAAGGTGACGTCGACCGCCGCCTCGGTGGGACCGTACAGGTTGTGCAGCCGCACACCGGTCAGCACCCGCAGCCGCTGCGCCAGCGCGGCGGGCAGCGCCTCACCGGAGGCGAAGACGGTTCGCAGTGCCGAAGTGCACTCCGGCTGTGCCAGAAAGACTTCCAGCATCGACGGCACGAAATGTGCGGTCGTGACGCCATATTCGGCGATGACAGCCCGCAGGTAGGCCGGATCACGGTGACCGTCGTGCTCGGCGAGTACCAGCCGCGCCCCGATCTGCAACGGCCAGAAGAACTCCCACACCGACACATCGAAGGTGGCTGGCGTCTTCTGCAGCACCACATCATCGGCCGACAGCCGATACTGCTGCTGCATCCACACCAGCCGATTCACAATCGCCTCGTGGGTGACCGCCACCCCCTTCGGCAGTCCGGTCGACCCCGAGGTGAAGATCACGTACGCGGGCTGTGCCGGTCGCAGCGCGGCGGTGCGTTCCCGATCCCAGACCGGACCATCCGAATAGTCGGCGAGATCCAGTCGATCGAGACGGATCACCGGTACTTCGGAAAGCGGCATGGCTTCGGTTGCCAGTACGCATGCCGGTCGCGCGGTAGCCAGAATGTGCGCGGTCCGCTCGGCCGGATGATCCGGATCGAGCGGCACATACGCCGCACCAGCAGCGAGCACGGCATATATGGCGATTACCAGTTCCGGCGACCGACGGATATCGAGCGCGATCCGCGTTTCCGGTCCGACGCCGAGTCCGATCAAATACCGTGCCAGCCGATTACTGCGTTCCGCGAGTTCCCGATACGTCAGATCCGGAACACCCGCGAACCGCACCGCGACCGCATCCGGCGTCCGCGCGACCTGCGCCTCGAACATCGAAACCAGCGTCGACGCGCCGGCGAGCGCGGCTGGCACATCGAAGCCGGTCGCATTCCAGATCCGGGTGCTCACGTCGAGTTCCAGCTCGGTCGCCACCGCCACCGCCGCCATCGGCGTATCCACCTCGGTGGCCACCAGACGCTCCAGATACCGCACGAACCGGGTCTGGTGGCGTGCGATGTCGTCTGCGGTATAGAGATTCGGATTCGCCTCGAAATCGATGTGCACGCTGTCGCGCTCGCCGTAATAGACATTGAGGCTCAGGTCCTCGACCGGCCCGGTGGATAAGACGTGGTGCCTGCCGACCGCATCGCCCAGCGTCAACTCGCTGCCGAACAGCATGATGTTGGCCAGCGGACCGAACAGCGCACGGCGCGCGGGCCGTCCGTCGTGCTCGGCATCGCGGCGAATGTCCTCGTGCCGATAGCGCTGGTGCCGCAGCGCACCCGCCACCTCGACCCGCGTCGCCCGCAGCAGATCCCCCCAGGTGCCGTCGACCGCGAGCCGCAGCGGCACGATATTCGACAGCATTCCGGCCGACCGCCGCATGAGCCCGGTGGTGCGAGCGGTCACCGGCAGACTCAATACCGCCTCGTCCCGATCGGTGAACCGCCCCAGATATCCGGCGAAGGCCGCGAGCAGTACCACCGCGAGCGTCGAATCTTGATTCGCCGCAAGCGAATTCATCCGGTCGACCAGCACGTCCTGCAGTACCCGAGCCGCGATCAGATTGGTCGCCGAGCGCGGCGCGGTCCGTCCGTCCAGGCTGGTAGCGCCGTCGAGACCGACCACCCGCTCGGCCCAGTGCGCTCGGTCGGTCTCGAAGCGAGAGCTGTCGCGGTAGGCGAGTTCAGCGTCGACCAGCTCGGTCAGCGCACCCGGCTGGACCGCAGGTGGCTCAGTGCCGAGCACCCTGGCCGTATACAACTGCGCCGCCCGCTGCGTATTGCTCAGCGCGCCGAACCCGTCGAGCACGATGTGATGCGCCCGCAGATACCAGAAGCACCGCTGGTCGGCCACGCGTAGTACGGCACAGGCGAACAGTCGATCGGTCAGCATATCGACCGGCGCGCTCGCATCGGCACGCATCCATTCGTGCGCCTCGGCCACCGGATCGGCTTTTTCGCGCAGGTCGATTACCTGGAGATCGACGGAATTCGCCGGATCGACGCACTGATACGGCACCCCGCCGGATTCGCCGAGGCGCACCAGCACCGATTCGTATTCCCGCGCCGCGATGACCGACACCTCTTGCAGGATCACAGGATCCAGCAGGCCGGGCACGTCGACGTACTGGGCCACATTGATCGGCACGTCGGGATCGAGCAGCTGCGCGTACCAGACCCCCAGCTGCGCCGGTGCGAGCGGAAACGGCTGGTCGTCGGGAGCGTCCGGTAAGCAGTCACTCGCCAGGCGCGCGGCCCCGTCCGGTCGCGCCCCACCCAACTCCGTACCGTGCACCAGAGCCTCCTTGTTCGGCGTAAAACAGCTGGCCGAACGATTCCAGGCAGCACGAATAAGCCGCTGCGGCAACACTGTTCAGCGTTGCCACATGGCTTCGACGCCACCACAAGACAATTCGGCGAATGCGCGGGGCAGGACGACACCCGCGCGAGATCGAAACAGATTGCGCCCCGCTCGCGCCTAGCTCTTGATCGCTCCTCCAACGTCGCTGCCGCGGTGCGGGCGCCGCGGCGGTGTCAGCTACATCACACGGATGTGATCCGCATTGCGAACACTAGGCGCTTCGTTAATAAAAGGGAACTTTTTGCTCTAAAAAAAGTTGGTCGGCTGTCCAGCGCATTCAGCGGGGCCGACACAGCTGGGCAAAGCTGTGTTCGCGACCACAATTCGATCGCGGATGTGAGCCACAGCACTTTCGGATGTGCAGACTATGAGCGCGAACGTTGCATCCGCGTTGCATCGGCGCCCAGCCGCCGATCGAGCACCCGAATCTTGGCCTCGATCTGCGCATACAGCGGCGAATCGCGATCTACGGTCGCCCGATACGCGACCCAGGCCGCGGCGTCGTCGCGCCCCTCCGCACATGCGGTCCACCGGCGCAGCACCGCGGCTTCACCGGATCCGAGCACCGCCGCCCGCAGCCGGACCCGAAGTTCATCGCGGATATCGATAATTCCCGGCGCGGTAGAGCGCGGTAGCACCGGACCCGCGTACAGCCGTAACGCGGTATCGACAGCACCGGAATCGAGCGCGGCGCGCAGTGCCTCGATATCGGTCGCGATATGCACCCGCAACCGATACGGGCGCGAACCGAATACGTTCGGGCCGACCACCGCGCGCAACCGCGACATAGCGGCGCGGATGGTGCCGTTATCCAGATCCGTGTCATCGAGCAGCAGGGCGAGATGATCCGCGCCGAGCCCCTCCGGATGCTCGGCGAGCAGCAGCAGAATCTCGGCGTGCCGCTGCGACAACGGAACTCGATCACCCGCGACGGTCAACAGCGGCTGTCCCAATCCGAGGACATCCAGACCCAATCGCGCCGTAGCGATTTCGCCGGTCGAACTCACCGCCCCGCGCTGACCCGCGCGCATCGCGGTGAGCAGCAGATCCATTTCGGCCGCGGTCGAGGTCGCCTTCACCAAGGCCAGAATCTCCGGCTTCGCCACCCGCACGCCCCCGGCGATCATCAGCACCCCGACCAGCCTGCCGTCGGGATCGTGCACCGGTGCCGCGGCGCCGGTGATCTGATGCATCCGGTGCAGAAAGTGTTCGGGCCCATGGATCCACGCGGCCCGCCCGGTGCGCACCACCAGGCCAACGGCATTCGTGCCGATGCGGCGTTCGCTGAGATCATCACCAGCGCGCAGCCCGATCTCGGCGGCGGCATCGATCTGATCGGAATTGCCGTGCACCCACAGCACCCGACCGAACTGATCGGCGACCGCGACGATCAAACCCGTTCTGGCCGTGTCCTGTACGAGCAATTTGTCGATCAGCGGCATCAATGCGGCAATCGGATGCGCGTCGCGGTAGCGCTGCAGATCCGCGCCGCGCAGCCCGCGACCGTCGAGCGGATCCATCGGGTCGACACCGCCGCGCACACTGCGCAACCAGGATTCGAGCACGACGGGACGCAGCAGACCGGCAAGCTGGGACAGCTGCTCGCCACCCGCGCTAAGGTATCCGTGTGCTTGTGCGGCATAGGCTTCCAGTGCGCCGAGCTGAGTGCCGGGTTCGACGCCGTGCCGTGGGGGCCGCCCACCTGCAAGATTGCTGACCATTTGCCTTTCTTTCCGCCCCAAACTGTACCGGCGCTCACAACTCGGGCAAGGACGGTTGCCTTCGTTTGTCCGCCAGCTCACACCACGTTCAGACCTCGGACAAATGTGACCTACCCATCTTCCAGATGCCTAGGTGAGGTATTCGGCGACGCGTTCGGCGATCAGTACCGTCGTCGCCTGCGGACCGCGACTCAGCGGCACCGGAACAACGGAAAGATCCACCACGGATAAACCGGTCGTGCCGTGCACGCGGCATTGCTCGTCGACCACCGCATGTTCATCATCGGCACGGCCCATTCGGCAGGTGCCCGACAGATGTTGCGAAGTAGCCAGATTCGCGTACTGCCACGCATCATCCGGTATCGATTCCGGCGTGCGCGCCATCGGTATCGCGTGCAATATCTCGCGCGCCGAGCCGACCCCTTCCTGTAATCGAATCCGATCCGCCGCCTCGGATAAGTAGCGGTAATCGATGTGCGGCGGCACGGTCGGATCGGCGGAGCGGAGCCGGAGCACGCCCTCGGAATGCGGACGCATGAGCGCCACACCCAAACGTCGGGTATACGGGGTAAACGTTACGGCGTACGGACGGATTTCGACATCGCCGAGCTCCAGCACATATTCGAGCGGGATGCCTTCGACAGTCGGGGGCGAGGGATCGAAGCGGTAGTCGATGCCGATCTCCGGATGATCGCTGAACCCCGCGCCGACGGGCGCGGGATGCACCACCGGAATATCCAGCGCCCGCAGCTGTTCCGGATCGCCGATGCCCGAGCGCAGCAACAGCGCCGCGGATTCGATTGCGCCCGCGCACAACACGATCCGATCCGCGTC
Source organism: Nocardia sp. CA-135398 (assembly GCF_050955845.1). NCBI lineage: Bacteria > Bacillati > Actinomycetota > Actinomycetes > Mycobacteriales > Nocardiaceae > Nocardia > Nocardia sp. CA-135398. The sequence goes on along the minus strand of NZ_CP192084.1, from coordinate 1,057,104 downwards.
GAGTGTCCCCGCCTTGCCCTCGTGCACGTAGTCCACCCCGATGGCCCGTGTGCCGTGGAAACGGATGCGGGTCACCAACATCGCATCGGTAACCGTGAGATTCGGTCGCGCCAGCGCGGGCGCGAGATACGCCGATCCGGTGTCGACCCGCCTGCCGTGCTCGATATTGCACGGCACCGGCCCGAAACCATCGCCCGAACCCGCATCGGGCAGCGCGTTCAGGTCGGATATCAGTGGCAACCCGAGAGCTGTACAGGCCGAGGCGAATTCGAAACTCACCGGTGCGGGCGCGGTGGCACGCCGCACCGGTATCGGGCCCGTGGCACCGTGTCCCGGCTGGTCGCCGAAATCATGATCGCGCTCGAGTCGGCGATAGGCGGGCAGCACCGCATCGAAGGACCAGCCGTCGAGTTCCTTACTCCACCCGGCGAAATCCGCGGCCGTCGCCCGCACGAAGTAGCCGCCGTTGACCGCACCCGATCCGCCGATCACCTTGCCGCGCACGATATTCCCGGTGAACGCACCGGCCAACGTCACCGGATACCGCCACACCCAGGGTGATTCGGGTCCGATCGGCATCCGAGTCGCATCCAGCAGTGCCGCCGGATCGGTCGGCACCGGCCCCGCCTCCAACAGCCGCACCCGATGATCCGGGTCCGCGCTGAGCCGGGCCGCCAGTACACACCCGGCCGTACCACCACCGATGATCAGGGTGTCGATCATCTACATCAGCTCATCGGGTGGTACAGCCATTACACGTTCGATTCAGCTCCGGGGCGTACTCGGCTTGAGCGATTCCAGGCTGCGCGCGCGGAATGCGCCGAGCCACAAGCCCGTTCCGTAGGCGATATCGTCCATCCGCTTGTAGGCCACGTAGCGGAACGGGTCGAGCCCGCCCGCGTCACGATGGGTGAACCAGTCGGCCAGACCGTCCGCGACCGCCATGGTGACCGCGATGCGCCGGACCCGCCGGGACAGAATCATCGCCAACATGGTGACCGGCCAATAGTGCCGACACATCGCCGAGGCGAGTCGCCAGATACCCGCGAAATAGCCGCGCGCCAGATAGATCGCCGCGATCCGGGTCGAGTTGTCCAGTCCGGTGAAGACCCGGCGTAGTCGGGCCAGCGCGGTCACCAGGGTGATGAGTCCGCCGAGCAGTCCCCACTTTGTCAGCGTGGCGAACAGCATGGTCGCGACCACCGTCCAGAACGGCACCGACAGCGGCGTCACCATGCCCGCATGCCGCTCGCCGAGCGGCGCGGCCCCGGTACCGTAGAACACCTTGCGACCGAACCAAGCGCGGAACGAGATTCGATGATCGTGCGCGACGTGCGCCGCGGGCTCGTAGCGCAGCCGCCAGCCCGCCTGCTCCAGCCGCCAGCACAGGTCGACATCCTCGGCCACCTGCATCGTCTCGTCGAACCCGTCCTGCGCGAGCAGCACCCGGCGACGCACCAGCATGGCCGCACTCGGCACATAGGAGACCAGTCCGCGCGACTGCACGGCCGATTCGCGGCGTCCGAGATCGAGCGAGGAGCGGGTGTGTTCATAGCGCGCGAGCGCGTTCGACTCCGGATCCAGCGCCACGATCCGGGGCGCGACCAGCGCGACCTCCGGATCGCTGAAGTGTCCGAGCATCACCTCGAGCCAGCCGCTGCGCGGGACCACATCGGAGTCGAGGAAGGCGACGAAGTCGGTTGTCGCGGCCCGCAACCCGGCATTGCGCGCGGCGGCCGGGCCCTGTCTGCGGTCGTGACGCAGCACGGTCACCCGGCAGCGGGTGCCGCGATTGCGCGGGATCTCGACGGGCTGATCCGAACCGTCGTCGACGACGATCACATTGTGTCCGCGCAATGCCGCGAGCAAGCGGGCGAGGCCGTCGGCATTGTTGTGCAGTGGCACGATCACGGTCACATCGTCGAGGGACGGCAGCAATCGGGGGCGCGGATTACCGACGCCGGAGTCGAGCAGCCGTCTGGCAACAACGGCGGACTTCGGGCCGGTGACCTCGAGGTACCCGTCGCCGATCATCTCGGCGGCCTCCGGGGCAAGTCGCAGCAATCGGGCAGGTGAACCCCCGATAAGGATGCGTCCCCCGGAGTATGCGCGTACCCGTGGATCGATCCGCACCCCGAATCCGTCGGGCAGGCGATCATGGCGCATTCCTGGCATGCTAGGCGGTGATTCGCGCATTGGCACCATCAGTCCGGAAAAAAGGACGGAATTCCGCACGAATCCGCCCGTGCGGCGCAAGAACTCCCGCCGAATCGCGTCTTCGGCGGGTCGCAAGCGACTCGCCGAAGACGACTGGCAACACGAGGGCAATCATCGATTTGCCACTCGATAGCCATCGTCGATCAACGGGATAGCACATAGCTGGCTACCGGCCCGACATCAATTCAGCGGACTCTCGTCACAAGCCCGCGAGGGGCGTCGATCCGGCGACAGGCGATCCGAGGCGGTCCGAGATACCGACAGTGTCAGCGGAATCGGGCCCGACTTACGCGATCCGGGTCGGCTCGGCGCAATGCGCCGGGAATGGTCCACCGAGGAGCGCGGGATCATCCGCCCGGCATCGGCCAGCGCCGCCTCGCCGTAGCCCTGGACGCATTCCGGATCCGGACCGTCGGCGGGCAGTCCGGTGAAGAACTTCGCCGCCATGCACCCGCCCCGGCAGGAGTCGTAGTGGGCGCAGCCGGAGCAGGCACCGCCACCGCTCGGCTCGCGCAGCTCGGTGAACAGCTCCGATTCCTGCCACACGGTGCGGAAACCGCCGTCCGCCAGCACATTTCCGGCGAGGAACTTGTCGTGGATGGCGAACGGGCAGGCATACACATCACCGACCGGATCCACCAGGCAGACCACGCGGCCCGCGCCGCACATGTTCAGTCCGGGCAGCGCCGCACCGAAGGCGGACAGATGGAAGAACGAATCGCCGGTGAGTACGCCCTCGCCATTGCGCACCAGCCAGTCGTAAAGCACCCGTTGCTGTTCCGGCAGCGGATGCAGTTCGTCCCACACATCGGCGCCGCGTCCCGAGGGGCGCAGGCGGGTCAAACGCAGTGTGGCGCCGTACTTGTCGGCGATGGCCTTGAATTCGTCGAGCTGGGCGATATTGTGCCGGGTCGCGACCACGGAGAGTTTCGCATCCGCGAAGCCCGCGGCCGCCAGATTCTCCAGCGCCCTGATCGCCATCGCGTAGGAACCCGGTCCGCGCACCGCGTCGTTGACCTCGGCATCCGCGCCGTCCAACGAAATCTGTACATCCACATAGTCACTGGCGGCCAAGCGCGCGGCGACCTCGGGCGTGATGCGAACTCCGTTGGTGGAGAACTTCACTCCGACATGGTGTGCGGTCGCGTAGTCGACGAGTTCCCAGAAGTCCGGGCGCACAGTGGGTTCCCCGCCGCCGATATTCACATAGAAGATCTGCATGCGCTCGAACTCGTCGATGAGCGCCTTGCACTGCTCGGTGCTCAGCTCGCGCGGATCGCGGCGGCCAGAGGAGGACAGGCAGTGCACACAGGACAGATTGCAGGCGTAGGTCAACTCCCACGTCAGACATATCGGTGCGGCCAAACCGGTTTCGAACTTATCGATCAGTCGCCCACCCGTGACGGTCGACGGCTGCCCGGCCAGTGCCAGCGGCGCGACAGCTGGTATCGGCGCGCTGCCCGGCGCGGCCTGCCTGATCATGTCGGAGTCGGCCAGCTGATCCAATGCCCGAACATACTGTCCGGCCAGGTCATCGGTGATGCCCGCGGCATGCAGCGCCGCGCGCGCCGAGACATGCGCTGGCAGTGACCGCACGATCTCGAGTATCCGCGGACTCTTCAGAAATGAGAGCTTGCGGGTGCCGAAGTGGTAGAGCAGCGCGCCGAAGGACTCCGGCCGCAGCGCCACCCGCGGATGCAGCTCCCAACGGGTATCGAGATCGAGCATGGTCGCCGCGCCCGTCAGTAGACGCCGCACATACCGTCGATGGAGACCTCTTCGATGAGGGTCTCCTCGACCAGCGGCGCTTCCTCGATCGAACGGGACTCGGCCGCCCCGATCCGTCCGGTGTTGTCGGTATCGGTGTGTCCGATGGATCCGTACTCCGGCATGCCTACCTCCGAGATGTGACCGGGTTCCGCGGCCACTGGTGTAGCCGTCATCACACAATAACGTCACAAGCTGACAAAATGGAACACCGGATGCGCGGGTCCCGTCCGGACGCACCCCGACCGAGTCGCGGCGGCGCGCTCTAGACTGCGGGTGGCAAGCAGCTGAACAGGACGTGACGGGCGATTCGACCCGCAGTGGTAGAGGTGGCATGGGAGTCGGACGAATGCAGACGAGCGGGGGCGGCGGCAATACGCTGTCGGAGTCCGAGATCGTCGAGGCCGCGTTGCGGGTGGTACGTGAGGACGGTGTGGAGAAGCTGTCGATGCGACGGCTCTCCCGTGAGCTCGGCGTTTCCCCGATGGCGCCGTACTACTACGTCGCGGATAAACGCGAGTTGCTGGATCTCGTCGCCACCGCGGCGCTGACCGGAGTTCGCAAACCACCGGCCGATTCCGGACCGTGGCAGCAGCGGCTGCGCGATCTGATCGACCAGATCGATGAGAAACTGCGCAAGCATCCCGGACTCGGCGATGTGCTGATCGAGCAGATGCTGGGAAAACAGCTCGACCTGATCGCCGCGATCATGGAGATTCTGTTCGAGGCCGGTTTCAACGATCGCAATGTGCTCGCCGGGTACGCGACGATCCACACCTACCTGTTCGGCCGCCGCCGGGTGAACCCGAGGGAGCCGCAGCCGCTGGCGGATGTGGCACTGCCCGAGTCGGTGGCGCGGGCCACCGAATACATGCCCGACCTGCGCGGAAAGTATGCCTACGACTTCGGCATGGAGGTGCTGATCGCGGGTCTGGAAGCCCAGCTTGTCCGTCAACCCGATCCCGACGTACGATGAAACTGAAACACGTTCTAGTTTTGTTCGGTTCGAGAGGACACCAGGCGTGAGCGAGCGCAGCGAGCGAGCCATAGGCACAGCACCTTCGGTGGGCATGACGGAGCCGAGCGTCAGCGAGGCCGCAGTCATGACCACCATCGAGGTTCCACACGGTTCACGTTCGGTCGTGCTGCGGGTCGCCGCGGTCATCACCGAGACGCCGGACACCTGTTCGCTGGTCTTCGACGTCCCCGACGAGGCGCGCGAGCGTTTCAGCTATCAGCCGGGCCAATTCCTCACCCTGCGCATCCCGAGCGATCTGACCGGTTCGGTGGCCCGGTGTTATTCACTGGCCAGCTCGCCCTACACCGATGACAAGCCGAAGGTGACCGTCAAGCGCACCGTCGGCGGCTACGGGTCGAACTGGGTGTGCGACAACGTCAAAGCGGGCGACGCGATCGAAGTGCTGCCGCCCTCCGGCGTTTTCACGCCGAAGGATCTCGATGACGATCTGCTGCTGTTCGGCGCGGGCAGCGGCATCACACCGGTGATGTCCATCCTGAAATCGGCGCTGGCGCGCGGCGGCGGCCGCATCGTATTGATCTACGCCAATCGCGATCACGACTCGGTGATCTTCGCGGGCGAGCTGCGCGAATTGGCCGAGAAGCATCCGCAGCGGCTCACCGTGATCCACTGGCTCGAGCACCTGCAGGGACTGCCGACCGCCGACGGTTTGGCCGCCCTGGTCGCGCCGTACACGAGCTACCACGCCTTCATGTGCGGCCCCAAGCCGTTCATGGACCGGGTGCACGACGCACTCGCCAGGCTCGAGGTGCCGCGCTCGCGCACCCACGCCGAAGTGTTCAATTCCCTTGCCGGAGATCCTTTCGCGGATCAGGCTCCGGCCGAGGTGACCGACGAGGAGGCGGCCGATGCGGCCACCGTCGAAGTCGAACTCGACGGCGAAGTGCACGAGCTGAAGTGGCCGCGCAAGCAGACCCTGGTCGACATCATGCTGTCGAAGGGTCTCGATGTGCCGTATTCCTGCCAGGAGGGCGAATGCGGTTCCTGCGCGTGCACGGTGCTCGAGGGCAAGGTCGAAATGGACAATGCCGAAATCCTCGATCCCGAGGACATCGAGAACGGCTACATTCTCGGCTGCCAGGCGCATCCGGTCACCGATCACCTGCGCATCCAATTCTGATCGGGCGCAGACCTTTACCGACCCCGATAGTGGACGCGTAACGCGGGATCGAGGCGTTCGGTCGCGTAACTCAGTGCGGTGCGGCCCATTTGCGCCGCGTGCTTGTCGAGGAAGCCGGTGAGCAGTCGTTCGTCGACGCGTTTGCCGACCTCGCGCAGCATCCAGCCGAGTGCCTTCTGGATCAGATCGCGGCGATCGTCCAGGAGTCGTTCGCAGACTTCGAGGGTGGTGGAGGCATCACCCGCCTTGATGAACGCGAAAGTCGTCAGCAATGCCACCCGACGCTCCCAGAGCGAGTCCGCTCGGGCGAGTTCGAAGACCAGGTCACGGGGGCGGTCGAGTAGCCAAGGGCCGATGATGTTCTCGGCGGATACGTCGACCAGGTCCCAGTTGTTCACCCGGCCCCGGCGCACCGCGGCGAGGTAGAGCTCGACCATCGCGGCCTGCGCACCGATATCGAGCGTGCGCGGTTTGGTCGCCTTGTCGAATCCGGCATTCAGGATGATCAACGCGACCAGCCGGTCCTCGTGCACGGAACTGTTCAACAGTGCATCGATCTCGTCGAGCGGCAGCGCGGCAAAGCGTTTCGCGATCGATCGCGTGACGGGCACGCGCACACCGATGAAGATATCGCCCTCGCCGTACTCACCGGACCCGGTCTTGAAGAACCGCTGCAGGTGGATGGCATCAGCCGGATCCGCGACCTCGGCCAGCGCCGCATGAACCTCGGCGGCGGTCGGTAGCGCTGCGGCCATCAATGAACCTCCGATCGTCGAGCAGACCAAGGTCATTCAACACCGTCGAGCACCGGGGCGACCCTGGTGAACCACCGGTCCTACCCCTGCGCTCCCAGAATCCGTCCCGATTCGAAAGCCGCCGCGCTGGCGGGCAATTCACCCGGCCGACCGCTGTTGCGCACCCGCACCTCACCATTGCCGGTGGTCGGCCGATCGAGTGCCGCCATGCGCCGAATCGTCTGCGCCGCAACGGCTTGCGCGCTGTCGAACAGTCGCACACCGTCCGGCAGCGCGGCCACAATGGCATCGATGACCAGCGGATAGTGCGTACAGCCGAGCACCACACCCTCCACATCGTCGGGCGTCTGCTCGGCCGCCCGCTCGATCGAAGCACGGGCCGCGACCAGATCACCGCGATCGATCGAATCCGCCAGACCATGGCAGGCGATGCCGACCACCTTCGCATCGCCACCGAAGCGGGCGATCAGATCCGCCTGGTATCGGCTGGCCGTGGTCGCCGCGGTGGCCCACACCGCGACCGATTTGCATACCGCCGCGGCGGGTTTTATCGCGGGGACCGTCCCGATTACCGGAATACCCGGTCCGACCTCGGCGCGCACCTCCTCCAAGGCGGTGACGCTGGCCGTATTGCACGGCAGCACGAGCACTTCCGCACCGAGCCGAACCGAGCTGCGCGCGGCATCGACCACCCGGTCGGTCACCCACTGTTCCGGCTTGGGACCCCACGGCGCGCCATCCGGGTCCAACTGGAGTAGCAGGTCGACATCGGGCCGCAGCTTACGCAGCCAGGCGGCCGTGGGCAGCAACCCCAGCCCGGAATCGATGAGCGCGACGATCACCCGACCACCGTATTACAACGGAATAATCGCTAGGGCTGGGCGGCCTCGAGCACGTCCGCGATCGGCGCGCCCGCGGCGATCTTCGCGCGCGCCTTCATCACCTGAGCGGTCTTTCCCGCGCCGACCACGCCGGTCAGATTGCCGTTCTGCGAGTAGTAGGCGAGGAATTTGCGGCCGTCGTCGGAAACGATGTGGATTTCGTCGTCCGCGCTCGGGGTACCGAGCGCCTGGATCTTCACGTCGTACTGATCGCTCCAGAAGTACGGCACCCGCGCAGCGGTCGGCGGTTCGGCGCCGAGCATCGCGCACGCCAGCAGCCGTGCCTGCTCACCGGCATTGGTCCAGTGCTCGACGCGCTTGCGCTGTCCGGTCTCGTGCAGCCAGGCCGACACATCGCCGACCGCCCACACCCCCTCGACCGAGGTGCGCCCCACCTCGTCCGCGAGTACGCCGCCACCGGCCGACGGCTCGGCGAGTGCGATACCGGAATCGGCGAGCCATTCGGTCACCGGCCGGGAACCGACGCCGATGACCACCAGATCGGCGGCCACCTCGCTGCCGTCGGAGAGCCGGGCGCCGCGCACTCGATCGTCATCGGATAGCAAGGTGTCCAAACCGGTTTCGCAACGCAGATCGACCCCCTCGGCACGATGCATGCGCGCGACCAGCGCACCGATCTCGGCGCCGAGCACCGACGCCAGCGGCGTCGGCTGCGGTTCGACGAGTACCACGTCGACACCACTGGCCCGGAAGCTCGCCGCGAGTTCACAGCCGATGAATCCGGCCCCGACCACCAGAGCCCTACCCGCGCCGGACAATTCGTCGCGCAGCGCGGCAGCGTCGGCATAGCCGCGCAGGACGTGCACGCCCCGCAGCTCCGGCAGCCCGGGCAGGCGGCGCGGCCGCAGACCCGTCGCGATGATCAGCTGGTCGTAGTCGAGCGTGCCGCCGTCGGCCAGGCGCACCTGGCGCGCGTCGGTGTCGACGCCGACCGCCTCGGTATCCAGCCGCAGGTCGATCCGCTTCTCGTCGAAGAATTCGGCGGGACGCAAGGTGGTGTCGTCGGTTTCGCCGCGCACGAACTGCTTGGACAGCGGCGGGCGATCGTAGGGCAGCCGCGGCTCCTCGCCGACGAGGATCAACTCACCCTCGTATCCGGCCCTTCGCAATTCCTCCGCCGTGCGCAAACCGGCCAGACCAGCCCCGACGATGACGACCGGCCCGTTCATAGCTCCACCTCGCTGCGCTCGGCTGTATCTGTGGTTCGCTCGCTGCGCTCACTCACGCACGACCTTCCCTTCGGTAGTGCCTGGCACGCGCCGGGTCGAATTGGCATCCGTCACCGAGGTGACGCAGCTAACCCTAACCTTTGCTTGGGCGCGAATCGCCGTGAGGGACGTCACTCCGCACTATCCGACCGATCGGTGCGCAATCGTATCCGTAGCTATATTGATCGGGCGGTCAATCAGAGTTAGATCTGAGTAAGGAGAACAATCCAGAGCCCGAGGAGGCACACCATGTTCACCGAAAGTCGCGCGCAGGACTTCCTGGCCGTTGTGCTGGGCGCCTTCACCGCGCTGTCACCCCTGTGGGTGACCCACAATGACAACGCCATGTGGACGCTGATCGTGCTGGGCGTGCTCATCGCCCTCACCGGTCTGGCGCAGATGTACCGGGCGTCCCTGGCGGCCGCCGACTACGCAATGGGCTTATTCGGCGCGTTGCTGTTCATCTCCCCGTGGGCGATGGACTACACCGACTACCGCGGCGCATCCTGGACAGCGTGGGTAGTGGGCGTGGTGACGGTAGTGGTCGCGGTGGCGGCGCTGCCGATGGTGTCGGACCGGCTGCACGATATGGCGCCGCATCACTGATGCAAATGCCGAAACCCCGGCGAGTCGGGCGTCGCCGTAGCGCCAAAGTCGACGGCGACGCCCGTCAGCTCATTCTCGATGCCGCGGAAAGCCTCTTCGCGGCACAGGGATTCGACGCTACCGCTACCGCGGCCATCGCGGACGGCGCCGGTGTGCCCAAGGGGCTGGTCTTCTATTACTTCCCCACCAAGGCTTCGATCCTGTCCGCGCTGATGGCCGAGCGGGTGCCCGCCCAGCCGATCGCCGATATCGGCACCGTGGTCACCCCGGGCGATCCGGCGGCCAGTCTGATCAATCTCGATGCCGCGCTCAATCTGCGCGACCATCATTCGTCGGTGCTGCGCGTGATCATGTGGCGCGAGGCCGATACCCATCCCGACGTCCGCCGCCAATTGCGCCACCTGCGCGATCAACTGCTCGACGTCACCGCCCGGGTGCTGCAGGCCAGCGCGCCCGTCCCGGTGCAGCCCGGCACGCTGCGCGCGTGCGCCGCGGCCTGGGTTTCGGCGATGTTCGCCATTGCCAGCACCGATCGGCTGCATGCGCTCGACGGGTTGCCGCTGCCGACCGCGGATGAAATCTGCAATGTCGCCCAGGTTGTCGCGGCGGGGATGACCCAGCTCGGCTGAGCCGCTACTGCGCGGCCGGAGCGCGGTTGCCGGCCGAACTCACCTACTCCCTGAACATCTGAGTGCCGCCATCCCCTCGGTGCTGTCCTGGCTCGCCGCACGCTTCCGCGGCGATCCGGCGCCGAGCAACTGCTAGTCGGCGAGAAACGCGACGACATCGGGGATGCACCGCTTCACAACCCCGATATGGGTGGTTTCCGGGTAAATGATCAAGCGCGAGTTGGGGATTCCGTCGGCAGTGCGACGGAAGGTCTGCGTGCTGTAGGCGCCGTCGCGGTCGCCGCCGAGCACCAGGGTCGGCGCGGTGATCTCGCCGAGCCGCCCGGTCAGGTCGAAGCCGTCCTCGGCACGGATGAAGGCCAGCGTGTCGGCCGGATTCTTCGGGCGCGCAAGGGGATCGGCCAACCACATACCCGCGGCGGCGATACGCCGCGCGATCGGCGATGTGGAGCCGACGGCGGCCATATGGTGCAGTGCGCGCTTACCCGCATGGGCCGCCTCGGCATAGGCAAGTTGCGCCGCGCGGGTGGTGTTTTCCAGGGTGTAGCCGGATGAGGCGATGATCAGTCGGCGCACGACCGCAGGTTGATCCGCCGCCAGTTGTAGCGCAAGCGATCCGCCCGAGGAGACGCCGAGAACATCGACGGGCGTACCGAATTCGGCCCGCAATGCGTCGGCATGCTCGGCGGCGATATCGGCCATCGTCGTCCCCTCGGCCATACCCGGCGCACGATTGACCGCATACACCCGAAAATGCGCCGCGAGCGGCGCCAACATCTTGATTTCGGACTGCCGCATCCACCCGGTCGGATTGGCATGATCCGGGGTGAACCAACGCAGGAACACCAGCGGCCGCCCGGCTCCGAGCGCGAGATACGGCATACCGTGCGTCAACGTCCCCTCGGTGACGTCTAGCGCGGTGGCCAGCGCCGAACTCCTCATACCATCCTCCGATCATCCGGTCTTTACCCCCTATTGCCCGACGTTAACCACAGCGGCGCTGGCACGCGATGACCACGGACGTCATGGACGGGAATACCGTTCCCCGGCAAGGCGCACCGAAAACCCGAGCGGCGCCGCACCTTCCGATGCGGCCGAGCTCGACGAACCCCGAAATGCCGAACGGCGCCGCCCCTTTCGGAGCGACGCCGTTCGAAAAGCGATTCAGTGAATCACTTGATGATCTTCGTGACGCGACCGGCGCCGACGGTGCGGCCACCCTCGCGGATCGCGAAGCGCAGACCCTCGTCCATGGCGACCGGCTGGATCAGCTTGACCGACATCTCGGTGTTGTCACCGGGCATGACCATCTCGGTGCCCTCGGGCAGGGTCACAACGCCCGTCACGTCCGTGGTACGGAAGTAGAACTGCGGACGGTAGTTGTTGAAGAACGGGGTGTGGCGGCCACCCTCGTCCTTGGACAGGATGTAGGCCTGACCCTCGAACTCGGTGTGCGGGGTGGTGGTGCCCGGCTTCACGACGACCTGGCCACGCTCGACATCTTCGCGCTTGATACCACGAACCAGCAGACCGACGTTGTCACCGGCCTGGCCCTGGTCGAGCAGCTTGCGGAACATCTCGATACCGGTGACGGTGGTCTTGGTGCTCTTCTCGCGGATGCCGACGATCTCGACTTCCTCGTTCACGTTGATCACACCGCGCTCGACACGACCGGTGACGACGGTGCCACGACCGGTGATCGTGAAAACGTCCTCGACCGGCATCAGGAACGGCTTGTCGGTCTCACGAACCGGGTCCGGGATCGACTCGTCGACCGCGGCCATGAGCTCGAGCACCGACTCGGTCCACTTCGGGTCGCCCTCGAGCGCCTTCAGACCGGAAACGCGCACAACCGGCGCTTCCTCGTCGAACTCCTGCGAGGCCAGCAGTTCGCGGACCTCCATCTCCACGAGCTCGAGGATCTCGTCGTCATCGACCATGTCGGCCTTGTTCAGCGCGACCAGGATGTAGGGCACGCCGACCTGACGAGCGAGCAGCACGTGCTCACGGGTCTGCGGCATCGGACCGTCGGTCGCGGCGACCACGAGGATGGCACCGTCCATCTGCGCCGCACCGGTGATCATGTTCTTGATGTAGTCGGCGTGACCCGGCGCGTCGACGTGTGCGTAGTGGCGCTTCTCCGTCTGGTACTCGACGTGGGAGATGTTGATCGTGATACCACGAGCCTTCTCCTCCGGCGCCTTGTCGATCTGATCGAAGGCAAAGCTCTCGTTCAGATCCGGGTACTTGTCAGCCAGCACCTTGGTGATCGCTGCGGTCAGCGTGGTCTTGCCGTGGTCGACGTGACCGATGGTGCCGATGTTGACGTGCGGCTTCGTCCGCTCGAACTTCGCCTTCGCCACTTGGTGTCCTCCTGGACTTGTTGGTGCGTGCAGTTGCAGCAGTGCGGTTTACATATTGGGGGTCGTGCATGACTCCCGGCTGATAAGGGCAAGTCTTGCACCTGCCCTCATCGACTTATTCGCCGGTCGCCTTGGCGATGATCTCCTTCGACACGTTGGCCGGAACCTCCGCGTACGAATCGAACACCATGGAGTAGTTCGCCCGGCCCTGGGTCTTCGACCGCAGGTCACCGATGTAACCGAACATCTCCGAGAGCGGAACCAGCGCCTTGACGACACGGGCACCACTGCGTTCCTCCATGGCCTGGATCTGGCCACGGCGGGAATTCAGGTCGCCGATCACATCGCCCATGTAGTCCTCGGGCGTGATGACCTCGACCGCCATCAGCGGTTCGAGGATCACCGGACCGGCCTTACGGGCCGCTTCCTTCAGGGCCTGCGAGCCGGCGATCTTGAAGGCCATTTCCGACGAGTCGACGTCGTGGTAGGCGCCGTCGAGCAGCGTGACCTTCAGGTTCACCAGCGGGTAGCCCGCGAGCACACCGTACTGCATGGCATCCTGCGCGCCCGCGTCCACCGAAGGGATGTATTCGCGGGGCACACGGCCACCGGTGACCTTGTTCTCGAACTCGTAGGTCGCGCCGTCCTCGCCGACGAACGGCTCGAGGGCGATGATGACCTTCGCGAACTGGCCGGAGCCACCCGTCTGCTTCTTGTGGGTGAACTCGAGCTTCTCGACCGGCTTGGTGATCGTCTCGCGGTAGGCCACCTGCGGCTTACCGACGTTCGCCTCGACCTTGAACTCGCGCCGCATGCGGTCGACGAGGATGTCGAGGTGCAGCTCGCCCATGCCGCCGATGACGGTCTGGCCGGTCTCCTGGTCGAGCTTGACCGAGAAGGTCGGGTCCTCTTCGGAGAGGCGCTGGATCGCGGTGCCCAGCTTCTCCTGGTCGGACTTGGTCTTGGGCTCGATGGAGACCTCGATGACCGGGTCCGGGAAGGTCATGGACTCGAGCACGATCTGGTTCTGCGGATCGCACAGGGTGTCACCGGTGGTGGTGTCCTTCAGGCCGATGACCGCGTAGATGTGACCCGCGACGGCCTCGGTGACCGGGTTCTCCTTGTTGGAGTGCATCTGGAACAGCTTGCCCAGACGCTCCTTCTTGCCCTTGGTCGAGTTGATGACCTGGGCGCCGGAGTCGACCTTGCCCGAGTACACGCGGACGTAGGTCAGCTTGCCGAAGAAGGGGTGCACGGCGATCTTGAACGCCAGCGCCGCGAACGGATCCGCGGTGCTCGCGTCGCGGTGGATGATCTCCTCTTCCTTGCCCGGGATGTGGCCGTCGGTGCCACCATCGTCCAGCGGGGTCGGCAGGTAGTCGATCACGGCGTCGAGCATGGGCTGCACGCCCTTGTTCTTGAACGCCGAACCACACAGGATCGGGTAGAGCTCGGAGGCGACCGTCATCTTGCGGATGGCGCCCTTGATCTCCTCGATCGAGAGCTCCTCGCCACCGAAGAACTTCTCCAGCAGCGCCTCGTCCGATTCGGCGACGGTCTCGAGCAGCTCCTGGCGGTACTGCTCGGCCTTCTCCTTGAGATCGGCCGGGATCTCTTCGATCTCGTACTTCTCGCCGAGCTTGGTCTCGCCCTTCCAGACCTTGGCGTTCATCTCGACCAGGTCGACGATGCCCTCGAAGGTGTCCTCAGCGCCGATCGGCAGCTGGATGACCAACGGCTTGGCACCGAGGCGGTCCTTGATGGTCTGCACGGTGAAGTAGAAGTCCGCACCGAGCTTGTCCATCTTGTTGACGAAGCAGATCCGAGGCACGTTGTACTTATCGGCCTGACGCCACACCTGCTCGGACTGCGGCTCGACGCCTTCCTTGCCGTCGAACACCGCAACGGCGCCGTCGAGCACGCGCAGCGACCGCTCCACCTCGACGGTGAAGTCGACGTGCCCGGGGGTGTCGATGATGTTGATCTGGTTGTCGTTCCAGAAGCATGTGGTGGCCGCGGAGGTGATGGTGATACCACGCTCCTGCTCCTGCTCCATCCAGTCCATGGTGGCGGCGCCATCGTGGACTTCACCGATCTTGTAGGTGATGCCGGTGTAGAAGAGGATGCGTTCAGTTGTGGTCGTCTTGCCCGCATCAATGTGGGCCATGATGCCGATGTTGCGGACCTTGTTCAGGTCGGTGAGCACGTCCTGTGCCACGGAAATCTTCCCCGCTCGTAGCTAGTTGGGATTTTCGGGGACGACACTGTGGTCGTCTCTATGTCAACGCCGGAAGCGGCAGGTAAGTGCCGCTTTCCGACTGTGCCTCCCGACCCAGAAACGACGGGCCGGGTAGACGTCACCAGCGGTAGTGCGCGAAGGCCCGGTTGGACTCGGCCATCTTGTGGGTGTCCTCACGACGCTTCACCGAAGCGCCGAGGCCGTTGCTGGCGTCGAGCAGCTCGTTGGCGAGGCGCTCGACCATGGTCTTCTCACGACGGGCGCGGGAGAAGTTCACCAGCCAGCGCAGCGCCAGGGTGTTGGCGCGGCCGGGACGGACCTCGACCGGCACCTGGTAGGTGGCGCCACCGACACGGCGGGGCTTCACCTCGAGGGACGGCTTGACGTTGTCGAGCGCGCGCTTGAGGGTGACGACCGGGTCGGTGCCGGTCTTCTCGCGCGCCTGCTCCAGCGCGCCGTAGACGATGCGCTCGGCGGTGGACTTCTTACCGTCCAGCAGGATCTTGTTGACCAGCTGAGTAACCAGCGGCGAACCGTAGACCGGGTCGTTGATCAGCGGACGCTTGGGTGCGGGGCCCTTGCGTGGCATATCAGCTCTTCTCCTTCTTGGCGCCGTAACGGCTGCGGGCCTGCTTGCGGTTCTTCACACCCTGCGTGTCGAGCGAGCCACGGATGATCTTGTAACGGACACCCGGAAGGTCCTTCACACGACCGCCGCGAACGAGCACCATCGAGTGCTCCTGCAGGTTGTGGCCCTCACCCGGGATGTAGGCCGTGACCTCGACCGCGCTGGTCAGGCGAA
This sequence comes from Nocardia sp. CA-135398, assembly GCF_050955845.1. Lineage (NCBI taxonomy): Bacteria > Bacillati > Actinomycetota > Actinomycetes > Mycobacteriales > Nocardiaceae > Nocardia > Nocardia sp. CA-135398. The sequence continues at coordinate 1,041,457 of NZ_CP192084.1, read as the reverse complement.
CACGCGCGACCTTGCGCAGCGCGGAGTTCGGCTTCTTCGGGGTGGTGGTGTACACGCGGGTGCACACGCCACGACGCTGCGGGCTCCCCTTGAGGGCCGCAGTCTTGGTCTTGGCGACCTTGTCGCGACGACCCTTGCGGACCAGCTGGTTGATGGTTGGCATAGACCGGCTTTCCTTAATTAGTTAACGCGGTGTCTGGAACTTCATGTCTTTGTCATCGAGCTTTCACTCGCACGTCCGGCCACGTTTCTCGCGTCCCGAGGTCGGGCGTGTCGCGCGCAAGACATATCCCGAATTCCGGGCACGCCGGAAAGGTCAGCCGCTCTCGCTGGCCTACGTTTGCGCACGAACTTGCCCGCATGCTTCCGGGCACAGCGGTCCACGATACTCGCGGCCGCGACACAGGGTCAAAGTGGGGTCGGATATCACGCCCGAAGGGCCACTACCACCTGCCAGGCTACCGCGCCAGATTCAGCGTCAGCTCGACCAATTTCTGCGCGCCCGCGCACGGATCGGGATGGCCGCCGGGATGGTAGTTGATCCACCAGCCGATAATGCCGGTGTCGGCGGCGCCCGCACTCACCCCACACGAGTCGGGATCGTTCGGACGGGTCGTCTTCAGACCACGCCGCCCCTGCACGGTGATGTTCTCGGTGTTGTAGCCGAGCTTGTCGTTGGTGGACTTCTCGTTGTTCAGCGAGCCTTCCTCATACCAGTTCAGGGTCACCATGGCCGAGCCACCGGGCGCGTCCTCGACATCCCACATGCACACCGCGCCGTTGAAAGACGGGGAAACGACCGACGCGTTGCCGACCGCCGCACCGATCTGATCGAGCCCGACCACCTCGCATTCACGCAGCAGCTTGTCGAAATTGGTATTGATCGTGGTGGTGCCGCTGCCGCCCGCCGGATGAGCCGAACCCTTGACGGTTTGGCCACAGCCACCCGCGGACATCGCGACCGCCAGCACCGCGGCGGCGACCGCCGCGACCCGCAGACCAGGACGTGAACTCATCCGCATTCCCCTCACTGCAGCCGCTGCACGGTCAACTCGGCCAGCTTGCGGGTCCGGTCACACGGATTGCCCTGCTCGGAGAACAGCCCGTAGGACATCGACCATTCGAAGAAATCGTCATCGAGCTGCACCGCCAGATCGCAGACCGAACCGCTGGGATCCAACGCCTGGAAGCCCTTGCGGCCACCGACATCGATGGTCTCCGGATCGCGTCCGACATTGGCGACCCAAGCCTTCTCGCGATCGATCGGGCTGCCCCGATAGGACGCGAAAGTGACACTCGGCGAAGCGAGTCCGGCGGATTGGAAGTTGCAGCCGACCGAATTCCGGTTCACCCGCGCGAGTTGGGACAGCCCGGCGATATCGCGCACCTCCTGATCGGTGACATGGCCGCACTCACCGACGAACGGCCCGAGCGTCGCGACCTTCGGCGGCGGACGCAGCGGTGCGTTCGAGGAATCGGAGTCACCATCCGAGCCGCAGGCCGACAGGGTCAATGCCAAGGCCAGACCGGTGATGATCGCCGACGGGATCCGCATGCCGTGAACTCTACTGAATATTTGGCAGCGCCTCCGGCGCTGCGTGTTCGCGGCCCCCTTGGTCTCGCGTCCGACCATTTCGAGCGACCTGCAAGCAGTCGCTAGCGGTGCCGTCGAGACTCGCGACTACGTCGCATGCGCTTCGACGACTCGGACGCGAGACGGGCCGCGAACGGTCGCTCGTAAGACTCGCTCCGTTGTGGCTGGTAGTGCGGTTAGAGGTTTCCTCTCGCCGCTTGTTCACGCTCGATCGCCTGGAACAGGGCCTTGAAGTTGCCCTTGCCGAAGCCGAGTGAGCCGTGGCGTTCGATGAGTTCGAAGAAGACGGTCGGGCGGTCGGTGAGCGGTTTGGTGAAGATCTGCAGCAGGTAGCCGTCCTCGTCGCGGTCGACCAGGATGCCGCGGCGCTGCAGTTCGCGCACCGGGACGCGGACGTGGCCGATGCGGGCGCGCAGTTCGGGATCGGAATAGTAGGTGTCGGGGGTTTCGAGGAATTCGATGCCCTCGCGGCGCAATACGTCGACGCATTCGAGGATGTCGCTGGTGGCAAGCGCGATGTGCTGCACGCCTGGGCCGCGGTAGAACTCCAGATATTCGTCGATCTGGGAACGCTTCTTACCGACCGCCGGTTCGTTGAGCGGGAACTTCACCCGGTGATTGCCATTGGCCACCACCTTGCTCATCAGCGCCGAGTATTCGGTGGCGATATCGTCGCCGACGAATTCGGCCATATTCGTGAATCCCATGACGCGGCGGTAGAACTCGACCCACTCGTCCATCATGCCGAGTTCGACATTGCCGACGACGTGGTCGATCGCCTGGAAGAGCCTGGTCGGGGTGCCGGCGCGCGGCTGATATCCGGAGCGGCGGGCGACATAACCCGGCAGATACGGCCCGTAGTACGCGGAGCGGTCGATCAGCGTATGCCTGGTTTCGCCGTAGGTGGCCAGGGCGGCCGAGCGGACGGTGCCGAATTCGTCTGTGTCGTCATGGGGTTCGACCAGGATCCGCGCGCCGTGCGTGCGTGCCCATTCGATGCAGCGGTCCACATCCGGCACCTCGAGCGCGATATCGACGACGCCGTCGCCGTGCCGATCGTGGTGTGCGACCAGCGGGCTGTCCGGGGCGACCGCACCGGTGACGACGAATCTGGCCGCACCGCTGCGCAGCACATAGGCCTTGTGATCACGGTTGCCGGTCTCCGGACCCGAGTAGGCCTCCAGCCGCATGCCGAAGGCGGATTCCAGGAAGTGCGCGGTCTGGGTCGCGTTACCGACCACCCAGACCAGTGCGTCCCAGCCGATGACCGGGAACGGATCGACGCTGTCGTCGTGATCGACCAGCCCGACCAGGCGGCGCAACTCACCGTCGGTGGGCAACGGACCACTGCGGCGCTGGGCATTCGGCAGGTGCTCGATGGTCATGATGCAAGGAAATCGCCGCCCCGTCGGATAGGCAACATCACCGATTTCGGTTAGACACTCTGGCGAAATCGGCTAGCAAGTCACCCCTGATGCTGGACAATTTGAATAGCACCACAAGTGACCCGCACCACGCCGGTCGCGCCCCGAACGGAGGCCGTCATGTCGCGCACGTCCGCGAAATTGGATGAACTCGATCTCGCCATCCTCACCGCGATGCACGAGTATCAGAAGGCGGGCATTCTCGAGCTGTCCCGGCGCACCAGGGTCGCCAGGGCCACCGTCCAGTCGCGGATCGGACGGATGGAGGAGTCGGGCGTCATCTCCTCCTATGATCCGCAGATCGATGTCACCGCAGCGGGTTTCGATGTGCAGGCCTTCGTCACGCTGGAGATCGCACAGGGTGCGCTGGATACGGTGGCGGCCGAACTCGACGCGATTCCCGGTGTGCTGGAGGCATATGCGACCACCGGCTCCGGCGATGTGCTGTGCCGGATCGGCGCGGATTCACATGCCGGATTGCAGACGGCGTTGCTGAGCATCGATCGGACGAGTTCGGTGGTGCGCTCACACAGTGTGATCGTGCTGTCGACGGTGATCGCGCACCGGACGCTGCCACTGTTGCGCACACTGACACCGACCGGTACGACGAAAGCGCCCGCGTACCGGGACAACCCGGAGCGCTGACCATCTAGGCTCGTACTTCCTGTGTCACCGAATACGAGATTTCGATGAGCGAGCCTGCCGAATCCAGCACCGCAACACCCCACGCCCGCGCCACCTGGGCGGAATTGTTCTTCGACCTGGTCCTCGTCTTCGCGGTCACTCAGACCGCGCATGTGCTCGGCCACCACACCTCGATCGGCACGCTCGGCCATGCGCTGGTGCTATTGGCGCCGCTGTGGTGGGGATGGGTCGGGGTCACCATCCTGGTGAATACGGTGGAGGAGAACAACGCTCAGCGTCTTGTCCTCTTCGGATCCGGGCTGTGCATCTTCCTGATGGCGGTGGCCGCACCCGCCGCGCTGGACCAACCCCGCGGGGCCGCAATGGTTTTCGCGGGCGCGCATCTAGTGCTACGAATCGTCTTGTTCATCGCCGTCACCCGGACCAACGGGTTCGCCACCACGATCAACCCCTTCAGCATCGGATTGGTCACCGGCATAGCGATTTTCGCGAGCGCCCCGCTGCCGGAACATTCGCGCATCTGGGTCTGGACCGGGGCGCTCGTGGTGCAGTTGGGCGCGCCGCTGCTGTACAGCAGGGCGGTGCGTACCCGGACGATCGGGGTTTCGCATCTCGCGGAGCGGTTCGGCCTGTTCATCATCATCGCGCTGGGCGAATCCGTGGTCGATGCGGGCGCACAGGCGTCCTCGACCGGCCTCGATCCGGCGGTGGTGGCCACCCTGGTGCTTGCCTTCGCGGTCGGCGCCGGACTGTGGTGGATCTACTTCCATCGCTCCGCACGACTGATCGAGCATGCCTTGTCCACCATGCCCTCACCCGGGTTGATCGTGCGAGATGTGTTGAGCTACGGGCATTTCGCGCTGGTCACCGGGTTGGTCGCGGTAGCGGTCGGGCTCGGGCATTCGGTCGCCGACCCCAGCCATACCGCGCACGGCGTGGCCGCCGCGCTGGCACCGGGTGGCGCCGCGCTGTTCATGCTCGCCCTGGTGGTCAATCGGTGGCGGATGCTCGGCAATGTGGCGACCACGCGCGCGGTCGCGGCCATCGCGTTGATCGCCGTGGCGCTGACGTCGTCACTGTTGCCCGCCATCGTCGTGGTCGCCCTGACCGCGGCCGTCCTGGTGACCGCCAATATCGTCGAGCAACTGGTGGCCCCACCCGGTCGGCCGTTGCCCGCGGTGCACGTCGGACGTCGCCGTTCGCGATAACGCCGCCGGTTCAGGGACGCAGGTCCGCGCCCACCTCGAGGATTTCGACGCTCGGCCGCTTGTCGGCCTCCAGGAATGCGACCAGTGCATTCGCTTCGGCATCCACCGCCGCGTATTCGGTGGCCGACCACTTCCTGGTCGGGGTGATACGCAGGCGGGCGACGCCCTTCTCCAGGAAAATCTTGTAGAAGCCCGCGAGGAAACCGTCGACAAGGACCGGGGATACCGCGGCGGCGAATGCGCGCAGGGGTGGGGCAGCACCGTCGGGGACGATTCTGGTCCGGTCCTGGTGCGAGAGGATCGCATTGTCGTACCAGCCGAGCAGGCGGACCGGGGCGGGCAGGTCGGGATCGGCGAGTTCGCCGTCGGCGATGTCGTAGAGGGTGCGGCCGCGTTCGTCGGTGTAGGTGCGCAGCCGGTCGCCGAGCTGTTCGACGGCGGCCTTCATGCCGGTCAGCTTCGACCAGGTCTGCATATCCATGGTGCTGGCCGGACCGAAGGCACGCAGATAGCGAAAGACCAACTCCGCCAATGGATAACCGGGCTCGAGTGGCGCGCCGAGCCAGGGTTCGACCCGAGACCACACCGGCCTGCTGTTGTCCTTCCACCGGCCCCGCGGCGGAGTCTGCAGCACCGGCAGTTGGTACAGCCAGGTCTGCAGCACCGCACCGGCATCGCGATCCGGGTAGATCGCCGCGGCCTTGGCACGCAGGTCCGCCGCCGACATCGGCTCGTCGCCGAGCGCGGCCTCGCCGTGCTGGCGCACCTCGTCCGGATCCAAGCCGAGCATCGCGCCGTAGTTGAAACCCTTTCGGAACGGGACCTTTTCCAGCTCGGGCTGGATATGCGGTGCGATACGCAACGCATCCGGCGGTGTGACCATATGGATCGTCCCGCGCATCAAGGTGATTCGCACCAGCGAGCGGTCCTCCAGGCCGGCCGAAACCGTCGCGGGATCGAAATCCGCTATGCGGCTCCACAATCCGACGAACGGCGGTGGCGAATCCTGGGCCTGCAGACCCACCAGGTGCTCGCACATTTCCGGCACGGTCAGCGTCGACCGCTCCAGCAAGTGCTGGCGCGCAAGCAATGTCCGATTCAGTACCCGATTAGACAACATCTGCGCGGCGATTCCATGAGGTGTGCTGGGCGAGGTTCATGATCAGATCACCGTACCGGCGCGCACGATCCACCACGCCGCGCATCGGATAGTCGTGGATCGTGCGGCGGCCATGATCAGCGCAGGGTGACGACGACCTTGCCGGTGGCGGTGCGATTGTCGAGGGAGGCGACGGCCTCGGCGGCGCGGTCCAGCGGGTAGAGCACGGGTTCGGGCGGCGCGATCTTGCCGGAGGCGAGCAGCGGCTCGACCTCTTCCCACTGCTCGGTCAGATAATCCGGATGGGTCATCACCCACTCACCCCAGGCCGCGCCAATCACCTCGACATTCTTGAGCAGCAGTCGATTCACCTTGACCGTCGGGATCTCACCGGCGGTGAAGCCGACCACCAGCAGGCGGCCCGCCGGAGCGAGACTGCGGATGCTGTCGGTGAACCGGTCGCCGCCGACCGGATCGAGCACGATATCCACACCGCGGCCACCGGTCAGCTCCTTGACCGCCGCGAGCCAGCCGTCGGTCAGCACCACATCGGTGGCACCGTTGGCGCGCGCGACCGCCGCCTTCTCCTCGGTGCTCACCACCGCGATCACCCGCCCGGCACCCAGCGCCACCGCCATCCGCAGTGTCGAGGTGCCGATACCGCCCGCGGCGCCGTGCACGAGCACGGTCTCCCCCGCGGCCAGCCTGCCGCGGTTGCGCAGGCAGAAGTGCACGGTCAGATCGTTGAACAGGATCCCGGCCCCCGCCTCCAGGGATACGTTGTCCGGCAACCGGAACACCATCTGCGTCGGCGTGACCGCCACCTCGGCGATGGCATTGCCGAGCATGGTCAGTGCGACCACCCGATCCCCCGCCGCGACGTGCGCACCCTCCGGCGCCTCCCGCACGATTCCCGCGACCTCGCCGCCGACGACGAACGGCAACTCGGGCTTCATCTGATACAGACCCCGTGTCATCAGCACATCGGGAAAAGCCACCCCGGCCGCGTGCACGTCGATGACCACGCCCCCCGAATATGCCGCGGGCTCCGGAATCTCGACGACCTCGATCGCTTCCGGCCCCTCCAGCTTGCTGACCTGGGCTGCGCGCATATGCCGACCTCTCTGTCCACTCGGCGACACCCACATCATCACCGATGTCCCGATCAACCTAACCACCCCCGCTCAGCCCCCTGTCCACACCACCCGTTTTTGCTATGCTGACCGCTACCTGAGGTGGGGACGAAGGGGGAATTTTTCGTGGTGGACAAGATGGATCCGGGCACGTTGCGGGTCGATGCGGGCGCGCTGCAGAAATTCGCGGACAACCTGCGCACCGAGGCGGGCGATATCGGCAAGCTCAATGCCGGTGAAGGCTTCGCGGTGGCGGCCGCGGCATTGCCGGGTACCGACTTCGGCTCCGTCATACCGGAAGTCACCGACACGGTGAATCGCTGCGTGCAGCGCATCGGCCAGCGGCTGACCACGATTGCCGACAATACGAAGAACGCGGCGGGTAAGTACGAGTTGGCCGAGGACGAGTTCGCGAACAAGCTGAAGACGATCGGGCTGCGGCTGCCATGACACTCACCATCGACGATGTCAGCAACTGGCATCCGGAAAAGCTCGGTGACGCGGGCAAGCAAGCCGAGAAGATCGCAGACGGCCTCGATGGTGTCGTCGGCAAGGGTGTTACCGACACCAAGGGGCTCGAGGACACCAGAGCTTGGTCCGGGGCCGCGGGCCAGGCGGCAAACGATCGGATGGAGACCGAGAAGTCCCGAGCCGGCAAGGTGAGCGCCGAATTGCACACGCTCCAAACCGCGTTCAACGAACAGGTACAGAACCTGCAGAGCGCAAAAGACAATGTGCTGCGCCTGCGCAACGACGCCATCAACCAGAATCCGCCCTTCGAGGTATCCGCCGATGGCACCGTCAGCGCCGCACCGCGCATCGCCGAGATCCGCCGAGCCGAGGGCGAAGGCAGCGACAACTCGACAACCGCGGTGAACGAACAACTCGAAGCCGCGCGTCGACAGTGGGAACTGGTCCTCGCGTTGCAAGCCGCCGAGACAGCCGCGAACACCGCCCGCGACAGGATCCGTGATGCGGTCGGGAAGTTGCAGGCGGCCTTCAACGATCTCGGCGACCCGAATCTCGGTGTGACGCAGACACAGAACACCGGCACCACACCAGCCTCCGCTACCTCCACCAGGAGCAAGCCCAGCTATGTGACGAGCAGTCACAACGGCAGCGGCTCCGGATCGTCTTCCGGCACATCGACTTACGGGACCACCGGTGGGACGCACAACGCGACCGGGCCGATGCCGACGGGCGACATTGCGGAATGGATCAAGAAGGCCAAGGCCAAGTTGATCGAAATGGGGTACAGCCCGGATCAAATCGACGAGCGGGCCCTGGCCATGATCATCGAGCACGAGTCCGGCGGCAACCCGTTGATCGTCAACGATTGGGACAGCAATGCCGCGGCAGGCCACCCCTCAAAGGGACTGATGCAGACGATCGACAGCACCTTCAACGCGTATAAGGCACCCGGCCACGACAATATCTACGACCCGGTCGACAACATCATCGCCGGAACTCGCTACGCCATCGACCGGTATGGTTCCCTCTCCAATGTCCCGGGTGTAGCGGCCGTCAACAGCGGCGGCGCCTACCAGGGTTACTGACCGAGGACCCGCCCCATTGCCCCCTGGACGATCCGTGCGATCGGGCGGTGTCGTCCCGCTGTGGATCGGCGTGTTCGGCCGGCTTGCCGAGTTTCGCGGGTAGGTCGGCCTCGAGCATGGCCCAATACCGCCCGGGGACCGACAGATGGGGGTAGAGGCGGCTCGACGCGAGTGTGTGACGTACGCCCCGTAAAGTCGTCTCAGAACAGCAGCGTAAGAGAACGCGGCACACCGTGCAGCGCGAGGAGCACCAGTGTCACTCGATCAGCCACTCGCCCCGCTTCCCCAGGAGGGCATGGGGTTCGCGTCGGCGTGGCCCATCCGGGCTGGCGATGTAGATCCGTACAACCGCTTGCGGTTCGACGCAGTCGCACGTTATCTGCAGGACATCGCCTGGGAGCAATTGCAACAGACGAATCTGCATACAACCGATCCGAGCTGGATCGTGCGTCGTACGGTCATCGACGTGATCCGGCCGATCCTGTGGCCCGACCAGGTGCGGCTGCTGCGGTGGTGTTCGAGCATGTCCACCCGGTGGACGAATATGCGGGTGCGCATCACCAGTGCGAACGGCGGATTGATCGAGACCGAGGGCTTCTGGATCAATATCAGCGAGTCCAACAACATGCCCGCCAGGATCAGCGACGAGGGCCTGGCCTATCTGGCGCAGACCACCAATGAGCATCGCCTGCGCTGGCGGCCCTATCTCACCGAAGCCACCCCGCCGGAATCGGATACCGATATGCCGTTCCCGGTGCGGGCCACCGATATCGACCAGTACAACCACGTCAACAATGCCTGTTACTGGCAGGCGGTGGAACAGTTCCTGGTCGAATACCCCAAGCTGGTCGCGGGGCCGCATCGCGCGGTGATCGAGTACGTCGCGCCGGTGCTGGCTCGTCAGCATGTCACCGTGCGCAGCCGCTACGAACCGGGCGACCGCTCAGGACGGCCGGTACTGCGGCTGTGGTTCGTGGTCGGCGGCACCACCACGACCGTCGTGCGCATCATGCCCCTGTAAAGAAAACCGGCTCCGTTCAGGGAACGGAGCCGGTCGTCTGTTCAGCCGCGCGCGGCCTTCAGCAGATCCTCACGGGTAGTGAACTTGACCCGCGGACGGCCTGACGCCTTACCCGCGGTCTTCTCCGCCGTATCGATCGCCTTCCAGCCCTCACGGTCGACCAGATCGGCGTTCCGCTGTCCGAGCAGTGCCTTCAGCGCGGCACGATCGCCCTGTGGCACACCGAGTTTGCCCGCGGTGAAGTCGGCGAGGAGCTGTTCGACGGTCTCCTCCGAGTCGATGCGGTTGGAGCCGATGACACCGCGCGGACCGCGCTTGATCCAACCGCTCACGTACACGCCGGGCACCGGAATGCCGTCCTCGCCGATGACGCGGCCGTGCTCATTGGGGACGACAGCACGGCGCTCGTCGAAGGGCAGGTCCTTGATCGCTTCGCCCTTGTAGCCGATGGAACGCAAAACCAGTCCGGTGTCCAGGGTTTCGCTGCGATCGGTCGTGCGCGCCAGCAATTGGCCGTTCTCACTGACCAATTCGTTGTGCGCGAACTCCACCGACTCGACATGATCGGCGCCGTGCACCGCCGTCGGTGAGACCAGATAGCGGAAGACGATCCGCTTATTGGCCGGATCACGACGCCCCGACGCGTATTCCTTGGCCAGGGTGTACTTGAGCTCCAGCGACGGCTCGACCTCGGGATCGTCCAGCAGCGCCTGGCTGCCCGGGTCGAGTGCCAGATCGGCCTCCTCGACGATGACATCGACGCCCTTCAGATGCGTCAGTGCCAGGAACTCCGGCGAGGTGTATGCCGCCTGCAGCGGACCGCGCCGACCGAGCACGACGACCTCGCGGATATTGCTGCCGCGCAGCGCGTCCAGGGCATGGTCGGCGATATCGGTCTTGGCGAGTTCATCCGGATCCACCGTCAGCACCCGAGCGACATCGAGGGCGACGTTGCCGTTGCCGACGATCACCGCGCGCTCGCCGGACAGGTCGAACTTGCGATCCGCGTAGTCCGGATGGCCGTTGTACCAGGCGACGAATTCGGTCGCGGAATGGCTGCCCGGCAGATCCTCGCCAGGCACACCGAGGCGCCGGTCGGCGGACGCGCCCACCGCGTAGATGACCGCGTGGTGATGGGCGAGCAGTTCCTCATGGGTGATGTGCGAGCCGACCTCCACATTGAGGTAGTACTGCAGCGCCTCGCGCCGGAAGGCCGACTCGAACAGCCCGGAGACCGTCTTGGTGCCCGGGTGGTCGGGGGCGACGCCCGCACGCACCAGACCCCACGGCGTGGGCAGCCGGTCGAACATCTCGACTTCGACATCGCAGCGGCGCAGCAGTTCGTCGGCCGCGTAGCAGGCGGCGGGTCCCGCCCCGATTATCGCGACGCGCAGCGTGCCGAGTTCCTTGGGTGGGCGCGCGGGCGTGACGATCGGATCGAAGTTCGATTCGAGTGGATGCCGTTGGAAGTAGGCGGCGTTGATGTCACGGAACCTGGCCAGCGACGCGGTCAGATCATCCTCGGAGAAGATGGCCTCCACCGGGCACGCGTCGACGCAGGCACCGCAGTCGATACAGGTGTCGGGGTCGATGTAGAGCATCTCGGTCGTCGCGAATTCCGGCTGGTCCGGGGTGGGACGGATGCAATCGACCGGGCACTCAGTGACGCAGCTGGCGTCGTTGCAACAACGCTGCGTGATTACGTAGGCCATATTGTGCAGATCCTCGAAAATGTACCTGGGCTATAGCCACCCAAGGGGGTCGGGAGTGGGTCGGGTGCGTCATCGTCACGGTGCCGACGGAGGGTGCCCCATGAGGCGCCGTGATGTGATGACGCTTTCAGTTTGCCTCGAGTGTGTTCGAGGCCTCTCCTCCGGAGGGCTTACGGTATCTCCATGGTGCGGACTCTGATCCTCATGCGGCACGGTAAATCGGCCTATCCCGACGGTATCTCGGATCACGAGCGCCCGCTTGCACCGCGTGGTCAGCGCGAGGCCGGACTTGCCGGTCAGTGGTTACGGGAGACCCAGCCGCCGATCGATGCGGTACGGTGCTCGACCGCGACCCGCACGCGGGAAACGCTGGCCGCCACCGGAGTTACCGCACCGGTGGTCTACGAGGCGGGCATCTACGAGGCGTCACCGCGCACGCTCATCGAATTGGTCCAGCTCAGCGATGACGATGTCACGACGCTGCTGGTAATCGGGCATGCGCCCGGAATGCCGTGGACGGCATGGGAGTTGGCGAGCAATCGCGATTCCGAACCGGCGATCGAGCTCAGCCGGAAGTTCCCCACGTCGGCGCTCGCGGTACTCGAATTCGACCGACCGTGGGCGCAGGTGGACGAGGGCACCGGCGATCTGGTGCGCTTCCACATTCCGCGCTGAACGCGGGTGCGCTCAGTGCAGTAGTTTGCCGCCGACGACCACGACGACGCCGAGGACGACGAGCAGCACGAACGCGGCGAATCCGCCGAGCAGCCACCACACGACGCCGAGCGCCAGCACGAACGGCGCCACCGCGATGGCGGTGATCACGGGGCTTTCCTTGACCGTGGCCCAGGCCGAGCGGGCCCTGATCCGGTCGATGTCCTTACCTGGCATGTCACCAGGGTAGGTGCGAAAACCAGTTCTCGCCGTCGAGCCGGTGGGATGCTCGACCGATGGATTGGAAAATCGAACTGGTCGCAATCCCGGTGACCGATGTGGACCGTGCAAAGGACTTCTACACCAAGATCGGCTTCAATGCCGACCACGACCACCGTGTCAACGAGAGCCTGCGCTTCGTCCAGCTGACCCCACCCGGCTCCGGCTGCTCCATCTGCATCGGCGAAGGCATCACCGACGCCGCACCGGGCAGTGTCGAAGGCATGCAGATGGTCGTCGCGAGCGCCGAGGAGGCGTACCAGCAGCTGGTCGCGGCGGGTGTCGAGGCGTCGCCGGTGAAGGACCTCGGCTGGGGCCTGTTCACCTTCTTCGCCGATCCGGACGGCAACAAATGGGCCGTGCAGGAGCTGCCCAAGCGCGACTGAACCCGCGAACCGGCCCAGCCCACGGCGGTCATCGCCGCGTAGCAGATGCGCGGCGATGACCGCGTTCGGGCGCATCAGCCAGAACGAGATTCGGCGGCGTTGGCTGTCCACCTGCCGCCGAATCCGTGATCCGGCAGAATTGGGGCTTGCTTGGAGTGCGCTCCAGGTTATTAACGTCGATCGTGTTCATCGAGAAGGGCGAATGCAGTGGGTGGAGCCGTAGGTCAGGTTGTCGGTGATCAGCAAGTCGTCGATCCGGATCGGGAGAAACCGCAGTATTCGATCGGCGAGGCGGCTGATCGGTCGGGACTCAGTCGCGACACGCTGCGCTGGTACGAGCGGATCGGGCTGATGAACTACATCGGGCGCGATCACGCCGGGAAGCGGCGGTTCAGCAATCGCGATCTGGAATGGTTGGCGTTGATCGGCAGGCTGCGCAGCACCGGGATGTCGGTGGCGGACATGGTGCGCTATGCCGAATTGGTGCGGGAGGGGGAATCCACCGTGCCCGAGCGGCTGCAGATGTTCCGCAATACCCGCGCGGAGGTGCTCGCCAAGATCGACGAACTCCGTCAGACCCTGGCCGTGCTCGATTACAAGATCGACCTGTACGAGGGCAAGACCGCCGTCAAACCGGCCGCACTCACGAAATGACTGCTCGTCAGGAGGCATCGGTGTCCACACTGACGCTCAACGTCCGATTCACCGCCAAGCCCGGTCACGAGACCGAACTGCGCGAGACGCTCGAGGATTTGGTCGCGCCGACCCTTGCCGAGGCAGGCTGCATCGCCTACGAGCTGTATCTGCACCCGAGCGATCCGAGCCGCGTCGTGCTGCTCGAGGAGTGGGTCGACGAAGCGGCGCTCGCGACGCATTTCGAAACCCCGCATCTGAAGGAGGCCGCGGTGATATTGGACGAGATCCTGATCGAGCCGTTCCAACTCCGGCGGTTCCGCGAGGTCGCCTGATCGCCGGGAACCCCGATGCAGCACGGCGATCCGGACCGAAGTCCGGTCACCGTGCTGCTCTACTATCCGGACCATGGAGTCCTCCGGCAGACGCGTGTTCATCGATAAACAGACACCCGAGGCGTTTCGCGCGCTGAACACCGTGGCCAGCGCGGTCCGCGCGGCGGGTGCCGAGGCCGGACTCGACCGCAGGATCATCGAACTGATCAATCTGCGCGTCTCGCAGATCAACGGCTGCGCCTACTGCCTTGACGTGCACCATCGCGCCGCCGTCGCGGCCGGTGCCACCGAGCGCGAACTCGCCGTACTGTCCGCGTGGCGGCGCACCGAGCTGTACACCCCGCGGGAACGGGCCGCGCTGGCACTTGCCGAACTCACCACCACGCTGCCGGACGAGGCCACGATGGATCGTGAGTACGCTCTGGCACAGGAGCATCTATCGGATGAGCAGGTCTCGGCGATCCTCTGGGTCGCCACCACGATCGGCGCTTTCAACCGCGTCTCGATCCTGAGCAAGCACCCGGTACGCCCGAAAAAGGAGAAGTCGACCATGACCGAATCGACGCCAGCGAGCAACGTCGTTCGCAACGACGAGAAGCAGCGCTATGAGGTGTTCCACGGCGGCGAACTGGCCGGATTCGCCGAGTACGAAGAGCGCGACGACGAGACGGTGTTCATCCACACCGAGATCGATGGCGCGTTTTCCGGTAAGGGCCTCGGCACCGTCCTGGCCCAGAATGCGGTCGAGGATGCCGTCGCCCGCGGCCGGGTGATTCGACCGCTGTGCCCGTTCATCAAGGCGTATCTGGAGAAGCATCCGCAGTACGACGCGCATGTGGTCGGCAAGGGCATCACCCGATGAGCGATCTCGATCCGCATCCTGAGGAAGCGGTGTGCGAAGCGACACCGGGTCCCGGTCCGGTCGCGGAGCTCTATCCGGCGCGCGAGGTCCCGCTCGGCGGGGTGCGCGGTGTTTACGTGGAACGCGTACTGCCGCAACGTGATCTGCCGACCGTCGGCGCCTGGTGCTTCCTCGATCACTTCGGCTCGCCCACGGTCACCAAGACGGGTGCGTCACCGGATATCGATCCGCATCCGCATATCGGATTGCAGACGGTGACCTGGCCGTTCGACGGACGCATCCGGCACCGCGATTCGATCGGCTCCGATGTGCAGATCGAACCGGGACAGCTGAACCTGATGACCTCCGGGCGCGGCATCGCCCATTCCGAATACGGCGTCGCGGGTGCGCACGCCGGGCACGGCCTGCAGCTGTGGATCGCATTGCCCGGCAACAGCCTCGGGATCGATCCGCATTTCGAACAGCATCGCGAGCTGCCGGTGTACCACGCACCCGGTTTGCGAGCCATCGTGTTGATCGGCACGTTCGCCGGGCTCACCTCGCCCGCCAAGGCGTACACACCGATTGTCGGCGCGGACGTGCGGATCGAACCGGGCACCGACACCACCATCGCCCTGGACCCCGACTTCGAGCACGCGCTCATGGTGATCGAGGGCAATGTCACCGCCGATGGCACCGAAATCGCCGCTGGCCCACTGCTCTACCTGGGCACCGGCCGCGACGAACTGCGCCTCGACAGCACCGAGGGCGCGCATTTCGCGCTCATCGGCGGCGAGCCGTTCGGTGAGGAACTGGTGATGTGGTGGAACTTCGTCGGCCGCAGCCACGAGGACATCGTCGAGGCCCGAAACGATTGGGAGAAAAACGTAGTCGAGCGGTTCGCCGATATCGCGGGACACACACCGCAACAGCGCATTCCGGCGCCACCGCTGCCCGGTCTGCATCTGAAGCCACGCAAGCGGCGCATGGGTCCCGCCAGGACCTGAATTCCGGTATCTTCGTCCGCAGCAAACCGGACATTCCACGCCGGCGGTCGGATGAAAGAGCAGGATGAGGATCTCCAGAATCACCGCGACGGCACTGCTTGCGCTCGCGGCCATCACGATCGGCACCGGCGTCGTACACGCCGAACCCGCACCGGCCGCGCCGAATTCGACCGCCGACGTACCCCTCGATCTGCAGGGTTTCTTCCAGCACATCGGCTATCACGTCGCGGCGACGCAGAATCGTCACGCCGTGGTGACGACCATTTCGGAGGGTCGCTGGGATCTGGTTCGCGACAACAAGGTCATCTCGCTGACCGATCCCGACGGGCGGGTGGTCGCCGCCCTGCCGACCGCGGTGAAGATCGCCGGACATCGGATCGATCTGGTGCCGACCATCGATCCGGCGGGCACCCGGCTCTCGCTCACCCCGATCAGCACCACAGATGACCCCGTGCGGGACGTGAGCACCGAGGAGCGCTTCTTCGATCAGGTCGAGAAGTCCATGCCGCAGGTACTGACCGGCGCCGCCATCGGTGCGGCCATCGGATTCGTGCTCGGTTTCCCGCTCGGTCTTTTCGTCTTCGACTTCGTCACCGTCCCGGTCATGACCGTGGTCGGCGGGGCCATCGGTGCGTTCGCCGGTCTGTCCGCCGGTGGTGGTGAACCCGCCGTGCAGGCGGCGATGGATTACTTCGACCTCAATCCCTGAACGAGCCGATATCGTCGTGCGGTAGCAGGCGCTGCGTCCCGATGACGCGCAGTAGATCCAGCTTCTCCGCGGCATCGGTGCCCGGACGCGGCATATAGACCAGTAGACGCTGTGCCGCGTTCGGGGTCAGCAGGGTTTCGCAGACCGTATCGATCCGGCCGACCTCCGGATGCAGGATCTGCTTGATATCCGAAGTGCGCACCGCCACTTCGTGTTCGTGCCACAACCGCTCGAATTCCGCACTCGCGGCACGCAATCGGCTCACATATTCGGTGACGTCGGCATCGCCGGATCGGCGCGCCGCGGTGGCGCGCAGATCCGCGACGTGGTTGCGGCCCAACCGCTCCCAGTCGTCCTCTGGGAAGATCGAACGCGACTGCGGATCGGTGAACCAGCGCCAGGCATAGAACCGGTCCCAGCCGCGCCGATTCGCGTGGTCACCGACGAGCAGGGTGTGCATCCGATTCTGCACCAGCACCTCGCCCAGGTCGGTGATGACCGTGGCCGCGGTGTCGTCCAATTTCGCGAGCATGTGCATGAGCCCGGGACCGACGTGCTTGTCGGCGGATTCGCGTCCGGGCGGGGCGTGGTCGCACAGGTGATACAGGTGGTCGCGCTCGTCATTGCTGAAGCGCAGCGCCCGCGCCAGCGACGCCAGCACCTGGGTGGAGGGACGCGGGCCGCGGGACTGCTCGAGGCGGGTGTAGTAGTCGGTGGACATGCCCGCCAGCATTGCCACCTCGTCTCGGCGCAGACCGGGCGTGCGCCTGCGCACCCCCGGTGGCAGCCCGACATCCGCGGGCGTCAACTGTTCGCGACGCCTGCGCAGGAAATCGGCCAGTTCGGAGCGGTCCATAGCACCACTTTCCCCTAATACGCGCGGGCCAGCCAGGGATCGCCGATCCCCCGATAAGCGATCTCTGCCGCCGCGCGTGGACAGGGTCCAAGCTGGTCCTATGACGACATCGAAGCTCACCAGCAAACTCGGCGATACCGGCCCGGCGGTCAGTCGCATCGGACTGGGCGCCATGGGCATGTCCGGCATGTACGGCGCCGCCGACGACGCCGAATCGATTGCCACCATCCATGCCGCCCTGGACTCCGGCGCCAACCTCATCGACACCGGCGATTTCTATGGCGCTGGTCATAACGAGATGTTGATCGGCAGGGCCATCGCCGAGCGTCCTCGCGAGGACATGGTGCTCAGCGTGAAGTTCGGCGCACTGCGCGGACCGGGTGGCACCTGGGGCGGCACCGATAATCGACCCGTCGCGCTGCGTAACTTCCTCATCTACAGCCTGCAGCGGCTCGGGGTGGATTACATCGATATCTACCGGCCCGCGCGGTTGGACCCGAACGTCCCGATCGAGGAGACCGTCGGGGCCATGGCCGAACTCGTCGAGGCGGGTTATATCCGGCACATCGGCCTGTCCGAGGTCGGCGTAGAAACCATTCGTCGGGCCGCCGCCGTGCACCCGATCGCCGATCTGCAGATCGAATACTCGCTGATCTCCCGGGGTATCGAGGCCGAAATCCTGCCCGCGGTACGGGAACTCGGCATCGGCATCACCGCCTACGGCGTGCTGTCGCGTGGCCTGCTCAGCGATTCGGTTCGTCCGGGAGCGACCTTCGCGCCGACCGACTTCCGGGCGCACAGCCCGCGCTTCCAGGGTGAAAATCTCGACCAGAACCTGAAATTGGTCGACGCGCTCGCGAAAATCGCGGCGGAGAAGGATGTCTCGGTCGCGCAACTGGCCATTGCCTGGGTGCTGACGCGGGGCGCGGATATCGTGCCGATCCTCGGCGCGCGCACGCGCAAGCGCTGGTCGGAATCCCTTGGGGCCGTGGATATCCAGCTCAGCGCCGACGAACTGGCCACCATCGAAGCCGCGGTGCCAGCGGATCAGATCGCGGGCGAGCGTTATGCGCAAGCGCAGATGGCGTTGCTCGACAGCGAGCGCTGAAATCCGGTGCTGGGAGGGTGTGTTCCTCCCAGCTCACTTCCGCCGTGGCCGAATGACCGCCGTGAATGCCGATGCGGCAACGGACTTTCCGGTGCTGTCGGTGATATCCACCGGCACCTCCAGTTCGACGTCGACCCGCGCCGCGATATCGGCGCGCACCTGTGCCAGGGTTTCGGCGGTCAACTCGGAGGTCGCGCGGAACGGACCCGCCTCGCCCTTGGCCCGCGCGAGGTATTCGATCCGGCCGTCACGGGCGACGATGAATGTCTCACCCATCAGATCGACAATGCCGGAAATCGACGCGCCCATCGCCGCGGTCTCAGCCAGCCCGAACAGCACCGCGGCATGCAGATCGCCGTTGTGGTTGAGATGTTCGGGCTTGGGCGCCATCGTCACGACATTGCGGCCAGCGCTGAATGCCACACCTTCGATGCCGGTGAACTGGATAAATCCCAGCTTCTGAAATCCGGCCATCACCAGATCGCCCATGGCCGCGTCATCCATCGCATCTCCCACCGAACTGAAACGTGTTCTAATTTCATACCCCGGCGGATAGCAATTATCCACCGTAGATCAGTAGGAAGACGATTGGGTGAGCGTGACGACCAGGTAGCCGAGCGCGAGTACCGCACACAGCACATTCGCGACCATGGCTCCGATCGCCCAGCCCCGCGCCTTCTTCGACGCATCCATCGCGCCCGCCACGTCACCCGCGATCCACTTCGAATGCACCTGGGTACCGATGACGATCGCGACCAGCCCGAGCGCCGTCCCCACCAGACAGGTGAACGTCCCGATAATCGTGGCGAGGACCGCGAAGCCCAGATGTGCCGGTGGCTCGAACTGCGGCTGGGCCGCCGGGTAGCCATAGCCGGGCTGTTGTCCGTACGTCATGGGTGTAGTCCCGTCTCGAAGTCGGCGGCCGGTCCCGACATTTCGGGCCGCTCCAGCCTACGAACCTTTTCGCGCACTTGTGCACGGCGACCGCGGATGATCGCGCGATCGGCTCGGCTTGGGCACAATTGACAACGGTGGCATATCTATCGCGATTGGATATTGCATGACGGCGTCGACTCGGAAAGCTGAGGGAAAGCCGATGTGTCCGTGGCCGATCGGACGGTAGGGCCGATGTACGACCCGACCGCCGATATCGATCGGATCATCGCGCAGCAAGTGGGTTGGTCCACGGCCGACGACCATCTGCTGTACACCTGCGGTGTCATCGACTTCCTGCTGCACGACCGGCTTGCCGAACTGCCGACCCGAGCCACCATGGTCCGAACCGAATCCGACGAGATCTGCCTGGCCGAGGGCCCAGCGGTCTGGTTTCAGTGGCGGGCGGTCGGCGACGGAACCTGGAATCCCAACAGCGTCATCGCGGTCGGATCGTTGTCCTTCGTGGCCGCCGCCCATATCGGCAATGCCATGGCGAACCGCTCGCGCCGCCGCCAGGCCGAGGCCGGACTGCGCCCGCGATGGGTGGCCGAACGTCCCGGGACGGTAATGGTTTCAGACCGACGGATGTACTGCTACAACGCCGATCATTCGTTCTCGGTGCATTGGGCGGGTCTGGAAATGGTGGATATGCCCGGTCCCGACCGGCTGGTCTGCCGTTATCCGGACCGCAACGGCAATCCACACCTGCTGCAGGTCCAAAGCCCATGGGCCGTACTGATTTTCGCGCTCGCGGCGCACACCCAGTTCCCGCGCCACCCCCTCCTGCTATCGGGCAACTGGCTACCGGCGGGGTTCGAGGAGAAATGCCATATCGCAGGCAAAACCTGTCCCCGAGTGCGTCATCGGGATCGGTAGACCGGGACAACGCAAAGGGCCCCCGCTCCGGAGGGAGCGGGGGCCGAATGCTGTTACCGGGTCAGCGGTAGTCGCTGAAACCGTAATCGTCGAGCGGGACCGCGGCACCGGTGGTGGTGCCGAAGCTGTCCGGCGAGTAGTAGGTGTCGTCGTAGGACGGCACCGCGTACGCCGCGGCACGAGCCTCTTCGGTCGGCTGGACCTGGATGTTCCGGTAGCGGTTGATGCCGGTACCGGCCGGGATCAGCTTGCCGATGATCACGTTTTCCTTGAGGCCGATGAGCTTGTCCGAGCGGCAGTTGATGGCCGCGTCGGTCAGGACTCGCGTGGTCTCCTGGAAGGATGCCGCCGACAGCCACGAATCGGTCGCGAGCGACGCCTTCGTGATACCCATCAGCACCGGGCGACCCGCCGCGGGCTCATTGCCCTCGGCGACGACGCGACGGTTGGAGGCCTCGAACTCGGAACGCTCGGTGAGCGAGCCGGGCAGGAACTCCGTGGCACCCGAATCGATGATCGTCACGCGACGCAGCATCTGGCGCACGATGACCTCGATGTGCTTGTCGTGGATCGACACACCCTGCGAGCGGTAGACCTCCTGGACCTCGTGGACCAGGTGGATCTGCACCTGACGGGGGCCCATCACGCGCAGCACCTCGTGCGGATCCGCCGCGCCTTCCAGCAGCTGCTGGCCGACCTCGACGTGGTCACCGTCGGAGAGCAGACGCTCGGTGCCGTCGTCGTGCTTGAACACCCGCAGACGCTGACGCTTCGAGAGCTTGTCGTAGACAACCTCTTCGCCACCGTCATCCGGGATGATGGTGATCTTGTAGAAGCGATCGTCGTCCTCGAGCCGCACCCGACCCGAGACCTCCGCGATCGGCGCCTTGCCCTTCGGCACACGAGCCTCGAAGAGCTCCTGCACACGGGGCAGACCGCCGGTGATGTCGTCACCCGCGACACCACCCTGGTGGAAGGTACGCATGGTCAGCTGGGTACCGGGCTCACCGATGGACTGCGCGGCGACGATACCGACGGCCTCACCGATATCGACCAGCTTGCCGGTCGCCATGGAGCGGCCGTAGCAGGTCGCGCACACGCCGGTGCCGGTGGTGCAGGTCAGCACGGAGCGAACCTTCACATCGGTGATGCCCGCGTCGAGCAGCGCCTCGATGGCCGGATCGCCGAGGTCGGCGCCCTTCGCCACGACGACGTTGCCCTTCGTGTCCACCGCATCCGACGCGAGAGTCCGCGCGTAGGCGGAGGTCTCGACGTGCGCATCCCGGATGAGCGAGCCGTCGAGCTGCTTCTCCGCGATCGGCACCACGATGCCGCGCTCGGTGCCACAGTCGTGCTCGCGCACGATGACGTCCTGCGAGACGTCCACCAGACGACGGGTCAGGTAACCCGAGTCGGCGGTGCGAAGCGCGGTGTCGGCCAGACCCTTACGCGCACCGTGGGTGTTGATGAAGTACTCCAGCACCGTCAGGCCCTCACGGAAGGAGGACTTGATCGGCCGCGGGATGAACTCACCCTTCGGGTTGGTAACCAGGCCCTTCATACCGGCGAGGGTACGAGTCTGGGTGAAGTTACCGGTCGCGCCCGAGTCGACGATCGTGATGATCGGGTTGTCGGCCGGGTAGTGCGAACGCAGCGCCTTACCGACCTCTTCGGTCGCTTCCTGCCAGATCTTGACCAGGGCGTTGTTGCGCTCCTGGTGGTCGAGAGCACCACGCTGGTACTTCTTCTCGATCTGATCGGACTGCGCCTCGTAGCGCTCCATGATCTCGGTCTTCTCCGGCGGAACGAGCACGTCCGACATCGAGACCGTCACGCCGGAACGGGTGGCCCAGTAGAAGCCCGCGTCCTTGAGCTTGTCGACGGTCTGCGCGACCACGATCATCGGGTAGCGCTCGGCCAGATCGTTGATGATCGTGGCCTGACGCTTCTTCGGCATCTGCTCGTTGATGAACGCGTAGTCCGCCGGGAGCAGCTCGTTGAACAGCACGCGACCGAGGGTGGTCTCGGCGATCCAAGCGTCGCCGCGATTCCAGCCGTCCGGGAACTGCTCGGCCTCGATCGCCTTCGGCGGGCGCTGGTCGGTGAGGCGCACCTTGATCAGCGAACGCACGGTGAGCTCACCGCGGTCCACGGCCATCTGCGCCTCGGCGGGCGAGGAGTACACGCCCTGTTCCGGTGCGTCCTTGGTGGCCGCCTGGTACTCGCCCTTCGCGCCCTCTTCCAGGCGGGTCAGGTAGTACAGACCGGTCACCATGTCCAGACGCGGCATGGCCAGCGGACGACCCGAGGCGGGCGACAGGATGTTGTTCGAGGACAGCATCAGGATGCGAGCCTCGGCCTGCGCCTCCGCGGACAGCGGCAGGTGCACGGCCATCTGGTCACCGTCGAAGTCGGCGTTGAACGCCTCACAGACCAGCGGGTGCAGCTGGATGGCCTTACCTTCCACCAGCTGCGGCTCGAAGGCCTGGATACCGAGGCGGTGCAGGGTGGGCGCACGGTTCAGCAGCACCGGGTGCTCGGCGATGACCTCTTCGAGGACATCCCACACCTGAGGCCGCTGCCGCTCCACCATCCGCTTGGCGGACTTGATGTTCTGCGCGTGGTTCAGATCGACCAGACGCTTCATCACGAACGGCTTGAACAGCTCCAGCGCCATCAGCTTCGGCAGACCGCACTGATGCAGCTTCAACTGCGGACCGACCACGATGACCGAACGGCCCGAGTAGTCGACGCGCTTACCGAGCAGGTTCTGCCGGAAACGACCCTGCTTACCCTTGAGCAGATCGCTCAGCGACTTCAGCGGGCGGTTACCCGGTCCGGTGACCGGGCGGCCGCGGCGGCCGTTGTCGAACAGCGCGTCCACCGACTCCTGCAGCATCCGCTTCTCGTTGTTGACGATGATCTCGGGCGCGCCGAGATCGATCAGTCGCTTGAGGCGGTTGTTGCGGTTGATCACGCGGCGGTACAGGTCGTTCAGGTCGGAGGTGGCGAAGCGGCCACCGTCGAGCTGAACCATCGGGCGCAGCTCCGGTGGGATCACCGGAACGGCGTCGAGCACCATGCCCATGGGCGAGTTGCCGTTGGCCTGGAAGGCCGCGACGACCTTGAGCCGCTTGAGCGCGCGCAGCTTCTTCTGGCCCTTACCGCTGCGGATGGTCTCGCGCAGCGATTCGGCCTCGGCGTCGATGTCGAAGTTCTCCATCAACTTCTGGATGGACTCCGCACCCATGGCGCCGGTGAAGTACTCGCCGTAGCGGTCGATCAGCTCGCGGTAGAGCACCTCATCGACGATGAGCTGCTTGACCGACAGCTTGGTGAAGGTGTTCCAGATCTCGTCGAGCCGGTCCAGCTCGCGCTGGGCGCGGTCGCGCAGCTGACGCATTTCGCGCTCGCCGCCGTCCTTGACCTTGCGGCGGACATCGGACTTTGCGCCCTCGGCCTCGAGCTCGGCCAGATCGGCCTCGAGCTTCTGGGCGCGGGCCTCGAGATCGGCGTCGCGCTGATCGGCGACCGCCTTCTTCTCGACCTCCATCTCGGCCTCGAGCGTCGAGAGCTCGTTGTGCCGCAGCTCCTCATCGACGCCGACGATGACGTAGGCGGCGAAGTAGATGATCTTTTCCAGATCCTTCGGCGCCAGGTCGAGCAGGTACCCGAGGCGCGAAGGCACGCCCTTGAAGTACCAGATGTGGGTAACCGGAGCGGCCAGCTCGATGTGGCCCATCCGCTCACGGCGCACCTTGGCGCGAGTCACCTCGACGCCACAGCGCTCACAGATGATGCCCTTGAAGCGGACACGCTTGTACTTACCGCAGTAGCACTCCCAGTCCCGGGTGGGACCGAAGATCTTCTCGCAGAACAGGCCGTCCTTCTCCGGCTTGAGCGTGCGGTAGTTGATGGTCTCCGGCTTTTTCACCTCGCCGTAGGACCACTGGCGGATGTCTTCGGCGGTGGCCAGACCGATCCGGAGTTCATCGAAGAAGTTGACGTCTAGCACGTAACTTCCTTTCCCCTATTCGGGTCGAATTCGAGCAAAAAGTTCACTAGTTGGTCGAGCGCGGAGGCCGGATGTCGTCGGCGTGCACGACATCCGGCCCTACCGCCTAGTTCGCCAGATCGTCGACGGTCGCGGCTTCGTTCCTGGACAGGTTGATGCCCAGGTTCGCGGCCGCGCGCTCCAGATCCTCATCATCGCCGTCGCGCATCTCGATCGCCGCGCCGTCCGAAGACAGCACCTCGACGTTGAGGCACAGCGACTGGAGCTCCTTCAGGAGCACCTTGAACGACTCCGGAATGCCCGGCTCCGGAATGTTCTCGCCCTTGACGATCGCCTCGTACACCTTCACGCGACCGACCACGTCGTCGGACTTGATGGTGAGCAGCTCCTGCAGCGTGTAGGCGGCGCCGTAGGCCTGCATGGCCCAGCACTCCATCTCACCGAAGCGCTGACCACCGAACTGCGCCTTACCACCGAGCGGCTGCTGGGTGATCATCGAGTACGGACCGGTCGAACGGGCGTGGATCTTGTCGTCGACCAGGTGGTGCAGCTTCAGGATGTACATGTAGCCGACGGCCACCGGGTACGGGAAGGGCTCACCGGAACGTCCGTCGAACAGCGTCGCCTTGCCGTTGTCGTCGACCATGCGCTCACCGTCGCGGTTCGGCAGGGTCGAGGCGAGCAGACCGGTCAGCTCCTCTTCACGAGCGCCGTCGAACACCGGGGTGGCGATGTTGGACTCGGCCGGAGCCGCCAGCATCTCCTCCGGCAGTGCCTTTGCCCAGTCCGGACGGGAACCGTCCGAGCCACCGACATCCCAGCCGGCCTTGCCGATCCACCCGAGGTGGGTCTCCAGGATCTGGCCGATGTTCATACGACGCGGCACACCGTGGGTGTTCAGGATGATGTCCACCGGGGTGCCGTCGGGCATGAACGGCATGTCCTCGGTCGGCAGGATCTTGCCGATGACACCCTTGTTGCCGTGGCGACCGGCGAGCTTGTCGCCGTCCTGGATCTTGCGCTTCTGCGCCACGTACACCCGGACCAGCTCGTTGACGCCCGGGGGCAGATCGTCGTCGTCCTCGCGCGAGAACACGCGGATGCCGATGACCTTGCCGGACTCACCGTGCGGCACCTTCAGCGAGGTGTCGCGCACTTCGCGCGCCTTCTCACCGAAGATCGCGCGCAGCAGCCGCTCCTCCGGGGTCAGCTCGGTCTCGCCCTTCGGGGTGACCTTGCCGACCAGGATGTCGCCGTCACGAACCTCGGCGCCGATCCGCACGATGCCGCGCTCGTCCAGGTCCGCGAGGACCTCGTCGGAGACGTTCGGGATGTCCCGGGTGATCTCCTCGGCGCCGAGCTTGGTGTCGCGGGCGTCGATTTCGTGCTCCTCGATGTGAATCGAGGTGAGCACGTCCTCCTCCACGAGGCGCTGCGACAGGATGATCGCGTCCTCGTAGTTGTGGCCTTCCCACGGCATGATCGCCACGAGCAGGTTCTTGCCGAGCGCCATCTCACCGTTCTCGGTGCACGGACCGTCGGCGAGCACCTGACCGGACTCGACGCGCTGACCCTCGTCCACGATCGGACGCTGGTTCGCGCAGGTGCCCTGGTTCGAGCGGGCGAACTTGCGCATCCGGTAGCTCTTGCGGGTGCCGTCGTCGGCCATCACGGTGACGTAGTCGGCCGAAACCTCTTCCACCACACCGGACTTCTCGTTCACCACGACGTCACCGGCGTCGACCGCGGCGCGCAGCTCCATACCGGTACCCACGATCGGGGCTTCGGAACGGATCAGCGGCACGGCCTGGCGCTGCATGTTCGCACCCATGAGGGCACGGTTGGCGTCGTCGTGCTCGAGGAACGGAATCATCGCGGTCGCGACCGAAACCATCTGGCGCGGCGAAACGTCCATGTAGTCGACCTCGGAGGCGGGGACGAGTTCGTTCTCGTCGTTGCCCCGGCGGCAGAGCACACGCTCCTCGATGAAGCGGCCGTCGGCGTCGACCGGCGAGTTGGCCTGCGCACGAACGTGGCGGTCCTCCTCGTCGGCGGTGAGGTACTTGACCTCATCGGTGACCACGCCGTCGACCACCTTGCGGTACGGCGTCTCGATGAAGCCGAACGGGTTGACCCGCGCGTACACCGAAAGCGAACCGATCAGACCGATGTTCGGGCCTTCCGGGGTCTCGATCGGGCACATGCGGCCGTAGTGCGAGGTGTGCACGTCACGGACTTCCAGACCGGCGCGCTCACGGGACAGACCACCCGGGCCGAGCGCCGAGAGGCGACGCTTGTGGGTCAGGCCCGACAGCGGGTTGTTCTGGTCCATGAACTGCGACAGCTGCGAAGTTCCGAAGAACTCCTTGATCGCGGCCACGACGGGACGGATGTTGATCAGGGTCTGCGGCGTGATGGCCTCGACGTCCTGGGTGGTCATCCGCTCGCGGACCACGCGCTCCATCCGGGAAAGACCGACCCGGATCTGGTTCTGGATCAGCTCGCCCACGGTGCGCAGGCGACGGTTGCCGAAGTGGTCGATGTCGTCGACCTCGACCGGCACCTCTTCGCCGCCCGGCGCGGTCATCATCCGATCACCCGCGTGCAGACGCACCAGGTACTCGATGGTGGTGACGATGTCTTCCTTGGTGAGCACCGATGCGGTGATCGGCTCGCCGAGGTGGATGCCGAGCTTCTTGTTGATCTTGTAGCGACCCACGCGAGCCAGGTCGTAGCGCTTCTCCTTGAAGAACAGGTTCTCCAGCAGGGTCTGCGCGGACTCCTTGGTCGGCGGCTCGCCCGGACGCAGCTTGCGGTAGATGTCCAGCAGCGCCTCGTCCTGACCGGCGGTGTTGTCCTTCTCCAGGGTCGACATCATGATCTCGGAGAAGCCGAAACGCTCGACGATCTCCTCGTTCGTCCAACCCAGCGCCTTCAGCAGCACGGTGACCGGCTGACGACGCTTGCGGTCGATGCGCACACCGACGGTGTCGCGCTTATCGATGTCGAACTCCAGCCAGGCGCCGCGCGACGGGATGACGCGCACGCTGTGCAGGTCCTTCTCCGTGGCCTTGTCGACGCTGTGATCGAAGTACACACCCGGCGAACGCACCAGCTGCGAGACGACGACGCGCTCGGTGCCGTTGATGATGAACGTGCCCTTGTCGGTCATCATCGGGAAATCACCCATGAAGACCGTCTGGCTCTTGATCTCACCGGTGTTGTTGTTGATGAACTCGGCGGTCACGAACAACGGCGCCGCGTAGGTCATGTCCTTGTCTTTGCACTCGTCGATGGAGGCCTTGACCTCCTCGAAACGAGGATCCGAGAAAGAAAGGGACATGGAGCCGGAGAAGTCCTCGATCGGCGAGAGCTCCTCGAGTACCTCCTCCAGACCGCCCGTTAGTCCGCCGTCGCCGCGAGCCGCGGCTTTTTCCCGCCACGAGGGCGAGCCGATCAACCATGCAAATGAGTCGGTCTGTAGATCGAGAAGTCCGGGCACCTCCAAGGGTTCACGGATCTTCGCGAAAGACACCCGCAACGGGGCTCCGGGGATTCCGGCAACTGCCTTGGTCTGGGTGGAGACTGCCAAGATGCGTCCTTCCAGCACCTCACGCGCGTCGCGTGGTGGTCCGCGACCGTCGCTTGTCTGCTACGAATTCCGCTGGATACAACCCGAACGAAACCCGAACAGGCAACAACGGAAGTAACACCGGAAGGTGGAACTTACGTGTGCAAATCGAGGTATGGACAGGAGGCAGCCAGCGCAACGTCCAACCGTACACCAATACGCAAGGTGGTGTCAAAGTACCACCCGAACAAGCCTCCGCGTGGCGGCACGCCGTGACCGTTATGGCCGCGTGCCGTGTCCGAATCGCTGGCTGCGTCGGGGGCCACGGGGCACGAGGAGCCACTGTGACAGCTGCCGCTGTTGTGAATAGCGTGACGTGTCCGGCGAAACTCGTCAAGTGGCGGGCTCGACCCGATGATCGGCCAGATCCCCTGCCCCGCTGGGCTTATGCCGTCGAAATCACTGGTCGACGATGGCCGCGGCCAGCCACTTGCCGTCGACCTTCTGCATTTTCAGCACGATCGGGCCGGACGCGCTCTGCTGGGCGACCCCGTTCTTGTTCGCACTGACCACGAAGTTCACCAGCAGCTCGGCCCGATCGTCGGTGAGCAAGGTCACCCCGATCGGGTCGGCGAGGGCATCGGCGCTGGTCTGCGCCTGTTTCAGGGCGGCCAGATTGGTATCGGCGTACTTGTCGAAATCGGCGAGCATCTGCCCGGTGACGACACCGTGCACCGCGTCCTTGTAGCCGTCGAGTTTGTTCACGTCGTAGGCGTAGATGGTCTTCAACGCGTGCGAGGCCGCCGCGGTCACCTCTTCGGTGGCCTTGCTGTTCACATAGGCCGCATTGGAATCGTCGATGCCGGGACGCACGGCCGCGACCGCGGCGAATGCGCCGAGCAGCACGGCGACCAGGAGCAGGGCCGCGACCACGGCCCAACCCGCGCGCGGGCGCAACCGCTGTGACCACGGCAGCGATGCTTCGGCGGGCTGTCGAGCCGGACGGACCGCCTCAGCGGTACCGGCGACCTTCGTCCGCCGCTTCGTGGTCGCTTCCTCGGCCGCACGGGTGTTGCGGCGGGTGCTGACGGACCCGGCGTTCGCCGCGGTGCGGCCGACGGCCGGACGGTTGCGGGGAGTGACCCGATTGACTGGTCGACGAGATGCCATGACGGGTTCTCCTACGATCCGGGCTTGGGCGCGGGCGTGGCACCGGGCTGTGCGGCAGTCGGCTGATTCAGGGGGATCGGCTGGCTCAACGGACTCGCCTTCTCGGCCTTCCACACCGCACCCTGCTTGACGAGGTCGAGGGCCCAGGTCTGACGGTAGGAGTACGGCGCGACATCCGGCGCGGTCCGGGTGGTCTGCAGCACGATGAGCGCGGAGGCGTGGTCGCGCTCGGAGTTCAGCGTGGTCAACGAGGAGCCGATGACCTTGGACTCCAGCCTGGTCTTGGCCTGCTCGGCCTGCTCACGGAACTGATCCTGGGTCTTGGTGGCATCGTCGAGCAGCGATCCGGTCATCGACGACTGGATCAGTTTGATCGAACCATCAACGTCACCGGGATCCAGCGACATCAGATTGATCGCGGCCTGCCTGGCATCGGCGAGCGCGGTATCGCGCGCCTCGGCACGCGGACCGTCGGTGAAGAACGCGGCCCGCACCCATCCGGTGCCGAACCAGACCGCGGCGATCAACGCGACGACCAACGCGGCGGCCGCGACCATGGTGACCGCGAGTCGTCCGCGTGGCGCGTCCGCGGACGCGACCGTCGGGCGCACGGGATCCGATGCCGTCGCGTCATGCGCTGCGGCATCAGCTTCCGTGGAATCGGAGCCGACCACCGTCGGCGTTTCCTTGGACATGTCGATGCTCACAGCCAGACACCCTAACTTCTATTACTGCGGGGTAGCCGCATAGGTCCTGTTCACCGCTTGGGCGTGACCCCCAGCAGGGTGGCCATCTGCACGGCGATCGGGTTCAGATTCAGTTTCTCTGGATCGGTCTTGGGGTTGGAGTCCCAGGGCTGCACAATGCTCGGATCCGCCAGATCGGCGCGCAGCCCGCCGCGCACCGCGGTCGGATTGCCGAACGGCACAGTGCATTTCGCGTCCTTGTTGAACGGGAATTCGTCGCGGGTGTCGTCGAAGTCCGGATTCTCCCGCTTCATCTGGTCCAGGATGGCCTTGGTGCCCTCGTAACCCTGCGTGCAGGCGGGCGGATTGTTCGCCTCCAGCACCAGACCGAAGTGGCTGGTGCCGTCGCCGGGCGCGGTGGACGACGCGCCGATGGACAACTGCGGCAGCATCTGCAGCAGCGGGCGCAGCGCGTAGAACTTCGGCGAGATGGACAGCAGTACCTGACGCAGGTTGGTCAGATCCTCGGTGAGCGCACCGCCGCTCTCGTTCAGCAGCGCGGTGATCTGCTCACCCGCATCGGTGCCGGTGCCGATCAACCGCCGGAGATCCGGATCGCTCGAGCGCAGCTGGGCGGTGAGTTCGTCGAGGCCCTGGCTGAACTGCCGGATATAGCCCGACTGCTCGGCCTGGGTGCCCAGTGCGATCCGGCCGTCACGGATCAGCTGGATCGTCTGCGGCAGGGTGTCGTTGAACGTCGCGGTGAACTTGTTCAGCGAATCGATGAAGACCTTGAGGTCGTCGCCCTTGCCGTCGAAGGCCTTGCCGAGTTCGGTGACGGTGGTGTTCAGCGCGGTGAGATCGACCGAGCGGGTGAAGGTGTCCACGCTCGTCACCAGCTGCTCGACCGAAATCGGTGTCGTCGCCGAGGCGATGACCGAACCGTCGCGCAGGTACGGGCCGTGGTCGGCATCGGGCTGCAGATCGACGTACTGCTCACCGATGGCCGAGCGGTTGGCGATCACCGCCTTGGCCGAGTCCGGAATCTTCGGCGCACTCGAATCGAGCACGAGATCGATCGCCACACCCGACTCGGTCAGTTCGAGATTGCCGACCCGGCCGACCGGGACGCCGCGGTAGGTCACCTCGGCGCCCTTGTAGATGCCGCCGGTCTGCTTGGCGTCGACCTTCACGTTGTACTCGCCGATGCCGAGCATGTGCTCGAGCCGAACGTATTTGGCGCCGACGAAAACCACGCCGAGCACCGCGATCACGGCGAACGCGACCAGCTGGTAGCGCACCAGACGGGTCATCGCTGACCACCTCCGATCTGGTCGAGAATCGCCCCGAGCGGATCGGCAGGCAGCTGCGGCAGGCCAGCGGGGTAGCGAGGAATATTGGGCGGCAGCGGCAGCAGCGATACCGTCGGCCAACCCGGGCGCGGACCATTGCCGCCGTAGTACGGGTTGGTCGGATTCACCGGCACCTCGGGGCCGTAGGGCGGCGGGATGTAGACCGGATCACCCTTGCCGACACCGAGATTGCTGAGCGTGACGCCGATCTGCTGATCCACCGAGAGCCAGGTGTTCACCTGACCACCGAAGGTGCCCTCCAGCGTCGAGTCCGGGAACGGATAGGTCGGCACCAGCGGCAGCGCGGTCACCAGATCCGGTGCGGCCTTGCCGAGTTCCTGCAGAGTCGGACGCAGCGAGGTCAGATCCTTGATCAGATCATCCTTCGAGTGGTTCAACACGTCGAAACCGGCCTGGCCCACCCGATCCAACTGCTGCAGCAGCGAAATCAGTTGCGGCCGTTGCTCGTTCAGGATCTTGATGCCCTGCGGCAGCTCATCGATGATGTGGCTGATCTGATCGGTCTGGGTGCTCACCCGATTGCTCAGCGTGGCGAGTCCGTCGATGGCCTTGGTGATGTCGTCGACCTGCTCGTTCAGCCCGCCGATCAGGGTATTGGCCTGATCCAGCAGCGAACGCACCCGCTGCTCGCGGCCGCCGAGGGTCTTGTTCAGCTCCGTGACGATGGGCTGCAGCTGTGCGACGCCACCACCGTTGAGCAGCAACGACAGCGCGCCGAGCACCTGCTCGACCTCGGTCGCGTGCCGGGTGTGGTCGGCCGGGATGACCGAACCATTGGCGAGCTTGTTGCTCTCGGGTTCCTCGGCGGGCTTGGACAGCTCGATGAACTTCTCGCCGAGCAGATTCGACTGCCGCACCTCGGCCCGCGCATTGGCGGGCAGATCGACCGAGGAGTTCACCACCGCGCGCACGCTGGCGGTCCAGCCGTCCGGCGCAAGGGCGATCTTCTCGACGCGGCCGACCGCCACGCCCTCGACCTTGACCGCGGACTGCGGCACCAGATCGAGCACATCGTCGAACCGGATATCGATGGTCATCGGATGGTCGCCGACATCGGCGCCGCCTGGCAGCGGCACCGCGTAAATGCCCTCGGACGAGCACGAAGCAACCAGAACGGTGCTCATGCCGACCACCAGCACGGCGCTGACCATTTCGAGCGACCTGCGAGCAGTCGCTACGCGGGCCCTTTCGAGCGACCTGCGAGCAGTCGCTACGCGGACCCTTTCGAGCGACCTGCGAGCAGTCGCTACGCGGACCCTTTCGAGCGACCTGCGAGCAGTCGCTTCGGCGAGGGCGCGTGCCGCGGAACGCATTCGCCTGTTCATCGCTGGCCACCTCCCTGCGAGGGCGGAAGTTGATCGGACGGGGTGCCGGGAACCGTGCCGGGCACCGGGTCGCGCTGCTGGTTGTCATTGCTGAGGATGCCGAACGGCAGGATCAGCGTCGGCGTCTTCACACCGGCGGTGATCTGGTCGGTGATCTCCTTGCAGTGCTCCAGAATCGGACGCATCTGCTTGCCAAGCGCCTCGAACTTCGGATCGCCCGGCATCAACTTGCTCAGATCCAGCATCTTGCACACCGCGCCGAACGGATCCTGCAGATCGGTGAAGTTGGCGCGCATATCGAGGGTGCCGGATTCGGCATTGTGGATATTGATCAGGTTGCTCAGCGCCAGCGGCAGCACCGGCAGTGTCGCGGCCAGATCGTCGCGCTGCTTGGCCAATGTCGCGGTGAGCGTGGTCAACCCCTGGGCATTGCGCTGGACCAGATCCCGGTTCTCATCGATGAATCGGGCGACATCGCCGAGTGCGACCGAAAGCAGGTTCAGTGCCGCACCGAGATCCTGGCGCTCCCCCGCGAGGAAGGTCGACAGGTCCGCGAGCTGGGCGTTGAATTGCCGCACCTGCTGGTCGTTCTGGGCCAGCATGGTGACGAAGGTCTGCAGATTCTTGACGGTGTCGAAGATATCGCCGCGGGCATCGCCGAGGTACCGCGCCGCGCGCGAGAGCTGAGTGATGCTGTTGGCCAACGCCTCTCCGTTGCCCGCCAGATTCGCGGCCGAGGTGCGCACGAGTTGGTTCACCGCACCCTGGGCGTTGGCGCCGTTGGGGCCCAACGCATCCGAGAGTTCGGTGATGCTCTTGTACAGCTGATCCACCTCGACCGGGGTGACCGTGCGATCGCGCGGAATGGTCGCGTCGCGTGCCATTTTCGGTCCGCCGGTGTAGGCCGGGGTCAGCTGGATGTAGCGGTCGGAGACGATCGACGGCGTGATCTGCGCGGCCTTGGCCTCGGCGGGCACGTCGAAGCCGCGGTCGACGCTCATCACCACCTTGACCTGCTCGCCCTGTGGTTCGACGGAATCCACCTTGCCCACCGGCACGCCGAGGATGCGCACATCCGAACCCTCGTAGATGCCGACGGAGCGGTCGAAATACGCGGTGATCTTGGTCGTGGTCATCCGGTCGAAAAGCCACCAGAGGGCACCTGCCAGGACCAGCGCCGCGATCACGCCGATCGCGATGGTCGCCTTGGTGCCGCGACGCGAGGTGCGTATCGCGGTGAGCGGCTCCTTACGAGGCCAGTTCACCCCCATGTCAGTTACCTCCCATGGTGCGCACCGGCGGACGGTCGCCCGGAATCTCCGGCAGACCGGGCGGGAGCAGGTTCACGATCACCGCGTCGAACCAGCGACCGGTACCGAGCACATTGGCGTAGAGGCCGTAGAACGGCGCTGCGAGTTCCAGTGTCTTGGAGATGTTCTGCTGGTTCTCGTTCAGCAGATCGATGGCGGCCTCGAGGTTGGTCAACGCCGTACCCATCTGCTTCTCGTTATCGGCGACCAGCGCGCTCAGCTCGGCCGACACCGTCTTGGCTCCGGTGAGCAGCTGTGCGATGGACTGCTGGCGAATGTTCAACTCGGCCAACAACTGTCCGCCGTTGGCCAGCAGGCGTTCGAACTGCTGATTGCGGTCGGCGAGCACACCGGTGGTCTGCCTGGTCGCCGCGAACAGCTTCTTCAGCTCCTCATCGCGCTTGCCGAGGGTTTCCGAGAGCCGGGCGACACCGTCGATGGAGTTGCGGATCTCCGGCGGTGTGGTCTCGAACGCCTCCGAGAGCACCCGCATGCTGGTGGCCAGCTGTGCGGTGTCGATCTGGTCGATGTTCTTTGCCGCATCGCTGAACGCGTCCACCACGTCGTACGGGGATACCGTGCGCGACAACGGAATCACCTTGCTCGGATCGGCGGGCTCGGAGCCCTTCGGATCCAGCGCCAGATACTTCTGTCCGAGCACGGTCTTGATCTGGATGGAGGCGGTCGTCTCATTGCCGATCCAGGCGTCTTGAGTGCGGAAGTCGACGAGCACCTTATTGCCGTCGAGCCGAACATCCGATACCGCACCGACCTTCACACCGGCGATGCGGACCTCATTGCCCTTCTTGAGGCCCGCGGCCTCGGAGAACTGCGCGGTGTACCTGGTGCCCGCGCCGATGATCGGCAACCTGTCCAGGAAGAACGCGGAGACCGTCACGAGCAGCACCATGGCCAGGCCGAGCACACCCATGAACGCGGGGCTGCGCTTGCCGAGCAGGATCCGGTCGTCCATCAGTGACCCTTCCCCTGGCAGCGCGGCGCGGCATTGGTGTAGAGCGGCTGGTTGACCGTCGGCATCCCGGCCGGGAGGTTGAGCTGCGGAGCGTCCACCGCGCCCGGTCCGACCACGATGTCGATACCGCACAGATAGAACTGGAACCACGAGCCGTAACTGCCGGCGCGGCCGAGCTTTTCCATCTTGATCGGCAGGTTCGTCAGCGCCGTGTTCACTTCGTCCTTGCGCTCGTCGATGGTGCCGGTGAGCTGGCTGAGGCCGGCGATCGAACCCTGCAGCGTCGGGCGGACCGGCACCAGCAGATCCGCCGTGGCCGAGGCCAGATTTCCGAGTGAGGTGACCGAGCTGCCGATGGTGTCGCGGTCGGCGGCCAGTCCACTGACCAGCGCCTCGGTATTGACGATCAGCTGATCGAACTGGCCCTCGCGCTCATTGACCGCGTTGAGTACGGCCGTCAGGTTGCGCACCAGGTCACCGATGACCGCGTCCTTGTCGGCGATCTTGTTCGTCAGATTCGCGGTGGTCGCCACCAGATCGTGAATGGTGCCCTGCTCGCCCTGGAAGACCTGAATGATCTCGTAGGACAGTTTGTTCACATCATCGGCGGTCAGCGTCTGGAACAGCGGACGGAATCCGTTGAACAGTGTGGTCAGGTTCAGCGCTGGCCTGGTGTGCTCGAGCCCGATGGTCGCGCCCTTGTTGAGTTTGCGACCCTGCTCCCCCGTGCCCTGTTCGAGCGCGATATAGCGCTGGCCGACCAGGTTTCGGTACTTGATGGTCGCCGTCGTGGAGGCGGGCAGCCAATCTCGGTCGGTCAGTTCGAATCCGACCTCGGCTTGACGCTTGTCCACGATCTCGACGCTGGTGACCTTGCCGACCCGGACACCGGCGATGCGCACCTCGTCACCGGGATTGAGCGAGGTGACATCGGTGAAGCGCGCCTTGAACGCGGTGCCCCCGCCGGTGTAGTTGGCGATCGATAGCCCGAGGATCGTGGTCGCCAACAGCGTGACGACGACGAAGATGATGAGCTTGGTCAGCGGCCCGCCGAGGCCGCGCATCGTTTCCTTCATCGCACGCTCACCTCGCTGCCACGGAATGCGGGTGCACCGATCCGGGTGACCCAGCTGGGCACCTGATCGGGCGAAACACCGTTCGCCGCACCGTAGATCGTGCCGAGCGTCTGCTGTTCGCCCGGCGAACCGGCCGTGGTCGGCACATTCGCGGCCGGGTACATACCGAACTGCGGCGCCGACAGCTTTCCGCTGTCCTGGTCACCCGGGTTGCGGCTCGGCACCGCATAGGAACCGTCATTGTTCGGTCCGCCGGTGTACTGGCCCGGATCGGTGAACACCGGGTATTCCGGCACGCACCATGGCCCGCGGGTGTCCAGCCAACGCGGCTCGTCCTGGTTTGGCAGGTACTTGCCGCGGGTGTTGGTCAGCTCGATGCTGACGCGCGAACCAGGACGCGCGGTGCCCATGCCCATGATCTGGTCGATGCGCGGCTTCATCTTGGCGAAGTTCGCCAGCGCGCAGGCGTAGTTCGGCGAGTAGGTCGCCAGCTGTTCCAGCGCGGGCCGCGAATCGGCGGCCACATCGATGATGTTGTCGCGGTTGGCGATCAGGAAGTCCGCGGTGGTGGCCGCGGTCGGGTTCAGCGTGGCAAGCAGGGTGTCGATCTGCGGGCGGCGCTGCACGATGGTCGCGTTGGTGGTGCGCAGGTTATTGAATGCGTCGACCAACTGCGGCAGCGCGTCGGAGTAGGTGGCGGCCACATCGGCGAAGCTCACCAAATCCTGCTTCAGATCCGGCATGACCCCGTTGACCTCGCGGAAGATGTGATCCAACTTCTCCACCGACTCACCAAGCGCCAGACCCTGACCCGACAATGCCTGGGACAGCGCACCGAGCGTCGAGGCGAGATCCTGCGGCGGAATCGCCTGCAGCAGCGGCAGCACGTCGTCGAGCAGCTTGCTGATCTCGATGGCATTGCCGCTGACGTCCTGATGCAGGGTCACGCCCTCGGTCAGATGCTGCTTACTCGGCTCGTCCGGGATGACCAGATCCACATACCGCTCGCCGAACAGCGTCTTCGGCAACAGCCGGGCCGTCGCGTTGACCGGAATCTGCTCGGCCTTACCGGGATCGATCGCGAGGTCGAGGGTCACCTTGCCAGCCTCGGACCGGCTGGATCTGACCTCGCCGACATTGACGCCGCGCACCTTCACATCGGCATTGCGGGTCAACGCATTTCCCACACTGTCAGTGATCAATTCGACCCGGACGGAGTCGACGAACGCCTTGTTGTAGATCGCGACCGTCGTGACCAGGAATAGTGCGCAGACCACGAAGAATGCGACACCGAGCACCCGGACGCGCAATTTCTCCGTCGCGCGCCACATCTGCACGCGATTACTCATGCCGGCACCTCGCTGCCGCTCGGTTCCGGCATGACCGCCATGGCGGCTGTTTCTTTTGTTCGCTCGCTCATCCGGCCACCCGCACTGTCGTGGTGGTGCCCCAGATGGCGAGGCTCAGGAAGAAATCGAGCACATTCACGAGCACGATCGCCGCGCGCACCGCGCGACCCACCGCGACACCGACACCGGCCGGTCCGCCGGTGGCATTGAAGCCGTAATAGCAATGCACCATGATGATTACGAATGCGAAGACCAACACTTTGACGAATGAATACAAGACATCTTCTGGCGGCAGAAACAGACTGAAATAGTGGTCATAGGAACCACTGGATTGTCCGTTGAACCAAATGCTGATCATTCGCGACGCCAGGAATGTGCCGAGCAGGCCCACGATGTAGAGCGGGATAACCGCGAGGAAGCCCGCGATCACCCGGGTGGTTACCAGGAACGGCACACCCGGCACCGCCATCACCTCGAGCGCGTCGATCTCCTCGGAGATCCGCATCGCGCCCAACTGGGCGGTGAAACCACAACCCACCGTTGCCGATAGCGCGAGCGCGGCGACCAGCGGCGCGATCTCGCGGGTATTGATGTAGGCGGTGAGGAAGCCGGTCAGCACCGAACTGCCGAGCGCATCCAAGGCCTTGAAGCCCTGCAGGCCGACGACGACGCCGACCGAGCCGGACATGAACACGATGACGCCGATGGTGCCGCCGATGACGGCAAGCGCTCCACTGCCGAAGGTCACCTCGGCGAGCAGCCGCATGACCTCCTTGCGGTAATGCACCGCGGTGCGCGGAATCCAGGCGATGGCCTTGGAATAGAACGACATCTGATCGCCGGCGCGATCGATGACATTCACTGGCACACGTGCGATCTCACGGGCCCGGCGGGCGGATTTCGCCAGGGCCGGGGGACGGTACGAGGTGGCCACGGGTCAGGCGCCCTTGGCGGGGACGACCTGCAAATACACCAGGGTCAGGATCAAGTTCACGAAGAACAGAACCATGAAGGTGATAACCACGGATTGGTTCACCGCGTCTCCGACTCCTTTCGGGCCCCCTTTGGGATGCAACCCCTTGTACGCGGCGATCACGCCCGCGAGCAGACCGAATATCAAGGCCTTGATCTCGCCGATCCACAGGTCCGGCAGCTGGGCCAGTGCGGAGAACGAAGCGAGGTAGGCGCCGGGCGTACCGCCCTGCAGCCCGACATTGAAGAAATAGCCGCCGGCGATGCCGACCACCGACACCAGACCGTTGAGCAGCAGCGCGACCAGCATCATGCCGAGTACGCGCGGTACCACCAGCTTCTGCACGGGATCGACACCGAGCACTTCGAGTGCGTCGATCTCCTCACGGATGGTGCGCGAGCCGAGGTCGGCGGCGACCGCCGAACCGGCCGCGCCCGCGATGATCAACGCGGTGACAACGGGAGCGGCCTGCTGGACGGTAGCCAGCACGCTGGTTGCGCCGGTAAATGATTCGGCGCCTAGTTGTTTGATCAAAGAGCCGGTCTGCAGCGCGACAACCGCACCGAACGGGATGGCCACCAGTGCGCTGGGCAAGATCGAGACACTCGCGATGAACCACGACTGCTCGATGAATTCGCGCAACTGGAAAGGCCGTTTGAACGTCTTGCGCATAACGTCGATGAGCAGCGCAAAGATGTTGCCGGCCTGGCCAAACCCCGACTCTACTGGAGTCCGCAATCGCGCCAGGGTGGAATTCACGATCGCAGATGTTACCCGTTAGTTGTGTTGTGGCGCACGGTAGTGTCGAATGACCCACCCTGGTATCCGCCCAGGTCCCCATTCTGGTACGCCATCACCTGCGTGTCGTCGCTCTCCGCAAGTGACTCACGAATAGCCGCCTGGGCCGCGTGCGGCAGGGTGTGCATGATTTCGCGGACACGCGCCTGACGGCGAATCACGGCCTGGCGCACCGGCATACCCGGGGTGGCTCGCATCTGCGGGATGATGCCCTCGACCTCCTCGGCGCCACCATGATGGTGTCCGGCGTCGACGAGGGCCTGCTCGCGCGCCATCTGCGCCTCGTCCTTCTCCTCCGACATACCGATCGGACCGATCATGCGACCGTTGAGGAACTGCTTCACCACCGGCTCCTCCGAGGTCAGCAGCACCTCACGCGGACCGAACATGACCAGCGAGCGACGGAACAGCATGCCGATGTTGTCGGGCACGGTGCGCGCCAGGTTGATGTTGTGGGTCACGATCAGGATCGTCGCGTCGATCTGGGCGTTGATGTCGATCAGCAACTGCGACAAGTAGGAGGTACGAACCGGGTCCAGACCGGAGTCGGGCTCGTCGAC
The DNA here is from genome assembly GCF_050955845.1 of Nocardia sp. CA-135398. Classification (NCBI taxonomy): domain Bacteria; kingdom Bacillati; phylum Actinomycetota; class Actinomycetes; order Mycobacteriales; family Nocardiaceae; genus Nocardia; species Nocardia sp. CA-135398. Next base: position 1,002,266 of record NZ_CP192084.1, on the reverse strand, counting down.
CAGAATGATCTGTGGGTCGAGCACCAAGGCGCGGGCGAGACCGGCACGCTTGCGCATACCGCCGGAGATCTCACCGGGCAGCTTGCCCTCCGCGCCGAGCAGACCGGTCAGCTCGAGCTTCTCCATCACGATCTTCTTGATGTCGGACTCGGACTTCTTCGTGTGCTCGCGCAATGGGAACGCCACGTTGTCGAACAGGTTCATCGAGCCGAACAGCGCGCCGTCCTGGAACAGCACACCGAAGAGCTTGCGGATTTCGTAGAGCTCCTTATTGGAGCAGGTGGTGATATCGGTGCCGTCGATGAAGATCGAACCGCGCTCCGGACGCAGCAGACCGATCAGCGACTTCAGAAAGACGGATTTACCGGTACCCGAGGGGCCGAGCAGCGCGCTGACCTCACCCGAGGGCAGCGTCAGAGAGACATCCTGCCAAATACGCTGTGAACCGAAGGACTTGGTAACACCCTCGGTCCTGACCTCGACGCCCACGCCAACCTCCACAAATTCTCAGCGAGCCACCCACCGGCGAACCGCGCTATTCGGTATCACGGTGTGTCGCGTCACAGTGGGTGCGGTCACTGTATCCCATGAGCATGACGCGGCACACCCTAACCTGACCGAAGAGTAACCCCGGATCACTCGCAATATTCGCATTACCGTCGCACGCGTCGAGAGAATGCAAACGGGCGGCCCCCAATGGGGGCCGCCCGTTCAGGCGAGTTACTCGCGAATTACTTGACCGAAACCTTGGCGCCGGCCTCTTCCAGCTTCGCCTTGGCAGCCTCGGCGGCATCCTTGGCGACCTTCTCCAGGATCGGCTTCGGGGCGCTCTCGACCAGGTCCTTGGCTTCCTTCAGGCCCAGGCCCGAGACGATCTCACGGACCACCTTGATGACCTGGATCTTCTTGTCGCCGGCACCCTCGAGGACGACGTCGAACTCGTCCTGCTCCTCGGCGGCCTCGGCCGGAGCGGCGGCGCCACCGACGGCGGCGACGGCGACCGGAGCAGCCGCGGTGACCTCGAACTTCTCCTCGAACTTCTTGACGAAGTCCGACAGCTCGAGCAGGGTCATGTTGCCGAAGGTCTCGAGCAGTTCGTCAACGTTGGCCATTGTTGTTTCCTTTCGGTAGATGATTGTCTATGTGGGCGAGCCGCACGCGAGCCACCCTGTGTTACTCGGCGGCCGAGCCGCCCTCTTCGGCCTGCTTCTTCTCCTGCAGCGCGGCGGCCAGGCGGGCCACCTGCGAAGCGGGAGCGTTGAACAGACCGGCGGCCTTCGCCAGGTTGCCCTTCATCGCGCCGGCCAGCTTGGCCAGCAGCACCTCGCGGGACTCCAGGTCGGCGATCTTCTCGACCTCGGCAACGGACAGCGCGGCGCCGTCCATGTACCCGCCCTTGATGATGAGCGCCTTGTTCTCCTTGGCGAAGGTCTTGATGGCCTTCGCCGCGTCCACCGGCTCGCCCTTGATGAAGGCGATCGCGGTGGGTCCGACGAACAAGTCGTCCAGGCCAACGACGCCCGCTTCCGCGGCCGCCCGCTTGACCAGGGTGTTCTTGGCGACGGAGTAGGTAGCGCCTTCGCCGAGCGCGCGACGCAGATCGGTGAGCTTACCGACCGACAGACCACGGTATTCCGTGATGACGGTGGCCGACGAGCTCTTGAACTGCTCCGTGATCTCTTCGACCGCGGTGACCTTCTCGGGTTTTGCCATACTTCGCCTCCTCTCTGGATGTCGGTTCGTATTCGAACTGCCGAGTACCAGGGGCCAGCGATAAAGCAAACGCCCCGAACGCAGAGCGTTCCGGGGCGAAATAGGTGATCGACCCGGGTGTAACCCAGATCAATCCCAGCCTCGGTCCTCCCTGCGTGGGCCGCCGGCTCGATGCCGGACCTTCGACCACGCCCGAACGGGCGCAGCGACCAACGGTCTTCGGTAGAACGGATTGGGTAGTCATCGAACTCGTCGATTACTTCGGTCCAGAGTAGCCGAGCCCACCCTCATCTGCCAAAACGGGTCCGAACGGGATGCTTTCGCCGCCGAATTGTTGTGGTGCGGCTCACGATTCCCCCTCGGTGTGGTGGACGTCCCGTCAAGAAGGTGTTACCAAGAGTGACAGTTACTGCTTGACTACTGAACTATGGCAACCTCCATAGTCGATCCACCGGTGCTGCTGGAACGACGTACCACGCGCTTCATCGCCCTGGCCGTCATCTGCCTCGCGGAACTGCTGGTCGTCCTCGACAACACCATCGTGAACGTGGCCCTCCCCTCCATCGGGGTGGAGTTGGCCACCGGCGTCAGCGGCCTGCAGTGGGTCGTCGACGCGTACACCCTGACCTTCGCCGGACTATTGCTCGCCTTCGGCAATCTCGGCGACCGCTACGGACGCCGCCGCGTGATGATGATCGGCCTGGTCGGCGTCGCCGCCATGTCGATCGGCGGCGCGCTCTCGGAGTCCATGAGCAATGTCATCGCCGCACGCGCCGCGATGGGCGTCTTCGCCGCGGCCGTCTTCCCCGCGACGCTGGCGCTGATCATCAATATCTTCACCGACAAACGCGAGCGCGCACTGGCCATCGCCGCTTGGACCGCGATGGCCGGATTCGCCATCGCGATCGGGCCGATCTCGGGCGGCTGGCTGCTGGAACACTTTTCGTGGCATTCGGTCTTCTGGATCAATGTGCCGGTGGCACTTGTGGCCATGGCCGCCACCCTCATCTGGGTGCCCGAATCGCGGTCCTCCCAGGTGGGACGGCTCGATCTTGCGGGCATCGCGCTCTCGATCGCGGGCATCACGCTGCTGGTGTGGGCCATCATCGAGGCCCCGCGCTACGGCTGGCTGTCGACAACCACCCTGGGCGTGGCCGCGCTCGGCATCGTACTGCTCGCCGCCTTCATCACCTGGGAATTGCGCACCCGCGCACCGATTCTCGATATGCGGCTGTTCCGGAATCGCCGATTCTCCATGCCCGCCTTGTCGATCGCGGTCGGGTACTTCTCGATGTTCGGGTTCCTGTTCCTTATTACTCAGTACTTCCAGGGTGTCCGCGAGTACACGCCACTCGAATTCGGCGTCGCCTCACTGCCATTCGCGTTTTCGGTGGCCATCGGCGCACCGATCGCGACGCTGCTGGCCACCCGGATCGGGACCACGCCGGTGATCGTATTCGGGCTGTTGCTCACTGGGTTGGGGCTGTATCTGGGCGGTCAGGTGACGGTGGACAGCAGTTACGTCACGGATGTGCTGCCGTCCATGGTGTCGATGGCGCTCGGTCTGGCCATCGTGCAGGGACCGGCGACCGAATCGATCATGGGATCGCTACCGCTGAACGAAGCGGGCGCGGGATCCGCGGTCAACGACACCACCCGCGAGATCGGCGGCACCCTCGGCGTCGCGGTCCTCGGCTCGATTGTGGCCTCCTACTACACAACTCGCGTCGCACCGCTGATCGACCGGGTGCCGGCCGGGATGATGAACGCGCACGAGCGCAGTCTGGTGAAGGCCAGTCCGCTCAGTGTGTTGGAGATCCGCAAACGAGAGCTTGCGCCGTTCTTCGACGCCCAGCGCGAAAACCTCATCACCGCAATGAAAACGGCGGCCTTGCAGGGCTCCCACGCCGCATCCCTGGTAGCCGCGAGCGCGGTGGTGGTGTGCGCCGTTATCGTGGCCGTCTTCCTACCGTGGGGTGTGCAGGAGGGCGAGTCGGTGCTGCTCGGCTGGCGCAAATCCACAGAACCCCGGGAAAACTGACCATCGAGGCGAGTCGAGCGGTGGCTCGGACCCGGCCCGAAAGCCACCGCCCGACTCGCCTCGGCGCGTGGTCAGGCGGTGGCGGTCTGGTGGACCAGGCGGGTGAGGGCTGTTAGTGCGCCGGTACGGAACTCGGGGGTGGTGACCAGGCCGCCGGCGTCCACCGCGTCGCGGGCGACCGGGAGGCGGGCGCAGGTGGCCGGGTCGACGATGGCGCCGACGTAGCCCAGCACCGTCGTCAGGGTCGCGGCCGCACCTTCGCCGCGGCCTTGGGCGGCGACATTGAGGAAGGCCGTCGGCTTCTCGTAGAGGTCGGCGGTGCCGACGGTCCAGTCGAGCAGATTCTTGAAGCTGCCGGGCAGGGTGCCCGCGTATTCCGGTGTGCAGAGCAGGACCGCGTCGGCGCGCGAAATGTGTTCGTGCAGTGCGACAACCGACGGATGGCCGGTCCCGTCATCATCCGGACTGAAGGCCGGAAGTTCGGCGAGGCCCTCGTACCAGAAGGTCTGGACCCCCTCGGGCGCGATCGCCGCCACGGTGCGCAGTGCGGCGGTATTGGTCGAAGCACTACGCGTACTCCCGGAAATCAGCAGAACGGCTGTCACCTCAGGGGCAACCACCGCCGCGCACGAATTAGTCCGGTCCGCGGTGCGACCACTCTCCACCCGAATCGTCGATACGCGCAAAGGGCGGGAACGCGATTCGCGTTCCCGCCCTTTGCGGTCTGCTCAGCTTCCGAAGAGCCGGGGTGCTACTTACGCATCCTCGTCGAGGAGGTTGCGGGTGCGGTTCGGGTCCACCGGGATGCCCGGTCCGGTGTTCGTCGAGACCGTCACCTTCTTGACGTAGCGGCCCTTGGCTGTCGACGGCTTGGCCCGCAGGATCTCGTCCAGCGCTGCGCCGTAGTTCTCCACCAGCTTGGCATCGTCGAAGGACGCCTTGCCGATGACGAAGTGCAGGTTGGCCTGCTTGTCGACGCGGAAGTTGATCTTGCCGCCCTTGATGTCGTTGACGGCCTTGGTCACATCGTTGGTGACCGTGCCCGTCTTCGGGTTCGGCATCAGGCCGCGCGGACCGAGGACACGCGCGATCCGGCCGACCTTGGCCATCTGGTCCGGGGTGGCGATCGCGGCGTCGAAGTCCAGCCAGCCGCCCTGGATCCGCTCGATCAGATCCTCGGCGCCGACGGCGTCCGCACCGGCGGCCTCGGCCTCGGCGGCCTTCTCACCGGCCGCGAACACGATGACGCGGGCGGTCTTACCGGTGCCGTGCGGCAGGTTGACCGTGCCGCGGACCATCTGGTCGGCCTTGCGGGGATCCACACCGAGACGAACGGCGACCTCGACGGTCGCGTCGGTCTTGGTGGTAGCGGTCTCCTTCGCCAGACGCGCGGCGGCCAGCGGGGAGTAGAGCTGAGTGCGATCGACCTTCTCGGCCGCGGCGAGATACGCCTTGCTTCGTTTTGCCATGATTGTCTGTCCTTAATGTGGTTCAGAAGTGGTTATCGGGTCTGGCCGACCCTCCCACCGGGATTGCGAGCCGCAGCTCACGCCTCGACGGTGATGCCCATCGAACGCGCGGTGCCCGCGATGATCTTGGCCGCCTGGTCGATGTCCTTGGCGTTCAGATCTTCCTGCTTGGTCTTGGCGATCTCCCGGACCTGGTCCATGGTGACCTTCGCGACCTTGGTCTTGTGCGGCTCGGCCGAGCCCTTCTGCACGCCGGCGGCCTTGAGCAGCAGCTTGGCGGCGGGCGGGGTCTTCAGCTTGAAGTCGAAGGACCGGTCCTCGTACACCGAGATCTCGACCGGAATGACGTTGCCACGCTGCGACTCGGTCGCGGCGTTGTACGCCTTGCAGAACTCCATGATGTTGACGCCGTGCTGACCGAGCGCGGGGCCCACCGGAGGGGCCGGGTTCGCCTGGCCGGCCTGGATCTGAAGCTTGATGATCCCGGCGAGCTTCTTCTTCTTGGGGGGCATCTTTCTTTCCTAGGGTTTTTGTGTCCTTGCTCTTTGCAAGATTCGGGGGTGCTAGATCTTCGCGACCTGGGTGAACGCCAGCTCGACCGGAGTCTCACGACCGAAGATCGACACGAGCACCTTGAGCTTCTGCTGCTCGGCATTGACCTCGGAGATGCTGGCGGGCAGCGTCGCGAACGGACCGTCCATCACGGTCACCGACTCGCCGACCTCGAAGTCGACCTCGATGACCGGCTTGGGCGCGATATCGGCGGAGGTCGAAGCCGCGGCGGCCTCGGCAGCCGGCTTCTTCTGCTGCTGCGCGGCCGGGACCAGGAACTTCACCACATCATCGATGGAAAGTGGCGACGGCCGCGAGGTGGCGCCGACGAAGCCGGTGACACCGGGGGTGTTGCGCACCGCGCCCCACGATTCGTCGTTCAGTTCCATCCGGACCAGGATGTAGCCGGGCAGCACCTTGCGGTTGACATGCTTGCGCTGGCCGTTCTTGATCTCGGTGACCTCTTCGGTCGGCACCTCGACCTGGAAGATGTACTCCTCGAGGTCCAGGTTCTGCACGCGGGTCTCGAGGTTGGCCTTCACTTTGTTCTCGTAACCGGCGTACGAGTGGATTACATACCAATCGCCCGGGGCGCGCCGCAGCGCGGCCTTCATCTCGGCGACCGGGTCGGCGGGTTCGGCATCGACAGGAGCGGCCTCGACAACTTCGGCGTCAGCGGCGTCGGATTCGTCGACAACAGCTTCCTCGACGGGCGCGGACTCCTCGGCGGTCTGCGCCGCGTCGTCGACCGGGAACTCGTCGGTTGTGTCGTTCTCCGGGGTGCTCACTGGGGCACTCGCTTCCTGTGTCGTCACGTACATCCTTTGCGTACCGGGCCTGGCGCGCTGTGTAACGCGCCGCCCCGGGGTCGGCTACCGGCGTCGGCGGCGATCAGCTAGCCGAACAGCCAGTTGACACCCTTGATGAACGCCAGATCCAACCCGCTGATGAACGCGACCATGAAAATCACGAACACCAGAACAACGCTCGTATAGGTGACCATCTGCTTCCGGTTGGGCCAGATCACCTTGCGCAGTTCCGCGACTACTTCGCGCAGGAACTTGATCAAACGCTTGAACGGGTTCCCCGTCTTCTTGCGCTCGGCCCGATCGGTCTTCTTGGCTGCCTTGCCCGACGTGGGCCGATCGATCGTGGCGACCGAGCCCGAATCGGCATTGCGACTGCGCCGCGCGGACCGCTTACCGCTCGGCCGAGCCACTGCGGCGGTGTCGTCGTCCTCGGCATGCGCGCCGCGGCGATTATCCCGCTCGTCGACCACGTCGATCCTTTCGTCGCTGGCATCCAGGGCAGGGGCGACAGGACTTGAACCTGCAACCTGCGGTTTTGGAGACCGCTGCTCTGCCAGTTGAGCTACGCCCCTTCGGTTGAACGATCCAGCTGTCCAACCACTGTTCTGTGTTCAGTTGTCGTTCTGCTATCTGGTGTCACACAACACGCGCGCCACTCCGGCAGTTGCCGGCCCCGTCGGCGAATCCTTGCGGACTCACCTGGAACCAGCCCTTGCAGAGCAGCGCGCAGCGGCTGGTGACCCCAGAAATCTGAGTGTACGTTACCGCCTGCGGCATATGCCAATCAGGGTCGCTCGACCAGGTCAGGCCAGTTGGACCGTCGCGGTGGCGCGTCCGAAGATCTTCCTGCCCGCCGACTTCGCCACGATGGCCACGACCGCGGTCCGGCTCTCCGGATCCACCGACTTCACCTTACCCGTGAACTCGACCTCCGCGGGCTCCTCGGAGCCGACGTAGACCGGGCTGGTGAAGCGGACGTTGTACTCCTTGACCGCACCGGGATCACCGAGCCAGGAGGTGACGAATCCGCCGCCGAGGCCCATGGTGAGCATGCCGTGCGCGACCACGTTGTCCAGACCGACCAGCTTGACGACCTCGTCACTCCAGTGGATCGGATTCGCGTCGCCGGAGACACCGGCGTAGTTCACCAGATCGCCGCGGGTGAGCCGGACGGTGCGCGGGGGAAGCTCGTCGCCGACGGCGATGTCCGCGAACTCGAGCGCGTGCTTGCTCCGCGTGATCGCGCGCGGCGCGGCCACGGGCGCCGTGGACGCATCGGCGGCGGCCGGGGTGCGCGGATGGTGACTCGGAGCGTCCTCGCCGATGCCGTGCATGAGCACATTGCGGACCGCGCCCTGCAGGTTCGGATCGATATCGCCGCCGCTGCGCCCGATCAGCGTGGTGTATGTGGTGAGCACCACCTCGTTCTGCGCGGTGACGATGTTCTTGGTGACGATGATGTCGCCGCCGAAGGCCTGCCGGAACGAGTGCAGGTAGACATCGCAGACCAGCTGGTCGCCGACCTTGATAGGACGGTGGAATTCCAGGATCTGATCGGTCTGCATGATCTGGCTCAGGTCGTAGCCCGTGACGATCTGCTCGAAGAGTTTGCGCTGGGCCAGAATTCCGACCAGGGAAATGAAGGTGAGCGGGGCGAGCAGGCCGTCGTAGCCGTACTCCTGCGCGGCGTCTTCATCCCAGTGCACGGGATGGTAATCCTGCACGGCGCGGGCGTATTCGCGCACCTTCTCGCGGCCGACCTCGTAGTAGTCGTCGACGCGGTAGTGATGACCGACCATCGCCGCGGCATGCGCTGCGGCGTCGAGTTCTTCGTCCGTTGCGACCGCTTCGTCTGTACCGGTGTTGATTGTCACGGGAGGACTGTACCTATCTGACCCCGAGCCCCGGAGTCGACGGAGCGTTCACGACTGCGCCTCGCTAGCGGCCTCGCTAGCGCTCGGCTCCGTCGTGCCCGCTTGGCGGCTGTGCCGATCGGTTACTCGCTTCGCTCGCAACGCCTACCACACTCGAGCCGTGAAACACGTCAGGGCCGGACATATGTCCGGCCCTCGCAAGTGTCACGACCCGATACCCGGGACGAACCCGGAAGCCAATCAACGCGGCAGCGGCACGCGTGGTGGACTAGCGGGATTCGCGGTGCGCCCGGTGGGTACCGCAGTTCGGGCAGAACTTCTTCAGCTCCAGCCGATCCGGGTCGTTGCGCCGGTTCTTCTTGGTGATGTAGTTGCGGTGCTTGCACTGCTCGCAGGCCAAGGTGATCTTTGGCCGGACATCGGTGGACTTCGCGGCCACGATATTCCTTCTTTCGGGTCAACCAGATGGTCTGATCGGTCTTTGGTAGCGATGGCCGGACTTGAACCGGCGACACAACGATTATGAGTCGTTTGCTCTACCGACTGAGCTACACCGCCACGGGGTCGCATTGCTCGGTGATGCCGCGCCCAACCTTGGAGATGCCGAGTCGGTCACCACCGGCAATCCGGCGAGCCCCCTAACGGAATCGAACCGTTGACCTTTTCCTTACCATGGAAACGCTCTGCCGACTGAGCTAAGGGGGCATGACTAGCTCCGCACCGTGACCTACGTTCAGAACCCCGGCGCGGCGAAGTCTTGAACGAGGTTACACACTCACCGGTCGCACCTCCAAACCGGGTGGTCAGGGCGGTTTTTGCGGCCACATACCCGCGGCCGCCGACACGTCTACCGGTAATTGACGAACTGCAGCGCTATACCGAAGTCCTCACCCTTCAGCAATGCGATCACCGCCTGCAGATCGTCGCGCTTCTTACTGGAGACGCGTAGTTCCTCGCCCTGGATCTGCGCCTTTACGCCCTTGGGGCCCTCGTCGCGGATCTTCTTGGAAATCTTCTTCGCATGCTCGGCATCGATGCCCTGCACCAGCGTGCCGGTGATTTTGTAGGTCTTGCCCGAGGCCGCGGGCTCGCCGGCATCGAAGGCCTTGAGCGAGATATCGCGGCGGATCAGCTTTTCCTTGAACACCTCGAGCGCCGCCTTGACCCGCTCCTCGGCCTCGGCACTGAGCACGATCTTGTCCTCACCGGACCATTCGATACTCGCGCCGGTGCCGCGGAAGTCGTAGCGGGTGTTCAGCTCCTTCTCCGCCTGATGCAGCGCGTTGTCGACCTCCTGACGGTCGACCTTGCTGACAACATCGAAAGACGAATCGGCCACACTTCGCTCCTGTCCTGGCGGTCCAACGGGTCTGTAACCGGTTGTTCCGGTCACCGTCAGTTCTACCCCGGAGCGTGACCGTAGTCCCGTCGCATGGCCGATGGCCAGCCGGTTTGCATTCTGGGTGCGGGTTCGTTGTAAGCTGCACTGCGCGCCGAGAAGCGCGACGGCAGGTTGCCCGAGCGGCCAATGGGAGCAGACTGTAAATCTGTCGGTGAAAGCCTACGTAGGTTCGAATCCTACACCTGCCACCGAAAACCCCCGACGATCATCATGATCGGCGGGGGTTCCTCATTTCTGCGAGCATTTATCGCTGTCGAAGTGTGGCCGGGTCGGTCGCATTCAGGGTCGCGACGAGTTCGTCCTCTTCGAGTTGCGTGCGAACCGTCGCCAGGTCGCGCCGCAATTGCTCGTGCACGTTCCGCAGATGGTCGCCGATGGCGGCCGCGCGCGGGGTCGCCCGTGCATCCGCCATGCCCTGTGCCACCTGCGCCCTTCCGGATCGCCGGTCGAACCGGCGACCGCTGGTACTAGCCTTGCCATAGAAATTAGATTTTGCTTTGCAAGCAAAAACACTTTGTAAACAACGGCTATTTGGAGGTGCGGGAGATGTCAACGGGTGCGCGTGGCATCGGGGTGGACGAGAGCATCCGGAGTCTGCTGCTGCTCATGCCGCGGGTGGTGGGGCGGGCCAAGAAGATGCGCGTTCCCGAAGAGCTGCAATCGTTTTCGCTGGCACCGCGGCATCTGTCACTGCTGGCGAATCTGGTGTTCGAGGGGCCGATGACGGTGAACGAACTGGCCGCGCGGCTGGAAGTCGCGCCGACGACGGTGAGCCTGATGGTGGGCGATCTGAGCCGTCAAGGAGTGCTGGAGCGGCGCTCGGACGCGGCGGATCGCCGTCGCACCATCGTCGCGATCGCGGCGGCCCATGAGAAGTCGGTCAACGCATGGCTCGGTGGCAGTGCGCGGGCGTGGCGGAAGGTGCTCGAGCCGTTGAACGCCGACCAGCGGCGGATGTTCGTCGAGACGCTACGGGCCTTCGAACAGGAACTCGCGTCCGATCACGATTGAGGGCGTTGGGGTCGCCAGATCAGCGAGCCGATCAGTAGTTGCGGGGCCCGCCCGCCATTTCCTCCAGGCGGGCGATGCGCTCGGCCATCGGCGGGTGGGTGGAGAACAGGCGCGCCGCACGCTCACCGGCCCGGAACGGGTTGGCGATCATCAAGTGCGACTGCGCTGTCAGCTGCGGCTCAGGGGGCAGCGGGGCGGCCTGTACACCGCGCTCCAGCTTGCGCAGCGCCGAGGCCAGGGCGAGCGGATCACCGGTCAGCTCGGCGCCGGACTGATCGGCTTGATATTCGCGGGAGCGGGAGACCGCCAATTTGACCAGGGTCGCGGCGATCGGGCCGAGCAGCGTCACCAGGATCACGCCGAGGATATTGGGGCCGTCGCCATTGCGGTTGCCGCCGAACATCGAGGCGAAAAAGGCCAGGTTGGCCAGGCCAGAAATGACCGCGGCCAGTGCGCCCGCGATCGAGGAGATCAGTATGTCGCGGTTGTACACGTGCGATAGCTCATGGCCGAGCACGGCACGCAGTTCACGCTCGTCGAGGATCTGCAGGATGCCGCTGGTGCAACAGACCGCGGCATGGCGCGGATTGCGGCCGGTCGCGAAGGCGTTGGGAGCGTTGGTAGGACTGATATAGAGCTGCGGCATCGGCTGACGCGCGGCGGTCGCGAGCTCGCGCACGATGCGATAGATGACCGGAGCCTCCAGCTCACTGACCGGCTGCGCGTGCATCGCCTTCAGCGCGATCTTGTCGCTGTAGAAATAGGCGTAGGCATTCATACCGACCGCGATCAGGATCGCCAGGAAGAGAATCATCGGGCTGCGGAACATCGCCCCGGCGAACACGATCAAAGCCGAGAGGCCGACCATCAGCCCGAAGGTCTTCAGCCCATTCGCATACCCGTGCATGTCCGCCTCTCCGCGTATTCAGGCCATACAAGGCATTACACCAGGTCAACGCCAAGGGCCGAGCGAAGGTTCCTGATCGAGATGTGAGCTCCGTGCCACCTAGCCGACGCGTTCGATGGTGTAGCGGACCAGGTGCTCCAGTGCGTCGTTGGCCGGGCCCGATGGCAGCGCGGACAGTTCGGCGTGCGCGATATCGGCGTAGCCCTGCAGCTTTTCCTTGGCCAGCACCATGCCGCGCGAGTGGGCGAGCAGCGAAAGCGCCTCCTCGACCTCGTCGTCGGTCTGCAGCGGGTGCGCGAGCAGTTTGCGCAGGCGGTCGCCCTCGGCGCCCTCATCGCGCAGCGCGTAGAGCACCGGCAGGGTGTGCACGCCCTCGCGCAGGTCGGTGCCCGGCGTTTTGCCGGATTGTTCGGCGGCCGAGGAGATATCGATGATGTCGTCGGAGATCTGGAAGGCGGTGCCGACCGCATCGCCGAGGCGAGCCAGCCGTTCCACGTGTTCGGCATCGGCCCCGGAGAAGGTGCCGCCGAAGCGTCCGGCGGCGGCGATCAGCGAGCCGGTCTTCTCCCAGACCACGCGCAGGTAGTGCTCGACCGGATCCTGGGATTCGCGCGCGCCCATGGTTTCGCGCATCTGACCGGTGACCAGTTCGGCGAAGGTTTCGGCGATGATCCGCACCGCATCCGGGCCGAGGGTCGAGGTGAGCCGGGACGCGTGCGCGAAGAGATAGTCACCGGCGAGGATGGCGATGCTGTTGCCCCAGCGCGAATTCACGCTCGGGGCGCCGCGGCGCATGGGGGCCTCGTCCATGACGTCGTCGTGGTAGAGGGTCGCCAGGTGCACCAGCTCGACCACGGTGCCCGCCGTGATCAACGCCGGATCGGTTGGGCGCGGACCGAGCTGGCCGGTGAGGATGGTGAACAGCGGGCGGAATCGCTTACCCCCGGCCTTGGCCAGATGCAGCGCCGCCTCCTGTAGGAACAGCTCGCCGTCGGACAGCTCGTCGATCAGCAGTTTTTCGACATCGATGAGGCCATTGCGCACGGTCTCCGCGAGCTCGGTGTCACCGAGATCGACTCCGGCCACCACCGTGCTCTCATCACTCACAGCCGATGTGCTCATCTCTTCTCCCAGCGATGCGTCCGACCCCACGGTAGAGAACCTAGCGTGTCCCCGCCGCGCGGCCCATGAACACCGTCACTATGCGGTGTATCAGACACTTTTCCACATTGTTTTCCGACCGCATCGATCGCATGGTCTGCGCCGCGGGCAGGCTCCATCGACACGAACCGAATGCTCCTGCGAGTATTGAGCGCATGGGTTCACCGGATGTCACCCCCGCGGGCGGGGACGGGGAGACGCAGAGCGCGATTCCCACACAGACCGAAGTGCTCGTGGTCGGTGCCGGGCCGGCCGGATCGGCGGCGGCCGCATGGGCCGCTCGGGCGGGTCGCGATGTCCTGCTCATCGATTCCGCCGTCTTCCCACGTGACAAGACCTGCGGCGATGGACTCACCCCGCGCGCGACCGCCGAATTGGAGCACCTCGGGCTCGGCGATTGGCTGCGCGCGCACACCGTGAACCACGGCCTGCGCATGACGGGTTTCGGCCGCGAGGCGCTGCTGCCGTGGCCGGGCGGTTCCTTTCCAACCTATGGAAGTGCCGTTCCCCGAACCGAACTCGACGACAAGCTGCGTGAGACAGCCGTCAAGTCCGGGGCCAGGATGCTGGATGGCACGAAAGTGATCGATGTCATCCGCGAGGGTGATCGCGTCACCGGTGTGACGGTGCAGACGGCGGAAGGGACGCATTCGATCGGATGCAAGACGCTCGTCGTCGCCGACGGTGTGCGCTCTCCGATCGGCAAGTTACTCGGTCGCACCTGGCATCGGCAGTACGCCTATGGCACCGCGGCTCGCGCCTACATCAAATCCGCGCGCAGCGACGACCAGTGGATCACTTCGCATCTGGAGCTGCGCAATGCCGACGGCGAGTTGGTGCCGGGCTACGGCTGGGTGTTCCCGCTGGGCAATGGCGAGGTGAATATCGGCGTCGGCTCGTTGGCCACCGAGAAGCGGCCCTCGCATATCGCGCTGAAACCGCTACTGGAGCACTACACCTCGTTGCGTCGCGAGGAGTGGCAGTTCGAGGGTTCGCTGCGGGCGGTCGCCTCCGCGCTGCTGCCGATGGGTGGGGCGGTATCGAATGTCGCGGGGCGCAATTGGGTGCTGATCGGCGACGCCGCGGGCTGTGTGAATCCGCTCAACGGCGAGGGCATCGACTACGGACTGGAGGGCGGGCACATGCTCGCCGGACTGCTGGACGAACCGGACCTCACGAAGGTCTGGCCGGAACTTTTGCGGCAGCGGTACGGGCGGACGTTCTCGGTGGCGCGGCGGATCGCCGGTCTGGCGACACACCCGCGGATGGTGCCGATGGGCGGGCCGCCGGTGATGCGGTCGAAGTATCTGCAGCGCACCGCGGTTCGGGTAATGGGCAATCTGGTCACCGATGAGGATCTGGATCTGACGGCCAGGGCCTGGCGAGCCGCGGGCCGGGCGTCCTACCGATTCGACGAACTCGCCCCGTTCACCTGAAATGACCGGTCTGCCCGCGCTCTATCTACTTCCGCATCTGCGGCGGGCGCGGGATCTCGCGGACCGCAACTACGCCGAGCCGTTGCATCTGGACGAATTGGCCGCTGCCGCAGGGGTTTCGAAGTATCACTTCCTGCGCGCTTTCGCGGCGGTGTACGGCGTGACGCCCGCGGCGTATCTGGCCGAGCGACGGATCGAGCGGGCGCAGGATTACCTGCGAGCCACCAACCTGACCGTGACCGAGGTCTGCATGCTGGTCGGGTACAGCAGTCTCGGGTCGTTCAGCAGTAAGTTTCGGCAATTGGTCGGGGTGACGCCGTCGGAGTATCAGGCCAAATTCGCGGATGGCGCGCCGCGGATTCCCGGCTGTTATGTGTTCATGCACGGGCTCTCGGATCGCAAGCCGCGGGACTGAGGCTCAACGGTTCGCAGAGCTCAGCAATTTCGGAGAAGCGTCCGGGTCGACGTCTTTCCTAGCCTTTTGGCATGACTATTACGAATGTCTCGCTGGTCACCGTGTACGTCACCGACCAGGACGCGGCCAAGCAGTGGTACACCGAGAAGCTGGGGTTCGTCGAGCGCACGGATGTGACGATGGGCGACAACGGATTCCGCTGGGTCAGCGTGGCACATCCCGATCATCCGGAACTCGAGATCACCCTGATGATTCCGGGACCGCCGCTGGATGAGAACCTCGCCGATGCCATCCGCCGGGCCCTGGCCAACGGCACCCACGGCGCGCTCGGCCTGAAGACCGACGATTGCCAGAAGACCTTCGAGGAATTGACCGCCAAGGGTGTGGAGTTCATCCAGCCGCCCGCCGAACGCCCCTACGGCACCGAGGCGATCATCCGGGACAACTCCGGCAACTGGCTGGTGCTGGTGGAGCCCAAGGAATTCAGTCCGGAGGATTTCGCCGGATAGCCGACGAGCCCGACGCGACCCCGGCTTTCGCCGGGGCGTTCGGAACGGGTCAGTCGCTCGCCCGCGCGGCGACCCACCCTTCGATATGTTTGCGCTCGCTCTTGAGCACCCGATGGTGCAACTGCTCGGCGAGCGGTTCGATGGCGCCCCCGACCAACGGAACCTTCACCTGCACGGTGCCCACCACCTCGATCTCGGACCCCTCGGCGGTCGGACGCAGTTCGTAGGTGCCCGACATTTCGGAGCTGATGCCACCGGTCACGCCCTCGAAGGTGCCCTTGGCGATTTCGCCGTCCAATGCCTGCCAGTTGTCGGTGCGCGAGAGCACCAATTCGCTCTTGAGTACCTTGCTCACGATGCCGGGAACCTTGTCATCGCTTGCCTTTTCGGTCATATGGATGCGGATGGTGTCCGCGCCCTCCGGATGCGAAAGTTCGAGTGTGGCGGTCTGCGCGCCAGCGAACCGGGACTGCCAGACGTCATCGGTGGTGAGTGCCCGGTGAAGATCTTCGACCGGGACGGTGTAGGGCACGGTGAAGCTGAATTTTCGGGACATGGGCGCACACGGTATCGGAGGCGGCAAGTAGCCTGATGTGGTGTCGGAAACCAGCCAGTCTGAAAGGCGTTCGAACCGCCTGCGGCGGGCCAGGATCGGGGTACTGACAGCGGCCGTCTTCCTCAGCGCCCTCGTCGTACTGCTGGTGCTCGCCGCCTGGCGCAACGACTATCTGATCAGTTCCGACAAGGGTGTGACCTCGGCCGAGGTGCTTTCGGCCGGGCGGCTGCGTTCGGCGGTCATCTATGTCACACCGGACGGGAAGACGCACAATCCCAAGGTCGGAGTGCTGTATCCGACCAACCTCACCGCCGGTGAGCGGATCAACGTGGAGTACAACCGCAAGGATCCGGATCTGGTCCGGGTGGCCGGGCGCGACGTGCGGGTCGCGATTCAGCCCGCGCTGTCGGTGATTCTGGTGGTCTGGGCGGTCACGCTGCCCACGCTGTGGCTGCTGCTGCGGGCCCAACGCCGCACACCCGGACCGGTGAACGGACCACGCGCGGCGGCGGGCGCCGCCTGAGGCGCCCCAGCCCCGACAGTTCGCCGGATCTTTGCGTATCGGTCATGTCGACGTGACGGCGTGGCGCGTTGCGCGGGTCAACCTGGGATGGTGCGAGTAGCCATCGTTTCGGAGTCGTTCCTGCCGAATATGAACGGCGTCGTCAATTCCGTGCTCCGGGTGCTGGACCACCTGGACCAGCACGGGCACGACGCGCTGGTGATCGCGCCGGATACGCCGCACGGGCTGCCCGCCGCCGAGCGACGCTACAAGCGCTTCCCGGTGCATCGGGTACCAGCGGTGATGGTGCCGAAGGTCAGTTCACTGCCGGTCGGCCTGCCGCAGCCCGGAATCACCGCCGCGATCGACGAATTCGACGCCGATGTGGTGCATCTTGCCTCGCCATTCCTGCTCGGCGCTGGCGGTCTCGGTGCGGCGATGCGGTTGGATCTGCCGACGGTCGCGATCTATCAGACCGATGTGGCCGGTTTCGCGAAGAGTTATGGGCTCGGGCTGGCCAGTCGGGCGGCCTGGGCTTGGACGCGGCGGATTCACGAGGGCGCGACACGGACGCTGGCACCGTCGCGCGCGGCGGCCGAGGATCTGGCTCAGCACGGTATACCGCGGGTGCACCGCTGGGGTCGCGGTGTCGATATCGGCCGGTTCACGCCGTCGGCGAAGCGGCCGGAGCTGCGGGCCTCCTGGTTGCGCGGGCAGGACAAGCTGCTGGTGGGATTCGTCGGACGGCTGGCCCCGGAGAAGCATGTGGAGCGGCTCGCGGTGCTCGGCGCCGATCCGGCGATCCAGCTGGTGATCGTGGGAGACGGGCCGGAGCGGGCCCGGTTGGCGCGAATGATGCCCACCGCGATCTTCACCGGTGAGCTCGGCGGTGACGAACTGGCGCAGGCGTACGCGAGCCTGGATGTGATGGTGCACGCGGGCGAGCACGAGACGTTCTGTCAGGGTGTGCAGGAGGCGCTGGCCGCCGGGGTGCCGGTGATCGGGCCGGATGCGGGTGGACCCCGCGATTTGATCGCGCACTGCCGCAACGGCTACCTGCTGCCGGTGGATCGCTTCGCCGAGCTGCTGCCCAGTGCGGTTGGGGCGCTTCGTGATCCGCAAGTGCGTGCGCGATTCGCCGCGGCCGCCCGCAAGTCCGTGCTGCACCGAACCTGGCCCGCCATCTGCACCGAATTGATGGGCCACTACGCCGATGTCACCGGGATTCGGACCCAGTTGCCGCACACCGCGTGATCCATCCGCGTGTGAGTTTCGCGACCTCGGAAAGCCGGTGACCACGGACAAAGCAGGCGTACCTGCTGATGGGACAGATTGTCTGGGCCAGTTCGGCGCGGGAGTCTCGCCCCTCATGTGTTACGCGCGGTAGGTTCGGGGGCGTGGCGAAAACAGAGCAGCGCGAACCGGTTCGGGCCTCGCTGGACAAGCAGCCGCACGAGGTCGCGTCGATGTTCGACGGGGTCGCGAAGCGGTACGACCTGACCAACACCGTCATCTCCTTGGGACAGGACCGATATTGGCGCTGGGCGGTGCGCAAGGCCGTCGCGCCCCGGCCGGGTGAGCGGGTGCTCGACCTCGCCGCCGGCACCGGCATTTCGACGCTGGACCTGGCGAAATCCGGTGCCTGGTGCCTGGCGGCCGACTTCTCCAAGGGCATGCTCGCCGCGGGCAAATTCCGCAATGTGCCGATGGTGGCCGCCGATGCGACCGCGCTGCCCTTCGCCGACGATTCGTTCGACGCGGTGACCATCTCCTACGGCCTGCGCAATATCTCCGAGACCGATACCGCACTGCGCGAAATGCTGCGGGTCACCAAGCCCGGCGGGCGAATGGTGATCTGCGAGTTCTCCACGCCGATCGTGCCGATCTTCAGCACCATCTATCTGGAATACCTGATGAAGGCGCTGCCGAAGGTCGCGGTCGCGGTGAGCAGTAATCCAGATGCCTACGTCTACCTCGCCGAATCCATCCGGGCCTGGCCGAATCAGCGGCAGTTGGCGCTGCGGATCGCCGATGCGGGCTGGTCGTCGGTGAAATGGCGCAATCTGACCGGCGGCATCGTCGCATTGCACCGCGCTTACAAACTGGGCTGACCGCCGAATCGGACCAAGCACCTGGTCGCGGCATATTTTCGTGGCGCACGCCACACCTCACGAGTGAGTTCCGGCGCGGTGAGGTCAATTGTCATCTGCCGATAACGTTGGGTAAATCGGCCGCAATCGGCGATGCGCATGATCGGTGGCATGACCGATGCAGGCACCGACCGCGCGAGCACCGCCAGAACGGCATGCTCGTACTGCGGCGTCGGCTGCGGCATCGTCGTCGAGACCCGCGCGGACAAGGACGGTGCGCCGGTCATCGCCAAGGTGCGCGGCGACAAACTGCATCCGACGAATGCGGGTCGCCTGTGCACCAAGGGTGCGACCCACCAGGAGTTGATGGCGACGCCGGGGCGGATGGAGACCGCGTACCGGCGCCCCGAGCGCGGTCAGGTGCCGGTACCGGTGCCCGTCGACGAGGCGGTGCACGAGGTGGCCACCCGGCTGCGGTCGATCCTGGACGAACACGGACCCGACGCCATCGCGCTGTACGTCTCCGGGCAGATGTCGCTGGAGGCCCAGTACCTGGCGACCAAGTTGGCCAAGGGATATCTGCGGACCAAGCACATCGAGGCCAATTCCCGACTGTGCATGGCCAGCGCCGGGACCGGCTACAAGCAGTCGCTCGGCGCGGACGGACCGCCCGGCTCCTATGACGACTTCGAACACGCCGATCTGTTCTTCGTGATCGGTGCGAATATGGCCGACTGCCATCCGATTCTCTATCTGCGCATGATCGACCGGGTCAAGGCCGGGGCGAAGCTGATCGTGGTTGATCCGCGACGCACCGATACCGCGGCGCGGGCCGATCTGTTCCTGCAGATCGCACCGGGTACCGATCTCGCCCTGCTCAACGGTCTATTGCACCTGCTCGTCGAGAACGGTGATATCGACGCGGACTTCATCGCCGAGCACACCGAGGGCTGGGCGGCGATGCCCGAATTCCTCGCCGACTACCCGCCGGACAAGGTCGCCGCGATCACAGGGCTGGCCGAGGCCGATATCCGCACGGCCGCGCGCTGGATCGGTGCGGCCGGTGAATGGATGTCGCTGTGGACCATGGGGCTCAACCAGTCCACCCACGGCACCTGGAACACCAACGCGCTCTGCAACCTGCACCTCGCCACCGGGGCAATCTGCCGTCCGGGCAGCGGGCCGTTCTCGCTGACCGGTCAGCCGAATGCCATGGGCGGGCGCGAAATGGGTTATATGGGGCCGGGTCTGCCCGGGCAGCGCAGCCTGCTCTCCCCCGCCGACCGCGGCTTCGTGGAGACCGCATGGGGTGTCGAACCCGGCACGCTGCGCACGGAGGCCGGACCGGGCACGATCGAGATGTTCCGGGAACTGTCCGAGGGGCAGATCAAGGCGGCCTGGATCATCTGCACCAATCCCGTTGCCACCGTTGCCAATCGGAAGACGGTCATCGGCGGGCTGGAGGCAGCCGAGCTGGTCATCGTGCAGGATGCCTACACCGATACCGCCACCAACTCCTATGCCGACATCCTGCTGCCCGCCACGCTGTGGGCCGAAGCCGATGCGGTGATGGTGAATTCGGAGCGCAATGTCACGTTGCTGCAGCGCTCGGTGGATCCGATCGGCGACGCGCGCCCGGACTGGCTGTTGATCGCGCAGGTCGCCACCGCGATGGGTTTCGAAGGCTTCGAATACTCCTCCAGTGCCGAAGTTTTCGACGAGATCAAGCAGTTCGCCAATCCGGCCACCGGATACGACCTGCGTGGCATCAGCTACGAGCGGTTGCGCGAGGGGCCGATGCAGTGGCCGTGCGCCGAGCCCGACCGCCCGCGCAATCCGATCCGCTACCTCAATGACGGTGTCAGCCAGGAACTTTTCCTCGACGATGCCGGACATCAGCCCCGATTGGCGTTCGCGACACCGAGCCGTCGCGCGGTCTTCTGGCCGCGTCCGCATATGGCGCCGGAGGAAATGCCCGACGACGACTACCCGTTCATGCTGAATACCGGCCGCTTGCAGCATCAGTGGCACACCATGACCAAGACCGGCAAGATCGACAAGCTGACCAAGTTGACCGGGCAGCCGTTCGTCGAGGTGCATCCCGAGGATGCCGAACGGCTCGGGGTCGAAGCGGGTGACCAGCTCGAAATCGCCTCCCGACGTGGGCGAGCGGTGCTGCCGGTGCGGGTCAGCGACCGGGTGCGACCCGGTGACTGCTTCGCGCCCTTCCATTGGAATGACGAGCAGGGCGAATATCTGACGATCAATGCCGTCACCAATGACGCGGTGGATCCGGACTCTTTGCAGCCCGAATTCAAGGCGTGCGCGGTGTCGTTGCGGCGGGTCGCGGTGATGTCGAAAGCCGCCGAAACCCCTTGGGCAGCGGTGCCGGAAACCGCCGCTGACCATGGCGCGCACCCACTGGCGGTCATGCTCGGGCTCGACGCGGGCACCGCCCCGACGCTCAGTGAGACCGAGCGGATCTATCTCGCCGGATATCTCTCGGCGCTGCAATCCATTCCGGTGACGGGGCAGCCGGTGCTGCCCGAATCCGCGCCACTGGCCGAGCACAGTCGATTGTGGATCGATGGACTGTTGGCCGGTATGTATTCGCGAACTGCGGCAACCCGATCCGCGCCCGCCGATGATGTTCCGGCGGAACCGGGCCGGCCGATCACGGTGCTGTGGGCGTCACAGACCGGCACGGCCGAAGAGTTCGCGGCGACGACGGCCGCGCGCCTGACCGAATCCGGTTTCGTGCCGCGGCTGATCGATATGGACTCGTGCGAACTCGACGAGCTCAACGGCGATGTGCTGGTGATCAGCAGCACCTTCGGCGACGGCGGTCCGCCGGATAACGGCGCCGACTTCTGGGAACGCCTGGACGACAGCGTGATCCGGTTGACCGGCATGCGATACGCGGTATTCGCGCTCGGCGACTCCTCCTATGACGACTTCTGCGGCCACGGCCGCAAACTGGACGCGAAACTGACCGAGCGCGGGGCCACCCGACTGCTCGCACGTGTGGACAGCGAACCCGAATACGAGCAAGCGGCCGCGCGCTGGCTCGACGAGGTGCTCACCGCGCTCGACGGCGGTGCACCCGAGGTGAGTCCGTCCGGGCCGGTCAGAACTCCGAAGCCCGCGCGGTCCTTCGGTGCCACGATGGTGCTGCCCCGTACCGCGCCACCGCTCGGCCGGAACCAGAGCCCCGGCCCGGCGCCGTTCACCCGCAACGCCCCGGTGACCGCACCGCTGGTCCGCAATGAACCACTGTCGCATACCGGTTCGTCGAAAGAAGTGCGCCAGTTCGGCTTCGACTTGCGCGGACTGAAGGCGAACTACGAGGTCGGTGATTCGCTAGGGGTATGGCCGACGAACAGTGAATCGATGGTCGCTGAATGGCTCGCGAGCACCGGATTGGACGGCCGTCGAATCATCGAACTCGACGACCAGGAACTGCCGCTGGCGCAGGCGCTGCGCACCCGTTACGACATCACGAAGGTCAGCCACGATCTGCTCACCTTCATCGCCGAACGCAATCCCGATAACCGGCTGGCGAAACTGCTGCGCCGCGATAACCGCAATGAACTCGACAACTACCTGTGGGATCGGCAGGCCGTCGATGTGCTGCGCGA
This sequence comes from Nocardia sp. CA-135398, assembly GCF_050955845.1. Classification (NCBI taxonomy): domain Bacteria; kingdom Bacillati; phylum Actinomycetota; class Actinomycetes; order Mycobacteriales; family Nocardiaceae; genus Nocardia; species Nocardia sp. CA-135398. Next base: position 980,181 of record NZ_CP192084.1, on the reverse strand, counting down.
TTTCCCGGTGCGCGCCGATCTCGTCGAATGGCTCGGCACGCTGAAAAAGCTACAGCCGCGCCAGTATTCGATTTCGTCGAGTCCGCTGGTCAGTCCCGATGAAGTGCAGCTCACCGTCGGTGTCGTCCGATACGGCGATCCGGTCGCGACCGGATCCGCCGCGCGGCGCGGCGGGGTGTGCTCGACCTTCCTCGCCGACCGCGCCGACGCCGCCGAAGCCGCAGTGCCGATCTTCCTGCAGCGCGCACCGCATTTCCGGCCGCCGCTCGATCCGACCACCCCGATGATCATGGTCGGCCCCGGCACCGGCATCGCGCCCTTCCGCGGCTTCCTACAGGAACGCCGCGCCCTCGGCTGCGGCGGCCGCAACTGGCTGTTCTTCGGCGATCAGCACGCCGCCCAGAATTTCTACTACCGCGCGGAATTGGAGGATATGTTCCGCTCGGGCTTCCTCACCCGACTCGATCTGGCCTTCTCCCGCGACCAGCGCGAGCGGATCTACGTGCAGCACCGGATGATCGAGCACGGGGCCGAGCTGTGGTCCTGGCTGCGCGACGGCGCGCACTTCTATGTGTGCGGTGATGCCGCGCGCATGGCCAAGGATGTCGACGACACCCTGCTGACCATTGCCAGGATCCACGGCAAGCTCGACGAGGACGGGGCGCTGGCGTTCCGGAAGCAGTTGGTCGCCGAGAAACGGTACGTTCGCGACGTGTACTGAGGATCGGCCTGAGCGCATTCCCGTCCCATACTGCGCTCGCGGCCGATCGCCTCACACCGCGGGAGCGCTCAACCGAGCGAAATCCGGCAGCCGGTAATACGGATAATAGGGATACGCCGGAGTCGTCGCGCTGACCTTGTCGAGCCGCGCGATCTGCTCGGCATCGAGTTCCCAGCCGATCGCGCCGAGGTTCTGACGCAGCTGCTCGGCATTGCGTGCGCCGACGATCACGGTCGACACCGTCGGACGGCGCAGCAGCCAGTTGAGCGCGATCTGCGGGACGGTTTTGCCGGTCTCGGCGGCGAGTTCGTCGAGGATGTCGACCACGTCGTAGAGCTTCTCGTCATCGACCGGCGGACCCGCCTCAGCGGTCCGATGCAGGCGGCTGCCTTCCGGAAGTGGTTGGCCACGACGGATTTTCCCGGTCAGCCTGCCCCAGCCGAGCGGGCTCCACACCACCGCGCCGACGCCCTGGTCCAGGCCGAGCGGCATGAGCTCCCATTCGTAGTCGCGGCCGACGAGCGAGTAGTAGACCTGGTGCGCGACGTAGCGGGTCAGGCCGTGCCGATCCGCCGCGGCAAGGGATTTCATGAGCTGCCAGCCCGCGAAGTTGGAGGCGCCGATATAGCGGATCTTGCCCGCGCGCACCAGATCGTCCAGTGCCGCAAGGACTTCCTCGACCGGCGTGTGCGCGTCGAAGGCGTGTAGTTGGAACAGGTCGATGTAGTCCGTGCCGAGCCTGCGCAGCGCACCCTCGACCGCCTTGATCAGGCGTGAACGGCCGGAACCCGCGTCGGATGGACCGGGACCGGTCGGCAGGCTCGCTTTTGTGGACAGCAGCAGTTGGTCGCGCCTGCCCTTGATGGCCGCACCGAGCACCTCCTCGGAGGCGCCATCGGAATAGACATCGGCCGTGTCGAACATGGTGACGCCCGCGTCCAGGCTGATATCGACCAGTTGGCGCGCCTGCTCCGCATCGGTATCGCCCCACGCGCTGAACAGTTCGCCACGCCCGCCGAAGGTGCCCGCGCCGAAGCTCAGCGCCGGGACGAGCAGACCTGATGCGCCGAGCCGCCGGTACTCCATGATGACTCCTAAAGGGTCTATAGTTCCGTTAACGACTCGAACATACACCCGTCGCACAGTAAATGAAACTGGAGTTCCGTTATGGAGTCTGACACTGCCTTTCCCGGCTCGGTTCGCCCCGGTGGGCGCACTGCCCGCGTCCGCGAGGCCGTGCTGCAAGCAGCGGGCGATCTGCTCGCCGAGCGCGGTTTCGCGCACCTGGATCTGACCGAGGTCGCCGCGCGCGCGGAGGTCGGCAAGACCACGGCCTACCGCCGCTGGCGCAACTCCACCGGCCTCGTCGCCGACCTGCTCGTCGATATGGCCGAACAATCGCTGCCGCACGCGGATACCGGCTCCCTGCTCGGCGATCTCACCGCCAACGCCCGCCTGGTCGCCAAAACCCTCACCGACCCACGCCAAGGCAAGCTCTTCCAAGCCGTCATCGCCGCCGCCACCTGCGACGAAACCGCCGCGGCAGCCCTGCGCCGCTTCTACGACATCCGCCTCACCGAATGGACCCCCTGCATCGAGGCCGCCATCGCCCGCGGCGAAATCCCCGAAAACACCGACGCCCGCGCCGTCCTCACCGCCGTCTCCGCCCCCCTCTACTACCACCTCCTGGCCAGCGGCGACCCCATCGACGACGCGACCGCCCGCACCGCCGCCGCGGCCGCCACCCGATCCGCCGTAGCGGGCATCTTCACGAAGTCATGACCAAGATCAGGTGGAACTGGCGGCGGCCCCTCCTCGGTTGGCCGGGTCCTGGCCGCGGGTGACGAATCCGGCGCGAACGAGTCGATCAATGACGGTGGTGGTGCGCGGCGGGACTCAGCCTGAGCCGGCACTCGGCCTCGGCCGCAGGTGATCAGCGGGACCAGGCCGGGTCGCGGCCGGTGAGTCCGACGATGCGATCCAGGAGCCGGGCGTCATCGGGGACTTGGATAACAGGACCGAACATGCCAGGGGTGCCCTCGGGCGGTGTGTCCCTGAGGAATTCGAACAGGATGGTCAGGTGGGCCGGGTCGACGGCCGGTTGCTGGCCGATAGCGTGGGCGAGATCCCAAGTGTGAATCACGATTTCGTCCAGGGCGATCGTGGCCATGACGACCGCCGGGGCCGATACGCCGCCCGCTTCGGTTTCGCCGTCCCAGGCCGCCGGATCGCGCCATGCCTCGACCAGTGCCTTCAGCTGGCCAGGAATGCGGGAGCGCCAGTCGGTGGGCAGGCCGGTCTCCGGGCCGACGGCGGGCGGGACCGAGCGGCCGACCGCCTCCTTGGTCGCGGCCTGCCGGAAGGCCTCGGTCAGTCCCACGACATGGGCGAGCAGGTCGCGCACGCTGGTGTCGGCGCATGGCGTGGGCGCGGTGAGCTGATCGTCGGTAATGGCACCGACCACCGCCTCCAGGGCGGTGGCGGCCGGTTCGAGATCGAAATTCGGGTGCATCGGGGCCTCCTCGGCAACGGACGTCATCGATTGAGACGGCGCGCGCCAACGGAATTCATCGCTGCCGCGATCCGCCTGCCGACCGCGTCCGGTCGGGTCCGCCGCCGCCCATCGCAACCAAGTCGTAGCGGCGAAAGGTGCTGGAAAAGCGGAGAATTGGTAGATGAAGGGCGATCGAGTGGAGATCGTCGTCGATTTCGGCGACGGGTCTCGCAGTTATGAAGTGGCGGCGACGCGGGCCGGGCGCAAGGTCGAGGTGCGCATCGCGCGTGGCGTTGTCGAGGTCAGCGAAGTGACCCGAACGGGCGTCGCGGTGCGGACGGCGCGGTTCATGGCGGGGCGCACATTGGCGCTCGTCGAATTCCCAGCGAATGGTTCGGGTCCGGTCGACGGCGAGTAGCAGGCGGGTTGCCGCGCGGCCCGACTAGGGGCATTCTCAACAGTGTTGGACTGTTGTCCCCCTGTGCTGTGTGATTTCGCAGCAACGGGTATTCACTCGATGGAGCACCGGATCCCAGCCGGAAAGCCTGCGCGGAGAGGAGTGAACGATGACTGACCCCAGCACGTCCCGCACTCTGGACGAGGTCCCGGAGGCCGACCTCGTCGAGCAATCCCTCGCCGCGTATCCGGAGGATCCGGCATTCGAGGATGACGCGGCCGACGAGAGCACCGACCGCGACCTCGCGGCGGCCGTCGATCGAGATGCCTTCGAGGCCAATCCGGCCGATGTCGTCGAACAGTCGATCCCGGTGCCGCTCGATGACGATCGCGATTCCGAGCCGGAGTACTGATCGGTCCCTCGCGAGCGGCTGAACGCGGGCCGAAAGGCGCACGCTCAGTCCGGGTTCACGGCGCGATCTTGGCCCGCACGGTCGCGTGCAATTCCCGCAGACTGGAACGCTCGGTCGCGACCTCGAGCACCCGCAACCCGTGCGCATGCCCGGCCAGCTCGATGGCCAGCTGCTCGGTATCGACCTGCCGGTGCGGAATCCGGTAGGCGGCACACAGCGCGGCCAAATCCATCCCGTGCGGCGTGCCGAAGACCCGCTCGAAAACACCGGCGTACTGCGGATCGCCCTGTTCCAGGAGTTCGAAGATGCCGCCGCCGTCATCATTGGCGACCACGATGGTCAGATCGGCGGGGCGGGGTTCGCCGCGGCCGATGAGCAGGCCGGAGGCGTCGTGCAGGAAGGTGAGGTCACCGATCAGCGCGATGGTGCGGCCGGTGTGGTGCAGTGCCGCGCCAACGGCGGTGGAAACGGTTCCGTCGATACCGGCCACACCACGATTGGACAGCACTCGGACACCGGGCCGCGGAGGCGAAACGAGAGCCGCGTCGCGCACCGGATTGGAGGCGCCGAGCAGTAGCTGATCGTCCTCGCGCAGCGCGTCCATCACCACCGCGGCCACGTGTAGCCCGGTCGGCTTCGGATGGTTGGCCAGTTCCGCGCGCACGACCTGAGCGGCCTTCGCGTCGAGTTCGCGGCAGTGCGCGAGCCAGTCCGCACTCGGTGCGCCCGTGGTCACCGCCCTGGTTCCGGTGCCGACCACATTGCCGGAAACATCGGGCCAGCGCGGACCGGTGGTGAGCGCGTAGACGGTGACGGCCGGGTCGGCCAGTACTTTCGCGACCTGACGATGCAGCGTCGGCCGCCCGGTAATGATCGCCTGCCGCGGCTTCAGCAGCGGCAAGGCCAGCGGATGCAGGGACGGACCGTGCATCGGGGCCGTGGGTTCGGCCACCGTCGGTAGTTCGGCCAGTTCCGGCCGCAATCCGGCGCCATGGCCGGAGATGACGACCGTATCGGGGGTCAGATCGAGGTCGAGCGGTACGTCGAGGGTCGCGTACCGGGTGCATGTCCACGCCTCGCCGCCGGGGCGGCCCTGCGGCGCCCACTCGTCCGGCCGGTGATCCGGCACCAGCGGCTCGCGCAGCGGAATATCGAAATGCACCGGCCCGGCATTGCCGGAACGGGTGCCGCGGGCCGCGGCGAGTACTCGGCAGACGGCCGAACGCCACTGGCTGTTCTGCTGGCCGTAGGGCGCGCCGTCGTCGGTACCGGCTTCCTCCTCGGCGAGTCCGAGGCTGATCGAGGCACGCACCTGGCTACCGAACAGCCCGAACTGTTCGATGGTCTGATTGGCGCCGGAGCCCAGCATCTCGTACGGCCGGTTGGCGCTGAGCACCACCAGCGGCACCCGGGCGTAGTTCGCCTCCAGCACCGCGGGGCCCAGATTGGCGACGGCGGTTCCCGAGGTCATCACCACCGGCACCGGCAGTCGGCTGGCGATGGCGAGACCGATGGCCAGGAAGCCCGCGGTTCGCTCGTCGATACGCATATGCAGGCGGAGGCGGCCCGCCGCATCCGCCGCCTGCAGTGCGAATGCCAGGGGGGCGTTTCGCGACCCTGGGCACAGCACGACATCCCGCACACCCCCACGCGCGAGTTCGTCAACGACCACTTGCGCCTGTGCTGTAGACGGATTCACGCCTCCAGCCTCCCAGACAGTTACTTCGTCGTCTTCGTCACCCTGCTCACAATGGCACCTCGCCAGCGCTCGGCGCATTTGTGCCCAGCGGGCGCTGTGCCATCTGTTCGCTCGCCGTGCTTCGGCACGCGATTGAGGATTTTGCCGCCCGCGTCCACCACCGGACGCGGGCGGCTGGCATGCGCCGCATATCGATGATCCGCATCAGCACAGCGAATCGATTTGCGGTGCAACGTTATCGCCGGATGACCCACCACGGAGCGAGTCTTACGAGCGACCGCTCGCGGCCCGTCTCGCGTCCGAGCCGTCGAAGCGCACTCCGCAGACCTGGGACTCGACTACCCGACAAGCGTGCACCAAGTCCTCAACGTCCCGCCATCAGCAACCACAACGGAGCGAGTCTTACGAGCGACCGTTCGCGGCCCCGCCTCGCGTCCGCGCCGTCGAAGCGCATGCGCCGCAGGCCTGGGACTCGGCCAACGGCACGCGTGCACCAAGTGCCGACCATCCCGCCATTGGCGACCACCACGGAGCGAGTCTTACGAGCGACCGTTCGCGGCCCGTCTCGCGTCCGAGTCGTCGAAGCGCATGCGACGAAGTCGCGAGTCTCGACGGCTCGGACGCGAGACACCAGGGGGCCGCGAACCCGCGGCGCCGCAGGCGCCGCAATCCAACACCGCTCAGGCGTGCCGCTGCACGAGGTCGCCGAGCCGCGGCAGGGCCTCGATGACGTTCTTCTTGGCCGAGGAACGCATCGACGAGTAGACCTTCTGCAGCGCCGGACGGGTCGAGGCCGCGGCACGCGCGTCGGTCACCGAAAGCAAAGCCTCGGCGACCTCATCCGACTTGGCGACCAGCAGGTCGGCGAACTTGCCGGACCCGGTCGCCGTGTATTCCTGCCAAAACGGCTCCAGCTGCGCTACGAGCTTGGGCGCCAAGGACTCCAGCGCGTCCGGCACGATGGACGGGCTGATCTTCTTGACCGCCGCGTAGCCACCCTTGACGGCCAGGCCCGACGCACCACCCTTGTCCGACACCTCGGCGTCCAGAACCTCCTTGGCATCGGCAAGGAAGGCCGAGCGCTTTGCGTCGTCGAGCAGGGATTCAGACAGTGCTGCAACCACTTTCAGGTTCCTCCGGGATCGATGTCGATGAACGAGCGCACGTCACTATACGCACTGGTGCGCGGAGTCACACGGCACTCATCCGCCTACGGCTGCCACGGCAGCAATTGGACCATCAATCCTTCACAATCCGCGAGGACATTGCCCTGCTCATCGGCCAGTTCCGCGGTGATGAAGGTCTTGCGCCCTTCGATGCGATCTACGCGACCCCGCACGGTCAGCGGCGTCTGCAACGGAGTGATCTTGCGGTAGTTCACATGCAGATAGGCGGTGCGGCTGATCGGTCGGCCGGCGTAATGCACGATCATGCCGAGCAGATCGTCGAACAGCAGTGGCAGCACGCCGCCGTGTGCCGCGCCGTTGCCGCCGAGGTGGAAGCGACGGAATTCACCGGTCATCACGATGCCGTCGGGTCCGGCCTCGATCACCTGCCACGGCAGCAGCAAAAGGCTGCCGCGCCCGGGTAATTCGACCGCGCGGCCGGCCGGGCCCTGGAGTTCGGGTGCGCGATACGGCTCGAGCAGATCGATGAGTTCGCGGGTGCGGTCGAGTGCCTCGCCGTAGATCTCGTCGGGGGCGTCCACGGAGACGACCAGATCCTGCAGTGTGCGCATGGCCTCGACGAACGGGCCGAAGTTGGCGCCGACTCGGGCATGGGAGGCCTTGGGGAAGCCGCCGTGACGCTCGTACCGGGTTTCGTCCACCGCGCTGTTATCGATGCGCGGACCGGAACGCCCGGCATCGCGTTCTGAAACCCGTTTCACTGCCTCACGCCCTCCCGTCGCCCGACCGCCACCCCTCATCGAATCGCTTCGCGATGCTCTACTCACACTTGCACGGTATCGCGTTGTTTTACACCGTCAAGTCGTACCGCCGAGTAATGCAATCGACGCCATAGAAGTTCGCATGGAAGTCGCTGGCATCCGAAACATCGGCGGGGGCAATAATCACAGGGGTGACGTTCAATCCGAAGCTGTGGCGACCCGTTCCGGGATTCGAGAACCTGACCGACATCACCTACCACCGGCACATCGAACAGGGCACCGTCCGGGTGGCCTTCGACCGGCCGGAGGTGCGTAATGCGTTCCGCCCCCATACGGTCGACGAGCTGTATCGCGCGCTCGATCACGCCAGGATGACCCCGGACGTCGGCGCGGTGCTGATCACCGGCAACGGCCCGAGCCCCAAGGACGGCGGCTGGGCCTTCTGTTCCGGTGGCGACCAGCGCATTCGCGGCCGCAGCGGCTACCAGTACGCCGACGGCGAGACCGCGGACACCGTCGATCAGGCGCGTGCGGGCCGCCTGCACATCCTCGAGGTGCAGCGGCTGATCCGGTTCATGCCGAAGGTGGTCATCGCGCTGGTCAACGGCTGGGCCGCGGGAGGCGGGCACAGTCTGCACGTGGTCTGCGATCTGACCCTGGCCAGCCGCGAGCACGCCAGGTTCAAGCAGACCGACGCCGACGTCGGCAGCTTCGACGGCGGTTACGGCAGCGCGTATCTGGCGAAAATGGTGGGCCAGAAATTCGCCAGGGAAATCTTCTTCCTCGGCCGTCCCTACACCGCCGAGGAAATGCATCAGATGGGCGCGGTGAACAAGGTCGTCGATCACGCCGAACTGGAAAACGTCGCGCTGGAGTGGACCGCCGATATCAACGGCAAATCCCCGCAGGCCCAGCGCATGTTGAAGTACGCGTTCAACCTGCTCGACGACGGTCTGGTCGGTCAACAGCTCTTCGCCGGTGAGGCCACCCGGATGGCATACATGACCGATGAGGCGGTCGAGGGCCGCGACGCCTTCCTGGAAAAGCGCAAGCCGGACTGGACCCCCTACCCCTGGTACTTCTGATGGACATCCTCAGCAGCCGGGTCATCTTGCGGCCCGCCGACTATCAAGCGACCCTCGCGTTCTACCGCGACGGCCTCGGATTGGCGATCGCGCGCGAGTATCCGGGCGGCACGGTTTTCTTCGCTGGACAGTCGCTGATCGAAGTGGCCGCGCACGGCGGATCGGGCAAATCGACCAGCTTCGAGGGCGCGCTCTGGCTTCAGGTTCGCGACATTTCGGACGCGGCGGCGGAGCTGGCGCTGAAGGGGATCCGCATCGAGCGGGAACCCGTGCGTGAGCCGTGGGGACTGATCGAAATGTGGGTGCACGATCCGGACGGTGTGCCGATCGTTGTGGTCGAAGTTCCCGCCGAACATCCGATCCGACGAGATTCGCGCTGGTCACCGGACTGATCGCGACGGCAGCGGCGGCGCGGGCGGCCCGGCTCGAGTTGCCAATGCCGAACGCGGCGAGGACGATAACCCACGGATGGCCCGCCCGACCGCCGACGTCCGGGCGACCGCCGAGTACCGTCCTCCGAGTGAATCGCAGTCTCGATGTCCGGCGTACCTGACTTCTCCTCCCCTGACGCGGCCGAATCCCCAGCGCGCCGCCCCAGCAAACCGACCCCTGCCGCGTGCGGTCGTGTTGACATGACACGATCAGACTCGTGAGGGAGCGCAGCGAGCGAACCATGAACACAGCGCGCCCGCGCGCGACGAAGCCGAGCACGCGCATGACAGGGCCGAAATCATGAGTCGCACCCTGCGTACGCTGCCGATGCCGACCGGATCGGGGCTGGGCGATGTCATGCCGCATCTGCGAGAAGTGTTGGAGGGCAACGGCCCCGCGTGGTTGCCGATACCGACCAGCGACCGTCGAGAGGCCCGGCGACTGAGCGACGCGCTCTCGCCCGGCGAGCGGATCGATGACGAGGTGGCGCTCGTGGTGACCACCTCCGGCACCACCGGTGTGCCCAAGGGCGCCATGCTCAGTTCGGCCGCGCTGCGCGCCAGCGGGACCGCGACACACGATCGACTCGGTGGTCCCGGAACCTGGCTGCTCGCCCTGCCGACCCATCACATCGCGGGCATCCAGGTACTGCTGCGCAGCATTCTGGCCGGTACCGAACCCAGCGTGCTCGACGTTTCCGGCGGGTTCCTACCCGAGGCGCTGGCGGGCGCGATTTCCGGTATGCGCGGTGAACGCCGCTACACCGCGTTGGTACCGACCCAGCTCATCAAGGCGCTGGAGGCACCGACCGCCGCGGCGGCACTCGCCCAGTTGGACGGCGTGCTCGTCGGCGGGGCGGCCACTCCCGCACCGGTCTACGAACGCGCGAAAGCGGCCGGTATCAACGTCGTTCGCACCTACGGCATGAGCGAAACCTGCGGCGGCTGTGTGTATGACGGAATTCCGCTCGACGGCACCGAGATTCGCATCGAGGACGGTCGGGTGCTGCTCGGCGGGGCGATGATCGCCGAAGGCTACCGCGGCCAGCCCGACCATCCGGCGTTCGCCGAACCCGGCTGGTTCCGCACCGAAGACGCTGGCACCTACGAGAACGGCGTGCTCAGCATCACCGGACGCCTCGACGAAGCGATCGTGACCGGCGGACTGCTCGTCATCCCACAGGTCGTCGAGGCCGTGCTGATCACCCATCCCGGCGTCAGCGAATGCGTGGTGCTCGGCCTGCCCGACGATCGGCTCGGCCAGCGGGTCGCGGTCGCGGTGGTCCCCGCCCCGGGCGCCACCCCGACCCTCGAGGAATTGCGCGATCACGTCGTGCGCGAACTCGACTCCATCGCCGCCCCACGCGAACTGGCGATCCTCGACGAGCTGCCCCTGCGCGGCCCGGGCAAGCCGGACCGCGCCAAACTGCGCGAGCATCTTCTCGCGGGGTCGACGCACTGACGCCGGATCGGCTGCCGACCTCGACCTGACGGCCAGATGCGGCTGCCGGTGCGATTCGGCGTCCAGGCGAACATGCAAGTAAAGCGCAAGAGTGCGGCGACACCGCGATGCAAGGGGCGTGCAAGACGGTGGCCGCAAAGTCTTGAGCATGACTTCTTACACACCCACTTCAGCGCTCGCCGTCGAGGCGGACAGTCTGGTCAAGGTGTTCGGGGATCAGCGCGCCGTCGACGGTGTGAGCCTTGCGGTTCCGCAGGGCTCGGTCTACGGCGTGCTCGGACCGAACGGTGCTGGCAAGACCACGACCATCCGTATGTTGGCCACCCTGCTGCGCCCCGACGGCGGCAGCGCCCGCATCTTCGGCCGTGACGTCGTCGCGGAACCGACCGCGGTCCGCTCCCTGGTCGGCGTCACCGGGCAGTACGCCTCGGTCGACGAGGACCTCACCGCCACCGAAAACCTGATCATCTTCTCCCGCCTGCTCGGTCTCAGCCGCATCGATGCCAGGCGCAAGTCGGTCGAACTGCTGGAGGAGTTCGATCTCACCGAGGCGGCGAGCAAGCCGCTGAAGAACTTCTCCGGCGGTATGCGACGCCGCCTCGATCTGGCCGCCAGCCTGATCGCGACACCGCCGCTGCTTTTCCTGGACGAGCCGACCACCGGACTCGATCCGCGCACCCGCGCCCAGATGTGGGAGACCATCCGCCGCCTGGTCCGCGAGGGCGCGACGGTGCTGCTCACCACGCAATACCTGGACGAGGCCGATCAGCTCGCCGACCGGATCGCCGTCATCGACCACGGCAAGGTGATCGCCGACGGCACCGCCGACGAACTCAAGTCCTCGGTAGGCGGCTCCTCCCTGCACCTGACCCTCGTAGATCGGGCTCAACTCGACGAGGCCCGCCGCATTGTCGGCGACTTCCTCGGCGCCGAGGCCCAGATCACGCCGGAGGCCGGACGGCTCACCGCGCCGCTGCAGGACGCGGGCATGACCGCCGATCTGCTGATCCGCCTGCGCGAGTGGGAGATCGCGATCGACGAGATCACCGTCACCAAGCCCAGCCTCGACGAGGTCTTCCTCACCATTACCGGCCACCCGGCCGACGACGAGAACGAACGGAGCGCGGCATGACAACCATCACCGCCACCGAAAAGGCCGCGCGGCATGCGGCACCGCAATCCCTCCCGGAGGCCAGCAATCGGATCAGCCTGCGCCAGACCGCGGCGACCTCGATCACCATGGCTTACCGCGGCATCCTGAAGATCAAGCACAATCCCGAGCAACTGTTCGATGTGACGGTCCAGCCGATCCTGTTCACCGCGCTGTTCGCCTACATCTTCGGCGGTGCCATCGGCGGCAGTGTGCACGACTATCTGCCGATCCTGATTCCGGGCATCCTGGTGCAGACGGTCGTCCTGACCTCGGTCGTGACCGGCACTCAGTTGCGCGAGGATATGGACAAGGGCGTCTTCGACCGGTTCAAATCCCTGCCCATCGCCCGCATTTCGGCGCTGGCCGGTGCGTTGATCGCCGATATGGTGCGCTACGCGCTGGCGACCACGCTGACCATCGTGGTCGGCCTGGCCATCGGCTATCGGCCCGAGGGCGGTGTGGTCGGTGTCGTGGCCGCCGGACTGGTCATCGTGGTCTGCTCATTCGCGGTGAGCTGGATCTGGGCGCTGGTCGGCGTCACCGGTAAGAGTGCCGCTGGCGTGCAGGGCATTTCGATGATGGTGATGTTCCCGCTGACCTTCATGTCCGGTGCGTTCGCTCAGGTGAGCACCATGCCGGGCTGGATGCAGGGACTCAACCACGCGAATCCCGTGTACTACATGGTGAACACGGCTCGCGCGCTGATGAACGGCAATGTCTACGGCAGCGATCTGGCCTGGTCGCTGATCGGTTCGGTGATCGTGATCGCGATCTTCGCGCCGCTGAGCATCAAGGCGTACATGCGCAGGGCCTGATGACCGGAAGGAAGTCGCGGTGGGTGAGTCACCCACCGCGACTTTCGTCGTCGCAGGACAGTTCCTGCAGGAGGTCGAGGATCCTTGCGGCCGCTTGCCGCCGACGCATACCGGCGGCCCTGGCCAGCGCTTCGTCGAAGCGCTGGTCCCCCAGCGTCGGACGATGCAGAGCGGCGTGACGCCGCAATTCGGCCGACGGATTATCCTGTCGCCCTATCACTTTGGTGGCCAGCGATAGCAATTCCAGGCCGATCTCCGAATCGCGTCGGAGCGCGAGATAGAACGTTCCGACCGCATTCCCGACCGCACCGATCTGTGGCAGGTCATAGAACTGCCCGAGTCGGCCCGCTGCGATGCGCAGTAGCGTGCGCACGATATCGTCGGCGTCGGCGGCCCGCCCGTGCAGCACATACGCGTCCACGGCCCCGCTCGCGGTTATCAGAATGCCCGGGCCGGGCATCGTTTCGTCCTCGGGCCAGCCGTACAGGTCCAGTGCCCGCCGATAATGGCCCAACCCGGCGTCGATATCGCCTTCGGCGAGTTCGAGTTCCGCCATTCCGATGACGACCGGCGCCAGGCGGTGGTTGCGCCGGATGTGCGGATCGTCGATCGCGGTACCGTGCGCCGGATCACCATCCGCCGCGCCGAGCGCGAAACCCAATTCCCGCCGAGCCTCGTGGAGCCGACCCGACCCGATCAACGACACCGCGAGATAGCTGCGCATCTCCACGGCTTCCTCGTGTGCGCGCAACTCCCGCAACAGTTCCTCTGCCCGGCGGTAGTACCCCACCGCATCGGCGTAGTGCGCGGTCTGTCCGGCGAGCTGCCCGAGATGCTGGGTGACCATCGCCGTGCCCCAGACATCGTTGCCCTCGATCAACTGCAGGGCCGCCTTCGCGTCCCGGGTGGAGCCGTGCACATGGCCGGAGTTCTCCAGGACGTTCGCGCGCATGAACATCGCCGCGGCACGCACGACCGGGTCCGGCGACCGGGCGCCGTCCGCAAACAGCCTCGGCGAGCCCGAGCCCGAGGTATCCCCGCAGGCCATGACGCCGAGAAAGCGCGCTCCACTATTGAGATCGATTGCGGTGCTGAGCAACCGACGGATCCTGGCCCGGGTGGTCGCCACCTCACGCAGGTTGGAGCCGAGGAATACGACGTGCATACCGATCTGCAGGTGCGCCAGCATCTGCAGATCGGCGACCGTACCGCGCACCGGACCGGGTTCGGGGGCCAGGCTCAGAATCCGGCGCGCCCACCCGCTCAGCTCCATATGCGCGCCGCGCATCACCCACAGCGTGCCGACAATCGGAAAGACCCGGTACACCGTGCGGGCGTCCCTGCGCTCCAACGCATATCGCAACACCGTGACCAGGTTGTCGAGTTCCGCACCGACCGAAAGCACGGTTGCCACCTGCTCGTCGGACAGATAACGGTGCACCGCGGCGATCGAATAATCACGGGCCCACCGCGACATGCGATCCATCACCATTGGACGCTCGTCGACCGCACCCGAAATGCCAGCCGCCGCATCGGATCCGGTCAGCGCGAGCTGTTCCTCGCCGAATTCGCGCACCGTTTCCAGCATCCGGTAGCGGGTTCCGATCAGGCCTTCGTCGTCGTCCAGAACGGTGAGCAGCGATTGGCTGACCAGTCCGTCCACCGCCGTCGGCACGTCGTCGACATCCGGGCCGCCCGCCACAACTTCGGCGGCATCGAGGGTGAACCCGGCCGGAAAACGACACAGCCTGCGCAACGCGATCTGTTGCGGCTCTTCGAGCAGATTCCAGCTCCACGCGATCACCGCGTGCAAGGTGCGATGACGTTCCGGTGAGGAGCGATCGCCGCTGCGCAGCAAGGCGAATCGGTGTTCCAGCCGGGTCTCGATTTCCTCGACGCTCATGGTTCGCACACGAGCCGCCGCGAGTTCGATGGCCAGCGGCAGCCCGTCGAGTGTGGTGCACAGTCGGGCCACCACTTCGGGATCCAGGCGCACTGTCGGCCGCACCGCACGCGCTCTGGCCATGAACAGCTCGGTCGCGGGCGATCCGGCCGCATCGATTGCCAACGGCGCCAGCGGATAGACCGTTTCCGCGGTGATCGCCAGTGGCGCTCGGCTGGTGGTAAGGACACTGAGCTGGTCGCAGCTGCCGACCAGATCGGCGACCACCTCGGCGACCGCGTCGATCAGATGTTCACAGTTGTCCAGGATCAATAGCGTCGGGCGGGCGGCGAGCGCGTCGCGCAGTCGGCGACCGGCATCGCTGTAGCCGGTGGAGCGCCGCCACGCCGTCTCCCGGACGATCTCGCCGAGGCCGAGCGTCGCGCTGATCGCGGCCTCGACGTCGGCGCGCGGATCGGCGTCGGCGGCGGTATCGGCCCGCACCGAGGCCAGCTCCACCAGCACCACGGATTCGCCGCGCGCGACCCGTGCGCCCAATTCGTTGGCCACCCTGGTCTTTCCGGTGCCGCCGGGGCCGAGGACGGTGGTGACCCGGGATCGGTGTAGCAGTTGCTCGAGTGCGTCCAGATCGGCGGCACGGCCGAGCAGGGCGTTCGGGGCCGCGCGTAGGCCGATCGCGGAGAGGGCACTCGGCGATGCGGCAGCGGCCGAATCCGAAACCCGTCCAATCGAATCCAGCGCCGTCGCATCTCGCATTGCGGAATCCCGTACGGCCGAATCTCCCGCCGCGACCGATACGGTCGGACCAACTGATGTGACCGAATTCACGGATGGAACCGGATTCGGTACGGCCCCACCATGATCGGTGCGAGGTGCGAGACCGGGCACCGGATCACCGCGCAGGATCGCGGTATTCAGCTCCACCAGCGCCGGACCCGGATCCGCGCCGAGTTCTTCGATCAGTCGCCCTCGGATCGATGCGAAGACATCGAGGGCTTCGTTCGGCCGACCGGCCGCGGCGAGCAACCGCATCAAGGTGGCGTGCGCGGCCTCGTCGAGCGGCTGCGCGGCGGCGGTTCGGCGGGTGATCGCCACCGCGCCGTCCAGATCGCCGCTGGCGACCCGTGCTGCGACCTCCATCGACTCCAACGCGGACCAGCGCTGCGCGGCCGCGGTGCGCAACTCGTCGGCGAGGTCGCCCGCGGGGAGATCGGCACCGGGCTCGTCGCGCCAGAGCGATCTGGCACTGGTCAGCACGTCGAGACATCCGGCGTGGTCGCCGTCGGCCTGTTTGGCGCGGGCCGCGCGCACCAGGTCGTCCACCAGAGTCAAATCGACTTGATCGGCGGTCAGCGTGAGGCGGTAGCCCGCCGGACCGATCTCCAGCGCCGCATCCGGTAGCGCCGCGCGCAGTCGCGACACCTGGGTGTGCAGCGCGTTCATCGGCGCGCGCGGCGGCTGCTCACCCCACACCTCATCGATCAGCGCCTGGGCACTGCGGCTGCGGCCGGGACGCAGGGCCAAGGCGGCGAGCAGCAGCCGCGAGCGTGCCCCGGGTAGCGCGGCGAGCGTGCCGTCTCGGCGTAGCGCGATTTCGCCCAGCAGGGCCACTACGACCGATTCGCCTGCGGGCGTCGTCAACGTTTGACTTCGGCGGTTCGGGCCGCTCTGATCGGGAAACATTCCGTCGTTATCGTATGCGAGCCGCGCTGCGAGCGACGGGCACGGAGGCGGTAGCGCAAGGGCGAGAACCGTCGGCCGTCAGGCCGCCCGTCGAGGGTCGTGGTGGGCGACGGGCCCACGTAGTGACCCGGGAGTACCGCGATCGAATACCGCCGGCCAGGCTGACATGGTTTTTCGCCCCTGTTCGGACCGATAAGTCGCTTACGCTGTGCGCATGGCTGAGTTCGAAATCGTTCGGCAGGCTGTGATCACGGCCGATCCCGCGCGCATTCATGGGCTGATCGACAACTTCCACGAATGGACCAAATGGTCGCCGTGGGAGGACCTCGATCCGCAACTGCAGCGCACGTACTCCGGGCCGGACACCGGAGTCGGCGCCCGGTACGCCTGGGACGGCAACCGCAGGGCCGGTCGCGGCAGCATGGAGGTCACCTCCAGTGACGAACGGGAGATCGGTATCCGCCTGGCCTTCGAGAAGCCGTTCAAGGCCACCAATAAAACGACCTTCGAGCTCAACCCGGTCGAGGGCGGCACCGAGGTCGTATGGCGGATGACCGGGCAGCACAAGGGCCTGATGGGCGTGGTCGGGAAGGTGTTCCCGATCGACAATATGATCGCCAAGGACTTCGAAAAGGGCCTCGACCGACTGAAGACCGCCGCCGAAGCCAACTGAACCGCCCGAGCGGACCGAACCGCGGTTGCGCATTAGGCTGCGAATATGGCTACTGCAGCGCAATGGATCGAGGGCGCACGGCCCCGTACCCTGCCGAACGCGATCGCCCCTGTCCTCGCCGGAACCGGCGCCGCCGCCTCCATCGATGGCGCGGTGTGGTGGAAAGCGGTTCTCGCGCTGCTGGTTTCGCTGGCCCTGATCGTCGGCGTGAATTACGCCAACGACTACTCCGACGGCATCCGCGGCACCGATGACGTGCGGGTCGGTCCGCTGCGGCTGGTCGGGCAGAAGCTCGCCTCGCCCGCAGCGGTCAAGAATGCCGCGATCATCAGCCTGGCCGTCGGCGCGGTCTTCGGGCTGGTGCTCGTCATCGCGACGGCGTGGTGGTTGCTGCTGGTCGGCGCGGCCTGCCTGGCCGGTGCCTGGTACTACACCGGCGGCCGCAAGCCGTACGGCTACAGCGGGTTCGGTGAGTTGGCGGTCTTCGTCTTCTTCGGTCTGATCGGTGTGCTCGGTACCGAATTCGTGCAGGCCGAGCGGGTCGAATGGGCGGGTCTGGTGCTCGCGATCGGGGTCGGGGCGTTCTCCAGTGCGGTGCTGGTCGCCAATAATCTGCGTGACATTCCGACCGATACCGAATCCGGGAAGGTCACGCTCGCGGTCAAACTGGGCGATCCGCGGACCCGGACGCTGCACTTGGCGCTGCTCGCGGTGCCGTTCATCGCGACGCTGCTGTTGGTCGTCCGCACGCCGTGGGCGCTGGTCGGACTGGTCGCCGTGCCGTTGGCGGTGCGCGCCAACGCACCGGTGCGCTCCGGTAAGGGTGGCTTGGAATTGATTCCGGCGCTGCGCGATTCGGGGTTGGCGCTGCTGGTGTGGTCTGCGGTCAGCGCGTTGGCGCTGGGCATCGCGGGTTAGTCGGGTATCGCCGGTTGCGAGCGCGCGGGCGACCAGAACAGTCGCCCGCGCCGCAGCTTTCAGTCGTCGCCGTCCGGGACCAGGATGCCGAGGATCCAGTTGACCACCGCGACGATGATGCCGCCCCATACCGCGGCCCAGAAGCCGTCGATGCGCAGGCCATAGGCGGTGGTCTCGGTGATCTTGGCGGTGAGCCACAGCATCAGCGCGTTGATCACCAGCAGGAACAGGCCGAGGGTCACGATGACCAGGGGCAGTGACAGAAGTTTCACGATCGGCTTGACCAGCGCGTTCACCACAGTGAACACCACCGCGACGGCCAGGATGACAATGACTTTCCCGCCATTGCCCTTGTCCTCCGGACTCCAGATCTCGATCTTGTCGACCCAAGCGGCGGCCAACCAGATAGCGACGGCGTTGATAATCAACCGAATCACAAGCTGCATGCGTTGATGCTAGGCCCGACTGGCGGGCATGTGCTGCCACAAAACGCGAATCGGGTGGCGCGCACATGCCCGACCTCTCACGCCGCACGATCGAGCAGCGCGTGCACCTTCGGTCGGAGCGCGTCGATCGCCTCCGCACCGCCGAGTATGCGGGTGGTGGTCGCATTGGGCGCGCGCAGAATACCGAGCAGCAGATGCCCGGATTCGATGGACCTGTCCTTGCGGGCCATGGCTTCTCGCAGTCCCAGTTCCAAGACTTTCTTGGCATCCCTGGTGAACGGGATGTGACCCCAGTTCCGATCGCGGCCGCGGCCGAATCGGGACCGCTCCTCGGGCACCGCGCGTTCCAGCGCGTCCTCGCCGAAGGTCGCCTCCAGGCTTTCGCGCACCGCATCCAGATCGATGCCGATCGAACGCAGCGCCTCGGCGTCCTCGGCACCGAGCGGCTGGCCCTTGGCCTGTTGGCCGAGGCCTTCCAGCACGTCTCGGTGGGTGAGCCCGGCCTCCTCGAGCAGCGTCTTCAATTCCGGCTCGCCCTGTGCCAACAGACCGAGCAACACATGCTCGACCTCGATCTTGGGTGCGCGCAGTTCCCGCGCGTCTTCCTGGGCGATGACGATCACCGTCCGCGCCGACCTGCTGAACCGTTCGAACATCAGCGGTTCCCGCCTCTCCGGTTGTATTTCTGGTGGACCGCCTGCTTGCTGACCTCGAGCGCCTCCGCGATCGCCTGCCAGGACCAGCCCTGTTCGCGGGCATTGGTCACCTGGATCGCTTCCAGCCGTTCGAGCAGCCGACGCAGCGCGAGCACCGCGCGCAGCCCGACCTTGGGGTCCGGACTGCCTGCGGCGGCCGCCAGTGTGGTTGCTTCAGTCATGTCGTCAATTTTGATTGACGGACTGCGGCGTTGTCAACGAAAATTGACGAGATTCGCCGCAAGAGAAACCCGGCGGGCGGCCGGGGCGGGTTATCGCGTGCTAGCCGGACCAGATTCCGGTCGCGGCGAACTTCTCCAGGATCGCGGCGGGTTCGGTGAGATTCATGCCCTGCGCCTGCACCCATGCGTCATCGAAATACGTTCCGGCATAACGGTCTCCGCCGTCACAGAGCAGCGTTACCACACTGCCGGAACGACCGGCGGCGATCATCTCGGCGATGAGTGCGAACGCGCCCCACAGATTGGTTCCGGTGGAACCGCCGACGCGGCGGCCGATCACCCGGCTCGCGAGTCGTGCGGTGGCGATCGATGCGGCATCGGGCACCTCGATCATCCGATCCACCACCTGACCGATGAACGACGGCTCGACCCGCGGGCGGCCGATTCCCTCTATGCGCGAAGGCATTCCGGTCTGATATCCGGCATCGGCCGTTTCGTAGCCGCCGTAGAACGCGGAGTTCTCCGGGTCGACCACGGCCAGCTTCGACGGGTAGTGGTGATAGCGGATGTAGCGGCCGATGGTGGCGCTGGTGCCGCCGGTGCCCGCACCGACCACGATCCAGTCCGGCACCGGATGCGTCTCCAATTCCATTTGCTCGAAAATGGATTCGGCGATGTTGTTATTGCCGCGCCAGTCGGTGGCGCGCTCGGCATGGGTGAACTGATCCATGAAGTGACCACCGCATTCGGCGGCCAGCCGCGCTGCCTCGGTGTACATATCCGGCGGGCGCTGCACGAAATGGCAACGGCCGCCGTGGGCTTCGATCAACTCGATCTTCTGCGGCGAGGTACTCGCTGGCATCACCGCGACGAAATCCAGGCCGAGCAGTTTGGCGAAGTACGCCTCGCTGACCGCGGTCGAACCGGAGGACGCCTCGACCACCGTCGTGCCCTCGGTGACCCAGCCGTTGCAGATCGCGTACAGGAATAGCGACCGCGCAAGCCGATGCTTGAGGCTGCCGGTGATGTGGGTCGATTCGTCCTTCAGATACAGCTGGACGCGCCAGGAGCCGGGCAGCGGATACCGGATCAGATGGGTGTCGGCGCTGCGCTGCGTATCGGCCTCGATGAGCCGCACGGCATTGTCGACCCAGGCGCGTGGCGTACTGCGATCGCAGTACTTCACGAGGCCGCCCCGGTCGAGTCGTCGTCACCACGCAGCCGGGCACGCAACTGGGCCTTGTCCTGGCGCCGCTTCGCATCGACGACCGCGATGTCCTCGTTGACCCGAGCGCGCAACTTCTTGAACAGCGTCAGCGACAGCGGCATCGCGATGATCAACGCGAACAGGGCCGCGACCACCAGCGGGATCTCCACCGAGACGAGCCGGGCGACGCCGACGATCGCGGCGGTGATGACGACGACCAGCCCGAGCCTGGCGAGCGTGTACAGCGCCAGATTGCGGGCCAGCCGCGAGCCGACGCCAGCGGTTTGCTGTTCGGGTTCACCCTTCGGTGGCGTTGCCTCACTCACGCGGTCCAGCCTATGCGAAGCTGTGCCCACCCTCGGCGATACCTCCGATCGAGGTAAGCGCTGGCCTCGCCGACGCGCGGCGGAGCGCGAGGGACCAGGGGACAGACTGCGTCGGACCGCGCCTGACCAGGACCCGTATCCGTTTTGTCTATTACTTCCTCTTTACCAACTGTAGGTGGTTCGAGTACCTAGGGGTCGCAGTGCAACGATGGCGCCATCTGATGAGGGAACTGTCGAGAACGGAGAGGTTTGCTATGACTGCGATCACCGTCGGCGGCCAGGACACCCTGCTGACACCGGGCCAAGTAGCCGCCATGTTCCACGTCGATCCGAAGACCGTCACCCGCTGGGCCCACGCCGGGCGCCTCGGATCGCTGCGCACACCGGGCGGGCATCGCCGGTTCCGCGAATCCGAGGTACTCCAGCTGCTGAAGTCGCTGACCACCGAGGCGACCGCACGCTGATCATGGTCCGCGGGCCCATCGCGGTGAGCTCGATGTCACTGTCCAGGGGCCCGCACCCACCAATTTCGTGTCTGCGGTGTCCGAAGGCTACGCACGCGACTACCCTCGTTAGCAGGAGGTGAGCGACGTGACGTACCTGTTGGCACTCATCGCAGTCGTGGCAGTCGCGGTGTTGTGCTGGAAGGCGTTCGGCCCCGATAAGACAGCCGGACCGCCCACGCGTTCACCGCAACGCAAGCGCATCATGGGGCCCGACGACGACCCCGAATTCCTCTGGCGCCTTTCGCGCCAGCATCGCGATGGCGATGGGTCTGCCGAGCGCTGAATCGGTTGTGCCGGTTCGCTGATTCGCGGAGTCTCTCAGCGGGTGGGGCGATAGGGCGGTTGAGCGGCTGCCAACCAGCCGAATCCTCCACTCGCGCATAGACAATGGGCGTCACGCATACCCTTTGACTACCTCGCACAAGGTAGAGCCTGTGCGAGGTAGTCACCAGGTTTGCGACAGCTCAAACGATCACGGCTCGCCGTTGATGACGGCCATCAGGGCGTCCATGAAGGACTGTCCGCCCATGATGTAGCCGCCGGCGATGGCGCCGATTACCGCGCCGATGGGGCCGGTGATGAGGCTGAAGAAGAAGACGCCGACGATGGCGCCGATGATCAGGCCGAGGACGCCGCCGAGGACCACGCCGACGATGTTCTTGTTGATTTCATCGGTCAGGCGGGCCATGGAGTTGACCGGCTGCATCTCGCCGATGTTCTTGGCGGTCAATTTCGGTGTGAGGGCGAGGGTTCGGCCGTTTTCGGAGATCGTCTGGTCGACCGCGACCTTCGTGCCGGAGAGCTCGTAGGTCAAGGGGACTTCCGACACAACAGTGCCCTCATCGGATTTCAGCAAGACCTTGGTGCCGTTCTCGGCGAGTTCGAACTTGCCGCTGTCGACCTCGGTGGTCAGAACGCGGTCCCGATGTCCGTCCGAGATTTCGGAAGCCACTGTGTGGTAAGCGATTCCCTGCTCGACGCCGGAGGCCGACACCTCTTTGGCAACTTCCGCTGGCTTCGCATTCGCGGTACCCGCCGCGATTCCCACAGCGGCGATGGATATGAGGGTGACGGCGAACGTGCCGAACTTCATCAAGGTTTCCTTCTGACAAGCACCGGCCCCGGTAGCCGGTTGACGCGTCTAGCGCCACGTAGCTTGTTGCCCCGCACGGCATTTGGGAAACCCCTGACGGCTATCGTTATTCGATTGTTACGCCAGCATCCGACCCATGATCATTTCACAGAAGTATCCTTTTTATCCTCGAAAATGGCTGACTCGACGCGCACACCTCTGATGGTGTAGGCATGACGTGATCTCTAAACATTGCAATTTTCAACTTCGTATCTCGGCGCGCGAGTTCGAACAGCCCTGGAGGAACGTCACAGGTGTCACGTCAACGTGTCCGTGCGGGTCTCACCTTGACGGTCTTCATAGCTGTAACTGCGCTCGCCGCGGCCGTCGTTGCGGTGGCGGCGATGTCGCTGAGCAACGACAAGTCCACCACGAGCAGCCCCTCACCCGCGGCCCAGAACGATGTCGCGCCGACCACCTCGCCGGAACCGTCGTTCCCCGAACTGCCGCTGACGACCCCCGAGGCGCCGCCGACCACCTCCGCCATCCGCAGCACCTTCGACAAGATCGCGGGCGGCCTGAAGGTCGACGTCGGTGACTGCGTCGAGATCGGTGGCAGCGGAGACAATCCCACCCTCGGCAAGGCCGCCTGCGGTAGCGCGACCTCCAACTACAAGGTCATCGATAAGGCCGCCGAAAACGCCGCCTGCCCCGCCGACGCCGACCGCTCCCTCAACGACACCCTGCGCGGCGTCAATCGTGCATCGCTCTGCCTCGACATCGACTGGGTAGTCGGCGGCTGCATGGACCCGAACAAGGACAACCCCAAACGCCTCGACTGCAACACCAAAGGCGTCCCCAACGCGGTCCGTGTCGTCGACATCAAACAAAACACCAGCAACGTGAACGTCTGCTCCTCCAGCGACCGCGGAATCGTCTACCAGCAACGCCAATTCGTAGTCTGCGTCCGCCGCTTGTAAGTCGCACTATTCGGCCATCGAGGGCCGATGGGTGATCGATCAGCGTTCGCCACGCCGCAGTCCACGGGAAACTGTCGACCACGTCGCTGCCTGCCTCGGGCTCGTGGGGGGTCCTCGATCAGCACGGTCACGCCGCACGGCACGCGACTACGCGCCCAGACCGGCGTGACCGATCGGTAGGTGACCGCGTTCGGCCCGCTGAACGCCGAAATGCGCACGCATGCGATAGAACTCGTGGCCATGGGGCGCGAGGGACGCTGACAGGGGCCGACTGTGCGGCGATTCCGAGTCAGGTCCCGGATGGATCAGAAGGTGAACTGGCTGCCGTAGGCGGAGGTCTGCACCGTCTCCAACGCGGTACTCACCGTGGCGGTGACGAAGGGGACGGCCGATACCGGTGAGGCACACTGGCCGACGTTCAACGCGGCGTTGTTGAAGATGAAGTGGTACGGGAAAACGGTCTTGTCGTCCAGGTTGACCGTGACGGTCGTGACAGTGGTGATCTGGCCCGGTGCCAAGGTGGCTTCCAGGACCTGTGTCAAACCAAGGGTCCCGCCGACGGTCGGTCCGAGGCTCGCGCTGGGGGCCGAGGCACTCGGGGATGTGGTGTCGGCGCTCGCGGAGGTCGTAGCGGCATCCGGAGAGGTCGTAGCAGCACTCGCGGTGGTGGTAGCAGCACTCGCAGTGGTGGTAGCGGCACTCGCGGTGGTCGTAGCGGCACTCGCGGTGGCACTAGGGGATGTGGTGCTGGCACGCGGCGGTGTGGACCCCGGCGTCGCAGTCGCACTCGACAGTCTGGCGGCAGCGTTCTGCTGGCTGAATTCGGGGGAAATACTCGCCAACAGCCCTTGATTGGGATCGATTCCGACGGTGAAGCCATTGTCCACACTGAGCGCGCAGCCGAGGAGGTACCCCGCGACGGCCTGGCCGGACGTTATTCCATCGCCCTGCACGTTCAGCGAGTAGTCGCCGGATAGCTGGGCGGCATGCGCGAAGGTCATGAGGAAGTTCGGCATCCGGTCGCCCGGTGGGTCCACTGCGACCCTCTCCACCGAGGTCGTCACATGAATCCCGGCACCGGATACGTCCGCACCGGGCGCTTGGGCTCGGCTCGGCTCGGCGCCGGGCCACACAACCACGGCCAGGACTGCCGCGACCACACCGGTCGCGATAACAACGAATCGAGGTCGCATATCTGATCCCGTTTCGAATCGGATGTACATCGGCGGCGAAATCGCACGAACAGACCCACATAGCTAATATTTGGCAAGCATAGTGGGACATCAGCCCGGCTCGTTCAGGCTGCGGGGCGTGTCACCCACCGCACAAGGCTCAGCCATAGATTCGCCGAGCGCACATGGAGCCGACAATTCGTCACACCGAGTGTTCAGCCGTCCCGTCGGTGTCGTGAGTTATCGCCAGGCGCAGTCGTCGAGCTTCGGATCGCAGGCTGGCCTCCGCATCGACGATGTCGACTTCGACGACGCCATGTCCTACCCGCGACCTTTTTCGACCCTCAGTTCAGCCCGGCGTAAGAGTGCAGCCCGCTGATCACGATGTTGATGATGAAGAGATTGAAGAGCATCGCGACGAAACCGGCGATGTTGATGTAGGCGGCCTTGGTGTCGCGCCAACCCGAGGTGGCGCGGGCGTGCAGGTAGGCGGCGTACAACACCCAGGCTATGAAGGAGCAGGTTTCCTTCGGGTCCCAGCCCCAGAAGCGGCCCCAGGCGGCTTCGGCCCAGATGGCGCCGAGGATGACACCGGCACCGAACAAAGGGAAGCCGATGATCGTCGTCTTGTAGGCCAGACGGTCGAGGGTGCGGGCGTCGGGGAGGCGGCGGGCGATGGTGCCGAGGATGTTGTCGGATTCGGCGCCTTCGGGCTGACGCAGGCGGTAGAGGAACAGCAGGCTGGCTATGCCTGAGACCAGGAAGACGCCGCTGCCGATGCTGACGATGGTGACGTGAATGGGCAGCCAGAACGACTTCAGTGCGGGCACAACGGGTGCCGCGTCGGCGTAGAGGACCGTACCGGCCAGGAACAGCAGGATCAGGATCGGGACGAGCAGGAAGACCCACATCGAGCGATAGCGCTGTTCACGCAGGAACACCATGCCGACCACGGCGGCCGCGGCGGTCGCCATGGTGACGAATTCGTACATATTGCCGAGCGGAAAGCGGTGGGTCGCGAAGCCGCGCAACACGATCGAGGTCACATGCAGGGCGATGGCCACGAACAGCACCGAGAACGCCATATTGCCCGCGCGCTCGGCGAACGGCTTGGCCTGCGGCGTATGGACCCGGCCTGGTCCGGCGGGACGATCGGAACCGCCGCCCGCGGTCACCAGTTCGCGCGCGACGACCTGCTGCGTCCGCGCCGCCGCGTACTGCACGATCAGCAGCACCAGCACCAGCGCGTACACGACGATCGCCGATTTGAAGGCGAGATCGCTGTACTGGGCGATGGTCTCGTCGATCGGCATGGTCACTCTCCCGTGGCGGATCGGTCATCGAGCAGGCGCTTGCGCAGGCGATCGAATTCGCTGCCCCAGCCCGCCTGATCGGTTCTGGCGAGCCCGCCCATCTCTACTACGGTGCGTCGTTTGTCAACGGTACCCGCTTCGTCACCGGCCGGGTAGCCGCGGATCCAGATGCGTCGCCGCTTCACCAGCAGCGACACCAGCAACCCGGCCATCATGGCCAGCGCGCTCACCAGCACCCACTGCTGCGCCGGATCGTGCGATACCTGCAGATTCACGAATTCCTGCGCACCGTCGAAGGTGACCTTGGTGCCATTGGGCAGGGTCGACGACTCGCCGGGACGCAGGTTGACCCTGGCCTCCTTGGTCAGTCGTCCCTGCTTGACCTGCTCCGGATCCAGCGCGAACAGCGACTGCGGCTTACCGGTATCGAGACCGGTATCGCCGCGATAGATGTCCACCGCGACGGCCGGATCGTTCATGGTCGGGAACGACGAGGTCAGCAGGCTGCCGTGCAGCAGCGCGGTCGGCGCGAACAGGCCCTCGATGGCGATCTGGTTCTTGCGGCGCTCTTCGTCGGTCGCGTACATGCCGCCGGGCGGATCGATCCGCAGCACACCGCTGGACAGGAAGGTCTGCGCATTGTCGGGCCGCCATTGCACGGTCTCGGTTCGGGTCTGGCCATTCGGGAAGGTCACCGTGAACGTCGGCGCGTAACCGTGGCCCTGCAGATACAACCGGTCCCCCGAGACCCGCAGCGGATGATTCACCTGGACCTGCGCATCGCGCCAGGTATCGCTGCGCAGATCGCCACCAGCCTGGTATTCGATATGCGAGGTGAACATCTCGGCCTGGCCGTTCTGCAGGTAGTCGGCCTCGAAGTCCTTGACCCGCACACACAATGGCGCCATACCGGTGCCGTCGTTGATATTGCCCGCCTTGAACGAGTCGAAGACGGCGGGCGAGGTGGTGCAGAAGCCGGGACCGTTGTTCGCGATGACGATCACGCTGCCCTCGTAACCGAACAGCTTGCCGACCGCGATGGCGACGAGCAGTCCGACCAGGGCCAGATGGAAGACGAGGTTGCCGAGTTCGCGGGTATAACCCTTCTCCGCGGAGAGGGTGATCTCACCTTCGCGAGTGCCCTCGCGCACCTCGGTCCGCCAGCCGCGCAACTCCTTTCGAGCGTGCTCGAGCACAGCGTCCGGGGTACCGTCGATCGTCTCGGAGTAGTGATGCGGCAGCCGAGACAGGTTGCGCGGCACCCGAACCGGCGGCGTGCGCAGTGCGCGATAGTGATCGAGGCAGCGCGGCAGAATGCAGCCGACGAGCGAAATGAACAGCAGTGCATAGATTGCCGTGAACCAGAAGCTGGAGAACACGTCGAACAGCTGGAACCGGTCCATCCACGGGCCGAGCGTCGGGCGGTCGGCGATGTACTGATCGACCTTGCCCTCGTTGAGATTTCGCTGCGGCAGCAGCGCACCAGGAATCGCACCCAGGGCCAGCAGGAACAGCAATACCAGCGCGGTGCGCATACTGGTCAGCCCGCGCCAGGCATTGCGCACGAGCGCCAAGGCCCGCCCGACCAGGGACTGCTTCGGCGGCGTCACCGACGCCTCGGGTCGGTCGATCACGGTCATATCGGCAGCGTCACCCCGGAAACGAAACCGTCGCGCACCCAGGCGACGAACTGATCCCACGCCCCCGTGACCAACGCGACACCGACCGCGACGAGCAATATGCCCCCGATGACCTGAATGGTGCGCGAATTGCGCCGCAGCCAGCCGACCCCGCGCAACGCACTCGCCGACCCGAAGGCCAGGATCACGAACGGCAGTCCGAGGCCGAGGCAGTAGGCGACGATCAGCGCAACCCCGCGCACGGCCGTCGTGCCCTCGGTTCCGGCCGAAACCGCCATCACCCCGGACAGCGTCGGCCCGAGACACGGCGTCCAGCCGAGTGCGAAGACCGCGCCGAGCAGCGGAGCGCCCAGAACACTGGTGAGCCTGCGCGGCTCCATCCGTGTATCGCGCTGCAACGCGGGGACCAGACCGATGAACACCAGACCCATCAGGATGGTGACCACACCGCCGACCCGTTGCAGCAGTTCACGATTGACGTTCAAGGTCTGGATGACGCCGAAAACCGTTGCGGTGGCGAGCACGAACACCACGGTGAAGCCCGCGACGAACAGACCGGCCGCACCGGCGACTCGGATCCGACCCGTACGTGCCGCAGCCCGATCGACCGAAACCACTGTGCCGCCAAGGCTTTTGGCCTGCGCAGCGGTGGCGGGCGGCGCCTCGGCGCCGACCAGCCCGGCCAGATAGGACAGGTAACCCGGCACCAGCGGCACCACACACGGCGAGGCGAACGAGACCAGTCCGGCCAGTACGCACGCACCGAGCGCCAATAACAGCGGCCCCGTCGCCGCCGTCTGCTGGAACGAATCACCTACTGCGGCAAGCACCATCAGTCGGACTCCACCGGGGGCCGATCAGCTCGCTCGGGCACCGGGGCGGCTTCCGGGGCGAAATCCATCATGGAATCGGCTGCGGCGCTGCGCGGTACGGCGGCAACGCCGACCCACCGGTCATCGACCGTCCAGACACCGCGAACGAGACGGGCGGCCTGCCGCGGGCGACAGGCACGCGGGCTACGAGTACGGCGATCGCGATTCACGATTGCACCTTCCTACCGCTCGCTATCGAGCGGGACGTGATCTGGGCATGGGCCGAACGGGTCACTGCGAACCTTCCGCCGCAATGCGTTCGACAACTGGTTGGAGGTCTTCCGCCAAGAGCGAGCGGAGGAAGACAGCGGCGACCCGATGTTGCCGATCCAGCACAAGCGTGGTGGGAATGACACTGGTCGGGAAGTTGCCGCCGAGCGCGAGCAGGGTGCGCATGGACGGGTCGTAGACGGACGGATAACCGACCTTGTTGTCCACGACGAAGTCCTGCGCCTTGTCCTGCTGGAAATCACGGACATTGATGCCGAGAAACACGACGCCCCTGTCCTTGGTTGCCTCGAAGACCTTTTCGAGCGCGGGCGCCTCGGCACGGCACGGCCCGCACCACTGCCCCCACAGATTGAGCACGACCACCTTGTCCGGGAAGTCGGCGACCGAGGTGGTCTTGCCCGAGGTCATCAGATCCGGCCCGGCGAGCTTGCCGACGGTGCCACGCGCGGCGGGCGGATCGTAGAAAATATCGGTTTTGCCGCCGGGCGAGACGAATTCGAACGTACCGCCGGAGGCCACCGCATCCTTCCCGGTCGAACAACCCGCGAGCGCGACCACCAGGGCCACGCACGCGAGCAGGACCGGCGCGAAACGCCGGGCCGACGGCCGGGAAGAAGTTCTCATGCGCCGTGCACCGTGGGATCCGAACCGCCTGCGGGCTCGGAGTAGACGATGTCGACGAGGGTGTCGCCCTGGTAGACCAGCGAGGTCAGCGAGGCGAGCGAGCACTGCCGATGCCGCGGATCGTGCCAGAGCCGCTGGCCCTGCAGGAACCGCCGCAGCGTCCAGACCGGCAGCTGATGCGAAACCAGCACCGCCTCGTGTCCGGCCGCCTCGACCCTGGCCTTATTGACCGCGGCCAGCATGCGGTGCGCGATCTGCAGATACGGCTCGCCCCAGGACGGGGTGAACGGATCGCGCAACTTCCACCAGTGCCTCGGCTTGCGCAGCGCACCGTCGCCGACCGAAACCCGCAGGCCCTCGAAGGTATTACCGGCCTCGATCAGGTTCTCGTCGGTGCGCACGAGCAGCCCGTGCTGGCGCGCGATCGGCTCCGCGGTCTCCTGCGCACGCTGCAGCGGCGAGGCGATCACCAGCGCGATGTCGTGATCGGCCAGCGATCGCGCGACCGCACCGGCCTGCGACCGACCGGTCACCGACAGGCTGAATCCGGGCAGGCGACCGTAGAGAATGCCCTTCGGATTGTGCACCTCGCCGTGCCGCAGCACATGCACGATGGTCTCGACGGTGTCGTCGGCGACAACGCCGGATTCGTCAATGGCGCTCGACTGCTCGGGCGCACCGGCATCGGATGTGACAGCGGCTTCCGCGCTGTCGACAGGGGTATCTGGTAGTTCGCGCATTTCTGAATCTGGCTGGTCGGAACTCACGCGCGGGATCCTTCGGGGGTGGCGGCCGCGGCCGCATGTGCGGCGGCGGGCAGGGCGGCGGCGATACGGTCGAATGCGTCCTCGTCGAGCGCCGCGGAGACGAACCATGCCTCGAACGCGCTCGGCGGCGCGTACACACCGCTGTCGAGCAGTGCGTGGAAGAAAGCGGGGAAACGCCAGGTCTGGCTGGCTTTGGCGGCGGCGTAGTCGGTGACCGGACGGTCGGCGAAGAACACGCTCACCATATTGCCCGCGAACTGGACCTGATGCTCGACCCCCGCGGCACCGAGTGCCTCGGTGAACAAACCACCCAGTCGCTCGGCATTGCGATCGAGTGCGGCGTACACCGCGTCATCGGCCGCACGCAGCGAGGCGAGCCCCGCGGCGACGGCGACCGGGTTACCGGACAGGGTGCCCGCCTGATACACCGGTCCAAGCGGCGCAAGGTGATTCATGATCTCGGCGCGGCCGCCGAATGCGGCGGCAGGCAGACCGCCGCTCATCACCTTGCCGAAGGTGTAGAGGTCACCGGCGACACCGTCGCGGCCGAACCAGCCGGACCGGCTCACCCGGAATCCGGTCATCACCTCGTCCATGATCAGCAGCGCGCCATCATCGGCGGTCAGCTTGCGCAGGCCCTCGTTGAAACCGGGCAGCGGCGCGACCGCGCCCATATTGCCCGCGGCCGCCTCGGTGATCACACACGCGATTTCACCCGGATGCGCGGCGAAGGCGGCGGCGACGGCATCGATGTCGTTGTACGGCAGCACGATGGTGTCGCCCGCCTGCGCACCGGTGACACCGGGCGAGGTCGGTAGGCCGAGCGTCGCGACGCCGGATCCGGCGTCGGCGAGCAGCGCGTCCACATGGCCGTGGTAGCAACCCGAGAACTTGATGATCTTGGCGCGACCGGTGTAGCCGCGGGCCAGTCGGACCGCGCTCATGGTCGCCTCGGTGCCGGAGTTGACCAGGCGGACCCGGTCCACCGGCGCCATCCGTTCGGCGATCAGCTCGGCGAGTTCGATCTCGGCCTCGGTCGGCGCACCGAAGGACAATCCGCCGACGGCCGCGCGCTGCACCGCCTCGACCACCTCGGGATGCGCGTGGCCGAGAATCATCGGACCCCAGGAACACACCAGGTCGACATATTCGTTGCCGTCGACATCGATGAGTGTGTAGCCCTTGGCCGATGCGATGAATCGCGGTGTGCCGCCGACGGACTTGAAGGCCCGCACCGGCGAATTCACACCACCCGGAATCACCGAAGCGGCCCGGTCGAAGAGCTGAGCCGAGACCGGCACCGATGCCCTGGTCGCGCGCGGAGAAGAACTCACGACGTCCAGTGTCTCAGCCCGATTGGAACGAGTCGACGACAGGGTGTAGTCGAGTGACGCAGACCGCACGCACCGCGGTCTCTTCGACGCAACACGCCGATCATGGTTGTGGCCGATATCGGTCGCTGACCGATTACCGATGCGTAATCTCGGTGCGTCGTCGCACCATCTAGCCCATCGGGAGGGTCCAATGCGGTTCGCCGTCATCAGCGCCACGCTCTTCGCCGCGCTCGCCGCCGCCGTCACCTTCGGCACCGGGACCGCGGCCGCCGCGGATCCGGTCGGCCAGCCCGACCGGATCGGGCTGCATCTGGATCACGCGGAGACCGCGGCGCTCGGCGGCGGACCACTGCCCGCATTGGTCACCATGGTGGTGCCGCTCAACCGGATCGGCGCGGGACTGAAGAGCGACACCGAGATCTACCGCGATGAGAACGGTGGAGTGCACGCCTCATTGCGCCAGGTCATCATGGAGGCCGCCAGTCATCCGGACGGCACCGTCACCGTGTACGTCAACGCGCCGGGCACCAGGGACGGCCGGACGTTGGACGTTTATCAGAGTTGGAACTAGGCGCCTGAGTGGGTGAACTCAGGTGTACATGCACGGCGCCGAGGCCGAGATGGTGTGCAGCTGGCACATGAAGTTGTTGTACACACCCGCCGAACCCGAATCGGGCACGAAGATCGGCGCGGGCTGGGACACCTCGGTCTGAGTGTCGGTCTGGGCGGCGGGCTCCAGCGGCAGTCCCGGCGCGGCCCATGCGGGCGCCGCACCGATCGCGGCCGCCACGACGACCGCAGCGCACACTTTCCCGGCAAAACGAATCACAAGCATTTCTCCCAGTCGACACATTTCGGATACCGGCCGAAAGCATAACGGCCACAACAGTATTCACTGAATGCCGACCGATGCACCTCGCGGCTGCGGCACTTGCACGCTAGTGCAGTCGCGGCCGATGCGCCAGGGCACGGCTCGGATCGGCCGCGCGAGCCGCTAGGTGGTGGCGCCCAGGCAGAAGAGGGCGAGCCCGGTGGTGAGCAGACAGGCCAACGAGACCGGCAGCAGATTCAGCGGCGAGAACGATGGGATTGTCGGCAGCATGCCTGCGATGTTCCCGCGAAATTCGCGACCAAACAGCCGAGGCGATGCGAAACGCCGGTGATTGCCCTGGTTCAGCGCGAACGCGCGGCACGCACCGTGCGCGCGACGGCATCGATCGCGAGCACACCCGCGACCATGACCAGGAAAGCGGCCAGCACCAACCACGGAGCGCTGTAGCGGGTGGCATGGAAGCCGGGCACGTCGCCCGACGGTGCGAAGGTGGTGGTGATCAGTCCGTTGCGCCAGCTCACCACCGCGAGAACCGCACAGCCGAGCGCGAGCGTCAACTCGACCAACGCCGGAAGCATCCGGTCACCCAGCGCGATCAAGCGCGTCAACGTTCCGCTCCTTTCTCGCTGTCTTCGGTTTCCTCGGTCCGCGTCTTCGGGTCGGCATCGGTCCCGCCGAGCGCTTCGATGAGTGCCGCCCGCAGTCCGCGGTGATCCTTCGCCCAGGCCTGCACCAGTTCACCACCGACCAGTCGCAGCCCGATGCCCTTGCGTCGGCGTGGCACTCCGCTCAATTCGCCGAGCGAACGCGCCGATTCCCAGTCCTCATCATCCCAGGAGTCCTCGTCCCGCTCCGGCAGCACCGCATCGATGGTCGCCAGCGGCAGGGTCTCGGTGCCCTCGCGCAGCGTGGCGGAGGTCAACTCGACGCTCACATGCCGCTGCCCCGCGATCACCTGCAACACAACGAAACCCGCGATCAGCGCGGCACAGAAACCGAGAGCGAACCAGTGCACCTCGTCGGCGGTCACCAATTCCAGAATCAGCACGATCAGACACAGCAACGGCCCATAGGCAACCGAACGCCAGCGCGCGCCCGGTTCGGCGAACAAGACGGTCGCGCCATCCTCGGAAGCCGTCACACCATGCTCCCGGTCGCGCCGAGCACGGCGACGGGAATCGACATCCGGCTCCTGATCAGCCGACCGCGCTGGGCAGCAGCAGCACGGCGACGGTGACCAATGCGAACAGGATCAGCAGGCTCAGCACGAGCAGATCTCGTCGAATGCTCTGCGGCTGTTGGATCACCACTCGCATCGATGCCTCCGATCTCCCGGAGCCAATTTGTCGACGTACTCACAAAACGTAAGACAACGCGTGACAAATGACTTCCGGTTCCCATGTCCTCTGTGACAACCCTCACGATACATGCTGCCGATTTCTTGACAAACTCGCGGATCGCTCCAGCCGCCGTTCACCTGCGATTCATCTGGAAGTACGCGGTCGAGTCCGGACGGTGACTCAGATACACCGCACCCGCCGCCAGCACGCCCTGCACGATCGCCGCGGCACCGGCCACCAGCGAGGCCGCCCCGGTCACCGCCTCGAGCGCGAACAGCGTGCCGACCGCGACCAACACCAGCCAGACACCCACGGCGGTCAAAAGCGTGCGCGCCCATAGCTTTCCGCGCACGAGCTGATGCACGAACAACAAAGCGAATGCGGCGAGCGCCAACCCGATCACCACAGCGACCACGAACGCCAACGAAACCATCAGCTCCGCACCGGCCATCGTGAAATTCGGATCACTGACATGCACCTGGTCGAACATCTTCTGCGCGAAGTCCTTGCGCTGCTGAAACGCCGCGACAACCGACCCGATCATCTGCAGAACGCCGAATCCGATTACACCCCACCACAATTGCCGCGCCGTCCGAATGTCCTCCGGCGGTTCCGGACGCGGCTGCGGCGGTCCGACAACCGGACCGCCCGGGTACGGCCCCGGCGAATACATCCCAGACGGATACGGCATCGGCCCATACACCCCGGGCGGAATCGGCCCCTGTGGATACGGACCCGGCAGATACCCGACTTGCGGATACAAACCCGGCGATTGCGCATGCGCGGCCGTTGGATCGAGCGATTGCGCACCCGCGGGGCTCGCACCCGGTGATCGGGAACTCGGACCTTGCGGACTCGAACCGGGCGCCCCGGCCACTTCCGTCCCCTGTGGCTGCACGGCGGAGCCGGTCTGTGGCTGTACGGCCGACTCAGTCCCCTGTGGCCCAGGTGGGTTCGCCCCCTGCGGGTCCGCGCCCGACGGATCCGCGCCTGCGGTACTCGAACCGAGCGGTTCTGCGGGGGCAGAACTCTGACCGGCAGGATTCGGATCAATCCCCCCGGACACCTCCAGCCCCTCTGGCGACTGAACGCCCTGCGGTCCAGGCGACGCTGACTGCGAAAATGGCGCAGGGGAATCCGGTCCCGGAGAATCCGACTCGTGCGGATTCGAACCGAGCGACTCGTGTTCCGGCGAATTCGGATGACTCGACTCGGAGCCGGATGGCTGCGATGTGGGCGATTCCGGGCTCGACGATTCCGACTCGAACGACTTCGTTCTGCCGGACTCCGAACCCGGAGCCTCGGGTCTGGACGGATTCGTCACGACAGCCAGTGCGCGGCCTCGGTCGCCCAATAGGTGAGCACCATATCCGCGCCGGCCCGGCGGATACCGATCAGCGATTCCAGGATGGCGGCGCGGCGGTCGATCCAGCCGCGCTGGGCCGCGGCGGTGATCATCGCGTATTCGCCCGAGATCTGATACGCGGCCACCGGCACCGTCGATTGGTCGGCGACATCACGCAGGATGTCCAGATACGACATCGCGGGCTTGACCATCACGATGTCCGCGCCCTCGGCCAGATCCAGTTGCAGCTCCCGGATCGCCTCCCGGCGGTTCGCCGGATCCTGCTGGTAGCTGCGCCGATCCCCTTCCAGCGAGGAGGCGACCGCCTCGCGGAACGGACCGTAGAACGCCGAGGCGTACTTCGCCGCGTAGGCCAGGATGCCGGTATCGGTGCGCCCGACCGCGTCCAGGCCGCGCCGGATCGCGCCGACCTGACCGTCCATCATGCCGCTGGTACCGAGCAGATCCGCACCGGCTTCGGCCTGCGCGAGCGCCATCTCCACATAGCGATGCAGGGTGGCGTCGTTATCGACGGCACCGTCCGCGGACAGCACGCCGCAGTGCCCGTGGTCGGTGAACTCGTCCAGACACGTATCGGCCATGACGACCGTCGAATCGCCGACCTCGTCCGCGAGCGCGCGCAGACCCCGGTTGAGGATGCCGTCGGGATCGCTGGCCTTGCTGCCGGTGGCGTCCTTGTCCTCGGACAGCGGCACACCGAAGAGCATGAGCCCGCCCACACCCGCGGCGACCGCCTCGACCGCCGCCTTGCGCAGCGAATCCATCGAATGCTGCAGCACGCCCGGCATGGAGCCGATCTCGCGCGGCTCCTCCAGTCCGTCGGCGACGAACATCGGCAGCACCAATTGCCGTGGCTCGAGAGTTGTTTCGGCCACGAGACGACGCAGGGCGGGGGTACGGCGCAACCGCCGCGGGCGGTCCAATCCGGTCATAAACCGCACGATACGCCCGGTCCGAATGCGAGTCGCAAGCGGCGGGTGCGCCAATGGATCAGCGCGCCGGGAAGCCCGGCCGCATCTGCATCTTTCCGCCACCGAACGGGCCGCCGCCGACCGATCCCCGACATATATCCGAGGCCGCCGCCGCATAGGGCCAGGATCGAGCGGGCGATTCTGTCGGCTCGGCGTCCGGCCCAGCACGGAGACATTCAGCGGACCCCAGGCGTGCTTCAGCCGATCCTGGGACACCACGTCATCCCCGTTGAGGATGCCTCGAGGAGTCGAGGAGCCCGCTGCGCGACACTGCGGGCCACCGGCCGTCGCCGGAGATTTACCGGCTGCTCGAAGAGTGCGGTGCGAGGGGCTGATGATGGTGGGAGTGGCCGGATTTTGCCAGGAGTACGCGATGACCGAATTCGCGAGGCCACTGCGCCGACACTCCGATTGGGAGGGGTCTGCGCAGAGTGGCGCGCGGCCGGGATTGGGCGTGATCGTGCAGTTGGCAACCCGGCCGCAGCCGTCGCGGCAAAAGCTCAGGCGCACAAGGACGCCCGCTACTGGCTCGAGCATGCCGCCACCCTGCGGCATCCGCGAGCGCTCGAACTTCTCCACGAACTCTGAACGCGCCCAGGCACAAATCACCCGACCAGGCCACCCATGTCGCAGGCGGGCAACACACACTCCGGCTCGAACGCGGTTTGCCCGGCTCACCGCGCGGTTGACCGTAGCGTGCGAAAGCCCTTGTGAGCGGCCGTTTTCTGTCGGTGGGCAGGAGTAAAATCGAAGACGTGTTCGAGGGAATCGCACCGGGTTCCCGATCGCGACGGGAGGACGCCACCGTGCCAAACACCGCACCGAAGTCGAAGGTTATCGATCGGCCCTATGTTCCGCTGCAGAAGCGGCCGCTGCCCGCGGGGCGGCCGCGCAAGTGGTACATCTCGCACAATCGGCGACTCAAGGCGATGCGGCTGACCATCGCCCTGCTGGATTCCGGTATCTATCTGCCGAGCCAGGCCAGCAACGAAAGGATCCGGCGCACAGCCGAACTCATCGATATCCGCCCGCCGTCTGATACCACCTGCCGTCTGGTGCGGACGCTGATGCGCTACAGCCGCTGATCAACGGAGCTCGACGGTTGCGGCGGCTCCGGTTGTGCGGCGAAGAGCGACGCCTTCGCCGCACAACCGGGTAGGCCAACGGATATCTAGCGGCTGCGGCGGCTCTTCTTGCGCGGCGGGGGCAGCAGGCCCTCGGCGCGCAGGCGGGCCGCATGCTCGGCCAGCGCCTCGACCAGCGGACCGACCTGGGCGACCTCGGGCTGCACATCCACGCGCAGGCCGAATTCGATGGCCGTCTCGGCGGTCTTCGGGCCGATGCACGCAACGATGGTGCGCGCGTGCGGCTTACCCGCGATGCCGACCAGATTGCGGACCGTGGAGGACGAGGTGAACAGCACGGCGTCGAAGCCACCGGTCTTGATCATCTCGCGGGTCTCGGCGGGTGGCGGCGAGGCGCGCACCGTGCGGTAGGCCGTCACGTCATCGATTTCCCAGCCGCGGTCGCGCAGACCTTCGGCCAGGGTTTCGGTGGCAATGTCCGCGCGCGGCAACAGGACTCGGTTCACCGGGTCGAAAACATCGTCGTAGGGCGGGAAGTCGGCGAGCAGGCCCTCGGAGGACTGTTCACCGCTCGGCACCAGCTCCGGGTTGATGCCGAACGAGCGCACCCTATCCGCGGTGGCCTCACCGACGCAGGCGATCTTCACACCCGAGAAGGCCCGTGCGTCCAAACCGAATTCGGCGAACTTCTCCCAGACCGCGCGCACCGCATTGGTGGAGGTGAACACCACCCACTGGTAGCGGCCGTCGACCAGCCCCTTGACCGCGCGCTCCATCTGCGCCGGACTGCGCGGCGGCTCGACCGCGATGGTCGGCACCTCCATCGGAATGGCGCCGTGGGTGACCAGCCGCTCGCTCATCTCGGCGGCCTGATCCTTGGTGCGCGGCACCAGCACGGTCCAGCCGTACAGCGCCCGCGACTCCCACCACGACATCTTCGACCGCTGCGCGACCACCTTGCCGATCGTCACCACCAGCGGACCGACCAATTCGGAGGCCGCGCTGTTGAGCGTGGCCAGGGTGGCCTCGATGGTGCGCTGCTGGCGGGTGGTGCCGCGCACCGTCACCGCGACGGGGGTCTGCGGAGCCATACCGTGTTCGACCAGTGCACTCGCGGTCTCGGCCAGATGACCCGAGGTCGCCGACAGCACCAGCGGGCCGGGCGCGGCGGCCAGTGCGGCCCAATCGACCTCACCGCGCACATCGGCCTCGGTGTGCCCGGAGCCGAGCGCGATACCGGCGAAACTCGGCACCGCGGAACCATTGGGCAGCCCCGGCAGCACCTCGAAGACCATATGCGAACGCGTCACCGCATTGACCTCGGCGATCACCGAATCGGTCGTCAGCGGATCACCCGCGACCACCCGGACCACGTCGTGCCCGGCACGGGCCTCGGCGATCAGCGTCTTGGCCACCTCGGCGGGGTCGCCGAGCGCGGGCCGCACGTCCACCGGACGCTCACCGTCCTCGCCCGGCTCGACCGCGATACCGATCAGGCCGAGCACGCCCTTGTCGACGTCGGGATCGGTGAATGCCAATGTCGCCCGCCCCAGCACCTCGCGCGCACGCACTGTCAGCAGTGCCGCGTCGCCGGGCCCCGACCCGACAAACAGGATCCGACCTGGATGCTTCTTGTGCGCTCGGCTCATGCCCATACCTCGCTAGCGCTCGGCACGGGCATGCCCGAGGGCGCTGTGCTGTTGATTCGCTCGCTGCGCTCGCTCATTGGTTATTCTCCATTGGGCTGGAATTGGAAAAGTCAGTGGGCGGATCAACCGCTGCTTCCGGCGTCCTGAGCAGTTCACGGGCGCCCAGATCGAGCAGTTCCCGGGCCAACTCGCGGC
The DNA here is from genome assembly GCF_050955845.1 of Nocardia sp. CA-135398. Taxonomy (NCBI): domain Bacteria; kingdom Bacillati; phylum Actinomycetota; class Actinomycetes; order Mycobacteriales; family Nocardiaceae; genus Nocardia; species Nocardia sp. CA-135398. Next base: position 941,642 of record NZ_CP192084.1, on the reverse strand, counting down.
CGAGCTCCGCGGCGCGCTCCGGAGCGCCGACCACGGAGGCTCGTAATACATCGGAGCCGTCGACGGCCGCCGCGCAACCGCGCAACGAGAGTTCGTCGACAATTCTGCCGTCATCGTCGAGTGATTCGACGACCTCGGCGATCGCGCCGATCGGCACGGTGCAACCGGCCTCCAGTTCGGCCAGCAGCGACCGTTCGGCGATGACGGACGCGCGCGTCGCGGCATCGTCGAGTTCGGTCAGCACTTTGATCAGTTCGCTGTCATCGCTGCGGCATTCGACCGCCAACGCACCCTGTGCGGGCGCGGGCAACATCTGCACCGGCTCCAGCGCCTCGGTGACCGCGTCGAGCCGACCGATTCTGGCCAGTCCGGCCCTGGCCACCACGACCGCGTCCAACTCGCCCTCGCTGACCTTGCGCAGCCGGGTGTCGAGGTTGCCGCGCAGCGGCACGATGTCGAGACCGAGCCCGAGCGCGCGCAATTGGGCCGCACGGCGCGGCGCCGAGGTGCCGACCTTGGCGCCGGCGGGGAGTTCACCGAGCACCAGACCGTCGCGTGCCACCAGTGCGTCACGCGGATCCTCCCGCGGGGGGATGGCGGCGATGATGAAGCGCGGATCCTGCGCGGTCGGCAGGTCCTTGTACGAATGCACCGCGATATCGATATTCCCGGCGGCCAGTTCGTCGCGCAGTGCCGAGGTGAACACGCCGACACCGATCTGCTGCACCGGATCCGCGGAAAGATCGCCCGCGGTCTTGACGACCACCAGCTCCGCATCGTGTCCGGCCGCGATCAGGTTGTCGCGGATGGTGCCCGCCTGAGTGACGGCGAGCAAACTGCCTCTGGTGCCGATCCGCCACGGCACGCGAATGCTGCCTGCGGTCACGTTTTCCTCTTCCTGCACAACTGTCATGCGGTCTGCCCCTGTTCTTCGCCGCGGTGTCCGGCGGTGAAGTCGTCGGCCAGTGCGATCTCGCTGCCGCCGACGATCGCTTGCGGGTCGGCCGAAACATCGCCGAGAAAGCGGATCGCGGTGTGCTCGTCGCTGATCGAACTGAGCTCCATCGGAGCCGCGACCGCTTGCGCCGCACCGGGTTTGAGCTCGAACAATTCTCGAAGCGCCTCGGCGTAGGTATCGCCGCCCGGGGTGGAGGCCAGCTGTTTGACGCGCACCGTCGGCGCGTGGAGCAATTTGTCCACCACGCGCCGGACGGTGCGCGCCACCTCGTCACGTTCCGGATCGGCCAGCCCGGGCAGTCGGGAATCCAGGCGCAGCAATTCGGCCTCGACCACCTCGGCCGCGCGCTGGCGCAGTGCGGCGACGGTCGGGGTGACCTCCGCCATGCGCTGGCCCGCAAGGTATTTCGCGAGTTCGTCGGCGACGATCGAGCGAGCGGCGGCGGTGTCGTCGGCGGCCGCACCGGCCGCCGGATCGCGCTGCAGTGTCTCGATATCGATGACGGTGACACCGGGCAGTCCGGCGACGGCGTGTTCGACATCGCGCGGCAGGCCGAGATCGCAGAACACCAACGGCCGTTCCACCTGGCTGGCGCGCTCGCGTTCGGCGAGTGCGCGGTGGGTATCGGCCAGCGTCACCACCGCGCCTACCGCGCCGGTACAGGTGATGACGACATCCGCGGCCGCCATCGCTTCGGTCAGGCGCGACAGTTCCATCGAATGCGCCTCGACACCGTGACTGCTGCGGGCGGTCGCGGCTAGCCGCTTGGCTCGGGCCGACGTGCGATTCACCACGATGATGCGGCCGATGCCCGCCCGCGACAGATGCGCCACCGCGAGTCCGCCCATCGCCCCGGCCCCGAGCACCACGGCGGTCTGCCCGGCGAGCGGGCCGAGCACCTGCTGCGACCGATCAAGGGCCACCGAAACCACCGACGCACCGGCCCGGTCGATACCGGTCTCCGAATGCACCCGCTTGCCGACGCGCAGTGCGTGCTGCGCGAGTTCGTGCAGGGTCCGCCCGACCGCCTGCTGGGCATCGGCGGAGGCGTAGGCGCCGCGGATCTGGCTGAGCACCTGCTGCTCGCCGATCACCATCGAATCCAGGCCGCTGGCCACCGCGAACAGGTGTTCGGCGGCGGCCTCGCTGTAGCGGACGTAGGCGTGCTTGGTCAGGTCCGGCAGCGGCAGTCCCGAATGTTTGGTCAGCAGTTCGCCGACCTCGGCGAGACCACCGTGGAAGGCGTCCACCACGGCGTAGACCTCGACCCGATTGCAGGTGGAGACGATCATCGCCTCGGACACATGGCTGGAGGTGAGCATTCGATCGATCAGTTTCGGCCGGTCCGCGTCGGTGATCGCGACCTTCTCCAGAATCGAGACGGGCGCGCTGCGATGCGAAATCCCGACCAAAAGAACGCTCATGGTGTAACCACCGATCCCTTGCTGGATGGCTCCGTTGCCGAATGCGAGGTCGTCGAGTGCTTGAGTGCCGGATGTCCGGCAGCGGTGTGCGCGGGCGCGCGATGCGCGATGCGGCCGGAAGAAACGGCACGCGCGACCTCGGCCAGCGGCGGCGCATTGCGTGCGGTCTCGAACGACAGCATCTGCAACTCGACCGCCAGATCGACCCGGCGCACCTCCACCGTCTCCGGTGCGGTCAGTTCGCACGGGGCAAAGCTCAGAATCGACTGCATCCCGGAGGCGACCAGCAGATCGCAGACATCCTGTGCCGCATCGTCGGGCACGGTGAGCACCGCGATGGTCGGCTTCAACGCATCGATGGCCGGGGCCAGATCGGCCACATCGCGCACCACCAGACCGGCGACCGAGCGGCCGATCACCTCGGGATGGTTGTCGAACATGCCGACCACGGTGAAACCGCGCCGCCGGAACCCGCCGTAGCCCACCAGGGCCCGGCCCAGATTTCCGGCGCCGACCAGAACCACCCGATGTCCCTGCGACAGCCCGAGCACATCCTCGATCCTGGTGCGCAACTTGGCGACGTCATAGCCGACACCCCGAACACCGTTGGGGCCGAGGAAGGAAAGGTCCTTGCGCAACTTGGCCGAATTGACACCCGCCGCGACAGCCAGTTCCTCACTCGATACGATGGCAACACCGTCGTCGGCCAACATGGCCAAGACCCGGAGATAGGTGGCCAGCCGCGCCACGGTGGCCTGCGGGATGTCCTTCTGCAGAGCCCTGCCGGAGACGCCGTTCGGCGCCTCATGCTGCTCTGTCACGTCGTCGGCTCCTCGTTCCGGCCTCCGGCGAGGTCCGGTTCGTCGTTCGACCTCGGGCCCGGGGCGGTCCGGTGCCATGGTCGAAGTATTCGGAATGCTGGGTTCATTACGCGGTGGATCCGCAGCCGCGGCGAGCGGGTCGCGTGCCACCACCGTAACCGCTTGTGCAGCCCTTCACAAAGTCGGTGAATTTGGCCTCATTTTCCGCCGCGACCAGCAGCGCGGCGGAATCGGGCCGGATCAGCAATCGCTCAGCGAGTCAAGTCGGCCCGCAATCGGCGCTCGTCGACATCGAAATAGCTGTGCTCACGGCCGTCCAAAAGCACGACGGGAAGCCGGTCGCCGTACTCCGCGCGCAGGCCAGGGTCGGTTCCGGCGGCCTCGTCGACATCGACGGTGGCCGGTTCGATATCGAAATCGGCGCAGATCGCCCGGAGTTGCTCGAGCGCGATGACGCAGAGCCCGCAGCCCGATCTCGTCAACAGCGTCACCGAATGTGTGGGATTGGTCATGGCCGATATTAAATCCCCTCGCCACGCCCTGATCGGAGCGCGCGGTACTGCCTTACTGTCACCGCGGCCAGCTAATGTGGTTGTGGTTCGCGCGACGGGCGGAGGTACTGGTGCCGGAACGATCGAAGGTGGCAAGGGCAGGTTTCATCGCGGGACGGTTCGGTGAGTTTCCCGTGCGGTGGAATCAGGGTCGGCTCGGCCAGGGTCTGCAGGACCAGCTCGCGCGCATCTCTCGCAGCCCGTTCGGCCCGAGCGAGGAAGAGCTGCGGGCCAATCTGGCCGGTGAGGCCAGTGCCGAGGCGGCGCTGTCGCTGCACGATGCCGAACTCGCCGAAGCCGATATCGAGGCCGCCGGGCCCGAGGTGCCGCGTGACCTGACCGCGGCCGCATTCTTCGATGTCGACAACACCATGGTGCAGGGTGCCTCGATCGTGCATTTCGCCCGCGGCTTGGCGGCGCGCAAATACTTCAAGACCTCCGATCTGGTGGACGTCGCCTGGAAACAGGTGAAATTCCGGGTCACCGGCAAGGAGAACAGCACCGATATGGCCGCGGGCCGGGAGAAGGCGCTGGCATTCATCGCCGGCCGCCCGACCGCCGAACTGGCCGCCCTCGGCGAGGAGATCTACGACGAGATCATCGCCGACAAGATCTGGCCCGGCACAAGGGCTTTGGCGCAGATGCACCTGGACGCGGGTCAGCAGGTCTGGCTGGTGACCGCGACGCCGGTGGAGCTGGCGCAGGTGATCGCGAAGCGGCTCGGACTGACCGGCGCGCTGGGCACGGTCGCCGAGAGCGTCGACGGAAAGTTCACCGGCCGACTGGTCGGCGACATCCTGCACGGACTCGGCAAGGCGCACGCGGTGCGCACGCTGGCGATCCGAGAGGGCTTGAACCTCAAGCGTTGTACGGCCTACTCCGACAGTCACAACGATGTGCCGATGCTGTCACTGGTCGGCACCGCGGTGGCGATCAATCCGGATTCGGACCTACGCGAGGTGGCCAAGAATCGCGGCTGGGAGATCCGTGATTTCCGCACCGGACGCAAGGCGGCCAAGATCGGCGTGCCGACCGCGCTGGCTCTCGGCGCCGCCGGTGGCGCGGTCGCCGCGGCGGTCACCCGGCGCCGCGAGCACTAGCCCGTAAACGGGTTACGGCGCTTGGTGAGCAGCTTGTAGAGGGTCTGCTGAATGGTCTCGCGGACCTGGTCGGTGACCTCGAACATGGTCATCGGATCGTCCGCGTCCTCGGCCTCGTAGCCGGTGGTCGCGATGGGCTCGCCGAATTCGATGTACCACTTCGACGGCAGCGGCAGCGCACCGAGCGGACCCAGATGCGGGAACAGCGGCGTCACCGGGAAGTACGGCAGATTGAGCAGCCGGGCCAGCGGCTTGATATCGGCCAGCTTCGGGTAGATCTCCTCCGAGCCGACGATCGAGCACGGGATGATCGGCGTTCCGGTGCGCACCGCCGCCGCGACGAATCCACCGCGACCGAAGCGCTGCAGCTTGTAGCGGTCGGTGAACTGCTTGCCGACGCCCTTGAAGCCCTCGGGGAACACACCGGTCAATTCGCCTGCGCGCAAAAGCCTTTCGGCATCCGGATGGCAGGCCAGAGTGTGTCCGGCCTTGCGGGCGAGCACACCGAGCACCGGCGTCTCGAAGACGAGGTCGGCGGCTAGCAGGCGTAGTGCGCGTTCCTTCGGATGCCGGTCGTGGATCGCCAGTTGCAGCATCAGCCCGTCGAGCGGGATGGTGCCAGCGTGGTTGGCGACGATCAGGGCGCCGCCCGCCTCCGGAATGTTCTCGATTCCGTTGACCTGCACCCGGAACCAGTAATCCGAGAGCGGCCGCAGCGCGGGCAGTATCAACGACTCGAGCAGATGCTCATCGAAGCCGAATTCGTCGATCTGGTAGTCACCGGTGAGCCGACGGCGCGCGAAATCCGCGGTGTTGCGGATCTGCTTGCCGATGGCGCCGCGCAGCATCTCCGACACCGAACGCGGAGCCGGGGGTTCGGCGGCGGCGAGACGTTCGGTCAGCGACGTCACCACCTTGCTCGGTGTGACCTCGCCGGTCAGCGGCTCGGGCCAGCGCCGCGGCGTGGTCCGCTGGCGGGTTTCGATATTCAGATCGTGGAGTTGGATGACTTTCGCTACGTCATTCATGTATGTGCTCCCGTACCGGCCCCGAGCAGGCCGAGCAGTTTATGTTCTGCGGCATCGATCCACGCTGGATCGATGACGGGCCGCGACGCTGCGCCCCCGATGAAGTCGTCGAATGCCTGCACCGTTGTCCAGCGCGGGACGAACCCGAGTTCGGTGCGCATGCGGGTGGTGTCGAGACCACAACCGAAATGGAAATAGTCGATCTGCTCACTGGTGAAATCACGCATGATCGGGCCCATCAGCGCGCGTCCCGCGGTGCGGAAGACCAACCACGGGATCGGCAGCTCGATCCGGCCCGCACGCCGGATCGCCTGCGATAACACCAGTGCGCCGTCCCCGGCGATGTTGTAGGTGCCGCCGGGCGCCTGCCGTGCCGCGTGCGCCATCGCGGCGATGGCGTCCTCCTCGTGCAGCAACTGCAACCTGGCATCGCGGCCCAACACCGTCGGCGCGACCGGTGAACGCAGATATTGCACACCGCGCCCGGCCAATCGCGGGCCGACAATGGGCGCCAAACGCAAAATGGAAGCGGCGATATCGGGACGCCGCCGCGCGAGTCCGCGGACGAATCCTTCGATTTCGATCATGTCGCGGGCAAACCAACCACTCGGTGGGGTTCGCGCGCTCATTTCTTCGGTGAATTTGGCGGGGTCCTTCGCGCTGCATCCATAGACCGCGGAGGTCGAGCGCACCACCACGCGCCGAACAGAGGGCGATTTCTGACAGACCGCGAGCAACTGCATCGCGCCCAGAACGTTGAGATCCTTCATCACCGCGCGGCCGCCACCGGCCGGTGGATGCGTGAGCATCGCGGCGTGCACAACGGTGTCGACCGCATTGCCGCCGATCACCTTGCGAATCAACGGATTTCGAATATCGGCGCGAACGAATTCGGCACGGCCCATGCGCCGTTGCAGCTCGCGACTCGGGGTCATGGTGTCGACGGCCAGGATGCGTTCGATGTTCTGATCCTGGGCCAAACGGGCGACCACGTTGCCGCCGAAGAATCGGCTGGCACCGGTCACCATCACCACTTGGGGTGTATGTCCATCCCTTATCTCAGAACCCACCGCACCGGATCCCAACTGTGACAGCCCCCAATTCTGTTTACTGCGGTACCAGAGTAGCCGGTCGACTCCGATGCGCAGAGGGTATTAACCAGCTTCTAACCATGACTTCAGTCACCTGATACATGAGCAACTTTTCAAAATTCTCTGTTTCAAAAAGAAAAGCCCGCCACCATTGGGTGACGGGCCTCTCAGCTAACGCGCAGCGACTCACTTGCCGAGTTTGCGCCGCTGAACACGCGTGCGGCGAAGCAGCTTGCGGTGCTTCTTCTTCGACATGCGCTTGCGGCGCTTCTTGATCACAGAACCCATAGGGTTGTCCTCGCGTTCTCTCTACTCGGCGCGCACGCCAATCACGTACGCCTATTTCAGCGTCCGCGCCGCCAGCTGGCACCGGACACCACAAAGCGGTGCCGCCGACAGGCGCACACGAACCGAGGGTTCATCCTACCGGGACACCCTCGAGCTGATGAAACCGCCTCATCCGGCGTCGAAGTAGGACGTCTCCAGATAGTCGTGCACCGCCTTGGCATGCACCCGGAACGAGCGACCCACGCGTACGGCGGGCAACTCACCCGAGTGCACCAGCCGATAGACCGTCATCTTGGATACCCGCATAAGATTCGCAACCTCGGCGACGGTGAGGAACTGAGTACCTCCGCCGAGCACCGATTGCGTTGGGGCCGCCGAACCACCTTGGCTCCGCGAACCCGCCCGACCACCCGATGGTCCGGAACTTCCTGGCGACGTCCCTGAGCTATTCGCAGACATCTTGTTAGACATCATCGCACCACTGACCTCCGGCACGTCCGCGCCGCCGGCTTCCCCACCGGCGGAACAGACACGCACGTGCTCCTTGAAGCTTAGCGGGACCAGTGGGATTACTGCGACGGGTGTGAGAAATCCGGTTTACACGCAGGGAACCGACCGGTCACCCCGTAGTCGCGCGGTGTTTGATCGACGCCCGCCCGAAATGCCTCAGGAAGCGCTGCCGCCCGCACCGTCGTTCGCCCCCTGTTCGGCGGATCGGTGCTTCGCCGCGTGCAAAGCCTCGAGGAAGGCCGAGCGCACCCCGCCGCGCTCCAGTTCACGCACCGCGGCGGCGGTTGTGCCCGCCGGTGAGGTCACGGCGGCGCGCAGCTCGGCGGCGGTCTGTCCGGAGCTCTCGAGCAGGGCGGCCGAGCCGAGCATGGTCTGCACCACCAGTTCGGTGGCGACGTCGCGGGTCAGGCCGAGCCCGACACCGGCATCGATCATCGCCTCGACCACCAGGAAGAAGTACGCGGGTCCGGAACCCGAGACCGCGGTCACCGCATCCATCTGCGCCTCGGTCACGGTCGCCACCCTGCCGACCGCGGCGAGCAGCTCGGTCACCTGGGCCAGCTGTTCCGGCCGTGCGTAGCGGCCCGGCGCGAGCACGCTCATGCCCTGGCCGACCAGCATCGGGGTATTCGGCATCACCCGCACCACCGGGAAACCGGCTGGCAGCTTGTTCTCCAGCCGCGCCGTCGGCACACCCGCCGCCAGCGAAACCAGGATCTGATCGCGATCGGCGTCGAGTTCGGCCTTGCCCAGCTGGGTCAGAACCGTATCCACATCACCCGGCTTGACGGCGATGACCAGGACATCCGCGCCGACGATCGCGTCCGCGATCGAATCGGTGACCCGCACGCCGAAGCGATCGGCGATGAGTTCGGCCCGATCGGCATGTGTCTCGACGACGACCAGATCCTTGACCGCCCGTCCGGATTCGAGCAATCCGGCGATCAACGCCTCCCCGATGCGACCGCCACCGATCACCGCAACTCTCGTCATGGCTCAAGGCTAGCCCGCGGAAATTCGGGCTCGGCGGCGGCGCTATCGCTGCTGCGGCACCAGCGCGAGCTGACGGCTCTGTGCCACGACGGCGCCGGTGGAGTCGAGGACCAGCTGATCCTCGTCGAACATGCGCTCGCCGACCTCGTGGCTGGTCGCGATGATCCGCAGCCAGCCGGGGGCCGGGCGGCGGCGCAGGTAGGTGGTCATCTGAACCGTGGGGGCCCAACCGAACTGGCCGAGGTTCGCCGGGACCGGCGGGCTCATATCGGCGGACATGATCGCGAAGTACATGGCGATATCCGGATCCCGCCGGTCGCCGTCGAACGGACGCATCCAAAGCCGCAGGCGCGGTTCACCTTTCGCGCCGTCGAGGAATCGGGCCCACTCCCGGTCGATGAACAGGTCGGCGCCGCGCGCCACATGCACGACCTTGCCCATCGAGGAATCCCGGTAGCCGACGGCGTCGGCGGGCGGCTCGATCGGCATATCGGCGTGCTGCTGCGCGTAGATCGGGTCGGCATCGTCGAGATGACCGAAGGTGAACGCGGTGCGCACCAGCGTGCGCCCGCTCTGGATCAGGTTCACATCGACCAGGCAGATCTGGCGACCGACCTTGCGGATATGCACCTCGTACTCGACCTCGCCCGGCTCGGGTGCGCCGAGGAAATCGGAGCTCGCCGCGATGGGCGCCATGGCGACCAGGGCCGGATCGGAGGCGCGCAGCCAGCGGGTGGCCGCGGCGGCACTGGCCGCGACCATGGTGCCGCCGTGCACCTTCGGCCCGATGGTCCAGATTTTGTCGATAATGCCCAGATAGCGGCCGCTATCCGGGTTGGCCGACAGTAGTTCGGTCAGGGTGCACACCCGGCTGAAGGGTGCGTGCGTCGCGATGGCCTGCTCGAGTTCGGCGGTCAGCTCCGGCATCGTCACTCCTGTCGTCGGACGGCCGCGTCGGCGAGACGCGGCCTTCGTACAGCGTAGAACGAAGCGATTCGCGGTCGGAATTCCCCTCTGCCGACGGATCGGTGCGGCGTCACAGCTGGCTGGCGTGTGTCGGGGCCGGAGCGGGTGCGTTGAGATGTGTCCTGGCGAACTCCAGCGTGCGAGTCAACATGCCCGCGCGGCCCTGGGTGGTGCGCGCGTTCTGGGTATTGATCTCGGCGACCGCGTGACCGGCGAAACCCGACCGCAGCATGGCCGCGCACAGTTCGACACACGGCTGGGTGCCCTCGCCCGGCACCAGGTGCTCGTCGTGCGCCGCACCGCGGCCGTCGGCGAGATGCAGGTGCGCGAGGCCTGTGCCCATCCGCGCGGCCAGCGCCAGCGGATCGGCGCCCGCGGTCGCGGTATGTGAGATGTCGAGGGTGTAGTGCCGGAATCCGGTATCGGTCGGATCGTAGGACGGACTGAAGGCCGTCACGCCGGGACCGGGTCCGCCGCGGCGCTCCAGCCGCTTCGCCGAGCCGGTTTTGCGGCCGAAGAGGGTGTCCGCGCGCATGGGGAACATATTCTCCACCGCCACGATGACGTGGCTGTGCTCCTCCAACTCGGCCACCTGATCGGCGAAGCCCTGCGCATATCTGCGCTGCCAGCGGAACGGCGGATGCACAACCACGGTGCCCGCGCCGAGCGCCTCGGCGGTGCGCACACTGCGCTCCAGTTTGGCCACCGGATCCGAACCCCACACCCGCTGCGAGATCAGCAGACACGGTGCGTGGATCGCCAGCACCGGCACCCCGTATTTGCGGGAGTAGGCCTGGATCGCGGCGATGCTCTGGCTGGCCGGTTCGGCCCAGACCATCAATTCGATACCGTCGTAACCGATTTCGGCCGCGTAACGGAATGCCGACTCGGTGTTCTGCGGATATACCGAGGCCGTGGAGAGACCGACGAGGATCTGCTGACCGCCGGATCCACCGGCGGCCTCGACCGGCGAATGCGGTTCGGTGCGCACGTCGGGATCGGGAGCGCGCCCCATGGCCGCGCTCGCCGTTCTGGTGTCGTCCGCCTGCCCGATGTTCCCCACAGCCGCTCCCTGCTCAGTTCGTACTGAGTAGAAAGGCTAGCGGTCCCAGGGTGACAAAGATGCCGACGACGACGGCTATCACCGTGCTGAGGATGTCATCGGTGCGCCGCAGTATTCGCACCAGCGCCACCAGGCCAAGGATCACGATCATCGCCAGGCACAATGCCACCCAGGGCAGCATTTCCCACATGCGCTCGAAACCCTTGAACAGCAACATTCCGGCGACCGCGGCGCCGGTGCTCTGACCGCCGAGAATCATCCACTGTCGGCGATTGGCGTCATATTCGGACTTGCGTGCGATCCGCGAGCGAGCGCGTCTCGGAGACAAGCGCGAGGCGAACGAATGGTCTGAATCGACATCGTCGCCGTCGAAATCCTCGTCGTCGTCCAGGACGTCACCGGTCGGGAACGGTTCGTACACATCGGTCAGACCGTCGTACACGTCATCCGGCTCGGGCTTCGACCGGCCACGTCGACCACGCCCGTTGCGTTCGGCCGCGCGACCGTTCGCCCGCTGGGCCTCGGCACGTTCGACTTCGTCGCGCAACAGGTCGCCCGCCACGGTCTGACCGGAGACGAGCTGCTGGTCCTGACTGGCCAACGACCACCCGGCTGTCGGGACACCCTCGGATTCGGGCGCACCGTTCTTGGGCGGGACATTTCTTCGCGCCGACCAGGCGGGCAGAGCGCCATCGGCCGGACCGTCGCGTCGTGCGGATCTTCGATGATCCGGCGGCTCGGGATGGGCGCCGCGCGAGGGACCGTCCGGCAGCGGGGACATCGGCATCGGCGCGGATTCCGGGGCGAAGCCGTTGGTGGACGGCGACCATGGCGCGGTCGCGGGTCCGACGTTGTTGGCCTCGGCTTCGGCAGCCTCCGCCGCGCGTCTGCGGGCGGCCCGACCGCCGGATCTCGATCCGTTCGGCGGGCTTTCGGGCGGGGCGCCGATACCGTGGCCGAGGTCGCGCAGCGGTCGTACTTCGGTGGTCTCCTCCGCCGGTTCGACATGACGATGTCGGCGACCGGTACGTCCGGAGCCGATCGCCCCTTCGGCGAGCGGGTCCCGCGCGTACGGGTCGGGTGCCGGCGTGTACGGATCGGGCGCCGGAGCGTACAGATCCGATATCGGCGCGGACAGCGGATCCGCGGGGGCGGCATGCCGCGACGACGAATCCGGACCGGGCATGTCCCGCCCCGGCATGATCCGGCTCGAATATCCCGGCGCGGGCAACGGATCGGCCGGTGCTTCCGGCGCGGCGTACGCCGAGAGCGGGTCGTATCTGGTGATCGGGCCCGACATCGGCGAGTAGTTGGGTAATTCGGGTGCGGCGTACGGTGTCGGATCCGGCGCGGCATACGAAGCGGGTTCCGGCGCAGGCGTTTCGAAGCCGGACGGGTACCCGCCCGACTGTAAACCGGAAGGTTGGTACCCCGACGCGTCGTATCCGTTGGCTTCGTACCCGTTGGCTTCGTACGCGGGTGGTTCGTACGCCGGTTCGTCATCCTCGGGTGCGGCGTGCGCGGAATGGCCACCACCGCCGCCGACCGGAATGGCGGGCAGATCACCGGTCAGCTCGGCCACCGAGATGCCGCGACCACTGCGCCGCCGCCGTCCGCCGCCACCGGCGGATGCCCCGCCCTGCTGGCCGTTGCGTGCCAGCAGCTCGGCAACCGATAGCTGCTTGGAATCCTCACTCATGACGACACCGTTTCGATCGGGCCCGATAGACCGCCGCCGGGCACCGGCTTACCGCTCGCTTCCACGACGACACCCGGCAATGCCGTAGCCCTCGGTCCGCCGTTCATATCGGTATCCAGTTTGCGCAAGATGAGCCCCTCGCGCAGTGCCCACGGACAAATCTCGAGGGTATCCAGCGATAGTGCCCGCATACTCGCCTCCGCGACCAATGCGCCAGCCACCAATTGCTGTGACCGATCGGAACTTACGCCTTCCAATTCTGCACGGTCCGCCGCCGTCATTCTCGAGATGAAGGCAATCAGTTGGCGCAGACCTGAGCTGGTGAGTGTACGGCGCACCCGCAGCCCCGCCGAAGAGGGTGCCGCTCCGGTCAATCGGGCAAGCGACCGAAACGTCTTCGATGTACCGACCGCGAGATCCGGTTTCCCGACCTCGAGCAGCTGTTTCGTCGGCACGACCAACTCCGCGTCGAGCCAATCGCGCAACACCGCGACGCGGCGCTTGCCCGGCGGATCCTCGCGCAGCCATTCTCTGGTCAACCGTCCGGCGCCGAGTTGCAGCGAGACCGCGAGATCGGGCTCCTCGTCGCCGCCGTTGGTCATTTCCAGGGATCCGCCGCCGATGTCGAGATTCAGGATCCGGCCCGCACTCCAGCCGTACCACCGGCGCACAGCGAGGAAGGTGAGCCGGGCCTCGTCGACACCGGAGAGCACCTGCAGTTCGACACCGGTTTCGGCGCGCACCCTGGCGAGTACTTCATCGGAGTTCGCGGCCTCACGCAGCGCGGAAGTCGCGAACGGCATCAGCTCCACGCAGCGGGACGTCTCGGCGATACTGGCGAATTCGGCGACCGTCGCGATCAGCCGTTCGGCCCCTTGGACGGTGATGCAACCGTCGGAATCCATATTCTCCGATAGCCGGAGAGTGGCCTTTGTCGAGCTCATCGGCATCGGGTGACCACCGCGATGGGCGTCCACCACAAGCAGGTGGACGGTATTGCTTCCGACATCGAGTACCCCAAGCCGCACATGAATACGGTACTGGGTGAACCGGCCCTTTAGCCCAGGCGACTGAACTGTTAGCGTCCTGAAGTGTGACGGTAGGCGCAGCGAACACCGGCTCCACGAGGTCCCGACCAGCGGGGAAGATCGATCCGGCGCCGGAGGTCGATCTCGACTTCCCTCGTGAATGGATCGAGTTCGTGGACCCGGCAAACGACGAGCATGTGATCGTCGCGGATTTGACCTGGCTGCTGTCGCGCTGGACGTGTGTCTTCGGAACTCCGGCCTGCCAGGGAATTCTGAGCGACCGCCCGGATGACGGCTGCTGCTCGCACGGCGCGTTCCTCTCCGACAAAGACGATCGCAAGCGCCTGACCAATGCTGTGAAAATGCTCACACCGAGCGACTGGCAGCTGATGGACGAGGCGACCGACGCCGACGGCAAGATCACCAAGAAGGGCTATCTGGAGCTCGACGAACTGGAGGACGAGCCCGCGCTGCGCACCCGCCGCTTCGACGGCGCCTGCATTTTCCTGAACCGCCCCGGCTTCGAGGGCGGCGTGGGCTGCGCGCTGCACACCATGGCGCTGCGCAAGGGCATCGAGCCGCTCGAGGTGAAGCCAGATGTGTGCTGGCAGTTGCCGATTCGGCGCACCCAGGACTGGGTGGAGCGCCCCGACGGCGTGCAGATCCTGAAGACGACCATTACCGAATACGACCGGCGCGGTTGGGGTCCCGGCGGCGAGGACCTGGACTGGTACTGCTCCGGCTCCCCCGACGCCCACGTCGGCGCCCGTCCGGTGTGGCAGTCCTACGGTCCCGAACTGAAGGAATTGCTCGGCGCACCCGCGTACGAAGAGCTGGCCAGACACTGCAAGCGTCGCGAGGGACTCGGCCTCATCGCGATCCACCCGGCGACCGTGCATGCAAATCGAATGAGCTCTGACGACCACGTCGCAGACCAGTCGGCGTGACCTATCCAACGTCGACCAGGCGAGCGTGAGGTTTGCATAGCGGGTGGTTCACCTCCCCGCCATGCGGGCTTTACTCAAATCGGGTTGGATGTGCGGTCATGTTGAAGAAAGCCCTGACCCTGACCGCCATCGCGCTCGGCGCCACCGCCGCGCTGACCGGTGCCGCACATGCCGAACCCAATGGTGACCCGGCCAAATACGCCGATTTCACCGCCGACTTCCTGCCCGCCAACACGCCCGAGGCGATCAATGCCCAGGCGAACGGCAAGAACCTGATCATGAGCCCGTACGGTGTCTCGCGCACCATCGCCTGCCGCGGCACCAGCGCGGCCGACGTCTACGAATGCATGCAGGAAGACGATCTCGGCTGGATCACCCTGCACAAGCAGGACCTCCCCGGCATCGGCCCCACCTGGGTCTACCTGCCCTGATTCGGATACGCAGCAGCACCGAGGTTGTCGGGGCCTCGGTTGCTGGGCTTTGTCGGAACTTTTAGTGAGCGCTGACCGTCAAGCCTCGAGCTTGTAGCCGAGACCGCGGACGGTGACCAGGTGCTCCGGCTTGGCCGGATCGCCCTCGATCTTCGAGCGCAACCGCTTGACGTGCACGTCGAGGGTCTTGGTGTCGCCGACGTAGTCGGCGCCCCAGACCCGGTCGATCAGCTGGCCGCGAGTCAGCACTCGCCCGGAATTGCGCAGCAGATATTCGAGCAGATCGAATTCCTTCAACGGCAGGGTGACCTGCCTACCGTTGACGTGCACGGTGTGACGATCGACATCCATCCGGACCGGTCCGGCCTCGAGCACATTGCTCTCATTGCCGCCGTCCAGTTCATCTCCCGCGCCGCGGCGCAGCACGGCCCGGATGCGGGCGATCAGTTCGCGCGCGGAGTACGGCTTGGTGACGTAGTCGTCGGCGCCGAGTTCCAGGCCGACCACCTTGTCGATCTCGCTGTCACGTGCGGTGACCATGATCACCGGGACGCCGCTGCGGGTGCGCAGCTGTTTGCAGACATCGGTGCCGCTCATACCGGGCAGCATGAGGTCGAGCAGCACGATATCGGCGCCGGAGCGGTCGAATTCGGCGAGCGCGGACGGTCCGTCACCGACGACGGTGACCTCGAAGCCCTCCTTGCGAAGCAGGAATGCGAGCGGATCGGCCAGCGACTCCTCATCTTCGACGATCAGAACACTCGTCATCTGCGTGCCTCCACACCATTGGGTCTGCCCGGCCCCGAGGGACGCGGGTGTGTTTCTCTCATGCTCACCGCGGAACCGTCGGGCTCTTCTTCGCCGCCGGATTCATGGTGAGCAGGTATTCGCAGGGTGAACGTCGATCCGGTGCCGAGCTTGCTCCACAGGGTGATCTCACCGTTGTGGTTGGCCGCCACATGCTTGACGATAGCCAGGCCGAGCCCGGTACCACCGGTGGCGCGCGAGCGCGCCTTATCGGATCGGAAGAAACGCTCGAAGACCCGCTCCTGGTCTTCCTTGGCGATGCCGATGCCGCGATCGGTCACGGCCATCGCGACGTGATCGCCGCGCAGTGAGCGGCTCACCGAAACGTGCGAGCCGGCGGGTGAGTACGCGATGGCGTTTTCCACCAGGTTGGACAGTGCGGTGACGAGCAGGGTTTCATCGCCGAGCACCTCGAGGCCGCTCGGGCGGTCGGTGCTCACGGTGATGCCAGCGGCCTCGGCGGCGGTGCGGGAGCGATCGACCGCCTGCATGACCACGGTGTCGACGTCGACCACCTCTAGCTCGGGTAGCTTTTCCGCGCCCTGTAGTCGCGAGAGCGCGATCAACTCGGTGACCATCTTGCCGAGGCGCCGGGATTCACCGAGCACGCGTTGACCGAAGTGCCGGACCGCCTCGGGATCTTCGGCGGATTCCAGCATGGCCTCGGCCAGCAGGCTCATCGCACCGACGGGGGTCTTGAGTTCGTGGCTGACATTGGCGACGAAGTCCCGGCGGGTGGCCTCCATGCGGGCCTGCTCGGAATCATCGTCGGCGAACAGCACGGTGAAACTGGTCTCTTCGCGCGATAGCTGTCTGGCCACTCCGCGCACCGCGATCCGGCTGCGGCCGGGCATCGGGTTCTTGGCGGTGAGATCGAATTCGGTGGATTCGCCGGTGGCGAGCACCTTCTCCACCGCGGCCCAGGCGCGTTCGTCGAGCAGGCGGTTGCGGACCAGGCCCAGTTCTTCGGCCCGCGGGTTGACCAGCACCACATCGCGGTACTCGTCGACGACCGCGATTCCGCTCTCGGAGGCGAGCACGATCAGGTCGAGCACCTGCGACATGGTGAGACCGGAATCTGCCTGTCTGCGGGCGGCCTGCCTGGCGTTCATGAACGGGATCAATAGCCCGCCGACTGCCAGGCCGACGACAGCCGCGAGGACTGCCAGCAGGACGGCCTGGGGAACACTCACACTTGAATCGTACGGTCGCCAACGGACAACCCGACTCGGGGTACGCGAAGTTTCGTGCAGGTCATGGGCACTTCCAGGCCCGTTAGCCGCTTGTTTACGCGTTGTTCGCGCGCCGGCGCCCGGATCGTTTCACTCCGGCGAATCCGACATCGCCGACCGCACCGAGTCGCCGTGTCGATCCGCCCATTCGCCGAGGGCGTAGATCGGAATGAGCAGATCGCGCCCGGCTTCGGTCAGTTCGTATTCGACCCGGGGCGGGGCCTCGGCGTAGCGGTGCCGCTCGATGAGGGTCATGGTCTGCATCCGGCGCAGCGTTTGGGTGAGCATCTTCTGGCTGATGCCGCCGATGGCGGTGCGCAGGTCGCCGGGACGCATCGGGCCGTCGCGCAACATGTAGACGATGACCGCGAGCCAGCGGTTGCCGAACAGGTCGACCCCGAGTCGGGCCGGACAGTCGGCCTCGAAATCGCCGTAGGGCGCGAATTCCACCGGTTCGGCATGTTCGACCGTCATGACACCAGCCTGCCATCGTCATTGCGCACCTCGAGGTGCCTATCGAAATCCCTAGCGTCGGTGCCGAATACATCCGAACCAGGAGTTGATATGCGAATCGGAATCATCGGGGCGGGCGCGATGGCGAAGGCACTCGGCGGCGGCTGGGCCGCGGCCGGTCACGAGGTCGTGATCGGTGCGCGGTCCCGTGCGGCCGCGGATGCGCTGGCGGCGACCATCGGACACGGAGCGCGGGGCGGAAGTGTCGGTGCGGCTGCCGAATTCGGTGCGGTCGTATTGTTGGCGCTGCCGGTAAGTGCCCTTGACGAAGTACTGGGTGAAATCGGCGGAAAACTCGCCGGGCGGACGGTGATCGACTGCACCAATGCTTTCCTGCCGGACGAGGCCGCACCGGAAGGAGTCCCGGCGTTCGTACTGTCCGAGGACGCGGTCGCCGCACGCATCGCGGCGACGGTTCCCGAGGCGAATGTGGTGAAGGCCTTCAACGTATGCGCCGCCGAGGTGTGGGAATCGCAGGCTCGGGTGTTCGAGAATCGCAGACTGGCCGTGCCGATCTGCGGTGACGCCGCCGCGGTACAGCAGGTCGCGGCACTGGCGGAAGATATCGGACTGCAACCGATTTCGGCGGGCGGACTGCATCGCGCCAGGTATCTCGAGGCCACCTCGGTCTTCACCGTCGGCCTCTGGTTCGGCGGCGCTGATGCCCGTGCGATCTTCCCGCCATTGGAAGCGGCATTCGCCGTGGCCGACTAGCGACCGGAGCCGGTCCGAGCGTGCACGACCCGCCCATACCCCGCGAATTCGAGCATGAATGCGCGAGAGGTGCACACCCGGGCCGGATACGGCTTACCAGCCCGGGTTCCCCCGCACGGGGATATTCACGAAACTCGGCCGATTCGGCTCGAGCTGCAGGTGTTGTGGTTTCAGGCCCGTATCGATCAGCATCGGCAGTACCGGCAGGCCCTTGGGGAAGTTGCCCGCGAAGACATCCACGCGCAGGCGGTGACCGGGCCGCAGAATCGCCTCGGTGGCGGGCAGGGCGATATCGAGGGTTGTCTCCTCCCCCGGCACGGTCGGCTGACGCAGGTCCAGCGAGGCATAGGGCCGTGGGTCGGTGTAATCGCCACTGGCGGAACGGGTGCTGTTCGCCTCGTCGACCTGACGCAGCGACGCCATCAACTGGCCCGAGGAGAGCACGGTGGACTGTCCGTCCGGCGCCACATCGTTCACCGTGACGACCCAATAGCCGTCGGCCGCATCCTGAACGGTATTGAGGTGCACGGCGATTCGACCGGAGATGGTGGTCGGCTCGGCGACCGGGTCGCTGGTGAAGGTCAGCCCGTTCAGCTCCGCGATCCGCGAGTCCTTGGCACAGCCATCGATGATCGAGAGGAAACCCGCACTACCCTGCGCTGCGTCGTTGGAGCACAGGGTAGTCAGGCCTGGCGCGACCGTGAGCCGCGCCGAGTCCGGGCTCGCCGCGGCGAGCAACGATCCGTCGTACCGGCTGTTCGCGGTGCCACTTCCGTTGGCGGACAGATACATCCGGCGATATTCGGCATCCTGGGATCCGGTCCGCGGATCGGCGAACGAATCGGTGGTGATCCAACCGCCGCCCTGCTGCCGCAGGGTGATCGGGCCGTACTGCTCGATGCCGTTGTCGATGCCCTTGAGCCACTTGTCGAACCATGCGCGCTGCAGCACGTCCAGACGCGGCGGTAGACCGGGTTTGCCGTATTCGTTGCCGGAGCTGACGTGGTAGGTATTGCCCATCAGCAGCTGCTTCTGGCCAGCGGGCAGTGGAATCTCGTTGTAGATCTTGGATTCCGAATAGGTGAACAGATCGTGCCAGCCGCCGGTGACGAAGGTGGGCACCTGAATCTTGCTCGGATCGCCGAGCCAGGCCGCGCGCGATGTCGACGAACCGGTCAGCAGTTCCTTGGCGCGCGGGTCCAGGTCCTCGATCCGGGTGGTGCTGTAGACATTGAGCAGCACGTCCATGAAGGTGAACGGATCCTCGGCGCGATCGGCGAGCCACTGCATATCGAACTGTCCGTTGAGAATCGACGCGACATCCGGAACGAGCTTGAGGCCGTTGATGGCGGTCAGCCACAGCGGAATGAAGTTGAAGCCGAAGCCACCGCCGGGTGCGAGCACATCGTTGACCAGGTCACTGCCTGGCACCACCGGGAAGATCGCCTTCAGCGCGGGCGGGTGCATCGCGGCCACCTGGACCTGATTGATGCCCGAATACGACAGGCCGTTCATGCCGATGCGGCCGTCGGACCATGGCTGGCGCGCGGCCCAGTCGATCACCTCGTAGGTGTCCTGCTGTTCGCGCTGGCGCAGCATGTCCCAGATGCCCTGGGAGAATCCGGTGCCGCGCACGTCGACCACGACCTGGGTGTAACCGCTCTTGATGAGCTGGCGGTCGACCGCGAAGTTGCGCAGTTCGCCGCCGCCGAAGGATTTGGTCAGATCGGTGACGCCGGAGAGCGGGGTGCCACTGAGGTCGATCTGTCGGAACAGTTCGATCAGCGCATCGGACAGACCCGGAATGGACATCGCGCTGTCGGCGATGTTGGAGACCAGTTTGGTGTACGGGGTCAGGTTGACCACCGTGGGCGTCGGGGTGTCGATCGGGCGACCCGCAGCATCCGCCGGACGGTACACATTGCCTTTGAGGACGGTGCCGTCGCTCATGGTGATCGGGACATCCCACTGGATATTCACATTCGGGTACTGCTGGGGACCGTCCTCGGCCGCGACCCAGGCCGCACCGGCCGCACCGCCATCGGGACCGGACGGTTCCGGCGCGGCGATCGCGCTCTGGGTGACGAATGGAATGAGCACCGCCGTGACGACTGCCGCCACTGTGGCACGCAACATTGTCTGCATCAGGGGTGATCCGCCTCTCGGACTGGTCGAACGACCAGAGCTTACATACCGACGAGTAGGTTCGAATTCTGGGTTACATGAATCGCGGGTCGAATGTCGGTTCACATACAGCAACCGGCACCGCATAACGCCTGTACAAGGCTGAGGGTATCCACGTCCACCTGCAGAATTCACACTAACCCAGGCGGACGCAGCTAACCCATCGCGACTCGCGCCCCAGTTCCGCTTCCGATCCAGGCGAACGGCGCGTCACCGCAGAAAACAGCAACGCGCCGCGACCGAAGCCGGTCGCGGCGCGCTGTCGTATCGATTCGCTTATTTGCCGCCCTGGCTGGCGACGGCCGCGGCACCCGCGGCGGCGGCCTCGGGGTCGAGGTACTCCCGCGGACGAATCGGGCGCAAGTTCTCGTCGAGTTCGTAGCGCAGCGGGATACCGGTGGGAATGTTCAGCCCGGCGATATCGTCATCGGAGATCCGGTCCAGATGCTTGACCAGCGCGCGCAGCGAATTGCCGTGTGCCGCAACGAGAACAGTCTTGCCCGAGCGCAGGTCCTCGGAGATGGTCGACTCCCAGTACGGGACCATCCGGTTCACCACATCGAGCAGGCATTCGGTCTTGGGGACGTCGATGCCGTCGTAGCGTGGGTCGCTCTCCTGGCTGTACTCGTTGGCCGGGTCGATGGGCGGCGGCGGGGTGTCGTAGCTGCGCCGCCACAGCATGAACTGCTCGTCGCCGTATTGATCGCGGACCTGCGCCTTGTTCTTGCCCTGCAGATCGCCGTAGTGGCGCTCGTTGAGGCGCCAGTCGCGCACCACCGGGATCCAGTGCCGGTCGGCGGCGTCCAGCGCGATATTCGCGGTGCTGATCGCGCGACGCAGCACCGAGGTGTAGACGATATCCGGCAGGATGCCGTGTTCGGCCAGCAGTTCCCCGGCGCGCTTGCCCTCGGCGATGCCCTTATCGGTCAGGTGCACATCCACCCAGCCGGTGAAAAGGTTCATGGCATTCCATTCGCTCTCGCCGTGGCGCAGCAACACGAGGGTGTACGTCATGCAGGCCATTCTGGCATGTGCGCGAACCGGGCACGCATCCGTTCCCACTGCTCAGGAGATGGCATCGGCGGTATCGTGGCCCGCCGCGAGCACACCGGCGCCAACCAGCGTCGCGCCATTGGTGATTCGCGACTGCACCACCCGCAGCTCGCGCAGGAAGTCCAAGCCCGCGTGCCGGGTCACGGCCGCGCGCAGCGGTTCCCACAGTGGTTCGCCCGATTGTGCGAAGCCACCGCCGATCACCACCCGGTCGATATCGAGTGTCGAGGCCGCGGAGGCGATGGCCGTGCCGAGCGCGGTTCCGGCCCGGTGCAGCGCGGCGAGTGCGATCTCGTTGCCGGTGTGCGCGGCTTTTGCCAGTCCCGCGCCGGTCTCACCGCCCCAACCCTGTTCGCGCGCCCAGCGCACCGACGACATGCCGCTCGCGATCGCCTCGACACAGCCGACGCCGCCGCATTCACAGGGCACATCCCAACCCGGCACCACGATGTGGCCGACGTGTCCGGCATTACCGGTGCGCCCGAGCACCACCCGTCCGTCGGCGATGATGCCGCCGCCGATGCCCGAGGAAACCGTCATGGCCAGGCCGTTCGCAATGCCGCGCAGCGCGCCGACGTGATGTTCGGCCAGTGCGAGGCAGGCACCGTCGATGGCGAATCGCACTGCGCCGGAAGGGAACAGCCGCTGCACCTCGGCCACGATCGGAAAGCCCGCCTTCCATTCCGGAATGTTCAGCGGACTGGTGATACCGGTTCGCACATCGACCGGTCCGGCCGAACCGACCCCGATCGCCGAAACCGTCGCGTCACCGGCCACTTCCAGCAGCAGCTCGCGGCACGCCGCCCACACGGACTCCCGTGGCACATCGACCCGCCGCACATCGCGTACCTTCCGGCCCGCGGAGACGACCCCGGCGGCGAATTTCGTCGCACCGATATCCAGAGCAAGAACCATCATCGCCGGGCAGCCTTCCTGTACCTCGCGGCCCATTCCCACAGCGCGATTGTCGCCTACGCCGAGCGCGGCGGTGTCGGATCGACGTCAACGAACCCCGGCTCCCGGCCCGCGTACTCCACCCTGTCGGTGCACCCACAGTCACAGGCTCACACCAGGTCTGCACGCACCACAGCGGGTGTGCATGCGGGCGAGCTCAGGGTTGGTCGGCGGTTTCCACCAGATGCTCGAATGCGCGCAGGTTCTGCAGGGATTCACCGCGCGATACCCGCCACTTCCATTCCCGGCGAATGGATTCGGCGAAGCCGAGTTCCAGCAGCACATTGAAGTCGGCGTCGACGGCCTCGAGGATTTGGCCGAAGATCCGG
This sequence comes from Nocardia sp. CA-135398, assembly GCF_050955845.1. Lineage (NCBI taxonomy): Bacteria > Bacillati > Actinomycetota > Actinomycetes > Mycobacteriales > Nocardiaceae > Nocardia > Nocardia sp. CA-135398. Next base: position 918,958 of record NZ_CP192084.1, on the reverse strand, counting down.
TCGAGTTCATCAGGGGTGACGGCGTGGGTGGCCATCCGGCCGACCAGGTAGATATCGCCGACCCGATCCAAGGTGTAGGCCACCGCGTAGAGGCGGCGGTTGCGGCGCAGCAGGAATTTGTAGACGCCCTCGAAATTCTCGTCGGGCTTGCGGCAGACGAACGATTCGATCCGCAGTCCGTGCTTGCCGATGGTGAGCAGCACAGTGGTCTTGAGTTTACGCTCGCCGGGCAGGATGACGACGAAGGTCTCCTCGCTGGGCTGGGTGTACTCGATCTCGCGCTCGCGCAGCGTTTCATCGATCAGCTGCGCGGTCGCGGCTACCGTGCTCATCGGTGCGCTCCCGTCCGGCGCCGCCACAGCGCCCGCGATCTGGCCTGACTGCTCTCGCCGAGGAGAACAGCACCGCGTTCCCCCGCGAGGGTAGTGCGTTCCCCGGGCGGCTCGACCAGCGCGGCCTCGAAGACCCTGCCGCGGCCGGTGCGCAGCGCACGGAAATCGGCCAGCGCCGCCGAATAACTGGCGAGCAGTCCGTCCGCGGTGTGCTCCCAGGAGAAATGCCCGGCGTGCTCGACCGCGCGCAGCCCCATCCAACGTAGTCGCTCACCGTCGTCGAGCAGATGGCCGAGGGCATCGGCCCAGTCCGGCGTGCGATGTCCGGGCACGAGCAGGCCGGTCTCACCGTGGCGCACGGCGGTGCCGAGCCCGCCCACATCGGCCGCAAGCACCGGCGTGCCACTGGCCTGCGCTTCGATCGCGACCAGACCGAAGGATTCGTTGTAGCTGGGCACCGCGACCAGGTCGGCGGCCCGATACACCTGCACCAGGCGGTCCGGCGGCTGCGGCGGCAGGAAGGTGACGTGCTCGGCGATGCCGAGCGCGGCGGCGAGTTCGATCAGCGAATCGGGGCGCTCCAGTCCGGTGCCGGACGGTCCGCCGACAATGAGCACCCGCAGCTTGCGCGACGGGTCGCGGTACAGCAGTTCGGCGGCCGCGCGGACCAGCACGTCCGGGGCCTTGAGCGGCTGGATGCGGCCGATGAAAGCGACGACCCGCTCATCGGCGGCCAGCCCCAATTCGACTCGGGCCGCGGCCTTTTCACCCGGACAGTAGCGAGTCAGATCCGCGCCGGGCGGCACCACATCGATGCGCTCGGGATCGGCGCCGTACAGCTCGATGAGCTGGCGCGCCTCCTCCGCGGTATTGGCGACCATCCGATCGGCCTCGGCGATCACCTGCTTTTCGCCGATCTCGCGGGTCGCGGGTTCGGGACAGTCTCCCTCGGCGAGCGCCGCGTTCTTCACCGCGGCCAAGGTGTGCGCGGTGTGCACCAGCGGCACCCGCCAGCGGTCGCGCGCGAGCCAGCCGACCTGACCGGAGAGCCAATAGTGCGAATGGACGAGGTCATAGTGACCTGGCAGGTGTCTGGCCTCTTGGCGCAGCACCTCGGCGGTGAACGGGCACAGCTGGGTCGGCAGGTCGTGCTTGTCCAGTCCCTCGAACGGGCCCGCCACCACATTGCGCACCAGGACCCCCGGGGCCGCCTCCTGGACCGGCGGCACGTTCGAGGAGGTGGCCCGGGTGAAAATCTCGACCTCGGTGCCGCGTCGGGCCAGCTGAATGGCGGTTTGCAGCACATACACGTTCATGCCGCCCGCATCACCGGTGCCCGGTTGAGCAAGTGGTGAGGTGTGCACCGATAACACGGCGATCCGATTCGGCCGTAGGTCCGGGCGTTGACTCACACCATCCATAGTGCACGTTGGATTGCCCAACTCAGACGCCGTAACCGGGCCGAGTGACAGTCGTCACAGCAGTTTCGTGAGGGTTCTCACGCGCGGGTGCACATATTCGCCCGACGCTGATCTTGCGCACCGGGATAGGACAAGTCTGCTCGAGCCGAGCCTGCGGCGCCAGCGAATTTCGGACGGCTAATTCAGACCGTCGATGAACCCGCTCACCTCGGCGACGAAGCGGGCGCGATCCTCGATGAACAGCCCGTGCTGTGCGTCCGCCCAGAACGAGCCGCGGCCTTCGGGCACCGCGTCGAGGATGTAGCGACCGTTCTCGATCGGCACGACCGGATCCTTGGTCCCGTGCAGGACCAGCACCGGAATGTCCAGGGCGCGCAGCGTTTCGGTGTTGTCGACGGTCCGGTAGAACAGCGCCTTGCGCACCCGAGGCGGCGTGCCGAGGCTCGCGCCGAAGATGCGCTGCGCATCGACGCCCTTATCCGGTCCGGGTCCGGTGTTGGCATTGCCGAAGGCGCCGAATGCGCGCAAGGCACGGCCCGCGCTTTCCTCGAAGACACCGGGAATGGCCTCCTGCATTGCCGAACCGGTCTGCGCTCCGGGAGCACGACCGATATTGGCCATCGAACCCGAGTAGACGACACCCGCGATCGCGCCGGTGCCGTACGCGGTCAGATAGTCGCTGATCACGATGCCGCCGTAGGACCAGCCGAGCAGCACCGCACCGGAGTCGATGCCCTCGGCGGCCAGCACCGCGGCGATATCGGCGGCCCAGTTCTTCGGATCGTCGTAGCCGGACTCCGGCGCACCGGAATAGCCGTGGCCGCGCAGGTCGACGGCGAGCACCCGGAAGCGCTCGGCCAGCTCGTCCGCGGCCGCACCCCAGCACTGCAGATTGGCCGACCAACCGTGCACCAGCACCAGCGGCCTGCCGTCGGCCGGACCGCTGACCCGATAGACGATGCTCGTTCCGTCCGCACTGATCGCTTCCCGAATACCCATGTGACCGAGGCTAACGGCGGCCGGTCCGCTGCGGTGATCCGGGCAACAACCGAGCTCACCAGCAAACCACCTGCACTTAGGATCGGATCCATGAGCATTCGCACTGCCGTCGTGACCGGAGCCAGTTCGGGAATCGGCGAAGCCACCGCCCGAGAGCTCGCCAAACAGGGCTATCACGTGATCGTCGGCGCGCGCAGGCTCGATCGGCTGCGGCGCCTGGCCGACGAAATCGACGGTACCGCACTCGAACTCGATGTGACCTCGGAAGATTCCGTGCGCGCGTTCACCGATGCGATCGAGAACGCCGATGTGCTCATCAACAATGCGGGCGGCGCGAAGGGTCTGGCCCCGGTGGCCGAGGCGGATCTGGACGACTGGCGCTGGATGTGGGAAACCAATGTGCTCGGCACGCTGCGGGTGACCAAGGCCTTGCTGCCGAAGCTGATCGCGTCGGGTGACGGGCTCATCGTCACCATCACCTCGGTCGCCGCCTTCGAGGCCTACGACAACGGGTCCGGCTACACCTCGGCCAAGCACGCACAGGCCGTACTGCACCGCACATTGCGCGGCGAACTGCTCGGCCAGCCGGTGCGGCTCACCGAAATCGCGCCCGGCGCAGTCGAAACCGAGTTCTCGCTGGTGCGATTCGCCGGGGACGAGGAGCGTGCGGCCAAGGTGTACGAGGGCATCGATCCGCTGGTCGCGCAGGATATCGCGGAGATCATCGGGTTCGTGGCGTCGCGACCGTCACATGTGAATCTGGACCAGATCATCGTCAAGCCCCGTGACCAGGCCGGGCCGGGTCGCTTCGCTCGCCGCGGCTGACGTAATCGGCGATACTCCACCCGAATCGAATGTTTCTCGATTGCTGAGAATTCGCTCATGCTTGGCGAGAACGTTAGCATCGGGTGCTTGAAACGCGTTTAGACCGGATTGGAGTGGCTCGCCCATGCTCAAGGGTTTCAAAGATTTCGTGATGCGCGGGAACGTTATCGATCTCGCTGTCGCGGTGGTCATGGGTACCGCGTTCACCGCGGTGGTGACGGCGGTGACAAAGGGAATCATCAATCCGCTGCTCGCGGTATTCGGTAAGCCCAATGAGCTGGGACTCGGCGTTCAGCTGGTCTCGGGTAAACCGGCCACCTTCATCGCGCTCGGGCCGATCATCACCGCGCTCCTCGACTTCGTGCTGGTCGCAGCGGTGTTGTACTTCGTGCTGATGGTGCCGATGAAGACGCTGAAGAACCGCTTCGGCACCGCCAAGGTGGCCGAGCCGTCCGAAATCGAATTGCTGATCGAGATTCGCGATCTGCTCGCCAAACAGCAGAAGGATTCGGTCGTCGATGCCGAATCGTTCGGTAAGGACGGTTCGCTCGTCAAGGAGAATGCGCGGTAATCGCCACGCATTTCGCCCCCGCACGGTCGTCCGAGCGGGGGCGATTTCGTTTATGCGCCGACGTATGCCGCCAGATGTTCGCCGGTGAGGGTGGCCCGCTCGGCGACCAGGTCGGCGGGCGTGCCCTCGAAGACGATCTTGCCGCCGTCGTGGCCCGCCCCGGGACCGAGGTCGATGATCCAGTCGGCATGAGCCATGACCGCCTGGTGGTGCTCGATGACGATCACCGACTTACCCGAGTCGACCAGCCGGTCGAGCAGGCCGAGCAGCTGTTCGACATCGGCGAGGTGCAGGCCGGTCGTCGGCTCGTCGAGGACGTAGACGCCGCCCTTCTCGGCCATATGGGTGGCCAGCTTGAGCCGCTGCCGCTCGCCGCCGGACAGCGTGGTGAGCGGCTGGCCGAGGGTGAGGTAGCCGAGCCCGACATCGGCGAGCCGGTCGAGGATCTTCTCCGCGGCGGGTGTGCGTGCCGCGCCGTCGCTGAAGAACTCCTGCGCCTCGGTCACCGACATCGCGAGCACCTCGCTGATATCGCGGCCGCCGAGGTGGTACTCGAGCACCGCGGCCTGGAACCGCTTGCCCTCGCACTCCTCACAGGTGGTCGCGACACCGGCCATCACCGCCAGGTCGGTGTAGATGACGCCCGCACCGTTGCAGTTGGGGCACGCGCCCTCGGAATTCGCACTGAAAAGTGCTGGCTTGACGCCGTTTTCCTTCGCGAACGCCTTGCGGATCGGGTCGAGCAGTCCGGTGTAGGTCGCCGGATTGCTCCGGCGGGAGCCGCGGATCGGGCCCTGATCGACCGACACGACGTCCGCGCCGGCGGGTATCGATCCGTGCACCAGCGAGCTCTTACCCGAGCCCGCGACGCCGGTGATGACGGCGAGCACACCGAGTGGAATGTCCACATCGACATCGCGCAGGTTGTTTGTCGACGCACCGCGGATCTCCAACGCGCCGTTGGGCTTTCGCACCGTGTCCTTCAATGCGGCGCGGTCGTCGAAGTGGCGGCCGGTAATGGTGCCGCTGCCGCGCAGCCCATCGACGCTGCCCTCGAAGCAGACGGTGCCGCCGCCCGTACCCGCGCCGGGCCCAAGGTCGACGATGTGGTCGGCGATGACGATCGTCTCCGGCTTGTGCTCGACGACGAGCACCGTATTGCCCTTGTCCCGCAGCCGCAGCAGCAGTTCGTTCATCCGCTGGATGTCGTGCGGGTGCAGACCGGCGGTCGGCTCGTCGAATACGTAGGTGACGTCGGTGAGCGAGGAGCCGAGGTGGCGGATCATCTTGACGCGCTGCGCCTCACCGCCGGAGAGCGTGCCCGCGGGCCGTTCCAGCGAGAGGTAGCCGAGGCCGATCTCCACGAACGAGTCGAGGGTGTGCCGCAGCGAGGTCAGCAGCGGCGCCACCGACGGTTCCTTCAGCCCACTGACCCATTCGGCCAGATCGCTGATCTGCATGGCACACGCGTCGGCGATGCTGATGCCCTTGATCTTCGACGATCGCGCCAACTCGCTCAGCCGGGTGCCGTCGCATTCCGGGCAGATCTGGAAGGTGACCGCCCGCTCCACGAAGGCCCGGATATGCGGCTGCAGCGCGTCGACGTCCTTGGCCAGCATCGACTTGCGGATCCGCGGGATCAGACCCTCGTAGGTCAGGTTGATGCCTTCGACCTTGATCTTGGTCGGTTCCTTGTAGAGCAGATCGTTGAGTTCGCGCTTGTTGTACTTCTCGAGCGGCTTGTCCGGATCGAAGAAGCCGCAGCCGGTGAAGATGCGTCCGAACCAACCGTCCATGCTGTAGCCGGGGATGGTGAGCGCGCCCTCGTTCAGCGATTTGGTTTCGTCGTACAGCTGGGTCAGATCGATATCGTTGACCGAACCCCGGCCCTCGCAGCGCGGACACATGCCGCCGGTGATGCTGAAGCTGCGGCGCTCCTTCACCGTCTTCCCGGCACGCTCGATCGCGACCGCACCCGCGCCACTGATCGAGGCGACATTGAAGGAGAACGCCTGCGGCGAGCCGATATGCGGTTTGCCCAGTCGGCTGAACAGGATGCGCAACATGGCATTGGCGTCGGTGGCGGTGCCGACGGTGGAGCGCGGGTCGGCGCCCATGCGCTGCTGGTCGACGATGATCGCGGTGGTCAGCCCGTCGAGCACGTCGACCTCGGGCCGCGCCAAGGTGGGCATGAAGCCCTGCACGAAGCTGCTGTAGGTCTCGTTGATCAACCGCTGCGACTCGGCGGCGATGGTGTCGAATACCAGCGAACTCTTGCCCGAGCCGGAAACCCCGGTGAACACCGTCAGTCGGCGCTTCGGGATTTCGATGCTGATGTCCTTGAGATTGTTCACGCGTGCGCCGAGCACGCGGATCAGATCGTGGCTGTCGGCAGCGTGCGTTCGCGTGTCCGTCTTCTTGGCCATCTGATCGCTTCTCCATCTGGTTGCGCGGGCCGCATGCGCGGTCTCCGTCGGAGTCGACTAGCTCGATCTAATCAGCTTCGAGCAGTGCGTTTCGGTACTTCTCTTGGTGGTAATTGCCCGGCTCGACGCCGGTGACCCGCGGTCGCCACCGGTGTCGAAACGGTGCTGCGATGCTCAGCTCAACTGCTGGATACGGACCATGTTCCCGGCGGGATCGCGGAAGGCGCAGTCGCGAACCCCGTACGGCTGATCGGTCGGCTCCTGGACGACCTCGGCATTGGTGGCCTGCACCTTCTCGAAGGTGGCGTCGACATCCTTGGTAGCCAACAGGATGCTGGCGTAGGTGCCCTTGGCCATCATCTCCGCGATGGTGCGGCGCTCGTCATCGGTGATGCCCGGATCGGCGGCCGGTGGGTGCAAGACGATGGATGTGCCGGGCTGGTCGACCGGGCCGACCGTGAGCCAGCGCATTCCATTGAATCCGACGTCTTTGCGCAGCTCGAAGCCGAGGGCGTCACGGTAGAAGGCCAGCGCGGCCTCGGGGTCGTCCTGTGGGAGGAAGCTCGCTTGAATGGTGATGTCCATGGCTTTCACGCTAGTTGCTGCTAGGTGACCCCCGCTTCTCGATTCCTGATCGGTCTGGTCACCCGTTTCACGATCAGCGTCGGCAGATCCACCGTGGCGTGCTCGGCCTGCTCCCGGTAGGCGCTGGGCGGCATCCCGACCAACTCGGTGAACCGAGTGCTGAAGGTGCCCAGCGACTGGCAGCCGACCGCGAAACAGACCTCGGTGACGCTGAGATCGCCACGCCGCAACAGCGACATCGCGCGCTCGATGCGCCGCGTCATCAGGTAGGAGTACGGCGACTCGCCGTAGGCGAGCTTGAACTGACGGCTCAGGTGACCGGCCGAGATGTGCTCGTCACGCGCCAGCCGCTCGACGTCGAGCGGCTGCGCGTACTCCCGGTCGATCCGGTCGCGGACGCGACGCAGGCGCGCGAGCTCGCGCAGGTTGTCCGCCGGGGCGGGTCTACTGGTCACCTGACCGATCGTCGCACGTCGCGCCGGGTTTGCCTAGCTCAGCGACCACCGGCGGGCAGCGGCGGCACCGGGGTCGCGGACACCGGATTCTTGGGCTCGCCCTGCAATGCCGACAGCCCGGTCCAGGTATTCCAGTCGATGGTCCAGTCGTAGAGATCGCCGTCGGCGGCCGACAGTGCGATCGATGTGCCGGTCACCTCGACCGGGTCGCCGTAGAGCGCGGTCGGGAAGAAGGCCTGCGCGTCGGTCGGCGAGAGGTTGATGCAGCCGTTGGTGACATTCGAAGAGCCCTGTGCCGAAAGGGATTGCGGGTTGGCGTGGATGAATTCGCCGTTATTCGAGATGCGTACGGCCCAACGTTCGCGAACGTTGGTGTAGAACGGCGGATTCGACATCATGAAATCTTCGTACTTCTCGGTGACGACGTGCACACCGGACCGCGTGACATTGCGCGCCTCATTGCCCTCGCCATAGCTGACCGGGAAATCGAAGACGACCTGTCCGTCGCGCACGACCTGCATGCGATGGCTCGGTGCGTTGGCCTTGACGATCTGGCTGCGGCCGATCCGGAAATCCGAAGTGAGATCGGAATATCCGTAGTTTCCGCCGCCGAGATCCAGACCGTAGAGCTTGGCCGCGACGTGCACGGTGGTGCCCGGCGCCCAGTAGTCCTTCGGCCGCCAGTGCGCGCGCGAGCCGCCGTTGTCGTCCGGGAACCAGGCCCAGGCGCCCTCGGTCGGCGGGTTGGTGGTGACGGTGAGCGCCTTTTCCACCGCGGCCTTGTTCTGCACAGAACCCTTGAACTGCAAGATGATCGGCGCGGCGATGCCGACTTCCTGGTTATCGGCGATATTGAGCGTCGCGGGGAAGGTGTTCTTCGGTGCGATGGTGGTGAAGGCACCCTCGATCGGGACCTGCTTGTGGTCGGGCCCGACGGCGGTGCCGGACCAGGTGTATTTGGCGTCGTAGCCGAGCGGTTCGGTGGTCTTGTAGCTGTGCTTGTCCGCGGCGAGTTCGCCCGCGACCTGCTTGCCGTTGGCGTTGCTCAGCGCGATCTGATCGATGGTGCCGTCGGTGACGGTGACCGAGATCGGTGCGGTCGGATTGACGTTCTTGGCGTCGGCGGCAGGGGTCAGCGTGACCTTCGCGACGGGGGTGTTGTCTTTGGCGGAGTCACTTCCGCCTTTGTCGGACGTGCATCCGGCCACCAGCGCGACTACCACGAGCAGCACGGCGGAGACGGCGGCGGCCGGTCTGTGGATGACTGGACGATGGCTCACTTCATCGAATTTACGCGGCGAAAACCGGGTGTCCGGCCCGCGAAGAGTGTGGTGTCCGTTTCACCGTTTAGAGATCCACCCCGATGGGTACCGGCTCCGGTTCCAGTCGGATACCGAATCGCTCGGCGACACCGTCGCGGACCGTGCGGGCCAGTGCGACCAGATCGGCGGCGGTCGCGCTGCCGCGATTGGTCAAGGCCAGCGTATGTTTCGTGGACAGCCGGGCCGGGGCGTCCGGACCCGGGAAACCCTTGGCGAAACCCGCCCGCTCGATGAGCCAGCCCGCGGAGAATTTCACCCCGTCCGGCGCCGGATAGGTCGGGATCGTGACGTCGCCCACATGGGCGATGATCGCAGCCTTCACTTCCTCGACCCGATGGTTCGCGACGACCGGATTGGTGAAGAACGAGCCCGCGCTCCAGGTGTCGTTATCGGCCGGATCCAGCACCATGCCCTTGCCCGCGCGCAGCTTCAGCACCGCCGCCCGGACCTGATCGGCGGGACGTGAGTCACCGTTGCCCGCGCCGAGTGCGTGCGCGAGTTCGCCGTAGCGCAGCGGTGCGCTCGAGCCGTCGGGATCGAGTGCGAAGTCCACCGCGAGCACGACGGCGGTATCGCGATGCTTGAGTGCGCTGGTGCGGTAGCCGAAGCCGAGTTCGGCCGGTTCCACCCAGCGGATCTCGCCGCTGGCCCGATCCAGCAGCCGCACCCGGCGCAATAGGCTCTCGACCTCCACGCCGTACGCGCCGACATTCTGTACCGGCGTCGCACCGGCCGATCCGGGTATGCCCGACAGGCATTCCAGGCCGCCGAGCCCGGCCTCGATCGTGGCCGCGACCACCGTGTCCCAGTTCGCCCCGGCCTCGGCGACAACGCCGTTCGCGCCGATCTCGACCGCCTCGTTGCACACCCGGACCACAACACCGTCGAAGCCGTCGTCGCCGATGAGCAGGTTGGATCCGCCCGCGAGCAGCAGTAGTGGAATGCCCGCGGCGTCCAGCGTCCGGACCGTCGCGACCAGCGCGTCGGTCGTCGCACACTCCGCGACCGTGGCCGGACCGCCGACCCGCAATGTGGTCAGCTCGGCCAGCCGGACCGATTCGCGCAGCCGCGCACCGCTATCGACCAGCAGCTCGCGCAGCTGGTCCGCCGACACCACCCGTGAAGTTCGCACGCCCCAGACGGTAGCCTGTTCGACCATGGCTACACCCCTGGCGTACACGGCTCGCTACTCGCATCCGGTCGCCGCCGTACGCGCGGCCTTCGCCGATGAGCAGTATTGGAAGGACCGCATCGCCGAGGTGGGTGGCGAAAAGGCCCGGCTGGATTCGGTCACTGTCGACGGCGACCAGGTCAAGGTCGAGATGGTGCAGGTCATCGCGGCCGAGCTGCTGCCAGCCGCGATCACCGCGGTGCGCCCCGGCGATCTGATCATCCCGCGCACCGAGACCTGGACCGGCGATTCGGCCACCTTCACCGCACGGGTCGAGGGTGCGCCCGCCGAGGTCCGCGGGAGCATCGAGCTCACGGCCGACGGCTCCGGTTCGGTCGCCGAGACCGAGGGCACCATCGAGGTGAAGATTCCGCTGTTCGGCGGGAAGATCGAGGCCGCGATCGCGGAGCGGTTGACCGAACTGCTGACGAACGAGGAAGAGTTCACGAACAACTGGCTCGCCGAGCACTGAGCTTGGTCGGCGCGGCCTCTGGTGAGCTCGACACCCACCAGCGATTCGACGCCAGTCCGGCGAGCATGGCTCCGATCGCGTTGACGAGGACATCGTCGACGGACGAGTGGCGGCCGATGCCTGAAGCGAACTGGGACATCTCCACGACGATGGACAGCACCGCGCCGACCATCAGCAGCCGCCACAGGTCGGCGAACCAGGCCCAACGGATCGGCAGCAGAAAGCCGAGTGCGGCGAATACCAATAGGTTTCCGCCGAGCTGCTCGGCGACTCGATCGTTGCGCAGCTGATCGATCAGATCGCACAACGGCACCGCATTCACAGAACGACCGGTGCCCGTCGGGGTGAGGATCATCCACAACCATGGCGCGGTGCCGACCACCATGCCGACCTCGCACAGGGCATTGCGCCACGAACCCCGCCGCCGCGCCAGCCACCACGCGAGAGCAACGGCGAGCGGAAGTGCTGCGACCGTCGCCGTGATCACCCCGCCCCACGCCTCCCACGTCCTGTTCATACTGCGATTCTGTCCTGACGATGTGCGGATTCCGCATGGCATGGGTGTGGAAATTGTGGCGGATCCCCAGACCCAACGCCGAGCGATGCGGCGGCCACCGGTCCCGGTAACGTAACCCCACATGGCTCGCCGACTGGACTATTCAGCCCGCTTCCCGCTGCACACCACCAAAGAGCTCTACGCGGCGCTGTCGACCCGGGAGTACTGGGAAGACCGGTGCGCGGAGATGTCGAAACTAGCGCCCGGTAATGAAGTCGCCAGCCTCGATGTCAGCGACTCGGGTATCGACATCGTGCTCCACCACATCCTGCCGCGCGACATGCTGCCGGAGATCGCGCAGACCGTCATGCGCAAGGACATGGTGATCACCCGCAAGGAGAGCTGGGGACCGTTCGACGAGAACGAATCCGTCGGCAAGTTCTCGGCGTCCATTCCGGCCGGGCCCGGCAGCCTCGGCGGCACCATTCGCCTGTTCCCCACCGACACCGGCTGCACCATGCGGTTCTCCTCCGAGGCCAAGGTGTTCATTCCGATGGTCGGCCCGCGGCTCGAACAGCTGATGCTGGTGAACCTGGTCGACCTGTTCCGCGCCGAGGCCGAGCAGACCGTGAAGTGGCTGGAAGAGCAAAACCCGACCCGCTGAGACCGGTCGGCACCATCACCAGGGGCACCACCGGTGTCAACCGACTGCGGCGCAGCGACCGCTGGCTGATCCACGACGAGCTGGTCACCGGCCGACTGCGCGATGCGCCCGATCCGCTGGTCGTCGACCTCGGCTATGGGGCGAGTCCGTGGACCACGTTGGAGTTGGCTCGTCGACTGCGGATGGTCCGGGCGGATGTACGGGTGGTCGGGCTGGAAATCGATCCCGAACGAGTGGTGCCCGGCCGCGACGGCGTCACCTTCGCGCGCGGCGGTTTCGAATTGGCCGGACTGCGGCCGGTGCTGGTGCGCGCGTTCAACGTGCTGCGCCAATATCCGGAGTCCGCCGTTCCCGATGCCTGGGCCACCATTGTGTCCGGGATGGACCCCGCCGGTTTACTCATCGACGGCACCTGCGATGAGCTGGGCAGACGGTGCGCCTGGGTGCTGTTGGATCGATCCGGGCCGCGCTCCCTCACGCTGGCTTGGGATCCGTTCACCGTCGAGCGTCCGTCCGATATCGCCGAGCGCCTGCCGAAAGTATTGATCCACCGCAACATTCCCGGCGAACCGATCCACGCGCTGCTGACGGCCGCTGACCGCGCATGGGCCCGCGCCGCGCCGCTCGCCCCCTTCGGCCCCCGAGTGCGCTGGCGTGCGGCGGCCGAGTATCTGCGCCAGGAGGGTTACCCAGTCCGCACCTACCGCCGCCGCATGCGCGACTGCGTGCTCTCGGTCCCCTGGTCCACCGTCGCACCCAACCCAACAGCGTAGATCAAGATCAGGTGGCGGCTTCTCGACCGATGCCGCCATAGATTCCCCTGGTCTTGAAATGCGGCGGCGGCGCTCGGTTGTCAGGGGCGGTCGAGGAGCGCGCGGAAGTAGCCGGTCAGGGTCGCGAGGGGGAGGATCGAGGTCGGCTCGTAGGGCTGACGCCAGAGGCCGCCGTGGGCGGCACCGGCCACGAATAGGCCCTCGGCGTTGGTGTCGGCGGGTGTTTCTGGTGGGGCGAAGAGGTCGGCAACGAGCTTGGCCGCCAAGAGGGTTCGGGCGGTGTCGGGGTCGAAGACTTCGATGCCGAAGTGGTGGGCGCCGCGGTAGGAGGCGGCGAGGGAGCGTTGGGCGCGCAGGGATTTCGTCCTGGCGGGTGGTGCGACGGCGCATGAGACCGTGCGGCCCGCGGTGTGCGCGAGGATCGTGCGCCACCGCAGGAGACGTTGCGCCAGTGCGTGATTCGGGCCCTGCGCGGGAAGCAGGGCTTCGGCGACACTCCAGGTCGCGCCGAGGTGGTCGGGATTGGTGGTGCGGTAGTTGGGCCGGTACAGGGCCGATGCGGTGAGCACGCGCAAAAGGTGCGGGCCGACGCCGCGCTCGCGCAGGCGGGCGTGGGCATCCGCGATGACGTCCTCCGGGACGGCGTAGCAGTCGGTCGGCGAACCGAGGTATGCGACGGCAGCGTCATCGCGGTGCTCGAGCAGATCCTCGACGAGGACATCCAGCGCGGCGGCCAGCCGAACTCCTTGCGGTCCCGGACCATTCGCGTACAGACCGAACACCGGGCGCGCGTCGTGGTCGAACTGCGCGCGTATCCAATGCACCAATGCCGGGAACTGCCTGGTGATATCCGCGCCCGGCCCGGCCGTGACGGGATAGCGCAGTCGACCCGCACCCGCCTTCGCGATATCCGAAATCCCTTGCCACCGCTGCGGTCCGGGCAAATCGATCGCGAGAACGTCAGCGCCCCATCGCAATAGCGGGCGCAGCGGTCCGAGTTCGGCCGCCGCCCCGGTGACGATTACCCGGAATCCGGGCAGCGACAACCACTCGGGATGATCGATCACCCGCTCCACCGCCGCCGCGAAAGCGGGCTCGATAATGCCGCGGCGCCGCCAGTCGGTCAGCTGCTGCCACAGCACCTCCTCGGCCAATAGCTCTCCGCGGAACGGAATTTCGAGCCGAGGCGCGGGTTTCGCTGTCCCGTCGATCCGGCCGGTCCGGAGTCCGTCGGGTGTGGCGATCGCATCCACGTCGACGCTGTGCAGCGGTGCGATGGTGTGCCCGGTCACGAAACGCAGCAGCTGGCGTGCCGCCCGCAACCCGTCGGTCGCGATCCCCGCCGAGACCGCCGGCGAGCTCGCGGCCAAGGCGGTCATGGCACGGAAGATGCCGCGGTAGGCACAGTGCCAGTCCCGGCAGGTTTCGACCTGTTGCGCGAGGTCGGCGTCATATCTGCGGACCGCGTCGGCGACCACGGCGGTGGCGAACATATCGCCGATGCGCTCGGGCGCTCCGGACGGAAAGACGAGATCCCACTTGCCCTGACCTACCGTCCCCATGGTCAGTCACCATGCCATGATTGCGCGCCGGGCAAAACTGGAGATCGACCGAATTGATAGCAGAATCGGATCATTCGCGTCTGCACCGCGCCGATCAGACGGCGGTGAGGGCCCGGTACACCCGGACCGCCGCACGCGGGGGTAGCCGCGTACTCGCGGAACGGATTTCATCGGTATCGCAGCGATGGATGGCCACCGCGTCGCCGACCACCTCATCCAATGCGGATTGCCCGATAGCGGCCTCAGCCAGATCGAGCACCGTGCGCACGGGCGTGGTCACCAGAAATCCACCCGCGGATTCGAGATCGGCCGGAATCAGCTGGCGGCGCAGCACCACCAGCCGCGGGGTGATCGGTGGACGGCCCGCACCGACCGACATGTGCAGGAATCGCGGCCTCAGTCGACCGAGTCCGTGCAACTCCGCAGCACTCTGATGCGAGACCGCGGCGGCACCGTCGAACCAGGCCGCCCACATGGCGTATTCGTCGAGCGGGCCGGTGGGCCAGTCGGCCAACCGCAGGAGCCCGACCCCGGCCCGCGTCACCGAGCCGTCGCCGAGACCGGCGCGAACGTGCGCCTCACATCCGGCGCGCAGTACCTGTCTGGTGGTGAAGAACCCGGCATGACGCCCGGCCAATCGCCGCAGTACACGCCACCCGTGCTCGGTGGAATCGAGTGCGCGGCCCGCCGCATCGCCAGCCATGTCGACCAGGCTACGCTCGAATTCTGTGTCGCATGTCACAACCGAACCCCTCACAGCGCCCACAGAGCGAGCTCAGAAACGTGGGGAAGAATCGAGCCCATGAGTATGAAGAGCCCATCTACCCTGACGGTCAACCGGCGCGCCCTGGTGATCGCCCTCGTTGTGGTCGCGATTCTGCTCGCTACCGTGCTGGTCGGCGGGGAGGCATATGCGCGGTACCAGGTTTCGAGGTGTATCAGCACCCAATTCGAGAAGGATATGGGTTCGAAGATCGATGTGAGCTTCGGAGCCAAGCCGATGCTGATCACCTGGATCGACGGGAAGGTCGATCAGGTGAAGGTGGACAGCGACGATTCCAAGTTCGGTCCGGCCGTCGGCATGGTGGTGCACGCCAGATTCAACAACGTCGAGGTCAGCAATAGCGGCAGCGGCAGCACCATCGGCAGCTCCTCGGCCGATGTCACCTGGGGCAACGACGGCATCCGGGAGACGCTCGGCGGACTGGTCAGCGGTGTGTCGTCCTCATCGTCGACCGGGATGCTGACCCTGGATGTGCTCGGCGGGCTCGCCCAGCTGCAGGTGAAGCCGGAGATCAAGGACGGCACCGTGCAGGTCGAGACGAAGTCGGCGGCGCTGCTCGGCATGGGGATACCGACCGATCTGGTGTCGGGCATCGTCGAAGTGTTCACGCAGAGTCTGCAGAGCTACCCGCTCGGTCTGAAGGCCACCGATGTCAAGGTCACCGATAACGGCATCGTGGTGAAGCTGGCAGGTGGGCGGACCGAACTTCCCGCCGCGGAGAACAACAGCGGCAGCGTCAGCTGCTGATCCAGCGTCGGTCGGCGAGCCGCGGCGCGACATCGGTGGGCGCGTCGCGTCGGACGGCGGACTTTCGATCGGCGAAATGGCGGTCCAGGTCGGCATTTCCATGGTTGTATCGGCGAATCCGGCACGCCCGTCGTCGGATTCGCCGGACTGGTTCAGGCGGGAAATCCCTCCAGCACCGCACGGGATTTCGAGAGTCCGAGGCGGGTCGCGCCCGCGGCGATCAGTTCGGCGGCGGCCTCGGAGGTGCGGATGCCGCCGCTGGCCTTCACACCGAGTCGTCCGCCGACGGTCTCGGCCATCAGCTGGACCGCGTGCACGCTGGCACCGCCGGAGGGGTGAAATCCCGTGGAGGTCTTCACGAAATCGGCACCGGCGCGTTCGGCGGCGCGGCAGACTTCCACGATCGCGGCATCGGACAGCGCCGCCGACTCGATGATCACCTTGAGTACCGCGCGATCCCCCATTGCCTCGCGCACGGTCACGATATCGGACAGCACCGCGCTGTAATCGCCTGCGCGCGCGGCCCCGACATCGATCACCATGTCGACCTCGGCCGCGCCCTGCTCGATCGCGAGGCGCGCCTCGGCGCCCTTGACGAGCGAATGGTGCTTCCCGGAAGGGAATCCGGCGACCGTCGCGACCACCACTCCGGCTGCCCGAATCGGCAGCATGGACGGCGATACGCAGATCGCGTACACGCCGAGTTCGCGTGCTTCCACCACCAGCGCGGCCACCTCCGCGGCCGTCGCCTCCGGCGCCAGCAGCGTGTGATCGATCATGGCGGCCACCTCAGCCCTGGTCAGCGACGCGGAATTTGCCACAAGGTGAGAGTCTGGCATACCGGCGGCGAATTCCATTGCGTGCCTCGGGCACATCGCGCACACTCGATACTGTCGGTGGAGCTAGACAGCGCTTGCGACTGCCCGGCCGATGTTGCGCAGTTGCGGATGGCCCCAATCGTTCAGGAGGAGACGACACTGTGCTGATCCGTCGCGAACGCGCCGACGATGCCGCCGCGATCGCGGCCGTCCACCGCAGCGCCTTCGGACCGCAGTACGCGAATGCCGACCGGGAGACGGCCGAACTCGCCGACGACAGCGCGGCCGACCCACCCGAGGTCGACCTGATCACCCGGCTGCGCAGCGACTCCGGCTGGATTCCCACCCTCTCGATGGTCGCGGTGGAACACGACAGCGTCATCGGCCACGTCTGCCTCACCCGCGCGGGCGTCGGCCCGTTCCCGGTACTCGCCCTCGGCCCGATCGGCGTCCTGGCCGAACATCAGGGCAATGGTGTCGGCGCGGCCTTGATGCACGCCGCCATCGGCGCCGCCGACGCCCTCGATGA
The DNA here is from genome assembly GCF_050955845.1 of Nocardia sp. CA-135398. NCBI lineage: Bacteria > Bacillati > Actinomycetota > Actinomycetes > Mycobacteriales > Nocardiaceae > Nocardia > Nocardia sp. CA-135398. Next base: position 902,006 of record NZ_CP192084.1, on the reverse strand, counting down.
ACCCCTGATCGGCCTGCTCGGCCACCTCGACTACTACCCGCAATTCGGTTTCCTCCCCGCCGCCCGCCTCGGCATCACACCGGACGAACCGGCCTGGGTTTCCCATTTCCAGGTGCGCACGTTGTCGGCGTACGACTCGCAGATCACCGGCGAATTCCGTTACGCGGAGCCGTTTTACGAGTTGTAGTTCCGCGGGCCAGGCGAGGTTGGGGATCCAGGGGGAGGGGTGGCCGGATCGGGATGGTGGCCGGAAAGGTCGAGAAGGGCGCTGCAGGAATGCATTCTCGGCGGGTCACGGGTGGTGGAGCATGGTGTAGACGTAGGAGCGTTCGTGTTTGCGGGTGACCCAGGCACCTTCGGGGGGAAGGTTGCCTTGGCCGGGGTCGTCGAAGGGGCGACTGAGGACTTCGTCGGAAGCGGTGCAGATGGACCAGCCGAAGTCTGGGAGGCGGCGGCACCAGAGGTCGTGATCGATTCGTTTGTACGACGGGTAGCCGTAGGCCCAGCCGTCGCGCACGAATTCATACGTCAGCCCATCGAGCTGTCGTACGAACTTCACCCGTGTCACATTCCCATTGTCGGCTTTCGCGCAACACTCGCTCAACACCCGCCGCGTGCCGGGTGCCGCCGGTGGCACATAGTCGACCTGGGAGGATGAGCGCATGAGTTCCGCTCCACCTGCCTTGGACGACCGACGCTTCGTGCTCACCCTCGGGTGCCCGGACCGTCCCGGCATCATCGCCAGGATCACCTCCTTCATTGCCGAGTTCGGGGGGTCCATTGTGGAGGCGGGCTACCACTCCGATCCGGATATCGGCTGGTTCTTCACCCGCCAGGCGATCAAGGCGTCGACGGTGCCGTTCGGCATCGCGGAACTGCGCGACCGATTTGCCGGAGTCGCGGCCGACTTCGGCACGGAGACAGAGTGGCAGCTGCTGGACTCCGGTGAACGGCGCCGGGCTGTACTACTGGTCAGCAAGGACGGCCACTGCTTGCACGACCTGCTCGGCCGCGCCGCCAGCGGTGAACTGCCCGCCACCATCGAAGCGGTGATCGGCAACCACCCGGACCTCGCCGGGATGACCGAGGCGCACGGCGTGAAGTTCCACCATGTGCCCTTCCCGAAGGATCCGGCCGAACGCGGCCCTGCCTTCGAGGAGGTCCGCGCCCTGGTCGATGCCCACGACCCGCACGCCGTCGTGCTGGCTCGCTTCATGCAGGTACTCCCCGCCGACCTGTGCGAACACTGGGCAGGCAAGGCGATCAATATCCACCACAGCTTCTTGCCCTCGTTCGTCGGCGCCCGCCCTTACCACCAGGCCTTTGCCCGCGGCGTCAAACTGATCGGCGCGACCTGCCACTACGTCACCGCCGAACTCGACGCGGGGCCCATCATCGAACAAGATGTGATCCGCATCGACCACGCGGACGAGGTCCGCGATATGGTCCGCCAAGGCCGCGATATCGAACGCGTGGTCCTGGCCCGCGGACTCCGCTGGCACCTCGAGGGCCGAGTCCTGGTCCACGGCCGCCGAACGGTCGTCTTCTCCTAGAGACTCAGCCTGCTGCTTTCGCGGGCTGACGCACCGAATCGACGATCAGCGCCAGTTCCTCGTTGAACCGCTCGTACATCTCGGTGTTGCCCAGATGCCCCTGCGGGAGCACCTCGTACTTGACCAGACTGCCTGTCTCCCTGAGCATTTCGGCGATTCGCTCGGCGTGCACGGGCGGGGTCATATCGTCGAACTCACCGGCCAGGATCGTGGTCGGTACGACGAGGTTGCGGGCCGATTCGCCGAGATCCAGTTCAGCGAGCAGGATCCCGAATTTCGCACGGACGCGGGCAGGGCAGGAGCGGACGACAGCGAGGCTGTAGTCGACCACGTCCCCGGTGGAGCGCAGGCTCATGATCTGTCGGGTGAAGGCCCACTTCACCGGTGCGATCGAGGGGAAGACGATCGCGGCGCCGAGGCCGAAGCGCCCGATGGCGGGCGGCAGCGCGATTCGCCGGTTCAGCAACGGGAGTGGTGCATTGAAGAATGGGAGGACGGTCGTCTCGGCGATCAGTCGGCCCGGCGCAGTGTTGGTCAGCAGTACCGCGCATGCCTGCTTCGCGACTCGGTCCGGATAGCGTCCGGCCCAGGCCTGCAGGGTCATCCCGCCGAGACTGTGGCCGACCACAACCGCGCGCTCACCCTTGCGCAGGGTGGCGTCGAGCACAGTGGCCAGATCCTCGGCGAGCAGATCGGTGGTCAAACGGCTGGAGCCGAGCTCACTCTCGCCGTGGCCGCGCACGTCGTAGACGACTATGCGGTACTGGTCGGCGAATTCGTTGATCTGCGCATTCCAGTATTCGATGGCGCAGGTCCAGCCGTGTACCAGCACGATCGTCGGCGCGTCGGCGGGTCCGTAGACGTGTACGCGCAAGCGCGCACCATCACGGGTGACGACCGGAACGACCTCATGGGGCGCGGTCGGCGGATTGAACGCCGCGGTCGCATAGGTACGGGACCTCAGGTTGGCGCGGTGTGTGTGAAACAACCCCCGGACCCGCCCAGGGAAGCCCACCAGCGCAGGCGGCATTGCACGCATCGGACACTCCTTTGTGTTACTCCCCGATACACTAACTGCAAACCGCCGTGCTTGCTAGTGCAAGCACCCCAAAAGTTATCCGAACTTCTCCCCACCCTTCTTTGTGATCGCTCACAAAACCGGCTCCAACCACCCAGCCGCCCGAGCCCCCGAACCGCCCGTCACCAGCATGAGCCAGCCATTTTGCATACGTGCGAGCCGCCTCGGAATTGCATCCCGCTCCCCGGGCGGATCGCCCCAAGTCGATCGAAAATCCAGCTCCGCCGCTGGGCTGGCCGGTGTCGCGGTCGGCTTCGGCTTCCTGGCGGAATGCGCCAGGATTTGCGAGCGTGGGCCGGGCCAGCGCCCGCATCTGCCTCACCCGGCTGCCGCGGGCCGCCCGAAACCACCCAACACATAGCCGGTCCAGCATGTTCGCCCAAAACCTCGTCGGCCTTCAGGCACCCGCCACCAGGTCGACAATCCCTGTCGCGGACGACGAATACCGACGCGCAGACCACAAGCGCTCGATCCCCGATCAAGCGTCACCGCACCAGTTCGAACCGCGCTGACCTCAGTCGGTTTTCGGCCGCGCATCAATCAAGTGCGCACGCAGCGACCGAGTGCACAGCGCAGCAACCGCGCGGATCACACTGAACCTCGGCAACTTTCGGTCACGCACCAAATGCGCACCCCGAACCTGAGCCCCCACCCACCCGAAGCCGGGTCATCGACTACCAGCGCGGCCCGCGCTGAATCTCATCCACCTTCGGGCGCACATCAGCCAGATACACGCCGGTCGCGATAATCGACACCAGCGCAAGCAAACTCGTGACGCTCAGTGACAGGAGCAGGAACAGCAGGGCCGCGCCGAGGATTGCGATCCAGATCGGTTTGGTCAGCTTGTCCACTGCGGTAAAGGCGTCGGGGCGCTGTCGGATGGCGTGGATCAGCGCGAAAATCGTCGCGCCGAGCGCCAAGAGCCGCAGCCCGTACAAGATCCAGCTGGCCAATCCGTGCGCTGTGTCCACCAGCCCATCATAGAAGCAACGACCCCGCACACGTCGGTGTGCGGGGTCGTCAGCGTGGAGAAGGGAAGGGCGTCAGGCCTTCTTGGGTGCCGCCTTCTTGGCCGCCGTTGCCTTCTTGGCGGGCGCCTTCTTGGCCGGAGCCTTCTTGGGGGCTTCACCGTCGGTGGCGGGCACGGTCTCGGTGGTCACCTCGATGACCTCGGCCTCGACGACCGGATCGACCGCGTCCTCGTCTTCCTTGGCCGGACGGCCGATCAGCTCGTTGACCTTCGCGAGCGCATCCTCGGCGCGGCTGGCCGCATCCTTGTACAGGGTCTCGACGCGCTCGATCTGATCCTCGACGAGGTGGTTGGCGCGCAGCCGCTCGACGGTCTCCTCGCCGCGCACGGCCAGATCCGCGTACAGGTCGAGGACCTGGGTGTAGTACTTCTCGGCGAGCGCCTTCAGCTCCTCCGAGGTGAACTTCTCGCGCAGCTCGGCGAGGTCCTCCGGCAGCTCCGAGGGCAGTCCGGACAGCCGCTCGCGCAGCGTCTCGAACTGGGCCCGGACATCGGCGGGCACGTTGGCGAAGCGCTCGCGTGCCTCTTCGACGCGACCGCTGACATCGGCGGTCGCGGCGCGCTCACGGACCTGGCTGACGGCGTCGACCACCGCGGTGTACACGGCGTCGCCGGCACCGACGGTTGCGAACAGTGGCTTGATGGTGGTGTTTTCGGTCATTCTTCGTTCTCCTGGCGTGGCGGAGTTGGTGATGTGCTCGGAACGTCGCTGTCCCACTCGTCCCCCCCTGGTTCGCTTCCTCCGTTTTCCCGGCGAAACGATTCATAGATGTCCAGCAGCACCTGCTTCTGCCGCTCGCTGATCGACGTATCGGCAAGCAGGGCATCCCGGACCGGACTGTGCGGCCGTTGCTCGAGATAGCCAGCCCGTACGTACAACACCTCCGAAGAGACGCGCAGTGCCTTGGCGATCTGCGCGAGTACTTCGGCGGACGGATTGCGCAATCCGCGCTCGATCTGGCTGAGGTATGGATTGCTGACTCCCGCCAGCGTGGCGAGCTGACGCAACGAGACTTGCGCGGCTTCTCGCTGTGCCCTGATGAAACCTCCGATGTCGTGTGCCGCGTTGGCCACACGCGCCGCCTTTTCGCCGACACCGCTGGATCTCTCCTGCGACTCGTCGGTGTACTCGGCGGAACCTTCGGGCTGGTCTGCCATCACTCACCTTCTGGCGGTTGTACGTTTCCGATTCTAAAGCAGGGTGCTAGCTATTGCAAGCACGCTGTTAGCACCCTTTCAGCAAACTTTCAGCGCGCTATGTTCGATTCGCGGCGCTCACCAGCCCTCTGCCTCCTCCGGGCCTATCGCTCACGCCGCGGCGGTCAGCCGCCGAACATCAAATGCGAAATCGTGTAGATCACCAGCCCTGCCAGCGATCCTACGACCGTGCCATTGATGCGAATGAATTGCAGATCACGCCCAACCTGCAATTCGATCTTCTTGCTAGCTTCCTCGGCATCCCATCTGGCAACCGTGTCGGTGACCAGAGTGGTGATCTCCCCGGCATAGTTTTCCACCAGATACCGCGCGCCGCGGTCGATCCAATCGTCGACTTTGGCACGCATCTCGGCATCGTCGCGCAGCCGCTCCCCGAGCTGCTGCACGTTCTCGGCGACCTTGCGCCGCAGCGTGGAGTTCGGATCGTCGGCCGATTCCAGGATCAACCGCTTGGCCGCGCGCCAGGTCGCCTCGGCCATGCCGGTGATCTCCTCGCGCCCCATGATCTGGGCCTTGATCCGCTCGGCTTTCTTGATCATGGCGTCGTCGTGCTGGAGGTCGTAGGCGAATTCCTCGAGGAACCGATTCGCCGCGAGCCGCACCTCGTGTTCCGGATTCGAGCGCACCTTCCAGGTGAACTCGACCAGCTCGCGATAGATCCTTTCTGAAAGCAGAATGTTTACGAATTTCGGAGCCCATTGCGGCGCGTCCCGCAAAACGATCCGGTCGATCGTTTCCTGCGAACCGAGCGCCCATTGGTGCGCACGCTCGGCAAGCATGTCGAGCAGCGGTAACTGCCGATTGTCGGCAAGCAGCTCGGCGAGCACCCGGCCGATCGGCGGACCCCACAGCGGTTCGGCGATCCGCTTGACGATGGTGTTGTCGATCACCTGCTCGACATCCTCGTCCCGCAGCACCCCGACCACCGCGCGCAGAATGGTCGAACTCTCCTGCGCCACCCGGCCCGCATGTCCGGGATCGGCCATCCAGCGCCCCACCCGCCAGGACACCTGCGCCGAATTCACCTTCGCCGAGACCACGTCCGGGGCAAGGAAATTCGATCCGACGAAGGCGCCAAGACTGGCGCCGAGCTGATCCTTCTTCTTCCTGATGATCGCGGTATGCGGGATCGGCAGGCCGAGCGGATGGCGAAACAGCGCGGTCACGGCGAACCAGTCGGCGAGTGCGCCGACCATGCCCGCCTCGGAGGCAGCCCGCAGGTAACCGACCCAATCATCGCCCGCCCCCCGCGATTCCAGCCAGCGGCAAAACAGATAGACAGCCGTCGCGAAGGCCAACAACCCGGTGGCCAGCGCCTTCATCTTGAACAGATCGCGGCGCTTGCCCGCCTCGTCGACGAAGGCCGCGAAACTGGTCGGTGCGGCGGACATGGGCGCATCGAGCACCGCGCCGGGAGATTTCTCCATGACACCCATTCTGCTGTGTGTTGCGGACCGACCTCCCGGCCGATCACAAGCGACACGCAACCGACGCCGAATGGCCCGTTGATGTGCAACCTGTCGCAACCGACACCCAAACGCGCATATGGGTCGTTGCCTGGACCTAAGCTGGTGGTCCACGACCCAACACGAACGAGGGAGCTCACGCTGTCCACCGATGACCTTGTCGATGTCGGCGAGCTTGCCGAACGACCGGCGGCGGTGCGCACCGGCCGGACGGACGGCCGCAAGCGCCGATGGCGGCAGCACAAGATCGACCGCCGCGAAGAGCTGGTCGACGGCACCCTCGCGGCTATACGAACCCGCGGCAGCAATGCGGGCATGGACGAGATCGCCGCGGAGATCGGCGTCTCCAAGACCGTGCTCTACCGCTACTTCTCGGATAAGAACGACCTGGTCCACGCGACCATGCAGCGGTTCATCGAGACCACCCTGATGCCCAGGGTGTACGAGGCGATCAGCCTCGACGCGGACGAGTACCACCTGGTGCGTTCGGCCCTGGCCGCCTACGTCGGCACGGTCGACGAGGACCCGGAGGTCTACCGGTTCATCATGGGCAACGGCTCGACCGACCAGTCCTCGCTGGCCGAATTCGAGAAGCTCTTCGCCGAGGTCGTCACCACGGTCATCATCGATCGCGGCGCCGAGCACGGCTTCGCGACCGAGGGCGCCCTGTTGTGGTCGTATGTGCTGGTCGGCGGCATCCAGTTGGCGACGCACTGGTGGACGACGGATAAGGCGATGTCGCGCGAGGAAGTCATCGACTACCTGACCATGATGGCCTGGAGCGCCATCGAGGGGATGGCGCGCGCGGGCGGCTCCCGGGCGATCTTCAACGCCCAGCCGCACATCCTGCCGGAACCGCCACAGGCCGGTGCCTGAGCGCTAGCTCGTGATCGCCAGCTGTTCAATCGCCCGACTTCGCGCGCTAACAGGCCGCTAGCTGGGGCGCTAGCTGAAATAGTGACGGCGGTCTCGACATTGCCGCGAGGTTGGCTACTCTGAAGCCCAGCGCGTCGGCACCAATGGAGGTACCTCGATGGCGAAGCAAGTGCCGACTTCTCGGCTTGCTCGTGGCACCAAGCTGGGTGCGGTGGCAGCCAGTTCGGTAATCCGAACCCAGCGCACACGCCTATCCATGCGGGGCCGGTCGGCGGCGGTACGCGCGAAGATGGCCGAGGAGTCCATGATCCGCACCACCGAGCAGGTGGTCACGGTCCTCGGGACCATGAAGGGCGTGGCCATGAAGCTCGGCCAGATGATGTCGGTGCTCGACCTCGATCTGGTGCCCGAGAGCCATCGTGAGCGCTTCCAGAAACGACTCGCCGTGCTGCGCAATGCCGCGCCGACGGTGTCGTTCGAGTCGATGCGACAGGTGATCGAGGAGGATTTCGGGCAGCCGCTGGACGCGATATTCGCCGAATTCCAGCCGGAACCCATTGCCGCTGCCTCGATCGGGCAGGTGTATCTGGGGCGGCTGCACGACGGACGTCAAGTCGCGGTCAAGGTGCAGTATCCGGGCATCGATGCGGCGGTGCGCGCGGATCTCAAGAATCTGGCCATGTTCCGGCGCGTACTGCAATCGGCGATGCCGTGGGTGACGCCCGCGGTACTCGACGAGTTGCGGCTGAATATGGAAAGCGAACTCGACTATCACGCCGAGGCCGATACCCAACTCCAGATCGCCGAGCTCTACGCCGGACATCCGTTCATCATGGTGCCGCGCTCACTGCCCGAACTCAGTACCACGCGGGTACTGGTCAGTGAATATGTGGCGGGCATGGGATTCGAGGAGATCCGTCAGCTGCCCGCGGCCGAACGCAATCGGATGGGCGAGATCATCTATCGCTTCTATGTCGGTTCGCTGTTCAGCTTCAACGAATTCTGTGGCGATCCGCATCCGGGAAATGTGCTGCTGGCCAACGACGGTCGGGTCGGCTTCCTCGATTTCGGCCTGTTCAATCGGATGGATCCCGAACATGTGCGGTTCGAGACGATCTGTCTGCGCGCGGCGGCCGAGGATCGGGCAGAAGACCTGCGGCAGTTGATGATCGAGCGCGGCGTGATCGACTCGCCGGAGGAGATCGGCGCCGAAGAATGCCTGGAGTATGTGCTCGCGGCCTCGGAATGGTGTCTGATCGACGAGGAACTGACCATTACCCCGGAGCTGGCCAGCGGCGCGTTTCTGCTCGCGGTGGATCCGCGGGCCAGTGAATTCGCCGGGATGAAACAGCAGAATCTGCCGCCGGAGCATCTGTTCTCCCGGCGTGCCGACTTCCTCACCTTCGGCATGCTCGGCCAGCTCGAATGCACCGCGAACTGGCACAAGATCGCCCGTGAATGGCTCTACGACGAGGCGCCGGTCACCGATTTGGGTAAGGCGCATCGGGAGTGGTTGAACGAGCGCAAACCGACGCCGACCAAAAAGCCGCGGGCTCGGGCGAAGAAGCCCGCCACGCGCGGTTCCGGCGCCAAATAATCCAGCACAGCAGCTATCGAACGGAAGATCATGGCAGACAACCGAGAATTCGACCTAGTGCTGTTCGGCGCAACGGGTTTCGTCGGCAAACTCACCGCGGAGTATCTGCTCGGCGCGGCGCCCGCCGAGGCGCGCATCGCGTTGGCGGGACGCTCACTCGACAAATTGACAACGGTCCGTGACGAACTCGGCCCGGCCGCCGCGAATTGGGGTCTGGTGGTTGCCGATTCGACCGACCAGGCCGCGCTCGACGCACTGGCCGCGCGCACCACTGTCGTGGTGACCACCGTCGGCCCGTACCTGCGCTACGGCCTGCCGCTGGTGGCCGCGTGCGCGAAGGCCGGGACCCACTACGCCGACCTCACCGGTGAGCCGCTGTTCATCCGGGACGCGATCGACCAGTACCACGAGCAGGCCGTGCAGACCGGCGCGAAGATCGTGAATTCCTGTGGCTACGACTCGATTCCGTCGGATCTGAGCGTGTACCAGCTGTACAAGCGCACGGTCGCGGACAATACCGGCGAACTCGAGGACACCACGCTGATCGCGTCGCTGAAGGGCGGGGTGAGCGGCGGCACCATCGACTCGGGCCGGGCCATGATGGAGGCCATCGCGGCCGATCCGGCCAAGGGTTCGGTGATGAGCCACCCGTACTCGCTCAGCCCGGACAAGTCGATGGAACCCGATGTGGGTCGGCAGACCGATCAGGCGCTGCAGCGGGCCAGCGGCATCGACCCCAGCCTGGACGGGTGGGTCGGCACCTTCGTCATGGCCGCGCACAACACCAAGATCGTGCGCCGTACCAATGGTCTGCTCGGCTGGGTCTACGGCAAGAATTTCCGCTACCGCGAGGTGATGAACGCGGGCAAGTCGGCCGCGGCGCCGCTGGTGGCCGCCGGTATGGCGGGCGGCATCGTGGCGACGATGACGGCCGGTGCGGTGCTGTCGCGAGTCGCGGTGGGGCGCAAGCTGCTCGACCGGATCGTGCCCAAGCCCGGCACCGGGCCGAGTGAACAGGCGCGCACCAGTGGCTGGTTCACCATGAAGACCTACGCGCGCACGTCTTCAGGGGCGAAATACGTGGCAACCTTCTCCGGCACCGGCGATCCCGGCTACCAGGCCACCGCCGTCATGCTCGGACAGGCCGGACTGTGCCTGGCATTCGATAGTGCGAAGCAGCCGGAATTGGCAGGCATCTTGACCCCCGCCTCCGCGATGGGCGACGCACTCACCGACCGGTTGCGCGCCGCGGGCATGACCATCGAGGTCGTCCGCACCTAGCGAGGCGGCGTCCGTCCGGCCGCCGTCCCACATACCTTCCGCGCACGCCGCAGACCTTCTGCGGACCTCGCACACCGACTCTCCGCGCGACACACCGCATCAGGAACGCGAAGTTATGCGAGACCTAGTGCGTGGCGGAAGTCCGCAACGAGGAGGAGCGCGAATGAGTTGGCTAGTTGGGTGGGGTGCTGTGGTAGTGCTGTCAGGCGGGGTGCTGTCGTGAATCTGGCTCGACGCACGATGAACGCGCCCGCGCTCGCCGCGATTTACGAGAAGGCTTGGCGGCCCGCGTTGTTCTATCTGGCCAGTGGTCGCAGCACGGCCGCCGATCGGCGCGACGCAGTGAGCACGCTGCGCCTCGACGGCTCCAAGAAGGTGCTCGATATCGCTTGTGGCCCAGGCAATTTCACCCGTTATCTGAGCAATGCGCTCGGCGGTGACGGCTACGCCATCGGTCTGGACTACTCCGAACCGATGCTCGCCCGAGCCGTCACCGATAACGCGGGGCCGCGCGTCGGCTATCTCCGTGGCGACGCGCGCACCCTGCCCTTCGCCGACGGCACCTTCGACGCCGTGTGCTGCTTCGGGGCGCTCTACCTGATCCCGGACCCGATCGCGGCGACCCGTGAAATGATCCGCGTCCTAGCCCCCGGCGGCCGCATCGCCATCACCACAAGTCACCGCGCCGACAACCCGTTCGGCCACGCGAGCCGGGTCGTCGGCGGCTGGAGCGGACTGCGCGTCTTCGACGACGAAACCTTCCCACGGTTGTTCGCGGAAGCGGGCCTGATCGATATAGATCAACAAGTCCATCGGCTCCTGCAATACGTCAGCGCCACTCGCCCGCGCTAGGACCCACGCTGTCGTGCGTCACATCACATCGGCGCGAGGTCGTGGACGAGCACAAGCGGGTTACACCGATCGATACCGAACGGTAAAGTGCGCGCAAGCGGTGGGCGGACCGAACGTGAGGGGGGCGACCCAGATGGCGGTACCGGATACCGGTCAGCGGATGGCCAGGCAGTTGTATGCCGCCGCCACCGGAACCAGCGGCGGTGCACCCTTCGAACTGGCCGAGGATGTCGCCGAAAACCTCGCGGCCGCATGCGACAAGCTCGTCGAGGATCTGCAAAAGGCCACGGCCACCGGACATCTCGTCACCGAGGTATCCGGCTTTCCCAACCTGCCGACGGGGCACGGCCTGGCAAAAGGCTTCGGCGACAAGGGCACTCAATTCCTCGACACCGTCACCGCGTTCCAGGAAACCGCCCTGCTGTACAAGGCCGCCTATCTGGCCGCGGGCAAACGTTTCGAGGATGCCGAGGCCGCGAACCGCGCCGCACTACAGCTGATCACCGACTACCTGGAGCCGCGCGGCGAACAGAACGACGGAAACAACTGACCCATGGCCGATTCCGTCACCAAGGCAGCCGCGGACGCCATCCGAGTGCAGCAGCGCGCCGTCGCCGCGGCGGCCGGATCGGCAAGCGGCGGGACCGATCCCGCGTACGCACCCGAGCGCGAACTGTTCGGCGCCTATACACACCAGGAGATCTGGGATCTGGTGCACGAGGTCATCGATCCCGCCGCCCTCGGCCGGGTCGCCGATGCCTGGCGCGCCAATGCCACCGCGGTCGCCGAGGCATTCCAGGCCTTCTCCGATGCCACCAATCGCGAATTCGCGCACTGGTCCGGCCTCTCCGCCGATGCCGCGCTGCGCGCCACCCGTGAATTCGTCCGCGCGGGCACCGAGGCGCACGATGTCTGTCGCGCGGTACAGCGCCTGATGGAGCTCAATTCCGATGCGGCGCAGGCCATCCGAGCGGCGATTCCGCCCCCGCCGCAGTATCGTGCTCTGGAAGATCCCGCCGCCGAAGCGATCCACGGCGGACAACGCAGGATGGACCACGACATGGCCGCTGCTACGGCGCAGGCCGATGTCCAGGACACGATGACCTATGTCTACACCCCGATCATGCCCGCATCCGGCGACTGTGTCCCCCGATTCACCGCACCGCCCGACGGACCACAGATCGCGCGGGCCGATGCCGGGGGCGCACGGTGAAATGGGTATTCACCCCGGACGAATTCACGCATGTCTGGGAGAACGAAACGAGTCTGGACCGCCGCCCCTACCCGGTCAATCTGGCGCCCGCCGCCACCGTGCGCACCGAATCCGATTACGCCGCACTGCGACTACCCCAGCGCTTCGCCCGCCAGGCCGATGCCGATCTGGCTGCCGCGCTCATGCTGTGCGCCCGCTCCGACGCCACCACCATCACCGTCTCCGGTGAGTCGGGGGCCAAGCGGATCCTTGTCTTCGCCGCGGTGGTGCACAACCACGCGGGCATTCTGATCGCCGATATCGACAAGGTGACGGTGCGTATGTGCCACGCCCGCACCCTCGGCAGACAACTGGTCGAGATCATCGGCTCGGCCCAGCCGGGCAAGCTGGCGGCCATGCGGGAGCCGCAGGACGCGGTATTGAACTCCGAGGAGGGCGACAGCGCGACCAACGGCCACCGCCGCGCCGCCCGTTTCCGCCAGACCCTACGAAAACCGGTGGACGGTCGCGGCTTCATCACCGTGACCGTGGAACCGGAAAACCCGATGTCGCCGCCCACCCGGCACCGCAGCTGGCTCGATTTCACCGACGACGGACGCTATCTCCTCACCACCTCGCACGAGCTGACCCTGACCCCGGTCACCGACGAGGATTTCGCCGACCAACTACTCCGCCTAGCCCAAATCCGCTGACTTCGCAGCCGTTGAACAAACGCCAGGTCACAGCTTCCCCAACCACCACGGAGCGAGTCTTACGAGCGACCGTTCGCGGCCCGTCTCGCGTCCGAGCCGTCGAAGCGCATGCGCCGCAGGCGCGAGTCTCGACGGCTCGGACGCGAGACAGAAGGGGGCCGCGAACACGCCGCGCCGGAGGCGCGGCCAAAGACACAGCCATAAGATACATCGATGGCGAAGAAATGGTCTCTGCCGCCGGTTCAGGCTCTGCGGGCCGATGGCTTGCGCATCGCTGATCTCGACGCCGCCGGTACGCCCGGATTCAAAGGTGACAAGAGGCAGGGCCAGGGACTGCTCGCCGAACGCACCAGCGTGCTGTCGGATCTGCAGGAGCGGCTCTACGCCAACGGCCGTTCCGGCGATACCCGCAGTGTGCTGCTGGTGCTGCAGGGTATGGATACCGCGGGTAAGGGCGGCATCGTCCGCCACGTCATCGGTTCGGTCGATCCGCAGGGCGTCGACCATGCTTCCTTCGGCGTCCCGACCGAGGAGGAGAAGAGCAATCACTTCCTGTGGCGCATCCGCAAGGCACTGCCGCGCGCGGGCCAACTCGGCGTCTTCGACCGCTCGCACTATGAGGACGTGCTGGTCGTGCGGGTGCACAATCTGGTGCCGCCGGAGGTCTGGGAACCGCGCTACGACGAGATCAATACCTTCGAGCGGGAACTGGTCGACCAAGGCACCACACTGGTGAAGGTGGCCATGTTCGTTTCGCTCGACGAGCAGAAGAAGCGGCTGCGCGAACGGCTGGACCGACCGGATAAATATTGGAAGTTCAACCCCGCCGATATCGACGAACGTGGCTACTGGCCCGCCTATCAGGAGGCCTACCAGGTTGTGCTGGACCGCACGTCGACCGACTACGCACCATGGCATGTGATCCCGGCCGATCACAAGTGGTTCGCCCGCCTCGCGGTCACCGAACTGCTCATCGATGCGCTCGACGGGCTGAAACTCGACTGGCCACCGGCCCAATTCGATGTCGAGGAGCAGCAGCGCCGCCTCACCCGGGCGTGACCAAGGTTCCTCTCAGGTTGAGCACGGATGATGTGGCCGTGCCCGTCCACGCCCCGGGGCAGTTCCGGATCTACCATCGTGGCGGCAGGAAACCGGCAGGCAAGCGAAAGGCGTGGTGAACGCACGGTGAGCAAAAAACCGGGTGGTAAAACGAATCCGCTCATGGCGGCGGAGCGCGCGGACCGCAACCGCAAGATCCTCATCCAGGTGGGCGTGGCCGTCGTGCTGGTCGGGCTCATCGCGGCGATCGGCATCGGTATCGCGGTGAAGAACGCCGACAAGAACGATCTGGGCGCCACCCCGTCCATTGCCGCCACCGTGAGCCAGCTGCCCAATGGCGCCACCGCGACCATCACCGACAACGGTGCGGTCCGCATCGGCAAGCCGGATGCGAAGGTGACCGTCCGCGTCGTCGCCGACCTGCAATGCCCGGCCTGCAAGGGCTTCGAGGCCGCCAACGCCCAGGCCATCAAGAATGCTGTCGACGATGGCACGGCCATCGTCGAATACAACATCATCTCGTTCCTGGACAAGGCCTCCACCACGAAGTACTCCTCGCGCGCTGCCAATGCGGCCTACTGCGTCGCCGAGGCGGATCCGTCGAAGTACCTCGGCTGGTTGGCCACCATGTACGAGCAGCAGCCCGCCGAGGGCAGTGCGGGGCTGACCGATGACCAGCTGATCACCATCGCGAAGGGCGTCGGCCTTCCCGATTCGGTCGGGCAGTGCATCAAGGACAACAGCTACAGCAAGTACATCGGGGCCAAGACCAAGGACGTGCTGAACAGCGGAGTCAAATCCACCCCGACGGTCTTCGTCAACGGCGCCCAGGTGAACAACCAGGACCTCGCCTTGCCGAACGGTCAGTTCAAGCCCGACGCGATGGCAGCGATCATCGCGACCGCCGCGGCCAAGTGAGCAACACCTCTTCCAGGTCCGCCTGGGTGCTGCTGATCGGTGGACTGGCCGGATGGCTGGCCTCGGTCACGCTGACCATCGAGCGGTTCAAACTGTTCACCGATCCGAGCTACCGGCCCTCGTGCAGCATCAACCCGATCCTGTCCTGCGGCAGCGTGATGACCACCGAACAGGCCGCCAGATTCGGATTTCCCAATCCGATTATCGGCATCGTCGGTTTCTCGGTGGTCGTCACACTCGCGGTACTCGCCGTCGCCAATGTGCGCTTTCCGCGCTGGATCTGGGGCGGCCTGTGGGTTGGCACCGCACTCGGCACGATCTTCATCGGCTGGCTGATCTTCCAGAGCCTGTACCGGATCGGCGCGCTGTGCCCGTATTGCATGGTGGTGTGGGCGATCATCACGCCGCTGCTCGCGGTGGCCACCGAGCAGGTGTGGGGTGGTGCGCGCGGACCGATGCGGATCGTCGTCGAGTGGCGGTGGACCTTCGTCGCGGTGTTCTACGCCGTGGTGCTGCTGCTGATCTTCCTGAAGTTCCAGGACTACTGGCTCTCGCTGGTCTAGTTCGGTGTGCCGAGCGCGAGCACCACGGTGACCGTGCGCCGCGCTCCGCCAGCACCGAGGACACCCAGCGCAACGATGTCATCGGGTTTGTGCACATTGATCGCGGCCCGCAATGCCCGCGCGGTGGTGATGTCACGACCATCGATCGAGGTGATCACGTCGCCATCGATGAGTCCGGCGGCGGAGGCCGGTAATCCGTACAGTGCGACATCGATCCGTGCCCCACTCGGTTTCGCATCGGAGATCAGAACGCCGAGCGTCGCGGTCGGCCCGATGTGCACGGTTTCGGTGGGCGTGCCGGAACGGATCTGGCCCACCACCCGCATCGCGGTGTCGATCGGCACCGCATAGCCGTTCGGGGTGCGCCCGACCTCGCGCGAGGTCTCGCCGGACGCGGCGGTGATCACGCCGACCACCGTGCCACCGGGATCGGCGAGCGCACCGCCGGACTGTCCGGCAGTGACCGGCGCCGCGATCTCCACCATCCCGGTCAGCGATTTGCGGGTCAGATCCGAGGAATTGAGCGCGACGATCGAACTGTTCAGATCGGTGATGTTGCCCTGGATCGAGGTCGGCGTGCCGCCCGCACCGCCCGCATTGCCGATGGCGAGCACGTCCTCGTGCACGCGCAGTTCGGCGGAGCTGCCGATTCGCGCGATGGTCAGATCGGTGGCGCCGATGAGTTCCAGCAGCGCGATATCGGCGTTGGCGTCGTAGCCGAGTACCTTCGCGTCGTAGACGGCGCCGTTGCCCACATCGGTGACCGTCACGGCTTCGGCGCCCTTGACCACATGATGGCTGGTCAGCACCTGTCCGTCGGCGGTGAGCACGATTCCGGATCCGGCCGCGCCGAGTCCGAACGGCCGCGAGGACGTGCTGATATTCACCAGTGCCGGTTCCACGGCCTGTGCCACCGCCGCCGGATCCAGCGGCGGCAGCGGCTCGAGCAGGGCGGGCGGGGAATTGTCCGCACTCGAGGACGACGACCAGTCGGGCAGTTCACCGCGGAAGCCGAAGAATGCGGCCACGGCGAGCAGGATGGCCGCGACGAGCGTCAACGCGCGCCCGCCACCGTCTCGCTGCCCCTCGGGCGCGCGGTGCCGCTCGTCGTCCATGCCGCTCTCCCGCCTCCGGCTGGGCCCTTGACCAATTCCATTGTGGCCGGAGATCTTTATTCGGCGTTGCGTTTGGCAAACCTCCGATGCGGCGGTAGGCATGTAAGCATGAGTGTTGCTGCCGCGTATGGGATGCCCGCGCCCGATGGCCCCTTCGAGAAGCTCTCGATCGAGCGGCGCGAGCTCGGGCCACGCGATGTGCTGATCGATATCAAATACGCGGGCATCTGCCATTCCGATATCCACACCGCCCGCAACGAATGGGGCGGTGCGATATACCCGTGCATCCCCGGCCACGAGATCGCGGGCATTGTCGCGGCGGTCGGTCCCGAAGTGACCAAGCATCGGGTCGGCGATCGGGTCGGTGTGGGTTGCATGGTCGATTCCTGCGGCGTCTGCGGGCCATGTCTGGCCAATGAGGAGCAGTACTGCGACAACGGGGCCACCATGACCTACGACAGCGAGGTGGACTCGTCCATCCAGCCGGGTGGGTACACCATGGGCGGCTATTCGACCCAGATAGTGGTGACCGAGCATTTCGTGCTGTCCATTCCGGAGGGCATCGGACTCGATGTGGCGGCGCCGCTGCTGTGCGCGGGCATCACACTGTTCTCCCCGCTGCGGCACTGGAATGCCGGACCGGGTAAGAAGGTCGCGATCATCGGCATGGGCGGACTCGGACACGTCGGGGTGAAGATCGCCGCGGCGATGGGGGCCGAGGTCACCGTGCTGAGCCATTCGCTCAGCAAGCAGGACGACGGCAAACGCTTCGGCGCGCAGCACTACTTCGCGACCAGCGATAAGCAAACCTTCCGCGATCTGCGCAACCGCTTCGATCTGATCCTCAATACCGTCTCGGCCGATCTGCCGATCGACAGCTATCTGCGCCTGCTGAAGTTGGACGGCACCCTGGTGATCCTCGGTCTGCCCGAGAACCCGTTGAGCGTCAAGCCTTTCACCATCGCCGGATACCGGCGGGCGCTGGCGGGCTCGATGATCGGCGGTATCGCGCAGACCCAGGAGATGCTGAACTTCTGCGCCGAACACGGGATCGGTGCGGAGATCGAGCTGATCTCGGCCGATGAGATCGATGGCGCCTACGACCGGGTCGTGGCCAGCGATGTGCGGTACCGGTTCGTGATCGACGCCTCGACGATCTAGTCCGTGTCGCTACGCCGATTCATCGCGGGTTCGCTAGCTTGGCGATGTGTTCGCGGATGAAGAGCAATCCCCACCCGCCGAACCGGCGGTGGTCACCGCAGATGTGACCGCGGGGCCGCCGCCGTGGCTGTTGCGAGCGTTCCTGCTCGCGGCGGCGGTGGTGGCCGGGCTGGTGTGCGGCTTCTGGATGCTGCAGAAATTGCAGGGTTTCCTGCTGGTGCTGCTGGTTTCGCTGTTTCTGGCGTTCGCCATCGAGCCAGCGGTGAATTGGCTTGCCGCGCGTGGGGTTCGGCGCGGGCTGGCGACCGGAGTGGTGTTCCTGGTACTGACCGTCGGGACCGTCGCATTCGTGTGGACGCTCGGCGCACTGCTGGTCGATCAGGTCACCACGCTGGTCAAGAATGCCCCCGATAATGCGGATCAGGCCGTCGACTGGGTCAATCGCACCTTCAAGACCGATCTGTCCGGCGATGATCTGCGGAAGTACCTCGGTGAGTGGAGTTCCACCATCGACCGCTATCTGGTCGGGCTGGCGGGCAATGCCTGGGGCGTCGGCACGGCCGCGATCGGGGCCGTCCTCCAGACCCTCGGCGTGCTGCTGTTCACCTACTACTTCGCCGCCGACGGACCGCGCTTCCGCAATGCGGTCTGCTCGCTGCTACCGCCGCGCCACCAGCGACATGTGTTGCGCGCCTGGGATCTCGCCGTCGACAAGACCGGCGGCTATATCTATTCGCGCGGACTGCTCGCGCTGTGCTCGACGATCGCGCACTATGTCGCGCTGCGCATCCTCGATGTGCCTTCCGCATTCGCCCTGGCACTGTGGGTCGGCGTTGTCTCGCAGTTCATTCCGACCGTCGGCACCTATCTCGCCGGTGCGCTGCCGGTGCTCGTCGCGCTGGTGCAGGGCCCGTCCACGGCGCTGTGGATTCTGGGCTTCATCGTGGTGTACCAGCAGTTCGAAAACTATGTCCTGCAACCGAGAATCACCGCGACCACGCTGGATATGCATCCTGCCGTCGCATTCGGCGCGGTCATAGCGGGTGCGGCGATACTCGGGCCGACCGGTGCGCTGCTGGCGATTCCGGTCACGGCGACGGTGCAGGCGTTCGCGGGCGCCTACATCCGTCGCTACGAGGTCGCGGACAGCGATGCCGAGAGGCCCGACCGGCCGCCGAAGAAACATCGAAAGTGGACCACTCGCCTCAGCGGCAGCGGTCGGCCACCTGAGTGATCATTCAATGCCCTGTAGTGCATCGATCAGTGCCAGGCCGACCTTGCCCATCTGAGCGCGGCTGTACAGGGCGGTGTCGTACTCGACCTGGATGGTCAGGCGCCCGCCGACGGTGAAGACGGTGAGTTTCGGCGGCATACCGGGACCCATGGCGTAGATGTCGTCGCGAATGCGGCGGATACCGTCGGGGGTCGAATGTGCCGGCAGGCGACCGATATTGGAGATGGCGACCGTTGGCGCGGCCGCGAACATCGCGGCGGTCGCCTCGTCCTGGACGCGCTGGGATGCGAGTAGGAATAAGGGAGCTTCGCGCTGCGCCATTGCGGCCGCCATGCCCGCGGCCACCACGTGTGCGATATCGATCGCCCCCGCATCCTCGGCGACGAGCGCGGCGGTGCCTACCCCGGAGGCACAATTCAGAATCGTATGCTCGGACACGGGCGGCTTCAGCTCGGATCGCATATCCACCGCGTGGCCGCAGAAGACCGGGAGCCCGCCGGTCGCGGGTTCGAGCTGGGCGCGGAATGCGACGAGTGCGGCGCCGACGAGCAGGCTGTTGACCGAAAGTCCGTGCGCGCGAGCGGCGTCGACCAGCTGCCGGGTTTCCTTGGTATCCAGTTCGATTCGCTGCAACGCGAATCGGCCGAGTGGATCGTCGCCGGTCCCGTCACCCTCGATCGGCAAACTCCGCGGAGCCGATTCCGGACCCATCATCGCGGCCCCGGCCCGGATCTGGTCGAGCCACCCGGTGATCTCCGCATCCGAGACAACCTCGGCGAGTCGGGTATCGACACTCGCTGGCAGGTCCTGATCGGAATCCGACTGTGGCAGCGCGGTTCCCGTCGCATGTGCGGTGTAGCGCTGCCACAGTTGCGCGAGTAACGCGAAAGCCGATCTGCCATCGGCGATTCCGTGATGGATGACCAGGACGATCCGATCGCGATCACCGTCGCGGAGCAGATGGGCCCGGAATAGGCCGTCGTGCCAATCACGTGGCGCATTGACCAGATTCAGGTACTCGGCTTCACCGCCGTCCGAGATCTCGAGGCGCGGACGGTAGGCATCGTCCCGGTGGAAATACAGCGTGCCGTCGGCGTCGGCCACCGGCTTGCTGCGCAGCAGTGGATGGTCGGCCGCCAGTTCGTCGAGTACCCGGCGCAGGATCCCGACATCCAGCAGACCGTGCACGGTGGAACCGATGAACAGCGGCATACCGCCGGTCGGCACGCTGCCGAGATGGGTTTCGGAGCCGAAGTAGGTGAGCTCGAAGGGAGAAAGTGGTCGCTGTGCGGTCATTGGTCGTCTCGTACTTCCGTGCGGCGGGGCAAGCAATGTCCTCAACATACAGATGTTTCAAACAGTTGTCACAAACAATTGTTTGAAACGTTCGTCACAAACAGGTGTCTGCCGCGCTGATAGGGTGCGAGGCGTGGGAACCCGAGAAGATCTGCTCGCCGCGGCCAAGCAGTGCCTGGCCGAACGCGGATACGCACGTACCACCGTGCGGGATATCGTGGCGGCCTCCGGCACCAACCTGGCCGCCATCAACTACCACTTCGGCACCCGCGACAAGCTGCTCAACCAGGCGATGATGGAATCGAGCGCGGAGGCGGTCCAGCAGATTCTCGATTCACTTCCCGCCCGCGACGCCGCGGATCCGGCTGTGCGACTGCAGGACTTCTTACAGCAGCTGATCACCTCGTTCACCGAGAATCACGCGCTATGGACCGCCAATGGCGAAAGTCTGGCCCAGGCACTGCATTCCCCCGAACTGCGTGCCGAACTGGGCGCCGCCCAGGAACGGGCGCGCACCGAACTGTCCGACTTCTTCGGGCCCGGCGCAGAGGACGCCCGACTCGGCGCCGTCCTGCAAACCATGATCGGCGGGCTGCTGATCCAACACCTGATCGCCCCGGAAAACGCCCCTACCGCTGCCGACATCACCACAGGTCTGCGCACTCTGGGCACACTGCTCCCAGCTGGGACATAGCCTCCGCATCGTCGCCCAGGCGCGCGCCGTCCACAGACGTGCGCTGACCCTGCTCACCCTGGACGCCATCGCCCCGGTCGTCGGCGCGGTAATCGGCACCGTCATCCGGGTTCCGGCCGGGACGGTCGGCCGCTGTCATTCCGGTCGGTCAGCGAGTGATCGCGCGCAGCACGGCATCCACCGACTGGTCGGCGAGGGTTTCGTTCAGCGGCAGATGGCCGAAGAGGGCACGGTAGTAGATCGGTGCGGCCACCGCGTCGAGGACGAAGTCGAGGTCGATACCCGGATCGATATCGCCTCGGTTGATGGCCGATTCCAGGGCGATCGCGGTGGTTCGTCTGCGTGGTTCGAATACCGTTGCCAGGAAATGCGCACGTAGGTCCGGGTCGTTGGCGAGATCCGCTACCAGGGCGGGCAATACCTGACTCAGCGAGGTATCGCGTAGTGCGGCAACAAGATTCCGCATTGCGATGGTCAGATCCGCGCGCAAGTCGCCGGTGTCCGGGGTTGGTTGCAGTCCCAGTAGGTCCGCGACGACATCGATCACCAGATGACGTTTCGAAGGCCAGCGGCGGTAGATCGCCGGGCGATGCAGACCGGCCCGGGCCGCGATCTGCCCGATGGACAGTTCGGCATAACCGTTCTCGTCCAACAGCTTTCGCGCCGCAGCGAGCACTGCGGTATCGATGCGGTCCTCCCGCGTGCGTCCCGGCATCAGAACACCGGACGTGGCATCAGGACGACTCGCCAACCGTCCGGATCCGGAAAGGTCAAGCCGCCGTTGGCCGCCCAGTACGGATTCTCGGCGGGGACCGGCCGCACCCCGAATTCGCCGAGGCGCTGTGCGACGTCGTACATCTGGGTTTCGGTCGAAAAGTAGAGCACCAGTAGGTTTTCCGCGCTCGGCGCATCGCCGGGACTGCCGTCCACATGGGTGGTGAACTCCAGGTGATATCCGGTGCCCGGCAATCCGAGCATCACACCGTCGTAGCCCGCGTGGTTTTCGAATCGGTAGAGCTCGCGCAGCCCCAACCCCTCGACGTAGAACCGCACGACCTCCACCAACCGATCGGTGGGCCTGGCGATTCGAACCTGGGCCACCGGCAACGACTCGGGCCATGTCTGCTCAGCCATATCTCAACGATACGGTACGTACTGTACCGATTCGATATGGCATCCATCACCCGAGCCGCAAAAGACCGCCGCCACGTCGAGACATGGCGGCGGCCTTCGGCTTCGGTATTACTCCGGCGGCGTGGCCCGCCGACGAACACGGCGCGCGGCCGCGACCATATTGCGCAGCGAGGGCTCCAGCTGCCAGTAGTGCCGGGTCTTCAGACCGCCGTCCGGATTCGCCCACAGGCGTTCCGGACTGATGGCTTCGGCTGCGGCCGTGAGCAATTCGTCGAGCTCATCGATATCCGGGATCCGCGCCGAACGACTCTCGTAGACACCGGGACCGACGCCGTGACTCAGGCCGTGACCCGACGCGGAGTCCTCCTTCAGCGCCCTGAGCACCCATTCGATCGAGCGGGTCGCCACGATCGCGGTGACATCGGCGTCGAGCTCCTCGATCGCGTCGACCACCTCGGTACGACCCGAATAGCCGATATGCGTGTGGATCTGGGTCTCCGGCTTGACACCGGAGGTGGCCAGGCGGAAAGCCGCGACCGCCCAGCGCAGATATTCGGCGCGCCCCTGCGGACGCATGGGTAGCAGCTCGCGAATGGCGGGCTCGTCGACCTGGATGATCGAAATCCCGGCCCGTTCCAGATCCACGACCTCATCGCGAATGGCGAGCGCGACCTGATCGGCGGTCTCGTACAGCGGCTGATCCTGGCGCACGAACGAACGCGCGATCATCGTGACCGGACCGGTGACCATGCCCTTGACCGGCTTATCGGTCAACGACTGGGCATAGCTGATCCATTCGACCGACATCGGCGCGGGTCGTGAGACGTCACCGTAGATGATCGGCGGACGCACACAACGCGATCCGTACACCTGCACCCAGCCGAAGTGGGTGGTCGCGAAGCCGTCGAGCAGCTCGGCGAAGTACTGGATCATGTCGTTGCGCTCGTGTTCACCGTGCACGAGCACATCGAGGCCGATGTCCTCCTGCAGGCGGATCGTGGCCTCGATTTCGGCCTCGATCTTCTTGCGGTATTCGTCATAGGACAGCTTGCCTTCGCCAAGGTCGTAGCGGGCCTGACGAATCTTGGTGGTCTGCGGGAAGGAACCCAGCGTGGTCGCGGGCACCGGCGGCAGATTCAGCTTGCGCTGCTGGGCTGCGCGGCGCACCTCGTACGGTTCGCGCGAGCGCATACCGGGGGTGATCGCGTAAACCCGTTGCCGCACAGCGTGTTTCTGCTTGAAATGCACTTCGGTCGGCCGCTTGCGCCATTTGTCCGACGGCCCCTCGGTGAGGGCTTTGGCCAGCGAAACCACCTCGCCCACCTTCTGCCGCGCGAAGGCCAAGCGGTCGGCGACATTGCCCTCGATATCGTATTCGGCGAGCACGTCATAGGGCACATGCAGCAGTGTCGTGCCGGTGGACACCACGAGATCGGGGCACACCTTGGCCAGCTCGTTGAGGTATTCCAGCGTCACATAGCGGTCCGCGCGCCACACATTGAGGCCGCTGATCACGCCCGCGTACAAGCGCTTGCGCCGGATGCCCGGAATCTGCGCGAGTTCTTCCGGCTGGATCCGATAGCTGGCCAAGTCCAGTCCGATGGCCTCGACATTGGTTTCGGCCAGAATGCGCAGCGCCTCACCGAAATCGCCGTACTGCCCGGTGACGAGCATGCGGGGCCGCAGCGCCGAGGTCGAAAGTCGTTGGTAGGCACGCTCGAACGCGGCCAGCTCTGCCGGAGTGCGCTCACCGGTGAAGGACGGTTCGTCCAACTGCACACAGGTCGACCCGCGCTTGGCGAGGATTTCGAACAGCTCCTCGTACACCGGGAGCAGCTTGTCCAACAGGCTGAGGGTGTCGAAACCGCCCGCCTCACCGGGGATATGCCCGGCCTTGGACAGCAGCAGCAGCGACACCGGACCGAGCACCACCGGGCGCAGCTCGATATCACTGGCCTTGGCGCGATCCCATTCGTCGAGCAGCGCCTCCGGGTGCAGCGAGAATTCAGTGTTCTCGTCGAGTTCGGGCTGGCGGTAGTGGTAATTCGTGCCGAAGAACCGAACCAGCTCCAGCGGCGGCAGATCCGGACGACCGCGGGCCATCAGGAAATAGAAGTCCAGCGGGTGCAGCTCGTCCTGGTAGGGCTTGAATCGCGCGGGCACCGCACCGAACAGCAGCGCATTGTCGAGAATGTGGTCGTAGAAGGAGAAGGTGTTACCCGGCACCTGGGTCAGGCCGGTGGCGGCCAGCCCGCTGTACTGCCGCTCCTGGATATCGCGCCCGACCGCGAGCAGCTCGTCGCGGGAGACCCCACCACGCCAATAGCCCTCGAGGGCCCGCTTGAGTTCGCGGTGCGGCCCGATCCTCGGGTAGCCGAGAATGCTCGACCCGTATCCGTCCTGAACGTTGACCATGAGCGGGTTATCCCTTTCGATCACCTGCGCGATGTCCTCGACCCAGACCCCGCAACAGCGCTGCGCTCCCGGTATTGCAGCCGAGCCGCTGATCACGGCCCGACCTTTCTGCAGCCTATGCCGCTAAGAGCATCGGCAGGGTAAGACTCCGGCGGTCAGGTGACCGTTGACACCTGAGCAACCACCACGGAGCGAGTCCTACGAGCGACCCGTTCGCGGCCCGTCTCGCGTCCGAGTCGTCGAAGCGCATGCGCCGAAGGCGCGAGTCTCGACGGCTCGGACGCGAGACACCAGGGGGCCGCGAACACGCAGCGCCGAAGGCGCTGCCAAAAATACAGATCAGACCTTGTACTGGTAGAAGCCCGCGCCGGTCTTCTTGCCGAGCAGACCGGCCTCGACCATGCGCATCAGCAGCGGCGGCGCCGAGTACAGCGGCTCCTTGAACTCCTGGTACATGGAGTCGGCAATGGACTTCACGGTGTCGAGGCCGACCAGGTCGGTCAGCGCCAGCGGACCCATCGGGTGGGCGCAGCCGAGCACCATCGCCTTGTCGACGTCGTCCTTGGTGGCGAAGCCGGATTCGACCATCCGGATGGCCGAGAGCAAGTACGGCACCAGCAGCGCGTTCACCACGAAACCGGAGCGGTCGGCCGAGCGCACGACCTGCTTGCCGAGCACATCGCCGGCGAAGGCCTCGGCCCGCGCGGACACCGCCGCGCTGGTCTTCAGCGTGGTGACCAGCTCGACCAGCGGCAGCACCGGCACCGGGTTGAAGAAGTGCATGCCGACCACGCGCTCCGGGTTGGCGGTGGCGACGGCGATCTTCATGATCGGGATGGAAGAGGTGTTGGAGGCCAGCACGGCGTCCGGATCGGTGACCACCTTGTCGAGTTCGGCGAAGATGGCGGTCTTGACCTTCTCGTCCTCGAGCACCGCCTCGACCACCAGCTGACGGTCGGCGAAATCGCCGAGGTCGGAGGTGAACCGCAGCCGCCACGCGGCCTGTTCGCGCTCGCGCTCGGTGATCTTGCCGCTGCTGACGCCGCGGTCGAGCGAGCGCAGGATGCGGGCGCGACCTGCGGCGGCTAGCTCCCGAGTCTGTTCGTAGACGAGCACGTCGATATGCGCCCTGGCACACACCTCGGCGATTCCGGCACCCATCTGTCCGGCACCGATGATGCCGACGCGCTGAATCTTCTCGCTGCTCACGTCCCGCTCCTGCTGGTTTTGTCTGGCTGTCGGGTGGCTGGTGGCGAAGGACGCTCGGATGTGAGCGAGCCTTCGATGGTCCAAGGTATAGGGATGCCCTCCCCGCTGGGGCTGTTCAGCGGGGAGGGCGGTGTTGGATGGCCGCGCTCCGCGCGGCGTGTTCGCGGCCCCCCGATGTCTCGCGTCCGACCATTTCGAGCGACCTGCAAGCAGTCGCTAGCGGTGCCGTCGAGACTCGCGACTTCGTCGCATGCGCTTCGACGACTCGGACGCGAGACGGGCCGCGAACGGTCGCTCGTAAGACTCGCTCCGCCGGGGTCGGTTCAGCGGCGAACGCTGGTACACCCCGGTGTTCGACCGACTCCGACCGAGCGATGGCCATCGTTTGTGTCAGCTCAGTGGAATTGGCCCTCTTCGGTGGAGCCCTTGAGGGCGGCCGTCGAGGTGTTCGGGTCCACGGTGGTGGCGATGGTGTCGAAGTATCCGGCACCGACCTCACGCTGGTGCTTGATGGCGGTGAAGCCACGCTCGGCGGCGGCCTTGAACTCGCGCTCCTGCAGGTCGACGAAGGCGGTCATGCCCTCGCGGGCGTAGCCGTAGGCCAGGTCGAACATGCCGTAGTTGAGCGAGTGGAAGCCGGCCAGGGTGATGAACTGGAACTTGAAGCCCATCGCGCCGAGCTCACGCTGGAACTTCGCGATGGTCGCGTCGTCCAGGTGTGCCTTCCAGTTGAAGGACGGCGAGCAGTTGTAGGCCAGCAGCTGGTCCGGGAACTCGCCGCGGACGGCCTCGGCGAACTTGCGCGCGACCTCGAGGTCCGGCACGCCGGTCTCCATCCAGATGAGGTCGGCGTAGGGGGCGTAGGCCTTGGCACGCGCGATGCAGGGCTCGATGCCGTTCTTCACACCGAAGAAGCCCTCGGCGGTGCGGGTGCCGTCCAGGAACTCGCGGTCGCGCTCGTCCACATCGGAGGTGATGAGGGTGGCGGCCTCGGCGTCGGTGCGGGCGATGATGACCGACGGGACGTCGGCGACGTCGGCGGCCAGACGCGCGGAGGTCAGGGTGCGGATGTGCTGCTGGGTGGGGATCAGCACCTTGCCGCCCAGGTGGCCACACTTCTTCTCGGAGGCCAGCTGGTCCTCCCAGTGCACACCGGCGGCACCGGCGGCGATCATGGCCTTCTGCAGTTCGTAGGCGTTCAGCGCGCCACCGAAACCGGCCTCGGCGTCGGCGACGATCGGGGCCAGCCAGTTGGACACCGAGGTGTCACCCTCGACCTTGGCGATCTCGTCGGCGCGCAGCAGCGCGTTGTTGATGCGGCGAACGACGGACGGCACCGAGTTGGCCGGGTACAGCGACTGGTCCGGGTAGGTGTGGCCGGACAGGTTCGCGTCACCGGCGACCTGCCAACCGGACAGGTAGATGGCCTTGAGTCCGGCACGGACCTGCTGAACCGCCTGGTTACCGGTGAGGGCACCGAGGGAGTTGATGTAGTCCTCGTTGTTGACGAGATCCCAGAGGATCTCCGAGCCACGACGGGCGAGGGTGGCCTCTTCGACGACGGTGCCCTGCAGCTTCGACACCTGATCGGCGGTGTAGTTGCGGGTGACGCCCTTCCAGCGGGGGTTGGTGTCCCAATCCTGCTGGATCTCCGCAGCGGTCTTCGGGGTGCCGGCGTTCGACATCTCTGACTCCACTTCTTCGTTTCGGTGCCCCACGGTCGAGCATCGCTCGAACTGCTGTGGCGGCAATTTGCAGGCTTGCTAGGCCCATGGGGTGTACTTCCACACGATGGCACACCAGGAAATAGCCGTCTACCTGTTGCAAGTGTGAATCCGAGCTAGGTTTCGACCGGCATTTGCTAACTTTGCGAAATTTGCCTGCGAATTGCACGCGTGCAACCTACCCGCCGGTAGCTCTGACGTGCGGTTTTAGCGTAACGCTCGTACTGTTTGCGATCACCTGGCGGTCTACACCCGACGCGCCCGGAATTCCCGCTTTGTGAGCACCTTCACAAGCGCCCGTGTGGCCTGCGCCACCTCCAGATGGGCGCGATGGTTCGATGGACAGACTCGGTCCATCGCGGACAGACGTTCAGCGTCCGATAGGAGCTTTTATGCGGAAACTGTGGCTCACCGTTGCCGTCGTATGTGGTCTCGGCCTGCAGCTGCCCGCGGCGAGCGCCGATCCGGGCACGGTGGAATCCGTCGCGCCGCTGGCCGCCGTGGCGACGCCACCCGGTGCGGTGAATTCCAGCCGCATCCTCTACACGACGTCCACCGCGAACGATGTGCCGACGGTGGCCAGCGCCGCGGTCTACTTCCCGCCGGGGGCAGCGCCCGCGGGTGGTTGGCCGGTGATCGCGTGGGCGCACGGCACGGTCGGACTCGGCGACGACTGCGCCTACAGCATCGCCGGGCCGAGCGCGGTCGAGCGGGACTGGACCTATCTCGGCACCTGGCTACAGCAGGGGTACGCGATCGTCGCCGCGGACTACGCCGGACTCGGCTCGCCGGGCGAACACCCCTACATCAACGGACGCGTGGAAGCGCACAACGTCGTGGACGCGGTCAAGGCCGCCACCCGCCAGTACGCAACCCTGGCCGAGAAATGGGTGGTCGTCGGCCAGTCACAGGGCGGCGGTGCGGCCGTCTACACCGCGCGCTACGCGACCGAATTCGGTGGACCCGAACTCGACTACCGGGGTGCGGTCGCCACCGGTGTGCCCGCCTATATCGAGGATGTCGTGCCGCTGCTCGGCCCGCATGTGCCGCCGGTGAAGCTGTCGGATTACACCACCGCGTACGTGCTGTACATCCTCAATGGCCTCCGCACCACCTACCCGGAGCTGGACATCGAGTCGTACCTGAACGACTCGGGTCGCGACTGGCTCGCGCGGGCCCGCGAGGCCTGCGTCACCCCGCTGCGCGACGAACTCGCGGCCGACGGCGTGGTGGCCGGTGACCTGTTCGCGCGCCCACTGCTGCTGATCCCGGATCTGCACGGACTGCTGACCCGCTATCTCGGCCTGCCCGAATCCGGTTACGACAAGCCGCTTTTCCTGGGTCAGGGATTGCGCGACACCGACGTCGTCACACCGGAAACACTGCGCTTCGCGGCGGTGCTCGTGGCCAACCGGCAGCCGGTCACGTTGCGTGTCTATCCGGATGACCACAGCGGGGCGGTCAATGGGTCGCTGCCGGATTCGCTGCCGTTCGTGCGGAATCTTTTCGCCTAGCCACCGACCGCCGGATGCACCCGACGCCAGTGTTCGGCGATATCGATGCGACGCGCCACCCACACGTCGGCGTGCGACTGGACGTGGTCGAGAAAGCGTTCCAGCGCGGCTATGCGCGCGGGGCGGCCGACCAGCCGACAGTGCAGACCGATCGACAGCATCTTCGGACTGCCCTCCGCGCCTTCGCGATAGAGCACGTCGAAGGCGTCGCGGAGGTGGGCGAAGAATTGTTCGCCGCTGGGGAACCCCGCCGGTGAGGCGAAGCGCATGTCGTTGGTGTCGAGGGTGTACGGGACGACCAGGTGGTTTCGGCCGTACACGGTGACCCAGTACGGGAGATCGTCGGCGTAGGAGTCCGAGTCGTAGACGAAACCGCCGTGTTCGACCACCAATTCCCTGGTGTGCGGGGAGTCGCGGCCGGTGTACCAGCCGAGCGGGGCCGCGCCGGTGAGTTCGGTGAGGATGCGCACGGCCTCGGCCATATGCTCGCGCTCGGTGTCGCGGTCGGTGAGCTGGTAGGACTGCCAGCGCAGGCCGTGGCTGGCGATTTCGTGACCGAGTTCCCGAAAGGCGGCCACCGCCTCCGGATTTCGCTGCATGGCGCGGGCGACGGCGAAGATGGTCAGCGGTAGGTCGCGGCGTTCGAAGACCCGCAGCACCCGCCACAGTCCGGCGCGGGAGCCGTATTCGTACAGCGATTCCATGCTCATGTGTCGATTCGGAAAGGCTTGCGCGGGAGTCATTTCCGAGAGAAACGTCTCCGAATGCGGATCGCCGTCGAGCACATTGTGCTCCGCGCCCTCTTCGTAATTGAGAACGAATTGGACCGCGATCTTCGCACCATCCGGCCACTGCGGATCCGGTGGCGTCGCACCGTAGCCGACGAAATCTCGTTCGCCCACGCCGCTCAGCCCCCGAGTTCGCCGTAGAGGCGCAGTCGCGCGAGCCCGCCGTCGGGATAGATGTCCAGGCGGACCTCCTCGACCGAGGCCGCCATCGGCGCGATCGCGAAGCGGTGCCTGGTATCGGGCAGCAATTCGGTGCGCGGCAGCAATTCGAGTTCGGTGCCGTCGGTGGTGCGGCCGGTGAGCCGGGCCGAACCGGGGCTGTTGCCGAGGAAGTAGGACGTATCGATCTCGGCGAGGCGGATGAGGCCGGGTCCGGCCAGCCGGATCTGCACCCAGTCGTTGCTGTCGTCGCGGCGGCGGGCGGTTTCCCAACCGTCGCCCATTTTTCGCGCCAGCCCCGGATAGAGCAGCTGATTCGGCGAACTGTAGAAGCGGTTGGAGCAGTCGAGGACCAGGGCCCCGTTTTCCAGTGCGGCCAAGTCCAGGGGGCCCAGGCCGAGCAGCTTCGGGTCGGGCCTGCCCTCGCCGTGTACCCGCAGCCGGGCCACGCCGCCGTCCGGGTGCATGGTGAGTTTCACATGGGTCCAACGGTTTTCGTTCTCGATCGAGAACGGATTGCGGCTGTCGCCGGTTACCGGGGCATGGTCGATCAGGGGCACCCAATCGTCGCGTTCGGCAATGGTTTCCGCGGCCGGATAGCCGTCGATCTCCAGCGCGGAGACCGAAACCGCGGGCGGATAGTTGCCCTTGAACCATGCGGTGTCCACCACGATGCCGCGGATCACTCCGGGTACGCCCAGGCGCACGATGGCGGAATCGTCGCCGGGGCGGCCGCGGTGCCTGCGGGTTTCCCAGCCGTCGTAGATCTGGCCCTTGTGTCCGAAGGTCGACGGTCGGTATTCCGACGGACCGGGATTGATCAAATTCTCCTTCTCGGCGAAGAATTCGTCATCGGCCCAGATGACCGAGCCGCCGAGCGGACGGACCGCAAGATCGGGCAGCAGCCTGAAATCCCCTGCGTCGCGCCGACCATCGCTACTCATAACACCTCCTGTGTAGTGGGCCGACCCCTCGCCCGGGCCCCTCGTGGAATCGCTACCCGAAGCTTCACTCATTTCGCCTCCTGCGGAATCGGCTCGCGTGCGACGAGCGCCCGCAGCACCTCGGGAGTCAGTACCGGAGCGAGTGCACGCAGTTCATCGGCGGTGCGTGCGCCGCAGTTCACGCCGCGCAAAACGGTGGCCGCCAAGGCTTCCGCGGTGGCGGGCTCGTCCATCACGCCGCCGGAGCGCCGGTCGAGGTAGGCGACCAGACGTGGCACCGCGACGTCGATGGCTCGACGGAAGAATTCGTAGGTGGCCAGCCAGCGGGTGATCAGGTGGCCCGGATGCATATCCCAGCCCTGGTAGTAACCCAGGCGCAGCGCCCGGTCGACGAGCCGATGATGGTTGCGCAGTGCGGATTCCGGATCGCGGTCCGGCACGATCTGGGTGGAGCCGTCACAGATCCACACCCCCGTTTGGGCCGCGGCCACCTGCATGACCGACTTCGCATAGTCCGCCGCCGGATGGTCGAGCGCCTGATCGGGCGCGGCGATACCGCATGCGGCGGTGTAGTCATAGGTGCCGAAATGCAAAGCACTGCAACGACCTTCGGACAGCCGGATCATCTTGGCGACCGGCGCGCTGCCGTCGGCGGCGATAATCGCCTGCGGGCTTTCGATCTGCAGTTCGAATCGCAGCGTGCCCGCATCGAGTCCGGAGCCGCGCTCGAGTCCGTCACACAGCGCGACGAGCGCGGAAACTTGTTCCGCCGCACGAATTTTCGGGACGGTGAAGACGAAACCCGGCGGCACGCCACCCGCGGCATCCAAGACCAGCTCGAGGGTGCGCAGAGCACGAGCGCGTTCGATAGCCGCCAAACCCTTCATCCGGATACCGAGGCTGGTCGGCCCACCGGATTGCTTCACCCAGTCGGCGAGTGCCGCGCCCGCATCGGTGGCGGCCCGGTCCTCCTCGGCGTCGGCGCGGAAGCCGTAACCGTCCTCGAAGTCGATGCGCAGATCCTGGATGGGTCGCTGCTCGAGTTGTCCGCGCACGGCGGGCAGCGCGTCGGTGCCGTCGATTCCGGCGAGCAGGTCGTGATGGCGATCGAGCAGTTCGATCGCCGCCGTGCCCCATTCGGCGGGGGTCGTGGCGGTGGCCCGGTCGGCGGGAACGTAGGCGGTATGGATCGGCTGGACCCGGCCGCCGGGGCCCGGGTACCGGGTCCGCAACTCGGCGTCGACGGTGTCGAGCATCGCGTCGACGCGAGCGCGGACATTCTCGGGTAGCCGTGTACTCACCCTTGGTCTCCTTCCTGAAGGGCGCGCCAGATCCGGTCCGCCGTCATCGGCAAACCGGTCTGTCGTACCCCGACAGCATCGCGGATGGCATTCGCCAGCGCGGGGGCGACCGGGTTGTACGGGGATTCGCTCATCGACTTGGCACCGAGTGGGCCCAGGTCATCGGCGGTTTCGGCGAAGTAGACCTCGGTGTGCGGCAGATCGGCGAGCTGCGGGATGTGATAGTGCCGCAGCGTCCGCGTGGTTACCTCACCTCGCACGGAGCGCATGTCCTCGTAGAGCGCGGTGCCGATGGCCTGTGCGACACCGCCGACCACCTGGCCGCGGCACTGCGCCGGGTTCAGCACCGTGCCCGCGTCGGCGGCCTGGACGGATTGCAGGATGCGCACCAACCCGGTCTCGGGCTGCACGGCGACCCGGAATGCCTGCACATTGAAGCTGACCGAGCGCGGGCTGCCCGCGTGTTCGCCGTATCCGGACAACGCACCGTCGGCCAGGAGTTCGGTGGCTTCGATCAGTCGATCGCCACAGCGGACGCCATCGGCCACCAGGACGCATTCCGCTTCGGCGCGACCGGTCAGCTTGGCCGCCCGGACCAGGATGTGCTCGCGCAATGCCACGGCCGCGGCGTAGGTGGCCTTGCCCGCGACGGTGATGCCGGTGGATCCGAAGGCGCCGGTGTCGTGTCCGACGACGTCGGTGTCCGATTGACGGATCACTACGCGGCGCACGTCGGTGTGTAACGCTGTCGCCGCGAGTTGGGCGTGCACTGTTGTGGTGCCATTGCCGAATTCGACTGTGCCGACGCGGAGTTCGTAGCGACCGTCGGGTAGCAGGGTGACGGTCGCTTCGGAGCGGTGGCCGCGCGGTGGGATGGTGGCGATCATGGCCAGCGCCATCCCGGTGCCGACCTGCCAGTCCGACCCTGGAGCGCGAACCCCATTGCCGCGCAGCAAAGCTCGTTCGGCGAGATCGATACATTGATCGAGGCCGTAGCTGCCGAAGTCCAGATCGCTGTCGCCGACTTCCGCACCGACGAACGCGTCGCCGGGGACGATGACATTGCGGCGGCGGAATTCGAACGGGTCGATATCGAGTGCGCGCGCCAGTTCATCCATGGCCGATTCGACGCCGAAAATGATCTGCCCGAGGCCGTAGCCGCGAAATGCGCCGGAGGGAATGTTGTTGGTGTAGACTGTCTTCGCCTCGACGCGCTTATTGGCGCAGCGGTAGACCTCGATGGATTCGCCGACGCCATGGAACAGCACACCCGCACTGTGATTGCCGTAGGCCCCGGCATCGGCGAGTACGTCGATCGACAGTGCGGTCAACATGCCGTCGGCATTCGCGCCCGCGGTGACAGCCACCCGCATCGGATGACGGCAAGTGGCACTGGTGAATTCGTCGGAGCGGGTGAATTCGTACTGCACGGGTCGGCCGGTGCGCAGCACCGCCAGTGCTATCAGATCCTCGGCCAGCATCTCCTGTTTGGCGCCGAACCCGCCGCCGACGCGCTTGGCGAATACCCGCACGCGGTCCCGCGGCAACCCGAATATCTGACACAACTCGTCGCGCACCAGGAACGGGACCTGAGTGCTGCAGCGGATGACCAGCCTGCCGTCCGCGTCCACCCAGCCGATACCGCCGTGGGTTTCCAGGTGCACGTGCTGGCCCCGCGGCGAATGCCAGACACCGCTGACCACCTGCGCCGCCGCGGCCAGGCCCGCTTCGAGGTCGCCGACCTCCCCGTCGATCTCGGCGATCACATTGCGTTCGGTATCGGCGATGCGAGCCGAATCCGGTTTACCGCCGTGCAGTTTCGGCGCTTGCGGCCGCAATGCCTCGACCGGATCGAATACCGCTGGCAGGATGTCGTATTCGACCTGTATCGCCCGGCAACCCGCGCGGGCGATATCCAGACTTTCCGCCACCACGACGGCGACCCGCTGTCCGATGAATCGCACCGTGCGATCCAGCACGTAGGTGTCGTCCGGATCGTCGACTCGGAGTTCGTGACGGGCAGTGGAAAAGGCGATGTCGGGAGCGTCGGCGTAGGTGAGCACCGCATGTACGCCCGGCAGCTTTTCGGCGGCGGAGGTGTCGATGGATACGATTCGCGCGTGCGGATGCGGGCTCGGTAGGACGGCAATATGCAGTGGGTCCGTGGGCGGCGCTACGTCGGCATCCACATCGGCGGCCGCATCCTGCGGACGGACATCGAAGGTGAAAGGCTCTGTGCCGGTGACTACTCGCGGTCCGGCGGGGGCACCGACATCGGTGCCCGCATGCCCAGCGCCACCTACCGTGGCGACATCGAGGTCCGTGTCGCCAGCGCCACCTACCGCGGCAACATCGGCACCCACGTGCCCAGCGCCACCGATCGCGGCGGCATCGACGCCCGCATCGCCAGCGCCACCTATCGCGGCAACATCGGCACCCGCATGCCCAGCGCCACCGACCGTCGGGACATCGGTGCCCGCATGCCCGACGCCATCTACCGTGGCGACATCGGGGTCCGTGTCGGGCGCGGTACCGACCAGCGCATCGGCAATGGCGCGATATCCGGTGCAGCGGCAGAGGTTTCCCTTCATGAGCTCCGGTAGGTCCGCCGGGTCCGGAGCGGCCGGGCCGTCACAGCCGAGGCCCGCGGCGGTGACCACCATGCCCGCGGTGCAGAAGCCGCATTGGAAGGCGGCGGAGTCCAGGAAACGTTGCTGGACCGGGTGCGGCTCATCGGGGGTGCCCAGTCCGGCGGCCGTGGTTATGGTGCGGTCGGCGGCACGGTAGGCGGGAATGATGCACGAGTGCACCGGAATTCCGTCGAGCTGCACGGTGCACGCACCACAATCGCCCGCATCACAACCTTTCTTCACCGCGAAATGGCCGTGTTCGCGCAATAACGTGCGCAGGCACTGCCCGGGACGCGGCTCGGCCTGCACCGACTGACCGTCGACCTCGAATCTCATTGCTCGTCACCGACTTCAGCGCGTAGCTCGGCAGCGACCTCACCGGCGAGCACACCGGCGACATGCCGACGCCAGTCCGGTGCGCCGTGCGGATCGTCGAACCACAGCGACGGGTCGATGTCCGCCACCGCACCCCGTACCTCGGCAGCACCGGGCATCGCATCGAAATCCAGCACTATCGGCTTTGTCGTCGCGGCGGTGATAGTCAGCGCGCAGCGTCCCTCGACCTCGCGCCGACCCATGACAACCGCACCGGAGCGACCGAGCGGAGCCAGCGCGATCTTCCGGAATGCGGTGCGCGCGAGCAGACTTCGAGTCGGAACGGTGATCGATCGCAACACTTCCCCCGAGGCGAGAACGTTACGTCCCGGCCCGAGCACGAACTCCCGCAAGGGAATCCGCCGATCCGAGCCATCCGGCGACCACACCAGCGCGACACCGTCCAACGCCACCAGCGCCCCCGACACCGCCCCGGCGGGCAACGACAGACACACATTCCCACCCACCGTCGCCGTCCGCCATATCTTGTGCGACGCCACCAATGCCCGGCACGCCCGCGCGAACAACGCCGTCCCCGGCCACTGCGCCCGCAACACCTCCGCCCCCAATTCCCGCCCCACCCCGGCCCCCGCCAACTCCGCCAACGTGCAGGTGGCCGCGATCTCCAACCCCTCCCGCGTCTCCGTCAACGCAGGCCACCCGAGTGCGGTGATATCGACCAGGCGATCCAACTCCTCCTGCGGTTCCGAGAACAAGAACGTCCCCCCGGCGAGCACCCCACATGACCCGCCCAAAAAGCCGAGGTCAGCCCGCCCCCGAGCCACAACCACATCCCGAATCGTGTCCAGATCCACGCCACACCTCGCTCCACTACCGCTGCCGCCACAGTAGAAGCCGTGGGTTGCCGCAATGTTGCGCAACACCCGCCCCAGGTTGCGCGGCCGTTACCCGCCGGATGCGCGCCCACGCCCTCGGCCACCGAGCCACGCAGTCCGAGACGCCTCTGTTCCAGTATCCAGCAATACCGTCTGATCAGGACATTCGCCTCAGCCAGACCTCCCCGGATACGCGTTTGCCGCCAAGTGCCATCCCAGGCCGTACACGGCGGACCGGGCCTCGTTGCCCACCCGGGTGCAGCCGTCACACGATTGAACCGTCGCTGGAGCAAGGCGTTGCGGCGTCAGAACGCCGAGCGGGATTCGCAGCCGATGCGCTAGCTGGAATCGCCGGACATCCGCAGCCTCGGAGATGGCTCGATCGGCCTGTCCAACTCTTGCGTTCGGCGCCTGTTCCGATCATGACCGGGTCCTGGTCCGTGCTGCACACCTGCGGGTGACGGCGCTACCCCGCCTTCGCGACCAACGCCGCCTGTGCGTGCGCGACCTCGCCGCCGATTTTCTCCTCGTCGACGGTGCGCACCTCGCCATCCCGAACTACCGTGCGCCCGTTGACGATCAATGCGGCCAGCGGCGGTGCGGAACCGAGAATCAACGCGGTGACGGGATCATCGATGCCCGCGTGTGCGGGCGTATCGAGCCGCCACAGCGCGAGATCGGCGAGCTTGCCCGGTTCGATAGACCCGATTTCGGCTTCCCGCCCCAACACCCGTGCTCCGCCGATAGTGGCCAGCTCCAAGGCTTTTCGAGTACTGATCGCCCGCGGCCCGCCCTTGGCTCTGGCATAGAGCAGCGCATTGCGCGGCTCCTCGATCATCGAACTGGATTCATTGCTGGCCGCACCGTCCACACCGAGCCCCACCGGCACTCCCGCCCCGACCAGATCGGCCGTGCGCGCCGTGCCCGCACCGATCCGGGCATTCGAAGTGGGGCAATGTGCCACGCCGGTACCGGTTTTCGCCATGGTGGCGATGGCGGCATCATCCAGGTGGATGCCATGTGCGTACCAGACATCCGAGCCGAGCCAGCCGAGCCCCTCCATGTACTGCGCGGGTGTGCAGCCGAATTTATCCGCACAGAACTGCGCTTCATCGATCGTCTCGGCCAGATGCGTATGCAGACGAACGCCGAGATCCCGTGCCAGCACGGCGGATTCGCGCAGCAACTCGGTGGTCACCGAAAACGGCGAACACGGTGCGAGGGCGATCCGCAGCATCGAATCGAACGACGGATCATGCCAGCGCGCAACGGCATCCGCGCTCGCGGCGAGAATGGCGTCGAGGCTCTCCACCACCTCGTCGGGCGGCAGGCC
Source organism: Nocardia sp. CA-135398 (assembly GCF_050955845.1). Taxonomy (NCBI): domain Bacteria; kingdom Bacillati; phylum Actinomycetota; class Actinomycetes; order Mycobacteriales; family Nocardiaceae; genus Nocardia; species Nocardia sp. CA-135398. The sequence continues at coordinate 864,748 of NZ_CP192084.1, read as the reverse complement.
GCCCGAACTCCGCCCGAGATCCATCGAGCCGCGGGTCGGATGGAATCGCACCCCGACCTCGGCGGCCGCGGCGATCTCCGCGCCGAGCAGATCGCCGCCTTCGCGCGGGAATACGTAGTGATGGTCGGTGGACGTAGTGCAACCGGTGCGGGCCAGCGCGGTGAGCGCACCGGTCGCGGCCACACGAACCGCGTCTTCATCGATGCCAGCCCAGATCGGATAGAGCGTGGTCAGCCATTCGAACAGGGTGTTATCCGCCGCCAGGCCCCGGGTGATCCACTGGTAGAGATGATGATGGGTATTCACCAGCCCGGGCGTGAGCAGGCAGCCACGGCCATCGATGCGGTGCACATCCGCGCCGAGATCGGGCGCATCACCCGCACCGACCGCGGTGATCCGATTGCCCCGCACCGTCACATACCCGCGGCGGTATTCGGTGCCGTTCGGATCGACGGTCGCCACGGCGCACCCGTCGATGACGGTCGTTGTCGTCATGGCACCTACGGTAGCCATGCCGGCCCGGCTTCCGGGGCATCTTCCCGCTGCACAGTGGCATGGATGAGCCCATACGGCCGATCGTCGGCGTGAAAGACCTCGCCGTTGTTCTCGATGCCGAATCGAGCGAGGTCGTAGTCGAAATGATGCTTATTCGGTGCGGTCAGCCGGATTTCGGCGAGCACAGGAAAGGCCTCGAGCGCGGCCTTGCCCATCTCGAACAGCGTCTGCTGCATAGCCTTCGAATGCAGCGTCGCGAAGACCTCGACCATCCGCTGCCGGACGCCCGCGTACACCGCATCCCAGTCCACGCCGGTCGTGGCGGCGAACCGCCACTGCGCGACCAGGGAGGTCGCGAGCATGCGGTCGTGCGTCGGCGCGAGCACGGTGAAATCGTCGGTGAGGAAGTCGCCGAATTCCGACCCGGTCGACTTGAGGATCACCAGATCCTTGACCCCGCCGATCACCCAGGCCTGCTGCCGTTCGCCCTTGCCCGCCACCGTGACCGTCGCGGTCCGCACCTCGGAACCCTGCCGCACCCAGGTGTGATCGTGCTCGCCGCCGTCGACGGTAACGCGCTGCCAGGCATACTCCTCGATCTCGATGCGCGCACTGTCGACCGGCGCGATCTCGTCGACGAAATGCGCGGCGAGGGTGCGCGCGTAGTCCTCGATCGGTTGCAGCCCAGGCTTTTTCGCGTACGCGTACGCGGTCTGCTTCTGGGTATCGGTGGGCAGTACCTTCGACTGGTCACCTGCGACATAGGCATCGGCGAAATCGCCACGCAGCACCGTGGTTACGTTCACATCGCGGATCTCGTGGCGCGGCTGGTCCCGGTAGATCCGGACGATGCGGTTCTCCGCCTTTCCGTACCGGTTGTCGGACAGCACGATCGGCCCGGTCAGCTCCATGAATGGCTCAGCTCCCTCGGTAGGTGGAAAAGGCGAAGGGCGACAACAGCAATGGGACGTGATAGTGCCGCTCTTCGATGACAACGAAGGTGATGGCGACCTCCGGATAGAACGATTCGATCTCGCGCGCGGCGAAGTATGCGCCGGTATCGAACACCAGCCGATACGTGCCGGGCGGCAATACCGCGGCGAGCGCGGCGATCCGGCCGTCGTCATCGGTGGTTCCGGAACCGAGCACCTCGGTATCCCGATAGAGCACCACCGCGACACCGGCCGCGGGCGCACCCGCGACGGCATCGAGCACATGGGTACTGAGCGAGCTCATTCGCCATCCCCGAGCAGCCGTGCCAACCGAATCCGATTGATCTTCGCCAATTCCGTTCGCATAATCCGCCTTTCGGTCTCCGGATCGTTTCCGAGCCGGGCGGTGAGCAATTCCAGCAGCTCGTCCGCGGACTTACCGGTCGCGCACACCAGATAGATATGGCCGAACTTCCGCTCATAGGCCAGATTGCCCTCGGCCAGCCCCTCCCGCACCGCATCCTCGGCCCGGGCCACCCCGGCCTGCTCACGAGCCGATGCCGCGGTATCGGGCCTGGCACCGATGCGCGGATGTCCGTCGAGGGTGCGATCGATTTCCGCCTCGGACAATTCGGCCAGTACCGCATCGGCCCTCTCGAATAGGGCATCGACATTCGGGTACGGCCGCCCGGCGACCAGCGCACGCGCCCATTCCGGCGAAGAGCAACACACGAGCAAGGCCGCATTCGCCTCCGCTTCGGGCAATGCGTCGAATTCCGCGAGGCCCAACCCGTCGTATGTCATCGGACCAGCATCGAATACGACCGACCCGGTCGCCAGTCGAACGGGATAGATCACTTCCGGCGTGTCGTAGGCGTCCGACTGTCGACGTCACAGCACTTTTCCGTAACCAATCGGCTACGCGGCCGGGCTACCGTCTTCACATGGCTGCATCACCCGAACCGGTCTGCGCGGGCATTGTCCTGGCCGCGGGCGCCGGAACGCGTTACGGGATGCCCAAGGCATTGGCCGAGGGCGGCGCCTGGCTGCGGTCGGCGGTGGCGGCACTGCGCGACGGTGGCTGCGATCCGGTGATCGTGGTGCTCGGCGCGACCGGACCGTCACCGACCGCGGTCGACCTACCCGAGGGTGTCGATCATGTGTGGGCAGCCGACTGGGCCACCGGACTCGGGGCCTCGCTGCGGGCGGGTTTGCGAGCCGTCGCGCACACGCCCGCCGAGTACGTCGCGATCATGCCGGTGGATACGCCCGATGTCGGGGCGGATGTGGTCGCGCGGGTGGTCGCCGCAGCGTATGCGGCACCGACCGGCCTGGCCAGAGCTGTGTTCCACAGCACACCCGGACATCCGGTCGTGATGTCGGATAGGCATTGGACCTCGGTGTATCAAGCCGCCGTTAGAGATTCCGGCGGGCGCACCTATTTGATCGGTAATAACGATATGGTGTGCGTCACGTGCGACGATTTGGCGACAGGCGATGATCGTGACTTCCCGGCCACGCCGCACGCGTGAGCGGAGCTGAACAGATGCGGGACATCGTCGACGACCTATTGCGGGTGTGGCATTCGGGCCGGACAGGTGGACTGGCCACCGTCGTGCGAACTGTTGGTTCCGGACCGCTGCCGGTCGGCACATCGATCCTGGTAGATGCCAATGGCGCGGTCTACGGTTCGCTCCTCGGCGGCAGTGTCGAGACGACCGTGATCGAAGCGGCGGCCGATGCCGCGCGCAGCGGTCGACGCGGTCTGCACCGTATCGGCGTCCCACCAGGCGAGCCCGGATTGGACTCCGGCGGCATGGTCGATGTTTTCGTCGAGCCGTTCTCGCGCAGGGACTTTCCGGAATTCCCCTCCATCGCCGCGGAAATCGCCGCGCACCGCAGGGTCACCCTGTTCACCGTGGTGTGGAATCCGGATCCGGATCTGATCGGACAGCATCTGATCACCCCGCAGCGGCATGCGACGGAACTGGTCGCGCTGCCCGAATCCGATGTATTCGTGGCCTCCTTCCCGCCGCCGCCCCGGCTGATCATCTTCGGCGCCAATGCTTTCGCCGCGGCGCTGACCGTTCAGGCCAAACTGCTCGGCTACCGCGTCACGATCTGCGATTCCCGCGACACCTTCGCAACGCCCGATGCCTTCCCGGGCGCCGAGGTGGTCGTGGACTGGCCGCACCGGTACCTGAACACCCTGTCGGCGGCGGGCGAAATCGATAGCAGCACGGCGATCGTCGTGCTCGGCCACGATCCGACCTTCGAAATCCCGCTGCTCACCGTGGCACTGCGACTACCCGAACTGGGTTACCTCGCCGCAAACGGTTCCTGGTCCGCACATCTGAGACGCATCGAAGACCTGAGAGCGGGCGGTTTCGACGACGCGACGCTGGCCCGCCTGCACTCCCCCGCTGGTCTCGATATCGGGGCACGCACCGCCGCCGAGGTCGCCGTTTCGATCGCAGCCGAACTGCTGCTCGCCCGGTCCGGAGCCGGGCGACAGCTCACCGAAAACCGGAGCGCCGAACCGGAATTCAGGGAATTACCGGCCAACGCCCCAGTGGCACTCTAGCTCTACTTCAGGCCCGGATTCTCCGCGTACACCTCGCGCAGCACCGAGAGGTCGAACAGCTGCTCGGCCTTGATATCGATCTTGGCATTGCGCAGCGCGGCGATATTCTGCTCGATCAACTGATCGGTCATCGTCAGCAAACCATTGGCGGTCGAATCAGCGGAGACGACGAGGCCGTTCTGCGCGGTCGCCTCCTGGGTCTGCTCGTTCAGATCGAGTTTCTGATCCTTGCCGTATACCTCGACCGCGAGTCGCGCCGATTCGGCCGGGTTCGCGACCGCATCCTTCCAGCCTTTGATCTCGGCGATCAGGAAGGCCTTCAGCTTGTCGCGTTCCTTATCGATGGTGGACTGCTTGACCGTCAGGGTCTCGGCCACCAGCGGCAGGTTGTAGTCGGCGAAGAGGAAGTTGATATTCGGGAATCCCTTGGCGGTCAACGTGATCGGCTCATTGGTGACATAGCTGACCCAGCCGTCCACCTCGCCGTTGGCCAGCGGTGTCGGATCGTATTGCGCGGGCACGATGGTCACATCGCTCGGCTTCATGCCATTGGCGTTCAGCAGCGCGTTGAAGATCAGCTGATTGGTGTCCTGGACGCCGATCTTGCGGCCCTTCATATCCTGCGGGGTCTTGATCGGCTTGGCGGCGGAGCTGACGATGCAGAACGGGTTCTTCTGGTAGGTGGTCGCGACGATCTTGGCGGGTAGGCCCTCCAGGATCGCGGGCGCGGTGGTCTGCGGGGCCGAGGTGCCGAGCCAGACCTTGCCGGTGTCCAGACCGGCCTCGACCGAGGTGCTCGCGGCGCCACCGGCGATCAGATTCACCGAACCGAATCCGGCCTCCTTGTAGTAGCCCTTGGCATCGGCGAAGTATTCGCCCGCGAATTCGATGTTCTTGAGCCAGGACAGCTGGATCGCGACGGAACCGTACTTGGATCCGTCCGCCACCGACCCGCCCGACGAGTCTTTCGAATCATCGCCACATGCGGCCAACAGGCTGGCACCGCCCAATGCGGCGCCGGCCAGCGCGGAGTAACGAAGCAGGGATCGCCGGTTCAGGTTCGGCCCGAACGTAGAGCGTTGTACGGGGTTCATGGGCCGAATCTAGGGGGATTCCGTTTCGATTTCTTTACTTTGACGTTCCGAGCATTGATTTGCGAAAAAACTGACCGGTCAACGGCGGCCCGCCTCGGGGCCGAAGCGAGCAAGCACCAGATTTTCGATGACACCGACGATGGCGTACAGCAGCACCGAGACAATGGTCACGATCACGATCGAGGCCCACAGCTTGCTGTATTGGAAGGTCGGAATGGCGCGAATCAGACTGGCCCCCAACCCCGTTCCACTGCCCAGCCATTCACCGAGCAATGCGCCGATCAGCGCACCGGGCACCGAGATGCGCGCCGCCGCGAAGACCGAGGGCAGCGCGGCGGGCACGGCGACCATACGCAGTCCGGTCCAGCGGGAGCCGCCGTACGCGGCCACCAGATCCATCGCCTGCCGCGGCGCATTGCGCAAACCGGCCATGATCATGACCAGTGCCGGGAAGAACACCACGATCGCCGCGAGCACCGTCACACCGGCCAGTCCGCGTCCGAATACCAGCACGATGATCGGGGTCAGCGCCACCAGGGGCACCGAACGCAACAGCATGGCGACCGGCATGAACGTCTGCTCGACCACCGAGAACGAGACGAACAGCGCGGCGACCACGAGTGCCGCCAGCATGCCGACGCCGAAGCCGATCGCGGCGTCGCGCAGGGTGATCTGCAGGTCGTCGAAGATCGCCTGACGTGCCGTATGTGCGCCGGCGGAACTGAACAGGTACTTCCAGATATCGCTGGGTGTTTTGCCTACTCGCGGGCCGACTTGGGGGAAGGCCTTCAGGAAGACGTACCAGATCACCAGCATCAGCAAGAGTGCGGTGACCAGGGGGAACAGGAAGCGGCCGATGCGGGTGAGGAGATTGAGCATTCCGGCGGCGGCGCTGCGCTGGGGCCGCGTGCTCGCCTCGACGGGCGGCGGCGCGGCGGCGGTCATGTTGTCCATCGGCACAAGTTCGTCAGTCATCGCACTCCTCCAACCCGGCCGCGCGCGGTCTCGCCCGGCGCGCACTGCTTTGCCCGACGCACACCAACTCGCCGCCCACTACCGGGCGACTGCGCACGCGGACGTCGAGTGCCGCGATAGCTTCGGCCGTATCGAGCTCGGCCCAGGCAGTTCCCCCTGAGCGGAGTCGAATGGTGGTCGCCAATGCCGCATTCGACCGCCCTATCACTACCCTCGGCGAGCAAGCTGTCCGCATGAGAGGCGCGGCTCATGTCGGCTCCTGCGCGGTCCAGGGGGTGACCAATCGGGCGATCAGGGCGACGATTGCGTAGCCGAGTCCGGCGAGTGCGGCCGCGGCCAATGCCATCCCCCAGGTACGCGGCACGTTGTAGGCGGTCTGCGCGGCGGTCAGCGCGACGCCGATGCCGCTGTCGACACCACCGAGGTATTCACCGATGATCGCGCCGAGCACGGCGGACGGCGCGGCAATCTTCAACGCCGCGAACATATTCGGCAGCGCGGCGATCGCCTGCACCCGGTAGAGCTGTTGCCAGCGGCCGCCGCCGTAGGCCCGCACCAGATCGAGGCTGGTGACATCGGCCGAGCGGAGTCCGGTGACCGTGCCGACCATGGTGGTGAAGAAGCAGTACATCGCCGCGAGGAAGACCGTCGGGGTGCGTCCGCCGAAGACCACCAGAATGATCGGCCCGAGCGCGAGCAGTGGGATGCAGTAGCTGAGGATGGCCAGCTGGGTGGCGAGCGGTTCGATCCACGGGATCAGCACGATCAGGAACGCCAGACCGATGGCCAGCGCATTACCCCAGATGAATCCCTTCAGCGCGCCGAGCGCCGTGATCCGGAAGTTGGGGCCGTACAGATCCCAACCGTCGCTGTACATGTTGTGCAGGACAGTCCACGGACTCGGGATCGTGCCACCCGCGACCTCCAGCGCCGCCAGCACCCACCAGATCGCGATCAATCCCAGTACGCCGATCAGTCCGCCGATCCGTTTCATGCCGCATCCCCTCGACGTCGGCGGCATGCCACCGACGGTCGCGGCTGATCCTGTCCGCTGACCCGCCGGTACCCCTGGCGTGTGATTCGCTCGCTCATGCGACACCGCCCTTGCCGGACTTTCCGAACAACAGCTCGGAGAGGTAATCGTGCAACTTGTGGAATTCCGGTGTGCGCATCATCTCCGGCGTGCGCGGGCGCGGCAGATCGATCTTCACCAGTTCCAGCACCCGGCCCGGCCGCGGACTCATCACCGCGACGACATCGGAAAGAAATACGGCCTCCGCGATGCCGTGCGTGACCATCAGTGTGGTCGCTGGTTTCTCGGTCCAAATCCGCAGCAATTCCAGATTCAGCCGCTGCCTCGTCATATCGTCGAGTGCGCCGAACGGCTCGTCGAGCAGCAGCACGGTCGGCTTCACGACCAGGGCGCGCGCGATCGAAACACGTTGGCGCATACCGCCGGATAGCTGCGCCGGTTTGGCCTTCTCGAAGCCTTCGAGGCCGACCAGCCGGACCAGATCCGCGATCAGTCCCTGATCCGGCGAAATGCCCGCGACCTGCAGCGGCAGCTTGATATTGGATTCCACCGAACGCCACGGCAGCAGCGCCGAATCCTGGAAGGCGATGCCGAGTTCGTGGCGGCTGCGCAGTTGGGCCGGGGTCTCACCGTCGATGAGCGCCCTGCCGGCGGTCGGTGTCTCCAGTCCGGCCAGGATGCGCAGCACCGTCGATTTGCCGCAGCCCGATGGGCCGAGCAGGGACAGGAATGCGCCCTGTTCGGTATGCAGCTCCACTTCGTCCAGCGCCTGCACCGTCTTCCGGCCGACCCGGAATGTCTTCGTCAAACCGCTGATGTGGATGCCCGTCCCGCCGGTGGGCTCCTCGGTACCGCTCGCCGTCATGACCAAAACACTAGGAGCAGGTCGTTGCACGGATATTGCGAATCGCGATCCCAGATTGCGCAATCGTTACGCGGCCCGCTTCGCAGACCTTTTTCAGACCTCGCAGATCGACTCGCCGCGCGAAACGCCGTCGCCGGAACGCGAAGGTATGCGTGAAGGGCAGTGGCTTGGGATGAGAAGCCGGGGTGGGCGGGTTGTAGCGGGGGTGAGCCCTTTGGTTGCGTTGCTCGACGCCAAGTTGGATGTCGGGGGGTCGGAGATTCTCTGGCGGGAGGTCATCGGCAATGGGTTCGGGCTGGCGTCCGCGGTCGGCGGTATGCGGCGGCGGGTGTGGGCGTGGCCGATCGGGATCGCGGGCAATGCGCTGTTGTTCACCGTTTTCGTCGGTGGGATCTTCAACACGCCACAGCATTTGAATATGGCCGGACAGGCCGGCCGTCAGCTGATGTTCATCGCGGTCAGCGTGTACGGCTGGTGGAGTTGGTATCGGCATGCGCGCACCGAAACCGGACTCGAGCACCGCGGTGTCGCGCCGCGCTGGGCGAGCGGGCGGGAACGGCTGGTACTGGTGGCCGCCATGTTGGTCGGCACGGCCGCATTCGCTCGATTGTTCGCGTTGATCGGTTCCTACGGGCCGTGGGCGGAGGCCTGGATCTTCACCGGATCGGTGCTGGCGACCTACGGGATGGCGCGCGGGCTCGCCGAATTCTGGCTGATCTGGATCGCGGTCGACCTGGTCGGCGTGCCGCTGCTGCTGAAAGCAGGCTATTACCCATCCGCGACGCTCTATCTGATCTACGCGGGCTTCGTAGCGTGGGGCTTCGCTGTCTGGGTTCGCACCCTGCGCAAGGCTCCGATCGTCGCTGATCTCGCGCCTTCGCGTCCCTAGAAACTTTTTTCGCAACCTCCGATGAATCGGCACGGTGACGCCGGTATGTACCCGCACAACCCATCGGAGGAAGCAATGAAAATGACCACGGGGCAGCGCTGGGTGCTGGCGCTGACGTCACTGGCGGGCTTGATGATCGTGCTCGACGCGCTGGTCGTCACGACCGCGATGCATGCGATCCAGCTCGATCTGCACGCATCGATCGGCGAGCTGGAATGGACCATCAACGCCTACAACCTGAGTTTCGCGGTGCTGTTGATGGCGGGCGCGGCACTCGGTGACCGCTACGGTCGCAGACGGGTGCTCGTCGGCGGGCTGGCATTGTTCAGCGCGGCATCGGCCGGATGTGCACTGGCACCGAATCTGGGTCTGCTGATCGCCGCCAGGACGGCGCAGGGCATCGGGGCCGCCGCCATCATGCCCGTCGCGGTGGCCTTGCTCTCGGCGGCGTTCCAGCCGGAGCAGCGGACCAAGGCGCTCGGATTATTCGCGGCGGCAACCGGATTGGCCACCCTCGGCGGGCCACTCGTCGGCGGTGCGGTTGTGCAAGGACTGGCCTGGCAGTGGATCTTCTGGCTGAACCTGCCGATCGGTGCGGTACTCATCCCGCTGGTGCGCACGCGGCTGGCCGAAAGTGTGGGCGAGGCGCGCAGATTGGACTTTCGCGGGATCGCGTTGGTGAGCGTCGCCGCGTTCGGCATTGTCTGGGGACTGATTCGGGGCAATGAATCCGGCTGGGCCAGTGCCGAAGTCGTGGCCGCCTTCGTTGCGGGGGCGGTGGCACTGATCGGATTCGTGCGCTGGGAACTGCGCACCACCGCGCCGCTGATTCCGATGCGCTTCTTTGCCTCGCGCGCGTTCTCCGCGGGCAATGCGGTCGGATTCCTACTGGCCGCCTCGATTTTCAGCGGTGCGTTCTTCTTCGCGCAGTTCCTGCAGATCGTGCAGCAGCAGGGTCCGCTCGGCGCCGGACTGCGTTTGGCGCCGTGGACGGTCACGCTGTTCCTGGTGGCGCCGATCGCGGGCAAACAGGTCAACCGGTTCGGTGAACGTCCGCTCGTTATCACCGGCTTGCTCATGCAGGCCGTCGGCTACGGGTGGATCGCCCTCACCGCAGGACCGGACCTGTCGTACGCCGCGATGATCGCACCCTTCGTCATCTCCGGCGTCGGTGTTTCGATGGCGATTCCCGCCGCGCAGAGTGCGGTACTGCGGGCCGTTCCGATGCCGGCCATCGGGGCCGCATCCGGGACCTACAACACTCTGCGCCAACTCGGTGGCGCCTTCGGAATCGCCGTACCGGCAGCTGTTTTCGCGGCCGTGGGCTCCTTCGCAAATCCGCGGGCGTTCAGTGACGGTTTCGCCGCCGCCATCGGGACCGCGGCCCTGCTCGCGCTCCTCGGTGCTGCGATCGGCTTGCTGATCCCGGCCGGGGCGCCCGTACCCGCGCCGAACACCGCCGAGCCGGTTTCGACCGACCCGGCGGAACCAGCGAGCGACTGGTTGGCTTCAGCCCCTGCGGTCACACCGAGCGACGGGTTGACCTCCGACTCGGCAAGTCGTGACGACCGCACCGGGGTGCAGGCATGACCAGCGCAACAGATTCCTCGGTAGGTTGTGCACCCATGACGGTCAGTGCGGATTTCGCGGCGCGCACCGCGCCCTACCGGCCCGAACTGCTCGCGCACTGCTATCGGATGCTTGGGTCGATCCACGATGCCGAGGATCTGGTGCAGGAGACGATGCTGCGGGCCTGGCGCTCGGCCGACCGTTATGACGAGGACCGGGCGTCGCTGCGCACCTGGCTGTATCGGATCGCCACCAACGCCTGCCTGACCGCGCTCGAACAGCGCGGCAGGCGGGCGCTGCCCACCGGACTTGTCGGGCCGAGCGATACCGTGGTCACCAAACCGCATCGTCATCCCGAAATCCCTTGGCTGGAACCGATTCCCGACGCGCTGCTCGGCACCGCCTCCGACGATCCGGCAACCGTGGTCGCAGCCCGCAGCGGCATTCGACTCGCATTCATCGCGGCCCTGCAATACCTACCCGCCCGTCAGCGCGCGGTATTGATCCTGCGCGACGTACTCGCCTGGTCCGCGGCCGAAGTCGCCGACCTGCTCGAAACCTCCACCGCCGCAGTCAATAGCGCACTGCAACGCGCCCATGCCCAATTGGAGAAAGACGCCCCCATGCTCGACCGCATATCGGAATCGTTGAGCCCGGACGAACGCGCGATGATCGACCGATACGTCAGCACCTTCGGCAACGCCGACATGGCTTCTTTCGCCGAGCTCCTGCGCGACGATGTGGTCCTCGAAATGCCACCCGCCCTGCTCTGGTTCGCGGGCCGCGCCCACGTCGTCGCCTTCTTCACCGACAAATGCGGGTCCACCCCCGACATCTGGCGCGCAATCCCGACCTCCGCAAACACCCAACCCGCCATCGCCTACTACCGCCGCGACGAAACCGACACCTACCAGGCACATTCCATCCACCTCCTCACCCTCCGCGACGCCGCGATCGACCGAATCACGGTCTTCCTCGACGCCACCCTCTTCCCCGGCTTCGGGCTCCCCGCCTCCCTCTGAACAGGGACGCGAAGAACTGAGGGGTAAGCGGGTGCGAAATTGGTGGTGGCAAACGGTGACCGTCAAGCGGTGCATCTCGCACGGTCGCGAAGCGCCGTAACAGCAGGAAGGACGCGAGTCGCGGTATTGCGCAGCGCGATTCCCGCCTTTGTCGCCGGAATGAGCATCGATGCCGCGGTGGCAACGCCGTTGAGTTTGGGGTCGACCAGCACGCGGTGCCGCGTCTCGTAGCGCTGGAACGCCGTTTCGTGGTCCTCGGGTGTAGCCGCCAGTTCCTCCGCCAACGTGTACGCCCCCGCGATCGCGAGGGTGGAGCCGTCGCCGAACAGTGAGACACAGGATGCGGCGTCACCGAGCAGCGCGATGCGTCCGTCCGACCAGCTCGGCAGTTCGCCCTTGCTGACAGAGTCGAAGAACAAGTCGTCGGTATCGCGCACGCGGTCCAGCAATTCGGGGACCCGCCAGCCCTGGTCGGTGAAGGCCTCGATGACCAGGCGCTTGTGCAGTTCGGTGTCGCGATGGTCGAAACCGGGAACACCGTTGTGGCGGAACATGAATGCCGCGAGGGCGCGACCCTTCGTCGGGTGCACCGACAGTGCCCGTCCCGGCGTGTTGTAGATGAGGACTTCGCTGTCGCTGCCGAATGGTGCATCGATCCGAATGGTGGCGATGTAGATGCCCATATGCCGGACGAATTCGGATTCATCGCCGAAGGTCAGGCGGCGCACGACGGAATGCAGTCCGTCCGCGCCGATCACGAAGTCGAAGCTGCGCGGATCGGCGTGTTCGAAGGCGACGTCGACGCCGTCGGTGTGCTGGCTCAGGCCGGTAATGGTGTCGCCCCACAGGAATTCGGCGCTCTCACGGCTGGCGTCGAGCAGGATCGCGGCGAGATCGGCCCGGGGGATCTCGACCTCGCGGTCGCCCGCCGATCCCTGGAAGGCCTTCAGATCGACCCGCGCGACGCGGCGGCCGCTGGCGTTGACGAAATTCATCTGGGACACAGCGGAGTTCGCGGCGCGCAGCTGCGGCATGATGCCCATGCGCTCGACCACATCGATGGCAGGTCCCTTCACGTCGACCGGGTTTCCGCTGGAGCGTTTGTCCCTCGCCCGCTCGACCACCGTGACTCGGAAGCCACGGTCGGCCAGCCAGTACGCCAGGGTCGCACCGCCGATGCCCGCGCCGGAGATCAGCACCGTCTTGTTCATGACAACACCCTTCGACTAAGTGGACGAATTTCGTCCGGTTAGAGGGAGGGTACAGTAACCGGAAGGATTTCGTCCACTTAAATTGGAGGTGAGGACGACGACCGGTCCGAAGAGGGCTGATGCCAGGAACAACCGGGATCAGATCATTGCCGCGACGCTGGTGACCTTCCGTGAGCAAGGTGTCGATGTGCCGATGAAGGAGATCGCGGATCGGGCGGGTGTGGGTGTCGGCACGCTGTATCGGCACTTCCCGGATCGGGATGCATTGATCGCCGAAACTGCCCAGTCCTACCTCGCGGAGCTGGCTCAGTTGGCGGCGACCGCATTGGCGGAGGAGGGGGCGGCGTGGCCCGCGCTTTCGCGTTTTCTGCACGAGTGTGCGCAGCGGCGGGTCGGAGCGCTGGCATCGGCGATCGAGCCGAATCTGCATGCCGAGATTCAGGCCGATCCGCGGTTGCACGAGGTGCGGGGGCGGATTGTCGAATCGGTCTCGCGGATGACCATGCAGGCGCAGGAGGCCGGTGTCATGCGCGCCGATATCGAGCCGGGCGAGGTGGCCGCGCTGATGACCCTGCAGATCTATGCCCGGACCGGTGAGTCGTACGCGGACGCGGTCCGCCGGGTGGTCGATCTGGTGCTCGATGGATTGCGGGCGCGGTGATGAAGGTGTCCGACTTGGTAATACGGCGGCCGAATCTCTACGGTCGGGCACGTGCCTGTGCTCAGATTGTTCGCGTGCATGGAAAAACAGCAGGTCGCTCGCGTGGACGGGAAGGTTTGACATGACCGCACCGACGGACCGGCCGCAGCGATGGAACCGCCTGCTGGAACTGCTCGCCGACACCGGGCGGCTTTCGGTGGAGGAGGCCGCCGAACGCCTCGGGGTTTCCCCGGCGACGGTGCGCCGCGACTTCACCGCACTCGCCGAACAGCAGTTAGCGACCAGGACACACGGCGGTGTGGTCGCGACTTCGGTCGCCTACGACCTGCCCGCGCGCTACCGGCAGGGTGCGGATGAGCCGAAGCAGCGGATCGCCGAACACGCTGCGGGACTTATCGAACCGAGTGCGGTAGTCGGAATGAACGGTGGCACAACGACGACCGCCGTCGCACGCGCACTGGCCGGGCGAACCGATCTGGCCAATGCCGCCGGTGACCCACTGACCATCGTCACCAACGCGCTCAATATCGCGGGCGAGATGGTGTTGCGGCCACATATGCGCACCATCGTGCTCGGCGGGGTGGCGCGCCGGGAGTCCTATGAGTTGCATGGACCGTTGGCCGAGCGCGCGCTGGCCGAATTGCGTTTGGACGCACTGATTCTCGGCGTCAATGCGATATCCGCCGAGGGCGGCGCGCAGTGTCGGCATATCGACGAAGCCGGGGTGACCACCGAGATGGTCCGGCGGTCCGGTCAGGTGCTGGTCGTCGCCACCGCGGACAAACTGGAGCGCTCAGCACTGGCCCGGATCTGCGGGATCGAGCAGGTCGATGTGCTGGTGACGGATTCGGATGCGGATCCGAGTGCGGTGGCGACGATTCGGGCGGCCGGGGTTCGGGTGGACGTGGTTTAGCGCATATCAGAGGAACGCCAGGAGGTGGCGAGCGGTCTCCTCCGGGGCTTCCTCCGGTAGGAAATGTCCGACGTCGAGCGGTCCACCACAGACATCGTCCGCCCAGCGGCGCCATACCTCCAGCGGCCGATGCCAACTGCCGACAGCGCCTGTGGCACTCCACAATACGAGAACCGGACAGGCGATCCGCCGCTCCCCCCGGTCGGCTTCGTCATGCGCGTAATCGAGGGTCGCGGCGGCCCGATATTCCTCGCAGATCGCATGCACGGTATCCGGGTCGCGGAATTTCTCGATGTATTCCGCACGGATGTCATCCGAGAACACGCTGGGATCCTCGGCCCAGGTATCGAGCATATGGTTCACCAGAATCGCCGGGTCACCGGCAATGAGCTGTTCCGGAATCGGTTCCGGTGCGGCGAGGAACGACCACACCCAGAATCCGAGGCTGAAGTCCATATCCGCCGCACGGAAGCTGTCCGCGGTCGGCACGATATCCAAAACCGCCAACCGCGTGATGCTTTCCGGATGATCCAGCGCCATGCGATACGCGCACCGCGCGCCACGATCATGACCGGCCACGCTGAACCGATCATGGCCGAGGCTCGCCATCACCTCGACCTGTTCGGCGGCGATGGCTCGCATGCTGTGTGGACTGTGGTCCGGGCGACTCCGCGGCGAGGCGCTGTCGCCGAACCCCCGCAGATCCGTTGCCACGACGGTGAACCGCTCGGCCAATCGCGATGCGACCTTATGCCACATGAGGTGCGTCTCGGGTATCCCGTGCAGTAGCAGGACGGGCGGCCCGTCACCACCGCGCCGCCCATGCACGCGACCTTCGGCGGTCTCGATATCGAACTCGACGAATCCCTCGAACACCATCTCTCCCACCATAGCGTTTGGGCCCGAACCATTTCGGTCCGCCGGTCAGGTCAACGCAAGTCCGGAATTCACGAAATACGCGATCTCCTCGCATATTTCGTCGAGCGACACCTCGGCATCGGGATGTGTGGTCCGCACCAGCTCCTGGGCCAGCGAATTCACCGCACCGATTACCGCGAGCGCGAACAGATCGAACCGCCGCGATTTGGTCTCGCCGCGCTCAACAGCTCGCTCCGCCTCGCTGATCAGCAGCGATGACAGCAGGCGGCGCTGCTGACTGCGCCAATCCTCCACCGCTGGACTGACGCCGACCAGTTCGACGTAACACACTCGCGCCGACCGGTGATCGGCACAGGTCACCTCGAGATAGGCCCGGAAAGCATCGACTACCCGGATGGAAAGCGGTTGCCCCGCGGACTTCGCCATACTTTCCAGCGCACGTTCGACCGCGTGCGAGGTAATGCGATTGACCAGTGCGATCAACAGTGCCTCGCGGCTGCCCATATCCTCGTAGAAACTGCGCGTGGAAACATTCGCGACGGTACACAGCCGTTCGATCGAGGTGGCCGAATAGCCCTGGGTGCCGAATAATTCGAGCGCCGCATCGATGAGTCGTGCCTGCCGCTGGGCTACCCGCTGTTGCTTGGACAGCCCGCCGTAACTGCGGCCCTCCTTGGTTTCGTCATCCCGCCGTGCCACGGTTTCGATGCTACCGGTCGGAAGCGCCTACCCCGGGGCGCGGACATCCGAATGACCGCCACTGCTGTGCGCTGACTGCCTGCCCGGACCAGGGCTTGCGCCAAGGGCGGCAACAGTTTCGAGAGCGGGCGGCACCATCGCCACCCGCGTCTCCTGGGCGATTACTTGACGCTGCCCGCGGTAAGCCCCGCGACCAGGCGCTTCTCGATGAACGCGAACAAGATGACCACCGGAACGATGCCTACCGTCGAGATCGCGAAGACGTATTGCCATGCGGTGTCGTACTGCCCGACGAATTTGGTCAGCGCCACCGACAGCGGCTGATTCTCCGGGGTGGTCAGCACCACCAGGCTCGCCGCGAATTCGTTCCAGCAGGCCACCACCACGAAAATCGTCGCGGTGACGATGCCCGGCCAGACCAGCGGCAGACTCACCCGGACCAGGATCTGCCAGCGACTCAGACCGTCGAGCTGCGCGGCCTCCTCGATCTCTACCGGAATGGCCGCGAAGAAGCTGTGCAGAATCCACACCGCGAACGAGAGGTTGAACGCGGCGTTCACCAGGATCATGGCCAGCCAGGTGTCATTGATGCCGAGGGTGAAGAACTCCCGGATCAGGCCGGTCACCAAGACCGTCGGCTGCAACATCTGGGTGACAAGCACCAGCGCGAGGAATATCGCGCGGCCCGGAAACTTGTGCCGCGCCGTGTAATACGCGGCCGGAATGGCCACGAAGAGCACAAGCACGGTGGCACACACCGAGATGATGATCGTGCTCGCCAGGTTGTAGGGCAGCGGCGTCTCCGGGGTGTCCCACATGGTGGCGTAATTGTCCGGATGCCAGGTCTCGGGCAGATATGTCGGTGGGATGCGCAGGATTTCGGCGCGGCTCTTCAACGAGCCGAGCACCATCACCACGAACGGGGTCAGGAAGATAACGGCGAGCACCACCCCCACCGCGGTGAGTTCCCAACGCCGCCGCCGCGGTCGCCCGCTCGGCGGCTCGGCGACCGCCGTGTCCGGCGGGATCTGCACACCGTCGATGCGAATTTCGGCCTGCGTCGTCATGCGTCCACCTGCTGGGTCGGCTTGATGACCTTCACATAGATCGCGATGATGACCACGATCAGCGCGAAGTTCAACACGCTCATGGCGGCTGCGGTGTCGAGCTGCTGATTCTGCCGAATCAGCTTGAACGTCAACGTCGTTGTCGTATCCGCGCCGAAGCCCGCGATACTGCCGGTGATCACCTGGAGAATGGGCAGTGAATTGAATACATTGATGATGTTGATGATCGTGGCGACCGCGATCGCCGGACGCAATTGCGGCAGTGTGAGATGCCGATAGCGCTGCCACGCACTCGCGCCGTCGACCCGACCCGCCTCATCGATCTCGGCCGGAATAGATTGCAGTCCGGCCAGAATCGTGTAGGTGGTGAACGGGATCGAGACGAAGACCGCGACGCCGATCGCCACCAGGAAGGCGGGCGTCGGCTGTTTGGTGAAACCGTAGCCGCGGTCCAGCAGCCCGATATCGACCAGGAACCGGTTGGCGATGCCGACATCGGGATCGAGCATGTAATAGAAGATGGTCGTCGTCATCACCACCGAGGCCGCCCACGGCACCAGAATCGCCATGCGCACCGCGGTCCGTCCTGGGAAATCCTTGTTCAGGAACTGCGCGAGGCCCGCCGAGAGCACCAGGGTGATCAGCACGACGCTGACCACCCAGACCACGGTGTGCGCCAATACCGATCCCAATTCGCTGATATCGAACAGGTTTCGGTAATTGGCCAGTCCGGCGGGACCGCGGTCCTGGCCGTAGGCGCTCAGGTCCCGGGTGCTGGTCCAGACCATATAGCCGACCGGGAATGCGACGATGGCCGCGATCAGCACCAGGGACGGCCCGATCCAGGGGACGGCCCGCAGTGTCGAATTCTTCCCCGCTGATACCCGGGTCCCTGTGCGCCCCACGCTATTTCGCTGCTTCCTGGATCCGCTGCAATACCTGAGCCGGGTCCGCGCCCTGTGCGATGGTGCCCATCTGCTGATGCATGGCACCCTGCGCCGCGGCCCATTTCGGGTTGTTGCTCGGATAGAACTTGGCCACCGGCAGGGTCGCCGCGAACGCCTTGGTCACCGGATCGTCGGCGAGCACCGCGGTGGCACTGGTCGTGATCGGGATGAAATGCTCGTTCTTGACGAAGTTCGCGTATACATTCGCCGAGTAGAAGAAGTCGAGAAACTTTTTGATCGTCTCGGCCTTCTTGCCATCCTTCTTGAATGCCATCAGATGATCGGCCACGCCGAGCGTGACCGGCGCACCGTCCTTGGTCGGCGAGGGCGCGGTGGCGTACTTCAGACCCGGATTCTTATCGGCGATCTGGGCGATGGTGGGCGGCAGCCCCTCGATCATCCCGATCTTGCCCTGGATGAACGAATTGATGACGTCCTTGCGATTGGTCGCACCCGGATTCGGCTGGGTGACACCGGCATCGAAGATCTCTCGCATGGCCTTGACACCCTCCAGGTTCTGCGGGGTATCCACGGTGATCTTGTCGCCATCGGACCAGTTGCCGCCCGCGCCGAAGGTCCACAGCGACGTCTCGGCCTGCGATTCCTCACTGCCCAGCGGCAGACCGTAGCCGGAGACACCGCCGCCGAGTGCCTGGATCTTCTTGGCGGCATCGGTCAGCTCGGCCCAGGTCTTCGGCGGCGTGCTCACCCCGGCCTTCGCGAAGAGGTCGGTGTTGTAGAACAGGGTGCGGGTGGAGGCGAACAGCGGCATCGCATACTGCGTGCCGTTGAGCGAAGCGTTCTTGGCGAAGCCGGGCTGCACGTCGGCCAGCACATTCGGGGAGACGACCTCGGAGACCGGATAGAGCATGCCGTCACCGGCGAAGCTGGCGTAGGCGTCGATATTCAGCAGATCCGGGGTGGTCGACTTGGACTGCAGTTTGGTCTTGACCACATCGTTGATCGACTCCCATGACTCCATCTGCAGGTTGACCTTGTAGTCCGGATTCTGCTTCTGGAAGTCATCGATGATGTGATCCCACAGCGCCTTCGTGCCATTGGCACCGTCGCTGTAGGTGGGGGCCAGGAAGTTGATCGTCTTATCGGAGTCGGCCGAATCCTTGGAGCCGAAACCACAGGACGAGACGGCGAGCGCGAGGCCGGTGACCAGCGCGATCCCCGCGAGGACGCCGTGCAGGGGTCTTTTCACGAGCAGAACCTTTCAAATTTTCGCTCCGAGCGCTACCGCAGCGCCGATGATGGAGCGAACGAATCGCTTGTGCCGATCCTTTCGACCGACCTGCAAGCAGTCGCTACGGATAAGGCTAGACCCAATCGTGATCGTATGTGACTGATTTGCTCGTAAATTTGACATGAACGATCACGCGGGGTGATTCTGTTGTTGTGCCGATCTCCGCTCACCCCACCCCCGTGCCCCATCTGGCCGCCGAAGTCGCCACCCAGCCGGACGACTGGGTGCGCGCCGACGCCACCGCCGCCCGACACCGCGCCGTACTGCCCCAACCGGGCGAGCGCGTCGCCGTTATCGGCTGCGGCACTTCACTGTTCATGTCCCGTGCCATCGCGGCACTGCGCGAGAGTTCGGGCCAGGGCATTACCGACGCCTGGCCCGCGAGTGAGGTCCGCGCCGGTCGCGATTACGACCGCTACCTCGTCATCTGTCGCTCCGGCACCACCACCGAGGTGGTCGATGCCATGCGTGCGATCCCGGCGCACATTCCGCGCACCGTCATCTGCAGCAGTCCGGGCACCCCGGTACTCGACCTGGGCGATCCGATCCTGATCGACGAGGTCGACGAACAGTCGGTGGTGCAGACCCGCTTCGCCACCACCGCGCTGGCGATCCTGCGCTGGCATCTCGGCGAGGAGCTGCGTCCGGCCATCGAACAGGCCAGGGCGGTACTCGCCGAAGACCCGGCGACGGCACTGGCCGCCGTGCGGCGTGCCGAGCAGATCAGCTTCGTCGGGATGGGATTCGCGGCCGCGATCGCCGAGGAGGCGGGGCTCAAGCTGCGCGAATCCTGCCAGTCCTGGACCGAATCGTATCTGCAGACCGAATACCGGCACGGTCCGATCAGCATCTCCACCCCCGGCCGCGCCGTGTGGGCGTTCGGACCGCTGGTTCCCAATTTCGCGGAAGATGTGGCCGTCACCGGCGCGCATTTCGAACACCGCGATATCGATCCGATGGCCGATCTGGTCCGCGTGCACCAACTCTGTGTGCTGCGCGCCGCCGACCAAGGACTCGACCCGGACCATCCGCGCAACCTGAACCGTTCCGTCGTTCTGGATCGGTGACCGGTCGCTACCAGGAACTACTGTGCGGATATGGGTACCGAACAGCCCCCGACCACCGCGCACCGCGACGATTTCGCGGAACGCACGGGCGTGGCGAACTCGGCGTTGACCGATGACCTACTGGTGCTCGGCCTCGATGTCGGCGGCACCACGATGAAGGGCGAGGTCACCGATGCGGCGGGCACGGTGCTCGCCTCGGGTGTGGTGGCCACACCGCAGGGCGAGGCGGCCTTCGGAACCATGGGGGCACTCGGTGATCAGCTGCTCGCCGAGTTGACCGATGACCAGCGCGACCGCGTCGCACGCGCGGCCGTCCTGCTGCCGGGCATTGTCGATCCGGTCCGTTCGATCGCGGTATTCAGCAGCAATGTCGGTTGGCGCGATGTGCACATCGGTGATCGGTTCACCGCTCGCTGGGGTATGCCGGTGCTGATCGAACACGACGTCGCGGTGGCGGGCTGGGCCGAATGGCGCTTCGGCGCCGGGCGCGGCCACGATGACGTCTGCGTGGTCATTCTGGGCACCGGCATCAGCGGCACCCTTTCCGTCGGTGGCCGTCTGATGCGCAGCGCCTATGGACAGACCGGCGAATACGGACACATCCCGGTTCGGCACACGGACGGATTGCGTTGTCCCTGCGGCAATATCGGCTGTGTGGAGACCGTGGCATCGGGTGCGTCCATCGCCCGCGCCTACGCGAAGCGAACGGGCCACGAAACGGCCAGCGCGGCCGATGTCTTCGCGATACTCGATACCGATTCGGACGCCAAAGCCGTTGTCGACGAAGCGATCAGCGCACTCGCCGACGGGCTGCTCGGCCTCATCCACGCGGCCTGTCCCGAACTGATCATTCTCGGCGGCGGCCTGGCCGGGGCCGGTCCCGCGCTCACCGAACCCCTGCAGCACACCATTGCCGAACGTCTGCGCGTGGTGCCCGCGCCGCGGGTGGTGCTCGGCGAATTCGGTGCCCGCGCGGGGCTCATGGGTGCGGCCCTGTTCGCCAGACAGGGAGAGCTGGCATGAGGCGCGAGATTCGCGGACGGATCGTTTCGGCGACAGCCGAATTCGACGACGGCGTAGTGTCCGTCCGCGCGGGCCGAATCGATCGGGTGCGGTCACTCGCGGACTGGACTGCCGCACACCCGGATTCGACCGTGCCGCCGTTCTCCGGCACCGTACTGCCCGGCCTCGTCGATATCCACAACCACGGCGGATTCGGCCACCGGTTCGACACCGTCGACGGGGACGAGGCGCGCGCAGCCGCCGAATTCCATCACACGCACGGCTCGACCACCGTGCTGGCCAGCGTTGTCACCGGCGCCCCGGCCGACATGATCGCGCAGGTCGCGACGCTGCGCGCGTTGGCCGCGGACGGCACCGTCGCCGGAATCCATGCCGAGGGACCGTTTCTGGCCGCCGCACGCTGCGGTGCGCAGGATCCCCGGTATCTGCGCGATCCCGACCTCGAGCTGACCGAACGCCTGCTCGCCGCCGCCGACGGCCATCTTCGGGTCATGACGCTAGCCCCGGAGCTGCCGGGATTCGACAAGGTCGCCCAACGTCTTTCCGATAGCGATGTGGTGGTGTCGCTCGGCCACAGCGATTCCGATTTCACCGGGTTCCGACAGGCCCTGCGACCCAATGGATTCGGTGGTCTCGTCACGCACTTGGCGAATGGAATGCCGCCACTGCATCATCGAACACCCGGTCCGGTGGCCGCCGCACTCGTCGCCGCGGCGCAGCGCCGGATCGTCGTCGAGCTGATCGGTGACGGGGTACACGTCGACTCCGGTTTCGGCGCATTGGTTTTCGCGGCCGCGCCCGGACAGGTCGCGCTGATCACCGATGCGATGCAGGCCGCGGGCATGCCCGACGGCGAATACCAGCTGGGTCCGCAAGTCGTCCACGTCGCCGATGGCGTCGCCCGGATATCCAATGGATCCATCGCGGGCGGCACCGCTCACCTTCTGCGTTGCCTCGCCTGGGCGGTTCGAGAATGCGGTGTGCGCTTGCGCGAGGCCGTGCTTGCCGCCACTTCGGTACCCGCCGCGGCGGCCGGACTGACCGATGTGGGCGACCTCAGGACCGACTATTTCGCCGACCTGCTGATTGTCGATGACAATCTACAGTTGCGCCGAGTGCTCAGACGTGGACAGTTGTTGACGTGATCCTCACCGTGACAATGAATCCCGCTTACGACATGACCTACCGGGTAGAGCATTTCGAGCGCGGCCAAGCCCATCGGGTCCGTTCGGTCGAGCAGCGCATCGGCGGTAAGGGCATCAATGTGACGCGGGTGCTCAATCAGATCGGAAAATACGCCAGGGCAACAGGTTTCTCCGACCATGCCTACGCCGCCGCCGCCGAGCTGGAGATGCCGGTCGACTTCGTGCACGCACTGCCCTGGGTCCGGCGCACGGTGGTGATCAGCGAATCCGGTGACGGCACCGCGACCGCGCTGTGGGAGCCAGGCGCGCGGGTCTCGAATCCACATGCCGCCGAGCAACTCTCGGTCCGCGTGGCGGGCATGCTGACCGATATCAACGGCCTGGTCATCTCCGGATCACTGCCCGGCGGTATCTCCCATAGCCTGCCCGCCGACATCGCGCGCACCGCCATCGCCGCCCGTGTCCCGACCATCTGCGATGTCGACGGCGAGGCATTGCGCCTGGCCGCGCAGGTTCCCGGCATCGTGCTGATGCCGAATACCGAAGAGCTGGAACGGCTCACCGGACGCGTTCCGGTGACCCCGGACGAAGTCGTCACGGCCGCACTGCCGCTTATCGAACGCGGAGTGCGCGCCGTCGTCGCCACCCGCGGCGCCGAGGGCATGGTCGTGGTCACCGCCGAGGGCGCGTGGTCGGCGGTGCTACCCGAACCGCTCGCCGGAAACCCCACCGGCGCGGGCGATTCCGCGACCGCCGCGGTGATCGCGGCACTATCGGATGCGAAGGACACCCCGGACTGGCCCGCCGTGCTGGTCGATGCCGTCGCCACCTCCGCCGCCGCGGTCGTCATCCCGGTCGCCGGTGAAATCGACCGCCGCGTACGCACCCAAATCGCACCGACGGTGATCGTCGACCGACTAGCCACCCCGCAGGAGACCTCCCCATGACCTCGAGACCCGTCGCGGACCTGATCACGGCCGCCCGCCCGGGCGGTCTCGGCGCCTTCAATGTGATCACCATCGAACACGCCGAGGCGATCGCCGAGGCCGCCGAGGCGGCGAAACGGCCTGTGCTGCTCCAGCTTTCGCAGAATACGGTGCACTACCACGGCAACCTGGCCCCGATCGCGCTGGCCTGCTTGCGCATTGCCGCCGACAGCAGCGCCGATATCGCCGTACATCTGGACCATGCCACCTCGTTCGAACTCATCCGCACCGCGGCCGACCTCGGTATCGGTTCGGTCATGTACGACGGTTCCACCCTCGACTACGCCGAAAATGTCGCCGCCACAGCCGATATCGTGCGCTGGTGCCACGAGCGGGACGTCTTCGTCGAAGCCGAACTCGGCGAGGTGGGCGGTAAGGACGGTGCGCACGCACCCGGCGTCCGCACCGATCCGGACGAGGCCGTCGAATTCGTCGCGACGACCGGCGTGGACGCCCTCGCCGTTGCCGTCGGCTCGTCGCACGCCATGCAAACCCGCACGGCCGAACTCGATAACGACCTGATTGCCCGACTGTCCGCGAAAGTTCCCGTCCCCCTTGTGCTGCACGGCTCCTCCGGGGTCCCCGATGCGGGTCTGCGCGCCGCCGTCGCGCACGGCATGACCAAAATCAACATCGCCACCAGGCTGAATGTCCTTGCCACCGGGGCGATCCGGACCGCGCTCGCGGACAGTCCCACCATTGCCGATCCACGCAGGTACCTGCGGGACGCGCGGGACGCGATCCGCGCCGAGGTCGAACATCTGCTGCGGGTGCTCGCCGGGTAGTTTCGCCAGCCCCGGGAAAGTTGGGCAGCCGACGGTGAGCAGCGATGTTACGATGGATTGCCTTTAGTTTAGCTAAGGATTTGCTGTCCGCTCGAGCTGTATCACCTGATGAAGGAATAACAACTCCATGGCTGTCATCCTGCAAACAGGAGAACAGCGCGCTGCCGGTGTGGGGACGCAGCCCAAGGTCTCGCACAAAATAACGCTCAGTGCCGCAATCGTATTCGCCTCCCTGTCCATCGGCGCCTGGCTGCTGTTTCTGCGGCCCAACTGGCAGATGTACTGGCACCAGGTCGATCTTCAGGTCTATATGTGGGGCGGCGCGGCCGCGGCGACTCATCCCGCGCTGCTGTATGACGGCCGCGGACCGCTCGGCCTGCCTTTCCTCTATCCCGTCTTCGCCGCCTGGATCTGCGCCGAACTGTCGCGCTTCCCGATCAACTACATCGGGACCGGCGTCACGGTGCTCACCATGGTGTCGCTGTTCGTGAGCGTCTGGAGCGCCGCAAGGCTTCAGCGAATCCGCCGTGGCACGGGTCTGCTGGCATTGAGCATCGCCGTCACCGGCGCCGCGATCTGGTTGGAGCCCGTCCAGCAGACATTCCGGTTCGGTCAGCTCAGCGCGATCCTCATGGCATTGGTTCTGGCCGATCTCGCCATGCCCAAGGAAAGCCGGTATCGGGGCATCCTCATCGGCATCGCGACCGGACTGAAGCTGACCCCGGCGGTTTTCATCGTCTATCTACTCATCACCCGCCAGTTCCGCGCCGCGGCGACGGCCGCCGCGACCTTCGGCGCCACGGTGGCGATCGGCTTCTGGTACCGGCCGGACCAGGCGCTGCAGTTCTGGACAACGACCACCACCTCGCAGAACCGGATCGGCTTCGCCTACGTGCAGAATCAGTCGATCAACGGCATGTTCGGCCGCCTGGAATGGTCGACCTGGAACGACACCACCTCCTCGCTCGTCTGCGCCGGATTGCTCGGACTGGCCGGAATGGCGGCGGCGCGGATCGCGTACCTGCGCGGTGACGAATTGCTCGGCGCACTGCTCGCGGCCACGGTAATGCTGCTGGTCTCGCCGATTTCCTGGACCCACTACTGGGTGTGGATCGCGCCCGCGCTGCTGTGGGTGATCCACGTACTGCGCCATCGGCCGCTGGCCGTCCGGATAGCCATACCCGCGCTCATCTATCTGTTCGTATTCGCCTGGCCGCTGCGGGCCGACCGGTTCGGCGCATGGGATCCGGATCTGCCACTGCTGCCGCAGGGGCTGATCTGGCAGGTACCGCAGACCGAGGGCCGCGAATTCCGTTGGACGCTATGGCAATTCCTGCTCGGTGATGCCTACGCCCTGCTCGCCACCATCGCACTGATCGCCGCGATCGTCTGGCTGATTCCGCTCCGACCGAACGCCGCGCAGCTGCCCGACGAGGGGTTCGCGGACCGGCGGCGCGAGCGAGGGGTGGGCGCCGCCGGTCGGCGAGAAGACGGTCCGAGCAGTGAACCGCCGGGGTCGAGCGAATTGGAAGCCGTGGGGTAGGCCTCAGTCTCACTGGAAGCCGCTTCTGGTTCGCCGACAACCTCATCCTGCTCCGGTCACCTCGAGAATGCCGGCAATCCAGCTGTGAATCGGCTGGGAACCGCTCAGCCCGCACTACCGGTGGACGGGCGGGCCTGCCGCCGCCGCTCACACTCCGCGTGGTCGGCGTCCGGGCGGTCGTCGCCGGTCAGGCTGCAACCCTGTCGGTCGTATCCGGATTCGTCACGACCGGACCGGTTGTAGCCCCAGAGGTCGTAGCCGTCGCGGTCGTACCCGAACTTGTCACGACCGGCGTGGTCGTAGCCCCATGCGTCGTAACCGCTGTGGTCGTAACCGAACCGGTCGCGGCCCGAGCGGTCGTAACCCGAATGGTCGTAACCGGAGCGGTCGTAGCCGCCACGGTCGTATCCGAAGCGATCGCGGCCGAAGCGGTCGAACCCATCGGGACCGTATCCGTCCGGGCCGTAGATGTCGGGCGGCGGGGTCGGACTCTGGGTCGGTGGGAGTGTCGGGGCCTGCGTGGGAGCGGGTGTGGGGATCGGCGCGGGAGCAGGTGTCGGGACCGGGGCTTGGGTGAGGGTTGGCGTCCCGGTGCCCGGGATAGCGAATGCGGGTGCGACAACCGCCGCGGGAGCGAGTGCCAATGTCGCGGCCACAACGGTTTTCGCCAGCGTCCGTCGTACCGTGTGCGAACTCGTCGTCCACAGCGTCATGATCGACCTCCTTCTCGAAACGAAGCGCCGCGTCGCGCTCCGATCGGACTATCGGTCGGTCGACCAGGATCGGTACAGGAAGAGATCTATGCCACAGCGAATGCCGTTCCGTCCGAACGGAACTCGGTTAAAACTGCGCTAATCGGCTGTCGGATCAGCGGATTCGGGATCGTTCAGTGGAGTCGCCAGCGGCCAGCCGCCGGCCGCCAGATGTGAAGCGACCCTGGCGATATCGTGCGCGTCCGGCTGCTCCTTGGCCATCCGCGCGATCGCCGCCTCGATATCGGCGTGGCTGATCTCGCTGTCCGGATTGGAGTCGACCAACTCCTCGGCGATCGCCACCACCTCGTAGTCGGTCAGATGGCGGTGCAGCACCGCGAACAGGGCGACGTAGTCCGAGCGCGGAATCCCCTGTGGATAACCGGCCCGCAGCCAGCCGATGACCCGGCCGAGCAGATTCGGACGAACCTGAGCGGATTTCGCTGGATCAGTCACGGGTCACCCTTCTCACGCTCCGAACAGATGAATACCGAATCTAGCGGCCAGGAATGCCTTCGCGGTGTAAACAATTCCCGTAACAATCGCGGCGATGATCAGCGCGAAGCAGGCGTACGCACCGGCCAGGGCCGGGTAATTGCGGTGCACGGGACCGCCTTCCGCGGGCACGGTGTCGGCGATCGACCAGAGCCGGACGCCGACGGCGAAGACGATCGGCAACCCGGCCCCGAGCAGCAGACCGGCGACGGTCACCTGCCACAGCGCATTCAGATTCGTAACGAGTGTGTGCACGATGCGCCTCCTCAGACCTGGGCCGAACGACTATTGGTTCCCGGCGCGGGCGATCCGTTGGGCGGCGAACCCCTGTCCTCCGCGGCCGGCGCGGCGTCCTTCGCAACCTCGGTACCCGAGTTCGGCGTGTCGCCGGGCCACTCGTTGACATTGCCGGTGTCCACCGGATCGCGCCGCGACCGCAGATACATCACCGACGACAGCGCGATCAGCAGCGCGAATACCACCAGCACACCGGGCAATCCACCGATGACGTGCGCGATGGCCCAGCAGATCGCCCCGGCCACACCCGCGAGCGGCAGCGTCAACAGCCAGGCGACCGTCATCCGGCCCATCACACCCCAGCGCACCTCCACGCCCTTTCCCAGTCCGGTGCCGAGGATGGATCCGGTCGCGGTCTGCGTGGTCGAAAGCGGCAGCCCGAAATGGGCCGAGGTGAGGATGATCGCGGCGGAGGAGGATTCGGCGGCCAGCCCCTGCGGCGAGTCGATCTCGACCAGCCCCTTGCCGAGGGTGCGGATGATCCGCCAGCCGCCGAGGTAGGTGCCCGCCGCGATGGCCACGGCACAGGCGGCCATTACCCAGAGCGGCATTTCGTCGTTCTTGGTCAATGTGCCGTGCGCGACCAATGCCAGGAAGATCACGCCCATGGTCTTCTGCGCGTCATTGGTGCCGTGCGCCAGCGAGACCAGTGATGCCGAACCGACCTGGCCCCAGCGGAAGCCCGCGTTCACCTTGTCGGGATCGGACTTTCCGGTGATCCGGTAGACCGCCCAGGTGCCGATGGCGGAGACCAGTGCGGCCACGATCGGCGCGAGCAGGGCGGGCAGCACGATCTTGGTCAGCACACCGTCCGCACCGTGCGCCCAGATCACCCCGCCCCAGCCGAGTGCGGCGATGGTGGCGCCGATCAGGCCGCCGAACAGTGCGTGCGAGGAACTCGACGGCAGGCCGAACAGCCAGGTCAGCAGATTCCACAGAATGCCGCCGACCAGACCCGCGAACACGATGATGAGCAGCGCCTCGCCGTGCACGGCGTCGAGTCGGACGATGCCCTTGGCCACCGTCGCGGCGACCGCGACCGACAGAAAGGCGCCGAGCAGATTCAGGACCGCGGATACCGCGACGGCGACCCGTGGCCGCAGTGCGCCGGTGGCGATCGAGGTCGCCATGGCATTGGCGGTGTCGTGGAAGCCGTTGGTGAAATCGAATGCGAGTGCCGTGACGATGACGATCAGGAGTACCAATAGGTCCGCGGTCACCCCTCCAGTGTGCGGCACTCGCGATCCGGATTGCCATGCACTGCCGCTTGTCGGGACGCCTTTCCGATCGGTTACCGTGGAACTTCGCTCTACCTGTTGATCTTCGCGCAGCCCGTCGGTGCGGGTGCCCCCGCGAGGCGTTGATCGATCCAGGAGTTGGCGGCCGAAACCCCGGCGACGCTGACGATCAGATGCTCGCCGAGGTAGGCCTCGAACCGCACCGGAACGCCCAACCGGCACCAATCGTCGTAGAGGTGTTCGGCCCCGGCGAAGGGCAGCCAGAACTCGTTGATGCCGTGATAGAGGAAGACCGGTACCCGTGGCGCGGCGGTGCCGAGGCGGTTCTCGGCCAGGATCTCCCTGATCATCGGCAGCTTCGTCGGGTGAGCCACATCGGTGAGCGTCTCCGCCGGTATGGGCGCGAGCGCGCCGAGCAGCGCCGCGTCCAGAAAGCAGAGATCCTTCGCGAATTGCGATAGCCGCCAACCGTTGTCATTGAACAGCCCCATCATCTCCGGGTACTCCCTGGCCAGCCCGAGGGTTGCGGCCAGGAATACCCCGGACGCGGCATTGGCGCCGTTCATCGTGTTGATCAGCATGCCGAAGTCGGCGGGAACGCCACCGACCACGGCACCGACGAGGTTCAGCTCCCCCGCGTATTCCGGTGCGAGTTGCGCCGCCCAGCCGGAGGCGATGGCACCTCCGGAGTAGCCGGACACAACGGTGGGCGCATCGGGCGACAGACCCAACTCGGGCGTCTGCACGGCGGCGCGTATCGAATCCAGCACGGCATGTCCGGCCATGCGACCGGCCGCGTATGCCTGCCGCGGGCCCTGGTGATCGGGCACGAGCACCGCATAGTTCTTCGACAGCGGCACCTGCACCGAGCGGAGACCGGCCGACAGACCCAGCTTGAGCTGCTGTGAAGGCGCACACAGGTTGCCGAGTGAATCGATCGCCACGTTGTAGGCGACGAGGGGGCGCGATCCCGAACCCTGCCATGGCGCGATGGGCACGAGCAGGTTGGCGACCACCGGCACCGGGCGGCCCTTGGCATCGGTCGATCGGATCAGCAGTTCGGTGGCGGTGACCGGTGTCGGCTTCAGCCCGATATCGACGGCACGCGCCGCGACCACCGCGCCCGGACGCAGATTCTCGAAACCCCGCGGCGGTGTATAGAACGGGTCGTCCAGCGGCGACGGCATGACGGCGGCGGGATCACGTGCGGGGTGCAGGATATCGGCGACCGGATTCGGGTCCGCCGCAGCCGTTCCCGGCACCGCAACACCGACCGCCGCCATCGCCCCGAGACAGGTCACCGCACCGAGCACCGCCGCCTTCCGCATCGGCCGACCGATGGCCGACCACGATCCCATCCATCGTTTTCCTGCCGTACCGAGCAACGCCGAGCCCCCGTTTCCGAGCGTGTACTGGACCGAATCGGAGTCAGTCTGGCCTATGACCAGCACAAATGCCGGGAACAGACCGTCGAGCCCGGATAACGATTCGGTCGCCCCTCCGCGGGCGCGCGGTTCGGCGACTCGATCAGGGCAGCAGCGCGCGGACCGTTTCGATGGTGTCGGCCTCGGCGGCGGACTTATCGGGCCGATAGCGCACAACCCGGGCGAAGCGCAGCGCGACACCGCCCGGATAGCGCGGGCTGACCTGAACGCCGTCCAGGGCGATCTCGACCACGAGTTCCGGCCACAGGTAGACGGTGTACTCGTCGCGGGCGCGCTCATGCCGCGGGAATTCCGCGGTCTGCCACTGCAACAGCGCATCGGTGAGGCCCTTGAAGGTCTTGCCGACCATTACCGGATCACCGGTTTCCGGATCGCGCGCGCCGAGATGCAGATTCGACAGGTATCCGGTACGGCGGCCGTAACCCCATTCCGCGCCGAGCACCAGCAGGTCCAGGGTGTGCGTCGGCTTGATCTTC
Organism: Nocardia sp. CA-135398; assembly: GCF_050955845.1. Lineage (NCBI taxonomy): Bacteria > Bacillati > Actinomycetota > Actinomycetes > Mycobacteriales > Nocardiaceae > Nocardia > Nocardia sp. CA-135398. Next base: position 834,409 of record NZ_CP192084.1, on the reverse strand, counting down.
TGCCAGGACCGGCCCCGGCGTCCCGCGGCGTACGGCGCGGTCAACGACTTGACCATGACGCCCTCGTGCCCGGCGGCCAGCGCGCCGTCGAAGTACTCCGCGGCCGCCTCGGCATCCGGGCGGATCAGCGCCGGGATGCTGTGCGCGGCCGCCACCTTCGTCAGTGCCGCGCGGCGCTCGTGCAGCGGGGCGTCGAGCAGGTCCGCACCGTCGAGATGCAGACAGTCGAAGAAGTACGGGTGCAGCAGCAATTCCCTGGTCGAGCTGACCTCGGCGAAGCGGCTCATCGTCTCCTGGAACGGACGCGGCCGTCCGGAATCGTTGAGCGCCAACGTTTCTCCGTCCAGCACCACACTCGTGCAGTCGAGCTGGGCGACCAGATCGACCAGTTCCGGCACGCCGGCGGTGATATCGCGCAGCGTCCTGGTGAATACCCAGACCCGCGAACCCTCGCGGTGCACCTGGATGCGCGCGCCGTCCAGTTTGTGCTCGACGCTCACCTCGGCACCGAATTCGGCCATCGCCTCATCCAGCGTCGCGCCCGGCGAGGCGAGCATGGGTTGGATCGGGCGACCGACCTCGAGCCGGAATTCGCTCAGCGCCTCGGCCCCACCGGTCAGCGCGGCGACGGCCGTCACCGGCAGCTGCCCGGAAAGCATGTACGCCCGCCGGACCAGCTCGATCGGCACCGCCCCGGCCACCGCGACCGCCTCGGCGACGATCGCGGTGAGCGCGCCCTGACGCAACTCGCCACCGAGCAGGCGCATCAGAAAGGCCTGCTGGTCGGCGGTCGCGGCGGTCCACAATCCGCGCAGCAATTCCCTGCGCCGGTTGGTCGAGCCGGGGCCGGATGTGGTGGCCAATTCGCTGAGCGTGTTGTCCACCGACGAAACCGACAGCGTCGCAAGCTCACTCGGCTCACATTCGAGTGCGGTCAGGGTGCGCCAGCCGGTGCCGATGCGCCCCTGTCGCAGTTCACCGGAAACCCACGCGACCACCGGCTCCAGCTCATCCGGGGCGGCCGCGGACAACAGCGCGGCCAGGGTCGAGATTTTCGTCTTCCGGGAGCGGGTCGCACGGACGGTCTCCGAGGCCTGCACGACGTCCGAGAACAGCATCACTCGACGGTAACCCGACCCTGTGACATATCGCTCAGCTCTGCTGCTAATTACCCATTGGCAGGTTTGCGAATCCACCCATAAACTGGACATATGGCCAAGACTTACGTCGGGGCGCGGCTTCGTCAGCTGCGGACCGAACGAGGGCTGAGCCAGGTCTCACTCGCCCAGAAGCTGGAGATCTCGGCGAGTTACCTCAACCAGATCGAACACGATGTGCGCCCGCTCACCGTACCGGTACTGCTGCGCATCAGCGAAGTGTTCGGCGTCGATGCGACCTTCTTCTCCTCCCAGGACGACACCCGGCTCATCGCCGAACTCCAAGAGGTCGTGATGGACCAGGAGCTCGGCATAGAGGCCGATACCCAGGAGATCGCGGATATGGTCTCCGCGCATCCGAGCATGGCGCGCGCACTGGTCAATATGCACAACCGGTACCGCAATACCTCCGCGCAGCTGGCCGCCGCCACCGAGGACCGCTTCGCCGACGGCTCCGGCAGCGCGACGATCAGCAAACCGCACGAGGAAGTGCGCGACTTCTTCTATCAGCGGCAGAACTACATCCACGAATTGGATACCGCCGCAGAGGAACTCACCGCCCGCATCCGCTTCCACGGTGGCGATGTGAACAGCGAGATCGCCCGTCTGCTGCGTGCGCACGATGTGAGCATTGTCGAGCGCATCGATCTCGGCGAGGGCGTATTGCACCGCTACGATCCGCAGACCCAGCGGCTCGAGATCGCGCCGCATCTGTCCGGCGGCCAGCGCACCTTCAAACTCGCCGCAGAACTCGCCTACTTCGAATGCGGCGATCTGCTCGAAAAGCTGGTCGAGGAAGGCAATTTCGCCGCCGAGGACACCCGCAAGCTGGCCATGCTCGGCCTGGCGAACTACTTCGCCGCGGCAACCGTATTGCCCTACACGCACTTTCACGAGGTCGCCGAGGATTTCCGCTACGACATCGAGCGACTGTCGGCCTTCTTCACCCAGAGTTACGAGACGATCTGCCATCGCCTCTCGACTCTGCAGCGGCCCAAGCTGCGCGGCGTTCCGTTCTCCTTCGTGCGCGTCGACCGCGCGGGCAATATGTCGAAACGCCAGTCCGCCACCGGTTTCCACTTCTCCTCGAGCGGCGGCACCTGTCCGCTGTGGAATGTCTACGAGACCTTCGCCTATCCGGGCAAGATCATGACACAGATCGCCCAGATGCCCGACGGCCGCAAATACCTCTGGGTCGCGCGTACCGTCGAACGTCGCGCGACCCGATATGGCCAGGCCAGCAAGACCTTTGCGATCGGTCTCGGATGCGAACTGCGGCACGCCGCTCGCGTCGTCTACGCCGACGGCATCGATCTCGACGAGGCGAAGGCCACGCCGATCGGTGCGGGCTGCCGGGTCTGCGAACGCGCCAATTGCCCACAGCGCGCATTCCCGCCGCTGGGCAAGGTGCTCGATATCAGCGAGCATCGAAGCTCGGTTTCGCCGTACGTCCTCAAGTGACGCGGTGCCGCCGACGCCGCCCGGGAACGCTCGCAGTCCAGCGGAGGCGTCGGGCGATTGTCGGGTATGCATACGCAGACACCGGGGACGTACGTCCGTCGCGCGTCGTTCGCGAGCTCTGTGCGGCCGCTTGCACCGGAATGCGCCAGGCCGACATCGGCGACTCCGATGTCGGCCTGGCGCTTTCGGTTAAGCCGGTAGCGCCGAGCGCTGGATCCGCACCCCGAGCAGGGTCAGGCCGAGCGCCGCGACCAGGAGGATGGCCAGCGTCCAAGCCAGCACCGAAAAGCCGTGCGGCGCAGCGGCCGCGGCCACCAGTGGTCCGGCGGTGGCGCCGACATAGAAGCTGAACATGGCGACCGAGGACGCGGCGGCGCGAGCCTCACCACCCAACTCCCCCGCGGTTTGCAGGACCGCGGGCGCGATGACGCCTAGCCCACCGACCAGCACGGCGAGCAGGATGGTCAGCATCGCGAGGTGGGTGCCCTCGAAGGTGGCGATCACCATGGCGGTCGCGGCGACCAGTACGCCCAGCACCATCTGGCCCGGCTTGGTCAGGCGGGAAAGCGGGATGGCCAGCAGCGGCAGTGCGAACATGACCGGCAGCGCGCCCGCGCGCAGCGCAAGCAGTTCACCGGAACCCTTGACCAGACCGGTGATTTCGATGCCGGTGTACACCCCGACCATGACCACCATGGCCAGCGCGCCCGCGGCCAGCATCGGCAGCAGCGCCTTGATGCGCAGCACCGCGGGAATCGCGGCGTAGCTGTGCACGAGCGGCTTGTCGCGACCGGTGGGCGCGTCGTCGAGCATCACCGCACGCAGCACGAATGCGAGCGCCACGAAGACGACGGCCGAGCCGATGAACATGGTGCGCCACGGGAACGCGGCGACCACGGCCTGCGAGGCGATCTGCGCCAGCACGGTCGCGGCCAGGAAGGAGGTGGCCACCGACATGGTGACCACCGCCCGATGCGCCGGCGCGATGCGGGTGGCGATATAGGCCATGATCGCGGGCGGTATCGAACCGACGACCAGACCTTGCGCGACGCGCAGGCCGACCGCGATCGGCGCACTGAGCGATAGGCCGGTCAACAGTGTGACCACCGCGGCGACGATCATGCCGGTGACCAGTACCCGGCGGTGGCCGTAGCGATCCGACAGCGGGCCGAACAGCACGAAGCCGCCCGCATAGCCGAAGGCGAAGGCGCTGATGATCCAGGTCATGACGCCCGCGCCCACGTGCCAATCGGCTTTCATGGCGGTGAACAGCGGAATCGGGATGTACATCTGACCGGTGGCCAGCAGGGCGGACAGGACGAAAACAGGAAGGGTACGCCCGGTGTGCGCGCGTGGTGAGGCGCTGCGAGTGCGCGCCAGAGCCGGGATACCGCCCGGAAGCTGAAGAGTCGGCGTTGCCATGTGGACGAAGTTAGGCCCGTTGCACCCCAGCTGTCAACCAAATAGTTGGTTTAATGAGATGGTAAAGTCGCGGTCATGACGGTCACGATGAAACGCAGTGACGCGACCAAGCAGGCCCTGCTGCGCGCCGCGCGCGACGAATTCGCCGAATACGGCCTGGCGGGCGCGCGGGTGGACCGGATCGCGGAGGCGGCCGGGGTGAACAAGGAGCGCATCTACGGCCTGTTCGGCAGCAAGGACAAGCTCTTCGACGTCATCTTGATCGACACCATGCGCGAATTCATGGATGTGGTCCAACCCCTGGCCGAGAACGACCCCGGCGAGTACGTGGGCAAGCTGTTCGACTACCACCGCGAAAATCCGCAATTGCTACGGCTTTTGCTCTGGGAAGGGCTGCACCGTGGCACCGACGCACACGATATCGATGGCTGGCGCGCCCAGCACTACCTGCGGAAATTCGATAGCGCCAAGGAGCAGTTCGATGTCGACGCCAGCCACGCGGGCCGACTGCTGCTCGCCCTGTGCGGCCTGTCCAACTGGAGCCTCGCGGTCCCGCAGACCACCCGCCTACTGCTCGGCGCGGATGCCGAGAACCAGGGTGCGACCCGGGAATTCATGATGGAGTTCGCCAGGGCCGCGCTGCGAGCGGACAAATCGATACCGCACCGCGAGCCGGTCAACAAGTTGACCACCGAACCGGCCAGCGGGGTTGACAGCGCTGCCACGAACGGCCCGATCGATCCCGTCGACCGCGCCGCCCAACGCGTACGCGAGGCCCAAGCCGCCGCCGATGCGGCCCGCGACGAACTCGCCGCCGCGCTGCGCGACGCGCACGCCGAAGGCACCAGCGCCAATCAACTCGCCCGCCAGGTTTCGGGCACCCTGTCCCGGCCGGTCGTTCTGAAGCTCCTCACTGATTGACTGCCTTTTCGCCGCCCATGGCATCGACGTTGCTCGGGTTCCGCGTAACGCGACCGCTGGCCGAAGCGTCAATCCCGCACGGCGCGTGAGAGTTTGGTGAACTCGATCGCCTGCTGGGCACGCGCGAGCACGTGCTTTCGCGAGCTACCGATGTGTGCGGTGAGCGTGCGCAGCGCGGCATCCGGAGCACCGGCGAGCAGGTGTTCGGCGATCGCGATGTGCTCGGCGGTCATAGTGGCGATCCGCTCCGGCGTCGGCAGGTCCAGGGTGCGGACCGGGCGGACCCGGACGTACACACCGGTGAGTGCGTCCGCCAGCGCCGTATTGCCCGCCGCCGCGAGCAGAGTCGTGTGGAACTGCTCGTCCGCGGCGACCAGTGCGGGTCCCGGCTCGGGTGGATCGTCGCGGAATCCGCGCCAGATATCGAGTTCCGCACGCACCAGCGCCGAATCGTGTGCCGGTGCGGGTTCACCGACGATACCGATGCCACGCTGAATTCCCCTGGTCTCCAATACAATTCGCAACTCGAACAGATTGTCCAGCTCCTCCAATCGCGGTCGATACGGATACAGCCCATCGGCGTGCCGCTCCACCAGTCCGTCGGCCTGCAGCCGTGCGAGCGCCTCCCGCACGGGGGTGCGCGAAACCCCGTAGATCTCGGCAAGGCGTTCCTCGCCGAGCCGTTCGGTGGGCACGATCGCCCCCGTGGCCAAGTCCCGCCGGAGCGATTCGTAGACCCGCTCGCTGAGCGGAACCCGACCCCTGCGCGTCATGGCGGCCAGCTCAGATCGCCATCGCCGAGCGGACCGAGGTCTCCGCGCCCGCTCCGCCGTCACCGGTGGACGTGACGCGGCCGGACTGCAGGACGTAATAGCGTTGCGCCGCTTGCAGTGCGAACCCGATGTGCTGTTCCACCAGCAGCACGCTGAGTCCGCCGCGCCCGGTCAAATCGATGATGGTGCGCTCGATTTCGGCCACCACGGACGGCTGGATGCCCTCGGTCGGCTCATCGAGAATCAGCAGCTTCGGCTCGGTGATCAGCGCCCTGGCGATGGCCAATTGCTGACGCTGGCCGCCGGACAGCAGGCCCGCCTTGCGATTCAACAGTTCGCGCAGCGCCGGAAACAGGTCGAGCGATTCGTCGATCAAGGCCTTACCGCGTTTGCGGCCGTCGGCGACGACCTGCAGATTCTCGGCCGTGCTCAGCTGCGGGAAACTCTGCTGTCCCTGCGGCACATACGCGATACCGCGTTTGACCCGACGCGACGGCGACATCTTGGTGATCGACTCACCGTTGAAGTTGATCTGTCCGGATTTGGTGCCGATCAGCCCGACGGCCGTACGCAGCAGCGTGGTTTTGCCCGCGCCGTTGTGCCCCATGATCGCCACCACGCTTTCGTCCGGAACGGTGATCGAGACGCCGTGGATCACCTCGGTCCGGCCGTAGCCCGAATGGATGTCGATGAGCTCAAGCATCGGCGGACTCCTTTGCGGTCAGCTCCCGCGCGGTCTGCGCGTCTTCGAGTTCGGTGCCGATGGCCGCGGCGGTGCCGAGGTAGACCTCCTGCACCTTCGGATCGGCCTGTACCTGTGCGACGGTGCCCTCACTGAGTACCTTGCCCGCGGCCAGCACGGTGACCGAGGTCGCGAAGGACCGCATGAAGTCCATATCGTGCTCGACCACAACGACAATGCGTTCACCGCCGATGCGCCGCAACAGATTTCCGGTTTCCTCGCGCTCCTCGGCGCTCATGCCCGCGACGGGTTCGTCGAGCAGCAGCACCGAGGCGTTCTGCACCAGCAGCATGCCGATCTCCAGCCACTGCTTCTGCCCGTGTGCCAGCACACCGGCGGGCTTATCGCGCAGCTCGCCGAGACCGGTGATCTCCAGCGCCTCTTCGATACTCGGCAAAACCGATTTGCGGCGGCGCAGGAGAGTCAGAGCAGAGCGACCCGCGCCCGCCGCGATATCGAGATTCTGCAGCACAGTGAGTTGCTCGAAAACGCTTGCCGTCTGGAAGGTTCGGCCGATGCCGAGCCTGGCGATCTGATGCACCTTCTTGCCGAGCAATTCGACGCCGGACTTCTGCGCCGATCCGGTGGCGGGCACCAGACCGGTGATCGCATCGATGAGGGTGGTCTTACCCGCGCCGTTGGGACCGATCAGGAACCGCAGATCACCTTGTAGCACAGTGAGATCCACATCTGAGACGGCCTTGAATCCGTCGAAACTCACCGAGAGACCGCGGATTTCGAGGTATTCGCTCGACATGCCCGCATTGCCGCCCGGCTTCGGGTCGTGTGCGTTCATCGGGATTCCACCTTCTCCTCGATCACGACTTCGGGCAGTGGTTCGTCGGCCACCATCGGCGCATGCGCGGTGGTCTTGCGAAACCTGCTGTCCAGCAACCCCTTCAACATCGGCCACACCCCGGCGAGACCCGCCGGAATGAATCCGACGACCACGATGAACAGCACACCCTGCAAATAGGTCCAGCTGGACGGGAACTCCTCCGAGAGCGCCGTCTGCGCCCAGGCCACGCCGATCGCGCCGAGCACCGGCCCGAGCAGCGTGGTCCGTCCGCCGATCGCGACACCGATTATGAATGCGATGGACGGTACGACACCGATATCGGCGGGCGAGATGATGCCGACGATCGGGGTGAACAGCGCACCCGCGATACCCGCGAAGAATGCCGCCGCGACATAGGCCACGATCTTGATATTGGCCGGATCGTAGCCGAGGAAGCGCACCCGCTCCTCCTGATCGCGCACGGCGACGAGCAATTCGCCGTAGCGGCTGTGCATGAGCTGGCGCACCGCGGCGACCACCAGGAGCAAGGTGCCCGCCGCGATGAAGAACAGCATCTGCCGGTTGACCGGATCCGAGAGCTTGAAGCCGAAGAACGCACGGAAGTCCGACAATCCGGTGAATCCGCCGATCTTCTGCTGTCCGGTCAACAGAATCGCTAGCGCCGCGGCCAAGGCCTGGCTCAGGATCGCGAAATACGTGCCCTTGACCCGGCGCTTGAATACGCCGTAACCGAGTGCCGCCGCGATCAGCGCGGGCAGCACCAGAATGCCGATCAGGGCGACCGGAGCGGACGCGAAAGGACGCCAGAACGAGGGCAATTCGCGAATTCCGGCGATCTCCATGAACTCCGGAACCTCATTGTGCAGCCTGGCCGCATCGGCCATCTGCAGATGCATCGCCATGATGTATGCGCCGAGGCCGAAGAACACTCCCTGTCCGAGCGTGAGCATTCCGCCACGGCCCCAAGCCAATCCGATTCCTGCCGCCACGATCGCGAAGCACAGGAATTTGGCGAGCAGATTGAGCCGGAAATCGCTGAGCACGGCGGGCGCGACCGCGAACAGTAGGATCGCGGCGACGACGAAGCCGCCCCACGCGGTCACGGAAGGATATGCGCGCCAACGTTGTCCGAGTGTGGTCATGCCAGACTCCTCGTCCGAACGGTGAATAGGCCCTGCGGACGAACCTGCAGGAAAATGACGATGATGACGAAGACGATCACCTTCGCGATCGAGGCCGTCGTGGAGTACTCGATATACGAATTCAGCAGGCCCAGTGCGAAGGCCGCGATCACGGTGCCCTTGATCTGCCCGAGTCCGCCGATCACGACGACCAGGAAGGCATCGATCAAATAGCTCTGCCCGATGGTCGGGCTGGTCGAACCGATCAGGGTCAGCGCGACACCCGCGACCCCGGCCAGGCCGGAGCCGATGAAGAAGGTGCTGATATCGGTGACACGGCTGGAGACACCGCTGGTCTCGGCCAGACCGCGGTTCTGCACGACCGCGCGGATGCGCCGACCGAGCGGGGTCGTTCTGAGCACGGTGGCCAGCGTGGTCACGGCGACGACCGCGAGCACCAGGATGAAGATGCGGGTCTTCGGCACCACCGCACCGAGAATGGTGACACCGCCGCTGAGCCAATCGGGGGCGAGCACGTTCTTGGCGGGCGCGCCGAAGATGTCACGCGCGGCCTGTTGCAGCACGAGTCCCACGCCGAAGGTGACGAGCAGGGTGTCCAGCGGCCGGTCGTACATCCACCGAATCAGACCCATTTCCAGGGCCGCCCCGAGCAGACCGCCGACCAGGAAGCCGATCAGCAATGAAACGACCAGCGATACCCCGGCCGACGAGATGACCTTCTGCACAACATAAGTCGTGTAGCAACCGGCCATGATGAATTCGCCGTGCGCCATGTTGATCACGCCCATCTGACCGAAGGTCAGCGAAAGGCCCAGCGCCGCGAGCAGAAGAATGGATCCCAGACTCAGCCCGGTGAAGAGCTGGCCGATCAGCACGTCCATATTCGGATTCCTAACGGGTCGGCCGAATGCGGGCTCCCCCTCACAGAGCCCGCATTCGGCGCCGGTCGACTACTTGAGGCCCTTGGCCCAGTCGTAGGACGTCAGGTACGGGTCCGGCGTCACGGGCTTGCCCGAGTCCCACACCGTGTAGATCAGTCCGTCCGGGCGGATTTCGCCGATGCGGGCGGTCTTGGTGATGTGGTGGTTGGCTCCGTTGACGGTGACCGGGCCCTCCGGGGCCTCGAAGGTCACGCCGTCGGCCGCGGCCTGAATATCGGCCACCTTGAACGACTTCGCCTTTTCCACGGTGTTCTTCCAGAGGAAGACCGAGGCGTAGGCGGCCTCCATCGGGTCCGAGGTCGGCTTGTCGGCACCGAATGCGGCCTTGTAGTCCGCGACGAACTTCTTGTTCACCGGGGTGTCGACCGTCTGGTAGTAGTTCCACGCGGTCAGCTGTCCGGCGATATTCTGCGCGCCGATACCGGCGACCTCTTCCTCGGCGATCGATACCGAAACCACCGGCATATCAGCGGCTTTCAGACCAGCGTTGGTGTATTCGCGGAAGAAGGCCACATTCGAATCGCCGTTCAGGGTGTTGAATACCGCGCCCGCCTTGGCATTGCGGACCTTGTTCACGATGGTGGAGAAATCGGTGGAGCCGAGCGGGGTGTAGTCCTCACCCTTGATTTCGATGCCGTTCGCCGCCGCGTAGGCCTTGATCTCCCGGTTGGCCGTCTGCGGGAAGACGTAGTCCGAGCCGACCAGGTAAAGGGACTTGATGCCCTTCTGCTTCAGATAATCCAGCGCGGGCAGGATCTGCTGGTTGGTGGTCGCGCCGGTGTAGAAGATGTTCTTGCTGTCCTCCAAGCCCTCGTACTGGACGGGGTAGTACAGCAGCGAATTCAGGCTTTCGAACTTCGGCTTCATGGCCTTGCGGCTCGATGAGGTCCAACCGCCGAATACCGCTGCGACACAGTCGGAGCTGATCAGCTTCTCGGCCTTCTCCGCGAACGTCTTCGGATCCGAGGCGCCGTCCTCCAGCACCAGGTCGAGTTTCTTGCCGAGTACGCCGCCTGCGGCATTGATCTGGTCGACGGCCAGCTTGGTCGAGTTGGCGACGGTGACTTCGGAGATCGCCATGGTGCCCGACAGCGAGTGCAGCGAGCCGATCTTGATCGAGTCCTTCGAGGTGTCGACGCAGGACGAGGCGTTGGAGCCGCTGGACGAGGCGTCATCCTTGGCGCCACAGCCGGTCAGCAACAGACCGGCTAGTGCGACGGCCGTCGGCGCGACCAGCGCCTTGCTGACGCGGCGCGAACGCGATCGACGGATATCACGGGATTCTGGCATGGAGCGCCACCCTTCTCACTTCATCAGGTGTTCGGCGGCGCTGCGTGCGCCGCGTCGAAATACACCCGCCTTTGCCCCGGTCACGCCGCCGTAGCGACTGCTTGCAGGTCGCTCGAGAGGACCTGTAGACCGGGTTGTATACAGCGGCTGTATTCGTGCTGGGAACGTTAGACAGAAGTTGTTGCGCCGGAATATCTCTCGGTGACGAGTCCGTTGCACACGTTTCCGTCGTGTGAACGTTCGCAGAAATCGCTCGGCAAACCGCTGTGAGGACCCCCACTTGCCTACGGTTGCGTAGCAAGACAGCGGTACGGCAGGCTCTTTTTGTACAACGTCAAAACGCCGATTCCGCGGCTGCCCGGTCGTGGAGGCGTGAGTCCGAGGAGGACCGGTGGGTCACTACAAGGCGAACGTTCGGGATATCGAGTTCAATCTGTTCGAGGTATTAGAACTGGACAAACTCCTTGATACGGGTGCCTACGGCGATCTCGATTCGGAAACCGTGCGGGAGATCCTGGCCGAGGTGAAGCGGCTGGCCGAGGGACCGGTGGCGGAATCGTTCGCCGCGGCCGACCGTGATCCGGTCGTCTACGATCCGGCCACCTTCTCGATTTCGGTGCCCGAACCGCTGCGCAAGACCGTGCAGGCGGTGCACGAGGCCGACTGGAGTCGACTCGGCATGCCGGAGGGGATGGGCGGCACGCCCGCGCCCGCCGCGGTGGTCTGGTCGGTCAACGAGATGCTCACCAGTGCGAACCCGGCGGCGAGCTTCTTCAATATGGGGCCGGTGATGTCCTCGGTGCTGTTCAATGTCGGCACCGAAGAGCAGAAGCAGTGGGCCACAAAGGGTTACGACCGCGGCTGGGCGGGCACCATGGTGCTGACCGAGCCGGATGCCGGTTCCGACGTCGGCGCGGGACGCACCAAGGCCATCAAGCAGGAGGACGGCTCCTGGCACATCGAGGGCGTCAAGCGTTTCATCTCCGGCGGTGATGTCGGTGAGACCGCCGAGAATGTCTTCCACCTGGTGCTGGCTCGGCCGGAGGGCGCCGGTCCGGGCACCAAGGGCCTCTCGCTGTTCTACGTGCCGAAATTCCTGTTCGACCACGAGACGCTGGAGCTGGGCGACCGCAATGGCGTCTATGTGACCGGCGTCGAGCACAAGATGGGGCTGAAGTCCTCGCCCACCTGTGAGCTGACCTTCGGCGCGACCGATGTGCCCGCCAAGGGCTGGCTGGTCGGCGAGGTGCACAACGGCATCGCGCAGATGTTCCAGGTGATCGAGAACGCCCGCATGGTGGTCGGCATCAAGTCCACCGGCACCCTGTCGACCGGTTACCTCAATGCGCTCGACTACGCCAAACAGCGCGTCCAGGGTGCGGACCTGACGCAGATGACGAATAAGGCCGCTCCGCGCGTCACCACTACCCACCACCCGGATGTGCGGCGTTCGCTGGCGATGCAGAAGGCCTACGCCGAAGGTCTGCGCGCGGTATACCTCTACACCGCGGCCCATCAGAATGCCGATGTTGCGCAACTGGTTTCGGGTGCCGATGCCGAATTGGCGCACCGGGTCGACGATCTGCTGCTGCCGATCGTCAAGGGCGTCGGTTCCGAGCGGGCCTACCAGTATCTGACCGAATCGCTGCAGACACTGGGCGGTTCGGGCTATCTGCAGGACTACCCGATCGAGCAGTACATCCGCGATGCGAAGATCGACTCGCTCTACGAGGGCACCACCGCGATCCAGGCGCAGGACTTCTTCTTCCGCAAGATCATTCGGGATAAGGGTGTGGCGCTCGCGCACGTCAACGGACAGATCGCGGCTTTCCTGGAGGCGAAGACCGGTCGCTTCGAGACCGAGCGGGCGCTGCTGGCCACCGCGGCCGAGGATGTGCAGGCGATGGCTGCGACGCTGACCGGCTATCTGATGGCGTCCCAACAGGATCCGAAGGAGCTGTACAAGGTCGGACTCGGTTCGGTGCGCTTCCTGCTCGCGGTCGGCGATCTGCTCATCGCCTGGCGACTGCTGGTGCAGGCCGAGATCGCGGCCGCCGCGCTGGCCGCCGAAGCACCGGAGAAGGATCGGGCGTTCTATTCCGGAAAGGTCGCCGTCGCAAGCTTCTTCGCGAAGAACGCACTGCCGGAATTGACCGCGGCGAAGAACATTATCGCCGCGATCGATAACGACATCATGGAGCTGGACGAAGCCGCGTTCTGAATCAGCAGTTGGTCTGCAGGGGCCAGCACTCGGTCGGATGGTACGGCGGCGGCGAGGGCGTCACGCTCGTCGTCGAGGTATTCGGTTCGCGGGCCGGATCGGCCGAATCGTGCGCGAGCGAACTCGCGATCACGATGAGGACCACCACCATTCCGACCAGGGCGGCCGCGAAGACCACCCACCCCGCCGCCGTCTGCCGCCTACTCGGCGGCAGCGGCGCGGGAATGACATGCTGGCGCATCTCCCGCGCCGAGGGCGACGGTGCTTTCGGCTGCACCTCGTCGAAACCGTCGGCGAGTAATTCGGCGCGGGAAGGCTTTTCGGTGGCGCCGAGCGCATCGCAGGCGGCGACGACCCGATCCGCGGTCCAGCTGCGCGGTCCGGCGGAGAAACCCTCGAGGTAGATGCGGAGTTCGGTCGCGTCACGGGCATTCGACACGAGGATATCCATGCCGGGACGCAGGTTGGTCCGGGCAGGCCGCACCGCGACGCCGCGGAACGGCACGAGCACGACGGCGCCGCAGATGTGGCCGGGATCGATCAGCGCGCGCTCCAGCCGGGTCTTCACCGCATACACACTGTGTTCCAGCTGATCGACCGGATTGCCGGAGATCTCCTCGTCCAGGTCGGCGGGCTCCGCGCTGATCGTCCATCGACCGTCGCCGGGAATGTTCAGAATCCCGCTCTGGCGGCGCCGGAAACCCTTGATATCGGTCACGGTAATGCCGCGCGGGGTCAGGATGACCGCATCGACCCGACGAGATCCGTGCTCGCCGACCTCCAAGCCGATCAATGCGACGGCGGTCGTCGGATACAACCGCAGGCATTCCACGAACTCCTGTTCGGCCCCGGACAGATTCGTTCCGGTCTTGATCTTCACCAGCATCGCGTATTTCCTACCCTCATCCGGTTCACCCCAGCGCCCCACATCCACCGCGCCGGTACTGATGATGACCCGCCGTCGCGACGAAGACCACCGGAAAGCACAACTCGGTGGCATCGACCCGCCGATCGTGGACCTACCCACTAGTACGCTCGGACTCGGTCCGGCAGGACAGATCACGCCACCGGCGGCGGACAAGGAGGCACAGGCATGGTTTCGGCGTTGCAACCACGCATCTCACCCGGTCGGCTCCGGGAGCTCGGACCGATCAATTGGGTTGTCTGGCAGATACTTTCGCGTGCGGCGGGCACCGACGACGCACATCTGTTCAGCACACTCGGCCGCACCAAGGGACTGTTCCGCGGCTGGCTGCACTTCTCCGGACGCTTGATGCCGGGCGGCCGACTGCCCAGACATGAATCCGAGCTGGTCATCCTGCGCGTCGCCGAGCTGCGCGACTGCGCCTACGAGATGGACCATCACATTCGCCTCGGCCGGCGGGCGGGCGTCACGCCGGAAATCCTGGACCGAGTTCGCACCGGCCCCGCCGCCGAAGGGTGGTCGGACAAGCATCGCGCACTGCTCACCGCGGTCGACAAGTTGGTCGAAACCCGCGATATCGACGACACCACCTGGTCCGCCCTCGCCGAGCATTACGACGAGCGCAGCCTGATCGAAATCGTGCTGCTCATCAATCAGTACGAGGGGCTGGCCGCGACCATCACCGCGCTGCGGATCCAGCGCGACGGCATCTGAGCTATCGCGGCGTCGGCGCACAGTTCGCCCTCGCCAACGCCGCCCATTCCAGATTTAGCAATTCCAGAGCGATCGCCCCCGAAAGCCCCTAAACTGAAACGCGACACGCACAGAGTGACGATTTTCGTTTCCTTCGTCATGCAGTACCACAGCTTTCGAGACATCAACCGACGTGTGTCGCACGCCATAGTGTGACGACACCAGGATCGGAAACCCCTCCATCAACTAGCTGACAATTAGCTGTCGGCTCGATAGGAGAAAGGGGCGCCGTCATGACCGTCAGCCTCGTGTTGATCGTGGCGGGATTCATCCTTCTATCCATCGTGATCACCAGCTTCATGCTTCCCAGCGGTCCGGACGCCGCACGGCATCCGAAACCGCACAACGAGACCGGCGATCAGTAGCCCTGCGGCTCAGCGCTTTTCGATGAGCCGGGCCAGTCCGTCCAGGACTCGCGCCAGGCCGAATTCGTAGGCATGGTCGGCGCTGTAGGCGGAGTCGTGCGCCTGTCCCGCGACCGCGCCGATGCGAGCGGCGAGCGGATAGCGCTCGGCGTCGAAGAATTGGGCCAGTAGCGGGGCGGCGCGCTCCCACCATTGCCGATCGGACATGGCGCTCTCGGCTGCGGCGCGCTCGGTGTCGATGGCTATGCGAGCCACCGATGTGACGAAGCCGAGAACGTAGGTGACGGCCGCGTCCATCTCGAGATCGTCGAGGCCGAGGCCGTCGAAGGCGCGCAGTTCGTGTTCATATTTGGCGGCGATACCGGGGCCGAGCGGCGGCCGCGTGGTCGGCAGGTAGGCGACCCACGGGTGGCGGACCAGCATGGCGCGATTCTCGGCGGCGATCGTCGCGACGCGATCGCGCCACGGCAGATCGGTCAGATCGGCACGCGACATCTCCCGATAGACGGCATCGAGCATGAGGTCGACGAGTTCCGCCTTGCCCGGCACGTAGGTGTAGGTGGCCATGGGCGTCAGCCCGAGCTTGGTGGCGACGGCTCGCATGGTGAGCGCGCCGATCCCATCCGCGTCCGCGATTTCGATGGCCGCCGTGACCACGGCATCCACACTGCTGCGCTGCTTCGGTCCGCGCACCGACGCGGCGGGCACGCGCCACAGCAGTTCCAAGGTGCGCACGGGATCGCCCGCGCTGCTGCGGTCCCGTGACTGCTCGGCCATGCCGCCTCCTCGTTTCGCGAGATTCCTTGCGCGAAAGCCGATCGTATCGACGTGACGCGCGCAACAGTGCCGCGCGAGGAATTTCTGTACGAAGTACAGCGTACTATGTATAGTATTTCTGGTCGACCCAAGGAGGACCTTGTGAAAATCACCGCTTCCGCCATCTCGCTCAATGTCACCGATCCGCAGGCCTCGGCGAAGTTCGCCATCGACCATCTCGGCTTCACCGAGCAGATGTCGGCCGACGGTTTCGTCTCGGTGGCCCGCCCCGATGCCGGTTTCACCCTGTGCTACCTGCGCACCGGTCTCGACAGCTTCAAGCCGAAAGAAAAATCGGGGAGTGCTGGCGAGGGCCTGCTGGTCGCGTTCGTCGTGGACGATATCGATGCCGAGTACGAACGCCTCCAGCGCGAGGGCGTCCCGATCGTGACGTCGATCGAGACCGAGCCCTGGGGCGAGCGCTACTTCCAGACGGCCGACCCGAACGGCATCATCCTGCAACTGGTGCAGTGGGTCTGATGTGGTTCGAGGTCGGACGCCATGCGACCTCGGCTCGTCGGCCAGCCAGTACCTTCGACGTGACGCGACTGCACGCCGTGCCGCCATGTTGCGACGACGGCGTGCGAGCCGGTTGCACCCGCTCTTGGATGCGTCAGGCGAGGGCCGCGCGGAAGACGTCGACGGCGGGAGTCGACGGACGGCCGAGCAGTTTCTGGAGGTCGCCGGAGTCCACATCGAGAATGCCGTCGCCGACACCGGCGTCCGCGTCGGCGAGCACGGCGGCGTAGTTGCCGGGCAGACCGGCCTGCTCGAGCGCCGCGGTGTAGTCCTCCTTGGACAGGTTCTCGTAGCGCACCGGCTTGCCGGATGCCTGCGAAATCACCTGGGCGAGTTCGGCATAGGTGAGGCGCTCATCGCCGCCGAGTTCGTAAACCTGCCCCGCGTGGCCGTCGGTGGTCAGCACCTTGGCGGCCGCCTCCGCGTAATCGGCGCGCGCGGCACCGGCGACTCGCCCGGTACCCGCGGCACCGTGCAGCACGCCGGACTCGACCGTGTGCCCGAGCGCACCGAAGTAGTTCTCCCAGTACCAGCCGTTGCGCAGGAGTGTGTGCGGGACAGTCGATTCCGCCAGCACCTGCTCGGTGCCCCGGTGCTCCTGGGCCAGGATGAGCGGATTCTCGGTGGCGCGCGGAATGCTGGTGTAGGCGAGCAGCTTCACGCCCGCGCGCTCGGCGGCCCGAATTACGTTGGTGTGCTGGGCGACTCGCGCACCGAATTCGTTACCCGAGACCAGCAGCACCCGGTCGACACCGGCCAAGGCCCGGTCGAGCGCTTCCGCGTCGTCGTAGGAGGCCTGCCGGACCTCGACGCCCCGCTCGGCCAGATCGGCGATCTTCTGCGGATCACGCACGATCGCGACCACCGGCGTGGTCCCCTCGCGCAACAATGCCTCGACGACGAGACGGCCCAGCTGTCCACCTGCTCCGGTAACGGCGACGGTCATGACTTACCTCCATGGTCTGTACGTTTCATCAAGTACTAACTATTAGTAAGCACTATGCATTCCGTAGCCACTTTGGTCAAGTTGGGTACTATCGATTCCATGACCACTCAGCGCAACCCGTTGGTGGATACCGACGATCCGACGCTGGAAGCCGACGTATTCGCCCGAAACTGCACCTCACGGCCGGTGCTCCAGAATGTGATCAGCCGCTGGGGCACCCTGGCCCTTGTCGCGCTGCGCGAAGGGCCGTACCGGTTCAGCGCCCTGCGCCGCCGCGTCGACGGTGTCAGCGAGCGCATGCTCTCGCAGACTCTGCAGGCCCTCGAGCGCGACGGCATGGTCCACCGCGAGGTGCAGGAAACCATCCCCCCACGAGTCGAATACACCCTCACCGACCTCGGCGCCCAAGTCGCCGAACGCCTGGAAGGCCTCATCCAGATCATCGAAACCAACATGCCCCGAGTCCACGAGGCCCAAGCCGCCTACCACCGCACCTGACCCTCGAGGATGAGTATGGAAATTTCGTCGGCTGTTGATTTCGCGCGGACTACCAAGCGGTCCGTGCTCACTACGATTCGGCGTAATGGGCGGCCGCAGCTGTCCAATGTGCTGCATGTGGTCGGTGACGACGGGATCATTCGTATCTCGATCACCGCGGACCGGGCCAAGTACCACAATCTGGTGCGCGATCCGTGGGCCGCGATCCACGTCACCCGCGACGACTTCTTCGCCTATGCCGTCATCGAGGGCACCGTCGACCTGACGCCAGTGGCCGCCGACCCGCACGATCAGACCGTCGACGAACTGGTCGCCTACTACCGAGCGGGCTCAGGCGAGCACCCCGACTGGGACGAGTACCGCACGGCCATGGTCACCGACCGTCGCGCCCTCGTGCGCCTGACCCCTACCCACGCCTACGGCATGCTCTGATAGATCCTCAGTGCTTCAGCAGCTCCGACACGGTGACGAATTGGTAACCGGCGGAACGCAGTTCGCTGACGATGCGCGGAATGGCGGCAAGGGATTCGTTCCACTGCCCCATGACGTGCAGCAGGACGATGGAGCCCGGCCGCACCTTGGCGACGGTTTCGGCGACGATGGCGTCGGTGCTCGCCTGCTTACCCGAGTCGGGTTCCACATCCCAGGTGATCGTCGTGCGGTCGTGGTCGGAGAGATACTTCGGCAGTGCCCATAGCTTCTTGCCGTAGGGCGGGCGGAACGTGACCGGGCCCCGATAACCGGTTTTCGCGATTTCCGCGTCGGTTCGTTCGATCTCGTCGCGCACGGTATCGCCGGAGACCAGCACCATCCGGCGATGGTTGTAGGTGTGATTGCCGATTTCGTGACCGGCCTGCGCGATCGTCCTGCCGTATTCGGGATGCACCGCCAAGTCCCGGCCCATGAGATAGAAGGTGGCCGGAATCCCGGCTTCGGCAAGGACTTTCAGCACTTCGGGCGCTTTGTCGGTCGGCCCGTCGTCCAGCGTCAACGCGACCACCTTGTCGGTCGTGTCGACCCGGTTCACCAACCGCCCCGCCAACTGGAAGGTGCGCGAGTTCATCAGGTAATAGCCGCCGACCGCCAGCGCCAACACCACCACGAGAACCAGCGCGGCCCCGATCAACCCTTTGCGTCGCATCGTTGCGCTCCAATGAAATACGGTGGCGCCCGGACCTTTCGGCCCGAACACCACCGTCTTCGATACGGATCAGAAGTTGATCATGTGGCCCGCGAGGCCGTGGAACGCTTCCTGCAGGGCTTCGCTCAACGTCGGGTGGGTGTGGACGTTGCGGGTCAGCTCGTTGACGGTCAGGTCCCATTTCTGGGCCAGGGTCAGCTCCGGCAGCAGCTCGGAGACGTCCGGACCGATCAGGTGGCCGCCGAGCAGTTCGCCGTACTTGGCGTCGGCGACCAGCTTGACGAAACCGGTCGGATCGCCGAGGCCGTGTGCCTTGCCGTTGGCGGTGAACGGGAAGGTCGCGACCTTCACGTCGTAGCCTTCGTCGCGGGCCTGCTGCTCGGTGAGGCCGAAGCTGGCGACCTGCGGCTGGCAGAAGGTGGCGCGTGGCATCATCCGGTAATCGCCGAGGGTGACCGTCGGCGCACCGGCGATGGTCTCCGAGGCAACGACGCCCTGAGCCTCCGCGACATGGGCGAGCTGCAGCTTCCCGGTCACGTCACCGATGGCGTAGATATGCGGCACATTGGTGCGCATGTTGTCGTCGATGGCGATGGCGCCACGCTCGACCGCGACACCGGTGCTCTCCAGGCCGTAACCCTCGACCCGCGGCGCGAAGCCGACGGCCTGCAGCACCTTGTCGACGGTGACCGTCTCCAGGTTGCCGGTCTTGTTGTCCTTGATAGACACGGTGACCTTGGAACCGTCGTCGTCGATCGACTGCACGGCCGCACCGGTGGTGATGGTGATGCCGAGCTTCTTGTACTGCTTGGTGATCTCCTTGGAGACGTCGGCGTCCTCGTTCGGCAGCGCACGGTCCAGGAACTCCACGATGCGCACGTCGACGCCGTAGTTCTTCAGGACGTAGCCGAACTCCATGCCGATCGCGCCTGCGCCGACGATGAGGATCGAGCCGGGCAGCTCGCGGGTGAGGATCTGCTCCTCGTAGGTCACCACATTCGCGCTGAGCGAGGTGCCCGGCAGCAGCTTGGTGACGGTGCCCGCGGCGATGATGACATTGCTGAAAGTGATCGTCTCGGTGCCGCCACTGGACAGGGCGACCGAGAGGGTGTTCGCGTCGGTGAAGGTGCCCTTACCGTCGAACTCGTCGATCTTGTTCTTCTTCATCAGGAAGTGGACGCCCTTGACCCGGCCGTCGGCGACCTTGCGGCTGCGGTCGAACGCGACACCGAAGTCGAAGCTCACATCGCCGGAGATGCCGAAGGTCTTGGCTTCCTTGGTGAAGATATGCGCGAGTTCCGCGTTGCGCAGCAGCGCCTTGGAGGGGATGCAGCCCACGTTGAGGCAGACACCACCCCAATACTTCTGCTCGACGATCGCGGTACGGAGGCCAAGTTGTGCCGCGCGGATGGCGGCGACATAACCGCCAGGACCGGCACCGAGAACGACAACGTCGTAATGGGAAGTCACGCCGTCGAGCCTAACGCTGTCGGGCAAACTTCACCCACCGTCCCCCTGCAACTATGAGACGCGCGCCACCCGGCACGGCGGCTTTCTTGCGACCGAGCCGCTGTGCGGGGCCGCGACACCTTGACTGGTGGCCGCGACAGACGGCAGCGGTGAACTAAACCCCTCGCACCATCAGCAGCACTGATAGCGATCAGCTCTCGAAAAGGACGCGGCCGATCGGTGCGCGCACCAGGCGCGATCGTCGATCCGGTGAACATTATTTACACGACGGCGACCGCAGTCGGGTGGGCCGCATCGTGCACCTGGCGCTGTCCAACCGAGGCACGCTTTAGTCGCGCCAGACCTGCCGCGCGATTCGGGCGAAGTTGCCACCGAATACCGCCGCTCGGTCGGTCGCGCCGAATCCGCGCTCGGCGAGTGCCGCATCCAACCCGGGCAGCTCGTCGAGTCCGAGCAGATCCTCCGGTGGCACCCATTGCAGCGGCCCCCACTTCGTATACGCGTCGGAAAACGCCCCGGGGTCCTGGGCGAGCATGTCATTGAAATCCTCGGCATCGAAGGAGTAATCGGATCCGATGCCGATATGTTCGATCCCGACGAGTTCCGCGCCGTATTCGATATGCGCGGCCATTGCCGCGACCCGCTCGGCCCGGCCATCGATGGCGTTCTGCCCCAGGAAGATTCCGACGCCATTGATACCGATGACGCCGCCGGTCCGCGCACAGGCCCGCGCCTGCTCATCGGTGATATTGCGCGGATGCGACCACAGCGCCGCGAAATTGGAATGGCTGTAGATCATCGGAACTTCGGTGCATTCGGCCAGGTCCAGGCCGGTGCGCCGGGAGCAGTGCGAACCGTCGACGAATATGCCGACCTCGTTCTGTTTGCGCACCAGATCTCGGCCGTAGGCGGTGAGTCCGGTGTCGTCGGTATCCAGACAACCGCAACCGGCCGCATTGGCGTGGTTGTAGGTCGGCAACATTGAGCGGACGCCCAGTTCGTAGAACATTTCGAGGTTATCCGGATCGCCGCCGAGCGGTCCGGAATCCTCCAGGTCGAAGGCCAGCGAAATGGTATCGGCGGCACCGATATCGGCGAACCGCTCGACCAGCCGGAACCGACCGTCGCCCAGCGCATCCCGGCGGAACTTGTGTAGCAGCGCCAGTGAATCCTCGGTCGACTGGCGCGAATACCCTACGTTCACCGATAAATACGACCCGAGCGGATAGCGGGCCAGGTCCGCGATCCGCGCGGAATGCAGTAGTGGCAGGCAGCAGTGCTGCTCCCAGAGAAACTGTGGCAAACCAGCCACCTTCCGCCTCGGTTCGGTATCGGAGCAGCGATCCTACTGATCCGACCGGTACGTACGTCACGCTTTGATTCGATGTCGAGCAACCGGTAACAGGCCGCCCGAATTGCCCGATTCACCGAGTGATATCTCACCTTTAATGCCTCTCGGCAACAATGTGGACATGACGGGCGTTGAGCAAACTGTGACCGATCCTTACCTGTGGCTCGAAGAAGTAACCGATGAGCGGGCCCTCGACTTCGCCCGCGCGCACAACGAGGTGGTTGTCGAGCGTTTCGCCAGCTCCGATCGGTTCACCGAGCTCGAGCGTCGCATCCTGGACATGCTCGACACCGATACCAAGATCGCCTACCCGGGTCGGCGCGGCCGCTGGCTCTACAACTTCTGGCGCGACGCCGAACACCCGCGCGGGCTGTGGCGGCGCACCACCTTCGCCGAATACGCCAAGGAAGCGCCGGACTGGGATGTGCTGATCGACCTGGACGCACTCGGCACCGCCGAGGGCGAGAACTGGGTATGGGGCGGTGCCGCCGTGCTGCGGCCGGAACAGTCGCGCGCGCTCATCAGCC
The DNA here is from genome assembly GCF_050955845.1 of Nocardia sp. CA-135398. Taxonomy (NCBI): domain Bacteria; kingdom Bacillati; phylum Actinomycetota; class Actinomycetes; order Mycobacteriales; family Nocardiaceae; genus Nocardia; species Nocardia sp. CA-135398. The sequence goes on along the minus strand of NZ_CP192084.1, from coordinate 812,229 downwards.
TGTCCCGCGGCGGCGCCGATGCCAAGGTCGTGCGCGAATTCGATATCGAGACAAGGGAATTCATCGACCCCGCCGACGGTGGTTACTTCCTGCCCGAGGCGAAGTCCGAGATCCGCTGGATCGATATCGACTCGGTGTATGTCGGTACCGATTTCGGGCCGGGTTCACTCACCGATTCCGGCTATCCGCGCATCGCCAAGCGCTGGCGGCGCGGCACCCCGCTCGCCGAGGCCGAAACGGTATTCGAGGGCGAGGCAGGCGATGTCGCGGTCTCGGCAGGCTACGACCGGACACCCGGCTATGAACGGCATTTCGTCGGTCGCGCCACCGACTTCTTCAACGAAGAGGTGTACCTGCTCGAAAACGACGGCAGCCTGCGGCATCTCGATGTGCCGACCGACGCCAGCGAGTCCTGGTACAAGGATTGGTTCCTGGTGCGACTGAAGTCGCCATGGGAGATCGGCGACAAGACCTACCCCGCCGGTGCGCTGCTGGCCCTCGACTTCGAGAAATTCCTTTCCGGTGCACGGGAATTCGAGGTGATCTTCACCCCCGACGAGCACACCTCGCTGCACGGCTACGGCTGGACCGAGAACCATCTGCTGCTGATCACCCTGGAGGATGTGCAGACCAAGCTCTACGTCCTCACGCCCGGTCCGGACGGCTGGCACAAGGAGCCGCTCGCCGACACCCCGCCGATGGCGACCACCAGCGTGATGAATCTGGACCCGCTCGAGGGCGGCGACGAATTCATGCTGACCACAAGCGGATTCACCACGCCCGCCACGCTGCTCGCCAGCGCGGTCGGCGGCCGGACCGAGCAGCTCAAACAGGAACCCGGCTTCTTCGACGCCGACGGCATCGAGACCGAGCAGTTCTTCGCGCGCTCCGATGACGGAACCATGGTGCCGTACTTCGTGATCCGCCACCGCGACCGCCAGGGCACCCCCGGTCCGACGGTGATGTCCGGCTACGGCGGCTTCGAGGTATCCCGCACCCCGGCCTACAGCGGCGCCTCCGGCATGGGCTGGCTGGAACGCGGCGGCACCTGGGTGATGACCAATATCCGCGGCGGCGGCGAATACGGCCCGCAGTGGCACACCTCGGTGCAGAAGGCCAACCGGCACAAGGTCTATGAGGACTTCTCCTCGATCGCCAAGGATCTGGTGGCCCGCGGCATCACCACGCACGAACAACTGGGTGCGGTCGGCGGTAGCAATGGCGGCCTGCTCATGGGCGTCATGCTGACCCGCTACCCGGAACTGTTCGGCGCCATCGTCTGCCAGGTCCCGCTGCTGGATATGCAGCGGTATCACCTGCTGCTGGCCGGTGCGTCGTGGATGGCCGAATACGGCGACCCGGACAAGCCCGAGGAATGGGAGTACATCAGCAAGTACTCGCCCTACCAGAACGTCCGCGCCGACGCGTCCTACCCGCCGATCCTGCTGACCACCTCCACCCGCGACGACCGAGTCCACCCGGGCCACGCCCGCAAGATGGCGGCGTTGCTGGAAGAACAAGGCCACACCATCTGGTACCACGAGAACATCGAAGGCGGCCACGGCGGCGCAGCCGACAACAAACAGTCCGCCTTCCAAGCCGCCCTCATCTACGAATTCTTCACTCAGATGTTGATGGAACGGTAGTTACGTCCAACCGGCCCGGTGCAGTCTGCACCGGGCCGTCTCCTTGCAGCGGTATGTCTACGATGTAGACTCGGTCTACGTCGTAGACAAGGAGCTGTAGTGGCCGAAACCGTCGTACGAATCGTCGAAACCGCTGGCGCGCGACTGCATACCGAAGCGGCCGGAACCGGGCCGGACCTGGTCCTCATTTCCGGAGGCGGCGGTGATGCCGGAATGTACGAAGCTGTCGTGCCGCTGCTGGCCGACAGTTTCCGCGTGATCACCTTCGACCGGCGCGGCAATTCGCGCAGCCCACTCACCGAGCCACACGCCACGATCGATGTCGCGACGCAGGCCGCGGATGTCATCGCGGTCCTCGACGCCTACGCGATCGAGCGTGCCCATGTCTTCGGCAGCAGCGGTGCCGCGATCATCACACTCGAACTGCTTGCCGCACATGCAGATCGGCTCATCAACGCGGTCGTGCACGAACCGCCGCTGGTCCAGCTGCTGCCCGTCGAAAGCCCTGCGCGGCAGGAGATCGCCGACATAGGCGCACTCGCCGTTGCAAAGAGTCCGATGCGGGCGTTCGCGGCATTCGGCGTTCTGACCATGCCGAATGTGCCATGGATCCTCCGGTCGAGTCTGGGACAAACTCTGCTGGCCGGTGCGAGTCGCGTATCGCTCGCGATCGGAGCCGCACTCCGCCGGATCACCCGAACTCAGCCCTCGACCATGACCCGCCAACTGAACAATGCCGACCTGCTGCTCCGCCAGGAACTGCCCGTCTTCTGCTTCGACTACCACCCGGACCTGGCCGCCCTCCGGAAGGTCGAGGTGCCGTGGCGGCTCGCGACCGGCCGCGAGAGCGTCGGTAAGCCGTACTACGTCGCCACCCATACACTGGCCGACGAACTCGGCCGGGACTGTGTGGAATTCCCCGGCGGACATGTGCCGTATCAGCTGCAACCGGACGCATTCGTCGATCGGCTCATCGAACTGTTCGACGAGATGGGTGAGTGAGCATTGCGATCTGCCGACCGAAGGACCTCGCTATGAGTCGAACCGGTGGGCGCAGGCAGCCGACCACCCGGATCACGCTGAATCGTGATTACATCGCCGGAGTGGCGTTGACCGTCATCGACACGGCGGGACTCGACGGCTTCACCATGCGGAAATTGGGTACGGCCCTCGGCGCGGACCCGATGGCCGCCTATCGGCATTTCGCCGATCAGCAGGACCTGTTCGACGGCATCGCCGAGGCGATATTCGACGAACTGGATATGGAAAACCTACCGTGGCAAGAGGATTGGCCGGAGCTGATGAGCGCTTATGCGCATCGACTGCGGTCCACCCTTCGGCGACATCCGAACGCGGTGCCGATCTTCGCCACACGGCCGGTCCGCAGCGCCGCAGCGATAGAGACCGGGAACTGGATGCTGGAACGCCTACAGGGCGTTGGCTTTACATCCGCCGTGGCCTTACAGTTCGCCCGCTGCCTACGCGAATACGTGGTCGGGCACATCCTCAGCCAAACGGTGGCCGCCGTCGCGGCACAGCGCAGCCGCAAGCCCGCTCCGAACGCCCCCGACTACAACAACCTCGCCGCAGCCGCCGACGCCACCGCCGACACCGACCACTTCGAAATCGGCCTCACCGCAATGCTCGACGGCTTCGGCAAGCACCTCGGCGAAATCGCCGACCATTCTTAGCACCGTCGGCCGGGGCGGGCACTTGATTCAGCGCCGCCTCGGCAGAAGACTCTCGAAATCGCTGTCCACCAACGCCTTCCGGCATTCCAGAAGATCCAGATGCAGTTGCCGCCGTTGCTCATTCGCCACGGTCACAAGCGTAGCCCCGCATCCAGATCGCTTTGCTGCGCCATCTGCCTCCGGCCGCTCGCCGAGCGTAGTGATACGGCGGTCGAATTCGCTGTGTGCGACCACCATTCGACTAGGTTCGATGGAACGCTGGGTCCCGCGCGGCGCTGGCCGTGCCCGGGGTCGATGAGCGCCGAGCTGACAGGCACCATCAAGGGATCAGCGGTCCCGTAGCCACTTCTCGATTTGATCGACCGTGCTGCTGTATCGACGGATCCAACCGTTGTGTCCCAATGGTTGGGGGTGCAGCCAGGTGGTCACCTCGGCGTTGGGCATCTTGGCCAGGAGGTGGGCGGCCGAACTGGTCGGGGCGATGTCGTCGCCGGTGATGGTTATGGATAGCACCGGGAGCTTCAGTCTGGAGATCCGCTCCTCGTAGTCGATGTCCGCGTCGACCGGCACGAAGCGGCCGGTGCGGGCCAGGCGGGCCCAGTCCGACAGCAGTACCTTCGACTGGCGTCCGAAGCCGCCCAGCGAGATCCGGTCGCCGGGCCAGAAGCCGGTCAGATTGGCCGTCAGCGACATGGCCGCGGTGCCCACCAGCATGCCCGGCCCCGAAATGCCCCGGAACCCACGGTGATACGGGGTGCCGGAGGCGATCAGGATCAGACCGCCCAAGCGGCCGCGGATCCGCGACGCGTACAGCACCGCGAGCTGGCCGCCCATGCTGTGGCCGAGCAGATACGGGGTGCTGTCCGGGAACCGGTCACGCACCACCGAGAAGATCGCCGGGAAGTCGACCGAGACCAGTTCGTGGTAGCCGAAGGTGCTCGCGGCGCTCGGACGCGGACGACTGTCACCCACGCCGCGCAGCTCACCGATCGCGACATCGAAACCACGCGCGGCCAACTCCTGGGCGAACAGTTCGTAGTACCCGGCCGGGACACCGAGGCCGGGCACCATCACCACCACCGGACGCGGCGCATCGGGGCGCACCGGATGCCGATGCGCACCGGTCGCCGGGAACAGCCGCACCGGCACGGTGGTGCCGTCCGGCATCTGGATGGGGACCGTCTCCATGAGCGCACGCTAGCCGACGGGTGCCGGAACTACGCGCCGACCGCACCCATGATCACTCGGCTGAGCACCCGGATCACGTCGTCTAGTGGCGGGCGCGGATCCGAACCGCTCCAGGAATCCACCACGTAGTTGACCGCGCCGATGATGGCAAGCACCCGCATCTCGTAGTCGCCCGTTGGGATTTCGCCGTGTAGGGCGGCATCCTCGGCGGCGCTGGCGAGTAGCGAACCCCAGACGCGGCGCAGCTCCAGCCGGAACTTCTCCACCTTCGGGCCGGCGCCGACGACCTCTACCAGCGCCACCCGCGCCTTGCGCGGATCGGAGCCGATGGATTGGACGTAGGCGCGCACCGCGGCATCGATGATCTCCAGCGCGGTCGCATCGGATTTCTTCTCGAGGGCGGCGGTCACCGCTTCGCGCGATTCCTTATCGATCTGCTCGTAGAGCTCGAGTAGGAGAGACTCGCGGCCGGTGAACTCCTCATAGAACTGCCTCGAGGAGAGTCCGGCGTCCTTACAGATAGCGCCGACCGAACTATTGGCGTAGCCGTCGCGTGCAAAGACCGTAAGGCCCGATTCCAGAAAACGCGCACGCCGCTGACGTTGCCGGTCCTCTACGGGTTGCCCGGCATACATTCGTCCCGTATTCGCATCCTGTGACATTGGGGCAGACAATACCGAAGGGCCCGATCCCCTCGTCATGGATCGGGCCGTTCGTCTCAACCTTCGGCGGAATAGGCGTTAGCCGAAAGTTGGCCGCTCGGTTGCTATTGCGCTTGCCGGCTACCGCTCTCCGATCTAGTTGCCACCACGATGGTCGTCACTGACTGTTTGCCGCAACGGAGGATACCGAGAGGTTCGGCACGCCGAAAGTGTTTTGAAGGACTTTTTTTATAATTATTCTTTCGGCCGGACTTTCAACAGCGCGGGCAGTTCCGCCACTGAATCGATGACGTGATCCGGTGCGGTCGATGCCGCCGCCAGAACGGCGGCCCGGAATTTGCCGGTGCGCACCAGAACTCCGGTCATACCGACCTGTTGGGCGGCGAGCACATCCGATTGCAGATCGTCGCCGATCATCAGCACCTCGGCCGGATCGAGGCCCATAAGGTCCGCGCAGGTGTGGAATCCGGCCGCCGCGGGCTTGCCGACCACCGCGATCTCGGCATTGCCCGCCGCCTCCAGACCCGGCAGGTACGCGCCCGCGTCGATGCGAAGCCCGGTGTCGGTGGCCCAGGTCAGGCCGCTGTGCATCGCGACGACCGGTATACCGTCCAGCATCAGCTCGGCCACCCGGCTCAGCGCGGCATGGGTGAATTCCGCACCGGCGCCGCCGATTACGATGACGTCGGGGTGTTCGTCGTCGAGAGTGAGCTCGGCGAGGTCGGCCTCGATATCGCCGTGATTGAGCACCCAGACTGCCGCATCCGGGTAGTGGCGGCCCACATATTCGCCGGTGAGCCGGGCGGCGGTGACGATCTCCGCGGTATCGACATCGAATCCGGCGTCGCACAGCCGCTCGGCGATCTCGGCGCAGGTGCGGGAGGTGGTATTGGTGAGAAACCTTCGACGCAAACCACTTTCACGCACACGACGCACGGCGTCGACCGCACCGTCGATCTCGTGCCAGGAAGTCACCAGCACGCCGTCGATGTCGTAGAGCACACCGCGTATGTCGCCAGACATGGGTTCAGCCTACGACCGTCGAACGGAGCCGTCGCCGCATCCGTTCGATACGGCGGGTCAGCGGACGAAACCGCGGGCCGCGCGCGCGAGCATCCACGGCACGAGCCGACGGTGGAATGGGCGCACGACGGCGAAATACCTTCGACCCCAGCGATTTCGATACTTGACCAGCGACGTGATGGTGACCGTTCCGTGCTCGACCAGAACCGAAACGACGAAGTCGAGAACCGCCGTCTCATCGGCGGTCACATGCTCGTGCTCGTCACTTTCGCGATCGGGAAAAGGCTTGCCGAAGAATATCTTTCGCGTCCATTCCCGAGGATCGATAGGAGCGCCGGGCGGTAGCGTTATTTCGTAGGAATCGACGTAATCCCAATCGGTCCGGGACGAGCGCGCCAGGGTGGCCCGTTCGGGAATCTCATAAGTCGGCATCGCATTCCTCCGGCACTCCATACGGCAGCGTATGGAATGACCATACGATAGCGTACGGCAATGGCACAAGGGGATGCGAAGGCACGGCTCAGCGCCGACGATTGGGCACAGGCCGCCCTGAACGCGCTGGCGGAGGGCGGCTTGGCGGCAGTGGCCGTCGAACCCATCGCCAAGCGGCTCGGCACCACCAAGGGCAGCTTCTACTGGCATTTCAAGGACCGTGCGGCCCTCATCGATGCGGCGCTGGCGCGTTGGGAGCAGCGCAGCACCGACGATGTGATCGCCGAGATCGCCGTCGAGACCGACCCGGCCGAGCGGTTGCATCGACTCTTCGCCCAGGTCATCGATTACGCGGCCACCGGACGCATCGAATTGGCGCTACTGGCCTCCGCTGACCAGCCGTCGGTCGCCGCGACTTTGCGCCGAGTCGCGGATCGGCGCATCCAATACGTCGCGGAATTGCTACACGAATTGGGGCTGACCGCCGGGCAGGCGCGGACCAGAGCGGTTGTCGCCGTGAGCATTTACCACGGTTTCAATCAACTGGCCCGCGTCTCCCCCGACACGCTCCCGACCACCGAGAAGCAGCGAAGGGCGTTGGTGGACAGCGCATTCGAGAGTCTGCTGCCGACACGGAACTGACTCAGCTGCCACCGCCGCAACCGCCGCCGCCTCCGCCACAGCCGCCACCGCCTCCGCCACAGCCGCCGCCACCGCAGCCTGAGCCGCCGCCACAGCTGGATCCACCGCCGCAACCGCCGCCGCTGTCACCGCCGCTGCCCGCGGCCCATCGACTTCGTCTGCGGCGGTTGCGGTGCCCCCGACTGTCGCGATTCGCGTACTTGATGATCGTCAGCGTGCCGAACAGCACTAGGAAACCGATCACGATCGCGACAAAGATTCCGTTCATTGTCCCCACCCCTGAGTGACGTTCGAGGCTTGTCCTCGCACCAAGTGCACCTGCTACCGGACCGCCGGTAAAGCCAATACTTTTGGGGCGTTTGAACCGGTCGACGGACGCAGCCAGCGGGCACCCGGCACGCCGAGGCTGGGCGAATGAATCGGATCAGGATTGCGAGCCGTTGACGATCGCGTCGAGCAGGCCTGGGAAACGTTCGTCCAGATCGTCGCGCCGCAGTTCGACCAGCCGATTGCGGCCGGAGACGTAGGTGGTCGTGACACCCGCGTCGCGCAGCACCTTCCAGTGATGCGATGCGGTCGCGGCGGTGATTTCGACGTCGAATTTGTCGATGGCGCAACTGAGCGGCTCGCGGACCCCGGCGAGCGCGCGGATCAGCTCCAGCCGGATCGGATCGGCGATGGCGCTGAGCACCCGGATCAGGTCCAGGTCGCCGGTGCTCGGCTGCGGTAGCTGACGCACGTTCATCCTCCGATCGTTTGACAACTATCGAATTATATCCCAACATCATAAGATGCTTCGACAACCATCGAACAATCTGTATCGATCCCTGATCCCACTCGCCGTCGGCACCTTCGTGCTCGGTACCGATGGCTTCGTACTCAATGGCATGCTCCCGCTCATCGCCCACGACCTGGACGTTTCGGTGGCCACCGCGGGCCAGCTCACCACCATGTTCGCCTGGACATACGCCATCGCCTCGCCGATCATCGCGGCCGCCACCGGATCCTGGGACCGGCGTTGGGTATTGGGCGGCGGTGCGATCCTTTTCGTCCTCGGCATGATCGGACAGGCTGCGGCGCAGGACTTTTCGGTGATGGCCGGGGCGCGCATCGTCGCCGCGATCGGCGCGGCGGCGTTCCAGGCCAATGCCTTCGCCGTGGCCGGGGTGGTCGCCGACGACGCGCACCGCGGCCGGGCACTCTCCGTCGTCACCGCCGGAATCACGCTATCCGCGGTCGCGGGCGTGCCGATCGGCATATTCGTGGAGCGTTGGATCGGCTGGCGCGGGGTGCTCTGGGCGATCGCCGTCGGCGGCGCCATCGCGGCCGCCCTCGTCGTACTGCTGCCGCGCGTCACGTTGCCGAGTACCGGATTGCGCGATCGCGTCGGCGTGCTCGCCCGGCCCGCCGTACTGCGGGTTCTGCTGGTGACGACCCTGCAGATGACCGCGGCCTACACGACCATCGTCTACCTGCCGGTCGTCGTCGCACCATCGGTGCCGCAGGGGCACCTCGCCTGGCTGCTGCTGGTCATGGGCATCGGTCAGGTCATCGGCAACTCGCAGGCGGGCCGGGCAGTGGACCGCTTCGGCCCGGCACCGACGCTGACCGTCGGACTCGTCGGCAGCCTCATCGGCCTGCTCCTGCTCGACCCGGCCACCCACGCCAACTGGGCGGTCTTCGCGGTACTCGGCCTGACCGGCCTGTTCGGATCCGCGATCCTCATCCCGCAGCAGTTCCGGCTCTTCGCCATTGCGCACGACGCGCCGACCGTCGCACTCGGACTCAATGGCTCGGCCATCTACCTCGGCAGCGGCATCGGCTCCCTGCTCGGCGGCACGGTGCTGGATTCATCGGGCGCGAACTGGCTCCCGTGGACCTCCGCCGCGGTCGGCTTCGTCGCACTCGCGCTCGGCGTCGCGACACTGCGTCGACCGGCCCGCACCGCAACGGCGGTAGCCGTCGCGGCGTGAAATCGCGCGCACGCCAATAGCTCCCGGGTCGATCCGATCCGGGAGCTATTTTTTCGGCGCGGATTCGGGGCGAATGGAATCGAGCAGATCGGCGCAGCGGGTGAGCAGCTCGCGCAGCGCGGCGTGTTCGGCCTCGGTGAATTCGTCGGCCAATGCGCGTTCCACGCGCACGGCATTCACGTCCGCCTCTTTCGCGAGCGCCGCGCCCGCTTCGGTGAGACGGGTCTCCAGGACGTTCTTGTGCCAGGCATGCGGGGTGCGCTCGATGAGGCCGCGGTCCTGGAGGTTGGTCAGGATCGTATTCATGGTCGGCGGGGTCACCCCGCACAGCCGGGCCAGTGCGGCGGCATTGATACCCGGGTTTTCGATGAGGAACAACAGGGCCCCGTACTGGGGAACGGTGAGGCCCACCGGTTTGAGCGCCGCGCTCTTCGCCGAGTTGAGGGCCTGTTCGGCGCGCTTGAGATACGAGCCGAGGCGCTCGGAGGAGTGCATGGACGTCATATCCGCATGGTAACTGCGCGTCTTCTCGTTAGGATCTTGACGTTGATTAGAGTCCTAATATAGATTCGTGCACATTCCAGGATTTGAACACGTCTAGATGTTCGACTATCAGGAGTCATGAGCATGTTCCGCACCATCTCGACCATCGCCACCGCCATTGCCTGCACCGCCCTCACGTCCTGCGGCACCGCGACACAGGCCGTGAGCCAACCGACGACCCGCATCAGCACCGCATACGAACTGCCCGGTGATCGCGTCTATCCGGAGGGCATCGCCGTCGATCCGCGCACCGGCGACACCTACGTCGGCTCATACACCAACGGCGCCGTCTATCGCGCAACACCCGGCGCCGCGCGGGCCGAAATCTTCCTGCCCGAAGGGGCCGACGGCCGCAAGACCGCCAATGGGCTGAAAGTGGATGCGGCGGGGCGACTGTGGGTTATCGATTCGACGGCCGGAGTCGCGGTATACGACATCGGCAGCCGTGCGCTGATCGCCCGCTTCGAAGTCACCGGCACCGGGCCGAGACTGGTCAATGATCTGGCCATCACCCCTGACGGCAGCGCATACCTGACCGACAGCCTGCGACCGGTCGTCTACCGGGTCACCCCGGAGCAGGTCACCGCGGCACACGGCGGAAAGGCGGATCTGACAGCACAATTCGATCTGAGCACCATAATCAGCCCGCATGCGCCGGACGCATTCACCTTGAACGGCATCGTGTCCGACGATTCCGGTCGCTATCTGCTGATCGTCGATATGAACTCCGGTGACCTGTATCGCGTTGCGACCGCGCCGAATTCGCCGGAACCGATTCGAAAGGTGAGCATGCGCGGCGCCGATCTGAAACACGGTGACGGCCTGGAACTGCACGGCAGCACGCTGTGGGCGGCTCAGAATACGAGCAACACCATTACCCGCTGGAAGATCAGCGATGATGGCGCGACCGTCGAGCTGGAACGCACGGTCACCGATGAATCCCTGCGCATTCCCACCACATTGGTGCGCAGCAATGATCGGACGCTGGTTGTCTCTTCTCAATTCGATAGGGGCGGCCCGATGGGGCCCGGAACCCCGAGCATGCCGTTCGCCGTCCTGACGATCGACGGAATCTGATCCCACCGCACGGCCGGTTCGTTCAGCGGACCGGCCTTTGTCTTATTCGGCACATGACAACTTGATCTAAATCACGACGAAACGCCCGCACCGATCGCGGGTATGCCGCCGCGATGACGTAAGCTCGGCCGACTGACCGGGCACGAGGCTGGGGTGGCGACCTTCGGTCGAGTGTCATACGCTTCGCCGCGGAGGAAAACCGCCTCATGGAGGGACAATTGACCACTCCGAGCCATGGCGATGTCGGAACCGGCGGGCCACAAAAGGTTCCACTGTCGCAGCTGATCCACCTGATGGCCGAATATCAGAAGCTCGGCACGCACCGACAGACCTTTCTACCGGCGCCGGCGAGCGATAGCCTCGTGCGCGGCTACGGGATTGTCGCGGGCGGGTTCACGGCAGTCGGGGTTATCTGCGTGACGGTGGGGGCATATCCCGGTGCGCTCGCGATCGGTCTCATAGCCTTGGTGCCAGCGTCGTTGGCATTCTTCCGCGGACGGCGTAATCGTCGGCACCGCACCGCTCGGCTGGATCTATTCGAATTCGGCATGACCGTATACCGCTCCGGTGAGCAGGTGGCCGGATTCCGCTGGAACAGTGCCGAAGTGCGCCAGCAGGTCATCCCCTTCCAGAATTCCGCGCACACCGAGTACTCGCTGCGGATGTCGGGCCCCGACGGCGCCGAGGCAGCATTCGACGACACCCTGTTCGGCGATGCGCGCGAGTGGGGCAGGGCCATCCAGTCTGCCGTCACCCTGGCTCAACTCCCCCGCGCCGTGGCCGCCATCGATGACGGCGCGACCGTCCATTTCGGCGAAATCGCCCTCGACCTGGCCGCGCTCTATTTCCGCAGCCGGGCCTACGCCTGGGAACAGATCCAATTGATCGACGCCCGAAGCGGTTTGGTTCGCATGAAGGTAGACGGCAACTGGGTCTCGCTCACCCCCGTCGGCCAGATCCCCAACTTCTACATCTTCAACGAACTCGCCGAACGCCTACGCTTGGCCGCCGCCGCGGAGTTCGCCGCCGAATCGGCCGCAATCGGACCGGCGGAGTCCGAACTGCCCACCAGCACATCGGCCGCCGAACCCGATCCGATGGTCGACAGTGCACCCGAGACAACCGCCGATCAACAAATCGAATCCCCGACCCCAACGACCAACGGCACCGCCAAAACAGCCGATGGTCCCATCGAAATAACGCCCGCCCCAACATCTTCCACCGAATCAGTAGCAACAAAGCTTTGATCCGTTCGCTATCGCCGTACCCTTCGAACTGCAACGCCGCGATATCGAAATCTCCCCTCCGATAACCGAACACGCACAATCCATCCGCAAACCCATTGCGCCCCTGACGAACTCCCATCAGACAAATCCCGTAGTTCGGATAGGCCGAAGGCCGGGCCACCAAATGGTGGCCCGGCCTTCGGGTCTAGAAGTGGTGCCAGGAGGCTGGACTCAGAAGTCCATGCCACCCATGCCGCCGGTCGGGTCACCGGCGGGAGCGGCGGACTTCTCCGGCTTGTCGGCGACGACGGCCTCGGTGGTGAGGAACAGGGCCGCGATGGAGGCCGCGTTCTGCAGGGCCGAACGGGTGACCTTGACCGGGTCGGCGACACCGGCCGCCAACAGGTCCTGGTACTCGCCCGAGTCGGCGTTCAGGCCGTGGCCCGCCGGCAGGTTCGAAACCTTCTCGGCGACAACGCCGGGCTCCAGGCCCGCGTTGAAGGCGATCTGCTTCAGCGGAGCCGACAGCGCGACACGCACGATGTTCGCACCGGTCGCCTCGTCACCGGTGAGCTTCAGGTCGTCCAGCGCCGGAGCCGACTGCAGCAGGGCCACGCCACCACCGGCGACGATGCCCTCTTCGACGGCGGCCTTGGCGTTGCGCACGGCATCCTCGATGCGGTGCTTGCGCTCCTTGAGCTCGACCTCGGTCGCGGCGCCCGCCTTGATGACGGCGACGCCACCGGCCAGCTTGGCCAGACGCTCCTGCAGCTTCTCCCGGTCGTAGTCCGAGTCCGAGTTCTCGATCTCGGTGCGGATCTGCGCGACGCGGCCCTTGATGGCCTCCGCGTCACCCGCGCCCTCGACGATGGTGGTCTCGTCCTTGGTGATGACGACCTTGCGGGCCTGGCCGAGCAGCTCGATGCCGGCGGTCTCCAGGGAGAGGCCGACCTCTTCGCTGATGACCTCGCCACCGGTCAGGATGGCGATATCGGCGAGCTGCGCCTTGCGACGGTCACCGAAGCCAGGAGCCTTGACGGCGACGGACTTGAAGGTGCCGCGGATCTTGTTCACGACCAGGGTCGACAGGGCCTCGCCCTCGACGTCCTCGGCGATGATCAGCAGCGGCTTACCGGCCTGGATGACCTTCTCCAGCAGCGGCAGCAGGTCCTTGACGGTGGAAACCTTGGAACCGACGAGCAGGATGTACGGATCCTCGAGGACCGCTTCCTGACGCTCCGGGTCGGTCACGAAGTAACCCGAGATGTAGCCCTTGTCGAAGCGCATACCCTCGGTGAGCTCCAGCTGGAGCCCGAAGGTGTTGCTCTCCTCGACGGTGATGACGCCTTCCTTGCCGACCTTGTCCATGGCCTCGGCGATCAGCTCACCGATGGACGAGTCGCCGGCGGAGATACCAGCGGTAGCAGCGATCTGCTCCTTGGTGTCGATCTCCTTGGCGGTCGCGAGGAGCTTGGTGGTGACTGCCTCGACGGCCTTCTCGATGCCGCGCTTCAGACCCAGCGGGTTGGCGCCGGCCGCGACATTGCGCAGACCCTCACGTACGAGCGCCTGGGCCAGCACGGTGGCGGTGGTGGTGCCGTCGCCCGCGACGTCGTCGGTCTTCTTGGCGACTTCCTTGACCAGCTCGGCGCCGATCTTCTCGTACGGGTCCTCCAGCTCGATCTCCTTGGCGATGGAAACACCATCGTTGGTGATCGTGGGGGCGCCCCACTTCTTCTCCAGGACAACGTTGCGACCCTTGGGTCCCAGCGTCACCTTGACCGCGTCGGCGAGGGCGTTCAGGCCCCGCTCGAGGCCGCGACGGGCCTCTTCGTCGTACGCAATTGTCTTGGCCATTGCGTTGAGATCCTCCACATGTATATGGCTGACACACAGGACGATCGCAGGTTGGATCGCCCCATTTACGCTGGCCAGGTTCGGTGCCCGCGACGGACGACCGAGGGTGTCGATGGAACCCGGTCTCACCGTCCCGACCTGGCACTCACACGTCGAGAGTGCCAAGCCCTTTTTAGCACTCAAGGGTATCGAGTGCAAGGTCCGCCGCGCTGCTCAGGCCGAGCTGCGGTCGTCCACCCGGAGTATCAATGCGACAAACGCGTCGGCCCGGCGCTCTTCGGGCGTGCGTGGCTCACCCTCATCGACCGTTACGAGTTCCGCGTCGTTCAGCAGCAACTCCGCCTCCACCCGCATGATCGCCCGGATGAACGGTGGCGCGACATCGGGTGGCAGGTCGCCATTGATGATGTAGCTGCCGTCGGGCTGCGATTCGGTGGAGACATAGGTCAGCGCACGCTCGAGATCAGCGCGTCGTTCCCCCGCAACTAGGTCGGAATCCATGTCATCCGCCATTGCTATAGCTTACCGGTGCGCCGGATCAGCCCTTTCCCGACAGGCCGACCAGTCCGGGACCCGGTCGCTCGACCCGCAAATCGCTGTCCGCCAAGGGCTTGCGATCCCTGTGGCGCGGCGCATGGTCCGCGCCGACCTTATGGTGTCCAGGTGAGTGAAAGTCCCGGCTGGAACGCTATCGACGCCGCGTTGGAACAGCTGTACCACGACACCGCACCCAGCCATTGGGGGACGGGGGTCCCCTGGTCGCTCGGCGGGCCCGATCCGCTGGACGGCATCAGCGCCTATCCGCGCACCGAACCGGTCCCACACTGGCACTACATCAGCTACGGGATGACCGAGCTGTACGAGAAGGAATGGGATAATCCGGACGAATCCGGCTGGGGATTCGAATTCACCTTCCGACTGCTGCGCACACCGGCCGACGAGAAACCGCCGGTCTGGCCCGCGAACTTCCTGCAGAACCTGGCCAGGTACGTGTTCCAGTCCGGGAATTGGTTCGCACCCGGCCACACCATCAAGTCGAACGGTCCGATCGCCGCGGACCATCCGGATTCGGATATCCACGCCGTCGCCTTCGCCCTCGACCCGGAGCTCGGCGCCATCGATACACCGCACGGGCGCGTGCAGTTCCTGCAGATCGTCGGTCTGACCATGCCGGAGTACCGAGCCGCGCAGGGCGGGCAAACTCAGGCCGTCCTCGACGAACTCGCACCACGGCTGCCGCTGTTGGTCACCGATATCGAGCGCGGACCGCTCATGGAGGAACCGAAGACCAAGGCGAAATGGCCGCGCTGGGGCGGGGGTCTGCGCGGGCGGGCGTAAATTTCGAAGTGCAGGAAGATCAACGATCCCGAAAGGGGACGCCCGTGCCCGAACTGCCGTTCGACTCGCTTTATCGGCACGGGTTCGCGCGAGTGGCGGTCGCGGTGCCGCCGATCCGGGTCGCCGATCCCGCGTTCAATGTCGAGCAGACGCTCGAGCTCGCTCGGCAAGCGGCCGCCGACGGTGTGGTGCTGACGGTCTTTCCCGAACTCGGACTTTCCAGCTACACCGCCGACGATCTGTTCCACCAGGATGCGCTCGACGATGCGGTCGGCGCGGCGATCGAGCAGGTAGTCGCGGCGAGCGCGGAAATCGACACGGTGCTGTTGATCGGTGCGCCGGTACGTACCCAGGGTCGGCTGTTCAACTGCGCGATCGCGGTATGCCGCGGCACCGTGCTCGGCGCCGCGCCGAAGAGCTATCTGCCGAACTACCGCGAGTTCTACGAGAAGCGCCAGTTCGCGGCGGCGCGCGAGACCCTGGACGACCACATCACGATCGCGGGTCAGCGGGTGCCGTTCGGTTCCGATCTGTTGTTCACCGCGACCAATCTCGACGGCTTCGTATTCCACCTGGAGATCTGCGAGGACGGCTGGGTGCCGTTGCCGCCCAGTGGGTATGCCGCGCTGGCCGGTGCGACGGTGCTTGTCAATCTCTCGGCGAGCAATATCGTCATCGGCAAGGCCGACTACCGGCGCGCGCTGTGCACCTCACATTCCGCGCGCTATCTGGCCGCCTATCTGTATTCGGCTGCCGGACACGGTGAATCGACCACCGATATGGCCTGGGACGGGCAGGCGCTGGTCTGCGAGAACGGCGATCTTCTCGCCGAGGGCGAGCGGTTCTGCGACCATCCCCAGTTGATCACCGCCGATCTCGATCTGCAGCGGCTGGCCGCGGATCGCATCCGGACCACCAGTTTCGCCGACAATGTGCATGATCACCGCGAACGTCTGCTGCGGCTGCGGCGCATCGAGGTGGAGTTGCCGGTTCCGACGAGCGCCGCCGCCCTGCGACGCGAAATCCAGCGCTTCCCTTACGTTCCCAGCGATCCGGCCGCGCGCAACGAACGCTGTGCCGAGGTACATCACATCCAGGTCGAGGGCCTGAGCACCCGCTTACGAGCTACCGGCAGCCAGCGTTTGGTCATCGGCGTCTCCGGCGGATTGGACTCCACGCAGGCACTGATCGTCGCGGCCAAAACCATGGACCGGCTCGGCCTGCCGCGCACGAATGTACTGGCCTACACCATGCCCGGTTTCGCGACCAGCTCCCGGACCCGCACCGACGCGCACGCGCTGATGGACGCGCTCGGCGTGACCGCGCAGGAGATCGATATCCGCCCATCCGCCACCCAGATGCTGCGCGATCTGAATCACCCTGCCGCCGAAGGTATCCCGCAGTACGACATCACCTACGAGAATGTCCAGGCGGGCGAGCGCACCTCGCACCTGTTCCGACTCGCCAACCAGCACAACGCACTCGTGGTCGGCACCGGCGATCTCAGTGAACTCGCCCTTGGCTGGTGCACTTTCGGCGTCGGCGACCATATGGCGCACTACAGTGTGAACGCCTCGGTCCCCAAAACACTGATCAAGTATCTGATCGCCTGGGCGGTCGACACCCATCAGTTCGGCCCCGAGGCAAGCCGGGTGCTGTCATCGATCCTGCAGACCGAGATCTCGCCGGAGCTGGTGCCAAGCCACGATTCCACCGCCCCGGGCCAGAGTTCCGAAGCCACCGTCGGCCCCTATGAACTGCAGGACTTCCACCTCTACTACCTGCTGCGCTTCGGCTACCGCCCGAGCCGGGTCGCCTACCTGGCCCGGCACGCCTGGTCCGAGCGCGACCGCGGCAGCTGGCCGGACCTGATCCCGGCCGACCAGCGCAACACCTACGACCTGCCGACCATCAAACACTGGCTCGCCGAATTCCTGCGCCGCTTCGTCCAGACCAGCCAGTTCAAACGCTCCACCCTGCCCAATGCACCGAAAGTCGGTTCCGGCGGGTCGCTTTCACCCCGCGGCGACTGGCGTGCGCCGAGCGACGCCTCCGCCGCCGCCTGGTTGGACGAACTCGCCCGCAACGTGCCGGAGAACTGAGCCGCCGTCACGCCGCACCGAGCTCATCCGTGCGCCGCGTCGCGCCGATATCGCACGGGATCGGATGGTCCGCCGCTGCCGTGCCCTGGCCGCGTGCGCGCATCGAATGCCGATGACTATCCGGGCAATTCGACGTTGTCCGGCGGCGAACGCGGCCCGGACGTTCATGACTTCTCGGCGGCGATCACCGAAAGCAGTTCGGCCAGATCGGCTTCGGCCTTCGCCTTGTCGACCCCGAGATCGGACAGGATCCCGGAACCGTTCTCCTGTTCGAGCAGTGCGAGCAGTACATGTTCGGTGCCGACGTAATTGTGTCCCAAGCGAAGTGCCTCACGGAAGGTCAGCTCCAGCACCTTCTTGGCGTCGGGTCCGAACGGAATGAGGGCGGGCACATTCGCCGGATCGGCGGGCCTTTGGTCGATCGCGGCTGTTGCCGCATCCCGGACCGCGTCGAGTTCTACCCCTTGGGCGATGATCTCCCTGGCCCCGAGACCTTCCGATTGGGACAGCAGGGCCAGCACCAGATGTCCGAGGGCGATCTCCGTATGACCGGAGGCGCGCGCCGCCTCCTGGGAGCCCACCACCATTTTCCGTGCGCGCGGGGTGAACTTCGCGAAGCCCGCACTGGGATCCATGGTCGCCGGGTCACCCGGCCCCTTCGGCACGAACCGCTTCTGCGCCGCCTGTTTGGTGACGCCCATGCTCGCGCCGATATCGGTCCACGAGGCGCCGGAACGGCGGGCCTGATCCACGAAGTGGCCGATCAGATGATCGGCCACTTCGCCGAGATGCCCGGCCGCGACCACCGCATCGGAGAGTTGGTCGAGCACATTGTCCGGACGTGCCTTTTTGATGCCCTCGATCAGATCGTCGAGTCGTACGTTGATTGTCATACGTCAACCATAGGTTGACGATTCAGGCTTCGTCAACCTTTAGTTGACGATAATTAGGGACGCGCCGCTCCGGCCGCACCGCGCACGATCTGCTCCTTGAACCAGGCCGCCGTGCGCCCGGTGAGCACGGTCCGTCCCGGCGAGTCGTCCGCGTGCAGAAACTGGATGACGCCATCGCGGCGACCGAGACTGATGCACTGGAAGAAGTACCGGAACCGCAGCTCACGCGGCGCACGACCGGCCAGCCGGGCGACAACGGCATCGGCGGCGTACTTACCGGTAGGCAATGCCGTCGCACAGGCCATCCGCAGCTCTCTACCACCCGGACCCGCGATCACGGCGGCGTCACCGGCCGCGTACACATCCGGATGCGATATCGAGCGCAATGTCTCATCGGTCAGCACCCGACCGTGCCCGTCCACCGCGAGGCCGGACCGCCGCGCCAGCTCCGGCACCCCGAATCCGGCGGTCCACACCGTCGCGGCGGCCTCGACCACGGAACCGTCGGCCAACCGGACGCTCTCCGGCGTCACCTCGATAACCTTTGCGTCCGAACGGATCTCGACCCCGAGCCGCTCCAGCGTCCGTCGCACATGATCGCGCGCCCGCGCGGACAGCCAAGAGGCGGGCTCATCCGAGCCGAGCAGCAACACCCGCGAATCCGGACGGGACTCGGCCAGTTCCGCGGCCAACTCGATTCCGGTGGCGCCGCCACCGACCACCACGACCCGCCCCACCGGAATACTGGTCCGCAGGTACTCCGAATCCTCCGGTGTGGCAACCGAATACGCGCACTCGGCCACTCCTTGCACGCCCGGATCGTTGGTACTGCCCAACGCGTAGATGAGTGAGTCGTATTCGACATCCGGTGCGCCGTCGAGGATCACCCGCTTATGCTCGATCGCCTGCGCCGAGGCCTGCACGAAGTGGATTCGCTTGGGCTCGAGCAACTCGCGCAGATCCCATTCCGGAATCGACTGCCCCGCACCGTATTGGTGCAACCGCACCCGTTCGACGAAGCTCGCGCGGGCATCGACAACGGTGATGTGGGCGTCGCGGGCGGTGGGCACCAACCTGCGGGCCGCCGCCAGCCCCGCGTATCCGGCGCCGAGGACGACGATTCGATGCTGTCCGGTCATGATGTGGCTCCCTTTCGATCGGCCGACACCCCTCGGACTGGACAGCCCCGCGATCCCTGACAGCCTCGGATAATGACCCGCGTCACTCCCGGCCGATATGGGTCAGCTTCGCCGGATTGACGATCAAGCGCAGCGCGGTCACCGCATCGTCGAGAGTGTCCACGCCGACCACCAGTGCGGGCTCGCCCGCCAACCGCACGACGACCGCGAGCGCACCGTTGATCTCCTCCAGCGCCATCACCATCCCCGGCACTTCCCAGCGGAACAGTCCGGCCACATACCGCGCGACCGCGGAAGCCCCGACGATCGGCCGCCGGGCCGCGCTGACCTGACCGCCGCCGTCCGCGGTCGAGACGACATCGGCCGCGAGCATCCGCTCCAACGCCTCGATATCGCCGATCCGCGCCGCCTTCAGGAAGCGTTCGATCAGTTCGCGGGCCTGATCGGCCGGAACATCGAAGCGCGGCCGCCCCTCGCGCACCCGGATACCGGCCCGGCGGAAGATCTGCTGCGAATTGGCCTCGGATACCGCGAGCATGTCCGCGATCTCCCGGTGCGCGTATCCGAACGCCTCGCGCAGGACGAAAACCGCCCGCTCGATCGGGCTCAACCGTTCCAATGCCGTCAGCAGCGCAAGCGATACCAGCTCGCGCTCCTCCACCGTCTCCAGCGGCCCGAGCTCACCACGCGCGGTCGGCACCGGCTCGGGCAACCATGGGCCGACATAGGTCTCGCGGCGGGCCCGCGCCGAAACCAGCCAGGTGCGGCAGAGATTCACGATCGTGGTGGTCAGCCAGGCCTCGGCCGAACGAATCGTGCTGCGGTCGGTGCCATCCCAGCGCAGGTAGGTCTCCTGGACCGCGTCCTCGGCCTCGGTCGCGGAGCCGAGCATCCGATAGGCGAGCGCGAACAGACGCGGGCGATGCGCCTGGAATCCGCGCAGTCCGTCCGGTTCCACCGCCACCTTCTTCCGTGCTCGGCCGCCGAAGATGACGGTACCGGTCGCGATCCTCCCGGCCCCCGAGAGTTCGCCGGCCGATCCGATGGTCCGGCCGCCACCGAAAACCCGACCCAGATCGAATCCCCAGAACCCCAAACCACCAAGTGCCGCAACGCCGCTCATAGCTGCAGCATTCCCGCACGACCTAGATGATTCCTTAAGGAATACCTGGCAACCGGCAACAGCTCAGTGACGCAGATCGTCTACCGGACGTTCCTTACCCGGACGGCGCAGCCGCAAGCGGCTCGCCCCGCGGATCGCCGGACGCCGCAGCGCGGGCCGTCGCCGCTGCGCACGCCGCTGGGCCCGGCGTTCGGATGGCTTGTGCTGCCAGGTCTCCGGACGCGCGGCCACCCAGCGCTGCGAATGCCATGCGAACGGGATATGCCCGAGGTAGAGCGCGACCAGCACCAGCAGCAGCACGATCGGGTAGGTAACCAACAGCGCCGCCGCGAGCGCGGTCAGCAC
Organism: Nocardia sp. CA-135398; assembly: GCF_050955845.1. Taxonomy (NCBI): domain Bacteria; kingdom Bacillati; phylum Actinomycetota; class Actinomycetes; order Mycobacteriales; family Nocardiaceae; genus Nocardia; species Nocardia sp. CA-135398. The sequence goes on along the minus strand of NZ_CP192084.1, from coordinate 791,329 downwards.
CAGCAGCCCGGCCGCCGCCTGCGGCGCCACCGATACCGACTTCATGGCCAGCGTCGGAATCGTACTGACCGCCAACCCCGCCGCGAATAACGTCCAAGCGGCGACCTCGTAGTAGCCGACCCACCAGCCGTCACCGAACTGCACGTACAGCCCGATCGGCACCAGCGCGATCAACGCCGCCGCCGGTGCGGGGACGCCGACGAAATACTCACGCGCCCACTGCGGTCGAGTGTCGTCGTCGAGCAGGGTGTTGAACCTGGCCAGGCGCAGCACAAGGCTCACCGCGAAAACCAGCGCGATGATCCAGCCCGCGCTGTTGCTGTCCAGCAGCGCGATGTAGATCACCAGACCGGGCGCGACACCGAAGGAGATGGCGTCGGAGAGCGAATCGAGTTCCGCGCCCATCTTGGTGGTGGCGCTCAACATCCGGGCCAGCCGACCGTCGAGGGTGTCCAGTACGGCTGCCGCGCCGACCATCGCCAAGGAAATGTCGAGCCTGTCGTCCAAGGCGAACTTCACCGCGGACAGTCCGGCGCACAGCGCCATGATTGTCACGATGCTCGGCAACAGCCGGATGGACCGGCGCCTTCGCTGCGGTGTGGGCAGGGCCTGCTCCATCATGAGTCGGTGGCAAGTACGGCCAGCACGGTCTCGCCCCCGATCGTGCGCTGTCCGGGTTCGACGAGCAGTTCGGTGCCCGCCGGGAAGTACGTGTCGACCCGGGACCCGAAACGGATCAGGCCGTAGGTGTCGCCGATGGTCAGTTTGTCACCGACCTGCGCGTCGCAGACGATGCGCCGCGCCAGCAGACCCGCGATCTGCACGACCACGAGCTGCGCGCCACCGGGGGTATCGATGACCATGCTGTTGCGCTCGTTCACCGCACTGGCCTCGGGCAGATCCGCCGAACGGAACTGACCGGACTGGTGCAGCACGGTGCGCACGGTGCCGGAGATGGGCGTGCGCTGCACATGGACGTCGAGCACCGAAAGGAAAATGCTCACGCGCGGCAGCGGCGCGTCACCGAGGCCGAGTTCGGCGGGCGGAGTCGCGGTATCGACCAGCGCGATCTCGCCGTCGGCCGGGGCGACGACCACGCCCGCCCGGTTCGGCGGCACCCGGTTCGGATGCCGGAAGAAGGTCGCACAGGCCGCGGCGGCCAACAGCCCCGTCCGGCGCACCCACTTGCGCTTACCCCCGATTACCGCCACCGCGAGCGGTGCCGCGACGAAGGGCAGCCCGGCGGGATGCAGCGGGGGAATCGCGGCCCGGACCAGATCGACGACATGGCCGACTCCGGTCGTTTCGGGCGTGCCGGGCGGGGTGGGACGGCGTGCCACAGGCTCCTCTTTCGTGCTCGATGCAGACGGTTTGCGCCCCTCAACGATAGGTCGGCGCAAGCGTTCACACCTTACGGGAATCGAGCCTGTGGCACCCTGCGGTCACCGCATGGCTTTACGGCCGGTGAACAGCCGCACCAGGAACAGCAGAATCACCGCGCCACCGAGGCAGGTGAAGAAGCTGAACCAGAGACCACCGCCCTCGACGTCGACGCCGAGCAACTTGAGTAGGAATCCACCAAGTAGGCCGCCGACCACGCCGACCACGATGTTGAGAAGGATGCCTTGTTGGGCATCCGTCTTCATGATCTTGCTGGCGATCCAGCCGGCCAGACCTCCGATGATGATCCACCCGATAATCCCGAGTCCGAGCATGGTGACCTCGAATCACTAGTTGGGGCAGCGCCGCAGCACAGGGCGTGCTTCGAGGGTATACCCGCCAAATGTGAGAATACGCACTCCCAACACGCGCGACTCGGGCTAATATGAGGGGGCCTCATGTCTACGGTGACGTAGGCGGCCGGCCGATGAGGGACTCATTTTTTGCTTTCGGGGTAGCACCCGGCGGCGCCGCCGCAGGTACATAGGAGACGCATCATGGCTGCTCGAATCGCCCAGACGACAGGGGCTGAGCACACGGCGATCCTCGGGCTCGGCGTTTACCGCCCCGCTCGAATCGTCACCAACGACGAGGTGGCCGGACCCATCGACTCGAGTGACGAGTGGATCCGCACCCGTTCCGGAATCAAAACGCGGCGCTTCGCCTCGAAGGAGGAGACGATTCAGAGCATGAGCGTCGCGGCCTCTCGCGGCGCGCTCGAATCCGCCGGAGTCGAAGTCGATCAGGTCGACTGTGTCATCGTCGCCACCTCCACCCATCTCTTGCTGACTCCGGCGGCCGCGCCGCAGATCGCCACCGAGCTGGGCATGAACGGCACGGCGGCATTCGATGTTTCGGCCGGATGCGCTGGCTTCTGTCACGCGCTCGCGCTGGCCTCGGATCTGGTGCGCGCAGGAACCGCCGGACATGTGCTGGTGATCGGCGTGGAGAAGCTGACCAACACCATCAATCCGAAGGACCGCGCGACCGCCTTCCTGTTCGCCGACGGCGCGGGCGCGGTGGTGGTCGGTCCTGCGGAGGAACAGGGCATCGGCCCGACGGTCTGGGGTTCGGACGGCACCCAGCACCATGCGATCCGCCAGGACAAGGACTGGATGGAGTTCTTCGCCGAAATCGAGGAGAAGGGCCTGGACGCGGTGCGGCCCTACCTCGCCATGGAGGGTACGGCGGTATTCCGCTGGGCGGCACATTCTTTGGAGAAGGTCTGCCGCGATGCCATCGATCGCGCGGGCCTATCCACCGACGACCTGGACGCGATGATCCCGCACCAGGCCAACGGCCGGATCATCGAGATCATGGCCCGGGTGCTCAAGCTTCCCGAGCACTGCGCACTCGCCAACGACATCGAGGAGACCGGAAATACCTCGGCCGCCTCGATTCCGCTGGCCATGGAGGCGCTGCTGCGCAAGGGCGAGTCGAAGCCGGGCGATACCGCGCTGCTGATCGCCTTCGGTGCGGGTCTTTCCTACGCCGCGCAGGTCGTGACGCTGCCCAACTGGCAGTAACTCAGCCCCAGATCCCAGGTGGCCTTCACCGTGAAGGTCACCTGGGGGTGCCCGGTTCCAGTTGGCCGGTGCAGCGGCCTTCCGGTCTTGTTGTCGGGCTCGCTGATGGTGATGACCGGGACACGGCCGCACGAGCCCAATCAGACTTCCTTGCGCTGCAGGTCTCGGCTTCGTACGGCTGGCAGGAAGTAGTCCCCAACCCTATCCGGGCCCGGTAGATCGCCGTTGCCGACGAGCGCGATCGGAAACGCCACCACTAAGTACAGATCTACCAACCACACGGCCAACAATCGTCCGAGCGAAGGGAAGGTTCCGTCGTCGGGGCGGATGACGCGCAATCCGAATACAGCCTTGCCAACGGTCGTGTGGAAGATCGCCTGCACACCGACGCGGTCGGCTACCGACGCCAGCGTCCAGAACCCCAGTGCGACAATCGGACTCACACCCAGATGCTTCCAATCGAACCGGGTAGCGGCCTCGATCGAAAACTCGGGACTGACCGCGATCGCCGAGCCGAGCCCGATGCCGAGATGTAATGCCCAATCAAGTGCGAAGGCCAAGACTCGCCGGAGCAGGCGGGGCGACGGATAACGAGTGTCTTGTGAGCCACCATGCCGCACCCTCGCTGACTCACCAACCGGCTTCATCAGCACGCGACCGCGGTCTGGAGTCAATTGGAATTCGCGAACGGGCCGTGGCGGCGAACCCTCCGGATCGGGTCGAGTGCCAGCACGATTCTCTCGGAAAGAGAACCTCGGAGGCTGTCTCGACCGTGAAAAGTATGCGTATCGAAGGTCACCGCCGCCGGGTCGGGAAATCACTCCGTACTTCGTCGGGTCCCCCGCGAACCACACCTCGGATGTCTTGTGATCGAAGACCTTGCCGATGTCTTTCGGCCACGTGCTCAAGATCAGGGTGGAGACCGGTTGACCATTCGGGTCGAGCAGTTCCACCCATTCGTGACGCCCGGCGGTGATGTAGTTCATTCGCCAGACTATCCACGGGTTCCTTTTCAGAGCTCGTCGTCTTCTGCGGTTTATCCAGAGCAGAGTTCCACCGAAGATGAGACCTACGGTCATCCCGACTGCGGCGAGGTTCCTGGTGACCCCGACAAGCGCCGACATGGTCGCGGACTCGATCCCCTCTCCACCATCGATCAGCATCGCAGTCAATGCCAGGCACACCAAGCCGAACAGCAGCAACGACCAACGAACGAACACGCCCTTCCGCGCCGATGCCCTGGTCGCAGGACACGACATCGCAGGAGGAACCCCGGAATCTACGTTACGAGACATCGCCAAACCCTTACAAATCCAACGACGATGGACCGGCAGACCGTCTCGGTAATAACCGGAACTCAATCGACGCCGCCATTGCAGCAATCATCGAAAGATACTCTTCGCCGCTATCTACAAATGGCGTGGATAGGTCGATAACCGCGATAGCCGAGCCATCCGGGGATGGCACGACTGCCTCGAGTTGGTAGACCTGCTGCTGCGGCTCGGACAAGTCGTACCCGGGGAGATCAGGAGTTGGCGTGGGTTTCACTCGGTCGAGCAACAAGACGGGACGCGTTGGTAATTCGACGAACTCGGCATTCTTGAATTTCTCACCGGCGGCCAGTCGGCCGGTCAGCACGTCACCGAGTGTCAACCTTGGATTTCTCTGCTCACCGTACTCTGTCAATGAAATAGTCAGTGTCGACGAGATCTGCCGCCCACCAGCAGACACGTGCCTGCCGAGGCCGCAGTAGGCGGTATTGACCTGCGCGAGGCGGGAAAGAAGGACTCTCAAGGCCTGGAGCACCGCGGGAGCGGCGGAAGTCACTGTGCCAGCGCCTAGCGAACCGAACAACGAATCCGCTTGGGCGATAGATTCATCGATGGTGTCGAGGGGGAGCTCCATAAAGCCCTGCGGGATATCGACAGTAATCGAGAAATTTATCGGCGTTTCATTTTCCGCCATCAGTCGCCTCCGAGCACAGGGTTCAGCATGGCTGACACCGCCTTACCCGAGCGAGCAAAAATGTCTACCGCCTCGACACCGGAAACGGAAGCATACGGACCGGCAACGCCGGTGAATTGCAGTACTTTGGTCGCGGCACCATCGAGATGCAGGAACTCGGCAGCCTTTGATGCCCCGAGACCACCGACAATCTTCGACGACAGAAGGGGCTCGTGCGTCAGAGCGTTATATGCTGCGGCTCCGAACCGTTCACCAACGCTGACTTCCTGAGCGGCATGTGCACCCGCCGCGACAGCCTCACCGCCCTTGAATAAATTCCATCCGACCTTCAAGGAGGAAATACCGGCACCTCCGACGGGCGCAATCCCCAGGGAGTCCAGGCCGACCTTCTTCCATGCGTCGAGCTCACCGTTCGCGAGTCCTTGTCGTATTTCTGGATCGGATAGATCGAGCGCTAACAGGCCACCGGTTGCGGCGGCCGCGACCGCGAACCCGATGATGTCGAACGGCGGAGGGGTGCAGACGGCGACAACACTGCCGACCGCGGCGATAATCGAGAGCGCCTGGTGGATTCCCTCGCGGTGCTGATCGATCCATTCGCCCAGAGACTTTACGGCATCGGTGATGCGATCCCAGATGCTCTTGTCCGGCGGGCTGGGCGCGAAATCCTTTGCGGCCGCATCCAGTTCGCTGGCTATCCGCCGGGCAACGGTGTCATGTGTGCTTTCGAGATCCCGCGCGCGACGGATGATCGAATCGACGTTCCCTTCCCAGGTGTTGACTGCCGCGACGGCAGCGTTGACCTGCGCGGTGGCCGCGTTGAGGCGGGTCTGCGCGGCCTGCAACTCAACCGGATCGGTGAAGGTCATACTGCCCAGACCCAGGTCTGTATTCGACCGAGCTTGCTGCAATGTTTGGAGCGCGCTGTTGTACTGCCCTTTGGCCTCGGCGGCTTCGGCTTCCAAAGCCTTGGCGGTGTCCTGGAAGCCCACCAGGTCCGTGTGCCATTCGGCGAGGAGCCCGACGGCCTTTTCGAGGGAATTCTGTGCGTAGCCGAGATCCTGGGCGAGGGTGGCATCGAAATGGGCGCGGAAAGCATCGCCGCCCTCGCCCTTCCAGACATTGTCGTTGCTGTTGCGCAGACCGTTCAACAGCTGATTGGTTTCCTTGACCGCCTCGGCGGCTGTGTTGATCTGCCCGCGCAGCCCCGCCACATCGTCAGGAGCGCCCGGGACGGGATCGAAACCGAGGTAGGGGTAAGGGTTCTGGCTCATGCGGTGGCCGAGGTGGTCGGCTGTCCGTCAACGACGCTCGCGGCTTGCTCGACCACCTTGGCAAATGCCTGGTCGGTCTGTTGATAGGCATCGAGGCACTGTGCGACACCGTCCGCGGTCGCCCTGGCCGACTCACCGATCCGTTCGATGCCGAATCTCCATCGCCGTTGGAAGCTGTCGGCGGCATCGTTGAGAGTCTTGGTCCCGATGTCGCCGTGGCTGCCTTCCTTCATCGCGTTCATCGCATCGTTGAGAACCTGCTCGGCGCCGCGCAGCGACTGAACCGTCTTACTCAACACCTCGATGTCTACCCCTAGAAACCCGGCCAACTCGACACTCTCCTTCACACGCGATCACGTACATGCCAGCCGCCGAGAAACCTGCCCGGCCCGTAGGACGGTTCACAGGGTGGAGTGGAGTTCCGGTCGGATCCAGGCACTTGTATCAGTAATGGACGCACCGGCTTTCGAAACGGTTCCATCGCGTGAACATTCTTGTGTGCCAGGTATCCGGATCGGCACCCCGCCGCACGAGTCCGCCGTCGAGGAACGCGACCTCCCCCACCGACCGCCGGTTTCCCGTGCGCATCGAACACGAGTCAGGCCCGGCCCGATGATGCGGACCGGGCCTGACTCGTGTTCAGGAAACGCTACCCGAGCGCGGGGCCGATGGGGTTCTTCGAGTGCCGGGCGCGATGGGTTCTAGACAGCCGCCTCCACCGCGGACTTGATCTTGGCGAGCGTTTCGTTCATCCCGCGTTCGAGCAGCTCCTCGAACGGCTGCTCGCCGCCCATCGCGGCGTCGATGGACTTACGGGAAAACCAGGTGGTGCCATTGGGCACATCACGGCGTTCGATCAGCCGGGTGCCGGTCGCGGTCGGCTCCAGCGTGTAGCTCCAGATACTGCGGTTCTCGTTGATCCGAAATGCGAAGGCCTGGTTGGGCTCATAGCGCACGATGCGCGCGGTGGTCGGCCAGTACTTCTTGCCGTCGGTATTGAGGTTGATCGTCCAGGTGCCGGCCTTCGGTGTGCCGAGCGCGAGCATCCGCACACACTGCGGGCTGAACTCCGGCATCCGCTTGAGATCGGCGACGACGGCCCAGACCTGTTCTGGCGGTGCCGCGATCTCGATCGTGGCTTCGATATTCTTCGGCAACGTTGCCTCCGGAGAACTGTGCGACGGACGTCCGTCTAGCACTACTTGACGTTTCGGCAAACAGCCTAGTCGGCGGCTGTTGGAAGACAAATGGGTCACTTTTTCGCGATTTGATGACCCGGCCTTGTAATGGCGGGCGCACAATGACGGATAGACGAAGCATCAGACACTGCCACAAGCTTTTCCGTCAAGCGTGAGGTGATCGGCCGTGAAACTGCGCTCGCTCTTACATCGTCGGCACGCGGATCAGGTTCCGCTGCTTCCCCCTATCGAGCCCGAGATCCGCGCTACCCGAGACATCTCCGCACCCCGCACCACCCACCCGCTGGTCACGGATGAACAACTCGAGCGACTGCTCACGCCTACCGAACTCGACTTGGTGCGCGAGCATCGCGTTTGACGAGCGTTCCATACTCGATAGGTGACTGCACCCGCTGCTACGAAACCGGCCATCCTCAGTGTCGACGACGATCCGGGCGTCTCCCGCGCGGTCGTACGTGACCTGCGCCGCCGTTATGGGGCTGATTACCGGATTCTGCGCGCCGAGTCCGGTGCGGAGGCGCTCGACGCACTGCGTGAGATGAAACTGCGCGGCCAACCGGTCGCGGTGCTGATCGCCGATTTCCGGATGCCGGGCATGGACGGCATCGAATTCCTCGAGCAGGCCATGGACCTGCATCCGTTCGCGCGCCGCGTGCTGCTGACCGCCTACGCCGATACCAGCGCCGCGATCGATGCGATCAATGTCGTCGACCTGGACCACTATCTGCTCAAGCCGTGGGATCCGCCGGAGGAGAAGCTGTATCCGGTGCTCGACGGGTTGCTCGAGGCCTGGCGCAGCAACGACCACAAACCCGTCACCGAGACCAAGGTCGTCGGCAACCGCTGGTCCCCGCGGTCGTCGGAAGTGCGCGAATTCCTGGCCCGCAATCAGCTGCCCTACCGCTGGTACCTGGCCGAGGAACCGGAAGGCGCTCGGCTGCTCGAGGCCGCGGGCGCCGATCCGAACATCTGTCCGGTCGTGATCACTGCCGGAGGGCGGGCGCTGGTGCAACCGAGCGACGGCGAACTCGCCGAAAGCGTCGGGCTGAATACCAATCCGATCGGTGATTTCTACGACTTGATCGTGGTCGGCGGTGGACCAGCCGGACTCGGCGCGGCCGTCTACGGCGCCTCCGAGGGCCTGCGCACGGTGCTCGTCGAGCGCACGGCGACCGGCGGCCAGGCGGGGCAGAGTTCGCGCATCGAGAACTACTTGGGCTTCCCGGACGGGCTGTCCGGCGCACAGCTGGCCGATCGGGCGCGGCGACAGGCCGCGAAGTTCGGCGCCGAGGTGATCACCACGCGCGAGGTGGTCGGGCTAGAAGTGAACGGGTCCGCGCGGACCGTGCGGTTCGCCGACGGCGGACGGCTTTGCGCGCACACGGTGATCATCGCGACGGGTGTGGATTACCGGCGTCATCCCGCACCCGGTGTGGACGATTTCACCGGGCGCGGGGTCTATTACGGCTCGGCCATGACCGAGGCCTCCGAATGCGCCGACCACGATGTCTACATCGTCGGCGGGGCGAATTCGGCGGGGCAGGCGGCGGTTTTCCTGTCCCGGAACGCGCGCACGGTGCATCTGGTGGTTCGCGCGGATTCGCTGGAGAAGTCCATGTCGCACTATCTGATCCAGCAGATCGAGCAGATACCGAATATCCGCGTGCACACCGATACCGAAGTGATCGCCGCCGACGGCGTCGATCACCTGCAGCAGATCGTGCTGCGCAACAACCGGACCGGTGCGGAAGAAAAAGCCGAGGCCGAACGGTTGTTCCTGTTCATCGGTGCCGCACCACAGACCGACTGGCTCGATGGCGTGGTCAAGCGGGACGAGGCGGGCTATGTGCTCGCCGGTCCCGATCTGCTCGTCGACGGAACCAGACCCGCGGGCTGGGAGCTACCCAGACCCCCGCATCACCTGGAGACCAGCGTCCCCGGCGTTTTCGTCGCGGGTGACGTGCACGCCGAATCGGCGAAGCGGGTGGCCTCGGCGGTCGGCGAGGGCGCGATGGCGGTCATGCTCGTGCATCGGTACCTGGCGTGATAGGAGGCTGGACCATGAATTCGAAGGAGACAGCGGATCGCAGCAGTCATCTGGTCTGCGATCCCGCGGAGCTGCGCAGCCTCTTTCTGTTCGAGAAGCTCACCGACGAACAGCTGGAGCTGCTGTGCGCCGATGGCCGCATCGAGACCATCGAACCTGGGCTGGTCTTCCGCGAGGGCGATCCGGCCACCTGCTTCTACGTGATGATCGAGGGCGAGGTGCAGCTCACCAAGCTCTCCGGCGGCACCGAGATCGAGACCTCGCGCACCGACTATCGCGGTGCGTACGCGGGCGCGTGGACGGCCTATCTCGGCGACAAGGTCGACCAGACCTATACCGGTTCGATGTATGTGACCCGTCGGTCACGCTTCTTCGTCCTGGATGCGGGCACCTTCGCGCGGATGATGCACGACTGGTTCCCGATGGCCGTGCACCTGCTCGAGGGCGCGTTCTTCGGTAACCGCAACTCCGCGGAGCGAATCGCCCAGCGCGAGCGCCTGCTCGCACTCGGCTCGCTGTCGGCGGGTCTGACCCATGAGCTGAACAATCCGGCCGCCGCCGCGGTGCGCGCCACCTCCGGCCTGCGCGATCGGGTCGCGGGCATGCGGCACAAGTTGGCCATGATGGCCCAGGGCAAATTCGACACCGAATCCTTGGAAGCGCTGGTGCGGTTGCAGGAGGAGGCCGCCGCCCAGGTCGCCAAGGCCCCGGAACTGACCACCCTGGAGGCCTCCGAGCGCGAAGACATCCTCAGCGAATGGCTGGAGGATCACGGCATCGAGGACAGCTGGAACCTGGCCCCGAATTTCGTGCAGGCCGGTTTCGATGTGGACTGGCTGGAGCGGGTTTCGGCCACCCTGGAGGGCTGTCCGACCCAGGTATTCCAGGGCGCGATCCGATGGCTGAACTACACCATCGAGACCGAGCTGCTGATGAACGAGATCGCCGATTCGACCACGCGCATCTCCACCCTGATCGGTGCCGCCAAACAGTATTCGCAGATGGACCGGGCGCCGTTCCAAGTGGTCGACATCCATGAACTGCTCGACAGCACGCTGGTGATGCTGAGCCGCAAGATCGGCGACGGTGTCAAGGTGGTCAAGGAGTACGACCGGACACTGCCCGAAGTGCCCTGCTACGCGGCGGAATTGAATCAGGTGTGGACCAACCTGATCGATAACGCGGTGTACGCGATGAGCGGCGCGGGCACGCTCACCATTCGCACCAGGCACGAAAACGATTGCGCCGTCATCGAGATCGGCGATACCGGCCCCGGCGTACCGGCCGAAGTGCGCAGCCGCATCTTCGAACCGTTCTTCACCACCAAGCCGGTCGGTGAGGGAACCGGTCTGGGCCTGGATATTTCGTTCCGGATCGTGGTCAATAAGCACCACGGCGATATCCGGCTCGATTCCGAGCCGGGTGATACCAGATTCACGGTCTGGCTCCCGCTGCACCGTCCCGAGGAAATGCCGGAATCCGGCGACGCATCCGAAGCCAATGCAGGAGGTCAGTGATGACGCAGGAGTTGGAGGGCATCGATCCCGCCGTCGCGCCCAGCGGTCCGGGCTGTATGGAATGTGAAGCGGCCCAGGGCTGGTGGGTGCATCTGCGCCGCTGTGCGCAGTGCGGCCATATCGGCTGCTGCGACACCTCGCCCGAGCAGCACGCCTCCAAACACGCCAAGGACACCGGACATCCGTTCATCCAGAGCTATGAGCCGGGCGAGGATTGGTTCTTCGACTTCCGCTCCGATGAGATGTACAGCGGCGGACCGGAGCTCGCGCCGCCGACGCACCATCCGGTGGACCAACCGGTGCCGGGCCCGCGCGGCCGGGTGCCCGCCGATTGGCAGAGCCGCATCCACTGACCGTCGGGGATCGTTGGGAAAAACGTAAGGCCCGCACCGCACTGTGGGCTCTATGACACCCAAACGATCTCACCCGGTAGCCTGCACCGGACGCGCCGGAGACTCCGGCGCCGCGAGTTACCGGGGAACGCACGTGATCAAGCGAATTACCGCCATCGTCCTAGCCACCGGGGCGGTGGCCGTCGCGCTGGCCGGATGTGGCAGTTCGGACGATTCCAACTCCGACGCGAACGGTCTGCGCAAGGGCGCGACGGGCACCAGTACGCCCGTGAGCACCACGTCCGCGACCGGCGCCGCGGCGACCACGGCCGCCGACGCACCGACCACGACCAAGACCACGGTGAGCTACCCCTCGCTCGGCCCGGCGTCGAGCACCACCTGCGGTGCATTCAAGAAGTTGGACAGCACCGAGGAGAAGGAGCTGATCGAGAAGGTGCTCGCGGAGAATCCGGGTAGCGAGTTCGAGGGCAGCCCGAATGTCGCGCTCGGCACCGCCAAACTCGTCTGCCTGGCACCCAGCTACGCCGATACCCCGGTCGCGGTGGCCGCCGGGATCGTCCAGAAGGACAAGTAGGGCCCGCGCTGCTCGGTCGCGGCACCAGCGGCCCATACACAGAACGCGCGTACACGGCGGACAGGCGCCGCGTACGCGCGTTCAGCTTAGGGCGCGACGATCAGGGCTGACCGGTGGCGAACGCGATCACGGCGTCCAGGAACTCCTGGCCGCCCATGACGTATCCGCCGATCAGCGCGCCGGCCGGGATGCTGATGATCCACAGGAACGGGATGAAAGCCCCGATGACGGCACCGATGACGATGCCGGGCAGGTTCTTGTTGACCTGCTCCATGAGCCGGTCGTAGGAGCTGATGTCCTTCAGCCCCGCGATGTCCTTCAGCTTCGCGGTGTCCGCCGGGGTCATCGTCGAAGTCAGCGCGACGGTGTGACCGTCCGCGCTGATCTGCTGACTCACCGCGATCGGGAGGCCCGCGACCTCGGAGCGCAGTGGCACCTGGTCCACCGTCGCGCCGTCGTCGGATTTCAGCAGCACTGCGGCACCGTCCGAGGCGAGCTCGAATCGGCCGCTGTCGACCGCCCAGGTGATGGTCTTATCAGTTGGGGAAACCGTTGTGTGGTAGTTGATTCCGTGTGCAACACCAGAAGTTACGCCCCCCGGGGTCACTGCCGCCGGCTGGTCAGTCGCCACGGCGGGCTGCCCATTGGCGGTGGCCGCGGTAATCCCCACCGCGGTGACGGCCATGAAGACAGCAGTAGTGATCTTTCCGAACTTCATTTCTTGAATTCCCTCCACTTTGTTGTCCCGCCCGACAACGGGCGGGACCAGAACGTTAGCGTGCGGAATTCGTTGTCGCACATCGGGGTTCGGCAATCAGGAAACGCGGCGGCGCGATCGGCCGATGCCGGTGAGATCGACTCGGACAGGCGTACCAGCCTCCGTGGCGAAATTACTGGTCAGAGCGCACCGCCGCGATTACACGTCCGATCGACGATATCGACGACGAACCGCGGCCGTTTTCGGTTCCGTGAGTACATTCACAATTTCCGGCGGCACGGGAAATGGCGGATCCAGGTACTCACCATCGGTGTTTTTCCGCGCATCTCGGATCTATCCGGCAGACCACTGACCAACCGGGCCTCGACGCGGGCAGAATGGCACAGTGGCAGAACTAGCGCTCACCGCTCGACTGAATCCCTCCGCCGCAGATGCCAGGCGCGGGGTGGTCCGGTTGCATCCGGAGGCGCTGACCGCGCTCGGCCTGCGGGAATGGGACGGTATCGCGCTGATCGGGGCGCGCCGCACCGCCGCGGTGGTCGGGGTGGCTCCGGCGGGCACACCGGCCGGGGTGGCGCTGCTCGATGACGTGACATTGTCCAACGCGGGCCTGCGCGAGGACGCGAATGTGGTGGTCTCCCCCGCGACGGTGTACGGCGCGAAGCAGATCTCGGTGAGCGGTTCGGTGCATGCCACCAGGACCATTCCGGCGGCGACGCTGCGGCAGGCGCTGCTCGGCAAGGTGGTCACGGTCGGTGACGCGGTATCGCTGCTGCCCCGCGATCTCGGTCCGGATATCAGTTCTTCGGCTGCCACCCAGGCCCTTTCACGGACCTTCGGCATCGCGTGGACCACCGAGTTGCTCACCGTCACCGCGACCGACCCCGGTCGCGCTCCGGTCAGTGTGCAGCCGAATACCGCGGTGGTCTGGGGCGCGAGCGCGGTGGCGGCCCGGGATTCCGCCGATCGGGCGGCGGCCGGACTGCCGGTAGCGGCGGGTGAGGCCGCGCGAGGGGCCACCGAGGCCGCGGCGCTGGCCGCGACCAATGGCGCGGGCGCGGGCTGGACCGCGACCGTCGGCGATGCGGCCATTCCGGTCGAGGATCTGGCGGGTGCGCACGGGCAGGCGGCGAAGCTCCAGGAATGGCTCAGCCTCGCGCTCGACGAACCGGAACTGCTGAAGGCCCTTGGCGCCACACCGCATCTCGGGGTGTTGATCACCGGCCCGGCCGGGGTCGGCAAGGCGACGCTGGCGCGTGCGGTGGCCGCGCCGCGGCGCGTTGTCGAACTGGATGGTCCGACGGTCGGCGCGGCCGAGAGCGGTGCCCGGTTGCGCGAGGTCGCCGCCGCGGTGGCCGAAATCGGTTGCGGGCGAGGCGGAATCCTGCTCGTCACCGATATCGACGCACTGCTGCCCGCACCGGCCGAACCGGTCGCCACACTGATCCTGGACCAACTGCGCGCGGCGATCGCCGAACCCTGCGTGGCACTGCTGGCCACTACCGCCCATCCGTCCGGTATCGATCCGCGGCTGCGCGCACCCGATCTCTGCGATCGCGAAGTCGCGCTCGCGCTGCCGACCGCCGCCGTGCGCAAGGCACTGCTGGAGCAGCTGTTGCGCAAGGTACCGACCAGGGATCTGAAGATCGAAGAAATCGCCTCGCGCACACCAGGTTTCGTGGTCTCCGATCTGGCCGCGCTGTGTCGCGAGGCGGCATTGCGCGCGGCTTCGCGTGCCAGTAAACAACATTCGGAACCGGAGCTGACCCAACCGGACCTGCTCGGCGCCACCGAGGTGATCCGGCCGCTATCGCGGTCCGGCACCGAGGAACTCGCGATCGGCGGTCTCAGTCTCGATGAAGTCGGGGACATGATCGAAACCAAAGAGGCCCTCACCGAGACCGTGCTCTGGCCGCTGCGCCACCCGGATTCCTTCGCCCGCCTCGGTATTCGCCCACCGCGCGGCGTACTGCTCTACGGTCCCCCGGGCTGCGGCAAGACCTTCCTGATCCGCGCACTGGCCGGGACCGGTCAGCTCAGCGTGCATGCGGTCAAGGGCGCCGAATTGCTGGACAAATGGGTCGGCGCCTCCGAGCGCGCGGTGCGCGAATTGTTCCAGCGCGCACGCGATTCCGCGCCCTCACTGATCTTCCTGGACGAGGTGGACGCGCTCGCACCGCGCCGCGGTCGCAACAGCGATTCCGGCGTCGGTGACCGCGTGGTCGCGGCGCTGCTGACCGAACTCGACGGCGTGGAACCGCTGCGCGACGTGGTGGTGCTCGGTGCGACGAACCGTCCGGAGCTGATCGATCCCGCACTGCTTCGGCCCGGCCGACTGGAACGGCTGATCTTCGTGCCGCCGCCGGATGGCGAGGCCCGGCTGGAGATCCTGCGGGCCGCCGGGAAATCGGTGCCGCTGGCCGCCGATGTCGACCTGGCCGCGCTCGCCGCCGACCTGGACGGCTATTCCGCGGCCGATTGCAGTGCCCTGCTGCGCGAAGCCGCATTGAGCGCGATGCGCCGGGATGTGAACGCCGCCGATGTCACCGCCGGGGATGTCGCCGCGGCCAGGGCGGCGGTGCGTCCGTCGCTCGATGCCGAGCAGGTCGAGTCGCTGCGCCGGTACGCGGACAGCCGCCGATAGCCGATCAGCGCAATCTCGCGGTAATCGCTGTCTTCCTGCGTTTTCCGCAGGTCCGACATATTCGGGCAATATGGGCGCAATCACCGGATCCGGCATCGAGCGCGGGTAAGTTCGACGGGGTGCGCAAGATCGGCGATGCGATCGATACGATCACGGCCTTCTTCGGGGCCGCGGTCGCGGGCGTCGCACTATTCCTGCCGATCACCTTCGGTTGGAGCGCCGACAGCTCGCCCTATCGGTTGGCCAGCCTGAACAACAGCGTCCCGCGCGGCGCCGCGATCGGGGTGATCGTCGCGGTTGCCGTCGCGGTGCTGGTGATCACCTCGCACCGGCCGCTGGTGGCATGGGCGGCGGCACTGTCCGGCGCGATCGGCATGGACATCAATCACTTTGCCGGACGCCATGTTTCCTCGGCCGAGCTGCTGACCACCCAGAACTATCTGGATTCGATTCTGGCCGGTGTACTGCTCGGCGCGTTGGGCGCGGCGGTGCTGCGCCGACCGGGTCCGGCGGTCGGATTCACGATCGGCGCCGCTGGCTTCTTCGTCTTCGGTGATCTCGCGGAACTGCTGGAGATCGCCGAGGACAATCCGTACGCGGTGCTCGAGACGCCGCCGCGCTGGCTCGTCAGTGTCGCGGTGCTCCTGCTTATCCTCAGCACGCTGCGCAATCGGTCCAAGCCCGAGGAATCGAAGCCGCCGCGGATCGCCGTCGAACTTCCGGTCACGCCGATCCTGGCGTCGATGGTGCTGGCACTGGTGATCCTGGCCATTACCGAATGGCTGGCGCGGCAGCATCAACATGCGCCCAACGTCAGTCATGCGATCGAAATCGGGATGGCGGTCGCCGCGACGGTCATCGCCGCCACCGCCGCGGCCATGCTGCTACCCGGGCGCGACGGCACCGGGGTATATCTGGCGGTCAGTCTGGTCGCCGCCGCCGAGGCGATCGGCGGGGATCCGCGGCCCGGTTGGAGCATCGCCGCGCTGCTCGCGGTCACCGCGGTCGGACTGCTCGTCGGGATCCGCCTGCCCTCGACCTTCATCGCCATCCTGCTGATCACAGGACTCGCGGTATTCGCCCTGGTGAAACCCGCCGACGACCATCGCTACGTGACCGCGGCGGGCAGCGTGGCCCTGGCATTGACGGTCGGTTACTGCTGTGGCACCGCCCGGCCCCGATACGCACCGAGCGGGGTGCTCGCCCTGTCCGCGCTGTACCTGCCGTCGATCATCACCGCATTGCCGCACGACACCGACGAATGGCCGCTCGACGGAGCCGCCGACCATCAAGCGCTGGCCGGTCGGACCGCGCTCGCGATAGCCTGTGGTTCGGCCCTCGGGTTGCTGGTGCTGCGCCGATTCCGGCCGCGCAGCCGACCCAAGCCGGGGCAATCCGTCGACGACGAAACGTTAGCGGACATATAGCCCATCCGCGCGGGGATGGCATACGCCATATTCGCTCGGCCGACGAAAGTCCCAGGCTCCAAGTAGGATCATGCGGTAACACCCCGCCGCAACTACCCGACGGAGTGCAGTTTGCTCGGAATCCTGCTCGCGCTCGCGATAGCCGCATTCGCGGCACCGTTGTGCGTGCGGGTGGTGGGGCGCAACGGTTTCTACCTACTCGCGCTCGTCCCGTTCGGCTGTCTCGGCTGGGTGATCGCGAATTGGGGTAGGACACAGCGGGTTCGAGTCGGTTGGGCGCCGAGTATCGAAATGAATATCGAGCTGCGCTTCGATTCGCTCGCGGCGATCATGTCCGCGCTGGTACTCGGCATCGGCGCGGTGATTCTGGCTTATTGCGCCCGGTATTTCGAGGACGACGAACCGCGGCTGCCGGTGTTCGCGGCGCAGTTGGTCGCCTTCGCGGGGGCGATGTTCGGCCTGGTCACCAGCGATAATATGTTGCTGCTCTTCGTCTTCTGGGAAATGACGACGGTGTTGTCGTTCCTGCTGGTCGGCCACAATGCCGAACAGGCGGTGAGCAGGCGGGCGGCGATCCAGGCGCTATTGGTGACCGCGGCGGGCGGCCTCGCGATGCTGGTCGGGATAGTCATCCTCGGTCAGGTGAGCGGCAGCTACCTGCTGTCCGATCTGCTCGCCGGGCCGCCGTCCGGCGTCGCGGTGGATGTCGCCGTGGGGCTGCTGCTGGTCGGGGCGTTGAGCAAGTCGGCGATCGTGCCGCTGCACTTCTGGCTGCCGGGTGCGATGGCGGCACCGACACCGGTGAGCGCTTATCTGCATGCGGCGGCCATGGTGAAGGCGGGCGTTTATCTGGTGGCGCGGCTGGCACCGGTATTCGCGGAAAGCCCGGCCTGGCATCCGCTGATCCTGACGCTCGGCGTGGCGTCGATGGTGCTCGCGGGGTTGCGGTCGTTGCAGGTGACGGATCTGAAGCTGGTGCTCGCCTTCGGGACGGTGAGTCAGTTGGGTTTCCTGATCATGCTGGTCGGGCTGGGGACGCCGGAGGCGGCGCTGGCCGGGGCGACCTTGATCGTGGCGCATGCGCTGTTCAAGGCGTGTTTGTTCATGGTGGTCGGGATCATCGACCATGGGGCGGGTACACGGGATCTACGGGAGTTGTCGGGGCTGGGGCGGCGTGCGCCGGTGCTGTGTGGAGTCGCGGCGCTCGCGGCGCTCAGCATGGCCGGGATTCCGCCATTGCTCGGATTCGTCGGAAAGGAAACCGCGCTGGCCGCGGTGTTGGATGCGGATGTCCTCGCCGAACCGGCGAAGGCCGCGTTGACCGTCGGTGTGGTGCTCGGGTCCATGCTGACCGTCGGCTACAGCATCCGGTTCATTTGGGGAGCGTTCGCGGATCGAGAGGTGCTATCCGGTGGCGAACACGCTGACGGGGACGTGCGCCAGCACGGTTCTTCGGAAAACTGGCATCCGCCCGGAGCACTGTTCACGGCCGCGCCCGCACTGCTGGCGGTGGGGAGCCTGATAACCGGACTCTGCGCGCCATGGCTGGACGAATTATTGAACCCCTACGCGAAAACCCTTCCCGGCGTACTCGATTCGCATCTCGCACTATGGCACGGGTTCAATATCCCACTAGCGCTGACGATCCTGATCGTCCTCGCGGGCATGGTGGTGTTCCAACTGCGTGGTCGCATCGGCGAATCGGCGACCATGCTCGGCAATGCCGACCGTGCCTACGACGCCACCCTGCGGGCCATGGACCGGCTGTCGCTGCGGATGACCGGTGCGGTGCAGCGTGGTTCGCTGCCACTGAGTCAGGCGGCGATCCTGGTGACATTGATCCTGCTGCCGACGGTACTGCTCGCGATCGGCACCCGCACCGGAGTTCGCCTGCGCGTGTGGGATTCGCCGTTCCAGGCCGCCATCGGCGCGATCATGGCCGTCATGGCGCTGACCGCGACAGTGCTGCGCAGCCGGTTGGCCAGCGTGCTCGTCGTCGGCGTCACCGGTTACGGCTGCGGCGTGATCTTCGCACTGCACGGTGCGCCCGATCTGGCGCTGACCCAATTCCTGGTCGAGACATTGACTTTGGTCTTCTTCGTGCTGGTGCTGCGCGCCTTCCCCGCCGAAATCGACGAAAGCCGCGCCACCGCATTCAAAGTGCGTCGCGCGATCCTGTCCGCACTGGTCGGTGCGACCGTCGCGGTGCTGGCCGCCTTCGCCGTAGCGGCCCGCTCCACCGAACCCATCTGGCACCTGATCCCCGATGCCGCATACACATTCGGCGGCGGTAAGAACGCCGTCAATGTCCTGCTTGTCGATATCAGAGCCTGGGATACCCTCGGCGAGATCTCGGTGCTCGTGGTGGCCGCGACCGGTGTGGCGTCGCTGGTATTCCGCAGCCGCCGATTCGGCAGCGCGCCGCGGGCGGCGGACGCCCCGAACTACGATCCGGACCTGATCAGCTGGTTGCCCGCGGGGCGGCTGGTGGATCGGCGCGACCGGTCGATGGTCCTGCAGGTCACCACTCGACTGGTCTTCCCGACCATCATGGTGCTGTCGGTGTACTTCTTCTTCTCCGGCCACAATGCGCCGGGCGGCGGATTCGCGGGCGGGCTGACCGCCGGACTCGCACTGACCCTGCGCTATCTCGCGGGTGGCCGCTACGAACTCGGGGAGGCGCTGCCGGTGGATGCGGGGCATCTGCTCGGCGGCGGGCTTGCGCTCGCCGCCGGGACCGCGAGCACGTCACTGCTGCTCGGCGCGCCGCCGCTGTCGTCGGCGATCGTGGCGGTGACGCTACCGGTGATCGGGCACATCAAGGTGGTCACCGCGCTGTTCTTCGATCTCGGTGTCTATCTCATCGTGGTCGGATTGGTCCTGGACGTGCTGCGCAGTCTCGGTGCGCGGCTGGACAGTGAGCTGGCCACCGACGAGGACGATTCCGCCTCGGTGCGAGGAGGGTTCCAGTGAGTGCGAATCTGACCCTGCTGATCCTGATCGGGATTCATGTCGCGTGCGGCGTCTATCTGATCCTCGAACGCGCGGTCTCGAAAATGCTGCTCGGCATGATCCTGTTCGGCAATGCGGTGAATCTGCTGATCCTGACCGTCGGCGGGTCGGACGGTCGGCCACCCATCCGGGGCGAGGGCGAGGATACGGCCGATCCGCTCGCCCAGGCCATGGTGCTCACCGCGATCGTGATCACCATGGGTCTGGCGGCCTTCGTGCTCGCCCTCGCCTATCGCTCCTACATCCTCACCACCACCGACACCGTGCAGAACGATCCGGAGGACGCCGAGGTCGCGGCCCGACGCGAGGGAGAGGATCCGGAGCATTGAGTCCGCTCACCGCGCTCGCGCCGCTGCCGGTCCTGGTGCCACTGCTCGGGGCTGCGGGCACGCTGGTGTTCGGGCGGCAGCCGCGTATCCAGCGCTTCGTCATGCTGTCGGTGCTGTCGGTCGTGGTGGGCATCTGCGGGGTGCTGCTGTATCTGGTCGATCGCGACGGGACCACCGCGCTGCAGGTCGGCGGCTGGGGGACACCGATCGGCATCACGCTGGTGGTCGATCGACTATCCGCGGCCATGCTGCTCGTCTCCGCGATCGTGCTGCTCGCGGTCTCGGTCTACGGTGCGGGCCAGAACATCCGCGACGGTGACGACCGCCAGCCGACCTCGATCTATCGACCGACGTATCTGGTACTCACCGCCGGTGTTTCGGCCGCCTTCCTGGCCGGTGATCTGTTCAACCTGTTCGTCGGCTTCGAAATCCTGCTCGCCGCATCGTTCGTGCTGCTCACCGTCGGCGCGACGGCGGACCGGATCCGGGCCGGTATCGCGTATGTGATGGTCTCGATGGTGTCGTCGCTCATCTTCCTGGCCGGTATCGCGCTGGCCTACGCGGCCACCGGAACACTGAACCTGGCCCAGCTGGCGGTGCGAATGGGTCAGGTGCCCGACGGTATTCGGATGGCGGTCTACGCCGTGCTGCTGGTCGCCTTCGGCATCAAAGCCGCGGTCTTCCCGCTGTCGAACTGGCTGCCCGACTCCTACCCCACCGCACCCGCGCCCGTGACGGCCGTTTTCGCGGGCCTGCTGACGAAGGTCGGTGTGTACGCGATCATCCGGACGCACTCCCTGCTGTTCCCGGACGGCGGATTCGACGGTGTGCTGCTGGTCTGCGGCCTGCTCACCATGGTGGTCGGCATCTTCGGTGCGATCGCGCAGAGCGATATCCGCCGACTGCTGTCGTTCACCCTGGTCAGCCACATCGGCTACATGGTGTTCGGCATCGGACTCTCCACCGCCGCAGGCCTTTCCGGCGCGGTGTTCTATGTTGCGCACCACATTCTGGTGCAGACGGCGTTGTTCCTGGTGGTCGGACTGATCGAGCGACAGGCGGGCTCGGTGTCGCTGCGGCGGCTCGGTGGTTTGGCGGCGGCCAGTCCACTACTGGCGATCCTGTTCTTGGTGCCCGCTTTGAATCTCGGTGGCATACCGCCGTTCTCGGGATTCATCGGCAAGGTCGCACTGCTGCAGGCGGGCGCGGCGGCTGGCAGCGTACTGGCCTGGGTGCTGGTCGCGGGTTCGGTGCTGACCAGTCTGCTGACGCTGTATGCCATGGCGCGGGTGTGGAGCAAGGCATTCTGGCGGCCGCGCGTCGAGGCGCCGGAGGGGCATCTCACCGCGGCGAAACCACCGACGCTGGTGGAGGATTCGACCGATGTGCTGTATGACGAACGCACCGATCCAGGACGGATGCCACTGCTGATGGTCGGTTCGACGGCGGCACTGGTGGTGGTCGGTCTGTGCCTGACGGTCTTCGCAGGTCCGATTCTGCGCATCGCGGACCGCGCCGCCGACGATCTGAGCAATCCCGCGGTGTATGTCGGCGCGGTGCTGGGCAATTCGTACGGCGAGGCGAAGGGAACGATCCGATGAACCAGTGCGGTACCCGAATCGCCACCGCATCGCGCACGCGGTGTACCGGTAGGGCTCGCACATGAGTACCGGTATCGCGCGACGGCTGATCCCAGGCCGATCGACGGCCGTACGCATCGGCGTGCTGTCGTGGCTGACGGCCGTGTGGGTGACGCTCTGGGGCGATCTCAGTGTCGGCAATCTGCTGGCCGGTCTCGTCGTCGGCGCACTGATCATGCTGACCTTGCCGCTGCCGCGCGTCCCGGTATCCGGGCGCATACATCCGCTCTCGCTGCTCGAATTGATCGTCGTCAGTTCGTATTACGCGCTGGAATCCAGTCTGCAGGTGGCCTGGTTCGCGATCCGTCCGGCACCGCCGCCGGTCTCCGGAGTGCTGCGGGTGAATCTGAGTGTGCGATCCGATCTGGTGCTGGTGCTGTGCGCCGATGTGCTCAATCTGATTCCGGGCACCATGGTGTTGGAGATCGACCGGCAGCGCTGCGTCTTCTATGTGCACGTGCTGGACGTGGGCAGCGAGAAGGCGGTCGAGGCATTCTTCCGGACCACCCGGCGGCTGGAGCGGCTGCTCATCTCGTCGTTCGAACGCCGCACCGAATGGCGTTCGACCCGAACAACTCCGGAGGTGCAGACGTGACTGTTGTCGCGATTGTGGCGGGCATCATGCTGATGGCCGCCGCGGTGATCGTCAGCTATCGCATCCTGGCCGGGCCGAGCACCCTGGACCGCGTTGTCGGCATCGATTCGCTGATGGCCATTGCCGCCTCCGGACTGGCGGTCTGGGCCGCCTACAGCGACGACACCACGGTCGTACCCGCGATCGTCGCGCTGGCACTGGTCGGCTTCCTCGGCTCCGCCGCGGTCTCCCGATTCCGCGTCCGGGACGACGCATGAATCTGTGGCACTTGGCCGCCGGGGCCCTCATCCTGAGCGGCGCGACACTCGCGCTGACCGCATCGATCGCCATCGTGCGCTTTCCTGACACCCTCTCGCGCATGCACGCCGCCACCAAACCCCAGGTGGTCGGCCTGATCCTGGTGCTGGAGGGTGCCGCGATCCAATTGCGCGGCCACGGCGATATCTGGATGCTGGTGCTGGTCGGGCTGTTCACCCTGCTCACCGCGCCGGTGATCGCGCATCTGATCGGCCGGACGGCCTATCGGGAGCAGCGCTACCGCGACGGACTGCTGCGGGTGAACGAAATGCGGGACGACACGTTGTGAGTCGGGCCGACTATTCGCGCTGAATCTGCGTGTTTCAGGGGCTAGCGAGCCGCACCGACCGGAATCTCTTCCGCCTCGACCACCGCAGCCCAGGCGAACCACGTCGCATGGAACGCCGCGGCCATCGCGGCCAGCAGGGCGAGCACAACAGTCCCCGCCAGCACCGGATATTCGGCCATCGACACCGCGAGATAGCGGAACGAGAGCAACAGCGCGCCGAGGATCACCGCGCCGAACAGCACCAGCCGCACCCGGAACCAACCCCAACCACGTTCCGGATCGCGCAGCGCGGACTCGACCGTCAGGCACAGCACCGCACCGGCGACCAGATCGACGCCATAGTGGTAGCCGAAGCCCAGCGTCGCCGTCAGCGTGGCGGCCAACCAGAACGCGCCGAGGCAGCGCAGCCACAGCGGGGCACGCGAACCATCGGTATCCCGGCGGGTGTGCAGGAAGACCGACAGCGCCCAAGCCGTGTGCATCGACGGCATGCAGTTGCGCGGCGTGAAGGAATCGAAGGACAGCACCGTCGGATTGCGATCGATCGGCGGGACGAAATCGGGCCAGAAGTTGCCCACCTGCATACCGTGACCGTCCGCACCGTAGCCGAACATCGGGCCGACCACCGGGAAGATCACGTAGATGACCGGACCGATCAGTCCGAGCACCAGGAAGGTGCGCACCAAGTAGTGGGTCGGCCACACACTGGTCGACACCACCCGACGCAGCTGCCACACCGCGACGACGATCGCCGCCACCGGCAATTCGATGTAAACCCAGTGCAGTACCGCGTAGACGGCCGGTCCGAGCGCATCCACCACGCGACCCATCACCCAGGACGGATCACCGAGCGCATGATCGGCCAGCGCCACATAGACGTCGTAGACCTGCGGCCGACTGACGATCGTAATGTGCAGCCACACATCACCGACCTTGGTGGCAAGCACCAGCAATGCGCCCAGCGCGGCGGCGTGCAGCGCATTGCGTCGTTCCACTCCGCTCCAGCGCAATCCCGCGACCAGCGCCAGACCGGTGAGCACGAGCGTCGGCCCATTGCCGATGGCGAACGATTCGCCGCTGAGCAGTCGAATGCCCGCCCACACCACGTCGATGCCCGCGGCGATGCCGACCGCGATTATCCTGCGGCGCTTGGCGATCCCGACCAGGGCCAGGATGAGTCCGGCCCACGGCAGCGACATCGACTTGGGCGTACCGACATAGTCGTGCCACAGACTGCCGAGCGGACCCTCGAAATCATGCCCGATCGAACCCACCTGTAGGGCGATGAGCAGTACCGGCACCGCCGCGATCGCGGCCGCCGTCCAGATCCGTGAACGCGGCGCGCGCACCCGCTCGGCGACGCTGCCACCTTTTTGACCCGGATCTTCGACAAGCACGTCGACCATAGTAAACGGCGGATGAACGCCATCCCCCTGACCAGCTGAACGTCAGCCGACCGTTCGACCAGGCAGAATTACTGGTCCAACTCCTTGACCAGGGCATCGACCACCGCGACCAGATCGCCCTGGGTGCTGGCGGCCACTTTGCGCTGCCGCTGATAGGACGCCCCGCGCTGTGGGATCTCGGCCACCAAGGCCAGTTCGTCCGCACAGCCGAGCCGCTTGGCGGTCGGCTCCAGCCGCTGCAGCAGATCCATCAGATCATCGGTGACCAGCCGCTCATTGTTGTTGTCGTCCACGACGACGATCGCGTCGAGACCGTAACGGGCCGCGCGCCATTTGTTCTCCTGAACATGCCACGGCGGGATGGTCGGCAGCGTCTCGCCATTGTCCAGGCGCTGATCGAGATCGACGATCAGACAGTGGATGAGCGCGGCCATGGCGGCCAGTTCCGCGCGGGTCGAGATCCCATCGCAGACGCGCACCTCGATGGTCCCCCATTTCGGCGCGGGCCGGATATCCCAATGCATGCCGCCGAGCTGTTCGAAGACCCCGGTCTTCATCTCGTCATGCACGAAACGCTCGAACTGGGACCAGTTTTCGAATTGGAACGGCAGACCGGCGGTGGGCAGCTGCTGGAACATCAACGTCCGGTTGCTGGCGTAGCCGGTATCCGAGCCCGCCCACATCGGGGAGGACGCGGACAGCGACAGCAGATGCGGATACGACAGCAGCAGCGAGTTCAGGATCGGAAAAACCTTCTCGGCGTGCGAAACTCCGACATGCACATGGACGCCCCAGATCATCATCTGGCGGCCCCACCACTGGGTGCGATCGATCAGTTCGTCGTAATGCGGTGAGCGCGTCAATTGTTGGGCCGACCACTGGGCGAATGGATGAGTGCCCGCGCAGAACAGATCGACGCCGAGCGGATCGGCGGCCCTGCGCACGGTATCCATGGTGCCGCGCAGATCGTCGACCGCCTCGCCGACGGTGTTGTGCACGCCGGTGACGAGTTCGACCGTATTGCGCAACAGTTCCTTGGTGACCTGAGGGGTTCCGTCGTAGGCGTGTAGGTCGCCGAGCGAATCGAATACGGCCGCAGCGGTATTCGACAGATCGCGGGTCACCTTGTCGACGAGCGCGATCTCCCATTCGATACCGATGGTCGGCCGGGGTGACCCGGGGAAGGGAACCCGCGCGATAGCTGTCCCGGCCATATCGGTGACCTTGCTACTGGATTACACCGCAGGCGATACGACCACCCGCGTCGCCGGTCGCCAGTGTGGTGTCGTCCGGGCCGGCAACGCCGTCGGCGCGAACATAACGGTTGGGGATATTGCCGAAGTTATCGGCGTCGGCGTGGATCATCAGGGCCTTGCCCTTGATGTCTTCCAACGTCACCGCATCGGTGGTGGTGACCAGTTTGGCCGAACCGTCGGCCCGGACCTCGAGCGAGGTCAGATCGCCGCTGGCCGGATGGGCATTGGCGCTGCCGACCTGCAGATGGCCACCGGCCGACAGGAAGTCACCTGCGGGCCCGCCGGTGGGTGCCACCGAGTTGGGCTCGCACTTGCCGACCTGGTGCACGTGCAGGCCGTGGAAACCGGGGCGCAGGCCGTGGGCCTCGATGCTGACCTGCAGGTGGTTGCCGTCCTTGGTGATATTCGCGACGGCGACCGACGACCCCGACGGGTCCTTCAGGTCGACCTTCACCCCGGCGTTGGCATTCGGGGCGCCCGTCTCGGTGCCGAATTCGTTGGCCGGCGGGGCGGAGGCGCCGGTCCACACGGGCGGCGTAGTTCCCTGGACGTCGCTCGACTCCTGACTGTTCGTGCAGGCGGCGAGCCCGAAGACCGCGACAGCGAGCACCGGGGTCACAGTCCGCCAGGACGGGCGACGAGTTGTGGACGGGGCCATCGGGGGAACTCCTTTACGAGTACCGAGTTTACGAGTAAAGCTGGGTGGACACGTTCGTTACCGGACAAGATGATGCCACGCCCGCCGTGTCGCACCCGTGACCGGGCCGTGTCGCGAGCCCCCGCACTGGTCAGTTACCCGTGACAACCACCGTCACACCTGAACCCGACCCGCCGGGGCGCGGCTCGGCGGTCGCGCCCAGTTCATCGGCTATGGCCAGTGCGGCTTCTTTCTCGCCGGGGTTATTGCCGTAGTACACAGTCGTATTCGTGATATTCGGGCCGGGATAGTTGCCGACCTCGGCGACGTTCCAGCCGCTGGCGGTGAGCTCGCTCGCGGTGCGCGCGGCCAGTCCGACAACGGTGCTGTTGTTCAGAACATGTACCGGCACAGCGCGATTCGCCGTGGTGGTCGCCCCCGCCGTCGTCGTGGTCGACGGTTTCGTGGTGGCCGAGGCGGAACTTGTCAGTGCCGAACTCGTGGTCTGCACCGAGGAGTTGGTCGTCGCGACCGCCGTGGTGGCGGCGGCCTGACTCGTGGTGCTCGAGGCATCACCAGCCCCCGAGGTATCGGAATCCGAACTCGATAACGACATCGCGCCGAGCCCGGCGAAAACGATGGCCAGCGCGATCAACACCATCGCCAGCGCGCGCAACGGCGGCCCGCCGGAGGTGGGATTCGGGTAGCTCACGAATAGAACCCTATCCGCAAACCGGGCCCCATGGTCGTTGCGCAGGCTCCGGTTTTACGGCGGCGCGTCATACCTGGAAGCCGAGCCTCCGAGCGGCTCGCGCCTTCTGCCTGCTCGCCCGCAGTCGGCGCAACCGCTTCACCAGCATGGGATCGGCGGCCAGTGCCTCCGGCCGATCCACCACCGCATTGAGCACCTGGTAGTACCTGGTCGGCGACATACCGAACAGTTCACGAATGGCTTCTTCCTTGGCCCCGGCGTACTTCCACCATTGCCGTTCGAAGGCCAGGATGTCGTGTTCGCGACGGCTCAGACCGTCACCGTCACCATCGACCCGCGGGGCTGCCGTGACCTCTTCGCTCGCGGAAGGGCCGTCCTGGATCGCGGAAAGATTCCGTGCCGCTGCGCCGTCCATCTTGCTCCCTCGCCGAGTAACCACCAGACGAAAATGATGCTTGTAGGTCGCGGATCATTCAACCATGGGGTGTGGGATTGCCCCAGCACTGTCGCGGCGTGTTCGCTACCGGTCGGTAGCGAGTCGCGACCACCCGCGATCGCGGCGGCTGCGATCTCCGCGAGCCCATCGGCAATAATTGCGCCCATGGCAATCCTCCCCATCGTGATCGTCGGTGACCCGGTTCTGCACAATCCGACCGAGCAGGTCACCCAGACGCCGGAGGAACTGGCCGGGCTGATCGCGGATATGTACGAGACGCTCGATGCCGCCAACGGCGTCGGACTGGCCGCGAACCAGGTCGGCGTGCCGCTGCGGCTGTTCGTCTACGACTGCCCGGATGTCGATGCCAAGGGTTCGGTCGTGCGACGCAAGGGCGCGGTGATCAATCCGGTGCTGGAGACATCGGAGATTCCGGAGACCATGCCGGATCCCGACGACAATGACGAGGGCTGCCTGTCGGTGCCCGGTGAACAGTTCCCCACCGGCCGCGCCGAATGGGCCCGCGTCACCGGAACCGATGAGCACGGCGAGTCGGTCGAGATCGAGGGCAAGGGGTTCTTCGCCCGCATGCTGCAGCACGAGGTCGGACATCTCGACGGTTTCCTGTACGTGGATGTGCTGATCGGCCGCAATGCCCGCGCGGCCAAGAAGGCGATCAAGCGAAATGGTTGGGGCACACCGGGTCTCAGCTGGATCCCGGGTACGGTGCCCGATCCGTTCGGCCACGATGACTGATCCCGCGGGTGATTCGCTACTGCCCGATATTCAGCTGGGTCGACGGGTGGTGCTGCGGTACCGGTTGCCGGCGGGTTATCCACAACCGCTGACAGATGTGATCGGCGAACTGATTTCGCTGGATCCGCCGACCGTGCGGGCCGCGGACGGACAGGTCGTCGCGGTCTCGGTGGATCGTGTGGTCGCGATGAAAGCGTTGGGGCCGAGGCCGATTCGCACCAGGGAGATCCGGGCGCTGGAGGCCGCGGCGGCGTACGGCTGGCCCGGTATCGAACAGGGTTGGATCGACGGCTGGCTGTTGCGGGCCGGAAACGGCTACACCAGCCGCGCCAATTCCGCTGTGCCGCTCGGCAGTTCGGACGGTCCGGCGGCATTGGGCGCGGATACGCTGCGGCGGATCGGCGAGTGGTACACCGCGCACGGTCTGCCGGTGCAGATCGCGCTGCCGGATCGGCTCGCGTCGCTGCCGCCGGGCTGGCGGAGTTGGCGCGAAACCCGGCTGCTCGCGATCGATATCGAGAATTTCGTCCTGCCGCAGGGACCGCGGATGGTGCGCATCGTGCCCGTACCCGATGACGCCTGGTTGTCGATGCACCGCTACAGCGGTGAAGATCCTGCGACACAGCCGGTTTCGACGCCGCCGGTGGTCGAGGTGCTGACGGCCGTGCACGACGGCGAAGTGGGGTTCGCCTCGCTCGGATTGCCGCAGCCCATCGCGATCGGGCGCGGCGCGCTCACCACCGCACCGGACGGTCGCCGCTGGATCGGCCTGACCTGCGTCGCGGTGGCGGCCGAACACCGCAGGCACGGACTGGGTTCGCTGATCTGCGCGGAGCTGATCCGCTGGGGCGCGGATCGTGGCGCCACCCACGCCTATCTCCAGGTCGAGGCCGGGAACACCGCGGCCGTCGCGATGTATCACGAGTTGGGCTTCCTCGACCACCACACCTACCGCTATGCCACACCGGACGGCTCTCGCTGACCGACTTCTACTGCGGTACAACAGACCTATAGCCCATTGCGAAGGAAGGCATCCGTGCGTCTCGCGACCTGGAACGTCAATTCGATCCGCTCCCGCCTCGACCGGGTCGCGGACTTCCTCGACCGCCAGGACATCGATGTGCTCGCGATGCAGGAGACCAAATGCCGCGACGACCAGTTCCCGTTCGAGCGCTTCGACGAACTCGGCTATGAGGTCGCCCATATCGGGTTGAACCAGTGGAACGGCGTAGCCATCGCCTCGCGCATCGGCCTCGACGATGTGGAAGCGGCCTTCCCCAACCAGCCCGGCTTCGACAAGGATGCGGGCGAAGCGCTGATCAGCACCCCGATCGTGGAATCGCGCGCACTGGGCGCGACCTGCGGCGGAGTCCGAGTGTGGAGCCTGTACGTCCCGAACGGCCGCACCCTGCACGACCCGCACTACGCCTACAAACTGGAATGGCTTGCCGCCCTGCGCGCCAACGGCGCCCAGTGGCTCGCCGAGCATCCGGAGGCGCAGATCGCTCTGGTCGGCGACTGGAATATCGCCCCGACCGACGACGATGTCTGGTCCGTCGAATTCTTCGCGAACAAAACCCACACCTCGCGACCCGAACGCGACGCCTTCGACGCCATAGTCGCAACCGGCTTCGCCGATGTAGTGCGCCCCTACGCCCCCGGCCCCGGCGTCTACACCTACTGGGACTACACCCAACTGCGCTTCCCCCGAAAAGAAGGCATGCGCATCGATTTCATCCTCGCCTCCCCCGCACTCGCAAACCGCGCGAAGGACGGGTTCGTCGACCGCGAGGAACGAAAAGGCAAGAGCCCCAGCGACCACGCCCCGGTAATCGCCGAATTCACCGACTAGGTACCGGCGTCGTCGGCTTCCCCGAAGTCGTGTGGGGCGAGGTCTCGCGCGCTTCTCAGCTCGCAGAGCGGCCGGTTGTTCGTCGAGGTAGGAATTCGATCTTCAGGCCCGGTACCAGGGCGAACCAGGTGGGTAACGCTGATACCTTGGTGCCCATGGGTAGCGAGACGGCGGTGCGGCCACGGCAGCGGGCACAGCATCTGGGTCCGGAGCGTCGCCGTCCTCAGGTGCTCGACACCGCGCTGGCGATTGCCGTCGAGCACGGCGTCGCGGCGGTCACCATGGCCGCGATCGCCGAGCGGATGAATGTGACAAGGCCCGTGGTGTACGCCTGCTTCCCGGACCGCGTCGAGTTGATCGAGGCGCTCATCCAGCGCGAGGAGAGCTTCCTGGTCGGCGGAGTGCTCGAGGTGCTGCCGCCGCGCGCTGTCGATGCGGGTGAGACCGTTTTCGTCGACGGCTTCCGCGCGCTGCTGGAGAAGGCGGCCGAGCGTCCGGATGCGTGGCGACTGCTGTACGGCAATCCCGATCCGGCCGTTGCGGATTCGTTCGGGCGAGGTCGCAAGCTGGCCATCGAGCGCTGCACCACCCTGCTGCGACCGACACTGCGCGCGTGGGGCACCGAGGACGCCGAGCGCAAGTTGCCGGTGCTGGTCGAACTGTGGGTCTCCGCTGGCGAAGGTGCGGTGCGCACGCTGCTGGCGGGCGAGGGCGGGTGGGATCCGCAGAGCCTCGGGGCCTTTGTCGGGGCAGCGGTATATCGCGCATTGCGTCACGCCTGACAATTGTTCAGCACTTCACGCCATCGCTAGGCGAAATGCCGTAGAAGTCGGCAGTGGGCCGACAAAATGTCCACCGTACCGGCGCCCGCCGCACTACGATGGAAGCAAATCCAGCGGTCCAGCCGGAGGTGCGGTCATGGCGTTCTATCGGCAGGTGGGTGCGGTGCCGCCGAAGCGGCACACCCAGCATCGAGACGACGGGGGACGGCTCTATTACGAAGAGCTGATGGGCGAGGAGGGCTTCTCCGGCGATTCCTCGCTGCTGTACCACCGCGGCCTGCCGCCCGCCATCGTCGATTCGACGGTATGGGAGCTGCCGGATCAGACCCTCACCCCGAATCATCCACTGCGCCACCGACATCTGCGCCTGCACAAGCTCTTCCCCGGCGATACCCCGGCCGGAACCGATCCGGTCACCGGCCGCCGACTGCTGCTCGGCAATGCGGATGTGCGGATCTCCTATGTGGTGGCCAAGGGCGCATCGCCGCTGTACCGCAATGCGATCGGCGACGAACTGGTATATGTGGAATCCGGTGCGGCCATTGTGGAAACGGTCTTCGGCACCATCCCGGCCCGGCAGGGCGACCAGGTGTTGATTCCGCGCGCGACCACGCACCGCTGGCTGCCGAGCGGCCCGGAACCGCTGCGCGCGTATGTGATCGAAGCATCCAGCCACATCACCCCACCGAAGCGGTATCTGTCGAAATTCGGTCAGCTGCTGGAACATTCGCCGTACTGCGAGCGGGATCTGCACGGCCCGGGGGAACCGCTGACCGCCACCGGAACCGATATCGAAGTGCTGGTGAAGCATCGTCCGGGCGGCCAGGTGGTCGGCACCCGGTTGATCTACGCGACGCATCCCTTCGATGTGGTCGGCTGGGACGGCTGCCTGTATCCGCTCACCTTCAATATCTCCGATTTCGAACCGCTCACCGGCCGGGTGCACCAGCCGCCACCCGCCCATCAGGCATTCGAGGGAATCAATTTCGTGGTGTGCAATTTCGTACCGCGCAAGGTCGACTACCACCCGCTATCGATTCCGGTGCCGTACTACCACTCCAATGTCGACAGCGACGAGATCATGTTCTACTGCGGCGGAAACTACGAGGCGCGCAGGGGGTCCGGTATCGGACAGGGCTCGGTATCGGTACATCCCGGCGGTTATGCGCACGGTCCGCAGCCGGGCGCGTACGAGCGCAGTATCGGCATCGATTTCTTCGACGAACTCGCCGTCATGGTCGATACCTTCCGACCGCTCGAACTCGGCGAAGGCGCGCTGGCCTGCGAGGATCCCGGATATGCGTGGACCTGGTCCGGTCGCGGACCGGAGTCCGACGGCCACCGGCGACCGAATCAGCGTCCGCACGCGAACCAGCGCCGTGGGCCCGCATGAAGACCCGTATCGAAGTTCCCGCCGACAGCCTCTTCGGTCCGGATAATCTGCCCTACGGGGTCTTCGCGCCGGAAGGGCAGGACTTTCGGGTCGGCGCGCGGATCGGCGAGCAGGTCATCGATCTGGCTGCGGCACTGGAGGATCCGGTATTCGCCGAGCCGAGTCTCAATGCGTTCATGGCGACGGGGCCACGTCGGTGGCAGGAAGCACGCAATAGGATCCGCGAGCTGATCGATGACGAAATCCCCAGGGAGGCAGTGCATCCACTGCGCGATGTGCGCACCAAACTGCCGGTGGCGATCGGCGATTACGTCGATTTCTACGCCAGCATCGACCACGCGACGAACCTCGGCAGGCTATTCCGTCCCGATGCCGAACCGCTGCTACCCAATTGGCGGCATCTGCCGGTCGGATATCACGGACGTGCGGGCACCGTCGTCGTCTCGGGCACCGATATCGTGCGGCCGTGCGGCCAGCGTAGAACCTCCTCCGGCGCACCGGATTTCGGGCCGTCACGACGTCTCGATATCGAGGCCGAGCTCGGATTCGTGGTCGGGGTCGGATCCGAACTCGGTACCCCCATCGATATCGACCAGTTCGCCGAGCATGTCTTCGGCGTCGCGCTGGTCAACGATTGGTCCGCACGCGATATCCAGGCCTGGGAGTATCAGCCGCTCGGACCGTTCCTCGGCAAGTCCTTCGCGACCTCGCTCTCGGCCTGGATAACGCCGCTGGCCGCCTTGGAGACCGCCCGCATACCGCTGCAAGAGCAAGAACCCGAACCGCTGCCCTACCTGCGAGGCAGCCAGCGCTGGGGCCTCGATATCGACCTGGCCGTGCATTGGAATGGCCAAACCGTCTCGCACCCACCGTATTCCCGGATGTACTGGTCACCCGCACAGATGCTGGCACATCTCACCGCGAACGGCGCCGCCACTCGAACCGGCGATCTCTACGCCTCCGGCACCATCTCCGGACCGGCACCGGACGAGCGCGGTTCATTCATCGAATTATCCTGGGGCGGAACCGAACCCGTCACGGTGAACGGGCTGCACCGAACGTTCCTGGAGGACGGTGACGAGGTGGTCATCACCGCTTCGGCGCCGGGTTCGGATACCCGACGCATCGGCCTGGGCGAAGTTCGCGGTCGCATCTGGCATGCGCGCGGATGAGCGTTCAACGCACGGCAGTTCGAACACCCGCATCGACAATGGCGATGAACCGCTGCAGATCCTCGATCAGCGTATCGACCATATCGGGAGCGCCACCGTCGTCATGATGGTGCAGCCAGTCCGCGACGAGTTCGAACATGCCGCCAATGGTGGCCAGCGCCAAGGCGATTCGCCTGCGCTGCTGCTCCGGATCCGAGGACGCCGCACCCGACCACTGCTGATCCAGAAAGGTCGCCGCCCAGCGCCGATTACTGCGCCGCTGCTTCTCCACCGCCGGTGAGATGCCGCCCGCCTCACCGAATGTCACCTTGGCCAGCCGCGGATCGTCGGCAATGGCGTGCACGAAGGCCGCGATAATGGCCTGCGCGCGCTCCGGCCACGGCAGTTCGGCGGATACGGTCGCCGCCTCGATGGCCCGCTGCTGAATCTGCTCGGTGATATGGGTGAGCAGCGCGACGTAGCACGCTTCCTTGCTGTCGAAATGGTCGTAGAAACCCTTGGTTCCGACGAACGCGCGCTGACAGATCTGTTCGATCGACGTACCCGAAAAGCTTTGCTCGGCAAATAGTTCGGTGGCCGCGTCGAGCAATTGGCGGCGCCGTTGCGCGCTGCGCTGCTCGGCATCGAGGCCACGGATGCGGCGCCGCGCCGGAGTCGGATCGGGCCGCGCGGCGGATTTGCTGCGGGTCATATCTCGACCTTAGTCGGAGCAGTTTCAGAAAGAGTTCTTGTTGGTAACAGGAACCCATGTTGTAATCACTGTCACGTCGATGAGGAAGGGACAGACGTGCCAGTGATCAATGAAGATCCGACCCGCACACGTCGGCGCGGATTGCGCGTGGCCGCCGCGCTGGTATCGATGGCGATGGCATTGACGGCCGGAGGGATCACGGCCACGCCCGCCACTGCCGTGCCTGTGCCGCAACAGGATTCGTTCTATCAACCGCCGGACGGCTTCGAGACGCAGGAAGTCGGCACGATTCTGCGCTCGCGCGAGGTGCATCTCGCGGTGCTCACCGTGCTGCCGCTGAACATTCGATCGTGGCAGCTGCTCTACCGCAGCACCGATCTTTTCGGTCAGCCGACGGCCGCCGTCACCACGGTCATCCTGCCCGCGGGCGCGGATCCGAACCGCTCGCGTCCGCTGGTCTCGCTGCAGTTCTACTACGACAGCGCCAGCATCGCCTGCTCGCCGTCATTCGTGCTACAGCAGGGCACCGGACTGCCGGGTGTCGAAGGCATCCATTCACAGAGCGAACTGATCGCGATCGCCGCGCTGATCAGTCAGGGGTGGGCCATTTCGGTACCGGATTACGAGGGCCTCAACGGGCATCTGGCAGTGGCCGAGGAGCCGGGATATATGACCCTGGACGGCATTCGGGCCGCCGAGCGATTCGAACCGCTCGGCCTCGACGGCGCGAATACCCCGGTGGCGCTGTGGGGTTATTCCGGCGGCGGCATGGGCAGCGGGTGGGCCGCGGAAATCCAACCCAGCTATGCGCCGGAGCTGAACGTGAAAGGCGCCGCGCTCGGTGCGCCGGTTTCGGATGTCGAATCCCTGCTGCACGTCAACGGATCCATGTTTTCCAGCCTCATCGGCATCGGCGTCTCCTCGCTCTACAACGCCTACCCGAAGTTCCGCGAGGCGACCGATCAGTACCTGACGCCCGAGGGCAAGGCGCTGATGAACCGGACCAACTCGCAATGCCTGCCGCGCAACGCACTGACCCAGATGTTCACCGATTACCAACGGATACTGACGATTCCGATCGCGCAGTACCTCGCACTACCGGAAATCCGCGAGGTCTTCGACGCGACCGTACTCGGCAAGCACCCCCCGACCGCGCCGCTGTTCATCTATCAGGGCGTGCTGGACGAGGCCGTCCCGATCTGGACCACCGATCGCCTGAACCAGCAGTGGTGCGCGGACGGCGCGTCGATCGTCTACAAGCGCGATCACCTCAGCGAGCACCTGAGCCTCCCGTCGCTCGGCATGGCCGACACCTTCAACTGGTTGAAGTCCCGCCTGGCGCCCAACGCACCGGATCAGGTCGGCTGCCGCACCGAGAACGTGGTTTCCATGCTCGCCGATTTCAATGCGCTGCTCACCCAGATCGAGATCAATCTTAACGCCACCTTCGGCGCCCTCGGTTTTCCGATCGGACCGCGCGAACGCTGATCTCGCAACTGGTCGACAGCAATTGTGCGAATCCACTCCTGAGCGGGAGATTCTTCGTGTATCTTCCTGAATAGAAGCCCCGGACCACCCCTTGGTCCGGGGCTATCGCCATTTCAGCGGCCGCTCATCTACCGATCACGAAACCACCGGCAAGTACACCTGTGCGCCGTGGTCGGCGAATTCGGCGGACTTCTCCGCCATACCGGCTTGCAGCGCTTCGGTCTCGGTGAGACCTTGGCGCGCGGCGTATTCCCGCACGTCGGCGGAGATGCGCATGGAGCAGAACTTCGGTCCACACATGGAGCAGAAGTGCGCGGTCTTGGCGGGTTCGGCGGGGAGGGTTTCGTCGTGGTACTCGCGGGCAGTATCCGGATCGAGCGAGAGGGCGAACTGGTCGCGCCAGCGGAATTCGAACCGCGCCTTGGACAACTCGTTATCGCGGTCCTGGGCGTGCGGATGGCCTTTGGCGAGGTCGGCGGCGTGCGCGGCGATCTTGTAGGTGATCACGCCGACCTTGACGTCGTCGCGGTTGGGCAGGCCGAGGTGCTCCTTGGGGGTGACGTAGCAGAGCATGGCGGTGCCCGCCTGGGCGATGATCGCCGCGCCGATGGCCGAGGTGATGTGGTCGTAGGCCGGTGCGATATCGGTGGCGAGCGGGCCGAGGGTGTAGAACGGCGCCTCCTCGCACAGCTCCTCTTCCAGTCGCACGTTCTCCACGATCTTGTGCATCGGCACGTGACCGGGCCCCTCGATCATGACCTGCACACCATGCGATTTCGCGATCTTGGTCAGCTCGCCGAGGGTACGCAGTTCGGCGAACTGGGCCTCGTCATTGGCATCGGCGATGGAGCCGGGACGCAGGCCGTCGCCGAGGGAGAAGGTCACGTCGTAGCGCGCCAGGATCTCGCAGAGTTCGGCGAAGTTGGTGTACAGGAAGGACTCCCGATGATGCGCCAGACACCATGCGGCCATGATGGATCCGCCGCGCGAGACGATGCCGGTGACCCGCTTGGCGGTCAGCGGCACATAACGCAGCAGCACACCGGCGTGCACGGTCATATAGTCGACGCCCTGCTCGCACTGCTCGATCACGGTGTCGCGGTAGATCTCCCAGGTGAGCGCGGTCGGATCGCCGTTCACCTTCTCCAGCGCCTGATAGATCGGCACGGTGCCGACCGGGACGGGCGAGTTGCGCAGGATCCATTCACGCGTCTCGTGAATGTTCTTGCCGGTGGACAGGTCCATGATGGTGTCCGCGCCCCAGCGGGTGGCCCACACCATCTTCTCCACCTCCTCCGCGATCGAGGAGGACACGGCCGAATTGCCGATATTGGCATTGATCTTCACCAGGAACTTCTTGCCGATAATGGTCGGCTCCAGCTCCGGATGCTTGTGATTGGCCGGGATGACCGCGCGCCCCGCGGCGACCTCCTCGCGCACCAGTTCCGGCGTGACGCCCTCGCGTGCGGCGATGAAGCGCATCTCGGGGGTGACGATGCCCTGACGTGCCCAGGCCAGCTGGGTCGGCGGACCGTCGACCGCTGGCTTGGTCCAGCCGTCGCGCAACTTCGGTAGACCGGCCTCCAGATCGATGGTCGCCGTGTCGTCGGTGTACGGGCCCGAGGTGTCGTAGACGTCGAAGTGCTCGCCATTGGTCAGATTGATCCGACGCACCGGAATGCGCAGGTCATCGACCTCTTGATAGTGCTTGACGCTGCCTTCGATCGGACCGGTGGTCACGGAGTCGACAGGTGTGCCCATGAATATCCTCCCTACGCCGGCATTACCCGGTCAGGTTCATACGGTCGACGGCCCTGAACGCCCGAATGGGCTAGCCGTCCTCTCAGCCCGCTGGTGCGAGCCCCCGTTGGTGTGTGAATTTCCCGCCCGACGATACCTTTCCACGTCCGCACCCCGCCGGGCGATCGGAGGAACATACAGCGAAGCGCCCGAGGCCCGACCGGGCGCCGGTACATTCCTCAGGGTGAAATTCATCCTCGAGGTAGATCTGGATGTCCTGCCCGAAGGCGTGGCGGCGCCGGCCGATCTCGCCGATGAGCTCGGCCGGATCCTGCGCTATTGGGGCGGCAATATGAAGCACTACCAGATCACCGAGGGTGACAGCTCCGCGATCTACAACTCCGGATACCGCGAGGTCGGATCCTGGCAGATCAGCTGATCTTGCCCTCGTAGGCGTCGCGCATGCCTTGCAGATCGATCTTCTGCATACCGAGCATCGCCTGCATCGCGCGGTTCGCGGCCGCGCGATCGGTACTGCCCAGCAGGGTGTCGGCTTCGACGGGCCAGATCTGCCAGGGAATACCGTATTTGTCGTTGAGCCAACCGCATTCGATCGGCTGGCCGCCGTCGGCGAGCAGTGCCGTCCAGAGCCGGTCGACCTCGTCCTGGCTGTCACAGTTGACCAGCAGCGACATGGCGTGGGTGTAGTGGTAGTCGCCGCCGCCGTTGATAGCGGTGAACTTCTGTCCGTTGAGTTCGAAATCGACGAGCATGGTGAGCCCGGCTTCGCGCGGCCCCACCTCGGAGTAGGGCACGACATTGGTGATCTTGGAATCCTCGAACAGCGAACAGTAGAACTCGGCGGCCTCCTCGGCCTGAGTGTCGTACCAGAGGTTCGTGACGATCTTCTGCATGGTGGTCCTCCCGATCGGTGTGCCTGTGTTAGTGCCGACGGTGCTGGCGGACGGAATTCATCGCCCGTCAGTAGGACTGGAGCTCGATCAGGGTACCCGCCGGATCGCGCAGGTGGGCCGAGCGCAGGTTCGGGCCCCAGTTCGGTCGATCGGCCGCGGCCGCGGCCAGGGTCGCGCCGTTGCGCAGGCACAGGTCGAGGCCCGCGTCGACGTCGGGCACTCGGCAGACGAACATCACGGCATCTTGCGCGGGGGCGGCGGTGCCGGGCAGCTCGGTGGTGCCGACGACTTCGGACATCGCGCCGCGGTCGAAGAGCACGAGTACCGCTTGGTCGTCGACATCCCAGTTCGCGTAGGGGCCCGCCGAGGTGCCTTTGATCAGCTTCGCGCCGATGAGCTGCGGCAGGACGGCGTGGTAGAAGTCGAAGCATTCGGCGAAATGGGTGACGAGCAGTCTCGGGTACAGGGCGTCCACTCGGTCTCCTTATCAGTAGGTGCGGACCTATCGTAGGTGCCACCCTATAATTTGTCGCATGGATTCCATGCGCGCACTTCCGCCGAGCCTGCTCGGGCTCGAGACCTACCTGCTGTCACGGGTGGGCAAGCTCGCGCGGGGACGGTTCGCCGATCGGCTCGCGGAGCGCGGACTTCGGCTGTGGCATATGGCGGTACTCGCAGCGCTCGCCGATTTCGGGCCGCATGTGCAGCGCGATCTCGGCATTCGGCTGGATATCCATCCGAGCGATGTGGCGAAGATCGTCGACGAATTGGCCAGTGCCGGTCAGGTCGAACGCACGCGCGATCCAGACGATCGTCGTCGAATGTCGGTGCGGATCACCAGGACCGGTCGGGCTTTGCTGCGAGCCCTCGACAAGGAGGCGGGACAGGTACGCGATGAGATTCTCGCTCCGCTCCGCCCCGAAGAGCGAATGGTGCTGGGAGACATGCTGCTTCGGCTATTCGAGCACACCCACCCGGATGCCGTAGCGGACTGATTCGCGCCTGCCCGATCTCAGTGTGACCGGGCAGGCGCGGTGGTCATTTCAGGCCGCGGCCTTGGTTTCGGGCTTGTCGATAGCAACCGGCTCAGGAGCCTTGCCGCGCAACGGAACTTCTTCGATGAACCAGGCGATCAGGAAGCCGAGTGCGCAGATCGCGGCGGCGGCCAGGAAGACATGTCCGGTGCCGGTGGCGAAGGCCGCTAGGTAGCCGTGCCCCTCGGTGGGCACATGGCCGTGCAGCGTCCTGGTGAACAGGGATCCGAAGGCCGCCACGCCGATGGATCCGCCCAGCGTGCGGAACAGCGTGACCGCACCGGATGCCGCGCCGATATTCGCCATCGCCACACTGTTCTGTGCGACGGCGGTGGACAGCTGCATGGAGAAGCCGAGTCCGGTGCCGAGTAGCGCCATGGCGAAACCCGTTGTCAGCCGACCGGTTTCGGCATCGACGGTGGCAAGCAGTACCGCGCCCACGGTGAGGAACAGCCCGCCGAGGATGAAGAAGATCTTGTACTTGCCGGTCGCGGTCATCCGCTTGCCGACGATTTGGGAGACAACGAGCAGCGGTATCATCATCGGCAACAGGAGCAGTCCGGAGTTCGCGGCCGAAGCGCCCTGCACCGTTTGCTGGAATAGCGGCAGATACAGTACCGATCCGAACATGATCACGCCGCCGACCAGTGCGGTCAGTGCCGCCAGAGTGAGATTGCGGGTGCGGAAGATCCGCAGCGGAATGACCGGATCGGCAGCCCGGCGTTCGATGACGAGGAATGCGGCCGAGGCGGCCACCGCGAGCACGGCCAAGCCGATGATCTGCGCCGAGAGCCATGCGTAGTCGACACCGCCCCAGGTCGCGATCAATACCAGGGCGGCAATCGCGACCGTCAGCGTGAGAATGCCCGCGTAGTCGATGGTCACTTTCCTGCGCAGGACGGGCAGTTCGAGCCGCCACCACGACCAGGCGAAGGCCAACAGGCCCAGCGGAATATTGATGTAGAAGGCCCAGCGCCAGTCGAGTCCGTCGGTGATCACACCGCCGAGCAGCGGTCCGCCGATGGTGCCGACGGCCATCGCGGTCGCGGTCATGCCTTGGTACTTTCCGCGTTCGCGCGGCGGGACCAATGCGCCGATCACGGCGAATGCGGTGACCGCGATGCCGCCCGCGCCGAGGCCCTGCACTGCGCGGAATCCGATCAGCGCGGGCATCGACCAGGATGCGCCCGCCAGCACCGAGCCGATCAGAAACACACCAATTGCACTGAGGAACACGGTTTTTCGGCTGTACAGATCGCCGAGTTTCGCCCATACCGGAGTCGATATCGCCGACAGCAGGGTGTAGGCCGTCACCACCCACGCGACGTGGGACAGGCCGCCCAATTCGCGCACGATCGTCGGCATCGCGGTGCCGACGATCGCGTTGTCCAACATTGCCAGCAGCATCGCCAGCAGCACCCCGGCCAATACCGATCGGATCTGTCGCGCGCTGTTCGTCTCGGTCATTTCTGCGGACATGGCCGCTCACCTCCTTCGAGTCTCGGCGGCTTCGGGAGCAGCCGACCTACCACAGAAAACCATATCCGCTACAAAAGTACAACTGCTCCGACTTTAGTGCCGATAGCCCAAACGGGTACAGTTGTGGCATGACCGCGACGATCGGGCGCAGGGAGCGCAAGAAGGCGCAGACGCGCCAGGCCTTGGCCGATGCCGCGACAAAGCTGTTCACCGAACGCGGCTACGACAATGTCGGCGTCCGTGAGGTCGCCGAGGCGGCGGATGTGTCGCTGAGCACGCTGTTCAAGCATTTCCCCAGTAAGGAATCCCTCGTCTTCGACCTGGACGCGGATATCGAGGCCGATTTGGTCGCGGCCGTTCGCGACCGGCCCGCCGGAGCATCGGTCATCCACGCCGTGCGCGACTATCTGATGCGCACCCGCACCGCGCGCAATGACGATCCCGCCATCGTGGCCTTTCATCGACTCGTCGACTCGACGCCCGCGCTGCGCGAGTACGCCCACCAGATGCTGCTGCGACACGAATCCGCATTGGCGGCCGCGATAGCCGAGGCGACCGGCGCACCGGAGGACGATCTCGCCGCCGCGGGACTCGCCCACTTCGCACTGGAGGCCGCCAAAGTCGCTCGCACCAGGGAAGATCCGGTGAGCGCGTTCCGCGAGTTGTTCGATCTACTCGAAAATGGATTCGGTCAGTAGTTTCCGGCGACCCGAAATCCCCTTGGGCACCATCCACACCGAACCCCCTGATTCCCGCCGAGATGTGTGAGGCGGTCGCCAGATACATCGAATGCGTCGCACGCCGAGGATTTGATCGCGCATCGAATCATTCAGGTTCCACCTAGCCCACGCCCTTAAAGATCATCACCACACAGCGGAGCCGACCATCACCACGGCACCGCCGATGACGAGCGGGGCCGATCGATTGCCAGCCGCGGCGCGAGGTCGCCGCGACCATCCGGCGCCAGTAGCAACGGGCTCACAATGCAGCGATACGGGTTGACGCACTGATCTAGCGTTGCTAGATTCTCTAACAACGCTACAGCAGAGAACGGAACAGCTCATGATCACCACACTCATCCAGGTCGTCGCCATCGTCTCGGTCCTCGCGAACGCCGTCGTCTACGGCACCGACGCCTGCTTCGCCCTGATCACGCGGTCGGTGTACGACAAGCTGGACGACCGCACCGTGACCATGTCGGCGGGGTGGGGTCACTACTACGGTGACCGCCGAATGCCGATCGTCGGCATCAGTGGTGTGGTAACCGCCGTTGCGGCAACGGCTCTCGCGGCCATCGGCGGCCACGCGGCGGCGGCGGTCGCGGCGGGTATCGCCGTGCTGGCGCTGGTGACCTGGCTCGGAATCTACGTTCGGGTCGCGAAGCCGGTGAACACCCAGCAGACCGCCGCGGCGCACTCCGGCGTCATTCCGGCGAATGCCCGTGCGCTGCAGGACAAGTGGAACAGCGTGATCAACGGCCGGGTAGCCCTGCAGTTCGTTGCCGTCGCCGCACTCTGCGCGACGATCGCGCTCGCCTGACGCATCTCATCGAAAAACCCTGTTTCGGCGTGCAAAGTGCCGCCGAAACAGGGTTTTTCGTTTGCCCGAGGTGTTCGTCAACATGTCGCCCTCGCCTTCGGCCGGGCATAGCGGTGGCGGCCGATCGCCGCCGAGTAGCGTCGTAGCAGAATCGTTAACCGTACGAACAACCCAGCGGAACGGGACAACGACGTGACCGACGCCTTCTACACCCCAGATCCGGCGAATCCGGATCGGTTCGTCTCGACCGAACTGACCCGCGGTCCGTGGTCGCCCGACGCCCAGCATGCCGGACCACCGTCGGCGCTGCTCGGGCACGCCATCGAGCGGTGTGCGCCGCGGGCCGGATTCCAGATCGGGCGGGTCGCGGTGGAAATCCTCGGCCCGGTTCCCTTGCAGCCGCTGACGGTGACGACCAGTGTGGCCCGCCCCGGACGCAGCGTGGAGCTGATCGAGGCGACCTTGTCCACCGATCGCGGACCGGTCATGCGAGCCAATGCCTGGCGATTCAAACTCGCCGAGCCCGAGCTCGAATTGCCCGAGCGGTTTCTGCCGACCGGTGTCCGTCCCGGACCGGATCAGGCGGTGCCCTCGCACTTTCCGTCGACCCAGTCCGTCGGTTTTCACACCGGTATCGACTACCGCTTCGTCGCCGGGTCCTTCGAAGATCCCGGCCCGGCGATCTGCTGGATCAGGCTGAAGTATCCGATCGTCGCGGGTACTACGCCGAGTCCGCTGGAACGCACTCTCGCCGCGGCGGATTCGGGCAACGGCGTCAGCCGGGTGCTGGATTGGAACCAATACCTGTTCATCAATACCGATCTCACGGTCACCCTGCACCGACAGCCGGTCGGCGAATGG
Source organism: Nocardia sp. CA-135398 (assembly GCF_050955845.1). Taxonomy (NCBI): domain Bacteria; kingdom Bacillati; phylum Actinomycetota; class Actinomycetes; order Mycobacteriales; family Nocardiaceae; genus Nocardia; species Nocardia sp. CA-135398. The sequence goes on along the minus strand of NZ_CP192084.1, from coordinate 748,335 downwards.
GTCTGCCTGGATGCCGCCACCTATCCCCAACCGCACGGCATCGGCTTGGCCGAGTCGGCGCTCTTCGACGAAAAGGGCCCGCTCGGCCGAAGCACCCAAACGCTGTTCCTGGGACCGCGCTAGCTCGGCTGCGACCCGCCGCGCCCGTACAGCCGGATCGGGTTGCGCGGCAGATGCGGACCAAGGCTGAAGCGCCGCCGACCGGATCCGAACTGCGCAGGTCGAGACCACCGAACGGCATGTTGCTGAGCAATCGCCGCATGTGAAACCATAAATGTGATTCGGTCGACCCAAGAACCCTGATGACTGGACACCCGGCAGCAAACCGCGCACCGCGGACACCGGGCCCGGCGACCGATACCACTCGCGCAATGGTTCGCGGTCCGGGTCTTGCTGAATTTTGCGCCCTGCTCGGCGTGCTTGCGGTCGCGCCGCTACCGGCCTGGAGCGACCGGGCGTTGCGGTTGCCGACGAAGGTGCGCGAGCGCCCGTACCTGGGCTTCTTCGGCCGCCGCGGCATCCTGCGCAGCCAGGACGGTGCGGTAATGCCCACCGAGCCGCTGTCGCGCAGCGGCCAGGGCGCGGGAAGGAGTCGACGATGTTGATGCGCTTCCGACTGGCCCCGGACCAACTCGCCGCGGCCGTGTCCATCGCTGGGCTGAAGCCGGGACCGCAGTCCGCCCTGCCGCTGACGACCCCGCCGGACGACCCGGTAGCGACGCTGCGGGACACCGGACTGCTCGAAGCGGACGACCGACTCACCGGACCCGCGGCGGGAGCACTGCGGATCGCCGCCGATCCCGCCCACACCACATCCATCACCACCAACCACGTCGGGCAGGACGACTGGATAGCGGCGCTGGTGCTGCGCGGGGACGAAGACGACACCTTCGTCATGCAGGCCGGAACCGGCGACGACGGCTTCGATTTCACCATCGTGCCGACGCTCACCCAGGCCACCTCGCTGGTCGACCAACTGCTCGATCTCAGCTCCTACGGCCCCGGATTCGCATCACCGCCGATCGACCTCGATCTCATCGCATTCGCCGCACTGCTCGCCGCCGCCGATGCGGCCCAAGAGGCCCGCCTGGCCGGGGTCCTGCGTCGAAACGTCGCGCCCGGACCGCTGGAGTTGCGGGCACTCGAGCTGGAGGAGCAACTCGCCAAGGGACTGGCCTCTGGCGACACCCGTTGGGCCTTGTCCGCCACCCAGGCAGCCGCACCGGTATCGCTCGCGGCGGCGGCCGGTCGGATGCCGGAAGGACTGGCGCGGCTGGCGTTGCTCGGCCTGGTCCGACTGGAGGCGCTCGGTAGCTATCGATTCACCGATGCCGGGACCGCCGTGGCGCGGTCGTTCGGTCAGCTGTTGACGATCGGGAGCATAGCCGTAATGACCGGTGCGGCAACGAAAAAGGACGCGCTCGCCCATTTCACGGTGTTCCGTTCCACATTCACGACCCGGTTCGCGGTGTGGAGCGGGCTGACGGCACGCAATCCACGTGTCGAATTGTTCGAGACCACAACCGAAGTCGCGCTCCGTCTGGTGCGAGATGTGCTGGATCCCGCGGTGGTCAAGCCGTTCGCCGGTGGCATACCGGCATTCGACGCGTCCGCCGTACCCACGGAGGTCGTGCCGGTGGTCGAGCGCGGCGGCACAGCGGCGTTTCATCCGACCCACCAGGTGCCCGACAACGGCATGCCCGCATGGGCCGATCCCGACTCGACGCGGCCGCCCGTCGCCCACATCGACCCGCGGGTCGAACTGGAGATCCTCGAGCGCTCCGGCGACTGGGCGCATATCGCCTGCAACAACGGCTGGACCGGATGGGTCGACGGCCGCGCCATCGAACCCCTCGCCGCACCCTGGTACCCGACCCACCTGGTACCCGAGGGCGGATTGGACGCATGGGCCGCACCCGATCCGAGCCTCGGCCCTCTCACCAGCATCGATCCCGGCGTCGAACTCCAGATCCTCGGCCGCGCCGGGGACTGGGCGCATATCGCCTGCAACAACGGTTGGACCGCATGGGTCGACGGCCGCGCGATCCAACCCCTCGCACGGCCCGACGCATCCTGGACATCCACCGGCAACAAGCACGCCTGATGTCCCGGTCACAAGCGCGGTTTCCAGCGCCACGCGAATTCGCCCGCCTCCGGCGGTGGACCGGGCAGTTCACCTTTTCCCGAGAGCCCCGCGATCAGCATGGCGAGCACGCGCCTGCGTAGTTCCGCGGTTCGGGCCTGGTCCGGCATGGCGATGGCCGCGCAGGATTCCAGGACGAGACCGAGGTCGTTGGCATTGGCATCAGCACGCAGCCGACCGGAAGCGTGTGCACGCCGCACCAGTTCTTCGGTGACCTCACCCGAATGCGTGACGTCCGGGAGCATCGAATCGTCCGGTGTGAACGTGCCTGCCAGATGCACGGTCAGCGAGTGCACATCCGCGTCGACCACCCGCTCCAGGAACCCGACCAGGCCGCGCCAGCCATCCGAATCCTCCAGTGCCGCATCGGCTTCGGCGTTATAGCGACGCAGACCCTCATGGCAGAGGGTGCGCAGCAGCACCTCCTTACTCGGATAGCGGCGATAGAGGGCGCTGATGCCAACGCCCGCGCGCTCGGCGACGGCGGCGATGGGGGCATTGGCATCGGCGAGGAAGACCGCGCGGGCGGCCTCGAGGATGAGCCCGTCATTGCGGGCGGCCTGCGCCTTGCGCCCGGGCAGACCCTTCCGAGCTGGGGCATCGGATGTTTTCGGCATGAGTTCAGATTAGCACTTGAAACGGAATGATCCGTTCTGATACCGTTTAAACAGAACGAAGCATTCCGTTTCACAAGGAGTAGAGATGAACGCCATCACCCCCTTCACCATCCAGATCGACCAAGCCGAGCTGGACGACCTGCAGAACCGGCTGGCCCGTACCCGCTGGGCGGATCAGATTCCGGGTTCGGATGACACCTACGGGGTGAGCGTGGATCGGGTGCGGCATCTGGTGAACTACTGGCGCGACGGGTTCGACTGGCGCGAGGTCGAGGCGAAACTGAACGCCTACCCGCAGTTCAGCACCGAGATCGACGGTCAGAACATCCACTTCCTGCACGTGAAGTCGCAGCAGGACAATGCCTTTCCGCTGATCCTGACCCACGGGTGGCCGGGCACGTTCGTCGAATTCCTCGGTGTCATCGAGCCGTTGACGGCGGCCGGATTCGATCTGGTCATTCCGTCGGTGCCGGGCTACGGATTCTCCGGTCCGACAACGGAATCCGGCTGGAACGATCAGCGCATCGCCAAGGCTTGGGCCGAGCTGATGCGGCGGCTCGGGTATGCGAAGTACGGCGCCGTAGGCAATGACGGTGGTGCGCAGATCTCACCGGAACTCGGGCGGGTAGCGCCGGAAAACGTTGTCGGCATTCAGGTTTCGCAGGTGTACTCGTTCCCGTCCGGCGATCCGACGGAACTGGCCGACCTCACCGAGGACGAGCAGCAGTCGCTGGCGACGCTGGATTGGTTCGTCAAAAACAAGATGGGCTTCAATATCCTGCAGTCGCAGCAGCCGCAGACGCTGGCGCATGCGCTGATGGATTCGCCGACCGGGCTGATCGGCTGGAACAGCCAGCTGCTCGGTCCGGATCTGGACGACGAATTCGTGCTCACCAATATCGCGATCCATTGGCTCACCGGCACCGCCGGCTCCGCGATTCGGCACTACTTCGAGAAGGCCAAGGCGGAGCAGCCGACCGAACCGACCACGGTCCCGCTGGCATTGTCCGGATCGAATGGTGATTTCCACGGGATCCGCCGGTTCGCGGACCGCGATCACGCCAATATCGTGTCCTGGAAGACCCATGACGTGTACACCCACTACCTGCACCACGTCGCGCCCGCTTTGATGGCCGGTGAGATCACCGAGTTCTTCGCGCAGTACCGCTGATCGTCGGCCCGCGTCCCGATTTCGGGGCGCGGGCTCAGACACGTGCGTATGTCTTCGAGACGCACGGCCATGGTTCGTCTCGTTCTCCGTTGATGTACTGGATTCACCAACAGCTCAACAACTTCCAACACAGGAGAACATCATGCGCATCGCAGTCTTCGGAGCCACCGGCACCGTCGGTCGGCTGGTCGTCGAGCAGGCGCTCGAACAGGGCCACGAGGTCACCGCTTTTACTCGCAATGCGGCGAGTGTGCAGCAGCGGCACGAGCGGCTGCACATCGTCGAGGGCGATGTACTCGATACGAATTCGGTGGAGCGGGCCGTGGTCGGGCAGGACGCGGTGCTGATCTCGCTGGGCGCGGGCCGTAAGGGCGTCATCCGGGCCGAGGGCACCCGCGCGGTACTCGAGGCGATGAACCGGACCGGGGTGCGGCGCCTGATCTGCCAGACCACTCTCGGTGTCGGCGACAGCCGCGGCAACCTGAACTTCCTCTGGAAGTACGTGATGTTCGGGATGCTGCTGCGCGAGGCCTACGCCGACCACGTCGAGCAGGAAAAATACGTCCGCGCCAGCAACCTGGACTGGACCATCGTCCGCCCGAGCGCCTTCACCGACGGCCCGCGCACCGACGCCTACCGCCAGGGCTTCCCCGCCGACGCCAAGGGCCTGTCCCTCAAAATTTCCCGCGCCGACATCGCCGCCTTCATGCTCACCCAACTCACCGACCCCACCTACACCCACCAGTCCCCCGGCATCTCCAACTAGTGACCGAGAATGCGGTGGTGGCGGGGCGCTCTCGACGTTTGCCCGCATGGATGCATGGTGAGCAGTCGTCCAGGTCAGTGCTGGTGGAGGGCGCCCCAGGCGGGGAAGGGGTCGGGGTAGGTGGTCCAGGTGGTGGGGCCCGCGCTGAGTTCGTCGTCGGTGAGGAGGGCGGCGTCGAGGAGGGCGCGGATGTGGGTGGTGTCGAGTTTGATGCCGATGAAGACGATTTCCTGGCCGGCGGGAACTTCCAGGGCGGACCACCAGGCGGCGGGTTCGAAGGTCAGGTTGGGACCGGCTTGGGACCAGATGGCGGCGAGTTCGGGGCGACTGGCGAACCAGCAGAAACCCTTGCTGCGCAACAGCCCTCGGAGTTGGGTGAGGGCATCGGCGAGGCGTTCGGGGTGGAAGGGACGCTCGGCGGTGTAGGTGAGGCTGCGGATGCCGTATTCCTCGGTTTCCGGGGTGTGGCCGCCCGCCAGTTCCTCGGCCCAGCCATCGGATTCGGCGGCGACGACGGGGTTGTAGCGGCCGGTCGCGAGGACCTCCGCGAGATCCACCGCTGCATTCTCGGTGCGCAGCACATGGGCGCGCGGATTCAGTCGTCGCACAGTCGCTTCCACGGTTCCGGCGGCAGCAGTGCTGACCAGGTCGGTCTTGTTGATCAGCAGGACATCGGCGAATTCGACCTGATCGACGAGTAGGTCGGCGATGGTGCGCGTATCGCCTTCGCCCGCTTCGAGATTCCGCTCGGCGAGGCCCTGCCCGCGGGCGATTTCGGCGAGGAAGGTCGAGGCGTCCACCACGGTGACCATGGTGTCCAGGCGAGCGATATCGCCGAGTTTGAAGCCGTCCTCGAATTCCCAGTCGAAGGTCGCGGCGACCGGCATCGGCTCGGAAATGCCCGTTGATTCGATGACCAGCTGATCGAAGCGGCCCGCGCGAGCGAGTTTGCCCACCGCCTCGATCAGATCCTCGCGCAGTGTGCAGCAGATGCAGCCATTCGTCAGTTCGACCAGCTTCTCCTCGGTGCGATCGAGATGGCCCTGACCGGCGACGAGCGCGGCATCGATATTGACCTCGCTCATGTCATTGACGATGACCGCGACGCGGCGACCGTCCCGATTGGCCAGGATGTGGTTGAGCAGAGTCGTCTTGCCCGCGCCCAGGAAGCCGGAGAGCACGGTGACGGGCAGCAGGTCAGGAGTCGGTGAAGTGGTCACACCTTAATGATAATGGTTTTCATTTAATTGGGTTCAGGCGGCCGCGGATTTCACCGCGAGCCCGATCTCGCGGCGCAGTGCGGCGAACTCAGGGGAGGCGCGCAGTTCATCCGCGTCGGCACCGGTGCGCGGCAGGTCGACCGGTAGATCGAGGGCGATCCGCCCCGGCCGTTTGCTGAGCACCACCACCCGCGAACCGAGGAAGGCCGCCTCATCCGCACTGTGGGTGACGAAGACCGCGGTGCGTCCCTGTCCGACGCGGCGCAGATCGTCTTGCAGGCGTTCCCTGGTGAGGGCGTCGAGTGCGGCGAATGGTTCGTCGAGCAGCAGCAGTGCGTGCTCGGCCGCGAGTGCTCGGGCGATCGCGACGCGCTGTTGTTGTCCGCCGGATATTTCCCAGATCCGGCGGTCCGCGGTGCCGTCGAGGCCGACCCGGTGCAGCAGGTCCGCTCGGCGCTCGGCCCGCCGATCACGCCGCACGCCTGCGTATTTCAGTGCCAGATCGATATTGCCGCCGACGGTCTTCCATGGAAACAGCCGCGGCTGCTGGAAGACCATGCCGCCGGATCTACCTGGCACCGGTGTCGCGCCGGAGACCTCGATACTGCCCTCGGTCGCGGTTTCGAAGCCCGCGATCAGGCGAAGCAGGGTGCTCTTACCGCAGCCGGACGCGCCGACCAGGACGAGGAATTCGCCCGGCGGCACATCGAGATCGATCGGCCCGACCGCGGTGACCGTTTGCGCGCCGCGGCCGTAGCGGTGCGAGACATTGCGAATTCCGATGCCGCCCTCGGTGATCGGCGCTCGAGCCGGCACCGCGAGTTCTTCAGCTGCCGAGGACACTGGGCAATCCCTTGACATAGATGCCGTCCCGAATCGCCTCCAGCGACGGCGCGGCCGGAATCTGCTTCTGCGCCACCAGGAATTCGGCCGCACTATGCAGACTCACCGCGATATCGCCGACCGCGCCCTCGGTGCCCAGCCACTCCTTGGAGGTGAGCTGTTCCGTGGTCAGGAATACGCCCTGCCCCAACTGCTGCGCGGCATCCTGTGTGCTGAGACCGATTTCGGCCGATACCGCCTTCGCCGCCTCGTCGGGGCGGTTCTTGATCGTGTCCAGGGCTCGTGCCTGCACCTTGCGCCAGGTATCGACCACATCGGGATGGGCCTCGGCGAATTCCTTGGAGACCACGCCCAGGTCGAGGGTCGGTTTGCCAGCGGTCGCGAGTTCCCGGCTGGTGATCAGGGTTTTGCCGGTCTTGCGCAACTGGTCCAGGGTGGGCAGCCAGGTGTACACGGCATCGACATCGCCGCGCTCCCAGGCCGCCAGCGATGCCTGGGGTTGCAGATCGACGAGCTTGACATCATTGGCGCTCAACCTGTTTCGATCCAGCGCGGCGAGCAGGCTGTAGTGCGCGGTCGAGGCGAAGGCGGTGCCGATGCGCTTGCCCTTCAGGTCGGCGATCGATTCGATGCCGGTTCCATTGCGCGCCACCAACGCTTCATTGTCGCCCGCGACATCGAGCACGAAGGCGACCTGGTACGGAATATTCAGCGGCGCGGACAGACCGCGGGCGACCGGGCTGGAACCCAATGCGCCGAAGTCGACCTGCTTGGCGATGAAGGCGGTGTTCACATCGGCGCCGGAGTCGAATTTGGTCCATTTGATGTTGTAGCCGGGCAGTTCGGTCTCCAGCCACCGATTGTTCTTCACGACCAGGTCGCCGCTCGGAAAGCTTTGGTACGCAATGCGAATGGTCGGCTTGCTGTCGTCGGTGCCGGAGTGGTCGACGGCGCATCCGGCGAAGGCCACCGCTCCGGTGACGGCCGCGGCCACCGCGCGCAGGACGCGTCTGGAAAACGACTGGTAACTCATATCTTTCCTCTCCACGGCACCGCGCGGCGTTCCACCGCGCGCAGCAGGCCATCGATGACCAATCCCGAAATCCCGATCGCGGCAATGCCGACCAGCACAACAGGGGTGTTGTTGTAATTGCTCGCGTCCTTCACCACGCCGCCGATGCCGGGCAGGCCGTTGAACAGCTCCGCGGCGACCACCGACGAATACGCCATGCCGACCGCGAGCCGCACACCGGTGAAGGTCTCGGGCAGCGCGGCCGGGAACACCACATCGCGAATCACCTGCGTACGGGTCGCGCCAAGCGCTCGCGCGGACTCGACCAATCCGATCGGCGCCGCCGCCACTGCCGTCGTGGTGGCAATCGCCGCCGCGGGCAGTGCCGCGAGGGCCAGCAGGGTCACCTTCGGCGCTTCATCGATGCCGAGCCAGATCACCAGCAGGAAGAAGTAGGCCAGCGGCGGCAGGGTCCGCAGGAAGGTGAGCCACGGCTCGAGAATGCCGCGCAGCCAGCCGATGGTGCCCATGGCCACACCCAGCGCAACGCCGATAGCGACACCGACCACGACGCCCGCGAGCACCCTGCGCAGTGTCATATACAGGTGCTCCCACAGCAGATAGCCCTGATAGCCGCGGACGCCATCGTGCGTGGTCGAGAGGTCGATGGCCGCCCGCCACACCGTAATCGGATGCGGCACAAAGGTTTCGTTCCAGATCTCGGCTGCGGCGACGAGTTGCCACACGCTGAGGAAGACGGCAACCGACAACAGCGGCAATAGATTTCGGGTCAAGCGGTGCACGCGGACCGGTTCGGTGGATACCGCCATCAGGACGACACGACTTCCAGCTCTCGGTGCTTCCGCACGGTGCCGGTGCGGACATAGCACGCGGTGGTGAGCCACTCGTCCTCGCACCACACGTCGGCCGGGGTCAGGACCGCGTCGAAGCCGAGCGCCTCGGCGGCCGCCGCGATCTGGCCGAAGTGTTCCACCCTGGGCGGACGGTCGCCCGCGGAGTTCGCTGCGTACGCACCGTGACCACCGCCGACGACATCGCAGCTGCCGCCATCGGTTGGCAGAAACCAGTGCAAGGTGAGGGACATTCGTCCGATCCAACGCGCATACCTATGCGCTGCACAGGTATGCGATCGGGCAGATCGGAATGGTCGGGGCGACGCTGAGTAGGGTCTGGGATGTGAAATTCCTGCCGCTCGTGCCCGATGGGCAGACCCCGGTTCGCGTCCTCACTATCGCCGGGACCGACTCCGGTGGCGGCGCGGGCATTCAGGCCGATTCGCGGACCATGGCCCTGTGCGGGGTGCACGCGTGTGTGGCGGTGGCCGCGGTGACGGTGCAGAACTCGGTCGGGGTGAGCGGGTTCCACGAGATTCCGCCGCAGGTCGTGGCCGATCAGGTGCGGGCCGTGGTCGGGGATATCGGGGTCGGCGCGGCCAAGACCGGCATGTTGGCCTCGACCGCGATCATCGAGTCGGTCGCGGCGGTGTGTCAGGAAGTGGGGATCGGCAGGGATCGGACGCCGTTGGTGGTGGATCCGGTCGCGGCATCCATGCACGGCGATCCGCTGCTGCACGAGGAGGCGCTGGACGCGGTGCGGCACACGCTGATTCCGCTGGCCACGGTGGTGACGCCGAATCTCGACGAGGTACGGCTGATCACCGGAATCGAGGTCACCGACGATGCATCGGCGCGGCAGGCGGCGCAGGCGCTGCACAAGCTCGGGGCGCAATGGGCGATCGTCAAGGGCGGCCATCTGCGGTCCTCGACGGTGAGCACCGATCTGCTCTTCGACGGCGATCGTTTCCTGGAATTCACCGCGCCGCGAATCACCACCGGCAACGACCACGGCGGCGGCGACACCTTGGCCGCGGCCATCGCATGCGCCCTCGCCAACGGTTACTCGGTTCCCGATGCCGTCGAATTCGCCAAGGACTGGACCTACCGCTGTCTGGCCGCCTCATACGACCTCGGCGCAGGCCACGGCCCCGTCTCCCCGCTCTGGCGGCTCTCCCACTCCTGACAGCCGCGACGCCGAAACTTGTCGGTGGGTGGGGTCATACTGTGGGCATCGCAGACACCGTTGGCCTCGATGATGCGGTCGACGAGAACGATGTGGTTCGAAGTGGATGCGGGAGTGGATGCGGGAGCCGACCGCTGATGGCGCGCTCGCGGTCGGTGCCACCGGTGGGTACAGATCAGTCGTTGGCGAATGCGAGGTGCAGCGGTTGGTCGGCGTCGATGCGGATGCCGTTGAGCCGCGCATTGGCCTCGGCCAGTGCGGAGATGATCTCGGCCAGGTAGACGATGAATTTCTCGCTGGGCATGGTGTGTGCCTGTAGCCGGTTCGCGCCCAGCCACCAGTCGGTGGCCGAGGCCACCGCACCGAACACCGAATAATTGACGAGTTCGACGCTGGACACTTCGACGGATTTGTCGGCGAGCAGTCCGGTGAACAGATCGGCGGCCCGCTTGGCCGATTGTCGAGCCGACTGCAGTGCCCGCTCGGATTCATCGGCCCGCTGCGTGAAATGGCTGTGCAGCATGAACCGAAAGACATTGGGGTGCTCGGATACCACGAGCACATATTCGGCCGCGCCCCGTCGAATCAACTCGCGCGCCGAATCGTTGGTCAGATCGGCGCTGGAAACTATCCGCTCCCACAGCACGTCGCGCACCCGGTCGACAATCGCGTTGTACAGATCCGTCTTGTCCTCGAAGTGCCGATAAAGCTTAGGCTTGGCCGCCCCGGCCTCCTTCGCGATATCCCCCATGCTCACCTCGGGCCCGAATTTGTCCAGCGCCCGAAACGCCGCATCCACGAACTCCGCCCGAACCTTTACCCGGTGCTCGCGCCACCGCTCGGTCCGTGCATCGACCCGCCTGGGCGTCCCCGCATCTACTCCCCGCCCACTGCGCATCACGAATCCGACCGTACCAACCTCCGCCGCGCGCCTCGGCGGACGCGGTTGCCGAAACGGCAACGAAGTTGGCGTTGTCGCGGGCCGGGCGTACATGATGCGAACAGGGTCGAGATACGCGATATCGATGGGAGTGCGACACATGAGCGAGGGCACCGCAACCGGCACCCAAGAGTTCTGGGAGGGGTTCTATCAGGATCGAGATCAGATTTGGACCGGGAAGCCCAATCCGCTGTTGGTGCGTGAGGCGGCGGAGCTCGAGCCGGGGACGGCATTGGACCTCGGCTGCGGTGAGGGTGCGGACGCTGTTTGGCTTGCGGCGCGGGGATGGCGGGTCACCGCGGTCGATGTGTCCGTGACAGCGCTGCGGCGAGCGGCGGCGCATGCCGACGAGGCCGGTGTCGGGGAGCGCATCACGTTCGCCGAACATGATCTGGCGCAATCGTTTCCGGACGGAGAGTTCGATCTGGTTTCGGCGCAGTTCTTTCATTCACCGGTGGCGCAGGACGACGAGCGGACCAAGGTTTTGCGGCGGGCCGCGGAGGCGGTGGGCGTCGGCGGGGTTTTGCTGATCGCGGGGCATGCGGGTTGGCCTTCGTTTATCGAGGACCGCCATGACGTGCACTTTCCGACCATGGATGAGGTGCTCGACGGCCTCGCGCTCGGGGCGGATTGGAGCGTCGAGACCAAGGATGCGGTCGAGCGGGAAATTACCGGGCCGGAGGGGCAGGTGGGGCTGCGTACCGACACCGTGCTGCGGGTTCGGCGGCTGCGCTAGCCGCGGTCCCCAGGAACCTCACAGGTAGGGCCCAGCCAGGGTCCAGCGCGGTTCGCGAGGGTGGTCACCATGACCGAATCGACGACCGCCGCGCACCGGGCGGAAATGACCGAAAAGGTGATCACGCCCGTGCTGGACGTCGTGATCCCCGTCTACAACGAAGAGGCCGACCTGGGCATCTGCGTGCGGCGGCTGCACGCCTACCTGCGTGACGGATTCCCGTTCCCGGCGCGGATCACCGTAGCCGACAACGCGAGCACCGATGACACCATGCAGGTCGCCCAGCTGCTCGCGGACGAACTCGATGACGTGCGGGTCGTGCACCTCGACGCCAAGGGCCGTGGCCGCGCACTGCGCGCGGTGTGGGAGCACTCCGACGCCCAGGTCGTCGCCTACATGGACGTGGATCTGTCCACCGACCTGAATGCGCTGCTGCCCTTGGTCGCTCCGCTGATCTCGGGCCACTCCGATCTGGCTATCGGCACCCGGCTCGACGCGGCGTCGCGGGTGGTGCGCGGCCCCAAGCGCGAGTTCATCTCGCGTTGCTACAACCTGATCCTGAAAGCGTCACTGCAGGCACGCTTTTCGGATGCGCAGTGCGGTTTCAAGGCGATGCGCACCGATGTGGCGCGGCGGCTGCTGCCGCTCGTGCAAGACGGTGAATGGTTCTTCGATACCGAACTCTTGGTGCTGGCCGAGCGAGTCGGGCTACGCATACACGAGGTGCCGGTCGACTGGATCGACGATCCGGACAGCCGGGTCGACATCATCGATACCGCGCGTAAGGACCTGCTCGGCGTATGGCGACTGCTGCGCGGGCTGACGACCGGTGCGCTGCCATTGGACGAGCTGCGCCGCTCGGTCGGGCGGGAACCACTGGTGCCCGGTGTGCCGTTGGGGATGGTCGGGCAGATGGTGCGGTTCGCGATAGTCGGCGTCGTCTCCACGCTCGCCTATATGCTGCTGTACCTGGTGTTGCAGCCCATGACCGGCGCACAGGTCGCGAACTTCGTCGCGCTGCTGATCACCGCGGTCGGCAATACCGCCGCCAATCGTGCCTTCACCTTCGGGGTGCGTGGCTCGAATGGCGTGGTGTCGCATCAATTCCAAGGTCTGCTGATATTCGGCTTCGGCCTATTGGTCACCAGCGGCTCGTTGTTCGCCCTGCACCGATGGGCCCCCGATGCCGCCGTGCATCTGGAATTGTTCGTACTTGTGGTTGCCAATCTCATTGCCACGCTGATCCGATTCGTCGGCCTGCGCTGGGTCTTCCGTAACCCGACGGCCACCCGCACGGCGCTGGTCACCGAGGGCGGACAGCAGTGACGGCTACGCTCACGCCACCGTCGACAGCGGTACCGTCGCGATCGCGCCGCATACGCGAGATCGGCTGGGAATACCCGGCATTGGCCGCACTGCTGCTCGGGACCGGAATCGCATACCTGTGCAACCTCAGCGCCAGCGGTTGGGCGAATTCCTTCTATTCCGCCGCGGTGCAGGCGGGTTCGAAGTCATGGAAGGCCTTCTTCTTCGGCTCCTCGGATGCCGCGAACTCGATCACCGTCGACAAACCACCGGCCTCGCTGTGGCTGATGGAACTATCGGTGCGGGCGTTCGGACTGAATTCCTGGACCATCCTGATTCCGGAGGTACTGCTCGGCGTCGCCTCGGTGGCACTGGTGTGGGCGACGGTGCGCAGGCCCTTCGGCCCGGCGGCCGGGCTCATTGCCGGACTGGCGCTCGCGGTGACGCCCGTCGCCGCACTGATGTTCCGGTTCAACAACCCGGATGCGCTGCTGGTTTTCCTGATGGTCGCGGCGGCCTGGGCGATGACAAGGGCGGTCGAGGACGGGCGCACCCGCTGGTTGGTGCTCACCGGTGTCTTCATCGGATTCGGGTTCCTCACCAAGCAATTGCAGGTACTGCTGGTGGTGCCGCCACTGGCGCTGACCTATCTGTTCGCCGGTCCGCCCAAGCTCGGCAAGCGGATCGTGCAGCTGCTCGCGGCGGGATTGTCGATGATCGTCGCGGCGGGTTGGTGGCTGCTCACGGTCGAACTATGGCCCGCATCTTCGCGGCCGTGGATCGGTGGGTCGCACGGTAATTCGATCGTCGAGCTCACCCTCGGCTACAACGGTCTCGGCCGGTTGAACGGCAACGAACGCGGCAGCGTCACGCCTGGCGGTGGCGATATGCCGCGCGGCGGCGGTGGCAGCATGTGGGGCAGCACCGGGATCACCCGGATGTTCGAACCGGCGCAGGGCGGTCAGATCGCCTGGCTCATCCCCGCCGCATCGGTCGCACTCGTCGCGGGAATTCTGTTGCGCGGCAAGGCTGCTCGCACCGACGTACGGCGCGCGGCACTGATCCTGTGGGGTGGCTGGCTGCTGGTGACCGGGCTGACCTTCAGCTTCATGGCGGGCATCTTCCACCAGTACTACACGGTGGCGCTGGCTCCGGCGGTCGCCGCACTGGTCGGTATCGGCGCGGTTCAGCTGTGGCGGGATCGGCACCGGCTGTGGGTCCGGTTGTTCGCGGGGCTCGCGGTCGGCCTGACCACGGCGACCTCGTGGATGTTGTTGTCGCGCAGTTCGAGCTTCGTGCCGTGGCTGCGCTGGGCGGTGCTGGTGATCGGTGTGCTCGCGGCGATCGCGGTGCTGCTGCCCGCACCACGGAAGCTGGCGCTGGTCGCGGCGTTGGCCGCCGCATTCACCGGATTGGCCGGGCCCGTCGCATATTCCGCCCAGACCATTTCCACCGGACACGAGGGCGGGATCCCGTCGGCGGGACCGAATGTCGGGCGGTTCGGAATGTTCGGACCTCCTCCGCCCTGGGCCGAAGCCAACTCCGAAGGCGGCTTCGGTGGCGGTATGCCGGGTGGACGAAATGCGGATGGCCGCAACACGAATGGCCCCGCACGCAACGGCGTTCAGGGTGGCGAGCGAGGGACCAGCGAAGCAGGCAATCCGATGATGGGCGGCCCGGCCGGTGGTCTGCTCGGCGCGAGCAGACCGAGCGAGAAGGTCATCGCACTGCTGGAAAACAATGGCTCCGACTACACCTGGGTCGCCGCCGCCACCGGCTCCAACAGTGCCGCCGGATTCCAGCTGGCCACCGAACTACCGGTCATGCCGGTCGGCGGCTTCAACGGCAGCGATCCGTCGCCGACACTGGACCAGTTCGAGCAGTATGTCGCCGATGGAAAGATCCACTACTTCATCGGCAGCGGCAATCGCGGCGGCGAGGACGGCGGATTCGGTTTCGGCCGTTCCGGCACCAGCAGCGAGATCAGCAAGTGGGTGGAAGAGCACTTCACCGCGACCGAAGTCGACGGCATCACCCTCTACGACCTGACCGCCGCCCACTGATCCACTGTGGCGGGATCCGCACCACCTCGGGGAGCCCCGCATCGGGGTGCGGGTCCCGAAAACCACTGTGGGACTGACGCGCACGGCAATTCGCCCGGTGGCCACGCACCGGGCGAATTGCGTTGTGCTCACGCGTATGTCGCTTCGAGCCACTCGGCGAACGTCGGACCCGCCAACTCGGCATGCGCGCCCGCCAGCAGCCCACCGTTCTCGTACTGCTCGCGATCCGGGTTCGCCGGATCACTCGACTCGATGACCCGCGCGGGCGCACCGAGCTTTGCCGCGAGCAGCCCGGCCGCACCCGCCATCGTCTCCGGCTGCGGACCCGCGATCTCCGGGAAGGGCCGGTCGATCGAGTCCGGCAGCGGATTCACCGCCAATTCCACGAGCGCCTCGGCCACCGCACGCGCCGCTACCAGCTGGGTGCGCATCTTCGGGAGATAGGCGACGTCGCCTTGGGTTCCCCACTGCATCATCACCTCGACCAACTCGTGGAACTGGGCGGCCCGCAGAATCTGTACCGGCAGCGGCCCTTCCAGCAGCGCGGCCTCATGCGCCAGCTTCGCGGCGTTGTATCCGGCACGCGATCCGTCGATGCCGATAATGGACACCACGACCAGCCGCTCGACACCGGCCTTCTGCCCGGCCTCGTGCAGGTTGCGGGCCGCGGCCCGGAAGAATTCGGTCGCGATGGTCTGGTCCGCGGACGGCGTGCTGGATGCGTCGATGACGACGTCCACACCATCGAGTGCTTCCACGAGCCCGACGCCGGTCTCGATATCCACCCCGTTGGCGCGGGAGAATGCGACGACCTCGTGTCCCTGCTCGTTCAGCACATCCACCACATGGCGGCCCAGCCGTCCGGTCGCTCCGGCCACCGCGATCTTCTTGATATTCGACATGATTCCCGCTCCTGTGTTTCGCTGCGTTGTTCCGGTTTCACAGTGATGACGACGCCGGGGGCGCGAGTGTGACATGGCGTTTCGGACCGTTCCTCGAGATATCTTGACCTGCTTCCTCGAAATCCTCTTAATGCGACATTCATCCGAAACCCTTTCGCACGCCGGGAACTCCGGGAATGATGATCCAGTTGCCGCCAACTTTCGAACCACCAGGAAAAACGTGAGAAGCATTTCGAGATTCGTTCTGACCGTCATCGGTGCGCTGGTCGCCATCGCGCTCACCGTCGGCTTCGCCTCGACCGCATCGGCCGCACCGGGCGAATCACCGGAGCCGACCGCACCGGTCGCGACCGCGCCGATCGTCGCGGCAGCCGAACCGACCCCGCAGGCCAACCTCATCGGGCAGTGCCTGGCTCCCGGCGACACCATCGAGGTCAGGACGCTGGTCGGCGGTCTGCTCGGCGCGACCATCGGCGGCATCGCGGGTCTGCCGCTTTTCTTCGTCGGCGCGATTCCGGGATTGGTCATCGGCGGTATCCTCGGCGTCCTCATCGGTTCCACCTCCTACGCGGTCGATGAAGGGCACATGCAGCAGCAAGGCCTCTGCTAGTCGAACGAAAGTCGTTGTACGGCAAGGTGTTAGCGTGCCGGTATGAGCTCGACTACCGATCGCTTCATTGATGCCGTATTCGACTTCGAACGCGCGGTACATGCGCAGGACCCGGCGGCGCAGGAACAAGCCCACCGGGAGATGCATCGGCTATACGAATCGGCGACTCCGCCGGAGTTGGCACAGGGTGGGAAACTGCTCGCCGGTGTGCTGACAGATGTACAGCCGGGACCGCAAGCGAATATCGCGGTCCTCATCGGCGCGTGCGTCGAGGGTGGTGCGGATCCGGTGGCGTGCGCGCCCAGCGTACTCGGGAACCTCGCCAAATCCCTCGACAGCGCAACGGAATTCGCGCAACTGTGGGCGGCCGCCGAGGTCGGCGATGCGCCCGATCCGGAGCAGGTCGAGCTGGATCCGGAATTGTTCGAATACTTCGGCTTCGCCCCGACGCTGTCGTGGTGGACGCTCGACGATTGGCACCGGGCGGCGCTGGCCATGTTGTCGCACAAGGAAGTTCGGCAGAAGTTCGGAAACTCCGGTCGCGAAATCATCCGGGAGCGGCACGACGCCCTCGGCGAAATCTCCGACCGGTGGGACAAATGCTTCGGCTACGCGCTGATCGTGCTGGACGACGAGCCGGTCATCGTGCTGCACCGCGAGAGCGGCACCGGCTACGCCATGCGCATGACCGGCATCGGCGACAACTTCCAATTGCACACCCTGCTCGCCGACGCCCTCATCGGCGGCGGACATATTCCCGGTGCGGCACCGGCGGCGGAGGCGGTGGCCATGTGCCGCGATATGCCCGGCATGGTGCACACCACCGGATCGTTCAATCTGGTCGCGCCGGATGGCAGCTGGATCTGGAACGAGGGCACGCCTTCCGACATTCCGGTCGTCGACGGCACCCGCCTGCTGGTGCTGGACCCGCCTCCGTACCAACGCAGTTGGCCAGCCGGACGCTTCTTCCCGAATATGGTCGGCGACCTGACGTTCGAGCGGGTGCTCACCGCGGATGAGACGGCCGCGTGGTTCCGACACGTATCACCGGCAAAGGATCCCAGCGAGGACTGAGCAGTCACGCCTGATCCGCCCGGCGGCTCAGCTCGGGCCCGGCGACTCAGCTCGGCCCGGCAACCCGACTCGGCCAGCGGACTCAGCTCAGGCCCGGCAACCCGACTCGGCCAGGCAATCAGCTCCACTTGCGAGCCAGCCCGGCCCAGCAACCCGACTCCGACCCAGCAACTCGACTCCAGCCAGGCGATCACCTCCACCGGCAATTCGGCTCCGGCCCGGCACAGCCCGGCCCCAGTAGGGGGACGGGCTCAGCGCGGTGGGGAAGTCAATGCGGCGTGCAGTGTGGCCGCCCATTGCGCCACGATCTGCTTGCGGCGCGCCGAGTCATCGGTCAGGACATCGGCCAGCCCGAGTCCGCGCGCCATATCGAGGGTCGCCTGAACGAGGTGGTGGGCGACCGGATCAGCATCGTCCACGCCCAACGCTTCCACGGCCCGCCGATGCGATATGCGACCGAATTTGGCCTCCAGCGGCACAATTCGCTCGCGCAGCGCGGGATCGGCGGCCGCATGCGTCCACACCTGCAGCGCCGCCTTGAACAGCGGGCTGGTGTAGGAGTCGACCAGCCCTGCCACCACCGCCTCGGTGCGCTCGACCCCGACGGACAGCGCCGCCACCGCATTCGCCTCGTCCTTGGCCTGCTGGGTGCGGCTGTCGAACATGTACTCGAGTGCGCCGGTGATCAGGTCTTCCCTGGTCGGGAAGTGATGCTGGGCCGCACCACGCGACACCCCCGCCCGTTCCGCGACGACCGAGACCGTGGCCGCCGCCCAGCCCATTTCGGCCAGGCAGTCGATGGTCGCCTCCAGCAGGCGCTGCCGGGTGGCCCGGCTGCGGTCCTGTTTGGGTTCGTGGGATGTCACCATCGGCTCGCTCCGAACAGGCTGGCGGCTATGGTCATCGGCGATGTCACGGCGCTATTCTGCCCAGGCCGGTGGACGGCGCTGCAAGAAGGCCAGCATGCCCTCCCGCACCTCCGGGGTGCCGAAGAAGCTCGCGGAACGATTCGCCAGCTCCTCGGCGGCGCCGTCGAACTCCGCCAGGATGCCCGCATTGACCAGCCGCTTGGCCTCGGCGAGTCCCTGCGGGGAGCCCTTGCGCAGCTCCGCGCACAGCCGGGCCACCTCGGCCGCCGGATCGTCGGCGGTGATCGTGACCAGGCCGATCTGCTCGGCGATATCGGCATCGAATTTCTCGCCGGTGAGGTAGTAACGACTGGCCGCGCGCGGACTGAGCCGCGGCAGCAGGGTGAGCGAAATCATGAACGGCGCCAACCCGATTCGCACCTCGGTGAGTGCGAAGCTGCTGCCGGGACCGGCCACCACGATGTCACAGGCCGCGACGATGCCCATGCCGCCCGCACGCACATTGCCGTCGATGCGGGCAATGATCGGCTTCGGCGTTTCGACGAGTCGGCGCAGTACACCGATCATCACGCGGGTGCGTTCGTCGGCGGCCACCGCCGGATCGGCATTGCTGGCCTCGGTGAGGTCCGCGCCCGCGCAGAAGGTATTGCCGGTGTGCGCGAGCACGATGCCGCGGACGGCGGGATCGGCCGCGGCGTCATCGAGCCCCCGCAGCAACTCGGCGACCAACCGCGACGACAGCGCGTTGCGGTTGTGCGGCGAATCGAGGGTCAGCGTGGCGAACCCGTCGCGCACCTCGTACCGCACATACGGAGCGGTGGATGTTTCGGGCATCGAACCTCCTCTGGGTCAGTACGACTTGGGCAGGCCAAGGGAGTACTGGGCGACAAAGTTGAGCACCATCTCCCGACTGACCGGCGCGATGCGGCCGATGCGGGCCGCGGCGAGCATGGCGGCGAGCCCGTACTCCTTGGTGAGACCTGCGCCGCCGTGGGTCTGGATGGCCTGATCGAGTGCCTTGATACTGGCCTCCGCCGCGGCGTATTTCGCCATATTCGCGGCCTCCGCCGCACCCATCTCATCGCCCGCGTCGTAGAGGGTCGCGGCCTTCTGCATCATCAGCTTGGCCAGCTCCACCTCGACCTTCACCGCGGCGAGCGGATGCGAAATGCCTTGGTGCGCACCGATCGGCGTCTTCCACACCGTGCGTTCCTTGGCGTATTCGACGGCACGGTCGATGGCGTAGCGCCCCATGCCGACGGCCATGGCCGCGCCCATGATGCGCTCCGGGTTGAGGCCGGCGAACAGTTGCATCAGTGCGGCATCTTCCTTGCCCACCAAGGCATCCGATGGCAGGCGCACGTCATCGAGGAAGAGGGTGAACTGGTGGTCCGGCTCGATGATGTCCATTTCCTGCGGCGTCTTGACGAACCCGGGGGCGTCGGTGGGCACGATGAACAGCGCCGGCTTGAGCTTGCCGGTCTTGTGGTCCTCGGTGCGCGACACGATGAGCACCGCCTCGGCCTGATCCACGCCGGAGATGAAGATCTTGCGGCCGTTGAGGATCCAGTCGTCACCGTCACGGCGCGCGGTCGTGGTGATCTGGTGCGAGTTCGAACCGGCGTCGGGTTCGGTAATGCCGAAGACCATCTTGGCGGTGCCGTCGGCGAGCTTGGGCAGCCACTGCTGCTTCTGTTCGTCGGTGCCGTACTTGGTGATAATGGTGCCGCAGATGGCCGGTGAGACCACCATCAGCAGCAGGCCAGCGCCCTGCGCGGACAACTCCTCCATGACCAGCGCGAGCTCGTACATGCCCGCGCCACCGCCGCCGTACTCCTCCGGCAGATTCACCCCGAGGAAGCCGAGTTTGCCTGCCTCATCCCACAATTCGGTGAGCGGCTCGTTCTTGCGGGCCTTCGGCAGCACGTAATCGCGGAAGCCGTACTTGGTGGCGAGCGCGGCGACCGCCGCCCGTAGCGCCTTCTGCTCTTCGGTTTCGATGAAACTCATGAGTTCTCCTGGGATTCGGTGGGATCGACGACGGCGAGCACGGCGCCGATATCGACCTGCTGGCCGACGGTGACATTGAGGGCGCTGAGTACGCCCGCGGCGGGCGCGGAGATGGTGTGCTCCATCTTCATGGCCTCCAGCCACAGAATCGGCTGGCCCTGTTCGACGGCGCTGCCGACCTCGGCGCCGATGCGAATCACGCTGCCCGGCATGGGCGCGAGCAGTGAGCCGTGCGCGACCTGATCGGCCGGATCGCTGAAACGCGGCAGTCTGCGCACCGACACCGGTCCGAGCGGTGAGTCGACGCAGACCAGATCGCCGTAGCGGGCGATATCGAATTGCCTACGCACCAGACCGCGTTCGCCCGGAACCGAGAGGACCACGCGCTCGGGACCCATTTCCACCAATTCGAGGCCATCATGACCCGCAACCGTCACACCGGTTCGGGTGAATCGGTAGCCGATGTCGTGCGTTCCGCTGGTTCGACTTTCGTACGACTTGTGCTGCGATTGCGACGGCAGATTCCGCCAGCCCGCCGGCAACCCGCCGCCGACCTCGGCCGCCTTCCGGTTCGCCGCGGCATCCGCGAGCGCGGCGGCGACGATGGACAGCTTCTCATCGGACTCGGACACCAAAGGCGCTGCGAGCGAATCCAATCCGTGCGTTTCGAAGAATGCGGTATCGGTGTCCCCGGCCAGGAAGGCGGGATGGCGCAGCACCCGCACCAGTAGATCGCGGTTGGTCACCAGACCGTGAATCTTGGCTCGCTGCAGGGCTGTTGCCAACAGCCGCGCCGCTGCATCGCGGGTCTCGGCGTAGGAGATGACCTTCGCGAGCATCGGGTCGTAGTGCACGCCGACGACCGAACCGTCCACCACACCGGTGTCCAGGCGCACGCCCGGACGGTCGAGAATATCGAATTCGGTCAGCACCGAAGGGATATCGATCCGGTGCACTGTCCCGCTCTGCGGCTGCCACTCGTGCGCGGGATCCTCGGCATACAGCCGCACCTCGATCGAATGCCCACGCAGCGGTGGCGGTGCGGCAGCCAACCGGCCGCCAGCCGCGACCTCGAGCTGAGTCCGTACCAGATCCAGTCCGGTGGTGCATTCGGTGACCGGATGTTCCACCTGCAGCCGGGTATTCATCTCCAGGAAGAAGAACTCACCCGCCTCGTCGGCGAGGAATTCCACGGTCCCGGCACCGGCATATCCGATCGCACGGGTTGCCAGCTCGGCCGCCTCGAACAGCCGCCCGCGCATGCTCTGTCCATCGGCCGTGCGCGCGGGCCCCGCGTGGTCACGCTCCGCTACCGCCTCCTGGCCTGGCGCGCGCATGGCGTCGATCCGCTCGACCAGCGGCGACGGCGCCTCCTCGACCACCTTCTGATGACGGCGCTGTATGGAGCATTCCCGCTCGCCGACCGCCCAGATGGTGCCGTGGGTATCGGCCATGACCTGGACCTCGATATGGCGGCCGGTCTCCAGGTACCGCTCGCAGAACACCGTGGGATCGCCGAATGCCGATTCGGCTTCCCTGCGCGCGGCGGCGATCTGCGGTTCCAGATCGGCGAGTTCGCGCACCACGCGCATACCACGCCCGCCACCACCGGCGGAGGCCTTGATCAGTACCGGCAGCTGCGCCGCGGTGACCTCGGCCGGGTCGAGTTCGGCGAGCACCGGGACTCCGGCCGCATCCATCAACTTCTTGGCAGCGACCTTCGAACCCATCTGCTCGATGGCCTCGACCGGCGGGCCGATCCACACCAGTCCGGCCGCCAGCACGGCACGGGCGAATTCCGCGTTCTCGGAAAGGAATCCGTAACCGGGATGGATGGCGTCGGCACCGGTAGCCAAGGCGGCCTCGATGATCAGCTCACCGCGCAGATAGGTCTCCGCGGGTGTATTCCCCGGAAGACGTACCGCCGCATCGGCTTCGGCGACATGCGGTGCCGCGGCATCCGCATCGGAATAGACCGCGACGGTGCCGATTCCCATGCGCCGACAGGTCGCGAAAACCCGACGGGCGATCTCACCGCGATTGGCCACCAGAACATTCGTGACAGACATCGTGGCCCTCACATCCGGAAGACGCCGAAGCCATCGGCGCCCTTGACTGGGGCATTGTGGATGGCCGACAACGCCATTCCCAATACCGTGCGGGTATCACGGGGATCGATCACACCGTCGTCGTACAGCCGACCCGACATGAACATCGGCAGCGATTCGGCCTCGATCTGCGCCTCCACCATCGCGCGCATCCCGGCATCGGCCTCCTCATCGAACGGAAGGCCCTTGGACTCGGCGGCCGCCCGCCCCACGATCGAGATCACACCGGCCAACTGCGCGCCGCCCATCACAGCGGATTTCGCACTGGGCCAAGCGAAGACGAACCGGGGGTCGTAGGCGCGACCACACATGCCGTAATGGCCAGCACCATAGGACGCGCCCATCAACAGCGAAATATGCGGCACCTTGGAATTCGAGACCGCATTGATCATCATCGCGCCGTGCTTGATGATGCCCTTCTGCTCGAACTCCTTACCGACCATGTAGCCGGTGGTGTTGTGCAGGAACAGCAATGGCGTATTCGACTGGTTGGCCAGCTGGATGAACTGGGTCGCCTTCTGCGATTCCTCCGAGAACAGCACGCCGCGCGCATTGGCGAGAATGCCGACCGGATAACCGTGCAGCTCCGCCCATCCGGTGACCAGGCTGCTGCCGTACAGCGGTTTGAATTCGTCGAAATCGGAGCCGTCGACCACGCGGGCGATCACCTCGCGCGGATCGAACGGAATCTTCAGATCGGATGGGACGATGCCGAGCAGATCCTCCTGGTCGTACAGCGGCTCGATCACCTCGGCGCGCGGCGCCGGACCCTGCTTCTTCCAGTTCAGCCGCTTGATAATGGAGCGGCCGATGCGGATGGCGTCTTGCTCGTCGACCGCCAGATAATCGGCCAGACCCGAGACGCGCGCGTGCATATCCGCGCCGCCCAGCGATTCGTCATCGGATTCCTCACCGGTGGCCATCTTGACCAGCGGCGGTCCGCCGAGGAATACCTTGGAGCGCTCCTTGATCATCACCGTGTAGTCGGACATGCCGGGGATATACGCGCCACCGGCGGTGGAATTGCCGAAAACCAATGCGATGGTGGGGATTCCGGCCGCCGACGCCCTGGTGAGGTCGCGGAACATCCGTCCGCCGGGCACGAAGACTTCCTTCTGCGTCGGCAGATCCGCGCCGCCGGATTCGACGAGCCCGATTACCGGTAGCCGGTTCTGCATGACGATGTCGTTCATGCGCAGGTTCTTGCGCAACGTCCACGGATTCGAGGTGCCACCGCGCACCATGGGATCCGGCGCGACAATCATGCATTCGACGCCCTCGACTATGCCGATACCGCACACCACGCTCGCCCCGACGTGAAAGTCGCTGCCCCACGCGGCAAGTGGGCAGAGCTCCAGGAATGGCGAATCCTCGTCGATGAGCAGTTCGATGCGCTCACGCGCGGTCAACTTGCCGCGCTTGCGATGCCGGGCCAGCTTATCCGGCCCACCGCCCGCGATGGCCTTGGCGAATTCGGCCTCCACCTCGGCGAGTTTGGTGGTCATGGCCTCGGCCGCGGCCGCGTACTCCGGCGATGCGGTATCGAGGGTGGTGCGTAATGTCGTCAAGACTGGTACCCCAATCGCTTAGCCGCCAGTCCGGTCAGGATTTCGGTTGTGCCACCGCCGATGCCGAGAATGCGGATATCGCGGTACTGCCGCTCGACCTCGGATTCGCGCATATAGCCGAGGCCGCCGAACAGTTGCACCGCCTGATTGGCCACCCATTCCGCCGCCTCCACGGCGGTGTTCTTCGCGAAGCACACCTCGGCGATCAAATCCGTTTCGCCATCGGCGCTGCGCCGCACCACATCTCGGGTGTAGACGCGGGCCACGTCGATGCGGCGGGCCATTTCGGTCACCGTATTCTGCACGGCCTGCCTGCTGATCAGCGGGCGGCCGAAGGTTTCCCGATTGCGCACCCAGTCCAGGGTGAGGTCCAGGCACCGCTGGGCCTGCGAATATGCCTGCACCGCGAGTCCGACCCGCTCACTTACGAAGGCACCGGCGATCTGATAGAAGCCGGAATTCTCCGGGCCGACCAGATTCTCCACCGGCACCCGAACATCCACATAGGACAGTTCGGCGGTATCGGAGGCCCGCCAGCCCATCTTGTCGAGCTTGCGACTGACCGTGAAGCCGGGCATGCCCCTCTCCACCACCAGCAGCGAAATCCCGCCGGAGCCGGGGCCGCCGGTGCGCACGGCGGTCACCACGAAATCGGCGCGCACACCCGAGGTGATGTAGGTCTTGGCGCCATTGACGATGTAGTGGTCGCCGTCGCGGCGCGCGGTGGTGGTGAGATGGCCGACATCGGAGCCGCCACCCGGTTCGGTAATGGCGAGCGAGCCGATCTTCTCCCCGGCCAGTGTCGGACGTGCGAAGCGCTCGATCAGGTCTTCATTGCCCGAGGCGATGATGTGCGGTACCGCGATGCCGCAGGTGAACAGCGAGGCGAACAGGCCGCCGGAGCAACCGGCCTGATGCATCTCCTCACATACGATCATGGCGTCGATGCCGTCACCACCGGAGCCGCCCGCGGATTCCGGGAATTGGATGCCGAGCAGGCCGAGTGCGCCAGCCCTCTTGTGCAGTTCACGGGGGATCTCGCCGTCGCGCTCCCAGGCATCGAGGTACGGGAGAACTTCTCGCTCGGCGAAACCCCTTACGGTGGCGCGCAATTCGCGCCGTTCCGGCGTATTCCACGGACTCATAGCAACTCCAATGGGATATCAACATGACGCGAGCGCAGCCATTCGCCGAGCCCCTTGGCCTGCGGATCGAAGCGCGCCTGATAGGCCACACCCTGCCCGAGCAGACCCTCGACAATGAAGTTCACGGCACGCAGATTCGGCAGTACGTGCCTGGTCACGGTGAGCGGTGCGGCCTCGGGCAACAGTTCCTTGATCCGCTCCACCGTCAGCGTATGCGCAAGCCAGCGCCACTGCTCATCGGTGCGCACCCACACGCCGATATTGGCATTGCCGCCTTTGTCGCCGCTGCGTGCCAGCGCGATCGCGCCCAGTGGCGCTCGACGAGTTTCGTTGGCGGGCAACGGCTCCGGCAGTTGCGGCTCGGCCACCTCCGCCAATTCCTGAGTGTCCGACGCGGGCGCGATATCGACGCGGGTGCCCTGCGGCAGCACGGCGGCATGCGGCACCTCGGCGGCATCGACGAATCCCGGTGTGTACACGCCGTACGGCGAACCATTGCCGGGCAGGCTGGTGAAGTTTGTCCCCGGATAGCTCGCCAATGCCAGCTCGACCGCGACATTGGAGAAGGAGCGGCCGACCTTGTTCGGATCCGGATCGCGCACCACGCAGCGCAGCAAAGCGCTTGCCTGCTCCTCGGTTTCGGCATCCGGTCGGTCGAGCCGCGCCAGGGTCCAGGTCAGTTCCGCGGGCCGCACCGGCAGCCAGGACTCCAGCTGTCGTTGCGCCAGTTCGGCTTTCGCCTCGATATCGAGTCCGGTGAGCACGAACTCCATCTCATTGCGGAAACCGCCGAGGGTATTGAGCGAAACCTTGAGCTGCGGCGGCGGCGCTTCACCGGTAACACCGCTGATCAACACCCGATCCGGGCCTTCCTGACTCAGCTCGACGCGGTCCAGCCGCGTGGTGACATCCGGCCCCGCATAGCGCGCCCCCTGGATCTCGTACATCAGCTGTGCCGCAACGGTATCCACGGTCACCGCACCGCCCGTGCCCTGGTGCTTGGTAATGACACTGCTGCCATCCCTGCGCACTTCGGCGATCGGGAAGCCTGGCCGACCCAGATCGGCCAGTTCGGTGAAGAAGGCGAAGTTGCCGCCGGTGGCCTGCGTACTGCATTCGATCACATGTCCGGCCACCACGGCACCGGCAAGCTGGTCGTAATCGGTTCGCCCCCAACCGAAATGAGCGGCGGCCGGTCCGACGATCACCGAAGCGTCGGTGACCCGGCCGGTGACCACGATATCCGCGCCAGCATTCAAGCATTCGACGATGCCCCAGGCACCGAGATAGGCATTGGCGGTCAGCGGCGACCCGAGGCCGAGCTCGCCCGCCCGGCTGAGCAAGTCGTCACCCTCGACGTGCGCGATCTTGGCATCCAGTCCGAGATCAGCGGCAACCTTGCGCAGCTTCTCCGCGAGCCCGGCGGGGTTGAGGCCGCCCGCATTGGTGACGATCTGAACATTGCGTTCCAATGCCAGCCCGAGGCAGTCCTCGATCTGCCGGACGAAGGTCTTGGCATAGCCGAGGCTGGGATCCTTCATCCGGTCCCGGCCGAGGATCAGCATGGTCAGCTCGGCAAGATAGTCCCCGGTGAGCACATCGAGCTGCCCGCCCTCGAGCATCTCCCGCATGGCACTGAGCCGATCACCGTAGAACCCGGAACAGTTGCCGATTCGGATCAGCTCCGGATCGGCGGCCAGCATACTCATCAGCTGGAAGGCCCTCCTGTGCGGCGAACCGTCCCGGCGCGCCGCGTTGCGCCGCCGGTGGAGTCCGCTTTCCGGAGTCCAGCATCACATCCGATCCAGAAAAAAGCAAGCACGCGTGCTTGTTAATTGCCGATGGCATGCGAGGCAGAATGACCAGATGTCGTCCGTCATCCTGTTCGCGCTGGCCGGGTTCCTGCTCGGCGGCGCCTACTCCACCTGGAAGACCGCCCGCCCACTCGCCATCGCCCTGGTCGTGCTCGCTGTTCTAGCGGCTGCGGGAGCGGTCGCGTGGCTGATGTAGACACCTCACAACCCAGCACAGGTCAGTTCGACGACAGGCGGAAGATCCGCAGATCCTCTGGCACGCCATTCAGTGGTGCGGCGAAGAAGCTGCGCCTGTACGGCTTGACCGACAAGCCGAGTTCGTCGAGTGTCTCCGGCGCGAGGGACTGCAATGTCGCATGCGAAAGCATGGTGTTGCCATTGCCACCGGCCTCCATCACGCGAGCGGCAATCGTCACATCCACGCCGAGCCAGTCGCCACCGATTTCGCGCGGCGAGCCGGTGTGCAGACCGATCCGCATCTGCGGACGATAACCGCGCACACTGACGTCGGCCAGATTCCGTTTGGCCTGCACGGCGGCGTGCACCGCGCGATCGGCCGAGGTGAACACGGCCATCACGCCGTCGCCCATGCGCTTGATCACCTGACCGCCGCGATCGGCGATCGGCGGCTCGATGGCCTTGGCAACCCCGCGCAACAATTCGAGAGTCGCCTCATCGCCTGCCGAGAGCGACCAACTGGAGAAGGCCACCAGGTCGGTGAACATCACAGTTATTTCTTCGCTACCTCTACCGCGACCGACGCGCTCCAACATGGCCTGCCAGACCTGCAGTGCGCCGAACCCGATTTCCCGAGCCGCGCTCGGCGTATCGCCGACCAACTTATCCGCCGCGCGGGCCACCGCGCGGGCGCCGCCTGGACCCGAAACCGAAAGCGGGTCACCGAAAGACGGGTCACCGGGCAGCTGTTCGCGTGCCTTGCGCAGCACACCGATGATGTCGGGCCGCTGGTTCGCGGCATTCACCAAGGCGGAGAACTGCCCGCGTCGAATTCCCGAGCCGGGACGACGAGCGGATCGGTCCGCATCGGCGGGCACCAACGGTATGGTCACCTCGGACGGAGCGCCCCCGTTGTCTTCCTGCCCCATCCCCGGCTCAGCACCGCCGGAAGGTGTTTCGGTCACGCCCCGAGCGTATCTCAGCCGACCAACCGTCGGCGGGTTACTTATTGTCGCCACCAGAGCCCCCTCGATCAGACTCGATCAGACTGAGCGGGCACTTCGACGGGTCCGCCAATGGATAACTCATTGGTTGCTGAACCTCGAGCGTAGCCAGTGCTGATTCCTGATGGAAGCGGTGCAGGTCATAGTTTCCGGGATGTTCACACGCCGCCCGGATTGTCCCCATACATGCACCGACCCGGTGTGGAAGGGGATTCGCACACCGGGCCGATGTCGCATCATCTGCCGGGCAGTGGCAGACGATGCGCGGGGCACGCGAACCTCCCGACAAGGTCGGCGCCCATCACCCGAGCGGCGAGGGAGGGCAACTCGGGTAGTTCCATCATGCGTCGCGTTGGTTGACGATGACCAGTGCGGCGCCGAAGACAATTGCGACGAAAGCCGCGAAGTAGAGCAGGCCGCCCCACGGTCCCCAGTGCCAGTTCGCCGTCGATTCCGAGGCGCTGTAGAAGTGGCTCGCATTCGCGAAGGGCAGGAACGGCTGCACATTGCGCCCGAAGCTGCCGAATGCGCCGAGCAGCGGCTCGATCAGCAGTGGCCACAGCACGATCAGCGAAATCGCCGCGGCCGACTGCCGAACCAGCACACCGATGCCGACCGCCAGGATCACGCTGAGCAGGGCATAGATCGGAATGCCGTAGATCTCGCGCCAGGCATCGCCGTCGGAGAGCGTCAGATTGTCGGCCGCATCACCACCGATTGCCTTGGCGATCGCGTAGGCGGCGAAGGCGAGCACGATAGTGAGCACGGCGCCGTAGACGCCGACCAGCCCGGCCTTGGTGGCGATCACCTTGGCGCGGTGCGGTGTCGCCTGGAATGTGGTCCGGATAATGCCGAAGCGGTATTCGCTGGTCACGGTCAAGGTCGCCATGATCATCAGGACCATTACGCCGAATCCGCTGATCCCGCCGACAGCCGTGGACACGGTGAGATCGAGCGCATTCTCCTTGCCCGATGACGAGCGGGCCACCGCCGCGAAGAGCGCGGCCAGGCCGAGGGCGAGCACCACCACGATCGCCGAGCACCACCATGGCGACCTGGTCGAGGTGAGCTTGATCCGTTCCGCTGCCAGTACGCCCATCAGAGCGCACCTCCCATCACCTGGTCGAAGCCTTCGCCGTGGTACTGCACCGCGCCGCCGGTCATCCGCATGAAGGCCTCCTCCAGCGAGGCCCGCTGCGGCGCCAATTCGTACAGGGTGATCCCGTTGGCGCCGGCCAGCTTGCCGACCGCGTCACTGGTCACGCCGGCCACGACCAATGCGGCGCCGTCTTGGCCGACGACACCGTCCTCCCGGACGGTCATGCCATTGGAGGTGAGCAGGCTGCGCAACTGCTCGAGCTGCGGACTGCGCACGCGCACCGACTGTTCCGAGGCGCGCTCGATGAATTCCTGGGTGGTCGAATCGGAAATCAGCTGACCGCGTCCGATCACCACCAAATGCTCTGCGGTCTGGGCCATTTCGGAGAGCAGATGACTGGAGACCAGCACGGTCCGTCCCTCGGCCGCGAGCCGCTGCATGAAGCGGCGGATCCAGAGGATGCCCTCGGGGTCCAGGCCGTTCACGGGCTCGTCGAACAGCAGCACCGGCGGATCGCCGAGCAGTGCCCCGGCCAGGCCGAGCCGCTGCGACATACCGAGGGAATAGCCACCGGCGTTCTTACCCGCCACCTCGGACAGGCCGACCAGCCGCAGCACCTCGTCCACCCGGGACATGGCGATGCCGTTGGAGGCGGCCATCCACTGCAGATGGGCGCGCGCCGAACGGTTCGGATGCACCCACTTGGCATCCAGCAGCGCGCCGACGGCGCGCAGCGGATGTTCCAGCTCGTGGTACGGCTTGCCATTGATCAACGCGGTGCCCGCGGTGGGCTTGTCCAGCCCCAGGATCATCCGCATGGTGGTGGATTTACCGGCGCCGTTCGGCCCAAGAAAGCCCGTCACCTGTCCGGGTCGAACAGTGAAGGAGAGATCTTGAACCGCGACAGTCTGCCCGAAATGCTTGGTCAGGCCTCTCAGCTCGATCATGGTGACCAGCTTTCCTCATTACGCGGCCGTGCGCGTCATTAAATGGTGCCTAGTTCGATCATCCTCGAGGATGATCAGGGATGTGGTCGGCACCGAGTCGCCATCAGGGAATCCCCCTGAGCGTGGCCCCCGTTAACGAGCACAGACTCCGAGCGCGCCGCCACAGCCAACTCGACTGTCCCGCTCACGACTGGCCTGGCCGACGCTCGGCTCTATCGTGCGCTGTGCTGATGATGCTCACGCACCGCGGCGGCCGACCGCCGCCCACTGGCTATGCGACGGCACGGGAGGGGGCCGGGGACTCAGCGGGCCGGCGAGGAGGCTTGGGCCCAAAAGCGTTTAGGGATGCGGCCCGCGCGACGGGCCAGGTGACCGGCATTGACCGCATCCTTCATGGCGGCGGCCATGAGGGCGGGGTGCTGGGCGCGGGTGACGGCGGTGGCGAGTAGGACGGCCGAGCAGCCGAGTTCCATGGCCAGTGCGGCATCGCTCGCGGTGCCGATGCCCGCGTCGAGGATGACCGGGACGCCCGCGGCCGCCACGATCATCTCGATACTGTGCGGATTGCCGATGCCGAGTCCGGTGCCGATCGGGGCGCCGAGCGGCATGACGGCGGCGCAGCCCGCATCCTCGAGTCGGCGGGCCAGGATCGGGTCGTCGGTGGTGTAGGGCAGAACGATGAAGCCGGCGTCGACCAATTGTTCTGCGGCGGTGAGCAATTCGATCGGATCCGGGAGCAGGGTGCGCTCGTCGGCGATCACCTCGAGTTTGACCCAATTGGTGTCGAGCGCCTCGGCCGCCAGTTGCGCGGTGAGCACGGCCTCGGCGGCCGTGCGACAACCCGCGGTATTGGGCAGCGGCGTGATCTCGAGGCGTTTGAGCAGGTCGAGCACGCCGGTGCCGCCGACCGCGTCGACCCGGCGCATGGCGACCGTGGTCAGCTCGGTGCCCGAGGCGAGTAGCGCCTCCTCCAGCACGGCGAGATTCTCGGCGCCGCCGGTGCCCATGATGAGGCGGGAACCGAACCGCTTGCCCGCGATCTCCAGTGTGTCAGGGGTTTCCAGTGCCTCAGCCACCCTGAACCGCCGTCAGCACTTCGATCTCCCAGCCGCGGCCGACCGGCTCGTCCCAGCGGGATTTCGGGAAAACCGCACCGTCCACCGCGAGCGCGACGCCCTGCGACGGCAGCCCGAGACGATCGAGAAGTTCACGCACCGTGAGGGATCGGTCGAATTCGTGGTCCTGCCCGTTCACGGTGACACCGATGGGGACCGAGGTCATCGAACTCCTCCTGCAGATGTAGCGAGTGACGACGGGTGTGCCGTCGAAAAACGTTGCGGGTCGGCGGCTTTCGCGTCATCGAGCGGCGCGCCGTCGAGCAGGCTCAGCACCGCGTCGACGGTGAGCGGCACCGCGAGCATGCCGTTGCGGCCGTGTCCGGTGGTGGCGACGACCCGGTCGGTGAGCCGCCCGATCAGGGGCAGGTTGTCTGGTGTGCCCGGCCTGGATCCCGCACTGGCTTCCGCCAATTCGTATTCGCCGATACCGGGCAGCACCGCCTCGGCGTCGGCGATCAGGTCGCGGACCCCGGCGACGGTCACCGTCGTGTCGTAGCCCGCCTCGTATTGTGTTGCGCCGACGACGATTCCGTCCGCGCGCGGCACCAGGTAGACCTGCCTGCCGTGCACTCGCGCGCGAATCACGCGCCGCGGCGGGGGTGTCGCGCCCGGACGATGGCGTAGACGCAGGATCTCGCCCTTCACCGGGCGGACCGGAAGGTCGGGCCACAGCCGCGACGATGCCGCGCCCGCGGCGAGCACGATCTGGTCGTGCGGCAGTGCGTCGACCGAGTCGACCGTTTCGGCGCGTAGCTCGACTCCGGCTGTGTCGCAAGCTTTTCGGAGCGAGTCCAGCAGTCGTCGGTTATCGATGGCGGGCTCGGCGGGGGCGCGCAGACCGGCGCGCACGGTGCGTGCCAGTGTGGGTTCGATGGCTCGCACACCGGCTCGGTCGAGCACCTCGAGCTCATGGCCGCGGGCACCGACCCATTCGGCCACCGTGCGCAGGTCGGCGGCATCCGCGCCATCCAGTGCGACGGTCAGGGTTTCGTCGGCGACGAATACCGACACACCGGTCGTCGATTCGAGCCGGGCGGCGAATTCGGGCCAGCGGGCCAGCGAGGCCGCACCGAATTCCAGGACCAGATCCTCCCCCGGCCAGCCCTCGGACAGTGGTGCGAGCATCCCCCCGGCAACCCAGGATGCGCCGGAGCCGACGGCGGGATCGAATACGGTGACCGACCAGCCGGCCTCGGCCGCCCGCCAGGCGGCGGCGAGTCCGATGGCGCCGCCACCGACGACCGCCAGAGTCCGCATCAGATCCACCTGCCTCACTATTCGCATCCCCACGGTAGCGCGACTACGGTCGAGCACGTGCAACCCTCCCACCAGTTCCGGTCCCTACCGCCCAGGGAGCGTTTGGCTACCGCCCGGCTGTACATGTGCACGGACGCACGCAGGGAGAAGGGCGACCTGGCCAAGTTCGCCGAGGCCGCGTTCGCGGGCGGTGTCGACATCATTCAGCTCAGAGATAAGGGTTCCCCCGGTGAGGCGAAGTTCGGCCCGCTCGAGGCCAAGGCCGAAATCGGCGCACTCGCCGAATTGAAGGCCGCGGCCCGCAGGCACGGCGCACTGATCGGGGTGAACGACCGCGCCGATATCGCACTGGCCGCCGGAGCCGATGTGCTGCACCTGGGACAGAACGATCTGCCGCCGTGGTACGCGCGGCGCATTCTCGGCCCCGATGTGGTGATCGGGCGCTCCACCAACAACCGGGCGCAAGCCGGGCTCGCCGCGATCGACGAACACATCGACTACTTCTGCACCGGACCGGTCTGGGCGACGCCGACCAAACCGGGACGTCAGGCGGCGGGCCTGGACCTGGTGCGCTCCACCGCCGACGCCCACCCCACCCGCCCGTGGTTCGCGATCGGCGGCATCGACGCCGAGCGACTACCCGAGCTGCTGGCCGCCGGAGCGCAGCGCGTTGTCGTGGTGCGCGCGATTACCGAGGCGCGCGATCCGGAAGCAGCGGCGCGTCAGCTCAAGACGGCACTGTTGCAGAACGCTCAACTCATCTGAGACTCGCTAGGCGCGACTCCAGACGCGACAGCACATCAACCGACGACACCGCTGCCACGAATGCTCGACTCGGCTACGTCTCGCCGGGTCGAGCCCGAAGGCCGACCCGACGGCTCGAGACAGCACTGCTGCAGAACGAGCTGAAACTCGCCGGGCGCGATCCCGATGTGACGCCGGTCGCTCAACTCAGCAGAAGACCTTCAGGACAGCACCTGGACTCGGGTAAGCGCCAAGATCGAGTCGGACGTCGCGATCGTCGAATTCGCATCCGGCCGCGCGACATCCGTCGCATCCGTATGCGCGTCGACTATGCGGGCGTAGACACCAGGGCCTTCGGGGTCAGCGTGCAACCAGACGAAGCCCTGATCGGCGAGATCGACGGTGCGGGGCAGCGCGGCCGCGACGGTATCGGCGTCGTCCACGTCGATGTCGTCGAGGCAGACGCGCGCCGGAGCGGCCCGCAGCGCGGGCCATGAGACGGCGAAACCGGGGTGCAGCGGATGGCTGTCGACCTCGCCCTCGGGAACCCAGGCCAGCGCACTGCTTTCCCGGTTGCGACTGGTCGGCAGCGTCATCACGGCATCGGCGACCACGGTGGTGTATGTCCAGCCGCTCAGTGCCGTCGCGGTGACTCGCTCGCCGCGCACCCGAACATCGGCGGGATCGATACCCGCTTCCTCCCATGCCTCGCGGACCGCCGCGTGCACCGGGGTCTCGTGACTGTCGCGGGCGCCGCCGGGCAGCGCCCAGGTGCCGCCCTGATGACTCCACGGCGCGCGGTGCTGCAACAACACCGCAGACCCGCCGCCAGCGAGCGGTGCGCGCAGCAGCAGTCCGGCGGCCCCGAAGCGGCCCCAATGCCGCAATCCGTCCGGGCCGCGTGACCAACCGTCACCGTCACCACGCATCTGGTTACCATCCTCATCTAGCCGTCGCGCGGTTGTTTCACACGCCACGGCGCCGGTAAGACCACAATAAGCTCCGAGCAGGAGCACATGTGCGCACCAACCGGGGAGGTGGAGATGGCAGCGCTCGACTCGACGACGGCCCCGCGGCCGCCGTCGGTCACGGCCGATGTCGGGCCCGAGCGGCTGGACGTGCCGCGCGAGGCCGGGCTACGAGCCCATCTGGACCCGGCCAACCTACGATCCTTCGCGCTGTCGACCCCGGGTCGGCTCATCGCCGTCGGACTGCTGCTCATCGGCCTGTGCCTGGCCGCGGGCATGATGACCGCCGCGACGGTGAGCGATCGCCAGCAGTCGCTGGACATCCTGCTCGACGACACCGAGCCGGACGCGAACTCCTCCCATCACCTCTAC
This sequence comes from Nocardia sp. CA-135398, assembly GCF_050955845.1. NCBI lineage: Bacteria > Bacillati > Actinomycetota > Actinomycetes > Mycobacteriales > Nocardiaceae > Nocardia > Nocardia sp. CA-135398. The sequence continues at coordinate 713,693 of NZ_CP192084.1, read as the reverse complement.
ACCTCGCTGTCCATCGCCGATGCCGCGGCGAGTACCGCGTTCATCGCGGGCGGTCTGGAACCGGAGACGGTGCGCGACCGCTACAGCCAGGCGCTGGGCGAGGCGTCCGCGGAATTGGTGACGCAATCGGGTCACGCGGCCGGACAGGCCACCGATGACGATCCGGATACCCGACTGCGCACCGGTATCGCCACCGGCCTGCCGGTCTACTCTGGTCTGGTCGAAACCGCCCGCGCGAACAATCGCAACGGGTACCCGGTCGGCGCCGCGTATTTGAGCGAGGCATCGAATCAGATGCAGACCGTCCTGCTGCCGATGGCCGCACAGTTGCAGAGCCACCGTTCCGATGCCGTTGGTGCGGCCCAGCGGCATCATGTGCAGCCGCCGTGGTCCGCGATCGGTGTGCTGATCCTGGCGTTGGGAGCGTTGGTCTGGGCGCAGTTCGATTTGTCGAAGCGCTGGCACCGCGTACTCAATCCGGGTCTACTGCTCGCTTCGGCCGGGATGCTGATCCTGTTGGCGTGGACGCTGATCGCCGGATCCATCTCGGCCGCGGAGATGATCGATGGCCGCGACCACGGCGCGGTGCCGAGCTCCCGGTTGACCGAGAGCCGCATCCTGACCCAGCAGGCGCGTTCGGCGGAGACGCTGAAGCTGGTGCGCCGCGACGCCACCGGCGACTACGACCGCACCTACGAGTCCAGTGTCACCCGGCTCAACGAACTGCTCAGCGGCTATCCGTCCGACGCACCAGCGGCCGATGAGATCGCGAAGGCCCGTGAGGCACTCACCCGTTGGCGAGCGGCGCATCAACGCATGAACGACGCTCTCGCCCACGGCGATTTCGTCGGGGCGGCGACGGTGACTACCGGACCGGGCTCGGCGGATGCCACGGCGCAAGTGGATTCGCTGGACCGAGCACTGGGAGTGGGCCTGGATGCGACGCGCGATACGTTGCGCGACAACATCTCCGGTGCGGCCAGGTCACTGGACTTCCTGGCGCCGGGCGCGCTGGTGCTCGGAATACTGGCCGCGGCCTATGTCGGCCTCGGTATCTGGCCGCGACTTCGGGAGTACCGATGAACCGCGTGCGCGGACTGCTCGCCGCGCTCGCCGCAACCGCCCTGCTCGCCGGGTGCGCGGCGGGCTCGGACTCGATCGCTACCAAGACCACCAAATACACCGAACCGCCGCTGCCCGCCAAAGCCGTTGTGATACCGACGGATTCGCCCATTCCACCGGAACGCGACGAGCAGTGCGGCGATCCCACCGCGAGTCTGCGACCCACCGGGGCGGGTGCGGCCGCCCATGGACCGACCATCGATGCGATTCGGGCCCGCGGGCGGCTGGTGGTCGGATTGGATACCGGCAGTAACCTTTTCAGCTTCCGCGATCCGGTCAGCGGCACGATTGTCGGGTTCGACGCCGATATCGCCAGGGAGGTCGCCCGGGATCTGCTCGGTAGTCCGGAGCAGGTCGAGTACCGCAGTCTCGGGTCCGCCGAGCGTGAATCCGCGCTGCAGAATCATGTTGTCGACATCGTCGCCAAGACGATGACAGTCAATTGCGAACGGCGGCAGAAGGTCTCCTTCTCCACCGTCTACCTGCACGCCAATCAGCGGGTGCTCGCGGTGAAGAACTCCGGTATCCGAAGCCTGGCCGATCTGGCCGGTAAGCGGGTGTGCATCGTCTCCGGCACCACCTCGCTGGACCACATGCGCCGCGAGCAGCCCGCCGCGACCATCCTCACGGTGCCGACCTGGGCCGACTGTCTGGTCGTGCTGCAGCAGCGTCAGGTCGACGCGATCAGCACCGACGACGCCGTTCTCGCGGGTCTCGTCACGCAGGACTCGTCGTACACCGAGTTGGTCGGCCCCAGCATCAGCGTCGAGCCCTACGGCATCGGAATCCCCAAGGGCAACGACGATCTGGTCCGCTTCGTCAACGGCACGCTGGAGCGCATCCGGAACGACGGCACCTGGGCCCGGCTGTATCAGCAATACCTCATCGCACTCGGGCCGGTCCCAGCCCCGCCCGCCGCGACCTATCAGGACTGACGGCGATGACATCACCGCACGATGCCGCCGATTCGACCGAGGACCAGCCGAAGGAACCCGCCGCAGAATCCACCGAAACCACCAGGGCAACCCCGTTCCTCGGACCAGACGAACCGGGCTCCGCGGCCATCGAAACGATCAGGTGGTCGCCGGGCACCGGCCCCGAGGCCGAAAACCCGCGTACCGAAGGCACTGGGGAGACCGAGGGCGAAAATACCAGCGCCGCTTCCGGTGAAACGGTTCGTCACCAGCCCTCCGCCGAAACGATCCGTGACCACCGCGCCTCCCACGAGACCCGCCGCGGAACCGCCTCCGGCGAAACCGTTCGTCGCGACGATATGGCCGCCGAATTCACCGTTGGCGCATGGAACGCCCCGGAGCCCACTTCAGCCGCGATCACGCGCACCTCCGGCCGCAGCGTGCGCACCGCGCGCTCGCGACCGACGACGCGCAAACTCGGCGCCGGACTGGTCACCATTCCGAATATCCCGCCCGCCGATCCACGCACCGCGGTGCTCGCCGATCCCGTTGTCTCCGAGGGCAGACGCTTCTGTTGGCGCTGCGGCAACCCGGTCGGCCGTGCCACCGCGACCCGCCCCGCGACCTCCGCCGGCACCTGCGAAACCTGCGGTGCGCCATATGATTTCCGCCCGTCGCTGCACGAGGGCGATATGGTGTCGAGCCAGTACGAAATCCAGGGCTGTATCGCGCACGGCGGGCTCGGCTGGATCTACCTCGCGATCGACCGCAATGTCAGCGACCGCTGGGTGGTGCTCAAGGGCCTGCTGCACGCGGGCGATACCGAGGCCCAAGCGGTGGCCGTGGCCGAACGCCAATTCCTCGCCGAGGTGGCACATCCGAGCATCGTCAAGATCCACAACTTCGTCGAGCACCCCGGGCCGGACGGCGAGTCGATCGGCTACATCGTCATGGAGTACGTCGGCGGCCGCTCGCTGCGCGATATTCTCGACACCTATCCGCGACCGCAGCGGATGCCGGTGCCCGAGGCGATCGCCTATCTGCTGGAGATCCTGCCCGCGCTGGAGTATCTGCATTCGATCGGGTTGACCTACAACGACCTCAAACCCGACAACATCATGGTCACCGAGGATCAGGTCAAACTCATCGACCTCGGCGCCGTCGCCACCATCGAGGCCTACGGAAACCTCTACGGCACCAGGGGTTTTCAGGCTCCCGAGATCGCCAGGACCGGGCCGACGGTGGCCTCGGACATCTACACCGTCGGCCGGACGCTGGCCGTGCTGACGCTGAGCATGCCGATGGAGCAGGGCCGTTATCTCGACGGCATTCCCGATCCCGCCGACCAACCGGTGCTGCAACGCTACGAGTTCTTCCATCGCCTGCTGCTGTGCGCGACCGATCCCGATCCCGAGCGCCGCTTCCCCTCCGCGCGCGTCATGTCCGCCCAGCTGGCCGGGGTACTTCGGGAGATCCTCGCGATGGACACCGGTGCCGAACATCCACAGCTGTCCACAGTTTTCAGTCCACAGCGCGGCAGCTTCGGCACCGAGGAGTTGATCAGTCAGACCGACGCCTACGCCGACGGCATCGCCAGAAGCACCCTGCTGCGCGCCAGCGAAGTGGCTGCGGCACTTCCGGTTCCGCTCATCGATCCGACCGACGCATCGGTGCCGGTGCTCGCGGCCGTGGCACATCCGGAGCCGAACGACGCGCTCGCGGCGTTGCAGGAGGCACATGAGCGCGCCGTGGCCGATCCCGAAAAACCCCAGGAGACACGGGATCTGGAGCTGACGCTGGCCGAGGTCAGATTACGGCTCGAACTCGGCGAATCGGCGGCGGTGCTGCATATGCTGTCGCGGCTGCCGAGCGATCACGATTGGCGCATCGACTGGTACCTCGGCCACGCCCAGCTGCTGGAGCTGGATTATGAGCAGGCCTACAACAGTTTCGATGCGGTGCTGCGGGTGCTGCCCGGTGAGATCGCACCCAAGCTCGCACTCGCGGCGACCGCGGAACTCGTTCTGCAACAGTGGGATTCGGCCGACCACGAACAATGGCGAGCCTACGCGGAAAAATTCTACGTCACCGTCTGGCGCACCGACCGCGCCGTGGTGAGCGCCGCATTCGGCCTGGCCAGGCAGTCGGCCGCCGCGGGCCAGGTCGACGAGGCCGTACGCGCGCTCGACGAGGTGCCGGCCGCCTCCCGGCACTACACAACGGCCCGGATGACCGCGGTATGGCTGCTGCTCACCGCCGCACCGATCGCGGAACTCCCCGAATCCACACTGCACATTTCGGCCGAGCGCGTTGCCAGCCTGCCCAGCGGGGAGAGCCGTGCGACCCAGATGCGCGTGCTCGTCCTCGGCGCCGCGCTGGCCTGGCTGCAATCGGGCAATACGCCCGCGAGCGACGAGGCGACCCTCTTCGACGCGCCGTTCACCGAGCGCGAGCTGCGCGCGGGCACCGAGGCCGGACTACGGGCCTTGGCCCGCAGCGCCCCCGGCCGCAATCACCGCTATGCCCTGGTCGACCTCGCGAACTCCATTCGAGCAAAGACCTGGATCTAGATTCGAAGCTGGATGACTGATCTCGTACGAACATGGGTAACTCATCGGGTACCCCCAAAACCGAGCCACCCTCGCAACCGCCGGCCCGCGACGACCGGTCCCCCACCTCCCAACGACCGGCAAAAGGCCCGGGGAGGCGGGGGAGCCTCGGATCTCGATTCGCGGAGCAGTCGGCACGCCGATAATCCCCGGGGTTCCGCGCTCGGCCCGCCCCGGGGGCAGCCGGAGCGGGCACATCGGGAGCGGCGAGGGCATCGCGGTCCCGATAGCGGCGGAGGTCCGGCCCCGGTTTCGGCGTCCGGCGCGAACCTGATCCGACACCAATACTGCCGCAGCGACTGTGAGGATTCCGTGAGGTTTTCTAGGGCCGTCAATCAGCACGCTGAGCTGCGACAACGCCGAGCGCGGCCTGTGCGATCGCCAATTCCTCATTGGTCGGCACCACCAGCACGGCGACCTCGGCCCCCGGTGCGGAGATATGCCGGGCGGCACGGTCCTTGGCGGTATTGCGGTCCGGATCGACTTCGATACCGAAGTGCGACAGCCCGGCGAGCGCGTCGGCGCGGACCTGCGGACTGTTCTCGCCGACGCCCGCGGTGAAGGTGATGGCGTCGACGCCGCCGAGCTCGATCAGATACGCGCCGAGGTAGCGGCGCAGGCGGTGGATATACACGTCGTAGGCCAGGCGGGCAGCGGCATCGCCCGCGTCGATCAGCCGCTGCAACTCACGGAAGTCGTTGACGCCGGACAGGCCCTTGAGTCCGGCGTTGCGGTTCAGCATTTCGTCGATCTGGTCGACATCCATGTGGGCCGCACGGACCAGGTGCGCGATGATCCCCGGATCGAGATCGCCGCCCCTGGTGCCCATCACCAGCCCCTCCAGCGGGGTCAGGCCCATCGTGGTGTCGATCGGATGGCCGCCGCGGATGGCCGAGGCCGATGCGCCGTTGCCGAGGTGGAAGATGATCTGATTCAGGTCGGCGGAGTCTCGGCCGAGCAGTGCGGCGACCCGTCCTGAGACGTACTCGTGCGACGTGCCGTGAAAGCCGTACTTCCGGATCCCATGCGCGGCAGCGAGTTTCGCGTCGATGGCATATGTCTTGGCGGCATCGGGCAGGCCGTGGAAGAACGCGGTATCGAAGACCGCCACCTGTGGGACGCCTGGCAGCAGTTCGCGCGCACTCTCGATGCCCGCGACATTCGCCGGATTATGCAGCGGCGCAAGCGAAGACAGATCGGATATGGCCGCGACCACGGCGTCATCGATGAGTGTCGGCCGGTAGAACACCTCGCCGCCGTGCACCACTCGGTGCCCGACCGCGCGCACACCGGCCGCGGCCAGATCGTGGCCGGATTCGGCGAACACATCGAAGACCAGCCGTAGCCCCGCCGTGTGATCGGCGATCGGCTCGCGACGTTCGATGGTTCGGCCGTCGACCTGATGCTCGATCCCAGCCTGCTCCTCGCCGATCCGATCGATCATGCCGGATGCGGCGACCACACCCGACTCCGGGTCGAGCAGTTGGTATTTGATCGACGACGAGCCGGAATTGATCACCAACACCAGGTCGTCGCGGCCACCGCCGCTTGTCGGATCGCTCCGCGATGCCGCGTTCATATCTGCACCTCCTGCATCACGCGCGTGTCCCGCACTCGGTCCGCAACCGTGAGTCCGGGCGCATTGTTCCGCCGTGTGCCACACCGCACATCAGCCCTCCTGCGCCTGGATCGCGGTGATGGCAACGGTATTGACGATATCGGCGACCAGCGCACCGCGGGACAGGTCGTTGACCGGTTTGCGCAGCCCCTGCAGCACCGGGCCGATGGCGATCGCACCGGCGCTGCGCTGGACCGCCTTGTAGGTGTTGTTACCGGTGTTGAGGTCGGGAAACACGAAGACCGTCGCGCGCCCGGCCACTTCCGAGTCCGGGAGTTTGGTGGTTGCCACGGTGGGTTCGATCGCGGCGTCGTACTGGATCGGGCCCTCCACCAGCAGTTCCGGCGCGCGCTCGCGGACCAGTTTGGTCGCGACGCGCACCTTGTCCACATCGACGCCGCTACCGGATTCACCGGTCGAATAGGACAGCATCGCGACCCGCGGGTCGATGCCGAAGCGGGCCGCGGTCTGCGCCGAGGAGATCGCGATATCGGCCAGTTGCTCCGAGGTCGGATCGGGCACGACGGCGCAGTCGCCATAGGCGAGCACCCGATCGGCAAGACACATGAGGAACACACTGGAGACGGTGGAGACGCCCGGCACGGTCTTGATGATCTCGAAGGACGGCCGGATGGTGTGCGCCGTGGTGTGCGCGGCACCGGAGACCATGCCGTCGGCAATGCCCTTGCGCACCATCATGGTGCCGAAATACGAGATATCGGCCATGGTTTCGCGGGCACGCTCCAGCGTCATGCCCTTGTGCTTGCGCAGTTCGGTGTACTCCGCGGCGAATTCGTCGAGGTAACCGGAGGTACGCGGGTCGAGAACTCGCGCCGCCGAGATATCGACACCGAGTTCCGCGGCGCGGGCGCGCACGGCCGCCTCGTCACCGAGGATGACCAGGTCCGCGATTTTGCGCTGCAGTACCCGACCGGCCGCGCGCAGAATCCGGTCGTCGTCGCCCTCGGGCAGCACGATGGTCTTGCGGTCGGCCCTGGCGCGTTCGATCAGCTGGTATTCGAACATCTGCGGCGTCACCACCGAGGTATCCGGAATCGCTATGCGCTGCAACAACTCCGACGCGTCGACATGCTGTTCCATCAGAGCCAGCGCGGTATCGACCTTGCGCGGACTGCCCGCCGACATACGGCCGCGGGTGCGGTAGGCGGCGCTCGCGGTGTCGTAGGTGCCAAGGTCGGTGGTGAGGATCGGCAGCTTGGGTTTGAGGCCGTTCATCAGCCGGGCGATGGCCGGATGCGGCAGCATGCCGCCGTTCATGATGATGCCCGACAGCGACGGAAAGCCTTCCGCCTCATGCGCATTCACGACGCTGAGCAAAACGTCGGAGCGATCGCCCGGCGCGATGACGACGACACCGTCGACCAACCGCTCCAGAATATGTTCGGCGGTCATGCCGCCGACCATGATCTTCAACGCCTCGCGCTGCAGCAATTCCACATCGCCGCTGTACATTTCGCCGCCGATCGCGGTACACAGCTCGGCCACGGTGGGCGAAATCAGCAGCGGCACTTCGGGTAACGACCAGGACGGCACATCGAAGCCCTTCAGCGCGGCGCGGACTTCGTCCAATCGCTCCGGCTCGCAACGATTCGCGATGATGGACATCAGGTGCGCGTGTTCGAGGGACAGCTCGTGCGCGCACAATTCGGCCAGCTGTTCGACCTCGTCCGGCGAGCGGCCCGCACCGCGCACCACCAGCAGGACGGGCGCGCCGAGGTTCACCGCGATGCGGGCGTTGAAGCGCAACTCGCTCGGGCTTGCCACATCGGTGTAGTCGCTGCCGACGATCACCACCGCGTCACACAGCTTCGCGACCTCATGGAACCGCATCACGATCTCACTGATCGCGGCATCCGGATCCGCGTGTACCTGCTCGTAGGTGACGCCGATGGCCTGCGCGTAGTCGATATCGGCGGTGCTGTGCTCGAGCAGCAGTTCCAGGATGTAATCCGGCTCGGCGGTGGAGCGGGTGATCGGCCGAAAAACGCCGACCCGGGCGGTGGTCGCGCACAGCATCTGGAGCATGCCGAGGGCCACCGTCGATTTTCCGGTGTCACCCTCCGGAGATGCGATGTACACAGCGGATGGAGCGGAATCGGCCATGTTCGAGAGCTTAATCAACTACCCAGTCCCGCAAGACGAGGGTTTGCTGCTCACGTTCTAACTGGCTGTTAGAGGGGTGGCTGCTTTAGGCACGGTTGATTGGGCGGCCCGATAGCTTTGATATCCGAGAGTGCGGCGATGTTGATTGCGGCGTTGTGGTCGGCGTGGCCGTTCCACCCACAATTCCGGCATCGGAAAAGTTCTTGACTGCGTCTGTTCGCGGAGTCGCAGCGTCCGCAGCGATGACAGGTTTTGCTGGTGTTACGCGGGTCGATAACCTGCACGGGCAATCCTGCGGCTTGTGCTTTGTAGATGATCTGGTGACGCAGCTGCGCGAACGCCCAGGAATGTAATCGACTCCGCTGCTCCCTAGCTAGCCGTACCCGGTCCCGAATTCCCGACAGATCTTCTATCGCAATTCCCTGGCCGGTGCGTTGTGCTTGGGCGACAATGGTTTTGGAGAGTTGATGGTTGATGTCGGTGGCGTAGCGCGTTTCCTTCCTGCGGCGGGTCTTCAGTTTTCGTTTCGCGGACTTGGTCCCCACTTTCTGCAGGGCGTTCCGCAAGGATCTATTCCTCTTCCTCCGTGCAGTGACCGCGCCACCGGACCACCGAGAGTCAAGATCGGTGGGGTTATCGGCACTGGTGACTGCGAGGTTCACAATCCCCAGATCGACGCCAAGCCACCCGGTGGGGTCATCCGCCGGGACCAGCTCGGGCGGGGCGTCAATGTCGACGGTAGCGTGCAGGTAGAAGTCGCCGTCGCGGAAGATCAAATCCGACTCACCCTTACGGGCAGCGAGCAGGCTCAACTGCCATGGCGCGCATACGAATACGATACCTCGTAGCCGCCCCGCACTGCTCCAGATCGAAACCGTCGATTGATCGATCTGCCACGACAGGCAGAGGTCATCGAATGGTTGGCCCGCGTCCTCGCGGAACATGATCGGCTTACCGACGACTTTCGCATATCGTTTCGATCCCGGCTTGCCGAAATTCCCTCGGGCTAGGTTCGCATGTCGGGTCGCATACGCGTCCGCGACCTTCTTTATGACTCGGATCGCCGGTTGCGCAGACAAGCCGCACGTCTTGAGGTGGGCGTACACCTGCTTCTGCAGCGCGAACGGGCGACGATCAGCAGCGGCGTGCGCGACCCGCGCGACCATGTTCGCCCCCGCATTGCACAACTTCAGTGTCGCTTTCAGCGCCGCATACTGCTCCCGGGTGGGAGCGAGCTTAACGACGACGACGCGCTTCACACTCCCCCTCCCGCGAGGTTGCCATCCGGTTTGTCGCTGCCATGAGCGCCTGATCCGAACCTACTGCGGATAGATCATGACAGAGGTGTGTGACAAGTTCGGCGCAATGTCAACAGGGTTGAACGGAGCGACCGACAACGGTTGACGCGAGGATCTCGCAGCCGTCCGGCCGAGACCGTGATCACTCGGTCGCGGGTGTGCTTCGACGGATATAGTCCGGGCATGGCTGAGCAATTCCCGAAGCGGCAGTGGGGTTCGAACACCAATTTTCTTGCCCGCCTAGCGACCAAGCTCGCTTCGACCAAACCCGGGTCGTGGCTGATTCGGAAGGTCACCCCGCTGGATCGGGCCATACTCGAGCGCACGAATGCCAAGTACACCCTCCTCGGCCCGATCGGCGCCCCGGTCATGCTGTTGACCACCACCGGCCGCAAATCCGGTGCGCCGCGCACCCAACCACTGCTCTGCCTGCACGACGGCGACACCATCTACGTGATCGGCAGCAACTTCGGCCAGCACAAGCACCCGGCCTGGACCAACAACCTGCTGGCGAACCCGAACGCCACCGTCGCCATCGCAGGCCAACGCATCCCCGTGCGCGCCACCCTGGTCGAATCCGACAAGGACGCGCTCTTCGCCCGCTTCGTCGAAATCACCAGCGCCTACAGCGTCTACCGCACCCGCACCACCCGAGACCTCCGCATCTTCGCCCTCACCCGCGCCTGACCATTCCGCACCATCCCGATAGCTGCGGATTTCGCAGGGGCAGTCCAGGTTGCGCTAGAAGAGCCCGCGGAAACGGGACTGGCCCGACTGCGGTGTCCGGCCGAATATCGACGGGCGGGAACCAACGATATTCAGCCGGAACGACCGAGGTCGGAGCGGTTGCGGGTCAGCCGAGGGCGCGGAGGCGGGGGGCCAGGTCGCGCTGGAAGAGGTCGAGGAAGCGGGACTGGTCGTGGCCGGGGGCGTGGAAGACCAAGTGGTTGAGCCCGGCGTCGAGGTAGGGCTTGATCTGTTCGACGGCCTGGTCCGGATCGTTGGCGACGATCCAGCGCTTGGCGATCTGCTCGATCGGGAGGGCGTCGGCGGCGGCCTCCATTTCGATCGGGTCGGTAATGGAGTGCTTCTGCTCGGCGGTCAGCGAGAGCGGGGCCCAGAAGCGCGTATTCTCCAGTGCCAGTTCGGGATCGGTGTCGTAGGAGATCTTGATTTCGATCATCCGGTCGATCTGCTCGACGGTGCGTCCGGCCTTGGCGGCGCCCTCCGCGACGGCGGGCATCAACTTCTCGGTGTAGAGGTCCATGCCCTTGCCGGAGGTGCAGATGAAACCGTCACCGACGCGGCCCGCATAGCGCGCGACCAGCGGTCCGCCCGCGGCGATGTAGATCGGGATGCCGCCCTTGGGCACGTCGTAGATGGACGCGCCGACGGTCTTGTAGTACTCGCCGTCGAAGTCGGTGCGCTCGCCGGTCCACAGGGCGCGCATCAGGTCGACGGATTCGCGCAGTCGGGCGAAACGCTCCTTGAATTCCGGCCATTCGCCGGTGTAGCCGGTGGCGATCTCATTGAGCGCCTCACCGCTGCCGACACCGAGCATGATCCGGTCCGGGTACAGACACCCCATGGACGCGAAGGCCTGCGCGATCACGGCGGGGTTGTAGCGGAAGGTCGGGGTGAGCACCGAGGTGCCGAGTTGGATGCGCTTGGTGCGTTCGCCGACCGCGGCCATCCAGGCCAGCGAGAACGGCGCGTGTCCGCCCTTGTGCCGCCACGGCTGGAAATGGTCGCTCACCGTCGCGCTGTCGAGGCCGTGTTCCTCGGCCGCCACCGCGATTTCCACCAATTCCCGCGGTCCGAACTGTTCTGCCGACGCCTTGTATCCGAGCTTCAGATCACCCATATGCGCCACTCCTGTCGCTTCGCTCAACGGTCCGTGCGGGAGGTTCCGCACACCGTCGGCCGCCTGAATCCCGCGACCGCATCCCGGTACAACCGCAAGTGCGACACCGGAGTTCCCGGGCCGCGATCGGCCTACCTGAGCGCGCGCGATCGGTTCTCACACGGCCTCCCCTCGACCATAGTCAGCCCGCGCCCGTATCCAGGGTTGCCCCCTGCTGTCGCATACCCAGTGGGCATCGCGCACAACTCACACCTTCTGCGGGATCGGCACTGGATATGCGTAAGCGGAGGAGGCGGCGCGGTGTGGGGATGGTCGCATCGGAGTCGGTATTCGCGCGCTGGATGGGCGGATAGCCGACAATTGACTCGTGAGCACACCAGATGAGCCGATCCTGTCCTACCTCACCGATATGGATGGGGTGTTGGTGCACGAAGACCATCTGGTGCCCGGCGCGGACAAGTTCCTTGCCGAGCTGCGCAGCAAGGAGATTCCCTTCCTTGTGCTCACCAATAATTCCATCCGCACGCCGCGCGATCTGCAGGCCCGCCTGCGCCACACCGGACTCGACATTCCGGAGGAGGCGATCTGGACCTCGGCGCTGGCCACCGCGACCTTCCTCAATGACCAGCGCCCCAATGGAACCGCCTACGTGGTCGGCGAATCCGGTCTCACTACCGCACTGCACGAAATCGGCTATGTGCTGACCGATAGCGATCCGGACTATGTGGTGCTCGGCGAAACCCGCACCTACTCCTTCGAGGCGATCACCACCGCGATCCGCCTGGTAGACCGGGGCGCCCGCTTCATCGCGACCAACCCGGACGCGACCGGCCCCTCCCGCGAGGGTCTGCTCCCCGCGACCGGCTCGGTCGCCGCGCTGATCACCCGTGCGACCGGTAGGGAGCCGTACTACGTAGGCAAGCCGAACCCACTGATGATGCGCTCGGCCCTACGCCGAATCGGCGCACATTCCCAGTCGACGGTGATGATCGGCGACCGGATGGACACCGATATCGTCTCGGGACTCGAGGCGGGCATGCGCACCGTCCTGGTCACCACCGGCATCTCCACCCGCGAATCCGTCGAGCAATTCCCCTACCGGCCCACCCTGGTCGTCGACTCGGTAGCCGACCTGGTCGGCCGAACCGACAGGCCCTTCGCCTGACCCGCGCAAGGGAATCGAGATCAGGTGGCGCGGGCTACTTCGCGGTTTGCCGCCATGGTTTCCACGTGATCATCTGTCCAGTTAGGGGTTCTCGGTGGGCGTGATTGCGTCCAAGGCGGCGGAGAGTTGGGTCATGAGTTGTACGGTGTGGGCGAGGTGGTCGGCGCCGAGTTGATCGGTGAGGCGCTTCGCCATGACCGCGTGGTGTGGGTTGATGCGTTTGATCGCATCGCGTCCCGCGTCGGTCACCGCGACGAGTTTGGCTCGGCGGTGCGCGGGATTCGGCTGGAATTCGGCAAGCCCCTTGTCCACCAATAGGTCCGCGATGCGCTGCACACTCTGCCGGGTGATGCCCATGGCACGGGCTATTCCGGCAACCGGCAGCGGTTCACGCAGCACCGCGCCGAGCACCTGCCACCATGCCGCCGTGATTCCGCCGGGAGCGGCCAATTCCTCTGCGATGGCGAGGAATTGACCGTTCAGCTGGAATGAGGTGATCGCGACCGCGGCGAAGAGTTCCTGCTCGGGCGTGTCACTCATATCGGAACTCCTGTTCTGCGCCTTCCCGGATCGGCGATCATCCGCGAATTCTTCCTCACACGGAAGCGATGGCCCGCTGCGCCTGGTACTCGGAAAGCTCGGCGAATGCCGCCGGATCGCTCTGACCGAACAAGCGGTACCACGCGTCGAGCACATGCGGTTCATAGACATCGAGCCTGCGCAGCACCTCACGAGCGAATTCGAACGGCGCGGTCGGGCCCGCCGTGATGAGATCGCCGTCCAGCACCGCCGCCTGGTCCAGATAGCGATCACCGCCCGAATATCCGCTGTAGGCAAGGTATTCCGCGGCGGCACCGGTATGCGCGTGGTTATCGAGCAGCCCCGCCTTCGCCAATCCGAAGGTGGCACCGCAGATCGCCGCGACCGGAACCCCCGCGTCCAGGAACTCCCGCGCCTTCTGCGCGAAGGGCTCGAGTTCACCTGTCTCCCAGGTGTCGGCACCCGGCAGGATCAGCATCGCGCTCGCGGCGGGCGTGAGATCGGCGAGCACCACATCCGGAACGACGCGCATCCCGCCCGTCGTAGTGATCGGATCAGCGGTGAACCCGACGGTCTGCACGCGAAAGGTTCCCGGCGCCTTCTGCCAGAGGGGCCGATTGATATGCGCGGTCGCCGCGCCGACCTCCCAATCGGCGAGCGTGTCGTAAACGGCCATGTGCACTGTTTTCGTAGGCATGACAGTATGCTGTCATATTTGACAGCATACTGTCAATGATGCCCGCGTTCGATCTTCGACAAATGCGCGATATTGGCGCGATCCTCCGCATCCGCACTCGGTTCACCGGCGAACCACGCATCCAGAATCTCCGTCAGCTCCGCACGGGAAGTCGAACGCAGGCTCAGCGCAAGCACATTCGCGTCATTCCATTTCCGCGCACCGGCCGCCGTCGCCGCATCCACACACAGCGCGGCCCTGATCCCCGCCACCTTGTTGGCGGCAATAGAAGCCCCCGTTCCGGTCCAACAGCACACCACCCCCTGGTCCGCCCGCCCCTCGGCCACATCCCGTGCCGCCGCCTCACTGGCCCAAGCCCAGTCATCGCGCTCACTGTCCGACAACGCCCCGTGCACTACCGTCTCGAATCCCCGCCGCCCGAGCTCCACCACCAGCTCCTCGGCCACCCCCACCCGTTCATCCGCCGCAACCGAAATTCGCATATCCCAAGCGTAATAACGCCCGCACCGCACAACCGGCGAAAACGGCGAGCGGCCCGTCCTCGGTTCCCAGGACGGGCCACCCGCGCCGGTCACCAGCCGACAGGACCGAGGCGGTCGATGAAGATCCCGGTCGGGCCGTCGGCGTCGATCGTCGCGAGTTCGACGATCGAGTCGGTCCCCTCGGTGACCGTCATTTGGCCGGTGTGATGGTTCATATCGGTGGCGGCGAACCTACGATTCGCGACCTCGCCGGGTGTGGCGACATTGAACTTGATCTTCGGGAGCGCCTGGGCGTACCGCACGGTAATCATGTTCAGCGCCGCTTTCGACGAGCTGTAGGCGAGTTCGTGCATCTTCGATACCGGCTGATCCGGATCGGTCACCACCGCGAACGAACCGCCCCCACTGGACACCATCACCACCCGCGGATTGTCCGCCGCCTCCAGCAAGGGCAGAAACGCATGCGTGACCCGGATCGGTCCATACACGTTGGTGTCGTAGACGGAATGAATTTCGTCAGCCGTCGCGTCCGCGGGCGCGACAATATTTCCTGGCGCACCGGCATTGTTGATCAGCACATCCAGCCGATCGGTGTGCTCCCGAACGAGCCGCACCGCGTCGGACACCGACTCGTCCGAGGTCACGTCCAACGGGACCACGACTACCTTCACCCCATCAGCGGCGAGTTTGTCCGCGGCGGCCTGTCCCCGAGCTTCGTCGCGCGAACCGAGGAAGACCATCCACCCCTGTTCCCCGAGCCGCCGCGCCGCTTCGAGACCGAGCCCCTTGTTGGCTCCGGTGATCAACACTGTGGTCTGTTCTGTGTTCGTCATGCCCACTGAGACGTCCGCTCCCGCCCGCCCTGTGACAACCTGTGAGCGGCGTCACAAAGACCGGAAAATTCATGGCAGTGGGCCAGAATCCTGGCAGGCGTGACAAGACGCGGAAAGCGGAGGACCGGCAGTGTCAGCTTGGGGTGAGGTCGTTGTCGGCCTGGTAATTCTGGTCGGCCTGGTCGGGATCATCGTCCCGATACTGCCGGGCGCCATCTTGATCTTCGGGGCCATCGCCGTGTGGGCGTTCATGACCGGGGGCACGACGGCGTGGATCGTATTCGCCATCAGCACAGCCTTCTTGGTGCTGTCCGGCGTCATCAAATACACCTGGCCGGGGCGGAAGATGAAGGATGCGGGCGTATCCAATCGCGCGCTGTTCGTCGGCGCGATCTTCGGCATCGTGGGCTTTTTCCTCATCCCGGTGGTCGGGTTGTTCGTGGGATTCGTTCTGGGCGTATACCTTTCGGAGCTGCAGCGGCTCCGCGACAACCAACCCGCTTGGCAGGCAACGGTTCATGCGCTCGAGGGGGTCGGATTGTCGATGCTGATCGAGCTCTTCGGCGCGCTGTTGGCCACGGGCGTGTGGGTCATCGGCGCGATCATCGCCTGATCGTCAGCATTGGCGGCACAACGTCGGCGATCGCGGGTGTGCGCGGACGGGCAGTCTGTCGCGGCTAGCCGGCGACGTCGGCGAGCACCCTCGTCACACGCTGTGCCCCCGGTCCACCGCTCACTCGATGATCGGGAACGGAATCGTATCCGCTGGTTCCGGTAGCTGATCGCGCCGCAGCGGCAGCGTCGGCTGTTCGGTGCGGTGGATCGGCAGCGTCGGCATCGGATCGACCGGAATCGCACGTTCGCGGGCGGGAAGTCGATAGAACGCCCGCGCATTGTCCTCCAGCACCTTGAACATATCGGTGCCGACCACATCGCAGATCAGATCGACATCGGAATCCTGGAACGGCCGTCCCGCCCGGGTGCCGGGCAGATCGGTACCGAACATCAGCGCCTCGGGATTGACCGCGTGGATCCGGCGCAGCGTATCGGACACCTTCATCTGCACGCGCCCGAAACCGGTCGCCTTGACCCGCGCCCCGCGATCCACCAGATCCAGCAGATAGGGCAGACCCTCCTCGGACATGCCGAGGTGGTCGATGGAGAGCACCGGCAGCTTCGAGATCACCGGCTCCATCGAGGTGAGCATGGTGCCGTCGATATACACCTCGACATGCCAGCCGACGAGGTCGTGCGCACGCAATGCCTGCAGCGTCATCGCGGTGATATCGGCAGCCGCGCGCTTGACATTGAACCGCAGCCCGCGCACCCCGATCCGGTCGAGTTCGATGATCTCTTCGTCGGTGGCGTCCGGGTCCAGCGCCGTGACGCCGACCCATCCCTCGCCGAGCTCCGCGAGCGCCGCTTTCAGGTAGGTCTGATCGGTGCCTTGGAAGGATCCGCTGACCACGGCGCCGCCGCCGACATCGAAGCGCGACATGCGCTTTCGATAATCGGCGATGGTGAACGGGTCGGGCAGGTAGCCCTGGTTCTCGGCCAGCGGGAACCGCGGGTCGAAGATGTGGAGATGGGCATCGAACACTTGTACAGAATGCCTCAGGGACGGAATTTCCGCTGCCGCGGACCCGACAGATTTCGCGCGGCCGCGGCCGTGTCGGTTTGTCGAGTACCACAGGAGGTGACGCTCACCCCCTGCGGCATTCGCACTAGACCTTGTGCGGCTCGCTGGCGCGCAGCATGTCCTCGCGCTCGACGACCTTGACGCGCTCGCGGCCCTCCGGCTCGCCGAGGGCGCGCTCGTGCGCGTCGAGGCGGTACCAGCCCTGCCAGGTGGTGAACGGGATGCCCTTGCCCTCGAGGAATTCGGTGACGGCATCCAGTTCCGGCTCGGCGGCCGGGGTGAAGTTCACACTGTCGTCGAGCAGGCAGGCCACGGTCTCGTTGGCGTCGCCCTTGGTGTGGCCGATCAGGCCGACCGGACCGCGCTTGATCCAGCCGGTGACGTAGGTGGCGGGCAGGTAGCGGTCCGCACCGTCGGCGTCCTCGTCGGCGAGGACGCGTCCGGCCTCGTTCGGGACGACACCGGCCTGATCGTCGAACGGCAGATTGGTGAGGTTCTGCGACAGGTAGCCGACGGCGCGGTAGACGGCCTGGACGTCCCAGTCCTTGAATACGCCGGTGCCCTTGACATTGCCGGTGCCGTCGAGCTGGGTGCGCTCGGTGCGCAGACCCACGACCCTGCCGTCCTCACCGAGGATCTCGGATGGGGATTCGAAGAAGTGCAGGAACAGCTTGTGCGGGCGGTTGCCGACATCGCGGATGGCCCACTGCTCCAGGGTGTTGGCGATCATGTCGACCTGCTTGGAGTGCCGACGCGCGGCCTCGGAGCCCTCGTCGTAGTCGATGTCCTCGGGATCGACGATGACCTCGATGGTCGGGGAATGGTCGAGTTCGCGCAGCTCGAGCGGGGTGAACTTGGCCTGCGCCGGGCCGCGGCGACCGAAGACGTGCACCTCGATCGCCTTATTGGCCTTCAGTCCGTTGTAGACGTTCGGCGGGATCTCGGTCGGCAGCAGTTCGTCGCCGGTCTTGGCCAGCACGCGCGCCACGTCGAGCGCGACATTGCCGACGCCGAGGACCGCGACCTTCTCCGCCTCCAGCGGCCAGGTGCGCGGCACGTCCGGATGGCCGTCGTACCAGGAGACGAAGTCCGCGGCGCCGTAGCTGCCATCCAGGTCGATGCCCGGGATCGGCAGCGCGCGGTCGGCGTTGGCGCCGGTGGAGAAGATCACCGCGTCATAGAACGTGCGCAGATCGTCGAGGGTGATGTCGGTGCCGTAGTCGATATTGCCGAGCAGGCGGACCTGCGGCTTGTCCAGCACCTTGTGCAGGGCGGTGATGATGCCCTTGATGCGCGGATGGTCCGGCGCGACGCCGTAGCGGATCAACCCGAACGGCGCGGGCATGCGCTCGTACAGGTCGATGCTCACCTCGGCATCGGACTTCATCAACGCGTCGGCGGCGTAGATACCGGCCGGTCCCGCGCCCACGATCGCGATGCGAAGCGGGCGAGTCGCTGCACTGTCTTCGGTCATCTTTACGCGCACCCTTATGGTCGAAACAATTAACGGCGTCAGTCTTAGCTTAGGCTAACTTGACGCACCCTCTCGATCGCATCTGCCGATGCGAACAGGCGGCCATCTCGGCTATGACAGCAGGCCGCAGTCTCGCGATTCTATCGGTGGCACAGCACGCGCCCCGCGGCGGTGCGTACACCGGGTGTTTGCTACCCGGCCCACCTACCGTGACTACCCGCTCTGCGCGCTTCTATCGAATCCGCGCGTCGCCGGTATCGGGGCCGAATGCCTGATACCACCGCCCACCAGGGATGATCGACTCATGACAGAGCAGCAGGGCACCGATGAAGAACCCGTAATCGTGGTCGATCAGACCGATCGTCGCTCCATGGTGCCGTTCATCGCGGCGGCCGTCTTCGCGGCTGTCGTGCTGCTCGCGATCGTGCTCGGTGCGGTGCTCTCGCCAGCTGAGAAAAATGTCACAGAATCGGACAAGATCGCGGCGGCGGTGCAGCGCTACGCGGAGGCCCGCACCACCACCGACAACACGCCGCCGCCTGGCGTGGCCTGTTCGGGATTCGACGAGAGCAAGACGCCGCTCGCCGGTCAGTTCGGTGGGGCCGCCGCCGGAAAGTCGATCAAGGTAACCAAGATTGAGAACGCGATCGTCGACGGCGATAAGGCCAAGGCGACGGTGACCATCGCGGTCGATGGGCGGGAGACCCCGGCGACCTGGAATCTGATCCGCTCACAAGACCGCTGGATCGTCTGCGGTTGATTGCTTATGCGCGACGCGAAATGGGGTTTGACATGGCGGCCCCTGCCCAGGCAATCTCATTTTCAGGTCATGAGTACCAGTGCCAAGCCCCGGCTGACTGGTCGGCAACCCTCCTCCGCGGTGGGGTGCTCCGGGTGACGACCTGGCCGCGACCCAATCCCAGGTGCGGCAAGCGTGGATTCACAGGAGGATCGCATGACATATGCCGGTGACATCACCCCACAGCAGGCGTGGGAGTTGTTGCAGGACAATCCCGAAGCCGTCTTGGTAGACGTGCGCACCGAGGCCGAATGGCGCTTCGTCGGTGTGCCGGATACGAGTTCGATCGACCGGCCGACGGTGCTGATCGAATGGGTGGACAGCAACGGCGCCCGCAACGGTGAGTTCGTCGAGCAGCTGAGCAAGGCGCTGGAGGGTCGCGATCCGGCGGCGCCGGTCGTCTTCCTCTGTCGCTCCGGACAGCGTTCCGTCGGTGCGGCCGTGGCCGCGACCGGGGCTGGTATCGCCCCGTCGTTCAATGTGCTGGAGGGCTTCGAAGGCCCGATCGACGAGTTCGGACATCGTGGCGGCTCCGGCTGGCGCGCCATCGGCCTGCCGTGGCGGCAGTCATGATCACCGGTGGTGCGTTCGACAAGCCGCTGCCCGAAGGCGTCGGTCCCGCCACGCTCGGTGTGCGAGGTGGGCTGCGTCGCTCGGGATTCGAGGAAACCGCCGAGGCGCTGTATCTGTCCTCCGGTTTCGTCTATGAGAGCGCCGAGGCGGCCGAGGCCGCGTTCACCGGCGATATCGAGCATTTCGTCTACTCCCGCTACGGCAACCCGACGGTCGCCATGTTCGAGGAGCGGCTGCGTCTGATCGACGGCGCCGAAGCATGTTTCGCGACCGCGAGCGGTATGTCGGCCGTATTCACCGCGCTCGGTGCGCTTTTGGGCGCGGGCGACCGACTCGTGGCCGCGCGCAGCCTGTTCGGCTCGTGCTTCGTGGTGTGCAACGAGATTCTGCCGCGCTGGGGTGTGGAGACGGTCTTCGTCGACGGCGATGATCTGGATCAATGGGAGCAGGCGCTTTCGGTGCCGACCCAGGCCGTGTTCTTCGAGACACCGGCCAACCCGATGCAGACGCTGGTCGACGTGCGTCGGGTGACCGAACTCGCGCATGCCGCGGGCGCGAAAGTGGTGCTGGACAACGTCTTTGCCACGCCGCTGCTGCAGCGCGGTTTCGACCTCGGTGCCGATGTGCTGGTGTATTCGGGCACCAAGCACATCGATGGTCAGGGCCGGGTGCTCGGTGGTGCGATCCTCGGCGCCCAGGACTACATCGACGGTCCGGTGAAAACCCTCATGCGCCATACCGGTCCGGCGCTGAGCCCGTTCAACGCGTGGACCCTGCTCAAGGGTTTGGAGACCATGCCGCTGCGGGTGCGTCATTCCACCGAATCCGCACTGCGCATCGCGCGGTTCCTCGAGAGCAACAAATCCGTCTCATGGGTGCGCTACCCGTACCTGGAGTCGCATCCGCAGTACGACCTGGCGATCAGCCAGATGAGCGGCGGCGGCACCGTGGTCACCTTCGAACTGAACGCGCCCGAGGACGAGGCCAAGAAGCGCGCCTTCGAGGTCCTCAACCGTCTGCGCATCATCGATATCTCCAACAACCTCGGCGACTCCAAAACCCTCATCACCCATCCGGCCACCACAACCCACCGCGCCATGGGCCCCGAAGGCCGCGCCACCATCGGACTATCCGACGGCGTCGTGCGCATTTCAGTGGGGCTGGAGGATGTCGAGGATCTGCTGGGCGACTTGGACTTCGCGCTGAGTTAGAGCTCGAGTCACCGACGCCGCCGGACATCGGCCCGGGTGTAGCACCGGTGCCCGCCCGATGTCCGCGACGACGGCACCAGTAGCCCGAGCCGGTCGTAATGGTGCAGCGTCCGCACCGTCACGCCGGATTCCCGGGCGAGTTCTCCTACCCGCCACACCCGCTCGGCCAATGTGCCCTCCTCTCGATGTGCACCAACCACGCTAAAACCTGACGTAACGTCGGATTCAAGTGTCGTTTCGATCACGGGTCCGAGGGGTTGTCGTTGGGCCGCAAGCGATGTCGTGGAAGGCGGCGCGGAGTAGGGCGGTGACGCGTTCGGGCTCGGCGTCGCGCAGTCCGTCCAGTTGGAGTAGGTGCCGACCGATGACGGTGCCGATGGTGATCGCGCCGATCAGCCCGGCGCGCAAGTCCGCATCGTCGTCGGCCAGGTGCTGGGCGGCTTGGCGCTGCCGGGACACCATGGCGAACTGCACTTCGGCGGCGGCGTCCGGATGGGTGAACATCGAACGGATCGCGGCGAGTGCGTCGGTGGGTTGCTGGGCGAGCTTGGTTTCGAGTGCCGCCAGCAGTTGGTCGGCCGCCTCTTCGGGCGTGCCGGTGACCAGTTCATCCTGTTCGAAGCCGGAAGCCTGGGCGAAGAGATTGTCTTTCGACCCGAAATAGCGCATCACCAGACCGGGATCGGCCTGCGCCTCGGCGGCGATCGCACGAATGGTGGTCCGGTCGTAGCCGACCTCTGCGAATAACCGCCGGGCCGCATCCAGGATCCGGGATTGAGTGCGCTGCCGTTGCTCCGCGCGGCTGCGAGGGCGAGAATTCATGCGCTCAGTCTACGACCGTTGACCGAAGCGGATCGCCATGCTAATTTTCGGTCTACAACCGTTGACTGAAAAGAAGGTGGATCGTCATGTGGCACACGATTTTGTTGTCCGCACTGGCCGGACTGTTCGGCGCGAATGCGGTACCGCCCTTCGTCAAAGGCATGGTCGGCGAACAGTTTCCGAATGTGTGGGGTAACGATCCGCTGCGCAATTCGGTGGCCGGGACGTTCGGAATCGCACTCGCGGTCGTCATCGGATACTGGGCCGACTTGCCTGCGCACGCCTACCCGGGTATCGGCGGCGCCTTGGTGGGCGCGCTGCCGATGGCGATATTCCATGGCCGTGGCGGGGCGTATCGGCTCAACTCCGCCTTGGGGCTCGCGAACCCGTCTCGGGTATAGCTTCGGCGTTATTGTCATACTGTCAATACAGCCTCGGGTCGCCCCGGGGAGCGCTGGATCAACGACGAACCGAGGTAGGGCGTGAGCACACCATCCACCGCCGAGCAGGGCCCGCTCGCGGGCATCAAGGTCATCGAACTGGCCGGGATCGGCCCAGGACCGCATGCGGCACTGCTGCTGGCCGATCTCGGCGCCGATGTGGTGCGAGTACAGCGGCCCAATATGCTGCCCGGCTTCATGGAGCGGCCGCAGTGGCGCGGGCGCACCATCGTCGAGGCGAATCTGAAGGATCCGGCGGATATCGAGAAGGTGCTCGCACTCGCCGAAAGGGCTGATGTGCTGATCGAGGGCTTCCGGCCGGGCGTCACCGAGCGCATGGGACTCGGCCCGGATGCCGTGCACGCGCGCAATCCGCGGTTGGTCTACGGCCGGATGACCGGCTGGGGTCAGGACGGCCCGCTGGCCGATCGCGCCGGACACGACATCAACTACATCTCGCTGACCGGTGTGCTGCACGCCATCGGCCGCAAGGGTGAACGTCCGGTGCCGCCGCTGAATATGGTCGGCGACTTCGGTGGCGGCTCGATGTTCCTGGTGTTCGGCATTCTCGCGGCACTGGTCGAGCGACAGAGGTCCGGTAAGGGTCAGGTCATCGATTCGGCGATGATCGATGGGGCGCTTGCGCTTTCGCACATGATCTGGGGTATGCGCGGCATGGGCCTGTGGTCGGATGAGCGGGGCACCAACCTGCTCGATACCGGTATGGCGTTCTACGACACGTACGAAACCTCGGACGGCAAGTACATGGCGGTCGGTGCGATCGAACCGCAGTTCTACGCGGAACTGTTGCAGGGCTTGGAGATCGACCCCGAAGGTCTGCCGATGCAGCTCGATCCGAATGGTCAGGATCAGCTGAAGAAGCTGTTCTCGGAGAAGTTCAAGACCAAAACCAGGGACGAATGGGCCGCGATCTTCGAGGGCACCGATGCGTGCACGACTCCGGTGCTGACTTTCACCGAGGCAGAACAGAATCCGCACATTGTCGCGCGCACCGGGTTGATCGAGATCGACGGTGTCGTCCAGCATGCCCCGGCGCCGCGCTTCTCCCGCACCCCCGCAGGTACGCCCACCCCGCCACCCAACGAGGCCACGCCGATCGAATCCATCTGGGCGGACTGATAACTCGTCACCGTCACCTTCCGCGGCGCACTCCAACGGCTCCCGCGCATCGATTCCCGCGCCCGCGCATGTTTTCGTCCGCGAATTCATGCGGGACGCGAGAATGCGCTAGTTCCGCGTCCATTCCGGCTGGGCGAAATGCGCGATACGGGCGGCGGCGGGGTCTCGGCCGAGCAGTACGACTTCACGGAACTGCCACAGCATGGCACCGGTCGGTGCGTGGATGGTCATGTTCTCGGCGAGACGCATCTGCAGTAGACCGGGGCCGTCGTGGGCGACCGGAGGGGCGTCGGACCGCAGCTCCTCTTGTCTCACAGCATCTTTCGGATGCACCCAGTGCGGGACATCGTCGGCGGCCAGCCGGGCGAGATCCACTTGATGAACCGAGTCGACCTCGTCCGGACTCGGCCGCAGCTCGGACGCATCGGCGAGAGCCGCCACGATCGGGGTGATGACGAAGCCCGATGCCGCGGGGAAGTCGTCGAGCCTGCCGAGTAGATCGGCCGGGCTGGCGGTCAGTCCGAGTTCCTCGTGCAGCTCACGGATCGCCGCCTGCTCAACGGTTTCCCCGTCGTCGACCCGTCCACCCGGCAACGCCCATTGCCCGGCATTCCGCCCGCGATACGCGCGCCTGATGACCATCACCGACGGCGGCCCCGCTAGTGCCACCACACACAGCAACACCGCGGCGCGACGGATTCCGGGCGCATCGGCGACCTCGGTATGCGGGAACTCGCCCAACCGCGCCCCCGCGAGCACACGGAAGTCCTCGACACTCTCAGGGACACTCGGTCCCGCACTAGGCCCCATACCGTCGATCCTGCCCTACATCAGCGATCGGCTACCGCATACCGAGTCACTACCTCGCATACCGTATACCTTGTGCGAGATAGCCATTCGCTATGCGACAGGTATCAGTAGCAAGTGAGGGGCTGGAGGGGGTCGGCGGCGCGGGGGGTAAGGGCTTCGTAGGCGGCGGCGATGGACTTGACCGCTAGGCGGAGTTCGGGTTCGGGGTGAGTGAAGGGCAGGCGGATGAAGCGTTCGAAGGCGCCCTGTACGCCGAATCTCGGTCCGGCGGCGAGCAATACGCCGTGATTGGGGGCGGTGGCGGCCAGTGCCGTCGAGACCGGAGCAGGTAGTTGTGCCCAAACGGACATGCCGCCGTCGCCGACGATCGTGCGCCAGTCCGGAAGCTCTTCGCCGAGCGCGGTGAGCAGGGCCGCACGCTGTGCGTGGAGTTGGTCGCGACGGCGGGTGAGGATGGTGTCGGCATTCTCCAGCAGGTGGATGGTGGCCAACTGGTCCATCACGGGGGTGCCGAGGTCGACCGTGGAGCGGATGCCGAGCAGTTTGGTGATCAACGACTGGTTGGTGCGGATCCAGCCGACGCGCAGACCACCCCAAAAGGACTTGGAGGCCGAGCCGATGCTGATGATCTCGCTGCTCTTGGCGAAGGCCGCGACCGGCGGGGGCGCGGTCCGGTCGGTCAGGTTCAGGTCCACCATTGATTCGTCGATCACCACGGTCATCCGGGTTTCGCGGGCGATGGCGGCCAGTTCGGCACGGCCGTCGGCGTCGAGCAGCAGGCCGGTCGGATTGTTGAAGTCCGGCACAAGGTAGGCCAGGGTGGCCGCGGTTTGCCTTGCGGCACTGCGGATTCCGTCGAGATCCCAGCCGGATTCCGGCGTTTCGGGGCGCAGCGGCACCGGCACCGGGCGAGCGCCGACATCGCGGATCGCCTCGATGGCATTGGGATAGGTCGGGTGGTCGATGAGGACGCGGGCCGCGGGCGCGGTGAGCACATTGAGCAGCAGGCGCAGGCCGTGCTGGGCACCCAGGGTGACCAGGATCTGGTCCGGTTCGGTTGGCAGGCCGCGCTCGGTGTAGCGGCGGGCCAGCGCCTCGCGCAGCGCGAGCACACCGACCGGATCCATACCGTGCGTGCCGAGATAGGCCGGAAGACCTTGCAGCGCAACGGAGTAGGCCTCCTGCATCTCCAGGGGCGCGGCCATGGCGGCGTAGGTCATATCGATGGTCGGCAGTTCCGGTTGCGCCATCATCGCCAGGATGCTGCGGGCCGGTTTGGTGCCGTCGTGCTGCACGTCGCGCGGGAGGGCGACGGTGCTGCGTGAGCCCTGACGGCTGATCAGATAGCCGTGTTCGCGCAGCAGGCTGTAGGTGGAGGTAATGGTCGTGCGGCTGACGCCGAGGGTGCCGGCGAGGTCGCGCTCACTGGGCAGCGCGACGCCGAGCGGTGCGCGGCCGTCATGGATGAGCAGGCGAATGCCTTCGGCGAGAGCCAGATAGGCCGGACGCGTCGACCGGCGCTCCCCGGATTCGCCGTTCTCGTCCGCACTGCGCCAACTCCCCAGATCACGGGCAAGGCTGGCGGCACCGATAACTCTCGTCGACATAAAGTCCAGTATTAGCCAAGTGGATATTTAATGGCAAGGCCAGTGCGCGCACGCTGATTTCTATGACCGCCCTCGCCACCCTGCTCGTCATCGCCGCCTTCGCCTACCTCGTGCACCGGTTCGCGCCGCGCCGCCCGAGCGAGGCCTTCCGCCTCGAACGGTTCCGGGCGCCGGGGCCACTGACCGACTGGTCGCCGTCCTACTACGAAAACCAGCGCCGATACGCGGATCTCGCCGCGATCTACGGCCGCGACGATGTGCCGGATCCGGATGCTCCCGCCCTCGCGCAGCCGAAACGGGCCGCGCAGCGCCGTATCTCGAACCCGAGTTGTGGAGCCGTCAAGCCGACCATCGGCGGAATCCAGGCCAGTTTCTGAAGACTGGACTGGTCTCCTCGAAGATGTCGGACCCGGAGTGCACACTGACCGTATGAGTGCTTCCGCTCGCCCGGTCACCGGGTCGGCGCTGTTCGAAACCGCGATCGGCACCTGCGCGATCGCCTGGACCAACGAGTTCGTCTTCCGATTCGGCCTGCCGGAGGCCAGCCCCGCCGCGACGCGGACCCGGATCATGCGTCGCAGCAGCCGAATTCCGGACTCCGAAGAGATCCCAGAGGACGAACCCACCGGCCCGATCGCCGATGCCATCACACGCATCCAAGCCCATCTCGCGGGCGAACTCGACGATCTGCGCTGGATTCCCGTGAGCACCAAGGGAATTCCCGAATTCCACCGCGCCGTCTACGAGGTGACCCGCGCCATCGATCCGGGCCACACCCTCAGCTACGGCCAGGTCGCCGACCGCATCGGCGCACCGGGCGCGGCCCAAGCCGTCGGCCAGGCCCTCGGCCGCAACCCGATCCCCCTGATCATCCCCTGCCACCGAGTCCTCGCCGCCGACCACGCCCTCACCGGCTTCTCCGCCCCCGGCGGCATCACCACAAAACAACGCCTCCTGGAAATCGAACGCACTCCCGGCTTCGGCGAACCCACCCTCTTCTGAGCCGTCGCCGATGTGTATATGAGCTGTGGCAACGCGGCAGCGGCCGGGCTGATCGCGGTGCCCGCTTATCGCAGCGCAGGTCCGGTCGATCTCGTCCTCGCGGCTACCGCTGAGTTGCGCGGGCTGACCTTGCCCCATCGGGATCACGACTTCGAGACCGCATCGCCGCCGTGACCAGTCAGCCGCATCAGTGGCTGGGCTCCCAGAAGACCATCGATCGGGCATAGTCGGAGCATGACCGACAATCGACCGCCGCTTGCTGTCGCACTCGATCTGGAACCGCATCCGGAGGGTGGCTGGTATCGGCAAACCTGGCGTAGTGCGGTGGAATTCACGCCGGAGGGCTACCCGGGGCCGCGGGCCAGCGCGACCGGGATCTACTTCTTATTGATGCCGGGCGAGAAGTCGGCACCGCATACCGTGCGCTCGGATGAGGTGTGGTTGTGGCATCGGGGTGGGGCGCTGGTGCTCGACATCGGGGGCGAGGAGATTGTCCTCGGGCCCGATGTCGAGCACGGGCAGGTGTTGCAGGCGGTGGTGCCGGGCGGGACCAGTCAGGCCGCGCGGCCAGCTGGCGATGAATACGTGCTGGTCAGCTGCATCGTCGCGCCGGGATTCGACTTCGCCGACTTCACCCTAGACTGATCAGTCGATTTCCAGCACACCCTCGTCGACGGCCCATTTGATCGTCTTCTCCAGTTGCGCACAGGTTTCCGGACGTCCCGGCCCGTAACCCTGCGCGCTGAGTCTGGCGAAGACCGGGCAGCGCGCGGCCGGATTCTCGGTCCACTGCACCGAGGTCTGGTGCGACGAGCTTTTCCGGACCAACACTTCGGTTTGGCATGACTGACACCGCAGCGGCGTCAGTCCCGCCTCCAGATAGCGCTGTTTGTCGACTGCGGTCTGGGCCTGCACCTCGGCCCGCCGCGCCGGTTGGTCGGCGAAGTCGGGTGCTTTCGCCCAGGTCGGTGCCATCAGACTCCTGCTTCCGCTTCCGTTTCCCGCTTGCGCCGCAGATTCTCGGCGACCTCGGCCTCCCACGCCTCGTTCGCCTTGGTGGTATCCACCTCGAATTCGAAGCGCTGGGTCATCTTGTCGGTCACATCGGCCAGATCCACGTAGAACTGGTCGTACCAGCGACGCAGCTGGTAGACCGGGCCGTCCTCCTCGCACAGCAGCGGATTCTCGACCTTGGACTTGTGCTTCCAGATCTCGACATCCTGCAGGAACCCGACGCTGATGCCTTCGGTCATCTTGGCGGCCAGCTTGTCGGCCATCTCACCGTCGACGCCCTTCGGCTTCTCCAGCGAGACACCCCACTGCAGCACGAACGAATCCTGCGTCACTGGGTAGTGGCAGTTGATCAGGACGCTCTTGACCTCGTATCCGCTGTAGATATTGACCAGCGGGTTGATCATGTAAGAGGGCCCGAAGTACGACGCCTCCGACTTCAACAGGGTGTCGCCGCCGTACTTGGAGGCCATGCCGATATCGGGACGACCCTTGGTCTCCAGGAACTGAGTGGCGATATGCCCCTCGAAGACGTTCTTGAAGTACGTCGGGAAGGCGAAGTGGATATAGAAGAAGTGGGCCATATCCACCACGTTGTCGATGATCTCGCGGCAGTTCGCGCCCTCGATCAGCAGGGAGTTCCAGGTCCATTCGGTCCACCCGCTGTCCAGCTGTTCGCTGGGGTTGCCATCCGCGTCGGTGTAGGGGCCGACGATGTGCGGAATGGTCACCTCGGGCGGCGGCTGGCTGCCCTCGACATCGTGCCAGACGAACAGCTGTCCATTGCGCTCGAGCGTGGTCCACTTGCGGGTCCGTGCCAGCGGCGGCACGCGCCGCGCATAGGGAATCGCGCTGCATTTGCCGCTGGTACCGGACCAGCGCCAATCGTGGAACGGGCAGGCGATATCGCCGTCCTTGACCTCGCCCATGCTCAGGTCGCCACCCATATGCCTGCAGTAGGCGTCGAGCACCCGGAGTTCGTCATTGCTGTCGACCCAGACCACGAGCTTGGTTCCGAACACCTCGACTGCGTGCGGCTTGCCGTCGCGGAACGACTTCGCCAACCCGAGGCAATGCCATCCGCGCGCATATCGGGTGGGCGCGGAGCCCACATCGAGCTCGCGAACCTTCGCACCGCTCCCCTGTGGGGTAACTGCCATCGCGATTCCTCCTCCTTCTGTACTAGAACACGTTACAAAAATGTCGCGTTCCACGCCAGCGATTCCGTCGACCACCTGCGAATCGGTGACGAATGCCCCTTATGGTCACCCGTTCTCGACAGAAATAAGAACCTGTTCTAGTCTCAGAGGCAAATGAGTACCGGTTACCAATCCGACCAGGCAGGAGCGGGTCCCGCGATGACGCAAGAAGTGACCGAACAGGTCGAAGCACTGTTGCCGACGCTGCGCGAGCGCGCGCAGGAGGCCGAGGACCTGCGGCGCATCCCCGACGAATCGATGAAGGCACTGCAGGAGACCGGCTTCTTCCGCCTGCTGCAGCCCAAGCAGTGGGGTGGCCATGCGGCCGATCCGGTCGTGTTCTACGACACGGTTCGCAAGCTCGCCAGCGCATGCGGCTCCACCGGCTGGGTGGCGGGCATCGTCGGCGTGCACAACTGGCACCTCGCGCTGTTCGACCAGCAGGCGCAGGAGGATGTGTGGGGCGAGGACAACGAGGTACGGATCTCCTCGTCGTACGCTCCGATGGGCGCGGGCACGGTCGTCGACGGCGGCTATATCGTCAAGGGCGCGTGGGCCTGGTCCTCGGGCTCGGATCACGCCAGCTGGGCGGTGCTCGGCGGCCCGGTGATCAAGGACGGCAAGCCGGTCGACTTCGGCAGCTTCCTGATTCCGCGCGACGACTACCGCATCGATGACGTGTGGAATGTGGTCGGCCTGCGCGGCACCGGCTCCAATACCGTTGTGGTGGAAGACGTTTTCGTGCCGAAGCATCGGTTCCTCAGCTTCCGCGCGATGAGCGAACTGAAGTCCCCCGGCCTGGCGCAGAACACCGATCCGGTGTACAAGATGCCCTGGGGCACAATCCATCCCACGACCATCTCCGCGCCGATCGTCGGCATGGCCTATGGCGCGTACGCCGCCCACGTCGAGCATCAGGGCAAGCGGGTGCGCGCGGCCTACGCCGGTGAGAAGGCCAAGGACGATCCGTTCACCAAGGTGCGTGTCGCCGAGGCATCCAGCGATATCGATGCGGCCTGGCGTCAGCTGTCGGGCAATGTCGCCGACGAATACGCACTGCTGGTGGCGGGCAAGGAGATTCCGTTCGACCTGCGGGTGCGGGCGCGCCGCGACCAGGTGCGCGCGACCGGCCGGGCAATCGCATCGATCGATAAGCTCTTCGAGGCCTCCGGTGCCACCGCGCTCGCGAACGGTACTCCACTGCAACGCTTCTGGCGTGACGCGCACGCCGGTCGGGTGCATGCGGCCAATGATCCCGAGCGCGCCTATGTCATGTACGGCACGCACGAATTCGGGCTTCCGGTTACCGACGGCATGGTCTAGTCGTGACGGCGACTACCGAACTCACCTACCAATCGACCTCGCGATACGCGCAGGTGCGGCCCGATCTGCGGCTGCACTATCACGAGGCCGGAGTGGGCAACGGCCCGACGATCGTGCTGCTGCACGGCGGCGGGCCCGGCGCCTCCTCGTGGTCCAACTTCGCCCGCAATATCCCGGTGCTGGCGCGCGAGTTCCACGTGCTCGCCGTGGATCAGCCGGGCTTCGGGCTCTCGGATAAGCCGACCGAGCATCCGCAGTACTTCGCGCACAGCGCCTCGGCGCTGAAGGATCTGCTCGACGCGTTGGAGATCACCGGACGCGTACACCTGCTGGGCAATTCGCTCGGCGGCGGCACCGCGGTGCGATTCGCACTGGACTACCCGGATCGGGCGGGCAAGCTGGTGCTGATGGGTCCGGGCGGGTTGAGCGTCAACCTGTTCGCACCGGATCCGACCGAGGGGGTGAAGAACCTCGCGAAGTTCAATTACGAGCCGACCAGGGAGAACCTGGAGGCATTCCTGCGGATCATGGTCTTCGATCAGTCTCTGATCACCGACGAGCTGATCGATGAGCGCTTCGCCTCGGCGAGTACGCCCGAGGCGCTGGCCGCGACCAGGGCGATGGGAAAGTCCTTCGCCGGAGCCGACTTCGAGCAGGGCATGATCTGGCGCGATGCCTATAAGCTGCGCCAGCCGGTGCTGCTCATCTGGGGCCGGGAAGATCGGGTGAATCCACTCGACGGCGCGCTGGTCGCGACGAAGATGATTCCACGGGTGCAGCTGCACGTTTTCGGCGGTTGCGGGCACTGGGCCCAGCTGGAGAAGTTCGACGAATTCAACCGGCTGGCAACGGATTTCCTTGCCGGTGTGAAGGAGAAGTGATGGGCATTCGATCACTGGCGTATCTGCGCATCGAGGCCACCGATATGGCGGCCTGGCGTGAATACGGGCTCAAGGTGCTCGGCATGGTCGAGGGCAAGGGCAGCAATCCCGAGGCGCTGTATCTGCGCATGGACGACTTCCCGGCTCGGCTCGTCATCTCGCCGGGCGAGCGGGACCAGCTGCAGGTCTCCGGCTGGGAGACGGCCAATGCCGCTGAGCTGCAGGATATTCGGGAACGGCTGGATGCGGCCGGGGTGCCGTTCAAGGAAGGCACCGCACAGGAGAAGGCCGATCGACGGGTCTACGAGCTGATCTCGTTCGAGGATCCCTCGGGCAACACCCTGGAAGCGTTTCACGGTGCGGCGCTGGAACATCGGCGCGTGGTCAGCCCCTACGGGCACCGATTCGTCACGGGCGAACAGGGTCTCGGCCATGTGGTGCTCAGCACCAAGGACGATGCGGCCGCGCTGACCTTCTACCGCGACGTGCTCGGCTTCCGGCTGCGCGATTCGATGCGGCTGCCACCGCAGATGGTCGGGCGGCCCGCCGACGGTGAACCCGCCTGGCTGCGCTTCTTCGGCTGCAATCCGCGCCACCACTCGCTGGCCTTCCTGCCCATGCCGACCCCGAGCGGCATCGTGCACCTGATGCTCGAGGTGGAGGGTTCCGATGATGTCGGGCTCTGCCTGGATCGCGCACTGCGCAAGAAGGTGAAGATGTCGGCGACGCTGGGTCGGCACGTCAACGACAAGATGCTGTCCTTCTATATGAAGACACCGGGCGGCTTCGATGTCGAATTCGGTTGTGAGGGTTTGGAAGTCGACGATCACGACTGGATCGCGCGGGAATCCACCGCGGTCAGCCTGTGGGGTCACGACTTCACGGTCGGACAGCGGCAGCAGTAGCAATGCGTGACAGGGCGAGCGGGGAGACGATGACGACCGACGAGTATCCGGCGATCGACGGGCGACAGTTCCGAAATGTATTGGGACAGTTCTGCACCGGCATCACGGTGATCACCACCTTCGATGCCGACGGCGCCCCGATCGGGTTCGCCTGCCAATCCTTCGCCGCCCTGTCCCTGGATCCGCCGCTCGTGCTGTTCTGCCCGACCAAGACCTCCCGGTCCTGGGCGGCCATCGAACAGTCCGGCGGCTTCTGTGTGAATGTCCTTGCCGAGGAACAGCAGCAATTGTGTGCCCGCTTCGGTTCCCGCGAACCCGATAAGTTCGCCGAAACCAAATGGCACACCTCCGAACTGGAGCTCCCGCTCCTGGACGACGCGTTGGCCACCATCCAGTGCAAGGTGGACAGTGTCGTCGACGGCGGCGATCACTACATCGTGATCGGCCGGGTGCTGGCCCTGTCGGAGTCGACCAGCTCCGGCAGGCCGCTGTTGTTCTATCGCGGCCAGTACACCGCCATCGAGCCGGATAAGACCGTACCGGCCCCCTGGCGCCACGACCTGGAGCATTTCCTCACCACGACGACGCTGGACACCTGGCTCTGAAAATCTGGCCCCGCCCGGAATCACCTGGGCGGGGCCATATTTCACGCCGCGGGACGTGTGCTGCGGAAGGTGAGGGCGACGACGAAGGTCAGCGCGGCGATGACCACGGCACCCGCGAAGGCGGTCGTGATGCCGCTGACCAGGGCGTGATGTGCCGAACCTCCGGCATCGCGGGCGGCGGTGCCGAAGATGGTGACCAGAATGGCGAGGCCGAGGGAGGCGCCGGTCTGCTGCAGGGTCTGCAGCGCGCCGCCCGCGGCGCCGGCCTCGGTCGGCGCAACGCTCGACATGATGATCACGTTGAGCGGCGAAAAGGCAAGGCCGATACCGCTTCCC
Organism: Nocardia sp. CA-135398; assembly: GCF_050955845.1. Lineage (NCBI taxonomy): Bacteria > Bacillati > Actinomycetota > Actinomycetes > Mycobacteriales > Nocardiaceae > Nocardia > Nocardia sp. CA-135398. Next base: position 680,650 of record NZ_CP192084.1, on the reverse strand, counting down.
ATCAGGATCATGGCGATGAACAGCATCGGGAAGTAGGCGGTGTCGACCGTCAGGCGGGTCAGCAGCACCAGACCGGCCGCCATCAGCAGCGTGCCGATTACCGTCACCGGTTTCGGGCCGAAGCGCGGCAGCAGTCGCGGGATCAGCCGGATCATGGTGAACATCAGCAGCGCGGTCGGCAGGAAGGCGAAACCTGTTGCCAGCGCACTCAATCCGCGCACTTCCTGCAGGTACTGGGTGAGGAAGAAGAACATCGACATACCGGCCATCGGGCCCAGGAACATATTGGCGTAGGCCGCGGCGCGATTGCGATCGGTGAACAGCCGCAACGGCAGCAGGGGCTGGGTCGTGCGCGCCTCGATGGTCAGGAAGGCCGCGATCGAGATGGCGCCGACAGCCAGCCAGATATCGGTGCCCGCGTCGCTCCAGCCGTGTGATGCGGCGCTGATGAAGCCGTAGACCAGCGCGGCGACACCGCCGGTCGCGGTCACCGCACCGGGTAGGTCGAGGCGGGCGGGCTGACGCGCGGCATCGGGCAGATAGCGCAGCGCGAGGACGACGACGGCCAGGCCGAAGGGCACATTGATGAACAGCGCGGAGCGCCAGCTCAGCCATTCGGTCAGCAGGCCGCCGATGATGAGCCCGATCGCGAAGCCCGCACTGGACATGCCGGAGAACAGCGCGAGCACCCGCATCCGGGCCTTGGGTTCGCTGAATGTGGTGGTCAGCAGTGCAAGGGTGCTTGGACCGGCCATGGCCCCGCCGATGCCCTGCACAACTCGGGCGATGAGCAGCCAGGTGGCCGACGGTGCCAGCCCGCCAGCCAGCGAGGCCAGCGTGAACAGTGCCGTACCGGCAATGAACAGGTTGCGACGGCCGAACAGATCGCCCGCGCGGCCGCCGAGCAGCAGCAGACCGCCGAAGACCAGGGTGTAGGCGTTCATCACCCAGGCCAGGTTGGTCGCGCTGAAGTGCAGATCGGTGCGGATGCGCGGCAGCGCGACATTCATCACGGTGATGTCGAGGATGATCATCAATTGGCAGGTCAGCAGCGTGACCAGCACAATGCCGGATCGCAGCCGACCGGCGCTGGAGATTGCGGGCACACGGGTGTCCGCGGACATGGTGGTGGACAAAGAACGCTCCATCGAATGGGACTCAAACGGAGGGAGCCTCCGCTTCCGATAGAGCTATCATATGGAGGGTTCCTCCAGTTACGCAAGTCTATCTGGAGGGTCCTTCCGTTTTCCAGTGGAGGGAACATGGCAGCACCGTCAACCGGACGGCCGATGCGCGCGGACGCGCGGCGCAACTACGAGCGGATCGTGACATCCGCTCGGGAGGCATTCGCCGAACAAGGCCCGAATTCCCCGCTGGAAGAGATCGCCCGCCGCGCCGGAGTCGGCATCGGCACGCTCTACCGGCACTTTCCGAGCCGCGAGGAGCTGATCGAAGCCGTATACCGTTCCAGCATCGAACAATTGAGCGCTCGCGCCCATGAGCTGCTCGAAAACCACTCGGCCACCGAGGCTTTCGAAATGTGGCTGCGCGAGCAGGTGCAATGGGTGATGGACAACCGCAGCCTGGCTACCACCCTGAAGGCGGGGATGGACAAGGGCTCGCCGACCTTCACCCTGTGTCGATCGTTGATCACCGACGCCGCCGCCGCGCTGCTGCACGCGGCACAGGATTCCGGTGATATCCGTCGCGATATCGAGCCGCGCGATCTGCTCAGGTTCGGTCACGGGATCGGGGTCGCCTGCGAAACGGTTCCCGAGGCCGCCGATCGCATGCTCGATGTGACGCTGGACGGTTTGCGCGCGCGGAATTGAGCGCGGAAAGACGAGGGCACGATCCCCAAGGCTGTTGGGCCTCGATTCGCTTAGCAAGCGATCCCAGACGCCCGTCTGGTCGACTTTCCAGGTAGTGCGCCCGGTAGGGATCGAACCTACGACCCTCGGATTAAAAGTCCGCAGCTCTACCAGCTGAGCTACAGGCGCATCGCGACCTCGACGGGAATCGAACCCGCGTCGTTCTGATCGACAATCAGAGTGCTCGACCAACAGAGCACGAGGCCATATACCCGTTGAGAGAATTGAACTCCCATCTCCTCCGTATCAGAGAGGCGCTCTGCACCATTGAGCTGAACGGGTGTGACGCAGATCGGAATCGAACCGACGTGGTCCCTGAATGAAAGTCAGGTTGCCCATACCAACAGAGCAACTGCGCCGAAAAGAAGAAGAGCCGCTACCAGGCATTTGCCCGGTGCGGCCCTATGACACAGCGTTCATGTCATGGACCGCAAGCCCCATCGGACGAAATACTCTGCGAGATAACACTTTCCAAGGCAGCATCGAACGAGCGCGCATGCTCATCGAATTTCGCCTTGGTGGTCATTGCCGGGTCCTTCCCTTGAACTTCGGTGTACTCACGGTATGTACCGCCGCACCCGATCGCAACCGAATTAAATCGCCAGCGCGGGCCGGAATCTGCTGTCGCACAACGAATGGCCACCTCGCATAGGTTGTACCCTCTGCGAAGTGATCGCTGGATATGCGGCAGCCTCGTTACGCATGTGACGCGACCGCGACGACGCGGACGATAGGGCCGCGAGTCGCGATCGGCGCGCAGCCAGCGGAGCGGAGCAGTTGCGGGTCGCAGCTGATACTGGGCGCTATGGAAGTGATGTGCAGGAGGCGGCATCCGGCAATTCCTCTGCGAGAAAGACAGTTTGGGCCATCATCTTGAAGCCGGACATCTGCTCGCGGAAAACCTCGATGGACTCTTCCGGGTGGACCGAGTCGATGACGGCGTGCGGGCCGATGGCATTGAACTGATGGCTCACGCCGCGGGGGATCTGCATATCGACGAAGGAGCAGGGCGGGACGATCAGGTTGTACCTGGTGCGGTGTAGATCGGCTGGGGTGTCGGGTAGGTCGTCCTCGAATTGCTCGGGCGCGAAAGGCGTAACACCTTCGACATCGGTTACCCGGAAAGGTGAGAGGCTGCTGACCCGGATGTGGGTGTCCGGACCGGTCATCATGCGGACGAAACGCAGGCCGGTGTGCAGATGCATGCGCGAGCAGATGCCGCGTTCCTCGGCATTGTAGAAATCCATGATGTAGCGGTCGGCGAAGAAGCCGTCGAAGGGCGACTCGATCATGTAGACGTCGCCCTCCTCGAAGGTCTGGGAACGGATGATGCCATCCGCATCGGGTGCGGTCGCGGTGCGGCTGGCCTTCGCATTCCGGACTATCTGAGCGAAGGCCTGGACGACCACCGCGGCGACCTCCGGCGGGAACTGCGCGACGGGCGTGACGACATTGCGGCCCGCGTCGACGAATTCGGCCAGATCGTGGATCTCGTTCTCATCGTCGGCGTGCTGCTTGATTCGGGGATCGGACATTCGGCTCCTACTCATGGTCCGACTTCGAAGGACCGCAACCACAGCTCCAATGACAGCACCAGCCACAACTTGCCGCCCTGCCGCGGCAGCAGCGCACCCTCGCCACGCAACCACGAGCGAATGGTGTCCTCGCGGAACAGGCCGCGCGCCCGTGCGGACGAGCCGAGCAGCAGATCGTGTCCGAGCTCGCGCAGCGGCCCGGAAAGCCACTGCTGCACCGGAACTCGCATCCCGCTCTTCGGGCGGTCCACGATGGTCGCCGGAAGTAGGTCGCGCACCGCCTGTTTGAGGATCCACTTCTCGCTGGTACCGGCCAGCTTGAACCGTCCAGGTATCCGGAAGGCGTGGTCGATGACGGCGCGGTCGAACAGGGGCGCGCGGCCCTCCAAACCGCTTGCGGCGGTGAGTCGTTCGACCTTGGTGAGGATGTGATGTGCGCCCTTGGTGCGCAGGTTGGTGTGCAGCAGTTGGTTCAGCAGGCCGGTCATCCGGCCCTGGTGCAGGTAGGGTGAGAGCAGATCGGTCAGTGGCGGTGCGTCGGCCAGTGCGGTCAGGACGTCGGGGCTCAGTAGTACCGGCAGGTCGCTGTAGCACTTGCGGTAGCTGTCCAGATAGGCCAGCGCCCTGGCGTCCGGAGACGGGTCGTCGCGGGACAATTCGAAGATGAGCATCGGCAGGTTTTTCGGGCCGCCGAAGACCGGATCGCCGCCCTCGCCATTGAGGACGACCCGAATGCCGTCTGCGGCAACGGCTTCCGCGAGCATCAGGTTCGGCACGGTGAGCGGGTCGCCGACCGGGCAGTCCAGCAGCGATACCGTCTCCGCCAGTCGCGACGCAACCGTTTCGCCGGGCACGGTGAGCACTCGATGTTCGGTATTGCAGTGTGTCGCAACGAGTCCGGAGTACGCGAGTTCGTTCGGGGTGGTCCCGCCGAAGCTGATGGAATACGAGCGCACGCGCTGATCGTGCAGTTTCGCGGCGAGGGCGGTGACCAGACTGCTGTCGATGCCGCCGGAGAGCAGCACTGCGACCGGCTCGCCCGCGGGCAGTCGCCTCGCGACCGCGTCCTCGAGCAGTTCGCGGAGTCCGAATGCGTGCTCGGCCGCCGATCGGGCGTCCTCGACTTCGATTGGCTCCCAGTAGGTTTCCTCGGTCATCGAACCATCGGGGTGCAGGCGAACACAGCGTCCGGGCAGGACCTCGTGCACGCCGCGCAGCAGAGTCTCGCGGCCCGGCAGGTAGGCGAAGGTGAGGAAGGAGCGAACCGCGGGTAGATGCAGGCCTGTCCGCAACGTGGGCCATCGGTGTAATGCGCGAAGCGAGGTGGATGCTGCCCAGCCATTGCCCGCACGTGCATGGAAGAGCGTGCGGGTGCCGACGTGGTCGCGGATCAATACCAGATCGCCACCGTCCGCGATGGCGAGTGCGAACATGCCGTCGGCGGCAGCGATGCCGTCGAGTCCGAAGCGGGCGTAGCAGTGCAGAAGCAGTTCACCGTCCGCGCAGTTCGGCGGCGCGTCTGCGCCGAGTCGGGCGCGCAGCCGGGCCGCATTGAACAGCGTGACCTCACCGACGGCCGTCAGCTCGCCAACGGTGAAGGGACCTGCCGCAATGCCCGGACCATCGAGCAGCCCCAGCGCGTGACAGGTCGTCACCGAAACCGGATTGCCGCCGACCGCCCGCACTTGACCGGCCGGGTCGTCCGGCGTCGAACATGCACACCAACGAGACATTGTTTCCCTCAGCCGAAATCGCCGCCGTCGTCCCCGCCGTCATCGTCCCAACCGCCGTAATCGCCGTCCCCGTCGCCGGAACCGGACGACTGGGCTGCCGCGTGTCGGCGCAACTCCTGCTCTTCCTCGGTGGTCAGTGAACTCGGCGGCATGATCAACGCGCCGAGCAGCGCACCGCCCGCTACCGCGGCCAGAATGCCGCCGAGCCGACCACCGAACGAGGACCGATTGACGGTCAACACTCCGTCACCCCAGAGCGTCCGCCCGAATCCCGCCTCCCTGCCGTAGACGACGGATCCGTTGTGGTACACGCGCTTGACGATCTTCGGCCCGAGCCCCTCATCGGTCCCCGAGTTCCCCCGATCATCGCGCCAGGACACCACCCCCTGCGCACCACGCGTCCGCCACTCCTGCCGCCCATCGGCATACCGCCGATGCACCGACCCGTCAGCAAGCAACTCATCGGTATACGTGATCTGCCGATGCTCCGGCACAACAATTCCCTTTCATGCAGCGGGCCAAGTCGACAAGCCCGCGTTCCAGGCACAGCACATTTCGATCGAATGTTCGCGGCGAGGACCGCGCGCAGGATGCGGCGCAAAGCGATGCCGGATGGACGGCGCACCTGCCGCCCGCAGGCCAGTTCGGAATGGCAAACATCTCTGACGAAACGGTGCGTTGTACCCAGCATTAAGACCGGCGCACCCAGCTCGATATTGCGGCCATTCGGCAGCCAGGCGGTCCCCAAGATGGACCTCGAGCGGCACCCCGCGCGGCTGCCATACAACGCCGACAGACCTCACCCGCCGGGGCACGTCATGAAGCCCATGGTCCGGGCGCAACGCAATTCGGCCGAGCACTCGCGACGCGAACCGGACCGCACACAACGCGAAGCAGCCTGGAGGGCAACCAGTTCCGTGCCGCGACGATACCGCCACCAGGCGCTCCTCGAGATCGACCTCGACCGGCACTACGGACCGCTGCCGCATGACGCTGAGGGACCTCATGCAGTGGGCCAGGTCATGAAGCCCGTGGTTCGGGCGCGGCGCAGTTCAGGGAGGCCTGTTCGGGGTGGGTGAACGTCGCGGACGAGGCGGTGCACGGTGCGCAGTAGCGATGCCGGGCGCACGGCTTCGACTTCGACGAACCGGCCGTGGTGTAGCCATGCGCGCTCCCATGAGTCCAGTTGCGCTGCCCGGGCACTCGACTCGGGAGCGTGCAACTCCGCACGCTCCCGCAAATCCACGTGTGCGGCCGCAGCACGCGGAACCAGGCGCGGCTCATCACCCTCGCACGGAACCACCTGCGCCGCCCAAGCACTCGACTCGAGACCGTGCACACCGGCACCCTCCCGCGAATCCATGCGCGCGGCCTCAGCACGCGGAATCAGTTGCGGCTCATCACCCTCGCACGGAACCACCTGCGCCGCCCGAACTCTCGGCTCGAGACCGTGCACATCTGCACGCTCCCGCGAATCCATGCGCGCAGCCTCAGCACGCGAAATCAGTTGCGGCTCAGGTTTGTACGGATCCACGTGCGTTACTCGAGCGCTCGATGCCGGGTCGTGGTGCGATTCTTCGCGTTCGCTCGATTCGGTCTGTGCCGTCTCGGCACCCGACTCGGAGTCGAGCAAACCTTTTGGAGTCTGGGTACTCGAATCCGAGTGGTGAAACTCTTCGCGCTGTCGCGGATTGTCCTGCGCCGCAGCGGAAATCGGTGCCTGGGCACGCAGGTGGGTCAGGTGCAGGGTACCCGCTTGACGTGGGCGCAGGCCCAAGGGGACTACCCGTACGTTCTCCGGGATTTCGGTGAGGTCCGTGAGCCGGGCTGGGAAGGTGAGGCCGTGGGGGCTTGCGTCGTGCAGGAGGTAGATGGTGCCGTCGGCTCGGGCGAGCATGTGGGCGATGCCTGGGTCGAGCGGGAGTTCGGACGCGCTGAGTACGGGGCAGCCGGATTCCATGGGTAATCCGTTGGCGCGCAGCATTTGTGCGATCGCGTCGGACTCGCAGACGAGTAGGCGGGGTAGACCGTAGTCGAAGAGGTCCGGTTCGGGGGTGTGGAGTCCGGCGGGGGTGGTGCGGGGCGGGGTGGGGGTGAGTAGGCCCGGGAACTCGTGGCGGTCGAGGGCGGCGCGGAAGGTGGCGAAGCTCAGTGGTGCCGGGACCGTGAAGGTGATCCGGCGCGGCGCTCGATGCATCGGCGTGAGGAGGCGGCAGAGCTCGTAGTACAGCTGGCGCTCGGTGAATCGGATGCCGCTCGGGGCGGCGGCGCGGTCGGCGGCGATGCGTAGTAGCCGATCGAGCATGTGCTGCTTCACCGGGTCGGCCACGTCAGGAAACCTACCTCGCGGGCGCGTCGGCGATCCGGATCGGCCGCATCCGCTATCCGCTCGACCGCTCGTTCCAGCACCGTGAGCAGCTTCGCGGGTGGGATCGCGGCGATCGGCGACCACCACCCCTCGGCGAGCCATTGGATCTCCGCCGCCGACAACGGTTCCCCATGCAGAAATGCGGTGTCCTGCGGCTGTGGCCGCGGATCCCGCAGCCGCAGCGCCGACGCATTGGCCAATACCGCCCGCGGCGACAGGCCGACCACCACCGCCCGGGCCCCGAGGGCGACGCGGGCCTTCCCCGCCATCGCGATCCCCGGCATGCTGGCATCGTGCAGCACGATCACGGGCACATCCGGCGGCAGCCGGTCGATGCGGTCGGACAACGCCATTGACCAGGTCTGCGGAACATCGTTGGCGGCAAGGCAGGCGAGCACGCTGCGATCCGGGCACAGCACCGCGAATTGTGGCCGCTCCAGCGCCGGTGGTCGCACCCGATCCTCGTCGACCGCTCCGGGCGGCAGCCCACGGTAGATCGATGTCCACCGACCGATCACATCTCGACGGAAGGTGCTGTACAGCACCGGCATCGGGACCGTGGCCCGGCGCAGGAACCAGGGCCGTGCCGCTCCCATCGCGAAAATGGCCAGCACCAAAACCGGCACGCCGAGCGGAATCACCACCGCCGCCGGCGCCGCACCGCTCACCGTCAGGACAATGGCGATAACCACGACGGCCACCCCGACTCCGACACGCGCGCGCTTGAACGCGCGCTCCACATCCGGAATCTTCTTGCGCCCGGCGGCATACCACAGCTGTAACAGCGTGTATCGCAGCCCGCGCCCGTCACCGAGCCGCTCGGCCAGCTTGCGCACCCGAATATCGTGCAGCCCGAGCGGGCTTTCCTTCGGTTCGAGCGCGAACTCCCGCCTACACGTCGAACAGCGCCGACCGCCGCGCTGTTTGCGCAAGAGATTCGCATTGCAATGCGGACAGATCACAATTCATGATCGCCGATTCCCCACCCCTCCGCGACCCCCGAATTCGAATATTCACCTGCCGCACCCGCCGCCACGCTGAGCGTTCGTCACTGAGCACTCCACCCGCCCTGAGGCTGCCGGAGCACGACTGTTCACCGCGATCGTTTGTGCCGAACGGGGCCCGTCGTCACCGAGCACTTCACCGCGCCTGAAGCTGGCGCATATCCAACAGGCATCGCGCACAAGGTACAACCTGTGCGAGGCACCCACTGGATATGCGACAGCGCAAACGCCGCCACGCTGAGCGTTCGTCACGGAGCACTCCACCCGCCCTGCGGCTGCCGTGCTGACATTCGACTGTGTTCCGAACCGCGGAGTCGCGACTGTTCACCGCAATCGTTGGTGCCGAACGGGACCCGTCGTCACCAGCACTTCACCCCGCCCTGGACGCTGTCGCCTATCCAGTGGGTACCTCGCATAAGTTGCAGCCTGTGCGAGGCACGCACTCGATATGCGGCACCGCACTCGCCGCCATGCTGAACATTCGGCCGTGTTCAGAGCCGCGAAGTCGCGACTATTCACCGCGATCGTTGGTGCCGAACGGTGCCCCCTCGTCACCGAGCACTTCACCGCGCCTGAGGCTGGCGCATATCCAACGGTCATCGCGCACAAGGTACAACCTGTGCGAGGCACCCACTGGGTATGCGACAGCGCATTCGTCGGCGTGCAGAGGTCGGCCTGGTCGGGGAAGAGTAGCCCACTGTCGACGGCGCTGAACGCGAAAAGGCCGCGACCAAAGCGGTCGCGGCCTTTTCGGAGCGGAATCAAGCCGAGACGGACGCCTCGCGCTGGAGTTCGAGTGCGATGTCGATCAGCTGGTCCTCTTGGCCGCCGACCAACTTGCGCTTGCCCGCGCGCACCAGCATTTCGGCCGCCGAGACCCCATAGCGTTCCGCTTGACGCTCGGCATGCTTGAGGAAGCTGGAGTACACACCCGCGTACCCCATCATCAGTGCCTGTCGGTCGAGCAGGCATTCCTGCGGCATCACCGGCCGCACCACGTCCTCGGCGGCATCGGCGATCGCGAAGAAATCGATACCGGTCTTGATACCGAGCTTGTCGCAGACACCGATGAACGCCTCGACGGGTGTATTCCCCGCACCCGCACCGAATCGCCTTGCGCTGCCGTCGATTTGCCTCGCCCCGGCACGAACGGCGTAGACCGAGTTGGCGACCGCCAGGTCCAGGTTCTCGTGCCCGTGGAAGCCGACTTGGGCGTCATCGCCGAGTTCGGCGACCAGCGCCGCCACCCGGTCCGAAACCTGTTCGAGCACAAGCGCGCCCGCGGAGTCCACCACGTAGACGCACTGGCATCCGGCATCGGCCATGATGCGCGCCTGCTTGGCCAGCGCCTCCGGCGGCTGGGTATGCGACATCATCAGGAAGCCGACGGTTTCCAGTCCCAGCTCCCGCGCGAGACCGAAGTGCTGGATCGATACGTCCGCCTCGGTGCAGTGCGTGGCGATGCGGCAGATCGACGCACCGTTGTCCTGGGAGATCTTGATGTCCTCCTTGACGCCGACGCCGGGCAGCATGAGCACCGCGATCTTGGCCTGCTTCGCCGTCTCCGCGGCAATCTTGACCAGTTCCTGCTCGGGAGTGTGCGAGAAGCCGTAGTTGAACGACGAGCCGCCGAGGCCGTCGCCGTGCGTCACCTCGATGACCGGCACACCGGCGCCATCGAGCGCGGTCACGATATTGCGCACATCGTCGGCGGTGAATTGGTGGCGCTTGTGATGCGAGCCGTCACGCAGCGACGTGTCGGTGACGCGGATGTCGAGTTCTGCGGAATATGCCATGGTTGAGCTCCTTTACACCCGGGCCGACAGAATCTGCTGTGCCATGACCTCGCCGACCTGGGTGGCGGCCGCGGTCATGATGTCGAGGTTGCCCGCGTACGGCGGCAGGAAATCGCCCGCGCCCTCGACCTCGACGAAGACCGAAACCTTCGCCATCCCACCGGAAACCACCGACGGCGGATCGAATTGCGGGTCGTTCAGCAGCCGATACCCGGGCACGTACTTCTGGATATCGGCGACCATCCGATGGATGGAATCGGCGATCGAATCGGTATCGGCGTCCTCGGGGATCGCGCAGAAGATGGTGTCGCGCATGATCATCGGCGGTTCGGCCGGGTTCAGAATGATGATGGCCTTGCCGCGCTGCGCACCACCGATGGTCTCCACACCACGCGAGGTGGTCTTGGTGAATTCATCGATATTGGCGCGGGTGCCCGGTCCGGCGGACACCGACGATACCGAGGCGACGATTTCGGCGTATGCCACCGGCACCACGCGCGATACCGCCGCGACGATCGGAATGGTGGCCTGACCACCGCAGGTGATCATATTGACATTCGGCGCATCGAGATTCGCACCGACCAGATTCACCGGCGGCACCACAGCGGGCCCGACCGCGGCGGGCGTGAGATCGACCGCGCGAATTCCGGCTTCGGCGTATTTCGGCGCGGCCGCCCGATGCACATATGCCGAGGTCGCCTCGAATACCAGATCCGGCAGTTCCGACTGCGCGAGCAACCAGTCCACGCCCTCGTGCGAGGTTTCCAGCCCGAGCCCGCGGGCGCGCTTCAAACCCTCGCTCTCCGGATCGATTCCGATCATCCACTTCGGTTGCACGGTGGTCGAGCGCAGCAGTTTGTACAGCAGATCGGTGCTGATATTGCCGGATCCGACGATCGCGGCGGTGACGGTCCCCGTTTCGGACACGGCAAGCCTCCTATTTGAATTGCAAACGGACAGAACCGAGTCCAGCGAACTCGGCATGGAACGAATCACCCGCGCGGGCATCGATGGCGCGGGTGCAGGAACCGGGCAGCACAATGTCGCCCGCCTTCAACCGCACCCCGAAACTGGCGACCTTGCGCGCCAACCAGGCCACCGCGATCACCGGATCGCCGAGCACCGCATCGCTGCGCCCCTCGGCGACCACCTCACCATTGCGGGTGAGCACGGCGTCGATGGACTTGATATCCAGGTCCTTCGGCGCGACGCGCGCCGCACCGAGCACGAAACCGGCCGAGGACGCATTGTCGGAAATGGTGTCGGCCAGCCCGATCTTCCAATCCTTGATCCGCGAATCGATCAGCTCGATGGACGGTGCGTAGGCGACGGTCGCGGCGAGCACATCGGCTTCGGTGCATTCTTCGCCGGGCAGATCCGCGCCGAGCACGAACCCGACCTCGACCTCGACGCGCGGAATCAGATAGCGCGAGGTCTCGACCGGAACATCCTCGAAGACCTCCATATCCGCGAGCAGATGACCGTAATCGGGTTCGTCCACACCCATCATCTGCTGCATGGCCAGCGACGAAAGTCCGACCTTGTGCCCGACCACCTTCGCGCCGTTATCGAGTTTGCGCCGGATATTGATCAGCTGGATCTGGTAGGCGTCGACGACATCGATATCGGGGTGCCTGGCGATGAGCGGGTCGATGCCGACCCGATCGCGTTCGGCGGCCTCGAGTTCATCGGCCAATTCGATTCGTACCGCGTCGGACAGCACGCTAGTTTCCTTCCACTGTTGTCGCTTCGGGCACCGCTGCCCGCGAAAGCACTTCGGCGCCTGCCGCGAATCTGCCCGCACGCCGACCGGAGAAAATACAGTCGGCCAGGGACAATCCACTGACATAGGAATCCGAGCAGATACCGACCGCCGTCCGGCCGGCCGCGTACAGGCCGGGAATATCGGTTCCGGCAGTGGATTTCACCGCTCCGGTGTGCTCATCGACGACGACACCGCCGAGGGTGAGCATCGGGCACGGATTGACGACGCTCGGTTTGATACCCACATCCAACAACCAGAACGGCCCGGCCCCCACCGTTTTGGTGAATTCGGCGGGCTTGCCGACCGGATCCGGCGCACCGTTCGCGATGGCGGCATTGTGCTCGGCGACGGTGGCGCGCAACCCGTCGGCATTGATACCGGCCTTCGCCGCAACGGCATCCAGGGTTGCACCGCGCACGGCGTTGCGCCGCATCGCCTCGAACTGTCCGCGCTGGAACCAGGCAGACTGCGTCCGAATCTGCGAGATGGCGGTGCGCATGAGCTCGTCGTCGGCGAGCAGCCAACCCTTGCCACCGTGTTCGGTGATCAGCGCGTGACCGACCGCCGCACCGTAGCGGGTCTCATCGATAACCCGGCGACCCTCCGCGTCGACCAGCACTGAACCGGTAAAAGCACTGGGCGGCAAGATGAATCGCCACGCCGAGATATTGCCCATCCGATCCGTCGCCGCACCGACCTGCTCGGCCATCCGGATACCGCTGCCGTCATCACCGGTGGTGCCGAGCGCGAGTCCGCCGCGGTATTGCGGCCCGTACTCGCGCAGCATCTCCCGATTCGCGATGAATCCGCCCGCGCTGAGGATCACACCGCGACGGGCTTGAATCCGAATTCTCGTGCGGTACCGACGATCCAGCTTCGCGAGCTGACGCTCCATCGCCTTGCGCAGCGGCGGATAGTAAATGCCAGGCTTGGCAGCGATTTTCGCGATCCGGGTGTAGCGATCCCTGATCCGCCCGGGAGCGTCGCGTAGTGACTCGCATTCGACGCCGATCACGGCGCCGTTGTCATCGGTGATCAATCGCGTTGCCTGCGTGAGGGTTTCGACGCGAATCCCGCGTCGCGACGCCGAGGCGGCGAGCGGTCCGGTGAGCTTCTTGCCGGACGTGCCGTTGCCCTTGACCCGATGTCCGCGCTGCGCGGGCGTCGCGACCTCGCGGCCGTAACCGGAGACCTCACTACCGGAGTAGTAGAGGTAGTAGCTGTCATTCGGATACGAGGTCTTGTACGGGCACAGCGACGCCTCGAACGGCACCCCGTGCCCCTTCAGCCACTCGATCATCGCCGGACTCTCGGCCACGAACCGCCGCAGCGTCTCGGGCGTGACGGCCGTGCCGACCTCGCGCTCGAGATAGGCCAGCATCTGCTCCGGCGTATCGCGCACCCCGGCCTCGTGCTGCACCGAGGTACCGCCGCCCGCGTAGATGATGCCACCGGACAACGCCGACGCCCCGCCACCGGCGAAACGCTCCAGCACCAGCACCTGCGCACCCGCATCGGTCGCTTCCAGCGCGGCCGCGGCCCCCGCCGCGCCGTAGCCGACGACGACCACGTCGGCGGTCAGGTCCCACTCACCGCTAGCGATTGCTCGCAGGTCGCTCGAAACAACACCGCCCATGTACATCACTCCGGTCAGAAACTGAAACAAGTTTTCTCGACGAATGGAACGTCGAGCGCGTCTTCTGCCACTCAACATAGACCAAATGCGGTCCCATTCTATAACGTGTTCTACATGACTGATCGGGAATACGATGTGGTGGTGGTCGGCAGCGGTGCCGCCGGAATGACTGCCGCCCTCGCCGCGGCCCACAACGGACTGAGTGCGGTGATCATTGAGAAGGCCGCGCACTACGGCGGGTCGACCGCACGTTCCGGGGGTGGCGTGTGGATCCCCGGCAACAAGGCGCTGAAGGCCTCCGGCCGTCCCGATGATCGCGAGGACGCCCGCACCTACCTGCACAGCATCATCGGCGACGTGGTCCCGAAAGACCGGATCGACACCTACATCGACCGTGGTGCCGAGGCCTTCGACTTCGTGCTCGACCACACCCCGCTGAAGATGAAGTGGGTGCCCGGCTACTCCGACTACTACCCGGAGGCCCCGGGCGGACTCGGCCAGGGCCGCTCGTGCGAACCCGCGCCGTTCAACGCCAAGATCCTCGGCGAGGAGCGGTTCAACCTGGAACCGCCGTATGCCAAGGCACCGCTCAACGTGGTCGTCATGCAGGCCGACTTCGTCCGGCTGAACCTGATCCGTCGCCATCCCAAGGGCATCATGCGGGCCATGCGAGTGGGTGCGCGCACGTACTTCGCCAAGTGGACCGGCAAGCACATCCTCGGCATGGGGCAGGCGATTATCGCCGCCATGCGCAAGGGGCTGATGGACGCGAATGTGCCGCTGCTGCTGAACACTCCGCTGACCGAGCTGATTGTGGAAAACGGCGTGGTCACCGGTGTCGAAGCCGAGCACAACGGCGAGACCGTGCGGTTCATCGCGAAATACGGTGTGGTACTCGCCAGCGGGGGCTTCGAGCACAACGCCGAGATGCGTACCAAATATCAGCGCCAGCCGATCACCACCGAGTGGACCACCGGCGCGGCCGCCAATACCGGCGACGGCATCACCGCCGGGATGGACGTCGGCGGCGCGGTCGACTTCATGGAGGACGCCTGGTGGGGGCCGACCATCTTCAAGGGCGGCAAGCCGTGGTTCGCACTGGCCGAGCGGAATCTGCCCGGCACCATCATGGTCAACGCCGACGGTAAGCGATTCGGAAATGAGTCCGCTCCTTACGTCGAGGCGGTGCACACCATGTACGGCGGCGAATACGGGCAGGGTGAGGGTCCGGGCGAGAACATCCCCGCATGGCTGGTGTTCGACCAGCGCTACCGGAACCGCTACATCTTCGCCGGATTGCAGCCTGGTCAGCGGTTTCCGTCCCGCTGGATGGAAAACGACCTGATTGTCAAGGCCGATAGCCTCACCGAACTGGCCGACAAGATCGGCGTGCCCGCCGAGAATCTGACCGCGACCGTCGAGCGGTTCAACAAGTTCGCCGAGACCGGTAAGGACGAGGATTTCGGTCGTGGCAACAGCCACTACGACCGGTACTACGGCGACCCGACCGTCAAACCCAACCCGTGCCTGGCCGGGCTGGTACAGGGCCCGTTCTATGCCGCCAAGATCGTGCCGGGTGATCTCGGCACCAAGGGCGGTCTGGTCGCTGATACCGCCGGGCGGGTCCTGCGCGAGGACGGCAGTGTGATCGAGGGCCTGTACGCCTCCGGCAATAGCGCGACCCCGGTGATGGGTCACACCTACGCGGGCCCCGGCGCGACCATCGGCCCCGCGATCACCTTCGGCTACCTGGCGGTGCTGGATATCGCCGAACGCAAGAAGCAGCAATCGGCCAAGGCCACCGCGGAGGCGTAGGCGAGGCGGGGGTGGCGTCTCACGGAGCGGACGCCACCTTGCCCGCCGCGACACGGCCGCCGCACGATCGATCCGAGGCGGTTGCCACTAGCCGCGGATCGCTGGGACACACGACGACAGGTCTCCCGCGCAGCGCGGTCGGTCTGTCCACAAGCATTCACAAGGAGAACTCGATGCCCATCGACCCGAAAATCGCACTCGGCGCGGAACTCCCGAGCGGGGAGTTCACCTGGACGCCATCCGAAGTGCAGTTGTATCACTTGGGCCTCGGGGCGGGCGCACGCTGGACCGATCCGGCCGAACTACGCTACGTCGACGACCGCGGCCCGCAGGTGCTGCCGACCTTCGCGACCGTGGCGCCCACCTTCCACGAGACCGAACCGCCGAAGGTGCGGTTCCCCGGCATCGATATCGATCTGGCCAAGGTCGTGCACGGCCACCAGGAGATCGAAGTGCACCGCCCGATTCCGGCCGCGGGCAAGGCGACCATCACCAGGCGCGTCACCGAACTCTGGGATAAAGGGTCCGCCGCCGTCGTCGTACAGGAACATACGATCACCGGCTCCGACGGCGCACCGCTGTGGACCGCACGCTCATCCATCTTCGCCAAGGGCGAGGGCGGCTTCGGCGGTGAGCGCGGGCCGAGCACCAAGGCCGAACTCCCCGACCGCGCACCGGATTTCGACGTCACCACCCCGACCCTCCCCCAGCAGGCCCTGCTCTACCGCATGTGCGGCGACCGCAACCCGCTGCACTCGGATCCCGAATTCGCCCGCGCCGCAGGCTTCCCCAACCCGATCCTGCACGGCCTGTGCACCTACGGCATCGTCTGCAAAACCGCCACCGACACCGTGCTCGATTCGGATGCGAGCCGCGTCACCGGCTTCCGCGCCCGCTTCGCCGGTGTCCTCTACCCCGGCGAAACCATCCGCACCCGAATCTGGCGCACCGACACCGAACTGACCATCAGCGCCACCGTCGCCGACCGCGCCGACGCCCCCGTCCTCGCCGACGTCAGCCTCCGCTTCACCTAGTCGTGGTCTCGTTGTTGCGTGTCCGTTTGATTGCGACGCCCTGGATTACCAGGGCGTACAGCAGGATCGCCAGGATCGGGGCGGCGATCGGGACCCAGGCCAAGCGCAATGGAAGCAGCGCAGCGCCGACAGCCACCGCGGAAAATGCCACCGCACCGATTACGGAAGGCACCGTGGTCGGCACAACACCAACCGGCGCGGACACGGTCGCGGTATTCAGCAGATAAGCGGTGGCCACCAAACCCGTTGCGGCAGCGGCCAGTACGCCCGTGTCCGCTGCGGCGAGCACGCCGATCGCGAGGAGCACCGCGCCGACAGCCGGGAGCCGGAACCACCAGCCCGCGACCACCAGCGCCACCGCCGGAAGACCCGCCCACGGCGTCATCAACGTCACCGAGGTCACCAGCAAGACCCCGGACAGAATGGCGAGGAATCGAATCATCGGCGCACCCTTACGGTTCGGCGATGATCGGGGATCAATCGCATGACCTGATCCAGTCGCGCGTCCTCGGTCCAGGCCACGATATCGACGCCGACGGTTCCCATATCCCGGTACATCGACGCGCGCTCCAGGTTCCACATCCGCGCCAGGGTCGGATCGAGATGTTCGTGGAAGGGCGTACCGCGTAGGACATCGACGACCACGACCACATGTCCACGCTTGCGCAGATCGATCAATGCCAGCGCGAACTGGGTGTCCAGCAGTGTGGAGAAAGCGACGATGATCGCACCGAGCGGTACGGCAGCGTGTGGCGCCAAGGTGCCGGTGGTCGGAATGTGCTCATCGCCGACATCCAGCACGGTATCCACGATCCGATAGAACTGCCGCCGCCCGATATCGGGACGCAGCCAGCGCGGGGACTGGCCGAGGCAGACCACCGCGGTGCGGTCACCGGCCTGCAGCGTCGACTGCACCACCTGCGCCGCGCCGCGCACCGACAGCTCGAGCGAGTCGGTGGCCGGACCCGGCGCCTGCTGCGAAGTATCCACCAGCACAACCACATCCGCGGATCGGTTGGTCAGCCGCTCGGTGACATATAGTCGCCCGCGCCGCGCACTCACCGGCCAGTTCACGATGCGGAGCTGATCACCGGGGGCGTAGGCGCGGATATCGGCGTACTCCACACCGGGACCGTGCTTGCGGGTGAGGTGGGTGCCGAGCCGTTCGGGAAGTTCGGTGCGCGGCAACTTCATTCGCTGTGGATCGGTGATCGGGTAGACGAACAGTTGTCCCGCGGGCAGCACCGCGGAGGCCACGGACAGTCCCGCCGGGCTCAGCGCGGTGACCCGCACCGAGAGCGGATAGCGACCCCAGCGGTCCGCCGTCAGAGCCAACCGCAGCCCGGCGGGCGCCGTCCCGGAATCGATCGCCTCCTCGATGTCGATTCCGAGTCCCGCGAACTTCTCCGGTTTCAGCCGAAGCAACGCGTGACCCGATTCTACGAAGGCGCCGACCGTGGTAACGATCTCCTCCGTCTCGAAACACCGCAGCGTGCCGCCGCCGTCCACCTGGATGCGGGTCCTGGACTGCTGCCACGGCGCGGTGGCCAACACACCGAGCAGCGGCGCCGCGAAGACGACCAACTGCCAGCGCCCGAGCACCACCGCCAGTAGCAGCGCGACGGCCGAGGCCACCGCCAGCATGAACACCAATGGCGCTGGACGCCAACGCAATTCGGCCTCGACGGCGGCACTCATATCCCGATGCCTCGCCCCGCCCGCCATCGGCTCGTCCCGGGTCGGCGGTCGCGCGGCCGCGGCATTGGCGGCCGCGATCCCCTGGATAACGGGGGCGCCATCGGTGGTATCCGGCCGGGTCATGCCCTTTCCCGCCGGGTCATGTCACCGACGCGCGCGGAACCGGCAGACGGCGCAGCAATTCGGTGATCACGTCTTCGCCGCGGATCCGGCGCACCCACATTTCGGGCCGCAAGGTGATGCGGTGTGCCATGGCCGGAACCGCGAGCGCCTTGACGTCTTCTGGAATCACATAGTCGCGCCCGAGCAGTAGCGCACGGGCCCGCGACATCTGCACCAGATCGAGTTCGGCGCGCGGACTCGCACCCACCTCGACCTGCGGGTGCCCACGCGTCGCACCGGCCAGCGCGACCACATAGCTGACCACATCCGGATGCACCGTGACGAATTCGACGGACTGCCGCATCTCCATCAGGCCGTTGGCATCCACCACCTGCACCACCTGCGGTGTCGCCGAACCACGCTCCAATCGGCGGCGGATCATCTGGCGTTCGTCGTTCTCGGACAGATAGCCCAGCCGCAGCTGCATGGCGAACCGGTCCAGCTGCGCCTCCGGCAGCGGATAGGTGCCCTCGTATTCGATCGGGTTGTCGGTGGCGAGCACGACGAAAGGCTGTGGCAGCTGGAAGGTTTCGCCATCGATGCTGACCTGCCCCTCGGCCATCGCCTCCAGCAGCGCGGCCTGGGTCTTCGGTGGGGTCCGGTTGATCTCGTCGGCCAGCAGCACATTGGTGAAGACCGGTCCGCGCCGGAAATTGAAGCGGCCCGAGGACATGTCGTAGATGGTGGAGCCGAGTAGGTCGGCGGGGAGCAGATCGGGCGTGAATTGCACGCGGGTGAATTCCAGGCCGAGCGCGGCGGCGAAGGACCTGGCGATGAGCGTCTTGCCGAGGCCGGGCAGATCCTCGATCAGGATGTGACCGCCGGCAAGTACGGCGATCATGATCAGCTGCAACTCATCCCGCTTGCCGACGATCACCCGGGACAGTTCCCGGAGCACCGCCTCGCTGCGCTGGATGGTCGTGTCCATCGGCATCGTCATATGTCTACTCGCACTTGCCTCAACCCATTCTCCTAAGACGGTATTCGATTCGGCATGACCGGGGCCCTACATGGTTACGCAAGCTGCCTCCTCCGGGCCTGACCGCTCATGCCAGGTCGATTACATCTGTTGCAGGCAGCGCAGGATTTCGTCCAGCGCCGCCCGCCCCGGTGCGGGAGTCGTCTGATCCCGCAGTGCCGAGTTGGCCGGATCGACCCAGCGCCACAGCTCCGGGCCGAATTGCAGAATTCCGGCGGCCTCGGTCGCCTTGCGGTTCTTGGCGACCCGCAGGCCGGTGGACAACTCGAACTCCTTGGCCAGCAACGGACGCAGATGCCGATCCCAGTCGGCTCGGGTGCCGTCCGCGCGATCTGCGAGCATTTCCGCTCTGGCATGCCAGTGCCGCAGCATCTCCGCGGGACCGTTGTCGATCTCGTCGGGTCCGGTCTCGGTTTTCCAGGCCGACCGGCCGGTCAACGACCAGATGAGCTGAATCATGGCCAGCGCCACCGGAACTCCGGCGGCGATGAGCAACGCACCGCGGGCCTTGCCGAGGGTGATGAGCTCGATCAGCACGATGAGGATCAGCGCACCGATCACGATCGCGCGGTTCATACCATCTCCCCTTGCAGATCGGCCAGCACGATACGCAGCAGTTGTTCGGCCCGCATCCGCTGCCACTCCAGCATCGAATGCGGACTGAACCTGGCCTCCTCGAAGAGCGCGACCAATTCCCTTGCCGACGCGTCGTGCAGTGCGCCGCGCTCGAAGGCCCTGGCCAGCACCTCCATCGGGGTATCCGAAGCCAGTGGTGCGGCCGCGCGATCGAAGGACAGCCCGCGTTCCATCGCGACATAACAGGCGATGATGGCCTCGCGCGGATCCTGGCCGGGCACATTCATCGCGGCCAGACCCATCTCGGCCGCTCTGGCCAGCGAGCCCGCGACCGTCGGCGCGGCCGGGGGCACCGGGACCGGCACCGCGCGCGGCCTGCGCTGCCCCGCCGCCGCGACCACGATCAGCCCGATCAATGCCCCGCCGACCAGCAGGCTGGCGGCGACGATGGCCACCAGTAGCGCCGTACCGGTGAGATGCTGCGTCGGTGCGCTATCGGGGGTCGCGGTGCCGGTGACGGCTTGCTGCGGGGTGTGGGTGGTGGTGGCGCGCGGCCCCGCCGACGGCGTCGGCTCACCCTCGCGGCCGAATCCGACGAAGATGACCGCCGTCGCCGCCGCGAAGATCAAGGAAACGACCGCCAGCGCGGCCAGCACCAGTAGGCCGGTGCGACCGAGCAGTCCAGGCCTACGCTCGGAATCACGATCCACCTCCGGCATGGCCAGCGGCAGTCGATGCTGGCTGGCAATCACTCCGGCGATCAGGATCACCACCGATACCGTGAGCAGTACCGGCATCAATACCACCGAAATCGCCGATGGCACCGCGCGGTGATCGCCGGAATCATGGGCCCCTGGAATGTGGCCGCGCAGCGCGATCGCGGCACACGCCAGTAGCGTGATCAGCACGATCACGCGCGATATCGGCGCTCCCGCCCTGGCCACTTGCTACCACCACATCTGAGTACAGCTCTGAACAGGCACATAGTTACATGCCGAGTGGTCCGCTCGGGAGTGAATCGAATACTTAGGATCGCCTCCTTTTTATCCGTAACCGGCCGTCCACTTACTTGGGTGCGCAGCTAGTGGAGCACAGCGGATTCGGGCTGACGGAGTTCGCTCAGGCGGCTTGCGGTCCTGGCCAGGTCGGGGATGGCGGGGACGTCGGCCACCAGGTCGGATAGCGAGGTACGAGCCTCGAGAGTGAGTTCGAGATCGGCGTCGTAGAGCACGTCGACCAGATTGACCAAGCGCATGGCCCAGTCGGGCGGGACCGCACGCAGTGGTGGGACGTCGCGCAAGGTCCAACGGCGAAAGCGGTGTGCGAGTTCGACATAGTCCGAGGCGGCGGTGGCGGTGCCACACAGGGCGGCGAAGTCGAAGGTGATGGCGGAGCCGTCGACGGCGACGGCGTGGATCTCGCGGGTGCCCGAGACGACAACCTGTGCGGTGTCGGCCTCTCTCGCGTCGTCGATGCGATAGCACCCGGAGGCGAAGCCCGTGCCGCCGTGCGCGGCGCGGGTGCGGTAGTCGAGTGGGCCGTCGACCGAGACGGTATCCAGATGCGCGCGGATGCGCGCGATGGTCGGCAGGAAACGGTCGTGGAACAGCGGGTTGGGCAGCAGCTGCTCGGGCGGGTAATTCGAGGTCAGCACCAGGACGATGCGGCGGGCGAACAGGGCGTCGAGCATACGGGCGATCAGCATGGCGTCACCGATATCGTGCACGTGGAATTCGTCGAAGTAGACCAGTTCGGCATGGTCGAGCAGGTTGTCGATGGCCTTGTCGATGGAGCCCGATTCGTGTGCCGCGGTGTGCAATTGGGCGAAGAAGTTGTGGAAATGGAAGCGGCGCTTGCGGTTCGACGCTACGCCAGCGAAGAAGTCGTCCATCAGCATCGTTTTGCCGCGACCGGGTCTGCCGTGCAGATAGATGCCGCGGTGTCGCTTGATCGGCCTGCCGTGCCGGTCGAGCAGTTCGAGCAGGCGCGCGCGAGCCCGGCGTTGGCCGGCATCCAGTGTGACGTTGTCTTCCATGACACCCTCCTGATCCTCTACAGTTGTAGAGGATCAGGAGATGCGGTCGCCAGAGAAGGTGATGATGTCCACAACCGACCGACGCGCGGCACTCGTCGACGCAGCCATCGATGTGATTGCCACCCAAGGCATTCGAGCGCTCACCCACCGCGCGCTCGATACCGCCCTCGAACTGCCCGGCGGCTCGGCCTCCTATTACTTCCGCACCAAACGCGCGCTCATCGAGGCCATTACGGACTGGATCACCACCCGATCCCGCGACGACTTCACCGCTGCCGAACTCGCCCCGTCGGCACCCATCGACCCCGATGCCATTGCGCAAGCAATAGCGAGCCGGCTCGATCGGCTACTCGTCGAGCGTCGCAACCACCTGATCGTCCGGCACGCGCTGATCATCGATCTGATCGGCGACACGGAGCTGCACCGACGGCTGGCACACAGCCTCTTCTCGACCGAGCGAGCGCGAGAACTATTCCACGCCTTGGACTTTCCCGATCCGGATGCGGCCGCCGCGAACTTCATCGCGGTGATCGAAGGCTTGGTCTTCGATAGATTCGCCGGCGCACGGGCAGACGTTCCGGCAGGCACCCCGGATAGCGTCGACCAACTCGCTGCCGCGCTGTCCCGCCACCTCACCCCATAGGCCCTGGGCCGGGGTTATCCGTCGCGAATACGCTCGATGTAGCAACCACATGGCCCGCGGCGGCGAGGGTGCGGACCGTGGCAGCACACGGCCGGCACCGCAGACAGCCGACACTCATCGAATCTGTCCGCGTTGCCCCGCCAACTCACCCCATAGACCCGTGAGGCTAAGGCGCCCAGCCCAACTCGCTGTAGGGCGTACCCATGGTGAGCCCACGGATTCCGGTAGCGGAGTAGCGGATCAGTGACTCCTCCGGCAGCGCATCGAGCGAAAACCATTGCAGCCCATAGCTCTTGTCCGGCTCGCGATTCTCCGGCTCACCCGTCCAACGCAACGCATGAAAGAACAGCCCGAGCCGAGCTTCCCGCCCGGAGCTGGTCACGTGCGCGGTGTGCACCAGCCGCAGATCTGCCGGATCGATGACAACCCCGATCTCCTCCCCCGCCTCACGCGCGGCGGCAGCGGTGGCGCACTCGCCGGACTCCAACTTCCCGGCGGGCAGATGCCACAGCCCGTCGAACTCGTCCGCACTGCGCCGCCTGCTGAGCAACAACTGACCGTCATGGACAAGCAGAATGTGGACGTCGATCAGGTGTCGATCGGCCATGCCGAACCTCTCGTCGGACCTGGCATTCCGAGTGGCCTAATCGAGCAATTGCACGAATTCGGCGACCGACATCCCCGCATCGCGAATGATGCGGCGTAGCGTGCCAGGCTTGATGTCGGCGCCGCGGTGCACCGGCACAACAGTGAACCGCCCTTCCGGACTGCGCATCATATGGTGGCTGCCGTTCACTCGGATCAGCCCGAACCCGGCTCGCTCGAGTGCCTTGATGACCCTGTCACCTGAAATCGCTGGAAGCGGCGGCATCAGGCGACATCCTGGACGATCGTCAGAACCGACGGCAGTCCGATCTCCTCTAGAACTAGTGTGACGGCTTCGTGTAGGTCGGCAACCGCCTCATCCGGAGTCTCACCGACCCCGTGCGCACCGCCGTTCGGAAAGACGGCGTGAGCACCCCAAGTACCGTCTTCCTCCTGCTCCAGTTCATATGGAATCTGGACCATCCGCTTCATATGCTCACTCTAACGGCAAAGCTGACGTCGATGTCCCCGTCCGACACCTATCGCGTCAACACCAGGCCCGAGGTCGGGACCCCCGTGCCAGCGGTGACCAGGATGTTCTCCACATTGTCCACCGGATTGACGGAGGTGCCGCGGATCTGCCGGACCGCCTCGGCGATCCCGTTCATACCGTGGATATAGGCCTCGCCGAGCTGTCCACCGTGGGTATTGAGTGGCAGGCGGCCGCCGATTTCGATGGCGCCGTCGGCAATGAAATCCTTCGCCTCGCCGCGGCCGCAGAAACCGAGTTCCTCCAGTTGCATGAGGACGAACGGGGTGAAGTGGTCGTAGAGGATGGCGGCCTGCATATCCGACGGACGCAAACCACTCTGCTCCCAGAGCTGATCGCCGACCAGCCCCATCTCCGGCAGACCGGTGAGGGCATCGCGGTAGTAGCTGGTCATCACATACTGGTCCGCACCGGAACCCTGTGCGGCGGCGGCGATTACGGCCGGACGCTGTGGCAGATCCCGGGCGCGTTCGACGCTGGTGACCACGATCGCCACACCGCCGTCGGACTCCTGGCAGCAGTCCAGCAGATGCAGCGGTTCGGCGATCCAGCGCGAATTCTGGTGATCTTCCAGGGTGATCGGCTTGCCGTAGAAGAAGGCGGCCGGATTCACCGCGGCATGTTTGCGGTCGGCGACGGCAACGCGGCCGAAGTCCGCGCTCGTCGCCCCGTACACGTGCATATACCTGCGGGCGACCATCGCGACCTGCGCGGCCGGTGTCCCCAACCCCTGTGGATAGGACCAGCCCGCATCGATACCCGACGAGGTCGGCGCGGTGGCCAGCGCGGTGGAGAACTGGCCGAAGCGCGATACCGAACGCTCGTTGAAGGCCCGGTAGGCGACGACCACATCGGCGACGCCGGTGGCCACCGCCATGGCCGCCTGCTGAATGGTGGCGCAGGCCGCACCGCCGCCGTATCCGATGTGGCTGAAGAACTTCAACTGCGGAATGCCGACCGCACGTGCCACCGCCGCCTGGGTATTGGTATCCATGGTGAAGGTGGTCAGGCCGTCCACATCGGCCGGTGTGAGGCCCGCGTCGGCGAGCGCCGCGGTGACCGCCTCTGCGGCCAAACGCAATTCGCTGCGGCCGGAGTCCTTGGAGAAGTCGGTGGCGCCGATGCCGACAATGGCGGCGCGGCCGGAAATCCCGGTGGTGCTCTCAGCGGTCATCATGGCCTCCGCAGTGCGATAACGGCTTTCGCCGTGATGTGGTCACCGAGGCTGTCGCGGCCGACGATATCGATGTGAATGTCATCGCCCTGGATCGCGGAAACGGTGCCGGAAAGTGTCAGGGTGTCACCGGCATACAGCGGCACCCCGAGGCGCAGCGCGACGGATTTGACGATGGCGCGCGGTCCGGCCCAGTCGGTGACGAAACGCTGTACCAGCCCGGTATCGGTGAGGATATTGACGAAGATGTCCTTGGAACCGCGGGCGACCGCCTTGTCCCTGTCGTGGTGCACATCCTGAAAGTCCCTGGTGGCCAGGGCCGTACTGATCACAAAGGTGGGATCGGCGGTAATGACCAACTCGGGCAGCGCGGTGCCGACCGCTACCGTGGCCGGTTCGACGTCGGTCATTCGATCACCCGCCACACCGGCAGTACGGCATCGTCGTCGAGCTTCTCGAACTCCACCCGTACCGGTAGGCCGATCTTCACATCGGCCGGATCGACGCCGCGCAACTCACCGAGCATCCGCACACCCTCTTCCAATTCGACCAGCGCGACCACGAAAGGCAATTGCCGCCCAGGCACTTTCGGCGCGTGATGCACCACGTAACTGAAAACCTCGCCGCGGCCGGAGGCGACGACATAGTCGGTCTGCTCCGACTTGTCCCGCCACAGCGCCGGAATCGGCGGATGCCGCAGCGTGCCGTCCGGCAGCCGCTGGATCCGCAACTCCCCGAGCTTGGTGCCCTCCCAGAAGAATTCGGTATCCCAGGAGACCAGCGGTTTGACCCGTTCGCCCGCGGGCGCTTTCGGTGTCGCGCCGCCGCTGGCGACTGCTTGCAGGTCGCTCGAAACAACACTGCCGGGCGCGAATTTCAGCAGCCGGAACAGCATTTCGGCGACGATCTCATCGCCGACGTGCCAGCTGGTCTGGAAGGTGACGAACCAGCCCTCGCCCAGCGCGGTCTTCTTCGGACCGCGGATCTCGGACAGCCTGCTGGTCACCGAGATCTGCTCGCCGACATTCACATACCGGTGATAGGTCTGCTGACAGTCGGTGGCGACGACAGAGGTGTAGCCCGCGCTGTCGAGCAGCTCGGTAACCTGCGCCATCGGATCGTCGGCCGGGCGCGAACCGTTGAGTCCGAACATGGTCCACACCTGCGCCATGGCCGGTGGGGCAACGGTGCCGGGATGTCCGGCGGCGCGGGCAGCGTCCTGGTCGACGTAGATCGGGTTCCGATCCCCGAGCGCCTCCACCCAGTTGTTGATCATCGGCTGATTCACCGGGTCACGCCCGAGGCGTGGCGCGCAATCACCCGCCGCGATGATCTTCTCGGCGGCTTCGGTAATCGCTTCCGGCGTCATGGTTTCCGGCACGCGCGGCTCCTTGTTGTCGTCCGTATCGCGCATCGGCGCGGATTCATCGAGGTACCCGGGGCAGTTTCAGCCCGGAGGAGGCGACCAGTTCGCGCATGACCTCATTGACGCCGCCGCCGAAGGTCACCACCAGATTCTGTTTGGTTCTGCGGTCCAGCCAGGTCAGCAGTTCGGCGGTGTCCGGATCGGCCGGATCGCCGTAATGCCCGACGATCTCCTCGGCCAATCGGCCCGCCTCCTGCAGCGATTCGGTGGAGTACACCTTGGTCGCCGAGGCATCGGCGATCACGGAGGCCTGGTCACCGTCGACTTCCGCGGCGTGAGCGACGGGCCCGGAGGCGGTAGCGGAGCGTGACCACGCAGGGCCCCGGGAGCGCCGCGAATCAGATGCTGCCGCGACCTGCCAGTTCAACAGCTCGTTGAGCCGCACCATGGCGTGGATGCGACCGAGCGAGCGGCGCACATCGGCCTCGGCGAGCACACCGTGCGACTGTGCCCACTCGCGCGCCCGGTCGTAGAGCTGCTCGATCTTGCCGGACGGCCCGAGGCTGACCCGCTCGTGGTTGAGCTGGGTGGTGATCAGTCGCCACCCCTTGTTCTCCTCGCCCACCAGCATGTTCGCGGGCACCCGGACATTGTCGAAGTACGTGGCATTGGTGTGGTGCGCACCGTCGCAGGTGATGATCGGGGTCCAGGAATAGCCCGGATCCTTGGTGTCCACGATCAGGATCGTGATGCCACGGTGCCGCGATTCGACCGAGCCGGTGCGGCAGGCCAGCCAGACATAGTCGGCCTCATGCGCACCGGTGGTGAAGATCTTCTGCCCGTTGACGATCCAGTCGCCGGATTCGTCGCGCACCGCACTCGTGCGCAGCGAAGCGAGGTCGGTGCCGGCCTCCGGTTCGGAGTAGCCGATCGCGAAATGGATATCGCCGGAAAGGATTCCGGGCAGGAACTTCGCCTTCTGCTCGTCGGTGCCGAAGCTCTGCAGCGTCGGCCCGACGGTCAGCAAGGTGACCAGTGGCAGCGGGACATCCGCGCGCACCGCCTCATTGAAGAAGATCTGCTGCTCCATCGGCCCGAAACCCTGGCCGCCGAACTCCTTCGGCCAACCGACCCCGAGCCAACCGTCCGCCCCCATCCGGCGCACCACCGCGCGGTATGCATCGCCGTGGCGGTTGACCGCCATCTCGGCCTCCTCCTCGGGAGTCACGAGATCGGCAAAGTACGAACGCAATTCATCACGCAGCTTGCGCTGCTCCGCGGTCAGGTCGATGAACATCTGGCCCCCAATCGATCGAGTCGCAACGATTCGCCGCCGAGCCAGCGGGCGATGTCCTTGGCCTGCGAGTAGTAGCGGTGCATCGGGTGGGTCACATCGACCCCGAGGCCACCGTGCAGGTGATGGCATTTCTGCATGGCGGCGGGCAGTTCCGAGGCCACGGTGTAGGCGAGCACGTCGAGGTCGTCGTCGATGCGCTCCTGATGCCGCGGCGTCGAATCGGCCTGTGCCAGTGCCCAGTTCGCCGAAACGGCGGCGGCGTGCAGGGTCCGCGAGACGACGTACACATCGGCGATCTGCTGTGCGACCGCCTGGAATTCGGCGAGCGGCCGATTGAACTGACGACGGGTCCGCAGGTGCTCGGCGGTGAGCACGAGCGCACCTTTGAGCAGTCCGTCCGCGGTCGCGCCGATCGACGCGACGGCCAGCCGGTGCAGTTCAGCGATGCCGCCGGGCAGCAATTGCTCGGCCGGAATCTCGACCTGGTCCAGGCGCACCGAACATTCCGGAATCCCGCCGGAAACCGGTGACGGCGTCAAGGTGAGCCCGGCCGAATCCGAATCCACCAGTGCGATACCGGAATTCGTCGGAATCAATAGCCAGCGGGCCTGCTCCGCGTACGGCACCGCCACCTTGTGGCCGGTGATGCGCACGGTGTTGCCATCGGAAACCGCGGTGGTCTCCGGTTTGACCACGAACGGGTTCGCACGCTCACTGAGGGCGGCGGTGAGCACCGCGCCCTTGGCGATCTCCGGATAGACCCGCTCGGCGACACTGTCCGGCAAGGCGGCGAGCAGCGGCAGCAGGCCGAAGCCGAGGGTCGGCAGGGCGGGCGCCACCACGGCTTCGGCGGCCAGTTCGGTCAATAGGACCGAGACCTCCGGCAGGCCCATGCCGTCACCGCCGAACCGTTCCGGCAGCGCCAGCGAGAGCAGTCCGGTCTCGATCAGACTCGGCCACAGCTCGATATCGCGTGCCGGTTCACGCTCCAGCAAACTCACGACGACCTCGGCCACGGCATCCTGGCCCTCGTCCCGGGTGAAGTCCACGCTTTACTCCCAGTTGGTTGGTCGACTAGCTGTCCGCGTCGCGAGGTAGTCCGAGAATTCGCTCACCGGCCACGGTCAACAGAATCTGCTCGGTTCCACCGGCAATCGACAAACAGCGTGTGAGCAGGAATTCTTTTACCACTTCCGAGTCCTGCGCACCGGTTGGACCTGCCGTCTCCACCGCGAATTCGGCCACCGCCTGGCGGTGCCGTACACCGACGAGCTTGCGCACACTGCTCTGCGCTCCCGGATCACCGCCCGCCAGCATCCGAACCGCGGCACGCTGTTCCAGCAATAGTCCAGCGATCGCATCGGCGACGAAGCCGCCGAGCCGATCGTTCAATAGCTCGGCCCCCGGCCCGGTCGCGGGCAGCTTGGCGATGAGCTCCTCCAATACCGGCCCGATCCCGTTGCCGCCCATGGCGACTCGTTCGGTCGACAGCGTCGAGCGGGCGATCTTCCAGCCGTTGTTCAGCGCGCCGACCAGACAGTCGTCGGGCACGAACACATCGTCGAGGAAGACCTCACTGAAGCGCGCCTCACCGGTGATCTGCACCAGCGGACGCACCTCGAGTCCGGCGCTGCGCATATCGACGAGGAAGTAGCTGATACCGCGATGCTTCGGCGCGTCCGGATCGGTGCGTGCCAGGCAGATCGCCCAGTTCGCCCGATCACCGAGCGACGTCCACACCTTCTGCCCGCGCAACACCCAGCCGCCGTCGACCTTCTTTGCGGTGGTGCGCAGCGCGGCCAGATCCGAACCGGCCTCCGGCTCGCTGAACAGCTGACACCAGACCACCTCGCCGCGCAGCGTCGGCCACGCGAACCGGTCGATCTGCTCCTGCGTGCCGTGCTGCAGCAGGGTGGGGATGGCCCAGCCGCCGATCGCCAGATCCGGCGATTCCAGGCCCGCGCGCCGCAGTTCCTCCGAAATGACCAGGCCCGTCATGGGATTCGCGCCGCGCCCGTATGGCGCTGGCCAGTGCGGCATGGCGAGCCCGGCGTCGACCAGCGCATCGCGCCGCTGATCGACCGGCAGCGCGGCGATCGCGGCCACCTCGGCGGCCAGCTCGTTCGCATTGCTGTCGCCGACCTCGACGCCAGCTGTGTTCGATTCGCGGCGCTCCCTGGCCCCTCCGTGGTTACGCTCCGCTGCCTCCTCCGGGGCCGACGCTCGCGCCGCAGAGGCGAAGACCCGGTCCGCACCCGTGGTTCGCCGTTGCCCCGCCCTGGTCAACTCGGTAACCCGAGCCCGCCAGCGTGCCGATCCACCGAGCAGCTGCCGCACTGCGGTGGCCCGGCGCAGATAGAAGTGCGCATCGTGTTCCCAGGTGAAGCCGATACCACCGAGCACCTGGATGCAGTCCTTGGCGGTCTCGACCGCGGCGTCCAGCGATATCGCGGCAGCGATCGCGGCCGCGATGGGCAGCTCCGCACCGCCCTCGTCGACGGCGGCCGCGGCATCGGCCGCGACGGAGCGGATCAGCTCGGTCCGGCACAGCATCCATGCGCAAATGTGTTTGAGCGCTTGGAAAGATCCGATCTTGCGCCCGAATTGCTCACGCACCTTGGCATATTCGACGGCGGTCTGCAGACACCAGCCAGCCACACCGGCGAGTTCGGCCGAAACGAGCACCGCGAGAAGATCTTCCACCGCGTGCGGCGACATGAACACCCGATCCGTTGGCACGCGCACCTCGACGCAGTGCACACGCGCCAGTGGCGTACTCGGGTCAGCGGGCGCCAGCGCCTCGATGCGCAGGCCGTCGGCATCGGGTCCGATCACGCACCAGCGCAACCCATCCGGAGTCCGCACCGGCAACAGCACCGAGGTACCCGGCGCGGCGCCGAGTACCGATTCCCAGACACCGGTGAGCAACAACTCATCGGATGCGGCCGCTGTGCTGACGGCTGGTTCGCTACGCTCACTCGCGACATCCCCGACAACGAAGTCGAGCGCGACCCCGCACGGCATATCCTCGGCGAGCGCGCCCGCGGTGACCAGGTTCGCCAATGCGGTGGACAGCACCGGCCCACCGACCAGATCGTGCGCCGCCTGTTCGACCAATACCGCGAGGTCGGCGACCGATCCACCGTGGCCGCCGGCCGCTTCGGAAATGGCGACCCGGAAAATCCCGAAGTCCGCCAACCCGGGCCAATAAGCGCGCCAGAAATCCGTCGGTTCGTCCCGCATTGTTGCAATCGGACGTACCGATCCGGCCCATCCGCGCATCGACTCCTGAACGGCTTTATGCTCGTCAGTGGTGGCGATGGTCACAGTCCGTACCGCCTTTCCGGCGTGACTCCCACACCTAGAACATGTTCTAATATCCTAGCTGGGCGGAAGTCAAGAGACGACCGATGCCCGTTGCCGGAATGCAGGAAAGGACTCTCATCAATGGCCAGTCCCTCCCGATCGCAGCCAGCCGATTCGAATGCGGCGGGGCGAGCATCGGCTACCGCGACGGTCACGACGCTGAGCGAGGACGAGCTCAGCTCGGCCGCGCAGCGGGAACGGCGTAAGCGAATTCTGGACGCGACGCTCGCACTGGCCTCCAAGGGCGGTTACGACGCCGTGCAGATGCGCGCGGTGGCCGAACGCGCCGATGTCGCGGTCGGCACGCTCTACCGGTATTTCCCGTCCAAGGTGCATCTGCTCGTTTCCGCGCTATCGCGGGAATTCGAGCAGATCGAGGGCAAACGCAAACCACTTGCGGGGCAGACGCCGAACGAGCGCATGCATCTGCTGCTGACCCAGATCACCCGGATGATGCAGCGCGACCCATTGCTCACCGAGGCGATGACGCGTGCGTTCATGTTCGCCGACGCCTCGGCCGCCGCGGAGGTCGACCGAGTCGGCAAGGTGATGGACCGGGTATTCGCCAGGGCCATGAACGACGGCGAGCCCACCGAACGCCAGTTGGCGATCGCGCGGGTAATAAGCGATGTCTGGTTGTCGAATCTGGTCGCCTGGCTGACCAGACGCGCCTCGGCCACCGATGTGACCGAGCGACTGGAACTGACCGTGGATCTGCTGCTCGGCGACAACGGCGGGAGTAATAGCTAGCATCGATCAGCTCATGCCCGGCAAATCGACCGAGCCTGTCGCGCAGCATCAATCGGATCCGCCGACGTGAGCCTGCCCACGCTGGTGGTTGTGTAAAAACGCGTCAGCTGGGCAGATCCAATACGGGGCGGCTAGACGCGTGCGCAATCATGCGCACGCCACGCGGCGCGCTTCGGTGCGGCAAATTCAACACAGTATTGTCACGCGTGCCCCCGAAAAAACTCCTCCGATCACTAGGTTGGATGCGTGAGCGCACAGGATCTGCCACTGGAACTTCGCCGTGCACTGTCGACGGTCGCGCGCGTGCCACGGCTTTTGGTCGCATCGGACTACGACGGGACGATCGCACCCATCGTGTCCGACCCGGCGAAGGCCTTTCCGCATCGGGAATCGGTAAGCGCGCTACGAGCGCTGGCCGGTCTCACCGGAACGACCGCCGCCGTGATCTCCGGCCGTGCACTGCGAGATCTCGCGGCATTGTCGCGACTTCCGGTCGAGGTGCAACTTATCGGTAGTCATGGTTCGGAATTCGATGTTGGTTTCGTGCACGCCATCGACAATGACGCCAAACAACTACTGGTCGAAGTACAGACCAGTCTGACGCAGATCGCCGCGGAAAATCCCGGCGCCAGCGTCGAGATCAAACCGGCCAGCGTCGCATTGCATGTGCGCAATGCGAGTCCGGAAATCGGGCTGCGCGCACTGAAGGCGGTGCGCCAAGGTGCGGCCTGCTGGGTCGGCGTGCAGGTGACCGAGGGCAAATCGGTTATCGAACTGGCGGTGATCCAGACCGATAAGGGCGTCGCGCTGGATACCGTCCGACATCAGGAGGGCGCGTCGGCCGCGGTGTTCTTCGGCGACGATGTCACCGATGAGAAGGCCTTCCGCATGCTGTCCGGCCCGGATGTCGGCATCAAGGTCGGTGAGGGCGAGAGCATGGCCAAATACCGGGTGGACAGCACCGAGGCGGTGTCCTGGGCGCTGGCCTACCTGCTCGAGGAGCGGCGCACCTGGCTGGCGGGCGCGAGCGCACCGCGCATCGAGCGGCTGAGCATGCTGGCCAGTCCACGCTCGGTGGCGCTACTCACCCCCGACGCGACCGTCACCTGGTTCTGCCATCCCGAGCCGGATTCGGCCGCGGTCTTCGCCCATCTGCTCGGCGGACCGCAGGCCGGACATTTCACCATCGAACCGGAACGTCCCGGGCTGCCGCTCTCGCAGCGGTACATCGACGGCACCATGACCGTCGAAACCCGCTGGGCCAAACTGCAAGTGGTGGACTACCTTCCGCACGATGTGGCACCCACCCGCACCGACCTGACCCGAGTGATCACCGGCGATGCCAAGGCGGTCGTAACCTTCGCGCCCCGACCGGAATTCGGCCAGGTGCCGGTCAGCATCGAGATCGAATCGAACGGCCTGCGCGTGGTCGGCACCAATGACCCGATGGTGCTGCGCTCGCCTGGCGTGCACTGGCAGATCCAGTCCGACGGCATGCACAGCTCCGCGCGCGCTGTCGTCGATCCGTCCCGCGGCCCGATCGTGCTGGAAATGCGCTGCGGCACTCAGGATCTCGCGCCCGCCATGGTCAGCGAGCCGGAGCGGCGCAGGGATGCCGAGGACTACTGGTCGAAGTGGGCGGCCAAACTGCAGCTGCCGCCCCTGAAGCCGGATCTGATGAAGCGTTCGGCGCTCACCCTGCGCGGGCTGGTGCACGCGCCGTCGGGTTCCATCCTGGCCGCGGCCACCACCTCGCTGCCGGAAGATATCGGCGGCGTACGCAACTGGGACTACCGCTACTGCTGGCTGCGTGATGCCGCGCTGACCTCGCAGGCATTGGTTTCGCTCGGCTCGCTGACCGAGGCCGAGGAATTCCTCGGCTGGGTGCACCGGGTGCTGGAGACGCTGCCCGGCCCGGAGCGCCTGCACCCGCTGTACACGCTCTACGGCGAAACCCTGCCGCCGGAGGCCTCGATCGATCAGCTGCCCGGCTATGCGGGTTCGCGTCCGGTACGCGTCGGCAACGCCGCGAATATGCAGGTGCAGCTGGATGTTTTCGGCCCGATCGTCGATCTCATCGCAACGCTGGCGCACGGTCGCGAGGCGAAGGGACTGACCGACCCGGCCAAGGCACTGCCCGACGCCGACTGGGAACTGGTGCACGCGATGGTCTCCGCGGTGCAGCGGCGCTGGCAGGAACCGGACCACGGCATCTGGGAGATCCGCGGCAATCCGCGCCACCACGTGTACTCGAAGGTGATGGGCTGGCTGACCGTGGACCGGGCGATCACCCTCGCGCAGCGGTTCCAGCGTCAGATCGATCCGCTCTGGGTCACGTTGCGCGAGACCATCGCCGACGAGGTGAAGTCCAAGGGCTGGAACGATGACGTCCAGTCCTACACCGCCGCCTACGACGGCACCGATCTGGACGCGGCCACCCTGCACATCGGCCTCAGCGGATTGATCGAACCGTCGGATCCGCGTTTCGCGGCGACGGTCGTCGCCACCGAGGCGGAGCTGCGCAGCGGTTCGACGGTGTACCGGTACCACCACGACGACGGCCTGCCCGGCGGCGAGGGCGGCTTCCACCTGTGCGCGGCCTGGTTGGTCGAGGCGTATCTGTTGATCGGCAAGCGCTCGGATGCCGAGGCGCTGTTCGCGCAGCTGGTCGATGTCGCCGGTCCGACTGGTCTGCTCAGCGAGGAGTACGACCCGGTCGCCGAACGCTCGCTCGGCAATCATCCACAGGCCTACAGCCATCTCGGCCTGCTGCGCTGTGCACAGCTGTTGGGCAAGCCGGTGGAAGCGTTCGTCTGAGCCGACCACCGCACAGTTCCGGGCCCGCGAACCGATCGGTTCGCGGGCCCGGTCCGTATCCGCGGCCGAAGTGATGCGGCAAACATCGACTCGTGCCGAGCAGGGCCTGCTGCTACAGTTCAAATGGTAACGATTTCCATTATGATCTAGAGCACGCTCGGATCTGCCGCACTGCCAGGAGTAACCCCCGCGTGAGCACACGAATTGCCATCAAATTCGCCGGTATCGCCGTGGGGGTGGCCACCGCTCTGGCCCTCACCGCATGCGGTAGCTCGAAGGATTCGGATAAGCCGAACGTCGTCGCCTCCACCAACGTCTGGGGCAATATCGCGGCAACCATCGCGGGCCAGGACGCATCGGTGACCTCGCTCATCACCGACCCCGCCGCCGACCCGCATTCGCACGAAACCTCGGCGACGGAATCGGCGAAGATCAGCGATGCCGATCTGGTGGTCTTCAATGGCGGCGGCTACGACGAGTTCATCGAGAAGGCGATCCAGGGCAAGGACAAGCGCACCGTCGACGCATTCGAATCCCGCACCGACAAGAGCGACGAGAACGAGCACATCTTCTACGACATGAGCACGGTGAGCACGGTCGCCGACCGGATCGCGAGCACCCTCGGCGAAATCGACTCCGCCCACGCCACCGCCTACACCGACCGCGCCGCCGCGTTCAAGAGCCAGCTGGCCGCGATCACCGCCATCGCCACCAAGGTCGCGGGCGAGCACCCCAAGACGCCGGTGCTGCAGACCGAACCGCTGGCGCACTACCTGCTGGTCGCCGCCGGAACCCAGGATCTGACCCCGCACGAATTCCAGGAGGCGATCGAGCAGGAGACCGATCCCGCTCCCGCCGCCGTCGCCGCCACCCAGGATCTACTGACCGGCAAGAAGGTCCACGCGCTGATCTACAACATCCAGACCGAGGACAAGATCACCAAGGATTTGCGAGCACTCGCACAGTCGAATGGCCTACCCATTGTCGAGGTGACCGAAACGCTGCCCGACGGCGTGGATTACATTCAGTGGCAGACCAAGAACGCCCAAGCCCTGGCCACGGCGCTGGGCTGATCAGAAATAATGACAGCATTGCGCAGCGATTCGATGAGGGGTGGTGGCCGGGTGACGGGTGGGCCTATGGGAGCAGCGCTGACCACCGAAGACACCGAGAAGGTGGAGGGGCGGTCCGATACCCGCTCCGCCGCCGTCAAGCTCGATTCCGCCCGCTTGGCATTCGGCGAACGTACGCTCTGGCAAGGGTTGGATCTCGAGATCGCGCCCGGTGAATTCGTCGCGGTTCTCGGGCCGAACGGGTCGGGTAAGACTTCGCTGCTGAAAGTGCTGCTCGGTCAGCTGGCGCTCAGCTCCGGCACCGCCGATATCGCGGGCGGCCCCGCACGCGCTGGCAATCCCGGTATCGGCTATGTGCCGCAACAGAAGACGATCGATGCGGGTGTGCAGCTGCGCGGCGTCGATCTGGTCGGACTCGGTGTGGACGGGCACCGCTGGGGCCTCGGACTGCGCCGTCGCGGCGAGCGCAAGCGCAGGGTCCGCGCGGCCATTGCCGATGTGGGCGCGGAGAAATTCGCTTATGCGCCACTGGAATCCATGTCCGGCGGCGAGCAGCAGCGGCTGCGAGTCGCGCAGGCATTGGTCGGCGATCCCGAGGTGCTGCTCTGCGATGAACCACTGCTGAGCCTCGATCTGGCCAATCAGCGGTTGGTTTCGGAGCTGATCGATCGACGCAGGCGAACCCATGACACCGCGGTGCTTTTCGTGACGCACGAGATCAATCCCATTCTGCCGCTGGTGGATCGGGTGCTGTATCTGGTCGACGGGAAGTTCCGGATCGGTACGCCCGATGAGGTGATGACCTCGGCGGTGCTCTCGGAGCTGTACCAGACCGAGGTCGATGTGCTGCGGGTGCGCGGGCGGCTGGTCGTCGTCGGCACCGGCGACACCATGGACGCGCTCGGCGCGGCCGGGGCCCAACACTGCCACGGCGCAACACTTTCCGATGAGCTGCCCGAATCGAGCGGGGTTCGTTCGTGATCGACAAGCTCTCCGATGTCGCCACGAAGATGTTCGACTTCACCACCACCGCAGACCTGCTCTCCTACTCCTTCGTTCAGCAGGCGGTATTCGCCGCCGCGCTGCTCGGATTGCTGGCCGGTGTGATCGGGCCATTGATCATCAGCAGGCAGATGTCGTTCGCGGTGCATGGAACCAGCGAGCTCTCGCTGACCGGTGCGGCGGCCGCGCTGCTCGCCGGAATCGGGGTGGGACTGGGCGCGATCGTCGGCTCGGTGGTGGCGGCGGTGCTGTTCGGTCTGCTCGGAACCAAGGCCAGAGAACGCGATTCGGTGATCGCGGTGGTGCTGTCGTTCGGGCTCGGGCTCTCGGTGCTGTTTCTCTGGCTCGGTCCCGAACGCGCCGGATCGAAATTCTCGCTGCTGACCGGTCAGGTGGTCAGCGTCGGCTACAACGGACTGGCGCTGCTGCTGACCTGCACCGTTTTGGTGCTGGCCGTGCTCGCGGTGGTGTACCGGCCGCTGCTTTTCGCGAGTTCGGATCCCGAGGTCGCACTCGCACGCGGGGTTCCCGTGCGGGCGCTGTCGGTGGTGTTCGCGGTCATGCTCGGCATTACCGCGGCCTTCGGTGTGCAGATCGTGGGCGCGCTGCTGGTGCTCGCGCTGCTCATCACACCCGCCGCGGCGGCGGCGCAGCTGACCGCGAATCCGGTGCGCGCAACGGTGTTCGCGGTGGTTTTCGCGGAGACGGCGGCAGTCGGCGGCATCCTGTTGTCGCTCGCACCCGGCGTCCCGGTCTCCACCTTCGTCACCACTATCTCCTTCCTGATCTACCTGGTCTGCCGCCTGATCGGCCCCCGCCGCCGCCAAGCCGCCCGAGCCCGCTGACCCGATCGGGTCGTGGGCTCCAGGCTGCTTCACTCAGGCAACGAACAGAGCGATCAGGACGACGATCGAACCGCCGAAGACGATGGCGTGGCGCAGGTTCTGCAGGTACGGGGTCACCGCAGCCTCGGCTACGTCGAGGAAGCTCTGGACTTCGATGCGGGCCAGTTCCGGGTCACCCTTGCGGGCGAAAGCGGCCTGGACGCTCTTGGCGGCCGTCAAGTTGCTGTACAGGATGGCGATATTGCCGAGCAGCACCAGCACCTGGAAGACCCGGGACAGTATCCGGCCCCAGTCGTTGACCGCCAGGTTCAGCACGGCCATCGCGGTCATCACCAGTGCGATCCCGACCGGGGCCCAGGTCTCGTGGCCACCAGCGTCGAACCGCATGCCGTCCTCTGCGAGGACCCTGGGGCGCACACCCTGACGGGCCAGCTCGCCGTCGGCGGCGGCCTGGGCCGCGGCACCGTAGCGGTGGCGCACCAGCGGAATGCTGACGAAGGCGAGGGCGATCAGCAGTTGGGCGACGGCTGCGACGATCATCATGGCGGTTCTCCTCATCGGGTTGTTCGTCGAGTGGGCTCCTCGACGACCGAACGATCTCCCGCCGCACTGACAGCACACTGACACCTGATCGGCCCGCGCTGATATCCGGTATCAGCGCAGGTCAGCATGGCTCTTACCAGCCGCAGACTGCTTTGATGGCAGTCGCCTTCAGTCGGGCGGCCTCGGTTTCGTATGCTCGACCCACGCGCCCCATCGAACGAATGGTGACCAATGATCGACTTCACGATTCCCGCCGAACTCGCCGCCGAACGCGACCGGGTCCGCCAGTTCGTCATCGACAAGATCGTCCCCTTCGAGCGCGACCCACGACTCACCTCGCACGGGCCGAGCGACGAACTGCGCCAGGAACTCGTCGAGCTGGCCCGCGCGGAAAAACTGCTCACTGTGCAGGCACCGGAAGCCCTCGGCGGACGCGGCCTCACCCATATCGAGCAGGCCGTGATCTACGAGGCGGCGGGGTGGTCCACTCTCGGCCCGGTTGCCATGAACTGCGCCGCACCCGATGAGGGCAATATGTTCCTGCTCTCCAAGATCGCCAATCCGGAGCAGGTCGAGCGCCACCTGGCACCAGCGGTCGCCGGACACCGCCGCACCGTGTTCGCCATGACCGAACCGGACGGCGCTGGTTCGGATCCGAACCAGCTGGCCACCGAGGCCGTCTTCGATGGCGAGAACTTCACCATCAACGGCCGCAAATGGCTCATCACCGGCGCGGACGGCGCGAAGACCTGGATCATCATGGCGCGCGTCGCACCGAACCCGCACGTCCCCGATGGACCGACGCTGTTCCTGACCGAGGGCGACCAGCCCGGCATCATCATCGAACGCACCATGAACACCATGGACCGCAACTACGTCGGCGGTCACGGCGTGGTGCGCTTCGAGAATCTGGTGCTGCCCAAGGATGCGCTGCTCGGCGAGACCGGTCAGGCGCTGCGCTACGCCCAGCTGCGCTTGGCCCCCGCCCGGCTCACCCACTGCATGCGCTGGCTCGGCGCCGCCGAACGCGCCCAGTCCATCGCCGTCGAATACGCCAGGACCCGCACCGCCTTCGGCAAGCCGATCGGTGACCACGAGGGTGTTTCGTTCATGTTGGCCGATAACGAGATCGCACTGCACCAGTGCCGCCTCACCATCTGGCACGCCTGCTGGCTGATGGACCAGGGCGAGAAGGCCAGGCACGAGAGCTCGATCGCCAAGGCATACGTCTCCGAGGAGTTGTTCAAGGTCGCCGACCGCTGCGTACAGGTGCTCGGCGGCATCGGCATCAGCGATGAGACGGTCGTCGAAATGATCTTCCGCGACATGCGCGCCTTCCGCCTCTACGACGGCCCAACCGAGGTGCACAAGTACGCCATCGGCCGCCATGTGTTGCGGTGTTGAATTTGCGGCGCCTACGGCGCCGCGTGTTCGCGGCCCCCTATGTCTCGCGTCCGAGCCGTCGAGACTCGCGACTTCGTCGCATGCGCTTCGACGACTCGGACGCGAGACGGGCCGCGAACGGTCGCTCGTAAGACTCGCTCCGTGGTGGTCGGGGATGGCGGAGACGTTCGACACCCAGTGCACCGGTGCCAGATAGTCGAGACTCGCGACTGCAGCGCATGCGCTTCGACGGCTCGGCTGTGTTCGATGGCCGCGCCTGCGGCGCGGACGCGAGACGGCCGCGAACGGTCGCTCGTAAGACTCGCTCCGTACGGGGTGATCAGTGCTCGAGCGGCCTTTGTCAGGCCGGGCACGCAGCCGGGCGGGTCGACTAACATGCCTGGCATGAGTTCGGAACTGCTCGTCGATGTCTCCGCGGGCATCGCCGTCCTCACCCTCAATAGACCCGCACAGCAAAATGCCGTCACCCCGGCCATGGCCGCCGAATTGAGTGCGGCGCTGCAGCGTTGCGATGTCGAGGATGCGATTCGCGCGGTCGTCATCACCGGCACAGCGCCCGCGTTCTGCGCGGGCGCGGATCTGTCCAACCGGGTCGGCGAGGTCAGCGCGACCATCGAACCGGCGCCGTGGCGGGTGCGCAAACCGGTGATCGCGGCGGTGAACGGACATGCGGTCGGCATCGGACTCGCACTGGCGCTGCAATGCGATCTGCGGTACATGGCACGCGACGCGGTCTACGGACTCAATCAGGTGCGTCGCGGTGTACTGGCCGACGGCTATGCGCACTGGACGCTGCCACGGTTGGTCGGCATGGCCAATGCCGCCGACATCATGCTGACCGGTCGCACCTTCGACGGCGACGAAGCCAAGGCCATGGGCCTGGCCAATGGCTGCCTGCCCGGGGGCGAGGTGCTGCCGACGGCACTCGCCATCGCCCACGACATCGCGAACGGGGCGGCGCCGCTGCCGGTGGCACTGTCGAAGCGGCTGCTATGGGAGAGCCTCGGCATGAGTCCCGCCATGGTCGGACAGCTGGAGACCGATCTGAACGAGCACGTCAGCAAGAGCATCGACGGCGGTGAGGCGATGGCCGCCTTCCGGGATCGCCGCCAGCCCAACTGGACCGGCAGCATCAGCGAGGAATGGCCGGCCTGGGACAGCCAGGGCGAAAAGCAACCGCCCAGCCTGGACTGACCCGCACGTTTACGCGCGGCCGCCGATCAGAATGAGCAGGAATACGATCGCCATGCAGACCATGAGGATCGTGCCGATGACACCGAGGACATAGCCGACCAGCACCTGCGCGCGGCCGCTGTAACCACCGTGGGATTCCTCGATCTGGTCGAGCGCGCGTCTTCCGAGCGCCCAGGCCACCGGTCCCAGCGCACCGCAGCAGAACAGACTCGCGGCACCGAGCGCGAGCACCGCCGTCGCATGCGGATGCTCGATCGTCTCCTGGGGAGCCTGGTTCGGGATGACCACGAGTCGAATTCTACGGGGCCGGAGTCGATTTGCGGTTCAACCCCGACGGCCGATTTGCCCGATGACTGATTCGCGGTCCGCCCGTTGCGATTCGAACAGGCACTGCCGATGAACCAGCCGCGGCACTCAGGCTCGGCGCTGGCGCGCGATCTCGGACAGTACGACACCCGCCGCGACGGAGGCGTTCAACGATTCCACCGGCCCCGCCATCGGGATGCCGAGGATCGAGTCACAGGTCTCGCGAACCAGTCGGGACAGGCCCTTCCCCTCCGAACCGACCACGACCACGGTGGGGATGCGGCCGTCGAAATCATCGATGGTGGTGTCACCGCCCGCATCGAGCCCGACGATCTGGAATCCCTGCGACGCCCAATCCTTCAGTGTGCGAGTGAGATTCGTCGCGCGGGCGACCGGAAGCCGGGCCGCGGCACCGGCACTGGTTCGCCAGGCCACCGCGGTAACGCTCGCGCTGCGCCGCTGCGGGATCAGCACACCCTGGCCACCGAAGGCGGCCACCGAACGGATCACCGCACCGAGATTGCGCGGATCGGAAATATTGTCCAGTGCGACCAGCAGGGCGGGTTCGGCCGAATCCTGGACCCGCGCGACCAGATCATCCGGATGGGCATACCGATACGGCGGCACCTGCAGCGCAACACCCTGATGCAGTCCGTTGGCACTCAACCGATCCAGTTCGGTGCGCGGCACCTCGAGAATCGAAATGCCCGCATCCGCGGCGATTTTCACACTTTCGGTGAGCCGGTCGTCGTTCTCGGTGCCCACCGCGACATACAGCGCGGTCGCGGGCACACCGGCCCGCAGACATTCGATCACCGGATTGCGGCCGAGCACCATCTCCGGACTGTCGTCGCTCTTGCGTCCGGCCGGACGCGTGCCACCGCGCGGACCGGATCTGCCTTGGGTCGCGGCCTTCGCCTTGGCGGCCGCGCGCTTGGCGGCGGGATGTTTGGTGCGCGCCTCGGCGGGCGGGGTCGCACCACGCGGCTCGAGACCGCGCCGACGCTGCCCACCGGAGCCGACCACCGCACCCTTTTTGGTGCCGCCCTTACGAATCGCGCCGCGACGCTGCGAATTACCTGCCATCAGTTCGCCTTTCCACGCTGTACCGCACCCGGCGAATGCTGTGCCGCGCCCAGCGACCATTCCGGACCCTGCGGAGTATCGGTCACTTCGATGCCGGCGGCCTGCAACCGGTCCCGCGCCGCATCCGCGCTGGCCCAGTCCTTCGCGGCGCGCGCCTGCTGGCGGCGGTCGAGTTCGGCACGCACCAGCACGTCCAGGGCATCCAGCGCGACCGAATTGTCCTGTGGGGTATACCACTGCGGGTCGAACGGGCAGACGCCGAGGATATTCAGCATGGCCCGGACCTGACCGGCCAATTCGACCGCCTCATCGATCGCACCCGATTCCAGCGCCTTATTGCCCTCGTGCACAACGCGGTGCACCTCGGCCAGGGCCCGCGGAATCGCCAGATCATCGTCGAGCGCCTCGGCGAACGCATCGGTCCATTTGCCGACCGCGATCTCACCGGCCCGCTCGGCCACCCGGTGCACGAACGCCTCGATCCGCTGATACGAGGCGGCAGCATCGTAGAGCGCCTTATCCGAGTACTCCAGCATCGAGCGGTAGTGCGCGCTGCCCAGGTAGAACCGAAGTTCAACGGCCCGAACCTTTTTCAGCACATTCGGCACCGAGAGCACATTGCCGAGCGACTTGGACATCTTCTCCCCGCCCATGGTCACCCAGCCGTTGTGCAGCCAGTACTGCGCGAAACCGGCACCGGACGCCTTGGACTGGGCAATCTCGTTCTCGTGGTGCGGGAAGACCAGATCCATTCCGCCGCAATGGATATCGAATTCGGAGCCGAGGTAGAACTCGGCCATGGCGGAGCATTCCAGATGCCAGCCGGGTCGACCGGGACCCCACGGCGACGGCCAGGTCGGCTCGCCGGGTTTGGCGGCCTTCCACAGCGTGAAGTCGCGCGGATCGCGCTTGCCCTCGCCCGCGCTCTCGCCCTGGTGCACGTCATCGAGTTTGTGCCCGGACAGGCTGCCGTATTCCGGATAGCTGACCACGTCGAAGTAGACATTGCCCGCGGAGGCATAGGCATGCCCGCGTTCGATCAGCCGCTGCATCAGATCGATCATCTGGGTGATGTGACCAGTCGCGCGCGGCTCCACCGAAGGCGGCAGCACGCCGAGGGTTTGATAGGCCTTGTCGAAGGCACGCTCGTAGGTGGACGCCCACTCCCACCAGGGCCGACCCGCTTCGGCGGCCTTGGTCAGGATCTTGTCCTCGATATCGGTGACATTGCGGATGAACCACACGTCGTAGTCGTGGGCGAGCAGCCAGCGCCGTAGTACATCGAATGCGACTCCGCTGCGCACGTGGCCGATATGCGGTTCCCCCTGCACGGTGGCGCCACAGAGGTACACCGAGGCACGGCCGGGGACCAGTGGCGCGAAATCGCGCATGGTCCGCGTGTCGGTGTCAAAAAGGCGCAGAGTCACGGAAGTCGATCCTAGCTGGTAGATAAGGCCGTTCATGGAGCGGCTCAGGTCGGCGGAAGCTGGATCAGCGACACTCTTGTAGCAGGGCGGTAGCCACTGCCGCAATGCCCTCGCCGCGGCCGGTCAACCCGAGGCCGTCGGTTGTGGTGCCCGACACCGAGACCGGGGCGCCGAGCAGTTCGCCGAGCACCTCTTGGGCCTCGGCGCGACGCGGTCCGATCTTCGGCCGATTGCCGATCACCTGGACCGCCGCATTGACGATTTCGAAGTCCGCCTCGTCAAGGAGCCTTCGCACTTCTTTGAGCATGGCCGCACCGGAAACACCTGCCCATTCCGGCCGTCCGGTACCGAAGACCGCGCCGACATCGCCGAGTCCGGCCGCGGAAAGCAGCGCATCGCACAGCGCGTGCGCGGCGACATCGCCGTCGGAATGTCCGGCGCAACCGTCGTCGCCGTCGAAGAGCAGCCCCGCCATCCAGCACGGCCTGCCCGCTTCGACGGGATGGACATCGCTGCCGATGCCGACGCGCATACTCATCGCAGACCCGCCGTCCGTGCGCCCTCCAGCACAGCATTCGCCAGCACCAGATCGAGCCGGGTGGTGATCTTGAAAGCCATCGGGTCGCCGGGAATGGTG
Organism: Nocardia sp. CA-135398; assembly: GCF_050955845.1. Taxonomy (NCBI): domain Bacteria; kingdom Bacillati; phylum Actinomycetota; class Actinomycetes; order Mycobacteriales; family Nocardiaceae; genus Nocardia; species Nocardia sp. CA-135398. The sequence goes on along the minus strand of NZ_CP192084.1, from coordinate 636,578 downwards.
CGCACCCGGGTGCCGAGCAGTTCGACCAGACCGGCGTCGTCGGTGGCCTGCAGCCGCTCGTCGACATAGGCCGCACGCAGCAAGTCCGCGGCGAAACCCTGCGGAGTCTGAATGGCGCGCAGACCGGCGCGGTCGGGTGTGCCGGTGACCTCGCCGCGCGCGTCGACGGATTTGATGGTGTCGACCACCGGCAATGCGGGCACGACGGCCTCGGCACCCGCGCGCAGTTCCGCGACGACCCGGGCGATCAGCTCGGGCGGGGTCAATGCGCGGGCGGCGTCGTGCACGAGGAAGTGGGCGGCATCGGGGGCGGCGGCGATACCGCAGCGCACCGAATCGGTGCGCTCGGCGCCGCCGATGACCACGCACACCGACTCCGAGGGCGGCAGCAGGGCAACAGCGCTCTCGACGAGTTCGGTGGGGACCATCACGATGATCCGGTCGACCGCCCCGGAGGCGATCAGGCCGTCGACGGCCAGCCGGACCATAGGTGTGCCGCCGACCGTGACGAACGCCTTGGGTGTCGATTCACCCAGACGAACGCCACGACCGGCGGCAGGCACCAACGCAACGACGGATCCGTCGCTGTTAGAAACGTTCACGGTCAGGAAGCCGCGGCGAGAACCTCATCGAGGAGCGTCTCGGCCTTACCGTCATCGGTCCCCTCGGCGAGCGCGAGCTCACCGACGAGGATCTGACGGGCCTTGGCCAACATCCGCTTCTCACCCGCGGACAGACCGCGGTCCTGCTCCCGACGCCACAGGTCGCGAACGACCTCGGCCACCTTGTTCACATCGCCGGAGGCGAGCTTCTCCAGGTTGGCCTTGTAGCGACGAGACCAGTTAGTCGGTTCTTCGGTGTGCGGCGCACGCAGCACCTGGAAGACTCGGTCGAGACCCTCCTGGCCGACGACGTCGCGCACGCCGACATATTCGGCGTTCTCTGCGGGAACGCGAACAGTCAGGTCACCTTGGGCGACCTTCAGGACCAGATACTCTTTCTGCACACCCTTGATGGTGCGAGTCTCGATAGCTTCGATCAGCGCCGCTCCGTGGTGGGGGTAAACGACGGTGTCTCCGACCTTAAAAATCATGTGTCCCGTGCCCCTTTCGATGTTCACAGTTTAACATGCGACTCGATAACGGCGCGATCAACTGTGCAGGTCAGGGCCACAACGAGCCAACCCCCGGGGTTGACAGAACCGGCGCGGTGTGCATTGCGTTGTGCCAGAACAGGTTATCGACCGGCGCGAATAGCACACCGGACGGTCCGCGAGGCCAGCAGCGTGTCCGCAAGCGCGCCGCCTTCTCGGAAAACCGTTACCCAACGGATGCCGAGCATTGGGGTGTCCAGACCATCCAGCCCTGGGGACCCGCAGGTTCAACACAACCCCCGCGCCCCCGCCGCGGAGGCTACTACTACGCTGCCTAGTTATTACTCTCCCTAGCGGAGTGAGCCCGGTCGACATGGAGGGACAACCCGTGACTGCCCTGAAAGCTGTGACCGCCTCGACAGGGGCGCGTCGTCGCATGGTTTCGGTCGCCGCGCTCGCCGCCGGAGCGGCCCTCGTGCTGTCCGGCTGCGGTGCGGGCCAGATTGCGCAGACCGCGACCCAGGTCGCCGCGGTAAACGGCAATCACGCCGATATCGACCGGATTTCGCTGCGCAATGTGCACATCGTCTTCCCGGCCACGGGCACCGACTACACCAATGCCAAGGGCGGCAAGGCGATCATCGCGCTGTCGGTCATCAACAATGGCGAGACCGTCACCGACGAGCTGACCAGCATCGCCACCGACCTCGGCACGGTGAAGATCACCCCGCCCGCGGGTGCCTCGGCCTTCCAGATCGCCCCGCAGCAGACCGTCGTCGCGGCCGCCGCGCCCACCACCGGAACCGCCGCCAAGTCCGACGAGCATGGTGCGACGCCCAGCGGCACCGCAGCGCCGACCACCAGCGGCTCGCACGGCACCGGCCAGGCGAGCGACAAAGCCTCTGCCAATCCGGAGCAGAAGCCGGGTCTGATCGAGATCACCGGTCTGACCAAGGACATCACCCCCGGCCTCACTTACCCGATCACCTTCAACTTCAAGCAGAACGGCACCGTGACCGTGCAGGTCCCGGTCGACGCCGGTGCGGCGACCGAGCGGCACGAGGGCCAGACCGCCGCGACCGAGGGCGAGCACAAGGGCGGACACTGATCCGCTGCCCCGGACAACGTACGGCTGTCGCGCATTCGCGCGGCAGCCGTTTTCGTAGCCCGTTTGTCGGAGGCGGTACGTAAGGTGCGCGTGTGGCCAAGACCAAGTCGATCTTCCGATGCTCCGAATGCCGGTACGAGGTCGCCAAGTGGGTGGGCAAATGCCCGGACTGCGGCGCATGGGGCACCGTCGACGAGGTAGCCGGATCGGCGGCCACCGCGGCATCACCGGTCGGGCGCAAGGCCATGCTGCCGAGCACCGCCGCCGCGCCCATCTCGCATATCGATTCGAAGGTCACCAAGGCCAGGCCGACCGGCGTCGAGGAACTCGACCGGGTGCTGGGCGGCGGCATCGTGCCCGGATCGGTCGTACTGCTCTCCGGTGAGCCGGGCGTCGGCAAGTCGACGCTGCTGTTGGAGGTCGCCCACCGATGGGCCACCCAGCGCGACGAGAAGTCGCTGTATGTCACCGCGGAGGAATCGGCCGGACAGGTTCGGCTGCGCGCCGACCGGACCAATGCGGTGCACGAAAGGGTCTATCTCGCAGCGGAATCGGATCTGTCGATCGTGCTCGGCCATGTCGAACAGGTCCGTCCGACGCTGCTGGTGGTCGACTCGGTGCAGACCATGCTCGTCCCGGAGGTGGACGGCACCATCGGCGGCGTCACCCAGGTGCGCGCGGTGGCGGCGGCGCTCACGTCACTGGCCAAGGCGAGCGGGATCGCGGTGCTTTTGGTCGGACATGTCACAAAAGACGGCAATGTCGCGGGCCCGCGCACGCTGGAACATCTGGTGGATGTGGTGCTGCAGTTCGAGGGCGATAAGAACTCCACACTGCGCATGGTGCGCGGCATCAAGAACCGCTTCGGCAGCTCCGATGAGGTCGGCTGTTTCGAATTGCACGACGACGGGATCTCCTGCGTCACCGATCCGTCCGGGCTTTTCCTGCATCACCGCACCGATTCGGTATCGGGTACGGCGGTCACGGTGGCGATGGACGGTAAGCGGCCGCTGGTCGCCGAGGTGCAGGGGCTGACCGTGCACACCGAGATCCCGAATCCGCGGCGGGCGGTGAGCGGACTGGACTACAACCGGGTCGCGATGGTGCTCGCCGTACTGCAGAGTCGCGGGCGGGTGTTCCTCGGCAAGCACGACGTATACGCCGCGACGGTCGGCGGCATGCGCCTGCTCGAGCCCGCCGCGGATCTCGCTGTGGCACTTGCCATTGCCAGTGCCGAGCGCGATCAGGCGCTGCCGGTCGGCTGGGTCATCCTCGGTGAGGTCGGGTTGGCGGGCGAAGTGCGCCGGGTCACCGGCTTGGAGCGCAGACTGGCCGAGGCCGAACGCCTCGGCTTCACCACCGCACTGGTTCCCCCCGGTCTGGCACGCACCAAGAACGGCATGAAGATTCACGAGGTAACCGACGTCAAATCGGCCATCCGCCTAGCCGGTCTCCGCAAACAACGCACCCCGACCCCCGAAACCGCCCCCGACTTCTGATCTCGCACAACATACTGGCTCACGCACAGCCCAGTGACTATCACGCACAAGCTATACCCTGTGCGCGACAACCACTGGATATGCGGCAGCGACCGGAGTTCGAGCTCAGGCGATGTTGAAGGGTTCGGCGGCGCTGCGTAGGGAGCCCAGTTGGGCTACGACGGCGTACGCGCCGGGAGGGACTTGGACGCGGTCGCCCGCGCAGTTGGGTTGGGAGGTCGAGCCGGACCAGGTGACCATGAAGGCGGCCTGTTCGCCGCGGTTCAGGGTGCGGACGTCGGGGGCGCCGTCCGGGTAGCAGTCGGTGCTCGACCACAAGCGGCGCTGGCCGTCGAGGGTGGTCACCGAGACCTGCTGCAGTCCGGAGCCGACATCGCGGGAGCAAGCCGTTGACGAGATATTGGTGATCACGATGCCGAATACCGGATTCTCGCCGGTCTTGTAGGTCGGCTGTTCGACGGTCACCTTCACCGCCAGCGACTGATCCGGGCAGGTGCCCGCGGCGACCTGACTGCCGCTCGCGGCCGCGGCGGTAGTGCCGGAGGGCTTCGCACCTTCGCCGGTGGTCGGCGGCGGCGAGGACGACGCGCCCGCTGGTTTATTCGTCGGCAACACGGAACTCGTCGCGGCCGCCTTTGTCGTACCGGGCGAATCGCCGCCGCGCGTGACCGTCAATACCAACCAGATCACCAGTGCGAGCGCCACGACCAGAACGGCTACGGCGAGCGCGCGGCGTCGCCAGTAGATCTCCGGAGGCAGCGGTCCATTCGGTTCCAGCACGGAGTCAACGGTAAGGGCACGATCCGGTGCAGCGACTCAGGGTCTCGGCGTGTCGGATCGGAAAACCCGCGCGCGGCAGGTAAATTCCGCTCCCACCGTCGGCGGTCTCGAATCGGCCGGATCAGACCAGCTCACCGATATTGCCGACGACGCGCTGCAACTTCACTTCGCCCTCGGCCAGTTTGTATGTCACGCAGGCGATCGCGCACTCCCCCGTCGCGACGCGCTGCGAAATGATCATGGAGCGCTGCATGAGCAGTCGGCTGGTCTCGACCACATGCCTGGCCTCCATCTCGTCGACGGTGGACAGTCCCTCCCTGCGCCCGATCAGAATCGACGGCGCGACCCGCTCGACCACACTGCGGATGAATCCGCCGGGCACCTCGCCGCCGTCCAGCGCGTCGATGGTGGCCTTCACCGCACCGCAGCTGTCGTGCCCGAGCACCACGATCAGCGGCACATTCAATACCTGCACGCCGTACTCGATCGAGCCGAGCACCGAACTGTCCACGACATGGCCCGCGGTACGCACGACGAACATATCGCCGAGGCCCTGATCGAAGATCAGCTCGGCGGCGACGCGGGAGTCACCGCAGCCGAACAGGATCGCGTGCGGGTGCTGGCCGCTGACGAGCTTGGCCCGGTCGACCGCGCCCTGGCTAGGATGCAGCAGGTTGCCGCTCACGAAGCGTTCATTGCCCTCGCGAAGGGATTTCCAGGCACTGATCGGGTTGGAATCCGGCATACCGACCATTGTGCACATCGCAGTGGTTACCAGCGAGTCCGTTTCGTTACGACTCGGCAAATATCGACCGGCCGCAGGACAATAGGAACGGTGAGGGCAGTGTCGAAGGGCGGCGCAGCACAGCAGCGTGCAGGCGGAAAACCCAAGATCACGACGGGTACCAATGGGGTGGATGCCGAGTCGTTGCTGGAGTGGTACCGGGAGACCGCGCGGGATCTGCCGTGGCGGCGCAAGGACGTCACCGCCTGGCAGATCCTGATGAGCGAAATCATGCTGCAGCAGACGCCGGTGGTGCGGGTCGAACCGATCTGGCGGGAGTGGGTCGCGCGCTGGCCGGTCCCCTCGGCCATGGCGGCCTCGTCGCAGGCCGAGGTGCTGCGCGCCTGGGGCAAGCTGGGTTATCCGCGGCGGGCGTTGCGGCTGCACGAATGCGCCAAGGTGCTCGCCCATGAGCACGGCGACGAGGTGCCGACCGATGTCGATGTGCTGCTCGGACTGCCGGGTATCGGCGCGTATACCGCGCGTGCGGTGGCCTGTTTCGCCTACGGACAGCGAGTTCCGGTGGTGGACACCAATGTTCGCCGGGTGGTCGCGCGGGCGGTGCACGGGCGGGCGACGGCCGGGAACCCGTCCTCGCGCGATCTGCCCGAGACCGAGGCGCTGCTGCCGCGCCGAATCGACCATGCCGCAATGTTTTCCGCCGCGTTGATGGAACTCGGTGCGACGGTGTGCACGGCACGCACCCCCGACTGCTCGCGTTGTCCGCTGCCGCAATGCGCATGGGTTTCCGCTGGCAGGCCGGTCTCCGATGTGGTGCGCAAGACGCAGAAGTACGAGGGCACCGATCGTCAGGCGCGCGGTCGGTTGCTCGATGTCCTGCGCGACGCGACCGGTCCGGTCGAGCGAATCCGCTTGGACCTGGCCTGGACTCGCGATCCCGGCCAACGCGACCGCGCTTTGGACTCCCTGCTGCTCGATGGCCTCGTTGAACAAACCCCCGACGGGTTGTTCGCACTGGCCGGTGAGGGCTAGTGCCGCGAGACGGCTTCTGCCGTATCGCTGCTCGCCCCAGGGTCCCGTCGAACGTAGTCGAATGGTGGTAGCCCACGCCGATTTCGATCGCCGTATCACTACGCTCGGCGAGCTGCCGAAGGCGGGTAGCGCGGCAAGTAATCTCGACGCGGCAACCTCATAGGTGGTGGTCGAGGACTTTGCGGAGGAAGGCTTCGACCTCGGTGCGGTAGCGCTCCGGTTGGTCGTCGTGCACCAGATGGCCCGCGTTCGGGATGCGGACGTAGGCGGCGTCGGGGTGGACGGCCGCCATCTGACGCATCTGGCCCTCGGGGGTGATGGTGAATTCGCCTTCGATCAATAGCGCGGGCGCTTCGACCGCGCGCCATTGCGCCCAGAAGTCGCGGGTGCCCCATTCCTCGGAGATATCGCGGAAGGTCGCGACCGGACCGTGCAGGCGATAGCCGTCCGGACCGTGATCGAAGGAGTCGAGAAAATACCGCCCCGCGACCGGGCCGAAGTAATCCAGCACCGCGTCCGCATCCGGAAACGGCTGCGGCCAGGCCTCGATCATGGCCGCCCAGTTCGCGGCGGTGCGGCCGCGGAAGTCGGGGGCGATATCCTCGACCACCAGCGCGCGCACCCGCTCCGGGCAGCGCGCCGCGAATACCCAACCGTGCAGGCCGCCCATCGAATGTCCGATGACCACCATGGGTTCGGAAATTTCGGCTGTGGCCGCGGCGAGGTCGTCGATGAAGGCCTCGGTGGTCAGCTCCGCGGGCGCGGGACGACCGTGACCGGCGGCGTCGAAGGTGTAGACATGGCCGAACTCGCGCAGCCAGTCCAGATGCTCGCGCCAGGTGCGGGCACTGCCCATAAGTCCGTGCAGCAGCAGGATCGGCACTCCCGCTCCGCCTTCGTCGTACAACACTGTGTTGATTTTGCAGCGCCTGCGGCGCTGCGTGTTCGCGGCCCCCTGGTGTCTCGCGTCCGAGCGGCCGAGACTCGCGACTTCGTCGCATGCGCTTCGGCCACTCGGCCGCGAGACGGGTCGCGAACGTCGCTCGTAAGACTCGCTCCGATTGGCCAGAGTCTCGCTGTCAGCTCGCCATCATCGGGCGACCTCGAATGTGCCGTGGGCGGCCGGTGAGCGCAGACGTATCGTCGGTGCCATGGCTGTTGTGAAGATCAATGCGATCGAGGTTCCGGAGGGCGCGGGCCCCGAATTGGAGAAGCGATTCGCCCATCGCGCGCATGCGGTCGAGGGCTCGCCGGGCTTCCTCGGCTTCCAGTTGCTGCGGCCGGTGGCCGGGGAGAACCGGTACTTCGTTGTCACCCAGTGGGATTCGGAGGAGTCGTTCGCGGCGTGGCGGGACGGTCCGGCGCGGGAGGCGCATGCCGGTGAGCGGCAGAAGCCGGTTTCGACGGGTGCCTCGCTGCTGGAGTTCGAGGTCGTGCTGGACGTCGCGGCCAAATCCGCTTCCTGAAACCGCTGGACAGACGCGGCGCGCGACTCGCCCATCCCGGCCTGGGCAAGTCGCCCGCCGTGTTGACTGCGGGTACGAACGGATGTCACAGTTCGAAATGACAAACGCGAGGGTGATGCGGTAATTCGGTGAAATTCCGAAGCGGTCGCGCCACTGTGTTCTTGCACCGAGTCCTTGGTGCCGGAAAGCCAGACACCGGCACCTTCGCACCGAACAACTCACGGGACGCGCATCCCTAGGAGGACTCGAATGGCTATCGCGCATTCACCTGGTCGGGCAACTGATTCACTCGGCACACTGCTCATCGCAGTGGGCGTCGTTCTTCTCGCATTGCTCACGCTGTACCTGGTCGGCTTCGACCAGGGCGTCATCTCGCGCAGCGGGATGTACCTGCATGAGCTCATGCACGACGGACGTCACCTGCTCGGTGTGCCGTGCCATTGATCGGATCGCTCAAGACCCTGCTGCTCCGTGGCCTGCTGGCCGGTCTCATCGCCGGTCTGCTGGCCGCGACAGTAGGCTATTTCGTCGGCGAACCCAAGGTCGACGCCGCCATCGCGATCGAAGAAGCCAATACCGCCGAGCACGCCAAGGAACCGGCCGGGCACACGCACGGTGACGAGGAAGAACCGCTGGTCAGTCGGTCCGGACAGAAGTTCGGGCAGTTCCTTGCGCTCGGACTCGCCGGGGTCGCGCTCGGGGCGATTTTCGCTTCGGTCGCATATTTCGCACGCCGCTACACCTCCTTGTCGGGGCCGAAACTCGCGCTCGGTTTGGCGCTGGCCGGTTGGACCGCGATCGTTGGGGTGCCGTTCTTCAAGTACCCCGCCAATCCGCCCGCCGTGGGTGATCCGGACACCATCAACCAGCGCACGTGGCTGTGGGTGGCGGCGGTTCTGCTCGGTTTGGTCGCCGTCGGTATCGGGCTGTACGTCCACAAACTGCTTGCGGCGCAACTCGGTACGTTCCGGCTGATCGCGGGAGTCGCGGCATTCGTGCTGATCGTCGTGCTCGGGTACATCCTGTTGCCCGGTGTCAACGAGGTGCAGGACGACTTCCCGGCGGTGCTGCTGTGGCAGTTCCGTGCGGCATCGCTCGGCGAGACCGCCACCCTGTGGGCCTGCCTCGGCCTCGGTTTCGCGGCGCTCACCGAATTCGCCACGCGCGATAGCACTCCGGTACGAGAAACGGCTGCTACCGCAGGCTGATCCGGAGTTCGAAATGCGAAAGGCAGTGTCGGTTGTATGACCGGCACTGCCTTTTCTCTGCGGCCACGAACCGACCCACCGCCCTCGGTTTCCGTGGCATTCACCGGCCTCGTCATCGCGCTGCTGTGCGGTGTCGGTGAGGCAATCACCTACACCGCAGTGCAATTGGACCGCCCGAATGCCGATATCGGCTCGCTCGCAACAGGTCTGATTGTTCGCGGCGGCATCTATCTGGTGGTTCTCGGCGTGGCCGTCCGGATGGCGCGCGGTGCCCGCTGGGCCAGGATGGTGCTCACCTTCGGCATCGGCGTAATCGGCCTCGCCTCGCTGATCATCGAACCACTGGCAGCCACCTTGTCCGCCAAGCAAATCAGTGACCTATTCGACAACCTCACCGCCTCCGCGGTAATCACCGCAGCCTTCCGCACCACCCACATCCTGGCCGTCCTACTCGCCATCCCAGCCATGTACCGCCCAACCGCCCGCCGCTACTTCCGACAGGAGGCGGTGTCGCAGAGGTAGTTACTATCGCGCACAGGCTATTCGGTATGCGCGATAGTCATCGGGTGTGCGACGGCATTACTGCCAGCGGGGGCGGACCAGTCCGGATTCGTAGGCCATGACTACGAGTTGGGTGCGGTCTCGGGCGTCCAGTTTCATGAGGATGCGGCTGACGTGGGTGCGGGCGGTGGCGGGGCTCATGAAGAGGCGCTCGCCGATTTCGGCATTGGTGAGGCCCTCGGCCACCAGTGTCATTACCTCCCGCTCGCGGTCGGTGAGCTCGGTGAACGCCGCCGGCGCGGGCTGTTTGGCGTGGGCGGAGAATTCGGCGATGAGGCGGCGCGTAACGCCGGGTGAAAGCAGGGCATCCCCCGCGGCGACAACTCGGACGGCGCGCACGAGATCAGCGGGCTCAGTGTGTTTGACCAGGAAACCCGTCGCCCCCGCGCGCATTGCTTCGAAGACGTACTCGTCGAGTTCGAAGGTGGTCAGCACGACCACCTTCACCTCGGCGAGTTTCGGATCCTCGGCGATCATCCGGGTGGCGGCAAGACCGTCCAGGACGGGCATTCTGATATCCATCAGGACCACATCGGGGGTCAAACTGCGGGTCATGCGGACGGCCTGCTCACCGTTATCGGCCTCGCCCACCACCTCGATGCCGTCCTGCGCATCGAGCAGCGCGACGAAACCGCCACGCACCAGGGCCTGATCGTCGGCGACCAATACCCGGATGGGCCCACTCGCCGCCGAATCGCCGCGCGATGGGTGGCCGCCGCCGCTCGCTATCGGATCGCCCGACGATCCCGGGCGCCCACCCGCCGCCCGACCGCCGCCCCTGACCGGATCGTTACGGGATGCCGCGTTCACAGCGCCTCCTCCTGAGCCTGAGACGGTAGCCGAGCCACCACGCGAAATCCGCCACTGGGCCGCGGACCCGCGATGAGCTGGCCGCCGAGCGCGTGCGCACGCTCGCGCATGCCGAGAATGCCATTGCCGCCGCTCGTTCCCGGCTTCGATGGTGTGCCGGTGGCGCGGGCATTGTCGATGGTGATCTCGACCGAATCGGCGGCATAGCGGATGGTCACCGCGGCCGTCGCGCCGGGCGCGTGGCGGACCACATTGGTCAGCGATTCCTGGATGATGCGGGCCGCCGCCACATCGACAACGCTTGGCAGTTTGTGCGCGGTGCCGATAATGCGGGTGTCGACCGTGAGACCGGCAGCGCGGGTGCGCTGCAGCAGTGCGTCCAGGTCCTCGATGCTCGGGGCCGGGCTCCGCGGTGCGGGCGGGCGGTCCTCGACGCCGCGGGCAACCGAATTATCTTGGGCCCGTTCGGATTGCGCAGGCACGGATGCGGGGACCGGCTCGATATCCGATTCGCGCGCTTCGGCCGCAGCGGGCGTCGGGCTGCCGCTGCGGATCGCGTGCAGCAACGTATGCACCTCGGCCAGCGCATCCTTGCTCGCCGTCTTGATCGCCGCGAGCGCCGATTCGGCCTGCTCCGGCTTCTTGTCGAAAAGCTCGAGCGCCACCGAGGACTGCACATTGATCAGCGAAAGGCTATGTGCCAGCACATCATGCAGCTCACGCGCGATGGCGAGCCGCTCCTCGCTGGCCCGCCGTTCCCGCTGTGCCTCCTCATCGCGACGCGCCGCCTCGGCTCGCTGCCCGCGTGCCACCAGCACCGCCTGACGCTGGCGAATCCCCTCCGCGATCGCGACCAGCACACCAAGCCAGGCGATCATGCCGAATGCCAGCCACGGGTCGGCCGGATGCCCGACCAGCGCGGGCAGCGGCCAGAGCAGCAGCAGATAGCCGATCGGCGCGAGCGGATATGTCCACCAGCGTGATCCGACGATCGCGGCGCTGATGAACGCGATCACCAGCGAGATGAAAATCGGGCCGTAGCCGTAGCCGCGCAGCAGATACACCGCGCAGGTCGCGACCGTCACGAGCAGCGCGGGCAGCGGGTAGGAGCGGCGTAGCAGTAGCGCCACCGGTCCGATGAGCAACAGCACATAGCCGAGCGCGTCGAGCGAGTGCACTCCGGTCTGGCGCAGGTTGGCATTGCGTCCCCCGACGACCTGGATCACCGCGACGACGAGCGCGAGCACCCAGTCCCGAACGACCGGGCCACGTTTCGATTCCCCTGGCGCTGTCACATGTGCAGCCTATTAGCCCGGACGCGCCATGACGTCCGCCGCGCTACGTATGCTCCGCCGCCTCCCGAATATTTTGCGGGATCACTGGTGAGTCAAAGGTCGCGCCGCAGGCCGTCGGTCGAGCTGACAGCGACGTTTGGGGGGCTTCGTAGGCCGCGGTACGTACGTCGAGCATCGCCGCGCGACGGATGTGTCACCCCTGGTCGGAAGCGGATTCTCGGAGCATGACAGATTCCATCGTGGTCACCGCAGGGCTGACCAAACGCTACGGCACCCACGCAGCCGTCGACGGCGTGCATATGAATGTCGCGCCCGGCGAGATCTACGGCTTCCTCGGCCCGAACGGTGCGGGTAAGACGACCACGCTGCGAATGCTGGTCGGGTTGATCCGCCCCACCGAGGGGACCGCCACCGTGCTCGGACATACCCCGGGCGATCCGGCCGTGGTCCGCCGCATCGGCGTCCTCATCGAGGGGCCCGGCTTCTACCCCTATCTCACCGGCCGCGACAACCTGCGGGTACTCGCGAAATACCGCGGGCTCGAGCGTGCCGATGTGGAGGACGCACTCGACCGCGTCGGCCTCACCAATCGCGCGGACGACAAATTCCGCACCTATTCGCTCGGGATGAAGCAGCGCTTGGGCGTGGGTGCGGCCCTGCTCGGCCGTCCCGATCTGCTGATCCTGGACGAGCCGACCAATGGTCTCGACCCACAGGGGATGGCCGAAATGCGGGAGCTCATCACAACTCTCGCCGGTGACGGTCACACGGTGCTGCTGTCCAGCCACATGCTCAGCGAGGTGCAGGAGATCTGCGATCGCGTCGGGGTGATCTCCGGCGGCAAACTGCTCACCGAATCCACGGTCACCGAATTACGCGGCGCCTCTTCGCTTTTGCTGCGCGCCGAGCCGCTGGAGCTGGCATTTCCCGCGGTGCGCCGGGTGGTCGGCGAGCGCTCGGCCATGTTGACCGCTGGCGGAATTCGGATCGAGGCGGGTGCCGACAGTGCGCCGGTGGTCGCGCGCGCGGTCGTCGAATCGGGCGCGGATCTGTTGGAACTGCGGACCGATGAAAAGTCCCTGGAGGAAGTGTTCTTCGAAATGACCCAATTGGAGCCGGTGAAATGAACGGGACAATGAAAGACCTGATGGCGAGCACGAAAGCGGAAATGCTGCGACTGCGTAAGTGGCCGGCATTCTGGATAATTCTCGGCACCTGGATTCTGCTGAACCTCACCTTCTCCTACCTGTTCAACTACCTCGCCTACTCCTCCGGCGATATGAAGACCATGTCGAACGGCTTACCCAAAGACGTTCTGCTGCACCAGATGCTGCCTGCCGCGGTACCGGAGGTCTTCACCCAGGGCATGGCCATGTTCGGTGGCGCGCTGATGCTCATTCTCGGTGCTTTGACCATCGGTAGCGGATACGGCTGGGGCACTTGGAAAACCGTGCTCACCCAGGGCCCGTCGCGAACCAACGCCATCGGCGGCGCGCTGATCAGCCTGGCGCTCACGGTTATCGGGCTGGTGTGCGTCGCATTCGTGGCCGATATCGGGGTCGCCTCGATTATCGCGACGAGCCAGTCGCAGTCGCTCGCCCTGCCCGGACTGGGCCACGCGATGAACGGAATCATCACCGGCACAGCGATTCTCGGCATGTGGACGCTGGCGGGCGCACTGATCGGAGCGATCGCACGCGGTCCGGCACTGGCCGTCGGGCTCGGGCTGGTATGGGTGCTGGTGGTGGAGAATCTGCTGCGCGGTGTCGCGGCGATCTTCAGCCCGATCAAGGTGCTCACCGATCATCTGCCGGGTACGGCGGCGGGTTCGATGGCCGGTGCGATGCGGACCGTCGAGGGGCCGTCGACACCAGGTGTGCTGAACATCCTGTCGCGGACTCAGTCGCTCATCGCGCTGGTGGTGTACGTGGCATTGTTCGCGGCGGGCACTATGTGGCTGGTACGGCGGCGCGATATGGTCTGACGCTTCAGCGACCGAAAACCGTTGGCGGACAATAGTTCGTCAACGGTTCGTTGCATTCTCGGCCAGCAGGGAACGGGCCAATTCGGCCAGCGCCGCCGCAATCTGCGCGGAGGTGAGACCGCGCGCCCGCTGATGCTGATAGACCTCGGCGGCCAACGGCGCGAGCAGCGAATCGACCATCGCGTCCGGTTCGCCGATACCAGCGACCACCAACAGCGACCGGACGTGCAGGAACCAGAAGCCGTACGCACCGGTCGCGAACCGCGCACCGCCGGTCTCCGCACCGAGCACCAAATCGACGTGCCCGTCCAATAATTCGATCATGGCGGCATAGAAGGCGGCGAGCCGTTCGGCGGGTGGCGCGCCGGGACCGAGCGGCGGTTCACCGCGCAACAGCTGCTCCTGCAGTGCGCGTTCGTGTTCGTCGAGCAGTGCGACGGCGATCGAATTCTTATCCGGATAGCGGCGATACAAGGTGCCGCGCCCCACCCCCGCCGCCTTGGCTATGTCGTCCATCGTGACCGTGCGCGGATCCCTGGATGCGAACAGTTCGGCGGCCGCGGCGAGCACCTTGGCCCGGTTGCGGGCCGCATCCGCGCGCTCGGTCGGCACCGCGGCTTCCGGATGCCCGCCGAGCAGGTCGATATCGCTGTTCATGGACCCGACTGTACTCGACTCGCCAGGCAACTGGACAGAATGTCCGCTTATCGGTAATCTCAACCGGACATAGTGTCCAGTTATGTGAAGAGGTTGATCATGAGCACGTTGTTGCACCTCGATGCCAGCGCCCGACGCAGTTCCATCAGCCGCGAACTGAGTGCGGCATTCGCCGAGACGTGGCGCGCCGAGAATCCAGACGGCGGCTACATCTATCGCGACTTGGCGGCCGAGCCCGTGCCCTTCATCGATGAGGCATGGACCGAACTGTGCGATGCCGTCCTCGCCCGACCCAGCACCGACCTGGACCGCCTCGCCGAACTGGTCCGCACCCCGGAACAGGCCGCCGCCTGGGCGATCGTGGACCCGCTGCTGACCGAGGTGCTTGCCGCCGACGTGATTCTCATCGGCACCCCGATGTACAACTACTCGATCCCGGCCGCACTCAAGGCTTGGCTCGATCAAGTGACCTTCCCGCGAATGTCCTTGGGCGACCGGCGATTCGTCGTCGCGTCAGCACGCGGAGGGTCGTACGCACCCGGCGCGCCGAAGGCCGCGTTCGATTATCAAGAACGCTATCTGCGCGATTTCTTCGCGGGCCATTTCGCCGTCACCGACGCAGTTTTCGTCAATGCGGAACTCGCCAACTCCAGGCAGGATCCGGCGCTGGCGCATCTGCGCGGCAAGCATGACGAGTCCTATTCGGCCGCAATGGAATCCGTGCGTGATCTGGCGAAGGAGTACTGATGAACTGGATTATTCTCGGCATCGCCGGACTGGTGGAGATCATCTGGTCGCAGAGCATCAAACCGACGGAGAACTTCACCCGCCTCGTCCCGACCGTCATCTGCTTCGCACTCGGCGCGGTCGCGGTGTACCTGCTGTCGCGCGCCATGCAGACGCTGCCGGTCGGCACGGCCTATGCGGTCTTCACCGGCATCGGCGCCGTCGGTGCGATCAGCCTCGGAGTAGTGATCAACAAGGATCCGATGAGCGCCGGGCGGCTGCTTGCGCTGTCGCTGATTCTCGGCGGCATCGTGCTGGCGCGCGTCACCAATCCGGAGTGAGCGGGTCCGGCGGTACAGTCCGAAGCATGATCGAACCAGTGCGGGTGCCCGATCTATCGTCGCGCCCCTTCGGGCTCGAGGTCGAACGCACGATGACCGCGCAGCCACCGGCGCTGTACCGAGCCTGGACCGAGCGATTCGACGACTGGTTCGCGGCCCCCGGCTCGGTCCTCATGCGCCCCGCCGTGAACGCACCGTTCTTCTTCGAGACCGACTACCAGGGCATGCGCAGCCCGCACTACGGACGGTTCATCCGCCTGATACCGGATCAGCTCGTCGAGCTGACCTGGGTGACCGGGGCGGGTGGCAGCGAGGGCGCGGAAACGGTTGTGACGGTCGAGCTGGTGCCAACCATCTCCGGCACGCGACTTCGCTTGGCACACGCGGGATTTGCCGATGAAGCTGCTCGCGATAGGCATTCGCAGGCCTGGCCGCTGGTGCTCGAACAGCTCGATCAGCGCATCGCCGAGCCCGCCTGAACGCGGTCAGGTGTGGCACTCGATTCGGCTGCCGCCTCCGTACCCGTCGCTGGGGCGGCGGGGGTAGGTTCGACTGCGAATTGTGATCCACACATCTTCGAAAGGACCGTGATGCCCACACGTACCGCGCGCACCGCTTGGACCGGTGGCCTCCAGGACGGCTCCGGCCAAGTCGAGCTGGCCAGTTCCGGTGTCGGCAAGTACGACGTCTCCTTCCCCAAGCGTGCCGCCGACGAGGCCGACGGCACCACCAGCCCCGAGGAACTGATCGCGGCGGCGCACTCCTCCTGCTTCGCCATGGCCCTCTCGGCCCAGATCGGCAATGCCGGTGGCACGCCGGAGAGCCTGGATGTCACCGCCGATGTCACCCTCGGCCCGGATCCGGACGGTGGCTTCCGCATCAGCGCCATCAAACTCACCGTCCGCGGCCGGGTCTCCGGTCTGGACGCCGACGGCTTCGCTGCGGCTGCGGCCGCCGCCAAGGCGGGCTGTCCGGTCAGCAAGGCCCTCGCCGGGGTGGACAGCATCACCCTCGACGCCGCCCTCGCCTGACTTCCCGGCTCCTCGCACCGCGGGTGCGAGGAGCCCAGTGGTTATGCGAGCGCCGCGTACGCGCACAGGCGTAGGGCGAATATCGTCGGCAGGCCGATGTCCGGGTGGGGGTGTCGGGCGCAGGGTTGGGGCATGAACATTTTCACCCAACCCGAGGCCATGACCTTCTTGGCCGATCACTATGACGGCGGATGGCATCCCTGGCCGTTCTTCTGGATCTTCCCATTGCTGTTCTGGGCCACCATCATCATCTTGTTCGTATTCGCGCGGCGGCGGTTCTGGGCACACCAGAGCGGAATCGGCGCATTGCGCACCGCATTCGCGCGTGGCGAGATCACCGAGGATCAATATCGGAACCGACTGGCGGTATTGCGCGAACGCGGCGGCAAGTCATGAGCATGACCTTCGGAATCGTCATCACACCGCGATCGGGAGCCGAATGGGTTCGCGCGGTACAGAGCGCCGAACAGCAAGGCTACCGGACGATCCTGCTGCCGGACACGCTGAATACCCCTTCACCATTCCCGACACTCGCGGCCGCCGCCGCGGTGACCACCACCGTCCGACTGCGCCCGAACGTACTGGCCGCGCCCCTGCGCAATCCGGCCGTCACGGTGCGGGAAACCGCCGCACTGCAACTGCTTTCGGACGGACGATTCGAACTCGGGATCGGGTCGGGGCGTCCCGATGCGAGCGCCGAGGCCGAACGCCTCGGTATGCCTTGGGGTTCGGCGGCCCAGCGGCGCGAACAACTCATCGCCACCGTGGCCGCCGTTCGCGAACAGGTCGATCCGGCGCCGCCGATCGTCGTCGCCGCGAATGGACCTCGAATGCTCACTGTCGCAGCGGGTTTCGCCGATCGGGTGCTGCTGGCCGCCGGACCGGACGCCACCGAGGACGATCTCGCCGAGATGGTCCGGATCGTGCGCGACAATACCGATCGCGATGTGCGCTTCACCCATCAACTGGTCGGCATCGGTGACCAGCTGCCGTTCTGGTTGACCAAGCGGCTCGGACTCACCGCGGACGGCCTGCGCGCCGCCGGATCAGCGGGTGTGCTCGACGGCGATTCGGCCGCCGTCGCCGAGGTGCTCGAATACCGCCGCGAGAAGTACGGCATCGATGAACTGATCGTCCCCAGCGAACTGGCCGACGCCTTCGCCCCGACACTCGCCCGGTTCACGAGCTGATGCGAAAAATGCCGCCCACCGGTAAATCCGGTGGGCGGCATTTTCTAGCTTTTGCGACTTACTCGCCGGCTGCTTCGGCCGTGGTGCCTTCGCCCGCACCCGTGAGCACGACCTCCGGCTTCTCCTCGGTCGCTGCCGTCTTGGTCAGCTTCGCCTTGCCGGTGAAGGTGAACTTGGCGTTCTCGCCGGAGCCCTCGCCGTCCCAGCCCTCGACATCGACCACAATGGTCTGTCCCGGACCGATCTCGCCGAAGAGGATCTTCTCCGAGAGCTGGTCCTCGATCTCACGCTGGATGGTCCGACGCAGCGGCCGGGCGCCGAGCACCGGATCGAAGCCACGCTTGGCAAGCAGTGCCTTGCCCTGCGGGGACAGCTCGATCTCCATGTCCTTGTTCTTCAGCTGCGTGGCGACGCGGCCGATCATCAGATCCACCATCTCCACGATCTGGTCCGTGGTGAGCTGGTGGAAGACGATCACGTCGTCGATGCGGTTGAGGAACTCGGGCCGGAAGTGCTTCTTCAGCTCGTCGTTGACCTTGAGCTTCATCCGCTCGTAGTTCGAACCCTCGGCGTTGGACTGGGTGAAGCCCAGGCCGACCGCCTTGGAGATGTCCGAGGTACCCAGGTTCGAGGTGAAGATCAGCACGGTGTTCTTGAAGTCGACCGTGCGACCCTGGCCGTCGGTGAGACGACCGTCCTCGAGGACCTGCAACAGGGTGTTGTAGATCTCCTGGTGTGCCTTTTCGATCTCGTCGAACAAAACGACCGAGAACGGCTTGCGGCGCACCTTTTCGGTGAGCTGGCCGCCCTCTTCGTAGCCCACGTACCCGGGTGGGGCACCGAAGAGCCGCGATGCGGTGAAGCGGTCGTGGAACTCGCCCATGTCGATCTGGATGAGCGCGTCGTCATCGCCGAACAGGAAGTTCGCCAGCGCCTTGGACAGCTCGGTCTTACCCACACCGGACGGACCGGCGAAGATGAACGAGCCCGAGGGACGCTTGGGATCCTTCAGACCGGCGCGGGTGCGGCGGATCGCCTTGGAGACGGCCTTGACCGCGTCCTCCTGGCCGATGATCCGCTTGTGCAGCTCGTCCTCCATGCGGAGCAGACGGGTGGTCTCCTCCTCGGTGAGCTTGAACACCGGGATACCGGTCCAGTTGGCCAGCACCTCTGCGATCTGCTCGTCGTCGACCTCGGCCACGACATCCAGATCACCGGAGCGCCACTGCTTTTCGCGCTCGGCACGCTTGGCGACCAGCTGCTTTTCCTTATCGCGCAGCCGCGCCGCCTTCTCGAAGTCCTGCGCGTCGATGGCGCTTTCCTTCTCCCGGCGCGCATCGGCGATCTTGTCGTCGAATTCGCGCAGGTCCGGCGGGGCGGTCATGCGACGGATGCGCATGCGGGCACCGGCCTCGTCGATCAGGTCGATCGCCTTGTCCGGCAGGAACCGGTCGTTGATGTAGCGGTCGGCCAGTGTCGCGGCGGCCACCAGCGCGCCGTCGGTGATGGAGACCCGGTGGTGCGCCTCGTAGCGGTCGCGCAGACCCTTGAGGATGTTGATGGTGTGCTCGACCGTCGGCTCGCCGACCTGCACCGGCTGGAACCGGCGCTCCAGGGCGGCGTCCTTCTCGATGTACTTGCGGTACTCGTCGAGGGTGGTGGCACCGATGGTCTGCAGCTCACCGCGGGCCAGCTTCGGCTTCAGGATGGAAGCGGCGTCGATCGCGCCCTCGGCGGCACCCGCGCCGACGAGCGTGTGCAGCTCGTCGATGAACAGGATGATGTCGCCGCGGGTGTTGATCTCCTTGAGCACCTTCTTCAGGCGCTCTTCGAAGTCACCGCGGTAGCGGCTGCCCGCGACCAGGGAACCCAGGTCGAGGGTGTAGAGCTGCTTGTCCTTCAGCGTCTCCGGGACCTCGCCGTTGACGATGGCCTGGGCCAGACCCTCGACCACGGCGGTCTTACCGACACCGGGCTCACCGATGAGGACCGGGTTGTTCTTGGTACGGCGGCTCAGCACCTGCATGACGCGCTCGATTTCCTTCGAGCGGCCGATGACCGGGTCGAGCTTGCCCTCGAGGGCGGCCTGGGTGAGGTTGCGGCCGAATTGGTCGAGCACCAGCGAGGTGGACGGGGTCCCGGCCTCGCCGCGCGAACCGGATTCCACCGGTTCCTTGCCCTGGTAACCGGACAGCAGCTGGATGACCTGCTGGCGCACCCGGTTGAGATCGGCACCCAGTTTCACCAGCACCTGCGCCGCGACACCCTCACCTTCACGGATCAGGCCGAGCAGAATGTGCTCGGTGCCGATGTAGTTGTGGCCGAGTTGCAGCGCCTCGCGCAGGCTCAGCTCCAGCACCTTCTTGGCGCGCGGGGTGAACGGGATGTGACCGGACGGGGCCTGCTGGCCCTGGCCGATGATCTCCTCCACCTGGCTGCGCACACCCTCCAGCGAAATTCCAAGGGACTCCAGCGACTTCGCCGCTACGCCCTCGCCCTCGTGGATCAACCCAAGCAGGATGTGCTCGGTGCCGATGTAGTTGTGGTTGAGCATCCGGGCCTCTTCTTGGGCCAGGACAACGACGCGCCTCGCGCGGTCGGTGAACCTCTCGAACATCGCTCCCTCACTCTCCTGCTCCGACATTCTGGCGTCCGACGCTTCTGTGGCGTCAGCCTGCCATGAAGCCCGGGGGTTGCGGCCCCGGCCTCCACTCTAGTTGGCAGGGGATTACGCCGCCTCTAGTCCACCCTATTGGGGGCCAGCGACAGCACGGTCATTCACTCATAACGTGCTTGTTGCGGGATACGTTTCCGCTCAGGTTTTGCCCTGAGCGAAATCGCCGGTCGCCGCTTCCCAGTCCTGGTGTTACCCGGTGAAGGGCGGGACGAACTCGCACGCCACATCGCGCGCATGGTCCGGATCGAGGGCATTGAGCACGAAGCGGGCGGTACGGGGACTGCCCGCGATCGCCAGATGTTCGGAGAAGTCGGATCCGCAGCCGTCCTGTACGACGATATTCGTCGTATTCGGGCCGGGCACGAAGCCCGAATCGTACGGGACGACGATCTCGTCGAGACCGGCCATGATGTTGGTGTAGGTGATGCCGGGAACGTAGACGCCGTCGCTGTTGAGATCCCGCAGGAAGGCCGAATCCCGCAACAGCTCGGTGCAGGCCTGGCACAGCGAACCCGCCGCCGCCTGGAAGAAGGACCCGGCGCCGAGCCGGTCGGCGAACGCGGCCACATCCGCACCGCCGCCCGCATTGGTACCGCGCCAGGCCGGTGCGATCGATACGTATTTATCGATCTTGTCCGCGCCGCCGAGCCGCTTCGCGTAGTAGTTCGGCATCACCGTGCCCTGCGAATGCCCGACCACATCCACCTTGCTCGCCCCGGTCGCCGCGAGCACCCGATCCACGAACGCACCGAACTGCACCGCACTCTGCTCCACCGGAAGCATCCCGCCCACCGCGGAGATCGGCCACGGCAGATCGTAGGCGCCGTAGGTCAGTGAGAAGACGCAGTAACCTTCGTTCGCGAGCAGCGGCGCGTAGAGCCCCCAATTCGTCTGCGCCCCACCACCGGTACCGTGCGCGAGTAGCACCGGATTCGGATGCGCCGCGCTGGGCCGACACCCCCAATCATTCGAACCCGGCAGCGAGCCACCATGATTCACCAGCTCATTCGGGATTCCGGCGAAGAAGTTGTAGTCGACCGAATACTCGGCCTCGGCCGTACCACCCGCACCGACCGCCAGCACGGCCAGCACGGCAATGACAAGCGCGGACCCGCGAACACGCCGCATGGAGACCTCCAAATCTGAAACGTGTTCCAGAACGTAGCGCAACTTATCGCCACCCGGAGGGCAGTTCGACCAAGTCCGCGTGCGATTCTCGTTCCTCGTCCGATGCTCATCCGCTATGCATCTGATCGCCGCCGCGGCCCGCCAGTGTCCTGGAGATCGTCGAACCGTTGGGTGCTCGCGACGCGCTGGCCCGCGCCGTGCAAGTGCCCCGTTTCGGCCCGCAGACGGCCCGTCAGGCGCATTTCGGCGGGCACCATGGTAAGAGGGCGGAAAACAGGTGTGCAGCCACACAATTGCCCGGAGAATGCGCTCCGCACTGACGAATTCTGCTTCGTACGCCAAAACCGCCGTCGGTGGGTCGATCAGTGATCGGCCCACCGACGGCGGCAGAGAATTAACGGGGGTTTGCTATGCCGTATGCGCACTCGTCGGCTGTGCACCGGTGTGCCCGAATCCGTACTGCTGAGCCATGATCGGCGCGCGATACGGCTGACCGGCCGCCTGCGGACCAACGCTCGGCATCCGCTGCTGCTGCGAAACCTGCTGTGCACCAACCGAACCCGCGGCCTGCGTGCGTCCGTGCTGGATGCCCGCCACGAACAGCGCCCCGGTCAGCACCAGGAAGGCCAGTGTGTGCAGGATCGCGCGGAGGATATTCCAACGGACCCAAGCGGATTCGAAATCGGCACGCACCTTTGCCAGATCACCGATCTGCGCCGGATCGCCCGCGGCCGCCAGCTGATCGTTCAGTGGAACATTCAATCCGGAGGTGACGGCGAAGGCGATCACATTGAGCGCCAAGGCCACGCCGAGCCAAATCAAGGTGGTGCGGTGTTCCTTGCCGAGGTGCAGCGCCGCCGCCAGGAGGGTGAAACCGACGGTGCCGAGGAATCCGAGCATGAACCACGGGTTGATGATGACCACATTGATCTTCTGCATCACATCGATCACCGTGCGATCGTCGGTGCGGTTCAGCGCGGGCATCACCGATATCGCATAAGCGTAGAAAACGCCCGCGATCAAGCCGGTTGCGAGCGTGGCCGCCACCAGCGCGGCGAGTCGTAGCGCGAACATGTATTTCTCCTACCTCGAAACCCGGACCTGGTCCGATTCAATCGGTCCGGCGATGCGTTAAGTACACCGGTAACCGGCGCGACCATCCATGGTTCAAGCGCTCGGTCACCTAAGCGAGAGTCCACGCCCGTACGGCGTCACAAGTCTCGGTCGGAGATCAACCCACTCTGCATGGCCAAACCGGCCAGTCGGACTCTTTTCTGATTCTGCGGCAGATTTTCCACACCGAACTTGGCGAACAGCGCACGCAGATGTGTCTTGATCGCATCGACGCTCAGGAACAATTCCTCGGCGATCTGTTGATTCGAGGCCGGAGTCGCGAAACCCGCACCGTTCTTATACGGCCGGCACAGCGCGACCAGCACCGCGCGCTGGGTATCGGTCAGCGAGCGCAGCGTGGGAATAGTGCCGGTCGAGGTCCGCGTCGCATCATCGACGACACCACCGAAATCATGGAACGACACCAGCGAGGTGCCGACCCGGATCCGGTCACCCGCCATCAGCCGCCGCCGTCCGACCAGCCGCTCCCCGTTGACGAAGGTGCCGTTGCGGGACAGGCCGTCGTCGACGATCGTCCAGTGCGCGCCGAGATATTCGACCGCCGCATGCAGCCGCGAGACCTCCGCGTCCCAGCGCAGCGCCAGATCGGCCTGCGGGGAACGCCCGATGGTGACGCGCTGCTGGTCCGGGGTGAGCATGAACTCCTGCTGCCGACCCGAGTCATCAGTGAATCGCAACAGCGATCCGACGAAACCAGTCACTGCGCCGATACCTCATCTCTCCATACCGCCAGTGACGCTCTTCGCACAGTTCCATGGTGCCGCGTCCTGGTACCGCGAGCAAGATCGAGTCGACAGCTGACCTTCCTCATATCGAAGGCCTATCACAAACGACCGCCGCCCGGGCGTCGCACGATTCGCCCGGGCGGCAGCCCAATTAAATAAGAACTCAGCCCTTAGCGGCCTTGTTGTACGCATCGGTGATGTCGGCCGAGATACGACCCCGAGCGGACACCTTGTGTCCATTCCGGCGCGCCCACTCACGAATTGCCGCGCTTTGTTCACGATCGATCGAGACCCGGCTCTTTGCGGCTCCGGGAGCAGCAACCGCCGCCTTGACCCGCCGCCGGCCACTCACCCGCCGAGCACTCGAAACCCACTCTTCCAAGCCGTCGCGCAGCTTCGCCGCATTTGCCGACGACAGGTCGATCTCGTACGACACACCGTCGATCGCAAACTCAATGGTCTCGTCCGCGATGGACTCACCATCGACATCGTCGATCAGGCTAACGGTGACCTTCTTTGCCATGAGATGAACGTCCTCTCGAAATCGTGCGACCCGCATACTAGGCCGATTACCCGAGGCAAGAATACCCCGAATTCGAAAAATTCCAAGACGAGGGCCGAACTATGCAATCCGATCGTCAGCGAGTGACTGGACGCACAATTGGGAACAGTATCGTTTCCCGGATTCCCAATCCCGTGAGTGCCATCAACAAGCGATCGATTCCCATACCGGTACCCGTTGTCGGAGGCATGCCGTGCTCCATCGCCGCGAGGAAGTCCTCGTCGAGTGCCATCGCCTCGTCATCGCCTTGTGCGGCAAGCCGCGCTTGATCCACGAACCGCTCGCGTTGGATCACCGGATCGACCAACTCCGAATAGCCAGTTGCCAACTCGAAGCCGCGCACATAGAGGTCCCACTTCTCGGTAACTCCAGGATTGCTGCGATGCTGTCGGGTCAGCGGTGATGTCTCCACCGGGAAGTCACGCACGAAAGTCGGGGCGTACAGCTTGTCACCGTACTGGTGCTCCCAGAGTTCTTCGACCAGTTTGCCGTGGCCATAGCCCTTGCCCTCGGGAATTTCCAGTCCGACCCGATCGGCGAGTGCACGCAATTCCTCGATCGAAGTTTCCGGAGTCACCGATACACCCAGAGCATCGGACAGCGACGGGTACATCTCGACCGTGGTCCACTCGCCGCGGAGATCGTATTCGGTGCCATCGGCAAGGGTTACCACCTGCGTGCCGAAGACCTCCTCGGCAACTTCCTGCACCAATTCCCGAATCATCCGCGCGGAGTCGTCATAGGTGCCGTAAGCCTCATAGGTTTCCAACATTGCGAACTCCGGAGAATGCGTGGAGTCCGACCCCTCGTTACGGAAGTTCCGGTTGATCTCGAAGACCTGTTCCAGGCCGCCGACCACACATCGCTTGAGGAACAGTTCCGGCGCAATTCGCAGGTAGAGATCGATATCGAGGGCATTGGAATGGGTGACGAACGGGCGCGCCGCCGCACCGCCGTGCAGCGTCTGCAGCATCGGCGTCTCCACCTCGAGGAAGCCTCGGCGCTCGAGCGCATTGCGCAGCGCGCGCACCACCGCGACCCTGGTCCTGGCCATTTCCCTGGCCTCGGGACGCACGATCAGGTCGACATAGCGCTGCCGTACCCGCGACTCCTCGTTCATCTCCTTGTGCGCCACCGGCAGCGGCCGCAGAGCCTTGGCCGACATGGCCCAGGAATCGGCCATGACGCTCAATTCGCCGGTCCGTGAGGAGATCACCTCGCCGCGCACGAAAACGAAGTCTCCGAGGTCTACATCGGCCTTCCAGGCCGCCAGTGCGTCGGCTCCGACACCGTTGAGGCTGATCATCGCCTGCAGTTTGGTGCCGTCACCCTCCTGCAGCGTCGCGAAACACAGCTTGCCGGTATTACGCAGGAAAATGACCCGCCCGGCGACACCGACCTGCAGACCGGTCTGGGTGTCGGGCTCGAGCTCCGGATAGGCGGCCCGAATTTCGCCGAGAGTATGTGTGCGCGGCACCACCACCGGATAGGCCTCACCGCCATCGGCGATCAACCGCTCGCGCTTCTCGCGCCGAATCCGCATCTGCTCCGGAACGTCGTCCGCGGCGGGCGCGGGACGGTTGGCTTGCCCCGCAGGAACCGAACCCGCGGAGCGACCGGATGAAGGCGTGTTCGGGTTGCTCACGTTCAACAACACTAGCGGGCACCGGAAATCGATTTGCGGGCCGCCCGGACACGAGCCACCGCTAACGAATCAGCAAGTCCGTCATGCCCTGTTTCGCCGCCTTCTCCGGCCCGACGAAAAGCGGGCGCGCTCCGGCAATCCTACGAAAGCCATTGCGCGCCCGTATGTTTCGAGATGGAAGTGGTTCGCCCCGAATTTACAGTGTTGCCAACGCCTCGACCTCGCGGGCGAAGTGCGGCGCCCGGACCCCGACGCTGAGCAGGCTGGCTGCCTTCAATGCCTGATAGCCACCGATCACATCGGTGGCCCGATGCAGACCGAGTTCCTGCAGCGCGGCCGCGGCGAGACTGGAGGTATAGCCCTCCGAGCAGACGATGATCCATTCCACATCGTGATCGGCGGCCAACGCCAGCCGGGCCGAACTCGACGGATCCAAACGCCATTCCAGGACATTGCGTTCGATCACCAGCGCTCCCGGCAGCGCGCCCTCACGCACGCGCTGCGCCTGCGGCCGGATATCGACCAGAATCGCGCCCCGATCGAGCGCCTGCGGCGTTTCGAAGGCATAGATCCGATTCAGGCGGGCCCGCGCGTTCTGGAGCATCTGATCGATGGTCAAACGGGTCATCACATATCACCTTCGGGCTGGTCGGTGAGGACGGTTCGGGAGCGCCGCAAGGTGCCGTGGCCGGTCACCTCGTAATAGGACATGGCGGTGAGCGGCGGTGAATAAGCGTGCACACTGAGCGTCGGATCGAGCGGTCCCGCGGATTCCACCGCAGCCGGTGCGCGCATCACATCGTGCACCCAGCCGATCGGGAACGAGGCCTGATCCCCCGCGGCCAGCGTGCGGCGGCGCAGTTCCGTTCCGTTCCAGCGGAATTCCGAAAGCGCGCCGCTGAGCACGGTCAATGCGCCGAGCGAGCCAGCGTGGTCGTGCAATTCGGTGGATTTGCCTGGCGTCCAGCTGATCAGCCAGACATCGACCTCGTCGTCGGAAAGCAGTCGGGTGGCCCAGCGCTCATCGGTCGGCCAAATTCCATTGGCGGGCAACAGATGGTCGTAGCGCCCCGCGAGTACGTCCTCGGCGCCCTCGTCGGTCAGCCGGAGCAGATCGGCGGGACGCAGCCGGGTGGGTAATGCGGAGGAGACGGCACGGTCCAGCGGCGGGGTGGCCGAAAGAGCATTACGTGCGGAAGCGAGGGAAAGAACAGAAGAACGCATCAGCGAATCTCCAGAAGTATGTCAACGGTCGAGGGACTTGCTCAGCCTCGATCGGTCGAGGCAGGTCAGCCTCGACAACACTCCTGGGTGCTCACGCTGGAATACACGGGTGCGAGTGTAGCAGCGCCGAAACCGGTGGCAAAGCGCCTGGTCATGGGCGAGCACCCCGGGTGGGCATATCAAGCACCCTTACGGCGCTGATTGCGCTCGTAGACCAGCCGCAAGCCGGTCAATGTGAGATGCGGCTCGTGGTGGTCGATGGTCTCCGATTCCGGCACGATCAACGGTGCGGTATGGCCGGTCGCGACCACCGCCACATCGTCACCGGCGAATGCGTCGAATTCATCGCGAATCCGATCGATCAGCCCGTCGACCAAACCGGCGAAGCCGAATATCGCGCCGGATTGGATGGCCTCGACGGTGTTCTTGCCGACCACCGAACGCGGCCGCGCCAACTCGACCCGGCGCAATGCGGCTCGCTCGATGAGCGCCTCGCTGGAGATCTCCACACCCGGAGCCAGCACACCGCCGAGAAACTCACCCTTGGCCGATACCAGGTCGACGGTGGTCGCCGTGCCGAAATCCACGACAATCGCGGCCGTGCCGAAATGATGATGGGCGGCAAGGGTGTTCACGATGCGGTCCGCGCCGATTTCCTTCGGATTGTCCACAAGCAGTGGAATACCGGTTCGCACACCGGGTTCCACCACCACATGCGGCACATGATCCCAATAGCGGGTGAGCATCGTTCTGATCTCGCGCAGTACCGGCGGCACGGTGGACAACGCCGAAACTCCGACGATCTCCTCGACCTGCGCACCGACCAATCCGCGCACCTGCATGGCGAATTCGTCCGCGGTCAGCAGCGGATTGGTATGCATCCGCCAGTGCCGCGCCAACTTCGCGTGACTACCACTGCCCGAGAACAATCCGAGCTCGATGCTCGTATTCCGGACATCGATGGTCAGCAGCATCAGACGGTGGTGAGCGAGCGTGGGGTGACCAGACCGGAACCCTCCGGGGCATGCGCCGGATCGGAACCGAGATCGATCGCACGATTGTGCTCGTCGACGAAGACGACCTTCGGGGCGTATTCCTTCAACTCCGCCTCGTCCATCATGCCGTAGGCGATCAGGATGACCAGATCGCCGGGATGCACGAGATGGGCGGCGGCGCCATTGATCCCGATCACACCCGATCCGCGCTCACCGGCGATCACATAGGTTTCCAGGCGGGCGCCGTTATCGATATCGACGATGCAGACCTGTTCACCCTCGAGCAGATCGGCGGCGTCGAGCAGATCCTGATCGACGGTCACCGAGCCGACATAGTGCAGATCGGCGTGGGTCACCGTGGCACGGTGGATCTTCGACTTCATCATGGTGCGCAACATCGCTGTCGCCCTTCCTAAATATTGGCCTGGGCAGGCTGGGAATCTGTCGCGGCGGTGCGCGAATCGGGAAGTGTTGGGTGACCGCCGTCGACCGGGGCGCCGAGTGCGACGGCGGTGTTGTCGATCAGGCGGGTCGAGCCGACCTTGGCGGCGACGAGCAGTCGTGCGTTGCCGTTCACGGGGGCGGGGCCGAGCGTGGACGAGCGCAATTCGAGATAGTCGACATCGACACCGGGGGTCGCGTCGAGCACCGCGCGGGCGGCCGCCAGCACGGCATCGGCACCGAGCGCGCCCGCGTGCCGACCAGCGGCCAGCGCCGCCGACAACGCCAGCGCCGATTCCCGCTGTGCCGCATCGAGATACCGATTGCGGGAGGACAGCGCGAGGCCGTCGTGTTCGCGAACCGTCGGCAGCGGCACGATCTTCACGTCCATATTCAGATCGCGCACCATCTGGCGGATCAGAGTGAGCTGCTGATAGTCCTTCTCGCCGAAGAAAGCCTCGGTCGGGCGCGCGATATTCAGCAGCTTCGCGACCACGGTCAACATGCCGGCGAAGTGCGTCGGGCGGCTGGCGCCTTCGAGCTCGGCGCCGATCGGGCCGGGATGCACGGTGGTGCGCGGGCCGTCGGGGTACATATCCGAGGCGCTCGGCGCGAATACCAGCTCCACACCCTCCTTGCGCAGCAATTCGACGTCGGCGTCGAGGGTGCGCGGGTATTTGTCCAGATCCTCGTTCGCGCCGAACTGCAGTGGGTTCACAAAGATCGAGACGATGACCACCTGGTTGGTCCGCTTGGCCCGGCGCACGATCTCGAGGTGCCCCTCGTGCAGTGCACCCATGGTCGGCACCAGCCCGACGGTACGACCGACGCCGCGCAGTGCCTTGGAGACCGCCGCGATCACCTCCGGATCGTGATGCACGGTCAGCTCGCCGGACCGATACGCGCCGCGCAATTTCGGATCCATCATCATCGGCCTCCCTCCAGCAGCTCGATCAGAGCCGGATTGGTCTTGGCGCGTTCGGCCGTGCGCAGCGACATGGCGCGATAACCCGCGGCCAGGCGGGGATCGACGGCTGCCATGGCGGTCAGATGTGCGGCAACGGCATTCGCGTCACCGCGCGCCACCGGGCCGGTCAGCGCGGACTGCCCGCGGCGCAGGGCATTGTCGAGGGCGGCGGAGGCCAACGGGGCGAGTAGACGCTCGGCCAGACCGTTGGGTTGATCGTCGACGATCTGCTGACCGAGCAGGCCGGGGCCCGCCAGTGCGGCGCGCAGTGCGTCGACGGCGTCCAGGACCACCGTGACCAGGTGATTGCTGCCGTGCGCGAGTGCTGCGTGATAGAGCTGGCGATTTTCTTCCTGCACCCGAACCGGCTCGCCGCCCATTTCGATCACCAGCGATTGCGCGATGGCGAAGCCGATTTCGTCGGCGGCGGTAATGCCGAAGCAGGCATTGCCGAGCCGGGCGACATCCTCGTCGTGTCCGGTGAAGGTCATGGCCGGATGGATGGCCAGCGGCAACGCGCCGCGCTCGGCCAGCGGCGCGAGCACACCGACGCCATTGGCGCCGGAGGTGTGCGCGACGATGGTGCCGGGCCGGACCACACCCGCGGATGCGAGACCGCGCACCAGCCCGGGTAGCTCGGCATCGGGTACGGCCAGCAGCAGCAGTTCGCTGCGTGCGGCCACATCCTCGACCGGCAGGATCTCGGATTCGGGTAGCCG
The DNA here is from genome assembly GCF_050955845.1 of Nocardia sp. CA-135398. Classification (NCBI taxonomy): domain Bacteria; kingdom Bacillati; phylum Actinomycetota; class Actinomycetes; order Mycobacteriales; family Nocardiaceae; genus Nocardia; species Nocardia sp. CA-135398. Next base: position 606,835 of record NZ_CP192084.1, on the reverse strand, counting down.
AGTGCGGGCCCGATGCACCGAGGCATCGGAAATGGCGGCCACGCCGAACACCACGTGTCCGGCGCGCTCGAGCGCCGCGCCGAGTGCGGAGCCGACGCGTCCCGCCGAGACGATTCCCACCGTCAAGCGTGCAGGCGCGGGGTCACCCGAAGCAGCGTTGTCAGGGTTGACGCTTCTCGAGGTCAACGTTGTCCTCTCGATGTCGTTCCAGTCCCGGACAGCCGGGTACCAGACGTTACGCACCGAGAATATCGGCCCTTCCTCCGCCGATGCCATGGGGCACCCGCGTGATTTACACCGCAGTGCTCTGTTTGATTTGCAGCGCCTGCGGCGCTGCGTGTTCGCGGCCCCCTTCTGTCTCGCGTCCGAGCGGCCGAGACTCGCGCCTGCGGCGCATGCGCTTCGGCCACTCGGACGCGAGACGGGCCGCGAACGTCGCTCGTAAGACTCGCTCCCTCGTAGTCGGGAGGGCCTCGACCTCACCGCTTGCGGCCGAGACTCGCGCCTGCGGCGCATGCGCTTCGGCCACTCGGACGCGAGACGGGCCGCGAACGTCGCTCGTAAGACTCGCTCCCTCGTAGTCGGGAGGGCCTCGACCTCACCGCTCGGCGTGTTCGCGGCCTCCTGATGTCGCCCTCACCGCTCGGCGTGTTTGCAGGCCCCTGATGTCGCCTCACAGTTCGGCGTGGATCAGCGGCCAGTCCGTCCGTTCTGTTCCGACTGCAGGTTGGCCATGATCTCGGCCACCGAGAGTCGGCGCGAGGAGTTGCCGGAGTCGGCGTCGGGATCGACGCGGCGACGGCGGCGGGAGGTGGCGCTGCCCAGCGGCGGGACCGTGGTCGTCGGGTGCGGGGCGGGCTCCGGAGGTGGGGTCGGCTCCGGTGCCGAAAGGTCCGGTTCGGCTTCGAACGCGGTGGGATCCGGATCCGACGGGCGCGGCGGCACGGTGTATTCGAGCGGTTGCAGCCGCGGCGGAACGCCGGTCTTTTCCGGATCCTCGGTGAACGCGTCGGCCCAGCCCGTCGCGGCGAGCGGGCCGGTGTCGTGAACATCGTCGAACTCGGCGTCGTCGAGATCTTCGAGATCGTCGATGGAGACGATAGCGGTCTCCGCGGTCACCGGATCGTCGAAGGGACTGGCGAAGCGCGGCGGCTCGGGATGATCCGATTCGAAGACCGGGGTGAAGGTGCTGGGGGATTGCTGGAATGCCATGTCCAGCCAGGTGTCGGCATTCGCCGAGCTATTGTTGGCCGAATTTCCGGATGCGCTCGGCAACTCCTGAATCCGGGTCGCATCGGCGCGCAACGCGGGGCGATCCATCGGCAGATCACCGTCGAAGAGCCGCTGCAGACTCTGTCGGAGCACGGTGAGTTCGGCGCGCAGGGCGGCCATTTCGGCCGCGTCGGCACCCACCTCCGCGCGCACCCGCGCCTCGACGCCGAGCTCGTATTCGCGTCGGGCGGTCACCTCGCGTTCCAACTGGAGCTCGTACACCGTTTGCAGGTCACGGACCTTGGCCTTATCGATCGTGGCTTCCTTGCGGTACCGCGTCGCCGCCAAAGCGCCGATCACGGCCGCCCACAGCGCCGCCACCAAGCCGATCCGAACAAACTGCAGACGGTCACTGAAAACCAGGAAAACGCTGGCAACCAGACCGAGCAGAATCAATACGCCGATGAACAATTTTCCCGCGTCGTCCCGCCGTCGACGAGAGGTGCTGCTACGGGAGGGTGAAACCATGCACGCCAGGGTAGCTTGATCGGCCAGCCGCGCCCAGATTCTCGCGCGGTGATTCCGCCAGCTTTATTTGCTATGTAGTTGCTGGATCGTCAGAAGGGTCCTCGGGAGCCCGACAGCAATACTCCAGCCATAGTGCCGCAGCTACCAAAGCCACCCCCGCCAGCATCCCGACAATTGCGCCGGGACTATCCGCCCCCGCCGCATTCAAGGTGCCGCGCTGTGGAAAGACCCAGAAAAGGAAACCCAGCCATACCCCGGCCGCAAGTGAACCGACTTGCGCGGACGCCTTCGCCAACGCGACCGCGCGGGCCGCGGTGATCGGATGCAGCTGATGGCTGCCGTCGCCGATCTGATGTTCATTGACTCGTGCGCGGATTACGAAACCGAGTGCCACTTCGATCGCGGCCACCGGATAAAGCGATGCGCCCGCGTAAATCGAGATCGGCGGGAAACTGCCATAGGCCATCCGAGTGAGCAGCCAGGCGATGAGGGCCGCCACAACGACATTCGCGACGAGATCGAAGATCCGGGTCGGCTTCAGTTTCACGACACCGACCCCTTCGCGGACAGCACGAATTCGGTCGGCAGGACACCCGCGCGTTCGGCCGCGTCGAGTTCGGCGAGCCAGTCGCGCACCGGCCGCGCGGTCCCATCGACCTCGAGTTCCGCGTCCGGCTCTACATCCAGCCACGGGATCAGCACAAACGCCCGGTTGTGCGCCTGCGGATGCGGCAGGGTCAATTCCGGATCGTCGCTGTGGCAGACCGCGCCGTCCTCGGCACACCACACCACATCGACATCGAGAGTGCGCGCGCCCCAACGCACTTCGCGCACGCGCCCGGCGGCCTGTTCCAACTGCTGGCCGAAGCGCAGCCAATCGTGCGCGCCGAACTCCGGATCATCCACCAGCACAATGGCATTCAGATAATCATCCTGTTCGACCCCGCCCCACGGCGCGGTCGAGTACACCGGCGATACCGCGACCACCCGATCCCCCAGCCCGTCGACGACACTGCGCAGATGCGCGAGCCGATCGCCCAGATTCGAGCCGATCGACAAGACGGCGCGACTCATGCCACCACCGCTGCCCGCTGCCGCGAGGTGACCACGCGGACATCGGCGAAGGTATGCGGAATCGGCGCGGACGGTTTGTGCACGACGACCTCGACCGACTGGATGCGCGGATCGGTCATCACATCGTCGGCGATCTCGGCGACCACCTTCTCGATGAGATTGCGTGATGGCCCTTGGATGATCTGCACCGCGCGCTCCGCGAGTGCGCCGTAGTCGATCGTGTCCGCGAGGTCGTCGGAGGTCGCGGCGGCGGCGAAATCGGTCCATACCGTCAGATCGACCAGGAACTCCTGGCCGTCGCGGCGTTCGTAGTCGAAGCAGCCGTGATAGCCATAGGCGCGCAAGCCGCGCAGCTCGATCCGGTCCGGCTGCTGGCTCATTTCGCGGCTCCTCGGGGGCTGTTTCGGGCGGCACGCTGCCAGGCATCGGTCACGGCAATAGCATCCAGCGAGGCACGCACATCGTGGACGCGGACACCCCATGCTCCGTGCAGCGCGGCCAGCGCCGACACCGTCGCGGTGGCGGTCTCCCGGCCGTCGGGCGGGCGCGGGCCAGCGGCATCGGCGAGTAGGGTGCCGAGGAAACGTTTACGGGAGGCGCCGATGAGTATCGGCAGCCCGTGGCCGACCAATTCGGGCAGTGCGCCGAGCAGCGCCCAATTGTGTTCGGCATTCTTGGCGAATCCGAGGCCGGGATCGAGTACCAGCCGAGACCGGTCGATGCCGGCCGCGACGGCCAGCTCGACCTGTGCGGTCAACTCGGCGAGCACCTCGGCGACCACATCGTCGTAGTGGTCGGCCGGACCGGTGTGCCGATAGTCCGCGCCCGCCCGCCAGTGCATGAGAATCCACGGAACCTCGGCCGCCGCAACGACTTTCACCATATCCGGATCGGCGCGGCCACCGGAGACATCGTTGACGACCGAAACTCCGGCCGCGATGGCCGCCTCGGCCACACCGGCCCGCATGGTGTCAACACTGGTCGGCACACCCGCAGCTACCAAGCCGCGAATGACCGGGACCACCCGCGCGGCCTCGGTTTCCGGATCGATCCGCACCGCGCCTGGCCGGGTCGACTCGCCACCGATATCGATGATGTCGGCGCCCGCCTCGTACAGCTCGATGCCGTGTGCGATGGCCAGGCTCGGATCCAAGTAGCGGCCGCCGTCGGAGAACGAATCGCTGGTGACGTTCACAACCCCCATCACCACGCAGGAGCGATCACCGCGCGCGATTGCCTGCAGGTCGCTCGAAACGACACCGCGCGGCGCGACACTGCTCCGGAGCGGATCGGGGGCGTGGCTCGACACCGCGCGGTGCCTCACTTCCGCAGGATCAGATCGAGGGCCTCGGCCCGCGAGGCGGCATTGGTCTGCAGCAGACCGCGCACGGCGGAGGTGGTGGTGCTGGCGCCTGGCTTGCGGATACCGCGCATGGCCATGCACAGATGTTCGGCCTCGATCACGACGATGGCACCGCGCGGATCCAGCTTGCGCATGACGGCATCGGCGATCTGGCTGGTCAGCCGCTCCTGCACCTGCGGACGCTTGGCGTACAGATCGACCAGCCTGGCCAGTTTGGACAGTCCGGTCACCCGGCCGTGCGGGCCGGGAATGTAGCCGACGTGCGCGACGCCGTGGAAGGACACCAGATGGTGCTCACAGGTCGAGTACAGCGGGATATCGCGAACCAGCACCAATTCCTGGTGCCCCTCGTCGAAGGTGGTGTTCAGCACCGCATCCGGCTCGGTGAAGAGCCCGGCGAACATCTCCCGATAGGCGCGGGCCACCCGCGCGGGCGTATCGGTCAGGCCGGGCCGGTCCGGGTTCTCGCCGACCGCGATCAGCAATTCTCGGATCGCGGCCTCGGCGCGGGCCTGATCGAATGGGCTGCCGGTCTCCAATGCGATCAGGTCCGGCTCGGCCGGGCCCGCGCCGTTGTACTTGACCGGCTCGTCGAATTCGTCGAAAGCGCTGGCATTCGCAACGGCGCCGCCGTTCACATGCCCGGGCCCATCGACGTGATTGTTGGCCGACAATCGAGGACACCTCCAAAATCTCGGGTGCGAGCAATCACCCCGCACCCAGATGGTCGAGCCTAATCGGCACGTGTCAGTGCCGACCGTTCGGTCCATCCCAATCGCGGTTCTCGCCCTCGTTATTCCCCGCGCCACTTGCGGGTTCGTCATAGCCGTCGTTGCCGCGGCCCGGCTGACCCCATGGCTGCTGCGGCTGCGGATAGCCGTGGCGCGGCTGCGGCTCACCCTGCCAACCGCCGTAGCCGGGCTGACCCGACTGCTGCTGCGGTTCGTCGCGCGGCGGCCAGCCCGGCGCCGACCAACCGGCCGGGGCACCGTAGTCCGGCCGCGAGCCATGCGTCGCGCCCTGGCGCGGATAGGCCGGGGACGGCGCCTGCGGCAACGGGTGCGGCTGGGTGTAGCCGCCGTAGCGCGGTTCCTGGTAACCGGAGTCCGGATAGCCATTGGCCGAGGCGGCCTCGCGCTGCGGCAGCTTCGGCCGCGGCGGCTCCTGCGGCGGCCATGGCTCGCCGCGTTCGGCGGCCAGTTCGCCCGGGGTCTTCACCGGCGGCTTATCCGAGGGCACGCGCTCGCCGAAATCGTTGAACGCGGTGATGCGCGGGCGCTTCTCCACCGCGGCCAGAATCTGCTCGAGATCCTTGCGGTGCAAGGTCTCCCGCTCCAGCAGCGCGGTGGCGAGCACATCGAGCACATCGCGGTACTCGTTGAGGATGGCCCACGCCTCGGTGTGCGCGGCCTCGATGAGGTTGCGCACCTCCTCGTCGATGGCACCGGCGACCTCGTGCGAGAAGCCCGAACCCATGCCCATCGAGCGACCCAGGAACGGATCGCCCTGCTCCTCGCCGTAACGCACTGCGCCCAGACGTGCGCTCATGCCGTATTCGGTGACCATCGCGCGCGCGATCTTGGTGGCCTGGTCGATATCCGAGGACGCACCGGTGGTCGGCTCGTGGAACACCAGTTCCTCGGCCGCGCGGCCGCCCATCGCCATGACCAGGCGGGCGATCATCTCCGAGCGGGTCATCAGGCCCTTGTCGTCCTCGGGCACCGTCATGGCGTGGCCGCCGGTGCGACCGCGGGCCAGGATGGTCACCTTGTAGACCGGCTCGATATCCGGCATCGCCCAGGCGGCCAGGGTGTGGCCGCCCTCGTGGTAGGCGGTGATCTTCTTCTCGTGCTCACTGATGATGCGGCTCTTGCGGCGCGGACCGCCGATGACCCGGTCCACCGATTCCTCGAGCTGCTCGCCGGTGATCACCGCGCCGTTCTCCCGGGCGGTGAGCAGGGCGGCCTCGTTGACGACATTGGCCAGATCCGCGCCGGACATGCCGACGGTGCGCTTGGCCAGACCGTCGAGATCGGCCTCGGGCGAGATCGGCTTGCCCTGCGAATGCACCCGCAGGATGGCGCGTCGTCCGGCCAGATCCGGATTGCTGACCGGGATCTGCCGGTCGAAGCGGCCAGGCCGCAGCAGCGCCGGATCGAGGATGTCGGGGCGGTTGGTCGCGGCGATCAGGATGATGCCGGTGCGATCGCCGAAGCCGTCCATCTCGACGAGCAACTGGTTCAGCGTCTGCTCACGCTCGTCGTGACCACCGCCCAGACCGGCGCCGCGCTGGCGGCCGACCGCGTCGATCTCGTCGACGAAGATGATGCACGGGCTGTTCTGCTTGGCCTGCTCGAATAGGTCGCGCACACGGGAGGCGCCGACACCGACGAACATTTCCACGAAATCCGAACCGGAGATGGTGAAGAACGGCACCCCGGCCTCGCCCGCGACAGCCCGCGCAAGCAGGGTCTTACCGGTACCGGGCGGGCCGTAGAGCAGCACGCCCTTCGGGATCTTCGCGCCGAGCGCCTGGTAGCGGACCGGGTTCTGCAGGAAGTCCTTGATTTCGTAGAGCTCTTCGACGGCCTCGTCGGCACCTGCCACATCCGCGAAGGTGGTCTTCGGCATGTCCTTGGACAGCTGCTTGGCCTTGGATTTACCGAAGCCCATCATGCCGCCGCGACCACCGCCCTGCATGCGCGACATCACAAAGATGAACAGGCCCAACAAGATCACCATCGGCAGCACGAACAGCAGGATCTGGGTGAACCAGCTGTCCTGCTTGACCACGGTGTTGAACGGAGCGCCGGACTTCTGCACGGCATCGAAGACCTGGTTGGAGGTCTCACTGCCGCCCGGATACTTGGCGATGACCTTCTTCGAGCCGGAAGTTGCGTCGTTCCCATTGTTCAGCTCGATGCGCAGCTGCTGCTCGCGATCGTCGATCTGGACGTTCTTGACGTTGCTCTTGTCATTCAGCTGACTCAACGCCACCGAGGTATCGACGCTCTTCCAGCCGCGCGTGTCATTGCCGAAATAGCTGAACGCATAAATCACGAGCAAGATGCCCGAGACTATGGCCAGGGTGCGAAACACAGTCTTGCGGTTCATAGAGCGTAGGCCGGGCGGCCAGTCCTTTCCGGGTGTCTCCGGTGCATGCCTAGCGTGGCGTCGGGCGCGTCCCGTCCGGTGGTTCGGATGCGGACATGCCACGTTACCGCGTACGGTCTAGTCGATACATCGCGCAGTTCGGCAGCTGGTGTAGTTCGACAGGTAAACGGTCGGGGAACGCCCGTGGTTCCCGAGGTCTCCGGTCGGGTTACGCCAAGTGGTCACAATCATGTCATGTTCGGCCTATCGTGAGCGACGACACATAGCCGCGGTGCGAGCGACAGGCCGGAGGCGGTAGCTTGCGTAACCACGTAGGGCCCCGGGAGCACCGCAACAACAGAGCGCAGGGGGTATGGACATAGTTGAGCTACGGACACCCACAGCGATACTGCGGCACGGCCGTGGACGACTGATCGTTCTACGCCCGGGCAGCGATGGCGAGCGCGTACTGGATGTACCGGTCACCGATCTGCTCAAGGTTCGGCTGAACCGTCGCGCCGACGACGCGGTCGTCATCGAGATCTATCTGCGTTATCCCACGCCGGTGCTCACCGGCGTGCCCGCCGACCGCACACCGCTACCGGTATTGATCGCCGAACACGATTTCCCGGCGGCCGCCGAGATCGTCGAGCGCATCAACGATCAGATCCTGGCCAGTCAGCGCATCGATGTGGCCGCACCCGATCTCCAGCCGCCCGCCCCGCAGTGGGGTAAGAGCGGGCCGACCAGAGCCGATGTCGATCGAGCCGTGCGGCGGATGGCGCCAAGGCGCGAAGCCAAGGCGGCGATAGCCGCGCTGCATCGCTACGTCACCGTCGACGAATACGTGCTGGAGACCGCGATCGTGGTGGCGCATCCGCCCGCGGGCAGCGGCCCCGGCCTGCTGGCCGCGACGACCGGACGGCTGCTGTTCATCTCCATCGACCCCGGCGACAGGTACGCCCACGAGCTACCCATCCCGGTCGTCATGTGGGCGCGCACCACCGACGGCGCCTTGACCTCGCCCGGCGAGATCGGTTCGGGGCGCGGCGAGACCGGCATCGATGTGCACGACGGAAACGTCACGTTGCATTTCACCGGCACCGATCGGGCCGATACCGAACGCGTCACCTGCGCGGTGAATTTCGCCGTCCGGCGCGAATCGGCCGACGGCGCGGCGGGTCCGGCCGATCCGGGCGTCGCCCAGCTCTACTCCGAATGGGAATTGCTGGTAGAGCGGCATTCCCTCGGCATGGTCGATGACGGACAGTTCCAGCGCTACGGACGCGGGATTCTGCGCTCACTCCCCGACGGGCACTGATTGCAGCGTGATCCGCCGCCACGGGCTGGTCGGACGCAACCACAGGCGCAGCAGTTCCATGCGCCGATCCACGCCGCCGTTCTTGAGTTCGGCCAGATCCTCACAGGCCTGCCAGTAGGTCCAGCCGGTCAGGTAGGCATCGCCGAATTGGCGCCAATTCTGGTATTTGCGCTGCGCCAGCGGCAATGCCCGCATCAGATAACCCCAGGCCACCTCGGCGTCGAGATAGCCAGCGGTGAAGGCCATTCGGGCCACCGCGACCACTCTGGCCAGATCCCAGGCATGGATATCGCTGGGCAGCGGGCGGGCCAGATGGTCGGTGAAACCGATTTTGATCGCCTGCGACCAGATGTCGTAATCGCGGACCAGTGCCTCCGGGTTGTCCATCCCCCGAAACGAACCAACCTGACGCAGGAAGGCCCGGTGCCGATCGGCCCGCTCGCCGAACCGGTCGCGTTCACTGGCATTGATCGATGCCATCACCAACGGATGCACCATCGCGTACAGCGGCGCGTGCATCCCCTCGAGCAGCTGTTCCATCGAGGCCTGCGCCTCGGTGCCGTCGGTAATGCCCCATGCGCCGGTGAGCGTATCGATGGCGAGTTCGCGCCGGTCACCGAGCGGATGGTCGCGCTCGGGGCCGAGCAGCAGCGCATCGTGGAAGGCATCCCAGCGCGCCGAATAGAAGCCGCCGAGTGCGAGCGCGCGCAGCTCGTCATCCGATACCGCCGCGCCGGACCAGTGGTCCTCTTCCCGCTTGTCGAGCTCGTCGTAGGGGAATGTTGTCAAGGTGGGTACACCGCGGGCAGGCATACCCCCGATTGTTCACCATCGATCTTGGATGGACCTGTGTAATCGCCTGGCTTCGTCGGATATGTTTCTTGTCCTGCCTTACCCCGACGGCGGGCAGTAGTGTGCTCCCATGAGTAGCAACATCACCCTCCTTCGTGGCCTGGATCCTGCGCCTACCGAGCAGGAAATCTATGCTGCCGCACTGCAGTATGTGCGTACGGTCGGTGGCGTGTCCGGCCTGAGCACCACGACCAAGGCAGCCGTCGACAAGGCGGTGAACGCCATCGCGGCAGCGACCACGCAATTGCTCGCGGATCTACCGGATGTGCGGGTCGCACCGGTCACCGAACCGCCACTACGCCAGGTCGCGGAGGCGGAGTAGTTCGTAGCGTTTCAAGGTAGGGCGTCTGCGCCGTAGGTGGCGACGCAGGCCAGTGCGATCTCCAGCGGCAGAGCGCGCGCTTGGATCGGATGGCCGAGCAGTTCCTCGATCCGCTGGATCCGATAGCGGACCGTGTTCTTGTGCACTCCGAGTAATTTCGCCGTGGCCTCCGGGCTGCGATGGCTTTTCAGATATGCGTGCAGTGTTTCGCGCAGGCGTGTGGCATTGACATCACGGCCCGCCAGCGCGCGCAATTCGCGCCCGATCAGACCGCGCATGGCCGCGTCGTCGGCGCCCGCCAGATAGGCGATCTCCACCTCGCGATATGCGGTGACCCGCGCCCGATCGGCCGGACCGCGCTCGGCGACGTGCCTGGCCGCGACGGCCTCGTGATGGCTCTGCCGGAACCCGGCGGCCTGCGGCGCGGGCACCCCGAACGCGACCCGCACCGGCGGCTCGACCTGACCGAGCACGATTCGCGCGATCTCCCCCGGCACCACCAATTCGGCGGCATGCGCATCGTCGTCCAGACTCGCCCATGCCCACATGCCGCTCGCGCCGGAGGCGACGGTGAGCACATGGTTACTGCCGAGCGCGGTGCCCAATCGCGTCGCCACCCGATCCAACAGCCCGCTCGACTCGCTGTCCGGCTCGCCGGTGGTCTCATCGGTCCACAGCACAAATGCCAAGTGCTGCTTGGCAAGTCGGTAGCCGAGCCGGACCGAGGCCTGGTCGATATCGAGTTCGTCACCGGCGAGCAGCGCGTGCACGATTTCGGTGCGCCGGTTGAGCGCGGCGCGCATGACGCGCTCGCGTTCCTCCATGTAGGTGTCGGTCAGCGTCTCCACCGAAATGCTGACCCATCTGGTGGAACGCTCGAACAGTCGCAGCATTACCGCCCGCTCGATCTCGGACGGCGGCTGGCGTTCGTCGACGGCGTCGGTCATGTAGTCGAGTACCGCCTCCTGCCCGACGTGATAGGTCCGCAGCAGCAGCCGCAGGTCGTAGCCGCGCCGGGCGAGGGTTCGGGCGAAGGCGTGCGCCTCCTCGGGCAGTGCGAATTCGATGGTGTCGCTGGTGAGATTGGCCAGCACCACCCTGGCGTGTGCGCGGGTGCTCGCGGCCAGGTCGCGGCGCATATCGCGATCGGCGAGTTCCGGAATGTGCGCGATGATCGCATTGTCGAGACGGTCGACGACTTGTTCGAGGGCCTGGGTGCGCATGGTCTCGTAGACGTATTCGGCCAGCCAGTCGCGGACCACCGCGCTGTTGGGACTGATCCGGCCGGTGCTCATGCAATCTCCGAATTGTGCTTCGAGAACAAAAACGGCCTCGTTCGTTGACAAATCGGGCCAAGAAAGTCCGACGACCTTGTGTCACGATCATAGGTCAGTGAACTGATTCACAGCGATCAGCGGCGCACAACGTAGTGGGAGAACAGCGTGACCGATACCGTGCCCGGCGCGGCCGAGAAGAAGACCGCGCGCAAGACAACGGCCAAGGCGGATCCGGCAGTGATCGAGGTGCGCAATCCGGGCACCGGCGCGGTAGTCGGCACCGTGCCGGACGAGAGCGCCGACGCGGTCGCGGCCAAGATCCGCGAATTGCGCCTGTACCAGCCGGAATGGGAGGCCATCGGCCCCGAAGGGCGCAAGGAATGGCTGCTGAAGCTGCAGGACTGGATCATCGACAACACCGAGCATCTGGCCGACGTGCTGCAGGCCGAGGCGGGCAAACCTCGGGTGGACGCGCTGATCGACCCGGCCTTCTCCACCGATCTGATCGGCTACTACGCGCGGCGGGCGGGCAAGTTCCTCGCCGACGACCATCCATCGCCGCACAGCCCGCTGGCCCGGGTCAAGAAGTTGACCACGGTGTACAAGCCGTATCCGGTGGTCGGCGTGATCACGCCGTGGAATTTCCCGCTGGCCATGCCGGTCATCGATGTGATCCCTGCGCTGGCCGCCGGTGCCGCGGTGATTCTCAAGCCGTCGGAGGTCACTCCGCTTTCGGCGCTCGAACTGGCAAGGGGCTGGGCCGAAATCGGTGCGCCGCCGGTCTTCGCGGTGGTCACCGGCGCGGGCGCGACGGGTGCGGCAGTGGTCGAGAATGCCGACTACATCCAGTTCACCGGTTCGACCGCCACCGGGCGCAAGATCGCCGCCGCCTGTGTCGAGCGGATGATTCCCTACAGCCTGGAATTGGGCGGTAAGGATCCGGCGATCGTGCTGGCCGACGCGGATCTGGATCGCGCCGCGCACGGCATCGCGTTCGGCGGCATGTTCAATTCGGGTCAGGTCTGCATTTCGGTGGAGCGGGTGTATGTCGAGGCTCCGGTCTACGACGAATTCGTCGCCAAACTCACCGACGCAGTCAAGAATCTGCGCCAGGGCCTCGACGGTCGCGAGTCCAAATACGACGTTGGCGCACTGGCCAATGAGAACCAGGTCCAGATCGTGCAGCGGCATGTCGACGAGGCCGTCGCGGCGGGTGCGCGGGTGACCACCGGCGGCAAGCGCACCGGTGTCGGCACCCTGTTCGAACCGACCGTGCTCGTCGATGTCGACCACACCATGTCCTGCATTACCGAGGAGACCTTCGGCCCGACCCTGCCGGTGATCAAGGTCGCCGATGAGGCGGAAGCCGTTCGGCTGGCCAATGATTCGATCTATGGCCTATCGGCCTCGGTATGGACCGGCGATAAGGAGCGCGGCGAGCGCGTGGCCCGCGCCCTCGAAGCCGGTGCGGTGAATATCAACGACGTCTTCGTCAACCTGTTCAGCTTCGCGCTGCCGATGGGCGGCTGGGGGCAGTCCGGTGTCGGCGCACGCTGGGGTGGTGCGAATGGAGTTCGCAAGTACTGCAGGCAGAAGGCGATCACCACGCCGATCCTGCCCACCCAGCAGAAGGAACTGCTCTGGTTCCCGTACCAGATGCCGAAGGTGCTGTTCGGGCTCGGTGCCATGCGTGCCGCGGGCGCGCGCGGACTGCGGCGGATCGACATTTCGGCGATTCTGAAACTCAAGGGAGACAACAAGTGACCGCGCAGCGAGCGAAGGGTTCGGAGGCGAAGATTCGCGGCAAGGTCGTCGTCATCACTGGTGGCGCGCGCGGCATCGGACTGGCCACGGCGACCGCACTGCATGCGCTCGGCGCCAAGATCGCGATCGGCGATATCGACGAGACCACGGTCAAGGAGTCCGGCGCCGCCCGTGATTTCGAGCTGTACGGGCGGCTCGACGTCACCGATCCGACCTCGTTCGAGAGCTTCCTCGACGAGGTCGAGCGCACCGTCGGCCCGATCGACGTGCTGATCAACAATGCGGGCATCATGCCGACCGGCAAATTCGCCGATGAGCCGGATCAGATCACCCGGCGGATTCTGGATATCAATGTCTACGGCGTGATCCTCGGCTCCAAGCTGGGCCTGACGCGCATGCTCGCGCGCGGGCGCGGACACATCATCAATATCGCCTCGCTCGCGGGCGAGACGCATATCCCGGGCCTGGCGACCTATAACGCCAGCAAGCATGCGGTGCTCGGGTTCACCGACACCCTGCGTGAGGAGTACCGCGGTTCCGGTGTCGCGTTCTCCTCGGTGCTGCCGACGCTGACCAATACCGAACTCGGCTCCGGTGTGAGCGGCCCGAAGCTGCTGCGTCCGGCCGAGCCGGAGGAGATCGCCGATGCGATCGTCGCGCTGATCGCCGAGCCGAAGTCCAAGGTCCGGGTCACCGCGGTGGCCGGATTCCTGTCGCAGCTGGTGAATCTGCTGCCCGAGCCGGTGGCCGATGGATTGGCCAGGGCGCTGGGTTCGAGCAATGCCTTCCTCGACGATGTGGATGCGGCCAAGCGAAAGGCCTATGAGGATCGGGCGCGCAGCCTCTGAATGGTCGACGAAGGCGCCGTGATCGTGTGATCGACCACGGCGCCTTCGCGTAGGAACGCCCTCGTGACCGCGGTCCACACGAGACGGCAAACAAAATTGTGACGAAGATCACTCAATCCGTCGGCAACGGCCCCGCCCCCGTTGCGGGCCGGTTTCTCGGCAGTGATCGGCCACACTTCAGCACGCGTCCGACACCTCCCCGCGCCCGCCCCGCGCCACATCTTTGCTGGTCATACGCCCAATTAACTTGTGCGCCGCAGCGCGGGCCCCGAGTGCCGGAGATTCGCCGAGTCGATGATGCAAATGACCATGACAAGCCATATGCTGTGTCTAACAAACCTGCCGACTGTTTCGGCTGCCGTATCCAGACTTTCCGGCCTGAATAGGCTGGAAATTCAGGACCGATTCTGATAGCAAGGGGCTATGGACCCGCATTTGCGCGACCTGCGGTATTTCGTCGCCGTCGCTGAGGAACTGCACTTCACCAACGCCGCCCAGCGGCTGCACATCGCTCAACCCACCCTCTCGCGTCAGATTCGTCAGCTGGAACGCCAGCTCGATGTGGTCCTGTTCGACCGCAACCAGCGCAGTGTCGCGCTGACCGTCGCGGGTAAGGAGCTGCTCGAAGGCGCCCGCAAGATCCTGGAGCTGTGGGAGGTCACCAACGTCTCGCTGCAGGAGGCGGGCGAGGTGCTGCGCGTCGGCATCCAGTCCGCGCTCGGTCGCGGGCTGCTGAACGATCTGGAGAGCGCGAGCGGGCACCGTCTCGCCCTGCACGCCGCCTCCTGGACCGACCCGTCCAGCGGTCTGGCCGGTCGGCAGGCCGACCTCGCCCTGGTCTGGCTTCCGCTACCCGATTCGAACCGGTACCGCTGGCAGGTGCTGCGCACGGAGCCGCGCTGGGTGCTGCTGCCGGAGAACCATCCGCTGGCCGAGAACGAGACCATCGATTTCGCCGACCTGCTGGATGAGCCGTTCATCGCACTGCCCACCGAGGCCGGTGCGGTGCGCGACTTCTGGCTCGGCAACGATGCCCGCAACGGCCGTCAGCCCAAGATCGGCGCGGAGGCGGCGACTCCCGAGGACAAGCTGGAGGCCGTGAGCCTGGGCCTCGGCGTCTGCCTGCTGGCCGAGAACAATGTGCCGATGTACCGCTGGCCGGGTCTGACCGCCCGTCCACTCGCCGGACTCGCCCCGTGCGAACTGGCGGTGGCCTGGCGCGCCGACGACAACCGACCGACCATCCTCGAATTCGCCGCACGCGCGATGGACGGCGGTTTCGCGGTGCAGCATCAGCCCGCGATCGCCGGATAGACGCTCGTCCCTTTCAAGCGCCGCGGGCGCTGCAATCAAACACCGTCGTTGACCGTTCGCTTCCAGGGGTGCATCGATTCGAGCTGAGCCGCGAGGCGCAGCAGGATCGATTCACTGCCGGGCGGTCCGGTGAGTTGGGCGGCGACCGGCGTTTTCGATCTCGGGTGCATGCCCATCGGGATCGATGCGGCGGGCCAGCCGACCAGATTCCACAGCGGTGTGAACGGTGAATACCGAGCGCTGACAACAACATTCGCGAGCCAACCCAGCATGTGCCAGGCCCTGGCCCGCGGTGGCGGCGCGGCGAGCGTCGGGGTGATCACCACGTGGTAGCGCTCGAAGAAGTCCAGCAGGCGCGCCTCCACCCGGTCCACCTGGGCCGGTCGCACCAGCCGAAACCGCTGGACCAGCCGACCGAGTGCGACGTGACGGCGGGTGCGCCGCTGCAGACGGTCGGGGCGGACCAGATTCGCGGCCTCGCGCGCGCCGAATGCCAACCAGCGCAGGCCGATCGAGACAAGCGATTCGCCGTAGGGCAGTGTCACCGATTCCACCAGGTGCCCGGCCGCGGCGGCGGCCGAAGCGGCGGTGCGGGCGGCCGCGGTCCAGTGCCGATCGACCCGGAACAACCGGGACGGTGGCGCCACGGCCAGCCCGATGCGTAGTCGGCCAGGCGGTTCCAATTCGGCTAGGTCCGGGCGCTCCGCGAGCACCGACAGCGCGAGCGCGGCATCGCCGACTGTCGTTGCGAGCACACCGTTTTCGACCATTTCCGCCCAGGAATCGGCGCCGACCTCGATGGGCACGATATGCCGCCCCGGCTTGATCCCGAATACCCCACAGCAGGCTGCGGGGATGCGCACCGAACCGAGCCCGTCGTTGGCCTGCGCCACCGGCACCACCCCCGACGCGACCGCCGCGGCCGATCCGCCCGATGGTCCGCCGGTACTGCGCGCGGAATTCCACGGGTTGCGGCTGATGCGGCCCTCGCTCTCGGTGCTGGCCCACAGCCCCAACTCCGATACCGCGGTAAGCCCGACCACCACCGCGCCAGCGGTCCGCAGTCGGCGCACCACCGGATGGTCGGCGGCGGCCGGACGGGTGTCGGTGGCCACGGAACCGGCCAGCGTCGACTCGCCCTCGACCGCGATGTTGTGTTCGATTGCGATGGGGACGCCCGCCAATGGCAGCACGTCCAGATCGGGACGCTGTTCGAGCGCGAGTGCCTCGGCCCGAGCCTTAGCGGAGCGAACGACCGTGAACGCATTCGTCTTTCGGTTCTCCGCCGCGATCAGATCCAGGGCGCTATCCACGGTTTCGATCGGCGTCAGCGCGCCGTCGCGCACACTCGCCGCGATTGCCGCCGCCGGACCTCGTGACATGCCGGATTCGCGTGGCATGCTGGAATCCATCGAAGCATGTACGGCGTCGGTCCCGCCCACCGCGACTTCATGGGCAGCCTGCACCTCCGGAGCTTCAGCAGCCTCCGGAGCGGTGGAATCCGTCGTGGCGACGCCGCCGGGCGCGGTCGTCGCGGTATTCGATTTACGGCGCGGCTCTCGGGTAGTTCCGTGGTCGCGCTCGGCTACTTCAGCGCCCGTCGCTCGCGCCGCAGTGTTGCTCATGTGCTGGTTCTCCCCCGTCGCATGGTTGTCGAAATCGGGTGATCCGCTGTTGTGGCGCAAGTTATCATTTCGATTACTGCTCGGGGGACGATGTCGTCGGGTGTGGCGGAAATTCACGGGCACATCTACCGAACGGCCACTGCGGATACTCGACATCCGCTCAGCAGCTAGGTCCGAAAATGAGTGCTGATCCCGAAAATACGCACCGAACCGATCTCGACGCCGACCCGACCAGAAACTGGGGCGGACCGTTGTCACGCACCGAGAACGACGTGGTCGAGGCCTTCTCGACCGCATGGGAATCGGCGCATCGGCCACCGGAGATCGCCGACTTTCTGCCCGATGCGCAATCCCTGCGCCGGGCCGCCCTGATCGAGTTGATCCGCGTCGACCTGCGACATCGCTGGATCCGGCTGCCCGAGACGCCGACGCCGCGCAAACGGCTTTTCGACTACTGCGCCGAGTTTCCGGAACTCGAATCGGGCGGCATTCCGGCCGGTTTGGTGTACGAAGAGTTCGTCATCCGCAGGCACAGCGGTGAACGGGTCGATCCGAAGGATTGTCTGCGGGAATATCCGCAGCAGGCGACGGAATTGCGCGCGCTCCTCAATGCCGACGACATCGACCAGAGCACCCGCCGAGCGGCGCTCGAGGATTCGGTGCTGACCGAGTTCGCCAATACCCGCGCGGCGGCCGAACTGAGCCGAACCGTGCAGGCCGATCAAACCATCGGGCTGAACCGAACCCAGGAGTCCGATCGTAATACTGATGTGACTCGCGCCACCGTCGATGCAACCGAGGCGGCGACCGCTGTTCCGACCACGATCGGAACCGGTCCGGGGAAATTCGACGCCCTCGACCGGATCGAGGTCGGCCAGTCCATCGACGATTTCGATCTGCTGACCGGACTCGGCAGCGGCGCCTTCGCGCGGGTATTCCTGGCCAGGCAGCGATCATTGCAGCGCTTGGTCGCGGTGAAAATCTCCGCCGACCACGGCACCGAACCACAGACCCTGGCCCAGCTCGACCACGACTACATCGTGCGGGTATTCGATCAGCGGCTGCTCGGCTCCGATGACGCCCGCGATCCGGCCATGCGCCGACTCCGGCTGCTGTACATGCAGTTCCTGCCCGGTGGCACCCTGCTCGGCGTGCTGCGCTGGGTGCGGGCGACCAAACCCGCCGAACGCAGCGGACAGCTGCTGCTCGACGCCGTCGACGCGGCCATGGAGGAGAAGGGCGAGATCCGCCCGACCGATTCGAGCGTGCGCGCCGAGATCGCCGGACTGAGCTGGCCGGAAACCGTGGCCTGGCTGGGCCGCAGATTGGCCGAGGCGCTGGAATACGCCTCCGCGCACGGTGTACTGCATCGCGATGTGAAACCGGCCAACATCCTGCTCACCGCCGAGGCGGTGCCGAAACTGGCCGATTTCAATATCAGCTTCAGCCGCAATGTTGCGGGCACCAGTCCGGTGGCCTATTTCGGCGGCTCGCTGGCGTACATGTCGCCCGAGCAGTTGGAGGCCTGCCATCCCGGCCGCGAGCGCACGGCCGAGGATCTGGACACCCGCTCCGATATCTATTCCCTCGGTGTGGTGCTGTGGGAATTGCTCACCGGCGCGAAGCCGTTCGACGATTCCACCGCGAGCGCCACCGACCACGGCGACGACACCGCGCTGGAGGGCATGCTGGAACGCCGCACCGCCGGGGTGGATGACGTTGCGCTGCAACGAGTTCCGGCGAATTGTCCGGCGGCGCTGCGGCGGGTGCTGCTGACCTGTCTGGAATCGGATCGGACGCGGCGCTGGGCCAATGGCGGCATGCTCGCCAAGCAGTTCGACCTGTGCATGGACCCGAGGGCCCGGGATCTGGTCGACCCGCCGCCCGGCAGTTGGCGGCTGAAGTTGCGGGGGTGGCGGCTGGTGATCGTGTCGCTGGCCATCGGCATCCCGAATATCCTCGCCTCGGCATACAACATCCAGCACAACCAGCATCTGATCGTGGACCGGCTGCCCGAAGAAGCCGGGCGCACCTTCATGATCATCACCACCGTGGTGAACGGAATCTTCTTCCCGCTCGGCGCGACGCTGATCCTCTATATGTCCCGAAGAATGATCACGGTGCCGCACGGACTGCGCCGCAACCGCCGCTACGATGCCGAGACGCTGCGGCTGGCCAGGGCGGATTCCCTGCTGTTCGGCGACCGAGCGGTGTGGGTGGTCTTCTCGCTGTGGGTGCTCGCCGGATTCACCTTCCCGATCGCGCTGCAATTGGCGGCCGGGGATGTACCCGCTCGCGCGGTGGTGCACTTCCTCACCTCGATCGTGGTGTGCGGCGCTATCGCGATGGCGTACCCGTTCTTCCTGGTGTGCTTCTTCATGGTCCGCTGCATCTATCCGATCTTCCTGCGGCACGGAGAGATCAGTACCGAGGACGCGGTGTGGCTGCGCGGTCTGGATCGCCGCGCCAACGGATATCTGGCGGTCGCGGCCTCGGTGCCACTACTCGCGGTGGCGGGCGTTACCTTCCTGCCGCCCGACGATATTCCGATGGTGATCGACGCGGTGCGGGTGCTCTGTGTGGGCGGCATCATCGCGTTCATCGGCTCCTACCTGCTCTTCCGTGCGCTGGAGGCCGATCTGCGTGCGCTGGAGCGGGTGGTCGCGCCAGCGGATTCCCTCGACCGTGAAAACATTTCGGCGGACCGGGAGCGCGCCAGGCCCGCCGCGGCGGAGCCGCGACCGTGACATCTGCCGATTTCGCGGACCGAGGCGAGACCGACCCCATATCCAGATTTACCGAAGATTGGCAATGCTGCCTGCGTGGCGACCGGAACGAACCACCCCCGATCGCGGAATACATCCCCGACGGCACCAAGGTGCGGCTGGCGGTGCTCACCGATCTGGTCCGGATCGATCTGCGCCACCGCTGGGATCGGGAGGGCCTCGGCAAACGCATCGCCGAGTACCGTAAGGAATTTCCCGAGGTCGAGCACAGTGCGGAACTGGTCGATCTGCTCTGCGAGGAGTTCCTGGCCCGTCGCCGGTACGCCCCACTCGAACTGGCGGATTTCCTCGCCGAATATCCGGAACTGGCCCAGGATGTGCGCGTTCGGCTGGCCGGCTACGCCGATGACGATGACGACACCGCGGCCGATACCGAACGCGCCACCGCGCTGGTCGCCGGTCTGGCGCCGGGGCATCGGATCGATGACTTCGATCTGCTCACCGATCTTGGCACCGGTACCCTCGGCCGGGTCTTCCTGGCCAGGCAACGCTCCATGCAACGTCTTGTGGCCGTGCGGCTTTCGGCGGGCCGCGTGGCGGGCGGGCACAGCATGGCGCAATTGGATCATCCACATCTGGTGCGGGTTTTCGATCAACGCCTGGTCACTGCCTCGACAGCGGAGGCCCCGGCGTCGACCCGTCTGGTCTACATGCAGTACCTGCCCGGCGGCACGGCGGCCGGGGTGCTCGCCGAGCGGCGGCGCGGCCCGGAATCCGAAGGCGGGGCGCTGCTGCTGCGCGCCATCGATGCCGCGATGGAGGCCAGGGGCGAGATCCGGCCGTCGGATTCGAGTGTGCGCGCCGAAATCGCGGCACTCAGCTGGCCGGAGACGGTGGCCTGGATCGGCAGGCGACTCGCCGACGCGCTCAATTACGCCGAACAGCACGGCGTACTGCATCGCGATATCAAACCCGCGAATGTGCTGTTCACCGCGGAGGGCATTCCCAAGTTCGCCGATTTCGCCGCGCGCACGGCCGCACCGCGATCGGCGTCGAATCCGCTTGCCGCCGAACCGGATTCGCTGCCGTACCGCTCCCCCGAACAGCTCGCCGAACTGCTCGATCCGGCCGGGCCGTCACCCGGACCGAGCAGCGATATCTACGCCCTCGGCGCGCTGCTGTGGGAACTGCTCGCCGGCGCGACGCCGTTCGACGATCCGCCGATGCCCGCCGATCCCGACGCCCGCGCGGAAACCATCGCGACCATGGTCGCCCTGCGCGAGCGCGGCGTCACCGCGGCGGCACTACGTGAGCTGCCCGCCGACACCCCGAGCGCGCTGCTGCGGGTGCTACTGGAATGTCTGCGGGCCGATCCACAACGGCGCTGGCGCAATGGCGCCGAACTCGCCGCACAACTGGATCTGTGTCTCGACGAGCGCGCCAGGGAGCTGGTCGATCCGGCGCCGACGAGTTTCGCGCACCGGTCACGTGGCTGGCTCATACCGATCCTCGCGCTGTGCGTCGGCGTGCCGAATCTCCTCGCCAGTGTCTACAACATCAATCTGAACAACTCGCTGATCATCGATCGGATGACGGCGGCCGATCAGGAACGGTTCGCCGCGGGCGGCCTTGTCACCAACCTCATCGCCTTCCCGATCGCCGCATTGCTGCTGCTATTCCTGACCCGCCGTCCGCTGACCATCGGATTCCGGCTGGCCCGCGGTCGCGAATACTCCCCGCGCACGCTGGCCGCCGCCCGGCGCGACACGCTGCAAATGGGTGACTGGGCGGTATGGGTGCCATTCGGCTTCTGGCTGATCGCCGGGGTGGTGTGGCCATTGGCGCCGGTCTTCTTCGGGGTCGATCTACCGCGCGCGACCTTTCTGCATTTCTACGCCGCACAGGTGGTGTGTGCCGCGATCGCGCTGGCGTATCCGTTCTTCCCGATCATGGTTTATGCGGTGCGTTCGATTTATCCACAGCTGCTCGTGCGCGGCGGTGTCGGCGCCGAGGACGAGGAGCAGCTGCGCAAACTCGCCAAGCGCGGGAACTTCTATCTGGGCGTGGCCGCATCGGTTCCGCTGCTCGGCGTGGCCAGTGCGACCTTCGTCGACGCCGCCGACCTGGATTTGGTGATCGTTTCGGTGCGGGTGCTCAGCGTGGGTGGCATCCTGGCATTCGTGCTCACCTATCGGTTGTTCCGAATGCTCGAGGCCGATCTGCTGGCCTTGGCGCGCGCGATTCCGCAGCGGAAGCGATGACCGGCGCGCGACCGTTCGGGCGGCTGGTCAGCCTGTCCCATATCCACGATCCGGCGACGGCGCCGCTGTTTCCCGGTGATCCCGAATTCCGCACCGATATTGTCGCGACCGTCGCGAACGACGGTTATTACCTGCGCTATATCCAGCAGGGCGAGCACACCGGAACCCATTGGGGCGCACCGATCCACTTCCATGCCGACGGACTCGCCGCCGACGAATTGGACCTCGACGATCTGCTGCTGCCCGCGGTGAAGATCGACGTGCGCGACCAATGCGCGAACGATCGGGATTACGCGATCGATATCGGTGATCTGCGGGAGTGGGAGAATCGGCACGGGCGGATACCCGACGGGTCGGCGGTGGTGGCCTGGACCGGGTGGGACGAGAAATGGGGGACGCCGGAATTCATCGGAACCGGCGAAAGTGCCGACCATCAACCGGGATTCGCGGCCGAGACGGTGAAATGGCTATTGCGGACCGGGCGGCTGGGGCGACGTGGCGCACTCGGCATCGATACGTTCGGACCCGATCTGGGGACCGATGACACCTATGAGGTGTCGAAGCTGCTGTATCGCGAACATCGGATCAGCTTGGAATGTCTGGCGAATCTCGCCGAACTGCCCGCCACCGGCGCCTGGATACTGGTCGGCGCCGCCCTCTACAGCGGTGGATCCGGTTCGCCCGCAACGATATTCGCGATGCTGCCCTGATTACGCGCCGCCGTAGACCTTCGGGTCGAGGGTGCCGATATAGGGCAGGTCGCGGTAACGCTCGGCATAGTCGAGGCCATAGCCGACGACGAATTCGTTCGGAATATCGAAGCCGACGTGCGCGACTTCCACGTGGGTGCGTAGCGCGTCCGGCTTGCGTAGCAAGGTGACGACCTCGAGCGAGGCCGGATTGCGGGTGGACAGATTGCGCTTGAGCCACGACAGCGTGAGACCGGAGTCGATGATGTCCTCGACGATCAGCACATTGCGGCCCGCGATGTCCTTGTCCAGGTCCTTCATGATGCGCACGACACCGGAGGACGAGGTGGACGAGCCGTAGGAGGAGACCGCCATGAATTCCATCTGAGTGGGAATCGGCAGCGCCTTGGCGAGATCGGTCATGAAGAAGATTGCGCCCTTGAGCACGCCGACCAGCAACAGATCGCCCTCGGGGGCTTCGGCCGGATAACGCTTGGCAATCAGCTCGGCCAGTTCCTGGGTCTTGGCCGCGATCTGTTCCTCGGTGATCAGCACCGACGCGATATCGCCCTCGTACACGTCAGTTGGTTTCCCTTCCCTGGTGTCCCCCGGCCGACCCATTATGTGTCATCGGCTCCCTTGCAGACGCAAAGTCAGCCTGCCATGTTCGCGCGCGGCGACCAACCTGCGCCCCGGTGTTCCGCCACCCACCGCGACGCCGCCCTGTCCGCGCCATGCGGTAACCAATTCGTCAACCGCCTGTAAATGCTTGTTGGTCAGGGATTTAGCGCCACCGGCCAGCAACCAGGCACGGATCGCGCGGCGACGCAAGGCCGCGGGAGAAGTGGCGAGAGTCTCTATCGAGAGGGCCGGGCCATCACTCGCGGCTCGCAATAACTCATCGGCCAATGCATCCAGTACCGCGCTGTCGTCGCGCAACTGCTCGGCCGTCCGCGCCAACGCCGCCGCGACCCCGCCACCGAGCACCTCCTCGAGCAACGGCAGAACCTCGTTCCGCAGCCGCACCCTGGTGAACTCCGCCGCAGAATTATGCGGATCCTCGAACGGCGTCAACCCGATATCGATGCACAACTGCCTGGTCACCGCCCGCCGCACCGCCAAAAGTGGCCGCCCCCACGGATCCGTGAACGCCGCCATCCCCTGAATCGACCGCCCACCCGACCCTCGCCCCAACCCGAGCAGCACCGTCTCGGCCTGGTCATCGAGCGTGTGCCCGAGCAGCACCGGCAACCCACCCCGCGCCACGTCGAGCGCCGCATACCGAGCTACCCGCGCCGCCGCCTCCATCCCTCCGTCGTTGCCGACCTCGACCGGCAACACATGCGCCGAACGACACCCGAGCGCCAGCGCCGTAGCGGCCGCCTCGGCGGCCACCTTGTCCGATCCCTTTTGCAACTGATGATCGACAATCAGCGCGTCGACCTGATCTGCCTCCACAACGGCGGCGGCGGTCAACGCCAACGAATCCGCGCCCCCGGACAACGCGACCGCCACATCACCCGTCGCGTAATCGGCCAACCATCCCCGTACCGCCCGCCGCACCTCGAGCACCGCCTCGGTCTCGGGCAGCCGCCGCGCATTCCCGGGCATCGCTCCCGCCGTACGGCTCATATCCGGAGACTACCGATTCGGCCACAGGGCTCTTTGCTGCGGTAGCTGGACGTCACCGGTATCCGTGTTCTTCGCACAGATTGTAGCTTGTGCTAGGTACTCATTGGATATGCGGCGCTTCATCAGGGGCATCGCGAGCACCGGGCGGTTGCCTGGGACCAGTGGAGAAACTGCGGCGAACTACCCGAGGACGCGGGCCACCCAGCGCTCGGGAGCCTCGATTTCGGCTGCGAGAGGCAAGGTTTCGGGGTCGGTCCAGATGGTGTTGAACTGGGTCATGCCGACTTGGGCCACAACGGCGTCTACGAATTTCTTGCCGCGCACGTATTGGGCGACCTTGGCGTCCACCCCGAGGAGGGCGCGCAGGAGTCGTTGCAGTGGGTTGGTGGGGCGTTTGCGGCGCTTGTCGAAGGCGGCGCGGATTTGTTCGACGGTGGGGATGACGGTGGGGCCGACGGCATCCATGACGTGGTCGGCGTGGCCTTCCAGCAGGGTGCCGAGCATCAGCAGGCGGTCCAGCGCCTCGCGCTGCGGTGGGGCCTGGGTGGCGCGCAGTAGACCGACGACACCGCGGGAATTCGGATCGTCGGGGACGGTGCCCCGGCGGCGGTCGCGCACCTCTTCGACCAGGCGGCCGAGCATTTCGGCGAGCGGTTCGTCGCCGACCTCGCCCAGGATGTCGACATTGGTGCGCATGTAATCGGCCAGCCAGGGCGCGGAGGAGAACTGCACCCGGTGGGTCACTTCGTGCAGGCAGACCCAGAAGCGGAAGTCGGTCGGCGAGACGCCGAGTGCGCGCTCGACGGCCATGATGTTCGGCGCGACCAGCAGCAGCGTCCCATCGGGTCCGGTGAACGGGTCGTACTGGCCGAGGATCGCGGTGGACAGGAACGCCAGCATCGCGCCCGCTTGCACACCCGCCGGTTTGCCCGCGAGCAGGCCCTTGTCCGATGCCGGTCCGGTCCCGGTCAACTGGGCCATGGAATCGGCGGCCGCATTGATCCAGCCGGGCCGGTCGACGATCAGGGCCGATGGCACCGGCTGGTCGTCGAGCAGACCGCTCACCTCACGAACCGGCCCCTCCGCCCGCACCGATGCCTCGGCCAACTCGCTCACTACTTGTTCGGCCGAATATCGCGAGGTCCGCGGTCCGGACGGCACCAGCGCGGCGCCGGTGCGCGCGGCAAGGCGCCAATCGACGGCGCCGGAAAATCCGGAGCGTCTGCGCTCGGCCGGAGCATCCGCAGCCGAATTCACGGCGGGCGCAGCGCCCGATTCATCAGTGCCTTCGAACATGGTCAACCACCCGTCACGAGCATCCACAGTTGCGCAGCGTGCTTGCGATGGCGTCCAATGCGGGTCGGCTGAGCTCCGGTGGCCGATCGTTCGACATCAATGCGAAGGTCAATACCCGGCCGTCGCTATCCAGCACATACCCGACCAACGTGCTCGCCACCGACAGAGTTCCGGTCTTGGCCCGCACCCATCCCGCGCCGCCCCGGTTCTGCGTGACATAACGGCTGCTCAGCGAGCCTGTCGCGCCCGCGATCGGCAGATCGTCGAGCAGCGGTGCCAGGGTGGTGGCGATGCGGTCGGTTTCCGGCTTGGCCTTGGTGTTGCTCGGCTGCACCGCATTGGCGCCGCTCGGCTTGGCGGCGGTCGCGATGATCTTGTCGAGCAGCCGGGCGGGCACCCTGTCCTCGGTCGACAGGCCGCTGTTGTCGCGCATCGAAAGTCCGGTGAGATCGAATCCGCCCTTGCCGAGCGCGGTTTCGAGGGCGGCGACGGCCCCGGTGAACGATGCCTCGTTACCGGATGCGATCGCGATCTCGCGGCCGATGGCCTCGGCGAGCACATTGTCGGAGTGGACCATGGTGTCGCGCAGCCGGTCCCGCAGCGGCGCGGATTGCACGCTCGCCACCTCCATCGCACCGGCAACGGCATTGCCGATCCGCACCTTGGCGGGATCGAGTCCGAGTTCGGTGGCCAGGCGCTGTCCGGTGGCCAGCGCCGGAGTCGGGGTGCGCGGCGAGTACTCGACCAGTGGATCGAGACGTCCGCCGTCGAGCATCACCGGATCCATCGGCGCGATCGAACCCTCGCCGATATCGACCGGATCCCAGCCCGGGGCCATGGGTGCGCCGGAATACGCGGAGGTGTCCACCACGATGGTGTCGACCTGACGTCCGGACGCCTTGATCTGCGAAACCAGATCCGACAGGCGCGGCCCGTTCGGGTAATACCCCTTGCCGTCGGGCTGCGCGGTCAGCGTCGGATCGCCGCCGCCGACCAGCACCAGTTCATTGGGCGCGGTTCCGGTGACCACGCGGGTGCTCACCCGATGATCCGCGGGCAGGGTCAGCAGGGCGGCCGCGGTGGTGAGGACCTTGGCGGTGGACGACGGAATCATCGGCTTATCGGATTCGGCGCTCCACAGCACGGTCGCGGAGGCCGCATCGGTCACCTCACCGGCGAATGCGCCGAGGTCGGGATTGGTGACCACGTGCGCGAGCGCGGCGGAGATACCGGCCGGAGTCGGCGCGGACGCATTCGAGGGCGCGGGCGCGACCTGCGGTACCGGTGTGACCGGCGCGGGCGGTGCGGCGATGGTGAGCCCGCCGTGCCGGAATCCCTCGGTCCACGGCTTGACCGCGATCAGCACGCCTGCCCCGGCACCGACCAGCAGGGCCACCATGAACGCGACGAAGATCCAGAGAATGCGGCGTCGCTTGGTGGCCGAGCCACCGTTATACGCATTGCTGCCACCCACCACGTGCCCGCCGTCTCTCCGTCTCGTATCGCCCGACCGTCACACCGCCGCCGGGTCCACCCACCTACCGCACCCGAGTGCCCGCCGACCACACTATCCTCGTTCCGGCACCGTTCCCCCCGAACACCTGTCGAGTCGGCGTTCCGACGACAGTCACACCGAGGCATCAGTAAGGAGATGGCGTGGAGTTCGACGTCACCATCGAGATCCCCAAGGGTTCTCGGAACAAGTACGAGGTCGATCACGAGACCGGTCGGGTCCGGCTCGACCGCTTCCTCTACACGTCCATGGTCTACCCGGCCGACTACGGCTACATCGAGAACACCCTCGGTGAGGACGGCGACCCGCTGGACGCGCTGGTTCTGCTGCCGGAGTCGGTGTTTCCGGGCTGCCTGATCGAGGTGCGTCCGGTCGCGATGTACAAGATGGTCGACGAGGCGGGCGGCGACGACAAGGTGCTGTGCGTGCCCGCGGGCGATAAGCGCTGGGACCACATCCAGGATCTGGCCGATGTGCCGGAGTTCGAACTGGCCGCGATCAAGCACTTCTTCGAGCGCTACAAGGATCTGGAGCCGGGCAAGTACGTCAAGGGCTCGGAGTGGGTCGGTCGCGCCGAGGCAGAGGCCGAGGTGGAGGCCTCGATCAAGCGGCTGCAGGAAAAAGGCGGCCACTGAGTTCTATTGGGGCGGTGGATGACCGCCCCAAACGAAAAGCGGGAAGTCCGGTGTTCGGACTTCCCGCTTTTTCTATTATGGATCAGTTGTAGAGGTAGAGATCCCAGCCGCTGTAGGTCTGGACGCACTGCCAGTAGTTGCCGCCCGTCTTGGGCGAGGCGCCGTCTGCGGCACATGCGGCACGGGTCGCGTAAGTGCCGTAGTAGTAGCCCGTGGAGGCCGATGCGGTCGCTGCCGTCGACACCCCAGCGACAGCGGCGGCAGCAAGAAGGCCGCCCGCGATGAGAGATTTGATTCGCATTCCACTGCTCCTGAAAGCGAGAGTTGATTGATTACCCCGCTAACGGTAGAAACAGCAAACGCCCAGCACAGCCGACCCTAGGGGTCGAACAACCACCACCTGGGGCAATGCCACCTTCTTCACCCCGTGAACCTGCGGCGACACAGTTTCGGCCTCCCCCTGCCTGCACTATCGAGGGCGCGAGGCGGTAACCAGAGCTGTGCTACTGCTCAGCGCTCGAGCCCGGACGACTGTTCGAGGGCGGGAGGCGGGCCATCATGGTCGGTTCGAACGGCGATGCTCATCGAATGAAGGTGGGTTAACGTCGCGTTCGTGACTTCTCTCGATACGACGGCTCTGCGCAAAGCATTGTTGGACGAGATCGATCTGCTCGCCGACCTTTACCGCTCGGCCGATCCGAAGACGCCGATACCGACATGCCCGGACTGGAACCTGGCGAACCTGATCGCCCACGTCGGGGGTGGGAACCGTTGGGCCGCAGCGATGATCGCCGACCTCGCCACCGAATTCCTGGAATTCGAGCGGGTTCCCGATATTCGTCGGCCACGAGATCTGGATGCGGCCGACCGATGGCTGCGTGCCGGTGCCCGAGCGGTGATCGACAGCATCGACACAGTGGGTTCCGACGTGCCGGTGTGGACACCGTTCGGCTCGGCGCGCCCTGCCGAGTGGTGGGTACGCCGACGCCTGCACGAGGCGAGCGTCCACCGCGCCGACGCCCTGCTCGCTCTCGACCGCGAGCTGGACATTGCCCCCGAGATCGCCGCTGACGGCCTGTCGGAGTTTCTCGAAATCGTCGAGAAGGGACCACGATTCGAGACACCACTCGACGAAGGCGCCAGCCTGCGGTTGCGCGCCATCGATACCGATGACACCTGGACGATTCTGCGTTACGGGGACACGATCACCTGGAGTGACAGCCAGGCACCGGCATCGTTGACGGTTCAGGGCACCGCCGCGGATCTGTTCCTCCTGCTGGTGCGCCGAACCCCCGCCGACAACCCACGCGTGGAGACCTCCGGAGACCTCTCCATACTCACGACCTGGCTGGAGCGCATCAAATTCTGAGTTCCGGCGCGGTGCCGGGTTCCGTTGGCGAAATTCGGTTTCGGCAGGCCCTGGCGGCTGGCATCAACGGGAGCAACCCGTACGGCGGCACGCGAACAACGAAAAGCGGGAAGTCCGCTGTTGTTCGGACTTCCCGCTTTTCGATTACTCTGCGCTGCCGCTGATCTCGGCTATCGGCGGATCGGCTCAGTAGTAGATGTAGAGATCCCAGCCGCTATAGGTTTCGACGCACTCGTAGTAGTAGCCGCCGGTGGTGGGCGAGGCGCCGTCCGCGGCACACGCCGCGGAGGTGGCATAGGTGCCGTAGTAGTAACCCGTGGCCGCAGACGCCGTTGCTGCCGTCGACACCCCGGCGACGGCGGCGATGGCGAGAAGACCGGCCGCGATAAAGGACTTGATCCGCATTTCACTGCTCCTGAAAGCGAGTTCGATTGATTACGTCCCTTACGTTAAGGACAATTCACCCCCCGAACAGCCACCCCTAGGGCTCGACCGATCACCCCCTTGGGCAACACCACCTCCCCCACCCTCCACCCCTTCCGCCCTTGCGCCCGAACGACTCTCGCCACCCAACCGAATAGCCGCCGAGAATGCGTTCTTGGAGAAGGGCTCTCGACATTTGCCGCCACCAGTAGATGGTGATCTTGAAGAGGCGCGTTGTCGTGTGGGGGCGGCGATTGGGCAGGATCGAGTAGCTGTTGGTTCGGGATGCGCAC
This sequence comes from Nocardia sp. CA-135398, assembly GCF_050955845.1. NCBI lineage: Bacteria > Bacillati > Actinomycetota > Actinomycetes > Mycobacteriales > Nocardiaceae > Nocardia > Nocardia sp. CA-135398. The sequence continues at coordinate 577,405 of NZ_CP192084.1, read as the reverse complement.
CTGGACAGCTGAACTCCATCGGGTGTTCGGAAGCAGCAGAGCACGGCACTCGACAACCACACCCCACCAGGATGTTCGGGAGCAGCAAGCCACGGCACTCGACAACCCGCATTCAACCAGGACTTTCGGAGCACCGGGGCATACTCCTTGACAGCCGAAGGCCTTCAAGTCGGGGCGGGCGGGTTCAGGGGCCGCCGGGGAGGCGGCGACGGCCTGCGGCTAGGTCGTGCGCCAAATCCTCGTAGCCGATGGCCAATTCGGCCAGTGCCTCCCAGGCGTCGCCGAGCGCGTTGTCCGTGGCGCTGGCCAGGGCTGCGTAGGCGGTGGCGGTGTATTGGGCGAGGCGGTCCAGCACCGCGCCGAGGGTCTCGGTGTGCACCGAGGCGCTGCTATGTGCGGGCGGCAGTTGCGCATGGACCCAATGATTGATGTGGCGCACCAATTCAGCTCTCCGGCAATCGATGTCATCGGTCCGTCCGCCGTCGGCGAGGCGCCTCTCGTGCAGGCAGGTGAGTTCGTAGGCCAGGTGTAGGAGCGGGTGCGCGGCGTGCTCGACGCCACGGCAGGCGCGCAGCACCTCACTCTTGGTCGGCAGCGGTTCGATCAGCAATGACATCCTCGGTGCGCACGCGGCGGGATCGCGTCGACGACATGGCCCATGGGATTCCGCCTGGGCGCCTGCGGATGCGCGCGGGTGAACCTCGGGTTGCACCGCCATCCCCGGTGATCCATCGGATTCCTCGATTCTCCTCGGTGAATTCGAAAGCGCCCGGCCGAATCTGCGGATACGCGGCAATCCGTTGTGATCCAATAGGTTTCTCGAGTTTCCTACGGCTCTCCGACCGGGCGCGGCAACAGCACAGCACGCGACAGGCGGAGGAGTCAGCGTCTTCATGGGGTCTGCATTCGAATCGCGCCGAAAGGCGAGGACAAGTTCCGTGTCCGCGGATCGGTACGTCCGCGAATACATCACACTCGTTTCCGAAAAACTGAGGTAGGGGGCCATGACGGATACAGGAAGTACGGTGCCGCGACGACAACTGGGGCGCCATCTGCGTGACCTGCGCTTACAGGCCGGGATGACAATGCCGGAGGCGGCGCGGTTGATCGAACGCGGTAAGACGACCTTGCAGCGGTTGGAGACCGGGCAGACGAATCGGATACGGCTGCTGGATATTCGAGAGCTGTGTGCGGTGTATGACGCCGAGGAGGTGGTGACGGAAGGGCTGCTCGGGTTGGCACAGCAGGCGTCGGGGAAGTGTTGGTGGCATGAATACGGGGCGGTCATCCCGCAGGACTTTGATGTCTACGTGGGGCTGGAGGCGGCGGCACGGCGGTTGACGTCGTATGCGCCGGATGTCGTGTTGGGGTTGCTGCAGACGCCCGGCTATGCGCGTGTACTCGCTCGCGGTGTGTTCCCGAACGGTACCGATGACGAGATCAATCGCCGCGTGCAATTGAAGCTTCGGCGACAACGCGCGATCACTCGCAAACGGCGGCCAATCGAACTGAAGGTGGTGCTTTTGGAGTGCGCGCTGCGTCGCGTCGTCGGCGATGCAAGGACGATGAGCGCACAATTGAAGCATCTTGCCGACGTTTCCACCTTGCCGAACGTCTCGCTGCGAATTCTTCCGCACTCGGCGGGCATCCCTTTGGGTGATCCAATCGGGCTGTTCACGATCGTCGACTTCGACGTCGACAAGAAGGGAGAGCCGATCGAGCCATCGGTTGTCTACCTCGAAAACCTCACGGGGGATTTGTATTTGGAGTCACCGCATCATGTCCAGCGCTACCATGTTGCCCATGACGCCATCTGGCGGCGAGCGCTGGACGAGACCGCAAGCAGAAGCCTGCTTCGGCAAATCGCAAGGGAGTATGGCGGTGACCAACCAGTACGACATCGACCTATCTGAAGCTCAGTGGTTCAAGAGCATCCGCAGCTCGGGCAGTAAGGATTGCGTTGAGGTCGCCTTCCTGGTCGACTCCTTCGTCGGTGTGCGGGACTCGAAGAACCCTGATGGCCCTGCGCTGGTGTTCACTCCCGATCAGTGGGACGCCTTCACTGCGGCCCTTTCCGATGGAAAGTTCCACCAGCCCTGAGCGATCGATACGCAGCCTCCCGCACGATGTGAGTGCGGGAGGTTTTCGGTGTCTGATCACTACCTGGTGTCATTGCCGGTCTCACGCGCCAGACGGTAGGGTTGCGGAGCAGCGGGGGAGGCATGTTCCCCTCGGCACGGGTGGCAGCGAAGGGGTTCGCGGATGGCTAGTACAGCGAAGATGCCGCGCGCTGCGGCCCTGATCCTCGGCGCAGCGTTGGCGCTTGCCGGGTGCAATAACGACTCAGGTGATAGCGCGCCGACTCCGAGCAGTACGAAAGTATCGGCAAGTACGACTTCAGCAGCCACGACCTCGAAAGATCCGGAAGCAGCGATCTGGAATCCCTGCGACATACCCGACTCCGCGATATCCGCACTCGGGCTGAATGCGGCAAGCAAAGACACCACTGTCGCGGGAGTCGACTTCACCGGGTGGAAGACCTGCAGCTGGGTGTCCCAGGCGAAAACGTACAACCTCGGAATCTTGTCGTCGGACCACACGCTGGACGAGAGCAGACAGCGAACCGACTACGTGGACTACTCGTCGACGACCGTTGGTTCCCATCGAGCGCTCCAATTTCGCAAGCCGGGTGCTACTTACAACCTGAATTGCTGGCTCGCCATTGAAGTGCCGCATGGGATAGTCGACTTCAACGTGATGAACCGATACGGGGCCTCCGGAGCTGGCGACCCGTGCCTCGAGGTCGGCCGCCTCAGCTCAGCCCTGGTTGAGTATCTGCCCGCACGGTGAGGAGGGGGAATGATCAACGGTATCGATCCCAGCGAATGGACGAGGCTACTCGACAAGGCCAATGCCGGTGAGCTGTCGCTTGATCCAGAGGTCGGCAAAGGCTTGGACAAGGTCTGCGACGACCAGATCGACAGACTGAACACAGTACTCACAATGATCGGTCGCATCGACCGCATCACTGGATTCGGAAACTTCAACTCGGGCACGATTCTGGAGAAGAAGTTCTCCGAGACTGCGTCCGGTACGGATCGTTCGCTCGATACCGTCATCATGCAACATATCGATTCGGTCAGTACCGTGAAACAGGTTGTGGCACAGGCGACCGCGAACTTCGTCGCCCAAGACCAATACCGCGCCTCGCAGTTCGAGCAGGTGACGCCCGAATGACCTACGAGGACTACCAACGCCGAGTGATCGCGGCCCAGGAGCAGTGGAACCGGGACCGCGACTGGATCTACAAAACCGAGTCGGGCTACAGCGGTTTCGAGGGCGAAACACAGCCACCGCACATCACCACACCAGACAGTTACGACCACCTCACCCTCGAGCAAATGCAGACTGCCGTGTCGGCGATGAAGCCAAAGCTGGTCGATGACGCGGTCACCGCATGGGCGAATATCGGCGCAGAGCTGACCGGCACTTTCGAGCTCTTCAAGCGCGAATTCGATCGCACCATCACCGGCCAGAACGGCCACAGCGGATGGACCGGTGCTGCGGCGCAGGCAGCCACCACCGCGGTGAACAACTACTACGACAAGTCCGTTCCGCTGGCGCAAGCAGCCACCCTGACCAGCCTGAAGCTCGCGGAAATGAAGACCGGCCTCGAGCAGACCCAGGCATTGATGCCCGGCCTGACCGAGCGCCCGGATATCGCCGGAAAGACGCTACCCAAAGACGGCGTCATGAAGACCGACGAATACACCAGCACCGAGGCCGAGCAGGAGGGGCGCAGAATCCTGCGCACGGTCTACGGCCAGGTCGCGGGGCAGACCGATGTCGGCGTCCCCTACATGCCCACCGCGCCGACGATCACCGACGGCGGGGGGCCGGTCTCATCGGGTCGGGATCCCGGTGACACACACGGACTTTCGGGTTCCGACGGCGGTTCCTCGGGTTCCGACGGCGACGGCTCGGACGGCTCCGGCAACCAGGGCCAGGATTCGGGCCAGCCGACGGACACCGGCCAATCCACCACCCCGTCGACCACAACACCGGACGCCACTACCGCCGCCAGCACCACCTCTCAAAGCACCACTGCAACGACACCATCCACCTCGTCCACCACGGCATCCCCGACCGCCTCCACCCCGAACCTCAACACCCCCGGTATCGGAACCACCACCGGCCGCCCAACCACCACCGGTACCCCCGGCACCACCCAACCCGGCCCCGGCCGCAGCGTCACCGGCACACCGGCAACTACGACGACCACAACCGCCGCGTCCACCCGCCAGAGCACCGCAGCAACAGGCCGCTCCGGCATGTCGGGCATGGGCGCCCCAGGCCAGAACAAATCCAACGACGACGACCGCAAAAAGAGCGTCCCCGACTACCTCATCACCGCCGAACACGGCCAAGAACTAACCGGCCTGAACTCCCAACCCAAAACCGTCCCCCCGGTAATCGGCGCAGACCCCGACAGTGAACCCCGCTACTAACCGTGCCCATCCCCAACCAATCCGCACAGCACGCGAATCCACAAGCGGCAGCTTCACCCGACCAACCCCACGACCCGCAACTCCATGCGCGACAGCAACCCGAGCAAGCCGAACACGCGGCACGCGAATCCGCACGCGAGCGCGGCCCCAGCGAGGCAACGCATGCGGTGCACGAATCGGCGCACGGCCACAGCCCAACCAGGGAACACACGCGCCACGCAACCACTGTGCGGCAGCAAACCGAGCGAGACACCCTGCGCAGCAGCCGAATCCACGCATCAGCCCGGCTCGAGCGAGGCAACGCACGCGGCGCACGAATCGGCGCACGGCCACAGCCCAACCAGAGAACACACGCGCCACGCAACCACTGTGCGACAGCAAACCGAGCGAGACACCCTGCGCAGCAGCCGAATCCACGCATCAGCCCGGCTCGAGCGAGGCAACGCACGCGGCGCACGAATCGGCGCACGGCCACAGCCCAACCAGAGAACACACGCGCCACGCAACCACTGTGCGACAGCAAACCGAGCGAGACACCCTGCGCAGCAGCCGAATCCACGCATCAGCCCGGCTCGAGCTGGCAACACTCGCGGCGCACGGATCGGCGGACGGCAGCCGTCCAACCAGGCAACATGCTCCGCACAAGTCAATATTGTGGCAGCAGCCGAGCGAGATAGCGTGCGCGGTAAAGGAATTGGTGCGGGGGCGCGGCGGGTGGGCGGAGTGGGTAACCGCGCGGAATGGCAATCGGCGAAGGTGGCGGAGTGGGTATGGATAGCGGGACGACAGTTGGCGGTGGGTCGGGTCGGCATAGGCTCAGCGGGCTGGAGTTCGAAATGCTCTGGGCCGCATATGGTCGTGACCGGCTGCCCTATCCGCTGCACTATCGCACCGACATCGCCGACTTCGATGAGCTGAAGCGCCACCGGGAGGCTGCCGTCAGTTCCTTGCTCGCCAAGTATTCGCCCGAGCTCGAACGTGCCATCGAGGTACTGCTCGAGCCGGATGTCCGGGTGGAGTCCAAGGGATTCGGCGGTGCCGATCTATCGCACACATATCGGTTCCATGGTGCGGTCCGCGCTCAGGCAGGGGCCGTCCTGCAACAGTTCCCCGGCCCGCATCCCGACACCGGCGGCGACGTTCTCCTAACCTATTGCGCCGCAGAACAAGTCGCCCGGTACGCGGTAGCCGCCCTACCCACGTGCGGGCCCGGCACCCACCCACCGTTGGAGATTCGCCGCGCGGAAATCGCCGCCGAACGCGACCGCCACATCCGCCGCGCCCACGACCTCGGCCCCATCGACCAACTGGACCGCATCTTCCAACGCCCCCGCTCCGCCTTCGGCGAGATAACCATCTGCCCGGGCCCGGCTCTCGACGCCCGCCCAACCCCCGCCCGCGGTTTCTGGTGGATGGACTACCCCGACGGCCGCTACTACGTGAAAACCGGCGACCCCATCATCGCCAAGCCCATCGAACCCCATTCCATGGCCACCGAAATCCACCGCCTGACCACCCTCACCCAGCGCTACCACCAAGAAGACCGCGAACACGACAAATACCTCCGCACCCGCCACCCGCATCGAAACTAGCCCAATCCTCCTGCCGCACAACAGCTGTCGCATAACCAGTGAGTGCCTCGCACAAGCTATAGCCTGTGCGAGGCACTCATTGGATATGCGACAACGCCAGTGGAGTCCCGGCGACTCGGATCGCCGACGGCACCCGGCGGATACCGCTACTCGGAACCGTGAAACGGGATGCGCCCGGTCCCGACGACTGCCGGGAACGGGCGCGCGGCTCGGTCCAGATTCAGGCGAACCCGGCGGTTCTCGATCTGGCACCGTTGGTCGAGCTCACCGCGTCCTCGGGCGGATCGAGCGCCGGACCGCCCGCGGTCAACAATCCGGTGCGCTCGAGAACATCCGCACCGTTGGCCGCCGCATCGCCCTTGGCCGCCTCGAATTCGATCTGACCGTCCACCACATGTCCGAACCGGCCCCGCATCAGCTCTTCGGATCCGCCGAGCGGTACAAGTCTGCGAGCAAACCGGTCTCCTCGAGGAATGCTCAGTCGTCGTGTTGAGCGAGATCACACACTCGACTCCAATCACAACCCGCCCGACGAACACCGAACCGTGAACCGGATTGCGCCCAGCCCCGACGACTGCCGGGACCAGGCGCGATCGGCTCCGTTCAAATTCAGGCGGAACCGCCGGTTCTCGATCCGGCACCGTTGGTCGAACTCACCGCACCCTCGGGCGGACTGAGTGCCTCGCCACCCGCGGTCAACAACCCGGTGCGCTCGAGAACATCGGATCCGTTCGTCACCGCATCACCCTTGGCCGCCTCGATTCCGCCGACCGTCCGCAGCGGCACTTCCTTCCAGAACAGCACCAGGATCAGCGCGAGCAGGGCAACGCCGGTCACCGACAGGAATACCGTCGACATCGATTCCGCGAAACCAACCTTGAACGGTCGGGCCAGTTCCGGGCTCAATTGCTGCACGATAGAGCTATCCTTCAGCACCCCGCCCGCCGCCGAAGTATCCTGCGCGAGAAGGCCTTTCGCGAGCGCCGCGTCAGCGGGATTGCTGCTGTGCGCGGCCTCGACCACGGCGTGCTGGAAGGCCGGATCGGTGGCCGCGGACTTGATCTCGGTGGAGATATTCGGCGTCAACTGCGCGAAAAGGATCGAGAGGAATACCGCGACACCCATCGTGCCGCCGATCTGCCGGAAGAAGGTGGCCGCAGCGGTGGAGACGCCCATATCCTTGGGCGGCAACGCATTCTGTACCGCGATGGTGAGCGGCTGCATGAGATTGCCGAGTCCGAATCCGGTGGCCGCCATGAAGATCATCGCGAGCCACAGCGGGCTGTCGGCATTCACGAAGTGCAGCAGGAACAGGCCGAGCGTCAACATGGTCGCGCCGATGAGCGGGAAGATCCGGTAGCGACCGGTCCGCGAGATCAGCTGGCCGGATACGACCGAGCCGGTCATCATCCCGAGCACCATCGGCAGCATCTGCAGACCCGCCAGTGTCGGACTGGATCCGCGCACCACCTGCAGATATTGCGGCAGCAGTGAAATACCGCCGAACATCGCCGAGCCGACAACGACCGAGATCACCACGCCGAGCGCGAAGGTCTTGTTGGCGAACATCCGCAGCGGAATCAGCGCCTTATCCCGCATTGCCTTCTCGACCAGCACGAACCCGATGACACCGAGCACGCCGATGACGTAGCAGAGAATGGATCGTGCACTGCCCCAACCCCATTCGCGGCCCTGTTCGGCGACGATGAGCAGCGGCACCAGCCCGATCGCGAGCACGAGCACGCCCCACCAGTCCACCCGGTCGGTGGAGTGCGGCCGCTTCGGCAGCTTGAGCACCTTTGATACGACGCCGAGCGCGATCAGGCCGATCGGCACATTCACCAGGAAGACCCAGCGCCAGCCGCTGACCCCGAGAATGGTGTCCTGACCGGCGAATACACCGCCGAGCACCGGTCCGATCACACTGGAGGTGCCGAATACCGCGAGGAAGTAGCCCTGGTACTTGGCGCGCTCGCGGGGGCTGACGATATCGCCGAGGATGGTCAGCGCCAGCGACATCAGGCCGCCCGCCCCGAGTCCCTGGAAGGCGCGGAACGCCGCGAGCTCGTACATCGACTGCGCCAGCGTGCACAGCAGCGAACCGACCACGAAGATCGAGATCGCGGCCATGAAGAAGGGCTTGCGGCCGAACATATCGGACAACTTGCCGTAGAGCGGTGTCGCGAGTGTCGCGGTGATCAGGTAGGCGGTGGTCGCCCAGGCCTGCATCGAATAGCCGTCGAGATCATCGGCGATGGTGCGGATCGCGGTGGACACGATCGTCTGGTCGAGCGCCGCGAGCAGCATGCCGAGCAGCAGACCACTCATGATGGTCAGGATCTGTCTGTGGGTGAAACCCGTGGGCTCCGCCACGGTGGCCGGTGCGGTCACGACTCGTTCTCCGTCTCGAGGTCGAATAGGTGCTGGTCCTTGCGGATGGCCGCGATCATGGCGGGCTTGGCCCGCTCGTAGTCGTCGACGAATTGCCGCAGCAGTTCGGCGAACGCGGCCCGGTCCTGCGACGTCCAGGCCGCCATGACGCGGGTCAGGTTCTCGTGCCTGCGCCTGCGGATCCGCTCGGCGACCTCACGACCCCGCTCGGTGACGGCGAGCACGGTGGCGCGACCGTCGTTGCGATCGGCCTGCCGTTCCACCAAACGCCGGTCGACGAGGTGGGCGATATGCCGACTGACCGTCGACGCATCCGAATGGACCGCGTCGGCGAGTGCTCCCGAGCGCATCGGTCCGTCACAGAGCAGCCGGAACAGAATCGCGAACGCCGCGGGATCCACGCCATCCTTGCTCCGCATCTGCGCCGCGGTCCGCTCCCGGATTCGTTGCAGCCGGGTGAGCTGCATCGCGATCGCGTCGACCGACCGCTCGTCCTCATCCACTCGACTCACCTTTACTTGCGTCAATCAATTAGTTGCGTGATACAAGTATGTGCGCGAGCCAACGGCTGGGGCAAGCGAATATGCGGCCTTTACCGGCCCTTGAACTCCGGGGCGCGCTTCTCGAACACCGACTGAATGGCCTCCGTCAGATCCTCGGACGGCAGGAATGCCGAATTCCACGCGGAGACATAGCGCAGCCCGGCGGCCACCTGATCCTTGGTGCGCTGCTCGAGCACATCCTTCGCGCCCTGCACCACCAGCGGCGGATTCGCGGCGATCTCGCGCGCGACGGCGTGCGCCGCGTCCAATACCGCTTCCTGATCGGCGAACACGTCGTTGACCAGGCCGATCTTCTCGGCACGCGCCGCGTCGATGTCCTTACCGGTGTAGGCGAGTTCGCGCAGGCGCCCCTCGCCGATTATGCCGGGCAGCCGGTGCAGCGATCCGATATCGGCGACGATCGCGACCTTCGCCTCGCGCAGGCTGAACTTCGCGTCCGCACTCGCATAGCGGATATCGGCGGCGGCGATCAGATCCAGCCCGCCGCCGATGCACCAGCCCGAGACCGCGGCGATGACCGGCTTGCGGCAATCGGCCACCGCGGTCACCGCGGCCTGCATGCGGCGCACCTCGTGCAGGAAGTCGGTGCGCGGCGCGGCCAGCGCCTTGTCGGCCAGCAGCGGGCCGAACATGCCTGCCATCGCGGGCAGGTCGAGTCCGTAGGAGAAATGTTTCCCGGAACCGGTGAGCACAATGGAACGGACCTCGGGATCGGCATCCAGTCCCCGGAAAATTTCCGGCAGCTCCCGCCAGAAATCCGGACCCATGGCATTGCCCTTGCCGGGCCCGGTCAGCGTGACCTGCGCGATGTGATCCTTGGTTTCAACGGTGAAAGCCTGCCAATCAGTCATTCGTTCAGCGTAAAGCAGATGTGCGCATGCCAGCCGACCAGTCCGTCCGCGCGCAAATGCTGTGCAAAGCCAGTGCGCCGCACTGGTTCTCCCGTCCGGCCCGCCGACCACTGACTGAGAACTCGACCGGCACACGGCCCGCAATCGCTCTACTCTGGTTCCATGCGCAGGTCGCTTCCACCAGTCGCATGCCGGGTCGCAGATACCCTGATCGCCCGCGGCCACCACGGTGTCATCGTCACTCAGCCCGCCCCCACGCCCACCGCCGCCGATGCCGCACGGGCACTCGGGGTCGATGTGGGCGCCATCACAAAATCACTGGTGTTCCTCTTGGACGACGATCCGGTGCTGCTGCTGGTCTCCGGTGCACACCAGGTCGACCTCGGACGCACCGGCGAACGGCTGGAAGGCACGCTCACCCGCGCACCCGCCGAGATGGTGCAGGAGGTGACCGGACAGCCCATCGGCGGCATCGCACCAGTCGGCCATCCCACCAACCTGCCGACCTGGGTGGATAACGCGCTATCCACACACCGGGAGGTCTGGGCCGCGGGCGGACATCCGAATACCGTGTTCCGCACCTCGTTTCGCGAACTCGTACGGATCACCGCCGGGCTTCCGATCGATGTGGATTGAACGCGATTCGGACACCCGGCGTAGTTTCGTCATGTGAGCTCGCGAACCATCAACACGGCACCAACGGTCGCAGCGAAGCCGAGCGCTAGCGAGGCACAGCTGTGACCGAAGCTCAACCCCCCGCCACGGACCTCCAGATTCCCGATGATCTGAGCGGTATCACCGCCGAGCTGTACCGCGCTTCGATGCGGCACTATCCGGCGGGCGTCACCGTTGTCACGCTGGGCTCCGCGAACGGCCCGGTCGGCTTTACCGCGACCTCCTTCGCATCGCTGTCCCTGGAACCCCCACTCGTCTCCTTCAACATCGCCCACACCTCGTCGAGCCTGACGGCACTGCAGGCGGCGGACTCCGTCGTGGTGCATTTCCTCGGCGAACACCAGCACGATCTGGCCAAGCGCTTCGCGCGGACCGCCGATCAACGCTTCAGCGATCGCTCACTGTGGACCACCCTGGACACCGGCGAGCCCGTGCTGCACGGCACGCCCATCTGGATCCGCGCCACCATCCAACAGCTGATCCCCATCGGTGACCACACCCTCGTCGTCGGTCTGGTCACCCGGGTCCACGACAACACCGACGAACAGCCCAGCGCCGCACCGCTGCTCTACTACCGCGGCCGCTACTACCGCCCGACCTCGCTCGAAGACTGAACGCGGACATATTCGCCTGCGCGGCAACGCTATAGATCGCGGGATGAGCCGGTGCGCGCCTCGATGTGGAAGATGTCGCCCGTCCGCAGTATCGGAGCTGGGGATTCGCCCGGTCGATCAGCACGCGTCAGCCGGACGCTGCCCGTCGAGCCCGAGGGGCTCCGCCTAGCCGAACGAGCAGGGTGCCGCGCCGTCGGTGGAGGCGGGGTGGGCGAAGGGGCGGGTTTCGGGGGTCGGGTTCCAGAGTCCGTCGGTGCTGGCGTAATTCCACGACGCACCCTTGTCGACCAGGGTGGCGATGGCCTCGACCAGGCGGTCCACGTCGGCGGAGCTGGTGCCGAGGCCGATGCTGGCGCGCAGGGCGCCGTCGAGGCCGAGGCGGGCGAGCAGCGGGTGGGCGCAGAAGCGGCCGTCGCGAATGCCGATGCCGTGTTCGGCGGAGAGGTAGGCGGCTACGTGGCCGGGGACGAATCCGTCCAGGGTGAAGGCGACAATGCCGACGGTGTCCGGGCTGTCGTCCCAGATGCGCAGCAGGTTGACGCCCGGAATCTCGGACAGCCCGGCGCGCAGGCGATCGGCGAGCGTTTGCTCGTGCGCGGCAAGGGTTTTCGGATCGATCGCGCACAGTGCGTCACATGCGGCGGCGAGTGCGGCCGCACCAAGGACATTCGGTGAACCGGCCTCGTGCCGCTGCGGCGCCGCTGCCCATTCCGCGTTGGTGGTGGTGACCTCGCGAACCGCCCCGCCGCCCGCCAGATACGGTTCGGCGGCATCGAGCCAATCCCGGCGTCCGACAAGCACTCCCGCGCCGAACGGTGCGTAGAGCTTGTGGCCGGAGCATGCGAGGTAGTCGATTCCGGTGGCGCGCAGGCTGATTCGGCGATGCGGCGCAAGCTGCGCGGCATCGACCAGGATGCGGGCGCCACACTGGTGCGCGATGGTGGCCAGGCGCTCCAGCGGCAGCACCTCACCGGTTACGTTGGACGCACCGGTGACGGCGAGCAATGCCGCTGGCTTACTGCACAATTCGGCGATCAGCTGACGGATCGTCTCCTCGACGGTCGCCGCGGCCCTGACGACGCGGCGGCCGTGCCGGGTCCACGGCAGGAAGTTCGCATGATGTTCGATATCCAGCACCACGGTGTCGCCGGGCACACATGCGGCGAGCAGATTCAACGAATCGGTGGTGTTGCGGGTGAATACGACGACCTGATCGTCGGCGGCGTCGAGAAAGCGGGTGACCGAACCGCGCGCGGCCTCGTAGCACTCGGTGGAGATCCGCGAGGCGTAACCGGCACCGCGGTGCACACTCGCGTAGTACGGCAGCAGCTGCTGCACCCGATCGGTGACCTGCGCCAACGCCGGTGCGCTAGCGGCGTAGTCGAAGTTCGTGTAGGTGGTCGTTCCGCCCTGGACGAGCGGCACCTGAAGGTCGTCGCCGGAGACCCGAGCGAGGGCGGCACAGGTTTTATCGATTGCAGCGGTCATCACAAAATCCCATCGGCTGTGGGACCCGAAATCTGGTGATCATCCGAGTCCGCGCTTGCCGCATCCGGTCTGGCTGCGGCCTGGTCGTCACCCGGAGCACCCCACCGCGGAGGAGGGTTGCCGACCAGCTAGCCGGGGCTTGATGCTGGTACTCATGACCTGAACCGAGACTGACAGATGCCCCGCCGCTCTGTCAACCGCACCGCAACTGCATACACATGCAGCTGAATAAATAACCTTGCAATGCCGAGTGATGTGCGGTCTGATCGAGAGGTGACGCCTTCCCTGCTGCTCAGCTTTGTCGGCCTGTGCATTCTGCTGTCGATTACGCCCGGCCCGGATTCGTTCCTGGTGCTGCGATTCTCGATCGTGGACGCGCGACCCGGCATTGCCGCGGCGATCGGCTCGGCATTGGGCGGGATCGTGTGGGCCGTCGTGGTCGCGGCTGGCGTCGCCGCCCTACTGGAACAGTCCGCGACGGCCTACCGGACGCTCAAGATCATCGGCGGAATCTATTTGGTGTACTTGGGAATTCGCGCGCTGATCGATCACCGCAAGCAGCGCGGGGCTGATACCACCGCACCGTCCGGACAGTCGGCCACGGAGGCCCCGCCCTCGATTCGCTCGGCATTCGCCGCGGGCGTGGTGTCGTGCATGTTCAACCCGAAGGTCGGACTGTTCTACCTGGCGGTACTGCCGCAATTCCTCACCGACGTCACGTTCCTGAACACCCTCGCGCTCGGCGCCATCGAATGCTGCATTGCCGCCGTCGAGATGATCCTGCTCGCCATGCTGGCCTCCCGGGCCGTTGCGATGTTGCGCCGCCCCCGGATTCGCGATCGGCTCGAGCAGATCAGCGCGGCCATCCTCGCCGCGCTCGGCATCGGCACCGCCGCCTCGGCCGCGTAAGGATGCGCCTGGTCGGTAACCGCCGACCAGGCGCGAAGCATCACAAACTCGGCTGAATCTCCTTGCGCCACAGCAATAGTGACGCGATGAACGAGACGACCGACGCGGCGGTGAGCCACCAGAACGCCTGCCGGAATCCGGCATCCACCGGCAATCCGGCAGCGGCCGCGCGATACAGCACCACGGCGAGCAATGCCGCTCCGATCGAACCGCCGACCCGTTGCAGAATATTCACGAACGACGCCGCATCCGGCAGCTGTTCGGGCCGCACCGACGCGTAGGCCGCGGCAACGATCGGCACCCCGGTCAATCCGGTCGCCACCCCGCGGATCAACAGAAGCACCTGTACGACAACAGGATTCATCGACGCGTCGCCGAGCGCGAACGGCACGGTGACCGCGACCGTCACCGCACTCCCGACCACCGCGACCACACCCCCGCCGTACCGATCGGTCAACCGGCCGCCGACGGGCAGCGCGATGATGCCACCGATCCCGAAGGACATGAGCAGCATCCCCGTCGCGATCAGGCCTTCCCGATGCAATACCTGAAAGTACAACGGCAGCAACAGCATCGACCCGAACAGCGAGGCACCGGCGAAGAGGTTCGCCACATTCGCCGTCGCGAATACCGGATGCCGGAACAGTCCGACATCGAGCAGGCCACCACCGCGCACCGACCGTGCCACGAACAGCCCGAGCGCGAGCACTCCGACCACCACCGACACCCACACCGTCGGCGCGGAAACCGCACCGCGACTGCCGAATTCACCCAGTCCATAAACCAGCGCCGACAGTCCGACCCCGATCAACGCGAACCCGGTGGCATCGAATCGACCACCATGGCCCGTCGCCTCCGCCCGCGGCAGCACCCGACGCCCCAGGACGAAGGCGACCAACCCGAACGGAATATTGATCAGGAACAACCACTCCCAGTCCAGATTCGCCAGCATGACGCCGCCGATGGTCGGCCCGATCGCGGGCGCGGCGACCACCGCGATACCGACGACACTCATCACCCGGCCCAACCGCTGCGGACCAGCGGCCTGTCCGAGCAGCGTCTGCCCGGCGGGCACCAATAGCCCCGCCGCCAGACCCTGTGCGATCCGAAACCCGATGAGCCACCCGATATCCGGGGCCAGCGCACACAGTGCGGAGGTCACCGTGAATCCGGCGAGCGCGGTCAACCAGACCCGGTCCATTCCGAATTGCCGCCCGAGCCAACCGCACAGCGGCAGCGTGACGGCGAGTGCGAGCAGATAGCCGCTCGCGATCCACTGGGCACTGTCCAGTGCCGCACCGAGATCCGTCGCGATGGAGTTCAGCCCGATATTCACCAGCGACGTGTCCAACATGCTCATGACCGCGCCGAAGACCACCACACCGGCCACCCGCCAGACCCGGGCGGGAATGGGTTCGAGTGCGGGCGCGGTGGCGGCGGTTCGAGTATCCGACATGGATCCTCCACTATTTGTAGACAGCCTAGATTGCGGAGGTTATCAACAATCTGGTCTATCAACAATAGATACAATTACCGAATGCCCGCCCACATTCACCCCCGCGGCCTGCTCCGCTTCCCGACGTACGCGCTCGGCAAGCTGCACAAGGCCGTGCACGCCGAAATGGGCACCTCATTGCGCGAACACTGGGTGCTGGTCTGTCTGGAAGAGTTCGACGACCTGTCCCAGCAGCAGGTCTCCACCGCACTCGGCATCGACCGCAGCGAGGTGGTCCGGCTGATCGACGGACTAGAGGAGGCGGGATTCGTCATCCGCACGCGCGATTCGACGGACCGGCGCAAGTACCGGCTGTCCATCACCCGGTCCGGTCGCGCCGAGCGCCGCAAGACCGACGAACTCATCGAAAAGGCCGCCGAGCGGGTGCTGCACCGCCTCGACGAGGACGAGCGGCGCACCCTGCACCGCCTGGCGTTGAAGGCGCTCGGCGAAGAGGTCTGAGGCATACCGCACAGGTACCGTAGACAGTTGGTCACCCGTGGTGTTTGCCCACTGGTAACCCTGCTGTGAAACAACAACGAGAAAGCGCTAGGCAGGTCTATGAGAGGTGGGCAGGACGTGATGCTGCGGCCGCAGGTCGACACCGCGGCGGGCACGGACCCGACGAACGGGCTCCGCACACCCGATCCCTTGCTGCGCGGTGCACTCGCACCACAGGCCAGGACCCTTGTCGACATCCTGAACAGCACCGCCGAAGCCCACCCGGAGGCCCCCGCGATCGATGACGGTCGCGTGGTGCTCAGCTACACCGAATTGCTGGCCGAGATCGACGCCGGAGTAGTGCGCTTGACCGCGGCGGGTGTGCGCCCCGGCGACCGCGTCGGCGTGCGCATGCCGTCCGGCACACATGAGCTTTACGTCACTATTCTGGCCATTCTTTTTGCCGGTGCGGCTTATGTTCCGGTGGACGCCGACGATCCGGAGGAGCGTGCCCGACTCGTCTTCGGTGAGGCTCGCGTCACCGCGATCGTGACCCCGGCAGGCGTCGAGCCGACCGCCGTCGAACGGCCCGAGTCCTCAGACGACTCGCCCCTTCGCCCCACTCCCGACGACGACGCCTGGATCATCTTCACCTCCGGATCCACCGGAACCCCGAAGGGCGTCGCCGTCAGCCACCGCAATGCCGCCGCCTTCGTCGACGCGGAAGCGCGGCTGTTCCTTCCGGATGCCCCGATCGGCCCGGACGACCGGGTGCTCGCCGGACTCTCGGTCGCCTTCGACGCCTCGTGCGAGGAAATGTGGCTGGCCTGGCGCAACGGCGCCTGCCTGGTTCCCGCACCGCGCGCCCTGGTCCGCACCGGCGCGGATCTCGGTCCCTGGCTGGTCCGGCACGAAATCAGCATCGTCTCAACGGTGCCGACACTTGCCGCGACCTGGCCCGCCGAGGCGCTCGAGCCGGTCCGGCTGCTGATCTTCGGCGGCGAGGCGGTGCCGCCCGAACTCGCCGAACGCCTTGCCGGAAGCCCCGCGGCGCGAGCGACGGGCCCGGAGGAGGTAGCGGAGCGTGACCGCGTAGGGCACCGCGAACGCCGCGAATCAGAGACAGAACGCGAGGTCTGGAATACCTACGGCCCCACCGAGGCAACGGTGGTCGCCTGTGCGGCGCTGCTGGACGGCGGCTTCCCGGTCCGGATCGGTCTCCCCCTGGACGGCTGGGATCTGGCCGTCGTCGACGCCGCCGGAAATCCGGTTGACGAGGGCGAATCCGGTGAACTGGTGATCGGCGGTGTCGGCCTGGCCCGCTACCTCGACCCGATCAAGGACGCCGAAAAATACGCTCCGCTACCGTCACTCGGCTGGGACCGCGCCTACCGCAGCGGCGATCTGGTGCGCAAGGACAGTGCGGGCCTGGTTTTCCTCGGCCGCGCCGACGATCAGATCAAACTCGGCGGCCGCCGCATCGAACTCGGCGAGCTCGACAATGCCCTACAGCACCTACCCGGCGTCACCGGTGCCGCGGCCGCGATCCGAACCACGAAGGCGGGCAATAAGGTCCTGGTCGGCTACCTGACCGGCACGGCACCCGATTTCGACCTGAAGGCCGCCAGAGCTCAACTGGCCGAACAACTTCCGGCCCCGCTGGTCCCCCGGCTGGCCATCGTCGCCGATTTGCCCACCCGCACGTCGGGCAAGGTCGACCGCGACGCACTGCCATGGCCGCTGCCGAGCACCTCCGAAACCGCGACCGGCGATCTCAGCGAAACCGAGCAATGGGTTGCCGGACTGTGGGATTCGATTCTCGGCGCCGAGATCACCGGCCCGGATACCGATTTCTTCGATCTCGGCGGCGGCTCACTGTCGGCGGCGCAACTGGTCACCGCACTGCGCCAACGTTATCCACGCATCACCGTCGCCGACCTCTACGACCATCCACGCCTCGGCGCACTGGCCGAACTGCTCGACGAGACCGCGCCGAGCGCCGCCGTCGACGAACGCATCGTGCGACCGACGCCGCTGCGCGCCCAATGGACCCAGGTGCTGGCCACCATCCCGCTCACCACACTCACCGGACTGCAATGGCTCACCTGGTTGGCGATCGTCGGCAATATCGCGGGCTGGTCCGGCTCGCTGCCCTGGCTGCCGCAGCTGTCCTGGTGGTGGACGCTGGCCGCCTTCCTGATCTTCATCTCACCGCCCGGCCGCATGGTGATCTGCGCGACCGGCGCTCGGATCCTGCTGCGCGGCGTGCGGCCCGGTAGTTACGCACGCGGCGGCCCGGAGCATTTGCGACTGTGGGCGGCGGTCCGGCTCTCGGAGGCGAGTGGGGCCGAAAGTCTTTCCGGTGCACCGTGGATGGTGCCGTTCGCGCGGGCACTCGGCGCGAAGATCGGAACGGGTGTCGACCTGCACACCCTGCCGCCGGTGACCGGCATGCTCGAACTCGGCGACGGCTGCAGCGTTGAGCCCGAGGTCGATCTGTCCGGCTACTGGATCGATGGCGATGTGGTGCATATCGGCCCGATCAGTATCGGTGCGGGCGCGGTGGTCGGCGCGCGCTCGATCCTGTTGCCCGGCAGCAAAATCGGTAAGAACGCCGAGGTCGCGGCCGGATCGTCGGTATCGGGCAAGGTGAAGGCCGAGCAGGGTTGGGCCGGTTCACCTGCCACGAAAGTCGGTAAGGCCCAGCATCGTTGGCCGGATCACACGCCCGCGCGGGCCGCGCGTTGGGTCGCGATCTTCGGCGTGACCTCGATGGCATTGGCGGCCATGCCCATTCTCGGTCTCGGCGCGGGCGGGGCGTTCATCGCTTGGTTCATCCGCGACGCCCGCACACTCGCTGGCGCGCTCGGCGAGGGCTTCGCCATCCTGCCCGTCGCAACGCTGCTCAGCCTGGCCGTATACACGGTGGCCACGGTTATCGCGGTCCGGCTGCTCAGCATCGGACTCACCGAGGGCCATCATCCCGTTCGCAGCCGGGTCGGCTGGCAGGCGTGGGCCACCGAGCGGCTGCTGGATTCGGCGCGCACCTTCCTGTTCCCGCTCTACGCCAGCCTGTTGACCCCACCATGGCTGCGCCTGCTCGGCGCGAAGGTCGGCAAGAGCGTCGAGGCGTCCACGGTGCTGCTGCTGCCGAAATTCACCACGGTCGCCGACGGCGCGTTCCTCGCCGACGACACCATGATCGCCAGCTACGAACTCGGCGGCGGCTGGCTGCACATCGGCGATGCGAAGGTAGGCAAGCGCGCCTTCCTGGGCAATTCCGGTATGACCGCACCCGGTCGACGGGTGCCGAAAAACGGTCTGGTCGCGGTGCTTTCGGCGGCGCCGTCCAAGGCCAAGGCCGGTTCTTCCTGGCTGGGCAGCCCACCGGTGCGACTGCGCCGCGCCTCCGAAACCGGCGATACCGAACGCACCTTCGATCCGCCGCTGCGGCTGAAGGTGTTCCGCGGCATCGTGGAGACCTGCCGACTCCTCCCGGTACTCGTGACCTTCGCCATCGGCCTCGGCGTGCTGTTCACGCTGGCCTGGATCGCGGAATCGGCCGGCTACCTGGTCGCCGGACTGCTCTGCGGTCTGGTGCTGATGGCCGCCGGCGCGATCGCGGGGGCGAGTGCGGTCGCCGCGAAGTGGTTGCTGGTCGGGCGAATTCGCGCCGAGGAGCATCCGCTGTGGAGTTCGTTCGTGTGGCGCAACGAGGTCGCCGACACCTTCGTCGAAACCGTAGCCGCGCCGTGGTTCGCGCGCGCCGCGACCGGTACCCCCGTACTGAATCTGTGGCTTCGTGCACTCGGCGCGAAGATCGGCCGCGGGGTATGGTGCGAGTCCTATTGGCTACCGGAGGCGGACCTGGTGACACTCGGTGACGGCGCGACCGTGGAACGCGGCTGCGTGGTACAGACCCACCTCTTCCACGATCGAATCATGGCCATGGACACCGTGACCCTCGAAGCGGGCGCCACCCTCGGACCGCACTGCGTCGCCCTGCCCGCCGCCAGCATCGGCGCGGGCGCGACCATCGGCCCCGCCTCGCTGGTCATGCGCGGTGACACCGTGCCGCCGTCCACCCGCTGGTGGGGCAATCCGATCGCGCCGTGGTCGAGTGAGGCGCCGAACCTTAGCGAGGCCGGAGCAACCTCCTGATGGCGGGTAAGTACTACGAGGAGCCCGTCGACGAATACCTACCGCAGAACGGGAATTGGGGCTACCGGGTATCGCGGTACGAACTCGAGATCACGTATAAGGTCGCCAGTAATCGCATGGCAGGCCGAGCTCGGATCATCGCGGTGACCGAGGCCGTCCGTGACCGTTTCGCACTCGACCTGTCCCAGTCGCTCACCGTGTCCAAGGTGCTCGTCAACGGCACCAAGGCCGCGAAATACTCGCACCAGCACGGCAAGCTCGTCATCACGCCGCAGCACCGCATCCCGGCGGGCGGGGTGCTCGAGCTGGTCATCCAATACGCCGGGCTGCCGAAGCCGGTGCGCGGGCCGTGGGGCGAGGTGGGCTGGGAGGAACTGACCGAGGGCGCGCTGGTCGCAAGTCAGCCCAATGGCGCCGCGTCCTGGTTCCCCTGTGACGACCACCCGAGTTCCAAAGCCAGCTACCGGATTTCGATCACCACCGACACCCCGTACTACGCGCTCGCCAACGGCACCTTGGTGCGCAAGCAGACCAAGGCCAGTCAGACCACCTGGGTATACGACCAGCCTGAACCGATGTCGAGCTACTTGGCGACCATCCAGATCGGACCGTACCGCAAGCACCGCATCGATGCCCCGCGCGGTTCGGTGCCGATGCAGGCCGTCATCCCGTCCCGGCTGCGCGCCAACTTCGACCACGACTTCCAGCGTCAACCGCAGATGATGGAACTCTTTACCGAGAAGTTCGGCCCGTACCCATTCGAGGGGTACACGGTCGTGGTCACCGATGACGAACTGGAAATCCCCATCGAGGCGCAGGGCATCTCCATCTTCGGCGCCAACCATTGCGACGGCCGCCGCGGCGCGGAACGCCTTGTCGCACACGAACTCGCACACCAGTGGTTCGGCAACAGCCTCACCATCTGGCAGTGGCGTGACATCTGGCTACACGAAGGCTTCGCCTGTTACGCCGAATGGATCTGGTCCGAAGCCGCGGGCGGGCCCACCGCGGACCAAATGGCCCGGGCCGCCCGACACAACCTGTCCCGTGAACCACAGGACATCATCATCGGCAACCCCGGCCCGCGACGTATGTTCGACGACCGCGTGTACAAACGCGGCGCGCTCACCCTGCATACGCTGCGCCTGGAACTCGGCGAACTCGCCTTCTGGGATCTGCTGCGCGAGTGGACGATCCGCTACCGGCACGGCTCGGTCACCACGGAGGAATTCACCGATCTGGCTGGCCACTACAGCCTGGTGCCGCTGCGGCCGCTCTGGGATGCGTGGCTGCTCAGTGAGCCGCTGCCGCAACTGCCGCCCTCCGGCGGGCAGGTCGACACGAAATCGCGCTGAGGCGCCGTCAGAAGACCAAGTAGCGCGCGGCCAGTTCCTCCACCAACGGGTCGTCATCGGTGACGCTGTTCAGCGTATCGAGATCGGACTCGACCGAGATCAGGCGCGGATCATCCTGTTCCGAGTCGGGCATGCCATC
Source organism: Nocardia sp. CA-135398 (assembly GCF_050955845.1). NCBI lineage: Bacteria > Bacillati > Actinomycetota > Actinomycetes > Mycobacteriales > Nocardiaceae > Nocardia > Nocardia sp. CA-135398. The sequence goes on along the minus strand of NZ_CP192084.1, from coordinate 556,223 downwards.
CTCGGCGAGCTGGCGCAATAGTTTCGCCCGCACGCGTTCCTTCAGCGAATCACTCATATACGAAGCCTGCCTGAAAATCGGCTAGACCGGCGTGAGCCAGGTCCCCCACGGTGTATTTCGCAGCACCGAATAGCCGATGAGCAGCGCGAAGAACACCCACATCGTGGTGCGGCTCAGCCCGGGTAGTCGCATTCGCTCACCGCGCCAGGCCCGGATCGACCAGTCGCCGATCCACAGCACGAAGGCCAGCACCAGCGGCAGCACGAGCAGATTGCTGTGTATCGCATCGAGAATTCGGCCGTCGGTCAGATTGTGCATGCCGCGCATGCCGCCGCAGCCCGGGCAATACCACCCCGTCAGCGCGTAGACCGGACAGATTCCGTAGGAACCCTCGCCGTGCGGATCGCGGAAATGCAGCAGCAGCGCGGCTCCGACGCCGACGCCCGCGGCAACCAGCGGCCACCCCATGGCGCGCAGCCCGGTGCGCCTCGGCTCCGCGGCCGGTTCGGTCTGCGGTGCCGGGTCCGGATGCGCCTGGGGCGCGACCGGTGCCGGGTGCCTCATCTCCACAACGATCAACGGTAGCCGCGACCGCCCGGCCGCCGCCACCAGCAGCCACCGACATGATCGATTCCGTCCGACGTTTCCGCAGCTAGAGTAGAATTTCGCGGCGTGGACGCCGCTGGTGTTACCCGGCTCGACGGTTTCGGGGGCAGCGCGGCTCGCAAGCTCGAATTCGGGCATGTGGGCCACTGGTACGCACCCCAGGACAACGATTTCTCCGGCTCGGTCGCGGTCGAAATAGATTCCGGAGACGGATCGTCTGTGGTCGTTTTCGTCCGCGCTCCCAACCGCCGCGACGTCCCCGGCGATTTCCACCCGGACGACCAGGTCTGCCTGGTCATGCCGGAAGATATCGCCGACTTCCTCGCGCCCAGCTGATCTCCGACCGCCGCGCGCTTCGCACCATTGGGGAACCACGGGCAAGCGCGTAGAGCTGCACGCTCCGCTCGGATGTGGACGCCGAGAACCCGGCCCGACCGCGAGAACCAGTGCGCGATTTCGGGGTCGGACCGCGATTGCGGGCGAGGCAGGGAAGTGGGGGCTAACGGGTGGGCAGCCGTGGTAACGGGCGGCTCAGGCGCGGGCGATATCCAAGAAGAAGCGGCTCGTGCTCGTGTTTCTTCATGAAGGACTATTGGCCGACCTAATTTCGGGTATCCACCCGATAGAGCCAGGATTACCGTCACTGGGAGCGCTAGCAGTAGCAAGCACTCAGCTTGCACTGTACTGTGGCGGCTGACACAAAGGAGTGCTCAAATGCTGGTCAAGTCGATGAGGACGCTGGCTGAAGTGCGCGGAGACGAACCGTTGACCGCCGCCTACCGTGCCGGACTCCGGTCCCGGACATACCGGACCGCGTCGCTCAACAAGCCCGCCGCCACACCCGAGATCATCCCGGTCAGCACCCGGGACGGGGCGAAGCTCAGGGTTCATGCCTACGGTCCCGCCGACGGCGATGTCATCGTCTTGATCCACGGCTGGAGCTGCTGCATCGAGTACTGGAACCCGCAGATCAACGCCTTCGCCGACCGCTACCGCGTGCTCGCCTACGATCAGCGCGGCCACGGCGAGAGCACCCTCGGCAGCACCGGCCCCGGCGCGCAGACATTGGCCGACGACCTCGAAGCCGTGCTCGAGGCCGCCGTCCCGCTCGGCAAGCGCGCCGTCCTCGTCGGACACAGCATGGGCGGAATCACCTTGCAGGCGTGGGCATCTCGCTATCCGGAACAGGTCACTCGACGCGCCGCCGCCGTCATCATGGCCAATACCGCGGCCAGCGATATCCGCTACGAAACCGATCTGCTTCCGCTGTTCAACAAGCCGCTCATGGTGGCCAATCGACCGCTGACAGTCCTCGGAGCCAGCGTCCGTGTCCCGCTCGTCATCGCGGAAACCGCACTCGCCGCGCCGATTCCGCTGCCGGGCGGCTGGCCGGTCAGCGCGGTCTTCAAGGCCCGGGTGATGTCCAAGCCCGCCACCCGCGACGAGGTGGACTTCGCGCTCGGCATCGTGCGCTCGTGTCGTCCGCTCACCCGCGGCCTGCACGCCGCCGCCCTCGCCGGCCTGGACCTGGGCGATGCCGCGAAGCACCTGACGGTGCCGACCACCGTCATCGCGGGCGCCGAGGATCACCTGCTGCCCGAGCGCATGTCGCGCCCGATCGTCGCGGCCCTGTCCGAAGCAGGCCATCTCGCCGACTACCAGGTCTGGCCCACCGGCCACCTCGGCAATATCGAGGCCGCCGACCGCTTCAACGCCCTACTCGCCGACGTGGTCCAGCGCGCCGATCCCCGCACGGCCGCCGCGGGCTGACCCGCTGCTGGGGCTGGTCAACGGCGCCCGGCCCCAGCAGAAAATTCTCCTCCGGCAACGAACATGACTGCGCCGCAACCGAATTGACCCGCGCCGGGTGGGATCCCGCCTCCGAACAACCGCGGTTCAAAACTGCTGCGGCCCGCAGCGAGCTCACAGAATCGGACGACCGCCGGTGACCGCGACGCGTGCTCCGGAGATGTAGCTTCCGTCGTCGCTGGCGAGCAGCACATAGGTCGGGGCGAGCTCGGCGGGTTGTCCGGCCCGGCCGAGTGGAGTGTCGTCACCGAAGTGCGCCACCTTCTCCGGCGGCATCGTGGACGGGATCAACGGGGTCCAGATCGGGCCCGGCGCCACGCTGTTGACCCGAATTCCCTTGGGGCCCAACAGCTGTGCGAGACTAGCCGACAGATTCGCGATGGCGGCCTTGGTCGCGGCGTAGGGCGCGAGCGTCGGCGAGGGCATATCGGAATTCACCGAGGAACTACCGATGATCGACGATCCCGGTGCCATATGCGGCAATGCGGCCTTCACCAGGGCGAAGTAGGCGTTCACATTCACGCGGAAGGTGTAGTCGAATTCCTCATCGCTGACCTCCTCCACGGTCTGGTGGGTCATCTGATAGGCGGCGTTGCTCACCAGGACATCCACCTTCCCGAATTCCGCGACCGCGGCATCGATCACCGCGCGGCAGTGTTCGGGCTCGGATACGTCTCCCGCGATCGTGACGACGCGGCGTCCTGCCTCCCGGACGAAGTCGGCGACCTCGCGCGCGTCGTCGTGCTCGTTGAGGTACGAAATCACCACATCGGCGCCTTCGCGGGCGAATGCGATCGCCACCGCCCGGCCGATGCCGCTGTCCGCGCCGGTGATGACCGCCGCCTTCCCGGTCAACTTGCCGCTGCCGCGATAACTGCGTTCACCGCAGTCCGGCACCGGTTCCATCAGCGTCTGCACACCGGGGACGTCCTGCTGTTGCTCGGCAAATCCCATCGTCGGGCTCCCTTCTCGTTGACCCCGAAGGCCACCGGTCAGCAGCGGTGACATCACCGGTAATTGCCCGAGCACCCCGGGCCAAACTCGCCGCCTGATCAGCCCGGCTTGATATTGGCGTTGCGGTGGAAGACGTTCCCTGGGTCGTATTCGGTCTTGATGTCGGCCAGTTTCGCGTATTTGGCTGGTCCATAAGACGCGCGAACACGGTCCTCACCCGCCTCCGCCATGAAGTTGACGTACCCGCCCTGGTTGGAGGCGAAGGGGCACAGCGCTTCCCAGGTCGAGCGCACCCACGCCCGGTCGGCGGCCAATATCTCGGCGTCCGGGGCGGCGGCTTCGATATTGCAGACGTAGTGCGCCGAGCGCGCGCCGCCGAAAGCGGTGTCCTCCTCGCCGACAGCGGTGAAGGCGCCGTCGAGCGCGAAGATCGGCATGAACGACAGCGGCGATGTCTTCTTCCCGGCCTGCTCGGCCAGCACCGCGATCACTTCATCGGAGAAGTCGTCGAGATCGAGCGCCTTCTCATACCCGTGGATCCCCCACGGCGCCGCCCCGTCGAGCATCGACTGCAATCCGGTAAAGGGCATCGGGGTAATGAATTCGAAGAGCGGGGTGAGCGCATCGCGGATCGGCGCCACCATTTCGGCGTGTTCTTCTGCGGTGCCGTAACCGGCGACGATAAGGGCATGGCCCGGCACGAAGTGGTACTGATCCGGCACGAAAGGCTGCGGCGGCGCCGATAGCCCGACGCCGACCAGCACGCCCGACCTTGGCGGCATCGTCGGGATGAACTCACGAACCAGCCGTAGTGCCGCTAGCCCATCCGTCAGCGGCCAGAAGAAGATCCCGACGTGCACTTCCGGCCCGATCTGATGCGCCCGATATTCGAATTCGGTGACGACGCCGAAGTTTCCACCACCACCGCGCAGCGCCCAGAACAGGTCCGAATTCTCGCTGTCGGACGCCCGCACGATGCGGCTGTCGGCAAGTACGACCTGCGCCGAGATGAGATTGTCGATCGAGAGCCCGGCTACCCGGGTCAGCCAACCCATGCCACCACCGAGGGTGAGACCGCCGACGCCGGTATCACTGATCACCCCGCCGGGCACGGCCAGTCCGAACACCTGGGTCGCCGCATCCATATCCGCCATGGTCGCGCCGCCGCCGACCCGGGCACTACTGGTCGCCGGATCCACCACCACGGTGTTCATCACGCCGAGATTGATCATGATGCCGCCGTCGCAGACCGCCGTGCCACTGTAGGCGTGGGCACCGCCGCGCACGGCCACCTCGAGATCGTGCTCCCTCGCGAAAGCCAAGGCCGCGGCCACATCCTCGGGGGACAGGCACTGCGCGATCACCGCGGGCCGCCGGTCGATGGCCCCGTTCCAGATGGAGCGGGCGTGGTCATAACCCGCGTCGGCAGGAGAGAATACCGGCCCGCCCATCGCGGATCGCAGTGCTCGGAAGTCTGAACTCATTGTTTGGGTCATGGCATTTCTCCAGCCACCGGGTCCCCGACCACTCGTGGAAGAGCGGGTCACGCGGGTCCGCGTCGCCGACTCTTGATGCGGCACCGACACAGATGTGGTGCTTCCCAATGCCACGCACACAACCAGCCATCCGGGCGATGTGGCGCGCTTGACATATTAACGCCGGTACACCGCGGCCGTACCTGGATTCGAACCTGTCGACGACGTGTCGGTGCAGCACCGGACGGAACCTCGATGCTAAAAGCTTGGGTATGAACAGGGGTGAAATCGGAGGAGTATCCAGATCGGTAGTCGGCATCGCGTTGGCGGGGATGCTTGTCGGCACGGCGCTAGGTGCGCCCTCGGCATTTGCCGACCAGGCCACCACGTCCACAGCGATTTCCACGGATACGGCGTCGGAGGATGGTTCGCGTATAACCGGCGTCGAGTACATCGACGAGCGATATATCCGACTTCAGGTTTATTCTGCGGCGATGGACGCCGAATTCCCGGTGGAGGTCCAACGCCCAGCGGACGGCTCGGTTCCCCGCCCGACCCTGTATCTGCTGAACGGCGCGGGCGGCGGCCAGGACGACGCATCGTGGCAGGCACAGAGCGATGCGCGTCAGTTCATGGCGGATAAGAATGTCAACCTGGTCCAGCCGATCGGTGGCAGGTTCAGTTATTACACCGACTGGCGCGAGGACGATCCGGTACTCGGTCGCAATAAATGGAAGACCTACCTGACCGAGGAATTGCCACCGCTGATCAACGCCGCACTCGGCACCAACGGCGTCAATGCGATCGCGGGAATTTCCGCTTCCACCGCAACGGTATTGGCATTGCCCATCGCCAGACCCGACCTCTACCGGGCGGCCGCCGCATATAGCGGCTGCGCGCAGACAAGCGATCCGATCGGTTCCAGGTTCCTGAAGCTCGTGATCGCTTGGGGCGGTGGAAACTCGGAAAATATGTGGGGCCCGGTCGGTTCGCCTGAATGGACGGAAAACGATCCATATCTGAACGCCGATAAATTGCGCGGCATCGATCTCTATCTTTCGTCGGGCAATGGCCTGCCCGGAAAGTATGACACGCTGAACGGAGCCCATGTCGAACCCGGCCTCGACGGACTGACGAATCAGGTGCTGCTCGGCGGCGCAATCGAGGCAGCCGCCAATTACTGCATGAAGAATTTGCAGGCGAAACTGATATCGCTCGATATTCCGGCAACCTATGACTTCGATCAGGGCACGCACTCTTGGGGTTATTGGGAAGACGAATTGAAGCAATCGTGGCCGGTCCTTGCGCACGGACTCGGCTTGGCATAGCGGGGTGTAGGTGTCCGACGTAGGCATCGGCCGTTGACCAGCGCGGACACCGACACGCTACGGATCCAAATAGTCCGTTTTGTGACGCATGTGACATAGCGTCATCGAATAATTCGGCGCGTAGTCAGGAGGCGGCTCGATGGTGTCGGGTATTCGCGGACGGCGGTCGGCGCTCGGCTGCTGTGCGGCATTGGCCATGGCGGGTTCGATCGCGTATCCGGCAGCGGCCGCGCCGCAGCCCGCCAGCGCCCCACTGCCGCCCGGACTGATCGCTGCCGTCGAAAGCGACCTCGGCATCAGTGCGCACGAATATCTCGCACGCGCCGAAAGCGCCCGGCGGCTGGCCGAATTCGCACAGCAGGCCCGGGCCGGGTACCCGGACATATTCGCCGGAATCCGGATGAATGACGACCGCCCCATCGTCTCCTTCACCGAGGGCGAGCATGCCGCCGATGCGAAATCCGTCGCCGAAAAGGCCGGATTCACGGTGGAAACCGTCGCCAACAGTGAACGCACCCTCGATGCCCGCCGCATCGCCTTCGAACGTTGGTTATCCGGGCAGTCCAGCACCGTCGTCGAGTCGATCGTCGGTTACGGCATCGACGTAGTGACCAACAGTTTCGCCGTTCGCCTGGCCGATGACGTGCAGTTGCCGACCGATGTCGGGCCGATCCAGTCGGTGACGGCGGTACTGCCGGAAGCCCGACCCGACGACTCGACCGTCGGCATCCAGGCGATCGCGGGTATCGAAGCCGATGGTGACATCATCGGCGGCCAGCCCTTCGGCATGAAGGTCGACGGAAAGGCGCACAGGTGCTCGTTCGGCTTCAACGCCACCGACGCGAGCGGCGATACCGTGAATATCACCGCCGGGCACTGCGATCCGAACAATCTTGTCGAGCCGTCCACGAAAACCACTGAGCCGCAACGGGTTTACGAATTGAAGAATGGGCAGCTCGGCACCGAGATCGGTGAATTCGCGGTCTCCCAGTTCGCGCCCAAGGACTATGCGATCGTGCGTATCAACGAGACGTTCGCGCCGCGCTTCCGCAACAATCTGGTGTCCACCCAGAAAATGGATGCACCGGCGCAGGCGCCCGACGTGAAGGTGACCGCTGGCGATGCTGGACAGTCGCGAGCCGCCGGTGCGGATGTCCTGCGCATCGACGGAACCACCGAACCGGTTGTCGGAGCGGCCGTCTGCAAAACCGGCTTCACGTCCGGATATTCCTGCGGGACAGTGCTGGTGGCCGGGCAGCGAGGCCTTTTGCGCGGCGTCCCCGGCCACGGCGACCAGCCGGTCAAGATCGAGAATATGTTCTACGCCGCGCTGTGCGGCCAGCGCGGCGACAGCGGCGGACCGATCGTCGCGGGCACCAAGGCACTCGGCCTCAGTAGCGCCATCGTCACCGAGAGCTCCCCGTTCGATCTCGGCTGCGGCCACGTCCCGCTACTTCTCGGTCAGCCGATCAGCACTGTGCTGCAAGACAATCCGGGTTTGACCATTCGAACGAACTGATCCACACGAGCCCATGACACCCATCGATACGGAAGGCAAACACATCTAAGGAGCGAAATCGATGCTGCGCGTTGTCGCGGCCGCCATCGCGGTCGGTGCACTAATGGTTTGTGCCGGTCCAGCCGTTGCCGAAGGGTTGGGCGACAGCGTCGTCACGTTCGCCAATGCTCCGAACGGTGCCGCAACGCCCGCAGATGGTCTGAGCGAGAGCAGCGCAACGGCCACCAACGACCGGACTGATCTGTTTGCGACGTCCGTCGAAGAGACCGACGGCGACGCCGCTACGCCCGTCGAAGAGACCGACGGCAACGCCGCTACGTCCGTCGAAGAGACCGACGAGACCGTCACGCCCGCGGCCAGCCAATACGACACTGGTGCCACCCCTGCCGGACTCACACTCTCGCTGATCCGGCTGGGCACCAGAGCCTTGGCCCTGACCGTCGTACCGCTCCACCAATTCCCAGCCTTCGACGCCGTCATCACCCACGAAAGCGGCTGGGACGTCTTCGCCATGAACCCGGAAAGCGGCGCTTATGGCCTCGGCCAAGCACTGCCCGCTGAAAAGATGCAAACCCACGGCGCCGACTGGCGCTTCAACCCGCTCACCCAAATCCGCTGGACCTACGACTACATGAACGAGCGCTACGGCAGCCCCGACGGGGCCTGGGCGTTCTGGCAGCAACACCACTGGTACTGACCGACATCAACTCCTCGCCGGTGCGCGGTGCAGTTCTTTCCGGTCGTAGTACCGAGTGACGACGCCGCCGAGGAGCAGTCCGATGACCAGGCCGAACAGCGTCATCCAGATCGCGCGGCTCAGTCCGGCGGAACCGTCGGCATTGAAGTACAGGATGGCCCTGATGCCGAGGTACACCTGATGCATCGGTTCGAAATCGGCAAGCCAGGCAACGGATTTCGGGATCGCCTCGATCGGGATGGTGCCGCCGGAGGATGGCAGGCCGAGCACGATGAACAGGATCAGGTTGACCAGCAGACCAGCGGTGCCGAGCGCCGACACGATCGACAGTGCCGTGACGCCGACCGCGATGATCGCCATGGTGCTGTAGAGGAACAGCAGCAGCGGCCGCTCGATCGGCATACCGAGCCAATGCCCGACCGCCATGAATATCCCGGCCACTACCGGTGCGGTACCGGTGATCACGCCCCACTTGAGCAGCAGCGTTCCCAATCGGGAAATCGGCGTCGGCGGATAGTGCACGTACCAGGGACCGAATTCGGTGGGTGCGAAACCGAGCGATGAATCGACCATCCCGTTGATCACCATGGCGCCGGTGAATCCGGCCAACAGCACCATCATGGTGTAGAAGAAGGCCGTCAGACCGCCGCCCGTACCCGATGGCAGTGGATGGAACGGGGTGACGACCACATCGATCGGCTCGGCCAGCATCAGCCGACTCAGGCCGACCAATTCCGGCGCCGATCCGGACGATTGCAGCTGGGTCCGCACGGTCTCGGTGAGCTGCTTGCCGACTGTCTGATTCGCCTGCGTGAGTGCGTTCCCGGCCACCGTCTGCACGACCTGCGGTGCGAACGACCCGGTGCGCGGATTGGTGTACACCGTGATGATCGGCTGGGTGACATCACCGGGCAGCACGCTGGCGGCGGCGAAAATGCCGAGCCGCTTGGTGAAATCGCTCGGAATGACGATCGCCCCGTACACATTGCCCGAATTCAGTTGCTGCTGCGCCTCGTTGATGCCGAGCACCCGCAGATCGATCTTGTCGCTCGGCGTCTGCTGCACCAGCGCATCACTGATCTGCTTGCCCACATTGGTCGGCTTACCGCCGATCACATCCCCGCTGTCCTGATCGACCAGCGCGATCGGGAAGCCGTGCAGATGCTTCGCCGGATCGACCACATACGCGAGGTACATGGTGGCCAGCAAAGCCATCAGCAACGACACCACAACCGCTGGTGCGAGCCAGACCCGCACGCGCGATCGACGAGCACTCGCCTCTTCGGGGTTCGTCATGACAGCACCGTATTGCTGGATGGAGACACATGGGGAGTGTTCGGTGGACCGTGTATCAGGAGTCGGCGATCACCTCGCGGTGAAACCGACCCAGGTCGCGAATCGCGGCTCGGGCATCGGAGAGCAGATCCGAGGCGATGTGGTGCACATGCGGCGCGCGATCCCAGACCTGCAGCTGAACCGGGACATCCGCTTCGACGCAGCGTAGCGCCAGCATCTCGGCGTCGGGCAGCAGGCATTCGGTCGAGCCGACCTGGATCAGGACCGGTGGTAGACCGGTGAAGTCGTGATTGACCGGCGACCATGCCGGGTCGAGTTCGCCGTCGCGGGCAACGCCGCGCCGCGTGATCAGTTCGATGCCCCGAGAGGGGATGTAGGAATCGCTGTGCCGGTTGGGGTGGGCGTTGCGGGTCGTCGAGTCGAAGTCGGCCCAGGGTGCGATCGCGGAGATACCACCGGGCATCGGCAATCCACGCTCCCTGGTCGCCAGCGCCAGCCGGAAGGCGAGCCCGCCGCCGGCCGAGTCACCGGAGACGATGATCCGCTCGGGTTGGAATCCCTGCTCAAGCAGGTATTCATAGGACGCGACGGCGTCATCGAGACTCTCCGTGAAATGCGCGCCGGGTAACTGTCGGTAGTCGACATTGAAAGCGGGCATCCCGCTGGCACGTCCGATTTTGGCGACGAGACGTCGATGGGTATTCAGGCCGCAGCAGAAGTACCCGCCGCCGTGGAAGTACAGCAGTGCCGAATCTTGTCGTTGCCGCGGGTCGGCGAGTTCGTCGTGCCACAACCATTCGGCGCGGAAGTTTCGCAACCGAACCGTCCAGCGTCGAGTGCCGCTCGGGGCGACGAGCGCGGCAGCCGGTAGTTCGATGAGACGGCAGAGCAAGAGCAGGTGGTCGAGCTGATCGCAGTCGGCGATCCACGCCAGGGCAGCCAACCCGAGTCCGACTGTGCCGCGCAGCAGCGGATGGGCGATTCGAGTTCCGATACTTGCCTGGTTGGATGTTTCGACGAACGGCGAGGAGGCTTCGGGGCGCGCAACAGCCGTCACGACCGTTGCCATTGAACAGTCTTATTCCGACGTGGCGGAATAAGGGTGTTCCAGAAGTCGCGGCGCACCGCGTCCCACAGCTGGGTCAGTCCCGGATGCAGTTCTCGCGCCTGCACGAGATCTGGATAGGCGGCGGGGCCGAACGAGAGAACCGGCGAGGCATCGGATGCGTCGTGCACGGCGATGATCGAGATCAGTCGATCCTGGATCAACCGCCACGTCACGCGCAGACCGTCGGCTTCGGTTCGACATACGTTATCCATCGCCGACCCCCGGTTGTCGTAGATGTAGCTCATACCTTTCGCGACCCTCATCGATCGGGCACGCTCGGTGAGATGTCAAGGTCGACCTCCTGCTCGCAACTGCATGACTGAGCCTCACAGATCCGGCACGCGCGAACATGGGTAGAAACACCCACTCGACCACCCAAATACGCAGCTCGCGCATGCTCAGGGCACATACCGCGCCCGGCGCGTCGGGTCGGTGGGGTAGCAATCGCTTGGTGGACGACCTTCGCAAACAGGGCCCTCGCGCAGGCCCTGGCACGGTTAGATTGGGTCTCATGGGGCGAAGTAGGCCCACTCGCGTGGCCGGTAACCTGCCATTCGCGGTGACAAGTTTCGTCGGACGGCAACGGGAGATCCGCGAGGTCCGGGAGCTGCTCGCGTCGGCGCGGTTGGTCACGCTCACCGGTGTGGGCGGTGTCGGAAAGACTCGGCTCGCCAGCGAGGTCGCAGCTGTTTCCGGCCGGTCGTTCCCGGACGGAGTATGGATGGTCGACCTGTCCGCCGTAGGCGATCCCGATCTGGTGGCGCAAACGGTGCTGACCAGCCTGGCGATCGTGGACATGTCGAACCGGTCCATCGAGGACCAGCTCGTCGAGCACCTGGCCGATCTGCAGGCGTTGATAGTGCTGGACAACTGCGAACACCTGATCGACGCGTGCAGCGCACTCTGCAATCTGCTGCTGCGATCCTGTGCCGGACTGCGGATTCTGACCACAAGTCGCGAGTTGCTCGGCGTCGCCGGCGAGCATGTGTACACGGTTCCGACGCTGTCGATGCCGAGCCCGTACGATCCGGTGACGCTCGGCGCGCTGGCCGCCTACGATGCGCCGACCATGCTGGTAGAGCGTGCTCGGGCGGTGCGCCCCGACTTGACTTTGACCGAACGCGATGCGGATGTGTTGGTGCGGGTCTGCGAGCGTCTGGACGGGATTCCGCTCGCCATCGAGCTCGCCGCGTCCCGGCTGCGGTCGCTGTCGCTATCGGCGGTGCTGGACCGACTCGAGGACCGGTTCATGCTGTTGGCCGGTTCTATCCGAGCAGCCGTGCCGCGGCAGCGAACGCTGCGAGCCCTGATCGACTGGAGCTATGAGCTGTGCCTCCCGACCGAGCAGCTGCTGTGGGAGCGGCTTTCGGTGTTCGCGGGCGGATTCACCCTGACCGCTGCCGAGGGCGTCTGCGCTGGTCCTGATCTGCCGCGTGAATGCATTCTGGACCTGGTCGACCACCTGGTCGCGCAGTCGATTCTGGCGCCCGTACCGACCGACGGCCCGCCGAGGTATCGGATGCTGGAAACGATCCGTGAATACGGCTGGCAACGGCTGGTCGAACGCGACGAGACCGGCGCCCTGTGCAAGCGGCACTGCGACCACTACCTCGCACTCGCCGAGCAAATCGCCGAAGCCTGGAGCGGCCCTGGTCAAGCCGCCGGGCTGGCCGAGTTGCGTGCCGAACGCGAGAACCTGCGAACGGCGCTGGACTGGGCGACGAGCACGCCGACCGCCTGCCGCGAAGCGCTGGCACTTGTCACTGCCCTGCGCTATCACTGGACCGCCGACGGATATCTCGGTGAGGGCCGGCGGTGGATCGATAAGGCACTGCGCGTCACGGACGACACCTGTCCGGGCCGGATCTCCGCGCTATGGGTCGCAGGGTGGGTGCGATTTCTACAGGGCGAATACGAGGCGGCCAACGAGGCACTCGACGAATGCGCGGCGGGCGCGGCGGCAGTGGGTGACCGCCACGCACTGGCCTGGGTGAGCTGCCTGCGCGGCACAGCGGAATTGTTCCGCGGACATCTCGCACCGGCCATCGCCGCCTTCGAGCAGACCCTCGATGACTACGCCGACGATGACGAAGCGGTCCGTATGACCCTGTTCCAGCTCGCCAGTGCCCAAGCGCACGCCAGGGACCGCAGCGCGGGCGCGAGGGCCCGTCAGGGCATCGAGCTGTCCGACCAGCGGGGCGAGCGGTATACCAAATCGCTTGCACTCTGGGCCCTCGGCTACCACCAGTACGTCTGTGGTGAATACGACAGCGCGACCGAATCGGAGCGCGCCGCACTCGAGATCCAGCGCGAATTCAATGACCATGTGGGCGCGCCGCTGATCATGGAGGTGCTGGCCTGGATCGCCGCCGCCCGCGGCGAATACCGGCATGCGGCGCGACTGATGGGTGCGATCGAATCGGTGTGGCGGCGGATCGGCGGATCGCTCGCGGCGTTCGGACCGCACTTTGGTGCACAGCACTCGGCCTGCGAGCGCACCCTCGCCCAATCGCTGCGGCCGACGGACCAGCGGGCGGAAAGAGCGCGCGGTGCGGCGCTGGACCTCGCGCAGGCGATCAACTACGCACTCGACCCGAGCCAGACCGTCCAGGAGCCGGACGAGCAGGAGGACACCATGCTCACCACCCGTGAGCGGCAGGTGGCCGAACTCGTCACGCAGGGGCTGAGCAACCGACAGATCGCCGCACGGCTGGTGCTGTCGCCGCGCACCATCGACCGGCATCTGGAAAACATCCTCTGCAAACTCGGCTACTCCTCGCGGGCCCAGATAGCCGCATGGACCGCGCGAACGCACCGCCTGGGATAGCCGATCGACCTGGGCAAACAGCATCTGTCGGAGTGGACCGCTCGGCAAAAATGGGTATACCCATGGTAGTTCTACCCTCGTGTCGTGGGGACGCGGAGGCGATCCTCGGTGGAGACAGCATTCATGGCTATCACACCGAGGTTTCCATGTCCGAGCACAGATACGAGCACCGATACGAATCCAGCAAACCCGTCACGGCCGAAAACACCATGATGATTCGGCGCTGCGGGCCATGTAACAAGTTGTTCCCCCCGCTGACCGCCGAATGCTCGTCGTGTCGGTCCTGGGACCTCGAATGGTCGCCATCCTCGGGTCTCGGTTCGATCGTGTCGTGGCGGCTCGTACACCGAAGTGTGAGCCGACCGCACACCCAGGTTGTGCCGTTGACGATCGCCATTGTGGAACTCGATGAGGGTCCGTGGGTGTACGCGACGATCGAAGGGGACGTCGCACCTGTTTCGGATCAACCGGTCCGGGTGCGATTCGAGCCACATCCTCGGGTGGATCGTTTCCCGGTGTTCACAGTCTGCCCGGCGGAGCCCGATTCGGATGCCGACGTGCGACCCGCGCCCCAACACGAGAATGTTTCGATCGATGTGCGGTCGACCCATCGCCGCGAGGTCGAGAATCGCTTCGACGCGTGGTGGGTGCGGACATCGCTGCGCCAGTGTGAACTCATGGCGGGCGCGAAGGCCCTCGACACGGCGGCGAAATCCCTGGTCACCTTTGCGATCCGATGGGCGCCGTTCGGCGGTGCCACCGCCGCCGAGCTGCTCGTGACCTTCGGTGTGACCCGCCGACGGTTCCTGCAAATGCTCGACGAGGCACTTGCCCCACGGCGGACCGATAGCGTCAGTGTGCGCGGGCAGAAGCGCCAATTGAAGGACACCCTGGCACAGGCGTGGCAGATGAGTCCCACGGCGGTCCCGGCCGGTAGCGCCTGATCTAGCCACAACTCGCGATCCGTTCGCCTTCGTTGGCGACAGGGCATTGTCGAAAGTTGAGCGCATGGCGCCCGGTGCCGCGCACATGCGTGCTCGGGCGTGTCGCCACGCTGTCGAATAGCTGGCAATCAACCGGACCGCCATAGTGTGGCGCCATGACTTCCGGGAGCGGTTCGGTCTTGGCAACCAGAACCCTCGCCGTTGGTGGCAAGCGGGTCCTCGTGACAATCGGGAGGCCCTGCCCAGACCAGTCGGCGGAGGATTCGGCATACATCTGTCGCATCGATATCGACGGGATGGCCATCGCCCCGATCCGACTAGAAAGCAGCGCGGACACCCCCGCGCGAACGGTGGCGATCGGTTTGCGGAGGACCGCCGAACACCTGGAAGTCGGCCTGGCCGAACTACTATCCGACGCCAACATCGGCATTGCCCCCTACCGGCATCCTGCTGCGGGACTTGTGAGCAGCGGCCCGTCGTGAGGACCGGTCGCCGCACGGCACGAACCACGCTCGCAGATCGGACTCGGTCGGTCCGTGGACGGCGAACTCGGCGGTGGAGTACGACCGCTGTGGCGCAACGGATCCCAGCGATGCGTACAGTCCGCACAGGTTGCCGAAGTTGACGAGGTAGCAGTCGTCCCCACCAACCGGGGCAGAAATACGCACGGGTGCAGTAACTTTCGCGGGCGAGTTGGCGGCGGCGCATCGGCTGCAGCTTTCTGACGGCCAGTTCCACTGCTACGCAGGTGATTTCGTCAGCCGCTGCAGATGATCGGTGGCGTGCGGGTGGAAACGTCCGCACGCCCCCTGGCATCACCGCCGAAAACCGATGAGAAGGCACCCGACGATCTGGACTCGGTGTTTCCCTCGGTGGTGTGGACCGGATGATGTGGTCGGTATCGCACTCTTCGAGCGCCGCCCGCATCGGGTCACGGGTCGTGTCATCGACAGCGGTAGCGCTCGTCACCGCCGTAAGTGCTGTCAGGCGTAGGTGATAGCCGCTTCTCGGATGGACTTCGACGCGTGCCCACGTTGTGAGTCCCAGATACGTTCGGCCGCAAAGAGATCAGCCTTGTAGTCCTCGAGTGCGTGGCTGGAAATCCCGCCTGCCCCATCGATGATCTCGATGGTGGCGGGCCTCCCACGAGCACCCGGACCGCATCGTGGCCGGTGCATGGCCCGCAACAGAGGTCGCGCGGTGGTAACAATCGTTCGCAGCTGGGTGCGAAGCTGCTAAATTGGCCGTGATTCGCCGTCGACATGCCGTTCTACGACCATAGGAGCGTTAGGGAAGGCAGGACGATGAAGGCGTTCGTCATGAAAGAGATCGGGTCGGTCGGGTTCACCGAGAAGCCCGTCCCGGAGCCTGGCCCATTCGACGCCGTCGTTCGCACTACGACAGCCCTTATTTGCACGTCCGACTCGCATACCGTCAAGGGTGGTATCGGCCCGCGGGAGAACCTGACCTTGGGTCATGAGGCTGTGGGGGTCGTGCACGCTGTCGGCAGCGAGGTGCAGCACATCCGCCCGAACGACCGTGTCCTATCAGGTGCGATCACCCCGGATTGGAGCGATTCGGCCGCGCAGAACGGGTTCCCGTCGCAATCGGGGGGACCGCTCGGCGGCTTCAAGTTCGCCAACTCCAAAGACGGTGTTTTCGCCGAGTATTTTCACGTCAACGATGCCGATGCCAATCTCGCCGTCATCCCGGACAGTATCCCGGATGAGTGGGCTGTGTACTGCGCCGACATGCTTTCGACCGGATTCATGGGCGCGGAAAAAGGCAACATCCCGATCGGCGGCACCGTGGCCGTCTTGGCCCAGGGGCCGGTGGGTTTGATGGCAACGGCAGGGGCAAGATTGCGTGGTGCTGGTCTGCTCATCGGCGTCGAGTCGGTACCGGCGCGTCAGTCACTGGCACGCCGATACGGTGCCGACGAAATCGTCGATTTCACGAGCGAAGATGTGGTCGAGCGGGTACTCGAGCTGACCGGCGGCGAAGGCGTCGATACCGCGATCGAAGCGCTCGGCGCCGATGCCACTTTCCAGACCGCGGTGAAGATCACCAAGCCGGGCGCAACGATATCCAACGTCGGATACTTCGGTGACGGAGAATTCGTCCGAATCCCCCGGGTGGAATGGGGAGTGGGCATGGCCGACAAGACGATCGCGACAGGCCTGTGTCCGGGCGGCAGGCTGCGCATGGAGCGTCTGCTTCGCGTGCTGGAGTCCCGCCGAGTCGATCCGACGCATATGACGACACACGAATTCGCGTTCGACGACATGGAGCAGGCGTTCGAGGTCTCGGACAAGAAACTCGACGATGTGGTGAAAGTGCTGATTCGATTCGGCTGAGAACCGCCGCCACTTCGCGCTCTTTCTGCTGAGGAAGAGGTGAGATGCACGATCCCGATCCACCGTTCAGGCCGATTCGCCGCTCAGACGGATACCTCCCGCTTGAGGACTACGGGCTGATCGGAGACGGCGCGGCCGCCGCCCTCGTCGGCGTGGACGGTGCGATCGACTGGATGTGCGTTCCACGGTTCGACGCCGAACCACTGTTCTGCGGACTACTCGATCACGCACGCGGCGGGTCTTTCACCGTCGCATCGGCGAATCTGCTCGAAGGCCGCCAGCGATATCAACCCGACACCGGGATACTGGAAACAGAACTGCGCTGTGACACCGGGGTTGTCCAGTTGACCGATGCGATGGTTCTCCGCTCCGGCGCCGACCTCCGCGACGACGCCCCGGCGGACCGCGCCGAACTCGTTCGCTCTGCGGTCGTCATCGAAGGACACGTCCGCTTGAACGTGGATGTCTCGCCGCGGGGCAGCGCCGAGGTACGGCCGGTGTTGAGCGGTCTCGAAATCCGCGCGAAGTCGCAACCGGGCCTGCGGCTGCATCTGCGCGGCAATCGGCCGATGACCGGCCTGCGCGGGACCTACGACCTGGCACAAGGAGAACGGCTGGAACTGGTGTTGTCCTGGGGACGGTTCCACCGCCACCATCGGTTCGACGCCCTATCGATGCTGCACGACACCGCGAGTGCGTGGCGATCCTGGTTGGCCGGGTGCAGCTACGACGGCCCGCAGCAACCTCTCGTGCGGCGTGCCTCGATCACCCTCAAACTGTGCGATCACTGGGTCAGCGGCTCTGTTGTCGCCGCACCCACCTCCTCGATCCCGGCACCGATCGGCGGTATCCGCAACTGGGACTACCGTTATGTGTGGATTCGGGACGCGGCCTATGCCGTATTCGCACTGCGTCGCATCGGCTTTCACGGCGAGGCCGATGCCTTCCTCGGCTGGGTCCTGGACGCATTCGAACGCAGCGACCGGCCGCGCATCATGTACAACCTCGATGGCGACCCCGTGCCCGACGAGACACAGGACACCGATCTGGAGGGCTACCGGCGTTCGGCTCCGGTCCGCTGGGGTAACGGCGCCACCGACCAACGCCAACACGACGTCTACGGCGAGATTCTCGACTGCGCCGATCAGTGGCTGCGCGCCGGCGGAGAGATACAGCCTGTTTTGTGGTCGAGCCTGGCAGGTTTGGCGGATGCCGCCGGTCGGTCGTGGGAGGAACCGGATCAAGGCATCTGGGAGGTGCGCAGCCAAGGCCGCGCGTTCACCTATAGCGCTGCGCTGTGCCAGGTCGCACTGGACCGAGCCGCATCGATCGGCGAGCGTTTCGCTCTGCCCGGGCCCGTCGGCACCTGGCGCGCCACCGCGGCCCACATACGCGAATCCATCATGAAACGCTCGTGGGACGATCGGGCGCAGACGCTGAGTGCCCATCTCGACGGCGGCGGAGCCCTGGATGCCAGCCTGCTCGCGCTGCCATTGCGGCAGGTCGTCCCCGCCGATCACCCACGCATGGTGGCGACAACCGCCGCCGTGGCCGATCGACTGAACGCCGGAGATGGGTTGCTGTATCGATATCTGCACGACGAATCGCCCGACGGACTGCCGGGCGACGAGGGCGCCTTCGTGCTGTGCAGCTTCTGGCTGGTCGACAATCTGACCCTGCAGGGCCGCATCGAGGAAGCTGAGCGACTCTACGACTCACTGTGCGCCCGCGCCAGCACCTTGGGCCTGTTCTCCGAACAGATCGATCCCTCGACCGGCGCGTTCATGGGCAACTTCCCGCAGGCGTTCAGCCACATCGGCGTCATCGCCAGTGGCGTGAACCTCGCTCGCGCAAAGGCGGACCCACGATGATCCAGCGACTTGTCATCTTCGGCGGCACGGGTGATCTGACCGGGCGTTACCTGCTGCCGGGGCTGGCCGCGCTGCACGAGGCCGGTCACCTCGACACGAGTTTCCAGCTCGTGTGTGCCGATCTGAAAGACTGGGACGACAGCCGATTCCGGGCATGGGCTGCCGACCAACTCGATCAGCATGCCTCCAATACAGCAGGCGACAGCAGACGAGCGATCACAGCCGCGGCACGATACCGGCGAGCCGACATTCAGAACCCGCTCGAGGTGGCCGAAACGATCGCCGGTGACGGTCCGGTGGCGGTATATCTAGCGCTTGCGCCTGGACTGTTCGCCACGGCAATCCAGACGCTGCACAAAGCGCACCTGCCCACCGGCAGCCGAATTGTGCTGGAGAAGCCATTCGGCGAGGACCTCGCCAGCGCCGAAGCACTGAACCGACTGCTGTCGGACCTGGTGCCGGAACAGGCCGTCTTCCGGGTAGACCACTTCCTCGCGATGACGACCGTGCAGAACCTGCTCGGCAGCAGGCTGGCCAATCGCGTGCTCGAATCCCTCTGGAACAGCGCGCACATCGCCAAAGTCGAAATCATCTGGGACGAGACACTCACCCTCGAAGATCGGGCCGGGTACTACGACAACGTCGGAGCACTCGAGGACATGGTGCAAAACCATCTCCTGCAACTGCTGTGCCTGGTGGCGATGGAACCGCCGATCACCCTGTCCGAACGTGATCTGCGCGACCGCAAAGTCGACGTGCTGCGATCGATACGCGCCCTGACCGACGACGACATACCACGGCGCACCCGCCGAGCCCGCTACAGCGCAGGCACGATCGGCGATCGCCAGGTCCCCTCCTATATCGACGAACGTGGCGTGGACCCGCAACGACGCACCGAGACCTTCGCCGAAATCGAACTGACACTCGACAATTGGCGTTGGTCCGGAACGACATTCGTACTACGCACCGGCAAAGCCCTCGGCGCAGACCGCAAAGAAGTCGCGATCCACTTCCGTCCTGTGCCCCACATGCCCTTCGGCCACCACGGGACGACCTCACCGAACGTACTGCGATTCACGCTCGACCCCGAAAGCCTGACCCTCGCCCTCACAGTCGTCGGAACCACCGTGGACACCCTGGTGCCGGTCACCATGACCGCACCGATCCACCCGCCCGAGCTACCCGCCTACGGACGGCTCCTGCTCGACGTCCTGATCGGAAATCCGGCCCTGTCTATCCGCGCCGACGAAGCCGAACAGGCATGGCGGGTCGTCACTCCGGTGATATCTGCCTGGTCGCGCGACCTCGTGCCCCTGCTCGACTACCCCGCCGGCTCACTTGTCTCAACCGATGCCGACCGCAGCCGATGAACACTTCCCAGGCATCGGATACGCCCGACCATCCGAGGCCACCATGCATCGTCGTGATGGGGGTGTCCGGAACCGGGAAAACGACGATCGCTCGCCTACTGGCAACTCGACTCGGCATCCCCTTCGCCGACGCAGACGATTTCCACCCCCCAGCGAACATCACCAAAATGTCCTCAGGCATCCCCTTGGACAACTCCGATCGCGAGCCGTGGCTCTTCGCGGTCGGCCGCTGGTTGCACGACCGCTACACCGCGGGCACCGGCGGCGTGGTCGCCTGCTCGGCACTCAAACGACGCTACCGCGACATACTCCACGCCTCCACACCGACGGTGTTCTTCCTACTCCTGACCGCCGACCGCGAACGACTGATCGAGCGAATGGCCCGGCGCCGAGGTCATTACATGCCCGTCGCCCTGCTCGATTCCCAACTGTCCGCGCTCGAACCGCTCCACCCCACTGAACGAGGCGCTGTCCTGCACGCCGACCAGACCCCGGACAGTGTCGCGGAGGCAGCCGCCGCGCTCCTGCGAGAACACCCGAGCACACAAGAGACCGAATAACCACCCGCGGAGTCACCGCAGCCCCCGCGCAGGGGCGGCGAATCCGGTTCGGACGCAACCGATTCGAGGTCGACGTGTGGCATCGGTGGCGACGAACGCAAAATCAGCCACTGCCACGGATGCAAGATGCTATTGAGCCGCCTGGGGGAATCGAACCCCCGACCTTTTCATTACGAGTGAAGCGCTCTACCGACTGAGCTAAGGCGGCGTGCCTTTCGGCCACGCGAGTCTATCGTCTCGGCGGTCGGATCGCGAAAACGGGAGGTCATCGCAATGTGAACACCAGACCAGACCGCGGCGGCCGGATCCGGCACCGACAACCGCAGGCACGCCGCTGACCGGCGAACAAGCCGTGGCAGCGATCCCAGCGGCGGAGGCCGCCGCGTTCGTGAGGTGCTGGCCGACGGGCTCGGATCATCGCGCCGAATCCGTAGTCGCGCCGACACGCCTTCGCCGGTTGGGCTCGAGTAGTCCAGCGGCCCACAGGGCGATCGCGATGTACAGCAGTTGCTCGGGTATACGAGTCCAGAGTGAGGGTGCCGGTGCACCGTTGAACGCGATGTCGGAGACGGCTGTGTAGATATTGGCGGGCAGCAGCGCAACGAAGAGGGCCGCCAATCCGACCCCGGCCGGGCGACGAGTTCTCGTCAGGACCAGACCGACCGCGCCGAGCAGTTCCAGTGCGCCGGTCAGGTACACCTGGAAGCCGGGTAGCGGGACGAAGGGCGGCACCATCGGGACGAAGTCGGCGTGCGTAGGAGCCGGCCCGCCGGCCAGGCTGTCCGGGAGGAAATGCGTTGTGCCGGTGAGTACCAGCATCGCCGCCAGCGCATACGCACCGCAGGTTGGCCAGTGCGTAAATCGGCTCGCCCCCAACGCGCCCGCTAGGCGCAGCCCGAGCAACACGACCAGCAGAAAGATCAAGACTTCCATTTACGCCTCCGTGAACGTAATCGGTACGGGCATCTTTCGGGGTGCCCGGATCGACCGGATGAGTAGGTACATGAGCACGCCGAGCGGCGCAAACATGATCGTGAAGACAAGCAGGACGCTGATCAGCACAGGATGGATGCGGCGTTCCCGGCTGTCGAAATAGATCCAACGGCCGAGAAACAGATCGAATGCGACGAAGTGTGCCCAGGCCGCGGCGGCACCGACGCCACCGCCCAGCAGTTGTTGCACCGCAAGCAGATCCGGGTTGGCCAGGGCAGACGCGAAGGCACCGATTTCCGGCAGCACCAGCACCGCATAGATCAGCAGTGGCGGAACGCAAATCAGCGGCGAGGCGACTATGGTTCGGGTCCGATGCCAGCCCGGTGCCAGGATCATCAGGGCCCAGAACGGCGCGGCGGTGACGAAGGTGATATCGAACAGGTACTGGGTCATCACATCGCTCCGATCGGCGTGCGAGGCGGCTCGGGCGCGGTGGGTTCGACCCGTGGCCGACGCCGGACGATCATGAGGACCGATCCTGTCGCGGCGGTGGCGATGATCGCGGCTGCCGACAGTGTCAGCCGGTCCGGGTGGATCAGTGCTTGCCCGCGCAGCGCCTGCCAGGTCAGCACCGCGAGCACGGCGGCATAGATCGCGGCAGCGGCTGTGACCAGCGCGGCCCGGACCGAGGCCGGGCGCACTGCGGAAATCCGGCGCGCGGCCAGTTCCAGGACGATCACCACCAGCGGAAGCAGCTGCACCGCATGCATTCCGATGAAATGCGGGATACGGAGGTCACCGCCGGTGGTGCTCCAGCCGAGGATCGGCAGGCCTGGTCCGCCATCGGGGAGGCCGACGGTGTGGGCACCGCGGATGGCGCTCCCGGTGTCGTGCTGGGCTTTCGTCGGGAACACCATCAGCATTCCCAGGGCCGCCCCGATCAGGGATAAGCCAGCGCCGTAGCGGATCGCGGCGTTGCGGGCGGGGTCGGACGTGGCGTTGCGGAACAGCGCCAAGGAAGCGACCAAAGTGGCCAGCCACACCACGATGATCGACAGTCCCATGGTGTCCCACAGCGCCGCATTGACAGGAGTCGTGAAATTGAAGTGGCTGGTGGTGCCCCGCACGATCTGAACCACGATGACGATCAGCTCGAGGCCGAGGCCGAGGGCTGCTACAGTGCCCGCCCACCAGGCGATCCGGCGCCAGCGCGTGAATTGGTCGATCAACCACGCCCACGTCACGGCGTAGATCAGCACCGAGAGGGCGAACTTCACCGCCTTGGCCCAGATCGGCAGCCCCGTCAGGGTTCGATCGTCGATGACCGTTCCCCCGATCGCGACGATGGTGAGCATCGCCATCGCGATGGCGAGCAGCATCAGCGGGCGGTGCCACTGCAATGAATACACAGCCGTCTCCGAACTATCTTGTGGCGTGGACGAGGTAGCCCTGGGGGACGCCGGGAGTGCCACGGGGCGCGTCCGGAAACGGCCAGCGATTCATGCTGGTGCCGACCGTTCCGATCCTGGTCACCGTGGCCCGCCAGCCACGGTTCTCGAGCTGGGCTTCTGGCTGTTCGGTCCCGTATAGCCAGGTCATGCCACGTTCGGCGAGCCTGTCGAGCATGGGGCGCATGGCCGGGGATTCGAGCAGCGAGGTGCCGACGAAGTCGATGAGCAGATGGCTCCCGGTGGCGGAATGACTCGAGAGTCGGTCGATCATCTGGTGCACTTCGGATTCGGTGAGATATGGGGTGAGACCTTCCACCAGCCAGCACGTGGGCCGGTCGGCCCGGAATCCGGCGTCTACCAGTGCGACGGTGAAGTCGGTCGCGAGGTCGACACCGATCGGTAGCCGTGTGCCGATCGGCTTCGCCGCGCCGAGCAATTCGTCTTTGAGGCGCAACAGATTCGGCCGATCCAGTTCGAACAGCACGGTGTCGAGGGGCAGGTCGAGCCGGTATCCGCGGGCGTCCATACCGGCAGCGACAACGACGATCTGTCGGATGCCGCTGCTGACGGTTTCGGCGATCGTGTCATCGAAGTACTTGGTACGCACCGGAATTATCGGACTGTCGCGCATGCCGAGCTGGTCGAGGAGTTCCGCACCGGCCACACCCGCCAATCGGGCGGCGAACGGATCGTGGAACAGACGGTCCGGGCGCGCCGACTCGGCGGCACGCAGTGCTGCGGTCAACCTGGCCGTTGCGGCGACAGCGTCGATGACTGCCTCGCTCGCACCTGTGGTCTCGGCGAATTCTGTGTTCATGAGTGACTCCCGGTCGATGGGATCGAATTGTCGTAACCTTAAGTATCGATAGTTCTACTATCAGCAAATAGTAGGTAGCTGAACTTCCAGCTGTCAATAATCGGAGCCGAGTCGATCTCGAGAACCAGGAGTGCCATGCGGATCGCTGAACTCAGCCGCGCCAGCGGGGTCCCTCCCGCAACGATCAAGTACTACGTGCGCGAGGGCCTACTGCCTTCCGGCGTCCGCACCCACCGCAACCAGGTGGAATACAGCGAAGACCACGTGTACCGGCTGCGCCTGATCCGGGCGCTGCTCGACATCGGCGGCTTGTCGGTCGACGCGGCCAGCGAACTGCTTGCCGTGCTCGACACCGGCAAGCTGACCGTGCGGGAGTCGGTCGGCGAAGTGCTGTACGCGCTGGGCGGACGTCGTTCGCCGGTTGGCGAACACGAGCAGGGAGCCGCAACCGCGGACGTCGAGGCACTGCTCACCCGGCGCGGCTGGCAGGTCGATGAGCAGAGCCCGGCGCGGCGGACCCTGATCGACGTCTGCGCCGCGCTGCGGCTGCTCGGGCACGCCGATGTGGTCGCTGCGATGGACGACTACGCCACCGCCTCCGAAACGATCGCGGCCACCGATATCGGCTTGGTCCGCAGCGAGCCCAGCCTCGAGCGCATGACCGAAACCGCTATCGTCGGAACGCTGCTCGGCGACACCTTACTGTCCGCACTGCGCCGCCTGGCCCAGGAACACCTGTCCCAGCAACTCCTCCCCGAAGACTGAAACCGCCGGGTAGCGGCGATCAGGGGCGTTTGGTGCGGCGGCGTCGGCGGCGGGAGGTTCAGACGCGGACGTGGATGCGTTCGCCGATCGGCTGCCTCATCGGCGTCCATGACGACATCGTGCTCGCCGAGCCGCACGCGCAGCATGTGGAGCCATTCATTGCATTCATGAGTCCGCAGATAGTAGGGCTCGTCGTGGGCGAGGGCGGTCCCCGCGCCTACCAGATGCGAAAACGGGTCGCAGCGGTCACGCGGACTGCGCGGAGATGAGGGTGGCGACCATGGCGGCGACGGCGAAGCGGGGTTTGACGTTGAGGTCGAGGGCCTCGCGGCAGGCGAGGACGGCTTCGATGGAGCGCAGCAGGCCCTCGGGACGGACGCGGTCGGCGAGGTCGTGGATCTGGTCGGACATATCGGGGTGGGTGAGGGTGACGCCGGAACCGTTGCGGGCGGCGCCGAAGCGGACGGCGAGCGCGTCGCGGTAGACGCCCGCGACGTCGATGAGCGCGCGGTCGAGGGCATCGCGGCCGGTGCGGGTGGCGCGGGATTTCTGCCTGCGCTCCAAGTCCTTGAGGACACCGGCCGAGCCTCGGGTCGCACCCGCGGCGCCTTTGCCGGTGCCGCCCGCGCCGAGTGCGGTCGCCAGCTCTTCGCGCTCGCGTTCGTCGCGCGCCGCACTCATCTGTTTGGCCTCGTCGTCGGCGGACTTCACCAATTCATCCGCGGCCGCATAGGCGGCACCGGGCCGCGAAACCGCACCGACCAACGCCAGCGCCCGCTGCCGACGAGCACGCGCCTGCTCATCGGTGGCCAACCGCCGAGCCCGCCCGACATGACCGCCGCTCACCGATGCCGCCCAAGTTGCGGTCTTCTCATCGAGCTTGTCGCGCTCCCGCAGCACGTGCGCGATGGCGGGCACGGAGGGCGTCACCAGATGCACATGCCGACAGCGCGACCGCAGTGTCACGGAGATGTCCTCCGGATCCACCGACGGCGCGCACAGCAGGAATACCGTCCGATCCGGCGGCTCCTCGACCACCTTCAACAGCACATTGCCCGCCGCCTCGGTCAACCGGTCGGCGTCCTCGATCAGCACCACCTGCCAGCGACCGGTGCTCGGCCGCCGCGAGGCGATCTGCACGATCTCGCGCATCTCCTTGGTGCTGATGCTCAACCCCTCCGGAATCACCCGCCGCACATCGCCGTGCGTTCCGGCCATCGTGGTCGTGCACGCATGGCACCGACCGCAGCCGACCGCACCCTCGTCCGTGCACTGCAGCGCGGCCGCAAAGCACAGCGCCGCAACGGATCTCCCCGATCCCGGCGGCCCGGTGAACAGCCACGAATGGGTCATCGCACCATTGCCGGTCCCCCCGCGCGCGGCGACCGCGGCCGCCCGCAATTCGGACTCGACCGCATCCTGCCCAACCAGCCGATCGAAGACACCCGCCACGTCGTACACCCTAACCGCCCCCACCGACAGTCCCGGCCGGACGGATCCGAATCAGACTCGCTGGTAGGTGGTATTGGCGCCGTCGAGCGCCTCTCGAATGATGTCGGCGTGCCCACTGTGGTGGGTGATCTCGCGCAGGACATGCAGCAGCGTGAACCGCACGGTCCACCACACGCGGTCCGGGGTCCACGGCGTCGTCGGGGTCGGAATGGACGTGCTCAGATCCGGATCGCTACGAATCAGCTTCGCGGTCGCCTCCGCCACTTCGTCCCAGTTGGCCAGCAGCCCCGCAACCGTGTCCTCGGGCGCCATCACATACTCACCCTCGAATTCGGCCAGTTCCTGCTCGGCCGTCTCATCGCGCTCGACGATGACCTTCGTCCAGTGCCGCTCACAGTTGACGACATGGTGCAACAGTCCACCGAGAGTCAACTCGCTGACGGTGGTGCGCTGCCGCGCCTGCTCCTCATCGATACCCCGCAGGGTGATTCGGAACAGCTCGCGCTGACTGTCGAGCGCGAGGATGAGATCTTCGCGCTCCTGATCGATCGCCATGGCGGTCCCCTTCCCGGTCGAGCTTCGATACCGCGGCGAGGCTACGGCAAGGCACCGACCAAACCGTCAGGCCTTCTTCGCGGCCGTCTTCTTCGCGGTGGTTTTCTTGGCGGCGGTCTTCTTCGCCGCCGTCGCCTTCTTGGCCGGAGTCTTCTTCGCCGCCGCCTTCTTGGCCGTCTTCTTCACCGGACCACGCGCGCGCCGATCGGCGAGCAGTTCCGAGGCCCGCTCGTCGGTGATCGAATCGACCTCGTCGCCCTTGCGCAGGCTGGCATTGGTCTCACCGTCGGTGACATACGGACCGAATCGGCCGTCCTTGATCACCATCGGCTTACCGGTGGCCGAATCGTTCCCCAGTTCGCGCAGCGCCGCGGCGCTGGCGGCCTGGCGTCCGCGCCGCTTCGGCTCGGCGTAGATCTTTAGCGCCTCGTCCAGGGTCACGGTGAAGATCTGATCTTCATTGGCCAGCGAACGAGAATCGGTGCCCTTCTTCAGATATGGGCCGTACCGCCCGTTCTGCGCGGTGATCTCCTCACCGGAGGCCGGGTCGGCACCGACAACACGCGGCAGCGACAACAACTTCAGCGCATCGTCGAGCGTAATCGTCGCCAGATCCATATCTTTGAACAGCGATCCGGTCCGCGGCTTGGGCGCCGCAGCCTTTTTCGCGGTCTTCTTGGCGGGCGCGGGCGCGTCCTCGGCCGCGGGCTCCGGCAGGATCTCGGTGACGTACGGCCCGAAACGTCCTTCCTTGGCGACGATTTCGTGTCCGGTCGCCGGATCCTTACCGAGCAGTCGTCCCTCCTGCGGTGTCGAGAACAGCTTCTCGGCGACCTCCGCGGTCAGCTCGTCCGGCGGCAGATCATCGGGCAGATTCGCCCGCTGCGATATCGAATCCCCTTCGGGGTCATCGGGATTGGCGACCATTCGCTCCAGATACGGTCCGAAACGACCGACTCGGACCACGACGTCGCGCCCTTCGTCGTCGACGAACAGCTTGATCGAATTGACCTCGCGGGCATCGATATCGTCGAGCCGCTCGCCGACCATCCGCTTCAGACCGCCGGAGCGCGCGACCGAACCCTCGACGCCGTGATCGCCACCGAAATAGAAGCTGGACAACCAATTTCCGCGCTGCTCACGTCCGCCAGCGATGGCATCGAGGTCGTCCTCCATCGCGGCGGTGAAGTCGAAGTCGACCAGCCGACCGAAATAGGCCTCGAGCAGACCGACCACCGCGAACGCGACCCACGACGGCACCAGCGCACTGCCACGCTTGTATACATACCCACGGTCGAGAATCGTCTTGATGATCGACGAATACGTCGAGGGCCGACCGATACCGAGGTCTTCGAGTGTCTTGATCAACGACGCTTCGGTGTACCGCGCGGGCGGATTCGTACTGTGCCCATCGGGATTCAGCTCCACCGCCGTGACGCGCTCGCCCTCGTCGAGTGCGGGCAGCCGGGATTCGGCGTCATCGGACTGACCGCCCGCCTCTTCGTCGACACTCTCGACGTAAGCCTTGAGGAAGCCCGGGAAGGTGATGGTCCGACCGGAGGCCGAGAACACGCATTCCTCGCCGGTGCCCGCGACACCGGTGATACGCAGCGTCAGCGTGGTGCCCCTGGCATCGGCCATCTGCGAGGCGACCGTGCGCTGCCAGATCAGCTCATAGAGCCGGAACTCGTCGTTGTCCAACCGCGCGTGCAACTGGCCCGGGGTCGCGAAGGTATCGCCCGCCGGACGGATCGCCTCGTGCGCCTCCTGCGCGTTCTTCACCTTGCGGGTGTACTGCCGCGGCGTGGGATGCACATACTCCGCGCCGTACAGCTGGGTCGCCTGCGATCTGGCCGCGGCGATCGCCGACTCCGACAGCGTGGTCGAGTCGGTTCGCATATAGGTGATGTAGCCGTTCTCGTACAGCCGCTGCGCGACCCGCATGGTGCGCTCGGCATTGAACCGCAGTTTGCGGCCCGCCTCCTGCTGCAGCGTCGAGGTCATGAACGGCGCGTACGGCTTGCGCGTATACGGCTTCGCCTCCGCGGAGGAAACCACCAGATCGGCGCCCTCGAGCGCCTCGGCGAGGCGACGGGCATAGGGCTCGTCGAGAACGACCACGCCATTGCCCTTGAGCTGCCCGTCCGGTCCGAAGTCCCGGCCGGTGGCCACCCTGGTCCCATCGACGCTGACCAAACGTGCCCCGAAGGTGCGCGGATTGGTGGCATCGCCGTTTTCGCCGCCCGCGTCCAGCTTCGCCGCGATATCCCAGTACTCGGCCGAACGGAAGGCCATCCGCTCGCGCTCGCGCTGCACGATCACCCTGGTCGCGACCGACTGCACCCGGCCAGCCGACAACCGCGGCATGACCTTCTTCCACAGCACCGGACTGACCTCGTAGCCGTACAACCGGTCCAGGATGCGTCGGGTTTCCTGCGCATCGACCAGATCGTTGTCCAGATCGCGGGTATCGGCCGCGGCGGCCAGAATGGCGGGCTCGGTGATCTCGTGGAACACCATGCGCCGCACCGGCACCTTGGGCTTCAACGTCTCCAACAGGTGCCAGGCGATGGCCTCGCCCTCCCGGTCGGGGTCGGTGGCGAGATAGAGCTCGTCGGCATCGGCCAACAGGCTCTTGAGCTCGGAGACCTTGGCCTTCTTATCCGGACTCACCACATAGATGGGCTCGAAGTCGTTGTCGACGTCGACACCGAGGCGCGCCCAGGACTGCCCCTTGTACTTGGCGGGCACATCCGCCGCACCGCGCGGCAGGTCCCGAATATGACCGACCGAGGCCTCGACCGTGTAATTGCGACCCAGGTAGGGCGCTATTTTGCGGGCCTTGGTCGGGGACTCGACGATCACGAGACGACGCAGGGGACGGCCCTGGTCGGCTGCACCGCGGTCTCGTGTTGCCACCGGCGAATACACCTTTCCTTATCGACCCGCGCGGCGCATTTTCGCGCTGTGCGCGGCTGGGGCAAGCGGCGGCGACGGGGAGGACGTTGCCACCAGACACGTTTATACCTTGACGCGACGTGTGGCCGAGCGCTTGCGACTCGAACCACAGAGCGTACCTGCGTCGCTGGTGATCAGTATGCAGTGCCTGCCGCGATACGGCCGCACCGCAGGTCCGCGTCGGTTTTTGTCTTACCCCAGATATAGCTCGTCCCTCACCTCCGTTACCGGTGGTGAGGGACGAGCGGATTGTTGCGCCGCTCAGCTGAGCGCGCGAACTCCGGTGGCCTGCGGGCCCTTGGTGCCCTGGCCAACCTCGAACTCGACCTTCTGGTTCTCCTCGAGGGTGCGGAAGCCCGACCCTTGGATCTCGGAGTAGTGGACGAAGACGTCAGCGGAGCCGTCCTCGGGCGCGATGAAGCCGAACCCCTTCTCCGCGTTGAACCACTTCACAGTTCCCTGTGCCATTCTGTTCCTTCTCTTTTCTTACCGGAACGGCGGACAAGTAGGTTCATCCACCGGGTCCGTTCCGACCGTTGTACTGTTGGTTCCCCCTGCAGGAAAGCACCAAGCACACCGTTCGCAACATCGATCCTGCTGACGGTTTGGACTTTGGATCCGTCCCTCGAACACAGAAGCTTGCGACCAGGAACTAGTGAACCATGTCTTCGAGCAATTCAACAGTCGAGTTACCGACAATTTGCAAAAAAGTTGATCTTGCGAATGCGCAGGTGAGGGACACAATGCCGGAATCCAGACTTGTGGTTCGTTTGCTTACGGATAACCGAGCCAGTGTCTGGCAAACAGCCTGTGACCCAGGTCGCTATTTGGTATCGAAATGGCAGGCAGGGTTTCACAAGCGCACACGTTTCACACTTTCTGTGCGTGTCGCGGAGTCCGAGTCGTGAATCCGACCGGACCGGTAAGTCGGCCACGCGCCAGCAACGGCCGAAGTTACGGGCGATCGTTGCTGAATCGTGTCCTTGACGGCGGCCCCGAGGACGACTCCCGACTGACCCATGTCGTCGAGCTCGCCGCGCGGCCCGCGAACACCACTACCTGGCCCGATTGGGCCTCGGCCGATGTCGTCGACGCGCTACGAGCCGCCGGAGTCGAGACGCCGTGGAGCCATCAGACCGACACCGCCCACCTCGCCGTGAGCGGGCGACACGTGGTGGTCAGCACCGGCACAGCATCCGGGAAATCGCTCGGCTACCAACTGCCGGTCCTCACCGCATTGCGCGAAGATCCACTCGCCACTGCCCTTTATCTCGCGCCGACCAAGGCATTGGGCGCCGACCAACTGCGGGCAATAGCGGAATTGACGCATGAGGGGCCGTTGCGGGATGTCCATCCGGCCACTTACGACGGCGACACACCGGCCGAGGTCAGGCAATGGGTACGCGCGAATGCCAGGTTCATCCTCACCAATCCCGACATGCTGCACGTCGGCATGCTGCGCTCCCATCAGCGCTGGGCCAGAGTGCTGCGCAGGCTGCGCTACGTTGTGGTCGATGAATGCCATGCCTACCGGGGCGTATTCGGTTCGCACGTGGCGCTGGTACTGCGCAGACTGCGGCGCATAGCGGCCCATTACGGCGCGGACCCCGTATTCATCCTGTGCTCGGCGACCACGGCCGAGCCCGCGGCCGCGGCATCCCGGCTGATCGGCGCGCCCTGCGTCGCGGTCACCGAGGACGGATCACCGCAGGGCTCGCGCACCATCGCGCTGTGGGAGCCGCCGCTGTTGACCACTCTGACCGGCGAAAACGGTGCGCCCGTTCGGCGATCCGCGACCTCTGAGGCGGCCAGGATCATGGCCGATCTGGTGGTCGAGGGGGCGCGCACACTCGCATTCGTCAGGTCACGGCGGGCCGCTGAACTGGCGGCGATCGAGGCTCGCAAGCTGCTCGCCGATGTGGATCCGGCGCTGAGCGAGCGGGTCGCCGCTTATCGGGCGGGTTATCTCGCGGAGGATCGACGCGAACTGGAGGCAGCGCTGTCGGATGGTTCGCTGCTGGGTGCCGCCACTACGAATGCCCTGGAGCTCGGGGTCGATATCGCGGGATTGGATGCGGTCGTGATCTCGGGTTTTCCGGGCACGGTCGCCTCGTTCTGGCAGCAAGCCGGGCGCGCGGGGCGGCGCACGCAGGGATCGCTGGTGCTACTGGTGGCCAGGGACGATCCGCTGGACACCTACCTGGTCCACCACCCGGAGGCGCTGCTGGACAAGCCGATCGAGGCCACCATCACCGATCCGCACAATCCCTATGTGTTGGGCCCGCAATTGCTGTGCGCGGCGCTGGAACTGCCGCTGACCGACGATGAGGTCGATGCGCTCGGCGCGCACGAGGTGCTCACCGATCTCGCAGGTCAGGGATTAATTCGTCGCAGGAACGGCGCGGTGCGGGACGGCAGCGCACGCTGGTTCGCGACGGCCGAGGCGCAGCCGCACGACGCCGTCGACGTGCGCGGGGGCATCGGCACACCCGTTGCCATCGTCGATAGCGAGACCGGCAGATTACTCGGCACCGCCGATGCAGGGCGAGCGCGCGCGACACTGCACGAAGGTGCCGTTCACCTGCATCAAGGCGATATCTACCTGGTCGATGAGCTGGATCTCGACGGCGGAGTGGCCTTCGTGCGCAATACCGATCCCGGGTGGACCACCAGCGCCAGACAGGTCACCTCGATCGCCGTCGACGCGGTGACCGAACAGCGCCGACACGGCCGAGTGACGACCGCATTGGCGCAGGTCAGCGTCACCAGCCAGGTGATCGGTTACCTGCGCACGCTGCGGACCGGTGAGGTGTTGGACCTGGTCGAGCTGGATATGCCGGAGCAGACGCTGCCCACCCGCGCCGTGCTCTACACGGTGACACCCGAACTGCTTGTCGCCGCAGGCGTGGATACGCCGCGGGTGCCGGGCGCGCTGCACGCCGCAGAACATGCGGCGATCGGCCTATTGCCGCTGGTCGCGACGTGCGACCGGTGGGATATCGGCGGCGTTTCCACTGCTGAGCATCCCGATACCGGACTGCCGACAGTGTTCGTCTACGACGGCCAAGCGGGTGGTGCGGGCTTCGCCGAGCGCGGGTTCGCGCAGCTACATCGCTGGTTGTCGGCGACGCTCGCGGTGATCGAGACGTGTACCTGTGCGGTCGGGTGCCCGTCCTGCGTGCAGTCACCGAAGTGCGGCAATGGCAATCATCCACTGGACAAGGCGGGTGCGGCCCGCCTGCTGGCCGCGGTTCTGGGCGAGTTGGCGGCCGATACGGGCGACTGATGGCGTGGTGAAGGCCGTCGCGGTCGATTCGTGACAGCGCCGAACTCCGAATGTGATCGCTCGTCCACCTTTCTGCTGGTCACCAGGGATTATCGGCGCGTGTCGGCGCGCCGCACTCGGCGACGCCGGTCGTGTCGGACCGCCGAATAAAGAGGATTGGGTTCATGTTAACTGAGGTATTGCCACGGGCATTAGCGCCCGACGTGCAGATTCATTCGATTGCCTTCTGTGCTTACTAAGTAAATTGAGACAATGGCGCATTTATTCGACCATCGCAATTACCGAATTCCGGCATCAAGAGGTACCACTGGCGAGTGCATGTACGTACCGGTCACACTCCATCTTCTACAGGTCCAGCACGAGCAACCGCGCGAACAGTCTGCTTTCCCAACAGACCCATTGGTACATTCCTTTCAACCGTGACGGTCGCATCCCACTGCACGACTTCACAGTTCTGAATCCGCACTCCCATCCGGCGCGCGATCTCCCCCGCTTCCGCACATCCGGCATCGGCCCCATGCATCAGTTCTCCGGCTGCCGCCAGGGCCGCCAGATCCGCCGCCGACTGCGCCCGATGCCGCGCCACAACCACCGCCCCCAACTGAGCGATCAAGAGCGTCGCGCCGATCAGCGCCGCCAGCGCCAAACAGGCGAACACTGTCGCAACGCCCTCGTCACGGCGCGCCCACCGCCACACCGCGCAGATCGCGTCCGCCCCGAGGACCTGCTGCGCCACATCGAGGCCATTCCAACGGTGGATTCGAGCGCCCGCCGACGCCTGCCGCACCGTGGCGCCGTCCCCTCCTGCACCACCCAACTCGGGGACACGGCGGCCGTCGGCAACTCGACCGCCGCTGGATGGGAATGATCGGCACCGGCGGTCGGCCCGGTTGTCCGCCCGCACTCGCCGCGCGAAACCACGCCACCACCTGCTGCCGGAGACGATCTCGCTGCAACCGGCCTCGATTCGAGCGCCCGCCGACGCCTGCCATGCGGTGGCGTCGAGCCCACAGGAACCAACTTCCGCAAGGACACTGCGCACATCGGCAACTGGGACGCCTCTTGCTGAAAATGCTCGGCACCCGCAGTCGACGCGACCGCGCCAGATCCGTCGCACGGCGGCGACACCCCGCTCATGCATGGCCACGTCGGGAAA
Source organism: Nocardia sp. CA-135398 (assembly GCF_050955845.1). Taxonomy (NCBI): domain Bacteria; kingdom Bacillati; phylum Actinomycetota; class Actinomycetes; order Mycobacteriales; family Nocardiaceae; genus Nocardia; species Nocardia sp. CA-135398. The sequence goes on along the minus strand of NZ_CP192084.1, from coordinate 522,129 downwards.
ACACACCGCGGCCGACGTGCCCGCCACGGGAGCCGAAAGCTCGGCACCTGTGTTCGACTCGGCCATCGTGGGCCTGCCGTACCGCGACGACCGTCCGTTGCATGCCGCCTGATGTGACTGCGCTGCACCGACGGTCGAGGCGGCTGACTGTAATGGCGCAGTGGCGAGGCACTGTCCGGGGGACGATGATGCCATGCCCCTGCGGGAACACGTTGCGCCCGTTGCCGACTCGGCCACCAGGGCCGAATACTCTGCACACGCGGTCGACTCGACTGTTCCGGGTCCGCAGCACTGCGACGTGATGCCCCATCGTGCCGTCTGATGTAAACACACTGGAGCAGCGGTCGAGTCGGATGGCCGCAGTAGTGCGGTAGGGACGTGTGGTTCGCCCGTCGACGATGTCGGTTCGGCTGTGGTCGCCCCGTTGGCGGCGTGGGCTGTTCGGCGAGGCTGCTTCTATTGCTTGGTCACTCGGCTTTCTTACTACTGCCGCGCTTTGCTGGCACGGCACGTCGTTGTACTTCTTCTGTGTTGGGCCCGGCGGCACGTCGCGAGCCGTCGGGCGACCGTTGTGGGTCACGGCTCGGCTCCTGGCTCGCGGGTGGCGACGGCCTCGGCGTGCAGGACCAGTAGGGGCAGCAGGGGTGACCGGGCGGAGACCGCCGCGACTACCCGGTCGCCCTCACTGCGCAGCGAGATGTCGGCGGTCGGCGGAGCTACCCGCCGCGCCGCCGACACCGCATTCGCTTGATCACCGCGAGCAGCCAGCCGAGCCGCTTCGCGAGCGGCGTCGACACAGCGCACCTGCGTCGACGCCGCGAGCAAGACACCGACGCACAGCACCACCGCAACCACGATGGCAGCGAGCGCGATCGCCGCCTCAACCGTCACCGCACCCCGATCGTCACCGAGATGCGTTGTACCGCAGTAGTTTAATCGACAACTACCCGCCGCTACACCGCGGTATTCAACGCCTTGTCGATGATCTTCGTCAGCGCGTTCACAATGCTGTCCCCGGTCACCACCCCATACAGCACGGCCCCGAACGCCGCGGCCGCGATAGTGCCGATCGCATACTCCGCCGTACTCATCCCGTCGTCGGCCACCAACACCCGCAGCAGCCGAGCACGCGCCTCCATGCCAACGGTCCCCAGCCTCCGCATTACCCGATCGCGCATCATCCCCATTCGCACCGTCTTCCCCTCTCATTCCCGCCCGCGCGGCCACTCCGCGCCGACACGCTCTTCCCCGCCACGCATGCCCGACCTCCGCGCCAGCAGTCCAACTCCCAGAACGCGGCAGGAGAGGCGGGTGACGATGCCGAGCAAGACAGAGGCCGGGAGGAAGCAGGGTTGCGCCTCGCTCAGTGATCCCCAGATCGGTGGCGCATGGCGGTGTGGTGTCGGTAGCAGCCGTGCGGTTCGGGCGGGCAGTGCCTAGCTCGGTCGTTCGCGGCCCCGTGGCTCGCGATGCGGTACTTCCCTGCTGCACGGTTCTCATAGCAGTCCACCTCCGAGAACGCGGCTGGCGAGGCCTATTACTACGGGGACGATGCCGAGGCAGACGAAGGCTGGGAGGAAGCAGAGGCCCAGGGGGCCGCCTATCAGGACTCCGGCGCGTTCGGCGCGGGCGGCGGCCGCGTCTTCTACTCCGCTGCGGCGCTGTTCGGCGAGTTCGCCGATCGCTGTGGCGAGTGAGGCGCCGGAGCGGGCGGAGCGCCTGGCCATGCGTGCCAGTGCGTCGACCTCCTCGGCGCCCGGTTGATCTGCGCCATCGCGGGCCGCCTGGTCCCAGGCGGTTGCCGCGTCCGCGCCAAGTGCCAGCAGGTCGGCTGCCTTGCGCAATGCCGCGCCGAGGGCTGGCGGCGCGCTGGGTGCCACCGCGCGGGCTGCGGATGCCATCGGCAGCCCGGCTCGCAGGCAGGCGGCCAACAGGTCGAACACCGAGGCAACGGCCAGCGGATCGCTGTTGGCACCGCGCGGAGATGCCGGGGCGACCGGCTGCGGGCCAACCGCTCGTAATGCCCGTAATCGCCGATTCACCGCAACTCGTCCGGGCAACACGACCAATGCCATCGCGAGCAAAAGCACTGGCGCACTGGCGACTTCAGCCACGCCGAACTCCTTCACTGTCCGCATCCAACAGATTTGTTTCACACGAAGACCTTTCGCGTGATCGCGTCGGTCCACAGCAAGCCGATGCACGCCAGTGCTGCGCCGAGTGGCAGCAGCACGGTCCCGGCGCCCGGGCTCAGCAGTACGTGTAGCGGAGCAGCACCCATCAATTGGCCGAGGCCGATACCCAAGAGCGGGAGGACCGCCAGGACCGCCGCACTGGCGCGCGCACCAGCCAGCGCCGCAGTCGTGCGCGTGCGAAAGCGGATGCGCCCCAATAAGTCCATGCGTGCGGCCGCGAGCAGCTCCGCGAGGGCGAGACCGTGGAGCTCGGCGACCTGCCAAGCATCGGCAATCCTGGCGAGTTCGGCGTCGACGATGGAATCGGGATCACGCAACCCATCCGCGCCGGACCCGCCAAGCCTGCTGCGCGCCGCGCTCACCGCGAAGGCACGTCCGGCCTCCCCGCGCGACTCCTGCGCGGCAATCTCCGCCGCCGCACTCGGATGCGCACCAACCCGCAGCTCCCCGATTACGGCCTCGAGCGCGTCCAACAGATAGGCGCACTCCGCACTGCGCCGCCGCTCCCGACTCGCCCGCCGCACCCGAATACCGACCGTTCCCCCAACCAACACCGCCGCGACCAACAGCCCGATACCAACAGCCGACGCCCCCACGATGACAACACCGAGCCCCACTCGAAACGCACTGCCCCGCCCTAGCTTTCGAGCATTGTCTGGCACCGTGAACAGCCTGACGAACCGACGCCGCGAACTCGGCGGCGGCACCAGCAAGATCCCGATCGCCAGACACACCAATCCCGCGATCATCGACCCAGCCGTTCGTCGACCAGGCCTCGCGACCGCGCCATCCGACTAGCAATTCCCGAGTGCATCGCCGCCGCGATCATCGGTCGAGCCGTTCGTCGAGTAGGCGGGTGAGGGTTGCGGCGGCGGGGATCGGGGCTCGGTCGGCGCGCCAGGCGGCGGTTATGGTGACGCGGCCTTGGGGGTCGCGCTCTACGACGCCGATTTCACGGAGGCCGCGGGAGCCATCGGGTCGGCGGTGGACGTGCACGACGACTTGGACGGCTGCGGCGAGTTGACTGTGGAGGGCGGCTCGGTCCATACCGCCCAGTGCGGCAAGGGCTTCCAGGCGGGCGGGGACCTCGCGGGGTGAGTTCGCGTGGACTGTGCCCGCGCCGCCGTCGTGGCCGGTGTTGAGGGCGGTCAGCAGGTCGACTACCTCGGCGCCGCGGACCTCGCCGACGACGATTCGGTCGGGGCGCATGCGTAGGGCCTGCCGGACCAGGTCGCGGACGGTCACCGCGCCGACCCCCTCGACGTTCGCGGTGCGCGCTACCAGGCGCACGACGTGCGGGTGCGGTGGAGCCAGTTCGGCGGCGTCCTCGACGCAGATGATGCGTTCGTCGGCGGCGACCTCGGCCAGTAGGCCGGACAGCAGCGTTGTCTTGCCCGCGCCGGTTCCGCCGACCACCAGGAAGGCGAGTCTGGCCCGAATGATCTGCTCCAGTAGAAGTTTCGCGTCGGCGGGTACCGCACCCGCCGCAGCGAGCGCATCCAGTCCCTGGGTTGCCGGACGCAGCACACGGAGCGACAGACAGGTGCCGCCGTGCGCCACCGGGGCCAATACCGCGTGCAGCCGAACTCCGAACGAATCCCCCAGTGCCACTTCCCTTCCGGATAATCTGCCGTCCACCCACGGCTGCGCATCGTCGAGCCGCCGCCCGGCCGACAGCGCCAACCGCTGTGCCAGCCGACGCACCGCCGCCTCATCCGGGAAGACGACCGAGGTTCGTTCCAGCCCACACCCCCGATCGATCCACACCGCATCCGGCGCGGTCACCAGTACATCGGCGACCCGCGGATCCTGCAGGAGCGGCTCCAACAACCCCGCCCCGGTCATCTCGGTCTGCAACAGCCGCAATGCCCGCAGCAGATCGGTGTCACCGAGCACGCCACCGGCCTCGGCCCGGATAGCCGCCGCGACCTGCGCCGGATCCGAATCCCCCGACGCCCCGGACAGCCGCTCCCGCACCCGGTCCAACAACTCCGACGTCACCAACGCACTCACCGCGAATCCCTCCCCACCGGACCGACGGCAAGGGTCTCCCCGAACATCCGGCGCATCGCCCGCTGGCTCGGAATCGCAGATCGCCCATCTCCGAACGCTTGACCCGAGAGCGCAGATCGCCCTATGCCGAGCACCGCACCTGACAGCGCAGACCGCCCAAGAGCGAACACCGTCGGAACTGCATGCGCGGCGCACCGATACCGCTGCAGCAGCATGTATTTCACCCGCTTCACGCGTCCCGGCACCGCGCGCCGCAATTCCATGCCCGCAGCGCTGAGCCGATCCAACAACTGCTGCAGCAGCTCGTACTTCACGCGCCTACGCGGCCTGGCGCCACACACTGGAGTCCCGCATCCGCAGCGCGACAGCTCGGACGTGACCACACTCATCGCAGCCCCTGCCCAGCCGGGGCGCTGAGCACCCCGAGTACGGCATCGGCGGCATCGCGGAGGGGCCCGCGGCGGAGGGTGAGCCCGCCGCGTTCCAGGCGGGCGGCCAGACCGGGTTGGGCTCGGACGGCGGCTAGTAGCGGGAGGTCGAGGACCTCGGCGACCTCCGGACCGCGGAGTCCACCGGGTGCCGGGCCGCGGACTATCAAGCCCTGGTTGGGATTTCGTCGACCGATGTGGGCGGTGACCGATTCGGCGGCGGCTACGGCGCGTAGGCGGGCGGGGACGACCAGGACGACGAGGTCGGCCGCGTCGAGTATTTGGTCGGCGTGCGGGCCGCGTTCGCCCGAGATGTCGCATATCACCAAATCGCCTGCGGCACGGCCCGCTTCGATGACAGCGCGGACGGCGGCGGGGCCGATTTCGGCGGGCAAGCGTCCGGCACCGCCGCGGCCACAGGACAGTACCGCCAGTCCCGGGGCGGCCGCGGGCAGTGCGCTGTGCAGTGCGGCGGCGGAGACCCGACCGTCCTCGATCACCAGATCCGGCCAGCGTAGTCCGGCCCCCGTTTCGATGCCGAGCAGCAGGTCGAGGCCGCCGCCGAGGGGTGCGCCGTCGACCAGCACGGTGTCGCGCCGGAACCGCTCGGCGGCGGATCGCAGTCCGGTCGCCGCGGCCAATGTGGAGGCGCCCGCGCCGCCGCTCGCACCGACGATCGCGACGACGACACCGTCGCCGACGCGGTACTCGCCGTGCTCAGCAAACTTCTCGATAAGTCCGACCGCAGCACCTGGCAGCGCGATGACGCGCTCGGCACCGACTGCCGCGGCCGCCTGCCAATCGGCCAATCCGGGTTCCCCCTCCGTCACCAGCACGATGCCGATCCGCCGGAGATATCCGGCCCGCGCGCAGCTCTCGGCCGCCGCGGTGTCGAGGATCACCAGAGGTGCCGCAACCCAGGTGTGCCGACCGACAGATAGTGCGCGCTCGTCGAGCTCGCGCTCCGCGGCCGCCGCGACCCGGCGTACCTCGTCGAGCAGCCGGGTGTCCTGGATGAGGACGAGCGCGGGTGGCGGCGTGAGTGCCGGAGCGGCTTCGAGATTCATGCAGGTCAGCCTGCTCGAAGACGAAGCGGGGCAGAAGATGCAATATGCCGAATGTGGATAACTCGGGGGGTGTGGATAAATCCGGAGGGCCGAATCCGGTGGGAACCTTCCCCGAAATAGAGGACGGCCCCAGCCGGGGGGGGAGGAGGCTGGGGCCGTCGGGTTCAGCCCCGGGGGGTCGGGCTGAACGCGCCTGGACTATGTCCAGGTGCCAGCAATACTACACCCAAGCCCGGGCCACAACGCAAGTCTGTCGTCGGAGAACTTTATGGCCACCACCGGCCCGGCGTCTGCGGGGCAAACCCGCCGAACCAACCGGACGACCGACCCGTCGGACACCGTCGCCGCGGCATGCATATTCTGAACGGGTGACGGCCGATGGCGACCAGACAGAGCTCGCGGACCAGACGGCACGGGACGTGACGGCAACGAAGCGACCGAGCGCCGGGGGTGAGCGCGTGGCCGCCTTCTTCGACCTCGACAAGACGGTGATCGCGAAATCGAGCACCTACGTGTTCAGTAAGCCCTTCTACGCACAGGGCCTGCTGAACCGGCGCGCGGTGCTGGAGAGCAGTTACGCCCACTTCCTGTTCATGCTCTCGGGCGCCGACCACGATCAGATGGAGCGCATGCGCGCCAATCTGACGAATATGGTCGCGGGCTGGGATGTCGAGCAGGTGAAATCCATTGTGGCCGAGACACTTCACGAACTCGTCGACCCGCTGATCTACGCCGAGGCCGCGGATCTCATTGCCGACCACAAGATCCGGGGACACGATGTGGTGATCGTCTCGGCCTCGGGCGAGGAGATCGTCGGCCCGATCGCCGAGGTGCTCGGTGCCTCGCATACCGCGGCGACCCGGATGGTGGTCGAGGACGGCCGCTACACCGGCGAGGCCGAATTCTATTGCTACGGTGCGGGTAAGGTGACCGCGATCGAAAAGCTCGCCGCTGCTGAAGGTTACGACCTTTCGCGGTGTTATGCCTACTCCGATTCCGTGACCGATCTGCCGATGCTGAACGCGGTGGGGCATCCGACGGCGGTGAACCCGGATCGCAATCTGCGTCGTGAAGCGGTGGCCAAGGGCTGGCCGATTCTCACCTTCTCCAACCCGGTCTCGCTGTGGGCGCGTTTCCAGAGTCCGTCGTCGACCACCCTTGCCGCGACGGCGGCGGTCGGGCTGAGTGCGGTGCTTGCCGGGGCGGTCAGCTACCGGCTGCTGCGCCGGCGCCGCTGAGGCATAGCTGCTCGGCTCGGGTCGCACGGGCGGGCTGTTCGGGGGCGCGGCGGAGGGCTTGCCGACATGACACCGAGGCCGCCGCGACCAGGGATTTAACCACGAAACTCCGGTAGACAAGCCGCTTATTGAATGTTTTTCCAAGCCTTGATGTGAGGGCAGTCACAGTGTAGAAATGTAACTACGGAAGGACGGAAGGCCAGAGCGGAACCGGAAGAGAAGGTTCAGCTCCCCGACCCACCCTTCCCAGCACGGACACCAGGCACCCACGCGGAGCGCGCCGCGACAAGGGCAGAAGCGTTGTGGGCCTGCGAGATCCGGGTCTTCGACGGCGAAGGCCTCGCACAGGTTGCGGGGATGAACCGCCGGAGTTCGGATAATCGCCGAGGCCGCAGAACACAACCCACCCAGCACGCTTGGTAACCGGGTATCCGTGCTAGCGGGCGGTGAGGTCGTCAACGACAACGCCGCCCGCTTTGATGTGTGTGGGCCCCTATCCGGATGCCGCGTCGGCGATCGATGTCGCCTCCCGCGCACCGTCTTCGAAGGCGCCGCAGCACAGGATCACCCAGCCGCCCACCGCATCCGGAGCACCCGAGCCGAATCCGGTCGCCGCATCCAGATACTGCTGACGCCGCCGCAACCAGAACACCTCCGGCACACCGAGGCTGTGCGGGTCCAGCCCACTGGACGCGGCAACCAGTCGCGAGGCGGCCCGCGCCACGATGCCGTCGGCCGTACCGAACGGCCGCAATGTCAGTAACTCGCCGTGTACGACCGCGGCGATGACCGGCGCAGGCGCCTTGGAGCCGAGCACGGTCTGCACCAGCAGGTCGAGCCGTTCGGCCACGCCGCCGTCAGCGCGCGGCCGTCCGAGCAGCGCCTCATCGGTCACCAGATCGGCGGCGGCCAGCAGATGCAGCCGGGCCAGCGCCTGCAGCGGCGCGCGCTGCCAGGTGCCGACCAGATGCCGCAGCGCGTCACCATCGAGCGCCTGTCCGACCCGCAGCGAACCGGCCAGGATCGGATCCGCGACCCGGCCGTCGGCGGGCAGCTCGGTGCTGCCGCCCTCGATCGCGGCGGATGAGCGCGCGGCCCGCACCGCCGCCTCGGCGGCCGTGGTCGGCCAGCCCCGCCGGTTCGCCTTGTGCCGATGCACGGCGGCGAGCGCGTCACGCGCCCTATCGGCGGCGTCGCGCACACCTGGCAGATCGACGAGGGGCTGTAGCGGATCGGTCACTGTGTCATTTTGCAGCGCCTTCGGCGCTGCGTGTTCGCGGCCCCTGGTGTCTCGCGTCCGAGCCATAGAGACTCGCGACTTCGTCGCATGCGCTTCGACGGCTCGGACGCGAGACGGGCCGCGAACGGGTCGCTCGTAAGGCTCGCTCCGTCTAGGTTGCGTCAGCGAGGTATCTATCAGCCCTGGTCAGCCCGCCAGCAGGTCCCGGCCGGGAATGGCGTCGAGCAGGCGGCGGGTGTACTCCTCCCCGGGGTTCTGGAAGACCTCGTCGGTGGTGGCCGCTTCGATGATCCTGCCGGTCTGCATGACCAGGACGTCGTCGGCGATTTGCCGAACGACGGCCAAGTCATGGGTGATGAACAGATAGGACAGGCCCAGCTCGGCTTGTAAGTCGTTGAGCAGCTTGAGGATCTGCGCCTGGACCAGGACGTCGAGCGCGGATACCGCTTCGTCGCACACCACGACCTCCGGGGATAGCGCGAGCGCACGGGCCACCGCGACGCGCTGACGTTGACCACCGGAGAGTTCATTGGGGTAGCGGCGCATTACCGAAGACGGCAGCGACACCTTGTCCAACAGGTCGCGCACTGTCGCCTCACGTTCCTTGGCGGTGCCGATCTTATGCGTGCGCAGCGGTTCCTCGATGGTGCGGTAGATCGAGTACATCGGATCGAGCGAACCGTACGGGTCCTGGAAGATCGGCTGCACGCGACGGCGAAAAGCGAACGCGCCCTTGCGATCCAGTTTCGCTATTTCGCGGCCGTCGAAGGTCACCGAACCCGAGGTCGGTTCGAGCAGACCCAGAACCATCTGTGCCACAGTTGATTTGCCCGAACCCGACTCGCCGACGATGGCGGTGGTCGTGCCGCGCTTCAACCGGAACGACACATCGTCGACCGCGACGAAATCCGTAGACTTCCACGGTGTACTGCCCCGAATCTTGAACGCCTTGGTCAGATTCTGCGCGACCACAACGTCATCGGAGACCGCGGCGATTTCGCTATCGCCCGCCGCGACCTCCTCGGCGACCTGAACCGCCTGTTCGCGCACCGCTATACGCTCACGCACCGAGGACAACCGCTGCGAGGCGAGCGAGGGAGCCGAATTCACCAGCTTCTTGGTGTACAGATGCTGCGGTTCGCGCAGAATCTGCAGTGCCGGACCGGATTCCACCACCTTGCCGCGATACATCACCACCAGGTGCTCCGCGCGCTCGGCGGCCAAACCGAGGTCGTGGGTGATGAGCAGAACCGCGGTGCCGAGTTCGCTGGTGAGTCCGTCGAGATGGTCGAGGATCTGCCGCTGCACCGTCACGTCGAGGGCCGAGGTCGGCTCGTCGGCGATCAGCAGTTTGGGGCGGCAGGCCAACCCGATGGCGATGAGCGCGCGCTGGCGCATACCGCCGGAGAATTCGTGCGGATACTGGTTCACCCGCCGCGCCGCATCGGACATACCGGCTTCCTCCAGCAGTTCGATCGCACGCTGCGCGGCGGCCTTGCCCTTGGCAATGCCATTGGCCTCCAAGGTCTCTCGGATCTGGAATCCGATCTTCCACACCGGATTCAGATTCGACATCGGATCCTGCGGCACCAATCCGATACCGCTACCACGGACCGCGACGACCTCCTTCTTGGACGCCTTCGCCAGATCCTTGCCGTCGAATCTGATCGAGCCGGAGGTGACCTGCCCGGTGCCGGGCAGCAGGTCGATAATGCTGTGCGCGGTCGTGGATTTCCCGGATCCGGATTCGCCGACGATGGCGACGGTCTGGCCCGGATAAACCGTCAGACTGACGTCACGCACCGCCGGAATCTTCTTGCCCTCGGAGGAGAAGCAGACGTTGAGATCCTCGATCTCGAGCAATGGTTTATCCGACATCGCCGCGGTCACCTCTTCCTCGCCTTCGGATCGAGCGCGTCCCGCAACGCGTCGCCGAGCAGGATGAAGCTCAGCACGGTCAGCGCCAGAGCCGTTGCGGGATAGAACAAAATCGGCGAGCCACCGCGAAGTTCGTGCTGGTTGGTATTGATATCCGAGCCCCAGGACACGATCGTGCGCGGTAGGCCGACACCGAGGTAGGACAGTGTTGCCTCGGTGACGATGAACGCGCCGAGCCAGATGGTGGTGACCACGATCAGCGGCCCGGCCGCATTCGGCAGCACGTGACGCAGCAGCGTGCGTATTCGGGACACACCCAATGCCTTTGCCGCCGTGACATATTCGCTGTTCTTCGCCTCGATCACGGCACTGCGCGCGATCCGTGCCGCCTGTGGCCAGGTGAAGGCGGCAAGGATCAGGATGACGGTCCAGATCGTGCGTGAATCGAGCAGCTGCATGATGACGATCGCGGCCAGCATCAGCGGAATCGCGTAGAAGATCTCCGCGATGCGCGATACCACCGAATCGAGCAGTCCGCCATAGAAGCCCGCGAGTGCCCCCAGCGTGCCGCCGACGAGCAGGAATACCGTGGTGGCGCCCAACCCGGCCATTACGGAAGCACGTGCGCCGTAAACGGTTCGGGTGTAGACATCGCAGCCCTGTTTATCGAAACCGAAGGGGTGTCCAGGGCCGCGCGGATCCATGCTGAAATCGCCGTTGCAGTAGCGCGGATCCTGATCGGAGAACAGGCCGGGCCAGAGCACCACGATGGCGATGAAGACGATCAGCACCGCGGCCACGATGAAGATCGGATTGCGCCGCAACTGTCGCCACGCGTCCTGCCAGATGCTGGTCGGCGAACCGGTATCGACGACCTGATCGGTGGCGAGCACCTCGACTTCATCGGGCGGCGCGACGAAATGCCGCTGCCGGTCCCGAGCTTTCTTCTCCAGCTCAGGCATATCGGATCCTCGGGTCGAGCGCGGCATAGAGCAGATCGATGATCAGATTCGAGATCAGGAAGATCACGATGAGCACGGTCACGAACGAGACCACCGTCGGCGGCTCACCGCGGGTAATCGCCTGGTACAGCGTGCCACCCACCCCCGGAATATTGAAGATGCCCTCGGTGACGACCGCGCCGCCGATCAACGCACCGAGATCGGCGCCGAGGAAGGTGATCACCGGAATCATCGAATTACGCAGAATGTGCACGGTGACCACGCGTGGGCGACTGAGCCCCTTCGCGGTCGCGGTGCGCACGTAATCGGCGGACATGTTCTCCGCCACCGAGTTTCGGGTCAGCCGCAGCACATAGGCGAACGACAGTGAACCGAGCACGAATGCGGGCACGAGCAATTCACCGACGCTCGCCTTACCCGTGACGGTCACCGGCGCGATACCCCACTTGACGCCCAGTACGAACTGGGCGAGGAAGCCGATCACGAAGATCGGCACCGCGATGATGATCAGGCTGACCACCAGCAGTGTCGAGTCGAACAGTTTACCTTTGCGCAGTCCCGCGATCAGACCGAAGACGACGCCGAAGATGCCCTCGATGAGCACCGCCATGAATGCCAATTTGATGGTGATCGGGAATGCGCGGGCGAGTTCGTCGCGCACCGGACGGCCGGAAAAGGCCGTCCCGAAGTCGAGGGTGAAAATGCCCTTCAGATATAGCAGATACTGCACGATGAACGGACGATCCAGGTGATAGCGCGCACGCAGCTGGGCCTCGACGGCAGGCGTCATCGGCTTGTCCCCGGCCAGCGCGTGGATCGGATCGCCCGGAACTAAGAAGACCAGTGCATAGATGAGCAGCGTCGCCCCGAGGAAGACGGGGATCATTTGGAGCAGACGCCGCACGATATACCAGGCCATTTCGTCTCCTGGGTGAGCGGCGCGGCCGTGCCGTCAGAATGTGCGGCACGACCGCGCCGAGCGGCTACTTCTCGATGTTTTCGAAGTCGAACAGACCATTCCAGGCCAGGTCGGCCTTCTTCACCTTGTCCGAACGTCCCGCCGCGGCAAGATAATCGAGCACGGGGATATCGGCCATATCCTTGATCAGCAACGCCTGCGCCTGCGCCACGATCTTGTACGACTCCTCCAGGGTCGGCGCGGCCAGTGCGGCGTCGAGCAGGTGGTCGAATTCGGGGCTCTTGTAGTCGACGTTATTGGTCTCGGAGTAGCTGTAGTACTGCGAGGTGAGGAACTGCAGCATGGTCGGGTAGTCGCCCTGCCAGCCGTAGCGGAACGCCTTGCCGATCGTCTTCTGGTTCACCAGATCTCGGATGTTCTTGAACGTCGGATACGGCGCACCGACGGCATCGATACCGAGGGTGTTCTTGATGCTGTTGGCCACGGCCTCGATCCACGCCTGGTGGCCGCCGTCGGAGTTGTAGGCGATCTCGTAACGGCCCGACCACGGCGAAATGGCATCGGCCTGCGCCCAAATCTTCTTGGCCTCTTCGGGGTTGTACTTCAAGACCTCCGAGCCGGGCAGATTGCCGTTGAATCCGGGCAGGGTGCTCGAGGTGAAGTCGCGCGCCGGAATCTTGGTGCCGTTGAAGATGGTGTCGCAGATCTGCTGCCGGTTGATCGCCATCGAGATCGCCCGGCGGCGCAGCAGTCCTTCCTCACCGCCGAAATGCGGAACATTGGCTTGGACACCGATGTGCTGGTTCTGCGCGGAGGGGTCCAGGATCGCGCGATCGCCGAGGTCCTTCTTGTACGAAGTCAGCGCGCTGTCCGGGATCGTGTCGAGGGTATCGAGATTGCCCGCCTGCAGATCGGAGTAGGCGGTATCGAACGACTGATACATGACGAAGCGCAGACCCTTGTTTTTGGGCGCGCGTCCGCCCTTGTAGTCCGGGTTGGGCACCAGGTCGATCTTGACGTTGTGCTCCCAGGTCTGGAACTTGTACGGGCCGTTGCCGATCGGGTTCTCGCCGAAGGCCTTCATATCCTTGAACGCCGCATCCGGCAGCGGATAGAACGGTGCGTAGCCGAGTTCGGTCTCGAAGTCGATCGATGGCGACTTCAGCTGGACGGTGAAGGTTCGGTCGTCGACCACCTTCAGCCCCGACATCGTTTGTGCCGTTGGCTTTTCCGCCGACACCTCATCGAATCCGACGATCGGGGTGAACGCGTAGCTCTGCAGCTGGCCGTTGGTGCCGAGCGCGCCGTAGTTCCAGGCGTCGACGAACGACTTCGCGGTCACCGTGGTGCCGTCGGTGAACTTCCAGTCCGGCTTGATGGTGATCGTGTAGGTCTTGCGGTCGGTCGTCTTGATGGACTCGGCCATCTCGTCGTGCGCAACGCCCTTGCCGTCGTAGTACTTCAGACCGGCGAACAGCCGGTCCACGACGCGACCGCCCATATTCTCGTTGGTATTGGTCGGCACCAACGGATTCTGCGGCTCACCACCGTTCGTGGTGACGATGTCGGCGTCGGCACTATCGCTCGACGAACATGCGGACAGTCCCAGGCTTGTGGCCAGCAGGACCGCCGCGATCAACGCTGTAGCTCTGTTGAATCTCAACGCGTTCTCCCGATTTCGAGACAGGCAAAGGGGATCGGAGTCGACGCATGAGGATCTGCCCGGACTCGATCCGCCTTGGAATGCCTCGGACGTTAGCTATTCGAAGCAGCCTTGTCACCGGATTGACAGAGGTTCGTTCCACTTGTTACCAATCCGGCAACATTGCCGAAACGCGCTAAACATTAAGGAGAAGACAGGCATCCGCCGGAAGTATGCCTCCGTTGGGGCTTCCGGTATCCGGAGCTGGTTGATCTATGACGATAGCTACCCGAGGCGCGGTTTGTCAGCGGATCGCGCAGGATACCCGGCCGCGGTGACGCGATGGAAACCCATTGGACACAGCAGGCGCGGGCCGGATCACAGTTGGTTACTGTCGAAATCGACTGCGACTGCCAGCACACGGGGCTACCTGAGGAAGAGACGAGATGACCGAAACCACCGACCACCGGGACTCGTACCCGCCGACCGCGGCATTCGCCGCGGCGGCGAATGCCGACGCGTCGTTGTACCAGCGGGCCGCGGCGGACCGCGACGCGTTCTGGGCCGAGCAGGCCGAGCGGCTGCACTGGGAGCAGCCGTGGACGCAGGTGCTCGACTGGAGTGACGCGCCCGTCGCGAAGTGGTTCGTCGATGGCAAGCTCAATGTCGCCTACAACTGCGTGGACCGCCATGTGCTCGACGGGCACGGCGATCAGGTCGCCATCCATTGGGAGGGCGAACCGGGCGACTCCCGCGACATCACCTACGCCGAACTCCTCGCCGAAGTTTCCCGCGCCGCAAACTATCTGACCGAACTCGGGCTCGAAGCGGGCGATCGGGTCGCCATCTATATGCCGATGGTTCCCGAGGCGATCGTGTCGATGCTGGCCTGTGCCCGACTCGGACTGACGCATTCGGTGGTCTTCGCGGGCTTCTCCCCCACCGCATTGCGCCAGCGCGTCGACGACGCGAGCGCCCGGTTGATCATCACCACCGACGGGCAGTGGCGTCGCGGTAAGGCCGCATCGCTCAAGAAGGCCGTCGACGAGGCGCTTTATGCCAATGGCGATGTGCCGCACAGCGTCGAACACGTGTTGGTGGTGCGCCGCACCGATATCGAGGTGCCGTGGACCGAAGGGCGCGATCTGTGGTGGCACGAGACCGTCGCGCAGGCCTCCCCCGAACATCAGGCGCAGGCCTTCGACGCCGAACATCCGCTGTTCATCCTCTACACCTCCGGCACCACCGGTAAGCCCAAGGGCATCCTGCACACGAGCGGTGGATATCTGACCCAGGCGTCCTACACCCACCACAATGTCTTCGACCACAAGGCCGGACAGGACATCTACTGGTGCACCGCCGATATCGGCTGGGTCACCGGGCACACCTACATCGTCTACGGACCGCTGTCGAACCGGACCACCCAGGTCGTCTACGAGGGCACGCCGAACTTCCCGGATGAGCACCGGCATTGGAATATCGTCGAAAAGTACGGCGTCACAATCTATTACACCGCTCCGACGCTGGTGCGTACATTCATGAAGTGGGGTAGGGAAATTCCGGCCGCCCACGATCTGTCCAGCATTCGGGTACTCGGCAGCGTCGGCGAACCGATCAACCCGGAGGCCTGGCGCTGGTACCGCGAGGTGATCGGCGCGAACACCGCGCCCATCGTGGACACCTGGTGGCAGACCGAGACGGGGTCGATCATGATCTCCCCGCTGCCGGGCGTCACCGCCGCCAAGCCCGGCGCCGCGATGACACCGCTGCCCGGTATTTCGGCGAAGGTCGTCGACGAGGAGGGCAAGGCGGTCGAACTCGGCGAGACCGAGGCCAACGGCTATCTGGTGCTCGATCAGCCGTGGCCGTCGATGCTGCGCGGCATCTGGGGCGATATGGACCGGTACCGGGCCACCTACTGGGAGCGCTACGCCGAACAGGGCTGGTACTTCGCCGGTGACGGCGCCAAGCTCGATGCCGACGGCGACCTGTGGGTACTCGGCCGAGTCGACGATGTGATGAATGTGTCGGGGCACCGCATCTCCACCGCCGAGGTCGAATCCGCGCTGGTCGGGCACTCCGGGGTGGCCGAGGCCGCCGTGGTCGGCGCCAGCGATGCGACCACCGGACAGGGCATCGTCGCCTTCGTGATCCTGACGGCCGAAGCCAAGGACACCGGCGATGCGCTGATCGACGAATTGAAGGCGGAGGTGTCGCGGGAGATCAGCCCGATCGCCCGGCCGCGCGAGATCCACGTGGTACCCGAACTGCCCAAGACCCGCAGCGGCAAGATCATGCGGCGACTGCTGCGCGATGTCGCGGAGGGTCGCGAATTGGGCGACACCTCGACGCTGGTCGATCCGAATGTTTTCGAGGCGATCCGGGCCAGTCGCGCCTGAGTCGCCATATCGGGGCGGCCGGTGACGGAATTCGTCACCGGCCGTACCCGTTAGAATTGCGTAAGGTGTGCCGGGAAGCCTGGTCGGCATGCGGTCGTGTACCTGACAGCCGGATCGGTGGGATTGCGCGTCCGCGGTCCAGTCGACCCCGGCGAAAGGTTTCCCGTGATCACCCAAGTGCGCTCAGAACTGACGCGCTACCTACGCACCGAAACCGTTGGTGGAGCGATACTTCTGATCGCGGCTGCTGTCGCGTTGCTGTGGGTGAATTCGCCGTGCGGCGCGAGCTACTTCACCGTCACCGAGTACGCCTTGCCGATCAAGGCACTGCATCTGGATCTGACCGTCGCGGACTGGACCAAGGACGGTCTGCTCGCCATCTTCTTCTTCGTCGCCGGATTGGAGCTCAAACGCGAACTGGTGGTCGGCGAGCTCGCCGAACCCAAGCGGGCCCTGCTGCCGATCATCGCGGCGGTCGGCGGCGTGGTCACCCCGGCGCTGATCGCGTTCGGGGTCGGATTCGGCATCGAGGGCATGGACCGGGGCTGGGCGATTCCGGTGGCGACCGATATCGCGTTCGCACTGGCCGTGCTGGCAATGACCGGCTCCCGGATCCCGGCCAGCGCAAGAGTCTTCCTGCTGAGCCTCGCGGTGGTCGACGATCTGCTCGCCATCATCCTGATCGCGGTGCTGTTCACCACGACGCTGTCGGCGCTGTGGCTGCTGGCCGCGGCGGCCTGTTTCGCGGGGTGGGCGCTGGCCCAGCACAACCGGATCTCGACACCGCTGCTGTATGTGCCACTCGCGCTGGTCTCCTGGTACGCCCTGCACGAGGCGGGTATCCATCCGACCCTGGCCGGTGTCGCGCTCGGCCTGCTCACCAGGGTGCGCAAGGACCCTGGCGAGACCGAAGCCCCGGCAACGCGGCTCGAGCATATGATCCAGCCGATCTCGGCCGGGTTCTGCGTGCCGCTGTTCGCCTTGTTCGCCTCCGGAGTTCGGTTGGACGGCAAGGTTTTCCAGCAGCTGTTCAGCGACCGGCTGGCACTGGCGATAATTCTCGGATTACTGCTGGGCAAGACCGTCGGCATCTTCGGAATCAGCTGGGTGGCAATCCGATTGGGAATTGCCGAGCGTCCGGCCAGCCTGGGCTACCGAGACATGTTCGCCCTCTCGGTGCTCGGCGCGATCGGGTTCACCGTTAGCCTTCTGGTGGCAGAACTCGCGCTGACGCACGTCGGTGACGGCTCGGCCGTCGAATTGGCCAAAGCCGCGGTGTTGGTGACGTCAATGGCGGCGTCGCTCGCGGGTTCGGCGCTACTGTTGCGGCGTGGGCGTGTCCACCAGGCGCGGCGGGACGCGCGTGCGATAGAACGAGAGACCGAGGCGGAAGCAGTGCCGGGACAGGGAGAAGGGTCGACCAAGTGAGTTTCGCAAACGGCGGTAACGGGGATGAGTCGCGTCGCGGCCGCACTGTCACCTCGATTCCACTCTCCGACGCCAATCCGGTCGGGTCGGCGAGCTTCGGCACGCTGGTCCGCGACGCCACCGAGCAGATGTCGACGCTGGTGCGTGCCGAGGTCGAGTTGGCCAAGGCCGAGGTGACCGGGGAGATCAAGAAGGGGCTGCAGGGCAGCGTCTACTTCATCCTGGCGCTGACCGTGCTGCTGTTCAGCACCTTCTTCTTTTTCTTCTTCCTCGGCGAGCTGCTCGATGTCTGGCTGGCACGCTGGGCGGCGTTCCTGATCGTGTTCCTGCTGATGATCGTCGCCACCGCGGTACTCGCGCTGCTCGGCTATCTGCGGGTCAAGAAGCTGCGGGCACCGGAGAAGACGATCGATTCGCTCAAGCAGGCGCGCACTGTGCTGCCGAGCGGATTCGGCTCGCACGAGGAGCACCTCGCGCTCGCGGAGCCGACGCAGTCCAAGTCGCTCTAGCAGCCGTCGAAGTAGCGGCCGGACGGCGCGGCAGCGTCGACTAGGCGGTGGGCCGGACCCCTACTAGGCTCGGTCGGCGTGTCGTCGAACTCATTTCCCGATCCGTCCAGCGTCCGTTACGACGGTCCGTGGACGCATCGGGACGTGCACGCGAACGGCATCCGCTTCCATGTCGTCGAGGCCGCGCCGGAGCGCACGGACGCACCGTTGGTCGTCCTGCTGCACGGATTCGCCGACCTCTGGTGGTCGTGGCGGCATCAGCTGACCGGACTCACCGAACTCGGCTACCGTGCGGTCGCGGTGGATCTGCGCGGCTACGGCGACAGCGATAAACCGCCGCGCGGCTATGACGGCTGGACGCTCGCCGGTGATATCGCCGGACTCATTCGCGCCATGGGTTATTCCGAGGCCACGCTGGTCGGGCATGCCGACGGTGGACTAGTGTGCTGGACGACCGCGGTGCTGCATCCACGGCTGGTGCGCTCGATCGCACTGGTGAGCTCCCCACATCCGGCCGCGCTCAAGAGCGCGGTGCTGCGGGATCGGCGGCAGCGACGCAGCTGGCTGCCGAATTTCCTGCGCTATCAGCTGCCGCGCTACGGCGAACACCTGCTGACCACCAGCAACGGTTTCGAGGTCGAACGGCTGCTGCGGCAGCGAGTGAGCCGAACCTGGTCGGGCACCGCGGAATTCATCGAGACGGCCGATCGGATGCGCTCGGCCATCCAGATTCCGGGTGCGGCGCATTGTGCGCTGGAATATCAGCGCTGGGCCTTCCGCAGCCAATGGCGGCCGGACGGTCGGCGGTTCATGGCCACCATGCGGGTGCCGATCCATATTCCGGTGCTCGCCATGCGCGGTGAACTCGACGCGTACATCCTGCCCGCGACCTTCCAGCGCGGCCGCCGGTTGTCACCGCAGCGGCGCCAGGTCGTGATTCCGGGCGCGGGTCACTTTGCGCACCAAGAGAACCCGGAAGCCGTCACGACGGAGTTGGCCAAGCTGCTCGGATAATGAGTCAATTCGCCTGACTGTAGCCAGCCTGGCGCATCGGCTACCCACCCGATGCGCCGACGGTATTCAGCTCAGCACACATGCGCCCGTCTCGACGGATGCAAACGCACTAGGCGCAGCATCGAGTTGTGCCCGGACCTCGGACAGCGTCAGCACATATCCCGTGTCATCGTCGGTGACCGCCGCACCGAACACGATGCCGAGTACGTTTCCCTCCGTATCCACAAGCGGCCCACCCGAATTGCCTGCCCGCACTTGGCCACGAACCGTGTAGACCTCGCGCTCGACGGTGCCGTTGCGATAGATCGTCGGGCCCGTCAAATCCAGCGTCTCGCGCACTCGCGCAGCACTGGCGGTGTACCGACCTCCACCCGGGTACCCCAGCACGATCGCGCTGTCTCCAGAGTGCGCTGGCGAAGGCGCGGTTGGGATCACAGGCGCAATGAGCCCCGGTACCGCGAGCACCGCGACATCTTTGGACGGATCGAACAAGACAACCGTGGCATTCAGCGGCCCGTTGGTGGCGTCAACCGTGATGCTGGTGGTCCCGGCGACGACGTGAGCGTTAGTAACGATCCGTTCGGGCGCGATCACGAAGCCGGAGCCCTCCAGCGCCCGCTGGCAGCTCGGCGCGACGCCGCGGATGCGCAGCACACTCTGCTGCAGCGAGGCCGCGACCGGGCTGGCGAGCACGCTGGGATCGGGCGGTTCGACCGCCGCGATCGGTGCACGACCGAACGGTCCGATGACATCCGGCAACCCGGAGGTGTTGAGCAGCTTGGAGAATTCGTTCGGCAGCCGCCGCAGCCAATTCGGCGAGACATCGTTGACGTCGGCGAGCACCTTCGAACCATTGATGGCCGCGGCGATGGCGGGCTGGGACGAGGTGGCCAGCGGCAACGCCAGCAGCCACGCGGTGACCAGCACCGCGACCGCCTGCAATACCGCGCCGACGACGCTGTCCACACTGCGGGTGAACGGATGCCGCATACCGCCGCGCGCGGCCCGGCCGAGCACCATGCCCGCGACCTCACCAACGATGACCAGCACCACGATCAACAGCACGCCGGTCAGCACCCGCGGTCTGCCCCCGTCGACGTGGACCAGGATGTGCGGCGCGATGAGAATGCCAGCGACCGCGCCTAGTACGACGCCGAGGAAGGCCAGCGCGGAAGCCACCGCACCCTGGCGCCAACCGGAGGAGGCGGCAAGCAGCGCCAGCAGCACCACCGCGATATCGAGCCAAGCCGATGAACTCATAACGTCATCCCTACGGCCGCCAGCGCGGACTCTAGATCGCGAACATCGCTGTGGTCCCAGTCCCGTTCCCACCCGGCGGCCGTGCAGATGCCCGCCAGAATGCCGCCGGTCAGTCCCCACACCAGCATTCCGTCCACCTGGAATGCCGGACTCTGATAGCCCAGGCTGCCGCGCACCATGAAGCGATTCGCCGGGTCGAGCAGGTCGGCGAGCGGCACCCGCACGACGCGTTCGGTCTCGATGTGGTTCACCACGCGGACCGCCCTCGGGGTGTGCCAGTAGGCCAGCACCGGGGTCACATCGAATCGGGACGGTGGCACGAACAGCTTCGGCAGTACGGCGAAGGGTTCGACGCCCTCGCGCGCCAG
Source organism: Nocardia sp. CA-135398 (assembly GCF_050955845.1). Lineage (NCBI taxonomy): Bacteria > Bacillati > Actinomycetota > Actinomycetes > Mycobacteriales > Nocardiaceae > Nocardia > Nocardia sp. CA-135398. The sequence continues at coordinate 501,569 of NZ_CP192084.1, read as the reverse complement.
CCCGGTCTCCTCACAGGCCTCGCGCAGGGCGGTATCGATCGGTCCGGTGTCGCCGGGATCGACGGCGCCGCCGGGAAAGGCGACCTGACCGCGGTGCTGGCGCATCGTGGACGCGCGCTGGGTCAGCAGCACATCGGCATCGGCGGGTAGTCCGCCCGGCGCCTCGGGATCTGCTTCGGGCGAACCGCTGAACAGTACGAGCACGGCCGCCTGCCGCGGCGTGGTGCTGACCGTCATGGCCCGGCGGACCGCACGCGCCAAGGACAACGTGTCGGTGGAATCGGTATTCGGGTCCGCCGCCCGGCGCAGCCACTTCGGGATGCTGTCCGGCATGGGGATCTCGGTCATGCCGCAACTCCCAAATTATTCGCGACCGTATCGGCGATATCGTCGACGCCGTTGAAGGCGCGCACCACCACCTCGGCGACCGAACCATCCGCTCGCAACAGCACCGTTACCGGCAGCACCGCGGGCGCACCGACCGCGGTACGCACCTTGGTGCGCGCGTCGAGGACGCCGGGCAAAGTCACCTTCAAATCAGTCAGCAGCGCGAGCGCCCTCGCCTCATCCGGATCGCTGTGCACGGTCAGCACGGTAATCGCGTTTCCGGCCCGTCGCGCGTACTCCTGCACATCCGGCAACTCCTTGGCGCACGGTCCGCACCAGTACGCCCACAGGTTCAGCAATGCCGGTTTACCGGCGAGCGCGGCCGCCAGGTCGACCGGTTTGCCGTCGGACAGACAGGTCAGGCCGAGTCCGGCAAGCGGCCCGTGTGCCACCGCATCCGCCGCGGGCGCCGGACAATTCGCCAGCCCGGCGGCGGTGCGCGCCTCGACCGATGCGCTGGCCAGGGAATTCGCCGAATGGTCGCCGCTGGTCGCGGTGTCGTCGCTATCGCGGGGCCACAATGCGACCGCCAAGGCCACCACGGTGATCAACCCTGCCAGCGCCAAGCGCGCCGCGACAGGTATTCGTCTCACCGGCCCACCAGCTCGAGCAGATGCTCCGCCTCCGGACCCTTCACCAGCTTCGCCGCGATCTCCGGATCGGTCGGCCCGACCCCGAACGATGGACAGTCCTTGGCCAGCAGGCAGACACCGCATGCGGGCTTGCGGGAATGACAGACCCGACGCCCGTGGAAAATCACGCGATGGGACAGCATTGTCCATTCCTTGCGTTCGATCAGCTCGCCGATGGCGTGTTCGACCTTCACCGGATCTTCCTCGGTGGTCCACCCCCAGCGGCGCACCAGCCGACCGAAATGGGTGTCGACCGTGATGCCGGGTATTCCGAAGGCGTTGCCGAGGATGACGTTGGCGGTCTTGCGGCCGATGCCGGGCAACTGCACCAATTCGTCGAGAGTGTGAGGCAATTCACCATCGAAGCGTTCGACCAGTGCCTGGCCGAGTCCGATCAGCGAACTGGTCTTGTTCCGGAAGAACCCGGTGGGCCGGATGTATTCCTCCAGCTCCGCACGGTTTGCCTCGGCGTAGGCGCGGGCGTCGGGATACTTGGCGAAGACCGCGGGTGTGGTCAGATTCACCCGTTCGTCGGTGCACTGCGCGGAAAGTATTGTCGCGACCGCCAATTCGAGCGGAGTGGTGAAGTCGAGCTCACAGTGCGCGTCCGGAAAGGCCACCGCGAGAGCGCGGTTCATCCGGCGGGCCCTTCGGGTGCGACCGAGCTGGGTTTCCGCTTGTCGCGCTCGGGATTTGCGCTTCGGCGCGGGGACCGCGGCACGTTGCGCATCGGTCGCCTCGACGGCAGGCGCAGGCCCGCTCACGGCAGCAGTGGAGGGGGAGACACGCACGCGTCCACCATACGGAACCACTCCACAACGGTGCCCTCCTAGATCTCTTGCCGTGTTCCATCTGAGACCTAGACCGTGTTTACTGCTCGTCATGCAAGGACTCGCTGTGGTGCTCTTCCCAGTGGTGCTGATGCTGTTTGCACTGGGCATGGAGCGGGTCGAGAATCGGCTCCGCAAACTTCTCGAACCCGACGAAGAGGTTCAGCAGTACCTGGACAAGGCAAGCAACGCCGAAGTGAAGGAGCTGACGAAGCTCGGACTGCCCGCCGCGGTGGCACGGATGCGCAGGCGCCGTTCCCGTGGCGAAGAGCTGGACGTCGCACGCGCCAGCTGAATCCCCTACCGATCAGTACCTGGCACGCCGCGCAATCCACTCGTTACGTGGTGTCTGTCACTACGCTGCCGTAATGCCGCGTAGACTGCGCTGTTGGCCGATTCGCTTCGGTCCAGGACAGAGCCATTTCCCATAAGGAGTACATTCGTGGACGAGGCCCTCGCCAGAGCAGGCATCTTCCAAGGCGTAGAGCCCACCGCGGTGGCGGCCCTCGCCAAACAACTGCAGCCCGTGGATTTTCCGCGCGGCCATGTCATCTTCAACGAGGGCGAACCCGGCGACCGGTTGTACATCATCACGTCCGGAAAGGTGAAGATCGGACGACGTTCCCCGGACGGCAGGGAAAACCTGCTGACCATCATGGGTCCGTCGGACATGTTCGGCGAGCTGTCGATCTTCGACCCGGGTCCGCGCACCTCGACCGCTACCACCGTGACCGAGGTCCGCGCGGTCACCATGGACCGTGACGCACTCAAGTCCTGGATCGACCAGCGGCCCGAGATCGCCGAGCAACTGCTGCGCGTCTTGGCCCGCCGTCTGCGCCGCACCAACAACAACCTGGCCGACCTGATCTTCACCGACGTCCCCGGCCGGGTCGCCAAGGCGTTGCTGCAGCTGGCGCAGCGGTTCGGTACCCAGGAGGCCGGTGCGCTGCGGGTCACCCACGACCTCACCCAGGAAGAGATCGCGCAGCTGGTCGGCGCCTCCCGCGAGACCGTGAACAAGGCGCTGGCCGATTTCGCGCACCGCGGCTGGTTGCGGCTGGAGGGCAAGAGTGTGCTGATCTCCGACTCCGAGCGCCTGGCCCGCCGCGCGCGCTGACGCTCGCACCCCATCGGCGACCGGAGAAACCGACCGCCGACAGGACGTGCTGCGGCAGGTGGACGCCGTGGCATCTGAACGCGAAAGCACGCTGAGTTCAGCTCGAATGAACTCAGCGTGCTTCGGTGTTCGTTAGTTCTGCTCGCCGCGCAGGTACTCCAACTGCGCCTGCACCGAACTGCGCGCGGCAGGCCAGAGCCGCTTGTCCACATCGGCGTAGACCTTGCGCACCACCGACATCGCGCCCGCCTTCGGCCCGAGTACGCGCAACGCCTCGCGCACCTGATCGAGCCGCTCCTGCCGATGCGCGATGTAATACCGTGCGATCGGTTCCAGATCGGGATGATCCGGACCGTGTGCGGGCAGCAGCGCACGCCCCGCACCCACCTCGACCAGCTTGTCCAGCGAGGCCAGGTAATCGGCGAGGGCGCCGTCGGTGGAATCGAGGACGGTGGTGCCGAAGCCGAGGATGGTGTCACCGGTCAATACCGCGTCGTCGAGGACGAAACTCACCGAATCCTTGGTGTGGCCCGGCGTGTCCAGGACGGTGATCCGCAGTCCGGCGGCCTCGATCACCTCGCCGTCGACCAGCGGCGCATCGGAATCACGCAGGAATTCGGCGGTCCTGGCCCGCACCGGCGTACCGGTCAGCTTCACCAGCCGGTCGATACCACCGGTGTGATCGTGATGCCGATGGGTGATCAGGGTGAGCGCGATACTGCCGTCGGTGGCGCGGGCGATCGCCTCGCTGTGCGCCTTATCCTTCGGTCCCGGATCGACGACGACGTATTCCGATCGCCCCGGCGCGCGCAGCAGCCAGGTGTTGGTGCCATCCAGCGTCATCTGGCCGGGATTGTCCGCGAGTACGACCGCCGCGGTCGGCGTGACCTGCCGCAGCTGGCCGTATGCGGGATGGGTGAGCGTCATCGAACCTGTCTAACGCACTTCGGCGATCAGTTCGACTTCGACGGGGGTGTTGCGCGGCAGCTCGGCGACGCCGACCGCGGAGCGCGCGTGCACGCCCGCATCACCGAAGACCGCACCGAGCAATTCCGAAGCGCCGTTGACGACCTGCGGCTGATCGGTGAATCCCGGTGCGGAGGCGACGAATCCGACGACCTTCACGATGCGCACCACCTCATCGAGCCCGACCAGATCGTGCACCGCGGCGATCGCGTTCAGCGCGCAGAACTTGGCCGCCTCCTTGGCCTCTTCGAGCGAGACCTCCGCGCCGACCTTGCCGGTCGCCGAGAGCTGCCCGTCCACGAACGGCAGCTGTCCAGAGGTGTAGACGAGCGAGCCGGTGCGGATCGCCGGAATGTAGGCGGCGACCGGTGCCACGACCGGCGGCAGGGTCAGGCCGAGCTGGGCGAGGTTCTTCTCCCACTGGGTCATAGGTGCAAGTCCCTTCGATTACTTGGGGCGCTTGAGGTAGGCGACGTGCTGTTCACCGGTCGGACCGGGCAGCACGGTCACCAGTTCCCAGCCATCGGCGCCCCATTGATCCAGGATCTGCTTGGTCGCATGGGTCAGCAGCGGAACGGTGGCGTACTCCCACACCTTCGAATCACTCATGCTGTAACTTTGGCAGCGCCTTCGGCGCTGCGTGTTCGCGGCCCCCCGATGTCTCGCGTCCGAGCCGTCGAGACTCGCGACTTCGTCGCATGCGCTTCGACAACTCGGACGCGAGACGGGCCGCGAACGGTCGCTCGTAAGACTCGCTCCGTGGTGGTCGGTTACGGCGGAGTGTTCGGCACTTGGTGCACGCATGCCAGGTGGTCGAGTCCCACGTCTGCGGCGCATGCGCTTCGACGACTCGGACACAAGACGGGCCGCGAACTCCTCGCACGTAAGACTCGCTCCGTCGTGGTCGAAAGGGCGGGTATCTCGCCCTAGTGCGTTTCTGGGCTCCCACGTCTGAGACAGAACGGCTGAAAATGAGGCGCTGACCATATCGCTGGGACGCGGTCTCAGAACGAGTTATAGGCTCGCGATCGTGGGAGTACCAACAGCAGTGCCTATTTCGGCGGAGCCGGGGCTGGAAACGGGTTGGCCGGAGCGCGCGGATAGGGCCCGCCTGCACTATGTCTCCGGCAAGGGGGGAACCGGCAAGTCGACGGTCGCCGCCGCGCTGGCACTCGCGCTGGCCGCGGGCGGGCGGCGGGTGCTGTTGGTCGAGGTGGAGAGCAGACAATCCATTGCCCAACTGTTCGATCTGCCGCCGCTGCCGCCCACCGAAACCAGGATCGCCACCGCGGACGGCGGCGGTGAAGTGGTCGCGCTCGCACTGGATATCGAGCACGCGTTTCTGGAATACCTGGATATGTTCTACAACTTGGGTTTCGCCGGGCGGGCGATGCGCCGGGTCGGCGCCATCGAATTCGTCACCACGATCGCACCCGGTCTGCGCGATGTCATCCTGACCGGCAAGATCAAGGAATGCGCGGTCCGGGTGGATAAGCAGGGCAAGCCCGTATTCGACGAAATCGTCGTCGACGCACCGCCGACCGGACGCATCGCCAGCTTCCTCGATGTCACCCAGGCGATGGTCGAGGTGGCCAAGGGTGGGCCGATCGCCTCGCAGGCCGAGGGCGTTTCGCGGCTGCTGCACTCCGATCAGACAATGATCCACCTGGTCACCCTGCTCGAGGCACTGCCGGTGCAGGAAACCGCCGACGCGGTCGCCGAACTCACCGCGAATGATCTGCGAATCGGCACCGTCATCGTGAATCGGGCGACCAAGGGCCAGTTACCAGCCGACGTGCGAAATAGGGCGGCGCAGGGCGATATCGACCGCGACGCCATTCTCGCCGGGCTCACCGAGGCCGGAATTTCCCTGTCGGACCAGGACTTCCAGGGTCTGATCACCGAAACCGTGGAACATTCGGCCACATTGCGTGCCCAGGACGAAAGCGCCGCCGAACTCGCGAAAGTGAATGTATCGCGAATGTATCTGCCCGCGCTGGCCGACGGCATGGATCTCGGTGGCATCTATGAACTTGCCGAACATCTGAGCAAGCAGGGGGTCCGATGAGTAATCCGAATGTGGCGGCGCCACTGGACGTTTCGAGCATTATCGCCGACCGCGCCGCACGAGTGGTGGTCTGCTGCGGCTCCGGCGGCGTCGGCAAGACGACCACCGCGGCGGCCATCGCATTACGCGCAGCCGAAAAGGGGCGCAAGGTCGTGGTACTCACCATCGACCCGGCACGCCGGCTGGCCCAGTCACTCGGAGTCGCCGATCTGGACAACTCCCCGCAGCGGGTAGCACTCGGCCCGGAGGCCAAGGGCGAACTGCACGCGATGATGCTCAATATGCGGCGCACCTTCGACGATATGGTGCTCGAGCACACCAGCCCGGACAAGGCGGAGCAGATTTTCGCCAACCCCTTCTATCAGACCGTCGCCTCCTCCTTCGGCGGTACGCAGGAGTACATGGCGATGGAAAAGCTCGGTCAATTGGCCGGGCGCAAGGAGTGGGACCTGATCGTGGTCGACACTCCGCCGTCCCGCAACGCCCTCGACTTCCTCGATGCGCCCAAGCGGCTCGGAAACTTCTTGAACGGCAGGATGATCCGGGTCATCATGGCTCCCGGTCGCGGTGTCACCCGATTGGTGACCGGTGCGATGAGCCTGGCCGTGCGCGGTGTGTCGACCATCGTCGGCGGTCAGATGCTCAAGGACGCGTCGAATTTCCTGCAGTCGCTGGAATCGCTGTTCGGCGGTTTCCAGGATCGCGCGGACCGCACCTACGCGATGCTGTCCAAGCCGGGCACGCACTTCCTGGTGGTCGCGGCCGCCGAACCGGATGCGCTGCGCGAGGCGTCGTTCTTCGTCGACCGGCTCTCCACCGAACGCATGCCGTTGGCCGGACTGGTCTTGAACCGGACCCACCCGATGCTCAGTTCACTGTCGGCCGATCACGCGCTGACCGCCGCCGATCAGCTGGCCGAATCCGATCCGCTGACCACCGCGGTGCTGCGCATCCATGCCCAGCGGGTCGCTACCGCCAAGCGCGAACAGCATCTGCTGCACCGGTTCACCGGTGCGCATCCGCGGGTGCCGATCGCGTCGGTGACCGCGCTGCCCTTCGAGGTCTCCGATCTGGACGCGCTGCGTGCCGTCGCCGACCAACTCACCGATGCGCACCCGGTCGAGGTGACCGCCTGAGCCGAAATCGACTGAGCGACTGTGTCATTCTGATGTCGGTTTGATATAGACCCATTAACGAAGCCGAGCCCGCAATCGCGGGCTCGGCTTCATTTCCAGGGTTAGATTGCGATTTGATGTTGACGCTGGGCCTGGAAAAAGTCCGCCCAGGACGTCACCTCCGGATGCTGCTTGAGCAGCGCACGACGCTGCCGTTCGGTCATACCACCCCACACGCCGAATTCGACTCGATTGTCGAGCGCATCGGCCCCACACTGCATCAGCACCGGGCAGTGCCTGCAGATCGTCGCCGCCTTGCGCTGCGCCGCGCCGCGGACGAACAGTTGATCAGGGTCTACTTCCTTGCATCGGGCCTGGGCTACCCAGGCGATCCTTGCTTCGGCCTGCTCTACGTCCAATCGAGCGATGGGGGTTGTCATGTGCATTTGGTGTGCCCCTTTGCAGTCCGAACACCGGGTCAACGGCGCTCCAGAATCGCGTGTCAGTGTCGCAGCAACCCAAACCCCGCTGCGAACTGCACCACATTCCACTTTGAGTGTTAGCTCTATCACACTGGGTTCTCAATCTAGGTAAAGGTATGGCCTCTGCGCAAGACCGTCCCGAGACTTTTTGGTACGTCCGTCCCTGCAACCGTGACCCAGAACCGGGCGGTCGACTCGCCCCGCGGCCCGTCCCTCCGCGACACGCCGGAATCCATCCCGCGACACGCCCAATCGTCCACCCGAACTCCTCGATCTGCGCTACTCGCAAACACACCCGAGAGCGTCGAATCGGCACCCCGTAGTCTGGGGTTCGTGCCGATCACACATACGCTCGCGAGGCTGGCCGGCAGCTGCGCGCTGGCCGCCGTGCTCGTCGCCGGGTTGTTGTTCCCTCTCGCAGGCGGTTTCGGGTTCGTCTCCAACCGCGCCGCCGATGCCGTCGACAATGTGTCCGCGGAGTTGGTGGAGGGCACCGTCCCCGCCGTCTCGACCATGGTCGACGCGAACGGAACGCCAATCGCCTGGTTGTACGAGCAGCGCCGCTTCGAGGTCCCCAGCGACAAGATCTCCAACGATATGAAGTTGGCGATCGTCTCCATCGAGGATCGGCGCTTCGCCGAGCACGCGGGTGTGGACTGGACGGGCACCATGCGCGCGTTCGTCACCAATACCAGCAGCGGCGAGGTTCAACAGGGTGCGTCCACCCTCGATCAGCAGTATGTGAAGAACTTCCAGCTACTCGTGGTCGCCAAGACCGACGCCGAGCGCCGGGCCGCCATCGAGACCACGCCCGCGCGCAAACTGCGCGAGATCCGGATGGCGCTCACGCTGGACCGGGAGCTGACCAAGGACGAGATCCTCACCCGATATCTGAATCTGGTCCCGTTCGGTAACTCCTCCTATGGCATCCAGGACGCGGCGCAGACCTACTTCGGCGTCGACGCCGCGAATCTGAATGTGCCGCAGTCGGCGATGCTCGCGGGCATGGTGCAGTCCAGTTCGAAGCTGAATCCCTACACCAATCCCGAGGGTGTGCTGCAGCGGCGCAATACCGTGTTGGACACGCTGATCCAGAACATCCCCAGCCGCGCCGAGGAATTCCGCAAGGCCAAGTCCGAACCGCTCGGCGTGCTCCCCGAGCCCAAAGGCCTGCCGCGCGGCTGCATCGCCGCCAACGATCGCGGGTTCTTCTGCGACTACGCGCTGCAGTACCTGGCCAATGCCGGTATCAGCCGCGAGCAGATCAATACCGGCGGCTACACGATCAAGACCACGCTCGATCCGGCTCTGCAGGATTCGGTGAAGCGCTCGGTCACCGAGGCCGCGAACCCGAACCTCGACGACATCGCGCAGGTCATGTCGGTGGTCGGACCGGGACAGGATTCGCATCCGCTGCTGGCCATGGCCAGCAGCCGTACCTACGGCCTGAACCGCGAGGCCAATGAAACAGTGCAGCCACAGCCGTATTCGATGGTCGGCGACGGCGCGGGCTCGATTTTCAAGATCTTCACCACGGCCGCGGCCATGGAAAAGGGCCTCGGCATCAACGCCCAACTCGATGTGCCAGGCCGGTTCGAGGCGAAGGGCATGGGTAACGGTGGTGCGCGCGGTTGTCCGCCCGCGACCTACTGCGTGCAGAACGCGGGTAACTACAAGTCGCCGATGTCGGTAACCGAAGCACTGGCGACCTCGCCGAATACCGCGTTCGTCAAGCTCATCCAGGCCGTCGGGGTTACCCCGACCGTCGATATGGCGGTGCGTCTCGGCATGCGCTCCTACACCGAGGCGGGCAGCTCGGGCCACGGCAACCAGAGCCTGGCGGACATGATCAAGGAGCAGAACCTCGGCTCGTTCACCCTGGGCCCGGTCGCGATCAACCCGCTCGAGCTGTCGAATGTGGCCGCGACCTTGGCATCCGGCGGCCGCTGGTGCCCGCCCTCGCCGATCAAGGAGGTCATCGACCGCTCCGGTAAAACCGTGCCGCTCACCCAGCAGGCGTGCGAGCAGGTTGTCGATCCCGGGCTGGCGAACACCCTGGCCAACGCCATGAGCAAGGACGACACCAGCGGTACGGCGGCCGGTGCGGCACAGGCCACCGGCTGGAATCTGCCGCTGTCGGCCAAGACGGGAACCACCGAGAGCCACCGCTCCTCGGCATTCCTCGGCTTCACCAATTCGCTTGCGGCCGCGGCCTACATCTACGGCGACAGCCCGACACCCGGTGAGATCTGCTCGTACCCGCTGCGCAGCTGCGGCGACGGCAATCTCTTCGGTGGTAATGAACCCGCGCGCACCTGGTTCAACGCGGTCAAGCCGGTGATCGGGAACTTCCCGCCGCCCGGCCTGCCACCGCTGGACGACAAGTATGTGCGCGGATCCAATCAGGCTCAGGTACCCGATGTCGCGGGCATGACCCAAGGTCAGGCGACGGCCGCGCTGGTGGCCGCGGGCTTCCAGGTCTCGCCGGTGAACGGCGTCGGTGCGCCGCCGAAGGGGACGGTGATGGGGACAGCGCCGAACGGGTCGGCGATTCCAGGGTCGGTGATCACGATCTATATCAGCGATGGGACCGAACGTGCGCCGGCACCGGCACCCGGACCGGCACCGGCGCCGGGGCTGCCGATTCCGGGCATTCCCGGCATACCGGGGCTACCGAGCATTCCTGGATTCCCGGTGCCGCGATAGCGTCTGGTGCCAATACGAAAGCCGCCGACCCGGGTCCCGGATCGGCGGCTTTCATATATGTATGGGGCTACAGGCGCGCCTTCACGGCGGCCGAGATCCGGGAGCCGTCGGCCTTACCGGCGGCGATCGCGGTGGCGGCCTTCATGACCTGGCCCATCTGCCGCATGCCCGGCCGCTCACCGAGTTCCTGGGCGACCTGCGCGATCGCGGTATCCGCGACGTCGGCGACCTCGGCGTCGGTCAGCTGCGTCGGCAGATATTCATCGATGACGCGCGCCTCGGCGTGCTCGTTGGCGGCCAGGTCGCCACGCCCGGCCTGGGTGTAGACCTCGGCCGACTCGTTGCGCTTCTTCGCCTCTTTCTGCAGTACCGCGATGACCTCGGCGTCGGAGAGCTCACGCGCCTGCGAGCCCGCGACCTCCGCGGTCTGGATGGCGGCGAGCAGCATCCTGAGGGTGGCGAGGCGCAGCGTGTCCTTGGCTTTCATGGCGGCGGTCATATCCGCGCGCAGCTGCGATTTGAGTTCCGACATGTGCCACACGGTAGCCGTTTCCCCGATCCCGGCCCACTACATTCGGCGCTCGACGCGAATCCGCCGTGCGGGCCGTAGCGACTGCTCGAATCGACCAGTCGACCGCTTGTGCGGAAACACACTCAGCGTTCCGCACCGGGGTCACCTATGCTGGGCAAATGCCCGTAATCTCGACCTCCGCCATCCGACGAACCGCGTTGGGAGCCGCCGGGGCCGCGGTGGCCGGTATCGGCTACGCCTCGCTGATCGAACGAAATGCCTTCGTACTGCGCGAGGCCACGATGCCCGTGCTAGAGCCGGGCTCGTCGTCACTACGGGTGCTGCACATCAGCGATCTGCACATGATGCCTGGTCAGAAGCTCAAGCAGCAGTGGCTGCGGGAGCTGGACCGGCTGGAGCCGGATCTGGTCGTCAATACCGGGGACAATCTTTCGCACCAGAAGTCGGTGCCCGCGGTGGTGCAGGCACTCGGTGGGTTGCTTTCCCGCCCAGGCCTTTTCGTTTTCGGCAGCAATGACTATTTCGCGCCGGTGCCGAAGAATCCGGCGAAATACTTCAAGAAGGACCACCGCCGGGTGTACGGCGCGCCGCTGCCGTGGAAGGATCTGCGCGCGGCATTCACCGAGCGCGGCTGGCTCGATCTCACCCATGTCCGCCGTGATGTCGAGGTCGCGGGCATTCGCATCGCGAGCGCGGGCGTCGACGATCCGCACCTGCAGCGCGACCGGTACGACACCGTCGCGGGGGCGCCGAACCCGCTCTCCGTCCTGAGCATCGGCCTGACGCACTCTCCCGAACCCCGGGTGCTGGACCGTTTCGCCGCGGACGGCTACGACCTGGTCATGGCCGGACATACCCACGGCGGCCAGCTGTGTCTGCCCGGATACGGTGCGCTGGTCACCAACTGCGGTATCGACCGCTCGCGGGTGAAGGGCTCGTCCAAGTGGGGCGCACACACCCAACTGCACGTCTCCGCGGGTCTGGGCACCTCGCCATGGGCGCCGTACCGGTTCTGCTGCCGCCCAGAGGCGACGCTGCTGACGCTGGTCGCCGCACCGCCCAAGCGTCCCAATGCCGATAGCGGACAGGGTGTTTCACCCTCGGAAGCCATCGCACACTGAGTTCCGCTAAGGTCCTTTGCCGAGACTGACGTCAGGCAGGGGATAGTGTGAGTGATCTCGACGACCGGCGCGAATCCGGTACGCCGTATCAGCAACAGCCTTATGGCGCAGAGCAATTCGGCTCTGCGCCGGGACAGCCCCGCCCCGGGCAGTCCGATGCCGTGCAGTCGGGGGACGACGCGTCGCACGGCACGTTCGGCGCGCCGGTCCAGCTCGATCCGGCCGTACTTTCGCCGTTCGGTCCCGAACCCACGGCCACACTGTGGAACGGCGGCGCCGCACCAGCGCCGCCGATGACGTGGCAGCCCGAGCAGCAAACCGCAAGTGCCCCTGGTCAATTCGATCCGGCCCTGCAGTGGACGCCGCAATCCGCTCCGGCATGGCAGCCGGGCTCGGCGACGCAATTCCAGCCGGGTGCAACACCATCCGGACCGTATGGCGGGATGCAAATGCCGCTCGGCCCGGGCGGTGCGAATGCGCTCTTCGGTGACCGATTCGCATCGGAGTTGGCTGCCGCGTCGAGCGGGAGCCGTCCGAGCCACGGGCGACGCGGCGCATGGATCGCCGCCGCGGTCGCGACGCTCGTGGTCGCGGGCGGTGCGACGGCGGCGATCGTCACGGCCAACCACGGATCGGATGACGCGGCGGCACAGAATCCAGTTCCGTCGATGGTGAGTGCACTCACCCCCACGGGTTCGCATAGGTCAACCCAACCGAGCACCACCACCAAGGCTGCCCCCGCCAATAACGAGGCCCCGGTCGTGCCCGGTTACCAGGTTGTGGTGGCCTCGGACCTCGGAGCCGCCTATGACGTACCCCCCGACTGGACGGTGGCTCCCGACGGCAAGGTCGGCGGTTTCGGCGAGCCGCCCAATGCCGTCACCGGTAAGGGACTGGCCACCGATGGGAAGGGCTACTGCCCCGGCTCGACCCGCACCGTGGCCTTCCTGACCGGCTCCGATGACACCGATTCGGCGACCGCCGCAACCGAACTCGGCACCAGAACCGCCAAGATCGCCTACACCAACTCACCGGGCGGCACACCCGGCGCCGCCCAGCCGCTGCGCTCGCTCGACGGCTCCCAGCAGGGCATGTTCGTCGAGACCAAGGGCACCGCGACAAAGGTCAATCCGGGCTGTGCGACGGACTATTCGATCTACACGTTCGCGACCCCGACCGATCACGGCAATTTCGTGATGGTGATCGCGGCCGACACAGGCGTCCCCAATGCCGTCGACGCGGCAACGGCGATGCGCATCTTCACCAGCATTCGACCCCATTAAGGCTGATTGACCTGCGGGTTTAACGTCTGGACCTGAGCTGTTGTAAGCTACTCCAGGTTCGCTTCACGGGGTGTGGCGCAGCTTGGTAGCGCGCTTCGTTCGGGACGAAGAGGTCGCAGGTTCAAATCCTGTCACCCCGACTCGTGGTTGAGACGAATGGCTCCGCCCCCGGCCCGCACAGGTCGGGGGCGGAGCTGTTTACGCTGGCTGGCCCGGCGGTCCGGGGTCGGCCACCACACCGCGCAGGCAATGACCGCTAGTAGCCCGCAGACTAGGGCGAGCAAGCCAACGATCACGAACGCATCCATCCATACCTCCCGAGACTTCTCGTAGGTGCACCCGGCGTCGCGACGGATCGGCACCGACCGGCTGCCCGCGAGTGCCCGGCTGTCATCAGCCTGCTGGGACAATGTGTCCTGCGATGGTGCGGCGACGTTGCCAAGTGTTGCTGTCTGCTCCCCCTCACTGTGCACCGCCGGTGCGAAATTCCGGAAGGCGGCGCGCCGATGGAATGCGCGATGGTTCCGATATGTCCCCGGTCGTCCCATATGGGTGGTGAGCAGAGTCTTACCGCTTGCTAACGTGCGGTCATCTCGACGAAACGCGAGGTCCATAGCGTATACACGCATGTCGACACGGTTGGCCACACTGGCGGATGCGGCGGGACGGCCGCTGCGGGACGTTGTCTATACGACTTTGCGCGGCGAGTTGATGAACGGTGATATCCGGTTCGGCGAGCGGCTGACCGAGCCCAAGCTGTCGACCCGGTTCGGTATCTCGCGAACGCCGGTCCGGGAAGCGCTGACCATGCTGTGCTCGGACGGGCTTTTGCAGCGGGAGGAATACGGCTTCACTCCGGTGCGGCCGAGCATTCCGTTGATCCGGGACCTGTACGAGCTGCGAATCACCTTGGAGCTCGGCGGAATTCAGCGGGCCATCGATAATCCGGCGATCGTGCACGATCATGCGCTGCTGACCGCGGAGCGGGCGGCCTGGCTGGCCCTGCGGGCGGATCCGCCCGAGCAGGAGCCCGGTTTCGTGGTGCGGGACGAGGAGTTCCACGTCACCCTGCTGACGGCGGCGGGCAATGCCGAGCTGGTGCGCTCACTGAAGGCGGTGAATTCGCGGATCCGACATGTGCGGATGTACGACTTCATGGTCAACAATCGGATCGAGACCACCATCGCCGAGCATCTGGGAATTCTGGATGCCGTTCTGGCACAAGACCTTCCGCTGGCATATCGACTGCTGCACACGCACATCGGCGAATCGCTCGATGTCGTCCTCGATCGGGTCACGCGGGCGGTAGCCGCGATGTCCCTGGCAACTGAATAGGGAGTTTCGGTGACACTGGAATTCGATACGGTTCTGGTCGCCAATCGCGGCGAAATCGCCTGCCGGATCATGCGGACGGCGCGTGCGATCGGGCTGAAGACCGTCGCCGTGTACTCCGACGCCGATGTCGGTGCGGCGCATGTCGAAATCGCCGATGTCGCAGTGCATCTGGGGTCGAGTCCGGCGGCCGAGTCATATCTGCGCGCGGACCGGGTGATCGAGGCGGCGCTGTCGACAGGTGCTGGTGCCATTCATCCCGGATACGGATTCCTTTCGGAGAATGCGGATTTCGCGACGGCGGTGACCGATGCCGGTATCGCCTTCGTCGGGCCGACGCCGGAGCAATTGCGCATCTTCGGCGATAAGCACACTGCTCGCGAGACGGCCGAAGTCGTTGGGGTGCCGTTGATTCCAGGCACCGGCCTGCTCGAATCGGCCGAGCACGCGGTGGCCGAGGCCGAGCGCATCGGCTATCCGGTCATGCTCAAGGCGGTCGGTGGCGGCGGTGGTATCGGCATGCAGGCCTGCGGTAGTGCCGATGAGCTGCGGTCGGCGTATGCGCGTGTGCAGCGTTTGGCCGCGACGAATTTCTCCTCGACCGGCGTCTTCCTGGAGCGGTTCGTGGCGCGGGCCAGGCATATCGAGGTGCAGCTGTTCGGTGACGGTCGCGGACGTGTGGTGAGCCTCGGCACCAGGGATTGTTCACTGCAGCGGCGCAATCAGAAGGTGCTGGAGGAAGCGCCCGCACCCGGATTGGCGCCGGAGCTGTCGGAGCAGTTGCTCGCGGCGTCACGGGAGTTGGCCAGGTCGGTGGGGTACCGATCGGCGGGGACGGTGGAATTCGTCTATGACGTCGAGCGCGGTGCGGCCTCGTTCCTGGAGATGAATACCCGGCTACAGGTCGAGCATCCGGTGACCGAGGCGATCAGCGGGGTCGATCTGGTCGAGTGGATGCTGCGGCTCGCAGGCGGGGACAGCGCGATGGTCGACGACCTGCCCGAGACCGGACCGGCGATCAGCGGATGGGCCGTGGAGGCGCGGGTCTACGCGGAGGATCCGGGACACGATTACCGGCCGAGCGCCGGGCTGATCACATCGGCGACATTTCCGGTGGATACCGCGGTGCGGCTCGATACCTGGGTCGCGACCGGTACCGAGGTCAGTCCGTACTACGACCCGCTGCTCGCCAAGGTGATCGCGTCGGGAAACACCCGCGAGGCCGCCTTCGCGGGATTGACCGACGCGCTGGCCGCGACCAGGATCTACGGGGTCCAAACGAATCTGCCCCAGTTACGGGCGGCGAGTGCCGATCCCATGGTGCTGACCGCGGACCACGTGACGACGACACTCGCCGATATCCGGCCCGCCAGCCATCGCATCGACGTGTTGCGCGGTGGCACCATGACCACCATCCAGGATCATCCGGGCCGAATCGGCCTGTGGCAGGTCGGAATTCCGCCGTCGGGTCCGATGGATGACCTGTCGTTCACCCTGGCCAATATCGCCGTCGGCAACCCAGCGGGTGTGCCCGCGCTGGAATGCACACTCCAGGGACCACAGCTGCGTTTCGCCGATACGACCGTGGTTTGTGTGACGGGCGCTTCGACGCCGGTCACGGTGGATGGGCAACCGGTCCCGATGTGGCAGCCGGTGACCGTCCCGGCCGGATCGCTGCTCGATATCGGCGCACCGTCGGACGCCGGATTGCGCACCTACCTCGCGGTGCGCGGTGGCATCGATGCGCCGCTCTATCACGGCAGCGCCGCCACCTTCACCCTCGGCGGCTTCGGCGGCAGCACCGGTAAAGCCGTTGTCGCTGGGGACGTGCTCGGAATCGTCAGAGATCGGCCCGAACTCGCTGAGCCGCAAGCGGTTCCGCTCGACGAGCGGCCGGAATTCGGGCACGTCTGGCAACTGGCCGTCGGCATCGGACCGCAGACCGCACCCGCCTATTTCACCGATGCGGATATGGACCAATTCTTTTCGCACCCTTGGAAAGTCGGCAGTCACGCGAATCGCACCGGCATTCGGCTGGACGGACCGAAGCCGACCTGGTCGCGCACCGACGGTGGCGATGCCGGCCTGCATCCGTCGAATCTGCACGACAACCCGTACAGCGTCGGAACATTGAATGTCTCCGGTGATACCCCGATCCTGCTCGGCCCGGACGGTCCCAGCCTCGGCGGTTTCGCCTGTCCGCTCACGGTGATCTCGGCGCATCGATGGAAGCTCGGCCAGTTGCGTCCCGGAGATACCGTCCGCTTCGTGCCCGTCGACGATGACCGGGCCACCGCGCTGCGGCGTTCGAACACCGCCCGCGCCAAGGCCGAGCCCCCAACTGCGGCGCTTGGCCTGCTCACCGGCTCCCGCGCCCCGGTCGGGCTCGATGATCGCGGCATCCTCGGCACCGTCGCGGCGGGCGCGGATCGTCCGCAAGTCGTCTATCTGCGCGGCGGCGATGACAACATTCTGGTCGAATATGGCCGGATGGTGCTGGATCTCGGCCTGCGGATGCGGGTGCACGCACTCGCGCAGGCACTGGCGGGCACCGGCCTGCCGGGCATCATCGATGTGACGCCGGGTGTCCGTTCGCTGCACATCCATTTCGATCCCGAAGTGCTGCCGCAGTATCGGCTGCTGGGCACACTGACCGATCTCGAATCCGAACTGCCCGCGACCCACGACCTCGTGGTGCCCAGTCGCACCATCCGATTGCCGCTGTCGTTCGACGACCCCTCGATTGCCGAGGCCATCGATCGCTACCGCAGCGGGGTCCGCGATACCGCGCCGTGGCTGCCCTCCAATACCGAATTCATCCGCCGCGTCAATGGACTCGACAGCGTCGAGGATGTCCGTGCCGCGGTCTTCGATGCCGAATTCCTGGTGCTCGGCCTCGGTGATGTCTATCTCGGTGCGCCACTTGCGGTTCCACTCGATCCGCGACATCGGTTGGTCACCACCAAGTACAACCCGGCGCGCACCTGGACGCCATCGGACGCGGTCGGCATCGGCGGCAAGTACCTGTGTGTATACGGCATGGCATCACCGGGCGGCTATCAGCTGATCGGCCGTACGGTGCCGATCTGGTCGAGCTACCGGCAATCCACGCCGTTCGAAACAGGCACCCCGTGGCTGTTCCGATTTTTCGACCGCATCGTCTGGGAGCCGGTGACTCCCGAGCAGCTGCTCGAACAGCGCGCGGCCGCCGCGGCCGGGCGTTTCGACGCCGAGGTCAGCGATGGCACCTTCGCACTCGCCGACCATCTGCGGCTGCTCGCCGAAAATGGCGAAGCCATAGCGGAATTCGAGACCCGACAGGCCATCGCCTTCGAGGCGGAGAAGCAGGCTTGGCGTGCCGCAGGGGAATTCGAGCAGAGCTCGACCGTCAACGCGCCGGAACCCATGACCGACCCATTGGCCGGATTGCCGCCGGACGCGACCGTGGTCACCGCACCGATGATCGGCAATGTCTGGCGGGTGGAGGTCGAGGTAGGCCAGCGCCTCGGCGCTGGCGATCCGGTGGCCATCCTGGAGGCGATGAAACTCGAACTGCCGGTGCACAGCCCGGGTACCGGCACGGTTCTGAAAGTGCTGGCCACACCAGGCGCGAAAGTGGAACCGGGAACCCCACTAGCAGTGATCGGAGCCGCCGAATGACCGCAGGCGTCCTAGGCAATACCGAACTCCATGGCACGCCCACCGCACGGGTAGCCGCCGCCTATCGGCGGATCGCGGAGGTCGATCGGCCGGAGGTGTGGATCACGCTGCGCGCCCAGGCCGATGTGGCCGCCGAGGCCGCGGCCGTCGAGCAGCGGCTCGCCGCAGGTGAATCCTTGCCGCTGGCCGGGGTATTGGTCGCGGTGAAGGACAATATCGATGTCGCGGGACTGCCGACCACCGCGGCCTGTCCCGAATTCGCCTACACCGCGAAGGTCACCGCGGCGGCGGTCGAGCGCCTGGTCGCGGCGGGCGCACTGGTTCTCGGCAAGACCAACCTGGATCAGTTCGCAACCGGGCTGGTCGGTACCCGCAGCCCATATGGCGCGGTACGCCACGCGCACGATCCGGAGTTGATTTCCGGCGGTTCCAGTTCCGGATCGGCGGTTGCCGTGGCGCTGGGTATCGCGGATATCGGAATCGGCACGGACACAGCCGGTTCCGGACGCGTCCCGGCCGCATTGCACGGAATCGTCGGCGTCAAGACGACTTTGGGGATCATTCCGGCGCACGGGGTGGTTCCGGCGTGTGCGGACTACGACGCCGTGACGGTCTTCGCTACCGACCTCGACGACGCGGTCGCGGCGGCGGCGGTCATGGCCGGACCGGAATCCCGGGATCCGCGCAGCCGGTCCTGGCCCGCCGATGTACCGCTCGCCGCGCCGCAGACCATCCGGCTGGCCATCCCGCGCGCCGCGGATCTCGACGCGCTCAGCGACTCGTACCGAGATGCGTTCGCCCGCACCGTATCCGCCGTGACGAAGGCCGGGATAACGACCGATGAGGTCGATATCTCCGGGATGCTCGATGCCGCACTCCTGCTCTACGACGGCGCGATCGTGGCGGAACGCTATGCGGCCGTCGGCGCATTCCTCGATACCGCACCGGCGAGCGCCGATCCGACCGTGACGGCGATCATCAATGCCGCGCGAACGACGACCGGTCCCGGATTCGCGGCCGATCTGGATACCTTGGCGCGGGCCAAGGCCACGGCGGCGCGGACACTGCGTGGCTTCGCCGGACTGCTGTTGCCGACGACCACTGAGCATCCGAGTATCGCTGCGGTACAAGCGGATCCGTTCGGCATCAACCGCCGCATGGGCACCTTCACCAACTTCTGCAATCTGCTGGATATGGTGGCCATCGCCGTCCCCGGCCAACCGACCGCGACCGGCGCGCCGTTCGGCGTGATGGTCGTTACGCCCGCCTTCGCCGATCAGGTCGCCATCGATATCGCCGCCCGCATCATCGGCGAGGACAACGCCCCGACCCTGGTCGAAGACGGTGTCGAGCTGGCCGTCTTCGGAGCACATCTGCGTGGTCAGCCGCTGCACTGGCAATTGGAGGAGATCGGCGCGCGGTTCACCGGCGAAATCCGTACTACCGACGCCTACCGACTGACCGCACTGGACACCACGCCCGCCAAACCGGGACTGGTGCGCCACGGCCCGGGCCTCGGGGCGCCGATCCTCGGCGAGTTGTTCCGGGTATCGGCGGCGGGACTCGGTCGCTTCCTTGCCGCGCTGCCCGCGCCGATGGCACTGACCAGCATCGAATTATCCGACGGACGTGCGGTTATCGGCTTCGCGTGCAGCTACGACGCCGCCGGTACCGCCACCGATATCACCTCGTTCGGCGGGTGGAAGGCCTATTTGCAGAACCAGAACTAGTCGCTGACTCAAACGTCTTACACATTTGTACTAGACAAGCGTGCAACTCGTCTGTTAGACATATGTGCAAGACATTCGAGCCAGTGAGGAACAGATCATGAGCAACACCAACCCCGCCACCGTCGGCCCCCGCGTCCTCGTCTGCGGTGGCGGCGTCGGCGGCAACGCCGTTGCCCTGCAACTGCTCCGGGCCGGGATCCAGGCAACCGTGGTCGAACGGGCGGCCGCGCCCCGGCCGGGCGGACAAGCCGTGGATCTGCGCGGTCCGAGCGTCGAGGTAGCGGAGCGAATGGGGCTCATGCCAGGTATCCGCAAATCCCAACTGGACGAGCGCGGCATGGTTTTCGTGGACGGCGAAGGCAAGGAACTGCTGCGCATGGGCGCGGAGGTCTTCGAGGGCAAGGGCGCGGTCGCCGAGATCGAGATCACCCGCGGCGACCTGAACCAGGTGCTGCTCGATCAGCTCGACGAGGCGGGCGGCGTGGACTACCGCTACGGCGAATGGGTCACCGAGATCAGCCAGGACGGCGCGGGCGCGGATGTCACCTTCGCCTCCGGCGGCACCGAGCGGTTCGACATCGTGATCGGCGCGGATGGACTGCATTCCGCGACGCGGCGCCTGGTCTTCGGCCCCGAGGAGGATTTCTCCACATACCTCGGCGGCTATATGTCCTTCTTCACGCTGCCCACGCCCGACTACGCGGAGCCGCACTGGATCACGATGAATTCCCTGGTCGGCGCGACCGGTGTCGGACTGCGTCCGGATTTCGATCCGGCCACCTGCAAGGCGCTGGTCGTCATTCGCGACGCCGCGAATCCGGCGCTGCGTCGTGATGTCGCGGCACAGCAACAGCTCATCCGCGAGCGACTGGCCGACGGCGGCACGATCGCCAGCACCGTCAGCGATGCCATGGCGACCGCCGACGACTTCTACTTCGACGAGTTGGCTCGCATCGACGTGCCGAACTGGTCCAAGGGCCGCGTGGTGCTGCTCGGCGACGCGGGCTATTGCGGGTCGCCGCTCACCGGTCAGGGCACCGCGATGGCACTGGTCGGCGCCTACGTCCTGGCGGGTGAAATCGCTACGCACGCAACCGATCCCGAAACGGCGCTGGCTCGCTACGAAGAGGTGTTGCGGCCGTTCGTCGCCACCGCGCAGGAACTGCCGCCCGGCGGCCTGCGGTCGATGACGCCCAAATCCCGCTTCGGCATCCGCGCTGGGCTGTTCGTCAGCAGGCTGATGACCACCAAGATCATGAAGCCGCTCATGATGAAGATGCTCACCAAGACCGAGAGCTACGAACTGCCCGACTACTCGCTCCAGCAGGTCGGCTAACCGCTCGAGGCCCGGGCCGGGCCGGTCACCCCTCGTGAACCGGCCCGGCCACATACACCCTTGGATGGGATCGTCGGCGCGCACCGAATGGTTACCTTCGGCAGCGGCGACTGATTCGCCGGTCAGCTCCGGGAAGAGCCATCCGAAGTGGTTGCCCCCGATAAAGCGCCAGCCGGGACGGTCACCCCTCGTGGACCGGCCCGGCTGGCACTACCCCCGTAACGCGACCTGTTACCCCTCGTGAACAGGTCGAGTCCGGTTCCCCACCCCCGGTGGTGGCTTGTGTTGCGGTGTTGACACAAACAATGCCGTCGCGGGCTTGTTGGGCACTTAAGAAGACCTTGCAGGTGAAAAACCACCAGGTAGTCGCGCTATTTGTGGAAGTTCCCGAAAAGTTTGCGGCGCGGTGGCGCGAATCAGCGGATGATGGAGGATGAGGGCGCCAAGGAGAATGGGAGCGGCGATGGAAACCGTGGTTGTCTGGGTGCTGGCCACCTTGCTCTATTGGTGGGGCCTGTTGTAGTTCCGAGGCCTGGGGCCCGCGGAATCCTGCCCCCGCATAACGAAAGCTCCGCCTCCGACCGAAATGGTCGGGGGCGGAGCTGTTTTCGGACCTGAGTTATCAGCCGTCCAGTCCGGCGCGGACACCTTCCTCGACGCGCTTGCCGAGCTCGGCGTCCACGTTCTTCCAGTACTCGAAGACACGGGACAGCACCGGCTCGCGCACACCGCCGAGCACATGGCCGACGATATTGTGCACCAGGCGATCTCGCTGCTCGTCGTCGAAGACCTCACGGACCAGGGTGCCCGCCTGGGTGAAATCACCGTCCTCGGCGTGCTCGATATAGCCAGCGCGTACGACCGTCGGCTCGAACTCCCAGACGCCGCCATCGGGCGCCCGCTCCGGATCCGCGTGCGGGCCACCGAACGAATTCGGCGCGTAGACAGGCACATTCGCGTCGTTGTAGTCGAAGCGCATCGCGCCCTCCTTGGCGTAGGAGTTCACCTCCGCGGCCCGTGCGCGGTTCGGCGGCAGCTGCGCGTAGTTGGTGCCGATCCGGTAGCGGTGCGCGTCCGCGTAGGCGAATACCCGGCCGAGCAACATCTTGTCGGGCGAAAAGCCGATGCCGGGAACGATATTCGAGGGTTCGAAGGCGGCCTGCTCGATATCGACGAAGTAGTTGCCCGGATTGCGGTTCAGGGTCCACTTGCCGACCTCGATCAGCGGGTAGTCCCGATGCGACCACACCTTGGTCAGGTCGAACGGGTTGAAGCGGTAGCTCTCGGCCTCGGCGACCGGCATGACCTGCACATACAGGGTCCAACTCGGGAATTCGCCGCGCTCGATCGCGTCGTACAGATCGCGGCGGTGGTAATCGGCGTCCGCACCGGCGAGGCGATCGGCCTCGGCCTGGGTCAGGTAGTCGATGCCCTGATCGGTCTTGAAGTGGTATTTCACCCAGAAGCGCTCGCCCGCGGCATTGATCCACTGGTAAGTGTGCGAGCCGTAGCCGTTCATGTGACGGTAGGTCTTCGGGATGCCGCGGTCGCCCATCAGCCAGGTGACCTGGTGCGCCGTCTCCGGACGCAGGGTCCAGAAGTCCCACTGCATATTGTGATCGCGCAGACCGCTGCCGGGCAGGCGCTTCTGCGAACGGATGAAATCGGGGAACTTTATCGGGTCCTTGATGAAGAAGACCGGCGTGTTGTTGCCGACGAGATCGTAGTTGCCGTCCTCGGTGTAGAACTTCACCGCGAAACCCCTCGGGTCGCGCCAGGTGTCGGGGCTGCCCTGCTCGCCCGCGACGGTGGAGAACCGCGCCAGCGATTCGGTCCGCGCACCCGGCTGGAAGAGCTCGGCCTTGGTGTAGCGGCTCACGTCATTGGTCACCACCAGCTCGCCGTATGCGCCCGCGCCCTTGGCATGCACGATCCGCTCCGGCACCCGCTCCCGGTTGAATTGGGCGAGCTTTTCGATGAGGTAGTGGTCGTGCAACAGGATCGGCCCCTGAGTGCCCGCGGTGAGCGATTCGTTATCGCTCGATACCGGCGTTCCGGTGTTGGTGGTGGTCGGCTTGGTCATCGGCGGCTTCCTTCGCTGAGAGGCTGGGTACGGCAAGTCGGGCACAGACCCCAGAAGACGACCTCGGCCTCGTCGATCACGAACCCGTGCGCGTCCTCGGGTTCCAGGCAGGGGGCTGCACCCACGACACAGTCGATATCGACGACCGTGTCGCAGTTTCGGCACACCAGGTGGTGATGGTTGTCCGCGACCCTGGTCTCGTACAGCGCGGTCGAACCGGCCGGTTCGATACGCCGCAGGAGTCCCGCGTTCACGCAGGCCCGGAGCACGTCATAAACGGCCTGCGTGGATACCGAACCCAAAGCTTCACGGACGGTGGCGGCCACCCGATCGGCATCCGAATGCGGCCGGGCGTCGACCGCATTCAGCACCGCGATCCGCGGGGCGGTAACCCGCAGACCGGCCGCCCGCAGCCGTTCGCGCGGATCAGTGAGGTTGGTGTGCATGCATCCGATGGTTATCGCTTTTCTTGAATTAGTCAAGAAATTGGCTCACTCAAAACAATGCGCTGCTGCGCGGGTCAGCCACGGATGTGGCGGCAGTCACGGAGGAGTCGGTCTGCTGGGCGCTTCGATACGCAAGCGGCACACATGGCGGGAACTCCGGGACGCCCGGGACACCCCTCGAGGACAGAGATGTGGCGCACCTCTGGGGCGCAGATAGCGCGCGCTCAGGAACACCGGTGACATGCCCCTGAGGACAGAAATGCCGAGCACCTCGAATACGCAGATCCCGCGCTCCACTGGGACGCAGATCGCGCGCGCCTCCAGAACGCAGACGACCGCGCACCTCCAGAAACGCCGGTGACACCCTCGACGACGGAGATGCCACGCATCCCTCTTTTGACGCAAATGACGCGCGTCTGCAGGAACACCAGTGCCGCACACTCTAGGACCGAATCCCGTGCACCTCGAGGCGCGGATGGCGGCGCGCCTCGAGGAGGCAGGCATGCGCCACCCTTACGGCGCAGACGACGCGTATCTCTGGGCGCCGATGATGCGTCCTCGGCCGGATGGTGTGGGGGTTGGTATCGGGCGAGCGGTTCGGTTATGCCGGTTTCAGGAGCGGAACTTCTTGGCTCGCATGTACTTTGCGAGTTCGTCGTAGGTGCCGTCGCCATTGGCGAATTCGATTACGTTGCGGGCGGATTCGAACCAGGGGCCGGCGCTCGGCTTGATCTGGCTCAGCGCGACTTCGATATCGGCCATGCCGACCGGGCGCACGGTGCCGGTGCTGATCGAATCGGCCATCGCCAATTGCGTTGCCGAGGTACAGATGTGGGCCAGATCGGCACCGGAGAAGTCCTCGGTGCGGCGCACGATGGTCGGGAGATCGATGCCCGCGACGGGACGATCCTTCAGGTGGTAGTGCAGGATCGCCCGGCGCGCCTCCGGGTCCGGCAGGCCGACCAGGATCATGCGGTCGAATCGGCCCGGTCGGCGCAGGGCGACATCGAGGTCCCATGGGTGGTTGGTCGCGCCGAGGATGTAGACGCCGTCGTTGCTGCGGGTGGCCGAATCCATTTCGTTGAGTAGCTGATTCACCACATTGCGCATCCAGGCCGAACCCGACATCTGACTGCGCTTGTGCCCGAGGGCGTCGACCTCGTCGAGGAACAGCACACAGGGCGCCTTCCGGCGGGCCATTTCGAAGACCTCGTGCAGATTGCGCTCACCGGAACCGTGATAGATATCGAGGATGTCAGCGATTTCGATCGGATAGAAATTCGCGCCGAGCTCACCGGCGACCGCCGAGGCGATGAAAGTCTTACCGCAGCCGGGCGGGCCGTAGAGCAGCAGTCCGCCGCGCGCGGAAGTGCCGAACGCCTTGGCGAATCCTGGATTTCGGATCGGGCCGAGCAGGGTGAGTTCGAGCTGACGCTTCACATCCTGCATGCCGCCGACATCGGCCAGCTTGACGGTGGGCTTTTCGAACACGCCGACATCGGAGTCGGTGACGAATTCGCGCGAGCCCTCATCGATGAATGCGGGGGCGACGATATCGCCGAGCTGCTCTTCCGCGGCCGCCCAATCATAGTGCGGTGATGGATCTTTCGCATCATCCCGTGCCGAAGGCGGCGAAGGTGCGCCGTCCGTCTGGGTCGATCGAGTTTCGCTCGGAACCTGAGCGTCGGGCGTACCACCGGAGAGCGCGATCGTGCACTGCTGCAACAACTCCAGCACCCCGGCATGTCCCGGTTCCTGGGCGAGCGCAGTCGCACACTGAGCCAGCGCTTCGGCATGGCGACCACGGTCGATCAGCAGCTCGATCACCCGCACCCGCAGCGCAAGCACCTCCGGACTGCGCTCCAGAGCGGCCAGCATTTCGGTCAGCACCAGATCCTCGGACACGCCGATCCCCCTCTTCACCTCATGAGCTCGTCGATTCTAGATTGCGAAGCGCGAGTCCGTATCGGCTCGACCCGCCACCCACGGGCATGTCAGTTCCCCGCCGAGCCACTACATCGCACACAGTCGATGAGGTGTTGGCGCTCGAGGATCCGGTGTTGCACAAGCTCGTCGACGTACTCGAGCTCATCGGGAGCCACGACTTCGACGATCTGCCTGCGCGAGGCCGCCACACAGGCAGGCCCGTACCGCACTGGTGGATATCCCGTGCCGCACTGGCAGCTCCGTTGCGCAGGTCCGCCCTGAACAGGCAGGTCCACGCGACAAAGGCAGGTTCTCGCTGCACAGGCGGCTGGGAATTCAATCTCGTCGACGGATCTCGGCGTGACCCGACCAGGCGATTTTCGTAGTACGCATCACATCCGAATTCGTGGAATAGATCCGGGCGGCGGACCGTTGATCACCTCTGTCGGCGTCCGGACAGCCCCGGGCCTCACCCCATTCGTCGCTACGAGCGACCACTCGCCGAGAGGCGCTTGTGGGACGTCGGCACCCGAGTCGTGACGTTGGCGTGGCGTCCGGCGACTCAGCGCCGCCAGGTTTACCGACCTGGCGGCGTTTCGCATTTCGCTCGACTCGTGGTCGACCGCGATGTGGTCGATGATGCAGCCATGGCAACGCACGGCGACGCCCTCCGTCGCAGGCTCGGACTCACCGACTCGGTGGTCATCGGGCTCGGGGCGATGGTGGGCGCGGGCATCTTCGCCGCGCTTGCTCCCGCGGCGGAGGCGGCGGGTAGTTGGCTGCTGCTCGCCTTGGCGGTGGCCGCACTGGTGGCGTACTGCAATGCGACCTCCTCTGCTCGCCTGGCGGCGCGGTATCCGGTCTCGGGCGGGACGTATGTGTATGGACGCGAGCGCTTGGGTGCCTTCTGGGGATACCTCGCCGGGTGGGGATTCATCGCGGGTAAGACCGCATCCTGTGCGGCGATGGCGCTGACGGTGGGCGGTTATGCGTGGCCGGAACATGCACGGGTCGTCGCGGTCGCGGCAGTTGTCGCGATCACCGCGATCAATTACACCGGTGTGCAGAAATCGGCGCTGGCCACCCGGATCATCGTGGCGGCGGTACTGGCCGTGCTGGTGATGGTGGTCGGGGTGGGATTGTTCGGAAACCATTCCGCCGCAACAGCTCTGCCGGACCGGATCGGGCCGCGCGGGGTCCTGCAGGCCACGGGATTGCTTTTCTTCGCCTTCGCGGGATATGCCCGCATCGCCACCCTCGGCGAGGAGGTGCGCGATCCGCGACGCACGATTCCACGGGCCATCATGATCGCACTCGGACTGACGCTGGCGGTCTACGCACTGGTGGCGGTGGCCGCGCTGGAGGTACTCGGGTCGGCGGGGCTCGCGCATGCGATCGATCCGCTGGCCAGGGTCGTCTCGACGGCCGGGGTATCTGGGCTGGCCCCGGTGGTCCGGGTCGGTGCGGTGCTGGCTGCGGCCGGATCGCTGCTCGCACTGATACTCGGGGTGTCGCGCACGGTGCTTGCCATGGCACGCGACAGATATCTGCCGGGGGCGCTGGCAGCGGTGCACTCGCGCTTCGGTGTGCCGCATCGGGCGGAGCTGGCGGTCGGTGCGGTGGTCGCGGTCATCGCGGGGGCCTTCGATTTACGTGCGGCCATCGGGTTTTCATCGTTCACGGTGCTGGTGTACTACCTGATCGCGAACATCTCGGCGGCGACCTTGACCGAGGCGGAGAATCGTCCGGCGCGCTGGGTGCCGCTCGTCGGCGCAGCGGGGTGCGTGACCGTCGGGATGTCGCTACCCATCGGTTCGGTGCTGAGCGGACTCGCGGTCCTTGGCGTGGGCGCTGGCTGGTTCGCGGTACGTACACGCCGCTGACGTCGGGTCGTCACGCCGCTCGGTTCGGCGCTGACCGGAGTCGCGGTCCATAGCGTGAGCGCTGGCTGTATCGCGGTGCGTAGAAACCGCTGACGTCTGGCTTGCCACTTCCACGCCGGTCGACACTGACCCGACTAGCCGTCCATAGCGGTGACGCTCGCTGTATCGCGGTGCGTAGAAACCACTGACATCTGGCTTGCCACTTCCACTCCGGTCGACACTGACCCGACTCGCCGTCCATGACAGTCACGCTCGTTGGCTCGCGGTGCACAGCCGCCGCTGACGTCGAGCTCTCACCTCCATTCGGTTCCGTGCTGACCGGAACCGTAGTCCTCGCCATGGGTGCTAATTGGTTCGCAGTGTGGACACGCAGCTGGTCCGAAGTGCGGATCGCTCAATGTGCGGTCGATACGTTGCGACCTCGACGGCACACCCGAGTTGGCAATTGACTGAGACACATTCAGCCTGTTGCCCGGTCTGGCGCGGTTGGGCGCGATAGCCTCATGCGCATGGGGCGCATCTACGGATTCCTGGCCGGAATCGCAGCGATATCGCTGGTTGCGGGAAGCGTTTTCGCCGGGGGTGCGCAAGCCGCGCCCACCGGGCAACTGTCATGTGCGGTGTCATCCGGGCGGGAACCGGAACGGGCGGCGCCGGAACAGGTCGGACTCGATTCGGGTCGGCTCGCGGCGGCACTGGAGTTCGCGAGCGGGCGTAACCGATTGAATGTCCAGGTTTTCCGGCACAATTGCCTGATCGGCGAGGGCCCCACGAACGATCAGACCGGCAATGTCGCCTGGAATATCTGGAGTGCGACGAAGAGCGTAGTTTCAGTGCTCGCCGGAATAGCCTGGGATCAGGGAAAACTCGATATCGAAGCGCCGATCGGCCGGTATCTGCCGCCCGGACTCGGTGATGAGCAGCATCGGTCGATCACCGTGGAGAACCTACTGACCGAATCCTCCGGCATGAAAGTGGGCGTGCTCACCGAGGGCGTCACCGGGGTGTTTCCGCTCGATCCGAATAGTGCCGTGCAGGCGCTCGGGGTGCCGTTGGACAATCCGCCGGGCGCGGCATTCAGCTACAGCCAGCGCAATGTCGACCTGCTCGCCTACGTCATCGAATTGGCCGTCGGGGAACCGTTGCAGCAGTTCGCACAGCGTGAGCTTTTCGATCCGCTCGGCATCGAACGCGGCGATTATTACTGGGCGCGCGACCGCGCCGGGCACACCTACGGGTATGCGCATCTGATGATCCCGCCGAACGATTTCGCCAAACTCGGGCTGCTGGTGAGCAATAACGGGAGGTGGGGCGGACGGCAAATCGTTTCGCGGACGTATCTGCACAGGGCGCGCCAACCGTCAGCGGCGAACGAGTGCTACGGCTATCTGTTCTGGATCGGACCGGGATGCGCCGAGACCGCCGACTACCTGCCCGCCGACATTTACTCGATGTCGGGACTCGGCATGCAGAACGTCTTCATCATGCCGAGCCTGGATTTGACGGTGGTGTGGACCGGAGTCTTCGGAAACGTCAGCAACGAGGGCATTACCGGAATTGTGCAGAACACCGCCGAGCTGCCGTACGAATTCTTCCGTCGACTGTTCGCGGCCTTCGAAGTCCGTCCGGTGCCCGATCCGGGTCCGTATATCGAGCCGCCGCTGCATCTGGATCCGAGGCGGTTCGTGGATACGGACCTGCTGCTGGCCGTTTTCGGCATCGGCCCTGCGGCGTATCCGGGCTGCAATGTCTTCAGCTGCCTGAATTACCCGTTGGCGCCGCCGTTCGCCGACACCGCACCCGGGTGCGCAATTCTGGTCTGCCTCGGTCCGGACCCACGCACGCCGGGCATCCGCTGAATCACACGCCGAAGAACGGGATATCGCCTTCCTTCGCGCCCTGCGCGAAGAAGTGATCCGGCGAGACCGTGATGAACAGAGCATTGCCCTCGGCAATGAGTTCACCGTCGTGCTCGAGGCGGGCGTGGATATGCAATTTGCGCTCGCCTTCGCGCCGATCGAGGATCGCGGTCACAATCATCGGCCGGTGCAGCGGTGCCGGACCCACATAGTTCACCTCCAGCTTGGCGGTGACCGCCGGAACACACATGGTGGTCGGCACCGTGCCGGACGCCTCGTCGAGTATCGCGGCGATGACACCGCCGTGCGCGACACCCGGTGCGCCCTGGTGCCGCTCGTCGAGGGTGAAATGGCCGATGACGCGGTCGTTTTCGAGATTCAATGCGATGCCGACGGCAGCCGGATTCCGTGGTCCGCAGCCGAAGCAGCCGTCCACATGCGGCGGCAGCGGGCCGTCGGGCATGGGGCTGTTCAAAGGATTCGGCGGGCGCACAACGCTTTCCGCGCTATCGCTCACGCCGCCTCCGCAGCACGTCGAATGTTGTTCATGATCTTATCTTTTCGACGCAATGCGACAACGCGGGTGATGGTGCGCACCGGTGGTGGTAGTACTCGATCGACGCCACGGATCACGGCGGCGTAGCGGCGCAGCCAGCGCTCGTCGTGCGCGGTCCATTCGAGGCCGAGCCGCTCGCGCAGGATCGGCGGCAGCACACCGGTATTCACCCATACCGCGAGCGGTCCGACGAAGCGCCACATGACGAGTTTCCACAGCCATGCCGGGATCGGCGCTTGTACGGGCGGTCGCGACATCGTCTGCAGCACGTCGTCGACGGTCGGGTGATGTTCGAGCCGTTCGCGCACGACCCGGTCGAACCATGTCTCGAAGGCCGAAAGATCCGCGGGCACAGCGCGTTCCGGCAGCCCGGCCAGTAGCGCGGTGTGCCGCCAGCCGTCGTACAGGTCGGCGCGCTGCGATTCGGTGAGTCCCGATCCGAACCGTGTCGCGACGATTTCGGAGGCCCAGTGCGCGGTGGCGAGGACGAAGAAGTAGGCCTCGGGTTCCCAGGCGTGATAGCGCCGACCCGCGTGATCGATACCGCCGATGCCCTTGTGCATGGCGCGGATATCGCGACCGTAGGCGGCGGAGTCGTCGCCGTAGAAGGCCAGGGCGAGGGTGGGCCAATACGAGCGGTCGAAGCGGCCGATTGGATCGGTTTTGAAGATCGAGTGTTCGGCCACACCAGAGCCGATCACTGGGTGCGCTACCTGCAGTAACAGTGCGCTCGGGGCGAGCATGATCAATCGCCAGTCCGCGGCGAGGCGGGCGGTCAGCGAATCCTTGCTCAGGCCGGGTAGGTCGGCGTGCGACGCATTCAGATCGGACGCTTCGGCGAGTCCGGTCATGGTCACCCCTCAATCAGGAATCAGTTGTCTCTCGAATCAAGCTAGATTCAGGAAACAAATGTGTCAAGATTGGCGGATGACGCGCACGTATGGCGGGGTATCGGCTGATCAGCGGCGCGCAACCCGGCGCGACCAGTTGCTGGAGGCCGCGTTCGAGGTAACGGCGACCGAGGGGGCGGCCGGATTGACCATCCGCACCGTCGCCAACGCCGCCGGACTGTCCACCCGCTTCGTATACGAGAGTTTCACCGATCTCGACGACCTGATCGGGGCCGCATTCGAGCTGGCTTTTCGCCAGTTTTCCAGCGCCGTCGGCGAGGCGGCCGCGAGCGCGGCACCGGATACTCGGGCGCAGGTCACCGCGGTGGTCGAGGCCATGGTGGATTTCTTCCTCGCCGCACCCGCAAAGGGAAAGATCCTGTCCACCAAGGCATATGGGCATCCGGCCGTTGCCGAGCGGCGGCTTGCGCGCTCGGAGGACGTGTCGCGCGCGTTCCGCGGGATCCTGTCGGCACTGGTACCCCACCGCGATCCGGACGATCCCGCCATCGACCTCACCGCCCGCTTCCTGGTCGGGGCCTTCGGCGACACCGTCACCGCCTGGATCCAGCAAGCCCTGCCCTACCCCCGAGACAAATTCGTGCACGACAACGTCGAACTCTTCCTCGGCACCATCGCCACCCTCGAGCACCTGTGATGCCACAGTCCCGCCCCGGAATCCCGCACTGCCGCACGCGGAGTATCCACTCTGTCGGACAGGCTCGAGGACGGCGCATAGCGCGCGACTACCTCGCACACCATAGAGCCTGTGCGAGGTAGGCACAGCTTGTGCGGAGCGCGTCAGAGCAGGGCGAGCCACCTACAGCGGTAGGGATGCGGAGCGAAACGCACTCTGCCGCACAAGTTCGAGGACGGCGCATAGCGCGCGACTACCTCGCACGCCATAGAGCTTGTGCGACGTGGGCACGGCTTGTGCGGGAGCGCCTCAGAGGGGGGTGAGCCAGTTGTGAGGGGTGGGGGTGTGGAGGGCGGCGGTGTGGCGTTTGCGGAGGGTTTGGGTCAGGGGGCCGGGGTGACCGTTGGCGATCGGACGGCCGTCGACCTCGGTGACCGGGGAGGTGCCGGAGGAGGTACCGGTTACGAAGACCTCGTCGGCTATGTAGAGCTCGGTGAGGTCGATGGTGCGTTCGACGGTCGGGATGCCGTCTTCGGCGGCGAGGGTGAGGATGGTGCGGCGGTTGATGCCGTCGAGGATGTCGCAGGAGACATCCGGAGTGATCAGGGTGCCGTTGCGGACGAGGAAGATATTGGCGGCGCTGAGTTCGCAGACGTGGCCGTTGCCGTCGAGGAAGACACAGTCGTCGTATCCGCTGTCGATGGCATCCTGCTTGGCGAGCACCGAATTGACGTACGCTCCATTGACTTTCGCGCGCGACGGAATCGCATTGTCCGGGATGCGCCGCCAGGGACTGGACTTCACGCGCATGCCGTCCTGAGGCACGATCGGCACCGCGTCGTAGACGAAGATGCTGACCTGGATGGCGCAGCCGCGGACCCGCGTGCCCGGAATCGATTCGACGACATGCACTGTCGCGCGGACGAATACGTCCTCGGTCGGCGCATTGGCCGCGATCAGGTCGATGATCGCCGTGCGGAATCGGGCGAAATCCCATTCGGCGGCGAACCGGTCGATGCCGATGATCTTGCAGGATTCCTCGAGTCGCCGGAAATGGTCGTCGAGCCGAAATGCGGTGCGTGCCGATCCATCCACATGCACCGGGAACACTGTGTACACACTGAGGCCGTACAGCACCGCCGACGATGCGACAGCGACGGAGGCCTTTTCCGCGTCGATGAGCCGGTCCCCGAAGTACACCTGTGGATAAGGATTCGCCATCGGCGCAGGCTAACAGTCGGCATCCGGGCGGGGCGACGGAATTTCGGACCGCCCGGGGCCGCCGGGTCAGTTATCCACAAGCCGGGCGAAGCGCGCGGTATCCATGTAGTCGCGGAACAGCGTGACCTTGCCGTCGCGAACCCGAATGACATTGACAGAGGTGCGAACTCGCGCCCGGTCGGCGCCGGGCACCGTCATATCCACCTCGTTCTCCACGAAAACCACCTCGGGATCGGCCGTTTCGTACACCTGTGGATAGATCCCGTGCACCTCGATACCGGAAATCCCGGACCAGCGCTGCGCGAGATGCGCCCGGATCTCCTCGCGCCCGACCAGCCGGGTCGGCATCCCGGGGATGACGAAGGGAATCTCGAATACCGCATCGGGGGCGAGCAGCTCGACGAATGCGTCGGCATCGCGAGCGGGCAGCTCGCGGAACATGCGTTCAACCAGCTCACGAGGGCTTTCCACCGAAGTCTCCACCATGAAAACACCTACTTCAATTAAGCGGAACGTTGACCCCGGTTATCATCCGGAACGATTGCCCCGTTTGTCAATGCCTCCAGTAAACTCGGCCTCGTGACCGAGCGCAGCGAGGGAACCACAGACATGGCACCACCGGTCGCCGCGGAGCCGAGCCACCGCGACCGCGAGGAACCGCGCCCGCTGCGCGCCGACGCGCGCCGCAATCGCGATCGGGTACTCGCCGCCGCCCAAGAGGCCTTCGCCGCCCACGGCATTTCGGTCCCACTCGACGAAATCGCCCGGCGCGCAGGCGTCGGCGCGGGCACCGTCTACCGCCACTTCCCCACCAAGGAAGCTCTTTTCGAAGCCGCGATCGTGGACCGCGTCGAGCGCATGATCACCGGCGCCCGCGAACTGGCCACCGCCCCCGACCCTGGCAAGGCCTTCTTCGACTTCCTCGACCGCATGGTCGCCGAGGGTACGGTCAAACGCGACCTAGCCGAAGCCGTAGGCACCGATGCCCCCGAATACCGCAAACCCGCCCATGCCCTGAACGTCGCCATAGCCGAATTACTGACCCGCGCACAACAATCCGGGGACGTACGACGCGACATCGATATCGATGACCTGATGCGCGTGGTAAAGGGCACCTTCCTGGCCGCCAACACCGCCAACACCACCGCTGAGCAACGCCGCCGCACCTTCGCGATCGTGTTCGACGGGCTTCGCCCCCACTGACCGGACCGCTTCCCCTTCTCGCTCCAACCCCAGATCGCCTGCGAACTCCACGCACAGTTATCGATGACGAGAAGCCATGAGCGCGAAGATATTTCCGCATCCAAGCGAACTGGATCCGCACCTGAGCGTATTCCCGCACGGCGCACGTTCGACCTTGCCCGAGCTCACCGCCCCCTGGCGTTCGTACAGGAGCACGACCACGACGCCGTATCGCATTGGCTGACACCAGTGCATTCCTCGCGAGCGCCGCTATCTCGACCTCTGATACGAAACTCTATGTGGAACAAGCCCGCTCGCCTCAACTGCACCTGTCGAAACGAGCGGGCAGACCGCTATCGGCTCGCACCGTCCCGATCGCCGCGGACTGTGTACAAATCGTGGCGCGGAGTGCGGCACGCCTCGATGATGATCTTGCGAGCCACGCGCCCCTCCGGGCTTGGCATGAGCGCGTAGTTGTGCGGAAGCCCCGGCCCCTCGTGGTAGTCGACCGGTATGCCCGCGGCTTCGGCGCGGCCGGTCAGGGCTCTGGCGTCGGACAGGACCATTTCGTGGGTGCCGCAGAAGATAGACAGGGGCGGGAGTCCTTCGAGAGGGCCGAACAGCGGGCTGACACGCGGGTCGCGCAGGTCGAGGCCGTCGGCGTAGATCCGCGCGATCTCGGCCATTCCGGGCCGTTGGTGCAGCGGATCGATCTGTTCGAGCGCGGGCAATGCCGGATCGGAAAGAGTGGCGTCCAACCATGCGGAGATCAGCACGAGCCGCGACGGTTGCGGCCCACCCTGATCGCGTACGGCATGTGCTGCCGCCAGCGTCAGCAGACCGCCTGCCGAATTGCCCATGACCACGGTCTTTCCGGAGCCGCGCTGCTCGATCGTGCGGGTGATTATCGCGGCGGTGGTGGCCACCATATCCGCGGCGCTGCCACGTGGGATCAGCGGATAGATCGGGACCACGACCTCCGCCGGAATGGCAGCGCCGAGTTCACGGACGAAACTCCAGTGCGGGCGCACGATCTCGGCGAAAAAGCCGCCACCGTGCAGGAAAACCACGGTTACGTCGGTGGGTCCGGCGGTCGGCGTTACCCGGAATACCGGCCAACCGTCGAGATCATCCCGGGTGACCGTCGCCGCCTTGCGCAGGAACGCCGGTGGCCGCACCTCTTTGACGCGACGGTCGCGCTTTTCCAGCGCCGCATGAACGCCTTCCGCGCTGCCGAGCATCTGCTTCTGGCCGCGTGATGCCAGCAGTGCGGTGATGGCTCTGGTCTGCCAGCTCGGCTTCGCGGCAACTCCCTCGGTTGTCATATCCGTTCATCTTCCTGTTTGTCGCGGCTCGCACCGGCTGATCGCGCCGGGCACCGATTAGCCTGACGAACATGACCGGTACCGCGCTTTCACAAACCTGCGGTGCGCCGGTGGTGTGGACACGGCCCGGGCATACCGGATATCTCGGTCCGGAACTGGGCGTCGGGATGCATGCCACGTCGATCGCATATCTGGGCCTGAGCCTGGACGGACCGTTCGCTGTGGAGACCGCGGCGGATGAGCCGATCATCACTCGCAGTGTGTTCATACCGGCTCGGGTACCAGCCCGGATTGTCTCGGATGGCCGGATCGCATTGCTTTTCGCCGAACCGGGCGGCGCGATGATCGCCGGGGTCACCACCGGATCAGGTAGCAATGTCGAGTCCGCGCCCGTCGATCCGAGCGCCGAAGCCGTCCTCATCACCGCCGCCCGCGCCGGTGTCGCCGAGCTGGAGCGCCTGATATCGATTCCGCAACCGGCCATCGACCCCCGCATCGCTGCCATCGTGCGCGACATTCGTGACGACCCGACCGCGCACATCCGCGCCGAGCACGCGGCCGATGCCGCCGGAATGTCGGAAACCCACTTCCTACGAACCTTCGCCGCACACACCGGAACCACATTTCGCCGCTACCGCCAATGGGCGCGGCTGCGAATGGTTTTCGCGAGCCTGGACGCCGGACACGACCTCACCCGCTGCGCCGCCGATGCCGGATTCGCCTCGCCTTCACACCTGAGCGAAACGTTCCGGCGCACATTCGGACTGTCGCTGACCGAACTACTCGGCTCATCGGTGACATTCGATATCCGATGACCGAAAAGCGAACGGGCCGTTCAGATCTCGCGGTCGGAACCGGCCCGTTCAGTCAGCGCTGGGCCAACAGGACTTCGGCGATTTGAATGGTGTTGAGGGCAGCGCCTTTTCGGAGGTTGTCGCCCGAAATGAACAGCGCAAGACCGCGGCCTTCCGGGACGCCCGGATCCTGACGGATGCGGCCGACGAGCGAGTCGTCCTTGCCCGCGGCGGCCAAAGGCGTTGGCACGTCGGTGAGTTGGACGCCGGGAGCCTTGGCGAGGATTTCCTTGGCGCGCTCGACCGAAATCGGTTCGTCGAATTCGGCATTCACCGATAGTGAGTGACCGGTGAAGACCGGTACGCGCACGCAGGTGCCGCTGACCAGCAGCTCGGGCAGGCCCAGGATCTTGCGACTTTCGTTGCGCAGCTTCTGGTCTTCGTCGGTTTCGAAGGAGCCGTCATCCACCAGCGACCCGGCGAGCGGGATCACATCGAAGGCGATCGGCGCGACGTACTTGTTCGGGGCCGGGAACTGCACCGCACTGCCGTCGTGCACCAGCTTCTCGGCATCGTCGACCACGGCGCGCACCTGGGAGGCCAGCTCCTCGACACCGGCCAGGCCGCTGCCGGAGACCGCCTGGTAGCTCGAGATGACCAGCCGCCGCAGACCCGCCACCTCGTGCAGCGGCTTGAGCACCGGCATCGCGGCCATGGTCGTGCAGTTCGGGTTGGCGATGATGCCCTTGACCAGATTGCGGGTCTGCTCCGGATTCACCTCGCTGACGACCAGCGGAACCTCGGGATCCTTACGCCAGGCCGACGAGTTGTCGATCACGGTGACACCGGCCGCCGCGAAACGCGGGGCCTGCACACGCGACATGGTGGCGCCAGCGGAGAACAGCGCGATATCCAGGCCGGTGGGATCGGCGGTCTCGGTGTC
Source organism: Nocardia sp. CA-135398 (assembly GCF_050955845.1). Taxonomy (NCBI): domain Bacteria; kingdom Bacillati; phylum Actinomycetota; class Actinomycetes; order Mycobacteriales; family Nocardiaceae; genus Nocardia; species Nocardia sp. CA-135398. The sequence continues at coordinate 464,527 of NZ_CP192084.1, read as the reverse complement.
CTCGACCACGATTTCGCCGCCGCGCCACGGCAGGGTCTTACCCGCCGAGCGGGCCGAGGCGAAGAAACGCACCTCGTCGGCCGGGAAGTTGCGCTCCTCCAGCAGTTTTCGCATGACAGCGCCGACCTGTCCGGTCGCGCCGACGACTCCTACTCGTACACCCATGCTTATCGTCCTGTTCCCGCGTGGACGACGGCGACCTCGTCGCCGCCCAGATCGAAGGCCTTGTGCAGCACCTGCACGGCCTCGTCCAGTTCGGTGTCCTTGACCAGCACCGAGATCCGGATCTCGGAGGTGGAGATGAGGTCGATGTTCACGCCCGCGTTCGCCAGCGCCTCACAGAAGGTGGCGGTGACGCCGGGATGGCTCTTCATGCCCGCGCCGACGAGGGAGACCTTGCCGATGTGATCGTCGTAGAGCACCTGCGAGAAACCGATCTCGTCCTGACGCTTGGTCAGCATCTCCACCGCACGCGCGCCCTCGGACTTGGGCAGGGTGAAGGTGATATCGGTCTTGCCCGTTTCGATCTTGGAAATGTTCTGCAGGACCATATCGATATTGATCTCGGCGTCGGCGATGGCGCGGAACACCTTGGCGGCGTAGCCAGGCTCGTCCGGTAGGCCGACCACGGTCACCTTGGCCTCGCTGCGGTCGTGCGCGACGCCCGTGAGGATTGCTTGCTCCAAGGGGATGTCCTCCATCGATCCATAGACGTAGGTGCCGGGCTTGTCGGTGTAGGACGAGCGCACATGCACCGGAACGTTGTAGCGGCGCGCGTATTCCACGCAGCGCAGCATGAGTACCTTCGCGCCACAGGCCGCGAGCTCGAGCATCTCTTCGTAGGAGACCTGCTGGAGCTGCTGCGCGTCGGGCACGATCCGCGGGTCGGCGGTGAAGACGCCGTCCACATCGGTGTAGATCTCGCAGACGTCGGCATCCAGCGCCGCGGCCAGCGCGACCGCGGTGGTGTCGGAGCCGCCGCGACCGAGCGTGGTGACGTCGCGACTGTCCTGGCTGACGCCCTGGAAACCGGCGACCAGCACGACCAGACCCTCGTCCAGCGCGGCGCGCACCCGGCCAGGGGTGACGTCGATGATCTTGGCGTTACCGTGCGATCCGGTGGTGATCACACCCGCCTGCGAGCCGGTGAACGAGCGAGCCTCGGCGCCGAGCGAATGGATGGCCATGGCGACCAGCGCATTGGAGATGCGTTCACCCGAGGTGAGCAGCATGTCCATTTCCCGAGCCGGTGGCGCCGGCGCCACCTGCTGCGCCAGATCGAGTAGCTCGTCGGTGGTATCGCCCATGGCCGAGCAGACGACCACCACATCGTGGCCCTGCTTCTTCGTCTCGACGATCCGTTCAGCGACGCGCCGGATACGCTCGGCGGTTGCCACCGAGGATCCTCCGTACTTCTGAACAACGAGAGCCACGACAGGGTCCTCCAAGATCGACAATCAGCTGCTAACAGCACCCCAGCGTACCGGCCGAGGTCCAGCGGATTTGTTCCTACCTCCTCAGCCCGCGAGTAGCGAAGGGGCCGTTCGCGACTCGAACTGGGCCGGAACCGCTGGCCGACTTGGGCGGTTCTCGCCAGCCGGGAACGGCGACACAGCCTGTGTTGATACGTCAACTCCTCTAGGTGGACCGGCAATCACGCACCCGATTCCGCACCCGGCCGCCATTCGAGCCCGCGTCCGCAAATCGAGTCGAGGACCGCGGGAGACGTGGAGTTCGGGGCAGCGTCGTTCAACCGGCCGTACCCGAGATCCTTGCGCGTGTCCGCTGCCGCCACAGGACACCGACCGGAGGACGATGTAGCTCATGAAGAGCACGGTGATCGAGGTGACCACGGGACGGTCCGAGGTTGTGTACGACATCACCCCGCAGTGCGCGTCGTTCGCGCGCGAGGCGGGCGAGGACGGATTGCTGCACATCTTCGTGCCGCACGCCACGGCCGGGATCGCGATCATGGAACTCGGGGCGCGCAGCGATGACGACCTGCTCGCCGCATTGCGCGAGCTGCTGCCCGCTGATGATCGCTGGCGGCACGCCCATGGCTCACGCGGACACGGCCGCTCCCACGTGATGCCCGCACTGATCCCGCCCTTTGCCACCGTCCCGGTCATCGGCGGTGCGCTGACCTTGGGTACCTGGCAGTCGATCGCGATGGTCGATCTCAATGTGGACAACCCGGACCGGCAAGTCCGCCTGTCGTTTCTGCGCGGTTAGTCCGGCGCGAGGCGAGCGAGTTCGGTGCGATTGCCGATCCCGAGCTTGGCGTATACGTGGGCCAGATGCGTTTTCACGGTGCCGCGACTGATGAACAGGCGTGCGGCGATCTCCGGATTGGTCAAACCGGAGACGGCGAGTTCGACCACGGAACGTTCAGTGGGCGTGAGGCTTTCCCACCCCGAATCGGGGCGGTTGCGTTTACCGCGGGCGCGGGTGACGTAGTCGACCGCCTCGCGTAACGACATGGTGCGGCCGCGCTCGAGGTATTCCAGCAGCTGCGGTTCGTCGGGAATATCCACGCGGACAACCGATCCGGCGTCCGTGCGGATCTGTTCGGCCGCGCCGAACAGCAGGCCCGCCGTCTCGAACGACTCACGTCGCAGCGCCACAGCCGCTAGGGCGGCCAGGCTATCGGCAGCTGCGAGTACCAGGCCGTGCTCGTCTCGAATTCGCAAGGCATCGTGGTGCATTCGCATTCCCTGTGCCGTATCCGATGCCAACGCTGCCCGCTGTTCGAGTACCGCGGCGTGTACCGACGGCAGGGCCGTAGTCAGCGGTGTGGCCGATAACCGGTCCAGCAGATCGGCCGAATCGGCCATCGCGCCCGATTCACGTAGGGCACGGGCGAGTACCAGCCGCGTCCACGGAGTCAGTTGATCGTCGGAAGGCCGCTGCTGCCAACGGCCTTCACGTCGACACCAGGTCATCGCTTCGACGGGCCGTCCGGCGTCGAGTTCGAGTAGAGCGTGCACCCGCTCCCAGCCGGGGACGAACGGTGGTGTCTGTGCTCCCTCGACAAGTCGATCGATCGGGGCGAGCGCTGCGCCCGCCGCCTCGGATCTGCCTGCCCACAGCAGGATTTCGGCGAGTGCGGTGCGGGCCAGTGCGATGCGATGGAAGTCGCGCAGCGGCGTCGCGGTGGTCACAGCCTGCTCCGCGAGTTCGATGGCGCGCCCCAGCGCACCGGAGTGCGCGGTCGCCAGTGCGAGCCAGCCGAGTGCGGAGGAGGCGATGGCGCGGTCGCCGCGCCGGAGCAGACCCGTTACCGCGGGCTCTAGCTGTTCGATCGCGTCGCGGTGTTCATCGCGCAGCAGGTGGACCAAGCCGATCAGCGCTCGCGTGGCATCGGTGACGAAGCCGTCGCCAGCCCGTTGCGCGTCCGCGTGCACTGCCGACGCGTCGGTGCGGGTGCGCTCCAGGTCGAAACCGATAGTGCCGATGGCGATGAGGGTGCGGGCCAGCAGGTCGACATCGACCAGGCCGAGTTCTTCGGCGAGTTTCGCTGCGGTGCAGGCCTTTTCATAACTGGTCGGCCCCGGTAGTGCGGTATCCGCGACCAGCGCCTGGGCCAGCAACACACGCGCGTGCGTCTCGTCACGGGTGCCATTCCCCTGCGTCGCGGCATGTTCCAGCAGTCGAACGCCATCGGCGGCATGCGTGCCCAGATGCCACAGCCAGGCCACCGCGGCCGCAAGTCGACGTCCCTTGGGCTCGGCCCGATCCAAACCCCATTCGATAGCGGCACGCACATTCGGGTATTCGGCGGTGAGCATTGTGCGCCACTCGTCCTTATCCGAATCCAGTAGCGGCGCAAAGCTTTCCACCAGCGCCAGCATCAGTTCAAGATGCAGACCGCGCAGCACCGCGGTCTCCTGCGCCTCATCGAGTCGAAGCAGAGCGTAATCGCGCACCACACCGAGCATTCGGTAGCGGGCGACTGGACCAGTCGTATCCGCTGAGACCAGCGACTTGGCGATCAGGCCACGCAGCGCGCGCAGATAACGCTGGACCGGCACGTCCAGTAGTTCAGCCAAACCGGTAACCGCCTGCGCGGCGAATCCGGGCTCGAAAACACCGAGACGCCGGAACAATTCGCGCTCGTCCTGGTCCAGTAGGTCGTGGCTCCAATGCATCGATGCGGTCAGCGTGGCCTGCCGGAAGGGGGTGCGTCCGGTGTCATCGTCGAGCAATGCGAACGGATCGCGCAACGAATCCGCCAGCTGGGCCATCGAAAGTGTGCCGGCCCAGCCCGCGGCGAGTTCGAGGGCCAGCGGCAGCCGATCCAGTCGGTCGCAGACCCGGCGCGCCGCGGCCAGCGCATCCGGGCCGACATGCCCGGCGCCGGCACGGTCCAAGAAAAGCTCCAGTGCATCGGCCAGGTTGAGCGCCGACAAGCGATGCACCCGCTCACCGGCCAGGTCCAGCGGCACCCGACTGGTGGCGAGCACACCGACACCGGGACAGCGAGCCAGAATGGTCGACACGATCCCGGCTACCGGTTCGCGCAGATGCTCGCAGTTGTCGATCACCAACAGGATGTTCCGCGACCTCAGCTCCTGAGCCAGCATGTGCATGGAATCCGCGGCCAGTGGTACGCCGAGCGCCGATGCGATTGCTCCGGTGACATCGTCGGCGTCACGTTCGTCAGCCAAACCGATCCAGCGAATGCCCTCGGGCCAGGAAGCAGCGAGTGCGGCGCGCGCTCGCAGAGCCAACCGGGTCTTACCGCACCCGCCCGGGCCGACCAGGGACAGCACCCGTCCGGGTGCGACCGCTGCGGTGAGCGTGGCCAATTCCTCGGCGCGGCCGACGAACGATGACAGTTCGGGCGGAAATTGCTGGTCGGAGTCGATCATCGCGCCTCGGAGTCTGCCACGACATCCCCCATCCGACCACCGGGCATCTGCCATCTGTCCGCACGAATATCGGCCAGCTGGGAGATGTTCGGGGGTGGCTGCGCCGGAAGTATTCATTGCAGCGGCGCATCAGGCGCCACCGAATGAAGGAACCGATCATGACCGAGACCAACACCCGCCGAGTTATCGCCAATATCTCGCTCTCGCTCGACGGCCGGACCAACGGCAGCGGCGGCGATTACGACATGAGCTGGATCGTGCCGCATGCGGTAAGCGAGGCCTCCCGCGATCAGATGGTCAAGCTGACCACCACCGCGACCACGGCCCTGCTCGGCCGCAAGAACTACGAGGGCTTCGGCGGCTACTGGCCGACCGTCGCCGGTGACGAGAACGCCGAGCCGCGCGACCGGGCCTTCGCTACCTGGCTCGATGCGGTGGACAAGGTGGTCTTCTCGCACTCCCTGACCGAGACGCCGTGGCCGAACTCGCGCATTGCCGAGGCCGATCCGGCCGCGACGGTCAAGCGGCTGCGCGCCGAATCCGGCGGCGACATCGTGGTATTGGCCTCCAGCAGCGTGATCAAGAACCTGCTGGCGGCGGGCGAACTGGATCGGCTGATCATCACGCTGTGCCCCGAACTCGTCGGTGGCGGCGCGCGGCTGTTCGAGGACGGCGTGCCCGCGACCAGCTGGTCGCTCGCCGATCTGTCCACCACCGATTCCGGTGCGATCGTGCTGATCTACGACAAGATCGGGTGAGGGTTGCCCGGTGCCGTGGCGGCGCACCACCGCCACGGCCGGGAGCTCGAGCCCTGGCCGGCCAGGTGACCTGCCTGCCTACCTCTCATGGTGCTGGATCGTCATGCCCGGGAGAACCAGGTGACCTGGGCGCCATTGTCGAACTCCCGGCGCTCGGTGGGCGTGAACAGGGTCGGATTGAACGCACCCGTGAAGGCGGATATGCCACCGCCCGCGACGACCGGATAGCTCTTGACGATCATCTCGTCGAGTTCGTCGAGCAGCGCCCCGGCCAGCTGGCCGCCGCCACACAGCCAGATATCGCCGCCCGGTTCGGCCTTCAGCCGTCGCACCAGCCCGACCGGATCGCTCGAGACCACCTCGACCTGCGGATCCTCGACCGGGCCGAGGGTGCTCGATATGACGTACTGCCGCAAATGCGCAAACGGGCTGGTCACCCCTTCGGACAGGCCGGGCTCATAGCTCCCGCGGCCCATCAGCACGGTGTCGAACCGCTTATTCGGCTCGTCCACCGCCATCCCGACGTGGGGCCGCACGTGAGTCGGCACGAGGTCCGGGTACCGCGCCGTTATCCACTCCGTCATCTCGGCGTCGAGCGGATAGAAGTCGTACTCCCCCGCCGGACCCGCGATATAGCCGTCGAGCGATACGGCCACGTAGTAGACGAGTTTTCGCATATCAATACCGCCTGATCCGTTGTACTCTGTTTGAAGTGGTTTCAAGGTAGTACTACAGATGGAGTGGTGTCAAGTGCGGACGAATCCGGAGCGGCGGCAAGCGCTGCTCGATGCGGCGATCGAGGTGTTGGCGACGGAGGGGGCGCGCGGGCTCACCTTTCGCGCGGTGGACAAGGAGGCCCGAGTACCCGCGGGTACGGCGTCGAACTACTTCGCCAACCGCGACGACCTGCTGACCCAAGTGGGCGGGCGATTCTACGAACGCTTGACGCCCAGCGCCGCGACGATGGCCGACCTCGCGACCGGCCCGAAGACGCGGGCACATATCACCGAGCTGATGCGGGAGACGGTCGGTCGCCTCGAGGCCTTCCGCACCGGCTACCTGGCCATGCTCGAGCTGCGCCTGGAGGCGACGCGGCGACCGGAGTTACGCGCGGTGATGACCGAGGCCGTGCGCGCCGATCTCGATTTCAATGTGCGCAACCATCTCGAAGCGGGACTGCCCGGCGACGAAAAATCGGTGATGCTGTTGTATCTGGCGCTGAATTGGCTGATCGTGGATCGGCTGACGCTGCCGGGAATCTTCACCGAGGCACAGAGCCGGGAGCTGATCGAGGCCGCGGTCGATCGACTCGTCGGTAACGAGTGAAACGCCGCGTAGTACGGGGAACCCTTGTGACGCACGTCACCGCCATTCGATAATGGGGCGATGATGGCGAATGTCGGAGACCGGCTCCTCGTGCACGGCCACGTTGTGGGACAGAGTGATCGCCACGGCGAAATCGTCGAAGTCCGCGGGCCTCAGGGTGCACCGCCGTATGTGGTGCGATTCGATGACGGGCATGAATCGCTCGTCTACCCGGGCCCGGACGCGATCATCGAACCAACGCCGCACTGAGCCGCGGTACCAGCGGGCCCGCTCGCCGCGGGCCCGTTACCTCCTGCCCACACCAGACGCGAATACCTTGCGCACGATCGATTACCGCCCGGCGGTTCCGACGGCAAGTCCACTGGATCCGCCGATATCGCGGTTCATTCGAAAATACTGAACCGTAACTTGTTCTCGCCGTACATAATCGACCGTGATCACCCCGAGATATGCGGCCGATGTGGCTTCGGGCACTGACCGCTCGGTTGACTTGCGAATGTGTCGCTAGGCACAATTTGCCGATGTAGTTGGGCGGGGGCGGAGGTATGGAATGCGTACAAAGACCGATATCCGTTTCGTCGTCGACGCCGATCCCGAGCAGGTAATGGATGCACTGGCCGCGGTCGAGATGCTCCCGGAGTGGTCGACCTCCTACAGCGACGCCCGAGTCGCCAGCCGCGACGACGAGCTGCGACCGCGCCGGGTATTCGTCAAAGCGGAACTGATGGGCAGGTCGGATCTGCAAGTCCTGGAGTACGAATGGACCGACACCCGCTCCTCATGGGAGGTCACCGACAGCACCGAAGGGGTGAAGGGCGGCGGCTGGTTCGAGGTCACCGAAGGCGAGGAGGGCGCCGAGGTCTGGTACCACGTCGAGCTCTACATCCCGATCCCCATTCCGGGCATGCTGGTGAAACGGACCATGCGCCGCTCCAATGAGACCGTCGTCCAGAACTTCATCGAGTTCGCTGAGGGCTTCACCGAGAACGAGAACTATCAGGCCGTGTAGGACGCACCTGTCGCACAGGGATGCGACGATGTGAACATGATCGGTTCCAAACGCGCCCGGCTGCTGCCGACGGCCGAGGATGCGTCGGTAACTCAGCTCGAGTTGTTCTTCGACCTGGTGCTCGTCTTCGCGTTCACTATGGTCACCGGCCTGGTCGCACACGACACCAGCGCCAAGAACATGCTGCGCGCGATCCTGGTACTCGCCGTCATGTGGTGGCTGTGGATCGCCTACTCCTGGCTGGGCAATGTGGTGCGCGCGGACGAGGGCATCGCACGGGTCGCCATGTTCGTCGCGATGGGCGGCGGATTCCTCGCAGCGCTCACCATCCCGGAGGCCTTCGACGATGCGAAGGGCGGCTGGTTCGGCCCGCTGGTCTTCGCGATCGCGTATCTGATTGTGCGCCTGGTGCATCTGGCCATGTTCGTGGTGGCCAGCGCCGAGGATTCGCAACTGCGCAGCCAGGTGCTGCGCTGGAGTCTGGGTTCCATCACCATCGGAACCACCCTGCTCGTCATCGCCGCCATGACACACGGGACGACGCAGATCGTGCTGTGGATCGCCGCGATCGTCGGAGATATGGGGTGGACACTGCTGGCGGGCGAGGACTGGCGGTTGAACTCGGCCAGCCATTTCTCCGAACGCTACGGGCTGATCACCATTGTGGCGCTGGGTGAATCGATCGTCTCGATCGGCATCGGCGTTGCCGGACTGCCCATTTCGTGGCCGATCGCGGTCGGATCCCTACTCGGACTCGCGGTTTCGGGCCTGCTGTGGTGGGCGTACTTCGACGTCGCTGCGCTGTCGGTAGAGCACGAGCTGCGGCGGGCCGAGGGCGAGCGGCAGATCAAGATCGCCCGAAACTCCTACACCTTCTGGCATTTCCCGATGATCGCCGGGATCATCGGGCTCTCCCTCGGACTGAAGAAGGTGCTCTACTACGTCGGCGACGCATCGGCGCACACCCTGAAAGACTCGCTGTCCGGGATACCGCTGTTCGCGCTGTACGGCGGTGTGGTGCTGTATCTGATCGCCTTGGTCGGGTTCAAGCAATACGCGACCGGGAACGTCACGGTGCCGCGACTGGTGGCCGCCGCACTGCTGCTCGCGCTCATTCCGGCGGCCTGCGCACTGCCCGCGCTGGCGTCACTTGGGCTGCTGTGCGGTGTGCTTGTGCTGCTGATCGTCTGGGAGACAATGCGTTACGCGCAGCCGCGCGATGAGATCAGGCACGCGGCACACGACTGAGGTGGAAGCGCAGGGTGTGTTCGTGCGGCGTCGGGCCGACGTGTGACGGCGCGACGCGCACCCCGGCGTGCACGGCGTCTCGGATCTGATCCACGTTCTCGCGGATCATGTCCGAGACCAGTTCATCGGTGCGGGGATCGGCCAGCACCTGGAAGACGATGCGGAATGTGGTGTCGGCGACGAGCCGGATGATCTCGTCGTGGAACGGGATGTAGCGGACCCGTCCGGCCTGCGGATCGTTCTTGATGAGTTCGAGGATCATCTCGTCCATTTCGGCGCGGTTCTCCTCCAGCGCCGCCGCGATATTGCGGGTGTAGTGGCCGGTGCGCAGCACGTGCGCGACCTCGTCCAGGATCGCGATCGTCATGGGACGCTTGATGACTTCGACGATGGTCGTCACGAAGCGATTCACCACCGCGGCGGTCACCCGGTCGCCCAGCGCCCGATCGGCGACCCGGCCGACGCGCACCGCGATCACCACGATCCGCAGCAATCGGAACCCGCGGAAGAACGGGCTGGTCACCGGGATCATGCCGAGTACTTCGTACCAGTAGATGAACGGGAACGTCCACGGCCAGCCCGCACGGCGCCAGCGCCAGAGGAATTCGACGGCGAATATCGCGCATACCGAGTAATCGATCACCACGAGCACGCGGTAGGTGTGCGCGGGCACGTCGACGAAGGTGACCCAGCTGACCAGCACCACCGAGACGACGGCCAGCGCCAGCATCACCAGGTCCGACCACAGCGCGGGCGGCTTGCGTGGAAAATCCAGCTTCGGCCCGTCATCGAGGCCGGGCGTGGTCGGCCTGATCGGAGTTGCCACGTAAGGATCCCTTCGACGCCGAACGGTCCCGCCGACAGTAATACGCGCCGCGCCGAACTACTTCCCAGCGCGGATGATGGCCTCGACATTGCGCTCGGCCAGCGCGGTGATCGTGAGCGACGGGTTCACCGTGCCGGTGCTGCCCGGGATGGCCGCACCGTCCATCACATACAGGCCGGGATGGCCGTGCACGCGACCGTTGCCGTCGGTGGCCCGACCGAGCACCGCACCGCCGAGTGGATGCGCGGTGAACAGCGCGTTCGCGTCGTAGCCGAGTGCACCGTATTCGACCAGGGCATTGGAACGTTCGGCGATCCGGTGATCGACCGCGCGGGCGGCCGCCACCACATCGTCACGGTTCTTGGCCGACCAGGACAGCCCCACCGCATTGCGAGCGCGGTCGTAGCCGAAGCGGGCGCGGGTCGGATCGAGCACCATGCCCAATGAGGCGAGCGCGCCGGTCTCGAACGGAATGCCTGGGATATACCAACTTTCGAGCGTGAGCGGCACCGCGGATTCGTCGAGGATCCGGCTCGCGCTCGGCACGCCCTGACCGAAACCGGCCAGCTGGCTGGCACCGCGAGCCAGCACCACATCACCGTTGGTGCCCCAGCCATCGCCGATGTGCTCGTTGAGGTTCGGCAATGCGCCGGTCGCCTGGGCCCGCACCAGGAGCTCCGAGGTGCCGATCGAACCCGCGCCGAGGAACAGACGGTCGCAGGTGAGGGTGCGGGTGCCGATTACCTCGCCACTCGGCGAAAGTTTTGTCACGGTCACCGAATAGCGGCCGCCGGATTCCTGCGCGATGGCGTCGACGCGGTGTCCCGGATAGACGGCGGAGTTGCCGGTGTCCTGGGCATAGCGCAGATAATTCTGGTTGAGGTCGAACTTCGCGCCGTTGGAGTTGCCGAGATTACTGCGCGCCACTGTCGCGGAAGGTCTTGTGGTGCCAGCGATTTCGCCGCGCACGACATCCCAGTTGAAGATCGAGTCGTTGGCGACCGGCTGATAGCCCGCCCTGCGCACCTGCTCGTCCCAGGCCCGGGAATGCGCGAACGGCGAAGCGGCGTAGACGTCGGCCGGAATAGGACTGAGCCGCAACATCTCCCGCACGCGCGGGTAATAGACCCGCTCCATTTCGCCGTAATCGACTGTGCCGCCGAAGACGTGGTCGAAGAAGCGGCGCTCGGGCGCGACCATCGCACCGGAGAAGATGACCGAGCCGCCACCGACCGCGGCCGCCCGCCAGACGTCGATGCCCGGGTACTGCGTGCAATCGAGCACCCCGCCGAAGCTGGCGAAATGCATCGGCACCTTGGTGACGCCGGTGAAGTTGGTGCGATGCCAGAAGCCGCGGCCGTCCGGCAGATCATCACCGGTGAAGATTTCCCGCCACGGGTCGTTCGGCCAGCGCGAACCCCGCTCCAGCACGGTATTGGCGATTCCGGCCTCGGCAAGGCGCAGTGCGGTGACCGAGGCGCCGAAGCCGGAGCCGATCACGATCGCGGGCGAATGATCGGGCGGATCGGGAAGTGGCGCAAAGATTTCCGGGACCCACATGCGGAAAAGGTTGTCCCAGATCGGGTCTGCGGCATCGGCCGTCGCCCTACCCAGCGCGGTACTCGCGACACCCAGCATCGCGGCCGCACCGGCTGCCTTGAAGAAGGCACGTCTGTGCACCCTGGCCACCTCCCTCATCACGCATGGCCGAGCGCAGACTACCGGGATTCGGGAGTCCTGAACAGTGCTAGCCGAAGGAATACGACGATCTTGGTAGAGCGGTTTCCGGTACTGGCGTTTCAGTCGGCGAACGGGGCTTTGTCCGGCTTGCAGGTAGCGCCGGGCGCGGGGAGTTGCAGGTCCACGAGGTAGTGCTCCTGAAGACGGCCCGCGCAGTCGCTCACCACCAGGTGTCCGTAACCCCCCTCGACGATCACCAATCTGGCATTGACCAGCTCCTGCTGTGCCCGGCGGGCCGCCGTCAGTGGCGTGACCGGATCGAAGCGGTTGTTGAAAAGCAGGGCGGGTTTATCCGAGCGCAGAATCCACGGACCGGTGATGCGCTGCGGATAACCCTGGGCAGATGGCCAAGCACCGCAGGCCTGGCGCAGATACAGCCACATGGCACCGTAATGCGGTGCGGTGCTGGTGAGTTCGGCCGCCATGGCGGGCCACTGCTCCGGCTCGCGACCGAAGCTGTTGTCCGCACACGAGATTGCGGTGAAGGCATCGAGGAAGTCCTCGGCGAAACCGCCCGCGTCCAGAATCTTTTGCACGGCATCGGGATTGCCCGCCGGACCCCGCTCCAATTCGGTGAGCAGCTCGGCCAGTGCGGGCCAGCCCTCCTTCGTGTCATAGAGCATGGTGGCATGTGCGGGCAGCACCTCGGTGAGGGTTACCGAACGGGTATGCGCGCCCTGGCCGACCACGATGGGTCCCTGACGCAGCCGGTCCAGTACGGCGTCGTTTCGGGTGCGCAGCGCGGCGGCATCGGTTTTGGTCGGCCCCGCGAAGACGCAATGCGGTTGTCCCGCTTCGGCACACAGCCGCAGGAACTCCGCAAGCACCTCCTCGGTGCCCGCCGCGGAGTCGGCGATCTGCGCGCGCGAATCGTTGGTCAAGGCGTCCGGGTCGATCATCGAGCCGAGTTGCAGTGCGCGGACCCGGTCGCCGAAGAGCGCGCCGTACACCTCGCCCAGGTAGCTCGCGTAGGACCCGCCCGTGTAGGTCATGGTCGTCTCACCGACCGCGCGGCGCAGCAGATCCAGATCGCGGGCGGCATCGACGGTGGTCAGGTGCGGTAACAACACCGGGCTGTGCGCGGCGCAACCGGCGGCCAGTTCGCGGGCATTCCGGGCGGCGACGGCCTCCTGGTCGGCACTCGTCGGCGGAAGCAGGAAACCGGACCAGAAGCGGTGCTGCTCTTCGGTATTCGCGAAACAACGCACCTGACCGCTGCGGCCGATACCGCGCTGATCGAAGGTGATCACATCGAATCGACGGGCCACCTCACCGGAGGACAGCACACCGTGGCTCGCCCATTTGAAGCCCGAACCACCGGGTCCGCCGACCGCGGTGAACAGGGTGCCGATACGACGGTCCGGATCGGCGGCGGGCTGTTTGATGACGGCCAGCGACAGCGTCGCACCGTTGGGCTGCGCATAGTCGATCGGGACCACGGCCGTCGCGCACTGATATTCGCTCAACTCCGATTCGGGGCACTCGACCCAATCGAGTTTCGGAGTCGGCGCCGCATCGGCCTGCGCGACCAGTTCGGCGACCTGCGAAACCGCCGCGCTCTGCCGGGTACACGCAACCAATGACGGCACCAAGACGATCAGTGCCAACCCGACGATCTTCCACCCGCGCATACCGATCATCCTGCGCTGCGGCCCCGGCCCCCGTCGTCCTCCTTTGGGACCAATCCCGCTGCGCCACAACCCTGATCGCCCAGCGTCGGGCGGTAGGGGATCCGCCCGTCGCGCGCCCGAGACGCGCACTAGACCGGTCGAGTCCGCCGCGGACGACGCGTCAACTCGCCGCCGCAGTTCGGGCAGACGGCATTCATCGCTGCCGTGCACCGATCGCAGAAGGTGCATTCGTAGCTGCAGATATGCGCGAGGCCGTCGGGCGCGAGGGCAACATCGCAGCGCTCGCATACAGCCCGCATCTCGAGCGCCATGCTCCTCCTCCGTCGATCCACTACAACTGCCGGTCACACAGACTATTTCGTCGACGCATCCGGCCGGACTACGACATCAGCAGTCGTACGACGGCGATGCTGCCGACCACGACGATCACCGCACGCAATGCGGTGGGCGGCATCCGCCTGCCCATCTTGGCCCCGAGTACGCCGCCGATGATCGAACCGACGGCGATCAGTGCGGCGACCCGCCAGTCGACATCGGCGATCACCGTGAACACCACCGCGGAGACCGCGTTCACCAGCAGACCGAGCACATTCTTGACCCCGTTGAGCCGCTGGATGTCCTCGTGCACGAACACCCCGAGCAAACCGATCAACAACACGCCCTGGGCCGCGCCGAAATAACCGCCGTAGATGCCGCACAGAAATATCGCGACATACAGGATCAGGCCACCGTGTTCGGGTGCCGGACCGGTGTCGGCCGCGCGACGTTCCTTCACCCAGCGCGCCAGCCGCGGCTGGACCACGACCAAGATCAGCGCGGCGATGATCAGCACCGGCACGATCGCCTTGAAGGCCGCGGCGGGCAGGACGAGCAGCAGGATCGCGCCGGTGGTGCCGCCGAGCAGCGACGCGCTGCCGAGCCGGACCAGTCTGGCCCGCTGCCCCTCGAGTTCGCGCCGATATCCGTACGCCCCGCTGACCCCGCCGGGTACCAGACCGATGGTGTTCGACACATTCGCCGTGACCGGCGGAATTCCGAAGGCGAGCAGTACCGGGAAGGTGATCAGGGTGCCCGATCCCACAATGGTGTTGATGCCGCCGGCCGCGATACCCGCACCGAAGACCGCCAGTTGTTCCAGCCAAGTCATATGAACCTACTTCCAGCCGGTCGGAACGCTAATCGTTAGGTCGGATGACCGGACGATGGGGACCGGGCTTTCGGCGACGCGTCCGGGCACGGTAAACTCGCCGACATCATGCAGCGGGCACTTCTTCTCGACCGCCGCGACGGGGTCTGATCGGACCGGCCTCCCGTCGCGGGGTTCTGCCGCGCCGGTCGACCCGATAACTGGGATCCACCACACCCTGGAGAAACCGCATGTCCCCCGCTGACGCCTTCGTATCCGGCTCGCGCACCATCACGGCTCCGAGCAAGCCCGCCCCCGCCGACCAGCCCGCCTGGAACCGGCAGAAGAACTCCTCCATGCCAACCTTCCGCTACCGGCCCTTCGCGGAGGAGGTCGAGGCGATCACGCTGCCCGACCGCAGCTGGCCGGACAAGATCATCGATCGCGCCCCCGGCTGGTGCGCCGTCGACCTGCGTGACGGCAACCAGGCCCTGATCGACCCGATGAGCCCGGCCCGCAAGCGCCGCATGTTCGACCTGCTGGTGCGGATGGGGTACAAGGAGATCGAGGTCGGATTCCCGTCGGCCAGCCAGACCGATTTCGACTTCGTCCGGGAGATCATCGAGGACGGGGCGATTCCCGACGATGTCACCATCCAGGTGCTGACCCAGTGCCGCGCCGAACTGATCGAGCGCACCTTCGAGGCATGCGCCGGCGCGGCCAATGTGATCGTGCACTTCTACAACTCGACCTCGGTCCTGCAGCGGCGTGTGGTGTTCCGCGCGGACCAGGCGGCGGTGAAGAAGATCGCGACCGACGCCGCGAAGCTGTGCCTGGAGGTCGAGCAGCGCTACCCGGACACCAACTGGCGCTACGAGTACAGCCCGGAGTCCTACACCGGCACCGAGCTGTCCTACGCCAAGGAGGTGTGCGACGCGGTCACCGAGATCATCGCGCCCACCCCCGACAAGCCGATGATCATCAACCTGCCCGCGACCGTCGAGATGGCGACCCCGAATGTGTACGCCGATTCGATCGAGTGGATGAGCCGCAATCTGGCCCGCCGCGATTCGATCGTGCTGTCGCTGCATCCGCACAACGACCGGGGCACCGCGGTGGCCGCCGCCGAACTGGGCTACCAGGCCGGTGCGGATCGCATCGAGGGCTGCCTGTTCGGCAACGGTGAGCGCACCGGCAATGTCTGCCTGGTGACGCTGGGCATGAATCTGTTCTCCCGCGGCGTCGATCCGCAGATCAACTTCTCCGATATCGATGAGATCCGCCGCACCGTCGAATACTGCAACCAGTTGCCGGTGCACGAGCGCCACCCCTACGGCGGCGATCTGGTCTACACCGCGTTCTCCGGTTCGCATCAGGACGCGATCAACAAGGGCTTGGACGCGATGAAGGCCGCGGCCGACGCCGCCGAGTCCGATGTCGACGACATCGTCTGGGAGGTCCCGTACCTGCCGATCGATCCCAAGGATGTGGGCCGCACCTACGAGGCCGTCATCCGGGTCAACTCGCAGTCCGGTAAGGGCGGCGTCGCCTACATCATGAAGACCGACCACGGGCTGGTGCTGCCGCGGCGACTGCAGATCGAGTTCTCCCAGGCGATCCAGAAGATCACCGACGGTGAGGGCGGCGAGGTTTCGCCCAAGGAGATGTGGGATGTCTTCGCCGACGAATACCTGAGCCCGATCCGGCCGCTGGAGCGTATGCGCCAGAAGGTGACCGCCTCGGAGACCGACGGCGGCGTGGACTCGATCACCGCGGTGGTGAAGGTCGACGGTGTCGAACAGGAGATCACCGGCGCGGGCAATGGACCGCTCGCCGCCTTCGTCGATGCGATCGCGACGGTCGGATTCGATGTGCGGGTGCTGGATTACTCCGAGCACGCGATGTCCGCCGGTGACGACGCGCAGGCCGCGGCGTACGTGGAGTGCGCGATCGGCGACAAGGTGGTGTGGGGTGTCGGCATCGCCACGTCGATTACGACCGCGTCGCTCCGGGCCGTGGTGTCGGCGGTGAACCGGGCGCACTGAGGGCGGGCGGTTTCGTTCGGGACAGATCCTTGGTCCGAGGTCCTTCGGGCCGGGCTGGTTCAGGGCCAGATTCCATTCGGGACAGGCTCGTTCACGACCAGGCTCGTTCGGAGCCGGATTCAATCGGGACCGAGCTCGTTCGGGACCAGGCTCGTTCACGACGGGGCTCGTTCAGGACCAGGCTCGTTCAGGGCCGGGCTCATTCAGGCGGGGGTCGTTCGGGGCCGGTCTCGTTCAGGACCGGCTCGTTCCCGACGGCGCTCGTTCATGATCGGGCTTGTACCAGCGCTCTTCGAAGGTTCGGCCACTGGCCATCGTTGAAATCGGCCACCCATCCACGATCGGAGGGTGACCTCAGCGCGGGATTGGGCGGCAGTTCAGGTATCTCTACGCAACGATGCCTGTCGGTGCGGGCCGATGGCGACCAGATTGGGCATTTCGCGGGACACGGTTTTGCGGGCGCTCAATTCGGACTCGCCTCCGCAGGATCAGCGGGTGTCGGGTCCGTCGGCGTTCGATGAGTTCGGAGCCGCTGGTGCGGGGCCGCGCTTGTTCAGGGCCTGGCTTAATCAGACCAGGCTCGTTCAGGGCCGGACTCATTCGCGACCAGGCTCATTCAGGCCGGACTCGTCCAGGACCAGGCTCGTCCACGCCCGGATTCATTCGGGACCGGATTCGTTCAGGGCCGGACTCATTCGGGACCGTGCTGGTTCGGAACCGGGCTCGTTCATGACCGCGCTCATTCGGGACCGGACTCGTTCAGGGCGGGACTCATGCGCGACCACGCTCATCCAGGACCGGACTCGTTCGCGAGCAGGCTGATTCAGGGCCGGACTGGTTCAGGACCCAGGGCTCGTTCGGGTCGGTCCGTGCGATCTGGCACCTCGGCTGAGACCGCGGAGTACGGTGAGAACAGGACGCCCGTTGGTGACGATTTGTTGCCGTCCCGGGCGTCCGATTCTCGAACTCGCTGTTGGACAGTGTTTTCGAGTTGCGGCTGGTCGCGGTGGTTCATGCGGCGCGGCGGCCGTGTATACCACGGCGCGGGGCCGAGTACCCCGTGCTAGCGTTGATTCGCATTCAAGCGCCGAGCTCTCTGCTCGAATTCCCGAGCAGATGGGGGAACTGTGACAACTAACGACCACAACCCGACTTCTCCGCCCTGGCTGCAGAGTCATTCGGTGGATACGGCCGAGGTCACCACCGACTCCTCGGCGCCGGATGAAGCAGCCGAATCCGCACCCGTCGACGCGGAGCCCGCAACCGACGAGCATGAGGCCGCCGAGGTTGCCGAAGAGCCCGATGAGTCCGAACAGTCGGAGTTCACCGGATACCCGGGCGGGCCAACGGATCAGAGCAGCTACCCGCAGGCCGGGGTAACGCAGCAGCAGTACGGACCGCCCGAGGTTTTCGCGCCGCCTGGAACGCCGTACAACACCGGCCAATTCGCGCAGCAGTATCAGCCGGGTCCCGGTCAGAGCGGTAACCATCCGGTGCAGCCCGAGCCGAATTATGGTGAGTACCGCCAGGAGATCGGACCCGATGGGCTGGTTCGGCGGGTTCCTGCGGAAAGTCAGGCCGAGCCGCCGATCTACAGTTGGGCGCCGCCACCGCCGGTGCAGCAGCCGCCGATGTATCAGCAGCCGCCCATGGGACAACAGCCTCCGATGGGGCAACCGCACATGGGTCAGCAACCGCACGGCGGGCAGCTGCCGTACGCCGAGCAGGGGCCGGGCAGCGGTCTGATGCCGTACGGCGAGCAAGGACCGGGCACCGGCATGGTGCCGTATACCGAACAGGGCCCGCCGCCGGGTTGGCAAGGCGGCCCGCCGAATACGCAGCAGCCGTTCCAGCCGCAGCATGTGCCGCAGCCAGGCCAGCCGGGACATTCGGTCAACGACCTGAACCTGCTCAAGCGAGCGCGCAAGGCACCGCGCAGTGGCTGGCGGCGGGCGGTGCACAAGGCCTCCGGCGGCATGATCAATCCGGGTGAGTCCGCGGCGGATATCGTCTACCGCGATCTCGTCGACCGGGTGAATCAGCCGGTGCGCGGTGACTATCGGATCGCGATCCTCTCGCTCAAGGGCGGCGTCGGAAAGACCACGACCACGGTCGGGCTCGGATCGACGTTCTCCTCGCTGCGTGGCGACCGGGTCATCGCGATCGACGCCAATCCCGACCTCGGCACCCTGGCGCATCGGGTACCGCGGCAGACCCGCTCCACCGTGCGCAATCTGCTGGAGGATCAGCACATCACCAGGTACTCCGATGTCCGGGCGCATACGTCCCAGGCGCCGAGTCGACTGGAAGTGCTTGCCAGCGAACAGGATCCGGCGGTTTCCGAAGCCTTCAGCGAGGCTGACTACCGCCAAGCCATCAGCATCCTGCAATCGTTCTACAACATCATCCTCACCGACTGCGGTACCGGTCTGATGCATTCGGCCATGGCCGGTGTGCTCGATATGGCCAGCTCACTGGTGCTGGTGACCTCACCCGCCATCGATGGCGCCCGCAGCGCGTCGGCCACCCTGGACTGGCTGGACCACCACGGCTACAGCAAGTTGGTCGAGCGAACCGTGGTGGTGGTCAACGCATCTCGCCGCGGCGCCTCCACCGTCGACCTGGACCAGCTACGCAAACTGTTCCTCGACCGCACCCGCGCGGTCCAGGTGGTGCCCTTCGACGACCACCTCGCCGAGGGCGCGGAGATCGACCTGGAACTGGTGAGCAAGCCGACCCGGCGTGCCCTCCTGGAACTGGCCGCCATGGTCGCCGACGATTTCGGCTACATCGGCAACCAGCAGTACCGCCCGGGCCCATCCCGGCACTACTAGACCGTCGCGACCCTCGGCAGGTTGTCAGACCCGACAACCTGCCGCTGTACCCCAAAACCGGCTGCCGCAAAGCAATTGACACTCTCGCAGAGGGTGCAGCCTGTGCGACAGCACCACACGGTATGCGCCACCGGGTTCCACCGCTAGGTAGTGAGCACAGCGCAAAGGGAGCAGGTTTGCGGTCCGAACCCGCCGCCGCATCCAAGGGATTCCACGGCGCATAGGTAGTGAGCGCCGCACATAGGGTGCAACCTGTGCGAGGGGGTGAATGGGTGTGCGCCAGCAGATTCCACCGCGGCGCTATAGCAGTCGCCAGCGGCGTGAGCCCTGGCGTGCCCACGATTTGGCTGGCGCCAGGTAATAGGGGCCGCGCACGGGGAGCAGGTTTTGCGAGCTTGAAACCGCCGCCGCGCCCAAAGATTCCACGACGCACAGGTACTGAGTGCGACGCATAGGGTGCAGCCTATGCGAGGGGGTGAATGGGTGTGCGCCAGCAGATTCCACCGAAGGTACTGCATTGCCAGCGCCGTGATCGGCGAGCGTGCCCGCATACCCGAGATTCCGCTCGCGCCAGGTATAGGCGGCGCACAGGGAGCAGGTTTTGCGGGTCCGAGCCCGCCACCGCGTCCAAGGGATTCCACGGCGCACAGGTAGTGAGCGCCGCACATAGGGTGCAACCTGTGCGAGGGGGTGAATGGGTGTGCGCCAGCAGATTCCACCGCAGGTACAACAGTCCCCAGCCCCGTGGTCCGCGAGCGTGTCCACATACCGAGATTTCGCTGGCGCCAGGTAATAGGGCGGCGCGCAGGGAGCAGGTTTTGCGGTCCGAACCCGCCGCCGCGTCAAGGGATTCCACGGCGCATAGGTAGTGGGCATGGCGTATAGGGTGCAGGCTTTGCGAGGTAGTGAATGGGTGTGCGGCAGTTGCCTGCTGTTGTCGCGGTGGCTGTTGGTGTGGACTCGTGTTGCGCCGGCGTGGAAGGCCTGCAAGGTGGTGGCTATTCGGCGAGGACTCGGGCTGCGGCAGTTCGGAAGGCTTGTAGACGGCGGCTATTCGGCTGCTACCTGGGCAGCGGTAGTTCAGAAGGCTCATAGGCGGCAGCTATTCGACCGCTACCTGGGCTGCGGCAGTACGGAAGGCTTATAGGCGGCGGCTATTCGGCTGCTACTTGGGCTGCGGCGGTGCGAAAGGCTTGGAGGACGGTGGCTATGGCGGGGCGGGTGGCGGCGTGGGGGCGGGTGGCGAGTTCGTAGAGGCGCGCGGCGCGGACGCCGGATAGGCGTAGGACGGCGAGGTTCGGGTGGGCCACGGCCCAGCGGGGCATGAGGGCGACGCCGTAGTTCGCCGCGACCAGAGTTTCGATGACGCGGAAGTCGTTGAGGCGCTGGGCAATACGGGGTTGGACGCCGGTCATGGTTGCGATGGAGCGCAGCACGTCGTCGACCGGGAAACCGCCGCGCACGCTGAGCCAGGTTTCCTCGGCAAGCTCGGCCGGGGTCACCTCGGTGCGAGTCGCGAGCGGATGGGTCGGTGCGACAACGACATCGGTGGGTTCGCGCATGATGACGGTGGTGCTGACGCGAGGTCCCGCGATACCCGGCGAGCGCTCGTCGCGGTGGGTGAGGACGATGTCGTAGTCGGCGAGCAGGCGCGGCACTTCACTCGGCGGCAGATCCTCGTCACGGGCGACAACTTCGACACCACTGTCGGCCAGCGCGATGAGCACCCGCGGCAGCAGCAGCGCCGCGCCAGACGGGAACAGCGCGACCCGGACGCGCCCCCGCGCGGACCCGCGATAGTGCGCCATCTCCGCCACCGCACGGTCCATCGCGGCAAGCACCTCATCGGCACGCACAACAAGCGCCTGCCCCGCATCGGTGAGCCGAACCCGCCGCCCATCGGGCTCCAGCAACGCGACGCCCGCCTCCTTGGCAAGCACCTTGAGCTGCTGCGATACCGCGGACGGAGTCATCGAAAGAGCGTCGGCGACAGCGGCGATCGTTCCCCGATCGGCGAATTCACGCAATACACGCAGGCGCTCTACCGCCATCGGCGGCCCAACCCGCACGTTCTCCGGCACCGCCCCCTGGGCCCTCGGAGGTACTGGCGCCGACGCCGGGACTACCTCACGGTCGCCGGTGTTGCGCACCGATCGCGCGGTGGGTGGGTACTGACTACCGAGAACCATTAAGCGATGCTACATCGATAGTGCACATTTATTCGATTGTTCTTATTGGTTTCATTACCCACGATAAGGAACGTGACCAATCGCGACCGCTTGCTCGGGCTTACCGTTGTCCTGCTCTGGGGGCTGAACTTCATTGCTATTCGGGTGGGGCTGGATCACTTTCCGGCGTTCTTTTTCGCTGCGCTGCGGTTCGCGGTGATCGCGGTGCCGGTGTTGATGTTCGTGCCGCGGCCGAAGGTGCCGGTGCGGTGGTTGCTGCTGTATGGGATCGGGTTCGGGATTCTGCAGTTCGCCTTTCTGTTCACCGCGATGCGCGCGGGAATGCCGACCGGGTTGTCCTCGCTGGTGCTGCAATCCTCCGCACCGTTCACGGTCGTTCTGGGTGCGTTGTTCCTGCGGGAGCGGCTGCGCGGGACGCAGTTGCTCGGAATCGGCGTCGCGGTCGCGGGCATTGTGATGATCGGGGTCGATCGCGCACAGCATGCGGCGCTGCTGCCGGTGCTGCTGACGCTGGCGGGCGGTCTCGGTTGGGCCTTCGGCAATATCGGCTCGCGCCTGGCCACGGCCTCCGGCGAGGTCAACCCACTGCACCTGACGCTGTGGATGACAGTCGTGCCGCCGATCCCGATGTTCGCGCTGTCGGCATTCATCGAAGGACCGACGACCGGCCTGCACGCGTTGACCGACGTCACCTCCCCCGGCGGCTGGCATGCGCTGCTCGGCCTCGCCTACGTCGTCGCACTCGGCACCATCGCGGGCTCGGGCCTGTGGACCCACCTGATGAGCCGGTACCCGGCCAGCACGGTCGCGCCCATGTCCCTGCTCGTCCCGGTGGTCGGCATCCTCGCCGCCTGGGCCGCCTTCGGCGAGGACCCGACGCCGCTGTCATTGCTAGGCGGAGCCATCGTGATCGCGGGCGCGTTCACGGCAACGAAGTCGGGTCGCCGCGACACGAATGCCGCAGCGGCGGAACATAATTCGCCCCTCCCCGCAGTGTCGGAACCAACGCAACCCCGATTGGTGGAGGCCTGAGCCGACCAGCCACCGCGATGCGGTGCCCCAACAACACAACCAGTCCCGACCCCCAACACCGGAACCAGCACCCCCGATTGGTAAACACCCGAACCGACCAGCCACCGCGATGCGGTGCCCCAACAACACAACCAGTCCCGACCCCCAACACCAGAACCAGCAACCCCCAATTGATAAACACCCGAACCGACCAGCCACCACAACGCGATGCCCAACAACACAACCAGTCCCGACCCCCAACACCAGAACCAGCAACCCCCGATTGATAAACACCCGAACCGACCAGCCACCACAACGCGATGCCCAGCAACGGAACCGGTCCCGACCACTTACACAATGTCGGATCCGGCCGCCAGTCGGCCACGGTTGGTCGAAGTCCGACACACCGGCGACTACGGACCCAGCAGCAGCAGCACCGATCGTCGGACCGCCACTGTCGCCGCCGAGCTCGATGGGTGCCACGCGTTACAAGGCCGCGCGACGACCTTGCCGAACTACAACAGCGATGGGCTCGGATTCGGCCACCGACGCGCATGTCGGATGATCGCGTCGGCAATGCGCGATGGCATGCAATCGCCCCAGCAGCGATGCCACGCACAGCGCCGAGCGGACCC
This sequence comes from Nocardia sp. CA-135398, assembly GCF_050955845.1. NCBI lineage: Bacteria > Bacillati > Actinomycetota > Actinomycetes > Mycobacteriales > Nocardiaceae > Nocardia > Nocardia sp. CA-135398. The sequence continues at coordinate 441,278 of NZ_CP192084.1, read as the reverse complement.
GGCGACACAATCTGCGATAAGCAGCCGACCCCGGCCACGCGCGATTTACCTGGCGCTTCCGCCCTACCCTCTCACCATCCGCCACCGCAACGCTCTGACCTGCGAAGGTTGCGTACGACCCCAGTTCAGGAAACCGGATCGGACCGGTCGCACGGCCCGGTAATGTCTGCCGCGCTGTGTTCGTGAACGGATCCCGAGCGGGTTCCGGCGGGCGGCGCAAGGGGTGGGTCGGTTCCCCCACCGGCAGTCGCTTTACAGTGTTTGCGGCGTGGAACAGGGTCCGGAGGCTGGAACGTTGTCGAGAAACTTGTCGGTGCTCGGAAGGGTGGCGTCGGACAGTTTGTTCGGCGCGCTGTAGGCAGCAAAGAAGCGCATGGTAAATCAGCGATGGACGGTTTCGCGAAGAGCAATGCTTCGCGGCACCGTGGCAGCGGGGGTGGCGGCGGGGGCGCTGACGGCCGGTGGGCTCAGATCGGCGCATGCCGCGGGCAGTCCCGGCGGCGGGCGGGTCGCGGTGCTCGGCGGTGGGGTCGCGGGGTTGACCGCGGCGCACGAGTTGGCCGAGCGTGGATTCCAGGTCACCGTGTTCGAAAGACGTGCGCTCGGGGGCAAGGCGCGCAGCATTCCGGTGCCGGGCAGCGGGTCGGGCGGACGGCCGGAGCTACCCGGTGAGCACGGCTTCCGCTTCTTTCCCGGCTTCTACCAACACATTCCGGACACGATGCGCCGAATTCCGTTCGCGGGCAATCCGAATGGCGTTTGGAATAATCTGATCGGCGTGCCGGAGGCACGGTTCGCCCGTCGCGGCGGCGATGATTTCCGACTTCCCTTGGGCCCCAAGGCCCGCACGAATTTCACCCCGGACGCATTTCGCGAAACCATGGGCGCGGCATTCGCGACGGCTCTGAAAATGCCCGCCGACGAGGGCGCCTACTTCGCCGATCGGCTGCTGGTCTTCAACTCCAGCTGCGACGCCCGGCGGCTGGGGCAGTGGGAATACACCTCATGGCGCGATTTCGTCGGCGGCCATCAGCGCTCGCACGAATTCCGCGCACTGCTCTCGCGCACGCTGACCAGCATCATGGTCGCCGCGAAGGAGGATGTGGCCAGCGTCCGCACCATCGGCACCATGGGCGAACAGTTCCTCGGCAACCCCTTCGAAATCGGCAATGACGGTGCGTTGGACCGGGTGCTGAACGGTCCGACCAATTCGGTGTGGATCAACCCATGGGTGCAGCGGCTGCGCGACCTCGGCGTGGAATTCGCGCTCGGGGCCGAGGTGCGCGGGCTCGACGTGCGCGATCGGCGGATCGCCTCGGCCAGAATCGTCGATGAAAACGGCGCTCAGCGCAGCATCGACGCCGACTATTTCGTGGTCGCGCTGCCCGCCGAACAGGCCCGCGCACTATGGTCGCCCGACGTACTCGAGGTGCGCCCGGAATTGGCCGCGATGGATCGGCTCTTCGTCGACTGGATGAACGGCATCCAGTTCTATCTGCGCAGGCCGATGGACATTTCACACGGTCACACGGCCTATATCGACGCCCCGTGGTCACTCACCTCGATCACCCAGAATCAGCTGTGGACGCGCAAACTCACCGAATTCGGTGACGGCACCGTGCAGGACTGCCTTTCGGTCGATATCTCCGATTGGAACTCCCCCGGCATGCTCTACGGCAAGCCCGCCAAGGAGTGCACCCACGAGGAAATCGCGCGGGAGGTGTGGGCGCAGTTGCGGGCGCATCTGAACGATCGCGACGACCTGTTGCGCGATGCCGATCTGCATTCCTGGTTCCTCGATCCGGGCATCAGCTGGCAGGAGTCCCAGCGGCGCAATGCCAATGCCGATCCGCTGCTGATAAACACCGCCGGGTCATGGGAGTGCCGACCGGAATCCCACGGCGCGCTCGAAAACCTGTTCCTGGCAGGCGATTACGTGCGCACCAATGTGGATCTGGCAACCATGGAGGGCGCCAACGAATCCGCGCGCGACGCGGTCAACGCCATTCTCGACGTTTCGGGTTCGAATGCCGAACGCTGCCGCAAGTTCACGCTCTACCGGGCCACCGAATTGGAGCCGCTGCGCCGCATCGATGCCGACCGCTACGCCGCGGGCCAGCCCAACCTGTTCGATGTCCGACTGTGATCGATCTCCCCTCGTAGGAACGTAATTCGATCGTCGCCGACACCGTGCCGGTGCTTTGATCGAACTATGGGCGAGCGCACCGAAACCGATCAGATCACCGACCCGGCCGAGCTGCGGCAGTTGCTCGGGGAGGTCATGCCGCGAGCCGCGACAAAGGAACGGGTCGCACTGCATCCCCGCGATCGCGACTGGATCGCGGCGACCCCGTTCATTGCGCTGAGTACCAGCGATGCCGACGGCAATTGCGATACCTCACCGAAGGGCGATCCGCCCGGCTTCGTGAAGGTGCTCGACGACACCACCATCGCCATTCCGGAACGGCCGGGTAACCGCAGGGCCGACGGCTACCTGAATATCCTCAGCAATCCGCACGTCGGGCTGCTGTTCATGATTCCGGGCCGCCGCGAGACACTGCGCATCAACGGCCGGGCCCGGCTGGTTCGCGACGCACCGTATTTCGATGACATGGTGGTCAAGGGCCATCGGCCGATCCTGGCGATCGAGGTCGATATCGAGCAGATCTTCTTCCACTGCGCCAAGGCGTTCATCCGCAGTCACCTGTGGGAACCGGAGCAGTGGCCGGTCGACAATCTGCCCAGTGCGGCCCGGCTGGTCAAAGAGGTCCAGACCAATGTGACGGAGTCGGTGGAGGAGCTGGAGCGCTACTACTCGCCGGAAAACTACAACGCCAAGCTGTACCAGGAGTGAGTACGGTCACTGCGGCCGAGCGCGTGGGCCGCAGCGAATGCGCCGCCGAGCAGAACACATAGACTCGCGGCGTGGCAGACATAACGGTGCGCGGGCGACTCGCGCTGCGGGCGGCGGCGGCAGCGTCGTGGGCCTCGCAGAAGGCGGGCCGCGGCAAGGGCTCGATGATCGGCGGGCTGATCGCCCTGCAGATCGATAAGACGATCATGGATCAGCTGGGCCGCGGGCGGCGCACTGTGCTGGTGACCGGCACCAACGGCAAGTCGACCACCACCAGGATGACCACCGCCGCACTGAGCACCCTCGGTAAGGTCGCCACGCAGGCCGACGGCGCGAATATGGACGCGGGCATCGTGGCCGCGCTGAGCGCGCATCGCGGGACGCCACTGGCCGCGATCGAGGTGGATGAACTGCATCTGCCGCACGTCACCGATTCGCTGAATCCGTCCGTGGTTGTGCTGCTCAATCTCAGCCGTGATCAGCTGGATCGGGTCGGCGAGATCAATATGATCGAGCGCAAGCTGCGCGCCGGACTGGCCCGGCATCCACAGACCGTGGTGATCGCCAACTGCGACGATGTGCTGGTGACCTCCATTGCCTACGACCATCCGAATGTGGTGTGGGTCGCGGCGGGCAGCGGGTGGTCGATGGATGCGACGAGTTGTCCGCGCAGCGGTGAGCCGATCGTCTGGGAGGGCGCGCACTGGCGCAGCACCGGCACGGATTTCGAACGGCCCGAACCGGATTGGTGGCTCGATGGCGCGGAATTGGTCGGGCCCGAAGGTATTCGGCTGCCGCTGAAGTTGGCGCTGCCCGGACGAGCCAATAAGGGCAATGCCGCGCAGGCGGTCGCGGCGGCGGTCGCACTCGGTGCGGATCCGGCGGCGGCGGCGACCGCGGCGGGTACGGTGCGCGAGATCGCCGGTCGCTATCGGACGGTGCAGGTCGGCGAGCACGCCGCCCGGCTGCTGCTGGCGAAGAATCCGGCGGGCTGGCAGGAGGCGCTGTCGATGATCGAGCCCGATTCGGCCGGGCTGGTGATCGCGGTGAACGGGCAGGTGCCCGACGGCGAGGATCTGTCCTGGCTGTGGGACGTGCGGTTCGAGCATTTCGAGGGCGTCCAGGTGGTGGCCGCCGGTGAGCGCGCCACCGATCTCGCGGTGCGCCTGACCTATGCCGGAGTCGAGCACACCACGGTGCCGGATCCGTTGCGCGCCATCGCATCCTGTCCGGCGGGACGGGTCGAGGTGCTGGCCAACTACACCGCGTTCCGCGATCTCAACCGCGGTCTGGAGGAGCAAAGATAATGGCGGCATCGCGAAGCGGCGGGCGCGAATCGATTGTCCGCATCGGGCTGGTGCTGCCCGATGTAATGGGTACCTATGGCGACGGCGGCAATGCGCTGGTGCTGCGGCAGCGACTGCGCATGCGCGGCCACGACGCGGAAATCGTCGAAATCACCCTGTCCGACCCGGTTCCCGAGTCGCTCGACATCTATACCCTTGGCGGAGCCGAGGATTCGGCGCAGCGCCTGGCCACCCGACATCTACAGCGCTATCCCGGGCTGCAGCAAGCTGCCGCGAAAGGCGCTCCGGTACTTGCCATCTGCGCCGCCATCCAGGTGCTCGGACACTGGTACGAGACGTCCACCGGCGAGCGCGTAGACGGCGTCGGCCTCATCGATGTCACCACCTCCCCGCAGGCCAAGCGCGCCATCGGCGAAGTGACGACCACACCGCTGCTCCCCGGTCTCACCGCCGCCCTCACCGGTTTCGAAAACCACCGCGGCGGAACCAAACTCGGCGGCGATGCCACTGGGCTGGCGACCGTCACCCGCGGCGTGGGCAACGGTGTCGGCGACGGGCTCGAGGGCGTTGTCCAGGGCTCGACCATCGGAACCTACATGCACGGCCCCGCTCTCGCGCGCAATCCGGAACTCGCCGACCTGCTGCTCGCGCGCGTCCTCGGCGTGGATGAACTCCCCGCACTGCATCTTCCCGAAGTAGACCAACTCCGCCGAGAACGTTTGCGCGCCTGAGCACTGATTCGGCTGATCCCGTAGCGGGCGCGACCGGGTCGCCGTCGCGTATGGCGATTCGGGCGAGATGTCCGGTGTGGAACAACGCGCCGCGCTTTCGCCGGGTGCTTCGGCGGGATACGCGGTGATGCACGATACGCTGCCGCTATGGCGACGATCACATCAGCGGAATCAGAACTGCTCGAGGAACAGTCGACACCGGCCGACCGTCGGCCGTCGCTGATCAGCCGACTACGGGCATGGCGGCCGCGGCCGCTACATGCTTCGGCGATCGTCACCGGTGTCGTCGCACTCACGTCATTCGAAATGTCGTTTGCCGCACTGCACGACCTGTCGGTGCGAAACCTGGTGGCGCCGGCGCTCGCCGCGAATGTGCCGATCGCCATCGACGGACTGGTCATCGGTTCGATCATTGCCACCGCCACCTTCAAGCGGCACAGTTCGGCCTGGTGGTATGCCACAGCGCTGTTCGTCTTCTGGACTCTGGTGTCGGTCGCCGGAAATATCGAGTACGCGCGCGAAATCGGGGGTAGCCCCGTGTCTTTGTCGCTGTACGCCGGTATGCCGTTGACCATGCTGTTCGCGGTGCATCTCACCCTGATGCTGTTCGGGCGCGGACGCGACCGTGCACGTGCGGTGGAGCCGGCCCCAGCGACACGGGAGATTCACGTACCAGCAGCGCAGGAGAACCGCGCATCGGTCACACAGGAGGACGCCGACCAAGCGGCAGAGCGGGATTGGGCCACGGCGGTGGAAGAGGATTGGGATGACGTGGCAGCGGATTGGGATTCGGCACCGGAGGAAGAGCGTGTCGTATCGCCGCGAGGTGCCGCGATCCTGGAGAATACCGACCCGCTGCCCGTCGCTCCGAAAAAACTGCTGACCAGCACACTGCCTGGAACAGCGGCATTGCCGCGGATCACACCGACATTCGCGACCACCGGCGTGGGCGGCAAGACGAAGATCAACCCCTTCTGACTCGAAACTGCTTCAGCCACAATCGGACACGTCGATGGAGTAAGCGATGGCTTTTACCGTTTGGCAAGACCAGGGCGTAGAACAATTCCGGGAGGTCGCGGGGCGACTCGCGTCGGTGATCCAGAGCGGGATCGATCGCTCGGGCGCGTTGAACCAATTCGCCGAATCGATCAGCAGCGGTGAGACATTCACCGATCTGATGATCGAATACTCGTCCCGGTGGTTCACCGAAACCGGTGGACGCTCGACCTTGATCGGCCCGGAGTTGTTCTGGTTACTGTCCGAGCCGAGCCCGCGCCGGGTATCCGGCACCGGCATGCGAGTCCAGGAGTCGTATCTGGATACCGAATTGACGGCCGGACAGCGGGCCCGGATTTTACTGCTGATCTGCGTATACGAGGCACTGGCACAGAATCAATGGGGACCGGATGGCATAGCGGACCACGTGATCGCGACCAATGGCGTCGGCTAGGTGTCAGCGCGGGGTGGTGCACAGGTCGTGTACCAGGCGCATCTTTTCCAGGACCGGATCGGGCAGGACGAAGGGGTAGAGGTCGTCGTGGCCCATTGAGCGATTGACCATATTGAGCGACCAGGCGAGCGGAAGCCAGAGGTCGATAATGCGGTCGAAGCCGGCGCGGCCGAGTTGGGGACGGTCGAGGGTCGCGCCGGCGGGGGCCAAACCGAAGGCGGCGGCGGTGTCGAGGGTGTCGCGGATGTGCAGGTAGTGCGCGAAGGTTTCGGCCCAGTCCTCAGCGGCGTGCATGGTGGCATAGGACGAGACGTAGTTGTTTTCCCAGCCCGCTGGCGCGCCCTCGGCGTAGTGGCGGTCCAGTGCCGCCTGGTAATCGGCGTCGGGGTCACCGAACAGGTTCCGGAAACGTTGTGCGGCATCGTCATCGGCGACGAGTACCGAGAAGTAGTAGTGGCCGATTTCGTGACGGAAATGGCCGAGCAGGGTGCGGTAGGGCTCATCCATCTCGATGCGCAGTTGTTCGCGATGCGGGTCGTCGGCCTCGGCCAGATCGACGGTGATCACGCCGTTCTTGTGGCCGGTGACGACCCGGTCGATGGCGCTGGAGAGCAGGTCGAAGGCCAGGCCGGTGTGCGGGTTCCGGTCGCGGCCGATGATCGGCAGGCCGAGTTCGACCAGTTCCATGATCAGACGGCGCTTGGCCGCCTCGGCCTCGGCGAAGGCATGCATACCCGCGGCGTCGAGATCATTGGGGCGGGTGCGGGTCAGGCGGCAGGATTCGCAAAGTCGCGGTCCCGCGTTGTCATCCGGCTGCGGGCGCGAAGCCGTGATCTGCCAGGCATCGTCCGAAGTACCCGACGGCGACGGCACAATGGTGCTGGCCGAGACCTCGGTACCGGGCACCGGCACCAGCCAATTGCATTGCGCTACATGCAAATTGTCGCAGAGCCGGAACCGGTCGCGATCGACGACGCCGCTCGACAGATCAATTGCCGCATCCCCCGGCGGATCGCCGATCACCACCAGTGCGCGATCGGCGAGGCTGAAACCCAATGGGCTGGAACAGGACAGGCACACCGAATTCTCGAAGGTCAACTGCTGGCCGCAGTTCGGGCAGGTGAAATCGCGCATATCGCTAAACCTCCACCGGCGCCACGTCGACGGATACGGTGATCGAACTCTCCCTGGCGTCGGTGTAGATGATGCCACGCAGCGGGGGCACATCGGCGTAGTCGCGGCCCCACGCGACGGTTACGTACCGCTCGTCGGCGAATTGGTCGTTGGTCGGGTCGAAGCCGATCCAATGGCCGGTCCGGTCGTGTGCGGTGTCGCCGGGGACCCATACCGCGGACCAGGCGTGGGTCGCGTCCGCGCCGACCATGCGTTCCTTGCCCGGCGGCGGATCGGTTGCCAGATAACCGGATACATAACGCGAGGCCAGTCCGTGTGAGCGCAGGCAGGCCGCGCCGATTCTGGCGAAGTCCTGGCAGACGCCCGCACGCGCGGCGAATACATCGGCGACCTTGGTGGATACCGTTGTCGAGCCCGATTTGTAAGTGAAGTCGTCATGGATGCGGGTGTTGAGTTCGGTCACGGCTTCCAGCAGCGCCCTGCCGGGTCGCAAAGATTCGGCGGCGTATGCGGTGATCTCGCGGGTGATCTCCGGGGGATGCAGGTCGAGGGTGAATTCCACCGCGAGCGGACCATTGGCGGTGCTCGGACGGGACTGCTCCCACGGCTTGCCGGTCGCGCTCACCGCTGCGGCGTCGGGTACTTCGACCTCGACCACGGACTCACCGGCTACCACGAGTTTCGTATGTTCGGCCGTGACATGGAAATACGAGGTGGTGTTGCCGTACACATCGGTGCCGATCGAACGGTCCGATGGCGTCGGATCGATGTGGATCTCATGTGCGAGCAAGCGCTGTCCGGGAAACTCGCGCGGCGTCAGATAGGCGCGCCCATAGGAACTGGTGACCTCGTCGGAATATCTGTAGATGGTGCGGTGCTCGACCCGATAGCGTCGGGCGGCGGTGTTGCGCGCGATCATCCAACGACCCTCGTGCTACCCCACAGCGGCTGGATGCCGACCGGCAGCGCCAGTTTCGTGGTCTCGAACGATTCGGAGATCTTGCGCAACCGCAAATGCACACCCTCCAACAACTCGGCCAGTTCGGTACGCCGCCCGTCGGCGTCGGTGACATCGAGCTCGTCCGGGTCCACCCGGCGCAGCATGCGCTGGGCATCGGCCAGCAGCCGTTGCGGGCGGGAGGATCCCGAATTACCGGGCAGCGCCTGGAAGTCGGCGTCGAGCTGATCCAGCTGATAGGCCAGCGAGCGCGGATTCCCGGCATCGAAGAGCAGCAGGCCGGCTACCGCCGATACCCGCACCGAATCCCGGTGCCGCCGACGGTAACTCACCGACGACTCGGTCGCCTTCAGCACCGTTTCGATGACCACCCGCTCGGCTTCCGGCGGATAGGCATTCGTCAGTGCGGCCCCGAGCAACGCGGTCAACGACAGCCCTCGTTCGATGCGCTTGCCGATATCCATGACATACCAACCGGTGTCGCGCACCAGCGATTCGGCACCGATTCCGGACAGCGAAAGCAGCGCCGCCAACGACAGCGAATGCAGCGCCGACAATGCCGTTTCCTGATCATCCCCGGTGAACCGATAATCCGCCAGCGCCCGATCAACCGCACCCAGAATCATCCAGGTATCCGCCGACAACTGATCGCGCACCGCCCGCGCCGCCGACCCGTACCGATTGATCGCGAACGCCATCGATCCCGGCATATCCCCATCAACGGTCAACGCCACCAAATAGTCGTGCCCCTCCCGCCCTTGCCCGAGCGGCACCGTCCGTGCGGTAATCGCCGCGACCGGCTTCGACCCGGTATCCGCGCCGACATCGGGAGCGCCGGTGCCCGGCCCGGCACCGGAGGACTCGGCCCCGCCCGTTACTGCGTCCCCGCTACCCGTTGCGGGACCGGATCCGCCCATTGTCGAACCCGGATCATCCGAATATGGCTGCCGTGCAACGGAAGTCGCTTCGCCCCCTGGCTCACCGGACCGAGCGGCATCGCCCGTCGCACTCGGCCCCTGCTCGGCCGATTGCGACTGAGTTTGCGACGCGGGCGGTTCCGATCCAATAGGACCCGACGCCGCCGCGCGCGAACCACCGCCCGCCGCCTGCGACTGCGAGGGACCAACGGAGCCCGTCGCGCTCGGTCCCTGTCCTGTCGGCTGCGACGATTCCGACCCGACCGGATCCGACGCGGCTGCGCGCGGAGCGGGACCAGCGGCCTGCGACTGCGTTTGTGACCGCGAGCGCGACGGGCGATGCGCTGTGCCGGTCGTCCCCGGCTCGGGCACAGAACCGCTCGGTTCCGTTGCACCGCTGGCTGCCCCGGCTCCGGCAGTATCCGCGCTCGCATCGGTACCGGGCGCACTCGAACCTGGCACTCCCACAACAGAACTCGGCTCGGCAGTCACCTGCGCGGCTTCGGGCAGTACGCTCGGCGGAGCCAGGGTGCCAGTTGTGCGGGCCAGCGCGGCCATGAGCGTGGGTAGTGCGTCGGCGCCCGGTAGCCAGGGCCGGTAGCGGTAGTCCTGATAGCACTCGTGTGTTGCGATGAGCAGTCGCACAACGGCTTCCGCGCGTTCGCTGTAGCGGCCCATCCAGAACAGGTCGTTGAGTACGCGGGGGGAGCTGACCGGTTCGAGGGTGGGGGCGCGGCGTTCGCGTTCTTCCGGAGCCGGCTCGGTGCCGATGGCGGCGACGGCGGTCGGGGCGGCGCGCACCCAAATATCCTTGGCGGCAACCTTTATGGCTATGCGCTCGGGCTGCAGACGCTGACGCAATTGGCCGAGGCCGCCTTCCATCGCCGTATAGCCGCCGCGTCGGGCGAGCGAGAAAAGCCGCATACCAACAGGTGCCGAGGCGAGCCCGCCGTAACCCTGGACGGCGGGTGCGACCGAGAACTGCGCGGGCTCCTGCCCGACCCACTGCCAGCCGCAGTCCTCGATCCGCGCGGCGAGTTCCGCGCGTTGCGCATCGGCCAGTTCCGGACCGAACAGCGTCGCACCGTCGACCGCCGAACGAATGATCAGCCGATCCAGGTTCGCGATCAGATGCGAGCGTTCGCTGTCATTGCCACCCCAGTACGTCGGCGCGCTCTCCAGCGCCAACTCCTCTCCGAGCAGCGCCCGCGAGATCCGCGGCAGAAACGCGGCCAGTGCCGGATTCTCCAGCAGCCCGCTGCCGATCGTATTCACCACGGTCACCGCACCGCGACGCAACACCTCCACCAGGCCGACCACGCCGAGCCGCGAATCCGGCCGCAGATCAAGCGGATCGGAGAATTCGGCGTCCACTCGCCGCAGCACCACATCGACCCGCTTCAACATGCCGAGCGAACGCATCCACAGCGCACCTTCGCGCACCACCAGATCCGCGCTCTCCACCAGCGGAAAACCCAGCGTCGAGGCGAGATAGGCCTGGTCGAAAGCGGTTTCGGAATGCACACCCGGACTCAGCACCACGACGACGGGATCATCGTCATCGGCCATCGGCGCGGATTCGATCAACATCAACCGCATGGCCCGCGCGAATGGCGAGAGCGGACGCGGATTGGAATGTTCGAAGGCCTCGGGAATCGCCGTCGACACCACCCGCCGGTCCGCCAGCGCGTACCCCGCACCCGACGGCGCCTGCGCCCAGTCGGCGATCACACGGAACTGTCCGTCGCTCCACCGGCTGAGATCGCAGGCGTGCAGGAACAACTGGTGTCGGCCGGGAATCGTGATGCCGTGCGCGGCCCGCACATATCCGCTATTGCCGAACACCACCTCCGGCGGCAGCAGACCGGTGGTGATGGTGCGACGCGCGCCGTAGATATCGGTGAGCACCTCGTCGAGCACCCGCGAGCGCTGCACGAGCCCGGCCTCGAGCCGAGTCCAGTCGTCGGCGGAGACGAGCAGTGGAATGGGATCCAGCCGCCAGGCGGTCGGCATCGGCGGTTCGCCCGCCGCGCCCACCTCGGTGTAGTAGATGCCGTCGTCATCGATGAGCCTGCGCACCCGGCTGTCCAGCCGCCCGAGTCCGGTCGTGCCCAATTCGACGAAATCGGCGGACAGCTCCGACCACATGCGCCGAACGCCACCCGTGGGATCGACCAACTCGTCGTAATACCCGCCGAGCGGCCGACCGCATTCGTCGTAGGCGGCGGTATCGGCCCCCTCGGCGCGGTATCTGGCGAACTGTTCCGCGACCTGCTCGCGGATACTCAGCCGTCCGGCATTCAGCAGCGTCGTCTCGGATTCCCGAGCACCCGAGCCGCGCGCTTCGTCGCGCATAGTCACCGCGCCGACCTCGCTTCCCCTGCCAGACGTTGTCTGGAGCGCGGACCTGTGTCCGCCCCTCGCTTACCGATCGCCGACCAGTCCCCACACCGTGCGCGCCCGGCGCAGATCGAGGACGCCCGGCGCGCCGATGTCGATGGACTGTGCTGCCATCTTCGCACGTAGCTCCCCCGGATCGACCCGGACCGTGGTGTGCCCCGCCGCCTCGAACCGCCGGTTGCGGCGCGATTGCGCGGCCACCGCATTCACCGGCGGGTCCGCGTAGGCCATGCCACCCGGATGCGCGACGTGATAGGTGCAGCCGCCGCGGGACAACCCGGTCTCGGCATCGATCAGATCGAATACCAGCGGCGCGTCGACGGTGATGGTCGGATGCAGCGAATTGGGCGGCTGCCACGCGCGATAGCGCACCCCGGCCACTTGCACGTCGGCCTTGTCGGTGGCGAGCAGCGGCACCGGCATACCGTTGCAGGTCACCACGAAGCGATCGCGGTCCGCGCCGACCACCCGGACCTGCAGCCGCTCCACCGAGGAGTCGACATAGCGGGCGGTGCCGCTCGCCGTGGTCTGCTCGCCGAGGGTATGCCACGGTTCGATCGCGCCGCGCAGTTCGAGTTCGACATCGCCGAGCAGCACGGTGCCGATGCGCGGGAAGCGGAATTCGGTGAACGGGTCCAGCCAACTGGTATCGAATTCGATGCCGTGCGCGCGCAGGTCAGCGGCCACTTCGGCGATATCGGTCAGCAGGAAATGCGGCAGCAGATAGCGGCCGTGCAGATTCGCGCCGTGCCGAATCAGCTTGGCCCGCAACGGTTCCGCCCAGAACCGTGCGACCAGCGCACGCACCAGCAGCGACTGCACCATGGCCATCTGGAAATGCGGCGGCATCTCGAAACCGCGCAGCTCCACCAATCCCAGCCGGCCCCTTGCTGTTTCGGGACTGTAGAGCTTATCGATGCAGAATTCGGCACGGTGGGTATTGCCGGTGAGGTCGGTGAGCAGATGACGCAGCGCCCGATCGATATGCCACGGCGCGGCCGAATCCCTGCTCAGCCGAGCGATCTCGGCGAATGCGATCTCCAATTCGTACAGCGCGTCCTCGCGGCCCTCGTCCACCCGAGGCGCCTGTGAGGTCGGACCGACGAAGCGACCGGCGAACAGATACGACAGCGCCGGATGCCGCTGCCAGTAGGTCAGCATCGAGACCAGCAGATCCGGACGGCGCAGCAGCGGCGAGCGCGCGGGCGTCACCCCACCGAGCGTGATGTGATTGCCGCCGCCGGTTCCGCTGTGCGTGCCGTCGACATCGAAGGATTCGGTGCCGAGCCGGGCCAGTCCGGCCTGCTCATACAGCGTCGAAAGCAGTTCGGCCTGCTCACCGAAGGATGCGACGGGCTGCACATTCACCTCGATCACGCCGGGATCCGGTGTCACCGAGAAGGTGCGCAGCCTGGCATCGACGGGCGGGCCGTAGCCCTCGAGCACCACCGGCTGCCCCACCGCCGCCGCGGCCGCCTCGACCCGCTGGATCAGTTCGAGGAAGTCGTCGAGTTCTTCCAGCGGTGGCAGGAAGACGTGCAGTCTGCCATTGCGCACCTCGCCGACGAGTGCGGTGGTCGGCTCCCGATCCGGGTCCTTGACCACCGCGGATGGTTCGGTGCGCGGTAGCTGTAGTGGTCCCGTGCGCAGCGGATCACTGTCGGGGCGCGGCCCCGGCGGCTGCCACGAGACGGCATCGACGGGCAAGCGCAGACCGGCCGGAGAATCGCCCTCCGACAATACGATTCGCCCCTCCGGCAGATCAGCCGACTTACCGCGCCGCATCCGCCAGTCGGCACTGGCCCACCCGGCGCCGTCCGCGCGTCGATACAGCGAAAGCATATGGGCGGCGGGCGCGGTCACGGCCGCATCGAGCCGCGCCAACAGTTCCTTGCGCGCCTGCGCGGAATCCGGTTCCAGCTCGCCCGCCGGGTCCCCTTCCGGCGCACGCGCACTGCGGGCCAGCCGGGCCAGCGGGTCCTCGTAGGCCGGGCGCACCTGGGTATCCGGTAGGCCGAGACTCGCGGCGATATGCGCGATCAGTGCGCGGGCGGATTCGGGACCAGCCATCTTCGGCGGCGTCCACGGATCGGCGAGCAGTTCCTGCCGCGTCCAGACCGGTGCACCATCGGCACGCCACGCGACCGCGATCTCCCAGCGCGGCAACGGTTCTCCCGGATACCACTTTCCTTGCCGATACTGCACCAACCCGGTCGGCGCATAGATATGCCGCAACCGGTCAGCGAGATCGACGGCACGTTCGCGTTTGTGCGCACCGTCCGCCTCGGTGGTCCATTCCGGGCCGGACTGATCATCGATCGATACGAACGTCGGCTCGCCACCGATCGTCAGCCCGACATCCGCCATGCGCTCGTCGACGGCCGCACCCGCGGCGGTGATCCGCTCCCACTGGGATGCGGTGTAGGGCAAGGTGGTTCGCGGATCCTCATGAACCCGCCGCACGGTATTGGCGAAATCCATGGTCGCCTCGGTCCACCCGGTGGCGCCGGTGATCGGTGCGGACGAGGTCGGATGCGGTGTCGCGGCCAGCGGAATATGCCCCTCGCCGGCGAACAGTCCAGAAGTCGGATCGAGGCCGACCCACCCCGCACCGGGCAGGAATACCTCGGTCCAGGCATGCAGATCGGTGAAGTCGGCGGGCGGGCCCGACGGCCCGTCGAGCGCGGGCACGTCCTGGGCCAACTGCACCAGATATCCGGAGACGAACCGCGCCGCCAGCCCGAATTCCCGCAGGATCGACACCAGCAACCAGGCCGAATCGCGGCACGACCCGATCGCGCCGCGCAGCGTGTGGTCCGGCGATTGCACACCCGGCTGCATCCGAATCCTGTACCCGACGTCATCGCGCAGCGCGTGATTGACCGCGACGAGGAAATCGATAGTGCGCGGCCGATCGGTCGGCGTGAATGCGCGCACCCATTCGCGAACCAGCGCACCAGGTCCCGAGCCCGGCTCCGATTCATCGACCGAACGCAGATACGGATCCAGATCCGCGACCAACTCCGGGCTGTAGGCGAACGGAAAACGCTCGGCGTAGTCCTCGATGAAGAAGTCGAACGGGTTGATCACCTCGAGATCGGCGATCAACCCGACGGTGATCGACAGCTCACGCGCCGGATTCGGAAAGACAAGCCGGGCAAGGAAATTCCCGAACGCGTCCTGCTGCCAGTTGCAGAAGTGATCGCCCGGGGCGACCCGCATCGAGTAGGCCTCGATCTTGGTCCGCGAATGCGGCGCCGGCCGCAAACGCACCAGATGGGGATGAACCTGCACCAGCCGGTCGAAGGTGTAGGTGGTCCGGTGTTCGAGCGACACCTTGATGCCCATGCAGCAAGTTCACCACACCCTCGCGAGCTGCGACGCAGCATGAACAGGTCGGTTTCCGGACAGCCGCGTCGCGCGACACGCGAAGCGATCTCCCACCACCTTTCGGAGGCGGGTGCTATGACCGGTTCACGAACCGATCTCGTCTGGAGGCCATATGCGCGCGCCGACGTGTCCGTCCTGCGACTCCGCCATCGACCACTGTCACGGCACACTCATCGTCCACCTCGCCCGGACCGGCGAATGCACCGACGCGGACTGCATCGATCTCGACCACGCCCGACACGCCTTCGTCGTCGACTGCGGTGACATTGCCGGTGGCTGCGCCTGCGCGGCACCGGATGTCACGCGCACCGCCTGAGCTAGTAGGTCAGCGCGAAGGTGAGCAGCAAGGTGGTCTGGAAGTAGCCGCGCCACCAGGAGTACCCGAACCAAACATTGGGCGCGACCTCGCGGATCTCGTCGTAGACCTGCGGCGTCGGCGACGGGGCGTAGTTCAGCGCCCAGGTCGGCGCGCCATCCACCAGCGCGGGTGCGCTGTAGACATCGGCCTTCCAACCCTCGATGCCCGCGCCGGTGATCCGGTTCATCAGATAGCCGCCGTCGGGTCCGGTGTAGAAGGTCTTACCGATCCAGAACGGTGGGGCCAGTGTCTCCATGATCGGCGGTCTGGTCACCCAACCGTTCGTGACGCCCCTTGGCACCTCGCCGCGCGGGGCATCGCGGAAGATCGCGTCCTGCTGTTCGGCCGAGCAGCGCAGGCGCAGTGAATCGATGGTCGCGGCCGGATTGTCGGGATAGAGCACACATCCGCCGCCATAGTCTGCCGCCGCGTCGACGACCTCGGATTCGACGACCTCGGGGTCGACGATGCCGGAATCGGCGGCGGCGGGACCGGCGGCCCCGAGGAACAGACTGCCCAGTGTGAGCACCACGGTGCCCATGAAAAGAACGCGGTTTGCGCGCATTGCTGTCTCCAGAACTCACCACACCCGGTCCCGACCCTGCGTCGATCGTATGACGGTGGCCTCGCGGACATCTGGTTAAAAATCGAACTGTTATCTGGCGGCTCGGGGCTGCGGACACGGCTGTTGCCGCGCCCACTAGGCTGAACGATGACACTTTCCGCAGAGAGGACAAGCCGTGCAGCCCGGTGGTCAGTTCGATATGCAGCAGTTACTCGCCCAGGCGCAGCAGATGCAGCAGGCGGTGATGCAGGCCCAGGCCGAGATCGCGGCGACCGAAGTCCAGGGTCAGGCCGGTGGCGGGCTGGTCCAGGTAACCATCAAGGCGACCGGTGAGGTCGTCGCGCTGAGCATCGATCCGAAGATCGTCGACCCCGATGATGTCGAGGGACTGCAGGATCTGGTGATCGGCGCGGTCAACGACGCCATGTCCAACGCACAGCAGCTGGCCGCCGAGCGGCTCGGCCCGCTGGCCGGTGGCGGGTCGCTGCCGGGTCTGCCCGACTTCTGATCCGGGGACGTCTTTGTACGAGGGCCCGGTCCAGGATCTGATCGACGAGTTGGGAAAGCTGCCCGGCGTCGGTCCGAAAAGCGCGCAGCGCATCGCATTTCATCTGCTCCAGGTCGAGCCGCCCGAAATCGACCGGCTGCAGGCCGCTTTGCAGAAGGTGCGCGACGGCGTGCAGTTCTGCATTGTCTGCGGCACCGTCTCGGATAACGAAATGTGCCGCATCTGTTCGGATCCGCGCCGCGACCGCACCATGATCTGTGTGGTCGAGGAGCCGAAGGATGTGCAGGCCATCGAGCGCACCCGCGAATTCCGCGGGCGCTATCACGTGCTCGGCGGCGCGCTCGATCCGCTCAGCGGTATCGGTCCGGATCAGCTGCGCATTCGAGAGCTTTTGGCGCGCATCGGCAATCAGGAGGACGGCGTCGATGTCAGCGAGGTGATCATCGCGACCGACCCGAATACCGAGGGCGAGGCGACGGCCACCTATCTGGTGCGGATGCTGCGTGATTTCCCCGGACTATCGGTGACGCGATTGGCATCCGGTCTGCCGATGGGCGGCGATCTGGAATTCGCCGACGAACTCACCCTCGGTCGCGCGCTGTCGGGTCGGCGGGCACTGTAGCTTGCGTTCGGCCGGGCACGGGTTACTGTGTCGGGGATGAGCATCGAGTTCCTGCTGACCACGCTCGTCATCGTCGCCACACCCGGAACCGGCGTGCTGTTCACGCTCGCGGCCGGACTCTCCCGAGGGACCAGGGCCAGTGTGATCGCGGCCTTCGGCTGCACGCTCGGCATCATTCCGCACATGATCGCGGCCGTCACCGGACTGGCCGCACTGCTCAATGCGAGCGCCGTCGCCTTCCAGACGCTGAAGTATCTCGGTGTCGCCTACCTGCTGTACATGGCGTGGAATACCTTCCGGGACAAGGGCGCACTGGCCGTACCTGAGGCCGAGGCCGGAACGCCGTCGGCCCGACAGGTGATCACCTCGGCGGTGCTGCTCAATATCCTCAACCCGAAGCTGACGATCTTCTTCTTCGCCTTCCTGCCCCAGTTCGTGCCGACCGGCGCGCCGAATGCGTTGGCACGCATGCTCGAACTGAGCGGACTGTTCATGCTCGCCACATTCGTGGTGTTCGCGATCTACGGCGCCTGTGCGGCCGCCGTGCGCAACCAGGTGATTTCCCGGCCCGCCGTGGTCACCTGGATGCGCCGAGTATTCGGTGCCTCATTCATCGCCCTGGCGGGTCGGCTCGCGGTGCAGAACCAGTAAGCGTCAGACGGTGATTCGACTCCAGGGCAGGGCCTGGAGTCGGGTGCGGTCGTCGATCGCCCAGTCCCAGATCAGATCCGCGACGGTCTGCGGGTCGGTGACGGTGATGCCGAAGTGCTGCTCCGGGGCGCCATCTCGATACTCGAGGGTGAATGTCCCTGACTTGTCCCGATAGGTCTGGATGTAGACCTGCTCGTCACGCTCGACGACCAGATACGGATTCGGCGGGGCGAGCTCGGTTACCCACTGGTCGGCAAGGGCTTTCGTCAGATAGGGGAATTCGCCCGCGCCGCCGTGGGTGACCAGCGCGGGCACATGTCCGGCCGGATCGATGAGCCAGGCCAGCTGCGGATCGTAGACCGCGTAGTCCAGCGGTGTCGCGATCTCGAACAGCAGCTGCCGGACGAACCCGATCGCGTCGTACGGACACGGCACGTGCAGCACCGCGCCGGTCGCCGCGCCGCCGATCGGCACGGTACTGAGGAATCCGTCCTGCTCGGGTAGTTCGGCATTGCGCTTGTTCAACTCCGCCGCCATCGCCACGACCAGTTCCGTCTCCGGTCGCCCCTGCTGGCTACCCAGATACGCATCGACCTGCGCGATCGTCACAGCGACACCGGACGGCAACAAAACGTGGTCGTAGCTCACCAGAACAGCGTACGGGGGAGTAAGAACTGGACAGATGATCACCATGCGCTGGTGTTATTGCCTCTCGACCGGTGCCGCCATCAGCGCACGGTGATCAGCCGACCAGGTTGACTCTCCCGTGGGGGGAGGGTGTTCGCTGGGGGTATGGGAGTGGTGGTTTCGATCGGGGAGTTCGCCAGGTTGACCTATCTCAGTGTGAAGACGCTGCGGTATTACCACGAGGTCGAGTTGCTGGAGCCGGTCGCGATCGATGCGGGGTCGGGATATCGGCGGTATTCGGTCGATCAGGTGGCGCAGGCGCATCTGATCCGTCGGCTGCGCGGGCTGGATATGCCGGTGCCGGAGATCAAGGCGGTGCTGGCGGCCTCGGATACCGAATCCAGAAATGCCGCATTGCGCGCACATCTGGAACGTATGGAAGCGGAGTTGCGGCGCACGCAGTCGGTGGTTGCTTCGCTGCGCTCGCTGCTCACCCCGGCCGCACCGCTCACCGTCGAATACCGGTCGGTCGCGGCCTTCCCGGCGCTCGCGTACGTCGATTCGGTGAGCAGGGATGCGCTCGGCGACTGGTGCGTGGCCGCGTATCCGCTGCTGCACGAGACGCTGGCCGCGAAGAATATCGCGCCCGCCGGTGTCGACGGCGCCAGCTATTCGATGGAATTCTTCGAGAACGAAGGTGGCGAGGTCGCCGCTTTCATCCCGATTCCGGCCGACTCGCGGATCGCGCTACCGAGCGAGCTCTCGATCATCGAACTGCCAGCGCGCCGCTTCGCGATCGCCGTGCACTGCGGCCCGTTCGACGATTTCGACCGCACCTATGGCGCACTCGGCAGCCACGTCGCCGAACACGACACCTCGCTCGCCGAACCCGTGCGTGAGCTGTACGTCCTCGGCCCCGGCGAAATCGACGACCCCAACGCCTACCGCACCGAAGTCTGCTGGCCCATCGGTCGGCTCTGAAACAGGGAGAACCGCAATGACACTCACGATCGCGCATATCACCTTCGACTGTGCCGATGCCGCGACACTGGCCGGTTTCTGGTCCGAGCTGTTGCATCGCCCGCTGGATGCGAACGCGAGCCCGGAGTTCGCCACGATCGGAATGGCCGAAGGTGTTGCGCCGGTGCTGATGTTCATCCAGGTGCCGGATAAGACGCCCGGCAAGAATGTGATCCACCTGGACCTGAAGGCCGCGGACTGGCGCGAACA
Source organism: Nocardia sp. CA-135398 (assembly GCF_050955845.1). Classification (NCBI taxonomy): domain Bacteria; kingdom Bacillati; phylum Actinomycetota; class Actinomycetes; order Mycobacteriales; family Nocardiaceae; genus Nocardia; species Nocardia sp. CA-135398. The sequence goes on along the minus strand of NZ_CP192084.1, from coordinate 421,576 downwards.
GATCGATCGCGCGATCGGCTTGGGCGCCAAGCACATCGGCGATTTCGACGAGTACGGCACGCAATGGGCGACACTGGCCGATCCGGAGGGCAACCTCTTCGATATCGCGGCCGGATCACAATGACACTCGACTACCCCCCAGACCGAATGATCTCTTCGATATTGCGCTCAGCCAGCGCGCAGATCGTCAACGACGGATTCACTGTTCCGGTGCTGCCGGGCACGGCCGCCCCGTCCATCACATACAAGCCTCGATAACCACGCACCCGGCCATACGGGTCGGTCGCGCGTCCGATCACTGTCCCGCCCAACGGATGTGGGGTGAATGAGGCGTCCGCCTCCCAGGGGGGTCGGTTGCTGGGTATGGGCGTGGAGGTCACCTGGTCGTTGACTTCGCGCGCTCGCGCCAGGTAGTCGGCAGCGCCGTTGTCCGGCCATTGCAGGTCGACGCGCCCGTCGGTCGGGTTGTAGACGAACCGACTGCGGGTGTCGTCGAGCACCATGCCCAGTGATCCGAGAATGCCGATATCGAGGGGTGTCACGCCGGGGACAAACCAGTTGTCCAGCGATACGGGTGCGCCCGACTCGTCCAGAATCCGGCTTGCGGACACCGTGCCCTGCGTGCCCGCCTGGAGCGAGCCGGCCGGCCGCGCCAAGGCGACATCGCCGTTGCTGCCCCAGCCTTCGCCGATGTGCTCGTTCAGATTCGGCAGCGCGCCGGTCGCCCGCGCGCGCACCAGCAGCTCGGAGGTGCCGATGGAGCCCGCGGCGAGGAATAGCATGTCGCAGGTCAGCGTCCGGGTACGGAGCACCTCGCCGGTAGGTGCGAGTTTGGTGACGTAGACGGTATAGCGACCCGACGCTCCCGGTTCCTCGGCGATGGCGTCCACGCGATGGCCGGGATAAATCTGGGCACAGCCGGTGTCCTCGGCATAGCGCAGGTAGTTCTGGTTCAGATCGAACTTCGCGCCGTTGGAATTGCCGAGGTTCGAACGGCCGATTGTCGCCGACGGCAGTGATCGTCCGGCCAGCTCGTCGCGGATGACGTTCCAGTTCCAACTGCTGTCGATGCGCTGCGGCGTATACCCGGCGGCGCGGACCTGCTCGTCCCAGGTCCGCGAGTGCGCGAACGCCAAAGATTCGTAGATGTCGTCCGGTATCGGGCTCAGCCGCAACATCTTTCGGACCTTGGGATAGTAGACCTCACGCATCTCGTGGTAGTCGACCACACCGCGGAACACATGGTCGAAGAACCGCTGCTCCGGCTCGATCATCACCCCGGTGAACACCACCGAGCCACCGCCCACACACGCACCGCGCCACACATCGATGCCCGGGTAACTGGAAACGTCGAGGACCCCGCCGAACGAATCGATTTGCACCGGGATCCTGGTCGCGCCGGTAAAGGTGTGGCGATGCCAGAAGCCGCGGCCGTCCGGAATCGTTTCGTCGGAGAAGATGTCGCGCCACGGATCATTCGGCCAGCGCGACCCACGCTCGAGCACCGCGACCTGGGTCCCGGACTCCGACAGGCGCAGCGCGGTGATCGCCCCACCGAACCCTGATCCGATGACGATCGCGGGCACATGATCGGCCGGATCCGGCAGCGGCGCGAAGATCTCCGGCACCAGCATCCGGTACACCGACGCTCTCGGGCTCGGGCTGTAGTCTTGGGCCCTTGCCGCAGACGCCGCAAGCGTGCTGCCACCCGCAAGACCCAGCATCGTGGCGGTCAAGCCAGCGCCCTTGACGAAACCGCGCCTGTCCATGGTGCCCCTCACCTGATCTGAAGGTCGCTGCCCCCTCCAGCTCCCAAATCTATCCCTCATGACGAGTGTTCGGAAAGCACAGTTACATGCGGGCAAATCGTCGAGATATGGCAACCGTACCCATGCCAACAGAGGCGCGCTGGCATAGCGACTATCTATCATTGGGGAGAGATCGGTGTGGAAGGTGGCAACGTATTGATCCGCGTGTGGATTCGGTGGCTGATAATGCATGGCCTGCCACGGTTCTTTCTCCTACTGGCGGCGCGGCGGGGCAATCCCCTCGGGCTGATCGCGGTCGGCCCGGATCGTTTGCTCGGCTCGTCGCGGTACATCGAACAAATCCGGCAGCGGGGCCGGATCCCCACTATGTCGGCGGGGTTGCACGTGACCGCTGACTACGAACTGTGCCGACTCATCCTGCGGGACCGTCGCTTCGGCGTGGTCACACCCAACCATCGAGCCTTGCCGAAGCCGATCCGCTGGGTGATGACCAAGACGGATCCGGGGCTTCCCAACCTCGCGGAACCGCCCTCGATGCTGGTGACCGATCCGCCGGAACACACCCAGTACCGACGCCTGGTCGGGCGGGCATTCAGCTCGAAGGCGATCGCCAAACTGCGGGAGCGGGTAGTCGAAGTGACCGATGACCTGCTCGAACGCCTGCAACCGAAGCAGCGACCGGATCTGATCGCCGACTTCTGCGCACAGTTGCCGGTCGCGATCATCGCCGAGATCCTCGGGTTGCCCGCCGAGATGCATTCGACCCTGCTGAAGTGGGGAGATACCGGTGCGCCACTGCTCGAACGCGGCCTGAGCTGGACCACTTACCGCCACGCCATCGAGGACCTGGCCGAGGTCCAGCGATACTTCGACCAACACCTCGACAAGCTCACCGCCGAGCCGGGCGACGACGTGCTCAGCATGCTGGTAACAGGTGGCGAGCTAACCCGCCGCGAACAGATGGCCAATGCGGCTCTGCTGCTGGACGCGGGATTCTTGACGACGGTGAATATGCTCGGCAACGGAATCGTCCTGCTGACCAGCCATCCGGATCAGCTGGAAATACTGGCGGCGCAGCCGGAGCTGTGGCCGCGCGCGGTCGAGGAAATCCTGCGCTACGACGGTCCGGTGCGGATGACCGGCCGCGTCTCGAGCTGTGACGTCGACATCGCCGATCAGCGCATCAAATCCGGTTCTCTGGTCCTGCTCTCGCTGGCGGGCGCCAATTACGACCCCGCCGTCTTCCCCGATCCCGAACTATTCGATGTGACCAGGGCCAACGCCGCGGATCATCTCTCGTTCGGCAGCGGGCTGCACGGCTGCCTTGGAGCCACACTCGGCCGACTGGAAGGCGCCATCGCGCTGCGCGCCCTGTTCGAGCGGTTCCCGGATCTGTGCCTGGACGGCCCGCCGATTCCGCATCCCCTGCGGAATCTGCACGCCTACCGCTCCATGCCCGCCAAACTACATGCCGACTAGCAATGTCGGGTAGATCGAAAAGCCCGGCACGCGTGGCGTGCCGGGCTTTTCGGCTATCTCAGGCGAGTTCGCGCTGCAGGTTCGCGAGCACCTCGGCCTGAATCTTCTTCAGCCCCAATGGCGCGAAGATCCCCTCGAAGATTCCCGCGATACCGCCCGCACCCTTCCACGACGTGCGCAGCGTGACCTGCGAACCCGTACCGTCCGGCGTCACCGTCCAGGTGTTCACCAGCGTCGAATTCGAATCACGTTCGGTCACGATGGAATCCGATACCGACACGACCGCGTGCACGTTGCGGGAACGCTTCTCGGTGGCCTGCAGGGTCCATTCGGCGACGGTGCCCGCGCCCTGACCACCCTCGACCACCTTGTAGTCGCGGTAGTGCGCGGAGAGGATGCGCGGACGCACCTTCTCGTAATCCGCGATGGCGTCGAGTGCGCGCTGCGGATCCGCCGCGACGGCGATCGAACTGCTGGCGCTGACCTGTCCCACGATGAGCTCCTTGTCCGGCTGCTGACCTTTTCGAGCGACCTGTAAACAATCGCTACGGTTGCTTCCTATCCTGCCCTGTCCCCGCCGCTTCGTGGCGCCCAGGTCGGTCCGCGCGCCGCGATGTTGATCACCGCACACGGACCGGTCCGCGCTGTTAGGCTTCCCGATCAGATTGCGCCGGAGGGGATCCATGCAATACATCGTGCGAGACGGGTGTTCGAAACCGCCCGGAACACCGCCGGACTGACACGGCGAGTCCTGGGTATTCCCGATGCAACAGATGCGTGACATTTATCCCTCGTCGGTGACCTCGCAGTGGCTTGTGTTACCGGTGCGTACTAGCGTCGAGGAGTGGCAGTGAGTCTGTTGGGGAAGGCCGGACCCGCATCGGCCGCATACGAATCAGGGTTCGCCGCGCACCGAGCGGGTGTGGACCGACTGTTGGCCAGTTACCGCGCGATACCCGCGAACGCCAACGTGCGACTGGCGAAGAAGACCTCGAATCTGTTCCGGGCCAGGGCCGAGAACACCGCCCCGGGCCTCGATGTCTCCGGACTCGCAAAGGTCATCGCGGTGGACGCCGCAGCCAAGACCGCGGACGTCGCCGGGATGACCACCTACGAGGATCTGGTAGCCGCGACCTTGCCCTACGGCCTGGCACCGCTGGTAGTGCCGCAGCTCAAGACGATCACCCTCGGCGGCGCGGTCACCGGCCTCGGCATCGAATCGAGCTCGTTCCGCAGCGGTCTGCCGCACGAGTCGGTGCTGGAGATGGATGTGCTGACCGGGGCGGGCGAGATCATCACCGCGACACCGGACGGCGAGCACGCCGACCTGTTCCGCGGCTTCCCGAACTCCTACGGGACCCTGGGCTATTCGGTCCGCCTGAAGATCGAACTGGAGACCGTCCAGCCCTATGTGGCGCTGCGGCATGTCCGCTTCCACGATCTGCGTGAGTTGGAATCCACGCTCGCCCGGATCGTCACGGACAAGAGCTACGACGGCGAACGCGTGGACTACCTCGACGGCGTTGTCTTCACCGCCGACGAAAGCTATCTGACGCTGGGCCGTCAGACCGACGAACCCGGCCCGGTCAGCGACTACACCGGCATGGATATCTACTACCGGTCCATTCAGCACGATTCCGAGCGGCCCAAGCGCGACCGGCTGACCATCCACGACTATCTCTGGCGCTGGGACACCGACTGGTTCTGGTGCTCGCGCGCCTTCGGCGCCCAGAACCCCAAGATCCGCCGGTTCTGGCCGAAACGCTACCGGCGCAGCAGCTTCTATTGGAAGCTCATCGCACTCGATCACAAGTACCACATCGGCGACAAACTGGAAGCCCGCCAGGGCAATCCGCCGCGCGAGCGTGTGGTGCAGGACATCGAGGTCCCGGTCGAGCGGACCGCGGATTTCGTCGAATGGTTCCTGCGCGAAATTCCGATCGAACCGATCTGGCTGTGCCCGCTGCGACTGCGCGAAAACGGCGCATCGAACACCGGGCGGCCATGGCCGCTGTATCCACTGCGGCCGAACCGTACCTACGTCAATGTCGGGTTCTGGTCCGCGGTGCCGACCGTCGCAGGTCAGCAGGAGGGCAAGGCCAACCGCGCGATCGAGCAGACCGTCAGCGAGTTCGACGGGCACAAATCCCTGTACTCGGATTCGTACTACGGCAAGGATGAATTCGCGGCACTGTACGGCGGCGAGACCTACACCGATTTGAAGAAGCGCTACGACCCGGACCAGCGACTGCTGGATTTGTATTCGAAGGCGGTGCAACGCAAATGACTACATTCAAGGACCGTTCCGATGTCTTCGCGGACCTCGGGACAAAACTCAGCATTGCCGAGATCTTCGAGACGCTGATCGACGGCGAGGTTCCGATTCGGCTGACCGCCTATGACGGCAGCACGACCGGGCCGGAGGATTCGGAATACAGCCTGGAGATCAAGACCCCGCGCGGCATCAACTACCTCGCCACCGCACCGGGTGATCTCGGCATGGCCCGCGCCTACATCTCCGGCGATTTGACCGCGACCGGCGTGCACCCCGGCGACCCGTACGACATCCTGAAGGCGATGGACGGCCTGAAGTTCCGTCGGCCGTCGGCGCTGGCACTGGTCACCATCGCCCGCTCGCTCGGGTGGGAGCGGCTCAAGCCGATCGCGCCGCCGCCGCAGGAGACGCTGCCGCGCTGGCGCCGGATCGCGCTGGAGGGCTTGCGGCACTCCAAGACTCGCGATGCCGAGGCCATCCACCACCACTACGACGTCTCCAACACCTTCTACGAATACGTCCTCGGCCCCTCGATGACCTACACCTGCGCGACCTACGGGGACGAGAACTGGACCCTGGAGCAGGCGCAGGAGAACAAGTACCGCCTTGTCTTCGACAAGCTGCGGCTGAAGGAGGGCGACCGGCTGCTCGATATCGGCTGCGGCTGGGGCGGCATGGTGCGCTACGCGGCCAAGCGCGGCGTCAAGGTCATCGGCGCGACACTCTCCGCGGAGCAGGCGGAATGGGCCCAGCAGAAGATCGCCGAACAGGGCCTGTCCGATCTCGCCGAGGTGCGGCATTCCGATTACCGCGACATCCCGGAGGTCGCCTTCGACGCCGTCTCCTCGATCGGTCTGACCGAGCACATCGGCGTGCACAACTACCCGTTCTACTTCGAATACATCAAGAGCAAGCTGCGCGATGGCGGCCTGTTCCTGAACCACTGCATCACCAGGCCGGACAACACCCGGACCACCAAGGCCGGTGACTTCATCGACCGCTACGTCTTCCCGGACGGCGAGCTGATCGGCTCCGGCCGGATCATCTCCGAGATCCAGAATGTCGGCCTCGAGGTGATGCACGAGGAGAACCTGCGCGAGCACTACGCGCTCACCCTGCACGAATGGTGTAAAAATCTGGTCGCCAACTGGGATGCCTGCGTCGAAGAGGTCGGCGAGGGCACCGCGAAGGTGTGGGGCCTGTACATGGCCGGTTGCCGACTCGGCTTCCAGCGCAATGTGGTTCAGCTGCACCAGGTGCTCGGCGTCAAGCTCGGTCCGAACGGCGAATCGGGTCTGCCGCTGCGCCCGTGGTGGCAGCCGTAATCAGCGACCGATACTGCCCGTCCTAGCCCAGGAGTTCATCCAGGAACAGGGCGGGCAGCGTCGGCTCGTCGGGTTGTCCCGATGTCGCACGCATTTCGGTGCGCAGCACACGCAGGATGCCGAGCACCCCGGGTCCCGCATCCAGAAGCGGCATGGTCCAACCGTGTTCGGCGCAGGTGGCCGCCGCGGGTAGCAGCAGTCCGGTCGCCTCGCCGACCCAGCCGGAGGCGGCCAGACATTCGGCGAGCAGCAGCGCGGTATCCAATTCCGCACGGGGACGGTGTTTTTCGACCATGCGGCCGTGCAGCGCGCGGGCCCGGCGCACCGCGCGATCATCGGCGCGCAGCTGACGTTCGGCAAGCAGCGCGCGGATCGCGGCGAGCTCTTCCGCCTCGGCGGCCAACGCCGCCGCGCCCGTCATCCGATGGGCCTGGTGGATGGTTCCGGAGATATCCGATTCGTATCCGGCGTCGGCGACCCGCCGGGCGGCGGTATCGGTCAGCAGTCCCAGCCGCAGCCGCTCGGCGCGGATATGCGCGGCGAGCCGAATCAGCCTGTTATCGGCGGCGATTCGGTCACCTTCATCGAGCCGGGCGGTGGCGGTATACAGATCGCCGAGCGCGGCCTTCACCCTGGCACCGACCACGAAGGTGGAAATCAGGAAGTCCACCGGCCCGACCCGGGTGACCAACTGATGGCTGTCGTCGAGCAGTCGATCGGCGGTATCCAGATCGCCCCGGCGGTAACTCAATTCGCCGAGCAGCGCCGCGGCCACCCGCACCGCATCGGAACGCGGTCCCGACTTCTCCCGTGCGATCTGCCACGCCTGCTGAAAACAACTTGTGGCAGTGGCGATATCGAGCTGTTCATAGGCCGCGGCACCCTTGCCGCACAGTCCGAACACCTCGCCGAGCGGATCCTTGGATCGGGCGTGATACGGCTGCGCCCATTCCTGGATTTCGCGCGCGCCGTCGAAATCGAATTCGCACAGTCGCACGAACGAGGTCAGATTCGCGGCGGTCGATACGGTCCAGGCGGGTAGTCCATCGGGCTTCGCCAGGCATTCGGCCACCCGGTCGAGCACACCCTCGGTGTGGTCACGCGCGATCTGATCCGCCGCCGCGAGCACCACGGCCTGGCAGCGCTGCCGGTCCGCATCGTCATCGGTGGACGATCCGCGCGCCAGCACATTGGACAGTCGGCCCAAGGCCGCGCGCGCCGCGGCGGGCTGCTGCAGATTCACATTCGCCCTGGCCACGGCCATCAGCAGTTTGGAACGCGAAGCCACCTGCTGCACCGGCAGTTTCGATACCGTCCCGAGCAGCGTCGCGAGACGGGACTTATCGATCAGGTCCATGCCGCCGCTCTCGAGCAGATCCAGCGCCATCTTCAGATCCGTTGCCGCGAGTGCGTGATCGACCGACTTGCGCAGTAAATTGTGTTCGGCATACCAGCGAGATGCCTTGCGGTGCAATGCCTTCGACCTGGCCGGATCGGCGCGCTCCAACCGCGCCCGCAGATGTTCGGCGAACAGCGGCTGCATCCGGAACCATTCGGGATCATGGGCAATGCGCCGGACGAACAACTCGCGCTGTTCGGCCTGCTCGAGCAGCGATTCACCATCCGGCTGCTCCGAAAGCGCCGAGGCCAGCGAACCGCTGACCCGCTCGGTGATCGAAATCGAGGTCAGGAAGTCGAGCATCTTGGGTTCGAGCGCGTCCAGGACGTTTTCGGCGAGATATTCGCGGATGCCGTGACTGCCCTCGGCGAGATTCGCGATCAGCCGATCCGGATCGACATTGCCGCGCAACGACAAACTCACCAGTTGGACCGCGGCAGGCCAGCCGTCGGTGGCCGCGTGAATCGCCTCGATCTGGTTGTCGGTGAGCGCGAATCCATTGCGCTGCACCAGGATTTCCTTGGTCTCCGGAGTGGTCAGGCGCAAGGCCGAGGAACCTATCTCGACCAGTTCGTCGTGCACCCGCATCCGACTGGTCGGCAAACCCGACTGCTCCCGGCTGGTCACCACGAAGCGCAGATGGTGACATCCGTTGTCCAACAACCCATCCATCGCCCGCCGCGCACCCGCATCGCTGACCCGGTGCCAGTCGTCCACGATCACCACGACCGTGGTCCCGCTGGCGTGGATCTCATCGATCAGCGTGGAGATGACATAGGCGACCGCGTCGGCGGGCCGCTCCTCGAGCACCTGATCCAAACCCTCACCGATATCCGGACGGACCCGGCGGATCGCCTGGATGAGATGGGCCAGGAACCAGATCTCGTTATCGTCGTCCTGGTCGATGCCGAGCCAGGCCACCGGAACCCCGCCATCGGCCAGCTCATTACGCCATTGCGCGGCCACCGTGCTCTTGCCGAAGCCGGCCGGTGCGTGGATCAGCGCGAGTCGGCGGCGGCCACCGGCGCGCAGCGTATCGAGCAGGCGCGGGCGCGGCACCGGCTCGCGGGCGGGGGTCGGCGGACGGAATTTTGTCGCCGCCGTCGGGGGCATGGTCGGCGCGACCGAGGTCGAGTCGGCCGGATGCTGGGATACCGCGGGACGCAACGTCAACGGCCAACTGCGGCGTGCGGTAACCGCCGGTCGCGTCACCGTCACCTCGGCCGCGTTCGGATGTTCGGTCTCCTCCGGCGCCACCACCGACGTATCCAGCAGCGCCATCTCATCGGGCATCTGATCGTGCTCACGCTGGACCGTGCGCAGCAGCTCGCCGAACTCGAAGGCCGAAGCGGGCCGGTTCTCCGGATCGGTGTCCATCGCATACTGGATGGCGTCGGCGACATCGTCGGGAATGTCGTGGCCGTGCAGATCCGGTACCGGCTGGGTCGTGATCCGCAGGAATTGCGCGACGACCTTCTCCCCCGATTGCCGTTCGAAGGCGGCATGGCCGGTCAGCAGGGCGAACAGCGTCGAGCCGAGTCCGTACACATCGGAGCGGACGGTCGGATCGTCACCCTTGAGCACCTCGGGCGCGGTGAAGGCGGGCGAGCCCGTGATCAAACTGCTGGAAGTGCGGAAACCGCCCGGAATCCTGGCGATTCCGAAATCCGTCAGCTGCGGTTCGCCGTACGCGCTGAGCAGGACATTCGCCGGTTTGACGTCGCGATGCAGAATCTGGGCCCGATGCGCGCTCTCGATCGCGCCCGCCAGCTTCACCCCGGCCCGCAGGGAATCCGCCCAGGTGAGCGGACCCTGGTCCCGAATGACCTGTTCGAGCGAGCCCCGGGTGCAGAAGGGCATCACAATGAACGGCTGACCGGTCGGGGTGACATCGACCTGCAGGATGTCGACGATATTCGGATGGCCGGACAACCGGCCCATCGCCTGCTCCTCGCGCAGGAACCGTTCCCTGCTCTCGGCATCGATCTCCGAGGAGAGCACCTTGACCGCGACGACCCGGTCCAATGCGTACTGGACACAGCGATACACCACCCCGAACCCGCCCCGGCCGATCTCGACCGCATCCGACAGGCCCATCGCCTCCAACTCGTCGACGATATCGATGGGCGCATGTCGCTGTGTGTCCGATTCGGCCGGAGTCGATCCGGCGTTTGCCTTGCCCGAACGCATCTGTGGATTCATGTGACCACCTCGAATTCACATCGAATCGGCGTCACCGGCGACCGAGAAACACACGGACATCGGACATCGCGAAACGATCTCGCGATGCCCGATATGTCACGCATACTCCAACGTAGCGCGGTATCAACCCGAGCGGGTGGCTTTCCAAATAGCCTGGCCCCGACGGCCTCAGCGCTCGGCGGCGGGCCTGGTCGCCGGATCGTAGAGAAACGAGATCCGCTCCATGACGTTCTTGCGCTGGGTGTTCTGGAACGCGGCGATCAACCAGCGACCGTCTTGGCGAACCATGGTGTAGGTCTGCGTTTTCGACAGCTCCGCGGGCTGCTTCGGGTCGCCCTTGTAGGTATCGCCACGGCTGGTGACCACGGCGGTGTCCGGACCGTAGAAGCGGATACCGAGGATCGAATCGGTGAGTTCGGTGCCCTTCTTGAAGCCCTTGAACAGGGCGCGGTGGCCCTCGACGATATCGGCGCGCCCCTGGTAGTAGGTGCCGACGAAGCTGGTGTAGGTGGCGTCCTCGGTGAAAAGGGCGCCATAGGCGTCGGCATCGCCGTGACCCCAGGCGTCGGCGAGTTGGTCGAGCAGATCGCAGATTTCCCGGGCCGCCTGCGGCGCGGGCGTGGTGACGGTGGTGCAGGCGGTCGTGCCGAGGTTGTGCACGTCCGAGGTCTGGTCCAGCCAGAGGTAACCGCCGCCCGCGGCGACACCGAGGGTGATGGCGGAGGCGGCGAGGACGCGCGAGAGGATGCGGCGGCGATTGCGGGGCGCGGGGGCGTTCATGACGGGATCCTTTGGGGCAGTGGGGATTCAGCGCTCGGCAGCGGGGCGGGCGGCCGGGGTGGACAGGTAGGTGATGCGCTCCATGAGCTTGTTGCGCTTGGTGTTCTGGAAGGCGGCGATCAGCCAGCGGCCGTCGCGGCGGACCATGGTGTAGGTCTGGGTCTTGGTGAGCTGCTTGGGCTTGCCCTTATAGGTGTCGCCGTGGCTGTTGACCACCGCGGTGTCGGGGCCGTAGAAGCGGATGTCGACGATGTCGTCGGCGAGCCGGGTGCCCTTCAGGACGCTGCCGAACAGGGCGCGATGCGAGGCGACGATATCGGCGCGGCCGCGGTAGAGCGTGCCAAGAAAGCTTGTGTAGGTGGCGTCTTCGGTGAAGACGGTGCCGTAGGCATCGGCATCGCCGCGGCCCCATGCGTCCACCAATTGCGCGAGTACGGCCTCGATCGCCCGGGTGTCATTGCTGTTCATTTCGTCCTCCGTGCTAGATTTCTTCTTAGAAGAGCTTTCTTCGTTTAAGAAGTTTCTTCGTTGAAGAAGAGATTAGAAGATGGAGGTATCCGTGTCAACACCGCCGACACGCAAGGACGCGAGCGAGGTCTACCGTCGCTATCTCAGCGCGGTCATGCTGCACGGACAGGCAGGCGCGCGCGCCGTCGACCTCGGTGCGACAGACCTCTATGCCCTGAACATCCTGGAACTCAACGGCGCCATGACACCCGGCGAACTGGGCGCACGCAGCGGACTGACCACCGGTCCGACCACCCGTCTCATCGATCGTCTGGAAGACGCGGGCTACGTGCGCCGCGTGCCTGTCCGCGGCGACCGTCGCAAGGTCATCGTCGAATTGATCGACAAGCCAGCCGATCTCGATGAAATCCTGGCCCCCGCCCGCCGCGCCATCGGCGAAATCATCGGCGGCTATTCACCCGAACAGCGCGAAGTGCTCTTCGACTACTTCACCCGCGCCGCCGACGCGTACTACCAGGCCGCCGAGGACCTGCGCCCCAGCTGAACCGCCGCGGCTACTGGACAGCAAGCGCCAATGCCCAGCACGTAAGAGCGTGCCAGGACAAGGGGTTTCGTGGATCGAGCGGGTCGGCCGCCAGGATCGAGGCAATGCCGTTCATGCCCGCCCGCCTCGGGACTCGACTCGGCGAGGACCGGATCCATCGGCTACTGGGTGAGCGGTGGCCCGAAACGGCGAAAGCCCGCCACCGCGAAATGCGGTGACGGGCTTGCCGTCAGTGAGTTGCCGCGAGACTACTTGCGCAGCGAGGCCGGGACCTCGAAACGCTCGCCGTAGGTCTTGGCGAGGTAGTCGGCGCGCTCGACGAAGGCCGCCTGGCCACCCGGGTAACCGACGATGAACTGGTGCACACCACCGGTCCAGGCCGGGTAGCCGATGCCGAAGATCGAGCCGATGTTGGCGTCGGCGGTGGTGGTGAGCACACCCTCGTCGAAGCACTTCTGGGTCTCGATCGCCTCGATGAACAGCATGCGGTCGATCAGATCCTGCAGCGGCACACCGAAACCTGCGGTGGTCTTGAAGTGCTCGCGCAGCCCCGGCCACAGGCCGAGTCGCTTGCCGTCCTCGTCGTACTCGTAGAAGCCGGCCTTGCCCAGACGACCCGGGCGACCCTGCTCGACCAGGTAGTCGATGACATCCTGAGCCGGGTGCCGCTTCACACCGAGGGTGTTGTCACCCTTCTCGGCGGCCTCGAGGGTCTCCTTGGCGATCTTCTGCATCAGCGTCAGGTTCAGCTCGTCCGACAGCTGCAGCGGCGCGGCCGGGTAGCCCGCCTGCAGACCGGCCTGCTCGATGGTCGCGGGCTCGATGCCCTCGTTGAGCATGGCGATCGCCTCGTTGACGAAGGTGCCGATCACGCGCGAGGTGAAGAAGCCGCGGCTGTCGTTGACGACGATCGGGGTCTTCTTGATCGCGAGGGTGTAGTCGAACACCCGGGCCAGCGCCTCATCGGAGGTCTTCTCACCCTTGATGATCTCCACCAGCGGCATCTTGTCGACCGGCGAGAAGAAGTGGATGCCGATGAAGTCCTCCTGGCGCTTCACACCGGTCGCCAGACCGGTGATCGGCAGGGTGGAGGTGTTCGAGCCGAGCAGCGCGTCCGGGGTGACGATGTCCTCGATCTCCTGGAACACCTTGTGCTTGAGCTCGGTGTTCTCGAAGACCGCCTCGATGACGAAGTCGACACCGGCGAAGTCGGCCGGGTCCGCGGTCGGCTTGATCCGGTCCAGCAGCGCCTTGGACTTCTCCTCGGTGGTCTTGCCGCGCGAGAGGGCCTTGGCCTCGATCTTCTCGGAGTAGTTCTTACCGCGCTCGGCCGCCTCGATGGTGACGTCCTTCAGCACGACCTCGTAGCCCGCCTTGGCCGAGACGTAGGCGATGCCCGCGCCCATCATGCCCGCGCCGAGCACGCCGACCTTGCGGATCTCCTTCTTCGGGACATCCTTGGGCCGCGAACCACCGTTGTTGATCGACTGCAGGTCGAAGAAGAACGCCTGGATCATGTTCTTCGCGACCGGGCCGGTCAGCAGCGAGACGAAGTAGCGCGATTCGATCAGCGACGCGTTGTCGATGTCGACCTGCGAACCCTCGACCGCGGCCGACATGATGGCGCGCGGTGCGGGCATGTTGGTGCCCTTGAGCTGCTTGCGCAGGTTGGCCGGGAAGGCCGGGAGGTTGGCGGCGAAGGCCGGGCTGGACGGTGTGCCGCCCGGAATCTTGAAGCCCTTCTTGTCCCAGGGCTGCACGCCGCCCTCGGGGTTGGCCTTGATCCACGCCTTGGCGGCGGGCACCAGCTCCTCGACCGAGCCGACGACCTCATTGATCAGGCCGAGCTCCTTGGCCTTGGCCGGACGGTACTTGTTGCCCTGCAGCAGGAACTGCATGAGCGCGCCCTGCAGGCCGAACATGCGCACGGTGCGGATGACACCGCCACCGGCGGGCAGCAGGCCAAGGGTCGCCTCGGGCAGGCCGAGCTGCACGCCCGGCACATCCGCGGCGATCCGGTAGTGGGTCGCCAGGGTGATCTCCAGGCCACCGCCGAGGGCGGCGCCGTTGATCGCCGAGACCACCGGCTTGCCCAGGGTCTCCAGCCGACGCAGCGCCGACTTGATGGTGCCGAGCTCTTCCATCAGGGCCTGGCCGTCTTCCGGGCCGACCTTCATCATGTTCTTCAGGTCGCCGCCCGCGAAGAAGGTCTTCTTCGCCGAGGTGATCACCACGCCGGTGATGCTGTCCTTCTCGGCCTCGAGCCGGTCGACGGTGGCCGTCATCGACTTCTTGTACAGCTCGTTCATCGTGTTGGCGCCCTGGTTCGGGTCGTCCATCGTCAAAACGACGATGCCGTCCGAATCCTGCTCCCAACCGATCATGTTGGTCTCGCTCACAGCTCTGTGTCTCCTGTGTCTAATTGGCGGCGTTCGCGGTCCCTACGTGGTTACGCAAGCTACCGCCTCCGGGCCTGCGCGAACGCCGCCGTGAATTCTCAGCTGTCGGTTGGGGTTAGACGCGCTCGATGATCGTGGCGACGCCCATGCCGCCACCGATGCAGAGGGTGATCAGCGCGTAGCGGCCGTTGCGGCGCTCCAGCTCGTCGACCATGGTGCCGGTGATCATCGCGCCGGTGGCGCCCAGCGGGTGGCCCATCGCGATGGCGCCACCGTTGACGTTCAGCTTCTCGTCCGGGATCTGCAGATCCTTCTGGAACTTCAGCACCACGGAGGCGAAGGCCTCGTTGATCTCGACCAGGTCGATGTCGTCGAGGGTCAGGCCCGCCTTGGCCAGCGCCTTCTTGGCGGCCGGGGTCGGCCCGGTCAGCATGATGGTGGAGTCGGCGCCGCTGGTGGCGGTCGCGACGACGCGCGCACGCGGGGTCAGACCGGAGGCCTTGCCCGCCTCTTCCGAACCGACCAGCACCAGCGCGGCGCCGTCGACGATGCCCGAGCTGTTGCCGCCGTGGTGGACATGGTTGATCTTCTCGACGAAGTGGTACTTCTGCAGCGCCACGGCGTCGAAGCCGCCCATCTCGCCGACCACGGCGAAGGACGGGTTCAGCTTGGCCAGGTCCTCGGCGGTGGTGCCGGGACGCATGTGCTCGTCGTTGTCGAGCACGACGAGGCCGTTCTGGTCCTTGACCGGAACGATCGACTTGGCGAAGTAGCCGCCGGTGGTGGCCTTGGCGGCGAGCTCCTGCGAGCGCACGGCGTAGGCGTCCACGTCATCGCGGGAGAAGCCCTCGATGGTGGCGATCAGGTCGGCGGAGACACCCTGCGGCACGAAGTAGGTGTCGTAGTTGGTGGCCGGGTCCAGCGCCCAGGCACCACCATCGGAACCCATCGGCACGCGGGACATCGACTCCACACCACCGGCGATGACCAGGTCGTCGAAGCCGGAGCGGACCTTCTGCGCGGCCAGGTTGACGGCCTCCAGGCCGGAGGCGCAGAAGCGGTTGAGCTGGAAGCCGCCGACGGTGTCGGGCAGTCCGGCCACGGTCACGGCGGTGCGGGCGATATCGGCGCCCTGGTCACCGACCGGCGCGACGACACCCAGGATCAGGTCGGAGATCCGGTCCTCGTCGAGGTTCGGGAAACGACCGCGCAGCTCCTGGATCAGACCAACAGTCAGATCGATCGGCTTGACCGAGTGCAGCGAACCGTTCTTCTTGCCGCGTCCGCGCGGGGTGCGGATGGCCTCGTAAATGTAGGCCTCTGTGGTCATATCGGAGTGTTCCTTCCTTAAGGGTGCGGCGGCCGAACATTCGTCCGTCCATGCGAGTGACCTCGCCGACCGGTCCGGGGACCGACCGTCCTGACGCTGTACAAAAGTCGACAAGCAGCGGCGATGACGAGTACTCGGTACACGCATGCCTGCGCATACCATAGAACTTCGCCATACCGCGGCTCGCGGCCACCCGTCCATACTACCGTCGAGTGCGAACTCCGGTTAACTTAACGTCCAGTGAACGAGGGTTGTCAACCGTCCAGCCGTGTGGCACCCAGCTCACTTTTGAGCAACTCCAAGGCCACCTCATCCGGGTCGCGCCGATCCCCCGGCGCCACTGGGGTCTGCGATTCGGCCAGCATCTCCTGCTCCTCCTCCGGGGTGGAGGGCGGCGGGACGGCATCGATCGGCGCGTAATCCATCGGGCCGGGGTCGTCCGGGAGATCCGGGAAATCGGGCGGCGGAATATCGTCGTCGCCGCGGAACGACCGCGCGTCACCACTCGGCGCGGGCCGCTGACCAGTGCCCGCCGCTGGATCAGCCGCCGCCCTGGCCTGACTCGGCCGCGAGAACCGCGGCGGCGCGGGCGCATCCGAACCGGGCCCGGGCGGATTGCCGGATTCACGTCCCGGCGCATTCGCGCCCTGACCACGCCCCCTCGTCTTCGGCGCGGCAGCCGCGGGCCGGGGCGCGGCCCCACCCGCCTCCCAGCGCACCGGATGATCGCTGCCGAGCACGGCCCGCACCGCCGACCGCACCGCCTGCACATTGCGCGGATCCGACAGCCGCTGCGCCAACGGCGCATGCTGATGCGCGAATACGATCACCTCCCCCTCGATCCGCGCCACCGACGCCCCCGACAGCAACGCCTGCACCGTAGGCCCGAACTCCCGAACCTTCGCCCGAATCTCCCCCCAGGCCCCCTCCACCGCCCGCAGCAGATCCCCATCCCCTTGCCTCCCGGCCTCCGCATCGGCCTGTTCCGCGAGCCCCTGCGCCCCGCTCTTCTGCGCGGCACCTTGCGCGCTCCCCTGCTGCACGGCGGCTCGCTCGGACTGCTGAGCCGAAGTCGACTGCGCGGCCTCCGCACCCCGAACTGCGGCAGTCGGGTCGGACTGATGGGCCGAAATCGACTGCGCAGCCTCCGCGCCACCCTGGTCCGAGCTCCGAACTGCGGCAGTCGGGTCGGATGATTGAGCCGAAATCGACTGCGCAGCTTCCGAATTCGACGACATTGCCGAATCCGCGACTGCCGCGCTGTCGCGCTGTCGGGATGTAGTCGACTCGGAGACCGCCAGCGTCCCTTCGGGTTCCAGCAATCCGGCGGCAGCCCGCGAACCCGCGGCACCAGCAAACTCGGCGTCACCGCGGTTGGGCGCGATGGCTCGATCCGCAGATTCGACGGCGGAAGACGAGGCGGAATCTTCGCCCGGAGCGGCATCGACCGAAGCAGCGCCAGCACCCGGTGCAGCATCGAAGCGTGCTTGTCCTGAGTACGCCGCGTCGACGGATGCGCCGCCTGTCCCGGCGGAGGCATCCACGCCGGTCACCTCTGTCGCGTCGAGTTGTCCAGTGCTCGAACCACGGTCGACGGCTGTGGGACTCTGCACCGCACCCGTCGGCGCCTCGCCGCGCTCCGCCGTCGAATCGCCCGGCACGAAAGCGAATCCGACACCTGCGTCGCCTTGCCCTGCGACCCCGCTCTGCCCGACAGCCGAATGCTGGCGGTCGACCGCGGCCGCCGGATCCTGCCCCCCAGCCAAGTTCTGGCTATCGATACCGGACTCGGCTGCACTCTGGCGAGCAGCGAAATCCTCCGCCCCCTGCCCCACTGACTCGGCACCACGCCCGGCAGACGACTGCCGTTCCGCGACCGCCGCACGCTCCGCAGGCAAACTCTGCCCCGTCCCACCAGCTTGCCCAGAACCGCCAGGCTGCGAGAGGCCACCCGACTGCGCAGGGCCACCGGCCTGCCCGGAGTCACCAGCCAGACCAGAAGCACCCACCGCCGCAGGGCTACCAGCCTGACCAGAAGCACCCGCCTGCGCGGAGCCACCAGCTCGGCCAGAAGCACCCGCCTGCGCAGGGCCACCAGACTGCCCCGGGGCACCCGTCTGCGCGGAGCCACCAGACTGCCCGGAGGCACCTGACTGCGATGAATTGCCAGCCTGTGCGGCCCCACCCCACTGCCCAGAGCCACCAGACTGCCCCGACGCACTCGACTGCGCGGGAGCATCAGCCTGCGCCGGGTCAGTCGCTGCGCCGGAGCCCGCGCGGTTGGCGTCCTTCTCGCGGCGGGCCGCGGCGAGGATTTCCGCGCCTCGGCGGCGTGGGGGTTCGCCGGAGGCGCGGGGTGCGGCCGACTGGGCCGTCGCAGGCTGGGACGTGGCGGGTGTCGAGTCGGAGGACTGGGCGGGGGCGGCGGTTGGGGTGATCGCTCCGGTGGCGATGCCGCGCTCGAGGCGTTCCAGCCGTTGCAGGGTTGCCGACTCGGCGTCGGAGACCGAGGGGAGGAGCATGCGGGCGCAGACGATTTCGAGCAGCAGGCGAGGGGCAGTGGCGCCGCGCATTTCGCCGAGGCCCTCGTGCAGGAGTTCGGCATGCCGGGCCAGGGTGGCCGGACCGGCGCGTTCGGCCTGTTCGCGCATGCGGTCCAGAACATCGCCGGGGCCGGAGACCAGGCCGCGGTCGGCGGCGTCGGGCACGGCCCGCAGCAGGATCAGGTCACGCAGGCGCTCCAGGAGGTCGACGGCGAAGCGGCGCGGATCGTGGCCCGCCTCCATGACGCGGTCGATGGTGCCGAAGAGAGCAGCGCCATCGCTGGCGGCGAGCGCGTCGATCGCGTCGTCGATCAGCGCGACATCGGTGACGCCGAGCAGCGAAACCGCCCGCGAATAGGTGACGCCCTCGGGCCCGGCGCCCGCGAGGAGTTGGTCGAGCACACTCAGGCTGTCGCGCGGCGATCCACCGCCCGCGCGAATCACCAGCGGGTACACCGCCTCCTCGACCGGCACCTGCTCCTGCTCGCAGATCTTGCCGAGCAGTCCGCGCATGGTGGCGGGTGGCAGCAGCCGGAACGGGTAGTGGTGCGTGCGCGAGCGGATGGTGGGCAGCACCTTGTCCGGCTCGGTGGTGGCGAAGATGAAGATCAGGTGGGCGGGCGGCTCCTCGACGATCTTGAGCAGCGCATTGAACCCGGCCGTGGTGACCATATGCGCCTCGTCGACGATGAACACCCGATACCGCGACTCCGCGGGCGCGTAGAAGGCCCGGTCACGCAGTTCACGGGTGTCGTCGACACCACCGTGACTCGCGGCGTCCAGTTCGATCACGTCCAGATTGCCCGGTCCGCCCGGACCGAGCGCGACACAGGACGGGCAGGTACCGCACGGTGTCGAAGTAGGACCCTGCACACAGTTCAACGAGCGCGCGAGGATGCGCGCCGAGGAGGTCTTGCCGCAGCCCCGGGGACCGGAGAACAGATAGGCATGACTGATGCGACCGGTGTCGAGCGCGGTACTCAGCGGGTCAGTGACGTGCTCCTGCCCCACCACTTCAGCGAACGTTGCCGGTCGGTACTTCCGGTACAGAGCCACGGCCAGAGGTTACCGGCGCCCACCGACAAAGCGCATTCCCCTCGACCGACAGGCCGGGCGCGGCGTGCTGCCGGGCGTTTCGGGCAGGCTATGTGATGTAGATCACAGGATGCTCAAACCTTTGTTAGCCCCCACTGATCAGCCGCGAAGGCGGCAATGGCGGAGCAATCGAAGATCGAGAACGGACGAACAGCGAACTTTGGCGCCCGTCCAGTGCACTTCGCGCCGATTAGTTGTACTCACGCCCCGGTTCGAGAGCTATTTGCGGAGATAACGAATCAATCAACCAGCATGACATCGACGCAATCGCCTGGCTACCGTGGTTATCGGCAACTTCGGTAGCCAAACCTTCATCAGGTTGGTGGCCCCGGCCGGTCCCTCATCCCGACCGGGGCACAACCTGAAATCCCATAAATCCCGGCGCTTTTCGCCGAATCACACCACTTTCACCGGAGGAAATTTCCACCGTGCCGTCGTGTGACGACATCGCCGCCGCCTGGCTTTCGAGCACCGATTTCGCCGACGACCATGCCGCCGTCGACCTGCTCAGCCGGGCGATCAGCCCCCAGGACTTCGCGATCAAGCGCGATTCGCTACCGGTGGCCGCAGCCGCCGATCCGTCGACCGCTGCCGCCATCCTCGAACTACTGGAACGCGGCCAGGTGCCGACCATGGCGGCGATCCGCACCCTCACGGCGCAGAACGAGATGCGCCGGGAGGCCGAACGCATCGAACGCCTCGGCCGCCGGGCCCAGCGCAGCATCGATGACTTCGGCCGCATACTGGCCCGGCTGGCCGAGGACCATTGGATCACCCACGGCACCGGCCCCACTCGACGTGACGTGCTGCAGTCCGAACCGGTGATGGCACTGATCCGGGAACGGATCGGCGATATCGCCCCGACCGCGGTAAAACACCTCTGGTTGATCGAACGGGCCCAGCGCGCGGGCTGGATCGCCTCCAATGCCAATCCCGGATCCCTGTGCGCCGCAAGGCGTTTCTACTCGGCGAAGTACGGCAATCGAGTCTCGCTGCGACCGGTCAATACGATCGGCACGATCGTGGCGACCTACCTGCGCGACCATCTGGCCGAGAACGACCGTCCGCCGCGCTGGTCCACCCTCGCCCACGACCTGCGTGACGACCGCGGCCGCCGGATCTTCCACGACACCGCCGACGCGCGGATCCAGCGCCGGTGGCTCACCACCGCCGAATGGATGGCCGAATGCGAGGACCTGCCCGTGCCAGGACGGCGCGGCCTGCGGGCCTTGGCCAAGAAGGCACGGCGCTGAACTGTCTGGGCCGATATTCAGCGACGATGTGAGCATTCGGTAACTTCTTCGCAACGCATGTACGCGTGGAAGGAGTTACCCCGTGTCCTCAACCATCGATCCCGCGGCCACCGCCTGGCTGCTCATCAGCACTGCCCTGGTGCTGCTGATGACGCCCGCGCTGGCCATTTTCTACGGCGGGATGGTGCGCTCGACCGGCGTACTCAACATGCTGATGATGAACTTCATCGCGATCCCGCTGGTAACCGTGGTGTGGCTGCTGGCCGGTTATAGCCTGGCATTCGGCAGCGACGCGGGCGGCGGTCTGATCGGTAATCTCGACCACTTCGGGATGGCCGGCATCGATCCGAATTCGGTACACGGCACGATTCCGGAACTGCTGTTCGCCACCTTCCAGCTGACCTTCGCGATCCTGACCGCGGCACTGGTCAGCGGTGCGATCGCGGACCGCGCGAAATTCGCGGGCTGGATGGTCTTCGTGCCGCTGTGGGCGCTGGCGGTCTATGTACCGATCGCGCATTGGGTGTGGGGTCCGGACGGCTGGCTGGCCTCCTTCGGCGCGCTCGACTACTCCGGTGGCATGGTCGTGGAGATCGCCTCCGGCGCGTCCGCACTGGCACTGGCCCTCGTGCTCGGCCCGCGCATCGGCTTCAAGACCGATGCGATGCGGCCGCACAATCTGCCGTTCGTGCTGCTCGGCGCGGGTCTGCTGTGGTTCGGCTGGTTCGGCTTCAATGCCGGGTCGGCGCTGACCGCGAATGGTGTTGCGGCAGCGGTATTCCTCAACACCCTGGTGGCGGGCTGTCTGGGCATGCTCGGCTGGCTCGCGGTCGAGCAGATCCGCGACGGTCGGCCGACCACCTTCGGTGCGGCATCGGGTGTTGTAGCCGGGTTGGTCGCGATCACGCCTTCGTGCGGTTCGGTGAATACGCTCGGCGCGCTCATCGTCGGTCTGGCGGCGGGTGTGGTGTGCTCATTCGCGGTCGGCTGGAAATTCAAGGCGGGCTATGACGATTCGCTCGATGTGGTCGGTGTGCACTTCGTCGGCGGCATCGTCGGCACACTGCTGATCGGACTGTTGGCCAACCAGGTGATGACCGGTGGTGTCGAGGGTCTGTTCTACGGCGGCGGACTCGCGCAGTTGGGCAAGCAGCTGGTCGGCGTGCTGGTGGTCGCGGTGTATGCGTTCGCGGTCTCCTTCGTGCTCGGTAAGGCCATCGACCGGCTCATCGGATTCCGGGTCAGCAAGGAAGACGAGACCGCGGGCATCGACTTCGCACTGCATGCGGAGACCGCATATGCCGAAGGCGTGCACGGACATGCGCCGCGACGCTTGGGCGAAGGGCACTTCGGGCAGCCGCACGGTGGCGATCACTGATACGAAACACCAACAGCTGGCTCAACCCGAGGTCACCACGCGGCCGACGACACAGCTACGCGACTTGGTCCCAGGCGGCCAGCCAGGTGTTGCACTGGGATGTCCAGTCGGTCTTGTAGCCCTGCGCGAACCCGTCCCCCGCGTTCTGCCCCGTGCCGTGATCGCGCGCATCACCCTGCTTATCGCCGCGCCCGTAGGTGTCCTGCGTGGCACGAGCCCCTTGTGCGTCGAAATAGGCGTACGGCGGGCTGCGTCATCTACTCACGACACCGAGCTGGCCGACGCGGTGAAGGTATTGCACTGTGCCGCACGGTCTTTGTCCACCCCGATCTCGAACCATGTGCCGCCGTTCGCCGCGGTCCCGTGATCGCGCATATCGCCACGCTGGTCGCCGCGGCCGTGCGCGTCGCGGCGCGCGAGGGTGATCTGCGCCGTAGTCAGCGAACCGCCGTTGGCCGACGAGCCGAGGTACATGCCGTCGAAGCAGTTGGCCTGCAACTCGATTCGGCGCGAGAGTTCCAGACCCCTGTCGCTGCGCACGCCCGCGTCGACACGATCGCTATTGGCTTTACGCAGGATTCCCGCCATGGCCTGCACATGGTGACCGTACTCGTGGGCGAAGACCGACAGGTAGACGATCCAGTTGTCCTTGAACAGATCGGTCTGCAACTGACTGATCGGCATGTAGATCGTCTTGTTCGCCGGGCAGTAGAACGCGGCGAAATTACTGGTGGAGCCGGTGCACGGCGTGGTGATGCCGTCCGTGGTCGCGCTGACATTCAGCGTCGGCGACTGGAATGGCAGATTCTTCTGTGCCAGTACGGGTTTCCACGCCGATTCCAGGCAAGCCGCGGCGGTCTCGAAGAACTTGCGCGCGGTGTCCACCTGGGTGCTCCACGGCGAGTACGAGCACTTCGCCGGGATCAGTGTGGTGTTCTGATCGGTCAGTAGCGGGTTGGTGCCGGTCTCGGATACGCCACCGTTCGAATCCGGCGTGTAGGTCATGCTCGCGCCGGGTCCCGACGAGGTGCTGCTCTGCCTGCCGTGCGAAATCGCGCCGCGCACAAGACCACCCGCGACCACGAACACAATGATCAGCAGCAGTGCGATCCATCCACCGCCACCGTTCTTGCGCCGCTGCGGTGGACGTCCGGGCGGACCGTAGGGCATCGGCGCGCGCTGGCCGTATCCGGGCGCTGGATAACCGGGCTGGCCGTAGCCCTGCGGCGCACCATAACCCGGTTGGCCGTAACCGGGCGGATAACCATGCTGGTGACCATATCCGGGCCGAGCATAGGGAGGCTGCCCCGGCGCGGGACGGTATACGGGCTGCCCGTATGGCGAACCGGGACGCGGCGGAACCGGTTGTCCACCAGGCGGAACCGGACCATAGCCGTACGGTGGTTGGGTCACGTCCCCCGTACCCCCTCGTCTCGATGATCGCCGACCGTGTTGAATTCGCGGCGCTCCCGGGGCCCTTCGTGGTTACGCTGCGCTTCCGCCTGGCGGCCCGTCGCGCGCGCCGGGCTGCTGACGCAGCTTAGCAACTTGTCTAGAGTAGGCAGCCATGCTGACTTTACGGGGGGGCGCCGCGAGCGCGCTGCTTCTCGCCGCCGCGGGAATGCTGGCCGCCGCACCGGTTGCCCACACGGAGCCCGCAACCGATGGCGTCGATATTGTCGCCGATCTGAAACTCAGCCGCGAGGGTGTGCTCGAGGTCACCGAGAAGGTGACCGTCCCCGCCGACAGCGCCTTCAAAATGACTCTGCCACTGCGCCTCAAGGTCGGCGACGGTGTCGAACGCGTCTTCAAGGTCACCGATATCGATACCAAGGGCACCGGTACCGCGACGGTCGCCAACGATCTGTTCACCATCGACGCCAAGCCGGGCGAATCGACCTTCACCTACACGATCCACAATACGGTCAGCGACGCGCCGGGCACCCAGGTCTTCCGCTGGCTCGGCACCATCAATGCCGATGTCGCTTCGATCGACGCATCCCTGATCAGCCCCAGCTACGAGATGGGCGTGGTGGATTGCAAACTGGGGCCGCCCGGCAATCTGCGGCAATGCTCGGATCTGCAGATCGAGGCCGACGGTGTGCTCTACTGGCGCCAGACCGACCTGCGCAAGGGCGACAATATCGACCTGACATTGCAGATGCCGCCGGGCACTGTGCCCGCCAACGCCGATATCCGCGACAACAGCGAGGCGGGCGCCTTTTCCTTCACGACTCCGGTGCTCGTCGCGTTCGGTGTGCTGCTGCTCGCGCTGGCCGCCATGGCCGCGTACGTGTTCAAGACCAGACGGGAAAATGCCTCCGCCGCAACGGGTTCGGAGACGATCGACCCGCTGCTGCGGGACGGGAAGCAGGTCCAGTTCACCTCTCCGGACGGCATCCTGCCCGGCGAGGCGGGTGTATTGCTCGATGAACATGCCGACCCGAGCGATATCGCCGCGACGGTGATCGATCTCGCCGTGCGCCGCTACATCTGGATCACGCCCGTCAGCGATAGCGATTGGCGCATCGACCGGGTGAACGCCCCCGATGACCAACTGCGCGATTACGAGAAGGCTGTCTATCGCGCACTCTTGCCGGACGGCACCGATTCGGTGACCGTCGGTGAATTGCGCGCGCCGGGCCGGGTGCAGTCCCAGCCGGTGCGCAGCGCGATGCTCACCGATGCGGTCGAGCGCGGCGCCTTCATCGATCGGGCCCGCGTCGGCCTGCCGATCCTGTTGGGCGGGGCGCTGATCGTCGGCGGTATCGCGGCGACCATCGCCTTGGCGCTCACCTCGGGCAGCGCACTGGTCGGCGTCGCGATCCTGCTCGCCGGTGTCGCGACCGTGCTGCTGCCACGATTCCTACCGGTCCGCACGGCACACGGCCGCGAGCTCGTCGGCCGGATCCGCGCACTGCAGCGCGGCCTCGACGCGACCACCCGCGACCAGATCCCACCCGCCGACCAGGAATTGGTCTTCTCCAGAGCACTGCCGTTCATGGTGATCGGCGGACGCGCCGACAACTGGATCCGTGCCTTCCGCGACCTGAACCTCGCCGCCGACTCGCAACCCGGCCTCTACTGGTTCGGCACCTACGAACGCGACCGCAACCTGCAACGCTTCGCCGGCCACTTCCCCTACTTCATCACCGCGCTCGAAGCGCTCTTCGCCTGAGCCGGTGGCCGTCGATCGGCCTATTCCGAGTCGATAGGTCGACAGCCACGTGACGTGCCTGCACAGCCAGGAACACGCTCGTCGCGAAGGACGGCCCCGCGATCAAAGGCCACCGGTATCGGCCGAGCTACGGAATACAGTCGCGGAATACCTGGGGGCACAACGCGATCGACCGGCCACCCGAGACATCTCGGTGGCCGGTCGATCGTGCTCGGCGATCAGTCGTTCAGTGCGGTGCGGCGGATGGCGGAGAGCGGATCGGCGTAGATGGCGCTCAGCGAGGTGACCACCGCGGCGAATTCCTGCACCTTGCCGCCGAATCCGCTGATGCGGATATCGGTCGGTGCGAGTTGGGAGGATTGGGTGAAGGCGCGGGCTACGTGGGCGACCGCGGGGCGGTAGCCGGTGAAGGCCTGGCCGCCGAGGATCACCCGGTCCGGATTGAGCATGTCCCGGACCATCGCCACGGTGTGGCCGAGGATGGTGGCGCGCTCGGCGAGCAGCTCCTGCGCATCCGCCGCACCCGCCTCGGCGGCGCGGTACAGGTCGGCGATGGTGCTGCCGCCGGTGCCCTTGTGCGCCGGAATGATCCCGCGCCCAACGGCTCTGGCATGCAGCGACCGATCACCGACGGTCACCTCTAGGCAGCCGCGCCGTCCGCAGGTGCATTCCACATCGGAGCCGGTCGGGAAGTGCGCGATCGAACCGGGACCGCTGCTCGGCGTATGCACCCGGCCGTCCAAAGTCACCGCGATACCAGCGGTTTCGCGAACATAGAAGTAAAGGCTGCTGCCCGGACCACCGGTCCCGCGCGGCTCACCGGTCGGCAAGAGCAGCTCCGAGGCGGCCATCGCCTCGACGTGCGGCGCCACCGAAACCGGCAGCTCCAGCACCTCGCCGAGCACCGAACCGACCTGCGCCCCTTGCCAAGCCAGCTTGGGATGGTCGACGATACCGGTCGCGGGATCGACGCGGCCACCGATCGCCACACCGGCCCAGAGCGGTTTGCGCCGATGCCAGCGTTGCAGGAAGGCCTTGGCGCTGCGCGCGACGGTCGTTGTCGCGAAGTCCTGACCGGTCTGCGGCGTCGCGATGGCCAGCCCGCCGAGAATGCGCCCGCGCAGATCGGCCGCGACGATCTTGGTGACCGCGGCGCCGATGTGGATGCCGAGGGTCAGGTAGGCCTCGTGGTCGATTTCGAACGGCACCCGCGGACGTCCGACCGCACCCGATGCGGTCAGGTCGGGCCGCTCCCGCAGCAAGCCGGCGGCCAACAGTGCGGAAACCTGGCGGTTCACCGTCGCGATACTCAAACCCGTTGTGCGCGCGGCATTGTCACGGGAGACGGGGCCGCCGGTCGCGGCGCGCAGCACGGCTGCCGCCGGATTGTCGGCGATGCGGAACTCCGGCGCGACGACGGGGCGCTGGACACGGACACGACCGGTGACGACCCTGGAGCCGGATCGATCAAGGGTGGGAAGGGACATATGAAGATTCCTTGCTGAAGTCCCGTACCACGGGACGTGCCTACAGTGCGGCGGCGGGGCAGCGCACGAGCCGAAAGAGCGGCTCAGCTGCAGCAGGAACAACACAGTTCGCGAGTCAACGGCAGTCGCAGACCCAGTGCGGCGGTCACGTAGGTGACCCGCAGTGCGGTCGGACGGCTCGAAGACATGGGATCAAAGTTAACATCGAAATCGCCGCGCACCAAGCCCTGTCGGCAAGGCGGGAACTCCTCGAATGCGTGGTTCGTTCCGAAATCCTTGGCGCGCACCGGGTTCCGACCAAATGTGGCCCAAAGCACGGTTTGTCCGAAAAGCCGAATGGGGGCCGCCACTTCGGCGACCCCCATGGGGTGACTGGCTCGCCCGATCCCGGGCTATTCGGTTACGCCGCTTCCGCGACCAACTGACGACGGGCCAGCAGTGCGGTGGCCGAGGCGATCAGCCCGACCAGCGCGACCACGGTGACCAGGTACAGGCCCGGACGGTACTGCGCGATGCTGGTGGCGGCGCCACCGCTGATCAGGCCGGTGACCACGGCGAGCACCACCGCGCCACCGATCTGACCTGAGGTCTGCACCAGTCCCGAGGCCAATCCCTGCTCGTGGTCGGCGATGCCCTCGGTGGCCTGCACCATGACCGAGGAGAAGCCGAGTGCGAAGCCGAGGCCGAGCAGCAGGAACGCGGGCAGGTAGTCCACGACGTAGGTCGGGTCGGCGCTACCGCCGAAGGAGATGAACCAGACGTACCCGATCACGAACGAGGTCATCGAGGCGATGATCATCGGCGTGGTGCCATAGCGGTCGATCAGCTTGCCCGCGACCGGCGACAGGATCGCCACGATGATGCCCGTAGGCGCCAGTGCCAGCGCCATCTTCAGCGGCTCCCAGCCCAGGGTGTTCTGCAGGTACAGCGACACGATCGTCTGGAAGCTGATGTAGGAGCCGAAGATGGCCAGCGCGGCCAGATTCGCCCGGACGATCGACTTCACCTTGAAGATGCTCAGCCGCACCAGCGGGTGCGCCACCTTGTTCTCCACCACGAAGAACGCGCTCAGCAGGGCAACGGCGATGATCGCGGTCGCGACAACCGTTGCGGTGAGGCCCTTTTCGGGTGCGGTGACGATGGTGTAGACGGCGGCCAGCATGCCACCGGTCAGCAGTGCGGCACCGGCGAAGTCGACGCGACCCTGCTCCTTCTCGATATTGCGCGGAACCACGAAGTAGGCGGTGACCACCACGGCCGCGACGACCAGCACCGGGACGTAGAAGGTCAGTCGCCAGTCGATGCCGGTGAGCAGACCCGAGACGATCAGCCCGGAGGCGTAACCGGTGGCGCCGAAGACCGTGAAGATCGACAGTGCGCGGTTGCGGTCGTGACCTTCCTTGAAGGTGGTGGTGATGATCGAGAGTGCGGCGGGTGCGGTGAATGCGGCGGCCACGCCCTTGATGATGCGGCTGGCGATCAGCAGCGCACCGTCATCGACCAGACCGCCCGCGAGTGAGGCGAGTCCGAAAACCACCAGGGCCGTGAGGAATACCTGCCGACGGCCGAGCAGATCGGCGGCTCGACCGCCGAGCAGCAGCAGGCCGCCGTAGCCGAGGATGTAGCCGTTGACGATCCATTGCAGGCTCTCGGTGTCGAGTCCCAGTTCGGATCCGATGGACGGGAGGGCGACGCCGACCATCGAGACGTCGAGTGCGTCGAGGAACATCGCCAGACCGGCGACGAAAAGCACGGCCCACAACTTCGGGCTCCACCTGCCCGGCGTGTGTTCGGTAGGTGCGGCGGTCCGGGTATCGGATGCGGTAGCTGTCATAGTCACGTTCGGTAATTTAGATGCACACGCATTAAATGTCAACGCAAGTAATGTGCGCGCATGAAAGACCTGGTCATGATCTTGCGGAGAGCGCAACAAGGCCCCACCCAGCTACTGGGTGGGGCCTGTGGCGATGGCGACAGTGGTGAGATCAGCCGGGGTAGACGTAATGCTTGGGACCGAAGTGGCCGGTTCCGCTGGAGCCCGCGTACGGCAGGTCGAGCGGTGCGATACCCAGCTTGTGCGGGTTGCCGTCGAGATCCGCTTGCCAGCAATCCTGCTGCACACCATGGAAACTGGTGCAAACGATCCGGGTGCTGGTACCGAACGGTGAGGTCAACCGGTTCCGCTCGGAAAACGGATTCCAGTAGTCGGGATCGGATCGGACCACGAAGTCCTTGGTCTCATAAACCTGGAATGCGCCGCCGCCGTCCGAGGGCCAGTCGTCGGCAGCGGCAGGACCCGCGCCGATCAGCAGGGTGGCACCGGCCATTGCGAACAGTGGGACGACCCGTAGAACACGCTCGAGCCCGAAGTCCATCACTATCCCCTTCCGCTTCCAGAGTCTCTGACAGCCTGAGCATGCTAGCCGGATACGGCCCCGTCTTCCCGGACACAAGAAGGCCCCGCCCAGTCGAGAGGTACTGGGCGGGGCCTGTTTCCGTGGCGACGGTGGGGCCACGGATGCCGTAGGAGCTACTTGGCCGGGACGAACGGCTGGTTGACGGTGGTGAAGTACTGGATCGCCGCACCGATCGCGACCGGCGCGGTCACGAAGATCTGACCGGCCAGGGTGCCGAGCGCACCGACAGCGATGATGCCGCCGAGGCAGCCGATGGCCGCGGCCGGAATGAACGGACCGAACAGACCGACAATGGTCGCCGAGGCGACCGTGGCACCGGCGATACCGCCGAGCACGCAGCCCGCCGCACCGCCGATGAGACCGCCGACCAGCGTGCCGATGGTGGCCGCCGCCGAGATGGTGCTGGTCAGGCGGGTCCAGGCCGCGACCTCACGGTCGTATTCGGTCTTCCACGGCGCCTTGTCCTCATAGGGCAGCGCGACCGGCTGGTAAACCGCGTGCTCGCGATCGATCTGCGGGGTCAGTGTCGCGGTGCGATCGGAAATCTGTGCGGCGATAGGGAATTCGAAGTCATCGATCTTGAACCGCAACGGGGTGCCCGCGAGCACCGTACCGTCGGCCGCCTTGATCTCGAAGACATCATCCTCGACTACCAGCGAACCCGCGTCGGTTTTGATGATCGATGAATCGTTTACCGCTTCCGCGGTGAAATTTATTGCGCTGTCATCGCTTTCGGCGGCGGCCGGGGACGCGCCGGAGGTGCCCGCGGCCACTCCGGTAGCCATGGTCACCAGCGCCGCGACGACGGCGAGCTTCCTCATCCTCATGTACTGCAGTCCCTCATCTAGGTGTTGCTATCGAGGGAAAAGCATCGAGGAGAACTCGGTCGGGCACGAGGGAAAAATGCACCCAGATTCGAATAGGCAAATCCGGAGCGATCTCAGGACTTCTTGGCCGCGGCCTTCATCTGCTTCTTGAAAGCCCGTACTTCCAGAAGGGATTCGCCGTCGACGATATCGGCGGCCGAGCGACGCGAGCCCGCTTCGGAGTAGGCGCCTGCCGCCGCCTCCCATCCCTTCGGCCGCACGCCGAGCTGCTTGCCGAGCAGTGCGAGGAAGATCCTGGCCTTCTGATCGCCGTAGCCGGGCAGGTCCTTCAAACGGCGCAATACCTCTTTGCCGTCCGGATCGCCCTGGGTCCAGATGCGGTCGGTCTTGCCGTCGTAGTGCTCGACCACATACCGCGCGAGTTCCTGGGTGCGGCGGGCCATGGACCGACCGTAGCGATGAATGGCGGGCGGGGTCGCGCACAGTTCTTCGAATGCCTCGGTATCGGCGTCGGCGATCCGCTGGATATCGAAGCCGTCCATGCGGTCGGCGATCTTCTTCGGTCCGCGGAAGGCGTGTTCGAGCGGGAACTGCTGATCGAGCAGCATGCCGGTCAACAGCGCGAAGGAATCCTCGGAAAGGAGTTTGTCCGCCTCCGGCTCCTGGGCGAGACACAGCTTGACAGTCGCGGACTTCGCTTTGGCCACGGGACTTCCTTTCGCTGGTACCGGACTTCTCCGATCATCTCATTCGGCACCGTCAGGTGGTCCAGTCCACCCGGATCGGTGGTATGACCGAATCGTGACCGAACTCACAGACCTGCCGTGCGATGCGGTCCGCGCCGAAGTAGGCTCAGCGCCATGCCTCAGACGACGGCAATACCAAGAGACGGAATCGGGCCCATGAATATGCAGGGGTTGCGCCCGGATCGCTTCGACAGCGCGGGCCAGGATCAGTTGGTAGACGTGCGGGATCTGCAGGCAGCGCTGCCGGGCATCCGCCGACTGCGCACCTGGGCGCATGACGCATTGGCGCTGCAGCCCGGCGAGAGTGCGGTCGATATCGGGTCGGGGACCGGCTCGGAGGCCATCGCCTTCGCGGATGCGGTCGGGCCGACCGGCACCGCGATCGGCGTCGAACCCGATCCGCAGCTACTCACCTCCGCCGAACGCCGCGCGCTGCAGGCCGGTTCGACCGCGAAATTCCATTCCGGCGACGCCTATGGGCTGCCGTTCGGCGCGAACAGCTTCGACGTCGCCCTCTGCGAACGGGTGTTTCAACACCTGACCGCACCGAATCGCGCCGCCGACGAGATCGCCCGTGTGCTCAGGCCCGGCGGGCGGGTCGTGGTGGTGGACAGCGACTGGGGCACGGCGATCGTGCATCCCGGCGACCGGCAGGTGGTCCGCGAGGTCGTCGACACCTTGATCGCCGCCACAACCAACCCGTTCTCCGGCCGCAGGCTACCCGGGCTGCTGACCAAGGCGGGTCTGGTGATCGACGACGTCTGCTCGCACGCCCTGGTACAGGACCGGACCGTCGGCGCGGGCGCGCTGGTCAACCGCATCTCGGCCATGGCGGTCGCGCGTGGTTCCATCACCGAGGCGCAGCGCGATCAGCTCATCGCGGATCTGGAACGGGCCGCCGAAACCGGCGACATCCACCTATCGGTGACCATGTTCGCCGTGCTGGCGCACAAACCCCGCTGATCGTGGCCGTCGACGTTTCGACCGAAGCGGTGATCGAGCGTCCGCGGACGCAGGTCGCCGCATTCGCGGGCGATCCGTCGAACGCGCCACAGTGGTACGCCAATATCGACCGCATCGAATGGCGGACCGAGCCGCCACTGCGAGTCGGATCGCGCATGGAATTCGTCGCGCGGTTCCTCGGCAGGCAACTCGTCTATACCTATGAAGTAATCGAGTACACGCCCGGCGAACGACTGGTAATGCGCACCGCCGAGGGCCCGTTCCCGATGCAGACGACCTACACATGGGCCGACGACGGACCGGACCGCACCCGAATGATCCTGCGCAACACCGGAACACCCAGCGGATTCGGCAAGGTGGCCGCACCACTCATGGAGGCCGCGATGCGGCGGGCCAATCGCGCCGATCTGGCCCGGTTGCGGGCCCTGCTGGAGGCTTGAAATACGTTGGGCGCGTATCGAATCGATACGCGCCCAACGTTTATTTGCCGACTATTTCTGCAGCAGCTTCTCGGTGGCCGCGAGCAGTACGCAGGTGGCCAGACCGTCCATTGCCTTCTCCAGTTCCGGCAGCTGCGGGAAGCTGGGGGCGATGCGGATGTTCTTGTCCTCCGGGTCATTTCGGTACGGGAAGGCCGAACCGGCGGCGGTCAGCGCGATGCCCGCATCCTTGGCCAGCGCGATCACCCTGGCCGCGGTGCCCTCCAGGACATCGAGGCTGATGAAGTAGCCGCCCTTCGGCTCGGTCCAGGACGCCACCTTGGACGCGCCGAGCCGATCCTCCAGAATCTTCAGCACCAGTGCGAATTTCGGTTCGAGGATGGCGCGATGCTTCTGCATATGCGCGCGCACACCATCGGCGTCCTTGAAGAATCGCAGGTGGCGAAGTTGGTTGATCTTGTCCGGGCCGATGCTCTTCCTCGCGGCGTGCTCGAGGTACCAGTTCAGGTTCGGCGTGGACGCACCGAGGAAGCTCACTCCCGCACCGGCGAAGGTGATCTTCGAGGTGGAGGCGAAAACGATGGGGCGGTTGGGATTTCCGGCCGCGGCGGCCATACCGAGCACGTCGAGCACGGGTGCGGCGGTATCGGTCAGCGGGTGCACCGCGTAGGCGTTGTCCCAGAACAGGCGGAAGTCCGGCGCCGCGGTCGGCATCGAAATCAACTCCTGGACAACCTCTTCGGAGAAGACGACGCCGGTCGGGTTGGAGTAGTTCGGCACCGCCCACAGACCCTTGATCTGCGGATCATCGGCCACCAGTTCGGCAATGGCGTGCACATCCGGTCCGTCGTGATCGATCGGAATCGGAATCATCTCGAAGCCGAGCGCCTCGGTGATCGCGAAATGCCGGTCGTAGCCGGGGCTCGGACACAGGAACTTCAGTTTCGGCTCGGCTACCCAGCGACGCTCGGAATCCGGTGTGCCATACAGCAATGCGTAGCTGATCACATCGTGCATCAGCTCGAGGCTGGCGTTATTGCCCGCGATCAGGTTCTCGACCGGAATGCCGAGCAGCTCGCCGAAGATCGCGCGCAATTCCGGGAGACCGTGCAGCCCACCGTAGTTGCGGCAGTCGGTGCCGGTGCCGTCCTTGAAATCGCCGGGACCGGGCAGGGTGAGCAGTTCCGCGGAGAGGTCGAGTTGTTCCGGCGAAGGTTTACCCCTGGTCAGGTCCAGCGTGAGCTTCTCGGTCTTGAGCGTCGCGTAATTCGCGGTCTGGGTCTCGTGTTCGGACACGAGCTCCGGGGGGCTCATCAAACCGATCTGCGTTTGCCGGGGCATCCTGGGCAGCCTTTCGAAGCAGCGAAGGGGCGATTGACGTCCGAACCGATGTGCCGCGGTCGGACCGTTGATCCAGCCGAGCGCGTTCGACGTCCGGCGGACCGTGTTCACGTTACCCGGCGGTTGCTCCGAATTGGAGTGAATATAGGGGACCCCGCGCACCCGGCAGAGCCCGTTGACCCTTGCTGCCTTCCGGCCCTGGGGGAGTTCACAGGATGCGCGCCGCGCGGGATCCGTTTGCCAGTGTAGCTGGGATCTCCGAGGAAGATCACCACGGGGTGGGACAGAACGGGGTCAAAAGGGACCAGCCAGGGTCAAAAAGGCGACCGAACAGCCACTTTCATCCACCTGACCAGCCCCATTTGGCAACCGGCCGGGGGCACCCGGTATGCTCCTGCACGGAGGATTCGCCTAGTGGCCTATGGCGCTCGCCTGGAACGCGGGTTGGGTTAACGCCCTCAGGGGTTCAAATCCCCTATCCTCCGCCACGGCAAACGCCCCTGATTAAGCCATCTCGGCTGATCAGGGGCGTTTGCTTTTGATTTCTAGCCATACTGGCAATGCTCGGCACGTTGATTGTCGCGACGACCCACCGATATCGGCGATGGCCGACTCGCGCCTCAACCCTCGTGCCCCTTCGACACGCCGTGGCGGATGGGCAGCTGGATAGAGGTCCTGCCCCGTGAGTCCGGCTCGACCGTCGGGGCGAGGGCGACGTAGTGGAAGCAGCAGACCGACCCCACTGCGGAATCAATCCACTTCCCTGGCGGGCGCGGCCCAATACGCAACAATAGGTTGCGCATCGCCCGGAGTGCGGCTATGGTCATACGCAACCAATGGTTGCGTATCGGACCGGAAAATCAATCACCTGGAGAACACCTATGAGTGCATTGCTGCTCGAAGACAAGAACGCTGTGATCTACGGGGGCGGGGGCGCTATCGGCGGCGCTGTCGCCCAGGTATTCGCCCGGGAGGGCGCACGGGTCTTCCTCGCCGGGCGGACGCAGGCGAAGCTCGACGCCGTCGCGCGTGATATCGCCGCGGCGGGCGGAACAGTCGAGACCGCACAGGTCGACGTTCTCGATCAGCAGGCGGTCGACAAGCACGTCGCCGCGATCGCGGCGATGGCTGGCGGCATCGACATCGCCCTCAACGCGGTGAGCGTCATGCACGACCAGGGGACGCCACTGGCGGACCTCTCGCTGGAGGAGTTCATGCGGCCGATCGACGGTTTTCTGCGGGCGCTGTTCATCACCAGCAAGGCGGTGGCACCACACATGGGTCGCGAGCGTCCTGGCGTCATCCTGACTTTGTCCGAGCCGGGCGCCAAGCTGGCTACCGGCGGCATCTTGGGTCACGGCGTGAGCGCGGCAGGCAAGGAGGCATTCTCGCGGCTCCTGGCCGCGGAGCTGGCACCAAGCAACATCCGGGTCATCGACCTTCGCCCACACGCCGTGGTCGATGCGCCAGCAGCGGGCTCCTACACCAAGGACCTCTTCAAGCAGCTCGCGGCAGCGGGCGGGCAGTCGGTCCAGGAATTCCTCGAAGACGGGCTCGCGCAAGGAACGCTCCTGAAGAGGTTGCCCACCCTCGCTCAGATCGCGGAGACGGCCGCGTTCCTGGCCTCGGATCGTGCGGGAGCCATGACCGGAACGATCGCCAATCTGTCCGGCGGCGCATTGGTGGACTGAGCTTCGGTTCGGCGTCTCACTTAAGGAGAAAAGGTGCCCACAATCATTGACAAGTCGGTTTTGATCACTGGTGCGAACCGCGGGATCGGACGTGCTCTCGTCGAAGAGGCCCTGCAGCAAGGCGCGAAACGCGTATACGCAGGCACACGCCAGCCGCTCGCCCACCGCGACGCACGCGTCACACCAGTGCCGCTCGACGTGACAGACCCCGCGCACCTGCGCCGGGCAGTCGAGCACATAGATTCGCTGGATCTGCTCGTAAACAACGCCGCCGCAGGGAGTTACGACGACCTCGGCGACCGTGCCGAGATCGAAAAGGTCATGGCGGTCAATCTCTACGGAACCCACGCCGTAACCCGGGCGTTCCTCCCCACCCTTCTCAAATCTCGCGGCGCCATTGTCAATATCTTGTCACTGGCGGCGATCGCACCGGTGCCGGTAACCCCGGCTTATTCGATCTCCAAAGCCGCAACGCTTTCGCTGTCCATCGCGCAGCGCATGCTCCTGAGGGAGCAAGGTGTGACGGTACACATCGTGTTTCCCGGCCCCGTCGACACGGACATGTCCCGCGACATCGACGTTCCCAAAGCGACCCCTGAAGCCGTCGCCCGCGCAATCTTGACCGGAGTCGCTAACGGAGACGAAGAAATCTTTCCCGACCCCATGTCGGAGGCCATCGCGCAAACCTGGCAATCCGGGGTCACAAAGCAGTTGGAGCCCCAGTTCGCAGAGCTCTTGACCGAGAGCCCGCGAGTCGCTGAAGCCCGTTGACCACGTCAACACCTGGGCCTGACGTCTGTACCGTCAGCAGCGCCGAAACAGCTTGAACTGCAACGAAACTGGCTGGAAGCAGAGTTCGCCTGGGGCGATAGGGGTTCAAATCCTCTGTCCTTCGCCATAACAGCAGGTCAGGTTCGTTCGCGCGAATCTGCCCTGCTGTTTTGTATGGCCCGGGTCAGGTCGCAGCTCGGGTGGCGCAGTCGAATACCTCGTTCAGTGCATCGCGTAGCAGGTTCGCGTAGGCATCGATGTCCGGTAGCGCCGCGGTGTCCGCGTGGATCGAGACCGTGACGGTGTCGCCGAGGCCGTGTACGCCGTGGGTGAGGTGCATGACCGAGCCTATTGCGGGGAAGCCGCCGGTGAAGCGGACGGGTGCGCCGCCGAAGGTCAGGTCGGCGGGGCCGCGGTGGACGCTGGAGACCACGGTATGTCCGGCGATGGAGTCCGGGACGATGTCGAGCGGGTAGCGCTCGATGTCACGGCGTAGTAGTCGGGCGGGGGTGACGGCGGTGACGCGGTCCTGTGCGGTCAGCAGTGGATGCCGGGCGCGGGTGCGGCGATCGGCGAGTGCGGCGGCGATCTTGTTCGCGCGGGTCAACACATCCGGTTCATCGATGAACAGGTCGACGCCGAGGCTGCGGTAGTTATTGCGAGCCGCTATCCGATTGTCGGACAACGCCATCGGCACCTGCGCGCCGAGACGGTCCACTCGTTCACCTCGCGCCGTGAGGTGGCGATCGAGTGCGATCGACACGGCGGTCAGTGCGACCACGGTCACGGTGTGGCCCGGGATGCGCATCCGTTCGGCATCGCAAACGATCATCCGCACCTGATGAGCGTGCTGTTTTGTGGGATCACTGCGGTTCACCGAACTCGGCGTGAAACTGGGACCCGGCCGCGGTAGCCTTCCCGCACTGGTCGATTCGGCCAACTCCTGCTGCGCCCGAAATGCCTGATACCCACGAATCGCCGTGCGCGCGAACTGAATCGGCAT
Source organism: Nocardia sp. CA-135398 (assembly GCF_050955845.1). Lineage (NCBI taxonomy): Bacteria > Bacillati > Actinomycetota > Actinomycetes > Mycobacteriales > Nocardiaceae > Nocardia > Nocardia sp. CA-135398. The sequence continues at coordinate 384,473 of NZ_CP192084.1, read as the reverse complement.
CCGAAGCAGCGCCAGCATCGAATGCACATGTATGGGATCCACCGGCGCCGCTTCGATAGCTGCCGCACCGAGGCGGGCGGTTTGCGCAGCAACCCTGCGAGCAACCGATCGGCGCGACGCAGCTACCGAGTCAGCACCGACACCCACGACGCCGTCTCCATGCGCCGCAACATCGGCACTGGTCACAGCCTCGGCGATCCCCTCGGCCCGGTCGGCCCGAGCAACCGGTGACCGCCGTGTCAGCGACTCACCCCCCGCAACCGGCTCAGCCGCACCGACTTCGGAAAACAACGCTCTGGCGATCTGCGCACCCCGCCGCCCATCCGCCAACGCATGCGACATCTGCAGCACGACCACCATCGCCGGTCCAGTACCCCCCGGCGCACCGAGGACACCACGGAACACATGCAACCGCCATGGCCGCACCGCGGCATCCACCCCGGTGCCGAGCAGTTTGCCGAGCACCGTCCACACACCCGGCCAATCCGGTTCCGGAAGGATATGTTCCATAAATTGCTCGGCACTGAATTCACACCGAACCCATGCCGGATAGTCCAGATCTGCGGGCAGCTCGCGCAGCCGGACCGACAGATCGGCAATGTCGGCACTGCGGCGCGCGACGAACTCGCGCAGTTGCGCACCGGAATGGCCGGAATCGTCGAAGCAATACAGCATGAAGAGGTCATTTCGGGTACGGCCGGACAGCCAGTACATCGTCGCGTCCTGGGCGGCCACCGTAGTCACGACTCGACGATATGACACCGGTAACCGGAGATACCGGGCAGCATCGAGAAACTGAATGATCTTGTTCCACATTGCGGTTCCGGGAAACCTATCGATTCCTGGTCGATCCCCTGCTACCGTCTGTAGTAGAACACGTACCACCACTCACCCAGAGCGGGGTGTCGGCCATGGCTATTGACGTAGGTCGTAAGGCAAGCGAACAAGCCAACTCCTTCGATGAGCGATATAGGGCCGCGGCGTTCGTGAAGCGGTCGATCAACAAGGTTTTTCCGACTCACTGGTCGTTCTTGCTCGGCGAGATCGCGCTCTACAGCTTCATCATCCTGGTGTTGTCCGGTACCTATCTGGCGCTGTACTTCGACCCATCGATGGCCGAGGTCACCTATAACGGCGCTTACCAGCCGCTGCGCGGGGTGTCCATGACCCGCGCCTACGAAACGGCGCTGAACATCTCCTTCGAGGTCCGCGGCGGTCTCTTCGTGCGCCAGGTCCACCATTGGGCCGCACTACTTTTCGCGGCCTCGATCATCGTGCACCTGTTCCGCATCTTCTTCACCGGCGCGTTCCGCAAGCCGCGCGAGGCGAACTGGGTGCTGGGTTCGCTGCTGCTGATCCTGGCCATGTTCGAGGGATACTTCGGCTACTCGCTGCCCGACGACCTGCTCTCCGGCACCGGCCTGCGGGCGGCGTTCTCGTCCATCACGCTCGGCATTCCGCTGATCGGCACCTGGATGCACTGGTTGATGTTCGGCGGCGACTATCCGGGCGAGATCATCCTGCCGCGCCTGTTCATCGCGCACGTGCTGCTGTTCCCCGGCATCATGCTCGCGCTGATCGCCGCGCATATCGCGTTGGTCTGGTACCAGAAGCACACCCAGTTCCCCGGACCCGGTCGCAGCGAACACAATGTGATCGGCACCCGCATCGTGCCGGTGTTCTCGCTGGATCAGGGCGCGTTCTTCGCGTTCACGCTCGGTGTCGTCGCGGTTATGGGCGGCCTGCTGCAGATCAACCCGATCTGGGCCTTCGGCCCCTACAGCCCGGCCAAGGTATCGGCGGGCACCCAGCCGGACTTCTACATGATGTGGACCGACGGCATGATGCGCCTGATCCCGCCCTGGGAGCTGTATCCGGGCCGCTATACCGTGCCCGCACCGTTCTGGGGTGCGATGATCATGGGCCTGGTCTTCACCGTGCTGATCGCCTATCCGTGGATCGAACGGCGCCTGACCAAGGACACCGCGTACCACAATCTGCTGCAGCGCCCGCGTGACGTGCCGGTCCGCACCGCGATCGGCGCGATGGCGATCACCTTCTACGTGGTACTGACGCTGTCCTGCGTGAACGACATCATCGCCTTCAAATTCGACGTTTCGCTGAATGCGACCACCTGGGTCGGCCGGATCGGCATTCTGACCCTGCCCGCGGTTGCCTACTTCGCCGCTTACCGCATCTGCCTCGGCCTGCAACGCAGCGATCGCGCGGTGCTGGAGCACGGCATCGAGACGGGCATCGTCCGGCGGTTGCCGCACGGTGAGTACATCGAGATCCACCAGCCACTCGGTCCGGTCGACGAGCACGGTCACCCGATTCCGCTGACCTACCAGGGCGCGACGGTACCGAAGAAGATGAACAAGCTGGGTTCGGCGGGCAAGCCGGGCACCGGCGGATTCTTCCGCCCCGATCCATGGCAGGAGTCCCGCGCCAATCTGGCGGCCGAGCACGAGGAAGAGCGCAAACAACTCGCCGTACTACGCGCGGCGCAAGAGCAGACCGACGGCCAGCACCACTGATAAAGGGCGAGTGCGCACCTGCGAAGGCCCCGAGTCCGTGCCGACCCGGGGCCCGTGCTGTTGGTTCGGACGTACCTGTTTGTTCAGGCGCGTCCGAACTCCCCCTTCGACATTCCGTTTAGGAATGCATCCCACTCGCCTGGCGCGAACGCCAACAACGGACCATAGCCGTTGTCTTTGGTGTCGCGGACCGCCACGTTGCCATCGACGAGAAATGCGACTTCCACGCAGTTCCCATCGGGGCCGCTGTATGTGCTCTTACGCCACACAGCGCCCGTCAAGTCAACTTCCACGGCACTAGCTCCTTTGCTGCGTCGAGAACGAGATATTCTTCTGACATCGTTCTAACAAACACCGGCATCCGGCGCGGAACGCCGAATCCCGCGGTGCGCCTTGCCAAAGCGCGCGATATTCACGGTGCGTCGTGATCGCGCTGCACTTCGAGGTGAATTCACCTCGCGGGGTCGCCCCCGCGCGCTAAACACTAGCAGGTTCATCGATAATTTGCCGATCTCTTGCCCATTCAATCACCGCATCTGCCAATCTTGCGAAGATTGGAAGTTGCGGAGTCATTGCCGGAAGATGACATTCATTCCTATGTTTGCTGGGCAGCAAACTTTTTGGTGATGTGATTGCTCCGTGATCCGTCAATTAATCATGATCGACCGAACTCGGGTGGACGCCCGCGACGCCCGCCATGGATGATGGGCAGCATGGTCGAACGCCCGCGCGACGAGGCAGGTCGCGCACGTAATCCCCGCCCACGCGACCGGTTCGGGCGGCCGCTGCCGGTCGGCAGCGTCGGTGTGCCGCGAATTCCGGACGACCTGAATTTGCCACCCCAGCAAACTCTCTCCTACGCCCAGCAACTGCTGGAGGACGGCCTGGCATTCAACGCACACGAGGTATTGGAGGCCGCATGGAAGAACGGGCCGTTCGCCGAAAGGATGCTGTGGCAGGGTCTGGCGCAATATGCGGTCGGGCTGACCCACATCCAACGCGCGAATCCGAAGGGCGCGCGCACCCTGCTCACCCGTGCGGTGGGCCGATTGCGCGCCTACGAGGCCGACTCGCCATACGGCATCGACCGCGCGGGCCTGATCGCGCACGCCGAGGCACTGCTGGCCGCCCTCGACAGCGGAAGCTCGATTCCCGAAGACCGACTCAAGCCGCGGCTGCTGCTCCGGTGACCCAGCGCCGGAACCCCTAGCATGGCGAACGTGCCAGTAACCAGAACTCCAGCAGGCAGATACGCCCCGAGCCCGTCCGGCGATCTGCACATCGGAAATCTGCGCACCGCGGTGCTGGCCTGGTTGTTCGCGCGCTCGACCGGACGCCGCTTCGTACTGCGGATCGACGATCTGGATCGCGTCCGGCCGGGAGCCGAACAGCGCCAACTCGCCGACCTCGCCGCGATCGGCCTGGACTGGGACGGTCCGGTCGTCCGGCAGAGCGACCGGCTGCCGCATTATCGAGCGGCCATCGACCGGCTCACCGCGGCCGGTCTCACCTACGAGTGCTATTGCACCCGAAGGGAAATCCAGCAGGCCGCGACCGCACCGCACGGACCGCTCGGCCACTATCCGGGCACCTGCCGCGACCTGACCGACGCGCAGCGAACCGCACATCGCGCCGACGGACGCCCGGCCGCACTGCGGTTGCGAGCACAAGCGCGCGAATTCGAGATCACCGATGAATTGCACGGGCGCTACCGTGGCCCCGTCGACGATGTCGTCCTGCGCCGCGGCGACGGAATTCCGGCGTACAACCTGGCCGTAGTCGTCGACGATGCGGAACAGGGCATCGATCAGGTGGTACGCGGCGACGATCTGCTGCCCTCCACACCACGACAGGCCTATCTCGCGACACTGCTCGGCCTTTCGATTCCGCACTACGCACATGTGCCACTGGTGCTGAATGCCGAGGGAAAGCGCCTCGCCAAACGCGACGGCGCGGTGACACTCGCCGATCAGCTCGCGCTCGGCAACACACCCGACCGGGTCGCGGCCGCACTGGCCTGTTCACTCGGCTATCCCCCGGTTTCGCCCGCCGAGCTGATCGATCGATTCGACCCGGCCGATCTCACCGAGGAACCGTGGATACTCGAAGAGAATGGGTTGTTGCAACCCGCGCGATGTCCGTAACGTACGCAATCGACCGATCTACTGATCACTGACGAGGACACACATATGACAAGCGGTGGCTACGACCCCAACCAATATCCCCAAGGCGGGCAACAATATCCAGGCGGCCAGCAGTACCCGCAGGGTGGACAGCCGCAATACGGCCAGCAGCCGCCGCAGTACGGACAGCAGCCCCAGTACGGTCAGCAGCCGCAGTACGGACAGCAGCCGCAATACGGTCAGCAGCCGCAGGATCCCTACGGCCAGCAGCAGCCCTACCCGCAGCAGCCCTATGGCGAGCAGCCGGGATACGGATACGGCGGACAGCCCGGTGATATCGGCGCCCGCATCGGCGCCCGCGTCATCGATCACCTGATCGTCGGCATCCCGGTCTACGTCGTCATCTTGCTCATCCTCGGCTCCGGACTCGGCGGGCAGATCGTGCTGGGTCTGGTGAGCGCGATCGCGATGCTCGGGTACTTCGTCGGCATGGAGACCTCGCAGGGCACCACCCTCGGCAAGAAGATCGTGGGCCTCAAGGTCGTCGCCCCCGGCGGCGCCGCGAAGATCACCCCGGAGGTCTCGCTGAAGCGCAACCTCTATGTCGCCCTCGGCGTCATTCCGTGCATCGGTGGCCTGGCCGAGCTGGGCCTGATCATCTACATGATCATCACCACCTCGCAGGACCCGAACAAGCAGGGTTGGCACGACAAGTTCGCTGGCGGCACCCAGGTCGTCAAGAGCTGATCAGTCCGCGAAACCCGGGTACAACACAGGGGCGCTCCCGAAAACGGGAGCGCCCCTGATGTTTTCGACAGCGACTAACTCGTTGCCGTCAGCGCTACGTCGAGAATGATGTAGGCGATCCAGAGCACGATGGCGCCAGCGCCGATCCAGATGCCGGCCAGGGCCATACCGCGGCCCCCCTGGCCGCTCTCCTTGATCTGATTCAGCGCGATGACACCGAGGATGATTCCGACGATCGCGCCGATACCGCAGCTGCACAGCCCGATTATCGAGGCGATCAGCGAACCGATCGCGAGCCCGTTGTTCCCCTGCGCCTGCTGCGGATAGCCGTACGGCTGATACGCATTCGGATAGGAGGGGGTTTGCGGGTACGGCTGCTGCTGCTGGCCGGCCACCGGCTGCTGCGGGTAGCTCGGGTACGACTGCGGCTGCGGAGGCGGCTGCTGGGGATACTGCGGCGCGGAAGGGTACTGCGGCGCCGAGGGGTACTGCGGTACCGACCCCTGGGAGCCAGCCTCCGGCGATACGCCTTCGCCGCCGTACTGTTTCCACCATTCGTCGGAATCGCCGGGATTCGTCATTGCTACAGCCTATTCCACAACCTGGTTGGATGAAGCGCGTGAGTGAGTCCAAAACAGTCGAAGAACACCCAGAATCTGGGGGCCCCGCAGCGGCCCACGCGGCATTCGCCGTCGCCGCGCGGGGCTACTACACCCCCGTCGTCGCCCTGTTCACCGCGACGCTGATCATCTCGAATATCTGCGCAACCAAAGGCGTCCAATTCTTCACCGATCATTCGGTGAAGCTGGGCCCCGTCGAGGTGCTACCGATCTCCACCGACGGTGCGTGGTTCCTGTTCCCCCTGGCCTACATCATCGGCGATGTCCTCAGCGAGGTATACGGGTTCAAGGCCGCCCGTCGGGCCATCTACTACGGCTTCGCCATCCTGCTGCTCGCGGTCGTCTGCTTCAAGATCGCCATCGAGCTGCCCGCCGCCACCTTCTACGACAATCAGGAAGCCTTCCGGTCCGTCATCGGCACCACGCCGCAGCTGGTCGCGGCGGGTCTGTCCGGCTACTTCGTCGGCGAGATGCTCAATTCGGCGTCGCTGGTGCTGATCAAGGAGAAGACCAAGGAAAAGCACTTGTGGGCGCGGCTGATCGGTTCCACGATCGTCGGCGAATTCGGTGACACGCTGATCTTCTGCTCGATCGCGGCCACCGCCATCGGCATCGACAGCTGGGGACAGTTCGTGAACTACGTGATCGTCGGATTCGTCTGGAAGACGCTCGCCGAGGTCATCGTGCTGCCGATCACCTACCGGGTAATCGCCTTCCTGAAGAAGCACGAACCAAGCTACGCACCGCGCGAAACTCCCGCGCTCCTGAGCTGAAAGTTATTGTGCGCGTCCGGACCTCGGACTCACGGGGTCCGGATGCGTCCTTGCCAGCGGCCTAGCGTTTCGGTCTTGTACTCATCGAAGTAGCCGCCCTCGATGCTCTCGCGAATCCGGTCGACGAGTCGAATCGTGAAGCGCTCGTTGTGAATTGTGCACAGCGTCGAGGCCAGCATCTCCTTGGCCTTGAACAGGTGGTGGATATAGGCCCGGGTGTAGTTCGCGCAGGTGTAGCAGTCGCAGGTGTCGTCGATGGGGGTGAAATCGCGGCGGAAACGGGCGGTATTGATATTGAATCTGCCCTCGGCGACATAGATCGCGGCATTGCGCGCGACCCGGGACGGGTTCACACAGTCGAAGGTGTCCGCGCCGTTCTCCACCGCGACGAACATGTCCTCCGGTTCGCTGATGCCGAGCATATGCCGTGGCTTGTCCTCGGGCAGTTCATCGCAGCACCAGCCGACAATGGCGCCGAGGTTGTGCTTCTCCAGCGCTCCGCCGATGCCGTAGCCGTCGAAACCCGTTCCGGCACTGCCGCGCAGCGATTCCAGTTCCCGACAGGCCTTGCGGCGCAGGTCCTCGTATTGCGCGCCCTGGATCACCGCGAACAGCGCCTGATATGGGCGATGCGTGCGCGCGGCGGTCAGCCGTTCGTGCTCATCGATGCAGCGCTGCGCCCATTCGTGCGTGCGCTGCAGCGACTTCTCCTGGTAGGCGCGGGTATTCAGCAGTGTGGTCAGCTCGTCGAAGGCGAACATGATGTCCGCGCCGAGCCGATGCTGGATGCCCATCGAAACCTCCGGCGTGAACCGGTGGCTCGAGCCGTCGAGGTGCGAGCGGAAGGTGACGCCGTCATCGTCGACGGTGGCCAGGCGTTCCTTGCCCGCGGCGATCACGTCATCGCTTCGGACATCGACCGCCTCCATGGCCAGCACCTTCTTGAAGCCGACGCCCAGCGACATCACCTGGAATCCGCCGCTGTCGGTGAAGGTCGGGCCGGGCCAGTTCATGAACTTGCTGAGCCCACCCGCCTCGTCGACGATGTCGGGTCCGGGCTGCAGGTACAGGTGGTAGGCATTGGCCAGCAGCGCCTGCGCACCGAGTTCCCGCATGGTCTCCGGCAGCACCGCCTTCACCGTCGCCTTGGTGCCGACCGGAATGAATGCGGGCGTCGCGATATCACCGTGCGGTGTGCTGATCACGCCTGTCCTACCGTGTCGCCCCGGAATACGGGCACCGACGGTGAACGAGAAAACTCCAGGATCAACCACGCCGTACATCCTCTCAGGCACGTCGCACCGCCCCGCACCAAGTGCTGTCGCACAGCCAACGGACATCGCGCACAAGGCACACGTTATGCGCGATGGCCACCCGGTATGCGACGTATGTTGCCCGGTCAGGCCTGGGCGGCGGCCGCGGCGAACTGGGCGTTGTAGAGGCGGTAGTAGGCGCCGCGTTCTTCGAGGAGGCGCTCGTGGTTGCCGTGTTCGACGATGCGGCCCGCCTCCATGACGACGATCAGATCGGCGTCGCGGATGGTGGACAGGCGGTGCGCGATGACGAAGCTGGTGCGGTCCCGGCGCAGGGCCGCGGTCGCGTGCTGGACCAGCGCCTCGGTGCGGGTGTCGACCGAACTCGTCGCCTCGTCCAGGACCAGGATGGACGGTTTGGCCAGGAAGGCGCGGGCAATGGTGATCAACTGCTTCTCACCGGCGCTGACGCCCGAACCCTCCTCATCGATGACCGTGTCGTAACCGTGCGGCAGCGCGTGTACGAAGCGGTCGACGTAGGCGGCGCGGGCGGCCTCGAGAATATCGGCCTCGCTCGCATTCGGATCGCCGTAGGCGATGTTCTCCCGAATGGTGCCCTTGAACAGCCAGGTGTCCTGCAGCACCATGCCGATCCTGGAGCGCAGGTGATCGCGGGTGATCTCGGTGATATCGACGCCGTCGATGGTGATGGTGCCCGCATCGAGTTCGTAGAACCGCAGCAGCAGATTCACCAGGGTGGTCTTGCCCGCACCGGTCGGGCCGACGATGGCGACCACATGTCCAGGCTCGGCGACCAGCGACAGCCGCTCGATGACCGGCGTCTCCGGTTCGTAGCGGAACGACACCGCCTCGAACTCGACCCGGCCGCGATCGACCGGACGGGTGTTCTCCATGACCGGATCCGGCGACTGCTCCTCGGCATCGAGGATCTCGAAGATCCGCTCGGCCGATGCGACACCGGATTGCAGCAGGTTGGCCATCGCGCCGATCTGGGTCAGCGGCTGGCTGAACTGGCGGGAGTACTGGATGAAGGCCTGCACCTCACCGAGCGACAGATTGCCGGTCGCCACCCGCAGGCCGCCGACCAGCGCCACCAGCACGAAGTTGACATTCCCGAGGAACATGATCGCGGGCATGATCAGCCCGGAGATGAACTGCGCCCTGAAACTCGACTCGTAAAGATCGTTGTTGCGCTTATCGAATTCCCGACCGACCTCGCGATTGCGGCCGAATGCGGTGACCACCTCATGCCCGGTGAAGGCCTCCTCGACCTGGGCGTTCACCATGCCGGTGTACTTCCACTGGTTCACGAAGTGCGGTTTGGAGCGTTTGGCGATCTGCGTGGTGACCACGATCGCGGCGGGCACGGTGAGCAGTGCGATCAACGCGAGCAGCGGCGAAATCCAGAACATCATGATCAGGATGCCGATCACCGAGAACAGTGAAAGGATCAGCTGGCTCATGGTCTGCTGCAGGGTCTGCGACACATTGTCGACATCATTGGTGACGCGGCTGAGCAGGTCACCGCGCGGCGTGGAATCGAAGTAGCGCAACGGAAGTCGATGGATCTTGTCCTCGACATCGCTGCGCAGCCGCTTCACCGTGCGGTTGATGACGATATTGAGCAGGTAGGACTGCAGCCAGCTGAAGACCCCTGCTCCGATGTAGAGCAGCAGCACCAGCATCAGCACGCGGCCGACCGCGCCGAAATCCACACCTACACCCGGGGTGACATCCATCGCGCCGAGCATGTCGGCCAAGGTGTTGTTGCCCGCGGCCCGCAGGCGCTGGATCGCCTCTTCTTTGGTGATGCCACTCGGCAATTGGCGCCCGACCACACCGTCGAAGACCACGTTGGTGGCCTTGCCGAGCATGTAGGGGCCGAGCGTATTCAGCACCACCGAGATGATCGCGAGTGCGACGATCACGCCCACGTACACGCGCTCGGGCGCCAGTCTGCGCAAGAGCCGCTGCAGCGACGGACCGAACGATTTCGCCCTCGCATCCGGCGCACCGGGATTCACCGCTCCGGGTCTCATCGGATCTCCTCCCGCCGGATCCGATGCCCGTCGCCGCTCGGATCGGGCGGCGATCCGTTGCGCTTGGCGAGCACCACGGCCTCATCGGCGCCGAGCTGCGAGGCGACGATCTCCTGGTATTCCGCGCAATCGCGCATCAACTGCTCATGGGTGCCGATCCCGGCCATGACGCCGTCCTCGAGCACCACGATCTGATCGGCATCGCGGATGGTGGTAACCCGTTGCGCCACAATGATTACCGAGGCATCCCGGGTCGCCGGCCGCAATGCCGCGCGCAGTCGGGCATCGGTGGCGACATCCAATGCGGAGAACGAATCGTCGAACAGGTAGACCCGCGGCTTCTTCACCAGCGCCCGCGCGATGGCCAACCGCTGACGCTGCCCACCCGAAACGGTGGTGCCACCCTGTGCGACCGGTGTTTCCAAGCCCTGCGGCATATCCCGCACGAAGTCCGCGGCCTGGGCGATCTCCAGACATCGCCACAGTTCCTCGTCGGTGGCGTCCGGATTGCCGTAGCGCAGATTGCTGGCGATGGTGCCGGAGAACAGATATGCCTTCTGCGGCACCAGCCCGATCTGTTCGCGCAGCACTTCGAGGTCGATATGACGGACATCGGTACCGCCGAGATAGACCGCGCCATCGGTCACATCGATGAGCCGGGGAATCAGATTGAGCAGTGTCGTCTTGCCCGCACCGGTGGAGCCGACGATCGCCGTGGTCGTCCCCGGCTCGACCTGGAACCGGATCGCCGAGAGCACCGGCTTTTCCGCACCGGGAAAGGCGAATTCGGCGAATTGCAGATCGACCTTCGCCGGATCGCCCTTGAACGGCTGCGGCAGTCGCGGCGGCAGCACCGAGGTCTCGGTCTCCAGCACCTCACCGATCCGATCGGCCGAGACGGCCGCGCGCGGCGCCATCATGGCCAGGAACGAGGCCATCATGACGGCCATCAGGATCTGCATGATGTAGGACAGCATCGCGGTGAGCGAGCCGATCTGCATTTTGTCTTCGTTGATGAGATGTCCGCCGAACCAGATCACCGCGACGGCGGTGACATTGCTGATCAGCATTACCAGCGGGAACATCAGCGCCATCAGGCGCCCGACCCGCAGCGAGGATTCGGTGAGTTCGGTGTTGGCCACCCCGAAGCGCCAGGTCTCCTGCCGTTCGCGCACGAACGCGCGCACCACGCGGATACCGGTGATCTGCTCACGCAGCACCCGGTTGACCTCATCGATCCGGCGCTGCATATCGCGGAAGCCGGGCACCATCTTCGCCACGATGACGCCCATCGAAATGGCAAGTGCGGGCACCGCGATGAGCAGCAGCCAGGACAGCCCCAGATCCTCGCGCAGCGCCATGAAGATGCCGCCGATACACATGATCGGGGCCATCACCAGAATGGTCGCCGACATCACGATCAACAGCTGAACCTGCTGAATATCGTTGGTATTGCGGGTGATAAGCGAGGGTGCGCCGAACATGCCGACCTCGCGCGCGGAGAAGGTGCCGACCCGGTGCAGCACCGCGCCGCGCAGATCCCGACCCGCACCCATCGCGGCCTGCGCGCCGAGGTAGACCGAGCAGGCCGACGCGATGATCTGCACACCGGTCACCGCGAGCATCCACAGTCCGGTGGTCCAGATGTAGCCGATATCGCCCTTGGTGACACCGTTATCGATCAGGTCGGCGTTCAAGGTCGGCAGGTACAGCATCGCGATGACCGAGATGAGTTGTAGGCCGACGACGCCCGCCAGTTGGGCCCGATAGGGGGCCAGATGAGTGCGAAGCAGTCTGATCAGCATGATGAAAAGGAGGCTACCGGCAATCCGTGCTGTGCGTCTCGAACAATCCTGACCAGCAGCGATGTTCGCGTCCAAGGCTTTCGGCGCGGATGATCCGATGCGAATCAGCGCCGCGCCCAGGCACCGGGATCCTCGGTGAGCGACCCGATGAATCCGGGCAGCCGATCTTGCGCGATGTCATCGATGGAGACATTCTCCAGCACCGCACGAATATTCACCCGCAGCGCGATCCACACCCGCTGCAATGGTTCGGCCGCACCCGGATACCGCACATCCTCCGGACGCTCCCCGCGCACCGAGGCCAGCGGGCCCTCGATCGCGCGGATCACATCGGCGATGGAGATCTGCGCGGCCGGCCGGGCCAGCCAATAGCCGCCGTCCGGACCGCGCCTACTGGTCACCAGATCAGCTCTGCGCAATTCGGCGAGGATCGTCTCCAGCACCTTGGGCGGGATATGCTGCGCGGTCGAAATCGCCTCTGCCTTCACCACCGGCGCGACCTGCACCGCGACCCGATCCGACGCACGATGGGTCTGCGGTGCGCGGGCGATCTCCAATAGGGTCCGCACCGCGTAATCGACCCTCGCGGTGATGTGCACGGCGGCTTCTCCCTGGCCTCTTCGGTGTTCGAACGAATCTACGCGGTATGGCAGCCGGCAAGAACACAGGTGGCCGCGTCCAGCAGTGTGCGCTCCACCACGGAATCCGCCACGCCGGGGACTAGTTCGGTGGACAACAGCGCGACCCCGAGCACTTCCAGTGCCGCACTGGCGCGCAGCTTGGCGACATCGTCGGCGCCGGGTCCAGCCAGCCATTCACGCAGTACCCGAGTCGAATCCACCATGTCCGGATACCGGTCGGCCATGACATTGATGATCGCGACGGTGTCGCGGACACACAGCGCACCCGCGTCGCGGTGGCGGATCATGCCGCGCAAATAGGCCCGCAGTACAGCGCGAATGCCCTCTTCGTCGTGCGGGACCGCATCGATATCCTCGATCACCGAGCGCATGTGATCGATGATCGGATCGACTATCGCCAGTAATAGATCTAACTTCGAGGCGTAGTGATAGTAGAGCGAAGCCTTTGTGATTCCTACCGCATCCGCGACCTCGCGCAGGCTCGTCTGCTCGAATCCCTTGGCCCCGAACAGCTTCACCGCGGCATCGCGAATTGCCATTTTAGTGCCGCCACCTGCGACAACAGTGTCGCCTGCGTCACGAACGGTCATGGGATGATCCTCTCATCACTTATGCGCCGAGCTAACGTTGCCACCAGAATTGAGGTTGTACCTCCGCTTAGCCCCTGGGTAGTCTACCTACCGCACGGTAGGCAGAAAGCGTCAATGGAGGCGGGGTCGGCAGGGCATTCCCCGCGAGTGCTGTCTACGCGCCATGAACCAGCACGTACCAGCCCATCCGTAGCGACGCTTGCAGGTCGCTCGAAAAGGTCAGCTAGGAGAACCCTTTCGTGTCCGTTTATCTGTATAGATGGGGAAAGTTCGCTTTCCGCAGGAAATGGATAGTGCTTCCGGTCTGGCTTGTCCTGTTCCTGCTACTCGGCGGCCTCGGTGCGCAGCTGAAGGAGCCGATGACCAATGACTTCAGCATGCCGGCGCTACCGTCCGCCCGTGCCAACGACATTCTCGACAAGCACTTTCCCGGCGCTTCCGACGCCTTCAAATTCGACGCCGTCACCGGCACCTATGTCATTGCCGCACCCGAGGGGCAGAAGCTGACCGATCCGGCGAACCGGGCGGCGCTGGAGGCCTTCATCGCCAAACTCGGCACGCTCGACATCGTCGACCACAGCAAGCCGGTGATGAATCCGATCGAGGCCGCCGAGAAGTCGGGCTGCATCACCGATCCCGATCCCTCCAAGTGCAGTGGCGCACCGCTGAACGTGCTCAGCAAGACCGATCCCGATTCGGTCGCCTTCTTCAGCGTCCCGTTCACCATCAAGAAGTTCACCGACGTCACCGACGAGCAGCGCGAGGCGGCCTACAACGTCGCCAGCGATGCCCGCAATGCCGGGCTGCAGGTGGAGATGAGCGGCTCGATCGCACAGAAGAACGAGGGACCGAGCGGTAAGTCCGAGCAGATCGGCATGGGCATCGCGCTGGTCGTCATGATCATCGCCTTCGGCGCCATCGTCGCCGCCTTCGTGCCGATCATCACCGCGATCGTCGGCCTCGGCGCGGCCACCTCGCTGATCTTCCTCGGTACCTCGATCATCGAAGTGCCCAGCTTCACCACCTTCCTCGCGTCGATGATCGGCATCGCCCTATCGATCGACTACGCGCTGTTCATCGTGTCGCGCTACAAACACGAACTGGCAGTGCAGGATTCGCCGGAAGAGGCGGCCGGTACCGCACTCGGCACGGCGGGTTCGGCGGTGGTGTTCGCCGGTCTGACCGTCATCATCGCGCTCGGCGGACTCAGCATCGTCGGCGTGCAGTTCATGACGTTCATGGGATTGGGTGGCGCGATCGCGGCGGCGTTCGCGGTGCTCACCGCCATCACGCTGATGCCAGCGCTACTCGGTGCGTTCGGCCGGTTCCTGTTCAAGCCGAAGCTGCCGATCGTGGCCCAGCACGATCCCGAGGACGACAAGTCGGTCACCAATGGCATGCGGGTCGGCCGTCTGATCGGCAAGGCGCCCGCGGTGACGCTGCTGCTCAGCGTGGTCGTGCTCGGCCTGCTGGCCGCACCGGCCGCCGGTCTGAACCTCGGCCTGCCCGGCGACGACAGCCAGCCCAAGACCTCCACCATCCGCAAGGCCTACGAGCTGCGCACCGAGGGATTCGGCGAGGGCAGCAATGGCGTGCTGAACGTCGCGGTCGATCTCACCAATGTGCCCGCCGACCGGCGCGAGGCCGCGGTGAGCGCGTTGCGGTCCAAGCTCGCGTCCTATTCGGGCATGGATTATGTGACCGAGCCCAAATGGAGTGGTGAGGACAAGGCTGGCGCGCTGCTCGACGGCGTACCGAAGTCGGGTCCGAACAACCAGGCCACCAAGGATCTGGTCAGTGACGCCCGCGATGCCGAAGCGCAGATGCAGTCCGAGTACGGCATCGAATACGGCATCACCGGCACCACGGCGATCTTCGCCGATGTCGACCACGTGTTGCTGAGCAAGATCGTGCCGTACCTGGCGATCGTCGCCGGTGCCGCATTCCTACTGCTGATCCTGGTATTCCGCTCGATCCTGGTGCCGCTGACCGCGGCGCTCGGCTTCCTGCTCTCCATGGCGGCCACCTTCGGCGCGACGGTGCTGATCTTCCAGCAGGGCAAGCTCGGGCTGATCGAGGATCCGCATCCGCTGGTCAGCTTCCTGCCGATCATGCTGATCGGCCTTGTGTTCGGCCTCGCCATGGACTACCAGGTATTCCTGGTGACCCGGATGCGCGAGGAGTTCGTCAACGGGAAGTCGCCGAAGGATGCGATGGTCGCCGGTTATCACCACGGCGCCCGGGTCGTCACCTCGGCGGCGGTCATCATGATCTCGGTATTCGGGTCCTTCCTGCTGGAAACCGATGTCACCGCGAAGTCGTTCGGCTTCGCGCTGGCCGCGGGCGTATTGATCGATGCGTTCATCGTCCGGATGATCGTGATCCCATCGCTGCTGGTGCTGATGGGCAAGTGGTCCTGGTGGATTCCGAAGTGGCTGGACCGGATCCTGCCGGATATCGACGTCGAGGGCGCGAAGCTGCGTGAGCTGCAGCAGCGGTCCGCGGAGACGGTCAAGGTGCCGGTCGGCGTGAGCTGATCGGAACGAGCTGCTCGGCCCCGCACCCGGATTCGGGTGCGGGGCCGAGTGCGTTCGGGGGTTTTCGTGACGGCCGATTGTGCCGTATCCGGCGATCGCGGCCGGTGCCGCATTGCTGATCGCTGGACGGAAGGGCCGAGTTGCACGAATTGCGGCGGACAGCCGGTGCCCGACGCGATACGGCAGCCGCTGCGGGGCGGCTGAGTACGAATTCAGAGCGCTCCCAGTGGATTTCGATAGATTGATGGCGAATTCCAATGGGAGCCTGGACATTACTGGCTAGGCTGCGGCAGGTTGCATTCGTCGACCTTCGGGTTCACACCCATGTAGTTGAGCGGACCTGCCAGCGCCGTCACGGCGATGGTGCCGAAACCAGCACAGTTGATCGGGCCGCCGTCGAAATAGTGGCGCTGACCAGCGGCGAGAACGCCGATGACCAGCCAGAGCAGCAGAAGCAGTCCAAAAATTCGCGCACCGGCAGAAGGCGCTTGTCTCCGGTGGGTCACACGCTCGCGCATCGTCATCGCTTCCTTTCGCACTCGCGTACCACTCGGATACCCGTACACGAGACGATCACTCTTCGCCGTCGATGAGCGCTTGTGCCGATCACTTCAAATCGGGCATTGATCGGCGAGATAAGCACCATTTTCGAGAAGCCGACGAGTCCGTTGCCATTTACTTAGGACACCTACGTTTCGGGCCGTGCGAATTCGGCCACGCGGCTCACGCGGTTCTCGCGCCCACCCTCATCCTCGCCGCTATGGTCAGTATCCAGCTGGGTGCCGGCTTGGCCAAGCGTCTATTCGAGATCATCGGACTCGGCGGCCGGTCGCTGGGATGAATCTCTGTTTCTGTGCCGCCCTCGAACGGGTCTGGCGGTCACCCTGGCATTCCATGGTCGCCGGTTATCACCTCGCGTCGCCCGCGCGACCTATGGCCGGGCCGGGTGAGTTGCTGATGGTGAAACCGGTCGCGGTGCTGGTGCCGCAGACCATCGCGGATTCAGCGGTCGCCTCGAGCTGAACGGTATGGAACCAGCGGCGGCGCTGCTTTTGCTCGGCGAGGATCTCGCTCGTTCAGTGCGCCGGTATCGGCCTCGTCATCATGGCCTCGGCGCGCGGTACGCGGCCATCGCCCCGATCATCCCCTCCGGTGGCCGCCCGGAACCTGCGACAGCGTTCGACGAAAGCTCCTGAACCACAGCGGGTTCTGGCACCGAAACCGAGCTAAGGGCTCGGCTGCGGGACGTTGCAGTCGGCGATTTTCGGGTTCACGCCCATGTAATTGAGTGGACCCGCGAGGACGGTCAGGGCGATCGTGCCGAAGCCCGCGCAGTTGATCGGACCGCTGTCGAAATAGTGTCGCTGCCCGGATGCGACAACGCCGATGACCAACCAGATCACGATCAATACGCTGCCAAGTTTCATCTCGCCCATAGCTCTCCCGCGAATTACGCGCACGGGTTGTGGTTCGGGCGAATTATCGCATCGTGGCAGCCGCGGGCGGGCGCGCCCGACCGCACGGCATGTCGCGCCGCCCGGCAGAGCACGCCCCGAGCCCCCGAGGGTGGCCGAACCCTCGGAACTCAGCCCCTCAGGCGTTACTGACTGGGTTGGGGCACATTGCAATCGGCGATCTTCGGATTCACGCCCATATAGTTGAGCGGACCGGCGATCACCGTCACCGCAATCGTGCCGAACCCGGCGCAATTGACCGGACCACTGTCGAAATAATGCCGCTGCCCGGCGGCGACGACGCCGATCACCAGCCAGATCAGCACCAGCAGACTGCCGAATCGAAAATAGGGCTCTCTCATCTAACTCTCGCGAATCAATCCCGCGCGGCTCGACCGCGCCACATCAGCGCAGCGCACCCTCCCCGCGCTTGCCTAATCGCCGTATACCCGCCCGCCGCGCCTTTACCCAGGAACTCCGCACCTTGTGGATTCGTTGGTGTCACATGGCAGATTTGTTGGGCTGGTCCATCCCCGGCTGGATCCTGCTCCTGATGGCCGTAGCCCTCTACGAAGCCCTGACCCGCAAGCGTCGCAAACGCCGCACGCCCGTCTCCGGCACCTTCACCGACGAGTTCACCGCCATGTTCTACGGAACCAAGCGCTTGGAACTGGACCACCGGGACTCGGTGTCGATGCTGCGCGACGAAGAAGCGCAAGGCGCACCGCCTGGCTTCGGCGTCGATTTGGACCGCCAGACCGTTGTGCTGCGACGGCAGGATCCGAGCGCATCGTGAAAATAGCCGCGGACCGAAATCGGTTGCGCGATCAGTGAGCATCTCTGTGGAGCCATACGCATTACCATCGAGGTATGGGTGGTATGAGGATCCAAATTGCCGTCCGACGTCCAGAAGTGGTCAGGTTCATCGATTCGCACAGCGACAATCGGACCGCGGGCGTCGTGGAGGCGCTCGAGCGGGTACAACGCCGCCGTTTGGCCGAAGCCGAAGCGATCACCATCGGTGTGCGCCAGGCTTTCCCGGGCGTGGATTAGCGGCAACCGATCCACCGGACCCGGCCGGAAAGGCGCGCCGAGCCCGCGGGAGAACTTGTGCGTGTATTGCTGAATCAAGTAGCGGCAGTGGCGATTACAGCCATGTCGCGTGCGCGTGTAGTGCGGGGGTGATCCACCGCCGACATCGCCAGCCGAAACGAGGCCGGATAGCCCAACCGCCGAACTCGCGACGGAATGTGGTTTGCCGTCGTCACCCGGCAGACGCCGCGCCGGTATGCGGCGGCGAGTTGCGGCGGAACCAGCTTGTGGACCATGACACGGTATCGAGGCGGTGGTCCGGGATCTGATCGGCGGATTCGGCTCCAGGCACTGCCCAGATCTCGTTCTGCCGGAAAGAAAAAGCCCCTCACCTGGCAATTCAAGTGAGGGGCTTTGGCGGTGGCGGAGGGATTTGAACCCTCGGAGGGGGGTTACCCCTCACACGCTTTCGAGGCGTGCTCCTTAGGCCGCTCGGACACGCCACCGCCGACAACCATACCGGACGGGGGGCTGATCGCTAAATCGCCTGTAGAGGGGGTGGGAGCGCGGTTTCGGCGAGCGCTCGAAGGAGCGGGCGGCTCAGCGTTGGGCGCGGAAGAATTCGTCCAGCAGCGCGACGCATTCGGCTTCCAGGATGCCGCCGCGGACTTCTGGGCGATGGTTGAGACGGCGGTCACGAACAACGTCCCAAAGGGAGCCGACGGCACCGGTTTTCGGTTCCCAGGCACCGAAGACCAGGCGACCGACGCGGGCGAGTACCAGGGCGCCCGCGCACATGGTGCACGGCTCCAGCGTTACCGCGAGGGTGCAGTGTTCCAGACGCCAGCCGTCGCCGACGACCGCGGCGGCGCGCCGCAGGGCGAGGATCTCGGCGTGCGCGGTCGGGTCGCCGAGGGCCTCCCTGGCATTGGCCGCGCGCGCGAGTTCGCGCCCATCGGCATCGAAGACGACAGCACCGACCGGTACGTCGCGATCGCCCGCATCGGCTGCGGCGGCGATCGCGGCGCGAACCATATCGGTGTCGTCTGCGAGCAGGCCCACGTCAGCGGGGCAGCTTGTCCAGCACTGCCGTGAGTTCGTTGGCGAAGCCGAGCCGCTGGGCGATCATGCCGAGTTGCTCATCCGGATAGAGATCGGTCTCGGCGAGGATCACGCTGAGCACGGGTTCGGGCAGGCCGAGGTCGGCGAGAACGCCGAGGTCGCCCTCCTCCCATGGCTCGACATCGTCGAGTTCGTCCGGGTCGATGTCCGGAATTTCGACATTGAGGGCCTCGAGGACGTCGGCGGCGATGTCGTAATCGATCGCGGCCGTCGCATCCGAGACCAGCAACCGGGTGCCGCTCGGCGCGGGCCGGAGCACGATGAAGAACTCGTCATCGATATCCAGCAATCCGAACACCGCGCCGGAACTGCGCAATGCCTTCAGTTCTGTTTCCGCCGCGGACAAATCGGTGAGCGCCGCCTGACTCAGCGGACTGCACCGCCATTTTCCTTCTTCGCGGACAACCGCCACAGCGAACCCTTCCACGTCGTCGTAATCGTCCGACGCAGCCTTGTTCGTGCCCGAGCGCTGTGCTGCCATGGCCGCAACGGTAGTCGGCTCGAGCCGAAATGTTGAAGTCGTATGCGAATCTGTTCCGATGACTCCTGACCAGAAAGCACCGGTGTGTGTCCTCGGGACAGGCTTGATCGGCGGTTCGCTGCTGCGCGCCGCCGTCGGCGCGGGCTATGACGCGTGGGGTTACAACAGGTCAGAGGCGGGTGCGCGGGCGGACGGATTCGATGTCACTGGGGATCTGCTCGGGGTGCTGACCCGGGCCGCCGATACCGATGCGCTGATCGTGGTCGCGGTGCCCATGCCCGCGGTGGACCACATCCTCGCCGAAGTCGCGACCTTCGCGCCGCGCTGCTCGCTCACCGATGTGGTGAGTGTCAAGGCGCCGGTGGCCGAGGCGGTGCGCAGGCACGGGCTCGCGGCTCGCTATGTCGGCGGGCATCCGATGGCCGGTACCTCCGAATCCGGTTGGGCGGCCACCGATCCCGGCCTGTTCCGTGCTGCGGCGTGGGCGGTCGGCGTGGACGAGGGCACCCATCCAGAACCCTGGCTTCGGGTGGTGCGGCTGGCGCTGGCCTGCGGCGCGGTGGTCACACCGGTGGTCGCGGACGAACACGACCGGGCGGTGGCCCGGATCTCCCACCTGCCCCATGTCCTGGCCGAGGCGCTGGCGGTGGCCGGTGCGGCGGGCGGCGACCTGGCGCTCGGACTGGCCGCGGGTTCGTTCCGCGACGGCACCCGAGTCGCCGCGACCGCCCCCGACCTGGTCCGCGCCATCTGCGAACCGAACGCCACCGCCCTACTCGACGTGCTGGAGGAGACGCTCACCGTGCTGACCGCCGCCCGCGACAGCCTCCGCGACGAAGCCACCCTGGTAGACCTGGTCGAAGCTGGGCACGACGGCCGCGAACGCTATGAAACCACGCAGCGCTGGGAGATCACCGATATCCGCCCCGGCGACCACAACTGGCTCGAGGCACTGCGCGAGGCAGGCCAGCGCGGCGGTGTGATCACCAAACTGGACTGATCGCGGCGCGCCGTTCAAATGCGTTCGGCGAGACCCGGGTAGTCGAGCAGGAACCCGTCGCCGTCGACGGTGACGGTGGCGCTGGAGACCGGAGACAGCACGCTGATGCCGGTGGCTCCGCTGCTGTAGGTGAGGCTGGCTTCCTGGACCAGCAGGTCGGGCAGGCGGACATAGACGACCGGGACCTGGATGTTCTCGACGGCGTTCTGCATGCCGAAGCGGCGGATGGGCAGGGTGTTGAAGAACGGGCTGAGCACGACATCGACATCGAGAGCGCCCGCGAAGGTGGAGCGGACATGCCCGCCACCGGCGTCGACGAGCCAGTAGTTCTCCTCGTCCCTGGCGATCGAGGCCTGGCGTTCGCCCGCGGCGGTGGTGCTGCGCAGCGACAGCCGCTTTGTGACACCGTTCTCGTCGGTGACCAGGTCATAGGACGCACTGAACGCGGGATGGTCGGCACATGCGCCGCCGATCATGCGACCGGCGGCGCGGATGCGGTTGCCGTTGAGCGTCACGCGGACGGACTCCATCCGCGACGCGTTGTGCGCGCGCCACGTGAGGATCGCCGGCCACCGCGATGTCGCCGGTTGGCTGTCGGGGCCGAGGTCTGGGTTCGTCACATATCTACCGTAAGCGACGCACGCGCCCGCATCACACCAGCGACTCACGCCATGCCGCGTGCAGGCTGGCGAACCGGCCCGTGCCCGCGATGAGCTCGCTCGGCGAGCCATCCTCGACGATCCGACCCGATTCCAGTACCAGCACGCGGTCTGCGATGGCGACCGTGGAGAGCCGATGCGCGATGATCACGGCGGTGCGATCGCGCAGCACCGTCTCCAATGCCCTCTGGATCTGCCGTTCGCTCGGAATGTCCAGGCTCGACGTCGCCTCGTCCAGCACGATCACCGCGGGATTCGCGAGGAACACCCTGGCGAACGCGACCAACTGACGCTGCCCCGCCGACAATCGCCCACCGCGTTTGCGCACATCGGTATCGAAGCCCTCGGGCAGCGCGGTCACGAAGTCGTACAGCCCGACCGCGCGCGCCGCCGCGAACACCTCCGCATCACTGGCCTCCGGCCGACCGAGCCGGATATTGTCGGCGACCGATCCGGAGAACAGATACGACTCCTGGGTGACCATCACGACATTGCGCCGCAGATCCGCATCGGACAACCTGCGCAGGTCGACGCCGTCCAAGGTCACCGTGCCGCCGGACGGGTCGTAGAACCGCGTCAACAACTTGGCCAGCGTGGACTTACCCGCACCCGTCGCACCGACGAGCGCGATCACCTGCCCGGCCGGAATCTCCAACGAGAACTCCGGCAGCACCGGACGCGCTCGCCCGCGCTGCTCGGCTTGCGGTACAACGCCTTCGACCTCGGCCGACGCTCCGTCGCCGACGGGCGCCACAGCCGCGATCGGCCGCGCCACAGATCCGTAGCCGAACCACACCCGGTCCATCCGCACGGCACCGGTCGCCTTCGCCAAAGCGACCGGCTCCGCCGGTTCCCGAACCGAGGGCTCCTCCTCGAGCACGCCGGAGATCTTCTCCAGGGCCGCCGCCGCGGACTGGTAGGCGTTGAATACCTGGGCGAGTTCATCGAGCGGGCCGTAGAACTCGTTGAGGTACAACAGGTATGCCGCGAGCACACCCACGGCGAGATTGCCCTCGATCACCTGCCAGGCGCCGACCACGATGACGATCACCGTGGTCAGATTGCCGAGCAGCTTGGTGAGACCGGCGTAGTCGCCCATGCCGCGCATGGCGGCGGTGGTCGCCTGGCGGTATTCGGCGTCCTCGGCGGCCAGTACCGATTCGTTGCGGGCCTCGCGGCGGAAGGCCTGCACCGCGCGCATGCCACCCATCGACTCCACGAACTGCACCACGACTTTCGCGATCGCGCCGCGGGTTCGCCGGTAGCCCGCCCGCTGTCTGCGCTGCGCCCAGCGGGTGACCAGCGCCAATGGCACGAATCCGAGCAGCACGATGGCGGCGAGGGTCTGATCGAGGTAGACCAGCAGCACCGCGATGGTCAGCACCGAAAGGATCGCGCTCAGCGCCTGATTCAGCGCGCTCTCCAGCAGTTGCTGCAGCGTTTCGATATCCCCGGTCAGTCGCGCGACGGCCTTGCCGGAGGTGTACTGCTCGTGGAAGGCCACGCTGAGCCGCTGCATATGCGCGAACAGCCGGACCCGCAGATCGAAAAGCACACTCTGGCTGAGCCTTCCGGAGATCCGCAGGAATACGAAGGTGGTGAAGACGCCGACCCCGACCGAACAGAGGTAACCGGCGACGGTGCGCGCCAAAGGCGCCCAGTTCCCCGCGACACCCTCGGCAATGCCGGTGTCGAGCCCGTGCGCGACGAACAGCGGCGCCGACACCATCGCCGCATTGTCGATCACGATCAGCAGCAGGGCGAACACCGCGAGCTTGCGATACGGCTGGACCAGGCTCAGCAGCAAACGCCGAGATCGGCTGGCCAACACCAGATTTCCGGTCTCGGTGACCGCCTTGTCCTCATTGGCGATGCCGCGCCAGTCGGCGACCTCGTCGCGGTCGGCCGAATCGTCGGCGGGGACGGCGGTTTCGGTTGTGGTCATGATTCACCTCCCATCAGTTCGCGGTAGCGACTGCTGGTTTTGAGTAGTTGATCGTGCGCGCCCTCGGCGACGATCCGGCCGTCGGCGAGCAGCGCTACCCGGTCGGCCAGTGCCGCGGTCGAAGGTCGGTGCGCCACGAGCAGTGTGGTGGCACCGGCCAAAACCGTGCGCAGCCGTTCCTGTACGCGTTCCTCGGTCTCCACATCGAGTGCGGACAGCGGATCGTCGAGCACCATGATTCGCGGCCGCTCCCCCGCGCCCGCCCGTGCGAGCACCGCACGGGCCAGCGCCAGCCGCTGACGCTGGCCGCCGGACAGGCTCAGTCCCTGCTCACCGATTCGGGTGTCCAGTCCCCACGGCAGATCGTTCACGAAATCGGTGGCCTGGGCGACATCCAGCGCGCGCCGCACATCGTCATCGGTGGCTTCCGGATCGCCGAGCGCGACGTTCTCTCGCACACTCGCCGAGAACAACACCGGCTCCTCGAAAGCCACCGAGACCAGCGAGCGCAGATCGGATACCCGCATCGATGCGATATCGATGCCGTCGATGGTGATCGCGCCGTCGGTGACGTCGTAGAGCCGCGGAATCAGATTGAGCAGCGCCGTCTTTCCGCTACCGGTCGCACCGACCAGCGCCACCGTCTCACCCGGGCGCACCTTCAGCGAAATATCCTGCAGTACTTCGCCCTTCGCGTCCGGAAAGGCGAAACGCACGCCATGCATTGTCAGTTCGCCGACGATCCGCTTCGGCAATGCCACCGGATCCGCGGGATCGGTGATTTCGACCGGGGTGTCGATGATCTCCCAGAACCGGTCCGCCGCCGTGCGCGCATCGTTCCACTCGGCGAGCAGGAAGCCGGTCCAGATGATCGGCCACTGCAGGAAGGTCGCCAGTGTGATGCTCGCGACCAGGGTGCCGAGCGTCATCGTGTGGTGTGCGACGGCGTAACCGCCGTAGCCGAGCGCGAAGGCGATGGCCAACTGCGGCAGACACACCATTGCCGACCAGAGGGTGGCGTCCAGCCGCACCTTGAGCAGTTCGGTCTGCTGCAATTCCCGCGCCTGTGCGGTGAACCGCCCGCCGAAGAACGCACCGCGACCGAATGCCTTCAGCACCCGGATGCCCTGTGCCGACTCCTCGGCCGTGGTGGCCAGGTCACCGGCCTGATCCTGGGAGCGCCGCGAGGCCACGCCGTAGCGCCGCTCGAACCGCAGGCAGACATAGGACAGCGGAATCGCGATGACCGCGAAGGTCAACCCGATCCGCCAGCTCAGCGCGAACAGCACCACCAGACCGATCGGGATCACGATGAAGTGGATGATCAGGAACGGCCCGGCGAATGCGACGAACCGCTTCATGGTGCTCATATCGTCGACCGCGCGCGAAAGCAGCTGGCCGGACTCCCAGGCATCGTGACGTCCGATCGACAGCGTCTGCAGCTTGCGAAAGATCTTGGCGCGCATATCGATCTCGAACTGGGCCGCTGGCTTCGCGATCAGCCACCGCCGACCCCATACGCCGCACGCCTCCAGCAGACCGAGCGCCAGCACCAACAGCACCGGAAGCAGCACGCCGCCGAAATCGCGCCGCTGGATCGGACCGTCGATAATTCGTGCGATGACCAGCGGAAGCATGATCGCGGTCAAGGTGGCGAGCACCGCAAGCGTGGTGGCGCCGAGCAGCGCGAACCGATGTGGGCGCAGATACGGCCAGAACCGGCGAAGCGATTGCAGGCGGCCCGGCACCACGGCGGCGGGCCGCTCCGGTCTATCGACCTCCGTGTCGGCCGATGGCGTATCGAGCGTGACGGACAAAGCTCCCCCTCGTGATCGTCTTGGATTGGCTGTGTCGCGAACGGATCCCCGGTGATGTTCGCATCGGGGTCCGACATTTCAGCGTGGCATCAGTCCCGAGATCGGCCAACCGATTTTCCGCCACGTCCACAGCCAACAACCTCGAGTAACCTCGAGGTCAACCCCCCGCGTCACCGCACACGACATCGGCGCCCGGATTCCCGGGCGCCGATGGCCGTTGCTTCCATTGTACCGTCGAATAACCCGAGCTCAGACGGTCGAATGCGGCTGATCCACCGGCACGTCCGGGAAGTCCTGCTGCTGATAACCGCCGCGCAATGTGCCCTCCAAATACGCGGCGCGGCAGGCCCGCCGGGCGATCTTCCCGCTGGACGTGCGCGGAATCGACCCCGCCGGAACCAGCAGCACATCGCGCACCGTGACGCCGTGGCGCTGCGCGATCGCGCCACGCACGGTATCGGCGATCGGCTCCGGATCCAGCTTCGCCGCACCGGTGCCGCGCTCGGCCACGATGACCAGCTGCTCGGAGGTGTCATCGGCATCGAAGGCCAGTCCGGAACGGCTGCCCTGTTCGAATACCAATGCGGGCAATTGATTCGCGGGCACCGAGAATGCCGCGACGAATCCGGGCCGCAGTGCGGTGTTGGATTCCTGTGCCGAGAATTCCAGATCCTGCGGATAGTGGTTGCGCCCGTCGACGATCACCAGGTCCTTCACCCGGCCGGTGATATACAACTCGCCATCCAGGTAGACGCCGAAATCACCGGTGCGCATCCATTTCGCGTCCGGCTCGGTGCCCTGTGCGTGGCTGCCCTCCGATAGTCGCTGCGCCAGGATGTTGTGGAAGGTCGCGGCGGTTTCATCCGGCCGACCCCAGTACCCGATGCCCATATTGTCGCCGTGCAGCCAGATTTCGCCGACCTCGCCATTATCGCGTTCGATGCCGGTCTCCGGATCGACGATCACCGCCCACTGCGAGAGCGCCACATATCCGCAGGACACCTGTGCGATCGAATTCTGCGTGCCCTTCGGCACTTCCACCATCCGACCGGCATTGAGCTCATTGCGATCGACATAGACGACTTTCGCCTCGTCCTCGGCCCTGGTCGCGGAAACGAACAACGTCGCCTCGGCCATGCCATAGCAGGGCTTCAGCGCGGTCTTCGGCAGACCGTACGGCGCGAAGGCCTCGTTGAATTTCTGCATCGACGACACCGAAACCGGCTCGCTGCCGTTGATCAGCCCGATCACATTCGAAAGATCCAGGTCCTCACCGGCTTTCGGCTTACCCCTTGCCGCCGCATGCTCGTATGCGAAATTCGGTGCGGCCGCGAAGGTTCCGGCGCCGTCGGAGGCCGCCGCCAGTTCCTTGATCCAGCGATACGGCCGCCGCACGAATGCGCTCGGCGACATGATCGTGATGAATCCGCCGCCGATGGTCGGCAGGATCACCGAAAGCAGACCCATATCGTGGAAGAGCGGCAGCCAGGTGACGCCACGCGAGTTCTCCTGCACCCCAATGGCATCGATCATCTGCAGCAGATTGGTGCCGACGGAGCGGTGGGTGATCTCGACACCGGCCGGGGTCCTGGTGGAACCCGAGGTGTACTGCAGATACGCAACGCTGTCGATATTGATTTCCGGTCGCACCCAGGTCGAGCCGACGCTGTCCGGAATCGCGTCCACCGCGATGATGCGCGGACGCTGCGCCGCAGGGAGGTGCCGGAAAAAGTTCCGCACACCCGCGGCGGACGAACCGACGGTCAGAATCGCCGAGGGTACGCAGTCAGCGAGCACCGCGTGCAGGCGATCGGTATGGCCCTGCTCCTCCGGATCGAACAGCGGCACCGCGATATTGCCCGCGTAGACCGCCGCGAAGATCGAGACGACATAGTCCAACCCCTGAGGGGCCAGCACCGCCACCCGATCACCCGGCCGGGTCACCTGTTGCAGCCGGGCCGCGACGGCACGCAGCCGTACGCCGAATTGGTGCCAGGTCAATTCGATGTACTCGCCGTCGCGCTCGCGCGAGTAGTCGATGTAGCGGTAGGCGAGCTCGTCGCCGTTCTCCGCGCTGTGCTTGTCGACGAAGTCGATCAGGGTCTTATCGCCGCGGATTTTGATATTGCCCTGATCGTCCAAATAGTCGTCGAAGGTCTCGTCGATCATCGCCTTATCCTTTTGCCAACGCAGGCACTCAGGCCGTGCGATTACACCGAACACAGGTCGATAACGAAGTGTCGGGAAGGCTAGCAGGTGCGCCTTCCCGACTTGCTCAGTACCGCCCGAAGGCGATCGCGACGTTGTGTCCGCCGAAACCGAACGAGTTGTTCACGGCGTAGTCGATTCGTCCGGGTCGGGCCTGGCCCTTGACCACGTCGAGCTCGATTTCCGGATCCTGATTGTCCAGATTCAGTGTCGGCGGAACGATTCCGTCGCGCACCGAGAGCACCGTCAACACCGATTCGAGAGCGCCGACCGCGCCGATGGAATGGCCAAGTGCGGATTTCGGCGCGTAGACCGAAACATGGTCGCCCACCGCGGCATTGATCGCCTGCGCCTCGGCGGTATCACCGATCGGGGTCGCGGTCGCGTGCGCATTGACGTGGCCGACATCGTTTTTGCTGATCCCGGCCTTCTGGATGGCCCTGGTCATGGCCCGCGCGGCGCCCTTGCCATCGAGATCGGGTGCGACCAAATGGAAGGCATCGGAAGTGATTCCGGCGCCCATCAGCCGCGCGTGAATCGTCGCGCCGCGCGCCTTGGCGTGCTCCTCGGTTTCGATGACCATCATCGCGCCCGCCTCACCGAAGACGAATCCGTCGCGATCCTTGTCGAACGGTCGCGAGGCCGCCCTCGGG
This sequence comes from Nocardia sp. CA-135398, assembly GCF_050955845.1. Classification (NCBI taxonomy): domain Bacteria; kingdom Bacillati; phylum Actinomycetota; class Actinomycetes; order Mycobacteriales; family Nocardiaceae; genus Nocardia; species Nocardia sp. CA-135398. The sequence continues at coordinate 356,416 of NZ_CP192084.1, read as the reverse complement.
TCCTCGTTGCGGGTGCTCATGGCGCGCATCATGGTGAATGCCGCGATCGGCACGGCCTGGATGGAACCCTCGACACCGCCGGTGACCACCATGTCGGCATCGCCCATTACGATCATCTGCCAGGCATTGGCGATCGCCTCCGAACCCGACGAGCAGGCCGAGACCGGCGTCACCACACCCGCTTTCGCGCCGAGCTCCAGGCCGACGCAGGCGGCCGAGCCATTGGGCATGATGCGCTGCACGGTCAGCGGCGACACCTTGCGGTAGCCGCCGTTCTGCAGCCGGTCGCGCGCGGCGGTGATGTATTCGCCGCCGCCGAGGCCGGTGCCGATGGCGACGCCGAGACGGTTCTTGTCCACCTCGGGACTACCCGCATTGCGCCAGACCTCGCGGGCCAGCACCACGGCCATCTGCTCCACATACGACAGCTGTCGGGTCTCCTGCCTGGTGAGGCAATCCGACGGCTTGACCTTCAGATGTCCGCCGATGCGCACTGGTAGCTCGAACTGCTCGATGAAACTGTCCTCCAGGACATCGATGCCGCTTTCCCCGTTGAGCAGGCCCTTCCAGGTGGAGTCGACATCACCGGCGATCGAGGTGGTCGCCGCCAGACTGGTCACGACAACGTTGGGATAGTTCCCGTTCTTGGTAGACGGAATCTGCATTTCGCTCACTTTCCTGGCGTCACTCTTGGGATAAACCGGGAACCGCGCGTGGAAGGCCATCGAACGACCGAGCAAACCGTGATCCGACCGTGAGCACTGTGGGCGAATCAGGTGCTCGACAGACTACCGTGGCCGTCGCTGGTCGTCGCATCTACTGCTCGAGTAACCTCTGACCGGATACGCAGCGCTGGTGGTTCCGAGCGATCCGCGAGCAACCGCGAGAAGGGATGACTGTGACGGGCGGGCGGATGGTCGGGCTGTTCGCCGGTATCGGCGGGCTGGAGCTCGGCCTTGGCCACCACGGCTGGCATACCGAGCTGCTGTGCGAGATCGATCCCGGTGCGCAGGCGGTGCTCGCCGCGCGCTTTCCCGGAATTCCGTTGCAGGGGGACATCACTCGGCTGCGCGCCCTGCCCGCCGGGACCGAACTGGTCGCCGCCGGATTTCCCTGCCAGGACCTGTCGCAGGCCGGACGCACCGCGGGTATCACCGGTAATCGCTCCGGTCTGGTGGACGAGGTGTTCCGGCTGGTGCGCCGTCGGCGTGGACCGCGCTGGCTGTTGATCGAGAATGTGCCGTTCATGCTGCAGCTGGGTCGCGGGGCGGCCATGCGGCACATCACGAGCGCGCTGGAGCAGCTCGGCTACACCTGGGCATACCGGGTGGTGGACGCGCGCGCGTTCGGGCTGCCACAGCGCCGTCAGCGGGTGCTGATGCTGGCCTCGCGCACCGATGATCCGCGCCGGGTGCTGTTCGCCGACGACGCCGGACCGCTCGATCTCGGTGACCCGGAACAGGATCCGTGCGGCTTCTACTGGACCGAGGGTGTGCGCGGGCTCGGTTGGGCGGTCAATGCGATCCCGACACTCAAGGGTGGTTCGGCGCTCGGCATCGCGAGTCCGCCCGCGGTGCGGTTGCCATCGGGTGAGATCGTCACGCCGGGCATCATCGACGGCGAACGCCTACAGGGCTTCGACGCCGACTGGACCGAACCGGCGACCACGGTGCCCGGAATTCGGCACGGGCACCGGTGGAAGCTGATCGGCAATGCGGTGAGTGTGCGGATGGCGTCCTGGGTCGGGGCCCGGCTGGCCGATCCGCTGGACCCCATTCCCGGCGATGAGCCGTTGCCGCAGGGACGGCCGTGGCCGGTTGCCGCGTGGGGTCGTGCGGGCAGCGCCTATCGGGTGCCGGTTTCGACCTGGCCGGTGCATGAGCCGTATGAGGACTTGCACCATTTCCTCACCGATTCGCGGCTGCTCTCGGCCCGCGCGACGGCGGGCTTCCTGCGGCGCACCGGAATGGGCAATCTACGGTTCCCGCCCGGATTTCTGGCCGATGTGGAGAGTCATCTGGACCGGATGGGCGGCTGGGCGGCATGAGGTTCGGTACATCATGAACCCGGCTCGGCGTCCGCTCACCGACGCCGCGACCAGTGCGCGGATGGCCCGCCAGCGGCGCGTCGGGACCCGGCCCGAACTCGCGCTGCGCCGGGAATTGCATCGGCGCGGATTGCGCTATTTCGTCGATCGCGCACCTGTGCGCGGGCAGCGTCGTCGGGCGGATCTGGTGTTTCCCCGGCTGCGCGTCGCGGTGTATGTGGACGGATGTTTCTGGCATCGGTGCCCGCAGCACGCGACCGATCCGAAGAACAACGCACAGTGGTGGGCGGACAAATTGACCGGCAATGTGGCCCGTGACCGGGCCACCGATGCGGCGCTGGCGGCGGAGGGATGGCTGGTGATCCGAGTGTGGGAACACGAGGACGCCATTGTGGCGGCCGACCGGATCCAGACCGTATTGGCCGCGCGGCGCTAGTGGTGTTCCCGCACCCGCACCCGAACCAGCGAACGAGGCGCGTGCGCGGCCAAGTAGCCCGACACCGCCATTACCGTCAGCACCAGCATTCCGGCGATGGCCGTTGTGATTGCGATCATGGTGACCTCCTCAGATCTACCAACCATCGGGTATGGACCTGACAGATCCCTGTGTTCGAGTTGGTAATGCGGTGTGTGAAAGACCTGTCGGTGCGGACACAGGCACCTACTGTTGAACACCGGACCAACGAGGAGACGGAGAATGGTCCAGTGACTGATCGCCGGAGGCTCGCCGAACGACACGTCCGGGTGGCCTGCGGGCTCATCGCGGTCGCGATCGCGATCGCCGGACTCTGCTATTCGTCATGGTTGCTGGAGTTCGTGCTGAAGATCGATGTCGATCCGGTCAACTCCTTTCTCAGTGAGCTCGATGCCGAGGGCAAACCGCATCGCGAGTTGTTCGCGACCGCCGACAAGATCGTCGGCGCCTTGCTGATGCCGGCCGCGATCGCCGGGCTGCTGTTGTTTCCGCGCCGCCGATTCACCACCATCGGCTGGGTCGCGCTGTTCTGCTTCGGCGCCGCGACCATCGGCGATGTGCTGCTTCCGCTGCGCGATTGCACCGCACAGGACAGCGCCCAATGCGGTGGCAGCGAACTGTTCCCGCAACTGCATCAGCCGCACGCGCTGACCAGCACCATCGCGGTCACCGCGATCGCCATCGCGACCTTCGCGTTCAGCGTGGCCGCCTTCCGATATCGCCGCTGGCGGATCCTGCGCGAGGCCGGGGTGGTGGTCCTGGTGATCGGGTCGGCGGCGACCGTGTGGATGCTGGTCGCCGACAACCTGACCGGCAATTACGCGCTCGGGATCGCCCAGCGGATCCAGGTCGGATCGATGTCGCTGTGGCTGATCACATTGGCCGCCGCGGTGATTCTGGAAGGCCGCGAATGGGTCGAGAGCGATTCGGGTTAGTCGACCTTGATCCGGACCGTGCGGGTGTCGAGTTTCGCGGGCAATTTCGTGGTGTCGACCTGAAGGATTTCGCCGGTGTCCTGCAGGCCGTTCGGCAGGGTCTTGGGTTTCAGGCCGAACGGCGGCTGGTCGCCCTTGCTGGCGGCGAGGCCGAAATCGCTGTCGTTGGCGATGTAGAGGGTTTTGCCGCCGTCGAGCGTGGCGAGGCCCTCGATCTTGTCGTGACCGAAGAACTTGCCATCGGCATCGAGGCTCGTGACCAGGGCGGCGAAATCCAGGCTCGCGGTCTTGGCGGCCGCGGTGATACCTGTCTTCTGCAATGCCGCTATCGCGTCATTCGTCGAAACGGGGCCGACCAGGGTTTCCAGCGGCTTGCCGTCGACCTGGAGGCCACCGCGCTCCGGATCGTAGTGTGCGCCCGGGACCTTCGAATCCGGGCCGACGTCGGTGGCGCCGGAGATATCGACGGTCCACAGCTTCTTATCGGCCTTCGGGGGCAGTTCGCCGTCGCGTTCGTCGACCAGGAAGGTGGTGGCGCTGAGCGCGGTGATCTCGGAGTCGGCGACCTTGGTGCGTTTCGGGTCCTGCAGCGGGAGAACGAATTCCTTGACCGCCTTGGTCTTCAGGTCGACGGTGACGATGCGAGTCATCGGGACGTCCTTGGCCGAACCGTCGAGGCCGGGGGTTTTCAGGCCGCTCTGTACGACGCCGACGAGGGTGCCGCCGTCAGGTGTGCTGGTCAGGCCCTCCATGCCCTGATTCGGGGTGCGCAGCGAAAGTTCTTTGGGCAGACCGGATCCCGGGGCCAATCGCTCCAGCTCAGTCCCCTTGGCGTCGAAATGCACCAGGAATGGGCCGTACTCGTCGGCGACCCAGAAGGTGCCGTCCGTTAGGGCGACCAGCCCCTCGGGATCGAGGCCGTGATCGGTGGGCGGCAGGACAGTTCCGGCGAGGTCCTTGATGGTTTCGCCGGTGCTCGCGGCGACGTCGACCTGACCGTTGAACGGGGTGCCGTCGGCGGTGTGCAGTTCGATCGTCGATTGCAGGACCGCGCGATTGCCGACCAGCTTGAATCGACCGATCTTCGGCACGAAACCCGGTGCCGGGGTGAGCTTCTCGTTTTTGCCGGGACCGTCGACATTGGGGCCGCGATCGGTGAGTCCGTAGAACTCGTCCGGCGCGCCCGGCACCGACGTCCATGCCGAGCCGTAACCGCTGCCCTGCACAGTGGTGCCGCCGAATTCGCCGAGCGGTGGAATGTCGGTGGTGTATAGGCGAACCGCGTCGGTAGTGGTGACCTTCAGCTCGTCGGTGCCGGTATAGCCCGCCTTCGGCTGGTAGATCAGTGTGCCGTCGAGGCGGCGGATCAGCGTGCCCTGTGCTGGATCGGCGATCGTCACGGCGGCGGTGCCACCGGTGGCGGCGAGCAGGTCGTCCGGGGAGATGACCAGCGGCTGGTCCCTGGCCACGGTGAAGTCGGCCTTGGTATCCGAGGACGAGCAGCCGGCCAGCACGCCCACACAGAGGACGGCGGCCGCGGTGATACGTGGGTGCGCTTTCACGATGTCTGCCTACCGCAGTTGCCCGACAAATGCCCTACGTCCAAATGACCAGTTGGTGTCATGCTGTCGGGATGGGTGATCGGATGAATATCGCGTCGGGTTCGGAGTTCGAGGATATCGTCGGCTACTCGCGCGCGGTTCGCGTCGGCGATACCGTGGCCGTCAGTGGCACGACGGCCTCGCTGCCCGGCGGCAATGCGGTCGGCGGTGACGATATCGGTGAGCAGACTCGGGAAGCACTGCGCCGCATCGGCACCGCACTCACCGAGGCCGGTGCCGGCCTGGCCGATGTTGTTCGGACGCGCATCTTCGTCACCGATATCGCCCGCTGGCCCGAGGTCGCGAAGGCGCATGCCGAGGTATTCGGCGATATCCGTCCGGCCGCCTCGATGTATGAGATCAAGGCGTTGATCACGCCCGCGCTGCTGGTGGAGATCGAGGCCGACGCGATTTGCGCGACGGTTCCGGGCTCGGATCGCTAATGTCGATCGGGTGACCAGCGACGCGCCGGAGACCACCGTTCAGCTCGAAACCGTCGCCGCGGCGACGAACCGTCTGCTCGACACCATTCGTGGGCTCGACGATGACATGACCGCGCCATCATTGCTGCCCGGATGGACGCGCGGGCATGTGCTCGCACACCTCGCGCGCAATGCCGACAGTCTGGTCAATTTGTTGCTCTGGGCACGGACCGGGATCGAAACACCGCAATACGCGAGCATGTTCATCCGGGATGCCGATATCGAGGCTGGTGCGCCGCGACCGCTCGCCGAGCAGTTGGCCGATAACCAGGCGGCGGCCGATCGCTGGCTGGCGCTTGCGCAGAGCACTCCCGAGCAGGCCTGGACGGCGACGGTGCGGACCAGGCAGGGGCGGCCCATTCCGGCGACCGAGGTCATTTGGATGCGGCTGCAAGAGGTAGAGATCCATCATGTGGATCTGGCAGCCGGCTACCGACCAGGGGACTGGCCAACGGATTTCGTTGCTCGGCTGCTTCCGCGGGCCGTCGCTGATTTGACGAAAGCGCTTGCTGCTGAGGGTGATCCGGCGTTCGAGGTACGTACGACGGATACAGGTTTCACCGCGACCATCGGGAGCAGCTCTGCGGACCACACCGTCAGCGGGCCCGCATCTGCGCTGCTCGCCTGGCTCCTTGGTCGGTCGGAAGGCGCAGACCTCGGTGGCGTGCTGCCGACGCTTCCCTCGTGGAAATAGCACCGCGCGCGCTGTGACGCGTGCAACCGGCATGGGTCCGTTCCCGCTGGCGCCTGTTCGACGGTGGAGCTGAGTAGGCGTCGCTCTTCGGGGAGAGCACGTCGCTACGATCCGGATCGGCGGCGGAGCCTCGGCTGTCGCGGTGGCCGGAGGCCCGGTATCTGGTTGAGTGCGCGCCCTCGGCGGGACCGGCCGACCACCGCGTGGGCGACGAAAGCCAGCGACCAAACGAGGATCAAGGCGACAGCCAGTCCGACGGGATAGTCGCGGTCCAGGACGGTGGGATTGCTCGGCATGCCGTCGCCACGGTCGAGGACCGGGAGGGCGATCAGTACCAGCGCGACCGAGCAGATGGCACCGCAGGCAGTGACGGCCCACCAAGTGGGTGGCAGCAGGTGGCGAGCAGTGAGTCCGAGTGCGGCGCAGATCGGGGCGAAAACCGCATCGTGCAGCAGGATTCCGCCCGCGAACCAGGCCGCGACCGAGTCGAGATCTGTTGGCGGTAGGGCGAATAACGCGCTGATGCCGTACCAGCCGAGCCAACTGCCGACGATGAGAAGCAGTATGCGGGCCGCGGTCATGGCAGCACCTCGATTTCGGACAGCCATTTCGTTTGCAGGACGCCGGGTCGGTTGGGCGCGATGAGGCGGCACGGGTAGCCGTGGTCGAGATCGAGGGTTTCGCCGTTGATGGTCAGGGCGACCAGGGTGCTGTCGTCGACCGCATGACGTTGCGGGAGAATCGAACTCCCGTAGATGCCGGTTTGCTCCAGCGAGCGGAAGCGGATATCGCCACCGGAATAGTCGCCGACCGCCGCCAGCAAATCCCGCAGGCGCACCCCGGACCAGTCGGCTCCCGCGCTCCAGCCTTCGACGCAGGCAATCGGCAGGCGGGCCCGAGTCTGTGGCAGGGAAAGCAGTTCGTCCCTGGTGAATTGGCGCTGCTGATCGCCAATGGTGACCGTCAATCGGTACTCGGGAGCACGGGCCCGGTCACCAACCCCGGCTGCCGCAGCCGATCGGTTGACCGGAACGCCCTGTGGCCCGTGCCCGCTGCGCGGCGCGAGCACAGCAGCCCAGCGCAGGAACGGAATCGTCTGCCCGGCAACGGCCAACCCCGCTGCGACGGCAGCGACACCAGCACCGGTCAGCACCGCACGTCGCGAGATGTGCGGCCGCGTACTGGTGTCGGCAGGCGGCTCGGTTGGCGATTCGACCAGCGGATGTTGCAGCGCGTCCCGGATTACCGGAAGTTTGACGGCCAAGTGCACGGCCAGCGCGCCGACGGCGACGTAGGCCATGGCGTAGTGCGCGGTGGGAAAGAAGAACTTCCACGGGTAGTACTGGGCGATATTGAGGAGCCCGGTCAACAGCTGGAAGATCGTCGCGCCGACCAGGATCGCGATGGAGCCGCGTTCGAGAATTCGTAATGGCGAACCGATGATCGGGCGCTGGAACAGTCTGGGGTATACCGCCCAGAGCTTCACCAGCAACAGTGGGATCGCGGCGACACCCGAGATCACATGCGCGCCCTGGGTTACCTGATACAGCCAGACAGGATGGGCGGGCCACCAGAACCAGCTCGGTGGATGCTGAATCCAGTGGCTGAGCAAACCGGTGCTGAAGCACAGCAATATCGCGCTGCCCAGAGCGATCCCCACGCGACTCGCGACCGCGGGTCCACGTGCGGATGTCACCCGTGGGCGCGCGATCGTCTTGAAATTCGTACGAAATCGCGCTGGCGGTTCCATCCAGCTGCCGCGCTTCATCACAACGCCCACCGACTACTCGAAGCGGGCCCGCCCCATCGCAACCAAGCGATATGCCGTCCGGACACCTCCACCGCCGCCACCATGCGGAACCCCGCCGACGCGGCCAGCTCTTCCGCGCGATCTATCCCCACCCGGGCCCACGGAAACCATTCCCCCACTCGGTTTCTCGTCTCCAGCCGAATCGGATTCGACACCACACCCGCACCGGGACGAGCGAATTCGACCACCGCGATGCCATTGCGAGCAAGGAGTTCGCCCGCGCGGGTCAGCAGCCGCACCGGATCACCGCCGATCCCGATATTGCCGTCCGCAAGGATCGCGTATGACCAGCGGCCGGAGCCGGGCAACGGCCCGAACAGGTCGCGCTGCAAGGCGGGCGCACCGCGAAATCTGGTGGTGGCCACGGCCATCGGCGAGATATCGACGCCCAACGCGATGATCCCGCGTCGCAGCAGTGTCGCGACCAACCGTCCCGGACCACATCCCAGATCGAGCGTCGGCCCATCGCAACAGCAGGTCAGCGCCACATCGGCCGGACGGTCGGCATCGTCGAAACCGAGCCAGCGCCGGGTGCGCAGGGGATGACGCCGGCCGTCGGCATCGCGCACCCAGCAGTCCTCACCCGCCAGCGCGAGATCGAAGATGTCGCTCATCGGTGTGCCAACTGGGCATGCTGCAGCTGATGAATCAAGCGCGCGAACCGACCGTCGGATTCGCGTGCCACTTGGATCGCGTCGGCGAAGGTGTCGACATCGTTGTAGCGCGGCAGCGAGCGCACGCGAAGTGCGCAATGCTGGACGGCTTCTCGGGTCAGTTCGCCGGTTCGATCGGTCGACATGGGAACGTCGACGAGTGTGCGCGCCGCCTGCGGTGTCGGCAGCCCGAGCGCCCACCAGCCGCCGTCGTCGGCGGGCCCGAGCAGTGCGTCTGCCCGCAGCACCAGCTCGCGGGCGGCCCAGGTCAGCACCTCCGGCCCGATCTGCGGTGTGTCCATGCCGATCTGCAAAACCGGCAGCCCATACCGCGCGGCGTCGGCGTGCGCGTTGGCCAGGCGCTCACCGAAAGACGCGCCGCGCTGTGGGATGACCTCGAAAGCAGTCAGCGCCCTCGCTACTTCATCCGCATACTCCGCCTCCGCGAGCTCCCCGGTGAACGCGACGATGTGGTGCGCGACCGGAGTCCGCGACATCGATTCCAAGGTATCCAGCAGCGACGCCGCAGCGACACGGGCCGCGTCACGCGGCGAAAGCGGCGGTGTCAGACGCGTTTTGGCGAGCCCGGCGATCGGGGCCTTGGCCAGCACAAGCAATGTCGCGGCGACGGGAGATGGCCGAAAGTAATTCATCGCAGCACCGCCAAGAAGTCGCGAGTGGCGCGCAGGGTGCCGAGCCACGATCCTGATACCTTCGAAACCCCGCCCGCCCGTGGCCGATACGCGATATCGCGCTCGACCACACGCCACCCCGCGCCTGCCGCGCCGATCAGCAACTGCAGCGGATAGCCGGAGCGCGTGTGCAGCGGTCCGAGGGATAGCAAAGCTGCGCGGCGAGCCACCCGCATGGCACCGATATCGTGCACGGGCAGCCCGTATCGGCGACGTAATCGCCCCGCGACGACCAGATTGCCGAGCCGCGCATGCCAGGGCCACACACCGCGACGCACCGGCTTGCGCCGTCCGACCGCCAGATCGGCGCCCGCACGCACCAATTCGACCAGCGGCGGCAACTCCGCTGGATCCATCGATCCGTCGCCGTCGATAAAGGCGACCAAATCCGTTCTGGCCGAGGCAATCCCGGCTTGGACGGCAGCCCCGTACCCGGGCCGCGCCTCGGATACGACAGCGGCGCCGCATCGGCGGGCCACCTCGGCCGTCGCGTCGGTCGAGCCATTGTCCACGACCAGCGCATGGAATCCGGCCGGTATGGCCGCGAGTACTTCTGGCAACGCCTCAGCTTCGTCTCGGCACGGGATGACAACGGTCACGCCGTCCGGGTTGTGGCGGGTCTCTGTCACCTTTTCGACGCTATGCCAGCCCAGCCGAATCGATGCCGCAAAACTGGTGACGAAACAGTGACATCCGCGCCAAGAACCGCTCGAGCACCGGTTTTCCACGCATCGCGGCCCTATGGTGAGGTTCGTGCATGACGTGAAGGAGGCCGCGGCACCCGCCCGCGGCCGGATACCTGGCGAGTATCTGGGGGCAGGCATTGCCGCCGCGCTCACCGTGGCGGCATTCCTGGTGCCGCGAATTGCCAGCGAACACTGGCGGAGCAAGCTCTACGCGGGTTCGGCACCGATCTTCGGCAACTGGTTGCCGCATGTCGGCTGGGGTTCGGTCCCGGCCATCGCGATCGCGATACTGGTCATCCGGTTCGGACCGGCGACGGCCGAGTCGCTGCCCTGGCGACGGTTGCTCGCAGTGTCTTGGGCGACCGCTCTGACCTGGGCGTTCGCCTTGGCCATGGTCGACGGCTGGCAGCGCGGATTCGCCGGACGACTCACCGACGGCCACGAATATCTGCACGAGGTCCCCGGCGTCCGCGATATCCCGTCCATGCTGCGCGGATTCTCCGGCCGCATCCTGGACTTCCAACCGGATTCCTGGACGACCCATGTCTCCGGGCATCCACCTGGCGCGCTGCTGTTCTTCGTCGTACTCGATCGCATCGGCCTGCGCGGCGGCGGTTGGGCGGGGGTGGCATGTCTGCTGATCGGATCCAGTGCGGTCGTCGCGGTCGCGGTCACGCTGCGCGCGCTCGGTGCCGAGGATCGAGCACGAAAAGCATTGCCGTTCTTGACAATAGCTCCCGCCGCGGTGTGGATCGCGGTTTCGGCGGATGCCATGTTCGCCGGCCTCACGGCATGGGCGGTGGCGCTGCTGGCGATCGCGGTCCGGCGGCGGTGGGTCGCCATTGCCGCCGGTGTGCTCTTCGGGCTCGGCATCTACCTCAGCTACGGCCTCGTGATCATGGCGCTTCCCGCTGCCGCGGTCCTCATTGCGGGCCGAACGATCCGGCCGCTGCTGCCCGCCGTACTCGGCGCGCTGATCGTCGTGACGGCGTTCACGCTGGCCGGTTTCTGGTGGCTGGCTGGCTATCACCTGGTGGTCGAGCGCTACTACCAGGGCATCGCCTCCGAGCGTCCGTACGCGTACTGGGTCTGGGCGAATCTCGCCGCCACCGTCTGCGCGGTGGGCTTGGCCACCGCCGCCGGTATACCGAGTGCGCTGCGCAGACCGTTCGATGCGACCGCGCTCTTGGTAGCGGCGGCATTGTGCGCGATATTGGTGGCAGACCTCAGTGGCCTGAGCAAAGCGGAGACCGAGCGCATCTGGCTGCCGTTCGACCTCTGGCTGCTCGCCGCGACCGCGTTTCTGCCGCGGTCCACCGCGCGCCTCTGGCTATTGCTGCAAGCGCTCGGCACGCTCGTACTCGCCCACACAATCCTGACGAATTGGTAATCCATGTGCATTCTGATCGCCGACGACGACCCGCTGGTCCGTGATGTGGTGCGGCGCTATCTCGAACGCGACGGGCTGACCGTCGTGGAAACCTCGGACGGCGCATCGACTCTGGCGCAACTCACCGAACCAACCGGCGACCCCATCGAGCTGGCCGTCCTGGACGTGATGATGCCCGCCCCCGACGGCATCGAGATCTGCCGCGCGGTACGTTCCGGGCCACGTCCGGACACCCCGATCATCCTGCTGACCGCGCTCGGCGACGAGGACGATCGCGTGCTCGGTCTGGAGGCGGGTGCCGACGACTACGTCACCAAGCCGTTCAGCGCCCGCGAACTCGCGTTGCGGGTCGCCTCGGTGCTGCGGCGTTCGCAGACGCCGCGGCAGCCGAGCACGGAGGTGCTGCGCGACGGCGCGGTCGAGTTGCGACCGGATTCGCAGTCGGTGCTGGTGGACGGCAGGCCGGTCGACCTGACCGCGCGCGAATACGATCTGCTCGTCTTCCTGCTGCGGCACCCGCATCAGGTATTCAGCCGGGAGGAACTGCTGGCCAAGGTGTGGGGCTGGGACTTCGGTGACCTGTCGACGGTCACCGTGCATATCAAGCGCCTGCGCGCGAAACTCGGGGACCGGCACCGGATCGAGACGGTGTGGGGCCGCGGTTATATCTGGGGCCGGAATGGAGAATCCAGTGCCTGAGAACACCCTTCAATTGATCGGCTACGTGCTGGCCTGCTCACTCCCGATCGTCGCGATCGGCGCGGCGATCCTGCGCGCCACCAGCAATCGCTCCATGACCGCGAGCATGGCGGTGCTGGTGCTGATCCCGACGCTGTCCACGCTGGCGGGCATTATCGGGGTCAGCGGGTTGATGTTCACCGATGAGCTCGAGCGCACGGCGGTCGTGCTCGCGGTCGTTGCGGCGGTCACTGTGCCCGCCGCCCTGCTGCTCGGGCGCGAGCAGGCCCGAAAGACGGTCTGGGAGAAACAGATCCGCGAGCAAGAGCGGATGGCCGAGCGCTCGCGCCGCGAACTCGTCGCCTGGGTGAGCCACGACCTGCGAACCCCGCTGGCCGGTATCCGCGCGATGGCCGAGGGACTTTCCGACGGCGTGGTCACCGGCACCGAGGATGTGGCGCGTTATGCGGAACAAATTGTGCGCGAAACAGATCGGCTGTCGGTCATGGTCGACGATCTGTTCGAAATGTCGAAGATCAATGCGGGTGCATTGCGTTTGGAACTGGAGCCGGTCGATCTGCGCGAGTTGATCGATGAGGTGCTGGCCGCCAACCGACCGAATGCCGAACGCGCCGAAGTCCAATTGCGCGCGGAGCAGCCCGACTCCGAAATCGTTGTCGCGGCGAGTGATCGAGCCCTCGGCCGGGTGCTGACCAACCTGGTCTCCAACGCGATCGCCCACACCCCGCCCGGCGGCCAGGTCGCGATCTCCGCTGGCACATCCAATGGGCAGGCTTGGGCGCGCGTCGACGACACCGGCCCCGGGATCTCCGAAGCCGATCTGCCACGGATATTCGAGGTTGCCTATCGCGGCACCGCGGCTCGCTCCCCCGTCGCCTCCGACGGTGTGTCTTCCGGCAGCGGTATGGGTCTGGCGATTGCCGCCGGCCTGGTCGAAGCCCACCACGGCGACATCTCCGCCGAGAATCGCGAGCAGGGTTGCCGCTTCGAAGTTCGGCTGCCGCTGAACGGAAACTGAACTACGCCACCGGCGCACCCGCCCCGGCGACCGCGCGCAGCGGTGCGTACGCGAACTCGGCGAGGCCGTCGAGCGGATCCACCCGCGCGGTGAAGCCCAGAATGCGGTGCGCCTGGTCGGGACTCGCGACGATATGCCGCACATCGCCGGGGCGATAGCGGCCGGTGATCACCGGTTCGGGACCACCGCGCGCCGCGGCCAAGGCGCTGGCGACCGCGCCGATGGTGATCGGCCGCCCCGAAGCGATATTCAGCGGAACGAAACCGGTATGCGCGAATTCGACCGCCGCGAGATTCGCCGCCGCGATATCACTGACATGCACGAAATCCCTGGCCTGCCTGCCGTCTTCGAAAACCTGCGGCGGCTCACCCGCTTCCAGCGCCGATCGGAATATGGCGGCGACTCCGGAATATGGTGTATCCCTTGGCATATCGGGACCGTAGACATTGTGATAGCGCAAAGCGGTGACCCCGGATCCGGTTACCGCCGCCCACGCGGCCGCATAGTTCTCCTGCGCCACTTTCGCCGCCGCATAAAGACTCCGCGGCCGCATCGGCGCATTCTCCGGCACCGGCTCCCAACTCAACACCTCATTCGAATCCGGATCCCGATGCTCGAACATCCCATTCGCGAGATCCTCGGGCCTACGCACCCCGACCTCGACGGCCCCGCGATACCGGCCCTCCCCATAGACCACCATCGACGAAGCCAACACCAGCCGCCGACACCCCGCCCGATCCATCGCCGCCAATAAGACCGCGGTCCCCAAGTCGTTATGGCTCGCATAGGCGGGCGCATCCTGCGCATTCACCCCCGCCCCCACCACCGCGGCCTGATGACAAACCACATCGATTCCCCGCAACACCGAATCCAGCGCATCCGCATCCCGCACATCGACCAATCGCACGTTCTCCGGAACAACTGCACCGACACCGTGCGCCGCGGGCAGCATCACATCGATCGCCACTACGTCATGCCCCGCATCGACCAACTTCTGCTGCACCCGCGCGCCGATAAATCCGGCGGCCCCGGTCAGTAGTACCCGCATCTCACCACCACCCCAGGTTCGAGTGCCAAACCCGCGCGCAGCCCACTCCATCGTTTTCCGAGGTCATGTCCCCGATTCTGCTGCCACGCCCGCAATATTCGCCGCAACCTGGCCAGGTCGTCAGACTTTCGTCACGATCCCGGACCGGTGTCGTTCGATCTCGGCGCTAAGCGCCGCGCGAGAGGTAACGCACCGGGGGTGGGGTTCGGTAGCCGAATGCCTTGATGAAGCGGGCGCCGATTTGAGCTTGGCTGGCCTCCAGCGCTTCGGCGCCTACGGTATTCATCACTCGGTTGATGACATTGAAAAGAGTGGCTACCCAGACGGCTTCGTCGAAAGCTTCGGCGGTGACTCCGGCCGCGCGGACTTTGCCGGCATCGCCGGGGGTGAGGCCGTCGGGGTCACGGACCATCTTGCCGACGAATTCGAGCATGGCGCGGGCTTCGGGGCGAAGCGGCGAATCATCGCCGTCGGCCAGGGCTGCGTCGACCAGATTTTCCGCGATATAAGCACCTGCGATGCCGTGGTGGGCGGACACGCAGAAGGGACACTCATTGGACTGCGAGGCCCTGGTCGCGAAGATTTCGCGTTCGGCGACGGTCCAGAAGGACGGTCCGCGCATGGCGTCCTGGATGAGGTCGGAAAGCGGGGTGCCGAAGTAGCGATGCCGGTAGCAGATGACCTTCACGACCGCGGGAACCTCGGTACGGCCGAACCGCCGCATGGTCGCGAACATGATTCGGGCCGGGAGTTCCTGGCCGGATTCGACCGCGTCGAGCCACATCGGCTACCGCTCCTCCCAGGATCGGCGGGCGGCGCGAAGCCGTCGGTCCGCGGCGCCGTAGGCCGCGACCACGGCTACCTCGAAGATCTCGTCTTCGCTGCGGCCCGCCTCGGCCAGCGTCGTGATGTTCTTCTCGGTGAGCCGATACGAGCGTTCGGCGACCAGCTCGACGAAATCGGCGAGATCATCGGGGACCCCGGCCGCGCCTTCGTCACCCGAGGCCCGCGCTCGAATCGATCGCCGCACCTCGACCGGCAGCCGCCCCGGCGCAGCTTCGAGATGCGCGCCGAATTCTTCCCATTTCGAGCTCATGGAACGCCGTGCCATGGACCCATTCTTGTCCAAAAACCGCACTACCGCTGCCGAACGAAGATCAGATTTCGCCCTCGGCGCCGAACTCGCGGCGCACGAAATTCGGACGCAGATCCGGCTCGGGTTCGTCGTAGTAGCGGTGGAAGGTCGGGGTCACACCGGATGAGATCGGCGGGTTGATCCAACTCCAGTCGGTCGGGCATTTGCGGCCCGCGGCCTGCTCCCGATTGACGTGGTCGCAGAACTGTTTGGCGACCGTGTGATGGTCGACGATATACACTCCCGCCTTCCGAAAGCTGTACAGCACAGCACGATTCAATTCGACGAGCGCCTGATCGCGCCACAGTGAACGCTCGTGTCTGGTGTCGAGGCACATCATTTCGGCGATGAGCGGCAACATGTTGTAGCGGGTGGTGTCGCTGAGATTGCGTGCGCCGATCTCCGCACCCATGTACCAGCCGTTGAACGGTGCGAACGGATAGGTGATCCCGCCGACCTCCAGGTTCATATTCGAAACGGCGGGCAGCGCATGCCATTTCAGGCCGAGTCCGGCGAACCAGTCGAATTCGGGATGCTCGAGTTCGACCTCGCGGGCCAGTTCGGGCGGAACGTCGAACCAGCGGATCGGCTCGTCCGGTGTGCTGATGAGCACCGGCAGGATGTCGAACGGCGTGCCAGCGCCGCGCCAGCCGAGCTTCATGGCGAATTCGGTGATCGCGATATTGGCCGGATCACCGGTGACGGTGCCGTCGCCGTTGCGATAACCGGCGTAGCGGATGAGTTGTGGGCTGACGATGCGGAATTCGCGCCCGTCGGCCTGGCGCGGTGGTCCGACGGTGATCATCGATTGGATGGCGCCGCCGTTGGTCGCCATATGCAGGTGCTGCCAGCACACTTCGGCCAGATCGCGAGCCGAGCGCACCCGCCGTGCGTCGAGCAATTTCAGTGATCGCCAGTGTTTTCGCCCGACGCAGCGGGCGTGGTTGCGCCACGCGAGCTTGGCGCCGATGAGGATCTCCTCGGCCGTCTGCACGTAGCTACCGGTTTGTTGGAGCTGCTCCAATGCGGTGCGGCGGCGGTGCGGGGACAGATGGGCGAGTTCGGGCAATCGGAAGAACTCGTCGCACTCCCGCATCCGCCTTTTCAGATCGAGTCCGAAAGGTATTGTGTCAGCGACGCTTTCGCGCGATATGACAGGTAACGCTTGATTCACGGTTTTCTCCGGTCGGGCATCAGGTACTGCGGCTGAACAGACTGGCATTGATCGAGCAGAGAATTTCGCGCACGGAGCGCAGCTGACACCGGGCCACGCGGGGGCCCGCGCGGTAGCCTCCGCGTTGCGGAGAACCTGACTGCGGCCGCGGGCTCAGGAAGCGCGGGCGGGCGGGCTGTCGAGTTGCCGAGCACGCGCGCAGCGGCATGACCTGGCTGCTGCCGTTTGCTGTCCACGACCATGCTCGTCCCAATCGACGCCTGAAAACGCCCGCAACGCAGCCTAAGACCGGTGTGCTGGCCGTGTGCCCTAATTCGACGTAATGCCTGTTCGGAATCTGGCGGGCACGCGCGACTGTTCGCCGAACCGCCCGAACCCGACCGACCTGTACGTTGCGATCGCAGTACCGTGGTTCGATCGGTTCGTCCAGAAGTGAGGATTGGCTCGTGCGCAGCGTTGTCGGGATGGCGGTGACCGTGCTGGCGCTGCATGTCATCGGCTGGGGGACGCTGCTGCTATTCGTGGTGCCGGGACATCATCTGGTGCAGGGCGCGGTATTCGGAGTCGGTCTCGGCGTTACCGCGTACACCCTCGGCATGCGGCACGCCTTCGATGCCGACCACATAGCCGCCATCGATAACGCCACCCGGAAGTTGGTGGCCGAGAACGGCAAGCACAAAGCGCAGACGGTCGGTTTCTGGTTCGCTCTCGGCCACTCCAGTGTGGTGTTCATCCTGGTCACGCTGCTGGCCTTCGGGGTGCGGACACTGGCGAAGAATCTGGAGAACCAGGATTCGGGACTACAGCAGTGGACGGGGCTGTGGGGAACCGGCGTCTCCGGCACCTTCCTGATCATCATCGGGCTGCTGAATCTGGCCTCGCTGCTCGGCATTTGGCGCGTCTTCCGACGGATGCGCCAGGGCGACTTCGACGAAGCACAGCTCGAGCGCGAGCTGGACCACCGGGGTCTGCTGAACCGGGTGCTCGCGCCGGTAGTGCGGCTGGTCGAGAAGCCTTGGCAGATGTATCCGGTCGGATTGTTGTTCGGACTCGGATTCGACACCGTCACCGAGGTCGGGCTGCTGGTGATCGCGGGCGGCGCTGCCGCGACCGGACTGCCCTGGTATTCGATTCTCGTTCTGCCCGTGCTGTTTTCGGCCGGTATGGCGCTGTTCGATGCGCTCGACGGCTCATTCATGAGCTATGCCTACGACTGGGCCTTCGCGAAACCGGTCCGCAAGATCTACTACAACCTGGTGATCACCGGGTTGTCGGTGGCGGTTGCGCTGCTGATCGGCGGGCAGGAGATCGTGTCGATCTTCGCCGAACGGCTCGATGTCGAATCCGGAATCGTCGCCTGGATCGGGAATCTGGACTTAGGTGATCTCGGGTACATCGTGGTGGGCCTCTTCGTTGCGACCTGGCTGGTCGCGGCCGCGATATGGCGCTTCACCGGAGTGGAACGCCGCTGGCAAGGTGACCTTGCCGCGAAATAGCCTCGCCGAGTGGCTCGTATCACCCACCGACCGGCGTATTGATGGCTGGCGCGGCTACCTTCGCATTTCTGGCAGGATGGGCGGCATGCTGTCTCGGCGCGAGGTGCGGCGTTGGGTCTCCAGCGCCATAGTTAGCGTCGCACTGATTGCCGGTGCGGCGGTGTTCGGCCCAGCCCAAGTGCTAGCGGCGCCAGGCGATCAGCCCCGCCCGAATACCGGCTCGGCCGATGGCCCCTCGCCCGCGGAGCCGACCGTGCCAGGCGTGACGCGCGCTTCGATCGATCGGATCGTGCCCATCAACGACCGATGGCTGCGGGTATGGGTGAATTCACCCGCGATGAGTCGCGCCGTCGAGGTGCAGGTGTTGCTGCCGCGTGAGCGGAACCATCCGCGGCCGACCGTCTACATGCTCGACGGGCGCAGCGCCGAGTCGGAGAGCAACAACTGGACCGAGCTCGGGCACGCGGACAAATTCTTCGAAGACAAAGACGTGAACGTGGTGCTCACAGTCGGCGGACCGGCCAGCTTCTACACCGACTGGCAGCGCCCGGACCCGGTGCTCGGCACCAATATGTGGGAGACCTTCCTGACCAAAGAACTGCCGCCGCTGATCGACGCGAAATTCGACGGCAACGGACGCAATGCCGTCATGGGCGTGTCCATGGGCGCCGAGGCCGCCATGATGCTGGCCTTCCGGCAGCCGAAGCTGTACACCGCGATCGCCGCGCACAGCGGATGTTTCTCCATGGGAACCGATCTCGGGCAGGCGCAGGCACGCGCGGTGGTCGCGACCTACCGCGGCGGACCGGACAATATGTTCGGCGATCAGCACGATCCCGCCTGGCTGGCCCATGACGTGCTGCTGCACGCGGAAGCGTTGCGCGGCAAGGCGATCTATCTATCGGTCGGCAGCGGACTGCCCGGCCGATACGACACCCCGAACAACCCGGATCTGGTCAGCGCCATCGGATTCGGCGGACCGCTGGAGGCCGCGACCAACCTCTGCACCCGCAGGCTGGCCGATCGGCTCACCGCGCTCGGGATTCCGGTGACCGCGAACTTCCGGGCGACCGGGACGCATTCGTGGCCCTACTGGGCCGACGAGTTGGGTCTGTCCTGGCCGACGGTCTCGCCGGCGTTGGGCATTTAGCCAATTCCGAAGCGCGCCAATACATCCGGATCGGTCGCGAACCGCAGGAACTGCTCGTTCTCGTGCGGATCACCGGTGGTCACCCGCACGCCATCGGTGCCGTACGGCCGCAGCAGCACCCCGGCCGCCGCGCTCACCTCGCCGTATTCCGCGCTGCGCTCGCCGAGCGGCAGCCACAGGAAGTTCGACTCACTCGGCGGCACCTCATAGCCCGCGGCCAGCAGTGCATCGCGCACCCGATCGCGCTCGACGACGAGAGTGTCGGTGCGGTCGAGCAGTTCGTGCCGCGCCTCCAGCGAGGCGATCGCGGCGGCCTGCGCCACCCGGTTCACGCTGAACGGGATGTGCACCTTCATCAGCGCGGTGATCACCGCCGGATCGCCGACCGCATAACCCGCGCGCAACCCCGCCAGACCGTACGCCTTGGAGAAGGTCCGCAGCACAACGACATTCGGCCGATCGCGGCCCAACTCGACACCATTCGGGCGGTGCTCGGGGGTGAGCCGCATGTATTCGAAGTAAGCCTCGTCCAGCACGATCAGCACATGCTGCGGGATCGCGTCCAGGAAGCGGACCAGCTCGGCCTCGCCGACCGCGGTACCGGTCGGGTTGTTCGGATTGCAGACGAAGATCAGCTTGGTGCGCTCGGTGACCGCGGCGACCATCGCATCCAGATCGTGCACATGCTCTCGAGTGAGCGGCACCCGCACGGCGGTCGCATTGCCGACCTGGGTGACGATCGGATACGCCTCGAAGGAGCGCCAGGCGAACAGCACCTCGTCGGTCGGTGCGTCACAGGTGATCTGCACCAGTTCCTGACACAGCGCGACGCTGCCGCAGCCGACCGCGACGTTCGCCGAGGAGACGCCGAGGAAGTCCGCGATGGCCGCACGTAGCTCGGTGACCTGATTATCCGGATAGCGGTTCGCCAGTTCCGCGGCCTCGGCAATGGCCTTGGCGGCGGACGGAAGCGGACCGAAGGTGGTCTCGTTGCTGGCGAGCTTGACCGCGCCGGGATGGTTGCGGCCGGGGACGTACGCCGGGATCGAATCGAGGTCCGGCCGGATGTGCGCTGTCACCGTTCAACCATATGCCGGGTACCGGAAAATCCGGGCCTCAGGGCCGCTCACGTGCAATTTCTCGCGAAGATCAGCAGATCCACCTACCCTTGTTTCATGTCGGGCATTTACGACGATATTGCGCCGCTACGTAGTCGCGACGACATCATTTCCGGTTCGGACCCACAACAATCGACCGACGATCGGCCTCGGACCGCCAGCGCACAGGTGCCCATCACGGTGGCCGAGCCGGAGGGCAATGCGCGCGGCGGCATCGTGATGCTGCACGAAGCCCGGGAGTTCACCGGGCCATTGCTGGAACTCATGAAAGCCCTGACGACCGAGGGCTGGACGGTGGTCGCGCCCAATCTGTTCCATCGCATCGACGGCGAGCCGGCGCAGGAGGTTTTCGGCGACGAACTCTTCGACGACTTCGACGCCTGCTTCGACTGGCTCACCCGCCGCGGCGTCTTCCCGGACTGCATCGGCGTGCTCGGGTTCGACCACGCGGGCACCGCCGCCTTCCTGGTGGCGACCAATCGCCCGGTCGGCGCCGCGGTCAGTGTCGCCGCATCCGGCATCGTCGAACCGCTCACCGACAAGGCCGACGCCCTCATCCGCGCGGCCCCCAATCTGCAGGCGCCATGGCTCGGACTCTTCGGTGCCGACGATCCGGACACCCCGCCCGACGAAGTGGATCAACTGCGCGACGCCGCCGCCCGCGCCGCGGTCGCCAGCCTCGTGGTGACCTATCCGGGCCTGCACCACCGCGCCGACCGCCCCGGCGCCGACGACGACTTCGATCTCATCGATTCCCAGACCCGGATTTTCGACTGGTTCGACAGCAATCTTCGGTGATTACCTGGCGTTTTGCGATCTGGACGTCGGCTACTGTAACCTTCCTGT
Organism: Nocardia sp. CA-135398; assembly: GCF_050955845.1. Lineage (NCBI taxonomy): Bacteria > Bacillati > Actinomycetota > Actinomycetes > Mycobacteriales > Nocardiaceae > Nocardia > Nocardia sp. CA-135398. The sequence continues at coordinate 335,267 of NZ_CP192084.1, read as the reverse complement.
TCGGCGGTTCGAAAGGACCGGTGCCCTCGAAGAGAAGGCTCCAGGAGGCGTGCCAGAGCGGCCGAATGGGACTCACTGCTAATGAGTTGTCCCTTCACGGGGACCGGAGGTTCAAATCCTCTCGCCTCCGCCACACCCCGGTCCGCCGGGGCTATATAACTGAACACCGGCATGCGCCCGTAGCTCAACGGATAGAGCATCTGACTACGGATCAGAAGGTTAGGGGTTCGAATCCCTTCGGGCGCACTTCACTCGTCACCGGCTCATGCTCACGGAGAGCGTGAGCCGGTGCTCGTTTCGTCGTATTTTGTGGGGGTGGAACCCCCACACCCCCACCCCGGAGGGCTTCGCCCCCGGACCCCCTGGGTGGCCGGAGGGCTTCGCCCCTGGCTGGGATGAGTCGGAGCCTTGCCTACATCAGCGCCTAGCCCAGCATTGTGCACGGTCGGTCAGGTTCCACCACGAAACGAAGTGCGCATCTTCGGATTTCAGCTTCCAGCGGGCGGTGAGTCCATCGAAGAACGCGTCGTCGGCGGTCTTGCCGCCTTTCGGCTCTCCGATGTAGACCAGTCGTTCGCCGCTCGCAGCCTCGAACGCGGCAAGCGCGTCGGATGCCATCGTGTTGCCCCAGCCAGGTGGCCAGCAGAGGAACAGCACATCGGCTGAGCCGCCGCTCGGACGCGCCGCGAAGCGAGATCCCGACGCCGTGCCACACGTCCGACTGCCCGGCTGCGCCGAGAAACGACACGTTCGCTGTCTTGTCCGGCCGTTCGGAGTCGTACGCGTCGACGTCCACGCCCGCCTCGGTTAGTTGGGCCGCCCAATACCCGCGCCCGGCTCCCACTTCGACTACCTTGCGGCCGTCGCAGAACTGAGCCATCCACTCGACCGTATCCGGAGACGGAATGGCGTACGCGTAGGCGGCCTGCAAGATTGTCTGGGCGAACCCCAGACGCACACTCCCCTTCTCCCGACCACCGACCACCACGCGACGGCCTCCGTGCTCGGACACCGATGGCGCGACGATCTCCCACTGAGCCGTCGCATAGCCATTGCCGACCTCGCACAAGGTAGAGCTTTTGCGAGGTGCCCACTAGCTGTGCGACACCGGACGCCGATCGTGCGGCGTGGGCAGCGAAGCCGGGAGCACCAGAAGGTCGGCACGCGGTTGTCACGTTGCGGTTCCCAGCACCGGGAGGCGATCGGGGCGGGTTGAACATCGGCGTCGGTTCGGTGAGTTTGCTTGCGAGACAGGCTATCTCGCAACGTACCGACTCAGTTCGAAGCTGGTTGGCGGGAGTCGAGCCGCGGTCGTCGGCGCTATAGTCCCCGCACATTTGTACGGAGAGGACAACCGATGGCTCTTTCACTGCCCGTCACATACCTGGTGGGAAGCGCCAACGCGCCGACCCGTCAGATCGCGATGGAGAAGTTCGGCACGATGTGGGAGTACCTGCCGTCGTTTCCGGAGGGCGACACGGCTTTTCCCGGTTGGATCATGCCGCGGCTGCGCAGCACCTTCGCGCTTCCCGGAATGCGGAAGGTGAAGGACGGCAATATCGAGCTGGCCTATCCGGGGATGCCTGGTTACGAGTACACCGGCGAGGGTGAGCTCGAGATCCCGCCGGTGCTGCTGGGTTACTTCGATCAAGCCGAGGCGGCCAAGCCGATTCTGCGGCGGATGATCGAGGAACGCGGTAGCAGCAAGAGCTATCAGGCGTGCATTGTCGATCCGTACGATCACGCGTACTTCGCCCTGGGTGAGGCCGGGCTCGAGCAGCATTACGAGTCGTTCCGGAAACCGGCACTGGACGAGATCTTCGCTATTCACCGGCTGTTCGATGGCGATGTGGTGTTCCAGCTCGAGAGTCCCGGGCGCATGTTGACCATCGAGGTGATCGAGTCGGCGCATGAGCGGGCCGCGAAAGCCGTTGAGCTGGCTTCGGATCTGGCCGCGTTCGTGCGCCGGATGCCGGAGGGCGCCCGCGTCACGATCCATCTGTGTCGTGGCGACTGGGAGCACAGCACGTGGCTGAAGCAGATCAACGGGTTCGAACCGGTTGTGCTGTTGGTCAACGCAATCGTGGCGGCCTGGCCCGAAGGCAGGACGCTGCAGGGTATTCATATTCCGCTGGCAGCGGCCGACGTACTGCCGTTCGCCGACGCGGACAATCCCGATATCTATCAGCCGTTGGAACAACTGACCACCGAAGCGACTATCTACGCCGGGATCGTGCACGAGAAGGCGAGTTCGGACCATATCCGCCTGGCCTTGACACAAGCACGGAAGTATTACCCTCGCCCATTCGGCGGCCTGAGCACATCGTGCGGCATGGCTCGGATGACCGAAGCGGAGATGGACCACGCACTGCGCTTGCTGACGGAATTGATGGTCACGGTGACCGGTTGATCGGCCCGGATCCGCGCGAGCGCAGGATTGTCGAAAAGTGTTGCGGAGACGGAGGGATTTGAACCCCCGGTCGCTCTCGCGACGCTCGCTTTCAAGTCGAATATCTGAGGTCTGGTCGTCGTCCGCCGACGTCTATTCCCCTATGCGAAGTGGCGAAATGCTTCCGTAGGGGTTTCGTCGTGTCCGGGGTTGTATGGGCAAGTTGTGACAACGACGTGACACCCTGCATGTCCGGTGACTTCCCTTCCCCTGCTTCCTCATACTGGCCGATCCTGTGCTGAGGGAGGGTTAGTCAAGGGTGCCGTAGGCATCGCGTAGCGACGCGAAGCGCCCTTTACTCACCCATACTGAAGTCAGATCATGGGGCCATGAGGAGGCGGGACCCCGAGGCGGGATGTGTTCTCTAGGCGTGAGATTGGGTGCTATCCGGCGCGGATGGAAAGGACGGTGTCCGCGCCGGATAGCGTGCCCCCGGTTAGTCAGGGACCGGGGTCCGGGCCTGGAGTCGGCGTCGTTGACGGCTCGCTGTCCGGCGTCGTTGCCGGTGGCCCGGAGGCTGGGTGGGGGCCGTAGCCCCCGGTCGGGTGGTTTAGGTGCCGTCGCTGCCGCAGCCGTTGCAGAGGAGGAGTGTGCCGTTGAGGTACCAGCTGCCGTGCTGGATCGGGCACTTGGCGGGGGTGTAGGGCCATTCCCAGTCGGGGAATTGGGCGACGCCGACCCGGACAGGCCCGCCGTAGGCGCAGTCGCGGACAGTGACGGTGGTCCAGGTGCCGCCGATGCTGGAGAGGTCGGGCAGCTGATCGATGGGGTAGCTCATGGTGGGTGTCCTTTCCGGTGGGGCGATCTGACTGAGGGCGTCTCGATCACGGCCGTGGTGGGTGTCAAGAGTCAGCGAATGCTGATCACGTAGTGACGCCGTAGGCGCTCTTGATGCCCGCCGCGGTTGTGATAGCCCTCGAATCAGTCAGGTCGCCCCACCGGAAAGGACATGCTGCCGCTACCTCGATCAGCTGCCCGACATCGTGGTGACGATGGTCGACTACCGCGGCTAGGGCTTGCGCCTACGGGCCACGTGTTCGGGTCGGCGTCGCCCAATTCACCGACTGGTGACGGCTCGGTGACCAGGTACGCGGGTTCGGCAGGCTGGTCTTCTGAGGCAAGCGAGCGAAGCTCGTGCGGCAGCACCGTATGAGAGCCGGGTTGCTGGTGGCCGTCGATCGGGCAGAGTGCCGGCCGATTCAGTCTCGGTGATCCGTTCAGCAATTCGCTGTCGGGCGTCATTGTGGCCAACGTCAGCGGCTCGGGGCAGGTGCTGTCTGAGCATTCAGGAGTTCGTGCGGCCTGCTGATAGCGCATGGGTGCAGCCGACGCGCCCGGTGGGCCGCCAGCGCAGCCAGGCACGCCGGTTGCGTGGCGGCGGCGCGCATGCGCCGCCGCAGGCGCTTGACTCTATATAGCGAAATTCAGCAACAACTCCGTGAGGTGACGGGCGCTCTGCGATTGAGGATGTCCGACACGGGGGCCGTGGAATCGGTTGCCGTTCTTGTGATTCCGCTCGGCTGCTCGAGTACGCTGGGATCACCTCCAGCTCAGGGGCGATGTGGCAGTTGGTCCAGGCCGCATCGCGCCGAGGAAGGAGGTGGTGGGAGATGGCGAAACATCGCCGGAGCAAAACAAAGGCCCCGGTCGACTACGGCATCGTCTTGATCGGTGCTGCCGTGATCGCCGGGGCGCTCATGTTGGTCCGCCGAGTTTGGTTGGCTAGCTAATCCCACCTGGGTAGGGCGTCGTGGCTGCGGCGTCCTACCCGCTCGGCATCACTCGCGTGATGGCCTCGATGGTACTTGACAGTGCCCGGGCTGGGTAGGTGCGAACCTGTATAGGTACCCGGCAAGACGACTTAGGCGACTAGTCCGAGCAAGTTCGACGCGTCGCGGTTGAAGTCCTGGACTTCTGGTACTGAGGAGTAGGGTTTTAGGCTGCGTTGTAGGTCGCTCACAGCTTCCAAGGAGCGAGACGAGTTGACGGAAGCAGTAAGTTGCACAACAACTTTCGCGCGAGACGCCGCAGCTTCGATGTCGTTTCGTTGAATGTGGGCCATGGCAACGGCCGCTTGGCTCAAGCTACCGCGACGGGCACGCCTTTGTTCCTGGCATTCGCGGATTGAGAGTGCGGCGAACCGATCAATCTCGGCAGGCTGTTTGAGGTCGCGGAAGCAGTTTGCGGCTTCACCAAAGAAGTAGGCGCGATCGATGAACCGTGCCCATTCGGGTTCGTTGTCGTGATCGATCGTGCCGAAGGTGTTCTCCGCGCGGGTGAGGGCTTTCGTGGCTGCCGACGCGTCTCCCAGGGAGGAAAGCGCGCGGGCTTCGAGAATGCTGAGGTCGGCGTAGCAAGCGGCTGAATCGTGGGGAGTGATGCCATGCAGCCCTGCGCGGGCAAGGGCAACCGCTTCGTATGTGTGGCCAAGTAGGTTGGCTTGGTCGGACATGCCTGCAAGGACGTGTGCGCCAAGTACCCGGTTCTCTGCGGCTTGGGAAAGGCGTAGCGCCTGGATCAGGTAGCGCTGAGCAAGCCCATGCTCACCATCGTCATAGGCCATCCATCCGATGAGATATGCCTGTTCAGCTGCTGCGTCGTAGAGGGCAGCCTGGACGTCTGGCTCATGTTGTCGGCGGATCAACGGAATGACCGTGCTATTCATGTAGCTTACGAGGGCCGCACGGGCGTGGCCTCCGCCGCGCATCACGTCGAGCTCCTGAAAAAGGCTGAACATGTCGCGGATTCCGGCGACCTGGTGCATGCCGATTGCCCTGGGGCCACGATCTGAGTTGACTTCCTCGAAGGCGGCGAGTAGCCAATCCCTACTTGGCGCGGCGAGTGCCGCCATGATGAACGGAGCGTTGAACGCGCCGTTCACGTAGGCTGCGCCGAGATCGCGGATGGTGTCGAGCGTGGTCTCAGCATCGGGTGAGTAGCGAAGCCCTCGTGCGGCCAAGGATTCCATTCCTTCCATCCCAATATCGCTCGGCTGGATGGTCCGACCAAGTCTTCCGGACAAGATCCGGCAGAGGAGGATTGGAGTGATGCCACGTGGCTTCTGGCCCTGCTTCACCCAGCGCCCTACGGCTGTGTAGTCGTAGCGGAAGGCCTCACCTTCGTCGGCGCCAAGGTCGTTGACGCGCTTGGCAAGTCCTGCCCAAGACATACCGGCTTCAGTGATCAGCTCCGCAAGAGCGGTGTTTGCCTCGGCCACCGTAGTTCACCTTCCGAGAGCGTTGGACTCGTTCTCTTGGCCGATAATACGCGGCGCAAAGCCCCGAAGAAGGTCGCGCATGGGGTGGCGGAGGTTCACATGGGTATTCACATGGTTCGTCTGTAATGCCTGCTGAGGTTGCCTATTTGCATGCAGATCAGTAGTGAGAACCGGGCACAGATCGGCGAACGTTTAGCGATCGTAGCCACTCGGTTGGAGGGGCTTACTCGGAGGCTTTGCGTCCTCGAAGACTCTCAAGCGCCGCAAGGCGACCGTCGAAGTCATCCAGCCGAGTCATGATCTCGTCCAATCGGCGCAGGATGACGGCGTCATCATCTGTAGCGCTCGGCTCAGGTTGCGCGCGGTAGAAGGTTCCTCGACCTTGCCATGCAACGACAAGACCTTCCGAGCGAAGCAGGTCGATAGCGCGTTCGGCGGTGGCTTTGGCTACGCCCCATTTGGCGGCAATCTTCGCTGGGGTGGCCAGCTGAGTTCCGGGCTCGTACGCCTTGCGGAGTTCGTCGGCAATACGCACGTAGATAGGGCGCGTGTCGTCCGGGTCCATCAGCTGATCAGGCATCAGTCAAGTCTACCCACGCCCTAGGTCCCATGGTTATGCACCTGTTACCAACATACCTAGACAGGCCTAGGGAGACATTGGTAATCTAGGAGACATAGGTCAACGCAAACCTCAATCAGTACACAGGAGTTGATTTCAGTGGCACTCAAGGACATGTGGCTTTCGACCGATTTCCGTACGGCGTTCCCGATGGGGGTGTTCCTGCTCGGCAATATCGAGGCGGTTACCGAGTTCAATCAGGATCGCAGTGCGCCGAAGCGTCATCAGCTCGATTTCGATCGTGACGGTAACGGCACCGGTAAGCGCTTGTGGAAGGCCACGATCATGGACCCCACGGGCGGGAAAGCGGCGCAGGCCAGCTTCGATGTCGTGTTCGTCTCTGATCATCAGCCGGTTCCGTCGACTCCGGAGATCTCGCCCGGCCTGCGTCCGATCGAGCTGGAGGGCTTGATGCTCAAGCCGAAGGTTGTCGGTAATGGTGAGTTCAAGTCGATTGGCTGGAACATCCGCGCGACCGGCATCGTTGGCGACAACTCCGGTGCGAAGGTCAACCAGCCCGCCGCCTCGAAGGCCGCGTGATCGCCATGTCGTGGATGACGGTATCGAGTTGCTCATTCGAGGACGTGAACGCCGAGTACCACCCGGCACGCGATATCGGTGACGGGCTGATTGTCGGTGCGACGGTGTGGGTCGATCTGGAGAACGGTCCCGGCGGCATCGGTGATGCACGTCTGGTCCTGTCGATCGAGAACGCTCGCACTCTGGCGGAGTCGCTGACTCAGATTGTGATGCTCCACGATGCCGCCGAGCACGCTGCGGCTGAACGGGCTGCGGTCCAGGCTGAGGCGGCCTGAGATGGACACGGCGGATCAGCAGTCCAAGGGGATGGCGTGGGCTCGCTGGTCCGCCGTTCTCGTTGTCGTGGTCATCGGTGTCGCGGCGTTCGTATTGTCGTTCGCGGCGCTGCAGGACCTCGCGGTCAAGGCGCATACGCCTGAGCGGTTGGCGTGGCTGTTCCCGGTCATCGTGGACGGCACCATCATTCAGGCCACCATCGCTGTGCTGGCGTTGGCCGAGAGCGACGACCGCAAATGGTTCGAGCGTGTTCTGATCGCTGGGGCTGCGGTCTCGATCGGCGGCAACATCGCTCACGCTCTGGTGTCGGGTAATGGGATCGGTGCTGCTGTGCTCGCGGTGATCGCCCCGGCTGCTTTGTTGATCGATACACACGGCCTGGCGGTGCTGTTGCGCACTCGCCAACCCGCACCGGTCGAATCAGACATTCCTGCACCGGATTCCGCTCCCGTGGCCGCTTCAACGCCTCGACTCCCGGTTGCCGTGCCTGAGCCTGTCGAAGTCCCTGCGCCCCCTGTGGTGGCCGAGGTCCCGGCTGCGCCGGTGGTTCCCGCGCCGGTGCGCACCATCCACCACATTCCTTCGCGCCCGGCTGCTCCGTTGCTGCCTGCGGCTGCTCCGCTCACGATTTTCTGAAAGGTGTTGATTGACAATGAGTTTGACAACGATGTTGCCTCCGCTGGCTGCGATGGCTGGTGGTGTGGGCATGGCGGCGCGGATGGCGTATTGGTCCCGGTGCAAGCCCGCTGTCCGTGCGGAAACGGTCGCTGATTGGGTGCGGGCGGCACCGATGCCGTTGAAGGCGTCGGTTCTGGTGTTTTGTGATCGTCAGCAGGAATTCATGTTGTGGCGTGAGCTGGGTTTCGGCTCGATCGATGAGGGTTTCCCCACGGTCCTGGATGTCGAGTACACGGCCTACGGGCTGGATGTGGACGTGCAGATGCGCGGCGGACACAAGCTCTCGGACTGGACCGATCAGGACACTCTGGACGCGTTGGCCCAGTACATCGGCGTTCCGGAAGTGACCGCGCTGTCGGAATATCCGGGATTCGTTCGCCTGCAGGTCCGGGTGCATGACACCCTCGCCGAACCGGTACCTGTGCCGGTGGAAGTCCCTGATCATGTGGACTTGGAAGCGGTCGCCGCAGGGGTGTTCGAGGACGGTGCGATCTGGACTGTTCCGATTCAGGGCCGTCATCTTCTCGCCGGTGGCGGTATGGGTTCGGGTAAGTCGAGTCTGTTGTGGTCGCTGGTCAACGGCATGGGTCCGGCGATCCGGTCTGGGCGGGTGGATCTGCGGGTGATCGACCCGAAGGGCGGCATGGAACTGGGATACCTGGAACCTTTGTGCACTCGGTTCGCCTGCACCACCGAAGAGGAAATGGTGGGATTGCTGGAAGAGACCGTCACCGACCTGCAGGAAGCCACGCAACGCTACCGCGGCAAGGTCCGCAAACCGGTTCCGACGCCGCAGAACCCCCTCGTTGTCACGATCATCGATGAGGCGGCGACACTGTCGGCGTTCGCTAGCCCGAAGATGCAGCAACGTTTCGAACGTGCTCACGGTCTGCTGCTCTCGCAGGGGCGGGCGCCACTGTATTCGGTGATCGAGACGGTGATCGATCCGTCGAAAGAGAATGTGCCGCAACGGCAGTTGCTCCCGTATCGGGTCGGTATGCGCATGGACGAACCCGGTCAGGTCGCGATGATCCACGGTCAGGGCGCTCGTAACCGTGGCTCCTACTGCGACCGTATCCCGCACTCGACACCGGGTGTGTGCTACGTGCAGGAAGACGGTACAGCGGGGTTCCGGCGGGCTCGGGCGTTCATGGTCACCGACGCCGATGTCGACCGGATCGTCGCCCAGTACACCCCGGTCCCGCGTCCGGTCGATTTGGCCGACTTCACCCAGGGGCGTGCGGCATGAAAACCGGGCTCGTCACCGAGGTACACGTGGTCATCTACTGCGACGTCTGCGGCGACGTCTACTGCGAGTCCGACGGTGAATCGGCCTGTTTCGATTCCACCAACCAAGCCGTGGCCTACCTGAGCTCCCGATCTGCTGGGGTCGGTTGGCTCTATGACGGCGACAGGGTCGTCTGCGACGGCTGCCAAGCCCTGGCCCGCTGCACCGAGCACGGTCACACCTTCCCCGACCCCGGCCGCGCCCTCGTGCGACTGCCCAGCAAAACCACCCGTTCCCGCACCTGCACCGTGTGCGGCATCTGCGAGACAGAAATCGAGGCCCTGTCATGAACACCAACCACACCGTTCGCGATTACGACGACAACGTTATCGACCTGCAAGCCCGCCGGCGCTGCCAGCTGCAAGCCCGGGGCCTGGACCCGGTCTCGGTCGCGGTTCACCTGCTCGCCGAAACCGGGACACTCCCGGCGTGGGGCGGTGACGACTACGACGGCGGGGACTGGGCGGCATGACCACCAACAAACCGGCAGGGCAGGCAACGAATCCGATCGTCGCCAAGGCAGCCGCCTCGATCCGGAAATCACGCTCCAAGCGCAAGGACCTGCACGACCCCTGCCGTAACCAACTCGCCTTGTTCGAACCAACACCCGAAGGGAGATCACCGAAATGATTTGGTGGACAGCGGCTTTCGCGGGTGAGGTATCCATTGCGGGAGTGGTGCTGTGGCGGTTTCGCAGTCCGCGCACCTTCCGGCGCTGGATCAGTTCCCCGGTGCGTGCCCGCTATCTGGGGTGGTACCGCTACCGCCTGCGTTGGACCCGCCGCATGATCGCTGCCCGGCTCACCCTCACCACCGACGGTGTGACCCGTGTTCCGCGTCTGCTGTCGGTTCGTATCGGGGACACCGTCGATCGGGTTCGGGTGCGGATGCTGCACGGGCATTGCCCCGCCGACTACGAGAACCGCACCACCCGGCTCGCTGAGGTCTTCGGTGCCGCGGGTTGCGACGCCGCGATCGTCGGCCCCGGAACAGTGGAAATCGTTCTCTACCAACAAGTTCCACCCACATCCGCCGCCCTACCGGACGAGTTGAAGGACGTGGCATGACCGACATGATCGACCCAGGCCGGACCGGGGACACCACCCCTGATCCGGCCTCCGGGCCATCCACCCACCAAACCACACCAATCGCCGGTGTCGCCCCCAACCGGGTTACCGCCGCCGAGCGACGCGCAATGCCCGACATCACCGATATCGCCGAACACGCCGCCGAGAAGGAAGGCGTATGCGCCCGGGTTGTTCCCATGCGGGCGTTCGACCCGATCACCTCGCGGACTTCCTATGTCGGTGCACCGTGCAAGTCCACGAACGCTTCGACGTGCCCGGCGTGCGCCAAAGCGAACCGGTACCTGCGCATGACTCAGCTGCGTGAGGGATGGTGCGCCGAACACGAACCGGTCGACACCAAGACCGAACCGACCCAAGCGCAGGAGGACGTATTAGGCAGTCGCGCAAAGCTTTTCACCGACTACCACGACGCTTGCAGCGCCGGTGATCACGAACTTGCGGATGCGATCAAAGCGTTGGTGGCTGACCTCGATGTCGAGCTGCGGGAACTCGGTGTGCGCGGCCGCCTGCCCGCACTGGATGAGAAGCCGCGCCGTAAAGCCAAGTCGACCCGCCGTCGTGACGATCTGCCCGATTTGCCGCGTAGGAAGGTGGAAAAGACCACGATCGGGCGGGCGTACGCGAACGGTAAGTACCGGCCCTCAACGTTCTTCACCATCACCCTGGATTCCTTCGGGCACATCAACCGTGTCCGCGACCCGGAAACCGGGAAAATGGTGTCCGACGGTTCCCCGCGTGACCCGGAGTCCTATGACTACACGCGTCAGGCCCGTGACACGATCCACATGGCCAAGCTGTTTTCCAAGTGGATTGAGAACTTGCGTCGCGCGGTGGGCTGGAACGTCCAGTATTTCGCGACGGTGGAACCGCAGAAGCGCGCGGCTCCACACATTCACCTGGCGTTGCGTGGCTCGTTCTCCAAGAAACTGCTCTATCAGGTCACCGCGGCGACCTACGTCAACATCCACTGGCCGCATTTCGACCAGCCCGTGTACGGCGACGCCAACATGCCGGTCTGGGATTATTCGGCCGGTACTTTCACCGACCCGCGTACCCACAAACCGTTGATCTATTGGGATGACGCGCTGGCAGTGATAGACGAGGTCAAGCCAGATCCCGCGCACACCCTCAAGTTCGGCGGCCAGACCGACGCACAGCAGATCATCGCCAACACCGAGGGCATGGACAAGGGTGTCCGCTACCTGACCAAGTACCTGACCAAGTCCCTGGGCGAACTGCTCAGCCCTGGTTCGCGGCGGGTGGCCGAGCACTACGACCGTCTTCACGCCGAACTGTGTGTCACACCGTGCTCGCCGGGCTGCGGGGTGTGGCTGCTCTACGGCATCGTGCCCAAGGGCGCCAACGAGAAAACCGTGCCCGGCAAATGCAAGGCCAACGCCCACCGCCGTGACACTCTCGGCCTGCCCGGTCGCCGTGTCCTGGTCTCCGGCAAATGGACCGGCAAGACCGTCCCCGACCACAAAGCCGAACGCATGGAGTTCGTACGCGCCGAACTCGCCCGCGTCGGCATCTACCCGCCCGATACCTCACACCTGCGGATCACCCCGGTCGGGCCTGGCGACAAGGACGCACCACCGCGTTCACATCTGGTCATGGCGTTGGTCGCTGCCCGGATCAACCAACGCGCCCAATACACCAATGCCCGCCTCGCCATCAGCGAAGGACCACCAGGCGAAAACCGGGGGACCGGTGCACCGCAAGACCTTTCGACCGTTCAGCAATCCGCAGCATAGGGAGGGACCGTCATGTCCAAACTTCTCAACGAGTCCGAAGTCCGCAAGCTGATCCCGATCGGGCACAGCAAGTACTACGAGCTGATCGGGTCCGGTGAACTGCGCTCGGTCAAGATCGGCCGCCGTCGCTTCGTTACCGAACAGGCCATTACCGACTACATCGCCCGTCTCGACCAGAATGCGGCGGCATGAGTCGACGGCAGTTACCGCCGCAGATTGAGAAGCTCACCCTCGCGAGCGGCGAGATTCGTTACCAGGTCACGGCCGAGGCCGGAACGGATCCGACAACGGGCAGGCGTCGGCAGACTCGCAAGCGGTATCGCACCGAGAGGGAAGCTCGTGATGCGTTGGCCAAGGTCGCTAATGCCGTTTCGAGTGGTTCCTATGTCGCTCGGTCTGTGATCACCATCGAGCAGGCGTGTGCGGAGTGGCTTGACGGCAAGCGGATTGCCAAGAGCACGAAAGCGGCGTACCGGCATGCGCTTCAGCCTCTCCGTGATCGCCATGGGTCACTTCCTGTTCAGCAATTGGCCAAGGCTCACCTGGACAACCTGGTAAGCGACTTGCAAGACGGCGAATTCGTCTACGCGCACGGGCGGCCGTGCAAGACGTGGAACGCCCAGACCATAAACCCGATGCTGCGGATTGTCGGCAAGGTGCTCGATTCGCAGATGGGACAGGGCCGTTTGGCGCGCAATGTCGCGGAGCTGGTCGATCGGGTGCCCGGATCGCGGAAGGAGATGGATACCTACGGTGCGGCTGAGGTGCGGAAAGTGCTCGCGGTCGCTGATCGAGTCCGTGCCGGGCACGCATGGCACCTGGCGCTGTCCGGTCTCCGTCGCGGAGAAATCGCCGGTTTGCGTTGGTCTGATGTGGATTTCAGAGCTGGAACGGTGACCATCACGAACACTCGGATTCAGGTCGACGGGGAGGTCATTGAGAAGGAGACCAAGACGGAGAAATCGAAGCGCACCTTGCCGCTTACGCCGGTGATCAGCGATGCCCTGAAACGGGCTAAGGCTGCCCAGGCAGCGGAACGGCTAGAGTTGGGCGCTAGCTACGGACCGGGTGAGTACGTGGTGTGCGATGAAGCCGGGCACCCGGTGCACCCGGATTGGCTGTCGCGAGAATGGAACCGGGTCTGTGGATCCGCCAAAGTGCGTCACATCCGGTTGCACGATGCCCGGCATACCTGCGGCACCCTGCTGCATCTTCAGAACGTTCCGATTGTGGTTGTGTCGGCGTGGCTTGGGCACTGCGATGCCGCGTTCACGATGCGGACTTATGTCCACAGCCAGCCTGATGCCCTGGCCGATGCCGCCCGGAGTTTGAATGCTGTTGTGACAAGCCGTGACAAGACGGCTGGCGTTCGACCGATTCGAACACGCGGACGCCGCAGGCCAACAGCGTGACCAGGGTGTTGATTGCGGAGACGGAGGGATTTGAACCCCCGGTCGCTCTCGCGACGCTCGCTTTCAAGGCGAGTGCATTCGGCCGCTCTGCCACGTCTCCAGGCCAACGAGAGTACCCGTTGCCGGGCGCCGTCTGCCGAGGGGTCAGTCGGTGTTGCCTATTTCGTGGTCGACTCGGGCGAAGACCTCGCCGACTATGTCGAGTTGTTCGGGACCGAGTAGGTCGATGAAGTTGCGGCGGACCGCCTCGACGTGACCGGGGGCGGCGGCCTCCAGCCGACGCATACCTTCCTCGGTGAGTTCGGCGAGTACGCCGCGGCCGTCCTCGAGGCAGGTGTTGCGGCGGACCATCCGCTGGGTTTCCAGACGGCGGATCTGATGGGTGAGTCGACTGCGTGAAGACAGCACGCCATCGGCCAGTTCGCTCATGCGCAGCGAACGGTCGGGGGCCTCGGAGAGTAGGACGAGGATCCGGTATTCGGCGAGGGTGAGGTCGGAGTCGCGTTGCAGTTGACGGTTGAGTGCCGTCGCCAAGCGCTGGTTACCGTCCATATAGGCCCGCCAGGCACGCTGCTGCGACGACGAGAGCCACTTCGGCTCGGCGGGCGCGTGACTGCTCGGTTCGGGTTGCACAAGCTCTATTCTAAGCGCGCCTGAACAGGGCAAACGCATACCCTGGACGTCAGAGAAAAAGCTGAACAAACGATCAATCAAGCCCGCGGAGCTTACGCCGAGGGTGCCGCCCGAAATCCGAGCGAACAAACGCGCGATCGTGCCGACGGGCCGGTACCGAGGGACGATTCAGCGGATTGTCGCGATCAGTGAACGGTCGAGCTCGGCCGGGTTCGCGCATCCGGACAGGCCCATGACGGAGTCGAAATCCGCGAGCAGGACGCGCAACGCGTGGCGCACCCCCGCTGGACCCGCGATGCCGAGACCGTATGCCCATGGGCGGCCGTAGAGCACCGCCTTCGCGCCGAGTGCCAGCGCGGTGAGCATGTCCGATCCGGTGCGGATGCCGGAGTCGAACAGGACGTCCGCGCGGTCGCCGATGGTGGCGACCACGGAGGGGAGGGCGTCGAGCGCGGCGATGGCGCCGTCGACCTGACGGCCGCCGTGATTGCTGACGACCACCGCGTCGGCCCCCGCGTCGACGACTTGACGGGCGTCGTCCGGATGCAGGATGCCCTTGACCGCGATCGGCAGATCGGTCCACTCCCGGAGGTGGACCAAGTCGGCCAGGCGCAGGGCATGGTTGCCGAATACGCCGCTCCAGGCGAGGATCGCGGCTCGCATCGCATCCTCGCTCTCTTCCGGCGGCACGGAAAGCTTCGCGCGAAAGACCGGATCCGATAGATAGTTGGCGATGCCCTTGCCGTGCAGGAAGGGCAGATGCGCGAGCTCCAGATCGCGGGGTCGCCAACCCAGGCTCGGGGTGTCGACGGTGACGACAATGGCCGACGCACCCGCCCGCGCCGCGCGCTCGACGAACGATCTGGCCAGCTCGTTGTCGGCGGGCCAGTACAGCTGATACCACCAGCTACCGGCCGCGGCCCCGACATCCTCGATGGTGGACGAGGCCGCCGTCGAGAGCACGGAACCGACCCCGAGTTCCTTCGTGACCTCGGCGACGATCACCTCGCCACCCTCGTGCAGCAACTCCAGCACCCCGACCGGCGCCGTCAGCACCGGCGCGGCCAGTCGCGTCCCGAGCACCTCCACCGACAGATCGCGCGCCCCCGGCCCCGAGGTGCCGCGCAACATCCGCGGCACAATTCGGTACCGGTCGAATGCGGACCGATTGGCCGCCGCCGTCCGCTCCCCGGACGCACTCCCCGCGACATACGCGAAGGCTTCCTTGCTCAGCACCTCGCGCGCCCGCTCTTCCAAACCCGCAGCCGTCAACGGCAATTCGGGCACCACACCACCCAGACCACCCAGGTAGATCTCGTTCTGGAAGTCGACGAAGCTGCTCACGCCCGGAACGCTAGTCGCCCGCCCGCATCCCCGCAGGCAGCTCGGCATATTGCGCCGACGCCAACCGTTCCAGCGGGAGGTGCCGCAGTCGTGGGAGCCGAATACCCGGCAGACGGGTGGGTGCTCGCGAGGATGAGTGGATGGGGGCAGGATGGGGCGGTGCGCGCTATCGAATTGAACGGGTTCGGGGGACCCGAGGTGATGCAGTGGGGCGAGGCGGCCGATCCGGTGCCGGGGCATGGGGAGGTGCTGATCGAGGTTGCCGCGGCCGGGGTGAATCGCGCGGATCTGTTGCAGCGGCGCGGGTTCTATCCGCCGCCGCCCGGTGCCAGTGAGGTCATGGGGTTGGAATGTTCGGGGATCATCGCCGAAGTCGGTGATGGGGTGCGGGATTGGCAGGTCGGCGATCGGGTGTGCGCGCTGCTGTCCGGTGGCGGCTATGCGGAGAAGGTCGTGGTTGCCGCAACGCAGGTGCTGCCGGTGCCCGACGGGCTCGATCTGGGTGCCGCGGCCGGGCTGCCCGAGGCGGCGGCCACGGTGTGGTCGAATCTCGCGATGACCGCCGGGCTGGACGCGGGACAGTTGGTGTTGATCCACGGCGGCGGCAGCGGAATCGGTACGCACGCCATTCAAGTCGCGGTGAGCCGAGGTGCGCGAGTGGCCGTGACCGCGGGCTCGGCGGAGAAGCTGAAGCGGTGCCGCGAGTTGGGCGCGAGCGTGCTGATCAACTACCACGAAGACGATTTCGTCGCCGCGATCCGTGCCGAGAACGGTGCGGGCGGTCCCGGCGCCGACATCATCCTCGACATCATGGGCGCCGCCTACCTTTCACGAAACGTCGACGCGCTGGCACCGCACGGCCGCCTCGTGGTGATCGGCATGCAGGGCGGAGTAACCGCCGAGCTGAATCTCGGTGCGCTGCTCGCCAAATGGGGCAGCATCCACGCCAACAACGTCCGCAACCGCCCCACCACCGGCCCCAACAGCAAGGCCACCGTCATCGCCGAACTCCGCCGTCACATCTGGCCACTGATCGCCGACGGCACCATCGCCCCGGTCATCCACGCCGAACTCCCGATCACCGAAGCCGCCGAGGCGCACCGCCTCCTCGACTCGTCCGAAACTTTCGGCAAGGTGGTCCTGAACGTTCGGGAGGCCTGACCCACGGGCTCCCATAGCGGACCTGATGACGTCGGCGACCGAACCGAGCATCACTCCAGCGCGGCCAGCGCCCGACCCAGTTGATCGATCTCGAATTTCGTTGTGTACGGGGCCAAGCCGACGGTTACGGCCCCGCCTTCGTCGTTGACGCCGAGAGCGTCCAACAAGCGGCTGCCACCGTGGACGCCGCTCAAGGTGCCGATGCGGGCGTCGGCGAGTTTGGCGGCGACCTTTTCGGCTTGCATGCCTGCCATGGTGAAGCTGACGGTGGGGATGCGGGTGGAGGCGCGGCCGATGACGGTGAGGTTGGAGATTTTGTCGAGCACGTCCATCAGATGCTCGAAGAGTTGGTCGTGGTAGTCCTGCAGCGAGGTGATGGAGACTTCCAGGCGCTCGCGGCGCGAACCCCTGGCGCGCTCGTCCAGGCCAGCGAGGAAATCGATGGAGGTCGTCAATCCGGCGAGCAGGGCGTATTGGTGGCCGCCGACCTCGAGGCGTTCGGCGCCCTTGGCGTAGGGGTTCAGTGACATCGACGGGATCCGGTCCAGGAAGGCCGGATCGCGGAAGACCAGCGCGCCGATCTGCGGACCACCCCACGCGGGGGCGCTCAACGCGACCACATCGGCATTGAGTTCGTCGATATCGATGAGCGCGTAGGGCGCGGCGCCGAAGCAATCGGCGACGAGCAGACCACCTACTTCGTGCACCCGATCCGCCGCGACCCGTACGGCGGGGGCCGAACCGACGATCGGCGATGCGGCGGTCAGCGCGACCAGCCGGGCGGTCGGGCCGATCAATTCCTCGAACTGCCAGGACGGCATCTCGCAGGTCTCGATCTCGACCTCGGCCCAGCGCACATGCGCGCCGTAGCGGTTCGCGATCCGCAACCACGGCGCGACGTTCGCCTCGTCGTCCAATCGGGACAGCACTATCCCGGTGCCGAGGCCGAGCCGTGAACTCAGCGACTCCGCCAACCAGGCCAACAACACCGCGCGGTCCGGTCCGAGCACGACGCCCGCCGGATCACCGCCGACGAGATCCGCGACGGCCTCGCGCGCCGCCTCCAGAATCGCGGCACTGCGAACGGCGGCACCATTGCGGCCGATATGGGAAAACGAAGAGGTTCGGAAACCTGTTGATACGGCACGAGATACCGAATCCGGGACCAGCATTCCGCCCTGCGGGTCGAGATGGATCCAACCGTCGCCCAGGGACGGTATCAGGCCCCGAACCCTCGCGACGTCGTATGTCATGTTGGCCACTCTAAGGGCAGCGGGCGAGCCTGGGTAACCGCGTTCCCCCTCACCGGCAGGCGGGGGTGCAGTGAACTGGGACTCAGCATGGCAACCGACTTTCAACAAATCCGAACCACACGACCCGAACAGAATAGACGCCGGCTCTAGGCCGCGGCACGGCCCCGGTGACCTGATCGAAGGCGACCGACTTAGCGCGTTCGCGGCGGACGCGACATGATGGGGACCATGACGCAATCGGATGGAGCACCCGAATCCATTGTCGTGATCGGACCCGACGGCAGGCCGCTGGCTATTCCGGTCGAGTCCGACTCGGACACGCCCTTCACCGCGCAGGTCGTTACCGACGGCGATGAGAAATCCGACAATGCGGACAGTAAAGGCGACGCCGAGGAATCGCTCGCCGATATGGTCGAGCAGCCCGCGAAGGTCATGCGCATCGGGACCATGATCAAACAATTGCTGGAAGAGGTCCGCGCGGCTCCGTTGGACGATGCCAGCCGCACCCGGCTGCGCGAGATCCACAAATCCTCGGTACGCGAACTCGAGCAGGGTCTGGCACCGGAATTGCGCGAGGAACTGGAGCGGCTCACGCTGCCGTTCACCGATGACGCGGTGCCAACCGATGCCGAGCTCCGCATCGCTCAGGCCCAGCTCGTCGGCTGGTTGGAAGGCCTTTTCCACGGCATCCAGACGGCGCTGTTCGCCCAGCAGATGGCGGCGCGGGCGCAGCTGGAACAGATGCGTCAGGGTGCGCTGCCGCCCGGCATCCACGCGGCCGACCCACGCGGGGGCCAGTCGAACCCGCCGATCGGCGGCTCCGGACAATATCTCTGAGTAGAACCGAGTCGAGTGCAAGCCCGGTCGGCGGTGTCTGATTTGCGGCGATCGCGGGGCCCTAGGCGGTTACGCTCCGCTACCGCCTCCGGGCCCCGCCGCTCACGCCGCGGGGAATCGCGAGGGTAGTGTCGAGCACCGTGCCGTCCGCTGCCGCCCGCCCCGACTCGGTCTCCGATGTGAATACGGCGCGTCCCGATGAGAGCTCGGATCGTCCTGAAGAGGGTTCAGTGCGTTCAGATACCAGCCAATCGCGTACCGACGAGAGTTCCGATGAGGCCTCCGTGCCTGCTGAAGACACCGCGCCGGAGCATCCGGTGAGCTCCGACGCGGAAACGCCCGCCTCCGACGAGGCCGTCGCGACTGCGATCGTCTCGGACTCGCAGACCTTCGGTCGCGCGTTCAAGGACTTCCGCGGCGGCTTCACGCAGCGCGAGCTGTGGCTGTCGCTCGGCTGGCAGGACATCAAACAGCGCTATCGGCGCTCGGTACTCGGTCCGTTCTGGATCACCATCGCGACCGGTGTGCAGGCCGCCGCGATCGGCATTCTGTACTCCGCGCTGCTCGGCCAATCGATCAAGTCGTATCTGCCGTATGTGGCCGTCGGCATCATCGTCTGGAATGTGATCCAGGCCAGCATCCTCGAGGGTTCGGATGTGTTCATCGCCAATGAGGGGCTGATCAAACAGCTGCCGTCGGCGCTGAGCGTGCACGTCTATCGCCTGGTCTGGCGGCAATTGCTGTTCTTCGCGCACAACATGCTGATTTATGTTGTGGTGCTGTTCGCATTCGGCGTCTGGGAAAAACTGCACTGGACCGCGATATTCGCGATCCCCGCGCTCGGGCTGCTGTTCCTCAACTCGATGTGGGTCTCGATCGTGTTCGGCATCTTCAGCACCCGCTACCGCGATATCGCACCGATCCTCGGCAGCCTCACGCTGATGCTGTTCGTGCTCACGCCGGTCATGTGGAATACGAAAAGCCTGGCAGAACAGGGCGGTCAGGTGAGCGAGCGCGCGAAGCTGGCCGAAATCGTGCCGACCTTCCATTACCTGGAGATCGTCCGCGCGCCGCTGCTCGGTGATGATCAGCATCTGTATCACTGGGTGATCGTCGGCACCATCACCGTAGTCGGCTGGATCGTGGCGATCTTCGCCATGAAGCAGTACCGTTCGCGCGTGCCGTACTGGGTATAGGAGATCGGGCCCGATGACCGACCATGTGAGTATCGAAACCCGCCAGGCGTGGGTCGAGTTCCCGATCTTCGACGCCAAATCGCGGTCGCTGAAAAAGGCATTTCTGGGCAAGGCCGGTGGTGCGATCGGCCGCAATCAGTCCGACGTCGTGGTGGTCGAGGCGCTGCGCGACATCACCCTCTCG
Organism: Nocardia sp. CA-135398; assembly: GCF_050955845.1. Lineage (NCBI taxonomy): Bacteria > Bacillati > Actinomycetota > Actinomycetes > Mycobacteriales > Nocardiaceae > Nocardia > Nocardia sp. CA-135398. Next base: position 315,338 of record NZ_CP192084.1, on the reverse strand, counting down.
CTGAAAGAGGGCGACCGGGTCGGCCTGGTCGGACATAACGGCGCGGGCAAATCGACACTGCTGCGGCTGCTTTCGGGAATCTACGAACCCTCGCGCGGCAGTGCCCGCATCCGCGGCCGAGTGGCGCCGGTATTCGACCTCGGCGTCGGCATGGATCCGGAGATCTCGGGCTATGAGAACATCATCATCCGCGGGCTTTTCCTCGGACAGACGCGCAAGCAGATGCTGTCGAAGATCGATGAGATCGCCGAATTCACCGAACTCGGCGAATATCTGTCCATGCCGCTGCGTACCTATTCCACAGGTATGCGGGTGCGCCTGGCGATGGGTGTGGTGACCTCCATCGATCCGGAGATCCTGCTGCTCGACGAGGGCATCGGCGCGGTGGACGCCGAATTCATGAAGAAGGCTCGGATCCGATTGCAATCACTGGTGGCCCGCTCGGGCATCCTGGTGTTCGCCAGCCATTCCAACGAATTTCTGGCCCAGCTCTGCGATACCGCCATGTGGGTCGACCACGGGCAGATCCGTTTGCGCGGCGGTATCGAAGAAGTGGTGCGTGCCTATGAAGGCCCGGATGCGGGCAATCACGTCGCCACCGTGCTGCGCGAAATAGAAGCGGAACGGAAAATGGGAACCGAGCGAGAATTGGAGCGGAATCAGGCATGAGTGAGCCGACCGGGCAGAACGCCCCGATCGACGCGGGGCGCGAGGCCTCGATCGACTCCGTGCCAGATTCCGACGACCCTTCCCCCGCGCAAATCGAAGCCGCCCGCACCCCAGCCGGCACCGGCCCCGACGCCAAGATCGTCGCCGTCGTCGTCACCCACAAACGCCGTGAGCTGCTCGCCGAATCGCTGAAAGTCCTTGTCTCCCAGACCCGTCCGGTGGACCACCTGATCGTGGTCGACAACGCCAACGAACCCGAGGTCGCGGAGCTGGTCGCCCAGCAGCCGGTCGAGGCCACCTATCTGGGCTCGGCGCATAATCTCGGCGGCGCGGGCGGTTTCGCACTCGGCATGCTGCATGCGCTGACCCTCGGCGCGGACTGGGTGTGGCTGGCCGACGACGATGGTCGCCCCGACGGCTCGGAAGTCCTTGCCACCCTGCTCGATTGCGCGGGTCGCCACGGTCTGGTCGAGGTGTCGCCGGTGGTCTGCGATATCGATGAACCGGATCGCCTCGCCTTCCCGCTGCGCCGCGGCGTGGTCTGGCGGCGGCTACGTTCGGAACTGGGTGACGAAGACTTCCTGCCCGGTATCGCCTCACTGTTCAACGGCGCGCTGATCTCGGCCAAGGCGGTCGATCTGATCGGCGTTCCGGACCTGCGGCTCTTCGTGCGCGGCGACGAGGTCGAGGTGCATCGCAGGCTGGTCCGCTCCGGTCTGCCGTTCGGCACCTGCCTACAGACGGCCTACCTGCATCCCAACGGCGCCGCCGAATTCAAGCCGATCCTCGGCGGCCGCATGCACACCCAGTACCCGGACGATCCGGTCAAGCGCTACTTCACCTACCGCAACCGCGGCTATCTGATGTCCCAGCCCGGCATGCGCAAACTGCTGCCCCAGGAATGGATCCGCTTCTCCTGGTTCTTCCTGGTCACCCGCCGCGATCCGGCCGGTCTGCGCGAATGGTTCCACCTGCGCAGCCTGGGCCGCAACGAGCAGTTCGGCAAGCCGACCCCGGACCAGAAGACCACCGACGAAAAATAGTTTGCGCGGGTCTGCGGGCCATGCCAAAGTGGGCGAGCAACGTCGAGACGAGAGTGAGGAGGTGGAGATCGTGACACGGACCGTTCGGATTGTCGTGCCGGGAGCAGCTGTGCAATCGCACGCTGTCGCACGAATTTCCGCCTCAGATACCTCTCGCTGAGTCCGGTTCGGGCTCGGCGCCCGACGAAGGATTCCTTCCATCATGGTCGATTACGACCTCCTCGTCCCTTACGGCTGGACCGAAGCCGTTGCCGATGAATACGACTCGCTCATCCACGACGGGTGCGTCCCCGCGCGGGTGATCCGAATGGACCGCAGCGAATGCGATGTCGCGACACCGAGCGGGACCACGCGCGCCCGTTGCCAGCGTTTGGTCTGGCCTGAGCGGGGGCCGTCCGTGGTTACGCGAGCTGCCTCCTCTCGGCCTGACCCGCTCAGGCGGGATGCCGACTCCGAAATCAGCGGACTGTGCACCGGTGACTGGGTCAGCATCGACGCCGAACTCAATGTGCGACAGCTGCTGCCGCGCCGCGGCGCGATCATGCGCTCGGCCGCCGACCGACGCGCACAGGGCCAAGTCCTCGCCGCCAATGTCGATACCGTGCTGATCTGCAGCGCGGCCGACGGCGATATCGACCTCGGGCGGATCGAGCGCATGCTCGCACTGGCCTGGGAGAGCAGCGCACAGCCGATCGTGGTGCTCACCAAAGCGGATGCGGCGCTGGATATTCCGCTCGACGAGGTGCAGGCCGTCGCGCCCGGCGCGGTCACCCTCGCGGTCAGTGCGGAGACCGGATTCGGACTCGATGTGCTCACCGCGATGCTCGACGGCACCGTCGCGCTGATCGGTCCGTCCGGCGTCGGAAAATCGACGCTGGCCAATGCCCTGCTCGGCCAGGAAGTCTTCGCCACCAACGCCGTTCGCGGCGTGGACAAGAAGGGCAGGCATACCACTGTGCATCGGGAGCTGCGGCCGCTGCCCGGCGGCGGCACGCTGATCGATACACCCGGATTGCGCGGCATCGGCCTCTGGGATGCCGCCGAAGGCATCGAGAAAACCTTCAGCGATATCGAATCCATCGCGGCGCACTGCCGATTCGACGACTGCGCGCACAACGGCGAACCCGGCTGTGCGGTACGGGAAGCCATCGACAGCGGCGCGCTCACCCAGCGGCGCTTCGACAGCTACCGCAAACTCGGACGGGAAAACGCCTGGATGGCAGCGCGATCGGATAAGCGGCTACAAGCCGAACGCGCCAAGGTCTGGCGCGATATCCGCAAGCAGCAGCGGCAGTTCTACCAGGAGCGCGGATCGCGGCGCTGATCCGACCAGTACCCGGCGGGAGCCGCGGCCCCCGCAGGAGGTGCCCCCAACCGTGGGCCCAGCGAACGCCGCAGCAACACGGTAGGGTCGGCACGCACAATCGCTAATACGGGAGGGTTCCGATGAGTTACCCCGGCGGGTATCCGCCTCAGGGCCAGCCAGGGCAATGGCCCGGGCAGCCCGCATATGGTCAGCCGACGCCGCAGGGCGCGCCGAATACCTACGGTGCGCCACCGCAATACGCGCCGCCCGCCGGGCAGCCGCCGGTCAGCCAACCGCAGGTACCGCAGCCGCCGTACGGCAGTCAGCCGCATATTCCGCAGCCGCAGTACGGCGGCCAGCCGCAGCCGTATGGTCAGCCGCCCCAACCCTATGGGCAGCAGCCATACGGCCAGCAGCCCTCCTATGGGCAGCCGGCTCCGCAGCAGGCACCCGCCCCGCCGGGGATCACGGTCGAGGCCTCTTATGAATGGTTCGCCTTCCTGCTGGCGATCACCAAGCCGAAGATTCTGGTGAACGGTCAGCAGGTGCCGAATACGCGGTGGGGCCAGAACCATATACCGGTCGGTCCCGGTCAGTACCACGTAAAGGTGGTCACGCCCTGGCTGTTCGATATGGGTCCGGCGAATACGACGGCGGTGATCCAGGAAGGTCAGGGTGCGCGGTTCTACTACAAGCCGCCCGCGATCATCTTCCTCAACGGCGCGATCGGCCCGGTTCCGCAGAAGACGCCCGGCGCCATCTTCATCTACATCAGCTGGGCCATCGTGGCATTGATGATCCTGCTCAACATCGTGTTGATCGCTGGCGCGGCCAGCATCTGACAACGTCGAACGGGCGCCGGGGTTCCGGCGCCCGTTCTTCGCGATCCCTATGCAACTGGTTGCATAGGAGCCTGGGTTACCCTTGACGTGCACAACACCCGTCGGCGACTGCTCGCCGGTCGCTCGAACGGGTCGGCACGGTCGCGGGCGCACCCACCCGCGGCCCGGACGACAGGAGCAGGTCATGACGGAACCGGGATCGAAGCCGCTCGCGGGCAGGACGATGATCATGTCGGGCGGCAGCCGTGGCATCGGTCTGGAGATCGCCAAGCGAGCCGCCGCCGACGGCGCGAATATCACCCTGATCGCGAAGACCGACCAGCCGCATCCGAAGCTGCCCGGCACCATTCATACCGCCGCCGCGGAACTCGAGCAGGCGGGCGGGACCGTACTGCCGTTCGTCGGCGACGTGCGCATCGATGAGTCGGTCGCCGAGGCCGTGCGCCAGACCGTCGAGCGGTTCGGCGGCATCGATATCGTCGTCAACAATGCGTCGGCGATCGATCTGTCCCCCACCGACGCCATCTCGATGAAGAAGTACGACCTGATGCAGGACATCAACTGCCGCGGCAGCTTCCTGCTCGCCAAGCTCAGCATTCCCGCACTGCGCGAATCGGCCGCGGCGGGCCGCAACCCGCACATCCTGACCCTGTCCCCGCCGCTCAACCTGGACCCGAAGTGGGCGGGCATGGCGCTGGGCTACACCATCGCCAAATACGGAATGTCGCTCACCACACTGGGTTTGGCCGAGGAGCTCAAGGGCGACGGTATCGCCGTCAACTCACTGTGGCCGCGCACCACCATCGCCACCGCCGCGGTGAAGAATCTGCTCGGCGGCGAGGAAATGATCGCCACCTCGCGCACCCCCGATATCTACGCCGACGCCGCCTACCTGGTCCTCACCTCACCGTCGAAGGAGACCAGCGGCAATTTCTTCCTCGATGACGAAGTCCTCGCCGCCCACGGCATCACCGACCTGGACAAATACCGCGTCGTCCCCGGCGACGCCGAACTGACCACCGACCTGTTCCTCTGACCGACCCGAGGGTGGGCGCGTGGCTGACGATGAACCCCGCGCCCACCCGCTACCGTCGATGACGTGACTGGACAACCGAACCCGGCCGAGATCACGCTGGTCCGCGGTGACATCACCAAGCAGCAGGTCGACGCGATCGTCAATGCGGCCAATTCCTCGCTGCTCGGCGGCGGTGGTGTCGACGGCGCGATCCATCGGGCAGGCGGGCCCGAAATTCTCGATGCCTGCCGGAAGTTGCGCGCATCGCGGTTCGGCAAGGGGCTGCCGACGGGGCAGGCCGTCGCCACCACCGCGGGTCGGCTGGCCGCGAACTGGGTCATCCACACCGTCGGCCCGGTGTGGTCCGCCACCGAGGACCGCTCCGCCCTCCTCGCCTCCTGCTACCGCGAATCACTCCGGGTGGCAGACGAATTGGGCGCGCGCACCGTCGCCTTCCCGGCCATCTCCACCGGCATCTACCGCTGGCCGATCGAGGACGGCGCGCGGATCGCCATCGAGACGGTGCGCGAAGCGACGACGAATGTGACGGAAGTTCACTTCGTTCTCTTCGACGAGCACGCGTACGGCGCATTCGCAACCGCACTGCGCTGATGCTCGTTGATTCTGGTCCGCTACGCCGGGATATAGGCGCGGCGAGTGTTCGGGTCAGTTCGGCTCGATGCCGTAGAGCCGCTCCCAGTTCTCGCGGCTGGTCAGCTCCGGCATGGCGGCGCGGTACTGCTGGGTGAGCTTGGGCAGTTCCCGGCGGAGGCGGCGCAGGACGCGGATGGTGCGGACGAGCAGGGCGCGCGCGCGAGCCTTATCGCGCTGCCGGACCCGGACGCCGGACTGCGAGGCGTCGGTGACCACGACGTGGTCGAACAGCGAAACATGCCACCAGTGCGCGTCCTCGCGGGTGACGCCGATCAGGCCGCGCTGGGTGCGCCCGGTCCACTGGGTGATGGCCCGCTTGATCAGCACCGCCGTGACCCGACTCGGTTCACCACCGGCCCTGCGCAATTGGATATCGGCCGAGCGCACCGGCGGGGTCGCGGCCGGATGCTTGATGGTCTCGGCGTAATCGGCGCGGCTGGTGCGGGCCGCGGCCAGCGCGGCAATTCCACCGTCGCGCAGGATCTTCGGCCCCTGCAGGAAGTCCTCGATGCCCTGCAGCGTGGTGTGCACGAGACCGTACTGCATCGCGACCAGATGTTCGGCCAAATTCCGGAACAGTTGGCGGGTAATGGCTTTGCCGTCGAGATCGGTGTGCAGCGAACCGACGATCAACGAGTTGCGCGTGCTGAAGTAGCGCGCCCAGTCGTCGTAGTCCTTCCAGTAGAAGTCGGCGTGCCAGACCGCGGCATTCGGCAGCGTCACCGTGACGAACCCGTGCTCGCGGGCCCGGATGCCGTATTCGACATCGTCCCACTGGAAGAAGATCGGCACCGGCAACCCGATCTTGGCGACCACCTCGGCCGGGATCAGGCAGGTCCACCAGGCGTTGTAGCCCGCGTCGACGCGGCGCTCCTGGTTCTTCTTCAGCATGCTGATGTTGCGCAATGCCTTCGGCACCTTCTGGCCGTGCTTCAGCTCGTGCAGATGCACTTCCTCGGCGCCGACATTCAGGTAATCCGGGTTGAGCAGGAACAACATCTGCGCGCCGACCAGCGTCGGTTCCACGGTCAGATTGGCGAAGGCGTTGAGCCGCAGTACCGTTTCCGGTTCGCAGAGAATGTCGTCGTCCATCAGGATGACATCGGCGTGCTCGTTGACCGCCGACACCTCGTACAGGCCGCGGGTGAAGCCGCCCGCACCACCGAGATTCGGCTGCCGGATGTAGCGCAGCTTGTCACCGAAGATCGGCAGCGTCTCCTGGAAACGCGCCTGGTCCTGCACCAGATCTGTGCCCTGATCCACCACATAGACCGCGTCGATGGCCTCGAGGATCGGGGCATCGGAGGCCAGTGCGGCGACCGTCTCGGCGCAGTCGGCGGCCCGGTTGAAGGTGCAGATCGCGATGGCGACCGGGCGCACACGTTCCGGCGCGGTGGCGGTCCAGGTCTGCGCGGAAATGCCGAGTTCGCCACCGATGGCATCGAATTCGAGCCACAGCGCGCCGCCGTCGACGTACTGGTCCAGCGGTGCGGTCAGGGTCACGGGGCCGCTGGCGGTGATCTCGGCGGTCTCGATGATCCGGCGGTGCCCGGCGATATCGGAGGCGACCACCCGGACGCGGGCCTTCTTGGTCACATCGAGCACCATGGTGGCCCACACCTCGGTGACCGTGGTCCAGCGCTGCCAGTAGCTGGCCGCGAAGCGCCCGAAGTAGGTGTTGGTATGCGCGGACGCGCCCTTCTCCAGTCTCAGCTCCAGGCGTTCCCGATGGGCGCGGCCCTTGACGACGGCATACAGCTCGTCGCTCACCTTCGCCGACGGGCCGGTGAAGATGCCGCGCTGCAGCACCAGCCGATCGGGCGCCTGATGATCCACGCGCAGCGAGGCGGGCGCGGTCGAAGGTCGGTCATTTGTCTCGGTAACGGCCTGGGTAGCCGACTGATCCATGAAGTCCTCGAAATCGTTTGGTGCCGACGGGACAGACACGCCCCTGGATGCCTTCGCGGCGGGCCGAGGATATCAATCGGGCTCGGCGGCTGCCTGTCCAGGAACCGGGGCGGTCCAACTAGTTATGGTTGCTTATCATTTGCCGAGATGTCCGAAGAACCGACGAATACGAATTTGTCGTAGGCCCAATAGCGGAATACCACCGCGACGATCTGGCCGATTAGCGTGCCGGAAATGTTGTCCGCCAGCGGCGACGATAGATCGAGCAGGTAGCGGGAGAAGCCGAGACAGCTCAGTTGCAGGCCGATAGCGACAATGTTGAATACCGCATACAACAGGTACTCGTGCCCGGGATTGTCGGATTTCTTGTGCCCGAAGGTCCACCACTTGTTGCCGAAGTAGGTCACCACCGTGGCCACCGCGATCGCGATGATCTTGGCGGGCAGCGGCGCGTGGTACAAAACGCCCTCGCCGCCCCAGAACACCAGCAGGTTGTAGGTGCCCGCGTCGACGAGGAAGCCGATCGCGCCGACCACCAGGAAGGCACCGCCGCGCCGCAGCGCGGCGATCACCTTCGCGATCAGCGGCTCGTCGACCGGCGTGGATTGCGGTGAGCCGGACCGTTCGGAGAATGACACGGGCTGCTCTGGGTAAGACACTCGGCGACGGTACCCCAGTAGGCTCGGTGAACCGAGTGAGCACCAACAGGTACCGCCCTGTACCCTCCCGGTGTTCCCCATTCACCGCCGACATCGAGGATTGACCGGGTGGACTCCACCGAGCTCCGAATTGCCGCAGTGGTGCCATGCCACAACGAGGAGGCTTCGGTCGCCAAGGTCGTCGCCGACCTGCAGGCCGCCGTGCCGGGAATCGTCGTCTACGTCTACGACAACCTCAGCACCGACGCGACCGCCGAGCGGGCCCGCGCGGCCGGTGCGATCGTGCGCCACGAACACACCAAGGGCAAGGGCAATGTGGTGCGCCGCGCCTTCGCCGATATCGAGGCCGATATCTATCTGATGATCGATGGCGACGACACCTATGAGGCGTCGGCCGCGCCGCTGATGATCAAGACACTGCTCGACGGTCCGTACGACCATGTGCTCGGCGTCCGCAAACAGGACGAGGGCGCCTCGGCGTACCGCTCCGGCCACGAGACCGGCAACAAGGTGCTCAACGGAGTGGTCGGAAAGGTGTTCGGCGAGAATGTCGAAGATATGCTCAGCGGCTTCCGGGTGTTCTCGCGCCGGTTCGTGAAGAGCTTCCCGGCCGTCTCGCGCGAATTCGAGATCGAGACCGAACTGACCGTGCATTCCCTGCATCTGCGGGTGCCGCGGACCGCGGTTCCGGTCGGCTTCCGCGATCGGCCCGCGGGCGGTGAGAGCAAGCTGCGCACCTACCACGACGGATTCAAGATCCTGGCGCTGATCATCGGCCTGGCCAGGCATGAGCGACCGGTCGCGTTCTACGGACTGTTCGGCACGCTGAGCTGGCTGGTCTCGATCATCCTGACCATTCCGATAGTCGTCGAGTTCTACAACACCCATGAGGTGCCCCGGTTCCCGACGCTGTTCCTGGGTTTCACCCTGCTGCTGCTCGGCAGCCTGGCCTGGACCGCCGGTCTGATCCTGGACGGCATCCGGCGCTCCCGGCACGAGGCCGCCCGGCTGGTCTACCTGCGCTACTCGGCCGTCGGCGCGGATGACGCGCGTGGTGGTGACGCGCACACCGGTGGAGCGCAGCGTTGACCACGTCGGCGGATCGAACCGCGACCACCGCGAATCCGGAACCCGAGACCGCCGACAACGATGTCGCGGCACCCGAATCCGCTGCCGGCGAACCTGATTCGAGCAGACCCAACTCCGCGCGCGACCTCGGACGCCGGATCGTGGCTCGCTTCGGCGCGGCAACGGTTGCCTTCACCATTGTCGTCACGGTCTTCGGCGCACTGTTCGCCTGGATCACCCCGCCGTTCTGGGGTCACGATGAAATCACCCAGTTCGGTCGCGCCTACCAGGTCGCGCACGGTGGCTTCCTGCCGCAGCGGATCCACGACGAGCGCGGCATCTCCTATGGCGGCGATGTGCCGATCAGCATCACCCAGCTGATGGGCTACGCGCTGCACGACTACACCACCAATCCGGAGGAGCCGGATCCGATGGTGGCCGATCCGGGCAGCTATGCCCGGATGGAGGGCGCCGCGGTTTCCAAGGCCGAGGAGCCGGTCTGGTTCACCAACACCGCCGCCTACTCGCCGGTGCCGTATATCCCCGCGGCCGTTGGTATTCGGGTCGCGGAGCTGTTCGGACTGAATGTCGGCGCGATGATGCTGCTGACCCGCCTCGCTGGCCTGGCCGCCTACCTCGCGCTGGTCGGATTCGGTCTGTGGGCGCTGCGCGCGCACCGGGTGCAGTGGCTGGCATCGACCGTCGCCGTGCTGCCGATCGCGGTGTTCCAGGCGGGTACCGTCACCGCCGACACCATGACCAACGCACTGGCCATCCTGGTTTCGGCCCTGCTGGTCAAGGCGCTGTTCCTCGGTGACGGTCTCGGCCGCACCGAGACCGCCGCGCTACTCGGCGCGACCCTGCTGCTGCCGGTCAGCAAGCCGACCTACGTCCTGCTCGCCATGCTCGTGGTGCTGGTGCCGACGAACCGGTTCGCGTTCGGTAACGCGGCCACCTGGAAGCGTTTCATCCCATGGGGTTTCGCGGGACTGGGCGCGCTGGTGTTCGCGGTCTGGATGAAGATCGCCGGACCGACCACCGACGGTATGGGTCTGATGCGCCCACAGCACCAGTGGAATTCGGTGCGGCCGAGCGATCAGCTGCACGGAATCCTCACCGATCCGGTGAATTTCGTGAACACCTTCGGCGAGAGCATCGCGCTGCGCGACCAGCGGTGGTTCATCCAGTTCTTCGGTGAACTCGGCTTCGCCTACATCGACGTCCCCGCGTTGTCGATGCTGGCCTGCCTGTTCGCCTTCGCGGTCAGCATCGGCATCGCGGATCGGATGAACACCGCGACCGCCACCTTCCGGCGCACGCTGATCGTCGCACTGACGGTACTCGCGAGCGTCGCGATGATCTACGTAACGCTGTACATGTCGTTCACGCCGGTCGGCTACTACATCATCGACGGCGTCCAGGGCCGGTACTTCGTGCCGCTGGCGATCATCGCACTCGCGGTGCTGCTGCGCTGGATGCCATTGCGACTCACCGATGTTAGCGGTCGGACGCCCACCAAGGGTCCGGCAGTCGCGGTCATCGCGGCCACACTGGTGGCACTGATCGCCGCGCTGTGGAAGTACTACTCGATCGTCTGGGGCTGACTCAGGCGTTGATGGTCGTTTCGCCGGCCTCGACGTAAGCGCGCTCGGTCGTGGCTTTGGCTGGACGCCACCAGGATTCGTTATCGCGGTACCACTGGATCGTCGCGGCGAGTCCGGCAGCGAAGTCGGAATAGCGTGGCGTCCAACCGAGTTCGGTGCGCAGCAGCGTCGCATCGATGGCGTAGCGCTGATCGTGGCCCGCCCGGTCGGTGACATGATCGAAATCGTCCGGATCACGGTCGAACGCCGCGAGAATCATCCGCACCACCGACTTGTTGTCGAGTTCGCCGTCCGCGCCGATCAGATAGGTCTGCCCGATTCGCCCGCGCTCCAAGATGTCCCACACCGCGCGGTTGTGATCGTCGACGTGGATCCAATCGCGCACCTGATGTCCGGCACCGTAGAGGCGCGGGCGCACGCCGTCGATGAGGTTGGTGATCTGGCGCGGGATGAACTTCTCCACATGCTGGTACGGCCCATAGTTGTTGCTGCAGTTGGAGATTGTCGCGCGGACACCGAACGAGCGGGTCCAGGCACGGACCAGCAGATCGCTCGAGGCCTTGGTGGCCGAGTAGGGGCTGGACGGGTTGTAGGGGGTGTTCTCGTCGAATGCGGGTCCGTCCGGCGGGAGATCGCCGTAGACCTCGTCGGTGGAGACATGGTGGTAGCGCACGTCGTGCCGGCGTACCGCCTGCAGCAGTGAGTAGGTGCCGACGATATTGGTCTGCACGAACGGCCAGGGTTCGGCGAGGGAATTGTCGTTGTGCGATTCCGCGGCGAAGTGCACCACGACGTCGACACCGGAGACGAGTTCGTCGACCAGATCCAGATCGGCGATATCACCGTGCACGAAGTCGATGCGGTCGGCCACCGGCGCCAGTGAGGCCCGATTTCCCGCGTAGGTCAAAGCGTCGAGGACGGTTACGGTCGCGTCGGGACGCTCGGCCACGGTCTGTTGGACGAAATTCGCACCGATGAACCCGGCCCCGCCGGTTACGAGCAGTCGCACGCCCATGACCTTACGTCGCCCGCGCGGCTCGCCGGCGTCGGACCGGTGCGGCTGTATGTACCTGCGGGACCAGAGTTCCAATCTGTGATGTTAATCACTCTGGACAATCGCAAAGAAAGAAGCGTGATTCAGTCTTTTGTGAAAAACCATGGTCAGCGCCCACATTTCCAAGAACCCACCAAGCCTCGAGTCGCGATGGTGAACAAAATTTGAATTAACGGTCACAACGGGTTCACCACGCGTTAGCTGGTCTAGATTTCGATCGTCTAGTCCCCCCGAACGCTTCACATCGAGGTCCAAAACAAATGCTGATGAGGAAATTCGCCGCGACGTCGGCACTGCTGATCGCCGCCATGGGCATCACCGCAGGCACCGTCAACGCGGCACCGGCGGAATCCGCCGACGCCCCGATCAACTTCACCGCGAACTCGACCGACACCCAGTCCATCATCTCGATCGACTCCGGCTCGCTGGTCGTCGAGGACAACGCCCTCAAGATCAAGGCCGCCAACGGAACCACCGTCGCGGGCACCCCGCTCACCTTCCGCGTCGATGAGTTCGAGTTCCCGATCGCCGCGGACATCGCCGACCACACCGCCACCCTCACCCCGCAGCTCGACATGGCGAAGGCCACCTACAAGCCGGTCGCGCTGCCCTTCGAGGACAAGGCCCCCTTCAAGACCGAATACGACCGTGAGCTGGCTGCCTTCAACCGCATGAAGGACACCATCGCCATGGGCGCCACCATCGGCACCCTCGTCGGCGGCCTCGGCGGCGGCGCTCTCGGCTGCGTGCTCGGCGGTATCGCCGGTGCCACCATCGCCTCGGCCACCATCGTCGGTCTGTTCGGCCCGTTCATCCCGGCCGCGGCCGTCGGCTGCGTCGCTGGCATCCTCGCCATCGGTGCGCTGGGCACCCTGGCCGGTCAGATCTTCATCACGGCTCCGGTCGCGATCGGTGCGGCGATCCAGTACTTCGCCACCACCACCGCGCCGTTCAACGCGCCGAAGTAAGTCGAACGACGGCTCCGCACAACTGAAAACGAGCCCAGGAAACCCCGCCCGGTCAGCGATCTGGCGGGGTTTCTGCTGCTGAACGCCGCTGGACCGAAATGGCCGGGCGGAGTTTGCGCATAACGAGGGCCGTGATCTGTCCGGCGTCGCGGTAATTTCAACCGTCGCGTAGATGAACAAAACGTAAATCAAGTTGAACCAAATAGCGCCGCTGTGCGTCCCCGCCGGAATTCTCCGGATGCCAGAGGGGAATTCACCCTCGCGGTTTCCAGCAAAGAACCCCGCCCCGGACCGCCGCCGAAAGGCGAGGTCCGGATGCGGGGTTCGCGACTCGTCCGGCCGATCCAGGTCAAGCCGTCCGAGCCCTTTGGGGGTGCTCGAGGCGGGCGCGCACGAACCGGGAGACCCGGGCCAGAGCCATCCTGCTCTCGGGCAGATTCGGAGCAATCGCCATGAAGGCATGCACTTGACCGCGCCAGATCTCCAGCGCGTTCGGCACACCAGCGGCGGTCAGCCTGCGGGCCATCAGCTCGCAGTCATAGCGCAGCACCTCGTCCTCGGCGGTGATCAGCAGTACCGGCGGCAGACTCGCCAAGGCGCCGTTGACCGGCGACACCAGCGGATCCAGTACCCCGTCCACCTCGGCGCCGATCCGCACCACCGCCTCCAGTGCCGAGAGCGGCAGATAGGGATCGCGGGCGACATTCATGTATTCCCGCTTGGCGACGTAGTCCAGATCGAGCAGTGGGCTCAGCCCGATCAGCCCGCCCGGCGACGGCATCCCGGACTCGATCGCGCGCAGTGCCGTGGCGAAGGCGAGGAAGCCGCCCGCGGAATCTCCCGCGAACATGATCCTGGCCGGGTCCGCGCCGTGCCGCAGCAGCCAGCGGTAGGCGGTCAGGCAGTCCTCGATCGCGGCGGAGACCTTGTTCCCGGGCAGTTGGCGATAGTCGACATTGACGACCGGCAGTCCGGTGCGCCGGGCCAGGCTGGCCGCGATCGGGCGATGGGTGCCGAGACCGCAGACAGCGAAGCCACCGCCGTGCATATACAGCACTGCGCCGTGCCGCAGGGCGCGCGAGCCGCCCGACGGACGCAGGATCTCCATCCGAAAACCGTTCAGCGTCACCTGTTCCCGATCGACACCGCGCGGCTGCGGACGCAGTCGGGCCAATCCGTCGATCGCGAAAGCACCGATCGGGATGCTCGTGCGGCTGACCGGAAACATGCGCAATACCGGTCGCACCGCACCGAGGCAGGTCGCCAGCAGCAATCGGGCCGATGCGCTCGGGCCGTCCGGATTCATCAACAGACCCGGATCACCCGCGTCGAATTCACTCCCGCTGATCGCCACCATCGCGCACCTACCTCACACTGGCGCGCCGAGCCCGACCGAACGGTTCTCCAGGCGAGAGTCGACGCTGACATCTCACACGCTGATGTTTCAGAACACCATAACGTGATCTACGCAACATATATCGCCCGGCGCGCCGAAGCACTAAACGTTCGTGATCAATTTGTAGGCCAGTCGGAACCTCGCCGAAGCCGAGCCAGCCACGCCTGGCAGACTCGATGACCATGCGCGGAATCATCTTGGCCGGTGGCACCGGATCCCGGTTGCACCCGATCACGCGCGGGGTGAGCAAACAGCTGGTCCCGGTCTACGACAAACCGATGGTCTACTACCCGCTTTCCACGCTCATGCTGGCGGGCATCAGGGACATCCTGGTGATCACCACCCCCGAGGACGCCGACGCGTTCGCCCGCCTACTCGGCGACGGCTCGCAGTTCGGCATCTCGATCAGCTATGTGGTGCAACCGGAACCGGACGGCCTCGCCAAGGCATTCGTCCTCGGCGCCGACCATATCGGCGGCGAGAGCGCCGCATTGGTGCTCGGCGACAATATCTTCCACGGACCCGGCCTCGGTACCAGCCTGGAACGCTTCGCCGCGATCGACGGCGGCGCGGTGTTCGCGTACTGGGTCTCGGATCCGACCGCCTACGGCGTCGTCGAATTCACCGCGGGCCGAGCGGTTTCGATCGAGGAGAAGCCCAAGGTGCCGCGGTCCAACTACGCCATCCCCGGGCTGTATTTCTATGACAACGATGTCGTGGAGATCGCGCGCGGGCTGCGACCGTCGGCACGCGGCGAATACGAGATCACCGATATCAATCGCGCCTATCTGGAACAGGATCGGCTGCGCGTCGATGTCCTCGCCCGCGGTACCGCCTGGCTGGATACCGGCACCTTCGATTCGCTGCTGGACGCCGCGAATTACGTGCGCACCATCGAACAGCGCCAAGGCCTGAAAATCGGGGTGCCCGAAGAGGTCGCGTGGCGGCAGGGCTTCATCGACGACGAACAGCTGTGCACGCTGGCCGAACCGCTGGTTCGCTCCGGCTACGGGACTTACCTGCTCGATCTGCTCGAGCGCGGACGGGATTGGTGAGCGATGGAGTTCCGTGAACTCGCCGTGCCGGGGGCATGGGTGATCACCCCGCGCCAGTTCGGCGACGAGCGCGGCATGTTCTGCGAATCGTTCAAGGCCTCGGAATTCGAGAAGGTGACCGGTCGGCCGTTCGATCTGCGCCAGGTCAACTGCTCGGTCTCGGCGGCCGGGGTGCTGCGCGGCATCCACTACACCGAGGATCCGCCCGGACAGGCCAAATATGTGACCTGTGTGCGCGGTGCGTTCCTCGATGTCGTCGTCGATCTGCGGCCCGGGTCGCCCACCTACGGCCGCTGGGACAGCGTGGTGCTCGACGATGTCGATCGGCGCTCGATGTACCTGTCCGAGGGACTCGGCCATGCGATCCTGTCGCTGGCGGACCAGTCCACCGTCACCTATCTCTGTTCCATCGAGTACACGCCCGAATTCGACAGGGATATAGACGCTTTCGATCCGCGGCTGGGCATCGAATGGCCGAAGGTCGGTCTGGACGGCCAGCCGTTGACGTATATCCGATCCCCGAAAGACGCTGCCGCTCCGCCTTTCTCGTAGAACGCCGAACGTCACCGCCCCCGATGAGGAGGGATGCGGTGACGTTCGACCTACCGTCGGCGGAAGGGATTCAGCCGACGAGCTCCAATTCCGGCTCCTGCGCCCGCGCCTTGGCACGCTTGGGCAGGTAGGCCGTCAGGGCGATCAGCGCGCCGACAATGGCGACGCCCGCCGCGAATTGCAGTCCAGGGCGGAAGTTGTCGAGCATCGCGGACGCAGTGCTCGCGCCGTGGTCGCCCGAGGAGATGATCGCGGTATTCACCGCGAGCACGATGGCCGCGCCGACCTGCATGGAGGTCTGCAGCACACCGGCCGCAAGGCCTTGTTCGTCGTCATCGATGCCGTTGGTCGCCTGAATGTTGATGGCGGGGAAGCCGACCCAGCCGATACCGATCAGCAGCACCGCGGGCAGGATCATCGTCAGATACGACGGGGTGGTGTCCAGGCGCAGGAACAGCAGGTAGCCGATGGCCATCACGACCATGGTGATCGCGATGATCGGACCGGTGCCGAAGCGGTCGACGAGCTTATCGGAGAAGAACGCCGAGGCGACGACCAGCAGACCGACCGGAAGCAGCGCCATGGCCAGCTTCAGCGGCGACCAGCCCAGCGAATCCTGCAGGTACAGGGTCACGATGAACTGCCAGCTGAAATACGATCCCGCCACCGCGATGATCGCGAGGCTGGCCCGGACCAACGTCACCTTGCGCAGGATGCCGAGGCGCACCAGCGGGTACTTCACCTTCTTCTCCACCACGACGAATCCGGCGAACAGCACCGCGGCGCCGACGAACGAAGCGATCGTGCGCGCCGAACCCCAGCCCACCTCGGGCGCGGAGACCACGGTGTAGACCAGCAGCAGCATGCCCGCGGTGGACAGCAGCGCACCGAGGATGTCGTGCCCACCCTCCTCGGCGGCCTCGTCCTTGGGGACAAGCACCCAGGCCGCGGCCAGTGCGGCGAGCGCGATCGGAACCGGAAGCAGGAAGGTCCAGCGCCAGCCGATGCCGGTCATCAGACCGCCGAACAGCAGACCCATGGAGTAACCGCCCGCACCGAACACGGTGTAGATGGACAGCGCCTTATTGCGGGCCGGGCCCTCGGCGAAGTTGGTGGTGATGATGGACAGACCGGTCGGGGCGGTGAACGCCGCGGCCAGGCCCTTGATGAAGCGGGTCAGGATCAGCAGCGGGCCGGAGGTGACCAGACCGCCCGCCAGCGAGGCCACCGCGAAGACGGCGAGTGCGATCAGGAAGACCTTGCGCCGCCCGAGCAGGTCGGCGGTGCGGCCGCCCAACAGCAGCAGGCCGCCGTAACCGAGCACGTAGCCGCTGACCAGCCACTGCAGGGTGGAAGTCGACAGATCCAGCTCGGCGCCGATGGACGGCAGCGCCACACCGATCATCGAGACGTCGAGACCATCGAGGAACAACACAATGCAGAGGGTGATCAGCATGCCCCAGAGACGGGTGGACCATCTGATCGGATCGGTCGCCGTCGCGGCCGAAAGGGTTGCTGCAGAAGTCATGGGCGGAACATTACATGCGCCGACATTAAATGCCAACACATTTAATGCGCTTGCATCAGCTGATCGGGAGCACTAGGATAGGGCCATGTCGAAGCTGTCGACAACACAATTACCCGGGCGCGATGTGGCGCCCACCGGGTTGGTCGCCGAGTGGCGTGAGCTGCTCGACCGGCACGCCGCCGTGAGCTGTGCGCTCGAGAAGGAGCTGCAGGGCAAGCACGATATCGGCCTGAGCGAATTCGAGACGCTGGACCGGCTCGTCGATGCCGCGTGCGGCGACTATCGGATGAGCGATCTGGCCAACGACATCTACCTGAGCCAGAGCGCGCTCTCCCGCGCGGTGGCGCGGCTGGAGCGCGACGGACTGGTCTCGCGCAGTATGTGTGCCGAGGATCGGCGCGCGATCTTCGTCTGCCTGACCGAGAAGGGTCGCGAGGTCTACGAGGCCGCGCTGCCGACCCATCGCGAGGTGCTCGGGCGGACCTGGGGCAGTCGGCAGAAGTGCTGAGGCGCTAGATACTCTCGCGCGCTTCCTCGATACCGGCGCGGGCATCCACCGCGACCGACTTGATGTTCGCGAAGACCGTTCGGTAGCGGTCGATTTCGTGTTCCTTGTCGAGGTACACCGGACCGGTGAACGCCTCGACGTAGACCACCGGCGGCTCGCGCAGCTCCGCCTGCGCCGCATCGGCGAATTCGAGCAGGACGAACGGACCCGAATCCATGCCGTCGTGGTAGCCGGAATCCGACGGCACCAACTGGATTCGCACATTCGGCAGATCACACATGCGCCGCAGGTGCGCGAGCTGTTCGACGGTCACCTCGACGCCGCCGACCCGCCGCCACAGCACCGACTCGCTGATCACCACATCCAGATGCAGCGGCGAATCCTTGCGGGTGAGCAATGCCTGCCTGGCCGTGCGCAGCTGCACCCGACGGTCGATTTCGGTCTCCGACGCCTGCGGACGCGCGGCCTTCAGCAGCGCGCGGGTGTATGCCTCGGTCTGCAGCAGTCCGGGGATCAGCTCGTTCTCATAGGTGGCCAGGGCACGGGCGGCCTCCTCGAGGCCGATATATACCTCGAAACCCTCGGCGATCACATCGCTGTAGCCGGTCCACCAACCCCTAGCCTTGGTCTCCTTGGCCAGCGCGGTCAGCGGTTCGACGAGATCGGTTGGCGCACCGTAGATCTTGCACATGGCCTCGACATCCAGGCTGCGCAATGAGGTCTGCCCGGTTTCGATCCGCCAGATCTTGGCCTCGGACCATTCGAGCTGCTTGGCCGCCGTCCGAGTGGTCATCCTGGCGCGATTGCGCAGATCACGCAGATGTCGGCCGAGCTGCCTGCGCGGCATGGTCGATCCGGTCGTGCCCTGCGGTAAAGCCATGCTTCCCCCTCGCGATATCCGAACAGCATTGTTTCACAGTAAATCCGACACAGGTCACGACGAGTGTCCCGGGCACGCCAAAGGCGCAACGGCGACGAACAGGTTCCCGCAGGCCATGATCCGGCAACTCAGCCCGGTTCTACTTGCGTTGACCGCGCTTGCGGAAGCGCCAGAACTGCACGGCGCGAACGTCTTCGGAGAGCTGGTTGACCGGCTCGGCGACATCGGCGAGCGCCTGGAACAGATCGTCGGCGAGATCGGCGATGTGCTCGACCTTGGTCGCCAGCTTGGACGCGTTCTCCAAGAATTCGAGCAGCAGGCGTACGACGGCCGCGATGGTCAGCCCCAGCGGTATCGCGATCAAGGCGGCCAGCACGCCGAGCACCGCGGAGACCTGCCACATCAGCACCGTCAGCGCGATCGGGAGGCCGATCGCGAAGGCCAGGCCGAGCATGTAGGCCAGCGGCAGCAGCGTCCTGGTCGCGGGACGGTGGAATTGCACGTCGAGCAGGCCGCGGGCGGCATCGGCGGTCCAGGCACGTGGACTTTCGAAGGGTTCGGCGGGTTCGGCTTCCGGGGCGCGCGAGAACCGCTTGGAAGCGGTTTCCTTCCAAGCGATCCAGCGCGATTCGGTTTCGAACTCCACCGCCTCCGGCGCGCCGACATGATCGGCCTCCTGGGCCCCACCTGCCGAATCGCTTCGTGATGCCGCGCGCCCACCCGTCACCCGACCGCCAGTCGAATCGATACCGCGATGCTCACTCATATTGCGATCCTTCCCCCAATTCGACGCCCCGCCAATAGGAGTGGATTCACACAATAGGTGTGCCCGCCATGACGCCTCGGCGGTGGCAGGCCCGTTCAAAGGGGTGTCTCAGTGATAGCCGATCGGCACCGGGTGAGACGAACCCGACAGTCACCAAGATCTTTTGTACAACCCGTAACGCCCACCCCACCCCGTCCCGATACCCCCCACGTATGCAGGACCCAGATCTATCGGGGAATGGAGAAAGACAGTGCGCACCACGTTTCCGACTTCCGCATCGGCGGCAGAGATGACTGCCGCGGCGCAGGACTACATCCAGCGCGGGTGGACGATCGCTGAAACGACCAACGGAATCTGCCTGATCACGGATGAGGATCTGTCGGGTATCGAGATCAGCGGTGAGCTGGCCGGCGAGGTTCGCCGGTTCCTGAGCGCGAACAACCTGACCGGTCCGGTTATCGAGATTCCCGGCGCCGAGCGTCGCGAGATCCACTTGGTCACCGGCCTGCGCAAGGCCGCGATGGCGCTGGAGGCACTGCGCGAGGCGGGCGTCACCATCTACACCGCCGGCGACGGCATCCCGCTGCCCCCCACTCAGCTCACCACCGGCGAGGCTTGCTGGGGCGTGGCTCCTGGCGAGGCCCGCTGGATCCCGCCGGTAGTCGCGATCGGCGCCGCGGTTCGCTCGGCGCTCTCGCGTCGCAGCACGGTCGACACCGTCGCCTGCTGACTTATTGATCCGGGCGGGGTCCGCACTGCCCCGGCCCGCCGATGACCGGTATCCGCTACCCGCGGATACCGGTCATTCTTGTTTCCTCATGCGCGGAGATCCATCGCGCGCGATGATGGGGTTATGGCCCAGCTCACTGATGACTCCCGGACGCTGTTGCGGACCTGCCCGCTGTGCGAGGCAGTCTGCGGACTCGAGATCACCCTGGACTCGAACGACCATGTGACCTCGGTTCGCGGGGATCGGCAGGATCCGTTCAGCAAGGGTTTCATCTGCCCCAAAGGAGCCAGCTTCGGACATCTCGACGAGGATCCGGACCGGCTCACCGAACCGATGATCCGCGACCGGGCCACCGATACCTGGCGCACCGCATCCTGGACCGAGGCATTCGAACTCATCGCCGCACGCTTCCCGGCGATCGTGGCCGAGCGCGGAAATCAGTCGGCGGCACTGTATCTCGGCAATCCCAACGCGCATACCGTCGCCGGGGCGCTGTACGTGCCGGTGTTGATCCGGGCGCTCGGCACCAAGAATCTGTTTTCGGCGAGCACCGCCGATCAAATGCCCAAACAGGTGGCGAGCGGGTTGATGTTCGGTGACCCGCTGACCGTGCCGGTACCGGATCTGGATCGCACCGATTATCTGCTGATGCTGGGCGCGAATCCGCTGGAGTCGAACGGATCGCTGTGCACCGCACCGGACTTCCCGGGTCGGTTGAAGGCGCTGCGCAAGCGCGGCGGCAAATTCGTCGTGGTCGATCCGCGGGAGACGCGGACCGCGAAGCTGGCCGACGAGCATCTGTTCATCCGGCCGGGTAGCGATGCCTATCTGTTGTTCGGCATCGTGCATACGTTGTTCGAACAAGGTCTGACCGATATCCGCGTGGATGTCGCGGGGCTGGACGAAGTCCGCTCGGCCGCCGCGGATTTCACACCCGAGGCGGTTTCGGCTCGAACCGGTATTCCCGCCGAGACGGTTATCCGGATCGCGCAGGAGTTGGCTGCGGCGCCGACCGCGGCGGTATACGCGCGCATCGGCACCTGCACAGCCGAATTCGGCACGCTGACCCAGTGGTTGGTCGAGGTGATCAATGTGCTGACCGGCAACCTCGACGCACCCGGCGGAGCCATGTTCGCCAAGGCGGCGGCGGGAGGCATCCCGCGCACCAAGCCGTTCCGCACCGGACGCTGGGCCAGCCGGGTGCGCGGACTGCCCGAGGCGATGGGCGAACTGCCGGTGGCCACCCTGGCCGATGAGATCACCACACCGGGTGCGGGGCAGGTACGCGCGCTGGTGACCGTCGCCGGTAATCCGGTGCTGTCCGCGCCGAGTGGGCCCCGGTTGGATACGGCCTTCGCGCAATTGGACTTCATGGTCAGCGTGGACCGGTACCTGAACGAGACCACCCGGCATGCGGATGTGATCCTGCCGCCGCCGCGGCCGACGCAGTCGCCGCACTACGACTTCGCCTTGCTGCAGTTCGCGGTTCGCAATTACGCGCGGTACTCGCGGCCGCTGGTTCCACTCGGCGATCGGCCTTCGGAGTCGGAGATCCTGGCCAGGCTCGGGGCCGCGCTCACCGGGCAGCCCGCCGGACCGGAGGCGCTGAACGGCGTCGATGAACTGATCATCGCGGGCATGCTGCACAAGGCGGGCATACCGGAGCGGCGACCCGAACTCATCGGGTCCAACAGCACCGAGCAGCGCATCGACCTGATGCTGCGGCTCGGACCGTACGGCGAGTGGAATGCCGGCGCGAGCGACGGGCGGGCCCACGAAGGGCCCGGGGAGCGCCGAGACCAATACAGCACACTGAATCTGCAGGTGCTGCTGGACAATCCGCATGGCGTCGATCTCGGACCGCTACAACCGCGGCTGCCCGGCGTGCTGCGGACGGCGTCCAAGCGGGTGGAGTTGGCGCCGCAGCCGCTGCTCGACGATGTCGCGCGGATGCGGGCCCGGCTCGACGATGCCGCGCCCGATGTGGTGCTGATCGGGCGGCGGCAACTGCGGTCAAACAACAGTTGGATGCACAATATCCCGACGCTGGTCAGCGGGTCGAATACCTGCACGCTGCATATCAATCCGGCGGATGTCGCGCGGTTGGGACTCGGCGATACCGCCGTGGTGAAGTCCGCCGCGGGGACGCTGACGGTACCGCTTGAGCCGACCGAGGCGATCATGCCCGGGGTGGTGAGTCTGCCGCACGGCTGGGGACATGCCGACAGCACGCAGACGGTGGCCCGGGCGCACGCCGGGGTGAATGCCAATGTGCTGACCGATGATTCGGTGGTGGATGTGCCGTCCGGAAATGCGGTCTTCAATGGCGTTCCGGTGACCTTGACGCCCGCCTGAGCTGTGCTCGATCCGACCGGTCACGACTATCAAAAATTCCGGCCGGTCGGATTGTAGCTAATTTTCGGAAACCCTTGCGCTAACTAAAGATTCAGTGCATTCTCAACGTGGATTTTGCTGTGTTGCCAGACTAAAATGGACAGGATTTCGGTTTAGTCGCGGGCTCAGCGTCGAACCCGTTGCGGTGTGCCGGATTCCAGCTACCAGAGGGGGCGCGATGCCCGGTACACGTTGTGGCAGTGACGGTGAGCACGAACTACAGGACAGGTACGGTACGCGGGACCGCGCCGAACGCTTCTACCAAGATCAAGTACTGGATCAGCTGAACCCGACGATGATCGAATTCATCGCCAGGATGGATATGGCGTTCATCGCCACCGCGGACAAACACGGCGAATGCGACGCAAGCTTGCGCGCGGGCCCGCCCGGCTTTCTGCATGTGATCGACGAACGCACGATTGCCTATCCGGAATACCGCGGCAACGGGGTGCACGCCAGTCTCGGCAACATTCTGGAGAACCCACACGTAGGCATCCTGCTAATCGATTTCGTCCAGGATCTGATCGGATTACACATCAACGGTTCGGCACGGATCGTCGACGACACCGCGCTGCGCCGCAACGTCCCGGAGCTGCCGGAGAACCTCAAGGGGCGAGCCGCCGCACACTGGGTGGTCGTCGATGTGGAAGAGGCCTACATCCACTGTCGCAAGCACATACCGCATCTGGTTCCCGCGGCGCGGGAACAGCGGGAGTGGGGCACCGACAACATCCGCGCCAAGGGCGGCGACTACTTCGGAGCGAAGGCGCAGGCCAACGCCGACGCGCTGGTTCGTTAGCCGGACTGCATACTCGCCCCAGACGGAGCGAGTCTTACGAGCGACGTTCGCGGCCCGTCTCGCGGCCGAGTCGTCGAAGCGCATGCGCCGCACACCCCGGCACTCGATCACCCCGCACGCGTGCACCAAGTGCCGAACGCTGCGCCATCCCCAACCACCACGGAGCGAGTCTTACGAGCGACCGTTCGCGGCCCGTCTCGCGTCCGAGCCGTCGAAGCGCATGCGACGAAGTCGCGAGTCTCGACGGCTCGGACGCGAGACAAAGGGGGGCCGCGAACACGCAGCGCCGAAGGCGCTGCAAATCAGACACCGAGTTTGAAGATGACCAGGCGCTGGACGACGAAGTTGATGACCGTCGCCGTGCCCTGGGCGATGACGAAGGCCAGGGGCTGGCGCCACCAGTCGCCGGGAAGCGTGGCGTAGAGCACGGCATTGATGCCGACCTGGACGGCGAAGGTCACGGCGTAGAGGACCACGACGGCGATGAAGCGGGTGCGGCTCGGCGGGGCTTGGAAGGTCCAGCGGCGATTGATCAGGTAGGCGGTGGTGGTGCCGGCGATGAAGCTGATCGATTTGGCGACGCTTACCGGCAGGCCGATGAGGTTCAGCAGAAAGCTGTAGATCCCGTAGTCGACGATCGCCGACAGGCCGCCGGTGAGGGTGAAGCGGACGATCTGCGTCTTGAGGTCGACATCGGTTCCCGCCGGCTCGTCGACCAGCGGCAGTTCGGCCGGGAGCGGCAGGTGGGGTTCGGCTTGCACGCCGACGAGCGTAACGGGGTGACGTGGGACACGCGCACTCCAGCACCATCGGACGTTCGTCCGGCGCGATGGAACCGATGTCCTACCTCACATACTGGGGAGTACGACGACGCCGACCGGATATCGGCTCATGCATGTAGCCTCTATGCCGATGTCCACGAAAGCTCCGACCGCCACCACAACCGGTAACTCCGGCAATGTCACCGACGGCACCTATGCGCTGCCGACGCGGACCAAGGCATTGACCGGGTGGGGTCGCACCGCACCAACATCTTCCGAAGTGCTCTCGACGAGCGATCCCGAACTGATCGCCAAGGCCGTCGCCATGGTCGCCGAGGACAACGACTCCAAGCCGGCCCACCTGCGTCGCGGCATCATCGCGCGCGGGCTCGGCCGCTCCTATGGCGATCACGCGCAGAACGCGGGCGGCCTCGTCGTCGATATGACGGCGCTGAACAATATCCACCGGATCGACCGGGACACCCGGATCGTCGATGTGGACGGCGGCGTCAGCCTGGACCAGCTCATGAAGGCCGCGCTGCCGTTCGGGCTATGGGTTCCGGTGCTGCCCGGCACCCGTCAGGTGACGATCGGCGGCGCCATCGCCTCCGATATCCACGGTAAGAACCATCACAGCGAGGGCAGCTTCGGCAACCATGTGCGCTCGATCGAGCTGCTGACCGCCGATGGGCAGGTGCAGCACATCACGCCCAAGCGCAATGCCAAGCTGTTCTGGGCGACCGTCGGCGGCAACGGACTCACCGGCATCATCCTGCGCGCGACCATCGAGATGGCGCCCACCGAGACGGCGTACTTCCTCAACGACGGCGTGAAGACCACCACGCTCGACGAGACCATCGCCGCGCACAGCGACGGCAGCGAGGCGAACTACACCTACTCGAGCGCCTGGTTCGACGTGATCAGTCCGCTGCCGAAACTCGGCCGGGCCACCATCACCCGCGGCCGCCTCGCCAAGGTCGACGAACTACCCAAGCGCCTGCGCAAGAAGCCGCTGAAATTCGATGCGCCGCAACTGATGACGGTGCCCGATATCTTCCCCAACTGGACCATGAACAAGTTCACGCTCCAGGCCATCGGCGAGGCGTACTACGCCATGGGCGGCAACTACACCGGCAAGGTGCAGAATCTGACGCAGTTCTACCACCCGCTCGACATGATCGCGGAGTGGAACCGCGGCTACGGTTCCAACGGATTCCTGCAGTACCAGTTCGTGGTGCCGACCGAGGCGGTCGAGGAGTTCAAGCGGATCATCATCGATATCCAGGCCTCCGGGCACTATTCGGCGCTGAACGTTTTCAAGCTGTTCGGGCCGGGTAATCCGGCCCCGCTGAGCTTCCCGATGCCGGGCTGGAACATCTGCGTCGACTTCCCTATCAAGCCGGGTCTGAACGAGTTGGTGAGTGAGCTGGACCGCCGCGTCATGGAGTTCGGCGGGCGGCTGTACACCGCGAAGGATTCGCGCACCACCGCGGAGACCTTCCACCAGATGTACCCGCGGATCGACGAGTGGATCAAGATCCGCCGAAGTGTCGATCCCACAGGCGTTTTCATGTCCGATATGGCGAGAAGGCTGGAGCTCCAGTGATTAATGCCGTAGGCAACCCGCAGACCATCCTGCTGCTCGGCGGTACCTCGGAGATCGGCTTGGCGATCTGCGCCGAGTACCTGCGCAAGAGTCCGGCGCGCATCATCCTGGCCGCGCTGCCCGGTGATCCGCTGCGCGAGGACGCCGTCTCCGAGCTGAAGGCCGCCGGTGCGACCCAGGTCGACGTCATCGACTTCGACGCGCTCGACACCGAGAGCCATCCGAAGGTGATCGATGCCGCATGGGAAGGCGGCGATGTCGATGTCGCCATCGTCGCATTCGCCCTGGACGGCGATCCGGAAGAGCTGTGGCAGAACCAGCGCAAGGCCGTGCAGGTCGCCGGAATCAATTACACCGCGGCGGTTTCGGTCGGCGTGCTGGTCGGCGAGAAGATGAAGAAGCAGGGCTTCGGGCGGATCATCGCCATGTCATCGGTGGCCGGTGAGCGGGTGCGTCGCTCGAACTTCGTCTACGGCTCGACCAAGGCCGGACTGGACGGCTTCTACCTGGGACTCGGCGAGGCGCTGCGCCCGTACGGACCGCGCGTGCTGGTGATCCGGCCGGGCATGGTGCGGACCCGGTTCTCGGCGCACGTCAAAGAGGCGCCGCTCACCGTCAACAAGGAAGACATCGCGGCACTGGCGGTTTCGGCATCGCAGCGGGGCAAGGAGCTGGTCTGGGCGCCCGGCACCTTCCGCTTCGTGATGATGATCCTGCGCCACATCCCGCGCCCGATCTTCCGCAAGCTGCCCATCTGATTCACCCGAGCCGCACCTCGTTCACCGCGCACGCGTTCGCGCCGGACAGGTGCGGCTCGTCTATATCCGCAACACGTGGCCCGTGGCTGCCCGGCGGGTTCGGTGCCGACGCGACATATCAGCGCACGCCACCGCGCCATTTCGGTGGATAGCAGCGTCGCGGTTCGTCGGGACCGGTCGATGCGGCATTCGGCACCCTGCCCGTGCGAGCGGCCGGGCGGCGTGGCAAGTTCGGAGCCGACCTCGAGCCGTCGCATTGTCGAAGGAGCACTCCGTTGAGCACAGTCACGGCAGAACGCGCCGAGCACTCCGCGCCGGAGCGCGGCCGGGGTGCGCTGCTGATCCGGCACATCGGCTTCGGAGTGGGCGAGGCGCTGCTGGCCGCCGTGCTGGCCGCGCTCGTCGCGGCCGTTGGGCTGGTGGCGTTTTCGATGGTGCAGTGGCCCGCGTTCAACTCGTCCAATGTGACCAGGTCGTTGACCACGGTCGGCCAGGTCGGGGCGGCGGTGCTGCTGGGGACGGCGATCTGGCTGGTGCGGGCGCGGCGGTGGCCTTGGGTGGCGAAAGTGCTGTCCTGGGTCGGGATTTCGACGTTCGTCACGGTGACGTTGGGGATGCCGCTGGCGGCGACCAAGCTGTACCTGTTCGGCGTCTCGGTGGACCAGGAGTTCCGCACCGAATATCTGACGCGACTGACCGATAGCGCGGCACTGCACGATATGACCTATGCCGACCTGCCGCCGTTCTATCCGGCCGGTTGGTTCTGGATCGGCGGTCGCGTGGCGAATGTGCTCGGCATGGACGGCTGGGCGGCGTTCAAGCCGTATGCCATCGGATCGCTCGCGGTGGTCGCGGTAATCGCACTCGTATTGTGGTCCAAGCTGATTCGCGCCGACTGGGCGATCGGAGTCAGTGCGGCGACGACCGCGGTGACAGTGGCTTATGCCGCGCCGGAGGCCTACAGCGCGGTCATCGTGCTACTGCTGCCGCCGGCGTTGATTCTCGCGTGGGGTGCTTTGTACCGCAGCGGTGTGGCGCGCGGCACCACAACTGCCGGGGGTTGGGGCGCGGTTATCGGAGCCGGGCTGTTCCTTGGGATGGCCGCATCGTTCTACACGTTGTATTTCGCGGTGGCGGCATTTGCGGTCGGGCTGATGGGGTTGGTCTCAGCGGGGCTTGCGGTGCGGGCACAGCGAGCGGCGAACCGAACGCAGCGCGATACTGCCGACGGCGGGACGGGTTCGGTGTGGCGTGCTGCGGTGCCGCCGCTGGTTCGGCTGGTTGTCATCGCGGCGATCGCGGGTCTGGTGGCGCTGGTCGTCTGGCTGCCGTTCGTGTTGAAGATGCTCGGTGGGACGATGCCGAGTTCGGGGACGGCATTCCACTATCTGCCCGAGGGCGGGGCGCAGTTGCCGCTGCCGATGGCGGAGTTCTCGCTGTCGGGGGCGTTCTTCCTGCTCGGGACCGCCTGGTTGGTGTTGCGGGCGGGGTCGTCGCGGCGGGCGCAGGCACTCGGGATCGGTGTGGTGGCGATCTATCTGTGGTGTCTGCTGTCGATGACGGCGACCGCGGCGGGTACCACCCTGCTCTCGTTCCGGTTGACGCCCGTGCTCGAGGTGCTGCTGGCGGCGGCCGGGGCGTTCGGCTTCGTCGAAGGCGCGCGGGAGGCCTATCGGGCACTCAATGAGGCGGGTCGGTTCAAGGTCGCCGTTGTCGTGGTCGCCGTTGTCGGCGCGCTCGCGTTCACTCAGGACATTCCACAGGTGCTGAAGCCGGAGATCACCACCGCGTATACCGACACCGACGGCAACGGCGAACGCGCGGATAAGCGGGCACCGGGCGCGGCGTCGTACTATCGCGAAATCGATGCGGCACTCGTCGCGCAGACCGGCCGTCCGCGCTCGGATTCGGTGCTGCTCACCGCCGACACCAGCTTCCTGTCCTTCTACCCGTACTACGGCTTCCAGGCGCTCACCTCGCACTATGCGAACCCGTTGGCCGATTTCGCTGGCCGCGCCGCCACCATCGAGTCGTGGAGCAAGCTGAACTCCGCCGCTGCCCTGGTGGACGCACTCGGCAAGACCCCGTGGCGCGCACCGGACGCGTTCCTCTTCCGCAGCAGCGGCGATGCCTACACCCTGCGCCTGGCCAAGGACGTCTACCCCAACGACCCGAATGTGAAGCGTTACACGGTGAGCTTCCCCAAGGAGCTGTTCGATGATGCACACTTCACCACCACCAATATCGGTCCCTTCACCTTGGTCGTCGTCAATCGCTGACGCCATCGGCAACACGGGGTGGTGTCCGGCTCGACGCATGATTTCCCGAGAATATGGGTAACTGGCCGGGTACCGGCTAACCTAGCCGTCCACTGACCGGTGGCCGCCGATGGCAGCGTCGCGGCCACCGAATCGGCGCATCAAGGGCCGTGGAGCCGGGCGGTTCACAGGGTACTTCGGTACCGTGGACCGCTGATCTGACCAATTACGGGGAGAAGTTTGTTTTGCGGGTCGAGGCACCACCAGCAGTAGGCGTCGTCACGAAGGGATCGACACCGGCTGGCGTTGCCGGAGCCGAGCCGCGCACCGCGCAGCGGAGACGGATCCGGGTCGATCGCAGTGATGTGGTCGCCTCGGTGGGCTATCTGGCATTGGCCGTCACGGTGCTTTCCGGACAGTGGCGCAATACACATAGCGGGTACCTGATCAAGAGCGGTCAGGACCAGACGATGTGGGAGTGGTTCTTCGCGGTCACCGCACATTCGGTGGCGCATCTGCAGAATCCGCTCGGCACGAATCTGCAGAACTTCCCGGCCGGGGTGAACATGATGGCCAATACCGCCATGTTCGGGGTCGGGGTGCCGTTGACACCGGTCACGTTGCTGTTCGGACCGACCGTCACCTTCGTGCTCGTCCTCACCCTCGGCCTGGCCTCCACCGCCTTCGCCTGGTACTGGCTGTTCTCCCGGGAATTGGTGCGGTCCAGGCTTGCCGCCGCGATCGGCGGAGTGTTCTGCGGTTTCGCGCCCGCGATGATCTCCCATGCCAACGCCCACCCGAATTTCGTGCTGCTGGCGCTGCTTCCGGTCATCGCGCGACTGTTGATCCGCATCGCGCGAGGTGTCGCGGAGACGACCGAGCCGCGCAGGCGGGTTCGTGATGCCGTAGCGCTCGGCTTCCTGGTGGCGATGCAGATCGCGCTCGGCGAGGAACCGCTGCTGATCTTCGCGCTCGCCTTCGGACTTTTCGGCCTGGTGTACTACCTGCGCACACCGCGCACGGGCTGGCAGGTAGTGCGTGCGCTCGCACCGACCATCGCATCGGCGGCGGTGATCACCTTGATGCTCACCGAAATTCCACTGTGGTGGCAGTTCTTCGGGCCGCAGAGCTATCGCTCGATCGACCACGGGCCGATGGGCAACGACCTGAAGGCCATCGTGCAGTTCCCCTCCGAATCGCTCGGCGGGATGTTCACGCCCGGCCAGTACGTGGCCATCAACGATACCGAGCAGAACGCCTACTTCGGCTGGCCACTGCTGCTGTTACTGGTGGTGACGGTGCCGCTGCTGTGGCGCGACCGGGTGGTCCGCGCGGCGACCGCGGTGATGGTGGTCTTCGGGGTGCTCTCGCTCGGCGCGGTCGCCATGTTCGGCAAGCAATCGACCGGGATCGAATTGCCTTGGCGCTGGGCCGAAAAGATCCCACTGCTCAACACGGTGTTGGAAACCC
Organism: Nocardia sp. CA-135398; assembly: GCF_050955845.1. Classification (NCBI taxonomy): domain Bacteria; kingdom Bacillati; phylum Actinomycetota; class Actinomycetes; order Mycobacteriales; family Nocardiaceae; genus Nocardia; species Nocardia sp. CA-135398. The sequence goes on along the minus strand of NZ_CP192084.1, from coordinate 285,087 downwards.
GGCTGACCATGGCCGCGATCCCGGCCATCGCGGCGGTGCTGGCCTTGGCGACCCAGCGGGCGGTCACCTGGTGGCGGCAGTCGCCGGTCGATTGGCGCCCGCTCGCCTGGTTTCCGGCGCTCGCCCTTGGCTTGGTACCGCTGATCCCGACCGTGCTGCCGGTGATCGAACGCGCACCGACTCCGGCGTTCTTCGCCGACGGGACGGTAAAGCAATACGTGAGTGGCGGTTCCGTAGTCATGGTGCCGCCGCCGCGGCCCCCCGATGCGCAGGCATTGCGCTGGCAGGCCGACGCCGACTTCGACTTCGCGCTCGCCGGTGGCTATTTCGTCGGACCGACCGGCGCGAACAAGAAGGGCATCTACGGACCCGACTTCCGCCCGACCACCGCCCTGCTCGTCGGCGCACAGGACACCGGCGTCGTCCCGCCCATCGATGCCGACACCCGCGCACAGGCACTCGACGACCTGCGCTTCTGGCAGGCCGACGTGGTCGTCCTGCCCGCCAGCAAGAACTCCGAAGTGCTGCGCACGACCATGACCCAACTACTCGAACGCGCGCCGCGACAGGTCGACGACGTGTGGCTCTGGGACGTCCGGCCGCTGCGATAGATCTCGGTGGCGAGCGTCACCGATGCGGGTGGCTAGCATGGTCCCTCGTGCGACCGGACCGAACTTCTGCAGCGTTCACCCGCAACCGCCTGATCGCCCTCGTCTCCGGGTTGCTCGGATTCGTACTGGCACTGTTGACGCCGTTGCTTCCGGTGAAACAGGATCAGGCCGCGCTCGACTGGCCCCAGGCGGGCAGTACCAGTGTCGAGGCGCCGCTGGTTTCGTATGTGCCGCTGCGGTTGGATGCGACGCTGCCGTGTTCGGTGGTGACCGCGGCCGGGTCGGGCACCCTGCTGTCGACCATTCCGCACGCCTCGGGTCAGGCCAGTGCCAAAGGACTGATCGTCTCGGTCACCGACGGCACGCTCTCGGTGCTGCAGCGTGATGTGCCGCTGCTGTCCGCGCCGGTCGCCGAGATCGCCGGATGCGAGTCCGTCACCATCAGCACGACGGCGGCCGCTACCTCGGTCGAATTCGTCGGTGCGAAGCGCCAGGACGGTACCCCCTTCCGCAACACCATCACCCGCGATATCCGCCCGCAGGTGGTCGGCGTCTTCACCGATCTGGATGCCGCGAAGCTCGACGGCGCGAAGCTGCACGCCGATATCGATTCGCGCTTCTCCTCGACCCCGTCCGTGCTGAAGCTCGGCGCGATGATCGCCGCGGCGGTCTGCACGATCATCGCGCTGATCGCATTGCACCTGCTCGACAATGCCGACGGCCGACGCGCGCGCCGGTTCCTGCCCGCGCATTGGTGGCGGTTCACGCTGGCCGATGCGGTGCTGCTCGGACTCCTGGTGCTGTGGCATTTCATCGGAGCCAATACCTCCGACGACGGCTACATCCTGAATATGGCCCGCGCCTCGGAGCATTCCGGCTACATGGCCAACTACTACCGGTGGTTCGCGGTGCCGGAGGCGCCGTTCGGCTGGTCCTACGAGGTGCTGGCCTGGATGACCAAGGTCTCCGATGCCAGCCCGTGGATGCGGCTGCCGACGCTGGCCGCCGGAATCGTGTGCTGGATGGTGATCAGCCGAGAGGTGCTGCCGCGCTTGGGTGCTCGGGTGCGCAGGAACAAGGTGGCGCTGTGGACCGCCGGTCTGGTCTTCCTGGCGTTCTGGCTGCCCTATGACAACGGCCTGCGGCCCGAACCGCTGATCGCCGCGGGTGCGCTGCTGACCTGGTGCTCGATCGAGCGGGCCATCGCCACGGGACGGCTGCTGCCCGCCGCGGTCGGGGTGCTGATCGCCGCGTTCTCGCTGGCGGCCGGTCCGACAGGGCTGATTTGTGTCGCGGCGCTGATCGCGGGTTCGCGGCCGGTGCTGCAGATCATCATTCGACGGGCGCGCGATGCCGCGGGCACGCTGGCGACCGGAATTGCCGTGCCGGATTCGGCGGACGACGCGAATTCGGTTGGGAACGAAGGCGCATCGGGTGGCGGGCCACGGATTGCCGCCGCTACGGCCGACCACAGCACCTCGCGTCTGGCCACCTTCTTCCGGTATGCCGCGCTGCTGGCACCCGGACTCGCCGCCGGAACGCTTGTGCTGGTCGTCGTTTTCGCCGATCAGACGCTGGCGACGGTGATGGAAGCGACCCGGGTGCGCACCCTCGTCGGGCCGAATGTGGCCTGGTTCGATGAGCGGACACGGTGGGATTCGCTGCTGATGCTCTCGCCGGACGGATCGCTGGCGCGGCGGTTCGGTGTGCTGGTCATGCTGCTGTGCCTGCTGGTCTGCGTGCTGCAGGTGCTGCGCAAGGGGCGGATTCCGGGGACCTCGCGTGGACCGTCGGTGCGCATTCTCGGCATCGTCTTCGCCTCGCTGCTGCTGATGATGTTCACCCCGACCAAGTGGACCCACCACTTCGGCGTATACGCCGGACTGGCCGGGTCGCTGGCGGCGCTGGCGGCGGTTGCCGTGGGCACCAATGGGATTCGCTCGCCACGCAACCGGGCGCTGTTCGCCGCGGCCGTGCTGTTCCTGCTGGCGATCACCTTCACCGGATCCAATGGCTGGTGGTACGTATCCAGTTACGGTGTGCCGTGGTGGGATAAGTCGCCGCTGATCGCGGGTAAGGGCCTGTCCACGCTGTTCCTCGGGCTCAGCGGGGTCGCGCTGATCGTCGCGGTGTGGCTGCACTATCGCGAGCCGTATCGCGAGAAGACCGATGCGCCAGGTCGTTTCGAGCGGTATGCCTCCGCGCCGTTGACGATCGCGGCCGCGCTGCTCGTGCTGTTCGAGGTGGCGTCGCTGGCCAAGGCGGCGGTCACGCAGTACCCGGCGTACTCGATCGCCAAGTCGAATCTCGAATCGCTGAACGGTAATACCTGCGCGCTGGCCAACGAGGTGCTGGTGGAGACCGACACGGCGAATTCGCTACTGCTCCCCTACACGGGCTCCCCCGCCGACGGATTGTCCACGGAATCGAAGGGATTCACGCCCAACGGTGTCGCGGCAGACCTCACTGCGGATGCCGAGGAAACGGTGACCGGCGGTGCGAATTCGGTGAACAAGGATTCGAAGAACAAGACCACCAATACCACCGGTGCCGGCACCGGCGGCGGCACCAGTCAGCAAGCCGGAATCAATAGCAGCACAGTGGCATTGCCGTTCGGTCTGGATCCGGCGCGGACCCCGATCATGGGCAGCTACCAGGAGGGAGCCGACCAGCAGCAGGCCAAGCTCACCTCGCAGTGGTACCGACTCGATTTGACCGACAGCATCCGCAATGACCCGGCCTACCAGGTGCTCGCCATTACCGCGGCGGGCCGGATCCGCTCGGTCGATGCCGACGGTGTGCTCACCTACGGGCAGGAACTGCACCTGGAGTACGGCGTGCGCGGAGCGGACGGCGAAGTGCGGACGCTCGGTTCGGTGGATCCGCTCGATATCGGGCCGGCCCCGTCGTGGCGCAATCTCCGTGTGCCACTGGACAAGTTGCCCGCCGGAGTGAACGCGGTGCGATTGGTCGCGGTCGACAACGACATCACCCAGAAGCAGTGGCTGGCCGTCACCCCACCCCGGCTGCCGCATCTGGCCACGCTGAATTCCGTTGTCGGCGAAACCGCTCCGGTCCTGCTGGACTGGCACGTCGGCCTGGCCTTCCCCTGCCAGCGCCCCTTCGACCACCACGACGGCGTCGCCGAGGTCCCCGAGTGGCGCATCCTGCCCGACCGCGTCGGCTCCGACGCCTCCAACGCCTGGCAGGACGATATCGGCGGCGGCCCCCTCGGCTGGACCGGTCTACTCCTGAAATCCCAAACCATCCCCACCTACCTCACCCACGACTGGACCCGAGACTGGGGCTCCCTCGAACAATTCACCACCTACGACCCCACCGCCACCCCCGCAACCATCGCCACCACCGTGAAATCGGTGAACGGCTGGAAGAAGGCCGACCCGATCCGAGCGCGATAGCCCATTCCCACGCGTGAGCCGACAACCCTGGGCTCATGCGTGGGCTGATCGAACCGGCGGTGACTAGCCCGCAGTCAACTCACCGAAAGCAACATCGATGGAGATCGGGGTATCGAGCGTCAGCCGACGGGTATGCAGCCCGACCAGATGGTAGCGACCTTCGGAAAGTCGGTATTCCTCGATCTGCTCGATGCCGTCACCCGATTCGGTGGGAAATACGATGAGGTACATCGGAATACCCGCAGCGGCATAGGCGGCTTTCTTCTCCACCGTATCGGTGTGGTGTGAACTATCCGGCGAAACGATCTCCACCACCAGTAGAGCGTCATCGGCGTAGAGCTTCGCATCGTCATCCAGACAGCGGTAGACCGTGACGTCCGGTCGGCGCAGACTCAGCGGCACATCGCTGATTCGAACGTCCACATCGGTCTCGACCATCAAACACGGCTCGGGCTTGCGTCCGGCTTCCATCCGCGCCGCCAACCGCCGAGCGATCCGGTTGTGCAAGCGGGACGGGCTCTCACATTTCACGATATGCCCGTCGACCACCTCGATGGTTCGACAGAATTCCTCGGGCAGCAGCTCATAGTCCCGGGCGGTGATCTGCTCCGGGATCCACCGGTACCAGTCGCTGGGAGCGCCGCTAGTCATGCCGTGAGCCTACCGGGCACGGCTCACACCAGCAGATAAGTCGCGCATTCCCCAGCGGAGTACCGAGCGCGATCATGGGACGAGGACGAGGCGACCGCGCAGGCCTCCTGCCGCTAAGCGACGTTGGGCGGTTGCGACCTGGTCCAACGGGTAGGTTTCGGCTACCCGGAGGGTGAGGTGGCCTTTGTCGGCCAATGCGACGAGTTCGTCGAGTTGGGGGCGGTTCGCGTGGACCAGGACGGTGGTTACCTCGGTGCCGCGCAAGGGGATCGGGGTGGCGGGGACGCTGATGGAGACGAAGCGGCCGCGGGCGCGGACGGCGGCGAGGGTTTCGGGGCCGAGGGCCGCGGCGTCGAGGGCAGCGTCTACGCCGCCGGGTACGAGGGCTCGGACGGCATCCGGAAGGTTCACTCCGCGGGGGATGAAGTCGGTGGCGCCGAGGGCGCGGACGGTGGGTTCGTCGGCAGACGACGCGGAGGCGATTACTCGAAGACCTTGGGCGGCGGCCAGTTCGACGGCGAAGCCGCCTACCGCGCCTGCGGCTCCGGTGATCAGGAGCGAATCGGCAGCTGTCAGGTCGAGAGCGGCCAGGGCCTGGAGGGCGGTGAGGCCGTTGAGCGGGATGGTGGCCGCGGCGGTTGCCGGTACGGAAGTCGGTGCGGGGGCCACGTTTTGGGCTTCGAGGACGACATAGTCGGCTTGCGCTGCCAACGAAACGTCGAGACGGTCACTGATGCCGATCACCTGCTGACCCACCGTGAAATCGACACCGGCACCGACAGCATCGATGACACCGGCGACATCCCATCCGATCCCCCACTGATCGCGCGGGGCGGCAAACGCGGTACCGCCGACGCCGTTGCGGACCATCAGATCCACCGGATTGACCGTCGCCGCAGCAACTTTCACTCGAACCGCTCCGGGCCCCGGCTCGGGCGTCGGTACCTCGATGATCTCCGCGACGGCATCCGGACCGGTTCGACGGACTACTACTGCACGCATGGCGCTCCCTATCGCTTAACGGGTTACGTCGACAAACCTAGAGCGAGTTACTATCTATCAGGTAGTAGTTACCCAGAAGTGCGTAACAGGCAGCAGGGGAAGCAGATGGCGACAACAACCGCGGCACAGCGCCGTAACCTGGCAAAACAGCGATACGACGCCTACGTGGCCGAATGCCCCACGCGCCAACTGCTCGACCGCATCAGCGACAAATGGGTCAGCCTGATCCTCAACGCTCTCGCCGACGGCCCGCTGCGCTATGCCGAGATCAACCGGATCATCTCCGGCGTCAGCCCTAAGATGCTGACCCAGACCCTGCGCACCCTGGAGCGCGACGGCCTACTGGAACGCCGGATCACCGCCGAGGTGCCGGTGCGTGTCGACTACGAACTCACCGCACTCGGCCACAGCCTGCGACCTGTGATGCGCGCCATAAAAACCTGGGCCGAGGAGCGCATGGACGAAGTGCTCGCGGCGCGCGCACGTTACGACGGTGAACCAGCGTGACCGTGTCGTAAAAGTTGGTCGCGAAAGCCTTCCCACCGATGAAGCTGGCCTTAACCTTTTATTCATGACCGCGGCCTTCGATGATATGGATCTGCGTGACCTTGTCGGACTGCTCACCGAAGATGAACTACGGGAGCTTCGACCGGCGGTGCTGCGTGTGTTGTCCCGCCAAACCCCGCAAGAGTTGCTCCGTCGTGAATTGGGCCTACGCATGGCGAAGGTCTAGTCCGTAAACCATCATCCACCAGGCCGTTGCGTCGGCAGAACAGTCGACGCCGCGGCCTTTCGTCGTTGCGGGACGCTGTCGACCAGAGCAACCGTTGTGCCCGGATCTCCCGGAATCACGAGTGAACGCTGAGCACAACCCGAAGCCCGAAACGAGAGCAGGCCCGCCGGATTCGACGGGCCTGCCTTCATTCACGACCTAGAACACACGCAGCTGTCCGGGCGACCAGAGCCCCGAACGGCTGGCCGTACCCGTATCCAACTTGGCCGGAACCGCGTTCGGGTAGTACTGGTCGTACCGCTCCAATGAACCCCAGTCCCGCGCCCAGTCGTTCTTCAGATACGTCGGAATGGTGCTCGACCTCGCCAGCATCTGACTGAAGCCGAGCAGACCACCGAATTCCTCGGCCTGCCAGGTATTCGTCGAGCTGATGGCCAGCGGCCGGTCCGGCAGGATGCGGTAACCGGGCACCTCGGCCACGCCGTTCTTGTGATCCAGCGGCCGCTGGCACGGGAATTGCAAGCCGACCGCCCAGTCCAGCAGCACCGGCTGATCGGAGCCGATAAAGCTGTTGAGCGTGGCCAACTTCGGCATCCGCGGCGGGGTGAAGGCCAGCCACTGATCGCCGATCAGAATCGGGTCATTGGCGACAATGCGCACCGCATCGGCATCGGGTGCGATCTCGTCGAGCGGGATGCGCAGATTGCGCCACGACGGGAACGGACCGATATCGCGCGGCAGGTAGGTGCCGAGCATCTGCACGCTGCCGTCGGGCAGGTGCTTGCCGTAGTCGACCGTCAGCGACTGGCCGTACTTGGTGTCACCGGTGTCATCGACGGACAGGATGCGGCCCGCGGCCGAAATGACCACCAGCGGACGATCATCCGAGCGCGGCGCCAGCTGGTACCAGCTGGAGACCAGATGCGCGGGCTGCTGCACGCCCTGCTGGTAGCTGCCCATTACCGGCGTGCTGGCCGGATCGAGGCCGAAGGGCAGGGTGGCCCGGCTGCCGTTGACCCCGGTCGCGCCGTAGCCGCCGTCGGTGCCCGCGTTCTGACCGTCCGCGCCGACCGGACCGACCGACTGGGTGGAGGTATTGCCGGTACCCGGCTTCACCTCGATGGTGTCGGCGCTGAGCTTCTCGGGCACGCCGTTCGGATCGAAGCCGACCGGATCGGCGCCGGCCAGCGGATCCCCGTTCTTCGGCGGATTCGCCGGATCGCTGATCGGCGTGAGCATGCCGTTGCCCTTGTTCACATCCGGTTCCACCAGCACGTCATTGGCGAGTCCGCACGAATTACCCTCTACCGCATTGAAATTCGAGCGTGCCAGCGAATAGGCCGGATACTGCGCGACAGCACCCTTGACCAGCGAGAACACCTCGAGCAGCACCATCAGCGCGGCGACCACGGTCAGCGGGATGGCGGCGAACTTGCGAATCCGCTTGCCGCGCACCGACTTCGCCGATGGCTGCGGCTTGGTGTAATCCTCGCGCAGCGCCGACCAGGCGACCAGCGCCAGCGCCAACCCGAACAGCAACAGCATGAATGTGTTCGACTGGTAACCGTGCAGCGAGATCCGCTTGTCGAACCACGGCACGCCGAAGCTGGACACATACCAGTAGCCGTTGATGCCCGAGAAGGCGACCGCGAGCACGAACAGCAGTCCGGCGAGGAAGATCGCCCGATTCTTCCTGGCCCGCAACGCACTTGCCGACACCGCCACCGCGGTGACCGCGGCCAGTGATCCGGCGATGCCCGCGTACGCGCCGAAGTGGTGGGTCCACTTGGTCGGGTTGAACATCATGAAGAAGATGGTTCCGAAGACCACGCCCATCAGCCGCCAGGTCGGACCGCTGGCGATGCCGGGAACCTGCCGGCGCCGCAACAGCACCAGCATGGTGGTGAACAGGCACAGCAGCATGATCAGGAAGGCGAAGCGGCGCGAAAGCGATCCGTCGACGGTCTCCACGAACAAGTAGTAGTAGCGCAGGTAGTCCTCGTACCAGGCCAGATTCGGGCCGGTCACCTGCCGCACCCGGTTGGCCTCCTGGATACCGGCGAAGGTCTGGTCGCTGTAGACCACGATCAGCACCAGCAGACCCGCCGCCGCGATCGGAGCGAGCAGCGGCAGCGTCGAACCCCACTTGCCCACCCCCTGCGCCGCGAACTGCCGATGCCGCCGCACCACGATCCGCACCAGCGGCCGGATACCGGCGAGCAGCGCGGCCACACACATCAGACCGGTCGGCGCCGCCGCCAGGGTGAACGCGGCCACCAGAATCGCCACCGCGGCCGGCAGCAGACGACCCGTCGCAATGGCCCGCTCGATCGACACCCAGGTCAGCAGCGCGCCGAGCGCGACGATCGGCTCCGAGCGCAGACCGTTGTCGAACGGCAGCCAGAACGCCAGGAAGACCAGCCCACCGGTCCACAGCGCCACCTTGCTGTTGCGCACCCCGCGCCCCAGCCGGGGCACAACCTCGCGACTGATCACCATCCAGCACAGAATCGCGCAGAACAGCGCGGGCAGCCGGACCCACGGGCTGGCGGTGGAGATCTCCGAGAACGCCTGGATGACGTAGTAGTACCAGCCGAACGGCGCCTCAGGGACGCCGTACCAGCGGAAGTAGTTGGCCATATAGCCCGCGTGCGGCGCCACCCGAACCATGCTCAGGATGTAGCCGTCATCGGAGGTATTGGCGCCGACGAAATGCCACAGCAGCAGCGTGCCGACGACCGCGCCGTCCGCCCAGTTCGGCTTCAGCCAGTTGGCGGGCAGGAACCGGCGGTGCCCACGTCCGTCGCTGCCGTCGAGTCGAGCCAGTGCGCCGAGCGCGATCAGCGTGCACAGCACCGCCGCGATCATCGCGATCAACTTGACCGGCGTCGGGCTGGAGGAGAACCGGGTGTCCACCGTCATGTGCAACGAGAGGCCGGTCGGCACCGCGCCCTTCAGATCGGTGAACACGCCGACCACCTGTGGCCGCAGATCACCGTTGAGCTGCCCCTCGAGCGGTACCTCGACCTTCTGCGTGGTCCCCGGCGCCGCGCCCTCGACCGGCCGCTCGATCGTAGTGGTCACACCCTCGAACGCGGCCCTGGTCCGATTGACATCGGAGCTGATGGTGATCGACGTACACGCGCCCAACTGCGCGCGCTCGGCCGAGGCGACCACGGCATTGCGGTCGACCACATCCACCGTGGTGTCCGAGACCCGCACGAACATGGCCTCGAGCGAAGCCCGGTCGCCCTGCGGCGGCGCGGTGGCCAGCAGCATCCCGCCGTAACTCGGCAGCTGATCGACCGCGGCGCACGGAATGCTCGCGTCGAGATCGGTCGGCACCTGCGACATCAGCGGCGCCTGCACACTGTTGAGCGCGCCACCCTGCGGCCAATTCAGCGTCGCGGTGGTCTGGCTGACCGGTAAGAACGGAGCTGCCAGCGCGAACAGTGCGCCGAGCACGCCGGTGACCAGCGCGACGAGGCGCGCGGTTCGGAAATCGCTCGGTGCGACTTCGGGCGCGGCGGGCGGTTTTGTCAAGACAGCGGTAGCGGCGTCGGGCACGGTTGGCAATGGTAGCTGTGTTTAATTGTCGCGGCTTCGCCGCGACGTGTTCGCGGCCCCTGATGGCTTGCGAACGGCGCGTGCTCGATCTCGCTTCGCTCGAAACCTGGCGTGTACTTGTGTCGCAATTGAGAGCGGACAGTCGCCTGTCTCGGGAACTGCCAGGCGGTCCAGCAGTTCATGACCCGAACTGCTGACCGGTAGCCGGAGGGATGGAAAGGTGTTGGGTATGACAAAGGTGAATCTCGAAACCAACTACGGACAGATCGTGCTGGAGCTCGACGACGCGAAGGCCCCTGGCACCGTCGCGAACTTCGTGAATTACGTGAACGCCGGACACTACAACGGCACCATCTTCCACCGCGTCATTCCGGGTTTCATGATCCAGGGCGGTGGCTTCACCCCCGATATGCAGCAGAAGGGCACGCAGGCCCCGATTCAGAACGAAGCGAACAACGGCCTGAAGAACGACAAGTACACCGTCGCGATGGCCCGCACCAACGACCCGCATTCGGCCACCGCGCAATTCTTCATCAATATCTCCGACAACGGCTTCCTGAACCACTCCGCGCCCACCGCACAGGGTTGGGGCTACGCGGTCTTCGGCAAGGTCGCCGCGGGCTCCGAGGTGGTCGACAAGATCGCCGCGGTGTCCACCGGTTCGGCGGGCATGCACCAAGACGTCCCCGAGGACGACGTCATCATCGAGTCGGCGACCATCGCCTGACTTCGGCTGCCACGCAACAGCATCGGGCCGCATCCCATCGGGGATGCGGCCCGACCCGTCAGAGCGGAAGGAGGTGGTGTTTGCGGGGGTTGCGCATGAGTTTTTTATTGCGCAGCAGGTGCAGGGCGCGACGGAGTTCCAGGCGGGTGGTCGCCGGTTCGATGACGGCGTCGATATAGCCGCGCTCTGCGGCAACCCACGGCGTCGCTACGGTCGCGTTGTAGAAGTCGATCATCTGCTGACGCACCGCGGCGCGCTGATCCTCCGGCGCCGCCTCGATCTGCTTGCGACCGATCAGGCTGACCGCGCTCTCCGCGCCCATGACCGCGATCCGCGCGGTCGGCCAGGCCAGATTCACATCGGCACCGAGCTGTTTCGAACCCATCACCGCATATCCGCCGCCATAGGACTTGCGGATCACCACGGTCACCTTCGGCACGGTCGCCTCGACATAGGAGAACAGGAAGCGGCCGCCGCGCTTGATGACGCCGATCTTCTCCTGTTCCACACCGGGTAGGAATCCCGGTGTGTCGACAACGAAGACGAGCGGAATATCGAACGCGTCGCACATCCGCACGAAGTGCGCGGCCTTATCCGAGGCCCTGGCATCGAGCGCACCGGCGTACACCATCGGCTGATTCGCGACCACACCGACGCTGCGCCCGTCCACCCGGGCGAATCCGGTGATGACATTGCGCCCCGCGGTGGCGCCGATCTCGTGGAAGTCACCATCGTCGAAGATGCGCAACAGGATGTCGTGCATGTCGTACCCGGCATTATCCGAGTCCGGGACAATCGAATTCAGTTCCAGATCCGATTCGGTGATCTCCGGCTCCAGACCCGGATTCACGATCGGCGGCTGTTCCTGGCAGCTCGTCGGCAGGAAGCCCAGATACGCGCGCACCCATTCGAACGCGGCCTGCTCATCTTCGGCGACATGATGGATATTGCCGTACTGCGCTTGGCTATTGGCGCCGCCGAGTTCCTCGAGGCTGACGTCCTCGCCGGTGACCTCCCGGATGACGCCGGGCCCGGTGACGAACATGTAGGCCTCGTGGGTGGCCACCACCACGTCGGTATTGATCGGGGCGTACACGGCCCCGCCCGCGCACTTGCCGAGAATCATCGAAACCTGCGGCACCATCCCGGAAAGCGGCTCAACGCGCAACCCCAGCTCGGCGTACCACGCCAATGAGGTCACGGCCTCCTGTACCCGGGCGCCGCCGGAGTCGTTGATACCGACCACCGGGCAACCGACCTTGGCCGCGAACTCCAGAACGGCGGCGACCTTGCGGCCGAACATTTCCCCGACCGACCCGCCGTAGACGGTCTGGTCGTGCGAGAAAACCGCCACCGGCCTGCCCTCGACGAGGCCGTGTCCGGTCACCACACCGTCGCCGTACAGTGCCGTCGGGTCACCCGGCTTGCGCACCAGCGCACCGATTTCCACGAAGGTTCCCGGATCGAGCAGCATATTGATCCGGTCGCGGGCGCTCGGAATACCCTTCTTGGCCCGCTTCGCCACCCCCGCTTCGCCCGCCGGTTCCTGCGCTAACTCAAGTCTTTTGCGCAGATCAGCGAGTTTCTCGGCAGTAGTGCTCACTTGGACCCTCTCATCAGGTGCACCCCTATGGGGCAATCACGGCAAGCTTCGCGGTGAGATCGGCTCCGATCTTTCCGATCCGCGGCTCGTCAACGATCTGGAGGTGATCACCCGGAATATGTATAACCTCGAGGTTCGGAATGTATTCATCCCAACCACCATTGGGCAAGCGGTCCGCATAGCGCGGCTCCAGTTCGATCATGCCGTCGTGGTAGCGATCCGCGAGGTACAGCACCACATCGCCGTCGTAGTGACTCGGCTTGGTCTTGGCCAAATGGCGGCCCTCGATCCATGAGGTGCGCTGATGTTCCAGCACACCGCCCGGAATCTTGGCGCCGCTGATCTTGATCAGGTCGGACACCATCTTGAACTGGTCTTCGTCCGAAGCCGCGGCGAGTTCTTCCAGCTGCTCCTGCGGGAGCTCGCCTTCCACTCCGTAGGTCTTCTTGGCGAAGGCCTGGTAGCGCTGGATGCGGCGGACCCGCTCCTGCGGACTGTTGTCCTCACCCTCGGTGGGAATGGCCAGGTCGATCAGACCGACGATGCGCACATCGGCGCCCTCTTCGCGCAGCAGCTGCGCCACCTGCAGCGCGAAGACCGCGCCGAGCGACCAGCCGTACAGCACGTACGGACCGTCGCCCTGGATCTTGCGGAGTTCGGGCAGGTACTGGCGCGCTCGCTGGACGATATCGCCCTCGACACGCTCGAAGCCGTACATCGGGGTATCGGCCGGGAGCCGCTTCAGGAGCGGTTCGTAGACCAGCGTATTGCCGCCCGACGGATGGAACACGAAGACCGGTACGGCATTCGAGCCGTCCGGACGCGCCCGCAGCGGGCGGACAAAACCGTCGACTTCGGCGCCCTTGTCTTGTAATTCGCGCACGATGTCGGCGAGCTGCTCGATGGTCTCGCAGTCGAGCACATCATCGACGGTCACCTCGGCCTTGACCCGCTCGGTGAGTCGGGCCGCCAACTTCTCGGCGACCTCCTCCTCCAGGATCGGCAGGGTATTGAAAATGCCGCCCGCCGACTTACCGGTGACGATCGCCCAAGTCGCGAAGGTCAACCGCTCGGCGGCATCACGCGGCGGCACATCGTCCTCATCGGCCGCGGCTGGCTGACCACCGAAGATCCCGGCGGCAGCAACGGCCTCGGCCCCGCCGACCGCGGTGGTGTCCTCGGTATCCAGCGCGCGTTCGATCGCGGCTTCGGCGGCCTCGGCGGCAGCGGCCTGCTCCGGAGTAGCCGCGGCAGGAGCAGCGGTACCGGCGGCGGCACCGGTGATACCGGCAGCCGTCTCCGCCTCGACAACGATCTTCTCGGCCTCCGCCTGCACCGAGGTGTTCTCCGCATCCAGCGAAACCCCTTCGGCGCCAGCGGCATTCGCCACCACAGCCGCCGGATCCTCACCTACTGCGACCGCTGCACGCGCCGCCGCGATGAAGCCGCCGTCGACCGCGATCTCCTCACCGGCCGCCTGCTTATCGGCGATGGCCTGCACCTCGTCGCGGTGCTCGATGGCATAGCGCAGCACCTTGCCGACCTCGGTCAGGTTGGCATCGCGCACGGCCTGGATCTGCAGCTGCGGAATATCGAATTCGTATTCGACCCGGTTCTTGATCCGCATGGCCATCAGCGAATCCAGACCGAGCTCCATCAGCGGGATCTCCATCGGCAGATCCTCGACCGCATAACCCATCGACTCGGCGACGATCAGCGCCAGCCGCTCCTCCAGGGTCTGGGAGCCCGCCGGATCCCAACGCTCACCGAAGGTTTCGACGACCTCGAGATCGGCATCCCCGGCGGTCGCGACGTCGGTCCCCGGAACCGCGGCCGCGACAACGGGTTCGGGCAGCGGCGCACCCGAGGCGACGACCGCCTCGAACAGCAATGAGAAGCTCGCGCCCTCGCGCGCATGCACCTGCACCGACGCACCACCGAGGTGCGGGATAAGCGTGGTGGTCAGCGTTCCGGTGCTCGGCAGCACCGCGTGCGGGACCGACGCGCCCAACGACACGTCGCTGAGTACCTGTGCCGCAGCGGTTTTCACCAGCATCGCGAGATCGGTGACGGCCGAGGCCTGCACCTCCCACACATGCCGACCGTCCGGCAGTGCGACATGCGCACCGGGCACCCGGGCATTGCCGCTGCCACCGGCCATCTTCGCCTTCGGCCAGTACTGCTTGCGCAGGAACGCGGTGCGCGGAATATCGGCGTAGTCACCCGCGGGCAGCAGCGATGCCAGATCGACGCGATGCCCGTGCACGTAAAGCTGTGCGAGCGCGGAGATTACGCCCGCCGACTCGTCTTCCTTGCGCTTGAGCGTCGGGATGAGCTGCGCGTCGTGCACGCCAGCCGCGAAGGTCGTGCCCAGAACCTGCATCAGCGCAACGGAATTCGGCGCCAACTCCAGGAAGGTGGTGTGGCCGGTGTCCACCGCGAGCTTCACCGCATTGGTGAAGTACACCGAGTGGCGCATGTTCTTGACCCAGTAGTCCTCGTCGTGCACCGGATCGCTGCCGGGCCGGTAGAACTGTTCCTTGTTGACGGTCGAGTACAGACCCGCCGTCAACTTGGTCGGCTCGATACCGGCCAGCTCCGCCGCCAACTCGCCGAGCAGCGGATCCATCTGCGAGGTATGTCCGGCACCGCGGGTCTGCAGCACGCGCGCGAATTTGCCCGCCTGCTCGACCTTTGCCACGATCGCCGCGACCTGGTCCTGCGGACCACCGATCACGGTATTGGTCGGCGCCGCGTACACCGCGCATTCGACATCCGGGTAGTCGACCAGCATCGCCTCGATATCGGCGGCACTCAGCTCGACCAGCGCCATATTGCGCACGTCGTCATCGCTGATCATCGCCTCGCCCTCGCCCATCAGGCGCGAGCGGGCGCAGATCACGCGCACCGCGTCCTCGAGCACGAGACCACCCGAGATATAGGCCCCGGCCACCTCACCCATCGAATGACCGACCACCGCATCGGGTTGCGCGCCGTGCGCGCGCAGCAGTGCGGCCAGACCGATCTGAATGGTGAAGATGCCGACCTGCGAGGTGCCGACGTTGTAATCCTGGGCGTCGTCCAGGATCATCTCGCGCACCGAGTATCCGGCTTCGTCCTGCACCAGCTCGTCGACCTCGTCGACGGCCTTGCGGAAGATCGAATTCTCCAGGTAGAGCTGCTTACCCATCTTGCGGTGCTGCGCGCCGAATCCGGACAGCACCCAGACCGGGCCATTGGCCGCGGGCGCGTCCGCGGTGAACACACCGGCGCCCGGCTTACCCGCCGCGATGGCGCGCAGACCGGCGACGGCCTCCTCGTGCGTCTTGGCCAGCACCACACCGCGCGAGCGCGCGTGGCTGCGCTTGGCGGTGGACCGGGCCACATCCGCGAGCGGCACATCGCGCCCCGCGTCGGATTCCAGCCAGTCGGCCAGATCCGCGGCGGCACGGCGACGGCGCGACGGCAGATACGCCGAAACAGCGATGATCACCGGCAGCGGCTCGGCCCGGTCGATCGACCATTCCACCTCGGCCACAGCGGCTTCCGCGGCCTCGACGATTTCGGTGGCTTCCTCGATCACATCGGTCGACTCTTCGTCGACATCCGCGGCAACCGGCTCGGCGGCTACCTGCGCCGCGGTGGGCACATACTCCTGCAGGACGAGGTGCGCATTGGTACCACCGAAACCGAAGCCGGAAACGCCGACCGTCGCGGTGCCGCTGTAGCGCGGGAACTCCGTCGGCTCCGCGACAACCTGCAAATGCGCCTGGTCGAACGGGATATACGGATTCGGCCCCGCGAAGTTGATGCTCGGCGGCAGCACATTGTGCTGGAACGCCATGACCACCTTGGCCAGACTGGCCGCACCCGCGCCGGACTCCAGGTGACCGAAGTTGGACTTGGCCGAACCGAGCAGGGCGGGCTTATCGTCCGCACGACCGCGGCCGACCACCCGGGCCAGCGCGTCCGCCTCGATCGGGTCACCGAGCAGGGTGCCGGTGCCGTGCGCTTCGATGTAGTCGACCAGCGACGGCGCGATACCCGCATCGCGGTAGGCCCGGCGCAGCACCTCGGCCTGGGCGTCCGGATTGGGCGCGAGCAGACCATTGGACCGGCCGTCATTGTTGACCGCGGAACCCTTGATCACCGCGTAGATCTTGTCGCCGTCGCGTTCGGCGTCGGCGAGCCGCTTGAGCACGACCAAGCCACCGCCCTCGGAGCGGACCATACCGTCGGCATCGGCGGAGAACGCCTTGATCCGACCGTTTTTGGCGACAGCGCCATTGCGGTCGAAGCCGAGCGTCGCCATCGGCGAGAGCAGCATGTTCACGCCACCGGCCAGCGCCAGATTCGAATCGCCGTCGCGCAGCGAGCGCACCGCCTGGTGCACCGCGACCATCGTGGACGAGCAGGCGGTATCGATCGCGACCGAGGGGCCGCGGAAATCGAAGAAGTAGGACACCCGATTGGGGATGATGCTGGAAACGCTGCCCATGATGGCGTACGCGTCGGCCGAGGCGGGCACATCCGCATCCGGATTAGCCAGTCCGAGCGCGGCGATCAGCTGGAATTCATTACTGGACGAGCCGATGAACACACCGACCGATTCACCCTTGAGCTCACTCGCCGGAATCCTGGCATGCTCCAACGCTTCCCAGGTCAACTCCATCGCCAGGCGCTGCTGCGGATCGACCCGCTCGACCTCGACCGGCGACATCGCGAAGAACTCGGCGTCGAAGCCCTTGACGACCTCCTGATCGAGGTAACCGCCCAGCGTATTGCCCTCGGCGACCGCCTCGGCGACCGCGGGTTCGCTGGTGAACTCGTCCCACCGGCCCTCCGGCAGCTCCCGGATCGCGTCACCGCGGCTGATCAGGAATTCCCAGGTCGACTCGGGGGTGTCCCCCGCGCCCGGCAGCCGGGTAGACAGGCCGACGATCGCGATATCGTGCGCCTCGCCCGGCTGATACCCGGCGGTGTAGAACGAATCGTCGGCAGATTCCTGCGGCAACTCCGGCTCACCATTGATGACGACCTCGGCCAGCGACGCGATGGTCGGATGCTGATAGACGATCGTCGCCGTCAGCACCACACCGGTCAGCTCTTCGATATCACCGCCGAGCGCGATGGCATCGCGTGAGGCCAGCCCGAACTCCTCCATCGGCCGGTCCACGGTGATCTGCTCGATCGGTTGACCAGTCGCGTCGGCGACCCAGCGCCGCAGCCACTCCCGCAGCTCGGCGACCGACATATCGGTCGTCGCGGCGGATTTATCGACCGCGTCCGCATCGGCGGGCACGATCTCGGTCGTCTGGTCGGGCGTGCCCTCGTTGTCAGCCATCAGTTCCTCAAGCTACCTGTCTGCGTACCGGGCACGCCGTGAATCGACGCCTGACGTGCGCAACCACGCCGAGCGTCGATATTCGGGTCGAGC
The DNA here is from genome assembly GCF_050955845.1 of Nocardia sp. CA-135398. Taxonomy (NCBI): domain Bacteria; kingdom Bacillati; phylum Actinomycetota; class Actinomycetes; order Mycobacteriales; family Nocardiaceae; genus Nocardia; species Nocardia sp. CA-135398. Next base: position 267,337 of record NZ_CP192084.1, on the reverse strand, counting down.
CACCCTCGGGCAATTACTCTTCCGGTGCATCGGGGAAGGCCTGCTGGGTGTAACCACCCCGCAGCGTTCCCTCCAGATAAGCAGTCTTGCAGGCGCGTCGAGCGATCTTGCCGCTGGAGGTCCGTGGAATCGAACCGGCGGGGACCAAGAGCACGTCGCGCACGGTCACACCGTGGCGCTGGGAGATCGCCGCGCGGACCGCGTCGGCGATCGGCAGCGGATCGGCCTTACCGGCGCCCGGTCCGCGCTCGGCCACGATGACGAGCTGCTCGGAGGCATCGTCGGCATCGAAGCTCAGGCCGGAATGGCTGCCCTGTTCGAACACCTCGGCGGGCAGCTGGTTCGCGGGCACCGAGAACGCGGCGACGAAACCGGGGCGCAGCGCCTTGGAAGCCTCCTGCGCGGAGAACTCCAAGTCCTGCGGGTAGTGGTTGCGGCCGTCGACGATCACGAGGTCCTTCACCCGCCCCGTGATGTACAGCTCGCCCTCGAAGTACACGCCGTAGTCGCCGGTGCGCATCCAGTTGGCGTCGAGCGCGGTGCCCTCGGTGTGGCTGCCCTCGGACAGCCGGTGGGCGACCTTGTTGTGGAAGGTCGCCGCGGTCTCGTCCGGACGACCCCAGTAGCCGATGCCCATATTGTTGCCGTGCAGCCAGATCTCACCGACCTGACCGTCGGCCAGCTCATGCCCGCCGCCGTCGGAATCGACCGTCTCCGGATCGACGATGGCGGCCCACTGCGACAGCGCGACATAACCGCAGGAAACCTGCGCGATGGCATTCTCGGCGCCCTGCTCGACCCGGATCATGCGGCCCGCGTTGAGCTCGTTGCGATCGACGTAGACCACCTTGGCCTCGTCCTCGGCCTTGGTCGCGGAGACGAACAGCGTCGCCTCGGCCATGCCGTAGCAGGGCTTGATAGCGGTCTTGGGCAGGCCGTACGGAGCGAAGGCGTCGTTGAATTTCTTCATCGACGAGGTGGTCACCGGCTCGCTGCCGTTGATCAGGCCGATGACATTCGACAGGTCCAGCGACTCGCCGTTCTTCGGCAGACCACGCGCGGCGGCGTGCTCGAAGGCGAAGTTCGGTGCGGCGGCGAAGGTTCCGGCGCCGTCGTTGGCGGCGGCCAGTTCCTTGATCCAGCGGTACGGGCGGCGCACGAACGCGCTCGGCGACATGATGGTGATGTACTTGCCGCCGACCGCGGGCAGGATCACCGTCAGCAGACCCATGTCGTGGAACAGCGGCAGCCAGGTGACACCGCGCGAGTTCCAGTCCAGGTTGATCGCGTCGACCATCTGCAGCAGATTGGTGCCGACGGCCCGGTGGGTGATCTCGACACCGGCCGGAACGCGGGTGGATCCCGAGGTGTACTGCAGGTAGGCGATGTCATCGACGGCGACATCGGGACGCACCCAGCTCTCGCCGACGGCGTCCGGAATCGCGTCGACCGCGATGATGCGCGGACGCTGGGCGGCGGGCAGCGAGCGGAAGAACTGGCGCACACCGGCCGCGGAGGAGCTCGCGGTCAGAATGGCCGAGGGTTCGCAGTCGCCGAGCACCGCGTGCAGGCGGTCGGTGTGGCCGGGCTCGTCCGGGTCGAACAGCGGCACCGAGATGGTGCCCGCGTAGATCGCGGCGAAGAAGGAGATCACGTAATCCAGGCCCTGCGGGGCCAGGATCGCCACCCGGTCACCCGGGTTGGTCACCTGCTGCAGTCGAGCGGCCACCGCGCGCAGCCGAATACCGAACTCACGCCACGTCAGCTCCTGCGCCTCACCGTCGCGCTCGCGCGAGTAATCGATGTAGCGGTACGCGAGCGTGTTCGCGTCGTTGCGGGTGTGCTTCTCGACGTGGTCTACCAGGGTGTGATCATCGGGAATACGGATGTTCCCGGTCTCATCCAGGTAATCGTCGAAAGTCTCGTCCATTCCTTCATCTCCTCCGAGGCACACGCAGCAAGACGGCGACAACGCCGCTGTTACCTGTGAGGCCCCGACTCGCTATCGCCCGCGGGTGCTCTACATGCGAGAGCCAGCCTGCAGATTTTATTGCGGTCTGCGCGGTAGACCGCTATCGGCTAGATGTTCTCAAACCAGAGTCATGTTACAGAGAAGACCGGGTCACTCCCCCCGCAGCAGCGGAATAATCGGCGCGAACGCGTCCATCTGGGTGGGGAACACACCGACATAGGACATCGATGTGAGTTGCCGCACCTGACGGATCTGTTCGGCGATCTCCTCGAATGTGCCTATCGCCACATAGGGCGAGGCGAGGATTTCCTCGACCGACAGTTTCACGTCGACCTCGAGGTCCGGGTGCAGTCCGCGATCGATGGCCGACAGCGCCATCTCGGCGGTCTTCTCCCGGTCGTCGGTGATGACGATCGCGGTAATGGCCCAGTTCAGCTCGATATCGGCGAAACGCTCACCCGCGGCTTCCTTGATCAGGTTCACCTTCTCGATGGTCTTTTCCAAGGTGATCCCGGAAAGCAGTCCCTTGCCGTTCTTGGTGGTGACCGGCACGACCGAAATGATATCGGCGTGCTTGGCGGCCAAGCGCAGCATCTTCGGACCGCCGCCGCCGGTGCAGATCGGCGGGCGCGGACCCTGCCGCGGCCGTGGCGTTCCCTTGACACCGTGCACCTGGTAGTACTTGCCCTCGAAGGTGCACTCCTGGCCACGCAGCAGCACATCGAGGATGCTCAGGGTCTCGTCCAACTTCGCGAGGCGCACGCCCGGCGATTCGTACGGCAGACCCGCGGCGACGAATTCGTCCTGCTTCCAGCCCGCGCCGATGCCGACCTCGAGGCGGCCCTTGGACAGCACATCGATGGTGGCCAGATCCTTGGCCAGCACCACCGGATGCCGGAAACCATTGGCCAGTACCGAGGTTCCCAACCGGATCCGCTCGGTGGCCTGGGTCAGCGCACCGAGCGCGGCGATCGGGCCGATCTGGTCACCGAGGTGATCGGGCACGACGAAGGTGTCGAAGCCGTATTCCTCGGCCGTCTGCGCGGTCTGGACGAACTTCCTGGCCCCGCCCTCTTGCTTATTTCCCTCGCCCGCGGCCGCGAAGCGGAAGGGCCGCAGCGGAGTACCCAGCGCGGTCAACTCAGCATCCGCGTCACGGCTCGCCGTGGTGGCCGGTGCGGCTTCTGTCATGAACTCATGCTCCTGGCTGTAAGGAAATGTGGGCGCGGCGCCCGGCCACATCGTGCCCACGCTTCTGGGGGCTCGAGGGCCGGCGTCGCGATCATCAGGCGCACTTTACAGCGTCGTGGTGTGTGGTTGCCCAGCTTGCGTCACTAGCACCGCGATCAGGCGGGTTTCATGTGACCGGTCACCAAGGCGACAACCGATTTCGTGCGCATGTGGGTGGTTCGCCGGGCACGCCCAGCGGCTCACCCGGGGCCAGCGATCGGCCGGTCGAGGTTCCCACGACCGGCAAAAGTCCGCCGAGGCGGTCAACCATGCGCCGGGTGTGGCGCTGCCTCGATCAAACCGTTGGCCCAGTTCACTGTCCACTGTGTCGCAGTGGTGCCGTCGCCGTCCACCACGTAACCGTTGTAGAGGCTGTGCACCGGGTTGCCCACGGCGCGAACCAGGGTCAGCACGCTGCCGACGATGTTCAGGGGACTCAACGCATCGCGCGGCGAATCGCAGATCAGATCACCCGGCGCGCAGATGGTGTAGGTCCGATCGGCGAGCGAGCCGAAACCACCCGCCCTGGCGCCGGTCATCGTGATCCCGGGCACCTTCAATCCGTTGAGCGCGATCTCGGCGCCGACTCCCGTGGGCGCGGTGCCGATCTGGATGGCCTGGCCCGGTCCGTTGTCACCGGTGCGGCGGCCGTCGGCGATCAGCATGACGCCGAGCACCTTGTCCGCGGGTACCGGCCCCTTGCCCGCGCCGATCTGGTTGGCGATATCGCCCGCGATCACCGCGCCCTGGGAGAACCCGGCGAGCACATAGCTGGTCAGCGGACAGTCGCGGTACCGATTCGACATCGCGTCGAGCGCACGCTGCCAGCCCTCGGAGCGGCTGTTGTTATAGGACTGCTGACCGTCCGGCGGAATCGCGATCGGATTGGAGAATTGCGCGACGTACGGAACGGTGTAGACATCCAGTCGACCCTCCGGGAACTGCTGCGACACCGGCCCGGAGATGTTGAGCATCAACGAGATCGGATTGGCCGTCGGATTGTGCGGATCGTCGTTGCTATTCGATTCCCAGGTACCGGGTATCGAAATCATCTGCACATCGGGACACCAGGCGGGCTGGGAGGTCGGTGGTGGCGGCGGCGGCTTCGGGCCGGGCTTCGGCTTGCGCAGTGGACCGGCGAGCACGAACCACAGCAGCAGCGCGATGACGAGGACGAGCACCACCAGACCGATGAAGAGCAGACATCCCGCCGGTTTTCTGGACCGGCGGGAGGCCGAACCGGGACGCGCACTCACTGGCAGTACGTCGCCTTAGCCGTATCGATGTAGATCCGTCCGGCCTTGTCCACCGGCATCTTCGCCGGATCGAAGGACGGATCCGATCCGGCCATCGCCGAGACGAAGGTCATCAGATCCTGATCGGAGGCATTCGCCGCGACACCCTGGCAGACGTAGGAGCCGATGCTCAGCGCGATATCCGGGGTGGACGGGGTAATGCCCGCGGCCTTGAGCGCGTCGAGGAACTTCTTGTCCTTATCGGTGAGCTTCGAGGTGTCCTCGGGGACGGCATTGGTCGGCACGGGCTGCGGACGCTCCGGCGTCGCCGTGTCGGTGGTCGTCTCCGGGGCCTGCGACGGCTGACCGGTCGCACTGGCGCTGGTCGAGGCGGAGGTCGGTGCCGCCGCCGTCGTGGTGTGGGACAGCGTCGGCGTACTCGTGGCCGTCGAATCGTTATTGCCACAGGCGGCGAGCAAGCCGGTAGCGGCGATCCCCACGACTACGCCGATAACCTTTCCGCGGGTCCGATGCATGAATTCGTGTCCTCGATCTGTTCGCTAAGGGGTCGGGTCGCCACCCAGGCTAGAGGAAAGCCAACCATAGGTGCAGTCGGTCAGCAAACAGACCGGTTGGCATCAAATGCCGTGCACCTCGGGTTTGCCATCGCGCACGGTTATGAATCCGGTCTGGAAATTCTGCTGGGTGCCGCCGGGAATGGCGAATTCGTCACTCGTCGGATACCCGAGCCTGCCGTTCTCATAGCCGAGCACCGACCACATATCCATGATCGGCCCCGAACGCACCGGCCACGCACCCGAGAGCGGGCTCCAGTAGATATTGCCGCCCTCGAACTTGCTGTAGCGGCCGAAATCCTTGCTCGGGGCCTCGTCGGCGGTAGGGAAACCGAGTTGACTGTTCTCATAACCCAATTCGGCGTATTTGCCGAGGATCATCCCCTGCACATGATGCACGCCGGTCTTCGCGCTGTAGTAGAACGGGCCGTTTTCGAAGGACTGGACCATACCGTCCTTACCGGGGGCCTTGGTCTCCGGTCCGGTGGGATATCCGGCCGGGCCGCGCTCGAAGCCCTGCCTGCCCCATTCGTCGAGAATCGCGCCGCGCACCACCTGCGCGCCGGTCCGCGGCGTCCAGTAGAGCAAGCCGTTCTGGAAGGCCTGCATGCGTCCGCGGCCATCCGGCAGGCCGCGTTCGTCATCGGCGGGCAGGCCGAGCGAACCGCTCGGGCCGAGCGCGGCCTGGTAGCCACCGCCGATCATGCCCCCGACCGGGTGCGCGCCGTCGGCCTGCGAATAGAAGACCCGGCCGCCCTTGAAGTCCTGTGCGATACCGCCCGGCACCTGGTACTCAGCGGTGAGGCATTCGCCGAGCCAGCCGTTACCACTGGCCAGCGCGGCGATCGCGCCACCGGTCTGACACGCCGGCTTGTTCGGATCGGCGCCGAGCGCGGCGGCGGCCTGCGGCCAGGACTGGCGCATTTCGAAATCCCAGTACGGCCACGAATGTGTGCCGGAGGGACGGTAATTCACCTGGGCGGGGATGGATAGCTTGGCGAGTTTGGTGACGAAGTTCTGCGAGGTCAGCCTGGATAGGATCTCCAACCCCATGCCCGCGTAATTGGTGCTGACCCCGGGAATGCCACTGGCCTGGTCGAACGGTCCGATCGAGCCGTTACCGCTGGAGATATACAGACTGACGCCCTTGAGCCTGTCCGCCAGCGCATACGGGTCATGGCTCTCCCACTCCGGACCGCCCGGCGGACCCCACATGGCGGCGGAATCGAATCCACCCGCATCGTGCATGGCGTACTGGATCGCCTGCGGCATGCCGAGAGTGGTCGTGGTCAGCACACCGGAGTACGACGCGGCGTATTTCGCGAAGTTCGGATTGCGCCCGGCCAGGAACATCGCGGCCGTGCCGCCCATCGAAATGCCTTCCATGCCACGCACATCCGTGGTCCGCCACTGACTCTCGAGCAGCGGCGGAAGTTCCTTGGTCAGGAAGGTTTCCCACTTGTAGTTGCGACCGTTGTCCGGCTGCAGCCAGTCGGAATAGAAGCTGGACTGACCGCCGACCGGCAGCACCACCGTGACGTTCTTATCGGCGTAGAAATCCACCGCACCGGCGTCGTGGGTCCAGCCGCTCTCCTCATCGGTGGCGCGCAGACCGTCGAGCATGAACAGCGCCGGAAACCTGGCGTCCGGGTGCGTGTTCCAATCCCGGGCCAGTAGCAGCTGCACCTGGATGGGTGTGGCCATCGATGGCGAATTGATCCACAGCGCGACCCGCCGATCGGTCAGCCACACCACCCGCTGCACCGTCGCACCGATGGCCGGGACGGCAGCGGGCTGGGCGTTTGCCGGCGGGGTCGCCGGGGAAATACCGGATGCGAGTGGGATGACGATGGCGGTGGCGAGCATCGCGACCCGGCTGCGGGTCACACGTCCGATACGCCGCCCGCGCCGCCCCCAGCTGCCGAATACAAGTGCTGCCACAAGTGTTTCCTACCCCGGTTGCGGCGCGGTTGCGGGTAAGACACGCGGACAGGCTTATCCGCCCGGCAAACGCGAACGGCGCCGCCCGCTTCCGTTCGGAAGCAGACGGCGCCGTTGGGCGCGTCTATACCCTTAGCTCACCAACCGCCGGTGGCGTCGAGGATGCCGTTGTGGGCGTTCCACAGCTCACTCTCCCAGTACTTCCACGAGTGGGTACCCGAGGCCGGGAAGTCGAACGTTGCCGGAATGCCGAGCGAAGACAGGCGAGCCTGGAACGCACGGGTGTTCACCAGCGACAGCGCCTCCAGCGCCATACCGTTGGCGGTGTTGAAGTAGCCGACGGCCGAGTTCGGGTTGTCGTACTGCCCCGGCAGACCGCTGGCCGCCGAGATGTACATCGGCAGACCACGCAGCTGCGGTGCGAACACGAACGGGTCCATCCGCAGCCACTGCGAGCTCCACGGCGCGGCCATCGAGTCGACGTTGAAGCGGCCCGCGTCCAGCATCGCGATCCGGATCGCCTCACGCATACCCGGCGCGGAGATGTTCAGATAGCCGGAGAAGGACGCGGCGTACTTGAACTGATCGCGGTGGTAGGCGGCCAGCGCCAGCGCGGCCGAGCCGCCCATCGAGAGGCCGACAACCGCGTTGTTGGTGCGCGATACTCCGTAGCCCTCGAGGAAGGCGGGGAGTTCCTTGGTCAGGAAGGTTTCCCACTTGTAGGTGGTCTTCTGGCCGTTGGTGTTGCTCGGCGCGTACCAGTCGGCGTAGAAGCTCGACTGACCGCCGACCGGCATGATCAGCGAGATGTTGTCGTTGCCGAACTGCTGGAGGGCGTTCGTCTCGAACGACCAGGCATTTCGGTCGTCACGAGCACGCAGACCATCGAGCAGGTAGAGCGCCGCGTTACCGCCGCGCGCCGCCCACTGCACCTGGACCTTGATCGGCCCCATCTGCGACGGGACCATCAGATCCTCGAAGCCGCCCGACGGCGTCCGCAGCGCGGGGCCGTGCATCGGCGCGGCCAAGGCAACGGTCGGGCCCGTCACGCCTGCGGCGATCGGTAGCGCCAACGCCGCGGCACCGACAGCCAGAATTCGATTCCGCCAACCACGAGGCGTGCCTCGCCGTCCCGACTTGGTTCTCTTCGGCGCGGCCGCCCTGCCGAAACGCATGAATCCTGCTCTCTTTCTGCTGTTGTGGTGTCGCCCGTAGCCCTTGCGGGCCGGGCGACACCCGTGCTGCCAACGAGACGCGCGTCACAGGCGAACCGGTACCCGACATTCCGGCACTAGCAACGGCGCTACAACGATCTGGTCACACTTGCGCTCGCTGGAGGTTATTCGACGTGCGAAGCCTTAGCAAGACCGGGGTATTCGAGTGACCGAATTCCGCCCGTTCACAAGCTGTGATCGTGCGGTGACCCTATCGCGTTCGGCCGGAGATGTCGTGTCGGAACGGGAATTTCGGACAAAGATTAGGGGGTCACTAGGGAGTGGCGAATCCGGCCCTGGCGATAGGCCGCGAGTGCCAGCGCCGCGCAGCTGCCCGTGGACGGCCGTATGGGTTGAAGCCGAGCCGGTCACGCGGTGCCCGCGCAGATTCCGGGGCGTTCCCGAGCGTAGGTGCTCCGCTGGCCGCTGGAATTGCTCGGTGCTGTCCGAATACAAGCTGGGCCGCCCGCCGACCGGCATGACAATGCGAGCTCCACTCCGACTGCCGCAGCCACCCACCGGCAACTATTCCGCGAGCCCGCATCGTGCGACCTTTCGCCCGTGCGAGCACCCTTGCTCACAACTGTCGCGCATGAAGATCAACACTCGGCACAGCCGCTTCCCGCGCACGGGTCTCGGCGTTATCCCGTTTTATTGGCAATCTTTCGAACCGCATCCGAACGAAAAGCGCCGCTATGCCGGACCGTGATGAAACCGGAGAATTGTCGCGGCGGACTCCGACCATGAACCGGAACCGGGACATACCGCGCCGAAACACTTTTCCAGCGACCACCCAGCCAACACTGTGATAAACCGGACAAACAAACGGACCGCCTGGCGTCCAGGCGGTCCGTTCGATGCGAAAAACTAACCGATGTTGGCGGACAGATCGGGGAGCATCCGGACGGCCTCGTCGGTCCAGTTGTTCCAGGCATGTATGCCATAGGCCGGGAAATCGTAGACGGCATTGCCGCCACCCAGCGTCGCCATGCGCACCTGGAATGCCCGAGTGTTGGCCAACGCCAATGCTTCCAGCCCCATGCCGTTGAGCGTGTTGATACTCGGGCCGTCCTGCGCGGTCGGCAAACCGCTCGCCGCGGCGATCCACAGCCTGGTGCCGTTGCGGACCAGATTGGGTGCGAAGACGAACGGATCCATGCGCAGCCACTGCGGGCCCCACGGTGGCGCCATCGCGTCCACGTTGTAGCCGCCCGCGTCGAGCATGGCCATTCGGATGGCCTCGCGCATACCGGGCGCGGAGATGTTCAGGTAGCCGGAGTACGCACCGGCGAAGCTGAACTGGTCCGGATGGTAGGCCGAGAGCGTCAGCGCGGCGCTGCCACCCATGGACAGCCCGAACACGCCGTTGCGATTCGGGTTGAAGCCCAACCGATCCCGCAGCGCGTTGCGCAGGTCGCTGGTGAGGAAGGTTTCCCACTGGTACCGGTAGCTCTTGCCCGGGCCGCCCGCGAACGCGGTCGAACCGTTGCCCGCCGCGACGCCGAAGAACTCGCTCGGCGCATTCCAGTCGGCGTAGAAGCTCGACATACCGCCGACCGGCATGACCACGTTGATATTCCAGCTCGCCAGCAGCTGGGGTACATCGGTCTCGATCTCCCAGCCGCTCAACGTCTCTGGGGCACGCATGCCGTCCAGTACGTAGACGACGCGATTGGTATTGCCGTCGGCGGCGCGCAGCACCCGGGACTTGATCGGGCCCATGGCCGAGTCGACCCAGAAGTCGAAGGCCGCCGGGTTGAAGCCGGCCGATGCGGTGGCGCCGCTGCCCGCCACGGAGATCCCGAGCGGCAACAGCATGGCCGTCGCCACGCCGAATACCAATTTCTTCGCCCAGCGCCCCGAGGTGGATCCCGGGTTCCGACGCGGGGGCCTACGTTTCCAGCGCACACTTCGCATTCGACTCGACCTTTCATCCGGACGGCCAGTCAGCAAACTGCAAGCAACTTCAACTGGCCCCCTCATCGGGCATAAAGTCGCAGCGTCCTACGAAAACCGGACGTTTCGACCTCTATGCATGTTCTCCGTACATCAATCGCCAGCGAATGCTTCCATGTTGCTGGAAAGTGATCCACCCCACAACTATCGAAGGCATCCAGCAGCTGATTCGTTGTCAACGGGGGTTTCGGACGGATGCGAGCAAACAAAAAACCGCCTGGCGTGCGAACACGCCAGGCGGTTTCGGGACGGTCCTGGTTTTACCCGATGTTGGCGGAGAGATCCGGGATCATGCGGTAGACCTCGGATTCCCAGTTGTGCCAGTTGTGGATGCCGACGGACGGGAAGCTATAGGTGACATTCTGCGCACCGAGGGTCGCCATCCGAACCTGGAAGGCCCGGGTGTTGACCAGTGCGAGCGCCTCCAGCGGCGTGCCCTGGATGACATCGATCGGCGAACTCGCGTCGGCCGGACCGGGCAGTGCGCTACCGGCGGCGACCCAGAGCCTGGTGTTGTTCCGGATCAGCTGCGGCGCGAAGACGAACGGGTCCATGCGCAGCCACTGCGGGCCCCACGGCGGCGCCATCGCGTCGATGTTGTAGCCGCCCGCGCTGATCATCGCGACGCGCAGCGCCTCGCGCATACCCGGCGCGGAGATGTTCAGGTAGCCGGAGTACGAACCGGCATAGACGAACTGGTCCGGGTGGTAGGCCGAGAGCGTCAGCGCGGCGCTGCCACCCATGGACAGACCGAAGACGCCGTTGCGGGTCGGGCTGAAGCCGAGGCGATCACGCAGGGCATTGCGCAGATCGCTGGTCAGGAAGGTCTCCCACTTGTAGGTGTTCGACTTGCCGAGGGTCTCGTTCCAACCCGAGGAGCCGGTCATCGCGGACCCGGAGGACGAACCGTTGGCCGAGCCCGACGAGCCGGTGCTCAGGCCGAGGAAGTTACCCGGCGCGTTCCAGTCCGCATAGAAGCTGGACGGGCCGCCGACCGGCATGACCACATTGATATTCCACTTGGTCAGCTCACGGGCGACCTCGGTATCGATCTCCCAGCCGCTCAGGTCACCGCGGGCCCGCATACCGTCCAGCGCGTAGACCACGCGCCCGGTATTGCCGTCCGCGGCGCGGAAGATCCGCGACTTGATCGGACCCATGCTGGAGTCGACCCAAAAATCGAAGCCGTCCGGGTTGAACGCAGCCGACGCGGAACCCGCCGGACCTGCTACTGACACCCCGAGCGGCAGCAAGATAGCCAGCGACATCAGCACCGACCGCTTGAGCCACGAACCGGCTCTACGGGTTTTCAGACGTCCATTCTGCGTCCTTCGCCCGATCACGCCTCGCATCTGGTTTTCGGCCTTTCGTTATGCGGTCGAACTTCGACCGCGTCTCTACGTTGACCACTGGATGGGCCCATGTCGAATCGGACGCCCCGACGGGCGTTCCCACGTACCATATCGCTTCATCGATGCGGTGACGTTATCAAAAAGAGATAAAGCGATATGCGCCACGTTTATTTGCCCTGGTCAGTGAAAGAAATGGGGCCCACGGAGACCCATGGGCCCAGTGTGACTGGAGGTGCATCTCACCTTTGCGGTTGCGGGTACGGATCCACCAGCCCGCACCGCTCGATCTCGTACTTCGGCACGCGATCGATCCGGTATTTCGCGAAATGCAGTGCGTGGATCAGGTTGTGCTTGAAGCGACCCCAAGTGAGCGGATCGCGGTAGGAGATGTTCAATGCCACGGTCTCCGGGCAACTCATGGCGGTCCGAGCCTGGGTGACCCACTTCTCGTCCATGTACCAGGGCATCCACGGGTGCCGATCGACCATGCCGGTATCCACCACGACCCAATCCGGATACAGGCTCTTGTCGTGGCCGATCCGGCCGTCGGTGAGCCGGTCGGTGTGCGCGGCGAGCGGATAGGCCAAGCCCATCTGGTCGATGACGCGCACGTCCAGCGGGACGTTCATGCTGGTCATGCCGAGGTTCAGGAAGTAGACGGTATGTCCGGCGCCGCCATCGGGAATCGGCTGTGGCGGCGGTGCGACGTACCAGAACATGAACGACGGCGAGTTCAGCAGCAGACCACCGTCGGGGGTTTCGGCGATGTTGTTCACCATGGCACGCACGCGCGGGTAGTCCAGGTAGTCCTCGGCCAGGATCGGGTGGTCGTGGCCGGTATTGAGGACGTAGTAGACGCGCTCGTCGACTATGCCGGACGCGCTGATCTTGGTGCCGGACTTGATGGCGGTGGTGTCGGCCGCGAACAGCGCCCAGCCCGCGGTGCCGAGCAGCGCCAGCGTTATCACCGCGAAGGACCAGTCCTTGGCGGTCGCGGCGCGCAGACCGCCCCGCTCGAAGGAGGCAAAAGGCACTCGGATCGGTGCGACGGCGACCGGCAGCAGCAGGCAGAACAGCTGCGGCAGGAGCATCCGGCCGTGCATGAAGTCACCGCCGACGCGCACCGCGTAGATCGTGAGGACCAATCCGCTGCCGAGCATGAGCGCGACCACCGCGCTCGGCGAGTGCAGCCATTCGCGGACCCGGCGCACGGTCCAGCCCCGCTCGTCGGTTTCCTTCTCGGCACGCGCCGAGCGGCCCGCGACAACGCCGAGGACCAACAGCACCAGCAGCGGGACCCACAGGTAGTACGGACCGACCAGGTCCCAGAGATATTTGAAGCCCTGACCCCACTTGGCTCCGCCCGCGTCCTTGGCGACCGCGGTATTCGGATAGGGCAGGCCGTAGTAGCCCATCCGCCAGACCTGGTAGCACATCGGCACCAGGCCGGCGGCGGCAACGATCAAGCCGCGCAACAGGATCGGACGCAACCTGGACTGCGGCATCGGGGCCAGGAAGATCATCAGCAGCGCCAGCGCGCCGACCAGTGTCATCTCCGGACGGATCAGCGGTGCGAGTCCGGCGAGGAATACCAGCCCGAACAGCGCGGGCAGCTTCACCCGCTCGGTCTGACTCCAGCGCATCAGCTGCCACCACAGCAGACCCAGCCAGCAGATGACCAGACCGCTCTCCAGACCGGAGGTGGCGTAGTCACGGGCGGGCGGCAAGGCGATGTAGACGAATACGCCCGCGGGCAGCAGCAGTGCCGATTTGGTGCCGCCCCACAGCCGCGCTGCGCCGAGCATGGCGAAGACGATCGCCAGCATCGACACCGTCAGCGCGACCCCGAGTACGACGTACTCCAGCCTGGCCCTGGTGAGCCAGCTGAAGAACCACACCAGATAGGTCCATGCGGTACTGGTATTGGTCTCGACGCGCTCGCCCTCGTTGAAGACCGGCCCGTTGCCCGCCAACAGATTTCGCACCGTGCGCAGCACGATGAGGCCGTCATCGGCGATCCAGCGTCGCTGCCAGGCGCCAACCGAGAATAGGACGACACTGAGTGCGATCCCACCGACGAAGGTGGCTCGGGATAGCCTGGCGAACCGCAAGGCCGAACGAGCCGGCCCTTCGGCCGGCTCCTTCGTTACTTGTTCTGTTCGCTCCACTCCCTCTACCAGCAGTTCATCAGGTGAGATAGACAGCGACACCTACCGCTCCGATCCAGGCGATTGCGAGGAACTGGAGGATGCGATCCCCCAGCGCGATCTCTTCGGGTTCACCGGCCTCGCCGCCATCGACGTCGACCGCGTAACGCAGGATTGCGATGGTAAACGGCATCATCGAGATTGCGAACCAATTGGTGTGCTTGAGGCTGTCCTGTTGGAACGCCCACAGCCCGTAGAACACCACCACCGCGGTCGCGGCGAGAGTCCAGATGAAGCGCAGGTATGTCGGTGTGTAGTACTCCAGCGACTTGCGGATCTTCGCGCCGGTGCTCAGCGCGATCTGCAGTTCGGCGTAGCGCTTACCCGCGGCCATGAACAGCGAGCCGAACGCCATGATCAGCAGGAACCATTGCGACAGGTCGATACTCGCGGCCGCGCCACCGGCCACCGCGCGCAGCAGGAAGCCGGAGGACACGATGCAGATGTCCAGCACCGCTTGGTGCTTGAGGCCGAAGCAGTAGGCCAGCTGGACGCCGATGTAGACGGTCATCACCACGGCCAGATGCCAGGAGGCCAGGAACGATCCGGCGATCGAGCCGAGCAGCAGCGCCGTCGAGAGCAGGTAGGCCAAATTCACCGGGACGACGCCGGCGGCGATCGGGCGGTACCGCTTGGTCGGATGCGCCCGGTCGGCTTCCACGTCGAGCGCGTCGTTGACCAGGTAGATGCCCGAGGCCGCCATGCAGAAGACGACGAAGGCGAGCCCGACGTGCCCGAGCACGGCCAAGTCGGTGGCCGTGTCGGGACCTGCTGCCAGCGGCGCGGCGAGCACCAGCACGTTCTTGACCCACTGACGCGGGCGGACCGCCTTGAACAGCCCGCCGACCAGTGTCTTGGGTGGGCCCTTGACTACTGCTTCGGCTAGGTCCGTGCTGGTCGGCTCTTCACTCATGTCAACGAAGGTCTTTTCTTGTGCGGTCACTATCGAGTCTCTTTTCGGCGGCAAGCACAACAGCGGCGGACGCGGCACCGAGCGCGGAACCGGCGAGCACGTCGGAGGGATAGTGCACCCCGAGCACAACCCGGGAGAGCAACATCGGTGGGACGAGCACCGCAGGCAAGGGTAGCCCGGTCAGTCTGCCGAGCAACACCGCCGCTGCCGTGGTCGAGGTCGCGTGCGAGGACGGGAAGCTCAGCTTGCTCGGCGTCGAGACGTTGACCTGCACCGATGGATCATTGGGGCGCGGGCGCCGAACAATGCGCTTGATCACGATCGATGCCGCGTGCGCACCGACCGCGCCGACCGCGACCCCGGCCCACTGCCGACGCCGCGGTTTGTCGACGAGCCAGCCCGCGGCCGCGATGCCGATCCAGCCGAGCGCGTGCTCACCGAAATGCGACATGCCGCGCGCGGCCTTGATCACCTCTGGCTTGGTGCCGATGGTCGCCTGGACCGCGTTGATGATCTTGACCTCGGGTGGCTGCGGCGCCGACGGCACCGCGGATACCGGGCCGCCGTGGCCGTTCGCACTCGGGCGTACCGCGGTGTTATCGTCCGCGGCGGTGGCTTCCAGACTCACTACTGCTCATCCTTCGTATCGATACCGAAGACGTTCTCCCAGGCCGCCGTGCTGGTCAGCGTCGGGTGGGCGGCGCGGTAGCGCTGCTGCATCTCCGGGAAGCGGGCGGCCAACTCCTTACGCAGCCGCATGGCCTCCTTGAACAGGCCGAGGGCCTGACGCGGATCGCGCTTACGGTAGACCACGCCGCGGCCGTCCGCAGTGGTGACGGTGACGCCGTCGACCTGCGAGAGCAGGAACCAACGGGCATCCAGCGTCGGCACATTCAGCTGCGGACGCTCGTGGTGTTCGGCATGGGCCGGGCGGAAGTTGTGCACGACCCCCTTGGCCAGCCGGACCACCTTGGCGATCGGATTCGCCGGTTCACCGACCGCGCCGACCCCGATGTGGCTGGCCAGCGGCAGTTCGGTGGACGACGGCAGGATGACCGCATCCGGGTACTGCTTGCGCATCTCGTGCACCACGCCGAGGGCGCTCGGCAGCAGCTGGAACAGCCGCTCCGGTCCGGCGAGGAAGTCCTTGATCGCCAGGTTCTGGATGGCGACCGTCGAATACTCCAGGCAGAGCAGATGTTTCAGGGTCGCCTTGACGGTGTTGACGACCATCCCGCGCCCGTTGCCCGGCATGTGCAGCGACGCGACCACCAGACGGTTGCGCAGGTGGAAGTACGCCTGCCAGTCGATCGCGTCGTCCTTATCGCTCCAGGCCATATGCCAGACGGCGGCGCCGGGCAGGGTGACGGTGGAGTAGCCGTGATCGCGGGCGCGCAGCCCGTATTCGACGTCGTCCCACTTCAGGAACAGCGGCAGCGGCTGACCGATCTCCTCGGCGACCTGACGCGGGATCACACAGGTCCACCAGCCGTTGAAGTCGACGTCGATGCGCCGGTGCAGCAGCTTGGAGTTGTCGCGGTCCTTGAGCGGGTACTTCGAGAAGTCGTGGTCGTATTCGACATTCGGCGCGGAGGTCCACATGAAGATGCCGCGGTCCACGACCTCGCCCATGCTGTGCAGATGCGAGCGCTCCTGCAGGTTGAGCATCTGCCCGCCGACGAGCATGGGTGATTTGGCGAAGCGGGCGAAGGCCAGCGCGCGCAGTATCGAATCGGGTTCGATCTCGATATCGTCGTCCATGTAGACGATGTACTGGGCGTCGGTGGTTTTCAGCGCCTCGTACATGACCCGGCTGTAGCCGCCCGAACCGCCGAGGTTGGGCTGATCGCGAATGGCGAGCCGATCGCCGAGCACCGCGGCGGCCTCGGTGAAGCCGGGCTCGTCGACCACCTTGCGATTGCCCTGATCGGCGACGATGACGGCGGCGATCTTCTCCAGCACCAGCGGATCCGAGCCAAGCGCACCAAGGGTTTTCACCAGATCGGTCGGCCGGTTGAAGGTCGGCATACCCACGGCGATGGTGCCCGCACCTGGTGCCTCGACCGGTGCGTACCAACCGCCCGCGAGCAGCGTCACAGCGGTGTCGGTGGTGATGTCGAACCAGATCCAGCCGCCGTCCTCGAACGGGCCGAGATCGGTTTCGAATTCCACATGCACCGATTCAGTGCCTGGTGCGACCGCGAATTCCTTGCCCTGCACATGAATTCGGGAACCGTCCGCCTTCGAGCGGTAGACGTCGACGCGGCCGTGCCCGGCCAACTCCAGCCGCAGCACCACCGAGTTCAGGATGCTCCAGCGCCGCCAGTAGCTCGCGGGCAGCGCATTGAAGTACGTGCAGAACGACACCTCCGACTCCGCGCCGATCGACAGCGAGGTGCGGGTGGTGGCGTGCGCGCGCCGGGCGTTGGTCGACGACTCCTCGACATAGAGGGTGCGCACGTCCAGCGGTTCACCCGGCCGGGGCAGGATGATGCGCTGCAGCAGCGACTTCGCGCGAGTTTCGGTGGTCATGTCTTCCAAAATCGATTGGGAGGTCATTCGTCGCCTTCATCCGAAAGAGGCTCGCCCGACTCCAGGTGCGGCCGGAGGACATTGTCGAACATGCTGAGCGCGCTGCCGATCGCCATATGCATATCCAGGTACTGGTAGGTGCCGAGGCGACCGCCGAAAAGCACCTTCGCCGTCGCGGTTTCCTTCTTCGCCAGCGCCCGGTACGCGGTGAGCTTGGCGCGGTCCTCCGGAGTGTTGATCGGGTAGTACGGCTCGTCCCCGGTCTGCGCGAAACGGGAGTATTCGCGCATGATCACGGTCTTGTCGTTCGGGTAGCTCTCGCGCTCCGGGTGGAAGTGCCGCGGTTCGATAATGCGGGTGTACGGCACATCCGAATCGTTGTAGTTCATTACCGAGGTGCCCTGGAAGTCGCCGGTTTCGAGCACTTCGGTCTCGAAATCGATGGTGCGCCAGCCGAGTTCGCCCTCGCTGTAATCGAAGTAGCGGTCCACCGGTCCGGTGTAGACGACCGGGGCGTCCGGGTTCTGCGCGCGGATCTGCTCGCGCACGTCGAACCAGTCGGTGTTCAGCCGGACCTCGATGAGATCGGAGGCGGCCATATTCTCCAGCCACTTCGTGTAGCCCTCTTTGGGCAGACCCTCGTAGGTGTCGTTGAAGTAGCGGTTGTCGAAGGTGTAGCGCACCGGCAGGCGGGTGATATTGCCCGCGGGCAGTTCCTTCGGGTCGGTCTGCCACTGCTTGGCGGTGTAGTCGCGGACGAACGCCTCGTAGAGCGGGCGGCCGATCAGCGAGATCGCCTTCTCCTCGAGATTCTGCGCATCCTTGGTCTCGACCTCGGAGGCCTGTTCGGCGATCAGCTTGCGCGCCTCGTCGGGGGTGAAGTAGCGGCCGAAGAACTGGGAGATCAGACCCAGGCCCATCGGGAACTGATAGGCCTGCCCCTTGTGCATCGCGAAGACCCGGTGCTGATAGCCGGTGAACTCGGTGAACTGGGTCACGTAGTCCCACACCCGCTTGTTCGAGGTGTGGAACAGGTGCGCCCCGTACTTGTGCACCTCGATCCCGGTCTGCGGCTCCGGCTCCGAATAGGCGTTGCCACCGAGGTGGTAGCGACGATCGATCACCAACACCCGTTTGCCGAGTAGATTGGCGGCGCGCTCGGCGACGGTCAGCCCGAAGAATCCGGAGCCGACGACGATCAGATCGAACTGTGAGGCGGAGTTTGCGGAGTTACCCGGGGACGATGCGACGGTCACGGGTGCCCAGCGTATCGGAAGACCGCGCGCGGGCCGGGTGGAGTCGCGACCTGTGCGCTCTCGCCGCCGGATGCCACCGGAATTTCTCCTGGAGTTCGCCGAAACGTATACCCCGCGGCAACACGGCGGCTATTGCCCCCGCGCCACGGCGAGGGTGCCGCGGAAATCGACGGTCGACGCCCGCGGCCTCCGGTATTCCGAGATCTGGTCGACGGCTGGGTGGAGCAGACCGATCTGCCGCCGGATCGAGGGGGTTGAACGCCGCCCCGCAAAGTTTTCTGCGCGATAACCGGGGTTGACCGCGCACCGTCGGATGGTCGGCAGCACGGTCTGGCGGCCGACCCCCAGGGACTACTCCGGGAAGCCGATATCCGACTCGACGGCGTCGCGCTCGGTGTACATGTGCCAATAGTGGTCACCCAGTTCGTCATTGCTCATCCGAACGATCTCGAGCCCGGCCGGAAACAGTTCCGGCTGCTCGTCGACCAGGCGCTCGGCCTTGCTGTTGCCGATCAGCGCGCCGATATTGAGCAGGCCGACATAGACGCCGGTGTCTTGCAGTTCGACCGCGAGCTGGCGAATGTAGGTGCGCTGCGCGCCGAGTGCGACGCCGAAATTGGACAGGTATGGGGCCGGATACCGGTCGGAGTATCCGGACGAGAACAGCAGTGCCCCTGCGCCGCGTTCGATCATCGCTGGCGCGACCGCGCGGGTCATCCAGATCGGTGAGTAGACCTTCAATTCCAGCGGGACGCGCAGGTTGGCCGCGTCGACATCGAGGGTGGTCGGGATGCGATCGAGCGCATCGCCCGCCGCGCCGTGCATCGCGACGTCGATCTGACCGAACTTTTCGGTGATGTCATCGACGACGCCGTACAGCTGCTTTTCATCGGTGATATCGGCCGGGAAGGCCGCGGCCTCGATGCCCTCGGCGGCCAGTTCGGCGGCGTGTCCGCGGGCCTTATCCGGATTCCGTCCGATTACCGCCACTCGGAACCTCTCCCGACCGAACCGCCGTCCGGTCCCCATGCCGAGCCCCGGCCCGAAGCCGAATACCGCGATCGTCTTGGTCATATTTCCTCGCTAAGTTGAGCAGTGGTTCAAGTTAGCTTCGACGGTAGCATTAAGTTGAACCTAGGCTCAAGATAAATTCGGTACCGGATTTGTAGGATCGGCGAATGCCCGTGGACAAGCCGTTACGCAGCGACGCCCGACGCAATCGGGACGCGCTCGTCAACGCCGCCCGGGAGGTCTTCGAGGAACGCGGCCTGGACGCGCCGCTCAAGGAAATCGCCGCCCGCGCCGGGGTGGCCATCGGCACGCTCTACAACCGCTTCCCCACCCGTGACGACCTCATCGCCGCGGCCGTCGAAGACCGCATCGAGGCGGGCGGCCGCATCGCCCGGGAGGCGATCGAAATCACGGACCCCTGGGACGCTTTCGTCTACCTGGTCGAGAAGGTCTGCGAACTCCAGGCCGCCGACCGCCTACTCAGCGACCTCGCCCTACGCGGCGCCCCAAGCCCCGCCATCGCGCGTGCCCAGGAACACGGCCACGGCCTGATGCGTCAAATCGTCACCCGCGCACAGGAATCCGGTGCGCTGCGCCCCGACTGGGTGCTCGAAGACATCGCCTTCATCACCTGGTCGCACACCCGAATCATCGAGGCCACCGGCAAAATCGCCCCCGAGGCCTGGCGCCGCCACCTCGCCCTGGTCCTGGACGGTCTCCGAGCCACCGCCGCCCACCCGCTCCCCGTGCCTCCCATCACCGAAGACCAACTGATGCAAGCACTGAAGGGCTGAGTTCCCGCGTATCCAAGGCGGCACTGGGCTTCATCGCGAATACGTCAGCGCGACCGAAAGGACTGTGGGCCAAGGTCACTGATACGAATACGGCGGTTGCCCGGCAGGAGGCTGCTGCGGGCCCAGGCCGATATGCGGATTGCCGCGCTGAGCGGCTTCCCCGACGTGAGCGGTCAGTAGGTCAGCGCGTGATGAGTCGGACGAGCCGCGGTCCAGCGGGCGGCGAATCTGTTGGCGCACAGGGCGAGGATGAGGAGCGGTTGGGCGAGGTCTATCGCGGTGCGGAGCAGGTTTTCCTGGATCAGGGCGGTCATCTGGCCGACCAGGCCGAAGAAGGGGGACACCCAGAGCGGGTGGTCGGCGGTGGACCACCAGAAGATGCCGAGGCCGAATTCGTAATCGGTGAGCGAAACGGCAAGTCCGACAATGCCGATCGCGAGCGACAGACCGGATGCCACGATCAGCGTGTAACGCCCGGTCTCGTCCTGACGCCAGAGCCGGACACCGCCGAAGATCATGACAGCGACCATCAGCGCAGTCCCGAGCGCGGTGAAAATGACGAGCGAATTGTCGAACCGGCCCCGATCGTGGATGAAGTCGACGACGAGCGATATGCCCCCGACCAGACTCCCCAACCCATACAACACCGCGAGCGCCGCACCGAACTGCGCGACCACCCCGCTCGGCCGATCCCCACTTCGGTAAAGCATCGTCGACGCTCCTCCCCACTAGTTGTGGACGATTCGATCCTACGGCCGCGGACCGCAGTCGACTCGCCGAGAGGATTCCGGCGAACTGGCGATGGGGCGCCCGCTGGCCGCGGACGCCCCACCTCGTTGTTACCGAATCTCCGTTACCGGAGGTTGGCTTCGGCGTACGCGTTCATCGCGTCACGCACGAATTCGGTTGTGCCCTCACCGTGTACGTCGTAGTTGGCCGCGAAACGCGGGTCGGCGACGTACATTTCGCCGAGTCCGGTGAAGTACTCGTAGGACGGGCGGCGCTGCGAACCGATCCCGATCCAGTCGTAGTGCCGCGCGACGATGGCCTGGACCTCATCGCTGTCGGGGGCGAGTCCGGCGGCGTGCGCCCGGCCGTAATCGGCGGCGATATCCAGGTGGGTCTGGAAGTGCGCCTGCTTATCGGCCTCGCTGAGCGAGCGCCACCAGCGGTCGCCACTTTCGTAGGCGTCCTTGCCCCAGCGTTCGATCACCTCATCCTTGTACCGAGTGTGGTCGAAACCGTCGAAAACCTCTGCTGCCATGAGTTGTTCACCTCGTTCCGTCTTGTTCAGCGTGGTGGTCACCGACTCGATCTGGCGCCGGATCCGATCCTGTTCCTGCCGAAGCAGTTCCAGGTGCGCGCGCAGTGCGGCGGCGGTGTCCTGTTCGCCCGCGAGAACTTCGGCGATGACCGGAAGGCCGAGGCCGAGTTCGCGCAGCAGCAGGATGCGTTGCAGCCGAACCAGGGAGTCCTGGTCGTAGTAGCGGTAGCCGTTGGCGCCGATCCGGCTCGGCGGCAGCAGCCCGAGCTGCCCGTAGTGGCGCAGCGTTCGGCTGGTGGTACCGGCCGCCTTGGCCAGATCCTGTATGGACCATTCGGTGCCCGTTCGCATGACCTGTTCTCCCTTCTTTCTCGTCGGTACAACCAGCTTGCAAGTTGACGTTACGTCAAGGTCAACCCTTTAACGTGCGTCGACCGGCACCGGAGGCGTGACCACGGCGGGAGCGATCCGCGGCTTGGCGACCATCTGGCCGAGCAGCGTGCCGCCGAGCGCGATACCGAGTCCGAGCACTTGCAGCGGGGTCAGCGCCTGGCCGAGTGCGATCCAACCGATCACGGCCGCCGATACCGGGCTGAGCAGCCCGAGGAAGGCGACCGACGTCGCGGGCACCTTGGCGATGCCGCGGAACCAGAGGAAGTACGCCAGCGCGGTGCCGATGACACCGAGGTACAGGTAGCCGCCGACGGCCCGGCCGTCGAATGCGGGCGGGGCACCCTCGATCAAGAGGGCGAGCGGTGCGATGAACAGGCCACCCGCGGTGAGTTGCCAGCCGGTGATCGCGAGCGGTCCGACGCCGTCGGGTCGACCCCAGCGCTGGGTGAGCACCGTGCCCATCGCCATCGACGCCGCACCGGCGAGTCCGGCGATGACACCGACTGTATCGAGCTGCGCATTGGCGCGCAGCACCACGAGGGCCACCCCGAAGACACCGATCAGGCCCGCGATCACCTTGCGCCCGTTCGGTTTTTCGGCGAGCACGACGGTCGCGAAGGCCAGTGCGAACATCGGCGCCACCGCGCCGAGCACTCCGGCGACGCCGCCGGGCAGTCGGTAGGCGGCCAGGAACAACAGCGGGAAGAAGGCGCCGATATTGAGGACACCGAGTGCGACGGCGCGCCCGACCCAGACCCCGCGCGGCAGTACCCGGGTGATGGCGAGCAGCGCGAGTCCGGCGGGCAGTGCGCGCATCAGCGCCGTGAAAAGCGGGCGGTCCGGCGGCAGGAATTCGGTGGTCACGGCGTAGGTGGAGCCCCATGCGATCGGGGCGAGTGCGGCGAGCGCCAGGGTGCCCGCGTACGAGTCACGCGCGGCGGTGGTGGTTGTCATGTTGGTCGCTCCTCATTGATAATCTCAACGTTGAAATATCTACTCGCTGACATACCTCGCCGTCAAGTAGATGAACGTTGAGATAATCACTATCGAGAGGAACGGCCGTGGCCGACGCGATCGATCTGTTCACCGAGCACTGGAACCGGGAACGGCCGGAGGTCGACGTGTCACCGATGGCGGTGATCGGACGCATCCAGCGACTGTCCCGCCTGCTGGAACAGGACCTGAAGAAGTTCTTCGCCGGACACGGCATGGAGTTCTGGGAATTCGACATGCTCGCGACCCTGCGCCGCTCCGGCGGCGCCGACGGACTCACCGCGGGCGCCCTGAACCAGGTCGCCATGCTCACCTCGGGCGCCATCACCAACCGCATCGACCGCCTCGCCGCCAAGGGCCTCGTCGAGCGCGCACCCTGCCCAGAGGATCGCAGAGCAATCCGCGTCCAACTCACCGCAGCAGGCCGCACCCTGATCGACGAACTACTGCCCTTGCACATGGCGAACGAGCAACGCCTCCTCGCCACACTGGATGAGCGGGACCGTGCCCACCTGGCAGATCTACTTCGTACACTTGCCGAATCGCTTGGCGACACCGCTCATCCTGATTCGAACCCTGCCCGATCGCGCTGACAACTCCTGTCGCGCAAGTGGATTCACCAGGCCATCGGGCGGACACCGCCGCCGCCCGAGGCCCGGGCCCGACGGCCCAGATGGGCGCACCAAGGTCGTCGCTCAGCGCAGATCCGCAAGCGAATTCGTCAACGCGGCACAGGTCGCGGCAATGCGGCAGCCCACGAACGAGACCAGCCACACGGACCGGCGCGTTGCCCGGTTTCAGCTTCGACTCCTCTGTCGAGCAGGCGAATTCACAGCGCGGCCGAGCTGCCCATGGACCGAGGCAAGCGATCCACAAAAGGGCGTGATGCGCTCAGAGCTCTTCGCTCAGCTCCGGATCCCCACTTGCCGGCGCCGCCGAGGGGATTGCGGGGGCGCGCGGCGGTGGTGGGGTCGGGGTCGAGGCGGTAGTAGGGGCGACGGTGGTTCCGGGCGGGACCGAGGCCTCCGGTGCGATGACGCTGCCGGGCGCCGCGGAATATCCCGGCGACACGCCGGTTCCGGGTGCGAGCGCACCTTCGGGCGCGGGCGGGGAATTGCCAGCGGGCACAGCACTTTCGGGCGCACCATACGCAGCATCTGACCACGCGCTCTCGGGGGAGACATTGCCACTGGGCAGCACACTCCCCGGCGCGACGTAGCCCCACCCAGCATTCCCAGCCGCGCCATTCGCACCGCCCGGCAACGTGCCCTCGGGGGACTTTTGGCCACCGGGCAGTATGTTCGCGGGCGGGGCGGGCGATACCGCACTTCCGGGCGGGACGCTTTCAGTCGCGCCATTTCCATCACCTGGCGCGGCGCTCTCAGGTGCGCCATTTGCGGCGTGCTCATTGTGCCGCGGAGGTACGGGGGTGCTGGGCTTGCCGTCGCGCGAATCCGGGACCATTTGCATCAGCGTCGTGAAGTCGACGACCCGCGCGCCGAGCGTCGGGGTCGCGATAATGACGCCGTTGCTGAAAAGTCGGTAGGTACCGGCGTTTTCGGGCAGCGCCATCTCTGGGCCGAGGGGTTTGCCGAGCGCGCTGTTCGCGCCGCCGATCCGGCGGTATTCGGCATCGATCGGGGATTCGGCGACGAGGGTCTGTTTGCGCGGATCCACGGGCGCGCCCGCACCGACCACCGGGGTGCCGAGTTCGGCGGGTGTTGGTCCGACATCGAAGGCGTAGATATCGGCCGGTTCCCCGCCGTCCGGCGCGGAGGAGTACTCCGAACGCAGGATCCGGCCGTCCCGCAATAGCACCGTCCCCGCGGTCGATGCGATGGCATCGGTCGCGCGTGGATCCTCCTTGGCGGTGCCGGGATACTCCTGGCAGTCGGTGGTATCGCAGGTCTGCGCGTATGGATAGCGGTGCTCGGCAAGCGCGTATGAGCGTGCCGCGATCGCCTGTGCGCGGAGGGCTTCCGTCGCTCCCTTGTCGGCCCAGTTGGCCTGCACCTCGGCCGGGACGACGCCGCGCAGATAGTCCTCGACATCGATGCGATTCACCGTGCGCGCCGCACCGTTTTCCATGGCGACACCGAGGGAACCGCGATACGCGGAACCACCGCACAGGGTCAGATGTTCCGCGGCAGGACGGTTGGGCCGCGGGTTGAGCGGATAGATCCACGGGTCGCCGATCGTCCGCTGCCACAGCACCGCACCGTCACAGCCCGCCGTGACGACTACCTTCGCGCCGCCGTCGGGCAGTGCGGTGAGATGCGCGACCTGACCGCGCGGCAGCATCTGGCCGGCGACCCGCAATCCGGCGTCGGAGTAGGCGTCCAGCGTCGAGTCGTCCTGGGCGGACAGCCGCACCCCGACGGTGGTCGCCGAGATTTTGCCGAGCGTCGCGCCCGGGTAGTAATGATCGAGAATCCGCTCGGCGGCCCAGCCCTCCCTGGCGCTGTCGAACGCGCCGACCTGACTCATACCGCGTCCGTGGCCCGGTCCCGCCAACGGCCGGACGAGTGTGTCGGCGGGCCATACCCAGAACGCGAGAACAGTCCCGGCCAGCGCGGCAGCACCGCCGGTGACCAGCACCGGACGGATGGAAATCGGAGTTCCGGATAGCCGTCGCCAGCCAAATCGGCCGTGCGGCGCACTCGTTTTCAGCCGCAATTTTCGCTCGCCCCGCGTCGTGTCATTCCGGTGCCGTTTACTTCGCATCCGTTCACTCCCACGGTTTTCCAGGACCTGATCGGTTCGATACCCCTCGGCATGTCGTTCCACGCCGGTCGCAAATCGAGAGCTACATTCGAGCAATCACATAATCCTCGACCAGAGGTTTAGACATGTGACAGTTGTGAACTAGTGTGGTCGTTGATGCATCAGGAAGCAACAACCCTGACATTCATGCAGATGATCGCGCGGTTCGACCTGATTGGAGATGCTCGTGCCGTACCGCAAACCGAAACGTTCCTACGTGCTCCCGGTTGTCACCACACTTGCGGTAGCGGCTCCGCTCGCGACATTCACGCTGAGCGATCCGACCGATTACCGTTCGACAACCGGTAGCGAGCTTGCCGCAATCCCCGCGCAATTGGCCGAGGTCGGCCTCACCACCGTCCCCGACATCACCCTTCCACTGCGTGAACTCACCGGTCTCGACCTACCTGATCTGCATCTTTCGGATCTACGCATGCTGCCGATTCCCGAATCCATTCCGGTTCCCCAGGGTTTGCCGCTGCCACCCGGCATCGAGCTACCGAAGGAAATCCCACTACCCAAGCTCGATTCCGGACAGAACACACCGAGCCAATCGGTTCCCGGACAATACTTTCCAGGCCAATCGGTTCCGGGCCAAACGGTTCCAGGCCAGTCCCTACCCAGTCAAACCATTCCAGGCCAATCCCTACCTGGCCAAACCGCGCCAGGCCAGCCGCTACCGGGCCAAACAGTTCCAGGCCAATCCCTACCTGCCCAAACCGCGCCAGGCCAGCCGCTACCCGGCCAAACGACTCCAGGCCAATCGCTACCCGGCCAAACGACTCCAGGCCAATCGCTACCCGGCCAAACAGTTCCAGGCCAGAGCACCCTGGGCCAACCGCTTCCCAGCCAACCAGTTCCGGACCAGAGCACCCCCGGCCAACCACTTCCCGGACAGGTTCCGGACCAGAGCACCCCCGACGGATCGCTCCCCGGCCAAACCATCCCGGGTCAATCGACACGAAGTGAATCTTTCCCAGGTCAGCCCCCCTCCCCAGCTCAGGTCACGACTCCCGGTCAACCGCTCCAAGGCCATTCCGCGGCCGCGGCTTTCATCGCCGACCCCGCCCAGCTCGAGCCCGACGTCACTCCCGACACACCAGCACTGGCACCCGGCGCTGTCCCGCCGGAACTCCTCAGCCAGGTCGGCGCGCAGGTCAAGGAGCTCAGCCGCGAAACCCCGTTCAGCGTGGTCGCACTCACCGCGCACGATTTGGTGAATACCAAGGCATTGGTCCGGGCCCGTCAGTCCGATGGCACCTGGGGTCCCTGGTACGACACCGAGGCCGTCGACACCCGCCGCAACGACCGGGCGACGGGCGGCACCACCGGCACCGAACCGATCTACGTCGGCAATACCAATTCCGTGCAGATCCTGGTGACCCGCAAACCAGCCGTCGCGACCACGCCGCGTCCCCCGGTCGCGGGTGCCGCGGAGGGCGCCGTGCCGATGCTGCCCACCCCGGCCGTCGGGCGCTCGGACGACCCGGCCCAGACCGCCGCCGCATTGACTGCCGTACTGATCGATCCGGGCCGCGGCGCGATCGACGGCACGCTCAAC
This sequence comes from Nocardia sp. CA-135398, assembly GCF_050955845.1. Lineage (NCBI taxonomy): Bacteria > Bacillati > Actinomycetota > Actinomycetes > Mycobacteriales > Nocardiaceae > Nocardia > Nocardia sp. CA-135398. The sequence goes on along the minus strand of NZ_CP192084.1, from coordinate 240,175 downwards.
AATGTCGCGGCTGCGCTGCCCAGCGGCGGACCCAATGTCATCACCCGATCCCAGTGGGGCGCGGACGAATCCATCCGCTGCGAGGAACCCACCTACGACGATCAGCTCGGCGGCCTCACCGTGCACCACACCGCCGGCCGCAACGACTACACCCAGGCCGAATCGGCGGGCATCGTCCGCGCAATCTACACCTATCACGCAAAAACGTTGGGCTGGTGCGATATCGGCTACAACGCGCTGGTCGACAAGTACGGCCAGATCTTCGAGGGCCGCTTCGGCGGACTGGATCGTCCGGTGCAGGGCGCGCACGCGGGTGGATTCAACGAGAACACCTCGGGCGTCGCGCTGATGGGCAACTACGAGTCCGAGGAACCGTCGGAAGAGGCGATCAATGCGATCGGCCGGTTCATCGGGTGGCGGTCCAAGATCGCGGGCCTGGATCCCAAGGGCTACACCACGATGTACTCCGAGGGCACCGAATTCACCTCCTATGCGCAGGGTGAGGCGGTTCGGCTGCCGGTGGTGTTCGCGCACCGCGACGTCGGCAATACCAGCTGCCCCGGCGACTCCGCCTACGCGGATATGGACCGCATTCGGGATATCGCGGCGGGCATATCCGCGTCGCCAGGCAGCTCCACCAAGCCGCAACAGCAGGCACAGGCGCCTGCGACACAGCAGCCCCGAATGCAGACGACCCCGCAGACCCAGGCCGATCTCGCCACGCTGGCCGCACTCACCGCAAAGCTGCTCGGCATGGTGAATCAGAATCCGATCGCCAAGCACTGGGCCGAGCAGGGCGGTCCCGATGGTCCGCTCGGCGCGGCCGCGTCCGAGCCGATGCCAGCCACGCAGGGGCAGCAGTACGCGAAGTTCGTCAATGGGTACGTCTATACCGGCCCGGATGGTCAGATATTCGAGGTGCTCGGCGCGATCCTGGATCGCTTTCTCGCCCTCGGCGGGGATGCCGGAATCCTCGGACTGCCGATGAGCAACAGCTACCCGGTCCCGAACGGACTGCGCACCGACTTCCAGTACGGCTCATTGGTTCTCAACCAACTGACCGGCATCGTCACCACCGTCTGGAAGACCTACAACGACACCTACCAGCAGCAGGTCAACCGCAACCCGGTCGCGGCACCAGCCCCGGTTCCGGCGGGCTGACACCTGGGATGCGGCGGGTTCGCTCAGACCCACCAGCGCTCGAGTACCTGCGCGACACCGTCTTCGTTGTTCGCCGCGGTGACTTCGTCCGCGGCGGCGATCGCCTCCGGATGCGCATTGGCCATCGCGACGCCGTGGCCGACCATGGTCAGCATCGGAACATCATTGGGCATATCGCCGAACGCGATGATCGCCGAATGTTCGACACCGAGGCGTTGGGCGACGATGGCCAGCCCGGACGCCTTGGTGACGCCGGGTGCGGAAATCTCGATCAGGCCGTGGTCGGTCGAGTAGGTGATATCGGCGCGATCGCCGATCAGCGGTGCCAGGACCGCGCGCATATCGGCGCTGAGCGTGCCGCGTAGTCGAACCAGCATCTTGATCGCGGGTTCGTCGATGACCTCGGCACGCGAGACCTCGGTGTCATCCGGATTCAGCCAGGCATGTTCGTATTCCGGCGAACTCACGAATTGCGGCGTCACCGCGTCATGCGCGCTGGCGCCGACGCGTTCGGCGGCGAGACCGCAGCCGGGCAGCGCGCATTCGGCCAAGTCGGCGATCCAGGCGAGAGTGTCCACGTCCAGGGTCCGGCTGGTGAGTACCCGGTCGGCGGCGCTGTCGTAGATCACCGCACCGTTGCCGCAGACGCACAGCGGCGCATAGCCCAGACCTTCGACCACCGGATCGATCCAGCGCGGCGGCCGTCCGGTGGCGAGCACGAACGGCACCCCATCGGTGATCAGGGCGGCCACGGCCGCCTTGGTTCGCGCGGTGACCCGCTCGTCGTGATCGATGAGGGTGCCGTCCACATCGGTGGCAACCATCTTCGGCTTGGGCAGGTGCAGGCGAGTCACCTATTCCATCCTGCCGGAAGACCATCTCGGCGAGGTCGCGGCTATCACTGCGACGGTGGTCGCCGCCATGGGGAGTCCTCGGCCTCGCTCTTCGGGTCGGACTGCCGTTTCGTCAGATCCGGCGGTGGAAAACCCGGCGCTGCCTGCGGATTCGCTCCAGATTGCGGCTGCGCGCCCGGCTGGTCGCCACCCGCTTGCGGATACGACTGCGCATCTGGGACATCAGCCGACGAACCATACTGCGGGTAGGGAGGATAGGGCGTCGGTCCGGACGGATACCCGGCCGGTGGCTCGCCAGTACCAGACGGATACCCAGCCGGTGGCACGCCAGCACCAGACGGATACCCGGCGGGTCCGTAAGGGTACGTGGTTACAGACGGGGCGGTCACCGGACGGTAATGGAGCCAGCGCCTCGTCGGCGGCACGAGTGCGAGCACCGCGGTCGCGATCGGGAAGATCAGCCCGAACAGCCCGCCGATGCCCCCGCCGATCTCGGCGGCGCTGCCGCCCGAGGTGGTGTAGTGCGCGGTTACCGCGTAGCCAGCGATACCGGCCACAATCACCACCGCGCATCCGGCCACCACGAGCACCCGACCGAGCGGCCGCCTGGTGAACATCATGACCGCGCCGACACCGAGTAGGAATGCCGTGATCACCGCGATCGAACCGGACACCAGCAGGTAGGTCTTGAACCAGCTCTGCGCGAAGAGGCCGGTCGAGTCGTACTCCGCGAGATCACGGGCCAGGTCGGTCGCCCCGAGCACAATATTGAAACCGCCGCCGAGCAATTGGCCGGCACTGCCGACGCTCGCCAGCACCCCGGCCGTGATCGCGGTGCCGCCGCTCGGTGCGGGTGCCGGTACCGATGGATAAGGCTCATATTGCGGATAACTCATGAAATCCCCCTGAGAGCGTCGGGAAAAGGCCTGGACGCACCGCTCTCGCCAGAATAGAGGACATGCCGATCTCACGCGTGTCACGCACGCTCGCACGCACGTCCTTATGATCAGGGGCTAACACTCGATGCTGGCCCGACCAGCCGTAGGACCAGAGGACTGATGACCGGCTTCCTGCTACGACGCGCGTTCAATTATGTCGTGCTGTTGCTGCTGGCTTCGTTCCTGACGTTCAGTCTGGCGTCGCTGACGTTCACGCCGCTGGACAGTCTCGAACAGCGCAATCCACGTCCGCCGCAGGCGGTGATCGATGCCAAGGCCGAACAGCTGCATCTCAACGAGCCGATTCCACAGCGCTATATCAGCTGGCTGAAGGGTATCCCGCAGGGTGACTTCGGCCAGACGCTGGCCGGACAGCCGGTCAGTGAGGAACTGCCGCGCCGGGTCCTGGTGAGTCTGCGGCTGCTGATCATCGGTTCGATCGTGGGCACGGTGCTCGGGGTCCTGATCGGTGCGGCCGGGGCGATCCGGCAATACAAATTCAGTGATTACTTCACCACGGTCATCTCCCTGCTGGTGCTGAGCACGCCGGTATTCCTGCTCGCCACCTTGTTGAAATACGGTGCGCTGGAAGTGAATACGCTCACCGGCTCGCAGATCTTCCTCTATACCGGTGAGACCTCGGCGAACAAGATCAACGGTTTCTTCCCGCAATTGCTCGACCGTCTCCAGCATCTGGTGTTGCCGACGGCCGGTCTGGCCCTCGGCGCGATGGCCGGTTACAGCCGCTATCAGCGCAATGCCATGCTCGACGTGCTGCAGAGCGATTTCATCCGCACCGCCCGCGCCAAGGGCCTGACCCGCAACAAAGCGCTCTACAAGCACGGCCTGCGGACCGCACTGATCCCGATGGCGACGCTGTTCGCCTACAGCCTCGGCGGGTTGATCACCGGCGCGACCTTCACCGAGAAGATCTTCGGCTGGCACGGCGTCGGGGAATGGCTGGTCAATTCGATCAATGCCCAGGATCTCTATGTTGTCGTCACGGTGACGGCATTCGCCGGTCTCGTCGTACTGGTGTCGGGGCTGCTCTCCGATATCGTGTACGCGATTCTCGACCCCAGGGTGCGTGTGGGATGACGGAAGCCGAGATCATTGTCCAAGGTGCGCCGGAGGTCACGGCCGCCTCGGGTCGGCGCAGGCTCGTACTGCGGCGGTTCCTGCGCAATAAGGCCGCCGTCGCGGGCGTGCTCATGCTGCTGATTCTGGTGCTGCTCGCCTATGTGCTGCCGTACTTCTGGAGCTGGGACTATCAGGAACTCGACGGCACGGCGCTGCGTAAACCGCCGTCGGCCGAGCATCCGTTCGGCACCGATGCCATCGGCCACGACGTACTCGCCCAAACCCTGCGTGGCATGCAGAAATCGCTGATCATCGGCTTCTGCGTCGCCATCATCAGCACCACCATCGCGGCGCTCACCGGCTCGATCGCCGGACTCATCGGCGGTTTCACCGATAAGGCCATCATGTGGCTGGTCGATCTGCTGCTGGTGGTGCCGAGCTTCATCATCGTCGCGCTGTTCGCGCCGAAGACCAAGGGCAGCGGGTCCATTCTGCTGCTGATCCTGCTGCTGAGCGTCTTCGGCTGGATGATCAGCGCGCGCATCGTGCGCGGCCTGACCATGAGTCTGCGTGAACGCGAATTCGTCAAGGCCGCACGGTATATGGGCGCGCCGACCAGGACGGTGATCCTGAGCCATATCCTGCCGAATATCGCATCCATCCTGATCATCGACACCACGCTGTCGGTGGGCGCGTCGATCATGGCCGAAACCGGTTTGAGCTTCCTCGGATTCGGTGTGCAGTCGCCGGATGTCTCGCTCGGCACGCTCATCGCCTCGGGCACCGCATCGGCGCTCACCTTCCCCTGGCTGTTCATGTTCGCCGGTGGACTGCTGATCGTCATCGTGCTTTCGGCGAATCTGGTCGGCGACGGTTTGCGTGACGCATTCGATCCCAGTGCCAAACGGGCTCGCTCGCGCAAGAAGGCCGGGTCGGAAAAGAAGGTAGCGCCATGACGGCCGATAAAGTCGCCATCGAGAAGAACTCCACCGCACCGCTGTTGGAGGTCTCCGATCTGCGGGTCTCCTTCCCCAGCGAAGAGGGTCGCATCGACGCGGTGCGCGGAGTGAACTACACCGTCTCCGATGGCGAAGTGCTGGCCATCGTCGGTGAATCCGGATCCGGCAAGTCGGTGTCCTCGCTCGCGGTGATCGGGTTGCTGCCGGAGCAGGCGCGGATCAACGGTTCCATCCGGCTGCGCGGGCGCGAACTGCTCGGGCTCGGCGATCGCCAATTGTCCAAGCTGCGTGGGCGTTCCATCAGCATGGTGTTCCAGGACCCGCTCTCGGCGCTGACGCCGGTGTATCGGGTCGGCGATCAGGTCGCCGAAGCCCTGCTCGCCCATACCGATTTGACCGGTCGAGAGGCCTCGGCGCGGGCCGTCGAACTGCTGGATCTGGTCGGCATTCCGGAACCGGCATTGCGTGCCAAGGCATTTCCGCACGAGTTCTCCGGCGGTATGCGTCAGCGCGTGGTGATCGCGATGGCCATCGCCAATGATCCCGCGCTGATCATCTGTGATGAGCCGACCACCGCACTCGATGTGACGGTGCAGAAGCAGATCCTGAATCTGCTGCGCAAGGCGCGTGATATCACCGGCGCCGGTGTCATCATGATCACCCACGATATGGGGATCGCGGCCACGCTCGCCGATCGGGTCGCGGTGATGTATGCCGGGAAGATCGTCGAAACCGCCCCGGCGGCAGAGCTTTTCGCCGCACCGCGGATGCCGTATACGGTCGGCCTGCTCGGCTCGATTCCGCGGATGGACGGCCCGGCCCGCAGCCCGCTGATCCCGATCGTCGGTGCACCACCGGCCATGCACGCACTGCCGCCGGGCTGCTCGTTCGCACCGCGCTGCCCGATTGCCATAGATGACTGCCGTGCGGCCGAGCCGCCGTTGGAGAAGACCGGCCCCGGCCATTCGGCCGCCTGCATCCGCACCGCCGAGGTCACCTCCGCCGATCTGTTCGAGGCCTACCGCCAGGAGATCGCGGAGCCGAGCGCCGAGGCCGATACCGATGAGCGTGTGGTGCTGCGGGTTTCGGATCTGGTGAAGACCTACCCGATCACCTCGGGTGTGGTGTTCAAACGCCGCAAGGGCGAGGTCCGTGCCGTCGACGGCATCAGCTTCGAGGTGCGCGCCGGGCGCACATTGGCGCTGGTCGGCGAATCCGGATCCGGAAAATCCACCACACTCACCCAGATTCTCGACCTGGTGCGGCCGCAAGAAGGCACCATCGAGATCATGGGCAGCGATACCGCGACCCTGACCAAGGCGCGCAAGCGGGAGATCCGCCGGAAGATGCAGATCGTCTTCCAAGATCCGACGGCCGCACTGGATCCGCGGCTGCCGATCTTCGACGTGCTCGCCGAACCGATGCGCATCGATGGTCGGCCTCGCACCGAAATCGCCAAGCGCATACCGCAATTGCTCGAACAGGTCGGTCTGCGGCCCGAACACGCCGACCGCTATCCCGCCGACTTCTCCGGCGGCCAGAAACAACGCATCAGCATCGCCCGTGCGCTGGCCCTGGATCCGGAGATCCTCGTGCTTGACGAGCCGGTGTCGTCACTGGATGTGTCCATCCAGGCGGGTGTGTTGAATCTGCTGCGCAATCTGCAGACCGAACACGGCCTGTCCTATCTGTTCGTCTCGCACGATCTTTCGGTGGTCCGCAATCTGGCCCACGATATCGCGGTCATGTATCGCGGAAAGATCGTCGAGGCCGGGCCCGCCGAACAGATCTTCGACCGCCCGAGCAACGACTACACCCGGGCGTTGATCGATGCGGTTCCGGTGCCGGTCGTCAGTCGATAGAGGGAGCACGCGATGCGATCGAGAACCCGAGCCAGATGGGCGGCACCGATTGCCGCACTGGGTCTGATCGCGGCGGGCTGTGGTTCGGGCGGCGATTCGACGGCGGGGCTGTCGGATACCCTCGGCACCACAAACGACATCAACCCCAAGAGCGTCGACGAAATTCGTGACGGCGGGAATCTGCGCCTGGCGGTCACGTCGTATCCGGCCAACTGGAACACCCTGTCCAATGACGGTAACGATGGCGAGATAGCCGATATCGAACGGCCGCTGATGCCGCGCGCGTTCGACACCGACGCCGCTGGCGAATTGTCCATCAACAAGGACTATTTCACCGATGTCGCACTGACCGGCACCGACCCGCAGCAGGTGACCTACACGATCAATCCGAAGGCTGTCTGGTCCGATGGCAATCCGATCACCTGGGAAGACATCAAATCCGAGGCCAGTGCCCTCAGCGGTAGGGATAAGCGCTTCCTGATCGCCATCACCAACGGTTTCGAATTCGTGGACAAGGTGGAACGCGGCATCGACGATCGCCAGGCCGTCCTGACCTTCAGCCATCCCTACGCCGAATGGCGCGGCCAGTTCGCGGGCAATGCCTCGCTGTTCCCGAAATCCGTTACCGCCGACCCGGATTCGTTCAACAACAGCCTGGCCGATGCGATGGGGCCGAGCGCCGGACCCTTCCAGGTCGTCTCCACCGACCGATCGCAGGGCCGAATCGTGCTCGGCCACAATCCGAAATGGTGGGGTGCGAAACCCAAACTCGACACCATCACCTACAGCGTGCTGGACCACACGGCCTGGACGACGGCGCTGCAGAACAACGAACTCGACCTGGTACAGCTGACCACGGTCGACGATGTCCAGACGGTGCGCAATACCGGCGGGCTGGTGGTGCGCCGCGCGCCGGGTAATCGCTGGCGCCACATCACCTTCAATGGCGCGCCGGGGTCGATCCTGTCCGATGCCAGGGTGCGCGTCGCGATTTCGAAGGCCATCGATCGGCAGGCGATCGTCACCGCGATTCAGAACGGGCTGGTGGAGAATCCGAAGCCGCTGAACAACCACATATTCCTGCAGGGTCAGGCGGGCTATCAGGACAATAGCCTCGGCTTCGATCCGACCGCCGCTGCGCGCGAACTCGACGAGGCCGGTTGGCGGCGCAACGGCGATATGCGGGAGAAGGACGGACGCAAGCTCGTCATCCGCGATGTGATGTACAACGATCCGACCTGGGTGCAGGTCGCCCAGATCATCCAGCGGAATCTCGCCGAAATCGGGGTCGGGCTGACCATCGACACCAGGCCGGGCGCCGGGTATTTCACCGATGTCATCCAGCCCGGCGATTTCGACGCCGCCCAGTTCATCTGGGTGGGTGATGCCTTCGCCTTCAGCAGTATTCGACAGGCGTACTACTACGACCCGAACGATCAGCAGGGCAATTACGCCCGCGTCGGCTCGCCGGAACTCAATGCCCTGATCGACCGCACCCTGTCGGAACTGGATCCGGCGAAGGCACGCGAGCTGGCCAATGAGGTAGATCGCAAGGTGTTCGAGGAGGGTCATTCGCTGCCACTGATGCAGAGCGACGGCAGTTTCGGCGTCCGCGCGAATCTCGCCAATATCGGTTCCCCCGGCCTCGCGTCCTACGACTACACCAAGATCGGATTCGTGAAATGACAACAGCACGCATCGCCCGGCACCGCCGGGTGGGAATTCGGATCGCGGCACCCGCCGTCGCCATCGCGCTGATTCTGTCCGGGTGCGGGTCGGGCGACGACGTGACGGCGGGTTCCAGCTCGATCGGCACGGCCAATGACATCAATCCGAAGGACGCCGGCGACCTGCGCGAAGGCGGGAATCTGCGGCTGGCACTGACGGGTTTCCCGGCGACCTTCAATTCCTCGCATGTCGACTCCGACGGTGAGGTATCCGATCTGGTCGGGTGGGCGCTGCCGGGCTCGGTCAAATCCGATGCTGCGGGCAATATCACTACCGATACCAACTACTTCACCGAGATCAAACTCACCAATACCAATCCGCAGACCATCGTCTACACGATCAACCCCAAGGCGATCTGGACCGATGGAACGCCGATCACCTGGGAAGATCTGAAATCCCAGGCCGAGGCGCTCAGCGGACGCAATCCGGCCTTCCAGGTGGCGGCAACCCAGGGCTACGCGCAGATCGGCACGGTCGAACGCGGTGTCGACGACCGCCAGGCGATCGTCACCATGGCCCAGCACTATGCGGAATGGCAGGGCATCTTCAGCACGGTCTACCCCAAGGCATCGACCGCGACCCCCCAGGCCTTCGACGACGTCAACCGCAACAGTCTGCCGGTTTCGGCGGGGCCGTTCATGATCACCTCGATCGATAAGGCGCAGCAGCGAATCGTATTGAGCCGCAATCCGAAATGGTGGGGTGATACACCGAAGCTGGATACCGTCACCTACAGCGTGCTCGACTACTCGGCGCGGCTGAACGCACTGCAGAACAACGAACTGGATTCGGCGTCGGTATCGGGCATCGATGAGGTCAAGACCGCCTCGAACGCGCCCGGCATCAAGGTGCGTCGTGCGCCCGCGCCGCGGTTCTCGCACTTCACCTTCAATGGCGCGCCCGGCTCCATCCTCGCGGATCCGAAACTGCGCGTTGCCATTTCGAAGGGTATCGATCGGCAGTCCATCGCGACATCGGCCCAGCAGGGCGTCGTGGTCGATCCCAAGCCGCTCGACAACCACATCTTCATGGTTGGTCAGAAGGGTTATCAGGACAATGCGGCATCGGTGGCCTACAACCCCGAACTGGCCGCCAAAGAACTCGATGACCTCGGGTGGAAACTCAATGGCGATGTCCGCGAAAAGGACGGCCGCAAGCTGGAAATCCGCGATGTGATGTTCCAGCAGGAGAGCTGGGTGCAGATGGCGCAGATCGCGCAGCAGAATCTGGCGAAGATCGGCGTCAAGCTGATCATCCAGACCTACCCGGGCAATGGACTTTTCACCGATGTGATCGATCCGGGCAACTTCGATATCGTCCAATTCACCTGGAGCGGTGGCATCCTCCCGCTCGGTGCACTGCCGCAGATCTACGCCTTCGACCCGGCGAATACGCTGAGCAATAAGGGCAAGATCGGCTCGCCCGAACTGAATGCGCTGATCGAGCGGACAATCGCCGAACTCGATCCCGAAAAGGCCATCGAGCTGGCGAACGAGTGCGACAAGATGATCTTCGATGAGGGCTTCTCACTGCCCATCGTGCAGTCCGCGGGCACCGTCGCGGTGCGCGAGGGCCTGGCCAATTACGGCGCCTTCGGCCTCGCGTCGGCGGACTACACCAAGGTCGGGTTCGAGAAATGAGATTCGCGACCGCGGTGGCGGTTCCGGTCGTCGCGCTCGGGCTGATCGTGACCGGTTGTTCCGACAACAGCATCACTCCGGGCACGGTCGATATCGGCAGCACCAACGACATCAATCCGAAGGATCGCGGCGAACTGCGTGACGGCGGCAATCTGCGGCTGGCGCTGAGCTCGTTCCCGGAGTCGTTCAACTATCTGCACGTCGACGGCAATACCGAAAGCACCGCCTCGGTTATCAATCCGGTCCTGCCATCGCCGTGGGTCAGCAATGCGGCGGGTGAGCTGACGGTCGACCACAATTACTTCACCGATATCAAGCTGACCAATACCAACCCCCAGCAGGTCACCTACACGATCAATCCGAAGGCCGTGTGGTCCGACGGCAGCCCGATCACCTGGGAGGATCTGCGATCGGAAGCCGCCGCGCTCAGCGGTAGGGATCCCGGTTTCCTCATCTCGTCATCGAGTGGATTCGACCGGGTCGGGAAGGTCGAGCGCGGTGTGGACGATCTGCAGGCGATCGTCACCTTCGACAAGCCGTATGCCGAATGGCAGGGACAGTTCTCACCGCTGTACCCCAAGGCGGTGACCGCGAATCCGGAGGCATTCAGCAATCTCGACCGCGACGGTCTGCCGGTCAGTTCAGGGCCTTTCGTCCTTACCTCCATCGATCGGGCGCAGAACCGGATCACCTTGGGGCGCAATCCGAAATGGTGGGGCGATACGCCGAAGCTGGACACCATCACGCTGAGCGTGCTCGACGACTCCGCGGTGCTTCCCGGTATCCAGAACAACGAGATCGACTACGCGTACATGTCCGGGATCGAGAATGTGACCGGCGCGCGAAATTCGAAGAATGTGGTCATCCGTCGCACACCCGAGCCGAGTTGGTCGCATCTGACCTTCAACGGCGCGCCAGGTGCACTGCTGTCGGATCCGCAACTGCGGATTGCCATTTCGAAGGCGATCGATCGGCAGGCCCTGGTCAGTGCCGCGCAGAACGGTGTCGTCGACAACCCGACACCGCTGAACAATCACATCTACATGAAGGGCCAGAAGGGGTACCAGGACAATTCGGCCCCCATCGCCTTCGATCCGGACGCGGCGGCGCGCATGCTCGACGCGCTCGGCTGGAAACTCAATGGCGACGTTCGGGAGAAGGACGGCCGCAAACTCGAATTGCGCGATGTGATGTACCAGCAGGAAGCCTGGGTGCAGACCGCGCAGATCGTGCAGCAGAACCTGGCGCGGGTCGGGGTGAAGATGACCATCCAGACCGTGCCCGGCAGCGGATTGTTCAAGAATGTGATCGATCCGGGCAACTTCGATATCGCCCAATTCAGTTGGGGCGGTAGCGTTCTCCCCTTGGGCGCGCTGCCGCAGATCTACGCCTACGACCCGGCGAATCTGATGGGCAACAAGGCCCGCATCGGCTCCCCGGAACTGAACGCGCTGATCGAACAGACCATTGCCGAACTCGATCCCGCGAAGGCCATCGAGTTGGCGAACAAATGCGATCAGATGATCTTCGCCGAAGGCTATTCGGTGCCATTGCAGCAGGCCTCGGGTACCTACGCGGTCCGCGATAACCTCGCCAACTACGGCGCCTTCGGCCTCGCCACCCCCGACTACACCAAAGTCGGCTTCCTGAAGTGAAATTCGGACCGGGCCACCCCCTGGCCTATCCGGTCTCCGTGACGATCGGCGCCCTGGTCGTTTGCCTGGCCTGGGCGCCGTTCGGCGACTTGGACCAGGTGGCGGCATTGGCGACGGTTGCGCTGGGCATTCTGGGCTATACGGGTTTTCAGCTCTTCAGGGCATCGGGCTACCTGTCGAATGGGTTGGCAGATATCGGCCCGGGCCGGATGGACCGCAGGGATACGTCTCGCGGTGATGGAGGCGCACAGTTCGGAACCGGTGCGGGTGCGGATACCGGCAGCAGGGAACCCGAGGGCAGCCCCGGCGCGCGAACCGTAGAGATCAAACGGGTGCGCCAGCAGCATCGGCTCGTCAGCCGCAGCTGGCTCGAGATCACCGAGAACTACCGAACTCGCTGGTTACCAGTGTTTTTCGAGCCAGCGCTGCTAGGCATGACCGAGGCCGAAGCCGACGTGACCGACAGGTCTGTCGACACCGCCACCCTGCACTTCTATCCGTCCGGAAAGGCGCGGACCTCCGAACCGCCCGGCCGCCTGATCGACAATCCCTCCCGTCCCGATCCCGATGCCCCGATCCTCGCCACCGACTCCGCTCGGGTTCGCCGCCGCCTGCTGCTCGACGCGCAATCCACCGTCGCCGCACCCTTCGCAGCACTCATGTGGGTCTACATCGCCGCAGGTGGCTTCATGGCCTTCCTCGCCGCCACATCGGTAGCCGCCGCCACCGCCATCTGGCTCGCGGCCATTCGCGGTTCCGACCCCAGCTGACACTCCCCCAGGGCCGCCGACAGTGTGGCAGCGTCGGGGATTCAGACGGACTGTTGGGCCGATCTGGTTCCGCACCATTCGCGCCCCAGCGGAGCTCCCATGGCGGGAGTCACACCGAATATGCGCGGGCACCGAGCGCGTCGCGATGCACCGGGATTCAGGAACTCAGCGCAATTGGTCTGACCACTTGACCTCCTGACCTATTTGGCGCAGAGTGGCGGTATGGCGTTGCAACCTGTGGTCAAGCGGTCGGTATCAGGTGATGTATTCGAGCAAATCGCGGCGGATGTGCTCAGTGGCGAGTTGGCGCCTGGCGCGACACTCCCCAGTGAGCGGCAGTTGGCCGAGGCATTAGGTGTTTCGCGGCCCGCGGTGCGCGAGGCACTGCAGCGGCTGGCGGCGGCCGGACTGGTAGCGGTGCGGCAGGGCGATGCGACCACCGTGCTGGACTATCGGCGCGGGGCCGGGCTCGAGGTGCTGCCTCGGCTGCTGGTTCAGGCCGGTGAGCTGGAACCCAAGGTCGCGCGCAGCATTCTGGAGGCGCGGCTGCACAACGGACCCAAGGTGGCCGAACTCGCGGCGATCCGACTCGGCAGAACCGAGTCCGCCACGGTACGCGCGGCCTTGGATCGCACCGTCGAAGCGCTTGCCGCCGAACAGGATCCGATCGCCCAGCAGCGGCATGCGATGGAGTTCTGGGATCACGTCGTCGACGCGGCCGATTCCATCGTCTTCCGACTGATGTTCAACATGTTGCGCGCCGCCTACGAACCCGCGCTCGCGGCACTGGCGCCGATCATGTCCGCCGAGGTGGGCAATGTCGAGGCGTATCGAAACCTGACCGCCGCCATCGAGACCGGCGCGCCGGAACAGGCCGCGAGCATCGCACGGGCATTGCTCGAACCGGCGACTACGGCCCTGATCGAAGTATTGGAGGGCACCGAAAACATCGAACACTGACGGCGAATCCGCGATCCGGCAATCCCCGGATCATCGCAGCGGTTCCGAATATCGCTCGGTGCGCCACCGAACGGCACCGACTGGCTCCACCAAGGAAAAGACCATGACGAAATCCCAATCATCCAGCAAGGATTCGGCCGAGCACGCGCGTCAGGACGGACGCCCGCTGCGCCGCGGCCTCACCCTCGCCGCCGCCTTCCGCGAATTCATCCGGCATCCCTCGCCCTGGCTCATCGGCACCACTCTGGCGGCGGCGCTGCTCGCCCGAATCATTGTGGGCGACTGGCAATCGACCGATGCACTGGTGCCCGCCGTCATGCTCGCGGTCTTCCCGGTCTTCGAATGGATCGTGCACGTCACGGTATTGCATTGGCGACCGAAGCAACTCGGGCCGATTCCGATCGATAGCGAACTGGCCCGCAAACACCGTGAGCACCACGTGGATCCGCGCAATATCCCGCTGATCTTCATCCCGACCAAGACGCTGTCGGTGTTGGTCGTCGTCCTGATCGCGATCGCGATCCTGGCCTTTCCCCGGCTCGGCCTCGGCCTGACGTTCCTGCTGATGATCACCGCCCTCGGGCTCGGCTACGAGTGGACGCACTATCTGATCCACACCGACTACAAACCGAAAGGCTCGCTCTACCGGGCTGTTTGGCGCAATCACCGCCACCACCACTACAAGAACGAGCACTACTGGTTCACCGTGACCACCTCCGGCACCGCCGACCGACTGCTCGGCACCTACCCGGACCCGGCGACCACCGAAACCTCCCCCACCGCCCGCCATCTCCACTCCGCCTGACCAGCTCAGGGCCCGGGAGATCGCGTGCGTTCGTGGAGTACCGACGGTGCTTCCGAATTTATCGTCGCTGGTTCGCACGGAGCCGAGGTGTCTGCCTCGCACCACTGGGACGCCGCCCGAGCGGCAGGTAGCGAGGTCAGGTTGCCCCGATCAGACGGTGTGCCATGGTGCGAGCACGGTCGGCCGCTGCCGGGGAGTTCTCGCGCACAGCCGTGACAATCGCACCGTCGACGAGCAGCGCGAATTCGGCGGCCAGCTCCTCGGCATCGGATCGTCCTGCGGCGGTGAGGATTTCGGTGAGATAGCCGATGACGCGCCGTTTGTGCCGATCGGCAGCATGATGGGCGGGCGAGCCCGGATCGGCCACTTCGACCATGGTGTTGATGAAGGCGCAGCCGCGGAAGTCCTTGCGGGCGAAGCGTTCCGAAAGCGCCTCGAAGACCGCGAGCGGACGGTCCGCCGGGTCGCTCGCCTTCGCTTCGACGGACTCGCGCAGCCACGCCAGCCAGCGCCGATCCCGGTCCTCGAGTACCGCGACGACCAGGTCGTCCTTGCTCGCGAAGTGGCGATAGAAGGACGCGCGGCCGACGCCGGACTCCTGCAGTAAGCGGTCGACGCCGACCGCCCTGATGCCCTCGGCGTAGAAGAGTTCCTCGGCGGTGGTGAGTAATCGTTGTCTGGCCTGCGTTGCCATGGCATCACCGTACCGGACGGAACCGATCAGTACCATCTAGCTTGACGTATTCGGAACCAATCAGTACCGTTTCGACTCGGTACCGATCAGTACCATCATGTTCGAGTTTGGAGTCACGATGTCTCGGCTACCGCTTGTATCGACCGAAACCACCGACACCGAGCAGGCCGACCTGCTCACCGAGGTGCAGCGCCAACTGGGCCGGGTTCCGAATCTCTATGCCGCCATGGCGAACAGTCCCGCGACATTGCGCGGATACCTGAACATGCGCGACGCGCTGACCCGCGGCAAGCTCTCCGCCCGCGTCCGCGAACAATTGGCACTGCTGGTCGCGAGCGAAAATGGTTGCGACTACTGCGTTGCCGCGCACAGCATGCGAGCGGGCCGAATGGGTTTCACCGAGGACGCCATCGCGGCCACCCGCGAGGCGCACGCCGACGATCCGCATGCGGATGCGGTGCTGCGGGTCGCGCGCGAGATCATGCGGTCGCGCGGCCGCGTCGACGATCACGTCATCGGCTCGGCCCGCGAGCGCGGGGTGAGCGATGCCGAATTGAGCGAGGTGGTCGGCCATATCGCGCTGAATATCTTGTCGAACTACTTCAACCATGTCGCGCAGCCGGAACTGGACTTCCCTGCTGCCGCGCCGACGAAAGGCACCACGATGACCGCGAAATGGCGTCAGGCCACCGAAGTCGCTCTGGTCGACGGATATGCACTGCTCGACCGGGATGGACAGCCGGTGCGTGCGATCGATGATGTCGAGGTATTGATCGAGGGCGGATTCCTGCACGTCAAGGTTGCGGAGTCGGCCGAGGTGCAGGTGGTTTCGGCGCCCGCGGTGGCCCTGGTCACCTACCGCCCGGAAGCCTGAATCGACAGCCGAGAGCCCGGCCCGGTCTGTACCGAGCCGGGCTTCGTCATGTCCACATACCCTCACCCCGTACCGTCTTGACAATGTACCCTAGGGGGGTATGGTAGACCCAGTTCGACGGGACGGCCCGCCGAATAGATCCGAACGGAGCCTCCTGATGAACGCAGCAAGCAAGTTCACCGGCTTCACCCTCGGTCTCGCGGCGGTCTTCGGGATCGCACTGGCCGTCGGTGCCACGCTCGGGCCGCAACCCTCCGAGTCCACGCACGACTCGAAGGGACATGAGGCCATGGGCGAGTCCGACGAGCTGCCCGCGGGACTGATGGCCAGCGAAAACGGTTACACCCTGCGCTTGGACACCCCGCAGACGACAGCGGCGGCGAATGTTCCGCTGCGGTTTCGCATCCTGAATCGCGACGGCGCACCGGTCACCAGCTACGTCCGCAGCCACGACAAGGATCTGCACCTCATCGTGGTCCGCCGCGATATGGCTGCCTTCCAGCACGTGCATCCGGTGCTCGACCAGGCCGGAACCTGGAGCGTCCCGCTGAATCTCACCCGCGCCGGTGACTACCGGGTCTTCGCCGACTTCACACCCGATGGCGGTAAGAATCTGACACTCGGCGCGGATCTCCGGGTCGCGGGCAACTACGACGTGCAAGCACTGCCCGTGCCCGCGCCTACCGCGCAGGTCGGTGAGTACACCGTCACGCTGAACGGTGCGGTCACGCCGGGCCAGGCCTCGAAGGTCGTGCTCGCGGTCAGCCGCAATGGCAAACCGGTCACCGATCTGCAGCCCTACCTGGGCGCCTATGGTCACCTCGTGGCATTGCGCGCCGCCGACCTCGCCTATCTGCACGTCCACCCGGAAGGCAGCCCCGGCGACGGCGTTACCCCGGCCGGACCAGGCATTACCTTCTACGTCGACGCACCGAGTGCGGGCGACTACCGACTCTTCCTCGATTTCCAGCACGAAGGCGTGGTTCGCACCGCCGAATTCACCCTCTCGGTCGCCGGTTCCGCGCCCGTCCCCGCCGCGGAACCCGCCGGACACGGCCACTGATCACTACCCTGAGTCGCAGAGAACGGAGCACATGATGACCACCGCGACACAACCATCCGCCGGACAGGTCGAATTGGTGATCGGTGGCATGACCTGCGCGTCCTGCGCCAATCGCATCGAGAAGAAGCTGAACAAGCTGGACGGCGTCACCGCGACGGTCAACTATGCGACGGAGAAGGCGCGGGTCGATTTCCGCGGTGATATCTCACCGGAGCAGTTGATCGCCACTGTCGAGCAGGCCGGTTACACCGCCGCGCTGCCGAAGATCGAAGAACCCGCGGAAACCACCACCGACGAGGATCCGACAGCGGGGCTGCGGACCCGACTACTGGTTTCGCTGGTGCTGACGATTCCGGTCATCGCGCTGGCGATGGTGCCCGCGCTGCAGTTCGACAACTGGCAATGGCTTTCGCTGACGCTGGCCGCGCCGGTCGTGGTGTGGGGCGCACTGCCCTTCCACCGGGCCGCGTTGGCCAACCTGCGACACGGCACCGCCACGATGGACACCCTGGTATCGATGGGCACGCTCGCGGCGTTCGGCTGGTCGCTGTACGCGCTGTTCTGGGGCACGGCCGGTATGCCGGGCATGAAGCATCCGTTCGAGTTGACCATCGCGCGGATGGACGGCACCGGCAGTATCTATCTGGAGGCCGCGGCCGGTGTCACCACCTTCATCCTGGCCGGACGCTACTTCGAGGCGCGTTCCAAGCGGCGGGCCGGGGCGGCGCTGCGTGCGTTGCTGGAGCTCGGCGCGAAGGAAGTCTCGGTGCTGCGCGGTGGCGTCGAACAGCGAATTCCGGTCGAGCAGTTGAGCGTCGGCGACACCTTCGTGGTGCGGCCCGGCGAGAAGATCGCCACCGACGGTGTGGTCGTCGAGGGGTCCTCGGCGGTCGACGCCTCGATGCTCACCGGTGAATCGGTACCGGTGGAGGTCGGTCCCGAGGATGCGGTGGTCGGCGCGACGGTCAATGTCGGCGGACGGATCGTGGTGCGCGCCAATCGAATCGGCGCCGACACCCAGCTGGCTCAGATGGCGAAACTGGTCGAGGACGCGCAAACCGGTAAGGCGCAGGCACAGCGGTTGGCGGACCGGATCTCCGGGATTTTCGTGCCGATCGTGATCGCGCTGTCGGTCGCGACGCTCGGATTCTGGTTGGGCACCGGCGGTTCGGTCGCCGCGGCCTTCACCGCCGCGGTCGCGGTGCTGATCATCGCCTGCCCGTGCGCCCTTGGGCTGGCCACGCCGACCGCGCTGCTGGTCGGCACCGGTCGCGGCGCGCAGCTCGGCATTCTGATCAAGGGCCCGGAGGTGCTGGAATCGACTCGTCGGGTGGATACCGTGGTGCTCGACAAGACCGGCACGGTCACCACCGGCAAGATGACCCTGCTGGATGTCATCGCCGCCGAGGGGGAGAACACCGCCGAGGTGCTGGCACTGGCCGGGGCGCTGGAGGATTCGTCGGAGCACCCGATCGCCCAGGCGATTGCCAAGGGTGCACGGGAGAAGGTCGGCACGCTGGGACAGGTCGAGGATTTCGCGAATATCGAGGGTCTCGGCGTGCAGGGTGTGGTGGACGGACATGCGGTAATCGTCGGGCGGGCAAGGCTGCTCGCGGACTGGTCGCAGCAGCTGGACACCGAGCTCGAGCGGGCCATGCACACTGCCGAATCCGATGGCAAGACCGCCGTCGCGGTGGGCTGGGACGGTAAAGCACGTGGCGTGCTCGTGGTCGCGGATGCGGTGAAACCCACCTCCGCCGAAGCGATCTCGCAGCTGAAGGCCCTCGGTCTGACCCCGATCATGCTGACCGGCGATAACACCGCCGCCGCGAAAGCCATTGCGGCACAGGTTGGTATCGATGAGGTGATCGCGGAGGTACTGCCCGCCGATAAGGTCGACACCGTCAAGCGACTGCAGGGCCGAGGCAAGGTGGTCGCGATGGTCGGCGATGGTGTCAACGATGCGGCCGCCCTGGCCCAAGCCGACCTCGGCCTGGCGATGGGCACCGGAACCGACGTCGCCATCGAGGCCAGCGACCTGACCCTGGTCCGCGGCGACCTGCGCGCGGCCGCCGATGCGATCCGACTGTCCCGGCGGACCCTCGGCACCATCAAGGGCAATCTGTTCTGGGCCTTCGCCTACAACGTCGCGGCGATCCCACTCGCCATGGCCGGACTGCTGAACCCGATGCTCGCGGGCGCCGCGATGGCGTTCTCCTCGGTCTTCGTGGTCAGCAACAGCCTGCGCCTGCGCGGCTTCCGCTCCACCGCTCAATAGCAACGCTCAATAGGAATCGGGCGGGACGGCGTCCATGCCGTCCCGCCCGATCCGGCGGCTCATTGCAGAATGCCGCTATTCCCCAGGCCCATCGCGGCACTTCCGGTGGCCCATGCGGCGGCAGCACTTCCGGTCGCGGCCAAGAGGGAGAGCAGAATCATCGGTTCGACCTTTCGTAGAGCAACGATCAGCAACCGAAAGCTACTGCGGCCCAAAGGCGCCCACAATCAGCTGCGCGATACTCTCGGCAACCTCTCGCGACATTGCCAGCCAACTGCCAGCAAGAAATTTCGCGTCTACATAACCGGGGTCGACGCCCTCGACGTCGCCTGAACCCGGTTCGCCCAGCGGACTGTCACCTGGACGCCTCCGCACCTGCGGCCGCAGTGTCGACAGGGCCGGTCAGCAGAGCCGGTCATCGCACCAGAGGAGTCAGCCGATGCCCATCATGGACAACCCCGAAGTCCCGCCCGCCGTACATGTTCAGCTCGAGCGCGATGCCGAGGCGATTCGCCCGATCGGTCCGCTGAAGGTGACCGTCACGACGGAACTGGTCGACAAGTTCTCCAGCGGCGCACGCCAATTGGTTGCGCGATCGGCAGCGATTCCCGACGAAGGCGATCCTCCGGGACCGGTTCGCGACGAGGGAGAACCCCCAGGATCGGTTCGCGACGAGGGCGGGCCGCCCACCAAGAACGGAAGCTGACAGAGATGCGGCGAATCCAAGTTCTGCTATTCGCCAGAGCGACGGCCGCGTCCAGGTGTGGGCCAACTACCGGTCGCGTTGTTCATACCGCGCGGCTCCGGCACCGGTCAGCTGGTCCCAGACATGCTCGCGGCCGGTCACGATCAGGAGCAGGGCGGCTAGCGGACCGGTGATGGCGGCTCCGGCACCGGCGGACCAGTCGGTGTCGGTCGCGACGAGGCGGTAGCCGGTGAATTTCTTGCGGGCGTGGAATGGGGCGCCCATTGTCCAGATTCGGTTGATCGCCAATCGTGCGGCGGCGACCGGCATGTCACGGGTGATGCCGAGTGGGACGGCTATGTCTTGGCCGTGCACCAGTAGGTCCATCAGGCGATCGGCCGGTGTCGTGCCGATCGCCGTGACCCGTGCGTCGATGCTGTCGCGCAACTCGCCGAGCAGCTGCTGGGTGGTGATGCGGTTCGCGTGGCGAATGGCGGTATCGCGGATCGCCCGGTCCAGGCTGCCGCGGGCGCGGATGACATTGATGAGGATCCAACCGAGGGAAGCGCGAGCCGACAGCACGATGTGCGCGACGACATCGCGCACTCGCCAGCCATCGCACAGCGAAGGATGGTCCCAGTCGGCTTGCGATAGCGGCTCCAATAGTTCGACCAGACCGGCTCGCTCGGCGGCGACAGCCCGCCAGATCTGGTCGCCGCTCGTCATCGTTTCCTCCGCCATTCGCGTATCTCCTTGTCCAGGTGGGTGTTCCAGTAGGGTAGGAACTCCACCGAGGTGGAGGTTCCAGCGAATGTGACCGAGAACACACATCGCGACGGCCTGGTGAGTATCGGGGAGCTGTCGCAAGTCACCGGCGTGCCGGTCCGCACGCTCCGCTTCTACTGCGACAACGGGGTGCTGGAATCGCGGCGCAGCGGAGGCGGGCATCGGCTGTTCGATCCGGCGGTCGCGGTCGATCAGGTGCTGCTGGTGCGTCGGCTCCGAACGCTCGGCCTCGGGCTCCCGGCGATCATCGAAGTTCTCACCGGCACCCTGACTATCGCCGATGCGATTGCCACGGAACGCGCCGCACTCGACACCGAACTCGGCATGCTGTCCTGGCGGCGCGCATCGCTACGCGCCGTCGAGGACGCGCCACCAGCCGAACGCGCCCGAAGGTTGGAATTGCTTGCGTCCGTGCAGGATCGGCACCGCGCACACGACAATCTGGTGACGTTCTGGCGGACGCTGCTCGCCCCGATCCCACCGGCGCTGTTCGACGGATTCGTCGCGATGAACATCCCGCGGCTACCCGCCGATCCGACTCCCCAGCACATCGTCGCCTTCGCCGAACTCACCACCCACCTCGCCGATCGCGCGTGCACCGCCGCGATGTCACGACAACTCTGGCGGACGAACCCGACCCGAATCCACGACAAACTCGCACTGGTCACCGGGGTCGCCGAGGCGTGCGCGGCCGTGGACGCGCTCGGCACAGCACCGCACCCCGGCCCCGAACTCGACCGGTTCATCGACGCGCACGCCACCGCCCGACGCGACCGCGACACCCCGAGCCTGCGACACCGACTCCTCGACAACGCACCCGATAACAACCCACACATCCACCGTTATTGGAAACTCACCACCGAGATCACCGGAACCACCACCGCGGGAGCTGCTCTCTACTGGCTGTACCAAGCACTCGCACAGTGGGCCGACGCGTGACAAGCGGTAGTTGTTCGAACGGAATGCGGCGATACGCCGCGCATCCGCGCTCGTCCGCTGCTTGACGGCCAGTGCGCATTCAGGCGAATGGCACGGAGTTCGGCCATCGAATCGTCGCAAACCGGTTGCGCAACAGGAGCAGACTAGGTAGGTTCGCAACCGATTGCATATTGCAACCAGAAGGGATTCCCATGCCACAACTGGTCCGAGTTCAGAACTTCGCTGTCTCCAGCGATGGATACGGCGCAGGCGAGGGACAGAGTCGCGAGCGCCCATTCGGCCACGCCGATCCCGCAGCGCTCATGTCCTGGGCGGGCGCCACCGCCCACTGGCCCAACCGAACCGACCCCGGCGGCACCTACGGCCTCGACGACTACTGCACCCGCGACTTCACCAACAACATCGGCGCGGAGATCATGGGGCGCAATAAATTCGGCCCGCAGCGGGGCCCATGGGAGAACTACGACTGGCAGGGCTGGTGGGGCGACGAACCCCCGTTCCGCACACCGGTTTTCGTGCTCACTCATCACGTGCGTCCCTCGATCAGCCTGGGGGACACCACATTCCACTTCGTCGACGCGTCTCCGAAGGACGCACTGGCACAGGCATTCGACGCCGCCGGTGGCAAGGATGTGCGAATCGGCGGCGGTGTCGCGACGGTCCGAGAATTCCTCGAAGCCGATCTCATCGACAATATGCACATCGCCGTCGCACCAGTCGAACTCGGCCGCGGCGAAAGATTATGGACCAGCCCGGACGAACTCGTCGACCGTTTTCATCTGGAACAGATCCCCAGCCCGAGCGGTGTTGTGCATCACTTCTTCTGGCGGCGGTGACGCAACTCTCGGTCGTAGCGCTCAGCGACCCCCAGGACTGGGGGCTTCCGGCGGCATCCGGCGTCCGATTCGATCTACGGTAGTAACGATTGCCCGTTTGGCGGATTACCTAAACGGGTTCGAACGTTGCGCGGATGCGATTTTCAGGAGTGACGCGGTATGCGATTCAGAGATCTCGTTGCGGCGGCCGCCGCTGTGACGGTCGTCGGCACGGGAGTGAGCCTGATGGCGCCTGCCGCCTCGGCCGCACCGATCAACAGCGCGGCCAAGGCACCGGACGGTTCCTACATCGAGAAAGTAGAGAAACTCGGCGATCGCAAGCTGCAGCTCGAGATTCACTCCACCGCCATGGATCGGACGTTCCCGGTCCTGGTGGATCTGCCCGCCGACAATTCGGTCCCGCGCCCGACGCTGTACCTGGTCAACGGGGGCGGCGGTGGCGTCGACGGCAATGCCTCATGGGACCAGAAGACCGACGCCAAGGAATTCCTCGGCGACAAGAACATCAATGTCGTCGAGCTGATCGGTGGCCGGTGGAGCTACTTCGCCGACTGGCGCGCACCCGATCCGGTACTCGGCGTGAACAAATGGCAGACCTTCTACACCGAGGAGCTGCCACCGATCATCGATGCGGCGCTCGGCACCAACGGCAAGAACTCGATCGCGGGCTACTCGATGGCCGGTACATCGGTACTGATGCTGGCGATCACCAAGCCCGGCCTGTTCCAGAATGTCGCCGCCTACAGCGGCTGCGCGCAGACCAGCGATCCGGTCGGCCAGAAGTTCGTGCAGACCACGGTCGAAACGTGGGGCGGCGGTGACCCGGACAATATGTGGGGTCCCGCCGACAACCCGCTCTGGCAAGCGAACGATCCGGTCCTGCACGCGGACAAACTGCGCGGAACGAACCTCTGGGTTGCGGCGGGCGGTGGTCTGCCCGGCGCGCACGACGCTCCCGGCGATCCGTTCATCATGGGTGATGACAAGTACAACCCGATCAGCGTGGCCAACCACGTCGTCGTCGGCGGCATCATCGAGGCCGCGATGAGCGCCTGCTCGCACAACCTCCAGAACCGGTTGAGCCAGTTGGGAATTCCGGCGACCTTCGACCTGCCCCCCACCGGCACCCACACCTGGGGCTACTGGCAGGACGACCTCAAGCAATCCTGGCCGGTGCTGTCCAAAGATCTCTACTGACCGACGAATTCCACGGCCCGCCGCCGTCTGATCGGGTAGGAAGCTCACTCTCGAAATCCTGCGAAAGAGTCAAGTATGTCTGTATCAGTGCTGGATATGTCGATGTCGCTCGACGGGTATATCGCGGATTCCGATGACTTCCTCGGCGGTGAGGACGGTGAGCGATTGCACCGGTGGGCCGAGGAGACCGACGCGGCCGGGCCGCTCGTCCAGTTCCAGGAGGAGTGGAACGCCGCGGGTGCGGTGTTGTCGGGCCGGCGGACCGCGGAGCTGATGGACCACTGGGGTGGCGATCACAACGGCCAACCGATCTTCGTACCCAGCCATCGCCCGCCTGCACCGGCCGCTCGCTGGGGTTATCCGCTGGTGACCTATGTGCAAGACGGCATCGAAAGCGCGATGGCGCAGGCGAAAGCTGCTGCTGGGGAGCGGAATGTGCAGATACGCGGCGGCGCTTACACTGTGCGCGAGGCGTTGACAGCGGGGGTGCTGGACGAACTGCAGGTCCATGTGATTCCGGTGTTGCTCGGTCGTGGACGTCGCTTGTTCGACATGTTGCCGTCGGAGATCGAACTCGACATCGTCGAGGTGATCAATACGCCTGCGGCAACGCATATTCGTTATCGCGTCCGACGCTGAATCCAACCCGTTTTCCTACGGCGACCCCAGTAGGGTGGCACAGCTACGCGGTGCCACCCTCACCTCACTTCGACACAGAACCTAGCCGACCGGCACGGTCACTCCGGAGGACGACGGGGCGCCGTGCAGGACCAGTTGGCTCGGGGCGTCGTTCTTCTTATCGTTTTTCTTGCCGTTCTTGTCCTTGCCAGGTAGGTCGAAGGCCAGCCGGATCGTGCGGGTACTGCCGGGATCGATCTGGTCGACGCCGTTGCTCGATTCGGTGGTCGCGGTCGCGTCGGGTGCGAGGGTGCGCCCGGCCGCGGTGATCAGGCGCTGATCGACGATGCGGAAGACTTGGCCGTGTTGGGTGACGTTGGTGACCGTCAGCGTCACGATCGTGTAGGAGCCGCCCGGGGTCACCGAACCGGTGCGGCTCGCATTGGACACCACCTCGGTCACGGTGAAAGCGAAATTCCCGTCGCGCACCGCACCGGCCGGGACCGGGGATTGTCCCTCGGTCGAGGGTGGCGGCGAATTGGTCGAGGCGGCAGCGGAAGTCGTCGCTGGAGTGGAGTCGGACCCGAGGACACCACTCAGCAGCCACAACGCCGCCGCAGCGACGAGCGCCAGCCCGGCCGCGATCGGTAACCACCGGCGCACCAGTGGCTTTCGCCGAGGATCGGGATGCGCGACCGAGTGTGTCCGTGGCTCGGGCGTTCGTGGCTCGATCGGTCCCACAGCGGTCATGACGCGGGTGCGCGGATGCGTGCCCGGTGTCGCAGGATCCGCGACCGGCGGGGTCGGGTGCGCCGATGCGGGCCACCGCAATGCCGCCCGTGCCGCGGCGGCGAATTCACCCGCGCTGGCGTAGCGATCCCCCGGTTCTTTGGCCATCCCGCGCGCGATGACAGCGTCCAGCGCTGGCGGGACACCTCCGGCAGCCCGCGACGCACGCGGCGGTTCTGCCATCAAATGCGCGTGCATCTGCTGTGCCGGATCGCCGTCACCATATGGCAGCTTCCCGGTGAGCGTTTCATACAGCACGCAGGCCAGCGAATAGACATCCGAGCGGGCATCGGCCGTGCCGGTGAACCGCTCCGGCGCCATATAACCCAACGTGCCCACCACCAAGCCGGTGGCCGTGAGGGCGCTGCCGTCGGTGGCGCGGGCGATACCGAAATCGATCAGATATACGAAGCCGCTGGTGTCCTCGAGAATATTGCCCGGCTTCACATCCCGATGAACAAGCCCGGCCGCATGAGCGGCATCCAGCGCCTGCGCGGCCTGGGCGATGACCTCGACCGCCCGGGTCGGCACCAGTGCACCCGATCGCAGCCGCGTGGCGAGATCGATGCCATCGATGTAATCCATCTCCAAAAACAGATGACCATCGACCTCGCCGAAGTCGCGGATCGGCACGATGTGTGGATCGCGCACCTGAGCGCCCAGCCGGGCCTCCCGCTCGAAACGGCGTCGATAGCCCGGATCGGCGGAATAGGCCGCGGACAACACCTTCAAGGCGACGGTGTTGCCGGTGCGGTCGCGCGCCGACCACACCTCACCCATACCACCACGGCCCACCAAGCGTTCGAGGTGGTAGTTCCCGAACGAGCCGCCAGCGCTCTGCACCGACACATACCGACCGTATCGCTGCGGATCGCTGCCACCGCGACCGGATCCCCGCCAGCTGACGCGCTCTTACCGGGCCGTTTCCGTCCAGGTGACCGGCAGTTCATGGACGCCGTAGATATTCATGTCGGTCCTGAGTTTCACCTCGGCGGCGGGGATCGCGAGGGCCAGGGTCGGGAAGCGGCGCAGCAGTCCGGCGAAACCGGCGCGCATCTCGATGCGGGCCAGTTGCTGGCCGAGACATTGGTGGATGCCGTGGCCGAAGGACACCAGACCGCGTGGCTTGCGGTGCACGTCCAGGGTGTCGGGGTTGTCGAAGCGCTGCGGGTCATGGTTGGCGGCCAGCAACGAGACGACGACTGTCGATCCCTTGCGGATCGTTTCGCCGCCGAGTTCGATGTCCTCGGTGGCGTAGCGATAGAAGATGTCGGCGACGGACAGATAGCGCATGAGTTCCTCGACGGCATCGGGGACCAGATCCGGATCGGCGCGCAGTTCGGCCAGCTGCTCCGGATGCTCCAGGAGCGCGAAAGTGCCGAGCGCCAACATGTTTGCGGTGGTCTCGTGCCCGGCGAGCAGCAGCAGGAAGGCGATGCCGGTCAGCTCCTCGATGCTGAGGTCGTCTTGACGGGCCAGGTCGGACAGTATGTCCTCGCCGGGTTCGGCGCGTTTGCGCGTGACCAGTTCGGCCAGGTAGGTGGTCATCGCGCCGTACGCGGCCATCTTCTCCTCGAGCGGCTGATCCTTGACCAGGAACTTGGCGGAGTTGACCTGGAAGGTCGCCCGATCCGCGTAGGGGACGCCGAGCAGTTCGCAGATCACCAGCGAGGGCACCGGCAGCGCGAACGCCTTGACCAGGTCGACGGGCGGTGTCAGGCGCGCCATCTCGTCCAATTGCCGCTCGGTGATGTCGATGATGTGCTCTTCGAGCTGCTTCATGCGTTTGACGGTGAAGGCGCTGGTGAGCTTGCGCCGCAGGCGGGTGTGGTCCGGCGGGTCCATGGCGACGAACAAGCCCGGGATCTGCGGGGAAGGTTCGGTAGCGACCGGCATGCCGGGGGTCTCGTAGGGCACGTGGACAATGCCGATGTCCTGGCGGGAGCTGAACCGGGTGTCGGCCATGAGCTGACGGACCGCGTTGTAGCCGGTGACGAGCCAGCCCTCGTGACCGTCGGGGAAGAGCATGGGACTGACCGGGCGAGCATCGCGCAGCCGGGTGATTTCGCGGGGTGGGTCGAAGGGGCCGGCATTGCGTTCCATGGGGAGGCCGTGCGGGACGGGAACCGTTTGCGTCATCGGGTTTTCCTAACCAAGTAATAGGGATGAGTTGATCGACCGGATACGGTCTAGTCGTCGATGGCGATCGCGCCGGATGGGCACACCTGGGCGGCCTCGCGTACGGCAGGCTCCCGCTCGGGGTCGAGTGTGGTGTCCAGGCGCAGCACCCGGCCGTCCGCATCGTCTTGGTCGAATACTCCGGGGGCGGTCAGCACGCACATGCCAGCGCCGATGCAACGCTCCCGGTCCACTCTGAGTTCCATTGCTTACTCCTTCCAGATGATCGGGAGGCCGCGCACGTCATAGATGAGCGCGCCGGTGCCGTCGAGAATCGCTTTGTCCCCGTCCGCCTTTCGCGGCCCGGAAGCTGAAATCGCTGAATTCACATGAACACTGTCGCCAGCAGGGCTGATATCGACCTGACACCGAGCTGACACGATGTTCGAGCTGGTCAGGCTCCCCTGGTGCTTATCGCCACGCACACACCGTTCGTGCTCACATCGAAACGCCTATGGCACGGTCTCAATGAGCCGAGACCATCTCGGGCAGGGTGAAGCGCGGTTACCGATGCGACCAGGAAGAGCGCACTCGCGAGCTGGCGTGTGCTGGGCGACTTCAGTCGTTTTGTTGAACGTGGGCGCGACACCTAGAAACCGACCGCACTCCGGTGCACGACGCTGACGTTGCGTCGTGCAGCGAGGTGGCGGGCGCACTTAGGCGGCAACGGCGTGCCGAATGATGATGCTGCCGTACGAGTTACGCGCATACACCTGCACGCTGTCCTCGATCTGCTCCGGGCGGTGGACCGGCTGCATCAGGTTCTGCACGGTGCCGTGCTCGGCGTTGGTTTCCACCCGGGCCGCGCTGCCCGGACGGATACCCACCTCCAACTCGCCCATGGATGTCTCCAGCCGCAGCACGCCGCGCGATGCTTCGCCGATGCGGATATTGCCCTTGGCGGTTTTCGCGGTCACCGAATCGCGCGGGCGCTCGAGGATGATGTCCCCGGCGGCGATCTCCAGGTCGCACTGGCCGAGTTCGCCCGCGCCCAACAGTCGCCCCACACCGGCGTTGCCGTCGAGCCGGGAGCCGGTGGGCACCTCGATCCGCACCTCGATCGACGGGTTGCCGCCGAACGGGGTGTAGGTCCGCCAGTCCTTCGGCGTTTTCACGGTCAGGGTGCCATCGACGAAATCGACCTGGGTTTGCTCGGCGGCGCGCACGTCACCCTTTTTGGACTGATCGGCCGGGCGGACCTCGACGACGGTGTCGGTACGGTCGGAGGCGATGACCGTGACATTGCCGGAGAGCACCTCGACGGTGACGGCGATGGGCTCCGGGGTCTGGAATGCGGGCATTGCTGTACTCCTTCAGCGTGTGAATCGGTTGGTGTGATCAGCCCGTGCTGTTCACGTGAACTACTGTCGCGAGTCCGGCTGATACCGAGCTGACGCCGACCTGACACGGTGTTCGACCTGGTCATAGCGGTCGAATTGGTCTGCCAGGCGACATGTTCCGCAGGTTCGCTACTGCTGATCGGCCGGGCCGTGAAAGCGCTGGCAACCGCGGTATCGACTCCTCGGGGCTGTGCCGGCCGCCGCCATCGCAGTGCTGGGAGTCCGAGGACGAAGGGCCGATTTGCCGTCCACGGCAGAATGGTCCGGGTGCAGATCGGGATGCTTGGACCGCTCGAGATTCGAGTAGATGACGGGGGATTGCTGACGGTACCTGGTGCCCGGTTGCGGGCGCTGTTGATCGCTCTCGCCCTCGAACCCGGCCGCGCAGTTCCGAAAGCGACGCTGGTCGACTGGATTTGGGGTGAGCAGCCGCCCTCCGACGCGGCGAACGCCCTGCAAGCACTGGTCTCCCGACTGCGCAGGGCGCTGCCGGACGGGGCGATCGACGTGCAGGCGGGCGGATACCGGCTGACGGTGGAACCCAGCGCTGTCGATGCCGTTAGGTTCGAACAGCTTCTCGACCAGGCCCGTGGCGGTGACGACGCGCATCAGGCCGAGCTGCTGCGCGAGGCCGTCGAGCTGTGGCGCGGTGCGCTGATGCAGGACGTCGGCGTGCAGGACAGTGCTGCGGTCGACGCGGTAATCGCCCGGCTCGAAGGGCTGCGCCTGGCCGCGATGGAGGATCTGTACGAAGCGGAGATCCGTCTCGGCCGAGGTACGGAGCTGGTCAGCGAGCTGACCGAGTTGGTGGCCCGGCATCCGGTGCGGGAACGGCTGGTCGCCGCGCTGATGCGTGCGCTTGCCGCCGCGGGGCGTGGCGCCGAGGCACTGGTCGTGTACCAGCGTGCCAGGGAGGCCCTCGCCGACACGCTGGGCGTGGATCCCGCACCGGAGCTGTCCGCACTGCACGTCGCGCTGCTGCGCGGCGAAGTGGGAGCGCGGGAAAACGATCGCCAGACGAACCTGCGCGCCGAGTTGACCAGCTTCGTCGGCAAGCACGGCGACATTGCCGCGGTGCGCGAACTCATTGCGGCACATCGGCTCACCACGGTGACCGGGCCCGGTGGTTCAGGGAAAACCCGGCTGGCCTTGGAAACCGCGCGGACCCTGCTCGACGACCTACCGGACGGGGCCTGGCTGGTGGAACTGGCGTCCGTCAGCACGAGTGGTGACGTGGCACAATCGGCGCTCGCCGCGCTCGGGCTGCGGGATGCGCTGCTCGGCGCCGCACCGAATGCGGAACCGATGGACCGGGTCATCGCGGCGCTGCGCGAGCGCGAGACGCTGTTGATCCTGGACAACTGTGAGCACGTGATCGACTCCGCGGCGGCGTTCGCCCACCGGGTGCTCGGCGAGTGTCAGCGGCTGCGGATCCTCGCGACGAGCAGGGAACCGCTCGGCATAACGGGTGAGGCGCTATGGCAGGTCGAGCCGCTGTCGTTGCCCGCCGAGAACGCGAACCCCCGCGAGATCGAGTCCTCCCCGGCCGTTCGGCTGTTGCTGGATCGGGCCGGTGCGGTGCGCAAGGATCTCGTGACCGATGCCAGCACACTGTCGAATCTGGCACGCGTCTGCCGGGCGCTCGATGGGATACCGCTGGCAATCGAACTGGCCGCGGCCAGATTGCGCACCATGTCCCTCGATCAGGTCGCCACCCGTCTCGACGATCGGTTCCGGCTGCTGACCGGCGGTAGCCGGACCGCGCTGCCGCACCACCGGACATTGCGTGCGGTGGTCGACTGGAGCTGGGAACTGCTCACCGACGCCGAACGGACGGTCTTGCGCAGGCTCGCGGTGTTCTCCGGCGGTGCGAGTCTCGATGCGGCCGAACAGGTTTGCGCGGATACGGCGGTCGAGCGGTGGGAGGTGCTCGAGCTGCTGACCGCGCTGACCGAGAAATCGCTGCTGCTCACCGCGCAGGACAGCGGGCCGCGCTATCGGATGCTCGCCACGATCGAGCAGTACGCCCGGGACCGGCTCGTGGAGGCGGGCGAAGCGGATTCGGCGCGCCGCGCGCACTTCGAGTACTTCACCGAACTCGCCGAAACCGCCGAGCCGCAGTTGCGCCGCGCCGATCAGTTGAAGTGGCTCACCACGCTCGAGGCCGAACACGACAACATCGCGGTCGCGATGCGTGGCGCGCTCGCGGCCGCCGATGCGCCCGGCGCGATGCGGCTCGCGGCGGCCGCGGGCTGGTACTGGTGGCTGAGCGGGCACAAGGCCGAGGGCATGGAGCTGATCACCGCGGCCGTCGACCTGCCCGGCGAGGTGGACGATGAGACCCGGGCCATGGTGTACGGACTGGTCGTGCATTTCGCGTCCTCCGGGCGCAATGACGAGAATCAGGTGCAGGAATGGATTCGCAAGGCACACCGGTTGGGCCGGGGCATTCGGGCCCGCCACCCCGCGCTGGCGTTCGTCGCCGCGCTGGAACGCTTGTTGCACGGGCCGGACGCGATTCTGACCGCGTTCGAACCGCTGCTCACCGACGACGACCCGTGGGTGCGGGCACTGGCCCGGCTGCAACTCGGCAAGATGCGGGTGGTGCTCGGCCGGGACGGACCGGAGGCGGACGCGTATTTCGAGACCTCGCTCGCCGAGTTCCGTGCGCTCGGCGAGCGTTGGGGGATTTCGTTCGCACTGACCGAGCTGGCGAATCGGATCGCCGCGCGCGGCGAGTTCGCCGCCGCGTGCGAGCTGTTCGACGAGGCGATCGCCGTGATCACCGAGGTCGGCGCGATCGAGGACGTCATCCGGTTCCGGGCGCGGCAGGCTCAGTTGTATTGGCTGCTGGGTGATTCGGCGGCGAGTGCGGCCGCCATGGTGGCGGCGCAGCGGGCCGCGGATCAGGCATCCTGGCCGAGCGCACTGGCCGAACTGGCGCTGTCGAAGGCGGAGCTGGCCCGTTGGAGCGGTGACACCGAGCAGGCGTACCGGCAAATCGACATTGCGACAACCATGTTGGGCAGCGACGCCGAGCAGCCGAATGTCAGCGCGGTGGTGCACGACCAACTCGGCTACCTCGCAGCCGATCTCGACCGCGCCCGTGCCGAACACACCGCGGCATTCCGAGCGGCAGCCGAGGCCGGGCATGCGCCGCTCATCGCTCAGATACTTGTCGGGATAGCGGACCTGGCGCTGCGTGACGGCCAGGACGAGCAGGCCGCGCGACTGCTCACGGCGAGTGCCGGACTACGCGGACTGCCCGACTGTTCCCAACCGGACACGGCCCGCATCGAGCAGACCGCACGACATCGCCTCGGTGAAGCGCGCTTCACCGAGGCGACGAGGGAAGGTGCAGAGGCGGACTGGCGTGAACTGGTCGCGACTACGCTCGCTTGTTGAACGTGGCACGCGACCACAGGTACCCGACAATGGCGAACCCGGCACACCAGGCGAGCGCGGCGGCCGTGTACCCGCCGGACGGGTGGCCCGCGAGAAATCCGCGCAATGACTCGATGATCGGCGTGAAGGGCTGATACTGCGCGAACTGCCGGACACCCTGCCCCATCTTGTCGGCTGGCACGACCGCGCTGCTCACAAAGGGCAGCATGATCAGCGGCACCACGGTCATGCCCGCGGATTCCGGAGTTTTCGCGGCCATGCCGAGCGCGACCGTGAGCCAGGAGGCCGCGAACGATGTCGCCGCCACGATGCCGATCGCACCGAGCCAGTCGAGTGCGGTCGCGGACGGCCGGAACCCCAGCGCGAAGGCCACACCGAGGACGGCCGCGATGGCCACCGCATTGGTCAGTATGGTGGCCGCCACGTGACCGGTCAGTACGGCGCTGCGGGAGACGTCCATGACCTTGAACCGATTGATGATGCCTTTCGCCATATCGGAGCTCACCGCGACCGCGGTGCCCGACAAGCCATAACTGATGGCCAGCAGGATCAGACCCGGTGTGGCGTAATCGATGTAGTTTTCACCGACATCGAATGCGTTGCCGAAGACGTAGACGAAGATCAGCATCATCACGACCGGCATCAGCGCCGCGTTGAATACCGTGACCGGAGTTCGTGCGATGTGTTTGAAGTTGCGCCGCAACATAATCGCCGAATCGGCCAGCGGTGCGGTAATGGTGCTCATTGTGCGTTGGCCTCCGTGGTCGCGTGACCGGTCAGGGAAAGGAAAACATCATCGAGATCGGGGGTGTGGACGGAGACCTCTTCGGCCTCGATCGAGGATTCGGCGAGCCGATCCAGCAAGTGGCGCAATGATTTCGTGCCGCCGTCGCCCGGCACCCGCACGGTCAGCGCCTCGTCGTCCCTGGTACAGCCGGGCAGGATCCGCGCCGCCGCATCCACTTCCGTGACAGTGTTGAACCGGAGCCGGATGTGGCTGCCGGGCACCCGGCGCTTGAGTTCGTCGGGAGTGCCCTCGGCGACGATGCGGCCCTGGTCGAGCACCGCGATCCGGTCGGCCAGCTGATCGGCTTCCTCGAGATACTGGGTGGTGAGGAAGATCGTCACGCCATCGGCCGTCAAATCCCGCACGATTTCCCACATCGTGCGCCGACTACGCGGATCCAACCCGGTTGTCGGCTCGTCCAGGAAAACGATTTCCGGCCTGGTGACCAGCGTCATCGCTAGGTCCAGCTTCCGGCGCATACCACCGGAATAGGTCGCCGCCCGCTTTCGCGCCGACTCCGCCAGATCGAACCGTTCCAGCAACTCGGTGACCACCCGCGTGCCCGCGCTGCCCCGCAGACGGTGGATATCCGCCATCAGCCGCAGGTTCTCTTCCCCTGTCAGCAGGTCATCCACCGCCGCGAACTGACCGGTGACCCCGATCGCCGCGCGCACCGCCTTGGTCTCGGACGCGATATCGTGCCCGGCGACACGCGCGGTGCCGCCATCGGCCTTCAACAGCGTGGTCAGCACGTTCACGGTCGTCGTCTTACCGGCCCCATTCGGGCCGAGCAGAGAAAAGATCGTCCCGGCACCGATATTCAAATCAATGCCATCGAGGACGACCTTGTCCCCGTAGGCCTTTCGCAGCCCAGAAGCTGCAATTGCTGAAGTTGTCATGCGACCACTGTCATCGGTGCGGCTGATACCGACCTGACAGCGACCTGACACGGTGGCGGAAGGGATTGACCCTGACCCTGCGTCAGGGTTGGAGTCTTGTCACATGACGAATGACATCACTCGGCTCGCGCCGCCGATCGGCGGGTTCCAGGAAATCGATGGCCGCCGTATTTTCGCGCATCGGTCGGGCAGCGGCGGACCTGCCGTTGTGTTCCTGCCCGGCGCGAGCGCCGTCGGCCTGGACTATTTCGGTGTCCAACAACAGGTTTCGCAGTTCACCACCGCTGTGCTCTACGACCGCGGCGGCACCGGCTACAGCGATTCCCTGCCCTTGCCGCGCACCGCCGCCGCGGTCGCCACCGAACTGCGCGAGCTGCTGCGCGCCCAGAACATCCCCGCGCCCTATGTGCTTGCGGCACACTCCCTCGGCGGCTTCTACGCACATCGGTTCGCGCAGTTGTACCCGCAGGACGTGGCGGGACTGGTCTGCTTGGACGTCCT
The DNA here is from genome assembly GCF_050955845.1 of Nocardia sp. CA-135398. Taxonomy (NCBI): domain Bacteria; kingdom Bacillati; phylum Actinomycetota; class Actinomycetes; order Mycobacteriales; family Nocardiaceae; genus Nocardia; species Nocardia sp. CA-135398. The sequence continues at coordinate 205,894 of NZ_CP192084.1, read as the reverse complement.
GCACCGGGACTGGGACGACTTCATGCCTGCCACAGCGAGTCTGGCCGCCCTCGAGCAGATGGGACCTGATGCGGAGCAGCTTCGAAAGATGCGCCCGGCCCGGCGCGAGATACACGCCGAGTTGTTCGCGGACTACCCGGAGCACATACGGCAACCACTGATCGATGCCAAGCTGAGCGACGAATGGATGCGGGTCGGCATCGCCGAGCGTGCCACCTTGACCGCCCTCGCCACCGAACTGCGAGCGGGGCCGAGCATCCCGGACGTCCCGGTGGTCGCGCTCACCGTGGTGGGCAACGACCCTACCCAGCAGGCGCTGAACTCGCCGGAGATGAACGACGCCAAGACGAGAATGGACGCGGCCCTGGTGAGCGGGGTCTCGCACGGGGAACAACGCATCCTCTCCGACACCCTCCACCACCGGCTCTGCTTCGACCGCCCCGATGCCGTGGTCCAAGCGATCCGCGACGTCGTGGACCGGGCGGCGCTCCTCTGACTTCACCCACGCGGCTCCGCAAGCTCGGCCGACGTGCCATCCCCCTAGACTCGGCACGACCATGCCCGACGACGACAGGGGAACGGTGCTGACCATCGGCCGACTCGCGGCGACCGCGGGCGTGACCGTGCGCACCGTTCGCCACTACCACCACGTCGGCCTGTTGCCCGAGCCCGAGCGCGACGCCTCCGGCTACCGTCGGTACAGCGCGCAAGCCGCGGTAGACCTCATCCGGATCAGGACCCTCGCCGACGCCGGTGTTCCCCTGGCCCGTATCGACGCGCTGCTGCACGCCGAGCCGACCGAATTCGCCGCGGCCATCACCGACATCGACGCCGAATTGCAGCGCAAGATCGATCAACTCACCGAACACCGCACCCGCATCGCCGACCTGGCAAGCGGTGAAAGCCTTGTCCTGCCTCCCGAAGTGGTCGCCATCCTGAACCGAATGCGCGGTCTCGGCGTCAGCGAACAGCGGGTTCGACTCGAGCGCGACTCATGGATCCTGCTGCAGGCACTGGACCCGCAGGCCATGCCGCGGCGAATACGGGACAAGACCGCAGGTCTCGACGACCCGGAGACGACGCGCCTGTATCTGGCCTGCGATCAAGCAGTCGACTGGGACCCGCACGACCCACGCCTGGACCAGCTCATCGACGACCTGGACGCATGGGAGATCGAACACGAACGAGACAGCGATCCCCCGAAAAGCCTGCACCTGATCTCTTCCCGAATCTCCGAAGCCGCCCCCGCATGGCAACGCATCATCGAAGCGCTAGCCCACCGCGCCGAAGGCCGCCACCGAGTGAGGGCACCTTCTGATCCGTAATCCTCTGGCGCGCAGCAAATCCCGGAGCGACACTCGCGATCCCGACAGCGTGCACGACCGTGATTCAGGCTGCCGCGGCCTCGAATCGGCGGGACTGCGAAGTACTAGGTTGATGGTGACGTCCGTGCTGTCCGCACCGGTGGCGCGGTCTTGCTCCTGCAGATTCGACAGCGGGGGCGGCCCGCCCTTCCCGCGGATGGCGACTACGGCGAAATGCCGTCGAATTGCATGACCCAGTACGGGTTGTTCGTGGTGGTGTTCCATTGCGAGACATAGAGGGTCACGTCGGTGGGCGAGGTGGAGCGGGGGTGGATGTAGCCGCCGTAGAGCTGTGGGAAGGAGCGGACCCAGAACTGCCACCACGGGACGGAACCGTAGATCTGTCGTTTCGGGCCGGTCCACACCCGGTCGATTGCCGGTGCGGTGCGGGTGGAAATGCAGTAGCCACCGACGTCGAAGTAGGACATGACCCACGTTCCGGCAAGGTTTTTCACACTCAACTCGCCGATGGGCCCCATCCCCGCGAACAACGGGGTTGGTGTCGGGTTGCCCCACTGCCAGGTCGAGCCGTTGTAGCCCCAATACTGGTAGGCGCCGCGGCTGGCGATCTGCCGCCACGGCACGCGCATCAGGATCGGACCTCCTCGATTGTGGATGCGCCCCCATTCTTTCGATACCACATACAGGTAGCCGTCGCCGTTGTTGTTCCCGATGCCAGCGAAGGACTGCATCATGAACGGGCTCCAGCCGTCGCCGTCGTTGGGCCACACGGTCGCGTAGTCCGTCCACGTGGCGCCGTCGTCGTCGGAGTAGGCGAGCCCGCAGAACAGCGCGCCGTATCGATCATCGGGTGCGTTCCAGTCGTGAACACTGGTGTAGGTCAACCATGTTCGCCCGTTCGGGTCGACGAAGGCGTCATTGGGAATCCGGGTGACCTCGAACCCGTAGCCGTTGTCGGCGTTGTGGTTGTAGGTGAGGGCTTGCGTTGCCTGCGACCCGCCGGGGGTTGCGGTGAAGGTGGTGGTGGCATCCGGAAGGGCGGCGCTGAACAGCAGGATCGGCGAGCCGAGCCACGTGCCGGAACCTTGACTGTCGCCGGTGAAGGCGTCGCCGAAAACGAATCCGGACCGGCCCGGCTGGAAATGGCTCCGGTCGTAGGGGATCCCGAGGTCGGCGCCACCCACCCCGAATTGCTTGGCCGTACTTCCGGCGTACCCGGTGATCGCGGTGCCCCAATGGTTCGACATAGGCCCTCAATTCGGCTTATGCGGCAGCGGCGAGGACGAATCGGGTCCATGCCGCAGCTCGGTTGGCGTTCTCGGTCCAGACCCGTCCGGTGGTGAGGTCGATGGCGTAGACACAGCCCTCGCGGACCCCGCCGTCGAAGGTGGCGAACCATGCGGTCGGTCCGGCTTGCGGTGTGCCGCAAGCTGCTACGTCGGCGAAACACCCTTCCGGGAAGGTGATCTCGGCAACGGTGGCAGCGGTGAGCGCGGCCAGGGTGCCGCCCTCGGCGGCGGCCGTCGCCGCCGCCTGTACCTGTGGCACGCAGTCGGTGATCACGAAGAAGCGGCCGTTCGTGCTGGCGATCGTCGCCATGGAATACTCCCTCGACGGGCTATCGAGTGGGTGGCTGGAAGCCTGCGATATCGAGCTTCTGTCCGATTGCCGCGATCGCGTCGACGAGGGACCACCCGCCGAGTTGTGGCCAGCCGCTACCTTGTACACCCCGCATCTGAATCCACTCGTCGCGAATCCGACCGTCGAGGTCACGCGGCAGCGGGACCTGGGTCGGCCCCGGCGGCGGTGCGAACCCGGGCAGGCCGAGCGCCTGCCCGACGGTGGCGACACCGTCGACGAGGGTGCGACCGGCCAGCTGCGGCCAGCCGTTGCCACCGATGCCCATGAATTGAATCCACATATCGGTCACCGGATCCGGCGCGACGACTCCGACACCGACCTGGTTGGCGAAGTCCTCCGGTGAGAATCCGTCGGCGGAGTTCATATCGCAATTCCCGAATGGTGGCGCGCCCTCGGGCAGGCCACCACCGTATCCCTGGCCGTCGGTGTACTGGTGGGCGATCTGACCGGGCAGGTTGGGGTTGCTGCCGTAGCCAGCGCCGATCATATTGAGCCCATCCGGGCGCACCGGCCACATGCTGTCGAAATCGGGCCGGTTCGCATAGCCGATGACTCGCCGGGTGGAGCCCAACCAGTCGGCCAGCCGCCAATAGGCGCGATTGATGCCGTCGGACTGGTCCCCGCGGGGATTGCCACCCGACTCCACATCGATCATGGAGATCATCTTCGGATGCGGGCCGCCCGCCTGGCCGACCATGCTCCGGTGGGTGTCCACGGTGTCGAGCCAGTTCGGCCGCCAATAGAAGTAGACGATGAAGCAGGCTATTCGCCCGTCGTCGGCGGCTCGAGCAGCCCAGGCGTAGTTCGTGTAGAAGTTGTGGTCGCGGTAGGTCCCGTCGTTGGAGCGGCACGAAAAGATCTGATACGGATAGGAATCATCGACCGGAACTTGGAACTCGGACACATCGGCGAAAAGGGAATCAACCATAATCCCCTCCAAGAGGTCGACCGGCCCTCTAGCGGACCGGATCTGGGTGGTTGCTACCGATTCTCCAGGGCGGCGGCCCGTCCCGTCATCGATAGTCCACTTCTCGTGACCGCCTCGTAATCGGTGACGCCGCAACGAAACCCATCGCGGTTCGAGCTACTCGCCGCCGGCACCCGCCACGACGGCGCGAACCCTCAGCTGAGTCGTAGCCACCTGCCCGTTACCGCACGCCGTCGCGGCACGCTCGAGATACAGCGATGCGGTGTTGTCGGGCGGGTAGATCCGCAACCCCGGCACCGCCACCGGCTGACACTGCTCGGGCGGAATGTTGCCCACGTTGACCGCGAACACAAGCGCCGACGCCTGACCGCCGGGAGCCAACTGGACCGGACCCGACGAGGAGCCCTCGCGGGCGGCGGGCGCACCGACGGGCGCGCTATCGGAACCGGTGACATAGGAGACGCCCGGGAAACCTTCGAGTACACACGGACCGGACCCGTTGTTGGTGAACACGATCGGGAAGGCGACAGTTCCGGCAGCCGCGGATTCCGGTCCGAGACCGGCCGCCAGATCCGATGTCCGACATTGCGGTGCAACGGCATCCGAATCGCGCACGGCCGACGACCCTGAAACCACCTGCAGCGCCGGGCCCGCGCTGTTGCTCGTCGGATCCGACGCCGAGGGTTCGGCACCGCAACCGCCGACGGTCGCGGCCGTAACCGCAGTGAGCAGCCACCACGCCATCCGCAATCGCCTCACAACAGCTCACGGTACTCCGCGAGCAGACCGATGTGCAGCGGAAACTGCAATCACCACAACCGGATACGCCACAACCGATCGGCCACCGCCGACGGCGCGAAAAGCCCCCAGGCGCCGGATCCGCACCAGAGCATCCGGCAATCTCACAACAACAGCAACCCGCCTCCGACACGGCCCGACGTCAGTCAGGTCGGCGAGCACCGGGTCACGATTCCAACCTCACCTCGGTTGAGTGATGGCGGTGTAGGGTTCGGCCAGGCGTTGTCCGCCCATGATTGCGCACCGGGGCAGCCGCGATATCGACCACCATCGGGCAGATCTCCGGCGCCTTGAACTACGAACCGGGCCGAACCACCCCTTCGTACAACCCCAGCGACTTCGAGCTGCCCGACAAAGTGACCGTGGACCTGGGCGCCAGCCGGTACGGATACGGCGACAACGTCTGGTGGGAACAAACCATCGGATCCGCCGGCTGACCCGACCGCCTTCGACAACGACGAACGAATAGCAACCATGGCACCGATTCCTGGACCTCTCCCCGCACCGCCGGCCGAGGCGCGTGGGGTTCACACGGCCGGGACGGCGAGAGGAGTGATCCCACCCGATGAGGTACTCATTGCCTGGAATCCGGCAGGTGACGCTGGCCGGTGTCGTCGTCGGCCTCATGGCCGTGACGGTCGGCATGACCGGCTGCAGCAGCGAAACACATGACGGCGACCACCGGTCGGAGCCGACCGAGGCCGCGAAGGACACCGACATCGCCAGGGAGGCTTCCGAATTCGGCGGAATCGTCATTCCGGACAACGCCTCCGTGCTCGGCGCCCGATCCGAGCACGGTCGCGACACGCTCTACCGGATAGCCATATCCACCGATCCGCAGGGCCTTACCCTGCTGCTGGCCGCATCGAAGTTCGCCGTGCCGTTGGCCAAGGTTTTCCGCGTGGCCGAAACCACCGTTGCGGGTCCGCCGCTGGAGACTTCACCGTCGATCCTGCAGGCCGAGGACGTCTACCGACGCCCCGACGGAAAGTCGGTCAACCGGATCGTCATCGTGGACGAACGGGACCCGTCGAGCCGCTTCGTCCACATCCAGCTGTTCGACACCTGATCCGCGGCCTCAGCTCGGGCGTGGATCGGGCAGCCCACTAGCGCGAGGGTCGGTGTGCCACAGTGGGTCTGGGATTTCGACCACACACTCGCTGAGACGGAACTCGACGGATGCCATGGAAGGCCGAGCCAGCGTCGGTGTCGGCGGCAGATGATGGAGTCCTCCGCCACGGAGTGCGTGGGCATCCACGGATCGGGCAACGGTGTGGCAAGCGGCGAAAATTAAAAGATGGTGCCTTGCGGCGACTTCTGGAGTTCGGCGAGAACGCGTAGACTTCCAGCAGGTCGGGACAGCATTTGGAGCCCTATCATGACCGAAAGAAAGAATTCACACACGAAGTTCGCCCGGCTGGCGGCCGCCACCGGTGTAGCCGCAGTTGCCGCGATTCCGTTCGTAGCAGCCGCGACGCAAGCGCCTACCGCGCAAGCAACAACGTCTACGTCTGCAACCCAACTCGTCGACAGCCCCGGTTGGGGCGGCGGCGGCGGTTGGGGTGGCGGAGGCTGGGGTGGCGGCGGTTGGGGTCACGGCGGAGGCTGGGGTTGGGGTGGCGGCGGCGGTTGGGGTCACGGCGGCGGCTGGGGATGGAATCCCGGCTGGTGGAATTGGTGGAACCCCGGCTGGGGCTGGGGTGGCTGGGGAAGCTGGGGAAGCTCCTAGCACCGGTGATCGAGCCCGGACACGCACAGCGTGCCGGGCTCGGTCGCATCGAATACCGATCATGTGCAACCAGGTTCGACCAACCGGGCTGGAGCTGGTGACCAGATGAAGATTGTGTGTATCGGTGGCGGGCCGGCCGGGTTGTACTTCGCGATTTCGATGAAGCGGCGCGATCCGGCCCACGACATCACGGTGATCGACCGCGATCCTCCCGGCTCCACGTATGGCTGGGGCGTTGTGTACTGGGACGACTTGCTCGACATCCTGTATCGGAATGACCCCGACAGCGGCCAGGCGGTCCGTGCCGGGTCGGTCGTATGGCGTGAACAGGCAATCCATTTGCGCGACAACCAGATCGCACATTTCGGGGGCTACGGGTTCAGCATGGGGCGCGCCGCATTGCTCGACGTACTTTCCCGACGGGCGAGCGACCTGGGCGTCGATGTCCAGCACGGGCGAGAGGTCCACGATCTGTCCGCATTCGACGACACCGATCTCATAGTCGCCTCGGACGGCGCGAACAGCCGGGTACGGCAGCTGGGTAATCATCGTTTCGGCACGTCCGTCACTCTCGGCGAGAATCGATATATCTGGCTCGGTACGGACAAGGTCTTCACCCGATTCACCTTCGCCTTCGAACACACCTCGGCCGGTTGGATCTGGTTCCACGCCTACCCGTCGGTTGCCGAAAAAATCAGCACCTGCATCGTTGAATGCCAACCGCAGACCTGGCATGAACTGGGATTCGACTCCATGGACAACCTGGAGAACTTGCGTGTTCTGGAGAACATATTCACGCGCCTTCTCGACGGTCACTCGTTGATCAGCAAGACACGAGGCGAGTTCGCAAGGTGGAGCCGCTTTCCCGAGGTAACCAACACGACCTGGTATCACGACAACGTGGTGCTGCTCGGCGATGCGGCGCACACGACGCACTTCACCATCGGTTCGGGCACCCGGTTGGCAATCATCGACGCTGTGGTGCTCGCACAGAACCTCTACGAGCACGCCGAGGTCGCCGTCGCGCTGGAGAACTACGATGCGCAGCGGCGCGCTGCGCTGCGCCCGATCCAGGCCGCCGCTCGTACCAGCATGATCTGGTTCGAACACGCGGACCGGTATCTCGACCGCAGCGCAGTGCAATTCGCCTATGCGATGGCGGCTCGGCACGGGCTACAGATGCCGTGGCGATATCAGCTGCACCTGCTCACACAGGTACCCACTGTGCGCAAGGTACGGCGGGCCATCGACTCCGGACAGCGGTGGTGGCGGGCTGCCCGCCGGGGCGAACTCGCGATAGCACTGCCCGCACCAAGACGGCCACCCGAACCGATCCCGACCGATCAGTCGATGTCCTGATCCCCGCACAAGCCGGGCACCGGCGTGCCCTGCACCTGCCTCCATGCCGTGCCGACCGGCCGCAACGCATCGGGCGAAATTGCGAGGCCGCTCGGCCGAGTGGCTTTGTCCGCGAACCATGACAGCGTTATTTGCCAATCCTGACGGCATGTCGCCACATCTTTTCATCGAAGATATTCGCTCCGATGATCATTTTGTGATGCCGATAATGTGCGAGTTCGCATGCGGCGCAGTATCGTCGGGCGCGGTGCGCAGTAGTGGCCGCTCGATTGCTGTCAATTCATCAGAGCAGCAAGAGGCAGTCTCCCCCGATGAAGTAGTGGAACCCGGTTGTTCCGAGGTTCGGAAAAGTTAGGAAAACAATGTTCCGTTCTGCCCTGATCAAGACGAGTCGCGTCCTTGCGGTGAGTGCCCTGCCGTTAGCTGCGGCCGTCGTATTCGCGGGTGCGTCTTCCGCCTCCGCGGATCAGGCTGCTGCGGCGGCGGCTCCGGTTGTCGCCCAGCCGATCGCCGGGCTCCCGCTCGAGGACGTCACCACCAACCCCGACGCGCAGTACCCCGATCCAGTGCTGAACGGCGCGGCCGCGGGCGCTGCGATCGGCTCCGCCACCGGTTCCTTCATCGATCCCGTGCCCACCGTTATCGGCGCCCTGATCGGCGGCATCATCGGCTCGGTCAACCCGGGCGTGATCCCCCAGGTGCTGCCCTGATCCCCTAGGCCGGAACCCTTTTCGTCGAGTCCGAGCAGCGCACGCTGCTCGGACTCGACTCGTTCACCGACCCATTCGCTCTCCTTGTGGTGCGGTTCCGCTCGCACTGACGGCGAGTCTTCGAGGGCGACCACACATTGCTGCCCGAGAAGTTCGGGCTCAGCGCATCCCGGATTAGCCGATTGCATGCTGTCGTCGCAGCGGTGCAGTAATTCGACTCAGGAAATCCCACTGGTTGAGGGGTTTGCGCGGCAGAATGCCGCCATGCAGACATTTGCCCGATTGTTGCAGGCTGCCGTCGCCGGGGCGCTGGTCGTGGCCGCCGGTCAGGGCGTCGCGGCCGCTCCCGCCGCGAGCGAGACCCATATTCAGTTGCCTTGGCTGACTTCTGAGCCGGGCGCAGTGCAGGCGTCGGGAGCAGCGCTTGCAGACGGAATCACCGGCACACTGCTGTGGTCGCGCGAGCCGAACACCCCCGTTCCGATAGCCAGCATCGCGAAGGTGATGACGGCACTGGTCGTGATCAACGCGGGCGACCTCGACCGGACAATTACCGTGCCGCAAGAAGTCATCGCCTACAGCAGCGAGTACGACGGAAGCACCGCGGGCCTGGTTCCCGGCGAGGTGCTCACCGCGCGACAGCTCCTATACGCGCTGATGCTGCCGTCCGGCTGCGACGCCGCCTATACCCTTGCCGAGGCCTACGGACCGGGCCAAGAAGGCTTCGTCGCCAAGATGAACGACACCGCGCATCAAATGGGCCTGGCGGGAACACATTTCACCGACCCAAGCGGACTGCCCGCCCCCACCGACTACTCCACCTACTCCACCCCGGCGGACCTGGTGGCCCTCGGCCTGCGCGCGATGAGCCTGCCGGTGTTCCGCGACATCGCCAGCTCACAGAGCTATCACGTGCCCGCCGGGCCGGGCAACCGCGCTCACCTGTGGCACACCACGAACAGGCTGCTGCACGACTATCCCGGCACCATCGGCATCAAAACCGGATCCACCGATGCCGCGGGAACCTGCCTGCTGTTCGAGACGGTCAGGGCAGGAATACCGCTGATCGGTGTGGTCCTGCACAGCTCACCCGACAGCGCCGCCGCCGCGAAGAACGACGCCGAGCGCATGTTGAACTGGGCCTACGACCCGATCCTGAGCGCACTACCGATCGGTTAGCACCGAATACCGCAGGCCGCGGATTCGTCATGTCTGCTGTGTCGGTTTTCAGCCGCTTGTCGTGCGTTTCCAACGGCCTGGCCGCACCGTGAGGTTCGACGGTGCATGGCCGAGTCGCGGGGTCCGGGCAGGACCCCGCGACCAGCTGCGCCGAACCGGACCCGTCAGGCGAGGGCCGCGCTGATCTTGCGCGCCATCGCAGCCACCGCGGGGCTGGGCTCGCCCTTGCCGGACCCTGCTGCGGCTTCGACGGCGCAGAACGTCCTACGCCGCGATCGATCGTTGGCCAGCGGTCGATCTCGCGAACATCTGGCGCGGTGGTCGCCACATAGTGACGACTCGACCCGCACTACCTTGCCGATGTGCGGACGAACCGGACCGAGCTCGGGTGATCGGCCGAGAAGGTCTGCCGGTTCAATGGGCGACCACGTCCTCGCCGAGGAATCCACCCGACTGGTGCCGCCACAGCTGCGCGTATGTTCCTTGCGCGCACAGCAGCTCCTCGTGTGTCCCCTGCTCGACGACTCGCCCATGGTCGAGCACCACCAGCCGGTCCATTCCGGCCACAGTGCTAAGTCGGTGCGCGACGACCAGCGCGGTACGCCCTTCCATCAACTCCCAGAGCGCGTGCTGCACAAGCAATTCGCTTTCCGAGTCGAGGGCGCTGGTGGCCTCGTCCAGGAGCAGGATGGGCGCGTTCCGCAGGATGGCCCTGGCCAGTGCGACCCGCTGGCGCTGGCCGCCGGACAGTTTCACGCCGCGCTCGCCGATGAGTGTTTCCATACCCTGCGGCAGCGCGTCCGCGAACTCGGTGACGTGCGCGGCCTTCGCGGCCCGCAGGATCTCCTCGTCCGTGGCGTCCGGGCGCGCGAACCGGATGTTCTCGCCCAGGGTCCGGTGAAACATGGCCGGATCCTGTGGCACGTAGGCGATCAGACTGCGCAGATCGGCCTGCCGCAGCCGGGCGATGTCCTGCCCGCCGATGCGTATCGTTCCGGATTGGATATCCATCAACCGCAGCAGCAGTTGGGTGATGGTGGTCTTGCCACCACCGGATCGTCCGACCAGGCCTACCTTGGCGCCGCTCGGCACGTGCAGATCCAATCCGTGGAACAGCTGCCGCGCGCCCGCGTGCGTGAAGTTCACGCTCTCGAACCGCAGGTCGAAGCCCTTGGGCCGCAGTGGTTCCGGATGTCTGATATCGAGCACCTTCGGTTCGTCGAGCAGCAGTTCGGTGAACTGCGCCGCCTCGGTGAGCACGGTCTCCAACCGCCGGTAGATCTGGTTGAACCGGAACATGATCCCAGTGGCGTTGAAGTAGTAGGTGAATGCCACCACAATGGCCTCCACCCCCGCGTACCCGCCGCTGAGGCCCAGCGCGATCAGCAGGCCGATCACGTTGGTGAGCACCAGAAGGGGCGCCACCAGCGTATCTATCCGCTGGTTCGCATAATCCCAGGAGCGCAACGACTTTCGCCGCGAGGAGGCGACCCGCCGCCGATGCTCGGCCGCCTCCTGCGGTTCGGCAGCGAAGGCGCGCACCACCTGCATATTGGCCAGGCTGTCGGCGACATGACCGGAAACCTGCGCAATGGCGGCCTCCCGGTCGTCGACGAGCTTCTGGCGGCGCTGGATCAAGGGCATGATGACCAGCGCGGTGACCACGATCATCCCGATCAGCACAACGACCAGCACGGGGTTGTAGCGCCACAACACAACCGAGGCGAACAGCAGTGGCACCAGTGCCGCCAGGATCTCGAAGGCGAGGGTGTCCACGAACTGTTCGAACCGCGTCGCGAAACTGAGCGAGCGCTTCGTCAGCGAACCGGCGAAGTTGTTGTGGAAGAACGCCGCGTCCTTGGCCAGCAGTTCGTCCATAGCGAGTACGTAGAGATGCTCGATACCGTAGGCATCGACTCGATTCAGACAATGAATCCCGATGCGCCACAGCACTTCCGCGAAGAGCAGGGTGCCACCGAAGGCGAAAATATAGGAAGCCAGGGCCCCGAAACTCGTATCCCCGGTTGCCGCGACCCGACCGACCACCATGGCGACGATCAGCGGCGCGACGTACAGGTTGCAGACATTGCCGAGTGCCGGTCCCAACAATGCCGGAATCGTTGTGGCCTTGCGAGAGGCCATTTCCCGGCCATAAAAGCGCAGCACCAGCTTGACCGCCGTCGCGCGTGAACTCATGCTCCCCCCTCGTCTCGAATCGACCGAGCGACAGGTGAGCAATGATCCCGCGCCCAGGCGGTTACGGCCAGCGAATATTCGCCGACCGCGAGCCGGATCCGCTCGCAGAGGCAGTCGGTTACTGCGTGGGTTCGCTACGGACAGACCCTGAAGCGTGCGATCGCGAACATCCGCATATCGCGCTGACCGAACCGGTCGGCGAGTGCGGGTCACCGGAGCTCATCGGCAGATCTTGTCCGCGACATCGACAGGCACGCCGATCTCGGTGCAGCGCAGCGCACTACCGAGGTCCACAGGCCGCCAACCTCCCTCGGCCGCTATGTAGTGGAACAAGACTTGGGCTCGGTTGACAGTATTGTTGTGGGTCCCGGTATGGGCCATCGCCCACTCGCCCGCACAGTCGATTCGATCCTCGAGCTCGATCGGCGTCGCCAACCGCGACTCGATGTCAGTGCCGCGCAACGCTTCGAGCAGAACGACCTTGGTAACCGGGCACACCGGCGGCGAGCTCGCTGAACTCGGATCGGTCACCTCCGTCGGGAAGTCACGGTCCGGAGTCACCGTGCGATCGTCGACGCCCAAGGTGAGTGTGACAATGACCGGCCCGCCCGAGGGACAGTAACTGGCGTCTTTACCTGTCAGCCAACGGTACTGGACCCGGACACTGCGATCGGACGAGCCGACCACCTGTGTATAAGCAGTCGAGTTCTTGGTCGCGGTGCCCAGATAACCCGCGTGGTTGAACAGCATCACCTGCCAGGGTGAGCTAGCGGTGCCGTGCGGAGTCCCGGCGAGCACCCACAGTATGGCGGGGCAGGTGCCGACGGAGGCGTCAGTACCGCTGTCCGCGTAGAACCCGTCGCCGCCGACACCGGCACCGAGTGTGCCGAGCGCGGCCGTGACGACCGCCGACTTCAGATCGACGCATCTGCCGTTTCCGGCAGTGGCAGGAGCATTGTCACCGGCGGGCCGTGTGGCACCTGGTGACTGCTGAGTGCCGGGAGGCTGGGCCGATCCCGGCACGGCAACGGTAGCGGTGGCGGTGGCGGTGGCGGTAGCGGTAGCGGAATTCGATATCGACCCCCCGGATGTCTGCGTCGCCGCGTCGTCCTGACATGCCGTCGCCAGGGTCACCGACGCGACCGCCCCGATAATGGCGATGATCCTCTTCATCGAGTGCCCTTCTCCTCTGTACTACAGAGCACTTCGTGTCTTGGATGAAGATCGTTGCGCCCCTTCTTTCATGGGCACGTCGGCCTGCGTCCTCGTAAACCCCGCCGTCGGCATCACCGAGAACACCTACATTCGGATTCGAGCAAACCGCGTCGACCGTATCCGCCGCAGTGGGCAATCGCGACGCGAGACCTGTTGTAGCTCAGTGCATCCTGCCGGGATACCGCTGACCCAACCGGGCCGAATCACGCGGTGGAAACTTCCGGCGTTGATGCGGTACCGGCCGTCACCAACGCTGCCGCACGATGCGGGTCAACTACAGCCACAGCCAGTGCGGCGCGGTCGCCCATCCGGCCGGTTTCGACATCAGCCGAACAAACGACCGTGCGGCCCCGCGCCGCACAACCCATCGAGGGACCTGCGGACGCGACGACTCAGCTGTTGGGCGTGCGACTGGCGAAATCGAAGGGGCCGCTGTCGATCCCCCAGGAGATGATCCGCTCGGGATGGATCCGAATGATCGAGCGCTCCTGCGGAGGGAACGGCGGCTCCTGGTCGTCCAGCGCCTCGGCCGTGCCGCGCACCTCGATACCGCGAATAACGTACGGCTCCAACGAAACCTGCTGGTCGACGACGAACGACACCCGACTACCCGCCGCGACGTTGCGGTACTTACGGCTGGCCTGCATCCGCATACCACCGATGTCGATGGTGCCGTCAGCATTCACCCGATAGCTGGTCGGGTTGTTCTGCACAACCCCATCGGGCGATACCGTGGCCAGCCGACCGATCCCGGCCTCCGCGAGGAACTGCTGCTCATTCGTAGTGAAAGTCACCGATGAAGGGTAGCGAGCATCAGACGTACCAGGCTGTCCGGGAACGATTCTCAACGCCCTGGACCTCATTTCGCCCACGGCCGACCCCCTGGCACGCGGCCAGAAATCGCCTATCCGAAGGCCGCCTGCGCCACAGCGGAACACCGCATCGGCGCGACGACAGCGCTCGGGACGTGAACGTTCAGGCTCGATCCGGGCCTGATGACCAACACCGATGATTAGGAGGTGCATCCAATTATCAACTGCCGCACCGAGTTCGGTTCAGCAGTAGGTGTTCCGTCGGGAGCACTCGTGCCTGAAGGCCAGTCATATCTCGTCCGGCACGAACCCCAGCCGGTAGCGCGAGTTATGCACCGTCGTTGCCATCGCGCAGGGAATGGATCATGCTCCGCAGGATCCGGACCGCGTCTGACTGCTCGGTCTCAGTCAGGCCGGCCAGCATTCTGACCTCGACGGACCGCACCGCTACGGTCGCCTTCTCGAGGCTCCGTCGTCCGCGCGCCGTGAGCCGCGTGGGAAGAGCCTTCCCGACGGGTGCCTCCGCAGGCCTGGTCACGTAGCCGTCTCGTTCCAGGGCCTGGAGCAGCACGTTCATCGACTGCCGTGTCACGAACGCGCCCCGCGCGAGCTCGGAGTTCGACAAGCCCGGTCGTTGAGCCAGCAGCTCGAGGCAGGAGTAGTGCGTCACGCTCATCCCGAGTGGCCGCAGCACCTCCTCCATGGCTACGCGGAGGACGCTCGACGCCTCTTTCAGCAGGTAGCCCAGTGACGTCTCCAGGTCGACGCCGACACGGTCTTGACTCATGTCAGTATTCTGACATAGATTGCTCCGTGTCAGAAACCTGACACAGACTAAGGAGCATCACATGCCCGTCACCGGCCCCGACTTCATCTCGCTCCAGGCGCGCGACCTGGCTGCTTCGCAGGTGTTTTATGAGCAGTACCTCGGCCTCGTCCGCTCGCAGGCCGGAGCTCCGCACGCCGTCGTCTTCGAGACGAAGCCGATCGCCTTCGCACTCCGCGACGTCGTTCCCGGCACCGATCTGGCATCCGTTGCTCAGCCCGGCATCGGTGCCGCGATCTGGCTCCACGCCACAGACGTCCAGGCCATTCACGATGCTCTCGTCGCCGACGGTCACACCATCGTCTCCGCACCGATCGACGGCCCCTTCGGTCGGACATTCACCTTCGCCGACCCCGACGGCTACCAGGTCACTCTCCATGACCGCGCCTGACAGGCCAAACGCCACCGGACAATCACCGGCCCCCGCAGTTGCGCCCGCGACTCGAGAATCTGGGCGACGTCCGATACCGAGACGGTTTCCTTCTCTCCGTGATCCCAACGCACCCCACGGATTCACCAGTACGGATCTGCGGCAGCACGGCACCTACTGGACTCCGTACATCGCGCGGCGTCGTCACGACGTCAGGTGCCCAAACTTGATCGCCAGCAGATTCGCTACCAGGACGGCGACGAAGACGACCGCGGCCGCTCGATAGCTCACAGCCCACAGTCCGAGCGCGGCGCCGCCGAAAACCACGACCTTGGTGACGACAGCGAGCGGTGGGTTGTCGAATGTCGCATGCGGCGCCGCGAACAGGCCCCAGGCCAGCGCCGCGAGGAGTGGCACGCCCACAGCCAACATGACCTTGACCGGAGTCATAGTGGCGGTCTTCCAGCCCCACAGTCCCAGGGCCCCGAGCGCGACCAACTCCATCCCGAATGCCAGCGTGAGGTTGGCCCATTTCCAGACTTCCTGCATGTCCGTACTCCCATGATCATCGAGAGCATCGCTCTCTAATGAGAGCAGTGTGCACGTCGTGTTCAGCTTCGTCAAGTTACCGCCCGACACCGGCCGTGAGCGTCGGCCAGAGAATGGTCTCGACGCGATCGGGCTCGCCGCCGAACATGCCCCTGGCCCAGACGCGATACCGACGCACCCAAACTCATACCGCCTACGCGGGCGCGGCCTTCTCCAGGTCGTCGATGGTGCCGGACATGATCGTGCGGACGTTCGCATTGACGTGCTCGATCGGCCAGTCCCACCAGGCGAGGGCCAGCAGGCGATCGATGTCGGCCGCGCTGTAGCGGTGGCGGATGAGTGCGGCCGGATTGCCGCCGACGATGCCGTAGTCCGGGACGTCGGCGGTCACCACGGAACCGGCGCCGACGATCGCGCCGTGGCCGATCCGTACGCCGGGCATCACCGTGACGCTGTATCCGATCCAGACATCGTTGCCGACTACGGTGTCACCGCGATTCGGCAGGTCCATGAGCAGGTCGACATGCTGCGACCACGCGCCGCCCATGGCGGGGAACGGGAAGGTCGACGGTCCGTCCATACGGTGGTTGGCGCTGTTCATGATGAATCGCACGCCCGTGGCCAAGGCGCAGAACTTGCCGATGATCAGCTTCTCCGGACCGTAGTGGTATAGGACATTGCGGGTTTCGAAGGTGGTGGGGTCGTCCGGGTCGTCGTAGTAGGAGTACTCGCCGACCTCGATCAGCGGCGAGGTGACCAGGGGTTTCAGCAGTACCACGCGCGGCTGTCCTGGCATCGGATGCAGCACGGTGGGTGCGGTGACCGGGAGCTGTTCGGGCATGCGGAATCCGTTCTGTCAGTGAGTGATAGCGATCGAATGTTGTGGTCGATGATCGAAATCAGGCCGAGGCCAGTGCGCGCATATCGAGCCGGGCACCACGCCAGCGGTCTCGGAGCCGGCGATCGTGGCTGACTACCACCAGCGCACCTCGATAGTCGGCCAGGGCGGCTTCCAACTCCTCGACGAGTCCGGGCGAGAGGTGGTTGGTGGGCTCGTCCAGGAGCAACAGCTCCGATGGTTCACTGACCAGTCGTGCCAGTTCGAGCCGCTGCCGCTGCCCGGTGGACAGATTCTCCACCCGGTTCGTGAGCTGGGCGCGTGTGAACAGACCCAGTGACAGCAGGCGTTCGGTGTGATCGCCGGGCTGCCCCGAACGGCCATGAGCGAAGGCGGACAGCAAGGTCTGACCGGGTACATGGGGACGCGGTTCTTGAGCGAGATAACCGACTCGGCCGCGCCGGATCACCGTGCCGCAGTCGGGCGTGAGCTCATCTGCCAGCACCCGCAACAGAGTGGACTTGCCCGCACCGTTCGGGCCGGTGATCAGCAGCCGTTCTCCCGCGGACACCCGCACACTCGTGGGTGAGAGCCTGCCGTCCACCGCAATATCGGTGACATCCAGGACGACCCCATGCGCGTGTCCAGCCGGGGGAACCGCCTTGAACTGCAACGGTTCCGGCGGTGGCGGTACCGGATCGGCCAGTAACCGCCGCAGGCGTTCCTCGGCATTGCGTACCCGGCCCGCCAGCGACTGCTGCACGCGGCCACCTGCCCGGTCGTAGGCCATCTTGTTGTTGTCCTTCATCGGGCGCCCCGGTGCGACCCGCCGTGCCGTGGTGGCGATGGTTTCGCGCAGCTGGTCGGCCTCGCCCTGCCAGCGCAGATGGGCCTGAGCCCAGCGTTGCCGAGCCGCATCGCGTTCGGCGAGGTAGCCGCTGTATCCGTTGCCGTGGCGCACGACGCATCGACGATCGGAATCCACTTCGAGCAGCGTGGTTGCTACTCGCTCGAGGAAGGTGCGGTCGTGGGAGACGGTGACCGTTGTGCCGCGCCGACTCCGCAGATGGTCCTCCAACCAGGTCAGCGCGTCGTCGTCGAGATGGTTGGTCGGCTCGTCCAGCAGCAGCACCTCGGGTGCGGCGGCGAGCAGGGCTGCCATGCGCAGACGGACCTGTTCCCCGCCGGACAGTCCACCGACCGCTCGATCACGCGGAATCACCCCCAGCCCGAGACCGTGCAGGGCTCGCTCCACGCGGGCATCGGCATCGTAGCCGCCGCGCAGCTCGAAAACCGTTGCCAGTTCGGCATATTCGCCAAGGTGGGACTCGTCGCCGGTAGACATCTCCAGTTCGAGACGGCGCATTCGATCCTCGATCCGGCGCAGCTCGTGCAACGACCGGTCGATGATCTGCTGGACGCTCAGGTGCGCGGGGAGTTGCTCGTCCTGAGCGAGATAGCCGACGCCACCTTCGGCGTGCACGACGATCTCACCCTGATCGGTCTGCTCGCATCCGGCGAACAGGCGCAGCAGCGTGCTCTTACCGGACCCGTTCTCCCCGATGATCCCGGTGCGTTCACCCGCGCCGAGCGAGCAGGTGACCGCATCGAGAACCGTGCGGCCGTTGAAGGACTTGCTGACCGCGAGCGCGGTGATCTGAGTAGGCACGAACTACCTCCGAAGCATTCGAGGACGACACGGTCAGGGGCGACCGCTGAGCCTGGTGAACACTTCGAATGAGCATTGGCGACCTCACTACTGCGACGAATGTTGCGTTAGGATGATCGCACATGATGCCCCGCCGAGCAACCGGATAAGTCCCATGACCCGTGTCACAGAGAGCGCCGCCCCACCGCCGTCACGCCCGCGCCCGGGCGGCCGCACGGCCCGCATTCGCGCCCAGGTCCTCGCGGCCGTCGAGGCGGAACTGACCGAAAACGGCTACGACGCAATGACCGTCGATACGGTCGCTGCCCGCGCGGGCGTGCACCGCACCACCGTGTATCGCCGCTGGCGCGATGTAGGTGGCCTGATCGCCGATGTGTTCGCCGCCGCACGCGATCTGGATTGGCATCCACCCAACACCGGTTCACTGGGCGGTGATCTCGCGGAATTGAACCGCGAGATCCAGGATTCGTTCACCGAGGCATCGTCGATCGCGATGGCGCTGATCGCGGTATCTTTTCGCTCGGAGGACGCGGCGCGAGCACTGCGGCAACTGTGGGAGGATCGCTATACGCAGTGCGAGATCGTCGTGCAGCGTGCGATCGGGCGCGGTGAGATCCCGACCGAAACCGATACGCGCGCACTGCTTGTCGCGGCTACGGCACCGGTGTATCACCAGTTGGTGCTGTTGCGAACTCCGGCCGACGCCGGTTTTCCGGAGCGTGCGGCCGCGGCGGCGGTGCTGGCCGCACAGGCCGGTGCTTTCGAATCGCTGATTGGCGGAAGCTAATACCGTTGGAACGCGCAGCGAATAGAAGGCCCTTGGGCGGTCCGACGCACTGAAACCCCGGTTCCCCGGATCGACATCGGTCCGGCTCCCCAACCACCACTGCCGGTCACCAGCGAAGTCGAAACGCCACGAACCGTATGTGTCAGGCGGCCCCGGTTCCGGTGGTGTCGGCCGTGCAGGTTGACGATACGGGTGTCTCGCCGGGACGTTCGAGCAGTTTGCCCTTGTGACACAGGGCGGCACCGGCGCGGACGAGCGCGCCGAGTTCGGGCGCGTCGACCTTGTGCCAGCGCTCAGTCGGTGGATGTCTTCTGACGCCTCAGGACCAGTGTGAGCCCGATGACGACCAGCACAATCATGAGAACCGCGGTGGCGACGTTGTCGGGCATTCCGAGGAATTCGGGGCGATAGAGGGGATGGCTGTAGACGGGGTCGTCGACGAAGAAATACGAGGTGCCGGGCCAGCAACCCGCGGCGAGCACCGCGATCCAGAAGGCGCCGGCGAGGTAGGCGCCGGTTGCCATGCTGAAGCGATCGGTCGCCGGACGGCCGAGCAGGCATATCAGCGCACCTACTCCCAGACCGATGGCGGCGAAGAAACCCATCGCGGTATGCAGCTTGGCGTGCGGCAGCCAAGCGGGATTGTTCATATGTCTGCTTGCCAGGATCACTCCGTCGAGCAGGACGGGGACGACGATCGTGGCGATGCCGACGACAACCAGCAGCACCCGCCCGACGTGGGGTACCTGGTTGCGTCTCGGTGGATCCGAGCGGATCGGGGCTCGTTCGGTGGTGGTGTGATCGGACATCGGGATCCTCCGAGTTCATGACAGAAGATTATCTCAAACGAGATAGTATCAAGTGAGATATACCTGGTCGAGTGATCGACCGGAGAGGTAGCCTCCCGCCATGCCTATCCGTGACGCGACACCGGACTACGCCATCGGCCCTCTCCTGCAGCGAGCGCACCGGCATGCGGCTGATGCGTTCAACTCGGCGCTCACGGCACTGGACATACAGGGCAGGCATTTCGGAGTGCTGATGACCCTGCAGCGTCTCGGCCCGATGAATCAGACACGGCTGGTAGAACATCTCGGCGCGGACAAGTCCGCTATGGTCCGAATGATCGATGATCTCGAGTCCAGAGGATTCGTCAAACGCTGCGACGACCCTGCCGACCGGCGAGCGGTCGCCGTCACACTGACGGAGTCCGGCACGAAGGCGTTCAAACAGGCGGAAACGATCGCCAGGGCCGCCGCCGACGACCTGCTCGAGGGATTCGATGCCGCTGAGCGCGCGCAATTCAAACGACTGCTGGGAAGATTCGTGAACGTCGCACCCAGTGACGTCGCACCATTGCCCGGCCGCGGACAACAATGAGCATCAGCACTCCAGAATGGGTGCACTCCTTGCAGTGTGGAGGTTAGTCACACGTTCGGTGGAGCGGGTCGGCGCATGTTCTGGAGGACCAACGATGCAACGGCGTGGGATCGACAAGAACACACGCGTTGGTGATCCCACTCATCGAATAGATTCCCGGCGCCGGTTCCCGGAGGGATGCTGTCGTGGCCGCAGTGGACGAGGCCGAGGTGCTGGACTGGTTCGGGGCAGCGGCGGACCCGCTGTCTCTCTTGCCGACCACGACACCGATCACCACACCGAGACCTAGCACCACCACCAGCCCGAGCACACCGGCAACGATCAGACCCGTTCTGCCGCTGCCGGTTCGCGGCGGATACTGTGGCCGCCCGTATCCCGGACCAGGTGGGGCGTATCCGGTAAAGGGCTGCCCCGGGGGCAGGCGGGTACATGCCCGAGTTCGGAATGTCCCAGCCGCCAACTCGCGGATCAGGTTGTCGCACAGCAGGATCGGCGCCGTCCGGCGTCGGCCGATCCTCAGGTCCACGCTGGGAATCGGTCATCCCCATAGCCCTCCGGTTGCGCAACGGGCTCCCCGTCGACCTCAACTCCGACCCGATCGTATTCCAGCCACCATCGGTCGTCCGCACCGTTCCACTCGAGTCGCCGGTCGCTACTTCTCCCGCAGACCGTCCAGCGTCCTGCGGACCTGCGACTTGGCGATCGAATCGAGTTCGTCCCGACGCACCGCGGGAGAGCCCTGCTCACGCACGAGGGAGATCTGCACCCGCACAGAGACATTGCCATCCTGCACACAGACGACATAGGCCATGTCCGCGACGAGGTTTCCTCTGACTTCGGAGTACCAGTAGCCCTGATTGCCGATTCCGGTGACCGCACCGGAAGCCGACTGCGCTTCGGGTGTGGCGACATCGGCGTGCATCCAATGGTCGTAGTAGGGAGGCGCCGTACCGTTGGTGAATTCGGCCTCGACCCTCATACCGGCCTTGTTCATGGGGAACTCGCCAGCGGTCGCGCTGGTGTATCCGACATCGCATTTCAGGCCGCCGCTTCCGTAGATGCTCGGCCGCGTTTCCCTATGCTCGGGAGCACCTTTCGGCGTGGGTGACCACTCGGTCAACGGCGTGGGATCGACAAGATCGCAGGCGTTGGTGACCGCATTCATCGAATAGGTGGCCGTTTTCCCAGTAGCCGAAGCCCCCGTGGACTCACTGCTCCTGCCGCCACGACCGACGACGAAGCCGATCGCCACACCGAGCCCCAGCACCACCACCAGCCCGAGAACACCGGCGATGATGAGAACCGTTCTGCCGCTGCCGGTCGATGCTGGCTGATACGACAGTGTCGGCCCATATCCCTGGCCCGGTCGCCCGTCAGGCATCACCCAGCTGCCTGACGGCGGATCCGGTTGCCGCGCAGCGGGATCGACGCCGCCCGGCACAGGCGGCTGACCGTCAGGTCCGCGCTGGGAATCGGTCATCCCTGTAGCCCTTCGATTCCGCAACGGGCTTCCCCGTCGCCCCGCAACTCAAAGCCGATCGTATTCCCGCCCCCATCGCCACGGGCAGCAACGATCGCTGCCACACCCGACAGTCAGCTTCCTGGACAGAGGATTTCTTACTTCGAGCGTTCGCAGCCGTGGGATCGAGCCGACATCGTCATCGACAACTCCCGATTCGACCATCCACGCATCATCGCTCCGGAACATGCCCACCTCGCCCATTAACCGAGCTCGGCACTGCCGTGGTGTCCTTCGCGTAGAGAAAGGTTATTCAACGGTCGCGCTTTGTGCGATCTGTGTCAGTCGTTCCCAGGCCGGCGATGTGATTCCGATTGATTCGCTCACCAGGCGAACCAGTTTCGGGTCCAACGCCGGGATTGTCCGGCCTGCTCCAGTGGACCTGGCGGTCAGCCACCGCCGGGTGCGGTCGGCGAGGTCGACCAGGCGCGGGTCGTCGGGGGGCCAGTCGAAGGCCGCGTCGTAATCGAGGTAGATGGCCCGGAATTGCGGATCGTCGATGGCGTCGAGCTTGTCGGCGATCCACTCGGACGCCTGCTTCGGGGCGACCGATTGCAACAGAATCCAGATGTCGCGTTCCATCCGCACCGCCCGTTCGCTTACCCCGAGGTGTTGCAGGCGGTCGAGGTACTCGGCAACATCGGTGGACACGAACAGACGGTCACCGCAACCCAATTCGGCGATCTGCTCGCGGGTCCGGCGGATCTCTTCGGCGCGTTCTGCGAGCATGCAGTCGATTTCGGCGATCGCCGCCGCGAACTCCTCGGAGTTCGCGGCCAGTAGCTCCTTGACGCGCGCCAGAGGCACACCCGCCCGTGCCAGTGTCTTGATCTTGACCAGATCGACCGCGTCTTCGGCACTGTAGCGGCGATAGCCGGAGCCGTCGCGCGCCGGCTCCGGGAGCAGCCCGCGCTCGTGGTAGACGCGCACGGCCTTGATCGTCACGCCCGCATACCGTGCGAGCTGCCCGATCGTGATCATGCGCGTCTCCCTTCGCTGAAGCGCCGAGGCGCGTGGCACATCATCGCACCCGGGCGAACAACCGGCCGGCGAGATCGATTCCGGTCACGGCGCCGGATTCGTCACGGGTGAAGAACCCGCCTTGTCCTTGCAGACCGCCGTCGGTGACTATGTACTCGTCCGCGTCGCCGGGCAACAGGCCGAGGACAGCCGGTGGCAGGTCGGGCGGCATTTCGGTGTCCGCGGCGGCTCGGATCTCCGGTTTGATGGCACATCCGATCGTGAACACTGCCCCGTCGGCGTGGAGGGTGAGTCGCATCATCTCGTTCTCGTAGTACCCGGCGATCTCCGCCGCCCGCCCCGCGTCGTAGGGCAGCGGTTCCGGGTCGGGTTCGATTACGCCGAGGTAGTGTTCGAGCACCCAGTTCACCAGTGTCCGGTTGAACGCGAGGCCGGCATCCGGGCCCGCGTTCGATGTCACGGCAACCGCGAAGTTCCGCTCGGGCACGATGAGCAGGTCGGCGAACTGGCCATTGCCCGACCCGCCGTGCCCGATGGTCGCGACACCATCCACTTCACGCAGAAACCAGCAGATGCCGAATGCGTCACCCAAGGTGCTGCCGCGCAGTTCTACGGTTTGTTCTCGCATCCGGTGCAGCAGTCCGGTAGGCAGAATGCGCTCGCCGCCCTCGGTCCGGCCATCGCCGAGATGGAACCGCGCCCAGCGCAGAAGATCGCTCACCGACGTCGCCACACCGCCGCCGGGATTGTTGGCGCGGTTGTCCTTCCACTGCCGGGCCACCGCGAGCACACCGTTCCCATCGACGTTGTGGCCCACCGCGAATCGCCGAGTCATCACGTCGTTGATCGCGTAACAGCTGTGCGCCAGCCCGAGCGGTTCGAACAACAGCGACGTGACGGCCCGCTCGAAGCTCGATCCGGTGACGTTCTCGATGATCCGGCCGGCCAGGTTGAACGCCGCCTGGCTATAGGACGCCCGCGCTCCCGGTTCCGCGATCAACGGCGACTCGCCAAGTTTCGCCGCGTGCCGCGCCAACGCGTCGTCTCCTTCGCCGGTGTCGACGCCGAGCTTCCATTCCAGCCCGGCTGTATGGTTGAGCAGCCGCAATACGGTGATCTCGTCCGCGACCGCATCGCTGGGCGCGAATTCGGGGACATACCGCCGCACTGGCGCGTCCAACTCCACCCGCCCCTCGGCGACCAGCCGCATCAACGCGGTCGCGGTGAACGTCTTGCTCACCGACCCGACCACGAACATCGTGTCCCGGTCCACCGGAAGCGGATTGTCCATACTCGTCACCCCGTGGCACGCGAAGTCTTCTCGACCACCGGCCAACACCCCGACGGCCACACCCGGCAGGCCCAACTTCTCTGCCGTGGCCGCTACGAATTCCGACAGTTGCTGTGCTATCTCGCTCATGCCACCATGCTCGAACCCTGCCCCAGGGGCAAGGTCAAGCCCTCAGCTGAAACTCGCCGACCGCAAGTCCGATCGGATCCGGATTCCACTGCCCCTCGGGGTGTCTAATCACGAATGTTCTCTAGACACCCTCGGCGCTTGCGGCGCAGTGCTTTTGGGCGGTGTGGTCGGGGTTGTCGCAGTATTTTCGCGGTGCGCCCGGTCTGCCGCTGGCCGGGACGGCGGCCTCGCATGTGTCCCCGTTGTCCAACGGGCATCCCGTCGGGGTGCCGGTGGCGATGGTGGGTTGACGGTTTTCAGCATCGTGGAATTCCATTTCATTCCATTCCGACACTGCGGTGATGAAATGAATCCTGGTGGACAGGTGGAGTGCTCGGGGTGTGGCTGGTTCAGGCGATGGTGCGCAGCATCGCGGCGCGGGCGCGGGGGAGCCGCGGTCAGCGGCAGAAGACCGCACAGTGGCCGGATGCTGGATCGGGTCTGGAGGTCGGGTAGGCGTGATCGCATTCGGGCTGAGTCCGACGGACGAACCACCGAGATGGGGTCCTCCAAGCCAGCGGCACCAGGTCACGTCTGCGTGACATTTCCGAGATCATTTCGTAATTTATCGGTGACGCGTCCCCAACGATAGCCAGTAGTCAAGATTATGCCTGGTCAACACCGCAAACGTCCGGTAGGCCGCAAGCGCACTCCGCTAACTGTGGTTGTGGCCACGTGTGGCATCGCTGCCATTGTCGCAGTCGTGCTGTGGGTGGCGAACCCGACCGCTCAGCATGCCGCGGTCCAAGCCGCCCCTGCCGCCGCGCCGTCGACGGCACCGCCGGCACCGGCAGCTGCGGCTGAGCAACTACGACCGTCGACCGAGGAATACATCAAACACCTAGGCGTCCTGTGTTCGACCGAACTCGCCGGCACCCAACCGCATGTGGCACAGGTGGGCCACATGCTCGGAAAGATGTTCGGGATCACCGACATCGGGGGTGCTTTGGGCCGTGGCGGCGACGATCACGGCGCCGGTCTGGCAGTCGATTTGATGACATCTGATTCTGCACACGGCGATGCGATCGCCGAATTCGTGCTGGCCAATCAGCAGCGTTTCGGTGTGACCTACGTGATCTGGCGGCAGCGATACAACGACGGCAACGGCTGGTCGTCCATGGAAGACCGTGGGAGCCCGACCGCAAATCACTACGACCACGTGCACGTATCCTTCGCCGCGAATGCCACTGATGTGGACCTACAGTGCTGACCGCCGCCGCACGCCGACCCAAACGCCACCTATGTTCGTCGGTCCCGTGCGTGGCGTCGGCCGTGCGGGTATGGAAGCCCACGACCGTCGCCAACCCTGGTTCATCAAGTCACGGCGGACTTCACATCCAGATCTCGCTGCTCTCCCGGTTTCACCGCCACCGACCTCAACGGCTTCCGAGGCGTCCGCACACCACAACAGGGCGCGGCGATCGCGATTCACCTCGCGGCCCTGCCCGACGAGGGACCAACCGGCGGATTCTTCGACGACGCCGAAACGGTGCCCTGGTAACGGGCACACCGGTGCGAACCGTTCCCGTTCCCGAAGTCGGCCGCGCATCGCGCGCCGCACCGACGCCCGGTCTCGTCGTAGTAATGGAACGGAACCTGCCGGGCGCAGCGACCGCCAGGTAGGCCGCGTCGTATACCGAGACATTGTGGCGCATCGCCCAGACCGAGACTGCGTGCCCTGTCAAACTCTCGAGCAGATGCTTGTTCCGCTCAGCACGCAACTCTCGTTCCAGCAGGGCACGTAGAAGTGGACTGACCGCGAGTTGCGGCACGTGCGGCGATAGCGTCCAGCACTTCCTCGGGCACGTCCTTGATTTGAATCGCAACGACCATATCTACAGGTGCCCCTGTGCCGACACCGGCTCGTGTACCGCCGTCCGTCTACGTCGTGGATCGACGCCGGATTCGGTCGAGGCATCGCTGGGCGAACTGGGGTTCCCCCAAACAGTCTCACCGAGGCTTGTTGGCGACAGCCACTGGACACGCCGATAATGTAGATTGAATCTACATAGATCGTGTCTACATAGATTTGGATTACCTTAGGGGCTCCGGTGGCAGCATCAGGTTTCGTCGGCCGAAAAACCGAGCTAGGACTTCTGCGAACCCGCTTGCAGCGTGTCGCCGAATCCCGCCGAGGTGTGGCCGTTGCGATCAGAGGGCGGCGACAGGTCGGAAAATCGCGACTGGTTCAGGAGTTCTGCGACGCAGAGCAAGTACCGTATCTGTACTTCACCGCCACGAAGGGTATGCCGGTATCAGAATCGCTGGCGACGTTTCTCGCGGAATTGAAAAGATCGGGGATCGCAGCGAATCCCGAGACCCTCCCTGAGACAATCGGCGGCTGGCCCGACGCCTTCCGGCTGCTGGCCAGCACGCTCGGTGATACGCCGACAACTGTCGTAATCGACGAATTACCTTGGCTGGCAGAACAAGACACGGTTTTCGACGGCGCGTTGCAAACGGCGTGGGACCGGTTGCTGCAGCAACGCCCGGTGTTGCTGCTACTCCTGGGCAGTGACATCCATATGATGGAACGCCTCACCGCCTACGACCGCCCGTTCTACGGGCGAGCAGACAACCTCGTCCTCGATCCGCTCAACCCCGCCGAAGTCGGCCACGCTCTCGGCCTCGACGCCGCGGAGAGCATCGACGCACATTTGATCACCGGCGGGCTGCCAGGCATCTTGCGCAGCTGGCCGCATGGGCTGTCCCCGCTCGAATTCGTGCGACGCGAATGCGACGATCCTGCTGCGCCGCTGTTCGGAGTACCCGAGGCCACTCTCCTCGCCGAGTTCCCCGCACCCGACCAAGCGCGGCGCGTACTCGAAGCGATCGGAAGCGGGGAACGTACCCACGCCACCATCGCGGCTTCGGCGGGCAGCCGCAGTGGCGCATTGCCTTCTGGGACGTTATCGCCTCTGCTTCATCGTCTCTCGGTAGAAAAGCAGGTGCTCTCGGTAGACCAGCCACTGTCGATCAAACCCGGGAAACCGGCACTCTACCGAGTCGCTGACAGCAACCTGCGGCTCTACCTCGCAACCCTGCGCTCGGTTCAGGACCTGGTTCGCCGAGGGCGAGTCGCCGCAGCCTACGAGTTGTTCGCTCGACGCTGGCCCTTCTGGCGCGGCAAAGCCGTCGAACCCCTCGTGCGTGATGCACTCGAACTGACCGCGCTCGCGGGAGCACTGCCCTGGAAAGACATCACCGCGGTCGGCGGCTGGTGGAACCGCGCCTTCAACCCAGAGATAGACCTCATCGGCACCGACCGCTCCCCCGTTGCCAATCGAGTGATCTTCGCCGGATCGATCAAATGGCTCGGCACCCCATTCGACCACCACGATCTAGCCGAACTCACTCGCGGGGCCGCCAGTGTTCCAGGCTTCGTCCCGCACGAAACAGCATTGGTCGCAGTGTCCTTAGCCGATATCGAGCGCACCCTCGCCGACACCATCGACCTGGCATGGAACGCCACTGACGTGCTCTCCGCATGGAGTTGAGAAAGCCACCACAACGTTTGCCAGCAACCTGTCGACCAGATCATTCAACTGTCGACAACTCCTATCATCGACATTCGGGCTACGTTTCATCCGACAAAGGCTGTCCCGCAACGAACCGAAACTTCTTTAGGCGGGGTCCAGACCTGGAAAACCCCACCATGAAATCCCGACACAGGCGCCACCCGGAGGCGCGATGGTGGGGCCCAAGAACCGGTGGTGACCGCCGTGGTGACTCGGCACAAAGTCGAGGCTGCCTGAAGGGTGGATAACCAGGACTTATGCGGGCGGACCAAGGAGGAGTTGAACCTTGGTCCGGCGCTTCACGATTGGCCTGGTCAACAGCCTGAGCTAACCCAAATGTCGGGCCGCAACAGAGCTTTCAGAACTTTTCAGTACGTTACGAGATCCAAAGCTACCACCTGTCTGGTGACATAGTCACCACACCTTTTGCCGCTGCGATCTTCGGAGTGGTGACGCCGTCACCACCAGTACCGGGTGACGGGATGTCTCCCGCACCGGGGCACGGGATTGGTCCCGGACGTTGGGTTCGAGGTCAAAGCGCCCGGTTTCAACTACCGATAAGCCAGGTTGTCGACGGTCAGGGTCGCGCGACCGAAGACGCTTAGTCACCCGAGCCGACTCGAACTTCTGATCCGTAGTCAGATGTGGAGGCTGAACCAGCATGATACTCAGCGGTTTTCGTCCGTCTTCGGCGGTGGAGGTGTCGTCGCCGTTGTCGTCAGATTCGTCGTCAGCGAGCTGAGGTCGCACCCGAACCTTCGCTATCGGTTTCACCGCGAAGACGTTGCGGGTCTGGGATATTGTGCCGATGACAGTCGCTGTGGTCATCAAGGTCAACGACGGTTTTGTGTTCGCATCGGATAGTGCGTCAACAGTCGGAGCAACGGCAGGCCCAGGCGGTGCCCTAGTTGCTCGGAACGTCTACAACAACGCGAACAAGATCTTCAATCTCCGCAAGGGGCTACCCGTTGCCGCGATGACTTGGGGCCTCGGCAACATCGCGCAGGCTTCGATTTCCACACTGACCAAGGATCTTCGAGCACGCTTCAGCGATGAGACTGACGTCTGGTACTTGAAGCCGGACTACAAGATGTCCGAGGTCGCTGACCGGTTCAGAGAGTTCTTCTGGGAGAAGAAATACCAGCCTATGGTGGCGGCGTTGCCAACGCCGCCAGACGACGAGACATGTGAACGAATGCGGCTAGGGCTGCTTGTTGCTGGCTACTCCGCGGATGCGGAGTTTCCGGAGATCTTCCAGCTGGACATGACACCAAAAGGGTGCGGCGACCTCGTGCCTGTGCTCGCAGATGAAGCTGGAGTTGCGGCGTGGGGTCAACCCGAGGCCGTGGCAAGAATCATGAACGGCGTCAGCCTAGCGATGCCAGAAGCTCTGAAGAGCCTCGGCGTACCGGAAGACGAGGCTGTGCCTTACACGCTGGCACTCCAGACGCAGCTCCAAACGCAACTGGTTGTGGCACCCATGCCTATTCAAGATGCGATCGACCTTGCTGAGTTTCTGGTCCAGGTCACGATAGGGTTTGTGCGGTTCAGCCCAGGTCTACCGACTGTGGGCGGTCCCATCGAGATAGCGGCGATCACGCGACACGAACGCTTCGTATGGGTCAAGCGCAAGCACTTCTTCGATCTGACACTCAATCCGCAATGAGTCCTCAGCCACTGCTACAGCTTGGCGAGCATGCAACACTAGGAGCGTCGGCCCCATTTGGAGACCGGAAGTGAGTCCGATGAGCAACACGAGCCAGAACGCCGCAAAGCGGCAAGCCACCTACCGAAGCGCGCCTGAGAGCGCAGCGGCCAGAGTCACACGTGTTTCCAACACGCTGTCGGTAACTACGTCGTCAAGCAAACCAGCCAAGTCGCTGCCTCCTCTTCGACTGAAAGTCGATCACGACAAGAAGAAGTAACACCCGTCCCCACTGCGCACCATCGACTGCTTCTCTCGTCTACTTGCGTATAGATCGCCTATCCGCCATCTACTCCTCCCCCGCTTCCCCATACTGACCGTCCTGTGCTGAGGGAGGGGTGGTCAAGGGTGCCGTAGGCATCGCGCAGCGACGCGAAGCGCGCAGCAGTTTCCCGGAGCCTGCGATCGTGGCAGCAGTGCACGACCGAGGATTCAGGCTGCCGTCGTCTCAAGGCCGGCGGGACTGCGGGCACAAGGGCAATTGTGATGTCCATGCTCCTGGTACCGGTGGCGCGGTCTTGCTCCTGGAGGAGGGTGATGGCTTTGTCGGCGCCGATGCGGGGTCGGGTGCACGGAAATGTAAATGTGCCGTCCTGCCCGCAGACCGTCGATGACGAGCAGCGTGCTTCCTTCATGCGATCGGACCTCTCGTTCGCCGGTGGGCGGCTGTGTTCGCCTTCAGGGCAGCCCGCCGAGGAACCAGCGGACCGCGGCGGCTTCGTTGCTTCCGGTGGTCGGCAGGCGCAGTAGCGGGAAGCCATAGCGACGACAGATCTCGTTCTTCAACCCGTCGCGGGCGAGCTGCTCCGGGTTTGCTTCATGGGTGCTGTGGCCGTCCACTTCGATGGCGCACATGTTCGCGTTGGTGATGCGGTTGTAGATGATGAAGTCGAATGACGATCGGCGCTGGACGAAACTGCGGTGCCGATCGTCGAGCCGGTCCAGACTGCGCGGGAACACATTTTGTAGGTAGACCTGCCGGTGTATGGCCAGGTGACCGTAGCTGGGTTCGGCGAGCACCCCCTCCAGCATCGTGAGGGCGATGTCCTCCGAAGGCCACTCTGTACGCCCCCAGCCGATATGCGGGTTTGCGCGCCGCCGCTGCGTGTACTCGGTGTACAGCAGGTCGAAGATCGATACCACATCGCTGTCGATGACCGCGTTGTCCGGGTCCCGGTATCGTATGTAGCCGATCAGATCGCGCAGGTGCCGACTTTCCGGCAGCTCGGAAGGATGTGTGACCAGGACGAACAAGCGCATCGCCCGGGATACGGCCACATTGATCAAGTTCGGATCGTCGGCGAACTTCAATGCTGCCCGGCTGCTGGGGGTGTCATCGAGCACCGTGGTCATGATGACCGCGTCCTTTTCCCTCCCTTGGAATTTGTGCACGGTGTCGGATTCGATGGACTCGATAAGGGCGTCGGTCACCTTGTCGGCCTGACGGCGGTACGGAGTGGTGACCCCGACCTCGTGTGGCGGGATATCGGCGGCTATCCAGGGGAGAACCTCCTGTCGGATGACGTCGATCTCGCGCTGGTTGCTGCGGCCCTTCGAGTTCGGGTCGTCGTCGCCGTAGGTTCGGCGCATGTGGTTGCCGGGGGCGGTCCGCACCACTGTCATCGGGGTGAACCCGGGTGTGCTGCGCGTATACGGAATCAGCTTGCCGCCGTAGAACTTCCGGTTGCAGAACTCGATGATGTCCGGATCGCACCGATAGTGTTCACGCAGCATCTCCCGGGGCACCTGATCGTTGTATCGTTCGGTGATCGAGGACAGGACGCTGCGCCGGTAGTCGAAGACCGGATCGGGTGCCGGCGGAGGATCGGTGAGGTCCTTCGTGACCGGCGGGAGCTGTTCCAGGTCACCGACCACGATGAGGTTCCGCGCGCATGCCAGGGCCGGGCTCACCGTCACCAGATCCACCTGTGATGCTTCATCGATGATCAGGTAGTCCAGTAGCGCCGAGCGTCCGATGCTGTTCTGGAGCGAATGGCAGGTGCTCAGGATCAGCGGGTAGTCGTGGGTGAACTGCTCGAACTGCTGCCGATACCGTGACGACGTGTAGACCGTACGGGACAATGAGCCGTACCGCGTGCGCAGGGCGTCCCTGAGCAGCTGCTGGGACAGCTGCGCCTGGTCGGCCAGTAACGCGTCGAACTTCTTGCTCTCCAGCGTTCTGGTCAGCCGCTCGCTCTGCCGCTCGAGTTCAGCGATCTTCTTCTCGTAATACAGGCGCTGAATTCCGAGCACAACGTCGATGTCTCCGGCGTCGACGTTGCGCAGCGCCCGGTACTTGAAATAGCGGTTCATCGTGTCGACGATCCGCCCCCAGCCGCGGTCGCGGATCCACCGCGGATCGGTGTCAGCGATGAAATCGAGCAGTTTGCCCGCACTGTAACGGCGCAGCAGCGGCAGGTCGTCGGCGTCGGGTACCTCATAGCGGTCGAAGAACGACTGGAAGTGCGCTTGTTCGAGCCGGTAGGCGTGCAGCCGGTGGCGAAGTTGGGCGCGTCGGCGATCCTGTTCGAGCAGCGCGGCCAGGCGCCGGTTCACCTTGCCGAGTGCGTTTGCGGTATCGGTGGCGGATGTGTTTCCAACGCGCAGCATCGCATCAACGGCGGCGTTGCGCGGCCCCTGGCCGTCGAAGAACTCCTGCCGCTTTTCCTTGCGCCCCAGATTGGCCGCCACCATCCCGAAGCCTTCTTTGGTCAGCTTCTCGAAAACGTTGTCGACGGCGGAGTTGCTGAACGACACCACCCCGACCGTCGCGCCGGGTCGGCAGATCACCGAGGCGATGATGTTGAGGATCGTCTGCGTCTTTCCGGTGCCGGGCGGGCCGTCGATCACCGAGATCGGATACCGCAGCGCATTGAGCACCGCCGCACTCTGGCTGATGTTGGTGCGGAACGGGTATACCGGCAGCGGTATCTCGTCGTCCGGCCTGGGCTGGATCGGTGCCTGCGCGAGAATCCGGGCCAACGCGCTTTCGGCGTGAATGAAGCTCAGGCTCTGATGGTTTCGGAGCAGGACGCCGGAATCGCCGGTCAGTCTTTCCGCCACCGTGCGCCAGTACTTCAGCACATCCTGGGAGCCGGAGGTGATGGCAGCATTCGGTAGCACCTGCACCCGGTCCGCGCTGTAGACGTTCCATCCGCCCGTACTGTTCAGCACATGCCACCACGATCCGACCTCCGGCAGGCCAGTGAACAGGTAGGCCTCGGTCGCGTCCGCCGCTGATCCGTCCACTAGCAACAGCACGTGCGACCCCAGCGGCACCGGCGCAGGCCGGTCGAGAATCGTCACTCGGTCCCACCCGAACGAGTAGTCCTTGGGCTTCCCGAACCGCACCCGGACTCGCTCCGATCGCGGTTCGAATACTGTGATCTCCAGAGTCTTGTCCTCTGGGACCCAGTCCTTCCGGCGAATGACGACCGATATAACCCGCGGATCGAGCATTGCATCCCCCTGACTGCCACTGCCGAACGCAAGAAGCCTACAGTCCGAGGAATCTCTTCGTCTTCCATTGCGGCACTTTGCTTTTAGAACAGCAAGCTGGCCGCAGCCGTCACCGCGCCGCCACGCTCGATCCGGCCCAGCGCTATGAAAGAGACTGCAAGCAACGATAATTCGTGCATTCTCAAGTTACCGAAGCCGGGCGGAGACTGATCGGAATGGGAGGGACCGGTGAGACCGAAGGTCACAGTCGAGGGGATGAACAGCGAGTGGATCATTGCCTTCAGCCGAGCCGACCACGACCTTCTCAACCTGATGAAAGAGGCGGTTCCCCAGTCTGGCCGCCGATACGACGGCAAGAATCAGCTTTGGCAAATCACCGCCAACGCCCGAGTCATGGCGGACCTATGCACAACATTCGAGCAGCTCGGGGCAGCCGTCGCCAAGCCCGACACGCTGACCCGAAACCGACCCGATGACAGCGATCACGGTGCCGCCGAGCACTGGCAAAAACGGTTCCGAGCCATGGAAGAAGCCGCCCGTTGGCAGCACGAGCGGATCCAGCAACTCGAAGATGAACGCGATGATCTCGCGAAGAAGCTGAAGACAGCAACCAGCCAATCGACTGCCGCGAACAGCTGGGCAGAAATGCTGTTCGCCGCTGTCGGACCAGCCCTGAGCGAGTCTGTCTTCAGGGCCCTCACCAAGTGCCTGCACCCCGACGTGTCAGGAGCGGACCGCACCCTGCAACAGCAACTGAACGCCGCTCGGGAAAGGAGGCGTTCTTGACGACGGGACACGGCTCGGAGGGTGAAACAGAAGGCGGCTCCACGGGTCTCTAACCCGGTTTAGCGCTTCACGATTCGCCTGTTCATTAGCCTGAGCTAACCCACATATTGGGCGCCAACAGACACCGTCGT
Organism: Nocardia sp. CA-135398; assembly: GCF_050955845.1. Taxonomy (NCBI): domain Bacteria; kingdom Bacillati; phylum Actinomycetota; class Actinomycetes; order Mycobacteriales; family Nocardiaceae; genus Nocardia; species Nocardia sp. CA-135398. The sequence continues at coordinate 172,025 of NZ_CP192084.1, read as the reverse complement.
CGGCGCACCCCCACGACGTTTGGATTCTGAGCCGGGTCGTCCGACAACAGCGGCGATGAGCATCGAGAATGGCTGGCCGCCAACGGGTTCAGAGCATCTGCGAGTGTCAGACACACGGCACGTCCGCCGCAGAGCTAACGGGGGTTCCGCGGAGCCGGCCCCCTGCACGTTGTCGACGACTCGCTACAGCATTGAGTTCGTTGGATCAGTCGGTTGGGGCAGGATCGTCGTTGTCTCGGCCTGGGAGCAACTTGACGTTGGTAGGTTCAGTCAGCGCGCATTCGTCGGCGGCGGGCACGGTGACACCATACGCTTCGCCGTTGCTGTTCAGGATCCCGCGGTTGCGCTACAGATCCAGCAGCCCGAACTCTGATTGGTGACCACCGTCGCCGTGCTTCTCGACGTCCTGGTGGGTTTTGCATCGCCCACCTCCGGTAGCGATTGCGCATGGCCGTCCCTTCGTTGTCATCGCGCCACACTGTAAGGCCGGGTCATGTACATGGCACAGCCCCGATTGACCAGCTGACGTCTGGCAGCGCACTCCGGCCCGCGTAAGCGCGTTGCATTGCACGCCGACTTTCGCGGACTGCTCGCGGACGATTGGACCGCGCGCTATGGGCTTACCGGGCTGTTGTGCGGATCCGCCTGCCTCGAGCACGCCACGTACAGCCAGCCGATCGGCCCGCTCGTTCTGTGGATGCCCGGCATGCCCCTTGACCCACTCCCACTCGACGTCATGGCCTGCACATGCGTCGGCGAGTCTCTGCCACAGATCAGCGTTCTTGACCGGCTCCCTCTTCTTCGTAACCCAGCCGTTGGCTTGCCATTTCGGCAGCCATGAGGTGATCCCGTCTCGGACGTACATGCTGTCGGTGTAAACCCGCACCTTCGATGGCCGTGTCAGAGCTTCCAGTGCTCTAATCGGCGCCATCAGCTCCATCCGATTATTCGTTGTAGGGCCTGGATCACCCCCATAGATTTCTCTTTCGCGCGGTCCGTATCGCAGCACCGCACCCCACCCGCCGGGCCCAGGATTAGGACTGCAAGCCCCATCGGTATAGATCTCCACCTCCACCCCGCGAGATTAGCCCCGCAGCTGTCCACTGCCCAGCGAGGAAGTCAGAAAGCATGTCCTTCTCAGGCCCTCGGCATCGACGAGCGCTTTTGGTATCCCCGGAGCAGTCACTCCCTGCTGGACTGGTGGTTTCATCAACAGCGGCGCCTCTAACGACCACCGTGATCGATGGCTGACTGGCGAGCGCGCCCGGAATTGTTCTCCTGCAATGCCGGTCCCGGCCGGGATCAACGTGTAGCTCGCCGCCACCGGCGAGGGGAAGCTGCTGGCAGCGGCCCGACTCAGGCGGCCCGGCGGCCGCCACGCCGCCAACAGCGTTCGCGGCCTCGGACGTGGCTGAGGTGGCTCTGTCCAGCGGGCATATCCTGGCTGACATCCATCGTCTCGGTGTCGACGGGATCGCTCTGACCACAATTCTCAGTGCATCGCATCGGTGCTTGTGTCGGGCGGACGCCCGTATCAACCGAACCTGGTCTGCGCAGCGAGCGCCCGTGAAATCAGCAGTGGCACAGTTGAATCCGGCGCCTCCTCAATGAGCAAGGTGGACGCTACCGCCCACCGGTTGAAACATTCGCCAGCACATTGCAGGCCCTCATTGGACTGCACTTCTTCAGCACCTGTGAATTGAGCACCCGCGGCGGGCAAACGAATCGCGGAGTTGGCTGCAGCACTTTGAATCCCCCGGCATGTCGGGAGACTTTGATGTTCCCCGGGTTTTTCGGAGTCGCCGGGGGATTCACTTCACCGTTCGTGTCCCGCTCTGTTGAACATACCGCACTGCGTCAGATGGAAATCGAGACCACTCGGACGTTCACCCCCAGATTCCGCAGTAGGTCGTACTGCCGGAACAGGTTCACCTTGGAGAACGTGAACAGGGTGTTCGTCGTTACCGGTTTAGGGCTCGCGATGGCCAGCACGACCTCGGTGGCCGTAGCGTCCAACACCGCTCCGCCTGATACCGATTCGATCTTTCGCATCCATGCTTCGCGGGCACACTCATCATGTGCGAGGGCTTCGGCGGATACCAATGCCTGGGCGAGCAGATGGCTGATGGCGGCAGATTTATCGGCTCGCTTGACGTGTATGAGGATGCCGGGCGGAACGAAGATATCGCACGACTCTATGCCACGCGGGTGGAGCGGCGTATGAATCATCTTCTTGTCCAATAGATATCCGCCGATGACATCCGCGGCGCGAATATTGTAGTCACCTTCCGTTTCCCCCGGGCCCCAGGCGGGCAGCACGATGCTGGCCGGTTGCAACAGAATGTCGTCCGTCCGTTGATCAACGCGTTCGAGATTCCGAGTATCCATGCGATACCAGGCGCCGTTGTGCAGGCAGTAGCGCTGAGCGCCGTCGCGCAGCTCGAATGCGAGCCAGTTCCGGATGGTGACCGGCCACGACACCGCCGAGGTTTTGGTCGGATTCGTTTCACAGTGGAGCTGCAGGGTGATCGAGCGAAGGCGATGCCGAACCGCTTCCGGCGATTGCCCTACGAACCACTTTTGCACGTCGCCGATGTCAGGCGTGCCGTCGAAGACCCGGACTTGGCGGTCACCGAATCCCATTACCTTGCAGCTCACCACTGGACCGTGCACGCCGAGGCGCTCGTGGGGCCAGCTGAGACCGATCGGCTCGTCGGAGGTTCCGAGTAACCGGCTGACGAGACGCTCATGCAACTGGGGCACCTGCGGATGATTGGCTTTCAGTGCCACCAGCTGTTCAATCCCCTCCAGCCCGGGCAGGATCGGGCCGTTACGCATTCCCTGCAGCGTGTTGAGGTCTGAGACCAAACCGGATGCCGTCTTTGCCAGCGGAAGGCTGAGAGAGTCGGCCGCCCGAAGCTGAATATCCTTGTCGCCAACCGTCAATCCATCGATTTGCGCTGTGGCCTCGATGTGGCTGATCACCTCGCAGTACCCATCGACGCCAAGATCCCACATGTTGCTGCCACTCGGCAGCGTTGTCTGATCGGTGCGCGCGCGATGATCGAGGACGGTCTTGGTGACGGACTTGACCTTGTTCGCGCGGGCGGTGCGGGCGACCACTCCGGATCCGAAACGAAAGTCGATCTTGTCCCGGTTGAGTAGTTGGAAACCCACTCCCCAGACCAACGCCCAGAGGTCTGTCGGAGAGGTCTGAACCAGTAGAACAGCTCCCGGTAGTTGGACCTGCAGCGAGACGTGTTCGTCGGTTAGCACCGTCAGATCACCCGCCCATTTGCTGGGGGACTTGAAGTGGCCGGACACCATTAGACCACTCACCGGGCCAATACTCACGTGTCGCCTGCGAAATCCCCGCGGCAGCTTGCACAAGGCCTCTGCGGGTGTGGTTCCTTCCGCGAAGCGGTACAGCGTCGTTCGCTTGGTGGCCGATGTACGGGATGTCATCGAAGTGCCTTCCTTGTCTCTTTCGCTCCTACCCCAACCGCGTTAATAAATCTGCTGCGACATTATCTTGTTAACTCGATCAACACAAGATTCTGTTGACATTCGACTAACGCGGCAGATACGGTCGGCTATGTGACCACGACTGAGAAGCCCCTCGTATCCCTGGTCGACATCTCTGAACTGGCGGGAGTTACGCGGGCGGCCGTCTCGAATTGGCGGCGCCGCTACCCTGACTTCCCCGATCGCATTGAGGGAACAGCGTTAGCCCCGCTGTTCTCGTTATCCGAGGTCAAAGAGTGGTTGCGGCGCACCGGACGCGGGCGAGATGTCTCCGATGAGGTGGGACTATGGCAAGAATTGCGGGCCCAGTTCGGCGACGACATGGTGGCTGGCTTCGCGGCAGTGGGGCGGGAACTTCGAGATACAGGTGAAGGCGGGTTGTCCACTGCCGCAACAACACTGGTGCGGCAACTCGCCAAAGATCGCGGTCCGCTGGAACTTCTATCCGACCTCGCCACACGGTACGCAGGATCCGTCGGGCGCAGCAGCGGAGAGATCGTCTCCACTCCGCTTCTGGTCAGCGTGATAACTCAACTGGCTGGTGATCCGCAGGGGGGCGTACTCGACCCTGCGTGCGGGCAAGGCGACCTTTTGCTGGCCGTCGGAGGCAGAAACACCGAGCGCTCAGGACAAGATGTACGGCCGTCTGCGATCGAGTTCGTAACACACCGTGCCGCACTAGCGGACGAGCCCCTGACAGCCCGAGTCGGCGACACCCTGCGAGATGACCGCTTTCCGGGCGTGCAGGCCCAGCTTGTTGTGTGCGATCCTCCACGCACCCTCACCGACTGGGGCCGGGAAGACCTGCTGGTCGATACGCGGTGGGAGTTCGGCATCCCTCCGAAATCAGAGGGCGAACTGGCGTGGTTACAGCACTGTTTCGCTCATACGGCACCGGGCGGTCGCGCCATCGTGGCGTTGCCATCAGCGGTGGCATACCGACGGTCCGGCAAGAAAATTCGCACCGAGATGGTCCGTAACGGCTACATCGAGGCAATCGTTCAGCTGCCTGCTGGCGCGGTGGCGGGCAGCCCACTTCCCATTCACCTGTGGGTCCTGCGCCGGACCCCGTCCGATGAGGGAGTGCGGATGCTCGATCTGACCGACGAGAATGGTGACATCGACATGGCTTCCGCATGGGAGCACGCGGTCATAGTGTCGGCTGTCGCATTGCTCGATGACGAGGTGGATCTGACACCTGCCCGGTATGTTGGTCCACATGGCGGGGACAACGAGAGCGAATATGCCACGGCACGAATGGAATTCGACCGGCTGCTGAGCGAATTGACCGACGCACTGCCGCACCTCGCGCCAGCACCCGGGTGGGAAAGGTCGATGGCCCTCGATGTCGGTGAGCTGATTCGGCATGGGCTGGTATCGGTTGATGAGGACACTCTGACCTCGCATACCGATCAAATCGACGCAGACTTCCTGCGCGGATTCATCCGCAGCGCCTCGAACACCCGCCGAAACACTTCATCCAGCGGCAGTTTCCGCATCGATTCCCGGGCAGCGAAAGTACCCCAGCTTGATGCGGAGACGCAGCGGACCTACGGCGCGATTTTCAGGCAGTTGGAGGCGGTACAGCACGCCGCTGAACGCCTGGCGAAACTAGCCCGAAACGCCACGCGCCGGGCGCACGATGGACTTACCAGCGGAAATCTCAAGCCTGTTACCGATGAGGAGAACCGGTGAGCTCAACGATGATCGCAGGCCGGTTCCGCCTGACTGGTGCGCTCGGTAGCGGCAATATGGGCGAGGTGCACCGCGCCGAGGACACGCATGCAGCCGATGCCGCATCTGTCGCGGTGAAACTGATCCGGCGCAACCGGTACGGCCAGACCTTCGATTCCGATACCGATCTCAAGATTATCGACAGGTTCGAACGCGAGATCCGCATCATGCGCAAACTCGTACATCCCAATCTGCCTCGCACCATCGACGGCGGGGTCGACGAAAGTGGAATCCCCTATCTCGCGATGGAATTCCTGGATGGTCATACTCTCGCAGATCTGATCGGTGAGGGCCCGCTGCCGATCAGCTGGGTAGCCGCTATTGGAGCCCAGATCGCTGCCGGATTGACCGCTGCCCACGATTCCGATGTCGTGCATCGCGATCTGAAGCCCGCCAATGTGATGCTGGTGCGCGGTGGCGCGGTGAAGGTGCTGGATTTCGGGATGGGCCGGATCCTAGGCGATGTGGAAGATCGCCTGACCAGCACCGGTGTGGCGGTCGGGACTGCTCGTTACATGGCTCCCGAGCAGTGCCGTGCCGAGCGGATGGTGACGCCGGCGGCCGACCTCTATTCGTTGGGATGCGTGCTCTACGAGATGATCACCGGCGTACCGCCGTTCACGGCTGCCTCGTCATACGAGCTCACCAGCAAACACATCAACGACCCGGTGCCGCCAATCGGCCCGCAACGACCAGAGGCTCCCCCTGGGTTGCTGCGCCTCATCGAGCAACTGCTCACCAAGGACCCGGCTGACCGCCCTGACGATGCGCGCACGGTTGGTGAAGCCCTGCTGTCGTTTGCGGTTGGGCAGGAGCAGATCGCGGGCTGGCACAGCTACGATCCGGTCGCGTACTGCAGCGCCGTGACCGTGGCGGAATCTGTTGCGCAAGACGTGATCACGGACAGCGATGTCGAGGAACCGGAACCGTCACCTGGTATCGGCATGGATGTTTTCGGGCTGCATCAGCGGTTGATCAGCGATTACCGGGCTTTCACCGAGGGCGGCCTGATCATCCGTGACCCCGACATCAAGGAATTCGTCCGTAAGGACCTGGAGGCCAAGTCTCAGTGGCCGGACCCCTGGATTTCACTCAACCCGTTCTTCGCATCCGGCGGCCACCTCCTCGAACTGGCCGGCGCGGGCATCCTCCACGAGGAATGCGTGCGAATCTTCCAACGGGACAAGACCGTTGACGGCACCCTCTGCGATGGAACTCCCCTCACGTTGCATCAGCATCAGCGTGAGGCGATCGAAGCCGCCCAGTCTGGTGAGTCCTACGTACTTACCACAGGCACCGGGTCGGGCAAATCCCTGTCCTACATCGTGCCGATTGTCGATCGTGTGTTGCAGGTACGAGACAACGCCGACACAGACAAGCGGGTGCGCGCGATCATCGTCTACCCCATGAACGCCCTGGCCAACAGCCAGCGGGAGGAACTGAAGAAGTACCTCACCGACGGCTACGGCGAGGGCAGGGAGCCGGTCACCTATGCCCGCTACACCGGTCAGGAGGACGAGATCGAGCGGGACAGGATCCGCAACAACCCGCCCGACATTCTGCTGACTAACTACGTCATGCTGGAACTGATGCTTACCCGCCCGGAAGAGCGCAAGTCGCTGATCCGGATGGCAAAGAATCTCAAGTTCCTCGTCTTCGACGAACTGCACACCTACCGTGGACGCCAAGGCGCGGATGTGGCATTGCTGATCCGGCGCGTCCGTGAGGCGTGCCAGGCCGACGCTCTCCAGTGCATCGGCACCTCAGCCACGATGTCGACCGAAGGATCCTTCGACGACCAACGCCGGGTGGTGGCAGAAGTGGCGTCTGCGCTGTTCGGCACAACCATCGCACCTGAACGCGTGATCGGTGAAACGTTGGTGCGGGCCACCGACCCGGAGCCAGAAACCGTTCCAGCCGAACGACTTTCCGCCTCCGCCCCGCGTGATTACGCCAGCCTTGTCAAGGACCCGCTCGCCCGCTGGATCGAATCGTATTTCGGACTTGACGAGGAAACGGAGTCTGGGCGCGTGGTCCGGCAGCGACCCGCCAAGATCGAGACCGCAGCCGCGGAACTGGCGCGACACGGTGGCCTTTCCGCCGAGAAGTGCGCCCGCGCGATTCGCGAGACTCTCGAAGCCGGCTCGCAGGTGAGCCACCCGGTGACCGGACGTCCGCTGTTCGCGTTCCGGCTGCATCAGTTCCTGTCCAAAGGCGACACGGTGTACGTCACTCTCGAGGACCCGCGTTCACGCTCGATGACGCGGGATTATCAACTCGAAGAGCCCGGAACCAGGAAGATCTTCCTGCCGTTGGCTTTCTGCCGCGAATGCGGTCAGGAGTACTTGGCGGTGTTCCGTACCCGCCGCGACGGCTGCTACGTTTACGAACCGCGCAAGAACATCGATGCGACGGGTGGCGACCGTACGGACGGCCATCTGTACATCGATTCGGAGCAGTCCTGGCCGCGCACTGTGGTCGAGGCGATCGAGAATCGGCGGCTGCCCGAATCCTGGCTCGAGCCGGATAAGAACGGCGAGGACACGGTGCGCAAGTCGTATCTGCCGCGCCTGCCTCGTCCTGTGACCGTCGATCCGTTCGGGACAGAAGACGCGGGTGAGCTTCATGCAGTGTTCATTCCGTCGCCGTTCCTGTTCTGCCTGCATTGCGGAGTCAGTTACGAGCAGACTCGAGGTCGCGATTTCGCGCGCCTGGCGTCGCTGGACCAGGAGGCACGATCGTCTGCGACGTCACTGGTGTCCGCGTCGATCGTGCGGGCTCTTAATACGGTACCGGCCGACGCCCTCGACAAGAAGGCGCGGAAACTGTTGTCCTTTGTGGACAACCGGCAGGATGCCGCACTTCAGGCAGGCCATTTCAACGACTTCGTGCAGGTCGCCCAATTGCGTGGCGCCCTGTATCGCGCACTGACGGAGGCCGGAGTCGAGGGCCTCCAGCATGAGGAGCTTGCCTCACGCGTCACTAACGGGTTGAGCCTGAGGCCCGCCGATTACGTCAAAGTCCCCGATCCTGCGCCGGCCTTGGCACGCAACGCTGCCCGTACCCTTCGTGACACCGTCGCTTTCCGCCTATACCTGGATTTGGAGCGCGGCTGGCGGGTGACCATGCCCAATCTCGAACAGACCGGCCTGCTGCGCATCGACTATCCCGATGTGGAATGGACAGCTGCGCAACAGGACCGGTGGAGTAAAATTTGCGCTCCGCTGCGCAACGCCGACAGCGAACAGCGCGCTGAGATCATGCGCGTCCTGCTAGACCAGATGCGCTGGGGCCTGGCCATCGACGTTCAGCACTTCCGCGACGATTTCGATACCCTCAAACGTGCCAGCGAGGAACGGCTACGCGACAACTGGGCACTGTCGGACAGCGATCGACCCCGCATCGGCACCGCATATCCGCAAGGGTCGAAGCCAGGCATGGACCGTTCCAGCTTGTTCCTCTCCGGCCGCGGCAAGTTCGCAAAATATTTGCGACGCAAGCATTTCCGTGGCCTGAAAACCGACGACCTGCAGGTGATCATCGCCGACCTTCTGAAGGTGATGGCAGATGCCGGCCTGGTCACCGAAGTGACCGTGGAACCAACACGGACGGGCCGCGCTCGATATCGCCGAGAACCGGCCCGTGTCGGCTACCGCGTCGCCTCAGCAGCCATGGTCTGGCGCGCCGGCCCCGGGAAATCCGGTGTGCACGATCCGGTAAACCGCACTTACGCTAGCGGTGACGGACCGCGGGTCAACAAATTCTTCCGGCAGCTGTACCAGGAGACCGCCAGTGAATTGGCCGGCATGCGCGCCCTCGAACACACAGCGCAAATCGACCCTGGAAAGCGCAAACAGCGAGAAACTGCCTTCCGCCGCGCAGAGCTTCCGGTCATGTACTGTTCGCCCACCATGGAACTCGGCGTCGACATCGCATCGCTCAATGCCGTGCTGATGCGCAATGTGCCTCCGACGCCTGCAAACTATGTCCAGCGAAGCGGTCGCGCCGGTCGCCAAGGTCAGCCAGCGCTGGTGGTTACCTACTGCGCCAATGGAAACAGTCACGACCACTACTACTTCCGTCGTTCCGAACGGATGGTGGCGGGCAAGGTGCAGCCGCCACGACTGGATCTCGCCAACGAGGATCTGGTCCGGTCACACATCCAGGCCATCTGGCTGGCCGAGACCGGCTTGGCGTTGGGCCGGGCGATTCCGAACGTGATCGAAATCGGCTACGACGAGGATGCTCGTCACCCCGATCCAGCGTTGCCGCTGCACGATCATGTGATCGAGAAGATCATGCGCCGGGATGTGCGGGAGCGCAGTGTACGCGCCGCGCGGACCGCGTTCGGGGAGCTACTGTCGACGTTCTCCACGGAGACAACCTGGTGGGACGACCAGTGGTTGGAGCAGTGCATCGAACACGCTCATGTGAAGTTCGACAATGCGTTCGGGCGATGGCGGATCCTCTATCGCGCCGCACTGATCGACCAGGCCGAACAAAACTGCCGCCGCCTCGACCACACGCTCACCGAACGCGACCGGCAGCTGGCGGCCAGCCGCCGAAAAGAGGCGGAGACACGGTTGGATCTGCTGAAAAACGAAGGCCCGGAAAGCAAGTCGGTGCTGTCCGACTTCAACCCGTACCGGTACCTGGCCAGCGAGGGTTTCCTGCCCGGCTACTCGTTCCCGCGCCTGCCCTTGGCCGCCTACATCCCGTCCGGGCGCGGCTTCGGAGACGGAGACTACCTACAACGGTCCCGGTTCGTCGCCATTCGCGAATTCGGTCCCGGCGCACTGATCTACCACGAAGGCGCCCGGTACCAAGTGGACCGGATTCAGCTCGAATCCGGCACGGGGACCGACGTGGTGACCAGTGCCGCCAAACGCTGCGCCGGCTGCGGCTACCACCATCCGGCCGAGGATCGCGCCGACCGCTGCGAAATGTGCAAAACCCCCCTTCCCGAGCCGACGACCGGCCTGCTCAAGCTGCATACCGTGTACACCAAACTGCGCGAGCGAATCACCTCCGATGAGGAAGAGCGGCGACGGGCGGGTTTCCGATTAATGACCTCCTATCGGTTCAACCGGCACGGTGCGCGGCCCGGCCGCCGAGATGCGCTGGTGTTCAATACGGACCAGCGGATCGCAACGGTTTCTTACGGCGATTCCGCGACGGTCCGGATCACCAATGTCGGCCGGTTGCGTGCGAAAGAGGACGAGCCGTACGGGTATTGGCTCGATCCTGCCGACGGCAGTTGGATGAACGAAGCCGACGCCGCCGACGCCGCCGGCGATACCTCGGAGCTGCGGGTCGCCGACGCCGATGGCAACCAGCGGTACAAGAAACGCGTCCTGCCGTACGTGGAAGATAGCCGCAATATCGTCGTGCTGACCTTGGCCGAGCCGGTGGAACGGCCGGTCGCGCTGTCGGTGATGTTCGCGCTGGAACGGGGTATCGAGGCGCGGTTCGAGTTGGAGGATTCTGAACTGGAAGCCGAACTTCTTCCGCCGGACAACGGACCGCGTGACCGAATTCTGTTCACTGAAGCGGCGGAGGGTGGCGCGGGTGTGCTGCGCCGTTTGGAGGCGGAACCGCATGCTCTGCGAGACGCTGCCCGTGAAGCCCTCCAGATCTGCCATTTCGACGCCGACGGCAACGATCTACGCGGCTCCGGCGCCGAAGGTGCTTGTGCGCGAGGCTGTTACGACTGCCTGCTCACCTACAGCAACCAGCCCCACCACGCCGAGATCGATCGGCATGCGGCGCGTGATCTGCTCAGGCGTCTGGCCGCGGCCGAGACCTGGTCCACCGGGCCGGGGGAGTCCCGCACCGAGCAGCAGCGTCGCCTGGTGAGCCGTGCGGACTCCACGCTGGAGGAAGAGTTTACGAAGTATCTGAAGGACAACGGATTTCGGCTTCCCGATGAGGCACAAGTATTGGTGCCCGGCGCCGCCGCGCGCGCCGACTTCGTCTACTTCCTACCCGGAGGCAATGTCGCTGTCTTCATCGACGGTCCAGTGCACGATCACGCCGACATTGCTGAACGTGACGAGCAGGCCGAGGAGCGCCTGTTCGATCTGGGCTGGGATGTAGTCCGTGTCCGCTACGACGACGCCTGGGACGAGATCGTCCGGAAATATCCCCGCTACTTTGGAGTCAAGGGCTGATGACAAGCAACTTTGCGGTCGGCTCTCTCGTATCGGCGCGGGGACGGGATTGGGTGGTGCTGCCCGAATCCGAAGCCGACATGCTCGTGCTGCGTCCGCTCGGTGGGGCGGACGATGAAATCGCCGCCGTCTTCCCCGGATTCGAGACGGTCACCAGCGCCGCATTCCCACCCCCCACAGCATCCGACCTGGGTGACGCTCACGCTGCCGGACTACTGCGGACTGCATTGCGGATCGGATTCCGTTCCGGCGCAGGACCGTTCCGCTCGCTCGCCGGGATCGCGGTGGAACCGCGGCCCTATCAGGTGGTTCCGCTGCTGATGGCGCTGCGGCAATCCACGGTGCGCCTGCTAATCGCCGACGACGTAGGTATCGGCAAGACCGTCGAGGCCGGGTTGATCGCCGCGGAACTTCTCGCCCAGGGCGACGCCCGGCGGATCGCTGTGCTCTGCTCACCCGCCCTGGCCGAACAGTGGCAGGACGAGTTGCGCAGCAAATTCGGACTCGACGCCGAACTGGTGCTGTCGTCGACCGTGCCGCGCCTGGAACGTGGACTCGAGCTGGGCCAGTCGCTGTTCCAGAAGTATCAGCATGTGGTGGTGTCGACCGACTTCATCAAATCCACCCGCCACCGCGACGAGTTCGTCCAGCACTGCCCGGATTTGGTGATCGTCGACGAAGCCCACAGCTGTGTGGCCTCCGACGAGCCCGGAGCCCGCGACCGCCAGCTGCGATTCGAACTCCTGAACAAGATCGCCCGCACCGACCGGCATCTCGTGTTGGTGACCGCGACCCCGCACAGCGGCAAGGAATCCACTTTCCGGAATCTGCTGGGGCTGCTGCGACCTGACTTCGCCGCCCTCGACATCACCAAGGGCCCAGGTCGAATACTGTTGGCTCAGTACCTGGTTCAGCGTCGCCGCGCCGACATCCGCAAATACCTGAACGAGGAAACCGCCTTTCCGTCCGATCGGCTCATCCTCAACGAGCCCTACCGATTGTCACCCGAATACCGTGCCCTACTCGACGACGCCATCGCCTACGCACGCGACCGGGTTGTCTCCGCCGGCGAATACGGCAAGCGAGAGGCTCGCATCGCCTGGTGGTCGGCAATAGCATTGCTACGGTCGCTGGTTTCCTCGCCACGAGCCGCGGCTCAGACCTTACGCACCCGTTCAGCCGCAGTGCTCGCGGCAACCGCAGAAGAGGCCGATGAACTCGGTGCCCCCGGAGCCCGCGACTATATCGACGCCAATGTGCTGGAGGGGATGGATGTCGCTCCGGGCGCGGCAATGGAGGCGACGGTCAACCGGCTCGCCGAACTCGCCGACCGTGCCGAGAATTTGGAAGGCCCAAAGGCAGATCGTAAACTCGACGTCCTTATCAAACATGTGAAAGCCCTGTTCAAGGAGGGTTATCACCCCATTGTGTTCTGCCGCTTCATTCCTACCGCCGAATACGTGGCGGAATACCTCGACCTCAAGCTCGGCAGGAACACGCACGTCCGTGCGGTGACTGGCACCCTATCCCCGCAGCAGCGCATCCAGCGCATCGACGAACTGGCCGAACAGACCCGTGACGATCCGGCCGCGCGCCGGGTGCTGGTCGCGACCGACTGCCTGTCCGAGGGCGTCAACCTGCAAAATTCCTTCGACGCCGTCGTGCACTACGACCTGGCATGGAACCCGACCCGCCACGACCAGCGGGAGGGCCGCGTCGACCGATACGGACAGCGCCGCGACCAGGTCAAGGTCATCACCATGTACGGCAGCGACAACGGCATCGACGGCAAAGTCCTCGACGTGCTCATCCAGAAGCACCGTCGCATCCGCGACTCTCTCGGCATCTCGGTATCGGTGCCGGATGAGCAGTCGGCCGCGGTCAGCGACGCAATCTGGGAATGGGTACTGATGCGCGGGGAGGACCGGCAGCAGGAAGGCTTGTTCGCCATCGACGATCTGCTGGGCGCGGTCGAAGCGAAAGCCGATGAGCTGGAACACGAATGGATTTCGACCGCCGAGCGGGAGAAGGCCTCCAGGTCCCGGTTCGCCCAGAATGCCATCCGTCTCGACGAAGTGGCCCGAGAAGTGGCCGCCAGCCGGGACGCTCTGGGTGACCCGGGAGAGGTCGGCGAATTCGTTCGCACCGCGCTGACCATGCTGGGTGCCGTCCTGCGAGACGACGGCGCAGGCGGTTTCACCGCGGACTTGTCCAGCTGCCCGCTCGGCGTGCGCGACGCCCTCGACGCCGGAGTCGGGGCAGGTACCGTGTCCAACGGTAAGACGCTGCCGTTCCGTGCTATCGCGGCGGTCACGCGCGGGGAGGCGGCACTGGTGCGCACCGACCCCGTTGTCGCAGCATTGGCCACTTACGTGCTCAACGCGGCTCTCGAAGTGACCGCAGACGATTCCCGCCGCCCCGCCCGGCGCTGCGGGGTGATTCGCACCGACGCGGTCAGCATCCGCACCACGCTCCTGCTGGTCCGCTACCGATTCCACTTGTCCTTGCGATCCCGAAGCGGCAGTAGGGAATTGGTGGCCGAGGACACTCGCGTGTTCGGCTTCGAAGGTGCCGCTGGGGAGGCGGCGTGGCTGTCACCCGATGCGGCCACCGCCTTGTTGTCTGCGGAGGCCACCGTCAATACCGATCCGCTGCTCGGGGAACGCACCATGACCCGCATCCTCGATGGCCTCGCTGACAAGGTCAGTCCCTACCTGGACGAGCGGGGCGTGGAACTGGCTGAACGCCTGCGAAATTCGCATCGGCGCGTCCGTTCCGCATACGGCGAAATCATCGGCGGCGTCGAGGTTCAGGCCCAACCGGGCGCCGACCTTCTCGGTGTGTACGTATATCTTCCGGCCCCGAGGGAAGGACAAGCCTGATGGCGGTGGGACGTGAACGGGGATATTCGGCGGTGCAATCCATCGGCGGCCTCATCCCCGTCGAAATGCTAGACCGTATCGCCAGCGGCAAGGACATCGATGGCTCCAAACCCGCCGACTACGGCGTGGTTGGCATGCAATCGGTACGCGACGAAGCCGAACGCCATTGGGACTACCTCAAATCCGCGTGGCGGGAAATACGCAAAGAACTGCCCTCCACCCGGGACACGGAAGCACCCACCGATCCGCAAGGCATCGCGGTAACACAGTGGCTTGAGCCGCTGTTCGTCGAACTGGGTTTCGGCAGACTCTCCGCCGTTGGACCGGCCGGCATCTCGTCGGACGACAGCGAGAAGCACTTCGCCGTCAGCCACCACTGGAATCATGTCCCGATCCATCTCATCGCGTGGGATGCCAAGCTTGACAAGAAAACCAGCAACGGCTCGGTTCCCGCGCAATCGCTGGTGCAAGAGTGCCTGAACCGCACCAAATCCCAGCTGTGGGCGATCCTCACCAATGGTCGCCAACTACGGCTGCTGCGTGACTCCAGCTCCTTCGCCACCGCCTCCTACGTCGAATTCGACCTCGAAGCCATTTTCGACGGCGAGCTGTTCAGCGAGTTCGTGCTGCTGTTCCGGCTGCTGCACGTCTCCCGCTTCGCTGTCGGAGACGGCAAGCCCGCCTCGGCGTGCTGGCTGGAGAAGTGGCGGCTTAAAGCCATCGAGACCGGTGTGCGGGCGCTGGACCAGTACCGCGACGGTGTGCAGCAGGCAATCGTGGCGCTCGGCACCGGATTTCTCAAGCACGCCGCCAACGACGAGGCGCTCAGCGCGGTCGACAACGAGACCTTGCGCACCGCCCTGCTCCGCCAGGTGTACCGCCTGATCTTCCTGTTCGTCATCGAAGACCGCGACCTCCTGCACGCCCCCGCAGCGACACCGCAAGCGCGCGAACGATACCGGCGCTACTTCTCCACCGAACGCCTCCGGGAACAGGCACGCAATCGCCGCGGAACCGCGCACACCGACCTGTACCGCGCACTGTCGATCGTCCTCTACGCGCTCAGCGACGAAGACGGCCGCCCCGAGCTGGGATTGCCCGGGCTGGGTGGCCTTTTCGACGATCGCCCGGCCGACCGTCCCCTGCGCGGCTTGGTTATTGCGAATCAGTACCTTCTGGATGCGGTTCGCGCATTGGCGCGGGTTTGGGATCCAGACTCCCGCCGATGGAGGCCAGTCGACTATCGCAACATGGACGCCGAGGAACTCGGATCGGTGTACGAATCGCTACTGGAACTGGTGCCTCAACGTACCGCCGACAGCACCTTCGAACTTGTCAACCGACTGGGTAACGACCGCAAGAAGACCGGATCCTTCTATACGCCAACAACTCTCATTGACCCGCTGCTCGACGCCACACTCGACCCTGTCATTGACGACGCCCAGCGCCGTGGCCTTGAAAAGGCGCGAACCGCAGGCGAAGCCGGCCCGACCGAGGCGATCGTCGCCGAACTGCTGTCTATTACCGTCTGCGATCCCGCCTGCGGTTCCGGCCACTTCCTCGTCGCAGCAGCCCGCCGCATCGCGAAACGAGTAGCGGCCGTGCGTGAGAACAACCCAGAACCGACTCCGCCGGCGGTACGACACGCGCTACATGAGGTCATTGGACGGTGCATATACGGTGTCGACCTCAACACGATGGCTGTGGACTTGGCCAAAGTGTCCCTGTGGTTGGAAGCTATGGAACCCGGTGTGGCCCTAGGTTTCCTGGATGCGCACGTCAAGCACGGCAATGGACTGATCGGTGCGACACCGGCAGCCCTGCGTAAGGGCATTCCGGACGGGGCATTCAAACCCGTTGAAGGCGACGACCCGAAAATCTCGAAGTCCTGGGAGATGCTCAACCGGAAGGCGCATGAGGGCCAGGGGGGGCTTTGGGACCTGAACAACGACCCGAAAGTCAGCAATACGTCCTTCGCATCCGAGGTCAGGCGTATTACCCGCACTCACGCTTCACATCTCGCACAGGTTCGGAAGCAAGAGGCCGCCTACGCGGCATGGGGAACATCGGCGGAGTACCAGCATGCTCTACACACCGCGGACGCTTGGTGTGCCGCCTTCCTGTGGTACAAGACTCATGACGCACCGTCGGCCATCACACAAGATGTCTTCCTTTCTCTGCAGGATCCGCACGAGGAATCCGCGCCACAAGCCACTCACGACGAGATCAGGAGATTGCACGACAGCTATCTGTTCTTCCATTGGCATTTGGAGTTTCCCGAGATCTTCACAGTGCCGGAGGATTATTCCGGAGTCGACGTCGATCCAGTCACAGGATGGGTGGGCGGATTCTCCTGTGTGCTGGGCAATCCCCCGTGGGAACGGCTCGAGTGGGAGGATAAGAAATATTTCGACGGCATAGAGCCTTCGATCGCCGCGATCTCGGGAACGGCCCGTGGGCGGCGTATTGCAGAGTGGGAAAAGGACAACCCTGAAGCCGCTGTTCAATACCGAGGCGAGCGACGCAAACTGAAGTCTACTTCGATGTTCGCGGCAACCTCGGGGATATTTCCGCTGTGCGCGAAAAGCCTTACTGCTGGCGGAGTTACAAAACTGCAGGCCGACCAGTTGTTCGTGGAGCGATTTTCGTCGATTGTTGACCCCAATGGACGCTTCGGATGCATCGTTCCGACGGCCATTGCGACAAGCGCTGGCGGCCAGTTTCTTTTCGGAGACTTCACTAAACGTGAAGCAATATCTTCCCTTTACGATTTCGAGAATCGCAACAAGCAGTTCGCGGGAGTGCATTCTGGTCAGAAGTATTGCCTGCTTTCACTCCTCGGCCGGAGCCTTCATGAGACCGCAGCACAGTTCGCCTTTTTTCTCTCGCATGCTGACGACCTCGACGACACTAGTAAGATATTCCCCCTCGATTCGAAAGAAATCGCCCTCCTGAGTCCAAATACTGGCACCCTTCCTATCTTCCGCTCCCGTCGCGACGCCGATCTCACAATCGCCATATATCAACGTTTTCCGGTGTTGCGCGATGAGAGCCCGGGTAGTGGCAACCCATGGCGTATCGAATTCAAGTATCTCTTCAGGAATGCCAATGACGGAGACCTGCTACATAATCGCGAAGAGCTCCTTCGCGATGGGTGGGAGCTCAAGGGAGACATATTCGAGCTCGATGGAAAAAGCATGCAACCCGTCTACGAGGCCAAGATGGTCGACTTCTTCAACCACCGAGCTGCGGACGTCATCAAGAGCGAAACGGCTGTCAATAGACAAAACCAACCCCGGTATCTGGATGAGGATGATCTCCTCGATCCTCACCGCGTCGTTTTTTCCCTAAACTGGATCTCGACTGAGGACGCCATCCCAGTCAAGCGGAAAGGGAAAGAGATTAAGGCGCTGGGTCTGACGCCTCGGCTTAATGAGGTGAGCTGGACGCGACAATGGCTGTGTGGATGGTGCGACGTGACGGCGTCAACGAATGAGCGCACCGCCATCCCAGCCTTTATTCCACGTACTCCCGCCATGCACACATTTCCCTTGATGTTCCCGCATGTGGCACCGAACCTTGTTGCTGCACTGATCGCTGCGCAGAGCTCTCTCGTCTTCGACTTCGTCAGTCGGCAGAAGGTCAGCGATGCCCATATGAAACTGTTCATTTGGAAGCAGCTTCCAGTCCCTACGCCGACGATGCTGAAGCCGCACACGACGTTCATCACACCCCGCGTTCTCGAACTCGTCTACACGGCCTATGACATGGAGGGGCTGGCCCAAGATCTCGGCGACGATGGCCCACCTTTCCGCTGGAATGAGCACCGCCGCACCGAAATACGGGCCGAGTTAGATGCATACTTTTTCCACCTGTACGGGATCGGTCGCATCGATGTGGAATACATCCTCGATACGTTCCAGTCTGACTCGGGCGGCGGACTGAAGAACAACGAGATCGCCAAGTACGGCACCTACCGCACTAAGGATCTGGTTCTGGCGTCCTACGACCGGATGGCTTCTTCCGGTGTCGATCTCGATCATCCGTTGCAGGACGGTGAGAACTACGCCTCACCCTTGGAACCTCCGCCAGGCCATGGCTCCCGCCACCACTGGCGGGAGCCTGCCGTCCGTGACACCGGGGAATGACATGGCTCAGCTCGCAATCCACCGCGATTTCATGCTCGACTTCGCCAAACTCGAACCACCCGTTCAGAAGCGAACCGTCGACCTACTAACGAAGTTCGAGTCGACCAAGAACACCGGCGCCCACCTGGAGAAGATCAAGAACGCCCGCAACAGCCGCTACCGTTCGGTGCGAATCGACGACTTCTGGCGTGGCATCGTGCTCGCCCCGGAGTCCGGCGACCTGTACACGCTGCTGAAGGTCCTCCCGCACGACGACGCCTACCAGTGGGCGTGCCGCCGTTCGATTTCGGTCAACCACGCTGACCATCGCATCGAGATCCGTGACGACGACGCCATGTCCGAGGCGCTCCGAGTGTTCGAGGCATCGGCCGAACACACCTCGTCACGCCTGCTGGCCCACGTGAAAGACAGCGATCTCACCCGCCTCGGCATCGACGAGACCACGTTGCCCTTCGCTCGCGCCCTCACCGACGTGGATCAACTGGAAGCCGCCAAACACTATCTGCCCACCACCCAGTGGGAGGTGCTGTACGGACTTGCCGCAGGTTACACCCCGGACGAAGTCTGGTCGCATCTCGGCGTGAACACCCCCGCTGGCACTCCCGTAGATGTCACCGACCTCGATTCCGCCATCCACCGCAGCACCGACCGTGTGGCCCTCGTGGACGGCCCGGACGAACTAATGGCCGCCTTCGCCGACCCATTCGCGTTGTGGCGCATCTATCTTCACCCCACGCAGCGCGCACTGGCCGAAGCCCACTTCACCGGTCCAGCCCGAGTGACGGGCGGTCCCGGAACTGGCAAGACGGTGGTCGCGCTACATCGAGCCCGCCGCCTCGTCGAACGCGGCGAAGGCAAGGTGCTGGTGACCACTTTCACCGCGAACCTCGCCAGCACGATGGAAGAAGACTTCGACGTCCTCGTAGACGGCAAATGGTCATCTTCGATTGTCACGTTCACTCACGTGGACCGCTTCGCACACCAGGTGGTCAGCACGGAACACGGCCGACTCAGCATCCTCAACCAAGACGAACAGACTGCCATCTGGACCGAGATCGCCGAACGCCTCGAAACGGGCTTGTCCGCAGCTTTTCTCGCCGAGGAATGGCGGCATGTCATTCTGGCGCAACAACTCTCCACGCTGTCCGCCTACCAGGAAACCAAACGCCCTGGCCGCGGCAAGCGACTTGGACCACAACAAAAGGTCCGTGCCTGGGCCGCGATATCCGCATTCGAGCAGGAACTTTCGAGTACCAGTCGGTGGACTCACGAAACCGTAGCCCGCGAAGCCACCCGCCTACTCGCAGAACGCAACGACAAACCGTACCGCCACGTCGTCGTCGACGAAGCCCAAGACCTCAGCCCCGACCAGTGGCGGATGCTACGCGCCGCCGTCCCTCTCGCATCCAACGACATCTTCATCGCCGGCGACACCCACCAACGCATCTACGACAACCGAGTCACTCTCCGTGACGTAGGGATCGCCATCGCTGGCCGCAGCCGTCGCCTTCCCATCAACTACCGCACCACCGCAGAAATCTTGGGCTGGAGCCTTGCACTACTACACGGCGAACAGGTCGACGACATGATGGAGGGCCTCGACTCCATCGCCGGCTCCCGCTCCGATGTCCATGGCCGCACACCCATCTCTATAGGATTCGATTCCGCCACAGCCGAAATCGCCCACATTGTCGGCACACTCCAGAAGTGGACGAACCAGGGCATCGCCGCAGAAGAGATTGGCATCGCAGTCCGAGCAAAGTGGTACGGCCGAAAGATCGAAAAGGCCCTCCGGGCAGCAAACCTAGACGCCGTCCTGCTGGACCAGAACCGCCACCTTTCCGGCATCGCCGTTGCCACCATGCATCGCATGAAGGGCCTCGAATACCGATGCCTGATCGCGGCCGGCGTCAGCGCGAAACAAGTCCCCGAACCCGCAGCTGTAACCCCGGTGGATGAGGACGAACACAGACACCGCCTCGACGTACAACGCGAACGCTGCCTGCTGTTCGTAGCGTGCACGCGTGCCCGAGAACAGCTCGTCGTCACCTGGCACGGACAGCCGAGTGAATTCCTAGCGCACCTGCAGTCTTGAGCGGGGACAGCCGCGGACGGGCGGCGTTCGCGTTCAGCCATCGAGCTCGACGTCGTCTTGGATCGTGGACTCGATGTTGGTAGCTGTTGATTCGGCAAGTCTGTCTCCACAGCCCTGGTTGATAATTCGCGGAACGTCATGGGGCCTGCGCTACCTCAAGAGAGAAGGGGTTGGAAACGCCCCGCGGCAGCGCCTGTGCGGCGGTGAGCAATGACGCGAATCTATGGCTACCCCAAACGTTTACACGACGGATCAAACTCGTCGGTGGGCTGGGGGATACTCGGCGGATGCTTTCTGGGGAGAATCTTGCTGAGCAACGTGATGAGTGGATTGCGACGGTCTGTGAGGGCCTTATCGGCCAGCAGGACGAGCATCCTGCGTTTGGTGCGGTTGAGACCGCTCCCGAGTTGGGTGACCCGGGCTTGACCCGCGCGCTTCTGGTTGCGCGGATTGCTGCTCTGATTGCAGGTGGTCGTACGATCGCCGCTACTGTCGAGGTACTGGTTGACAACAAGACTTCTGCTGCTTTCCAGCCACAGCTGACCGATCTCGTTATGCAGATCTACCGGCGAATGGAGTGGGATGGGGTTGTAGGATCGCGCCAATTCAACGGCGGTACGCGGGTTTGGAGCCCCGAAGACACCTACCAGCTAATGTTGGAACTCTGGTCTGCACGGCAGTTGAGATCGGTTTCCAAGGAAAAGCTGAGGCGAGAATTGGTGCGGCGCTGGGGCGTCGATAACCCCGACTGGCTCGGGAACAGCCGGACCTGGCAGTCGGATCCGCTGCAGAACTATCCCGACGTGTGGGCCACGTTGCGTACGGAGCCCAATACCAGGGTCGGAAATCTCGCTGCGCTCGGCCTGAGCAACACAGTGAGCAATCAGGCTTGGGACCGTTGGGCCGATCGGTTGTCGTTCAGCCCAATACAGGCCAAGCACTTGTACGCGATAGGTGGCGACCTGGTCCGCGGGACTCAGGCACGGCGGGTACTGCGCCATACCGGTGAATGGGGTCTAGAGCTAGAGCGGCACGCGCCCCGGGCCTTGGAAGTAATCGAGAACCTGCTCGAACGTATCTCCGTGGCCGTCGGTGGGCTATGCGCCCTGGAACGCGAGCTGCTGGTTGAGCACTCGTACGAGAGACATTTGCAGGAGTGCTGTCTTGCAACCGCAGCGAATTGGTCCTGCCGCGGGATAGCGTTGCGCCCTTGGTCCTCCGATGACACCTACACGGTGCCCGGTGTATGGGGTGATGGCACCGATGCCGTGCACGGTATGTGGGGGCCGCTGCCCTGGTGGGTGATTACGGTGCGTCACGGCGATCAGGAGAGGGCGGCTGTAGCGACCCTGAACGAGGGGGCTGTGCCTCTCGGGGTTGAGAGTGACCCCGGCACACCCGATCGGCTGACCTTGGTTTGTCGCAGGCCACGGACGGGTGCACCAGGCCTCCGAGCGTCCTTTACATTTGACATGAGCAACCCTGCCCATGCATGTGAGTTGCTGTTGATCGGTCGACGGGGCGGTATCTGTATCGATGTGATCAGGGTGGCTGATTACGATTCGGCGGACCTGGACGACGACAACTCGAAGGACCTGGGGCCGGTCGAGTTGGGCACCTTACGTGTTGAGGTAGGCCGCGAACTGGCCCGATTTCTTACCGAGTTCGCATCGAAGGCTCTCAAGAACGTCCTGCCGGAGCGCTGGAAGCCGGATGGGGCGGGGGAGATTCCTGCGCTCCGTGAGGCACTGGAGCGCTGTGCGCGCTTAGCGGAGGCTGACTGCTCGTCGTTCATGCGTCGGTTACTGGTCACTTCGCAGGAACGAACTGGCCGATGCATTGTGTTGGAAACTGACGACCCGCCAGCAGCCATGACTGGCTTCGCGTCACCCAAGTCCAAGACCAAACGCTCGCCCGAGGACTCCAGTCAGCTGCTGTTACCCCAGCGCCAAGGGGCCGGATTTGTGTACGTTCTCCGTAACCAAGCCATCCCCGGAATGCTCAAGATCGGCTATTCGCACCGGTTGTCGGAGGATCGGGCGGACGACCTGTTCAGCACCTCTGTGCCTTTCCCGTTCGAGGTGTTATATCGGGCTTACACGTCGCGTTCGCGTGACGTTGAGCAGGCCGTTCACAGACTGCTCGCGGCTCATCGTGTCGCTGCGAACCGTGAGTTCTTCCGTGTAACTAGCGAATCCGCAGAGGAGGCGATTCGGTTCTGTCAAGAAATCGTTACCGGAATCGAGAGCTGGGAACCAATGCCGAAAGTGCATTCTTTGCATGCTGGTGACCGGGTCGTTTTGCCGCTCAAAGCCAACCAGTTGTTTATCGTCACGGCCTTCCCCGATGTCTTGGCACCGACCGCCGACTTTGTCGATATCTGGCAGGCGCATTCGGATGGCGACCTGGTCGAATTGCATCTCACCGATGATCCCGGGAAGGTCCACGGCCTGAGCGACAATGACCCGGACGGTGCCGAAGACCCTGTGCCGTATCTGAATCGGGAAAAGACCGCGCCCAATGGATGGCTGCACGGAAGAGAACGGCTGACGGCAGGAGACCGACTCAGCTGGCTCTCACACCCAGACGCGGAAACAGCTCGGCAGGTGACGTTCGAGATCTGCGATCCGTGTCAAGTCACCTACCGAACGTGGAATCCGCAGTCAGGTCCTGACGGTAAGCCGTTGCTGCTGAACTCTGTCACGCGGGATCCGGACGAGGTCAGCAGGGTGGCGTTTGACGACGTACTCACGCTGGGGGCACCCTCCACTTGGGCCCCTCGAAATCCGGACCCGGCATATTGGGTACTGCCAGCGGTGCTCTCAACCAATCCGGAAGACTGGCTGCCACAGCTACGACCCAGCCGTACACGCGGAGGCCCGCCCGCCGCTGCCATAGACGATTGAGTGTTCGGCTGACGTTCACCGCCAAACGCCGAAGAGACAGCATCCCAGGTCGCGAGAACTTTCGGCGGAGCTACCAGCCCCAGCCGTACATCAGTCGCGAACTGCCTAGCACGGCGATGCCCGAATCAGGCGTGCCTGGCGTCCATCAGTGCTTTCGCAGCCCCAACCAGCGCTTGATACTCTCCAAGCATGGGCACCGTCACCATTGAGGTCCTCAGGACTGCGCTGGAACAGTCGTGGTCAGCGGATACAAGTGCGGCCTCGGACTGGACACAAGCGAATCACGCAAAGGGACAGTGCGCCGTCACCGCGTGCGTGGTCCAGGACTACGTCGGTGGCGAGATCCTCAATACAACTGCCACCCTGCCGAGCGGTGAAACAGTCTCGCACTATTTCAATCTCGTCGATGGCGGCATCGTCGACCTCACCCTGCAGCAGTTCCCGGATACGACACGGTTTTCGAAGCCGAAACCGAAAATGAAAGGCTTCGCGTCAACGCGCGAGTTCTGCTTGTCGTACGAGAGCACGAGACAAAGATATTCACTGCTGAATACGCGAGTCGCTAAATACCTTCACGATAGGGACTAGCGGCATCAGAGGGCCGTCCACATCCCAAGAAAGTCTCTCGCCTCTGGAACCGATGAATACGGTCGTAGATCATCAGCGATCTCGTGAAGTGCTCTTTGAAGGCGGGTCGACGCGACCTTAGCGATGTCTTCAAAGTTGTCGGTCAACACGACACATCCCTCGGCAACGTTCGTGGCCCGAATGAAGTTCTGCGCCAAACGGATCTGCCAGGCAGTACGTTCACGGGGATAGACAGCAGTGCCGCCTATTGCCGCCTGCAGATAGGTGGTTGCTGGCTGATGGTTGCCGAGGCGCATGAAGGCCAGTCCGGTCAAACCACTGATCTGCGCTTCAGGCAGATGCGCCAGATAGGCAGGATCCTGCCCTCTGGTCGAATCGTACGCTCGGTGTGCCCGACTCACTGCTGCCTCCATGGCGGTATGATCGCCAATCGCGCTGTGCGCTTCGGCCTCACGGATGGCTGCCAGCGCCCGCAGCTTCGGGCCACCTTGCCTCCTAGCCGCGAGCTGCGCGGCTTCAGCTAACTGCACTCCTTCTCTGGGCCGCGAACCCTCCCGATATGACAACAGGCAGGCATTTATCCAAGCGTGAGCAGCAGCGGTACCCTCACCCGCAGCCGTAGCGGCCTGAACGGCATCGGCATAGTAGCGTCTGGCGTCGCCCCAGCGGCCGGCGTCGTAGTGGACCCATCCTGCGGCAGTCATCATCTCGGCGCCAGCGCCGGTCAGGGCCTTACCGACCTCGTCGCTGTAGCTACCCAGATCCAGCAGCTGTTCGACATACCGCACTTCGTTGGCGGCGACCTCGCACAACCGATCACCACCAGCTATCAGCTGAAGCTCGTGGATCTGATTGACGCTCTTGGCGATTCGCTCGACGTCCGTTTGGCCAAGCCTGACGCCTGCGGAAACCGGCGGAGGGATCTGTCGTCTATCTGCCGCCATCGCAGCACCAACTCCGACCGCCCCCGATTTGAAAAATTGGCGCCGATTCACCTCCGCCTCCTCATCCGACTCCACCGCGAGTATGGCGAGCGGCACTTGCAGAGCTTTCGCCACACGGCGGAGAACGCGCACATCATAAACGGCCGGACCATCATGCTCCAGCTGCGAGACAGCGGGCTGTGTGAAGTGCAGGAGTGCGCCGAGTTCCGCCTGTGTCATACCGATGGATTTGCGTATCCGTCGGATCGTCTCACCGGTCGTCATGTGCATCGTCGGGCTCCCCGCTACATCATGTTGCGTCATGGTTAATGGCGGATCGGCATTGACTATCAAGCGTTTTCACGCCCATACGGACTTTATACCGATTTCCGTATGTTCTAAAACGACTCCCCATTTGAGCGGGAAATAGCCGGTTTCGCGGCCCTACGGTCAGCCCTGGTACCCGGCACCGGGCCGACGCCGGACCCCTTGTCCGGCGCATCGACCCGCCAGAGTCGGCAGGCCGGTGGCGAAACGCCCCCGAGGCCGGGCACCTCCGATCAAGCCCGCCAGACCAGGAGATGCCGAAACGATGGCCACCGCAAATTCCCTTGCCATGTACCAACTCATCGCCCTGTGCGACGCCGCGGCACACGCCGCACCAATGGTGCCGTTCAACCCCGCCCAAGCCCACGAAGTCGTTCAGATTCATCTCGCCTGCCGGGCCAAGAACTGCCCGCGGAAAGCATCCGCGCTCGACACACTGGTCGAAGCCGGCCAGATGGTGCTGTCCACGAGTAAGCCGCGGTGATCGGCCGTGACCAGCACGCATGAGAACGACGCACGGCAGGATCGTCCCCCGAACGCCACAGACGACACTCCAAGTGAGACAACCCCAACATGGGCAGCAGTGACGGCGTTGCCGTCGAGTGAGGTATTGCTGGCGGCCTTCGCCGGGCTACGGCCGCTGCAGAGCAGTGACATCGTCGACGCGGCGGCCGATCTGGTGGCCTGCCAGCGACAATACCGACAGGCGCTCCTGTCCCTCGCAAACGAAAAGACCGGCCATCACAAACTGAAACAGGCTGCCTCGCAGCGGATTTCGGCGCGCGAGGCTATCACGACCCTGATCGCCGTCATCGACGACACCGTCGACCACCGCCAACAACAACGGCGGACAATCGCACCAGCCTCGGCCCCGCCACCAGTCCCGATCACCGGCGTGCCCGAGGGCACTCCGGTCATGGTCGTGCAGACCGAAAGCATCGGGGCGTTGGTTGCTCGGATGGCCGACCTCTGGACACAGGTCCTCGCCGCCGTTGCGACCGATGAGGAGCCGCCCGAGGCAACCCGGTTGGCACAGCTGTGTCAGGGCTATGACTGCCTGGTGGCCGCGATCGAATCCGGCCAGCAACTGGTGCTCGGGCGGTGATCGGTGATGGCACCGCTTCGGCCCGTTCGAGCACCACGTCCACCGCGTCGCATCCGCCACATTCATATCGAATCCGGTGCGCTGAAATTGGATTTCGCTGCCTCGGCCGAGCAAGCCGCCGACGTCGCCGCCGAACTGGCCCAAGGCTTTCCGGAGTTCACTGTCACGGTCGATAACGACGTGGCTGCCGACCTACCACCGCTGCCATGTGCGGCGCTGTGGGACTGACGTTCCTCACTCATCGGGCGCAACCGCCGCGCGGACTATCGACACTCGAAATCTGAAGGGCCACTTCCTCATGCCACTGGACCGCCAGCCGCGGGGCGACGTCGCGTTGGGCACCTCCCCAAGCACGCCAGCCTCCTTCTCGTTGTCACCCGTTGAGGCCGAGCCCGGTCAGCCGCTGCACGGTGCCGGACCCTTCCTGCGGGTCTTCGCCGGGGCAGAAGAACCGACGACGGTGATGCTGCGCTGCGCGCAGCAGTACATCGGCATCCTGCGCGTGATCTACGACCATCGCCGGGATGTTCCCGATGTCGTCCACGAACAACTGTCCATCCTGACCTTCTTGATCGACCACGAAGCCGAAGGACACACGAAGGACATCGCGGTCCAGCCCGACGCTCCGCTCGCGCCTTCGTCGTACGCCGAAATGGTGACGTGGCTGGCCTGGAAATACCTTCTCTACACGCTGCGCCGAAACGATCCCGAGCACGGCGAACGTGATGCGTACATGCTGTCCTGCCACATCGAGGCATTCGACCAGCTGGTCACCGATGTCAGGGCTGGAGGAGTTCGGCTGCCAGACAAAGCTGCCGATGCTCTGCCGCCCCGGGTGCGACTGGATGGCACCGGAGATGTGCACGGGCAACTCCTTACCGCGGCTGGCGGCAGTGACACCGCCGCCAGCTACACAGAGCAGTGACGGTGCCAGATCCGCCGCAGCGCAAGGAGTTCGTCGCGGCGGACGGCGCATTGGCCGAGCGCTGGTGTCATGTCCATCTCATGGAGCTGACCGTCGCGCGGGCAGTGCAACTGCAGCGTATTCACGCAACGCACCGGCCCGACGACTGCTTCGTACACCTCCAGGTCGCGGCGTTCCTGGTGGAAGCAGGCGACGCCTGAGGTTCGCCCCGGAAATGGATTCCACGCCAACAACATTCGGGCATGGACTGCGTCGAGCCATGTCCTGGACGGAGCAACGTATGACTTCCGACGACAGATTGTGGATCAAATATGCACAGCGCCAACGACTTACCGATTTCCGTCTCGGTGATCGCCCGCGTCTGCCGAGCCGCCGGGTGAGGCGGTCATGAGGACGCCGCTGCCTTCCAAAGACATGATCTTGCAAGCATGCGCGGGGACTGTAGCTATCGAGCATCCGGTTCTGCGTGCCGCCTACGAGTTGGCCAGCCTGCACGAGGCTCGTTCGGAAGGGAATGCTGATGTCGCTGCGATCGACATCGAACGGGCTCGATTGGTGGGCCGGATCGATGATTGGGTGGCCTCGGCCAAGCGCCCGGCCTATGACGCTGCGTACCTGCACACTGAGACCATTGGCATGGTGATCGATCGCCTCGCCGAGTTCTCGGTCGATGCCCGCGGCGCATCCGAGCCGAACACTCCGCCGCTGCTGTTGCGTTATGCCCAGCGTCGTCTCACCGAGCTCTGCGTCGCCTACAGCGATTTGTGCTTCGAGATCTCCGCTGGAACCCGCCGACTGCCGGACTTCTCATTCACTACGACAGAAGGAGATTCGACCGACGTGCCGGATCCACGGGACTGAGCGTCATCGGACACTGACTGAACCCCGGGAGTTGGTCCAGGTGGTCTCCTCATCGGGCAGCGCCCAGTTGGTTTTCGACCGAGCAAACACCAACCAAAAGGTGAGGCGCCGCAGCACCCGGTCCCCAAACGGGCAGACACCATCGTCGAGGTTGACGAGGACTACTTCGAGCTCTTCATGATTTCGGCCGATTGTGTAGCAGATCCACTCCGCTTGGCCAAGAGTTTCAGATCAGTGCAAGGATCGGTGGCCGTGCGGGAAGACGAGAAGCTGTTCGACCGGGTGCGTGGGACAATGTTGGGTGGGGCGGTGGGCGATGCGCTCGGATGGCCGATCGAGTTCTTGCAGTTGGCGCAGATCAGGGAGCGGTATGGGGTGGGCGGCGTCACCGACTTCCTGCCTGGCCTGATACCCGGTGTGCCGCAAGAGATTACCTATGACACGCAGATGACGATGTTCACCGCTGAAGGCTTGCTGCGTTGCCCGCCCGGCGCGGATCCAGCTCCAGTGCTGCGGCGCGCGTATCTGCGCTGGCTGACCACCCAGGAGCAAGTCAAGCCCGCGCCCGAACCCGACGGCTGGTTGGCGGGGCGGCAGTTCCTTTATGCGATGCGGTCGCCGGGCCATGCGTGCACGAGCGGGTTGCGGCTCCAAGCCAAGGAATATCGGGCGCCACATCTGCCCGGCGAGTCGGGGCCGGTGAATCCGAATTCGAAGGGATGCGGGACCGTGATGCGGTCCGCACCCTTCGGTCTCGCCGCGCTCGGTCCGCACAAGGCGTTCGACGCCGCGATGCGATGCGCCCAGCTCACCCACGGCCATCCGACCGGCTATCTGGCCGCCGGTGCGTTGGCGGCCCTGATCGACAGCGTGCTGAGTGGGGTCGAACTGCCGATCGCCGTGCGCGACATCATCATCCGTCTCACCTCGATGCCAGCAGACAGCTCCGAAACGGTGTCCGCTCTTGCCGGTGCAATGGCGTTGGCTCATCTTGGTCCGCCGACGCCGGAGCGGGTCGAGCAAGTCGGGCAGGGCTGGGTCGCGGAGGAGTGTCTCGCCGTCGCCGTCTACTGCGCGCTGCACGCGTACCGGACCGGCGACGTGCGTGGCGCACTGCTGCTATCGGTGAACCACTCCGGCGACTCCGATTCCACCGGTGCAGTGGCCGGCAACCTTATCGGAGCGGCCCACGGGTTGTCCGCCCTGCCGCACGAGTGGATATCTGTCGTCGAAGGTCGCGACGAATTGGTCCAGATCGCCGACGATCTCGTCCTGAACTTCTTCTACCGAGACCGCTCCCGCCTCGAAACCCGCTATCCGCTCGACACTTCGGTGAACTGAACTGAGCACCAAGCTGCTTCGAGGGCTTCATTCGCCATCCGCGTCGATTGTCTTCCCCTTGGCTATCATCAGACGCAATGCATGTCGAGTTGATGCTTGATTCTTTGGACGGACTGTCCGTCGGCGACGCTTTGGGACAGCAGTTCCCGATCATGCGCCGATCCATCGCAGATCTTCGGGCAGGTAATCTTCCTGCCGGGCCGTGGGGGTGGACCGACGACACCGAGATGGCCTGCTCCGTGGTTACCGAGCTGTGCAGTCGCGGCCGGATCGACCAGGATCGGCTTGCTAGCGCTTTCGCGCGACGCTTCGACCCGGGCCGTGACTACGGCTTCGCCACGGTCGGCACCTTGCGTCGAGTCCGCGATGGCGTGCATTGGCGCACCGCGGCCGCAGCCGCGTTCGGTGACGAGGGTTCCTGTGGCAACGGTGCGGCCATGCGGGTTGCCCCGCTGGGTGCCTTCTATGCCAGCGATCCGGAAAAGGTTGTCACCGAAGCGGTCCGGTCGGCACAGGTGACTCACCTGCATCCCGAAGGGGTCACCGGTGCCGTCGCGGTCGCACTCGCCGCAGCCCAAGCCGCGCATGCCCGCCTCAACGGGACACGGCCCACACCAACCGAATTCATTACCGGCGTCCTGGATCGTCTCGACCACGGTGACACGACCCGGCTGATCCGCCGCGCCCGCACCCTGCTCGGAGCCCCCGCCGCCGAGGCCGCGAACGAACTCGGCAACGGATCTCTGGTCACCGCGCAGAATACGGTGCCGTTCACGATGTGGGTCGCAGCCACATACCTGGACGACTACCCGACCGCGGTCACCACATGCATTGCCGCAGACGGAGATATCGACACCACCAGCGCCATCGTCGGCGGGATCGTCGCCGCCTACACCGGCAACCGCACCGGACCGATCGTCGGGGTACCCCAGACGTGGCTTGCCGCACGAGAGGCGCTGCCCTACTGGTGCAACAACTCGATCGAACGAACACGCAGGCGCAAGAATTCTGTATTCGGCCGCGCTCGACGATGGCTGTCCGGCACATCGTCGAGATGACCACGATCGACCGGCAGGCATCCGCCGTCCTGTCATCGCATTCGTACCAAGGCGCCCCGCGGCCCAGGATCGGCCTCGGCATGCGCGGCCCGGAAATCCTTCAGCGCTCTACTGTGGCTGGTCTCCATGGTCCTCGGCAGTCTTTCGCAAACGCTCGAGGTCCGCGAGGCAGTTGCGGCGACGAACCGAGATCCACAGCCGCCGTTGGAGATTCAGTCCACCGGAATTGTCGTCCTATCCGACGACTACCTTGCTTCACGAGCGGCCACCGATGCATGGTTCGGATCGAGATGCCCCTGATGGAACCGAACGTGCATGGTCCGCGTCTAACCTACTGAGACCAACACCGACCGACGACTGAGAGAGCAGGTATGGCTGAAGATTCGTCGGCCACCGGGTCACCGTTTGCGATTGTGCCGGACCATGTTTCGGATGCCGGACAGTATGTGCAGCGGACCGCGCAAACTCTCGTCAATGGTGTGCGGTCGGCTGACGCGGACGTGCAGGGGCTGATGACGAGTTGGAAAGGCGCTGCGGCCACCGCCTATGCGACGGGGTGGGAGGAGACCCGCGACGGCGCCCTACAGGTACTCGAGGCCCTGAACACCATGGCTGAATTGCTCGGTGTGGTGGGTGTCGAATACACCGGCACCGACACCACCAACGCCGCCGGGCTGCGGCAATCCTCCCTGGATCTCCCGTAGCTGATTCCGTGTAACCGAACAGGACTGTGGCACATGAGGTATCAGGTCGATCTCGACCACTTGGACGATGTGACCGCCCGCATCGGCGGACTGAACGATTTCCTGCGCGAATCCCTACGCGAGATCGATGAACGCATGGCCGTAATGCAACAGAGCTGGAACGGCCGCGCCGCCGACAAGCAAGCCGAAGCGCACCGGGAATGGGCTACTGCGGCGCAGGAGGTTCGGGAGGGAATCGAGGCTATGCAGGCCGCGGCCCGCACCGCGCACACCGCCTACGGCGATGCTGTCACTGCCAACCTGCGCACCCTGGGGCGCGCGTGACCGTTCTCGATGTCGACACCAGCGTCTACTACGACGCGGGTAACAAGCTCGTCTCGCTGGCCGCCGACTGGTTCGCCTCCGTTGATTCGTTCTGGCCGACCCTCGACCAATGCCAGGCCATGACCGGGTCCTACGACGAGGCCAAGAAATGGGCCAAGACCTACGACACACGTGCCGAAGAGCTATTGGACATGTCCAACGACCTCGCCGAAGCGGTGCACGCCTACGGGTGCGTGTTGCTGGAAATCGGCTACAACCACGCCGTTGCCGAATACAACGCGACGCTCGGCACCGACACCCCGGCACCGGCTAAACCGGCCACCCCCGGCCCAGTGGCATACCTGTGCCGGGTGCCGCTGCCGAGCGCCGGAGGCCCCGGCCAGGGCCTGATCGATGGCGGTGTGAAACTGGCCGAAGCCATCGGAATCACCATCCCCGACGGCAACGTCGATCTGCTCGGTCGAGCCGCCGACACCTGGACCAAGATCGCCGACGCCGAACCCGTGGCAAAAATGGCCGGGGAGTTGGAACGGGTCGCCTGGTCGTTCGAGGCGATTGTCAGCCCCGAATACGAACACATCGATGAAGATCTGCGCGCCCTGCGCGACGCCGCCCTGACCACCACCGCCGCATTCTATGAACTGTCCGCCAGCGCGAAAGACCACCACGACGGCCTGGTCGAGCTGCGCGAAAACATGAAAAAGGTCCTAGAGGACCTGGGCGAAGAGCTGCTCAAAGAACTGCTCATCACTGTCGCAATCGCCATCGCGGCAAGCGTGGTGACCTTCGGTATCGGCGCCGCCGTGGCGAGCGCGCGTGTCGTCGCCATCGCGGCCCGATTCGCGCGCCCCATTCGCGCGCTCATCGATGCATTCAAAGCCGCCAGACTCGGAAAGGGCGTAAAGGCCGAACAGACCCTGGCCAAACATGCGAAAGAACTGAAACGCATCAAGGATTTGAAGGCCAAGGCGACGCCGAAGGTGGAGCCGAAAACGGCACCGACACAGTTCACCGGTGAGATGTCCACCGAGGAACGATGGATGCTGACCCGCGGCCCTAGCCGGGACCTGATTCGCGGGCTGCGCGAAGGGAACCTCACCGCCGATCAGCAGGCGGAAGCCCTCCGGATCAATGCCGCGCTGGATAAGTTACCCCCGTACCAAGGCACGGTGACCCGGCATATTGATTTGACGCCCGAAGAACTCGCCCGATTCCAGCCCGGAGAAACGGGACCGGTGAACGGGTTCATGAACAGCTCCAGCCGCGGCGGTAACGAACTCATGACCAACACCACGAACACCGAATTCCAGATAGTGAGCAAGAGTGGGCGACAAGTCCACGACTACGGCGGGACTCCCGACGAAGTCATGTTCAAAACGGGAACCAATTTCTACTGCGAGAGCAAAGTGCCCGATCCGAAAACGGGTCGCATCATTATCACGCTGGTCGAACCATAGGAGACACACCCATGCCGGAAAAAGTCGGCCGCTTCACCTTCTACAGCCGCGAGGAATCGGAAGCACGAGGCTTGATCCCTTCCGATGAAGAACTGGCGCGCGCTAGAGAGATGCTCGCCGAGTTCAACGAAAAACGCCGCAATGCCCCGCCCGAACCTGCACAGTCACCCTCACTCGGCCTGGGGGAACGCTGGGGAGTCGACAGCCTGATCGGCACCGAATTCGAAGGCTGGACCCGCGACGCGAACGGCCAGTGGTACGACAAGGACGGCCACCCCACCAGCCACGACCGCGACGCCAACCCCGGCAACTGAGCCGCAATCAGCGCGAAGCACAGCACGGCGGGCCGTTCGGCACGCCCTTTTCGCGTCTGACCAGGGCGACCGTGGCGGCGCCCAGTCATCTCGTCTGGCACGAACCCCAGCTGGCAACGTGTAGAGCGTCACCGCTGGCCCGAGCGTGAATCGCTACTGCGACGAGTGGACGTCGGGATCGAGGATGCCACTCGACTCGGCCATGAGATCGGACGTGAGTAGCCGCTGGGAGACAAGTTCCCGATCGCCTGCCCAGGAAAACAGCCGTACCCGACCCCACTTGATCTGCGCGAGCTCTGATCAGTGGCCGAGATCCCTATCGTCCTTGGGTGATGTCGGTTTGTGGCCATTCGTACTATGGGCTCACGTATGTTGGACGCCATGCGAACCTTCTTTCCAACATTGCCGTGCGAGATTTTTGCCTGCGCTCGTGCATCCTAAAGTGGCGAGCACTCGCCGTTTCACCTCGTGCGACTCCGGCATGATGGCTGCGGGCACCTACTGATCTGAACTTCGACGGCTCGACCAGTTTGATTTGAGATACGAAAACAGGGATCCAAAGTCTCGTATTGATGCTTCGCAGAACTGCGGTTCATTGGCGCTAATATCATTCAGCAATTCCCGACCATCGAGTCCGGTGGTCTTTCCATATTCAGTGACGTGGGCGGGTTTGACGATCCAGTTACGTCCGGGCTTCTCCACGCTCCATACGACGGCGCCATCATATGATGCAACCGCAGACCTGATACGCGGACCTACGTCTTCCGGGTCATTGTCGAAGCGCCACACCGCATACGGTGGGGTTCGTCGCAAGTTCGACTTGTCGAATCCTGGATCAATCCCAGCCCACTCAACACGCGCTAACGCTGAGAGGGCCTCCACTACATGCTGGTATAAGTTCTCGACATCGGCTAGCCGCACACTGTCCGCCTTGTATCCTGGTTACGGATGAGGAGCCTGTTGCGATATTCGCGGCGATCGTTGGTCACGGGTGCGGGATGCGAACACTGCTGGGCGGTAACCACTGCCACTGGGTCGAAGCTGGTGAACCCGTCTCTGCCGCCGCGGTAAACCATCGAATGTTCAACTCTGCACGGTATCAGAAACGAGCTGTCGCCATTTCGCTTCAAGTTGATCCATCGGAACAATCGAATTGCAATACTGATCCATTAGCGTTGTCAGTTCTCTGGTATCGGAAAGTTGAATTCCGCAGGCTTCTCTCAGGATATTCATCAGCTCAATTTTATGACCCTTAAATTCGTTGGTCGATGCGAGGTAGGATAGTAGATCGCTCAGAGATGTTCCTTCTTCCACGAGCCGCCGCACCTCGGGATAGACCACGCTTTGCTTACGGTCAGCGGCTTCGAAGTGCTCAGGGAATTTGTGGCTGATGACCCAATAGTCATATTCCTCTCGAGAAGTGGCGCAAAGTTGCTTACCATCGAGCGATATCGCGATGAACTCGGGAGAGTTCGTAATCGCCATAATCCGGGAGGGAAGCCTTTCACCGACGGCGTCCTGGACACATAACCACCCAGCGCGACTACCGCCTGGTCCCGGAAGTACGAGTAGGAACTTGCCTGCATTGTCGTAGAGGGACACGGCCTTGGCCTCGGCATGCCACAGCCTGTCCAACTCACCGAGCGCCTCGTCAGAGCGGTAGGGGACTGTGTACTTCGGCTCCACTTCGCCGCCGTTTACGGCCTGCATTGCTTGCGATGGCGAGGGAACGCCTTCTGTGCTGTCGGAGCACATCGCGAGGCCGATCGATGTCAGTGACTGGCGCAGCTCTTCAGATGGGATCGCCGGAGTACTCATTCGCGGGCTCCTTCGCCTGGGCGGCTACTGGTCCGGTCACTTCTTTCAGTAGAAGAAATGGTGGTCGCCATGCGGCCCATCAATGCTCCCGTATCGCTGGAATGTTTCATTGTATCGACTCCCTCCAGGAGGACCTGGAGAGTTGTCCCATCCGAAGTTGACCCCAGTTTGGGTTGAATCACCTTTGGGCTGTCCGGCGTGAAAGTGTGTTCCGGCCGGATCATCGGTGTGTTCCACGATCACCCGTGACCCTTGCTCCATCTCGAATTGCCTGAAATTCCCCCAGTGCGTCGGATCGGGCGAGTAAAAATGGCCAGGAACATGGGCGTAGCGGACGTCTCCCATTACTGTCCACTCGGCATCAGGAGTCCTTCCGTAGGGGACACCTGCTGCTTCGAAAGCTGCGCGCTCCGCATCGTCTCGTGTTTCGAACCTTTTGCCACATCCCTCGGGAATCAGGCCGAGTGGATCGCTCCAACTGAGTGGGTTGTGTGGATAGGTGTTCGGGTTGGGCGCAGGCGCGAGACCGAGGGGGTCTTGGGTGAGGTAACGGCCCGTGGCTGGGTCATACACGCGTTGGTAGTTGTAGTGCAGACCGGTTTCCGCGTCGTGAATTTGGCCAGGGAAGCGTAGGGGGCTGGCGGCGGTGCCATGCCAGGTGGTCCGTCCCCAGAGATCGGTCGTGGCGGTGGCGGTGCTGTGGCCGTTGCTGGGGTCGATGAGTTCGACAGGGGTACCGACGAGGTCGGTGACGATAGCGAAGAATTCTCGGTCGACCGCAGCCTGGTCGGTCTCTTGCGTGATGGGTGTGTAGCTGCCGGGGTGGTACTGCCAGCGTGTAGTTGCACTGGGCGTGGACTGTTCGATGAGGTGGGTGGCGTCCCAGGTGTAGTCCGTTTGCTCGAGGACAGTGCCGTCGGTAGTGAGTCGCTGTTTGGTGGTGCGGCGGCCGAGCGCGTCATAGGTGTAACGCCACCACTGATGATCCGGGGTCCATACGTCGGTGAGCTGGTCGAAACCGTTGTAGCGGTAGTGCCAAACGTCGGGTTTGTGAGACAGACGAGTAGTGGTCTTGCGGATGAGTCGACCGGCTCGGTCGTAGTGGTAGCGGGTGCGTCCGTCGCGGATGAGGAGATTGTTGCGGTATTCACGCAGGTTGTCGGTACTCGAGTCCTGGCCAGGAGGGATGCCCGCCGTACTGGGCGGCCGAATGGCGTCAGGAGCGTGGGCAACCAGTGTGCTTGCGACGTTGCCCATGGCGTCGTAGCCGTACTGTTCGGCAAGGACGCCGCCGGTGGAGATGCGGGTGACGCGACCGACCGCATCCAGGGCGAAGTCGCGCTGACCGATCACCACACCATCGGAACCGGTTGCGATATGGCCGGTGAGGTATCCGTCGGGACGATAGATGTACTCGTCGGATCGCACCTGCCGTGGTCTGGGGCGCACGGAGGGTCCGAGATCAAGCGCCAGCGAAGTACCCGGATAGGCAGTGACTGCTTGGTGGGTGACGTAGCCGATGCTGGTCAGGATGCGGTCGATTGCGATTTCATCGACACGCCAGCCGATGGGACGGCCGATCGAGTCATGGGTGAAGGTGATGTCGTGGTCGTTGGTTTTGAGGGCTCGGACGCGTCCGGTGAAGTCATAATGCCAGTCAGTAGTGGCGCCGGAGGGAGTGGTTCGGCGCGTTCGGCGGCTCTGTCGGTCGTGTTCGAAGGTCGTGACGGAGTGACCGTCGAGCTTCTGAGAGGCGACGCGCCCTGTCGCGGTATAGACGAATTCCAGAGTGTGAGTGGGGGTTTCGCCGGTCCCGGTGTCGGCGGTGAGGACGCGGCCGGCGGGGTCGCGAGTGTAGCGGACCCATTCGCCTGTGTCGGCGACGATCTGAGTGAGGCGACCGAGGACATCGTGAGTGTAGTGGCGGCTGACTCCCGTTGCCGGGGTGACGGCGGCGACGCGTCCGGCCTGGTCGTGTGCGTAGCTGGTGGTGGCGCCGGTGTAGTCGATCTCGGAGATCAACCGGCCAGCGGGATCGTAAGTGTAGCTCCAGGTTTGGCCGAGGGGGTTGGTGACCGCAGTGAGTCGGCGTTGAGCGTCCCAGGTGTAGCGAGTGGTCGACCCGTCGGGCTCTGTGCGTGTTTGCAGCAGGTCGAAGGCGCCGTAGTCGTAGGTGGTGACAGTGTCGGCGCGGGTGGCGTGGGTTAGGACATTTCCCTCGCCGTCATATGTCCAGGATTCTGTATAGCCGTCAGGGTCGGTGCGGCGCAGCAGTTTTCCATCGGGCCGCCATTCGTAGCGAGTCACGGCGCCGAGTGGGTCGATTACCTCGCAGGGGCGGCCGAAGCTGTCACGCTCGATGGTGGTGACCGCCCCCAGCGGGTCGACCACTCGGACCGGGAGTCCGGCTGTGTTCACCTCGACGGCGGTGCGTGCACCGCCTGCGTCGGTGACCTCGGCAACGGCACCGTTGAGGTGATAGGAGTAGGTCGTCCTGGCTCCGGCAGCGTCCACGGTCGCCGCGAGATCGCCGTTCTTGTTCCACTCCTGGTGCCGAACTGCGCCGTCCGCGTCGGTGAATCGCGTGGGACGGTTACGCCACATGTACGCGATCTCGACGGAATTGCCGTCGGGGCGCAGGATTTCACTAACGTCACCGTCGCGCGTGTAACGGTATTGGGTCACCGTGCCATCGGGTGCGATCACCTTCAGTGGTCGGCGGTCGGCGTTGTAGTCGATGTGGGTACGGCCACCGAAGGGATCGACCAGGTCGCGCAGCCGCAGATCTCGGTCGAAGCCGTGGGTGGTTGTCGCGCCGAGGGAGTCGGTGAGGGTGGTGAGACTGCCGGTGCCGTCGGGGAATTGGAGGTATTCATACTCGGTATCGAGGATTCCGGCGGTTCCGCGCTGGTAGATGACGCGCCCGGCCTCATCGTAGGTGTTGACCATGCGGTTGCCGTTGGAGTCGGTCCAGGACGTCATCCGGTGTTCGACGTCGTAGGTGTAGCTGGTGGTAGAGCCGACGGCATTGATCACTGCCGACAGCTCGCCAGCGTCGTATGTGAATTGCCGTACCGGGGTGCTGGTTTCGACGCCATGTCGGTCGGCGCCCAGGACGGACAGGCCGGTCACCCGTCCTGCGGAGGTTTCGACGCGAACTCGATACCCACCGGAGTGTGAGATTTCCACCGGTGCGCCATCGGTGTCGTAGTGGAAGCGGATTCGGTTGCGGTGGCGATCGGTGATCGCCGAGATCGCGTAGTTGCCCAGGCGGGAGTCGATACCGCCCAACGCGGATTCGGGAGCGAAGTGCCGGACTATTTCGCGGTGCTGATCCCACACCCGATAGCCGCCGACCTCGGTGCGAGTCAATGTCCATCGCTGACCGCCGGTGATCGGTTCTACGGCGACTCCGACCTCTGCGTGGGGGTAGGCCAGCATGATGCCGTCTTCGCCGATGAAGGTGACACCCTCATGCTCGACGACAAGGCGCATGTCCAACGTGGCCGACCAGGAGGGACCGAACCAGCGACCGAATCGGTAGTTCGAGCCGTGCGTGCGACGCAGTGTAAGCGCAAGTACGCCCGGTAGATCGACATCGGTTTCGGGGAGGAGAAATTCGCCGGTCGCGATGTCGACAGGGTCGTCGGAGCAAGTCTTCTGGTCCGGGGTTTGGTCTTTCTCTGGGCCGGATTCCTCTGCCTTGCCGTGCGCCCCGGTATCGGCGTCGGCGCGGTCCTGCGGCGTGGGATTCTCCTGCGCACCATCGTGGTGTGTTGGCTGTTGTTCCGGGGGCAGTGTGTCATGTACGCCCGGTGTTGTGTCGTGGCCGTCCGGATGGGTCGGATTTCCGTCGTGAGTGTTCTGTGGGTCGTTGCTGCCGTGGTCTGTTGGTGTGCTGGGTGAATCGGTGTGGGGAGTTGGGTTGGAGTCAGACGATTGGTGCGGTGTTTCGGGCTCAGTCCGCGGTGACGTGTCGGAATCCGGTCGCGTTGAAGGGGAATCGGGGCGCTGCTCATGTGGTGCGTCGCTCGGGTGCTCGCTGGTTGGATGTGACTGCGATACAGGCTGTTCGGAATGCGCTGGCTGCGGTGAGTCCGGCTGAGCGTGTCCCGGTGTCGGGTTGTCTGGGCCTGGTGTGCCGGAGTCCGGTGTGTGGGTGGGGGTTTCAGGTTGCGGGTTGGTCGTGCCTGGTTGCGTTGGCGATTCGGTTGTCGCGTGTGGTTGTGTGCCGAGCTCGCTGGTGCTCGGGTGGGTTCCGGCGGGGGTACCCGGCTCGCTTGCGGTCGTGGTTGGCGACGGCGCTTCGGTTGTCGGGTGTGTGCTCGTTGGTGCGCCGGATTCGTGCGGGATCGAGGAGGGAGTGTGGGGCGTGGGAGTGCCGCTCGGGGTATGCGGTGTGGTGTGCGGGGCGTGTTCTGCCGCGCTGGCCACGGTGTGGGTCGCTTTGCTGACCTTGGACACGTCGCCGATCTTCTCGACCGCGGACAGCGCTGGTTTGGCGGCGCCCGCGCCGCCGGTGCCGACGGTGGTGATCAGGTCACCGGTCAAAGAGCCGAGGAACTCCGACGGGTTCTTCCGTGCACCGGACAGGATCGAGGACACTGTTGCCCCGGGATCGGCCGCCGCGACCACCAGCCCGGTGCCCAAATCCGACATCCCCGAGAAGTATTCGGCCGGATGGGTCAGGTTGTAGGCATCCATCGGGCTGACCTGACGCACGAACTGCACGATCCCGGTGAAACTGGTCAACAACCCGGAGGTGAAGTTCAGCTTCGCCTGATCCAACGCACCGGATAGGTCCGAGAGATTGTCGGTCCAGCGTTCAGTGAACGGCGGTTCGGTCGGGGCGGCCTCGGTCGCCGCAGCCAACGCCGCCGCAGCAGAGGCTGCTGCGTTGTCACGCTGTGAGCGTGCGCCGCGCAGGATCTCGCGGGCCTCGTTGCGGATCGAGGTCCACGTGTCGGTCAGAGACGTCTTGCGTTTCTGCTCGTCCGACAGGGCGTTCCACTGGTTCTTCTTGGTGGTTTCCTCGGTGTCGGCCGCTTCCCATTTCGCGATCGCATCCGCGGCTTTGGTTTGTGCCGCGGTGACCTCGTGGTACCAGCCATCGAGCACAGCCGATGCTTTGTGCATCGCATCGGCGCCCTCCCACCACAGCTTCGGCTGTTTGGCGAACTCGGTGTGGAACTCCTCAGCAGCCGAGCCGGTCCAGTCCGCGGTGTTGACCGTGCGCAGCGCGTCACCGGTCTTGCCGATCGAATCGCCCATCTTCTGCAGCGCCTCGACCGCGTCGTGGATCGCCGAGGGCTCACCCCGGATCAGCTCTTTCGGATCAGTGGTCTGTCCGAGTTCACGTTCCTTGATTTCACCGCCGGCCAGATCGGCGATCTTGTCGCCGAGGTCGTCGAGGTCCTCCGCGACCCCGTCGGCACCGACCTTGCGCGCCAGCCCCGCCGCCGCATCCAAACCAGCATCGGCAAGCTCACCCGCCTTCTGCGTGGCCGATTCGACGCCGTGCTCGACCGCGTCACCGACCTTGTTGACGAAATCACCGAGACCACTCACCTATTCGCCCCCACCTTGGCCATTCATGATCTCCGCCGCCCGCTCGGCGGCACCGGTATTCCAATGCCTTGGTATCCCTGGTATCGGACCGTTGTTGCCCAACGCGTCCGGGCCCACCGCCTCGATCACCTTGATGTTCGTGCCGATATGAGTGAACGCGTTCTGGAACGACTCGGCGCTGTAATCGGTGTGGCGGATCTGGTTGAACTGATTGTCGGCCAACGTCTCTCCCCACGACCGCGCATCGATCTCTTCCTTCGACAGATGCGGGTTTCCCGTCAGCTGCGTGAACATCTCCTTGAACGTGTCGGAGAACTTCTCATCCATGATGTGATAGCGCCCCGCCGCCAACCCCAACGTCTTCGCGATCTCGTTGCCCGCCTGCACCAACGACCGCACACCCCACGACCATCGCTCGGTGAACGTCTCGAAAGCCTTCTGTACCGACGCTTTACCCGCCTCCATCGGCGACAGGGTCAACAGCGAGAACCCGCGCCCCATCGCCCCGGTCTCCCCAATACCGAGATCGGACAGCTCGCCGATGACACCGGTGATCCCGTCCGCGGCCTGCTGCAGCACCGCGGGGTCGACATTCAGCTGATCCCCCACCCGCTACCTCCCCTCCCTGGCCGAATCGTCCGACACCTGCGGCGGAAACGCGATCGGCGCCGAACCGGTGATATCGACAGCCACCCCCGTCGGCTCCGACCGCCCAGCCGCGTACTCCACCAGCCGCCACCCCAACAACGACTGATACCGGTACTCCTGATCACCGACGACACCCCGCGCAGCCATGTATCGGGCGTACTCCTCGACACTGGTGAACGCACAGATCCAATCGACACCCCCGAGCCGGGACGTGCACAGGCGATCGTCGTCGATTAGCGGCACCAACAAACCCGCCTGCCGGAACGCCGCCGCCAGCACCTCCGGCTGACCGAAACCTGCATAAAAGGCGGCGATCTCCGCCCGCAACGCGCCAACGCCATCGATGTCAGCCAATCGCCTAGCCTCCCCCGCTCACGATCTATCGGCCACCGCCAAACCAAGCCTTCGCAGCATACCTAGCGCTCGCTGCCCGCCGCCCGGTCGACGAACGCTTGCCATCCCCGCTGGAACTTGATGAACGACCACCGGCCAATCGGCTTCGTCCCGATTGCGCCCCAACCGAAGAGCCTTTCCCAACGGCCGGATCGAGGGCAGACACGCCACCGAGCTCGACACGGACAGGCACTTCCGCCCGCTCGCTTCCCCTACGTCACCAGAACCCGAAAGCCGAAGCCACTCAAATAGAAACAGTCCCGAGCACCGAAACCTCTACCCGACCAGAACAAATCGACTTTCCGGACGAACCTCGCGAAGCAGCGTACTGCCGAACCACGATCCGCAATGTAGCTCCGGGCACGGGCATCCTCGGGGCCCAGCTTGCAGATTCGGTGTCCGCGCCCCGAACGCCGATCTGCTTGCGTGACTGACCGCTTCCCGTCAATGGGATCAGCGGGCTCCTTGCGTCTCTAGGCTGTCTGGGGTGAGCGTGTACAACGAACGACTCCAAGATCTGGGCCAGCGAGCGGCGCAACTCATCGACAATGCCGAGGATCTTGATGAATCGACACACGATCTCGTGTACCTCACCGTCCTAGCAGCTGACTTCGACTACCAGGTGAAAACGGTGGCTTCGGACAGCTGATCTACAACCTGGGGCGTGAGCGGCTCGAGCAATGCGACGGCATGCTGCGTGCGGTGGACGCGCCAATCGCGTTGTCCTACTACATACGAGCGCTGACGCGCTGCACTGAGGACTTGGCGGACTTCGATCAATTCATGGCCGACTTCACCACACCAACCAAGGTTGGCCAGGACCTGACACTACTCAGCGTCGAGTACCTCCGTGACGACACCAGCTTCGATGACGAGATCACCGAGTTTCTCGATGTCGTGGATGCCCGCCTCTAACGAGTAAGTCCGAAGTTCGGGGATGCAGCTCCGATCGTGAACGAACAGCAGATTCGCGTGGTCGAGACTATCGAAGCGGCCCTGGAACAGGTGATAGACAACGGTCTTCGCCGCTCCGCGGTCGTAGGGGCTTCCAACGACCAGATCGACAGCTTCGCCACGGCCCAGGGCTTCACCGATGTACCAGTCTCCGTTCGGGCGGTACTGCGGATGGTCGGCAGCGAACCCGGTTTGTGGTTGGGGCCGGCACCCATTTCGGTGTGTACGCGGTTACCGGCGACACCAAGCGATACGCGATCGCATCCCTTGCGACCGTGGAACATACGATGCGCACTCCCGGCCGGCTGCTCGTACTGACCTCACACCGAAGCTACGCGTACTGCGTGATCGACGGCGCGGATCTCCACCTGGACGCCCCCGCAGTATGGGTCATCGTCGAACACGATTACGCCCGCAAAGCTTGGGCGCACGTTTCGGAGTGGTTTACCGACACCGCCTCTGACATCGCGGCCTACCGTGAGCGCGCCGAGATCTTGACCGAGATCGGCAGGACGCCTCGCTGGGCAGGTGCGCTAAACCTCGGCTGACCTTCCGGTCGAACTTTGCGGACTGTCGAGTGGCTGACCTGCGGCCCGAAAGGTTGCCTGGACGGTT
The DNA here is from genome assembly GCF_050955845.1 of Nocardia sp. CA-135398. Classification (NCBI taxonomy): domain Bacteria; kingdom Bacillati; phylum Actinomycetota; class Actinomycetes; order Mycobacteriales; family Nocardiaceae; genus Nocardia; species Nocardia sp. CA-135398. Next base: position 128,642 of record NZ_CP192084.1, on the reverse strand, counting down.
CGAGCTGCCGAAGTGTTCGGACCTACGTTGCGGATTTTGGGCGACTTCGACGCCGGGCCCTCGCAGATGAACGACGACACGACAGCGTCATTCGCCCCGGCGCGAAGAACTCAAGTTACGGTCCCCGACATGGACATCGCCCTCGACCCGCCCACGGCAGTGGTGCTCCAATATGTCGATGCCTTCAACAACGGTGACTCGAAGGCGATGGCTGCGCTGTGTGCTGACCCGATGCAGATACTCGACGGTATGTCGCCGCATGTCTGGCAGGGACCGACAGCCAGCGAGGACTGGTGGAGGGACGTGCGTAGGGAGGGCGAGCACGCAGGAGCCTCGGGCTACCACATTGCGCTCGGTGAACCACGCCACGTCGACGTCACCGGTGACCACGCGTATGTCGTTGTGCCCGCCACCATGACGGTCAATCTGCGGGGCAAGCAGGTAACGCAAACCGGCTCACTCTTCACCGTCGCGCTCGGCAAGGTGGGGACACAGTGGCGGCTCACGGCCTGGGCTTGGGCAAAAGGTGCCTGACCGCCCGGCTCGACGGTGCGCCGCCACAGACCACGCTCCAGGCCAGGCACGGGCTCTCCCGCAACAGAGGCCCTACGCCCACAGCACCCACAACCAATATCCCAACTCCACAACCCCCGCACACCGCAACTAATCCCTAAACAAACCAAATATCCACACACACCCTCAAATTCCCCCTCCACACTCAATTACAACAGGCAGACCTTTTACATCAAGGATAACGATTAGATAACGACCAGGGATTTTGGCTGATTTGCCACTAAATAGGCGCGCTTCAACCCTAGCTTTTATACCAGATGTCGTGCTTCCTGGAGGTATGACCGCGACACTTCATAAGGTTGTCGCTGGAAACGGCTACCTCTACTACCTCCGCAATGTCGCCGCGAATGACGCATCGGCTCGCGGCCGGTCCAGCCTGGCCGACTACTACTCGACACGTGGTGAGTCACCAGGGCGCTGGCACGGTGCAGGCTTGGCCGCGTTGGGGATTCAGCCCGGTGACGAGGTGACCGAAGAACAAATGAAAGCCCTGTACGGGCTGGGTCGTCACCCGAACGCCGACCAGATCGAAGACCGCGTGTTCAACGAGGAGATGGACAAAGACGCCAAGCTCAAAGACGCTCACCGCGCAGCCGATAATGCGTCACGGTTAGGGCATCCTTTCCGCGTCTATTCCGATGACAATGAATTCCGGAAACGATGCGCGAAAGCCTACGAAGCACACAATATCGCGCACGGTTCGGACCCTGGTGACGCTATTTCCGACGACGAACGCGCGCAGATTCGCAGCACCATCGCGACGAAAATGTTCACCGAACACTATGGTCGCGCACCCATTGATGCACGTGAATTGTCGGGGTGGGTGGCACGCAACTCGCGACCACCGACGACAGCCGTGGCCAGATTCGACATCACCTTCAGTCCGGTCAAGAGCGTCTCAACACTATGGGCGATCGCCCCGCGAGAGGTCGCGGAGAAGGTCGAAGCCGCCAACCATGCCGCCGTCGATGACGCGCTGCACTGGTTGGAGCACAACGCAACGTACACGCGGCTGGGCCGCAACGGCGTCCGCCAAGTGGATGTCGATGGCCTGGTGGCGGCCCGGTTCGCGCATCGGGAAAGCCGTGCCGGTGACCCTGACCTGCACACACATGTGCTGATCGCCAACCGTGTCCGCACCACCGATGGGCGCTGGCGGACCCTCGACGCTGCGATGGTGTACCAGGCGATCGTCACCGTCTCCGAGATCTACAACACCCGATTGGAGATGCATCTCGAAGAAGCGGTCGGTGTCGAGTTCGCCGAACGTCCCGGTGTGGATCCGTCGAAACGTCCGATCCGTGAAATCATCGACTCACGCTACTGACCTGGTGTTTTCGTGGAGCGGATGACGGGATTCGAACCCGCGACCCTCACCTTGGCAAGGTGATGCGCTACCAGCTGCGCTACATCCGCATGCGCTTGTCGGGCCGGGAGGCCGTGACGACGTGCGCCCAGAACTTTAGTCCGTCACCGCGTCCAAATGAAAATCGGACATTCGCGGTGGCGTATCAGGAAGCGCTCGAGTCCGCGAACCGGGTAAAGGAGGCGGCGTGGTCGGTCGCCCATTCGGCGTAGCTGCGGGGGGCGCGGCCAAGGACTTGGTGGACGTCGTCGGTGAGCGTCGCGTTGCCTCCGGCGCGGATGTAGGCCTGGCCGGCGAGTGCTCCTTCGACGAACTCCGGGGACATGCCGGACGAGATCATGTGTTCGCGCGCAACGTTTTCCGGCAGGTCGACCACGTCCAGCGGATGACCGAGGACCGTCGCCAGGGTGGCGACCTGGTCCGCGCAGGTGAGCAGCGCAGGGCCGGTGAGAGTGTAGATGTGTCCGGAATGGCCGGGCGTCAGCAAAGCCTCGACGGCGACCGCGGCGACGTCGCGTGGATCGATGACGCCCTGGCTGCCGGTACCGGTGAGATTCGGCACGGGCTGGCCGGATCGGATGGCATCGGCCCAGCTCAATGTGTTGGAGGCGAAGCTCGACGGACGCAGAATCGTCCATTCGAGGCCGCTTTCCCTGGCGGCCTGCTCGCCGGGCATATGCCAGGTGCCGACGCGACCGAGTTCGGGATCGCCGGTGCCGATCGCGGAAAGTTTGACGATCCGGCGGACGCCCGCGTCGCGAGCCGTACTGACCAGCGCGCGATCGGTTTCGGCATCGTCGGGGCCGAGGACACCGACGAGGAAGGCGGCGTCCGCGCCGGTCATCGCGGCGGCCATCGAGTCGGGGTCGCGGTAATCGCCCCGGACCACCTCGACCTCGGTGGGCACCCGCTCCGGATTCCGCGTCACCGCGCGCACCGGCACCCCACGTGCGGCCAGCTGACGGACGATTTCACTGCCGATGGTGCCGGTGGCACCGGTGATGACGATCATGAGAAAAGCGTGCCGCCGGTGCTGCCCGGTTCGATAGGAAATTTCGGCACGGCTTCGGGCGCTGTATCCGGCTGTGAGCTGCTTACAGTGGGTCGGGTGACCATGCAGGTAGACCTGATCGAAGCCACGGTGCCCGCACCGGAATCGCTGCGTCCGTGGATCACCGAGCTGGGACGCTTCCCCACCGTCGCCGATGCGTCGCTGCCGTTCACGCATGTGCCGCACGCTGGGACGACCATCGTGGTGCGCGCCGACCGCCCCGACGTATTCGTCCTCGGCCCGCAGACCCGCGCCTCGTACTCCGAGCCCGACAAACCTGCTGGCTGCGCCCGGTTGCGCCTTGCCCCCGGCGCCACCAGGCAACTGCTCGGCGTCCCCGCCGCCGATCTCGCCGATCGTGTCTTCCGCCTCGCCGACCTCCCCGGTGTCGCCGCGGAATTGGCGAACGAACTCGCCACGCTGCCAACGGAAGAGGTGCTGCCGTTCCTGGAAGAGGTTCTCCCACAACGCATCTCCGAAGATGCGAGACAACGCACCCACCGCGAACTGCTCCGCGATGCGGTAGCCGCCATATCCGCAGCACCGACCGTCCGCGGGCTCGCCACCGACCTCGCTGTCAGCGAACGCCAACTACGCAACCTGTTCACCGACGGAATCGGCATCTCACCGAAGCATTTCGCCCGGATCGGCCGGGTCCGCCAGATCCTCACCGATGCGAGCAACACCGAGGCGTCATTGGCCGACGTCGCAGTAGTCCATGGCTACTACGACCAATCCCACATGTCGGCGGACTTCAAAGCGCTGATGGGTGTGCCACCGGCCAAGTTCTTCCAGGGACAGGTGCCCGCACCAACCCCGTGCCGGTCTGCCTGAGCTCAGCGAGTTCGGTGTTGTGCCGCACGAGCGCGACGGCGGGCCATCTCTTCCCGCTCGAGCACCGCCGCCTCGGCGAGGGTGGGCGCGTTGCCGCCGAGGCGGGCCGGAACCCAAGGCGCGCCTTCGGGCATCGGGTAGCCGGTTTGCGCCTGTTCGAGCAGTTCGCCCATCCGGGTACGGATTTCGGCGGTCAGGCCCTCGGTCGGTTCGGCGGGCGGGATCGGATCGCCGATGCGGATGTTGATCGGAAACCGATGGCGACCGAGTTGTTTCGGGAAACCCTTGGTCCAGATGCGGTGCGCGCCCCAGATCACGATGGGAATGATCGGCACATCCGCATCGATCGCCATCCGAGCCGCGCCGGATTTGAATTCCTTCAGTTCGAAGCTGCGGCTGATGGTCGCCTCCGGATAGACCACGACCAGTTCGCCCGACCGCAACGCCTCGACAGCGCGTCGGAATGACGCCGCTCCGGCCGCGCGATCGACGCCGATTGCCTTGCAGTGCTTCATCAGAAAGCCGACGATGCCGTGCTCGAGTTCGGCCTTCATCATGAAGCGGACATTGCGCCGCGAGTTGCGCCCGATCAGCCCGACCTCCATGAAGTCCAGGTAGGCGGTGTGGTTCACGGCGAGTACGGCACCCCCGGTGCGCGGGATCCGGTCCTGGCCGGTGATGTCGATGCGTAGCCCCTGCACCGCGAACATCGTGCGAACCAAGCCGGTGAGGATGTCATAGACCGGTTCCCGCGACATAACTTCCCCTACAGCGAATCCTCGGCCGCCCGGCGCGCCGCCTTCTCCTCGGCCTCGGCGGCATCCATGACATCGGCTTCTTCGAGGGTAGGCGCACTGCCGCCCAACCGTGCCGGTACCCAGTACGCACCGGGTTCGTGCACATAATCCTTCTGCAGATCCAGCAGCATGGCCTGCATGGTGCTGCGGAGTTGGGCCGTGAGTTCGGCGGCGGGCTCATAGGGCTGGATCGGTGCGCCGACGGCAATGGAGATCGGAGTATTGGTGCGGCCCAGACGCTTCGGGAAGCCCTTGGTCCACACCCGCTGAGCGCCCCAGATGACGATCGGAATGATCGGCACGTCCGCCTCGATCGCCATGCGCGCGGCGCCGGATTTGAATTCCTTGATCTCGAAGCTGCGGCTGATGGTCGCCTCCGGATACACGCCGACCAGCTCACCCTTGCGGAGGTATTCGACCGCCGCGAGGTACGAGTCGGCCCCCGCGGACCGATCGACCGGAATGTGCTTGAGCGCCCGCATGATCGGGCCGGAGATGTTGTTGTCGAACACCTCTTTTTTGGCCATGAAGCGGATGTACCGCTTGGGGGTGCGTACCGGCAGACCCGCGTAGGTGAAGTCCATGTAGCCGGTGTGGTTCACCGCCAGGACGGCACCACCACGCGCCGGAATATGTTCAGCGCCCTTGACGCTGAACTTCAAACCTTCGACAAAGAAGACGGTACGGGCAAGCCCGATTATCGTCCGGTAGACGGGTTCCACAATTCCGCTAGCGTAGTCGCTGACTGTCCCATCCGGCAGAGCCGCCGCGACTGCGCGCGTCTGACCCGTCGCTCAACGTCTACGAAAGAGGACCCCCGAAGTGGAACGCGCCCGCCCGATACCGCGTGAACGCGACTGGAAGGACCCGCGCGAACGCGACCGGAGAGGGCTGATGGCCATCATGGGTGCTCTGGCGATGACCGGCGCTGTCCTGCTCACCGGCTGCGATTCCGTATCCGGCATTCCCGGCGACGAGCCGGAGCAAACATCGGCGCCGACCACGACACCGTCCGCCGCGACCACGACCACAACCACGAAGGTTTTGGCGCAGGCGTTCGCGGTGCCGGTCGGTGAGGTTCCGGGCCTGCCCGGCGCGGCCGATGTCGCGGCGCACTTCGGCGCCGTCTTGGCGGGCTCGACGCCAGCCGAATTACGGTCCAAGTGCTGGATGATGGCTCCGGGCAATGTGGCGGATATGGCCACCGAGCAGACGGCGATCCTCAAGGCCCTCGCACAACCCGCGACCACCACGCAGAGCGCCGTCACCTGGCAGAACGCGGGTACGACCGTCACCTTCGATCGAAGCGAACTCGTGGCGGCCACGAAGAATTCATCCCAGATCGTCTGTCCCTGGGTTGCGCAGGACGGGTCGGAAGCCGGACCCAATGAGGCCGATGCCAGGCACACCGTGCGGCGCTATCTGTCCCGCTTCGTCGGCACCCCGCTCGATCCCGCCGATAAAGAGGGAACGTACCCACTGGTCTGCAAGGCGAGCCCGGCGAACTGGGATCCCAACGGAACCGGAAGTCCGACAGCTCCGCCGCTGGCCAACAACCCGGGCAGGCTGACCGGGACCACTAAATTCACCGATCAGGAGATCCGCTCGGAGCGGCTGCGTGCGAGCTACGTCACCGTCGAGGTTCCGGTCACGAACGCCTCCGGTGTGACGCAGACTCGTACCTTCACCCTGACCGCGGGCGCCGAGGGCTACTGCATCGGCGACGTTTCTGCCTAACCACTACCCTTGATGGCTGGTAACGGTCAGGAGGAGCAGCTCGTGCAGATCACCAGCGTCGGACACGCCGGATTCCACATCCGCACCGCGGCCGGATCGATCCTTTGCGATCCCTGGGTCAACCCCGCGTACTTCGGTTCGTGGTTCCCGTTTCCGGACAACACCCAGCTGGACTGGGACGAGCTGGGCAATTGCGATTTCCTGTACGTCTCCCATCTGCACCGCGATCACTTCGACGCGGCGCACCTGGCCGTGCACGTCAACAAGGACGCGACCGTGCTGCTGCCGGACTACCCGGTGCCGGATCTCAGGCGCGAACTGGAGCAGCTCGGCTTCCACAATTTCTTCGAGACCGAGGACTCGGTCAAGCATCGGGTGAGCGGACCCGGCGGCGAGATCGACATCATGATCATCGCGCTGCGCGCACCCGCCGACGGACCGATCGGCGACTCCGGACTGGTCGTCTCCGACGGCGAGACCACCTGTTTCAATATGAACGATGCCCGTCCGGTGGATATGGATGTGCTGCACGACGCGTTCGGGCATGTCGATATCCATCTGCTGCAGTACTCGGGCGCGATCTGGTATCCGATGGTCTACGACATTCCAGCGCGGACCAAGTCGAATTTCGGTAAGCAGAAGCGTCAACGCGGAATGGACCGGGCGCGCAGCTATATCGAGCAGGTCGGCGCCACCTGGGTGGTGCCCTCGGCCGGCCCGCCGGTATTCCTCGACGACGAGTTGCGCTACCTCAATGACGATCGCGGCGACGAGGGCAATATCTTCCCGGATCAGATGGTGTTCCTGGAACAGATGAAGATCCATGGCAACGAGGGCGGGATCCTGATGATTCCGGGTTCGGTCGCCGATGTGCGCGGTGCCGAACTCTCGCTGACCCATCCATTCGAGCCGGGCCTGATCTATGACAACAAGGCCGAATACATCGAACTGATGGCACAACGTCTCGCGCCGGTGCTGGCGGCCGAAAAGGCTTCGTGGGCAACGGATGACGAGCCGCTGCTGGAACCGCTGCGGGCACTGTTCGAGCCGATCATGAAGCAGAGCGATCTGATCTGCGACGGGATCGGCTATCCGGTCGGGCTGGTCATCGGTGACGAAACCGTGGTGCTGGACTTCCCCCAGCGCGTGGTGCGCGCGCCCATCGAGGGTGAAGGCAAGTACCGCTACGGCTTCCGGATCCCGCCGGAACTGGTACGTACCGTGCTGCGCGACAATGAGCCGGACTGGGTGAATACCATTTTCTTGTCCACTCGATTCCAGGCCTGGCGCATCGGCGGCTACAACGAATTCCTGTACACCTTCTTCAAATGCCTCACCGATGAACGGATCGCCTACGCGGACGGCTGGTTCGCCGAGGCGCACGATGATTCCGCCTCAACGGAATTGGCCGGTTGGGAAGTCCAGCGCCGCTGCCCCCACTTGAAGGCGGATCTGTCGAAATTCGGCGTCGTCGAAGGAAATACCCTCACCTGCAATTTGCACGGGTGGCAGTGGGACCTGGAATCCGGGCGGTGCAAAACCTCGAAAGGGCACGAGCTGCGCTCGCGCAAGCTCGTCTGAATATCGGCCCTGGTGCCTTTTGCCGACTGTCGATCGGTTCTGAAATTCGGTGCAATTCGGCCGCTGCCATGCTGGTGGTGACTAGCGTGGGCTCCTACAATCAGGTGCGTCGGGGAATAGCGAAGGAACTCGACGATCGGCGATTCAGGTCCGCGCGACGATTCGCCGGAAGAAGGCACCATGATCACCGACAAGACGCGCGGCATCAGCACGCGCCGACTACTCGCAAATATCACACTGATCGGAGCGGCGATGGCGGCTCCGATGATTGCACTGGCGGTTCCCGCCATGGCGATGCCGACAACCGGACCGGATGTAGTGCAGACAGATAATCCGCACTGTCCTGGCTACGGGCCCGGGTGCAAGGGCGGCGATTGGGGTGGCAATGGGGGCTGGGGTGGGGGTTGGGGTGGCAACGACGGTTGGGGCGGCTGGGGCGGTGGTTCGAGCCAGTGGCTGTTCCCGCCGGGCTGGTTCGGCAGCAGCTGACCGAACGAATCCGAGCGCTGCGAGATAGATCTGCCGGTGATGTCGACCAGCGACGTCGCCGGCCTATGTCCGGGTGGATGGTCTCGAGTTCGGGCGCATCCTCGAGGCCCACCGCGAACAGGCAAGTGCGACAATCGAACTGACCCTGGTGCCGGGAGCACCAGCCATCACGATGCTGGATCGTCCTCGTGACCACATGGCCATGACTCACGTATCGACGCGCTGATGTCACAGCATGGGACCCGCCACGGATGCCGAAGCACGGACGGCTGAGACCGGGCCCGCGCGCTCAACCTTGCGCACACCAGCGCATCGAGGACGGAGCCCATCGGAATCCCGTTCTTCGCGATCGCCGATCCAGCCGCCGGCTGCTGGCTGACGACCCGGCCGACGCTGTTGGTATCGAAGGTGTCCTGGGTGGTTTGGCTGATCTGTGCCGATGTGCCGGTCCAGCCCGCCTGCCGCAACTTGTCCACCTCCTGTGCCGTGGTCAGGCCGACCAGACTCGGCATGTGGCCTCGCGAGCGCATCGTCATGGCGGCACACCAGTGCATCAAGGTCCCGGCGCTATCGGAATTGCAGCGCGGCACATCGGGATCGGCCTTGCGAGCGGAGGGCACCGATGGGTCGAGGCGACGCAATGCGCTGGGTCAGGTTTGTGAGCGGGTCGCGACCAGGACGGCGACGAAGGTGAGGGCGCAGCCGAATACGGCTGTCGGGGAGAGTCCGGCGCCAGTCGGGGTGAGCAGGTCCAGGGTGATCGAGGCCAGGAGTTGGCCTGCCACCGATGTCAGGCCGAGTAGGAGGACGCCGATCCAGCGGACCGTGATGGCGGCCAAGGCGATGAAGGCGACACCGATGAGGCCGCCGAGATAGAGCCATGGCTCGCTGGGGAATTCGCTCGGCCAGCCGGTACCGACCAGGATGCATGCCTCGATGGCGAACAGGGCCGCGGTGCCGATGCCGAAGTTCACCAGGGTGGCGGAGAACGGGCCGCCGACCGCGCCGACGCGACCGTTGACCGCCTGCTGCCAGGCCAATCCGATTCCGGCCAGCGCGGGCAAGAGGATCAGCACAGCGGTCGGTCCGGTGCGCAGCCATTCCGGAACCGCCGCGGAACCGACCGACGCATCGGAACGTCCCGCAACGGCGAGGACGACAGCGACCATGGCCAGCGACGCTCCGCCGACGCGCGAAACAGTGACCGGAGTGCGGCCGTTCGGCGCCAGCCCGAGCCGGTCCACCACCAGACTGCTCAGCAATTGACCGCCGACCGTGGCGACGGTGAAGGCGGTGACTCCGATCGCGGCAACGGTAAGTCCTTGGCACGCAACGAAGAACGCACCGCAGAGCCCACCGAACAACTGCACCGGACGCAGTTCACCATCGACCACCGCCCGCCGCACCCGCACCAGCCCATCCCGCAACCGGCGACTGACCGCGAACGCGATCAGCAACACCACCAGCCCGAGGCCGAAACTGATACAGGCAGCCGCGATCCCATCCTGCAACCGCACCCCCAACGCCCCATTGATCCGGCCCTGCACCGCCACCCCCGCCCCGATGCAGAACCCGAAGGCCAACCCCACCTTCGCCCGCGCCACCATCCCCGCACCGTACCGCCACCCTCGCAATCCCCGACCGAGCCCCAACACACCGCCCCGATCATCATGACCCCCGCCCTCGCCTACGGCGTGCGGCGCGCCACAGCCGCGAGCGCTGTCGCACACCTAGTGATGACCTCGCATAGGCCACAACCTATGCGAGGCAATCACTAGATATGCGCGACCACCATTTGGCCGCATGCGGGTGTGGCTGGCAGTGACGTATTCGGCGGGCGTTCTGTCTCGAGCGCTCAGGTTTCGATGACGGCGGTCAAACCTTCCCGGTGCCGCTGGCGATGGCCACGTCGAGCACCTTCTGCAGCTCGATCAGCGACTCGTGGCGAGGAACTGGCACCGAACGCCATGGGTGCACGATGGTGCGCGGTATCGGTTAGCGAGCTTCCTTTCCGCGCTCGGAACCTCACCGCGAGATCAGCAACCCCGGCACGCGGTTGCGCGGGGTTGGTGACCGCGACCTGGTCGCCGGACCGGCCCGCGGCTAACTGACGGACGAAGCACGACCGAGCGGGAGCAGGCGGCTCCCTGGCATCGTCGGTTGTGGCGCGGGGACCTCATGGACGTGGCCGGCCGTGACCGTGGCGACCAAGGTGGCAGTCGAGGCTGACGGCGGTGTCGAATGCGCGACCTGCGCGATCGTCCACAGGGCGATGCCGGTGAGTACGGGCGCTGAACAACGCCTCACCGATTGCGACCGGCACGGTTCACCGGCGACAATCGCGATCGCGAAGCGTCATTTACCCGGCGCGCAGCGCAGTGCGGGCGGCGTAGGTGTCGTGGCGGGCGTAGGTGCGGTCGCCGCCGTTGCGGGCTATGGAGCCGCGGACCAGTCGGGCGCGGATGCGGGCGCCGAGTCGTTCTTGGAAGCGGGTGGCGCCCGGAATGAGTTGGCGGGGTACTTCCATGGCGCCGTTGACTGCCGCGGTGGCCATGACGGCGCTCTGGAAGAATTTACTGTTCTCCAGCCCGAGGAAGTCGGAGTTGGTCGGGCCGAGGACGATTCGGCCATAGGCGACCATATAACTGGTGATCACGCGGCGAATCAGGCGCTGAGCTGCGGTGTCGGTGCCGACGAACAGCCCACCCGCGGCAGGGACCAGGGCTTGGGCCAGGCGTCGGGAGTCCTCGTCCGGGATGAATTCGGTGTCGGCGAGGATCCAGAAAGCACGCCAGGTATCGGTTTCATTGGTCGGCAGGATTTCGGCGTCGATGCCGAGCAGGAAGCCGACATAGCGCCACAGCTGGAACACCGCATCCTTCTCCTGCGCCGAAAAACGCAGGCCGAGCGCCTGTGCGCCAACCAGATTCGCCATCGAGAACAACCCGAGCGTGCCGACGGTCAGCACCTGGTTCACCGGATGGTCCCAGGCTTGGTAATCCCAATCGGGCCGCCGATTCATGCCCGCGCGCACCAGTGCGTGCATCAGCCGCACCCGCAGCACGCTCTTGTAGCCGACCTGATTGCGTTGCAGCCCACCGGGAGTCGTGACGTCCAGCCACCACTGGGTAGTTTCGGCGAGGCGGCGCGGCGCCATGGCATCGAGGTCGCCGGTGCCGACCAGTGTCTTATCCGCTCGGGAGGCCAGATAGCCGCCCATCAGCGCGAACATGCCCATCGCGATCCCGCCCCAGACACTGGTGCGTTCCACGACCCGGGCACCCCGGTCGATTTTGGTGCGGTCCAGCCAGTACGGGTCCGCCTCGACCTGACCGAAGAATGCCGCCAGCTCGGCGGGGGCGTCCGGCACCGCAGCGATACCGCGCTCCACGGCGATCTCGAACATCCGACGGCCCTCGCCGACCGGCAGCCGCTTGAACATAGCCACCACATCGTCCGCGAGCGGATCCCCGACCTGCGCGAACCGCCGGAACGAATCCCGCTGCGCCGCGGTACAGCGCAGATCGCCGGGGGCCAGCACCGGCACCGCGTACCGGAACGGGAACTCCGTGAACAGCGGCGGAGTCGGCAGGAGCTGGTTGTCATGCGTCATTGCACTTCACCCATCGGAAGAGAGGTTCGTGCCCAGCACGGCCGAGCACATTCTGACAAGACCGTCTCACAAATTCAGATATCTGGCAAGGATCTATGCCAGAATGGACCGCGATGGCAACTACCTCGCGGTCCTACGGCGGCATACCGATCGAACAGCGCCGCGCCCGTCGCCGCGCCGCACTGCTGGACGCCGCGCTCGAGATCATCGGAACCTCGGGATTCGCCAAGCTCACCGTCTCCGGACTGTGCACCCAGGCCAAACTCTCCGAGCGCTACTACTACGAGAGCTTCAGCGACCTCGACACCGTGTTCAGCGAGTTGTTCGACCGCATCGTCGACGAAATCGGTCAGGCCGTGGTCGCCGCATTCATGGGGACCGATGGCGACATCCGCGCCAAGACCCGAGCAGCCATCGCCGCGGCCGTCGACCTGATCGCCGACGATCCACGCCAGGCCCGCATCGTCACCGTCGAGGCGCAACTGAATCCGGCACTGCTCATGCGCCGGGCCGAGGTGATGCGATCATTCGCGGGCATCATGATGGCGGTCTGCGCCGAGGAAATCGGTGCCGAGATCGTCGAAAGTGCCGGTGATCAAGCCGAATTCGCCGCCACCCACCTGCTCGGCGGTCTCTGGGAAACCACCAACAGCTGGCTGGCGGGCACCCTCCCGATCTCCCGCGACACACTGATCGACCGCTCAGCCGACCAATTCCTACTGACCGCAACCCATCTCATCGAAGCGATCCGCGGCTGACAATCGGGGACGGAGCCGTCACACGTCGCCGTGGCACATGGGTGCGGTGTTGCCGCGTACCAGCGGTCGAAAACGCAGGTAGGAGTTGGCGATTGCGAACATCCGGCGGCGCCCGCCGACCGAACATCGCGAGCACATCGTCCGCGAGCGGAATTTGCCAGTCCGCCAACGGGATCGCCCAGACAGAGAAAGCCCCGCCGCCGCGTCACTCCGACGGCCGCAGCAGCTCGCCCCAGCTCACCACCGGTCACTCATCGGCGATCGCTGCCTCGTATTCCGGAGCCGCACCGATACGGCGCGGTAGCGAGGACGGGATCAGCAAGGCAATCGCAAACAAGGATGCACCCAGCAGCGCGACCGTCGTCGACATCGACAACCACAGGGTGGCGATTGCGGCGAAACCGAATACCGCCAAGGCGACAACCTCCGCCGCGAGGCCGGATACCGAGGTGACCGTCGCCCGGGCGGGCCCTTCGATCGCATCCTGCAACCGAGCCCCCGCCACGATACTGGCGTTGTAGACGATGCCGTAGGAAACGCCGATCGCCGTAAAACCAACACCCGCAAGCACATACACCGCGGCTGGCCAGCGGAGAGCAAGACCCGCTACCACCGCACCGCCGACGAACAGCGCCCCACCCAGACCCACCGCAATCGCCATGGCACGCGCCGACATTCCCTCGGTACGCCCGGCCGACACCGAACCCACCAGCGAACCTATAACCGTAATGCCGACCAGCACCGGCACCACCGCCGTCGCCACCCCGACCTCCTGGGCGAGCAACGCGAAGTACTCATCGAAGGCCGTGACCCCGGACAGCAGCGCGCCCAACGCCACCACATTGCGCACAGCACGCACCCGAATCGCCTCCCCCACACCGGTTCGCAGCATGTTCAGATACGTCGCGAGGGGCCGCGCTATCTCGGCGGCGTCCGTCGCCGCGTGTCCTGTCTCCGACGTGCGGTGAACGTGCGGCCCCTGAGCAATATCGCCATCCAACCCGGAAGCACTCGACTCCTCGGCCACGACCGACTCACCTGCTCGAGATATCCCGGACGAACCGTCCTCATCGTCCAGATCCTCGACCGCCGAAGCCGACACAGCCTTCGGCGCACTCGGCAACGAGAGCCCGACCAGAGTGTGCACCGCCGCGAATGCCACGCTGCACCACCCGAGCAACGGATAGCCACCCCAGATATACAACGGCGTCGCACCGAGGATGGCGATTACGATCGCGGCTTCCGACGCCGCCCTGGTATACCCGATGATGCGCGGATACGCCCGCTGCTCGTTCCGGGCGACGAGTTCGTCGTAGAGCAATGCCTCGAACGTCCCCGACACCAGCGCGCCCGAAGTACCCCACAGCACGAAGCCGACCGCGAATCCCAGGTAGGTCGGCAGCACAGTCCAGCACGCGAAACCGGCGGTCAGCAGCACACCGCTCGTGACCAGCAGCCCACGCCGTGACACCGTATCGGCCCACGCGCCCGATGGCACCTCGAGCAGGAACGCGGTCGCCGACCACATCGCAAGCAGGGAAGAGATCTGCCCGGTGCTCAAACCATGATCGGCGAACAACACCGCGTACAGCGCATATAGCGGAATCAGATCACCGATGCCCTTGAAGAGCACCGCACGCACGGTGAGCGCGCGCAGACCGATCCCGCCGGTCAGCGACCTATCGAATCAATAGCCATAGATGAGCAAACGCATATCGTCAGCCTGCCGATCTGTCCCCCGGCCCGTCAAGCGATTTTCAGCCGAGCGGCAGCCAGCCGTTGGCGGTGTGCCGGTCCCCATCACCGAGTTCCCGATCATCGAGTCCAGGACCGACGCGCCCATGATGCTCGTTCAGATCGGTGATCAGCTCCGAAACCGGATGCGAATCGCTGTAGTGGTAGCCCTGTGCCAACGCGAAACCGAGCTCCGTCAGCACCGCAGCCTGGTATTCGGTTTCCACGCCTTCCGCGATAACCTGCAGGTCCAGCGCACTGCTCAGTGCGGCGATCACGCCGAGCAGCGGCGGCGCGGGCGAATCCGAACGGATCGCGGCGACAAACGACTGGTCGACCTTGAGAATGTCGCTGGGCAGGGTGGCAAGGCGGCTCAGTGACGAGTACCCCGTGCCGAAGTCATCGATGGCGATCCGCACACCCCGCTCGCGCAGGATGTGCAGATTGCCGATGGCCGTTTGGGATTCGGCCGCCAACTCGCTCTCGGTCACCTCGAGCACCAGTTGGTCGGCGGGCCAGCCGGTGCTGGCCAGGATATCGGCGACGCGGTCCGCATAGCCGGTCTCGGCCAGTTCCAGGCCGCTGACATTGACATTCAGCGTCAGATCCAGTTGGGCGAAGGTCTCCTGCAGACGAGCCGCATCGGCACAAGCCCGGCGCAAGACCAATTCGTCCAGATCGGAGATGAGGTCGTACTCCTCGGCGACCCGGATCAGCCCCTCGGTGGTGACATCCGGCTGCGCACTCGACGACCAGCGCAGCAGCGCCTCGACACCGACCGCCTTACCGCCACCCTCGGTCAGGCTGACGATCGGCTGGTAGTGCACATCGAGCGCGCCACGGTCGATCGCCTCGCGCAACTCCACCGCCAGCGGCAGCTGCCGCGACGACTCAAGCACCGTCCGATTGCGCCCCGCCTGCTTGGCCCGGTACAGACCGACATCGGCCCGACTGACCAGCAGCGAGCCCGACTCACCCGGCTGCCATGAGGTGACACCGGCCGAACAGCCGGTGGTCACCGATGCCCGCAACTGCTCGGTCAGCAGAATCGCCGCCTGCTCGGTGGTATTCGGCAGCAGCAGCGCGAAGGCGTCACCGCCGTAGCGAGCCAGTCGCTGATCCGGCGCGAGCAATTTCGACCAGGTATCGGCGACCCGCTGCAGCACCGCATCGCCCGCGCGATGGCCGAGGTGATCGTTGATCTTCTGGAAGCGGTCGAGGTCGACGAGCACCAAAGCCAGTCCCTGACCGGTGCGGGTGGCGGTTTCGATCGCGCCGTTCAACGCCCGGTCGAAACCGCGCCGGTTGAGCAGGCCGGTGAGCACATCGATATCGGCCTCGGACGCCATTCGGGTCAGAATGCCGACGACCACGCCGACCCCGAACGTCACACCCGCCGGAATCAACCCGGACCACCACGGCAATGTGGGATGCACCGGCCGCATCGGCATCACCCAAAGGCACATGGCCATAGCGAAGGCTATGTGCGCGAATGCCTGCGGCCACGCGAAGAACAATGCGGCATCACAGGCCACGAATACATAGAAGGAGGCCAGACTGATCGCGCCGACGGTATTCGGGAACGCGTAAACCGCGATTGTCACCAATACCGTCGCGATCGCGACATAACCATGGTGAATCCCATGCGGCAACCGCGGACCCCAGCCGAGCAGGCTGAGTCCGAGCAGCAGCGCCACCGCGGCGGCGGTACCCACCAGCGCTCGATTGCCTTCGCTGCCCGGGGCGATTCCCGTGATCAGCAGGCCGAGCGCGCCCCCCATGACATAGAAGGCGCCGGTGGTCCGGGACATGACCATAGCCGTCGCCAACGCAGACGCGGCCCGCACCCGGGTTCGGGTATCGCCGCGAGACCCGATTCCTCGCACGGGGAATAGCCTAGACATAGAAATTACCTACAGTTGCCACATCCTGTGAATCCGGCATGGCGAACCCCTAGCTATTTACCTGCAGGCAATGTGGGACGGGCTATTTCGAGGTGTTTATCGCGGCGGTGTCAGCACCTCGGTACCGACGAACGGTACCAGCGCGGCCGGCACCCGAACAGAACCATCGGCCTGCTGATGGTTTTCCAGGATCGCCACAATCCAGCGAGTGGTCGCGAGCGTACCGTTCAAAGTGGCTGCGATCTGCGGCTTTCCGTTCTCGTCGCGGTAGCGCACGGCGAGGCGGCGGGCCTGGAAGGTAGTGCAGTTCGAGGTCGAGGTGAGCTCGCGGTAGGTCTGCTGGGTCGGCACCCAAGCCTCGCAATCGAATTTACGCGCGGCCGAACTGCCCAGATCGCCCGCGGCGACATCGATAATTCGGTAAGGCACCTCGACGGCCGCCAGCATGTCCTGCTCCCAGGCGAGCAGGCGCTTGTGTTCGGCCGCGGCCTCCTCGGGCGTGGTGAACACGAACATTTCGACCTTGTCGAATTGGTGCACCCGGATGATGCCGCGGGTGTCCTTGCCGTAGCTGCCCGCCTCGCGCCGGAAACACGACGACCAGCCCGCATAGCGCTTCGGACCGGCGCTCAGGTCCAGAATCTCGTCCGAGTGGTAGCCCGCCAGCGGCACCTCCGAGGTACCCACCAGGTACAGCTCGTCCTCCTCGAGGTGGTAGACCTCGGCGCTGTGCTGGCCAAGGAATCCGGTACCGGCCATGATCTCCGGGCGCACCAGCACCGGCGGAATCATCATGGTGAAGCCGTTGGCCACCGCCTTCTGCGCGGCGAGTTGCAACAGACCCAGCTGCAGCAGCGCGCCGTAACCGGTCATGAAGTAGAAGCGCGCGCCCGAAACCTTCGCGCCACGCTCCATATCGAACAGACCGAGCGATTCGCCGAGCTCCACATGGTCCTTGGGCTCGAAGTCGAATTCCCTTGGCGTGCCGATGGTCTCGAGCACGATGTAATCGTCCTCGCCGCCCGCCGGGGCGCCCTCCTGGACCACATTCGAGATGGCGCGGTGCGCGGCATCCATATCGGCGTCGGCGGCATGCTGGGCGACCTCGGCCTCCTTGACCTTCGCCGACATCTCCTGCGCCTGCTCCAACAGGACGGACCGTTCCTCCGGTGTCGCCTTGCCGATCAGCTTGCCCATCGCCTTGTGCTCGGCGCGCAAGTTATCGGCGGTGGCCACCGCCGCCCGCCGCGCCGCGTCCGCCTCGAGCAGGGCATCGACGAGGGCGGGGTCTTCGCCGCGGGCGCGTTGCGAGGCGCGGACCGCGTCGGGGTTGTCCCGCAGGAATCGGAGGTCGATCATGGGTGACCAGCCTAATGGTCGCGGTATTGCGGTTTCACGCCGATATACCAGGATGCGGACCGGCCAGCGGTATACGCGCGCATAGTTGGCTTGTGGGCACACCTTTCGACGAAACCGCTATTGATAACGCAGTGGCCGATCTGGTCGCGGGTGAGAAAACCTGGGCGCATACCCCGCTGCGGCGCCGCCGCGAACTTCTCGACGATATCCACACCCGCACCGGCCGCTTCTGCCATGAATGGGTGCGGGCCGCGCGCGCCATCAAGGGCCTGGATCCGGACTCGCCGCTGGTCGGCGAGGAGTGGATGTCGGGTCCGATGACGCTGCTGCAGGCCACCGCCGCGCTGTCGGCCACCCTCTCGGCGCTGGAGCATGGGCGCAGTCCGCTCGACGGGGTCGCGCTGGCCGAGGCGCCGGGCGAGCGGGTCGCGGTGCCGATTCTGCCGCTCGATTTCTACGATAAGTTGCTGCTCAGCGGCTTTCACGGCGAAGTGTGGCTGCGTCCCGGCGTCGACGCCGATACCGCGCGCCGACGCGCCGGACTCGCGCAACTCGATCCCACCGCGACCGCCGGCGTCGGCGCGGTTCTCGGTGCCGGCAATATCACCTCCATTCCCCCGCTTGACGTGCTGTACGAGCTCTACGCACACAACCGGGTGGTGGCGCTCAAGCTGAATCCGATCACCGACCCGCTGTTCACGGTGTACGAGATGGTCTTCGCACCGCTGATCGAGCTCGGCGTGCTGCGGATACTGACCGGGGGAGCCGAGGCGGGCGGGTATCTGGTACACCACAGCGACGTCGCGCATGTGCATATGACCGGCAGTATGCGGACCCATGACGCGATCGTCTGGGGTCCGGACGGCAAGGCCGCGGGTCGGCCGCTGCTGGACAAGCCGATCACCAGCGAACTCGGCGGCGTCTCGCCGACCATTGTGGTGCCCGGCGAATGGGACGATGCCGACCTGCGCTTCCAGGCCGAACATGTCGCGACCCAGCGGCTGCACAACGGCGGCTACAACTGCGTCGCGACCCAGGCGGTGGTGGTGAGCGCGGACTGGCCGCAGAAGGACCGGTTCCTCGCCGAGCTTCGGGACGCGATCGAGCGCGCGCCACAGCGCCGGGCCTACTATCCGGGCAGCGACGATCGGGTCGCCGCGGCGCTGGAGTCCTATCCCGATGCCGAGCGGCTCGGGCCGGATCGCGAACGCGTGCTCGTCGAAGCTCTGCCGTCGACCGAAACACCGCTGCTGCGCACCGAATACTTCTCGCCGGTGCTCGGCGTGGTCGAACTGCCGCATACCGGCGGTGAATTCCTGCAGCGCGCGGTCGATTTCGCGAATGACGAGGTGATCGGGACATTGGGTGTCAATGTGATCGCGCACCCGAGCACCATCAAGCGGCTCGGCATCGCCTTCGACCGCGCGGTCGAGCGGCTGCGCTACGGCGCCGTCGCGGTGAATGCCTGGACCGCACTGGCTTTCCTGGCCCCGCGCGCGTCCTGGGGTGCCTATCCCGGCCACACACTCGATGACGTACAGAGCGGAATCGGCGTGGTACACAACGCTTTCCTGCTCGACGATGTGGAGCGCACGGTGGTGAGCGGACCGTTCCGGCCCGCACCGCGGTCGCTGCTGCGCGGCGAGCTGGCGCTGTCGCCGAAGCCGCCGTGGTTCGTCGGCAATGCGACCGCGGCCGCGACGGGACGCAAGCTGACCGAGTTCTACGCGACCGCCAATCCGGCGCGATTGCCCGGCCTGTTCCTGTCCGCATTCCGCGGATGACGCGCCTCGCATAGGTACGACCGGGGCGCTTCGGATCGATTCGACCAGGTCGTAGCACCAGCGAACAGACGCTGACATGATGGACCGCGATGTCTGCTGATGAATTGACCAAGGACCCGCGCGAATCCGAGCCGCCCTCGGGCGCGTCGTCGCGCGCGGAATCGTTCCCGCAGTCGGTGATCATCGACCGCGACGCCGTCGCCGACGGCAAGCTGCATCTGTCCGCGCCGAAGCTGCGTTGGGTATTGCTCGCCGCGGCGGCGGGGGCCGTCATCATTTCGTTGGTCGGTTTGTTCATCACCGGCTACGACAACGACAAGCGCCTCGAGGCGCACAATCCGGGTTCGCCGGGACAGACCGCCCTCGACAAGGAGTTCGGCACCGCGGCCAAGGGCGATTGCCTCAGCTGGAGCAAACAGGACCGCGGCGATCTGGTGAAAGTCGCCTGCTCCAACAAGCATCTGTTCGAGGTCGCGGCCGATGTCGATATGGCCAAATACCCTGGCGTGGAATTCGGTCCCGGCTCACGCTTTCCGGACTCACTGCGACTGACCGAGCTCAAGGAAGAACACTGCACGCCCGCCGTCGCGCAGTATCTGAACGGCAAGTTCGATCCGCGCGGTCGCTATGTGGTCGGCCTGATGTACCCCAGTCCGGACGGATGGAAGCACGGCGACCGAACACTGCGCTGCGGACTCCAGTTCTCCGGTAGCACCGGCACCCCGCTGCCGACCAGCGGCGCGGCCGTCGAGCACGATCAGTCGAAGGTCTTCGACCCGGGCACCTGCCTGGGCATCAATCAGAATCTGCCCACCGATCCGGTGGATTGCGCGCAGCCGCACGCCGTCGAGATCGTGTCCACCGTCGATCTCGGCCAGCACTTTTCCGGTGGCCCGCCCGCCAAGGACGACCAGGACAAGTTCATGGAGGACGAGTGCGGCCGGGCGGCCAACGACTATCTCGGATCACCCGACGCGGTGCGCAATAAGACGCTGACAGTGTTCTTCGACTACCTCGACGCACGCAGCTGGCTGGCGGGCAGCCACAAATTGGACTGCATGATCGGAAAGGGCACCGACCGTGAGGGTTTCGCGCCGATCACCGGAACCGCGAAGGGCGACATACTGATCAACGGCCAGGCTCCGGTGCCGCCGCCGAACTCCGGCCGCTCGACTCCCGCCCCGCTGCCCGGCGCCGCACCGCTGCCACCACAGCCGCAACCGCGCTGATGGCGGTGACCATGTCCGCGGACCGGTTCGAGGAGCTGGTCGGCGATGCGCTCGACCTCATTCCGCCGGAGTTGGCCCGCGCCATCGACAATGTCGTCGTGCTGATCGAACCGCGCAATCCGGAGGATCCGCATCTGCTCGGGCTGTATCACGGAATCGCGTTGACCGAGCGCGATAGTCACTACGGCGGTTCGCTACCCGACACCGTAACCGTCTATCGCGAGGCGATTTTGGATATCTGCGGCGATGAGCGCGAGGTCGTCGAGGAGGTCGCGATCACTGTGATCCATGAGATTGCACACTATTTCGGCATTGACGAAGACCGGTTGCATGAGCTGGGATGGGGCTAGTCTTATCCAAGTTGTGTTCTCGGGGTCGGCTCGCCGAGCGCGAAACCAGCACGGATGACCGGAAGAAACTTGGGGATTCGATGGAACCGATCGCGTTGCTGTCGCGTCCTATCACTCGAAGGGGGAATTCTCGTGGTTCCGCCCCACAGCCACTAGAAGGAGTCGAGTCATGGTTGGACATGTACTGATCTCGCCCGAGGCCATTCTCGCCGCCGCGGCCGAACTCGATCTGGTCGCCGAGCGGCTGGCCGCGGCGTCCATGATCACCGCGCCGGCGACGCACGTGATCCCGTCGGGCACCGAAGAGGTATCGCTGGTCGCCGCCAGCCACTTCAACCAGGGCGCGGTGACCCACGATCATTCCATCGCGCAGGGCATTCTCGAACTGCACCATGCGGCCCAGACACTGCGCATGCAGCTGGCGCAGCATATCGCCGGCGACGTCGTGCGCGCCGCTGGAGTCAACGCCATCCAGGTCTAGCCCGCGCGGCTGTCCTCAACCACCATTCAGACATTCAGGGGAGTTACAAGCATGGTTGCAGGAGTCACCGGGGTTCTGTGGATCGCCCGGCCATCCGAAATCAACTCGGCCACCCTTCACGCGGGCGCACACGCGATCCCGATTTCGGCCGCCGCCACCGCGTGGGGCGCGCTCACCGCCGCCTGGGTCGATGCGACGACCACCGTTGCCCGCGTCATGGCCGAGCTCGGCGTCGGCATGCAGGGCATCAACGGTATCGCCGCGCTCAGCAAGCTGACCGGATTCCTCGGCTGGTCCGAGCAGCAGGGTGTGCAGGCCGCGGCGATGGGCGGCAAGGCAGCCGCGAACGTCATCGCTTACGGCGTCGCCGCGCTCGCGATGCCGAGCCCGCCGGAAATCGCGGCCGTCAATGCCGCGTTGATCGCTTCGACGAACCCGGCCGGCGCCGTCACCGGCGCGTATGAGGCCGCCGAGATCGCCAGGAACGCCATGGATATCCGCGCGGCCCTGGTAATGGAGACCTATGAGGCGGCGACCTCGGCAATGGTGGCCACACCCGCCGAGTTCTTGCCGCCGCCGCCGATCGCCGCGGGCGCGGGCCAGGCCAATCCGAGCGGAGCCGCAGACGCCGCGTTCGAAGCACCCACCGACCCGATCTCGACGGCGGTCGCCGCCGTGCAGGCGTTCGTGTCGAATCCGGGTGTGGCCAGTGCCGCCACGCAGGCCGCGCAGGCGGTCGGATCCGTGGTCAGCACCGGTGTGTCAACGGTCGGCAGTGTGGCGACCAATGCGGTCACCGCGGCGGCGACAAGCACGCCGATGGCCAGCATGGCCCCGATGGCGATGGGTGGCGCGATGGGCGCGGCGGGCAGTGCGGCCGCGACCCGTGCGGTCTCGTTCTCCGGCACTTCGGCCGGGGCGGGCAGCGCCCAGCTCAAACTGCCGGAAGGCTGGGGTACAGGCAGCGTGATCGGCGGCAACACCGCGACAGCGGCACCCGAGACGGTCGCATCTGTCGAAACCACACCCGCCCGGTCGATCAACAGCAGCGCGGGCAACCCGCTGCTGGGCAACCAGGCTCGTGACGCCGACGACGACGAGTCCGAGCACGACAGCAAGGTCGACCTGCGGGCCGATCACTTCACCGATGGCCGCCTCGCCGCCGACGGGGTGATCGGCGCCAACGCCGGGACGGTTGGGTGACCGTCCTCGGTTCTATCGGTGGCCCATCCGCACTCGAGGCGGTTGTGCTGTCACCCGACGAGATCCAGTTTCTCCGCGAGAAGTTGGATCTCGATGACCTCCCGGTTGTGCTGAACGCATACGCCCGCTTCGACAGTGTGCCCGCGCATCAGGCGGCAATGGCCGCCGCGGCCGAGTCGCTCGAACAACGGAACCTGCTGATCGACGGCGGGATTCAGCCCGACCTGGAGGACCGACTTCGGCTGCTGAACCGGCCGCACTGGATCATCGCCATGCGGCTGATCGTCGATGGGTACGTGAGTCGTTTCTGTCTCGCGAAGGGCGACGACCTTTCCGTCGTTGCCCTACGCGGGCCGGACTCGTATGTGATCGACGAAGCGGGAATCGACTTGGCGGGCACCGTGATTGCGGCGCTCGGTACGGCCCAGCCACTCGAGCTCTACGGAATGAATGCACCGACCGAGGAGCTTGCCACGATCTTCGAGGACCTCGGCGATGCCACCGCCACCGCCGCACGACTCGCAAAGGTCGGCAATCCCGCGCAGGACGCGCAAGCCATCGCCTCGGCGGTGGTCGAAATCCATTCGCATGCGCAGATCACCGCCGTGCTGTACGGGGATGGCACCCGCGACATCGTCGAGAACCACATCGCCGTGTTCAACACCCGCCATGGGCGATTCATCTCCACGGCGAGCGTGGCCGACGACGGCACCAAGTGGTCGTCGCTGGCCAGCGGTACGCCCGCCCGCCTGCGCGCCGCAGTGGAGGATCTGATCCATTCCCTACCGGAGCGAGAAGAATTTCCGAGGAATCCTAGTTTGGCCTGAGGGCGCATCCGCTGGGAATTAATGCCCGCTACGCCGCCCGCTGATCTCGAGCCGACTGCGCGCGCTGCGCCAGATCGACACCGATCCGGTATGCCTGGTCGATCAATTGTTCGTGAACTCGCGGGTCGTCGGTCTCGGTGCCGTAGAGAAACTTGATGGATGACTCGGCTATCCCGCAGTATCCGGCAATGCCGTGCACCATCTGGGTCGTCATCGCCTCTTTGTATCGGCGCCGATCGTAAGTGCCTTCATCGAGACCGGCAACTGCGATGAAATGCAAAGCGCTTACTGCACTCTGACCGGTTTCCGAGCTGGTGTCGTATGCCCAGCCTCTGGCGAATACGCGGTCTATCCATCCTTTGGCCAAGGCCGGCATCGACCACCAGTGCACCGGGAAGAGAAGAGCGATTGCCTCGCCCGAATCGAGCAATTCCTGCTCACGCCTGACATCGGCGGGAACCGCGTACCGTAGCCGGTGCACGGCCAGATCCTGCTTGCTGAAGACGGGATCGAATCCCGACTTTGTCAGGTCATGTGTTGTGGCAGTGGTGTTTCCATCCGCCTGAATGCCTCGTTCGACTTCCCTGGCAATAGCCCAGGTAGCGGAGTCGTGATCCGGGTGCGCAACCACCAGTACGACGTTCGGCCGACCATCTTCGTTCGTCATATGGCCAAGCTAAAGTGTGACATCAGCGTCAATGTCAAGGAGTTCTGCCGGATGCGGATCAGCGATCTGAGTCGTATCACCGGCGCGAGTCCTCGGATGCTCCGTCATTACGAGGCCGCCGGTGTCCTCTCGCCGCGGCGGGATCCCAACGGCTACCGGCGTTACCGCCCCGAGGATGTCCAGACCGTCAAGGACATTCGCTGCTTGCTGGCATCGGGACTGTCGCTGACGGAGTCCTCCACGATGTTGCACATTGCGTGCACCGCCCCGTCCAGTGCATCCGAGGACGATCGTGATGCCGTGCTGCGGCAAATCGATGAGCGCACACGCCAATTGGACGCCGCCATCGAACGACTCGTCGCCGAGAAGGCCAACCTGCTCGAGCTCCGCTCCGATATCGAGGCTGACCGATAGCACGAAAGCGCACGGGAGCACTGTGCCCCAACGGGATTCAGCCCATGGGGTCGTCTGCGGTGGGAGAAACTTCGTAGGCGAAGGGTGGAGTGAAGCGGCCCCAGCGGATGCATTCCCAGCCGCCGACGGGCCGAGGGACGAGTTCGATGGTTTCGGTGTTGTCGAGATGGTTGTTGGTAGTGAAGGGCGGTTCCACGCCGCTGAGGTTGCGGGAGACCAGGCGCATGGCGGCGCCATGACTGACCACCAGGATGTCGCCGTCACTGCCATCGGTCAGGTATTTGGTGCGCAGGCCCTCCACGACCGGCAGGAAGCGGGCCAGCACGTCGTATCCGGATTCGCCGCCGGGGACGCGTTCGGCGAGATCGCCTTCGTGCCAAGCTCGATAGATCCGCTGGAAACACGAGTGGGCTTCCTCGGTGTTCAGGCCCTCCAGTTCGCCGACCTGCACTTCGTGGATGTCATCGAGCACCTCGACCGGTATGCCGGTCGCCGCCTCGATGTATCCGGCGGTCTGTCTGGCGCGCAGCGCGGACGAGCAGAACAGTGCCTTCGGCGGTCTCAGCAAACTGGAGCCGAATGTCTTCGCTTGGGCCGCACCGCGTTCGGTGAGCGGTAGGCCGGGAATGCGGGTGTCCAAGATTTTGGCGACATTGCCTTCGGTCTCGCCGTGGCGAACGAGTATCAGTCTGCCGGTCATAGGTCGGCCACCCCCTTACGCAATTGGGTCAGCCACTCGGCGGCCAATTCATCCGAGGGCGGTGGGGTTCCGGTCGCCGAGGTCGCGGGCCAGGAGCCGAGAAAACGGATCCGTGTCGTGCGGTGCAATGCCTTGAGTGCCTCGGCGACCGCGGTGTCGTCGATATGCCCGACGCAGTCCAGGTAGAAGCGGTAGGTGCCCATACCCGTTCGGGTCGGCCGGGATTCGATTCTGGTGAGATCGATACCGCGAGTGGCGAATTCGGCGAACGCGCGCATGAGTGAGCCCGGTTCGTTGAGCAGCTCGAGCACGATCGAGGTGCGGTCCGCACCGGTTGCGGGCGGCGCGACCCGGGGGCGGGTCACCAGCACGAAGCGGGTGATCGCCTGGTCGTGGTCGGCGACCCCCGAGGCCAGCGCCGTCAGACCGAGACGCTCACCGGCCAGCGCGGTGGAGACCGCGGCGTCGGCGCGCCCCGCCGCGACATCCTCGGCGGCCGCCGCATTCGAGGCCGAGGTGTACATCTCGACATGGGGCACCGTGCGCGATATCCAGAGCCGCACCTGCGCCCCGGCGACCGGATAGGCGGCCAGGGTGCGAACATCCGCGAGCTCCGTCCCCGGTCTGGCCAGAATCGCGAAGCTCACCTCGAGTTCGGTTTCGGCGACGATCTGCAGCCGCGGACCGATGGCCAGCGAATCCAGGGTCGCCGATATGGAGCCCTCGACCGAACTCTCGATCGGCACGACGGCACCCTCGACCTCGCCGGATCGGATCAGGTCGAGCGCCGCGCCTTGACTGGGCGCGGCAATCCGCTCGACCGGTCCGTCGAAGGCTTGCGAGGACTCGAGTTGGGCGAGGGCCATCTCGGTAAAGGTTCCGGACGGCCCGAAGTACGCGATTCGCGGCACGGTTACGAGATTACTTCCGTGCGCTGAGGATGCTCAGAGTTCCAGCTAGATCGTCGGGCGCATCGGTTTCGATCGCCAGCAACACGCTGCGCGCCGCCTCGACCGCAGGCGGCTTCAGCGAGGTCAGGAAGGCGATATCGGGCCGGGCCAGCGCCGCCGGAATATCCGCACCGCACAGCGCCGCAACCGTTCCCGCGACGATAGCCAACGCCCGCCCCGCATCGGATGTCCGCGCGATGAACCCGCCATCCGAATGCGCGACCTCGACCAGAAATTCGGCGACCTCCCGATCGGTCACATCGGCGTCGAGAACCCGAACACCCGCCGCCCCGGTCCCCACCGCCCGCACCAGCCCTTCGTCCAAACTCCGCCGCGCCGCCGACGGCGGCGCCAACGACAGCAACACCGGCTCCCCCGCCACCCCATGCGCCGCCTGCGCTCCATCCGCCATACCCCCACCGTAACCATCCCCACCACCGAGGATTCGGGAAGCGGTTGCGGAAAGCACCGGCGTCACTTAGCTTAGGTTTACCTAACCACGTGGTCAGTACTGGAGGTCTGCATGCTCGAGCCGACTGTCGCACCGTCTACCGCTGAGCGGGTCCGGAGTGCGTGTGCCCGTGCGGAGCAGGCGGTATTGGCGATGCCGGGCATTGAACCGACGCCGATTTCGGTGCATCACGTGCGGCAGTGCGGAGATGCGGTGATCGCGGTGCCGACCGCGTCCATGGCGGCGGTACTGGCCGGGAATTCGGGCGAGAGTGGTGCGCCCGCGGTGCTGGAGCTCACCGATCACGCGCCGCTGCCACTGCGGGAACCGGTGCGGGCGTTGGTGTGGTTGCGCGGATGGGTGCGGGCGGTGCCGACACAGGCGCTGCGGGCACTGGCCACCGAGGTCGCCAAGGATCATCCGCATCCCGACCTGCTCGACGTCGGCCACAGCTCGACCCTGTTGCGCGTGCTGATCAACTCCGCGGTGGTGGCCGACTCGACCGGCGCCGAATCCGTCTGCGTCGACGAATTCCGCCTGGCCCAACCGGATCCGTTCTGCGCACTGGAATCCGCCTGGCTGCAGCATATGGACGCCGACCACGCCGACATCATCGCCCAGCTCGCCCGCCATCTTCCGCCGCGCCTGCAGACCGGCGCCGTACACCCACTGGCCATCGACCGCTACGGCGTGACCCTACGCATCGAAGGCCACGACGGCGACCACGATTTTCGCCTCCCCTTCAACTCCCCTGCCGATGACATCGAATCCCTCAGCCGCGCCGTCCGCACCCTGGCGGGCTGCCCCTTCCTGAACGGGCTGCGCCGCATTTGAGCCGACGTCGCGGGCAACCACCCCGCGTCGAAAACCGGTGCGCCACAACCCGTGCGCGAAAATGAAGATCACCCGGCCTCGACCTCAGCGACACACATCACCGAGCAATACGCACCACCGCCCGGGCCAGCGTCGCTGCGGCTCGCACATGAGGCGGCCCAGCAGCCCAACCCGACGGGCCATACCTGGCCGCAGCATATCGACGCCGACATCATCGCCCAGCTCGCCCGCCATCTTCCGCTGCGCCTGCAGACCGGCGCCGTACACCCACTGGCCATCGACCGCTACGGCGTGACCCTGCGCACGAAGGCCACGGCGGCGACCACGATTTTCGCCTCCCCACCAGCTCCGAAGCGATTGGTGAGGTGGCCTCCGCCGAACCGCCGATCAACGCGACGCGGGCACACAGCACCCACCGGAACGACGCGGGCAATAGATTCGGACGCATGCGTGCTGAGACCGGCTCCGGGGACGAGCCCGAGCTGACCGATCGGGAGCGGCTGGGGATTCGGCTGGAAATCCTGGTCGTACTGGTGGTGACGTTCGGGCTGAGTGGGTTGAACGCGGCGCTGTCGTTGCTCGCGAGTGCGCTGTCGCCGGGCGGGGTGCGCGGGCAGACCGTCGCTCTGAATCCGACGCGGGCGGCCCAATCGACCATCGACCTGCTGCTCCAGTTGCTCAGCGCGTTGCGACTGGCCGGGTGGGGGGCGTTGGGGCTGTATCTGTTGTGGCGCAGCGGGATCGGGCCGCGGTTGATCGGATTGGCCAGGGTTCGTTGGCGTTCC
This sequence comes from Nocardia sp. CA-135398, assembly GCF_050955845.1. Lineage (NCBI taxonomy): Bacteria > Bacillati > Actinomycetota > Actinomycetes > Mycobacteriales > Nocardiaceae > Nocardia > Nocardia sp. CA-135398. The sequence continues at coordinate 100,171 of NZ_CP192084.1, read as the reverse complement.
GATGTGCAGCCGGGTCTGATCCTCGCGGCGATCATCGGCCTGCCCGGGCTCGGGCTGTATCTGACCGCGCATGCGCTGGGTTTCAGCGTGACGATCGTGCCGAGTTCGCTCGGTGACCACTGGTGGCGATTGCCCGCACTCATCGTGTCGGCCTGTGCGAATGCGGCGGCCGAGGAAATTCTGGTGGTGGCCTATCTCATTACCCGATTGCGCAGCCTCGGCTGGTCGGAGAACCGGTCGCTGCTGGCTTCGGCATTGCTGCGCGGGAGCTATCACCTGTATCAGGGCGTGGGCGGTGGGCTCGGCAATCTGGTCATGGGGGTGATCTTCGGCCGCTTCTGGCAGCGCACCAACCGGCTGTGGCCGCTGGTGCTGGCGCACGCGACGATCGATGCGGTCGCCTATATCGGCTATACATTGCTACGTGGTCACGTTTCCTGGTTGCCGTAACATCCGCCGGTCCACGTGGCGAATTTATCGACAAGCGCTCACCCCGAGCGCACCAGCTTCCGGCCGCTCGTCAAGCCCCCCGACGGCCCTCGAACAGTAGAGTCTGTGTGATGAACGGCGACGACCCCCAGCGCTACGACCGGACGCGCCGGGTGCCGCAACCCTTCGGAAATCCCGGTGCGCAGTCCATGCCGCCGCAGCGGCGCGAACCGCATCCGCCGGGTCGTCGCGGACCCGGTCCGGACCCCAGGCATGTCGACCCCACCAAGGTCATCCGCCGCGACGGGCCGGATTACCCACCGCCACTGGCGTATTCGCAGGTACCGCCGGAAACGCGGGTGCCGCCGCGCAGGCCGCCCCATGCGCCGACGCAGCATCCGCAGCCGTACCACGAACCGCAGCCTCGCGGCGTACCCGGCTATGCGCCGCCCCAACAGCCGCTTCCGTATCAGGAGCCGCAGCACCTGCGGTCGCGTCGTGAGGTTCCCCCGCCGCCGCCCTCCCTGCCGCCGTCGCGCCGCGAGCGCGAACCCCGCCCGCCGCGGCGTCGTCGCAAACTGCACCTGTTCCGCTGGTTCCTCGTGCTGTTGGTGGTGTTGGTCCTCGCGGTGGTGGGTGCGGTGATCAAACTCGACGGTTCGCTCAATCGCATCGACGCCCTGGCCAATTACTCCGACCGCGTCGGCGATACCCCGGGCACGAACTGGCTGCTCGTCGGCTCCGACGGCCGGGCCGGACTCACGGCCGATCAGGAACAGGAACTCGCCACCGGCGGTGAGGTCGGACCCGAGCGCACCGACACGATCATGCTGGTGCACATTCCGAAGTCGGGTTCGACCACCCTGGTCAGCCTGCCGCGCGACTCGTATGTGAGCATTCCGGGCCACGGCAAGGACAAACTCAACGCCGCCTTCGCCTTCGGCGGCGCACCACTGCTGGTGCAGACCGTCGAAACCGCCACCGGCGTGCACATCGACCACTATGCGCAGATCGGATTCGGCGGCTTCGCGGGCATTGTCGACACCCTCGGCGGCATCGACGTCTGTGTGCCCAAGGCCATCGACGATCCGCTCGCGGGCATCGATCTGGCGCCCGGATGCCAAACCCTGGACGGTCCGCAGGCCTTGGGTTTCGTCCGCAGCCGTGCGACCGCCCTCGCGGATATCGACCGGATGAACAATCAGCGGCTGTTCATGGCCGCGCTGCTGAAAAAGGCGACCAGTGCGGGCACGCTGGCAAATCCGTTCACGCTGTGGCCGTTGGCCAGCGATACCGCGAAATCGCTGAAGGTCGACAAGGGCGATCACATCTGGAATCTCGGCCAGCTCGGCTGGGCGATGCGCGGCGATACCGTGGCGACCACCGTCCCGATCGGCGGGTTCACCGATACCGATAGCGGAAATGTATTGCTGTGGGATAAGCAACGTGCCGGTCAATTCTTCGACGACATCGCCAAGGACCAACCGATCCCGGACGATCTGCTGACGAGGTAGCGTCGGGCCTATGCCCGATACCGATGCCGACGAGCCGTTCCCGGACCTGCTGCGCGACCAGATTCGTCGTGGCTTCACCGCCTCGCAGCAGTATCTGGCGGCGGCGGTGTACTTCGATTCGAATCGCCTGCCGCAGTTGGCCAGGCACAGCTACGGCAAATCCGCCGAGCACCGCTCGCATGCACTGCGCATGGTGCAGTACCTGCTGGACCGCAATCTGAAGGTGCAGGTCGGCGGCCTGGACGACGTGCAATCCAGCTTCGAATCACCGCGCGGCGCCGTCGTTTTCCTGTTGGAATCCGAGCGTGCCCGCAATGCGCAGATCACCGAACTGGCCAGCACCGCGCGCGCCGCCGGAGACTACCTCGGCGAGCAATTCATCCAGTGGTTCCTCAAGGAACAGGTGGAGGATGTCGCCGGGATGACCACGCTGCTGACCGTCATCGACCGTGCGGCGGGCGATCTGTTCGACGTCGAGGACTTCATCTCGCGCGAGCTGCGCACCACACCGCGCGCCGACATTTCCGCACCGAGAATGGCGGGCGCGAGTAAGAATTAATTAGGCAATACTAGCCTCAATAAGGCTGCACTTGGATGACACGCGACCTGACCAGCGCTAATGTCGCAACTATGTCCAGCCATCCGGAGTCCCCACGCAGCAAATTTCACGGTCTGCTCCACGATCAGATCCGGCACGAATTCAATGCCGAGCATCAATACATCGCGATCGCGGTCTGGTTCGACAATGCGGATCTGCCGCAGCTGGCCAAGCGTTTCTATGCGCAGGCGGTCGAAGAGCGTAATCACGCGATGATGATCGTGCGTTACTTCCTGGACCGGGATATCAGCGTCGAGCTTTCCGGCATCGACGCCGCGAAATCGCATTTCGAAAATGCTCGCGAACCGATCGCGCTGGCCCTCGCTCAGGAAAAGAATGTCACCGACCAGATCATCCAGTTGGCGAGCACGGCCCGCGAAGAGGGCGATTACCTGGGCGAACAGTTCATGCAGTGGTTCCTGAAGGAGCAGGTGGAGGAGGTCGCCAATATGACGACGCTACTCACCATCGCTGATCGCGCCGGGTCGAACCTGTTCGACCTCGAGGATTTCGTCGCTCGGGAAATGAGTGGTCCGAGCGATGCTTCCGGCGCTCCCTCTGCCGCCGGCGGCAGCATTTAAATTCGCGATTCGACAGGCCCGGCTCGTCGCGACGAGCCGGGCCTGTCGCTGTGCATCGAGCGGGGTCACAACCCCGCGGTCCGCATAATGGCTTATGCGGAGCTCATGGAGCTGAGCAGCGTCTTGAGCAGCGTCAGAATGGCTTCCATGATGGTCCTACTTTCCTCATCATTCGGTGAGATCTCGCTCACCATCACCAGCTTTCGGTGATGCAGAGAACCTAACCGAGCATTGATTAGAAAGGAGGGTGTTTCACAAAATTCTTCGGGATTTTTTTGAAATCACCGCAGGGTGACCTGACGCGACCGCAACCCGTCCCGAGAACGGCGCTCGTCCGCCGAGAGCGGAGCCTCATCGGCCAGCGCCGCCGCCAGGCGTTCCCCGAATTCGATCGCCGGTTTGGTCCACTCGCTGGCATGCAGTTCCGGATCCAGGTCGAAGACCGGAACCAGCAGGCCGTGCGTGCGGAACGAGCCCGCGAAACGGGAGCCCTCACCGAGATGCAGTCCGCCCGACGCGTGCAGCCGCGCCAGCGCCAGCATCAGATCGTCCTCGTGCTCCGGGCGCACCCAGCGCAGATGCGCCTTATCACCGGCATCCACCCACCAGCCCGCGCCGATCGCATCGGGGCCGAGATCCAGTCGCGCGGACGGCATGATCGCCTGCTTGGCCTGTTCGATGGTCGCGGCGACCTGCGGATCGGGCTGCACGCCCTCGGGAACCCACCAGTCGAAGTCCTGGTGCACGGTCAGCTGCAGCTGAGCGTCCGCATCGATCACATCGGCCAAACGCGGTCCGCCCTCGACACTTTCGGCCGCGGTCAGCGATTCGCCGGGCTCAGCGGACTGGGTCCACAGAATGGCCGCCGCGATATCGGCGGCCGGATCCGGCCCCTGGAACTGCACCTGCGTGGCGACGTATCCGGTCGGCGGCTCGCCGGCCCGCACCAACCCGGCGACCGCGCCCGGCAATACCGTGGCCAGTACGACGGAACGCTCCGCCGCGATATCGGACGACAGCGGCAGCGTCGCGGTCGCCGACGGCACGAATTCGCGCAGTGCGACCAGATCGCACTCCGCTGCCAGCCCCTCGAACGGACGCGCACCGGACTGCGCCGCCTGCAGTTCCAGCGCCGCCCGCCGCTCGGCGAGACGCTGGGCCCGGTTCCCTCCGGGCTTCGGACTATTGCGCTTGCTTTTACCCACGGCAGGTCAAACTACAGTGGCTGTGTTGTTTTTGCGGCGCCTGCGGCGCCGCGTGTTCGCGGCCCCCTGGTGTCTCGCGTCCGAGCCGTCGAGACTCGCGACTTCGTCGCATGCGCTTCGACGACTCGGACGCGAGACGGGCCGCGAACGGGTCACTCGTAAGACTCGCTCCACCGTGGTCGCTGAATGGCAGGATCTTCGGCACCTCGAGCGCTCACGTAAGGGCGAGTTGCGGGCCCATGGGCGAATGCCCTCCGACGACTCGGACACGAGACGAGCCGCGAACGGGTCACTCGTAAGACTCGCTCCATTGGGGTCCGGGTCGTTCGGCACCTGATGCACTCGCGTGGGACGGGGTGAGTCCCGGGCCTGCGGCGTATGCGCTTCGACGACTCGCCTGACTCCGGCCGCAGGCATGCGAAGGCCAGATGGGGCGGCGAACTCGGCCATGTCGATGGCCACGAAACGGCTTGGGGCCGAAGCGATTCGACTCAGGCTGGTGCGAGCAAGGCCTTCGTGCGGGCTGGGTGGTTGGTGGCGACCCAGCTGACGCCCAGGTCGGCGCACAGGCGCACATCGTCGGGATCGTCCACGGTCCAGCAGTAGGTGGCGCGGCCCGCGGCGGCGGCCTTGTCCACCAGGTCCGGATGTTCGCGCAGGGTTTTCACCGAGGGACCGACGGCGGTCGCACCGACCGTGGTCGCGGCGCTGCCGCCCAGGTAGCGCGACGATTCGCCGAGTAGAACCGTTGGCAGCAGCGGTGCCGAACGCCGGATCCGCCAGACCGCGGTGGCCGCGAAAGACATGACGACCGCGCGGGAGTGATCGGCGGAGGCGGGGGTGGCGATGCCGAAGCGCTGGAGTTCGGCGAGCAGCTTGTTCTCGACCAGCGCGCCGTAGCGCACCGGATGTTTGGTCTCGATGAACAGCTTGGTCGGCCTGCTGCGCCAGTCGAGTACCAGCTCGATCAGCTCGCTGAGGGTGAGTACCGACGCGGGTGCGCCGTCCGCACCGAAGTCGAGGCCCGCGAGTTCGTCCAGGGTCATTTCGCTGACCAGTCCGGTCCCCGAGGAGGTCCGGTCGACGGTGCGGTCGTGCACGCAGACCAGATGGCCGTCCCTGGTCAGCCGGACATCACACTCCACACCGTCGGCGCCCTCCTGCAGCGCTAGCTCATACGCGGCGAGCGTATGTTCCGGGCGCGCCGCCGACGCTCCCCGGTGCGCGACGACGAACGGTGCGCGACTGCCCTGGCTCACTTGGCCGAAACCTCCTCGTGCTCACGGTGCGGTGTACTTGTTTCCAGCGCGACGGCCTGGGGCTGCTTCGATGCGCCGCCACCCGGGTGCACCGGTTCGATGACGGGCACCGCCGGATCGACGGCGATCACCCACCGGCGCGCGATCCTGGTGCGGCCGAACAGATCACGATCGGTCATCGACCGCTGCACCCAGAGCGTCAGCACCGCGACCCCGGCCGCGACCAGATCGGTGAACGCGGTGAACAGCACACCGTCCGCCTTGGCCTGCAGGGTATCCGCGGTCCGCCACAGCAGGGCCGCGGCCGTGCAGCCGGCGCCGAGCACCCAGCCCACCCACCAGATGCGCACGGCCCGCAGCGTCCGCGGGTCCGGCCGCACGGCGACCGTCTCGGTCAGAAAAACACCGGGCCACAGCAGATTCACCACCGGAATCAGGCAGCCGAGCACGAGCGTCCGAACCAACCGCGGGTCACGGCGACCGACCGCGGCGAAGGCGGCCCGGCGCGTTTCGATCAACCAGCCGAGCATCGCGATCGCCGTTATCAACCCGAGCGCCAGGCCGACCGATGCGGAAAGCCACACCATGGCATCGGAGATGTGCAGCAGCCACGACGGAATCAGTCGGGTGCGGTTGCGCAGCAGGATCAGATAGCGCCCCAGTTCGGCGCAGGCGGCGACCGCGAAAACCGCCGCGGTCGTGATGAGCAGCACACCGGCCCGGTTGGTCAGGCGGTCCAGCGGCCGTTGTGGCGCGGGGGCGGACTCGACCGGCGGATCCAGCAGGCCCCAGCGCGGAATCTGCTGGTAGCGCGGCGTTTCCACCGATGGCCGCGGCCGACCTGAGCTCAGCTTGCGGACGCGCTGATCGGGGCGGCGCGCCACCCACCGGTAATTGCGCCGCTCGGCGGGGGCGTCGATGGGGGCAGGTGACAACAGCACGCCACGGCAGCGCGGGCACCAGTGCATCGGCGTCGTCTGCACGGCCCAGCGCGCGCCGCAGCGCGCACAAGGTTGTACCACCGTACTCACGGCGCCCCTCTCTCTAACCTCAGTAGATCTTCGCCTGGTGATCGCCGTCCGCGACCAATGGTCGACCAACCCGCTGCCATGCCACCATGCCACCGCTGACATTGACCGCGTCGTATCCGATGTGCGCCAGGTACTTGACCACCTCGATGGAGCGGCCGCCCTGGCGGCAGATCACATACAGCTGGGCGTCGTAATCGAGCTCGTCGACCCGGGCGGGCACGTCGGCCATCGGAATATGGATCGCCCCCGGCGCATGGCCGAGCTGCCATTCGTCGTCCTCGCGCACGTCGAGCAGAATCGCCGCCGGGGCGTCCGCCGCGACACGCTCGGTCTTATCGAATTCGTCCGGTACGGCTTCCACCGGCACCGACGACACTTCGGGGCTCGTCACGCTTCGATCCTGCCATGGGTGGCGCTACGCGGGGGAGTTCCGGCCCCGCTATGCCGGTGCCCCACGGGCACTTCACGGCCTCGACATCGGCACGTTACCTCGGGTATGTTCTGTGCTTCTGGATCCTGTCCGATGCCCCGCTCCGGGGTTGCTCGCATATATCTCGGTCGAAGTTATCCACATAATCCACAACTTGATCCACAGCCCACAGCTATCGTCCAGCACACTGGTCACAGGCATCGGCTATCGAGCAGCTGTCGATCTACAAGGGCTGATGCACCGAATCCCGCATCGGGTGGACGATCCCGAGAGATTGCTGGAGCAGGTCGCGGTACGAACGACCGATCCGAGACTCCCCTCCTAGCCATCCCGGAGCGGTCATTCGCCGCCGCTTCGGGATCTGAGGCTGTGCAGGTCCCGATATCTACTTGGACGCCGCCGATCGCGGATCGGTTCCCCAGAAATCCAGAACACCGGCGAATAACCGAAATACCGGGTTCTCGCAGGGGCTGTCGGTAGCCTGGGTGCATGAACGTGAGCAGGGGGCTACTCGACGGAATGGATACAACAGCACTCAACACAGCACTCTCGGAGGCCACATGCCTAGGCGTGGAGGTCGATACCGCGAACGCGCAACTGAGCCTCGACCTGGAGGTATTGACGCTTCCGGTCGAAGGGCCCGCACCCGAGGACTACCGCGTGAAGTTGACCTTCACCAGGGTCAGTCGAGTCGCGGCCTCACTGCGCATTCAGGAATGGGACGATGTGGCGCCCAGGGTGCTGCCGCTACAGCTGGACAATCTGGACGCTGCCATCCGCAGCTTCGGCGGCGGACGACTGCACGGCTGGGAATTCATCGATGTGGACGACAGCGGTTGGGTGCACTGGGGTGAACTGCTCAGCTTCGACACCCAGATCGACTCGCACGCCGCCACGCACGTACTCGAATTCTCCCAGGAGGAGGGCATCGACCCGCGCGAACTCGATGTGCGCGTGTGGTTCGACGACATCACGATTCACGACAGCAACGGCGCCGAAATCCCACTGAAGGAATTCATCGCTGGCGGGGTGCGCTGGTGGAAGGCGCATGACGAGGGCGATCCGCGGGCTATGCGCCCCGGAATCGTCCCCCCGCTCTAGAGCGCCCCTGGAACCGCACACCCGGTCGCCGGGTGTGCGGTCCTGTTTCAGGCACCGAGTCCAACCGGACAGCTGACACCGGTGGCATGCACCGGGCAGTAGCCGCCGGGATTCTTGGCCAGATACTGCTGGTGGTAGCTCTCGGCGTAGAAGAACTCGGGCAGCGCCCGCAGCGGATCCGTCCCGCCCTGTCCGGGCAGTTCGGTGATCTCGGTGGTGATCTCGCCATAACCGGCGGCAGCCAGCCGTTCGCCGAAGGCCTGCGCGGTGCTGCGTGCGAGCCGCGCCTGCGCCGGGTCGACGGTGAAGATCGCCGAGCGGTACTGGGTGCCGCGATCGTTGCCCTGGCGCATGCCCTGGGTCGGGTCGTGGTTCTCCCAGAACCGGCGCAGCACACCGGCGTAGTCGATGACCTTCGGATCGAACACGATCAGTACCGCTTCGGTATGGCCGGTGCGCCCGCTGCACACCTCTTCGTAGGTCGGGTTCCGGGTGTAGCCCCCGACATACCCGACCGCCGTGGTGAAGACGCCGTCGAGTTGCCAGAACTCCTGCTCGGCACCCCAGAAGCAACCCATGGCCAGCACCGCGACCTGCAGGCCTTCCGGAAACGGCGGATGTATCGGCCGACCGTTCACATAATGGGTCTCCGAGACCTGTAGCGGGTCGGGACGACCGGGCAGCGCTTGCTCCCGTGTCACCATCACCGGCTCGGGAAGATGGACCCGTCCGACCAGTTCGTCGTACCAGGACATGGTGCTCATCCGCCTCTCCGCGTATTCAGGCCATACGAGTCGAGTGCCGCACGGCCGGTCTCAGGTCATGCGTGGGTGCCTGGCCGACTTTTCGGCGGACCCAGGCGAGTTACCCATGTACTCACGAAATCAGTCGTACCGTCAGTTGTCCAGCGTTGCCCGGCGGAATGTGGGGGCAAGGACCGCGGTTGCAAACGAGCGGGTGTACGAATGATGGTTGAGTGTGCTCGAGACGGAGGGCACACACGGCCCAGACATTAGGAAGGGACATCGTGGCTGAGTACACGTTGCCAGATCTGGATTACGACTACAGCGCCCTGGAGCCCCACATCTCCGGGCAGATCAACGAGATTCATCATTCCAAGCACCATGCTGCCTATGTCGCCGGCGTCAACACCGCACTGGAGAAGCTCGAGGCCGCTCGCGAGGCGGGCGACCACGGCGCGATCTTCCTGAACGAGAAGAACCTGGCCTTCCACTTGGGCGGCCACGTCAACCACTCGATCTGGTGGAAGAACCTGTCCCCGAACGGTGGCGACAAGCCGGTCGGCGAGCTGGCCGCCGCGATCGACGACCAGTTCGGTTCGTTCGACAAGTTCCGCGCCCAGTTCACCGCCGCGGCCAACGGCCTGCAGGGCTCCGGCTGGGCGGTGCTCGGCTATGACACCCTCGGCCAGAAACTGCTGACCTTCCAGCTCTACGACCAGCAGGCCAATGTGCCGCTCGGCATCATCCCGCTGCTGCAGGTCGACATGTGGGAGCACGCCTTCTACCTGCAGTACAAGAACGTCAAGGCGGACTACGTGACCGCGTTCTGGAACGTCGTCAACTGGGAGGACGTGCAGGAGCGCTTCGCCCGCGCCGTCGGCCAGGCCAAGGGCCTCATCTTCGGCTGAGCTTTCCCGCCCGCGAGCCCGCGAACCGACTCGGTTCGCGGGCTCGTTGCTTAGTGATGTCCGATTAGCACTCTTTGGTACTTGTGTGCCAACTGAGTTTTGGCGCATCCTCGAGAATCCACAGTTCGAGGACGGGCAAAGCCGCCCCCGGTTAGATCACGGGAGGCATCATGCAAACGAACGGACCCATCGGCATCACGCCGTTCCAGGCCCGCGGATCGCTGCGGGGGTTCGTCATCTCCGGACGCTGGCCGGACACCACCAAGGAATGGGCACAGGTATTGGTGCTCGCGGTGCGGGTCGCCTCATATCCGGGATTGCTGACCACTTCGACCGTCTTCGGTGTGCGCGAGGAGCTACCGGATGATCCGGAGCCGGGCACCGTCGGGCTGGTGCTCGCCGAGGGACCGGTGCTCGGCGAGCAGGCGCTCGAACCCGGCCGGTTCGCCGATCATGTGCCACCGGCGCTGTTGATGCTGCATCCGCCCTCGGAGACCCGCCCGTCGCTGCCGGAATGCGTCGGCGTGGCATCCGGATGCGTACTCCTGCCCGGCGTCCCACACCTGGGCCTGGAACACCGGGCCGCCTGGGCCGAAGCCGAATCCGACGGCACCGTCACCTCTCTGGTCAGCCGCGTCGGCCTCGACCCCATCAGCGACCCCGACACCGCGGTCCTCGCCATGCTCCTCGCCGCCTGAACTCCTCGCATAGCCGGTGGCTGCCTCGCACAGGTTGCACGTTGTGCGAGATAGTCGGACGCTCTGCGATGACCTCGCGCGGATTGCCAAGGGCTAGCTCACTTCTTGATGAGAGCGTGCTGCTGGATCTGTGAGGGTACCCGAAACTCGACGGTTGGATTGCCAAACTTATTGTGCGCATTGCGATTTCGGTTACTGCGGGTTGGTGTGAGTGCGGCTGCGGGGGTACAGTCGATGGCAGCGAAGGGGAGTAGCCCGCAATCGCGCTGTCGACATACTGGTCCGCCGCCTCACGAGGGCGCGGACCCGGCCGCGTGAACCGGCGTAGATCCGGTGGGCGAGACCTTCGGCCGAGACAACCATTTCGTTGTCGGCCGGAGTCGTAACCCGATCTTCCGGCCGGAGCCCGGGAGTGCACACCACATGATCGCGACGATATTGCTGAGCGTCGGAATCGTCTTTCTCGCCGAGTTGGGTGATAAGTCCCAGCTGATGGCGTTGACGTTCGCGCTGCGCTACCGCTGGTGGGTGGTGCTCGGCGGCATCGCGACCGCCACCGCCGCGGTACATCTGATCTCGGTCGGGGTCGGCTATTTCCTCGGTGCCGCGCTGCCCACCCGGGCCATCGCCCTGGTCGCCGCGCTGACTTTCCTGGCTGTCGGTCTGTGGACGCTGCGCGAACATTTCGGCAGCGATGATGCCGAAACCGAACCCAAGCCGCCACGTTCGACAACCGCGCCGTACTTCGTAGTCCTTTCGGCATTCCTGCTCGCCGAACTCGGTGACCGCACCATGTTCGCCACCGCCGCCCTGGCCACCGACAACAGCTGGGTCGGCGTCTGGATCGGCTCCACCATCGGCATGGTCGCCGCCGACGCCCTCGCCATCGCCGCGGGCATTCTGGTCGGCAAGCATCTACCGGAACATGTCATCGGCATTTGCTCCGGCCTGCTGTTCCTCTACTTCGGCACCGCGAGCCTGCTCGCCGCCACCAGCCCCGACCTCGGCATGCTGACCAGCGGCGCACTAGCCACCGCCGCCCCGGCCGCAGCAGGCGTTGCCCTGCTGATTCGCTCGCGGCGCGCCCGGCGCAATTCGGAACCCGTCGCGGTAGCCGAACCCGCCGAACAGAGGCGCTGATCGCTCGCGCTGAAGCCGGTCCTTCGGACTGACGCGACATCAGCAGGCATTGCCCTGCTGATTCGCTCGCGGCGCACCCGGCGCAATTCGGAACCCGTCGCGGTAGCCGAACCCGCCGAACAGAGGCGCTGATCGCTCGCGCTGAAGCCGGTCCTTCCGACTGACGCGACATCGCTTCGCCGTAGAGATCGATCAGTGCAGCAAAATTCCGCGCGGGTCCCGAACGCCACGCCAACAGCAGCCGACGGGGCTGTGCTCCGGCCCGCCGTAACCGCGCCACACGCCGTTGTCAGCATGGGAGAAGACCCCGCGCCGCACTGACGGGCATACACAACCGGACCGGCGGTTTCCACCCGGCTTGCTTTTGTACGGCATCAGCCCGGGCGGCATGTCACCAAGCGCGAAATACGCAGCCGCCGCGAGTCGCCCACGCGCGGCCGGTACTGCCATTCAGGCCCGCACTTCGAACTGGTGCATCGCCTCGCCGTAGAGGTCACCGCTGCGGCGGACCAGGTCGAGTAGGGGTTCGCGGAGGGCTCGGATACCGGGTAGGTCGTCGACGGCTATACGGGCGGTGACCATGGCGCTGACGGCGGCGGCGAGGGTTTGGCAGGCGAAACGCTGTTGGTCGGTGCGGGCGTCGAGGACGTCGGCGATCATCGAGACGAAGGATTCCTGCAGTTGGGCTCGGCGGGCGACAGCCTTCGAGCCCACCGCGTAGACCTCGACGAGGTAGAGGCGGGCGTACGCGGGTTCGGCGATCAGCCCGTCGAAATAGGCCTCGAGGATGCGGCCCATCCGGTCGGGATCGGCCGGGTTGGCCGAGTCCCGCGCATCGCCGCTGATCGCATTCGCGACATTCGCGATCAGCAACTCGACAGCCCGCTCGTAGGCCGCCTCGAAACAATCCTCCTTGGAACGGAACTGCTCGTAGAAGGTCTCTCGGGAAACCCCGGCCCGCTTCAGAATGGCCGCGACCGAGGTCCCGACGTATCCGTTCTCGACCATGGCCTCGGCCATCGCGCTCAGGATCCGCTCGCGCTGCGAGGCGATCACCTGCTCCCGAGGCAGGCCGTGTCGCCCCCGCGGGAGTTGGCGTGCGCTGCTGGCGGATTCGGTCATGCAATGGCTCCGAAGGTCGGGCGGACGATATCCGGCTACGCCGGTCGCTCCATTTTGCGGGGTCTGGCCGGTTGGTCGGTGGTGAAGGGCGCATCTTCGGTGCGCGCGATCTCCAACGCCCGCGCCACCCCGCGCCGCAGCGCGATATCGATGACGCGCTGAGCGATCGGCCGGAACGGCAACGCCACCGCTACCCACCAGGGCGACACCACCTGACGTTTACGCCGGGCGATGGCGCGCTCGACCGCATCGATGGCGGGACCGAGCGGTGCGACTCCCGACACCGTGGACCGGCCGAGAATGGCCCGTGCGGCGGCGGTACCGAAGCCGCGCGCAGTCATATCGGTATCGAGTTCGGCGAAATACGCGACCCCGACCTTCGCGCCGGTATGCCTGACCTCGTGCCGCAACGTATTGCCGAGCGCCTCCACCCCGGCCTTCGACGCGCTGTAGGCCCCGACCAGCGGCAGATTCACTGCGGCCGCCAGCGACGAGACGACCAGCGCGTATCCGTTCGGATGACAGATGTGCGGTCCGGCGGCGCGCAGTGTGTAGTAGACGCCGAGCACATTGACCGCCAGCGTCTCCTCGATGACCGCCGGATCCCCGCCGAGCAGCGCCACTTGTTTGGCGATCCCGGCATTGGCCACCACCACATCGAGCCCGCCGAGTTCGGTGACCAGCGTGCTGACCACCCGCTCCACCTGCCGGTGATCGGCGATATCGCAATAGCGCCACGGTGCGTCATCGCATTCGCGCGCCACCTCCGCGAGCAGATCCGCCTCCAGCCCGAGCAGCGCTACCTTCGCCCCTTTCGCGTGCAGCTGCCGCGCCAGCGCGGCCCCGATGCCGCGCGCCGCGCCGGTGATCAGAATCCTGCGCCCGGCCACGGACGAGGCGGAAAACAGGTGCCGACCCGTCACCCGGCCACCACCCCTGATCGAACCGCTTCGCGATGCTGCATAGCTGCGACGATACCAGCCGCGAACACGTATGTTCGCAAATAATTTCCCGTTTATCCGGCAGTGCTATGGGGGGCGGGCATCGGGTGCGAGGGAGTCGTGATCGGCCTCTCATATGGCACCGGTTAGGGTGCAATTGACGAAGGGCCAACTGGCTGTCACGAACGAGAGGACCATCGTGGAGATTTCGGGTTCCGCCGCCATCATCACCGGAGGCGCATCCGGCCTCGGCGCCGCCACTGCCAAGCGTTTCGCCGATCTGGGCGCGACCGTCTTCGGACTCGACGTACCCCAATCCATCGAGCGCGCCGGGGATAACGTGCCCGATGGCGTCACCCTGATCCCCGCCGACGTCACCAGCAATGACGAGGTTTCCGCCGCGGTCGCGCAGGTCGTGGAATCCGGTGTGCCGCTGCGCATCGTGGTGAACTGCGCCGGTGTCGGCTGGGCCGGGCGCATCCTGTCCAAGAACGGCCCGCACGATCTGGAGCTGTTCCGCACCGTCATCACCGTCAACCTGCTCGGCACCTTCAATGTGATGCGGCTGGCCGCCGACGCGATCGCCAAGACCGACACCGTCGACGAATACGGTCAGCGCGGCGTCATCATCAACACCGCCTCGGTCGCCGCGTTCGAGGGCCAGATCGGCCAGATCGCGTACTCGGCCTCCAAGGGCGGCGTGCACGGCATGACCGTCCCGGCCGCGCGTGACCTGGCCCAGTTCGGCATCCGGGTGAACACCATCGCCCCCGGCATCATCGACACCCCGATGCTCGCCGGTGTCACCGAGGAGTACCGCAAGGGCCTCGAGGCCGGTGTGCCCTTCCCGTCGCGCCTGGGCCGCCCGGACGAGTACGCGCAGCTGTCGCAGTACATCGTCGAGCACGACTACCTCAACGGCGAGACCATCCGCATGGACGGCGCCCTGCGGATGGCTCCCCGCTGAGAGCCTGCGGCGCAAGACAACTACGCCCCGTCATCCGCTGGATGGCGGGGCGTTTCGGTGTGGCTGTATCAGGGGGTCGGCTTGTGGCCGATGCCGAGGAAGGCTGTGGTCGAGAGGGGTTTGTGCGGGCGGTAGTTGACGGCCAGGTAGGCGCGCATCAGGGCGACGCGTTCGGCCCACACCTGCTCGCCGACGGTGCGGCGCATCAGCAGCAGCGGGGCGCTGCTGCGCATCATGGTCTCCCACATTTCGTCGGCATCGGCGAAACTCAGTGTGCTGGTGTGACGTTGGATGCTCACACCGGCGAAACCCGCGGTGCGCATCTCGGTCGCGAAGACCTCCGGATTTTCCAGGTTGAGGAAATTGGGTTGAGGTTCTTCGATGGTCGGATCGGCGGCGGCGAAGGCGCCGAACATCATTCGCATGAGCGATGATTCGGCCACCGGCGCCCAACTCGACACCACGGCGGTGGCACCGGGACGCAGCACCCGGAACAATTCGGCGAAACCCTTGGCCCGATCCGGGAAGAACATCAGGCCGAACATCGAGAAACCGGCGTCGAAGCTCGCGTCGTCGAACGGCAGCGCCTGCCCGTCCCCCACCCGCGCTTCGATATTGGTCAGCCCGGCGGCGCGTGCGTCCTCGGTCAGTCGCTGGATCATCGATTCGGAGAAGTCGATGGCCGATACCCGCGCCACCCGTTCGGCGGCGGGCAGACTCAGCGTGCCCGGACCCGCCGCGACATCGACCACCTGTGATCGTGCCGAAAGAGCGGCGAGTTCTAGTGCTTGTGCGGAGAAAGGCGCCACGATCGCGGGTCCGAATTCGGCATATCCGTCGGCGACGAGATCCCACGGTTCGGCGGCGGCAAGCGGGTTACCAGACATCAGCTGACGATCCTTTCGACCGTCCAAGGCTAACCGGGCGATACCCCCGGAACCTACCAACTCCGGCCGATCTCATTGTGCGCCAAGCAGATCAGATCTTGCGTTCGAAGGTGATCAGGTGATGGCCGGGCCCGTTGTAGTCGCGCACCGGTCCGGCGACCGTGAAACCGAGGTGCCGGTGGAAGCCGATCGACTCGTCATTGCCCGGCGAGGTGATCGCCTTCACGATATGGCGGTCATCGGCCCTGGCGATCGCGAAGAACCGCTCGTAGAGCTCGCGCGCGAGGCCGCTCTTGCGGGACTGCGGATCGACGCCGACGAAGTGGATGTAGGCCTCATCCGATTCCGACGGTGAGAGGAAGCCGATCAGGAATCCGGCCAGCCATTCGGTCGGTTCCCGCCGTCCGGCGCCGGGCACCTCGGCGACCAGGCTGGTCCGGTAGAAATGGTCGAGGAACAGCCTGGGCAGGTGCGGTAATACCGAGCGCCCCCACCAGTCATCGATAACGGTGGCGATGGCGTCGTAGTCATCGGCACGTGCGGCCCGGATGACCGGCCCGTTCGCATTAGGCACGTCAGCTAGCCGCCTCCCCGCATATTCAAGCCAGATCAAATGCCACGATAGTCGCGTCGGCGCCCAGCGGTGAATCAGTGCCGGAGCGCAGCCCGTCCCCGACTTGTCCGACAACCTGGCGGGTCGTCGCAGACCTGGTGAGCGGTTCACACAGGTTGGAACCTATGTGAACCGCTCACTGGTTTTGTGTCCTCATTCTTGGCTGGTCGACCTTCAGAGCGTACGGGTCAGCCGCTCGGTGAGGATCTGGGCGAAGCGGGCCGGATCCTTCAGTTCGCCGCCCTCGGCGAGAACCGCTGTGCCGTAGAGCAATTCGGCGGTCTCGGTGAGCTCGGGAACCTTACCCGCGTCGGCGTCGTCCTTGCGGGTGTCGTAGGCGTCGCGCAGACCGGTGACCAGCGGGTGGGTCGGGTTCAGCTCGAGGATCCGCTTGGATTCGGGCACCAGCTGACCGGAGGCGCGATACATGCGCTCCAGCATCGGGGTGAAGTCGAAGACATCACCGACGAGACAGGCGGGCGAGGTGGTGAGCCGGTTGGTCAGGCGCACCTCCTTGACGCTGTCCAGGGTCTTGCCGAGCCAGCCGAGCAGTTCGGCGAAGTCCTTGTCCTGCTGTTCGCGCAGCGATTCGGTGGCCTTCTTCTCCTCCTCGGTCTCCAGATCGACCTCGCCCTTGGCGATGGACTGCAACGGCTTGCCGTCGAATTCGGTGACCGAACCGACCCACATCTCGTCGACCGGATCGGTCAGGATCAGCACCTCGCGGCCCTTGGCCTTGAAGGCCTCCATATGCGGGGAGCTTTCGACCTGCTGACGGGTCTCGCCGGTCATGTAGTAGATGGCGTCCTGGCCGTCCTTCATCCGCTCGACATAGGCGGCGAGGGAGGTCAGCTCTTCCTCGGAGTTGGTCGAGGCGAACGAGGAAACCTGCAGCAGCGTCTCGCGGTTGTCGAAGTCCGAGAGCAGGCCCTCCTTGAGGACGCGCCCGAACTCCTTCCAGAACGTCTGGTACTTCTCCTGGTCCTCTGCCCCCTGCAGTTCCTTGACCGTCGAGAGCACCTTCTTCACCAGGCGCTTGCGGATCATCTGGATCTGCCGGTCCTGCTGCAGGATCTCGCGCGAGACATTGAGCGACAGATCCTGCGCGTCCACCACACCCTTGACGAAGCGCAGGTATTCCGGCATCAGCTCTTCGCAGTTGTCCATGATGAACACCCGCTTGACGTAGAGCTGCACGCCGCGCTTGTGCTCGCGGGTGAACAGATCGAACGGCGCGTGCGACGGGATGAACAGCAGCGCTTGATACTCGAAGGTGCCCTCGGCCTTCATCGGGATGATCTCCAGCGGATCGTCCCAGCCGTGGCTGACGTGCTTGTAGAACTCCTTGTACTCCTCGTCGCTGACCTCGCTCTTCGGGCGAGTCCACAGCGCCTTCATGGAGTTGAGGGTCTGCTCCTCGAGAATCGTCTTCTCGGTCTTCTCCTCGCCCTCACCCTCGGTGACGGTCCGCTCGACCTGCATGCGGATCGGCCAGGCGATGAAGTCGGAGTACTTCTTGACGATCTCGCGGAGCTTCCACTCCAGGGTGTAGTCGAAGAGGTGGTCGTCCTCGTCCGGGGTCTTGAGCTGCAGCGAGACGGCGGTGCCCTGCGGTGCCTCGTCGAGGGTTTCGATGGTGTAGGTCGAGCTGCCCGCGGCCGACTCCCAGCGGGTGCCCTCGGTCTCGCCCGCCTTGCGGGTGGTCAGGGTGACCTTGTCGGCGACCATGAAGGTCGAGTAGAAACCGATGCCGAACTGGCCGATCAGCTCCTCGGCCGCCGCATCGGATTTGGCCTCGTTGAGCTTCTTGCGCAGCTCCGCGGTGCCGGATTTGGCCAGTGTGCCGATCAGATCGACCACTTCGGCGCGGGACATGCCGATGCCGTTATCCCTGACCGTGAGGATCCGGTTGTCCTTGTCGACCGCCAGCTCGATATGCAGATCGGCGGTGTCGACGTGCAGATCCTTATCGCGGAAGGACTCCAGCCGCAGCTTGTCCAGCGCGTCGGAGGCGTTCGAGATCAGCTCCCGCAGGAACGTGTCCTTGTTGGAGTAGACCGAATGGATCATCAGCTCGAGCAGCTGATGGGTTTCTGCCTGGAACTCGAGTTGTTCGACGTGCTCTGTCACGTCGCGATGGTACCGCTGCGGCTATCCGACATCCGCCGACATCTGCCCGAAGTCGGCCAAGCCGGGCACCTCGATGTCGGCGCGGTGCGGATCAGCGGCCCGTGCGGGGCGTGGATGCATCCATTCGCGCAGCACCATGGTGGCCCGCACATCGTCCTCGTTGTACTCCAGCAGCCGGGTGCGCTGACTCGGATCGGGTTCGCCCTCGTAGCCGACGGCCAGCCGGTACCAGCTCATCGACGCCTCGCCGCCCGCCTCCGGATCGCGCCAGGAGAAACCGGCCACCGGAGCGATCTTCTTGAGCCCCTTGCCATTCGGGCAGATGAACTGATCGGAGACGGCCTGGAACATATCCACCCACTGCGGTTCGTCGACGAACGCGCGCACCTGCTCGACCGTCGGCACCCCGGGCCGACCCGCGAACCGGCGCGCCGATTCGTAGAGCCATTTGTCCTCGGCGGTACGCGAATAGCAGTAGGCGGCAAAGGTTTTCCCGGCCGCGATGGCTTCGGCGCGCACGGTCATCAGCCAGGTCCAGAATTCGCCGAAGGAACGGCCCTCATCCTCGGTGGGCAGCGGATCCCAGGTGACGAACGGACGGTACACGCCGTCGAGCAGCGTGCCCCACAGATATGCGCCGTACTCCTGGAAGCTCTCCAGATCGACATCCACCTCGACATCGGCCCTGCGCACCCAGACCCGCTCGACCCGGCGCACCAGCGGCGCGCCCGCGAGCCAGGCGCGGGCGGTCACCACGGCCTCGTCGAACGGTCCGTGCTGCCAGTCCTCCGGATCGTCGCCGACCCAGGCGGCCAGATCGTCGATGGTCTCGACGCCGTGCCCGCGCAGCACCTCGGCGCGGGAACCGGGCGCGACCAGGCTCACGTCACGATGTTCGGTCAGCCAGCCCTCGCAGCTCTGACCGGCGACCCGCGCCTCGTCGGCGGGCGCTTTACGCGTCCACCACGGGCACTGGCGGCATTCGGGCACCTTCGACGGAACCGTCGGCAATTCTCCGCGCACCACCGCGATTCGGTCGGCATAGCGCCGGTCGTAATCGGCGAGCAGTGGGCCGAGATCGTGCACGAGAATGCGGTCGAAGTGGTAGCCGATCACGCCGCCGACCAGCGCCGGACTGGCCAGACCGTGCCGCTGCAGCATCCGGTACAGATGCGCGAGCCGCTGTTGATCACGGGGCTGCTGGCGCAGTTTGCGATGTGGATCCGGTTGCGGATCCCAGTGATACGGATCCGAGGTGGTCGGGTGGAAATCGGCCGGTTCGGGCTGACGCGGATCGGTGACCTTGTGATTGACCACGATGACCGGGATGTAGCCGCCCCGATCGCGATCACGCAGCAGGATCTCCGCACCGCCGCGGCGGCCGGTGTCCGGTTCCTGGGGCAGCAGTGCGCCCCAGATGTGTTGTGCGCCTTCGGCACACGCGCGCATGGTGGCCGCGGCCCGCTCCCCCGCGCGCAGCGTCGGATCGATGACCACCCAGTTGTCCGGATCCGCGGCGATCAGTGCCTCGCGCACCCGGGTGCGATGCGCGGTCGCCGCCTCCCGGCGCTGGCGGACCCCGGCATCCTCGATCACCCCGGTCAGCAGGTCCGGATGCGCGGCATTCAGATGCAGTCGGTGCCGACAGCCGATCAATGCTCTGGCATCGACGAATGCGGTCGGCTCGGCGGATATCGGGGCGGGCTCGCTCGGCATCGACGCGGGCTCGGCGGGCATCGACGCAGTATTCACCTCGGCCTGCCGCTCGTCGGCTACGCCTTCGTGATTGCGACCGTCGCGGTCACCGCTGCCCGAATACACATACGCAGTATGGTCCAGACCCCTGACAACTCCGCGAACCGCCTGACATGAGGTCGCCGAGTACACCCTGAACTCGCGTGGTGCACCTGTGGGCGGCGTGATAGACCTATGCACTGGTAGTCCTGCAACGGAATGATTCAATATCACTCGACCCGTTCGGAGCGAGTCTTACGAGCGACGTTCGCGGCCCGTCTCACGTCCGCGCGAAGGCGCGGCCATTCGCCGAGACACCAGGGGGCCGCGAACACGCCGCGCCGCAGGCGCGGCAAATCAGACACAGGAGGGCCTTCGATGGGGTTGTTCACGAAGCGCAAGCGGCGGCCGAGCCGCAGGGCCGAGGCGAAGGCCCTCAAGCACAAGGCCGCCGTGGAGGCGAAACTCGGCGCCAGGAACGACCGCAAGGCCCGCCGCGCGGAGGCCCGCACCCAGCGCAAGGTCGCCAAGGCGCAGATCGCCGCATTGCAGGCCGAGGAGAAGGCCGCACTGAAGGTGGCCGCCAAGGCCGAGCGGGATCCGTTCACCGCGAGCCAGGTCAGCAAGTACCTCGGTGTCGCCCGGGTGCTGGTGCCCGTGCTCGCGCCGCTGGCCTACCGTGCCGCGACCTACATCCGCGGCCGGATCGATACCCGTCGGGCGCATCAGCTCGGCGTCGGCGTCGAGCAGCTCGGTGATTTCAGCGGACACGGCGGTCGGCTGCAGGCGCGGATCTCCAATACCGAAGCCGCCCTGGACAAGATCGGCGCGCAGTCCGGCGACAAGGCGAGCAAGGGTGAGACGCAGAAATTCGTTGCCGCCACCCAGGATCGACTCGGCAATCTGACCGCCGCGATCCGGACCGCGGAGCAGATGCCCGCAACGCGTCGTCGCGCCGTGCACGCGTCGATTTCGAGCGAGCTGTCCGGTATCGAGGCGGACGTGTTGGCGCGCCTCGGCGTCGGCTGATCCATCCGATGTCCCCCGACCAGCCCTCCGGCAGCCCGCGCGGCTGTCTGGTCGGCGGTCTGGTCGGTGCGCTCGCCATCGCCGCACACGGTGCGGGCGGTGGCGGATTTCCGGATTCGGCCGAATCCGCACTGCTGCTTGTTGTTTCGGCGTCGATGGGATGGGTCGCCGGGCAGCTGTGGCACACCGACGGCCGTTGGGCCGTACTCGGTCCGCTCGCGCTCGGACAGCTGGCCGGACATGCGGTGCTATCCGGGCTGATCGACCACAGCCACACCCACGCCGCCGCACCGCGACTCGACCCGTATCTGCCCACCGGCTGGATGCTGTCGGCGCACTTGATCGCAACACTCGGCTGCGTCGCTCTGATCCTGCTGGCCGAGCGGCTCTATGCATTGGCCTCCAGCGTCATTCGCGCGGTTTCCACCGCCGGATCACCGCTCGCACTCACCAGCCCGCCGCGCTGGTCCAATCCCATTCTCCGGCACTACCGCTTTCATCCGAACGGCGCGATCGGTCCGCGCGCGCCACCGGTGTCGGCCTGACCCGCCACACCCAAACCTCTTCGGACAGAAAGCACTTCATCCATGCGTACGCAGATCACGCACGCCTGCACGACGGTGGCCGCCGCCGGTTTCGTGCTCCTCGCGGGTGGCACCGCCTCCGCACATGTCACCGCCGACGCACCCGGCGCGACGCAGGGCAATTACTCGGTGATCACCTTCAAGGTCCCGACCGAATCGGAGACCGCGAACACCACGGGGCTCACTGTCGCCCTGCCCAACCTCAAGAGCGCTCGCACCGAACCGATTCCGGGCTGGAGCTCCAAGGTCGGTCGAAATGACAAGGCCGAGGCCACCTCGGTCACCTGGACCGCCGATCCCGGCACGCCCGGCGTCCGGCCCGGCCAGTTCCAGCGCTTCGTCCTCTCGGTCGGCCCGCTGCCGACCCAGGAGATGGTCAGCTTCCCGGCCACCCAGACCTACAGCGACGGCAAGGTCGTCGAATGGGATCAGCCGATGGGCGCCGACGGTTCCGAACCCGAGCATCCCGCACCGATGCTCACCCTGGCGGCCGCCGCCGGTGACGGCGATGGCCACCACGTCGGCAGTTCGGCCGCCGCCTCGGCGAAGTCGAAGGACACCGACAGCACCGCGCGCTGGCTGGGCGGCATCGGTCTCGCGCTCGGCCTGCTCGGCGTGGCGCTCGGTCTGGGCAATGTGATCCGCGGACGCCGGGCATGAGCGAGCGCGGCACCGCCATGCGCCGCGTGGTCGCCGGACTGGTCGCGGGCCTGCTCTTGCTGAGCATGGGTGCGCTCGCGGCCGGAACGGCGGCGGCCCATTCCACGCCGGTCAGCAGCGTGCCCGCCGACGGCGCGAGCGTCGAAACCGGTCCGGAGCGGGTGAGCATCACCTTCAACGAGCCACTGCAGGAAAGCTTTCCGGCTCTCACCGTGGTGGGGCCGGACGGGAATCTGTGGTCCAAGGGCGACCCGAAGGTGGACGGCCCGACCGTCAGCGTCACGGTCGGCGAACTCGGCCCGACCGGCGTCTACAAGATCGGCTATCGGGTCACCTCCGCCGACGGCCATCCGGTCAAGGGCGAGCTGAGCTTCACCCTGACCAAGGCGGGCAACGGTAGCCCGGGCCCGAAAGCCAACGGCCAGAACAACTCCGGCGGTGCCGATGACTCCGACGGAATTCCGCTGTGGGTCTTCATCATCGGCGCGGTCGTGCTGTTCGGCGGCGGTCTGGCATTCGCCCTGTTCGGCGGCTGGAGCCGCAAATCGTAGTGGTGAGAAGAGCACACCGGTGAACAAGGTGCAGCCGACGACCGGCGGCGGGAATGCGCAAGCTCTGCTGCTGGTCGTCCCGGCCGGGCTGCTGGGCGTGGCGCTCGCGCTGATCCTGGCCGTCCCGGCCCCCGCACAGACCGAGAGCGTTGTCCGGGTGCTGGCGGACTGCACCGGGGCGACCGTGCTCGGTCTGGCCGCACTGCCCCGGCTGCACGATCGGCTGCGGCCGCCGTGGCGGGCGACCGCGGTGCTGGCCGGGATCTGGTGTGTCACCGAATTCACGGTGCTCGTCTTCGAGGCGGCCGCGGTCGTCGGCGTGCCCGTCGGCAAGCTCAGCGGTCGGCAGTTCGGCAGTTTCCTGGTCGAGATCAGTGGCGGTCAGGTCGGTATCGCGGTGCTGATCGGCAGTGGTGCGGTCGCCTGCTATTCGGCGATGGCGTTCCGCCGACCGGAGACCGCATCGGCCGACCTGGTGCTGATCTTCGCCGCGGTGGCGCTGGCGCTGCGGCCGATCACGGGGCATATGTCGCAGCAACCGTTCGGCTCGGTGCTCGCGGCGGTGCACGCGTTGGCGGCGGCGTCGTGGTTCGGGTTGCTGGTCGCGCTGGCACTGGTGGTGCGCACCCGAGGCGAGTGGGCGGTGACACTGCCGCGGTATTCGGCGGTTGCGCTGCCGCTGGTCGGCATCGTCGCGGTTACCGGTCTGGTCAACGGGTTGGTGCGGGTGGGTGGGATCGCACCGTTCGTGACGACCGGCTACGGCCGCATTCTGCTGGCGAAAACCCTTGTGCTGGTTGCCCTGCTGGCCCTGGGCTGGTGGTGGCGACGGGCCTGGGTACCGCAGGCGACGGGGCATCGGATGACTGCGGATTCCTCGCTGCGGCGCGCGGTTATCGAGGTGGCGGTGATGGCCGTGGCCTTCGGACTGGCGGCGACACTGGCGGTCACCGCCTGACGCTTGCAAATGCAAGCAGCCTCTGGCGGGCAGATAACAACCCGTTACAGTTGTGCCCATGACCGAGGTGAAGATCGTCGAGGACTGTGCGGCATCAGCCGAAACAGCCTTCGCGTATGTCAACGACTACCGGAATCTGTCGCGTTTCATCACCGAGGTCCAGGACTTCACGCCGATCACCGAGCAGGTCGAGGGCGTCGGCGCGACCTTCGACGGCACCATCAAACTCGGCCCCGCCGCGCTGCATTCGCGCCTACAGGTCGTGCGGTGGGAAGAGAACTACGCGATCGCGGTGAAGTCGATCAAGGGTTTCGAGATCGAATCGACCTTCCTGTTCCATGCCAAGGGCACCGACAGGTGCACGGTCGACGCGATCGTCGACTATCGCGTGCCGGGCGGAATCGCGGGCAAGGTGCTGGGCAAGACCATCGAGCCGTTCGTGAAGATCGCGGTGAAACACTCCACACACAACCTGACCACCCAGATCGCCGAATTCCACGCAAGCCGGCAGGGCTAGCCGGAACTTGTCCTCGCCGGTCCGGGCGGAGGATGCTTGGCACCATGGCCGACCGAACGACACCGACATTTCCACAGCGCATCGCCTACATCTGCGGACGCACGCTGCCGGAGTCGATGTCGGCCTGGGTACTCGAGGATCTGACCGGTCCCGGTGCGGCCCGGCGCTATCTGCTGCGCTTCCTCATTCCGATGATCCCGGTACTGAGTCTGTTCCTGCTGGTACCGGGACCGAAATGGATGGGCCTGGCGATGATGGCGCTGCTGTATCTGCCGCTGATCTATTTCACCGCCGCGCTGATGTATGTGTATCGGAGGGCGCGTCTGGTCAAGCATGGCCTCGATCCGGCACTGGCCGACTCCGCGTCCAGCAAGCGCGCGGAAACCGAGCGGCTGGACTACGAACGACGCCACGGTCGCGCCTGATTCCGGCTGGCGAATATGCGCCGAACCTGGCGGTGACGCATATCACAGGCATAGCCTGGACATATGAAAGGACATATGAAACGCCCCACGATAGGCCAGCGGATCTCATACGATCTCGGCCGCGAGCTCCCCGAGGAGCTGCACGAGTGGGTCATCCACGACCTCGTCGGGCACGGGGCCGAGGTGCGCTATCTCGTCCGGTTCATCGTTCCATTCATCCCGCTCTTGCTGGTCCCGCTGCTGTTCCCCGGGCCGATCGCACTGAAGATCGGCGTGATCATCATGATGGTCGTGCCGCTCGTCGTGTTCACCGTGGCGCGCAGCTATGTCTGGCGCCGCTACCGGATGCGGCAGCACGGCCTCGATCCGCAATGGATCGACCACAACAAGATGCGCGAAACCGAGCGGATCAAGTACCAGATGCATTACGGGCACCGCTAGCGACACAGCCTTGCGCGGGCGCCCATCGGCCAGCGCTAACCGTCAGCACTCGCTCAACCACCACGGAGCGAGTCTTACGAGCGACTGTTCGCGAGACACAGGGGGCCGCGAACACGCGGCGCCGCGGGCGCTGCAAAATGACACAGTGACGGAATCGCAGAACGCCATTGCCACCGCGGACCTCGCCGACGAGATCGGCCCCGAAATCCGTAGCTGCGATACGCAGTTCATCCAGTTCGGCGGGCGCGCGGAGTTCTCCGGGCGCATCACCACGATCCGCTGCTTCCAGGACAACCTGCTGGTCAAGCAAACCCTGAGCGAGCCGGGCAACGGCGGCGTGCTCGTCGTCGACGGCGGCGCCAGCGTGCACACCGCACTGGTCGGCGACATCATCGCCGGGCGCGGTGTGGCCAACGGCTGGTCCGGCGTCATCGTCAACGGTGCGGTGCGCGATTCGGCCATCCTGCGCACGCTCGATATCGGCATCAAGGCACTGGGCACCAACCCGCGCAAGAGCACCCAGACCGGCAGCGGCGACCGCGATATCCCGGTCGAATTCGGCGGCGTTACCTTCGTGCCCGGCCATATGCTCTACAGCGACCACGACGGCATCGTGGTCCGTGCTTGAGACCGAGCGACTAGTCCGCCGCCACCCTGGCCTTGTGACCGGCGATGGCCACAATGTCGCCGATATGCAATTGCCGTCCGCGACGCAGTTCCACCTCCTCGTTCACCCGTACCAGACCCGCGGCGATCACGGTCTTGGCCTCCGATCCGGAATCGATCAGATTGGCCAGCTTGAGGAACTGACCGAGTCGAATGACGTCGTCATCGATCGGCACATCGACTGCATCGGACATGGGATACATCCTTACTCCGTCGCCGTCGAACCGGAAATCCCACCCCCATCCGCGGTGCGAACGACCGGCGATGACGCACCCGTAACCGACATGCCCGGGTGGTCTTCGAGCACCACCACCGCGGCACCGTACACACTGGTGCTGTGACAACCACGCACGCCCGGCAACATCTCGACACCGAAGCACCCTCGGAAAGATCGGCACCACCGGTTCCGCATCGCGGACACGGACGGCTGCGCGAGGTCCCGCATATCGCGGGTCTGATCCTTGGTGTGTTCGCCGTGCTCTGCTTCCTGTGGAGCCTCTCGCCCGGCCTGCGATATCTGACGCATGTGCCGCGTCGCTACATCGACCTGTACTACTTCGACGCACCGGATACCAGCCTCGTGTGGGCATTGGTGGTCGGTCTGCTCGCGGGGGCGACGGCCAGCCGCAAGCGGATCGCCTGGTGGTTGCTGCTCGGCTATATCGGGCTCTACGCGCTGGCGAATGTGCTCGAATTCGCCGACGAGGCCAATATGCACGCGCTGGTGGCCGCGATGGTGCAGATCGTCGCGATCGGCGTGCTGCTCGCGTCCTGGCGGGAGTTCTACACCAAGGTGCGCCGGGGCGCGGGCTGGAAGGCGCTGGGCGTACTGGCCGGTGGTCTCGCGGTCGGCTGTCTGCTCGGCTGGGGTCTGGTCGAACTGTTCCCCGGTTCGCTGCCGCGTGGTGTGCAGCGGCCGCTGTGGTCGGTCTATCGGGTCACCGCCGCCGTCCTGGTGGACAACGAACATTTCGACGGCCATCCGCGCCCGTTCGTCAACTTCCTGCTCGGTCTTTTCGGCGCCATCGCACTGTTGGCCGCGGTGGTCATCCTGCTGCGCTCGCAACGCGCGGGCAATGCGATGACCGGCACCGACGAATCCGCGATCCGCGGTCTGCTGGAACGCTCCGATGTCGAGGATTCGCTCGGCTACTTCGCGACTCGGCGCGATAAGGCGGTGGTGTTCGCGCCGAGCGGCAAGGCGGCGCTGACCTATCGCGTCGAATTGGGCGTCTGCCTCGCCAGTGGTGATCCGATCGGCATTCGCGAGGCCTGGCCGCAGGCGATCGATGCCTGGCTGCAACTGGCCGACCAATTCGGTTGGGCCCCAGCGGTCATGGGCGCCAGTGAACTCGGTGCGACGGCGTACCGGCGGGCCGGACTTTCGGCGCTGCGTCTCGGCGATGAGGCAATTCTCGACACCAGGACCTTCTCGCTCGCGGGCCCGGAGATGAAGCAGGTCCGCCAGGCCGCGAACCGGTTGCGCAAGCACGGGATCCATGTCCGGATCCGCCGCCATCGCGATATTCCGGCCGAGGAATTCCGGCAGGTGATCGCGCGTGCGGATGCCTGGCGCGATACCGAAACCGAGCGCGGCTTCTCGATGGCGCTCGGCCGCCTCGGCGATCCGCTCGACGGCGAGTGCCTGCTGGTGGAAGCGGTGAACCCGCGGGACCAGGTGCTCGGCATGCTGTCGCTGGTGCCGTGGGGACGCACCGGTGCGTCACTCGAGCTGATGCGCCGAGATCCACACGGCCCCAACGGTGTCATGGAGCTGATGATCTCTCAGCTCGCGCTGACCTCCGAACAGCATGGCATCACCAAGGTTTCGCTGAACTTCGCGGTATTCCGCTCGGTCTTCGAGGAGGGTGGACGCATCGGCGCTGGACCGGTGCTGCGGCTGTGGCGCGGTGTGCTGCTGTTCTTTTCGCGTTGGTGGCAGTTGGAGGCGCTGTACCGGTCGAATGTGAAGTATCAGCCGCACTGGGTGCCCCGGTTCTTCCTGTTCGAGGAGCGCAGGCAACTACCCCGGGTGGCCATGGCCAGTGCACTCGCGGAGGGCTTCCTACCGCGCTTCGGCAAGGACCCCGAGACCATTACCCACACCGGTCTGCACAGCGCGGTTCCGGCGGGCATCACCGGACTGCACGCCGACGGCAGTCCGCCGGATCTGCCGGAAAACGTCGGGGTGGAACAGCTTCCGCGCCGCCCCGAGCAGGTGCGGGTGCGCATGGACAAGCTCGAACGGCTCACGGCCGCCGGTGTCGACGCCTATCCGGTCGCCTATCCGCCGACGCATACCGTTGCGGCGGCGCGTCGTTCACCGCGCGGCACCACGGTGCGGATCTGCGGCCGACTGTTGCGCATCCGCGATTACGGCGGGGTGATCTTCGCGGTGGTCCGGGACTGGACCGACGATATCCAGCTGGTCATCGATCGCGATCGGGTCGGCGCCGAACGCAGCGCCGAATTCGGCGAATTCTTCGATCTCGGTGACCTGATCGAGGTCAGCGGTCAGATCGGGCACAGCCGCCGCGGCGAACTCTCGCTGCTTGCCGCGGACTGGCGGATGATCGGCAAATGCCTGCATCCGCTGCCGGACAAGTGGAAGGGCCTGGCCGATCCCGAGGCCAGGGTGCGTCAGCGCTACGTCGATATGGCGATCAATCCCGAGGTCCGCGAGGTGCTGAGCAAGCGCACCGCGGTGGTGCGCTCGCTGCGGGATTCGTTGAACGCCTGGGGATATCTCGAGGTGGAGACCCCGATCCTGCAGAAGGTGCACGGCGGCGCCAATGCGACACCATTCCTCACCCATATCAATGCCTATGATCTGGATCTGTATCTGCGGATCGCGCCCGAGCTGTATCTCAAGCGGCTGTGCGTCGGCGGTATGGAGAAGGTCTTCGAAATCGGGCGCAACTTCCGCAACGAGGGTGTGGACTTCAGCCACAATCCTGAGTTCACCAGCCTGGAAGCCTATGAGGCACATGCCGATTACGAGCGGATGATGCAGCTGGCCCGCCAGCTCATCCAGAACGCCGCGCAGGCCGCCAATGGCGCGATGGTCGCACTGCGTCCCAAACCGGACGGCTCCTTCGAAGAGGTGGACATCTCCGGGGAATGGGCGGTGAAGACCGTGCACGGCGCGGTATCGGAGGCGATCGGCAGCAAGATCACCCCGCGGACCACACTCGATGAACTGCGCGAGCTCTGCGATAAGGCGGAGGTGCCCTATCAGCACGGCTGGGATGCCGGACAGGTCGTGCAGGAAATGTATGAGCATCTGGTCGAATCCCGTACGGAGAAGCCGACTTTCTACATCGACTTCCCCACCTCGGTCTCCCCGCTGACCCGCGCGCACCGCAACATTCCCGGCGTGACCGAGCGCTGGGATCTGGTCGCCTGGGGTGTCGAATTGGGTACGGCCTACAGCGAACTCACCGATCCCATCGAACAGCGGCGCAGGCTCACCGAACAATCGATGTTGGCGGCCAACGGCGATCCGGAGGCCATGGAGCTCGACGAGGACTTCCTGCAGGCGCTCGAGCACGCGATGCCGCCGACCGGTGGATTGGGGATGGGCGTGGACCGCATCGTCATGTTGATCACCGGACGCAGCATTCGCGAGACGCTGCCGTTCCCCTTGGTGAAGCCACGCTGAAACCTCCGTGTCGAGAATTTCATTCTGAAGGATTTGCAAACATAGAAGGACTTCCCAAGCGGTATTCGCCCGCTAGTCTTGACAACTCGGCCCCGGGAGGAGGCCGTTACCTTCGACAATGGGATGCATATGTACCTTGATCTGCTGACCAATACCGCCCTGCTGGACCCGCAGGTCTGGGCCAGCGCGGACACCTGGACCAACTCCGACACCCTGGCCTCGGCAGTGGAATTCGCGGCCAAGAAAAAGAAGAAGAGCAGCAGCGGGCTGATCATCGGCGGCATCTGCTGCCTGGTCGTCGTCGCGCTGATCGTCGGCGGCATCTACCTGCTTACCCAGCGCAAGAAGCAGCAGTAAGCGCGAGAGAACGGCCCGGCTCGCCAATCGCGAACCGGGCCGTTTCGGTATTTCCGGACTAGATGGCGGTGCGTTCGGAGGCCACCTCGGCCTCGAGCAACAGTTCGTCATCGAGTTCGTCGTGCGGCTGCGCCGGAACCGACTTCAGCACCACCACCGCCGCGACCAGCGCGGCGACCACCAGTGCGACGCCGATCCAGAACGCCAGGTGGAATCCGTTGGTGAGCGCCACATTCGGCGCGGCACCGTCCTTCAGCAGATGTTCGGTCTTGCTCGCCGAAAGGGTGGCGAGCACCGCCAGACCGAGCGCGCCACCGACCTGCATGGTGGTGTTCGCCAGACCCGAGGCCAGACCGGCTTCCTGCGGCTCGACCCCCGACATCGCCAGATTCATCAGCGACGGGAAGGCCAGACCCGCACCGGTACCGAACAGCACCATCGGACCGAAGATATCGATCCAGTAGTTGCCGTCCACCGGCGCCTGGGTCAGCCAGAGCAGCGCGGCGAGAATCAGCAGCAGACCGGGAATCAGCACCTTGCGGGCGCCGAAGCGCATCACCAGATGTTCGGAATAGCGCACCGACAGCAGACCCATGATCGCCGCGACCGGGAAGAAAGCCGTGCCGAGCTGGATCGGCGAATAGCCGAGCACCTGCTTCAGATACAGCGAACCCATGAAGAACATGCCGAACATACCCGCCACGGTCAGCACCTGGATCACATTGGCGCCGGACAGATTTCGTGAGCGGAAGATCTTCAGCGGCATCAGCGGGGTGACCGCCGTCGCCTCCCGCGCGATGAATCCGGCGAGCAGTACCAGCGCGGCCGCACCGAGTCCCAGCGTGGCCGGATCGGTCCAGCCGTATTCGGCGGCCGGCTTGACGATCGTGTAGACGCCGAGCATCAGCGCCGCGGTGATCAGCACGGCGCCGGGCACATCCGCGCCGTCCTTCAGTCCGGCGCCCTTGTCCTTGTCCAGGATCTTCAGCGCGCCGAGGCCGACGGTAATGCCGATCGGCAGGTTGACCAGGAAGATCAGCCGCCAGTCCAACGCGGTCAGGAAACCGCCGAGCAGCAGGCCGATCGCACCACCGGCCGACGCGACAAAGGCATAGCGACCGATCGCCTTGGCCTGCTCGCGCGGGTCCGGAAACATCGCGAAGATCATGCCGAGGATGACCGCCGAGGTCATGGCGCCGCCGATGCCTTGCAGGAAGCGGGCCGCGATGAGGGTCACCTCGTTGACGGCCGCACCACACAGCGCCGAGGCCAGGGTGAAGACCACCAGACCGGACAGGAACATGGTGCGGCGACCGATGAGGTCACCGAGTCGACCGGCCAGCATGAGCAGGCCGCCGAAGGAGATCAGATATCCGTTCACCACCCAGGCCAGACCCGATGGCGTGAAGCCCAGGTCGGTCTGGATATCCGCGAGCGCGACATTCACGATCGTCGCATCGAGCACGATCATCAGCATGCCGCCACACAACACATAGAGGGCGAGCCAGCGCTTACTGTCCGCACCGGACGAGGCGTCCCCCACCTGTCTATGTCGTTCTTTTGCTTCCGTCACCACAGACGCCTTCCACCCGAAGATCGTTACTGTGGCACGCTAGCAATGGTTAGTCCTAAAAGACAACTAATTAATTCAGTTGAAGAATCGACTGATATGCTGTAGCCCATGACTATTGCCCCGGAGCAGCGCGCGAAGCGCAGCTACCACGACGCCTGCGGTGCCGCCCGCGCGCTCGACCTGGTCGGCGAGCGCTGGACCCTGCTCGTGGTGCGCGAACTGCTCCTGGGCCCCAAACGCTTCACCGATCTGCGCGCCGGACTCCCCGGCATCAGCCCCAATGTGCTCTCCCAGCGCCTCGACGAACTCGTCCAGATCGGCGTCGTGCACAAGCGCAAGCTGCCGCCGCCGGTCGGCGCCGCCGTCTACGACCTCACCGATTGGGGTCGCGAACTCGATGACGTGATCGTCGCGCTGAACCGCTGGGGCGCCCGCACCCCCAACAGCTACAGCTGCTCCGACATGTCGACCGATTCGCTTGTGGTCACCCTGCGCACCTCCTTCCAACCCGAGCGGGCGGCAGGAGTGCGCGCCGACTACGACCTGTACTTCACCGGATCCGATTCCGGCACAGACGAATTCCACGCCGTAGTCTCCGATGGCACCATCACCATCACCCGCGGCGCCTCCGGCACCGGTGCCATCGCCATCCACACCACCGTCCCAGCCTTCATCGCCGTCGCCTTCCACGGCCGAGCGCTGGCCGACACCATCACCAGCGGCGAAGCAAAGATCTCCGGCGACGTCGCCGCCGCCGAACACTTCATCAACTTCTTCGAACTGCCAGCGGAATGTAAGGGAACCGCGACAGCCTGACCGCGGGGTGCCGATCCGGGCAGGGGTTAAAGCCGAAGTCTATTCTCGAGCAGCGAGATGACGAGCATGTGAAAGTCCGCCTGCGGACTCACGAAGACAAGGCTCCCGTCGATCAGTTCGGTATGCGGGGGCAGGTCGGGCAGGCGGTCCAGATCCTCGGCGACAAAACCGCCCGGCGGCGGGCGCAGCCACTGCGGAAACGGTTCGACGGTCATGACTTCGAGTATGGCACCCATACGTCGCTTAATCCCCCTAGTGCGAATGAACACCGATCATACGGCAGAGTGGGCGGGGTGCAGTTGATTCTCGTTCGTCATGCTCAGCCGCTGCGAGTGCAAACCGAGGGCGGTCCCGCCGATCCCGGGTTGGCGCCGGTCGGCCTAGAGCAGGCCGAACGGGTGCCTGCGGCGTTGGCTCAGCATCGGATCAGCCGGATTGTGAGCAGTCCGCAGCGGCGGGCGCGGGAGACTGCCGAGCCGACCGCGGCGAAGCTCGGGCTGCCGGTGGATGTGATCGATGATCTCGCCGAATACGATCGTGACCTGCCCGCCTACATTCCGATCGAGGATGCCAAGGTCGAATTCTCGGCCGTCTACGAGCGGATCAAGTCCGGACATCTGCCCGATCAGATCGACGGGCCCGCATTCATCACCCGGGTGCGTGATGCCGTCACTTCGATCGCCGCGCATACCGATCCGGCCGATACGGTGGTCGTGTTCGCGCACGGCGGGGTGATCAATGTGCTGCTGCAGGAGGTGCTCGGCCTGGCCCGGCCGCTGACCTTTCCGATCGACTATTGCTCGATCACCCGGATCCTGTTCTCCCGCAGCGGCCGACGCACCGCGGCGACCGTCAACGAGAACGGCCACGTGTGGGATCTGTTGCCGCGCAACATTTCACAGCAACCTTGACGGTTGTTCCCAGACTCTTGCATTCACAGTCGACTGCCAGACGAGTCGCACCTCGATCCCAGTGACGGAGCCTTCGATGGGACGGGTGAGCCGCCGTAGCGACTGCTTGCAGGTCGCTCGAAACAATCAGCACCAGCGACTCACGATCCGCGAGAAAGGAACCGTTTTGCTCTCCAAGACAAGGCGTATCGTCGTCCGGGTTGCAGTCGCAGGCGCGTTGATCGCCGTACCACTCGGCGCACTCGCCGGCACCGCCTCCGCGGCCGAGCCCGATGCGTCCGCCCAGTCGGTATCGGATCAGATTCCGTTGCAAGGTATCGAGATCGACCGGCATCACCACCATCACAACCACCTCGGTGATGGCGGTGACGACCAGGGTCCATGGTTCCCGGGGCCGGATAATGGCCGCCCCGGCCCCGGACCGCAGCCCTTCCAGCAGTTCCCACCGCCGACCGGCTCCGCAGGCTGATCCGGGTAGCAGAAAGCGAAAGGCCACCCCTCCGCCGGGAGAGGTGGCCTTTCGCTATGGGTGAGACCAGGAATCAGGCCATGCCCGCGATCCAGTTGTGCATCCAGGAGATGGCGGTCTGCCCGCCGCCCACCGGGTAGCTGCCGTAGAGCGTATGCGCGTGCGAGTTGTAGAACCGCTCCAGATCCTTCGCCCGCTGCTGGTTGGCGGATTCGGTGAGCTGGGACTGCAGCGTCGGGATGCCGCCCAGGCTCATCAGGTCGTTCATGATGGCGCCCGCCTCGAGCTGGTAGCGCCAGAGGTTGGCCGGATTCGCCTCGGAGGTCTGCGCGAGGAAACCGGCGAACCGGGTCACGAAGTCGTCGGGGGCAGTTGCGCAGTAGAGGTCGTCGAGCGCGCAGATGGTGCGGGTGCGATCGCTGAGCCAGCCGAAGCCGCCGACCCGAGCGCCACCGGCGCCCGCGCCCGGCGCGACCGGTCCGACCTGAATGTCGGTGGGCGAGCGGCGCGGATCGGAGATCAGTCCGACTCCCGCGATCCGGTCGGCCGGAATCGGGCTGAGGCCGGTACCGATTTCGGCGGCGAGGTCGCCCGCCGCATCCGCACCCTGGCTGTAGCCGACGAGCGCGATCTTGGTGCCGCCGCAGCGCTGCACCATATCGGTGGCAAGGCCGCGGGCGCGATCGGTCGCTTCCTTCTTGGACGCGCCGTAGACATCGCCTTCCCACGGGAACGCGGTCGCGGCATACGTCACGTAGT
The DNA here is from genome assembly GCF_050955845.1 of Nocardia sp. CA-135398. Lineage (NCBI taxonomy): Bacteria > Bacillati > Actinomycetota > Actinomycetes > Mycobacteriales > Nocardiaceae > Nocardia > Nocardia sp. CA-135398. Next base: position 65,763 of record NZ_CP192084.1, on the reverse strand, counting down.
CGACGTCCACCGACCGGCCCAGGTTATTGGTGACGCCGGACAGCATGCCGGGCTGCGGCGTCTTATCCTTGCCGGTCTCCCAAGTGCCGGGAACCGCAACCACATACAGGCTCGGGCAGCCCGGGTCGGCCGTTACCGAACCGCTACCAAGGACCACGCCGGATGCAACAGCCGCGCACGCACCGATGGCGGCGGCAACCTTCTTCAACCGCATACTGCTCCAGTTCAAAACATCGCCCCTTGCGAGAGCAAGCACCGACAGTTGTTTTAACCGTGCTGACCTCGGCGGATGTCGGTCCAGTGCATACCGGGTCACCCACCGGTACGACATGCACGTCACAACCCACATCCCAAGATCACGCACCACGCCGCAGATCACAATAAGGCAACGCCTCGAGCTACGCCATTCGAACCCGTGACCGTGTCCGATTCCCGTCGCCGGGTATGCCGAAAACGGTTCCGCTCAGCGACCTTCCGCGCGCGGCCGAGTTCGAATACGTACAGGGGCAAAAGCCCGGCACAAATAAAGGCGCCTGTGGACCGAAATCCACAGGCGCCCTTCCGCTCCGGTAAGAGAGGTCTAGCGTTGCGCGACCGCCGTCGGCGCAATCGGCGCGGGCAGTGCGGTCTCGCCCTCGAGGAACTTGTCGGCCGCCGAGGCGGCGGCGCGACCCTCCGCGATGGCCCAGACGATCAGCGACTGGCCGCGGCCCATATCACCGGCGACGAAGACGCCGGGGACATTGGTCGACCAGTTCTTATCGCGCTGGACATTGCCGCGCTGGTCGTAGCCGACGCCGAGACCTTCGAGCAGGCCCGGCTTCTCGGGTCCGGTGAAGCCCATGGCGAGCAGCACCAGATCGGCCTCGAGGGTGAAGTCGGTGCCCTCGACCTTCTCGAAGCGGCCGTTGACCATCTTGACCTCGTGCGCCTCGAGCGCGCTGACCTTGCCGTCCTTGCCGACGAACCGCTCGGTGTTCACCGAGAACACGCGTTCGCCGCCCTCCTCGTGCGCCGAGGAGACCCGGTACATGAGCGGGTAGGTCGGCCACGGGGTGGAAGAGGCGCGCTCCTCCGGCGGTCGCGGCATGATCTCGAACTGGTGGATGCTGGCCGCGCCCTGACGGTGCGAGGTACCGAGGCAGTCCGCACCGGTGTCACCGCCACCGATGATGACGACCTTCTTGTCCTTCGCGTGGATCGGCGGCAGACCGTTCTCGTCGGTGACATCGTCGCCGAGCTGCACCCGGTTGGCCCAGGGCAGGAATTCCATCGCCTGGTGGATGCCGTCCAGATCCCGGCCCGGGATCGGCAGGTCACGCGCCAGGGTGGCGCCACCGGCCAGCACGATCGCGTCGTACCGCTCACGCAGCTGCGCCGCGGTGATGTCGACACCGACGTTCACCCCGGTCTTGAAGACGGTGCCTTCGGCCTCCATCTGCGCCAGACGGCGGTCGATGAAGCGCTTCTCCATCTTGAATTCCGGAATGCCGTAGCGCAGCAGGCCGCCGATGCGGTCGGCGCGCTCGAAGACGGTCACGGTATGACCGGCCCTGGTCAGCTGCTGTGCGGCGGCCAGACCGGCCGGGCCGGAACCGACCACGGCGACCTTCTTGCCGGTCAGGCGGGTCGGGTAGACCGGGGTCACCCAACCCTCGTCGAAGGCATTCTCGATGAGCTCGACCTCGACCTGCTTGATCGTCACCGGATCCTGGTTGATGCCGAGCACACAGGAGGCCTCGCACGGCGCCGGGCACAGCCGCCCGGTGAACTCCGGGAAGTTGTTGGTCGCGTGCAGCCGGTCGATGCCCTCACGCCACTGGCCCCTGTAGACCAGGTCGTTCCACTCCGGGATGAGGTTGCCCAGCGGACAGCCGTTGTGACAGAACGGAATACCGCAGTCCATGCACCGGCTGGCCTGGGTCTGCAGGGTCTGATGCGGGAAACCCTGCTCGTAGACCTCTTTCCAGTCCATCAGGCGCAGCGGAACCGGACGACGCGTCGGCAGTTCCCGTTTGGTGTGCTTCAGAAATCCTTGCGGGTCAGCCACGTGCAGCCCCCGAATAGTCACAGCGCCTCGTCGACATCATCTTTAGAACTCTCTGGTCAGCCACGTGCCGCCTTGAATGGTTACAGCGCCTCGTCGACATCATCTTTAGAACTCTCTGGTCAGCCACGTGCCGCCTCCATAATCGCCTCATCGACATCCGTGCCGTTCTTCTCGGCTTCGGAAATCGCGAGCAGAACCTTCTTGTATTCGCGCGGCATAACCTTCACGAAGTGGTTCACCTGCTGCGACCAGTCGCTCAGAATGCGTTCGGCGACAGCCGAACCCGTCTGATCGCGGTGCTCGGTGATGATGTCGCGCAGCCAGGTGAAGTCGTCACCGGCGAGCTGCTCGACCGCATCGGCCTGCTCCGGGTTGAGCCTTGCCTCGAAGGTGCCGTTCGGGTCGTATACGAAGGCGACACCGCCGGACATACCGGCGCCGAAGTTGCGGCCGGTCTCACCGAGGATGACCACCCGACCACCGGTCATGTACTCACAGCCGTGGTCACCGACGCCCTCGACCACCGCGGTGGCGCCGGAGTTGCGCACGGCGAACCGCTCGCCGACCACACCGCTGATGAAGGCCTGGCCGCTGGTGGCGCCGAACAGGATCACGTTGCCCGCGATGATGTTCTGCTCCGCGACGAATTCGGCCGGTGCGTTGAGCGACGGGCGCACGATGATGTGGCCGCCGGAAAGCCCCTTGCCCACATAGTCGTTCGCGTCGCCCTGCACGCGCAGCGTGATGCCCGCGGGCACGAATGCGCCGAAGCTGTTGCCCGCGGAACCGGTGAAGGTGATGTCGATGGTGTCGTCGGGCAGGCCCGCGCCACCGTAGAGCTTGGTCACCTCATGGCCGAGCATGGTGCCGACGGTGCGGTTCACATTCGTGATCTTGGTTTCGAACTTCACCGCCTGACCGCGCTCGAGCGCATCGGCGCTCTGCGCGATCAACTGCACGTCCAGCGCCCGGTCCAGGCCGTGGTCCTGGGTCTTGGTGCAGTACCGGTCCTGGCGCATGAATGCCGTCTCGACATCGTCGAGGATCGGCGACAGGTCCAGCTTGCTGGCCTTCCAGTGCTCCTTGGCCTGGGAGGTGTCGAGCATGTCGACCCGGCCGATGGCCTCGTCCAGGGTACGGAAGCCCAACTCCGCCAACAGTTCCCGGACCTCTTCGGCGACGAACAGCATGAAGTTCTCGACGAATTCCGGCTTGCCGGTGAAGCGTTCGCGCAGCACCGGATTCTGCGTCGCGACACCGACGGGGCAGGTGTCGAGGTGGCAGACCCGCATCATGATGCAGCCCGAGACGACCAGCGGCGCGGTGGCGAAACCGAATTCCTCGGCGCCGAGCAGCGCGGCGATCATTACGTCGCGGCCGGTCTTCATCTGTCCGTCGACCTGCACGACGATGCGATCGCGAAGTCCGTTGAGCAGCAACGTCTGCTGGGTCTCGGCCAGGCCGAGCTCCCAGGGACCGCCCGCATGCTTGAGCGAGGTCAGCGGCGAGGCGCCGGTACCACCGTCGTGGCCGGAGATCAGCACCACGTCCGCGTGCGCCTTCGACACACCCGCGGCGACCGTGCCGACACCCGGCTCCGCAACAAGTTTCACGTGAATCCGTGCCTGCGGGTTCGCGTTCTTCAGGTCGTGGATCAGCTGCGCCAGATCCTCGATCGAGTAGATGTCGTGATGCGGCGGCGGCGAGATCAGGCCGACGCCAGGCGTCGAGTGCCGCACCTCGGCGACCCACGGGTACACCTTGTGCGCGGGCAGCTGACCGCCCTCACCCGGCTTGGCGCCCTGGGCCATCTTGATCTGGATATCGGTGCAGTTGGTCAGGTAGTGCGCGGTGACACCGAAGCGACCCGAGGCGACCTGCTTGATCGCCGAACGCCGCCAGTCACCGTTCTCCTCGACCTCGAAGCGGGCCGGATGTTCACCGCCCTCACCGGAATTCGAGCGACCACCGAGGCGGTTCATCGCGATCGCGAGGGTCTCGTGCGCCTCGGAGGAAATCGAGCCATAGCTCATCGCACCGGTGGAGAACCGCTTGACGATGGCGCTGGCCGGTTCGACCTCGTCGATCGAAATCGGCTTGCGCTCACCGGTCTTGAACTTGAACAGACCGCGCAGCGAGGCCAAACGCTCGGACTGGTCGTCGACCAGCTTGGTGTACTCCTTGAAGATCGAGTACTGACCACTGCGGGTGGCGTGCTGCAGCTTGAAGACGGTGTCCGGGTTGAACAGGTGGTATTCACCCTCGCGCCGCCACTGGTATTCACCGCCCACCTCGAGTTCGCGGTGCGCGCGCTCGTTGCGGTTCTCCAGGAATGCCACGGTGTGCCTGGCCGCCACATCGGCGGCGATCTCGTCCAGACCGATGCCGTCCAGATGCGAACGCAGACCGGTGAAGTACTCGTCCACCAGCTCCTGCGAAAGGCCGATGACCTGGAACAGCTGCGCACCGGTGTAGGAGGCGATGGTGGAGATGCCCATCTTGGACATCACCTTCAGCACGCCCTTACTCGCGGCCTTGTTGTAGTTCGCGACCGCCTTGCGGTAGTCGGCGGCCAGATCGCCGGTGCTGCCCGGCATCTGGAGTCCGCCGCGCTCGAGCAGATCCTCGATGGTCTCGAAGGCCATGTACGGGTTGATCGCGGCCGCGCCGAAGCCGACCAGCATGGCCATGTGGTGCACCTCGCGGGCGTCACCGGCCTCGACGACAAGGCCGACCATCGTCCGGGTCCGTTCCCGCACGAGGTGGTGGTGCACGGACGCGGTCAGCAGCAGCGACGGAATCGGCGCCAGCTTCTCATTGGACTCGCGGTCGGACAGCACGATGATCCGCGCACCGCCCTCGATGGCGGCCGAGACCTGGGTGTTGATGGCCTCGAGCGCCTTGCGCAGGCCCTTGCCACCCTTCTTCACCGGATACAGACCATGCACGACCACCGAGCGCAGCTCCGGATGCGAGCCATCGTCGTTGATGTGGATGAGCTTGGCCAGCTCGTCGTTGTCCAGGATCGGCTGCGGGATGGTGATCTGGTGACAGGACTCCGGTCCCGGATGCAGCAGATCGGCCTCCGGGCCGAGGGCCCGGCGCAGGCTGGTCACAACTTCTTCCCGGATCGCGTCCAACGGCGGGTTGGTCACCTGCGCGAACAGCTGGGAGAAGTAGTCGAAGAGCAGGCGGGGGCGCGAGGACAGCACCGCGATCGGGGTGTCGGTGCCCATCGAGCCGAGCGCCTCACCGCCGGTCTTGGCCATCGGCGAGATCAGCAGGTTCAGTTCTTCATTGGTGTATCCGAAGATCTGCTGGCGGATCAGCACCCGATCGTGCGACATGTGCACATGCGGACGGTCGGGCAGATCGGCCAGCTTGGTGACACCGGCGTCGAGCCATTCCTGGTACGGGTGCTCGGCGGCCAGCTGGCTCTTGAGCTCCTCGTCGCCGACGATGCGGCCCTGCGAGGTGTCGACCAGGAACATGCGACCCGGCTGCAGCCGAACCTTCTTGATCACCTTGGCCGGATCGATATCGAGGACGCCGACCTCGGAAGCCATGACGACCAGACCGTCATCGGTGACCCAGACGCGGCTGGGCCGCAGGCCGTTGCGGTCGAGCACGGCGCCGACCACGGTGCCGTCGGAGAAGCACACCGATGCCGGGCCGTCCCACGGCTCCATCAGCATCGAGTGGTAGCGGTAGAACGCCCGCCGCTGCGGGTCCATGGTCTCGTTGCGTTCCCAGGCCTCGGGAATCATCATCAGCACCGCGTGCGGCAAGCTGCGGCCGCCGAGGTGCAGCAGTTCCAGCACCTCGTCGAAGCGGGCGGTATCGCTGGCCCCCGGGGTACAGACGGGGAAGATCTTCTTCAGGCGGTTGTTGCCCGCCTCGTCGATGCCGAAGACATCCGAGCGCAGCAGCGCCTCGCGGGCGCGCATCCAGTTCTCGTTACCGGTGACGGTGTTGATCTCACCGTTGTGCGCGACCCGGCGGAACGGATGCGCCAGCGGCCACGACGGGAAAGTGTTGGTGGAGAACCGGGAGTGCACGATGCCGAGCGCGGATTCCACCCGGCTGTCCTGCAGGTCCAGGTAGAACGCGCGCAGCTGCGGCGTGGTGAACATGCCCTTGTAGACGAAGGTCTGACCGGACAGGCTCGGGAAGTACACCGACTCCTTGCCGACCGCGCCCTCGCCCGCGCCGGCCTTGCCCAGTTCGTGCTCGACGCGCTTGCGCACGACGTAGGCCCGACGCTCCAGATCCATGCCCGAGAGCTGTTCGGCCGAACCCTTCGGCGAGCCGATGAAGATCTGACGGAAGGTCGGCATGGCGTCGCGGGCCAGCGCACCGAGGGTGGACTCGTCGGTGGGCACCTCGCGCCAGCCGAGCACGGCCAGGCCCTCGGATTCGACGATGCGCTCCAGGCCGTAGGCGGCCTTGGTCGCCTCGCGGCGCGCCTGCGGCAGGAAGGCGATACCGGTGGCGTAGGAGCCCTCCGGCGGCAACTCGAAATCGACCACGGCGCGGAAGAACCGGTCCGGAATCTGGATCAGGATGCCCGCGCCGTCACCACTATTGGGTTCGGCACCTGCGGCACCACGGTGCTCCAGGTTCAACAGAGCCGTAATAGCCTTGTCGACGATGTCGCGGCTGCGGCGGCCGTGCATGTCGACGACGAATGCGACACCGCAGGCGTCGTGCTCGTTCGCCGGGTCATAGAGCCCGATGGGTCCGGGGGACCTGTGGCCAGGAAGTTGCGTCATGCCTCTGCCTTCAAGAAAGTCGGCCTCGATGAATCGGCCTATGGGAAAGGGGCCTTTCGTCGATTGCCTCCGTCAAGACTGCGCCTGTACGTTGCGAAACCAGCCGCGCTGATGGTCTTCTTCGTGCAGTCACGTCTCCAGTTGTCCACCCGCTGCGATGACGTAGGGGTGCTCGTCGGTAACGGAACGCTTACGTGTTCCTTACCTCCGCACGGGTGCGCGCCCGCTACGCTTGGGCACCGGATTTCCGAGCCCCGAGCGGGCGCTATTGCCGAACCTTGTTGTGTTCGGCGTAAGAGCAAACGATAAGTCAGGTCCTGGGCCCAACCAACTCAGGCCATGCTAATAACCGGGTCTAGCTGGGCTTCTTCAATCGGTCCTCCACGTGTGCGCGTTGTCCAGTGTAAAGCAGCGAACGCGGTGCGATCGATCCCCTTGGCACCGGGTGCCAACCAGCGAGAACGGGCGCCCATGGCCCGCGCCACACCACACCCCGCACCCCGAGAACCGGCGCTCACCTGCATCGAAGTGGATTTCCCTGCACGCGTCGAGGCAAACCCGATTCGCGGTGGCTAACTGATCAGCGGGCTGGATGAGAGATTTCCGACAGGGGTGTGACAAGCACACCATCCGATCCGACCGTCCGGACTCTTTTGCCCGATGTGGGATTCAGCACATTTCCAGCAATCGAGTTCGAGTGGTTTACGACACATTTACGTGCGGCGACACGCGGTGCCGGATGCTTGCGGCTTGCAGCACACCCGACTAGGGGCCGCACAGCGCGGTGGCGGCGCGGACCAGAGCTGCCTGATGCAGCGCGTCACGGCCGGAGCCGAGCACCCCGAAAACGGGCGATACCAGGCGCTCGACACAGTTCGGACCGGTGAGCTCGGCGCGGCGCAGTGCGAGTTGGTCGACGATTTCGACGTTCACCCGATCGATCACCGGGCGCACGGACGCCAGATCGGGCGGCGTGCTCGGCACCACGGCCGGATCGAAGCGCCAGCGGGTGACCAGGCCGCGCTGGACGATTTTGTTGGCCTCGATCTGGCCGTAGAACACCTGGTGGATCCAGCTTTCCGGAAGCCCGCGGTCGGCCCCGAGGCGCGCCATCGCGTCGTAGACCTGCGCCTCGCGGGCCGGATCGTCGATCGAGGGTTCGCCGCCGTTCTGCGCGGCGGTCGCCCACTTCGCCGCGGCGACGGCATCGGCGGTATCCAGGCGTTCGGTCACCAGCGCGACGATGCGGTCCAAGCCGGGATCGTCGTCGAGTGTTTGCGCATGGCTATCGGGGGCGGCCATCAACAGGGTCGCCGCCATACACACCAAAACCCGTGCCGAGCCTCGGAAAAACACTCGCAACACCCCGCTCCCGTCCGGTCATCCATGCCAGATTAAGGGTGAGCGGGGGCACAAGTCCGGCAGCGCTACCGAATTCTGTGAGGCTGACCACATCCCCGGCTCCGTGCTCGGTGTGTCGCGCTCGCGCCTGTCACGCTGTGACAACGAATCTGTGACAGTTTCGCGGCCAGCGACTTTGACTTGGGATGTAGAGGATGTGGGATCCCATGACAATCACCGGCTTGTTCACCTGGCTCGGCGGAGGTCTCGGGCGCGAGCAGGGTGGGACCGAACTCTACTACCCGCATGAGCGCGCGGATTATGCCGTCAGCGGCGCCGTTGTACTGCTTTTCGCGGCGGTGGCCGGGATCGTCGGCACGGTCGCACTTGCCACGGCCGATGCCATGCCGCTGTTGGCGATCGTGTTCGTCGCGGTGGTCGTCGCACTGCTGGCCGGTGCGGTGGCCAGGGGCTTGGTGGCCGCACGACCCGCCGGTGGTTCGGATCGCCGCGGCCTCGCCGGACGCATCGCGGTCGCGGTGGTGGCCGGAGTACTGGTCGCGGAACTCGCCTCGACGGTGCTCTTCGGCGGCACCATCGATCGGCTGCTCGATGAAAAGGCCCAGCGTGCGGTCGATTCCGCACCCGCGGTGGTCACCGCGCGCAGCGAGCTCGAGCGCGCGAAGGCCGATCGCGGCGCACTGGATCAGTCGATCACCAAGGCGCAGGCCGATATCGACCACGCGCTGGTGATCGCGCGCTGCGAATACAACCCGACACCGGAATGCCCGCAGACCAGAATCACCGGCGTACCCGGTCGCGGCCCCGAATCGCAGACCGCCAACGCGATGCTCGACGACGCGCGCAAGCAGTTGGCCGCGGCGCAGGATCGGGTGGCCGGAGCGGATCAGCGGATCACCGATGACCAGAAGGCCCTCGACACAGCCGGTTCCGCCGCCTTCGCCGCGGCCGATCGCGGCCTCGGCGCGCGCTGGCTCGCCATGAACGACTACACCACCACAGCGGCGGGCGCATTCCTGCTGCGAGTGCTGACCATCGGCACCTTCGTCCTGCTCGCGCTGCTGCCGCTGATCCTGCGGTGGTGGCGCGGCGAGACCTCGCTGGATCGGCGACTGGCCTTCCACACCGTGCAGGACCGCGCCGAACGCAGCGCCGATGCCGCCATCGCGGTCAAACGCGCCGAGGTGCGGGTCGAGGCCGAAAATCTGCGCGCCGAACAACAATTGACCGCCGCCCGACTGGCCGTCGAGGCCGATACCGCCATCGATCGGGAGCGTCAGCGCACCCGGATCATCGCCGCCATCGGCGGGTTGGAAATCGGCGTCACGGAACCGGGAGGACGTGGCGAACTTCCGGCCGGAACGGCTGGCGATCGAGAGGACAGCTCCGTGTCTCATGAGGTGACCCCCAATCTTCCGGCCACCGTGAGTGCGGGCGCGCTCGCATCGACCGGCGGTGCTGGCGCGCTGGTGCCGCATACCGCCTCGGCCGCACCCGTCGCACCGAAGAGCGGTGGCCTGGAACTTCCGCTGATCGGCACCGTGCCCTTCTCCGATACCGCGGCCCGCTTCATCCGCCCGCTGGTGCCCACGTTCGTCGCCAATGCGATCGACACCGCCACCCACCCCCTGCGCACCGCGCGTCAGGCCTTCGAAGAGGTCGAGGAGATCACCTTCACCCTTCGCCGCACCCGCAAGGTGACCGTCGACTCCCAGGACTCGCACGCCCAGGCCATCGGCCAGCACGCCCAGCCCGGCTACCAATTGCCCGGTACCCCGGATTCCTGGCACGCCCAGCGCGTCGCGGCCACCGTCGTCGACGCCGACTACACCCAGGACCCCCGCTACTCAGCCCTTCCCCCGGCCGCCACACCCCAGAGCTACGGTCTCCCCCGAGCCGAGCGGCACGACGAACTCTCCGCCCACCACCGCAACGAACTCCCCGGCCACCGCGGCCCACGCGAACTGCCACCCGCCAACTGACGATCACCGGCGCCGATCGTGGTCGACGAGGTCGAAGGGTGCGGCGGCCTGCTCAACTAGTTCGAGGGCGGCGCCGCGCTCGCCGTCTTCGGCACACCGGCCCCGCTCGGCGACGCGGCGGGCACCGCCCTGGCCTGTGCCCGCGCCATCCGAAACCGCTCGACCGCCAAGGCCTCCGATTTCACCGCAGCTATCGGCGTCGTCGCGGGCCGTGTCGTCGCGGGCAATGTCGGTGCGCACCGACGCTACGAATTCACCGTCATCGGCGATGCGGTCAACGAAACCGCCCGCCTCTGCGAACTGGCCGAAACCGATCCGAACCGTCTGCTCACCTCGGCATCCGCCGTCGCCGCCGCCGATCCATCCGCGCTGTGTCTTGCCTGACCCCATAGTCGCAGGCGCGTGCCGGCGACCACGCCGTTCGCCGCGACCTCGGTGAATCGGGAATACCGTCGGCTGCAATGAATTATGCGCGTGCCATCCGCAACCGGAAGGCCACTACAGCGGCAATCAGCAGCACAACCGCCGTGCCGATCGCGGCCATGTGAACCCCCGACACGAAGGCCTCGTGCACCGAGATCAGGAACCCATCCGCCACCGGTTCCGGCAGCTGACGAGCGAATTCGGTTGCACCACCGAGGGATTCCGACGCCGCCTCGCTCTGCGCACTCGGCACCTGGGACAGATCGAGCCCACCCCGGAATACCGCCATGGTCACGCTGCCGAGGACCGCGACGCCGAGTGCGATACCGGTCTCGTAGGCGGTCTCCGAAACCGCCGCTGCCGCGCCGGCCCGCTCCGCAGGAGCCGAACTCACCACCAGATCCGACGAAACCGTCAGCGCCACACCGACTCCCGCCCCGATGAAGAGGAATCCGAGAATGAACGGCACCGTACTGGTCGCCGCGTCCGGAGTCAGCCACAGGAACAGCGCCGCACCGACCGCGGCGAGCACCAGGGCACCACCGAGCACCAGTCCGGGACGCAGCACCCGAACCAACCACGCCGCCGCTAGCGAGGCGAATACGCTGGCCGCGAGACCGGGCAGCAGCAGCAACCCGGCCCGCATCGGCGAATGCCCCAGCACCAATTGCAGATACTGCGAACCGGAGAACAGCACGCCCGCCAGCGCGAAGACCGCGAGCAGATTGGTGAGCACCGCGGTGCGGAACCTGGGCAATGCGAACAGCTTCAGATCGAGCATCGGATCCGCGAGACCGCGCTGTCTGCGCACGAACAGCACACCCGCGATCACGCCGATCGCACCGATCACCAAGAGCCGCAAGCTGATACCGTGCGCCGCGGACTCCTTGACCGCATACACCACCGGCACCAGGGCCAGCATGGACAGCACCGCACTCGCCAGATCGAAGCGACCGGGCTCCGGATCACGGGATTCCGGAACGAGCACCGGCCCCGCCGCGAGCAGCACCAGCATCACCGGCAGATTCACCAGGAATACCGAACCCCACCAGTAATGCTCGAGCAGCCAGCCACCGAGCAGCGGACCGGCCGCCGCACCGCCACCGGCCATCGCGGCCCAGACCGAAATGGCAACGGTGCGCTGTCGCGGATCCAGGAACATCGACCGGATCAGACCCAGCGTCGCGGGCATCAGGGTCGCACCGGCGAGACCCTGCAGCACGCGCGCGGCGATCAGCATCTCCGGGTTGACCGACCAGGCGGCGAGCACCGAGGCGAGACCGAATCCGACAGAACCGATCAGCAGCAACCTGCGCCGTCCGATCCGGTCACCCAGATTGCCCATCACGACGAGGAGTCCGGCCAGTACGAACGAGTACACGTCGATGATCCAGAGCAGCTGCGGCGTGCTCGGCGCCAGCTCCGCGCTGATCGCGGGCACCGCCAGGTCGAGCACGGTCGCGTCGACGGCGAGCAGCAGTAGGGCCAATGCCAGCACCACCAGCCCGGCCCAATCACGTGCCGTGGCACGCGGCGGCACGAGTCCGGTGCCCTTCTCGATCTCTGCGGTCATCGCCTTCTCGACTTCCATCGTTCGGTCTTATTACCGTCCAGACGGTACAGTAAAGTGACCTTACCGTCCAGCCGGTATAGTCAACGAAGTGACGGCAAACACCCGCGACCGGATCCTGGACGCACTCGAGACCCTGCTGCTGGAAAAGGGCATGTCCCAGGTGACCCTGGAGAATGTGGCCGCGACCGCCGGGGTTTCCAAGGGTGGCCTGCTCTACCACTTCAAGAGCAAGGACGCTCTGCTCGCTGGCCTGGTGCGCCGACTGAGCGAACGCGCCGAACAACAACTCGGCGCCGCCGTCGCCAAGGGCACATCCGTGGCCGAGTGGTACCTGCAGACCCCGAATCCGAACGATGCCGCGGACGCGCTCGAATTGGCGCTCTACCGTTCGATGGTCGCGGCCATGCGCACCATCGATGCCAAGTCCGGCACCGAAACCGATGAGGTGCAGCAGGCGCTGTCGGACCTGATGGACAGCTGGTCCGAAGGCCTCGACACCGCCATCGACGATCCGGTGCGGGCGGACATCATCCGTCTGGTCGGCGACGGTGTCTACTTGCGCGCGCTGCTCGGCTTCCCGCCGGTCGACCCGACCCGGTACCGGAAAGTCGTGGACCGACTGCTCGAGCGCTGATCCCCAGTATGTTGTGCCCAGCCTGACGAGACACCGACGGCTAGACTCGGCCTGGTGTTACCAGCCGCCGAGCCGGCCGGTGCCGTCGGGGCGGGGAACGATCCGGTGCCAACCTCCCCTGGAACGACGGTGCCGATCCGCCCACTGAGCTTCCGCGAACTGCTCGACGAGCCGTTCGCGCTGATCCAGGCGAACGTCGTCGTGCTGGCCTGCACGACCGCGATCGCACTCGTTCTCGCCGAAGTGCTGGTCGTCGCGGTCACCGGCGCAATCTCCTCGCTGACCGACGGCTCCGACGCGGGCACCGCATGGGCGGCCATCCTCGCGACGGCGACCGCGGCCTGGTTGCTTCGATTCCTGCTGCGCGGCATGACGATCGCGCTCGGACTCGCGACGGTCGCCGGATCCCCGATCGGCTGGCGCACCGCGCTCGGCCGGGTGGGTGCGGTCGCCGGCCCGCTGCTGGCCTTCCACGTGCTGTTCACGCTGGTCGGCATCGGTGTGCTGATCGTCGGCAGCCTGCTGATCATCAGCTATCCATTCGCCTTGGTCTGGCTCGGCTATCTGCGGGCCGGACGGTTCGTCGCGGTACCGGTGATCTTCGTCGAACGGACCACCCATGCCGGTGCGGTCGCACGCTCGAAACTGCTCGTCCAGGGCGCACAATCGTCGATAACCGGATTGTGGTTCGCCGGCCGCGCACTGGTCGTCCTCGTCGCGGTGCCGCTGCTCGGCATTCCCTGGTACCTGTCGGATTTCACCGGCACCCATCGCTGGCAGATCATCGTCCTGCTGTCGACGTCGGCGCTGTTGATCATCGCCTTCGGCGAGGTAGTCGAATCGGCGACGCGGGTGGTCTCGTATGTGGATCGCCGGTGCCGTCGCGAGGGGCTCGATATCAGGGTCCCCGGGACGGATAAGCGATGACAGAACCCACGACGAACGAGCCAGCGGCCCCACTGCCACCCAGACTCGGACCCGCCGACGTCCACCGCGACGCCGCCGAAAACGCGGCGCTGCACCGGGATTTCGATACCGCGCTACGCGAGCGGTTCCGCGCGGTACTGCGTGGCCTCGAGCAGCGCGGCATGCTGGAGGTCCGCCGTTCCCGGACCGCGCGGGAAACCGCCGACGACGCGACCACCGCGCTGTCACTCGAGGATGCGAGCGAATTACATCCGGCCGCACACAGTTTCGACGAGGTCGTCTACGGCGGCCGTCGCGCCACCGAGGACGAATACCGGCGCCTGGAATATGCCGACCGCTACTCGCGCAGCGCCCCACCGCCCGCACCGGAGCCGGTCGAAGCGACGATCACCGAAAAAACCAAGACCCGCAGACAACTTCCGCCGCTGCCGGATCTGCTGCGCAACCCGAAATTCTGGGCCGCGCTGCTCGCCGCCATCGCGCTGGCCGTGCTGCTGTACGCGGTGCTGAATTCGTGTGCGGCGCCCGCGCCGCATAAGCCGACACCGCCGGATATTCCGCCGCCCAAACCGCCCGACCACCCGCCGGACGACAACCGCGACGACTCCGGCTTCGGCGCGGGCCAGGATTCCATTTTCGGCAGGCTGCCCGCGCCGGTCGCCTTCGGCGGCCTGCAATTCCTCATCGCGGCGGCGGTGCTGGTGTGGTGGCGGGCGCGTCGTCGTGGTGCGCTGGTCGGTGAACCGCGACCGGTCGAGGTGGCCGCGAACGAGCTGCTCGGCGGTCAGGCGGCACTCTATCGCCGATCGAAGGACTACGAACATGTCGCGGCCCGGCTGCGCGCCGCCACCTTGCGCCGCATCCGGCCGATGCTCGGCGTTGGCACCGATGTCACGCCGGACCGGCTTGTCGCGACCGTCGCCGCGCGGACCAGAGCCGATCCGACCATGCTCGGCGCGGCACTGTACGGACCGGTGCCCGACGCGAGCACCCTGCAACTCGTTGCCACACAACTCGAATGGATAGAGGCGGAGGTCGGATGACCAGCACGGACACCAACCACACCCCGACCGCCGAGGAGGCGGGCGCCGCATTCGCCGCGCTGCGCGCCGAGATCGGCAAGGCGGTGATCGGCAACGACAACGCGATCATGTACCTGGTGCTCGCCCTGCTCTGCCGCGGTCATGTGCTGCTGGAAGGCGTTCCCGGCGTGGCGAAGACGCTGCTGGTTCGTGCGCTGGCGACGGCGCTGGATCTCGACCACGCCAGGGTCCAGTTCACCCCCGACCTGATGCCGGGCGATGTGACCGGTTCGCAGATCTACGATCCACACACCACCGAATTCACCTTCCGGCACGGCCCGGTCTTCACCAATCTGCTGCTCGCCGACGAGATCAACCGCACTCCACCGAAAACCCAATCGGCGCTGCTGGAATCGATGGAGGAGCGTCAGGTCTCGGTGGACGGCAAGCCGCAGCCGCTGCCGGACCCGTTCGTCGTGGTCGCCACCCAGAATCCGATCGAACAGGAGGGCACCTACCCGCTGCCGGAGGCGCAGCTGGACCGGTTCCTGTTCAAGGTCGATATCCAATTGCCCGGCCGCGACGACGAATTCCGCATTCTGCAGCGGCATGCGGGCGGCTTCGATCCGCGTGATCTGACCGCCGCCGGGCTGCGTCCGGTCGCGGGTCCGGCGCATATCGCCGCGGCGCGGGCGGCGATCACCGGGGTCACCATCAGTCCGGAGGTGCTCGCGTACACGGTGGATATCTGCCGGGCCACCCGCAATTCCCCCGCGGTCCAGCACGGCGCGTCCACCCGCGGCGCGACCGCGCTGATGGCGGCCTCGCGCGCTTTCGCCTGGCTGAACGGGCGCGGGTTCGTGACGCCGGACGATGTGAAATCGGTTGCGGTCGCGGTACTTCGGCATCGGATGCATCTGCGGCCCGAGGCGGAGTTGGACGGTGTGACGACCGAGGGTGTCATGTCGTCGCTGCTGCTTTCGGTTCCGGTTCCGGTGTAGCTCGTGGTCGTTACCGGTCGGCTCGCCCTGACGGCGGCGCTGCTCGCGCTGTTCGTCGGCTTCGTCATGCCGTCGTGGCTCGGTGTCGTCCTCATGACGAGTGTGCTTGCCGCCCTTGCACTTTTCGACCTCGGCACGGTGGCGCGGGCCCGCGACCTGGCCCTGACCAGGGAATCGTTGACCGTGATCCGACTCGGCCGCAGCGCCGAGGTGGAACTCGGCGTGGTGAACAACGGAACCAGGACTGTGCGCGGACGACTGTGGGACGACTGGCCCGGCAGTGCCCGTGCCGAAGCCCGCACGCACCGATTGGATCTGCCACCGAACACCCGCATGCGAGTGCGAACCACACTGACCCCGACCTATCGCGGCGATCGGGTCGCCGGTCCGGTGACGGTGCGATTGTTCGGCGTGCTCGGCATGGCCGGATGGCAGAGCCGCCACACCGTGCCCGCGCGGGTCCGCGCACTGCCCGAATTCCGCAGCGAACGGCTGCTGCGTTCGAAAGTCAAACGGCTGCAACATCTCGAGGGCCGCAATGTCGCGAATATGCGCGGTCAGGGCACCGAATTCGATTCCTTCCGCGAATATGTCGCCGGTGACGATGTGCGGGCCATCGACTGGCGCGCCACCGCCCGCGCCACCGATGTGCTGGTGCGCACCTGGCGTCCGGAACGCAACCGGCACATGCTGATGGTGCTCGATACCGGCCGCATCAGTGCGGGCCGCGTCGGCACGGGTACCCGTTTGGACGCGAGCATCGAGGCCGCCCTGCTGCTCGGCGGATTGGCCGCGGCCGCAGGCGATTCGGTGGATCTGCTCGCCTACGACCGGCAGGTCCGCACCGAGGTCCGCGGGGTCGGCGGGCGCCGTCTGCAACTGAAGCTCATGCACGCCATGGCGGGCGTCACCCCCGCGCTGGTCGATACCGATAGCGCGGGACTGGTGCGCGCCGCCATCCAACGCGCCCGCCGCCGCAGCCTGGTGGTCTGGTTCACCAGTCTGGACGGGGCGGCCGTCGAAGAGAACCTGCTACCGGTCCTGCCGACCCTCGCCCAACGCCATCGCGTGCTGATCGTCTCGGTCACCGATCCCGACGTCGCCGCGGCCGCCACCAAACGCGATGCCCTCGCCGACCTCTACCCCGCTGCCGCCGCCGAATCTTTGCTCGCCGAACGCGCCCTGGTCCAGGAATCCCTGCGCCGCATGGGCATTGATGTGGTCGCGGCCTCCCCGGAGCGCCTCCCCGAAGCCCTTGCCGACGAGTACCTGGAGCTCAAACAGTCCGGCACTATGTGAGCCGGCCCAACTCGAGTCACCGCCGAATGACCGTGTTGCAGAGGGAGACTCAGCTCGCGCGGGCGATCGGCATCGGGCGCGGACCCGCCATCACCATCGGCGTGATGATCGGGGCGAGGGTGCGGCGCTGGCGCTCGGCGATGACCGCACCGAGGATCTGGACGGGTGGGTAGCCCGCGGGAACCGGGATCTGCAGGCGGTCACAGACGGCGATGAGCAGGGTGTGACCGAGGCTCGCCTGGGCGGCGGGGCTGAGGGTATTGATGCGAGACAGGTACTGGCGCACCGCGAGCGCGAGATCCTCGGTGATGCCGGACAGATCCAACTGTCCGGACCAGGACACCAGCCAGGGCGGTGCGACGGCAAGCAGCGGGAAGGGCACCTGGCGCTGGCCGTGCACGACAACGGTGCCCGCGAGCACATCGCCGACCCGGCGCGCATTCGGCGAGCACATCGAGGTGATCACCCCGACCGCACCGAATGCGCCCAGCATCCAGAAGTCGACGATCACACCCGCGAGACCACGGGTCAGGGCATGGCGGAAGTCGATCGGTCCGCCGTCGCCGCGCACCACCCGCAGCCCGAGCGCGAACTTGCCGACGGTTCGCCCGCGCATGAGGGTCTCGCAGACCACCGGATAGCCGACCAGCGTCCCGACGATCGTGGTGACAGCCGCCGCGCTGTACCACGCGGAGTCGGCACCGAAGTAGAGCAGCGCCGCGCCGAGGCCGAGCATCAGCATGCTGCCCAGCATGAATTGCACCAGCACGTCCAAGAGGAACGCGGTGGCCCTGGTCGGGATCCGCGCGATCGGCAGCTCGAGTGCGACCGCTTCGCCGGTGGTGAATTCAGCCATGTCGATAGCATTCTTCCGACCGGCGGTATGGGAGGCAACCAATGGACGTAGATGCGTACAGCTACGCACAGCGGGGGGCGTGGGATCGACTGGCCTATCTGGCCGGGCGACGCAAGCTCAGCGGCGCGGAGGCCGACGAACTGGTGGCGCTGTACCGGCGCACCTCACAGCAGTTGGCGCGCTTGCAATCGCACAGTCCGGATCCGGAACTCATCGCCGGACTCAGCGCACTGCTCACCAAGGCGCGCGGCCGGGTGCTGGGCACCAAGGGCGATGCGTGGAGCCAGGTCGGCCGTTTCTTCACCCACCGCTTCCCCGCCACGCTGTACCGGGCCTGGCCGTGGTGGGTCGGGGTGGCGGCGGTCTTCATCATCGTCTCCACCGGTCTGGCCGTCTGGATCGCCGGTTCCGGTTCGGCGCGCGATCTGTTCGGCATCTCCGATCACAACGACTGGCTCACCGCACCCGGCGGCGAATTCGAGACCTACTACTCCGAACATCCGCACGACGCGTTCGCCGCGCAGGTGTGGACCAATAACGCCTGGGTGACCGCGATGGTGCTGTTCACCGGCGTGCTGATCCTGCCCGCGGTGTACCTGCTGTTCGGTAACGCGCTCAATACCGCGGTGACCGGCGGGTTGATGGCCGATGCCGGTCGGCTCGACTCGTTCTTCGGATTCATCCTGCCGCACGGCACGCTCGAGCTGACCGCGGTCTTCGTGGCGGGCGGGGTGGGCCTGAAGCTGGGCTGGACGCTGATCGATCCGGGACGGTCGAGTCGATTGGAGGCGGTGGCGCGCCAGGGCCGGGCCACCGCGACGGTCGCGCTCGGTCTGGTCGCGGTGCTGCTGGTCTGCGGGCTGCTGGAGGGGTTCGTGACACCGAGTTCGCTGCCCGTACCGGTGAAGGTGGGCATCGGATTCATCGCGGAGGCACTGTTTCTCGGCTACGTGTTCGTGCTGGGTCGCCGGGCCGCACGCGAGCAGGATGCCCGAGCGGCAGTGGAGCTGGGATTCGGTGGCCTGGGATTCGGTGGGGCGGACGAGGATTCCGCGAAGCGCTGGCAGACAACGCCGAGCACACGGTGAGTGAAACGGGTCTGGATAATCGGTAGCAACGCTACGTAACGAACGAGTTTCGAAGTCCCCCAATTGAGTTCCGCTGGCCGCAGCGAGTCCAGCTCAGCTGCGGCCAGCGTTACCGTCAACTCTACACAATCGTTATCCCGACGCAACCCTCCCCGCCGAGGTCAAGCGTATAAAGCAGCGTCCCAGCAAACCCGGGTGAGCACCTCATTTCGCGGTTGCCCAGCAAACTTTTGGCGGCCATTCGGGCCAGCAATACGGACCTCAGAACCGGCCTTTGTCGGCCGATCCCAGATCACGATCCAGAAACCACGAGTCATCGACAAACATTCTTCGACCTATTAGCTGCTTTGTTAACATAGAGCCCTCAATGGTCGCCTAATGCGGCTCCGACCTGTGCATTCACTGCCCGATAATTGATGTTGCTGGCAGTTGGATGCGGTAAAAGATACTTCAGGTTGGTTTACTACGTTATAAACGTGATGTACACCTAGCCGTAACGCCTGGGGGTGGACGCGCATCCGGTCAAGATCATGATTAACCAGTTGCGGAAATGCGGTCACTGGCGTACCGGACCGGACCGCGGTCAGCACCACGACCGCAACCATAACCAGCTCTGTGATCTCCGCCACCTTCCGCGCCGCACCTGGCTGAATCGGGCGAAAACGACAGTGCGACAGGCGAACGCGGCCCCGCATTACGCATGCGGGGCCGCGTGACTTACGTCTCAGGCTTCGGCCAGACCAAGCCGTCCGTGCGCCAGCCGCAACGGCTTCGGCGCGTACCAGGCGGCCCGACCGAGCAGTCGCATCGCCACCGGAACCAGCACCCCACGCACCAGCGTCGCGTCGATCAGAATCGCCAGGCCCGCGCCGAGTCCGAAGAACTGGATGAACCGGACATCACTGCTGGTGAAGGCCAGGAAGCTGATCGAAATCAGCGCCGCCGCGGTGGTCACCAGGCGTCCGGTGCGGGCCAGCCCCTCGATAACCGCTTCTTTCGTGGACGCACCGCGATCGTGCAGTTCCTTGATCCGGCTGATCACGAAGACCTCGTAGTCCATCGACAGTCCGAAGGTGATGCAGAACAGCAGCAGCAACATCGAAACATCCAGCGGCGCAGGGGTGAATCCGATCAATCCGGACAGATGCCCCTGCTGGAAGATGAACACCATCAGCCCGAGCGTGGCGGCCAGACTCAACACATTCGACAGCAGTGCGCGCAGCGGCTGCACCACACTGCCGGTGAACAGGAACAGCAGGACGAAGGTCGTCAATACGATCCACCCGATGGCGATCGGAAGTTTCGCACCGATCGATGCGAGGCTGTCGCGCAGTTCGGCCACCTGTCCACCGACCAGCGCATTTGCCCCGCTCGGACCGGGTACGTCACGCACTCGATCGACCAGATCGCGGGCGGCGGCGGAATTGCGGTCCAGATCGGTCAGGACGGTCAGGCGCTGCGCATCCGGTCGGGCGAACCGGGCATCGGCGGGTGTGCTCGCGGTCAACTCGCCGTGCACGAAGGTGCCCGCACTCGAATCCACCTGGGTGACGTGCTCGACCCGGGACAGCGTGCGCGCATAATCCGCGAGCGGCGACGCGGCGACGCCGGTTTCGGTGATCACCGACAGCGCGTTGACATCGCCGCCGCCGAAATCGTCCCGCATCACGTCACCGACCTGACGCACCTCGGTGCTGGTCGGCAGCACCCGATCGTCGGGCGTGCCGAACTGCACATTCAGTAGCGGCGCCGCGGCGAGCAGTAGCACCGCCACCACCGGCACACCCGCCAGCAACGGCCGCCGCATCGCGAATCCGGCCACCCCGGCCCAGAACGGCGTCGCGTCACCGCGGATCCCGCGGACACCGGGCACCCGCCACGCATCGGTCCGCGCGCCGAGCACCGCGAGCAGCGCGGGCAAAACGACCACCGCGGCAATGGCGGAGATGGCGACCACACCGATGCCGCCGTAGGCGAAGGAGCGCAGGAAGTACTGCGGGAAGATCACCAGCGCGGAAAGGGCCGCTACGACCGTGGCCGCACTGAAGGCGATGGTGCGTCCGGCCGTCGATACGGCCGCGATCACCGCATCATCTGGTTCGGCACCGACCGCGCGGCGTTCGCGGAAGCGGCTCACCATCAGCAGCCCGTAGTCCACCGCGAGCCCGAGTCCGAGTCCGGTGGTCAGATTCACCGCGTAGATGGACACGTCGGTCACGGACCCCAGGATCGAAAGTTCGGTGAAGGTGCCGAGGATGGCGATCCCACCGACCACCTGGGTGAGTAGCGCGGCGACCACATTGCCGAAGGCCAGCACCAGCAGCGCCAGAATCAGCGGCACCGCAACGGCTTCGGCGAGACCGAGATCTTTGCCGATCTGCTTGGTGATCGAGTGGAAGATCGGGGTGCCGCCGCCGACCTTGATCTGTGCGACCGGGCCGTCGGCGCGATAGGCCTCGACGATCGAGGCGGCGGACTTCTCCTTATCGGTGGCGTCCTTGTCGACATTGCCCGCCAAGACGACGGCCGCGGTCCCGTCCCCGGAGCGCATGGCCGCGGATCCGGTATCCCAATACGAGACGACATTCATCAGGCGCTGGTCGGCCGCGAGCCGCCGGGCCAGATCGCGGCCGATGGCGGCGACCGCATCGCCGTCGACCGTGCCCTGCTTCGCCTCGACCAGGAATACATAGTCGGTGTCGGTGCCGAACTTATCGGCCAATTGGGTTATCGCGGCACTGGATTGGGCATTGGGATCCTCCTGGCCACCGGGCTGCATCTTGCTGAAGGCCGTCGCGGCGACCACACCGCCGGCGATGAGGGCGAGTACGCCGACGACCAGGATCCAGCGGGCGCGGTGGACAACGAACCTGCCGAGTCTTTCGAACATATCGGGTCTCCGATCGGGCATGTTGTCATACGTAAACTTTATGGGTGTTAACTTGCCACGCCATGTGTGCTGGTGTCAACATCGATGCGATGACAGATTCGGATGCAGCAACGAAGCGCTCCACCCGCGACGGCCCGTATCACCACGGCGACCTGCGCAATGCCCTGGTGCGCGCCGCCGCCGAACTCGCCGAATCCGGCGGTCCGGAGGCGGTGACCGTGCGCGCGGCGGCCCGGCATGTCGGCGTCACGCCGACCGCGGCCTATCGGCACTTCACCAATCACGAGGAGTTGCTCAACGCGGCACAGGAACAGGCCCAGCAGACCCTGTTCGGCGCGATGGCCGAGACCATGGCGAGCCTGGCACCAGATGCGGATGCGATCACTCGGCTCGGGGCGGTAGGCCGCGGCTACATCAGCTTCGCGCTGCGTGAACCCGGCCTGTTCCGGACCGCCTTCTGCGGCGACCAGATGCCATCGCCCGCCTTCGATCTGCTGGCTGGACTCCTGGACGAACTCGTCGACGTCGGTTTCCTCGACCCCGCGGACCGACCGGACGCCGAATACGCCGCCTGGTCAACGGTGCACGGCATGGCCTCGCTGATCATCGATGGCGTACTCGACGACCTCGATGACGCGGCCAGGGATAAGGCGATTCACCGAGCGCTGACGAACGTCGAGCGGGGGCTGGCCACCGGACCGAATGCTCGCGATTTCAGCTGATGCGCAGAATTCCGGTGATCGTGCCCTGCAGGATCTTGCGGTCGTGCGTGATCAGCGGTGAGGTCTGCAGCGGGTCGTCGACGATGGTTCCGGCCAGCGGCCTATTCGAAATCACCGCGCCGGTATCGGGATTCACGACCGTGAAGGCATAACCGTCGAGCGGGGTGGTGATGTCGAGTCCGACGCGGGTCACGGTGTAGATGGAGCCGTCCGCGGTGGACAGATGTGGAACGGCCGCACTGCGGATGGTGTTCTCCCACACCGTATGACAGCCGTTGTCATCGACATCGACTCTCGTCATACCGCCGACGAACGGTGCGGAGGCCGGAGCGGCCGGACCCGCACCCTCCGGGACGGTGGGGTACGGGTAGCCGTATGTGCTCGCGACGAACAGGGATCGGCCGATGCCGATCGGCGAGTTCTCGCTGCCCGCGCCGCCGCGGGTGAGCACCGGCTGCGAGCACACCAATTGGCCGGTGCCGGAGCTGAAGACCAGTGCGTGGACCTGTCCGTCCGCATTGTCGACGATGGTCAGATAGTCTGCGCCGGAATTCGGTCCGAAGTAGGTCGGGGTGGATCCGGTACCCCAGCTGAGTTGGCCTGGCTTGCGGGCCGATCCGCGATCGTAGGCCGCGCGCCACAGCACCTCCGGCCGCCCGGCGGCATCGGCGCGCAACTCGTACAGCGCGTGCGTCGTGGCCACCGCGACCCGACCGCTCGGCGCCGACGAGATGCTGTTGGCTACCGACTCACCCGCTGGCAGCGCGACGGTGGCGGCCGCGCCAGCGGGCGTCACCAGCCCGACCACACTCTTGCCGGTGGCGAACCAGACATTCCCGGACCAGTCCGGCACCAGCCCGGTCACGTTGTCGCCCACCGGAATTACCGAGCCGAGATCGGTGGACGAATCGATCGACAGCCGCCATTTGCCCGCCGCGTCGCGCGAGTGGCCAACGCGGAGCAACGTGCGGTTACCATCCACGATGACCAGCCGGTCGACATTGTCGAGATAGGCGTAGACACCGCCGAGCAGACTGCCCTTGGCGATCTCCAGCGAGGCCAGCGGCGTGCCGACCGGACCGGCGAAGGACGGATCGAGCAGATGGACGGTCGGGGTCTGGCCGATGACCGGTGTGCACAGCGCGACGACCAGATTGTCCGACCCTTGCAGCAGCGTCGGACATGCCGATGCCAACGGATACCCGGCCACCGAAATCCCGCCGGTGCCAGGCCCGGCCAGCGGCGTCGCATCCGACGAGCCGGCATCGCCGTGCATGGTCGCGGTGCCGAGCGGCCCGAGGTAGGGATTCGGCGGCGCCAGCGGACCCCACGAGCCCGCCGCCTCGGCGGTACCGATCGGCACGAGTGCCACTACCGCGGCGGCGAGAAGTACCAGCGGTGAACGCATCAGGTCCGCCTCCCCGCGCCTCTGTCCGATCTTCGAGAGCCATGTCCGTGCCGTCGCGGACCGGCGTTCGCGTGTGAGTCGAGCTCTGGACGAGTTACCCATGTTCATACGAAATCAGTGGTCCATTTTCTCTGTCTTGCCATGTCGAATTTCGAATGTCGGTCGATACGATTACCGCCATGAGCGGAATCCGGGACCGTCTGCTGTCCACCATCGCCGGTCAGCTCGGCAACCCGCACGGGACGCTCGGCAAGGGCGTCGCGTTCATGCTCAATCGCGGCAATAAACGCGCCATCGCGGGCGCGGTCGACGCGGCCGGGGTCGGCGCCGGCGCGACGGCCGCCGATATCGGATTCGGCGGCGGCGCGGGGCTTTCGATGCTGCTCGAGCGCGTCGGCGCGAACGGCACGGTGCACGGTTTCGAGATCTCCCCGGACATGCTCACCCGGGCGCGGGCAAAGTTCGCCGACGAAATCGCCACGGGCCGACTGCGACTCGCCGATGGACCGATAACCGGACTGCCACTGGCCGACGACGCACTCGATGCGGCCATCACCGTCAACACCCTCTACTTCGTGCCGGATCTGGCTGCCGCCTGCCAGGAGCTCGCGCGCGTCGTCCGTCCCGGCGGCAGCCTCGTCGTCGGTATCGGCGATCCGGACGCGATGGCGAAACTGCCGTTCACCGCATACGGTTTCACGCTGCGGCCGGTGGCCGAGGTGATCGCCGCGCTGGAAGGCGCGGGCTGCGCCGTCGACCATAAGCAACTGCCCAACCCGCCGATTCCGCATCACCTGCTGGTGGCCCGTCCCGCCTGACTACATCAGGGCGCCGCCGTCGATGCGGATCTCCGTGCCGGTCATATAGCGACCGTCATCGGAGGCCACCATGGCGACCACACCGGCGATATCCTCCGGAGTGCCCAGCGCACCGCCGTTGAGCCAGCCGGTCATGCGCGAGAACAGCTTCGGATCGAAGCCCTCCGGCTGATCGAGGATGGACTTGGTGGTGATCCCGCTGGTGATGCCCGCGGGCACGATATTCACCGCACGCAACCCCTGTTTGGCGTATTCCAGCGCGATCGCGTGTGTGAAGGCGTTGACGCCGCCCTTCGAGGCGGCATACGACGCCAGATACGGCGCCGCACTGAAGGCCGCGGTCGAGGAGAGGTTCACCACGACGCCGTGGCCGGACTCCAACAGCGCGGGCAACGCGCTCTGGGTCATCAGGAAGGTACCGGTGAGATTGACTCCGATCACCTGGTTCCACACCTCGAGCGGCATCTCCTCGGTGCGCGCGGGCCGCAGAATGCCCGCCGCGTTCACCAGTACATCCAGGCCGCCGAGGAATTCGACCGCCTCGCCCGTCGCGGCGCGCACCGATTCGATATCGGCGATATTCACCTGCACGGTGCGCAGCCGCTCGGCCGCGTCACCCGCCTTCGCCGCGGTGCTCTCCAAACCCGGCGCATCGATATCGGCGGCAACCAGCGTCGCCCCCTCATCGAGCAGTCGCAGGGCGATCCCCTGCCCGATGCCCGATCCTGCTCCGGTGACCAATACGCGGCGGCCGTCAAATCTACGCATGCCAAAAATTAGAACAGGTTCTCATTAGGAGTCAACAGGTTCGCGCGGAACCGAGGTCAGGAGGCGGCGTTCGCACGGACCGCCTCGAGGTATTCGGCGATGGCGTCGCGGTTGCGGGAAAGACAGGTGATGCGGTCGGACATGCGGTCGCGTTCGCGTTCCAGGGTGGCCAGCATTTCCGGGGTCGCGTCCGGGAAGTAGATGGTGCGCGGCTTGTCCAGGCAGGGCAGGATCTGTTTGATGATGCGGGTCGGCAGGCCCGCGTCGAGTAGGCCGCGGATCTGCAGGACCCGGTCGACGAAGCGGTCGTCGTAGGTGCGATAACCGTTGGCGCAGCGGTCGGCGACGATGAGGCCCTGCTCCTCGTAGTAGCGCAGCAGCCGCCGCGAGGTGCCGGTGCGCTCCGACAGTTCTCCGATCCGCATTGCATTCCACCTCACATTTGACCTTCACACGTATGTGATGGTTCGAGCATAGGCCGCATGGACAACGCACTCTTCGACTACAGCCCGATCGTCGACCGCGCGCCGATTCGCTGGCCCGACGATGCCCGCGTCGCGTTCTACGTCGGGCTCAATATCGAGCACTACCAGGTCGACCGGCCCTCGACCAGCATCTTCCCCGGCACCGCCGCCCTCACCCCGGATCCGCTGAACTACGGCTGGCGTGATTATGGCCCGAGGGTCGGCATCTGGCGGGTGATGGAGGTGTTGGACAAGTACAGCATCCGCGCCAGCGCGCTGCTCAATTCCGATGTCGCACACCATAATCCGCAGATCATCGCGGCCGGGCGGGAACGGAACTGGACGTGGCTGGCGCACGGCAAGAACAACTCGATCTTCCAAGCCGACATGTCCATCGACGACGAGCGCGCCTACCTCACCGATATTGTCGAAACCATCGAACGCGCGACCGGTCGCCGCCCGCGCGGCTGGATGGGCCCCGCGCTCACCGAGACCTTCCATACCCCGGAACTGCTCGCCGAGCTCGGCCTCGATTACGTCCTGGACTGGACCAATGACGATCAGCCGTATCGACTCAATGTGCCTGGGCTGCTGAGCGTTCCGTACTCGGTCGAGCTCAACGACAACAGCCTATTCCTCGGAACCGGTTTGCGCGGTGCGGATTTCGTGCAGATCGTCAAGGACCAGCTGGACCGGCTCTACGAGGAGTCCGGCCGCGTCATGGCCCTCGCCCTGCACCCGTTCGTCATCGGCCAGGCATTCCGCATCAAATATCTGGAGCAGGCCCTGGATTATGTGGCGAACCATCCTGGCGTGTGGTTCACCACAAGTGACGAGATCGCCGACGCGGTCTGAACAGCTATTGCGAGCAGCGCCGCCGAGGACCATCATGCACATATGAGTAAGGTAACCCTAACTACCGAGCTGCCGATCGGCGCGGACGTGGCGTGCGCACTGGCGCGGACACCGGAGTTGGTCGCCTACGTTGTGGCACCGATCCTTTCGGTGCCACAACTGCGTATCCCGGACCACATCGACCCTGGCGTCGAGGGATCGGCCCGGCTCCGGTGGTTCGGCATCATCCCCTCCTGGCGCCATCACCTGCGTCTGGTGCGACTGGACGCCCGCGAGATCTACACCAACGAATGGGGCGGCCCAGTGCGCACCTGGAACCACCGCCTCACCTTCGAACCGATCACCGAATCCCGCTGCCGCTACACCGACGAAATCGAAATCGAGAACGGCCCGCGCGGCGCAGCCACCCGCATCTTCGTCCACCTGATATTCCGCCACCGCCATCGCCGCTGGCGTCAACTCGCCACCGTCCTGGGCAACAGCGCCGTCGAGCTCCGAGCCCCCGAACACTGACTACGACGGTGCAATCTGCTGCACCGGCATATTCTTCGCCGCCGCGAGAAGGCGCGCGGTCACCCGCCCACCGACTGAAGGCTCGTGTGGACCAGTGCGGCGGTCAGCAGGGCAGCGCCCGGCACGCCGGTAGGTGTCACCCGTTCGCCGGCTGAAGGCCGGTGTGAACCAGTGCGGCGGTCAGCAGGGCAGCGCCCGGCAGGCCCGTAGGTGTCACCCGTTCGCCGGCTGAAGGCCGGTGTGAACCAGTGCGGCGGTCAGCAGGGCAGCGCCCGGCAGGCCCGTAGGTGTCACCCGTTCGCCGGCTGAAGGCTGGTGTGGACCAGTGCGCCGGTCAGTAGGGCCGCACCGAGCAGGCCCGTCGGGGTCAGCCGTTCGCCGAGGATCGCGGCCGCCAATATCGCGCCGGTCAGTGGCTCGAGAAGGGCGAGCACCGCGGCTGTGCCAGGACCGACTTCGGCGAGACCGCGGAAGTACAGCGTGTATGCCATTGCGGTGGATACCAGGCCGAACACGATGATCAGGGCGACGCTGTGTGGAGTCGGGTCGAAGGTGATTCCGGATATCGCGGCTAGCGGCGTCAGCAGCACGGCACCGCCGGTGACGGCGAAACCTGTTGTGGTGATCGCGTCGAGGCCGGGCACCGGGTGGGCACTTATCAGGGTGACCGTCGCGAAAGCGAAGGCGGAGACCAATGCCATTGCGGCACCGGCGAATATCGCGCCGGACGCCGCGTAATCGGTGGGTACGCCGACCAATAGGACCACCCCGAACACCGCGATTCCGATCGTCGCCGCGTGCCGACGATCCAGGACCCGGCTGCCGGTCAGATGCTCCAGGAGCGAGACGACCATCGGTGACATTCCCAGGGTGATCAGCGTCGCCGAACTCACCGACGAGGCCGCGACCGCACCGAAGTAGCTCGCCTGAATGATCGCGACGAGGACGGCGACCGCACCGATCCTGCGCCAGGCCGAGCTGTGCCGCGGCAACGGCCGTCGTGTCATGGTCAGCAGAGCGATGAGCAACAGCCCGCCGACGGCGAGCCGACAGGCGGCGACGGATATCGGGGAAAGACCGGTCGCACGGTGTAGCAGGGTGCCGACCAAACCGCCGGTCCCCGCCGACAGTCCGGCGCCGACAAGACAGACCAACCCGAATCGGCTGACCATGGATATCGATCTGGACATTCGCGCTCCTGCGACGGAAATGGATTGAGGTCGCGGAAGCGAGGTGCACAACCAGCCAGAGGGGACGCGCGGGTCCTACACCTCGCTCAGAAGCGCGGCGGCGGGGTGATTACGAACCATCGGTGCACCAGCCCGATACTAAAGACCGCCGGAACAAGGTGTCATTCGATTTTCTGCGGCGCTCACGGCGGGCGGCGACCGCAGTCAAGTGGTGGGTGAGAACGCCGAAAAGCACAGCAGCTCACCGTCATACGTCTCGGTCCGATAGCCACGGTTGCCCGCCGCGCATACCGAGCCAGCAAATCATGGTCGACGGGGCCGACCGAATCGAAATACATCGCGAACGTAACCGGCACGCCCGGATGAAACTCCTGTGCCAGCCACTAGCCCCAACGCGCCTTCGGCAGTAGATACCTCGGCAGTGCCATGGCGTCCGCGCACACCGTCGACACCCCTCCCTGGTTCGTAATTGCACAGCTGAAACGATCTCGGCAAACTTTCGGCATTCGCCTACCTGGGATCAGCTATTCGAGCGAGTCGACGCCGGTGGACGGGACCGAGTGTCGGAAACCGGCGACCTGAGTCGTTTCGTCGGCCACCCGGACGCCGTAGTGGTAGGCGAGCTTGCCACCGAGAAAACCCGAGACGCCGAGCACGGCGAGGGCAATGATCGACAACACCAACTGACCGATCGGCACGGCGCCATCCGGTCCGCGACCGGACTGCCGCCACCAGAAGTCGATGGCGAAGGCGATCGTCACCAGCAAATTCAGACTCATGTGGACAAGGCCGGTGCGAAACGCCGTGGTGCCGGTCGGTATCGCGAACAGATCCAGCAGACCGATCACGGCCGCGACCAGCGCGCCGAGCACACCGACGGCGAGCAGCCAGGCCGAGCCACGGGCGAGCGACTGCGGATCGCCCGCCACATGCGAGGCGATATCGAATACCAGGCTCGCCACCCATGCCCCGATCGGCACGGTGACCAGGATCGGATGGAACGGATGTCCGTACGGACCGGCCAGCATCGCGCTGACCGGATGCTTGGCATGTTGCATGTCACTGGTCACGACAACCTCCTAGCGCGGCTCGGTCGAGTGGGACCACTCGGCCATACCGGGCGCGTACCCACCCGGTCCCGACCGACACGCCGACACGCAGCTCCGGATCTACCTCTTGGACCTGGACAGGCAAAAACCACTGACGCACAAAGGAAATGCGCATAGCACCCCATCGACGACAAAAAGCCGCAGACCAGAGAAAATCCTCTGATCTGCGGCTTTCCGCATATCTGTGGGCGAAGGGGGACTTGAACCCCCACGTCCCGAAGGACACTGGCACCTGAAGCCAGCGCGTCTGCCATTCCGCCACTCGCCCGAGCGACTGAGAGACAGTATCACGCGGCTCGGCGAGACACGAAATCGCCTGTTTACGGCACTCGAGGCCGGTCCAGACCGGCACGGGAACCCAGGCTGGCTTCCGGGAGTTACAGGTGTGGACGATCGTGGATATCATGCAATGAACGTGGTCGGCACGCGACACGCCATGTCCGCGTGTCGTTGTTATGAATCAAGACAGACGCTCACCGAAGGGAGGCCGAGATGGGCATTGTTTCTCGCTTCGAGCGTCGCCTGCAAGGCGCCGTCGGTGACGTGTTCGCCAGAGCCTTCGGGGGCAGTGTCGTTCCCCAGGAGGTGGAAGCGGCGCTCAAGCAGGAGGCCGCCGACAATATCCAGGATCTGGGTGGCGGACATCTGTTGGCGCCCAATAGTTATGTGATCACCATCAACACCTCTGATCACCAACAACTCGACGCCGACCACGACCTCACCACCCGCGCGTTCGCCAAACACCTTCAGGACTACATCCGCGAGCAAGGCTGGCAGACCTACGGCGAAGTACACGTGGCATTCGAGGCATCACCTACGCTGCACACCGGACAGTTCAGGGCGAGCGGTCGGGTCGATCCCGACATCGGCCGCAGAGCCACGCCGGCTCGCAGCCCCGAACCCACGCCACAACGACCTGCACACCCGCAACCAGGAGCTGGCCCCATGACGCAGAACTCAGGCTACGACCCAAGCCGTGAGCCCGCGGAGTCCGATCCACGCAGCCGCGGGTACGCACCGCCGCCAGCGGGGCGGCCCGGGCCGCCGAACGGTGCGTACCGCGACGACTACGGCCGGGGCGGAGCGCCCTACGGCGGTGGCTCCGACTACCAGGCGCCGGACTCGCAACAGGGTTACAGCGACTACCAGAACGGCTACGACTACCAGCAGGGTGGCCAAGGCTACGGCCAGCAGGCCTACCAGGAGCCCGGCTACGGCCAGGGCTACGGCGAGCGCGGCGGGTACGGCCAGCAGCAGGGTGGCTACGGCGAGCAGGACTACGGCCAGCAGGGTTATCAGGAGCCCGGTTACGGCCAGGGTTACGGCGAACAGGGCTATGGTCAGCCCGGCTACGGTCAGCCCGGCTACGGCGAGCCGGGCTACGCCGACCAGGGCGGTTACGGTCAGCAGCCGGGTTACGGTCAGCAGGGCTACGCGCAGTCCGGGTACGGCGAACAGGGTTACGCGGAACCGGGTTACGGCGAGCCGGGCTACGCCGCTCCCGAGGAGCCGGGCGGCTACGGCCAGGCCTACTCGCAACAGCCCGGCTACGGCGCCCAGGGCGGCGCGTACCAGGCTCCCGCGTATGGCGGTGGCGCACAGGCCGGTTCGGGCTACTCCGCGACGCTGCAGCTCGACGACGGCAGCGGCCGCACCTACCAGCTCCGTGAGGGCAGCAACATCATCGGCCGCGGTCAGGACGCGCACTTCCGGCTGCCGGACACCGGAGTTTCGCGCAGGCACATCGAGGTTCGCTGGGACGGCCAGACCGCGATGCTCTCGGATCTGGGTTCGACCAACGGCACGCTCGTCAACGGCTCCCCGGTTCAGGACTGGCAGCTGGCCGACGGTGACGTTATCCGCGCCGGGCACTCCGAGATCCTGATCCGTATCGTCTGATCCCGTAAGCTCGCGGTGCAGGTCACGACATGGCGTACAGGGATTCTGCGGCCGTATCGTGATCGAAGTCGACCCACGGCCCTATGATGCTGCCAACACACGCGCGTCGCCAGGACCGGGGCTCGCGAAACCAGCAAGCCGGTGGGGGCGAACTCGCACCTACGGGCACCGACGTACACGGTCGAACAGGAGGTGGAGCGCCGTGCAGGGACTGATCCTGCAATTGACCCGTGCGGGGTTCCTGCTGCTGTTGTGGTTATTCGTGTGGGCGGTATTGCGCACCCTGCGCAGCGACATCTACGCGGCATCCGGCATCCGGATCCAGCCCAGGGCCGCACGCGGTTCCGCGGTGCTGCCGTCTTTCAGCCGAGGCCAGAAGGGCGCCAAATTTCTTGTGGTGACTCAAGGTTCACTCGCCGGCACTCGCATCTCGCTCGGCACCCAACCGGTGCTGATCGGACGTGCGGACGACTCAACGCTGGTACTCACCGATGATTACGCCTCGACCAGACATGCGCGGCTCTCACCGCGCGGTGACGACTGGTACGTCGAAGACCTCGGCTCGACGAACGGCACCTACCTCGACCGCGCGAAAGTCACCACCGCAGTCCGAGTTCCGCTCGGCACCCCCGTCCGTGTCGGCAAAACAGTGATCGAGCTGCGATCGTGACACTTGTTCTCCGCTACGCAGCGCGCAGCGACCGCGGTCTTGTCCGAGGCAACAACGAGGACTCCGTCTATGCGGGCGCACGGCTGCTCGCACTAGCCGACGGTATGGGCGGCCACGCCGCCGGCGAGGTGGCATCGCAGCTGATGATCGCCGCGCTCGCCCACCTCGACGACGACGAACCCGGCGACGATCTGCTCGGCAAGCTCAATACCGCCGTCCACGAGGGCAATGCCGCCATTGCCGATCACGTCGAGGAAGAGCCCGAACTAGACGGCATGGGCACCACGCTCACCGCAATCCTGTTCGCGGGCAAGAAACTCGGCCTGGTGCACATCGGCGACTCGCGCGCGTATCTGCTGCGCGGCGGCGAGCTGGCCCAGATCACCCGCGACGACACCTTCGTCCAGTCGCTGGTCGACGAGGGCCGGATCACTCCCGAGCAGGCGCATACCCATCCGCAGCGTTCGCTGATCATGCGTGCCCTGACCGGCAACGAGATCGAGCCGACGCTGATCATGCGCGAGGCCCGTGCCGGCGATCGCTATCTGCTGTGCTCCGACGGTCTGTCCGACGTGGTCAGCGATGAGACCATCGCCAACACCATGCGCGAGGGCAGCACCGACGAATGTGCCGACCGGCTCATCGAACTCGCCTTGCGCAGCGGCGGTCCGGACAACGTCACCGTGGTCGTCGCCGATGTCATCGATCTGGACTACGGGCAGAGCCATCCGATCGTCGCGGGCGCGGCATCGGGTCAGGACGAGGACACCCCGCCGCCGAATACCGCCGCTGGTCGAGCCGCCGCGATGCGTCCGCCGCGGGCCGAACCGCGCCGGGCCGCCGCCGCACCGGAGACGCCGCCGCAGAGCAAATCGCACAAGCTGCGCTGGATTCTGCTCGCGGTCGCCCTGGCGCTGGCCGCGGTGATCGGATTGTTGGTCGGCTACAACATGATTCGCAGCAACTACTACGTCGGCGCGGATAACGACCAGGTGGTCATCATGCGCGGACTGCCGGGTTCGGTGCTGGGTTATTCCATCCACGAGGTCGAAACGATCGCCTGTGTCGACCCGACCGGCGCCCTCACCCTGCTGCAGCCGGGCGAGAGTCTGCCGTCGAAATGCAAGACGCTGAAGGTATCCGATCTCAAGCAGACCGGACACGACCAGGTCGACAAGGGACTGCCACCGGGTTCGCTGGACGAGGCGCGCAAGCAGATGCAGATGCTGGCACGCAATGAACTGCTGCGTCCCTGCCCGGCCAAGGAGTCGGTGCCGCAGCCCGGCGTCGTGCCGCCGAGCGAGCCGCCGACGCAGCCTGGTGTACCCGCGCCGACGACGGTCGCGCCGACCACCGAGAACCGGGCGCCCGCACCCGAACCGCAGCCGGGTGAGACCAAGAGCTCCGACGCCAAGACCCCGACGGCGACGGCGTCGCCGAACCCCCAGACGGCGGGGGAGCCTTGCCGGGTGACGGACTGATGTCCGCTCCGGCACCACCGTCCGCTGGGGCCTTTCCCAGCCCCCCCGGCGGATTCGCGCCAGCGCCGCCGCCGTCGACGAAGCGCAATGCCGAACTCATCTTGCTCGCCGGTGCGACGGGCATAGTCACCGTTTCGCTGTTCCTGGTGGAGGCGAGTCAGGAACAATCGGTCACCTGGGATATCGCCAAGTACGGTCTGGCCTATCTGGCGCTGTTCGCGGTGGCGCATCTCGCGGTGCGGCGTTTCGCGCCGTTCGCCGATCCACTGCTCTTACCGATCGCCGCGCTGCTCAACGGACTCGGCCTGGTGCTGATCCATCGGCTCGATCTCGCCGATGCGCAGACCGCCGCCTACAACTCGTGGCCGATCCCCTCCCCCGACGCCAACCAGCAGATCCTGTGGACGGGTCTGGGGATGATCATCTTCATCACGATCCTGGTCGTGCTGAGCGATTACCGGACACTGGCCAAATACAGCTACACCCTAGGCCT
The DNA here is from genome assembly GCF_050955845.1 of Nocardia sp. CA-135398. NCBI lineage: Bacteria > Bacillati > Actinomycetota > Actinomycetes > Mycobacteriales > Nocardiaceae > Nocardia > Nocardia sp. CA-135398. The sequence continues at coordinate 31,494 of NZ_CP192084.1, read as the reverse complement.
GACAGGCCTTGTCGCGCTGGCGATTCCGGCATTGCTGCCGGGGGCGTATTCGGAGACCAACGGCTCCAAGATCTGGATCAGGCTGCCCGGATTGAGCGTGCAGCCGGGTGAATTCGCGAAGATCCTGCTGATCATCTTCTTCGCCTCGGTGCTGGTCGCCAAGCGTGATCTGTTCACCGCGGCCGGTCGGCATTTCCTCGGCATGGAATTCCCGCGCGCCCGCGACCTCGGACCGATTCTGGTGGTCTGGATCGTCTGCATCGGCGTGCTGGTCTTCGAAAAGGACCTCGGCACGTCGCTGTTGATCTTCAGCACGGTGCTGGTGATGCTCTACATCGCGACCGAGCGGGTCGGCTGGCTCATCATCGGCGGCGCACTGCTGAGCGTCGGATTCTTCTTCGCCTACCAGGCCTTCAGCCATGTGCGGGTGCGCACCCAGACCTGGCTGCACCCGTTCGCGGACTACAACAACACCGGCTACCAGATCTCGCAGTCGCTGTTCGGCCTGGCCACCGGTGGGTTGGCGGGCACCGGCCTCGGCAGCGGACGGCCGTCGCAGGTGCCCTTCGCCAAGACCGACTTCATCATCACCACCATCGGCGAGGAACTCGGCCTGTTCGGGCTCGCCGCGGTGCTGCTGCTGTTCCTGGTGTTCGTGGTGCGTGGTCTGCGGACCGCCCTCGCCGTGCGGGACAGCTTCGGCAAGCTGCTGGCCGCCGGGTTGTCGTTCACCATCGCGATCCAACTGTTCGTGGTGGTCGGCGGTGTCACCAAACTGATTCCGCTGACCGGTCTCACCACGCCGTTCATGTCCTACGGCGGTTCGTCACTGCTGGCCAACTACGCGTTGCTGGCGTTGCTGATCAAGGTCTCCGACGCGGCACGCGCTCCGGCGCCGGTGCGCAAGAAGGATCCGGTTGCCCCGATCGCGGATGCGACCACCGAACTTCTGCGCAAACCGGAAGCGAGGCCGCAGGAATGAACACGCCGCTACGACGGGTCGCGGTCGCGGTGATGCTCATGATCGTCGCCCTGCTGCTCAATGCCACCTATGTGCAGGTGATCAAGGCCGACGACTACCGCACCGATCCACGCAACTCACGCGTGCTGCTCGATGAATACGCCCGCCAACGCGGGCAGATCTCCGCGGGCGGCACCGTGCTGGCCAGCTCGGTCGCCACCGACGACCGCTACAAGTACCTGCGCACCTACCCCACCGACCCGCAGGCGTACGCACCGGCCACCGGCTTCTACTCGATGCAGTACGGCAGCACGGGACTGGAGCGCGCCGAGGATACGGTGCTCAACGGTTCGGACAATTCGCTGTTCGGACGCCGCCTGATCGATATGATCTCCGGTCGTGATCCGCGCGGCGGCAATGTGCTCACCACGCTGGACCCGGTGATGCAGCAGACCGCCTACGAACAGTTGACCGCCAAGGGCTACACCGGTTCCGTGGTGGCGATCGAGCCGAGTACCGGCAAGATTCTCACCATGGTGTCCACCCCCAGCTACGACCCGAACCTGTTGTCCGGGCACGATGGCGCCCAAGGCACCAAGTCTTGGGAAGAGCTGAGTGCGGACCAGCGCCAACCCATGTTGAATCGTGCTGTGTCGCAGACCTATCCGCCGGGCTCCACCTTCAAGGTGGTCGTCACCGCCGCCGCGTTGGCCAACGGCACCGCAACCCCGGACGACCAGTTCACCGCCGCGCCGAACATCACGTTGCCGGGGACGACCACGACGCTGGAGAACTACAACGGCAGCACCTGCGGCAGCGGTCCCACCGCGACGCTCACCGAGGCGTTCCGCAGATCCTGCAATACCGCGTTCGTCGAACTCGGACTCAAGGTCGGCTCCTCGAACCTCAAGGACGAGGCCGCCGCATTCGGCATCGGCGCACATCGCGGCATCCCGATTCCGGTGGCGGAGAGCACCGTCGGCACGATTCCGGACAATGCCGCACTTGCCCAGAGCAGCATCGGCCAGCGCGATGTCGCGCTCACCCCACTGGACAATGCGGTCATCGCCGCCACCATCGCCAACGGCGGCGTCCGCATGGAGCCGTACCTGGTCGATCAACTGCAGGGACCTGATCTGAGCGAGCTCTCGAAAAATAAACCGGTCTCGGTCGGCCAAGCTGTCAGCGCCCAGGTAGCGTCAACGCTGACCAACCTGATGATCGCGTCGGAGGACAACACCGTCGGACACGGCCAGACCCGGTATCAAATCGCCTCTAAGACCGGAACCGCCGAACACGGAAGCAATCCGCGCAATACGCCACCACACGCTTGGTACATCGCCTTCGCGCCCGCGCAGAACCCCAAGATCGCCATCGCGGTGATCGTGGAGAACGGCGGCGACCGGGCGTTGGCCGCCACTGGTGGCTCGGTGGCCGCGCCGATTGCCCGCGCGGTGTTGGACGCCGGTTTGCGAGGGCGCTGAGAGATATGAACGTGCGAGTGGATGTACGGGGGCCGGGATGCTGAACAACGGCGCGATGATCGCCGACCGATATCGGCTGCAACGCCTGATCGCCACGGGCGGTATGGGTCAGGTATGGGAGGCGCTCGACACCCGGCTGGACCGCCGGGTCGCGGTGAAGGTGCTCAAATCCGAGTTCTCCGCCGACCCGACCTTCCGGCACCGGTTCCGCAGTGAAGCCAAGACGACGGCCCAGCTGAATCACCCGGGTATCGCCGGAATCTACGACTACGGCGAGACCATGGATCCCAGTGGCGGGGAAACCGCCTATCTGGTCATGGAATTGGTGCAGGGCGAACCGCTCAATACGGTGTTGAACCGGCTCGGGCGCCTTTCGGTGGTCCAGGGTCTGGACATGCTGGAGCAGACCGGTCGGGCACTCGAGGTCGCGCACGCCGCTGGCGTCGTGCACCGTGACGTGAAGCCCGGCAATATCCTCGTCACGCCGACCGGTCAGGTGAAGATCACCGATTTCGGCATCGCCAAGGCGGTCGACGCCTCCCCGGTGACCAAGACCGGCATGGTGATGGGCACCGCCCAGTACATCGCGCCCGAGCAGGCGGTCGGCGAGGACGCGACCGCGGCCAGCGATGTGTACGCACTCGGTGTGGTCGGCTACGAGGCACTGGCCGGGCAGCGGCCGTTCAGCGGCGACGGCGCGATCACCGTCGCGATGAAACATGTGCGCGAGGCTCCGCCGCCGATGCCGTCCGATCTGCCGCCCAATGTGCGCGAGTTGATCGAGATCACCATGGGCAAGGATCCGGCGCTGCGCTATGCCAGCGGCGGCGAATTCGCCGACGCGGTCGCCGCGGTGCGGGCCGGACGCCGCCCACCGCCGCCGGTCGCCACCGGCGTACCGACACCTACCGGGGCGACCCGGGTGCTCCCGCCCGGTCCCACGGTGATTCTGCCGTCGCAGGACCATGACGGCCCGACGGTGCGCTACAACAACCAGGCGGGTCTGGCGGGCGCCGGTGCGACCAGACAAACGCCCGCGCCAAGGACCGTGATGAGTTCCGGCGCCACCCGAACCAACCCCGGGCCAGGTCCGGAGACCTCGAGGTTCACCACCGGCCACAAGGTCGGCGCGGCCGTCGCGGTCGGCGCGGTGCTGCTCGTGGGTCTGGTGCTGTGGCTGCTCTTCGGCGGCGACACCAATCCGGATACCGTCCGCCCGGTCACCACCACCTCGAAGGTCGCGCCGCCGCCGGTCACCACACCGCCGACGACGACAACCGAGCCGGAGACGACCGTCGTCACCACCACCAGACCGGCCCCGCCCCCGCCGCCGACCGCGGAACCGACGACAACAACGCAGCCGCCGACCACAACGCCGAGTACCACAGCGCCGAGTACGACGAAGTCGTCGAAGACGACGAGTCCGTCCACCACCACAAGAAGCTCGTGGTTCCCTACGCTCGATTTACCATTTCCGGATAGTCCCGGTGCCCGAGGACCCTCGGCCACTCCAGGCGCTGCTACTCCGCAAGGACAACCATGACGACCCCGAAGAATCTCTCCTCCCGCTACGAGCTGGGTGAGATCATCGGGTTCGGCGGCATGTCCGAAGTCCACAAGGCGCGCGATCTACGGCTCAGCCGGGACGTCGCGATCAAGGTGTTGCGTGCCGACCTGGCCCGCGACCCTACGTTTTACCTGCGCTTCAAGCGCGAAGCACAGAACGCCGCCGCACTGAACCATCCGGCCATCGTCGCGGTCTACGACACCGGTGAGGCGGAGGTGGACGGCGGCCCGCTGCCGTACATCGTGATGGAGTACGTCGACGGTGAGACGCTGCGTGACATCGTGCGCGGCAAGGGACCGATCCCGCCGCGGCGGGCCATGGAGGTCGTCGCCGACGTCTGCGCCGCACTGGATTTCAGCCATAAGGCCGGGATCGTGCACCGCGATATGAAGCCCGCCAACATCATGATCAACCGGGCCGGTGCGGTGAAGGTGATGGACTTCGGCATCGCGCGGGCGATCGCCGACAGCTCCAACCCGATGACCCAGACCGCGGCCGTTATCGGTACCGCGCAATATCTTTCGCCCGAGCAGGCGCGCGGTGAGACCGTCGACGCCCGCTCGGATGTCTATTCCGTCGGCTGTGTGCTGTTCGAAATCCTCACCGGCGAGCCGCCTTTCACCGGTGACTCGCCGATCGCCGTCGCCTACCAGCACGTCCGGGAGGATCCCCGGCTGCCATCGCATGTGCACAGCGGGGTGCCGCGCGAGCTGGATTCGGTGGTGCTCAAGGCGATGAGCAAGAATCCGGCCAACCGGTACCAGTCGGCCGCCGAGATGCGTGCCGATCTGATCCGGGTGCTCGGCGGCCAGAAGCCCAGCGCGCCGATGGTGATGACCGACGAGGACCGCACCACCATCCTCGGCTCGAACGAACCGGCGCCGCGCAGCTTCCGCACCGTCGAACGCAATGACGACACCGCCGAACAGGAACCCGCCGAACCGGCGAGTCCGCGCCGCAATCTCTATATCGCGCTCGGCGCCGCCGCGGCGGTCATCGTCGCGTTCGCCCTGTTCTGGGTGCTGATCGGACCGGGCGCGCGCCCGGATCAGGTTGCCATACCCGATCTTTCGAACAAATCCGCGCAACAGGCCCAGGATTCGCTGCAGAAGCTCGGCTTCACCGTGGCCATCCAGCAGAAGCCGGATAACAAGGTCGCCACCGGCAATGTCATCTCCACCCAGCCGCTCGGCGGCTCCCGGGTCGACAAGGGCAGCACGATCACCGTGCAGGTGTCCACCGGACCGGCGCAGGTGCAAATTCCTCGGCTCGACGGCATGACCCAGGAACAGGCCGAACAGCAGCTGAACGCCAGCGGATTGCGGATGGATCCGAATGTGCAGCGCAAGCCGTCGAGTGCGCAGGAGACGGACAAGGTCATCGGCACCGACCCGTCGGCGGGCTCGCGCGTCGATGTCGATCGGGCCATCGTGGTGATCCTCGGCTCCGGGCCGGAGCAGATCCGGGTGCCGAATGTGGTCGGTCAGGACATCAGCGTCGCCCAGCCGAATCTGGTGGACAGCTCAGGATTCAAGATCAACGTCCAGGAGGTGCCGTCCTCGAAGCCCAAGGGCGAGGTCATCGCGACGACGCCGCCGGGCGGCACCACCGCAGACAAGGGATCGACGGTCACCGTCCAGGTCTCCAGCGGCGACATCGTCATGCCGAGTCTGGTCGGCCTGACCACGGCACAGGCGGTGGACAAGTTGCGGCAGGCAGGCTGGACCGGCACGTCGGCACAGATCAGCCAAACCACCCAGGGCACCTTCGATACCAACAGCGTCGGCCGGGTCGTCAGCCAGCAGCCGGCGGCCGGATCGGCGATCGCGAAGAACGGGACGGTTTCGATCACCACCTACGTCCTCGGTCCGCCGTGATAGCCGGTGCCTAGGGCTTGAATACGATGACCTGGCCTGCCGCCTCGACGACAACCAGCGCGGCGCAGCAGTCACCCGGTCTACGGCAGGCCCTGACTCCGATCAGGAAAGGTCGAGGTGGCGATTCATCGACATCGCCTCATCGGCCAGCTCGGTCAATTCGACCACTTCGACGCCGTGCTGGCGCAGCTGCTCCACCCCGACGCAATTGGTCACGAAGGTCGTCGGTTCCCGCCAGGCGATGACGACGCGCGCAATCCCGGCCCGCAGAATCCGCTCGGTGCATGGGAGCCTGGTCGCGGTGGCGCGCTGCGAACACGGTTCCAGCGTGCTGTAGATCGTCGCCCGCACCAGCCGAGGATCGGCTACATCCAGCTTGTCGAGCGCGGACTCCTCGGCATGGACCTTCTCGTCGGTCTCGCGCGAAAAGCCGGTCGAGATCTCGGCACCATCGACCACGATGACCGCGCCGACGGAGAACGCGGTCGGACTTGGCGGGCACAGCCGCGCCAGTTCTATTGCCCGACGCATGAATTGGATATCGTTCCGGTCAGCCGACATCGACAGACCTCCGCGGTCGGCGACACTCAGCAGTCATGCGCGGCATCGCCGGACTGTCGCGGCAGGTAGCGCAGCAGCGCGACATCACCGATCTGACTGACCTCGGCCAAACCCATCCTGCGTTCCGGGTACGCGGCGGGGCCGAGAAAGCGCGGTGCCGCGGCATGTCCGACGATGATCGGCGCGACCGCCAGCTGCAATTCGTCGGCCAGATCCGCCGCGAGAAACTGCGTGTGGATGCGGGTGCCGCCCTCGACCATCAGCCGGGCGACGCCGCGGCGGCCGAGATCGTCGAGCAACGCGCCGAGGTCGATATCGACACCGAGCGGGACCACCTGCGCCAGCCCCGCCAGCCGATCGCCGAGCTTCGCTGCACCGGCATGGGTGGTGTAGACGAGTTTGTCACCGCCGTGCTGCCAGAACCGCAGCTCCGGATCCAGATCACCGCGTGCGCTCACGGCGATCTTCAACGGATACTCCGGCTTTCCGGCCGCGACGCGCGCGGACCGCCGGTCCGCACTGTTGACCAGCAACCGCGGATTATCGCGCCGCAGCGTCTCGGCACCGATCAGGATGGCGTCGGACTCCGCCCGCAACTGGTCCACCCGATCGAAATCCGCGGCATTGGACAGCTTCAGCCGCTGCGGACTCGCATCGTCGATATATCCGTCGACACTGACCGCGACGGACAGCAGCACATGGGGCCGTGGCGTCACTGGGTCACCAGTGCCGCGACCTCCGCCTCCAACATCTCCACCAGCCCCTCGGACGGACGCTCGCCGCACACCTCCAGCCAGTTCGCCAACATCCGGTGCCCGCCCTGGGTCAGCACCGATTCGGGATGGAACTGCACGCCGTGAATCGGCAGCGTCCGATGCCGCATGGCCATCACGATCCCGGATTCGGTGTGCCCGATGACCTCGATATCCGCGGGCAGCGTGTGCTCGAGAACGGTGAGCGAGTGGTAGCGAGTCGCGGTGAACGGGTCGGGCAGACCGGCCAGCACACCCGTGCCGAGATGGAAGACCGAGCTGGTCTTGCCGTGCAGCAGCTCCGGCGCGCGCGTCACGGTGCCGCCGAAGGCCTCTCCGATGGCCTGATGGCCGAGGCAGACCCCGAGCAGCGGAATGCTGTGCCGCGCGCAGGCATGCACCAGATCGATGCTCGCGCCCGCCCGGTCCGGAGTGCCCGGACCGGGGCTGATCAGAATGCCGTCGTATTCGGTGACGACGGCGTCCGGATCGGCCAACTTCGGGTCGTCGTTGCGCCATACCACGGCCTCGGCACCCAACTGGCCGAGGTACTGCACCAGGTTGAACACGAAGCTGTCGTAGTTGTCGACGACCAGTACACGCATGCTGACGAGATTACGTGGCGACCCGGTGGACCGTCGCGCGCATTACCAGTTGGGATAGCCTAGAGGCAGACCGGAGGGGACCTGAGCCCGCACCCGGACCGTCTCGGCCCCCGCCGGATCGGGTTCCGTGATGCGCGAGCTCGGCCATAATTCAACCGAATTCCGCCCGCCGGTACCCGACCTGAACGCCGAACACGAGGACGACATGCCCAAGTCGAAGGTCCGTAAGAAGACCGACTACACGATCAATCCCGCCAGCCGCACACCGGTCAAGGTGAAGGCGGGGCCGTCTCCGGTCTGGTACGTCGTGATCATGCTCGGCTTCATGCTGGCCGGGCTGGTCTGGCTGCTCGTCTACTACCTGGCCAACGATCGCATCACCTGGATGGCCGACCTCGGGGCGTGGAACTTCCTGATCGGCTTCGGTCTGATGGTCGTCGGCCTGATCATGACGATGCGCTGGCGTTGACCCGCATCACGCCGGGATTACAGACGTGTCATTCATGCACACCTGTGGATAACCATGTGGACAACTCGAGGAACGATTGGGGAAAGTGACACGTGGATCCCGAATCCGACTCGCCTGATCCGCCTCCGGAACCACGTACCACCTGGACCACCCCGATGTCCGCACTCATCGCGGTCACCGTCGGCGGCGTGGTGTTGGCCGGTGCAGCGGTCCTCGCCAAGGACGGACCGAGTCGGCTGCTGATCGGATTGGCGGCGGTCGGCCTACTGGCCTTGGCCGGACTCGGATTCCGACAGCGCCCACGCCTGAGCATCATCGCCGACCCGCAGCCGCGGCTGGTGGTTCGCACGCTCACCGGACCCACCGAATACACCCGCGATCAGATAATGCGGGCCCGCGTCGTCGGCTATCGCCGCCTCGGCCGCAAGAACCCCATGCTGGAAATCGATGTCGAGCAGCACGGCGACGAACGTCTGCTGATCTTCGGCCGCTGGGACCTCGGCACCAGTCCGGACGAGGTCTTCGAATCCCTTGTCGCGCACGGACTGGCGCAGTAGCCGCGCGCCGAATGCGCGCGGCGACAACGTTTCACGTGAAGCATCTACCGCAGTGATATCGCTGCGGCCACGATGACGGCGAGGGCCGCCACGGCAACCACCGCGACCGCGACCCAGCCGATCAGCCGCGCGTTCTCCTGGGTTTTCGCGCGCAGCCACTCCGGCAGGAACAGAATGCCGAGCGCGGCGATGGTGCCCGCGGCGAGTCCGCCGAGGTGTCCGGCCAATGAGATGCCGGGCAACGAGAAGCTGATGAAGACATTGATGCCGATCAGGATCAACATCTGATTCGGATTCTGCCGCACCCGGATCAGGATCACGGTGATCGCGCCGAACAGTCCGTAGACCGCGCACGATGCGCCCGCGGTGAGGCTGTCCTCCGCGAAAACCATGACGGCGGCCGAACCGCCGAGCAGCGACACCAGGTAGACCATCAGATAGCGCACCCGCCCGAGCACCGGCTCGATACTGCGGCCGACCACGTACAGCGCGAACATATTGAGCAGCAGGTGGATCGGCCCGTAGTGCAGGAAGCCGGATCCGATCAGCCGCACATATTGCCCATGCGCCACCGCGGGCGGATACAGCACCCAGTCGATGTACAGCGCGGAATGCCCGGTGTTCTCCACCAGACTCTTCGACTGGCCCGCGGTGACCGCGAAGACGATCGTGTTCAGCGCGATCAGCACATAGGTGACATACGGGATCGGGGTCCGCGCGGTCTGCGCACCGGCGACGGTTCGCACCGGCCGAACCTCACGCTGCCCCTGACGGACGCAGTCGACACAGTGCTGTCCGACCGCCGCGGGTCGCAGACATTCCGGACAGGCCGGCCGGCCGCACCGAGTGCAGGCCAGGCCCGTAGGACGATTGGGATGGCGGACGCACGTCGGTGCGGGCGGTTGAGCATTCATCGGATTATTCGATAGTGATCTTGGAGATGGTGACGGCTTCCTTGGGACGGTCGTTGCGATCGGTCGGCGTGGTCGCGATGGCATCGACGACCTTGCGCGAATCGGGGTCGACGACCTCCCCGAAGATGGTGTGCTTGCGGTTCAGATGCGGCTGCGCGCCGACGGTGATGAAGAATTGCGAACCATTGGTGCCCGGTCCCGCATTCGCCATCGCCAGCAGGTAGCCGCGATCGAAGCGCAGCTCCGGGTGGAATTCGTCGCCGAATTCGTAGCCGGGTCCACCGCGCCCGGTGCCGGTCGGGTCACCACCTTGAATCATGAACCCGTCGATCACCCGGTGGAAGCTCACGCCGTCGTAGAAGGGGCCGGAGGTGCCGCCGCTGGCATTCTCGGTCTTGTACGGTGCCGATCCATCGGCAAGGCCGACGAAGTTGCGCACCGTCTTCGGGGCGTGGTTACCGAAGAGCGAGATCTTGATATCGCCGTGGTTGGTGTGCAACGTCGCCACGGCGGTCTGATTCGGTGAGGTCACCCCGTCATGCTAGCCATGGCTCACGACAGTCTTGCCGTGCCGGTGGCTCGGCGCGCGGTGCGTCCGCACGGATCAGCAAATTTGCACGACTGCCGGGTGCTGCGGTGATCTGCGATTACTGCGCGATGCGCCGGTATGTGCCACAGTTGTCGAATGACCTTGGGGCGCCTACTTACCTCCGCACGTTCTCGTAACCGACTGATCGCCGCGGTCGTCGTCGCGTTGGCCGGTGGCGTGGCCTGGTTGGTCCGCAGCAAACGCCCCCAACCGCCGGAACCGGCACCGGCGCCGCCGCGAATCGGCTACTCCCGCAACGGTTCCGCACCGAATCCATTGGCGGGTGCTGGCGCGGACAACGGTCGCTGACGGCCGAGAGCGCGCCCCCGGTCAGCGGCTGACGGTGCGCTTGTACTGCCGCAGCGCGAGCGGGATGAACACCAGCAGGATGATCACCACCCACGCCAGCGTGGTCGCCACCGGATGCTGCATGGACCAGGCGTCCGATTTCGGCGCCATCGGACTGGTATTGCCGAACAGATCTCGGGTCGCCTGGGTGACGGCCGAGACCGGATTCCATTCGGCGAATACCCGCAGTGCCGTCGGCAGATTCTCGAGCGGAACAAAGGTATTGGCCAGGAATGTCAGCGGAAAGATCACCATGAAGCTGGCGTTGTTGAACACCTCGGGCGCGCGGACCAGCAGGCCGACCACGGCCATGATCCAGGAGATCGCGTACGCGAACAGCAGCAAGAGCACATAGGCCAGCACCGCGTCGAGCAATGATCCGCGAATCCGCCAGCCGACGACATAGCCGGTCAGCGACATCACCACCAGGCTGACCACATTGATCACCACATCGCTGATGGTGCGTCCGACCAGCACCGCCGACGGCGCCATCGGCAGCGAGCGGAACCGGTCGATGATGCCCTTCTGCATATCCTCGGCCAGACCCAATCCGGTGAACGTCGCGCCGAACACCACCGACTGCGCGAAAATGCCCGCGATAAGGAACTCCCGGTAGCCGCCCGACATCCCGGGCACCTCGATCGCCGAACCGAAGATATAAGCGAACAGCAGCACGAACATGATCGGCGACAGCGTCGAGAAGATCAGCACGTCGGGTACCCGCTTGATCTTGATGACATTGCGCTTGGCAATGGTCACACTGTCGGTGCAGACAATGACCAGGCGTTCGCCGAGCGGCATACGGGTTCCGGCGTCCACGGTCGCGGCGGTCATCACTTGCGTCCTTCCGTTACTTCGAGCCGATCCGCGGACTTGTCGGCATCGCCGTTGATCAACTCCTCGGCCTCGTGACCGGTGAGCGTGAGGAAGACATCGTCCAGCGACGGACGGCGCAGACCGACATCGTGGATCTGCACATTGTGCGTGCTCAGCCTGCCGATGGCATCGACGAGCGCCTGCGATCCGTCGCTGACCGGAACGGTGATCCGGCGCAGTCCGGGTTCCAGATGTATCTCCCCGTCCGCCAAACCCTTCAGCGCCTCCCGGGCGGTCGCGAGATTGTCGGCGTGGTCCACGGTGAGTTCGATGCGGTCGCCGCCGACCAGGGTTTTGAGTTCATCCGCGGTGCCGCGGGCGATCACCTTGCCGTGGTCGATCACCGCGATGGAATCGGCCAGCCGGTCGGCCTCCTCCATGTACTGCGTGGTGAGCAACAGGGTGGTGCCACCGGCCACCAGCTCCTCGATGACATCCCAGAGGTCGAGGCGTGCGCGCGGATCGAGTCCGGTGGTCGGCTCGTCCAGGAAGAGCACAGGTGGATTGGCCACCAGCGCTCCGGCCAGGTCGAGCCGTCGGCGCATACCGCCCGAATAGCCCTTGACCGGCCGGTCGGCGGCATCGCTCAGCCGGAAGCGCTCCAGCAATTCCCGCGCGCGCTCCTTACTGCGCTGCACGCCCATGTGATAGAGCCGACCGACCATCTCCAGGTTCTCGAATCCGGTGAGATATTCGTCGACGGCGGCATATTGCCCGGACGCGCCGATGCGTGAGCGCAGCGCCTGCGGATTGCGGAGTACGTCGATGCCCGCGACGGTCGCGCGACCGGCATCCGGAATGAGCAGGGTGGTGAGTACCCGGACCGTGGTGGTCTTGCCGGCACCGTTGGGTCCGAGCAACGCGGTGACGGTGCCCTCGGGCACTGCCAAGTCGAGTCCATCGAGGGCGACCAGCTGGCCGTATCGCTTGACCAGACCCGCGGCGACGATTGCGTCGGGCATGATTCTCCTGAGGTTCGCTCGCTCGGGCGAGGTGACCATTACTCGAGTCAGTATTGCCCTGGGCACCGACAATTTCCGCTGATTTTTGGTCCACCTGGGCTTTTCTCAGCGATCGACGGGCCGAGCTGCGATCGAACACAAACGGTCGCATCCCGTTCCGGACGGTGCTCGGGGGTGCCGGTTCGGGATGCGACCGGTTCGATCTTCCCGCCCGCTACCCATCCGCTCGCGCGTAGCGCACTACCCGATTCCGGCCCGGCCGCTACTCGGGCGCCGCGTGGCCGACATGCCCGCGCCCGAACGACACGCGACAAATCCGACCGAATCCGCCGTCCGGACGAGCACCCGCGCACCGATTCCGCACGGACAGCAACCGGTCGGCATGGTTTTCACATGTGCCTCGACCGGGTAGTGAGTTCACACTCCGTCTGTAAATCCCTGCGCGACAACATTTTTGACAACAGTCACGGAATCGTCGAGCGGGCCGACAATCGACCGGTCCGGCTACCTGGGCGGCGTCCACCCCTGTCGCAGGTGAACCGTCCCGAAAAATCTTGGAAAGTGGTGCTCCCCACGCACACACAATCTCGGATCATCGCGTAGGATCGTTCACGTCGGCCCCTCCCCCCCGGGCCGACCTTACGCGGGCCTCGGCTAACTCCCCCCCTTCGCCGAGGCCCGCTCCCCATTTCTGGGGCGGCTCAGCCCCGCTCAGCTATCTGTCGGCACCGCCGGCTCCGGCCACCATGCCCACCGATTGCCAGGCCGCCGTCAATCGTTGCGCCCGTACCTTTCCGGCGGTCGCCAGCAACCGACGATCCCGCTTCCACCGCTCGCGAACGACGGGATCGGCTTGTGCCCACTGCGGCTCCAGTTCCGTCAGCACCTGCTCGAAATACGCGTACGCCCCACCCAATGCGATATGTCCGCCGGGCGCGGTCGGCTGATCCATATCGAGGCCGCGCACGAAGGCCACCGCCGCGAGTAACCGCTGCAATGTCGCCCGCGGCCAGCCGGACTCGCGCCCGACCCGCATCAGCCAGCCGAGGGTGGCCGCCAGCACATGGACGTCCTCGATGGTGCGGAACGGTTTGAGGTAATCGGAGTACCCGTCGCCGGGCAGCGGCTCGGCCGCGACATCGGTGAATGTGACCGAGGCGTGCGGGATTTCGGGTGCGAACGGTACGACGGGCAGATTCGTCACATCGACGCCGGGCTGTGCCGCATCGACGAGCACCGCACGCAGCCGGTTGCGGCCGTCGGCCGACGTCCCCGCACTGGCGATCACCAACAGCCGTCGCGCGAGTATCCCCAAGGTGGTGAAGGTCTTGGTGCCGTTGACCCGCCAGCGGCCGTCGGTCTCGGTCACCGGGGTCGCGATCGCGGACGGATGCGCGCCACCCGCCTCGGTCGCGGAGACCGCGACCAGCTCATCGGCCGAGAGGTCGGGCAGCAACGCCCGCAGCGCCTGCTGATATCCGGACAGGAATGCGAAACCCAGTCGGTCCGCACCGAAACCACCGGCGATCGCGATATCGACGGTGGTGTCGAACCGATCGGCGGTCGCCCGATGCCGTGTCCACGCGTCGGTGATCGACTCGAGCGGTGTCGGATCGGGCGTCTCGGTCAGCAGGTAGTCGAACACAGAGTCCACGCGTGCACGCTAACCGACGACGATCGCCTTGGACGCCCCGAGGAACCCTGCGACTATCGCGCAATCCTTATCCGGCACCTCGGCGATGCGACAGCAGAATCTCAGGATCACCGGGTATCACTGACTCGTCATCCCCCTCGTGAGGAGCCTGACCAGTGACGAAACCAGATCTCGCGCGGCGAAAGGCGCTGTACGACGCCGAGGCACGGCTGTCCTGGGTACTCGCCGCACTGGCCGGTCTCATCGGAGCCGCGGCGTTCATGCATACCGAGGGCTACTTCGTCACGTTCATGACCGGCAATACCGAGCGCGCCATTTTGGGCTACTTCCACGACGAACCCGATATCGCCGTCGCGGCGGCCCTGCTGATGCTCTCGTTCCTCGCCGGTGTCGTGGTGGCTTCCTGGTGTCGCAGGCATTACTGGTCCGGTCATCCGCACGGCCCGACCCTGCTCACCACGCTCAGCCTCGCCGTGGCATCACTGCTGGACTGGATCATCTACTGGGCGACCAGCGCCACCAATATCGACCTCATCCCGATCCTGTTCGTCGCCTTCGGCGTCGGCGCGCTCAACACCTCGTTCGTCAAGAACGGCGAGGTCTCCATACCCCTGAGCTACGTCACCGGCACCCTCGTCAAGATGGGCCAGGGCATCGAACGCCATATCGGCGGCGGCGATTACGCCGACTGGCTCGGCTACTTCCTGCTCTATGCCGCCTTCTGCACGGGCGCGCTGCTCGGTGGATTGCTGAGCCTGCTCGTCGCGGGCTGGGCCATGCTCATCACCGCCACCGTCGTGTGCCTGATCACTACCGGCTACACCTACCTGCACCTGGACCGCCACGGCCCGCCCACGACGAGCTGACCCTGTGCGCGCCGCAGCGGCGACGGATACGGTTGTCCGGTGGGGAGTTTCGATGAGCTGACGCCGGAACACTTTGCGACACTTGTGCTGCGGCATCTGAACGACGTCGGCAAAGAGGTCGCGGGGTACGACCCGGAGGCGTTCCGTATCGAGCTCGTCGACGGATGCGAGATCGGACTCGGCAATGTGTATCACGACGCTATTCGTCTTTCGGGGTTGCGACGCGCGGCTCGGATCGAGCGGTTTCTGAGTTCAATCGACAGTGACGAATACAAATACGTGCCCACCTGGGAGGAAGCTCGTCCGCTGCTGCGCCCGATTCTGCGTTCTGCCACCTACAAACAAGCGGCGCTCGACGATCTGCTGCACCGCAAGCCATTGGTCACCCATGAAAACGCGCGATTCGTCAGCCGCCCGGCCTTTCCGTTCGTCGACGAGCTGGTCGCCATCGACCTGCCGAACTCCCGAACCGTCATCAACCATTCGATCCTCGCGAATTGGCCGGTCTCGGCAGACGAGGTCTTCGCCGCGGCCCGGGAAAATCTGGAAGCCATTGCGCAGCCGCATAATCCGCGCGGCAATGCCATCCTCACCCGCACCGATCGCGACGGCGACGCATACCTCACCTCCTGGCCGCTCGCGCCGGGTTGGTTGGCGAGCTTCAGCCAGCGCTATGCCGGACGCCGCCCGGTCGTCTTCATGCCCGATCGAGACACCCTGATCGTGGTCCCAGATATCCCACATTTGCTCGCCCGCATCTATCGCCAGGTCGAGCAACAGTACGTCGATGCACGCCACCGCCTTTCGCCCCAGGGCTACACCCTCGACGAGGACGACACCGTGGTCCCCTTCGACCGCGCTGGCCCACACGAACAACACCGAACCGCCGTCCGCGCCGGATACCGCTTGGCCATCTGGGAATACGCCGCCCAGGCCCACTGGCTCAACGAAGCACTCGAACGCGACCTCGAATTCACCCACTACGGCTTGAAGATGGCCATCGTCGGCGAGATAAAGCTGGCAGGCACCGAAACCCGTCCCTACACCTACACCGTCTGGGGCGAAGGCGTCGACTACCTACTCCCCGCCGCCGACTACATCATGTTCGCCAGCACCGATGCCGACAACAACGCCGTACCCGTCTGCACCGTGCCGCTCACCGCGGCCCTCGAAATAACCGGCCTCACACCGATTCCCGGCATGTCGCCCATCCGCTTCGAGGCCCGCTTCTGGCCCGATGCAACCATGCTGACCCAGTTGAAGCAGGCCTCGGTCGTCCTTTGACTCAGGCCGGGACTCGGTCCGGATATCCGGCCGCCCACGGTGAACCTGTGCAAAGATGGCACATCGCTCGAACCGCACGACCTTGCACGATGCAGGCCTAGTCGATTACGCGCAGAGCTTCACGCGTTGGCCGTCCGCCCACTCGGCGCTACACCCGGCCCCATGGACGCAGCGGCCGCCACCGCATATCGCGTCACTCAAAGCTGTTGATGAGCACGAGATTTCGTTATGTCCAAGGGACCGGAGGCCGAAACCGTCAACCCGGAAAGGATGTATGAACAAGTGAAACCCGCGGATGAGATCCTCGAGCTGACCGATGAGTTCTACCAACATCCGCACGAGGTCTACGAGGCACTGCGCAAGCGCGGCCCGATCCATCGCGTCCGCTTGGACGGGGTGCTCGGCTGGATGATCGTCGATCACGATATGGCGAAGCAGGCCTTCGTCGAGCCGACCATCAGCAAGAAGATCGGATCGCCGCGGGGGCAGGCCGTCATGGCCGAACACGGCGCCGACGGCCAGTACAACGGCGCCATCAACGACAACATGCTTTTCGCCGACCCGCCGCAGCACACCCGCCTGCGCAGCCTCGTCGCGAAGGCCTTCGCGAGCCGTGCCATCCGCGATCTCGGACCTCGAATCGAGCAGATCGCCGACACCCTGCTGGACGACCTGACCACCCGCGAATCCGCCGACCTGATCGACAGCTATGCCTTCCCGGTGCCGATCTCGGTGATCTGCGAATTGCTCGGCGTGCCTGACGCGGACAAGGACGAATTCCGAGCCTGGACGGCCATCCTCGTCGACGACTCGGCCGACATCGAGAAGCGCACCAGCGCCGGTTTGAGCTTCTTCACCTACCTGACCGACCTGATCGCCGAGCGCAGCGAACACCCGCTCGACGACCTGCTATCGGAACTCATCGTCGCGAAGGACGACGATGACCGACTCGACCAGCAAGAACTCATCTCCATGCTGTTCCTGCTGTTGACCGCCGGTCACGAAACCTCCGTCAACCTGATCGGCAACGCCCTGCTCGAGCTCCTGATCGACCCGCACCTGGCCGACCGCCTGCGTGCCGACCCGAGCAGAATTCCGGACTTCATCGAGGAAACCCTGCGCTACCAGGGTCCGGTCCATTTCGGCACGGCCCGCTACACCACCGCCCCGATCACCTTGGGAAATCAAGACATCGACGCGGACGAATTCATCATCATCTCGATCGCCGCGGCCAACCGCGACCCGAAGCGATTCACCGAACCGGACCGTTTCGACGCCACCCGCACCGACAACCGAAACATCGCGTTCGGCCACGGCATCCACTACTGCATCGGCGCCGCCCTGGCCCGCATGGAAGCATCCATCGCCCTCACCCGCCTACTGGCCCGAATCCCAGAAATGTCACTTGACGTACCAGCCACCGAGCTGACGTGGCGCAAGAGCCTCCTGATCCGCGGCCTGACCACCGTCCCCGTCCGCCTCGGCGCCACCAAGGGCGATACCGAAGCCGCGACAGCCGACCGCTGGACAGAACCCGACAACCTGGGCGAACCACAGTTCTCGACGGTCTAGCCCGCCGCGACCGATCGCCCCCCCGAGGTGCCGAACCAACAACGCCACGCAACCTCACCGAGGGGCTGTGGCCGGTCGCGGCATCCGGATCTACCTAGGTGGGGCAACATTCCACCACCTAGGGGCTACCGATGCGAAGCTGGGCGCTTCACAACACGATGAGGGCTGCCAGTGAGAACATCGTGCAGTCGAATTTCATATGAGTGGAGGATCTCTTGAACCGTGCCATGCTGAGTGTTCTTGCCGCCGGGGCGATTTCAATGGCAGTCGTTCTGCAGTCACCCACAGCGGCAGCATCCCCGGACGGGGTCGTGCCGCAATCCACACCGACCACCCGAACCGAGGCGACAGCTCCTTTCGATCCCATCTGCCCCCTCTGTTTCCTGCGTGAACTGCTCGAAAGCGGCTCCAGCCACCCGTAAGCAGCCATGAAGCCACGCGCCTCCAGACAGACCAAAACAGATATGGGTCCCGCAGCTGAGTACGACATCCATACAGGCGAACAAGGTATGAGGGGCCCCTGAGTCCAATCCGCCATCTAGGCGAACGAGCTGGATGTGAGGCCCCCGGGCTGGTGCGCCGTCTAGGCAGCCGAGCCAGGCGTGACGGCCCGGGACCGAGCGCGACATCTGCGTTAGTCCCATGGCAGGCCCCGGGCCCAGGTCCGGCATCTGAACAGCCGAGGGCTGGGGCTGGGGCTGGGGCTGGGGCTGGGGCTGGGGCTGGGGCTGGGGACCGAGCGCATCACCTATACAAGCGAGCCAGGCACGTGGGGGGCCCCGGGGGGCGAAGCCCCTCCGGGGTGGGGCTTGGGGGCTTCGCCCCCAAAAGACACGCGAAACGAGACAAGGCTCACGCTCTCCGTGAGCATGAGCCTGCATCGAGTGGAGCCTAGGGGAATCGAACCCCTAACCCCTGCCTTGCAAAGGCAGTGCTCTGCCAATTGAGCTAAGGCCCCGAATCCCTACTGCCCGAAGGCAGTTCAGCGGGTGGTGACTTCGTGCCACAGGTCCGCATCGTCACGCTTGCGCAGCTTGGTGATTCCGATGAGAACCGCGACAACGACACCGACCGTGAGGAGAATTTTCATGATTCCCACCCTACTGTGATGTTCGGGAGTGGGCCTAGGAGGACTTGAACCTCCGACCTCTTCGTTATCAGCGAAGCGCTCTAACCGCCTGAGCTATAGGCCCTTATTTCTTGTTCGGATACCCGCCGGAGCTGCTAACCGAACCGAGGCACGAGATTACCTTACCTGCCTGCCGATGACCAAAACGGCCGGTCACCGCCCTGCGAGAGGACAGCGACCGGCCGAGTGGACACCGTTCTAGTCGGGGTCGGCCAGGGTCACCTGGATACCGCCGACGAGGTCACAGCACTGGTTGTAGATGAAGACACCGACGGTCGCCAATGCGGTGAAAAGCACCACATTGATCAACCCGATGACACCGGCATAGCCGAATACCGAACCGGCATCGACCAACCCGACCGAGCCGCTGTCGGAGGAGACCATATCGGTGAAGGTGCTGTTGAGCCGTTCCCACACACCCATGCCCTCGAGCACGATGTAGAGCAGACCGACCGCGAGCATCCACACGAAGAACATGGCCACGCTGATCACCAGCGAGATCTTCAGGGTCGACCACGGGTCGATCCGGCGGATCTGCACCGTGGCCCGCAGTGGCTCACCGGAGGCGACGGCCGCCGCGACGGCGACCGGAACCGCGGGCGAGACCGGGGTGGCCTGCGGGCCCGCCGGGGCCTCGAACGGTAGCGGGTGCCGGATATCGGACAGGTCCGGCATGTCCTTGATCAGTTCAGGGCGCGCGATGCTGCGGGTCGGTCCGTCGATGCCGACGGACTTCACCATCGCCGCCTCCTTGCGCGCGGCCTTGGCCGCGAGATCCGCGGTGGTACGGGCATTGCCGCCGCCGAGACCGCCGCCACCGAGGCCACCACCGCCACCGCCACCGCTGAGCCCACCACCGCCGAGCCCGCCGCCGGTGGAATTCGGGCGACCGGGTACCGGAGGCTGCCCGGGGCGGTACAGGTTCGACTGCGGCTCTCGCTGCGGCAGCTGCGACCAGCCCTCCTGGAAGGGCGACTGGCCGCCGCCGTTCGATGCCGAGCGCTCGCCTGCATCCGGCGCGGCCGACTCGCCGGAGTTACCCGGCCGAGCCGCCCGCTGATCGAATGCCTCCGGCTTGTCCGCACCCGAGTTCGGCTCCGGCGCCTTGAACGCGACTTCGCCTTGCTGGCTGTGCATTTCGTGCGGCTGGGCCCCTCCCTGCGGGCCACTCGGCTGGCCGTTCTCGGCCGATGCGACCGGCCGTGGGATCGGCCGCGGCGGAATCGGTGACGGTGCGATCCGTTCGGTTACACCGTTCGTCTGGTGCCGCTCGTCGTTCGGCTGATTCGTGGTCAATGGGAATCCTTAGATCCGTTCGTTGCCGCCGCTGTGGGGTTATTGCTCAGAGGAACCGGTGTCGCCGTCTCCGCCGACGATCGAATCAGGATCGGGTTCGTCGGC
Source organism: Nocardia sp. CA-135398 (assembly GCF_050955845.1). Taxonomy (NCBI): domain Bacteria; kingdom Bacillati; phylum Actinomycetota; class Actinomycetes; order Mycobacteriales; family Nocardiaceae; genus Nocardia; species Nocardia sp. CA-135398. Next base: position 11,066 of record NZ_CP192084.1, on the reverse strand, counting down.
ATTGCGCGCGATAGCAAGCAACGTATCGCCATCGGCGAGGTTCATCAATCGCACGCCCTTGGTCTGTCGTCCAGCCTTACGAACCTGCTTCGCCGCCGTCCGGATAACACCACCGCCGGACGTGATCGCATACAACTCATCCTCGTCGTCGACGATGAGCGCACCGACCAGAGTGCCACGCTTGGTGTCGTATTGGATAGTCAATACGCCTTTACCGCCACGACCCTGCGGGGTGTATTCCTCGATCGCGGTCCGCTTGGCGTAACCGCCGGAGGTCGCGACGAGCAGATAGGTGTCGGCGCGAACCACATTGAGCGACAACAGTTCATCGTCGGCGTTGAATCGCATGCCCTGCACACCGGAGGTAGCGCGGCCCATCGGACGCAGTGCCTCATCGGTGGCGGAGAAGCGGATCGACTGACCGCGCGCGGACACCAGCAGCAGATCGTCATCGGCCGAGCACAGCACTGCGCCGACCAATTCGTCGTCATCGCGCAGGTTCACCGCGACGATGCCGCCGCTGCGGTTGGAATCGAAGTCGGACAGCTTCGACTTCTTGACCAGGCCGTTCTTGGTGGCGAGCACCAGATAGGGCGCATCTTCGTAGCCCTTGATCTGGATGATCTGGGCGATCTTCTCATCCGGCTGGAAGGCCAGCAGATTCGCGACGTGCTGACCGCGCGCGGTCCGGCTTGCCTCGGGCAGTTCGTAGGCCTTGGCCCGGTACACCCGGCCCTTGTTGGTGAAGAACAGCAGCCAGTCGTGCGTGGAGCTGATGAAGAAGTGCTTGACGATGTCGTCCTGCTTGAGACCCGCGCCCTGCACGCCCTTACCGCCGCGCTTCTGGCTGCGGTAGAGGTCGGTCTTGGTGCGCTTGGCGTAACCGGTCTCGGTGACGGTGACGACCACATCCTCGCGGGCGATGAGATCCTCGTCGGCCATATCGCCGTCATTGGCCACGATCTTGGTGCGCCGCTCGTCGCCGTACTTCTCGACGATCTCGGCCAGCTCATCGCGCACGATCGCGCGCTGGCGCTCCGGCTTTTCGAGAATGTCCTTGAGGTCGGCGATTTCGGCCTCGATCTTGGCCAACTCGTCGACGATCTTCTGCCGCTCCAGGGCGGACAGCCTGCGCAGCTGCATATCGAGGATGGCGGTGGCCTGGATCTCGTCGATATCCAGCAACTGCATCAGGCCGGTGCGCGCGGTGTCGGTATTGGCCGAACGCCGGATCAGCGCGATGACCTCGTCCAGCGCGTCCAACGCCTTGACCAGACCGCGCAGGATGTGCGCCCGCTCCTCGGCCTTGCGCAGCAAGTACCTGGTACGCCGGATGATGACTTCCAACTCGTGCTCGACGTAGAGCCGGATCATCTGATCCAGACGCAGTGTGCGCGGCACGCCGTCGACGATCGAGAGCATGTTCGCACCGAAGCTGGTCTGCAGCTGGGTGTGCTTGTAGAGGTTGTTCAGCACCACCTTGGCAACCGCGTCGCGCTTGATGGTGACCACGATCCGCATACCCGCGCGGTCCGAGGACTCGTCGTGGATATCGGAGATGCCCGCGATCTTGCCGTCCTTCACCTGCTCCGCGATGGAGTTGATGAAGTTGTCGGTGTTGACCTGGTACGGCAGTTCGGTGATGACGATCGTGGTGCGGCCACGGTTGTCCTCTTCGATCTCGACCACGCCGCGCATCCGGATCGAGCCGCGACCGGTGGTGTAGGCGTCCTGGATGCCCTGACTACCGACGATGAGGCCGTAGGTCGGGAAATCCGGGCCCTTGACCCGCTCCATACAGGCGGCGAGGGTCGCCTCTTCGTCGGCGTCGTAGTTCTCCAGCGCCCAGTAGATCGCCTCGGCCAACTCGTTGAGGTTGTGCGGCGGGATATTGGTCGCCATACCGACCGCGATGCCGTTGCTGCCGTTCATCAACAGGTTGGGCACCCGGCTGGGGAGAACCGTCGGCTCCTGTGAGCGACCGTCGTAGTTCGGCGTGAAATCGACCGTCTCGTGGTCGATTTCGCGCAGCAGCTCCATGGCCAGCGGGGTCAGGCGGCATTCGGTGTAGCGCATGGCGGCCGCGCCGTCGTTGCCGCGGGAGCCGAAGTTGCCCTGACCGTCGACCAGCGGGTAGCGCAGCGACCACGGCTGGGCCATGCGGACCAGGGTGTCGTAGATCGACGCGTCACCGTGCGGGTGGTAGTTACCCATGGTCTCGGCGACCGGACGGGCGGACTTCACATAGCCGCGGTCGGGCCGGTAGCCGTTGTCGTACATCGCGTACAGCACGCGGCGATGCACCGGCTTGAGGCCGTCGCGGACGTCGGGCAGCGCGCGGCCCACGATCACGCTCATCGCGTAATCGATGTAGCTGCTCTGCATTTCGTTCTGGATATCGACCGGCTCGATCCGGTCACCCGCTCCGCCGTTGGGTGGCAGGGTGGTTTCAGTCATCTAAAAGTCTCCTTTGGCACCGGACGTGGAATTTCGCGTCACGCCGGTTACACGTCGAGGAAGCGAACGTCCTTGGCATTGCGGGTGATAAAGCTGCGACGCGCCTCGACGTCCTCACCCATCAGGATGGAGAACAGCTCGTCGGCCGCGGCGGCATCGTCGAGGGTGACCTGACGCAGCACCCGCACCGAGGGATCCATGGTGGTCTCCCACAGTTCCTTGGCGTTCATTTCGCCGAGACCCTTGTAGCGCTGGACACCGTCGTCCTTATTGATCTTCTTGCCCGCGGCGAGACCCGCCTCGAGCAGCCCGTCGCGCTCGCGATCGGAGTAGGCGAACTCCGGTTCGGACCGCTGCCACTTGAGCTTGTACAGCGGCGGCTGCGCGAGATACACGTGCCCGTGCTCGACCAGCGGCCGCATGAAGCGGAACAGCAGCGTCAGCAGCAGGGTGGAAATGTGCTGGCCGTCCACATCGGCATCGGCCATCAGCACGATCTTGTGATACCGCAGCTTGGCGATATCGAATTCGTCGTGGATGCCGGTGCCGAAGGCGGTGATGATCGACTGCACCTCGTTGTTCTTGAGGACGCGGTCGATACGGGCCTTCTCGACATTGATGATCTTGCCGCGCAGCGGCAGGATCGCCTGGTACATCGAATCGCGGCCGGATTTGGCCGAGCCACCGGCGGAGTCGCCCTCCACGATGTAGATCTCGGACTTGCTCGGATCCTTGGATCGGCAGTCGGCCAGCTTGCCGGGCAGGCCGCCGAGGTCGGTGGCGCTCTTGCGACGCACCAATTCGCGCGCCTTGCGCGCGGCGACGCGGGCCTGTGCGGAGGAAACCGCCTTGTTCACAATGGTCTTCGCATCGGCCGGATTGGCCTCGAACCAGTGCGAGAGGTGTTCGTTGCAGGTGCGCTGCACGAACGACTTCACCTCGGTGTTGCCGAGCTTGGTCTTGGTCTGGCCCTCGAACTGCGGTTCGCCGACCTTCACGCTGACGATCGCGGCCAAGCCCTCGCGGATGTCGTCACCGGTGAGGTTGCCGTCCTTGTCCTTGAGCAGTTTCTTGTCTTTGGCGTACTTGTTGACCACCGTGGTGAGCGCCGCGCGGAAACCCTCTTCGTGGGTACCGCCCTCGTGGGTGTTGATGGTGTTCGCGAAGGTGTGCACCGACTCGGAGTAACCCGAGTTCCACTGCATGGCGACCTCGAGCTCGTGGCCGGTGCCCTTGCCGGTGAAGCTCACCACCGAGTTGTGGATGGGCTGCTTGGTCCGGTTGATGTGCTTGACGAAGTCCTCGAGCCCACCGGGGTAGTGGTAGGTGCGGGTCTTCACCTTGTGCGCGGGCGCGGGCGCTTCCTCGTCGGCATGCTTCGGCGCCTCGGCGGTCTCGCTGACCACTTCGTCGGTGACGTCGGTATCGCTCACCCGCTCATCGGTGAGGACGATGGTGAGGCCCTTGTTCAGGAACGCCATCTCCTGCAGCCGGCGGGCCACCGTCTCGAAGTTGTAGGTCGTGGTCTCGAAGATTTCCGGATCCGCCCAGAAGCGGATGGTCGTGCCGGTCCGCTTGGTCGGCTCACCCTGCACGAGCTTGCCGGGCTTGGCGTCCTTGTAGGTCTGGCTCCAGTGGTAACCGTCGTGGTCGATCTCGGCTTCGAGCCGGTGCGACAGCGCGTTGACCACGGAAATGCCGACACCGTGCAGACCACCGGACACCGCGTAGGAGTCGGAGTCGAACTTGCCACCCGCGTGCAGCTGGGTCATGACCACCTCGACGGTGGGGATGCCCTGGGCGTGCATGCCGGTCGGGATACCACGGCCGTCGTCGACGACCTCGACGCCCCCGTCGGCGAGCAGCGTGACCTCGACCTTCGTGGCGTAGCCCGCCATCGCCTCGTCGACGGAGTTGTCGACGACTTCCCAGATCAGGTGATGCAGACCGCGCTCGCCGGTGGAGCCGATGTACATGCCCGGGCGTTTACGAACCGCTTCCAGGCCTTCCAGAACCGTGATGGAGGAGGCACCGTAGTCCTGCTTGCCCGATGTCGCGTTGGTCGAGCCCGTTGCGTTGGAGTCCTTGGCAGCCACTGGTCGGTAGCTCTCCTTACTTGCTGATCCCTGGCGCAGCGGTCGGACAGCACGCGTGGGACCCCGGTCTGATTTCTGGTCGTGAAATACGGGTCCACGCGCGGGCTGTACGGAACGCGCCGAAGGTTCGCCGCTAGTTACCCCACCATCCTACTGGTAGACCCAAGCCACAATGCACCTACGACACCCCTGACGGCTCCGTGGATGCGAGAAATCGGTCGAGCATGGGTCGGTTCCGCCTTCATAGGGTTTGAGTCCATCAGATTCGGCCTGAGAGTTGCCTGTGTGGCAGAGCCGTAATCGTGGCCTCGTGCGCGGGTGGCCGCAGCATAGTTCAGCCTACGGGGCGGCCTCCGTTCGATGACGGCCGCGGCGTTCCACGTGAAACCGATCTGTGTCGGGACGGCCGCCTATCCGTAGGTGTCCCGTGGCCCTCGGCCTTTGATGTGCCGCTCGCCCTTGCGCCAGCTCGGCGCCGCCGGACCGGTGATCTTCACGGACGTGACGACGCCCTGTCCCACCGCCGCATTGATCTTCGCCAGGATCTGCCCCTGCAGCATGCGCAGTTGGGTGGCCCATGCCGTGGATTCGGCGGCAATGCTCAGCACGCCGTCCTTCAATGTCATCGGGGTCGCATGCGAGGCGATGTCCTCGCCGACCACACCGGCCCAGCGGCCGAAGACCATGCCCTCGGCGACCTTGGCCGACCAACCGCGGTTCTTCGCGATAGAGCCGGCGAGACTCGAAAGCAGTTGCGGGTCACGGTCATCGGGCCGTGCGCCCGACCAGCCGGTGCGGCGGCGGGCTCCGGTACGCAGCCGACGCGGCGACGCCCGGCCCTGCCCGACCGATTTACCGCTCGCCTTGGCAGCCGCCCGCGCCTCCTCGAGCGCACGCCGCGCCAGATCGATACCGCGCAGCTCCGGTTCCGGCTCGGATGCGGAAGGGCTCGACGCTGCTTGATCGGTCACCGGTCCGCCTCTCTCCCCGAATCTTTTGCCGGTCGTAGGTGCGTCGAATCTTCATCACCGGGCCGACCGTTGGATGCGCGACGAGTTCTGGACGTACCAGGTGAGTCACCCACATCCATACGAAACCAGTTCGTGCGCTGGTAGCCACGGCGTTGCACTGCATCCGCGGGTGATCTTACAGAGCAGCCGCACGAAAAACCCGCCGACCTCAGGCCCGAATACGCCGCGCGGATCAGGCGGTGGTGGTGGGAGTTTCGGCGTCGGCGATTCGGGAGATGCGGCCGTCCGCACCGCCGTTCGTCTCCACCCGCAGCGGAACCGCGGCAAGTTCGGCTGGCACGTCCTCGGGGACCGCGGCGGTGATCAGCACCTGTTCGGCACCGGCCGCGACTTCGGCGAGCGCCGAGCGTCGGCGGCGATCGAGCTCGGCGAATACGTCATCGAGCAGCAGTACCGGCTCGGCACCGGTGGCGCGCAGCAGTTCGAAGGCCGCCAGCCGCAGCGCCAGCGCGAATGACCACGACTCACCATGGCTGGCAAAACCTTTCGCGGGGGCGGTGCCGAGCATCAGGTCCAGCTCGTCGCGATGCGGACCGACCAGACAGACCCCGCGTTCCAACTCCTTCGGCCGCGCCGCCACCAGTTCGCGCAGCATATTCGTCTCCAGTGCCTCGACGTCGTCGGGCTGCGGTGCGCGCGCCGGATCCAGGAACTCCGGCGGCAGGCTCGCGCTGCGGTAGCCGATTGCGGCGGGGCGTGATTCGGGCGCGATCGACGAATACGCCTGCGCGAGATAGGGATACAGATCGTGCACAAGGCGAAGCCGCTGGGCGAGCAGCACCGAGGCGTGGGTCGCCAAATGTCCGTCCCATACGTCCAGGGTGCTCAGTTCCGCCTTCGAGCGGGCTTGGCGCCCAGCGGATTTCAACAGGGCCGAACGCTGTCGCAGCACCCGGTCGTAGTCGGCCCGCACGGCGGCCAGCCGAGGCAATCTTGCGGTGCACAACTCGTCGAGGAAGCGCCGTCGCTCGCCGGGATCGCCGCGCACCAGGGCGAGATCCTCCGGTGCGAAGAGCACCGTCTGCAGAATGCCGAGGATTTCTCGTGGCCTGCGCACCGGCGATCGGTTGATCTGCGCGCGATTCGCGGCCCCCTGGTTCAATTCGAGATCGATGCGCAGTTCGCGGCCCGCGTTCACGACGGTCGCGCCGATCCTCGCGCGATCGGTGCCGATTCGGATCAGCGGTGCATCGGCGGCTACCCGATGCGAGCCCAGAGTGGCGAGGTAGCCGACCGCTTCGAGCAGGTTCGTTTTGCCGTTGCCATTGGACCCGAGGAAAACCGTTCGGCCTGGGGATAATTCGAGCTCGGCGTGCTCCCAGGAGCGGAAGTCGCGCAGTGACAGCGTCCGGATGAACACCCGTCTACTCCGCTCCGGCCGTCGTCATCGCCGTTTTTCGCCGCTGATAGCGCCGAATCGGACCCAGACCACAACATCTTGTGGTCCATCCACTGTCTGTGGACGAACTGTGGATAAATCGCATCGCCGCCGATGCTCAGCCCGGCAACCGAACCGGCATCAACAGGTAGATGTACGGGCTCTCCAGTGCGGCGAACGCACCCGACTCCGTCATCTTGGGTTCCTCATCACTTGCGGGCAGCAGCACTGCGGGGCGGCTCGGTGTGGTGAAACCGAAGGTAACCCGATCGGCGTGCAGCGCGGAGAGTCCGTCGATGAGGTAGCCCGGATTGAACGCGATTGTCAGTGCCTCACCGCGGAAGTCGGCCTCCAGCCACTCCTCGGCTCGGCCCGCGTCATCGCCACCCGCCGAGAGCAGCAGTCCTTCGTCGGTGAATTCCAGCCGCACCTGGGCGCCGCGCTCGGCGACCAGCGCGACGCGCTTGATCGCGTCGGTCAGCGTGGCGACCGGAAGGGTGGCGATCGAGGTGTGCTCCTTGGGGAGCAATTGGCGGAACTTGGGGAATTCCGCATCGAGCAGTCGGGTGGTGGTCCGGCGGCCCGCGTTCACGATGCCGAGCAGACCGTCCGCGCCACCGCCGGTGCCGAGCGAAAGCTGCACGGGAGCGTCCGATGGGCCGAGCGTTTTCGCGGCCTCCGACAGAGTCCGCGCCGGAATGAGCACCGAGGTCTCGATATCGGTGCGGGCGGGCTGCCATTCGATATGCCGGACCGCCAGGCGGAATCGGTCGGTGGCCGCGAGTACGACCTGCGGCCCCTCGATCTCGACCCGGATGCCGGTGAGCATCGGCAGCGTGTCGTCGCGCCCGGCGGCGACGGCGACCTGTGCGACCGCTTCGGCGAAGACGTCGACGCTCAGCTCACCGGTCTGCTGGGGCACCTCGGGCAGCTGGGGATAGTCCTCGACCGGCATAGTCGGCAGCGAGAATTTCGCACTGCCACAGGTGATCAGCACACGGGTGCCGTCGATGGCGACATCGACGGGCTTATTGGACAGCGCCTTGGTGATATCGGCGAGCAGGCGGCCGGAGACGAGCACCTCACCGGGTCCGGCGACCTCGGCCGCTACCCGCATCTGCGCGGAGACCTCGTAGTCGAAGCCGGAGACGGTGAGTCCGTCCTCGCCCGCGACGAGCAGTACGCCGCCGAGCACAGGCACCGGAGGCCGTGACGGGAGGCTGCGTGCCACCCATGCAACGGACTCGGCGAAATCCTCTCGGGCGACCCGAAATTTCATACTCGCCAGCTCCATCGCCCGTTCTGTCCTCTCCCGGTTCCGTGATCTCTGTCGGCTTCGTCAGCGTTGATTCTCGAAAAGGGGGTGCTGTGCCTGCCGCCTTGCAGTCTGGCATAGGCGACCGACATTGAACCGTACTCGTCCGGACCAGCTGAACCTAGCCCGACCCTCCGGTTCTTCTGTGTAGCGAAGACGATCCGCACTCCGAAATATCGAGCAAGGAGAACAGTGCGGGTGAATCGCGGGATGTGTCGCGCCTCCTCTCCTTGCTTGTCTGCGCGAGTGGCTCGGATGCCGATGCGCACTGATCGACTTTCCACACACCCTGTTTTGAAGAGAGATCTTCAAGGAGAAGAACTGAAGTAGTAGTAGGCACTGTGGAATCTGTGGACTGCGGCCGAATCCGCAGGTCCGAGGGCGTGGTGCGATGGGGATGACCGCTGGGTGACTCGAGGATGAACAGAGGGGGGTTGTGGACGTTGCGGAGTTGTTCCGCATTCATCCTCGAGTGCTCCTCGAGTTGTTCCACCTGATTCACCAGGTTGTTCACACATGTGCACCGAATCGTGGATAGCTCGAGGAATCCTCGAGGACTCCACATGGACTCCTCGAGGATTCCCCAAGCCGCTGACCGAGCCCATTGCTGGTCAGCGCCTGTGTGTGGAGCTGGCTGTGGACTCTGTTGATTCCACCCCTGTTAGCAACGGATCCTCCATCATGCGCACAGCCTGTGGACGAACCGGTGCACAACTCGGAGTTTCCTCGAGGACTCCACAAGAATTCCTCGAGGACTCCACAGGGCACAAAAAAGCACCGCCCCAGGTCAGGGGCGGTGCCGAGGGTGTTAGTGCCGGTCAGCGCGAACGCTGTTTAATTCGGGCTGTTAGTTCTTGTACTTGGTCGTATACGCGACGCCGCTCGGTCATCTCCTTGCGCACCTTCTTCTCCGCGTACATCACCGTGGTGTGGTCGCGCCCGAAGGCCTGACCGATCTTGGGCAGCGATAGATCTGTTAGTTCCCGGCATAGATACATGGCGATCTGCCGGGCTTGGGCCAGCGGCCTGGCCTTGCCCGGCCCGGTCAGCTCTTCGAGTGTGGTGTTGAAGTATTCGGCGGTGACGGCCATGATCGTCGCCGCATTGATCTCCAGCGTCGCGGTATCCGGCATGAGATCGCGCAGTACAACCTCGGCCAACGGCAGATCCAGTGGCTGGCCGTTCAGCGAGGCGAAGGCCGTCACCCGGATCAGCGCACCCTCCAGCTCGCGGATATTGCGCTCGACCCGACTGGCGATCAGCTCCAGCACGTCGTGCGGTACATCGAGCCGGTCCATCCGGGCCTTCTTGCGCAGAATCGCGATGCGCGTCTCCAACTCCGGCGGCTGCACATCGGTGATCAGTCCCCATTCGAACCGGGTGCGCAGCCGCTCTTCCAGCGTGGCGAGCTGCTTGGGCGGCCGGTCGGAGGACACCACGATCTGTTTATTGGCGTTGTGCAGGGTGTTGAAGGTGTGGAAGAACTCTTCCTGGATACCTTCCTTGCCCTCGATGAACTGGATGTCGTCGACGAGCAGAATGTCGGTCTCGCGGTAGCGGCGCTTGAATGCCACCTTGCGGTCGTCACGCAGACTGTTGATGAAGTCGTTGGTGAATTCCTCGGTCGATACATACTTCACCCGCATGCCGGGGAACAGCCGCTGGGCATAGTGTCCGGCCGCGTGCAGCAGATGAGTCTTGCCCAGACCCGAGGCGCCCCAGACGAACAGCGGGTTGTAGGCGCGTGCGGGCGCCTCCGCGATGGCGACCGCCGCGGCATGCGCGAAACGATTGGACGCACCGATGACGAACGTCTCGAAGGTGTACTTCGCGTTCAGGCTCGCCGAGGAATTCGACGGCGCCGGATTCTCCTGCGATTTGGTGAAGTAGGTGGGCCACGAATTGCGGACATTGACGATGGGTTCGTCGTCGTGCGAGTCGTCCGAGAGCGGCTCGCGGACCGATTCGTGCGCGGCCGCGATGGCCGGATCGGCGCTCGGACGGGATTCCCGCGCGGATTCCCGCATCGGTGCCCGGCCCTGCGCCCGCACCGGCTCCGGCGTCGGCTCCGGATTGAACAGCGACTCCTGTCCGGGGGGCACCGAATCACGTCGCGGCGGGAGTCCGGATTCGCGGCGGGGCGCGGGCTCCTGCCGTTCGCCATTGGTCTGGCCCGGGTAGTCGCCGCGGCTCGGGTATTCGTCGGTCGGGTATTCCCCCGCCACTTCGTATCCGGGCACCGGCAGGTAGTCCGGCGCACCCGGGTATTCGGGCGCGGCCTGGTAGTCGGTTGCCGCCGCGTAATCCGATCCGGTCGAGTAGTCGGGCGCCGCCGAGTAGTCGTTGGGCTGTGCATAACGCGGCGGGGCGTAGTCGTTGCGTCCGGGATAGTCGGGGGAGGGATAGCCCGCCGGGCCGCGACCGCTGTCGCGGCCACGTTCGGGCCGACTCGTCATGCGCGCGTGGCGCGGATTATTGCCGGGACGTTCGGTCGGCTGCGTCGCCGGCGCCGCGATGCGGACGCCGAGGCCCTCGACCTGTGGACCGAGACGACGGCCGAGGGAGCGCAGAATGGGTTCGCGCAGATCGCGTTCGATGGCTTCCTGAGCCAACGACGATGGCACCGAGAGCAAGGCGAAGCCCTGCGCCACGGTCAGCGGCTTGACCAGTTTGAGCCAGGCCTGCTGCGCCCGGGACACCGGCGGGATGGCACCATCGGCCGAACCGGTGGTGAGCTCGGCTACCACCTCCGGCCATACTTTGGCCAACACGTTCTGCTCGTCGTCCAT